>NZ_CP126981.1 GCF_030252325.1 Candidatus Mycobacterium wuenschmannii | reverse complement strand
TCCTGACGCTGTTCGAGTACATCACCGGGTTGCGGATGAACAGCGCCTACGTCCGGCCCGGCGGGGTGGCGCAAGACCTGCCCGACGACGCCAAGACCGAGATCGCCAAAGCGTTGGTGGGTCTGAAGGTCGCGCTGCGCGAGATGGGCGACCTGCTCAACGAGAGCGCGATCTGGAAGGCCCGCACCAAGGACGTCGGCTACCTCGACCTCACCGGCTGTATCGCCCTGGGCGTGACCGGGCCCTGCCTGCGGTCCACCGGCCTACCGCACGACCTGCGCAAGTCCGAGCCCTACTGCGGCTACGAGAACTACGAATTCGACGTGATCACCGACGATGGCTGTGATTCCTATGGCCGCTACATCATTCGTGTCAAGGAGATGTGGGAGTCGGTCAAGATCGTCGAGCAGTGTCTCGACAAATTGCAGCCCGGACCGACGATGATCGAGGACCGCAAGATCGCCTGGCCCGCGGACCTCAAGGTCGGCCCGGACGGGCTGGGTAACGCGCCGGAGCACATCGAGAAGATCATGACCGGCTCGATGGAGGCGCTGATCCACCATTTCAAGCTCGTCACCGAGGGAATCCGGGTGCCGGCCGGGCAGGTCTACGTCGCGGTCGAATCGCCGCGCGGCGAGTTGGGTGTGCACATGGTCAGCGACGGCGGCACCCGCCCGTACCGAGTGCACTACCGCGATCCCTCGTTCACGAACCTGCAAGCCGTCGCCGCGATGTGCGAGGGCGGCATGGTCGCCGATGTCATCACCGCGGTGGCCAGTATCGACCCGGTGATGGGCGGGGTGGACCGATGACTACAGCTTCCAACCCGGGCGCCAACAACGGCGAGCGGGTGTTCCTCCGGCTTGGCCCGCCACCGGAGGAGCCCGGCCAGTTCGTGACTGACGGTGCGCCGCAGTCATATTCGGCCGACGTGCTGGCACGGCTCGAGGTCGACGCCAAAGAGATCATCGGCCGCTACCCCAGCCCGCGTTCGGCGCTGCTGCCGCTGCTGCACCTGGTGCAGGCCGAAGACGGCTACGTGACACCGGCCGGCGTCGAATTCTGCGGCGCCCAACTGAACCTGACCGGTGCCGAAGTTGCCGCTGTCGCAAGCTTTTACACGATGTACCGGCGCGGCCCGACCGGCGACTACCTGGTCGGGGTGTGCACCAACACGCTGTGCGCGGTGATGGGCGGCGACGCGATCTTCGACTCGCTCAAAGACCACCTCGGCCTCGGCAACGGCGAGACGACCGACGACGGGTCGGTCACCCTCGAGCACATCGAGTGCAACGCCGCATGCGATTTCGCGCCGGTGGTGATGGTCAACTGGGAGTTCTACGACAACCAGACCGTCGACTCGGCGCGCACGCTCGTCGACGGTCTGCGTTCCGGCAATCCCCCGGCGCCGACACGTGGAAACCTGTGCAAATTCAAGGAAACCGAGCGAATCCTGGCCGGCTTCCCCGACTCGCGGCCCGACGAGGGCCAGGGCGGTGCCGGCGCGGCGACGCTGGCCGGGTTGCACGTGGCCAAGGAAAAGAACATGACCGCACCGTCGCCCGGGGAGAGCAAGTAATGGGGTCACCAACACCGCTGGCTCCGGTGCTGAGCCGATTCTGGGACGACCCGAAGTCGTTCACGCTGGAGACCTATCGCCGCCACGACGGCTACCAGGCGCTGGACAAGGCCTTGAAGATGGACCCCGACGCGGTGATCTCGGCCGTCAAGGATTCCGGGCTGCGCGGCCGCGGCGGCGCCGGCTTCTCCACGGGCACCAAGTGGTCGTTCATCCCCCAGGGCGACAGCGGCGCCGCAGCCAAGCCGCACTACCTGGTGGTCAACGCCGACGAGTCGGAACCCGGTACGTGCAAAGACATTCCGCTGATGCTGGCCACCCCACACGTGCTGGTCGAGGGTGTCATCATCGCCTCGTACGCGATCCGCGCCAGCCACGCCTTCATCTACGTCCGCGGCGAGGTACTGCCGGTGCTACGGCGCCTGCAGAACGCCGTAGCCGAGGCGTACGCAAATGGCTACCTGGGCAACAACATCGGTGGATCAGGCTACGACCTGGAACTGGTGGTGCATGCCGGTGCCGGTGCATACATCTGCGGCGAAGAGACGGCGCTGCTGGACTCACTGGAGGGCCGTCGCGGGCAGCCCCGGCTGCGTCCGCCGTTCCCCGCGGTCGCCGGTCTGTACGGCTGCCCGACGGTGATCAACAACGTCGAGACCATCGCCAGCGTCCCGTCGATCGTGCTCAACGGCGTCGACTGGTTCCGTTCCATGGGCAGCGAGAAGTCGCCGGGCTACACGTTGTATTCGCTGTCGGGGCACGTGACCAGGCCGGGCCAGTACGAGGCCCCGCTGGGCATCACGCTGCGCGAACTGCTCGACTACGCCGGCGGCGTGCGGGCCGGCCACCAGCTCAAGTTCTGGACGCCCGGCGGGTCGTCGACACCACTGCTGACCGACGAACACCTCGACGTGCCACTGGATTACGAGGGGGTCGGCGGGGCCGGCTCGATGCTGGGCACCAAGGCGCTGGAGATCTTCGACGAGACCACCTGTGTGGTGCGCGCGGTCGGCCGCTGGATCGACTTCTACAAGCACGAGTCGTGCGGCAAGTGCACGCCATGCCGCGAGGGCACCTTCTGGCTGAGCCAGATCTATCACCGCCTGGAAGCCGGCAAGGGCACCGCCGAAGACCTGGACAAGCTGACCGATATCGCCGACGCGATCCTCGGAAAGTCGTTCTGCGCGTTGGGTGATGGTGCGGCCAGCCCGGTGGCGTCGTCGCTCAAGTTCTTCCGCGACGAGTACGTCGCGCACATCGACGGCGGAGGCTGTCCGTTCGACCCCAGGCTGTCCATGCTCGAAGCGGACGGAGTGAAAGCGTGACCCAAACTGCCGACACCGGAGAAAAGGTCACCGAGCCCGAGCTGGTGACGCTGACCATCGACGACACCGAGGTCAGTGTTCCCAAGGGCACGTTGGTGATTCGGGCCGCCGAGCTGATCGGCGTGCAGATCCCGCGGTTCTGCGACCACCCGCTGCTCGACCCGGTCGGCGCGTGCCGGCAGTGCCTGGTCGAAATCGAGGGCCAGCGTAAGCCGATGGCCTCGTGCACGATTCCGGTCGCCGACGACATGGTGGTCCGCACGCAGTACAGCTCCGAGGCCGCCGACAAGGCGCAGCACGGAGTGATGGAACTGCTGCTGATCAACCACCCGCTGGACTGCCCGATGTGCGACAAGGGCGGCGAGTGCCCGCTGCAGAACCAGGCAATGTCCAACGGCCGCGCCGACTCTCGGTTCGAAGACGTCAAACGGACGTTCACCAAGCCGATCAACATCTCCTCGCAGGTGCTGCTCGACCGCGAGCGCTGCATCCTCTGCGCGCGCTGCACCCGATTCTCCGAGCAGATCGCGGGTGACCCGTTCATCGACATGCAGGAGCGCGGCGCGCTGCAGCAGGTCGGCATCTACGCCAATGAGCCGTTCGAGTCGTACTTCTCCGGCAACACCGTGCAGATCTGCCCGGTGGGCGCACTGACCGGGACCTCGTACCGCTTCCGCGCCCGGCCGTTCGACCTGGTCTCCAGCCCGAGCGTGTGCGAGCACTGCGCGGGCGGCTGCGCGGAGCGCACCGACCACCGTCGCGGAAAAGTGTTGCGCCGGTTGGCTGGTGACGACCCCGAGGTCAACGAGGAATGGAACTGCGACAAGGGCCGCTGGGCGTTCAAGTACGCCGCGCAGGGTGACCGCATCACCACGCCCCTGGTCCGCGGCGAGGACGGCGAACTCGAGCCCGCCTCATGGCCGCTTGCCGTCGCCGCGGCACTACAAGGTCTCACCACCGCGGCCGGCGGAGCCGGGGTGCTGACTGGTGGCCGACTGACCGTCGAAGACGCCTACGCCTACTCCAAGTTCGCCCGGATCGTGTTGGGCACCAACGACATCGACTTCCGCGCCCGCCCGATGTCGGCCGAGGAGACGGAGTTCCTGGCGGCCAGGGTGGCCGGAAAGCCGCTCACGACCAGCTACTCCGACTTGGAGTCGGCGCCGGTGGTGCTGCTGGTCGGCTTCGAACCCGAGGAAGAGGCACCGATCGTCTTCCTGCGGCTACGCAAGGCCGCCCGCAAGCACGGCCTACCCGTGCATTCCGTTGCACCATTGGCCAGCAACGGTTTACGGAAGATGCGCGGCAAGCTGATCGAGACCGTCCCCGGCGGCGAAGCCACCGCGCTGGACGGTCTGGCCGGCGGCGAACTCGCTGCGCTACTCGCCAAGCCGGGCGCCGTCATCATGGTCGGCGAGCGACTGGCGTCTTCGCCCGGCGCCCTGTCCGCCGCGGCCCGGCTGGCCGACAGCACGGGTGCTCGACTGGCCTGGGTGCCGCGCCGCGCGGGAGACCGCGGGGCAATCGAAGCCGGCGCCCTGCCGGGACTGCTGCCCGGCGGCCGGCCGTTGAGCGACGAGACGGCCCGCGCACAGGTCGCCGCGGGCTGGAACATCGCCGAACTGCCGTCTGCCGAGGCTCGCGACGCGGAGGCCATCCTGGCCGCCGCGACGGACGGCAGCCTGGGCGCCCTGCTGGTCGGCGGCATCGACCCCGACGACTTCGCCGACCCGGACGCGGTGCTGGCCGCCCTGGATGCCGCCGGTTTCGTGGTGAGCCTGGAACTACGCCACAGCGCGGTGACCGAACGCGCGAACGTCGTCTTCCCGGTCGCCCCGGCCGCGGAGAAGGCGGGCACCTACGTGAACTGGGAGGGCCGCCAGCGCAGCTTCGACGCCGCACTGCCGCCGTCCGCGACCCCGGACTGCCGGGTGCTCGACACCCTGGCCGACGAGGTCGGAATCGACCTCGGATTCCCCACTGTGGCAGCCGGTTTGGCCGAGCTCAACCGGTTGGGCAGCTGGGACGGCACGGCTCCGGCCGCGCCGAGCGTCACTGCTGCGGCGGCCGCGAAACCCGCTGCGGGCGAGGCGATCCTGGCCGGCTGGCGGATGATGCTCGACGACGGGCGGTTGCAGGACGGCGAGCCGCACCTGGCCGGCACCGCACGCAAGCCGGTGGTGCGGTTGTCGGCCGCCACGGCG
Organism: Candidatus Mycobacterium wuenschmannii; assembly: GCF_030252325.1. Taxonomy (NCBI): domain Bacteria; kingdom Bacillati; phylum Actinomycetota; class Actinomycetes; order Mycobacteriales; family Mycobacteriaceae; genus Mycobacterium; species Candidatus Mycobacterium wuenschmannii. Next base: position 5,097,325 of record NZ_CP126981.1, on the reverse strand, counting down.
GACGGTCTCGGCGCCGCCGACGGCGACGAGGTCACCGTCAGCACCGCGCGCGGTGCGATCACCCTGCCGCTGGCCATCACCGAGATGCCCGACGCCGTCGCATGGTTGCCACTGAACTCGCCGGGTTCGGCGGTGCACCGGCAACTGGGCGTGACGCCCGGCGCGGTCGTAAAAATTGGAGCGAGCAAGTGACGGCCTTCGGACACGACACCTGGTGGCTGATCCTGGCCAAGTCCCTGCTGGTCTTCGTGTTCCTGGTCCTGACGGTCCTCGTCGCGATCCTCGCCGAACGAAAGATCCTCGGCCGCATGCAGATGCGCTGGGGACCCAACCGGGTCGGCCCGCGCGGCTACCTGCAGAGCCTGGCCGACGGCATCAAGCTGGCGCTCAAGGAGCCGCTCATCCCGTTCGGCGTCGAGAAGCCGATCTTCCTTCTCGCCCCGGCCATTTCGACAATCCCCGCGATCACTGCGTTCGCATTCATCCCGTTCGGGCCGCAGGTGTCGGTGTTCGGCCACTGGACCCCGCTGCAGGTGACCGACCTGCCGGTGGCGGTGCTGTTCATCCTCGCCCTGTCGTCGATCGGCGTGTACGGGATCGTGCTGGCCGGCTGGTCGTCCGGCTCGACCTATCCCCTGCTGGGCGGCGTGCGCTCGACCGCGCAAGTGATCTCCTACGAGGTCGCGATGGGCCTGTCGTTCGCGACGGTATTCCTTTACGCCGGAACGATGTCCACGTCGGAAATCGTCTCGGCGCAGAACCGGGTCTGGTACATCTTCCTGCTGCTGCCGTCGTTCTGCACCTACCTGGTGTCGATGGTGGGCGAGACCAACCGGGCGCCGTTCGACCTGCCCGAGGCCGAGGGCGAACTGGTCGCCGGCTTCCACACTGAGTACTCGTCGCTGAGCTTCGCGATGTTCTTCCTCGCTGAGTACATCAACATGACGACGGTGTCGGCGCTGGCCGCGACGCTGTTCCTCGGCGGCTGGCACGCGCCGTGGCCGCTGACCATGGTGTGGGCCGGCGCCAACGCCGGCTTCTGGCCGGTGCTGTGGTTCACCGCCAAGGTGTGGGTGTTCCTGTTCATCTACATCTGGCTGCGCGGTGTGCTGCCGCGTCTGCGCTATGACCAGTTCATGGCGCTCGGGTGGAAGATCCTCATCCCGGTGTCGCTGGTGTGGGCGCTGATCGCCGCCGGCATCCGCACGCTGCGCGACCAGGGTTACGCGCACTGGACGACGGCGTTGGTCGTGTCGAGCCTCGTCGTCACCGCCGTCTTCCTCTATCTGTTGCAACGACCGTTCAGCAACAGGACGCTTCGCAAGAAGCGTCGCCGCACAGAGTCGGAGCTCGGGTCCGCATACGCGGCCCTCGAACCGGCATTCCCTACGCCGCCGATGCCCGGTAAGCAGCTGGCACCGGCGACCAAGGAGTCAGCCAATGGCTAAGTTCCTCAGTTCCCTCGCCGGTTTCGGCGTGACGTTCGGCGCGATGTTCAAGCGCCCGATCACCGAGAGCTACCCGGAGAACCCCGGCCCGGTGAAGCCGCGCTACCACGGCCGCCACCAGCTCAACCGCTACGCCGACGGCCTGGAGAAGTGCATCGGCTGCGAGCTGTGCGCGTGGTCGTGCCCGGCCGACGCGATCTACGTCGAGGGCGCGGACAACACCGACGAGGCCCGATTCTCCCCGGGCGAGCGCTACGGCAGGGTGTACCAGATCAACTACCTGCGCTGCATCGGCTGCGGGTTGTGCGTCGAGGCCTGCCCGACCCGCGCGCTCACGATGACCAACCACTACGAGATGGCCGACGACAACCGCGCCGACCTGATCTACGAAAAGCAGAACCTGCTGGCGCCGTTGCTCGAGGGCATGACCCCGGCGCCGCACCCCCGAGCCGAAGGCTCCACCGACGCCGACTACTACCGCGGCAACATCACCGCGAACGGGCTACGGCAACTACCGATTTCGGATATCTCGAAGTGATCGCCCTCCTGGCCGCGGACACCGTCGCCCGCACGTCCACCGGCGAGGCCGTGGTCTTCTGGATCCTGGCCGCACTGGCTCTGATCGGCGCGCTGGGCGTAGTGACGGCCGCCAACGCCGTCTACTGCGCGATGTCGCTGGCGCTGACGATGATCGTGCTGGCCATCATCTACATGGTTCAGGACGCGCTGTTCCTCGGCGTGGTCCAGATCGTGGTCTACACCGGCGCTGTGATGATGCTGTTTCTGTTCGTGCTGATGCTGATCGGCGTCGACTCGGCGGAGTCGTTGGTGGAAACCCTTCGCGGACAACGGATTGCAGCGGTCATCGCCGGACTCGGTCTCGGTGTCGTGCTGATCGCCGGCATCGGCAACGTCGTCACAAGTCGCTTCCTGCCGAACGGCCTGTCGATCGACATCGCACCCGACGGCAACGTCCAGGGGTTGGCCGCGCTGATCTTCTCGAAATACCTGTGGGCGTTCGAGCTCACCAGCGCGCTGCTGATCACCGCCGCCATGGGCGCGATGATCCTGGCGCACCGCGAACGCTTCGAACGCCGAAAGACGCAGCGGGAGCTTTCCATCGAACGATTCCAGGCCGGTGGTCATCCCACCCCGCTGCCCGGCCCCGGCGTCTTCGCACGGCACAACGCCGTCGACACCCCCGCTCGACTGCCAGACGGTTCGCCCTCCCGGCTGTCGGTACCGGGCGTCCTGCAGATGCGGCCGGTCAAGAATCGCGACCTGCCGGCGGTCAACGCCTCTAACGGTTCAGGGAAGGGTGCGTCATGAACCCGCAGAATTACCTGTACCTGTCCGCGCTGCTGTTCACCATCGGTGCCGCCGGTGTGCTGTTGCGCCGCAACGCGATCGTCATGTTCATGTGCGTCGAGTTGATGCTCAACGCGGTGAACCTGGCGTTCGTCACGTTCTCCCGGCTGCACGGTCACCTCGACGGCCAGATGATCGCCTTCTTCACGATGGTCGTCGCCGCCTGCGAGGTGGTGGTCGGACTGGCCATCATCATGACGATCTTCCGGGCCCGTAAATCGGCCTCGGTCGACGACGCCAACCTGCTCAAGGGCTGAGGGATGACACATTTCACCTGGCTGCTCGTCGCGCTGCCCGCGGCCGGCGCCGCGATCCTGCTGCTCGGCGGCAGGCGCACCGATTCGTGGGGACACTGGCTGGGCTGCCTGACGGCGCTGGGCTCGTTCGGTGTCGGCGTGACGCTGCTGACCGACCTGCTCGGTCGTCACGGCGACGGCCGGACGATCATGCAGAACCTGTTCACCTGGATTCCCGTCAACGGCCTCCAGGTCGACTTCGGCCTCCAAATCGACCAGCTGTCCATCTGTTTCGTGCTGCTGATCACCGGCGTCGGGTCGTTGATCCACATCTACTCGGTGGCCTACATGGCCGAAGATCCCGATCGCCGTAGGTTTTTCGCCTACCTCAACCTGTTCCTGGCGGCGATGCTGCTGCTGGTGGTGGCCGACAACTTCGTCGGCCTCTACGCCGGCTGGGAGGGCGTTGGTCTAGCGTCCTACCTGCTGATCGGGTTCTGGTATCACAAGCCGACCGCCGCGACCGCAGCCAAGAAAGCGTTCGTGATGAACCGGGTCGGTGACGCCGGCCTGGCGCTGGCGATCTTCGTCATCTTCGCCAACTTCGGCACGCTGTCGTACTCCGGCGCATTCGGTTCGGCGCCCGGCGCCAGCCACAGCGCGCTGACCTGGATCGGTCTGCTGCTGCTGTCGGGCGCCTGCGCGAAATCCGCCCAGGTCCCGCTGCAGGCCTGGCTCGGGGACGCGATGGAAGGCCCCACTCCGGTGTCCGCGCTGATCCACGCCGCGACGATGGTGACCGCCGGTGTGTACCTGATCGTGCGGTGCAACCCGCTCTACAGCCTGTCTCCCGACGCCCGCCTCGGTGTGATCATCGTCGGCGCCGTCACGCTGATGTTCGGGGCGATCATCGGCTGCGCCAAGGACGACATCAAGCGCGCGCTGGCAGCGTCGACGATGAGCCAGATCGGCTACATGGTGCTCGCCGCGGGCCTCGGCCCGGCCGGGTATGCGTTCGCGATCCTGCACCTGCTCACCCACGGCTTCTTCAAGGCCGGCCTCTTCCTCGGTTCCGGGTCGATCATCCACGCGATGCACGAGGAGCAGGACATGCGCCATTACGGCGGCCTGCGCAGCGCGCTGCCGGTCACCTTCGCCACCTTCGGCCTCGGCTACCTCGCGATCATCGGGGTCCCGCCGTTCGCCGGCTTCTTCTCCAAGGACGCCATCATCGAGGCCGCGCTGGGCGCCGGTGGGGCCGGCGGCTGGATCCTCGGCGGCACCGCCCTGCTGGGCGCGGGCATCACGGCGTTCTACATGACCCGGGTGATGCTGCTGACCTTCTTCGGCGAAAAGCGTTGGGCCGAGGACGCGCATCCACACGAGGCTCCCGCGCTGATGGCCTCGCCGATGATCCTGCTCGCGGTCGGGTCGGTGTTCTCCGGCGGACTGCTCGGCTGGGGCGGCACGCTGCAGCACTGGCTCGAGCCGGTTACCACGTTCGAGGAGAGCACGCCGGTCGCGCCGAGTTGGGTGGTGAGCGCCGTGGCCGTCGCCATCGTCGCGGTGGGCTTCCTGTTCGCGCTGTGGCGTTACCTCGGCAAGCCGGTCCCCGAGACCGCGCCCGCCGGTTCCGTACTGACCGTCGCGGCCCGCCGCGACCTCTACGGCGATGCCTTCAACGAGGAGGTGTTCATGCGACCGGGTGCTCAACTCACCCATGCGCTGGTCGAATTCGACGATCAGGGCGTGGACGGCTCGGTCACCGGGCTGGCCAATCTGGTGGGTCGCACATCCCAGTGGCTGCGCACCTTCCAGACCGGGTTCGCCCGTAACTACGCGTTGTCGATGTTGGCCGGAGCGGCGCTCGTCGCCGCCGCGATCCTGGCGGTGCAAACGTGGTAAGTGCTCACCTGCCCTGGCTGTCGATCCTCTGGCTGCTGCCGTTGGTCGGCGCCGTCGTGATCATCCTGATCCCCGCGGGCGGCCGGCAGTTCGCCAAGTGGCTCGGCGTGGCCGTGTCGGTCGTTGTGCTGGCGCTGTCGATCGGGCTCGCATTGGCGTTCAAAGCCGGCGGCGCGACCTATCAGTTCACCGAATCTCACCCGTGGATACCGGCTTTCGGCGCCGGCTACACCATCGGAGTCGACGGCATCGCGCTGATGCTGGTGCTCGTGACCACTATCCTGGTGCCGTTCCTGTTGATTGCCGGCTGGAACGACGGCGGCGAGCGGTCCCGCGGTACGCAGGCCTACGTGGCGTTGACGTTGACCATCGAGTCGATGGTGCTCATCTCCGTGGTCTCGCTGGATGTGCTGCTGTTCTACGTGTTCTTCGAAGCCATGCTGATCCCGATGTACTTCCTCATCGGCGGATTCGGCGGTGGCGCCCATCGCTCGAAGGCCGCGGTGAAGTTCTTGCTGTACAACCTGTTCGGCGGGCTGATCATGTTGGCCGCGGTGATCGGGCTGTACGTGGTGACCGCCGAACACGGCACGGGCACCTTCGATTTCCGGCAGATCGTCGCGGCCGTCACCACCGGCACCCTCGGCGCCTCGTCGGGGGTGATGAAGGCGCTGTTCCTGGGATTCATGTTCGCGTTCGCCATCAAGGCGCCGCTGTGGCCGTTCCACCGCTGGCTGCCCGACGCCGCGGTGGAGTCGACACCCGCGACCGCGGTCCTCATTACCGCGGTGATGGACAAGGTCGGCACGTTCGGCATGCTGCGTTACTGCCTGCAGTTGTTCCCTGACGCCTCAACGTATTTCCGGCCCGTCATCGTCGCACTGGCGGTCATCGGCGTGATCTACGGCGCGATCGTGGCGATCGGGCAGACCGACATCATGCGCCTGATCGCCTACACGTCGATCTCGCACTTCGGATTCATCATTCTCGGCATCTTCGTGATGACGAGCCAGGGCCAGAGCGGGTCGACCCTCTACATGCTCAACCACGGCATCTCCACCGCCGCGGTGTTCCTGATCGCCGGCTTCCTGGTGTCGCGCCGCGGCACCCGGTCGATCGCCGCCTACGGCGGGATCCAGAAGGTGGCCCCGGTGCTGGCGGGCACGTTCCTGGTCGCCGGCCTGGCGACGGTGTCGCTGCCCGGCCTCGCGCCGTTCGTCAGCGAATTCCTGGTGCTGCTGGGCACTTACAACCGTTACTGGCTGGCCGCGGCGTTCGGCGTCACCGCCTTGGTGCTGTCCTCGATCTACATCCTGTGGCTGTACCAGCGGGTGATGACCGGCCCGGTCACACCGGGTAACGAGCGGATCCGCGACCTGGTACCGCGCGAGATCCTGGTCGTAGCACCACTTCTCCTGCTGCTGCTGGTGCTGGGGATCTACCCGAAGCCGGTGCTCAACATCATCAACCCGGCGGTGGGCGACACCATGGCGACCATCGGTGCGCACGACCCGGCGCCCATCGTGCGACCCGGCACTGCTCACGTACCCGGAATCGCGGAAGGACCGCACCGATGACGTCTCTTCTGGCCTCCGCAGCACCCACTCCCAGCGTCGAATACGGTCTGCTGTCACCCGTTTTCATCGTCTTCGGCGTCGCGGTCGTCGGCGTGTTGGTCGAGGCCTTCCTGCCTCGGCGGGCCCGCTACGGCGCTCAGGTCCTGCTCGCGCTCGGTGGATTGGTCGCCGCGATCGCCGCGGTCATCGTCGTCTCCCGCCAGCTTGATCCCCCGGGCCGCTACGCGGTCTTGCATGCGCTGGCCGTCGACGGGCCGACCCTGTTGCTGCAGGGCGCCGTCCTGCTGGTCGCGGTCCTCGCCATCTTCTTCTTCGCGGAGCGCTACAAGGGCGACAATCCCGCCGCCGGCCCCGGCACCGCGACGGCCACCTCACATGCCCCCGCGGGGCTGGAAGCCTTTACGCCGCAGGCATCCGCGGTTCCGGACAGCGCGGCTGAGCACGAGGCGGAGCGGGCCGGCGCCAGCCAGACCGAGGTGTTCCCGCTGACGATGTTGGCGGTCGGCGGCATGCTGGTGTTCCCCGCGGCCAACGACCTGCTGACCATGTTCGTGGCGCTCGAAGTGCTGTCGCTGCCGCTCTACCTGCTCTGCGGACTGGCCCGGCATCGTCGCCTGCTGTCGCAGGAAGCTGCGGTGAAATACTTTCTGCTGGGCGCCTTTTCGTCGGCGTTCTTCCTGTATGGCGTAGCGCTGCTGTACGGGGCCACCGACACGCTGTCACTGCCCGGCATCGCGAAGGCGCTGGCCGCCGGCCACAGTCACTCGACCGCGCTGATCGGTGTCGCGTTGTTGTCGGTGGGCCTGTTGTTCAAGGTCGGCGCCGTGCCGTTCCACTCCTGGATCCCCGACGTGTACCAGGGGGCACCGACGCCGATCACCGGCTTCATGGCGGCCGCGACCAAGGTCGCCGCGTTCGGCGCGCTGCTGCGGGTTGTCTACGTCGCGCTGCCGCCGCTGCACGACCAGTGGCGTCCGGTGCTGTGGGCCATCGCGATCTTGACCATCGCGGTCGGCACCATCACTGCGGTGACGCAGACCGACGTGAAGCGGATGCTGGCCTACTCGTCGATCGCGCACGTGGGCTTCCTGCTCACCGGCGTGATCGCCGACAACGCGGTCGGCCTCGCGGCGACGATGTTCTACCTGGTCGCCTACAGCTTCAGCACGGTGGGGGCGTTCGCCGTCGTCAGCCTGATCCGCGACGCGCACGGCAATGAAGACGCCACCACCGCGCACTGGGCCGGTTTGGGTCAGCGGTATCCCGTTGTCGGCCTGCTGTTTTCGATGTTCCTGCTGGCATTCGCCGGCATCCCGCTGACGAGTGGTTTCATCAGCAAGTTCGCGGTGTTCTCGGCCGCGGCCAAGGGCGGAGCGGTCCCGCTGGTGATCGTCGGTGTGATCGGCAGCGCCATCGCCGCGTACTTCTATGTCCGGGTGATCGTGCTGATGTTCTTCACCGAGTCGCATGCCGAGCCTGTCCACGTCGTGATGCCGAGCTTCTGGAGCAAGGCGGCCATCGCGGTCTGCGCGGCCATCACCATCGGGTTGGGCATCTTCCCCCAGCCGCTGCTCGACCTCGCCCGGCAGGCCGCGCAGTTCCTCTCGTGACTCCTTCGCTGGTTCTCAGCGACGACACCGGCGCGGTCCGGGTGTTGACCATGAACCGGCCCGAGAAGCGAAATGCGTTGAGCCCGGACCTGATCGGTACGCTGTACGCGGCGCTACGCGACGCCGACGACGATCCGTCGGTACGCGCGGTGGTCCTCACCGGCGCCGACCCGGCGTTCTGCGCGGGCGTCGACCTCAAAGAGGCGCAGCGGCTCGGCTCGGTCTACTTCGAGCAGTTCAAGGACCAGAGTTGCATCCGCCAAACCGGTGAGATGCGCACCCCGATCGTCGGCGCCATCAATGGCGCGGTGTTCACCGGCGGGCTCGAAATGGCCTTGGGCTGCGACTTTCTCGTCGCATCGGAGCGCGCGGTGTTCGCCGACACCCACGCCCGCGTCGGAATCCTGCCCGGTGGCGGGATGACGGCGCGCCTCCCCCACGTCGTCGGCGCCGCGATGGCGCGGCGGTTGTCCATGACCGGCGAGGTGATCGACGCGGCACGGGCCGAGCGGATCGGCCTGGTCACCGAGGTCGTCCCGCACGACCGGCTATTGACCCGGGCGGTCGAACTCGCTGGCCAGATCGCTGAGGTGCCCGGACCGATCATGGCCGGACTCAAGGACATCTACGTCACCGGCGCTGCGCCGGTCATCGATCCGGCGCTCGCGGCCGAGCAGGCGATCGCCGGCGCGCAGACGCTGGACCGTGACGGCCTCAAAGACCGCTACACCGAGATCAGTGCGCGCAATCGGCGCCAGATCGAGTCGCAGGGCTAGTTCGCCAGCAGCGGACTGTAGTCGGTTGGCGGATCGACGAGATTCATTGATCTGTAGAGCTTTTCACTCATGGCCGGACTCGTCTCCGCCGCCGACAGCATCGCGTCACGGAAGTCCAGTAACTCCTTGGACGGCGCATCCTCGGGGTCGCCGCTGTCCATGTAGCGATCGTTGAACTGGTTGGACGCCCACATCGGTCCGATCTGCTCGGCCGCGGCCGCGAAGAAACGCTGTGCGACGCCGTCGCTTCCTTGGGCCAGAAGCCGTTGCAGCGCGGTCGCTTCCAGCGCGGCCACCGTCATACCCTGGCCGTAGATCGGATTGGTGCTGCAGATCGCGTCGCCGAACACCAGGAAGCCCGCCGGGAACCGCTCCATTTGGTCATAGCGCCGCCAGGTTGCCCCCGGGTAGCGGAACACGGAGATCTCACTGATCGGCTGACCCCGTTTCAATGCCCGTAGTAGTGCGGGAGGGGCGAATTGCGTTGCCATGCGGATCATTCCGGTGAGATCTTGGGGCGGCTCGTTGTCGGCTACGCGGGTCAGCGTGAAGATCCAGGTGTCGTGCTCGTAGACCGAGAACGCCCCTCCTGTCGCCTTGGTCGGCTCTGGCACGACGAACGTCATCTTTTCTTTGATGATGCCCTCGGGGATGCGCATCAGCAGGCTGGCGTAGTTGGCGGTCGTCTTCGACTTTTCGACGGGCGGTCGTTCGTAGCCCAGGTCCTCCAGGAACGCGGGCGTCCGTGCGCCGCGGCCCATCGCGTCGACCACCAGGTCCGCGTCCAGTCGCCGCTCGTCGCCGGTCTCGCGGTCTGAGATAACGACTCCGGTGACGCGTTGCGGCGTAGGCGCGATCGGCGCGACAAGCTCGTGTCCGTCGAGGATTTCGACGTTGTCGATCGCCTTGACCCGACGCCGGACGTGGCCTTCCAGCAGCGGCCGACTCAACAGAACAGGTGCAGTGTCACCGCCGACGGGTCGCTGAACTTGCCCTCGCGGCTCAGCTCGTGTCCGGCCACCCGAATCGATACCCGGGACATGTCGCCGTCGTCGCATATCGCCGCGCCGTCCGCGACCGTTTCGTCGTGAATTCCCGGGAAGAGCCGGTCCAGTTCCTGAGCGCCGCGGCTCCACAAGACATGGAAGTGCCGGCTCTGCGGCACTCCCCGCCGGTGATCGACAGCCTCCGGTAGCTTGTCCCGCTCGATCACAGTCACCGAGTCGTAGAAGTCACTGAGCACCCGAGCGGCGAGCAGACCGCCCATGCCCGCGCCACAGACGATCGCGCGCTCCCCAAGTCTGGTCACCGAAACTCCCCCTCGCAGATAGCCCCTGCGGAGTCACGGTACCGAGGTAGTTAAAGAATTAGGCCGAAACTGCCAAGCCGTCAGACGCCGGCGGTGGTGAAATCATCGAGCGCTACCGCCGCCAGGTCGGGCCGCAGGACGCTCAACTCCTCGAGTTCCTCATCGGCACGCCGCTGGACCAGCAACGGAATGAAATCCCGCACCCGGCTGGCCTGAAACTGCGCGTACGCATGCCGCACAACGGCGGCGACATGGTCCATCGGAAGCGCCGAGTACTTCTCGGCGAGGCGACGTTCGACGTCGCTGATCAACGCCCGCTCTTCTTGCGGCATCCGCATATTGTTGCCCCCAACAGACCACCGGTCAAGACGCGTTTCGCCATGCTGTGACGGGCATCTCCTAGTCGCCGTCGTCGCGCAGAAACGGCCGGGCGGCCAGCAGGTACGCGGCGAACACGGCCAGCGGCGCGAGCAACGGCAGCCACGGCACTTGCAGCGGAAAAGCGGCCGCGACCAGGCCCGCCAGCGTGAACCCCATCGCGGCGATCAGCGTCGCGGCGCTCACCGAGTCCAGCCCGACACCGCTCGCGGCTGCGTGCCGCAGCACCAGATAGACCGCCGCCGAGAGGCCCGCGACCGCGGCCACCAACGCCGTCGCGCCGGTCACACCAATAACAGCCACGGTGAGCAGAACGGCGAAGGTGGCGACCGGACGGAACACGGCGGCCAGCGCCACCGCAATCACCGCCGCCGCCGCGATCGCCCGTGCCGGACCGTGGGTCCCGACACCGACGGCGGCCACCATCAGCAAGCCACACCCCGTCGCCAGGACGTGCGCCGCGCCCCGCCGCATCATCGTCGTCCCGCCAACCGGCGACGGTGATCGGGCACGGCCTGCATGGACTGGTCCAGCGCGCGGTCGGCCTGCCAGGCCACCACGTCGACGCCGACGGTCCCCATGTCTCGGTACATGGCCGAGCGCTGCAACGCCCACATCCGGTCGACCAGCGGATCCTGGGCCGTGCGGAACGGAGCGCCTTGCAGCACGTCGACCGCGACCACGACGTGCCCGCGCCGCCGCAGGTCGATCAGCGCCAGCGCGAACTCGGTGTCGAGCAGCGTCGAGAAGCCCACCACGATCGCGCCCGACGGGATCGCGGCCCGTGGCGCCAATGTTCCTGTGGTGCTCTCGAATTCGTCGCCCGCGTCGAGCACGGCATCCAGCACACGGTAGAACTGGCGCTGCCCGATGTCGGCTCCGAGCCAGCGTGGCCTGCGGCCGCCGAGCGTGACGATGCCGGCCCGGTCGCCGTTGCGCAGTGCGGTCTGCACCACCTGCGCGGCCCCGCGCACGATGCGTTCGGTGGCCTCGCTCGCGGGCCCGGCGGGCTGCGGGTACCCGTCGATCAGCACCACGACGTCGGCGGAGCGGTCGGTCAGTCGCTGGGTCACGTGCAGTCGGCCGCGACGGGCGCTCACCGGCCAATTGACCGTGCGCAGTTGATCGCCGGGCACGTAGGTGCGGATGTCTGCGTACTCGACGCCCCGGCCGATGTGGCGGGTCAGGTGGGTGCCCAGCCGGTCGAGCAGTTCGGTCGGCGGCAGGGCGGTCGGCTGGGGTGGCGTCATCGGGAAGACGATCACCTCCGCCGCGTCGACCGTGCCGACGCCGGTCAGCAGTCCGCCGTGCGCGACGACGTCGACGGTGCCCCGAACGGGGTAGCGTCCCCATCGTTCGGCGCTGGTGGTGACGGTCAGGCGCTCCCCCGGCGTCACGTCGAGCGTCATTCCGTCGACCACCGAGGCGGTGAGTTTGATTGCGGTGCCGACTGTTTCGGTGTCCGCCCACATGCTCAGCTGCATCGGCTCCGACTCGAAGCACCGCTGCGATCCGGGTTCGGCGTGCACGGTGACCCTGGGCAGCGGCCGCTGCCAGCTGATCGAGCAGAGCACCCCGAGCAGCGGCGCCGCGAACGCGACCAGTTGCCAGCTCGACCTGATCAGCCCGACGGCCAGAGCGAGGGCGGCGCAGGTGGCGATGGCCCGCGTCAATGCCGATGCACGCCAATGCAACTGGACCTCGCGCGTTTCAATCATCGCTGCGGGTGCGCGGTACGGGCAACCGCCGCAACAGTTCCTCGACGACGTCCGAGCCCTGGATCTTGCGTACCCACATCTCGGGCCGCAAGGTGATCCGGTGTGCCACCGCCGCCGGCGCCAGGGCCTTGATGTCCTCGGGGACGACGTAGTCGCGGCCGAGGAGCAGGGCGCGGGCCCGCGCGAGTTGCACCAGGTCGATTTCCGCGCGCGGGCTGGCGCCGACCGCAACCTGCGGGTGGTGACGCGTCGCGGCGGCCAGCGACACCACGTAGTTCAGCACGTCCTCATGTACGCTCACCTGCTCGACGGATTCGCGCATCGCCATCAGATCATGTTGATCCACAACCTGATTGACCATCGGCTCGGCCGATCCGCGATCCAGGCGGCGGCGCAGCATCGAAACCTCGTCGCGCTCCGAGAGATAGCGAAGTTCGAGCCGCACCGCGAACCGGTCGAGTTGCGCCTCCGGCAGCGGATACGTGCCCTCGTATTCGATCGGATTGTCGGTGGCCAGCACGATGAACGGCTGCGGCAGCGGATGGGTCACTCCGTCGATGCTGACCTGGCCCTCGGCCATCGCCTCCAGCAGCGCGGCCTGGGTCTTGGGCGGTGTGCGGTTGATCTCGTCGGCCAGCAGCAGATGGGTGAAGATCGGACCGGGGCGGAAATCGAATTGGCCCGAACGCATGTCGTAGACCGTCGAACCGAGCAGGTCCGCCGGCAGCAGGTCGGGGGTGAACTGCACACGGGTGAAATCCAGCCCGAGCGCCGCGGCGAACGACCGGGCGATCAGTGTCTTTCCCAGGCCCGGGAGGTCTTCGATCAAGACGTGGCCGCGGGCGAGCACGGTCGTCAGGATCAGCGTCAGCGCCTCGCGCTTGCCGACCACGACGCGTTCGATCTCGTCTAGCACCGCCACCGCACGGGCCGTTGTCGATTCCACAGTCTCCGAAGTCATTTCGGACGCCTTCCCCCTGTCATACCTGCTCGAGCCGTTCCAGGATCTCTTCGAGCATCGCCCGGCCGGGTCCGGGTTCGCTCATGCCGGTCCGCGACACGTTGTTGGGGTCTACCCACCCCCATAGCTCGGAGCCGAACAGGGCGCGACCCGTGGCGGCGAACGCCGCCGGATCCTTGGTCTGCTTCTGACCGGTGGCGATCCCGAACCGACGGGCCAACATTGGGCGCAGATGGCGATCCCAGTCGGCCCGGGTGGATTCCGACCGATGGATCAGGGTCTGCGTCCGGGACAACCAGCTGCGCAGCGTCTCCTCCAGCGCATTGGGGATCTCGGGCGGCGGCGCGTCGATGTCACGCCCCAGCACCTGGCGCACGTTGACCAACGCGAACAACACCGCGGCGCCGGCGGCCCAGAGCACCAACCGGCGGTCGTGCAGCGACAGCGCGACCAGTTCCGCACAGAGGATCACCGAAACTCCCAGTGCTATCAGCCTTTTCACACCGAGCTCCGGATGTCTGCGAGTACTAGCTGCAAGACGTCGACGGCGCGGCCCCGGTGCGTCTCCGTCATCACGTGCGGACTGAACCGGGCCTCCTCGAACAGGTTCACCAACTCCGTCGCGCTGTCGACATGCAACGCACGGTGTTCGACTGCGCGCGCCAGCACCTCCGTCGGAGTGTCGAAGTCCTGTGGGATGGCACCGGGGAAGCGCCGAAGCTCACGCTCCATTGCCGCATAGCACGCGATGATCGCTTGTCGCGGTTCGTGATTGGGATCCTCGACCTCAGCCAGGCCGCTTTCCGCCGCCCGCACCAGTGAGGTCGCCGCCGCCGCGGCGACAGGCATCGGCTGGCCGGCGGGTGACACCGCGACGCCCGCGGGCGTGCCGACTCGTCGCCTACGGGACAGCACCGCGCCGATCACGATCATCGCCAACAGCGCCGCCGTGCCGCCGATCAGGTACCGCAGCACACCGCGATCGGGTTCGGCATCCTGTCGACCCGGCGGCTGCGGGACGTTGGCCGATGGCGGTGGCGTCGGATGTCTCGGCACGGACGGCGGCTGGTCCATCTGCTGCGGGCCGATGTAGCGCGACAGCACCCACAGCAGGACCAGCCAGACCAGCAGCACCCCGGCCGCGATCAGCAGCACCCGCCAGGCCGGCCGGCCACCACCCTTGGAAAGTCGCGTCGGCAGCGGGCTCGCACTGCCGGCCACCCGGCGCGGATCGCGCAGCCGGGCGATCACCGACACCCCCACGATGACGAGCGACACACCGAGCAGCACTGCCACGTAGGCCAGCGACGCGTTGCCCTGCGGGGGCGGCCGGTCAGCGTGCTGGACTCCGGGGAGATACCCGCGCAGCGCCGCGGCGGTGGCGATCAGCAGCACGATCACGGCGACCACCCGGGCCGTCGCCTTGTCCACGATCGGCAAGCTCGACAAGTTCCCATCGTGGCACGGAGTCGAGCCGGACGGCCAGGTTTTAGGACCTCTCGGCCAGCTCCGCGAGCCGGTCCAGCGAGGCCCGTAGGTGGTCGGGCGTCATCGCGCGGGCGTGCGGCAGGCGCTTCGCGTCGGTCAGCCGAGTCCAGTCGTAGGTGTGGGTGACCCGGGTGCGCCCGTCGTCCAGCGGCTCGAGTTCCCAGCGCCAGAGGTGGCCGGGCGGCGGTTGGCCTACCTCGGACGGATTCCAGGCGATGCGACGGCCCTCGTCGAACTCGACAACTCGATTCTCGCGCACGCGGCCATTGGTCAGGGTCATGGTGAACATATCGTCAACGGCCCGAACCCGTTGTCCGGCTTCGGTGTTCGCGAGGTTGTCGTTACCGTCCCACCGGGGCTGCTGGGCAGGGTCGGCGATGAGCTCGAAAATGCCGTCGGCGCCGGCCGCTATTTCCCGGCTCGCGCTGATCACTCGCGGTGCGTCGTCCGTCATCAGCCTCGACGATAGTGCGTCAGGTACGCCGGCAGTTCGATCGCCGGATCGAGGCCGTCGGCGGGGATCGGTGTGCCCGGTTGCAGCGTGAGCGGCAGAACCCCGGCCCAGTGCGGCAGCGCGAGGTCGTCGTCGTCGTCGACCGGCCCGCCGACGCGCACCTTCGCCGAGACTTCCCGGAGGTCGAGCGCGATCACGGCGGTGGCCGCGAGTTCACGGGCGCTCGGCGGCCTGCTGTCGGCCGCCCTACCGGCGGCGACATGGTCGACCACCGCCGCGAGCGCCCGCTGTTTCTCGTCGCCGTCGGTGACCAGTCGCGCGTTGCCGACGGCCACGACCGACCGGAATTCCATGGAGTGGTGCATCCACGACCGAGCCATCACCAGCCCGTCCACCAGCGTGGCGGTGACGCAGACCGCCAGACCGCCGGGAGCGCCCGCGGCCGCGAGCATGGGGGCGCTGCCGGTAGATCCGTGCAGGTAGAGCGTTTCGCCCACGCGAGCGTGGATGGTGGGCAACACCACCGGCCCCTCGGCGCCGGCGACGCCGACGTGGCAGATCAGCGCCTCGTCGAGGATGCCGTGCACGGTGGCGCGGTCGTAGCGGGCGCGCTCGCGATATCGGGTGGGCACGGTCCGCGCTGTGGGCGCGTACGCCTGATCCGCCGTCACGGTTGCCTCCTGTTTTGCACTAGTACATACTTATTTATGTGCCAGGACAATATCTGATCAGAGGGACGGGTGCCGAGTCAATTGCGTCCGACGTCGAGGCGGCGATCTCGTCCGGCGCCCTGACGCCCGGTGCCGAGCTGCCGCCGATTCGTGAGCTGGCTGGTCGACTCGGGGTCAATGCCAACACCGTCGCCGCCGCCTATCGCCTGTTGCGGCAACGCGGCGCAGTCGAGACCGCGGGGCGCCGCGGTACCCGGGTGCGCAGCCGGCCGGCGACGACCCCCCGATCGCTGCGCGGCATCGCCGTTCCGCCGGGTGCGCGCGACCTGTCTACCGGTAATCCCGATCCCGCGCTGCTGCCGGTGGCCCGGCCCGGTCCGGCTCGCAGATCCCCTGTGTTGTACGGAGATCCGGCGGTCTCGGCCGAGCTCACCGACTTCGCGACGTCGTCGCTGGCAGCCGACGGTGTGCCGGCGGAGCACATCGCGGTGACGGCGGGGGCCCTCGACGGCATCGAGCGTGTTCTGGCCGCTCACCTGCGACCCGGGGACCGGGTCGCCGTCGAGGACCCCGGCTGGGCCAACCTGCTGGATCTGCTTGCCGCGCTTGATGTTTCGGCGGAGCCGGTGCGAGTGGACGACGACGGGCCACTCACGGCCGATGTGACTCAGGCACTACGCCGCGGCGCAGGTGCGATGGTGCTGACATCTCGGGCCCAAAACCCCACGGGCGCAGCGATATCGGGTGCGCGCGCCGACGAGTTGCGGCTGTTGCTAGCCGAGCACCGGGACGTGTTGCTCATCGAGGACGACCACTGCGCCGGCATCGCGGGCGCACCGCTGCACCCGCTGGCGGGCACCACGCAACACTGGGCCTTCGTGCGTTCGGCGGCAAAGGCGTACGGCCCCGATCTCCGACTGGCTTTGTTGACCGGTGACGAACGCACGGTGCAACGTGTGCAGGGGCGGCTGCGGCTAGGCCCGGGATGGATCAGCCACCTGCTGCAAGACCTCGCGGTCAGCTTGTGGACCGACAAGGCCGCCGGCCGGTTGGTGCACGGCGCCGAGGTCACCTACACCCGAACCCGAGAAGCGCTGCGCGCCGCCCTGGCCGACCGAGGTGTGCAATCGCACGGCCGGTCCGGGCTCAACGTCTGGATTCCGGTTGCCGACGAAACAGTCTCGATCACAAGGCTATTGAGCGCCGGGTGGGCTGCCGCGCCCGGCTCACGCTTCCGGATCGGCAGTCCCCCGGGCATGCGGGTCACCATCTCCGCGCTCGGCGCCGACGAGATCGACGCCCTGGCCGATGCTCTGGCCGAGGCGGTGCTCGGTGTGGGCCGGGCCAGCGTGTAGTCATCTCGTCGCGAGACAGCAGCCAGGGTTGCGATTCGACTCAAACCACGACCGTGGCTGCTGTCTCGCGATGGCGGCGGCGGCCTAGGTGCCGAAAGCGCGGAAGCTGCCGTCCAGCACCTGCAGGTGCCCGATCGTCCGACCGGTCACCACCGACGGGCTCAGCGACACCAGCTCGGCCGCCGCGCGAGCGAACTCCGCGGCGGTCGACACCTCGTCGAAGTCGCGGGCGTAGTACGAAAGGCCAGGCGTCATAATCGCTTTCGACGGCGACAGGGCGTTGACCGCGATGTTGTGCGGCGCCAGGTCGTAGGCGGCACACGACGTCAGATGCTCGAGTGCGGCCTTGGACCCCCCGTAGCCGGGCAGCACGCCCGCGCTGCGGTCGGGATACGGCCCGTCGCCCGGCAGCCGCGACGCGACCGAGCTGATGTTGACGATCGAGCCGACGCCCGCCGCCATCATGTCCGGGCAGACCAACTGGATCAGCTCATAGGCGCCGAACACCGCGATCTCGAAATGCCGCCGGTACGCGCCGAGCGGCGTACCGAGTACCGGCGGGAAGTCTGCTCTCGCGCCGCCCACGGCCGCCCGAGCCGTCTTGGGCCGCGCCTCGTCACCCGGCTTCGGCGGCCGGCCGGGGGCGGTGAACGCCGCGTTGTTGACCAGAATGGTGATCGGGCCCAACGCATCTCGGGCCTCGCCGACCAAGCGGGCAATGTCGTCGCGGTCGAGCAGGTCGGCCCGGATCGGCAACGCACGCCCGCCGGCCGCCTCGATCTCGGCGACGGTCTCTCCGATCGTGCCGGGAAAGCCTTTCGTCCCATACCTTTTCGGTGCGCCCGACCACCGCGACGGAAGCCCCCTCGGCGGCCAGCGCCAAGGCGATCTCGCGACCCAGCCCGCGGCTGGCGCCGGTGACGATCGCGGCGCGCCCGTCCAGTCGTCCGGTCATCGGCCCGACCCTACTGTCACGCCGTGCACGAGGATCGCGGTGGTCTGGTCGACCCACGCCTCGTCGAGCGGTTGATCGGGGCTGAGCAGCATGCGCAGCAACGTCGATCCGCCGATCAATTCGATCAGCCGGTCCGGGTCGACGTCCGGATGCACCTCGCCGCGGTGTACCGCCTCACCGAGTCGCACCCGCACCGCGGCGAAGAGACCCTCGAACCGCGACATCACTCGGGCATTCAACTCGGCATCGGCGCTCATGTCGGCGACCAGGCCGGGCAGCGCGGCACGCACCACCGGGGTGGTGAACACGTCGCGCGCGGCCGCGATCATCGCCCGCAGGTCGGCCGCCATTCCGCGGGTCGGTCCGACCAGTGCCGTCGGCGCTGTCGGGAAAGCCGCCTCGTGCACCAGCTCGGCCTTGCTCGACCAGCGTCGGTACAGCGCGGTCTTCGTCGTCCCCGCCCGTTCGGCAACGGCGGCAAGCGTCAAATTCGAATACCCGATGTGCACAAGCAGATCCGCCGTCGCGGCCAATATGGCAGCGTCGATACGCGGGTCCCGGGGCCGCCCGGCGCCCGAAGCCTTGTCAACCGAGGATGGGTCTGCTTTCATAACGCTACCCACCGTATCGTAATTGCCTCAGCGAAGAGGGCCCTATGCCGAATGAACCTGTGCTCGATCAAGTCGACAAGCTGCAACGCTCGAGCCGCGACAAGACCACGCTGCCGGCGGTGCTGTCGAAGTGGATGTCGACCGTGCTCGCGGACGGCGTTACGCCGGAGATCACCGTGGAGAGCGGCATCGACTCGACCGGCATGTCGTCCGAGACGATCATCCTGACCGCCCGCTGGGAGGAAGACGGCACACCGGTCACCCAGAAACTGGTGGCGCGGGTCGCGCCGACCGCCGAGGACGTGCAGGTGTTCCCGACCTACCGACTCGATCACCAATTCGACGTCATCCGCAAGGTCGGCGAGATCACCGACGTCCCGGTGCCACGCGTGCGCTGGCTGGAACCGTCCGGTGAGGTGCTCGGGACGCCGTTCTTCCTGATGGACTACGTCGAGGGTGAAGTGCCGCCGGACGTCATGCCCTACACCTTCGGCGGCAACTGGTTCGCCGACGCCCCGAACGAAAAGCAGCGCGAACTCCAGGACGCGACGGTCGAGGTGCTGGCCAAGCTGCACTCGATTCCGAACGCGGAGAAGGCCTTTGGCTTTCTCGTCGACGAACAGCACGGTGACACCGCCCTGCGCAAGCACTTCAATTGGGTGAAGTCCTGGTACGACTTCGCGGTGCCCGACATCGGCCGGTCACCGCTGCTGGAGCGGACGTTCACCTGGCTGGAGGAGAACTGGCCGACGGAGGCGGACGCCGGCACGCCGGCGCTGCTGTGGGGCGATGCACGCGTGGGCAACGTGCTGTACCGCGACTTTCACCCGGTCGCCGTGCTGGACTGGGAAATGGTGACGCTCGGCCCGCGTGAGCTCGACGTCGCGTGGATGATCTTTGCGCACATGGTCTTTCAGGAGCTGGCCGGCCTAGCGACGCTGGAAGGCCTGCCGGGTGTCATGCGCGAAGAGGACGTCCGCGACACCTACAAGCAGCTGACCGGGGTCGAGATCGGCGACCTGCATTGGTTTTACGTGTACTCGGGCGTGATGTGGGCGTGCGTGTTCATGCGCACCGGCGCACGACGGGTGCACTTCGGCGAGACCGAGAGGCCCGACAGCGTCGAATCGCTGTTCTACCACTCAGGATTGATGAAGCGTCTCATCGGAGAGGATCAGTAAATGCCGCATGCACTGGGCCCGCTCGACGAGTTCCCGGTACACCAGGTTCCCCAGCCCATCGCGTGGCCGGGTTCCTCGGACCGCAACTTCTACGACCGTTCCTACTTCAACGCCCACGACCGCACGGGCGACATCTTCGTCATCAGCGGCATCGGCTACTACCCCAACCTCGGGGTGAAGGACGCCTTCCTGCTCATCCGGCGCGGCGACACCCAGACCGCGGTGCACCTCTCCGACGCCATCGACCAGGACCGGCTGAACCAGCACGTCAACGGCTACCGCGTCGAGGTCATCGACCCGCTGCACAAGCTGCGCATCACCCTCGACGAAACCGAAGGAATCGCAGCCGATCTCACCTGGGAGGGCCTGTTCGACGTCGTCCAGGAGCAGCCGCACCTGATGCGTTCCGGCACCCGGGTGACGCTGGACGCCCAGCGCTTTGCCCAGCTCGGCAGTTGGAGCGGCCGGATCGTGGTAGACGGCAAGGAGATTCCGGTCGACCCGAAGACGTGGATCGGCAGCCGCGACCGGTCCTGGGGCATCCGGCCGATCGGTGAGGCCGAGCCCGCCGGCCGGCCCGCCGACCCGCCGTTCGAGGGCATGTGGTGGCTGTACGTGCCGATCGCCTTCCAGGACTTCGCGATCGTGCTGATCATCCAGGAGGCGCCGGACGGGTTCCGCTCGCTCAACGACTGCACCCGGATCTGGCGCGACGGCCGCGTCGAGCAGTTGGGCTGGCCGCGCGTCAAGATCCACTACCGCTCGGGCACCCGCATCCCCACCGGCGCGACGATCGACGCCACCCGGCCCGACGGCACGCCGGTGCACTTCGACGTCGAATCCAAGCTGCCGGTGCCGATTCACGTCGGTGGCGGATACGGCGGCGACTCGGACTGGCTGCACGGCGTGTGGAAGGGCGAGAAGTTCACCGAGCGGCTGACCTACGACATGAACGACCCGGCGATCATCGGGCGGTCGGGCTTCGGGGTGATCGATCACGTCGGGCGCGCGGTGTGCCGCGACGGTGACGCGGAGCCGGTCGAGGGCTGGGGCCTCTACGAGCACGGCGCGCTGGGGCGCCACGACCCGTCCGGCTTCGCAGACTGGTTAACGGTTGCGCCCTAACGCAATTCGTCGATGATCGCGGCCAGCGTCTGCAGGCCGATCGGCGCCGCCTGATACAGGCACACGGTGTCGGCAACGCCGTCGACACGGTCCCTGATGTGCCGGGCCACATCGGTGGGTGTGCCGCAGGCGGCGATGGTGTGCAGGACTTCGTCGGTGATCAGACCGCCCATGTCCGCCCAGCGGCCCTGTTTGGACAGTGCATTCAGTTCGGGTTGCAGATCCTCCCAGCCGTGCGCGGCCAGCACCGGACGATAGGCGGGCGTCGAGCCGTAGAACGCCAGCAGCGCCCGGGTCCGTGCGTGGGCCGCCTCGAGTTCGGCGTCGGATTCGCCTGCAGAGACGATGATTTCGGGCAGCACGGTGAGGTCGCCGGTGCCGCGTCCGGCGGCCTGCAGACCCTCGCGCACGATCGGCATGGTGTGCTCGTGCAGGAATCGCTTGGAGCCGAACGGCATCACCAGCAGGCCGTCGGCGTGCTCTGCGACTGCGCGGGTCAGCCGCGGCCCCAGGGCGCCGACGTAGATCGGTGGCGGGCCGTAGGGATTGGGGCCGGGGTTGAAGGTCGGCGTCATCAGCGTGTGCCGGTAGTAGTCGCCGCGAAAATCCAGGCGCTCACCGGAGTGCCAGGCCGCGAAGATGGCTCGCAACGCGGCGATCAACTCGGTCATCCGGGCCACCGGCTTGTCGAAGTCGGCGCCGAACCGCTTCTCGATCTGCGCGCGGACCTGGGTCCCCAGACCGAGAACAAACCGGCCCGAGCTCAGCAACTGATGGTCGTAGGCCTGGTGGGCCAGATGAATCGGGTTGCGCGGGAACGCGATCGCGACATTGGTCATCAGCTCGAGATCGGGGACGGTCGCCGCCAGCGTCAGCGGTGCGAACACGTCGTGCGGGCCTTCGAAGGTGGCCACGCCGCCGGCGCCGGCATCGCGAAGCTCCCGCGCGCGCTCGGCTGCGTCGGTCAGGCCATACAAAGCTGTGAAGACTTTCACCGGGCCGCCTTACGACGATGCGGGCGGTTCGACCGCCCGAGGAGGAGTGAGGCTGGAGAACCCTGACATTACGCAGCGGCGATGGGGTTGACTTAAGGGCATGCCTGATGCCACCTGGACTGCAGACGTCGTCGTCGTGGGCGCCGGTTTCGCCGGCCTCACCGCCGCCCGTGAACTGGCCCAACGCGGTCACGACGTGCTCGTTCTCGAGGGCCGTGACCGCGTCGGCGGACGCTCCTACACCGGTCAGGTCGCCGGCGTCCCGGTGGACATGGGCGGCACGTTCGTCGGCCCGACGCAGGACGCGGTGCTCAAGCTCGCCGCGGATCTGGGCATCACGACCATCCCGACCTACGACGAGGGAGCCAACCTCATCCGGTGGCGCGGCGCGGTGCGGTCCTACCGCGGCACCATCCCGCGGCTGTCGCTGGGCGGTCTGCTCGACCTCGGCCGTGTCCGTTGGCAATTCGAGCGCATCGCCAAGACCGTCCCGCTCACCGAGCCGTGGACCGCACGGCACGCCGCCCGGCTGGACAGCATGTCGCTGGGCCAGTGGTTGCGATCGGTGCGCGCCGGCAGCACGACCCGTAATCTGCTGGCCATCATGGCGCGGGTGACGTGGGGCTGCGAACCCGACGACGTGTCGATGTTGCACGCCGCCCGCTACGCCCGCGCGGCCGGTGGGCTGGACCGGATGCTGGACGTCGAGAACGGCGCCCAGCAGGACCGGTTCGCGGCCGGCACCCAGCACATCGCCGACACCGCAGCGGCCGAACTCGGCGACCGTGTGGTGCTGCAATCACCCGTCCAGCGCATCGAGTACCGCGACGGCGGTGTGACTGTCACCAGCGAAAAGGGCCGAGCAGATGCGAAATTCGTCATCGTCGCCGTGCCGCCCGAGCACTGGAGTGTCATCGAGTTCAGCCCCGCGCTGTCCGCCGAGCACGGGCAGTTGCCCGCCCGGTGGCCGCAGGGCCGGCTGAGCAAGGCCTACGTCGCCTATGCCACCCCCTTCTGGCGCGAACAGGGCTACTCCGGCGAATCGCTGTCCGACACCGGTCCGGTGTTCATCACGTTTGACGTCAGCCCGGACCCCGGTGGGCCGGGAATCCTGTTGGGATTCGTCGACTCTCGCGAGTTCGACACGCAGCCAGCGGAGCAGCGACGGGAACGTGCCCTGGATTGCTTCGCGGCGTTGTTCGGCGAGCAGGCGCGCGCGCCGATCGACTACGTCGATCATCGTTGGGGGGCAGAGGAATTCGCGCCCGGCGGTCCGACCGCAGCGGTGCCGCCCGGCGCGTGGACCCGGTTCGGGCCCTTGTTGCGACGCCCGATCGGACCGATCCACTGGGCCGGCACCGAAACCGCCGACGAGTGGACCGGCTTCCTCGACGGCGCGGTGCGTTCCGGGCAGCGTGCCGCCGACGAGGTCGCCTCGCGCTTGTAAGCGCGACGCCTATGAGCTGATGCGCCTGCTACCGGCGGTCGATGCGGCCAGTGCGCGCAGTTCGCGGTTGACCTCCATCGGCCGCTCCAGCATCGAGCAGTGACCGCCCGGCAATTCCACCAGGCCGGCTAAATTCGGTGCCGCAGCGGCGATCCGGCGCGATTGAACCATCGGCGTCAGGCGGTCCCGCTGGCTGCCGATCACCAGGGTCGGCACGGTCAGACCGCTGAGATCGATGTGCCGTCGTCCCATCGCGCTGGCGAGCGCCTTGCCGCAACCGCCACGGCCCGCAGGCGAAGTGGCACTGAACAATTCGTAGATCAACGAGCCCACGGCGCGGTCCGCGTCCGCGCCGACCGCGAGCATCGCCACCATTTCACGGCTGAGCCGCCCGACCCCTGGCGGGACCGTGAACGAACCGAACGCGTTGATCAATGTGCGCCCACCGAAGATCCGCGCCGCCGCCAGCGGCGGGGGCACCGACAGCAGTCGCACCTCGCGCAGGAGGTCACCGGTCGTGGTGTTGATCAGCGCGACGGCATCTGCGCGTGCCTGCACTCGGTGGCGGTAGTGGTCGGACCAGGCGGCGACCGCCATGCCGCCCATCGAATGCCCGGCGACGACGGCGCGCTCTCCCGGCTTCACCGTGGCGTCGAGAACCGCGTCGATGTCGGCGGCCAGGTGATTGAGGCTGTATCCACCCCGGCGCGGCCGTTCGCTACGGCCATGTCCGCGGTGGTCGAACGCGATCACGCGGTAATCCTGGGCCAGATCGGCAATTTGGTAGGCCCACACGCGAATTGCGCAGGTGATGCCGTGCGCGAGCACGATCGGATAACCGTCCTCGGGACCGAAAACTTCGGTGTGCAACCGGGTTCCGTCCGCGGATCGCACGGGCACGGTGCGACTAGGCGGCAAAGCCACGGGCAGGGACTGCTGCGCGCGGGCCGTTCGCAGAGAACTCATAGCGCTCCCCTCATGCGCGGCAACGTCGCCGCGCCCGGAGAGCGTATCCGAGCGCGCCGCCCGGTGTCTGTCGAAAACTGACCCCGACGACATTTTTCCGGTCGTCCTGGGGTTTAGCGACGCCTCCTCAGCGGTATGCCCGCTCCGGTCGCAGGGCAGACATCCGATTTTGAATCGTCGTGATACGCGGCGGTCATAGACTCTCCCCAGCAGGCAAATCGGCAACCGAGGAGCGGAGAACAGATGAGCACCATCGAGGCGGATGCAGCGACGCACACCTTCGAGAGCGACGTGGCCGAGACGCAGGCCTACATGGACAGCGCCCGCTTCGACGGCATCACCCGCCTGTATTCCGCCCGCCAGGTTGCCGAGCAGCGCGGCACGATTCCGTCGGACTACATCGTCGCCCGCGAAGCCGCCGAGGCGTTCTATCCCCGACTCCGCGAATTGTTCGCCCAGAAGAAGAGCATCACCACCTTCGGCCCGTATTCGCCCGGGCAGGCGGTGACGATGAAGCGGATGGGGATAGAAGGCATCTATCTCGGCGGTTGGGCCACCTCGGCCAAGGGCTCGATCAGCGAAGACCCCGGGCCCGACCTGGCCAGCTACCCCCTGTCCCAGGTGCCGGACGAGGCCGCCGGCCTGGTGCGGGCGCTGCTGACCGCCGACCGCAACCAGCAGTACCTGCGGTTACGGATGAGCGATGAGCAGCGCGAGCGGACACCGGCGGTCGACTACCGACCGTTCATCATCGCCGACGCCGACACCGGTCACGGTGGTGATCCGCACGTCCGCAACCTGGTCAAACGCTTCGTCGAGGCCGGCGTTCCGGGCTATCACATCGAGGACCAGCGTCCGGGCACCAAGAAGTGCGGCCACCAGGGCGGCAAGGTGCTGGTGCCGTCGGACGAGCAGATTAAGCGACTCAACACCGCGCGCTTCCAGCTCGACATCATGCGGGTGCCGGGCATTATCGTGGCCCGCACCGACGCCGAAGCCGCCAATCTGCTCGACAGCCGCGCCGACGAACGCGACCAACCGTTCCTGCTGGGGACGACGAATCTCAAGATCCCGTCGTACAAGTCGTGCTTCCTGGCGATGGTGCGACGCTTCTACGAGTCTGGGTTCACCGAGCTCAACGGGCATCTGCTCTACGCCCTGCCGGACGAGCAATACGCCGCCGCCGACGCCTGGCTGGAGCGCAACGGTGTCGTGGAGCTGATCGCGAACGCCGCGGCGTCGCCGGACCACGCGCAGAAGTCGATCGACGCCGTGTTCGACGAGATCGAGTCGAAGTTCGTCGACGCTTGGCAGCTCGACGCCGGCTTGATGACCTACGGCGAGGCCGTCGCCGAGTTGCTCGAATTCAACGCCAACGACGGCGAATCCAGCGATATGAGCGCCGACGAGTGGCGGGCGTTCGCCCAACGGGCCCCGATGTACACCGCCCAGCAGAAGGCAAAGGAGCTCGGCCTGAACGTCGCGTGGGACTGCGAGCTGGCCAAGACCCCGGAGGGTTACTACCAGATCCGTGGCGGCATCCCCTATGCGATCGCCAAATCCCTTGCCGCAGCGCCGTTTGCGGACCTGCTCTGGATGGAAACCAAGACGGCGGACCTGGTCGACGCCCGCGAGTTCGCCGAAGCCATCCACGCCGAGTACCCGGACCAGATGCTGGCCTACAACCTGTCCCCGTCGTTCAACTGGGACACCACCGGCATGACCGACGACGAAATGCGGGCGTTCCCTGAGGAACTCGGCAAGATGGGCTTCGTTTTCAACTTCATCACCTACGGCGGCCACCAGATCGACGGTGTGGCCTCCGAGGAGTTCGCGACGTCCCTGCGGCAGGAGGGCATGCTCGCGCTGGCTCGTCTGCAACGCAAGATGCGGCTGGTCGAATCCCCTTACCGCACACCGCAAACGCTGGTCGGCGGGCCGCGCAGCGACGCCGCGCTGGCCGCGTCGTCCGGTCGCACCGCCACGACTAAGGCGATGGGTGAGGGATCGACCCAGCATCAGCACCTGGTGCAGACCGAGGTGCCGAAGAAGCTGCTGGAAGAGTGGCTGGCGCTGTGGGGCGACCACTACAAGATCGGCGAGACGCTGACCGTGCGGCTGCGCCCCCGGCGCGCCGGCTCGGACGTGCTGGACCTGGGCATCTACGGTGACAACGCCGACGAGCCGCTGGCCAACGTGGTCGTCGACCCGATCAAGGACCGGCACGGGCGCAACATCCTCACGGTGCGCGACCAGAACACGTTCGCCGAGAAGATGCGGCAGAAGCGGCTGATGGACGTCATCCACCTGTGGCTGATCCACCGGTTCAAGCCGGAGATCGTCTACTACGTGACGCCGACCGAGGACAACATCTACCAGACCGAAAAGATGAAGTCGCACGGCATTTTCAGCAACGTGTACCAGGAGGTCGGCGAGATCATCGTCGCCGATGTGAACCAGCCACGGATCGACGAGCTGCTGGCATCTGATCGCGAAGCGCTGAAAAAGCTGATCGCCAAGCAGGACTAGCCGCTGCACGAGTGTGAATCTGGCGACGCTACACCGGCGTGTCGCGTCGTCAGATTCACATTCAGCTAGCCAACCAGCTCGGGATGGAACTTCGCCGCCATGCGGCGGAGTCCCTCCTGCCAGTCGACGGTGCCGGCACCGACCAGTTCGTGCATCCGCGACACGTCGGTGGGGTTGCCGCGCAACGCTTGTGGGCTTTCCTCGAACACCGGGTCCTTGCCGACTAGAGAACCGAGGTAGCGACACCAGTCCTGCAGGCTGACCGTTTGGTCGCCACACCAGTTGACCGTCGTCGCCGGCACCGACGCCGCGGCGAGCAGCTTCGGAATCGTCGCGATGATGTCGTCCTCGTGAATGGGGTTGTAACTGGCCGCATCTCCGGCGGGCACCGGGATCGGGATGCCGGCCAGCATCATCTCCATGTGATAGAACGGCCAGCCGCCGTTGTCGCCATAGGGCACGTTCAGCCGGGCGATGACCGTCGGCACCCCGAGCGCCCGGGCCATGGTCCGGGCGACCACCTCTCCGGCGATCTTCGAGATGGAGTAGGTCGGAAACAGTGGCTTGTGGTTGTCTCCCAACGCCGCCCGCTCGGTGCGCGGCTCATCGCCCGGGGGGTCGTAAACGGCGGCCGACGAGCAGTGCAGGAACGCTTGCGCACCGCGGCAGTGCGCCATCAGCAGGCCGACCGATTCGGCGTTGGCGCCGAGGTCCTTGTCCCAGTCGCCGCTCTTCGCGACGGCCAGGTTGAGCACGTAGTCGAAATCGGTTGGCAAATCACCGAACTCACCGGCGGCAAGGTTGACCGTCTCACACCGGACGCCCGCGCCCTCGAGATCCTCGCGAGCCGCGGCGTTGGTGAACCGGGCGATGCCCCACACCTCGTTGTCGGCCGCCAACGCCTTGGCGATGGGAACGGCAACCTGTCCAGTGGGGCCGGTGATCAGGATCTTGCTGCCGCGCATGGGTCTCTCCTCTGTCAGGCCGTTGACGAAATCCTACTGCTACGACCGTTCACCAAAACGGCGATCGCGCCCAACAGCGTCGCGCCGAGCACCGCCGCGGCGACGACGATCGTCAACGGCGCCGCCGCCGATACGGCGACGGCGATAACCCAGCCGATGCAGCCACCGATCACCGCGACGCCGCCGATCTCCGGCCAGCGGTAGCCGTGAATCCAGCGGAAGGCGAGCAGCGGCGCCAGTAAAGTCATCGACCCCACCAGCGCCATCACCGCCACCCGTACGGTCACGGGCGCGGTGATGTGGGTGCCCAGGGTCGTCGCCACGCTCAGCGCGCCGAGCGGAGCGGCCAGCAGGCTGGTCTGTAACACGCTGAGCCAGTTGGCCGTTCGAGCGTTCGCTGCCGACAGCTGCTGTAGGCGCAACTCGGTGAGCTTCTGCGCCTCGCCCACCCGTTCACGACACGACTGCAGATACGCGATCTCGTGACCCGCCTGGCCGTCGAGCCATTCGGCGAGTTTCTGTTCTCGGGCGAAGAACGACTGCGCGATCGCCGTCGACTCGATCTGGGCGGGCTCGTTG
The DNA here is from genome assembly GCF_030252325.1 of Candidatus Mycobacterium wuenschmannii. Taxonomy (NCBI): domain Bacteria; kingdom Bacillati; phylum Actinomycetota; class Actinomycetes; order Mycobacteriales; family Mycobacteriaceae; genus Mycobacterium; species Candidatus Mycobacterium wuenschmannii. The sequence continues at coordinate 5,068,718 of NZ_CP126981.1, read as the reverse complement.
GCGCGCAGGTTGTGCGCGGCGATCTCCACGGTCTGGCGCAAATCGCGCAGGTGGGTGATCGAAATCAGCAGCCCGGCCGCATCGCCCTGCGCACGACCCAGCCGACTCTGCGCGTCGATCAGTTCGTCGGCCCCCGCACCGGCGGCCTCGAATCGTTGGTGCAGCGCGAACAATTCGGCGAGGCCGTCGTCCAGTGCGCGCTCCTGTCGGCGCAACTCGTCGATGTCCTGCTTGAACACGCTCGCCTCGTAGCGAAGCTTGCTGGCGTGCATGAAATAACGCACCAACTGCCCGGCGTCCTCACGGGTGCCGCTGATCGAGCACCACGACTCGGCGGTGGCAATGGCGGCGGTGGCCGCGAGTCCCACCACCCGCGATCCCCAGCCGAACTCCTTGGTCCACAACGTGATTCCCGGCTCGACCAGGGCGGAAGACTCCAGTCCCACCTCGTCGCCCAGCGCAGACGCGACCGCCTCCGGCCGGTCTGCCGCCAATTGGTCTGCGGCGCCGAGGAATACCTCGACGACACCCATCAAGTCGCCGAAGGATCCGGGATCAAATGCGGCACGCCAGCTTTCGGACAGCTCGGCCCAGCCGTCGTTGCCACTCGCACTCAATCGGACGACGATTCCCACCACGTCATGGGCGACGAAGGCGATTGCGCTGTCAGAGCCCTCGACCCCGGCCTTGCCGGCAACGACGCGGAAGAACACGTCGCCGTCCGGTAGCTCGTCAGGCAGGTCGATCGGTACGCCCGTATCGAGCGGCTGCGAGATACGGACCTGCCCCGCAGCCGCCCAGGCGGCCGTCAGACCCTCTGCGCGATAACCGGTTTCGGGTTTGAGTCGGGCGAATACCAACACATGCAGTGCCTGATCGGTGATCGCCACCGTCACCGTGTTCCGCCCTTGTCAACGAGCCGGTCGACGGTGCGATTGGCAAGCTCCACCAGCTCATTGGGCGCAAAGGTGGTCGCGGGTCGGACCGGCCATGCGACTGGTCCGCCCGCATCGACGAAATGCGCCGGCGGCGGATGGTGTCGCTGGGATCGCCGACGCACCACGATGACGACAACGGCGAGCACCACCGCAGCAGCCGCGAGCAGACCGACCGCGACGGAAGTCCCGCCACTGCTGGTCGGTTGGGTCGGCGTCTCGATCGGACTCGCCGACGTCGGGCCAGTCGGCGACGTCGCTCCCGTGTGGGACGACGACGTGGACTGCGGGTGCGGAGCGCTGCTGTGCTCTGTGGAGCTCAGCAGGCCCAGGACAGCGATCGTCACCAGCACGACGACGGCCGCTAGACCTGCGCCCAGCCATATCCGGCCGGCTCCGGCGGGTCGGGCGGGGGCCATCGGTGGCGGGGCGCCGTGAATCGGCGGCGGGGCGGGCAGTGGCGCGTCAGCAACCGGCGAGGCGCCCGTTATGGGGAAGTCCTCGCGGTAGCGCGGCGTCAGGCCGAAGCGCTGCAATTCGTCCAGCGCCGCACGCAGGGCATCGGCGTCGTTGGTGTCCACGGCAAGGTTCGTGGCGGCGAGGGTCCGTTCCACGGCCGGCCAATGCTCGGGCGGCAGCGTGACCTGACTGACGCTGCTGAGCGTCAACGCGGTCTCCTCGACCAGTTCGGCCGGCAAGCCTGCAGCCATGGCGGGATATTACGTCCGCCTCGGGTGGCTGCACACGGAAATCTCGGCTAGCTTGAAACAAACAAGTACACCGATCGGTTTACTATCGACGAACGACGAGATTCCCCGATCCGATAGGAGCGAAACACCATGTCAACCGTCCTCGTTACCGGAGCCGGCCGCGGGATCGGCCGTGCGATCACCGAAGAGTTCATCCGCCGCGGCCATCGCGTGATTGGCACCGCCCGCAAGACGGATTCGCTAGACGGGCTTGACCTCGCCCAGAAGCTGGCGCTCGACGTCACCGACGACGCGAGCGTGCGCGCCGCATTCGAGGCCGCCGGCGACGTCGACGTCGTGGTCGTCAACCCCGCCGAGATCTTCTACGCCGCGGTGGAAGCGATTCCTCTCGACGAGTTGCAACGCCTGTTCAACCTGAACACCGTCGGCGCGCTGCGCGTCGCACAAGCGGCGTTGCCGGGCATGCGGGCGCGCGGCGAGGGCAAGCTGCTGTTCATGTCGAGCGTCGCCGGGCGGGTCACGCTGCCACTCGGGGCGGCTTACGCGTCGACGAAATGGGCGCTGGAGGCGCTCGTCGAAGCCCTCGCGATCGAAGCCGGCCCGCTCGGCATCCAGCCCGGGCTGCTGCAGCCCGGCGCCGTCAGTTCGGGGGCGCTGGACAACGTGACGACCTACACGCTTCAGGACGACCCCTACGCGGGGGTGGCCGGCGACGACGAGTTGCGCGGCCTGATGATCACACCCGAGCAGGTCGCGGCGGAGATCGCCGACGCCGCCGAGAAACCGCAACTGCCGCTGCGCATTCCGATCGGTGACGCCGCCCGCGCGGTGCTGGCCGCGCGGCACGCCGCCCCGGACGACGTGCCTTTCGTCCCCGGAGGTTAAGCCCGCATCTCGTAAGCGCCGTCGTAGGCCCGCACCTGCTCCCACACCCGGTCGAACCGGTCGGAGTCGGTGGCGGGCCTGCGCACGGCCGCCAGCGCCCAATCCTGTTGCGCCGGTTTCGCGCTCGACTTCCCGTGCAGCGCCACGGCGTACTGGGAGAAGTCGCGGATCTGGACTTCGAAGATCTGGTCCACCAGGTCGTGGTCGAGCCCGATCAAGTCGGCCTGCTCGAGGATCAGCTGGCCGTAGACCACCAACGTGAACAGGTGACCGACGACGAGCAGGAAGTCGAGATCCTTCATCTGCTCGGGATCGGGCGCCGCCGTCAGCAGTAGGTCCTTGAGCGCGCGGGCCTGCTCGTAGAACACCCCGACGTTCGGAATGGCAGCGTGCTCGTCGTAAACCTTTGTCCAGTCGGCGAATTGCACCTTGGACGCACCGCGCGCCGGCCCCTGCGCCCAGAAGAACGTGTCGTCGGCCGGGTCGTTGCGGGTGCCGATCTCGGGATACTCCGCCGGGTTGAGCATGAAGTTCGGCATGAACTTCAGGATCTGCGCGACGTTGACGTGCACAGTGCCCTCGAGTCGGGGCAGCGCCCCGATCAGGCGGGCCACCTCGCAGAAGTAAGTGTTCTTCTCGAATCCCTTGGCGGCCAGCACATCCCACAGCAGCGTGACCACGGCCTCGCCCTCGGAGGTCACCTTGGATTTGGTCACCGGGTTGAACAACAGGTAGCGCCGGTCGTCGAGGCTGGCGCTGCGGAAGTAGTCGATCGCGCGATCGCTGAACAGCTTCATCGCGATGATCCGCGCGTAGGCCTCGACGAAGCTGGCCTGCACGTGCTTGAAGTCGGTGACCGGGTTGCCGTACAGGATGCGGTTGTTGGCGTGGGTGATCGCCTCGTAGAAAGCGTGCTCGCACATGCCGATCGAGCCGGAGCACAGGTTGAACTTGCCGACGTTGACGGTGTTGAGCGCGGCCGAGAATGCCTCCGGCCCGGTGCACAGGATGTCCTCTTCGTGCACCGGATAGTCGTTGAGCCGGAAGTTGCTGACGAACATCTGGCCGTGCACGACGTTGTCGATCAGCTCGTAGTTCTCGTGCGCGCTGTCGGCGACGAACCAGATGTAGCCGTCGGCGCCGTCGACGTCGGTGCGGCGGGAGAACACCGACACCATGCCGGCGACGTTGCCGTTGCCGATGTAGTACTTCTCCCCCGATGCCCGGAACACCACCCCTTCGTCGTCATCCTTCGCCGGTGTGAGCAATAGGTCGGTGTTGTAGATGTCGGCGCCGTGCTCGCGCTCCGACAGCGCGAAGGCCATCACGCCACCCGCCTCGAGTTGGGCCGCCGCCCGCTCCTTGGCTTTGATGTTGTCGCTCTGCCAGATCGGCCCGAGGCCCAGGATCGTCACCTGCTCGGCGTACCAATATGAGAGTCCGTAGAACCCGAAGATCTCGCTCAGCGCGGCGTTGCGCGAGGTGTCCCAGCGCTTGTTCGGGTCGCCGCCGCCATACTCCGACGGGGTGAGGAAGGTCGCGAAGACCTTCTCCTGCTTGATGAAGTCGAGGAAGTCCGACACCCACGTCGCCTCGAGGTCGTCGCGCAGCAGCCTGACCTTGCCGCGGCCCTCGAACCAGTCGATCACCGCTTTGAGCTGGCGTTTGGTTTCCGGGTCGAAGTGCGTCGGGTCATAGGTGTTCGGATCGAAAAGCAGTCCCATGGGCGTCGAATCTAGCTTCACGACGATGCGGGCCGCCAGCGGTCTGAGGAAGAGTGGAGCGATCGGACCTACTTTGCGGATCTCGAGAAGCTAACGATTGGGCGATCAGGCGGCGTGGGGGCAAGACAGTGCTGGTCACCCGTGTTGTCGTGGAACGCATGTCCTTTTACCTGCCAAGCACCCGACGCGTCGCCGTCGCTGCAGCGGCCTGCGGGACGCTGCTCGCGATCGGCGCACCCCTGGCCGCTGCCGACCCCACCACCGACGCCCTCGGTTTCGTCAACTCCACCGCTCGTTGCGCCGCGCCCAATACCGCGGTCGCCTTCGGCGCAACGGCCGAATCCCGGGTCGCGATCTGCAAGAGCCCGGCCGGCCAGTTCGGCTATCACGGCGTGCGGGTCAGCGACGGCGCCAAGCTGATCGCCGCCGCTACCGCCGATGCCGACGGTAGCTACGTCGCCAAACAGGACGGCGTCACCTACACGGTGAACTCCAATGCGCTGGTGGTCAGCGACGCCAGCGGGGTGATCCGCCGCGAGCCGATGACCTCGTACCACGGGCCCAAGACGACACAGGCCCCCGCCGGTACGACGCCGAACCCGGCCGCGAAACCTCAGGCTCCGGCGGCCTCGCCGTCGGCGACGGCACCGAGTCCGACGGCGCCGCTGCCGCCTCCGCTACCCGCCGAAGTCGGTGGCGGTAAGCGTTAACGCTGCGCCGCAACCGAAATCGACTGGCTCACCGTGTAACTGTCGATACCTTCGATCCCGAGTTCGCGGCCGTAGCCACTGGCCTTGACGCCGCCGAACGGTGCCGCGGGATCCATGATGTAGCCCTCGTTGACGCCGAAAGTGCCGGACCGCACCCGCGCCGCGACGCCGATTCCGCGATCGGTGTCGGCGGTGAACACCGAACCGGCAAGCCCATATTCGGTGTCGTTGGCGATCCGCAGGGCGTCGTCCTCGTCGCGGTAGGAGATGACGGTCAGCACCGGGCCGAAGATCTCCTCGCGGGCGATCCGCATGTCGTTGTTTGCCCCGCTGAACAGCGTGGGGCGCACGTACCATCCGGTGTCCAGACCGTCGGGCATCTCGGCTCCGCCGACGACCAGCCTGGCTCCCTCGCTGGCGCCCGATTCGATGTAGCCGCGCACGCGCTCTTGCTGGCGCTGAGCCACCAGCGGACCGATCTGCGTGTGGGGATCGGACGGGTCGCCGACCGACATCTCCGACATTCCCGCGGCCAGCGCGTCGACGAACTCCGCCTCGCGGGCCTCCGGCACCAGGATGCGACTCAGCGCGTTGCAGACCTGTCCGCTGTTGGCCAGGCTGGCCATCTGGATTCCCGCCGCCACCGCGGCCGGGTCCGCGTCGTCGAGCACGATGGCCGCCGACTTGCCACCCAATTCGAGACTGACCTGCTTGAGTCCCTGCGCGCAGGCGATCGCCACCTGGCGACCCGCCGCGGTGGAACCGGTGAACGACACCTTGTCGACGCCGTCGTGGCTGACGAGTTGCTCGCCGACGTCGCGACCGCCGGGCACCACGTTCAGTACGCCGGGGGGCAGGTCGGCCTCGGCGACCAGTTCCGCGAGCAACTGTGCGTCGAGCACCGACTCGGGTGCGGGCTTGAGCACCACCGTGCACCCCGCCAACAGCGCCGGCACCACCTTTGTGACGGTCAGAAACTGGGGCATGTTCCACGGCACGATCGCCGCGACGACCCCAACCGGCTGCTTGAGGATCCGAATGTCCTTGCCGTACAAGCCCGGACGGTCCTGCTGCCACGGGTAACTTCCGGCGATGCCACAAAACGCCGACATCATCATCATCGGCAGGCCGACCTGCGCCCGTTTGGCGAAGGAGATCGGCGCGCCGATCTCGGCGGAGATGAGCGCCGCCATGTCCGGTCGCCGCTCCTTGTAGACGCCGGCCAGTCGACCGATCGCCTCGATCCGCTCAGCGGGCTGCAGCCGCGGCCACGGTCCGGTGTCGAACGCAGCGCGCGCCGCCTGCACCGCACGGTCGACATCGGCCGGACCCGCACACGCCGCGCGACCGATTTCGTCCCCGCTGTGCGGGGATACGACCGTGATGACCGAATCACTCTGCGCCGCAGACCACTTGCCGTCGATGAAGAGCTGGTCCCGTTGGTACATCTGGTCCTCTCAGGTGTTGCGGCCGCCGTTGACGCCGAGGATCTGGCCGGTGATGTAGCCGGCCTCTTCGGAGATGAAGAAGGCGCATGCCGCGGCGATGTCCTCGGGCCGACCTACCCGGCGCACCGGGGTGCGGTCGATGTGGTCCTCGACGGTTCCGCCGAGTTGGTGCTTGCTCTCGGCTCCGCGCAGCATCGGGGTGTCCACGAAGCCGGGCGGCACGGCGTTGACGGTGATGCCCTTGGGCCCGTATTCCAGTGCCAGCGACTTGGTCAGGCCGTTCACCGCGGATTTCGCGGCGACATAGTGCGCCATCAACTGCTGGCCGGAGTGCGTGCTGGACGACGAGATGTTGACAATGCGCCCCCACCCCGCCTCGACCATGTCCGGCAGCACCGCCTGGGTGGTATGGAAGACGCCGTTGAGGTTGACGTCGATCACCTTGGACCATTCCGCGAAGCTGATCTTGGAGAACTTCTGGAAACCCGTCATCCCGGCCGAATTGACCAGTACCAGAACGGGACCGAGTTGTTGACGGACGGCCGCGATCGCGGCGTCGACCTGATCGCGGTCGGTGACGTCGACGACGCGGCCGAACTCGTCGTCGGATGGCGTCAGGTCGAGCACGGCCACTTGAAAGCCGTCGGCCCGAAGGCGTTTGGTGATCGCGCGACCAATACCCGAGGCACCGCCAGTGACGACCGCCGTCTTCAACCCTCGACCCACTTTCCTGAGCGACTGCCCAAACCAGTCATGCCTATCATTCCCCGTCGTTTATGGTCAAGCCCATGGACAGGCCCCCGTTTCGCTTCGCCGTGCAGGCGACCAACGCGGCAGGCGGACGCGAATGGCGCGACACCGTTCGCGAAGTCGAAGACCTCGGCTACTCAACGCTTTTCCTCGCCGACCACTACCTGGGCCCGGGACCCGCGCAGAAAGTGGCCCGCTCGCCGCGTCAGGACCTCGCACCGATCGCGGCCATGGCCGCGGCCGCCGCTGTCACCGAGACGTTGCGGATCGGCTGCCGGGTGTTCTGCATCGACTATCACGTGCCCGCCGTCCTGGCGAAGGAGACCGCGACTCTGGACCTGCTGTCCGACGGGCGCCTGGAACTGGGCATCGGCGCCGGGTGGAGTGAAACCGAATACAACGCAATGGGTTTGACGTTCGACCGGCCGGGCCGGCGGATGGAGAAGCTGGCCGAGGCAATCGGGCTGATCAAGGCGCACTGGGCCGGTGGACAGATCGAGTACGCCGGCAGGCAGGTGCAGGTCCGCGGCTACGCCGGAACCCCACGACCGGTGCAGCAGCCGCACCCGCCGATCATGATCGGCGGTGGCGGTCCGCGGATGCTGAAGTTCGCCGGTCGCGAGGCCGACATCGTCAGCATGTCCAGCGTGCCGTTCGTCGCGCGCGATGCCGACGGCCGCGACCCGCAGACCGTCGCGCGGCACCGCATGGAGGCCGTGCGGGCCGCCGCCGGCGAGCGGTTCGGCCGACTGGAGATCGAGGGCTCGCCCTACTTCACCGCGATCACCGACGATCCCGAGGGTGCGCTCGCCAAAGCGGCAGCGTCGACCGGCATTTCGGCCGATGTGCTGCGCGACCACCCCAACGTGCTGGTAGGCCCGTTGGAAACCGTTGTGGACCTGCTCTTTTCGCGACGGGAAGCGCTCGGCGTCAACTACGTCACCGTGCAGCAGTCCCAGATCAGGTCCTTCGCACCGGTCGTCGCGCAACTGACGGGCCGCTAAGCCTTGACCGCCGTGCGCGGACGGTGTAACGATGGGACGACTAATTGGGCGATCGCTCAAACACTGCGGACGCCGATACGGGGAGCGAGACGACTGAATGCCCAAGCGGACGAGATTCAGCGAGTACCAGAACAGCTACGCCAACTACCAGTTCGAACTCACCGACGATGGAATCCTGTTCATGCAGTGCCACACCAACGGCGACAGCCTGGTGTGGAGCTGGAAGGCGCACGACGAGATGTCCGACGCATTCGCCGACATCGCCGGGGACCGCGAGATCAAGGTGCTCATCCATACCGGCACCGGTGAGAACTACAACGCCAACTGGGGCCGCCTACCTAACGGCGAACCGCCCGAGCACCCCATCTATCAGGCCATGCCCGACGACCGTGGGACACATAAGCTCGACGAAAAGGCTTGGTATGCACGTCATCTCATCTTCAACGTGCTTGACGTCGATGTACCGATGATCAGTGCGGTCAACGGTCCGTGCAACATGCACTCCGAGGTGCCGATCATGGGCGATATCGTGCTGGCCTCCGAGGACGCCTACTTCCAGGACGCCTCACACTTCCCGCGTGGGCAGGTGCCCGGCGACGGTCAACACGTGATCTGGAGCGTGCTCGCGGGGCACAACCGCGCACGCTACTTCCTGCTCACGGGCCAGAAGGTCAGCGCACAGGAAGCCAAGGAGTGGGGCGTGGTCAACGAGGTGCTGCCCAAGGACAAGTTGTTGGACCGGGCCTGGGACCACGCGCGTGAGCTGATCAAGCGACCGCCGCTGACATTGCGATACACGCGGCAACTGTTCACCAACCCGCTCAAGCGGGCCTTCGTCAACGAGCTCGGCCACGGCCTGGGCCGAGAAACCTACGCGCAGCGCGTGTTCTTCCCGTTCGGTGGCGAGATGGCGCCGCTTGACAGGGCCTGGGACCAGGAGCCCTGGAGCACCGCGCCGAACGGTGCAACGGCACAAGAAGGAGCCCACTCATGACCAGCATCCAGCAGCGGTTATCGACCGGGCGCGGCAAGTTCACCACCGACTACCCCGAACTTGGCACTGCACCGGTCAATTACGAGGACTCCATCTCACCGGAGTTCTTCGCTGCCGAGCGCGAGGCAGTGTTCAAGCGAAACTGGTTGTGCGTCGGGCGAATCGAGCGACTGCCGCGCAAGGGCTCCTACTTCACCCGCGATCTGCCCGGCCGGTTGGCGTCAATCGTGATCGCCCGCGACGCAGGCGACACCGTGCATGCATTCCACAACGTCTGCGCCCACCGCGGCAACAAGGTGGTCTGGCAAGAACATCCGGGTGAGGAGTCCTCGGGTAACTGCCGGGCATTCTCCTGCAAGTACCACGGCTGGCGCTACGGGTTGGACGGCAAGGTCAACCACATCACCAACGAAGGTGAGTTCTTCAACCTCGACAAGGACTCGCTGCGGATGCCGCCGGTGCACTGCGAGGTGTGGGCTGGCTTCATCTTCGTCAACCTCGCCGAAGACCCGGCCCCGCTCCGCGAATTCCTGGGTGACGGATTGCTGGGCATCGAGGCCTATCCGTTCGACAAGATGACCCAGCACTACGGGTTCTCCACCCGGATCAACGGCAACTGGAAGCTCGCCGTCGACTCGGTGTGCGAGTGGTACCACCCGCCTTACGTGCACGGCCGCTTCATCGACCCGGACGTCGCCAAGGCCGAGATGATGGTGCCGCCGGTCGACTCGTACCACTACGACCTGTTCCGGCCGCACATGCTCACCTCGGTGCCCGGCCCGCCACCGCTGCCGGCCCGCGAACCCGGCACCGCGGGTCCGGCGCGTCAGGACCAGCGCTGGGTCTACAAGCTATTCCGCGCAGGCCTTTTCGGGCCCGACGACGTTCCGGACATCGGTATCGACGAATCTGCCGACTTCTTGAACCGCGGCGGAATCGCCTCCTGGGGCAACGACCAGTTCTGGGTGTTCCCGAACATCTCCATCCAGCTCTGGGCCCGCAACTACTACATCACCTACACCTATTGGCCCGAGACGGTCGACACGCACATCTACGAAATCGACCTGTATTTTGTGCCACCCGCCGACGCCGCCGATCGGCTGGCGCAGGAGTTGGTGGTGGACAGCACGATCGAGTTCGCCATGCAGGACGTCAACACCATCGAGGCCACCCACTCCGCGCTCAAGACTCGGGCGCAGAACACCTTTCACCTCAGCGACCAGGAGTTGCTGATCCGGCAGTTCCACACCGTCATCCGCGACACCGTCGGGGCGTACGAGTCCGCGAAGGAAGTCTGATGTCTCTGCCCCAAGGGTTTTCCGACCTCGAACCGTTCGTCGCCGACTGGGCGCTGCCGACCCGGGCGCAGCGCTACGAAGCACGGCTGTCGAAACCGTTCGACGAGCTGGTCGCGTTCTACGACGCGATCGCACCGCGCGCCGAGGAGGCCGTCGGCTATCTCAACGGACTCGACATCGACGACCTACCCGAGGACGCTGCGACGCTGCTGCACCTGCTGTATTCGATGATCCTGGTCTCCTACGCGGTCAACGTGTTCAAGCAGAACCGCATCCCGGACTCGGGTGCCGCCTTCTTCGAGATGGTCGCCGAACCCGCGGTGTGATAGGACCGAACCCGTGACCGCATCCACCAGACCCAAGGCTCGCGACACCACGACGCGCGACATGCTGATCGCCGCGACGAGCCAGATCATGGTCGAAGAGGGCTACGCCGCGGCCACCTCGCGCCGGGTCGCGGCGCAGGCCGGGGTCAAGCCCGCCCTGGTGCACTACTACTTCCCCACCATGGACGAGCTGTATCTCGCGGTGTTCCGGATCGGCGCCACGGGATACCTGGAGAGTCAGCAGAAGGCGCTCGCCTCCGACCGGCCGCTGCACGCGTTCTGGGATACCCTCGTCGCGCCCAAGGACACCCGGTTGCTGTTGGAGTTCATCGGACTTGCCAACCACCGCAAGGAAATCCGTGCGGAAATCGCGGCCTGGTCCGAACGCTGGCGCGAACAACAGATCACCGCGCTCAACTTCATCGTTCGCGAACACGACCTGGATCCCGACGACTTCCCGCCGGCCGCGCTGGCGTTCGTGATCGCCGCGATCGGCCGCACTCTGATCCTCGAAGAAGGTCTCGGCTCCAACGGCGGTCATGACGAGGCGATCGCGCTGGTGAACCGATTCCTGGATAAGTTCGAGATGCCCCAGCCGAAAGCCCGTCGCGGCTAGGGCAGGACGATCCGCAGCTTCTCCCAGCCACGCACGGTGGATGTCGATGCGAGTTGTGCCGTCTCGTAGTCGATGTCCCACTCCGGCCAGCGGTTGAGCATCTCGTCGAGCGCGACGCGGCCCTCCAACCGGGCGAGGTTCGCGCCCAGGCAGTAGTGCACGCCCTTGCCGAACGTGATGTGCGAGATGTTGTCCCGGTGGATGTTGAAGCGGTCCGGGTCGGTGTAGCGGCGGGGGTCGCGGTTCGCGGCACCGAACAGCAGGAGCATCGCGCTGCCAGCTGGAATGGTAGTGCCGTAGATCTCGAAATCCTTTGCCATCCAACGGGCTACGTGTGGGCCGGTGGGCTCGAAGCGCAGCGTCTCGTCGACGGTCCGGTTCAGTAGCGACCGATCGCGGTCGATGTCGCGGCGCTGTTCGGGGTGCTCGGCGAGCACCTTGGCCAGCCAGCCGATCAGCCGGCCCGTGGTCTCGTTGCCGGCGCCCGCGACCACCTGGGTGTAGTGCAGCACCTCTTTGCGGGTCAGCTTGCGGCGCACCCCGTTCTCGTCGTCGAACTCGACGTTGAGCAGGTTGGTCATCAGGTCGTCGGACGGGTTCTTGGACCGCCACTCGACGTAATCGGCGTAGATCCGGCCGTCGGCGATCGAGTCGGCGTTGGCGACCCTCAGCGGTGCGCCGGGCTTGGTGCGCAGGTTGGCATCGTTGGCATCGCGAACCGAGATCTGTTCGGACTCAGGGATTCCCAGCAGCATACCGATCACCCGCATCGGCATCATCGAGGCCAACTCGGCGATGATGTCGAAGCCGTCCGACCCCACCAGCGGGTCCAGACACTTGACGCAGTACTGCCGGATCTGGTCTTCGATCTCGGCCATCCGGCGCGGGGTGAACACCCGCGACATCAGCCCGCGCAGCATCGTGTGCTCCGGTGGATCCTGGAACATCATCACGCCGCGGGGCATGTCGAACTCGGACTTCACCAACTCGAGGATGTCGCTGCGACGGTTGGAGAAGACCTCCCAGTTCGACAGACCCCTCTCGACGTCGGAATGCCGTGAGATCGCCCAGAAGTCGTACTGCTCGTTGTAGTACAGCGGCGCTTCGTCGCGCAGTCGCGCATACGTCGGATACGGGTCGTTGTTGATCGCGGTGTCGTACGGGTCGTAATAGACGTCCGTCTCGGGTGCGGCAGTCATGGAACCCTCCAGCGGCACTTATTGGGCGATCGCCCAATTTTGGGCGCACGCCATGTCTAGCAGCCCCGTGCGGAGCCCGTCAAGGCCCGCGGCAGTCGCGAATAGATGCACCGCAACTGGGTATGCGTGCCAAAATCGCCGGTCGATGTGCCGGCCTAAGTACTGTGTAAAGAAGCGACCGTGCGGCGAAAGTGGGGACACACCATGAACACGACCCGGACGTTGTGTGCGTCTGCGGCGGCGGCTCTGACGCTGGCCGCCAGCCCCGCGACGGCGCATGCCGGCACTGACCCGACGTACTTCACCAACTCCGACAACAGCATGCAGGTCATCTACAGCGGTGGTGGGCTGACGACCTATGCGACTGTCGTTGACACGCACAACCCGGAAGGGTCGTTCGAGTTCTGCCACTATCACTCGCAGGGCGTGATGGGCACGGTCGCGTTTCCCTACGACGCGGACATTGGTGTCACCGGCCCGCACCCGTCGGCGCCGATCACGATCATTTTCCAGGCCATCGGCGGTCGTTACAGCGTCAACGTGACGTGCAACAACACGGGAAACTCCGCCGCGTTCTCGCCGGTGCTCCTGGTGAACTGAGCGCCGCGACACGACCTGCGCGAAGTTGCCTCCCAACGCCTGACCAGGCATTAAAGTGCTGCGGATGAGCACGAAGCGGTCATCCAACGGGCGGGGTCGGTGGTTGGCTTTCGGCGCGACCCTCGCGGTGTCCGCCGGCATGATCTACGCCCAGAGCACCGAGTCGCCGTGCTGTAGCGCGAAGCCGACGGCGTCCGCACCCAGCGCCAGCCCGGTGGCCCACGAGCAACCCGCGCCCCCGCCGGCTCAGCCGGCACCCGCACCCGCACCGGCGCCACTTCGGATGGCCAGCCCGGAGGAACTGAAGGCCCTGACCGCCGACGCACCCACCTCCGCGCAGAATTTCACGTTCGCCCTACCCGTCGGCGTCGCGCCCGAGAGCGGCTTGCAGGTCAAGACCATCTGGGCCGCGCGCGCCATCAGCCTGCTGTTTCCGCAGATCAGCACCATCGGCGGATTCCGGCAGGACGCGCTGCGGTGGCACCCCAACGGGCTGGCGATCGACGTGATGATCCCGAACCACAACTCCCCCGAGGGCATCGAACTCGGCGACCAGATCGCCGGGTATGCGCTGGCCAACGCCAAGCGCTGGGGCATCGACCACGTGATCTGGCGGCAGAAGATCTACCCCGGCCTGGGCAAGCCCAGCTGGACCGCGAATCTCGGCAACGAGACCGCCAACCATTACGACCACGTCCACATCGCCACTGACGGCGGCGGCTACCCGACCGGCCACGAGACCTACTCCATCGGGTCGATGACCCCGACGCCGCCGGCCTGATCGACTCCCGATCGGCCCCGTGGCGAGCCGGTAAGCTGGCCGAGTCAGTAACGCAGAGCAATGGAGAAACATGAAACGACCGGTTTTTCGCGCCTTCCCCGCAGCCGCTTTCGGCATCTCGGCGGCGGCGATGATCCTGGCCGCCCCGTTGGCTCACGCGACTGACGTCGAGGACAAGTGCAAGGCGGAGGGCGGGCAGTACACCCAGAGCCAGGTGAGCGCGCATTTCGGGCAGGACGCGCAGTTGCAGGAAACCTGCACAGTCGGCAACAAGTCGACGACATGGACCAACGGCGTCCAGGGACCGACCTACGGCGGCTGATCCGCCAGGCGTACTCCAGTGGGACGGGTTGACAGCAAAGTCGCGCTGATCACCGGCGGCGCCCGTGGGATGGGCGCCGAACACGCCCGGCTGCTGCTGAGCGAGGGCGCCAAGGTCGTCATCGGCGACGTACTCGACGACGAAGGTCGTTCCGTCGCAGCCGAACTCGGCGACTGCGCGCATTACGTGCATCTCGATGTCACTCAGCCGGACCAGTGGACGGCCGCGGTCGGCGAGACCGTGAGTAGGTTCGGTCGGCTCAATGTCCTGGTGAACAATGCCGGTGTGTCGGGCCGAAAGACGTTGCGCAAGTTCGAACTCGAGCGCTGGCGCCATACCCTGGACGTCAACCTGACCGGCACGTTTCTGGGCACCCAGGCCGTGGTCGACGCGATGATCGACGCCGCCGGAGGCTCGATCATCAACATCTCCTCGATCGAGGGGTTGCGCGGGGCGCCGTTCGCGCACGCCTACGTCGCCTCCAAATGGGCGGTTCGCGGGCTGACCAAATCCACTGCACTCGAGCTGGGGCGCTACAACATCCGGGTCAACTCGATTCATCCCGGGCTGGTGCGCACACCGATGACGGCGCATTTTCCCGACGACATCGTGAAGTCGGCGCTCGGCCGTCCCGCCGAGCCGATCGAGGTGTCCAACTTCGTCCTCTTCCTGGCCAGCGACGAGTCGTCGTACTCGACGGGCGCGGAATTCGTCGTCGACGGCGGCGTCACCGCGGACACCCCCCGGAAAGACCTCGAGCGTTGAGACGAGCCGCCCTCGCGACCGCGGCAATCCTGTTGTGCAGCATCGACTTTGCCTCGCCCGCGATCGCCGAGCCACCACCTGACTTCGACCTGAGCCACCACCCGTCCCCCGCACTCTCCCCCGGCGTCGGCATCGGCATCTACGACGCCGACAACCAACCCGTCGACACCTGCACGGCCGGGTGGCTCATCCATGACGGCAACGGGCAGCCCGGCCTCCTCACCGCGGGCCACTGCGACGACGGCGGCGATGTCACGTTCTTCAACCAGGCCAAGGGATTTCAGATTGTGGGGGCGTTCACCCATAAGGCCCTTGGCGGCGAGCACGGCGAGGACGAGGACATCGCCGTGCTCGGCATCGGCAATGCGACACCCGGGCCCCCGGTGCCGACCGACGCCCGGATCATCGGAGTTCGCCCGATTGTCCGACCCGTCGAGGAGACGCGACTGGTCAAGGGGCAGCAGCTGTGCCATTTCGGCCTGATCAGTGGACCACGACGCGGCGGTCCGGAATGCGGGCCGATCGTCGAACTACGGCCCACCACAGTCCGGTTCGACGCGCATGTGACCGAGGGCGACTCGGGCGGGCCGGTCTACGTCCGCAACGCCGACGGCACCGCCACCCCGGTCGGCATCACGATTCGCGACGGCGACGACGGCGGGACGGTCGCACAGCTGATCGGTCCGTGGCTGACCCGCTGGCACCTGCGCCTTGACGCCTGAGCCCGCCTAGTTGCGCCCGTAGTCCACCTGCCAGTGCTTGATCCCGTTCAGCCAGCCCGACCGCAACCGGTCCGGCGAGCCGACCGCGGTGAGGTCGGGAACCAAGTCGGCGAGCGCGTCGAACATCACCCCGATGGTCAGCCTGGCCAAGTTGGCGCCCATGCAGTAATGGGCGCCGGTGCCCCCGAAGCTCAAGTGCGGGTTGGGATCCCGCAATATGTTGAACGAGAACGGGTCGTCGAATACTTCTTCGTCGAAATTGGCCGAACGGTAGAACAACGCCAGGCGCTGGCCACGCTTGATCGGTACGCCGGCAAGGTCCACGTCACGCGACGCGGTGCGCTGGAACGCCGTGATCGGCGTTGCCCATCGGATGATCTCGTCCGCGGTGGTCGCCGGGCGGTGCGCTTTGAAGATCTCCCACTGATCGGGATTGTCGGCGAACGCCATCATCCCCTGGGTGATCGAGTTGCGAGTCGTCTCGTTGCCCGCGACCGTCAGAGTCACCATGAACAGTCCGAACTCTTCATCGGAGAGCTTGTGGCCGTCGACGTCGGCGGTGATCAGCCGCGTGACGATGTCGTCGCCGGGATGGTCCGCCTTATGGGCCGCAAGCTGCATGCCGTAGAACATCAGCTCCGCTGCCGACTCCAGGGCCGGTGCTCCGGCGAACTCGGGGTCCTCGTCGCCGACCATGTTGTTGGTCCAGTGAAACAGCTTCGATCGGTCCTCGAACGGAACCCCGATGAGTCCGGCGATCGCTTGCAGCGGCAGCTCGCTGGCAACCTGCGCAACGAAGTCTCCGGAACCGGCCGTTGCCGCCTCCGTCACGATCCGGCGAGCCCGTTCCGTCAAGTCGGCGCGCAGTAGGTCGACCGCGCGTGGGGTGAACCCGCGCGCCACGATCTTGCGCATCCGGGTGTGCTGCGGGGCGTCCATGTTGATCATCGAGAACCGGCCGGCCTCGATCTGTCCGTGGGCCGCATCTTCATCGACGTACCGCGGCACAATGCAATTCTCGGCGCTGGAATACACGTCGCTGTGCCGAGAGACCTCCCGAATATCGCGGTGTCGACTCACCACCCAGTACCCGCCGTCGGTGAAGCCGCCAACACCCGGGAGCTGCTCATTCCACCAGACGGGCGCGGAGTTCCGCAGCACCCGCAGTTCCTCGGTCGGCAGCCGACTGGCGTACACGTCGGGGTCGGTGAAATCGAACCCGTGCAGCAGTTCGTGTGTCGTCATGTGTCACTCCAACCAGCCGGGAATGTTCCAGTATCACCTTCAGGACCAACGAGTTGGAGGGCTTTTGCGCCGACTCAGGCTTCGACGACCCTGGTGAACACCAGCGCCGGCCGACCGGCTCCGGTTTCGCGCTTACGGCTGCGGTCGGCGGCCGCCTCGTACATGCCGCACCGGCGAAGCCGCGAGCCGATGGTGCTGCCACTGGAAGTCGGATCGCACGCACGAGCCAGCGCCATCACCTCACCCATCGTGGTGGTGTCGCCCACCAGCGCGTAGGTCAGCGCCGGGTCGGAGAACAACCCGGTGCCGATCTTGGCCAACGCTGCGCGGACCATCGCCGAGTGTCCGAACGGCATGTCATCGGGAAGATCCTCGACCAGCACGGCGCCGGGGGTGTCGGCGGGAACCCGGGCACCGACGACGATCGACACCGTGTGCCCTCGTTCGTCGCGACCTGGATCGCTGACGACGTCGAGAATGGCTACGCCACCGGCGATCTCGACACCGGCCTTCTCCCGGACGATGCGGTGGGCGGCCTGCTCAACCGTCTCCTGGTCCCACGCCGCCAGCAGCCCGCCCGGCAGCGTGGTCGCGCCTTGGTGCGGCCGGCTGTTACGGGTAATGAGCGCGACGCGCACCGCGTCAGCGTCCTCGGTCAACGCCACCACGTCCACCGACAGCCATGTTCCGTGGACGGGATGTTCACCGTCCCGGTAGGCGAGATTGGTTTCGCGCAGCGACATCGTCATTACGCTTTCGCGGCATGGTCGCGACGCAGATACAACTCGGTCTCGTGCCGAAGTGTTTCCCGGACATCGGCGAAGGACTGCTGCCGCAACAGCTTTCCGTTCTCGTAGACCAGCTGGAGCTCCTGGTCGGCCTCCTGCTCGGCGTCCGCGTGTTCGATCAGGTACGGGCGGCCGGCCACGTTGCGTCGCACGGCCAGCCGGCCGGTGGCGGACTTCTTCGTGCCGTCGTCGGTGACCGGGTCTTTCTGGATGTCAGAGCCGACACCGTCTATCTGGACCCAGGTTGCCTTCATCGCCATCTTGAAGGTGTCACGGGTCTGGTACTGGTAGGTGTAGCTGCCGTAGCCGAAAATGACTGCGGTAGAGGCGAATCCCTGCCGCATCAGGTTCGCGGTGATCGCATCGGCGCGTTCGTAAGTGATCGAGTCGCCGTAGATGGCGCCGACATGCGGGTCGAGATCGCGGTACCCTTTGACGTTCTCGACAGTGCCGAACTCGTGGGCGAGCAGGTTCACCACACCCCGTCGTGCCGGGCTACCCTCCGGAGCACTCGGATCACCGCACAGGATCCGCTCGGGATCCCCACTGTCGGGCCGGATCACGAGCTTGCCGTTCCGCGCCAGGATCCGATCCTTGAGTCGGGGCAGGAAGTCCGTACAGACCTGCCACAGGTCGTAGGTGTCGGAGACGATGGACAGCGTCCCATTCGGGTAGAGGTCGAGCAGTCGTTCGAATGTCTCGAACTCCGTGTCGCGGCCACCGGCGCACATGACGCTGTGTTCGGTGGCCGGGCAGGACCCCGCCACAATTCCGTTGTCTCCCGGGTAATACCGGTCGACGAACAAGACCGCCGACAGCGTGTCGGTGCCACGGAAGCTGATCAGGTGGCCGGCGCTGCTGGCCGCGGCCGCGTGGATGCCCGCCATCCCACGGCAACTGAAGTCGTGGCCCTGATAGTCGACCATGGCGGGATCGCCGGATGCCGCCGCGCGCTCGTCGAGTAACGCGCGGTTGCGCCACGCCAGGGTCGCGCTGGTGATCGGCTGCCACAACTCCGCGGACAACTCGGTCTCCAAATAGTTGGTCAGCCAGAACACCCGGGCGTCGGTGTTCTCGACGGTGAAGTACGGCACCCGCAGTGGAACCAGGGAGCCCTCACGAAATGCCTTGACGCGCAGCGGAAGGTGCCCGATCTGGTGGAGCACCCGGAAGTGGTCGGTGCCGACCTCATTGGTGCCGAGTAGTGCGGTGACGAACTGGTCGTACTCCGCAAGCACGGCGTCCAGCGCCGCCGCGTCGAGGCGGAAGAACTCATCCCACCGGTCGGTGAGCTGAGCGAGCAGCGCCTGCAGCCCGAAGAACACGGTCACCTCGACGTCCGGGATCCGGGTGCCGCGCGCGGTGAGGTTGGAGAACACCACCTCGGTGCCATTCGGATACTGCCTGCGGTGATCCAGTTTGTAGGCGTCGGTCGCCAACAAAGTCTCGAGAACGCTCATCGTCCCTCCCCGATCTCGCGCACGGCTTCGGTGATCCACGGCAGCAGCGGTGTCACCTGAATCTGGTTGTCGCGCAAGCCCGCTGCGACCGCGGAGCCGAGCGAGTCGGTCGTGTAGATACGCCGGTAGGGCTTGCGAGCTTCGGCCGAGTGGTCAGGTTTGGTGAACCCGCCGTGGGTGACCCACAGGTCGAGTTCCACCCCGTCGGGCACGGCGCCGGCCAACAGAGCGAAAGTGCCACCGCCGTCGAAGATGTCGTCGACAACGAGGTAGCGACCGGCGGCCAGGTCGGCCTCGAAGGAGTAATTCGACAGGTGCCCGGTTCGCGGATCACGATTCTTGCTCGCGACGAACACCGGCACCTTGAGTGCGGTGGCGACGTCAGTGGCCCGCCGGACCGCGCCCTTGTCGGGGCTGATGACGCCGAGGGGTCGTCCGTCCGGCAGCACTGCTCGCCCGACGATGTCCGGCATGGGCAGCAGGTGCTCGCGGATCGTCGGGTTGGCGGCCTTTAGGGCGGTCAGCCAGACGGGGCTGTGCGGGTCGACGGCGATGATGTCGGTGATGCCGGAACTGGCCGCGAAAGTCGCGTTGACGACGGCGGGGTTCGGGATGTCCTTGTCGCCGCGTGCACTGGGCAGATAGGGCAACGCGAGCGCTCGGCGCTGGTGCGGGAACAAATCCTCGGCCACGGCGGCCCATTCGCGGACCAGCGCCCAGTCGACGGCGGTGCCGTTGACCTGCAGCACCTGGACGGTGCCGGTCACCAGATCCGCTTCTGGGGTCTGCCGGACGGTCAGATCACCCATCGGATAGGCGAACACTTCCAGCGTCTGGCTCTGCAGTTGATTGTCACGTCCGAGCGCGTGGAACGTGTATCGGAGATCGAGCATTCGCCGACTCTAGCAGATTTTTCGCAAATCAGAATTAATTAATCTGCGGCGCTCAGCGAGGTCGTTGAGCAGTTACTTGATGCCGAGCTGATTGCACTCGAGCACGAAGAGCTCGCGTGGCGGGTCGGTGCCGTGGCTGTGCAGTTCTTTGCCCTCGGGCGTCGCGTAGAAGTGTTTGGCTTGGGCTTCGACGCAGCGTTCGAGCTTGCTCTGTCCGAAGTAGTGCTGGTACAGGGACCACAACAGCGCCACGACGACGACCGCGATGACGGCGACCGGTGCGAAACCACGTCTTCTCATGTTCTGCCTGAGGGTAGTCGTATGTCGTTGCCGTCACGGCAGGAGGCACTGACGCAACTCGCTGTATGCGTCGACCAGCTGCTCGAGCGAGAAGCCGATGTTCAAGCCGCTCGGGTTCGGCAGCACCCACGCCTGTGCACCCGCGAAGCCGGGCGAGTATCGGCCCCATGGGATATCGGGCCTGCCGATCATGCAGGCCAGAGCCCGTTTTCCGAGAAACGCCACCGCCCGTGGCTGGTAGCGTCGAATCTTGTCCTCGAATTCAGGCTGCGCGCAGCGGAATTCGTCGGGAGAGATCTCGCTGGCCCGCCTCGTCGGCCGCCGGACAACCGCGGTCACACCGCATCCGTAATCCAACAGGCGACGCTCGTCGGCCGGCTTCAGGCGAACATCGGTGAAGCCGGCCAAATGCAGGACCGGCCAGAACCGGTTGTTGCAGTGCGAGAAGTTGTAGCCGTCCTGCATCGCGCTTGCGGCGAGATTCAATCCACAGAAGACAACGTTCAGCTCTGGAGCAAGAATGTCCGGATCGAAATCGGCCACCTCAGCGCGTGCTTACGTGTGAAAAGCGCTGCGGCATAGCCCAAGTCAGCCCGCGAGCCAATTCCATACCGACATATCGCCACGCGGGTAGTTTTCGCACACCTCAGTCGCTTTCGCGACGACGCCTTTGTTGTGGAAGAAGATTTTGGCCCAATTACCCCAGTGGGTGGCGACCTGCTCGTAGTAGACGTTCGTGGCGGTGTCTTCGGAGTACTGACGCCGCCCCGCCGAGTCGAGCGAGAAGAACCAGTGGATCCGGTCGACCGCGGACTGCTGCACGTCAGCAGGACGATTGCTCTTGTCGCGCATGTAGCGGTCGAAGTACACCGGGCTGGTGTCGCGCGCGGCGGCTAGATACTGCTCTGCGTCGCAAGGCGTTTGGATGATGCGACGAGGAATCGGGAAGTCCTCGGTCGAGTCCGCAACTGCGGGAGCCGCTAGTGCTATGGCCGCGAACAGCAGGGGCAACAGGACTGCAGCCCGACGGAACGTATGCGCCATCGGTCCTCCATGGCTCGTGAGCGTATTCATGCTTCGAGCGAAAACCGCGGACGGCGGCGGATTATTTCCGCGCTACGAAATCGCCGAAGTCAGGCGCCCTTGTGCTCGGCGCGACCGAACGTCCACGCGGTGATCTCGTCGAGACGCACCCGCAGTTCGTCGTGGCGCGCGACGTCGCCGTCCGGATGCCGGACAGAGACCTTGGACAGGTGCACGTAATCGTGCGACCGGCAGCTGCCGTCCGGCTTCTGGCTGTCACCGCCGTTGCCGACCGGCACCGGGTGCCGGTGGTCGATGCCGACCGTCTGCAGGTAGTGGAGCACCTTCTGGTCGTAGTACCAGCAGGGTTCGATGCTGCCGGTGATGCTCGCCGAAGCAAGATAGAGCGTCACGTCGACGGCCCGGCCGGGTGACGGCGGGTTCGCCTCGACCGCGTCGATCACCAGGTGGAGCTTGTTGTCGGTCACCGTGTGCGTGATGCCGGTGTCCACTGCAGTCACGTCGACTCCCTCTTGCGTGCGATCGGCGAGTTCTTCAGCGGGAGAATAACCCAACCTGAGCCACGCCGTCGCTGGCAGATCCCGGGCGGCAGCACTGTTCACCTGCCGTTTAGGTGCTGGGCATATCGCGCGGCGGCCGGTCAGGCTCGCGGAATTTCATCGAGCAGCGAATTCACTTCGGAGAACGGCATTCCCGAGGTCGACGAGGCGATATCACCCGCCGCGAGCGCCGTCGCCGCCGCTTTCAACGCGGTTGCTACGTGGGCGTAAACCGCGGCCCCAGTGCTGATCCGTTTGACCCCCGCGGCGGACAGCTCGGCCACGGTCGGCCGCTCCGACTTGGTGCCGACGACGACGTTGACCGGTTTCGGCGCAACGGCTTTCACGATGGCCTCGACGGCCGCCAGGTCGGGCGGGTAGGGAGCGTAGAGCACGTCGGCGCCGGCTTCCGCGAAGGCGGTGAGGCGGCGAATCGTCTCGTCGAGATCGTCGCGGCCGTGGATGAAGTTGTCCGTGCGGCCGGTCAGCACGATCCGGCCCTTAGCCGCGGCGGCTGCCGCCGCGACCCGTGCGACGGCGTCGTCGAAGTCGCGGACCGGATGCGCCGGGTCACCGGAGGTGTCCTCGATTCCGATGCCCGCCAAGCCGGTGTCGATGGCAGCGGCCACCGTGTCCGCCACGTCGTCGGGCGTCTCGCCGTAGCCGTCCTCGAAGTCGCCGTTGACCGGCAGGCCCGCGACGTCGATCAGCAGCTTCGCGTGGGCGAGATGTTCGGCGGCGCTGACCGCGTGGCGGCCGTCGCGCCGCCCCAGCGTGGCCGCAAAGGCCGCCGAGGATGTCGCCAGGGCGGCAAATCCGGCCTGCTTGAACAGCAGTGCCGATATTGCGTCCCACGGGTTGGGCATGACGAACGCGTTGGGCTGAAAATGCAACGCCAGGAACCGCTCGTAGTGCTCAGAGCTCATACGGCGAGCCACCCTTCTCTCGGCGCGCGTTGCCGCTCAAGCGAATTCGGTCGGCGATCAACCCGATCGCCGCGGCGACGGCCAGGATACCGAGGCCGAACATCCACGGCGGCAACGGCGCCCACGGGCCCTTGCCGATCGTCACGCTGTGCCGCGCATCGCCGTTGTCGCCAGGATCGAGCACCGAGACGCGGTAGGCGCCCGCGGCGGGCACATCGAATGTGGCGTAGGTGTTCCACGACTCTTGGCCGACGGTGGTCGCTGCCGCGTGCGTGTTGGGGGTCAGCGGCAGCGCGGCCCCGCCGGCGACGGGTTGCACGCTGACCTGTATGCCGACCGGGATCGTCGCGCTCTCATTCTTGCCGAAGGTGCCGTGCTCTTGCACGTAGAGCCGGGCCGGGCCGGCCGGCAACGTCACGGTGACGTCGCCGGGAATCGGGACCCTGCCGAAGGCGTCGTGGCCCGGCGCGAAGAAGCCGCCCGAGAACACCCATGCGGCCGCCAAGACCGATCCGACCAGCAGTGGGATGCCCCAGCACAGGCCGCGGCCGAGGCTCATCGCGCGCCGATCAGTTGCGGGATCGCCGAGGCGTCGACGGGTTCACCGAAGAAAAATCCCTGCCCGATGTCGCAGCCGTGCTCGCGCAGCCAATCGGCGGTCTCGCCGTCTTCGATGCCCTCGGCGACGACGGTGACGCCGAGTTCGTGGGTCAGGTCGATGACGGCCCGCACGACCGCGGCGGCCCGGGCGTCGCTGGTGATCGACGAGATGAACTGGCGGTCCAGCTTGACCTCGTCGATGGGCAGGTCGTGCAGGTAGGACAGCGCCGAGAAACCGCTGCCGAAGTCGTCGATCGCAATCCGAATGCCCTGTTCGCGCAACCGGCGCAGCACCGCCGTCACCCGTTCGATGTCGTTGAGGATCAAATCCTCGGTGATCTCGACGGTCAGCAAAGACGTTGACAGACAACGACTTCGCAATGCGTCACACAGCGCGTCGGGCAACGTCGCGTCCTTGAGGTCCGGGGCGAACATGTTGACCGCGACCGCCGTTGCTACCCCTGACGTCTCCCAGCGCACCATGTCGTCGAGCGCCCGGGCCACCATGAGTTCGGTCACCTGACGCATCAGCCCGTGCCGGCGCACGAGATCCATGAACGCGTCCGGTCGCAGCACGCCCAGCTCCGGGTGCGGCCAGCGCAGTAAGGCCTCCAACCCGACGATGCGGCTCGATTGCAGCTGCAATTTCGGTTGGTAGAGCAGCTCCAGCTGAGCGTTGTCGATCGCGCGGCGCAACTCGCCCAGGAGACGAATCTGTGCGGCGCCGTCGCCGGCGGTCCGGCTGACGGCGCGATCCACCGACTCCATCGCGTCGGGCGCGGCCAGCGCCATGTCCGGGCTGAACGAGTGCATGCCCGACGAACGGGATCGCTTCGCGGCGTACATCGCGATGTCGGCGCGCTTCATCAGCGCTTCGGGTGCCAGTCCCGGCTCGTCCGCGGAGGCGACGGCGATGCCGACGCTGGGCCGCACGAGCATCCCTTCACCGTCGATGACGAACGGCTCGTCAAAGGCTTCGACGACGCGGCCGGCGACGACATAGGAGTGGTCCTCGCGCCCCTCGAGCAGAAGGGCGAACTCGTCGCCGCCGAGACGCGCGACGGTGTCGCCAGGCCGGACGCAGCCGACGATCCGTTCGCCGATGCTCACCAGAACCGTGTCCGCCACCGGGTGGCCCAGGCTGTCGTTGACGAGTTTGAAATCGTCGATGTCGATCGACACGACGGCGATCGAACGGTCGTCGCGTTGCCGCAGCATCATCGCGTGGGCCAGTCGATCGTGGAACAGCGTCCGGTTGGCGAGCCCGGTCAGCGGGTCGCGCAGAGCCTGGTCGGCGGCGGCGGCCAGCAGCCGCCGGTTCTCCCACGCCGCCACGGCTTGCCGGATCACCACCGAAACCATGATGAGTGGCACGATGATCCGCTCGAAACCCGACATGACGAGCGCGGGCCCCACGGTGCCGGCCAGCAACAGCGGCACGTACGGCAGCCAGATTGTCGACTTCGACGCGACGGCCGCCGGCCGCGGCGGCGGGGGCCGAAGACTCAGCAGTGCGGCACAGGCGAAAGCGATGGACGATGCGGCCCAGCCGAGGTCGAGCGGGGTGCCGAGATGGAAGCGCCCGCGCTCGACGAGGTTTCCGTACGCGATGTCGGTGGCGGCGACGAACGCTATCGCCGTGGTGAGCACCAAGAGCTCGCGTCGATACCGAGGTTCGGCGCGACCGATGGCAACCAGAGCGGTGCTGAGCATCACCAGGTCGCCGATCGGAAAGAGCAGCCTCAGGTCGGAGAGCTGTCGATCGTCGACGTAGTCGAGATACACGCCGTGCAGCGCGGCGATCCACATCAGCAGGAAGATGCACAGCGTCGCGGTGATGCCGTCGAGGGCGCCGCGCAGGCGTGAACCCCGGGCGGGGCCGGTCGGAAACAGGCCCACCGCCGTCGCGGTGAGCACGGTGTAAGCCACGCACAGCACGCTCATCGACGCAGGAAAAACGTTGGGCCCCAGCATAATTGCCTGGACGGTCCACACCAGATTCCCGACGACCCAGACCGCGAGCGCCACCGCCATCGTCGTCCACGCCCTGCGGGCGCGGCCCTGCGCGTTTCGGGCGGCCAGCGATGCGCAGGTCGACGCGTACGTCGCCAGCACGAGCAGCGCCAGCCCGTCGACCACGCGGACCGCCGGTTCGCCGCCCCACCGGAAGACCAGCACGAGCGCCAACGCGGCACCGGCCGCAACCGGTACGACCAGCAGCGGCGCCACGCGCGGCGCTCCTACGCTCACGGCACCAACGACCTCCCGACATCGCCGACCCGATTCTCGAAGAGTGCCAGATCAGGCGGGTGTTGGCACGATTTTGAGCCCTAAACGGGGTCGACGAAAACCGGCGGCTCCCCCGACATGCCAGCCATCACGGCAGCGAGCTGATTGGGCTTACCGATCAGGTTCGCCTGCAGTTCGGATTCGAGTTCCAGCGCGGCGGCGGCGTCGTCGCTGACCCACGTCTGGTCGTAGAGGCGCTTGGCGGCCCGCACGGCGTCGGGTGACTTCTGTGCGATCTGCTCGGCGAGTTCGAGCGCCGACGCCAGCGGGTCGTCGCTGTTCCGCGTCACCAGCCCGAGGGTCAAAGCCTCACTGCCCGAGACGATCCGGCCGCTGAACGTCAGTTCTTTCGCGACGTCGATCGGGACCAGGCGGGGCAGGGACTGCGTGATGCCCATGTCGGGAACCAGACCCCACTTGACCTCCATCACCGACAGTTTCGCCTCCGGCGCCGCGATCCTGATGTCGGCGCCCAGCGCGATCTGGATGCCGCCGCCGAAGCAGTTGCCGTGAATGGCGGCGATCACGGGGGCCGGCACCAGGGACCAGTCGTAGGCCACCCGCTGCGCGAAGTTGGCCAGCCGACCGGCGTCGCGTTCCAGCAGCACGCCGGTGCCGCGTTGGCCGGACATGAAGCTGGCGATGTCCAGGCCGGAGCAGAAGCTCTTGCCCTCACCGTGCAGCACGACCGCGCGCACCGACGCCTCGTCCGCAAGCCGCTCGGCGGCGTTGGCCAGCCCTTCGAACATGGCCTGGTCGAGCGCGTTGTGCTTGTCGGCGCGAACCATCGTCACGGTGGCCACACCGGTCGCGCCGATCTTGATCTGAACTCTGTCTTCGGACATGCCCCGGAACTTACTCCAGGCAGGTGAGGTGGCTGCGGCGGTACGGTTCGCCAACCGCAGCGCCGGGTAGCCGTCAAGGCATGTCGATACCGGACGATGCAGACAAGAACATCGGTGACAACCTGCGCCGAGCGGACAAACACGTCGCGCGCGGCGAGAGTGGCGACGCGGAGCCCGATCACGCCCCAAGCTCGAGCGGCGCCGGTGACGAAGACGACCGATCGGCTCGGGACTGATCGCTGCCGACGCCCCTCGTCATCCGCGGGTGACGGTTACCGCAATCTCGTTGCGGCGCAGGAACGGCACCGTCCATGGTGGGTCATAGAACCACGCGGCGGGAATGCCCGACGGTCGAAAGTCGGTGCCCTCCAGTGACTTCAGCAGCGCGTCCGTCTGCGATGCGACGACCTCGTGGGAGGCTCTGCCTGAAAATCGCCGCACCGCAATGGCCGCGGCCGGTACGTCAACGAGCCGTACGGCCGAATTCTCCGGCGTAGGCAGCGTTGCCAGGGTCTTGTCCGCGGGCATGAAGAACTGGATGACCCATTCACCGTTATCGTCACGCTGCTGCGCGACCGGCGCCGTCATCGCAATCTGCTCGCCTCGGACACCGCCCGGATGCTGGCCGACCGGCGCGGTCATCGCAATCTTGATGTCGCGGTCATTGCCGCCGAAGATGTATCCCGCAAGGCGACGGAATCCCTCGCTGCGCGCAGCCTCGTCGGCGCCCTCGACCGTGGTCTCGGCGGCGACGCGTGGACCGTAGGCACGGATCTCCACGCCGTTTTCCACCCGCTCAACAGTGTGCGCGGGTTCCTCGGTGCCACTGCGAATTCCAATGACCGCAGCACTCGCCTCGAGCACACTACGAACAGTTCTCACGACCATCCCGATCACGGCTGACCCCTTACCTGCGCTCGACGGACGCCTCGCATCCTCCTGAGAGCTACCCGCAGACGAGGAACCGCAATCTCACCGCGCAGGCACATCCGCCAAGCGGCAGGCCCGCAACCGGTGAATGCCCCTGCAGCGTGGAAACATTCGGCCGCGGCCTACCGGTCAGGTGTGCCGGCCAACTGCTTTTCGAATTGCTCGACCACGAACTGCGCGACCGCGCTCACCTTCAGGTTGACCTCCTGGGATGCCTTCACCATCGTCGCGAAGGCCTGCAGACCGGTGATCTTGTCGCGCGCCATCAGGATGCCCTTGGCCTGTCCGATCACGTCGCGACTGGCGATGGCCGCCTGCATCTGATCTTGGGCGGCGGCGCCGGCCAGCGCGACCGCCGCGTGCTGAGCGAAGATCTCTCCGACCACAACCGACTCGTCGCTGAACATGTTTGGGGCCGGCCCGTAGATCGTGAGCACGCCGAGCACTTCGCGTTCGACGAACAGCCGGAAGACCATCAGGCACTGCACGCCAAGGTCCGTGGCCGCCTTGACGAATCGCGGCCAGCGTTCTTCAGCACTCAGGTCGGCGATGACGAGGTTTTCTCGATCTGCTAACGCGCTCAACGCGGGACCCTCGCCGAGTTCGTCCTGCAACTCGTTCAATTTCTGGGCGACATCATCGCTGGGCACTTGCGCCAGCACGTTCTTGCCGCGCACGTGTGCGACGCCGGCCCAGCTGATCCCCGGCAGCAGCTTTACCCCGGCATCGACGATCGTCGTCAACAGGTCCGTCGAGTCGGTTTGGGCTTGCATCTGAACGGCAAGGTTGCCTAGAGCGACCGCGAGCCCGGTGGCATCCTGCGGCGAGGCCAACGGACCCTCGTGGTCGGACGGCAGTGAAGTCATGGCTACCCCCAAGGTCAGCAGAAATCGGCTGGGGCTGAACCGACGACACACAATATAGAGGCCGGCGTCGACGCTCGCACGTGACGTCGAAACGGCCCCCGGAGTGATCTCCGGGGGCCGTTTCTTCTTAGTAGCGGGGACAGGATTCGAACCTGCGACCTCTGGGTTATGAGCTACGTGCTGTAAGTTTTTCCGCGTCCGCTAGCTATCAAAAACGCAGCTCAGCGCAGATTCGATATCTCAAGTGCCCCGAGCGGTCGCAGTGATTTGAGCCGGTTTCACAGCGTTTCGTTCCCATATCGGTTCCCAGATCGGGCCGGCAGGTCTGCCCAGCGGAGCCTGATCCGTCACAGTCTTGACCGGAATCGTCTCAATAGGTGTGTCGCGCCGTCAGGAATCGGCAGCATTCTTCAGACGGCGAAGGATGTCCGATATCAGTGCATCTCGTTCGTCGCGGGTCCATTCTCGAATCTCAGGCATCGCGAGAGGTTGACCGAGCGGGTCGAGCACAGTGTCGAGGTACTCCTGACACCATGAACGCCATCCCGATGCGGCGAGCCGGTCAATGTGGTCTGGTAGCTGCTCGATGGCGCGATCCATCGCGGAGATGTACTCGCGTAGCTGCAGCCCCTCGCGCCAACGCGCGTGCTGGTCTCGCAGCACTTCTGCTCGCACATTCTGCGCGTGGAAAACGCGTGCTTGGCGTTCCGCCTCGGCCTGTAGCCGTTCACGCTCGATCGCAGCGAGTCTTTCCTGCTCCCGCCGGCGGTCGGACTGAACAGACTGTCGCTCAATCTCCCACAGGATCGCGGGTAAGAGGCTCTCAACTCGTGTTCTCTTAGCAGGAGTGTCCGACCACGTCTCACTGATCCCTGAGCGGCCGCCAGACTCCCAGATGAGCCCAACGGCAAGGGAATCCCCGACAGCGGCGTCGGGGCGCTTGACTGGCTTGCCCCACCGAGGGGGTGGCGCCTCTCGGTATTTTTGCCACACGGCGATTGTGTAGCGGTAGTCGCGAATCCGGATCGCTATGTGCCCGGCTTCTGACTGTCGATAGTGGCGGCGGCCGGGCGGATTAGCGGCGCCGACGCGGTGGCCGCGCGCGTCCGCCTCGACAGCGAGCGCTTGCAGGATGCGCAGCATTCGGCGCTGCGAGATGGTCGTCATGGTCATGAAGTCGCGCTCCCTGAGGTTCCCGAGAGCCGGATGCCAGCCAGCGATTCGTTGTGCGTCCACGACCTCAGGCGCAGGTGTCGTTAGCCAGCGGGGAGCATCCTCGAGGCGGATGACTGAGACCTCCCAACGACTACCCATCTCTACCGTTAATTGCTTGCCCTCGGGTGCGAGCTTGTGACGGTTGACAGCCGCGGCCAACACCGCATATGGCCGTCGCCCTTCTTTAGATTCACGCTGGATCTCTCCGCCGGCGGCGAGCACCTCAGCAAGCAATTGCCTTGCAGGACTTGGTGAGTGATCCTTTGACGACGCACGCGCGGGAATGTCGCGGCGTTGGTCAACGGGCCTTTCTGGAACTGCGAGTGTTATCAAGGGTGCATCGTGAGCGACCCGCGGCGCACGAGCCTTCTTGGTCCAGTGCCCTTGCGGGTAAGTGCCTTTCATCAGATAGTGCTCGCCGGCAGGCAGGGTGGCGGCGCTCCAGACCCCGCCGCGCTTCGACACCGCCACCAGGCGTCGCCAAGCTAGCGCGGCAGCCGTGGTTTTGAAGGTGAAGTCTGTCCATCGGCCGTCCGGGCAGCCGTCGCTGATCCAACGCAGAACGTCGAGTTGTCGCTGATTGAGCGGGGTATCAAAGGCCACCGTCAAATTGTCGAACGCTTTTAGCTGCCGCGCAGCCGCGCGACCTCTGTTTCGAGCTCCTCAATTCGGCGTTCGAGTGCTGCCCGCGTGGGTTTCCGCACTACTAGGGTCTGCTGGGGTTTAGAAGGTTCAGCCCGAAGGCCCACAGCCTGCGCATCGATCACTGTCGCTGGGTCGCAGCCACACTCGGCGCATTTGACTGAGCCGCTGAAGGCGGCATGCACGGTCCGATGGCTTCGATGAGCGGTCCGTTCAACCACGTGACCGCAGTAGAGGCGCAGCCGCCAGACCATCAGTTCGTGGGAAGGCGTCGGCTGCATCAACACACCAATTCGCTCCACTTGCGAAGGCGAAAGCGGCGGCATCGGACAGCATTTACCGCAATGCCTTGTCAGCGAACCCGACACACCATGGCTATGAGAACTACACGAAGAGTGCGCGGCTTTGAAACGGGACGCCTCGGCGTCGTGGCGCATTCGTTCAGCACCGGAAAGATTCATCGTGCCCTTGAAATCGAATGGTTCGCTGTCGACGTACGGGCGGCCACAACCGGGGCATGGCAACCCTGCGCGATACTGCTCGAAAGTCAACGGTGCGACATCACAGCGCAGCGAATCCCGCAGACGCTCGCGATCGTCCTGTCGGCGCCGGTCTTTCGCAGTCACCTCAAACGGCTTCGTCAGGTCACCAAGTCGCTCGTAGGCATCAAGGTCAACTGCCACCGACGGAACGTAGAAGCCTGCCGTGTCGGTGCGGTAGATCAGTCACGCACGGGAGGTAAACACCTGTCGGCCGCTCGCGGTTCGACCGTTAGATGCTCGGGAAGGCAAACCGACAACCAACGGAATACCAATCCCCTGATTCCAATGGTGCCGGTCGTTGCCGGTTCTCGTTGTCCGACAACCGAATTGACCACCTTGAGCCCCCGATAGCGACCGCGCCCCGTGGTTTCCCTGTGAGCGGCGGTGAATAAACGGCGACTGCCAGCGCATGTAGGAATGCCGGTATGAAAGCGGCTGTTCTCGGCGGCCCCCCGGTGCCTACAGAATGGCGATCTGGATAGCTAGATGAGCATTGCCTATTGCCGATGTGTCCCACGTTTTCCGATTGGCGGTCGCGTGTCGTTGACGCTCAGGGTCTTGCGCGTTAAAAGTGGCGAAGTGAGAAAGGTGGTGGCGTCGACAGCACTCTTCGCACGGCCGGTCGGGAAATCAAACACCGCTGAACAACGAGGTAGCTGGAAGGCTTCGAGGCACGGATAGATAGAGCGCCTCAAAGGACGAGCCGCCGTCCCAATCAATGCTGGCGACGAACCATCGCGGCACGCAAAACGGCCTTTCTCCGCGAAGATCGTGCCGGAGAGCAGCGTCCGGTGCTCGTCACACTGCTCTTTCTGTCCTCGTTCACGACCCTCGCAAGCCGCCAATCGCGTGCGCTAATCCGGCGCGCCGACGTCATAGACGCGCACTTGTCGGACTTAGGTGCTCAACTAGATACGAACAGGATCGACAGTCTTAACGGTGGGGCTTCTAACCCCGACCGCAGGTGACGGAAGGAGGTGATGGTGATGGCAGGAAGAAAGACAAGCGCAAAAGCCGCCAAAGCGGCTTCAAAGGTGCTGCGAGATGGCCGCACTAGTAACGCGTCGAAAACTGCCGCGGCTTCTGCACTGAGCCAGCGGGCCCCAAAGTCCGGCGCGAAGGGCAGGAAATAGCTTTGAAAGCTTCGCTGAATAGGCCGATCCTTTCCTCGCTGCCGGCTCGTTCGACAGTTGCGACGCTGGAGTCGTTTCAGCCACTCGACCCAGTCGGACATCTGTCGATTTTGGCTGCCGTACAACATTTTTGAGAATTCTCGACTAGCGGTAACTGTTTCGGCCGCCCCACTGATCTGCCGCATACGCGCCGTCTAGCGCTAATCGTTCCGCCGACGGTGGGTTAGGGATTGTCACCTGGCGCGTTTGCTGAACTACGTCGGCCCTCGAAAGTACCCGCTGCCGGCCCAACCGACTCAAATAAAAACAGGAAAATGGTCATCGCCCACGACCGAAGAGACCGACCTCGCGCACAACGAGGTGCAGAGGGGGTCAAGCTGATAGTTCGCCGATCGCCGTGGATAGACCAGCGAGCCACTCAGTTGGTAAATCTGCTCCTTACACGCTACGGCTACACCATCACCGAAGACGTCGCGCGGGAGGACATCTCGCATCAGGTTGATCTCATAGCCGAGCGGATGCGAATAGGGCAGCAAGCCGCGAAGCGCCACGTCACCGCGGAGTACATTGCTGACTTCGCTGATCACGTCGCCGACGTGATCGACCGGCATAATGACGCGGTTCGGAAAGGTGAAGTGTCCGACCTGTCTGCGAAACGACGGCAGCGTTTTCCGAAGCTGCTCGACACCGATTAGAGCCGGCATCGCTTTTTGATCGTTCGAAAGCGCAGCTCTACATATCTGACCTGTGCCGAGCGGTTGTACTGATTGAGGCGGTTTCAGGTGGCCTTCGCGCGGCACGCATGCGAAGGCTCTGGAGGACTAGTTAATGTGGTCGATGTGATGCGACCTGCGGGAAGCGCCTACCCGGGACAGCGCGAGTTGTTGGCCGCCGCTCCGGTGTTTGATTGGATTGACCGGCACTTCCTTCGTTGCGATCCTTTTGCCTTCGGGCATGCTGATTTTCAGGAGTTTGCACTTCGCTGTTCAAAAGAATTTAAGGTGGACCCTAATGGAATATTCTGCGGGGGATCTGGTGCGGTTGGGTTGTCAATAAACCCCGAGAAGATGGTCGAAGGAAACCTTAAAAGATTCAATGACAGCTCCGATCTAGACATTGCGATTATCTCCGAGATTCATTTCGAACTGGCGTGGCGAAACCTTCGTGAGCGAGCACATCCTGCGCTAAACGTACTAGAATCCGACTTTCAGCAAGCAATGAAGCAGCAAAAGAAGCGATTCTTTGACGGCGCAATTGTGACCACAAAGCTGCTGAGCTATCTAGATTTTGGTCCGGACTGGATTCCTGCAAGTACGTCATTATCCGAGCACATCGCTATAGTCTTTGACCGAGAAATAGACGTAAATTTCTGGATATATCGAGACTACTGGAGTCTGCGAAGTTACATCGCGAACGGCATATACAGGTGTAAGGAGAAAGCATTGTGACAGACGCTAGTAGTTTGTTCTTTAGCCCTCAGCTTTCGTCGGCCGCGACGGCAATGACGGTAAACCATTTTCGAAAAGCCCGGGCGAGTGAAGCGTCGGAGTTGTTATTACGTCCAGCATTTCAGCGCAACTTAGTGTGGAACGATGAACAGAAAAGTTTTCTAGTTGACTCCATCCTGCGCGGGTTACCGGTCCCTGAGCTCTATGTACAGATGGATACGTCCGCCGACGGAAACGAACGCCTGACGGTTGTGGATGGGCAGCAGAGAATATCGACCTGCCTATCTTTCACCGATGATCGGCTTAGACTTGGCACTTCCGAAGACCTCGACGCACGTTGGCAAGGCAAGCTTTTCTCGGAGCTGGAGAACGACCTAAAAGCGAAATTTCTAGGCTTCAAATTTATCGTTCGTGAACTCCCTGCGACTGCCACCGAAACCGTCTTACGCGAGATCTTCAGGCGGCTTAACCGAACCGTAGAAGCCCTGGTGCCACAGGAGCTTCGACACGCCGCGTACACCGGCCCATTTATACGACTCGTCGAGCGCGGCGGGGCCGCTGCAGCCTTGAATGATCTAGGTGTTTTCACGCCGCAGGACTACAAACGAAGAAGGAACGACGAGCTTATTGCTGAAGTGCTGATGGCTATCGATGCGAAAGCATTTCCGAATAAAAAAGATGGATTAGAGGAGCTGTTTTCTACATTCGAGCGACGAGGAGTACCTCCAGAGCGGCTATCGGAGATGACTCGACGATTCGGGCGATCTCTAAGTTTCATAGATATTTTTAGCGGACAATTGCGAAAAACGCGCTTTCGAAACAAGTCGGACTGTTATTCTCTGCTGATTTTTTTAGCACGGAGCGCCGAGCACCTCAGTGTTGACGAGGCAGCGTTCGCTCCAATAGTCGATACACTAGTTGATTTCTCAGCGCTGGTGAACGAAATAAAGCGCGAGGAGGGCCAGGGCCGAAGTATTGACAAGCTGGTGTCCGAAGCGCCCGGTTCGGATGCGCTGGCCTACCTGAGAGCCGTTGAACGGGCCGCGAGTGACCGGTTAAGCCGAGTTCGAAGGCATGACGCGCTGGAGGCCATCTTGGGTGACCGAGTCAAAGCACTGCCTATCCTGCCGCTTTCGGAAGCTGACGCGGAGTGGTATCTGGTCGAAGACCGCCTCGAGGAAATAGTGGACGAGAGCGGGGGGGACGAGGAACGCCCAAGCGGGCAGATTAGTTTTCTAGTCGACGAGTAGCCCAGAGTCCGGGCGGTGAACCGCCAGCCACCGGCCCCTACCAAGATATCTGCTCACAAGTCTTGATGACGCTGGGGATAACTCCGGCGCCCAATTCGATCTACTGGCCCTGCCAGCACGTTCCTGTCCCGTCACTGCCCACGCGCCGACTCGAGTGCGTCAATCGTCAGCGTTGCGAGACGGTCCGTTTTGCTCGCGTTCTTGAACAGGCTCGCAGTGTATCCGCCGTACTCGGCTTCGCCTTTTTCTTTCAACGTGTTCAGAACCGTGGCAGTCAATTCAGTGGCCCGAGCAAGCGTCGGGTTCCAATCTGCCGCGTGATCTTGAATCCCGGTCAGGTCCAACCGGGCGAACACCAGGTGGGCGATGAGGCGATTCCCGTGAACTGCGTAGCCCTTGGTCCGATTGTCCAAGCCCGTCCGCAGACGGTCGAGCTCTTGGTCTACGGCACGGAGAATCAGCACCGATCGCCAGACCCGCAGGTGGTTGGTCTCAGCATTGAACAGCGCCTTATACGGAGACTTGGTGGTGTCATCCCATAGACGGCTGACCTCGCGCTTCGCTTGGGTCGCAAGAGCAGCCGACTGAGCGCAGGCCAGGGCCACCGCGGCCTCGCCGAATTCACAGCCCTGGTCAGAGTCAAGGCGAGCTTCCCCGCTGCGGAATGCGTACGTGAGGTTATCGACGGCGAAGTCATCGCGCAGGCGTGCTTGCTCCGGATCGAGTCCGACGAAGTCGCGACCGCCGATGACGTTCTGCGTGTTGGTCGCGCGGGTGACCCGCTTGCCGAAGTCCTCAGCGGTCGACTCCAGGGAGATGAACCGGACCATCACGCGCACCTTGTCCAGCTCCGCCTGTTTACCCTGCCGCAGAGCTCGGGCCAGTGTCCCGACGGTCTGCGCGCCGTTGACAACGCTGACTCCCTTGACGCCGAACGTTCCCTGCCGGCGCTCAGGTCCACCGGCCGGTGCCTTGTCGATCGACTCGCAGAGCGCCGTGACGCCGTTGTTGAAGTACCAGAAGTTCTCGGGGGAATCGAGCACCGTCTCAAGCACGGAGTTGTTGACCTCCGAATTTGGCAGGACCACGCGGACATTGCGGGAGAGGAGGAAGTCACCGTGGTCTCGCAACCAGCCGGCGACCTCGGTTCCGCTCAAGTGGCCGTAGACCGCCTCGGGCGGGCCTTCCATCCGACCCCAGTCGGAGAGCTCGACGGTGAGGTCGATCTGGCTCGACTGGTTCTCGTCGACCAGCAGCTTGTAGATGAACCCCTGATTCGCGTAGCTGAATGTGGCGACCTCGGTTGGCACGTTGAGCGTTGCGACGTAATCGTCCATGTGCCCGCGCACGTTCTCTGCGACTGCGGGTGTGCCCATCGACGCGAAGATGACTTCGATGCGCAGATCGGTGTTCAGCAGGATGTCGTCCAGTTCGGCGGCGCGGTCTTTGACCTTGCCGTTGA
This sequence comes from Candidatus Mycobacterium wuenschmannii, assembly GCF_030252325.1. NCBI lineage: Bacteria > Bacillati > Actinomycetota > Actinomycetes > Mycobacteriales > Mycobacteriaceae > Mycobacterium > Candidatus Mycobacterium wuenschmannii. The sequence continues at coordinate 5,032,512 of NZ_CP126981.1, read as the reverse complement.
ACCGCTCCCAGTTCATCGAGACTAGGTCAGCCAGCCCCTTCTGGAACTTGATCATGTCCTCCATGGAGGCGCCTTTGGTGCCGGTGTTGGACCATTTCGACTGGACGACGTAGAGGCGAGGAGACTCCGAGTCCACATACGCGATGGCATCGATGCCGTTGTCGTCCGGACCGTCGGTCACGGACGCCGCTGCGTCCTCGTCACTGAGACCCGCCACCTTAGTCAGAACGAACGCGGCCAGCGCACGGGTGAGCTGTGCTTGCTCGACATGCTCTGCACTGTGGGCACTTAGATCGGAGACATCAATGTGCGTATAGGTGGTGTTCTTCAGCCGCCGCTTGATCTGCGCCACATGCAAGTCGCCCATGGCCGACCCCCTCGCTTCCATGTGGGGAGCTTGACCCCGACGTCTATCGGGATGCGCGGCTCGTTCGACCTTGATCTGGCGCCTGCGCGATATCGATGGTACGTAGCGGTTTTAGATCCCACTGATCCAGGCACCGCCCAGCCGACGATATTTGTCGGGGCCCGAGGCTGAGGCGGGTGCTGTCGCGCGTCGTGGTCAGAGCAGTTGGCGGAGGCGTGCGGCGGTTTCGAGGTCGGCCCGGAATTGGCTGAGATTGGCGACTGTATATAGCCCGTCGATCTGGTTGTTGACCCATAGCGCATGGATTCGGCGTAGGTCAGCCCGCCGTGATTTCCAGCCGATGCCGTCGACGACCGCCATTATGAACTGGCGAGGTTGGCGGATCAGCGCCATTCGCTCGATCTCCCCGAAGGCATCTGTTAGCTTGCTACCGGTCGAGTCAAATCCTTTGGCGGCCACGACAATTAGTGCGTTTTCAGTTTGAGGAATGACAAGGTCTGCTGGGCCTGTTTGGCCGTTCGATCCGACGAATCTGGTTCGTGTGGCGTAGGGCAGTCCGAGGTCCTGAGCGATCGCTTCGATCTTGTCTTCGATGAGGCGGCCCGCGGCGCCGGCGCGGGTCGCGGTAACGCGTGTGCCGGCGCGGGCGACGAGCACATCGGCCAGGCCGTAGCTGCGGTTGAGGTGCCGCTGGACCATCAGGACGAGGCTGAACGTGGAATCGAAGTATTCGATTAGATCCGCTGGGTGCTGCCGTGCAAGGTGGGTCGCTCCGGCGCGGTCGAACCGGTCGCGGAGGCGGTTCTTCAGCTTTTCTTGGGATAGGCCGACGATAAGTCCGAGCACGTAAGCCCAGTGTGGTTGTCGTGCAACCCAGTCCGACAACTCAGCTTTGTCGATCGTTGGCAACTCGGCCAGGCTCGACACAGCTCTGTGGATGTCCTCGGTCTCGGGAGTGACGGTCGTTGGATCGACATGAGGTGTCAAGCTTGCTAGTGAAGCGAGGTAGTCCTCGAAAGACAGCGGCGCACTCACTCGTCTCGCCCGATGAAGAGATATTCGCTGACATCCCGACGCGCGGCGGCGGCGTGGGTGCCAAAGCTGTATTTGTGATCGATGGCAATGGTTTCAACGCACGGCTTGACCTTGCCGAGTAGATCGAGGATGCGGGTCGCGTCCGGAATGGCGTTCGAGGAGTAGGACAACACGATCGCGCCTGCTCCCTGGAAGTGCTCAAATGTGCGGGCCAGAGCGTCTTCGATGGTGTGTTTGTAGGCGAACGGGGTGAAGCGCTTCTCGAGTTTTTTGGTCTTGGTGTGGTCCATGATCGTGACGCCGCGCCAGTACACGCTCAGACCTTCGAGGAAGTGGTAGCGCTTGATGTAGTCGTTGTCGTCGCTGGGTGGGGCATATGGCGGATCGAGATATACCAGATCTGGTGTCACACAGGGTATATCGAATACCTCTCCGCACCGGACAGTGTTGCGCAGCTTGTTGCTGAACACCGTGGCGTTGTAGTCGGCCGCGCGTTCGCGGAAATGTTCGCGCAAGCTGATGCGAAGGTCTCTGCGACCGTCGGCGTACCGGGTGGAGTCGGTAAAGGTGAACACGCCGCGCGGCTGTTTCCGCGCTCCCGACAAGATCAGTGCAGCGATCGCCAAGTCCCGTCGATACCCGGTCAAACGATCGATGTGTGACCACGCCGTGTCAAGAAACTTCCGGTCTTCGGGTGTGAAGTACAGCCCGTCGAAGGTGGATTGGATGAAGTCGCGATCATCAGCCGGCGGTCCGCAGATCTCGTCGATGAGGTCTGGTTCGAGTTGAACCGTCGAGTTGGCCACAGTCGCGCGGGCGATGACCGTGGGGAAAGTCAGGAAGTCGTTGGCGGTGACCTGGTAGCCCTGGGCCTTCAAAAGGTAAGAGACGACACCGGACCCCGAAAACGCGTCGACGGCTGTTGCTCCGTTGATGTCGGCGAATACGCGCTCCAGATGCGGGAGGAGGCGATACTTCGAGCCCATGTACCGGATGCGGGGAAACGTCCGAGCCTTCGCTACTACCGCCGCAGAGCTCGCAACGTTCTCCATGCGTCACAGGTTGCCATAGCGCTGTCGGTTCACAGGCCATCTCCGCACAGGTTGTGGGCGGTGTCTTTTCCGTCTCGCGAGGGGATCACAGCTCAAGACCGTCACCACGGGTGCGCTCTGCTGACATATCGCGGCCACGTGCCTCTCGCGCCACGGGATCAATCACCGTAGCCTGGGCCTGCCAGCGACGGTAAGTGGTAGCGCGGTCGCGGACCGCCACCGAACGTTTCTCGACCACGGCACGAACAGTCGATGGAAGAAGCTCGGATGCGGATTTCACTGCGACGTCGTGCGCGGTTTCCGATCGTCCGTCGTGAGCAACTATTTTGCGTAGCAGCCTGGAGGCGTAGTAACCGTCCCCACGGTCCGCAGCGCGTTCAGTTATGGCGAAGTTACGGCGGTGTTCGTCCTGGTCCGCTCGTTCGTAGAGGTAGGCGGTGTTGGTGCCGCGGCCTCGGGTGAGGGCGACGTAGGCCAGTGCGCGGGTGGCTTTTTTCGCCGAGTAGGGCGTGGGTGGTGTCGGCGGTGGCGCCTTGGGCGGAGTGCACGGTGATGGCGTAGCCGTAAGTGATGTGTTCACGGACATAGTCATTGGTGAACGCGCCGAGGGTGTGGTCGTCGAGGCGGGGGGCGACGAGTCGATTGTTGTCAGGGTTGATGTGAGTGACTTGCCAGCGCTGCCCGTTGCGCACCGGACTGTCCTCGACGGCGAGGCCGTCGCCGCCGCGCAGCGGAACAGTGGCGTCGTTGCTGCGGGTGAGGATGAGGTCGCCGACCGCGATGCGGTGGCTGCGGGCTCCGGTCACGGTGGGCGCATTGGGGTCGATGTTGTCGCGGTGGAGGCGTTCGTTGATCGCGTCGGCCGTCTCGGTGCGGTCGCACACCAGGAGTGCATCTTTGCCTGCCGCGATGTCGGCCGCGTAGCCGGCCAGGGCGTCGTTGGCCATTGTGATCTGATCCCCGCAGTGCAGGCGGTCGTGGGTGCGGTACCAGCCGATCGCGCGGCGGATTGCAGCCGGTCCCCCGTCACGCAGGGCGAGTGAGGCGGTGCGTTCGCCCGCATCACGCATCCGCCACACCGCAGAAAGATGTTGCGCCCAGGGCAGATCGGTGCAGAGTTGGGCGAACATGCCCCCGCGAGCTTTGACCGGTGCCAGCTGATATTCATCGCCGACTAGCACGGTTTTGGCTCCCGCATGGGTGGTGGCGGTCAGCAGGTGCAGCAGGTCGGTTGTGCCGACCATCGCGGCTTCATCCACCACGACGAGTGTGTGGGGGCCGAGGTCTAACTGCTTGTCACGCAACAGCTGTAGGGCTTCGGCGATGGTGTGGCCGTGGTCGCCGGCGCCTTCGCGGACCGCGACGTCGACGGCCTTGCCAGTCGGCGCCAGCACCAGCGTGGTCCCGTCGAATCGGCGGCGTGTGGCGGTGCGCAGGGCGCGCATCGATGTGGTTTTGCCCGCCCCGGCGGGCGCGGACAGGGGTTGCACCAGCCACGGTGAGCGGCCGATGTTCTCGACGGCGCGCTCCTGATCTGGCGACAGGTGCGCGGTGTCCTCCTTCTTGATCCAGAGCATGGCGCGGTCGTTGCGCGCATCCACCAGTTCAAGCACCGCGGTTTCCTCGCGCAGGATGGCGTCGAGTGTGTAGCGCTCGTGGCCTTCGCGCTGGTGTGCGGCCCGGGGTGCGGTCAGGCGCACCGCAATCTGGTCGGCTTCGGATTCGAGCAGTTCGCGGGGGGTGCGCTCGGTGTGCACCGGCAGTTGCGCGGCGAGGATTTCGATGAGGTCGGCGCGCGTGAAGGCGGCCTTATCGATGTTGTTGGCGGCGGCCAGGATGCGCGCGGTATCGAAGGGGGTGCGCGCTGATGCGCGCCGGGCTGCGCGCGCTCGGTCGAAGGCTGCGCGGTCCAGGGGCAGGCCGCGCGCATCGGTGCGCCATTGCGCGACGAGTTGGGTCCAGGCGAGTTCTTCGGGCTTGGCGGTGCGGGTGGCTTTTTGCGCGACGGCCAGCTGCGCCGCGGTCAACGGTTCCTCCACCAGGTTCAGGTGGTGGGCGGCCCACTCGCGCAGCTGAGTCGAGCGCCGCGACCAGGCGGTGATCGTGGCGCGGTCCACTCCGGCGAGCTCAGCCATCCCCGTGGAGGGGTCGACAGGTTCCCACTCCAAGCCGAGCGACTGATGTAGTCCGCGGCGCAGGGTGGCTTGATAAATGATTCCGGCCGCGCGGGTTTCGTGATACAGCGACGTCCCGTCGATCGACACCATCGCGCCGTCGGCGCGGGCCTGGCGGTTGGAGACGATGACGTGGGTGTGCAGATGCGGGTCCCCGCACCGCGACGTCTCGTGCTGATAGGCGATGGCCGCTAAACCGGGAAGGCGCACAAGGTCTTTCTCGCCTGTGTCCGCGTTGTGGATGCGGGTGTAGCCGGCATGGTCGGTGAGGTATTCCATCGCCTCGGCGATCGCGGTGGAGTGAGCATCGGCGATCGCTTTCGTCAGCACGTCGTCATCGCCGCGTAGCGCCCGCAGCAGGGAGACGCTCTTCGGTGCGCAGAACGTTAAATCGAAGCCGTGCACCCCGCGCTGCCCGAATCCGCGACCCTGCGCGCTATTCGGGGTCACGCCGTCGTCGAGCCAGCGCGATACCGCCGCGGCGTCGGCGTCACCGCCGACCCGCTGCGCGTCGGTGAGGCCCACCAACTTGGCGACTGTGTGGGTGTCGCCGGCCAGGAGCCATGTCGGGGGACGGGTTTCGTGCTCGGTGTAGTACTCCCCCAGCCCGCCACCGGCCCGCGCCGCATCCCTGCTAGCTGTCTGGGCGGTGCGGGCGGTGTCGATGTAGTAGTTGATCGACCAGCGCTTCAGCTTGGAGATTGTCAACACCTGAACCACCTACTGACGGTGACTGCGGCGGGGAGGCATCGGCGGCCACGGTTGTGGCACTTGCTGTGCCACAACCATTCTCGCACCCTTGTGCAAATGTGCCAGGCAGTATTTGGGGGGTTCTTGTAGTGGTGAGACGGGGTGATGCGTGTGAGCGGATGTGTAACGGAGTCAGTGCTTTTGGGATGTAGTGAGAAAAGTACAGGCTTTGGATTACTGCGGCGTTGGGGATAAGGCCGCAGGTGCACTCAGATCGGCCGACACGCGACTGGTAGAAGGATGAGGGAACGCTCGAAACTTCGCGCAAAAGTTCTGCACGGCATGTCACCACAGAGAATTACAGTGGTGTTAGGAGCTTCAGTGACATAGGGGCAACCGCGCCCGTAGCAATCCAAAATCGACTGGGCAACAACCTTATGCGGCGCCACCGGTGACCCGACAGGCTCTGCTCGACACGACCCCATGGAGGGTGGTGAACAAGATGGAAGACAACGTATTCAACGATCTGCCCCTTCTGCTCGCGGTGCCGCGAGCTGCGCAGCTGCTGGGCATCAGCCGGGCCGCGGCCTACCGACTGGTGGCCTCAGGAGAACTACCGGTTCGCCGACTCGGCGGCCGTGTGTACGTCCTGACAGCGGGCCTTCGTGAGCTGGCCTCATGAAAGGCTCTGTGCATCAGCGGGGTTCCAAGTGGTACTACAAATTCCGCGTTCCTCAGCGCGATCCGTCGACTGGCAAATACCCCTGGATTAGTAAGGGCGGCTTCGACACTGAACGGGAGGCCTGGAAAGCCTGCCGTGAAGCTATGCGAGAGGCCGACCGTGGACGCGTCGTGAAACCGTCGACCCGCACGGTCGCGGAATTCCTCAGCGAGTGGCTGAATGCCGTTGAGCCGGCGCTCGATGCGACGACGTGGCGCAGCTGGCATGACTACGCGCGCGCCTACGTTGTCCCGCACATCGGGGCCGAACGGCTGCAACGCATCGATGAGCCTGCCCTGTTGAAGCTGTACGCCAAATTGCTCGCCGAAGGCCGCGTCAAACGCGACAACGACACCGCAATGTACAAGTACTGGTCGGCGCGCACCGCGAAGGGTGGTGAACCTACCGCTCGGGAGGTGTCAGAGGCCTGCAACACGACTATTCACGCCTCACGGAGCGCGGTACGGCGATATCGCTCAGGCATTGTCCCCAAACCGGTTTCAACCGGTCTGGCACCCAAGACGGTCCGCAATGTGCACGCCTTTCTCCACCGCGCACTCGTAGACGCCGTTGCATGGAAATACCTCACCGACAATCCGGCCAGCAACGTCAAGCCACCTCGGCGCCCACGTACCCGCCGCCAAGTGTGGAGGCCGGAGGAGATTCGAGCCTTCCTCGCCTCGGTGCGACACGACCGCTTCGCGGCACTGTTCCTGTTGGAACTCACCACTGGCATCCGCCGTGGGCAGATCTGCGGTTTGCATTGGGATGCTGTCGATCTCGATACCGGCGAGATCGCTTTACACAACAATCGTGTGGTGATCGGCGGGCATGCCCGCGACAAGGCCGGTGGTAAGACTCACAACGCCGACAAGACGATTTCCATCGATCGCGCGACCGTGGCGGCGCTCCGCAGCTGGCGCGAGGTCCAGGACAATGAGCGCAGTCTTCTCGGAGAGTCCTACAACGCGGGCGGCTACGTGTTTACGTACCAGGACGGCCGGCCGCTGCATCCAGACTCGATCCGACAGCGATTCGACCGTCTCGCAGTCGCGGCGGGCCTGTCGCGCATCACCTTTCACGATCTTCGACACTCATATGCAACCGGCGCGCTGCGGGCAGGGGTCAGTCCGAAAATCATCAGCGAGCGCATCGGTCACGCCAACGTCGGCTTCTTCCTTGAGACTTATGCTCACGTGCTTGACAACGATGATCGCGAAGCGGCCGAGCAGGCCGCTGGGTTCTTACTCGGTGACGTGTGGAAGTCCGACAACGCCGACTCCGAAGATCGACCAGCAGCTACCGAGCTGGAGTAAAAGCGACCCTCTCAGAACGGGGCGTCGTCGCCCCACGGATCAATGCTTGAAGTTTGTGAAGTCTCCGCAGTAAGTCCAGCCTGGGCCGGTGGCTCTGATCCAGCATGATCATGGGGTTCGACGTCATGCCGAACAGATGCCTGCTCCTCGGCCAGCTTTACGTGCCACTCGGCACGGGCTATGAGTTCGTCGAATGTTATAACCTCCGGCTCGTGAAGGTTGCGCCGGAATAGCTCAAAGCTGTGCACCTTGTCGTCTACTGGGCCGCCACCGTCACCTAACAGCTGGCTCAACGATCCGACGATGAGGAACGAGCGCGGTCGCACAACGAAGGTGCCGGTGCCGGTCCGCGAGCCATCCTCGGCCGAATCCTCGATGTAGTCTCCGAGGTCGCGCACTGCCATACGCACGGTCTGCTGAACCTGCACTACCGCCCCTGCAAGCTCGTTTGAAGGCCGCCACACACCGGATCGATATTCCTCGGCCAGCAACTCCGTTCGGTGGTGCTTGATCTCAGCGAAGGCAAGCGATCGGACTAACCCATTCGTACGCAACAGCGCATCAACTCGTTTGCCGACCGTCTTGATATCGCTGCCTACCACAACTTTTTCAAGCTTGTCCTTATCCCAAGAAGTGAGCAGCTGCCCCCCGAGGCCGATCCCGAGGACCCATGGGTTCGCCTCCAACAGACGCTGCCACGCACATTCCGGCCCACCTGCGGAGTCTTTCTCGACGTCGAACACGGCATCGTCCTCAAGCCATGTTCGCATCGTCGCTACGACCTCGCGTCGGTGCTGCAGCGCGATGACGTCACGGGCATCCGCGTCGCTCTGAATGAGTGCACGAAATCGCTCTGGATCCTGTGAATATGCGCGGCCCATCGCCCCTGGGTCCGAGAAAAAATCGCGCAAAACCTGGTCATCGACGTAGACGGTGCCTTCGCCGTCGACCGGAATCGAATCCAAAGCCTTGATGAGATCGATCAACCGCGTCGACTGGTCGCGATCGAGCTCGAGCACAGGCTCCAGCCTGGTCACGTCTCCCGAGGTGGGCACTTTCTGGATCCGAATCTTGCGCACTGAGCCAGCAGATCGCGCGACATTGAGTTCGATCTGCTTGCGTCCGCCGGGTGTCGAGTAGACCACGTCAGTTGTCCATTCCCAGTCATCGTCGTCTTCCGCCGGTGACTCGTCGAAAACCTTGTGGATATAGCGCGCCTGCTGGCCGGCGTCCTGACCGAATGTCATGACGAAACTCCGGCTGGCGTAGGTACGCGTCGTCAATCGGCCAGTCGCCCAGGTGACCTCATTCGGCTCGGGCAGCTCGGCGAACGTAAAAGACACTCGCCCCACCGTCCTCCTGTAGCCCGCGCTGAGGCCGACGACTCGCAAGACGCCTCAGAGCGTATCGGTCCGCCTAATGTTCCCAAAAGTGTTCCCAAAGCGGGACGAAACGGCCCCCGGAGTGATCTCCGGGGGCCGTTTCTACTAGTAGCGGGGACAGGATTCGAACCTGCGACCTCTGGGTTATGAGCCCAGCGAGCTACCGAGCTGCTCCACCCCGCGACGGGTGAATACAAGGTTACCGAACGCGTGCAGGGCCACCAAATCGCGCGCTGACCAGCACTACTTCGCGTTGTTGTACTTGTTGATCGCGTCGTCGAGGCGCTGCAGGGCCGCGCCGTAGGAGCCGAAGTCGCCTGACTTCTGGGCGTCGCGCGCGGCACCCATCGCCGATTCGACGTCCTTGAGGGCGGCGGCCTTGGCCGGCGAGAGGCTGACGGCACCGCTCGGCGGCGGAACCGCGGCGTTGGCCGGCGGTGGACTGGCGGGTGGCTCACCCGGGGGCGAGGCGGGCGGCGGACCACCGGATTCGGTGGGCGCGATGCCGGCCGCGCTCGCGTTGGCGCCCGGTCCGAACAATCCCGTCAGCGCGTCGCCGACGGTGGGGCCGTAGCCGATCTTGTCGTTGTACATCATCGCCACCCGAATCAACCGCGGATAGGACGAGGCCACGTCGCTGGACCCGGGCGACGCGTAGACCGGCTCGACGTAGAGCAGCCCGCCCTGCGCAACCGGCAGCGTCAGCAAGTTGCCCCACTTGATCCGGTTCTGGTTGTCTCGGCCGATCACGCCAAGGTCCTGGGACACAGCGGTATCCGTGGTGATCGCGTTGTTCGCCAGCTTGGGACCGTTGACCTGCCCGGGAATCGTCAGGACGGTGATCTTGCCGTAGGTCGACGGGTCGGAACTCGCGCTGATGTAGGCGGCCAGATAGTCGCGCTTGAACCGGTTCATCGCGCTGGTCAATTGGAACGACGCCGAATCATCGCCCTTGGCAATGTTTTTCGCGACGATGTAGTACGGCGGCTGGTAGCTGCTGGCGGTTGGGTTCGGGTCCAGCGGAACGTCCCAGAAGTCCGACGTCGAGAAGAACGTCACCGGGTCGTTGACGTGATACTTGGCCAGCAGCATCCGCTGCACTTTGAACAGATCCTCGGGGTAACGCAGATGCGCGGCCAGTTCGCCGGTGATCTCGCTCTTCGGCTTCACCGTTCCCGGAAAGACTTTCATCCACGCCTGGAGCACCGGGTCGTGCTCGTCCTGCTCGTAGAGCGTGACCGTGCCGTCGTAGGCGTCGACCGTGGCCTTCACCGAGTTGCGGATGTAAGACACCTGCTTGTCGGGCGCCAACCGGTTGAACGCCACCTCGGTGGAGTCGGCGGTGGCCGACGACAGCGACGTGAGTTCGGAGTACGGGTAGTTGTCCAACGTGGTGTAGCCGTCGATGATCCACACCATGCGCTTGTTGACGACCGCCGGATAGACGCTGCTGTCCGTCGTCAGCCACGGCGCCACCGCCTCGACCCGCTGAGCCGGGTCGCGGTTGAACAGGATCTTGCTGTTGGATCCAATCACGTTGGAGAACAGGAAGTTTCGCTCGGCAAATTTAGCGGCGAACACCCCGCGCGACAGCAAGCCGCCCAGCGGCACTCCCCCACTACCGGTGTAGGTGTAGTTCTTGGTCTCGGTATTGGTCTCGTAGTCGTACTCGCGGTCTACACCGTTCTTGCCGACGATCGCGTAGTCGGCGGGCGTCGAGGCGATCACCGGCCCGAAGTAGACCCGCGGTTGATCCAGCGGCGCGGGACCGGTGGACGTCACGCCGCCGTTGGCCCCGACGACGGTGGCCTTGAACTCCGGGTAGCCGCCATTCTGGTTGGGGTCGTTGGCAATACCGCGCACCGTGTTGGCCGGTGACGCGATGAAGCCGTTGCCGTGGGTGAACACGGTATGCCGGTTGATCCAGTCCCGTTGGTTGTCGATCAGGTGGTCGGGATTGAGTTCCCGTGCGGCGACCACGTAGTCGTGCAGGTTGCCGTCGCGTTCGCGATAGCGGTCGATCGACAACTGGTCCGGGAAATAGTAGAAGTTCTTGCCCTGCTGGAACTGGGTGAACGCCGGGCTGATGATGGTCGGGTCGAGCAGGCGGATGTTGGACGTGGTGGCGCGATCCGAGGCCACCTGCTCGGCCGTCGCCTTACCGTCACCGCTGTAGTCCCGATAGGTCACCACGTCGTCGGTCAGGCCGTAGGCCTGCCGGGTCGCGGTGATGCTGCGGCTGATGTAGTCGCGTTCCTTCTGCGCCGCATTGGGTTTGACGCTGAACTGCTCGATGATCAGCGGCCACGCGGCGCCGATGACCATCGAGGACAGCAGCAACAGCACCAGGCCGATGGAGGGAATACGCAAGTCCCGCAGCACAATCGCCGAGAACACCGCCACCGCGCAGATCAGCGCGATCGCCAGCAGAATCAGCTTGGCCGGCAGCACGGCGTTGATGTCGGTGTAACCGGCACCGGTGAAAGGCTTACCCGCCCGCGTGTGGGACAGCAGTTCGTAGCGGTCCAGCCAGTAGGCGAGCGCCTTGAGTAACACCAGCGTTCCGACCAGGCTGATCAGTTGGATGCGCGCCGAGCGGCTCAGCGCACCCGTCCGCCCGGACAGCCGGATGCCACCGAAGATGTAGTGCGCCAGCAGATTCGCCGCAAACGCCAGGAATACGGCCACGAAGAAGAAGCTGAGCACCAGCCGGTAGAACGGCAGCTCGAAGGCGTAGAAGCCGAGGTCCTTGCCGAATTGCGGGTCCCGGACGCCGAAGCTGCTGCCGTGCAGGAAGAGCTGGATCCGAATCCAAAAGGTCTGCGCGACAATGCCGGCCAGCAACCCGATGGTCACGGGGACACCGACGGCGATCACCCGCAGCCTCGACATCACTACCGTGCGGTAACGCGCCACCGGGTCGCTGCCATTGCTCGGGACAAAAACCGGCCGGGTGCGGTAGGCCAGGGCCAGCCCGCCGAAGACGATGCCACCGACGAGCAACCCGATCACCACGAACACGATCAGCCGGGTCACCAGGACGGTGCTGAACACCGAGCGGTAGCCCAGCTCGCCGAACCACAGCCAATCGACGTAGGCGTCGATCAGGCGAGGCCCGACCAGCAGCAACCCGATCACGGTCAACGCGATCGCGATGAGAGTCCTGCTGCGTCGGGTCAGCTTCGGCATTCTGGCGGCGGGCCGCATCCCCACTAGCTACGCTCCCTGCTCAGTCTCGACAGTGGCAATGTCCTCGACTTTACGCATCGCCAATTTGTGCGGCTCCACTCAACAACTCGGCGGATGACCGCCGGCGGCCACGGCATGCAGGGCGTCCACCGCGCCGCCGAGGTTGTCGACCTTGATCAACTGCAGGCCCGGCACCTTGGTCGCGTTCGCCTCGTAGCAATTGCCGGCCGGCACCAGGAACACCGTCGCGCCCGCATCGTGGGCCGCGCTCATCTTGTGCCCGATGCCGCCGATCTTGCCGACCTCGCCGTCGGGCTTGATCGTGCCGGTGCCCGCGACGAACTTGGAGGCGGCGAGATCGCCCGTGGTGAGTTTGTCGATCACGGCGAGGCTGAACATCAGCCCGGCCGACGGTCCGCCCACATTGGCGAGGTTGAAGTCGACGGCGAACGGCGCCCACGGCGCGTCGGTCACCGAGACCCCGACGAAGCCGTAGTCGCCTTTGGGGTGATGACCCAGAGTGATCTTGGCGCTGCCGTTCGGCGCGTTCTTGCGGCGGAAGTCGACCGTAACCTGCTGCCCGGGCTTGGTGGTCTTCAGGAAGCCGGTGAACTGCTCCACGTCGGCCACCGGCTTGCCGTCGACCGCCTGGACGGCGTCACCGGACTGCAGCTTGCCCACCGACGGCCCGGGATCGGACACCGTCACGATCGTGACGGCCTTCGGGTACTTCAAGTAGCCCAGCGCGGCGAATTCGGCGTTGTGCTCAGACTCTTTGAAGTCGGCGTCATTGGCCTTGTCGACCTCGTCGCGGGACTGCCCGGGCGGGTAGACCAGGTCGCGCGGCATCAGTTGCTCCTGGCCGGACAGCCACAGGGTGAGCGCCTCGGCCAGGCTGAGTTCGTCGCGCTGGGACACCGTCGTCATGTCCAGGTGGCCGGTCGTCGGATGGGTCTGTGTGCCCTTGATCTCGACGACCTGCTTGCCGTCGATCTCGCCGAGCGTGTCGAACGCCGGGCCGGGGCCCAGCGACACGTACGGCACCGTCACCGCCGCGAGCAGCACACCGAAGACCACGATCGGGACCAGCGCGACCATCAGCGTCAGAATCCGCCTGTTCACGTCGCTAACACTAGACGGCAGCCGCACCCGGCCCCGTTCACTGAGAGCGTGACGCCGGGCCGCGCGTCACGCAGTGTCGGTGAGTACCGTTGTGGGCATGGCTGACCTGCCTTTCGGCTTCTCCGCGGGAGACGACCCGGACCGCGACAAGCGCCGCGAGAACGATCCCGAGTCGGGTTCGGGGTCTGCCGACCCCTTCGGACTGGGCGGCCTCGGCGGCGATTTCAACGTGGCCGACCTGGGCCAGATGTTCACCCGGCTGGGACAGATGTTCAGCGGCGCCGGCATGAGCGGGCAGTCCTCCGGCCCGGTCAACTACGAGCTGGCCCGCCAGCTGGCATCGAGCTCGATCGGGTTCGTGGCACCGATCCCGGTTGCGACCCGCGAGGCGATCGGCGACGCCGTGCACCTCGCCGATACCTGGCTCAACGGCGTGACCTCGCTGCCGGCCGGCACCACCAAGGCCGTCGCCTGGACGCCCAACGAGTGGGTGGACAACACGCTGGAGACCTGGAAGCGGCTGTGCGATCCGATGGCCCAGCAGATCGCGACGGTGTGGGCCTCCGCGCTGCCCGAGGAAGCCAAGGCCATGGCCGGCCCGCTGCTGTCGATGATGTCGCAGATGGGTGGCATGGCGTTCGGCTCGCAGCTGGGTCAGGCGCTGGCCCGGTTGTCCAAGGAAGTCCTCACCTCGACCGACATCGGTTTGCCATTGGGGCCCAAAGGAATTGCGGCGTTGCTACCCGAAGCGGTCGAGGCGTTCGCCAACGGCCTCGAACAGCCCCGCAGCGAGATCGTCACCTTCCTGGCTGCCCGCGAGGCGGCCCACCACCGGCTGTTCACGCACGTGCCCTGGCTGTCGAGCCAGCTGCTCGGCGCGGTCGAGGCCTACGCCAAGGGCATGAAGATCGACATGCAGGGCATCGAGGAACTGGCCCGCGACTTCAACCCGGCGATGATGAACGACCCCGCCGCCGTCGAACAACTGTTGGGCCAAGGGGTTTTCGAGCCCAAGGCCACCCCGGAGCAGACCCAGGCGCTCGAGCGACTCGAGACGCTGCTGGCGCTCATCGAGGGCTGGGTGCAGACCGTCGTCAACGCCGCGCTTGGCGAGCGCATTCCGGGCGCGGCCGCGCTCGGTGAGACGCTGCGTCGCCGCCGCGCCACCGGCGGACCGGCCGAGCAGACCTTCGCCACGCTGGTGGGCCTGGAACTGCGGCCCCGGAAGCTGCGCGAGGCCGCGGCGCTGTGGGACCGGCTGACCCAGGCCGTCGGGGTCGACGCCCGCGACGCGGTCTGGCAGCACCCCGACCTGTTGCCCGGCTCCGACGACCTCGACGACCCGGCCGCATTCATCGACCGCGCGCTCGGCGGCGACACCAGCGGGATCGACGAGGCCATCGCCGAATTCGAGCGGCGCGCCCGCGACGAAGACGGCGGCGCCGGCTCTGTGGATAGCTGAGGCTGCTGCGCTGAGCGGCATGGCACAGTGCCACGATGGCGCAGGCTGGCGAGCTCTACGCGCTGGATCCGGCGCTGCCGGTGCTGCTCCGCCCCGACGGCGCCGTGCAAGTTGGGTGGAGTCCGCGGCGCGCCGTGTTGATCCGGCCGCCGCGTGAGGTGACCGCCCCCGGGCTAGCAGGCCTGTTGCGGGCGATGCACGCGCCGGTGTCGATGAATGAGCTGCGACAGACGCGCAGCGGGTTGAGCGACGGCGAATTGTCCGACCTGGTCGAACAATTGGTGACCGCCGGGGTGGCCACGCGCGGCTCCCGTCAGCGCTCGACGCGGGCGGTCTCGATCCGGGTGCACGGCCGCGGACCGTTGTCCGAGCTGCTCGCCGAGGGCCTGCGGTGTTCGGGCGCGCGGATCAAACAGACCAACCAGCCACACGCCGCCGTGACGTCCGGCGACGCCGACCTGGTCGTGCTGTCGGACAACCTGGTCACTGATCCACGAACGCTGCGCGAGCTGCACGCCCAGGGCATCGCGCACCTCGCGGTGCGGGTCCGGGACGGCACCGGGCTGGTCGGCCCGCTCGTCATCCCGGGCGCCACATCGTGCCTGGAGTGCGCCGACCTGCATCGTCGGGACCGCGACGCGGCGTGGCCCGCGGTCGCCGCCCAACTGCGCGACACCGTCGGAGTGGCCGATCGGGCCACCCTGCTAGCCACCGCGGCGCTGGCGCTCAGCCAGGTCAATCGCGTGATCGGCGCGGTCCGCGGCGTTGACTCCGATCCGCCGGCCGCACTGAGCGCCACCCTCGAATTCGACGTGCATGCCGGCTCGATCGTGGCGCGACGGTGGCCACGGCATCCACTGTGTTGCTGCTGACAGCAGTTGTTTCCAGATCGATAGGGCACGCTCATGTTCATCGTGGATGATGGATGGCGTGGCAGACATCAAACGCGGAGGCGCTGCGCGCAACGCGAAGCTGGCGGGCCTGGCGGGCGGCATCGCCGGTCGCACGGCTCTCGGGTTCGGCAAGCGGCTGGCCGGTAAATCGCAGGACGAAGTCAACGCCGAGCTGATGGAGAAGGCGGCCAAACAACTCTTCACCGTGCTGGGCGAGCTCAAGGGCGGCGCGATGAAGGTCGGCCAGGCCCTGTCGGTGATGGAAGCCGCGATTCCCGAGGAATTCGGCGAGCCCTACCGCGAAGCGCTGGTCAAGCTGCAGAAGGACGCGCCACCGCTACCCGCCGACAAGGTGCACAAGGTGCTCGACGCGCAGCTGGGCACCAAGTGGCGGCAACGCTTTTCCGAATTCGACGACACCGCGGTGGCGTCGGCGAGCATCGGCCAAGTGCACAAGGGCGTATGGGCCGACGGCCGCGAAGTCGCCGTCAAGATCCAGTACCCCGGCGCCGACGAGGCGCTGCGGGCGGACCTGAAGACGTTGCGGCGCATGATCGGCGTCGTCAAGCAGCTGGCGCCCGGTGTCGACGTCGAGGGTGTCGTCGACGAGCTGATCGAGCGCACCGAGATGGAGCTCGACTACCGGCTGGAAGCCGAACATCAGCGCACATTCGCCAAGGCCTACGACGGCCACCCCGACTTCCTGGTCCCCCGCGTGGTGGCCAGCGCCCCCAAGGTCGTCATCCAGGAATGGATCGAGGGCATTCCGATGGCCGACATCATCCGTGAGGGCACCGTCGAGCAACGCGATCTGCTTGGAACCCGTTTGGCCGCATTCATTTTCGACTCGCCGCGGCGCATCGAGATGATCCACGGGGACGCGCACCCCGGCAACTTCATGCTGATGCCCGACGGCAAGATGGGTGTGATCGACTTCGGTGCCGTCGCACCGCTGCCCGGTGGTTTCCCGGTCGAACTCGGCGCGACGATCCGGTGGGCCCGCGACAAGAACTACGACATGGTGCTGCCGACCATGGAGAAGGCCGGGTTCATCCAGAAGGGCGAGCAGGTCTCGGTCAGCGACATCGACGAGATGCTGCGCCAGTACGTCGAACCCGTCGAGGTCGAGGTCTTCCACTACACGCGTAAGTGGTTGCAGCGCATGACATATCGTCAGCTGAATCAGGGCGTGTCACAGATCAAGACTGCGCGGCAGATGAATCTGCCACCGAAGCTGGCCATCCCGATGCGGGTGCTGGCCACCTCGATGGCGATCCTGTGTCAGCTGGACGCCCACGTCCCGACGCGCAAGCTGTCCGACGAACTGGTGCCCGGCTTCGCCGACCCGGATGCCGCTGCCGTCTAACGACTTTCGCCCAGCTGGCTAGGCTGCGATCTTGCGGGGGCGTCCGCGTGGGCGTTTCCGACTGACGACCGAGCCGCGGTCGAGGATCTCGCCACCCCACACTCCCCATGGCTCGGCGCGGTCCAGCGCTTCGGCCAGGCAAGCCCGCCGGATCGGGCAGTCGATGCACAACTCCTTGGCGCGCTCCAGGTCGGACGGGCTGTCGGCGAACCACAAGTCGGGGTCGCTGACATGACAGGGCAACGCCGGCTGCTGATCCTCGGGATCGAGTTCCGTCGTCATGGTCGTGCACCTGCTTCCTGGTCTGATGGATTTCGGACCGGTGGCGGGTGCTCAAACAAAAATGGCCACGGATCCTGGTGACTTCGGGTCCGTGGCCTATCGGGTGGGGTCGCTACGCGGGTAGTTCCCCGATCCACGGACGCTGGGTCTTGGCGGCGGCAATGCGCTTGAGCGCAGCCGCCGAGATGGCGTCATGGGCAGCATGGCGGGAGCCGACGACGCCGGCCGCGTATACGTCGAATACGTTCACGGTGATCATGAGGGCTCCCCTCCCTTCGTCTAGGCACGCGATATCGAGCTTCGAGGCTAGATCGTATCAGCGCTGCGCGGCAACCGATTTTCTGACCAGGGCTTATGGTGTCGACCCACTGCGCCCGGCTTCGCCGCGCTAGCGATCGCCACGGGCTTATGCCCGGCTGCGGACCAGTTCCAGCACGTCCGGGCCGAACTGCTCCAGCTTGCGGGCACCGATACCGGGGATCGCGACCAGCGCGGCGTCGTCAGTGGGCAGCAGTTCGGCGATCGCGATCAACGTGTTGTCGGTGAACACGACGTAGGCCGGGACGTTCATCTCCTTGGCGGTGCGCAGCCGCCAGTCCTTCAGCTCGAGCAGCAGCTCGTCGTCGATGTCGGCGGCGCACGTCTCGCAGCGCCGCAACATGATCGCCGCTGGGCTGGTCAGCTGGTTGTTGCAGATCCGGCAGCGCGAGGCCGGGGCGTTCTTGCGCCGCGGCTTGCTCGGCGACGGATCGACCTGCGTCTGCGGCGACAAGCCGTTGAGGAAGCGCGACGACTTGCGCCCCTGCCGTCCGCCCGGATTGCGGGCCAGCGCCCAACTGATCGCCAAATGCACTCTCGCCCTAGTGATTCCGACGTACAGCAGCCGGCGCTCCTCCTCGACGGCCTCGCTCTCGCCGCCCTTGGCCAGCGCGTGGGAGATAGGCAGCGTCCCATCGGTCAGGCCGACCAGGAACACCGCGTCCCATTCCAGCCCCTTGGCCGCGTGCAGCGACGCCAGCGTGACGCCCTGCACGACGGGTGGGTGCCGTGCGTCGGCGCGGGTCCTGAGCTCGGCTACGAGCTCCGCCATGTCCAGCGACGGCCGCTGCGCGACTTCCTCGTCGACCAGTTCAGCCAGCGCCACCAACGCTTCCCAGCGCTCTCGGGCCCGGGTTCCGGTCGGCGGCTCGGCGGTCAGGCCCAGCGGCTCGAGCAGCCCGCGGACCACCTCCGGCAGCGGCCCACCAAGCTCTGCGTTAGCCGCGCGCTGCAGCGCCAAGAGGGCCTGCCGGATCTCTTGACGGCTGAAGAAGCCTTCGCCGCCGCGGACCTGATAGGCGACGCCCGCCTCGGTCAGCGCCTCCTCGTAGACCTCGGACTGCGCGTTGATCCGGTAAAGCACCGCGATTTCCGACGGCGGCGTGCCGGCGTCGATCAGCTTGGCGATCGACTTGGCCACCGCGGCGGCCTCGGCGACCTCGTCGGGGTAGTCGCGAAAGGTCGGCTCCGGCCCGGGATCCCGCTGACCGACCAGGTGCAGCTTGCTGCCGGCCACCCGCCCGCGGGCGGCGGCGATCACGCGGTTGGCGAGTGACACCACCTGCGGCGTGGACCGGTAGTCGCGCTCGAGGCGAACCACGGTCGCGTCCGGAAAGCGGCGCGAGAAATCCAGCAGGTAGCGCGGCGAGGCGCCGGTGAACGAGTAGATGGTTTGGTTGGCGTCACCGACGACGGTGAGGTCGTCGCGGTCGCCGAGCCACGCCGACAGCACCCGCTGCTGCAGCGGTGTGACGTCCTGGTATTCGTCAACGACGAAGCAGCGGTAGCGATTTCGGAATTCCTCGGCTACCGCGGCGTCGTTCTCGATCGCGGCGGCGGTGTGCAGCAGCAGGTCGTCGAAGTCGAGCAGGGTGACCCCGTCGTTGCGGGCCTTCAGCGACTCGTAGGCGGTGTAGACCGCGGCGACCCTGGCGGCGTCCAGCGGAACATCGCGGGAGGCGGCGGCCACCGCGTCGGGGTACTGCTCCGGAGAGATCAGCGACGCCTTGGCCCATTCGATCTCGCTGGCCACGTCGCGGACGTCGTCGGTGGTCAGCTTCATCCCCGCGCTGGTGGCCCCGCGGGCGACGACCGCGAACTTGGTGTCGAGTAGCTGCCAACCGGTGTCGCCGACCACCCGCGGCCAGAAGTAGCGCAACTGCCGGTGGGCGGCGGCGTGAAACGTCATCGCCCGCACTCCGCCGACGCCGGTCTGCGCGGCGGCGCCCAGTGTCCGCAGTCGCGTTCGCATCTCGCCCGCGGCACGTTGGGTGAACGTCACCGCCAGCACCTGGCCCGCGGCGACATGCCCGGTCGCGACGAGCTGGGCGATGCGATGCGTGATCGTGCGGGTTTTGCCTGTTCCCGCGCCTGCGAGCACGCAGACCGGGCCGCGCGGAGCGAGCACGGCCTCGCGCTGTTCGTCATCGAGTTCGGCAGTCAATGAGTCTGTCTGAACACCGATCGCCGCCATGGCGTCCATCTTGGCAGTGATGGCTGACATAGGCGGTGTAGGCATACCGCCGCGGCCCTCTATGTTTGTAGGACTATGACTAACGCTTCCGTCACCATGTACAGCACGCAGTGGTGTGGTTACTGCACCCGGCTCAAGAAGGTGTTGAAGTCCGAGGGCATCGCTTACGACGAGGTCGACATCGAGCAGGATCCCGCGGCCGCGGAGTTCGTCGGCTCGGTGAACAACGGCAATCACGTGGTGCCGACGGTGAAGTTCGCCGACGGTTCGACGCTGACCAACCCCGCCGCCAAAGAGGTCAAGGCGAAGTTGGCACAGCTAGCCGGCTAACTCGCTTCTGCCCAGGACTCCACGATCACCCGAGCGATCGACACCGACCCCGGCAGCAGCAGGCGCGAATCCGAGTCGCTGCTCCAGTCGCCCAGCGCAAGCGCGGCGCGAATCTCGTCACGGGTGAACCACTCGGCCTCCGCGATCTCGCCGTCGTTGAACGCGAACGGCTCGGCGGGGTCGGCGACCGCATGAAAGCCGATCATCAGCGAGCGCGGGAACGGCCACGGCTGGCTCCCCAGGTAACGAATATCGCTGACGGTGAGCCCGATCTCTTCGCGAATCTCGCGCGCAACGCACGTCTCGAACGACTCCCCCGCCTCGACGAAACCGGCCAGCAGCGAGAACATCCGGTCCGGCCACACGGTCTGACGGGCCAGCACCGCGCGGTCACCGCCGTCGTGCACCAGGCAGATGATCGCGGGGTCGATGCGCGGGAATTCCTCGTGACCGGTGACGGGGTTGACCCGCGCCCAGCCCGCCCGGACCGGCTTGGTCGGCGAGCCGTCGATCGAGCTGAATCGGGCGCTGGCATGCCAATTCAGCAGTGCCGCAGCGGCGGAGACCAACTGTGCGCCGACGTCGTCGAAGAGCTGGCCCGCCCGCCGCAGATCGGCGACCTCGGCTTTGACGTCGTGGTCCTCGGGAGATTCCAGCGGACCGCGGACCGCCCACACGTGCCGGCCGTCATCGACGCGACCGAGAAAGACCGCATCCGCCGGGGGCTTGTCGGCAAGCTTGATTGCCTTGCCCAGCAACACTTTTCCATCGGCGACCAATACCTGGTTGCGTGAATCCAGCCGTAGTAGTGCGGCGTCCGCCCAGCCGGCCGTCGCGGCCTCGATGTCAGTGCGCACCTGATCGGCCCGATCGGCGCCGATGCGGGACAACAGCGGCACGGCCTTCAGTTCGAAATCCAAGCGAGGGACCTACTTCCCTGTGTTGCGGACGTAGAGCAGCCGGTCGCCGGCTTCGATGGCGTCGGCCTCGGGCGCGTCGACCCGCATGAGCCGGCCGGCGCGGACCACGCCGAGCACGATGTCGGGCAGATGCCGTGGCGAGCCGCCGAGTTCGGTCGGCTCGACCTCGCGTTCGGCGATGGCGAATCCGTGCGACGGCGTCAGCAGGTCGTCGATCATCTCGACGACGCTGGGAGTGGTGGTGGCCACGCCCAGCAGTCGGCCGGCGGTTTCGGACGAGACAACGACCGAGTCCGCGCCGGATTGCTTGAGCAGGTGCTGATTTTCGGCCTCGCGGATGGACGCGACGATCTTGGCGTTGGGCGCGACCTCGCGGGCGGTGAGGGTGACCAGCGTGGCGGTGTCGTCGCGGCCGGTGGCGACGATGATCGCCGACGCGTGCTGGGCCGAGGCGAGTCGCAGGACGTCGGATCGGGTGGCGTCGCCGTGCACGGTGACCAGGTCGGCCGAGGCCGCGTGGTCGAGCGCGGATTGGTCGATGTCGACGATGACAAAGTCCTTGCCGGCCGCTTCGTCACCGCACATCGCGGCAACCGCGGTCTTGCCTTTGGTGCCGTAGCCGATGACGACGGTGTGGTTGCGCACTGAACTCCTCCAACGCTGAATCTTCCAGGCCTGCCGCGACCGCTCGGTGAGGACCTGGAGGGTCGTACCGACCAACACCACCAGGAACAGGATCCGCAGCGGCGTCAGCACCACCACGCTGATCAACCGGGCGAATTCGGTGTACGGGGTCAGGTCGCCGTAGCCGACGGTGGTCAGCGACACCGTCGCGAAGTAGAGGCAGTCCAGGAAGGTCAGTTGCCCGCCGCGGACGTCGGTGTAGCCGTTGCGGCCGAGATAGACGGTGACCACCGCGGCCGCCAGGGCCAGCAGCGCGATGACGATGCGGCGCCAGATCGCCCGGATGGGACTGAGCTGGACTTCGGGGACCCGCACGACGCCGACGAGCGCGTAGCCGGGCTTGGCGGTCAGCGTCTCGTCGAGATCACGTTCGCGAGGGCTAACTTTGACCACAGCTCATCGGCTCGACCGGGCGCACGACACAATGTAACCATGACCGCGATCACTCACAGCCCGCAACGGGACGCCAGTCAGACCCTCGCCTATCGCGTCGCAGCGATGTTGTTCGGCATCGGCACCCTGCACTTTGTCGCGCCTAAGCCGTTCGACGACATCATCCCGGCCGAACTGCCCGGTAGCCCGCGGTTCTATACCTACGCGTCCGGGGTCGCCGAGTTGGCGATCGGCGCGCTGTTGGTGCCGTTGCAGACCCGGCGGTTGGCGGCGCTGGCCGCGGTCGCGCTGTTCGTCGGGGTGTTCCCGGGCAACCTCAACATGGTCCGGCTGTGGTGGGACAAGCCGTGGCCGATGCGGATCATCGCGCTGGCCCGGCTGCCGCTGCAGATTCCGATGATCACCACCGCGCTGAAGATCGCGCGTAACTCCTAGCGGCGACGATGCGGCCCGCACAGCGGGCCGCGGAGAAGCCGCTACATCAGCCTGAGCGGCGACGATGCGGCCCGCACAGCGGGCCGCGGAGAAGCCGCTACATCAGCCTGAGCGGCGACGATGCGGCCCGCACAGCGGGCTGCGGAGAAGCCGCTACATCAGCCTGAGCGGCTTGAGCGACTTGAGCCGAGCATTCCGGCCAGCTCGTCGTGGCTGGGCAATACGTCCGGGGTAACGGTCTTGCCGCCGCGCACGTAGTGAAAAGCCGTGCGCACCAAGGGCTCCGGGCAGCCGCTCAGCGCTGCCCAGGCAATTCGGTAAACGCCGAGCTGAATCGCGGCGTGCCGGGCGGCTTCGGCGCCGTGCGGCGGTTCGCCGGTCTTCCAGTCGACGACAGTCGCGCCGCCGTCGGGTTCGGCGAAGACCGCGTCGATGCGCCCGCGCACCACCGTGTCGCCGATGGCCATCTCGAAAGGCACCTCGACGGCGATCGGCGTGCGCGCGGCCCACGACGAGGCGAGGAATGCATCTTGCAGCGCCGCGAGTTCGTCGGCGTCGCGCTGGGCGATGTCGGTGTCGGCGGCACCGGGCAGGTCGGCGAGGTCGAACAACCGCTCGGCGCCGTAGAAGCGCTCCACCCAGTCGTGAAAGGCGTTCCCCAGCAGGGCATGTGGCTCCGGACGGGCCGGTAGTCGACGGGCGAGCCGCTGGGCGGCGTGTTCGGGGTCGCGGGCCAATTCGACCAGGCTGCTGACCGACAGGCCGCTGGGCAGGGTCTGCTCTGGCGGTTGCCCGGCGCGGTCGCGTTCCTGCAACAGCGCGTCGACGTCGGCCGCCCAGCCCTCGGGGTCCTCGATGGTGTCGACGGGTGTGGCCATGGCGGCGGTCACCAGGTCGGCGCCGCGCTGCACGTCGGCCCGGCGATCGCCGAGCGGGTCGACGGGCCAGTTCGCCTCGTGGACGCTGTCGCGCAACGGGTTTCGCTCGCCGTCGGGCGGGGCCGGCGCCCACTGCTCGACCACGTGACCCGGGTCGACCGACTCGTCGATGATGTCCTTGATCTCGCTCAGGAAATCCGACGGCCCCCGCGCTTTGATGCCGGTGGCGGCCCAGTGGTGACCGGACAACAGCAGCGTGTCCTCGCAGCGGGTGATGGCGACGTAGAGCAGGCGGCGCTCCTCGTCGATGCGGCGCTGCTCGAGTTGCGCCCGGTGCGCGGAGATCTTGTCCGACAACTGCTTTCGGTCCGTCACGTCGGAGGTGTCCAGGACTGGGACGCCGTGGACCCCCTTGGTCGAGCGGTCGCCGCGTAGCAGCGGCGGCAGGTCGGCGGCATCGGTGAGCCAGGTGCGGGCCTGTGCGGTGGACGGGAACAGCCCGCCGGACAGGTGCGGCACGGCGACCACCTGCCACTCCAAACCCTTTGCGGCGTGGACGGTCAACACCTGCACCCGGTTCTGCGCGACGACGACCTGCGCGGGCGCCAGGCCGTTCTCGACGACCGTGGCCGCGTCGAGGTAGGCCAGCAAGCCGACGACCGACGCGAGCGCATCGGTCGCCGCGGCCGTGCGGTCGGCGTAGCCGCTGACCACGTCGGCGAAGGCGTCGAGTTGCTCGGTGCCGGTCCAGCCGTTGCCGGGCGACGCCGCCCGCACCTCGCAGTCGACGCCGAGCAGGCGGCGCACCTCGGCGACCAGATCGGGCAGCGGGTGACCGAGATGGCTGCGCAGCAGGCTCAGTTCGTCGGCCAGCGCCGTGATGCGGCGATACCCCTCGGCCGAATAGCCTTGGGCGGGGCCGGGATCGGCAAGTGCATCGGCCAGACCGGCGGTGTCCGCCTCCGGTCCGGCCGCCTCTGCGATCGCGACGGCTGTTTGATCGCGACCCGCTGCAATCGTCCCGCCGATCGCGACGGCTCGGTGCCACAGCGCCGCGATGTCGCGCGCGCCCAGTCGCCAGCGCGGGCCGGTGAGCACCCGCATCGCGGCCGCGCCAGCCGTCGGGTCGGCGGCCAGGCGCAGCATCGCGACCACGTCGGCAACCTCGGGCACCGCGAGCAGCCCGGCCAGGCCGACGACTTCGACGGGCACCCCGCGAGCGCGCAGGGCGGCTGCGATCGGCGTTGCATCGGCGTTGCGGCGCACCAGGATTGCGGCGGTCGGCGGCGCGACGCCGTCGACCGCGGCCTGCCGGTAGCGCTGCTGTAGGTGGTCGGCGACCCAGTCGCGTTCGGCGAGGACATCGGGCAGCAGCGCGGCGCGGACCGAGCCGGGCTCGGCGTCGGGCCGCGAGCGCAACGGGCTCACCGCCACCGACCGCTGTCGCGCGTCCGCGGAGACGGCGTTGGCCACGTGCAGGGTGGTCGGTGGATTGCGCCAGCTGGTGCTCAACTCCAGCACCGGCGCCGGGCTGCCGTCGGCCATCGGGAAGTCCGTGGTGAACCGCGGCAAGTTGGTCGCCGAGGCACCACGCCAGCCGTAGATCGACTGGATCGGGTCCCCCACGGCGGTCAGCGCCAACTCGTCGTCGATGCCGCCGCCGAACAGCGAGGACAGCAGCATCCGCTGGGCATAGCCGGTGTCCTGGTACTCGTCGAGCAGCACCACCCGGTAGCGGCCGCGCAGTTGCTCGCCGACCTGCGGCACGCCCATCGCCAGCCGTGCGGCGCAGGACATCTGGCTGCCGAAGTCCATCACCTTGTCTGCCCGCATGCGCTGGTGCAGGGCGTCGATCAGCGGCACTACTTCGGCACGTTCGGCCTGGGTGGCCAACATGCGCAGCAACCACTGGCTCGGGCCGCGGTCGCGCTGGTAGCGGCCCGCGGGCAGGGTGAGCACCAGACGTTCGAGTTCGACGTGGGTATCGCGAAGCTGGTCGGTGTCGACCAGATGCTCGGCGAGTTCGCTCGACAGCCGCAGGACCATCGCTGTGACCGACGCCGGGTTCTTCTCGGTCCGCAGCGCATCCGGGTAGGAGTTGACGACGTCGAAAGCCAGCTGCCAGAGCTCGGTCTCGCTGAGCAGGCGGGTGTCCGGCTCGATTGGCTGCGCGTAGGCCGGGGTCGACAGCAGGCCGTATTCGCTCAGCAGTTGACCGGCGAAGGCGTGGTACGTGCTGACCTCCGGGGTGCCCTCGGGCTCACCGGGCTCGCCGCCGAAGACGAGGCCGGCGCCGGCCAGCCGGGCCAGTCGCGACCGCACACGGCGCAGCAGTTGACCGGCGGCCTTGCGGGTGAACGTCAGTCCGAGTACCTGTCCCGGGTCGGCGTAGCCGTTGGCGACCAGCCATACCACCCGAGCCGCCATCGTCTCGGTCTTACCGGCGCCGGCACCGGCGATCACCACCAGCGGACCCGGCGCGGCGGCGATGACCGCGGCCTGCTCTTCAGTCGGCTCGAAAAGACCCAGCGCAGTGGCCAATTCGGCTGGGGTGTAACGCGCGGGAGCCATGACCGTCATACTGCCCCCTGCCCATCGAGTCCGGTCTGCGCGGGGCAGCTCGCCCGCAGCGGGCAGTGTGAGCACCCGTCGTTGACTCGGGCGAGGAACTGCGGCCCGGCTGTCGCGTCGGCCGCACGGCGGATCGTGTCGCGCCACTGTTCGCGGGCCTCCGGAGTCAGCGGGTCCTGCTCACGCTCGGTCGCACCGCCCGATCCCGGCTTTCCGAGGTACACCAACCGGCCGCCACCCGGTTCGTCGCCGTGGTCCACCAAGCCCTCGGCCACCGCGAGCTGATAGGCCGCCAGCTGAGCGTGGCGTTGCGCGTCGTCTTTGGTGACGGGCGTCTTGCCGGTCTTGACGTCGACGATCACCAACCGGCCCGCGGCGTCGCGTTCGATGCGGTCGACCCGGCCGCGCAGCCGGACATGCCCGCCGTCGAGCCCGCCGTCGACCTCGACCTCGACGCCCACCTCGGTCAACTCGCTGCGGGTCTGCGTCCGCCACTCCAGAAACGTCTCGATCATGGTCCGGTGCCGGGCGAGTTCATTGTCTGCGTACCAACGTGATTCGAACGGCAGGTGTCGCCACGCCCGCTCGAGCGCGGCCAGCAGTTCCGGCTCTCCGCCGCCCGGCTCGGCGATCAACGCGTGCACGATCGAACCGACCGTCGAGCCGAGGTCGCGCGGGTCGGTGCCGCCGTGGCGTTCGGCCATCCAGCGCAACGGGCAGTCGGTCAGCGTCTGCAGACTCGACGGCGTCAGCGTGACGACGTGCTCCGGCTGCTCGTCGCGACTCCACATCGGCGCGGTGGTGCTGACCGCGGCCATGCCGTACCAACCGGCAGGATCGGCACCCGGCACGCCAGCGTCGGCCAGCCGGGCCAATTGCGTTGCGGCGCAATCACGCATCTCGTCGGTGACGCTGCCCTGCGGCGCGCACACCACGCCCCGCAACCGGCCGACCACCGCGTTGGTCGATAACACCCGCGGCCCGACGACCGGTTGCAACGCGGCGTCGGCGTCCCCGGTGGACCACTGCGCGATCTCGGCGAAGAACGGCGACGGCATGCTGTCCTCGTCGCCGCCACCGGCCTCCCCGTCGACGGCCGTCACCAGCAGTCGCGTCCGGGCGCGGCCCAAAGCGGCGACCAGCAGTCGCCGCTCCTCGGCGAGCAGGGGCGCCCGCATCGAGGCGTTCTCGGTCACGCCGTCGAGCACATCGAGCAGGCGTTGAGTGCCGAGCACCCCGCCCCGTGGAATCGTGTTGGGCCACAGCCCTTCCTGGAGACCGGCGACCACGACGAGGTCCCACTCGTGGCCGATCGCGGCGTGCGCGCTGAGCACCGCGACCTGCTCGGCCGCGGCGGTCTCGGTGCCGACCGCGCGCAGCTGCTCGGTGATCAAGTGATCGAGCAGGCCACGCAGCGACGCTCCGGCAGTGCGGGCGAGGTACTTGTCGGTGGCATCGAACAACGCCGTCACCGTGTCGAGGTCGCGACCGGCCTGCACGCCCGCGGTGCCGCCACGCTCGCTCGCGGTCAGCCAGCGTCGCTGCAATCCGGAGCGCTGCCAGGCCGCCCACAGCGTGTAGCGCGGGTCCTCACCGCGACGGTGCGATTCGGCCGCGGCCTCCAGCACCGCGCGTACCCGCTGCACCGGCCTGGCCTGGGCGGCGGAGAGTCGCGCCGACGATGCGCCGGCGAGCGCAGCGACCAACAGGTCACCGAATTCTTGTGCCGCTCCGGCGGTCTCGCCGCGGCGCAGCGTGCGCCGCAGCTGGCGCAACGACACCGGGTCCACCCGGCCGATCGGTCCGGTGAGCAGCGCCACCGCCTGCTCGCCGGACAGCCCGTCGGCCGTCGCGGTCAGCACGGCCAGCAACGCCTGCGCGGCAGGCTGCGCGATCAGCGGGCCGGTGAGTGCCGCGGGAGCCACGGGCACACCGGCCCGCTCCAGCGCGTGCGACAACCCCGCCGCCGCGCGCGGCACCGACCGGACCACCACCGCCATCTGCGACCACGGCACCCCGTCGACGAGGTGGGCGCGCCGCAGGTAGTCGGCGATCAACGCCGATTCCGCGGCGGTCGAGACGGCTGACTGCACCAGCACCGAGCCGGGATCGTCACCCACGCCGTCGATGTGGCCGCCGCCGGACAACCTCGCCGCGACCCCGGACACCGCGCGGGCGACGGCCGGGGCGCAGCGATGGGAGGTCGCCAGGGTGACCGACGGCGTGCCGTCGCCCAGCAGGGCCGCCGGCTCCGCGCCCCGGAAGCCGAAGACCGCCTGGTCCGGGTCACCGGCGAGCAGCGTTACGTCGGCACCGGCGGCCAGCACGCGAACCAACAGCGCGGCCTGCGGGTCGAGCTGCTGAGCGTCGTCCACCAGCAGCACACCGATCCGGGCCCGCTCGGCGGCCAGCAACTCGGCGTCGACAGCGAAGGCCTCCAGCGCGGCGCCGACCAGTTCGGCGGCGCCGACGGCCGGCGTCGTCGCCTGCGGGGCGGCCGTGCCCACCGCTGCGCGCAGCAGCATCACCTGCTCGTAGCTGCGCGCGAATCGGCCCGCCGCGGTCCATTCAGGGCGGCCCGAGAGCCGGCCCACCCGCTCCAGCTGCTGGGGGTCGACGCCGCGTTCGGCGCAGCGGGTGAGTAGCTCGCGCAACTCGGCGGCGAAGCCGTCGGTGCCCAGCGCCGCCCGCAGCTCGGCCGGCCATCCGTCGGGGCCGTCGGCGATCTCACCGGCGAGCAGTTCGGCGATGATCGCGTCCTGCTCGGCGCTGGTGACCAGCCGGGGCGGTGGGCCACCGGCGCGCTGGGCCGCCAGCCGCAGCACCGCGAAGGCGTAACTGTGCACGCTGCGCACCAGCGGCTCCCGCACGACCGCGGGGCCGGCGACAGCGGCCTGGGCGCTCAGCAGGCGAGCGGTCAATGCGCTGCGGGCCTGCGCGGAGATGCGGCCCGAACCCGTCAGCAGCAGAACCGATTCCGGGTCGGCCCCCGCACCGATCCGGGTGGCGGCCGCATCGATCAACAGCGAGCTCTTCCCGGTGCCCGGACCGCCGAGCACGCGCAGCGTCCCACGCAGGTCGGGATCGAGCGCGGCGCGGGCCTCCGGGCCCCAGTGGAACGACATAGCCGAATGACACCACGGGGGTCCGACAAGTGGCCCCGATCAGCGGCTGGCACGATCGACGCGTGACCCGACTGCACGTGCACCGCTTCGGCCCGCCCGGCCCGGTGCGACTGCTGGCTCTGCACGGGCTCACCGGGCACGGCCAACGCTGGGGGCATCTGGCAGACCGCTACCTGCCCGAGATCGCCGTTGCCGCACCGGATCTGATCGGGCACGGCCACTCGTCATGGGACGCTCCGTGGACGATCGACGCCAACGTGGCGGCGCTGACCGAACTGCTCGACAACGAGGCCGACGGACCCGTCGCGATCGTGGCGCACTCCTTCGGCAGCGCTGTCGCGATGAGTCTCGCGGCCTCCCGCCCGGACGGGGTCTCGGGCCTGCTGCTGCTCGACCCTGCCGTCGGCCTCGACGGCGCATGGATGCTCGAGATCGCCGACGCGATGCTGGGCTCCCCCGACTACACCGATGTCACCGAGGCGCGTGCGGCGAAGACGAACGGATCCTGGAAGGGTGTTGATGCGGCCGTGGTCGATGCCGAACTCGACGAACATCTCGTCATGCTGCCGGACGGCCGGTGTACCTGGCGGCTCAGCCTGCCCGCGATGATGGCCTACTGGAGTGAATTGGCGCGCGATATCGTGTTGCCGCCCCATGGAACTCACATCACGCTCGTTCAGGCTGCGCAGACGTCGCCACCCTACGTCACCGAGAAACTCGTCGGCGCTCTGCGCGAACGCCTGGGCGCCGATTTCCGGCACCTGACGTTCGACTGCGACCACATGGTGGCCGAGACCAAGCCAGCCGAGGTCGCCGCGCTGATCCGCGAACGGCTGGCCTGACCATGGCGCCGATCACCGAGGACCAGGTCGAGCGGGTGCGCGCGCTGGTCGCGTCGATCCCCGCCGGCCGGGTTTCGACCTACGGCGACATCGCCGCTGTCGCAGGGCTTTCCAGTCCGCGCATCGTCGGCTGGATCATGCGCACCGATTCGCTCGACCTGCCCTGGCACCGGGTGATCACCGCATCGGGGCGTCCCGCCAAGCATCTGACCACCAAGCAGCTGGAACTCCTGCGCGCCGAAGGGGTGCTGTCCAACGACGGCAAGGTCCCCCTTGACGAACTGCGTTTTCAGTTCCCCGACTAGAAGATTCGCCGCGCCGAGTGTGCAGCCTCTGGTCGCGAAACCGGCGTCCCCACGTTTACAACGTGCACAGTCGACGACGGTGGAGCCGGACTAGAGGATCAGCCGCACCAGCGCTGCGGTGCGGGCCAATCCCGGGAACGCCGCCGCCGTCGACCGCGGGTGCAACGCATGCACTGCGAGCCGGAACATCAACGCACGCAACAACATCTGCGGCCATTCCGGTAGCGCGTTCCAGCGATCGATCAGGCCTTCGTCGGCCTCGCCCCAGGACAAGGCATCGACCACGACGACCCCGGCCGCCCAGGACGCGGGCCGCCAGTACGGGGTGATGTCGGTGATCCCCGGCGCCGCCGCGCCGGCGAAGAGCACGGTGCCGTACAGGTCGCCATCGACCAGCTGGTTGGGGCTCTTGGTCGGACGGCGAAGTCCCGCAAGCTGATTGATCAACTCGACCGATCGCTGTCCGTCGGCGGTGGGCGCCGCGGTGCGGGCCGCGGCGGGCACCGACTGCAGCGGTCGTTCCTCCCACGCGGCCCGGTCGGCGGCGATGAACACGTCGACGTCGGCCCACGGCGCCGTCGGCCCCTGAGTCAGGAATCGCGGTCGCTCCAGCTTGCCGGTGGCCTCGTGCAGTCGCACCGCGGCCGACACCACCTCGTCGTGACGGGGCTCGGGTTGGCCGGCGACGAAAGTGTCTGCTCGCCAACCCGACACCACGTAGCGTCCGTCGGTAGAGCGGACCGGCCGGGCCAGCCGCACCCCGTCGACGAACAGCGTCTCGCGCACCCGCGCCGACCAGGAGGCTCGGGCGTTCTCGGCGACCATCGACAGCACGACTTCGCCGCACCGCCAACCGCCCTCCCAGGCGGCGCCAAGGGGAATCGGCCCGACACCGCTCAGACCGAAAGCCGACAGCACGTGCTCCGGCGGCGGGTCGACACTCACGTCGAACAGCCTAAACGGGCTCAGCGAACTCCCGGGACTAGACACGAACTCGCGGTACTGCGTGGCGGATCAGTACATGATCATGTCGGGCTGCATCTGCTGCGCCCAGGCCACGATGCCGCCCCGGAGGTGGACCACGTCGGGAAATCCGGCCGCGCGGAACGCCGTCAGCGCCTCGGCCGAACGCACCCCGGTCTTGCAATAGAGCACCGGCCGGCGATCGTGCGCCAGCGCGCTCAGGCCCTGGCCGGCGCCAATCACCGAACTCGGGATCAGCTGCGCCCCCTCGATGTGGTTGATTGCCCACTCGGCGGGCTCCCGCACATCGATCAGCGCGATCTCGTCGCCGGAATCGAGAAGATCGCGCAGCTCACGAGGGGTGATCGCGGAATCGTCGGCGACCGCGGGCGCGACGCCGCAGAACTCGTCGTAGTCGATCAACTCGGTGATGGCCGGCGTATCCGGATCCTTACGGATCGCGACGGTGCGGTAGCTCATCGCGAGCGCGTCGTACATCAGCAGCCGGCCCAGCAGCGGCTCGCCGATGCCGGTGATCAACTTGACCGCCTCGGTGCCCATCACCGACGCGATCGAGGCGCACAGCACGCCGAGCACGCCGCCCTCGGCGCATGACGGGACCAGACCCGGCGGTGGCGCCTCGGGGTACAGGTCGCGGTAGTTCAGGCCCCGGCCGGCCGGCGCGTCCTCCCAGAACACCGACGCCTGGCCCTCGAAGCGGTAGATCGAGCCCCAGACATACGGCTTGTGCGCCAGCACCGCAGCGTCGTTGACCAGGTACCGGGTGGCGAAGTTGTCGGTGCCGTCGAGGATCAGGTCGTACTGCCCGAACAGGTCGACGGCGTTGTGCCGGTCCAGCCGGACCTCGTGCAGGCGCACCGTGACCAGCGGGTTGATCGCGGCGATCGAGTCGCGCGCCGACTGGGCCTTGGACCGGCCGACGTCGGCAACGCCGTGGATGACTTGGCGTTGCAGGTTCGACGCCTCGACAACGTCGTCGTCGACGATGCCGATGGTCCCCACGCCCGCCGCCGCCAGGTAGAGCAGCGCCGGGGCCCCCAGGCCACCGGCGCCGATCACCAGCACCCGCGCGTTCTTCAGCCGCTTCTGGCCGTCGACGCCGAGATCGGGGATGACGAGGTGGCGGCTGTAGCGGGCCACCTCGTCGGGAGTCAGGTCGCCAGCAGGCTCGACGAGCGGGGAAAGCACCTCATCGAGGTTAGGCGATCGGGTACGGCCAAGGATTGAAGCGGCAGGTCTTGCCGTCGGGCTTGACGTACTCCGGATCGAATTTCGAGTTGTCGTCATCCGACGTCGAGAACGTCTGCTGCATCATGATCGGCGCGAGGCCACCCTGCTTGTCGCACGGCTCGTGGCGCAGGTAGCCGATCGCGTGGCCGACCTCGTGGTTGATCAGATATTGACGGTAGGAGCCGATGTCGCCCTGGAACGACAGCGCCCCGCGCACCCAGCGCGCCTCGTTGATGAATACCCGCGGTTCGACGCCGGCCCCGTAAGACGGGTTGTAGCAAGAGGTTTCGAGCGGGAACTCGTACCCGCAGCCCTCCCGCACGGTCATCGGCGAACTCAGCGAGATGCGGATGTCGGGCTTGGCCCGACCGGTCCCGTCGACCCGGATGAACGCGAACTGCGCGTCGTGGGTCCAACTCTTGGGGTTGCCCAGCGTCTGATCGACCATCGAGGCGAAGGCGTCGTCGCCGCCGAATGCGGTGGGATCGGCCCCGTTTTCGACCTCGACGGTGTACCGGAACACCTTCACCGCGCCCTGGCCGACCTGCGGCGTGATGCCCGGTACGACATGCCAGGACTTCTCGCCGGCCTCGGTGAAGGGACCACCGTTGGGCAGCATGCCGGTCGGCAAGCTGGCGTCGAACTGGGTGAGGCCGCGGGGTGGGGCGTCGACGATCACGGTGCCGACGGCGCCGATCTTCGGCGGACCCTGCATTGGGTGGCCGGACGCCGGCGCCGATCCGCTCGCTCCGGTGATGGTCTGATACAGCACCACTCCGGTGACGGCGACCAGCACCGGCAGCGCGTACGCCCGCCATCCGTACGTGGACACGAAGCGCCCGAGCCAACTCTGCTTGCGCCAACGACTGGGTTCACGAGTGGATCGTTCGCGTCCGGCGCCGCCCCAGGCCAGCGGATCCCGTTGGGCGCGCAAAGGCTCACGCCAGTCGTCGCGAAGAACCGGTGTCCGGTTGCCCCCGCGCCACTCGGGGTCGAAGGTCACTTTCCCAGAATGGCACAACACCTGCTAGCTGCGACTCTCGGCGCGCCAAAGACCCCCTTAACACGTTGTCGCCCCGACATACAGGGCTTGGATCACAGTTGAACAGGCGAGCGAGTAGTAGTGTCGTTGCGATCACGGCGCGCTCGTAACCAGGCGCTAGGACAAGAAGATTGAGGAATGGATGAGCGATCTCGCCAACGCCGCCGACCGGAGCGGGGTGAAGCCACGCGCCGCAGCCCGGCGCGGCAACCGCCTGCCTCGTGACGAGCGTCGGGGGCAGTTGCTCATCGCTGCCAGCGATATTTTCGTCGACCGGGGCTACCACGCCGCCGGTATGGACGAGATCGCCGAGCGTGCCGGAGTCAGCAAACCCGTTCTGTACCAACACTTTTCGAGCAAGCTCGAGCTGTACCTGGCGGTTCTGCAACGGCACGTCGAGAACCTCGTGTCCGGTGTGCGCCAGGCGCTGCGCACCACCACCGACAACCGGCAGCGGCTGCGGTCGGCCGTGCAGGCGTTCTTCGACTTCATCGAGCACGACAGCCAGGGCTACCGGCTGATCTTCGAGAATGACAACACCACCGAGCCGCAGGTCGCCGCGCAGGTCCGGGTGGCCACCGAATCGTGTGTCGACGCGGTCTACGACTTGATCAGCGCCGACTCCGGACTGGATCCGCACCGCTCGCGGATGATCGCGGTGGCGCTGGTGGCGCTCAGCGTCGACTGCGCCCGCTACTGGCTGGACTCCGACCGGCCGATCAGCAAGGACGACGCGGTCGACGGCACAGTGTTCTTTGCCTGGGGCGGCCTGTCACACGTGCCGCTCACCCGCTCTTAGCGGCGCTCGCTCCGATTCCGAAGCCGACGCGACGCGAGTCCGCGGCGCCGATCTCGACGTAGGCGATCTTCGCGGAGTTGACCAGGAAGCGGCGGCCCTTTTCGTCGGTCAGGCCCAGCACATCCGCGTCCTTGGCAAGTGCGGCGTTGACCAGCTCCTCGACTTCGCTCGGAGTCTGCGGGCTGGTGAAGACCAACTCACGCGGGCTGTCCGTGATACCGATCTTGACCTCCACGCCGGCCCCTTCCCGTTCTTCAAGTAGATGTGGCTTCGACGGCAAGGCTAGTGGACGCCGGTGGCGGGTGCCGAAACCCGGTCGCCGCCTTGCGGTTCGCCCCAGCGGGCCGTTGGCAAATCGTGACCTGACACGCGCCCTCGCGCGGGGGCGCCCGCGCGCCACATCGATAACATTTGCACCATCAGTACCACCGACTACCTGGACGAGCTCCGGGACTACGAGGACGACACCGTCGACATCTACGCCGACGGCGATGACACATCGGGTGACGAACGCTGGCGCCCGATCGCGGCCATCGCCGCGATCGTCTTCGTCCTCGCGGTGATCGCCACAGCCGTGATTGTGAACGGCGGCGACAGCGGGTCGACCTCGGCCACCGTGGTCGTCCCCCCGAGCAAAACCACGACGCCGCATCTCGTTCCGGCCCTGCCGCCCGAAACGGTCACCAGCCTGACCCCGTCGTCGCGGCCGCCCAGCCCGACGACCACCACGCCGCCGACGCAGGCCCCTGTCGCGGTCCCCACGGTCGCGCCGGACGTCGCCGCCCGCACATTCGTGTACCGGGTTACCGGCACCAAGGGACTGCTCGACCTCGTCACCGTCGTCTACACCGACGCGTCCGGCGCGCCGCAGACCGACTTCAACGTGTCGCTGCCCTGGTCGCGGACGGTCGTGCTGAACCCCGGGGTGAGCGCGCGGTCCGTCGTCGCGACCAGCGTCACCGGGCGGCTCAACTGCTCGATCGCCGACGGCGTCGGCGACAACATCGCGATCTCGACGAGCAGCACGATGATCGCGACCTGCAGCCGCTAGGGCGTCAGCTCAGGCCCAGCTCGCGGGTGCGCGCGTCATGGGTGTGTTGGAGCCGGTCGAAGAATCCCGCCAGCTGCGTCAGGCCGTCGGTCCGCGTGACCACCAGGTCGACCAGTTCGTCATGCTCGGCCAGCACGTACTGAGCCTGGGTGATCGCCTCGCCCAGCAAGCGGCGCGACCACAGGGCGAGCCGGCTGCGCTGCCGGGCGCTCTTGGTCACCGCGGCGCGCACCTCGGCGACGACGAACTGCGAATGTCCGGTCTGCGACATCGTCGAGCGGACCACATCGGCGACCTCATCCGGCAGCGAGTCGGCGACCTCGAGGTAGAAATCGGCGGCCAAGGCGTCGCCGATGTAGGTCTTGACCAGAGCCTCCAGCCAGGTGCTCGGCGTGGTCAGCCGGTGGTAGCCGTCGAGGACCGACGCGTACTTCGAGATCGCCGGCAGCACGTCGACGCCGCGGTGCTCCAACGCCTCGACGAGAAGTTCGTAGTGCGCCATCTCGGCGGCGGCCATGCTGGCCATCGAGATTCGTCCGCGCAGATCCGGCGCCATCCGCGCCTCGTCGGTGAGCCGGTAGAACGCCGCCACCTCGCCGTAGGCCAGCAAGGCGAACAATTCGTTGACGCCGGGATGGTCCGCGGGCAGCCGTGGCGGAGGCGGATCGGCCAGCTGGTCGCCCTGCGGAAGCGAAGTCATGGACCCCACTCTAGGGGTGTCGCGCGGCGACCCGCTGCGACCGGCGACGCCGCCCTTGCGATCGCCACGAGGGGTGTCCGGCGAGGGGCTGCTGTGCGTCGACGAACCGCCGCACGCCGCGCGAATCGGGGTTTGCGGCACCCACCAGCTACAATCAATCCAGGTAACGGTGGTAGATCCGTATCACCACTGCCTATGCAATGAGCGTGCATGCAGTTGGCCCGCCTCCGTGAAGTGCAGGGCCCGCGAATCGGCAACGTATTCGACTCCTCAACTGGTGCGCGCGTGATCGCAGCGATTGATAAATCGAATACGAACCCGAAAGGCATACGTGCTTCACGCATGACTCCACTCATCACATCCAACCGCGCCGCATCCGAATCCACTTTCGCCGACCTCGGCGTCCGCGACGAAATCGTCCAGGCGCTCAAGGAAAAGGGCATCGAGCACCCGTTCGCCATCCAGGAGCTCACGCTGCCGCTGGCCCTCACCGGCGACGACCTGATCGGCCAGGCCCGGACCGGCATGGGCAAGACCTTCGCCTTCGGTGTGCCGCTGCTGCAGCGGATCACCACCCTGGGCGACGACCGCCCGCTGTCCGGCATCCCCCGCGCCCTCATCGTGGTGCCCACCCGCGAGCTGTGCCTGCAGGTCTACAACGACCTCTCGACCGCCGCCAAGTACCTCAAGACCGCCGACGACGACCGCAAGCTGTCGGTCGTGTCCATCTACGGTGGCCGGCCGTACGAGCCGCAGATCGAGGCGCTGCGTGCCGGCGCCGACGTCGTGGTCGGCACTCCCGGCCGGCTGCTCGACCTGGCCCAGCAGGGCCACCTGCAACTCGGCGGCCTGGCGGTGCTGGTCCTGGATGAGGCCGACGAGATGCTCGACCTCGGCTTCTTGCCCGACATCGAGCGGATCCTGCGCCAGATCCCCGACGAGCGGCAGTCGATGCTGTTCTCGGCGACCATGCCGGACCCGATCATCACGCTGGCCCGCACGTTCATGAACCAGCCCACCCACATCCGGGCCGAGGCGCCGCATTCGTCGGCGGTGCACGACCTGACCACGCAGTTCGTCTACCGGGCCCACGCCATGGACAAGGTCGAATTGGTCAGCCGGGTGCTGCAGGCCAACGGCCGGGGCGCGACGATGATCTTCACCCGGACCAAGCGCACCGCGCAGAAGGTCGCAGACGAACTCGCCGAGCGCGGATTCGCCGTCGGCGCCGTGCACGGCGACCTCGGTCAGATCGCCCGCGAGAAGGCGCTCAAGCAGTTCCGCAACCACGACATCGACGTGCTGGTCGCCACCGACGTCGCGGCCCGCGGCATCGACATCGACGACGTCACCCACGTCATCAACTACCAGTGCCCCGACGACGAGAACACCTACGTGCACCGCATCGGCCGCACCGGCCGCGCCGGCAAGACCGGTGTCGCCGTCACGCTGGTCGATTGGGACGAACTCCCCCGCTGGACGCTGATCGACAAGGCCCTCGGCCTGAACTGCCCTGATCCGGCCGAGACCTACTCCAACTCGCCGCACATCTACGTCGAGCTGGACATCCCGAACGACATCAAGGGCTCCGTCGGCGCGCCGAAGAAGTCGCCGGTGAAGCGCACGGCGTCCAGTGGCAGCCGCAACGGGGACGAGCCGGCCGCGCCGCGCAACCGGGACCGTCAGCGCCGTCGCACCCGTGGCGGCAAGTCCGCAACGGGCCACTCGAGCGACAGCGACGGAACCTCAACGGCGACAAGCACTTCGGACTCCGCATCCGGCGAAGGTACCCGTGCGCGGCGTCGCCGTCGTCGACCCCGCAAGTCCGCGGGCGCCGCAGCCCCCGCCGCCAACTGATTCGGCGCCGCCACGCCTGATGGTCAAGCCGGAACGCCGCACCAAGGCTGATCTGCTGGCGGCGGCCGCCATTGTCACCGTGCTCGCCGTCGGCGCGGCGCTGATCTGGTTGACCAGCGACGCCCGGGCCACGCGCAGCTTGCCGGCGACCGGACCTGCGCCCAGCCCGCGCCTGGCCAGCGAAGTCCCGCACTCGCTGCGGCAACTCTGGACCGCACCGAATGCGCCCACCGACCAGCCGGTGGTCGTCGCCGGAACCGTCGTCACCGCCGACGCGCACGCCGTGTACGGCCGCGATCCGGTCAACGGTCAAGTGCGCTGGACCTATTCGCGCGATAGCGACCTGTGCGGGGTCGTCGGGGTCTACCGGTTTGCGGTGGCGGTGTACCGCGATGACCGCGGGTGCGGGCAGGTCAGCACCATCGACGGCACCACCGGTCAGCGCGGGCCCGCGCGCAGCAGCTACAGCAACCGGCAGGTGTCGCTGTCAAGCGATGGCACGACGGTGTTGTCGGCCGGTGACACCCGACTCGAGCTGTGGCGCTCGGACATGGTTCGGATGCTCTCCTACGGCGAGATCGACGCCCGGGTCAAGCCGTCGTCGAAGGGCCTGCACGCCGGTTGCCGTCTGACGTCGGCGGCGGCCAGTTCATCGGCGGTGTCGGTGTTCGAGGCTTGCGGACGACAAGCCGACCTCAGGCTCACCCTGCTGCGTCCGGCCAAGGAAGAGGACGAGCCGGATCAGCACAATCTGGCCCAGCCCGGCATCGGCGCCGACTCCGGCGCCAAGGTCCTCACGGTGTCGGAGACCAGGACGGCCGTCTACCTGCCGGCGCCGCAGCCGCGGGTCGACGTCATCGACGAGGCCGGCACGACCATCGGCAGCACGCTGCTCCCCGAGCCCCCGCTGCTGTCGAACGCGGTGACCCGACCCGGCAATCTGATCACCTGGTGGACCGGCCGTCGCGTGATGGTCTTCGACGCCTCGAATCTGACCTACCGCTACGCCGTCGGGCCGGCGGGCTCGTCGGCGCCGATCGGGCCGGCCACCCTGATGGCGGGCAAGTTGTTGGTTCCGGTCACCGGCGGCATCGCGGTGTGCGATCCGGTCACCGGCGTCGGCGAGGACTTCCTGCCGGTGCAGCGGCCCCCGAGCGACGCGCCGGTGCTGCTCGCGGTTGCGGGCTCGCAGCTGCTCGAGCAGCGCGGGGGCACTCTCGTCGCGCTCGGCTAGACGGTTCAGGCGTCGACGATGCGGGCCGGAACGGCCCGAGGAGGAGGCGGCTCCGAGAATTAGGCGTCGATCGCGAAGGTGGGCAACGCTTTGCCCGACTTCCAGTGCTTGAGCAGCGCGTGCGCCAACTCCTGATACGCGGACGCGCCCTTGTTCTTGCGTGCGGCAAGCACCGACGAACCCGACGCGCTCGCTTCGGCGAAGCGCACGGTCCGCGGGATCGGCGGCGCCAGCACCGGTAGGTCGTAACGGTCGGCGACGTCGAGCAGCACGTCGCGGGTGTGCGTGGTCCGCGGGTCGTACAGCGTCGGCAGCGCACCGAGCAGCTTGAGGTCAGGGTTGGTGATCTGCTGGACGTCGTCGACCGTTCGCAGGAACTGCCCGACCCCGCGGTGCGCCAGCGTCTCGCACTGCAGCGGCACGATGACCTCGTCGGCGGCGGTCAACCCGTTGAGCGTCAGCACGCCCAACGACGGCGGGCAGTCGATCACCACGACGTCGAATGCGCCGTCGAGTTTGTCCAGTGCGCGCTTGAGCGCGTATTCGCGGCCCGCCCGCATCAGTAGCATCGCCTCGGCGCCTGCCAGGTCGATGTTCGCCGGCAGCAGCGTCATGCCCTCGGCCGTCTCCACCAGCGCGGCGTTGGGTTCGACGTCGCCGAGCAACACCTCGTGCACCGACACCGCGAGCTTGTCCGGGTCCTGGCCGAGCGAGAACGTCAGGCAGCCCTGCGGGTCCAGGTCGATCAGCAGCACCCGCTTGCCGGCGTCGGCGATCGCCGCACCCAGCGAGGCGACGGTCGTCGTCTTGGCCACGCCACCCTTCTGGTTGGCCACCGCCAGAACTCGGGTCCCCTTCATACATCCTCTTTCTCTGCAGCATCGCTGGCGGTGGCGACCTCGCGCCGCTCCTCAGCATCGCTATCGCTCTGCATCGTCGCTGGCGGTGGTGACCTCGCGCCGCTCCTCAGCATCGCTATCGCTCTGCATCGTCGCTGGCGGTGGTGAACACCTGCCATCCAAGCATCATCACCATGGTGCCCGCGCGTGGATGGCTATGTGTGTCAGGCAGAATCGGTCGGCATGGGCGTCCGGAACCACCGCTTGGTGTTGCTGCGCCACGGCGAGACCGAGTGGTCGCTGTCCGGCCAGCACACCGGGTCCACCGAACTCGACCTCACCGACAACGGGCGCGCCCAAGCCGCTGCCGCCGCCCCCGTGCTCGCCGACCTGCATCTAGACAATCCGAAGGTGATCAGCAGCCCGCGCCATCGTGCCGTGGCGACCGCCGAACTCGCCGGGATGACCGTCGACGAGAAATCCGACCTGCTCACCGAATGGGACTACGGCTCCTACGAAGGCCTGACGAGCGACGAGATCCACGAGACCCAACCCGACTGGTCGATCTGGACGCACGGCGCGCCCGGCGGTGAATCGGTGGCGCAGGTCAGCGCGCGCGCCGACGCGGCGGTCGCCTGGGCGTTGGAGCTGATGGCCTCGCGCGACGTGGTTTTCGTCGGGCACGGCCACTTCTCCCGCGCCGTCATCACCCGCTGGGTGGAGCTGCCGCTGAGCGAGGGCAGCCGCTTCGGCATGGGCCCGGCCTCCGTCGCGGTCGGCGGCTTCGAGCATGGGATACGCCAGATCAGCGCGCTGGGCCTCCCCCGTCCCGATGACGGCTGAGCCGCCGTTCGTGGTGTGCGGACCGTCCGGCGCGCTGATCGCCGACGGTGTGCTGGCCGGCTATCGTGACGTGGCCGACGCGCAGTCCGCGCTGCGCTCTGGCGAGGCATCAATTGTGATGGGCGCGTTGCCATTTGACGTCGACGGGCCGACCGCCCTGATGGCGCCGCGTTCGGTGCAGCGGGTCGCAGCATTGCCGGATTGGCCGACCGGGCCGATGCCGGCGGTACGGGTATCTGGCATGCTGCCCGCACCCGAGGAGCATCGCGCGCGCGTTCGGCGGGCCTGTGACGAGTTGGCCGCCGCAGACAGCCCACTGCAGAAGGTGGTGCTGGCCCGCGCGCTGCGGCTGACCGCCGACGCCCCGCTGGACGCCCGAATCCTGTTGCGCCGCTTGGTCGACAATGACCCGGCCGCCTATGGCTACCTCGTCGACCTGTCGGCCGCCGGCGGTGACTATGCGGGCAGGGCGCTGGTCGGCGCCAGCCCCGAACTGCTCGTGGCCCGCGACGGCGATCGGGTGACCTGCCAGCCGTTTGCCGGGTCGGCGCCGCGGCATGCCGATCCCGACCTCGACGCGGCCGCGGGCGCCGCGCTCGCCGAGTCGGCGAAGGACCGTCACGAGCATCAGCTGGTGATCGACACTATGGCGGCGGCGCTGCGACCGCTGTGCAGCGAGCTGACGACCGCGGCGGAACCGGCGTTGAGCCGCACCGCGGCGCTGTGGCATCTCAGCACCCCGGTCGTCGGCACCCTGCGCGATACCTCCACCACCGCAATGGATTTGGCGCTGGCGGTGCACCCGACTCCCGCCGTCGGCGGGGTACCTACCGAGGCGGCCGTCGAACTGATCGGGGAACTCGAGGGCGATCGCGGCTTCTACGCCGGCGCGGTCGGCTGGTGCGACGCCAACGGCGACGGGCGCTGGGTGGTGACCCTGCGCGGCGCGCAACTGGCCGCCGACCGGCGCGGCGCGCTGGCACACGCCGGCGGCGGCATCGTCGCAGAATCCGACCCCGACGGCGAAGTCGCCGAGACCACCACCAAATTCATCACAATCCTGACGGCGCTGGGAGTCCGACCATGAGCGTGCGCATCCGACGGGCCGAACCCGGCGACGCCGCCGACATCACCGCGATGATCCACGACCTGGCGATATTCGAGCGCGCCCCCGAGCAGTGCACCGTCGTCGAAAGTCAAATCAGCTCAGCGCTTTTCGGCCCTGAACCGACGCTTCGGGCGCACGTCGCCGAGGTCGACGGCCAGGTCGCGGCGATGGCGCTGTGGTTCCTGAACTTCTCCACCTGGGACGGCGTAGCGGGCATCTACCTGGAAGACCTGTTCGTGCGTCCGGAGTTCCGCCGGCTGGGGTTGGCCCGCGGGCTACTGACCGCGCTCGCGCGGGAATGCGTCGACAACCACTACACCCGGCTGGCCTGGGCGGTGCTGAACTGGAACAGCGACGCGATCTCGCTGTACGACTCGGTCGGCGGCCAGCCGCAGAGTGAGTGGACCACCTACCGGGTCTCGGGATCGGCACTGTCGGAGCTGGCCGGGCCGTCGTAGTCGTCGCCTGACACCCAACGCAGCGCGGGCGGACTGAACAGCAGCGCCAGCACGGCCAGCGACACCGCTGCAACCGGGGCGCCGATCGCCGGGCGATGCGAGCCCGTCGACAAGTAGTAGGCCACACCGAGCAGCAACAGCTCGGCGAAGACCGCCAGCCCGCGGCCCCACCGGCGACCGCTGTAGAGCGCCCAGCCGGCGGCGAGCACCGCCCCACCGGCGAACGCGAACCATCCCGCCGTCCCGAAGACGTTGTTACCGCGTTGACCGGCTCCGCCGATCGCCCGGACCAACAGCACCACGGCGGCGACCAGACCTGCCACGCCCTGAGCGGCGACGATTGCGCCCGCACCGCGCACACTGTTCGGCGGACGGCTGATCACCAGCACAGCGTAGCCATAGGCCAGGGCCGTGGATTCCGGCGTCGACCCGCATCGCCCGGCTTCCAGCCGCGCTCGCGATCGCCGCTGGGATTTCGGCGTCGACCCGCATCGCCCGGCTTCCAGCCGCGCTCGCGATCGCCGCTAGGCTTTGGCACCATGCGCGCCGTGCTCATCGTCAACCCGACCGCGACCTCGACGACCACGGCCGGCCGCGACCTGCTGGCACACGCGCTGAAAAGTCGCCTCGAGCTGACCGTCGAGCACACCCGCCACCGCGGCCACGGCGGAGAGATCGCGCAGGCCGCGGTCCAGGACGGCGTCGACCTCGTCGTCGTGCACGGCGGCGACGGCACGGTGAGCAATGTGGTCAACGGCCTGCTCGGCAAGCCCGCCCAGCAACTGCCCACCGGCCCCATTCCGGCGCTCGCGATCGTCCCCGGCGGTTCGGCCAACGTCACGGCCCGCTCACTCGGCATCCCCCCGGGCCCGATCGACGCCACCAACCAGCTGATCTGGCTGCTCGACAAATACGGCCCGCAGAAGCAGTGGCGGCGTATCGGGCTTATCGACTGCGGCGAGCAATGGGCGGTGCTCAACGCCGGTCTGGGCGTCGACGCCGAGGCGGTGGCCAAGGTGGAGGCTCAGCGGGAGAAGGGCCGCAAGGTCACGCCGACCCGGTACATCCTCGCCGCGACGCGCGCGACCATCGCATATTCACGCAAAGCACCGCGGTTGACGGTCGACTTTCCCGGCCGCGAGCCGATCACCGGCGCCTACTTCGTGTTCGTGTCCAACTCCAGTCCGTGGACCTACGCCGACGCCCGTCCGATGTGCACCAATCCCGGAACCACGTTCGAATCCGGGCTCGGGGTGTTCGGCGTCACCAAGCTGAAGGTCATCCCGAGCCTGCGACTGGTCGGCCAGATGTTCGCCAAGAAGCCGAAAATTGCCGGTGATCAGGTCATTCGCGACGACAACGCGGATTGCGTGCGGGTCACGTGCGCCGATCCGCCCATGCCGAGCCAAATCGACGGCGACTACCTCGGATTGCGCGAAGCAATGTCATTTCGCTCGGTTCCCGACGCCCTGGATGTGGTCGCCCCGCCCGCAAAAAGGGCTCTCTGAACTGCAGCGATCGGGCAATGTGGGCAAAACCACTGGTCAAATCCGAAGGCAGTGTAGTACAACCGATTAAGGGATTTGGTAACAGATCTCTGAAGTGAGATAGCCCACGGAGCAACGAGCCACTATTGACATCTGTTGAGCCTGTGAAACGATCGAACAATCGCACTGCAACGGTACGGAAACATTTCTTGTGCCTGCGTTAACAGCCGAAGAAAATCATTCGTGCGCATCTTGCTGCGCACACAGTGAGGAGTAACGACCTATGGATTGGCGCCACACAGCGGTCTGTCGCGACGAGGACCCGGAGCTGTTCTTCCCTGTCGGGAACAGCGGACCGGCCCTCGCACAGATCGCCGACGCGAAACTGGTCTGTAACCGCTGCTCGGTAACGACCGAGTGCCTCTCGTGGGCGCTCAGCACCGGCCAGGACTCTGGCGTGTGGGGTGGAATGAGCGAGGACGAGCGACGTGCACTCAAGCGTCGCAACGCTCGGACGAAGGCTCGTACCGGAGTCTGACCCCAGTCGCCTTCAACGGTGCGGCCCTGACACTATGTCGGGGCCGCACCGTTGTGTGTGGGGCCTAATGCGTGGCCCGCGCCCGGCGGCCGATCGGCACGCGCAGCACTACGTCGGTGCCGCCCTCGTGGGCGTTTTCCATGGTCAGGGTGCCGTCGAGTTCCGCGGAGACCAGCGTCCGGACGATCTGCAGGCCGAGCCGATCGGACTGCTCGACGCTGAAGCCGTCCGGCAGTCCACGGCCGTTGTCGTGCACGATCACATCGAGCCAGCGGGCCGACCGTTCGGCGCGAATCGTCACGGACCCGCCGCGCGCCGCGGATTCGCAGGTGGCCTGGTCGAAGGCGTGCTCGATCGCGTTCTGGACGAGTTCGGTGATCACCATGACCAGCGCGGTAGCGCGGTCGGAGTCCAAGACGCCCAGCATGCCGTCCCGGTTGATCCGGATCGGGGTGTCGACCGTGGCCACGTCGTTCATGATCGGCAGGATCCG
Organism: Candidatus Mycobacterium wuenschmannii; assembly: GCF_030252325.1. Classification (NCBI taxonomy): domain Bacteria; kingdom Bacillati; phylum Actinomycetota; class Actinomycetes; order Mycobacteriales; family Mycobacteriaceae; genus Mycobacterium; species Candidatus Mycobacterium wuenschmannii. The sequence goes on along the minus strand of NZ_CP126981.1, from coordinate 4,987,803 downwards.
GTCGATCACCTCGTCGAGGTTGACCTCCTCGTCCACCGACATCGACAGTGCGTCGTGCACCAACGCGATCGACGACACCCGTCGCACCGATTCGATCAGCGCTTCGCGCCCCTCGGCGTTGGTCGTCCGGCGCGCCTGCAGCCGCAGCAGGGCCGCGACCGTCTGCAGGTTGTTCTTCACCCGGTGGTGGATCTCCCGGATGGTCGCGTCCTTGGACATCAGCGCCCGGTCGCGGCGTTTGATCTCGGTGACGTCGCGAACCAGCACCGCGGCGCCGGCGGCCGCGCCGTTGAGCATCAGCGGCAGCGTCCGCAGCAGCACCGCCGCGCCGCCGGCGTCGACCTCGATCCGCATGCTGGCCCCGCCGCGCAGCGAGTTGAGCACGTGTTCCGCGAGTTCGTGAGCCTCGAACGGATCGGAGATCAGTGGCCGGGTGATGGCAATCAGGTTGTGTCCCTCCAACTCTGGCGTCAGACCCATCCGGTGGTAGGCCGACAGCGCGTTGGGACTGGCGTAGGACACCACGCCACCGACGTCGAGACGAATGAAGCCGTCACCGACGCGCGGACTCGAACGGGACATCGCGAGATCGCCGACGTTGGGGAAGGTGCCCTCCGACAGCATCTGCAGCAGGTCGGCCGCGCAGGCGAGGTATGCGGTCTCCAACTGACTCGACTTCGGGGTGTCGTTGGCCGCGGTCTGGTGGGTCAGCACCGCGACCACCGCATCGCCGTAGCGCACCGGCACCGCCTCAATGTCCACGCCGGTCTGCTGCCACGAATACTGTTGGCCCGCATCACTTTCCAGGCGGATGGCGCCTGACTCGAACGCCGCCGCGATCGGCGGCATGCGGTCGGCGTCGACGACGGTTCCGACCGCGTCACGCAGCAGCACGGTGGGCGCGGTGTTCGGCCGGCACTGCGCGACGCAGACCAGCGAATCGTCCTCGCGGCGGACCCACATCAGATAGTCGGCGAATGAGAGGTCGGCGAGCAGCTGCCACTCGCCCACCACGGCGTGCAGGTGGTCGACGGCGCTGCCCGGCAGAACGGTGTGTTCGGCGAGCAGGTCACCGAGAGTGGACATCGGCGATCTCCGCTACAACGGCCGGACGGCTAGCTGATCACGGCGATGAGGTCGCCGGCCTGGATGACATCTCCGACCGCGACGCTCACCTTGCTGACCGTGCCGCCGACCTCGGCCAGCACCGGAATCTCCATCTTCATGGACTCCAACAGCACCAGGGTGTCGCCCTCGGCGATCTCGTCGCCCTCGTGGACCACGACCTCGAGCACGCTGGCCACAATCTCTGCCCGCACGTCCTCGGCCATCATCACCCCATTCGTCGGCACGCCGTTCCGAATATCGGCGTTGCTTCATCGAACCACAGTCGAATTCCCAGTTGCACTCCGAGCGCCCGACCGTGTCCGCGGCGTTACCCAAAGGCCGGTTTCTGCAGCACAAAGGTCACGATTGAGCGCTCGTTGGTCTCGGTAAGCAAACTCCAAGATCACTAAGAGAACCTATAGAGCCACTTCTGTGACGGTGTCGTGTTCGAATTGTGACATTTGGCAAGCAGAGTGTCCCAAGTGATTGGAGTGTCTGAAGCTCTTGGAGTGAAACAGTCGATATTGAGGAGTATTCCGTTGTCCGACAACATGTTTGCGCGTGTGACATCTCATGGACCGCTGACCCGAGCGGTCGCCGGATTTGGGCTGGCAGTGGCGGCATACGCCGTGGTCGGGCTCGGTGCCGGCGCAGCCGCGGCGGCCCCCCAGCAACCTTTCGCCGCTGACGACCCGATCCCCGGCCTGCCCGGCGGTGCGGGTGGCGCGGTGAACATCGCCAACTCGCTGTTCGGCTCGCTGAGCGGGCTGATGAACAACGTCATCCCCGGGGCCGGCGACCTGCTGATGCCCGCCTCCAGCGCGCTCGGCGGCGGCGGCCTGCCGGGTGGCCTGCCCGGCGGCCTCGGTGGTCTGGGCGGCCTCGGCGGCGGTGGCGGCCTACCTGGTGGGCTGCCCGGAGGCCTGCCCGGCCAGACCCTGCCGGGCCAGACCCCCGGTCTCGGCGGCTACCCCGGTGGCCTTCCGGGCCAGACGCCGGGCGGCCTGCCCGGCCAGACCCTGCCGGGCCAGACCCCGGGCCTGGGCGGCAATCCCGGGGGCACCGCTCCTGCCGGTGGGCCCGCTCCCCTGGCACCCGGGCAGGGCCCCGCTGCCGTGGGGCCGGCGCAGGCGCCGTTGACCGGACAGCCCGCCGGACAGCAGGGTCCGGTGTCGTCGGCGAGCGCCAACGGCAGCACCCTGGTGCACGTGCCGGTCGTCTAGCGGTTGGCTTACCCGGCCGACGGCATGACAGACTGATCGGTAGCAGAACCGCGAGGAGGATCAGTCATGGCCAAGCGAGGCCGGAAGAAGCGCGACCGCAAGCACAGCAAGGCCAATCACGGCAAGCGGCCCAACGCTTAACCAAACGCTCTAAACCAACAAAGACGCGGACCGTCCTACTGGCGGCCCGCGTCTTTGTCTTCGGCTAATGCTTCTGAATGATCGTGGTCTGGCTGATTTCCACCCGCAACCGCTGACGAAGGCTCTCCGGGGCCCGCTCCCCCTGGCACTTGGTGGAGATCAGCAGTTTCATCCGCTCCTCCAGCCCGTAGAACTGGAAGCAGGGTGGGCAATCGTCGAGGTGTTGCTGCAGTTTGCTCTTGGTTTCGGCGTCGCATTCACCATCGAGCAGCGACCAGACCTCGGCGAGTACCTCGGCGCATTCGGCCTTGATCGGCTCTCCAGACGAGAAGTCGTTCATGACGACACCTCTTCGGGGGTGGCGTCGCCGCGCAGGAACCCACGATCCTTCGCGACATCGCTCAACAGTTCCCGCAGTTGGCGTCGGCCGCGGTGCAGTCGCGACATCACTGTCCCGATCGGAGTGTCCATGATTTCGGCGATCTCCTTGTAGGGAAAACCTTCGACGTCGGCGTAGTAGACCGCCATCCGGAACTCTTCGGGCAGCGCCTGTAGAGCCTCTTTGATCTCGGTGTCGGGCAGCGCCTCGAGGGCCTCGACCTCGGCGGATCGCAGCCCGGTCGAAGTGTGCTCGGCGGTGGCGGCCAGCTGCCAGTCGGTGATCTCGTCGGTCGGGTACTGCGCCGGCTGACGCTGCTTCTTGCGGTAGCTGTTGATGTAGGTGTTGGTCAGGATGCGGTACAGCCACGCCTTGAGGTTGGTGCCTTCTTTGAACGACCGGAAGCCGGCGTAGGCCTTGACCATGGTTTCCTGCAGCAGGTCTTCGGCGTCGGCCGGATTGCGGGTCATCCGCAGGGCACCGCCGTAGAGCTGGTCGAGCAGCGGGATTGCGTCGCGCTCGAAGCGCGCGGTCAGGTGCGCGTCGGTCTCACTGGATGGGGTGCGCGAGCCGTCGGCATCGGCGTCTTCCACCGCGATCTCCGTCGCGCTGTCGGTATCAGCCATAGGTAACGCAGTCCCTTCTGTCGCGATACCGGTGAACAGGTCCATCAACACCGGACCCGTCTGGTATCCGGCCAACTGCTGTTCGCCCATGAGGCTTGTCGCCGTTGACACGCGATTCCCCTTTCCCAATCTAAAGGCTGCGACTGACACTGTCTGCTTTGCCTGGCTCAACAGCGGTAATGGCCGCGGTATTTCCAGGCCTATCCGGACCGCCGGTCCGGGCCGGTTGTGAGCAGCGTTACTGTGACGCTCATGTCACTCAAGGGCAAAACCATGTTCATCTCGGGCGCCAGCCGCGGAATCGGCCTGGCCATTGCGAAGCGGGCAGCGCAGGACGGCGCCAACATCGCTCTGGTCGCCAAGACTGCCGAGCCGCACCCCAAGCTGCCGGGCACCGTCTTCACCGCGGCCAAGGAGCTCGAAGAGGCCGGCGGCCAGGCGCTGCCGATCGTCGGCGACGTCCGTGACCCGGATTCGGTGGAGTCCGCCGTGGCCAAGGCCGTCGAGCAGTTCGGCGGCATCGACATCTGCGTCAACAACGCGTCGGCGATCAACCTGGGCTCGATCAGCGAGGTGCCGATGAAGCGCTTCGACCTGATGAACGGCATCCAGGTTCGCGGCACCTACGCCGTGTCACAGGCGTGCCTGCCGCACATGAAGGGCCGGGAGAACCCGCACGTCCTGACGTTGTCCCCGCCGGTGCTGCTCGGCCAGGAATGGCTGAAGCCGACGGCCTACATGATGGCGAAGTTCGGAATGACGCTGTGCGCGTTGGGTATTGCCGAGGAGATGCGCGAAGAGGGTATCGCCTCGAACACGCTGTGGCCGCGCACGCTGGTCGCGACCGCCGCGGTGCAGAACCTGCTCGGCGGCGACGAGGCGATGGGCCGGGCCCGCAAGCCGGAGATCTACTCCGACGCGGCCTACGTGATCCTGAACAAGTCGTCCAAGGAGTACACCGGCAACATGCTGCTGTGCGAGGACGTGCTGCTGGAATCCGGCGTCAGCGACCTATCGACCTACAACTGCGTGCCGGGCGGCACCCTCGGCGTCGACTTCTGGGTGGACGGCGTGAACCCGCCGGGGTACTCCGGTCCCTGAGTGATCGCAAGCGCAGCGAAGCTGGGCGCAGCGGGTCACGACCATTCCTAGTTCTAAAGCGACTCGGGCACTGGCGGTCCTGGCCGAGGCCGGCGTCGCGCACGAGGTGGTCCAGTACGACCACGACCCGGGGGAACGTTCGTTCGGCGGCGAGGCGGTTCGCGCGCTGAGCGGCGAGGTCGACCCCGGGCAGATCTACAAGACGCTGGTCATCGCGCTGGCCGACGGGTTGGCCGTGGCGATCGTGCCCGCGCTGGCGAAGCTGTCGCTGAAGGCCGCGGCCGCGGCGCTCGGCGCGGCAAAGGCCGCCATGGCCGACCAGAAGGTCGCCGAGCGGACGACGGGCTACGTGCTCGGCGCGATCTCTCCCCTAGGGCAGCGAAGCCGGTTGCCGACGGTGATCGACGCCGGCGCGCTCGGGTGGGAGCGGATGTACGTCAGCGCCGGGCGGCGCGGCTGGGACGTCGCCGTCGCGCCCGCCGACCTGGTTCGGCTGACCGACGCGGTGACCGCGGAGATTCAGGCCTGAGACTTCGCCAGCATGCCGTGCACGCTGTCGGCGAACGCGGCGGTGGTGAAGCAGGTGGGCTCGGCGAACTCCTCCATCGTCAACGCCTCGTGCCAACCGGCGTCGGCGGTGGCGCGCAGGAGCGGCTTGGTCATCGCGGCCGCATGCGACGGCATGGCCGCCACACGCGAACACCATTCGTCGGCGGCCTCGAGCAGCAGGCCGTGCTCGACGACCTGCTGAACCAGGCCAAGGCGCTGCGCCTCGTGGGCGTCGATGTGCTCGCCGCGCAGGTAATAGGCAAGCGCCCCTTGGTATCCCAGGCGTCGGGTCAGCGCCCAGCTGGTGCCGACTTCGGGAATCAGGCCGAGCTTGCCGAATGCCGGCACGATCACGGCTTGCTCGCTGGCGACCGCCACGTCGCATGACAGCGCCCAGGCCAGCCCTACTCCGGCGGCCGGTCCGTTGATGGCGGCGACGAAGATCGTGTCCGACCCGGCGATCAGCCGGGCGATGCCGCCGAACTCGCGGCGGATCCACCGCCATACGTCGGCCACGCCCTCGGGTTGGCCGAGGTTTTCGGTGGCCAGCCGCATCATCCTCAGGTCACCACCGGCGCTGAAGCCGGGGTCGCGCCCGGTGAGCACGACGCTACGCACGTCGCGATCGACCACGAGAGCCTCGAGCGCGCAACGCAATTGACGCACCAGCGGCGCCGAGAGCACATTGAGCCGGTCGGGTTCGTCGAGGGTGACGATCGCGCGGTCGCCGCGGCGTTCGACGTGTACCCGCTGCGGCGCGTCGTCGGCGTCGCCCTCGGCGACTAGTCGGGGGTAGAGCGATTCGGTCATGCGTCCTCCTCGGTAGCGTTGGCCCGCAACGTCTTCCATGCGGCGTCGGCGAATGTCTTGACGACACCCCGCGGCATGCGGGGCTCGTCGCCGGCGATCCAATACCGGCTGAACTCCTGCGCCGGGCCGAACCACAGCGCCGCGGTGACCCCGCCGTGAATCGGGCGCAACACCCCGTAGGAGTGATGCGGCCGCCACCAGTCGCGGACGTCGGCGAAGAACGCGTGATTGGACTCCCGCAGTTGCGGGCTGTCCAGCCGGTCCCCCAGCAGCAATGCGGCTTCGCCGCGGTGGTCTGTGACCCAGCGCAGGTGATGGGCGACGCCGCCGCGGATGCCGCCCTCGGCGGTGTCGTGGCGGCGCAGCATCGTCGTGAACCCCGCCTGATACTCCCTCATCACCTGGGCGTAGACGGCCGCCGCCAGCGCAGGCTTGTCCGGAAAGTGGTGGTAGAGCGCACCGACGCTGACCTCGGCGTCGCGGCGGATCTCGTCGAGGGTGGCCGCCAGGGCCCCGTCGGCGGCGAACCGGAGCCTGGCCGACTGCAGCAGTCGACCGCGCGCATCGGCGGCTGTTCGTGGCACGAGGATTACTCTAGCTGAACAGAGGAATTCTCGGTATTGCGATATTGCCGCGGGCACCGCATAGGGTTTGGGGTATGTCTCGCGCGGTCGTGGTCGGCAGCGGTCCCAATGGACTCGCCGCGGCCGTGACCCTCGCCCGGCATGGCCTGTCCGTCACGGTGCTCGAGGCGGCCGACGAGATCGGCGGCGGCACCCGCAGCGGCGAGGCCATCGTTCCCGGACTGCTGCACGACCACTGCTCGGCGATCCATCCGATGGCCGTCGGATCGGCGTTCCTGACCGGGCTCGGCCTAGAGCGCTACGGCCTGCAGTGGCGCCTACCCGAGATCGACTGCGTGCATCCGCTCGACGACGGGACAGCGGGAGTGCTGTACCGCTCGGTGCAGACCACCGCCGAGGGACTGGGCGCTGACGGCCCGCGCTGGCAGCGGCTGTTCGGCTGGCCCTCGGCGAAGTTCGACATGCTGTCCGAGGACATCATGGGCCCGCTGCTGCGCCTGCCGCATCACCCGCTGGCGTTGGCCCGCTTCGGCGCTCCGACTGTGCTGCCCGGCTCCACGCTGGCGCGGGTCTTCCGTACACCGCAGGCCCGCGCACTCTTCGGCGGCGTTGCCGCGCATGCCTTTCGGCCACTGCATCACCCGATGACCTCGGCGATCGGGCTGGGCATCCTGACCGCCGGGCATCGGCACGGCTGGGCCGTCGCTGCCGGCGGATCGCAGTCCATCGCCCGCGCCCTGGCCGCGGCGCTCGGCGAGTTCGGCGGCACCATCGAAACCGGTGTCCGCGTGACACATTCGTCGCAATTACCGGCGGCCGACGTGACAATCTTCGACCTGGCGCCCGGCGCGATCGCCGACATCCTCGGCGACCGGCTGCCGGCCCGCGTCGCCCGCGCGTACCGCCGATTCCGCCATGGCCCAGGGGCTTTCAAGGTCGACTTCGCCGTCGAGGGCGGCGTGCCGTGGACCAGCCCCGCGGCGCAGCGGGCCGGCACCGTCCACGTCGCCGGCACCTATGCCGAACTGGCCGCCGCCGAACGCGACGTAAACGCCGGCCGGATGCCCGACCGCCCGTTCGTCCTGGTCGGTCAGCAGTATCTGGCCGACCCGCAGCGGTCCGTCGGCAACGTTCACCCGGTGTGGACGTACGCCCATGTGCCCAACGGGTTTTCGGGTGATGCGACGCCAGCGATCATCGCGCAGATCGAGCGGTTCGCGCCGGGCTTCCGCGAGCGCATCGTCGGGCAGCTCGTCCGCACCCCCGAACAGTTCGCGGCACTGAACGCCAACTACGTCGGCGGCGACATCATGACCGGCGCCAAGGACATCCGCCAGTTGGCCTTCGGACCGCGAACGACATTGTCGCCGTATTCGATCGGCGTGCCCGGCATGTACATCTGTTCGGCCGCGACGCCACCGGGCCCCGGCGCGCACGGCATGTGCGGCGCCAACGCCGCAGCGGCCGCGATCGCTCAGCTGTAGCGGTAGAAGCCCTCGCCGGTCTTGAGGCCCAGCTTGCCGGCATCGACATAGGACTGCAGCAGATCCCGCGGACCCGTGGGCAGGTTCGGAAACTGTGCGACGTAGTTGTTTTCGATGTCGAGCGCCACGTCCAGCCCGACCAGGTCCATCAGTCGAAACGGCCCGGCCGGCGCGCCCAGGTTCAACGTGTACATCCCGTCGACGTCTTCGGGACGCGCCACACCCTCGGCGACCACTGCCAGCGACTCGCGCTTGATGGCCGCCCACACCCGATTGAAGATGAAGCCGGTGCATTCCTTGCGCGCCTCGAACGGGTAGACGCCGAACTCGGGAAGCACGGCGAGCAGGGTGTCGAGCACGGCGCGGTCGGTCTCGCCGTCGGACATCAGGTCGAGCCCGGTGACCTCGGGCGGCATGTAGAAGTGCGTGTTGCAGAATCGTGTTTTGTCCCTGATGTTTTCGGCCATCAGCCGCGACGGGAACGACGACGAGTTGGTCGCGAAGATGGTGTCGGGTGGGGCGGCGTTGTCGATCTCGCCCCACAGTGGGATCTTGATCTCGAGCTTCTCCGGCGCCGACTCCACCGCCAGCCATGCGCCGTCAAGTGCCTCCGCCAGCGACGTGGTCGTGACCACCGTGCCCGACTCGCCGAAGCTGCGGGTTTCGATGACCCTTGGAAGAGTCTCGGCCACATACTGTTTCGCCTCGGCCAGCTGCTCGTCACGGCGGGCGTAGATGCGCACAGTTCCGCCCCGGCTGGCGAGCATCAGCGCGATCCGCCGCCCCAGCGTCCCGGCGCCGATCACGGCGGCCGGGCGATTGCGGATCTCGTCGAAGGTGTGGCTGTAGGCGCTCACAGCAGCGTGGCCTGTTCGGGCTGCGGCTCGGCGGGCTCCAGGAGTTCGGGCCCGTTGTTGCGAATGCTGTTGACCAGCGTGGAGATTTCGCGCATCTCGATGCCGTCGATGCTCGGCGGCGCGGCCAGGAAATCGAGATCCGGCGAGGCATCGGGATCCAGCCAGCGGTCCCACTCCCCCTCGGGCACGATCAGCGGCATCCGATCGTGGATCTCGGCGAGCTCGCCGACCGCGTCGGTGGTGATGATCGTGCAACTCAGCAACGGGTTGCCCTCTTTCACTGGTTTCCAGACCGACCACAACCCCGCCATGAACAACATCTCGCCGTCGCTGCGATGCATGAAGAACGGCGTCTTGCGCGACTTCTTGCCGGCGGCGGTGTCGGCATTGGCGCGCCATTCGTAGTAGCCGTCCATCGGGATCAGGCAGCGCTTGGATTTGGCGCTGGACCGGAACGCCGGCGAGGTGGTGACCTTCTCGGCGCGGGCGTTGATCAACAGCGGGCCCTTGGACTCCGGGGCGCCGTCCGCGTCGGCCTTCGCCCACGGCGGGATCAGCCCCCAGCGCATCGACCGAACCCGCCGCGTCGGCTCGTCGTCGGGCTCGTCATGGCGACGCACCACCGTGGTGACCGTCGTCGTCGGGGCCACGTTGTAATTCGGCCCTGACGACTCCGCCTTCCTGGCCTCGTTGATCGCCTCGATCTTTTCGGCCAGCACCGCAGGGTCCGTCGTCACCGCGAATCGTCCGCACATGCCGTCCATCGTGCCCGCTCGGTTGGTCGGGCGGCGACCCGCCGCGCCTGCGATCGCCGCTAGTCCAGAATGGAGCACGTGAATACCTGGCCCGCCCCGATCGCGTCGCGGCCGGTGCACGCAACGGTGTCGGTGCCGGGCTCGAAATCGCAGACCAACCGCGCGCTGGTGCTCGCGGCGCTGGCCGCGGCGAACGGCGGCGTCTCGACCATCAGCGGCGCGCTGCGCAGCCGCGACACCGACCTGATGATCGGCGCTCTGGAAGCCCTCGGCCTGCGGGTAGCCGGGCCGGCTGACGAGCTAGAGGTCAGCGGGGCCATCGCCCCGGCGGCCGCAGCCCGCATCGACTGCGGCCTGGCCGGCACGGTGCTGCGATTCGTCCCGCCGCTGGCCGCGCTGGGCCTGTCCGAGGTGACGTTCGACGGCGACGAGCAGGCCCGTGCCCGGCCGATCGCGCCGCTGCTGGACGCGCTGCGCGGTCTCGGCGTCGACATCGACGGCGCCGACCTGCCGTTCCGGGTGCGCGGCGCGGGCAAGGTCGCCGGCGGCGCGGTCGACATCGACGCGTCGGCCTCCTCGCAGTTCGTCTCCGGCCTGCTGCTCGCCGGGCCCTCGTTCACCGACGGGCTGGAAGTACGGCACGTCGGCCCGTCCCTGCCGTCGGCGCCGCACATAGCGATGACGGTGGCGATGCTGCGCCAGGCCGGTGTCGAGGTCGACGACGCGACGGCCAACCAGTGGCGCATCCGTCCCGGGCCGGTCGCGGCGCGGCACTGGCCGATCGAGCCGGACCTGTCCAACGCCGTGCCGTTCATCGCCGCAGCGGTGGTCAGCGGCGGCGCGGTCCGCATCACCGGTTGGCCCGCCGACAGCATCCAACCCGCCGATACCATCCTGAGCATCCTCGCAAAATTGAATTGCGTTGTGACGCAAGATAGTTCGTATCTCGAAGTGCGGGGTCCGCAGTCCTATCCAGGGTTCGACGTCAACCTGCGCGACGTCGGCGAGCTGACTCCGTCGGTCGCGGTCCTCGCGGCACTGGCCGCCGACGGCTCGGTGTCGCGGCTGTCCGGCGTCGCCCACCTGCGTGGCCATGAGACCGACCGACTGGCCGCACTCAGCACCGAGATAAACCGGCTCGGCGGCAACTGCCGCGAGACCGCCGACGGGCTGGAGATCATCGCAACGCCGCTGCGCGCGGGGCTGTGGCGGTCCTACGCCGACCACCGGATGGCGACCGCGGGGGCGATCGTCGGCCTGCGCGTCGACGGAGTGCAGGTCGAGGACATCGAGACCACCGCGAAGACGCTGCCGAACTTTCCGCGGATGTGGGCCGACATGCTGGGGTCGAGCGGTTGAAACCGGAGGACTACGACGAGTCCGACGCCAAGATCCGCTCCGGGAAAGGCTCCCGGCCGCGGACCAAAACCCGCCCCGAGCACGCCGACGCAGAGTCGGCGATGGTGATCAGTGTCGATCGTGGCCGCTGGGGTTGCGCCCTCGACGGCGATGCCGAGCAACGGGTCACGGCGATGCGGGCGCGGGAGTTGGGCCGCACCCCGATCGTGGTCGGCGACGACGTGGACGTGGTCGGCGATCTCTCCGGGCGCCCGGATACGTTGGCGCGCATCGTCCGTCGCGGCGAGCGGCGAACGGTGTTGCGGCGCACCGCCGATGACACCGACCCGTACGAGCGGGTGGTCGTCGCCAACGCCGACCAGGTACTGATCGTGGTGGCGCTGGCCGATCCCCCACCGCGCACCGGGTTGGTCGACCGGACGCTGATCGCCGCCTACGTCGGCGGCCTGACACCGATACTGTGCCTCACCAAGACCGACCTCGCCCCGGCCGAACCCTTTGCCGCGCAGTTCGCCGACCTCGACCTGACCGTGATCACCGCCGGCCGCGACGACCCGCTGGACGCGGTGGCGCACCTGCTGACCGGGAAAATCACGGTGCTGCTGGGACATTCCGGGGTGGGTAAGTCGACGTTGGTGAATCGCCTTGTGCCGCAAGCGGACCGGGCCGTCGGCGAGGTAACCGACATAGGCCGGGGGCGGCATACGTCGACGCAGTCGGTGGCGCTGCCACTCGACGACGACACCTGGGTGATCGACACCCCCGGGATCCGCTCGTTCGGACTTGCCCACATCAAGCCCGACGACGTGGTGCTGGCGTTCTCCGACCTGGCCGAGGCGATCGAGGACTGCCCCCGCGGCTGTGGACACCTGGGTCCGCCCGCCGATCCCGAATGCGCACTGGACGAGTTGACCGGCCCGGCGGTGCGCCGGGTGGCCGCGGCGCGACGGCTGCTGACCGCGCTGCGGGAGAGTTAGCCCTCGACCTCGGCGCGAATGCACTCCAGGTTGGCCTGCATGTTGGTCTGCCATTCGGCCAGCCGGGTGGCGATGATTCGTGCCTCTTTGTCCGGCATGGACAGGATCGCCGGGGTCAGGCCCGACGGGCCCGGTCCCATCCGCCCCCACTGCCGGATCAGTGCGCCGTCGCTGGTCGGCTCGACCTCGAATGCCCACGTCGCACACGGGCCCTCAGGACCTTGGACGTTGTAGACCCAGCGGTGCGGGGCGTCGACCTCGACAACTTCGCACACCGTCGACCAGTCCATGGCTTCGTTCACGTTGCGCCCACGGAACCGCGCGCCCACCTCCACGCCGGTGGCGCCGTCGAGCCACTCGACGCCGCGCAGTTCCGACGAGCACTTGGTCGGCAGGTTGATGTCGGTCACCAGCGCCCACGCGGTGGGGACGTCACACTTCACGCGCTGCGTCACTTCGATGGTGGGTAGATCGCGATAGCGCATGCTGATTAGCATGCCAGCCATGCAGATCGGCGCAATGATCGAACCTCGACTGCCCGGCGCCGCCGACTTCGCGATGGCCGCCGAGCAGGCCGGCGTCTCGTCGCTGTGGATCCCCGAGGTGTGGGGCTACGACGCGCTGACCGGGCTGGCCTACCTGGCCGCCAAGACATCGTCGATCCGGCTGGGAACCTTTGTCGTGCAACTGGGTTCACGCAGCCCGGCGTTGCTGGCGACGTCGGCGCTGAGCCTGCAGGAGTTGTCGGCGGGACGTTTCCTGCTGGGTATCGGCACGTCGGGGCCGCGGGTGATGGAGGGCTGGCACGGCGTCCGCTTCCGCAAGCCGGTGCAGGCCACCCGGGAGACCATCGAGATCGTCCGCACGGTCAGCCGCGGCGAACGCCTCGAGCACGATGGCGAGGTCTACCCGCTGCCGCTGCCGGACAGTCGCGGCGCGGCGCTCAAGCCGATGGTGCGGCCGCGGCACGTCCCGGTCTACGTCGCGTCGATGGGTCCGCAGAATCTCGAACTGACCGGCGAGACGGCCGACGGGTGGCTGGGCAACGCATTCATCCCCGAGGCGGCCGAAGTGTTCCTCGGGCCGTTGCGCGACGGCGCGCACCGGGCCGGGCGAACGCTGGGTGACCTCGACCTCGTCGCACCCGTCGCTGTGGAGTTCCACGACGACCAGGCGTCGGCCGATGCGGCCGCCCGCCGACACGCCGACGGGTACGCGTTCACGATCGGCGCGATGGGCTCAGGCGGTTCCGGCGGTCAGAACTTCTACAACGACGCCTTCAGCCGGCTGGGCTACGCCGACGAGGTCAAGACCGTCGCCCGGCTCTGGCGGGAGGGCCGCCGCGACGAGGCCCGCGCCGCGGTGCCGCTGGATCTCGGTAGGCTGACGAATCTGCTTGGCGCCGAAGAGATTATCGCCGAGCGCATCGACCGCTACCGGTCGGCCGGCATCACCACGCTGCTGGCCAAACTCGACGGCGACCACGATCAGCAATTGAAAGCCCTGCAGCGATTGGTCGCGCTCGCCGGCTGACCGCGAACCCGAAGCCACGGCGGTGAATCGGCGCGAATCGCGACCCTGGCTTCTGTTTCGCGGCGACTAGAAACGCAGCATCGGGAGCGGGCGCAGCGGATGCCGCAACGCGTAGCCGGACAGTCCCTTCGCCAGAAACGCGTGAAAGCCGTTGTACGGCAACGCCTTGACGGCAGCTCGCACCGCCGCTCGCCCGACCCCCTGGGTCAGCACGCCGCGACTGACGTCGATGAGGTCGGCCTGGCGAAACGTCTCGGTGACGCGCGCATCACGAAGCGGCCGCAGCCGGTGGTGCTCGGTGACCAGCGCGCGCAACTGGTCGATGTCGGTGATCCCGTACTCGCCGGCGTAGGCCTCCGCGAGATCCGCCGACGGTCCCAGGTAGTCCCAGGTGTCCGCGGTCCAGATGCCTAGGTCGTGGGTCGCCCACGCCAGGGCCGCGGTGTCGGGCACCGAAAAGCCAAGCAGCAGTTGGTGATAGGTGAGGCTGCGGTAGACGTGATTGCCGTAGGCCGACCGGTGTTCGCCCAGCGCATCGCGGTGCCGGTCCAGCACGGCCTCGACGATCGGGTGCGCGGTGACTACATTGCCCGAGTCCACCGAGCCAGCTTATGCGGCGAGGTCGTCCCGTCCGGGCGTTTGCTCGTCCGCGGTCCGCTTATTCCGCCGCCAACCCCGCACCGCGGCGATCGCGGTCTTCAAGCCGCGGCGGCGTCCGGTCGACGGGTCGGTGCCGGTGTAGCCGGGTTCCAGTGCGGCGAACATCGACTCACTGCGGGTCTCCGGTGCATTGTCGGCGGTGTCGCGCAGGTACTTGTCCGGCAGCGACAGCTTCGCGATCGTCCGCCACGTCTTGCCGTACTGCACCAGGAAAGGCCCTGTGGTGTAAGGCAAGTCGTACTTCTCGCAGATCTGGCGGACCCGCACCGCGATCTCCTCGTACCGGTTGCTGGGCAGATCCGGAAACAGGTGGTGCTCGATCTGGTGAGACAGGCTCCCACTCATGAATCGCATGGCCGGGCCGGCGTCGATGTTGGCGCTGCCGAGCATCTGGCGAAGGTACCAGTGCCCCTTCGACTCGCCATCCATGTCGGTCTTGGTGAATTTCTCTGCGCCATCGGGGAAATGGCCGCAGAAGATGATCGCGTTGGCCCACACGTTGCGGATCAGGTTGGCCACGATGTTGGCCTTCAGCGTCGACTTGAACGACGCCCACGGCGACGCCGACGTCAGCGCCGGAAACGCCACGTAGTCCTTGAACACCTGTCCGCCGGCCTTGACCAGGAACTCGTCAACGCGCTCGCGCGCCTCGTCGTTATCCATCCGCTTCTTGACGATCTTGCCGATCTCGACGTGCTGCAGCCCGACTCCCCACTCGAAGCCGAGGGCCAGCAGCGTGTTGTAGACCAGGTTGAACAGGTTGAAGCGTTGCCACGGGTGGTCACGCGTGACGCGCAGCAGGCCGTAGCCGACGTCGTCGTCCATGCCGAGGATGTTCGTGTACTTGTGGTGCACGTAGTTGTGAGTGAACCGCCAGTGCTTGGACGACCCCGCCATGTCCCACTCCCACGACGAGGAGTGGATCTCGGGGTCGTTCATCCAGTCCCACTGGCCATGCATGACGTTGTGGCCGATCTCCATGTTCTCGACGATCTTGGCCACGCCGAGAGTCGCGGTGCCCGCCCACCAGGCGGAGCGGCGCTTGCCGAAGGCCAGCAGCAGCCGGCCGGCGACCTCGAGCGCGCGCTGCGCGGCGATGGTGCGGTGGATGTAGCGAGCGTCGCGCTCGCCTCGGGAGTCTTCAATGTCCTGCCGAATGGCGTCGAGTTCGACGCCCAGATTCTCGATGTCGGCGTCCGTCAGATGCGCAAAGACATCGAGGTCGGTGATCGCCATCGTGCTGGTTGCCTTCCTGCAGGTGGGAGTTCCTGACCTACGTTATCGTAACCTACGTCAGCGTAGGTTACTAGTCGGTAACTCTTAAACGTCGAGAGTACAGTCGCCCGAAGCGGCGGAAACGCAGGTCTGCACTCGTGTCCCGGGCTCACGCTCTTCGCCGGTGCGCAAGTCGCGGACGTGGCCCTCGGTCAGGGTTACCACGCAGGACTGGCAGATACCCATCCGGCAGCCGAACGGCATCTGTACACCCTGCTGCTCGCCGGCGTCCATCAGCGACGTCGCGGCGTCGGCTGCGACGCTCTTCCCGGTCTTGGCGAACGTGACTGTGCCGCCGGCGCCGGCCGGGGCCGCCTTCGACACGGCAAACCGCTCCAAATGCAGGCGCGTCTTGAGGCCGGCCGCGGCCCAAGACTGCTCGGCGGAGTTCAACATCGCCTCGGGCCCGCAGGCCCAGGTCTGCCGCATCCGCCAGTCCGGCACCTCGGCGTCGAGCTTCGACAGATCCAGTCGACCCTGCGTGCGCGTCGTGCGCAACTGCAGCCGGTAGCCGGGGTGCTCGTCGGCCAGTCGCTCGAGTTCCGCGCCGAACATCACGTCGTCCGCGGTGGGCGCCGAATGCAGGTGGATCACGTCGGTGATCTGATCCCGACGGACCAGAGTGCGCAACATCGACATCACCGGGGTGATGCCGGAACCGGCGGTGAGGAACAGCACGGCCGGCGGCGCCGGGTCGGGCAGCACGAAATTGCCTTGCGGGGCAGCCAGTCTCACGATCGTTCCGGGCTGAACCCCGTCGACCAGGTGACTGGACAGGAAGCCCTCGGGCATCGCCTTGACCGTGATGGTCACCGTCTTGGCGCCGCGGTGCGGGCCGGAGGTCAGCGGGCTCGACGTCAGCGAGTACGAGCGCCAGCGCCAGCGGCCGTCCATCAGCAGCCCGATGCCCATGTACTGACCCGGCTCGTAGTCGAAGCTGAATCCCCAGCCCGGCCTGATCACCAACGTCGCCGAGTCACTCGTCTCCTGGCGCACCTCGACGATGCGGCCGCGCAGTTCACGCGCCGACCACAGCGGGTTGGCGAGACGGGTGTAGTCGTCCGGCAGCAGCGGCGTCGTGATGCGGTGGGCGAGTTTGCGCAGCGCATGCCAGCCGGGATGGGTTTCCACGCCGGCAAGCGTAATGGGCTGCGTCTCGATGACGTCAGCGGCAGCGCGCGACACTTTTCTGTCCATTGGGGGAACTCCTGGCTCTCACTGGGGACAGAACCTACGGTACCGTAACCTACGGTTCCGTAGCTATCACGAAGCTGTGAGTTACAGCAGTTCCAGCAGGAACGGCAGCTCCTGAGTGGCGTACCAGGCCAGGTCGTGATCCTGGGCATCCCCAACGGTCAGCTCGGCGTCCTCGTCCCCCAGATCGGCGGCGTCGATCACCTCGATAGCGGCCTTGACCTGCGCTTCTGCGGCGGCGTTGTCGACGAACGCGGCGACCACCTCGTCGAGAGTCACCGGGCCCCCGACCCGCACCACCGCGTCGTCCAGATCTGGACGCAGTGTGACGTCGCCGACATCGGCCACCAACACCGCGCGCCGCGGCGGCAAGTCGCCGGCACTCTCCGGACCCTCTGCGGCGCCGGCCATCAGCCGCAGCGACGCCAGCGCAGCCTCGCGTAGCGCCACCTCGCCGAGCTCGTCGTCGTCACCCTCGGCGTAGGACTCGCGCAGCTTCGGGGTAACCGCGAACGCGGTGCCGCTGATCGGCCGCAGCGCGGAATCGGTGACGAGTTGCTGCAACATGGCCAGCGTCACCGGGATGTAGATCCGCATCAGGCAGCACTCACTCGGAGTCGCCGATCAACGTCGCGACGTGGTCGTCGACGTAGGTCGACAACTCGCGCGGTGGCCGCTGGTAGTCGCCGGTCTTGATCGGACGCGACGGCAGCTTCACCTTTTCCAGCTTCACCGGGTGATAGTCAATGGTGGACAACAGATGCGAGATCATGTTGAGCCGGGCGTGCTTCTTGATATCTGACTCCACCAAATACCAAGGGCTGGAAGGCTTGTCGGTGTAGGCCATCATCTCGTCGCGAG
Source organism: Candidatus Mycobacterium wuenschmannii (assembly GCF_030252325.1). Taxonomy (NCBI): domain Bacteria; kingdom Bacillati; phylum Actinomycetota; class Actinomycetes; order Mycobacteriales; family Mycobacteriaceae; genus Mycobacterium; species Candidatus Mycobacterium wuenschmannii. Next base: position 4,970,328 of record NZ_CP126981.1, on the reverse strand, counting down.
CCTTCGAATAGTCTTCCCACTTGTACAGCGATTCGAGGTCCATCGGGCTGAGTTTCCACTGCCGCACCGGGTCGTTGCGCCGGGCGCGGAAACGGCGTAACTGCTCGTCCTCGGACACCGAAAACCAGTACTTGCGCAACAGAATTCCGTCGTCGATCAGCATCTGCTCGAAAATCGGTGTCTGCTGCAGGAACAGCGCATGCTCCTGCGGAGTGCAGAAACCCATCACCTTCTCGACGCCCGCGCGGTTGTACCAGGACCGGTCGAACAGGACGATCTCGCCCTTGGTGGGCAATTTCGCGACGTACCGCTGGTAGTACCACTGCCCGCGTTCACGATCGGTCGGTGCGGGCAGTGCCTCGATACGCGCGTAGCGCGGGTTGAGGTATTCGGTGACCCGTTTGATGGTGCCGCCCTTGCCCGCTCCGTCACGACCCTCGAAGATCACCACGATGCGAATGCCTTCAGCGCGCACCCATTCCTGCAACTTCACCAATTCCGTTTGCAGCCTGAATAATTCGGCCTCATAGACCTTGTTCGACAACTTGGGCTGCTTCTTCTCCGCCTTGCTCACCATCGAATCGTAGGACTACTGAGCGGCTTCGAGCAGTTCATCGAGCGATTCGGCCAGCAGCGTCGGCAGGACGTCGACGTCGCTCATCGCGTCGCGATCGGCATTGATGCCGAAATGCAGCATGCCGTTGTACGAGGTCACGCCGATCGCCAGCACCTGATTGTTCAACAGTGGCGGCACCGCGTAGGTCTCGAGCAGCTTGGCTCCGGCGACGTACATCTGCGACTGCGTGCCGGGCGCGTTGGTGATCAACAGGTTGAACAACCGCGGCGAGAGACTGGTCGCGACGCGAGTTCCCATGGCGTGCAACGTCGGTGGCGCAAAGCCGGACAGCGTCGCAATGGTGCGCGCGTCGACCAGACTGGCCGCGGTGGGGTTGATCTCGGTGGCGTGGGCTATCTGCGAGAGCCGCACGACCGTGTTGCCCTCCCCGATCGGGAGATCCACCAGGAACGGGGCGACCTGGCTGATCGCCTGCCCCCGGTTGGAGGAGTCGAAGGCCTCGTAGATCGGCAGCGGCGCCATCGCCCGAACCGTCGCGGTCGGGTCCGGGACCTCGCCACGGGACAGCAGCCAATTGCGCAGCGCCCCGGCCACGACCGCCAGCACCACGTCGTGGACATCGCAGTTGTACCGCGACCGGATGGTGCGGTAGTCGTCGAGTCGTCCGACCGCCACCGTGTAGCGCCGGTTGCGCGACACGGTGGTGTTCAGCGGGCTGCTCGGGGCGTTGCCGCGGGCCAGCGTGCGCGCGACGTCGAACAATCGGCGGCCGGTCTCGACCACCTTGCTGGAGTTGGTCACCAGTTCCAGCAGTCCACTGTGGACGGCCCTCATCTGCTGTTGAGGACGGGTCGCCCAGTCGCCGATCGCGCCGAGCAGCAGCTGCGTGGCGCCGGGTTCGCGGTGTGGCACCCAGATGTCCTCGACGAACGCCGGTGGCCGGCGGTTGCGGTCGGCGATGACGTGGCCGAGCGCCATTGCGCCCATGCCGTTGATCAGTGCCTGGTGCGACTTGGTGTAGAGCGCCAGCCGGTTCTTGGCCAATCCCTCGACCAGATACATCTCCCACAGCGGACGCGACCGGTCCAGCGGCCGGGCGGCGAGACGGCCGATCAGCTCGTGCAGCTGCTCGTCGCTGCCCGGGGACGGCAGCGCGGAGCGCCGGACGTGATAGGTGATATCGAAGTCGTGGTCGTCGACCCACACCGGGCGGGCCAGCCGCATGGTGACCTGGCGCACCTTCTGCCGGTAGCGCGGCACCTGGGGCAGTTGGCGCTCGACGGTAGCCAGCAGCGTCTCGTAGCTGAGCCCGGCGCGGGGTGCGCGCAGGATCGACAACGAACCCACGTACAGCGGGGTCGTCGAGCTCTCCAGCTCGTAGAAGGAGGCGTCCGCAGCAGACAAACGGGTCACGTCGCCTCTTCCCTAGTTGCTCCGGTGAATCGGTCTGAAGACCAATATGCCCGAAACCGGCCCATCCTCGCCGTGGCGCACGGCACACGGCGAATACGTGGGAGCTGCCATTGTGCGATGATCCACGCACGCGGGTCGACGCAGCAGCAGCGTCTGCCACTCTCCAGCAGGCCAGCGTGTCCGGCCCTTCACCTGTCGCGGGAGAGTGCAGTGTTGCGAAGTTCCAATCCGTCCGAGCGCAGCGCCGTCGCGGTCGGCCCCGTCGTCGACTGCGAGCCGCCCGCGCTCGACGTCCGGCACTGCCGGGCGCCCTCGCCCGGCGCATTGCGCAAGCGCAATACCCATGCGCCCCAACGGTATCCCGCACCCGCCGCGCCGATGCCCCAGGCCGTGGCCTTCGCCGACGCCGCGCTGCGCCGGGTGCTGGAGGTCATCGACCGGCGCCGCCCGATCGCCCACCTCACCGGCCTGCTCGCCCGCGAACTCGTCGACTCGGTGTTGGCGGCCAACCGGATGGACGGCGCCCGCCACGGCGTCGCGGTCTTGCGCCGGGTGCGGTTGCAGCCGGTCGGCCCGGCCGCGGCGGAGGTGTTCGGCAGCTACCGCCGCGGCGAACGCTCGCACGCGATCGCCTGCCGCATCGAGCAACGGGCCGGTCGCTGGCAGGTGGTCGCGCTGCACATCGGCTAAATCAGACCTAGCCGGCCATTTCAGACCGGGCGCGGCCCGCCGCCGAACCGGGCCAGCACCGGCCCGAGCACCGCGACAACGAATACGTAAGACATCGCCACCGGCGCCAGGCCGTGGATCGCCGTCCCAGCCAGGCCGATGATGATCAGCGAGAACTCGGCGCGGGCGATCAGCGCGGTACCGGCGCGCAACTGCCCGCGTCGCGCGACACCGTCGCGGCGCGCGGCGTACATCCCCGTCGCCACCTTCGCCGCGCTGGTCACCACCGCGAGCACGATCGCCGCCGGCAGGGCCGGCGCCAGCGCGCGGGGATCGACGCCGATGCCGACGCCGAGGAAGAAGATCGCGGCGAACAGATCGCGCAGCGGGCCCAACACCTGCCTGGCCCGGCGCGCGGTGTCGCCGGTGACGGTCAGGCCGACCAGGAACGCGCCGACCGCGGCCGATGCGTGCACCTCTTCGGCCAGCGCGGCCACGATCAACGTCACACCGAGTACCCGCAGCAGCAGTTGCTCGGAATCCTGAGAGCCGACCAGCCGGCCGAAGTAGTGGCCCCACCGGTGCGAGATGACGAACGCGGTCCAGAACGCACCGACGCCAATGACCATGCCCAGCAAGGCTTTCAGCCAGGTGCCGCCGCTGACCAGCACCGCGAACACCGGCAGGTACGCCGCCATCGCGAAGTCCTCGAGCACCAGCACCGCCAGGATCGCCGGCGTCTCGCGGTTACCAACCCGGTCGAGGTCCTCGAGCAGCCGCGCGATCAGACCCGACGACGACACGTAGGTCACCCCGGCCAGCGCGAGGATCCCGATGCCCGGAAACCCCATCAGCCAGGCCGCGATCGCGCCCGGCGTCGCATTCAGCACGACATCTACCAGTGCCGACGGCACGTGCTGCTTCATGCTGGCGGCGAACTCGGCACTGGAGAACTCCAGGCCCAGGGTCAGCAGCAGAAGCACCACACCGATGGGCGCACCGGTCTTGATGAACACGCTGGCCTCGGTGACCGGCTGGATACCGCCCGTGCCAAGCCACAACCCGGCCAGCAGGTACAGCGGGATCGGCGACAGGGCGCACCTGCGGGCCAGCGCACCCAGCAACGCGAGCGCAGTGAGAACCGCGCCGAGTTGCAGGAGCAGCGGCGCCGAAATCTGCACAAGCTCAGCCTTTTTGGATGATTCGCTGCACGCCGCTGATGCCGGCTTCGGTGCCGACAACTATCAAAACGTCTGCGGCACGCAGTATTTCGGCCGGCGCCGGCGATGCGAGCACCTCGTCGTTGCGCACGATGGCCACGATCGAGGCGCCGGTGCGGGTGCGGGCCTGGGTGTCGCCCAGCGGCCGGTCCACGAAGATGCTGCCCGGCAGGATGTGCACCTGGCCGGCCTCCAACCCGGGGATCTCCTTGGTCAACTCGGTGAAGCGCTCGGCGATGCGCGGCGCACCCAGGATCTGCGCGACGGCGTCGGCCTCCTCGTCGGTGAGCCGGAACACCGGGCGGGCTTCGTCGGGATCCTTCTCGTCGTAGAGCACCACGTCGAAGTAGCCGCCGCGGCGCGCCACGATCCCGATGCGCTCGCCGTGGGCGCTGGTGAACTCGTAGCGCACGCCCATGCTGGGCAGCAGGACCTCTTTGACGTCCATGGTCGTCAGCGGCGCTTCGTCGGCTTGGCTTTGGCGTGCCTGCCCTGGCGCCGGGCCGCCTCGCGACGCTCGCGGCGGGTACCCCCACCGGCCTGCGAGTTGCCGCCGTTACCCTGCACCTGCGCCGAGCCGTCTTCGGCGGGGCCGGTGTAGGTCAGCTGCGGCGCCTCGTTGTCAATCCCCTTGGCGCGCAATGCCGGAGCGGGTTCACGGGTGCCCTCGCCCTGCTGGCCACCGGCCGCCGCGGCGGCGAACTCGGCCAGCCCCTCCGGCGCATCGACCGGCCCGACCTGCTGTTGCGGCACCGCCTCGACGGCGACGTTGAACAGGAAGCCGACGGACTCCTCCTTGAGGCCCTCGAGCATGCCGGAGAACATGTCGAAGCCCTCGCGCTGGTATTCGACCAGCGGGTCGCGTTGCGCCATCGCCCGCAGGCCGATGCCCTCCTTGAGGTAGTCCATCTCATAGAGGTGCTCGCGCCACTTGCGGTCGATCACGTTGAGCAGCACGTTGCGTTCGAGTTGACGCATCGCGCCCTCGCCGGCCAACTCCTCGAGCTCGGCTTCCCGCTTGGCGTAAGCCTTTTCACCGTCCTCGATCAACGCGTCGAGCAGCTCCTCGCGGGTCAGCTCACCGGGCTCGCCGACCGCGTCGTCGTCGATCAGCGTGTGGTGGTCGATGCCGACCGGATACAGCGTCTTGAGGGCCTCCCACAGCTTCTCCAGGTCCCAGTCCTCGGCGTAGCCCGTGGCGGTCGCACCGTCGACATAGGCGGTGATCACCGCGACGAGCATGTCGTGCGCCTGCTGCTGCAGGTTCTCGCCCTCGAGGATGCGGCGGCGCTCGGCGTAGATGACCTTGCGCTGCTGGTTCATCACCTCGTCGTACTTGAGGACGTTCTTGCGGACCTCGAAGTTCTGCTGCTCGACCTGGGTCTGCGCGCTCTTGATCGCGCGGGTGACCATCTTGGCCTCGATCGGCACGTCGTCGGGCAGGTTGAGCCGGGTCAGCAGCGACTCCAGCGCGGCGCCGTTGAACCGTCGCATCAACTCGTCGCCCAACGACAGGTAGAAGCGCGATTCGCCCGGATCACCCTGGCGGCCGGAGCGGCCGCGCAACTGGTTGTCGATGCGGCGCGACTCGTGCCGCTCGGTGCCCAGCACGTAGAGCCCGCCGGCCTCGGTCACCTCGGTGGCCTCGGCGGCGGCTTCTTCCTTGACGATCGGCAGCACTTCGTGCCAGGCCGCGTCGTACTCGTCGGCCGTCTCGACCGGGTCCAGGCCGCGGGCGCGCAGCCGCAGGTCGGTGAGGAAGTCGACGTTGCCGCCGAGCACGATGTCGGTACCGCGCCCGGCCATGTTGGTGGCGACTGTGACGGCGCCGCGGCGGCCGGCCTCGGCGACGATGCTGGCCTCCTGCTCGTGGTACTTCGCATTGAGCACGTTGTGCGGGATGCGGCGCTTCTGGAATTGCCGCGACAGGTATTCCGAGCGCTCGACGCTGGTGGTACCGATCAGCACCGGCTGGCCCTTTTCGTAGCGCTCGCTGACGTCGTCGACGACGGCGATGTACTTGGCTTCCTCGGTCTTGTAGATCAGGTCGGTCTGGTCGGCGCGGACCATCTCTCGGTTGGTGGGAATCGCGACCACGCCGAGCTTGTAGATCTCGTGCAGCTCGGCGGCCTCGGTCTCGGCGGTGCCGGTCATGCCGGAGAGCTTGTCGTAGAGCCGGAAGTAGTTCTGCAGCGTGATGGTGGCCAGCGTCTGGTTCTCGGCCTTGATCTCGACGCGCTCCTTGGCCTCGATGGCCTGGTGCATGCCCTCGTTGTAGCGGCGGCCGACCAGCGTGCGGCCGGTGAACTCGTCGACGATGATCACGTCGCCGTCGCGGACGATGTAATCCTTGTCGCGGGCGAACAGCTCCTTGGCCTTCAGCGCGTTGTTGAGGTAGCTGACCAGCGGCGAGTTGGCAGCCTCGTAGAGGTTGTCGATGCCGAGCTGGTCTTCGACGAACTCGACGCCGAGTTCGTGCACGCCGATCGTGCGCTTGCGGATGTCGACCTCGTAATGGGTGTCCTTCTCCATCAGCGGGGCGAGGCGGGCGAACTCGGTGTACCAGTTGGATGCGCCGTCGGCCGGTCCGGAGATGATCAGCGGGGTGCGGGCCTCGTCGATCAGGATCGAGTCGACCTCGTCGACGATCGCGAAGTTGTGGCCGCGCTGCACGCAGTCGTCCAGGCTGTGGGCCATGTTGTCGCGCAGGTAGTCGAAGCCGAACTCGTTGTTGGTGCCGTAGGTGATGTCGGCGGCGTAGGCGACGCGGCGCTCGTCGGGCGTCATGTGCGCCAGGATGACGCCGACGTCGAGGCCGAGGAAGCGGTGCACCCGGCCCATCCACTCGCTGTCACGTTTGGCGAGATAGTCGTTGACCGTGACGATGTGCACGCCCTTGCCGTTGATGGCGTTGAGGTAGGCCGGCAGCACCGAGGTCAGGGTCTTGCCCTCACCGGTCTTCATCTCCGACACGTTGCCGAAGTGCAGTGCGGCACCGCCCATCACCTGCACGTCGAAGTGCCGCTGATCGAGCACCCGCCAGGCCGCCTCGCGGGCCACCGCGAACGCCTCGGGCAGCAGGTCGTCGAGGCTCTCCCCACTGGCGCGACGCTTCTTGAACTCTGCGGTCTTGGCGCGCAGCTCGTCGTCGGTGAGCTTGGCGATGTCGTCGGAGAGCGTGTTGACGTATTCGGCCACCCGCTTGAGGCGCTTGACCATGCGACCTTCACCAACGCGCAGCAACCTACTCAGCACAGCTTTGTCCCCTAGATCAGATGGCGGTCTTCAAGCGTCTCCCATCCTAGGTGACGAGCTTGTTTACCCATCGAACGTCGACTCGTTGGGCGATATGGCGTGAAATCCCCTCAACAAGTCGACGCTCGGCGTCGTGATCAGGCCAGGCGGATCAGCCCGTAGTCGTAGGCATGCCGCCGGTAGACCACGGTGGGTCGTTCGGTCTGGCTGTCGTAGAACAAGAAGAAGTCGTGGCCGACGAGCTCCATCTCGTAGAGCGCGTCGTCGACCGTCATCGGCTTGGCCTCGTGCTCCTTGGTGCGCACCACCCGACCGGGCTGGTGATGCCCGTTGGTGTCGGGCTCGCCGAAGTGCGGGGTCTCGATGTCGTCGAAGACCGGCTCGGGGTCGGGCAGCACGGCGGTCGCGGCGGCCAGCGATGTCGGCGTCTTGTCGCCGTAGTGCACCTTGCGACGGTCCTTGACCTTGCGCAGCCGTCCTTCCAGCTTGGCGACGGCGGCCTCGAGGGCGGCGTAGAAGCTGTCGGCGCAGGCCTCGCCGCGGACCACCGGTCCGCGGCCGCGAGCGGTGATCTCGACGTGCTGGCAGGACTTACGTTGACGGCGGTTGCGTTCGTGGTCGAGTTCGACGTCGAACAGGTACACGGATCGGTCGAATCGCTCCAGGCGGGCGAGTTTCTGCGAGACGTACAAGCGGAAGTGGTCCGGAATCTCGACGTTGCGGCCCTTGACGACGACCTCGGCGTGCGCCTCCGGTTCGTGTTCGTCGGCGTCGATCGGACGTTCAGCTAGCAGCTGCCCGGAATCCACGGTTTGCCTTGACATACTTGACAACTCGCCTTCTCTCGCATTGCGCGCGTGCTGGCGCGCCCGGCTATCAGATGATCGCGTCGACGGGTTTGTCAGATGTCCAGTTGGCCGCCCGCCGATGCAAGGTGTCGAAGATTCACCCCCTACCGCGACGGTGGCGCTTCGAGGTGCGGTCAGATGCGCTGCCCCGAAGCGTTGTGGTGCTTGCGATCGACGGTAGACCGTCTGGCGGCGGTGGTGCCAGCATTTCGCCCGACCTGTTGCGAGTTCTTCACAATCGCTCACGCCGCTGCTAGCGCCAACACAGCCGTCACTCGTGCACCCGCCGCATGCAGCACCCGGACCGACTCGCGGGCCGTCGCCCCCGTCGTGACGATGTCGTCGACCAGCAACAGGTCGGCGCCAGGCGGCAGGCGGCGGCGCGTCAGCACGACCCGGCCGGCGATATTGCGTTCGCGCGCCGCGCTGTTGAGCCCCGCCGAGTCGCGCGCCAGCGCCTTCATCCGCAATGCGCGGACCACGTCGATGCCGGGGTGCGCCGCGGTGGCCAGGGTGGCGATCCGGGCGACCGGGTCTCCCCCGCGCCGGCGTGCCGACCAACCACGGGTCGGCGCCGCAACGATCGTCAACGGCGTGTCGAGCAGACCCCAGCGCAGCAGCCGGTCGATGCCGAGCGCCAGCGAACGGGCCAGCGGTGCCTGCAGATCGCTGCGCCCGCGGTCCTTCATCGCGACGATCGCGCGCCGCCTGGCGCCGGCGTAGCGGCCCAGCGCGAACACTGGAACCTGTGGGTCGATTCGCGGGGTGATCACCCGCGGCGCGTCGGGACCGGGCGCCCACTCGTCGGCGCAGGCCGCACACCACCGGGTCGACGGCGCGCCGCAGCCGCCGCATTCCAAGGGGAGGATGAGGTCGAGCATGGTTGCAGTGTGGCGGCGGGGTATGACACGGAGGCGAGTATGCGCGCGGACAGAAGGGGTCATTCATGGCTCTGCGGGAAATCGAAAGTCAACATAGCGCACAGCGGAATTCTTGGTTGCGACCGTAACCAGTTCGGCAAAACCTTAAAACACCGGCGTCAATCGACTGTGGTTTGCAGATCTAAGCCCAAATCCTGCAAGCTTGCACGCACTTCAACCGGGTCCGAAGGGCTATACACGTCGACATTTGGCTGGGCTAGTGAGCCGATACGCAAGCCAACTATTTGGCCCGACCGCAGACGTAGGATGAGGATCCGTAATTCTTGGCCGCCCCATTCATAATGGGCGAAGCTACGATAAAGACGACCCTGAACATCTACCGGCCGCGCTGGTATCTGGCCGATTTTCGGCGCTGCCGCTATCGCGCGCCATTCCTCAACCGGCAGTGCCTTAAATGCCGGCTCCGGCCAAGGTCGGCGTTCGTCGAGCACGACCAGCAGGCGCGTAAGCAAATCATGTACAGCGCCTTCGTCTTGGCTATCGTCGAGCCGAATATCCTCGCCAGACTTCAGCGCATCGACCGCCGCTTTGTAGTAGCTCTCGACGGGATCCCTGAAGTAGCGCTGTCGGATCAGTTCATCAGCGAGACGATTGAGTAAATCATCATCGATCGGCGACTGAAGTTCAGTCCCATAAACTATCTGGTTTGTATATCCCCGCCACGGCGATGCTGACTGCCTGGATGACACAGTCCTAGAACCCACTTTCGAAGATTATTCCGCCGATGTCTATTCCCTGCTCGCTGAGCATATCGCGGACCTGTGATAGCTGTTCCTCTGTCGGCAGGTAGTGGCCGCTTTTTCGGGTGATCAAAGTCGCAACGCCGTCGATCACCTCAATCTCTCCCGCTCCCGCCACTGGAGCGCCACCTAGGAAGCTTGAATGGTGAAGTCGGCCCACATCTTGTTCGAGCGACGCGTAGATGTTGCCATGCTCGTCCATGACGAACATGGCTCGCCCATCTCCAGACCAGTGGGTTGCAGCGTTTCGCGTATCGAATGGCATTCCGTCAGATACGCCGTATAGCAAACCATTCCGCGCGAAAAGACGACTCTCTTCTAGTTCGCTGGGCGTCATGTAATGCACCGTCTTTGGCGCGAAAAACCGACCCGGGTTGGTTGGATCGTCTTCGCCTTTGTACTGGTCGAGCAACTCCCCCGTATCTAGTGGTTCATCTCGATAAAGAGGCTCCGGGATCTCGTCGCCCGACCCGTCGGGGCTTAGCGGGTCGCCCTCCCCGGGATGGTGATCGTGATCTTCTGAATGAAGGTGTCCGCCATCGTGGTCACGCCTCGCCCCACCCGACGGATCACCGCCGCTGGCAGGGCCAACGCCATCGGCGCCGTGCGGACCGCCCTCTGTGGGCACAGAGTGCGGTGCGCCCGCACCATGCTCCGCGGGCGACCCGCTGAGGTCGTGGGGTGCACCCGCGGGCGCATACTCGGCGGGCGCTGCAGCAGAACCAGCCAGCGCCGGCTCATGAATGCCGGGCTCGGCCGGCTTCGCGGCACCGGGTTCGGCCGGTTTCACTGGCGACCCAGGCTCTCCCGACTTCGCAGCGCCGCTGAGGTCGGACGGCCTGCCTGGCGCGGGATCGGCCGGCTTCACAGCACCCGGATCGACGGGCTTTACAGCACCGGGCTCCGCCGGGGTGGCCTTGATGCCGTCCAGATCGTGCGCGATCCGCGAACTTTGGCCGACCACATCGGATTTCAAGCCACCGCCGAGCAGCCCCTCCGCCGCCTTCCCGTCGGCTTTGGCCGCTTGCGCGGCCTCGTCGGCAGCCCGGGCGCCTTCCGCGCCAGCCTTGGCCTCACCGGCACCCGGAATGAGGAACTGCAGCCCGGTTCCGACGTTGTCGCCGAGCCCCCGCATCGGATGGTCGCTGGTCCAGTCCTTGGCGTCGACAAGGCCCTTGACCGCGTCGAGGTTGTGCTCGAACGTGCCTTTTGGATCGGCCACCCAGCGAGCGATCTGGTACTCGGGATTGGCCTGCTTCAGCAGGTCGAGAAGCTGCTGGGGGTGGGTGGCCAAATCGCCCAAGCTGCCCACAGTTTCGAAGACACTCTTCCCGAGACCCTCCACGATGTCGACATCGGAGTTGTAGAAGTCGGCGACTGCATTGCCAACCCGATCACCCAGAAAATGGGTGAACTCCTTGCGCGTCCAGTTCTCGAAATCCGTTGTCAAAGTGTCTAGTTCACCCATCGCCGCCTTGAACAACGCCGAGCTGCCGTCCGCCTCGCGGCTGAGGGTATGCAAGATCTGTTTGATGTCGTCAGCGATCTTCTTGATGTCGTCCAACGGATTATGGCCGCTGAAGATGCTGCCCAGTTCCTCCAGGATTCCCGACAGGCTCAATCGGTGCAGTAGGTCGCGGATCGCCTGCTGCGACGCCTCCACCTCGCCGGCGAAGGAGTCCAGCGACGATGCAATCGACTCGCATTGTTTGCCCAAACCACCTACGCCGGAACTCAACTGCGTGACGGCGTTGATGATGCCGGCCAATTCGGGTATGTCGTGTCCGCTCAGTTCCGCCGAACAGCCGCTGATGGCACCCTTCACTCCCGTGACGGCAGCGCCGAAGGTCCGCCACGCGCCCGCCGCGTCACGCAGGGTCTCGGGGTTGCCATCCGGCCAGGGGCTGCCCACGAACTCAGCCACCACCGCCCACAGCAGCGGCTCGCCCACCGCAGGGCCGAAGGGATTGGGCATTTTCGGACCTGAGAACTTGGACGGCTGACCGGGCGGTTGAACCGAAGGTTCGCCACCGCCGATCGTCGACGCCGCCTCGCTGTGGGCGTAGTTCGACGCAGACACTTCTATCCCATATCCGACGTTGTGGCACGCGTTCACGGCCGCCTCTGCCGCCACAAAGACCCCTTGGCCGCCTTGGCGATAACTCAGCGCGAAAGCTTTGCCTGCCGGGTCGTTGCCGCACATCTGACCCGACGACGACAAGGCCGACTCGAGTGCCCGCACGGCGGATGCCAAAGCGTCGGTCTTGGAGTCGAGGCTTCTGCCGGCGCCGGCAAGGCGCGGCGGATCGACGTCGAGCCTAACCACCCCACGTCACCCGCACATCCGACACAGAAAAACCGTAGCCAAAGATTCCGGGCCGACAAGTCACCCAATGTGCCGCCGGGCTGACTCAGCCGGGCATCACCGGCATCGCCCCGCCGGCCATGAACGGCGGCACATCCAGCCAGCCCGACAGGCCCTCGGCACCCGAGATCGACAGCTGCATCACCCCGCGCGGGTCGGCGACGTAGACCGTTGACGGGTTGGCGGCGATCACCCCGACCGGCTGCTGCAAGTTCCCGCTGGGCGCATCGGAGTTGACGCCGTCGATGTTGACATAGGACACCGGGTGCTCGGCGTCGTTGCGGCTGACCGCGATGTCCTCGTCGGTGCGCCAGGCCAGCGACACCACCGACGAACCCAGCCCGAAGCCGAGCCGCCGCGGGTAGGTCAGCGCGAACTGGCCGCCCTGGGTCTGTTCGACGCTGGCGCAGATCACCTGACCGTTGATCACCATCGCCGCGCGGGTGCCGTCGCGGGACAGCTGCAACTCGGCGATCACGCCCGGGAATCGGCTCGACACCCCGGCCGAGTCGACCGGCAGCCGCGCGGGCTGTCCCGACGCGGTCTCCTGGATGGCCCGCAGCACGGTGTTGCCGTCGGCGACCACCCACACCGCGTCGTCCAGCGACCAAGTCGGCCGCGAAAGGGTATGTCCGTCAGCGGCTTCCGCGGCCTCACCGCCGAGGTCACCGATCCACAGCGACGACGCCATGTCCGGCGCGCCTGGCCGCTGCACCACCACCGAGGCCGCCTGATGCCCGTTGCGCGACAACGCCGCCGACGCCTGGTCGGTGGCCCGGCCGAACGCGCCTGGCACCGGGTCGGAGTGCTGACCCTCGAGCGCGACGATCCGCCCGCCGATCAGCGCGTGCACGCCGGCGGCCGCACCCTCGGCAACGCCCGGGTCGGTCGCGGCGACGTCGGTGGTGTTCCAGCCGTCGGCGAACCGCTCGTCGAGCGAGGCGCCGTCAGCCTTGATCACGTACGGGCCCTTGATGTCGGCGCGCGCCAACGTCCAAATGATCTGCGCGGCAACCAATTGCCTGCTGCGCGGGTCGGCGACGGTCATCAGTTCCAGGTCGATGCGGGCACCGCCGTAGCCGCGGCCGATGCCGCTCTTGCCGCCGTCGGCGCGGGTCACCGGGCCGCGCAGCCGCACCGGCGGGTTGAGCATGTTGTGCACGCTTCTGGCCATCTCCGGACGTGGGCCGGCGATCAGCTTGGACACCAATTCCGTTGCCAGCTGGTCACGGTCGGACACCGCGACGTAGCGCGGGTCCGGCACCATCGTCTTGCCGGTCGGGTCGGAGAAGTACAGCGTGTTGCGTTTGTAGGTGGCCTGGAACTGCTGCCAGTCCAGAAAGACCCCGTTGGGCAGCTTGTCGATGCGCCAACCGCCCGGCGTCTTGACGAGTTCGATCGGGCCGGGGTCGGGCAGTTGGCCCTCGGCGGTCTCGAACACCCCCATGTCCGAAAGCGATCCCAAAGTCTCGGCGCGCATCGTGACCGAAACCCGTTCGGCGCTATGGGTTTCGACGAACACCACATGGTCGATCAGCAGCGCACTACCGGCGTCGTCCCACCCGTTGGAGGCCGACTGGGTGAGGAACTGCCGGGCGGCCAGGTGCCGGTTGGCGGGATCGGCGGTGGCCTTGAGGAATTCGCGGAGCAGCACGTCGGGATCCATGCCGGGGGTCGGCTTGGGCAGGTTCGCCGGCGCGGGCCGGTCGACGGTGCCGATGGCTTGCGGCGCCGACCCATTCGGCACGCCCGCACAGCCCGAGAGCACCACCGCGAGCGAGCACAGCAGCGCGGCGATAACTCGCATCAAACGCCCCTCTCGGCGTGCTCGCGTTGCCGCGCCGGGCGCTCTTTGCGGTCCGGCGCAACGGGTTTCATCGGCAGCGGACTGGTGGTGACCTTGTGGCCGCGCACCAGCGGCAGCGTCAGCCGGAAGCAGGCGCCGTTGCCCGGTTCTCCCCAGGCCTCCAGCCGGCCCTGGTGCAGACGGGCGTCCTCGACGCTGATCGCCAAGCCCAGACCGGTTCCGCCGGAGCGGCGCACCCGCGACGGGTCCGAGCGCCAGAATCGGCTGAACACCAGCTTCTCCTCGCCCGGCCGCAATCCGACGCCGTAGTCGCGGACGGTAACCGCGACGGTGTCCTCGTCGTAGCCCATCCGGATCCGCACCGGCTTGTGCTCGGCGTGATCGATCGCGTTGGCGATCAGGTTGCGCAGAATGCGCTCGACGCGGCGCGGATCGACCTCGGCGATGACGTCTTCCTCCGGCATGTCGACGATCATCTGCACGCCGGCGTCCTCGGCCAGGTGACCGACGTTGCCCAGCGCGCTGTTCACCGTCGTCCGCAAATCGACTGCCTCGACCGACAATTCGGCGACACCGGCGTCGTGGCGGGAGATTTCCAGCAGGTCGGACAGCAGCGACTCGAACCGGTCCAGTTCGTTGACCATCAGCTCGGTGGACCGCTGCAGCGCCGGCTCGAGGTCCTCCATGTGGTCGTGGATCAGGTCGGCGGCCATCCGCACGGTGGTCAACGGCGTCCGCAGCTCATGGCTGACGTCAGAAGTGAAGCGGCGCTGCAGGTTTCCGAACTCCTCCAGCTGGGCGATCTGCCGCGACAGGCTTTCGGCCATGTCGTTGAACGACACCGCGAGCCGGGCCATGTCGTCCTCGCCGCGGATCGGAATCCGTTCGGAGAGATGGCCGTCGGCGAATCGCTCGGCGGTCCGGGCCGCCGCCCGCACCGGGACCACCACCTGCCGCGTCACCATCCACGCGATGCCGGCCAGCAGCACCATCAGCACCACACCGCCGGTGGCCATGGTGCCGCGGACGAGCGCGATCGTGCTCTGCTCGTTGCCGAGCGGGAAGACCAGGTACAGCTCGAGGTTGTTCACCCGTGACGTCGTCGGCGTGCCGATCACCAACGCCGGCCCCGAGAAACCGTCGGTGTGCACGCTCGCGTATTGGTAGGCGACCTGCCCGGCCTTGACGAAATCCCTGAGTGAGTCCGGCAATTGGTCGACCGGCCCGGCCGAGGCGGCGGGCCGCGGACCCTGGCCCGGCACCATCAGCACGGCGTCGAACGCGCCGGCCAGCCCGGCCCCGGAGGTCGGATCGGTCTTCGACGTCAGCGTGTTACGGGCCAGCTGCAGGCTGCTGTCCAGCGAGCGCGCCTCTTCCCCGCTGACGATTCCGCTGACCGTGCTGCGGGCCCGCTCGATCTGCTCGGTGGCGGCGCGCAGCTTGACGTCGAGGACGCGGTTGGTGACCTGGCTGGTCAGCACGAAGCCCAGCGCCAGGATCACGGTGAGCGACATGCCCAGAGTCAAGGCGAGAACCCGCAGTTGCAGCGAACGACGCCAGGCGACGCCGAAGGCCCGACTCAGCGTGCCCATGCCTCGCATGACCGGGCCGGAACGGCCCGAACGACCACGAAACCGTGGCCTCGATCCCCAAATCAACGACGCCGCTCCCGGTTGTTGCGGCCTCGATCAGTGTCGCCGCTCCTCCGTCCCGCGCCGCTCATGCGGCGCACGGCACGTCGACGGCGGGGGATCACGGAGGTCCGGCCTTGTAACCCACTCCTCGAACGGTCAGTACAACGGTCGGGTTCTCCGGGTCTTTCTCGACCTTCGCCCGCAGACGCTGGACGTGCACGTTCACCAAACGGGTGTCCGCGGGGTGGCGGTAGCCCCACACCTGTTCGAGCAGCACATCACGAGTAAACACCTGGCGCGGTTTGCGCGCCAACGCCACCAGCAGGTCGAACTCCAGTGGCGTCAGCGAGATCTGTTCGCCGTTGCGGGTCACCTTGTGGGCGGGCACGTCGATGTCGACGTCGGCGATCGACAGCATCTCGGCCGGCTCGTCTTCGTTGCGCCGCAACCGCGCCCGCACGCGGGCGACCAGTTCCTTGGGCTTGAACGGCTTCATGATGTAGTCGTCGGCACCCGACTCCAGCCCAAGCACCACGTCGACGGTGTCGGTCTTGGCCGTGAGCATCACGATCGGGACCCCGGAGTCGGCGCGCAGCACGCGGCACACGTCGATGCCGTTCATGCCCGGCAGCATCAAGTCCAGCAACACCAGGTCGGGCCGCAGTTCGCGCACGGCGGTCAGCGCCTGGGTGCCATCACCAATGACTGCGGTGTCGAATCCTTCTCCCCGCAGCACGATGGTCAGCATCTCGGCCAGCGACGCGTCGTCGTCAACCACGAGAATCCTTTGCCTCATGGGGACCATGGTGTCACCAGATCTTGATAAAACCCGGCTACCACACGCGTGTTTCGTGCACCTTTTACCACAGGAGTCTCAGACGCGGGTGGCAACTAGGGCATTAACTGCCCCGCCAACCCCTGCGGATCGACCGTTTCGTCGACCACCAGCCAGCGTCCGCCCCAGCCCGCCGCGGCTAGACCGGCGTACACCGCGCCGGTGCGCTGCTGCAATCCGGCATCGCGTTCGTAGGCGTCGCGCTCCCGGCTGGCGTCGACGCTGGCCCGGTGCCGGGCCCGCTGGTCGGCCAGTTCGGCCGAGACCCCGAGATACACCTGCCAGTCCGGCGCGGGCAGCCCCAACCGGCCGTACTCGATGTCGTGCACCCAGCCGACCGCATCGCCGTCGGCCGGTTGGTGCAGGCGCGCCGCGCTGTAGGCGGCGTTCGATGCCACGTAGCGGTCGAGGAGCACGACGTCGTGGCCGTCGCGCAGCGCCGCGATCTCGGGGCGGGCATCGGCACGGTCCAACGCGAACAGCATCGCCATCGCATACACCGACGACGCCAGGTCGCCGTGTCGGCCGTGCAGCGCCTCGGCTGCCACGTCAGCGGTTACCGATCGGCCGTAGCGCGGAAAGGCCAGCGACGCCACGGATTTCCCGGTGGCCTCGAAGGTGTTGCGCAGCCCGTCGGTGAGCGTCCGCTTGCCGGCGCCGTCGACGCCCTCGATAGCAATCAGCACGGCGCGAGCCTATCTGCGCCGTGCTGATTGGTGGGCTCGAGTGCCCTGCTCGGCGGGCACTCGGCACCGAACGCCCGGCTGGCCGGGCGGTCGGCACCTGACTCAGTAGCGGTAGTGGTCCGGCTTGTACGGGCCGTCGACGTCGACGCCGATGTACTCGGCCTGATCCTTGGTGAGCTTGGTCAGCTCGCCGCCGAGCGCCTCGACGTGGATCTTGGCGACCTTTTCGTCCAGGTGCTTGGGCAGCCGGTAGACCTCGTTGTCGTACTCGTCGTTCTTGGTCCACAGCTCGATCTGGGCGATGACCTGGTTGGAGAAGCTGTTGCTCATCACGAACGACGGGTGGCCCGTCGCGTTACCCAGGTTCAGCAGCCGGCCCTCGGACAGCAGGATGATCGACTTGCCGGTGTCACCGAACGTCCACAGGTCGACCTGCGGGCGGATGTTGGTCTTCGTCGCACCCGACTTCTCCAGGCGCGCGACCTGGATCTCGTTGTCGAAGTGGCCGATGTTGCCCAGGATCGCCTTGTCCTTCATCGCCTTAATGTGCTCCAAGGTGATGATGTCCTTGTTACCGGTGGTCGTGATGATGATGTCAGCCTCGCCGATGATGTCCTCGACCCGCTTGACGTCGAAGCCCTCCATCAGCGCCTGCAGGGCGTTGATGGGGTCGATCTCGGTCACGGTCACGCGCGCGCCCTGGCCGGCCAGCGACTCCGCCGAACCCTTGCCCACGTCGCCGTAGCCACAGATCAGGGCCTTCTTGCCGCCGATCAGCACGTCGGTGCCGCGGTTGATGCCGTCGATCAGCGAGTGCCGGCAGCCGTACTTGTTGTCGAACTTCGACTTGGTCACCGAGTCGTTGACGTTGATGGCCGGGAACGACAGCTCACCGGCGGCGGCGAACTGGTAGAGCCGCAGGACGCCGGTGGTGGTCTCCTCCGAGACACCCTTGATGGACGCGGCGATCTTGGTCCACTTGTCCTTGTCGGTCTCGAACCGCTTGCGCAGCAGGCTCAGGAAGACGCGGTGCTCGTCCGAGTCGTCGTCCTCGTCGGGCGGAACCACGCCGGCCTTCTCGTACTGCGCGCCGCGCAGCACCAGCATGGTGGCGTCGCCACCGTCGTCGAGGATCATGTTGGCCGGCTCATTGGGCCAGGTCAGGATCTGCTCGGCAGCCCACCAGTACTCCTCGAGGGTCTCGCCCTTCCACGCGAACACCGGCACACCCTGCGGCTTCTCCGGGGTGCCATGCGGGCCGACGACCACCGCGGCGGCCGCGTGGTCCTGGGTGGAGAAGATGTTGCAGCTCGCCCAGCGAACTTCAGCACCGAGGCTGGTCAGAGTCTCGATCAGCACCGCGGTCTGCACGGTCATGTGCAGCGATCCCGAGATGCGGGCGCCCTTGAGCGGCTGGACGTCGTGGTACTCACGACGCAGCGACATCAGGCCGGGCATTTCCTGTTCGGAGAGCTCGATGTCGCGGCGGCCGTAGTCGGCCAGCGACAGGTCGGCCACCTTGAAGTCGAGCCCGTTCACCACGTCGGGCTTCAGTTCGGTCGTCATCTACTACCAATTCCTCCGGTCAACTAATTAGCTTGGGTACATATTAATCGCGACGCGTTCTTGGCCACGATCTGAGGTCAGTCGGAGGTCTAGCCTATTCGCTGGCTTCGCCGCCCTCGCCGGTGGTCCCCGGCTGGTAGTCCTCGCGGAGCTCACCGTAGCGTTCGGCCGCCGGCGTCATCAGTCGTGCCAGGTCAGCTGCCACGTCATGGTCGGCCTCCGGCGGCATCGACACATAGCTCAATGCCAGCCGCACGATGGCGCGCGCGATCATGCCGGCGTCTTCCTCGCTGGCACTCACCCAGCTGTGCATGAACGACGACGTCAGCCGCGCCGAGCAGTGCGTGATGATCGGCCCGCTGTCGGTGGTGATGATCTGCAGCAGATCGGGCTTCGCGACGCCGGTGAGCAGCGAGATCACCAGCGGGTCGGCCGCCGAGTCCGCGAAGAAGGCCCGGAAACCCTGCAGGAAGGCTTCGTAGACGTTGCCGACGTTGGCGTAGATGGCGTCCTCGACCGCGCCGGCGAGCCGGTCGGCCAGCCGCATCGCGTAGCCCTGGGCCAGGCCCTGCCGCGAGCCGAACTCGTTGTAGATGGTCTGCCGGCTGACGCCCGCGGCGCGGGCCACGTCGGCCAGCGTGATCGCCGACCAGTCGCGGCTGGCGAGAAGTTCGCGCATCGCGTCGAGCACCGAGTCGCGCAGCAGGGCCCGCGACGCCTCGGCGTACGGGACCCTTCGCATATGCGCGACCCTAACGCCTGGACCGCCGCGACTATGTATCGCGGCGGTCGGCGTCGGCATGCCGAATGGGCTCACGGGCGGGCGACTTCCACCATCTCGAAGTCCGACTTCGCGGCACCGCAGTCGGGGCAGCTCCAGTCCTCGGGGATGTCGTCCCAGCGGGTGCCCGGGGCGATGCCGTCTTCCGGCCAGCCCTTGGCCTCGTCGTATTCGAAGCCGCACTGCACGCAGACGAAGAGTTTGTAGGCGTCCATGTCGTTGGTCCTCTCTTGCGGGTACTAGATCGGTTGAAAGTCGGGCTTTTCCACTACGGCGCAGTCCGGGCAACCCCAGTCTTCGGGTAGCTCCTCCCAGCGGGTACCCGCCGGAAACCCTTCCCGCTCAGCGCCTTTCGTTTCGTCGTAGACGTAGTCGCAGCCGATGCAACGGTACGCGGCCATCAGGCCGCGGCGCCGTAGCGGGCCAGCACCTTGTTGCGCAGTCGCGGCTGGATGTTCATCCGGGTGACGTCGCCGTCGTAGTGCTCGATGACCCGGTGGTCCATCAGCTTGCGCCACAGCGGCGGAAAGTAGGTCACGCCGATCAGCGCCGCGTAACCGCTGGGCAGGTTCGGCGACCCGTCCATGCTGCGCAGGGTCTGGTAACGACGGGTCGGGTTGGCGTGGTGATCGCTGTGCCGCTGCAGGTGGTAGAGGAACAGGTTCGTGACGATGTGGTCGGAGTTCCAGCTGTGCTCGGGCGTGCAGCGCTCGTAGCGGCCGTTGTCCTTCTTGGCCCGCAGCAGGCCGTAGTGCTCGAGGTAGTTGACCGACTCCAGCAGGCTGAACCCAAAGATGGCCTGCACGATCAGGAACGGGATCAAGGCGGGCCCGAACGCCACGAGCAGCGCGGCCCACAGCACCACCGTCATCAGCCACGCGTTGACGACGTCGTTGGACAGGTACGTCTTGGGGTTCCACGGGTTGCCGCCCTGCCGGCGGATCCGCTGGGCCTCCAGGTGCAACGACGACTTGGCGCTGCCAATCACGCTGCGCGGCAAGAACTCCCAGAACGTCTCACCGAAGCGGGCCGAGGCGGGGTCTTCCGGCGTGGCGACGCGGACGTGGTGGCCGCGGTTGTGCTCGATGTAGAAGTGGCCGTAGCCGGTCTGGGCGAGCGTGATCTTGGACAGCCACCGCTCCAGCGTCTCCTTCTTGTGCCCCATCTCGTGGGCGGTGTTGATGCCGACGCCGCCCAGCGTCCCGACCGACAACGCGAGACCGACCTTGGCCGGCCAGCTGAGCGACCCCTCGAAGCCCAGCCAGCTCAGGTTCGATGCGGTGAACAGGTACGCGCCGAGCACCAGGCTGATGTATTGGAACGGGATGAAGGCGTAGGTGCAGTACCGGTAGTACTTGTCGTTCTCCAGGTACTGCATGGCCTCGTCGGGCGGGTTCTGACCGTCGGCACCGAACCGGAGGTCCAGAGCCGGCAGGACGACGTAGAGCAGGATCGGGCCGATCCAGAACCACACCTGCGAGGCGGTCTGCCAACCGGCCTGGTTCATCGCCCAGACGATCGGCAGGATCGCGATCAGCAGCGTCGGGACGATGAGCCCCATCAGCCACATGTAGCGCTTTCGGTCCTGCCAGACGTTCGGGCCAAGTGCCCCTGCTGCCGCGGTCATATCGCCAACCTCCTTGTGAGCCATAACACCTTGAGGTTGGACATTAGCGCTTTCTGCGTCCCCTGTCTAGACACGAAGGCATAGTTTGTAAAGCAATTGGCCGCAGCACTCTACTGACGTGCGTCGATAGCGAGGAAAAAGAGCGGAAAAGTTGCCGCTAGACCGCGGCGACGGCAGGCGCGACAGTTCGCCGAACGTGCATCCAGTGCGATAAATCGGCGGGAAAACCGCCCTCAGTGCACGCTCGGCGAAGCCGAGTCGTCTGGCCCGCCTCAGATGACCGTCGGGCGGTGGCTACGCGGCGACGGCCCCGTAGCGGGCGAGGGCCTTCTTACGAAGCCGCGGTTGCATGTTGACCTGCGTGATGTCGCCGCCGTAATGCTTCAGCACCCGGTGGTCCATCAACCGGCGCCACAGCGGCGGAAGGTAGACGACCCCGATCAGTGCCCCGTAGCCGCACGGCAGGCTGGGCGACCCGTCCATGCTGCGCAGCGACTGGTAACGCCGCGTCGGGTTGGCGTGGTGATCGCTGTGCCGCTGCAGGTGATACAGCAGCAGGTTGGTGACGAGGTGGTCGGAGTTCCAGCTGTGCTCGGGCGTGCAGCGCTCGTAGCGGCCGTTGGGCCGCTTCTGTCGCAGCAGACCGTAATGCTCGAGGTAGTTGACCGCTTCGAGCAGGCTGACGCCGAACGCCGCCTGGATGAGCAGGAACGGCAGCAGCGCCCAGCCGCACAGCGCCAGCAGCCCGGCCCACAGCACGGCGGTCATCAGCCAGGACGTCAGCGCGTCGTTGGACAGGTAGGTCTTCGGGTGCCACGGATTACCGACCCGCTGGCGGATCCGTTTGGCCTCCAGCTTCAGCGCCGAGCGCAAGCTGCCGAAGACGCTGCGCGGCAAGAACTCCCAATAGGTCTCGCCGAAGCGCGCCGACGACGGATCCTCCGGCGTCGCGACGCGCACGTGATGGCCCCGGTTGTGCTCGATATAGAAGTGGCCGTAACCGGTCTGCGCCAGCGAGATCTTGGACAGCCAGCGCTCCAGCGACTCCTTCTTGTGTCCCAGCTCGTGCGCGGTGTTGATGCCGACGCCGCCGAGCGCGCCGATCGACAACGCCAGGCCGATCTTGGCCGGCCAGCCCAACGGGCCCTCCTGGCCCAGCCAGCTCAGGTTCGGCGCGGTGAAGACACCTGCGGCCATGAACAGGCTGAGGTACTGCAGCGGCACGAACGCGAAAGTGCAGTAGCGGTAGTACTTGTCGTTCTCCAGCTGCTCCGCGATGTCGCCTGGCGGGTTCTGCCCATCCGCCCCGAACTTCAGGTCGAGCGCGGGCATCACGATGTACAGCAGGATCGGGCCGATCCAGAACAGAACCTGGGACGCGGGGTACCAGCCCAGCTGATTCATCCCCCAGATGAACGGCGTGACGGTGATCGTGAGGGTCGGAAAGACCAGCCCCATCATCCAGTAGCGGCGCTTCTTGTCCCGCCACTCGATCGTGCTGCCGACGGATCCATCTGGCATATCGCTAACCTCCGGGCGACTCGTTCCCCCCGAGACGCGACGAGGCGCAACGGCACCTCGAATTGATCTTGAAGCAGCGATATTAAATCGAAGTACCGTCTGGTTAAAGTCCGGTATTCCCCAGTTGGACACCACGTTTGACATCGGCGTCGCGCCTGGCCAGCACCGAATTCCGGCGTCCGTAGGCGGCGTAAATGACGACGCCGGCGGCCATCCAGACACCGAAACGCACCCAGGTGACGACTGTGAGATTGATCATCAACCACACGCACGCGCACACCGAGGCGATCGGCAGCAGCGGCACCAGCGGCGCGCGGAAACCGCGCGGCAGATCCGGGCGGGTGCGGCGTAGGACGATGACGCCCGCCGACACCAGCAGAAACGCGAACAGCGTCCCGACGTTCACCATCTCCTCGAGCTTGTCGGTGGGAAACGCCGATGCTGTCGCGGCGACCAGCACCGCGACCACGGCGGTGATCCGGACCGGGGTGCCGCGGCCGCCGGTCTTGGCGAGCGGTCGCGGCAGCAGGCCGTCACGCGCCATCGCGAACAGCACCCGGCAACCCCCGAGCAGCAGCACCATCACCACGGTGGTGAGCCCGGCGAGCGCGCCGATCGAGATGATGCCCGAGGCCCAGTGCACGCCGTTGGCCGCAAACGCGGTGGCCAGGTTGGCGTGGTGGCCATCGGAGGTGGTGAGTTGGGTATAGGAAACCATGCCGGAGAGCACGACCGACACCGCAACATAGAGAACGGTCACGATGCCGAGCGTGGCGAGGATGCCGCGCGGGACATCGCGCTGCGGATTCCGGGTCTCCTCAGCCATGGTGGCGACGATGTCGAAACCGATGAACGCGAAGAACACGATCGACGCTCCGGCCAGTACCCCGTACCAGCCGTAGTGACTGCTGTGCGCGCCGGTGAGCAGCGACAGCAGCGACTGGTCGATGCCGCTGCCGGAGCGGTCGGCCTGCGGCGGCGGGATGAACGGTGAGTAGTTCGCGGGCTTGATGTAGAACGAGCCGACGACGATCACCAGTAGGACGACTGCAACCTTGATGGCGGTCACCACGGTGGAGAAGTGCGACGACAGCTTGGTGCCGAGCGCGAGCAGCGTGGACACCAGCGCGACGATCAGCAGCGAACCCCAGTCGATGGTGACCGGACCCAAAGTGACTGTGTCGCCGGCGAATCCGAACACGGTTTGCAGGTAACTGGACCAGCCCTTGGCAACGACGGCCGCCCCGATCGCCAACTCCAGAACCAGGTTCCACCCGATGGTCCAGGCGATGAACTCGCCGAACGTCGCATAGGAGAACGTGTACGCGCTGCCGGCCACCGGGAGCATCGACGCGAACTCGGCGTAACAGAGCGCGGCCAGCCCGCAGGTGACGGCGGCGATCAGGAACGAAATCCAGATCGCCGGCCCGGTGATGTCTCCCGCCGTGGAGGCGGTGACGGTGAAGATGCCCGCGCCGATCACCACCGACACCCCGAAGACGCAGAGATGCCACCAGCTGAGGTCTTTCCGCAGCTGCGTGTCGGGATCGTCGGTGTCCGCGATGGACTGCTCGATCGACTTGGTGCGCCAGCGATCAGCCATGTCGCCGGACAGTACCGAGTACGTTGGCGGCATGGGTGGGGAAAACGCACGGAAACATGCAGTGGTCATCGGCGCCAGCATCGGCGGACTGTGCGCGGCCCGGGTGTTGTCGCAGTTTTTCGACCGGGTCACGGTTTTCGAGCGCGACGAGTTGCCGAACGGACCCGGAAATCGCACCGCCGTCCCGCAGGGCCGGCATGTGCACCTGCTGATGGCCCGCGGCGCACAGGAGTTCGACGGCCTGTTCCCGGGTCTGCTCGACGAGATGGTGGCTGCCGGGGTGCCCATCCTGGAGAACCGGCCGGACTGCATCTACTTCGGCGCGGCCGGCCATGTGCTGGGCACTGCGCACACCCTGCAGGACGAGTTCACCGCCTACGTGCCGAGCCGTCCGCAGCTGGAATGGCAGATCCGCCGCCGCGTCCTGGACATTCCCAACGTCGAGATTCAGCACCGCTCGGTCGCACAGCCGAGCTTCGAGGTCGACACTCAACGGGTCACCGGCGTGCTACTCGACAGCGATGACGGCCGGCCCGACTATGTAGCTGCGGACCTGGTGGTCGACGCCGCCGGGCGCGGTACGCGGCTGCCGGTCTGGCTGGAGCAGTGGGGCTACGAGCGGCCGCCGGAGAAGACGGTCGACGTGGGCATTCACTATGCCTCGCAACAGTTTCGGCTGCCGGAGGGCGCGATCCGGGAGCGGGTCGTCGTCGCCGGCGCGTCTCGGGAACAGCCGGTCGGGCTGGGACTGCTGGGCTACGAGGACGGCACCTGGACGCTCACCTCGTTCGGTGTCGGCAAAGTCGAACCGCCGCATACCTTTTCGGAGATGCTGACGCTGGCTGACACGCTCTTGCCGGCGCGGATCGCCGGCGCGCTGCGGGGGGCCGAGCTCGTCGGCGAGGTGGCATTTCACCGCTACCCGGCCAGCCGGTGGCGGCGTTATCACGAACTCGATCGGTTCCCGGCCGGGATCCTGCCGCTCGGCGACGCGGTGGTCAGCTTCGACCCGACGTACGGGCAGGGCATGACGATGACGTCAATCCAGGCGGGGCACCTGCACCGCGCGCTCGCCGACGGCGTCGGCGACGATGTGGCGCGCAGGGTGAACAAGGCAACCGCCAAGACCACCTTCCCGGTGTGGATGATGACGGCGATCGGCGATCACGCGTTCCATCATGCGACCGGCGAAAAACCGTGGTGGTTCGGACCGGTGGGCAATCTGTTCGACCAGTTCCTCGGCGCCGCGGAGACGGATCCCGTTCTGGCCGAATGGTTTTTGCGCCGGTTCTCACTGCTGGACAGCCTCTACATGGTGCCGTCAGCGAAGCTGGTGGGACGCACGATCCGGCACAACATGCGGCTGTGGCTGGCCGAGCGCCGCGCCGGAAAGCCGGCGGGCGAGCTGGTCAGAAGCGCCGCTCCTCCTCATCGCTGACGCTCTGCATCGTCGCCGGCGCGCTACAGGCCGACGGTAGCCCGGAAGATCTTCGTCGGCTGCTGCGCGACGAGCCGGATCGGGCCGTCGTCGGCGGCCACCCAGGCGGCGGCGCCGCGGGCCAGTGTCAACTTCCCGGACTTGCCGTGCACCGCGGTCTCACCCTCGACGCAGAGCAGGATCTGCGGACCGTCGTGGCGGGACGGCGCATCGACCTCGTGGCCGATCTGGTCGTCACCGAGAGTCAGCATCGACGCCGCGAATTCCGTTGTGGGCGTGTCGTAGAACGACGCCAGCCCGTCAGGATGGGTGTCGGCCCGCAACTGCGCCACGGGCGTCGGAGTGAAATTCAAGACGCGTAGCAACTCGGGAACGTCGACGTGCTTGGGGGTCAGACCGCCGCGTAACACGTTGTCGGAGTTGGCCATTACCTCCAGGCCGACGCCACGCAGGTAGGCGTGCAGGTTTCCGGCGGACAGGAAGATACCTTCGCCCGGATTCAGCGTGATCCGATTGAGCAGCAGCGCAGCCAGTACACCGGCATCACCGGGGTAGCGCTCCCCCAGCTCCAGCACGGTTCTGGCCTCGGCCGCGAATTCCGTTGCGCCCGAACTCAAATAGGTGATCGCACCGTCCAGCACCGCGCTGACCAGAACGTCGATGTCGGGCTGCGGCGCGGTGATCCAGGTGGTGAACAACGCCCGCAGCCCATCGGCATCGGACTGGTCGTTGAGCAGGTCGATGTACGGGTCGAGGTCGGACACCGCCAGCGCCCGCAACAGCTCGATGGTCTGCGCTGCGGGCCGGAATCCGGCGAGCGCCTCGAATTGCTGTAGCGCGACCAACAATTCGGGCTTGTGGCTGGCGTCGCGGTAATTGCGCACCGGCGAGTTCACCGGAATCCCGAGCCGCTCCTCGCGCTGGTACCCCTCGGCGGCCTGCTCGGCGCTGGGGTGGGCCTGCAGGGACAGCGGTTCGTCGGCGGCGAGCACCTTGACCAGGAATGGCAGCACATCGCCGAATCGCGCGCGGGCCGCGGCACCGAGTTGGCCTTCGGGGTCGCCGACCACCGCCTGTAGCAGCGAGACCTCGCCGTCCGGTTCCTCCAGCCAGGAGGGATCACCGGGGTTGGCGCCCAGCCAGAGCTCGGCCTCGGGGTGCGCGGCGGGCACCGGGCGACCGGTGAACTCCGCGATGGCGGTCCGTGACCCCCACGCGTATGTCCTAATCGCTCCGCGTAGCAACTGCACTTGGCATTACCTCAGAACCAGTTATCCCCGTACCAGCCGCAAATAAACCGCAGCCATCTCCAACCGGAGAGCTAATATAGCCAGCTGCTGCTCGGCCCGTTGGACCCCCGGTCGAGCGGTCGGGACATCCTGGAGGTCAGGCACGTCTTCGGCGCCGACGAGGTCGACGTCGTCGAACCCGGCCACCCGCGCCGCGACGACGGCCCGCTCCACTTCGAGCGTCAGCAGCAAAATCCGCAGCCGGTCGGCGAGCGGTCCGTCGATCTCCTCGTCGTGGAACAGCGCCTCGGTCGGGTCGACGAAGGCCGGGCCGGCTCCGGTGCGCAACGCGGTCAGCGCGTCCGCCAGCCCGGTGGCCGCGGCCACCTCGTTCGCCGCGCGCAGCAGCACGCCCGATCCGTGCCGGGCCAGCGCCAGCGTCGCGGCGTTGTCGCCGGCGAGCACCACGCGCCGCCTCAGTATGCGCTCGACCAGCGCCTTGGCCGGATTGGTGAAGACTTCGCGACTCGCGCTGTTGCGCAGCGCTTCTGCGTCCAGTTCGTCGGCCAGCGCCGCCAGGTCCACCCGCAACCGTGCGTCGACGCCGCCCAATACCGCGAGCCCGGCGGCGAGGTAGCGGCACAGTCCGAAGTCGCCGACGATCGGCAGCCGCGGCTCCAACACCGCGACTCGGCCGGCGGTGCTGTCCCGCAGCGGACCCTCGAACGGCGCCGCAACGACCACTCGCGCGCCGCGCCGTACCCCGCTGGCGGCGGCGCCGACCAGCGCGGGATCGCCGGGGTCGTCGCCGGCCACGATCAGCACGTCCAGCGGCCCGATCCACGGCGGAGCCTCCGAGGCGGTGACGATCGGCGCGGGCGCCGACCCCCCCGCAGTGGCGGCCAGCATGGATCCAGCGGTCTCGGCGGCGCCGCGACCGGCCACCCAGATCACCGTGCGTGGCCGGTCGTCGGCGCTCAGTACATCCAGCGCGCCCTCGTCCACGGCGGCGGCGACCGCCCGCACGTGCGCGCCGGCCATCGACGCCGCCCGCAGCAGTCCGTCGCGGTCGGCGCCCAGCAGGCCTTCGGTGTCGTCGAGGTCGATCACGGCCTGGACCGCATTCACGTGACGGCCTCCGGCTGGCCGACCTGCCGCTTGATCTCGACGCCTACCTGCTCGACGACGGCGTCGACGTCCTCGACGCATCGACCCTCGACGTTGAGCCGCAACAGCGGCTCGGTGTTGGAGGTGCGCAGGTTGAACCAGCTGCCCTCGCCGAGGTCGACGGTCACGCCGTCGAGGTGGTCGATCGACTGGATCCGGGTACCGAACGCCTTGAGCACGGCCTCGACGCAGGACGCGGAATCGTGGACGGTGAAGTTGATCTCGCCGGACGACTCGTAACGCTGGTAGTCGGCGGTCAGGTCGGAGAGCGGTCGTTCCTGATTGCCGAGCGCGGCCAGCACGTAGAGCGCGGCGAGCATGCCGGAGTCGGCACCCCAGAAGTCGCGGAAGTAATAGTGCGCCGAATGCTCGCCGCCGAAGATCGCGCCGGTCTCGGCCATCAGCGCCTTGATGTAGGAGTGCCCGACCCGCGAGCGGACCGGCGTGCCGCCGCGCTCGATGACCAGCTCGGGCACGGCCTTCGACGTGATCAGGTTGTGGATCACCGTCGCGCCGATCTCACGGCTGAGTTCGCGGGCGGCGACCAGCGCGGTCACCGTCGAGGGCGAGACGGGCAGGCCGCGCTCGTCGATGACGAAGCAGCGGTCGGCGTCGCCGTCGAAGGCCAGCCCGATGTCGGCCTTGGTCTCCCGCACGAAGGCCTGCAGGTCGGTCAGGTTGGCCGGGTCGAGGGGGTTGGCCTCGTGGTTGGGGAACGTGCCGTCGAGCTCGAAGTAGAGCGGCAGCAGTTCCAGCGAGTCGATCGCGCCGAGCACCGCGGGCGCGGTGTGGCCGGCCATTCCGTTGCCCGCATCGACTGCCACCCGCAGCGGCCGCAGCCCGTCGGTGTTGACCAGCGAGCGTAGGAACGCGCCGTACTCGGTCAGCACGTCCCGGTCGGCGACGGATCCGGACGTACCACTGGGCGCCGGGACGCCGGCGATCACCTCGTCGCTGATGGTGGTCAATCCGGTGTCGGCGCCGACGGGTTTGGCGCCGGCCCGGCACAGCTTGATGCCGTTGTAGGCGGCGGGGTTGTGACTCGCGGTGAACATCGCGCCCGGGCAGTCGAGCAGGCCGGAAGCGAAGTACAGCTGGTCGGTCGATGCCAGTCCGATGCGGACCACGTCCAGACCCTGGCCGGTGACTCCCTCGCCGAAGGCCGCCGACAGCGACGGCGAGCTGTCCCGCATGTCGTAGCCGATGACGACCTGGCGGGCGCCTTCGCTGTGCATCAGCCGGGCGAAGGCCGCGCCGACGTCGCGGACGAACGGCCCATCGATCTCTGAGCCGACCAGACCTCGTACGTCATATGCCTTGATCACACGGTGGACAGCCGCAGCGGGCCGAGACATCGAGAAGGCTCCTGACGACGACTGATAGGACGCCGCCAAGTTTAGCCGGGGTGACGCACCCAGTTGGACGCCCCGATGCGCGGCCGCTACTCCGCGGGGTCGGGCAGCACGCGGAGGTGGCCGCGGCGACGGCCGTTGGTGGCCGGGCGGGCTGCGGTCGAGGTCAGCACCCCCGCGGCCGGCACCTCGGCCGGAGCGGCGGTCAGCTGACCGGCGGACTCGTGGAAGCCGTTGAGGGTGCCACCGCCGGCGGCTGCGATGTCGCGGCCCTCCCGGACCGCCTCGGCCAACGCGATCAGGTCGTCCTCGTCGGGGTTGGTGGCCAGCGGGCCGGCGTGCCGAACCAGCTCCCAGCCGCGGGGGGCGGTGATCCGCCCGGCGTGGCTCACGCAGAGGTCCCAGGAGTGTGGCTCACTCGCGACTGCCAGCGGGCCAACCACGGCGGTGGAATCCGAGTACACGAAGGTCAGCGTCGCGACCGCATAATGCGGACACCCTGGCCTGCAGCAGCGACGCGGAACGTTCACGATCGAGAGGTTATCGTGCGAAAACGATCATCCGGCGGCGGACACGCGCATACATCGAAGGCAGGATGCCCAACCGTTACCATCGCCGGGTGAGCGATTCGCGCAGCTCCCCGCGCGGCCGCCGCTCGAGGGGCACCCGGGTCTCGCGCCGCGGCCGGGACATGCGCGGCCCACTGCTGCCGCCGACGGTTCCGGGCTGGCGCAGCCGGGCCGAGCGCTTCGACATGGCGGTGCTGGAGGCCTACGAACCGATCGAGCGACGCTGGCAGGATCGGCTGTCCGGACTCGACGTCGCCGTCGACGAGATCCCGCGCATTTCGGCGAAGGATCCGCACAACGTGCAGTGGCCGCCGGAGGTGGTCGCCGACGGGCCGATCGCGCTGGCCCGGCTGATCGCCGCGGGCGTGGACGTGCGCGGCAGCGCCACCCGGGCGCGAGTCGTGTTGTTTCGCAAGCCAATCGAGCGACGGGCAAAAGACACCGTCGAGCTGGCCGATTTGCTGCATGAAATCCTGGTGGCCCAGGTGGCGACCTATCTGGACGTCGAGCCGTCGGTCATCGACCCGAACATGGAAGACGAATAGCGAGCGACCGCGAGCGCGGCTGCTGCACGCTCAGCGGGTCACCCGCTATTCGATAACCCCGTTAAAGTCAGACGATTCCGCGCTTGAGGCGACGACGCTCGCGCTCGGATAGCCCACCCCAAATGCCGAAGCGTTCGTCATGCCCCAGCGCGTACTCCAGGCATTCGCTCCGAACCTCGCAGCCAAGGCAGATCTTCTTGGCCTCGCGGGTGGAGCCGCCCTTCTCGGGGAAAAACGCCTCTGGATCCGTTTGAGCACACAACGCACGGTCTTGCCACTGATCTGTTGCCTCCTCGATCGCCACGAACTCGTCTTCGATGGCGTCGGGAACCAAACTCAAATGGGGCCTTTGCGATACCCCTGTCAACGGCAGACCGGGAGCGGTGTGCGGTGTTCCTCCCATTAGCCCCCGAAGGTGTTCATAGGACATGCTCCGCCTCCTCACCTGGTTTCGTAGATCGCGAATGTCAACACTGTTCTGATATCGGCCATCTCGATTCGAACATTTGATCGAATCTCGGTCTGCGATACCGAATCCGGCCGGCCAACCGAAATGACACTGCTGTGATTACACACGGGTAAGAACGGATTCGCAAGCGATTCGCGAGATTTCCATATCATCCCGTGACCAATTTTTTGCGGCACTGAGGCCTCCGGGCGAGTGGTGTGTCGGTCACACCTGTCACACAAGGCATTCCGGCATCATCCCGGCGCGTCGTGCACCCGACTCACCTGCGCGTCTGCGCCGTCGTCGCGCGTACTGTCGTGCGGTGTGAAGGTGACGGTTCTGGTCGGCGGCGTCGGCGGTGCGCGCTTCCTGCTCGGGGTGCAGCAGTTGTTCGGACTGGGCCAATTCGCCTCGGGCCCTGCGGGTGACCACGAACTGACCGCGATCGTCAACATCGGCGACGACGCCTGGATGCACGGCGTGCGCATCTGCCCTGATCTGGACACCTGCATGTACACCCTCGGTGGCGGCGTCGACCCGGAGCGCGGCTGGGGGCATCGCGGCGAAACCTGGCACGCCAAAGAGGAACTCGTGGCTTACGGCGTCCAGCCGGACTGGTTTCAACTCGGCGATCGCGACCTGGCCACCCACCTGGTGCGCAGCCAGATGCTGCGGGCCGGCTACCCGCTGTCCGAGGTGACCGCCGCGTTGTGCGACCGCTGGCAGCCCGGCGCTCGGCTGTTGCCCGTCAGCGACGATCGCTGCGAAACACACGTCGTAGTTACCGATCCCGAGAGCGGCAACCAGCGCGCGATCCACTTCCAGGAGTGGTGGGTGCGCTACCGCGCCCAGCTGCCGACCCACAGCTTCGCCTACATCGGGGCCGAAAAGGCGCACACCACAACCGAAGCCACCGACGCCATTGCCGACGCCGACGTGGTGCTCATCGCGCCCTCGAACCCGGTGGTGAGCGTCGGGGCGATCCTGGCGGTGCCGGGCATCCGGGCGGCGCTGCGGTCCACCGGCGCCCCGATCATCGGCTACTCGCCGATCATCGACGGAAAGCCGTTGCGTGGCATGGCCGATGAGTGCCTCAAGGTCATCGGCGTGGAGTCGACCGCCGAGGCGGTCGCGCGCTATCACGGGGCGCGCGCCGGAACCGGGATCCTCGATTACTGGATGATTCACGAGGGCGATCGTGCCGAGATCGACGGCATCGGAGTGCGGTCGGTGCCGCTGCTGATGACCGACCCGAAGGCGACGGCCGAGATGGTCAGTGCCGGTCTCGATCTCGCGGGCGTGGCGGTATGACCGCTTCTCCCGAGCCCGCCGGCGACCCGCCCGTACGCCGCATGAGCGGCGCCGCTGAGGAGGAGCGGCGTGACTGAGCACGGCA
The DNA here is from genome assembly GCF_030252325.1 of Candidatus Mycobacterium wuenschmannii. Classification (NCBI taxonomy): domain Bacteria; kingdom Bacillati; phylum Actinomycetota; class Actinomycetes; order Mycobacteriales; family Mycobacteriaceae; genus Mycobacterium; species Candidatus Mycobacterium wuenschmannii. The sequence goes on along the minus strand of NZ_CP126981.1, from coordinate 4,938,096 downwards.
CCGCGTCGGCGATCGAGATCCTGCCGGTGGCCGGTCTGCCCGAATTCCGGCCCGGCGACGATCTCGGCGCGGCGCTCGCGACGGCCGCACCCTGGCTGCGGGATGGTGACGTCCTCGTCGTCACCAGCAAGGTGCTGTCCAAGTGTGAGGGCCGGCTGGTCTCCGCGCCGGAGGATCCCGACGAGCGAGACACGTTGCGCCGCAAGCTGGTCGATGCGGAGTCCGTGCGGGTGCTCGCTCGCAAAGGCCGCACGCTGATCACCGAGAACGGCCTGGGCGTGGTGCAGGCGGCGTCGGGCGTGGACGGCTCCAACATCGGCACCGACGAATTGGCCTTGCTGCCAGTCGATCCCGACGGTAGCGCCGCTGCGCTGCGCGCCGCGCTGCGCGAACACCTCGGCGTTACTGTCGGCGTCGTCGTCACCGACACCATGGGCCGCGCGTGGCGCAACGGCCAGACCGACGCGGCGATCGGCGCGGCCGGCGTCTCGGTGTTGCACGGTTACCTCGGCGCCGTCGACGGACACGGCAACGAATTGCTGGTCACCGAGGTCGCCGTCGCCGACGAGATCGCGGCGGCGGCCGATCTGGTCAAGGGCAAACTGACCGCGATCCCGGTCGCGGTGGTCCGCGGATTACCGTCCGGCGTGGTAACCGAGACCGACGCCACCGCGCGTCATCTCGTACGGTCCGGAACCGACGACCTGTTCTGGCTGGGCACCGCCGAGGCCCTGGAGCAAGGCCGCCGCGAGGCCCTACTGCTGCGCCGCTCGGTGCGCCAATTCGCCACCGAACCGGTGCCGCCGCAGCTGATCGAGGAATCGGTCGCGGAGGCGCTGACCGCGCCGGCCCCGCATCACACCCGCCCGGTGCGCTTCGTCTGGCTGCAGAACCGCGCGACCCGCGACCGACTCCTCGAGCGGATGCGGGACAAGTGGGTGGCCGACCTGACCGCCGACGGTAAGCCCGCGGACGCGGTGCAGCGGCGGGTGGCCCGCGGCCAGATTCTCTACGACGCACCCGATGTCGTGATCCCGTTCCTGGTGCCCGACGGCGCGCACAGCTATCCCGACGCCGCGCGGACCGACGCCGAGCACACGATGTTCACCGTCGCGGTCGGTGCCGCGGTGCAAGCGTTGTTGGTGGCGCTCGCCGTGCGCGAGGTGGGCAGCTGCTGGATCGGGTCGACGATCTTCGCCGCCGACTTGGTGCGCGACGAACTGGAGCTACCCGCCGACTGGGAACCATTGGGCGCCATAGCCATCGGCTATGCCGTCGAGCCGTCCGGCCCGCGTGATCCGGTGCCCGTCACCGACCTGCTGGTGCGCAAGTGAGCCTACGCGGCTCGGCGATCGCGCTGCTGGCCGACTGGCATCCGCCGGACCACTCGCAGGATTCGCTGCGCAATGCGGTGCTGGCATTCCTCGACGCCCGCGAGGACGCCTGCCTGCGCGCGTGCGTGCCCGGGCACATCACCGCGTCGACGTTGGTGCTCGACGAGACCGGCGGCCGCGTGCTGCTGACGCTGCATCCGCGGCTCGGCCGATGGGTCCAATTGGGCGGGCACTGCGAGGATTCCGATATCGACATCTTCGGCGCGGCGCTGCGCGAGGCCATCGAGGAGTCCGGCGTCGACGACCTGCTGCTCTCCCCCGACCTTGTCGCGATCAACGTGCACGCGCTCACCTGTTCGCTAGGTGTGCCGACGCGGCATCTCGACCTGCAGTTCGTGGCTCGCGCGCCGGCCGGGGCGCAGATCGTGGTCAGCGACGAGTCGGTGGACCTGCGGTGGTGGCCGATCGACGCGTTGCCCGACGGCACCGACGACGGCCTGAGATACCTTGTGTCGCAGGCGGTGTCCCGCGCTCAGACGTCGCTGGAGTAGCGGATTCCGCCGTCGGGAATGCTGACACCGGGCCACACCCGCGCGCCGCGCAACAACTCGCACCGCGCGCCGATGTCGGCGCCGTCGCCGATCACGCCGTCGCGGACCAACGCCCGCGGGCCGATGCGCGCACCGAACCCGATGATCGAGCGTTCGATCACGCTGCCGGCCTCGATGCGCACGCCGTCGAAGACGACCGCGCCGTCCAGCCTTGCGCCAGGACCGATTTCGGCGCCGCGTCCGACGACCGTGCCGCCGATCAGCAGCGCGCCCGGCGACACCGCGGCACCGTCGTGCACCAGCGACTCGCCGCGTTGGCCGCCCAGCGCCGGCGACGGCGCGATGCCGCGAACCAGGTCGGCCGATCCACGGACGAAATCCTCGGGGGTGCCCATGTCGCGCCAATAGCTGGTGTCGACGTAGCCGCACATCTTGATGCCGTCGGCCAGCAGCGCGGGAAACACCTCACGCTCGACGGAGACCTCGCGACCCCGCGGGATCCGGTCGATCATCTCGCGGGAGAAGACGTAGCAGCCGGCGTTGATCTGATCGGTCGGCGGGTCCGCGGTCTTCTCCAGAAACGCTGTGACACGGCCGTCTTCGGTCGGCACGCAGCCGAAGGCCCGCGGGTCGCCGACGCGGACCAGATGCAGGGTCAGGTCGGCCTGCTGCTCGTTGTGATAGTCCAGCAACTGGCCTAGGTCGGCCCCGGAGAGCACGTCGCCGTTGAACACCATCGCGGTGTCGTGGCGCAGATGCTCTGCGACGTTAGCGATTCCACCACCGGTGCCCAGCGGGTTCTGCTCGGTGACGTAGTCGATCTGCAGACCGAGTTTCGACCCGTCGCCGAACTCTGCCTCGAAAACCGTTGGCTTGTAGGACGTTCCGAGGATCACGTGCTCGATGCCCGCCGCGGCTATCCGCGACAGCAGATGCGTCAGGAACGGCAGCCCGGCCGTCGGCAGCATCGGCTTGGGCGCCGACAGCGTCAACGGTCGCAGCCGGGTTCCCTTGCCGCCGACCAGAACAACCGCGTCCACTTGCTTAACCATCGGCGCCGCTCCTCCTCATCGCTGCGCTCTGCATCGTCGTCGGCGCACTCATCGGCGCCGCTCTTCTTCAGCGTTTCGCATCATCAAGCGCGACCGCACCGCCAGGCCGGCCCGGAAGCCCCAGCGCAGCGGCGCGCGCCACGGTCCAGAATGCCGGTCGGCGAGGTAGGTGTAGGTGCTTTTGTGATGAGCGGCCAGATTGCGCGACGACTCCCGTGCGGTGGCGTGGCCCTTGTGGTGCAGCACCTCGGCCATCGGCGCGTAGACGTTGAGCCAGCCGGCCCGGCCCATCCGGTCGCCGAGGTCGACGTCCTCCATGTACATGAAGTAGCGCTCGTCGAAGCCGCCGATCTGCTCGAAAGCGGCTCGACGCACCAACAGGCATGAGCCGGACAACCAGCCGACCGGTCGCTCGCTGGGCTCCAGACGTTCCTGCCGGTAGGCCACCGACCAGGGGTTTTTCTTCCACAACTGGCCGAGCACCGCGTGCATGCCACCGCGGATCAGGCTGGGCAGCTGGCGCGCCGACGGGTACACCGACCCGTCAGGGTCGTGGATCAACGGACCGATGGTGCCCGCACGCGGCCAGCGGGTGGCGGCGTCCAGCAACGCGTCGATGCTGCCGGGGCCCCACTGCACGTCCGGGTTGGCGACGATGATCCATTCGTCGGCGGCATCCCCTTGCTCGTCGAGCAGGGCGACCGCGCGGTTCACGGCGCTGCCATAGCCGAGGTTGGAGCCGGTGGAGTACAACCGCACGCCCGGGTAACGCTCGACCGCCGCCTGCGGCGTGCCGTCGGTGGACCCGTTGTCGGCCATCAGGACGCTGACCGGCCGCTCGGTCGCGTGCGACAGCGACGCCAGGAAACGGTCCAGGTGGACGCCCGGCGAATAGGTCACGGTCACCACCGGCAGGACGTCACTCACGCGTTGAGGGTAACGGTCAGGTGGCCAGCGCCTCGACCAGAGCATCGCGCCACGACCGCAGCGGCGACAGCCCGGCCTCCGCCGACTGCCGCGCGCCCAGCGCCGAATACGTCGGCCGCGGGGCCGGCCGCGGATTGTGGTCGCTGCTGACCGGCCGGATCCGTTCCGGGTCGGCGCCGAGGATCTCGAACACCGCGCGGGCCTGCCCGCAGCGGGTGACCTGGCCGGCATTGGCGGCGTGCACGACGCCGTTCGGGGCGTGTACGCGACCGTCGGCCGCCTCGAGCAGCGCGCCGACGAGGTCACCGGTGTAGGTGGGCGAGCCGGTCTGGTCGTCCACCATGTCGACGATGCCGTCCCCGGCGGCCAGTCGGCGCATGGCCGCGACGAAGTCCTTGCCGTCACCGCCGGTGTAGACCCAGGCGGTGCGGACCACGACGGCCCCCGGCAACGCCTCGAGCACCGCCTGTTCGCCGGCCAGCTTGGTCTGCCCGTAGACGCTCAGCGGCCCGGTCGGGTCGGTCGGCTCGTAGGGGCGCGACCCCGAGCCGTCGAAGACATAGTCGGTGGAGATGTGCACGAGCTGCGCGCCGACCCCGGCGCAGGCCCGCGCGAGGTGACCCGGCCCGGCGGCGTTGATCGCGTGCGCCCGGTCGCGGTCCTGCTCGGCGTCGTCGACGGCGGTGTAGGCCGCGCAGTTGATCACCACGTCGCCGGCCTGCACGATCTCGGTCGCGCGCCGGGGATCGGCGATGTCCCACTGCGACGACGTCAGCGCCAGCACGTCGCGGCCCTGCCTGTCGGCCTCGGCCGCCAGGAAGCTTCCTACCTGTCCCCCGCCGCCGACGATCACAATTCGCTTTGACATTGACTACGAGTCTGGCACGCCGGGAGTTGGCTACCCGAGTTACCGCTGTTACGCAAGTAATCTGTTGTGATGCCTGAGCAACGGGTGACTCGTGTGATTGCGTCCGTGACGGCCGTGCTGGTCGTCCTTGTGACGGGGCTGGCGTGGAGCCAGGTCCGCTCCTTCGAGGACGGGATCTACCACGTGTTCGCGCCTTCGCTGGGTCACGGCGGCGACGACGGCGCGCTCGACATCCTGCTGGTCGGCATGGACAGCCGCACCGACGCGCACGGTAACCCGCTCAGTCAGCAGGAACTCGCGTCGCTGAAGGCCGGCGACGAGGTGGCCAGCAACACCGACACGATCATCTTGGTCCGCATCCCCGACAACGGGAAGTCGGCGACCGCGATCTCCATCCCGCGCGACACCTATGTCTCGGCGCCCGGGCTGGGCAAGACCAAGATCAACGGCGTCTACGGCCAGACCAAGGAGGAGAAGCGGGTCAGCCTGGTCGAATCGGGCGCCGCGCCCGACGAGGCCGAGCGTGAGGGCACCGAGGCCGGCCGTGAGGCGCTGATCAAGACCGTCGCCGACCTGACCGGCGTCACCGTCGACCATTACGCCGAGATCGGCCTGCTTGGCTTCTCGCTGATCACCGACGCTCTCGGCGGCGTCAACGTCTGCCTCAAAGAGCCTGTCTTCGAACCCATGTCGGGTGCGGATTTCCCGGCCGGGCCGCAGAAGCTCACCGGCCCGCAGGCGCTGAGCTTCGTCCGGCAGCGGCACGAACTCCCCCGCGGCGACCTGGATCGCGTCGTACGTCAGCAGGTCGTGATGTCGTCGCTGGCCCACCAGGTGATCTCCGGCAAGACGCTGTCCAGCCCGGCCACACTGAACCGGCTGCAGTCGGCGATCCAGCGCTCGGTGGTGCTGTCATCCGGTTGGGACATCATGGATTTCGTCAACCAGTTGCAGAAGCTGGCGGCCGGCCGGGTGGCCTTCGCGACCATCCCGGTGCTCGACGAGTCCGGGTGGAGCGACGACGGCATGCACAGCGTCGTGCGGGTCGACCCGCATCAGGTGCAGGGTTGGGTCGCCGGCCTGCTCGAGGGCCAGGCCAAGGGCAAGACCGAGGAACTCACCTACGCGCCGGACAAGACCAGCGCCAGCGTCCTCAACGACACCGACATCAACGGTCTCGCCTCGTCGGTGTCACAAGTGTTGAGCTCCAAGGGGTTTGGCGCCGGCAAGGTCGGCAACAACGACGCCGCGCATGTGAAGAACACCCAGGTGCAGGCCGCCAGCGCCGACGACCTCGGCGCCCAGGCCATCGCCAAGGAACTCGGCGGGCTGCCCGTCGTCGCGAACACGTCGGTGCCGCAGGGCTCGGTCCGGGTCGTACTCAGCAGCGACTACACCGGCCCGGGTTCGGGCCTGAGCGACGGCGGCCCACGGCTGGCGGCCGCGTCGCACCCCGACTCGGCCGGCGAGGCTCCCCCGCCATCGCCGATCCTGACCGCCGGCAGCGATCACCCGGAGTGCGTGAACTGATTGACTAACGCGGTGAGCACTCTCAGCGCCGCGATTCTGGATCCGATGCTGCGCGCCGACCCAGTCGGCCCGCGGATCACCTATTACGACGACGCGACCGGCGAGCGCATCGAGTTGTCCGCCGTCACGCTGTTCAACTGGGCGGCCAAGACCGGCAACCTGCTGCGCGACGAGCTGGGCGCGGGCCCCGGCAGCCGGGTGGCGGTGCTGCTGCCGGCGCACTGGCAGACGGCATCGGTGCTGTTCGGGGCGTGGTACATCGGCGCCGAGGTGGTCTTCGGCTCCGACGCCGACGTCGCGCTGTGCACCCTCGACCGGTTGGACGAGGCCGACGCGACGGGTGCGGGCGAGGTGGCGGTGCTGTCGCTCGACGCGTTCGGCCGTCCCGTCGACGACCTGCCGGTCGGCGTAACCGACTACGCAACGGCGGTGCGGGTGCACGGCGACCAGATCGCCGGCGAGCAGCGGCCGGGCCCGGCCTTCGACGGCAGGTCCGTCGATGAGGTGCTGACAGCGTGCCAGAACGCCGCTGCGGCAAAGGGTTTGGCGGGCGGCGACCGGGTGCTCTCGACCGCTGCGTGGGAGTCGCCGGACGACGTGATCGGCGGATTGCTCACCGTGCTGTCGGTGGGCGGGTCGCTGGTCTACGTCGCCAACCCCGACCCCGCCGCGCTGGCCCGCAAGACGGAGACCGAGAAGGTGACGCGGAATTTGTAGCGATGCACTTTATGCCCACCTCTGAGCGAATTCGTCAGCAAATTTCGCTCGAAGGCGGGCACATCGGGTCCCCCGACCCCGGCGAGACGCGTGTGACGGATGGGATTCCAAGGCCGCGCGCGAATCCATGTTGATATCGCTATATGTCGATGCTACGGTCGTCGGAGGGCATAGGCTCGTGCCTACGAGACAACGGGAGGACGTTCGCGATGGTGGTGTCAGGCCTACTGGGAAAGGCAGCCGGGACGGTGGTGACCGGCGTCGTCGGCGTCAGCGCGTACGAACTCCTGCGGAAGGCCCTGAACAAGGCCCCCCTGCACGAGGCCGCGGTGTCCGCGACCGAGTGGAGCCTGCGCGGTACCCGCAAGGCCGAGGAGGCCGCCGAATCCGCCCGGCTGAAACTGGCCGACGTGGTCGCCGAGGCCCGCGAGCGCATCGGCGAGGAGGCCCAGCCGCCCGCGATCGGCGAGCACGATCACGACCACGACCACTGATCGCCGTGTTAGATCGTCCGCCTCCTCTTCATCGCGCTGCGTGCTCTGCATCGTCGGCGGACGCGTGACCGATCTCCAGGTCGTGTCCGACGCCGCAGGGCGGATGCGGGTGAAAGTGCCGTGGGTGCGCGCGAATTCGCGACGCGCGGTCGCGGTGGAAGAAGCCGTCGACCGCGAGCACGGCGTTCGGGCGGTGCACGCCTATCCGCACACCGGGTCCGTCGTGGTCTGGTACTCGCCGAAGCGCACCGATCGCGACCAGGTTCTGAAGTCCATCGCCGAAGCCGAACATGTTGCCGCCGAACTGATTCCGGTGCGCACCCCGCGCTCGGCGGACATCCGCAACACCGAGGTCCTGCGGATGGTGATCGGCGGCGCCGCGCTGACGCTGCTCGGGCTGCGTCGCTACGCATTCAACCGCCCTCCGCTGCTCAATGGGTCGGGCCAGTTGGTCGCCACCGGCGCCACGATTTTCATGGGCTATCCATTCCTGCGCGGCGCGCTGCGCGGGCTGCGCAACGGGCGCGCGGGCACCGACGCCCTGGTGACCGCGGCGACCGTCGCCAGCCTGGTGCTGCGCGAGAACGTCGTCGCGCTCACGGTGCTCTGGCTGCTGAATATCGGTGAGTACCTTCAGGATCTGACGCTGCGCCGGACCCGCCGCGCCATCTCGGACCTGCTGCGCGGCACCGCCGACACCGCCTGGGTCCGGCTCGACGACGGTAACGAGGTGCAGGTGCCGATCGACACCGTGCAGATCGGCGACGACGTGGTGGTGCACGATCACGTGGCGATCCCGGTCGACGGCGAGGTCGTCGACGGCGAGGCGGTCGTCGACCAGTCGGCCATCACCGGCGAGACGCTGCCGGTCAGCGTCGTCACCGGCGCGGCCGTGCACGCCGGGTCGGTGGTGCTGCGTGGGCGGCTGGTGATTCGGGCCCGCGCGGTCGGCAACCAGACCACCATCGGGCGCATCATCTCCCGCGTCGAGGAGGCTCAGCACGACCGCGCGCCGATCCAGACCGTCGGCGAGAACTTCTCCCGCCGCTTCGTCCCGATCTCGTTCATCGTCTCCGCGGTGACGCTGGCGCTGACCGGCGACGTCCGGCGCGCGATGACGATGCTGCTGATCGCCTGCCCGTGCGCGGTCGGCCTGTCTACCCCGACGGCGATCAGCGCCGCGATCGGCAACGGCGCGCGCCGCGGCATCCTGATCAAGGGCGGCTCGCACCTCGAGCAGGCCGGCCGAGTCGACGCGATCGTCTTCGACAAGACCGGCACCCTCACGGTGGGCCGCCCCGTCGTCACGAACATCATTGCGCTGCACGATGATTGGCAGCCCGAGCAGGTACTGGCCTACGCGGCGAGCTCCGAGTTGCACTCCCGGCACCCGCTGGCCGAGGCGGTGATCCGCTCGACCGAGGAGCGCCGCATCACCATCCCGCCGCACGAGGAGTGCGAGGTGCTCGTCGGCCTCGGCATGCGGACCTGGGCCGACGGGCGGACGCTGCTACTGGGCAGCCCGTCGCTACTGCGCTCGGAGAATGTCGCGGTGTCCCAGGAGGCCTCCGACTGGGTCGACAAGCTGCGCCGCCAGGCCGAGACTCCCCTGCTGCTGGCCGTGGACGAGACGCTGGTCGGGCTGATCAGCCTGCGCGACGAGGTGCGGGCCGAGGCACCCGAGGTGCTGACACAGTTGCGCACCAACGGTATTCGCCGCATCGTCATGCTCACCGGCGATCACCCCGACATAGCCACGGTGGTCGCGAGCGAACTCGGCATCGACGAGTGGCGCGCCGAGGTGATGCCCGAGGACAAACTCGAGGTGGTGCGCCAACTCCAGGACGAGGGCTACATCGTCGGAATGGTCGGCGACGGCATCAACGACGCCCCGGCCCTGGCCGCCGCCAACATCGGCATCGCGATGGGCCTGGCCGGCACCGACGTCGCCGTCGAGACCGCCGACGTCGCGCTGGCCAACGACGACCTGCGCCGCCTGCTCGACGTGGGTGACCTGGGCACCCGCGCGGTCGAGGTGATCCGGCAGAACTACGGCATGTCGATCGCCGTCAACGCCGCCGGGCTGCTGATCGGCGCCGGAGGTGCGCTGTCGCCGGTGCTCGCCGCGATCCTGCACAACGCCTCGTCGGTGGCCGTCGTCGCAAACAGTTCACGCCTGATTCGGTATCGCTTGGACTGAACAAGTACACCGACCGTCCGATCGGTGTCATGATGCCCCGATGTCTACTCCCCTCGACCCCGTTGCCAGCGAACGCCTCTCGCACGCCGACAAGGTCTTCACCTCCGACCTGTCCATCAACGAATTCGCGCTCCTGCACGGCGCCGGCTTCGAACCGCTCGACCTCGTGATGGGCGTCTCGGTCTATCACGTCGGGTACCAATTCACCGGCATCCGACAGCAATCCGAGTTGCCGGTGCTCACCGAGGCGACGTACCGGGCGCGCTGGAACGCGATGGCCCGCATGCAGGCCGAGGCCGACGCTCTGGGCGCCGACGGCGTCGTCGGCGTCCGGCTGGAATGGCGTCAGCACGGCGCCGAGGCCGAGCATCTGGAGTTCATCGCGGTCGGCACCGCGGTGCGCTACAGCCCGAAGCCCGGGTCGTTCAAACGCAACAACGGACAGGCGTTTTCGAGCCACCTGTCCGGACAGGATCTCGCCACCCTGCTGCGATCCGGCTGGGCGCCGGTCGCGTTCGTGATGGGCAACTGTGTGTTTCACATTGCCGCGCAAGGCTTTCTGCAGACCCTGCGGCAGATGGGCCGCAACACCGAGATGCCGCAGTGGACGCAGGGCAACTACGAAGCCCGCGAGCTGGCCATGTCGCGGATGCAGGGCGAGGCCGAACGCGACGGCGCCAACGGTGTCGTCGGCGTCCACTTCAACATCCAGAATTACGCGTGGGGCTATCACACCGTCGAGTTCTACGCCGCCGGAACGGCGGTGCGCCGCATCGGCACACCCGAGACGATCACGCCGCAGTTCGTGCTGGCCATGAACGACTGATGGTGGGGTTCGACGCCGACCGGGTCAGCCGCACCGTCCACCACGCCCTTGCCGGACCGGGTGGAATCGGGTTGGTAATCAACGTCTTTGCCGGGTTGCCCGGCGTGACGCACACCGCCGCCAAGCGTGGAATGTTCAAGTCGCAACCGGCGCGACTGCAGATCGGCGACTGGCGCTACGAGGTGACTACCGACCACCGACTCTCGGCGGCACACGTGGTCGGCGGCGTGGTGATCGGCGAGGAGGTGCTGCTGGCCGACGCGGTGGGGCCGCACCTGGCCCGCTCGCTGGGCCAACTGGTCGCCCGCCACGGTTCCGCGGTGGTCCCGAACATCGACGCGGCTGTGGATGCATTGAGCGCCGGCACGGCGTAGCCAACGCAGCGACGTGCGATACTGCCCCGGTAAGGCGACGACGACGTAGGAAGCCGGTGCGAATCCGGCGCGGTCCCGCCACTGTCATCGGGGAGCGAACCTCACGAGCCACGGCCCACCCGGCTGGAAGGCGAGGCGAGCGGCGATCCGAGAGCCAGGACACTCGCGTCGTCGCACACGACCAACCCGGGGCGGTCGACCCCGAGAGAGCTGGCGAGATGTCACGCCGTGCCTGGGTGGCGCTCATGGTGAGCGCGTGGCTGCCGGTGGCCTGCGCCACGCATCCCACCACCACCGCCCACCCCGGACGCGACTGCATCACCGACTTCCGTTCCGGCGCTGACTATTTCCCGGACAAGTCAACGGTCGTCGATGCCACCAACTTCACCCTCAGCTACCACGACAGCTATCAGGTGCTGACCGTCAAACAGCCCTACCCGCACGGCAAGTCCCAGTCCTACGTGCTGGTGCGCTGCGGGGCCCCCGCCCCCGAACTGAGCGGCGATCTGGCCGGGGCACAACGGATCACGGTCCCGGTCGCCGGCCTGTACTCCGGCTCGATCACCCAACTGGGCATGCTCGCCGAACTGGATCGCACGGACACCGTCACCGGAGTCGCCGACGCCGCCGGTGTCGTCGATCCCCAACTGCGCCAGCGGATCAGCAGCGGCGCGGTGGTCGGCTACGCCACGGGCAACCAGCTCAACATCGAAAGCGTCGTCGCCGCCCACCCCGACGTGCTGGTGACCGCCGGCATCGACCAGCCCGCCTACCCGAAGTTGCGCGACGCGGGCGTGCCCGTGCTGGCCGACGCCGAATGGCTGGAGGCCACCCCGCTGGGCCGCGCCGAGTGGATCAAGGTGCTGGCCGCGCTCACCGGGACCGAGAAGAAAGCCGGCGAGGCCTACGCCGCGCTGCGCGGCAACTACGCCGCGGTGGCCGCGAAAACGAGTGGCGCGCGGCCCGTCGAGGTGCTGACGGGGGCCATGTATCAGGGCACCTGGTTCATGCCGTCGGGTGCCGACTACGCCGGGCGCCTGATCGTCGACGCCGGCGGCAGCTATCCATGGGCGAGTGACACCAGCGGCGGTTCGCTGCAGCTGAACTTCGAATCGGTCTATGCCCGTGCCGGGCAGGCGCCGACGTGGTTGGTCGCCAACGACTGGAAGACCACCGGCGACGCCATCGCCGACGACAACCGGTACGGCGAACTCGCGGCGGTGCGCGGCGGTCAGGTGTGGTCGGCGACCGGGGCGGGCAGCGACTACTGGGAGCGCGGCCCGGCCCGACCCGACCTGGTGCTCGGCGATCTGGTCGCGATCCTGCACCCCGAGTTGGCAGCGCAGCACGAGTTCAGCTTCTACCGCCAGGTGCAGCGCGCATGACCGCCGCGGCATCGCCGATCTCGTTGCGGCTCAACCGAACCGCAATCGTCGTGGGCACCCTGACCGCCGCGGTGGTGGTGCTGACCATGCTGGGCCTCGCGCTGGGTCCGGTGCGCGTGCCGCTGCTCGACACCGCCCGAGCGCTGGTGGGCGCGCAGGCGTCCGACCCACGGTGGCAGGTGATCGTGCACTCCGTGCGACTGCCCCGCGTGCTCACCGCGATCGCCGCGGGCGCCGGTCTCGGTGTCGCGGGCCTGCAGATGCAGACCCTGTTCCGCAACACCCTCGCCGACCCCTACGTGCTGGGCGTCAGTTCCGGTGCGGGCTTGGGCGTCGCGGCGGTGGTGATCGCCACCGGATCCGGTTTCACCGCGGGCCTGGCCGGCGGTCGCGCGGCGATGGCCGTCGCCGCCGCGGTGGGCGCCGCGGCCGTGCTGGCACTGATCCTGGTGCTGGCCCATTGGGTCCGGTCGGCGGCGACGCTGCTGCTGATCGGGGTGATGGTGAGCGCCGCGGCTACTGCCGTGGTCAGCGTGCTCCTGGTCTATGCCGACCCGCTGCGGGTGCAGCAGTACCTGCTGTGGGGGCTGGGCAGCTTCGCGGGCACCACCTGGTGGGACCTGAAGCTGCTGCTCCCCGTCGTCGCGGCGGGAATCGCGGTCGCGGCCCTGGCCGTGCGCGCGCTCAACGCGCTGCTGCTGGGCGAAAACTACGCCCGCACACTCGGAATCGACGTGCGGCAGGCGCGACTGATCACGGTGGCGTCGGCGTCGCTGCTCACCGGCGCGACGACGGCGTTCTGCGGGCCGATCGCGTTCCTCGGGCTCGCGGTGCCGCACCTGGCCCGGTTGGCGCTCGGCACGTCGGACCATCGCGCGGTGTTGCCGACGACGGCGTTGATGGGCGCCGCGGTGGCCCTGGCCTGCGGCATCGTCAGCCAGGTACCGGGCAGCGACGCGGTGCTGCCGGTCAACGCGGTGACCGCCCTGGTCGGGGCGCCGATCGTGGTGCTGGTGCTGGTGCGCAGTCGCCACGGCGTGGGGATGCAGCGGTGAGCCTGACCATTCGCGACCTGACGATCGGCTACCGCAACCGGCGACGGGCCACCATCGTCGCCGCGGGGTTGTCGGCGACGGCACGCGGTGGCGAACTCACGGTGCTGCTGGGCCCCAACGGCTGCGGGAAGTCGACGCTCATCCGCACCCTGTGCGGGCTGCAGCCGCCCCTGTCTGGCCAGGTGCTGTTGGACGGCACGCCCCTGGCCGGCGTGCCGGCCGACCGGTTGGCCCGCCGCGTGGCGGTCGTGCTCACCGACGCGATAGACCCCGGGCTGCTGTCGGCCCGCGAACTCGCCGCGCTGGGCCGCATTCCGTATCTCACTGTCACCGGCCGACTTTCGCGCCGTGATTACGAGATCGTGGAACAGGCGCTGGCCGCCGTAGACGCCTTGCACCTGGCCGACCGGCCCGCCGCCGACCTGTCCGACGGTGAACGGCAACGCGTCATGACCGCCCGCGCGCTGGCGCAGCAGCCCGAGGTCCTGGTGCTCGACGAGCCGACCGCGTTTCTGGATGCGCCCTCACGTGCCGCGCTGACCGAGATGCTGCGCCGGCTGGCCCGCGAGCAGGGCCTGACGATCCTGCTGTCCACCCACGACCTGGAACTTGCTCTGCGCCATGCGGATCGGGCCTGGCTGCTCGACGGCGACGGCGCACTCGTCGATGCGAGTCCCGGCGAGCTCACCTCTGACGGGCGGGTCAACACCGTATTCGGTTGCGAGATAACGCCTTCCAGCGACCCGGCGGCGGTCTCGGCGCTTGCCGAATTGGCCGGTGTCAGCCCGTATTTCGCGCTCGGCACCGGACCGCTCGACGGGGGCTGGCGTCCGGTGGATCGGCTCTACCACGATCCCGCGGTACTGGCCGAGATCGTCGAGCGAGTCAGAGCGCGGATGGAGGTCACCGAGCAACGCGTCGCCGCATCGACCTTCTATCTCGGATTCGCCGCGCGACTGTGGTCCATCGGGCTGGGCGCGGCCGCCGGCTATGGGATGGTCGTCGACCTCCCCCCGCAGCAACTGCTGTTCCGCGAGAACGACGGTCAGATCGCGCTGCACCTCGAACACCCCCGGGCGAAACAGGCCGGGGATCTTCGAATCGAGTTGACCGACATGCTCTTCGAGCGTCATCTCGACCCGCTTGCGGCCGCGCTGCGCCGGCTCGGCCCGATCTCCTCGGGACTGCTGCGTGGCAATGCGGCGTCGGCCCTACTCGGCGCCGCGCGGGTGTTCGACAGCGGCGGCGCCACCACCGCGGGATGGCTGCTCGCGCGCGACATCTGCACCGACCCACGGCTCAGCACCGCGGTTCGTTTCAGCGATACGGGCTACCGCCGCACCAGTTGCTGTTTGTATTACCGCACGCCTCGTAGCGGGCTCTGCGGAGATTGCGCCCTGAGCAGGGTGCCGGAAAGGGAACTCGATGATCGACTTTAGCCCCGCCATTCAGGACACCGAGGACAACGGCCGCGAGCAGGTCTGGCCGCTACCGACCGACGAGCAGAATCTGCTCAGCCTGATCACGCTGTGCTTCGAAGAGTATTGGGACGACATCTGGTTCGGCGTGCTGGTCGAGGGCGCCGCCTGGGAGGTCGCCGCGCCCAACCCGCCGAAGCGGATATCGATGTACGACGGGTACGCGACGGTCGACTTCGGCCGCTGGCACTTTCACCTGTGCATCGGGGAGCACAAGGACAGCGGTCCCGAGCTCGGCCGCATCCGTCGCTGCGCGCGCGCCGAGTTGTACCGCCGGATCGGCAAGGACGGCGCCCCGACGTCGTGGGGCGTGCGCCTGTTCAACGGGCGCGACGACCAGCTGATGACGCTGATGCTGCCCGGGCCGTTCCTGACCAACACACAGCAACTGCGCGACGAGCCCGACTGGACGCAACTCGAACTGTGGGACCGCCTGCGGGCCAAGTTCCTCGGGTTGGACCCCGACCCGATTGACCGTTCCGGCAAGGGGTTTCGCCATGGCTGACGCGCGCCACGGCTGAGCCGTCAGCAGCAGTCCTCGCCGCGCCAGGACTTGACGCCCTGCCAGATCGCGGCGGCGGCGATGCCCAGACCGATCGCCGGGTCGAACCACCAGACGCCGGGCCAGATCGCGGCGACCGCCAGGCCGACCAGGACGGCCGCGGCCTGGGCGCCGCACAGGTAGTTCTGCGTGCCCTCCCCCGCGGTGGCCGCCGAGCCCAGTCGCTCGGCCAGCGAATGCTTGGCGCGCCCCAGAATCGGCATCAACACCAGCGACAGGGCCGTCAGGACGATGCCGACGATCGACGTCTCGGCGTCGTGCCGGTCCAGGATGTGGTGGACGGATTCGGCGGCGATGTAGGGGGCGGTCAGCCAGAACGACCAGGCGACACCGAGCTGGGCGCGGCGTTCGGCGGTCGCCGAAGCGGTGCGCGAACCGGAGAATCGCCAGGCCACCATCGCGCTGGCCAATGCCTCCGGCAGGCTGCCCAGCGCCCACCCGGTCAGTGCGATCGACCCGACCGACAGGCCCTGCCACAGCCCGACCACGCCCTCGGTGAGCATCGCGACCATGCTGACCCAGGCCAACCGGTAGGCCCATTTCGCACCGTGCTGCCAGCGCGAATCGTGCGCGACGGCAGGCGCGTGCCCGTGCTCGTGGCCGCAGGCGTCGGCGACGAGGCCGGCCTGATCGGCCATCGAACGGGATTCGGTCACCCAGCGATGTTAGGTCAATTCGCGGCGCCGACGGGACAGCCCGACCGTCAAGCGGGCGTCAAAGGCCGCTTCAGGGTGCAGACGATGCTCCACTCGAAGTAGAACTCGCCACCCTTGTCGTACCCGGCGAAGTGGTGCGACACCTGGACCCGCTGAACCGAGGAGTTCACCACCTCCCAGCCCTCCGCACCGTGGGTGTTGAGGGCCCGGTTCGCCTCGTCGATGACAACCTGCAGGGACTCATTGGTCACGCTGATGAAGGTGGTCTCCCACCGCTGCGGGGACCAGTTGCCGTCCGATGCCACCCCTGAGGCAGGCGAAGGTGCGCTCATAAGGCCGTACCTTATGCCGCCGTAGGCCTCGAAAAGTGAATGGCAACTGACCGGTGCGTTAAGTGATGTCGCTGAATTGTGGCCCAGCGCCACAAGGTAATTGCCAGCATCGGATGGCTACCCTGGCTGGCATGGCGCGCACCGACAACGACACCTGGGATCTGGCAACGAGCGTGGGAGCCACCGCCACCATGGTGGCCGCGGGCCGCGGCCGGGCCACCCGCGAGGGCCAGATCGACGACCCGTTCGCCGAACCGCTGGTCCGCGCGGTCGGCGTGGACTTCTTCACCCGCTGGGCCAACGGCGAGATCAGCGGCGACGAGGTCGACATCCCCGGCCACCCGTGGGGCATGCGGCCGATGACCGACCTGCTGGCCGTGCGAACCCGCCTGATCGACCAGTTCATCGCCGACGCGACGGCCTCCGGCATGCGTCAGGTGGTGGTGCTGGCGTCCGGCCTCGACGCGCGCGGCTACCGACTGTCCTGGCCCGACGACGCCGTGGTGTTCGAAATCGACCAGCAGCAGGTGACCGATTTCAAGACCGCGACCCTGGCCGCCGCCGGCGCCGAGCCCACGGTCGACCTGCGCGCGGTCCCGGTCGATCTGCGCGACGACTGGCCCGCGGCGCTACGGCAGGCGGGCTTCGACGCCGGGGCGCCCACCGCGTGGGTTGCCGAAGGTCTGTTGGCGTTCCTGCCGCCGGATGCTCAGGATCGCTTGCTGGACAACATCACCGAGCTCAGCGCGCCAGGCAGCCACCTGGTGGTGGAGATCTTCCTGAGCACGCCGGAGTCGCTGGAGGTCATGCACGCGACGTCGGAGAAGTGGTATCAGCACGGCCTCGACGCCCGCCTGGACGACCTCTGGTACGGCGGCGAGCGCCATGATGTCGCGCCGTACCTGGACGCGCGCGGCTGGCGGACGACGCGGCACCGGTCGGCTCAGTTGCTGGCCGACGCCGGGCTGTCGGTACCGCAGCGTAACGACGGTCAGACCGAAAACTATTACTGCACAGCGCAACTCGGCTAGTTGCCGGCCAGCAGGCATTGCCAGTAGCCGACGTCATGCCAGGCGTCGTGCTTGAAGCCGGCCTCGCGGACCCGGCCGACGAACTCGAAGCCGTGCCGTTCGTGTAGTCGCACGCTCGGATCGTTCGGCAACGCGATGAGCGCGACCGCGCTGTGAAATCCGCTGTCGCGCAGCCGATTCAGTAGCTCGGCGTAGAGCGCGTCACCGGCGCCCCGGCGATGCGCCGAGGAGTCGACGTAGACGGTGGATTCGACGGTCCATCGATAGGCGGCGCGCTCGTTGTACGGCCCCGCGTACGCGAAACCGATCACCCGCTCGTCGGCGACGGCCACCAGCCACGGGAAACGCTGGTGCCGCAGCGTCCACAGGGCGCGCACCTCGTCCAGGCTCTGCGGCTCCGTCCGGAAATTGAAGACGGAGTGCTCGATGTAGTGGTTGAGGATGTCGCGAACCCGCACCAGGTCGTCCTCGGTGGCCGACCGAATCCGCACGCCGCTCATGTCGGCTTGCCCGTCACGGAGTCACCGTACATTGGCCGCGATACCGGCGCCGGTGTGGCAAAATCATCCCGTTAGGCGATGACGACAGAGGAAGCCGGTGCAAATCCGGCGCGGTCCCGCCACTGTCATCGGGGAGCGACCCTCACCAGCCACGGCCACCCGGCCGGAAGGCGAGGCAAGCAGCGATCCGAGAGCCAGGAGACTCACGTCCTCGCATCCTGCAACCCGGGGCGGTCGACCCCGAGAGCGAGGGTCTCCCATGGCGCGGTTGTTGACTTCACTTCTCGGCGGCCGAAAATGACCGCCCCGATCTGGATGGCGGCGCCACCTGAGGTGCACTCGACGCTGCTCAGCAGCGGGCCGGGGCCGGCGTCGCTGCTCGCGGCCGCGCAGGCCTGGACGACGTTGAGCACCGAATACACCGAGGCCGCGGCCGAACTGACCGCGGTGCTGGACGGCGTACTGGCCGGCGGCTGGGAGGGCCCGAGCGCCGAGTCCTACGCGGCGACGCACGCACCGTACCTGGCGTGGCTGGCGCAGGAGAGCGCGAACAGCGCCGCGATCGCCGCCGAGCAGGAGACCGCGGCAGCCGCCTACACCGCCGCGCTGGCCGCGATGCCGACCCTGGGCGAACTGGCCGCCAACCACACCACGCATGCGGTGTTGTCGGCGACGAATTTCTTTGGCATCAATACGATTCCGATCGCACTCAACGAGGCCGACTACGTCCGGATGTGGGTGCAGGCCGCGACGGTGATGGCCACCTACGAGGGCGTCTCGGACGCGGCGGTCGCGGCGGCGCCGCACTCGCAACCCGCACCGGTGATCATGAAGGCCTCGGCGGCCGATGCCACGACTCCGTCGGCGCCGCCAGCGTGGTTCACCCAACTGCAGCAATATCTGGAAGGCCTGTTCCCGCAGCCGCCGTACCCGAACACCGGCGACTTCCCGCTCTACCAGCAGCTACTCGACTTCTTCAACCAGATCGGCTACACCGGGGTCAACGACCCCATTGGCGCGTGGCTTCAGGGACTCGACCCGTCCTGGTTGCCGCCGATCGGGGTACCGGGGTCGTGGCTGGCCTACACCGGCAACCCGCTGAGCTACCTCAATCCGTTCAGCCTCGCCTACGTGCTGTCGGTACCGCTGGATCCGGGGTCCTACATCGCCTTCACCAGCATCGTCATCATCGATGACCTGCTGGCGATCGTCTACACCGCCGCGGTCAATCCGCAGGCGTTGATCCTGGTGGCACCGTTGGCGCTGGTCGAGATCGTCGGGTCGACGATCGGCAACACCATCCAGGTGTTGCACTACATCCTCGAATCGACGCTGATCCCACTGCTGCCCGCCCTGCTGCCGGCCACGGCCGCCCTGGTTCCGCTGGCCGCCGCCCCGGCCGGGCTGGCGGGACTCGCGGGCCTGGCCGGCCTGGCGGGTCTGGTGCCGCCGCCCACCGCGCCGATCTTGGCTCCCGCCTTCGCGATGGCCCCTACCCCGCCGCCGCCGCCCGCGCCCGCACCGATGGCCCCCGCGGCCGCCCCCGTGACGGTGGCGCACGCCCCGGTCACGGCGCCCACGCCGCCTCCCCACCCACGCCGGCGGGCCCGACGGGCGTGACGATGCCCGCGTACATGTACATGGTCGGCGACCTTGGCCTCGCCTCCCAGGCCGCGAGGGGTGCCAGCAAGCGCGTCGCCGAGACCGCCGTCGACGATGCCGAAATACCCGCTGCGGCAGCGGCTCTCGAGGACAAGCAGCCGGTGCAGCGTCGCCGGCGTTCGAAGGCCACCATGATCGGCCGCGGCTACGAGTACATGGATATCGACCAGGATCTGACGGTGACCGCGTCGGACAGCGGCGCCGGCCCGCTCGGGTTCGCCGGCAGCGCCGCCCGCGCGGGCACGACCGAACCGGGCGGGTTGGCCACGCTGACCAGGGACCAGTACGGCGGCGACTCGACGGTGCCCATGCTGCCGGGGACGTGGAACCCGGACGTCGACTGAGGCCGCCGGGCGGCAGGTCGCTGTAGCGTGCAGCCATGGTGGATTTTGCGCTGCGCTCGTGCGGATTGCGTGGGCACGCGACTTTTGCTCCGGACGAGCCGGAGCTACGCGAACGCTTGACGGTCGAGACCCCGGTGGGTGAGGCGTGGCGGTGCCTGCGGTGCGAAACGTTCGTGGTGGGTCCGCCGCGACGCCGCGGGCCGGCGAACACCGCACCGGAGATCCCCCGCGGGCGGTTCCTGCGCGACCGCACGTTGATGCGTTTGCTCGCCGTCGAGCGCGCATTTCGTGCGGTGATCTTCCTGGTGGTGGCCGCCGGTGTGCTCAAGTTCAGCGGATCACGCGAGCATTGGCAGCGCGTGCTGGACAAGGACATGCCGTTGCTCAAGCCGCTGGCCGACCAGATCGGCTGGAATCCCAAGCATTCGAAGCTCGTTCACCAGATCACCCACGCCTTCGCGTTGTCGTCGTCGACGCTGCAGTGGATAGCGATCGGCCTGGTCGGCTACGCGCTGATCGAACTCATCGAGGCGGTCGGGCTCTGGCTGATGCAACGCTGGGGCGAGTACTTCGCGGTGATCGCCACCAGTGTCTTCCTGCCGTTGGAGATCTACGAGATCACCGAAAAGATCACCGCCCTCAGGATTTTCGCGCTGGTGGTGAATATCGTCGCGGTGGTGTGGCTGTTGTGGAGCAAACGGCTGTTCGGCCTGAACGGTGGCGGCAAGGCCTACCGAGCGGATCACGAGGCGGAGAGCCTGCTCAGCGTCGAGACCGCAGGGCTGAGCGGAATCGCCTCGGGCGCAACGGCCTGACTACGACTCGGGCTGCAACACGTGCGCGACCGCCTGGGTGCGGTTCTGCACGCCCAGCTTCGCCAGGATCGCCTCGACATGGTGGCCGACGGTCTTGGGGCTGATGTGTAGTTCGGCGGCGATCCCCGGGTTGCTCAGTCCCGCGGCCAGCAGATCGAAGACCTGGCGTTGCCGCCCGGTCAGCGCGTGCGGGTCAGACAGCTTGTCCGCCTGCCTTGTTCGCGGTGCCGGCTCGCGCAGGCCGGCCACCCGCTGCTGGGCGCGCCGCGCGGCGGCCTTGGCGCCGAGATCGCGGAAGGTCTCCAGCGCCTGTTTCACCGCGGGCATGTCGCCACCGAGCCTGGCCAGGGCAGCGTCGTAGGCGCAGCCGCGGTCGGCCCACTCCCGGGCGGCGGCCGCCCAGTCGCCGCGGATCTCCAGGTCGAACGGGGTGGGCGCGTCGCCCTCGACGGCATCAATCGGCCTGCCGGACAAATGGATCCAACGACGCAGGCTTCCGAGCAACCACGGGTCGGCGTGCTCACCGGCCGCGGCCAGCCCTGCGCGGGCCTCTGCGACGGCCCGTTCGTCGTCGCCGGCCAGCCAGGCCACCTCGGCCCGCGCCGCCCACACCACGCCGAGATGCACCACATCGCCCGGTGCCGCGCCGTTGACGGCCTCGGCCACCACCGCGACCGCCGGTGACTGGCCGCGCCGCGCCCGCAGCAGGGTCAGCGCCACCAGCGGCAGAATCCGGTGCTGCGGGCTGAGTTCGGGCCGGGTCAGAATCTGCTCCGCGGTGGCGGCGGCGAGATCCCAGTCGCCGCGATGCAACGCGACCAGCGCGGCCGCCGACGTCAGCAGCGAGCTGAACATGTCGAGGTCGTGGTCGTCGCAGAACCGCATGGCCTGCTCCACATAGCTGTCAGCGCGGGCCAATTCGCAGCGCAGCACCGCGTACCAGTAGATCAGCACGCCGAGCACCCCGGCGTGCTCTTCGAGCCCCGGCGCCGACAACGCTTCGTGCCAGACCGCTTCCAACTCCTCCCAGCCGGCGCCGGTGCTGAACACCGTGGTGAGCGCCAGGTACCCGCGAGCCCGCACATCGACTCCCGCATCACGTAATTCGCGGCCCAATGCGTGCGCCCGCATGGCGTAATCGGCGCAGGACGGGTCCAGGGCGAGCGCACTGATGTGGGCCATGTTTATCAGCGACCACGCCAACTGCGGCGACGGGCCGAGGCCTTCGAGCAGCCGCAGCGATGCATGCGCGGCCTCGATCGCCTCGGCGGCGCGCCCCAGCGGCTGCAGCAGCCGCGACAGCCAACGCAGGTCGTCGCCCTCGGCGATCGGGTCGGAAAGCTTGCGGCGCAACTCGATTGCCTCGCGCAGCGAAACGACCGCCGGGTCGGCCTGCCCGCTCAGGTAGCACGCGAAGGCGTGTCGCTCGAGCCAGCCGACGCGCTCGTCGTCGGTCGCGGCCGCCCGCCGAAGGGCGAGCGCGTAGAGGCTCGCCGCCTCCCGGTTGGCGCCCAGTGCCGCGGCCCGCTCGGCCGCGGCAATCGCGTAGCGGACCGCCGCATCGTCGTCACCGGCCTCGTCGGCGTGAAAGGCCAACGCCGCCAGCGTGTTCGGATCGGCCGGCGATTCGGCCAGGACGGTCAGGGCGCGGCGGTGCAACTCGATGCGGTCGAAGTCGGGAATCTGCGCCCGGCCGGCCCGGCGGGCCAGCTCGTGACGGAACCGGATGTGGTCCCCGTCGGCGACCAGCACCCCGGCGCCGAGGCATTCATGCAGGGCCGGGCGGGCACCCGGGCACATCCGATCCAGCAGGGTGATGTCGGTGCGGGGACCGCACACCGCGACCGCATGCGCGATGTCGCGAGCCGGCGCCGACAGCTTGGCAAGTCGGCCACAGACCGCCTCGGAAAGGCTGCGCGGCAACGCTTCCCGTGTCAGCGCGGTCGGCCCCGCCGCCAGCACCTCGGTGACGAAGAACGGGTTGCCGCCGCTCACCGAGTGCAGCTGAGCGGCGTTCACCCCGCTGCCGGCAGCCAGCGTCGCGACCGCCGTCACGCTCAACGCCGCCAACTCGATTCGGTGCACACGGTCGCAGTTCGACAGGTCGCCCAGCGTCACCGCCAGCGGATGGGTCGGCGTCAATTCGTCGTCGCGGAACGAGATCACCAGCAGCAGGCGCAGCGCGCCGATTCGCCGCGACAGGAATCGCACCAGGTCAAGCGTGGCGCCGTCGGCCCAGTGGGCGTCTTCTATCACCCACACCCAGCGACCGCCATTGCCCAACGCGGCCAACAATTGTCGATAGATCCGTGCGGTGTCGCCCGAGTCGACCGCGGCGGCCAACACGGCCTCGGCACCCGCGTCCAAGCCCGACAGCGTGTCGGTCAGCGGACCCAACGGGCGTGGTGTCCCCAACGGGTCACACCAACCGCGCAGCACCCGCAGCGGCGGCTCGAGTTGATCGGCGAACCGGGCCAGCAGCGCGGTCTTGCCGACGCCGGCCTCACCCCGCAGCAGCACGACTTCCCCGGGACCGCCGCGCGCGACGCGGCGCGCCGGCGCGGTCAGCTGCGCCAATGGCGCCTCGCGTTCCAGCAAGGCATTCACCAGAGGGGACATGATGCAGTGCGACTGTAACGCCACCGGCACGCGGACGCTTGCCAACTGCACATTCGTCCAGAATCAGCGCAGCAGCGCGCGCGACATCACTACGCGTTGAATCTGGTTGGTGCCCTCGTAGATCTGGGTGATCTTGGCGTCGCGCATAAAGCGCTCCACCGGGAAGTCGATGGTGTATCCGGCGCCGCCGAAGAGCTGTACCGCGTCGGTGGTGACCTCCATCGCCACGTCGGAGGCGAAGCACTTCGAGGCCGCCGAGATGAAGCCGAGGTTGCCCTCGCCGCGCTCGGCGCGGGCGGCGGCGTTGTAGACCATCAGCCGTGCGGCCTCGACCTTCATCGCCATGTCGGCGAGCATGAACTGCACGCCCTGGAAGTCGCTGATGGATTTGCCGAATTGCTTGCGGTCCTTGGTGTATTCGATCGCGGCGTCGACCGCGCCCTGCGCGATGCCGACGGCCTGCGCACCGATCGTGGGCCGGGTGTGGTCCAGCGTCGCCAGTGCGGTCTTGAAGCCGGTGCCCGGGTCGCCGATCATCCGGTCGCCGGGGATGCGACAGTTCTCGAAGTACAGCTCGGTGGTCGGCGAGCCCTTGATGCCGAGTTTCTTCTCCTTGGGGCCGATGGTGAAGCCCTCGTCGTCGATGTGCACGATGAACGACGAGATGCCGCCTGAGCCCTTGTCGGGGTCGGTCACGGCCATCACGGTGTACCAGGATGACTTGCCGCCGTTGGTGATCCACGCTTTGGCGCCGTTGAGGATCCAGTCGTCGCCGTCGGCCTTCGCGCGGGTCTTCATCGCCGCCGCGTCGCTGCCGGCCTCGCGCTCGCTGAGCGCGTAGGACGCCATCAGGCCGTCCTCGGCCAGCGTCGGGAGCACCTTCTTCTTCAATTCTTCGGAGCCACGCAGGATGAGTCCCATGGTGCCCAGCTTGTTGACGGCGGGGATCAGCGACGCGGAAGCATCGACGCGCGCCACCTCCTCGATCACGATGCAGGCGGCCACCGAGTCGGCGCCCTGACCGCCGTACTCCTCGGGTACGTGCACGGCGTTGAAGCCGGACGTGTTGAGCGCCTTGAGCGCCTCCTCCGGGAAGCGCGACTGCTCGTCGACGTCGGCGGCGTGCGGCGCGATCTCCTTTTCGGCCAACGCGCGGATCGCCGCCCGCAACTCGTTGTGCTCGTCCGGCAACTGGAACAGATCGAACGACGAATCTCCGGCCCACTGCGCCATTGCTGGCCTCCCTCTTTTCTGCCCGACCGCGGGTGCTACTCGCCGGTAACTTTACCGTGACGCTGCTGCAGAGCCGAATCCTTGGCCAGCACCGACTCCGCCAACTCCTTCTGAAAAGCCACGACCCGCCCGCGCAGGGCGGCATCGGACGCGGCGAGGATGCGCACCGCGAGCAGGCCGGCATTACGCGCGCCGCCGATCGACACCGTGGCCACCGGAACCCCGGCCGGCATCTGCACGATCGACAGCAGCGAGTCCAGGCCGTCCAGCTTGGCCAGCGGTACCGGGACGCCGATCACCGGCAGCGGCGTCGCCGAGGCCACCATGCCGGGCAAGTGGGCCGCGCCCCCGGCGCCGGCGATGATCACCTCGATGCCGCGATCGGCGGCTTGCTGCGCGTAGTCGAGCATCCGCTGCGGGGTGCGATGCGCCGAATACACCCCGATCTCGTGGGCGATGTCGAACTCGGCCAGAGCATCCGCTGCGTCGGACATCACCGACCAGTCGCTGTCGCTGCCCATGATCACGCCAACGCGAACAGGCTTACTCATGCGTGCGGGTCCCATCCGTCCGTCCACTCACCGTGTGACAACCAGTGTGCCGCCAGGTCGCCGCGTTCACGCAGAGCCGCGACGTCCTGACCGAGAAAGTTGATGTGACCGATCTTGCGGCCCGGCCGCTCGTCCTTGCCGTACAGGTGCACCCGAGCGTCGGGCATCCGCGCGAACAGATGGTGCAACCGCTCGTCCATCGCCATGGCAGGCGCGTGCGCGGCCCCGAGGACATTGGCCATCACGGTCACCGGGGCGATCACGTCGGTGTCGCCGAGCGGGTAGTCCAGCACGGCCCGCAGGTGCTGCTCGAACTGGCTGGTCCGCGAGCCATCCATGGTCCAGTGCCCGGAGTTGTGCGGGCGCATCGCCAGCTCGTTGACCAGCAACCGCCCGTCGGCGGTCTCGAACAGTTCCACGGCCAGCACGCCAACCACGCCGAGGTCGGCCGCCAGACCCAGGGCCAGCCGCTGCGCTGCGGCGGCGGCGTCGTCGGGCAGGTCCGGGGCCGGCGCGATCACCGTCACACAGATGCCGTCGCGCTGGACCGTCTCGACGACCGGCCAGGCCGCGCCCTGTCCGAACGGTGAGCGTGCCACCAGCGCGGAGAGCTCGCGGCGCATCGCGACCCGCTCCTCGAGCAGCACCGGCACACCAGAATCCAGATACTGACCGGCGATTTCGCGGGCCTCGGCGGCGTCGGCCGCCATCCGCACGCCGCGGCCGTCGTAGCCGCCGCGGCTGGCCTTGACCACGAGGGGGCCGCCCACCAGCTGGGCGAACGCCTCCACCTCGTCGACGTTCTCGACGGCCGCGTGACGCGGCACCGGGGCGCCGAGGGCCTCCAGGCGTCGCCGCATGACGATCTTGTCCTGCGCGTGCACCAGCGCCTCGGGCGGCGGCGCCACATCGATGCCTTCGGCGACCAACTTCTCCAGCAGCTCCGAGGGCACGTGCTCGTGGTCGAATGTCACGACCGTCGCGCCCTCGGCGACCCGGCGCAGGGCGTCGAGGTCGGTATGCGAGCCGATCACCACGTCGGGGCTGACCTGGGCGGCCGGGTCGGCGTCCGATTCGGCAAGCACCCGCAGCGTCTGGCCCAGCGCGATCGCCGCCTGATGGGTCATCCGGGCGAGCTGGCCGCCACCGACCATGGCGACCGTGGGCGCAGCGTTCGGGGTCTTCCGCACGGCAATCATGGTGTCATGGCCGCTAGATGAGTCGTAGAACACAGTCACAGAGCACCCTTAACCACTAGTACGTACACTCCGTCATTGTGTCCTTTGCCGATGCCACGATCGCCCGACTGCCGGGGCCGATCCGCCCCTACGCCGAGCGTCATCACGAGCTGATCAAGTTCGCGATCGTCGGCGCGACGACGTTTGTCATCGACTCGGCGATCTTCTACACCCTGAAGCTGACGATCCTGGAGCCCAAGCCGGTGACCGCGAAGGTCATCGCCGGCATCGTCGCGGTGATCGCGTCCTACATCCTGAACCGGGAATGGAGCTTCCGCGACCGTGGTGGCCGCGAGCGTCACCACGAGGCGCTGCTGTTCTTCGCGTTCAGCGGGGTCGGCGTGCTGCTGAGCATGGCGCCGCTGTGGGTCTCCAGCTACGTGCTGAACCTACGGGTACCGGCGGTGTCACTGACCGCGGAGAACATCGCCGACTTCATCTCCGCCTACATCATCGGCAACCTGCTGCAGATGGCGTTCCGCTTCTGGGCGTTCCGACGCTGGGTGTTCCCGGACTCCTCGGCGCGCAGCGGCGACAAGGCGCTGGAGTCGGCGCTCACCGCGGGCGGCATCGCCGAAGTCTTCGAAGACGTCGAAGAGTCCGGCAACGTCACGCTGATGCGGGCCTGGCGCTCACGCCGCCGGGAGACTCAACTCGGCGATTCCTCGGATCCGAGGGTGTCGAAAACCTCGTGATACAGCAGCGCGTGGACCTGTTCCACGCGCGGAATGTCGTGGAACTCCAACGGGTCTTGTGACGCCGACTCGATCACCAGCGTGCCGGTGCGCAGTATCCGGTCGATCAGCCGGTGCCGGAATTCCACGCTGTTGATGCGGGCCAGTGGAATGTCGATGCCGCTGCGGCTGAGCACCCCGTGCCGGAACATCACCCGGCGATCGGTGATCACGAAATGCGTTGTGAGCCAGTCCAAAAACGGCCACAGCGTCAGCCACCCGAGCAGCACCAGCCAGACCGCCCCGATGACCCAGAACACCACCTGCTTGGCGCTGTGGTCCCAGGCGGTGCCGTTGACCACCGCGCACCCGAACGACGCCGCGGCGCTGGCCAGGATCAGGACGGCAACCGGCCAGAACAGCCGCTTCCAGTGCGGGTGACGATGCAAGACGACCTGCTCGTCACCGGCCAACACATTGTCTGGGTAGCCCACGCTGGCACTTTAAACGCTGGGACGCAGGTGCGTGATGTCTCCGGCAGATATCGCCACCACGTCTGCGCCGGTGTCGACGCACAACCGCCCGGTCTCGTCTATCGCGTTGGCCACGCCGACCACTTCGCGGTCGCCAGGCATGCTCGCCCGCACCCGGGAGTTCAGGGTCAGGCTGTGCCGCTGGTAGTCGGCGAGCAGCGCCGCGTCAGCGCCGCCGGCGGTTCGCCATTGCTCCACCCGCCTCGCGATCTCGCGAAGTATGCTGCGCACCAATGCGTTTCGATCGGTGGCCGGCGATCCGAGCATCAGTAGTGAGGTGGCCCGCGGGTCCGGCGCCTCGTCGGCGGTCAGCGTCACGTTCAGGCCGAGGCCGACGACGATCGTCGGCGACGGCGCGGCCACCTCGGCGAGGATCCCGGCGAGCTTGCCGTCACCGACCAGCACGTCGTTCGGCCACTTCAGGCCCGCATCGACGCCCACCGCCGCCAACGCGTCCGCGACGGCGACGCCAACGGCCAGCGTCAACCACCCCCAGCCCGGGCGGGGTACCGAGGCACCCGCCACCCCGACCGACAGCGCGACCTGAGTCCGCGGAGGCGCCGACCACTGGCGACCATGCCGGCCGCGGCCGGCGCTCTGGTATTCGGCGAGTAACACCGAACCGTCGATGTCCGCGCCTGCTTCGGCTCGCGCGAGCAGATCGGCGTTGGTGGAGCCGGTTTCGGCGACGACGTCGAGCTCGCGCCACGGCAGGCCGGGTCCCACGAGACCGTCGCTCAGGGCGGCGGCATCCAGCGGCGCGCGCGACTCCATCCGTCAGGCGCCGATCTCGGTTTGCTCGGTGAGACCCGTTGGTCGGAAGGGTATTTCGTCCTTCACGCCGTCTTGAGCCACGCCGTCGATCGCACCGGCCAGCGCAATGCGGTTGCCGCCGTTGCGCTTTGCTGCGTACATCGTCTCGTCGGCGGTGGCGTGAATTGCCTCAAAGGCCGCGACGGTGTCGATGTCACCGGTCGCGACCCCGATGCTCGCGGTGGCCTTCGGCGTCTCCGGCGCCTCGATCGCGGCGCGCATGCGCTCGGCGATGCCGGCCGCGGACTGCAGGGTCAGCAGGTCGAGAACGACGAACTCCTCGCCTCCGGTGCGCGCGACGAACGCCGATGGGCCGACCGCGATGCGGATCTGGTCGGCGGTCCGTGCGATCACGGTGTCGCCGATCTTGTGGCCGTAGATGTCGTTGATGTTCTTGAACCCGTCGAGGTCGATCACGAACACGCACAACGGCTGTGACGACGCGGCCAACGTGTCGAGCTTGCGGTCCAGGTAGTTCGCCAGCCCGCGGCGATTGGCCAACTCGGTGAGCGGGTCGGTGAGCGACTCGATCGAGTTGCTGCGGATCAGCCAGAAGCCGAAGTGGATCGGGGGAAGGATCGCGACCGCGACGGTGAGAGCGACGAGTCCTTTGGCCAACGCCACCGCTATCGAGTCCGGGCGATCGGAGAGCGCCAGCCACGTCGCCGCGGACAGGATCGTCGCTGACGCGAAGGCCATGTGCGCGGCATTGGTGCGCGCCCCGAAGTAGAACATGATGCATGCGCCCGGCAGGGCGAACAGCGGCGTGGTGCTCAGCGCCGCCAGCGGGTCGGCGTGCAGACCGGTCGCGATCGCGACGCCGACGTCGGCGAACGCGAATAACAGCGCCGCCTGCCGCGCGCTCGGCCACGGGAAGAACCACCAATACAGTGCCCAGCCCACGGAGCTGACCACCATCCAGGCGACTATCGCGTGACTCAGCCAGTGGGGCTGAATCAGGTCTTCGAAATAGAGGTAGACCGTGCCCAGCGCAGTCACCACACCACCGGCGACATTGGCCCCGCGGAGCGCTTTCATCAGGCCGCGTCGCCGATAGAACTCGACCACCCAGCTGTAGTCGCCAGGTTCGTCCCACCACTGTCGCAGCAGGCGTGCGCTCTCCGACTTCACGGGCGTTCCTCCGACCCTGATCCCACATGGGACAAACA
This sequence comes from Candidatus Mycobacterium wuenschmannii, assembly GCF_030252325.1. Taxonomy (NCBI): domain Bacteria; kingdom Bacillati; phylum Actinomycetota; class Actinomycetes; order Mycobacteriales; family Mycobacteriaceae; genus Mycobacterium; species Candidatus Mycobacterium wuenschmannii. Next base: position 4,908,573 of record NZ_CP126981.1, on the reverse strand, counting down.
AGGTGACAAGTGACGAAGATTACCTTCGCTGGTCAGCACAACCAAACATCCGGTCCGCGGACACGGCGTCGCGTCGCGGGTGCGGGGTGAGGGCCGGAATTTAAGGGACCGCTAAGATCGCAGCCATGACGAGCACCTCCGATACTTCGGTCGAGGCACACGCCGAGCACGAGATCGACATCCACACCACTGCGGGCAAGCTTGCCGAACTGCGCAAGCGCAGTGAAGAGTCGCTACACCCGGTCGGTGAGGCCGCCGTCGAGCGAGTGCACGAAAAGGGCAAACTCACTGCGCGCGAACGCATTACCGCGCTGCTGGACGAGGGCTCGTTCGTCGAACTCGACGCGCTGGCCCGCCACCGGAGCACCAACTTCGGGCTGGAGAAGAACCGGCCGCTCGGCGACGGGGTGGTCACCGGCTACGGCACCATCGACGGCCGCGACGTCTGCGTCTTCAGCCAGGACGCCACAGTCTTCGGCGGCAGCCTCGGCGAGGTCTACGGCGAGAAGATCGTCAAGGTCCAGGAATTGGCCGTCAAGACCGGCCGCCCGCTGATCGGCATCAACGACGGCGCCGGCGCCCGGATCCAGGAGGGCGTCGTCTCGCTCGGCCTCTACAGCCGGATCTTCCGCAACAACATCCTGGCCTCCGGCGTCATCCCGCAGATCTCGCTGATCCTGGGTGCCGCCGCGGGAGGCCACGTCTACTCCCCCGCGCTCACCGACTTCGTCATCATGGTCGACCAGACCAGCCAGATGTTCATCACCGGACCCGACGTCATCAAGACCGTCACCGGCGAGGACGTCACGATGGAGGAACTGGGTGGCGCGCACACCCACATGTCCAAGTCGGGCACGGTGCATTACGTCGCCTCCGGCGAACAGGACGCCCTCGACTACGTCCGCGACCTGCTCAGCTACCTGCCGCCGAACAACTTCACCGACGCGCCCCGGTATCCGGCGGCCATCCCCGAGGGCGCCATCGAGGACAACCTCACCGAGGAAGACCTCGAGCTCGACACATTGATCCCGGACTCGGCCAACCAGCCGTATGACATGCACGAGGTGATCCGGCGGATCCTCGACGACGACGAGTTCCTGGAGATCCAGGAGGGCTACGCCCAGAACATCGTCGTCGGGTTCGGCCGCATCGAGGGCCGGACGGTGGGCATCGTCGCCAACCAGCCCACCCAGTTCGCCGGCTGCCTGGACATCAACGCCTCCGAAAAGGCCGCCCGTTTCGTGCGCACCTGCGACTGCTTCAACATCCCGATCGTCATGCTGGTCGACGTGCCGGGCTTCCTGCCGGGCACCGGCCAGGAATACAACGGCATCATCCGCCGCGGCGCCAAGCTGCTGTACGCCTACGGCGAGGCCACCGTCCCCAAGATCACCGTGATCACCCGCAAGGCCTACGGGGGCGCGTACTGCGTGATGGGGTCCAAGGATATGGGCTGTGACGTCAACGTGGCCTGGCCGACGGCGCAGATCGCGGTGATGGGCGCCTCGGGCGCGGTCGGCTTCGTCTACCGGCAGAAGCTCAAGGAGGCCGCCGCCAACGGCGAGGACGTCGACGCGCTGCGGCTGGAGCTGCAGCAGGAGTACGAGGACACGTTGGTCAACCCGTACATCGCCGCCGAGCGCGGCTACGTGGACGCGGTGATCCCGCCGTCGCACACCCGCGGCTACATCGGCACGGCGCTGCGGTTGCTCGAGCGCAAGATCGCTCAGGTGCCGCCGAAGAAGCACGGGAACATTCCGCTATGACGGACGAAAACGCGGCCCCCGAGGCCGAGCAGGCGCAGGCACCGCACATCCAGGTGGTCAAGGGCAACCCGACCGACGTCGAGGTCGCCGCGCTGATCGCGGTGCTGGCCGGCGCGTCCGGCGGGCCGGGCGTCCAGGGCGAGCCGGAGTTCTCCCGGTGGGGAATGCCTGTCGACAAGCTGCGCTACGCCGTCCACAGCTGGCAGCGCATGAGCCTGCAGCAGCGGGCCCACTTACGGGGTCGGTGACTCCTCGCCTCGTCCTCGGGTCGGCGTCCGAGGGTCGACGACGAGTGCTGCGCCAGGCCGGGGTCGACCCAATTGTCGTGGTCTCCGGCGTCGACGAGGATGCGATCATCGCCGCTCTGGGCACTGGAGCCGCCCCAGGTGATGTGGTGCTCAGCCTCGCGCAAGCGAAAGCCGAGCACGTCGTGACGCTGCTTGACGCCGACGTGGCCGCGAATTGCGTTGTCATCGGCTGTGATTCGATGCTCTACATCGACGGGCGACTGGCCGGCAAGCCCGCGTCGATCGATGCGGCGCGCCGGGAGTGGCAGTCGATGGGCGGCCGGTCCGGCCAGCTGCACACCGGGCACTGCCTGATCCGACTGCTCGACGGCCTGACCACCCAGGCGGCCGAATCCTTCTACACCACAGTTCATTTCGCGACGCCGACGGCGGCCGACCTGGACACCTACCTGGCCAGCGGCGAATCCCTCGGCGTCGCAGGCGCATTCACCATCGACGGGCTGGGCGGCTGGTTCGTCGACCGCATCGAGGGCGACCCGTCCAATGTGATCGGCCTGAGTCTGCCGCAGACCCGGGCGCTGCTGCAGCGCGTCGGCGTCTCGATCGCCGACCTGTGGGCGGGCAACCCGGTCGCAGGCTAGGGCGTGCCGGCCAGCTTCGGTACGGCGTTGCCCGCTGCCGCCTTGGCCACGACCTGGCCCTCGTAGTTCACGATGTCGCCGTTCGTGAAAACGCTTGCCGCCGGGTCGATTTCAGTACTGACCATCGTGCTGGCCCCGTACGGCGACCAGCGGCCTGTCACCCGACAGCGCTCGTCGTCGCGTGCCGTGTAGTAGCCGTTCGGGTTCGACCAGGACAACCTCAGATCGACGGTGACCGTGCCGGTTCCGATCCCGTTGACTGTTTGCACCACCTCGCACCCCCGGTTCGGGGCGGTGTTCATCCCTCCGGCAACGGCATCGGCATCCTGGGGTGTCAGGTAGGAGATGGTGAGGTACTGCTTACCCTTGTTGGTAGCCATCAACTGGTAGCCCACTATCGGGATCTCGCCACGATCCTGCGGCGCATAGGTCTTGGTCGCCGTTGGACTCGTCGGCGTCGTCGACCGCACCGGCGGCGCGAATCGCTGGCTCGGCGTGCGCGCGGTCAGCATCACCAAGAAAATGGCAACGCCGATCGTCATGATGCCGCTCAATCGCGTCATCAGGTAGCCGGCCTCGCTGGGCTCGTTGGCTTCGGGATTCTTGAACTTCCACGACGACAGCGCCCACCACATCGGCTTCGGTTTGAAGATCATGACCAGCCCGAGCGGGACGAAGATCAGCAGCATCACAATCGCAAGGGCCACGCACGAAATCGTAAGACGGACAGACCCGCAGCCCCATCGGCAACTTCGCGCCGGCAGGTAGGCTCACAACGTGCCACTACCAGCAGATCCCAGCCCGACGCTGAGCGCCTACGCCCACCCGGAACGGCTGGTCACCTCCGACTGGCTGGCCGGCAACCTGGGCCGGCCCGGACTCGCCATCGTCGAGTCCGACGAGGACGTGCTGCTCTACGACGTCGGCCACATTCCCGGCGCGGTCAAGATCGACTGGCACACCGACCTCAACGACCCGCGCGTGCGCGACTACATCGACGGCCGGCAGTTCGCGGAACTCATGGACCGCAAAGGGATTTCGCGTGACGACACGGTCGTCATCTACGGCGACAAGAGCAACTGGTGGGCCGCCTACGCGCTGTGGGTGTTCACGTTGTTCGGTCACCCCGATGTGCGACTGCTCAACGGCGGACGCGACCTGTGGATCCACGACGGGCGCGACACCACGCTCGACGTCCCGAACCGGGCGTCGTCCGGTTATCCGGTCGTCGAGCGCAACGACGCCCCGATCCGCGCCTACAAGGACGACGTGCTCGCGGCGCTGGGCACCGGGCCGCTGATCGACGTGCGGTCCCCCGACGAGTACACCGGCAAGCGCACCCACATGCCCGACTACCCGGAGGAGGGCGCGCTGCGCGCCGGCCACATCCCGTCGGCGCGCTCCATCCCGTGGGCCAAGGCCGCCGACGACAGCGGCCGCTTCCGCAGCCGAGCCGAACTCGAGGAGCTCTACGGCTTCATCGAGCCGGACGACAAGACCATCGTCTACTGCCGCATCGGCGAGCGATCCAGTCACACCTGGTTCGTGCTGACCCATCTGCTGGGCGTCCCCGGCGTGCGCAACTACGACGGCTCGTGGACCGAGTGGGGCAACGCGGTGCGGGTGCCGATCGTCGCCGGCTCGGAACCTGGCCAAGCCGCGGGCGCCGTCCCGGCCTGATGAGCATGCCCGCACCGCTGGCCGAGGTGCTCTCCGACTTCGCCGAAGTCCAAGGCCAGGACAAGCTGAGGCTGCTGCTGGAATTCGCCGACGAGCTTCCCGCGCTGCCGTCCTCGTTGGAGGAGGCCGCGATGGAGCCGGTGCCGGAGTGCCAGTCACCGCTGTTCCTCCATGTCGACGCCGACGACCCGGACCGCGTACGGCTGTATTTCAGTGCGCCCGTCGAGGCCCCGACCACCCGCGGTTTCGCGTCGATCCTGGCGACCGGTCTCGACGAGCAGCCCGCCGCCGACATCCTCGCGGTGCCCGAGGACTTCTACAGCGATCTGGGTTTGGCGGAGTTGATCAGCCCCCTTCGGCTGCGCGGAATGTCGGCGATGCTGGCCCGAATCAAGCGGCGACTGCGGGAGTCCGCGTCGAAGTAGACACCGGGTCTCGCCTCTCACGGCGCGCCGCATAAGCTACCCCGGAAACGACTTGTAAGAATTTCTCTTAGACAACACGAAGACGTGCGCACCAGGAGGCGAAGTGGCCAGTCACGCCAGCTCGACGATCTCGAAAGTTCTTGTCGCCAACCGCGGTGAGATCGCGGTGCGGGTCATCCGCGCGGCCAAGGACGCGGGACTGCCCAGCGTGGCGGTGTACGCCGAGCCCGACGCCGACGCCCCGCACGTGAAGCTCGCCGACGAGGCGTTCGCCCTTGGCGGCCAGACGTCGGCCGAGTCCTACCTCGACTTCGGCAAGCTGCTCGACGCCGCCGAGAAGTCCGGCGCCAACGCGATCCACCCCGGCTACGGCTTCCTGTCGGAGAACGCCGACTTCGCCCAGGCCGTCCTCGACGCCGGCCTGATCTGGATCGGGCCGAGCCCGCAGTCGATCCGCGACCTCGGCGACAAGGTCACCGCGCGCCACATCGCCGCCAAGGCGCAGGCGCCGCTGGTGCCCGGCACCCCCGACCCGGTCAAGGACGCCGACGAGGTGGTCGCCTTCGCCAAGGAGTACGGCGTACCGGTCGCGATCAAGGCCGCGTTCGGTGGTGGTGGCCGCGGCATGAAGGTGGCCCGCACCATCGAGGAGATCCCCGAGCTGTTCGAGTCGGCGACCCGCGAGGCGGTCGCCGCGTTCGGTCGTGGCGAGTGCTTCGTCGAGCGTTACCTGGACAAGCCGCGCCACGTCGAGGCCCAGGTCATCGCCGACACCCACGGCAACGTCGTCGTCGCCGGCACCCGCGACTGCTCGCTGCAGCGCCGCTTCCAGAAGCTGGTCGAGGAGGCCCCCGCGCCCTTCCTCACCGACGCGCAGCGCAAGGAGATCCACGAGTCCGCTAAGCGGATTTGCAAGGAGGCCGGATACTACGGCGCCGGCACGGTTGAGTACCTCGTCGGCCAGGACGGCCTGATTTCCTTCCTCGAGGTCAACACCCGCCTGCAGGTCGAGCACCCGGTGACCGAGGAGACCGCAGGCATCGACCTGGTGCTGCAGCAGTTCAAGATCGCCAACGGCGAGAAGCTGGACATCACCGAGGACCCGACCCCGCGTGGACACGCCATCGAGTTCCGGATCAACGGCGAGGACGCCGGTCGCGGCTTCCTGCCCGCGCCCGGCCCGGTCACCCGTTACGACATCCCCACCGGCCCCGGCGTGCGGCTGGACTCCGGGGTCGAGGCCGGATCGGTGATCGGCGGCCAGTTCGACTCCATGCTGTCGAAGCTGATCGTGTACGGCGCCACCCGCGAAGAGGCGCTGGCCCGCTCGCGTCGTGCGCTGGCCGAGTTCCACGTCGAAGGCCTCGCGACCGTCATCCCGTTCCACCGCGCCGTCGTCTCCGACCCGGCGTTCATCGGCGACGACAACGGCTTCACCGTGCACACCCGCTGGATCGAGACCGAGTGGGACAACACCATCGAGCCGTTCACCGGCGGTGTGCCCATCGATGAAGACGAGAACCTGCCGCGGCAGACCGTCGTCGTTGAGGTCGGTGGCCGACGCCTCGAGGTGTCGCTGCCGGGTGACCTGGCGCTGGGCGGTGGCGGCGGTCCCGCGACCGATTCCGTCGGCGCGATCCGCAAGAAGCCGAAGGCGCGCAAGCGCGGTGCCGGCGGCGGCGCGGCCGCGTCAGGTGACGCGGTGACCGCGCCGATGCAGGGCACCGTCGTGAAGGTGGCCGTCGAAGAGGGCCAAGAGGTGTCGACCGGCGACCTGGTCGTGGTGCTGGAGGCCATGAAGATGGAGAACCCGGTCACCGCGCACAAGGACGGTGTGATCACCGGCCTGGCCGTCGAGCCCGGCGCCGCCATCACTCAGGGCACGGTGCTCGCCGAAATCAAGTAGCTCGGTTTACCTCCGGCGACGATGGATCCGATCGAGATCAACGCCGGGCAGTGGTACCTGCGCGGGCTGCGCGCCGACGACCGTATCGACGACCGGCCCGCGCTGGCCGAACTCGGTGCGTCCGATCCTGACCATGTCGCGCGCAGCGACGCCGCCTGGGCATCGGATGCGCGTTACGCGTGGGCGGTGTGCGAACCCACGACCGGCGAGTTGCTGGCCGAGGTGACGCTGGATCCGGCCACCGGCGACGTCGCCGCGCGGGCGCGCATCGGCCACCGTGACGCGGCCGATGCCGCCGTCGAGTCGGTCCGGCGGTTCGCCGCCGCGGTCGCCCCGCCCCCGAAGAATTCGCGCTGATCAGGCTTTCTTTGAAAGACGCTCAGATGTTGTCGGCCCACAGTGGCCGGAGTAGTGTTTTAACGAGGTTGAGTTTCCAGCCGCCGGAAAAAGCGTTAATTGACGTAAGGGGAGATCGGCCTCCCGAACTCTCCTCGCGCGCGGCACCAAAATCCGCTTGACGTGATCCACAGCACGCTTTGTCGACTGATGGAGTCACACGATGTTTGTTTTAGGTCCTATTTCAGCGACGCCGGTTCGAGGAACGAACGTGGCGCTTCCACCACCCGCATGGGAGGACCACTCGGCGCGCTTCAGCGCCGAGTGGGACACCGCCCGGGTAATCGTCACCGCTCACGGTGAGCTCGACGCGTCCAACGCCACTCACCTCGCCGACTACTTCGATCTCTGCATCACGCACTCGACACCTTTGATCCTGGACCTAAGTGGCCTGAAATTCTTTGGCACAGCAGGGTTTTCGGCGCTGCACCTGATCAACGTCAAGTGCGCGGGCGCCAACCTGCGCTGGGCGGTGGTGCCGAGCAAGGCGGTGTCACGGCTGCTGCGGATCTGCGACCCCGACTGCACCCTGCCATTGATCAAGTCGGTGCATGCAATGCCGGACACGGACGGAGACGAGCCGGGTCGGCTATTCGAGCTCGTCCCGTAGTCGCGCAAGCGATTTCGCCAGCAGCCGCGAGACGTGCATTTGCGAGATGCCGACGCGCTCGGCGATCTGAGTCTGCGTCATCGAGTCGAAGAACCTGAGGACGAGCACGGTGCGCTCCCGCTCCGGCAGTCCCTCGAGGAGGGGCCGGAGCGCCTCACGGTTCTCGATGCGTTCCAGGCCGGTATCCACGTCACCGAGGGTGTCAGCGATCGCCCGAGCCTCTTCGTCGCCGCTGCCGCCGCCGCTGTCGATGGACAGTGTGTTGTACGAGCTGCCCGCCACCAGGCCTTCGATGACCTCGGTGCGGTCCATCTCCAGTTCCTGCGACAACTCGGTCGCCGTCGGCGCGCGGCCCAGCCGTTGCGACAGGTCCGCGGTCGCGGTCCCCAGCCGCAGGTGGAGTTCCTTCAGGCGGCGCGGAACCTTCACCGACCAGCTGTTGTCCCGGAAGTGCCGGCGGACCTCACCCATGATCGTGGGGACCGCGAACGAGACGAAGTCAGAGCCGGTTTCGACGTCGAACCGGGCCACCGCATTGACCAGCCCGACGCGCGCCACCTGAACCAGGTCGTCGCGCGGTTCGCCGCGTCCTTCGAAGCGGCGGGCGATGTGGTCGGCCAGCGGCAGGCAGCGCTGAACGATCTTGTCGCGGTGGCGCTGGAAATCCGATGAGTCGGCGTCGAGCGTAGCCAGCTCACGGAACATGTCGGGAACGTCGGCGTACTCGTTGGGTCGTGAGGACTTCGAACTGCCGACAGCTCGCGCTGTCACCTGGGAGTGCCCGCCCGTCGCGCGGTCAGGGTGACGCCGAATACGCCGTCGCCGTTGCGGGATGTCTGCACGTCGTCGGCCAGCGAGGTCAACACATGCCAACTGAAACTGCCGGGGGTCACCACGTCCTCGGTGGTGCACGCCGTCGATGCCTCGACCCGCAACTCGTCGTCGTGCGGATCGATGACGATTTCCAGGGTGGCGCCGGGGACGGCCGAGCGAATCAGCCTCGTGCAGACCTCGTCGACCGCGAGCCGCAGATCGGCCACCGCGTCGAAGTCGAGATCCTCGAAGGTGCCGACCGCGCCGACCAAGGTGCGCAGCACGGCCAGGTTTTCTAGAGTCGCTGCCACTCGGAGCTCGATGGCGCGATCGCCGCGTTGCTGATCTTTCGCCGGCTTCGCAGCAGCGGTCATCGAGCCTCCCAGCATTGTTTGACTGACAGTACCCTCGCGTTCGAGCTGGTTAGTCATGATCGCCGCCAGGTAATACGCATGCCATTCGTTTCGTCGCATTCGTGATGTCGTCACCCGTTACTCAGGTGACCAGCGGACCATCCGCCGAAATGCTCTCGTGTTCGCCGAGCAGGTACCCACAACCGCGTTGACATCAAACCAGAACGAGCTGTGATGTGCGCGAGTGGAGGCTTCAGCCGGCGAGCACCGGTCCGACGATCGGTGCACCCATCGTAAGCGTCACCAGCATCAGGACCATCAGCAACCAGCCGGCACCCTGCCAGGCCCACCAGGTGCCGTGGTCACGCCAGACGCGGTAGGTGCGGACGAACGCCCAGACCGCGGCAACCAGCAGAATTACCGGGCCGCCGAACGCCAGGATGGTCAGTTGCGGCGCACCGCAGGCGGCGGTGTCGACGGAGAACTTGCCCTGACACGTGCTGTCCCACAGGGCTCCGACGATGAGGTATCCGACGCCCGTCAATCCGGCCAGCACCGCATAGCGAATGGCGTGGTGCACTTCGTTGTCGACTCGCCCGAGGCGGTCGCCCGTGCTGGAGTGTTGTTGAGTCGTCATCTCGAACCTCTATCGCCGCTACACGCATCCCCTTGCGCGAATCGCATATACCCAGCGCAACGGCGGCGAAAACCAGCGCACGCGCGTGTCCGCCGTCACCCAGCGGAGCGCGGCGGGTGACGGACCGCCCAAGCGCCGCGCGGACGTCGGTGCGCGTCGACCGGACGACGTTAGGAAGCCGCGTTCGGCATGGTTCGAACGTTCGCTGAGCGCATCATTTCTTCGGTAGACATGCGACTACAGCCCAGGATGCGGCCCACATTGCGCGGTACACGTGGACAAATGGAAGTTTGCAGGACTTCGGCGAGCGTTGCGGGCCAGCGCAAAGCATCGACAAGTACCATCTGCTCTATGCGAACGCCAAGGCGCCGGTTATCCCCGGACGATCGCCGCGCCGAGTTGCTCGCGTTGGGCGCGGAAGTCTTCGGTCAGCGGCCCTACGACGAAGTCCGCATCGACGAGATCGCGGAGCGCGCCGGTGTCTCGCGGGCGTTGATGTACCACTACTTCCCGGACAAGCGCGCGTTCTTCGCCGCCGTCGTCAAGGGCCAGGCCGACCAACTCTTCGAAACCACGAATACGCCACCGACTCCCGGGCAGAACCTCTTCGAGGAGGTTCGGGGCGGCGTCCTCGCGTACATGCAATATCACCAGGAGCACCCGCACGCGGCGTGGGCGGCGTACGTGGGCCTCGGCCGGTCCGACCCGGTCCTGCTCGGCATCGACGACGAGGCCAAGGACCGCCAGATGGAACACATCATGAGTCGCATCGTCGAGGTCGACGGGTCGGGCAGCAGCCTGGAGCCCGACGTCGAACGCGACCTCCGCATCGTCATCCACGGCTGGCTGGCGCTGACCTTCGAGGTCTGCCGGCAGCGGATCATCCATCCAGAGACCGACTCGGGTCAGCTCAGCGACTCCTGCGCGCATTCGTTGCTCGACGCGATCACCCGAGTGAAGGACATCCCCGGCCCGCTGGCCAAGGCGGTGGCTCCCGACCAGCGCTGATGGTCACTTGTCGGACCCCGTTGTCATGATGTCCGGGTGACATCTGTACCTGCTGGGCTCGAGCGGTTCAGCGTCGTCACCCGCGACTGGTTCGCCGGGACGTTCGCCGAACCGACACCTGCGCAGGCCGACGCCTGGTCGGCGATCGCCGACGGCCACAACACCTTGGTCATCGCGCCGACCGGTTCGGGCAAGACGCTGGCCGCATTCCTGTGGGCGATCGACGCGCTGGCCGCCGCGCCGCGTAGCGAGCGGGAACCCGGCACCCGGGTGCTGTACGTGTCACCGCTCAAGGCGCTGGCCGTCGACGTCGAACGCAACCTGCGCACGCCACTGGCCGGCATGGCCCGCGTCGCCGCGCAGAAGGGTCTGCCGACGCCGGAGATCACCGTCGGCCTGAGGTCCGGCGACACTCCCCCGGCCCAGCGCCGCCAACTGATCAGCAATCCGCCCGACGTGCTGATCACCACGCCCGAGTCGCTGTTCCTGATGCTGACTTCGGCGGCGCGGGAAACCCTGGCCGGCGTGCAGACGGTGATCGTCGACGAGGTCCATGCCATCGCCGCAACCAAGCGCGGCGCACATCTGGCGCTGTCGCTGGAGCGGCTCGACGAGATGCTGCCGAAACCGGCGCAGCGCATCGGTCTGTCGGCGACGGTGCGGCCGGCCGAGGAGGTGGCCCGCTTCCTGTCGGGGTCGTCGCCGGCGACCATCGTCTCCCCGCCCGCGGCGAAGACCTTCGAGCTGGCGGTGCAGGTCCCGATTCCGGACATGGCCAATTTGGAGAACGGCAGCATCTGGCCCGACGTCGAGGCGCAACTGGTCGACCTGGTCGAATCGCACAACTCGACGATCGTGTTCGCCAACTCTCGACGGCTCGCCGAGCGACTGACCGCGCGGCTGAACGAGATTCACGCCGAGCGGATGGATGCGGAGGCGTCGGCGGACGATGTGTCGGCCGTGGCCAACCCGCGCGCGGCGACGCCGCAGAGCGCGGAACGCGATGAGGAGAAGCCGCGCAACCCGAAGGTCGCCGGCGGCGCGCCCGCCCACCTGCTGGGCAGTGGCCAAACCTACGGCGCCCCAACCCTGTTGGCGCGGGCACACCACGGCTCGGTCAGCAAGGAACAGCGCGCAATCGTGGAAGAGGACCTGAAATCCGGGCGGCTCAAGGCGGTGGTGGCGACGTCGAGCCTGGAACTCGGCATCGACATGGGCGCCGTCGATCTGGTCATCCAGGTCGAGGCCCCGCCGTCGGTGGCCAGCGGCCTGCAGCGCATCGGCCGCGCCGGCCACCAGGTCGGCGAGATCTCGCACGGGGTGCTGTTCCCCAAGCACCGCACGGATCTGATTGGTTGCGCGGTGACCGTACAGCGCATGCTGACCGGACAGATCGAAACCATGCGGGTGCCCACCAACCCACTCGACATCCTGGCCCAGCACACCGTGGCGGCGTCGGCGCTCGAACCGCTGGACGTCGACCGCTGGTTCGACACCGTCCGGCGCAGCGCGCCTTTTGCGACGTTGCCGCACAGCGCATTCGAGGCCACTCTGGACCTGCTGTCCGGGAAGTATCCGTCGACCGAGTTCGCCGAACTGCGGCCGCGGCTGGTGTACGACCGCGACAACGGCACCGTCACGGCGCGCCCGGGCGCGCAGCGGCTCGCAGTGACCTCCGGCGGCGCGATCCCCGACCGCGGCCTGTTCACCGTCTACCTGGCCACCGACTCTGAAACGCCCTCGCGGGTAGGCGAACTCGACGAGGAGATGGTCTATGAGTCGCGGCCGGGCGACGTCATCGCGCTGGGTGCCACCAGCTGGCGAATCACCGAGATCACCCACGACCGGGTGCTGGTGATCCCGGCGCCGGGCGAGCCGGCCCGGTTGCCGTTCTGGCGCGGTGACGACTCCGGGCGCCCCGCCGAACTCGGACGCGCGGTGGGCGCGTTCACCGGCGAGCTGGCCGCCCTCGATCGCGGGCCCTTCGAGAGTCGTTGCGCGGAACTGGGTTTCAACGAGTACGCCACCGAGAACCTGTGGCGGTTGCTCGACGATCAGCGCTCCGCGACCAACGTGGTACCCACCGACGCCACCCTGTTGGTCGAGCGGTTCCGCGACGAGCTGGGCGACTGGCGGGTGATCCTGCACTCCCCCTACGGCCTGCGCGTGCACGGTCCGCTCGCCCTGGCGGTGAGCCGACGGCTGCGTGAGCGTTACGGCATCGACGAGAAGCCGACCGCCTCAGACGATGGCATCGTGGTGCGGCTGCCCGACACACCTTCCGAATCCGGAGCCGAAACTCCGCCGGGTGCAGAGCTTTTCGTGTTCGACGCCGACGAGATCGATCCGGTCGTCACCGCGGAGGTCGGCGGCTCGGCGTTGTTCGCCTCCCGCTTCCGGGAATGCGCGGCGCGCGCCCTGCTGCTGCCCCGGCGGCATCCGGGTAAGCGCTCGCCGCTATGGCATCAGCGGCAGCGCGCCGCGCAACTGCTCGACGTGGCCCGCAAGTATCCGGACTTCCCGATCGTGCTGGAGACGGTCCGCGAATGCCTGCAGGACGTCTACGACGTGCCGACCCTGGCCGGGCTGATGACCGACATCGCCACCCGCAAGATCCGCGTCGTCGAGACCGAGACCCAGACCCCGTCACCGTTCGCCGCCTCGCTGCTGTTCGGCTACGTCGGCGCGTTCATGTACGAGGGCGACAGCCCGCTGGCCGAGCGCCGCGCGGCGGCGCTCTCGCTTGACCCCACGTTGCTGGCCGAGTTGCTCGGCCGCGTCGAGCTGCGCGAGCTGCTCGACCCCGAGGTGGTCGCCGGCACCGGTCGACAGCTGCAGCACCTGACGGCGGACCGGGCCGCCCGCGACGCCGAGGCGGTCGCGGACCTGCTGCGCCTGCTCGGCCCGCTGACCGCCGACGAAATCACCGCGCGCGCCGGCGGAGCCGACGTCGGCGGCTGGCTGGAGGCGCTGTACGCCGCCAAGCGGGCGCTGCCGGTGTCGTTCGCCGGCGGCAGCTGGTGGGTGGCGATCGAGGACATCGGCCGACTGCGCGACGGCGTCGGGGTGGCGGTGCCGGTCGGGGTGCCCGCGAGCTTCACCGAGGCGGTGGCCGACCCGCTGGGCGAGCTGCTGAGCCGCTACGCGCGTACCCATGCGCCGTTCACCACCGCCGACGTCGCCACCCGGTTCGGGCTCGGCGTGCGCGTGGCCGCCGACGTGCTGGGCCGGCTGGCCGCCGACGGGAAGCTGGTCCGCGGCGAGTTCTCCACCGACGCGGCCGGCGACGAGTGGTGTGACGCCGACGTGCTGCGGATTCTGCGGCGCCGCTCGCTTGCGGCGTTGCGCGCCCAGGTCGAGCCGGTCACCACCAGCGCGTACGCGCGATTCCTGCCGGCCTGGCACGGGGTGGGCGCGGGCTCGGCGCCCAACTCGGGACTGGACGGCCTGCTCGCGGTGATCGACCAACTCGCCGGAGTGCCACTGCCGGCGTCGGCGGTCGAGTCGCTCGTGCTGGCGCCGCGGGTGCGCGACTACTCCCCCGCGCTGCTCGACGAGTTGCTGGCCTCCGGCGAGGTGATGTGGTCGGGCGCCGGTTCCATCTCCGGCAGCGACGGCTGGGTCGCCTTCCACGCCGCCGACGCCGCTCCGCTGACGCTGGCCGCGGGGTCGGGAATCGAATTCACCGCAACCCACCGGTCGATCCTGGACCTGCTCTCGGGCGGCGGCGCCTTCTTCTTCCGGCAGCTGGGCCAGCCGGGCATCGGCGAAGCCGAGCTGAAAACCGCGCTCTGGGAATTGATCTGGGCCGGCTGGGTCACCGGCGACACGTTCGCTCCGGTGCGCGCGCTGCTGTCCGGCGGCCCGGGTCGCAAACGCTCCGCGCCCGCCCACCGGCAGGCCCGCACCAAGCGCCCACCGCGGCTGAGCCGCTACAGCGTCGCCAACCCACAGGCACGGGCCGCCGATCCGACGGTAGCCGGCCGCTGGTCGGCGCTGCCCGCGCCCGAATCGGATTCCACCACCCGCGCCCACCACCAGGCGGAGCTGCTGCTGAACAGGCACGGGGTGCTCACCCGCGGCGCGGTCGGTGCCGAAGGGATACCGGGCGGCTTCGCGATGCTCTACAAGGTGCTGACGGCGTTCGAGGACGCCGGCCGCTGCCAGCGCGGCTATTTCGTCGAGTCACTGGGCGGCGCCCAGTTCGCGGTGGCATCGACCGTCGACCGCCTGCGCAGCTATCTCGACGGCGTCGACCCCGAGCGGCCGGAGTACCGCGCGGTGGTGCTGGCCGCCGCCGATCCGGCCAACCCGTACGGCGCGGCGCTGCCCTGGCCGACGCGGTCGGCCGAGGACGACGCGGCCCGCCCGGGCCGCAAGGCCGGCGCGTTGGTGGTGCTGGTCGACGGCGAGCTGGTGTGGTTCCTCGAACGCGGCGGCCGGTCGATGCTGAGCTTTGCTGACGACGTCCCGGAGGCCAACCACGCCGCGGCGGCCGCACTGGCCGGGCTGGTCTCGGGCCGCCAGGTCAACTCGATCCTGATCGAGCGGATCAACAGCACCCCGGTGCTGGCGCCCGAGGCACCGGGCGCGGTTGCCACGGCCCTGGCCGAGGCCGGCTTCTCCCGGACCCCGCGCGGTCTGCGGCTGCGGTAGCCGATGCCCGAAGGTGACACGGTCTTCCGGACCGCCGACAAACTGCGTGCGGCCTTGGTCGGGCAGACCCTGACCCGCTGCGACGTCCGGGTGCCCCGGTACGCGACCGCCGACCTCAGCGGCCTGGTCGTCGACGAGGTGCTCAGCCGCGGCAAGCACCTTTTCATCCGCGTCGGACCGGCCAGCGTCCACTCGCACCTGAAGATGGACGGCGCCTGGCGCATCACGTCGAAAGCGCGGCGCGTCGACTACCGCGTTCGAATCATCTTGGAAACAGCCGAGATTCGCGCGATCGGCATCGACCTGGGCATCCTGCAGATCCTCGAGCGCGACCACGACGGCCAGGTCGTCGACCATCTGGGCCCCGATCTGCTGGGCGACGACTGGGACGCCGCGCGGGCCGCGGACAACCTGGTCGCGGACCCGAACCGGCCGATCGCCGAGGCGTTGCTCGACCAGCGGGTGATGGCCGGCATCGGCAATGTGTTCTGCAACGAACTATGTTTCGTCAGCGGGCACCTGCCGACCGCACCGGTGAGCGCGATCCGCGATCCGCACCGCCTGGCCGTCCGCGCTCGCGACATGTTGTGGGTCAACCGGTTACGCCGCACTCGATGCACCACCGGAGATGCCCGGCCCGGACGGCAGTTCTGGGTGTACGGTCGCCGTGCCGAGAACTGCCGTCGCTGCGGATCGCCGATCACCTACGACGACAGCGGCGATCGGGTGGCGTATTGGTGCCCGGCCTGCCAACGCTGAATGCCCAGAGCATGTCCATTCGGTAAACGATCGGAGTTACCTGCGCCGGCACCAGCGCGCGCTTCAAAAGTCCGGGTACGGCATGCAATGATCGCAATGTCAGCAGTCTCTGCTTGCTGCGATGAATACTCGCGATTCTGCTCAGCGGACCGGATGAGAAAGGACGACCACCCGAGTGCGCTTGATCAATCATGTGCGGTCACTGGTGACCGGCTCGGTCCTGGTGGCCCTACCGCTCACTGTCTCAGCCATCGTCGCGCCTGCGGCGCACGCCGACAACGTCGACGCGAGCTTCTTGAATGCGTTGCAGTCCAAGCAGATCACATTCGCTTCCGGCCAGGCGGCGGTCATCGCCGGTCACCAGGTGTGCGACGCGCTCGACGGCGGCAGGCCCTCCGGCGATGTCGCCAACGACGTGATGCAGCAGAGCGGCCTGGACGGCTATCACGCCGGGTTTTTCGTCGGCGTCAGCATCGCCGCGTTCTGCCCGCGGCACACCGGCGCCTGACTGTCGAATTATGGCCTGCTGCAGGCCTTTTGAAGGCTAGCCCGCCGACGGCGGCGGTTTCATCACGTTGCCCTTGAGCTCGGCGCCGATCGAAATGTCTTCGTACTTCTGCGACTTGCGCTTGCGCCAGCCGCTGCCCGCCGAAATCGGCGGCGCCATCAGCGGTGGCAGCATCGGCCCGCTCGCCGCCACCTCACCCGCGCCGAGTGGCGTTGCCGCCGAGGCGAGTTGTACGGGCGCTTGCGAGGTCGCCAGCAGCGTGCCGGCGGCCGGGGGCGCCATCAGGCCGCCCATCGGTACGGCCACACCCGTCGCGGCCGCCGCCGCGGGTGCCGAAAGCCCGGCCGCACCCAGCGCGCCCAGGCCGCCGCCCCCGGCGCCCAGCGCCCCCAATCCTGCTGCCGCGCCGCCTAATCCGCCGCCCAGCGCTTCTTCGCCCTCGGACACGCCCTGGCCGACCTGAGCGCTCACCCCCGACAACGCCTGCGCGGACTGGCTCTGCGCCAGGTAGCTGAGCAGGTTGATCGGGAAGCCGGACGACACGAACTGGTTGGCGTAAGTGTTCGCCAGCCCGATGTACCCCTGGTTGGGGTCGACGGCGATGGGGGCGGCCGGCAGAGCCGAACTCGCCGCCGACTGCGCGGCGGTCTGGGCCGCGTTCGAGCCGGCCGAGTTGGCGGTGGCCGCGTTCTGCGCGGCGGCCTGATCGGCCTGCGCCGACGGGTTGGTCGTCGAGTTCGGCGAGGTGAACTGCGGCAGGTTGGTGGCCTGCGCCGTGGCGGCCTGATAGCGGGTCATCGCGGCGGAATTATTCGCCCACATCTGCTGGTAGGCCGCCTCGTTGGCGGCGATCGCCGGCATGTTCCGGCCGAAGGTGTTGGTGGCCAGCAGCTGCGCCAGTTGCGTGCGGTTGGCGAACACCGTCGCGGTCGGGACCACCGATGCGCTGGCCGCGTTGAACGCCGTCGCCGCGGCCTGAGCCGACGCCGCGACCTGCTGGGCCTGCTGCGAGGTGGTGCGAAGCCAGGTCAGATAGGGCGCGACGGACTGGTTCATCGCCGCCGAGGACGGGCCGTGCCAGGTGTCGGCCATCGACGACACCGCGGCGGCGTAGCTGTCGGCGGCGTCCTCCAGGTCGGCCGCGAGCTGACGCCAGGCCGCCGCCGCATCAACCAGCGACTCCGAGCCGGGCCCGGAATGGATCAACGCCGAGATGACCTCCGGCGGCAGCGTCGTGAACTCCATGATGCAAAACTCAGGAGATCGCGTTGATGGAGTTCAGCAACCGCGGCTTGAACTCGTCGGGAATAGGAATGTATCCGGCGCTGGTCAGGGTTTTCTGACCGGGCCCGATGGCGCTCTGCAGGAAGGCCCGTACGGCCTCGCCCACCTTGGGATCCGGGTATTTGGAGCAGACGATCTCGTAGGTCGCCAGCACGATCGGATACGAGCCCGGCTGATTCGGCCGATAGAACGAGATGGTGTCCAGGGCCAAGTCGTCGCCCTTCTTGATGAACCAGGCCGAGGAGATCGTCTTGCCGACCGACTCCGGGCTGATCGACACCGGCTCGGGGCCGGCCGAGGTGATGATGCTGGCGGCGTTGAGGTGCTGCGCCTGGGCGAACGACCAGGCGAGATAGGTGACCGAGCCCTCGGTGCTCTTGACCTTCTCCGCGGCGCCGTCGTTGCCGACCGCACCCTCGCCGACGCCACCGTTGAACTTCCGGCCGGCCGGGAATCCCCACGTGCCGCGGGAAGCGGTGTCGAGGTAGCGCTGGAAGTTGTCGGTGGTCCCGGACTCGTCGCTGCGGTAGACGACCTTGATCGGCTCGTTGGGCAGCTTCACCCCGAGGTTCTGCAACTGGATGGCGCCGTCGTTCCACATGTCGATCTGGCCGTTGAAGATCTGGGCGGCGGTGAGGCCGTCGAGGTTCAGCGACGTGACACCGTTGACGTTGAAGGCGATCGCGATCGGGCTCACGACCATCGGCAGGTTCCAGGTGGGTGACCCGCACCGCTGCTGGGCACGGTCGTATTCGACACGTGACAGCACCGAGTCCGACCCGCCGAAATCGTTTTTGTTGTCCAGGAATTCGTTGATGCCGGCGCTGGAGTCGTTGGCCGCATAGTCCAGCGACTGCCCGGGGCAGGCGGCGGTGTATGCCTTGACGAACTCGGTCATCGCATTCTTCTGAGCCGTCGAGCCACTGGCCTTCAGATCCGGCTTGCCACCGCAGGTCACCTTCACCGGCGGCACCGTCGTGCTCGAACTGCCGCTTGCGGCGTTGTCGTGACTGCCACACGCCGACAGGATCAGCATGCCTGTCGCGAGAATGCTCAGCGCGGCGCTAAATCGGTTGAAATTCAATCCAATTCCTTCAGACGGTCAGCGGAGTCAATCGCACTGGCGACATGTACGCCACACTGCTGTGTCGCTCGCATCCATGAGGCATGGTAACAAGATTCGCACCGCGGACATTATCCCCGGCAAGCACCGGAGCAGGCGGGTTTTACGATTTCAGCCGCCGTTTGCCACCCGTTCACGCTCGGTGACGGCCGGCGAATTATTCACGCGTTGTTGACGCGTGCCTTCGACCCATCCCTGGCGTACCGAATATTGTGGAATACCAGCAGTCGACTTCTTGTTGTAGTTCACGTGACCTGCGTCGCACGACCCATATGACATGGGATTGATCACAAAAGTCGGCCCTTTTGAGCCAAAGACGGCTCCCCAAACGTTGATGAATTGCCCGCCACTTAGCAAAGGACGGACCTCGTGGTAACACTTCAAGACTTTGTCAGCGCACGATTCGCTGAGCTGACCGCCGCTACCGGCCTCTCCGACTGGGCGCGACAGGTGCTCAGCGCGGTGACCTCGGCCGCTTCGTCGGTGCGGGGGACCCCCGCACCCACCGTGTCAGCCCGGCCCGGCCACATCGTCATCGGCCATGACCTGCCGCTGCTCAGCCCCGGCATGGAACGCTGCTGACAACCGTCGGCGACTGACGAATTCGCGGCGCGCGCCGCTGAGCGGATCTTCGAATTCGATGCGCTGCGCCAGCAATTGCAGCGGTGTCGAGAAATCATCGGCGGCGACGTCAATCACCCTGGGATACAACGGGTCTCCATGAATGGGAAGGCCCAGTGACGCCATGTGCACGCGCAGCTGGTGTGTCCGCCCGGTCCGCGGCGTCAGGCGGTACAGTCCGTCGGCGGACACCAGCTCCACCAGAGTTTCGGCATTGACCTCACCGTCTTCTTCAAAGGCCTGGAAGACGCTGCGCCGCTTGATGATTCGACTGCGTAGTAGCCGCGGCAGCGTGACACCCGGATCGACCGCGGCTCGGGCCAGGTACGTCTTGCGCACCTCGCCGCGGGCGAACATGGTTTGATACGCGCCGCGGACTTCGCGGCGGGCGGTGAACAACAGCACCCCGGCGGTCAGCCGGTCGAGTCGGTGGGCCGGGCTCAACTCGTCGAGTCCGAGTTGGCGCCGCAGTCGCACCAGCGCCGTCTCCGCGACGTGTCGGCCGCGGGGCATGGTGGCCAGAAAGTGCGGCTTGTCGGCGACCACGATGTCGTCGTCGCGATGGAGCACCGGAATGTCGAACGGCACCGTAACCTCGTCGCGCAGATCGCGGTAGAGGTAGACGGCCGCACCGGCGGGCAGTTCCGTCGTCTCGTCGACAACCGAGCCGTCGGCGCACACCACCTCGCCCGCCACCACTCTCGCCCGCGCGCGGTCGCCGAACCGGTCGTGTAGCTCGTCGATCACGGATCCGCCGCGCACCAGCACCCGCGCGGGCCCCAGCCCGTCGCGCACCGGCAGTGGGGCGGGGCGGCGCATGGGCCCAGGTTATCCGCTAGGTCAGTGGCACCGGCTCGAGGATTTCGGCGCGCGCCTCGGGTGCGCTGGCGCGCAGCGCGTCGGCGGAGGCGTCGTCGGGCTGGGCCTGCGAGAGCACCTCGGCCTCGACGCGGGCGACGTAGGTCTCCACCTCGCGGTCCACGTCGGCCGCCGACCAGCCCAGGATGGGCGCGACGATGTCGGCCACCTCGCGGGCGCAGTCGACGCCCCGATGCGAGTACTCGATGGCGATGCGGGTCCGTCGCGCCAGGATGTCCTCGAGGTGCAGCGCCCCCTCGGCGGCGGCGGCGTAGGCCGCCTCGACGCGCAGGTAGCCCGGCGCGGCGGCGATCGGGTTGAGCAGGTCGCGGCGCTCGCCCGCCATCGCCAGCACCTCGTTCATCAACGACCCGTAGCGGTCCAGCAGGTGGCGGACCCGATACGGGTGCAGGCCTTCCTCGGCGCCGACGTGTTCGGTCTGGTTGATCAGCGCGAAGTACCCGTCGGCGCCCAGCAGCGGCACCTTCTCGGTGATCGACGGCGCCACCCTGGCCGGAACGTATTGCGCCGCAGCATCAATCGCGTCCTCACCCATCACCCGGTAGGTGGTGTACTTGCCGCCGGCGATCGCGACCAGACCCGGGGCGGGCACCGCGACCGCGTGCTCGCGGGACAGCTTGGACGTCTCGTCGCTCTCCCCGGCCAGCAGTGGCCGCAGCCCGGCGTAGACGCCGTCGATGTCGTTGTGGCTCAACGGAGTAGCGAGCACGGTGTTGACGGTGCCCAGGATGTAGTCGATGTCGGCCTTGGTGGCGGCCGGGTGCGCGAGGTCGAGATTCCAGTCGGTGTCGGTGGTGCCGATGATCCAGTGGTTGCCCCAGGGGATCACGAACATCACCGACTTCTCGGTCCGCAGGATGATCGCCACATCGCTGACGATCCGGTCCCGTGGCACCACGATGTGCACGCCTTTGGAGGCGCGCACCCGAAAACGCCCGCGCTGCTTGGACAATGCCTGAATCTCGTCGGTCCACACCCCGGTCGCGTTCACCACGACGTGGCCGTGCACGTCTGTGACGGCGCCGTCCTCGGAATCGCGCACCCGCACGCCGGTGACCCGGTCACCCTCGCGCAGTAGCGACACCACCTGTGTCGACGACCGCACCACGGCGCCGTAGTGGGCGGCGGTACGTACCACCGTCAACGTGTGCCGGGCGTCGTCGACGACGGTGTCGTAGTAGCGGATTCCACCGATCAGCGCGCTGCGCTTCAGCCCCGGCGACAGCCGCAGGGCACCGGCCCGCGTCAAATGCTTCTGCGCGGGAACGGATTTCGCGCCGCCGAGTTGGTCGTAGAGCATGATGCCGGACGCCACGTAGGGGCGTTCCCACCACCGGTTGGTCAACGGGTAGAGAAACGGGAGCGGCTTGACCAGGTGTGGCGCGAGCGTGGTGAGCGAGAGCTCGCGCTCGAAGAGCGCCTCGCGGACCAGTCCGAATTCCAGCTGCTCGAGGTAGCGCAGTCCGCCGTGGAACATCTTCGACGAGCGACTCGACGTGCCGGAGGCGAAGTCGCGAGCCTCGACCAGCGCGACCTTGAGGCCGCGAGTGGCGGCGTCGAGCGCAGCTCCCGACCCGACCACTCCGCCGCCGATGACCACCACGTCGAACTGCTCGCTGCCGAGGCGGTTCCAGGCCGCGGCGCGCTGTTCGGGTCCGAGAAACGAAGCCGGATCGCTCACGGCACAGGTCTCCTGTCGGTTACTCGCCAGTAGGTCGCTGGTCCAAGGCTACCGGGTCGGTATTAATCCAGGTCATCGTGCGCCATCAGCCTGCGCGCCGCCTCGGTGATCGATCCGGACAGCGAGGGGTAGACGCTCAGCGTCTGCGCCAGATGGTTGACGGTCAGCCGGGTCTGTACGGCCATCGCGATCGGCAGGATCAGCTCGGAGGCGATCGGCGCCACCACTACCCCGCCGATCACCACGCCGGTGGCCGGACGGCAGAACAGCTTCACGAAGCCGTGCCGCAGGCCGGACATCTTGGCCCGGGCGTTGGTGCGCAGCGGCAGCATGATCGTGCGGGCCTGGACCGTCCCGTCGTCGATGGCCGATTGCGGGACGCCGACGGCGGCCAGTTCGGGCCGGGTGAACACGGCGGCGGCGACGGTACGCAGCCGGATCGGGGTGACGGCCTCACCGAGCGCGTGCCACATCGCGATGCGGCCCTGCATCGCGGCGACCGAGGCCAGCGGCAGCAGCCCGGTGCAGTCGCCGGCGGCGTAGATGTTGGTCACCGGCGTGCGGGACACCCGGTCGACGGTCAGGTAGTTGCCGGGCCCGAGTTCGATGCCGACCCGGTCCAGGCCGAGGCCGCCGGTGTTGGGCACCGACCCGATCGTCATCAGCGCGTGGCTGCCCTCGACGGTCCGGCCGTCCTGCAGTGTGACCAGGACGCCGTTGTCGGTGCGGGTCACCGAGTCGGCGCGGGCGTTCTTGACGAGCTGCACGCCGCGTTCGGCGAAGATCCGTTCCAGCACCTCGGCGGCGTCGGCGTCCTCGTAGGGCAGGATCTGGTCGCGGCTGGCGACCACCGTCACGTCGACGCCCAATTCCGTGTAGGCGTGCACGAATTCGGCGCCGGTGACGCCGGAGCCGACCACGATCAGGTGCTCCGGCAGCGCGTCGAGGTCGTAGAGCTGCCGCCAGTTCAGGATGCGTTCGCCGTCGGTGCGAGCGGTCGGCAACTCGCGGGGGCTGGCGCCGGTGGCGATCAGCACGACGTCGGCGTCGTAGATGGTGGTGCTGCCGTCCGGCGCGGTGGCCTGGACACGGTGTGCGGCCAGGCCCGGTGCCGTGTCGACCAGTTCACCCTTGCCCTCGACGACGTCGACGCCGGCGCCGAGCAGTTGCGCCTTGACGTCAGCGGACTGCTCGGCGGCGAGCCGCTTGACGCGCTGATGGATCTCCGGCAGGGAGATCTTCGCGGCTTCGATGTCGACGCTGAAGCCCAGGTGCGGCCCGCGTCGCAATTCGGTGCGCACGCCGGTCGAGGCGATGAACGCTTTCGATGGGACCACGTCGAACAGCACGGCGGCACCGCCGATGCCCTCGGAGTCGATGACCGTGACGCTGGCGCTGCGCGCTGCCGCGATGAGCGCCGCCTCGTAGCCGGCCGGTCCTCCACCGATGATCACGATGCGGGTCGCCACGTCAACAACCTAGCCCGGCGACGATGCAGCCGCTCAGCGGCTGAGGAGAAGCCGGGCCATCAGCCGAGGAACGTTGCGGATATGCGCCGCGTCTGCGGACGCCGTTTAAGATTTCCCCGTGCCGCTCTACGCCGCCTATGGCTCGAACATGCATCCGGAACAGATGCAGCAGCGTGCACCCCATTCGCCGATGGCCGGAACCGGCTGGTTACACGGCTGGCGGCTGACTTTTGGCGGCGAGGACATCGGCTGGGAAGGCGCGCTGGCCACCGTCGTCGAGGACCCGACGTCGAAGGTGTTCGTCGTGCTCTACGACATGACCTCGGCCGACGAGAGCAACCTCGACCGCTGGGAAGGCTCCGAACTCGGCGTGCACAAGAAGATCCGCTGCCGGGTCGAGCGCGTCGCATCCGACACCGACACCGACCCGGTGCTGGCCTGGCTTTACGTGGTGGACGCCTGGGAGGGCGGACTGCCCTCGGCGCGCTACATCGGCGTCATGGCCGACGCCGCCGAAATCGCGGGCGCGCCAAGCGATTACGTGCACAAGATCCGGACCGGACCGGCCCGCAACGTCGGCCCGGGTCACGGCGAATAGCGCCGTAGTCCCACCCGCCCCACCAGTCCCCCGCCGGTCGGGGCACTCGATGTGCCCGCCTTCGAGCGAAAATCCGGAGCGCCGACGGTGAAATTCGCTACGAGGCGGGCACAGCGGTCATGCCGACCGCGCTGTGACGGGAGTGAAAGCGCTAGCCCAGGGCCGCGGACTGCTCGACGATGTTGACCATCAGTCGCACCCCGATCCCCAGCGCTCGCTCATCGAGGTCGAACGTCGGTTGGTGCAGGTCCAACTGAGGACCGTGGCCCGGCCACACCCCGAGGCGGGCCATCGCGCCGGGCACCTCCTCCAGGTACCAGGAGAAGTCCTCGCCGCCGCCGGACTGTTTGGTGTCGGCCAGGGCTTCCGGGCTGATCGCCTCGATGGCGTGGGTGAGGATGCGCGTCGAGACCTCTTCGTTGACCACCGGCGGCACGCCGCGGTTGTACCGCAGGTGGTGCTCGACGTGTAGCGGGTCCAGCAGCGACGTCACGGTCTCGCGGACGATGGCCTCCATGCCCAGCCAGGCCTCGCGGCTGGCGGTGCGGACCGTGCCGTCGAGCGTCCCGGTCTGTGGGATCGCGTTGGCCGCGACGCCCGCGTTGACCGCGCCCCACACCATGATCGTGCTGTTGCGGGGATCGGTCCGGCGGGACAGCACCCCGGGCAGCCCGGTGATCAGCGTGCCCAGTGCGTAGACCAGATCGCCGGTCAGGTGTGGCCGCGACGTGTGCCCACCCGGTGACGAGAGGCTGATGTGGATCATGTCGGCCGCCGACGTGATCGGCCCCGGCTTCACGGCGATCTTGCCGACCTCCAGGCGGGGGTCGCAGTGCAGCGCGAAGATGCGGCCGACGCCGGACATCGCACCCGCGGCGATGGTGTCGATCGCGCCGCCGGGCATCAACTCCTCGGCGGGCTGGAAGATCAACCGGATCCCGATCGGCAGTTCCGGCGATTGGGCCAGGGCCAACGCCGTGCCCAGCAGGATCGCGGTGTGCCCGTCGTGGCCGCAGGCATGCGCGGCGTTGGGCATCGTCGAGGTGAACGGGAGCGCCGTGCGTTCGGCCATCGGCAACGCGTCCATGTCGGCCCGCAGCGCGACCCGCGCGTCGCCATCCGGGCCGAGGTCGCAGGTCAGCCCCGTGCCGCCGGGCAGTACCTTGGGGTTGAGGCCGGCCTCGGCCAACCGCTCGGCGACGAACTGCGTGGTGGCGAATTCCTGGCGCCCCAACTCCGGGTAGCGGTGGATGTGCCGCCGCCAGCCGACCAGGTCGTCGTGGTGGCCGGCCAGCCAGGTGGTAGCGAGATCCGACAGGCTCATGAGGCCACCCGCTGGGCATGCGCGGCCAGCACCCGGTCGCGTTGCTCGCCGCACTCGGCGAGGTGAACCACTGTGCGCGCCAACATCATCGCGCCGTCGAGCACCGCCTTGTCGGCGCTGGGACTCGCGGCCGCCGCGGCGAAATCAGGCTGATGCAAAGACGCGCCACCGGCATCGACCGCGACCATCGGGTGGATGCCCGGCAGCAACTGGGTCACGTTGCCCATGTCGGTGCTGCCCAGCGGCAGGGCCGCTTCCAGCGCGGCGTCGACGGGGGCGCGGCCCAGCCGCGTCATTTCCGCGCGAACGGTGTCGGCCAGCCACGGATCGGGCTTGAGCGCGTCGTAGATCGGCTCGGTTTGTTCCACCGCGTAGTCGCAGCCGGTGGCCACCGCGCCGGCCAGAAAGCAGTTGTTCACTTTGGTTTCCAGGTCGGCCAGCGATGTCGCGTCGGTGGCCCGCAAGGTGTACTGCAATTCGGTCCGCCCTGGAATGACGTTCGCCACCTGCCCGCCCTGCGTGACGATGCCGTGCACCTGCTGCCCCGGCGCCAGTTGCTGGCGCAGCAATCCGATCGCGACCTGTGCGACGGTGACCGCGTCGGCGGCGTTGATTCCCAGGAACGGCGCGGCTGAAGCGTGGGATTCCTTGCCGCGGTAGATAACTCGCACCGCGGACAAGGTCAGCGAGCGAGCGGCGGCGATGTCCACCGGGCCGGGATGCACCATCACCGACACGGCCACGTCGTCGAACACACCGGCGTTGAGCAGCAACACTTTTCCGCCGCCGAACTCCTCGGCCGGCGTGCCCAGCAGCGACACCCGCAGCCCCAGTTCGTCGGCGACGTCGGCCAGCGCCAGCGCCGCCCCGACCGCCGAGGCCGCAATGATGTTGTGTCCGCAGGCGTGCCCGATCTCGGGCAGCGCATCGTATTCGGCGCAGATGCCGACGGTCAGCGGGCCGCTACCGAAGTCGGCGCGAAAAGCGGTGTCCAGTCCCCCCGCAGCGGCGGTGACGTCGAAACCGCGCTCAGCGACCAGTGTTTGAGCCTTGGCGCAACTGCGATGCTCGGCGAACGCCAACTCCGGCTCGGCGTGAATCGCATGCGACAGCTCGACGAGGTCGGTGCCGCGACGCCGCACCGTGTCGTCGACGCGATCCAGCGCCGGGGTGGAAGCCATCGTCGCAGTATCTCACCGCCGGTCGGGCTCCCACCGCGGGGCGCGACCCAGATGGGCGACGATGCGGTCGAGGTCACTCCCCGAATCAGACGCCGCTACCGCCGGGCCGAACGGCGCGTTCGCGACGGCGCGAAAGTCGCCGTCCGGAACGAAGAGCGCCAACGGCAACGCGGCAGCCAGCACGTCGGCCGGCAATTCGTAGCCACGCCGCAGGCTGCGGGCCACGTCCCAGCCGTGCACGACGTAGTCGATGTAGTGAAAGCCGATCGCCATCGCGCCCGGGAAGGGCGCGTCCGGCGCTAACTCCGGCAGCCGGAACGGCGCCTCGAGCACGTCGCCGGCGAAGGCGTCGAGAACGTCGGCGGCGGCCGCGGCGTAGGCACCCGCGGGATCGGCCAGCACCTGCGCCCTGACGGTCTCGGGATCCCACAACCCAACCTGCGCCCCGTTGCCGCGGGCCGCGGCGGCAAAGCCGAGGTGCTGGACGGTCATGTGTGCGAGTAGCTCGGCGAGATCCCAGCCGGTGCAGGGGGTGGGCCGGGCCAGGTCCTCAGCGGTGACTTCCGAGACGACGTCCACGGACGTCTGCACGACAACGTGGTGCAACGGGCGGAGGTCTTCGTTCGTATGCATTTGCTTATCGTATGTACGCGCATACGATATGTCCAGCTCTATCATCACCGGATGGCGCGCAGGGCATCTCGTCGGGACCTCGCGGAGATGCTGGCGGAACTGGGCCGCCAGGCCGTGGCGGCCGAGCTGCCCGTGCTGGAGTCGCACGGATTGTCGATGTGGGGCTACGTCGTGCTCACCGCGTTGGACCGCTCCCCGATTCGCACCCAGGCGGCGCTCGCGAAGGCGATCGGCGCCGACAAGACCCGCATCATCCCCACACTCGACGAGCTGCAGCGGCACGGACACATCGAACGAGCGCCCGATCCCGACGACCGTCGCGCCCGGTTACTCGCCATCACCGAAGCGGGCCGCGCCGTCAAGGACGCGGTGCAGGCGGACATCCAGCGCGGCGAGGAGCACTGGCTCGGGCAGCTCTCCGCCGACGAGCGCAACGTCTTCTTGCGCGTGCTGAACCAACTCAGCGAACGCGTCGCCGATTAGGCTGCCCTCTGTGTATGACGTTCGGCTCGGCCCTGACGCGCTCGCGAGCACCGCGGCACAGTTCATCGCCGACCACATCGGGTTTACCGACCACAGCGTCGCGATCGTGTTGGGATCCGGCTGGGCACCCGCGGTGTCCGCCCTGGGTCGGCCGATCGCGACCGTGCCGATGGCCGAGGTGCCGGGATTCACCCCGCCCTCGGCCGAGGGCCACACCGGCCAGGTGCTGTCGGTGTCGATCGGCGTGCACCGCGTGTTGGTGTTGGCCGGTCGCGTGCACGCCTACGAGGGCCACGACCTGCAGCACGTGGTCCATCCGGTGCGCACCGCCTGCGCGGCGGGCGCACGCGTCGTCGTGCTGACCAACGCCGCCGGCGCCGTGCGCCCGGATTTCGCGGTGGGCCAGCCGGTGCTGATCAGCGACCACCTCAACCTGACCGCGCGGTCGCCACTGGTCGGAGCGCAGTTCGTCGACATGGTCGACGCGTACTCCCCGCGGCTGCGCACGATCGCCCGGACGGTCGACCCGAACCTGGCCGAGGGCGTGTACGCCGGCCTGCCCGGCCCGCACTTCGAGACGCCCGCCGAGATCCGGATGCTGCGCACGCTGGGCGCCGACCTGGTCGGCATGTCAACCGTGCACGAGACGATCGCGGCGCGCGCCGCCGGCGCCGAGGTGCTCGGCATATCGCTGGTCACCAACATGGCCGCCGGAATCACCGGCGGGCCACTCAGCCATGTCGAGGTGCTGGAGACCGGCGCCGCATCGGCGGCGCGGCTGGGCGCGCTACTCGCCGACGTGGTCGCGCGCCTGTAGTGCACCCCACCGAGTGGATCGCTCACGATCCCGACCCGGTGACGGCGGCCGAGCTCGCCGACTGCGACGCGGACGAGCTGGCCGCGCGATTCGCCCGCCCGCTGTCCTTCGGCACCGCGGGCCTACGCGGCCCGATCCGTGGCGGCCCGGACGCGATGAACCTCGCGGTGGTGCTGCGGGCCAGCTGGGCGGTGGCGCGGGTGCTCACCGAGCGGGGCGCGGGCGGGTCGACGGTGATCGTCGGTCGCGACGCCCGGCACGGGTCCGCGACATTCGCCACCGCAACCGCCGAAGTGTTTGCCGCCCAGGGTTTTTCGGTGACACTTCTGCCCCATCCGGCGCCGACACCGGTGCTGGCGTTCGCGGTCCGGGAAACGAACGCCGCAGCCGGAATTCAGATCACCGCCTCGCACAATCCGCCCGCCGACAACGGTTACAAGGTCTACCTCGACGGCGGCATCCAGATCGTCCCTCCCGTCGACCGGGACATCGAAACCACCATCGCCGCAGCGCCGTTCGCCGACCAGATCGCCCGCACCCCCGTCAGCCCCACCGACGCGGGCCTGCTGGAGCGCTACATCGAGCGCGCCGCGCGAGTCCGGCGCGGCACCGCGGGCGCGATCCGCGTGGCGCTGACACCCCTGCACGGCGTCGGCGGGCAGGTGGCCGTCGAGACGCTGCGGCGCGCGGGCTTCGACGACGTGCACACGGTCGCCGCCCAGTTCGCACCCGACCCGGACTTTCCCACCGTCGCGTTTCCCAACCCCGAGGAACCGGGCGCCACCGACGCGCTGCTGACACTGGCCGCCGAGATCGGCGCCGACGTGGCGATCGCGCTCGACCCCGACGCGGACCGATGCGCAGTCGGCATCCCGACCCCGGCCGGTTGGCGAATGCTGTCCGGTGACGAAACCGGTTGGCTCCTCGGCGATTACATCTTGTCGCAGCTCGACACCGCGCACGCCGTGGTGGCCAGCACGGTGGTGTCGTCGCGCATGCTGGCGGCGATCGCCGCGCGGTACGGGGCGCGGCACGTGGAGACGCTGACCGGTTTCAAATGGCTGGCCCGCGCCGACGCCGACCAGCCCGGCAGCACGCTGGCGTATGCGTACGAGGAGGCCATCGGACATTGCGTCGACCCCGAGGCGGTCCGGGACAAGGACGGGATCAGCGCCGCGGTGCTGGCCTGCGACCTGGTCGCGACGCGCAAGGAGGCTGGCCGCCCGGTGCTCGATGCGCTCGATGACCTGGGCCGCCGCTTCGGGTACCACCTCGGCGGCGCGGTATCACGTCCGGTCGCCAACGCCGACGAAGCCGCCGCGCTGATGCGCCGCCTGCGATCCGACCCGCCCGCTCGAATCGCCGGATTCGACTGCACGACAGAGGATCTAGTGCCGCGGACCGATGCGCTGCTCTTCACCGGCGGCGACGACGCCGCAACGGCCCGGGTGGTAGTGCGGCCGTCCGGGACCGAGCCGAAGGTCAAGTTCTACCTGGAAGCCTGCTCGGGCGAGCGCCGTCGCGCCACCGCGCTGCGCGACGAGCTGAACGCCGCCGTCCGCGACTGGTGATCCTCAGCGGGGTCCGAATTGCCGGTCGCCGGCATCACCGAGCCCAGGCACGATGTACGCGTCGGCGTCGAGACCCCGGTCGACGGCCGCGGTGAACAGCCGCGCGGTCGGTGCCGCGTTCTCCAGCGCCGCAACACCTTCCGGCGCCGCGACCACGCACAACACGGTGATGTCGTCGGCGCCGCGACGCTGCAGCAGCGCAACGGTGTGGGCCATCGAGCCGCCGGTGGCCAGCATCGGGTCCAGCACGATCACCGGCCGGCCGGCCAGATCGCCCGGCAGCGACTCCAAATACTCTGTGGGAAGGGCGGTCTCCTCGTCGCGAGCCACACCGACGAATCCGACCGACGCTTCCGGCAGCAGCACATGGGCCGACTCGACCATGCCCATGCCGGCCCGTAGCACCGCGACCAGCAGCGGCGGGGTGGCCAGCCGCGCGCCGGTGGTCTCGGCCAATGGTGTTCGGACACTGATGTTCTCGCGTGCCAGCCCACGGGTCGCCTCGTAGACCAGCATCAGCGTCAACTCGCTCAGCGCGGCGCGAAACGTCGCACTGTCGGTGTTCGCGTCCCGCAGCGTGGTCAGCCGGATAGCGGCCAACGGGTGATCGACGACGCGCACATCCACGCGTCAGACCCTAGCCCCCTAGGCGCCGAACCCGTTGAAGATGTCGAACCCGTATCCGACGAGGTCGATCAGCGGCTGAGCGGAGATCAGCGGGGAGCCGTCGAAGAGCACGTCAGGCGCCAGCGACGGGAAAGTTGCCGACAGCATCTCGAGCTGGGCGAGAAACATCGTGTCGAGCTGGTTTGTGAAGTCGTAGCCCGACATGAGCGAGTCGACGACGGACGGGGACAGGTCTGGCTGCCCGAGAGCGGAGAGGATGTCGTTGGTCGGGCCGATAATCGTCTGCGCCGCAGCGTATTGCATCCCGGCGAGCATCTGCAGCGGGTCCATCTTCAAGAAGAACCCGGCCACACCGGACTCCATCAGCTGGCCGTACGCATCGACCTGCCACGGTCCGATCGCATCGGTGCCGTTGACGCCGACGAACGGGTCGCCCGGGTTGCCGTAGGCCCAGTTGTTCATCAGCGTCGCGTACGGGCTGAAGCTGTCGTAGAAGAACCGACCCACGGGCCCGCCGTCGTACATGAAGGCCAACGTCGGCAGGGGCGCGGGAATCGAATAGAAGTTGGTGTCGCCGATCTTGCCGAGGTCGATGACGTTGCCGATGTCGAGGTTCACGCCCGCCTCGGGATCCGGGTAGTACGGGTGCACCGTCTGGATGCCGATCAATGCGTTCAGCACCGCGTACAGGTTGCTCGGGTCGGACGGGAAGCTGTTCCAGCCGTCGTACTGGCCGATGAAGACATCGGTGTCGATGCCCTCGGTCGGCGTCGGGCTGAGGTCCAGCGGAATGTTGAGGAACGGAAGATGCGTGCCGTCGGCGAATTGGAAGCGGTCGAGGATGCCGCTGACCACGTTGTTGGGATCGCCGAGCAACGTGACGTGCAGGTTGTCCAGGTTCGGGTTGTTGCTGTCGATCAGTTGGTTCATCCACACGGTGGCAACGGTCGCGCTCTGCGAGTAGCCGAGCACCGAGACCTCGTTGTCGGCCAGAGCCGGGAGGACGGTGGTATTCAGGTTCCCGACGCCCACATCGACCGAGTCGCCAAAGGTCAGGTAGGGCTGGTCGGGCGAGCAGATGATCGGGCAGAACTGCTCCGGTGTGGTCAGTCCGACGAAGGAGTAGCTGTCCGCATTGGGCAGATAGCTGTCGTTGAGATAGAGGGTCTCGACGTTGCCGAGGTAGTTCGAGTCCGGGATCGGGTTGCCGGTGCCGCCCATGATCCAGCCCAGGTTGGCGGCCAGGCCGACCTCGGTGGCCAGGGTCCGAAGGCCGGACTGAACGGCCGGGGTCATGCCGATCGCGGTGGCGCACGCCGCGGCCAGCACTACAGCGCTCATCGAACGGGTCCGGACAGCCGTCGTCATCGGATTCTCCCTTGTCCGCGGACGGCACCCCCGACCCTGCGTGGCTGAATCTTAAACGCCGCACGGCAAATCCACAGGTATTTTTCATTAAAATGCCAGCCGCGGACACCCGCCCGAGCGCGTGTTCGCCGCGGCCCTCGCTATTGTGTGCCGCATGGCTGCTGACCTCGTGCCTATCCGCTTGAGCCTGACCGACGGCGACCGTTACACCGTGTGGGCGCCCCGCTGGCGCGACTCCGGCGACGAGTGGGAGGCGTTCCTGGGCAAGGACGAAGACCTCTACATCTTCGAGTCGCCCGCCGATCTGGCCGGGTTTGTGCGGACCAACTCCGACAACGACCTGGTCGACCACCCGGCATGGCCGGCGCTGACCGAGGCCAACGCCCACAAGCTGGATCCCCCCGAGGACAAGCAGTTCGACCTCGTCGCGGTCGAAGACCTGGTGTCGGACAAGCCGACCGCCGAGTCGGTCGAGACGCTGGCCAACGCGCTGACGATCGTCTCGTCGATCGGGTCGGTGTGCGAGCTGCCCGCGGTGCTGAAGTTCTTCAACGGCAATCCGACGTTGGGCTCGCTCAGCGGCGGCATCGACCACTTCAGCGGCAAGGCCGGACTCAAGCGCTGGCACGCGATCGCCGACGTCGTCGGACGCGGCTGGGACGACGTGCTCAGCGCCGTCGACGCGATCGTCAGCATCCCCGACGTCGACTCCAAGGCTTCCGAAGCGGCGGCGGCGGAACTGGCCGAGCCGTACGAGGAAGAGGTGGCCGAACCGGAGGCCGAGACCGCGGTCGAGCCCGAACCCGAGCCCGTGGTCGACGAGACCGCCCGCGCGGCCGGCGACCCGGTGGTGCTCGGAGCCGACGAGGACTTCTGGGCCAAGGTCGGCATCGACCCGATCCGGATCATGAC
This sequence comes from Candidatus Mycobacterium wuenschmannii, assembly GCF_030252325.1. Lineage (NCBI taxonomy): Bacteria > Bacillati > Actinomycetota > Actinomycetes > Mycobacteriales > Mycobacteriaceae > Mycobacterium > Candidatus Mycobacterium wuenschmannii. The sequence continues at coordinate 4,875,596 of NZ_CP126981.1, read as the reverse complement.
CGGCACCAGCAACCACTACACGCTGCGGTGCTACTTCGACGATCGACCGATCTTCTTGGGCCGCAACGGAAGAATCAGCGTGTTCAGCTCGGAGCGCGCCCTGGCCCGTTACCTCGCCGACGAGCACGATCACGACCTGTCCGACCTGAGCACCTACGACGACATCCGTACCGCGGCCACCGACGGCTCACTGCACGTCGACATCACCGAGGACAACGTCTACGTGCTGAGCGGGCTGGCCGACGACCTCGCCGGCGGACCCGACGCGGTCGACCACGAGCAGCTCGACCTGGCCGTCGAGTTCCTCCGCGACCTCGGCGAGTATTCCGAGGACACCACGGTCGAGAAAGCGCTGGCCGCCGATCAGCCGCTGGGCACGCTGATCACCTACATCCTCGAACCCGACTCGGCCACAAGCAGGCCCGCGTCCCCATACCTCGACGCGGTCGAGGCGTGGGAGGAACTCGAGCGCTTCGTGGACTCACGGCTCCGGAGCGAGTGACGCCGGGCGCGAAAACGCCCTACGGGTCCGGGAAGTTCACGTCCTTGGTGACCGCTTTCCACTCCTCGATCGACGCGGACAGCGCGGTTATTTTGTCGCGCATCGCCTTGAGTACGTCGCGGCCGAGCAGCAACCGAAGCGGAGGCTCGTCCAGCTTGGTCACCATCAGCACCGCTTCGGCGACCTTGCGCGGGTCGCCCGGGAGGTGGTCGGCGAACTGCTTGATCAGATCCTTGCGGGCAGCCACGTCGTGATAATCGTCGATCGGGCGGCCGGACTCCTTCATCGACCGCGTTGCCCAGTCGGTGCGAAAGGCACCCGGCTCGATCGCGGTGACGTTGATACCCAAGGGCCGAACCTCGGTGGCCAACGCCTCGGTCACGGCCTCCAGCGCGAACTTGGTCGAGGAGTAGTAGGCGTTGGGCGGATTGGCCACCAGCCCGGTCATCGACGACATGTTGATGATGTGCCCGGACCCCCTCGCCCGCATCCCCGGCAGCACCGCCTTAATCATGTCGACCGAACCGAAGAAGTTGACGTCGAACAACTTTCGGACTTCGGCATCCTCGCCCTCCTCGACGGCGGACAGATACCCGTGGCCGGCGTTGTTGACCAGCACGTCGATTCCACCGAACGCCTGCTCGGCCGCCGCGATCGCGGCGGCGATCTGTCCGGCGTCGGTCACGTCCAGAGCGACGGCAAGCGCACTGTCGCCGAACTCGTCGACCACATCCTGGACCGCCTCGGCCCGTCGCGCGGTCACCACCACACGGTGGCCGTCCGCGAGCGCGGCCCGGGCGATTTCGCGACCGAAGCCGGTGGAGCATCCGGTGATCAACCAGCGTGTCATCAGGCCGTTCCCTCCGGCAGCCGGCGCAAATACGACCGGCGTCGCTCGGCAAGCTGAGTCGCCCTGTCCTGCGGGCTGATTCGCGGCAGGTGCGGCACCTCGTCGTCGAGCCGATCCAGCATGATGACCCGTCCGTGGGCGCCGAGATCCGGCTGTGGACCGGCGTCGCCGAACTCGGCCATTCTCAGCGTCAGGATGCCTTCCCGCAGGCCGTCGGAGTCAATCCAGTTCGCGACGCCCGGGTCCTCGGGCGAGATCACGTAGGTGTAGCTACCGTCTTCGTTGGCGACCGACTGGGCCTTGTTCAGGCTGCCGGTGCGGTCGACGAGCTCGAGCGTGGTGCCCCAGATGTTGCTCAGCGGAACGGTGAAGTACTCGGCCCCGCCGTCGCTGACGTCGACCACGAACGCCTCGCCGGGGGCGAGCTCGAAGCGGCCCATCACGTACACCTGGTTGCGCATCGCCCCGACCCTGTCCGCCGACCAACCCAGGTCGAAGTGGTTCGGCGGCATCTTGTAGACGCCGTGACTCAGCTTCCCCGTGAAGTTGGCGAAGTACGACATCATCGCCGCGGTCGCGTCGGCCTGTTCGTCGAGCGTGCGGGCCGGCGTACTGGACGCGCCGCCGAGTCGTTGCACCTCAATGTGATTCGGGTCGTCGTGAGCCCAGTCGAGCAGCACGTCGCGAATGTAGAACTCGTGTGCCGCGGCCGTGCTGCGCACATGGTTCGGCCGACCGTCGGCGGGTTCGGAGTCCACCGTGATCGTGTAGCTGCCGTCGGAATCAATCTGCATGGTTCGGCCATTGAGGACGTCGACAGTGCCCATGTTGGCGTCCCAGAGCGTGAAGTAGTTCTCGGTCATGCGGTGCTCGCCGACCCTGCCGTGAATCTCGTAGCGCTCGTCACCAGATATCGGAATGACTCGATACACGCTGTCGGGATTGTCGATCCCCCAACGTGATCCGGGAATGCGGTGGCCGTCGAGCGGGTGGGCCAGCCGGGTGATGCAGCTGACTTTCGGCCGCAGCTTGTCCTGGTTGGACGACCACATCGCGGCCGAGAACATCACCTCGGCGAAGGCGTCGTCGAAGCGATCGCGCATCGCGTCGGACGCTTTGGCTCGACCCAGCCACGTTTCGGCGACGCTCTTGTAGGCCGCCGCGACGACGGGATGCTTGATCAACTCAAGCGCGGCAAGTTCCTGCTCGTGCTGGGCTTCGGTCGCAACCGGATCGACTGTCATACCACTCCTCGCTTACCGATGTATTCATCAAACCTCTTGTTGTACAACGCAAACCGATCATCGACCTGATCTGGACGCAGCCCGTAGGCGTCCAGGGCGTAGGGCGGGCGCGCCGCTTCCCGGGGCCGTTCATCGAGCCAGCGCCGCATGGCGACCTCCGCCTCGGCGGTCAGCTCCAGGCCCGCTGCGGCATAGACCCGGGCCACCTGCCCGATCGGATCCCGGACCGCGTCCTCGAATCCGATGTCGGTGACGCGGCCCGCCTCATCGGGCCAGCCGGCGCGGACGGCCATCGCGCGGTCGTTGGTCCAGCCCATCCGCTGCAGCCATTGCGCGCCGACCCGGTGCGGGTCGACGCGATCGGCGTGCATGGCGTGCAGGGTCGAATTGAGGCTCGCGCCCGACGCGATCGTGGCGCAGGGATCGCGGTGCATGTGCACGAGGTGCAGGTCCGCGAACTGCGCTCGCAGCGCGTCCAGATAGCCGAGGTGGGCCGGCGACTTCAGCACCCAGCGCCGCGCCGCGGCTTCGCCGTCGCAACGCTGCCGCTTCTGCCATTGCAGGAATTGCAGCATCCGGTGCAGGTAGCTGTAAGCGGGGGCGAAATCCTGCGCGTCGAGCCACGATCGGTACCGCGGCAGGTGTGCGCCGGACTCGGGCACGTGCGACAGGAACGCGTCCGCGAGGAACACGATCTCCTCTTCGGCCTCGCGCGCATACATCGGGTGGATGACGAACAGGTCCGGCGCGAGTTCGCGGGACTTCGCCTCGCGCAACTCGCTGACCGCGATGCGCGGATCGGTGCCGCCGAAACGGTAATCGAGGCGCGGAGCGACCTCCACCACCTCCCAGCCGTAGGCACAATGGAACCGCGGATCGGCGGCCAACAGCCGCTGCAGCAACGTGGTGCCGCTGCGCATCATGCCGACGACGACGATCGGCGCCAGGATGCGCTCCTGCAGAATCTCCGGGTGCCGCCGGACCCACTCCTGGGTACGCAGCCGCATGCGCAGGCTGTGCACAATGCCCGAGCGCAGGATGTGCTCCCCGACGGCGTTCAGGTCCGCCGCGGCGTAGTCGTCCAGCAACACGGTCAGGGCGGGCGCGAAATCGCCGGGCCCCCAATCGGTCAGCGACTCCTTGCGCTGCGCGTCCGCCAGCACGGTGGCGATGTCGAAAGTATCGGCCACGCGGTCAGAACTTCAGGTGCTGACTGACGTCGCCCAGCTGGTCGACGAACATGGTGCGGGTGTCGAACCACCAGTCCCCGTCGACGCGGTGAAAGGTGTCCTTGTAATGCCCGGTGACGATCACCTGCAGCGGTAGCGTCGGCGTCGCCTGAGTGACGCTGTAGTACGACGTACTGCGGGCACTGCCGCCATCCTCGTCGATGTCCAGCTGCACATTGCTGGTGTGGTGCTTGGTCTTTGGCGTGCCGTCGTCGTAGATGCGGGTGGCCATCTCGTACATCTGTCGCACTCCGGCGGCGCCGGTGAACACCGTCTCCGGCGGACCGTCCTCGACGCCGCAGATCCTGCCGTGCGTGAACAGACCGGCCACCCCGTCCAGATCGCCGGAGTCCAGGAGTTCGGCGTAGCGGTAGATCAGGTTGGCAATCCGCACTGCGCTGCTGTCCGTCATATCTCTGGCATCGTGACAGACCCCGTCCCCGATCTCGGCCGGTTTGGGTCGAATCGACAGGTACGTTTCCGGTCATGGGTGAACTCGAGAACACCGTCGCGGTCATCACCGGCGCCGCGCGCGGCCAAGGGCGCAGCCACGCCGTCGCGCTGGCGGAACAAGGCGCCGACATCATCGCGGTCGACATCTGCGCCGACGTCGAGGCAATCCCATACCCGTTGGCGCGCCGATCCGACCTCGACAAGACGGCGCAGCTGGTGCGGGACGCCGGTCGCAGAGTGGTGTCCGTCGTCGCCGACGTCCGCGACCTGACTGCACTGGAGGCCGGCGTGCAGGCGGGCATCGACGAGCTCGGCGAGATCGACATCGTCGTCGCCAACGCCGGAGTGGTGGCCATCGGCGACCCGGCAGCGCGCGCCGAACCGGTGTTCGCCGCTGTCGTCGACACCAACCTCACCGGGACGTGGCATACGTTGTTGGCTACCGTGCCGTCGATCATTCGCAAGGGGCGCGGAGGCTCGATCGTGCTGGTCAGCTCGTCGCAAGGGCTGGTGGGCCGCGGCGGCGACGGCAGCGCCGCGATGTTCGCCTACGCCGCGTCCAAGCACGGCGTGGTCGGCATGATGCGGTCGGCCGCGAATGCCTATGCGCCGCACAAGATCCGCGTCAACTCGGTGAATCCCAGCGGTGTCGCGACGCCGATGATCATCAACGACTTCGTGATCAACGGAATGACGGCGAACCCCAACCCGGCGATCTCGTCGACTCTGCTGCCCGACGTACCGCTGGTGGAGGCGCAGGACGTCACCGAGGCGGTGCTCTGGCTGGTCAGCCCGCGGACCCGCTACGTCACGGGCATCGCGGTGCCTGTCGACGCCGGCCACATCGTGATGTAGCCGGGTCAGCCCACCAGCACCGCGTAGCGCGGCTTGATCACCTCGTCGATGAGCGCCAGCCGCTCGTCGAACGGGATGAACGCCGACTTCATCGCGTTGACGGTGAAACGCAGCAGATCACTCCACCCGTAGCCGAAAGCATCGACAAGCAGCGCCATTTCGCGGGTCATCGTCGTGTCGCTCATCAACCGGTTGTCGGTGTTGACGGTGACGCGGAACCGGGTGCGGGCCAGCAGGTCGAACGGGTGCTCGGCGATGCTGTCGACCGCACCGGTCTGCACATTCGAACTCGGGCACATCTCGAGCGGAATCCGCTTGTCCCGCAGGATCGATGCGAGCCGGCCGAGCCGCACCTCGCCGTCATCGGCAACCTCGATGTCGTCGACGATCCGCACACCGTGGCCGAGGCGGTCGGCGCCGCAGAACGCGATGGCCTCCTGAATCGACGGCAGTCCGAACGCCTCACCCGCATGAATCGTGAAGCGCGCATTGTAATTTCGCATGTACTCGAAGGCGTCCAGGTGCCGGGTGGGCGGATACCCGGCCTCGGCGCCGGCGATGTCGAAACCGACCACGCCCTTGTCGCGGAAACGGATCGCCAGCTCGGCGATCTCCCGGGACAGCGCCGCGTGTCGCATCGCGGTGACCAGGCAGCGCACCACGATCGGACGGCCGGCGGCGGCGGCGGCCTTTTCGCCGTCGGCAAAACCGGCGAGCACCGCGTCGACCACGGCGTCGAACGACAGGCCGCGGTTGATGTGCAACTCGGGGGCGAACCGCACCTCGGCGTAGACCACGGCGTCCGCCGACAGGTCTTCGACGCATTCGAAGGCCACGCGGTGCAACGACTCGGGGGTCTGCATCACCGCGACCGTGTGCGAGAACGGCTCGAGGTAGCGCTCCAGCGATCCGCTGTGCGAGGCCGTGCGGAACCACTCCGCGAGGGTGTCGACGTCGGTGGCAGGCAGGCCGTCGTACCCGATCTGGCCGGCGATGTCGAGGACGGTCGAGGGCCGCAGGCCGCCGTCGAGGTGGTCGTGCAGCAGCGCCTTCGGCGCCCGCGTGATCGTCTCGAGGCTCGGCGGCGTCGTCATGGCGTGATCCGATCGATGATCAGCGGCCGTCCGGCCGGCGGCGTGTCGGTGATCGCGTAGCCCGCGCTCAGTTCGGCCAGCGCGGCCGGCAGGCGTTCCGGGGTGTCGGTGTAGAGGGTGAACAAGGCGTCGCCGGCCGATACCGGGCTGCCCGAGCGGCGGTGGATCTGTATCCCGGCGCCGGCCTGAACCTGTTCACCCGGGCGGGATCTACCCGCGCCGAGCCGCCACACCGCGAGCCCCACTGCCATTGCGTCGATGTCTCCCATTGTGCCGTTGCGATTGGTGGTGACGGTTTCGGAGTGCTGACCGACCGGCAACGGGACGGACAAGTCGCCGCCTTGGGCGGCGATCAACGCGCGGAACCGGTCCATCGCGGTCCCGTCACGCAGCGTCTGCTCGGGATCGCGCCGGTCGATGCCGGCCAGTTCGAGCATCTCGCGGGCCAGGCCGATGGTCAGGCCCACCACGTCCGGCGGGCCGCCGCCGGACAGCACCTCCAGCGCTTCGGCGACTTCGAGCGCGTTGCCGACGGCCGCGCCCAGTGGCCGGTTCATGTCGGTCAGCACCGCGCTGGTCGGCAGGCCGTGCTCGGCGCCCAGCGCGACCATGGTTTCGGCTAGCTCGCGGCAGCGCGCTTCCGAGCTCATCAGTGCGCCCGAGCCGACCTTGACGTCGAGCACCAGGGCGCCGGTGCCCTCGGCGATCTTCTTACTCATCACCGAGCTCGCGATCAGCGGCAGCGATTCGACCGTGGCCGTGATGTCGCGCAGCGCATACAGTTTCGCGTCCGCAGGAGCCAACTGCCCGGCCGCGAAGATGGCCGCGCCGACGTCGCAAAGCTGTTGACGGACTTGCGCATTGGTGATCGACCCGGTGAATCCGGCGATCGACTCCAGCTTGTCCAGCGTCCCGCCGGTGTGGCCGAGCCCGCGCCCGGACGCCTGCGGCACCACCCCGCCGCACGCGGCGATCACCGACACCAGCGGCAGCGTGATCTTGTCGCCCACTCCGCCGGTCGAGTGCTTGTCGACGGTCTGCACGGGACGTCCGTCGCGGCGTAGGTCGCTGAAATCCAGTTGCGCACCGGAGTTCACCATCGCGGACGTCCAGCGCGCGATCTCGGCGTAGTCCATGCCGCGCAGAAAGATCGCCATCAGCAAAGCCGACATCTGCTCGTCGGCGACCTGCCCACGGGTGTAGGCGTCGATGATCCAGTCGATCGCGTCGTCGGTCAGCCGGCCGCCGTCGCGTTTGGTGCGGATCACCGTCGGCGCGTCGTGACTCACCCGCGGCTCCGGTAGTTCGCCAGATCCTGCGGGCCGAAGGCGTACGGCAACAGATCGCCGAGTCGCCGAGGGCCGTCGGGGTGGCCGATCAGCAGGTCAGGTCCGCCGTGCTCGAGCAGCACCTGACGGCATCGGCCGCACGGCATCAGCGCGGCCCCCCCGCCATCGACGCATGCGACTGCGATGAGCCGGCCGCCTCCGCTGGCATGCAGCGCGCAAACCACAGCGCACTCCGCGCAGAGACCTAGGCCATATGAGACATTCTCCACATTGCAGCCCGTGACCAGGCGGCCGTCGTCGACCAGCGCGGCCGCGCCCACCGGGAAACCCGAGTAGGGCGCGTAGGCCCCCCGTGCCACCTGAATCGCACTGTCGCGCAGCAACTTCCAGTCAATCGCGTCAGCCACGGCCGCGACCCTCCGCGCCATTGCACTGCATCCGGCAAACCCCGTCCACTGTTGGCTAATTCACATGGCCAGCCTAGATTCTGCGCGGCCAAAAGCGCGGGGGGACACGAAGCGCTTCATTCGGCCGCAAGAATGGGCAGTCGGCCGTGAAAGTTGGGGCTACATTGAATTGCCCGCCACTACAGGGGAGACGCTGATGACGACGACGTCCGCGAATCCGGCTACACCGGAAGAGTCATCGCGGCTACGGCGTCTGCGTCGCACCCTCTATCGCGGTGATCCAGGAATGTGGTCGTGGGTGCTGCACCGGATCACCGGCGCCACCGTCTTCTTCTTTCTCTTCATCCATGTGCTCGACACCGCGTTGGTACGCATCAGCCCGCAGGCCTACGACGAAGTCATCTCGACTTACAAGACCCCACTGGTCGGATTGATGGAACTCGGACTTGTCGCCGCGGTCCTGTTCCACGCGCTCAACGGCATCCGCGTCATCCTGATCGACTTCTGGGGTCAGGGCCCGCGCTATCAGCGACAGATGCTCTGGGCGATCGCCGTCGTCTGGATCCTGGTGGTGGTGCCCGCCGCGGTCGTCGTCGGCATCCACATGACGGAGCACTTCCGATGACCTCACCTGATCTTCAACTCGGCCGGGGTGACGCAGCGCCGATCCGTCAGCGCAGCCACGACCGCCCGGCCAGCCTGGACAACCCACGATCCCCGCGGCGTCGCGGTGGCATGCCGAACTTCGAGAAGTACGCGTGGTTGTTCATGCGGTTCTCCGGCATCGTGCTGGTGTTCCTGGCGCTCGGGCACCTGTTCGTGATGCTGATGTGGGAGGACGGCGTCTACCGCATCGACTTCAATTACGTTGCGCAGCGCTGGCATTCGCCATTCTGGCAGACGTGGGATCTGCTGCTGCTCTGGCTGGCTCAGCTGCACGGCGGCAATGGGTTACGCACCATCATCGACGACTACAGCCGCAAGGACTCCACCCGTTTTTGGTTGAACAGCCTGCTCGTGCTGTCGATGGCCTTCACGTTGGTGCTCGGGACCTACGTGCTGCTGACGTTCGACCCGAACATTTCCTCCTGAGATAGATCGAGAGCGGCGACATGATCAGCGAACACCGATACGACGTGGTGATCGTCGGGGCCGGCGGCGCCGGGATGCGCGCCGCCGTCGAGGCCGGACCACGGGTCCGCACAGCGGTTTTGACGAAGCTCTACCCCACCCGCAGCCACACCGGCGCGGCCCAGGGCGGCATGTGCGCGGCGCTGGCCAACGTCGAGGACGACAACTGGGAGTGGCACACCTTCGACACCGTCAAGGGCGGCGACTACCTCGCCGACCAGGACGCGGTCGAGGTGATGTGCAAGGAAGCCATTGACGCGGTGCTCGACCTGGAGAAGATGGGGATGCCGTTCAACCGCACCCCCGAGGGTCGCATCGATCAGCGTCGTTTCGGCGGGCACACCCGCGACCACGGCAAGGCGCCGGTGCGCCGATCCTGTTATGCCGCAGACCGAACCGGCCACATGATCCTGCAGACGCTGTACCAGAACTGCGTCAAGCACGACGTCGAGTTCTTCAACGAGTTCTACGCGCTCGACCTGGTGCTCACCGACACCAAGAACGGCCCGGTGGCCACCGGAGTCGTCGCTTACGAATTGGCAACCGGGAATATCCATGTATTCCACGCCAAGGCCGTCGTGCTCGCCACCGGCGGATCGGGCCGGATGTACAAGACCACCTCCAACGCGCACACGCTGACCGGCGACGGCATCGGCATTGTGTTCCGCAAGGGACTTCCGTTGGAGGACATGGAGTTTCATCAGTTCCACCCGACCGGCCTGGCCGGCCTGGGCATCCTGATCTCCGAGGCCGTGCGAGGCGAGGGCGGCCGGTTGCTCAACGGCGAAGGCGAGCGCTTCATGGAACGCTATGCGCCGACGATCGTCGACCTGGCACCGCGCGACATCGTCGCCCGTTCGATGGTCCGCGAGGTCCTGGAAGGCCGCGGCGCCGGTCCACACAAGGACTACGTCTACATAGATGTCCGCCATCTCGGCGAGGAGGTGCTCAACGCCAAGCTGCCCGACATCACCGAGTTCGCCCGCACCTACCTCGGCGTCGACCCGGTCAAGGAGCTCGTCCCGGTGTACCCCACCTGCCACTACGTGATGGGCGGCATTCCGACCACGATCACCGGACAGGTGTTGCGGGACAACACCAATGCGGTGCCCGGCCTGTACGCCGCCGGCGAGTGTGCGTGTGTGTCGGTGCACGGCGCCAACCGGCTCGGCACCAATTCGCTGTTGGACATCAACGTATTCGGCCGTCGCGCCGGAATCGCCGCGGCCGCCTACGCCAAGGGCCACGACTTCGTCGAGATGCCACCGGACCCGGCGACCATGGTGGTCGGCTGGGTCGGTGACATCCTGTCCGAGCACGGCAACGAGCGGGTCGCCGACATCCGTGGCGCGCTGCAGCAGACGATGGACAACAACGCCGCGGTGTTCCGCACCGAGGAGACGCTGAAGCAAGCGCTGACCGACATTCACACGCTCAAGGAGCGCTACTCGCGAATCTCGGTGCACGACAAGGGGAAGCGGTTCAACAGTGACCTGCTGGAGGCCATCGAACTCGGTTTCCTGCTGGAGCTCGCCGAGGTCACCGTCGTCGGTGCGTTGAACCGCAAGGAATCCCGCGGCGGTCACGCCCGCGAGGACTACCCCAACCGCGACGACGTCAACTTCATGCGCCACACCATGGCCTACAAGGAAATCGGGTCCGACAAGCAGCGCCCCGACCTGCTCAGCGACATCCGGCTGGACTTCAAACCGGTGGTGCAGACCCGATACGAACCCAAGGAGCGTAAGTACTGATGGATTCGGAGTACTGATGACCGACCTCCAGGAAGCGCCCGCCGGCGATCCGCCGCTCCCGGCCGTCCCCGAGGGTGCGGTCATGGTTACGCTCAAGATCGCCCGGTACAACCCGGAAAATCCGGAGCAGTACGCCGATTCGGGTGGCTGGCAGAGCTTCCGGGTGCCGTGCCTGCCCACCGACCGCGTGCTCAACCTGCTGATCTACGTGAAGAGCTACCTGGACGGCTCGCTGACATTCCGCCGGTCCTGCGCGCACGGTGTGTGCGGCTCCGACGCGGTGCGGATCAACGGCCACAACCGCCTGGCCTGCAAGATGCTGATGCGCGATCTGCTGCCCAAGAAGCCCAGGAAGGACTTCACCATCACGATCGAGCCGATCCGCGGGCTGCCCGTCGAGAAGGACCTGATCGTCGACATGGAGCCGTTTTTCGACGCCTACCGCGCGATCAAGCCGTATCTGATGACGAGTGGCAATCCCCCGACGCGGGAACGGATTCAGAGCCAGACCGACCGCGCCCGCTACGACGACACCACGAAGTGCATCCTGTGCGCGGCGTGCACGACGAGTTGCCCGGTGTTCTGGAACGAGGGCAGCTACTTCGGGCCGGCCGCGATCGTCAACGCGCACCGGTTCATCTTCGACAGCCGCGACGAGGGCGCCGCCGAGCGACTCGACATCCTCAACGAGGTCGACGGGGTATGGCGCTGCCGCACGACGTTCAACTGCACCGACGCCTGCCCGCGCGGCATCGAGGTGACCAAGGCGATCCAAGAGGTCAAGCGCGCGCTGATGTTCGCTCGCTGACGGCTGACGAGTGCGCGGCTGGCTTCACATTCGACGCGGCACCGCCGTCAGGCACGCACTCATCACTGATTCATAGCTTCCCTATCGAATTGCCATAGCTGCGGCCCATACCGTTGTCGGCATCTGTGACAACGAGGTCGATAAAGGAGAGCAATATATGCGCGGCGCAAGGGTTTTCACCAAGTACACGTGGTTCACGATTCCTGCGACGACGGCATGGCTGCTGTGCGGCGCCACCGCTCAGGCGTTCGCATCGCCTCCCCTGGACGATCCCATCACCGGTCCGGGAGACCCGCGATGCGTGGCGAACCCCGCCATCTCGATCCTGTGCGCGAGCGACCATCGCATTCCCCCGGATAATTCGCCGCAGGTCATCCATCCCACCGGTCCCCAAGACCCGGCATGCATCGGCACCGGTAACGCGGTATGCGTTGGTGGACCATACGATTCGTCACGCCAGCAGCCGATGCCACAGCCGGTGACCGGAGGGGGTCCGGCGCCCGGCGATCCTGGACACCACACGCCACCACCCGCCGACGGCGGTCACCCCGGCGGCGGCACCCCGCCCGCTGACGGCGGCCATCCCGGTGGTGGTGGCGCTTCAGCGGGCGGCGGAGGCATGTCCGGCGGCGACGGCGGCCACGCCGGCGGCGGCGCATCAGCAGGTGGCGGTGCCTCGGCAGGCGGCGGCATGTCGGGTGGCGGCGCCTCGGCAGGCGGCGGCATGTCGGGCGGCGGCGGCGGCGGGATCTCCAGCGGCGGGGGCAGCACGTCCTCCGGCGGCGCTGGAGGCAGCCACAAGTAGCCCGCGCCGTCGACGCGGCAGCCTGTCACACAGTGGCGGGCTGCCTCGTCTGATCTGTATGACACAGAAAACGCGAATCGAACCCCTGCCACCCAACCGCGCGAACTGGCTGGTCCGCGCAATGTACCGGTACACCAAGCGGCGCTTCGGCGAAGTGCCCGAGCCGTTCGCCGTCGAGGCACACCATCCCCGGCTGATGGTCGCCAACGCCGTCCACGAGGCGATGCTGCAGTCGGCGTCGCGGCGGCTGCCCGCCAACGTCCGCGAACTGGCGGTGTTCTGGACCGCGCGCTCCATCGGCTGCTCGTGGTGCGTCGACTTCGGGTCGATGCTGCAGCGCCTCGACGGGCTGGACATCGACCGTCTCAAAGAGATCGACAACTACGCCACCTCAGCGCTTTTCACCGACGACGAGCGCGCCGCGATCGCCTACGCCGACGCGATGACGGCCGACCCACACACCGTCACCGACGAGCAGGTAGCCGACCTGCGCGCCCGCTTCGGCGACGACGGGGTGATCGAGCTGACCTACCAGGTCGGTATCGAAAACATGCGTGCCCGAATGAATTCCGCGCTCGGCATCACCGAGCAGGGCTTCAACTCCGGCGACTCCTGCCGGGTGCCTTGGACGACTGCGCCTGATCCTTCAGAGGCGAACCACTGAACTTCTCGGGGTTGGCGATATCCCAGAGGGCGATGACCTTGCCGTCGCGCACGGTCATCGCGGTGATGCGCGGCATCATCGGCTGATGCCCGTCGTCGCCCGGCGACCCTGATGTGTACGCGCCGAGTTCGCCGTTGATCAGCGCCAGCTGGCTCGCCGTCATGAACGAAGGCCCGTACCGCTGAGCGAGACCGAACAGGAACCGCGCGACCTTGTCCGGGCCGTGGATGACGCGGGCCGCCGTCGGTGCCGCGCGGTTGGAGTCGCCGGTGAATGTGACGCCCGGGTGCAGCAGCGCGACGGTGGCGGCCATGTCGCCGGACATGATTGCGGCCATCAGCTTGCCGACGACCTCGTCGTGGGCCGGGTCGGGCGTCGGCGGCGGTTCGGCGCTCACCGCCCGGCGCGCGCGCGACGCCAACTGACGGGCCGCGGCCGCGGTGGTACCCAGCACCTCGGCCACGTCGGCGAACGGCACGGCGAACCCGTCGTGCAACACGAACGCGACCCGCTGATCTGGCGACAGCCGCTCCAGCACGACCATCGCCGCGAAACGCGCATCCTCGTGGGAGACGACCACCGAAAGCGGGTCGCTGCCGTCGAAACCGGTCACGACCGGCTCCGGTAACCATTGGCCCACATAGCTTTCCCGGCGCCGAGGCGCCGACCGCAGCCAATCCAGCCCTAGCCGGCTGACGATCGTCGTCAACCACGCCCGCAGATCCCGGATGTCGTCGTCGCGCCCCGCCCAGCGCAGCCACGCGTCCTGCACGATGTCTTCGGCGTCGGCCACCGAGCCGGTCAGCCGATAGGCGACCGACAGCAGATGCGGCCGCAACGCCTCGAATTCGGTGACCTGCTGCGCGGAGGTCATCTGACGAGCCTAACCCCCAATCCGTGGCACCTGGCGCCGCTATGGTGGACGAATGCACGTCTTGTCGGTCAACGTGGCGCGGCCGCGCACCAACCCCGATCCTCGGGCCCAGTCGCCGCTGACCGGGATCGACAAAAAGCCGGTCGAGGACGCCGTTGCGGTTCGCGCGCCGGGACATTCACAGAGCGACGCCAGCGGGCTGATCGGCGACACCATCGGCAACCCGAAGCTGCACGGCGGACCCGACCAGGCGGTCTACGCCTACGCCCGCGAGGATCTCGACACCTGGCAGGACCAGCTCGGGGTCCGACTCGACAACGGCATGTTCGGCGAGAATCTCACCACCGTCGGTGTCGACCTCACCCAGACCCGCATCGGCGAACGATGGCGGATCGGGTCCGGCACATTGCTATTGGAAGTCACCGCGCCCCGCACGCCGTGCCGGACGTTCGCCTCGTTTCTGGACCGCCCGAGGTGGATCAAGACCTTCACCGACGCCGGCGTGCCCGGCGCCTACTTCCGCGTCCTGAACCCCGGCGAGGTCCGCGCGGGTGACGCCATCACGATCGAATACCGCCCCGAGCACGACGTGACGATCGGACTGGTCTTCACCGCCCGGATGAAAGACCCCAGCCTGGCGCCCGAACTCCTGAAGGCCGACGCGCTGTCTGCGGAGCTGAAAAGCTTTGCGCGGCAACGTGCCACATGAGCGATCACCTCTGGCTGCATTTCGCCAAGCACGGGCCTGGCATCACACCTCCGGTCATCGTCCGCGGCGAGGGCGTGACGATCTTCGACGACGCCGGCAAGAGTTACCTCGACGGGCTGTCCGGGCTCTTCGTGGTGCAGGTCGGGCACGGCCGGGCCGAGCTGGCCGAGGCGGCCGCGCGGCAGGCAGGCACGCTGGCCTATTTTCCGCTGTGGGGATACGCCACCCCGCCCGCGATCGAACTGGCCGACCGGATCGCGGGCTACGCCCCGGGCGACCTGAACCGGGTCTTTTTCACCAGCGGCGGCGGCGAAGCGGTCGAGTCAGCCTGGAAGCTGGCCAAGCAGTACTTCAAGCTGACCGGCAAACCCGGCAAGTACAAAGTCATTTCGCGCGCGGTGGCCTACCACGGCACCCCGCAGGGCGCACTGGCGATCACCGGCCTGCCGGCCTACAAGACGCCGTTCGAACCGCTGACGCCCGGCGGCTTTCGCGTACCCAACACCAATTTCTACCGCGCGTCGGACCTATTGCGTTCGGATGCAAAGGAATTCGGACGATGGGCCGCGGACCGCATCGCCGAGGCGATCGAGTTCGAGGGGCCCGACACCGTCGCCGCGGTGTTCCTCGAACCGGTGCAAAACGCGGGCGGCTCGATCCCGCCGCCGCCCGGCTACTTCGACCGGGTCCGGGAGATCTGCGACCACTACGACGTCCTGCTGGTCTCCGATGAGGTGATCTGCGCCTGGGGTCGCATCGGATCGATGTTCGCCTGCAACGACTTCGGCTATCAGCCCGACATGATCACCTGCGCCAAGGGGCTGACGTCGGGCTACTCACCGATCGGCGCGATGGTCGCCAGCGACCGGCTGTTCGAACCCTTCGACGACGGCGCGACGGTGTTTCCGCACGGCTACACCTTCGGCGGCCATCCGGTGTCGGCGGCGGTCGCGCTGGCCAACCTCGACATCTTCGAACGCGAAGGCATCAACGCCCACGTCACGCGGCAGGCACCGGCCCTGCGGGCCACCCTCGAGCGGCTCTACGACCTGCCGATCGTCGGCGACGTGCGCGGCGAGGGCTACTTCTACTCGATCGAGTTGGTCAAGGACCAGGCGACGCGGGAGACCTTCACCCGCGCCGAGGCCGCAAAGCTGTTGCCGCACATCGCATCGTCGTTGTTCGCGGCTGGGCTGTACTGCCGCACCGACGATCGCGGCGACCCGGTGGTCGTCATCGCTCCCCCGCTGATCAGCGGGCAAACCGAGTTCGACACCATCGAGAGCATCCTGCGCCGGGTGCTGAAGGACGCGCCATGAGTAAACCGCGCCAGCGACGATGCAGAGCGAAGCGATGAGGAGGAGTGGCGCCATCAAGCCCAGTATCGATCCGATCCGCTGGCAGCCGCCGGGGTCACGCCCGCTGCCCGAGCCGAGCTTCACTGCGGCGCTGCACATTGTCGACATCCCCGGCACCGCCGCCGAGGACGTCGTGGCCGACGCCGACGGCAACATCTTCACCGGCGTCGAGGACGGCCGCATCGTGCGGGTCAGCCCCGACGGCGGCTCCGTGGACGTAATCGCCGACACCGGCGGTCGCCCGCTGGGGTTGGCGGTCGCCCACGACGGCCGACTGCTGATCTGCGACAGCCACCGCGGTCTGCTGCGCTACGACCCGACCGGCGACGCCATCGAGACCCTGGTCAGCGAAATCGACGGCCGGCCGCTCACTTTCTGCTCGAACGTCGTTGAATCATCAGACGGCACAATCTTTTTCACCGAGTCGACCAGCCGCTTCTACTATGAGCACTACAAGGGCTCAGTCATCGAGGGCCGCCCGACCGGCGCGCTGTTCCGCCGCGACACCGACGGCACCGTCACCCGACTGGTCGACGACCTGTACTTCGCCAACGGCGTCACGCTGACCGCCGACGAATCCGCGGTGGTGTACGCCGAGAGCGCCGGCTGTCGGGTGTCGAAGTACTGGCTGACCGGTGAGCGGGCCGGCACCGTCACCGCGCTGGTCACCGAATTGCCGGGCTTCCCCGACAACATCTCCACCGGCCTGGACGGCCGGATCTGGGTGGCGTTGGTCTCCGACCGCAACGCGTTCAACGAATGGCTGGGCCCGCGGGCGCCGATCATCCGCAGCATCATGTGGAAGCTGCTGCCCTACAGCTGGCTGCCCAACCCGAAGGCCACGGTGTGGGTGGCGGGGTTCGACCCCGACGACGGGCGCGTGGTGGCCCAGGCGCACACGCAGCATCCCGACTTCGGGTTGGTCACCGGACTGGTGGAAGTGCCCGGTCGGTTGTGGCTCGGTCGCATCGCCGGGCCCGGCATCGCCTACCTCGATCTGCCACATCCGTAACACCAGTCACAGCGCGGCTCCCCGGAATCGGGCGGCCGATCGCCTACTCTGCACACATCATGGCGATCTTCAGGACTGCGTCGTGCCTGGCAGCAGCGGGTTTCATGCTCGGCTCCCCGGCTCTGCTCGGCATGCCCGTGGCGTTCGCGGAGCCCAACCCCGGGCCCGGAGTCGTCCACGACCTCTGCCCCTACAAGGTGGCGACCCCGGCGGCTGTCGACTCATCGGAGGTCCCGCAGGCCGGCGAGCCGCCGTTGCCGCTCCCGGTGCCGACGAAGCCGATCGGCGGTAACGAACTCAGCGGCTGCGGCGTCGTCACAGCGGCCGGCACGCCGCCGGTGCCCGGCGACATCTCCGCCGAAGCCTGGGTGGTGGCCGACCTCGACACCGGCGCGATCGTCGCCGCCCGTGACCCGCACGGGCGACACCGCCCGGCCAGCGTGATCAAGGTGCTGGTCGCGACAGCGGCACTGCGCGAACTCAACCTCAACAAGATTGTCGACGGCACGCCCGAGGACGCCTCCGCGGAGGGCACCAAGGTCGGCGTTGCCCCGGGCGGCATCTACACCGTGAACCAGTTGCTGCACGGGCTGCTGATGCACTCCGGCAACGACGCGGCGCACTCGCTGGCCATGCAACTGGGCGGGATGCCGGCGGCGCTGGACAAGATCAACGCACTCGCCGCCAAACTCGGCGGCAAGGACACCCGCGCCGCCACACCGTCGGGCCTGGACGGCCCCGGCATGAGCACGTCGGCGTACGACATCGGACTGTTCTACCGATATGCCTGGGAGAACTCGACTTTCGCCGACATCGTGCACACCGAGAAGTTCGACTTCCCCGGCCACGGCGACAGCCCCGGCTACGAGCTCGAGAACGACAACCAGTTGCTCTACCACTACCCGGGCGCGCTCGGCGGCAAGACCGGATACACCGACGACGCCGGACAGACATTCGTCGGCGCCGCCAACCGGGACGGCCGCCGGCTGATGGCAGTGCTGCTGCACGGCACCCGTCAGCCGATCGCGCCGTGGCAGCAGGCCGCCCATCTGCTGGACTACGGCTTCGCCACCGCGCCGGGCACCCGGGTCGGCACGCTGATCGAACCCGACCCGTCGCTGGTGGCCCCGAAGGCCGCCGCTGCCGGTGACTCCGGGCCCGCGACAAATGCGGCCGCGCTAATACCGAGCGTCGACGCATTGCCGGTTAGGGTCGGTGTCGCGGTGATCGGTACGGTCATCGTGTTTGGCTTGATCATGGTGGCGCGCTCGATGAACCGACGGCCGCAGCACTAAGCAGCGGCCTGGAGAACCCGGGGCGGCCCACTCCGGAGGGGAGACTGTGAGCCGCATCGGCGAGTCACTGCGCACGCGACGGCGATTACTCATCGCCGTCACCGCGGCGGCTCTCGGAATCATCTGCGGCTACGACCTGTCCAACATCGCCGGTGCCTTGCTGTTCATCACAAACGATTTCAGCCTGACCGTTCGCAAGCAGGAACTGCTCACCACGATGGTGGTGATCGGCGAGATCTGCGGCGCCCTGAGTGGCGGGTTTCTGGCCAACGCCATCGGTCGCAAGAAGTCGATGATGCTGGTGGCGGGCGGCTACGCCGTCTTCTCGCTGCTCGGCGCGGCCGCGGTGTCCATGCCGTGGCTGATGACGGCGCGGATGCTGCTGGGCATGACGATCGGACTGTCCGCGACTGTGACGCCGGTGTACATCGCCGAGTCGGCGCCGGCCCGGCTGCGGGGTTCGCTGTTGGTCACCTACCAGGTGGCGACCATTCTCGGGATCATCGGCGGGTACCTGTCGGCTTTCGCGCTTGCGGATTCGGGCAGCTGGCGATGGATGCTCGGGCTGGCGGCGGTGCCGGCGCTGCTCGTACTCCCGCTGCTGGCGACGATGCCGGACACCGCGCGCTGGTATCTATTCAAGAACCGGGTCGACGATGCCCGCACCGCGCTGCTGCGGGTCGAGCCGAATCGGGATGTCGAAACGGAGCTGGCCGAGATCGCCGACGCGATGCGCGAGGAGCGCGGCGGCTCGCTGCTCGAGATGCTGCGCCTGCCCTACCTGCGCGCCACCGCCTTCGTCGTCGGCCTCGGCTTCTTCGCGGAGCTCAGTGGCATCAACGGGATCATCTATTACAGCCCTTTGTTGTTCCAGGCCATGGGATTCGAAGGCAACTTCTCCCTGCTCGTGCTGCCGGCGCTCATTCAGCTGGCCTCGCTGGGTGCGGTGTTGACCTCCCTGGTGCTGGTCGACCGCGTGGGGCGTCGACCCATCCTGTTGTCCGGCATCTCCGCGATGATTCTCGGCGATTTGGTGCTGGTCGGCGTGTTCGCCGCGAGGTCGGAAGCGACCTCCGGGCTCGGCTATGCCGGCCTGTTGCTGTTCACCATGGGCTTCACCTTCGGCTTCGGCGCGCTGGTCTGGGTCTACGCCGGCGAGAGCTTCCCGGCGCACCTGCGATCGCTGGGGTCGAGCGCGATGCTCACCGCGAACCTGACAGCGAACGCCTTGATCGAAGCCGTCTTCTTGACGATGCTGAATTCACTCGGCGGCGCCGGGATGTTCATGGTGTTCGCCGGCCTCGCGACCGTCGGGCTCTTCCTGGTCTATCGGTTCGCCCCCGAAACCAAGGGCCGACAGCTCGAGGACATCCGCCGCTTCTGGGAGAACAACGGCCACTGGCCCGACGAAACCGCGGACGCGGCAACGGATGTGCCGGCATGCCGCTGATCGCGGCCGGCACCGTCGTACTCGAACAAGGCATCTGCCACCCGGGCTGGGTGCAGACCATGGACGCCGCCATCACCGGATGCGGCGCGGGTGCACCGCCGCGAACCCCGGACGTCGATCTGCCCGACGGGCTCGTGGTCCCGGGCTTCGTCGACATCCACGTGCATGGCGGCGGCGGCGCGTCCTACCTCACCGGCGACGCCGCGGAGGTGTTGCGGGCGGCCGACTTTCATCGTCGGCATGGCACCACCACGACATTGGCCAGCCTGGTCACCGCGTCGCCCGCGGACCTGCTGGCCGCGGTGCGCGGACTCGCCGACGCCACCCGCGACGGCGTCATCGCCGGCATTCATCTCGAGGGGCCCTGGCTGAGCGCGGCGCACTGCGGGGCACACGATCGCGCGCAGATGCGGGACGCCACCGCGACCGAGATCGACGCCCTGCTGACCGCCGCGGACGGCGCGATCCGGATGGTCACGCTCGCGCCCGAACGTCCCGGCAGCGACGACGCGATCCGCCGACTGATCGACGCCGGAGTGGTTGTGGCGCTGGGACATACGGACGGCACGTACGACCTGACCCGGCACGCCATCGGCCTGGGCGCCACCCTCGCCACCCACCTGTTCAACGCGATGCGGACGCTGCATCACCGCGAACCCGGGCCCGCGCTGGCGCTGCTGGAAGATCAGGGAGTGACCGTCGAACTGATCGCCGACGGCGTGCACGTCCATCCGGCAATGGTGCAGGCGGCGATCGCGACGGCCGGCGCCGACCGGGTCGCGCTGGTCACCGACGCCACCGCCGCGGCGGGCCTGCCCGACGGCGAATTCGCGCTCGGGTCGGTACCGGTCGACGTGGTCGACGGGGTGGCCCGGGTCCGCGGCACGTCGACCATCGCGGGTAGCACCGCGACCATGGATCGACTGTTCGCCACCACCGCCGGGTTCGGACCCGATCGCGATGCCGCGCTGTTGGCGGCCGTAACGATGTCGTCGACGACGCCCGCGCGGGCCGTCGGTCTCGACACCGGCCTACGCGTCGGCGGTAGGGCGAATCTGGTTGTGCTAGAACACGATATGACGGTACACCGCGTGCTGGCCCACGGCGACTGGGTCGGCGAGACATGAGAAGGAGCGTGCGATGGCCTGGCTGATCCTGGTGGCCTCCGGTGTGCTCGAAGCGGTGTGGGCGACGGCACTGGACCGCTCCGACGGGTTCACCCGGCTGGTCCCCTCGCTGATTTTCGCTGCGTCCCTGGTGTTCTCGATGGCCGGGTTGGCCTTCGCCATGCGCAGCCTGCCCACCGGTACCAGCTACGCGGTCTGGGTCGGCATCGGTGCGGCGCTCACCGTCGGCTACGCGATGGCGACCGGCGCGGAGCCGTCGTCGCCGGTGAAGGTGCTGCTGATCATCGGCGTCATCGGCTGCATTGCGGGCCTGAAACTGGTGGGCTAGCTAGCCGTCCTTGCCGCGCCGGGTGAGCCGCGAAAGACCAAGCGCGCCAATGGCGCCCACCACCGCAGCAGTGGTGATTTGCCGCGCCTTGAGTGCGTCGACGGGTGGCAGCCTCGGCACCGTCACCGAGATCTCCGGCGAAGCCCGGGGCGGATCTTCGCGATCCGCGAGCGGATGACCGTCGGCCGTCGCCGCCCAGGCCGTCGCGTACAGCAACAGCCGCGCGGTGACGTACGCGAACACCATCAACCCCAGCACCGGGCCGAAGGTCGCGCCGGCCGGACTGCGCAGCACGGATTTCAGATAGATCGTGGCGACCAACTTGAACAGCTCGAATCCGACCGCGGCGAGCAACGCCGCCCGGACGGAACTGCGAAAGTCGACCGGATACCGCGGCAGCCGCGCGATCATCCAGCCGAACACCAACCAGGACAACAGGAATGACACCAGCAGCGAGGCCCCACGCAGCAGCGCGTCCAGGACCGGCAGGTCGTGGACCCCCACCGTGCGCAGCAGTCGGGCCATCGGCGCCGCCCCGGCCAAGGCGCTGAGCGCCAGCGTCGCGAAGATCGCCACGAACGACGACACCATGGCGCCCAGGTCGGAGAACTTGGTGCGAACGTAACCGTGCGACCCGTTGCTCTGCCGCCACAGTTCGGTCAGCGCCACCCGCAGATTGCTCATCCAGCTCAGCCCGACCCAAACCGCGACGGTCAGGCCGATCACCCCGACCGAGGTGCGGGCCTCGATCGCCGAGTTCATCAGGTCGAGCATCTGCTGCCCCAGCACGCCGGGCACCGCGTGCCGGACCTTCTTGTCGATCGCATCCAGCACCTCAGGATGCTGAAACAGCAGGAAGCCGGCGACGCTGAAACCGACCATCAGCAAAGGGAACAACGCGAAGATGGTGTAGTACGTCAGCCCGGCCGCGAAGAAGTTGCCCTGGCATTCGTCGAACCAGTCATTGGCCCGAATGGCGTGGTCCAGCCAGGCATACCGCGTCCGGAGTCGCTGCAGAACGCTTGCTTTGGCCGGTTCGCTCATGCCCCACTCGCTACGGACGTCTTGGTAGAAAGCCTAACCGGTCGTATACCCGGTCCACGGTCTTGCTAGCCACGTCCTCGGCGCGGGCGGCGCCGGTGGCGAGCACGCCCTCCAGTTCGGCTGGATCGGTGAGCAATTCGTCCACCCGCGTCTTGATCGGGGTGACGAACTCGACGACGGCCTCCGCGGTGTCTTTCTTCAGGTCGCCGTAGCCGCGGCCGGCATAGCCGTCGACCAGCTTCCCGATGTCGGCGCCGGTGACCGCGGCCTGGATGCTCAGCAGGTTCGAGACGCCGGCCTTGGCCTCCGGGTCGTAGCGGATCTCGCGTTCGCTGTCGGTCACCGCGGAGCGAATCTTCTTGGCGGACTTGGCCGGATCGTCCAACAGGCTGATCAGTCCGGCGTCGGTGGCCGCCGACTTGCTCATCTTCGACGTCGGGTCCTGCAGGTCGTAGATCTTCGCTGTCGCCTTGGGGATCAACACCTCCGGCACCACGAACGTGTCCGGGTAGCGGCTGTTGAAGCGCTGCGCCACATCGCGGGCCAACTCCAAGTGCTGCCGCTGGTCTTCCCCGACCGGCACCAACTCGGCGTCGTAGGCCAGCACGTCGGCGGCTTGCAACACCGGATAGGTGAACAGGCCGACCGTGGTCGCGTCGCTGCCCTGCTTGGTCGACTTGTCCTTGAACTGCGTCATCCGGGAAGCCTGACCGAATCCGGTGAAGCAGCCCAGCACCCAGGCCAGTTGCGTGTGCGCGGCGACGTGGCTCTGCACGAAGATCGTGCTGCGCGCGGGGTCGACCCCGAGCGCCAGGTACTGAGCGGCGGTGACCAGGGTGCGACGTCGCAGCGTCGCGGGATCCTGCGGGATCGTGATCGCGTGCAGGTCGACGACGCAGAAGAACGCGTCGTGGTCGTCCTGCAGCTGCGCCCACTGGGTAACGGCGCCCAGCGCGTTTCCGAGGTGGAGCGAGTCGGAGGTGGGCTGCACACCGGAGAAAACCCGGCTGGCCCCAGAGGCGCTACTCATGATGGTCCAATCTTTCCACGCCCACTTGAACCCTCCTTGCAGTACCGGCGGTATCGCCCCTACTGTCGCTGCATGACCAACCGCGCGCCCATCCACGTCGGCTCTGGCGAACCGGTCCTGCTGCTGCATCCGTTCCTGATCTCCCAGCTGGTCTGGAACGACGTCGCGCAGCAACTCGCCGACACCGGCTCCTACGAGGTGTTCGCCCCGACCATGGCGGGCCACAACGGTGGTCCCAGGTCCGGCACCTGGTTCCTCAGCTCGTCGGTGCTGGCCGATCACGTCGAACGTCAGCTCGACCAATTGGGTTGGGAGACGGCCCATATCGTCGGCAATTCGCTCGGCGGCTGGGTTGCGTTCGAACTCGAGCGGCGCGGGCGGGCCCGCACCGTCACCGGCATCGCCCCCGCCGGCGGCTGGACCCGCTGGACGCCGGCCAAGTTCGAGGTGATCGCGAAGTTCGTCTCGGGCATGCCGTTCTGGGCGTTCGCCCGGCTGCTGGGAACGAAGGCGCTGCGCCTGCCCGGCACCCGCTCGCTGGCCACCCTGCCGATCAGCGGGACCCCCGACGGCGTCACCGACGAACAGCTGGCTGCCATCGTCGACGACGTGGCGCACTGCCCGGCCTACTTCCAGCTACTGGTCAAGTCGCTGTGGAACCCCGGCCTGCTCGAGCTGGCCCGCACCGACGTGCCCGCGCACCTGGTGCTCTGCCAGAAGGACCGGGTCTTCCCGGGGCCGCGCTCACATCGCTACTTCCAGGCCCAGTTGCCACCCGGCACCCGCATCACCGAGCTCGACGGCGTCGGGCACATCCCCATGTTCGAGGACCCGGACCGGGTGACCAAGGTGATCAACGACTTCCTGAGCGAGCACATCCAGCGCCCGCGGGCGGTCGACAGCCCGCCCGCCAGCTAGGCGCCGGCAGGTACGACGTGCGGTCGCGCGGCCGGAGCCGTCCACCTGGCCAGCGCGTCCAGCCACCGCGAGCAGTCGGCCGAGTCACCGGCCCACGCGATGTAGCCGTCGGGCCGCACCAGCACCGCGGGTCCGGCGTCGGCCCGCTCCGCCTGGTGCAGATCGGTCACACCGATTGCGGCCCGGCCACATTCGCGGATCAATACGAACCCCGGTTCGCGCTGGATATGCGTCAACCGATCGCCGATCAACGGGATTTGCGTCGCGCGAGTGCCGACCAAGGCGTTCTCGTCGGCCCGGTGCCCGTAGCGCAGCGTGGTGCCGGCGAAGCTGCCGGCGAACGCGTCGCGCACCTTGGATACCCCAAGCAGTCTGGGCACCAACATGTTTCGGATGGCTCGCGCAATTCGCGGATGTAGCGTGACGCCGCGCGCCATCATCCCGGACTGCAGCAGCACCCGCTTGCCGATCGGATGCCGCTCGGTCTGATAGCTGTCCAGCACGGCGTCGTCGGCTCCGGCCAAAACGGCGTCGATCTTCCAGGCCAGGTTGGCGGCGTCCTGAATTCCAGTATTCATCCCCTGACCGCCCATCGGCGAGTGCACGTGTGCCGCGTCGCCGGCCAGAAACACCCTGCCGTGCCGGTACTGCACGACTTGCCGTTCGTCGCAATGGAATCGGGAGGTCCAACTGACGTCGAGCAGTCCGAGGTCGGCCTTCATCGCGCGGGCAAGTATCCGCGCGATCTCGTCGCGCTGCACAGGCTCGCCGTCCGGGACCTGATGATTGCGGTCCCACACCATCGCCCGGTACCAACGACCATCCCCCTCGTGACGGTCGTAGGGCGCCAGGAACCCCAACTCGTTGCGGGTGCTCCCCACTGTCAGCCCGCCGGTCGGGCCGTGGGCCAGCTTCACGTCGGCCAGCACCACGGACCTCAGTACCGTCTTGCCTGGGAAGTCGACACCGAGCAATTTGCGGACCGTGCTGTGCGCCCCGTCGGCGCCGATCAAATACTCTGCTCGCCAACGGTTCTGGTCGCTGGTGGTCACCCACACCCCGTCGGCGTCCTGCTCGACACCGACGACCTCGGTGCCGCGGCGGATGTCGACGCCCTGCGCGACGGCGTAGTCCGCGATCGCCTGGTCGACGTTGGTCTGCGGGGTGATCATCGCGAACCGATAGGGCGAATCGAGGTGAGTCAGGTCGAGCCGGGCACCGCCGAAAAGCGTTACCCCCGAAGCCTTGTACGAGCGGGCCAGCAGATCGTCGGCGAGGCCGCGAGCGTCCAGCACCTCCAGCGTGCGGGCCTGGGTGGCGAACGCGCGGCTGGACGGGTTGACCGATGGCCAGCGCTCCAGCACCACGACCGACCGTCCGGATCGCGCGAGATCACCGGCCGCGGTCAGGCCCGTCGGGCCCGCACCCACCACCACGACGTCGAATTCGAAGGCCGTCATCACGCCACCGCCTCGGGGTTGGGGTACCAGCGCCGGATGTCGTCGGGAGTGGATACCGCCGCGCGGTTGAACACGAACCGGCAGCCGGGCTGGGTCTCATGGGCGGCGTTGACGATCGCCTCGAACAGCAACGTGTTGCCCGGCACCAACCGCACCCCAGCGCCGATCAGCACGGCGTCATAGCGCTTGGCCGCCAACGACTTCCGCGCCTTGTCGACGCCGGCCGCACCGAAATCGATGAGGCAGTTGTCGACGTCGTAGCCGGCGGCGCGCAGGCCGGCGAGGTTCTCGTCGTTGGCGGTTCGGAGTTTCTCCTTCGACAGGCCCGGAAACTGCGCGAAGTCGGCCGAGGAGTAATCGATGACGTCCGGGTCGAGTCCGATCTGGATGGCGGTGACGGTCATGAGCGTGACCTCTCGTCGGAGTGGTTCAACAACTGTTGAACTCGAAGCTAGGCCGATTCGCCTCCGATGTCAACAGTTGTTGAATACACTGCGGCGCATGCCTTCGAAAGCGCGCGACGGCCGCGACGGCCCGGCCACCCGGGCCGCGATTCTGGACATCGCCCGAACCCAGTTCGGCATGCACGGATTCGAGCGCACCACAATCCGTTCGGTCGCGTCCGCGGCCGAGGTCGACCCGGCGCTGGTCATGCACTACTTCGGCAGCAAATCAGGGCTGTTCGCGGCGGCGTCGCAGTTCGTCATCACATTCCCGGACCTGGCCGGGGTCCCGCCCGATCAGCTTGCCGACGTGCTGCTGCCGGTGTTCGTCGACGCCTGGGGCCCGCAGGGCCCGCTGCTCCCACTGCTGCGCGCCGCAGCGACCAACCGGGCCGCCGCGGACGCGCTGCTGACCGTGTTCGTCAGCCAGGTGGCGCCCGCGCTGGCGGCTGTCACCCCCGACCGCGCAGCCGAGCGGGCCTCGCTGGTCGGCTCGCAACTGCTCGGCGTCGCAGTGGCCCGCTACATCCTCGGCGTCCCACCGCTGGTCTCGATGTCCGATGCCCAGCTCGTCGAGTGGCTGCGCCCCGTGCTCGCCCGCTACCTGACCGAGCCGGCGCCCTGACGCTGCTCGACGATCGCCAGCGCCCGCTCGGCCCACCGGACGTTCTCTTCCTCGTAGGAGATGCCCCGCAGCAGCGTCAGATATGGGCCGACCCGCGGCGCGTCGGCGAGGAACTCGTCCTCGCTGCGGCCATCCAGAATCCGCGACCGAAGCCGTTCGTACCGTTCGACTTTCGCCACGGCCCGGTCGCGGCGCTCGGCGATCAGGTCGCGCACGGCGGCCGCATCGCCAACATCGAAGGCCGACACCTTGATCAGTAGTTCGTCGCGGATCGCCGACGGCTTGGGCGATCGCGCGGTGAACTCGCGGATCGCCTCGTAGCCGGCCTCGGTCAGCGAGAACATCCGCTTGTTGGGCCGACGCTCCTGCTCGACGACGCGGGCCTGGATCAAGCCCTGCTCGGCGAGGCGCTCGAGTTCCTTGTACAGCTGCTGCGGCGTGGCCATCCAGAAGTTCGCCACCGACGCGTCGAAGTCCTTGGCCAAGTCATAGCCGGACGACTCCCCCGCCAGCAGGGCGGCCAGCACGGCGTCACGCAGCGACATTTGTCGATCGTATCTCAGTGATAGTAAAAAAGTTGATTAATCACCTATGGACATATCGAGGTCTACGTTCTACTGTCGAGCAGACCCAACTCCACACATTCGAGGTATCCGATGCATCCGTTCCGCAAAGCGGTCGAAGATCGCGACGAAGACGCCATCCAGGCCCTGCTCGCCGACGACGTCGTGTTCACCAGCCCGGTCGCGTTCAAGCCCTACGAGGGCAAGCCGATCACGGCGGCGATCCTGCGCGGTGTGCTGCGGGTGTTCGAAAACTTCAGTTACGTACGCGAATTCGACGACAGCGCGCACGGCCTGCATGCCCTCGAATTCGAGACCGGCATCGTCGGCGCCCCCGGCGTCACGATCAACGGCTGCGACTTCATCCACGTCAATGCGGACGGCCTGATCGACGACTTTAAGGTGATGGTGCGACCGCTTTCCGGAGCGACGGCCTTGTCCGAAGCGATGGGCGCACAATTTCCGAGAATTCAGCAAGAAGCCGTCGAACTGGCCGGCCAGTTCGCTCAGGCTTAAGCGTTAGGGAGCAGCCAGACATGCGAATCGGACTAGGGATCAACTACGCGGGCGGCTTCAAAGAGGTCGCCGCCGAGGTGGCCGACCTCGAGCGCGCCGGCCTCGACATTGTCTTTGTCCCCGAGGCGTATTCGTTCGACGCGGTGAGCGCGCTCGGCTACCTGGCCGCCAGCACCGAGCGGGTTGAACTGGCGTCGGGCATCCTGCAGCTCTACACCCGCACGCCCACCCTGACCGCGATGACCGCCGCCGGTCTGGACTACGTCTCCGACGGTCGATACACCCTGGGCCTCGGCGCGTCCGGCCCGCAGGTGATCGAGGGTTTCCACGGCGTCCGCTACGACGCACCGATCGCCCGCACCCGCGAGGTCATCGAGATCTGCCGCCAGGTCTGGCGGCGCGAGAAGCTGCAGTATCAGGGTGAGCACTACGAGATCCCGCTTCCGGCCGAGCAGGGCACCGGCCTGGGCAAGTCGCTGAAGCTGATCAACAAGCCTGTCCGCGAACGCATTCCGATCCTGATCGCCGCGCTCGGACCCAAGAACGTCGAGCTGGCGGCCGAGCTCGCCGAGGGCTGGCAGCCCATCTTCTTCCTCCCCGAGAAGGCCAACGACGTCTGGGGTAAGGCGCTCGACGCCGGCAAGGCCAAGCGCGACGCCGCCCTGGGCGACCTCGAGGTGTTCGCCGGCCCGACGCTCGCCATCGGCGACAACGTCGAGCCGCTGCGCGAGATCGTCAAGCCGCACCTGGCGCTCTACATCGGCGGCATGGGCGCCAAGGGCAAGAACTTCTACCACACGCTGGCCACCCGCTACGGCTACGGAGCGCAGGCCGACCGCATCCAGGAGCTGTATCTGGACGGCGACAAGGAAGCCGCCGCCAAGGCGGTGCCCGACGAGTTGGTGCGCGACGTGTCGCTGATCGGCACGCCCGGATTCGTCAAGGAGCGCATCGCCGCGTTCCGCGAGGCCGGCGTCACCACACTGAACGTGGTGCCCGTCGCCGAGACCGCCCACGAGCGGGTCAAGCTGATCGAGACCCTCCGCGGTTTGGTCGACTGAGTCAGTCGCGGACGTCCGCCAGGGCGGCGTTCAGCGTCTTGCTCGGCCGCATCACCGCGGTGGTCTTCTCGTCGTCGGGCCGGTAGTAGCCGCCGATGTCGACGGACTCTCCCTGTACCTCGTTGAGTTCCGCGATGATGGTGTCTTCGTTCTTGGCCAGTTCCTCGGCCAGCGGGGCGAAGTGCTTGCGCAGTTCCTCGTCGTCGTGCTGGTCGGCCAGTTCCTGCGCCCAGTACCGCGCCAGGTAGTACTGGCTGCCGCGGTTGTCCAGCTCGCCGGTCTTGCGCGACGGACTCTTGTTGTTGTCCAACAACTTTCCGATCGCATCGTCGAGCGTCTTGCCCAGGATCTTGGCCCGCTCGTTGCCGGTCTTGATCCCGATGTCCTCGAAACACGCACCGAGGGCCAGGAATTCGCCGAGCGAGTCCCACCGCAGGTGGTTCTCCTCGACGAGTTGGTGTACGTGCTTGGGCGCCGATCCACCCGCGCCGGTCTCGTACATCCCGCCGCCGGCCATCAACGGCACGATCGACAGCATCTTGGCGCTGGTGCCCAGCTCCAGGATCGGGAACAGGTCGGTCAGGTAGTCACGCAAGATGTTCCCGGTCGCCGCGATGGTGTCCTGTCCGCGCATGGCGCGTTCGATGCTGTGCCGCATCGCCCGCTCCTGCGACATCGTCTGGATGTCAAGGCCTTCGGTGTCGTAGTCGGCCAGATACTTGTTGACCTTCTTGCGCAGTTCGTTCTCGTGCGGACGTTCCTGGTCCAGCCAGAACACCACCGGCATCCCGGAGTTCTTCGCCCGGTTGACGGCCAGCTTGACCCAGTCGCGGATCGGGTCGTCCTTGACGATCGGCATCCGCCAGATGTCACCGGCTTCGACGTTCTGGGTGAGCAGCACCTCGCCGGTCTCGATGTCGACGATGTCGGCGACACCGGCCTCAGGGATCTCGAAAGTCTTGTCGTGCGAGCCGTATTCCTCGGCCTGCTGCGCCATCAGGCCGACGTTGGGCACGGTGCCCATGGTGGTCGGATCAAACTGCCCGTGAGTCTTGCAGAAGTTGATGATCTCCTGGTAAATCCGCGAGAACGTGGACTCCGGGTTGACCGCCTTGGTGTCCTTCTGGCGGCCGTCGGCGCCGTACATCTTGCCGCCGGCGCGGATCATCGCCGGCATCGAGGCGTCCACGATCACGTCGCTGGGCGAGTGAAAGTTGCTGATGCCCTTGGCCGAATCGACCATCGCGAGCTCCGGCCGGTGCTCGTGGCAGGCGTGCAGGTCGCGGATGATCTCGTCGTGCAGTGACGCCGGCAGCGACTCGATCCTGTTGTAGAGATCGACCAGGCCGTTGTTGACGTTGACGCCGAGTTCCTCGAACAGGTCGTGGTGCTTCTCGAAGGCTTCCTTGTAGAAGATCTTCACCGCGTGCCCGAACACGATCGGGTGCGACACCCGCATCATGGTGGCCTTGACGTGCAGCGAGAACATCACGCCCGTCTTGTAGGCGTCGTCCATCTCGGCTTCGTAGAACTCGCAGAGCGCCTTCTTGCTCATGAACATGCTGTCGATGACGTCGCCGTCGAGCAGCGACACCTTCGGCTTGAGCACCAAGGTCTCGCCGCTGTCGGTCTTGAGCTCCATCTTCACGTCGCGCGCGTGATCCAGAGTCATCGACTTCTCGCCGTGGTAGAAGTCGCCGTGCCGCATCGTCGCCACGTGGGTGCGCGAGGCCTGCGACCAGTCCCCCATGCTGTGCGGATGCTTGCGGGCGTACTCCTTGACCGCCTTGGGCGCGCGACGGTCCGAGTTACCTTGCCGGAGAACGGGGTTCACCGCGCTACCGGTGCACTTGGTGTACCGGTCGCGAATTTCCTTGTCCTCGTCGGTCTTCGGGCTCTGCGGGTAGTCGGGGATCTTGAATCCCTTGCCCTGCAGCTCCTTGACCGCCTCGACCAACTGCGGCACCGATGCGCTGATGTTCGGCAGCTTGATGATGTTGGTGTCGGGTTCCTTGGTCAGCCGGCCCAGCTCGGCCAGGTTGTCGGGCACCTTCTGCTCGTCGGTCAGGTAGTCCGAGAACTCGGCAAGGATGCGGGCGGCCACCGAGATGTCGCTGGTCTTGACCGTGATTCCGGCGGGTTCCGCGAACGCGCGCACGATCGGCAGGAAGGCGTAGGTCGCCAGTAGGGGCGCCTCGTCGGTCAGCGTGTAGATGATGGTCGGCTGGTCGGCGCTCACGGTGTTTCTCCCGGTGTCGGTCAGATCCTGACGGGGTTCGCGGTGAATCTGGCTGTCACGTTATCAAGGGTGTTTCCGCTGTTGTCGACCTCGATCGGGGGTCGAGGTGACGGCTGGCACCGGATCGCCTTGATAAGCTAAGCTTCTTTTCGGTCATGAGTGCCAGCGTTTAGCCCCGGCTTGCTGGCCGGCAACCCTCCAACCGCGGTGGGGTGCTCCGGGTGAGGACCAGGTTTCGTAGCCGAGCAGCGGCTACGCGGCAAGCGCGGGTCCGCCGTGATGGGCCCCTGAGTCAGACAGGGAACGCTTCACATGAGCATCGATGACAGCTCCAGCGAGAATTGGTCGTTCGAGACCAAACAGATCCACGTGGGCCAGCAGCCGTGCGCCGCGACCGGCGCCCGCGCCCTGCCGATCTTCCAGACCACGTCCTACGTCTTCAACGACACTTCGCACGCCGCCGCCCTGTTCGGCCTCGAGGAGCCCGGCAACATCTACACCCGGATCGGCAACCCGACCACCGACGTCGTCGAGCAACGCATCGCCGCGCTGGAAGGCGGAGTGGCCGCGCTGTTCCTGTCCTCGGGTCAAGCCGCCGAGACGTTCGCAATCCTGAACCTGGCCGCGGCCGGGGACCACATCGTGTCAAGCCCGCGGCTCTACGGCGGCACTTACAACCTCTTCCACTACTCGTTGGCCAAGCTCGGCATCGAGGTCAGCTTCGTCGACGACCCAGACGATCTGGACTCGTGGCGGGCCGCGGTCCGACCCAACACCAAGGCCTTCTTCGCCGAGACGATCTCCAACCCGAAGATCGACATCCTGGACATCCCGGGCGTCTCGGCGGTGGCCCATGCCAACGGTGTCCCGTTGATCGTCGACAACACCGTCGCCACCCCTTACCTGATCCAGCCGATCAGCCACGGCGCCGACATCGTCGTGCACTCGGCCACCAAATACCTCGGTGGGCACGGTTCCGCGATCGCCGGCGTGCTGGTCGACGGCGGCACTTTCGACTGGACGAACGGCCACTTCCCCGGCTTCACCACCCCTGACCCGAGCTACCACGGGGTGGTCTACGCCGAGCTCGGGCCGCCCGCGTTCGCGCTCAAGGCGCGGGTGCAACTGCTGCGCGACCTGGGGTCGGCGGCGTCGCCGTTCAACGCGTTCCTGGTGGCCCAAGGTCTGGAGACACTGAGCCTGCGCATCGAGCGGCACGTCGCCAACGCGCAGCGGGTGGCGGAGTACCTGGACCGCCACGACGGCGTGCTGTCGGTCAATTACGCCGGGTTGGTGAGTTCGCCGTGGTTCGCGCGTGGAAAGCAGCTGGCGCCCAAGGGAACCGGGGCCGTGCTGTCGTTCGAGCTGGCCGGTGGCGTCGAGGCGGGCAAGGCGTTCGTCAACGCGCTGAAGCTGCACAGCCACGTCGCCAACATCGGTGACGTACGGTCACTGGTGATCCACCCGGCGTCGACGACGCACGCGCAGCTCAGCCCCACGGAGCAACTCTCGGCCGGCGTCAGCCCCGGGTTGGTGCGGCTGGCGGTCGGTATCGAGGGCATCGACGACATCGTGGCCGACCTCGAACTCGGTTTCGCCGCCGCCCGCAAGCACTTCGGAGCCGGCGATCCGCATGCCGCGGCGGCGTTCTGAGGGGCCCGCAGGTGACAATCTCTGACATGCCCACGCAGACTCTGCCCGCCGAAGGCGAGGTCGGCATCGTCGACGTGGGATCGCTGACGCTGGAGAACGGCACGGTGCTCGACGACGTCAGCATCGCCGTCCAGCGCTGGGGCGAACTGTCGCCGACCCGCGACAACGTCGTCGTCGTACTGCACGCGCTGACCGGCGACTCGCACATCACCGGCCCCGCCGGGCCCGGGCACCCCACGCCGGGCTGGTGGGACGGCATCGCCGGACCGGGCGCCCCGATCGACACCAACCGCTGGTGCGCGGTGTCCACCAACGTGTTGGGCGGCTGCCGCGGCTCAACCGGGCCGGGCTCGACCGGACCCGACGGAAAACCCTGGGGCTCAAGGTTTCCGCTGGTGTCGATCCGCGACCAGGTCGAGGCCGACGTGACGGCACTGGCCGCCCTGGGCATCACCGAGGTGGCCGCGGTGCTCGGCGGGTCGATGGGCGGTGCGCGGGCGCTGGAGTGGATGGTCTCCCATCCCGACCGGGTCGGCGCGGGTTTGCTGCTGGCGGTGGGCGCGCGAGCCACCGCCGACCAGATCGGCACCCAGTGCACCCAGACCGCGGCGATCAAGGCCGACCCGAACTGGCAGGGCGGTGACTATCACGGCACCGGCCGTGCGCCGGACGCCGGCCTGGAAATCGCGAGGCGTTTCGCGCACCTGACCTATCGCGGCGAGGAGGAGCTGGACACCCGGTTCTCGAACGAGGCACAGGCTGACGAGGACCCGGCGGCCGGAGGGCGCTACGCCGTGCAGAGCTACCTGCAGCATCAGGGCGCCAAGCTGGTGTCGCGCTTCGACGCCGGCAGCTACGTGGTGCTCACCGATTCGCTGTCGAGCCACGACGTCGGTCGGGGTCGCGGCGGCGTCGAAGCCGCGTTGCGTGGTTGCCCGGTGCCGGCGGTCGTCGGTGGGATTACCTCCGACCGGCTCTATCCCCTGCGGCTACAGGAAAAGCTCGCCTCGCTGCTGCCCGGCTGCGACGGGCTACGGGTGGTCGACTCGATCTACGGGCACGACGGGTTCCTGGTCGAGACGGATTCGGTTGGGGCGCTGGTGCAAGAGACCCTTGATCTGGCCGCGGCGAAGGGTGCGTGTTCGCGGTGACTCAGTCTTCACAGGCCCGCTCATTGTCGTTCGGCTCTGAAGCGGCCGCGTACGAGCGTGGGCGCCCGTCGTATCCGCCGGACGCGATCGACTGGTTGCTGCCGTCGGGCGCGCGCGACGTGCTGGACCTCGGCGCCGGGACCGGAAAGCTGACCAGCCGGCTCGTCGAGCGGGGGCTGGACGTGGTGGCCGTCGATCCGATCGCCGAGATGCTGGAGACGCTGCGCGTATCGCTGCCCGGCACGCCGGCGCTGTTGGGTACCGCCGAAGATATTCCGTTGGCGGACAACAGTGTTGACGCGGTGCTGGTGGCGCAGGCCTGGCACTGGTTCAACCCGGCCCGCGCGATTCCCGAGCTGGCGCGGGTGCTGCGGCCCGGCGGGCGGCTGGGCCTGGTGTGGAACACGCGCGACGAGCGGTCCGGCTGGGTGCGCGAACTCGGCCGCATCATCGGCCGCGACGGCGATCCGATGCGCGATCACGTGACGCTGCCGGAGCCGTTCACCGATGTGCAGCGCCATCAGGTCGAGTGGACGAATTACCTGACGCCGCAGGCGTTGATCGATTTGGTCGCCTCGCGCAGCTACTGCATCACCTCACCGACCCAGGTGCGGACCAAGGTGCTGGGTGAGGTGCGTGAACTGCTCGCGACGCATCCGGCCCTGGCCAACGCGGGCGGGCTTGCGTTGCCGTATGTGACGGTGTGCGTACGCGCGACGCTGTCGTAGCTATTCTTCGAGGCGTGAAACTCGTTGCGTTCTTGTGTGCCCTCGCGGTGGGCGCCGCACCGCTCGCCCATGCCGACGACGGTGACGCCGCCTACCTCTCGGGGGTTCAATCGGTCGGCGTGCCAGCCGGCCTTCCCGCGACGAACGCCGCGTACGGCCGGCAGTTGTGCGATCGACTGCCTGCGGTCGCTTTTGATCCACTGGTCGCCGCGGTGAACCAGGAGAACGCGGGACTGAACATGCATCAGTCCGCTCTGGTCATTGGCGCGGCAGTCGCGAACTTCTGCCTCGAGAGATCAAACCTGCTTCCCCAGACGCTGCCGTACTAAGGCCCCTCGTCGTCGTCGCTGTCTCGGAGGAGTTTTTCGGGGTGGTGGTAGGTGTTGGTGCGGGGTTGGCCGTGGTCGAGGTGGGCTGGTGGGATCCATTCGGTTTCATACCGGTGGTTTTTGCGGGTGGTCCAGCCTTTTTCGGTCATGTCGTGGTTGGGGTGGCAGGTCAGGGTGAGGTGGTTGACGTCGGTGACGGGGTTGTTTCGGTAGGGGTCGTCGTGGTGGACCTCGCACCGGTCGGCGGGCGTAGGGCAGCCGGGGAAGGTGCAGCCGCGATCCCTGGCGTGGAGGACGAGGCGTTGTGCCGGGGTGGCCAGGCGCTTCGTGTGATACAGCGCCAACGCTTTGCCGTTGTGGAAGATCGCCAGGTAGTGATGCGCGTGGGAGGCCAGCCGGATCACATCCGACATGGGAAGCAGGGTGCCGCCGGCGGTCAATCCGCGGCCGGCGCCGGCTTCCAGGTCTTGCAACGTCGTGGTGACGATGATCGAGGTGGGCAGGCCGTTGTGCTGACCGAGATCGCCGGAGGCCAGCAGCGCGCGGCCGGCGGCGACGAGCGCGTCGTGGGTGCGCTGCGCCAGGCTGCGGGTGTCGCCCTGTATCTGCGCCTCCGAGGGCGTTCCGCTCACGCAGGGCTCGAGGTCGTCGGGGTTGCACATGCCGGGGGCAGCCAATTTCGCGAACATCGCATCCCACGTCGCCCGCGCCTCCGGCGTCAGGTAGCCGGTGATCGGTGACATCCCGTCGATGTCCTGCTTGCCGACCACCACCCCGCGCCGTTTGGCGCGGTCGATGTCGGTGAAGTCGCCGTCGGGATTGATGCAGTCCATCAACTTCTGCGCCAACCGCGACAGTTCGTCGGGGCGGTGCTCCCCGGCACGCCGGGCCAGGTCGGCTTCAGCGCGGGCCCGGGTGTCGACGTCGACGAAGTCGGGGATGCGGTGCCAGAACGACCGGATCACCGCGACGTGCCCGGCGCCGATCTTCCCGTCGCGCTGGGCCTGAGCGGTCGCGGCCAGCACCGGGGCCATCGCCTCCCCAGTCAACGCGGTCCGCTCGCCGAGTTCGGCGGCCTCGTGCATCCGCCGCGACGCCTCAGCCCGGGTGATCCGCAATCGGTCGGCCAACACGGCGGGCAGTTTGCCGCCCAACACTTCAGGCTCCACCCGGGCCAGTTCGTTGACGAGTGCGTGCTCGACGGCCGGAATCTGGCGGCGGAACACCTCGAAGGTCTCCAGGACGTTGAGCCGCTCGGGTGTGGTCAGCGCATCGAAGGTCAGGTCCACGACGCTCTTCCAAGCAGCCCGCAGCGCGTCGAGACGCTCGACCACCTCAATCTGACTACTCGAACGCATGTTCGAATTATAACGACGCCCACCGACAACCGCACCCCACCGCAGCCACCCTGTGGATAACCAAATGTGCGCGAACCTTGACCGCGTCGCGCTCTGAATGTGACTGCGGTAGAGCACAGTTCGTGACTATGCCGATGCTCAGCAATCAACCCTTGGCCGTCCGGGCACTGCTGGGCGTCGCATGCCTGATCACCGTCGCCACCGCACTCTCGATACCGGGCGGCGCAGACCCCAGCGACGACAACTTCATCGACGCACTCAGCCACGCCGGCATCGAGTACGGCGAACCGGGCAATGCGATGGCGGTGGGCCAGTCGATCTGCCCGATGCTGGAGCAGCCCGGCGGCAGCTTCGCCGTGGCCGCGTCGGGTGTCGCGCGGCGCGGCGTGTCGCCTCAGGTGGCGCGTGCGTTTACCACCATCGCAATTCAGACATACTGCCCAGAAAGACTGGGCGGCAACGGCGTAACCGGGGTACCGGGCGTCTAGCGCGTCCCCAGCGGGTCGATCGTCCACGCGATGTAGACCATCGCCGTCGCGACCGTCGCCAGCATGGCGAAGTCAATTCCCTTGCTGCGCACCACCAGCAGCCCGGCGCGTTGGTCGTTCAGAGCCAGCCGCAGCACCGCCGCCACGCCGACGCCAATGCCGATCAGCAGCGCGCCACGGCGCCAGAAGTTGGCCGCCACCAAGCTGAATGCCACCACATAGATGAGCACCACCCCGACGATCGGCCATTGCGGCCGAAGCCTTCGCATGCCTACCGGCCTTCGGCCAACTCGACGACGTTGCTCAACAAGAACGCCCGCGTCAGCGGCCCGACGCCACCCGGGTTCGGCGACACCGCCCCGGCCACCTCCCACACATCGGGATGCACGTCGCCGGTGAGCTTGTCGTCGACCCGGCTCACGCCGACGTCGATTACGGCGGCGCCCGGGCGCACCATGTCGGCGGTCAGCATGTGCGGCACCCCGACACCGGCGACGATGATGTCGGCCTGCCGCGTCAGCTCGGCGAGATCGCGAGTTCCGGTGTGGCACAACGTCACCGTCGCGTTCTCGGAACGACGGGTCAGCAACAGCCCGAGCGGGCGTCCTACCGTCACACCACGGCCGATCACCACGACGTGCGCGCCGGCGATCTCGACGTCGAAGCGCCGCAACAGGTGCACGATTCCGCGCGGCGTGCAGGGTAGCGGCGCCGGGTCCATCAGCACCAGGCGCCCGAGGTTCGTCGGGTGCAATCCGTCGGCGTCCTTCGCCGGGTCGATTCGCTCCAGCGCCGCGTTCTCGTCGAGGTGCTTGGGCAGCGGCAACTGGACGATGTAGCCGGTGCACTCGGGGTTGGCGTTCAGTTCGTCGATGGTCTCGTTCAGCTTGGCCTGGGTGATGTCGGCGGGCAGGTCGCGGCGCAGCGAGGTGATACCGACCTTGGCGCAGTCGGCGTGCTTGCCGCGGACGTAGGCCTGCGACCCCGGATCGTCGCCCACCAGCACGGTGCCCAAGCCGGGCGTCTTGCCCGCCGCGGTCAGCGCCTCGACCCGCTCCTTGAGGTCGACGAAGATTTCATCGCGGGTGAGTTTGCCGTCCAACGTGATTGCAGCCACGCCGTCCAGTCTGGCATGCCAGCCGACACCGGCTAGTACGCTCCTGACCATGTCCGAAGCCCCGGACGTGCTGGCACCGGCGAAGCTCGGGCCCATCACGCTGCGCAATCGCACGATCAAATCCGCGACCTTCGAAGCCCGCACGCCCGGCGCGCTGGTCAGCGACGACCTCATCGAGTACCACCGATTGCCGGCCGCCGGCGGCGTCGGCATGACCACCGTCGCCTACTGCGCGGTCTCGCAGGGCGGCCGCACCGAAGGCAACGGCATCTGGATGCGTCCGGAGGCCGTGCCCGGTTTCCGCAAGCTGACCGACGCAATCCACGCCGAGGGCGCGGCGGTCAGCGCGCAGATCGGCCATGCCGGACCGGTCGCCAACGCGAAATCCAACAAGGCCACAGCGCTGGCACCGGTCCGCTTCTTCAACCCGATCGGCATGCGGTTCGCCAAGAAAGCCAGCCGCGACGACATCGACACCGTGATCGCCGACCACGCCAACGCGGCCAGGCTGGCTGTCGACGCCGGATTCGACGCCGTGGAAGTGCATTTGGGCCACAACTATCTAGCCAGCTCGTTCCTGAGCCCGCTGATCAACCGCCGCAACGACGAGTTCGGCGGATCGCTGGAGAACCGCGCCAAGGTGGCCCGCGGGATGGTCATGGCGGTCCGACGAGCGGTCAAAGACCAGATCGCGGTGACCGCGAAGCTCAACATGTCCGACGGCGTGCGCGGCGGCATCTCGGTCGAGGAGGCGATCACCACCGCAAAGTGGTTGGAGGGCGACGGCGCCCTGGACGCCATCGAGCTCACCGCGGGCAGCTCGCTGGTCAACCCGATGTATCTGTTCCGCGGCGACGCGCCGCTCAAGGAATTTGCCGGTGCCTTCAAGCCACCGCTGCGCTGGGGCATGCGGATGACCGGCAACAAGTTCCTGCGCGAATACCCCTACCGCGAGGCGTACTTGCTGCGCGAGGCCAGGCAGTTCCGCGCCGAGCTGACCATCCCGCTGATCCTGTTGGGCGGCATCACCAATCGCGAGACGATGGACCTGGCGATGGCCGAAGGCTTCCAATTCGTCGCGATGGGCCGCGCGCTGTTGGCCGAGCCCGATCTGATCAACCGGATCGCCCGCGACGGCGCCGCCGTCCACTCGGCGTGCACGCACTGCAACCGCTGCATGCCGACGATCTACACACGCACCCGCTGCGTGGTCACCGGAGCCCCGGACAGCGTGCCGAGCAGCTAATGTTGGGGCGATGAATTCTGCAGCCCCGCCCGCGCTGACAGTCCGCTACGACGGATCCCAACGCACGTTCGCCGCAGGACACGACATCGTGGTCGGCCGCGATCTGCGCGCCGACATGCGCATCACCCATCCGCTGATCTCGCGGGCGCACCTATTACTGCGCTTCGAGCAGGGCCGCTGGCGGGCGATCGACAACGGCTCGCTCAACGGGACCTACGTCAACGGCCGGCGCGCCCCGACGATCGACCTGCACGACGGGCAAACGGTCAACATCGGCAACCCCGACGGCCCGGCGCTCAGCTTCGAGATCGGCCGCCACGACGGCGTTGCCGGCCGGCCGCCCCAGACCACATCGATGCCGATCGCCCGCGCCGGCGCTCCGCTACGACCCGGACCCGGCCCCGGCCCCCAGCAGCCGCACCGTCCGCCGCCGGGACCTCGGCAGGGACCGCCGCCCGGACCGGGCCCTCGGCCATACCCCGGCGGACCGCCCCAGCAGCCCCACCCGGGACAGCGCCCGCCCGCCTACCCGCAGCACCAGGCGCCACCGCCGATCCGGCAGCCCGCACCGGTACCGGTCGACGCCGCGCCCAAGACCCAGATGGGCCCCGCACCGGTTATCAGCACGCCGCCGGAGGCGGGCAACCTGGCCACCAAGATGATCCAGGCGATCCTGCCCGGCTCGTCCACGCCGAACAAGCCCGCCGGGTCGATGACGATCGGGCGCGCCAACGACAACGACATCGTGATCCAGGACGTGCTGGCCTCGCGCCATCACGCATTCCTCGTCGACTCGCCGCTGGGCACCGAGATCCGCGACGCCAGCAGCGTCAACGGCACCTTCGTCAACGGCGTGCGTGTCGGGTCGGCGGTGCTCAACGAGGGCGACATCGTCACGATCGGCAACATCGACCTCGCCTTCAACGACGGCACCCTGGTCCGGCGCACCGAGGCGGCCACCCGCACCGGCGGCCTCGAGGTCAATGGGGTGCACTTCCGCATCGACGGCAAGGAACTGCTGGACGGCATTTCGCTGACCGCGCGCCCCGGCACCCTGACGGCCATCATCGGCGGCTCGGGTGCGGGCAAGACGACACTGTCGCGGCTGATCGCGGGATACACCCGGCCCAGTTCGGGCAATGTGACCTTCGAAGGTCACGACCTGCATGCCGAATACGCGACGATGCGCAGCCGCATCGGGATGGTGCCGCAGGACGACGTGGTGCACCGTCAGTTGACGGTCAACCAGGCACTCGGCTACGCGGCCGAGCTGCGGTTGCCGCCCGACACCAGCAAAGAGGAACGCGCGCAGGTCGTCGCGCAGGTGCTCGAAGAACTCGACATGACCAAGCACGCCAACACCCGCGTCGACAAGCTGTCCGGTGGTCAGCGCAAGCGTGCGTCGGTCGCCCTCGAGCTGCTGACCCAGCCGTCGCTGCTGCTGCTCGACGAGCCCACCTCCGGCCTCGACCCGGCACTGGACCGGCAGGTCATGCTCATGCTGCGGCAACTCGCCGACGCCGGGCGTGTGGTTCTGGTCGTCACGCACTCGGTGTCCTACCTGGACGTCTGCGATCAGATCCTGCTGCTGGCCCCCGGCGGCAGGATGGCCTTCAACGGGCCGCCGAGCCAGGTCGGCGAGGCGCTGGGCACCACCAACTGGGCCGACATCTTCGCCAACGTCGGCGCCGACCCGGATGAGGCCAATCGCCGCTTCGTGGAACGCGGCGGGAGGTCAGAGGCCAAGCCGCCGGACAAACAAAGTCCGGCCGACCTCGGCGAACCCGTGCACACCGACCTGTTCCGTCAGCTCTCGACGATCGCCCGACGACAGGTCCGGCTGGTCATCTCCGACCGGGGCTACTCGATATTCCTGGCGGTGCTGCCGTTCCTGATCGGCGCGCTGTCGCTGACCGTGAAGGGCCCGAAACCCGGTCTGGGACCGGCAGATCCATTAGGTCTGGCGCCCACGCAGCCGCAGTACATCATGGTGCTGCTCAATATCGGCGCCGTGTTCATGGGCACG
The DNA here is from genome assembly GCF_030252325.1 of Candidatus Mycobacterium wuenschmannii. Taxonomy (NCBI): domain Bacteria; kingdom Bacillati; phylum Actinomycetota; class Actinomycetes; order Mycobacteriales; family Mycobacteriaceae; genus Mycobacterium; species Candidatus Mycobacterium wuenschmannii. The sequence continues at coordinate 4,834,363 of NZ_CP126981.1, read as the reverse complement.
GCGCTGACCATCCGAGACCTGATCGGCGAGCGGCCGATCTTCCGGCGAGAACAGGCAGTCGGGTTGTCGACGACGGCCTATCTGCTGGCGAAGGTGTCGGTGTTCTGCCTCTTCGCGACGACACAGGCCGCGATTGCGACGTTCATCGTGCGCCTCGGAAAGGGTGCTCCCACAGCGCATCCGCCGTTCTTCGGCGACTCCACCTTCGCGCTCTTCATCACCGTCGCCGGAACCTGTGTCGCCTCAGCCATTCTCGGCATGTTGATGTCCGCGGTGGCGCAGACGACCGAGCAGATCATGCCGCTGCTGGTGGTGACGATCATGTCCCAGCTGGTGCTGGCCGGCGGCATGATTCCGGTGACCGGCCGCGCGGGGCTGAACCAACTGTCGTGGATCACCCCCGGACGTTGGGGCTACGCCGCTGGTGCGTCGTCGATCGACTTCCCGAGCCTGGTGAAGGTCAAGCAGATTCCGACCAACGACCCGATCTGGCAACACTCCCAGCACATCTTCTTCTTCGACCTGGGCATGCTGCTGGCGCTGTCACTGGCCTACGCCGGCTACGTGCGGTGGAGCATCCGGCTGAAACGCTAGGCGTCCAGCCGCAATCCGTGCGCGACGGCGTAGGCCAGGCCCTGCTCGACGTCGATGCGCGCCCCGGTCAGCGACGCCGTCGTCCACAGCGACGGGTCCACCCGCGCGCCGCGCAGGTCCGCCTCGTCCAGCCGGGTTCCGGTGGTCCGGGCGCCGGACAGGTCGGCGCCGCGCAGCACGGTCTTGCGCAGGTCGGCCTCGACCAGGTTGGCCTCCCTCAGCCTGCAACCGCTGAAGTCGATGCCGCGCAGGTCATTTCCGCCGAGCACGGTCAGCGTGAAGTCGACCTCATCGAGCGTCAGCGGCCGAAACCGGCAGCGTACGAAGACCGAGCCCAGCATGCTGCACTGACGAAAAGTACTGTGCCACAGCGTCGTCAGGTTGAACGAGCAGTTGCGGAACGCCGACCCCACGTGCTCGGACTCGGCCATGTTGACGCCGCGGAAATCGCATTCGGTGAACACCACCCGTTCGGTGCGCAGCCGACTGAGGTCGTCGTCGCGAAAGTCACGGCCGACGAATTCGCTATCGCTCCAATCCACTACGCGGTGGGCGACAGACTCGCCAGCGCGTACTCGCTGACCGCGATCAGGGCGTCGGTCGCCGATCGGCGATCGCGGGCGTCGACGTTTATCACCGGGACATGGGCAGGCAGCGTCAGCGCCTTGCGCACTTCGGCCGCGGGATACCTTGGTGTGCCATCGAATTCGTTGACGGCGATGAGGAACGGCAGGTTGCGGTGCTCGAAGAAGTCGACCGCGGCGAAACAGTCCTCCAGCCGCCGGCAGTCCACCAGGATCACCGCGCCGATCGCGCCGCGCACCAGGTCGTCCCACATGAACCAGAAGCGGCGCTGCCCGGGCGTCCCGAACAGGTAGAGCACCAAATCCTCGTCCAGGGTGATCCGACCGAAATCCATGGCGACCGTGGTGGTCTTCTTGTCCGGGGTGGCGTCGACCATGTCGACACCGGCGGATGCGTCGGTGACCATCGCCTCGGTACGCAGCGGCATGATCTCCGACACCGCACCGACGAAAGTTGTCTTGCCCGCACCGAATCCACCGGCGATGACGATCTTCGTGGACGCGGTATCGCGCGACTTCGGCTGCGGGGCGGACCCCGCGTCAAAGCGCTCGTAGGCCACGGAGCGTCCTTCCTATCAGTTCGCGGCGTTCATCACGGGTGGAGCGTTCGGTCAACGTCCGATTGATTCGAAGGTAACCCGAAGTCACCAGATCGCCGACCAACACGCGCGTGACACCCAGCGGCAAATCCAGCCGGGCCGATATTTCGGCGACCGACGGGCTCTTGACGCACAGTTGCACAATCCTGCCGCGGACGTCGTGCAGCGGCCACCGATGGAACATCGCCGACTGCAGCGCCTGCACCGGCGCTTCCAGCGGGATCTCGACGGTTGCCTTCGTCCGGCCGGCAGTCAGCGTGTACGGGCGAACGAGGCTCGCCTCCGGGGGCGGCGGCTCGAAGTGCGGGCCTTCTCGGTTGTCCATGCGCGGTTACCGTGTCGGGGCGCGTCGGGTCGATTGCACGACGTTGCCCACCCGCTCGACGAGGACGGCCATCTCGTAGCCGATCTGTCCGATGTCACACGACGTCGAGGCCAGGGTCGCCAGGTGCGAGCCGTCACCGACCTGCATCAGCAGCAGGTAGCCGTTCTGCATCTCCACCACCGACTGCAGCACCTGGCCGCCGTCGAACAGCTGCGCGGCGCCGTTGGCGAGGCTGGCCAGGCCCGACGAGACCGCGGCAAGCTGGTCGGCCCGTTCCTTGGGCAGGCGCTCGCTGGCCGCCATCAGCAACCCGTCGACCGACACCAGGATCGCGTGCGAGACTCCGCGGACTTCGCGGGCGAAATTCGACACCAGCCAGTCCAGTGAATTGTCGGAGCCAGCGGGGTGGTGGCCAGAGGTCATTCGGGATCGGATCCTTGATCGTTGTCGCGGGCATGGGCGCGTCCAGCGCGGACGCCGCCGAAATGGCTGCTCATCGAGGCGCGGATGGCCTCAGGGTCGCGGGCGGGCGGCTGGGCGTGCCCGCCGTTGGTGGTCGTTCCGTTCTCGTCGCCGGCGCGGTGGTGCGCGGTGCCATTCTGCTCGTCGCGGGCGCCGCCGGGCACCAGGCGGGCGCCGGGGTCGCGCACCGGCAGGCCCTGCTCGGTGTGGGTCTGCACCGGGGTGTTGTCCACCTCGGCGGCGGCCGACCAGCCGCGGTCCCACACCGACTGCCAATCGAGATCCGGGCTCTGCGCCAAGTCGGTCGGATCGACCAGCCATTCGGAAAGCATCCGCTGGTAGATCAGATCGTCTTCGGCGGGACGGGCGGCCACCGGCGCAGGGGTTTCAGCGGCCCACACGTCCTCGGCCTCGGGCTCGGGTTGCGGGACGGGCGGCACTTCCGGTTCCGGCCGTTTGCGGCTCTCCTTGTTGAACCGGACCCGAGAACCGAAGAACGACGACGTGTTCGAAACCGGCTGTGCCGCGGGCCTTTCCGGTACCGGTTCGGCGTCTTCCGCCGGCAGCGCGGCCGGGCCGCCGGTGATGCCGCTGCCTCCGGGCCGTCGCCGCGGCAGCAGGCTGACCGAGGACTCGGTCGCGGGCGAGCCGCTGCGGTCGCCGGTGTCCTCCTCGGGGGCGAGGTCGGCCACGTAGTCCGGCTCGTCGACCGGCAGGGCGGGCACGGCGGCGACGGTCGGCGCCGCGGCTTCGGGCTCGCTCGGCGGCGCCTTTCCCGCGTCGGCGCCCGCCAGCACCGTCGCCGGCAGGTAGACCTCAGCCGTCGACCCCGACCGCGCTTCCTCCAGTGAGGTCCCGCGCAACCGCACCCGGATCCCATGCCGGTCCGCCAACCGGCCGACCACGAAAAGGCCCATGTGCCGGGCGCTGTCGGGGCTGACCTCTCCCCCGGCACGCAACCGCATGTTGGCGATTCGGCGGTCGCCGTCGGTCATGCCCAAGCCGACGTCGACGATCTGCAGCAGGACTGCGCCGTCGCTGCGGAACCCGGCCGACACCCGGACCGGCGAGGCCGGCGGCGAGTAGCGCAGCGCGTTGTCGATCAACTCGGCGAGCAGGTGCACGATGTCGCCGGACGCGGCGCCGGAGAGCGTGCAGTCCGGCACCATCGACGTCTCGACGCGGCGGTAGTCCTCGACTTCGGAGGCGGCGGCGTGGATGACCGACGACAGCGGGACGCTGGTGCGCTGGTCGCCGCGGGAACCCTGCGCGCCCGCCAACACCAGCAGGTTCGAGCCGTTGCGCCGCATGCGGGCGGCCAGGTGGTCCAGCCGGAACAGGCTGTCGAGGCGCTCGGGGTCTTCCTCATTGCGCTCGAGGCGGTCGATGAGCGACAACTGTTGGTCGACCAGCGACCGGTTGCGCCGCGACATCGTCTCGAACATGTCGTTGACCAGCAGCCGCAACCGCGCCTCGTCGCCAGCCAGAAGCAGTGCCTGCGTGTGCAATTCGTCGACGGCGTGCGCGACCTGGCCAATCTCCTCGGTGGTGTGCACCGGCAGCGGCTGAGGCGGCGACTCGTCACCGGCGCGGACCCGGGCGATTTCGCGCTCGAGGTCCTCGTGGGCCACCTTCAGCGCGCCGTCGCGCAGCACGCGCAGCGGCCGGACCAGCGACCTGGCGACAAGCAACACGGGGATCAGCGCGGCGATGATAGCGGACAGCACCAGCACGGTGTCGCGGATCGCCGCGTTGCGCCGCTCGTGCGCCTGCCCCTCGACGGCCTTGGTGACCTTCGCGCTGATGTCCTCGATGATCTTCGCGGCGATGCTGTCGGTGGTCTGCACCGACTTCAGCAAGCCCGGATTGTTGACCAGCTTCTGCGCCGGGTCCGACATCAGGCCCATCCGGGTCACCATCTGCTGCTGCAGCGACTTGGCCTCCGGCGAACCGACGCCGAGTACCTCGGCCATCCCGAACAGGGTCGACGGCTCGGTTCCGGCGAGCGTGATCATCGACGTCCGCAGTTCGGGTTCGGGCAGATCGGCACCCCGCCCGATCAGCACCTGCTGCATCATCATCTGGCCGCGGGCCCCGATCGCGCGGCTCAGGCCCTGCGCCTCGGCCCGGATCTGCTCGTTGTCGACGCGCACCGAACCGTCGATCGCGTTCTCGGCGGTCAACAGAATCGGCGCGTAGGTGGTCACTCGCGGCCGCAGGCCGAGCGTGTTCGACGCGACGTTGTCCAGCAACGACTGCCCGCCGTCCAGAATGGCGTCGACGCCGGCGCTCACGTCGGGCGCGACGTCGGTTCCGCGCAGCCGGGCCTCGAGTTCGTTCCGGCGGGCGTCGAAGTTCTTCTTGGCCCCCTCGGCGTCACCGCCGGTCGAACTGGCCAGCAAAGCGACGTCGAGCGCCGACATGTATTTGGCGATTGCCGGAACCATCTCGGCCCGGTCGGCGGCCAGACGGAGCCGGTGCGCGTCGTTCAGCGCTGCAGCAATGCGAAATCCACCGAACACCATTGCCAGCACCAAAGGCACCGCGACAATGGCGACGATTTTCCATCGGACCGGCCAATTGCGCAGCGACCAGGACGGGGGCCGTTTCATCGACGCGGATTCGACGCCTTCGCCATCCGCGGCCGGATTCTTCGACGACGAGCGGGCCCGCGTGGCACGGGCAAAGATGGTCACTGGACTAGCGCGGTGTTAGCGTCCGCTCCGCTGAATCGCAGTGTTAGCGCGTCGTTCATGGGACTTCCTGCTAATTGCGCTCACCCCGAGCGACGGGCAAGCGATATACGCCTGGCAATTCAGCGAGTATGCCAGGCTGTGGCTGGTGTGACCAGAATTCTTACTGAACAGACAGAGTTCACCGACGTCCCTCAGACGTGGCCTGACGTGACCGAGCAAACTAATTCCGGTTACCGTGTGTTGTGTTCAGGCTGCTGTTTTTCTCCTCGGGCATGACGAAGCGCAGAAAGCTGGACAGGGCAGGTTGTCAGATGCCGTCTATACGTTGAGAGGATGGCTGAGCAACTAGAGCGTTTCCTCAATTTGGACATCCCGGAAGAGCTGAATCTCTCGCGAAACATCCAGACGATGGTCGCACGAGCGACCGCCGCCAACGTCTCCCCCGACGAGACCGCGAAAGTGGTCGTCGCCGTCGTTGTCGGCAACTTGATGGAGATCGAAAATCGTCTCGTTGCGCTAGAGAAGCAGGCCGGGATTACGCCCGCGCCGCCGCGCTACTCGATTGGTTAGCCCGACGCGCCCCCGGCCGTCGTGGACAAGCCGGCCGAAAGAGGCCGACGACGGTCATGGCCACCACCCGGCCCCGCTCACTAGAGCCGCACGACACGGAGCACCCCCTGGGTTTTCGCCCAGGGGGTGTTTCGCGTGATCGGCGTTACGGCCCTACAGCCGTCCTGGCGTTGACTCGGACGTTCTCAGCTGCGCGCTTGGCGTTGAACTCGCTGTAGAACGACTCGCCCGAAGAGGCGACCTTGTCGCTCGACCTCCACGCACGCCAGCGGTAGTGGCCGCCGGTGTCCTTGTACACCTCGTACCTAGCGGTTGCGGCGCCCGCTTTGAATGACTCCGCCGCACGCTTGGCACTGCTGAGCGAGGCGAAGGATTGCCCTGCCCACCCAACCTCTTCGCCGTTGCTGCTTGTGAGCCACCAACTTGGGTGGCCCCCTCGGTCGTAGTCGGCCTTAAAGGTCAACACGTTTCAGTATCCTTCCGTTTACGGTCGGGCCCAATTTGGGCGCGACCAGCAACGCGGCAAGGTGAAACCCTGGTCACAATGTGCTGGAAATCCTTCCACGACACATTGTTTCCTGTTAGCTTGGCTTTCTACACTCCAAGTAGAAGCACAAGCCTCAGGAACCCGAGCCTCCCAGGCATGGACCTGGGGCTTGCTGCGCTGAGGAGATCGTACCCTTAGCACCCGACCGGATCGAGTGCTAAATCACACTCTTAGTATTTTTTGCTGAAACTGCCCGGCCGCTCACACACAATCCAGCGCTAGGAGGCGGAGCCGGCCTCATCGCGTTTGCGTTGCGCGGCGCCTGCGGCGCGGATGATCTCGACCGCCTTCATGGTGAGGAGTCCGCCTGCCTTGCCCGAGATTGCCGTCAGCATTCCCTCTTTGCGGACTCGATGTAGGTGTTGCTTGATCGTGTCAGGGGATCTTCCGGTTGCCTCCGCGAGCCGCTTGGACACCGAGCTCTCACCCGCTCGGGTCAACTGAATGTAAGCGTTCGCCAGAAGCGCCAGATATGTGTCGGTGACCCCATCGCGTTCTAACACCTTCCGCAGTTGAGCGTCCCGGAGCGTTGCCAATCCGTCAGGCCGGTCAAGGCCATGAGCTTTGATCGCCACCCACTTCTCACGGGCAGCCCGAAAGTCGATATGCCGCAGAACGGTAGACGAGAGTCCGCCGATCAATTCATCGTCGGTGGCATCGGCGTAGGGCTTAATCGAGATTTCAACTGGCCCGCCTTGGTCCGCATCGTCAGGCCACGCCAGGGCGACTTGCCAGGGGCCGATCCGCTGCTCGATAACCACTTTGGGGTTTTGCCTGCCCGCCATGAGTCGATACTACCTTGGCCGACATGGGTTGACCAAAGCGTTAGCAACGATGTAACGTCGGTCACGCACTAACGGCCTGCCAAGCATATGTTGGACGGGCTAGTAGCGGTCAGGGCACATCGACAGAAAGAGCAGACATGGACACGGTAGAAAGACTTTTGCACTTCGCCGAGACGGCGGCGTGGGACGCGCTCGACGAGGCCGGCTACCCGCCCCGAGGCTCGGCGCAGCCGGGAACCGTCCGGGGCATCGGTATCGAGCTGGCGATCTGCGAGCCGCATTGGCTGTTCGCCGGGTGGGTGACTGAGCGGGCTACAGGTACCCGCCGGGCGTTCACCTACCGCAGCGTTCAACTACGGGACCACGATGAGCTGGACGGCCCGCGCTACAAGCGGCTGGCCGACTTCACCGAGGGACTAGTTCCCGGTGACCTGTCCCGTGAGTTGGCTGACTCCGGCGTCATGGTGTTCGGCCGTGCCGAGCTGACGGTCTACGAGGTGGCGGCGTGATGACTGACACCGACAGCAAGTTCGTTCTGACCTTTCGGGGCGGCCAGAGACCGGACGCCCCTCGGGTCGAGGTCCACGGCAACAGCATTCAAGAACTGTTGGACGTGATAACCGGCGACGGCGCAAAGGAATTGGCCGCGCTGATGGAGAAGATGGGTCGGCGAGAGGGGTGAACTACGACCGTGACGGGATGCGGATGGCAGTGATTCTGGAGGACAACCCCGTCGACCAGATCCATGTGTCGGCTGACGCCGGCGGAACGCATCTGTGGGTAGAGCGCGGGCCGCTGTCGATGGACAGCGACGACTCGTGGCAGCGTGCCCAGGCGTACGTCCGCCAGTTCGGGTTGCTGCTTCTCGCCGAGTGGGAACAACCCCCCGGCGAGTACAACCCCGACTATCCGATCCGGATCGCGTTCTACGCAGGACCGCAGTGGCGGATGGTCGCCAACGACCACAGCATCACCCGAGTCATACGGGATGCGTGGGAGGCGGCGCACGGCGTCATGCGGGAGCCGCAGAAGTGAAAGCCGCAGCGATCGAAGGGAACTCACCAGAGCGCGGGACTTCGGCGCCACACTCTCTGGTCGCCTACGACGACCGAGGCTTCGAACGGTGGGCGGAGGCCGGCTGCACAGCCTGGCCGACCGGAGTGGGCGTTGCCAGCAAGCCCTACACGTACCGCCAGGTGCTCCGGGACGCGAAGGGGGCTGGAAGCCCTGACTACTGCCAACCGGGACGGGCGTGGCAAGACGACGAGCGTGACGCGGGCAGCGGTGGAGGCTGGGGTTTCAGCGGCGAGAGGGATTACTGGCACGGCGAGGACATCGGGCACCGCGTCCGCCGAGCGCGGTACGGCGGGAAGCGTGCCGATGATCAAAGAGTCACGATGCCTCGCGGAACGTGGCACGTGGACCAGCACGCCCGGTGGTCCGTCGCGGCAGCCCTGTGCGCCGTGTGCGGGTCAGCATTGCCGAACGACAAGACCAGGCGTAGGTACTGCCCAGGAGAGTGCACGCGTATCGGAAACAACCTCAGGCGTCAGCCGGGGCGACGTAAGGGACGCGCGTGGCCCGTCGATGAGGACGGGTGGTACCAGCAGCACGAGTTATCGAGCTGCCGGCGACAGGTCCGTTATCCCGAGACGCGGTGCTGGAGGGACAACCGCCAGGCCAACGACATGAAGCCGGCCCATATCGAGGTCCGGCACCGGGCGCGGCTGGCGTGTAACCGAGATCGCAGTTCGGTGCGGCTCGAAATGGTCGATTTGCTCACTAAGGGTGCAGAGGGCAAGCGCCGGTTAGGTCGCTAGCCCTCCGTGCGCTCCGGGTGGTCTTCCTGGGCACAACCTGTCGAGCGCCCGCCCGTCACCGGACCAGACGAACTCCGTTGGCGGGCTTGGCTTTCATTTCCGAAATAACGATGAGTCATCGAGAAGGAGGGCTCCATTGCCTCAACCGCAACTGTGCCGCAGCGGGCGGCACGTCATCCGAGGGCCGCAGGACCGCCGCGCCAACGGCGGGTGTCTCCACTGCGCCCGGATCAACGAGTCGAAGTACCGCTTCGCGCTGCGAGACTCACGCCAAAGGCTGGCCGTGATCGAGGCGGCGTTGATCGCGTGACGATCGAGAAACGGTGGGACCGCGATCGCCGAGCAACGACGTATCGCGTTTCCCCCGTTGGCACTTCGCGATTCCTACTGTTCGATGCGCCGGCCCTGGCCGCGCTGCGAGATGAGATCGACGTGGCCTTGAAAGGCACCGAGCATGTCCGGGCTACCTGATCGGACGCTGCGGCTGCTCGACGGCAGCCTCACGCTCCAAACCACCTGGGCGGCAGTCTCGTCGGTGGCGTGGACGTGTTACGGCCAGGACTGGACCTTCGAGCAGTTCTCGGACCTGCTTTGGAACTCGGAGCTGGGCCGGACCTACCGCACCGGCGCGAAGACCGACTTCAAGACCCGGGGGCAGTTCGATAAGAACCTTCGGGGCGCTTGGAACAACGCCGACGAGCGGTACGACTGGGGTTACCCCGAGCGCGCCGTCAGAGCGCGGCTCGGAGAGCTGCTGATGCGGTTGCAAGCTGCGCCGTGGCCAGGACGAGGAGGTTCTTCCGAACGGGCCGTGGCGCTCGCGTTGGTGACGCTCGGCCACGAGACCAACCGGTACACCGTGGACGCCAGCGTTCGAGAGCTGGCACTACGAGCGGTGCTCGGGCTCGACACCGTGAGCCGCGCTCTGGCGCGTCTCGTCCGCAAGGGACTAGTCACCCCGTCCTCTGATCGGGACGGGGATGACGCCGGGACCTACAGGGTCAACCTCGACTGGTTGCCCCCCGTTAAGGGCAATACCCGAACACACAGAGTTGTTACATCCCCCACTACTCTGTGTGTCCCACTATTGCCCCTAACAACGCATCCGTGCTGGTCGCAGAAGGCCCTTGGCAAGAGCGCTCAACGCATCTGGGAGTACCTGCTGGAGCACCCCGAGGGTGCGACCCGCAAGGTACTGGGCGATGCAACGGGGATATGCCTTCGGACCGTCAGAACGCAGACGGACCGATTGGTGGATCACGGGCTGCTGACCCGGCAAGGACAACGGAACGCCGTGTACAAGCTGGACCCGAACGGAGACCGCGATCGGGTAGCCGAGGAGTACGGCGTGGCGGACTGGCACGACCGAGCAACCGAACGGTTCGACCGCGAACGAAAGGGATACCGAGAGGTGCGAGCGCAGCGAGCAGCGCAGGACACGCCGCAGGAGTGGGCGGCGCCCGATCTGGCGACGGCCGAACCCTTCTGGGAGTTGCCGTCGTGGAACGAGGGCGGCGCCCGGTTGGACTGGCCCGATCCTTTCGCCGAGACGGCGGCGGCCTCCCAAGCCATATAGGCCGCAAACGAATACCGAACACCACCCGAGCCCGTCAGCAATTCCGCTGGCGGGCTTCTCATTTCAACACCCAGGAGAAACCCATGTACGGATACGCCACGCCAACCCACATCGCCGGCAACGTCGCGGACTGGCCGCAACTCGGCGTCAAGCTGCCGAAGCCGCTCACGGCGGCGATAGACATCCTTGAGTCGTTGCGCTGGGTCGAAATCGGACACCAGCCGGTGTTCGACCTGAGCGGGATCACCCCCGAGAACGCCGAGCGGGCGATTTACGACTACGCCAACGAGCTCTTGCCGTCGCTGAGCCAAGCGGAGGAACGTCCGGTGTTAGAGGTCGCCAAGGCGACCGCTGTCGACACCGCCGCCCGCGCGGTGCTCCGCGAGGCGAGCGCCGCCGTCCCCGGCATCATCGAGCAGTTGACCCCGGATTTCGTCAGGCACGCTGCCGCCTACGTTGACGCGGTGAGCGTCCTTCCCGAGGACCTCAACGACCGATCGCTGATCGAGGCCGGCCCGTCCGCGCTGTCCGCGTTCGGTGCCGCACAAGACGCAGCCCGATACCTGCGCGCCGTCGCCGCGTGGGTCCAGTCGGTCGCCAGCCTGCCCGGTCAGCAGACCGAGCCGGACCCCGCGCTGCGCGGAGTCCTGCGACCCGCAGACGGACGCCAGCTCTCCCGTCTGGATGAAGCGCACCGGGCCAACGGCAACCAGACGTTGGAGGCGCTGGACAAGGTTCTGTTCGTCGCCGCTCGCGAGGGTGTCGCCTTCGAGCTGACCACGCTGAGGGAGTCCGCCGTGATCCGCCACGAGATCATCGCCCGGAACCGCCCGGCGCCGGTCGCGAACTCCCCGGCATCACGGCGATGACCCCCGACGAGCGCCGCCGCGCGCTGTTCATGCGGCACCGCACCGACCCGAAAGATCGATAGGAGAACGCGATGTCTACAGGATCAGCGAGACGATTTGTCAGGATGCTCAACCGCACTCCGTCGACGGCCCCGACGACCATCGGCGGCGAGTTCGAGCTGGAAGCGATGCGCCGGATGGAGCAGCGCGGGATAGTCAGCGGCGTCGTCGATTCCGAGCCCGAGCCTGATCGACGGGGCGAGGCTGTTCGCGCCCTCCTCGAAGATCGCCGTTGGCAGGATCAATACGCGGCCGACCGCGCCCAGCGCGAAGCCGAGGAAGAGGCTGAACCACCGTTGACGTTGCCCGAGCAGCTCACGCAGGCCATCGGCGGAGGGGCCGCATCGGGGCATCTGGCCCTTAACGGACTTGAATTGCTCCAAGCCGCTCTCGGCGGCTCAGGCGGAACGATCAACGGCGGTCGGCCAGCGTGACGGCAGATGCTTCGATCTTCCCGCCCGGGGATGAACCACGACGCCGCCCCCGCCGGGGCCGACGAGGCCGGGGCGGAAATCCGAAGTGCGTCCGTGAAGGTTGTGGCCGGGGACTACGCACCGGCCGTGACCGAGGCAAGGCGTGCAGCGTGATCTGCTCGGTAGTCCACTACGAGCTGGAACGAGCTCAACGGCTATGCGAGGCAACGAAAGACACCGAGCATTGGCTAGCCGCCGTGGCGTTGAACGACGCCCTAACCGAGTTCTACCGGTCCGACAGGCGGATCTACGAAGCCGCCCGCGAGGTTGGGGTGTCTGATCAGCAGTGGCATGCACTCAAGCACGGGACGGACGAGCGGCGTTCCACCGGTCGATAGTCGCCGGCTTCCAGCCCCGGACGGCGCCGATCACGGCGAGTCCTACCGCCTCAGCCGTTCTTGGTTAGCTGGATAGCCCAGGTGTTGGCCGTTCCAGCGAGAGTGTCGTTGTTGATTGTCTTCGTACCGTCAGAAGTGGTCCATGCGTTTCCGTTTAGGTGATACTGCTCAGGCGTGTATGGGCCTTCAATTTGGACCTGTTTGCAATCGACGCCACACGAAGTGACGAGGAGAGTTCTCGGTGCCGGCCCTGAGCTAGCTAAGTACGTCATCTGGTAGGTGCCGTCAGTAAGTTCGGCCGATGCCGGGGACGCCAACCCGACAGCGGCCCAAGCCATGACAACGGCAGGCGCTAAAGCCCGAACAATCACCATCACCTACTCCTATCTAAGCGACCGGCCTACTGTTGCGGCTTGTTGTTCGATCCGGGCGCCCCAATCGAATTGAACATGCACTTGAAGTCACCCGCCGGGCAGCCGTATTTGGTGGGGTCAGGCACGCCCGCGCATCCCGATCCGTCTGTTGTGGGGTATTGGCCCTGGGAACACTGAGGAGGTTCATCTCCGCTTGCCATCGGAGTGGTGAACAGGCCAACCGCTGTTACGCCTGCCGCTGCGGCGAGGATCGCGAATCGCGTGATTTTCATGGTTTTGAGGTCTCCCGTCTGGCCGAAGGCGGTGGATCGCCTCCCTGTACAGACGGTATGCCGACCGGACTCCTACGGGATACAGGGATTTCCCTGGTAATTGGGAGCCTCCGTGTCGCGCGCTCCGCTCCGTGCTCTGCATCGTGGGCGCATGGGGTGGCAGCACCACAGACAGGAGTGGTGTGGGGTGCACAAGGGGGCGTAAGGCCAAGGGCGGGGCACACCGCACCCCACCCTCGGGGTGCGGGGTGTAGGCGTAGGGGTAGGGGCATAGAGGCGGGGGTGTGCAGGGGCAGGGCTGGGCCAGGGATGGCAGGCACCCCGCACCCTCGGCAAGGGCAGCACGCACCTCTCGGGGTGGCCGCCGGCAGGCGGGTCGGCGTTGGGGGTGTGTGCGCGGGGGTGCAGGGGATGGGGTACGTGGCTCGGCATCAGGGGGTGCGCTCGGGGTCGGGGGTCCTGCCGGCATCGGGGCAGCGCCGCTTGCCGGGCGGCCTCCGGCCGCCTGGGGTACCCCAGGGGGGTACCCCTCCCCCTCCGGGGGTGCGATCGGTCGGTAATCCGTCCGCCCTCACATGTACGGGTTACGAAGTCGTCGAGACCGAATCGTTACATTCACCAGGAGGAAGAGATGGCTGGGATCAGCCAGGCCGAGCGCGACTACCGCGATCGGCTCTATCAGCGCGGCTTGAAGCAGTGCACCACGTACAAAGAGCCGCTGACGCTGGACAAATTCACGCTGCGCCCGGATGGGTGGCGCGGTCTCAACGGCAGTTGCCGACCGTGCTGCAACGCACGTACCGCCAACCACCAGAACCGGACGCCTGACTACCAGGCGTACCGCCAACGACGCTGGCGCCACGCCAATCCGGTGGCGTGGCTGGCGATCTCCCGCCGCCGCGACGTACGGCAGCGATGGCGGCGAGGCGAGGTGCTGGTGTGACGGCCCGCGAACCGTGGCCCGAGGAGTACGTGCCGGAGCCGCCCCCGCCCAGAGCCCAGCCCCAGGGCGGCGACCGACCACCGTGGAAGAAGTCCACAGAGTCGGTCGACAGCATCGAGTACACCGACGAGGAGCGCTTGATCAACGCTCGCGTCCAAGGTGCTCGCCGCTGGCACAGGTAGCCGCCGCCGCGACCGCACCACAGTCTTAGGCCCGCCACCCAAAGACCGTGCAGCCCCTCAGCTTTCGAGCTGGGGGGCTTTTGTATGCCCGAAAGACACTATATGACAACTACTTTGGCCGAGCCTGGACTCTCGACTCTCGACGAGTCGCAGGCTCTCTTCGACAGGATCGTGGCCTCAGAGCCCGATCAGGGGCCTGCATCAGGCGCCATCTTGCCGTACTACGGCAAGCCCCCGACGAAGCTCGACGGGCCGTACGACACGACCCGGCTGACCGAGCACGAGCGGCTCTGGCAGGACGTCCTGAAGCGCGACGAGAAGCTGGAGAAGATCCGGCTCGCGCCGCCGCTGATCCAGCTCTACGACGGCGACTACCGCCTGCGTGGCGAGGTCGCCGGCTGGCGGGCGGTGAACTACGAGTGGATCGAGAACGACACCGGCACTTGCTCTCTGAAGCTCTCGCTGAGCCACTACCTGGCTCGGTGGGTCATGAATTTCAGCGGACGCGAGAAGCGGAACGTCCACATCACGATCGACAAACAGGGCACCCGCTGGTCCGGCTACATGGTCAGCTACACGATCAAGAAGGACAAGTCGAACGACGCCTACCTAGAGGTCGTGTTCAAACACGACTTCGAGCAGGCGAAGCACATCCTCTGCTGGGCGAACCCGTTCCTGCGTCCGGAGCTCCAGTTCCCGAAGCTGTGGGTGGTCTTCGGCCCCGCGAAGTGGTGCTTGCTACTTACGTTGTTCGTCAACATACTTCGGCTCGAAACGTCGCTGTGGACGCTGCCGGATAATCCGCTCGACATCAACGAGTGGATGCCGGCGTCGTTCAACCCGGGGACGTGGCGGAACATCGTCAAGCCGTTCCCGTTCTTCGCCGACAACTCCAACCTCGTCATCGTCTTCTCGCGCTTCAAGTCGTGGTTCGACGTGGCGAAGAAGGTGCTGGAGGACGCTCAGCTCACCGTCGTGTGCCGTCGCTACCTGCCGTCGCAAGGTGACCACCACCCGTTCTCGGATCTCCAGGGGGAGCTGGACAACGACTTCATCGAGACCATCGCGCAGGCCATCCCGCTCAGGGAGGGCTGCCTGGTCTGGGACATCGTGGACAACTCGGAGTGGGGCACCGGAACGTCGTTCGGCGGATCGCTGATGACCGGCCTCATCCGGGCCGCCGTGAACGTCGGCTCGGACGGCACCACCGAGGGCATCGACGTATTCACCGGGGACCCAACGTTTCCCGAGCAGTACTACCGACCCGAGTACCTCGGCACCAGCCCGGGCTACCCGCACGTCATCTTCGAGGACGGCGCGGGGACCGGCATCGAGTCCTCCGAGTTCACCTACAACGAAGCCGGAGACACGTCCTTCCTGACCGGCGGGCAGTCGATGCCTGGCGTGAACGACGGCATCAGTGCTGGTGTGAACATGGCCGGGGACTTCCTGACGTCGCTGGTGAACTCAGCTCTCGCGCCGACGGGTGGGCTGGGTACCGCGATCGACCTGCCGCCGCTGGGCGGGGTGATGGACGCTATCGCCAAGATCCTCTACGAGAACGTGTTTCTCGCGTTTATGGAGGTCGGCACCGACCGCGCCGCGCAAGACGGGATCAACCTCCCGCTGGCCGGCCTGGAGTCCACCAAGACCTCCCTCGGGGACTTCCACCTCTTCGAGGGCTGGGCCGACGGCGCC
This sequence comes from Candidatus Mycobacterium wuenschmannii, assembly GCF_030252325.1. Taxonomy (NCBI): domain Bacteria; kingdom Bacillati; phylum Actinomycetota; class Actinomycetes; order Mycobacteriales; family Mycobacteriaceae; genus Mycobacterium; species Candidatus Mycobacterium wuenschmannii. Next base: position 4,818,617 of record NZ_CP126981.1, on the reverse strand, counting down.
GAGCGTGCGTTCACGCTCTCGGCCGTCATGGCGATCCGGGCGAAGATCTGGGCTACGCGGGCTCGCATCACGCACACCATCAAGGTGTCCGACGCGGGTCCCTACCTGATCGGTGAGCAAGGCTACGGCCACTTCTGGCTCGGAAACCGGGTCGGCACAACGGTTGCCGAGTTCCCGGTTCCGTTCACGGTGTTCGTCGAGCGGGTCACCAAGCTCGGATACGGCTGGGACCAAGACGGTTCCAAAGGCTGGGACATCACGATCGGCTACCGCGAACCGCAGGACCCGGCGTTCAAAGCGCTGGAGTGGATTCGAGAGATCAACCAAGGTCTCGGCCAGATTGGGATTCTCTAAGGCATATCAAGGGGATTCAACAGCGCGCTATTACCCTACAAAGGAGGGTTTGTCGCGCGCGACACGCCGACTACACAAGTTGTTGTGTTGCGCCTTGATGTCGCATCCCAGGGGTAGTGTTCGACCCGTTCGGAAGCGAAACCCCCGACCACTGGCCGAGGGTTACCGCCCCTACCTCGCATTGGGGAATGCCAGTAGGACGGTACACCTTGGTCAACTTCATGGCCTATAGGAGGGCATGAAGGTGGCGTCGTGTTTCTAAACCCTTCCGGCGAAGGAATAGAGATGCAGCACCTTAAGTTCGATCTCGGTTACCAGGATCGCGGCGCGGTCGTCCGCGTCAATCTGGAAGGCAACGCGGCAAACGTCCGGTTGTTGGATAGCTCGAATTACCGCTCCTACCAGCGCGGAGAGCAGCATCGCTGCTGGGGCGGGAACTACACGCGGTCCCCGGCGGTGCTCACGGTGCCGAATTACGGGCACTGGTTCATCGCCGTGGACTACGGCGGTTATGCCGGCCGTGGGCGGGCGTCCGTTGAGGTGCTCTCACCGCAGGGCGTCTAGCGAAACTCCCTGGTGGGCGGCTCCATTCGGGGCCGCCCGCCTCGGGGCGCCGCTCGAAACGGAGGTAACCAACCATGACAACGTCAAACAACCCGAGCAGTCCGGCAGCGGCATCCGGCGGTCGGCTGAAGCGGACAAGAGATCGGCTGTATGGCTGGTGGCCGCGCGTGAAGCCGGTGCTGGCCGGGTTGGGGGCCGTGCTCACTTCGACCGCGTCAATCTTCGCCGCCATCGCAGCGTGGCTTTCGTGGCAGACGGCTCAAGCGTCGGAGCGGACGGCCGAGGAGTCAGCGCGGATCGCTAAGCAACAGGCCGACCTCTCCGTCGACATGGCACGAAAGTCGGGCGTTTTCATGAAGATTGACTCCGAGATCGCGCTTCGCGGTCGCTGCGAAGAGGGGCATGACACCCTCACTGCTATCGCGGGTGTCTGGAACGAGGGGCTAGTGGCTGGCAGGCTCAACAAGGTGATCATCGGAGTTGATGTCCCGCAGAACCTCCAGAGCAAGCTCGGTGACCACCCCGCTGATCCGACGATGGCTCCGATCGGTGGGTGGAAAGAGGATCTCGTCTTACCGCCTCAGGACAGCGCCGAGATCGAGATGCCGCTCGGTTGTCCTGAACTCCGGGAGCTTGGGATCGACACCACCCGCGCACCCGAGCAGATCAAGGAATCCATCGCCAAGAAGGCGTTGCACTGGAAACTCTGGCCGTGGTGGGCCTTCAACCCCACGCGCATGAGTCCTGTGATCGACATCGAAGCGGCGCACATAGTCCCCGAGCCGCACCGCTAACGACGGCTCAGGATTGCTCAGCATCCGGAGCGGACGACCGTCACCGAACCGTCCGGGTTGGTATTTGCTCCAGTGCCGTTTGGATCAGCCAACCCCTCCCTGATGGCTCGTTGCTGATCTGTCAGCTCCGGCTCTGTGTAGACCCCGGCAGGGATGTTGATGTCAGTATTCAGAGATTTGCCTCCAGGACTGCTGGCGGAGAAGGTAATCCCCGATCGCTGAAGCAGCGCTCGCCTACCTTCGGTGCCAGCCGACTCCCACGCATCGCCGTAGGTGCCGCCCGTTGCAACCCACTCCCAGCGCGCCTGCTGGGCGGGCTGGGCCTCCAGTTCGGCTATCCGAGCGTCGAGCGCGTCGAGTTGCTTCTGAAGGCGTTGGCGCATCGTGGCCGATGTCGCCCTCCCCGCTGCCGCTGAAAGTTCGTCCACAGCCCGCACAGCCTCGGCCAGCGCCTCTTGGTTGCTGTCGCCGGGCACCCACACACGTTCTCGGACTTCGCGGTGCCCTAAGTGTTTAAGAAACTCCTCCTCGGCCCACAACTCCAACTTCTCAGCCGGAATCTGAGGAGAGCACCTGTTCTTGCATCGGAGGTACCGGTACTCGTACGTCCGGTACGGGCGTTTCACGACGTTCAGATCGTGGTGCAGCGCGCCGCCACAAGCGAAGCAGAACGCGAGCCCCGACAACAGACTGGTCTCGGATCGGCGGTCGTCCTTTCGGGCATCCCGGTTGCCCTGTACGAACGCCTGTATCCGGTCCCACTCATCCAGCGAGACAAGCGGTTCCGCGAACTGAATCGGCTGGCCCTCGTCATCGCGGACCAACTCGCCGTCGTGGTGTACGCGGCCCAACAGGGCCGGGGACGTGAGCAGATTCCGCAGCGGCGTTGTCCGCCAACGGCGCCCGAGGGGCTGTAGGCCTCGCTGGGCTCGGTAATGGTCAGCCGGTGTGCAGACACCCTCGGCGGTCAACGTGCGGGCTTCTCCGGTCATCGTGGCCCCGCTCAGTAGGTCCCGAACGATCCTCTGGACCACGGAGGCGGCCTCCCGGTCCTGGGTTAGCATCCACCCCCCGCCATCGCGGGGCACGGCCTTGAACCCGTAAGGGGGTTTGCCTCCTGGCCACCGCGCGGACTGCCGCAGCTTCGCACGGCTCGCGCGGGTGCGCTCCCGGATAGCTTCCAACTCCCCCTCAGCCAGGAAGCCGATTACGTTCGCAATCAGCCGGCCGACCGGCGTACCGAGGTCTATCGCCTCGGTGGCCGACACGACCGTCTTGCCGTGTTCGACGCACCACCCGAAGAGCTTGTTGAGCCTGATCGCATCTCGTCCGAGTCGATCCAACTTCCACGCGCAGATCACATCCCACTCGGGTGCTCGGTCGTTCAGCCATGGCCCCAGCGACGGGGTGTCGAACGGGTCGACCGATCCGCTCACGTTGACGTCTTCGGCCCACCCGACGATCAGGTGCCCGTGGGTTGTGGCCCACTGCACTATGACCTCGCGTTGCCGCTCGACCGACGTGCTTTCTTCCCGGTCGGCGGACAACCGAACTCGCCCGAGGACCCGAAGTTGCTGAGATACGCTCCGCGACATGGATGACATGCTACGCGGTGTTCCGTGTAAGGTGATGTTTGTCTCGCCCCGAATCCCGCCCAATACCGGTAATGCAATCCGGACGGCGGCGGCAACTGGAGCCGAATTGCATCTGGTCGAGCCGTTGGGTTTCGATTTGTCCGAGCCGAATCTGCGCCGCGCCGGATTGGACTACCACGACCTGGCGTCGGTCACCGTCCACCCGGCACTGGACGACGCGTGGGCGGCGATTGCGCCGCAGCGGGTGTTCGCGTTCACCGCGCATGCGACGACGTTGTTCACCGATGTCAGCTACGAGCCCGACGACGTGCTGATGTTCGGCCCGGAGCCCACCGGACTGGACGCCGCGACGCTGGCCGATCCACACATCACCCAGCGGGTGCGCATCCCGATGCTGGACGGCCGACGGTCGCTGAACTTGGCCAACGCCGCCGCGGTTGCGGTCTACGAGGCGTGGCGACAGCAGAATTTTGCGGGCGCGGTCTGACCTACCAGGTGTTCCAGTGGGTGAGCTGGTCGGCGGGAAGCCGCTTGGCCGGCTTGAAGTCGGTGCCCTTGGTGTAGGCGATCGGGAAAAGGCCGCCCTGACTGAACTTTTCGTGCGGGATGCCGACGATGTCGGCGACTTTTTGCTCGCCGCCACGGATCAGGTGCAACGTCGTCCAGCAGGTGCCCAGCCCGCGTGAGCGCAGAGCGAGACAGAAACTCCAGACGGCGGGATGCAATGACGCCCAGAACCCCGCACCGCCCATGGGGGTCTGGTCTTCGCGGCCCTCGATGCACGGAATCATCAGCACCGGCGCTTCGTGAATGTGCTCGGCCAGGTAGGACGCCGAGTCGCGAACCGCGGGCATCCGCTCGCCGCGGGTGTCGCCGTCGGCGTACTCCTGCGCCGGCGCCTTCAGGTAGCCCCGGGCGTTGTCCAGGTAGATATCGCCGATCGCCTTCTTCTCGGCCTCGTCCTCGATGAAAACCCATTGCCAGCCTTGGGAATTGGAGCCGGTCGGCGCCTGCAGCGCCAGGTCGAGACATTCCATCAGGACCTCGCGCGATACCGGCTTCTCGAAGTCGAGACGCTTGCGGACTGAGCGAGTGGTGGTGAGCAGTTCGTCGACTGAAAGGTTGAGGGCCATGCTTGGAGACTACTCATCCCGCCGACACCTCCCGCGAGTGTGCGTTCTACGACGCGTACTCGGTGTGTTGCGTCGCGAAATTCACTCTCGATCGGACACCTCACCGGAAATCGCGGGACTTCGATCCGACTTTCAAGCTGAGCTTGGCGATCCGCTCGGCCATGACAGTGACTGCGCCACTGGCGTTTTGGACCTGGCCGCGAATCAGCAGCGCCGGCGACGTCTGGGCCACCTTGCGGTGCCGCGCCCACACCCCGGGGGTGCACAGCACGTTGACCATCCCGGTCTCGTCCTCGAGGTTGACGAACGTCACCCCCTGTGCGGTACCGGGCCGCTGCCGATGGGTGACCGCCCCGGCGACCAGCACCCGATCTCCGTCGGGCACCGACAGCAGATCGGCCGCGGGAATCACCCCCAGCCCGTCGAGGTCCGAGCGCAGGAACTGAGTCGGGTAGCTGTCCGGCGAGATGCCGGTGGCCCATACGTCGGCGGCGGCCAACTCCACCTCGCTCATTCCGGGCAGCGACGGGACATGCGACGACGAGCCGACACCCGGCAGCCGGTCCGGCCGTTGGGTGGCGGCCGCGCCGGACGCCCACAGCGCCTCGCGCCGCGACATGTCGAAGCAGTTCAGCGCGCCCGCGGTGGCCAGCGCCTCGGTCTGCGGCACGGACAGCTGGACCCGGGTCGTCATGTCCAGCAGAGAAGTGAAGGGGCCATGTGCTTTTCGCTCCTCGACCAGCTTCTCGGCCAGCTCGTCGCCGATATGACGGACCCCGGCGAGACCCAGTCGCACCTCGGTCCCGGCGTTCTCCAGCGTGGCGTGCACGACGCTGGCCGCGACGCACGGTCCGTGCACGGTCACGCCGTGCCGTCGGGCGTCGGCCACCAGCGACTGCGGCGAGTAGAACCCCATCGGCTGCGCCCGCAGCAGCGCCGCGCAGAACGCCGCCGGGTGATGCAGCTTGAACCACGACGAGTAGAACACCAGCGACGCGAAGCTCAGCGAATGACTTTCCGGGAAGCCGAAATTCGCAAAGGCCTCTAGCTTTTCGTAAACCCGGTCGATCACGTCGTCGGGGACACCGTGCAGATCCCGCATGCCGTCGAAGAACCGGTCGCGCAACCGCTGCATGCGTTCGGTCGACCGCTTGGATCCCATGGCCCGGCGCAGCTGATCGGCCTCAGCGCCGGAAAAGCCGGCGCAGTCCACCGCGAGTTGCATCAACTGCTCCTGAAACAGCGGCACTCCCAACGTCTTCCGCAACGCCGGCTCCATCGACGGGTGGTCGTACTCGACCGGGTCGAGGCCGTTGCGTCGCCGGATGTAGGGGTGCACCGACCCGCCCTGGATGGGCCCGGGGCGGATCAACGCGACCTCGACCACCAGGTCGTAGAACACCCGCGGCTTGAGCCGCGGCAGCGTGGCCATCTGCGCGCGCGACTCGACCTGGAACACCCCGACGGAGTCGGCGCGCTGCAGCATCTCGTAGACCGCGGGTTCGGACAGGTCCAGCGTGGACAGGTCGACCTTGAGGCCCTTGTGCTCGTCGACCAGGTCGATGACGTAGTGCAGCGCCGAGAGCATGCCCAGCCCGAGCAGGTCGAACTTCACCAAACCGATTGCCGCGCAGTCATCTTTGTCCCACTGCAGCACGCTGCGGTTCGCCATGCGCGCCCATTCGACCGGGCAGACGTCGGCGATCGGCCGGTCACAGATCACCATGCCGCCGGAGTGGATGCCCATGTGCCGCGGCAGGTTCTGGATCTGCTCGGCCAGGTCGATAACCTGCTCGGGGATGCCCTCGATGTCCGACGGACGTCCACTCCAGTGGCTGATCTGCTTGCTCCACGCGTCCTGCTGGCCCTGGGAGAACCCGAGGGCTCGTGCCATGTCGCGCACCGCGATTCGGCTGCGATAGGTGATCACGTTGGCGACCTGTGCGGCGTAGTCGCGACCGTACTTGTCGTAGACGTACTGGATGACGTTCTCGCGCAGGTCCGACTCGATGTCGATGTCGATGTCGGGCGGCCCGTCGCGCTCCGGCGACAGGAACCGCTCGAACAGCAACTCGTTGGCCACCGGGTCGACCGCGGTGACGCCGAGCGCGAAGCAGACCGCCGAGTTGGCCGCCGATCCCCTGCCCTGGCACAGGATGTTGTTCTCCCGGCAGAACCGGGTGATGTCGTAGACCACCAGGAAGTAGCCCGGAAACTTCAGTTGCTCAATGATTCTCAGCTCGTGCTCGATCTGGGTATACGCCTGGCGCGCCCGGGCCCGCGGACCGTAACGAAGCAGCGCCCCCGCCATCGTCAGCTCGCGCAACCAGCTGTCCTCGGTGTGTCCGGCCGGGACGTCAAACGGCGGCAACTGCGGGGCGATCAGCGCCAGGCCGAAGGAGCACTGCTCGCCGAGTTCGGCGGCGGCGGTCACCGCGTCGGGGTGCTGCGCGAACAGCCGCGCCATCTCCTCACCGGAGCGCAGATGCGAACCGCCCAGCGGCGCGAGCCAGCCCGCCGCCTCGTCCAGCGACTGCCGGGCCCGGATCGCACCCATCGCCATCGCCAGCCTTCGCCGCGACGGCCCGGCGAAATGCGCGCCGGTGGTAGCCACGCAAGCGAGCCCGAATCGCTGCGCCAGCACGGCCATGTCGGCGTTGACGTCGTCGTCACCCGGGCAGCCGTGCTGGGTCAATTCGACGCTGACACGCCTCCGCCCGAACCGGTCCACCAAATCGGCCAGGGCCGCCGACGCCGCCTCCAGTCCACCGGCGACCAACGCGGAGCGGACATGGCCCTTGCGGCACCCGGTCAGGATCTGCCAGTGGCCACCCGCCGCCGCGGTGAGCGCGTCGTAGTCGAAGCGCAGCTTGCCCTTCTCACCGCCGGCCAGGTGTGCCGCGGCCAGCTGTCGCGACAACCGGCGGTAGCCCTCCGGTCCGCGGGCCAGCACCAGCAGATGCGGGCCGGCCGGGTCGGGGTCCTCGGTCCGGGCGATGGATCCCAACGAGAGTTCGGCACCGAACACCGTGCGCATGTCCAACTCGACGGCGGCCTCGGCGAACCGCACCGCGCCGTACAGCCCGTTGTGATCGGTGAGCGCGATGGCACGCAGGCCAAGCCGCACCGCCTCTTCGACCAGCTCCTCGGGGGCACTGGCCCCGTCGAGAAAGCTGTACGCCGAATGCGCATGCAGTTCGGCGTACGGGACGGCCGAACGGCTCGGCCGGTCTTCGTCCGGCGGCTGGTAGGCGACTCGCTTAGGCGACCGCGGCGCCTCGTCCGCCGGCGTCCACACCGTCGGCGTGCCCGCACGGCGCGGCTTGCCGGAGAGCACCCGCTCCATCTCCGACCAACCCGGCGGCCCATTGCTCCACCCCACCGCAACAGTGTATCGAACTCATGTTCGAATAGCTCGCATGCCGTCGCGCCTCGTTTGACCCGGCCCGGCTGACAAGCGGTTCGCCCGCGCGGGCTCGTCATCCGCAAAGACTCAAAATCCGCGCGCCGCCAATTCGCTTGAATCTCAGAGAATCTCAGCCTCTACCCTCTTGAACGCGAGTCCAACTGCGTTGCCACACAACCGACTCCAGTTGTTTACACGAATTAATCTGGCCGCCACCTCTGACCGCCGGTCACCGCCAATACTCGTAGGCATCCCAAAGTCGAACGGCGGTGATGATTCGTGGAGCAGCTCAACACGCTCGATGCCGGCTTCCTCATGGCCGAGGATTCAGACCGCAATGTCAGCCTGGCGATCGGTGGCATCGCCATCGTCGACGGTAAGTTACCCAATCACGAGAAGTTCAAAGCCGTTCTGGCAGAACGTGTTCAGTCCATTCCCCGCTGCATGCAGATGCTGCGTACCCAACCCTTCGATCTCGGCGCCCCACAGTGGGTGGCAGATCCAGCATTCGACATCGACCGCCATGTTCGCCGGATCGCCGTACCGCGCCCCGGCGACGACAACGAATTGTTCCGCGTCGTCGCCGACGTGCTCGAGCGTCGCCTCGATCGCGATCGGCCACTGTGGGAATGCTGGGTGATCGAGGGCCTCAAGGGCAACCGGTGGGCGATCTTGATGAAGGTCCACCACTGCATGGCCGACGGGATCTCGGCGACCCGCATCCTCGCCCGGCTCTGCGACGAGATGGACGGCGACGTGTTCGCCCGCCCAGTCGTCGCCAAGCGGGGCGGCCGTCGCCCCAAACACCTGGCATCGGTGCCGGAGAACCCGGCGCGCTCCCACCCGCTGAACAACCTCTGGCGGACCGCCACCGGACTCACCAACACGGTGACCCGGACGGTCGGCGGCGCGACCGAGATCGCGGCCGGCCTGATGCGCCCGACGGCCGGATCGTCGCTGGTGGGCCCCGTGACGGCGATGCGCAAATATCGCGCCGTCCGCGTCCCGCTGACCGATGTCGAGCAGATCTGCAACAAGTTCGACGTCACCATCAATGACGTCGCGCTGGCGGCGATCACCGAGGGCTACCGATCCGTCCTGCTGCATCGCGGCGAGCAGCCGCGGCCAGACTCGTTACGGACCCTGGTGCCGGTGTCGGTCCGCGGCGGCGAGTCGGCGGACCAGCCGGGCAACAAGATCTCCATCATGCTGCCCTACCTCCCGGTCGAGGAAGACGATCCGCTGCAGCAGCTGCGCGCGGTGCACAGCCGGATGACCCGCACCAAGCAGGGCGGGCAGAAGCAGGCCGGCAACATGGCGGTCTCGGTGACCGGATACGTGCCATTCATGTTCTCCTCGTGGCTGATTCGACTGCTCACCCGGTTACCGCAGCGCGGCATCGTCACCCTCGCCACCAACGTCCCGGGACCGCATCGCCGGCTGGAGATGATGGGCGGCACGGTCAGCCGGCTGCTGCCCATTCCGCCGATCGCGCTGCAACTGCGCACCGGCGTCGCGATCATGAGCTATGCCGACGACCTGGTGTTCGGGATCACCGCCGACTACGACGCGGGATCCGACATCGAGGTGCTCGCCGACGGCATCAAGATCGCCGTGTCGCGGCTGGACATGCTCAGCCAGGACTCGATCCTGCTGTTCGACCGCAAATCTGTCTGACGGTCACCGACTAATCTGGCTTCCGGCGCCGCGACCGCGGGCCGGGAAGGCGGGGCATGCCGGTCACCATCGACCCACGCCGCATCGACACCGTGTTGTTCGACGACGAACCCGATGCCACGTTCGCGGCACGCCTTGCAGACGCGGGCATTCGCGTCGGTCGATCTGACGACGCGCAATCGGTGCGGATCGGCCGCAGCGCCGTGGTCGCGTCCACCGAAGACTCGGCGGAAGCCGCCCGGGCCGCCGGTTTCGCGTTGGTGATCGGCAGGGGCGACGTCGCTGACGTCGACATCCGCACCGGGGATCGCCGGATGTCCGAATTGCCCGACGGTATGCAGGCTCTCGACGTCGCCCGCAAGCCCGCCGTGTTCTACGACTTCGACGGGACGCTGTCCGAGATCGTCAACGACCCCGCCGCCGCGCGGTTGGTCGACGGCGCGGCCGACGCACTGACAGCGCTATGCAACCAGTGCCCGGTGGCGATTCTGAGCGGTCGGGATCTGGCCGACGTGCGGGATCGGGTGGGCCTGCCCGGCCTGTGGTACGCGGGCAGTCACGGCTTCGAGCTGACCGGACCCGACGGACAGCATCACCAGAATGCTGAAGCAGCCGCGTCAATACCGGTGTTGACCGAAGCCGCCCGCGAGCTGGCCGATCAGCTCGGCGGCATTGCCGGAGTTGCCGTGGAGCACAAGCAATTTGGTGTAGCGGTGCACTACCGCAACGCTGCGCGCGACCGGGTCGGTGAGGTGCTGGCGACGGTGCGACAGGCCGGGCAGCGCACGTCGCTGCGGGTGACGACGGGCCGCGAGGTCATCGAGCTGCGCCCGGATGTGGACTGGGACAAAGGAAAAACGTTGCGCTGGGTGCTCGACTACATCCGCGACAACCAGGGCGGCGGCCCGCTACTGCCGATCTACCTCGGCGACGACATCACCGACGAGGACGCCTTCGACGCGGTCGCCGACGACGGCGTCGCGATCCTGGTGCGTCACGACGACGACGGCGACCGTGCCACCGCCGCCCGCTACGCGCTGGAAAGCCCCGACAAAGCTCGCGAATTCACCGCGCGGCTAGCGGACCGGGTCGATCACAAAACCGCTTGCGACTGAATGGTTTTGGCGGCCAACTTGCCGTTCTCACCGCGAATCTCGGTCTCCACCACGATGACGCGCCGCCCGACATGCAGTGGGCGGCTGTGCGCCTTGACCGTGCCCGACCTGGTCGCACCGAGAAAGTTCGTCTTGGATTCGATCGTCGTGGTACCGGCACCTTCGGGAAGGTTGAGAAACGCGCACACCGCACCGCTCGTGTCGGCCAGGGCCATCACGATGCCGCCGTGCAGCACACCCCCGCCGGTCGTCAGACCTTCCGCCCAATCCAGGCTCAGCACAACCTCTTCCGGGCTTGCGGCGTCGGCGGTGATGCCCAGCGTGACGGCCAGTGGAACCAGGCCGTGAATCATCTCGGTGGCTGCGCTGTCGGTCATCGGCTCACTTCCTCAGTGCGTGCAAGACCTCGGCGGTCTCGGCGTCGGCCGGATAGAACGATTCGATCGCCAGCTCGGCGACCGTGACGTCCAACGGCGCCCCGACTACAGCGATCATGCTGAAGAAGGCGAGCTCTTTTCCGTTGTGCCGCAACCGAAGCGGTACCGCGACGTCGGTCGGTTCGGGACGCTCGGCCTCGCCGCCCGGGTAGGCCGACACCTCGTCCAACAGTTCGGCCAGTCGCGGATCGCGCGTCGCGAGCACCTGCCGATGCACCCGCTCGAGCGCGTGCGCCCGCCACTCGGGCAGGTTGACGATACGGGGCGCCATGCCGTCCGGGTGCAGCGACACCCGCAGGGCGTTGATCGGCGGCGTCAACAGCGCGGGGTCGCAGCTTTCGATGAGCACCGCGATGGCGGCGTTGCCGTCGAGCATGTCCCACCATCGATTGATCACCAGCGCCGGATACGGCTCGTGGCCGGTGAGGATCTGTCGCATAGCGGCGCGAAACCGGGTCAGCTCCGGCTCGTCGAGCGCATGCTCGGGATAGGCAGGCGCGTACCCGCCGGCCAGTAGCAGCGCATTGCGCTCCCGCAGCGGGACATCGAGTTGTTCGCTGAGCCGCAAGATCATCCCCGACGTCGGCTGCGAACGTCCGGTCTCCACGAAGCTCAGGTGCCGCGCCGAGATCTCGGCCTGAATCGACAAGTCCAGCTGGCTGATTCGGCGGCGCTCACGCCACTCCCGCAGCAGCTGACCGACTGCCGGCGTCGCACGCGAGCCGCGGGTCAGGGTCGTCATCGCCCCGATGCTAGCCGCGCGGCACCGGCGCCACGATTACCTGACAGGTAATGCCTCAGCTGTCCTTGTCGTCGTCAGACTTGTCGTCATCAGGCTTTTTGTCGTCAGACTTCTTGTCGTCCGACTTCTCGCTCTTGCCGGTGTCGAGTTCGAGCGTCGCCCAGTGACTCGGCGAGATGAAAACCGTCCAGTCGCCCTCGTCGCGGCCCAGCTTGACGACCCCGTTGTCGACTTCCCACTTGGTGCTGTCGTCGTAATCGGTCGACTGTCCGTCGCTGTAAGTGAGTTTGAATGCCATGCCCGGGACTGCCACGCGGACGACCGGGCTAAACCTCGGTGTATTCCACCGCGCCGTCTTCGAGCACCAGTCGGGCATTGCTGCCGTCGGGCCCGGCCGCTTCGGTGCGGAACACCGCCCTGCCGGGCTCGGTGCGCCAGATCAGCGTCGTCAGCGTCTCGCCGGGAAACACGGGCTTGGTGAACCGGGCGTCGATCGCGGTGATCGCGTCGGCGTTGCCCTTGCCGAGCTCGGCGATCAGCGCGCGACCGGAGAACCCGTAGGTGCATAGTCCGTGCATGATCGGCTCGGGAAAGCCGGCCAGCTCCTTGGCGAACCACGGGTCGCTGTGCAGCGGATTGCGGTCGCCGGAGAGCCGGTAGATCAGCGGCTGGTCCTTGCGGGTGGGCAGCGCGACCCGGGCGTCGGGCTCGCGGTCGGGCACCTCCGGCGCGACGGGACGCTCGCCCGGCTGTCCGCCGAACCCGCCCTCGCCGCGGATCACCAGCGTGGTCAGCGTCTCGGCGACCAGCGCGCCGGTGTCGGGATCGGTGCCGCGACCGCGCAGCATCAGGATCGCGTTCTTGCCCTCCCCCTTGTCCTGGATGTCGGCCACCTCGGTGGTCACCGAAAGTTTGCCCGCGGGTGGCAGCGGCGCATGCAGCCGGATGCCCTGCGAACCGTGCAGCAGCATCGCCCAGTTGAACGACCCGACCTTGCCGGCCGCCCCGAATGCCGGGCAGCAGATCACCGCGTACGTCGGCAGCACCTGCTGGTCGATGTCGTGGCTGTTCTCGGTGGTGAATTTGAGATCGTCGAGACCGGCCCCCACCCCGAGCGCGTAGAGCAGGGTGTCGCGGTCGGTCCACTCGAACAACTGGGGCTCGGTGGTCGCGCCGACGGCATTCGGGTCGATCGCCATGCGGGTCTCCTCTTCGGTCGGCCGGGTCTCATTGATTTGGCAACGCCATTTCATCACCCGCCCACCGGTGTGATTTATTCAGCCAACCCTGGCAAACGTGCCCCGCCGAGGGCCCCGGCAAGGCAGGCTGTCCGCATGCGCAATCGCACTGTCGCCTGGAAGGTGGCTGCCGTCCTCGCCGCCGTGATCACCGTCGCCGCCTGCTCGAGTTCGCCGAAGGTGCGCAGCATCACGCTGACGTTCATCCGGCACGCCGAGTCGACCAGCAACGCCGAGCACGTCATCAACACCGACGTTCCCGGCCCGGGACTCACCGCGGACGGCAAGGGGCAGGCCGAGCAACTCGCGCATCAGCTGTCGCGCAACAACTTCGACGGCGTCTACGCGTCCAACATGGTCCGCACCTCGGAGACGGCGGAACCGCTGGCCCACGCGTTGGGCAAGCACGTCGAAATCCTGCCTGGCTTACGGGAAATCGATGCGGGCCGCTACAACAACTCCCCATCCAAGCGGGCCGACCTCACTTACCTGATCGCCCCGTCGCTGTGGTTGAAGGGCGACGTCAAGGACGCGGTCCCCGGCTCGATCAGCGGTGTTGAGTTCAACGACCAGTTCAGCGCGGCGGTGCAGAAGATCTACGACAGCGGCAACAGCAGGCCGGTGGCGTTCGCGCACGCCGAGTCGATCATGTACTGGACGCTGATGAACGTGAAGAACCCCAAGGACAGCCTCGCGACCAGCCATCCGCTGCCCAACCTCGGCCGCGTGGTGATCACCGGCAGCCCGGTGCTGGGCTGGACATTGGTCGAGTGGGACGGGATCAAGGACTTCAGCTACTGACGTAGCGAATTCATCCGTTCGGTACGGTACTGGACAGTACTACCCCTGCCCTCTAGGGTTATCCGCTGTGACCGGGACGGTTCAGCACGGCGTGACTGCTTCGCCCTGGTCGCCGCGCGAAACCGAGTTGCTCGACGTGACTCTGCAGCTACTGCAGGAGCACGGGTACGACCGTCTCACCCTGGACGCCGTGGCCGCCCGGGCCCGGGCCAGCAAGGCCACCGTGTACCGGCGCTGGCCGTCGAAGGCCGAACTGGTGTTGGCCGCCTTTATCGAGGGTGTCCGGCAGGTCGCGGTGCATCCGCACACCGGCAGCCTGCGCGGCGACCTCATCGCATTCGGGGAGGCGTGCCGCGAGCAGGCCTCCGCCCAGGCCGGCACCATCCGCGCGGTGCTCGTCGAGACCTCGCGCCACCCCGCCCTAAACGAGGCGCTGCAGCATCAGTTCCTCGACCAACGCAAGGCGCTGATCGACGAGGTGTTGCACGACGCAGTCAAGCGCGGCGAGATCGACGCCGCGGCGATCAGCGACGAACTCTGGGATCTGCTGCCCGGCTACCTGATCTTCCGGATCATCATGCCGAACAACCCGCCGACCAAGGCAACGGTGGCGGCCCTCGTCGACGAGGTTCTGCTCCCGAGCCTCAGCCGAAAGGTGAACCGGTGAAAAGCTTTTCGCCGACGGCATTCGTCCGGCGACGATGGATGCTCATCGTCGCGGTCGTCGTGATCGTCCTCGCCGCTTTCGGAGTCGACCGACTGCACGGCGCCTTCGACTCGGGCAAGAACGCCGCACACGGCGCCAGCGCCTCCGACGAGATCGTCCCGTTCAACCCCAAGCACGTGGTGTACGAGGTCTTCGGCACACCCGGGGCCACCGCGACCATCAACTACCAGGACGTGCACGCCGCTCCGCAACGGATCGACAACGCCCCGCTGCCATGGTCGTACACCATCACCACCACCGACCCCGCGGTGATCGCCAACGTCGTCGCCCAGGGCAACGGCAACACACTCGGGTGCCGAATCACCGTCAACGGCGTCGTCAAGGACGAGAGGACCGTCAACGAATTGAGCGCCTACACCTTCTGTCTGGACAAGTCCGGATGAGCGACCACAGCGCGCGGCGGCCCCGCGTCCCGCATCTCATTCACCGGCTTGCATTGCCGATCCTGCTGTTCTGGGTGGCGGCGGCGATGATCCCGAACATCGTCATCCCCCAACTGGAAGAGGTCGGGCGGCTGCACAACGTCGGCATCAGTTCCCCCGATGCGCCGTCGTACCAGTCGATCAAGCACATCGGAAAGGTGTTCCACGAGTTCGACTCCGACAGTTCGGCGATGATCGTGCTCGAGGGCGACAAGCCCCTCGGCCCGGACGCGCACAAGTTCTACGACCAGATGGTCCACAAGCTGGAGCGCGACACCGCGCACGTCGAGCACATCCAGGACTTCTGGGGTGACACCCTGACCGCGGCCGGGTCACAGAGCACCGACGGTAAGGCCGCCTACGTCCAGCTGTTCCTCGCCGGGGCCCAGGGCGACGCGAAGGCCAACGATTCCGTCGACGCCATCCGCAACACCATCGACCACATGCAGGCGCCGCCCGGCGTCAAGGTCTACCTGACCGGCGCCGCGCCGGCGATCGCCGACCAGTTCACCGCGGGCAACAAGGGCAACAACAAAGTCACCGGGCTCACCGTTGCCGTGATTGCGGTGATGCTGTTCTTCGTCTACCGGTCGTTCGCCACCACCGGACTGGTTCTTGCCACCGTGCTGATCGAAATGGCCGCCGCGCGTGGGTTTGTCGCATTTTTGGGCAACGCGGGAGTTCTGCCGCTGTCGACCTACGCGACGAATCTGCTCACGCTGCTGGTGATCGCGGCCGGCACCGACTACGCCATATTCTTCGTCGGCCGCTACCAGGAGGCCCGGTCGGCCGGCGACGAGCGTGAAGACGCGTACTACAAAATGTACGAGGGCACGTCGCATGTCGTGCTGGGCTCGGGCCTGACCGTCGCCAGCGCGGTGGCCTGCCTCGCCTTCACCCGACTGCCCTACTTCCAGAGCCTGGGCATCCCCGCCGCGATCGGCATCGTCATCGCGCTCGTCGCTTCGCTGACGCTGGGTCCGGCCATCCTCGTGATCGCCAGCCGCTTCGGGCTGTTCGATCCCAAACGCGCGCTACAGACTCGCGGCTGGCGCCGCATCGGGACCGCGATCGTCCGGTGGCCGGGCCCAATTCTGGTGGTGTCCATCGCAGTTGCCCTCATTGGACTGCTCGCCCTGCCCGGCTACAAAACCAGCTACGACATCCGTCCCTACATTCCGTCGGACGCGCCGGCCAACGTGGGGTACACCGCCGCCGAGCGGCATTTCTCCCGCGCTCGGTTAGAGCCCGAGCTGCTGATGGTCGAGGCCGACCACGACCTGCGCAACCCGGCCGACATGCTGGTGCTGGAGAAGATCGCCAAAGGCATCTTCCACATTCCCGGAATCGCTCAGGTGCAGTCGATTACGCGTCCGCTGGGCGCACCGCTGGACCACAGTTCGATCGCGTTCCAGATCAGCCAGCAGAGTGTCGGTCAGGTGCAGAACCTGAAGTATCAGGCGGACCGCGCGCGCGACTTGCTCACGCAGTCACAGGAACTCGACAAGACCATCGGAATCCTGCAGCAGCAGTACACGCTGCAGCAGCAACTCGCCACCGCTACCCACGACGAGACGCAGAAGTTCCACGAGACGCTGGCGATCATCAACGAGGTCCGGGACAAGCTCGCGAACTTCGACGACTTCTTTCGGCCGTTGCACAGCTACTTCTACTGGGAGAAGCACTGCTACGACATCCCGATCTGCTTCGCGCTGCGCAATACCTTCGAGTCGATCGACAGCATCGACGAGCTCACCGAGAAGTTCGGCGACCTGACGACCAGCCTGGACAAGCTCGACGCGATCCAACCGCAACTGGTCGGGCTCATCCCGCAGCAGATCGCCAGCCAAGAGGTCAATCGCGAACTGGCGCTGAAGAACTACGCCACCAACCTCGGCATCAACAAGCAGTCGGAACTGGCGAACGACAACCCGGCCGCGCTGGGGCAGGCGTTCGACAAGTCGAAGAACGACGACCTGTTCTATCTGCCGCCGGAAGTCTTCTCCAACCCCGATTTCCAGCGCGGACTCAAGCTGTTCCTGTCGCCGGACGGCAAGGCGGCGCGGCTGATCATCACCCACGAGGGCGATCCCGCTGAGCCGCCGGCCATCGCGCGCGTCGAACCGATCAAACTGGCCGCGCACGAGGCCGCCAAGGGCACTCCGCTGGCGAACGCCAACTTTTATCTCGGCGGCACCGCGTCGACCTACAAAGACATCATGGACATGGCGAACTACGACATGTTGATCGTCGCGATCGCGTCGCTGAGCCTGATCCTGTTGATCATGATGCTGATCACCCGCAGCCTCGTCGCTGCCATCGTGATCGTGGGCACCGTGGCGCTGTCGCTGGGCGCCTCGTTCGGGCTGTCAGTACTGGTGTGGCAATACCTTGCCGGCATCGAATTATGTTGGGTCGTATTACCTTTGGCGGTCATTCTGCTGTTGGCGGTGGGATCCGACTACAACTTGCTGTTGATCTCCCGGTTCAAGGAGGAGATCCATGCGGGGTTGAAGACCGGGATCATCCGCGCGATGGCGGGATCCGGCTCGGTGGTGACCGCCGCCGGGCTGGTCTTCGCGGTGACCATGTGCGGGTTCATCTTCAGCGGCCTGCGGACGCTCGGCCAGATCGGTACCACCATCGGCCTCGGCCTGCTGTTCGACACGTTGATCGTGCGGTCGTTCATGACGCCGGCGATCGCCACGCTGCTCGGCCGGTGGTTCTGGTGGCCGCTGCGGGTGCGCCCGCGCCCGGCCAGCTCGATGCTGCAGCCGTACGGATCGCGCCCGGCGGTGCGCCAGCTGCTGCTGTGGGACGACCCGGACGACGAACACGTCACAGTGCGTTGACACGCCGCGCTACCAGGCGCACCCTGTCCTTCATGCGTTATGTCGTTACCGGCGGTACCGGGTTTATTGGGCGCCGCGTGGTGGCCCGTTTGTTGGACGCCCACCCGGACGCCGAAGTGTGGATCCTGGTCCGTCGCTCCTCGCTCGGCCGGTTCGAACGCCTGGCCAAAGCCTGGGGTGAGCGGGCGAAGCCGCTGGTCGGCGAGCTGACCGAGCCGAACCTTGGGCTGACCGACGACGCCCTGGCCGAGCTGGGCTCCGTCGACCACGTCGTGCACTGTGCGGCGATCTACGACATCACCGTCGGGGAGGCCGAGCAGCGCGCGGCCAACGTCGAGGGGACCCAGGCCGTCATCGAACTCGCTCGCCGACTCGACGCGACGCTGCACCACGTGTCGTCGATCGCGGTGGCCGGCGACTTCCACGGCGAGTACACCGAGGACGACTTCGACATCGGCCAACAGCTGCCAACGCCGTATCACCAGACGAAGTTCGAGGCCGAGCTGCTGGTGCGCTCTACATCGGGGCTGCGCTACCGGATCTACCGCCCCGCGGTGGTGGTGGGCGACTCGCGGACCGGTGAGATGGACAAGGTCGACGGCCCGTACTACTTCTTCGGCATGCTGGCCAAGCTGGCCGTGCTCCCCCGGCTGACGCCGATCATGTTGCCCGACACCGGCCGTACCAACATCGTGCCGGTCGACTATGTCGTCGACGCACTGGTCGAGCTGCTGCATGCCAACGGCCGCGACGGCCAGACCTTCCATCTGACATCTCCGAAAACCATTGGGCTGCGCGGCATTTACCGCGGCGTGGCCGGAGCCGCCGGCCTGCCGCCGCTGCGCGGGTCGCTGCCCCGGTCGGTTGCGGCGCCGGTGCTCAAGGTGCGGGGCCGGCCCAAGGTGTGGCGCAACATGGTCGCGACCCAGCTGGGCATCCCGGGCGAGGTGCTCGACGTCGTCGACCTGGCGCCTACCTTCTTCTCCGAGCACACGCAGAAAGCCTTGCGCGGCAGCGGAATCGCGGTCCCCGAGTTCGGCAGCTACGCACCGGCGCTGTGGCGGTACTGGGCCGAACATCTCGACCCCGATCGGGCCCGCCGCGACGACCCGGACGGCCCCCTGGTCGGCCGGCACGTGATCATCACCGGTGCGTCCAGCGGTATCGGCCGGGCATCCGCGATTGCGGTCGCCGAGCGTGGCGGATGCGTCTTCGCGCTGGCCCGCAACGGCGACGCGCTCGACGACCTGGTCGCCGAGATTCGCGCCAACGGCGGGCAGGCGTACGCGTTCACCTGCGACGTCACCGATACCGGGTCGGTCGAGCACACCGTCAAGGACATCCTGGGCCGCTTCGGTCACGTCGACTACCTGGTCAACAACGCGGGCCGGTCGATCCGCCGTTCGGTGGTCAACCAGACCGATCGACTGCACGACTACGAACGGGTGATGGCGGTCAACTACTTCGGCGCGGTTCGCATGGTGCTCGCGCTGCTGCCGCACTGGCGGGAGCGCCGGTTCGGGCACGTCGTCAACGTGTCCAGCGCGGGGGTTCAGGCGCGCAGCCCGAAATACAGCGCCTACCTCCCGACCAAGGCCGCACTGGACGCGTTCTCCGAAGTGGTTGCGACCGAGACACTCTCCGATCACGTCACGTTCACCAACGTGCACATGCCGTTGGTGGCCACCCCGATGATCAAGCCCTCGCGGCGGCTCAATCCCGTTCCGCCGATCACCGCCGAGCACGCGGCCGCGATGGTCGTCCGCGGCTTGATCGACAAGCCGCTTCGGATCGACACCCCGCTGGGCACGCTGTCCGAGGCCGGTCATTACTTCACCCCTAAGTTGTCGCGCCGCATCCTGCACCAGGTCTATCTCGGCTATCCGGATTCGGCCGCGGCGCGTGGCGAGATGACGCAGCAAACCCCGGAAAGCGTTGGGAAACAGCAGTCGTCGCGCAGGCCGAAACCGCCTGTTCGCGCGGCGGTGGCCAGCATGCGGGTCCCCGGTCCGGTAAAGCGGTTGGTACGTCTGGTTCCTGGAGTGCACTGGTAATCGCACCGTTGGCGATTCCGCTCGGGTTACCCTGAGAACCGTGGGGGATGATCCGGACCTGGACAGCACGGTCGGCGAAGCCGATCTGGTCCGGCGGGCTTTTGACAGCCTTCCCGTGTTCATCGTCGCCTTCGCAGGTCCGGAGCACCATTACGTCGCAGCCAACGCGGCAACCCGAACCGCTTTTCCGGCGGTGCGGCTGGGAGTACCGGCGCGCGAGCTGTTTCCCGAATTCGAAAGCCAGAACCTGATCGAGATCCTCAATCGGGTCTATCGCACCGGCGAAATCCAGCACGGCCGCGAGTGGCGTTTCCAGTTCGACTTCGACGGATCGGGAACGATGCAGGAAATCTGCGGCGACATCGTGGTCAGCCCCCGGATAGCCCGCGACGGCAGCATCGAGGGCACCCAAGTGATGTTGTCCGATGCCACCGCCCGGGTCCAGGAGCGCCGGGCCGCCGAGGACCGCGAGGCAGAACTGTCCGAGCGCTACACCCAGGTGCGCGATCTCGGCATTCTGGTCCAACGCGCTCTACTCTCACCGGCGCTGCCGGTGCTGCCTAGCGTGGACATCGCCGCCGAATACCTGGTCGCGACCCAGGACGCCGGCGCCGGCGGTGACTGGTTCGAGGCGATGCCCGGTGCATCCGGGAGCGTGTACCTCGTGGTCGGCGACGTGGTCGGCCACGGGGTCGAGGCCGCTGCGGTGATGGCGCAGCTGCGCACCGCGATCCGGATGGCCCTGTTGCGCGGCCAGGACATCGCCGAAAGCCTTACGGCAGTAGACGAATTCAGCGCGTTCATCCCGGGTTCGAAGGCCGCGACACTGTGCATCGGCCGCCTCGACACGACCGACGGGACCTTCGAGTACTGCACGGCGGGGCACCCTCCCCCACTGCTGATCAGCGGTGGCACAACGCAATTCCTCGAGCCGACCGGTGCGGGCCCGTTGGGTAGCGGCACGGGTTTCTCCACCCGCCGCCAGAACCTGGAGGTCGGTGACGCCGTGCTGCTGTACAGCGACGGCATCATCGAGCGACCCGGCCGGCCGGTGGCCGCCAGCACCGCCGAGTTCGCCGACATCGCCGTGCGCGTATTCGGCGACTCGGCGTTCCCGATCGAATCGACGCGACCCGTCGAGCGACTGTGCTCCCAGACGCTGGAATTGATGCTGCGCACCACCGGCTACAACGACGACGTGACTTTGCTTGCGGCGCAGCGTCGTACACCGCCCGCCCCGTTGGCGCTGACCGTTCAGGCCAGCGTGCAGGCCGCGCGCGAAGTACGCGCACCCCTGCGGGCCTGGCTGGCCGACATCGGCGCCGACGATGTCGACGTGATGATCATCGTCCAGATCTTGTGCGAATTCGTGGAGAACTCGTTCGAGCACGGATACCGTTCGGCGACCACCGAGTCCATCGACGTCGAGGCGTCGCTCGACGACCAGGGTCTGCTGCACGCGTCGGTGTCGGACCGCGGGCAGTGGAAGCCGCCGTCGGCGGATCCGGGCATGCGGGGCCGCGGTCTGATGCTGGCCGATGCCCTGGCCACCGACAGTCGCATCGTCGGCAGCGAAACCGGTACCACGGCGTCGATTTCGCACCGACTGAACCGGCCCGCGCGCATCGTGATCGACCCGAACGTCGTGCCCGCCGTCGAACCGTCCGGCGCGCCCGAGTTCTCCACCGAGGTCACCGGCGATCGCCTGATCGTCAAGGGCGACGTCGACAATGCGACCGCCCCAACGCTGGGCACCCAGATCGCCCGCCAAAGCCGTTCCGGCACACATCCTTTGACCGTCGACATGGCCTCGGTGACGCACCTGGGCTCGGCCGGTCTACGGGTGCTGGCCGAGGCACAGCAGCGCGCACGCCAGAACGGCACCGAGCTCGGTCTGGTCGCACCGCCGGGAAGCCCGGCCCATCACGTGCTGATGCTCGTTGGTCTGCCGCTTTCGACCGACACGATCGCCAACGATTCGACCCGGCAGTAGCGGGTAACGTCTGCGCGGTGGCCGCCGCACCCGTCTTCGCCGACGTCGACACCGGTGTCGACGACGCCATCGCGCTGATCTACCTGCTGGCCAGTCCGGACGCCGAACTGGTGGGCATCGCCTCGACCGCCGGCAACGTACCGGTGGACCAGGTATGCGACAACAACCTCGGCCTGCTCGACCTGTGCCGCGTCGGCGGGGTGCCCGTCTCACGCGGGTCCGAGCGACCGCTGAACGCATCCGTCCGCGCCGACAGCGCGGTGCACGGTCCGCAAGGTCTGGGCTACGCCGAGCTGGCGCCGAGTTCCCGGCGGCTGGCCGGCGACGACGCCGCGACGGCCTGGGTGCGTGCCGCCCATGCGGCCCCCGGCGAGCTCATCGGGGTGGCCACCGGGCCGCTGACCAACCTGGCACTGGCGCTGCGCCAGGAGCCGGCGCTGCCGAAGCTGTTGCGCCAGTTGGTGATCATGGGCGGCGCCTACGACCACCGCGGCAACACCACTCCGGCCGCGGAATGGAACATCGCCTTCGACCCGGAGGCCGCGGCCGAAGTGTTCGCGGCGTGGTCGGCGACGATAGCCCCAGAAGACCCGGAAAGCATTGGGCCACTCAGCCTTCCGATCCTGTGCGGCCTCGACGTGACCCGGCAGATCGAACTCACGCCCGAGATTCTTGCCCGGCTGGCGGCCGCGGCGAATTCCACGACGGTCGCGCTGAGCCTCGACGACGAACGCGGCAGACGATCGTCAGCATCGAACCCGCTGATCCGGGTGATCGAGGACGCGACGCGGTTCTACCTCGAGTCGTACCACGATCTGGGCCACGGCTACCTCGCGCATCTGCACGATCCGCTTGCGGCCGCCGTCGCGCTGGATCCCCGACTCGTCGAGTTGCAGCCGGCCACGGTGGACGTCGAGCTGACCGGAACGTTGACGCGCGGCATGACCGTCACCGACTGGACCGGCCAATGGGCCCGAAAACCCAACGCGCTGATCGCCGTTCGGGCCGACTCGGCGCGGTTCTTCGACCTGTTCGTCGACCGGGTGGGGCGGTTCGCCGGCGGCCTGGACTAAAAGCCGCCCTTGTCGGAGGCGATCAGCCGCTATCGTTAGGCCACTTGGGAGGTGCGGGTGCTCACAATCCTGCGGCGGACGGTCAGCCTGTGGTGGCAGACCTGGCCATGGCTTGTCGCCATCTACCTCATCGGCTGGTTCTTGAGGTACTGGGCGATCCACCTGGCAATCCAGATCGCCTTCAGCCACGGCGACTTTTGGGGAAGCCTGGTTCTGCCGCTGGCTCCGTTGGTCCGGCTTCTGATGTATCTCGCCATGTTCCTGGTGATCCGGTCCGCCGCACCGGGGCTGCAGGGGGTCGAAACCGACGGCGAGCAGGCCAAGGGCGTCTTCGACGTGGTGATGACCGCCATTCTGCCGTTCTTGGTCATCTACACCGCGTGGAAACTGCTCGTCGAGGACTACTACGTCTACGTCACGAGCGTGACCCATGCACTGCTCAACGACTGGAAGACGGCGGCGGCCCACGAGATCTACGGCTCGGCAATCGGCCCCAAACTGTGGCTGGCGATCCTGATCGCTTTCGTCCTGCGCCAACTGATGACTCGTTTTCGCGAGCGGCTGCCCCGCTGGACGATGATTGTCGCCGCCTACCTCGAAGTGGTGTGGCTGTACTTCGCCCTCAAGGCGTCGGCGGTGCTGCTGTTCGGTTCGCCGCAATGGATCCGGGAACGGCGAATCGTGGTGTGGCTAGGCACGGTTCGCGATGCGGCGCTCGCACACGTCGCCTGGCTCGCGCACATCTGGAACACGGCGGGAACCGTCCTGGGAGCGATGATCTCGGTGGTGGCCCTGGCGTTGGCATGGCTGGCCATCGGCGCCGCGATCTACGGCACGCCATTCCGGCCGACGTGGGCCAGCGCGCGCCGGGTCCTGCTGGGAGAGCGCGCGGCGACGGTTGTCAGTTCGGCGATCGAACGCGGCCGCCACGCGGCACAGCCTCGATGGCAACGGGTACCGGCCGAGATCCGCCGGCGCGCGGGCGAGTTCGCCCGATCACAGTTGGGCCGGTTCGGGCCGATCGCGGATGCCTGGCGACTGATCCTGCACGGCGGAGCGTTGCCCATCGCGTTTTTCGTGCTGGCCTATACGGCGCTGGTGCTCCTGGCGCCGAACGGGGCCTACTGGGACGCGAAGGTGACCGACGGCTACCTGTGGCGGGGTGTCGCGCTGCTCATCGGGCCGCACGACTGGCCCTGGTGGCAGACCTACGATCAACTGATCAGGGCGTTGATCGGCGCGGTGGTCGACCCGCTGCGCATCTCGCTGGTCGCCGCCACGTACTGGTTCTGCGTCGACCGGGTACGCGTCGAGGCGACCCGCGAAGAAGCAGCCGGCGATCACACTCCCGACGACGAATTATCCAGTGTTGAAACGGATCACGAGTAGGTCCGTCGCCTTCGACATCTGCTTCTTGTTGTCCCAGGATTCGGGAAGAAACTGAACGTCGACGGACGTCAGTGTGACGTCCTTGGGAACGATGATTGCCACCAGCAAAGGCTCGGTGTGCCGCGGCGAGCAGATGGCGGAGACACCACCGTTGATCTCCCACT
The DNA here is from genome assembly GCF_030252325.1 of Candidatus Mycobacterium wuenschmannii. NCBI lineage: Bacteria > Bacillati > Actinomycetota > Actinomycetes > Mycobacteriales > Mycobacteriaceae > Mycobacterium > Candidatus Mycobacterium wuenschmannii. Next base: position 4,794,087 of record NZ_CP126981.1, on the reverse strand, counting down.
CGGTGACCCCGAGCGAGAACGAAGCCCTCGTCCACTGCCGATCGCCGGAGTTGACGGCGGCGGTGCAGGCGGGGTAGCCGTCCGGAACGCCCACCGGCTTACCGTTTTTGGTGCGGCGCAGCAGATAGGTGGCCAGTCGCCCGTCCGGCGGGATGTCGTATGGATCGTCGGGCAGGAAGCCCCTCTTCTTACGCAACTCTTGGACGCTCGGCGCGGTGACCGGAGACAACTGCCAGCGAGTGTTGCCAATCACGATTGAACTACCGTAGGGCACTACGTGTTTGGGCAGTCGGTAGCCGATGTTCTCCCGCCAGGCCGGCAGGGTGACGGTAATTCCGATGAGGCCGACGACGAGCACGCTGATCACGATCGCCCTGCCGTTGCGACGAATCCACGAGTTCATCGATCGGCCAGTTCGTCCAGGTTGAGCGAAGCGACTGGAACCAGGCCCGACAACGACATGTCTACGGCAACACGAGAATCGAGTGGCGCAGTGTCCATCTCCGCCATGCTGCTCTCCACCCGCACGTTGCTGACCAATAGCGTGGCGCTCGTGGGAGTGGTCGGCAGTTCGAATGCCATAGGACTGCTCAGTGGCATACCTGGTTGCACCATGCTGTGAAAACCCGACAGGTTGGTGTCATAGGTGCTGTCACCGACACGGAGGTCGAAGTGCGGCGATTGGGGCGTGAACAATGGCTCGTAGCTGACCATCATGACCAGCCAGACACCCTTCGTCGAAAAAACGTTCAATCCGTTTGGGCTCTTGGCGGTTACCGCGCGAGCGAGGTAGGTGCGGGCGACGGTGACCGCGATATCGCGACCGGTAATTCGTTGCCCAAGCTGCCCGTGGACGTCTATTGGGGCCCACGACTGCAACTTCGTCGGTAGCAGTGACCACATCGCTCCCGCGCAGACCAGTAGCGCAGCGGCCAGAATTCCGCGAACCGCTGGCGGCAGCGCCATCCGTACGGTCATGCCGACTCCACATTCGAGATCCGCAACTCCCCGAAGCGGTCGTAGTCGCCGCCCCAGCGCCGGCTGAGGACGAGCGTGGAGATGAACGAATACATCCGGTAGAAGCGGATCGAGATCACCGGGCGATGCGCCAGGTCGGCCTTCGACACCGCCCACAGCACCGAGTAGTCGTAGGTGAACCCGGCGCTGATGGTGGGGACCGTGATGGTCTCCTTGCCGCGAAATGTTGCCGCGAATTGATTGGCGACACCGGTGAGCCCGAAGGCCTCGGTGTCTGCGCGCGGGTGTGGCGGGGCACAGTCGCTGGGCCGACCCGCCAGCGGTCCGGTAAGCGGATAGGGAACGGATTCGTGCGCAGTGTTCTGGATCGTCACCTTGAGCACGAGGTAGCGACACTGCGGCGCGAGACGGGGCAGCCCTGTCCAGCGGTCGACCAGTGAGACCGAGCGCGGGGTGACCGTGAGCGCTCCGGCGGTGTACGACTGGCCGAGGGAGATGAGCGTGCTGTGGTGAGCCGTCTTCAAGCCACCGAACGCCGCGGTGGCGACCAGAATGAGCGCAAGGGCCGTCCAGCGCAGTTGCTTGAGCGAAAGTCGCTGCCAGACAGAGGACTGTGCACCCTCGGCAGCGACCCGCTGCTCGTCGTCAACGACGGCATTCCGTTCGTCCTCGGTCTCCGACACGACGCGTCTTCCTCTTGGCCGCCGATAGATTGACGCTGATCGTACCTGCGTACGGCGGGCCCACGAGACGCATTTTCACTCGTAGATCCCCTCCAGGTACCACCTCCTCTGCCGATAACAGAGCAGCAGCGCGGTGCCGGGATCGGACGACCGCTCACCCTGCAGCAGCACCTGCACCCGAGCCGTCCGGCCCCCTACGGAGTCCGGGTCCCACCACCGTTCGTCGACCGGCCACGGGCCCGCCCACCAGTGCAGCCGGTTGTCGCGGCCGCGGGCGGTCAGTCGTGTCGGGTCGGCGGAGAACAGCCCGCGACTGGTCACTCGAATCGAATTGCCCTGGGAATCAAACAGTTCCACCGGATCGTCGAGCAGCACCGTCGGCGACGGCTCCGGCAGCTGACCGGGCCAGGGGCGATCCGGGTCGGCACGTGGCACCGGCTCGTCACCCAGCGGTGTCAGCGTGATGCGTTCGGCCGGCCCGCGACCACCCGACAGCATCGGCACCTGGACCGCCTCCTGGCCGAGCAGACCCTGCACCCGGACCAGCGCGCGACGGGCCCGCATCCGGTCCTCTTCGCCGAGACCGCCCCACAGTGGTAGCTGCAGCGCCCCGGCCGACACCACCTCCACCGCCTGCAGCCGCAACTGGACCACCGGCGCGGTGGGCCGATCGACGACGACACGGGTGTTCAACCAGCCGTCCAGCTGCCAGCGCACCCGGTCGGCGGTGGCGTCCTCGGTCAACGGCTCGGCACAGCGCCAAACCCGGCTCAGCTCTTCGCCATTGGCGGTGACCGCGTGGACGGCCAGCCGGGTGCAGCCCACCCCGGCGGCCAGCAACGTCTGGTGCAACGCACTGGCCAGCGAGCGTCCTGCGAACGCGGCGGCGTCGACCCGGTCGATCGGCGGATCGCACGGCAGCACCGCATCTAGCTCGGCCGGCGTCTCGCGACCGGACGGCGCACGCTCCGGCTCGCCGCGGGCGAACCGGTGCGCGCTCACCGCGTCCGCGCCGAACCGGGAGGCCACGTCCGTGCGGGACAGCGCGGCGAACTGCCCGATCGTGCGAATACCCATCCGCCACAACAGGTCCGCAAGGTCGTCCCGGCCCGGTCCGGCCAGGCTGGGCTCGGTGGCGAGCTGCCGGATCGACAGCGCCGCCAGAAACCGCGCGTCCTCCCCCGGCGTCAGGACGCGACCGGCGCGGGCGGCGAAGACCGCGGTCGGCAGTTGATCGGCGATGCCGACCTGACACTCGGCACCCGCCGCCGCCACCGCATCGGTCAACCGCTCGGCGACCTGTTGCTCGGGCCCGAAGAACCGGGCCGCCCCGCGGACCGGCAGCACCACCAGGCCGGGACGCAGCACCTCGGCGCGGGGCACCAGGTCGTCGACCGCCGCGACGACCCCCTCGAAGTAGCGGGCGTCGCGGTCGGGGTCGGCGGCGACGACATGCAGTTGCGGACAGCGGGCCGACGCCTCGCGCCGCCGCAGCCCGCGCCGCACGCCGACCGCGCGAGCCGCCGACGAGCAGGCGATCACCCGGTTGGCCAACGCGACGGCGACCGGGGACGTGGCGGGCAGTCCCGCCGCGGCCGCCGCCGCGACCGCCGGCCAGTCCATGCACCAGATCGCCAATACCCGGGACGCCGCGCTCATCCCGCCCGGGCCCGCCTGGTCGCCCGCCCCGCGGCGCACACCTCGAGCCGCACCTTGCTGATCCGCCCGAAACCCGGCCTCTCCGAGGTGGTTTCGTAGCCGCTGACCCGGGCCTTCAACCGCATCGACGCGCCCTGCCAGTCGCCGTCGGTGACCAGCAGCGTGCAGCCTTTCTGTTGGGCCCGCGCCACCACGGCCCGGGCCCGGGTCATCGGCACCGTGCGCCCTTTCAGCGCCAGCACGATCAGGTCCATCCCGTCCATCAGCACCGCCGCCACCTCGACGGGGTCGGTGCCGGGATCCGGGATCACCGCGACCCGGCTCAGATCGGCCCCCATCTCCACCGCGGCCAGCAGACCGGTGTCCGGTTGCCCGACGATGGCCGCGTTTCCACCGGCGGCCGTCACCGCGGCGACCATGCTCAGCGGCAGCGAACGGGCACCCGACAGCACCGCGACCGTTCCTCGTGGCAACGCATGAGGCAACAGCTCCGACAGCAACGGCGGAACCGGGAGTCTGGCTTCCGAATCCGGCAGCAGGTCGGCGACGTGGACGGGGCCGCGCCGGGCAGCGCCGACCTTCCCGGAAACCGCAGCCATCTGCCGACGCAGCTGTTTTAGCTGTTCAGCGCGGTCGAGATGCGGCTGTTCGGAAGCGAGCATCGCCGTCATCGACTACTCCTGCGGTACGGGTGTGACTAATGATGTTCGAATGTATGTTCGAATACTCGTAGTCAATACCCAGCCACCGACAAGGTCAAGCGAAAGCCGGCCCACGGCCCCGGCCAGCAAACCTCAGACGGGCACGCGCATGCTTAGCCCATGGCACTCGATCCGGCAGGCATCTATCTGAACGACCGCGTCGCAGTGGTCACCGGCGGCGGGGCCGGCATCGGCCGCGGTATCGCCGCGGGGCTGAAGGCCTTCGGCGCGACGGTGGCGATCTGGGAGCGGGACCCCGAGTCGTGCGCCGCGGCCGCCGACGAGATCGGCGCGCTCGGCATTCCCACCGACGTCCGGGACAGCGCCTCGGTGGACGCGGCGCTCGCACACACCGTCGCCGAACTCGGGCCCGTCACGATCCTGGTCAACAACGCCGGCGGGGTGTTCTGGTCCGGAATCCTCGACACCAGCGAGAACGGCTGGGACGCGCTGTACAAGTCGAACCTGCGGCACGTCTACCTGTGCACCCAGCGGGTGGCCCGTGGCCTGGTGGAAAAGCAGTTGCCGGGCAGCATCATCAGCGTCACCTCGATCGAAGGTGTCCGCGCCGCACCGGGTTACGCCACCTACGCCGCGGCCAAGGCCGGGGTGATCAACTACACCAAGACCGCCGCGCTCGAACTCGCGCCGCACGGTATTCGGGTCAACGCGCTGGCACCTGACATCACCTTGACCGAGGGGATCATGAACATCGCACCCCCGGGCTCCGAAGAGCGGTTCGGCCGCACCGTGCCGATGGGACGCGCCGGTCACGTCGACGAGATGGCAGGCGCCGCAGTCTTTCTCGCCTCCGACCTGTCCAGCTACGTCACCGGGCAGACAATCCATGTCGACGGTGGAACGCACGCCGCCAGCGGCTGGTACCACCACCCGGAGACCGGCGCCTACGCGCTGGGACCGACCTAGGAGTCCACAACGCCAAGCGCCGCATCGATCGCTTCCGGCGTCAGTCCCAGCCCGCCGAGGCAGAACCGTTGCACGCGATCGCGGATCGCATCGGGCTCGCGCGCGGCCGTCGCCCAGTGCCGCTCGACGTTCGCCCACACCACGCCGTGGATGGACAGCGCCTCACCTTCCGGGTCGATCTCGGTGAAGGTCCCCAAAGCCTTTCCGCGCGTGAGCTGTTCGACGAGCGGCCGCAGGATCTCCCGATAGGCCGGTGCGACGAGTTCGGGTGCCAGGAACATCTGCGTCTGCGCCTCGAGGGACAGCTGCCGCAGATCGGAGCGGACCCGCTGATCGAAGGCGATGTCGAGCCGTCCGTCGATCCAGGCCGCCACCGCGCGGGCCGGGTCGCGACGACCGGACATCCGCTTCTCCAGCCGGGCGACCTCGGCGTGCGCCATCTCGAGGAACGCCGCGGCGACCAGTTGATCCTTGGAGTCGAAATGGCGGTAGAACGCCCGGGTGCTCAGGTTGGTCCTGCCGAGTAGCTGGGCGACCGACACGGCCTGAACCCCTTGGGCGCGAATCACTTCGGTGGCAGCGGCCACAAATGCCGCGCGGACCTGCGGGTCCGGTTCGACCTTCTTGCGCCCGCCGGCCCGGCCGATCTCGGTCCGATCAGGCAGACGCATCGTAGGTCGCGATGTAGTCGGCGAACGCCTCGTGCACTCGCTCGGGAGTCAGCCCGTAGTCGGCCAGCTCGTAGCTGTGCGTGCCGCGGTGACCGGGCTGGTGTTCGTCGGCCCACGCTTGCACCGTCGCGCGCGCCGCATCGGTGAACGTGAGACCGAGCTTGTCGTAGCTGTCAGCGACGGTCTTGACCGAGTCGTTCTGCAGGTCGGCGAAGGAGACATCGACGAACCGGTCGTCGCCGAACTTCTTACGAAAGTCCATGGCCCGCCGCATTCCCTCGGACCACCACGCGAGTTGTTCGGCGCCGAGCTCTTCGGGGTCTGCGCGGTCGCTGCTCCAACTGCGGACGTAGGCGATCAGGCTGCACACCGACCCCAGCACCTTGGCCGGATCGCGATGGCTCCACAGAAATTTCGCGTTCGGATAAGCGTCGACGAACGCGTCGATCGCGAACATGTGCACCGGCGTGCGCAAATGCCACAGGTTCGGTTTGCAGTGCCACTGAAGCAGTTTCAGGACGTCCTTGTGGAAGGCGTACGTCTCGCGCATGTCGGTCTGCAGCAGCCACTCCACATAACTGGGGACCCGAACCACGCCGTCGAAGTGGAACGTCCGAAAGCTCATCCCCATCAGGTCCTGACATTCGGTCGCCGCCTCGGCTTCGGAACTGACCATCGTCTGGAAATCGGGGAACATCTGCGAGATCATCCCGATGCCCTCCGCGGCCTGCGCGATCCGCGGGTCGTTGTGCTGCGTCGCCGACTCGGGCGGCGGCGTGGGGGCCTGCGACTCCCATGTCCGCAGCGACCTGAATTGTGGGTCGGCAGCGATCAATTGGCCCAGCGCCGTGGTGCCGGTGCGGGGCAGGCCGAGGATGACGACCGGCCCGTCGACCACCTCGTCGCCGATCTCCGGGTGCTGCTTGTAGGTGTCCACGATCTTGAGCCGTTGGATCAGGGCGTTGCTGATCGTCGCGTGCTGCATGACGTCGCCGAGGTCGTTGAGTTCGGCTTCGCTGTTCAGCGCCTCGACGGTCCGCTCGAGACCCTCGCGGTAGTAAGGCGAGCCGAAATCGTCGAGACCGGTAGCGGCACGCGCACCGTCTTCGAGTTCGTCAGCGGAGAAGCTCATCGGTAGAACCTTTCGTGTACGGCGCGACGACGTGCGTCGAGGACGCGGGCGCGCTCCTCGGGGGCGGTCATGGCGGTGCCGGCCGGCAACGACGCCCGGACCTCGTCGACCCTGACCACCCGAGTGCTCGGCATCGGCGCGGATTCGGTTCGCACGCAACGCAAGAGCATTGCGCCGTTGCTGTGGCCCGCGGTGTCCAACCAGTTCGCCACCCCGGGATCGGTTGCGGCGATGACGGCCCGGAACATCCCGTCGGCGTCGAGGACGGCCTGATGGCCGTTGAGGCTGGACTGATGGCGCCCGTAGTGGATGGTCTCCAGCCAGGGATTGCCCAACGAGATGCTCCAGTAGACGCCGACCGGCGGTTGCACCTCGAGGATCAGCGCCTCGTCGGGCTCCAGCTCGAATCTGCCTATGACGGGCCGGTTTTCGGCCGCGGCACCCATCTCACTCATGTCCATCGGCGGAATGAAGCCGTTGGCCGGCGGCATCGCACCGAAGTCGAGGAAGAACTTCAGGTTGTCATAGACGAAGTCGCCCAACGCGTGGAGTTGACGCGAGACCGATACATCGAATGCGACCGAGTGCTCGGGTGGCGTCGCCTCGTCGCCGACCCGCTCGATCCGCAGGCTCGCCAAAACCTCGGTGTCCCAGTCGTAGAGGAAGTTTCGCACGGTCAGAGTCGGATGATCGCCGGCCAGGCGCAGCCAGTTGCCGTCGTGCTCGTCGGCGGACAGGATCGCCTCGAAGTTGCCGTCGGCTCCGACGTCGAGATCGTCGACGAGGCAGTTCGCCGTCGCCGCGATGCCGTCCATCGTCTGCAACCCGACGTAGCGGGCCGTCCCCCGGTTGCCGACGAGCCGGTACGTCTCGCCGGGCCGCAGGCTCGCGTTCATGTACACGCAGTCCGGGCATTCCAGCCCCCAGGTGACGATGTCGTCCATGCTGGCGCGGTTGACCGCGAGGACCGGGTCGGGGTCGACGCGCAGCGCGACGTCCGTACCGACCGCGAGCAGCACCATCAGGTGGCGCATTCCGGCGGCATAGTCGAGACGATTCTTGTTGACCGGAGCGGTGCGGACGAGTTGCTCGGCGGCAGACAGCCGCTCCTGCAGGTGTTTCCACGCGTCCGCGAGGTCCACCGCGCCGCCGTCGGCATCCGACAGAGCCGCTTCCGCGATGGTGTGCGGCAGCCACGCCATCGAGTTCTTCCAGGCATCTTCGGCCACGTCGTCACTCCAGCCAGGTCGCTCACCAGCAATTGAAAATGCTGTTTTCAATTGCTTAGTTGGTACCACGCCCCCGAAGCCCGGGTCAATAGACGGGTCAGGTCACTCCCACTCGATGGTGCCCGGCGGCTTGCTGGTCACGTCTAGCACCACCCGGTTGACCTCGGCCACCTCATTGGTGATCCGCGTCGAGATTCGCTCGAGCACGTCGTAGGGCACCCGCGTCCAGTCGGCGGTCATGGCGTCCTCGCTCGACACCGGCCGCAACACGATCGGGTGACCGTACGTTCGGCCATCGCCCTGCACGCCCACCGATCGGACATCGGCGAGCAGCACCACTGGGCACTGCCAGATCTGCTGATCCAAACCGGCGGCAGTCAACTCTTCACGGGCGATCGAGTCGGCGCGCCGCAGGGTGTCCAGCCGCGATGCGGTGACCTCACCCACGATGCGAATCGCCAGCCCCGGACCCGGGAAGGGTTGGCGCGCAACGATGTCCTCGGGCAGACCCAGTTCACGCCCGACCGCGCGCACCTCGTCCTTGAACAACAGTCGCAGCGGCTCGACGAGCTTGAACTTCAGATCATCGGGCAGGCCGCCGACGTTGTGGTGGCTCTTGATGTTGGCGGCGCCGGTACCGCCGCCGGACTCCACCACGTCGGGATACAACGTGCCCTGCACCAAGAACTCGGTCTCGTTGTCGTTGTGTCCCAGCGCATCTCGAACCGCGCCTTCGAACGATCGGATGAACTGCCGGCCGATGATCTTGCGCTTGCCTTCCGGGTCGGAGACCCCGGACAGCGCGTCCAGGAACGTCTTCTCGGCGTCGACGGTGATCAGGTTGGCGCCGGTGGCCGCGACGAAGTCGCGCTGCACCTGGCCGCGCTCCCCCGCCCGCAACAGACCGTGGTCGACGAACACACACGTGAGCCGGTCGCCGATGGCGCGTTGCACCAGTGCGGCGGCCACCGCCGAGTCCACGCCGCCGGACAGGCCGCAGATCGCGTGACCGTCGCCGACCTGAGTGCGAACCTGTTCGATCAGCGCCTCCGCGATGCCGGCCGGCGTCCAATCCGGTGTGATAGCGGCGAATTCGTGCAGGAACCGGGTGAGCACCTGCTGCCCGTGCGGACTGTGCAACACCTCCGGGTGGTACTGCACGCCGGCCAGTCGCCGCGACTTGTTCTCGAACCCGGCCACCGGGGCGCCCGCACTGGTGGCTACCACCTCGAAACCCTCGGGCGCAGCGGTCACCGCGTCGCCGTGACTCATCCACACCGGCTGCGCATCGGGCAGATCCGAATGCAATTCGCCACCAACGACTTTCAGTTCGGTTCGGCCGTACTCGCTGGTCCCGGTCCTCTCGACGGCACCACCGAGCGCTTGGGCCATCGCCTGAAATCCGTAGCAGATGCCGAAGACCGGCACGCCGAGGTCGAACAGGCTCGGGTCGAGTCGCGGGGCGCCGTCGGCGTAGACGCTTGCCGGTCCGCCGGACAGCACCACCGCGAGCGGATCGCGGGCCTTGATCTCGTCGACCGATGCGGTGTGCGGGACCACCTCCGAGAACACCCGCGCCTCGCGCACCCGACGGGCGATCAGCTGGGCGTATTGCGCGCCGAAGTCGACGACCAGTACGGGGCGGGGCGTTGCGGACTCCACCGGCACAGTCTAGAGCCGCACCCGCCGTTGCCGATCGCTTGACGCGACTGTAGTCATATGTCTACACTTTCGATCGTGATGGTGTAGTCAAATGACTACAGTGAAGGTGAAAGGACCTCCCGTGGCACTGACCATGACCCAGCTCGGCAGCCGCATCGGCGCTCGCATCGATGGCGTGAAACTGTCCGGCGATCTCGATGCCGGCACCGTCGCGGATATCCGAAAGGCGTTGCTGCGCCACAAGGTGGTCTTCTTCCGCGACCAGCACCACCTCGACGACAACGGGCAGCACGCCTTCGCCGCGCGCCTGGGCACTCCCATCGCCCACCCCGCGGTGCAGCAGGAGAACATGCCCGTCATCACGCCGATCGACTCGGAGTACGGCAAGGCCAACCGCTGGCACACCGACGTGACGTTCGTGGCGAACTACCCGGCCGCGTCGGTGTTGCGCGCGGTGACGCTCCCGAGTTACGGCGGGTCGACACTGTGGACCAACACCGCCGCGGCCTACGACCATCTGCCCGAGTCGTTCAAGCATCTCGCCGACAATCTCTGGGCCGTGCACAGCAATCGGTTCGACTACGTCGCAGCGCCGCAAGCCCAGACCGACGACCAGGCGTCCTACCGCGCCCGCTTCGAGAAGATCGACTTTCGCACCGAGCACCCGGTCGTCCGCGTGCACCCCGAGACCGGCGAACGGACGCTGGTGGCCGGTGACTTCGTCCGTGGCTTCGTCGGGCTCGACAGCTTCGAGTCACAGACGATGCTCGAGTTGCTGCAACGCCGAATCACCATGCCGGAGAACACCGTTCGCTGGAACTGGGCGCCCGGCGATGTCGCGATCTGGGACAACCGCGCGACCCAGCACCGGGCGGTCGACGACTACGACGACCAGTACCGGCTGATGAACCGGGTCACCGTGCAGGGCGACGTTCCCGTCGACGTGCACGGCCAACGCAGCCGGGTGGTCAGCGGCGCACCCCTGCAGGCGGCGAGCTGAACCAGGACCGCCCTGGGTGAGAGGTCATTCACCACGAGTGAATCCGGGGTACGGTCACGCCCATGACAGCGCCGGATGCCAGCACTCGGGACCGCCTGCTCGACGCGGCTATGACGTTGTTCGCCCGGCAGGGATACGCCTCGACCTCGATCGCCGACATCCAGCAGGCCTGCGGTCTGTCGCCAGGATCCGGCGCGCTCTACAAGCACTTCCCGTCCAAGAAGGCGCTGCTGCAGGAAGCCGCCCGGCGGCAGATGGAACAGATGGCCGTCATGCACGACGACTACGTCCGAACCCGTCCCACCGATGTCCAGGGCGCCCTACGCCAGGGCGCCGAGCAGATCTGGGCCAGCATCGACAACAACACCGCGCTGCTGCGGATCATGTTCCGCGAACCCGAGGCACTCGGCGACATGCTCGACGAGGTCTGGTCGACGGTGGCCACCACCGCCTACAACCGGATGGGCCGGGCGCTGACTGCCACCCGGGACGCAGGTCTGTCGCCGGCCCAGGACCCCCAGGCGACCGCCAGCGTGCTGGTCGCGGCGCTGGCCTATCTGCCGATCGCGCGGATGCTCATCGGACACACCCCCGGCAACATCGACGCCGAGCAATTCCTCGAAGCCTGGCTCAGGTTGGCCGAAGGGGTGTTCACCGGCACGCCGCCGACCTGACGTTGCCAACCTGACACTGCCGACTCAAAAACGGCCGGTAGGCCGGAACGGATGGCGAACCCGGTTCGGGCATGGTGAGGTAGTAGCCGACCCGCGGCCGAAATCACCTGGGAAGGGGTCCGTTGTGCTCGGTTTACCCGAAGCGGTACGCGCCTGCCTGTTCGATCTCGACGGTGTATTGACCGACACCGCCAGCGTGCACACCAAGGCATGGAAGGTGATGTTCGATTCCTTCCTCGAGGAGCACGCCGAAGCCAACGGCGAGAAGTTCGTGCCGTTCGACGCGGTCGAGGACTACCTCAAGTACGTCGACGGCAAGAAGCGCGAAGACGGCGTGCGGTCGTTTCTGGCCAGCCGTGACATCGAACTGCCCGACGGCGATCCCGACGACACCGGCGACAAAGACACCGTCTACGGGCTGGGTACGCGCAAAAACGATGCGTTCCAAGAGACTTTGCACAAGGACGGTGTGAAGGTGTTCGAGGGTTCGCGCCGCTACCTCGAAGAGGTGACGGCCGCCGGCCTGGCCACCGCGGTGGTGTCGTCGAGTGCGAACACCCGCGAGGTGCTGAAGATCACCGGCCTCGAGCAGTTCATCCAGGAGCGCGTCGACGGCGTGACACTGCGCGAGGAGCACATCGCGGGCAAGCCGGCGCCGGACTCGTACCTGCGCGCGGCGGAGTTGCTGAACGTGGAGCCCGCGGCGGCGGCGGTGTTCGAGGACGCGCTGTCCGGTGTCGAATCCGGCCGGGCGGGCAAGTTTTTCGTGGTCGGTGTCGACCGTGTCGGCCAGGCCGACGAATTACGCAGCCACGGGGCCGATGTCGTGGTTGCCGACCTCAGCGAACTACTTTAGGAGGCCGTGATGATTCCCGATGACACGTTGCCCGTCGAACCGTGGCAGATCCGCGAACCCAAGCTGAACCTCGACGTGCTGGCGCAGTCGGAGTCGCTGTTCGCATTGTCCAACGGGCACATCGGAATTCGCGGAAACCTCGACGAAGGCGAGCCACACGGCTTTCCCGGCACCTACCTCAACTCGTTCTACGAGGTGCGGCCGCTGCCCTACGCCGAAGCGGGCTACGGCTATCCGGAGGCCGGCCAGACCGTCGTCGACGTCACCAACGGCAAGATTCTGCGCCTGCTGGTCGACGACGAACCGTTCGACGTGCGCTACGGAAAGCTGATCAGCCATGAACGGATCCTCGACCTGCGCGCTGGGACGCTGACCCGCGACGCGCACTGGCAGTCGCCGGTCGGCAAGCAGGTCAAGGTGACCTCGACCCGGCTGGTGTCGCTGTCGCAGCGCAGCGTCGTCGCGATCGAGTACGTGGTCGAAGCCGTCGACCAATTCGTCCGTGTCACAGTGCAATCCGAGCTCGTCGCCAACGAGGAGCAGCCGGTCACGTCCGGCGATCCGCGCGTTGCGGCCATCCTCGACAACCCGCTGGAGGCCGTGCAGCACGAGGACACCGAGTGCGGCGCGCTGCTGATGCACCGAACCCGCGCCAGTGCGTTGATGATGGCCGCGGCGATGGACCATGAGATCGAGGTCGAGGGCCGCTACGAGATCAGCAACGACGCCAGCGGCGACCTCGCCCGCACCACCGTGATCTGCGGCCTGCGCCCGGGCCAGAAACTGCGCATCGTGAAATACCTGGCCTACGGCTGGTCCAGCCAGCGGTCCCGCCCCGCGCTGCGCGACCAGGCCGCCGCCGCATTGCACAGCGCGCGCTACAGCGGCTGGCAGGGCCTACTCGACGCGCAGCGCAAAATTCTCGACGACTTCTGGGACGGCGCCGACGTCGAGGTCGAGGGCGACCCGATCTGTCAGCAGGCCGTCCGCTTCGGGCTGTTCCACCTGCTGCAGGCCAGTGCCCGCGCCGAGGGCCGCGGCATCGCCAGCAAGGGGCTGACCGGCACCGGGTACGACGGCCACGTCTTCTGGGACACCGACGGGTTCGTCCTGCCGGTGCTCACCTACACCTGGCCGCAGGCCGCGGCCGACGCATTGCGTTGGCGCGCTTCCACTTTGGACCTGGCCAAAGAGCGCGCCGCACAACTCGACCTCAAAGGCGCCAGTTACCCGTGGCGGACCATCCGCGGTCAGGAATGTTCGGCCTACTGGCCGGCCGGCACCGCGGCGTGGCATATCAACGCCGACATCGCGATGGCGTTCGAGCGCTATCGCATTGTCACCGGCGACGACTCGCTGGAACTGGAATGCGGTCTGGAAGTGCTCGTCGAGACGGCCCGGCTGTGGCATTCGCTGGGCCATCACGACCGGCACGGCGTTTGGCACCTCGACGGGGTGACCGGTCCGGACGAATACACCGCGATCGTGCGGGACAACGTCTTCACCAACATGATGGCCGCGCACAACCTCCGCGTCGCCGCCGATGCGTGCTCGCGTCACTCCGAAAGAGCCCGCGAGATGGGCGTTTCCAGCGACGAGACCGCCACGTGGCGGGCCGCCGCGGACGCCGCACACATTCCCTACGATGAAGAACTCGGCGTGCATCCGCAGTCCGAAGGATTCACCACCTACGCCGAGTGGGATTTCGAGAACCGCAACAAGTATCCGCTGCTGCTGCACGAACCCTACGCGCTGCTGTACTCGGCGCAGGTGGTCAAGCAGACCGACCTGGTGCTCGCAATGTATTGGCAGAGCCACAAATTCAGCGACGAGCAGAAGGCCCGAAACGTCGACTACTACGAGCGGCGCACCGTGCGCGACTCGTCACTGTCGGCCTGCACCCAGGCGGTGATGTGCGCCAACGTCGGCCATGTCGAGTTGGCGCACGACTACACCTACGAGGCGGCGCTGGTCGACCTGCGCGATCTGCACCACAACACCAAGGACGGCCTGCACATGGCGTCGCTGGCCGGCGCCTGGACAGCGCTGGTCGCCGGCTTCGGCGGCCTGCGCGACGACGAAGGCGTGCTCGCGCTCAACCCCTATCTGCCCGACGCCATCTCGCGACTGCGATTCCGGTTGCGCTGGCGTGATTTTCGGCTCACCGTCGACGTCGAGCACGAAAAGGTCACCTACACGCTGCGCGACGGCCCCACCGATCAGCAGTTGACCATCCGGCACGCCAACGAGGACATCGAGCTCAGCACCACCGAACCGACGACGATCGAGTTGGTCAAGCGCGAACCGTTACTGCCCACGCCTCAGCAGCCGCCCGGCCGCGCCCCGATGCACCGGAACGCGTACCGGTCGGTCAACCAGCCGAGCTGAGGCCGGACGCTTCCTGCTTCTTCACCGAATCGATCGATTCGATCGGCAGCCAGCGCAGCGCGCCGGGCGCCGACTCGGGCACCACCGGGTGGGCAGGCGCGATCGGGTCGAGCCGGCGGTAGGCCTCACCCTGCTGCGGTCGAATGTCGTTCTCTCCCTTGTTGGGCCACAGCGACGCGGCCCGCTCGGCCTGCGCGGTGATCGACAGCGACGGGTTCACCCCGAGATTCGCGGAGATCGCGGCGCCGTCGACGACGAACAACGTCGGGTAGCCGTAGGCCCGGTGGTAGGGGTCGATGACGCCGGCCTCGCGGCTGTCGCCGATCGCCGCACCGCCGAGGTAGTGCGCGGTCAGCGGGATGTTGAACAGCTCGCCCCACGTTCCGCCGGCGACGCCGTCGATCTTCTCGGCGATGCGACGGGTGGCCTCGTTGCCGGCCGGGATCCAGCTCGGGTTCGGCACGCCGTGGCCCTGCTTGCTGACGACGCGGCGGCGACCCAGCTTGGTCCGCTTGGTGTAGGTGGTGATCGAGTTGTCCAGGTTCTGCATGACCAGTGCGATCATCGTGCGCTCGCTCCAGCGCCGAGGGTTGAGCAGCCGCAGCGTGCCGCGCGGGTCATGACCGGCGTTGTCCAACAATTGCTTCCACCGCGGGACATCGCTGCCGCCTTCGCCCGGGCCGTCGGTCATCAGGGTCTGCAGCAGGCCCATCGCATTGGAGCCCTTGCCGTAGCGGCACGGCTCGATGTGGGTGTCCGAGGAGGGATGGATCGACGACGTGATCGCCACCCCGTGCGTCAGGTCCAGGTCGTCGCTGACCTTCAAACGCCCTGCGCCGACGATTGATTCGGAGTTGGTCCGGGTCAGCTCGCCCAGCCTGTCCGACAGCTTGTCCAGTTTCCCGGCGTCGCGCATCTTGAACAGCAGCTGCTGGGTTCCCCAGGTGCCGGCGGCCAGCACCACATGCTTGGCGGTGAAGGTGCGCTTCTTGCGGCGCAACGCCCGACCGGTACGCGCGGTGCGGACCTCCCAGATCCCATCCTCGCGCTGCTCGAAGTTGGTGACGGTGGTCATCGGAATCACTTCTGCGCCATTGCGTTCCGCCAGGCCCAGGTAATTCTTCAGCAGCGTGTTCTTGGCGCCGAAGCGGCAGCCCGTCATACAACTGCCGCACTCCAGGCAGCCGGTACGGTCCGGACCGGCACCACCGAAGTACGGGTCGGGCACCGTCTGGCCGGGCGCCTTGGTGCCGTCGGGTCCGAAGAACACCCCGACCGGGGTCGGTACGAAGGTGTCGCCGCAGCCCATGTCCTCGGCGACCTCTTTGAGGATGCGGTCGGCGTCGGTGAAGGTCGGATTGGTGACCACGCCCAGCATCCGCTTGGCCTGGTCGTAGTGCGGCAGCAACTCCGACTGCCAGTCCGTGATGTGCGACCACTGCTTGTCCTCGAAAAACGGCTTCGACGGCACATACAGCGTGTTCGCGTAGTTCAGCGATCCCCCGCCGACTCCCGCGCCGGCCAGGATCATCACGTTGCGCAACAGGTGGATGCGCTGGATGCCGTACATGCCGAATTTCGGCGCCCACAGGAACTTGCGGAGGTTCCAGGAGGTCTTCGCCATGTCCTCATCGGAGAAGCGGCGGCCGGCCTCGAGCACACCTACGCGGTAGCCCTTCTCGGTCAGTCGCAGCGCCGTGACGCTGCCACCAAAACCCGAACCGATGATCAAGACGTCGTAGTCAGCTTCCACGCCGTCCAGTATGTACTTACCGGCGGGTAATGAGCCAGAAAGCCTGGATTAGGGGGCTAGTTCCACTGGCCCGGCTCCTCCTCATCGCGCTGCGCGCTCTGCATCGTCGCCGGGCTAGCTCCCGACCGTCAGCCCGACCTTCTGGAATTCCTTCAAGTCGCAGTAGCCCGACTTGGCCATCGAACGGCGCAGACCGCCGACGAGGTTGAGCGAGCCGAACGGGTCGTCGGACGGCCCGTTGAGCACCTGGTCCAGGGGCAGCCGCTCGCCGACCGCGATCTGCAGCAGGGCCCCGCGCGGCAGCGACGGGTGCGCGGCCGCGGACGGCCAGTACCAACCCTCGCCCTGCGCCTCGGCGGCCTCGGCCAGCGGCGTGCCCAGCACCACCGCGTCGGCGCCGCAGGCGATGGCCTTCGCGAGATCGCCGGAGGTGTGGATGTCGCCGTCGGCGAGCACGTGCACGTAGCGGCCGCCGGTCTCGTCGAGGTACTCGCGACGGGCCGCGGCGGCGTCGGCGATCGCGGTGGCCATCGGCACGCTGATCCCGAGGACCTCGTCGCTGGTGGTCACTCCCCTGGTCGAGCCGTAGCCGACGATGACGCCCGCGGCGCCGGTGCGCATCAGGTGCAGCGCACTGCGGTGGTCGATCACGCCGCCGGCCACCACCGGGACGTCGAGTTCGGAGATGAAGGTCTTGAGATTGAGCGGCTGGCCGTGACTGTCGACCCGTTCGGCGGAGACGATGGTGCCCTGGATGACCAGCAGGTCGATGCCGGCCGCCAGCAGCGCCGGTGTGAGCGCCTCGGCGTTCTGCGGGCTCACCCGGACCGCGGTGGTGACGCCGGCCTCGCGGATGCGGGCCACCGCGGCACCCAGCAGGTCGGGGTCCAGCGGCGCGGCGTGGAACTGTTGCAGCAGCCGGATCGCCGCCGACGGCTCGGGCTCTTTGGACGCCGCCTCGATGACCTGAGCGATCTTGGCTTCGACATCGGCGTGCCGGCCGATCAGCCCCTCGCCGTTGAGCACGCCCAAGCCGCCTCGACGACCGAGTTCGATGGCGAACTCGGTCGACACCAACGCGTCGCTCGGGTGGGCCACGATCGGAATCTCGAACCGGTAGGCGTCGAGCTGCCAGGCCGTCGTGACGTCCTGCGATGAGCGGGTGCGTCGCGACGGGACGATGTTGATGTCGTCGAGTTCGTAAGTGCGCCGGGCGGTTCGGCCCATGCCGATCTCAACCATGTCACGCATGAGCGGTCCTCAGTTCAATTCACCGCGCGTAGTAATTGGGCGCTTCGGCGGTCATCGTGATGTCGTGCGGATGGCTTTCTTTCAAACCCGCCGCGGTGATGCGGACGAACTGCGCCCGCTGCAGTTGCTCGATGGTCTCGGCGCCGGTGTAACCCATCGCGGCGCGCAGGCCGCCGGTCAGCTGGTGGATCACCGATGACAGCGGGCCGCGGAACGGCACCCGGCCCTCGATGCCCTCCGGCACCAGCTTGTCCTCGGAGAGCGCGTCGTCCTGGAAGTAGCGGTCCTTGGAATACGACTTGGCCTCGCCGCGGCCCTGCATCGCGCCGAGCGATCCCATGCCGCGGTAGCTCTTGTACTGCTTGCCGTTGACGAAGATCAGCTCGCCGGGCGCCTCGCCGGTGCCGGCCAGCAGCGACCCGAGCATCGCGGTCGACGCCCCGGCCGCCAGTGCCTTGGCGATGTCGCCGGAGTACTGCAGCCCGCCGTCGGCGATCACCGGCACACCGGCCGGGCCGCAGACCGCGACCGCCTCGAGGATCGCGGTGATCTGTGGCGCGCCGACGCCGGCGACCACGCGGGTGGTGCAGATCGAGCCGGGTCCGACACCGACCTTGACGGCGTCCGCGCCGGCCTCGACGAGCGCCGCGGCACCTGAGCGGGTCGCGACGTTACCGCCGACGATCTCGACGCGATCGCCGACTTCGCCTTTGAGCTGGCGGACCATGTCGAGCACCAGCCGGTTGTGGGCGTGCGCGGTGTCGACCACGAGGATGTCGGCGCCGGCGTCGGCGAGTGTCATCGCCCGCACCCAGGCGTCGTCGCCGACACCGACGGCGGCGGCGACCAGCAGCCGGCCGTCACTGTCCTTGGTCGCATACGGGTGCTGCTCGGTCTTGACGAAGTCCTTGACGGTGATCAGGCCGGTCAACCGGCCGTGGCCGTCGACGATCGGCAGCTTCTCGATCTTGTGCCGGCGCAGCAGGCCCAGCGCCGCGTCCGCGCTGACCCCCTCCTGGGCGGTGATCAGCGGGGCTTTCGTCATCACCTCGGCGACGGGCCGGGACTGGTCGACCTCGAAGCGCATGTCGCGGTTGGTGATGATGCCGACCAGCTGGCCGCCGTCGTCGATCACCGGCAGCCCGGAGATGCGGAAGCGGGCGCACATCGCGTCGACCTCGGCCAGCGTGTGGTCCGGCCTGCAGGTGACCGGGTCGGTGACCATGCCGGCTTCGGAGCGCTTCACGGTCTCGACCTGGCCGGCCTGCTCGGAGATCGGCAGGTTGCGATGCAGGACGCCGAGGCCGCCGGCGCGGGCCATCGCGATTGCCATCCGCGACTCGGTCACGGTGTCCATCGCGGAGCTGACCAGCGGCACCTTCAGCCGGATGTTCTTGGTGAGCTGACTCGACGTGTCGGCGGTCGCGGGCACCACGTCGGAGGCAGCAGGCAGCAATAGGACGTCGTCGAAGGTCAGTCCCAGCATCGCGATCTTCTGCGGATCGTCACCGCCGGTCGGCACCGGGTCTTCCGGGAAACCACCGACCCGGGGGTAGGAGGTGACGAGCAGGTCGCCGCTGCCTTCGAGACGGGACAAGCCAGATGACATAGCCGGGGCCCTCCCAATACGAGCGCGGAGTGATTGAGTCATCCTATCGGCTCGACCAGACGCCGCTGCCGACGCGCGCCGCGCGCGCCGTGCCGGACCCCGACATGGCGGCTGGACTGCGAGGTAGCGCTGGCGTGATACCGGCCGGGCTGCGTACTGTGGACCCGTGCGCGACCACCTCCCGCCCGGGCTGCCGCCTGACCCGTTTGCCGACGACCCGTGCGATCCGTCAGCGGCGTTGGACGCTGTCGAGCCCGGTCAGCCACTGGACCCTCAGGAGCGGATGGCAGTGGAGGCCGATCTGGCCGACCTCGCGGTATACGAGGCCCTGCTGGCGCACAAGGGCATTCGCGGCCTGGTGGTGTGTTGCGACGAATGCCAGCAGGATCACTACCACGACTGGGACATGCTGCGCGCCAACCTGCTTCAGCTGCTGGTCGACGGCACGGTCCGGCCGCACGAGCCGGCCTACGATCCCGAGCCCGACTCCTACGTCACCTGGGATTACTGCCGGGGATACGCCGACGCGTCGCTCAACGAGGCGACCTCGGACACCGAAGGATTCCACGGCCGCCGCTGATTTGGGCGCCACCCGATTCCAGCTCTACCGCCAGGTCCCGCCCCATCGCACGACGCGGGCGGCACAGTCATCGCGCACCGCGCGCAGGTCAGCGGCCCGCGCACCGGTGTCGGCGAGGTCGACCAGCAAGCAGGCCAGCGCCCAGCGCAACGGCACCAGCCCCAACTCCTCGGTGAGCTCCAGCGCCGCCTCTGCCACGCCGCGCGCCCGGTCGAGCGCCCCGGCACTGCACAGCGCCGCGGCCAGCACCACCTGACTCTTGGCGCGATGCCGCGCCGCGCCGTCGAGGGTGTTCGCCGTCAGCTCGACCGCCTGCTCGGCATTGCGCACCGCGACCTCGCCCCGCCCACCGACCATCGCCAGTTCGGCGGTGACCCATGCCCGCCGCACGGCCAGCCGCGGCGGTCCGGCCGCGACGAACTCGTCCGCGCGCGCCAGCAGCGTCGCCGATAAGGCCAGCCGCCCGACGCCGAGCGCGTCGGCCGCCAACCCCGTCAGCGCGTCACCGGTCGCCTCCGGGTCGCCGCTGGCCGCCGCGAGCGCGCGTCCGTCCCAGCCGCGAGCCAGACCGTGCCAGCCGAGCTGCCGCAGAAACGACGCGCGGGCACTGTGCGCCAGCGAGGCCGGCGGCCCCGAGGGCGCATCTCGAGTCAGAACCGCAAGATCGGCGTAGGCACTGCCGTAGCGCCCCTGCCCCGCGGCGGCCACCGCGCGCAGCCACCGCTGCCGGGGAGTCGAGGCGATGGGCAGAGGCCAGCGCCCTGGCTGGTCGCCGAAAGCGGCGGCCGTTAAGTCTGGCTCGCCGGACGAGTCGTAGGAGAGATGTATCACGGTCCGTTACCCGTTAAGACTTCATGGTTTCTGAGTTACACCGGTATTAAATCCAACGAGGATCGAATTTAGTGTGCATGCCCCAGGATTCGGCCGCGAGCAGGCACATTCCCGTGTTGCACGCGCCTCACATGCGCACTCTGCGCGCGGCGAGATTTTGAGACGTATGAACACGCGGTAAATTGCCAAGCCGCACAGGGTCATTCGGCAGATCAGAGCATGTTGACGGGAAATCCCTAGCGCCCCTACGTTAATCCCGACGAGTAGTCACCGACGACCCGCTCGACCGAGAACATGGGCGCGTAGAGAGGGACTTCAATGCCGCAACCGGAGCAACTACCAGGTCCCAATGCCGACATCTGGGATTGGCAATTACAGGGCCTTTGCCGCGGCGTGGATTCGTCCGTCTTCTTCCACCCGGACGGCGAGCGCGGCCGCGCCCGCCTGCAGCGCGAGCGTCGCGCCAAGGAGATGTGCCGCAGCTGCCCGGTGATGGCGCAGTGCCGCACCCACGCCCTCGATGTGGGCGAGCCCTACGGCATCTGGGGCGGCCTGTCGGAGGCCGAGCGCGAACTGCTGCTCAAGCGCGACATCAGCAGGGCGCGCGGCATTCGTCGCAGCGCCTAGCTGTACTCGGCTAAGACGTTGTTGTCAGTCGGCTGATCGGGGGTTGGCCTCCGAGTGCTGTGTGGCGTCGTTGATTGTTGTAGTGGTCAAGCCAGGGGGCAAGGGCTGCGCTGCGGGCGTCATTGGTGGTGAAGATCTGGCGGTAGGCCCATTCGGTTTGCAGGGTTCGGTTGAAGCGCTCGACTTTGCCGTTCTGCCAAGGGCAATGCGGACGGATGAATTTGTGCGTGGCATTGAGCGAGGCGATCACGTCGGCCACGGCGGCTGATCGCCGGTAACTGAAGTGGTTGTCGGTGATGACGCGCTCGATGCTGGTGACGCCGTACGCCGCGAAATACGTGGCGGCCCGGGTGAGAAACGCCGCGCACGTTTGGCCTTTCTCGTCAGCAAGGATCTCGGAATACGCCAAACGGGAGTGGTCATCGACAGCTGAGTGCACGTAATCGAATCCGGTGCCGGCGACCTTGTGGGCGTAGGTATCTCCGGCAGCCCGGCCGTTGGCCTTCCATCCACCGCCGGCCGGGATGCGGCCAATCTTTTTGACGTCCATATGGATTAGCTCGCCAGGTCGTGCTCGTTCATAGCGGACCGCGGTGGTTTTCGATGCGCGGATTGGTGTGCCGGTGAGCGGATCACAGTCACGCAGATACGGCACCTGGTGGCGTCGCAGGATCGTACTGACGGTGCGCGGCGAGACTCCAAGCTCGGCCCCGATCCAGTCTTGGCCGCGGCGCTCGCGCAGACGCAGGGCGATCACCTGAGCTTCGATCTCGGGTGCCGTACGGCGCGGGCACCGCTGCGGCCGTGACGATCGATCCGCCAAACCCGCCGATCCGAGCTCGCGGAAACGCCGCACCCAGCGATGCGCGCACTGTCGTGAAACACCCAGTTCGGCCGCGACATGGGCAACCGGTCGTCGACCACCGATGATTCGATCGACGAGCAAAGCGCGGCCGTGAACGGTCAAACGGGCATTAGCGTGGGACACGAGGACCTCCGTGTGGTCGTGAAGACGTCAGATATCTCCACTAAGCCCGGAGGTCCTCCTCTCAATCAACAACCGTCACCAACGTGTCCGCCGAGTACACCTAGCGGCGAGTGTTCGTGCCTTCGGCGGGCGCAGTGTCGCCGAGGTCGAGGGGCTGGTGCGCCGGATCTCAGGGCCCTCCCACCGGAGGCGTAGCCACCCGGTGCTGTCGTCACGATCTGCCTGTAGCGCAGCCCGGCACGACGTGGTCACCGGAAATGCGGCTGACGAACCAGTCGAATTTTCGCCCCTACGCAAGGTGAAAGTGACAACCGACGCGCCTGGCACGGCATGATCATGAAGGTGCGGCCATTCGCTGCGAGCGGTGAAATCGCACGTGTAGCAACCGTAGGCCAATCACTGTGGTGAAGCGGTCGATCAATTTCGATTCTTCAGATACACGTGTCTCCGGCGGTGACTTGTCTACGCTCGGCGAACTGCACCCCGTGCACATCATGATCAGGGCAGCGGCCGCTTTCGCTATCCAAGCGACACTTGTCGCGGCTGGAGCTACCCTGACGCGGCGAAGTACTGCCCACATCGATTGCAGCGCAGAGCTTTCAGTGTTGTGGTAGTTGGCCGGTGATGTCGGTATCGCCGCCACTTCTGTCGTCGCGATGATTCGTCGTATTGCGGCATTCGCCGTAGATGAGTATTTGGCCGTAGTCGTGGTTGGACGGGACGAAGCCGATGTTGGCGACCACACCATCTTTGTTCAGGGTGGTGCCGAACGAGTGCTGGCCGGGTGGATCTCCCCGATTCCAGCCGCTGGCGGCCATGGCGTCGGCGACGTTGCGAAAATAGACATCAGGTTCGCCGTGAATCAGGAAACTCATGGTGACACGGCCTTGATACGGCGGGTCTCCCTGGTCATTACAGGAGGTGAGAGAGGCGCCTCCGCTGACACCGTCAAGGTGAGCGGCGTTGTCAATCTGTTTGGCCGGCTCGACGACTTGTGCGAGCGTCTGCTCATCGGTGAGAGGGTGCGCCGGATGGTCTCTCGGATCAGAACGCCATGCGAACGGGTTGAGAAGGGTGCAGCCCGCCCCTGACATCGCGATCCAGCTTGCGGCACAGACTATTTCGAGCACGCGCAGCGGCCGTGACCGATCTTCCCAGGCGGCGGGGCGGGCATGCATGACGAAATGCTACGCAGTCAGGCTCACGCGCAGCCACGTATCGGGTCGGACTGACCTCAATAGCCGGCCCTCACAGCAGTTGGTGCACGGCACATAAGAGCCGTCGTCGAGACCAGCAGAACACCGCTACCAGGTTGATAGCGGGTCCGCCGGTGGCCAACAATGACCGGGTGAGCGCCGACGACGACAGTCGAGTTGTAGTTGCACATATTCGTGCTGTCAGCCCGGATTGGGCAGTGACGGGATACAAATTCTTCCCCTACGCCGCGCGTCAAGGCGGGCGCTGGTGGGTCCTGCGGATGAACTACGACTTTCCCGAACACGACCTTTACACGGTCTTCATCGACGGCACGGCCACCGCCGACGTGAGCGGCAACCGGCACAGCCAGGTGCCACTGATTGCCAGCGTCGGACTGTTGCAGCCGTGCGCGCCCGCACCGGATCGCCCGCTGATGCCCGTTGACGAAGCCGAGGCGGTGGTGCGACCGTGCACTCCGTTCCTGGTCTATGGCTCCGAGATTGGCGATCCGTGCGATTGGTGCGAGCATCTGGCGGACCGCGATCCGTTCGAGTTGCGCCCGGGAATCCGCCAGTCGCCCAGGTGAATTCGCGCCGAACGCGCAGGTCAATGTCATCGACCTAGCGGCCCGTGAGCCGGCCGATCTTGTCGACGGTGGCGTGCGCGACAGCCGCGGCATCGAAGTGGTCGTACTCAGGCGTATCGAGCATGCCGAAGACCTCGACGTCGACGACATACTGGGCCGTGGTGGTGAGTGCGCGCCGGCTCAGGCTCGGCGTCATCACGTCGTCGGCGGTCGACACGGCCAGTTCCGCGGTCAACATGCCGTCGGCATCGCCCACGCTGCGGATCTGTTCGATGAACGTCAATGCGCTGAGTCGTTCGTTGACGGTGACGCCGCGGCAGCGGCCCCAGCGGGTGGCGGTCGTGGTGTATCGGGTTAAATTGCTTGCCGCAGAGTCCATCTCGACCACCACCACGGTGACGGTGACACCATTTTCGACGGATGGCGGCGTCTTCCAGGATTCACGGGCGGCGATGCGCAGGGGTGCACCCCGGTAACTGCGCTGGTTACCGGCGTGAGTCCAGACCGCACAGTCCGCGGGAGTCGCGGCGTCATTGTCCGGCCTGAGCGCCTCCAACCCGCCTACCTGTGCGATCGAATCGCGCAGCATCGGTTGTCGCACGCTGTCGGCGAGTTCGGCCGGGCTAGGGAGAGCCCGCTCAGCGACCGTCGGCAGCGTTGGGTTGCCATGGCCGGCAACGGTCGTGGTACACCCGACCAGCCCGGCGAACAGCAGCGCGACGGCTGGCGATACGCGGCTCACCGGTCCAGGCTAGTGGGCGCGGACGGTGTTGCCGCGCGGGAATTTCGCCGGCGTCGCGGGCGACTCCTACAGAATCGACCCGTCCTGCTTGTACTGCTCGATCTTGTCCCAGTCGACCCCGGCATCGAGAAGGATCTCCTCGGTGTGCTGACCATGCTCGGGTGCGCCGGTCGGCTGCACGTGCTGGCCGTTGAACTGCACCGGGTTGGTCGGCAGGATGTAAGGCTTGCCGTTCATCGCCGTCACCTCGGGGATGTAGCCGTTGGCGATCACGGCTGGGTCTTCATGTAGCTCGCTGCTCTTCTGCAACACACCCCAGGCGCCCGTCAGCGGCTTGAGGATGTCGCGCCACTGGTCGAGTGTCTTGGAGCCGAACTCCTCGTCCATGATGTCGATCAGCTCACCGCGATTCATGAAGCGCGAATGCCCGTCGGCGAAGCGCTCGTCGGTGATCAAGTCGGTACGGCCGATGACCGTCATGAACTCGGGGTAGAACTTGTCGCCCTGCAGCATCATCAGCGTGATGTAGCGGTCGTCCTTGGTCTTGTAGTTGCCGACCAGCGGGTTGGGCATCTCACGGTGGGTGAACGTCGGAATCGGGTCGCCGCCATACAGATTCGCGGCGGTCACCTGCGGCGTCATTGCCCACGCCGCGAGGCCGAGCAGTGAGACGTCCACGATCGAGGTCTCACCGGTGGCCTTGCGCTTGAACAACGCCGCGGCGATTCCGCCGGCGATGGTCAGCCCGCCCATCAGGTCACCGAAGGCCGGGGTCTGCATGACGGGCTCCGGCAGTTCGCGAGTGAGCGCGTCGGCGATCCCGCCGCGCGACCAGAAGGAGACGCCGTCGTACCCGGGCCGGTCGGCATCGGGACCCTCAGGGCCGTAACCGGATCCGCGGACATAGATGATGTCGGGGTTGGCGGCGCGAATCTGATCGATCTCGATGCCGAAGTGCTTGCGGCGGCTGGGCAGATAACTGGTGAGGAAAACGTCGCTGCTCTTGGCCAGTTCGTGGACGACCTCCTGACCACCAGGCGTGGTGAGGTCGATACCGATGGATTTCTTTCCACGGTTGGGCATTTCGATCATGTAGTTGACGGCGGTCGGACCGCCGGGGATGAGTCCCATGGTGACCAGACCACGTTGCGGATCGCCGCCTTCACGCGGCTCGACCTTGATCACGTCGGCGCCCCACTCGGCCAGCACCGCGCCGGCTGCCGGGACGAACGTCCAGGCCGCGACTTCCAGCACCCGGATGCCGCTGAGCGGTTTGGCGTCTGTCATTACGAGTCCTCCAATTTCACAATCGTTTTCAGTTATTCGCTGATGAGCCCGAACCGGCGGTAGGCCGCCCGGATGTCGGTGCGCGCCTGCTCGGGCAGCTTCGCTTGCGGCGGGCGGGATTCCGGATACGACCCGATCGGCAACCCCAGCACCGACGCCGCATACTTGAACGCCCCGCCCCAGTGGGTGAAGTAGTCCGGCCGGCCGGGGTACCGGGTGAACCAGCCGCGCATGTCGAGCTCGAATTGGTCGAGACCGGACTCTTTGGCGAAGTCCATCGCCTCGACCAGCTTGTCGTTCCACACCATGTCCCAGTATTGCGACAGCGCACGCTTTTCCGCGGTCTCGAAGAGGTAGCCGGTGGTGCCGAGTTGCCCGGGTCCGACGATGCCGGCTCGCAGCCACCCGGCCCGGTACACCGTCGTATCGCACTCCCAGATCACCAGATCCGGCGCGAGCTCGTGCAGCATGCGACTCTGGTGCGGCCGAAACGATCCCTCCTTGGTTGCGCACACCGCGGGAATCTCCTCGACGATCCGGGCGCCTTCCTGCGCCGAGAGCACGTAACCAGAGCTGGGCGAGTTGAACATGCCCAGCGCGATGTCGGTCCGGTCGGCGATATAGCGGAAGAAGCCCAAAACGCCTTCGCCACCGTGCAATTCCATCATCGGTGTCTGGATGTAGACGATGTCGGCGCCGACGTCCTGCGCATGCCGGGTCAACTCGAGGCAGTCCTTCGCCGACATCGCGGCGGTACAGGCCTGGACGATGACCTCCGGGTTGAGGCCGCGGGCCTCGTCGATCGCCACTTCCAGCAGCTGCTTTCGTTCCGCGATCGTCAATGACCAGAACTCCGCCACGCCGCTGGTGACCCAGAGCATCGGGTGATGCAGCGTGCCCACACAGTGCCGGACCAGCGTGCGATAAGCGTCCCAGTCGATGTCGTCGCCGTCGCGGCCGCTGAACGGGGTGTAGAGCGA
The DNA here is from genome assembly GCF_030252325.1 of Candidatus Mycobacterium wuenschmannii. Lineage (NCBI taxonomy): Bacteria > Bacillati > Actinomycetota > Actinomycetes > Mycobacteriales > Mycobacteriaceae > Mycobacterium > Candidatus Mycobacterium wuenschmannii. The sequence goes on along the minus strand of NZ_CP126981.1, from coordinate 4,767,096 downwards.
GTCCCCGATACCGTGCAGCGAATGGCGCGCCCACTGACGAGCGTCCTTGGCGTTGACCATCTCTCACTCCCTGGTATCAGCCGACGATCTCGAAGGTGGCCGCCGCCGACGTCACCGGTTTGTCGGCGTTGCCTTCGTCGTGCAGCAGCATCCGCACGCCGACGCGGCCCGATCCGCTGGCGTGCGCGGTGCCCTCGACTCGAAACGGCCCGACCTTGCCACGTGACATGAACATCACGTGCCAGCTGACCACCTGCAGCTTGCGGGTGCCGACGGCATCGGCGGCGAGGTCGATCGCGGCGGTTTCCAGCAGCACGTGCTGCGGGCCGATGTGCAGCGCCGCATCGGGCGACGCCAGTTCGGCGCTGAGCGCGGGCAGTTGCCACCGGCTGTCGGGTCGCTTGGTGGCACCGAACGCCTGCCACAGCGGCGGGAGATCGGGCGAGTCCTCGATCACCAGTTCGGTGCCCGAAACATCCATCTTGCCAAGGCCTTCCGGGGGGATGCCGATGATCGCGCCCTGACCCTCGTTGAACGCGATGACCCGTTCGGGGTTGTCGGCGTCGACGATCTTGCACCGCCCGTAGCCCATCATCCGACCCTGGTGGACGTTGCCGGAGTCGACGATCTCGACCCGTTTGACGTCGTATCCGGGGTCGACGATCTGCACCGAGGCGATCACCGGGTTGGGCACCGCCACCATGTCGGTCTGGCAGCCTTCCGGCGAGGCAATCGCCAACGGCGCGACCATGATTCCGCCGGCCTCGTTGCGCATGTCGCGGCGGATGACGACCGTGTCATCGGTGTCGCCGACGTTCATCGAAGAGTGGTTGCGCCCGATGTAGCGGTAGCTGAGCAACCCTGTCCAGCGTCGGTACAGCTCATCCCGGTACGCGTCGGCATCGTCGAGAAAGTCCCGGATGTCGCGCAGCGGCTCGGTCACTCGCGTCGTCCCTCCTGAGCGGAAAGTTGAGCAGACGCTCAGAGAGGACTTTACGGCTGCGCCTGTCGATGTAAAGGCGTATCGGCGATCTACTGCGGATCGAAGAGCACCGGCACCGCGGTCGGCGACCGGAACACCTGCCCACGAACGTGCGGGTCGTCGGCGTCCGGATCCAGCCGCAGGTTGGGCAGCCGGTCGAGCAGCAGGTTGATCGCCGTGCGCATCTCCAGCCGGGCCAGATGCATGCCGAGACAGACGTGGACGCCATGCCCCCAGCCCAGGTTGGCCTTGGCCTGACGGAAGATGTCGAAAGTGTCGGGGTCTTCGTATCGGTCGTCCTGGCGGTTGGCCGCACCCAGCATCGGCATCACCGTGCAGCCGGCCGGGATGTCAACCCCGCCGAGCACGGTGTCCTTGGTCGCGACCCGGGTAATGGTCAGCAGTGGCGGCTCCCAGCGCACGCCCTCCTCGATCGCCTGCGGGATCAGCGAGCGGTCCGCGCGGATGGCCTCGAGTTGCTCCGGGTTAGACAACAACCCGAGCAGCAGGCTGCCCAGCGAGCGGTAGGTCGTCTCCACCCCGGCGGGCAGCAGCAGCCGCAGGAACGAGAAGATCTCCTCGTTGGTCAGCTTCTCGCCGTCGATCTCGGCGGCGCCCAGCGCGCTGATCAGATCGTCCTTGGGCTCGGCGCGGCGGGCCTCCAGGATCGGCTCGAAGTACTCGCACAGGGCGGCCGAGGCGGCCAGTCCGCGCTCGGGGTTCATCAGCCAGCTCAGCAGGGAGATGGACCAGCGCTGGAACTGCGGGTAGTCCTGCTCCGGCAGGCCGAGCAGGCCGGCGATGATCTGGCTCGGGTAGTCGAAGGTGAATTCCTTGACCAGGTCGGCCTTGCCGTTGGCCGCGAAGTTGTCGATCAGCCCGTTGGCCACCCGGCCGACCAGCTCGTCCTGCCACTTCGCCAACGCCTTCTGCGAGAACGCTTTCGACACCAGTGAGCGCAACCGGCCGTGCCGGGGCTCGTCCATGCCGAGCATCACGCCCTCGCCGAGCACGGGCCCGAACGCCGCGATGACCGCCGCCGAGGAGAACGTCTCGTTGTCACGCAACATCTGTTGGACGTCCTCGTGGCGGTACACGATGAACATCGGCAGCGACTCCTCGTGCGGCAGAGCGCCCGAGGTGTCGAGCCGTTGCACGGGCTCCTCGCGGCGCAACCGCGCCAATTCGGTGTACGGGTCGCGCACATCGCCGGAGATCGCGTCGTCGAACGCCCCGAAGTCTTCGAGGTCGTCGAAAAGCTGTTCCATCGCTACCTACTCCTCATTTCCCTTGTTCCGCTTGGCCGCCAACGCCACCAGGCGCTGCATCACCGGCTGCGGGATGACTTTCGTCGCGAACACCATGGCCTTCTGAGCTGTAGTGAGCGGCCAGGCGCCGTCGCGCATCGAACCCTGTTTGGGGATGCCGAGCACCACCCGCGACATGTGGTGCATGCCGATCGCCGGCAGAATTCGGTTGGATACCAACAACATCGACGCATCGGGTCCCACGCCGCGGCGACGGAACGACCCAGTGTCGCCGAGGGCCTTGAGCACGCCGTCGGCAAACTTCTCCGGCGGCCGGGCCAGCTTCATCGCGGCCCGTCCGCGACTGTTCATGGTGTTGTGCAGTCGCGCGTAAGGGCCGGCGAAATCGCGATCGTCGGTGGTGCCCGCGTCGGTGATGATCTCGGTGTCGTACGTGCCGGCCACGAGCACGGTGACGCCCAGGCCGAACGGCGCGATCTCGACGGCCATCGACTCACCCCAGCGCTCCAGCGCGCCCTTGGCCGCGGAGTACGGCGCGGTGGCGGGCTGACCGCGCACTCCGGCCGCGCTGGACACCAGCACGATGCGGCCGTGACCGGTGGCCCGCATCGACGGCAGCAGCGCCTGGGTCAGTGCGACGGGGCCCAGCACGCTGGTCGCAAACAGCCGCTGCCACAACGCCATATCGGTCTCCTCGACCATTCCGGCGGCGGAGATGCCGGCGTTGTGCACGATCGCGAACGGCGCACCGACCGCCTCGATGATCGCCTTCGCGGCGGCCGTGACCGAGGCCTGGTCCGTCAGATCGAGTTGGACCCCGATCAGCCGGTCGTCGTCGGCGCCGGCACCAGTCAGCTGGCGCAGTTGCGCCATCCCGGCGTCGGGGGTACGCATCGCGGCCACCACGCGCCACCCCTCGCGGTACAGCCGCGCGGCCGTCGCGAGGCCGAGTCCCCGGGATGCGCCGGTGACGACGACGCTGTGTGGCTCAGCCATTCTTGCTCGCGCAGGCCCCGACGCCCGGAGGCGGAGCATCGACGTGCGGGCGGCCGTTGGGCTCGCCGCTGGCCCACGTCGACCAGATGCCGACCGAGTACGGGCCTTGCGCGCCGGCCTTCTCGTAGAAGCCTTGCGGGTCATAGACTTTGGCTTCCGGGTACGGCCATGGGCACGCGACCGAGGTGGCGGCGTGGCTGACCTTGATGACCCAGAACCAGCCGCCGTAGGCGAAGTACGACACGTTGATGATCGCAAACATCACCAGGAACGTGCCGAGCACCGGACGGGTCGGGAACAACTTCGCCTTGGCGGCAAGCTTTTCCGCAACCGACTTTCCGGTGTCGTCGCGATAGCACAGGATCGCGGCCGGCACCATCACGAAGCACACCGAGAACGACTCCCAGATCAACGGGAACTGGAATGTGGTGCCGGTGAATACCGAACCCCACGGGATCACCTGCGAGTAGATGTACATCCCGGTGTGCACGAGCTGGATCTCCAGCCATGCGTCGAAGATGAAGCCGATCACCAGCGCGAGCAGACCGAGGCTGACCAGTGGATGGCGCGAGACATAGCTCGTAGGGCCATATTTCGCCTGCAGCTTGCGCAGGATCCACACCGCCGGGAAGTACGGGCCGAAGTAGAACATCACATAGCCGAACACCACGAACGGCTCGACGGTCGGTGACAGCGACACCAGCGGCCACGACTCGGGCCAGTGGATCAGGTCGGGGTTGTAGACCGCGAACGGCGACCAGTTCATGATCGGGTCCTGCCACACGATCAATGTGGTGCACAGGAACATCAGCATCGCCGGGCTGCCCGGATTACGTCGCCAGCCCCTGATGAAGACGATCAAGAGGATGGCCAACGCGACGCAGGTGGCCGCGTCGAGGAAGCCGATGTAGTCCAACCCGAAGATGAACTTCACCGGCCGCGGGCGGCCGTGCACGTTCGGGTTGGCGACGCGCGGGTCGAGCACCCAGCGCCGATTGGCGATGAAGAACAGTGCAAACGCGGCCAACGCCGCGCCGGCGATCCAGCCGCCCCATTTACGTTGCGGTGCAGCGGTTTTAGCACCGGCATCGACCGGTGTGGATTGATCGGTACTCATGTGTTCCTCACCCTTCTTCCCCGAAGCGGTCCACAAGGTGCGAGTTGACGCCGTCGGCGTCCAGCGTGCGGGCGACCAGGTAGCCGGCGCCCATCCAGGCGCGGCGGGTCCACTTGCCGAACGACACCCGGGTGCCGGGTGCGCCGGACGCGGCGGGCAGCATCTTCACCCGCTCCAGCGCCTCCTTGACGCCGCGCGGGCTCAGCGGGTGAGCATCGCTGAAGGCCCGCACCAGAGTGGCGGCGACGTCGCGGTTGACCACCGTCACGCAGAACTCGGGACGGCTGCCGTCGTACTTCTTCGCATACGCGTCGAGGTAGTCCTGTCCGATCTTGTTCGCCTCGTCGTACTGGTCGACGCCGGTCCAGCCCATGAACGCGTTCCACATGATCGGGTTGACCCAGGCGTTCTGCCACGCCGTGGTGGTGAAGCGCGGCGGGTCCCAGTCGACGGCCTCCAAGGCCGGGTTGATGAACACGATTCCGAAGCCGAAGCCCAGGTGGACGATCGCTTCGGCCTTCGCGTCGTGCAGAGTGCGCACGGCTTCGTTGATGTCCTGCGCGGTCTGCGCCACCGCGACTTCGGCGACGATCCGAATACCCTTGCGCTGACACGCGGTTCGCAGATTCGCGAGATAGCTCTGCCCGATCAGGCTCTGCTCCATCAGCACGCCGATCTCGGTGATCCCCCGCTTGCCGATCAGGTCGGCCAGAAAGATCGGCTCGTCGGTCATCGAGCCCTGCGGGAACGCGAACGTCCACTCGCCGAGCCAGTCGTCGGTCCCCGTGACGCTGATCGCGGGAACCTTGAATCGCTCCTCGATCGCTTCCTTCACGGCGACGCAGTTGTCGGTGATGTTGGGACCGAACACGACCAGACACCCCTCGTCGACCAGCTCGCCGTAGGCATCGATGACGGCCTTGACCGAACCCTTAGGCAGGCCCTCCACCTCGCGGTAGATCATCTGCACCGGACGGTCCAGCAGGCCCTGCTCCAGCGCCTCTTCGAAGATCAGGTCGAAGGTCTGGGTGAAGGAGGCGAACAGCTCCTCGGGGAAACCGGGCGGCAGCGTGAAGTCCATCAGATATCCGACTTTGATCGGCTCGGCTGTGCTCTCGTAGGACATGTGACCTCCACGTGGTCGCGCCCACCACGTTGTCGAGCGCGACCTAATATTTGTTCAGACCCTAGTCTGGCCGCTCAACGGCGTCAATCATCGGACGGGGTTGCTGTCCCCGAGGTAGACGGTGATCAGCTGTTTGAGGCTGCGGTTGACCGCGACGTCGTCGGTCAGCGGCCCGGCGATCGCCGCTTCCGCCGCCGCGTCGGCCGGCAGACCCTCAGCCATCAGCCGGCCCGCGGCGATCAGCACCCTGGTGGACGCGACCTCTCGCAGGCCACCCGCCTCCAGTCGACGGATGGCCTGGCCGAACTTCACCAGCTCGGCCGCCGTGGTGGCGTCCACACCCGCTTCGTGGGCGACAATGCCCTCCTCCACGTCGGGCGCCGGGAAGCCGAACTCGATGGCCACCATCCGCTGTCGCGTCGAGTCCTTGAGGTCCTTCAGCACGCTCTGGTAGCCGGGGTTGTAGGACACGACAAGTCCGAATCCCGGTGCCGCAGAGAGCGTCTCGCCTAGTCGTTCAATGGGCAGTTGACGCCGGTGGTCGGCGAGCGGGTGCAGCACCACGGTGGTGTCCTGACGAGCTTCGACCACCTCGTCGAGGTAGCAGATCGCGCCGTCACGCACCGCCCGCGTCAACGGGCCGTCGACCCAGACCGTCTCGCCGCCGCGCAGTAGATACCGGCCGACGAGATCGGCGGCTGTCAGGTCGTCGTGGCAGGCCACCGTGATCAGCGGCCGACCCAGATCGTGGGCCATCGCCTCGACGAAGCGGGTCTTGCCACACCCGGTCGGACCCTTGAGCACCAGCGACAGACCCTGCCGGTAGGCGGCCTTGAAGACGGCCTCTTCGTTGCCGACGGCCTGGTAGTAGGGCCGCGTCGCGGAGGACGCGCCGTTGTGGTGAGCGAGTGTGGGCTCGGTGGCCATAACTACCCTTCCGCCGACCGCTGCGATGCGGTGAATGGAGCGTAAGTGGAACAGATGTTAGTTTCAAGGCGACGTCTCGTCATGACACCCGCCTCCGCACTTCGGCCGATCGGATCGCCGAACGGAACAGCGGCCCAATGACATTCGTGAGCTCATCGGGGCGCGCGACGCTGGCGTGCGCGGTGCTGCCGAACACCCTGCGCAGAGACTCGACGTCGGTGCCCGCTCCCACCGTCAAGCACACACATCCGGTGCCGCGCCGGCGAGCCTCGCTCAACGCGCGCCGCGCGTCGGCCGCCCCATAGGCGCGCTCGTACCCGTGGTCGTAGGCCAGCCCGTCGGACAGCACCACCAGCAGCCGTCGCGAGGTGCCCCCGCGAGCCTCCAGCACGGCGGAGCCGTGGCGGATCGCCGCGCCCAACCGCGAATATGCCCCGGGCTCCAAGCTGTTCAGCCGCCTGAGCACCTGGCTGTCGAGATGATGGTCGAAACGCTTGACCGGAACCATGCTCACCGCGCCGCGCCCCTGCGAGTAGTAGGCGTAGAGCGCCACGCGATCGCCGAGATCGTGCAGCGCGACGGTGAGGTTGGCGACCGCGGCGCGCTGCTGCTCGTGCACGGTGCGGCCCACCGTGCCGGCCTCGGCCGTCGAACCCGAGATGTCCAGCAACAACAGCACCGACAGGTCGCGGCGTCGTCGCATGCTGTCGAGGTACACCGCCTCGTCGGGCACCGACCCGGCCATCGCCTCGACGCGGGCTTCGACCACAGCGTCGATGTCGAGGTCGTCACCCTGGGGCTGGCGGTGTGAGCGGTGCAGACCCATCCCGAGCCGAGCTAGCGGGCGCCGCACGCCGATGGCGGCGTCGATGGCCGAACTCGCCGATCCCTTTGTGACAGGCTCGGTTTCGACGACGGTGCACCAATCGTGCCGGTAGCTCTTGCGACCGGCATCCCATTCCGGATATTTCACGCCGCGGGAGCGCAGGTCCGCTTCGTGGTCGATGACGTTCTCGCTAGATGCCGACGCCAGCGATGAGACGGCGTAGGCGCCCCGGGTTCCGGAGTTCGTACGATGGGTCGGGGTGTCCGCTCCGGGCGGGCCGCCCCCGCTACCCGTCTTGCGGGCCGAGGACAGCATCTTCTTGAGCCACTTGCCGATGAAACCGCCACCGCCCACCGGACTGGTGAACAGATCGGGATCGTCGGTGTCGTCGACGGCATCGTCGTCGAGTTCTTCGAGTTCCTGCCGCTGCCCGCGACGCGGTACGTGCGCCGGCGCCTCCTGCTCGGCCTGCTTGGTTGCGCGCGCGCCGGCGGCCAGCACCTTGTTCGCGCGGATCGCACCGAACACGGCGGGTGGTTCGTCGATCGGGTCCTTGCTACCGGCCAGCGCCAGCGAATCCTGCGGCGAGCCAGTGCGTTCGGCGATACCGGTGCTGCCCAGCGATGCCAGCTGACGCGGCAGCACCTCGGCGTTCGCCACCAGGGCGCGATGTCCTTCAACCGCCAGGTAACGCCGGGCCAATCTCGAATGCCGGCCCAACTGCCGCGCGATCTCCGGATCGAAGCTTCCCGCAGCGATCATCGACGCCTGGACGGCGATCGCCTCAAGGTTGGTGTCGAGCGACGCTGACGGATCGACATAGATCGTCTGGCCGTCGGTCCACGTCGGCTCGCCCGGGCGCTGCGCGTCCACCCCGATTGCGCGCCCGGCGAAAGCAGAGGCGAACACGCCGAGATCGTGCAGCAGGTCGGCTTCGTTGACAGTCACCACTGTTTTCAGCGAATCAGCCTATCCCCCAGGCCCGTTGGGCCACTTCAGCAACGAGCCGCCATCCACCCTGATCTGCTGACCGGTGATGTAGCGGCTGTCGTCGCTCGCCAGGAAGACGCCGAGGTTTGCCATGTCCTCGGGCTCGACATAGGGAATGGGCATCGCCTGGAAGAGGGTGAACAGCGGTTCGGCGTCCTCGCGGCTCGCCTGCTTGCCCTGCTGAGTGAGGTCCGGACGGAACATGCTGTACATGCCGTCGTTCTGCAGCAGGTGGGTGTTGCAGTTCGTCGGGTGGATGGCGTTGACGCGAATCATCCTGTCCGCCAAAGCCAGCGACATCTCCTCGACGTACTCGATGATCACCCGCTTGCTCCAGCCGTACCCGCGGCCGCCGGGGCCCATGTTCGGGTTGTCGGTCGTCCCCCGGATCATGCCCGCCGTCGACCCGGTGATGATCACCGACGATCCGTTGGGCAGGTGCGGCACCGTGACCGCGACGGTGTTCATCACGCCGAGCAGGTCGACGTCGGAGGCGTCGACGAACGACATCGCGTCGTGCGGCCGGCCCATGGCCATTGGGAGGATGCCGGCGTTAGCGACGACGATGTCGATCTTGCCGAGGTCGGCCACGCCCGCCTCGACGGCCTCTCGCAGCTCGTGCCGCTCGCGGACATCGGCGACGCGCGCCAGCACGCGACGGCCGAGTTCCTTGACGGCGCGCTCGGTTTCGGACAAATCGTCGGGTGTCGCGAGCGGGTACGGGTTCGAGGGGATGTCGCGGCAGATGTCGACCGCGATGATGTCGGCACCTTCCTGCGCCATGGCGATGGCGTGGGCCCTGCCCTGACCGCGCGCCGCCCCCGTGATGAAAGCGACCTTGCCTTCGAGCTTTCCGGACATCCCTCTCCGTCCCTGGCGATCGTCGAGCGTGGGAACGGCCCAGGCTCGGATGTGCACCGAACCTAAGGGAGCATTCCGCGCAGAGTCAACCATAGCAGGACAAATATTTGGTTTTAGGCTCGGTGGGAGTCCGCACCTGCCCCACGACGTCGCGCACCACCCGTGATTGTTAACACCCTGGCCCGTACCAGCATCAGCACACAGGAAGCCACTCAACAGCGGGCGACGCGCGCACGGTCCGGGCTCCGCCATCTGAACATATATTTGGTTGCAGGCGCGGCACGCGGCCTTATAGGCCAGCGTTGCCGACGCTCCTGTTCAACGCCCGGCCGCGATCAGGCGGCGCACGGTGGCAGGAAGCCGGGTCCGTAGCTGCACATCATCGGCCCCTGGACGATCTGTTGATGCGGCGCGTTCTTGTCGTCGTGGAACGAGTAGTGCCAGTCGTGGCAGCTGTTCATGTCCCAGTCGCCCGCGATGTTTCCCGGAATTGGTTGCCCCGGGCACCAACACGCGTAACTGGTACACCCCGGCGGGCCCGAGGCCGACGCGGTTCCGGTGGTGACCGCTGTGATGCCGCCGATCAGTACGGCGCTGGCGAGGATCATGCGGTGGAGTTTCATGCGCCGGCCCCTTTGCTCCGCGCGGCAGCGCAGGCCGCGCACGGCACATTGTTCTCCTATCTGGCGCCTAAAACATGGGGCGGTTGCCCCATTCAGCGCTGCGCGACGACAGGGGCGAGGCCGAAAAGTGTTGTCGCTGCCGACTTTCCCTTCAGTGCATGGGAGCCCCGGTCGCCGAGCCCGCTGGGTCGCACCGCCAAGGCATCCACGGTCTGCCGAGTTAGGAGGATGGCGTCGCCGGTGGACTTCGTCAGCTGCTCTACCCGGGCGGCGACGTTGACGGTATCGCCAATCAGCGTGAACTCGAGCTTGCCGGCGCCGCCGATGGTGCCGGCGATCACGACACCGGTGTTGATCCCGATGCCGATACGAAGCCCACCTTCGAATCGCTCAGCGACGAGGCGATCGATCGCCATCGCTGCGCCCACCGCCGCGTCGGCATGACCGGCGACATCGTTCGGGGCGCCGAACACCGCAAGCGCACCGTCACCGAGGAATTTGTTGACGTGCCCCCCGGCTTCGACGACGGCGGGCACCACGATCTCGAACAACGCATTCAGCCGTGCGACGGTGTCCTCGGCACTGTGCGCCTCGGCGAACGGGGTGAAGTCGCGGATGTCGACGAACATCACGGTCACCTCGCGGCGCTCGCCGGTGAAGACATGGTCACCCTGCTTGAGCAGTCGTTCCGCCAGCCCCGGATCAACGTAGGTGCCAAACGCCGCCTGAAGTCGTTGCCGCTCAGCCAATCCCGCCTGCATGCGGTTGAAAGATGCTGCCAACGCGCCGAGGTCGTCATCCTGCACCACCGGCAGTCGTTGACCGTAATCACCGGCCGCGACACGCTCGGTCCCGTCGGTGAGGTCGCGAATCGATTGCAGCAGTGGCGAATACGCGGCCCACAGTGATGGGCCGACGACGAGCACCAACAGGCCGCCGATCACCAGGGCCAGGCCGGGACCGTGACCGGCCGCGTCGAGCACCACTGCCAGAATCGCGCCCGCCACGGCAAAGACGAACGCCACCGCAAGGATGGCCACGTTGTTCCACGTGGCGAACCCCGGGCGAGAGCGAGGCAGGGAACCGCCGATTTCGATATCCGAGGTGAGGGCAGCCCTGGCTGGCCGCATCGTTGCCTCGATGAGGCTGTGCAGCGTGATCAGCTGGCTTGCGGTTCCGGCGATGGCCCCCAAGAGGGCGTACTGAACGACCCGCGACCCGCTGGCCCCGGCGATCGTCCCGACGCCAGCGAACAGCGCGGCGATCGACGCGCTGGTTACGACCACTCCTCGCACGATCAACTTCCGGCCATGGCTATAGGTGGCGCGCAGCGCGCTCTCTCGATCAACCTCGGCGCCGGCGGCCCATCGCTCGATGGGGCGGCCGTCTCGTCCGCCTGGAAGCGCCCCCATATACAGGTATGCGGGCACAGCGATCATCGTCACCGCGGCCGCCTCGGCGTAGCAATGAGATCCCTCTAGCGCGACGATGCCCAACGTCCAGGCGAGAAAGACCGGGAGGGCTAGTGGGAGGGTGAGCGCCCAGCACGCCCACGAGTACCGGGTTTTGTGGTGATCCCACGCCCATTGCCAAATGCGGTCCATGGCGAAACGACTACGGCCGCAACGCCGTTAGCCGCCGAGCCCCTTTTTGACGGCCGCATCCTGTTTGTGGCCGACGTCGATGACGAAGTCCGGCGGCGGCGGAGGCGAATCGACCCCGCCGACAAATTCCAGCGTGACGAAGCCTCGGCCCTCGGTGAACAGCAACGCCGTCACGCTCTTCGACCCGTCTGGCGATGTGCCCGACAACAGCGTTCCGCCGGTGCCCACATCGGCCGAATCGGTTTTCGGATCTTTCACCAAAGCCTGACCCGACTTTGCGGAGTTCAGCGCGCTCGCGGCAGCGGCCGGATCCGACAGCACGTGGATGGTGTCGACGATCTGGACGTCTTTCACCGTGATGCCGCTCTGATCCTCGGGGTGGGGTTGGCTGCTGAACGTGATCGCGGCGCCCGGCTGGCCGTTGGGGTTGCTCGTCGCCGGGCCGGCGACGAACGGCATCGGCGCGTCGATGTCTCTCGCCTTGATCAATAGGGCGGTGTAGTCGCTCGGCTGGGCGGGCGCCGAGGAACTGGAAGCCGGTACCGCAGTCGTCGACTTCGCTGCCGGTGGTGATGGATGACCGCCGCAGGCAGCCACCGATACAACCAGCGCCGCTGTCAGTGGGCCGACGAACATCGTCTGAGAAACCCGCATCGCGTCTTGCTCCTTCGTGAGGCCCCCGACGTGCGGGATCGTACGTGGTCCAACGGCCTGACAGCGCAGCTCAAGCAAAAAACACCCCCGGCCGCGTGACCGGGGGTGTTTCTAGACTGCTGCGTTCTAGTGGTGGTGATGCCCGTGGCCGTGACCGTCGTCTGCCTCCTCGGCCGGCTTGTCCACGACGGCCGTTTCCGTCGTCAGCACCATGCGCGCCACCGACGCGGCGTTGAGCACCGCCGAGCGGGTGACCTTGACCGGGTCGATGACGCCCTGGGCACCCAGGTCGCCATACTCGAGCGTCGCCGCGTTCAGGCCGTGCCCAACCGGCTGCTCGCTGACCTTGCTGACCGCAACCGCACCGTCGAGGCCGGCGTTGGTGGCGATCCAGTACAGCGGAGCGCTCAGCGCGTTGGAGAACACCTCGACACCGGCAGCCTCGTCGCCGGACAGCGATTTCCGCAAGTCCGCCAACGCCTTTCGGGCGTGCACCAGCGCCGAACCGCCGCCGGCAACAATGCCCTCCTCAACCGCCGCCTTGGCCGCGGCGACCGCGTCCTCGACGGCCTCCTTGCGCTTCTTCAACGCGGTCTCCGTCGCGGCACCCACCTTGATCACCGCAACGCCGCCGGCCAGCTTGGCCAGCCGCTCCTGCAGCTTCTCGCGGTCCCAGTCGGAGTCGGTCGACTCGATCTCGGCGCGCAACTGCTTGGCCCGGTTGGAGATGGCCTCGGGGCCGCCGCCGCCCTCGACGATCACGGTGTCGTCCTTGCTGACCACCACGCGTCGGGCCGAACCCAGCACGTCGAGGCCGGCCTCGCGCAGCGACAGGCCGACATCGGGGTTGATCACCTGACCACCGGTGACAATCGCCAGGTCCTCCAGGAACGCCTTGCGCCGGTCACCGAAGAACGGCGCCTTGACCGCGACGGCCTTCAGCGTCTTGCGGATCGCATTGACCACCAGCGTCGACAGCGGCTCACCCTCGACGTCCTCGGCGATCACCAGCAGCGGCTTGCCCGCCTCGGCGACCTTCTCCAACAACGGCAGCAGGTCGGGCAGCGAGCTGATCTTGTCGCGGTGCAACAGGATCAGGGCGTCCTCGAGCACGGCCTGCTGGGCGTCGAAGTCGGTGACGAAGTAGGCCGACAGGAAGCCCTTGTCGAAGCCGACGCCCTCGGTGAAGTCGAGCTCGGTGTTCAGCGTCGAGGACTCCTCGACGCTGACGACGCCGTCGTCGCCGACCTTGCTGATGGCCTCGCCGACCAGCTCGCCGACTTCCTCGTCACGCGACGAGACGGTGGCGACCTGCGCGATGCCGGTCTTTCCGGACACCGGGGTGGCGGCGGCCAGCAGCGCCTCGGACACCGCGTCCGCCGCCTTGCTGATGCCCTGCCCCAGCGCGATGGGGTTGGCCCCGGCCGCCACATTGCGCAGACCGTGCTTGATGATGGCCTGCGCCAAAACCGTTGCGGTGGTGGTGCCGTCGCCGGCGATGTCGTTGGTCTTGGTGGCGACCGACTTCACCAGCTGGGCGCCCAGGTTCTCGAACGGGTCTTCCAGGTCGATCTCGCGCGCGACGGTGACGCCGTCGTTGGTGATGGACGGACCGCCAAAGGCCTTGGCCAGCACCACATTGCGGCCACGCGGGCCCAGCGTCACACGGACCGCGTCGGCGAGCTTGTCGACGCCCGCCTCCATCGCGCGGCGCGCGGTCTCGTTGAACTCAATCTGCTTGCTCATGAATGTCCTTTATGGCTAACGAGTACCGCCCCGGAACTCACCCGTCGTAACGGGAAGCTCCGGGGCGGGACACGAATGCTTACTTGTTGACGACAGCCAGCACGTCGCGGGCCGAGAGGATCAGGTACTCCTCGCCGCCGTACTTGATCTCGGTGCCGCCGTACTTGCTGTAGATGACGGTGTCGCCTTCGGACACGTCCAGCGGAATCCGCTTCGAGCCGTCCTCATCCCACCGGCCGGGGCCGACGGCGACGACTTTGCCCTCTTGGGGCTTTTCCTTAGCGGTGTCGGGAATGACCAGACCGGATGCGGTCGTGGTCTCGGCCTCGTTGGCCTGTACGAGGATCTTGTCCTCGAGTGGCTTGATGTTGACGCTCGCCACGATTGGAGCCCTCCACTTAGTTAGTCAGGTTCGGAGCGGTTGCCCCGATCTACCAGGTGTTTTGGCTTTCGTCCGTGCCTAAGCGTCGTCGTCGCGGGTGCCGACGCCCGGATCGTCCGATTGCCACCTAGCACTCTATACATGCGAGTGCTAGCACTCAAGGTTGGGCTGGTGCTCCTTCGCTGTCAGCTGATGTGGCCCGTGACCACCGGCAGGCCCGGATTGCTGGCGACGTCGAGGGCAGAAGGCGACGCCCCAGCGGCGAGCAAATGCGCGGCGAACGCCGCGATCATCGCGCCGTTGTCGGTGCACAGCCGCAACCTGGGGATACGCAGGGTCAACCCGGCGGCCTCGCAGCGCTGCGCGGCGAGCTCCCGCAGCCGCGAGTTCGCCGCGACCCCGCCTGCGATCAACAGGGTGGACACCCCGAGCTCGGTGGCGGCGCGGACGGCCTTCATGGTCAGCACATCGGCCACCGACTCCTGGAAGCCGGCGGCGACATCGGCCGTCGAGGCGTCGGGGTGGCTCTCCACGTAGCGGGCGACGGCGGTCTTGAGGCCGGAGAAGCTGAACGCGTGCGGCTCGTCGCGTGGGCCGGTCATACCGCGCGGGAACACGATCGCGTCGCGGTCGCCGGTCTGCGCGAGGTCGTCGAGCACCTTGCCGCCGGGATAACCCAGCCCGAGCAGCCGGGCCACCTTGTCGTAGGCCTCCCCCGCGGCGTCGTCGACGGTGCTGCCGAGCTCGACGATCGGCTGATCGAGCGAGCGGACGTGCAGCAGATGGGTGTGCCCGCCGGAGACCAGCAGCGCGACACTTTCGGGCAGCGGTCCGTGCTCGTAGACGTCGGCGGCCAGGTGCCCGCCGAGATGGTTGACCGCGTAGAACGGCACGTCCCAGGCGGCCGAATACGCTTTGGCCGCAGCCACTCCCACGAGCAGGGCGCCCGCCAGCCCCGGCCCGATCGTGGCGGCGACAACGTCGGGCTTGTCCAGTCCCGCGGTGTCCAGGGCCCGGCGCATCGCCGGGCCTAGGGCCTCCAGGTGGGCCCGCGACGCGACCTCGGGGACGACGCCGCCGTAGCGGACGTGCTCGTCGACGCTGGAGGCCACCTCGTCGGCCAGTAGCGTCACGGTTCCGTCGTCGTCGAGCCGGGCGATGCCGACTCCTGTTTCGTCGCAGGATGTTTCGATTGCGAGGATGGTTGTCATATGGCTTCCCTGCGCATGGTGTAGGCGTCCGCGCCGCTGATGCGGTAATACCGCCTGCGCACGCCGACTTCGGTGAAACCCACGCTGCGATACAGCGCGATCGCCGGCTCGTTGTCGGTGCGGACCTCGAGATGCACGACGGAGTCAGCGGCGATGTTCAGCAGCGCATCGAGCATCCGGCGGCCGATGCCACGGCCCTGGAATTCAGGGTCGACGCCGATGGTGTGGATTTCGTATTCGAACGGCGGCGTGCGGCCCAGGCGGGAGATGCCGCCATAGCCGACCAGCGTGTCGGACTCTCGGGCCGCGACGTAGTGGTTGTGCTCGGCCGCCAGCTCGCGGACGAAAGCAACTGTGGGCCACGGGTCGTCGCCGGGAAACAGGATCGCCTCCAGCTCGGCGCAGCGGGCGGCGTCGGCCTCGGTCAGGCCGTCGATCATCACGGTCACTGCTTGGCCCGCTCGGCAAGGGTCTTGGCGTCCGGCCGACGGAGGTACAACGGCACCAACGCATCCGGCGGCTGCGACCAGTCCACCGAGGCCACCAGGCCCATCGAGTTCGGATACGACGGCTCCACACGAGGCAAACCGAACAGCGCCGCGTGATCCGGTGATCCGGCCACCGCCGGCGCTCCTCCGGTGTCGACGTCGGCCGGCGCACTGACCGCCGGACCGTCGACACGCACCCCGTCGCGATAACGGGCCCAGTAGATCTCGCGCCGACGCGCATCGGTGACCACCAGCACCTCGCCGCTGGTCTGCACTCCGATCGCGTCGAGGCTGCACACCCCATAAACCGGGATGCCCAGGGCGTGACCATAGGCCGACGCGGTCGCCATACCCACGCGCAGGCCGGTGAACGGACCCGGACCGCAGCCGACCACCACCGCCTCGAGGTCGGCCATCGAGCGGTTGGCATCGGCCAACGCGGCCAACACATTCGGCGTGATGCGTTCGGCGTGCGCGCGGGCATCAAGGCTGACCCGCTCGGCCAGCAACGCGCTGTCGACGACGATGCCCGCGGTCACCGCGGGGGTCGAGGTATCGATCGCCAATACTGTCACCGCCGGCTCCACTGCCACGTCGCAGTCCTGGTGTCGGAGTTGCTGATTCGCTCGAGCCGAACGTCGAGGTGCCGGTCGGACAGCCGCTCGGCCAGGCCCTCACCCCATTCGACGACAACGACGGCGTCGTCGAGTTCGGTGTCGAGGTCGAGGCTCTCCAACTCGTCGAGCAAGTCCGTGCCGGTGTGCTCGAGCAGGCGGTAGACGTCGACGTGGATCAGCGCGGGGGCGCCGGTCCGACGGGCGGGGTGCACGCGCGCCAGCACGAACGTCGGCGAGGTCACCGGTCCATCCACGTCCATCGCAGCGGCAATACCCTTGGCCAGAACGGTCTTTCCCGCGCCCAGCGGACCGGAGAGCACCACAACGTCGCCGGCTCGCAATTCGCTGCCCAGTTGCGAGCCCAACGCCACCGTGTCCTCGACGCTCGGCAGTGTCGCGATGCCTGGCGATTGCGAGCGCGGCGGAGCCGGGCGCGGCAGGTCGCCAGCGATGTCACGCTCATTCACGGCGCAGCACCCGATCGCGCAATCGTTGGCCCAGCACGGTGAGCCGGCCGGGGCTGGCATGCTTGACCAATCGCTCCAGCCCGTCGCTGACCGACGCCGGTTTGTCCAGCAGCACCAGGTGGCCGGCCTTCGCGACGATCACCAGCTCCGACTCGGGCAACACCTCCGCCATTTTCCTCGAATACTCGGCGGGTGTGACCAAATCGCGGTCGCCGCACACGATCAGCGTCGGAATCTTGGCCAGCGTCGGCAGTGCCGCGGTCTCGTCATGCACCTGCAGGGCGTGCAGGAATTCGATCATCGTCGGAATCGGGGTGCCGAGCATCATCTTCTCGGAGAACGCGACGATGCTGGGGCTGACCCGCCGATCGGTGTAGGACGCCGCCCGCAGGATGGGCCCGATCAACGACCGGGCGGCGGTTCGGCCGCGGTCCACCAGCTTGGGCGCCGTGCGCGCCGCACGCCGAACAGCTTCCAGCGCAGGGTTATTCAAGACCTCACCCAACGGCGACTTCGCGACGCCTTCGGCCGCCGACGAGATCAGGGCCGCCCCGGTGATCCGGCTCCCGTAATGCTCGGGGAACTGCCGGGCATGCGAGAGGACCGTCATGCCGCCCATCGAATGGCCGACGAGCACGATCGACCCACGCGGGGCGATCACCTGCAGCACGGTCTCGAGGTCCTTGCCCAACTGGCTGATCGTGTAGGTCTCCGGCGCCGCGTCGTCGGAACGACCGTGACCGCGCTGGTCGTAGAAGATCATCCGTACCTGCGAGCCCCACTGCTCGGAGAGTCGCATGCGCTGAAAGTGAAAGGCGCCCATCCGAAGACAGAAACCGTGAGCGAACACCACGGTCAACGGCGCGTCGGTGGGCCCGACTTCGCGCACGGCCAGGTGCACGCCGTCCGGTGTGGTGACCAGATAGCTGCGATCCCCGTCGAGGCTCTCGAAATCTTCATGGGCGAACGGGTCGTCGATCACCGCGCGCCGATTGAGCATCGACCGTGCCACGGTCGCTCCGGCGATGGTTCCCACCGCACCGACGCCGGCCGCCCCGGCCAGCCAGCGCCTCCGTCGCGGCCCACCGAGGTGCAGGCCGTCAAAGTGATCGTCGCTCAATGCTTTTCAGCCTCGCGATGGGTCCGGAGGATGCGTCCGCGGGGGCTCGTCACCACCTCGTAGTGGATGGTGTCCAGGAGGTCGGCCCATTCCTGCGCGGTGGACTCACCGCCAGTGCCCGGACCGAACAGGATCGCCTCGTCGCCCTCGGAAACGTCGACGGGCCCGGGGCCGAGGTCCACCAGGAACTGATCCATGCAGACCCGGCCCACGCCGGGTCGGCGGCGGCCGTTGATCTGTACTTCCAGCCGTCCACCCAGCGACCGGAAGACGCCGTCCGCGTAGCCGACCGGCATCAGCGCCACGGTGGTGTCCTGCTGCGCGATCCAGGTGTGCCCATACGACACACCTTCGCCGGCCTTGATCGATTTGACCAGCGCAACAGTGCATTTCGCGGTCATGGCGGGCACCAGGCCCATGTCGCCCAGCGTGGGCACCGGACTCAGCCCGTACACCGCGATGCCGGGGCGGACGAAGTCGAAGGCCAGATCCGGACGCGTCATGGTGGCCGACGAGTTCGCCAAGTGCGCGACCTCGAATGGCACTCTCTTCTCCCGGGTCATCGTCACGATATCGGTAAAGCGTTGCACCTGAAGGTTGTTGATCGGGCTGTTCGGCTGATCGGCGTGCACCATGTGCGACATCAAGCCGCGCAACCGGATGGCACCCTCGGCGATCACCGGTCCCAGCGCCTGCAGTATCGACGGGTACTGCGCCAGCGGAACGCCGTTGCGATTCAAACCGGTGTCCACCTTGAGAGTCACCGCGGCGGCGCGTCCGGTGGCGCGCACCGCACCCAACAACTCGTCGAGTTGCCGCGCCGACGACACCGCGATCTGCACGTCGTTCAGCAGCGCCGGGCCGTAATCGATCCCGGGCGGATGCAACCACGCCAGCACCGGCGCGGTGATACCGGCGGCCCGCAACGCCAACGCCTCGTCGACGGTGGCGACGCCCAACTCGGCGGCACCGGCCGCCAGCGCGGCGCGGGCCACCTCAACGGCGCCGTGGCCGTAGCCGTCGGCCTTGACCACGGCCATCACCTGCGCGCTGCCGGCGCGCTCGCGCAGCACCCGCACGTTGTGCTGGATGGCACCCAGGTCCACGACGGCCTCGGCGAGGACGCCCGGAGTCAGGGAGATCGCAGTCATAGCCCGACCATTCTCCCAGAAGCCGCGGCGGCTACCCGCCGGCGAGTCACAGCAGTCTCAGCAGCACCTAGGCCAGTCGACGCTCCATGTGTCCACCTCATAGCGACAGCGCAGCGCATTGTCGCTGTGAGGTGGACACATCGGGCATCCCTTTTGCCAGATGCGGGTGTGTCGGATGTGAACGTCAGTGCGCGAAGTGCTCGGCCTGGTAGTGCCCGCCCGGCTTCAGCTTGTCCAGCGAGGCCAGCGCGCTACGGGCATCGTCGTGCAGGGCACGGGCCAGGTCGGCCGACAGCCCCTCGCGCACCACGATGCGCAGCACCGAGACGTCGGTCGCGTTGTCGGGCATCGTGTAGGCCGGCACCTGCCAGCCGTATCCGCGCAACTCGTGGGAGACGTCGAACTCGGTGTAGCCGCGGTCGCGGGCCAGCCGGAAGCTGACCACCGGAATCGCCGAGCCGTCCGAGATCAGCTCGCAGTGATCCCCCACCCGCAACTGCTCGCCCAGCCAGCGCGCGGTCTGCGACAGCGCCTGCATCACCTGGGTGTAGCCCTCACGGCCCAGCCGTAGGAAGTTGTAGTACTGGCCGACCACCTGGTTGCCGGCGCGGGAGAAGTTCAGCGTGAACGTCGGCATGTCGCCGCCGAGGTAGTTGACGTGGAACACCAGATCCTCGGGCAGGTGCTCCTTGCTGCGCCACACCACGAAGCCGACGCCGGGGTAGGTCAGCCCGTACTTGTGCCCGCTGACGTTGATCGACACCACCCGCGGCAGCCGGAAGTCCCACCGCAACTCGGGATGCAGGAACGGCACCACGAAACCACCACTGGCCGCGTCCACGTGCACCGGCACGTCGACGCCACCGCTTGCGGCCAATTTGTCCAGCGCGGCGCAGATTTCGGCGATCGGTTCCAGCTCGCCGGTGTAGGTGGTGCCGAGGATCCCGACCACCCCGATGGTGTCTTCGTCGACCGCGTCGACCACCTGCTCGGGGGTGATGACGTAGCGCCCCTCCTCCATCGGCAGGTAGCGGGGTTCGACATCGAAGTAGCGACAGAACTTCTCCCAGACCACCTGGACGTTGGAGCCCATCACCAGGTTCGGGGTGCGCTTCTTCCAGTCCTTACCGATCTTCTCGCGCCACCGCCACTTCAACGCCAGGCCGCCGAGCATCACCGCTTCGCTGGACCCGATCGTCGACACCCCGATCGCACTGGACGGGTCGTCGTCGCGCAGCCCGTCGGCGTGGAACAGGTCGGCCACCATGCACACGCAGCGCTGCTCGATCGCCGCGGTCGCCGGGTATTCGTCCTTGTCGATCATGTTCTTGTCGAAGGTCTCGGCCATCAGCCGGCCCGCCTGCGGGTCCATCCAGGTGGTGACGAATGTCGCGAGGTTCAGCCGCGAACTGCCGTCGAGCATCAGTTCGTCGTGGATGAACCGGTAGGCGGCGTCGGGGTCCATCGATTCCTCGGGCATCCGCAGCGCGGGAACCGGGGTGGTGAACAACCGGCTGGTGTAGGCGGGTGCGACGGTGTGCGACGGGACGGACGGGTGATTCATCGGGATCCTTTCGACGGAAGCGCGGCGACGGCAGAGCGGATGTGGGCGAGGATGCGCGACGCCGACGTCGGTGCGGCGCCGGGTCCGGGGTCGGCGGCCGACAGGGCCGCGGCACGGGCGTGTACGTACGCCCCGGCCGCGGCGGCCTCGGCGGGCGGCAGACCGGCGGCCAACAGCGCACCGATCATTCCGGACAGCACGTCACCGGAGCCGGCCGTCGCCGCCCAGGACTGCCCGGCCGGGCTGAGGTACGCCCGCCCACCGGGTTCGGCGACGACGGTGACGTTGCCCTTCAACAGCACGGTGGCACCGAGCGCGTCGGCCAGCCTGCGAGTGGCACCGACCCGGTCGTCGCCGGGCGGGGCGCCGGCCAGCCGCGCGAATTCACCGGCGTGCGGCGTCAGCACGGTCGGTGCGGTACGCGATGCGAGCATATCCGGGTGCGCGGCCAGGATCGTCAGCCCGTCGGCGTCGATGAGCACCGGCAGATCGGTCTGGAGTGCGAAATACAGTGCAGCAGCGCCGGTTTCGTCGGTACCTAGGCCCGGGCCGACGACCCAGGACTGCACGCGTCCGGCCGATGCCGGGGTGGGCGAAGCGATCACCTCGGGCCACTGGCTGAGCACTTCGCTGTGCGCGCTGCCTGAGTAGCGGACCATGCCCGACGTCGCGGCGACGGCGGCGCCGGTGCACAACACCGCGGCCCCCGGATAGGTTGACGATCCGGCCATGACGCCGGTGACGCCCTGGGTGTACTTGTCGTCGCGCGGTCCCGGTACGGGCCAGCGCCGGCCGACGTCGGCCGCGTCGAAGCCGACAAGGTCGGTGTCGGGTAGGTCCAGTCCGATGTCGACCAGCGTCACCCGGCCGCAGTCGGCCAACGCGTGCACCGGCTTGAGTCCACCGAAGGTGACGGTCAGCGCGGCGCGCACGGCGGGGCCGTCGGTGGCGCCGGTCGCGACGTCGACGCCGCTGGGGATGTCGACCGCGACCACCGGAATGCCATGTGCCGCTTCGAAGACCGCGGCCGCATCCGGTCGCAGCGGTCCCGACCCGGAGATGCCGACGACCCCGTCGATCACCAGGTCGGTCGCGGGGTCGACGTGATCGACGATTCGGCCGCCGGCCTTGCGAAGCGCCGCCAAACCCTTTTGGTGTGTCCGTTCGGGCTTGAGCAGTATCGCCTCCGCGGCGGCACCGCGGCGGCGTAGGTAGGTCGCGGCCCACAGCGCGTCTCCGCCGTTGTCGCCGGAACCGACCACCGCGCACACCCGCCGCCCGGCGACTCCCCCGGTGCGAGCGGTCAATTCGGCGATGATCGCGGCCGCCAATCCGTATGCGGCACGGGCCATCAGGGCGCCGTCGGGCAGGCTGGCCAGCAACGGCGCTTCGGCCTCGCGGATCGCGTCTGCCGAGTAGTAGTGCCGCATTGTGCCCAGATTACTCACGGCGTTCACCCACGCGGGAGGCTCTTGATCACCTGGTGCGCCCCGCGTAACGTTGAGGCCTAATTACGCAACTGGGCGTAGCGAAAGGATCTGCCTTGGTGCGCAGCCGCTACGCGGGCCGACCCTTCACCACCTCCGACACCGACATC
The DNA here is from genome assembly GCF_030252325.1 of Candidatus Mycobacterium wuenschmannii. Taxonomy (NCBI): domain Bacteria; kingdom Bacillati; phylum Actinomycetota; class Actinomycetes; order Mycobacteriales; family Mycobacteriaceae; genus Mycobacterium; species Candidatus Mycobacterium wuenschmannii. Next base: position 4,744,779 of record NZ_CP126981.1, on the reverse strand, counting down.
GCCGCCGCGCTCGAGCAGGTCAGCATCCCGACCTTGCTGCTGTCGCTAGTGCACATCACCGGCGACGCCCGCTTCGTCCGCGACTTCAAGCAGGCCGGCGTCTTTCTCAACGAGGTGCAGGGCTTCATGTCCGAGGAGGACAAGGCGCGCGCCCGCGCCGAAGCGCTGCCGGTGATCGCCGACTACCGAGACCGCGGCTGCCCGGAGCTCCCCCCGCTGACACCCGAGCTCATCAGGGAAATGATCGATTGGACGGCGTGCGAGACCGTGCCCGACGATTACCTGTCGCTGCTCGCCGAGGAGATGGACCTCGACGGCGTCGATCCGCGCCACCCGGAGCCGTTGGACCCCGACCGCGCCGCGCAGCTGCCGGTGGTCGTCATCGGGTGTGGCGAGTCCGGCATACTTGCCGGTATTCGCCTGCGGCAGGCCAACATTCCTTTCACCATCCTGGAGAAGAACGCTGGACCCGGCGGAACATGGTGGGAGAACAGCTATCCCGGCGCGCGGGTCGACGTCGCCAATCACTTCTACTGTTACAGCTTTGAGCCCAGCAACGACTGGTCGCACTTCTTCGCCGAGCAGCCGGAGTTGCAGGGCTACTTCACCCGGGTGATGGACAAGCACCATCTGGGCGACCACGTCCGCTGGCAGAGCGAGGTCGTCGCGGTCGAGTGGGACGACGAAGACGGACTGTGGACGATCACCACCCGTGAGGACGACGAGGGCCTCACCACGCTGCAGGCCCGCGCCGTCATCACCGCGCTGGGCCAGCTCAATCGCCCGAACATTCCAGAGTTAGCGGGCGCCAACACCTTTCGCGGCCCGGCGTTTCACTCTGCGGCGTGGGACCACTCGGTCGACCTGACCGGTAAACGTGTCGCGCTGATCGGCGCCGGGGCCAGCGGCTTCCAGATCGCGCCGGCCATCGCCGACGACGCCGAGCACGTCACGGTCTTCCAGCGCACCGCGCAGTGGATGTTCCCCAACCCGATGTACCACGACGAGGTCGGCGACGGCGTGCGGTGGGCGATGGATCACCTGCCATACTACGGCCGCTGGTACCGACTTCTGGTGCTGTGGCCCGGATCTGACAAGGGCCTCGACGCGGCGCGCGTCGACCCGGACTATCCCGACCAGGACCACGCGGTCAGCGAGATCAACGCCATCGCCCGGGTGATGTTCACCGACTGGATCACCGGCCAGGTCGACGGCGACGAGGCCCTGCTCGCCAAGGTGCTGCCGGACTATCCGGCCACCGGCAAACGCACGCTGCAGGACAACGGAACCTGGCTGCGCACGCTGCGCCGCGACGACGTCGACCTGGTGCGCACGCCCATTAGCAAGATCACCGAAGACGGCGTCGTCACCGACGACGGCGTTGCGCATGACGTCGATATCATCGTCTACGCCACCGGTTTTCGGCACACCGATGTGCTGTGGCCGATGGCGGTCACCGGCCGCGACGGCATAGACTTGCACGACGTCTGGGGCAGCAGGCCGTTCGCCCACCTGGGTATCACCGTCCCGCGGTTTCCCAACTTCTTCGTCCTGTACGGCCCGGGCGCACACCTGGCCCACGGCGGCAGCCTGATCTTCAACTCCGAACTGCAGATGCGCTACATCGACGCCTGCCTCGCGAAACTGGCTGAGCCGACGGTGCATTCGATCGAGCCGACCGAAGAGGCCGCCGCGGACTGGCACCGGCGCACCCAGCACGAGATCAACCAGATGGTGTGGGCACACCCGGCGGTCAAGCACTCGTACTTCAAGAACGCCGACGGTGAGATCCACACTGTCAGCCCGTGGCGGCTCAACGAATACTGGGCGGCGACCCGCGAACCCGACTGGTCGGAGTTCGTCGTGCGAACTACTCGACGGTGACCGACTTGGCGAGGTTGCGCGGCTTGTCGACGTCGTAGCCGCGGGCCTGTGCCACCGCCGCGGCGAACACCTGCAGCGGGATCGTCGACAGCAGCGGCTGCAAAAGCGTTGACACCGACGGAAGTTCGAAGAGGTGGTCGGCGTAGGGACGTACCGTGTCGTCCCCCTCCTCGGCGATCACGATGGTGACCGCGCCGCGGGTCTGGATCTCGCGAATGTTGGACAGCAGCTTGCCGTGCAGCATCGCCGAACTCTTCGGTGACGGCATCACGATGATCACCGGCAGCTCGTCTTCGATCAGCGCGATCGGGCCGTGCTTGAGCTCACCGGCGGCGAATCCCTCGGCGTGCATGTAAGCCAATTCCTTGAGCTTCAGCGCGCCTTCGAGCGCCACCGGGTAGCCGACGTGGCGGCCCAAGAACAGGATCGTCGACGCCTGCGCGAACCGGTGCGCCAGATCGGCGAACGGCTGAATCTCGTTGATGACGCGCTCGACCAGGTCGGGCATCGCCTCGAGGTCGCGGTATTCGCGTTCGACCTCGTCGGGGTACTTGGTCCCGCGCGCCTGCGCAAGCGCCAGTCCGACAAGGTAATTCGCGGCGACCTGCGCCAAGAACGTCTTGGTCGACGCGACGCCGATCTCGGGCCCGGCACGGGTATAGAGCACCGCGTCGCACTCACGCGGAATCTGCGAGCCGTTGGTGTTGCAGATCGCCAGCACCTTGGCCTTCTGCTCCTTGGCGTGCCGCACGGCCTCCAGGGTGTCGGCGGTCTCCCCCGACTGCGAAATCGCTATCACCAGCGTGCTGCGGTCCAAAACCGGGTCGCGGTAACGGAATTCACTGGCCAGCTCGACTTCGACGGGCAGTCGCGTCCAGTGCTCGATCGCGTACTTCGCCAGCAGCCCGGAGTGATACGCCGTGCCGCAGGCGACGATGAAGACCTTGTCGATCTCGCGCAGTTCCTGATCGGACAGGCGCTGCTCGTCTAGCACGATGCGGCCGTCGACGAAGTGTCCGAGCAGGGTGTCGGCCACCGCGGTGGGCTGCTCGGCGATCTCCTTGAGCATGAAGTACTCGTAGCCACCCTTTTCCGCGGCGTCGAGGTCCCAGTCGATGTGAAACTCGCGGTACTCGACATCCGTGTTGCCGTGGAAGTCGGTGATCCGGTAGCCGTCGGCGGTGATAGCGACGGCCTGGTCCTGGCCGAGTTCGACCGCGTCGCGGGTGTGGCCGATGAACGCGGCGACATCGGAGCCGACGAACATCTCGCCCTTGCCGATCCCGACCACCAAGGGGGTCGAGCGACGGGCCGCGATGATCGTGCCCGGATCGTCGGCGTTGGTGAAGACCAGAGTGAAGTGGCCCTCGAGGCGGCGCAGCACGGCGAGCACGGACGCGGTGAAGTCGCCGGCCGTCGCGCCAAGGTGATACTCACGGGCAACCAGGTGGACGGCGACCTCGGTGTCGGTGTCGCTGGCAAACTCCACGCCGGCCTGCTCCAGCTCCAGGCGCAGCGGCGCGTAGTTCTCGATGATGCCGTTGTGGACGACGGCGATCTTGCCTGCCGCGTCGCGGTGCGGGTGCGCGTTGCGATCGGTGGGGCGGCCGTGCGTCGCCCAGCGGGTGTGGCCCACCCCGGTGGTTCCGCGTAGCGACTCCGGGTCGGTGTCGGCGAGCGCGGCCTCCAGGTTGGCCAAACGTCCGGCGCGGCGCCGAACGGTCAGGTCACCGTCCCCGTCGACCAATGCGATGCCGGCCGAGTCGTAGCCGCGGTACTCCATGCGGCGAAGCGCGTCGACGACGACACCCAAAGCGGGCTGGTGCCCGACGTAGCCGACGATTCCGCACATAGCCCATCAGGGTAGTGCAGACACTGCGCTCGGGACGCCTTGAAGGGGTCCCGATACAGCAGTGCAGCCGCCCCACCTGGGGCGGCTGCACGCCTACGACCTGCGCGAGGTCGGGTAATTATGGAACTGTCGGGACCCGTCAGGGGGTCAGTGGTGATCCCAGCCACCGTGGTTGTTGTCCCAGCCATTCGGGCCGTGGTTGTCCCAGCCGTTCGGCCCGTGGTTGTCCCAGCCACCCGGGTGACCGTCGTTCCAAGGACCCTGCCCGTGCCAGTGGCCGCCGTCGCGTGGCTCGCCGTCGAAGAAGCCGTCGTCGTGGCAACGGTCGCCACCCCAGTTGAAGCCCCAGGCCGGGTCCCAGAACTGCCCGGGGCACCAGTGGTAGTCCGGCATCGGGGCCATCGGCATGGCCTCCGCTACGCTCGCCGCGCCGACGCCGGCGAGTCCGAGACCCGTGGCGATGGCGGTCGCAGCTGCGATTCGTTTGATGTTTATCACGAGTCTGTTCGTACCACCCGGATGTGGTCAGCTAAACCCTTAGCCAGCAAAACTTGTTGTGAATCACTGTGAATATTGTTGGTATAAAATGTGTCTACAACCTGTGCGTGAACGATGTTCGGCGGCGTACGTGCCCTGGGCTGCGAAGGCGCGGAGCGCGCGGCCCGGCAGAGAATTCACCTTGCCAACTGCTGTCAATCTGCTTGATATTGGCTGGACCGCTCGTGGCTGAGCCGTGAGTGCGGACGGGCCGGTGCGCTACCGTCATCTGGTGGCGAAGACCAGCAAGCTCGTCGGGACTCTGAGCAGGTCCGGCCCGCATCGGGTTTTACGGGGCGACTTGGCCTTTGCCGGTCTGCCGGGGGTGGTCTACACGCCCGAGGCCGGGCTGCATCTGCCGGCCGTCGCGTTCGGCCACGACTGGCTCACCGGCGTCGCCCGGTATGCGGGCCTCCTCGAACACCTGGCGTCCTGGGGCATCGTCGCGGCTGCGCCCGACACCGAGCGCGGCGTCGCCCCGTCCGTGTTGACCCTCGCCTTCGACATGGGCACCGCGCTGGACATCGCCGCAGGCGTGCGACTTGGGCCCGGCAAGATCAGCGTGAGCCCCAGCAAGCTCGGCGTGATCGGCCACGGCTTCGGCGCCTCGGCCGCGGTGTTCGCCGCCGCCGGGATGAAGGCCAAGCCGGCCGCGGCCGCCGCGATCTTCCCCGCGGTCACCACTCCCTCGGCTGAGCAACCGGCCGCGTCGCTGCGGGTACCCGGCGTAGTGTTCAGCGCGCCGGGTTCGGCAAAGGCATTGCGGTCCAACGCCATTGAGCTCTGGCAGGCGTGGGACACCGCCGACCTGCGGATCGTGAACAAGGCTCAAGCGGACGGGCTGGCCGAGGGCCGCCGGCTGACGACGGCATTCGGCCTGGGTAGCCCGGATCGCAAGACACAGAGAACGATTCGTGCCCTGCTGACCGGCTATCTGCTGTACACCCTCGGCGGCGACAAGACGTATCGCGACTTCGCCGACCCCGACGTTCAGCTACCCAGGACCTCGCCGATCGGCGACGAGATCGTCCCCCTGACGCCCGAAGAGAAGTTCGTCGCGCTGATCAAGGGCTGAGCTACTGGCCCACCTGCGGCAGTTGATCCTCGGCGATCTCACACGGAGTCGACCCATCGGCCGCCGGCGCTGCAGCGGGTGGTGGCGGCTGCTCGGCGGGAGGTGGGGCGTCCGGCGGCTGGATCGGTTGCGCCGTCGGCTCGGCTTCGGCCGGGGCGGAAGCACTCTCGACAACCGGTGGATCCGGCAGGGCCGCATCCGCCGGTTCGGCCACGTCGTCGGGCTCGTCGACGTCATCGATGAGCGGGTCGTCGACGTCGCGGAGGTCTGTCGGGCCATCCTCGAGTCCCGACGTCCCGCCCGCGCCACCGGCCAGCGAGCCGATCAGGTTGCCGATGCTGTCGACAATGCTCCCGAGCACGCTGCCGATTCCGCCCGTCATACCGCCGAGCCCGCCGAGACCGCCTGCACCGGAGGATAATCCGCTGGGATCGCTCAGCGGCGAGACAGCCTCCGGCGGCACATCGTCGGGGGGTAGCGGCTCGGGCTGTAGCGGCTCGGGCGGTGGGGCGGGCGCGGCCGCGGGCACAGTCGGCAACGGAGCGGCCGGCAACGCCATCGCGGGTGTGACATCCGCGACCGGACGCTCCTCGGGTGCCGGTTGCCACCTCGGCCCCAAGTCGCCCGGAACGTCGAACGACGTGTCGCGCGCGGAGGCCAGCGCGTGGATGGCCGCGTCGTAGGACGCCGCCACCGTGGCGTTGGCCGAACTCATCGCGGCGAGCCAGTCGTTGCGAATGTCGTTGTCCACGAATGGCATTACCCGCTGGTGAATCACGACCTGCGACTCGGGTGAGCCCGTGGCATGCGAAGCGCTCAGCCAGGTGGATCGCTCGGCCGCGCTGCGGTCGTCGATGGCGACTGTGGTCGCTACCTTGCCGTCGACCGCCTGCCACACGTCGTCGCGCAACGTCGCGCAGTGCTCCGCAGCCGCGCGCACGTGCGCGACCACCTCCGTGGCGGCGTCGCAGTGCCGCTGCAGGAACCGCCGTGCCGACTCCGCGCCCGAACCTCGCCAAGCCGCGGCCAATTCGGTGACCTGGCTACGCTGCACCCACAACGCCTCCTCGATCGCCGTGAGCGCAGCGCGTAATTCACCGACATCGCCGTCAAGGACCCGCAGGTCGAGCCCGGCCTCGGTCGCATACCAGTCCCCCACCTGCGACGGACGCGCGGTGAGATCCGGTTGCTGATAACCGAGCGCCTGACACGCCTGCACGTAGGTCTCGATGTGGCCAACCGCCGTCTCACCCTCGGCGAGGCGTCCCGCTACGTCGTAGCGCTCTGCCATGGCTCAGGCTATCCGCGCGGCGGCGAGCTGGTCGGCGTCGTCGTAGCGATCCGCGCTGGCCCGCAGCGCGGCGGCGACCTCCATGGTGGCCCGGGCCCACTGCGTGAGTTCGCCGCCCAGCCGATGCAACGCAAACCGCAGCGCATCACCCTGGCCGATGTAGGCGCGACCTGCTGTCGTCCCGTCGAAGGCCAGCCTGCCGAACTGGGCGCGGACCGCGCCGTCGACCAGATGGGCCGCGTCGTCGCATCGATTCGCGACGGCACGGACCGCTGCAACGTCGACGAATGCGTTTCGTTGTGCCATACCAAGTTCGACGCGACTGCTCGCGCGACGGTTCCCGCGGGTTTCAGCGGGTGGCGCGCACCGTGTCCGCGACGTGGGCGGCAAGCCGGTGGGCGACGTGCTCGTCGTCCGCTTCCACCATCACGCGGATCATCTGCTCGGTTCCCGACGGCCGCAACAGGATTCGACCGGTGTCACCGAGTTCGTCCTCGACTTCCTGCACCGCGGTCTGCACCGACGGCGCGGCGACGGCGGCGGCCTTGTCGGCGACGTCGACGTTGATCAGCACCTGCGGCAGCGTGTGCATCGCCGAGGCCAGGTCGGCCAGCGACGTGCCGGTCTGCGCGATCCGTGACATCAGCCGCAGGCCGGTCAGGATGCCGTCACCGGTGGTCGACAGACCGGGCAGGACGATGTGGCCGGACTGCTCACCGCCGAGGCTGAACTTGCCGGATCGCAACTCCTCCAACACGTATCGGTCGCCCACGCTGGTGGTGCGGACCTCGACGCCGGCCGCGCGCATCGCCAGGTGCAGGCCGAGATTGCTCATGACCGTCGCGACCAGCGTGTTGCCGGCCAGCTCGCCGGACTCCTGCATCGCCAGCGCGAGGACGACCATGATCGCGTCGCCGTCGATGACCTCGCCGGTGGCGTCGATCGCCAGGCAGCGGTCGGCATCGCCGTCGTGCGCAAGGCCGACGTCGGCGCCGTGCTCCAGCACGGCCGCGCGAACCACATCCAAATGCGTTGAGCCGCAACGGTCGTTGATGTTGAGGCCGGTGGGTTCGGCGTTGATCGCGATGACGCGGGCCCCCGCAGCACGGTAGGCGCGCGGCGCGGCGGCCGAGGCGGCGCCGTGCGCGCAGTCCACCACGACGGTCAGCCCGTCGAGCGGGACCGTCGTGCCGGCCTTGCCGACCTGACGCAGGTAGCGGTCGAGGGCGTCCTCGGCGTCGACCACACGGCCGATGTCGGAGCCGACGGGCCGCAGCCCGGGCCCGCCGGCGACGAGGTCCTCGATCTGGTCTTCGGTCGCGTCGTCGAGCTTGTGCCCGCCGGGACCGAAGATCTTGATGCCGTTGTCGGGCATCGGGTTGTGCGACGCGGAGATCATCACGCCGAAGTCGGCGTCATAGGCGTGGGTGAGGTAGGCGACCGCGGGGGTGGGCAGGACGCCGCAGCGCAGCGCGTCGACGCCTTCGCTGGTGAGACCGGCAATGACCGCGGCTTCCAGCATCTCGCCGCTGGCGCGGGGGTCGCGGCCGATCACCGCGACGCGGCGGCGACCACTTCCAGCTCTGGTCAGACGGCGTGCGGCGGCGGCCCCGAGGGCCAACGCGAGCTCGGCGGTGAGCTCGCGATTGGCTACTCCCCGGACGCCGTCAGTGCCGAATAGTCGACCCATAACTCTCCTTTATGCCGCGAGCGTGCGCATTTGTACGCCGACACGCCGACGCGTGCGTACAACGATGCACGCTCGCGGCCAAAAAGATCAGCGCTTGCTGTACTGAGGCGCCTTGCGGGCCTTCTTGAGGCCGTACTTCTTGCGCTCAGTGGCACGCGGGTCACGCGTGAGGAAGCCGACCTTCTTCAGCGCGGGCCGGTCCTCGGGCTGAACGAGGATCAGCGCACGGGCGATGGCCAGACGCAGCGCGCCGGCCTGGCCGGACGGGCCGCCACCGTCGAGGTGCGCGAACACATCGAAGGCGCCCTCCCGGTCCACGGTCACCAGCGGGGCCTTGATCAGCTGCTGGTGCACCTTGTTCGGGAAGTAAGCCTCCAGGCTGCGGCCGTCGAGGTCGAACTTGCCGGTGCCGGGCACCAGGCGGACGCGGACGACGGCTTCCTTGCGGCGACCGACGGTCTGGATCGGGCGCTCGATGAGGATGTGGTCCTCGCGCGGCGCCGGGGCTGCCTCGGCCTCGGGGGTCTCGATGACCTCTTCGACGACGGCTTCGGTATCAGTTCCTGCGGTCTCGGTCATTACTGGGCCACCTGCTTGATCTCGTACGGGGTCGGCTGCTGGGCAGCGTGGGGGTGCTGCGGGCCGGCGTAGACGTGCAGCTTCTTCTTGATCTGACGGCCGAGCTTGTTCTTGGGGATCATGCCGACGATGGCCTTCTCGACCACGCGGTCGGGGTGCTTTTCCAGCAGCTCGCCGATCGTGCGGCTCTTCAGCCCGCCGGGGTAACCCGAGTGGCGGTAGGCCAGCTTCTTGTGTTCCTTGTCGCCGCTGAGGGAGACCTTCTCGGCGTTGATGATGATGACGAAGTCACCACCGTCGGTGTTGGGCGTGAACGTCGGCTTGTGCTTGCCGCGCAGCAGATTGGCTGCCGCGACGGCGAGGCGACCGAGCACCACGTCCTGGGCGTCGATGACGTACCACGACCGCGTGGTGTCACCCGCCTTAGGCGCGTATGTGGACACAGCGCTTACCTTCTCTTCTCTCGAGTGGATCCCGGTGACCCGGGCTGCCGGTCAGGCATAGTGCGGAAGGGAAGATCTCGGCGACCGACGTTGACCCGAGTCCCGGCGTACCGCACGCCAACGGAGCAGCTTACCGGCGGTTATCCGCGCAGGTCAAAACGCGTCATTCGGGCCGTTGCCGATACCTCAGTCGCCACACAAGCCTCATTGGCCACCTGTCTGAGGTGTCTCTCTTTTTTGGTTTTGTGACCACGGGCGATATCACGAGTTCGCGAGCTGGCTGACGCGCCGCGGAGAGGTGTCGAGCAGCGCGGCGTTGTCGCGGAAAGTCTGGACAGGTCAGCGACAGCGCCGACGGCAACCGAGCAACGCCCAGGCGCGTGGACGGCCGTAGGTGACTGCGCGGTTCCGCCGGTCTCTCCTTACCGACGGAACCGCGCAGAGTCTTTGCGGGCTCAATGCCCCGGACGGGCCCATACGCCCGCCGCTCGGTGGTCCGCAGCCGCAACATCGTCGGCGCCATCGCGGACGGCGTTGCCGAGGTCGACCAAGATCTCGTTCAGCGCGGCGGCCGCCTGGTGCCACTTGATCTGCTCGACGCCGTACGCCGCCGCCGCCTCGCGGGTCCACAACTCGTGCAGCGGGGCAACCTGCGCCCGCAATTCCTGCAGGGCGGAGTTGAAGCGCGTCGACGCGGTGTGGATCTCCTGCCTCACCGACGCCTCGATCTCGTCGAAGTTGTAGGACAATCGCGTATCCATCACAGACTTCCGGCGGCGGCGCCGATGTGGGCCGCGTGATTGTCGGCCGCCTCGCGCAGCGTGACCTCGTTGCAGCGGATGGTCTCGGCGATACCGTGGAGTGCCTGGTGCAGCTTCAGCGACTCCGCGTTCCATCGATGCACGACGTCCTTGAATCGGGCGGCCGCCATGCCACCCCAGACCGACTGCGGCACAGCGCTCATGCGCCCGATGAACGCCTGCAACGCCGCGCGAATCTCCTCATTTCGGGTTTCGATGGCCGCGGCGACCGAGCGCATCAGTTCGAAATCGGTGCTGAGTGCATTGCCACCCATCGGTGCGCTCACTGGGTCTTCTCTCTGTCGATCGTTGCGGGCCAACCGCGCTAACGACATATAAGACTTCTGCCACCGCGCTTCGGTTCCGTCGATTTCACTCAAGGACGTGCGCGGATCCAACGGCCAGGTCGCACTCGCGGCGCACTGGGTCGTCATCCTCGCGACGGCTCTGACAGCCGATGCTGATCCGGATCGCCCGCTCGACCCAGACGATCCAACGGATGACATGGCCGGGCCGCACCTCGCGGTAGCTCACGACCGGACGGCCCGCGATGTGGTCTCCCGGATTGAAGTCGACGAACACGCCGGCATCCGCCGCATCGATCGCGGACTTGAGGAATTCGGCCGTCGCCTCCAGGCCCTGCAACGCGACTCTCGACTGGGTCACGTGCAACGCCACCTCCGCATCCGTCGGCGACGTCACCTGCACCCGGGCTGAGCCCGGCCCCGTGACAACGCGTTGAGTCGTCCATTGCGCCGGCACCTTCAGCGTTACTCGCCCCTCCACCACATCGGTCGTCGGAAAGTCCTGCCCCGCAGCCGAATCAGAACCGAGGTGCATCGCACCGACTCCGGTGACGAGCCCGGCCACCACCGCAACCGATGACAACGCGGATCGGAAGCTCATCCGGCGCGCGGGCTCTTGAGGCACCGGAGAGCTCGCTTTCGCGGGCAGCTCTCGGACCAGCTTTCGAAACCGGATGTCATCAACGAGCACCACGTCGCCCGGCAACTGTTCGGCGATCTCGGTGGCCAACTTCGCGGCATCGCGGACCGTCGACGGCACGTCGATCACGACCGTGCTACCGATCTCCCCCGTCATCGTTCGGATGGCGGCAGCGACTCCGCCCGTGTCCGTGCCGCGCCGCTCGGCGGTCACCGATTCACCCGTGACCACCACGAAATCGTCTGCAATCTCGACGATCACCGTCGACGATGACGCACCACCGAGCACGAAGGTCCGCGGCCGCAGCTCGACGGGACCGGCCAGAGCGTCTGTTGCACCACGGATCACGGCCAGTCGCGCCGACGACCACCAGGACGGGTGGACCACGAGCTTGCCTTCCGGCGCACCGCAATCGATGGACCTGAAGATGTCTTCCCACAACGACGCGACGCTCGCCGGTCTACTCTCGACCAGCGCGATCTGGTCATCTATACTTTCAAGTGCCGTTCGCGCCGACTCGGAATCAACGAGATTGACTCCACCGCAACAGAATCGACGGATTTCACTCGGCCCGACCTCGATGACGTGTGACCTCACGGCGCCGGCGACCAGCCAACCTGAATCAGCTGGGACTCGCCGCGCCGAGTGATCAGTACGCCGCGACCGGGCGGCAACGGTGTCGGTCGCACCGGGCCGACCGCAAGGCCCTCATCGGGATTGCCACTCATCAGCAATGTCGCACAACCGGCGTCGCGCAACCCCGCCAATAGGGGCTCGTACATGGCCCGGGCGGCACCGTTACTGCGGCGCGCCACCACCAGGTGCAAACCGATGTCCCGGCTGTGCGGCAACAGTTCGACCAGAGGCGCCAACGGGTTTTCGCCGACAGCGGCGAGCGCGTCGTAATCGTCAATCACCATGTAGATCTCAGGCAGCGGCGCGCCGCCCGACCCTGGCAGTCTTGCACGCAGCGTGTCCAGCAATCGCGGCATCTGCGCACTGAAAGCATCGAGCGACACAACCTCGACGACGTCGGTGAGCGAACGCCGGGGGTCGATGGCGAGCAGCCGAGTCGCGGCCGGTGTACGCATCAGCTGACGACATATCGTCCGCAATGTCGCGGTCTTTCCACACTCGGCATCCCCGAGAACAATCAGATGCCGCTCCTGGTCGAAATCGATTGCCACCGTGCGAAGCTCGACCTCCTCCACCCCGAGAGTGACCCCTGCCTCGCAGGTGGCCAGGCTGTCTTGGTCGATCGATCTCGGCAGGACCGGGATCGGCGGCGCTGTCCATCCGTCTCCAGACACGGAACCGTCGATGCGTGGCAGCGCAATGGCCATCTGCATCCCGTCGTGAGTCAGACCACGGCCGGGCGTGCCCCGGGGAACTTGCTGCGCGCGCCGCCGGTCGAGTTCCGAATCCGCGGGGTCCCCCAGTCGCAACTCAATCCGGGTGCCGATCTGGTCCCGCAACGCGGGCCGGATGTCGGCCCAGCGCGAGGCGGAGATCACGACATGCACCCCGTACGAGAGTCCTTCCACCGCAAGGCTCGTGACGGAAGTCTCCGCGGTTTCGATCTCACGCTGAAGCCCGAGCCACCCGTCGATGACGAGGAAGACATCGCCGAATTGATCGCATGCCGGATCATCGGTCGCCTTGAGCAGCCGATAGCGCTCGACCGACTCGATTCCGTGCTCACGAAAGAGCACCTCACGCGAGCGAACGAGTGCGACGAGGCGGGCAATGGTGCGGCGTGCCCGTTCGGGTTCCGTCCGCCCGGCGACCGAGCCCACGTGGGGGTGGTCGCGCAACGAAGCCAATGCCCCACCGCCGAAGTCCAGGCAATAGAACTGCACCGTGCGCGGATCGTGCGTCGTCGCCAGCGCTATGACCAGCGTGCGCACGCATGTCGACTTTCCGGATTGCGGGGCACCGACGACCGCGACATTGCCCGCTGCCCTGGACAAGTCGACCACCAGCGACGTGCGACGTTGCTCGAACGGCCGGTCTACGACACCGATCGGCGCGGTGAGCGCCACGCGGGGGCTGACCTCTGCCAGGACAGCACCCAAGTCAGGCGATTCGCTGAGCGGCGGCAGCCACACCTGGTGGGCCGGCGGACCGGCTCCGCTGAACCGTTCGACGATCGCATCCAGAACCGTTGGCCCGGTTGCGATTTCGTCATCCCCGTCGCGGACGGTGGCCCCGACGGGTGCGGTGGTGAATACACGCAGCGGCGGACCATCCAGCGACCGGCCACCTTTGCGAGGCAATGCGGCCACCGACGACCCGGATACGAAAGCGGTCTGGAATCGCACCGGTCCCTCGGTGCCGACCCGCAGATACGCCACCCCCGGCGCGGCAGGCAACTCGTAGGCCTCCGAGGTTCCGAGCACCGCCCGAGACTCGTTGACCGACAGCGTCTTCAAGCACACCCGATACGACAGATGTGACTCGAGTCCCCGCAATCTGCCCTCGTCGAGGCGCTGACTCGCGAGCAGGAGATGCACTCCCAGCGATCGTCCCAGCCGCCCGATCGCGACGAATACCTCGGCGAAATCGGGTTGTTGGCTCAGTAGTTCGGAGAATTCGTCGACCATGATGAACAACACCGGCAGCGGGTCCATCGCGGCATCGACCTGCCGCCGGCGCCGATAGGCGGCGATGCCGTCGACATTGCCGGCCGCGCGGAGCAGCTCTTGGCGCCGATTCAACTCCCCCATCAACGCGTCACGCATCCGGGCGACCAGCGCGGCCTTGTCGGACAGGTTCGTGATGACCGCGGCCACATGCGGCGCAGATTCCAAGCCAGAAAACGTTGCCCCGCCTTTGAAGTCGATCAGGATCAGATTCAGCCGATCGGACGGGTGGCCGACGATCATTCCCAAGGCAACGGTACGCAGAAACTCCGACTTCCCCGAACCCGTTGCGCCGATACACAGTCCGTGGGGTCCCATACCACCAGCGGCGGCCTCGTTGATGTCGAGTTCGACCGTCGTACCTGCGGCCGTGGTGCCGACCGGAACTCGCAGGCTCTTGGCCGCACAATGGCCACTCGGCGAGAATGCGGCCACATCGGCGATGCCGACGAGGTCTTGCCAGGTCGTGCCCGGCGCCGCACCATGCAGACGGGCGGTACGATAGCCAGCCAATCGCCGCGCACACAGCAGTGCCGATTCGTTGCTCAGCTCATCGGGTAGCGCGGCAATGTCATTGCCGGACAAAGAGACTGCCACTGGCTCACCCTCGCGGGTGTCAATCCGTACCGTCGTCAGGTCGCGGTCGTCCCACTGCGGATCCTCGCCCCCGTCGACCACCACCAAGAGTTGTGGGACTTTCACCCCGTCGAGCGCTGCCCGTGCGGCCGCCGCCGTGTCATAGACCATTCGCGCCGGGCCGACATCGTCGCGCGCCTGCGGGTGCTGGTTGTGTGGCAACCACTTCAACCAATCCCACTCGTGCCGAGTTCGGTGTGCGACGGCGGCGATCAGGACGTCCGACGGATCATGCGCCACGGCCAGTTGGCAGACCAAGGCGCGCACCACTGCCCGTGCGCGTGACGGATCGCCGCTGACGCGCACAACCGCTGGGCCGCGCAGCGCAACCGCCGCCGGCATACCGGAGAACGACGAGTGCGTGTCGAGAAATCGTTGCAGCGCAGCCACGCCCACCGGATCTACGCGGCTTGCCTGCGCAATCTCCGGGACGATCATCCGGGTCGCCAGCGTCACCGCACCCAACCCGATGCGAACCTGGCAGAAATCGGCGTCGCCCGCGCGCCGCTCCCACATCCTCCGACCACCCACGAGGGTCCACAACGTGTCGGGATCGGGATGGCTCCAGAGCAGTGAATCATGCTGCGCCGCAGCTACCCTGAGCGCATCTGCCCGTAGTTCGGAGAGGTAACGCAGGTAGTCCGCGCGGCGAGTATTCGTCTCACCGCGACGCCTATCCGCCCCGGGCAGCACCGTCGCGATAGCCGACGTCAGCATCATCAGCGGGAAGATCATGAACGCGGGGTTCCGCGCGATGGCCGAGCGGGCGTGGTAGGCCACCGCCATGGCTCCGACCGTCGCCAGGGCCGTCACTATCGGAAGGAAGCGAATCAAGGGATTCGCTGCCGTCTCGGCCGCTTCCGGCGGTGCGGTAACGGCGGTGTCGTGGTCGGCGTACGCCGGCGGCGTCAACCGCTGACCGGCGTCGAACGGCCTCGCGCCCTCCATATTCCGGCACGGTAGGTACCGCTCACGTGGTCGGCAAGTCGCCTGTGGATCACTGGATACCGCGCACCTTTGGCCGGTCTAGCTTGGGTGCCGTGAGCGAAGTGCGGCGGGTGTCGATTCACGCCGACGCCGCACGAGTCGACGCGGTTGTGTCGGCGGCTGAACCGGTCGGATCGCTGATACCGGCCATGGTCGACGCCTTGACGCAGCACACCGACTTCGACGCCGGACACGTCGCTCGTCGATACCGCCTCGTCGTGCAAGGCCGGGTGGTGGCCCCATCGAAGACGCTGTCCGAGTTATTGATTGCCGATGGGATGTCTCTGACCCTGACTCATGAAGCGACCGCCTTCCTGCCACCGCCGTGCGACGATGCGGCCGAAGCGGTCTCGACGGAGGTTGCCGGTATCGAGCGACGGTGGAGCCGGCCTGCAGCACAGTCCGTGGCCGCGCTCGTCGGGGGCGGCTTCTCCGTCGTCGGCGCAATGGTGCTGCTGCGGAATGGGTTCGGACCCGACGGCGGACAGCGTCTGGGCTGCGTTGGCGTGGCCGCGACGATCGGGCTGCTTGCGCTGTTAGCTGCGGTCACCGCATACCGTGTCTTCAGCGAACAGGCGGCCGGGTTGGCGCTCGGCGTGGTGGCCGTGGGATGCGGCGGACTCGCGGGGTCGCTCGCCGTTCCCGGTGGCCCGGGAGCACCGAACGCCCTGTTCGCCGCCGCGGCCGCGGCCACGTCCGCGACGGTGATGCGCACGATCGGTTGTCACACCGTCATATTCACCACACTCGCGTGTAGCGGTACGGCCTGCACCGCGGCTGCGTTCGCTGCGGTCATCACCGGCGGGTCACCTGCCGTCATCGGCGCGGGACTGGCGGCCGCGTCGTTGGCTGTGATCGAAGCGGCCCCGTCGATATCGGTCGCGCTAGCGCGGTTGTCCGCCGAGGAACCACAGCATGCCCGTCGGGCGCACGCGTGGCTCACCAGCCTGATCGCCGCACCCTCGGCAGCCGCGGCTCTCGGTGTGGTCTGTGCCGCCTCCCGAATGTCCACGTCCGCAACCATTTTCGCCGTTGTGGTCGGCAGCGTCATGATCCTGCGCGCCCGCACACATCACGACGTCACACGTGCCGTGTCGCTTATCGTCTGCGGGTCGGTCTGCGTCGGCGCCGCTTTTCTGGCTTTCGCCGTGGCTCACCCACGCCACACGCTGCCGGTCGCGGGACTCTGCGTGGCGCTGGGTGTTGCCACCCTCGGGCTCGGCGGCAACCGGGTCAACGTCTCGCCAGGCGTGCGGCGAAGCATCGAATTGGTGGAGTCGGCCGCGTTCGCCGCTGTCGCGCCGCTGGCACTGTGGCTGAGCGGCCTACTGGGCGCCATCCGCGGCCTGGATCTGTCGTGAGGTTCGCACGGCGATGCATGACCATCGCGGCAATAGTCTCGGTACCACTGTGCATCGCCGCACCGGCGTGCGCCGTGGCGCCGCCGCCGATCGACGACAGTCGGCTCCCGAAAGCAGACCCGGCACGTCCGCCGACGCCGACCGTGCAGCGCGACATCTGCGCGATGCCGTCGCTCGACCGCGCCGCCGCTACCAGCCAGCTATCCGGACTTGATCTGCAGCAGGCCTGGGGGCTCAGTCGCGGCGCGGGCCAACGCGTCGCCGTCATCGACACCGGGGTCGCGCCGCATCCCCGACTTCCGCGCCTCGTGGCCGGTGGTGACTACGTGTCGACCGGTGACGGCCTGCAGGACTGCGACGGGCACGGGACCGCGGTGGCCGGGATCATCGCCGCCACAGCGGAATCCCACCGCGCGGACGCGTTCAGCGGCGTCGCCCCGGAGGCCGGCCTGATCAGCATCCGGCAATCCAGCACGCGGTTCGGCGCCGCGCGGGATTCGGCAGCGTCGGGATTCGGCGACGTCGACACCATGGCCAGGGCCGTGCGGACCGCCGCCGACATGGGCGCCTCGGTGATCAACATTTCCTCGGTCGCGTGCGCCCGGGACGACGCGACGCTCGACGATCGCCCACTCGGGGCCGCGTTGGCCTATGCGGTCGACATCAAGAACGCCGTAGTGGTGACTGCCGCGGGCAATGCCGGCGCAGGGCAGTGCGCCGCCGACACGACCGTCGTCAGCCCGGCCTGGTACGACGAATTCGTGCTGACCGTCGGTTCGGTCGACGCGAACGGAGAGCCGTCCTCGTTCACCCTCGCCGGGCCGTGGGTCGATGTCGCCGCACCCGGTGAAGGGGTGATCTCGCTGAGCATCTCGGGCAACGGGTTGGCCAATACCGTTGCAGGAAAACACAGCTCGACCGCGCTCGTGGGCACGAGCTTCGCCGCCCCCGTCGTCAGCGGGTTGGCGGCGTTGATCCGGTCGCGATTCCCGACCTGGACCGCCCGCCAGGTCATGCAGCGCATCAAGACCACCGCTCAGCATCCACCCGGCGGGTGGAACCCACGCGTCGGCGCGGGTGTCGTCGACGTGCTTGCTGCGGTCAGCACCGACACCCCCGCACCGTCCGCCTCCCCCACATCGCGGCCCGTCGCCACGCCCCGTCCGCCGCAGTCACCCGACCACCGACCACGCAACACGGCATTGGTCGGCGCGGCGATCTGCGGAATCGGGTTCGCGGCAATGTTGACCGGTGGCCTGATTCGCGGGCGGCTACGGCGACGAAACATCCCGTGCGACTGAGGCATTGACTCGACTCAACTCCGGACCGGCGGGCAACGCCGCCAGCACCGACCACGGTGCGGCCGGCGCCGTGTCGGGCAGGCCGAGATCGTGTGCCGCGGCGTCGTCATGCACGGCGAAGCGCACGCCCGTGTCCGACACGAGGTATCGAGTGCCCGCTCGGACATTGGCACCGGACAAGCTGGTCGCCCGCGCATAAGCCAGCCGGCCCGGTGACAGGTAGACCGCATCGACGGCTGGTCCGGGCCCGTCCCCTTGGACCAGCCGAACCGGTTCTTGCCCCGCCGGAAAGGTCGGTGCGCCAATCGAAAACGAGACAGTCGCACCGCCTGAGGTGAAGTCCCACGTGACGCAGAGCGTCGCACCGTCGGCGATCGGCAGCGCCCGCGTCTTGTCGGGAAGATCGAATACGGGTAGCGACATCACCGACTTTGTGGCTCGAATGACATCGGGCGCAACAGAAATCGTGGTGCGGGTGTCCTGTGAGTCGGCGTAGCGCATCAGTTCGGCGGCAACCCTACCGACCCGCTGAATGCCGTGACGCAGCACGACGTAGTACTCGTCGCCCTCGCTACGAGCCACCCGCAGGACGCTGCCGACCGTGAACCCAGGCAGCGTCTCCGGCCCGCGCCCGCCGGAATCGGGTATTCGCGGGGCGACTATCGGCGGCGCTTCGGGTATCAGATTGAGCAGCACCGACGACACCGGAAAGGGGCGCAGGCCGTCGAGCCCCAACGCGCGCGCGACCGCCGCGTCACCCGGATCGAACATGGCGCGCCGGCCGTCGAACATCAGATACGTCGAACCGCCGGAGGACGGCGTGACAAGCAGACCCTGGTCGCGGTTCAGGGCATCGGATCGACGCTGCCCACCCACGATCACCGTCGTGCCGTCGCGTCCGTCGCAGACGGTCCAGGACGATTCGTCGAGCGGCTTTCCAAGAGCCTGCGGGGCGCCGGGGATGCCCAGCGGCGGGCCCAACCGTGGGTAACGGAACGCCGATGCGGCCATCGGCCGAGGATCCGCATCGGTCCCAAGGATCAGTCGCGCCGATGCCAAGTTCAGGACGGGGTGCAGCGTGTCGCCCAGCCGGACATAGAGCGCGCCCGACTGTCGTTCCATCACGATCGGCGCCGTTTCCGCGTCGGGTTGGGGGCGCAGGAGCGCGAGCACCAGGCAGCCGGCCAGCAGCACGACGCTCACCGCTGCGCCGGCCGCCAGCGAGTGCGCCGGACCCCGCAGCGACTCGTTGACGGTCCGCGGATCACGACCCAACAGCGCGCACTCGAGACGCCTGCGCAGGAACCGGTGCCCGCTGATCTGCAGCCCAGTGGTCGGTTGCCATGCCATCGCAGCTCACGCTAGGCAGCCGAGCCTCCCCGCCATCTCCGCGATCCACAGCCAATGCCTAAACCGTTGAATGTGACCGAGGACCCGAAAATCCGTAGAATCACCTGGTGAGCATTAACTGCAAGAGTCCCGCAACGCCCCGTCGTGCCTGGTCACGGCGCTTCAATCTGACCGCGGTCGCATTGCTGGGAGCAGGGTTGCTCGTCAACGCCCCCGCCACGGCCCCGCCGGCCAAGGCCGACAATTGCCCCGACGTCGCGCTGACATTCGCCCGCGGCACCGATGAGCCCAAGGGTCTGGGCCGCGTCGGCCAGGCCCTCGCCGACGGCATCAAGCAGAACACCGGCAAGAACGTCGACGCCTACGCCGTCGACTACCGCGCCACCCTGCTGCAGATCCACGGCAACGACGGCGCCAAGGACGCGATCAAGCACATCAAGGAGATGGCCGACAAATGCCCGGCCACCCCGCAGGTGCTCGGCGGCTACTCCCAGGGCGCCTCGGTGGTCGACATCGTCACCGGCACCCAGATCGGCGGCGTCGGCTGGGGCGACGCGCTGCCCGCGCAGTACGCCACCCACGTCATCGCCGTCACCACCTTCGGCAACCCGGCCGACCGCAGCGGCGGGTCGATCGCCGCGCAGAGCGCGAACTTCGGCGCCAAGGCCGTCGACTACTGCAACCCCGAAGACCCGATCTGCCACGCCGGCGCGGGCAACGAGTGGAAGGGCCACACCGACGGCTACGTGCCCGTCTTCACCAACCAGGCCGCCAGCTTCGTCTCCACCCGCCTGCTCTCGGTGCTCCCCCAGACCGGCCCCGACGGCAGCCAGCTGGGTCTGCCGCCCGGACCCGGCCAGAGCCCGGTGCACGGCCAGGACGGCCCGCAGCCTGGGCAGGGCCCGCTGCCCGGCCCCGGCCCCGCCTCCCCGGTTCCCGGCCCGACCGTCGTCGACCAGACTCGGCCCGCGTCCTTTCGCTGAATCGTCGGGCCCGACATGACCCCGCGTTCGACGCTGAGCAGACTCGCGCTCGCCACCGGCTTGGCGCTTGCGCCCGCGATCCTGATCCCGGCAGCATCGGCCTCCTGCTCTGACGTCGAGGTGGTGTTCGCCCGCGGACGGCAGGAACCGCCGGGCGCCGGCATACTCGGCAACGCCTTCGTGAGCGCCTTGAGATCCAAGGTCAGCCGCAACGTCAGCCTCTACGCGGTGAATTACCCCGCCAATACCGAAGTCGCCCAAGGCGCTAACGACATGAGCGCCCATGTCCAGTCGACGATCAACGGCTGCCCGGACACCCGGGTGGTGCTGGGCGGCTACTCGCTCGGCGCCGCGGTCACCGACGTCGTGCTGGCGGCTCCCGGCGCGATGTTCGGCTTCACCAATCCGCTTCCGCCCGGGGCCGACCAGCACGTCGCCGCGGTCGCCCTCTTCGGCAACGGCAGCAACTGGGTGGGCCCGATCGCGAACCTCAACGGCCTCTACGCCGACCGCACCATCGACCTGTGCCACGGCGCCGATCCGATCTGCAACCCGGCCGATCCCCACACCTGGCAGAACAACTGGTCACAGCACATGGCCGGCGGCTACATCCACGATGGCCAGGTCAACCAGGCTGCCGACTTCGTCGCCGGAAAGCTCGGCTGACCACAGGTCGCTCACAGCGGGCAATTAGTTTTACCCGCTAACGTTTGCTCATGCGATCAAGCTTGATCCGCCTGGCAGCGGTGGCGTCGTTCGCGGCCGGTCTGCTGGCCGCCCCCGCGCTGGCACCCCGTTCCGTGACGTCCCTTCCGGTCGCCTCGGCGGCCTGTCCGGGCGTGGAGGTCGTCTTCGCCCGCGGCCGAGAGGAGCCACCCGGACTCGGTGCAGTTGGCGATGCATTGGTCAATTCGCTGCGCGCAAAGACGCACATGTCGGTCGGGGCTTACGGCGTCAACTATCCGGCAAACATCGATGTCGAGAGCGGCGCCAACGATATGGGCGCGCACGTTCAATCCATGGCCAGTAGCTGCCCGGACACCCGCGAGGTGCTCGGCGGCTACTCCCTGGGTGCCGAGGTGGCTGACGTCGCAACCGCAGCGCACATCCCCCCGGGTGTGGATCGGCACGTCGCCGCGGTCGCCTTGTTCGGTAACGGCACCCACAACGTCGCCCCCGCCTTCGCAGGTAGGACGATCGACCAGTGCGCGCAGGGCGACCCGATCTGCAAACCGAGCATCCACGACATCCACTGGTCGTCACACCTACAGTCGTCCTACATCGACTCGGGCTTGGTGGATCAGGCCGCGAACTTCGTCGCCGGCAAAGTCTAGTTGCGGGTACGCAGGTCGCGGGTGATCAGCGTCCGCGCCTGCAACTCGCTGTCCGGCGGATAGTCCACCCCCACCAGGGTCAAGCCCCGCGCCGGGGCGGCCGCATAGTCGCTGGAACGCCTTGTGTCCGTGAGCAACTCGGCAACCCAGTCGACGGTTCGCCGATGCTCGCCGACGGCTAGCACCGCGCCGACCAGCGAGCGCACCATCGACCAGCAGAACGCGTCGGCAGTCACCTGCGCGGTGATCAGGTCGCCGTCGCGCACCCAGTCGAAGCGCTGCAGGTCGCGGATCGTCGTCGCACCCTCGCGGTGCCGGCAGAATGCCGCGAAGTCATTGAGCCCCAGCAACTTCCGCGATGCCGAAGCCATCGTGTCGACGTCGAGCAGCCGCGGCCAACTGGTGATGAACCGGGCCTGTTGTGGATCCACGCCGTAATCGGCGGTCGAGATCCGGTAGACGTAGTGGCGGCGCAGCGCCGAGAAGCGTGAGTCGAAACCCGCTGGCGCCCGTTGGATTCGGCGCACGCGGACGTCGGCGGGCAGCAGCCGACCGAGCCGCCGGACCAGCGGCTGGAACTCGGGCTGACCCGACCGCGGCGTACGCGGGTAGACATTCGGCAGCGCATCGGCGGGGACATCCACGTGGGCGACCTGGCCGGTAGCGTGCACACCGGTATCGGTGCGTCCGGCCGCACGGAGTCTCAACTCGGTGCGGAACACCGTCGACAGCGACTCCTCCAATACGCCCGCGACGGTGCGCTGCCCGGCCTGGGTGGCCCAGCCCGCGAATTCGGTTCCGTCGTAAGCGATATCGAGCCTGAGACGAACGAGCCCGCCATCAGTGTCGATGGCGGGCTCGTTCTTCAACGACTTACCGTCAGGACTCGTCAGCGTCCCCGGCCTCTTCAGCTTCGGCCGTGGTCGGGTCCGCTTCCGCGGCGTCCACGTTGTCGCCGACCTCGGCCTCGTCGGCCGTGGCCTCTTCGGCCTCTTCGGCTTTCGGCTCGGCCTTGGCAGCCTTGGGCTCGACGGCCTTTGCGGCGCCCGCGCTCCGCGCACGGTTGGCTTCAGACGTCACGGTCTTCTCCTGAACCAGCTCGATGACCGCCATCGGGGCGTTGTCGCCCTTGCGGTTCTCGACCTTGATGATGCGGGTGTAGCCACCGTTGCGGTCGGAGAAGTGCGGCCCGATCTCGGCGAACAGGGCGTGCACGATGTCCTTGTCGCGGATCTTCTTCATCACCTCACGCCGGTTGTGCAGCGTGCCCTTCTTGGCGTGGGTGATGAGCTTCTCGGCGTAGGGACGCAGTGCCCGCGCCTTCGCATCGGTCGTCTTGATCCGGCCGTGCTCGAACAGCGACGTGGCCAGGTTGGCCAGGATCGCCTTCTGGTGCGAGGACGATCCGCCGAGGCGAGGACCCTTGGTGGGCTTGGGCATTGCGACTTCTCCTTAAAGGGGCCGGCCCCCGTATCAGGTAGGACCGGGACTCCAATGTTCTTACAGCTGTTCGGTTTCGGCGTAGTCCTGGTCGTCGTAGGCGGCTGCCTCGGCGGACCAGGTACCGGTCGCCACGTCGTAGCCCGCGACCTCCGACGGGTCGAAGCTGGCCGGGCTGTCCTTGAGCGACAGACCCAGCTGGTGCAGCTTGACCTTCACCTCGTCGATGGACTTCTGACCGAAGTTGCGGATGTCGAGCAGGTCGGACTCGGTGCGCGAGACCAGTTCGCCGACGGTGTGCACGCCCTCGCGCTTGAGGCAGTTGTACGAGCGCACGGTCAGATCCAGGTCGTCGATCGGCAGCGCGAACGACGCGATGTGGTCGGCCTCGGCAGGCGACGGGCCGATCTCGATGCCCTCGGCCTCGACGTTGAGTTCCCGCGCCAGACCGAACAATTCGACCAGCGTCTTACCCGCGGACGCCAGCGCGTCCCGGGGGCCGATCGAGCTCTTGGTCTCGACGTCGAGGATCAGCTTGTCGAAGTCGGTGCGCTGCTCGACACGGGTCGCGTCCACCTTGTAGGTGACCTTCAGAACCGGCGAGTAGATGGAATCGACTGGGATGCGGCCGATTTCGGCACCCGACGCCTTGTTCTGCACGGCCGGGACGTAACCGCGCCCACGCTCGACGACGAGCTCGATCTCGAGCTTGCCCTTGTCGTTCAGGGTCGCGATGTGCATCTCGGGGTTGTGCACGGTGACGCCGGCCGGCGGCACGATGTCACCCGCGGTGACCTCGCCCGGGCCCTGCTTGCGCAGGTACATGGTGACCGGCTCGTCCTCCTCGGACGATACGACCAGGCTCTTCAGGTTCAGGATGATGTCGGTGACGTCTTCCTTGACCCCCGGCACCGTGGTGAACTCGTGCAGCACACCGTCGATGCGGATGCTGGTGACGGCCGCGCCCGGGATCGAGGACAGCAGCGTGCGCCGCAGCGAGTTACCCAGCGTGTAGCCGAAACCCGGCTCCAACGGCTCGATGACGAACTGCGAACGGCTGTCGCTGATGACCTCTTCGGACAAAGTCGGCCGCTGTGAAATCAGCATGGTGTTTCTCTATCTCCTTCTCGGCACCCGCTATTTGATGCCGTTCAGACCTGAGCCGGCTGGCTCAGGGTGCTACTTCGAGTAGTACTCGACGATGAGCTGCTCGGTGAGCGGGACCTCGATCTGGGCGCGCTCGGGCAACTGGTGGATCAGGATCCGCTGCTGCTCCCCGACCACCTGGATCCAGCCGGGGATCGGACGGTCGCCGGCGGTCTCGCGGGCGATCTGGAACGGCACGGTGTTCAGCGACGTCCCCTTGATGTCGATGATGTCGTACTGCGACACCCGATAGCTGGGGATGGTCACCTTGACGCCGTTGACGGTGAAGTGACCGTGGCTCACCAGCTGTCGCGCCATGCGGCGGGTGCGGGCGATGCCGGAGCGGTACACCACGTTGTCCAGCCGGCTCTCCAGGATCTGCAGCAGCTCGTCACCGGTCTTGCCGGGACGGCTCGCGGCCTCCGCGTAGTAGCGGCGGAACTGCTTCTCCATGACGCCGTAGGTGAAGCGGGCCTTCTGCTTCTCCTGCAGCTGCTGGCGGTATTCGCTCTCCTTGATCCGCGCGCGGCCGTGCTGGCCGGGCGGGTAGGGGCGCTTCTCGAACGACTGGTCACCGCCGACGAGGTCGACGCCCAGGCGGCGCGACTTGCGGGTGACGGGTCCGGTGTAACGAGCCATCTTTCAGTTCCTCCCTAGACCCGGCGCCGCTTCGGCGGACGGCAGCCGTTGTGCGGCTGCGGCGTGACGTCGGAGATCGCGCCGACCTCCAGGCCGGCGGCCTGCAGCGAACGGATCGCGGTCTCGCGGCCCGAACCCGGACCCTTCACGAAGACGTCGACCTTCTTGACGCCGTGCTCCTGCGCCTTGCGGGCGGCGTTCTCGGCAGCCAGCTGGGCGGCGAACGGCGTCGACTTACGCGACCCCTTGAAGCCCACGTGACCCGACGACGCCCAGGCCAGGACGTTGCCCTGCAGGTCGGTGATCGTCACGATCGTGTTGTTGAACGTGCTCTTGATGTGCGCGGCGCCGTGCGGAACGTTCTTCTTTTCCCGCCGCCGGGTCTTCTGACCCTTCTTGGGCGCGGAAGCGGCCGCCTTCTTTGCTGGGGGCATGGTGTTACCTGGCCTTCTTCTTGCCGGCGATGGTGCGCTTCGGGCCCTTACGGGTACGCGCGTTGGTCTTGGTGCGCTGACCGCGCACAGGCAGGCCGCGGCGGTGTCGAAGGCCCTGGTAGCAGCCGATCTCGATCTTGCGGCGGATGTCGGCCTGGACCTCGCGGCGCAGGTCACCCTCGACCTTGAGATTGCTTTCGATGTAGTCACGCATCTGGGTCACCTGATCGTCGGTCAGGTCCTTGGTGCGCAGATCCTTGTCGATCCCGGTCGCGGCCAGGATTTCGATGGATCGGGTTCGGCCGATGCCGAAGATGTAGGTCAGCGCGACCTCCATGCGCTTGTCGCGCGGGAGGTCAACGCCCATCAATCGAGCCATGGGATGGCATTCCTTCTCTATGCGGAGGTCTCAATTCCCAGCCCGTTCCCGAACCCGGAAAACAACTCAGGGCTTCGGGGTCCGGCCTCCGTTCCGGACGTAGCCAGGCAGCCAATATGCCTAGTGGTGCTGGGAGGTCTGCATTCAGTTGTGTGCGCCGATGAAGCGGCAGGTGCTAGCCCTGCCGCTGCTTGTGGCGCGGATCAGAGCAGATCACCATGACCCGTCCATGCCGACGGATCACCCTGCACTTGTCGCAGATCGGCTTGACGCTCGGGTTCACCTTCACGGCTGTTCGGATCCTGTTCTGTCTACTCGGTTGCTGTATTCGGGCTGGTTACTTGTAGCGGTAAACAATGCGGCCCCGGGACAGGTCGTAGGGAGACAACTCCACCACCACCCGGTCCTCGGGCAGGATGCGGATGTAGTGCTGTCGCATCTTGCCGCTGATGTGGGCAAGCACCTTGTGGCCGTTTTCCAGCTCAATGCGGAACATCGCATTGGGCAGGGGCTCGACCACGCGGCCCTCGACCTCGATGGCGCCGTCCTTCTTGGCCATGCTTCTCTTCGAATCCTCGTCTTATCGCTTCGTATCGCGTATTCGCCCTGATCGGCGCAGCATTCACCCGACCCTCAACGTGAGCCGGTTACAGGAAATTCCTAAGACTGGGCACGCAAAAGTCGGCAAGAAACGCCGCACCGAAGGTCGACTGTACCTGCAGTGACGCGGTCGGCGCAAAAAGCGCCTACTCCGGTCGCAGCGCCAGGATCTTGTTGTTGTGCCCGGCTACGTAAACGGTACCGATGTTGTCGACGGCCAGACCCCACGGGTAATCGAGGTCGGTGAACGACAGCACGTCTTGCTGGCTGGAGCCCGCCGGAAGCTTCAGAGCCCGATTGCTCTTGCTGTCGGTCACGTACACCGCGCCTTGACTGTCGACGGTCACACCGCCCGGGTCGGACAGACCGACGAACGGCAGCGTGGTTTCCGTCGTCGAGCCCGGAGGCAGCGACAGCACCCGGTTGTTGCCGCTGTCGGCGACGTAGATGGTTCCGCTGGGACCGACGACCAGCCCGGTGGGGGCGTTGAGTCCGGTGAACGGCACCTCGTACTGCTTGTTCGAGCCGGCCGCCAGCGCGACGACGTGATTCCTGGTCGTGTCGGTGACGTACACCGTGCGGGAACTGTCCACCGTCAGACCGGTCGGCCGGTCGAGATCGGCGAACGGGAGCGCGGCCTGTTTGCGGGTGTCGCTCGGCAGGACCAGCACACGCTTGTTGCCGGCGTCGTTGACGTAGACCGTGCCGGTGTTGTCAGCGGTGACGCCGGTCGGCGAGCTGAGTCCCTCGAACGGCAGCACCACCGGGTCGGTCGACCCGGCCGACAACGCCAGGATCCGGTTGTGCATGGTGTCGGCGACGTAGACCGTGCCGCCGATATCCACCGACAGCCCCTGCGGTTCGCGTAGGCCGGTGAACGGCAGCACGGTCTGCCGCAGATTCGTGGTCGACTCGTCATGACCACCACTGCCGCCGACCACGCCGACGATCACCGCGACCACGAGCAGGGCGGCCGCCGCGATGATGACCGGCTTGCGCTGCCACCACGGCGGGCCCAACAGCAGCTTGCGCTGGCTGTTCGGAGCGGCCTGGGTGAACGATTCGGGCCCAGTCGGCGGGGGCGCCGCGCGCTGGGGCGCGGGCCGCGGGACGCTGACCGGGCCGGGTCCCGATCCGGGCGTCGACAGGGCCTCTCGGGCGGCGCGCGCCAACTCCACGGCGCTGCCGTAGCGCTCGACGGGATTCTTCGCCATACCCCGGGCGATGACGGCGTCGAAAGCCGGCGAGACACCCGCCCGGGTCAGCGACGGCCGCGGCGGCGGCGCCGACAGATGACTGGTGACCTGTTGCTCCAGGCTGTCGCCGGGGAACGCGCGCTTCGACGTCAGGCACTCGTAGAGCACACACGTCAGCGAATAGATGTCCGAGCGGGCGTCGATGCCCGGGCCGGTCTCGTCCTGAGCCATGAAGCGTTCGGGGGCCATGTAGTAGAAGGTGCCCATCACATCGCCGGCGGTCGTCAGCGCCCGCTCGCCCGCCGCCCGGGCAATGCCGAAATCGATCAGGTACGCGTAGTCGTCGTCGTCGATCAGGATGTTGGACGGCTTGACGTCGCGGTGCAGCAGTCCAGCCTTGTGCGCCGATTGCAGCGCCATGGCGATCTGCTCGATGAACCGCACCGCCCGCTCCGGTGGCAGCGGCCCGGCGTCCAGCAGCGACTGCAGGTTGTCGCCCTCGACCAGGCGCATGTCGACGAACAGCCGCCCGCCGATCTCACCGTGAGTGTGGATCGGCACCACGTGTGCGCTGTTCAGGCGGGCGGCCGCGTGCGCTTCACGGCGGAACCGCTGCTGGAATACGTCGTCTTGGGAGATGTCGGGCGGCAGGATCTTAATCGCGACGATCCGGTCGATGACGGTGTCGTGGGCGCGCCACACCTCACCCATGCCGCCCCGCCCCAGCAATTCGAGCAGCCGGTAGTTCCCGAACGTCGATCCCTGCAACGAGGCCCTCCTGCCGCTTTCCATCGCTGTGCCATGGTCGCATCCGAAGCTATCGCGGCTCACGCGATCGCGCGATTAACCGCGCGGGGCGGCGACCAGACATTTCCCGCACGTGCCGCACGGGGCCTGACGAGCGCATAATTGGCGACGATGACTAATCCCGCGCCCGCCGACACCGCATCCCGCAAACCGGTGATGCTGACCGTGGATGACGATCCCGCGGTCTCCCGCGCCGTCGCCCGGGATCTGCGCCGCCGCTACGGCGACGCGCACCGCATCGTGCGGGCGGAATCGGGCCCGGACGCGCTGGACACCCTCAAGCAGCTCAAACTGCGCGGCGAGACGGTCGCGGTGCTGGTCGCCGACTACCGGATGCCGCAGATGACCGGCATTGAGTTCCTGGAAGAGGCGATGGTCCTCTACCCCGTCGCCAAGCGGGTGCTGCTGACCGCCTACGCCGACACCCACGCCGCGATCGACGCGATCAACGTCGTCGACCTCGACCATTACCTGCTCAAGCCGTGGGATCCGCCCGAGGAGAAGCTCTATCCCGTCATCGACGAGCTGCTCGAGGCCTGGCGGCGGATGCCGGAGCGCGCGATCCCGCACACCAAGCTCATCGGGCACCGCTGGCACGCGCGATCCTGGGAGGCCCGCAACTTCCTGGTCCGCAACGGGCTGCACTACAAGTGGTTCGAGGCCGACCAACCCGACGGCGAGCAACTGTTGTTGGCCGCCGGCGAAGACGGCAAGCGGCTGCCCGTCGTCGTCACCGAGAAGGGCGACCCGCTCGTGGAGCCCAGCGACGCAGAGCTGGCCGACACCCTCGGCCTGACGACCACGCCGTCGCAGGACTTCTACGACCTGATCGTGGTCGGCGGCGGGCCCGCGGGCCTGGCCGCCGCGGTCTACGGCGCGTCCGAAGGCCTGCACACCGTGCTCATCGAGTCCACCGCGACCGGCGGGCAGGCCGGCCAGAGCTCGAAGATCGAGAACTACCTCGGCTTTCCCGACGGGGTGTCGGGCGACCAGCTGGCCACCCGCGCGCGTCGGCAAGCGGAGAAGTTCGGCGCCGAACTGATCACCACCCGCACCGCGGTCGCACTGGAGGTCAACGGCGCCCGGCGGACGGTCCGGTTCGACGACGGCAGCTCGATCGACGGGCGCGCGATCATCGTTGCCACCGGGGTCGCCTACAACCAGCTCAAAGCCGATGGCTGTGCCGACTTTTCGGGTCGCGGTATCTACTACGGCGCGTCCGTCGCCGCCGACTGCGAGGGCGACGAGGTCTACGTCATCGGCGGCGCGAACTCGGCGGGCCAGGCCGCGATGCATCTGTCGACCCGTGCCAAGTCGGTCACCATCCTGGTGCGCGGCCCGTCGCTGGAAGCGTCGATGTCGCACTACCTGATCCAGCAGATCGAGGCGAACCCGAACATCACCGTCCGCACCTGCACCGAGGTGCATTGCGCGACAGGCGATGAGCACCTCGAGACGCTGACGCTGATCGACAACAAGACCGGCACCACCGAGGACGTCAGCTGCGGACGGATGTTCATCTTCATCGGCGCCGCACCGCGCACCGAATGGCTCGACGGGGTGCTGGCCCGCGACGACCACGGCTTCATCCTCACCGGACCGGACCTGCGCAACGTGTGCGGCTGGTCGCTGGATCGGCCGCCGCACCATCTGGAAACCAGCGTGCCCGGCGTGTTCGTCGCCGGCGACGTGCGCTCCGAATCCGCCAAGCGGGTCGCCGCGGCGGTTGGCGAAGGGTCGATGGCCGTGATGCTGGTACACCGTTACCTGGCGGAGTCATGACGATGCAGAAGGATTGCAACGCAGACGAATTGCGCACGCTGTTCCTGTTCGAGCATCTCACCGACGCACAGCTCGCATCGTTGTGCAACGTCGGGGAGATCGACAGCTACGAACCCGGCCCGCTCTTCCTCGAAGGGGACGACGCAACCTGCTTCTACGTCCTCATCGAGGGCGAGTTGGCGATGTCAAAGCTGTCCGGCGGCCAGGACATCGAGACCAACCGGACCTCCCAGCCGGGCGTGTATTGCGGTGCGTGGCAAGCGTTTACGCACGAGAAGAGTCAGTACTACAACACCTCGGTACACGTGACCAAGCCGTCGAGGTTCTTCGTGATGGACGCCCCGGCCTTCGCCGCGTTCATGAAAGATCAGTTCCCGATGGCGGTGCACCTGCTCGACGGGATCGCGGTCGGCAGCGAACGGACGCGCCGCCTGATCGACAACCGCGAGAAGCTGCTCGCGCTGGGCCAGTTGTCGGCCGGTCTCACCCATCAGCTGAACAACCCGGCCGCCGCCATCTCGCGCGCCGCCCAGGAGCTACGCGGCCGAATCTCCAACATGCGTGGCAAATTGGCGATGCTGGCCGACGGCACGGTGAGCCCCGAGACGCTGAATGCGTTGGTACGGCTGCAGGACGCCGTCGCCGAGGAGGTCGTCAAGTCCGCGTCGGTGCACCTGAACGCGATCGAGACCGCGGACCGCGAGGACGCCGTCGGCGACTGGCTGGACGACCACGGCATCGACGGCGGCTGGGACATCGCGCCGACGTTCGTCGAGGGCGGCGTCGACACCGACTGGCTGGAGCGCATCGCGGCCACCGCCGAGGAACTCGAGGCGTCGACGTCGTTGGGGCAGGCGATCCAGTGGATCAGCTACACCATCGAGAGCGAACTGCTGATGAATCAGCTTGTCGAAGCGAGCCAGCGCATTTCGGCCCTGGTCGCCGATGCCAAGCAGTATTCGCAGCTGGACCGCGCGCCGTTCCAGGTGGCCGATGTGCACGATCTGCTGAAGAGCACGCTGACCATGTTCGCCGACCGATTGGGCAAGGACAGCACGTGCCACATCAAGGTGGCCAAGGACTGCGATCACACTCTGCCGCCGATCCCCTGCTTCCCGGGCGATCTCAACCAGGTGTGGACCAACATCATCGACAACGCGATCGCCGCGATGGGCAGCAAGGGCGGCACGCTGACGATCCGCACCTGTCGCGAGGCCAACGAGATGCTGCGCGTCGAGATCTGCGACACCGGTCCCGGCATCCCGGAGGACGTACTCGAGCGCATCTTCGAACCGTTCTTCACCACCAAGCCCGTCGGCGAAGGCACCGGGCTGGGCCTGGACCTGGCGTGGAAGATCATCGTCAACAAGCACCACGGCGATCTGCGCGTCGAGTCGAAGCCCGGCGACACCCGGTTCATCGTCCTGCTGCCACTCGAGGTGCCGCCCGTCATGGACGTGGCGCTGCCGGAGGACGGCGACTCCGCCGAATTGAACTAATCGCACCCATCCGTCGTTGTATCGGCGTCGAATAAACAATGGTGTGACCGGTGGTTCAACCGGGTACGCCGACGCAAGGCGACGCGCGGGGACGCCCCTCGGGGTGGCGTGTCAGGAGTTGCTCGATGCCACCGGTAACTCATGTTTCGCCAAGCTCTCCGCGCTCGTAAGGGGCAACGACACGGGGGTGCTAAGCAAATGGACACCGACCAAGAGACTTTTTCCGTCACCGGGGATATCTCGACCGACGTCAATCAGCGGGTCGCTATCGCGCGACACTTCGCGTCGATCGGGCAGATGCCCTTCTTCCAAGAGATCAGTTCCGTCGATCCGCCGCGAGTCGGGGTTCGGGGACGACAGTGCGTGCTGCTCGGCTCGAATTCCTACATCGGGTTGTCGACACACCCAGACGTGATCGCCGCGTCGGCTCAGGCGACCGAGGACTTCGGCACCGGCACGACTGGCAGCCGGCTGCTCAACGGCACCTACAGCCTGCACGTCGGACTGGAAAAGAAGATCGCGGACTGGCTTGGTCACGACGACGCGGTGGTGTTCACCACCGGCTACCAGACCAACGTCGGCACCATCCAGGGGCTGATCGGGCAGGACTGCCTGGCGATCGTCGACTCCTACGCGCACGCGTCGATCCGCGACGGCGTCCGGCTGAGCCGCGCGGCCGAGGAGCGCTTCGAGCACAACGACGTCGCGTCGCTGAAGGAAGCGCTGCAACGCCACTCGGGCAAGGCTTTTCGACGGGTGCTCGTTCTGGTGGATTCGCTGTACTCGATGGAGGGGTCGACGGCCCCGCTGGAGGACATCATCGACGTCTGCAAGAACGCGGGCGCTCTGCTGATGGTCGACGAGGCGCACGGCGTCGGTGTCTTCGGCCCGACGGGCGGCGGGCTGTCGGAACTCCACGGTGTCGCGCAGCACATCGACGTGCTGATGGGCTCGCTGTCCAAGGCCATCGGCGGGCTCGGCGGCTTCGTGGCCGGCTCCCAGGACATTGTCGACGAGATCCGGTTCAGCGCACGGTCGTTGTGGTTCAGCACCTCCGGCACCCCGGGGGCGATGGCCGCGGCCGCCACCGCGATCGACGTGATCCGCAGCGACGAGGGGGCGCGGCGCCGAGAACAGTTGGAGCGCAACGCCCGTCTGATGCGTGAGTGCCTTCGACCGCTCGACGTGGAGTTGAACCGGCCCGACGAGCGCAGTCCCGACTGGTCGCCGATCATCCCGATCCGGCTGTTCGACGAGATGCGCACGGTGTTGAGCTGGAACAACCTCAGCGACGCCGGCGTTTTCGTCACCCCGGCCGTCTACCCGGCCGTCCCGGTGGGCAAGCCGGTGCTGCGGGTCTGCATGACGTCCGAACTCACCGAGGACGAAATCCGTTGGTGCGCCAAGACACTGTCGGCCGAACTCTCGTGGGCCCTGGCCGCTGCATGAGGGACGGCTTTCGGCTCGCCATCACCGGCGCGACCGGGGACTTCGGCCGCGCGGTGCTCAGTTGGGCCTGCGGGTGCGACGATATCGCCGAGGTCACCGCGCTGGGTCGCCGGCCGACGGGCCTGCACCACAACAAGGTTCGCGAGCAGTTCCTCGACCTGAGCGGCGACGTCGACCTCGAGTCGGTGCGCGGCTATGACGCGCTGATCCACCTGGCCTACTGCGTCGAGGAATCCCACGACAAGCGCTGGGCTCACCGGGTCAACGTCGCGGCGACCCGGGCCCTGCTGGCGCAGGCTCGCGAGGTGGGCATCGGGCAGCTCGTCCTGACCTCCAGCGCCAACGCGCTGGGCGTCACGGCCTGTGGCACCGGACAGCAGTACACCGAAACCAGTTATCCCGCAGGCGATCAGGATGCCGGGCACTACTACTTCCAGCACAAGGCCCTGTTGGAGCACCTGGCCAACTGGTATTGGGCGAACATCGACGACGGCAAGACGACGCTGGCCGTGGTGCGGCCGTGCTACGTCGTCGGCGAACAGTTCGACAACTCGGGACTACAGACGATGCTGTCCAAAACCGTTGTCTACCCGTCACCTTCGCGGTCGTACTACCAGTTCTTATGGGACACCGACCTGGTGGACGCCTATGCCACGATCCTCTCGCACGGCCTCGGCGGCCTCTACAACGTCGCCCCGGCCGACTACACCAGCGTGCGGGAGATCTGCGCGATCACCGGGGCTCGGCTGATCCCCGGCCCGCTGCGCCTGCTGAAGCCGGGCGCCGACCTGTTGTTCCGGCTACGCCTGTCGCCCTACTCCGGCCATTGGGTGACACTCGGCGACCCGCTGCTCGACTCAGGATTGCTGCAATCGACCACCGACTGGCGGCCGTCGATGAATTCGGCTGCGGCCCTGCGTAAGTACTTGACCACCCGACCGAACTGAGGAGTCTCGACATGGATCGCAACGCGCTCGAAGCCCGACTCTCCTACGTCGCCGCCGTGCGTAAGCACCTGCCCACGCTGGCCGACCAGCTCGAGAAGCTGGGGCTGATGGCCGTGGAGGACCCGGACACCAACGTCATCGACCTGTGGAAGCAACACGACGGCCCGCGGCTGACCGCACCCAAGGAGCTCAGCGGCCTGGGCGCAACATGCGTGGAAACCGTTGAGCTGCAACGCGGTGTCGGCTACCTCAGCCCGTCGCTGGCCGCCGCGACCACCATGCACTATCTGTCGGTGGCCGGTCTGGTCGACTTCGCCGAGACCGCCGACGAGACAACGGTGGGTCTGGTCAAGTCGCTGATCGAGAACAACACCGTATTCGCCTCCGGCTTCTCCGAGGGCACCATCGAGGGCAGCGTCTTTCGTCCCACGATGAAAGCCGAGCCGGCCGACGGCGGCTACACGGTCACCGGCAGCAAGAAGCCGTGCAGCCTGGCCGACAGCATGGACTGCGTGATGGCCAGCGTGGTGCTCAGCGACACCGACCAGCGCGCTATCACGCTGATCTGGAACGGCAGCGAGGGGCTGTCAGTCAGCCCGCTGTGGACCAGCCACGCACTAGGCGCCGCCCAGAGCCACGCGGTCAACTTCGAGAACGTGTTCGTGCCAAGCGATTTGTCGATGGTCAGCGACATCGAGGACCCCGACGGCCGCAACGAGAAATCCGGCTACGTCTTGTTCGGGTTGATCATCACCGCCGGCTACGTCGGCGCCGCGACCCGGCTGGCGCTCAAGCTGGTCGAGCGGCCGAACTTCACCGAGGCCGACTTCGTCGAGTTGTTCTCCCCGATCGAGGGGGTGTGGCGGGCGCTACGGATGGTCGCGGCCCGCTACGACGAGGGCGATCGAAGCGACTCGCTGTTCGCCGACCTGCTGTGGATCCGCCTGGGTCTGCGTGATCAGTTGCAGCACAGCGTCTCTCGCCTGGTGTCTCGCGTCGGCGGCGTCGGCTTCGCCACCGACCCCGAGGTCGCCTATCTGGTCGGCTGCATCAGCGCGTACTCGTTCCACCCACCGAACCTGCGCGAGGCGGGGACGTTCCTGATCGACCACGAATTGGCCGGCCAGATCGACCTGACTCGCACCTAGCTTTCGCTGATGCCCACGGCCGCATGGAGTTTCGCGAGCGGCCTGGGCGCCCACCAGTTCCAGCGGCCCACCAGCTTCATGAAGGCCGGAACCAGCACCATTCGGACCAACGTGGCGTCGACGATCACCGCGAGCGCCAGGCCCACGCCGATCATCCGCATGAACGACACCTCGCCGGTCGACAGCGCCGCGAACACGATCACCATCAACAGCGCCGCGGCGGTGATCACCCGGCCGGCTGTCGCAATTCCCATCGTCACCGCCTCGACGTTGTCTTCCTGGCGCTGTTCGGATTTCAGCCAGTGCTCGCGAATTCGCGACAGCAGGAACACCTCGTAGTCCATCGACAGGCCGAACGCGGTCGCAAACAGGAACACCAGCACGTCGGCGACCAGTGTGCCCGTCGCCGTCGTTCCGAGTCCGCCGAGGTGGCCCTCCTGGAACACGAACACCAGCGCACCCAGCGTCGCCGAGAGCGACAGGGTGTTGAGCACCAACGCTTCCAATGGCAACACCAGGCTGCCGGTGAGCAGGAAGATCAGCACGAAAGTCGTTGCGGCCACCAGTAACAGCACAACAGGAAGGCGTCGGACGATCTCGTCGACGGAGTCGCGATTCAGTTGCTCGGCACCGGTGAACAACGCCTCGGCGCGATGCGGCACCGGCACCGCCCGAAGCTGGTCGACCGCCGCCCGGTACCGGGAATCCAGCGACGAGCCCGGGACCGACACCGTCAGCCACAGGCTGCCGTCCTTGACGGCGGCCGCGGACATCGGCGGCCCGACGTTATCGCCCTTCACGTACGAGCCATTAGGCGCCGAAACGGCCTCCACGCCGGGCACATTGGACAGGGCGGTGGCGTAGTCGGAGACGTCACCGATGGTCAGATCGCCCGCGTCGGGGATCACTATCGAGGTGGCCGCCGACGGATCGGCGGGAAAGTCCCGGCGCACGATGTCGCCGGCCTGCCGCGACTGCGCGGTCGTCGGAAGCACCCTGTCGTCCGGCAATCCGAAACGGGCCCGCGCGAACGGCGACCCGAGCAGGAGCAGCAGCGCCACCACGGCCAGTGCGCACGGCAGTGCGTGGCGCGTGACGAAGGTGGCGACCCGATAGAGCGCGCCGTGCCGCACGTCCGGATCCGGCCTGGACCGCCGGAACAGCGCCCGGATGTTCAGCGCTTCGATCCGGTCGCCGAGCAGCTTGATCACCGCGGGAGCGACGACGACGGCATACAGGCCGGCCAGCGCCACCACTCCGCAGCCGGCGTAGGCCATCGAGCGCAGGAAATACATCGGGAACACCGCAAGCGCGCTCACCGCGAGGAATACCGTGCACGCGGAGAACAGGATCGTCCGCCCCGCCGTCGCCACCGCGCGCCGCAATGCAACGTCGCGATCGCCGACCTCGACGTACTCCTCGCGGTACCGGCTGATCAGCAGCAGCGTGTAGTCGATCGCCAGCGCCAGGCCCATCGCGGTGGTGAGGTCGAGGGAGAAGATCGACACGTCGGCGAACAGGGTGATGCCCCGCAGCATCCCGAGCGTCCCGACGATGGCCAGCCCGCCGACCACCAACGGCAGCAGCGCGGCGAAGAGGCCGCCGAACACCCACACCAGCACGATCAACGACAGCGGCAGCGTAATGGCCTCGGCGGTCACGAGGTCCTTCTCGGACTGGTCGTTGATCTCCGAGGCCACTGTGGCGGTGCCGCCGGCGAGCACCTGCACCCCGTCGCGCATGCCGGTGAATTTCTCCGCAATTGCCTTGGCGTGCTTGGGTGCGTCGTTCTCCGATCCGCTGATACCGGTGACCACCAGCCCGGTCTTGCCGTCCTTACTGATCAGGCCGGCGCTGTGCGGTGAGCCGTCCCAAGGTGATTCGACGTCGTTGACGAATTCGGATCGTCGTAATTCCTGCACGAGCTTGCGCCCGGCCGCGGCCGCCGAAGGGTCCTGCACGCTGCCGGGGGCGCTGACCACGAACGTCAGGTCCATGTCACCCTGACCGAATTTCGAGGTGAGCACCTTCATCCCGCGCGCGGACGGTGAGCTGGGATCTTGAAACCCCGCAGCGCCAAGGTGTTCGGCGACGGTGGCGCCGAATCCAGCCGCGATGACCGTGATCAACAGGACGACTGCGAGGACTCGCTTCGGGGCAGCGATGACCAGGCGTGCCAGCAGCGAAAGCATCCAGGCGATGCTACCCAGCGCCATCCGGCGCCAAACCCGGAATAGAGAACGCACAGCGGTAGGTTGGAGCGACCATGACCGATTCTGCAGCGAGCAAACCCAATCTCGGCCGGTTCGGATCCTTCGGCCGCGGCGTCACCCCCGAGCAGGCCAGAGACATCGAGGCCCTCGGCTACGGCTCCGTCTGGGTGGGTGGCTCCCCGCCCGCCGAGCTGGCCTGGGTCGAGCCGATTCTCGAGGCGACGACGACACTGCAGGTTGCCACCGGCATCGTCAACATCTGGTCGGACGCCGCCGCGCCGGTGGCGGAGTCGTTCCACCGCATCGACCGCGCCTACCCCGGACGCTTCCTGCTGGGCATCGGCGTCGGGCACCCGGAGGCGATCACCGAATACAAGAAGCCCTACGACGCGCTCGCGGAGTACCTGGATCAGCTCGACGAGCACGGCGTGCCCGCCAACCGACGCGTCGTCGCGGCGCTGGGCCCGCAGGTGCTGAAGCTGTCGGCGCGGCGCAGCGCGGGCGCGCACCCGTATCTGACAGCCCCCGAACACACCGCGCGGGCGCGCGAGCTGATGGGGCCGTCGGCGTTCCTGGCGCCGGAGCACAAGGCGGTGCTGACCACCGACGCCGACGAGGCTCGGGCGATCGCCCGCAAGGTGCTGCCGGTCTACTTCAACCTGGCCAACTACCGCAACAACTGGAAGCGGCTCGGGTTTTCCGAAGAGGAGACCACCTATCCGGGCAGCGACCGCCTCATCGACGCGCTGGTCGCCTACGGCACGCCGGAGGCGATCGCGGCACGGTTGAAAGAGCACCTCGACGCCGGTGCCGACCACGTGCCTGTGCAGATCTTGACCAAAGATGAAAACCTGGTGTCCGCGTTGGCCGAACTTGCGGGGCCGCTCGGACTCACGCCGGCCTGACGAACCAGAAAGGGACGTAGATGACCGAGGGCGTTTCGCTCAAACCCGACCTGGGTCGATACGGCGTCTGGCTTCCCGGCCGTTCCGTCAGCCCGGGGGTGGCCAAGCAGATCGAGGCGCTGGGCTACGGCGCGGTCTGGGTCGGCGGCTCCCCCGACGCCGACCTCGGCTGGGTGGAACCCGCCCTGGCCGAGACCTCGTCGCTGGTGCTGGCGACCGGGATCGTCAACATCTGGGCGTCGCCGGCGGCA
This sequence comes from Candidatus Mycobacterium wuenschmannii, assembly GCF_030252325.1. Classification (NCBI taxonomy): domain Bacteria; kingdom Bacillati; phylum Actinomycetota; class Actinomycetes; order Mycobacteriales; family Mycobacteriaceae; genus Mycobacterium; species Candidatus Mycobacterium wuenschmannii. The sequence goes on along the minus strand of NZ_CP126981.1, from coordinate 4,706,254 downwards.
GAGGTCGCCGCCTCCTATCACCGTATCGAAAAGGCTTATCCCGGAAGGTTTTTGCTCGGCGTCGGGGTGGGGCATCCCGAACACACCGATGTGTACAAGAAGCCGTACGACGCGCTGGTCGAATATCTCGACGAGCTCGACGGCGCGTCGGTGCCGACCAGTCGGCGGGTGCTGGCCGCGCTGGGACCCAAGGTGCTGGCCCTGTCCGCAGAGCGCAGCGCCGGCGCGCACCCCTACCTGACGCCACCCCAGCACACCGCACAGGCCCGCGAGCTGATCGGCAACGCCGTTTTCCTGGCCCCCGAGCACAAGGTGGTGCTGACCGAGAACGCCGACGAGGCCCGCGAGATCGGTCGGCGCACCGTCGACTTCTACCTAGACCTGAGCAACTACGTGAACAACTGGCGCCGGCTCGGCTTCACCGATGCCGATGTCCATAAACCCGGCAGCGACAGGCTGATTGACGCCGTCGTCGCGCACGGCACCGCCGAGCAGATCGCGGCGCGACTGAGCGAGCACGTAGACGCCGGCGCGGATCATGTGGCGATCCAGGTGCTGGGCGGGCCCGACGGCAAGCTCATCGGCGCGCTGGAAGCGCTGGCCGGACCCCTCGGTTTGACGCCCCCGGGCTAGGGCTTAACCGCCCACCTCCTCCTCATCGCGCTACGCGCTCTGCATCGTCGGCGCGCTAGGGTTTTCTCATGCGGCTGTTGGTCACCGGTGGCGCCGGCTTCATCGGCGCCAACTTCGTGCACTCCACCGTGCGCGACCACCCCGACGACGCGGTGACCGTTCTCGACGCCATGACGTATGCGGGCAGCCGCGAATCGCTGGCCCCGGTCTCCGGCGACATCACGGTGGTGCAGGGCGACATCACCGACGCAGACCTGGTGTCGCGGTTGGTCGCCGACTCCGACGCCGTCGTGCACTTCGCGGCGGAGACGCACAACGACAACTCGCTGGCCGATCCCTCACCGTTCTTGCAGGCCAACGTGATCGGAACATTCACCATCCTGGAAGCGGTGCGCCGGTACGGGGTTCGGCTTCACCACGTGTCCACCGACGAGGTGTTCGGCGACCTGTCGCTGGAGTCCGTCGACCGATTCACCGCCGCTACGCCGTACAACCCGTCGAGCCCGTACTCGTCGACCAAGGCGGCCTCCGACCTGTTGGTGCGCGCCTGGGTGCGGTCCTATGGTGTGCGCGCGACGATTTCCAACTGCTCCAACAACTATGGGCCGTACCAGCATGTCGAGAAGTTCATCCCGCGGCAGATCACCAACGTGCTGACCGGACGGCGACCGAAGCTCTACGGCGCCGGTGCGAACGTCCGGGACTGGATCCACGTCGACGACCACAACGCCGCGGTGCGGCGGATTCTCGACGACGGCCACCTCGGTCAGACCTACCTGATCGGCGCCGACGGCGAGCGCGACAATCTCTCGGTGCTGCGGACGATCCTGACGTTGATGGACCGCGAACCCGACGACTTCGACCATGTCGTCGACCGCGCCGGACACGACCTGCGATACGCGATCGACCCGTCGCAGCTGCGTGGCGAATTAGGCTGGACGCCAACGCATACCGATTTCACCGAGGGACTTCGGGTGACCATCGACTGGTATCGCGACAACGAATCCTGGTGGCGTCCACTCAAAGACGCCGTCGAGGCGCGCTACGCCGAGCGGGGGCAGTGAGATGGATGGGCGTGGACTGGACATCTCCGGCGCGTGGGAGATCACGCCCGCGGTGCATCCCGACTCTCGCGGGCTGTTCTTCGAATGGCTCACCGATCGCGCCTTCACCGAGTTCGCGGGACATCGATTCGACGTCCGGCAGGCCAACTGCTCGGTGTCGTCGGCCGGGGTGCTGCGCGGCCTGCACTTCGCCCAACTACCGCCGAGCCAGGCGAAATACGTGACGTGCGTGTCCGGTTCGGTGTTCGACGTCGTGGTCGACATTCGGATGGGTTCGCCGACGTTCGGCCGGTGGGACGCCGTCGTGCTCGATGAGGGGAGCCACAACTCGGTGTACATCTCCGAGGGGCTGGCGCACGGTTTTCTTGCGCTGCAGGATAATTCGACGGTGATGTACCTGTGCTCGACCGAGTACAACCCGCAGCGCGAACACACCATCTCCCCCACCGATCCGGCGCTGGCCATCGACTGGCCGCGCGGACACAAACTGGTGATCTCCAACCGGGACGCCGCCGCTCCCTCACTGGACGAGGCGCGCGCGGCCGGCCTGCTACCGACGTGGGACGAGACCCAAGCCTTTGTCGCCGGCCTGAAAGGCGATTAGGCCGCAGCGATTTCGGGTACCTCCGACGATTATTGGCGTCAAGGAGGTCGTCATGCTTCACCAGATCTTGCTGGCCAGTTACAGCCAGCCCGAAGCCGCGGGCTTGATCCTGCGGGGCATCAAGGGCATTTTCCTGCTGATCGGCGGTGTCATCGCTGCCATCATCTGCGGAGTCATCGCAGCGACGAAGGGCCGCAACCCATTCGGCTGGGGCTTACTCGGCTTCTTCTTCAGCATCTTCACGCTGATCGCCGTGATTGTGGTCCCGTCCAAGAAATAGGCGGGGCCAGCCAGCGCCTGGCGAAAGTTGTGGTTGCCAGCGCCCACCACATCTGCCAACTGCTCGGCGAAGGCACCTCCAAACCCGACGCCGCCATGCAGGCCAGCAACGGATTAGGAATTGGCATGGCCGAGGCAACTCTGTTGGTGGATGTGGCTTCCGCCAACCTCTGCAAAACCCCCGGACGCTGAGCAACAACCGGCGAGGTGACAGCCGGCGTCCGCGGCCCTCAGTTTTTCTTGGGCCCGGCCTTGAACATGCAGTCGTAATCCTGCGGCGGACAGCCGTATTGAGTGGGGTCCGGGACGCTCGAGCACCCCGATCCGTCTGACGCGGGGAACTGACCCGACGGACAGTTCGGGGGGTCGGCATGCCCGACGGGCGCGCCCAGTAGCCCGATCGCAACAACCCCTGTCGCCGCAACGAGCATCGCCGGGATCTTGATGCCGAGAGAACGTGGTTTCTGGGTCATCGTGACCCCCCTTTCGGTGCCGGAACCCGTCGTCCCGGGTGCAGGCACCATAAACACACTCGCCCATGGGGATATGCGTTTCGGCAATGTTGCTAGAAAGGCGGCGGCTCGTCGTCAGCGGCGATCGGGACGTTAGCGGGTTCCCGCAACATCCGGTTGCGACGACGCAGCGCCGCGACGTATGCGGCCCGATTCTGGGCGCGGGTACGCCTACGGGTGGGCATCATCGCGGAGCGATTGGCGCACGGCGATCAGGTGGCCGACTGTTCCAGCCCACCCGTCGGCGCACACAGCGCGGGGAACAGCAACGCGCTGCCCGGCGACGTGACGTAGGTCTGGCCGCCGGGCGATGTCCAGATCAGGGTGCCGTCGGGTAGCTGTTGATCCCGCCAGCCCCAGAACGTCTTCATCAGATGATGAAGACGGCAGAGCGATTTCAGGTTGGAAGCGTGTGTCGGACCACCGTCGCCATGCGGGATCGTGTGGTCGAGGTCGCAGCGCATCGCGGGCGTCTCGCAGCCGGGGAACCGACAGGTGAGATCGCGACAGCGGACGAAGTCGGCCAGCGCCTGCGATGGCGTGTAGCGGGTCTCGGGTGGCGCATCCTCGGGATGGATCACCGGCCGAAGCTCGGCCGAGCGCGCCAACTCGGCGAGCACCTCCGGCGGGATGACGGCGTCGCCGCCGATCAGCGATCCCGTCGTCGACGCCACATCGCCTAGAGCGGTTTCGTTGGCGACCACGTGGATCACCACCGGACTCGCCGCCGGCTTGGACCCGGCCGGACAGTCGGCCCGCCGGCAGCGGCACACCAGCCGATCGGCTCCGATTGCCAAGGCGCCCATGGCATCTGCGCGACGCTGGCTGCGGGTCCGCGGATCGTCAGCGCACACCGTGGCCGCCAGCGCGTCCAGTCGCGCATCGACAGCGTGCGCGTCGGCCGTCACGAGGCGTCCGAAGACCTCGGTGAGGCCGTCGGTGTTACCCCAGATCGAAAACTCGCGGTCGGCCTGGGTCTCGCGGCGTCGTCGCAGCGCATCGCGATCGGTACGTTCGACCACGCGGTCGACGTACGCACCCAGCCGACCCTGCGAGATCTCCGACCAGCGCGGGACTTTCACGGCCAACTCCCCGTCGACGGCGGTCAGCACGTCGGGATCGGTGATCAGATCGGTGCGGTAGACGACAGTCTGAAACGTCCGGTAGTCGATGTCGCCGGCCAGCAACAAAGCCCCGACCCGCGGCAGCCGGATCCGCAGCGCCCGGGAGTACTCCAGGTAACTCGTCGCCAGCCCGCGGGTGATCCCGAGCGCCGCGGCGACTTCGGCGGCGACCGCCTCGTGGGTATCGGTGCACCACGACTCCCGTTCACCGGCCTCGCGCAGGAACAACAGGTCGATCTCGCCGATGGCGGCCAGCCGCTCGCCCGCCGCGCGATTCTCCGTCCGTGCGGCGGAACGCAACCGGGCGACCACAGGTGTCGTCGACTCGAACATATGTTCGATGATGCCACGAGGCACCGACAAAAACGTCGGCCGGACACCATCACGGTGCCCGGCCGACAGAGAGTCGTGAAATTAGCCGGCGGATGCGGCGTTCGCGGCCTCAGTCGCCGCGTACGAGCCGGCGCTGGTGCCGAGCGTGTTGACGAACTGCTCATGAATCGCGGCGGCCTGCGCGGCCACGGCCTGGTACAGCTGAGCGTGGGCGGCGAACTGGGCGGCGGTCAGCGCCGACACCTCGTCGGCCGCGGCGGGAACCACGCCGGTGGTCGGCGCGGCAGCGGCCGCGTTCTGGGCGGTGAACGACGAACCGATGCCACCCAGGGCGGTGGCTGCCGTGCTCAGCGCTTCGGGCTGGGTTGTCACGAACGACATGTGCATGTCTCCTCAGGTGCAGCACCCTGCGATGTACGCGGAGTGAGTAAGCGTGGCGTTAGCCGAAACTGTATGACCAACTATGCCGGACGACGAGGCGGTGGGTCCAGGTTCCGCCACCGTGTCGACCGCGACAGGAAACCTGCGGACGGCGGAAAAGGCGCTCTGAGCTGGTGAGACGCCGAATGCCCGGGTTGCGAGCACACGGCCGCAGCCGCGGGCGGTTAGTAAGAATCTCCCGGCGATTAATCGACCGCGGCTCACTCCGTCTCGCGACCGGCATTTTGGATACCCAGATTTTTAATCTCGGCCACTGCCCGTTCACCGCGATCGCGTAGGTCGTGGCCCGCAGGCCGGCGCGCGATTCGCGCAGCTCATCACCATTTTTCAGGCCAGATTCATCGGACTCGGCACCGCCGCTGTGAGCCGCCTGGGTGCGCCGAGCGTCTATCGGCGGGCGCCGTTGGCAGAAGCCGGTTTTCGCGAACGTCGATAACGTTCGAGCTGCGAAAAGATCCAGGCAGCTGCCAGCGGATATGCAACCAATTGCCAGCTGTCGACGGGCGCTTCGTCAAGCCAACTAACGCTCAGCGCTGAGCAAGCGCGGAGCACTGACGACCCACAGACCCGGAGCGAGGGACACCGATGGTTTTCGATTTCGGAGCGCTGCCGCCGGAGATCAACTCCGGCAAGATCTACGCCGGCCCGGGCTCGGCGCCACTGCTGGCGGCCTCGACCGCCTGGAATGCGCTGGCAAGCGAGCTGCAGGCCACGGCCGCCGGATACGCCTCCACGATCACCGAGCTGGGTTCGAGCTGGCAGGGGCCCTCGTCGGCGGCGGCAGCCACCGCCGCGGCGCCCTACACCGACTGGCTCAGCACCACCGCAGCGCAGGCCGAGCAGACCGCGGCCCAGGCGCAGGCCGCGGCCGCCGCCTACGAGGCGGCGTTCGCCGCCAGCATCCCGCCGCCGGTGATCGAGGCCAACCGAGCGCTGTTGGCGGCGTTGGTGGCCACCAACTTCCTGGGCGTCAACACTCCCGCGATCGCCGCGACCGAGGCGGCCTATGCGGAGTTCTGGGCCCAGGACGCGGGAGCGATGTACGCCTACTCCGGGGCCGCTGGCGCGGCCACCCGGCTGCCTGCGATCACGGAGGCGCCGGCAACGACGAATGACAGCGGGCAGGCGAGCCAGGCGGCCTCGACGGCCCAGGCCGCCGCCGCGCAGCCCGCCGACGCGGCCGGCGACCTGCTGACGTACCTGAACTCCCAGCTGACGACCCTGAACGGCGACATCACGGCCTTCGGCACGCAATTGACGAACGCACAGACGGCCTTCATCAACTCCCTGGGAATCCCGGCCCTCACGGCGACGCTGCCGCCGGACGTGACGGGCGGGCTGTCCAGCATCTCGAAGGTGTTCACAGCGTTGAACGGCAGCATCAGCACCTTCCTCTCCGGACCGTTCAGCCCGCTGGGCTATGCCTCCGGTGTCCTCCGGAGCTTCTACCAGGCCTCCATCAGCATCCCGAGCCTCGGCGTCGGCATTCAGGGCATCGGGCCCCTTCTTCACCCGGCGCCCATCACGGGTGCCCTGTCACCGTTGCTGCACAGCAGTCTGCTGAGTGGCTCCTACAGCGGCGCGGGCGGCGCCGAGACACTGGCCTCGGTCGGTCGGGCCGGCTACATCGGCTCGCTGTCGGTGCCGCAGAACTGGGCCGCCGCGACGCCCGCCGTTCGCACGGTGGCGGCCGAGATGGAAGCGTCCGCGGTCGACGCCGCACCGGAATTGGGGCTCGCGCAGCCGGGCATGTTCGGCCAGACGGCACTGTCCAGCCTCGCCGGTCGCGCCATCGGCGGTACCGCTACCCGAGTGGCGGTGGGCCAGGGTTACCGGGTTCCCGGCGCGGTGGCGGCCGACGAGATCGCCACCACCGCCACCATCATCGTCATCCCATCGAGCGCGGAATAAGGAAGGCTGACAATGGTTTTCGATTTCGCAGCGCAACCCCCGGAGCTCATTTCCGCCAAGATCTACTCCGGTCCGGGTGCCGAGTCACTGACGGCCGCCGCGGCGGCCTGGGACGCCTTGGCCGGCGAATTACAGTCGACCGCAACGCAGTTCGAGTCGACAATCGCCGGCCTGGTGGGCGGTGACTGGACCGGTCCGTCCGCCGAGGCCGCCGCGGCGGCGGCCGCGCCGTACGTGTCGTGGCTGGGAACGACGGCGGGACAGGCCGAGCAGACCGCCGGGCAAGCGCGCGCGGCAGCCGGCGCGTACGAGACGGCGTTGGCGGCCACCGTGCCACCGGCCGAGATCCTGGCCAACCGGACCCAGCTGCTGCAACTGGTGCCCGCCAACATCTTCGGGCAGTACAACGCAGCCATTGCCGCACTCGAGGCCGAATACGCCCAGTTCTGGGCCCAGGATGTCGCCGCTCTCACCGGCTACTCCGCGTCGGCGCAATCGGCGACCACCGGGTTGGGCTCCTTCAACGAAGCGCCGCAGACCACCAACGCGAACGGGACTGCAGCACAGGCGGCCTCGGCCACCCAGGCCGCCGCGGCGGCCCCCTTGGACCCGTCGGGGACCCTCACTCAGCTCGAGACCTTGGCGAACTCCTTCGCGACAACCCTGACCAATTTCAACTCCACCTACACGAACTTCTTCACGAACGCGTTCAACGTGCTTCCGGGTGGCTCGGGCCTGTCGTCGGCGTACCAGAGTTTGTTGACGTTCGCGAACAACGTCGGCAGTCAGGCGACGTACACCAACGTCATCAACAGCTCGACCAGCTTGGGCATCTCGCAATGGAAGAACTTCTTCATCTACCAGCCATGGAGCCACGGCATCGGCCTGGGTTCGCTGGGCGCCGGGCTGTCGTCGCCGGGGCATTTCGGCGGGCTGGGAATCGGAGCCAAGGCGGCGTCCGCGGCACTCGGCAGCGCCCACACGGTCGGCAAGCTGTCGGTGCCGCCGAGTTGGGCCGGTGCCACCCCGGCGATCCGACTCGCCGCTACGTCGTTGCCGGACGGCGCTTTTGCCGCGACGGCCGCTCCGGCGATGGAGGCCCCACTGAGCGCGCTCAACCAGGCCAGCCTGGGCAGCCTGGCGGGTGGCGCGCTGGGCAGCCCGGCCTCTCGCGTCGTCAGCTCCACGGGCGTTCGGGCGAAGGTGACGGCGCCCGCGCGCTCGAAGGGTCCGATCCCACTCGACAAGGTCATCGCCAAGCTGCAGGAATCGCCCGACGAGGTGCAGCACTGGAACGTCGACGAGGCCGGACTGGACGACCTCGTCGCAAAGCTGTCGACCAAGCCCGGCATCCACGCCGTGCACCTGACCGATGGCAAAGCGACCGCTGCGGTCCAACAGGCCGCGACCGAAACCGGATAAGGGGGATCGAATGAAATCACTATTGGCCCTACTCGGCATATCGCTGGGATTGCTGATCGCCGTACCGGCGCATGCCGAGCCTGGCCTCGACGAGCCGTCCAGCGACGAGAACAACGGCGCGTTCCTGGCCAACCTGAAGAAGGTGGGGATCGGCTTCTCCGATGAGGGCCAGGCCGTCAGCGCGGGTCAGGCCGTGTGCGGCGCGCTGCACAACGGCATGGGTGGCCTGCACCTGATCCAGCACCTGCAGGAGAGCAATCCGGCCCTCACCGAGAGCGGCGCCGCTCAATTCGCGACCATCTCCGCAAAGGCCTACTGCCCCAAGCAACTCGAGGACGACAAGGAGCCTGGCAAGAAATACCTGAAGGGCAACGCACCGGGTAAGGGCAACGGCGAAGACGAGACGGCCGTCATGAAGGGCGGCGGAGGAGGCGGTTAGGCCTTGACCGCCTCGACGAAGTAGCCACGTGGCGCGTTGGGCACATCAGCCGGAATCGGCGGGTGCGCCCAGCGCGTCCACGCGTTTCCGGGCACGGCCATGTCGGTGACCGTCGGCATCCAGCCAACGTTCCCGGCAAGCGCGCCCGGGTCATCACTGCTGAAAACCCATGGCGCACCGAGCTTTTTCATGTACTCCAACATTGCCGCCGAGAACGGAGCCTGCAGCAACGCGGTGCCGACCACGTCGTAGAGCAGGGTCGAGCCGGACGCCGACAGTGCGTCGACGCGAGCGAACAACTGCTCGACGTCCGGGGCTTCGAGATACTGCAGCAGCCCCTCGATCGTCCAGACGGTCGGGATTTCGGCGTTAAAGGCCTGCCCTGCAAGCGCTTTGGGCCAGTCGTCGGCGAGGTCGACGCCGACCGCGATGCGCCGGCAGCGCGGCCGCTCCCCCACGAGTCGCTCGTCCTTGAGTGCGATCACGTGCGGCTGGTCGACCTCGAACACCGCGCTCCCCTGCGGCCACGGCAGCCGGTAGGCGCGGGCGTCCATCCCCGCGGCCAGGATCACCGCCTGGCGCACTCCCCGCAGGCCCAGCAGCGCATCGTCGTACAGCTTGGTGCGCACCACGATCGGGTCCGACGGTTGGCCCGTCGCCGCAACGGATTCCGCGAGCAACTGCCTGCCGTCATCGCCGGCGAGACGCGCGGCGAATGGGTCGCGGAAGAGGGCGTCGGCGCGCGCGGATTCCTCGGCGCGCATCGCGGCGACGAGCAGACCCGTCGCGGCTACCGCATGTCTGGTGCTGTCCATCCGTCGATCATGAGCGGACGGCGACCGCCGGTCTTGGATATTTGTGCCCGTGCGCGACGGGCACATGGCTCGGCAGCACCAGGCGCTGCTCGGTGTACTGCGTCGGCGTCATGCCGGTGAACGACCGGAATTCCCGGACGAAGTGGGCCTGGTCGAAATAGCCGACCTCGGCGGCCACCTGGGCGCCGTTCATCGTGCCGAGCAGTCGCAGCGCTGCCTGCAGGCGCCGGATGCGCGCGTAGGCCTTGGGCGACAAGCCCACTTCGGCGCGGAACAATGCGATCAGCCGTTTGGTCGTCATGCCGACCAGATCGCGGATGTCGGACATCTGGATGGACGGGTTGGCCTCGATCGCAGCCAGCGCCGCCGACACCGCCGGGTTTCGCCGCACCGACGTCCACGGCCGCGAGAGCAGGAAGTTTTCCAATAACGCGAACCGGGCTCGCGCGTCCGGCGCGTCGACCAGCCGTTCTTGCAACTCGACACCCGCCCGACCCCAGATGTCGTCGAGCCCGACGTACGTATTCTCCAACTCGCCCAACGGGATTCCGAGAAACGGGAATGCCCCACCGGGCCGGAAATGGACGGCCATCGCCGGCTCTTGCGCGGGCATCTCCGACACGTACGACGCGGTGTGGGAGCCGGTGACGAACGCCGCCGGGACATCGAGTCGGGTGCGGCCATCGGCGGCGTAGAAGTCGACCTGCTGCCGCTGTCCGACGTCGATGATGACGGTGACGGCGCCGCGCGGTAGCGCCCGGCTGCGATAGCCGACGTGCGCGTGCCAGTGGCCGATGATCTCGGCGTATCCGGCCAGCGGCGACGTCGGGCGGTGTATGGAAACGCCATCCACGCCAGCGACGATAACCCGGCATGCTGGAGTCATGACGAATACCTTGATCACCGGCGGCAACAAAGGACTCGGCTACGAGACCGCCCGCCGACTCATCGCCGACGGCCACACGGTGTACCTCGGCGCACGCGACCCGGAGCGCGGCCGGACAGCCGCCGCCGAACTCGGCGCCCACTTCATCCAATTGGATGTCGCCGACGACACCTCGGTGGCCGCGGCCGCGAGCGAACTGGCCGAGCACGCCGGGCATCTCGACGTGCTGATCAACAACGCCGGCATTACCGGCCCGCACAAACCCGTCGGGGACCTGACCGGGCCGGACGCCCAGGACGTGTTCAACACCAACGTGTTCAGCATCGTCCGAATGACCAACGCCTTCCTCCCGCTGCTGGCGAAGTCGTCCGCACCGGTGATTGTGAACGTCTCCAGCGGCCTCGGCTCGTTCGCGGTGGTGCACGACCCGTCGCGTATCGAACACGGCGTCCCCGGGGCGCTGTACCAGGCGTCGAAGTCCGCGGTGACCATGCTGTCCGTGCAGTACGCGCGGCAGCTGCCGAACGTTCGGGTCAACGTCGTCGATCCCGGCTACACCGCGACCGATTTGAACGCGAACAGCGGTCCGCAGACCGTCACCGAGGGCACCGACGCGATCGTCGCCATGGCTACCATCGGCGCCGACGGACCCACCGGCACCTTCACCGACCGGCACGGCACCGTCGCGTGGTAGCGGCTTGCCAGCACCCCTCATCAGTTACTAGGATGTCCTAGTAAACGATCTGCTTACTTCCAATGTCCGAGGGACACCATGACTCAGAAGATTCCGCACTTCATCGACGGACGCCGCAGCGATCTCTCCTCGACCCGGACCGCCGACGTGCTCAACCCGAGCACCGGCGGGGTGCAGGCGCAGGTGCTGCTGGCGTCGGTTTCCGACGTCGACACCGCGGTCGCCTCCGCCGTCAAGGCGCAGAAGGAGTGGGCGGCGTTCAATCCGCAGCGCCGGGCGCGGGTGATGATGAAGTTCGTCGATCTGGTCAACCAGAACGTCGACGAGTTGGCCGAGTTGCTGAGCCTGGAGCACGGCAAGACCGTTCCCGACTCCAAGGGCGATATCCAGCGCGGCATCGAGGTCATCGAATTCGCCATCGGCATACCGCATTTGCTCAAGGGTGAATTCACCGAGAGCGCCGGAACCGGCATCGACGTCTACTCGATCCGCCAGCCGCTCGGCGTGGTCGCGGGCATCACCCCGTTCAACTTCCCCGCGATGATCCCGCTGTGGAAGGCGGGTCCCGCGCTGGCATGCGGAAACGCGTTCATTCTCAAGCCTTCTGAGCGCGACCCGTCGGTGCCTCTGCGCCTGGCCGAACTGTTCCTCGAGGCCGGCCTGCCCGCGGGCGTCTTCCAGGTGGTCCAGGGCGACAAGGAAGCCGTCGACGCGATCCTGCACCACCCCGACGTTCAGGCCGTCGGCTTCGTCGGCAGCTCGGACATCGCGCAGTACATCTACGAGACCTCGGCTGCCAACGGCAAGCGGTCGCAGTGCTTCGGCGGCGCGAAGAACCACATGATCATCCTGCCCGACGCCGACCTCGACCAGGCGGTCGACGCGCTGATCGGCGCCGGCTACGGCAGCGCCGGCGAGCGCTGCATGGCGATCAGCGTCGCCGTGCCCGTCGGCGAGGAGACGGCAAACCGGTTGCGTAACAGGCTCGTTGAGCGCATCAACGGACTGCGCGTCGGGCACAGCCTGGACCCGAAGGCCGACTACGGCCCGCTGGTCACCGAGGCCGCGCTCAAGCGGGTGCGCGACTACATCGGCCAGGGTGTCGAGGCCGGCGCCGACCTGGTGGTCGACGGCCGCGAACGCGCCACCGACGAACTCACCTTCGACGACCAGAGTTTAGAGAAGGGCTTCTTCATCGGGCCCACGCTGTTCGACAACGTCACCACCGACATGTCGATCTACACCGACGAGATCTTTGGGCCGGTGCTGTGCATCGTGCGCGCGCACGACTACGAAGACGCCTTACGGTTGCCGACCGAGCACGAATACGGCAATGGCGTAGCGATTTTCACCCGCGACGGCGACGCCGCCCGCGACTTCGTGTCGCGCGTCCAGGTCGGTATGGTCGGCGTCAACGTGCCGATCCCGGTCCCGGTGGCGTATCACACCTTCGGCGGCTGGAAGCGGTCCGGCTTCGGCGATCTCAACCAGCACGGCCCCGCGTCGATCCAGTTCTACACCAAGACCAAAACGGTCACCGAGCGCTGGCCGTCCGGCATCAAGGACGGGGCCGAATTCAGCATCCCGACGATGAAGTAGCGCGGCATGCAACTCTTCGGTCTGGACGACGACGAACGGGTCATCACCGAGACGGCCGCCGCGTTCGCTGCCAAGAAGCTGGCCCCATACGCGCTGGAATGGGATGCCACCCACCACTTTCCGGTCGACGAGCTGCGCGAGGCGGCAGGCCTGGGGATGGCGGCGATCTACTGTCGCGACGACGTGGGCGGCAGCGCGCTGCGCCGCCTCGACGGGGTGCGGATCTTCGAGCAACTGGCCATCGCCGACCCGACGACGGCGGCGTTCCTGTCCATCCACAACATGTGCGCGTGGATGGTCGACGCCTTCGGCACCGACGAGCAGCGCAAGGAGTGGATCCCGCGACTGGCGTCAATGGACGCGATCGCCAGCTACTGCCTGACCGAACCCGGCGCCGGATCCGATGCCAGCGCGTTGAGTACCAAAGCCGTCAAGCAGGGTGACGACTATGTGCTCGACGGCGTCAAGCAATTCATCTCGGGTGCGGGCACCTCGGACGTGTACGTGGTCATGGCGCGCACTGGTGGCACCGAAAAGCCCGGGCCGCGCGGCATCTCGGCGTTCATCGTCGAAAAGGACACGCCGGGGCTGAGTTTCGGCACACAGGAAGAGAAGATGGGCTGGAATGCGCAGCCCACCGCGCAGGTCATTCTGGACGGCGTGCGGGTGCCGGCGGACGCGATGCTCGGCGGGGTCGACGGCGAGGGCGGCGGTTTCGGCATCGCGATGAACGGTCTCAACGGCGGCCGGATCAACATTGCCGCCTGCTCACTGGGTGGCGCGCAAGCCGCCTACGACAAGGCGGCCACCTACGTCGCGCATCGCGAGGCGTTCGGCGCTCCCCTGCTCGACGAGCCCACCATTCGATTCACGTTGGCCGACATGGCCACTGCGCTGGAGACGTCGCGGCTGATGTTGTGGCGGGCCGCAGCGGCACTGGACGAGGGCGCCGACGACAAGGTCGCGCTGTGCGCCATGGCCAAACGCTATGTCACCGATGCGTGTTTCGAGGTAGCGGACTCCGCCCTGCAACTGCACGGCGGCTACGGCTACCTTCGCGAGTACGGTCTGGAGAAGATCGTGCGCGATCTGAGGGTGCACCGCATCCTCGAAGGCACCAACGAAATCATGCGGGTGGTCGTCGGCCGTGCCGAAGCCGCCCGGGTACGCGCCAGCGCCTAGGAGATAGCGGATGTCGACTGTTGCGTTTCTGGGTCTCGGCCACATGGGTGGACCGATGTCGAAGAACCTGGTCGACGCTGGCCACACCGTGCGGGGCTACGACCCGGTGCCCGCGGCGATCGAGGCCGCGAAGGCCAACGGCGTCGACGTGCTCGACAGCGGCGTTGCCGCGGTCGCCGGGGCGGACGTGGTGATCACCATGCTGCCCAACGGCGATCTGGTGAAGCGCTGCTATGGCGAGATCCTGCCCGCCGTCGGCAAGGGCGCGTTATTCATCGACAGCTCAACCATTTCCGTCGACGACGCCCGCGAGGTGCACTCGTTGGCGGCCGAGCACGGCGTCGCGCAACTCGACGCACCGGTCTCCGGCGGGGTCAAGGGCGCGGTCGCGGGCACGCTGGCCTTCATGGTCGGCGGTGACGACGCGGCTCTGGAGCGCGCCCGTCCGGTGCTGGAGCCCATGGCGGGCAAGATCATTCACTGCGGCGCCGCCGGCGCCGGCCAGGCCGCCAAGGTGTGCAACAACATGGTGCTGGCCGTGCACCAGATCGCGATCGGCGAGGCCTTCGTGCTGGCCGAGAAGCTCGACCTGTCGGCGCAGGCGTTGTTTGACGTCATCACCGGTGCGACCGGCAACTGCTGGGCGGTGCACACGAATTGCCCGGTGCCGGGCCCGGTCCCGGCGTCGCCGGCCAACAACGAATTCAAGCCCGGCTTCGCCACCGCGCTGATGAACAAGGACCTCGGGCTGGCGATGGACGCCGTCGCCTCGACCGGCGCGACCGCTCCCCTGGGCACGCACGCCGCCGACCTCTACGCCAAGTTCGCAACGACCAACGCCGACAAGGACTTCAGCGCGATCATCGAAACGCTGCGCTGAGTCAAGCCGCCTGGCGAATCCACCAACGCCGGTGCGCCTGTTGGCAACTGGCCGCCGACAGCGGCGCCGCGAGGGTCACCGTCGGCATACCCGCCGACGCGTGCACGCCGGTGACGGCCAGGGCGTCGCGCGACGTTATGCCCATCTCCCACAACGCCAATCGGTACAGCTCGCTGGCGCACGCCAGACCGGCCTCGGATTCCGGTAGATCGTCGACGGACACGATGGTCTCGACAAGACCGTCGCCGAGCAGGTGGCGCACCAGCGTCTCGACCTCGTCGCGTGGCCGGGTGCTCACCACGCTCACCCAGATGCCGGCGACGAACAAGCTCATCACCGCATCGATCAGGTCGGTCCTGGCGTCGTCGTCGATCCCGGCCAGTACGGAGTCCGCATCGAAGATCACCGCACGCAGTTCATCGGATTCGGTCCGTGATTCCCGGTCCCACCAAAACGTCCGGGATGGCCGAGTCTGCCCCTTGGCTCGCACGCCAGACAGGGTGCCCCGAAAAGCCGACGCTCAGCCTCCCCCATTGGGGGGATTCGTGTGATCAACCGGGTGCCTCCTCCTAGGGTGTTGCCATGTCCGTAAGCCTCGTCCTCGTCGACGACCACGAAATGGTCATCGAGGGCCTCAAGGCGATGCTCACCGCGTTCAAGGACCGGGTGGTGGTGGTCGGGCAGGCCGTCGGGGTCGAGCGCGCCGTCGAGGTCGTCGACGAACTCGACCCGGACGTGGTGTTGTGCGACGTCCGGATGCAGGGCTCCAGCGGGCTCGACCTGTGCAAGCTGCTGCGGGAGCGTGGCAGCGACCGCAAGATCGTGATGCTGTCGGTCTACGACGACGAGCAGTATTTGTTCGAGGCGCTGCGGGTGGGCGCCAGCGGCTATCTGCTGAAGTCGATCAGCAGCGACGACCTGGTCCGGCAGCTGGAACTGGCGCACAAGGGTGAGACCGTCATCGATCCGGGGATGGCGGCGCGCGCGGCCGACACCGCGGCCCGGATGCAGCGCGACGAATTCTGGCCGGGCGCCCGGCAGGGCCTGACGCAGCGCGAGAGCGAGATCCTGTCGGCGATGGTCAGCGGGCTGTCCAATCGCGGAATCGCCAACAAGCTGGTGATCGGCGAGGAGACGGTCAAGAGCCACCTGCGGGCGATCTACCGCAAGCTCGGCGTCAACGACCGCACCGGGGCGGTGGCCACAGCGCTGCGCGAGGGCATCTACCAGTGAGCAACCCGCAGCGCGGTCCGCACGCCGTGCACGATCTGGTCGACACCGATCGCGAATTGGCGTTGCTGCGCGAGCTGATTCAGGCCGCCTCGACCGGTCCCGGCGTGGAGCCGCTGGCCGCGGCGGCGGCGCGGATGATCACCGCGGCCACCGGCGCCGACGTGTGTTTCGTGCACGTGCTCGACGACAGCGACCGATCGCTGACGCTCGCCGGCGCGACGCCGCCGTTCGACGCGTCGGTGGGAAAGATCCGGCTGCCGTTGGGATCCGGCATCTCCGGTTGGGTGGCCAAGCACCGCGAGCCGGTGGTCATCACCGACGACAAGGAAGCCGATCCGCGTTACCTGCCGATCCAGTCACTGCGCGGGCGCGACTTCACCTCGATGGTGTCCATGCCGATGGAGACCGATCCGGGCGGACTGGTCGGGGTGCTGAACGTGCACACCGTCGCGCGTCGCGAATTCACCGACGGCGACGTCGAATTGCTGCGCGTCATCGGACGGCTGATCGCCGGGGCCATGCACCAGGCGCGGCTGCACCGGCAGCTGGTGGCCAGGGAACGGGCCCACGAACTGTTCGTGGAGCAGGTGATCGAGGCGCAGGAGATCGAGCGGCGCCGGGTCGCCGGCGATATCCACGACGGCATCTCGCAGCGCCTGATCACGTTGTCCTACCGCCTCGATGCGGCGGCGCGGGCCGTCGGCAGCGATCCGGCCGAGGCCTCCAGTCAGCTCGCGGAGGCGCGCGCACTGGTCGGCCTGACGCTGGGCGAGGCGCGGGTGGCGATCAGCGGCCTGCGGCCGCCGGTGCTCGACGACCTGGGCTTGGCCGGTGGCCTGGCCAGCCTGGCCCGGTCGATCCCGCAGCTGGACACCGAACTCGACCTGGCCGACGTGCGCCTGCCCGAGCACATCGAGATCGCGCTGTACCGCATCGCCCAAGAAGGGCTGCAGAACATCGTCAAGCACGCCAACGCGTCGGTGGCGCGGCTGCGATTCGCGGTCGACGCCGAAGCCAACGCCCGTCTCGAAATCATCGACAATGGAATAGGTTTCGACACATTCGAGCATCCGCTGGGCAGCGACGAGATGGGCGGCTACGGCGTGCTGTCGATGGCCGAGCGCGCAGAGCTGGTCGGTGGCACGCTGAACATTCGGTCGCGGCCGGGGTCCGGGACGGCGGTCACCGCGACGATTCCGGTGCCCTCGGTCGGTGACTAGAAGTCGCCGGCGTTCTGCCGCAGCGTCTCGATCGAGGACACCAGCGCCTGCGACTCGCGCTCGGAGATCCCGATGTCGGCAAACACCTGCTCGTTGAGCGTGACGGTGGCGTCCTCCACCGTCGAGCGACCCAGGTCGGTGATCTGCACCAGCGTGGTTCGTCCGTCGGTCGGGTGCGGCACCCGTTGCACCAGCTTGTTCGCTTCCAGCCGCCGGATGGCGTGGGTGACGCTGGTGACATGCACCTGCAGCCGGTCGGAGGCCTTGGTGATCGGCAACGCCCCGCTGCGACTGAACGCCAGCAGGCGCAGCAGCTCGAACCGGGAGAAACTCAAATCGTAAGGCCGCAAGGCGGTTTCGACACGAGCCAGCAGAATCTGATGGGCCCGCATCACCGACGTGACCGCGACCATTCCCTCGGCGACACCACCCCAGCCGGCTCGTTCCCAGTTGGCGCGCGCAACGGCGATCGGATCGCGAGCGTCGGAGGGGGATGCGGCCACGCCCCTGTTCTTACCGCATCCGACTCGGCGGTGCGGGCGTTGGGGCTACAGTAACCGCTGCAACAGCACCGTCCCGTTGTCGGCGGAAACGATTTGCACTGCGGCGATCTGGTCGACCGGGGTGGAAATGCTCCCTGCCGTGTTTGCGGTGTGGCCGGGCTCGGCAACCCAGGTGGCCAATTGCGTGTGACTACCGTCGCGGCCGACCACCACCATCGCCAATTTGTCGTGGTGGGCATAGACCGGCGCCAGGCACACGCATCGCAGATCGATCAAGGTGCCCCAATGTTGGCCGCTGACAGCCACTGTCGAGGCCAGCGCTGTGGTGCCGATCTGATTCATCGGCTGAGCAGACACGGTCGCCTGCGGAGGTGACGACGGCCGAGTATGGCCCGACACGCCCAGCACGACGCTCACGGCCAGCACCACCGACGCCGCGGCGCCCAGGCCCCACGTCAGCACTCGTGCACGTCGGCGTTGTCGACGCACCGCAAACAGCAACCCCGGCAACAGATCTGGCGTTTCGACCGGCGGTGCCGTGGCATTCATCGCTGACACCGTCGGGCCGTCGATTTGGGCCAGCAGCGACGGCACGTCGCTCAATTCGGCAACGGCCCGCCTGCACGACTCGCATTTCTCGAGGTGCGTCTCGTATTCGAGTCGATCGGACGGCGTCAACGACCCGAGCACATAGGCCGCGTCCCACGTCGCATATTCATCCGCACCCCCTCGGGTGGCAATCATCGGGTAACCCCCATCTCTTGCATGGTCAGCCGCAACGCGCGCACGGCGTAGTGCAGTCGCGACTTCACTGTCCCCTCGGCTATCCCGAGGTCGGCGGCAATTTGCGCCGTCGTCCAACCTCGGTAGTACGACCGTTCGACCACCGCCCGGTGGTCGGTCGACATCTGGGCCATGGCGTCGGCCAGCAGCAGACGATCAACCGCCGCGTCCACTTCGTCCGGCGCCGCGGGCTCCGGCACACCTGGATCGTCCAGCGCCCCGCCCGCGGTTCGCATTCGGGCACTGCGCACCTCGTCGATGACGATGTTGCGCGCGACGGTGAACAACCACGCCTTCGGCGGGCGTTCCGGGTTGGCGATGACCTCAGGGTGCTGCCAGGCCCGCAGCAGCGTTTCCTGGACGACATCCTCGGCGCGGGCGGCGTCGCCCGTCAGCCGCAGCACGAACCGCCACAGCGGCGCCGCGTGCTCGTTGTACAGCGCGGTCATCAGAGCGCTCTCGGGACTCATCGCGGCGGCGAGTCGGGCCATCGACCACCTCCCGGTACGCGACCTCTCGGTGATGACACGGCGTGGGTGGCCGTTTGGTTCAGCCCAGGGTCAGGATCCGGGGTCCGTCGTCGGTGGCGGCCACGGTGTGCTCCCAGTGCGCGGCGCGTGAGCCATCGGTCGTCGTGACCGTCCACTGGTCGTCGAGCACCACGGTCTTGCGGGTCCCCAGGGTCAGCATCGGCTCGATCGCCAGCACCGACCCGGCGGCCAGCAGCGGACCCTTACCGGGCGCTCCCTCGTTGGGCAGGAATGGGTCCATGTGCATCTGCCGGCCGATGCCGTGCCCGCCGTAACCCTCGACGATGCCGAACTTGCGCCCGTAGCGGGCTTCGGCGGCGTGCGTGGCGGTTTCGATGGCGTGCGAGACGTCGGTCAGCCGATTGCCGGGAATCATCGCGGCGATCCCGGCCTCCATGGACTCCCGGGTGGCCTGCGAGAGCAACTCGTCGGCGGGGATCAACGGGCCGACCCCGAAGGTGACCGCGGCGTCGCCGTGCCAGCCGTCCAGGATCGCGCCGCAGTCGACGGACACCAGGTCGCCCGCGGCGA
The DNA here is from genome assembly GCF_030252325.1 of Candidatus Mycobacterium wuenschmannii. Taxonomy (NCBI): domain Bacteria; kingdom Bacillati; phylum Actinomycetota; class Actinomycetes; order Mycobacteriales; family Mycobacteriaceae; genus Mycobacterium; species Candidatus Mycobacterium wuenschmannii. The sequence goes on along the minus strand of NZ_CP126981.1, from coordinate 4,686,636 downwards.
GTTCCTCGGCCTTCGACGGAATGCCGTGCACCACACGGTCATTCACCGACGAGCAGATCGAGGCCGGGTAGCCGTGGTAGCCGAGGAAGGACGGGATGGCACCCGCGTCGCGGATCACCGACTCCGCGACCAGGTCGAGGTCGTGGGTCGTCGCTCCGGGGACCGCGGCTTCGCGCGCCGCGGCCAGCGCTGCGGCGACAACTGCGCCGGCGGCGGCCATCGCGTCGAGTTCAGCGGCGCTGCGCTGCGGCACCACCTTGCGGCTGCGCAGGCCGGCCAGGCCGATCACCGCTACTTCCCGAGGGCCTGCAACGCGCGGCCGAACACCTCGTCGACCTCGCCGACGGCGTCGACGGTCTTCAACTCGCCGCTGTAGTACTCGATCAGCGGCGCGGTCTCGTCGCGGTAGACCTTCATCCGGTTGAGGATGACGTCGTCGGTGTCGTCGGCCCGGCCACGCGCCTTGAGGCGCTCCAGCAAGACCGTCTCGGATACCCGGAACTCCAGCACCGCGTCGAGTTGGGTACCGCGACGCTCGAGCATGTCGTGCAGCGCCTTGGCCTGTGCCACCGAGCGCGGGTAGCCGTCCAGGATGAAACCGTTGTCGGTGTCCGACTTGCTCAGCCGGTCGTCGACGAGTTCGTTGGTCAGCTCGGAGGGCACCAGATCGCCGGCGTCCAGGTAGCGCTTGGCCTTGAGGCCCAACTCGGTGCCGTTGCCGATGTTCTCCCGGAACAGGTCACCGGTGGACAGATGCGGGATCTCGAGCTTCTCGGCCAGCTTGACGGCCTGCGTGCCTTTACCGGCTCCGGGCGGGCCCAGCAGCACGACTCTCACTTGAGGAACCCTTCGTAGTTGCGTTGCATGAGCTGGCTTTCGATCTGCTTCACCGTATCCAACGCGACACCGATCGCGATCAGTACGGCGGTTCCACCGAACGGCAGGTTCTGCACCGAACCCGAGTTGCCGATCTGGAGGAACAGGTTGGGCAGCACCGCGATGACACCCAGGTAGATCGAACCAGGCAAGGTGATTCGGCTCAAGACGTAGCGCAGATAGTCGGCGGTCGGCTTGCCCGGCCGGATGCCCGGAATGAACCCGCCGAACTTCTTCATCTCGTCGGCACGCTCGTCGGGGTTGAACGTGATCGACACGTAGAAGTACGTGAAGAAGATGATCAGGCTGAAGTAGATGCCGATGTAGACCGGGCTGCCGGGGTTCGACAGGTAGTTGCTGACGAACTTGTCCCACCAACTGTTGCCCATGCCGCCGCTGCCGCTGCGGATCAACTGGGTGATCAGGTGCGGGATGTAGATCAGCGACGACGCGAAGATCACCGGGATGACACCGGCCTGGTTGACCTTCAACGGCAGATAGGTCGACGTGCCGCCGTACATCCGTCGGCCGACCATGCGCTTGGCGTACTGGACGGGGATACGGCGTTGGCCCTGCTCGACGAACACCACGCCGACGACGATGATCAGCGCCGCCACACAGACCGTCGCGAGAACGACGCCCCCACGGCTGTCCAGGATGGTCTTGCCCTCGCCCGGTATCCGGGCGGCGATGCCGGCGAAGATCAGCAGCGACATGCCGTTACCGATGCCGCGCTCGGTGACCAGCTCGCCCATCCACATCACCAGCGCCGCGCCCGCGGTCATCACCAGGACGATCACGACCAGCGTGAAGATGCTCTGGTTCGCGATGATGTCCAGGCTGCAACCCTGTAGCAGGCCGCCGTTGGCGGCCAGGGCGACGATGCTGGTGGCCTGCAGAACGGCCAGCGCGATCGCCAGGTAGCGGGTGTACTGCGTCATCTTGGCCTGGCCGGACTGGCCTTCCTTACGCAGCTCCTCGAAGCGCGGGATGACCACGGTGAGCAGCTGCACGATGATGCTCGCGGTGATGTAAGGCATCACGCCGACGGCGAACACGGTCAGCTGCAGCAGAGCGCCGCCGGAGAACAGGTTGATCAGCGAGTAAATCTGCGCCGAGTCGCCGCCACTGATCTGGGCGAGACACTTCTGCACGTTGGGGTAGTTGACGCCGGGCGACGGGATCGTCGCACCCAGGCGGTACAGCACCACGATGCCCAGCGTGACCAGGATCTTTCTTCTCAGGTCGACTGTTCGCAGCGATGAGATGAAAGCCGAAAGCACTCTTCCTCCTGCGCAGCCGGGCTCTAATCGCGGCATGCCTACTGGCTGGGGTATCCAGCACCGGACTGTCCTGAACGGTTGTGGTCTTCATCGCGCGCCGAGCACATGCAGGCAGGACGTGTCCAGGCGCGCGTCAGACAGTCTACGAGACTAACAGCGCATGACGTGCTTGCCCGCAAATGGGTGGACCGGCTCCCGACCGGATCGGCGCGACCCGCGCTCGCAGGCCGTACACAGATAACCGGCGTAAGGTTTCACTGGCTCTTTACCTTGGCTAAATATCAAACGACTACAGCTGAGTGCATACGGAAAGGGTGATCATGGCGCGTAGCGACACCGACACTTGGGACCTGGCCTCCAGCGTGGGTGCCACCGCAACGATGGTCGCGGCGGCCCGGGCGCTGGCCACCGAGGACAGCGACCCCATCATCAACGACCCGTTCGCCGCCCCCCTGGTGCGAGCGGTCGGCATCGACTTCTTCACCAAGGTGATCGACGGCGACATCGATCCCGCGGACGCGGGTGAAAACGGTACCGGCGAACTGCAGAACGAGACCGACTCGCTGGCGGTCCGCACCAAATTCTTCGACGACTTCTTCACCGACGCGGCGGCCGCCGGAATTCAGCAGTCGGTGATCCTGGCGGCCGGACTCGACTCGCGGGCCTACCGACTCGACTGGCCCGCCGGCAGCGTGGTCTACGAGGTCGATCAGCCCGAGGTGGTCACGTTCAAAACCGAGACCATGGCCTCGCTCGGTGCCGAGCCGACGGCGCAGCGCCGCACGGTCAGCATCGACCTGCGCGAGGATTGGCCGGCCGCGTTGCGCGCCAGCGGTTTTGACGCGTCCAAGCCGTCGGCCTGGAGCGCCGAGGGGTTGCTGATGTATCTGCCGCCCGAGGCGCAGGACCGGCTCTTCGACCACATCACCGCGCTGAGCGCGCCGGGCAGCCAGATCGCGACCGAATACCACCCGGTCAGCGGTCCCACGATGGCCGAGCGCGGCAAGGCGATGAGCGACCGGTGGGCGAAGATCGGCTGCGACGTCGACCTGTCCGGGTTGTTCTACGAGGGCGACCGCAACAACGTCGCCGACTACCTCGGCGAACGCGGCTGGGATGTGCTCGCGCGCAACCGCCGCGACCTGTTCGGTGAATACGGTCGCGTGTTCCCGGACGACCCGGCGCATGCCGCGTTCCGCGACATCGTGTCCGTCATCGCCACCCGTCGATAGGAGATCCCATGTCCGACAACGACACAATCCGGCACGACGGGGACAGCTGGGACCTGGCGTCCAGTGTCGGCGCCACCGCGACCGCGGTGGCCGCGCGCCGGGCGATGGCGTCCAAAGGCCCCGACCCGCTGATCGACGACCCGTTCGCCGAGCCACTGGTCAAGGCGGTCGGCGTCGAAGCCTTCGTCAAGATGGTCGACGGCGAGATCGAACTCGGCGACGACGATCCGGCCTTCACCTCGCGCCGCCTGGCCGAGGGGATGGCCGTGCGCACCCGGTTCTTCGACGCCTTCTTCACCGACGCCGCCACGGCGGGCGTGCGGCAGGCCGTCATCCTGGCCGCGGGTCTCGACACCCGCGCCTACCGGCTGCACTGGCCGGACGACACCACGGTCTTCGAGGTCGACCAGCCACAGGTCATCGAATTCAAGAGCCGCACACTGGCCGACCTGGGTGCGGCCCCGACCGCCGACCGCAAGGCCATCGCGGTCGACCTGCGCGACGACTGGGTTGGAGCGTTGCGCGACAACGGATTCAACACCGAGCGGCCCACCGCTTGGATTGCCGAAGGACTACTCGGCTATCTGCCGCCGGACGCGCAGGACCGGTTGTTCGACACCATCACCACGCTCAGCTTCAGCGGCAGCCGGCTCGGCACCGGCTACGTCCCGGACATCCACGATCGAATCACCAAGCGGGGCAACCAGATCAGCGAACGCTGGCGCAAGCTCGGGTTGAACATCAACTGGTCGGAACTGGTCTACGACGGCGACCGGAACGACGCGGTCGAGTATCTCGCGGAGCGCGGCTGGCAGACGAGCGTGCACACCACGCAGGAGCTGTACGCCGCCAACGGTTTCGACTTCCCCGACGCCAACTCGCTGGAAGGCCTGGGCGACATCCGGTACGTCTCGGCTGAGCTACCGTAGCGACGCCAACTCGAGGAACCGGAAGTAGCGCTCCTGCACCGGCTCCACCCACGCCGGGTCGGGATCGACGACCCGATCGGTAGCGGCCCAGCGTGCGGCATCGGTGATCGCGGACTCCTCGCCCACCGCCATCCGGCCCAGGAACGCCGCGCCCAGGGCGGCGCCCTCGGCCGCCGCGGACACCTGGATCGGCCGGCCGGTGGCATCGGCGATCGCCTGCAGCCACGGTTGCACGCGGGTGCCACCCCCGGCGACGACGATCCGGGCGACGTCAACGCCACTGAGGTCGATCAGTTGGCGCACAACAAATCCCGACGCCTCGAAGGCAGCCCGGCGCAGCGCGGCCGCGTCGTGGCTGAGGTCGAGGCCGTGCAGCAGGCCGCGCCGGTCGGGGTCGTGCAGCGGGGTGCGCTCGCCGCGCAGGTACGGCGACCACACCGGGACCCGGCACGGGTCCGCGGCGGCCGGGTCGCCCGGCCCGAGGACACGGTCGACCCACCCGAGGAACAGGCCGCCGGCGTTGCTCGCCCCACCGATCTGGCTCTTGCCGGTCATCGTGGGAATCGTCCACAGCCCCGGGACTTCTCGGGCTTCGGGCACGGTCGTCCAGACGATCAGCGTGGTGCCGCACAGCACGAGCACGTCGCCGTCGTCGACCGCGCCGGAGACCATCTGCTCGCACACCGCGTCGATCGCCCCGACCGCCAGCACGGCGCTACCCACCCGGCCGGTGGGGGTGCCGGGCGCGCCCACCCGGGGCATCTGCTCCGCCGTCGCGCCGTGCCGCGCGCAGGCGGTCGCGTTCCAGCCGTCGCCGTCGAAGACCGGCGTCGAGGTGAACGCGGTGGGAAAGTCGACCACCGCCTCGCCGGCCAGCGCGTGGTTGGCCACCGCGGGGGCGGGCCAATACCCGGCGGCGCCGGGAGCCTGCGCAGCGGTCCAGCGCAGGAACTCGGCCGCCTCGCCGACCGGGAACGGCCCCTCGGCCACGGCGGCGGCGACCCGGCCCCGCGCGTCGCCGTAGAGCAGACCGGGCGTGATCGGGATGCCGTCGGCGTCCACGGCGGTCAACGACGGCACCATCGCCGACACCGCGACGGCCTTGGCGTCCGGGCGGCCCAGCCGATCGAGAGCCGCGAGCGGGCCCCGGCGCCACGCCTCGTCGGCGTCGTGCTCGAGCCGATCCGGCGCCGGCACCCGCAGTTCGTGGGGAATGCGCACCCGCGCGACCACCCGGCCGTCGGCGTCGGCGGCCACCGCTTTGACGGCGGTGGTCCCGATGTCGATGCCGATTGTGACGCCTTCGCGTGACACGGGCGTCACCGTACGCCAGCATTGGCTCTCGTGACCCGTGCCCTGGTGACGGCCCCGCTGCGAGGCGACGGATTCGCGAAACTGCGCGGCCTGGCCGACGTGGTCTACGACCCGTGGATCGACCAGACCCCGCTGCGGATCTACAGCGCCGAACAACTCGCCGAGCGGATCACCGCAGAGGGCGCGGATATCGTTGTGGTGGAGAGTGATTCGGTAAGCGGGCCGGTGTTCGACACTGGGGTGCGAGCCATCGCCGCCACGCGCGGCGACCCCAACAACGTCGACGTCGCCGGCGCTACGGCGGCCGGGATACCGGTACTCAGCACGCCGGGCCGCAATGCCGACGCGGTCGCGGAGATGACGCTGGCACTGCTGTTCGCCGCCACCCGGCAGGTGCTCGGCGCCGACGGCGACGTGCGCGCCGGGCAGGTCTTCCGCGACGGCACCATCCCCTATCAGCGGTTCCGGGCCTGGGAGCTGGCCGGCCGGACGATCGGTCTGGTCGGCCTGGGGGCGGTCGGGCGCGCGGTCCAGTGGCGAATGGCCGGTCTCGGCCTGCGGGTGATCGCCCACGACCCTTTCAACGACGACGCGCGGCACAGCCTGGCGGAGTTGCTGGCCGAGGCCGACATCGTGTCCCTGCACGCGCCGGTGACCGCCGAGACCGCTGGACTGATCGGGGCCGAACAGTTCGCGGCGATGCGCGACGGGGTCGTCTTCCTGAACAGCGCGCGGGCCCAATTGCACGACACCGACGCGCTGGTCGAGGCGTTGCGCGCGGGCAAGGTCGCCGCCGCCGGGCTGGATCACTTCGCCGGCGAGTGGCTGCCCATCGACCATCCGCTGGTGGCCATGCCCAATGTCGTGCTCACGCCGCATATCGGCGGCGCCACGTGGAACACTGAGGCGCGCCAGGCCCAGATGGTCGCCGACGACCTCGACGCGCTGCTCTCGGGCGGGTCGCCGGTTCATATCGTCAACCCGGAGGTGCTGACCCGATGAGATCGGTGGCGGACACTGAGGCCGCTGTGCTGGCGGCCGCCAAGGACATGCTGCGCCGCGGACTGGTCGAGGGCACGGCGGGCAACATCTCGGCCCGGCGGTCCGACGGCAACCTGGTGATCACCCCGTCCTCGGTCGACTACGCCGACATGACACTGGCCGACCTGGTGGTGGTGGACCCCGACGGCACCGTCCTGCAGGCCGCGGACGGCCGGTCGCCGTCGACGGAGATGGCGCTGCACCTGGCCTGCTATCGGGCGTTCGACGACATCGCCAGCGTCATCCACAGCCACCCGGTGTGGGCGACCATGTTCGCGATCTCCCATCAACCCATTCCGGCCGCCATCGACGAGTTCGCCATCTACTGCGGCGGCGACATCCGCTGCAGCGAATACGCGGCCTCCGGCACCCCCGAGGTGGGCAGCAACGCGGTGAAGGCGCTCGAGGGCCGGGCCGCGGCGCTGATCGCCAATCACGGCCTGGTGGCAGTCGGCCCGCGGCCGGACAAGGTGCTACACGTCACCGCCTTGGTGGAACGCAGCGCCCAAATCGTTTGGGGCGCTAGGGCTCTCGGCGGTCCGGTGCCGATCCCGGAGGACGTCAACAACAACTTCGCCGGGGTCTACGGCTACCTGCGCGCCAACCCGCTGTAGTCCCGCCAGGCCCGCGGCGAGGCGCCGTGCGCGCGGCGGAATAGCCTGCTGAAGTATCCCGGATCGGGCACGCCGACACGCATCGCGACCTCCTGAATGGGGATATCGTTCTGCGTCAACAGCTTTCGCGCTTCAGCCATCCGACGCTCGATGATCCACTCCTGCACGGTGCGCCCGGTCCGGCGGCGCACCACGGTGGTCAGGTGCCCGGGCGTGATCCCCACCTCGTGCGCCACGTCGCGCAACGACAGCGGTTCGCCGTGCCGCCGATCGATGACGTCGAAGACGTCGGCCAGCATCGGTTCGCCGCTGCGTCGCAGGTCGCCAACGACATCGGGGCCGGCCAGGCGCGCGACGTCGATCAACAGCAGCGTGAGATGCGCCAGGGCGGCCTGTTGGTAGCCGTCTTCGCAGTCGGCTAACTCCGCCTCGATCGAATCGATCGTCGAATTCCACCTGGCCCGAAGGGGTTTCGGGAGTTCCAACCGCAGCAGCCCGCCGGCTCGTCCGTGCAGGAAGGGGAACAGCAACGGGTGGGTCCGCCATGTCGGCCAGGGCGATCCACCGTCCTCACCCATCGCGGCCGGGTCGAACAGCACCCCGACGCCGCCCTCGAGGTCGCCGAGTTGCTCCGGGTCGAGCACCTCCCCCGCGGCGACCACGTAGACGGCTCCGGCGGCCGGGCGGAACCACAGCGCCGGAAAATCGTGAATGTGACGACCCTGGTTGCGTACCTGGTCGCTTCGGCGGATGACCGACAGCGGGGGTGTGTGCGGGTCGGTTCGATACTGGTAGACCGGCACTCCGCCGCGATGGCGAATCAGCCTGGTCGGCGTCGATACCTGATCGGGCATTGCACCAAAGATAGTCCAAGTTTGTCCGAAGATCACTCAAACCTGGCCAGCCATAGTCTCCCATGATGGTGGACATGACCAAACATCATCCGCACGACTACATGCCCGCCGCCCAGCACGACGCACTGCTGCCCACCTACGACCTGATGTCCCGGGTGCTCGGCCTGGGCAAGGTCCACCAGCTACTCGTCGACCAGGCCGAGCTTGCCGGCGGCCACCGCGTGCTGGAGATCGGCAGCGGAACCGGCACGCTGAGCGTCCGCGCCAAGCGGGCCTGCCCGGGCGCCGACGTGACCGGTGTCGACCCCGACCCGCTCGCCCTGGGCCGCGCGCACCGAAAATTGCACAGCCAGAGCGGTATTCGCTTCGACCACGGCTACGCCCAACGGCTACCGTACGCCGACGGCGAATTCGACCGGGTGTTGTCGTCGCTGATGCTGCACCATCTGGACCACGACGCGAAGACCGCCGCGCTGGCCGAGGTGTTGCGCGTGCTGCGCCCCGGCGGCCGGCTGCACCTCGTCGACGTCGACCCCGATGAGGAGGGCCGGCACGGCGTCTTCGGCCGGTTCTTCGCTCGCCACCAGCACGCCGCCGCGCACTTCGACGACTCGATCCCGGACCTGCTCCGGCAGGCCGGTTTCGACTGGTCCCTGGTGGGCACCCGACGTCAACGGGTGATCGGACGCCTGGCGTTCTACCGAGCGACCCGACCCGTTTAGACCACGGTGGTAGCCTCGTTATATTGGCTAAGTAATAACCTGGCTGCCACCTGGAAGGACAGCGATGGCGCGCACTGACGACGACACCTGGGACCTCGCGTCGAGCGTCGGAGCGACCGCCACGATGGTCGCGTCTGCGCGTGCCATGGCCAGCAGGGTCGAGCGCCCCCTGATCGACGATCCCTACGCCGAGCCGTTGGTTCGCGCCGTCGGTCTCGACCTGTTCACCAAGCTGGCGAGCGGCGAGATGTCCCCCGCCGACCTCGAGGACGACGGCGCGGCACCGAGCGCGCAGCGGATGACCGACAACATGGCGGTGCGGACGAAGTTCTTCGACGAGTTCTTCCTCGACGCGACAAACGCCGGGATCACGCAGGCGGTGATCCTCGCCTCCGGCCTCGACGCCCGCGCCTACCGGCTGCCCTGGCCCGCCGGAACCGTCGTCTACGAGATCGACCAGCCGCAGGTCATCGAGTTCAAGACCCGCACGCTGGCCGATCTCGGCGCCGAGCCCACCGCGCAGCGTCGCACCGTCGCGGTCGACCTGCGCGACGACTGGCCGGCGGCGCTGCGGGCTGCGGGGTTCGATCCGGCCCAGCCCAGCGCGTGGAGTGCCGAGGGACTGCTGATCTACCTGCCGCCCGACGCGCAGGACCGGCTGCTGGACACCATCACCGAGCTCAGCGCACCGGGCAGCCGGATCGCGACCGAGAGCGGACCGCCCCGCGACGAAGCCCATAAGGAACGCATCCGGACCCGGATGCAGGCCGTGGCGCAGCGCTGGCGCCGGCATGGACTAAACCTGGACGTGGCGGAGTTGGTCTACGACGGAGAGCGCAATGCCGCGGAGCCGTATCTGACGGAACGCGGCTGGGCGATGGGCGGCAGCACCATTCGAGACCTGTTCGCGGCCAATGGGCTTGACCCCTTGGTCGAGGACGACCTGCCGTTCGCCGACCGGCTCTACGTCAGTGGCACCCTGACCGACAAGAAATAGGAGTCACCCGATGGCACGTACTGACGACGACAGCTGGGATCTGGCCTCCAGCGTGGGTGCGACCGCAACGATGGTCGCCGCCGCCCGGGCATTGGCATCCCAGGGCCCCGACCCGCTGCTCGACGACCCCTACGCCGCCCCGCTGGTGCGCGCTGTCGGGATGGATCCGTTCATCCGCCTCGTGGACGGCGACATCACCGCCGAGGAGGAGGCCGGCCTCAACCGCTCGGCCCGGGCCGAGCAGATGACCGTGCGGACAAGGTTTTTCGACGACTTCTTCGTCGCCGCCACCGAAAGTGGGATTCGCCAAGCGGTGATCCTGGCGTCCGGCCTGGACACCAGGGCGTATCGCCTGCCGTGGGCCGCCGGCACCGTCGTCTTCGAGGTCGACCAGCCGGAGGTGATCGAGTTCAAGACCACGACCCTGGCGGGTCTCGGCGCAGAACCGACCGCCGAGCGCCGCACGGTCAGCATCGACCTTCGTGAGGACTGGCCACAGGCCCTGCAGCAGAACGGTTTTGACGTCGACAGGCCGACTGCATGGAGCGCCGAGGGACTGCTGCCCTATCTTCCGCCGGACGCCCAGGACAGGCTGTTCGACAACATCAAGGCGCTGAGCGCACCGGGTAGCCAACTCGCCACCGAGCACATCTCCAATCCCGACGCGTTCTCCGGGGAGGGCATCAAGCGCATCGCCGAACGGTGGCGTCGCGCCGGGTTCGGCCTCGACCCGACCGAGCTGTTCTACCAGGGCGAGCGCAGCATCGTCATCGACTACCTCACCAGCCACGGCTGGTCGGTGGTCGGCCATCCCGCCACCCAACTCTACGAGCGAAACGGCTTCGCGTTCCCGGACGACGAGTCGATGACCGTCTTCAAAGAGATGAGTTACGTTGCGGCGACGCTGAAATGACGCGCACCGACGACGACAGCTGGGACCTGGCATCCAGCGTGGGCGCCACCGCGACGATGGTCGCCGCGGGTCGCGCGATGGCGACCAACGACACCGAGCCACTGATCAACGACCCGTTCGCCGAACCCCTGGTCCGCGCGGTCGGCCTGGACTTCTTCGTCAAGATGATCGACGGCGACCTCGACATGTCGCTGCTGCCGAACTCGTCGCCGCAGCGCACCCAGGCGATCATCGACGGAATGGGTTTGCGCACCAAGTACTTTGACGAGTACCTGTTGGCGGCGGTCGACACCGGCATCCGCCAGGTGGTGATCCTGGCCTCCGGCCTGGACGCCCGCGCCTACCGGCTGCCCTGGCCCGCCCGGACCGTCGTCTACGAGATCGACCAGCCGCAGGTCATCGAGTTCAAGACCCGCACGCTGGCCGATCTGGGCGCCGCGCCCAGCGCCGAGCGTCGCACCGTCGCGATCGACCTGCGCTACGACTGGCCGGCCGCGCTCCGCGAGGCCGGACTGGACACCAGCGCGCCGACGGCCTGGTTGGCCGAGGGCCTGCTGATCTACCTGCCCCCGGAGGCCCAGGACCGGTTGTTCGACAACATCACCGCGCTGAGCGCCCCGGGCAGCGCCGTCGCGACCGAATACGTGCCGGGCATCGTGGATTTCGACGAGGAGAAGGCCCGCGAGATGTCGGCCCCGCTGCGGGCCCAGGGCGTCGACATCGACATGCCGTCGTTGATCTACGCCGGGCAGCGCAACCACGTGGTCGAGTATCTGCGCGGCAAGTCGTGGGACGCCACCGGCACGTCGCGAACGGATCTGTTCGCGACCAACGGGCGGTCGCTGCCCACGGCGGAGACGGATGATCCGCTCGGCGAGATCATCTACGTCAGCGGGACGCTCGCGGGCTAGAAGCGGGACTGGCCCGTCCACAACACGCTGGCGCCGGTCAGCGACCGCTCGGCTTGCTCGACCAGGCCGACCACCGACTGAGTGATCAAGCCGCCCAACGCATCCGGTAGCGACGCCGCCGCGGGCTGCGACGACGCGCGTGGCCGCAGGTAGTCCCACACCGACGACCCCGGATAGCCGACCAGGCGCGCCTTGTCGTCTTCATCGAGGCCGGCCAGCACCTTCGCCTTACGCACCGCGGTCCGCAGGCCGCCGAGTTCGTCGACCAGGCCGTGCTCGAGAGCGTCTTCGCCGGTCCATACCCGGCCGCGGGCGACCGCATCGACCGCGTCGACGGTCAGGTTGCGGCCATCGGCGACCCGCTCGACGAAGTCGGTGTAGAACAGGTCCGCCTCGGCCTCGACCTGGGCCTGCTGCTCCGGTGTGAACGGCGCGTTGATCGACCAGGCATCGGCATTGGCGTTGGTGCGCACCGCATCTGAGCCGACACCGAGCCGATCCTTCAGGTCACGGGCGATCAGCTTGCCGGTGATCACACCGATCGAGCCGGTGATGGTTCCGGGGTTGGCCACGATCGCGTCGGCGCCCATCGAGACGTAGTAGCCACCGGACGCGGCGACCGCGCCCATCGACGCCACCACCGGCTTGCCCGCCTCGCGGGCCTTCTGCACCTCGCGCCAGATCGTCTCCGACGCGGTGACCGAACCACCCGGCGAGTCGACCCGCAACACGATCGCAGACACCGAATCGTCATGCGCCGCTTCGCGTAACGCCGCCGCGATGGTGTCGCCGCCGGCGTTGGACGAGCCGAACGGCACCCGGGAGCCGCCGCGGCCACTGACGATCGGGCCGGCGAGGGTGACTACGGCGATCGTCGACTTGGGTCCGCGCCCCGGGATCGACGGCCCACTCGGTCCGTTGGACCGTGCGTAGCGGCTGAGATACAGCCGGGGCGGGGCGTCGTCACCGTCGGCGTCAGAGGCTGAATCATGCTCGCCGTCGGCCAAGGTCGCGATCCGCGCGTAGGCCTCGTCGCGGAAACCGACGCGATCGATCAGACCCGACTCGAGCGCGACGTCGCGCAGCAGCGGCGCCCGGTCGGCCAGCCCGTCGAGCGTGTCGTGGCCGACCTTTCGCGACTCGGCGATCGCCCGCCACACCTGCCCGCGCAGGCTTTCGAGTAGGCGGGTGTCGGCCTCGCGGTGCGCGTCGGTGTAACGGTCCTGCGTGAAAAGGTTTGCCGCCGACTTGTATTCGCCCTTGGCGACGAATTGCGCCTCGATGCCGGCCTTGTCCAGCGCGTCCCGCAGGAACAGGGCGTTGGTGGCGAATCCGATCAGCCCGACCGTGCCCGACGGCTGCATCCATACCTCGCCGAATGCCGATGCGAGGTAGTACGACAGCGTGCCGGGGTAGGTCTCGGCCCAGGCCAGCGAGGGCTTCACCGCGGTGAACGCCGCGACGGCCTCGCGGAGTTCCTGGACCGGCCCCGCCGCGGCGGCGGGCAGCTGGACCCGCGCAATGAGTCCGGCAACGCGCGGATCCTCGGCTGCCCGATGTAGCGCCGCGACGGCCTCGCGTAGCACCAACGGACGACCGCCGCCGGTGATGATCGCCAGCGGATCGAGGCCGCCGGCCTCCGGCGGTGCCACCCGCAGGTCGAGTTCGAGCACGCAGCCGTTGGGAACACCGTGATGGCGGGCGGTGTCCACCCGGCGGGCCAGCGCGCGCACGTCGTCGATGCCCGGCGGATCAGGCAGGAAAGAGAACATGCGACGAGCCTACCGATGGCCCGCCGTACCGTGATGGGGTGCGATTCTCGATATCGATCCACCAACTCGATTCGGCCGGTTTCGACGCCGACGGCGTGCGCGATTACCTGGTCCGGGCCGAGGAACTCGGGTTCGAGGCGGGCTGGGTGCTCGAGCAGATCGTCGGGCCCACGCCGCTGATTGCGCCGCTGGAAATGCTGGCGTGGGCCGCGGCCTGCACCTCGCGGCTGCGACTGGGCGTCGCCGTCCTGGTCGCGTCGCTGCACGACCCGCTGCAGTTGGCCTCGTCGATCACGGCTGTGGACCGGCTCAGCCACGGTCGGTTGGACGTCGGGGTCGCGCCCGGCGGCGGTAGGCGCAAGTTCGCCGCGTTCGGGGTGAACGCCGACACCTTCGTCAGCAGCTTCACCGAGGGGCTGGAGCTGATGAAGGCGGCGTGGTCCGACGAGCCGCGGGTGAGCTTCGATGGCCGCTTCCGACAAGTCGACGATCTGCCGATCCAGCCCAAGCCCGTGCAGCGCCCGCACCCACCGATCTGGTTCGGTGGCCATGCGCCGAAGGCACTCGCCCGCGCGGTCCGGCACGGCGACGCGTTTCTCGGCGCGGGGTCGTCGACCACGGCGGCATTCGCCGAGGCGGTCCGCGGCGTGCGGACCGAACTGGACACGCAGGGCAAGGATTCCGCGGGGTTTCCGATCGGCAAGCGGGTCTATCTGATGATCGACGACGACTCCGCGCGAGCCCGGGAGCGCGCGCTCGCCGGGCTGCATCGGATCTACGGCGGCATGCCCGGGATCGACGACGTCCCGGTGTTCGGCACCATCGAGGAGGTGGTGACCGGGTTGCGCGCCGTGATCGACGCCGGAGCGGAGACGATTCTGCTCAACCCGGTGGGCGGTACGGTGACCGAGGATCGCGAGCAGATGGAACGCCTTGCCGCAGAAGTCATTCCGCAGCTAGGCTGACTCGCGCGCTGTCCGAGGCGGCTCTCTTTTTTCGTTTTGTGACCATATGCGATATCACCATGCTCGCCCTGTTTTGGCGCGGATGGGGACACACGGCGGTATAACCACTTCATGGTCAGCAAGATCGCGGCGCCACCAGATCTGGTCCAGGGCCACGCCGACGAGGGCTTCGGCAAAGTCGCCGACGCCTTCCGCGCGAACTTCGCCGCGGGCCGCGAAACCGGCTCCGCGGTCGCCGTCTACCGCGACGGCGTCAGGGTCGTCGACATGTGGGGCGGCTACCGCGACGGCTTCAGCAAGGAGCCGTGGCAACACGACACCATGGTCAATATGTTCTCTTCGACGAAAGGTGTTGCCGCCCTTGCGGTAGCGCTGGCGGTGTCGCGCGGACTATTCGGCTACGACGACAAAGTCGTCGACCACTGGCCAGAGTTCGGTCAGGCCGGCAAGGCCGACGTCACCATCAGGCAACTCCTCGCCCACCAGGCCGGGTTGTGCGCGCTGAACCCGGTGCCGACCGTGCAGGACGTCGCCGACCCGACGCGACTCTCGAAGATCCTCGCGACGCAGAAGCCGGCCTGGCCGCCGGGCACCCGGCACGGGTATCACGCGATCACGCTGGGCTGGTACAAGTCCGAGCTCATCCGACGCACCGACCCGGCCGGCCGCACCCTGGGCCGCTTCTTCGCCGACGAGATCGCCGGCCCGCTGGGCCTCGATCTCTTTGTCGGACTTCCGGATTCGGTGTCCCGCGACCGGGTTGCGCACATCCACCACTGGACGCGCCCGCAGTCGCTGCTACACCTGAACGTCCTCCCGGCCACGCTGTTGGCCGCCTCGTTCAACCCGCGCGGCCTGCTCGCCCGAGCCGGTTCCCTGCCACGTGACGTGGTGCCGTGGAACGGCGACTACAACCGCGACGAGGTGCGTGCCATCGAGGTCCCGTCGGCAAATGGCATCGGCACGGCCACCGCCGTCGCCAAGCTATACGGGACCGCCTCGGCCGGGGACCCCTCGCTCGGTCTGACGCCGGAGGTGCATCGGGAGTTCACAGAACAACCCGAGGGTCCGAGCGGTGGCATACGCGACAAGGTCCTGCGCGTGGACACCGTCTACACGCTGGGGCTGTCGAAGCCCGGATCACTGTGCGAGTTCGGCTCGTCCGACAAAGCCTTCGGCACACCGGGTTTCGGCGGATCGTTCGGGTTCGCCGACCCCGATACGGGGATCGGCTACGCCTACGTGATGAACCGACTGGGCTTCCACCTGGTCAGCGATCCGCGCGAGCTCGCACTGCGCCAGGCGTTGTTCCGCGACGTGCTGGGCGCACGACCGCAGCGGTGAGCGAGCTCGTTAGAGCTCGGTCGCCGAACCGCCTGCCGCGCTGATCTTTTCGCGCGCACTGCCGCTGAACTTGTGCGCGGTGACGTCGACCTTGACGGCCAACTTCCCGTCGCCGAGAACCTTGACGAGGGTGTTCTTGCGAACCGCACCCTTGGCCACCAGCTCGTCCACGCCGACCGAACCGCCCTTGGGGAACAGCCGGTTGATGTCGCCGACGTTTACGACTTCGTACTCGGTGCGGAACCGGTTACGGAACCCCTTCAGCTTGGGCAGCCGCATGTGGATCGGCATCTGCCCACCCTCGAAGGTGGCCGGCACGTTCTTGCGAGCCTTCGTACCCTTGGTGCCTCGACCGGCGGTCTTACCCTTGGAGCCCTCACCGCGGCCGACGCGGGTGCGCTTGGTCTTCGACCCGGGCGCGGGACGCAGGTCGTGCAGTTTGATGGTCACTTGCTGCCTCCTTCGGCCGGCTCGACCTCAACGAGGTGGTGGACGGCCTTGATCAGCCCGCGGGTCTGCGCGTTGTCGTCGCGGACCACCGACTGACGAATCTTCCGAAGTCCCAGTGTGCGAAGGCTTTCCCGCTGCTTCCAGCGGGCGCCGATGGTGCCGCGCACCTGGGTGATCTTGAGTTGCGCCATGATTTACGCGTTTCCTTCACGAGCGGCGCTGGCGGCCAGCGCATCACTTTCGCGGCGGGCGCGCAGCATGCCGGCCGGAGCGACATCCTCCAACGGCAGGCCACGACGCGCAGCGACCTCTTCGGGACGCTGCAGCAGCTTGAGCGCGGCGACCGTCGCGTGCACGACGTTGATCGCGTTGTCACTGCCCAACGACTTGGCCAGCACGTCGCGCACACCGGCACATTCCAGCACCGCGCGAACGGCGCCACCGGCGATCACACCGGTACCGGGGCTGGCCGGACGCAGCAGCACGACACCGGCGGCGGCCTCACCCTGCACCGGGTGGACGACCGTGCCACCGATCAGCGGGACGCGGAAGAATCCCTTGCGGGCCTCTTCGACACCCTTGGCGATGGCGGCGGGAACTTCCTTGGCCTTGCCGTAGCCGACGCCGACCATGCCGTTGCCGTCACCGACGATGACCAGCGCGGTGAAGCTGAAGCGCCGACCACCCTTGACGACCTTGGAGACGCGGTTGATGGTGACGACCCGCTCCAGGTAGTTGCTCTTGTCGCCGTCGCGGTCACGACCGCCGCGGCCGCCACCGTCCCGGCGGCCCCGGTTGTCACGATTGTCGCGGCGATCGTCGGAGCGGCCGCCCTCGTTGCTCGGGCCGGCAGTCCCAGCCGGTTGCTCCGCCATTATGCGGTCCCTCCAAAGTTGTTACTAGCCATCAGAATTCCAATCCACCTTCGCGGGCGGCGTCGGCCAGAGCCGCGATCCGTCCGCCGTAGGTGTAGCCACCGCGGTCGAACACCACCGTGTCGATGCCGGCGGCCTTGGCGCGCTCGGCGATCAACTGGCCGACCCGGACGCTGTGCGCCTTCTTGTCGCCCTCGACGCCGCGCACGTCCGCCTCGATCGAGGAAGCGGCGGCCACGGTCGTACCCGTCAGGTCGTCGACCAACTGCACGTGGATGTGCCGCGACGAGCGGTGCACCACCAGGCGCGGACGCTCCGCGGTGCCCGAGATCTTCTTACGCAGCCGCGCGTGACGACGCAGCCGCTGCTTGCGCCGCACCGCAGAAACGTTCTGCGACGACGGCTTCTGCGCGGTACCGGCTTGTGTTTGCGCCATGACTACTTACCTGTCTTTCCGACCTTGCGGCGGATCTGCTCGCCCTCGTAGCGAATTCCCTTGCCCTTGTAGGGATCGCTCTTACGGAGGCGGCGGATGTTGGCCGCGATCTGGCCGACCTTTTGCTTGTCGATACCCGAGATCGAGAACTTGGTGGGCGTCTCGACCGCGAAGGTCACGCCGTCCGGCGCGTCGATCAACACCGGGTGGCTGTAACCCAGGGCGAACTCGAGGTTGCTGCCCTTGGCCACCACGCGGTAACCAACGCCGAAGATCTCCATCTTGATGGTGTAGCCCTGCGTCACGCCGGTGACCAGGTTGGACACCAGGGTGCGGGACAGTCCGTGCAGCGACCGGTTGCGCCGCTCGTCGTCCGGCCGGGTGACCACGATGGCACCATCGTCGTTGCGCGCCACACTGATCGGCTCGGAGACCTTCAAGTCCAGGGTGCCCTTGGGACCCTTCACCGAGACCTGCTGGCCGTCGATGGAAACCTCGACGCCCGAAGGAATTTCAATCGGTTGCTTACCAATACGCGACATGTGTCAGTCCCCTCTCACCACACGTACGCGAGGACTTCGCCGCCCACGCCCTGTCTGGCTGCCTGACGGTCGGTGAGCAGGCCCGAGGAGGTCGAGATGATCGCGACGCCCAGACCGCCGAGCACGCGCGGCAGGCCGGTCGACTTCGCGTACACCCGCAGACCGGGCTTGGACACGCGGCGCAGGCCGGCGATGCTGCGCTCCCGGCTCGGCCCGTACTTGAGCTGAACGGTCAGCGCCTTACCGACGCGCGCGTCTTCGGTGCGGTAGTCGGTGATGTAACCCTCGCGCTTGAGGATCTCGGCGATGTTGGCCTTGATCTTCGAGTGCGGGAGCGTCACCTCGTCGTGGTACGCCGAGTTGGCGTTGCGCAGACGCGTCAAAAAGTCTGCGATCGGATCCGTCATAGTCATCGAGCGCTGCTCCTCTTCATCGCTACGCTCTGCATCGTCGACATCGCGGTCATGACAGCGTTGGTACCTTCCTCACGGCGGTTCCCCGTACGGGCCTGCCGCGCACCTGTTCTGGGTTGGTCTGGGTTTTCGCTGTTACCAGCTGCTCTTTGCCACGCCGGGCAGTTCGCCCGCATGCGCCATCTCACGCAGGCAGATCCTGCACAGCCCGAACTTGCGGAAAACCGCGTGCGGGCGGCCGCACTTGTTGCAGCGGGTGTACGCGCGCACCTTGAACTTCGGCTTGCGCTGGCTCTTGTTGATCAGAGCTTTCTTCGCCATGTCACTTCTCCTTGAACGGAAAGCCGAGGCCGCGCAGCAGCGCTCGGCCCTCGTCGTCATTGGTCGCCGAGGTGACGACGGTGATGTCCATGCCGCGCGGGCGGTCGATGTTGTCCACGTCGATCTCGTGGAACACCGACTGCTCGGTCAGCCCGAAGGTGTAGTTGCCCCGGCCGTCGAACTGCTTGGGGCTCAGCCCGCGGAAGTCACGGATACGCGGCAGCGAGATGGAGATCAGCCGGTCCAGGAACTCCCACATCCGGTCGCCGCGCAGCGTGACGCGCGCGCCGATCGGCATGCCTTCGCGGAGCTTGAACTGGGCGATCGACTTGGTGGCCTTGCGGATTTCCGGCTTCTGGCCGGTGATCAGCGCCAGGTCGTTGACCGCGCCGTTGATCAGCTTGGCGTCCCGGGCGGCGTCGCCGACACCCATGTTCACCACGACCTTGACCACGCCCGGAATCTGCATGACGTTGCCGTAGGCGAATTCCTTGTTCAGCGCCTCGCGGATCTCGCCGCGGTAGCGCGTCTTGAGCCGGGGCTGAACCTTCGCTTCTTCTGTCGTAGTCATGCCTTAGACGTCCTTGCCGTTGCGCTTGGAGATGCGAACCCGCTTGCCGGACTCCTCGTCGACCCGGTACCCGATACGGGTAGGCGTGCCGTCGGAGTCGACCACCATGACGTTCGAGACGTGGATGGGCGCTTCCTGCGTGACGATGCCGCCGGACTGCGCGCCACGCTCGTTGGTCGAGACCGCGGTGTGCTTCTTGATCCGGTTGACGCCCTCGACGAGCACCTTGTTGCGGGTCGGGAACGCCTGGATCACTTTGCCTTTGGCGCCCTTGTCCTTACCCGAGATGACGAGGACGGTGTCGCCCTTGTGCACCTTCATTTACAGCACCTCCGGGGCCAGCGAGACGATCTTCATGAAGCGCTTCTCGCGCAGTTCGCGGCCGACCGGCCCGAAGATGCGGGTTCCACGCGGGTCGTTGTCAGGCTTGATGATGACGGCAGCGTTCTCATCGAATTTGATGTAGCTGCCGTCCGGGCGGCGACGTTCCTTGACGGTGCGCACGACGACGGCCTTGACCACGTCACCGCGCTTGACGTTGCCACCCGGGATGGCGTCCTTGACCGTCGCCACGATGACGTCGCCGATGCCGGCGTAGCGCCGCGACGAGCCGCCGAGCACGCGGATGCACAAGATCTCCTTGGCACCGGTGTTGTCGGCCACCTTCAGCCGCGATTCCTGCTGAATCACTCGATCTCCTGACCTGGTTCACGTATGAACGCCCATGCGTTGGCACGCTGAAGGACACACGTCCGTCAGACCCGTCATGCATGGTCTTTGTCGTCGAAAGGCACGCGGGGCTGACGTTGAAACTCGTTTGCCAGCCGAGGTCTGCCCACGGCAACCCCTAGAGTCTAGGTGAAGACCTGCTCAGCGCCAAATTGCTGGTCGAAGGCGGTTATCGGCGCGCGGACGCGCGGAATTCCAGCTCGTCAGTCCCCTTGGCGGATATAGGAGTAGATGTACAGCGCCATCGCGGTCGCCAGCGCGAGCAGCACCCACTGCACCAGCGCCTGGTCGATCATCGAACCCGGCGGTGGCGCACCGGGCAGGATATTTCGCAGCGGAACGATCGCGAACAGGTTCGCCGCGTACCAGGTCGCGAACGGTGGCACGAACTTCCGTCGGCCCATCGCCATCGGGATCGCGACCACCAGCGCCAGGGTCGGCAGGCTGATCAGGACCAGGATGATGCCCAGGTCGAAGATCAGCGGCCCCTTGGCCCGGTGCAGGGTGACCACCACATTGCTGGTGTTGTGGCTCCCGGTCTCGCTGGAGTCGCTGTTGCGCTGAGTGGTCGTGTCCCAGCCGTCCATCGCCCCGGTCACCTGGACGCTGGCCGGCAGCCTCTTGCGCTCGGCGCCGTTGCCGACGAACACGTCCGCCGAGATCGGCTCGGTCTTGTAGGAGTCGAACGGCCACGCGCCGGGATCGCCGTTCGCCTGGATCGTGGTACTGACCTGAGCCGGCGCCTTGCCGGCCGGGTACTTCAGGTCGCCGAGGTCGTTCGGCGGGTACAGCCGCACGGCGATGTCGGTGTTGAGTTCGTCGAAGCGCTTGTCCTCCAACGATTCACCCGGGTAGATGAGCACGTTCACCGTGAGACGGTTGGTCGTGGGCTTCAGCTCCTCCAGCCGAATCTGCACGACGGTCTCGTCGGCCGCGGCCTGACTGAGGTCCAGCGGCGGCAGCGGCCCCTCGGCCTTCTGCAGGAGATGGACTCCGAAGAGGGACAGCGCGTAAGCCGCGACGACGGCCATCAGGATGGCCACCGCGATGACGATGCGCGGTCGGTGCCGCTCCTGTTCCGGCGGCGGCGCCGAGGTCGTCGACGGAGTCTGAACGGTCATTGCTGGCCGCCGTCCCGAATCTGCCGGAAGGGAACTGGCACTACGGGGTTTAGCTCCGCCTGTCGTGGCACGGGGTCAGGTTAGCGAAACGAGGTGTCGATCGCGCGCCGAAAGGAAGGGTGCCCGACGCTCGTCACCCGCCGGACACTTGGCAGTAACGCGCAGTTCAGGAACACAAACGGGAAACATGAATTCGCCCATGGGACGGGACAGTTGGGCCCTCGACCCGCTAATCTGTCTCCGGTTCGCGCGTGCCATTTCGCGGTCCTGAAATTCAAATAAATGTCGATGTCCGGGGTGAGGCAAACAAGATGAAGCACACACGACTAGCGGCCGCCGTGAGTTTGCTGGCCGCGGGTTCCACGGTGCTGTCGGGGTGCGAGGTTCCGCACACGAGCATGGCCTACGCCAGCGAGGTCGTGAACTGCGCCGGCAAGCCGGCGATCACGGCCAGCGGGTCCACCGCGCAGGCCAACGCGATGAAGCGATTCGTCGACGCCTACAGCAAGTCCTGCCCGGGGCACAGCTTGAACTACACGGCCAACGGATCCGGCAACGGCGTCGCCGACTTCCTTTCCGGCAAGAGCGATTTCGCAGGTTCGGACATCCCGCTGAGCGCCGACCAGTACGCCGCCGCCAAGCAACGCTGCGGCGGGGCCGAGGCGTGGAACCTGCCGGTCGTGTTCGGGCCGCTGGCGATCACCTACAACCTCCCGAACGACTTTCTCGTGCTCGACGCGCAGACGGTGGCCGGCATCTTCAACGGCAGCATCACCCGCTGGGACGACCCGCATATCGCATCGCTGAACGCGTCGATGCCGTCCGAAGAGATCCACGTCATCTACCGCAGCGACAAGTCGGGCAGCACCTCGAACTTCCAGGACTACTTGAAGTCCGCCGCCGGCAGCGTGTGGACCCAGGGCACCGGCAAAGAATTCAAGGGCGGCGTCGGCACCGGCGCCAAGGGCAACGACGGCACCTCGGCAGCGGTAAAGAACACCCCGGGCGCGATCACGTACAACGAGTTGTCGTTCGCCATGGAACAGGGCCTGTTCGCGTCGGAGATCAAGACGCCCGCCAGTCGCAAGACGCGGCGCCCGGTGCGCATCGGTACCGACTCGGTGGGCAAGACCATCGCCGGGGCCAAGATCGTCGGCAAGGGCAACGACCTGGTGCTGGATCTGTCGTCGTTCTACAACCCCAGCCAGGACGACGTGTACCCGATCGTGATGGCGACCTACGAGATCGTCTGCTCGAAGTACCCCGACCCGCAGGTCGGCATGGCGGTCAAGGCCGCCCTGCAGGCCACCCTCGGGCCCGGCCAGATCGACCTCGACAAGAACGGCTACATTCCGTTGCCGCCCGACTTCCAGTCGAAGGTGGTCGCGGCGGCCACTGCGATCAGCTGACCCGGTCGCCGGCGCAGCGGAACCCGATGTGGGTCGTCGCGGTGTCCTGCGACTGCGGCGAGCGCGCCGCCGGCCGATAGCGGTGGCAGTACTCGGGGGCACACAGGTGTGAGCCGCCCTTGAGCGTCTGGGTGATCGATGGGTCAGCGGGTCCCGTTGGTGCACAACAGCTTTTAGGCGGCCGGTCGAGCCGGTGATGAGCGGAGAACTCGGTCGTCGTCCACTCCCAGACATTGCCGATCATGTCGAACAGACCGAAGCCGTTCGCAGGAAACGTGGCCACCGGCGACGTGCCTGCCCAGCCCTCGTTGCGATACGGGAAACTGCCCTGCCAGGTGTTGGCCATCGGCGTCCCGGCCGGCTTCTCGTCGTCGCCCCACGCGTAGGTCGTGGCAGCCCCGCCGCGCGCGGCGTACTCCCATTCGGCCTCGGTCGGTAGCCGCCGGCCCGCCCAGCGGGCGTAGGCGGCCGCGTCGGGATAGGCCACCTGCACCACCGGGTGGTCGGCACGGTCGGCGACGTCGCTGCCCGGCCCAAGGGGCCTGCGCCAACTCGCACCCGGCACCCAGACCCACCACTGCCGCCAGTCCCGCAGGTCGACCGGTCCGGGCGTGGGGCGGAAGACCATTGCACCGGGCTGAAGTTCGGCCGGGTCGGCGCCCGGGTAGAGCGCCGGGTCGATCGGCTGCTCGGCGACCGTGACATAGCTTGTCGCGCCGACGAATTCGGCGAACTGCGCGTTGGTCACCGGATGTCGCTCGATGGCGAACGCGTCGACGCGCACCGTGTGAATGGGTGCTTCCTCGGGGTAGAAGCTGGTCGAACCCATCCGGAACGATCCGGCGGGCAGGTCGACGAGCTCGGTGGCCATGGATTCAGGGTATGACGACTGCGAAGTCTTGCGTCAGCGTGGTTTTGGCACCGCGGAAGCCTGGGGCGTCCTTTGGGCCCTCGACGTGGATTGCGACCAGGTAGTCAGCCGTGTTGGTCCAGATGTGGGCGAGCCGGTCGGCGAATTCCACAGTGCCCGTGTCGTCGGTGAACGTGCCGAAGAGTTTCTGGCTGCTGTATCCGCAGAACTTGGCGCCGCGGGTCTCGACCCGGAACTCGGACTTCGAATGTGCCAGTGCGGCAGCGTAATCCGAGAACGCCCTGCCCGGGTCGAGCCGGGTCGCGGCGATGGTGACAGCACCGCGCATGCCGGCGGGCCCGGACAGCGTCAGCGCCCGATCGCGCTGCCCGGGTTCGCCGGTCCACCCGTCGGGCAGGGTGATGGTGATCCGCGGCGCTGCTGTGTCGTGCACCTGCGCGACGGTGCCGATGCCGCTGCCACCCGGGCCCGGGAAGCAGACGAACGCGCTGGGCGGAATGCGCTGACGCAGCGTCGGCTCGACGCCGGGCGCCGACTTGCCGTGACGCCAACCCGGCTGTTGCGCCGACGAGGCGTCCGGTCTACCGCCCGGCGTGGCGCTGCCGTCGATGATCCGGACGCAGCCCGCGAGCGACAGCAGCGCGGCCGCGCCCACCGCGGCCCACCGAGCCTTCGACGGCGGGTCAGTCACGCGAAAAGGCTAGCGCCAATTCCTTTTCCACATCCCGATATGGCCGCCCGGAGAGGTCGACGGTGACCTGGGCGATGGTGCCGCCGGTGAACGCGAACGGCGCCTTGTACCGGCTGGACACCGCCGATCCGCCGTTACGCCCGACCGTGATGCCCGCGCCGGCCAGCCCGAACGTCCCCGGATGCGACTGCACGTCGGCGAGCGTGCCGACCGTCGTGTCGTCGATGAACAGCGTCACATCGCCCAGCGGGGTGTGGCTGTTCTCCACCGTTCCGCTGCGGGCATAGCGGACACCGAAGACGTGCCGACCCAGCGGCACCGCCTGCGACGAGGCCACCTCCTGCTGCCGCTCCCCCAGGAAGTTGTAGACGTAGTGCAGTCGCCCGTCCTGGACGAACAACACATGACCGCCGTGCGCGCCGCCCTGCTTGAACAACACCCCCTCGGCGCCGGTGGTGTCGACGGTGACGTCGGCGAGCACCGCGAACGAGCGACCGCGAAGCTCGGCGCCGGCCCCGATCCCGACGTCCGCGCAAGCCGGGTAATAGGTGTAGCTTTCGCGGTCACCGCTCAACAGCGGGCGCGAACGCATCAGCGTTTCCATGATGTTGAGATCCGACAGCGGCAGCCCCTGGTACTTGGCCGCCTCCGAAAACCACAGCGCCTTCAGCTCTTCCAGTTTCTCCGGCTGCTCGGCGGCGAGATCGCGACACTGGCTGCGATCGGCCTCGATATGGAACAGTTCCCAGCGATCGGCGTCGAAATGCCCCCAACCCGCGGGGGTGGCGGCGTGGACGGTGTTGGCGAACCAGCCGTCGTGCCAGATTCCGCGGGTGCCCAGCATGGTGTAGAACTGGGTGTCCTTGCCGGTGCTCGCGGCCGAATCCAACAGCGCCGCTCTGAAACTCACCCCGTCCAGCGGTTGCTGCGGGACACCCTTGACCGAGTCCGGCGGTTGAATGTCGAGCAGGTCGTAGACCGTGGGGGTGACGTCGCAGACGTTGACGTAGGTGTCGCGAACCTCGCCGTGTGCCGCGATTCCCTTGGGCCAGGACACAATCGCGGTGTCGGCGATGCCACCCTCGTGTGAGGCGTAGCGCTTGTACAGCTTGTAGGGCGTGTTGAAGGCCATCGCCCACCCGATCGGGTAGTGGTTGTAGGTCTGCGGCCCGCCGAGTTGGTCGAACACCTTCATGCTCTCTTCGACGGTGTCGATGTAGCCGTTGAAGAATTTGCCCTCGTTCACCGAGCCGTTGGGTCCACCCTCGCCGCTGGCGCCGTTGTCGGAGATCACCACGATCAGGGTGTTGTCCAGCTGA
Organism: Candidatus Mycobacterium wuenschmannii; assembly: GCF_030252325.1. Taxonomy (NCBI): domain Bacteria; kingdom Bacillati; phylum Actinomycetota; class Actinomycetes; order Mycobacteriales; family Mycobacteriaceae; genus Mycobacterium; species Candidatus Mycobacterium wuenschmannii. The sequence continues at coordinate 4,661,121 of NZ_CP126981.1, read as the reverse complement.
CCCGATTCCTCGAGATAGTCCAGGATTCGGCCGATCTGGGCGTCGGTGTAGCTCAGGAAACCGGCGAACACCTCCGCCATCCGGCTGAACAGTCGCTTCTCTTCGTCGTTCAGCGAGTCCCACGGGCGCACGGTGTCCTGCAGCGGCCAGGGTTGGCCGTCGGGCCCCGTGACGTCGAGGTAGGGGTTGACCGGCGACAGTTCGGTGTCGGGCGGCACGATGCCCAGCGACTTCTGGCGCTCGAGCACGATCTCGCGGTAACGCTCGTAGCCCATGTCGAATTTGCCCGCGTAACGGTCGGCCCACTCCTGGAAGACGTGGTGCGGCGCGTGGCCGGCGCCGGGGCACACATAGCTGAACCACGGCTTGTCCGGCGCGATCACCTTGGCGTCGCGAATGAATTCAATTGTCTTGTCCGCAAGGTCTTTCGAGAGGTGATAGCCGTCCTCCGGGGTGCCGGGCGGGTTCACCGGGTGGTTGTCGTAAACCAGGTCGGGGTACCACTGGTCGGTCTCGCCGCCCAGGAATCCGTAGAACCGCTCGAAACCGCGCGAGGTGGGCCAGTGCCGTTTGGTGGCGGCCAGGTTGGATTCCTCCAGCGGGGTCAGATGCCACTTGCCGATGCAGTAGGTGTTGTAACCCTGTTCGGCCAATACCTCTGACAACAAGGCGGTTTCGAAGGGTATGCGGCCGTTCGAATTCGGGAAGCCCTCGGTGAACTCCTCGATCATCGCCATGCCGACCGTGGTGGCGTTGCGGCCGGTCAGCAGCGAAGCCCGGGTGGGCGAACACAACGCCGTGGTGTGGAACTGCGACAGCCGCACCCCGCGCTCGGCGATGCGTGACATGGCCGGCATGTCGACCAGCCCACCGAAGCAGTCCCAGGTCGCGATGCCGGTGTCGTCCCACACCAGATACAGGACGTTGGGCGCCCCCTCCGGCGCGGTGGGCGCGGCGTAGGGACCCCAATCCGGTTCCGAATCCCGGATGTCCAGTTCGATCTTGCCGTTGAATTCCGTAGCCATCGCTGGCCTCACTCTCGTAGTGAACCCCCGGAACTTCGGATGCAGACTACACCGCAACTAGGTGTCGCGACCGCCTTCCGGCGTCCAGGTGCGCGGCAACATCGGGATGCTCGGTCCGCCACCGAATTCGTCGCTCTCCAGCGTGGCCAGACCCGCGGCTTGGTCCGCGCTCTTCGTCGCGGTGCCGGCGAAGCCGAGTGGTCCACCGCCGCTCTCGGATGCCTCAGTCTCCGGCGGCGTGTCGTAATCCATTGTGGCGTCGGCATAGTCGTGCTTGTGCGCCTGCTGTTGCTTGCGTTTGCGCGTCCGACGCCGGGCGGCGGCCGCCGTGCCGACGGCAGCCGATTCGCCGGGAGTCTTGAGTCGCGCGCTCGCGGCGACGCCCGCTTTGGCCCCGGAGCCAAACCCGATCGGCGGCCCCCCGCCGGTGAAGACCGCGTACGGGATCGCCAGCCCGTGCGCGGCGGTCGGCGGCGGCGTCGGCGTCGGCGCGGGGGCCGTACCGGTGGCGGTGCTCGCCGCGGGCGCGGCGGGAGCCGACGGGGCCGGCGCGGTGGGCGCCACCGTCGCGGCGGCGAGTGGGGCCGAGGCGATCACCGGCGCGATCGGCAGCGTGGCGATCGGAGGCAGAGGCGGGACGAACGGCTGAAACAGGGACGGGTCGATCAGTGCCACCACGGCCGCAACCGAGGCCACCGCTGCGGCTGCGGCTGCCGGGAGCACCGCGGTGGTCGAACTGGCCGCGACGGCGGCGGCGACCACCGGGTGCGCGACAAGAAACGCGATGATGTTGGCCGGCGTCAGGCTGGCCAGCGCCGCGGCGGGATTAGTGGCCAGCAATTGGGCGAAGGTCTCCAGCTCCTGCACCAGCGTGACGGTGTTCTTCACCCAGTACAGCGTCGTGAGCGGGTTGGTATAGGCCGAGTAGGGCAGCCCGTCGATGGTGCCTGCGGTGGGATCCCAGGTAATGCCCCGAGCCTGGAGGAACTGCACGATCAGTTGGTCCAGCGGCGTCTCGGTGGCGCTGGCGGGTGACGCGGTAGGGCTGGTGCTGTTGTCCGCCTTGAGGATTGGGGGCGCCAGCTCGGTGACCGGTGTCGCGGCGACGGCCGAGTCGGCCACCGCCTGATAAGTCCCCATCGTGGCGGCGGCCTGTACCCACATCCGCGCGTAGTCCGCTTCGTTCAGCGCGATCGGAATCGTGTTGATGCCAAAGAAATTGGTCGCGGCCAGCACGCCGTGCACGATGTGATTGGTGGCCAGTTCCGGCAGCGTGGGCATCGCGGCCACTGCCGCGGTGTGGGCGGCAGCCAGGGTCTCGTGTTGAGCAGCCGCCGCGGCACTGTTCGCGCCTGCCTGGTTGAGCCAGGCCAGAAACGGAGCATTGGCGGTGACGAACGACTCGGCGCTCGGCCCTTGCCACGCTCCGGCCTGTACCTGCGCCAGCAGGATGGTGAGTTCGTCTGCCACCGTGGCATATTCGGCGCTCAGCGCATCCCAGGCACCGGCCGCCGCCAGCAGCGGCCCGGCGCCCGGACCACTGCTGAGCAACGTCGAGTGCACCTCCGGCGGCGCGGCGATCCACATCGGAGCGGTCATGTTCAGCCGGCCGGGGAGTGGTACAGCGACGAACCCGCCGCGTCACCGCTTGCATAGCTGGCACCCGACTCCCCCACACCGATGCCCGCCCTACCAAGCTCCTCGGCACCCTGGGCGGCGACCGCGGCGTGCAGTCCGCCCCGGGCACTGAATTCCGCGGCACTCTGCAGCGACACCGGGTCCGCGGCGGGGGGAACGACGGCGGCGATCAGCGGTGTCGCGGCGGCATGCGCGGCGGCGAGCCGGGCGGTCAACGCTTCCACGCCCGCACAAGCGGCAGCCAAGCCTTCGGGAACGACGCGCAAGGTCATAACTGCCACTCCTTCTCCGGCCTGGTCGCGGGCGTACGGTTGATTGGCAAGGTATCCAAGGCGTCGCCGCTCCGCCCGCGGCCGCGTCGGCGCCGGCTGGCTTTCGCCGGCACGCCCATTCGGGCGACCCGATCCACTATTCGCCGAAAGGTGTTGTCAGCAAACCACTTTCGATTGTGCTGCGACTTGTATCGATCACGGGGCCGTCGGTGTCTACACCGCTTCGAATCACGCTGGTTCTGACGGGGCGCGCTACTACAGCAAACCGATAGACTGGCTATCTACCGTACGGACAGCTTGGAGACCCATGAACAACCAGTTCCTGCCGTTGGTCGTCGGCGCGGTCATGCTGGCCCTCGGGCTCACGCTCACCGTCGACGACTTCCGCCGGGCGGCCACCGTGCGGCGTCCGCTGCTGGTGGCCCTGATCTGTCAGTCGCTGGTATTGCCCGCGCTGTGCCTGCTGATCGCCGAGGCGCTAAACCTAGAGCCCAACCTGGCGGTCGGCCTGATGCTGATGGCCGCGACGCCGGGCGGGATGCTGGCGAACATCGTGAGCCACCTGGCCGACGGCGACCTGGCTCTCAATCTCACGCTCACCGCCATCAACGCGGTGCTGTCGATCGTCGCCATCCCCGCGATTCTGGCCTTCTCGCTGAGCTGGTTTCTCGGCGAAGGACGGTTCATCCCACTGCAATTCGACAAATTCTTCGGCGTCATCGCAATGGTGCTGATCCCCGTCGCGATCGGCATCGCGATCCGGCACCGCTTCCCCGACTTCGCGCATCGGCTGCACAAGTTCGTCCGGATAGCGGCGGCGGTGTTGCTGGTGCTGGCCGTCGTCGGCGGGATCGCGAGCGGACAGACCTCGCTGTTCAAGAACTTCGGGGTGCTTGCGCTCGCCGTTGCCAGCTTCTGCGCGGTCAGCCTCACCGTCGGTTATCTGGTGTCGCGCTCGATGCGGCTGGGCCCGCGACAGGCGATCGCCGTCAGCCTCGAGATCGGATTGCACAATGCCGTCGTCGCGGTCGGGATCGCGCTGAGCCCGCAACTGCTGAACAACGCCGATATGGCTTTGCCCGCAGCGGTTTACGGAGTGATCGGACCGCTGATCGCGCTGACCTTCGTGGTCGCGGTGCGCCGACTCGACCCTGGCTACCGTGCGCTGTTGAGCGCACGGGCGGCCGAGGTTACTTAGCCTTCTCCAGGATCTCGACGAGCCGCCAACGCTTGGTCGCCGACGTCGGGCGGGTCTCCATCAGCGAGACGCGGTCGCCGATGCCGGCGTCGCCGTGCTCGTCGTGCGCCTTGACCTTCTTGGTGGTCCGGATGATCTTGTCGTACAGCGGGTGACGCACGCGGTCTTCGAGCTCCACCACGATGGTCTTCTGCATCTTGTCACTCACCACGTAACCGATGCGCGTCTTGCGACGACCGCGCGGCTTCGGGGTGGCCGGAGTGTGCTTGGGCCCCTTGGCACTTGCGTCCTTTGCGGGCGCCGCCTTCTTCGCGGGGGCTGCCTTCTTCGTCTCAGCCATTACGACTCCTCACCATTCGGGCCCGCGGCCAGACCGAGCTCGCGTTCACGAAGCACGGTGTAGATCCGTGCGATTTCCTGACGGACCGTGCGCAGCCGACGGTTGTTGGCGAGCTGACCGGTCGCCATTTGGAAGCGCAGGTTGAACAGCTCTTCCTTGAATTCGCGCAACTTGTCGATCAGCTCTTGGTCGTCGAGCTCGCGCAGTTCGCCAGGCGAAGTTCCCACTGCCATCAGAACTGATCCTCTCGGGTGATGATGCGTGCCTTGATCGGCAGCTTGTGGATCGCGCGGGTCAGTGCTTCCCGTGCGGTCTGCTCGTTGGGGAAGCTGAGCTCGAAGAGCACGCGACCCGGTTTCACGTTGGCGATCCACCACTCCGGCGAACCCTTACCCGAACCCATGCGGGTTTCGGCGGGCTTCTTGGTCAGCGGACGGTCGGGGAAGATGTTGATCCACACCTTGCCGCCACGCTTGATGTGCCGGTTGATGGCGATACGAGCGGACTCGATCTGCCGGTTGGTGATGTAGGCGTGCTCCAGTGCCTGGATGCCGTAGTCGCCGAAGCTCACCGACGTTCCACCACTGGCGATTCCGCGCTGACGCGGGTGGTGCTGCTTGCGGTGCTTGACTCTGCGGGGAATCAACATGGTTTAGCTCTCCGTACTCTGCGCCTCGACGGCGGGCGCCTCGGCCGAAGGTGCTGCCGGTGCAGTCTCTTCGGCGCTGGACGCGGCGCGGCCGGCCTCGGTACTGGTCGCCGTCGTGCCCGCGGATCCGCTGCGGCGCGGGCGGGTGCCCGACGGACGCTCGCGGCGCGGACGCTCGGCTCCAGCCGACGGCGCAACCAGTTCGCGCTTGCCACCGACGATGTCGCCCTTGTAAATCCAGACCTTCACACCGATGCGGCCGAAGGTGGTCTTGGCCTCGTAGAGGCCGTAGTCGATGTCGGCACGCAGCGTGTGCAGCGGCACCCGACCTTCGCGGTAGAACTCCGAGCGGCTCATCTCAGCGCCACCGAGGCGGCCCGAGCACTGCACCCGGATGCCTTTGACATTGGGCTGGCGCATCGCCGACTGGATCGCCTTACGCATCGCGCGACGGAACGCCACCCGGTTGCTCAGCTGCTCGGCCACACCCTGGGCCACCAATTGTGCAGTCGACTCAGGGTTTTTCACCTCGAGGATGTTCAGCTGGACCTGCTTGCCGGTCAGCTTCTCCAGGTCGGCGCGGATGCGATCGGCCTCGGTGCCACGGCGACCGATGACGATGCCCGGACGGGCGGTGTGGATGTCCACCCGAACCCGGTCGCGGGTGCGCTCGATCTCCACGTCGGCGATGCCGGCGCGCTCCAAGCCGGTCGACAGCAGCTTGCGGATCGACACGTCTTCCTTGATGTAGTCCGCGTACTGCTTGTCGGCGTACCACCGGGACTTCCACTCGGTGGTGATGCCGAGGCGGAATCCGTGCGGATTGATCTTCTGGCCCACTACTCCGAGCCCTCCTTCGATTCCGAAGTCGCTTCAGTCGCAGCGGACTTCGCGGCGGATGCCTTCTTTGCAGCCGCCTTCTTGGCCGGCGCCTTGTCTGCTGTTGCCTTCTTGGCGGGTGCCTTGTCGGCGGCCGCCTTCTTCGCGGGAGCCTTCTTGGCCGGGGCCGTGCCCGCGGCCTTGCTGCCCTGGGCGCGGCGTGCGCGGGCGGCGCTCGCGGACTGCGAACCCCGACCGTCCTTGCTCGGCCGGCTCTCGACGATCACCGTGATGTGGCTGGTGCGCCGACGGATTCGGAACGCGCGGCCCTGGGCGCGCGGACGGATCCGCTTGGCGGTGGGACCGTCGTCGGCGTAGACCGTGGCGACCACGAGGGTCGACGGGTCGAGCCCATTGTTGTTCTGCGCGTTGGCCGCAGCGCTCGCGATGACCTTGGCAACCGGCTCGCTGGCCGCTTGCGGCGCCCAGCGCAGGATGTCCAGGGCCTCGGTGACCGACTTGCCGCGAACGAGGTCGATGACCCGGCGCGCCTTGGTCGGCGACACCCGCACGAACCGCGCGACCGCCGTCGCCGACGGGAATTCAGTAGCCGTGCTCATCGCCGCTTGGCCTTCCGGTCGTCTTTGATGTGTCCCTTGAAGGTGCGCGTCGGTGCGAACTCACCCAGTTTGTGGCCCACCATCGATTCGGTGACGAACACCGGGACGTGCTTGCGACCGTCGTGCACAGCGAAGGTGTGCCCGATGAAGTCGGGAATGATGGTCGAACGACGCGACCAGGTCTTGATGACCTGCTTGGTGTTCTTCTCGTTCTGAACGTCGACCTTCTTGAGCAGATGGTCGTCGACGAACGGACCCTTTTTAAGGCTGCGTGGCATCTCTGTTTCTCCTGGCTGCCGCTAGCGAGACTTCTTGCCGGTGCGCCGGCGTCGGACGATGAGCTTGTCGCTGGGCTTGTTGCCCTTACGGGTGCGGCCTTCCGGCTTACCCCACGGGCTGACCGGGTGACGACCACCGGAGGTCTTACCCTCACCACCACCGTGCGGGTGGTCCACCGGGTTCATCACGACACCACGGACGGTGGGGCGCTTGCCCTTCCAGCGCATACGGCCGGCTTTACCCCAGTTGATGTTGGCCTGCTCGGCGTTGCCGACCTCGCCGACCGTCGCGCGGCAGCGCACGTCGACACGGCGGATCTCACCGCTGGGCATACGCAGCGACGCGTACGTGCCTTCCTTACCCAACAACTGGATGCTGGATCCGGCCGAGCGAGCGAGCTTGGCGCCACCGCCCGGACGCAGCTCCACGGCGTGCACCAACGTACCGGCCGGGATGTTGCGCAGCGGCAGGTTGTTGCCGGGCTTGATGTCGGCGTTAGCGCCGGACTCCACCACGTGACCCTGCTTGAGCCCAAGCGGGGCAATGATGTAGCGCTTCTCGCCGTCCAGGAAGTGCAGCAGCGCGATGTTCGCGGTGCGGTTCGGGTCGTACTCGATGTGCGCGACCTTCGCGTTGACGCCGTCCTTGTCGTTGCGACGGAAGTCGATGACGCGGTAGGCCCGCTTGTGACCGCCACCCTTGTGGCGAGTCGTGATGCGGCCGTGCGCGTTACGCCCACCCTTGCCGTGCAACGGCTTGATGAGCGACTTCTCCGGAGTCGAGCGAGTGATCTCGGCGAAATCGGAGACGCTGGCACCGCGACGACCCGGAGTCGTCGGCTTGTACTTGCGAATTCCCATGTCTGTTAAGTCTCTCTATCCTCGGCTATTCCTACGCCGTCGCGCCGAACAACTCGATCGGCTTGCTACCGGGCGCCAACGTCACGATGGCGCGCTTGGTGCTCTTGCGTTGTCCGAAACCACTGCGGGTGCGCTTGCGCTTGCCCTGGCGGTTCGCGGTGTTCACCGCGGCCACCTTGACCGAGAAGATCTTCTCGATCGCGATCTTGATCTGCGTCTTGTTCGAGTCCGGGTGGACCAGGAACGTGTAGACGTTGTCATCGATCAGGCCGTAGGACTTCTCTGAGATGACCGGGGCCAGGATGATGTCGCGGGGGTCAGTGACGGTCGCCATCAGGCCGAAACCTCCTCAGCGGTCTTGGAATTCGCGGCGATGAATGCGTTCAGTGCTTCCACCGAGAACACCACGTCGTCGGCGTGCAGCACGTCGTAGGTGTTCAGCTGGTCCGGCGCGATGATGTGCACACCGGGAAGGTTGCGCACGCTCTTCAGGCCGGCCTCGTCGCTGCGACCGATCACCACGAGCACCTGCTTGCGGTCGGTGATCGAGGCCAGAAAAGCCTTGGCGCTCTTGGTCGACGGGGTCTGACCCGTCACCAGCTCGGTGACCGCGTGGATGCGGCCGTTGCGGGCCCGGTCCGACAACGCGCCACGCAGTGCGGCGGCGATCATCTTCTTCGGGGTGCGCTGGCTGTAGTCGCGGGGCTGCGGGCCGTGCACGACACCACCACCGGTGAACTGCGGCGCACGCGTCGAACCCTGCCGTGCGCGACCAGTTCCCTTCTGCCGATAGGGCTTACGGCCACCACCGCTGACCTCGCCGCGAGTCTTGGTCGCGTGCGTACCCTGACGCTTCGCGGCGAGCTGCGCCGTGACGACCTGGTGCAGCAGTGCGATGTTCGCGGGCGCGTCGAACAGCTCGGCCGGCAGCTCCACGGAGCCATCGGTCTTACCGGCGGGCGTCCTGACGTCGATCTTGAGCGCCTTTGCGGCCTTCTCGGCTGCCATTACTTCTCACCTCGTTTGATCGCGCTGCGAACCACGACGAGTCCGCCGTTGCGGCCAGGTACGGCGCCCTTGATCAACAGCACGCCGTTTTCGGCATCGACCAAGTGCACCAACAGGTTCTGCGTCGTCACCCGGTCACTACCCATCCGGCCGGCCATCCGGGTGCCCTTGAAGACACGAGCCGGGGTGGCGCAACCACCGATGGATCCGGGCCGACGGTGCACCGCCTGCGCACCGTGGCTCGCGCCCTGACCCTTGAAGCCGTGACGCTTCATGGTTCCGGCGAAGCCCTTGCCCTTCGACGTGCCGGTCACATCGACATACGTTCCGGCAGCGAAGATTTCGGCCGTCAGCTCCTGGCCGACCTCGTAGTCGGCCGCGGCGGCTTCGTCGTCGAGACGGAACTCGGCCAGGTGCCGGCGCGGGTTGACCCCGGCGGCGGCGTACTGACCCGCCAGCGGCTTGTTGATCTTGCGGGGACTGATCTCGCCGTAGGCCAGCTGCACCGCGCTGTACCCGTCAACCTCCGGAGTACGGATGCGGGTCACCACGTTCGGCCCGGCCTTGACCACCGTCACGGGGACAACGCGGTTGTTCTCGTCGAACACCTGCGTCATGCCCAGCTTGGTGCCCAGAATGCCCTTTCTCGCCATTACTCGCAGCTCTCCTACTGGATGTTGACGTCGACGCTGGCAGGCAGATCGATGCGCATCAGCGCGTCAACGGTTTTCGGGGTCGGGTCAAGGATGTCGATCAGGCGCTTGTGAGTGCGCATCTCGAAGTGCTCCCGCGAATCTTTGTATTTGTGCGGTGAGCGAATAACGCAGTACACGTTCTTCTCTGTCGGCAGCGGCACTGGGCCAACCACACTGGCGCCCGTACGGACAACCGTCTCGACGATCTTGCGCGCCGAGGCGTCAATGGCCTCGTGGTCGTAGGCCTTGAGCCTGATGCGGATCTTCTGTCCCGCCACGCTTCCTCACTCTCCAGGTCGAGACCCGGTTTCCTGCCGGGCCCAATCGTTGGCACGATCAGGTGCTGGCCCGGTTGTTGCGCCGCTGTTTACCTGTCTTGGTCCACCGGCCCCCGCGGTCGGGTGTGTCGCCCTCGCGCAGCCTGGCTAGCGACCGAAATGGTCACGCTCCAGATTGGGACCGGATGCGTCCGTGTGGACGCTGGTCGTATGCCCGGCCAGGCGCTAACCCGGCTCAAGGCAACCCGAACAGTATGCCCTAGAACGCGGTACGGGCCAAATCTGTCCGGAGCCGCTCCCGCGACACCTGCCAGGCATTACTTACTCCAGAGTAAGGTGAGCCGCTATGACGAGCTCGACCAGCACCTATGCCGCTTGGCGGCAGCTGTCCGGCACCCCCGGCGGAAGTCGGTTGTTCTCGATCGCGGCGATGGCCCGGGTCCCATACTTCGCGTCGGTGCTGCCGCACGTGGTGCGGATGGAACCCGGCCTGGCCGAGGTGCGGGTGCCCAAATGGTTTTTCGTCTACAACCACCTGCACACCGTGCACGCTATCGCGTCGTGCAATGCGGCCGAGGTGGCGATGGGCATGTTGATGGAGGCGACGGTCCCCCGCAGCCACCGCTGGATACCGAAAGCGATGAACGTCCAGTACCTAGGGAAGGCCACGACGTCGCTGCTGGCCCGCGCCGAGTTGGACCTGCCGGACTTCACTCAGATCACCGACGGCATCGACATTGTCGTGCCGGTCAGCATCACCGATCGCAGCGGTGATGAGGTCGTGCATGCCGACATCACCACCTGGGTGACGCCGGCCGGCTGACTGCGGGCCAAATGCAAGGGATTTCCCTGTATCTCTGCGGTGTCCATCTGCCTAGCGTCTGACCTGAGCTTCCTGTGATTTACAGGAGAAAAGCCTCAGAGGACGCTGATAGGGGTTGGTCATGGCCGATGGTCGCGGATGGTTCATGAAGTCACAAGCGCGGAGGGGTCGCCTGATCGGCTGGAGCACCAGCGCCGGAGCTGTGGTGGCGTTCGGATTGTCGCCGCTGGCCAGCGCACCGCCGGCACATGCGGACGGGCTGGACGCGATCATCGATCCGATCATTAACTCGCTGGCCAGCCTCGACCCGGTGCTGGGTGCGGACTGGACCAGTTGGGTGGCCAATCTCGATTCGGCGTTGGACGCGGCGTTCGCAGTCGATCCGTCCAGCGCAGCGGCGACGACCGGCGACTTCGCCCAGATGTATGCCCAGTTCATCTACGAACCCATCCACACCTTCGACCAGCAATGGATCGACGGCACCTCCTTCTTCGGCCCGGGCACCGTCGCCTTCAACGACAACCTCAACACCCTGTTCGGCCAGTTCCTGATCGGCAACGGCACCGACGGCATCGAAGGCGCCCCCGACGGCACCGCCGGTGGTCTCTGGTTCGGCGACGGCGGCGACGGCTGGAGCAGCACCCTGACCGGAGTCGACGGCGGGGACGGCGGGACCGCTTATTTCGGTGACGGCGGGATCGGCGGCATGGGCGGCCTGGGCGCCGACGGCGGCGATGGCGGCGACACCGCCTTCGGCTTCGGCGGCATCGGTGGCATGGGCGGCATCGGCACGTTCGCCGACGACGGAACCGGCCTCGGCGGAGACGGCGGCGACGGCGGCAATGTCACCGGCTTCCTGTTCGGCATCGGCGGCCAAGGTGGGGCCGGCGGCACTGGCTCGACCGGTGACACCGGCACCCTTGGCGACTTCACGAACACCGGCATTGGCGGACTCGGCGGCAACGGCGGCATCGGCGGAATCGGTGGGGACGGCGGATCTAGCGCGGCGCTCTACGGCGACGGCGGACTTGGCGGGGCTGGCGGCGACGGCGGCGACGGTGGTACCGGCGGCACCGGGGCGACCGGCGACTTCGCCGCCTTCGCGTCGAACGGCCACGGTGGCGACGGCGGCATCGGGGGTAACGGCGGGAATGCCGGAATCGGCGGCGACGGCGGCAAGAGCGGCTACTTCGGCGTCGGCGGCAACGGTGGCGTCGGCGGTACCGGCGGGGACATCGGCGACGGCGGCAATGGCGGCACGGGCGCCCTCGGCAATCCGGACGCCGTCTCGTTCGGCGGTACCGGCCAAGCCGCCGGCGACGGCGGCACCGGTGGTATCGGCGGCATGTCCGGAACCACTGCGGGAGCCGGCGCCGACGGTGGTGCGGCGGGCGCGGCCGGCAGTACATCCGCCACGTCCGGCACCGCCGGATTGGCCGGCGCACAGGGTGATTTCGGCAGCGGTGGAAACGGTGGCGACGGCGGCAACGGCGCGAGCGTCGGTACTGGAGCCACCGGCGGCCTAGGCGGTGACGGCGGCGCGGGCGGTCTCGGAACTGCCACCGGAGTCGGCCACGGCGGAGGCGGGGGCGGTGGCGGCGGTGGCGCAGTGGTCCTGGGATCCGATGACGGCACCGCCAGCGGCACAGCGGCCGGCGGTGCGGGTGGGGTCGGCGGCGCGGGCACTGGCGGGCTCGACGGAAGCGCCGGCGGCAACGGCGGCGTCGGCGGGTCGGCGCTACTGGAGAGCGACGGCACCGGCAGTGCAGCGACCGGCACGGCGACAGGCGGCGCTGGCGGCGATGGCTCCGGCGGTGGAGGTACCGGCGGTGACGGCGGGATTGGCGCGGTTCTCGCGACCAGCGGCGGCCAGGCTGACGGCGATGCCACTGGCGGTGACGGCGGCGACGCGGCCGGCCTCGGTGGCACCGGCGGCAATGGTGGGATCGGCGGGGTCACCGGCTCCAATGGATACTCCGGTATCGGAACCGCTACCGGAGGGGACGGCGGCGCGGGTGCCGATGGCGGCATTGGCGGCACGGGCGGCCAAGGCGCGGTTCAGGCCGAGGGCGGCAACGCCGCGGGAACCGCCAACGGCGGGGCCGGCGGCACTGGCAGTGGAGCAGGTGCGACGGGCGGATCCGGTGGAGAAGCGCAGATTCACAGCTTTACTGGTACCGCGGGTGATGAGGCAAGCGTTGCTACTGGTGGCGCCGGTGGCGACGGCACCGATGGCGGCACCGGCGGCGCGGGTGGCATCGGCGAAGTCCAGAGCAATTCGTCGGGGACCGCCAGCGGGATCGCCACCGGCGGGGACGGCGGGTCAGGCGGCGCCGGGGCGACCGGCGGCAACGGCGGCATCGGCGCAGTCCAGGGCTTTGGAGGCACTGCAACTGGTAGCGCCACCGGTGGCGATGGCGCCGCAGGGACCACCGGCGGCACCGGCGGTCACGGCGGTAACGGCTCCATCGGGAGCAATGGCGGCATCGCCGGGGGTACGGCCTTCGGTGGCGACGGCGCCGCGGGCAGTGACGGCGGCCAGGGCGGCGACGGCGGTGCGGGCGGAATCATCACCACTGGAGCGGGAGAGGCCAGCGGCTCCGCCACCGGCGGGGACGGCGGAACCGGCGGCGGCAGCGGCAGCGTGGGTGGCGATGGCGGACGCGGTCAGGTCCAGGCCGTGGTCGCAGGTAGCACCAGCGGCGGTACCGCCCTCGGCGGCGTCGGCGGCGCGGCTAGCGACGCGGGTCAGGGCGGCGACGGTGGCAACGGCGTAATCAACGTCATGAGTGGCGGCACCATAACTGGCGGCAGCGCCACGGGGGGCGACGGCGGCGCGGGCACTGATAGCGGGACCGGCGGAGCGGGCGGGCTCGGCAGCATCCAAACCACTAACGCCGGCACGATCACTGGTGGCACCGCGCTTGGTGGTGATGGCGGCGCGGGTACCGGAGGTCAAGGCGGCGGGGGTGGCATCGGCCTGGTCGACACCGACAACGGAGGCACCATTGTCGGCGGCACCGCCACCGGCGGGGACGGCGGCGCAGGTCTCACGGGAGGCACCGGTGGCGACGGCGGTCGAGGCGGAGTCGAAGTCACCAGCACCCTCTCCACGACCGGCACGATCGACGGTCTGAACCACACCGCTTTCGGGACCGGCGGCGACGGCGGAACCGGGAGCGACGGCGGGGTCGGCGGCGACGGCGGTATCGGAGCGGTCGTTGTGGGAGGACCCTCGGGATCAAGCTTCGGTGAAGCAACCGGAGGTGCAGGCGGCGATGCCACCGGCGTGGGCAGTACCGGCGGTGCGGGCGGCGCCACCTACATCGAAAGCGGCGCTTCCACCGATCCGTTCGGCAACTTGGCGGGTGGATCCGGCGGAACGGCGAGCGGCGTCACCATCGGCGGCGCGGGTGGTGACGCCACCGACGGCGGCGCCGGTGGGCACGGCGGCGGCTCGATCATCTCCGCCGGTGGCACCAATGCGGTGGCAAGCGGCACCGCAACCGGCGGCGCGGGCGGTTCTGGCGCAGACGGCGGCCACGGCGGCACCGGCGCGCTTGGCCGGGTCGCGGCGATCAACGCGAACAGCTCCGCCACCAACGACAGCGCAACGGGTGGCAGCGGCGGCAGTGGAACTGGCGTCGGTCAGACCGGCGGCAACGGCACCGCGGGCACCGTGGTCATCAGCGGCGGGAATACGGGCACCGGCCTGACTGCGGTCGGTCCGAACGGCGCCAACCACCCGTAGGCGTCAGACCAGATACGTCCCGTGACCGCGGCGCACCAGGGCGCCGTCGAACTCGAGCACCTCGTTGACCAGACCGCCCTTCTGGTTGCGGTAGTGGATCACGAGCGTCGACACACCGCGGTACACGCCGACGATGTCGAAGTGCAGGTCGGGCACGGCTTCCATTGCGGCGCACCAGTATTCGCGCAGCGCCGCCTTGCCGTACACCACTCCCCCGGAGCCGGGCGCCACGTCGGCCGCGATCGGCGAGGTGAACACGACGTCGTCGTGGAAGTGCGCAAGCACGGCGTCGACGTCGCGCCGGTTCCAGGCCGCGGCCCACTCGTCGGCGAAGCCGGCGGGCTCGGGTGTGCTCACTGCTTACCTTTCAACGTCGACCAGAACGGGCACTGGTGTTGCTCCCCGAAGTCTGTGCTGACCTGACTTCCACCGGGCCGCAACGACATCCAGACATCGTGCTCGGGGTTGCCGTCCTGGGCGGGCCAGTCGGGGAGGCCGGCAGCCTTCGGCGAGCCGTTGGTGACGAAGTGGCTCCAGTAGCTCATCATCTGGTCGGACAGCACCTGCTGCGCGGGATCGAGCGGCGGCGCGCCGCCCATGCTGAACAGATAACGCAACTCCAGCGAATGGCTGGCGCCGACGGGAAACGGTGCGTGCCTGAGGAAGTCGGGTTCTGGCGCGTGTGGGTCGTCGAACTCGTAGGCGTAGACGGGAGCATTGCGACTCAGTGAATCGGCCAATCTGTCTGCCACACAAGAGAACACACCGTCGGTGGCAGCGGCCGAGTAGGCCAGCGAGACGTCGCCGCCGTAGCGATCAGGCGAGTAGTGCGCCAGCACCGGAGCGCCGTCGGCGCCGAAGATGTCGTCGAGAACCCGCGGGTACTCGCCGGGACTGACACCCCGATGGAGCTTCGCGGCCCGCAGCGCCGCGAACAGGGTGAACTCGTCGTGGTTGACACCCATCAACACCGGAACGCGGGCGGCTCGGCCGGCGGCGAACCCCGCCACCGGGTTGTCCGGCAGCGCCGGCGTCCCGGTCACCGGGCCGGACAACGCATCGGAGTCGCCGAGAAAGTAGTACCAGGGCGGTCTTTCGAGCCGAGTCGCTGGCAGCGCGCGCAGGCAGCGCGCGGTGGTCGCCGGATTGCGGCAGCCGGCGGCGATCGCGTAGTCGAGGCTCTGCTTCTGACCGAACTCCACCTCGGCCTGCGCCTGACACGGCGCGCTCTGGATGATGGCCGCGCGGAACAGGCCGGCCGAACCCGGCGCAATCAGGTGGTCGCACACCGACATTCCGCCCGCAGACTCGCCGGCGATGGTGACCTTCTTCGGGTCGCCGCCGAACGCGGCGATGTTGTCGCGGACCCAGCGCAGCGCGGCCTGCTGGTCGGCCAGTCCGTAGTTGCCGACGGTGCCGGGCGGGCCGAGCGACGGGTGCGCCAGGAAGCCCAGCGCGCCGAGCCGGTAGTTGATTGTGACGACGATGACGTGGCCCTTGGCCGCGAGCCAACGCGAGTGATAGATGTCGCCGCTGCCCTGGACGAAGCCCCCGCCGTGGATCCAGACCATCACCGGGCGCTTCTCGCCGTGCTGGCTGCGCGGCGGAGTCCAGACGTTGAGTGTCAGGCAGTTCTCGCTGGTCGGCTTGCCCACCCCCGGCTTGAGACCGGTGTCCTGCATGCATTGCGGCCCGGCCTTGGTGGCATCCAACATGCCCGACCACCGGGCCGCCGGCCGCGGCGCCTGCCAGCGCAGCGGCCCGACCGGGGGCTCGGCGTACGGAATGCTTTGGAACACACGGTAATCCGATGCGACCTGACCGCGGATCGATCCCATTGCGGTACTCACCACGCCGGCATCCAGCGGTCCGGCGTAGGCCGGTTCGGCCTTGCGGGGCTTGACCACCGCTTCCTGGCCGCATGCCGCAACCAGCAGGGCCGCCATCACCACGATGGCCCTGCTGCGGAGCGATCTTGCCGACACGAAACGACAGCCTACGGATTCCCGGAAAGCGGTTATCAAACAATCGGCGATCACAGAGACTATGTCTGACACGTGTCAAAAACCGGACCCGGCAGGTGAGAGGGCAGATGAGCGCACCCATCAAGGACAAGGCCGCAGAAGTTTTCGCTGATCCGACGTCGTACGCCGACGAATCCCGGCTGCACACGGCGCTGGCCCACCTGCGCGCGCACGCGCCGGTGTCGCTGGTCGACCGCGCGCCATACCGCCCGTTCTGGGCCATCACCAAGCACGCCGACATCATGGAGATCGAGCGGGCCAACGATCTATTCATCAACGAGCCCCGGCCCCTGCTGGCCGCCGCCGAGGCCGACGATAAGGCGCGCGAACTCCAGGAAACCGGCATCGGCTTGCGCACCCTGATCCACATGGACGATCCGCAGCACCGCGTCGTGCGCGCCATCGGCGCGGACTGGTTCCGCCCCAAGGCAATGCGGGCGCTCAAGGTCAGGGTCGACGAGCTGGCCAAGATCTACGTCGACAAGATGATGGCCGCCGGCGGCGAATGTGACTTCGTTCAAGAGGTCGCGGTGAACTATCCGCTCTACGTGATCATGTCGTTGCTCGGTCTGCCGGAGTCCGACTTCCCCCGGATGCTGTCCCTGACGCAGGAGCTGTTCGGCGGTGACGACGACGAGTTCAAGCGCGGCGCGACGATCGAGGAACAGCTCCAAGTGCTACTGGACTTCTTCGGCTACTTCACCGCGCTCACCGCGTCCCGGCGCGAGCACCCGACCGACGACCTGACCTCGGCGATCGCCAACGCCCGCGTGGACGGCGAACCGCTGTCCGACATGGACACCGCCTCCTACTACGTGATCATCGCCACCGCCGGTCACGACACCACCAGCGCGACGATCGCCGGCGGCCTGCAGGCGTTGATCGACAACCCTGACCAACGAAATCGGTTGCGCGACAACCTCGATCTAATGCCCCTGGCCACCGAGGAGATGATCCGCTGGGTGACGCCGGTCAAGGAATTCATGCGGACCGCCACCGTCGACACCACGATCCGCGGCGTGCCGATCGCCGCGGGCGAATCCGTATACCTGTCCTACGTCTCCGGCAACCGCGACGAGGAGATCTTCGACGATCCGTTCCGCTTCGACGTGGGGCGCGACCCGAACAAGCACCTGGCGTTCGGCTACGGCGTGCACTTCTGCCTGGGCGCCGCGCTGGCCCGGATGGAAGTGAACAGCTTCTTCACCGAATTACTACCGCGACTGAAATCGATTGAGCTGAACGGTGATCCGGAGTTGATCTCGACGACGTTCGTCGGCGGGCTCAAGCACCTGCCGATTCGTTACGAGCTTTCGTGACCGCTTCGTTCTGGGCGCGTTGCACATGCAGGAAGCCGTCGACGGCGGCCTGCGCGCAGTCACGGTAGTCGAAGTCGGGCAGGGTCGACAGCCGGCCCAGCACCGCCGGGCCGATCAGCAGCGCGATCGCCCGGGTGCGGTCGATGTCGCCGAGTTCGGCGGCGGCGGGGCTGTCGAAGATGGCGTCAAATGGGGCCGCGTACTGCTGGGCGATGCGCTGACGCAGGGTGCTGATCGCGGGGCTGTCGGCGGTCCGGCTGTGATCCGATTCCGGCAGGTGCTCCAGGTCGCGCCCCAGCGCCAGCCAGCTCATCGCCATCACCATGCTCGGCCGCTCGGCGATCGACTTGCCGAAGTCCAGGACGACCGCGATCAACCGATCGCGCAGGGTGCCCTCGTCCGACGGTGTCGGCGCGGGAGGTATCAAGCCGCTGAAAGCCGCTGCGAGCAAGTCATTTCCGCTCGGGAAGTGGCGGTAGAGGGTGGCGCGGGCGACGTTGGCGCCCCGCGTCACGGCGTCCACGGTCACCGCGCTCGGGCCACCGGTGCGCAGCAGGGCGGTGGCGGCCTCCAACAGGCGGGCGCGAGAACGCGCTGGGCGCGGGTCGACTTTATCGGCGATCTGGACCACCTCCTGACCTAGACAGCGTAACTTCCGACGTCACACCACGAATTCCGCGGCCCGATGCCCCAGCATCGCTATGGTGGCGTGCGGCCCGCGACTGGTGATCGTGGGCAGCACCGACCCGTCGATCACCCACAACCCGTCGACGCCGTGCACGCGGCACCGGGGGTCGACCACGGCCGTCGGGTCCCCGGCAGGGCCCATCGGGGCGGTGCCACACAGATGTTGCGATGTCGACCAGGCCGGTTCACCGACTTCGGTTGTCGGCGCGACGATTTCGCGCGCCAGGTCGCAACCCGACTGCAGCGCGGCGACGTCGGCCGGCTCACTGTCGTAACGGTGCTCGATGGCCGGTGGCACCAGCGGGTCGGCTGACACCAGCGCGACACGCCCCCGGGACCGCGGCCGCATCAGCGCGACCCCGACGTGTGGCCAGTCGGGATGGCCCGGCGTGCCGTCGCCGACCATCGCCACGAAGCCGCCGGTGTACGGCCGGATCTCGATGTCGTCGGGCGTGCTCAGCACGACCTCCAGCACCGGGCGCCCGGTGGCAACCAACCAGGTGGTCGGCAACACCCATTCGGGGTGATCGCTGCAGGCCGTTCCCACCGGCAGCGGGGCCAGCACGTCGACGCCGGCGGCCCGCAGCATCGTTTCCTCGCCGATCCCGGACAGCATCAGCAGGTGGGCGGATTCTATTGCCCCGGAGCACAATACGACCCGGTCAGCGGTCACGGTGATCGGACCGCCCGGGCCGAGCGCGTCAACCCCGGTAACGCGGCCGTGCGACATGCGGAGGCGAAGGGCACGGGTCTGGGTCAACAACGAGAGGTTGGCACGGGTCAGCGCGGGCAGCAGGTACGCCGCCCCGGGCCCCATCCGCACCCCATCGACGATGTTGAGTGGCACGGCACCGACGCCGGCGGGCAGGGTGTCGCCGACGTCGTTGAGGTCGGGTAGCCACCCGAACCCGTTCCGCTGGGCCGCTTCGACGAAAACCGCTGTGCTGCCGGTGATTTGCGATGTGCGCTGGACGCGGATCGGCCCCGAGGTGCCGTGCGCGGGCCCGTCGAAGTCCAGATCGGTCTCGATCGCACGAAAGTGTTCGACGACGTCGGCCCAGGCCCAGCCTGGCAGGCCGAGCTCGTCGAAGTCGCGGCGCAGGCCCCGGCAGAAGTAGCCGCCGTTGACGGCGCCCGAACCGCCGACCGTGGCCCCCCGCACGATCGCCGCCCGGCGGTCGGGCCGGCCGGTGAGCCGGGTCTGGTAGCGCTGCACCAACGGGCTGGCCGCGCCGATCGGCAGCCGGACGCCGTTGTCGGTCTCGGCGCGCAGCACCGGGTCGGCCAGGCCGAGGCCGGCTTCCAGCACCGTCACCAGGCAATTCGGGTCGGCCGAAAGGCGATCTGCGACAATGGATCCAGCACTTCCAGCGCCGATGATCAGCACGTCGCTGTGTAGCGTCGCTT
Organism: Candidatus Mycobacterium wuenschmannii; assembly: GCF_030252325.1. Taxonomy (NCBI): domain Bacteria; kingdom Bacillati; phylum Actinomycetota; class Actinomycetes; order Mycobacteriales; family Mycobacteriaceae; genus Mycobacterium; species Candidatus Mycobacterium wuenschmannii. The sequence goes on along the minus strand of NZ_CP126981.1, from coordinate 4,641,429 downwards.
CGGTCAGGAGTCAGATCCGAATCTGCGGCTTGAGCGGGCCCACATTGCGCTCGCGCAGCACGCCGTACCACAGGCCGAGGCCGTAGGCCAGGTCGTCGAGGCGCTTGAGCAGCAGGTATGTCAGCAGGCCGATCGGCTGAGCGTCGTCGTCGGCGGCTTGGCGGCGACTCGCCCAGTCCACCACCCCGTCGACGACGGCGGCGACCAGGACGACCCGGCGGCACGGGCGGAACAGCATCGCCGCCAGCAGCGCGACCGGCCAGTAGTGCCGACAGATCGCCGACGCCAACTGCAAGGCCGCCGACCACAAGCTGCGCGATGCCACGGTGACGACGTCCCAGATCTGAGTCTCGGTGCCCTGCATGCTTTTCGCGACCCGGCGCCCGGTGAGGCCCGCGACAAGCAGGGAAGCCAGGTAACCGAAGCTGGAGCCGAGCGCCATCAGGATCCACGCCGTCAGCGCCCATCCCGAGATCATCAGCGGCGCGATCTTGTCCGGGTGACGAACCGAGAGCGGAGCGGCCGAACCACCGTAAAACGCTTTGCGCGCAACCCAATCGCGCAATTCGGTCCGATGGTCATGTGCCACTTGGGCAATCGGCTCGTAGCGCAGCCGGGCACCGGCTTCGACCAGCCGCCAGCACAGGTCGACATCCTCACCAGAACGCAGGCTCTCGTCGAAGCCGTCGATATCCCGCAAAGCCGAAGTGCGGCAAATGATTGCGGCGCTCGGCACGTAGGAGACGCTGGTGTAGGGAATCACCGGAGCTTCCCGTTGACCCAGGTCGAGCGACGAACGCACCGCCTCGTAGCGGGCGACCAGGTGATCGGTCTGGGCGAGGCCGACGATGCGCGGGGCGACCAGGGCCACGGTCGGGTCGCAGAAATGCCCGAGCAGCGCCTCGAGCCAACCGCGGCGCGGAACGACGTCGGAGTCGAGAAACGCCACGTAGCCCGTCTTGCAGGCCGTGAGTCCGGTGTTGCGGGCCGCGGCCGGGCCCCTGCTCTGCGCGTGCCGCAGGACCTCGATGTCGCTGTGCAACCCGGCGAAGTCTTCCGGCCGGATCGGCGTCGACGACCCGTCGTCCACGATCACGATGTGCAGACCCCGTAGCGAGGCGACCAGGCGCTGCAGTCCATATACGTTGTCGCGCACCGGAATAATGACGGTGACGTCGCGGTGTGACGGGCCACCCGCGGGCCGCGGGTGCGCCACGGTGGCGTCGAGCAACGTGCGGGCCAGTTCAGCGCTCACCGCGTCGCGGACCTTGAGCCGGCCGTCGGCGAGCATGTCCTGGGCGGCGGGCGCCAGCCGCAGGATGCGGGTGGGCGATCCGCCCAGCAAAGCCGAGCCCTGTCCGAGCACCCTGACCCGGCGGTCGACCTGCACAGCAAACCCATCCGGTAACCGCGTTTGGGTCATGCGAGCGTCCCGTCGGCGGCCGGTGCCCAGCGCTGGACACGCCGCAGGCAGTCCTGGACCATCTCGGCCAGCATCCGCTCACCCTCGGCGGCGGTGGCGGTCGTCGGGTCGCCCAGGACGCCGACGTCGCTGACGGCGGCCACTCCGCCGCTGCGCATCGCCGGCAGCAGCTCCGACAACGGCGCCCTGTTGCCCACCTGCCAGCTCTCCGCGCGGACCTCACTGGGCGAAATATGCAGCAATACGGAAGTTTCGGCGTGTCCGGCGTGTGCGTCACCGCCGGCGATCACGCACGGACACCACGCCGCGTCGCGGCCCTCGCGGCGCAACAGCGCAACGGCCCGGCCGAGTGCAGCGATGTTGCCGCCGTGGCCGTTGACGAACAGCAGGCGCTGGGCCCAGCAGGTCGCCGACCTGCCGTACTCGACCAGCAGGGTCGCCAGCGCGTCGGTGCCAATGGAGATCGTTCCTGGGAAGCTCTGGTGCTCGCCGCTGGCACCGTACGCGATGGCCGGCGCCGCCAGCCACGTCAGATCCGGGTCGTCGGCCAAACCGGCGGTGACCGCGCCTGCGACCGCCGTCGCGATTCGGGTGTCGGTGTCCAGAGGCAGGTGCGGCCCGTGCTGCTCGGTGGAGCCAACGGGAATTGCCAGCCCTACCGGCATGCTTCGCAGTTGGCTCGACGTAGAGCCCCCGAGATCGGGCTGGACCACCACCCGGTGATGGTAAGACGAATTCACCTGTCGTGCACTGGTTGTTGGCGCTATCGAAAAATTTTTTCGAGCAGGGCGTTCACTAAAAACGGCCACCGCCGCCACGTCAGCCACGTCCGCACCAACATACCCGCTGGTCTCGCGTTCGACGGGTGCTAGCTCGCCCCGAGAGTACGGGTGAAGCCGTCCGGCACCAGGACGTCGTCGCGGTTGAGGTCGTGCACCGATGCGCGGCCGAGGCCCATCAAGGCCGAGTCGATTCCGCTGTGCATGATGTCGAGCACGTTCTCCACCCCGGGCTGCCCGGCCGCGGCGAGGCCCCACAGATATGCGCGGCCGATCATCACGGCGCGGGCGCCCAGTGCCAGCGCCTTCACGACATCGCTGCCACGCCGGATACCGCCGTCCAGCAAAACCTCGACCTGGTCGCCGACCGCGTCCGCGACGGCGGGCAGCGCCCGAATTGACGCCGGCGTTCCATCCAGGTTGTTGCCGCCGTGATTGGACACCGAGATTGCCGAAACGCCCGCGTCCACAGCCCTTTTCGCGTCATCGAGGCGCATGACGCCCTTCAGCATGAACGGGCCGCCCCACAGCTCGCGCAGCCAGGCGATGTCCGCCCAGGTCGGCGGTGGCGTCGTCATCCACTCGCCGTACGCCGCGAAGAACGGTGGGCCGGGCTCGCCGCGAGCCGCCAGGTTGGGCACCCGCAGGTCCGGGGGCCGCAGCGTCTTGCCGAATCGCCACAGCCAGCCGGGCCGGGTGATGACCTCGGGTGACATCCGCAACATGGTGCGCAGGTTCATCTGCTCCGGGATCTTCGGGCTGCCCCAATCGCGGCCGTGCGAGAAGGACCAGTCGGTGGTCACGATCAATCCGACCGCACCGGCCGCGCGGGCACGCTCGACGCGCTGCGCGATCACGTCGCGCCCGCCAGACCAGTAGACCTGGAAGAACAGCTTCGGGTTGGCGGCGATCACGTCCTCGATCGGCTTGCTGGCGAATGACGACAGTCCCATGGCGGTTCCGCGGGCCGCGGCGGCGCGTGCGACGGCTACCTCGCCGTCCGGGTCGACGGCCTGGACGCCGGTCGGCGAGATCAGCACCGGCAGCGAGATCTCTTGTCCCATAACGGTTGTCGAGAGGTCACGCTTCTCGAGCGCACCGACCACATGCGGCGCGAAGCCGAGCTCGCCGAACGACTCGACGTTGTCGGCGACCGTCAACCCCTTTTCGCTGGCGGCCACCAGCGCGGAGTACGACGACTTCGGCAGCCGCTTCTTCGCGCGTTGCTGCGCGATCGCGACCGTCTCGAACCAGACGTCACGGGCCACGACTAGACCGGGCTCTCGTTGCACAGCCGCTGCGGCGGCATGCTCAGGGTCAGCGGCACCGGACCGCTCTTGCGCTTGCCGGTGCGCGAGTGGTCGCCGGCCGGACGCGGCTTGTCGCGCTCCTGCGCCAGGGCCGGGACGCCGTAGCCCTCGACGCACTCCGGATCGGGACCGTCGAGCGGTAGGCCGGTGAAGAACTTGGCCGCCATGCAGCCACCCCGGCAGCTGTCGTAGTGCCCGCAACTGCCGCAGGCGCCCGCGGACTGCGGCTCGCGCAGCTCGCGGAACAGCGGGGCGTCCTTCCAGACCTTGTCAAAACCGCCGTCCGACACCGTATTTCCGGCCAGGAAGCGGTCGTGAATTGCGAACGGGCAGGCGTAGACATCGCCGATCGGGTCGATCAGGCACACCACCCGCCCTGCCCCGCACATGTTCAGCCCGGCCAACGCTCCGGGTTCGCCCAGACCGGACAGGTGGAAGAACGAGTCGCCGGTGAGCACCCCGTCGCCCCTGGCCACCAGCCAGTCGTACAGCTGGACCTGCTGGGCGGGAGTCGGGTGCAGCTCGTCCCACACGTCGGCACCGCGACCCGAGGGCCGCAACCTGGTGATGCGCAGGGTGGCGCCGTATCGGCTTGCCAGCGAAGCGAATTCGTCGAGTTGGTCGACGTTGTGGCGGGTCACCACCACCGAGATCTTGGCGTCCTTGAAACCCGCGGCCGCGAGGTTCTCCAGCGCCCGCACGGCCATCGCGAAGGAACCCTCGCCTCGGACGGCATCGTTGACCTCGGCAGTGGCGCCGTCCAGCGAGATCTGCACGTCGACGTAATCGCTGGCGGCCAGGCGGGCGGCCACCTCGGGGGTGATGCGCACGCCGTTGGTGGAGAACTTGACGCCGACGTGGTGCGCCGTCGCGTAGTCGACCAGCTCCCAAAAGTCCGGCCGCACAGTCGGTTCGCCGCCACCGATGTTCACATAGAACACCTGCATGCGTTCCAGCTCGTCGATGATGTCCTTGCACTGCTGCGTGGACAGCTCGCGCGGGTCGCGCTTGCCCGACGACGACAGGCAGTGCACGCAGGCCAGGTTGCAGGCGTAGGTCAGCTCCCAGGTGAGGCAGATGGGCGCGTCCAAGCCGTGCTCGAACTGCTCGATCAGGCGTGGCACCGTCGAGGTCATGAGCGCTCCTCCTCCGCCGGCACCAGCATGTGGGAACCGGCAAGCACGCCGAGCGCGTGCACGTAGGGGTGTTGTTGGGAATCCTCGACGCCGGCCGCACGGAGTGCGGCCCGGACGTCGGGATGATCGGCCAACGATTGCACCACCGCCAGGATGGTGCGGTTCTTCAGGAACGACAGTTTGCGAGTTCCGAAGTGATACAACAGCGCACCGAAAGATTCGGGGCGCACGGCCACCTGCGGATGCAGGCGCCACGGGAGATCGAGATCGAACTCGAGTCGCCCCTGCGCGGGGGCGCTCACGGTCAGTAGACCCCGCACATCCCGTCGATGGAAACCTCTTCGACCAGGGTCTCGGTAACGAGCTCGGTCTCGGCGTCGGTCTGCTGGTTCGGCTCCATGACGTTGCCTTTCGGTGTGGCGGGGCTCGACAAGTCGCGTCGATGTGGTCAGAATCTCAGTCAGAATATGGCATCGAGTGCCGGAATGGAAGGGTGGGGTCGATGGCGCAGCAGCAGCCGCGGGTCGGCCGACGCCGAGCCACCACTCCGCAACACATCTCGGACGTGGCCATCGGGCTGTTCAGTGAGCGCGGGTTCGCGGAGGTCAGCGTCGACGACGTCGCCCGCGCTGCCGGCATCGCACGCCGGAGCCTGTTCCGCTACTACGCGTCGAAGAACGCGATCCCCTGGGGCGACTTCGACGCTCACCTGCAGCACCTGAGCGAACTGCTGGACGGCGTCGACCCGGACATGCCGCTCGGTGACGCTTTACGGTCTGCGCTGTTGTCGTTCAACACTTTTGACGATTCCGAGACGGCCCGGCACCGGCAGCGGATGCGGGTCATCCTGCAAACGCCTGAGCTGCAAGCGTATTCGATGACGATGTACGCCGGATGGCGCGAAGTGATCGCGGGGTTCGTCGCGCGCCGGTCCGCCGGCAAGACCGCTGACCTGCGGCCGCAGACCGTCGCGTGGATGATGCTCGGCGTCGCGCTGAGCGCCTATGAGTACTGGCTGGATGACGAATCGGTCTCGTTACCGCAAGCATTGGGCGATGCCTTTGACGTGGTGCGCGCCGGGCTGAAGGATCTATAGACATGAGCCGGCTACTGCAGACCATTGAGGTGCAGGGTCAGGTCTGCGCGGGCATGGGCTCGACGATGTACGGCGAGCTCTTGCCGCTGATCGCCGCCGACGTCGAGGCCGGCGGCATTTTCGCGGAGATCTTCGCCGGTCACGAAAACGATTCTGGCCGTATGGCTTTGCCGTTGCGTCTGCTCGGGGGCCTACACCGGCTCGCTCTCGACGGGCAGGCTCCGACCTTGCGCCGCTGGTATCCCAGCGCGGGCGGCAGCTGGAACGCGGGGGCCGCATGGCCCGCCATCGCGCAGGCCGCCGGACAGCACGCCGATTACCTACGCCGCGCCCTCGACCAGCCACCGCAGACCAACGAGGTCGGCCGCTCGGCCGCGCTGATCGGTGGCCTGCTGGTGCTGGCCGACCGATTCCGGTTACCGGTAAGGCTTTTCGAGATCGGCTGCAGCGCCGGGCTCAATCTGCGTGCCGACCATTACCGGTACACCTACCCGGGCGGCGGCTGGGGCCCGGTCGACTCACCGGTGTCCATCGACGACGCGTGGCAGGGCGAGCTGCTACCCGCCGCGGACCTCGAGATCGTCGAGCGGCACGGCTACGACATCGCACCCCTGGACGCGGCCGGCACCGACGGCGAGTTGACGCTGCTGAGCTACGTCTGGCCCGACCAGCAGGCCAGGCTGGACCGGTTGCGCGGCGCGATCAGCGTGGCCCGCCGGGTGCCGGCGACATTGCACCGACGCAACGCCACCGAAGCGGTGGCGGGCCTCGAACTCGCCGGCGGCACACTCACCGTGCTGTGGCATTCGATTATGTGGCAATATCTTTCGCTTCCCGAGCAGTCGACCATCGAGGCCGCCATCGACAAGATCGGGGCGCGGGCCGGACCCGACTCACCATTCGCCCACCTGACGCTCGAACCGCACCGGCGCACCCCCGACAGCGAGATCGAGTTCGTGGTCCGGGTACGCAGCTGGCCCGGCGGCGACAGCCGACTGCTGGCCGCATGCTCACCGCACGGCCCGCCGGTGGTCTGGGAGTAGCTAGGCCTTGGGCTCCAGGACCTCGGAAATCGGCACGGCCCCAGCGATTTTGGCGCGCGACTTCATCACCTTGCCGGGCATGCCGCCGCCGACGACACCGGCCACCGCGCCGTCGCGCTCGTAGTAGGCGAGAAATTTGCGACCGTCGTCCTCGACGACATGCACGATGTCGGTGGCGACCGGTTCACCCAGGCACTGGATCTTGACGTCGTACTGGTCGCTCCAGAAATACGGGACGACGACGTTGGTCGGGGCGTCCTGGCCGAGCATAGCGGGCACCACGGCGCGTGCCTGGTCGGCGACGTTGCTCCAATGTTCCACGCGCACTTGGTGTCCCCGCGGGTCACGCCAGGACGCGACGTCGCCCAGCGCCCACACGTTGGGCGCGCTGGTCCGGCCCGCGGCGTCACAGATGACGCCGTTGTCGACATGGATGCCGCTGCCCTCCAGCCAGTCGGTCGCCGGCCGCGAGCCGATGCCCACCACGACAAGGTCGGCGTTCACCTCGGTGCCGTCGGTCAACTCCACGGTCTCGACGTGCTTGTCGCCGCGCACGTCGGCCACCCCGACGTCGGTGCGCACGTCGACGCCCTCGTCGCGGTGCAACCGGGCCACCAGGCCGCCGATCTGCGCACCGAGTACCGAGGCCAGGGGCGCTGGTTGCGGCTCCACCAGCACCACCTCGACGCCGAGGCCGCGCAGGCTCGCCGCCACCTCACACCCGATGAAGCCGGCCCCGATCACCACCGCACGGTGCGCCTCCGAGGCATGCTTGCGTAGCGCCAGGCTCTCGTCGAACGTGCGCAGCACCCGGATGCCCTCGAGGTCCGGAAACGCCGGAATGCGCCGTGGCACCAGGCCTGTCGCGATCACCAGCTCGTCGTAGCTCAGCGTCGAACCGTCGTCGAGTGACACCGTCTGCGCATCGATGTCGATTCCGGTGGCCGCGGATCCGAGTCGCAGAGTGATGTTCTGCTCGTCGTAGAACTCCCGGGGCTTGAGCGTGACGTCATCGACCTCGCTGCGCAGCACCTCCTTGGACAGCGGCGGGCGGTCGTACGGCAGGTGGACCTCGTCGCTGACGATGGTGATCGCACCCTCGAAGTTCGCCCGGCGCAACTGCTCGGCGGTCCGGGTCGCGGCGAGTCCCCCGCCGACGATCAGAATTCCGTTGTCGCCAGAGCTAGTGGTCATTTGGAGTTCATACACGATTGCAGCGGCCGATGGTCGCTCACCCCTGCGCGCGTGAGCGGTCGATCAGGTTCGACAGCACGACAATGCTTTCGCTTCGCTCGATGTCGGCGCTGGTGCGGATTCGCTCCAGGGCATCCTCCAGATGTTGCATGTCGCGGGCCAGGACCCGCAAGAGCGCGTCGGCGGTGCCGGTTACCGTTGCGGCGCTGACGACTTCGGGAATGTCGACCCATGCTCGCCGCAGCTGATCCGGCGATATCCGCCCGTGGCAGAAGACTTGCACATACGCCTCGGTGTTCCACCCGACGGCGTTGCGGTCGATGACGGTGGTGAACCCACGGATCACCCCGCTGTCGAGCATCCGGTCGACCCGCCGTTTGACCGCCGGGGCCGAGAGCCGCACCCGCTCACCGATCTCGGCGAACGTGGCACGGGCATGCTGCGCGAGTTCGGCCAGAATCTGCTCGTCGATGCCGTCCAACCGGTCCACAGGCCCTCCTGCCACAACAGACCGTTATATTAAGGCACTTGACGCAATAAATCGTGTCTGTAGACGCAATAACCATCGATGCATTGCACCGTGGACTCCCCTACCGTTGATTTATGACTATCTTCGCGGAGTCCGAGACCGTTGTCCGCCACGACACCGTCGAACGCCAGGCCAGCTTGCGGCACTACGTGATGACGCCGCCGCGGCATTTCGCGGTCGACTACGCGATAAATCCCTGGATGGACACCACCGTGCCGGTCGACGCGGCGGTCGCCGTCGAGCAGTGGCAGCAGCTGCGCGATCTCTACCTGCAGCTGGGACACAGCGTCGACATGGTCGACCCTGTCCCCGGCCTTCCCGACATGGTGTATTCCGCCAACGGCGGGTTGATCATCGACGGCACCGCGCTGGTAGCGCGTTTCAAACACGTTCAGCGTCAACAGGAGTCGGTCGCGTACGGGGCATGGCTGCAGTCGCGGGGTTTCACGCCCGTCTATGCGCAGCACGTGAACGAGGGGCAGGGCGACCTGCTTCCGGTCGGGGACATCATCCTGGCCGGCCACGGCTTTCGCACCAGCCTGCGGGCGCACAGCGAGGTGGCCGGCATCTTCGACCGGCGGGTGGTCAGCCTCGAGTTGGTGGATCCGCGCTTCTACCACCTCGACACCGCGCTGACCGTGCTCGACGACACGACGATCGCGTTCTACCCGCCGGCGTTCTCCTACGTCTCGCGCGCGCACCTCGAGACGCTGTTTCCCGACGCGATCGCGGTGGACAGCGCCGACGCCTACGCGTTCGGCCTCAACGCCGTGTCCGATGGCCGCCGGGTCGTACTGCCTGCCGCGGCGACCGGCTTTGCCGCGCAGTTGACCGATGCCGGCTTCGAGCCGATCGGTGTCGAGTTGCCCGAATTGCTCAAGGGCGGTGGATCGGTGAAATGCTGCACGCTTGAGGTGTATTCGTGACGCTGCTGGACATCGGCCATGGGGCGCTCACTGAGTCGGCGATCGGGATCGACGAGCGTTACACCGCCCACAACTACTCGCCGCTGCCGGTGGTGGCCGCCAGTGCCGAGGGTTGCTGGATCACCGATGTCGAGGGGCGCAGCTACCTGGATTGCCTGGCCGCATACTCGGCGGTCAACTTCGGGCACCGCAATCCGGAGATCACCGCCGCCGCACACGCGCAACTGGACGTCGTCACACTGGTCAGCCGCGCCTTTCACACCGAGGCCCTCGGCCCGTTCTGCGCGGCGTTGGCGACGTTGTGCGGCAAGGACATGGTGCTGCCGATGAACAGCGGCGCCGAGGCGGTCGAGAGCGCGCTCAAGGTGGCGCGCAAGTGGGGTGTCGAGGTCAGGGGCGTGCCCGCCGACCTCGCCAATGTCGTGGTTGCCGACAACAACTTTCACGGCCGGACGATCAGCATCGTCAGCTTCTCCTCAGACCCGGCGGCACGCGCGGGCTTCGGGCCTTTCACCCCGGGCTTTCGATCGGTCCCGTTCGGGGACAGCGCCGCACTGGCTGACGCGATCGACGAGAACACCGTCGCCGTACTGCTGGAACCGATTCAGGGTGAGGCCGGGGTGATCGTGCCACCGGAGCACTACCTGCCCGTAGTCCGCGAAATATGCTCAGCCCGAGGCGTTCTCATGATCGTCGACGAGATCCAGTCGGGCCTGGCCCGCACCGGCCGCACGTTCGCGTGCGACCACTGGGATGTCGTACCGGATGTCTACCTGCTGGGCAAGGCGCTGGGCGGCGGGGTGGTCCCACTGTCCGCCGTGGTGGCCGACCGCGACGTCCTGGGGGTGTTGCATCCCGGCGAGCATGGCTCGACGTTCGGCGGCAACCCGTTCGCCGCGGCGATCGGCCGGACCGTGGTGTCGATACTGGCTCGCGGCGAATTCCAGGAGCGCGCAACCCGACTGGGCGAACGGCTGCATTGGCGCCTGCGGAAGCTGGTCGGTCACGGCGTGCTCGCGGTGCGCGGACGCGGGCTGTGGGCGGGCGTCGACATCGATCCGGCGCTGGGCACCGGCAAGCAGGTCAGCCTACGCCTGGCCGAGCGCGGCGTCCTGGTCAAGGACACCCACGGGTCGACGATCCGGATGGCACCGCCGCTGGTGATCAGCATGAGCGAAATCGACTGGGCTGTCGATCGATTGGCCGAGACGCTGGCGGGTTAGTACTTCAGCACACCCTTGTCGACCGGAATCTGCGCGCCGGTCAGCGTGCCGGAGCCGTCGCTGACCAACCATGCCACCACATCGGATACTTCGTCGGCGCCCATGAAACCACTGGGCTGCAACGGCATTGGCCCGAAGCTGTGGATGAAGTGCGGGTGTTTGCCGAAGATCTGCATCATCAGCTCGGGCTCGATCATCGGCGTCTCCACCGAGTAGGGGTGGATGGAGTTGACCCGGATGTTGTATTCGCCCAACTCGATTGCCAGCGTGTTGGTCAGCCCGGTGAGCCCGTGCTTGGACGCGGCGTAGTGCCCGTTGCCCGGAGTTGCCTTGACCCCGGCCGACGAGCTGACCACGACGATGGCCCCACCGTTGCCGGCCTCGATCATCGCCGGCACCACCGCACGCACGGTCTGGAAGGTGCCGGTGAGGTTGACGCTGATGACGCTGTCCCACTGCTCGTCGGTGAGCTCCCAGACCCGTCCCCAGCTGAGCACACCGGCGTTGGCGATCAGGATGTCGAGGCGGCCGAACGATTCGACGGCGTCGGCGACCAGCTGGCGCAACGCGGCGTTGTCGCGGGTGTCGACCTGGCGGGCGATGATCTTGCGCCCTTCGGCCTCCACCGCCCGGACCGTCTCGGCCAGATCGTCGGGAGTCGCCGCGGGGTAGGTGATGCTGTCGGACACCGGCGCGCAGATGTCCGAGGCGATGATGTCCGCGCCCTCGCGGGCCAACCGGATCGCGTGCGCGCGACCCTGGCCGCGCGCCGCACCGGTGATGAACGCGACCCGCCCCTGAAGTGTTTTGGACACGCGTGCCCCTTTCGCCGACTGCCGATCAGGCTAGCAGCGAAACTGAAACGTGTTCTAATCGCCCGCCGACGATGCCCGGCGGTCAGAGATCGGCAAGAATCTTCTGCCGCGCCGCGGTGTACTCGGCATCGGAGAGTGCGCCGCTGGCGTGCAGTTTCTCCAGTTCGGCGAGGCGTTCCGACACGCCCCCACCGACCGACGAGGCCGGTTGCTGCTGCTGTGCCTCGCCGGCGCGGCGGACCACCGCGACGACCTGCTGGCGCACCGCCGGGTAGTTGCGAATGTCGACGGTGCCGCCGAACGGCAGGTTGTTGGCCTTGTAGATCTGCAGGATCTCCATCAGCGGGCCCGCCTGACCGCTCAGGTCGTAGGTCTTGTTGTCCTCGCTGACGGTGATCTGCGCGGGCACCACGCCCGCGATCAACGCGCTTGCCTGCCAATCGATCTCGTACTCACGGGTGGTCGGGTCGACCAGCGCCACGAGCTTGCGCGACGTGACGATCGCCTGCTTGGCGAAATCGACCGTCACCCGCTTCTGATCGGTGAAGTCGACACCGGGACCGGTGATGCGCAGGTCCAGCTTGACCACCGGGTGGTCGTTGATGCGCATCCCGGTCTCCGCCAGACCCTGGATCTGCGCCGTGGCCAGCACGCCGGTCTGCTGCAGCGCGGCCATTTTCGCCGACGACTGCGCGCCGCGGTTGGCCAGCCAGAGCGCGACCAACACGTCGGTGATCGTGATGAACAGACCGACCCACAGCAGCCACGACGTGCTCTGCTCGACGATCGAATCCGCCTCGCTGCCGAACGAGCCCAGCAGGTTGGGCAGCGCGAAATAGGTGATCAGGAAGATCGGGCCCACCAGCCCACCGCAAACCAGGACGATGAGTTGGGCTTTGAGGTAACGCGCAAGCATGCTGGCTGCTCCAGTCGTCGGCCGGTCGATGACGCAGGTCAGCGTAGCGCCGCGCGGTTGGAAATGGGTTGGTCCGCGCCCAAGACTCGGCGAACACACCGAAACGCAGAAGCGGCGCCCACCCCGTTGGGTGAGCGCCGCCTCAGGCGATCGAATTACTTGATGATCTTGGTGACCCGGCCGGCGCCGACGGTACGGCCACCTTCACGGATCGCGAACCGCAGACCGTCGTCCATGGCGACGGGCTGGATCAGCTTGACGGAGATCTCGGTGTTGTCACCGGGCATCACCATCTCGGTGCCCTCAGGCAGCGTCACCACACCGGTCACGTCGGTGGTGCGGAAGTAGAACTGCGGACGGTAGTTGTTGAAGAACGGCGTGTGCCGGCCACCCTCGTCCTTGGACAGGATGTAGACGTTGCCCTCGAAGTCGGTGTGCGGGGTAGTGGTGCCGGGCTTGGTCACAACCTGACCGCGCTCGACGTCCTCACGCTTGATACCACGCAGCAGCAGACCGACGTTGTCACCGGCCTGGCCCTGGTCCAGCAGCTTGCGGAACATTTCCACACCGGTGACCGTGGTCTTGGTGCTGGCCGGCTTGATGCCGACGATCTCGACCTCTTCGTTGACGTTGATCACGCCACGCTCGACACGGCCGGTCACCACGGTGCCACGGCCGGTGATGGTGAACACGTCCTCGACGGGCATCAGGAACGGCATCTCGGTGTCGCGGACCGGGTCCGGGATCGACTCGTCGACGGCGTCCATCAGGTCCTCGACGGACTTGACCCACTTCTCGTCACCCTCGAGTGCCTTCAGCGCCGACACCTTGATGACCGGGGCGTCCTCGTCGAACTCCTGGGCGGCCAGCAGTTCGCGGACCTCGAGCTCGACGAGCTCCAGCAGCTCCTCGTCGTCGACCATGTCGGCCTTGTTCAGCGCGACCAGGATGTAGGGCACGCCGACCTGACGGGCCAGCAGCACGTGCTCGCGGGTCTGCGGCATCGGGCCGTCGGTGGCGGCGACCACCAGGATCGCGCCGTCCATCTGGGCGGCACCGGTGATCATGTTCTTGATGTAGTCGGCGTGACCCGGGGCGTCGACGTGCGCGTAGTGACGCTTGTCGGTCTGGTACTCCACGTGGGAGATGTTGATCGTGATACCGCGCTGACGCTCTTCGGGCGCGTTGTCGATCTGGTCGAACGCACGCGACTCGTTGAGTGCCGGGTACTTGTCATGCAGAACCTTGGTGATAGCCGCGGTTAGCGTCGTCTTGCCGTGGTCAACGTGACCGATGGTCCCGATGTTGACGTGCGGCTTCGTCCGCTCGAACTTCGCCTTCGCCACTTCTGTGTCCTCCTGGACTAGTTGGTGCTTGTTAAAGCAGTGTTGTTATTTCGGTTGTGCCGCGGTCGAGACCGGGCAAGATTACTCCGCCGACTGAGCTGCGCTCACTCGCCCGTCGCCTTCGCCGGATACATGGCTCGGCTCGTTGCTCGTGAGCTGGCGCTCACTCGCCCGTCGCCTTCGCGATGATCTCCTTCGACACGTTCGCCGGAACTTCGGCGTAGGAGTCGAAGACCATGGAGTAGTTCGCCCGGCCCTGAGTCTTCGACCGCAGGTCGCCGACGTAGCCGAACATCTCCGACAGCGGCACGTGGGCTTTGACCACACGGGCGCCGCTGCGTTCCTCCATGGCCTGGATCTGGCCACGGCGGGAGTTCAGGTCGCCGATCACGTCACCCATGTAGTCCTCGGGTGTGGTGACCTCGACGGCCATGATGGGCTCCAGGATGACCGGCTGTGCTTGCTGTGCAGCCTTTTTCAGCACCTGCGAACCGGCGATCTTGAACGCCATCTCAGACGAGTCGACGTCGTGGTAGGCGCCGTCGAGCAGTATGACCTTCACGTTCACCAGCGGGTAGCCCGCCAGCACGCCGTACTGCATGGCGTCCTGGGCGCCGGCGTCCACCGACGGGATGTACTCCCGGGGGATGCGGCCACCGGTGACCTTGTTCTCGAACTCGTAGGTCGCACCGTCCTCGCCGGTGAACGGCTCGAGGGTGATGATGACCTTCGCGAACTGGCCCGAGCCACCGGTCTGCTTCTTGTGGGTGAACTCGACGTTTTGCGCCGGCCGCTTGATGGTCTCCTTGTAGGCCACCTGCGGTTTACCGACGTTGGCCTCGACCTTGAACTCGCGACGCATCCGGTCGACCAGGATGTCCAGGTGGAGCTCGCCCATACCGCCGATGACGGTCTGGCCGGTCTCCTGGTCCAGGTGGACCTTGAAGGTCGGGTCCTCTTCGGCGAGCTTCTGGATGGAGAGGCTCAGCTTCTCCTGGTCGCTCTTGGTCTTGGGCTCGATGGCGACCTCGATGACCGGGTCGGGGAAGGTCATCGACTCCAGCACGATCTGGTCGTTCGGGTCGCTCAGGGTGTCACCGGTGGTGGTGTCCTTGAGACCGATCACGGCGTAGATGTGGCCGGCCGACGCCGTCTCCACCGGGTTCTCCTTGTTGGAGTGCATCTGGAACAGCTTGCCCAGCCGCTCCTTCTTGCCCTTGGTGGCGTTGATGACCTGGCTGCCGGAGTCGACCTTGCCGGAGTACACCCGGACGTAGGTCAGCTTGCCGAAGAACGGGTGCGTCGCAACCTTGAACGCCAGCGCCGAGAACGGCTCGTCGGTCGACGGGTTGCGGGTGATCAGCTCCTCTTCCTTGCCGGGAACGTGGCCTTCGGCAGGCGGAACGTCCAGCGGCGACGGCAGGTAGTCGATCACGGCGTCCAGCATCGGCTGCACACCCTTGTTCTTGAACGCGCTACCGCACAGCACGAGGTAGGCCTCGGAGCTGATGGTGAGCTTGCGCAGCGCACCCTTGATCTCGTCGATCGACAGTTCCTCGCCGCCGAGGTACTTCTCCAGCAGCGCCTCGTCGGTCTCGGCGACCGCCTCGAGCAGCTTGCCGCGGTACTCGTCGGCCTTCTCCTGCAGTTCGGCGGGGATGTCGATCGTCTCGTAGGTCTCACCGAGCTTCGTCTCGCCGCGCCAGACCTTGGCGTTCATCTCGACCAGGTCGACGATGCCCTCGAAGTCACCCTCCGAGCCGACAGGCAGCTGGATCGGGATGACGTTGGCGCCGAGGCGGTCTTCCATCGTCTTTACCGAGAAGTAGAAGTCGGCGCCGATCTTGTCCATCTTGTTGACGAAGCAGATGCGCGGGACGTCGTACTTGTCGGCCTGCCGCCAGACCTGCTCGGACTGCGGCTCGACACCTTCCTTGCCGTCGAACACGGCAACGGCACCGTCGAGCACGCGCAGGCTGCGCTCCACCTCGACGGTGAAGTCGACGTGGCCGGGGGTGTCGATGATGTTGATCTGGTTGTCGTTCCAGAAGCAGGTCGTCGCCGCGGAGGTGATAGTGATCCCGCGCTCCTGCTCCTGCTCCATCCAGTCCATGGTGGCGGCGCCGTCGTGGACTTCACCGATCTTGTAGCTGATACCGGTGTAGTAGAGGATGCGCTCGGTCGTCGTCGTCTTGCCGGCGTCGATGTGCGCCATGATTCCGATGTTGCGGACCTTGGTCAGGTCGGTCAGCACGTCCTTCTGTGCCACAGAAGTCTTCCCACTCTTTCGATTGCTTGGTTATTTCGCTGTCTTCGTCCCCGCCACTCAGTCTTCGGAGCCGGGTCGGCTCCTACCAGCGGTAGTGAGCGAAGGCGCGGTTGGCCTCGGCCATCTTGTGGACGTCTTCGCGTCGCTTGACGGCGGCGCCCAGACCGTTGCTGGCGTCGAGCAGTTCGTTGGCCAGGCGCTCGACCATGGTCTTCTCACGACGCTGCTTGGAGAAGCTGACCAGCCAGCGCAGCGCCAGCGTGGTCGATCGCTCCGGACGGACCTCGACCGGCACCTGGTAGGTGGCGCCACCGACACGGCGGCTGCGCACCTCGAGGGCGGGCTTCACGTTGTCCATCGCACGCTTGAGCGTGATGACGGGGTCGGTGCCGGTCTTGTCGCGGGCCTGCTCGAGCGCGCCGTAGACGATGCGCTCAGCCAAGGACTTCTTGCCGTCCAGCAGAACCTTGTTGACCAGCTGGGTGACCAGCTGCGAACCGTAAACCGGGTCGTTGACCAGCGGACGCTTCGGTGCGGGTCCCTTGCGCGGCATTAGCTCTTCTCCTTCTTGGCGCCGTAACGGCTGCGGGCCTGCTTGCGGGACTTGACGCCCTGCGTGTCGAGCGAGCCGCGAATGATCTTGTACCGCACACCGGGCAGGTCCTTCACACGACCGCCACGCACCAGCACCATCGAGTGCTCCTGCAGGTTGTGCCCCTCGCCCGGAATGTAGGCGGTGACCTCGACACCCGTCGTCAGCTTGACGCGCGCGACCTTACGAAGCGCCGAGTTCGGCTTCTTCGGGGTTGTGGTGTACACGCGGGTGCACACGCCACGGCGCTGCGGGCTGCCCTTGAGGGCCGCGGTCTTGACCTTGGCGACCTTGTCGCGGCGACCCTTGCGGACCAGCTGCTGAATGGTTGGCATTTACCGGCTTCCTACTTCGTTCTTTGCGTTGCTGTCTGATTCTGGTGCTGCTAAGTCTCTGTACTGCTGTTATGCCCGTCCGCAGTCCCCCGCGGCCGGGTGTGTCGCACGCGCCCGCCGCAGAATCAATCCGGTGCGTAGTTGGCATGCGAATTGGCCCGGCGTGCGCGTCCTAGGCCAAACGCCCAAGACCGCCAGGCACGAGGCTCCACAATACCCGCCGCTAGTCGGGCAGGTCAAAGCGACGACTTGGCCGTCCGACAGACCAAGGTACCGCGCCGCGTCACTTGGCGTCGGAGGCGGCAGCTCCGCTCCGTAACTCCATGCCCGCCGCGAGTCGAAGCACCATGTCCGAGAACACCGAATCGGTGTCGATGTCGTCCATCACGCCGGTCATCTCCAGCAGCACGAACCCGTGCATCGCCGACCAGAATTCCAGCGCCGCGTAGAAGGCTTGCTCGAGGTCGAGGCCGTACGACGACAGCACCGCGATCACGGGAGTCGCCGCGGCCCGGGTCGCGGCGGTGTACTCGGGGTCGTCGCCGGTACCGAGCGGCATCCGGGTGAATGCGGAATACCGGCCGGGATGGTGATGGGCGTAGCTGCGGTAGGCACTGGCCATGACCAGAACGGCGTCGTCGCGCGCCCGCCCCTCGCCGACCCGGTTGAGCATCGTGATGATGTCGTCGATCACCCGGATCCGGACCGTGCGGCGCAGGTCCTCCAGGCTGTCGACGTGGTTGTACAGCGACGGGCCCTTGGTGCCCAACTGCGTCGCGAGGGCATTGATGGTCAGGGCGTCCCAGCCTTCGCGGTCCAGGAAGGTGAGCGCGGCGTTGACGATGATCTCGCGACTCAGCCTGGCCCCGCGGGCCCCCTTCGCGCCGCCGCCCGAGCGCGCGGCCGGCGACTCCGGCTCAGCTGGCATGGCGATCGCCCTTCGGTTGAGTTAGCCGGGGTTTGTCTACGGACCGTTGTTCGCGCTACCCCGGAACGACGAACTCTAGTCTGCCGGTCACGCAAGCACGTAGGCTCTTTTCCAGCAGATCGCGCGCCGTGGCGAGAGGAACCCGCGATGAATTGGTCGATCCCCTGCCGCGCTGTGGCGGCCGCCGCACTCGCAATCACCTTCACCTCTGCGCCGTCCGGGCTGGCCAAGAACGGCGACACTCACATCACCGGTGAGGGCATGGAGCAGACGATCGACTGCAACGGTGGGACGCTGATCGTGGTCGGGACCCGGAACACCGTCAACGCGCTCGGAACGTGCTGGGCGATATCGGTTCAGGGATCGGGCCACACGGTCGTGGCCGACAACGTCATTCACGACATCACCGTCTACGGGTCCAACGAGTCGATCTTCTACAAGAACGGTGATCCGGCGGTCTGGGACCGCGGGCGCGAACTCGGCATGACCAACCGCATCAGCCACGTGGGGAGTTAACCGCATGCGCACGTACAACTCTCGCGTGGTTGTGGCTGCGGGCGCCCTGGCCGTGCTCGCGGCGGCGGGCTGCACGCACAGCGGCAACAACGGCCCGGCTCCGTCGAGCACCTCCCCCACGTCGTCGAGCGCCGCCCCGTCAACCACCAGCACGGGCGCGCAATTCGACATCGGCAACACCGTCAACTACGGATCAATGGGCACCACAACGTCTCTCGACTGCGGCGACGGCAAGTCGCTCAACGTCGGAGGGTCCAACAACACCCTGACGGTGAAGGGCACCTGCGGAACCGTGAGCATCGGCGGCGCTGACAACAAGATCACCATCGACAAGATCGACAAGCAGCTCAACGTCGTCGGGTTCAACAACACCATCACCTACCGGGACGGCGAGCCCAAGGTGGACAACCTGGGTAGCGGCAACACCATCAGCAAATCCGGCTAGCCTAGGGCGCAATGCCTTTCGATGTTCTGATCAGTGGCGGCGGTATCGCCGGACCGAGCCTTGCCTACTGGCTCACCCGCCACGGCCACACCGTGACGATCGTCGAACAGGCTGCCGAACTGCGCACCGGCGGGCAGGCGGTCGACTTTCGCGGGCCCGCCATCACCGTGCTGGAGAAGATGGGCCTGCTCGCACAGGTGCAAGCCGGCGCCACCAGCATGGGCCCGCTGATACTGGTCGACAGCCGCGGTAACGAGGTCGCGCAACTGCCGTCCGAGGTGGTCAGCGGCGAGATCGAGATGCACTGGGGCACGTTCGCCCGCATCCTCTACGAGACCGTGCATCACGACGTCGATTATCGCTTCGGCGTTCGGGTTACGGCCGCCGACGACGACGCGCAGCGTGTCAAGGTGACCTTCAGCGACGGATCCTCCGGCAGCTACGACATCGTCGTCGGAGCGGACGGCCTGCACTCCGGGTTGCGCCGACTGGCGTTCGGTCCCGAGCAGGATTACGTCACCCAGTTGGGTCAGTGCTTCGGTTTCTTCGACATCGAAAACCGGTTGCGGCAGGACCATTGCGGTATGGCATATATCGACTCGGGCCGGACCGCGGCGTTGCAGGCCATCCACGCCGACAAGCCGGCCCGGGCCAGCCTTTTCCTCAACGACCCGAGGATCGATTTCGACTACCGCGACACCGAGGGCAACAAGCGACTGTTTGCGGAGCGGTTCGCCGGCATGGGGTGGCAGGTTCCGCACGTTCTCGCGGACCTCGCGAAGGCGCCGGTGGTGTACTTCGACTCGATCGCCCAGGTGCACATGGACTCGTACGCGCGCGGACGGGTATGTCTGACCGGCGACGCGGCGTGGTGCGCCTCGCCTCGCTCGGGCATGGGCACCACGCTGGCCTTGGTCGGCTCGTATGTGCTGGCCCACGAATTGGGTTCAGCCGAAGGCGATTACGCGGCAGCGTTCGACCGTTACCAGCGGCTGATGATGCCGTACGTCGAACGGTGCCAGAAGGTTGCTTTGCAGGCGCTGAAGGCCGACCGCTATTCGTCGGGGTGGCGGGCCACGCTGCGCAATACCGCTCTGCAACTGTTGCGCATCCCGGCGGTCGGCAGGTTCGTGGCCCGGCAATCATTGGCCACCGCGCGGTCGTTCACGCTGCCGGACTACTAGGCCTTGGCGCCGTGCCGGCCCGCGCCGGCGGCGAACCGGCCCGCGCCCTCGTTTGCCTCGGCCGCCACCCGCGAGATGCTGGCGAACTCGTAGTCCAGCGCGTCGGCTTCGGACTGCCCCCACTGGTGCAGCGCCGACAACCGGTCCGCCCGCAGGCACTGCTGCGGCAGCCCGGAGAGCTCCAGCGCGAGTTGCTCGGCGGCTTTGCGCGCATTTCCCTTGGGCACAACGCGATTGGCGAGCCCGATCGAAAGGGCCTCGGCGGCGTCGACGGCGCGGCCGGTGAGGATCATGTCCATCGCCCGGCTCTGCCCGATCAGCCGCGGCAGCCGAATCGTGCCGCCGTCGATCAGCGGCACGCCCCAGCGCCGGCAGAACACGCCGAACACGGCGTCCTCCTCGGCGACCCGCATGTCACACCACAGGGCGAGTTCCAGCCCCCCGGCCACCGCATAGCCGCTGACCGCGGCGATCACCGGCTTGGACAACACCATTCGACTCGGTCCCATCGGACCGGGCCCGGTGCGGTGCACCGCGTTGGCGTCCGGGGTACCGAAGGCCTTCAAATCGGCACCGGCACAGAATGTTCCGTGATCACCCCAGAGCACGGCGACCGCAGCCGAATCGTCACGGTCGAACTCCTCGAAGGCCTCGTAGAGCGCCTTGGCGGTAGGGCCGTTGACCGCGTTGCGCGCCCCGGGCCGATCGATGATGACGGTGGTCACCGGGCCGTTGCGTTCAACCCGCACTGGGTCGCTCATGTCGCCTCCACTAGTCGGATGTCGTCGCGCCGCGCGAGTAGTTCCGCGGCAAAGTCGTTGTAGGCGGACCTCAGTCGCTGACCCGGCCAGTCTTTCGGGAGCAACTCATCGGGCAGCACCGGGTCGGTGAGCAGGTGGCGGACCATCGCTGCGGCGGTCACGAATTTCTCCGGGACGTCACCGGCGCAGGCCATGTCGTCGACGAGTTGCCGCCCGGTGCGGGCCCACGCTTCGAGGTCCCATAGCTGGCCGGCCAGCTCCGCGGAATCCTCGTCGCGGGCCTGCACGATCCGCACCCGTTCACGGGCATCCGCGTCGAGCTCGAGACCGAGGTTGTCCGGCCGCATCCAGACACCCTCGCGTAGTTCACCGAAACGCTTCTGGTGCAGCGTGGTTCGCAATGTCGCCCGGGTGCGGGCGTCCGTGCCGATGCTGGTGACAATCAGCATCGTCCAATTCCCTTGCCAGGGCTGTAGTTGCGGCCGCATCGAGTCGTCCTGGCGCCGCTGGCGGGCAAGCAGTCGATCGGAGAGCCGGTAGCCGTCTGCGGAGCGGACCAGGTCGCCCGCGCCGACCATCCGGGTGAGCGCAACCCGCAGCGTGGTCTCTTTGATATCGAAGTCGTCGGTGAGCCGGATCAATTCGGCGGCGCTGGCCCATGCGGGGTGGGCGCCGAGCATCACGCTCAGCACCACCGACCGGGCGGTCATGCGGGCCAGCGATTTCGGCATGCGGTTAGACCTGTGAGGCCTGCCGGCCAGCATCGCCGAATGGTTCGTCGCGATGCTTGACCGCCTCGCGGAAGCCGTGCTCAACGGCGTCGGCAACAAACGCATGGCCCTCGGGCGTGTGCCTGGCCACCCCGTCGAACACCGTGCTGACCATCCGACTGGTCGCCACACCCTGTTGCAGCAGTGCCGAATTCAGCGCCAGCTTGACCATGATCAGTTGGTTGACCGGCACGGCGGCGATTCGCTCGACCAGGCGCTCGGTGCGCTCGTCGAGGTCCTTCGGGTCCGGCGCCTCGACGGCCAGACCCCATTCGGCGGCCTGCGCGCCGGTGATGCAATCACCGGTCAGCAGAAGGCGTTTGGCGCGCTGGTCGCCCAGTCGATGAGCCCACATGCCTGCCGCGGGCACGCCCCAGACGCGGGTGGGCGGGTAGCCGATCTTGGCATCCGATGCGGCGATCACCTGGTCGGCGTGCAGCGCGATGTCGGTGCCACCGGCCACGCAGTAACCGTGGATCTTGGCCACCGTCGGTTTGTCCGCATGCAGGAGGCTGGAGAAGCCGCGCACGAACCGGCTCATCATCTGGTAGTCGATCATCGGATCCCACGGCTGATTCGGTAAATGGTTGACCGCCTGGGTTTTTCCATCCAGCGACGTGCCGTTGTAGGCGCCGGTGCCGCCCGCCGAGCCGGTGCGGTCGGCGTACGCGCTGAGGTCGAATCCAGCGCAGAATCCTTCGCCCCGGCCCGAGACCAGGATGACGTGGACTGCCGGGTCGAGGTCGGCACGTTCGACCAGAGCCGACAGCTCCAACGGAGTGTCGGCGACGATCGCGTTGCCTTTTTCGGGCCGGTTGAAGGTAATTCGCGCAACCCGGTCGGTGACCTCGTAGGTCATCGTCTTCAGGTTGCCGAAATCGACCGGCCGGATCGCGTGTGTCATGGGCGTTGCCCCTGCGCTGTCATCCTTTTACTAGAGCACGCTCGATGATCGGCGCGAGATCCAGCCCGGCGGGCATGGTCCCGAACGCGCCGCCCCACTGGCCCTCCAGTCGGGTCGCCAGGAACGCCTCGGCGACGGCCGGGTGACCGTGGCGCACCAACAGCGAGCCTTGCAGCGCCAGACAGATGTCCTCGGCAACCTTGCGGGCCCGGTACTGAATGGATTCCAGGTCGCCCAGCTGCGGGCGAAGCTGCTCGACATGACGGTCCAGCCGCACGTCCTGGCCCGCACTCTTGGCCAGCTCGGTGAATAGCACCTCGATGCACTCGGGGCGAGTTGCCATGGCGCGCAAGGTATCCAGCGCACTCACATTGCCCGAGCCTTCCCAGATGCCCATCAGCGGGGCCTCGCGGTAGAGCCGCGGCATGCCGGACTCCTCGACGTAGCCGTTACCGCCCAGACACTCCATGGCCTCGGCCGCATGCGGCGTCGCGCGCTTGCACACCCAGTACTTGCTGGCGGCCAAGCCGATTCGGCGCAGCAGCGCCTCGGTCTCGTCGCCGCGCACGGCGTTATCGGTGGCACCGGCCATCCGCATCGCAACCATGGTGGCGGCCTCGGCCTCGACGGCGAGGTCGGCCAGCACGTTGCGCATCAGCGGCTGATCGATCAGATATTCGCCAAATGCCTTGCGGTGCTGGGCATGATGTACCGCCTGGGTGAGGCCGGTGCGCATGCTGGTGGCACTGCCCAGCGTGCAGTCCAGCCGGGTGAGGTTGACCATCTCGATGATGGTCGGCACGCCGCGACCCTCCTCGCCGACCAGCCATGCCGTCGCGCCGTCGTACTCCACCTCGCTGGAGGCGTTGGCGTTGTTGCCGAGCTTGTCCTTCAGGCGCTGCAGCAGCATCCGGTTGAGGCTGCCGTCGGGCAGCACGCGCGGCAGGAAGAAGCAAGACAGCCCGCCGGGCGCCTGGGCCAGCACCAGAAAGATGTCGCACATCGGCGCGGAAGTGAACCACTTGTGACCGGTCAGCCGGTAGGTGCCGTCGCCGTTCGGCACGGCTTCGGTGTTGCCGGCGCGGACATCCGAGCCGCCCTGCTTCTCGGTCATCGACATGCCGGCGGTGATGCCGACTTTGGTTGTGGCCAGCTTCAATTCGGGGTCGTAGTGCCGACTGGTGAGCAGCGGCTCGTAGGTCGCGGCGAGTTCGGGGTTGAACCGTAGCGCGGGGATGACCGCATAGGTCATGGAGATCGGGCAGACGTGCCCGGGCTCGGCAGTCCAGACACCCATCTTGGCCGCGCGGACCACGTGTGCGCCCGGTCGGTCGTCGGCCCAGGGCCCGCCGTGCAGACCGTGCTCGATCGCGACCTTCATGAGCTCGTGGTAGGCCGGGTCGAATTCGACCACGTCGACCCGATTGCCGTAGCGGTCGTGGGTACGCAGGATCGGCCGGTTGCGCTGCGCCAGCTCACCCCAGCGCTGCGTCTGCTTCGAACCCGAGATGGCACCGACCGCGGTGACCTCGTCGAGGCCCCACTGCCCACCCTCACGGATCAGGGCCTCCATCAGCACCGGCGACGACGCCGGGTTGTGCTCCTCGAGCAGCGGCACCTGGTTACTGACGACATGGGTATCTGGCATGGCGTCGATATTACATTTTTTCTACAACCGCACAAGAGGTGTAATGTTCAGCGGTGATGGCCGGCGAAGAACTCCCAGAGCTTGGCGGTGGCGAAGTCGGGCCAGTGATGGCCGCCATCGGCGACGGTGACCAGCGCGACGCTGCGCCCCTCGGCGCATCCGGCGGTCGAGACGGTGACCGGGCCATCCGTCGTCTCTGTGGGCGGCTTGCACTGATCGACCTTGCGCCACAACGCATTCAGCTCCGGTACCGCCGGGCCGCTGATGTGCGCGAACCCGTGGCCGGGTCCACCGCCGTAGGGGATGTTCGGGTCAGCGGTGCCGTGCACCGCCATCACGGACACCGGATGCGGCGTCCGGCACGCGTCCAGTTGAGTGCCGGCCACCGGGCCGATCGCGGCGAACAGCGTGGTGTTGCAGGCCAGCGTGTAAGCCATGATGCCGCCGTTGCTCATGCCGGTGACGTAGACCCGTGACGCGTCGATGCCGATGTGTTTGGACACGTCCGCGACTACGGCGGTGATGAAGCCGACATCGTCGATGTTCTCCGTCGCCGGCCGGCCGCAGCAGCCACCGCCGTTGACGTTCCAGGCCCGCTTCACGCCGTCGGGGTAGACCGCGACGAATTTCGCCGAGTCAGCCAATTGGTCCCAGCCGTAAGACCTTTCGGCTTGCTCGGCGCTTCCGAAGCCGCCGTGCAGCACCACCACGAGACTCGAAGAGCCGTTGAGGCCGGCGGGTTTGTGCAGTCGGTAGACGCGCTCGTGGTTGCCGGCCTTGAGGGTGTGGATGCTGGCGCCGTCGACGAACCCCGACGGCGGC
This sequence comes from Candidatus Mycobacterium wuenschmannii, assembly GCF_030252325.1. Lineage (NCBI taxonomy): Bacteria > Bacillati > Actinomycetota > Actinomycetes > Mycobacteriales > Mycobacteriaceae > Mycobacterium > Candidatus Mycobacterium wuenschmannii. Next base: position 4,616,519 of record NZ_CP126981.1, on the reverse strand, counting down.
TTGGGATGCACGACCGCGCATCCGGCCAGCAACAGCACGACGCCCAGCAGGATCGCGATCCGATGACGCATCTCAGGCGCTCGTCTTCTCCCGCAGGAATGCGATGTCGTCCTTGCGGCCCTCTTCGGCTGTCTCGCAGATGACCGGCGCATTGGCGGCCTTGACGACGGCGACCAGCAGTTCGGGGTCGATCTGCCCGGTGCCGAAGTTGGCGTGCCGGTCACGGCCGGAGCCGGCTGAATCCTTGGAGTCGTTGCAGTGCACCAGGTCGATGTGTCCGGTGATGGCCTTGATCCGGTCCACCGCGTCGACGAGCCCCTCCCCCGCCGCCCAGGCGTGGCAGGTGTCGAGGCAGAAGCCGACACCGGCGTCGCCGATGTGGTCCCACAGTCGCGCGATGATGTCGAAGTGGCGGGCCATCGCATGGTCGCCGCCGGCAGTGTTCTCAAGGTAGACAGGGACTTTCGTCTCCAACTGATCGAGCGCCTTGCGCCAGCGCAGGAAGCCCTCGTCGAGATCGTCGTCTTCGGTGACGTGCCCGCCGTGCACGATCACCGCGGCCGCGCCGATGTCGGCGGCGGCGTCACACGTCTGCTGCAGAATCTTGCGAGACGGAATGCGTACGCGGTTGTTCGCCGATGCGACGTTGATCAAGTACGGCGCGTGGACGTAGATCGGCAGGGCCGCGGCCTTGAGTTCCGCGGCGTCCTCACGCGGTTTGGGGGCCTTCCAGCTCTGCGGGTTGCCGAGGAAGATCTGCACGACGTCGGCATTCTCGGCGGCCGCGGTGGCCAGCGGATCCTGCGGGCTGATGTGTGAACCGATGAGCACGTCGGCCAGTCTAGTGAGGACGCCTGACGCACGGCATAGGCTTGCCAACCTCCAGCCGATTGTCGCTATGAGGTGGGCGCAAAGCCATATCTCTGCAAATTGGCGTCGAAACAAGCCACCCACCGAGGGTGAAACTAGGCGCACACTCGGCGTCGAACGTAACGCTAGCTTCACGCTCGGCGGCTAAAGCGCGTGGACGGCGTCTGCGGGCGCCCAGCTAGCAGGGCGGCCGTGACTCAGCGCCCCACCAGCCGGGCGCCCGTCACGCGAACGCGCAGCCAGACGCGCGCTCGGCGTCGAATGTGCGGCTGGCCGCACACTCGACGAGGCCCAACCGCACCGGGCGACGAAAAAGCCCCGAGCCGAAGCCCGGGGCTTTTTCGTTGTGCGCCGATAGCGGGGACTACCGGTAGTCCGAGTACCCGTAATCGTCCAGCGGAACCGCGGCTCCGGTCGCCTGGCCGAAGTCCGGGCTGTAGTACTGATCCTCGTAGGACGGGATCGTGTACGCCGCAGCGCGGGCTTCCTCGGTCGGCTGCACCTGGATGTTGCGGTACCGGTTGATACCGGTACCGGCCGGGATCAGCTTTCCGATGATCACGTTCTCCTTCAGACCCTGCAGCTTGTCGCTGCGGCAGTTGATCGCCGCATCGGTCAGCACGCGCGTGGTCTCCTGGAACGACGCCGCCGACAGCCACGAGTCGGTGGCCAGCGACGCCTTGGTGATACCCATCAGCACCGGACGTCCAGCGGCGGGCTCGCCGCTCTCGGCCACTACGCGACGGTTCTCCGCCTCGAAGCTGGCCCGCTCGATCAGCGAACCGGGCAGGAACTCCGTCGAGCCCGAGTCGATGATGGTCACGCGGCGCAGCATCTGCCGAACGATCACCTCGATGTGCTTGTCGTGGATGGACACACCCTGGGCGCGGTAGACCTCCTGGACCTCCTTGGTCAGGTGGATCTGCACCTCACGCGGGCCCTGCACGCGCAGCACCTCGTGCGGGTCGGCCGAGCCTTCCATCAGCTGCTGACCCACCTCGACGTGGTCGCCGTCGGCTAGCAGACGCTCGGAACCGTCCTCGTGCTTGAACACCCGCAGACGCTGACGCTTCGAAAGCTTGTCGTAGACAACCTCTTCGCCACCGTCGTCCGGAATGATGGTGATCTTGTAGAAGCGCTCGCCGTCCTCCAGACGCACCCGTCCGGTGACGTCGGCGATCGGTGCCTTACCGCGCGGCACGCGGGCCTCGAACAGCTCCTGCACACGGGGCAGACCGCCGGTGATGTCCTCACCGACACCACCCTGGTGGAAGGTACGCATCGTCAGCTGCGTGCCGGGCTCACCAATCGACTGCGCCGCAACGATACCCACGGCCTCGCCGATGTCGACCAGCTTGCCGGTCGCCATCGAGCGGCCGTAGCAGGTCGCACACACGCCGGTACCGGTGGTGCAGGTCAGCACGGAGCGCACCTTGACCTGCGTCACGCCGGCCGCCAGCAGCGCCTCGATCTGCGGGTCACCCAGGTCCTCGCCGCGGGCGACGATGACATTGCCTGCCTCGTCGGTCGCGTCGGTACCCAAAGTGCGGGCGTAGGCCGAGGTTTCGATGTGCGGGTCACGGATGAGCGTGCCGTCGGCCTGGCGCTCAGCCAGCTCGACCAGGATGCCGCGCTCGGTGCCACAGTCGGTCTCGCGAACGATGACGTCCTGCGACACGTCGACCAGACGACGGGTCAGGTAGCCCGAGTCGGCGGTACGAAGTGCGGTGTCCGCCAGACCCTTTCGAGCACCGTGGGTGTTGATGAAGTACTCCAACACCGTCAGGCCCTCACGGAACGACGACTTGATCGGGCGCGGGATGAACTCACCCTTCGGGTTCGTCACCAGACCCTTCATGCCGGCCAGCGTGCGCGTCTGGGTGAGGTTACCCGTGGCACCGGACTTCACGATCGTGATGATCGGGTTGTCCTCGGGGTAGTGCTCCTCCAGCGCGTTACCGACCTCGTCGGTGGCTTCCTTCCAGATCTCCACCAAGGCTTCGTTGCGTTCGTCGTGGTTCAAAGCACCACGCTGGAACTGCTTTTCGACCTTGTCGGCCCGCTCCTCGTATGCGTCGAGGATCTCGGCCTTGTTCGGCGGCACGAGCACGTCGGCCATCGAGACGGTGACACCCGAACGGGTGGCCCAGTGGAAACCGGCGTCCTTCAGCTTGTCGACGGTCTGCGCGACCACGATCATCGGGTACCGCTCGGCGAGATCGTTGATGATCGCAGCCTGCACCTTCTTGTGCATCTGCTTGTCCACGAACGGGTAGCCGACGGGCAGCAGCTCGTTGAACAGCACCCGACCCAGCGTCGTCTCCGCGATCCAGGCATCGCCTGGCTGCCAACCGTTTTCGCCGAAGCGCTCGGCTTCGATCTCGGCCGGCGGACGCAGGTTCGTCAGCCGCACCTTGATCTTGGCGCGCACGCTCAGGGCGCCACGGTCCATCGCCATGATGGCCTCGGCCGGCGAGGCGTAGGCCCCGGACTCCGGCTGGTCCTTGGCGGCAGGCGTGTATTCGCCCTTGTCCCCGGCGATCTCGGTGGTCAGGAAGTACAACCCGGTCACCATGTCCAGTCGCGGCATGGCCAGCGGCCGACCCGAGGCCGGCGACAGGATGTTGTTCGACGACAGCATCAGGATGCGGGCCTCGGCCTGCGCCTCCGCGCTCAGCGGCAGGTGCACGGCCATCTGGTCACCGTCGAAGTCGGCGTTGAACGCCTCACACACCAGCGGGTGCAGCTGAATTGCCTTGCCCTCCACCAGCTGTGGCTCGAAGGCCTGAATACCCAGCCGGTGCAGGGTCGGTGCACGGTTCAGCAGCACCGGGTGCTCGGCGATGACCTCTTCGAGGACGTCCCACACCTGAGGCCGCTGACGCTCGACCATCCGCTTGGCGCTCTTGATGTTCTGCGCGTGGTTCAGGTCGACCAGACGCTTCATCACGAACGGCTTGAACAGTTCGAGAGCCATCAGCTTCGGCAGACCACACTGGTGCAGCTTGAGCTGCGGACCGACCACGATGACCGAACGGCCCGAGTAGTCGACACGCTTACCGAGCAGGTTCTGACGGAACCGGCCCTGCTTACCCTTCAGCAGGTCGGACAGCGACTTGAGCGGGCGGTTACCCGGTCCGGTGACCGGACGTCCACGACGGCCGTTGTCGAACAGCGCGTCGACCGACTCCTGCAGCATCCGCTTCTCGTTGTTGACGATGATCTCGGGCGCGCCGAGGTCGATCAGCCTCTTGAGGCGGTTGTTGCGGTTGATCACGCGACGGTACAGATCGTTCAGGTCGGAGGTGGCGAATCGGCCACCGTCGAGCTGAACCATCGGACGCAGCTCCGGCGGGATCACCGGGACCGCGTCGAGCACCATGCCCATCGGCGAGTTGCCCGACTGCTGGAATGCCGCAACGACTTTCAGACGCTTCAAGGCGCGCAGCTTCTTCTGCCCCTTGCCGTTCTTGATGGTGTCGCGCAGGCTCTCGGCCTCGGCGTCGATGTCAAAGGTCTCGATCAGCTTCTGGATCGACTCCGCGCCCATGGCGCCGGTGAAGTACTCGCCGTAGCGGTCGATCAGCTCGCGATAGAGGTTCTCGTCGACGATCAGCTGCTTGGGAGCGAGCTTGGTGAAGGTCGTCCAGATCTCATCGAGGCGGTCCAGCTCACGGCCGGCCCGGTCGCGGAGCTGACGCATCTCGCGCTCGCCACCGTCGCGAACCTTGCGGCGCGCATCGGCTTTCGCGCCCTCGGCCTCCAACTCGGCCAGGTCGGCTTCCAGCTTCTGCGCACGGGTCTCGAGGTCGCTGTCGCGCTGGTCCTCGATCGCCTTGCGCTCCACGACCATCTCGGCCTCGAGCGTGGACAGCTCGTTGTGCCGCATCTCGTCGTCGACGGCGGTGATCACGTAGGCGGCGAAGTAGATGATCTTCTCGAGATCCTTCGGCGCCAGGTCGAGCAGGTAGCCCAACCGCGACGGCACGCCCTTGAAGTACCAGATGTGGGTGACGGGTGCGGCCAGCTCGATGTGCCCCATCCGCTCACGACGCACCTTGGCGCGAGTCACCTCGACGCCACAGCGCTCACAGATGATGCCCTTGAAGCGGACGCGCTTGTACTTGCCGCAGTAGCACTCCCAGTCGCGAGTCGGTCCGAAGATCTTCTCGCAGAATAGGCCGTCCTTCTCCGGCTTCAACGTGCGGTAGTTAATGGTCTCCGGCTTCTTGACCTCACCGAAGGACCAGTTGCGGATGTCCTCCGCGGTGGCGAGGCCAATACGGAGCTCATCGAAGAAGTTGACGTCTAGCACGTAACTCCCTTTCCCCTTGCGGGATTAGAAATCGAAATTAGGCCAAGTCCTCAACGGACGCAGATTCGTTGCGAGACAGGTTGATTCCCAGGTTCGCCGCAGCGCGCTCCAGGTCCTCGTCGTCGCCGTCGCGCATCTCGATCGCCGCGCCGTCGCTGGACAGCACCTCGACGTTCAGGCACAGCGACTGCAACTCCTTGAGAAGCACCTTGAACGACTCCGGGATGCCCGGCTCGGGGATGTTCTCGCCCTTGACGATCGCCTCGTACACCTTGACGCGACCGACGGTGTCGTCGGACTTGATGGTCAAGAGCTCCTGCAGCGTGTACGCGGCGCCGTAGGCCTGCATGGCCCAGCACTCCATCTCGCCGAATCGCTGACCACCGAACTGCGCCTTACCACCCAGCGGCTGCTGGGTGATCATCGAGTACGGGCCGGTGGAACGGGCGTGAATCTTGTCGTCCACCAAGTGGTGCAGCTTCATGATGTACATGTAGCCAACCGTCACCGGGTACGGGAACGGCTCACCACTGCGGCCATCGAACAGGTTCGCCTTGCCGTCGGCGTTCACCATCACGTCGCCATCGCGGTTGGGCAGCGTCGAGGCCAGCAGGCCCTGCAGCTCCTCTTCCTTGGCGCCGTCGAACACCGGGGTCGCGACGATCGAGTCGGGTTCGGAGGTGTGCAGGTCCTCGGGCAGGTTCGCCGCCCAGTCCGGAGCACCTTCGATGTTCCAGCCGGCCTTGGCCACCCACCCGAGGTGGGTTTCCAGGATCTGGCCGATGTTCATCCGTCGCGGCACACCGTGCGTGTTCAGGATGATGTCGACCGGCGAGCCGTCCGGCAGGAACGGCATGTCCTCGACCGGCAGGATCTTGCCGATGACGCCCTTGTTGCCGTGGCGTCCGGCCAGCTTGTCACCGTCGGAGATCTTGCGCTTCTGGGCGACGTAGACGCGGACCAGCTCGTTGACACCGGCCGGCAGCTCGTCGTCGTCCTCGCGCGAGAACACCCGGATACCGATGACCTTGCCGGACTCACCGTGCGGCACCTTCAGCGACGTGTCGCGGACCTCGCGCGCCTTCTCACCGAAGATCGCACGGAGCAGCCGCTCCTCCGGGGTCAGCTCGGTCTCACCCTTCGGGGTGACCTTGCCGACCAGGATGTCGCCGTCGCGAACCTCGGCGCCGATACGGACGATGCCGCGCTCGTCGAGGTCAGCCAGCACCTCGTCGGAGACGTTCGGGATGTCCCGCGTGATCTCCTCGGCACCCAGCTTGGTGTCGCGGGCGTCGATCTCGTGCTCTTCGATGTGAATCGAGGTGAGCACGTCCTCTTCAACCAGCCGGTTGGACAGGATGATCGCGTCCTCGTAGTTGTGACCCTCCCACGGCATGACGGCGACCAGCAGGTTCTTACCGAGCGCCATCTCACCGTTGTCGGTGCAGGGGCCGTCGGCGATGACCTGGCCGGACTCGACCCGCTCACCGGCGTCCACGATCGGACGCTGGTTGGCGCAGGTGCCGTGGTTCGAGCGGGCGAACTTGCGCATCCGGTAGGTGTGCCGGGTGCCGTCGTCGGCCATCACGGTGATGTAGTCGGCGGACACCTCCTCGATGACACCGGCCTTGTCGGCGACGACGACATCGCCGGCGTCGATCGCGGCGCGCAGCTCCATGCCGGTACCCACCAGCGGCGCCTCGCTGCGCACCAGCGGAACCGCCTGGCGCTGCATGTTGGCGCCCATCAGGGCACGGTTGGCGTCGTCGTGCTCGAGGAACGGAATCATCGCGGTGGCCACCGAGACCATCTGCCGCGGCGAGACGTCCATGTAGTCGACCTCGGCCGACGACACGTACTCGACCTCGCCACCCTTGCGTCGGACCAGCACGCGGTCCTCGGCGAAGTGGCCGGCGTCGTCCAGCGGCGAGTTGGCCTGGGCGACGACGTGGCGGTCTTCCTCGTCGGCGGTCAGGTACCGGATCTCGTCGGTGACGACACCGTCATTGACCTTGCGATACGGCGTCTCGATGAAGCCGAACGGGTTGACCCGCGCGTACACCGACAACGAACCGATCAGACCGATGTTCGGGCCTTCCGGGGTCTCGATCGGACACATCCGGCCGTAGTGGCTGGAGTGCACGTCGCGAACCTCGAGGCCGGCGCGCTCACGGGACAGACCACCGGGGCCCAGCGCCGACAGACGGCGCTTGTGGGTCAGACCCGACAGCGGGTTGTTCTGGTCCATGAACTGCGACAGCTGGCTGGTGCCGAAGAACTCCTTGATCGCGGCGACCACGGGACGGATGTTGATCAGGGTCTGCGGCGTGATCGCCTCGACGTCCTGAGTCGTCATCCGCTCGCGGACCACGCGCTCCATCCGGGACATACCGACCCGGATCTGGTTCTGGATCAGCTCACCGACCGTGCGCAGACGGCGGTTGCCGAAGTGGTCGATGTCATCGGTCTCGACGGGCACCTCGACACCACCGGGGGCGGTCATCGTGGCCTGGCCTTCGTGCAGGCGCACCAGGTACTCGACGGTCGCGACGACGTCTTCCTCGGTCAACGTGGTCGACGAGGCCTCGGTCGGCTGGGCGGTCAGACCCAGCTTCTTGTTGATCTTGTAGCGACCGACGCGGGCCAGGTCGTAGCGCTTTTCCTTGAAGAACAGGTTCTCCAGCAGGGTCTGCGCGGACTCCTTCGTCGGCGGCTCGCCCGGACGCAGCCGGCGGTAGATCTCCAACAGCGCCTCGTCGGAGTTCTGGGTGGGGTCCCGCTCGAGGGTCTGCATCATGATCTCGGAGAAGCCGAAGCGCTCGCGGATCTGCTCGTTGGTCCAGCCCAGTGCCTTGAGCAGTACGGTGACGGCCTGGCGGCGCTTGCGGTCGATGCGGACGCCGACAGTGTCGCGCTTGTCGATGTCGAACTCCAGCCACGCACCGCGGCTCGGGATCACCTTGACGCTGTGCAGCACCTTCTCGGTGGACTTGTCGATGGTGTCGTCGAAGTACACGCCCGGCGAGCGGACCAGCTGGCTGACCACCACGCGCTCGGTGCCGTTGATGATGAACGTGCCCTTCTCCGTCATCATCGGGAAGTCACCCATGAACACCGTCTGGCTCTTGATCTCGCCGGTGTTGTTGTTGATGAACTCCGCGGTGACGAACAGCGGGGCCGCGTACGTCATGTCCTTGTCTTTGCACTCATCGACGGGCGCCTTGACCTCGTCGAAGCGCGGGTCGGAGAAGGACAGCGACATGGAGCCGGAGAAGTCCTCGATCGGCGACAGCTCTTCGAGTACCTCTTCGAGACCGCCCTTGGGGTCGACCTCGCCGCGTTCCACGGCGCGCTCGCGCCAGGTGTCCTTGCCGATCAGCCACTCGAACGAGTCGGTCTGCACGTCCAGCAAGCCGGGCACCTCGAGCGGCTCGCGCAACTTGGCGAACGAGACACGATCGGGAGCCCCGGGGACGGAACTGTAAGCGGAAGCAGAACTTGAGGAATTCAGGGGGGTTTTCTTGCTCTGGCGGGAGACTGCCAAGATGCATTCCTTCCAGCACCTCACGCGACTAGAGATCCGGAGGCCACCGGAGCCGTTCGCCGCTATGACTTTGTCGGTTCGGCTGGCGGACGATCTGTCCGGTTCTCACGCACGCAGCTAATTCGCTTGAATCAGCGATAGCTCAGGCAAAGACCACGGTGTCGTGTGGCGGGTGTGAGGTGGGCAGGAGGCAGCCAGCGCAACGTCCAACAATAGCGCAGGACGGCGCATTCCTCAACTACCCTGCTCGGGCCTCATTCTCCAGGACGGGGAGGCGGCGCTGGCTGGCGACTCGAACTTCCCGTGCATACATGCTGCCCAACAGAGTGACCCTTTGGGGGGCTTCCGTCAAGAGGTGACGCACCTTGTTGTGGAACAAACTCCTTCGGGTCGGGGGCCTGGTGCGGTCGCGCTGTCAGTGACGCTGGGTGGGGATCGAGGCGGTGTCCGGGTCGTCGTATTTCTGGGCCGACTGCTTGTCTGCCTCGAAGGACTCGAGGATGGCCTCCTGGGCCTGCTTGGGCAGCAGGTGCAGGTTCTCCCGGACGCGGGCCTGCCGGCGACCGGCGGCCTTGCGCTCCGGCATGCCCGGGGTCGCGGTGACCTGCGGCGGCACGCCCTCGATCTCGTCGACGCCACCGTCGTGGTGGCCGGCCTCCAAGTGGGCCTGCTCCTCGGCCATCGTGGCCTCGTCCTTTTCCTCCGACATACCGATCGGGCCGATACGGCGACCGTTGAGGAACTGGCGCACCACCGGCTCGTCGGAGGTCAGCAGCACCTCGCGGGGGCCGAACATGACCAGCTTGCGGCGGAACAACATGCCCATGTTGTCGGGCACCGTGCGGGCGATGTTGATGTTGTGCGTCACGATCAGGATCGTGCAGTCGATCTGGGCGTTGATGTCGATCAGCAGCTGGCTCAGGTAAGCGGTACGGACCGGGTCCAGACCGGAGTCCGGCTCGTCACAGAGGATGATCTGCGGGTCGAGCACCAGGCTGCGGGCCAGGCCGGCGCGCTTGCGCATACCACCGGAGATCTCACCGGGGAACTTCTTCTCGTCGCCGGTCAGACCCACCATGTCGAGCTTCTCCATGACGATGTCACGGATCTCGCTCTCCTTCTTCTTGGTGTGCTCGCGCAGCGGGAAGGCGGTGTTGTCGTAGAGGTTCATCGACCCGAACAACGCGCCGTCCTGGAACATCACGCCGAACAGGGTGCGGATGTCGTAGAGCTCCTTGGCCGAACACTCGGTGATGTCCGTGCCGTCGACGACGATCGAGCCGCGCTCGGGGCGCAGTAGACCGATCAACGACTTCAGGAAGACGGACTTACCGGTACCGGACGGGCCGAGCAGAACGCTGACCTCGCCCTCCGGGATCTCCATCGTGACGTCTTCCCAGATTCGCTGGGACCCAAAAGACTTGGTCAGTCCCTCAACCGAGATACCGATACCCACGCGAAATCCTCCCGCTGATGTTGCTGATCGCAGCCCAAGGCCAGCTTGTGGCTTGAGTCACTGTAGCGCACAGGTAGCTCGGATTTGATCAGTCCTGCGGCGCCCAGTTTCCGTGAAATCCCATCGGTACGCGCTGCGGCAAGTGGACCGTCGCCACCGACTCGCACGTTTGCGCGTCGAGCAGCAGCAGCTGGCCTTCGTCGTGTCCGCGGTGGTACCCGTAACCGATCAGGATTCCGTCGTCCTCAGACAAGCTAGTCGACCCCGTGGCCGGGCGCGGCACGAACGACATCTCGCCGATCAGCAACTCCGGGTCGAGCGGCGCGACCATGCTCGATCCGGCCGCCAGGTCGTGCTTGTAGAGCGACGACGACATTTTCGATCTGCCTGAGTTCACGAACCCGCCGTCGATGCCGACTGTGTAGCCGAAGCGGTGCTTGGCCCCCAGCAGCGTCTCGTTGATCCGCGGGAATTCCTGCGAGCGGTCGTCGAGCCGTTCGCTGCCGACCCGGCCGGTGCTCAAATTGATCGTCCACCGGTCCAGGGTGGGCGTGACGCCGCCGGGCCCGCGACGGTCGCGGTCGAACATCCGCTCGTAGCGGCACACGTCGAGGACCAGCACTTCCTGGCCGTCGCGGTTCTCGGAGTAGGCGTTCAGCGGGTGGTAGACGTAGCAGGGCTCGATGTCGAACCACCGGACGTCTTTATTGGTGCCCTCGCGCGGCATCACCCCGACACGGGCCGGGTACTTGGGGTTCCAGGAGTAGGGCAGCTCGTAGGCGGACTTCTCGTTGCGGTTGAATCTCGCCGCGAGCGGCCCGGGCACCGGAATCTGACCGACGACGGCCTCGGCCACGATCTGGGCCGGGCGGCGCATCCACCGGGGCATCTTCTTCGGCAACACCTGCATCGGGTCGAGGGTCACCGGTAGGTCGTAGAGCACGACGTATTTATCGGTCAACGAGAAGTCGTGCATCATCGGCGACCCCGAGACCGCGATGTCGACCGTGCGCCGGGCGCGGCCGTCGGTGCCGATCACCGAATACTGCACGGACTTGCCGCGAGCGAAGGAGTAGTTGACGGCGTGCAACTCGCCGGTGTGCGGGTCGCGGTGCGGATGCGCGGCGTAGCCGCCGCTGAGGGTGCCGTCGAAGTCGCACTGCCCGACGGTGTCGAGTTCGTCGGTGAGCTCGTAGTTGGCGACGCCCCCCTCGACCAGCGCCAGCGTCCTGCCGGCGTGAGCCAGCACGTTGGTGTTGGCGCCGAGCGACTGCATGCCAGCTTTGAGGTTGCCGGCGGTGGCCGGCTCGCCCAACGCGGCGCGGACGGGAGCGCTGCGGACCCATCGATTGCGATACCAGCCGGCCTTTCCGCCGTGCAGCGAGACACCGTGGATCATGCCGTCGCCGGTGAACCAGTGATAGGTGGCCGGGTCGACCTCGGCGACCGGGTTGGGTCCGTTGCGCAAGTAGCGGCCATCCAGGAAGTCGGGGATGTGGCCGGTGACGCGCAGGTCGGTCGCGGTCACCTCTTTCGTGACCGGTGCCAGGAAGTCATCGAGATACGGATTTGCCGGCGGGGTGGTGACGGCGTGGCTCACTTCTGCCTCCTAGCTCGTATAACGTTGATATGCCACCGTTATACCGATCCGGTGCGGGCTGTGTCAAGATGTGTCGGTGCCCCCGACCGCCGAGCGCAACGTCCGCGACGAGTTGCTGCGCGTCGCCGTCGACACGCTCAATCAGGACGGGCCGGACGGGCTGCAGACCCGCAAGATCGCGAGCGCTGCGGGCACCTCGACGATGGCGGTGTACACGTATTTCAGCGGGATGCCCGGCCTGATCGCCGCCGTCGCCGACGAGGGTCTGCGCCAGTTCGACGAGGCGATGACGATGCCGGAAACCTCGGATCCCGTCGCCGATCTGATGGCCACGGGCATCGCATACCGGCGCTACGCGATCGAACGGCCGCACATGTACCGGTTGATGTTCGGCAGCACCAGCGCGCATGGCATCAACGCGCCGGCTCACAACGTGCTGACGCTGACCCTGGCCGAGATCAACGACCACTACCCCAGCTTCGCGCACGTCGTGCGCGGTGTACACCGATCGATGCAGGCCGGGCGCATCGATGGCGCACCCGACGACGACGCTGCCGTGGTGGCCACCGCCGCGCAGTTCTGGGCCGCGATCCACGGCTTCGTCATGCTCGAGTTGGCGGGGTCCTATGGCGCGCAGGGCAGCGCCGTCGGCCCGGTGCTGGCCGCGTTGACGACGAACTTGCTTGTCGCGCTGGGTGACTCACCAGAGCTGGTGCGTAAGTCCCAGCTGGCCTCGGTCCAGCGCTAGATACACGAAACCCCCGAAACCCATTGGGCTCCGGGGGTTTTCGCGTGTAGAACTACTTGACGGTAACGGTGGCGCCGGCGGCCTCGAGCTTGCTCTTGGCCTCGTCGGCGGCCTCCTTGGGGGCCTTCTCCAGAACCGGCTTCGGCGCGCCGTCGACCAGGTCCTTGGCTTCCTTCAGGCCAAGGCCGGAGACGATCTCACGCACGACCTTGATGACGCCGATCTTCTTGTCACCGGCGGCCTCGAGGATGACGTCGAATTCCGACTGCTCCTCGGCGGCCTCGGCGGGGGCACCACCGGCGGCGGGGCCGGCGGCGGCGACGGCGACCGGAGCGGCCGCGGTGACCTCGAAGGTCTCCTCGAACTTCTTCACGAACTCCGAGAGCTCGAGCAGGGTCAGTTCCTTGAAGGCGTCGAGCAGTTCGTCAGTGGAGAGCTTGGACATGTTGTGGGTCCTTCCTGGGTGTTACGGGTTATTCGGTGGTTTCGGCGGGGGTTTCCGCAGGTGCTTCGGTTGCCTCGGCGGCGGGGGCCGCGGCTTCGGCCGGGGCCTCGGCGGCCTTCTTCTCTTGCAGCGCAGCGGCGAGCCTGGCCACCTGCGACGCGGGCGCGTTGAACAGCCCGGCCGCCTTGGACAGGTTGGCCTTCATCGCTCCGGCCAGCTTGGCCAGCAAGACTTCGCGCGACTCAAGGTCGGCGATCTTCTCGACTTCGGCGACGGACAGCGCGCGGCCGTCCATGTAGCCGCCCTTGATGACCAGCGCCTTGTGGTCCTTGGCGAACTTCTTGATCGCCTTGGCGGCGTCAACGGCTTCGCCGCTGACGAACGCGATCGCGGTCGGGCCGACGAACAGCTCGTCGAGGCCCTCGACGCCGGCTTCCGAAGCAGCGCGCTTGATCAGCGTGTTCTTGGCGACCGAGTAGGTTGCCGTGCCGGCAAGCGACCGGCGCAGCTCGGCCAGGTTGCCGACCGTCAGGCCGCGGTAATCGGTGATCACGGTGGCGGTTGACGCCTTGAACTGCTCAGCGATGTCTGCAACGGCGGTGGCCTTGTCAGCCTGGGCCATGCATCCCTCCTAGGGTTTTCTCCGCCCGGAAAACGACAAACGCCCCGAACGCAGGATGCGGTCGGGGCGCGAAGAAGCTGCCTCGTCCTCCTGCGTGGGTCGTCCGGTGTTCCCGGACCTTCAACCGATTGCTCGGTGACCGACGGTCTTCGGTGGATCGCCGACCACCATACAGTGCAGCGCCGCGATCAGCCAAAACGACGAGTCTCAGCCGTCACGGCTCCGGGGGATGTGCCGAGTTGCCCGCCTTCGAGCGAATTTGCCGCGGCGCGCAGCGCCAACTCTCGCTGACGAATCCGATACTCGGTACCGCGCGGCATCTCGCCCGGGCTGTACATGCCCCACCCAACCCGGCGCACCCTGCCGCGCCGGCACTCCCACCGCAGCGCGTCCGATACCGACTTATTGGCCGGGGTGTCGACGCTGAATCCGTGGTGGGCAAGCGCCCCGACAAGCTCTCCAATTGTCGACCGACCGTGTCTAGCCAGATGCATCGTGAGCACGTAACGCAATTCGATCCCGCGTAGCTTCCTCATCGACGGAACCTCGCACGCCGGTCCGACACCCCCGCTAAATTCGCTCGAAGGCGGGCAACTCGGCGCATGGCCAGGCCCGGTGACTCACGTGACGGATGAGACCAGCGCGGCGGCACCGATCAGCCCCGCATCACCTCCGAGCGCAGCCGGCACCACCTGGATGTCGCGGACGAAGCTCAAACCGGCGTAGTTCGCCAGCGCCGCTCGCAGCGGATCGAAAAGGATCGGGCCGGACTTCGCGACTCCCCCGCCGATGACAACCAGATCGAGGTCGCACGTCGCGCCGACGGACGCGATCATCGCCGCAAGCGCCGTGGCGCCGCGCTGAAATGCCTGCAGCGCCACGGGTTCACCGGCTTCGGCGGCCCGGCCGAGGGCGGCGGCGTCCGGCGGGCCGGCCCAGCCGTTGGCCAGGGCCCAGCGCGTCATCCATGGCCCCGATGCAAACGTCTCGACGCAGCCGTGGCCTCCGCACGGACACGGCTGCCCACCTTGATCGACGACGACGTGGCCGACGTGCCCCGCATTGCCGGTGCGTCCCTGGTACGGCTTGCCGTTGAGCACCAGTCCGCCGCCGACGCCGGTCGACACGACCATGCCCAGCATGAAGGGGGCACCGCGGCCGGCACCGCGCCAATGCTCGCCGAGTGCCATGCAGACGGCGTCGCCGGCCAGTTGTACCGGCACGCTCGGCATCGCGGCCGCGACCCGGTCACGCAGTGGAAACCCTTGCCAGGACGGAATGTTGACCGGGCTGACGGTGCCGTCCGTGGCATCGATGGGACCGGCGGAGCCGATGCCGACCGCGCGGATCGCTCCTTCGGCGACCTGGGCGACATCGCCGATCATCCGCGCGACGACCTCCCAGACATTTTCTGCGACTTTGTCTTTGGGAGTCGGCTCAATCGCGCGGTGCACCAGCTCGCCTGCCGGATCGACGAGTCCGACGGCGATCTTGGTGCCGCCGATGTCCAGAGCGAGGGTCAGCATCGGGGCTCAGTGCCGATGGGTGTTGTCAGGCTGGCGCGGGTCTCCCGGGTGCTCGTAGCCGGGCGAGAGTTGGACCAGGTCGGCGCGGCGCCGATCGAGCCACACCCGAAACGCGCGCCGATGCGCGGCGGCCAGCAGATGCTCGGCGATCAGCGGGCGCACCACCGCGAACGGCGGGACGACTACGGCCGGGGCGCGCCAGCCGTAGTTCTCGCGTCGACAATCGCCGAACCGCAACGGGTTTCGATCGTGGTAGGCGGCGATCTCGTCATCACCGACGCGGACGTCGGCCGTGATCACGACGAACAGGGCCCGCGCGCGGACGTCGCCCAGCGCCGCTGCGGCGATGCTGCCGATCTCGAGGCGGGCGGTGATGTCGGGAAGCAGATCGTCCTCGGTCGGTACGCCGTCCACCGTCAGGCCTCGGGCCGCGGCCTCGACGGCAACCACGCGTTCGGTGACGATCAACTGGGTCAGCCAGCGGCGTAGTTGCCGACCCTCGCTGGTGCCGGGCATTGGCAGCGCGGACGCCATCGAGCCGCCGCGCAGCCGCGCTTCCCGGACGTCGACCTCGTCGACCGGTATCGGAATGCCGTCCACGACAGCGATATTCACGAGACGATCACCTTCACCGCCGGCGAGTAGACCAGTCGGCCGGCGCAGCCGATCCGGATCAGCGCCCACCACTGGCCGGGTTCGACCCAGGCCGGGGGGCGCACGTCGAACGCAATCTCGACGCGGCCGCGGGCCGGCACCACGGCGCCGAGCACGTCCGGTCCAATCCACTCCCACGTGCCCCATGGGCTGATCAGGTGCGCCTCCAAGCTCAGCTCGGCGCCGGCGGTCGTGCCGACCGTCGCGGTCAGCCGGGCCGAATCACCGGCGGCGACAACGACATCGGTGGGCTCGTCAGACAGATAGATCAGCCCGCTGTCGTCGGCGCCACCAACCGACACCAGGGCGATGTCCTCCACCACTTGATGCCACGACGCGGGCACCCCGGCGCCGTTGACCATCAGCTGCGCGCGAATCGGGTACACGCCGGGCTCGGCGTCCGCAGGCACCTTCACGACGATGTCGGATTCCAGGTGTTCGCCGGCCGGCACGCTGAACGGCAGCAGCGCGGGGCTGACCGACCAACCCGGCGGGCAGACCACCGAGACCGTGCCCGACAGCGGAGCATCGCTGCTGTCGCTGGCCAGGGTCAGGCGTACCGACACGTTCGCACCCGCATCGGCCGTGAGCTGGTGCGGGTGCAAATGCGCGACGGCGGGCAGCCCGCCCAGCGGCGCCGGCCCGCGGTTGTGCAGCCAGTAGCGCGCGTACAACGGTTGCGCTATCTCGGCATCCGTTGCCAGCGTGGTGTTTTCGGCGTCGAGCAGCCGGGACAGGTCGAGTCGGGCCAGCGCGGTGCCGATCTGATGCCCGTGCAACGTACCGAGGTGACCCTGCCCGAGCGGTCGCTCCAGCAGATCCGCCGACCGCAGCTCCGACACCGTGCCCAATGGTGAGCGCACCACGACATCGGCCTCGCCGCCGCGGGTTTCGACCAACCGGATCGCGACGTGGCCGGTGTCGACGCGCTGCGAACTACCGTGCGCCAGTGGGTTTCCGGCCGCCTTCAGCGCGCCCAACTGCACACCGGCCGGCTCGACCTGCAGCAGTGAGCCCGCCGCGGCCAGTCCTCCGAGCGACTTCGTGGACGACACCGGCAGCAACGGATGCGAGAACTCCGCGCTGCGTTCCGGAATGTCGGCGTGCCGCCAGTCGCCACCGCCAGACACCAGCGCATAGTCGAAAGTATGTGTCCAGTGCTGCAATTGGAAGTTGGAGCCGTCGGGCGCGGTACGCCGCGGCTCGTCGATCCAGACCCCGGACGGCCAGCCGGTGCAGGATCGCATCAGCGCGGTATGCAGTGTGCCGTCGGTCTCGACGGCGAAGCTGGGCACGCCGCGGTTGCACAGCGCGACGGTGCGCGACTCGAATTCCTGCAGCCCCGACGGCACCTGCTGCTCGACGACGATCTCCGCATCGGCCAGGTCGTCGGCCACCGCGGCGATGGCCTTGGCGAGGTGCGCGTCGTCACGCCCGGTGATCACCAGCACCGGCAACGCCCGCGCGTCGCGGAGATCGGCGTCGGGAATCCAGCCGTCCGCCAGCGGCGCCGCGGCGGGCACCCACACCCGGGCGTGGCCCGTCTCGGCCAGTTGCCGCGTGACCTCGTGGGCGTAGGCTGTGTCGGCGGCCGCCAACACCGCCTCGGTAAACGCGCTGTCCCCCAACGCGATCCGGGTATCCGGCAGATTGGAGTCGACGCCGAGCAGCCCGTACCGCGGCTTGTCGGCACTACTGCAGGTCGCCGTGACCCCGGCCCGCACCAGCGCCACCAACAGGTCGCGGGCCAACTCGCCGCTGAGCGCCTCGGTCGGGGCGACGACCTCGGCGACCGACACCGCGCGCACACCGTCGCCGACGCGCACCCGCGCCGCCGACGACAAGCCGAACCAGCCGTAGGCCGGGTTGTCCAGCGTCCACGGATGGTCGGCAGTGTCCACTGACTCGGTGTCGTTGTGCAGCAACGCAAAACCTCGACCGACGACGGCGTCGCCGACCTCACTGACCGGCATCGCCCCCGGCACCGGACAGGGCCAGCGCAGCCGCAACAGTCGGTCCTCGCCGACGAAGTCATCGATCGTGGTCGAGCAGTCCACCCGGTCGACACCGCGCCACAGCGTCAGCGTCTGGGTGTAGCGCAACAGGTCACCGATCCGACCGCGAACCACCAACCGGCGGCCCAGCGGGCTGCGATAGGCGCGCACCTCGGCAGCCGATTCCGACGAGCCCACCACCGGCCCCTTGGGCAGCAGATGCCACGGCCCTTCGCCACCGACCGGGTGTGCCGGATACTCCTCGTAGACCGCCAGCTCGTTGCCGACCCTGCCATCGGCGATCAGCTGCTTGCCGTCGCGCACCAGCGACACCACGCCGCCGCCGCGCGTCGGATCGACCGCCAGCCGGTAGTGCTCGTTGGCAATTTCGTTGCCCTCCAAAAGCTCCCAACCACTATCGGCGTCGCCGCCGGCGACTATCGAGAAGGCCCGCCACCCCAGCGACGGCACGTCGCGGGCCAGCCAGCTGACCGACCGGCCGCCGTGTTCGACGACCGCGGGCAGCGCCGCACCCTCGTGGTCGAGCACCCGCACACGAGCACCGACAGGGTCGGCAAACCGCGCGGTCGCGACGTCGGTCCGATTGTGCGCCAACGTGTTCCACACCACCACGTCACCGTCGACCGCGCTGGACAACAGCGCGAGCGCGTTGTCGCGGGCCGACCTTCCGAGCTCCCACGCGTCGCGCCAGCCGGTCAGCAGATCGAGGTAGACCTGGTCGGACTCCGAGCCGGTGATCGCGTCATGGTGGGCGCCGTAGGCCAACTGCACCCACGCCTTGGCCAGCGCGGCCTGCGGATACTCGGCGCCGGCCAGCTGGCCGGCGAACACCGCGAACTTCTCGGCGTCCAGCACCGCGTCTTCGGCGGCGCGGTTGGCCTGCTTGGTGTCGATGAACGACACGTCCTTGCCGGTGTAGATCGGGTTCATGTCGCGGGTCTGCGGCGACGGCGCCTCGCCGCGCTCATCGAGCTCGGCGCGCACCGCGGCGAAGAACTCGCACGGGAGCGCGCAGACGAACCGCGGCCAGGTGTAGCGCGCGGCCCAGTCGCGGTGAATCTCGGTGACCCACTTGTTCGGTGGCGTGTAGTCGGTGCCGACCGGTAGGAGCACGTTGCGGGTCAGCGCGACCTTCTTGAGCTCCGCGAACAACTCGTAGCAGGCCTGCTCGGCCTCTGCGACCGTCGTCGACTCGTCCATCCACCAGCCGGCCGAATAGTGCGCCGGCATGTAGTGCGTCAGCAGCCCGCGGCCCGACGGCGAGATCCACTCGAACTCGCTGCTGAACTGCATGCCCGCGACGCCGCCCTCGCTGTGCATCGGACCCCACTGGTGGTGCGGCCCGCGAGCCCACGAACTCGAGGTCAGTCCCGCATCCGCGGCCATGCCCGGGAACTGCGGGTCATGCCCGAACACGTCGAGCTGCCAGGCCGTTTCCGGGTCTCCCCCGAGCACGTCACGTTGAAACCCAATGCCGTGCACAAAGTTTCGGATCGTCGTCTCGGCGCTGGTGAGGTTGGTATTGGGTTCGTTGTAGGTGCCGCCCATGATCTCGACGCGACCCTGTTTCATCAGCCGACGCAGGTCGGCGCGGTCCTCGGGATGGGTGTCCCAGTAGGGCTTGAGGTAGTCCACCTCGGCGAGGACGAACTTGTATTCAGGCTCTCGGCGGGCCATCTCCAGATGCGCGTGGACCAGTTCAAAAGCGTTGGTCTGACGGGCTTTTCCGGGCGGATCCTCGGTCCAGAGGCTGGTGTAGGCCCCCTGGGTGTTCCACCACACCGGGTCGTAGTGGAAGTGGCTGATCATGAACATCGTCCAGCCGGGTTCGGCGACGACGAACTCGAACGGGGTCGCGACACTCGAGACGTGGACGGACGCGGTCCGTCGCTGCGCGACCACCGGATCGGTGACCGACACCGGTACCTCGACGACGTCCACGCCGGTGGCGAAACCGCTGAGTCCGTCGCCGGAAACGCGAACCTCCACCGGGCCCGCGGCCCCGTCCAGGGTCACCCGAACCACCTGCAGTGGGGCTTCCGAAGGCCCCACGAAAAGCTCCGTCGACTCCGCCGACTTCACCTCCATTCCCGCACCCTACGACGTTGATGTCGTAACCGGGTGGAAGGCTTGAGGCACGTCTTGCGAAAGGACCGCCGATGCCTGCTCTCGCCTCGCCCGTCGCCGACGAACGCAGCGCACTGCGCGAGTTCCTCGCCTATCACCAGAGCGCATTCTTCGCGGTCGCCTACGGGCTGACCGACGAGCAGGCCCGGTCGTCGCCGACGGTCAGCGACCTCTCGGTCGGCGGGCTGATCAAGCACGTCACCGCCATGCAGCGCACCTGGATGTCCCGCGTGGCCGCGGCGCCGGACGCCCCACGGAAAGACCCCCGCCCGTTCGACGAGATCGCCCAGGATTTCGCCGACCAGCATGTGATGCGGCCCGACGAGACGCTGGATGGCCTGCTCGAGAATTTCCGAAGCGAGAACGCCAAGTCGCTACAGCTGGTCGACACCGCCGATCTCGAGGCGAAAGTGCCTGTGCCGCAGGATATTCCATGGTTCCCGAAGGGCATCAAGGGCTGGTCGGTTCGCTGGGTGATCCTGCACGTGATCAACGAGCTGACCCGGCACTCCGGCCACGCCGACATCGTTCGCGAGAGCATCGACGGCGCCACCATGTACGAGCTGCTGGCGGCGCTGGAGGGCTGGTCGATCGAGGGCTGGGTGCAACCGTGGAGGCCGAGTGGAGACGCGTAGCGGTGTCGCGCCCAACGGCGAAGTCGAGCTGTACTACGAGGACCTCGGCGACCCGCGGGACCCCGCCGTCCTGCTGATCATGGGCCTGGGCGCGCAGTTGCCGATGTGGCCGGACGGATTCTGCGCGCTGCTCGTGCGGCAGGGCTACCGGGTGATCCGCTTCGACCACCGCGACACCGGGCTGTCGGCCAAGATGCACGGCCAGCGCGCCGCGGGCTCGGTGTACCGGCGGGTCGGGCGCTACCTGGTCGGGCGCGGCAGCGACGTGCCCTACACCCTCGAAGACATGGCACACGACATCGTCGCGCTACTCGACCACCTCGACATCCGCGCCGCGCACGTCGTCGGCGCCTCGATGGGCGGCATGATCGCGCAGATCCTGGCCGCCACCGAGCCGGACCGGGTGGCCTCGCTGGCCATCGTCATGTCCACCACCGGCAAGCCGTTCTCCCGGCTGCCGGCCTGGCGGGTGATCAGGCTGGCGTTCGGCGGGCCCAAGAAAGACGCGACCGACGAGGAGAAGCTCGCGTTCGAGATGCGCAACGTCGCGGTGTTCAACGGACCGAACTTCCTGCCGCCCGAGTCCGAGCTGCGCAGCCGGGTCCAGGCGCTGGCCGAGCGGTCCAGCTATCCCCCGGGCATGCTGCGGCAGTTCGACGCCGTGCTGGGCACTGGCAGCCTGCTGCGGTTCAGCAAGGCGATCACCGCGCCAACGGTGGTTCTGCACGGCTCGCACGACCCGATGCTGAGGCCCCGCAACGGCCGCAATGTCGCCGCCGCCATCCCGAAAGCCCGATACGTGGTGATCGACGGCATGGGCCACGACCTCCCCGAACCGGTGTGGCGGCCGATCGTCGAGACCCTGACCGAGAACTTTGCCAGGGCCGCGGCGCCGTGAGCGGGCTCACAGGAATTGGGACTTGATCCGGCCGATTTGAGACACTGCAATCATGAGTTCCAACAACCACCGCGGGGTT
Organism: Candidatus Mycobacterium wuenschmannii; assembly: GCF_030252325.1. Classification (NCBI taxonomy): domain Bacteria; kingdom Bacillati; phylum Actinomycetota; class Actinomycetes; order Mycobacteriales; family Mycobacteriaceae; genus Mycobacterium; species Candidatus Mycobacterium wuenschmannii. The sequence continues at coordinate 4,594,985 of NZ_CP126981.1, read as the reverse complement.
GCCAGGCTCGACCGGGTGCCGTTGCCGGTCGAGGCGGCTCGCATCGGCGCGACCGGTTGGCAGCTCACCCGCACGCTAGCCCGCATCCTGACCACGCTGCCCCGCAAGGGTCCGCTGCAGCAAAAGGCGATCAAGCAGCTCCCCCAGACCTTCGCCGACCTTGGTCCGACGTACGTCAAATTCGGCCAGATCATCGCGTCCAGCCCGGGTGCCTTCGGCGAGCAGCTGTCCCGTGAGTTCCGCGGCCTGCTCGACCGGGTTCCGCCGGCCGACAAGGACGCCGTCCACAAACTCTTCAAGGAGGAGCTCGGCGGCGATCCGCAGGACCTGTTCGCCCACTTCGACGAGGAACCGTTCGCCTCGGCGTCCATCGCGCAGGTGCACTACGCCACGCTGCACAGTGGCGAAGAGGTGGTCGTCAAGATCCAGCGGCCGGGCATCCGCCGCCGGGTCGCGGCCGACCTGCAGATCCTCAAGCGCTTCGCCCAGGCCGTCGAGCTGGCCAAGCTGGGCCGCCGGCTGTCGGCGCAGGACGTGGTCGCAGACTTCTCCGACAACCTGGCCGAGGAACTGAGCTTCCGGCTGGAAGCACAGTCGATGGAGGCCTGGGTCTCCCACCTGCAGGCGTCGCCGCTCGGCAAGAACATCCGGGTGCCCCAGGTGTACTGGGACCTGACCTCGGAGCGGGTGCTGACGATGGAGCGGGTGCAGGGCATCCGCATCGACGACGTCGCCGCCATCCGCAAGGCCGGCTTCGACGGCACCGAGCTGGTCAAGGCGCTGCTGTTCAGCCTCTTCGAGGGTGGGCTGCGGCACGGCCTGTTCCACGGCGACCTGCATGCCGGCAACCTCTATGTCGACGACAAGGGCCGGATCGTCTTCTTCGACTTCGGCATCATGGGCCGCATCGATCCCCGGACCCGTTGGCTGCTGCGCGAACTCGTACACGCGCTGCTGGTGAAGAAGGACCACGCCGCGGCCGGCAAGATCGTCGTCTTGATGGGCGCCGTGGGCACCATGCGGCCCGAGGCCGAGGCGGCCAAGGACCTGGAGAAATTCGCCACCCCGTTGACCATGTCGACGCTCGGCGACCTGTCCTACGCCGACATCGGCAAGCAGCTGTCGGCGCTGGCCGACGCCTACGACGTCAAGCTGCCGCGCGAGCTGGTGCTGATCGGCAAGCAGTTCCTCTACGTCGAGCGCTACATGAAGCTGCTGGCCCCGACGTGGCAGATGATGTCCGACCCGCAGCTCACCGGTTACTTCGCCAACTTCATGGTCGAGGTCACCCGCGAACACAACGAATCGGAACTAGAGGTCTAACGCATGCAAATCCGCACCGGCACAGCACGTTCGGGCGATTTGGACATCTACTACGAGGACATGGGCGAGCCGACCGACCCGGCCGTCCTGCTGATCATGGGCCTGGGCTCACAGCTGCTGCTGTGGCGTGACGGGTTCTGCGAGAAGCTCGTCGCGCAGGGCCTGCGGGTGATCCGCTACGACAACCGCGACGTCGGGCTCTCCAGTAAGACCCAGCGGCGCAGCAACGGCGGCGCGATGATCCCGAACATGGTCAGGTTCTTCCTCGGCATCCCCGGAAAAGCCGACTACCGCCTGGAGGACATGGCCGACGACGCGGCCGCGCTCCTCGACCACCTCGAGATCGACCGCGCCCACATCGTCGGCGCCTCGATGGGCGGCATGATCGCGCAGATCTTCGCGGCGCGATTCAAAGCCCGCACCCGATCGCTGGCAATCATCTTCTCCAGCAACAACCGGCCATTCCTACCGCCACCGCACCCGCAAGCCTTGTTGGCGGTACTGAGGGGCCCGTCGCCGAACTCGCCGCTCGACGTGATCGTCGACTACTCGGTGAAGGTCTGGCGGATCATCGGCAGCCCGAAATACCCGGCCCCCGAACAGCGGCTCCGCGCCGAGGCCATCGAGGGCTACGAGCGCTGCTACTACCCGTGGGGCACGGCCCGCCACTTCAGCGCGATCATCGCCAGCGGCAGCCTGGCGAAGTACGACAAGCAGATCACCGCGCCGACCGTCGTCCTGCACGGCAAGGCCGACAAGCTGCAGCTACCGTTCTTCGGCCGCGTCGTGGCCCAGACCATCCCGGGCGCTCGCCTGGTGTTGTTCGACGGGATGGGTCACGACCTGCCCGAACAGCTGTGGGACCAGATCACCGGCGAGCTGACCACGAATTTCGCCGATTCGGCCTGACCAGGCAAAGCGGCTAGGCTGACCCTCGGATCGCCGGGGGGCGGCAGTCTCATCCAGCCAAGGGTGGACACCAAAAATCCAGGAAGGCGCGCAGCGCAATGGCCCAAAAGCTGAGGCCGCATTTCGAAGACATCCAGGCCCACTACGACCTGTCGGACGAGTTTTTCGCACTATTTCTCGACCCGAGCCAGACCTACAGCTGCGCCTATTTCGAGGAAGACGACTACACGCTCGAGCAGGCGCAGCAGGCCAAGGTCGACCTGGCCCTCGGCAAGCTCGGCCTGGAGCCGGGCATGACGCTGCTCGACGTCGGCTGCGGTTGGGGCAGCACGATGCGCCGCGCCGTCGAGAAGTACGACGTCAACGTCATCGGCTTGACCCTGTCCAAGAACCAGGCCGGCTACGCGCAGAAGACCCTGGACGCGATCGACAGCCCCCGCACCAAGGAAGTCCGCCTGGCCGGCTGGGAGGAGTTCAGCGGGTCGGTCGACCGGATCGTATCGATCGGAGCTTTCGAGCACTTCGGCCACGACCGCTACGACGACTTCTTCGCGATGGCCAACAACGCGCTGCCCGACGACGGCGTGATGTTGCTGCACACCATCACCGCGCTGGTGCCGGCACAGATGACCGAGCGCGGCATGCCGCTGACGTTCGAACTGGCCAGATTCATGAAGTTCATCGTCGACGAGATCTTCCCCGGCGGCCGGTTGCCGTCGATCGAGATGGTCGAGGAGCGCTCCGCGAAGGGCGGCTTCACGCTGACCCGTCGGCAGTCGTTGCAGCCGCATTACGCCCGCACGCTGAACTGTTGGTCCACCGCGCTGGAGGCGCACAAGGACGAGGCCATCAAGATCCAGTCGCAGGAGATGTACGACCGCTACATGCATTACCTGACCGGTTGCGAAAAGGGTTTCCGGGTGGGATATGTCGATGTCAACCAATTCACCCTGGTGAAATGACGCGCGTTGTTGCTCCGGCGTCTGATAGGGCCGGGTATTGTGCTTTCGCAACCCGGGTGCGGTCATACCCCGGGCCAGTAGGAAAGGGTTAATACACGCTGATGCCTGAGAACCAAGACGGCTCGATACAGACACGGACGCGTCCGGAAGACATCCAGGCGCACTACGACCTGTCCGACGACTTCTTCGGACTGTTCCAGGATCCGACGCGGACCTACAGCAGCGCCTACTTCACCAGCGAGGACCAGTCGCTGGAGGACGCGCAGATCGCCAAGGTCGACCTGAACCTCGACCAGCTGGACCTCAAGCCCGGCATGACGCTGCTCGACATCGGCTGCGGCTGGGGCACCACCATGCGCCGCGCGGTGGAGAAGTACGACGTCAACGTCATTGGCCTGACGTTGTCCAACAACCAGCACGCCCGCGCCCAGCAGGTGCTGGACGGCCTGGACACCGACCGTTCACGCCAGGTGTTGCTGCAGGGCTGGGAGGACTTCCACCAGCCGGTCGACCGGATCGTGTCCATCGAGGCGTTCGAGCACTTCGGCTTCGAGAACTACGACCACTTCTTCAAGAACACGTTCAGCATCATGCCCGACGACGGGCGGATGACCGTGCAGAGCAGCGTTGCGTACCACCCGTACGACCTCAACGCGCGGGGCAAGAAGGTCACCTTCGAGACGGCCCGGTTCATCAAGTTCATCCTCACCGAGATCTTCCCCGGCGGCCGCCTGCCGTCGACCGGCATGATGGTCGAGCACGGCGAGAAGGCGGGCTTCGTTGTGCCCGAGCCGATTTCGCTGCGCGAGAGCTACATCAAGACGCTGCACCTCTGGGGTGACGCGCTCGAGGCCAACAAGGACAAGGCCATCGAGATCCAGTCCCAGGTGGTATACGACCGGTACATGAAGTACCTGCGCGGCTGCGAGTTCTACTTCTCCGAGGAGATGTTGGACGTCAGCCTGGTCACCTACCTGAAGCCCGGCGCCGCGGCCTAGATCTTTTTCGCCGGACCCTGTCGGATTCGGACTGCGTCGTTCGTCGGACAGGTAGAGAGTGGGACATCGGGTTCCGCTCACTACCGGAGGTGACGACGATGCAGTACCTCGCTTTGCTGTTCCACGAAGAGCGCGATCTCACGCCTGACGAACGCGCCGTCGTGTCGGCGGCCTACCAGAACTTCCATGCCGAGGCCGGATCCGCAATCCGCGCCGGTGACGCGCTGTTGCCACAGTCGACCGGTACGCGCATCTCGGGCGGGCCCGACGCTCCCACCGACGGCCCCTTCGTCGAGGCGGCCGAGATCGCGGGCGGCTATTACGTCTTCGAGGCCGAAAACCTGGACGATGCACTGGAACTGGCGCGCAATATTCCCTCGGCCCAGTTCGGGGCCGTCGAGGTCCGGCCGATCTTTCACACCGTCGACGATGCGTGGTCGCGCAAGGACGCCCAGTGGCTGGCCCTGCTGCTGGAGCCACCGGGCGGCGCCAACGTTCCGGGCACCCCGGAATGGGAGGCCGAGGCCGCGCGCCACTTCGACTTCGCGGCGGCGGCCGGCGATCAGATCGTCGGCGGCGCAGCCCTGCACGAGCCGGCGACGGCGACCACCGTGCGGGTCCGCGACGGCGAGGTGCTGCTGACCGACGGGCCGTTCGCGGAGAGTGCGGAGATCGCCACCGGCTTCTACCTGCTGTCCACTGCGGACCGCGACGAGGTCGTCAAACTGGCGTCGAAGATCCCCGCGACTGCGGTCGAGGTCCGGCAACTGGCACAGGTGTCCGGGCTCTAAATCACCAATGGTCAACCTGGACGGCGTCTTTCGGCGCGAGTGGGGTCCGGCCGTGGCCGCCCTGGCCCGTTGGTCGGGCGACCTCACGGTCGCCGAGGACGCCGTTCAGGAGGCCTTCGCCGAGGCGTTGCGGGCCTGGCCCCGCGACGGCCTACCGGACAACCCCGGCGGTTGGGTGCTGACCGTAGCGCGCAACCGCGCCCGCGACCGGTTGCGTCGCGAAACGGTGCGGCCGGGAAAGGAATTGGCCGCAGTGGTGGATGAGATACAGCGGCGGACCGAGGTGGACGTCCAACCGGTCCGCGACGACGAGTTGCGGATGATGTTCACCTGCGCGCATCCGGCACTGGACCGGTTGTCACAGCTGGCGCTGACGCTGCGACTGGTGTCCGGGCTGACCGTCGCCGAGATCGCCCGCGCGCTGCTGCAGACTGAAGCGGCTGTCGGACAACGCATTACCCGGGCCAAGACCAAGGTTCGACACGCCAACATCCCGCTGCGAGTGCCGCCGGCCGAGCTGCTCCCGCAGCGCACCCCGCATGTGCTGAGCTGCATCTACTCGGTGTTCACCGAGGGCTACTGGTCGACGGCCGGCCCGTCGGCGATCCGCGACGAGCTGTGCGACGAGGGCGTTCGGCTGGCCACCGAGCTGTGCACGCTGATGCCGACCGAGCTCGACGCCCACGCGCTGGCCGCCCTTGTGCTGCTGCATGATTCGCGACGGGCGACCCGGGTCGACCACGACGGCGCGCTGGTGCCGCTCGAGGAGCAGGACCGCGGCCGCTGGGACCGCGGCCGGATCCGCCGCGGCCTGGATCGGCTGCGGCTGGCCCGCGGGTCCACCGGCCCCTATCTGCCGCAGGCGGTGATCGCCGCGGTGCATGCGACCGCGACGTCGTGGGAGCAGACCGATTGGCGCACAATCTGCACCGCCTACGACAAGCTGGCCGTCATGACGGATTCACCGGTGGTGCGGGCGAACAGGGCCCTGGCGGTCGGGTTCCGCGACGGGCCGGACGCCGGCCTGTCGGCGCTGGAGCGAGTCGCGCACGATCCGCGCCTGAAGCGATCGAATCTGGTGGCATCGGTGCGGGCCGACCTGTTGCGTCGCGCCGGCAGGCGCGACGAGGCGCTCGCGTCATATCGAGAGGCGTTGGCGTCCAACGGTTCCGAGCCCGGACACGAATACCTGAGGCGAAGGATCGTGGAGTGCGGCGGCTAGTGCCGGGCAGCCGTGGCCGCACCGCGAGAGTGCAACTACTGACACATTTTTCGAGTAGAGGCGTCGCTAGTTGCACTCTCGACGCATCGGGGCGTGGCCGCGCCGGCTGACGTCGAGCGAGAAGACTTACGCCTCGGCGAAGTTACGGGTGACCGCGGGGTCGACCGGGATGCCCGGACCGTTGGTCGTCGAGACCGTGATCTTCTTCAGGTAACGGCCCTTCGAGGACGACGGCTTGTGCCGCAGCACCTCGTCGATCGCGGCGCCGTAGTTCTCGGCCAGCGCCTTCTCGTCGAAGGACGCCTTGCCGATCACGAAGTGCAGGTTGGCCTGCTTGTCGACGCGGAAGTTGATCTTTCCGCCCTTGATGTCGTTGACGGCCTTGGTGATGTCCGGGGTGACGGTTCCGGTCTTCGGGTTCGGCATCAGGCCACGCGGGCCGAGGATGCGGGCGATCCGGCCGACCTTGGCCATCTGGTCCGGCGTCGCGATCGCGGCGTCGAAGTCGAGGAAGCCGCCCTGGATTTTCTCGATCAGGTCGTCGCCGCCGACGATGTCGGCGCCGGCCGCGGTGGCCTCTTCGGCCTTCTCGCCCACCGCGAAGACCGCGACGCGGGCGGTCTTACCGGTGCCGTGCGGCAGGTTGACCGTGCCGCGGACCATCTGGTCGGCCTTGCGCGGGTCGACGCCCAGGCGGATGGCGACCTCGACGGTCGAGTCCTGCTTGGCCGACGACGTCTCCTTCGCCAGCTTCGCGGCTGCCAGGGGGCTGTAGAGGTTGTCGCGGTCGACCTTCTCCAGCGCCGCGCGATATGCCTTGCTGTTCTTGCTCATTCGTGCATCCAATCTCAGTGTTGGTTGTGGTTGGCGGGCCGAAGCTGGCCCTCCCACGTTTCAGCGGATCTTCCCGCCGAAGTCCTATTCGACGGTGATGCCCATCGACCGGGCGGTGCCGGCGATGATCTTGGCGGCGGCGTCGATGTCGTTGGCGTTGAGGTCGGCCTTCTTCGTCTCGGCGATCTCGCGGACCTGGTCCCAGGTGACCTTGGCGACCTTCTCCTTGTGCGGCTCGGGCGAGCCCTTGGCGACCTTGGCGGCCTTGAGCAGCAGGCGCGCGGCCGGCGGCGTCTTCAGCGCGAAGGTGAAGCTGCGGTCCTCGTAGACGGTGATCTCCACCGGGACGACGTTGCCGCGCTGGGCGTCCGTCGCGGCGTTGTACGCCTTGCAGAACTCCATGATGTTGACGCCGTGCTGACCGAGCGCCGGACCGACCGGCGGCGCGGGGTTGGCTTCCCCGGCCTTGATCTGCAGCTTGATCAGCCCGACGGCCTTCTTCTTCGGGGCCATGAGTGTGGTGTTCCTTTCTATGGCCGGACTCCTCAGCGGGACCGCCCGCATCGTCGTCCGACGCCGTAACTACTAAATCTTCGAGACCTGGGTGAAGCCCAGTTCCACAGGTGTTTCGCGGCCGAAGATGGACACCAGCACCTTGAGTTTCTGCTGTTCGGCGTTGACCTCGTTGATCGTCGCCGGCAGCGTGGCGAACGGCCCATCCATGACGGTGACCGACTCGCCGACCTCGTAGTCCACCTCGACCACGGGACGTTCCAGACCGCCCTCGGCAACCGCGGTCGCGGTGCTGGCGGCGCCCTTGACGGGCTTCTTCGCGGCGCCCTGCGGCAGCAGGAACTTCACCACGTCGTTGAGTGTGAGCGCCGACGGCTTGGAGGTCGCGCCGACGAACCCGGTGACACCCGGGGTGTTGCGAACCGCGCTCCACGACTCGTCGGTGAGGTCCATCCGCACCAGGATGTAGCCCGGCAGCACCTTGCGGTTGACCTGCTTGCGTTGGCCGTTCTTGATCTCGGTGACCTCTTCGGTGGGCACTTCCACCTGGAAGATGTAGTCGCCGACGTCCAGGTTCTGCACACGGGTCTCGAGGTTGGCCTTCACCTTGTTCTCGTAGCCCGCGTAGGAGTGAATGACGTACCAGTCGCCGGGCTTCGAGCGCAGCTCAGCCTTCAGCGCGACGGCGGGGTCGACGTCCTCGTCCTTGGCCGGCTCCTCGGCGGCGGCCGGCGCTTCAGCGGCGGCCGGCGCTTCAGCGGCCTCATCTGCGCCGAGCGCCGCGGCCGCCTCCGACACTGCCTCGGCCGTCGATTGATCCAGCGACTCGGCGGTCCTGCTGGCGATCGTGGTCGCCTCGTCGGCAGCCTCGATGCGCGCGTCAGACACTTCCGAGGCCGACTGGCCCTCGAAGGAAGTCACTTAATTCAGTCCTCTCATCATGCTCAGCCGAAGACCAGCAGGACTAGCTTGGCCAAGCCCAGATCCACCAGGCCGATCAGCGTCACCATGAACACCAGGAACGCCAGCACCACCGAGGTGTAGGAGCCCATCTGCTTGCGGTTGGGCCAGATCACCTTGCGCAGTTCGGCAACGACCTGCTTCAGGTAGGTCAGGACGAAGACGAACGGGTTGCTAGACGGCTCGTCGGATTTCTTGGCCTTCTTCGCCTTTTTGGCTTTCTTGCCGGAGTCGTCGGAGTCGCTGTCGGTGAGTTCGACCGCGCCGGTCGCGTCGTCCGCGTCGGGCCGCTGGCGGGACCGCTTGCCGGTGGGCCGCTGCGGCGTCACCACCGCGGTGCGACCGCCCTGCGGGTCGTCGGATCCGCCGCCGTCGGCTGCGGCGTCGGCATCGACGCGTTCGTCGCTCACCGCATGCTCCTTCGTTCATTCGTGTGCGTGGTGGTCACCTTCCAGTGTCCACCATTTCAGGTCCGACTCCTCCTCGGGCCGTTCCGGCCCGCATCGTCTTCGGACGCATTTCAGGTCCGACTCCTCCTCGGGCCAAACCGGCCCGCATCGTCTTCGGACGCATCGCAGGGGCGACAGGACTTGAACCTGCAACCTGCGGTTTTGGAGACCGCTGCTCTGCCAGTTGAGCTACGCCCCTTCGCTGGTTGGCAGGCCAACCTGCGCTTGTCGGGGCCTTCCAGCACGCGCGCTTCGCCCACTCAAGGGAAAAGACGCTGATACTGGGAAAACCCCGAGGTCCGAGTGTACAGCGGTGCAGGTGTCAGGTACTAATCACGCGGTCCTGACGACCTGGCCGCTCTCCATGTCCCATTTGAGGTTGACCGAGTTGTCGCCCTCGTGGCCCATCACCGTGGTGTAGGACTCCAGGACAAGCTCGCCGTGCTGATCGGTCAACGTATTGCGGGTGACGACGATATCCGCCCCGAATCGCTCCACGACCGAGTCGATCTCCATCCGGGCGTGCAACTCGTCGCCGACCAGGATCGGCCGGTGGAACACGAATTTCTGGTCGACCTGCACGATCTGCATGGTGTCGTAACCGGTATCGACCTTGCGCATGAAGTCCGCCTGGACCAGCTTCGCGAGAATCGTCACGAACGTGGGCGGCACCACCAGATCGGCGTGGCCGAGCTCGGCGGCGGCGTTTTCGTCCTGGTGAGCCGCGTCGTCGGCCTTGACCGCCAGCGCGAAGTTGCGCACCTGCTCCCGACCCACCACGAAGCGCTCGGGGTAGTCCCAGACCAGGCCGAGGATGTCGGTGTTGATCGCCATGACCTAGGCCAACTTCGCCGACGCGGTCGCCCGGCCGAAGATCTTCTTGCCGTCGGTGGTGGCGGTCAGCGCAATCGTCACGGTCTTGCTGTCCGGGTCGACCGACTTGATCCGGCCGCTGATCACGACCTCGGCGCCCTTGCCGTCGTTGGGCACCGGTACCACGGCGGTGAACCGAACGTTGTACTCGGTGACGGCTCCCGGGTCACCGACCCACGACGTGACGAAGCCGCCGCCTAGCCCCATGGTGAGCATGCCGTGGGCGATCGCGGTGTCCAGCCCGACGACCTTGGCGATCTCGTCGTCCCAATGGATCGGGTTCAGGTCGCCGGAGACGCCGGCGTAGTTCACCAAATCCTGTCGGGTCAGTGGGTAGACCTTCTCCGGAATTTGGTCGCCCACCTTCACCGAATCGAATTCACGCAGTGGCATCGCTGAAACCTTCTTCTCCTTCACCCGCACGGCCCGCCAGGGTCGTGTAGCCCTCCTGCACGACGTCACCAGCTTCGTTAGTGACGATGTTCTTCAAAACAATGATGTCGGTGCCGTGTGCCTGCCGAACCGAGTCCACGTACACGTCGCAATAGAGCCTGTCACCGGCCTCGATCGGCTTCTGGAATTTCAGAACCTGGTCGACCTGCACGATCTGGGCATCGGTGAGGCTGATGTTCGCGTAGTCGAAAAATGACCTCTGCGCCCGGTAGCCGAATACCGAGATGAAGGTCAGCGGCGCGGGCAACGTCTCGTAGCCTATCTCCGTCGCGGCCTTCTCCTCGAAGAACACGTCGAGATCGTTCTTGACGGCTTCGGCGTACTCGCGGATCTTCTCCCGCTCGACCTGGTAACTGTCGGGGTATCGGTAGTGCATCCCGACGATCTTCTGGCCCAACGACACAGCTCTCGAACCTACCTAGTCAGTCTGAGTAGATAGCTGACGGCACGCGTCAGCGTGTCTCGCGGTGCGCCTGGTGCTTGCCGCAGTTCGGGCAGAACTTCTTGAGCTCCAACCGGTCCGGGTCGTTGCGGCGGTTCTTCTTGGTGATGTAGTTGCGGTGCTTGCACACCTCGCACGCCAAGGTGATCTTGGGCCGTACATCGGTACTGGAGGCCACGTCGGTTCTTCTTTCCGGTCTTCGTTGTTGTCTTGTAGCGATGGCCGGACTTGAACCGGCGACCTAACGATTATGAGTCGTTCGCTCTAACCAACTGAGCTACACCGCCTCGGTACGGGCCACCTGCCCGTTTGGCATCCGCCGAGCCCCCTAACGGAATCGAACCGTTGACCTTTTCCTTACCATGGAAACGCTCTACCGACTGAGCTAAGGGGGCCGCACCCGTAGTGACCGGTTCGGTCAAGCCTCGGGCCTAAAAGAGGGTACAGCCTGCCGCGCGAGGGCACCAAAACGAAGAGGTGCACTCGGCGTCCCTGGTCCCGCTTAGGCTGTTCTGGTGCCCGACACAGACCAGCTGTACTTCCGGCAACTACTCTCCGGCCGCGACTTCGCCAAGGGCGACGGCATCGCCCAGCAGATGCGCAACTTTGCCTACTTGATCGGTGACCGGCGGTCCGGCGACTGTGTCGTCGTCGATCCCGCCTACGCGGCCGGCGACCTGGTCGACACGCTGGAGGCCGACGGCATGCACCTGTCCGGCGTATTAGTCACCCACCACCACCCCGACCACGTGGGCGGCTCGATGATGGGCTTCGAGCTGAAAGGGCTCGCCGAACTGCTCGAGCGGGTCAATGTTCCCGTCCACGTCAATTCCGAAGAAGCGCTGTTTGTTTCGCGCATCACCGGAATTCCGATGAGCGATCTCACCTCGCACGACAACGGCGACAAGGTCAGCGTCGGCGATATCGATATCGAACTCCTACACACCCCGGGCCACACGCCGGGTAGCCAGTGTTTCCTGCTCGACGGCCGTTTGGTCGCGGGCGACACCCTATTTCTCGAGGGTTGCGGTCGCACTGATTTTCCCGGCGGCGATTCCGACGAGATATATCGCAGCCTGCAAAAACTTGCACAGTTATCGGGTGATCCGACAGTATTTCCCGGACACTGGTATTCGGCGGAACCAAGCGCCTCGTTGTCTGAGGTCAAGCGTTCAAATTACGTTTACCGAGTGGCTAATCTGGATCAGTGGCGAACGCTGATGGGCGGCTAACTGTGACGGATATCGGCTCTCCAGCGAATATTCACGCGGCCAAGCGCGTGAAGTAGGCGAAAGCGATGGGTTCTTCGATGGAATGGATCCGCGATCGGTGGCACGAGGTGGCGGGTGCGGGATCCGCTACCTGGTTGGCCTGGGCGGTGTGGGCGCTGCTCGCGCTCGGCGTCACCGCCCTGATCTACACCAACGTGCAGATCCGCCGGAACCGCCGCGCGGCGACGGAAGAACACCGCCCGCACGTCAGCATGTTCATGGAGCCGCACGCCGCGGACTGGCACGTCATCGAACTCGTCGTCCGTAACTTCGGCAAGACCTCCGCCCACGACATCTCCTTCACCTTCCCGCACCCTCCGACCGTCGCCGAGTACGAGAACGCCACCGACGGATACGCCGACGTCGTCGAGCTGCAGCTCCCCAGCCAGTTGCCGACACTGGCCCCGGGTCAGGAGTGGCGCACGGTGTGGGACTCGGCGCTGGACCGCGCGGAGCTCGGCGAGGGCATCGAGTCGCGCTTCCCCGGCACCGTGACCTACTACGACCGGGTCGAGGCTCCGCGGGGATGGAAGTTCTGGCAGCGCGGCCGACGACCGCTGGAAACCAAGGTGGTGCTCGACTGGGCGTCGCTGCCGCCGGTCCAGCGCATCGAGCTGATGACCACCCACGACCTGGCTAAGCGGGAGAAGCAGAAGCTGGAGCTGCTGCGCGGCCTGCTGACCTACTTCCACTACGCCACCAAGGAGACCCGCGCCGACGTGTTCCGCGGCGAGATCGAGCGGATCAACCGCGCGGTGGACGAGACGAAGGATCGCTGGCGGACCCGCCAGATCGACGCGCCGCCGACCGACGTCAGCCTGCGCTGGGGCAACGCCGAGGCCGAACTCGGCAAGCACCGCGGCGAGCGGGTCTGACGCAGTCTGATTCAATCGCTCTATGAGCGGTCCAGTCACTTATCGCCTCGACGATTCAATCGCGTTCATCACCATGGACGACGGCAAGGTCAACGTCCTCGGACCGACCATGCAGCAGGCGTTGCAGGAGGCGATCGACCACGCCGACCGCGACGACGCCGGCGCCCTCGTCATCGCCGGCAACCAGAAGGTGTTCAGCGGCGGCTTCGACCTCAAGGTGTTCAATTCCGGCGACGCCCAGGCTGCGGTGGACATGCTCAAGGGCGGCTTCGAGCTGTCCCACCGGTTGCTGTCGTATCCCAAGCCGGTGGTGATGGCCTGCACCGGCCACGCGATCGCGATGGGCGCTTTCCTGCTGGCCAGCGGCGACCACCGAATTGCGGCCCCCGCGTACAACATTCAGGCCAACGAGGTCGCGATCGGCATGACGATCCCCTATGCGGCGCTGGAAGTGATGAAGCTGCGCCTGACGCGGGCCGCGTTCCAGCAGTCGGCCGGCCTGGCGAAGACGTTCTTCGGCGAGACCGCGGTGGCGTCGGGCTGGGTGGACGAGATCGTGCTGCCCGACATGGTGCTCAGCCGCGCCGAGGAGGCCGCGCGCGAATTCGCGACGTTGAAGCGGCATGCTCACACCGCGACGAAGTTGCGCACCCGGGCCGAGGCTCTGGCGGGCATTCGGGCCGGAATCGACAACATGGCAGACGAACTCGGCGCCTAGGCCTAGCTGGCCGGGCGCCGGAAGCGCTCGAGGTATTCGTCCCAGTTCCACGACTCCAGGAACTCTTCGGCGGCGTTGTGGCCGCTCCGGTAGAGCTCCTGCATCTGCCTGGCACCAATGTTGAAGTCGAGGAACCCGACTTTCGAGGAGTCGACGCGGATCGCGCGCGAGTCCACCCACGGCTGATTCAGGTAGGCCTGGTCGCGGCCGACGATCATGGTGGTGATCAACGCTTCGATCAGCGGTGGGCCGCCGAAGAGCCAATTCACCGGTGCCAGAGCGGGAATTACCTTGTCATTGCCCTGCGGAAGGTTGGGCAGCAGCGTGACGCCGAAGGTCGGCCAGCGCGGCAGCTTGCCGTCGCGACGATCGAAGGAGTCGATCGGGAAGTTCGACAGCATCCCGCCGTCGACCAGCGTCGAGGTCAGGCCCGCCGCGCTCGTCAGCTTGACGGTCTTGAAGAAGAACGGGATCGACATCGAGGCGCGCACCGCGTCGGCGACCGGTTGCTCGTCGGGATCGAGACCGTAGATCCGGCGGTAGTCCCACGGCAGCCGGACCAGCTGGCCGGTGGTGACGTCGGACGCGGTGACCACCAGCCGGTACCGCTGCTCGGGTGGGACGTTGTCGTTCTTGATGGCAAGGTCGCCGAACGTGTGCACCCCGAGATTGGCCAGCTCGGATCTGATCCACTCATGCGCGTAATCGCCTTTGTAGATACCGGTTTCGCTGAGCACACCCCAGGCCGGGCCAAGCAGCGGGATGCCGGTGATCCGGGTCGGGTCGAGGAACTTCTTGTAGGGCAACGTCATGGTGAGCGTCTCGACCTGCTCGGGGGTCAGCTCATCGGCACCGGCGGCCAAGATCGCGCCGACGACCGAGCCGGCCGAGGTGCCGGAGACCCGCTGGATCGAATAGCCGGCTTCGAGCAGCGCGACCGCGGCGCCTGCCAGCCCGATGCCCTTGACGCCGCCGCCAGACAGGACGAGGTCCGCCTTGAGTTCGGAAGTCACGCCCCCACGGTAGCCGCCGGTGTGATAAGCGCCAGGACGGCCTGGTAGCGCCGCGTGACGTCGTCGCGGTCGGCCGGATCGGCGACCGTCGTCGAATTCGAGCGCTGAATCGCCTCGGCTTGGCGGATGAGCGCGGTGCGCCGCTGCCGGTCGGGTACCTGCTCAATCACCTTGGCGATCGCGTCGAGCTGACGAATCATGATGGCAGGCATGCCAATTGCCGCCTGCCTGATGGTGTCGAAGGTGCGCTCGACGAGCCGGTCGAAACTAGGTTGGAACGCGATGACGCGGATGTACCCTTCGGCGTCTCGCCGCACTCGCTGCGGATGCCAGAGTGGAGCGATTCGGCACAGGCAGTCGGCAATCCAGTCGATGCACGTCATGCCGGTGAAGGTGTCGTTGACGGCCGGCGACAGTGCCCGCAGTGCGATCTCGACCAGTTGGTCGAATCCGAACGAAACATCCTGCGGCAGAGTCCGATACGCGCCCGCTACATGGCCCAGCGCCAGTCGCTCCGCGACGGAGCCCGCGGCTTCTGGAGGCCAAACCCGCGCGATCACCTGACCCGCCACCATGAAATGCCCAGGGCGGTGCGGCAACTGGACGACGGCGTTAGCGTTCGCAGCGATCTTGACCAGCACATCGTGCCGGATGACCTGGAGATATCCACTGCGCGGCGTCCGTATCGGAGCGCCGGCCCCGGTCAGCAGCGTCCGCAACTCGTCCTGAGTCGGACCACGGGCCACCCCGACACTGAAAGCATCGGAGTTCTCCATCGCCGTGACTTCGTTGACCAACGTGGTGGCGATGTCCGCGATTACCACGGGAAGCTGAATCATCGTGGCGATGTGGTTGAGGAAGTAGATCAGCACAGCCACGTCGAGCAGCGTGAGCATAAGCGTCACCGTGATCGACAGGTGCGGAACAAAATCACCGTGCGGGCCTCCGCCCACCGAGACCAGCCCGATCATGGCATAGCAGAAGCTGGCCACGAATGCGCCCAACGACAGCTGTGTTCCGGGGTCCCTGACAAAGTTGCGCAGCATCCGCGGGCCGAACTGCGTCGACGCCAGTGTCAAGGCGACGATGGTGATCGAAAAGACGATGCCGACAACGGTGATGATGGCCGCGGCCACGGTTGCGAGCAGGACGCGGGCGACGTCGGCGGTGCCGCTGAGCACCCAGGTCGGCAGTCTGATCAACCCGTCGTACGCCGACCGGTCGATGGCGTAGGTCACCCCGAACAGCATCAGCACGGCAACCGTTTCCAGCACCGGCACCAGCCACAGATTCGTTCGTAGCGCCTCCCGGCGCCAATCGGCCTCGGCGTATAGACCGCGCATTCGACCAAACCCTAGGCTCGGTCGACTTTGCCCGCGCGCGTCTTGACGGATTCTTTACGGCTGCGCCGAAACCCAGTCGTAGGGAAGGAATTTGCCGTCGAACGTCACCACGACACGGTCGCCGGCTGGGTGCGGCTTCTTCTGCATGTCGATGCTGAAGTTGATCGCGCTCATAATCCCGTCGCCGAAGTTCTCGTGGATCAGTTCCTTGAGCGCCGGGCCGTAGACCTGCAGGGCCTCGTAGAACCGGTAAATGGTCGGGTCGGTGGGGACCGCGGTGGGCAGGCCGCCGCGATAGGGCACCGCGGCCAGCACCGGGATCGCCGATTCGTCGAGACCCAGCAACTCGACCAGCACCTTGCCCAAGTTGGCGGGAATCGGGTGCTGGCCGAGCAGAGCCGCAGTCGTCCAGACGACCGGCCGATCGATCGCGTCGGCCAGTTGCTGCCAGGTCAGGCCTTTGGCCAGCCGGGCGAGGACGATCTGCTCGGTGATGTCGTGGCGAGTCATGGGGACCAGCATGCCGGAAGGGCACTGCCGCCACCGACTCAGCGCCGACACTTCACCGCGCATGCTTATCTAGTGGTGTGTCCGATCCGCTGGCCGACCCGCTGCTGCTCGGTCAGCGTGTCGTCGCGATCCTAGAGACAGGCCTGCGCACCGCGACCTACAAGCTCGCCACCTTGATGGCGCTGATTGACCATTGCATTGAACATCTACCCGACGCGCCAGCCGAGACGCTCGTTGTCCCCATCCCCGATCTGGCACATCGCGTCCTCGAAATCTACTGGCGGCAGGTCCGGCCGTTTGAGGGGCAGGAGCTGCGCCAGTCGACGCAGCCCCGGGCTCGAATTCTTATTGCCGCGAATACTTTTCGGGCAGCGGCTGGGCGTAACACGGCGCTCGAGGTAGCAATGGTGCGGGTGCCGTCGGCTTATGGAACCGCGATCGATGAGATCACCCTCTGCCTTGCCCAGCAGCCGCTACACCGACTGCAACGTTTTCCCGGTTCGGCCGCAAGCGAGCCGTTCCTGTACGACGACTCGTTCCTCAACGACCAGATCTCCCGCAAGGCACTTCGCGCTCACGGCGACGCCATCGAGCTGAAACCCGGTGTGGCATATGGGCTCGCTCGCCTTTCCGGGCTGCTGAAGCCGGCACTGGAAATCATGTGGGTGGAGGACGTCCGGCGCATCAATAAATTCCTCGAGGCCGACGTTCCGGACGTCGCCGGTCATCTCTTCGGCCGCGAGCGCGTCGCGTTGGCGGCGGTACGCGAACCGTTGAAGGAAGCGTTCGGGGCCCGTTGCTTCTATTGCCGCGCGGAATTGCGGCCCGACAACCCCATTGATCACGTATTGCCGTGGTCGGTCGTGGGGATCGACGGGTTGGCCAACCTTGTCCTCGCCTGCGCTCGGTGCAACGGGGACAAACGAAATTCGCTACCCGCCGTCGAGATCGTGGATCGGGTTCTCGGACGCAATCGAAATGTGTTGGAGCAGATCGCCATCGAACTGGAGTGGCCCACCCAGCGCGACCGCGTCGTCGCGGCCGCGCGGGGGCTGTACCGCGGTCAGCCGAACGGCGTGCCGACCTGGGCGGGCTACCACGAGATCACCGCCCTCGATATCAGCTATCCACCGTGGTGGATACGCGTCGCTCCCGAAGACTTTCCGCACCATTAGACCTGGTTCGGAATCGTGACCGTATGCGATATCGCTCAGGCCGCAGACCGCAGCGACGACGCCCGATCGTGCGCCCGACGGCCGACCGTGCGGCCGAATCCGGACAGGATCTGATGCGGGCGCTGCTGCTCACCCTGCTGCGCCCCAAGCACGACGATCGATCCGGTGAGCACCGGCAGGGCCCACTGCAGGTAGCGCAGCTGGCGCTGCGCAGAGGCGACGTCCGAAGGTGTCTGCGACGACGGGTCGGTCGCGCCGTGCGTGTGATGGCCGGCGCCCTCGGAAGCCTTCGCCCCCAGGCTGCCGGCGTACGCGGTGGCGCCGAGCGCCGCGCCGGTGGCGGCGATCTTCGCGACGGTGTTGCCGCGGACGCCGGTCTGGTAGCGGGCACGGTGCCGGTTGGCGGCCAGAATCGACGCCCCGCCGACCAGGTGCGCGGCGATCGCGGCGGCGTTGACGGGGCTCCACTTACCCCACCCGACCGACGCCACGCGGGCCCGGTCCTGGGGTTCACGGACGGCGGCCGCGGCACCGTTGACACCGATCGCCCCCATCAGCGAACCGCCGAACCACGCGGCGGCGCCGAGGTCATGGAGGGACCGGATCACGGTTTTGCGAGTAGACATGGAAAATCCCTTCTGGGAAGAAGATTGCACTGGCGCAACGATTCTCGGCACCAGCCAGACCAGGCACGGATACACCCATGTCGACCTTCCGAAACATCGCGCTACTTATCGACGAACGCTGCGGTGTCGTAGTAGGTCCGGAACGAGTCGATGAGGTCGCCCTCCGCCTCGAGCACGCTGACGCCTTGATAGCGAAAGTCGCTGCCGTCCTTCAGCGTGCCTTCGGACGTCCACTCCAGGAACGCCACGCGGTCGTCGGTGGCAACCCGCTGAAAGGTGGCGTCGATCGCGTCGAAAACTTCGCGGTAGCGCTGCCAGAACTCTCGGGCACCCTGCTTGCCCTGATCGTGGTGCGGCATGCCGACTTTGCTGAGTTTCGCATCTTCGGCGAACAAGTCGACAATCGGCCCGGATTCACGGTTGCGGTGCAGGTCGGCCAGCGCCGCAACGAACTGTTCGGTGATTGCTTGCATACCCGTGGGTACCCGGCATCCATCGACCGACACACGGCGTCGGCGTAAAGAACGTCCAGGGTTATCAGGCCTGGGCATTGGGTACCTCTCCTAAATATTTATGGCTGCTGAGCCAACTAGCGCCTGTCCAATCTCGAGTCTGGAACTTTCGCTATGGTCGCAGCGCAACTAGGCACAAGCAGATATCAACGCGAGCAACGCTTTACGCTCATGAGCTGGGCGGTGCTGATTGCCATCGGTGCGCTCTTGGCCGCTTTTCACAGCTGGCGGACCGAACAGCCGGCGCCGTCCAACGAAGCCGCCCCTCCGGTTCAGCCCACACTGACGATGCCTGTCTGGCTCGGTCAGTCGCAGCAGTCCATCGACGGATTGGTGACCGCTCGGAACAACATCGCCGCCGCGGCATCTCGCCAGGACATCCCCGCGACGGGGGCCGCCTGCAGGATTGCCGGTGACGCGGTCGCGCAACTCCGCGAACACATGCCGAGTCCGGAACCGGCGGTGAATTTGCTTCTGCAACAAGCCATTAGCAGCTACACGCTCGGGCTACCCGACTGCATTTCAGCGTCCCACAATATCGACGGCGAAGGCATGCAGCGCGCAGCGAGCTTCATCAGCTACGGCGACAAGTCGATGCAATCCGCCCTCGACCTGCTCGGAGCCGAAACGGACGGGCCACCGAACGGCTTGGGCGTGCTGATCGTTTGAGCGGTCAGCCGGTGGTGTTCGCGATCAGGACGTCGATCTTGGCGCGGTTCGCGACGGCGCCGGGGATCGAGAACACCCGACCGATGATCGCGGCGCCGGTGTCCAATCCGACGTTCCCGACGACCAGGAGGTCGGCGTCTTCTTCCTCGGCAAGGTCCACCAGCGCATGCACGGGACCGCCTTTGACCGGCCGATCCTCGATCTTGGTGGCTCCGGCCGCCTTCGCTCGATCCCGCGCGTCGTGCAGCATCTGATAGACGGGCCCGGTTCCGGTGACCTTGTAGGCCTCCGCTCCCAGCGCGTCGGCGGCGCGGGTGTCGTCCTTCTCGGGCAGGTAGCCCGTTGCAATGATCAGCTTCGCGTCGGAATCGGCAGCGATTGCTCCGGCGCGCTCCACCGCGCGCAGGGACGATTCGGAACCATCGGTTCCGACCACCACGGTCTTGTAGGTCGTCATAACCTGACCGTAGCGCCGCTGTCCACCCGTGGCCCGCCGTTTTCGCAGAAATGCCCGCCTGAACAGGCTTCGCGCCGCGTACCGTGAGGCGGTGGCCGCCATCGACCGCAGCCGGACCATCGCCGCCGACCCGCGGGCCGTCTGGGACGTGCTCGCCGACTTCGGCTCGATCAGCGCCTGGGCCGACAACATCGACCACTCGTGCATCCTCGTGCAGGGCCGCGAACCGCTCGGTACCACCCGGCGGGTGCAGATCGGGCGCAACGCCCTGGTCGAGACGATCACCGAGTTCGACGCCGGCGTCGCGCTCGCCTATGACGTCGACGGCCTGCCCAGGCGGGTGCGGCGATTCAGCAATCGCTGGGGCCTGCGGCCATCCGGTGACGGGACGGTAGTCACCGTGACGAGCACCGTCGAAATCGGTTCTGGCGCAGTGCGAAAGCTCGCCGAACGGGTGGTGTGCCGCGTCCAAACCCGGCAGTCCGACATCATGCTCGCCGGCCTAGCCCGCCGATTGGAGAACCGCGATGCCTGATCAACCCGACATCATCATCCTGATGACCGACGAGGAACGCGCGGTCCCATCGTATGAGTCGCCCGAAGTGCTCGCCTGGCGGCAGCGAACCCTGCACGGCCGCAACTGGTTCGACGACAACGGCGTCCGCTTCACCCGGCACTACACCGGCTCACTGGCCTGCGCGCCCAGTCGCCCAACGATTTTCACCGGCCACTACCCCGATCTGCACGGCGTCACCCAGACCGACGGCCTCGGCAAGATGCCGGACGATTCGCGGATGCGCTGGCTGCGCCCGCGCGAGGTGCCGACGATGGGCAGCTGGTTTCGCGCCGCGGGCTACGACACCCACTACGACGGCAAGTGGCACATCTCGCACGCCGACCTGCATGACGCCGACGGGTCAGTGGTGCAGACCAACGACGCCAACGGCGATGTCGACCACGACGCGGTGCAGCGCTATCTCGACGCCGATCCCCTTGGTGCGTTCGGGTTTTCGGGGTGGGTGGGGCCCGAGCCGCACGGCGCGCTGCCGGGTAACGCGGGCATTCGCCGCGACCCGCTGGTGGCAGATCGGGTCGTGACGTGGCTGATCGACCGGTACGCCCGGCGGCGCGCCGGCGACCCCGCCGCACAGCGGCCATTCCTATTAGTCGCGAGCTTCGTCAATCCGCACGACATCGTGCTGTTCCCGGGATGGGTGCGGCGCGGCCCGCTGAAGGCGTCGCCGCTCGACCCGCCGCACGTGCCCGCGGCGCCGACGGCCGATGAGGACCTGACGACCAAACCGGCGGCGCAGATCGCGTTCCGGGAGGCCTACGCGACCGGTTATGGACCGGCCCCCGTGATCGAGCGGGCCTACCGCGGCAACGCGCAGCGCTACCGCGACCTGTACTACCGGCTGCACGCCGAGGTCGACGGGCCTCTGGATCGGGTGCGGCGCGCGGTCACCGAGGGCGGCTCGGACAACGCGGTGCTGGTCCGGACGTCCGATCACGGGGATTTGCTTGGGGCACATGGTGGTTTACACCAGAAGTGGTTCAACCTGTACGACGAGGCGACCCGGGTTCCGTTCGTCATCGCACGGATCGGCGCTGGCGCCACGGCGGCGCGGGAGGTGACGGCGCCGACGTCGCACGTCGACCTGTTGCCGACGCTGCTGGCCGCGGCGAGCGTCGATGTCGAGGCGACGGCCGACGACCTGGCCGACTCGTTCTCCGAGGTGCATCCGCTGCCGGGCCGCGACCTGATGCCCGTGGTGGACGGCGGACCGGCCAACGACGATCGCGCCGTCTACATCATGACCCGCGACAACATGCTCGAGGGCGACACCGGCGCCTCAGCCGCCGCCCGCCGGTTGCGGCGAGTGTCGAATCCGCCTGCGCTAATTCGCATTCGGGTTCCCGCCCACGTCGGGTCGAACTTCGAGGGTCTGGTGGTCCGCGTCGACGGCCACCTGTGGAAGCTGGTGCGCACCTTCGACGACCCGGCGACCTGGACCGAACCGGGCGTGCGGCACCTCGCCGCGAACGGGCTTGGCGGCGAGGCGTACCGGATGAGCCCGCTGGACGACCAGTGGGAGTTGTACGACCTCACCAACGATCCCATCGAGGCCGCTAACCGATGGAGCGACCCGGGCCTGCACGAGCTGCGCCAACACTTGCGGGCCCAACTGAAAGCGGCACGGGCCGAGGCAATCCCGGAGCGAAACAGGCCGTGGCCCTATGCCTCTCGGTGGAGCCAAACCCTATAACGCCGGGCTGGTCCAGTCCGTCGGATCGGCGCTGCGCTGCTGCTGTTCGGCGGTGAGGTCCGGCAGATACTTCGGGTCATTGGCGCGGCGCACCAGGACGCTCGGATGCACCAGCGCATCGGGGCCCAGCGGCCGTTTGCGGCACCCGACCAGATACCAGAGCTTGCCGTTGTCATGGATCGGTGCATTGGCGAAATCCTCTGTCACCGCGCACTGTTGGCGGTAGGAGTCGGGGTCCTGCGTCAGCTCCGCGGCGACGCCGTCGGTAACCCACTTCAGCGCGATGGTCGCCAACCGGCAGTCCTTGAAGGTCCCGCCGACGTCGGCGTGCACGCCCGCGAACCAGCGCTCCTCGAGGCCCAGCGGGTGTCGTTCGACGAGGTATTCGCGGTAGGGGCGGCGCCGCTCGTCGATCGAGACGGCGTGCCGAATGCGTGCCACGTTCGGCAGCGCACGGGTGTAAGGCCAGCGCAGATTGCCGAAGCGCAAGAATCCGGCGGCTTTCACGGTGTCCCACGCACCGAGGTAGGCCACAGGCACGGCGTAGTGCCAGACCTGGTTCGGGCTGTTCTTCTTGACGGTCTCGAACAGCGGCTCGTTTTCGGTGCGCCAGCAGAATGCGCGGGCGAACTCGGCCCACTTGTCGTATTCGTCGGCGGTGAAATACCGGTTGATGGCGTACTTTTCGACGGCATACGGCAGCAGATTCTCCGAGCCGGGTCGCAGCAACCCCGGACGCAACAGCATGCCGGCCAGCGCGCGTGCGGTGTAGGCGCCGCGGCTGAAGCCGAAGATGTAGACCGCATCGCCGGGCCGCCAATGTTGCATCAGGTACCGATATCCCTGTGCCACATTGTGTTTCAGGCCAATGCCGAAGGCCTGCTCGAACAGCAAGACCAGCGTGCTGGGCAGCGACGTGTGCATCGGCGCCAGCGTGCCGACGCCCGGGTCGTAGTAAGCGAGTTGACTGGTGGGATCGTCCTTCTTGACCATCTCGAAGAACTTGGCGACGTTGGTGAGGTTGCCCGCGCCGATCTGATTGGCGGTGCCGTCGAAGCACAGGACGATGCGCTTCCCCTGCGTCATCTGCCGGACTCTAGTTCGCGGCACAGGCATTGTCGGGGAGTTCGACAACACCTAGGCTCGGGTTTTATGCATAGAGAACCAAAGCTTGCGCGGCGATTTCTCGACCGGTTCGAGCCGATTCACGGCGTGACGTACTTCGCCCCCGAAGTGCGCGAGGCGCTGGACGGGCTGGGTTACAAGGGCTACTGGATGGGCTATTTCGCCGCACGCTCGGCGCCGCTGGGCGCGGTACCGCCGGAGGTGGTGACCGCGATCTTCTACAACTTCGCACCGTCACGGGTGGCCAAGGCGCTGCCGGCGGCGTGGCAGATCGCCGGGCCCGCCGAGGCCTTGCGCGTGCGCCTGGACACCGCCGTCGGGGTGCTCGAGCGCTATGGTCTCGGCGGTGACGAAAACGTCCCTGCCGCAGCGGAATTGCTCGGCAAGGTCGCGAAGAGCGCGCCGGTGTGCGGGCGGCCGCTGTTCGCGGCGAACCGGGCCTTGCCGTGGCCTGACGAGCCGTTGGCGGCGCTGTGGCACGCGACGACGTTGCTGCGTGAGCATCGTGGCGACGTACACACGTCGGTCCTCAGCGCCGCAGGCGTGACGGGCCGGGAATGCAACGTGCTGCACTCCGCGTCGGGCGCCATCCCCCGCGACTACATCGCCAGCACCCGTGACTACGACGACGAGGAATGGCAGTCGCAGGAACGGAGCCTGGCCGCTCGGGGCCTTCTGGCAGACGACGGGTCGCTGACGGACGCCGGGCGCGCACTGAAGGACCACCTGGAGACCCGCACCGACGAGCTTGCCCTCGCGGTGCTCGACGTGCTGAGCGACGACGAGGTCGAGACGTTGTTCCGGGTGCTGACCCCGATCACCCGCATCGTGGTGGAGGCCGGTGACGTGCCGGCGATGACGCCGATGGCGCTGCGCCGCAACGAGTTAGACGACGCCAGCGCGCATCTGACCGGCTAGCCCGCCAGAAACTCGATCCGGTTGCCGGATCCGTCGCGGGAGTGGAACCGGCGTCGGCCCGGGATCTCCGCTTCGTCGGCCCAGTCGACGCGGTAGCCGGCCGCTTCCAGCCGGGACGCCGCGTCGTCGATGTCGACGACGAACGCCGGGTGCGCCTTGAGTGCCGGCCGGAAATCCTTCTCGACGCCGATGTGGATCTCGCCGTCCGGGCCGCCGACACCGGGGACCCGGAACCAGCAGCCGCCGCGGCGCTTCAGCAGTGGCGGCTTCTCGAGTTCGTCCCAGCCGAGGGCGCCGGCGTAGAAGGCGCGCTGGTCCGCTTCGCCGCCCACCGGGCAGGCGACCTGAACGTGGTGGATCACTAGCGGCCGAGGGGCTTGTAGAAGACGATGCCGTTGCCCTTGTTGTCGTACACCACGGCGCGGCGCTCGTGGGCGTCGTCGTACGGGCCCCTCACGATGCCGCCGCCGTTGGCCTCGATCGCCTGAGCGGCGCCGTCGACATCGTCGGTCTTGATGCCGACGACAACCTGGCCGGGAATGGGATGGTCCACCTCGGTCGCGAGCGCGAGGGTGACGGGGCCGCCGTCGAGCGCGGCGAAGTGGGCGCCGTCGCGAAATTTCAGCGCCATGCCGAGGGTGTCGCTGTAGAACTTGATGGATTCGTCGAGGTCGTCGGTCGACAGGATGATGAGCTTGACCTGGTAATCACTCATGGGAACCTCATTTCTTGGGCGTAGTCGCCACGGTAACTCTTCTGGCGCTGGTCAACCCGAGATTCGGCTAGCGTTCATCAGGTAATGAGTCATTCGAATCGCCGCTTGGCGGGCGTTGTCTGGTTTTGCGGAGCTTTTGCCTACGTGGCGCTCGAAGCTGTTGCGGCATACGCGTTTCAATCTCGCTACAGCTATGCGCACAATTTCATCAGCGATCTCGGCGTGCCGGGCTCTGGGTCACCCTTGGCGTGGTTGATGAATCTTGCGTTCTGCGTGCAGGGTTCGCTGCTTTTCGCCGGCGCGGTGGCGTTGCGTCGGACGGGAGCGTTGGCCTGCTGCGCCGCTGCGAACGCCGTCGGCAACCTGCTCATCGCGTTCTTTCACAGCGGGTCTGCCACGCATGCCGTCGGCGCGGTGCTGGCGATCGTGGGCGGAAACGCCACAGTCCTTGCAGGAGCGTCAATTATCGGTGCCCCCCGGCACCGTCGGGTGTCTCTCGGGCTGGGGGTGTTCGGCCTGCTGAGTTTCGTGGTGTTTGTGATCGACCTGAAGTCCGGCGCGCTGCCGCGCGGGCTGGTCGAGCGCTGCAGCGTCTACTCGATCACGGTGTGGCAGTTGCTCACCGGCACTTGGCTATTCAGCCGGCGGCCCACTCCTTAGCCTTGTCGAGTTCGTCGAGGGTGAAGATCGCCAACTCACCCGGGATCATCCACGCGAGCGCGTGCAGTGTGTGCCCGACCCAGGCCTTGTTGGACACCACCGCGATGCGTTTGAAGTTCGCGTGCTGCGGCCAGACCGTGCTGAAGCCGAGCTTGAGGTCTTCTAGCAGCCCGCCCGGGCCGAAGCCCTCGTAGTCGTCCGGGATCACCTCGACAATGCGGATCTCGTTGGTCTTGAGCATGTCCTCGATGGTGGGCTTGACCTCGCGCAACTCGTCACCGCCGAGGCGGCCCGAGACGCGGACACCCGTCACTCCCGCGGGCATGTCCGGCAATAGTTCGATCATGACATCCACTATCCGCAAATCCGGTTCGCGAGGCCACCGATGGTCAAGACTGGACTCATGACAGATGCCGATGCCGACCGTGTGGCGGTGTACCTCGACTTCGACAACATCGTCATCTCGCGGTACGACCAGGTCAACGGGCGTAGTTCGTTTCAGAAGGACAAGGCGAAGGGTCTGAAGGCGGACCGGCTGGAGCGCGCCACCGTCGATGTCGGCGCGATCATCGACTTCGCCTCCTCATTCGGCACGCTGGTGCTGACGCGGGCGTACGCCGATTGGTCGTCGGAGGTGAACAACGGCTATCGCCAGCAATTGGTCGGCCGCGCAGTCGATTTGGTGCAGCTGTTTCCCGCGGCAGCCTACGGGAAGAACGGCGCCGACATCCGGTTGGCCGTCGACGCGGTCGAGGACATGTTCCGGCTGCCCGACCTGACGCATGTGGTGATCGTGGCCGGCGACTCCGACTACATCGCGCTGGCGCAGCGCTGCAAGCGGTTGGGCCGCTACGTGGTGGGCGTCGGGGTGGCCGGGTCGTCGAGCAAGGCGCTGGCCGCCGCGTGCGACGACTTCGTCATCTACGACGCGCTGCCCGGGGTGCCGGTGGCCAAGACGCCGTCGAAACCCGCGGCCGACGAGGCCCCGGCGCCGGACAACGACGCCGCGGCCACCGCGCTGCTGACCCGCGCGCTGCGGATCGGCACCGAGAAGGACGACGTCGACTGGCTGCACAATTCGGCGGTCAAGGCGCAAATGAAGCGGATGGACCCGTCGTTCAGCGAAAAATCGTTGGGCTTCAAGTCTTTCAGCGACTTCCTGCGGTCGCGGTCGGATGTGGTCGAGTTGGACGAGAGTTCGACGACGCGGATGGTGCGGCTGCGTTAGGCGACCGGCACGGCGTGGGTTCTGAGCGCGGCCATCACGTCCGGGTCGGGCCAATTGTTGACGCGGTAGCGCGGCGGGAAGTAGCCCGGTGTGGGCTGAATGCCGACCAGGTCGATGACGACCGAGAACGGCACAGCGAAGCGACCGTCGTCGTTGGCGAAGAAGACGTAGTCGACTTCGGGTAACTCGCAGAGCACTCCCTCGCCCCACACGGCGGCCGACCACTTCCCGTGCTCGGTGTCGATCAGTTGCGTTGCGGCGACGAACGTCTCGATCAGCTGCTCTTCGTAGAGCTGTGCGAGGAAGCCGGCCTGTTCGGCGTATTGGCGCGCGGCGGCTTGGGCCCGGGCCTGTATCGCGTTGCTGCGCAATGGGTGTGGGCCGGCGTCGAGGTATGGGGTGAGGGCGTTGCCGGCAGCGGTGAGCGCCTCGGGCGACGCCCCGCGATCGGATTCGCCGTACAGCTGTGCGGCGGTGTCGAAGAGGTCCTGGCGCTCGTAACCGATGACGAGCGTGTCCTCGGTCGGGACGAACGCGACGGGGCGGGGTCCGTTCGGCTGAGCGAACGACGCGAGCCAGCCCGGCGTCAGGATGGCCGAGGTGATGTAGCTGCTCTGGTCGGCGTCGACGAACACGCCTTCGGTGCCCGGGTCGTAGCTGCCGGGGGGATGCAGCGCGGCGACGTTCTCCCGGCCCGCGACGAAGAGGTCGGTGCCGGTGACACCCCAGGCCGTGGTGTTGTCGGTGGTGACGATGAGCCGCGCCTCGGGCAGGTCGATGGCGACCAGCTCGTGCAGGAAGGTGGTGATCGGAATGCGCCACGGCGGAGTGTCGCCGGGCTTGAGCAGACTCCCGTAGGTGGCGGGCCGCAGGATCGACCGCAGCAGGGGACGAATCTCGGCCCAGGTCGCCGGCGCATCCATGCCCGCCAGCCTAAATGCGGCGCACGGGCCCGCAAGTCACTGTTTTTGCGCGGAGACGAACCAGTGCGTCGGCGACGCCTCTTCGAGCCCGTCGGGTGACGGGCGACCGTAGCTGGCCATCAGCTCGTCCGACGGGGTCGCGGTGACCTGCCAGCCGTGCCGGCGCAGCCAATCGCCGACATCTTCGCGCTCCTCGAAATACCAGAGCTCGTCGGTCTTCGGCACCTCGAGCTGTGTGCCCGACTGCTCCATCAACTCGCGCACGCGGTCCATCCGCTCGCGTCGCTGCGCGCGCAGTTCGGGGACGGCGAATTCGGGTCCGAGGCCCTCGACGGCGACGTGACTGCCGGGAGCGGCGAGTTCCTGGATGCGGTCGAACAGCAGGTCCTGGGCCGCGGCGGGCAGGTACATCAGCAGGCCCTCGATCGACCAGACACTGGGTTTGGTGGCGTCAAAACCGGCCTGCCGCAGTGCCGTTGGCCAGTCCTGCCTCAGGTCCACTGCGACGGCGACCCTGTTGGCCTTCGGCTCGGCGCCGTGGTCGTGGAGGGTTTCGAGCTTGAAGTCCAGGACGCGATCCTGATCGAGCTCGTAGACGGTGGTGCCGTCAGGCCAGGGCAGCCGCCACGACCGGGCGTCCAGGCCGGCGGCGAGGATCACCGCCTGTCGGACACCGGCATTGGCGGCGTCGATGAAGGCCGTGTCGAAAAACCTTGTGCGCGTGGCGAAGTAGCTGACCAGTGCCTGCATGCGTTGCGGCATGTCGGGTTCGGCCTCGACGACCTCGGTGGGCAGTTCAGGGGCGCCGTACCAGTCCCATACGCCGTGTCCGACGCGGTCGAGGAACACCCGCGCGAACGGGTCGTTGATCAGCGGGTCGCTGCTCTCGGTGTCGGCAGCCCGCGCCGCGGCCACACCCAGCGCCGTCGCGCCCACACTCTCGGTGATTTCCCAGCTGTCGTCATCGGTTCTCGCCACGACTCGACCCTACATAGCCAGGCATAATCACGGTCACTATGACCTCTCGACGGCCGCACATCATCCGGCTTGCGGTGTTCGCCGTGTTCCTGGCGGTGATGTTCTACCTGCTGGCCGTCAAGCACGTGGTGAATATCGAGGACGTGCGGGGCTGGGTGAAGGCCACGGGCCCGCTGGCACCGTTCACCTACGTGGTGTTGTCGGCGGTGCTCGGAGCGATCTTCGTGCCGGGCCCGATCCTGGCGGCGAGCAGCGGTCTGTTGTTCGGTCCGCTGCTGGGCGTGTTCGTGACGCTGGGCGCGACGGTCGGGACGGCGGTGGTGGCGGCGTTCCTCGGCCGGCGGGCCGGACGGGACAGCGCGCGGGCTTTATTGGGGGCGTCGCGAGCGGATCGGCTCGACGCTTTGATACAGCGGCGGGGGCTGTGGGCGGTGGTCGGTCAGCGGTTCATCCCGGGGTTGTCGGATGCTTTGGCGTCATACGCGTTCGGAGCATTCGGAGTTCCTCTGTGGCAGATGGCCGTTGGCGCCTTTATCGGCTCGGTGCCGCGGGCGTTCGTCTACACGGCGCTGGGCGCGTCGATCGGCAACAAGTCGCCGGTGTTGGCGTACGCGGCGATCGGGGTGTGGTGCGTGACGGCGGTGGCCGGCGCGTTCGCCGCCCGGCAGGGGTTCCGGAAGTGGCGGACGCCTGACGAGCCGGAGGCCGACGCCTCCAAGGCCCCACCCGTCACGCCGCCGAAGCACTAGTCGATTTGCCCGCCTTCGAGCGAATTTCAGAGTCCCACGCCGTCGGCCGCCGCGGTGGCCACGTCGCCGCGCAGACCCGAGATGGGTTCACTGCCGCGCACATGGATCGCGTTCGTCAGCAGAACGACGTAGGTATCCGAGCCCGGGTCCAACCACAGCGAGGTGCCGGTGAAGCCCGTGCCGCCGAAACTCCCAACGGGAAAGACCAGGCCGCGCGGCTTGGAGAACGCCGTGTCGATGTCCCAGCCGAAACCGAACAACTCCTGCCCTTCGATCGCCGGATAGTGCGGGGCGAGCAGCGGATCCATCGGGTTGGGCGCCGTCGCGGCAGCCTTGCGGACGGCATCGTTCGCGGCTTCGACCTGCCCCGGCCTGCGTCCCGGTTGTTGGGGAGTTGTCATCATCGCCAGGGTCGCTTGTTGTAGCGGAAAAGTACTGGGGCGGTTGGCAAGCCGATCGAGCAACGCCTGCGCGTACAGGGCGACGTCGTGCGCCGTCGAGAAGATACCGGCGTGCCCGGCCACCCCTCCCATGCGCCGGGTCGTCGGGTCATGCACGGTGCCCCGGAGCAGATGACCGCGGTCGTCGACCGCCGTCGGCGCGATGCGCGGCCGCACCTCGGCGGGCGGCAGATAGCGAGTGTCGGTCATGCCCAGTGGAGCGAAGATGTTTCGCTGGACATAGTCGTCTTCCGCTTCCCCGGTGAGCTTTTCGAGCATGGCGCCCAGCAGGATGTAGTTGATGTCGGCATAGCGGTAGACCTCGCCGGGAGCCGACTGCAGCGGCGCGCTGAGCGCGCGGCGAATGCCTTCGGCCTTATCCGGCGCGTCGACGCCCCACGGGTCGTCGAGGTTGACATCGATCGGCTCGCCGGACGTGTGCGTGAGCAACATCCGAACGGTGACCCGCTGCCGCACCGGGTCGTTGTCCGGATTGAAGTCGGGCAGGTACGTCTGCACGGGCTCGTCGAAGGCGACCAGCCCCTTCTCGTGGAGCTGCATGACGGCTGTCGCGGTGGCGAGGCTCTTGGTCATCGACGCGATGTCGAAGATGGTGTCTTCGGTCATCGGCTCGGCGGGTGCGGGCGACCCGTCCAGCCCGTCTTCGCCGGCGAGCTTGCGTGACCCGTACGCCTGATGGAAGACGATCCTGCCGCCGTGCCCGACCACCACCACACCGCCGGGCAGCTTCTCGGCGGCGATCGCGTCGTTCATCAACCTGGAGATCGGCGCGAAATCGGTTGCGGCAGGCTGTATTCTCTCGCGCGGCGCGGTGTACCTAGCCGACGACGCGGTAGCGAGCATCAGCACGCAGAGGGCGATAGCAACGGCTGCCCGCACGGTGCCGTCAGACAGCGGAGGTCGGCGTGGGCGGAACCGGAATGGGCGCGAGTATGTTGCCCTCGCGGATCGAAGAACAGTTCTGCGTGGCGGGCAGGCCGGCGAAACGCTGTTTGGTCCATCTGGTGGCGTGGTGCAGCCAGATGGGGAGGCTCCAGATGTGGCTCAGCTCAGCGTATTCTTCGTAGTGGACCGTGACGCCCCTTGCGCAGTAGTCGCGCGCGAGCGTGCGCACATCTCCGGCGATCATCACGCCGTCACCGGCCCCGATACCGGGCTGGTCGCTCGGGGTGCCCTCGAGTTCGCCGTGGGCGCCCTGCCCGATGAAGAGCGGGATGGTCGGCGTGCCACCCGTGCCCATGATCAGCTGGTTGGCGCAGCGCACGTAAACCGGCACCTGCTCCGGGGTCGGGTACTCGGGGACGACCAGATCGCTCCACGTCAGACCGTCGTACTGGCCCAGCACGTCGACGATCGACGCGGTCTGCATCGCGTTGAAAATCCTTGTGCCGTTGGGGGTTAGGTAGGTCGCCAGCTCGGCCTCGACCTCGAATGCGCGCGAGATGCCGACCAACGCCATCGCCATGACACCCGCCCAGAACCCGGCCCCCTCGACATAGTGCAGGTTGTGCGCCGGGTCGACCAGCACGCCGCCCATCGCGGCGCCGATCAGACGCTCGTTGACCTCGGGTGCGTAGGTAGGGGCCAGTTCGGCGGCCCACTCGGTGGCGATGGCACCGCCGCTGTATCCGAGCATCGCTACCTTCGCATCGCCCGGGACGGCCGACGAATTGACCGCGGCACGAATCGAATCGAGGGTGTTCTTGCCGTATTCGGGTCCCGCGGCGAAGTCGGCGCGCTGACCCTCGGTGTCGGGCACGATGATCGTGTAGCCCTCGGCTAGGAACGGGCCGAAGACCACCGCTTCGACATGAGTGATGACGCCGCCGAGGTGGAATCCACCCCAAATGGCATAGGACGGTTGATCGTTGCGGTTCAGCGAGTCGTAGGCGGATTGAAACGAGAGCACTCTCGGCGCGCCGAAATGGAACGGCGGCCTGATGATCGAGGTGACGTTGACGGTCGGCTTGCCGGTCTGGCTGGTCGACCGGTAGAGCAGTTGGGTGGTTTCGAGCAGGGTCGGGAAGCCAAACAAGTGGTAATGAAAGTGCCTGGCGTCCACGACTGTTCCCGGCGCGATGCTCTCCAGCGGCGCGGAACCGGTGTAGGAATAGAACGAATCATTGTGCGGCTGAGGTAATTCTACGGCCCTGCCGGGCACGCTGTTGCGCCCCGGATTCCACACCGGAAACGACGGCGTCGTCATACCTTCCCCCAAGTCATGTCAGATAGCGGTCTCGCAACCGGGCCAGGCGGCTGGTCGGCACTTGAATTGCCGCCATCACCGCGCTCATCGGCGACGCCACCGACTTCGGCAGCGTCCGCGGCTTGGCGACTGGCGGGCTGTCGCCCTCCCACCACGTCGGTGTCAGCAGCGCCGTCGTCAGCGGGATCGCTTCGTCGACGCTGTTGCGTCCCCACCTGCTGGCTCGGTCGATGGAGGTGGATGACGGCGCCAGATTCACCGGAGACAGGGTCGGCCCGAATCGAATGAGCTGATCGGCATACGGCAGGTTGCGTCGCATCTGCAACGCGACCGCCTGGGTGATCGGCACCAACCAGAGGTTGCGCGGATCCCATTGCGGATGAAAGCAATCGAATGCCAGGTAGCAGGCGTTTCGGGTGCCGAGCCGTCCGTCGCGGACGCGCTTCCACGCCAATTCGATCGGGACGTTGCTGGCGGTGCCGCCGTCGACGAGGGCCGCAATGTCCTCCTCCTCGAAGAGCCTGTCAAGGAGCGGGACCATCCGCGGGTCGTTCGTTTCGTGGTGCAGCACACCGGGAATGGCGGCGGAGAACGAGGCCGCGTCGACCACGTCGAAGTCACGGGCCGGGCTGTCGTCGCCGATGATGATGGGCTTGACGACCCGCAGGTCGATGAAGGCGGCGACCTGCCACATCCGGGTGCCGACGACCGGGCCGATGCCGATCGGGCGGAACGGAACCGAGCGCATCTGCAGGGCCGCCAGCGCGGGACGGCGGAACCGCGAAGGCAGCGCCGTGTACGGCTGCCGGCGCACCCCGGCGACAACGACGTCGAATGGAATCGCCAAGTCGGACATACACATTCGCTGGCCGTCTTCACGGCTGAGCATCGCGGCGGCGAACTCGTCGAAACGCAGCGCGAACATGCCGGCCAGGCCGTGGCGGCGGCGCAGTCGCTCGGGTCCGAGGATGGCGCGATAGGACACCGTTTTCGCCCAGGCGACGTATTCGTCGATGGGAACCGGTAATTCGCGGCTGACCAGGCTGCCCAGGATCGACCCGATGGACGCGCCGATCATGTAGTCGGGCGTCTGGCCGGCCTCGAGGAGCCGCTGCATGCCGCCGATGTAGACGAAGCCCGCTCCCCCACCGCCGCCGAGGACCGTGACGAGCTTCTTGTACCCGACCTCGGCATCCAATTCGGTTGCGGAGAAGTCGTTTCCGTGCCGCTCGATGAGCACACGCCGTTGGTCGTCTTGGTCGGCCTCCAAGTTGGCCAGCGCGTCGCGTGCGGTTTGCAGCGCGGTGACGAGATCGGTCTCCTCGCGCAGGGGGCCGTAGAGCGCGTCGGCCACCCGCGACCGCCAGGGCGCGACCTCGGCGCCGACCGAAACGCCGCCGCGTCCGCGACTGCCGTCCGGGCCGGCGGCGCCGGGTTCGAAGTCGGCGAGCCGCGCGAAGTTGAGGATGTAGCGCAGCTTGCGCAGTTCCTCGTCGCTCAGCACGCCGGGTTCCGCGAGGTGGTGGCGGATCAGCCGGTTCTCCATCCGCTGCAGCAGCAGGTTCGGCTCGGTGGAGAGCAGATGGTCGGCGTCGACGGGCTCGACGGCCTCGTGTTCGAGTTCCTCGATGTCCGCCAGCCCGGGGTCACGGCGGCCGAGTCGGCCGAGCACCGTGTCGACCACCGGGATCCGCATGGGATCAACCTACCCATGCCGTCGCACCGTGCGGCGAATTACGTGCTGATCGCCGTTGCGGCGGTAGCCAACTGGGTTCTGACGGTGGTGTCCGCCCGCAGGAAGCTGCCGGTGCGTTGCGCGCCGAGCATGTCGGTGGCCTTGCCGTCGAGGAACACGGCCCGTCCGGCGACGAGCACGGCGCTGACGGTGTCGTCATTGCGGTTCACCATCCGCGAGAGTCCGCCGTACTGCTCGACCTCCTGCTCCGCGTAGCCGTCGAGCGAGTCGTCGAGGTGCGCGGGGTCGACGACGACCAGATCGGCGCGGTCGCCCAGTCGCAGATGCCCGGCGTCGATGCGATACCAATCGGCGAGCTCGCCGGTGAGTCGGTGCACCGCCCGCTCGACGGTCATGAACGGCCTACCGCTTTGCTGCGCACTGTGGACGTGGCGCAACAGGCGCAGCCCGAAGTTGTAGAAGGCCATGTTGCGCAGGTGCGCGCCGGCATCGGAAAAGCCCATCTGGACGCCGGAATCGCTGGCCACCTTCTTGAGCATCTCGGGCCGGTGGTTGGAGATGGTGGTGCGCCAGCGCAGCGCGGTGCCGTGCTCGACGACCAGGTCGAGGAACGCGTCGACGGGATGCAGCCCACCACGGTCAATTCCCACCTGCCCGAACGACTTTCCGACCACGGCAGGATCGGGGCAGGCGACGATCTCGGCGTCGAAGAAGTCGCGGTGCCATACGCGCAGCCCGAACTTACTGTCGTAGTCCTTGCGGAACCGCCGCCGGTAACCCTCGTCGCGAAGCAGGTCAAGGCGTTCTGCCACTTGCTCTTTCAGGTGCATGGCGGCCGCACCTGAGCCGAACTCCTCGAAGATCACCAGGTCGATACCGTCGGCGTACACCTCGAAGGGAACCGGGAGGTGCTGCCAGCGGAAGTCGCCGCCCAGCTTGTTGACCAAGCGGGCACCAGGACCCAGCATGGCGATCAATCCCGGGGTTGCCTTGATGTCGGCGGCAGAGAGCAAGCTGGTTTTCAGCGGCTTTCGCATGACGCCCAGCGACTGCGCCACCTGGGACGCGATGTTGAAGGGGTTCTGAATATCGGGGCCTGCCTGCAACACTCGGCCGGCGCGCCGCAACATCGACTTGAGCCGGCGCAGTTCGCGCGGCTTGGCATACGTCGATGGCAAGGTGCGCGAGCGGCAGGTGTCGCCGTCGAGCTTGTCGAATAGCAATTGCTGCGAGGACATTCCGACGAACCCGGCGTCGAGCGCCTCGGCAAGCATCCGCTCCATCCGAGCCTGTTCGGACGCGGTCGGGGTGACGTCTTTGCGGGTGGCGCGGTCCAGGCCCATCGTCGCGGTGCGCATGTCCGAATGGCCAATGAAGGCAGCCACATTCGGTCCCAGCGGCCGCGCCTCCAGCGCGGTGATGTACTCCTCGCAGTTGGTCCAGGTCTTGTGCTCGTCGATCGTGCTGATGACGTGGTCGCGCGGGATGGCTTCCACCCGGCCGAACAGATCGCCGGCGTCCTGGCCGTCGACGTGGACCGTCGACAGCGAACACGAGCCCAACAGCACCGTCGTCACGCCGTGGCGCAGCGACTCCGACAGCGCCGGCCCGCCCAGTACTTCGACGTCGTAGTGGGTGTGAATGTCGACCATACCGGGCAGCACCCACTTGCCTTCGGCATCGATCACCTGGCCACAGCCGGTCTCGTCGAGGGGCTGTTCGCTGATCTCCGCGATGCGACCGTCGACGATGCCGAGTGTGCGAATCGCCGAGGGGGCGCCGGTGCCGTCGAACCAACGGCCGTTGCGGATGACGGTGTCGAAGCTCATGGTTGTCCTTCCTGCGACCTATTCAGGATGCGGAGTCAGGCGCTCTCACGTCTTGACACTTGCGGACAAATATTTGACATTTGTTGACATGTCTGTGGTTCGTGGCACATCGCTGTCAGGCTTTCCGCAGTTGGTGGCCGAACTGGGCGGCGATCCGGTTGCGATTTTGAAAGCCGCCGGCATAGCGGCTCGCGATGTCGGTGACCACGAGGTCTTTCTGCCGTACCTGAGTCTCATCGTGGCCATCGAGACGGCAGCGGCAGCCACGTCGACGACGGATTTCGGGCGGCGGTTGGCGCTGCGGCAGGGCATCGAGATTCTCGGACCGCTCGGTGTCGCAGCGCGCACCGCCGCCACCGTCGGCGATGCCTTCACGATTGTCGAGACGTTTCTGGCTGCCTACAGCCCGGCCATCTCCGCGCGCATCGAGGCGTGCGACGATCCGGAGCACTCGTTCTACGCGTTCGAGGTGTTGATCGAACGACCGCCGCCGCACCCGCAGACAACCGAGCTATCCCTGGGCGTGTCGCTGGGCATGTTGCGGTTCATGCTCGGCGCTGAATACCGGCCGATGGCGGTGCACCTGCCGCACCAACCGATAACCGCTCCAGCGGAGTATGCGAGCTACTTCGGCTGCCGACCACTCTTCGCCCGGCCCACCGCCGGATTCACCTTTCGGACAGCCGATCTCGCGCGTCCTCTTGAGCAAGACGCACTCACCCACCAAGCGGTCGTGCGGTACCTACGCGGGATCGCCACCCACCAACCCGCAATGACCGAGTCGGTGCGCAGGATGGTCCGCCAGCTGTTGCCGACCGGCGCGGCCAGTCTCGAGTTGATCGCTGCCCAATTCGACCTGCATCCAAAAGCGTTGCACCGCCGCCTGTCTGCGGAACGCACGACCTTCGGCGAACTCATCGACAGTGTGCGCCGCGAGACCGCCGGGCACTACCTGCGAGACACCGACATCAGCCTCACGCACCTGACCAGAGAACTCGGGTACGCCGAGCAGAGCGTGCTCAGCCGATCCTGTCGGCGTTGGTTCAGTTGCGGTCCACGGCAATACCGAGACTCGTTTCGTTAACGCTCACCGAGCGCGTCGCGCACGTGGCCGTGTGCGCGATCGAGCCGGGATTTGGCCTCGGCGGCGTCGATGCCCGCGAGCAGTGCGACGATCGCCGTCTTGGCGTGACCGCCCGCCTCGGTGAGCGCGGTGGCGGCTCTGTCCTCATCGACGTTCGCCGCGTCGCGGACGATGCGGACCGCGCGGCGGCGCACCTTGGCGTTGGTGAGGCGTACGTCGACCATCCGCGGCCCGTAGGCCTTGCCGAGCGCGATCATAACGCTGGTCGAGATAGCGTTCAGCACGATCTTCTGCGCCGTTCCGGCGGTGAGGCGGGTTGATCCGGCGAGAACCTCAGCGCCGGTGAGCAATTCGATCACATGGTCGGCGTGGGCTTCGCTGTGCGCATTGTTGACGATCGAGACGGTGAGCGCGCCCAGTTTGCGGGCGTGTTCGAGCGCGCCGAGCACGTAGGGCGTCCGGCCCGACGCCGTGATCCCGACGAGCGCATCTTTCGGCGTCAGATCGGCGAGATCGGTGGGGCCGAAGGCGTCTTCCGCGCCTTCGATCGCCTCGGTCAAAGCCGTTGGTCCGCCGGCGATCACGGCCCGCACGAGGTCGGTGCCGAAGGTGGGCCCGCACTCCGCCGCGTCGAGCACGCCCAGTCGGCCGGGCGTTCCGGCACCGGCGTAGATCAGCCGGCCG
Organism: Candidatus Mycobacterium wuenschmannii; assembly: GCF_030252325.1. Taxonomy (NCBI): domain Bacteria; kingdom Bacillati; phylum Actinomycetota; class Actinomycetes; order Mycobacteriales; family Mycobacteriaceae; genus Mycobacterium; species Candidatus Mycobacterium wuenschmannii. Next base: position 4,557,564 of record NZ_CP126981.1, on the reverse strand, counting down.
CCGTTCTGTAGTCGTGCTGTGATCGCCTCGGCCGCCGCCGCGATGCGCGGGACTTCAGCGGCTATCGCCTGATGCGCCTCGCCTTCGGCGGCGACGAGCAGCTCGACGATGTCGGCGATCGGTCGCGCGTCGAGGTCGTGCAGGTCGTGGCGCACACCTTCGGTGGCGAGCGTGTCGAGGCTATGCACGGCAACGGGTTTGGCGCTTGTACGGATGACGTGCGGCTCGTGGATCTTGCCCAGTTGCAGCGCGCCGTCGAGGGCGTCGCCGACGGTCGGGACTGCGTTGAGCTTGCCGCGAAGCGCGTCGGCGAGGCCACCGACCAGCGCCACCGGGCCGCCGCCGAGCGCGCGAGCTGTTGCGGCAAGGGCGTCGACAGCTGCATCGACGATTTCCAGGGCCACCGGATCGTCCTGCGCGGCGAGGACGTCGGGCGCGAAGGACGCTATCGCGGCCGCGTCGTTGAACTGGGCGGGCCAGGTCTGCGGTGCGCCGAAGCGGGCTTGGGCGGCGTCGAGCAGCGTGGTGGACGGGCCGCGGCCGTCGTGGGAGCGCAGCGCGGCGCGGAGACCCTCGGCGCCGATCCATGCGCCGCCGCCCTCGTCGCCGAGCCACGGGCCCCAGCCGTCGGCGGTCCGCAGGGTGCCGTGCGCGTCGATCGCGACCGCGGCGACGCCGGTGCCCACTACCAGCACGGCCCCGGGCTCACCGTTCAGCGCGCCCGCATGCGCGGTGACAGCGTCGCTGGTCACCGTGACCTGCTCCACCCGCAGCGACGTCAACAGCGCCTGCCCCAGCGCACTTGCCGCATCCGGCGCGGCGAATGCTCCCGCGACACCGACGACCACCTCGTCGAACGGGCCGAGGTCCCGCGTGACGGCGACGATCGCCGCCTCCGCGCCGCGCACGCCTCCGGGAGTCGCGAGCCCGGGCGCGCCCGCTCCCTCGGCCCGGCGCCCGTTTGCGGCGGCGCGGCAGGTCGTCTTGCCGAGGTCGACGGCGAGGATCATCGCGGCGGGTCGAGGTAGCGGCGCGCGCCCCAGTAGTCCCCGTCGAGTCGGACCGGGGTGACGCGCACCGGTTCCGACTTGTCGAATGCCTCGATCATCTTGCCGTTCCCGTAGTACATGGCCACGTGGTGGATCGCATCGGGATTAGCGGGGTCCTTGCCCTCGTGTGAGTAGAAGAGGAGGTCGCCGGGTTGTAGCGCGGACTTGTCGACGGCGCGGCCCCGGCTGTCGGCGGCCTGCGGGCCGGCATCGCGCGGCAGGGTGATGCCGTGCACCTGGTAGATGGCGGCGGTGAAGCCGGAGCAGTCGATCCCGAACCCGGACACGCCGCCCCAGACGTAGGGGATGCCGAGGAATACGGCGGCGTATCGGATCAGGTCGGCCCCGGTGGGACGCGTTATGTCCGTGGGCTTTTGGTAGACCGACACCGCTCGTGCGTCCAGCCACTTCGGGCCGCGGTCCGGGGTGGCGACCTGGACGGCTTTGTCGGTGCGGCTCACAACGGGAAGCCGGGTGTTGGTGCTGATCTCGAGGTCACGCTGGGAGAGTTCCGGCTCGCGGTACAGCCAGGAGGTGAGGCCGTGGTCGGCTTGCGCGAAAGGACCGCGCCCCTTCGCTGCGGCGTAGCCCGGATCAATCCTCAACTGGGACTTGGGAATCCAGCCGGGATAGCCCTGAGTGTCCTTCGGGGTGGACTGGCCGGGCACCCGCACTTCGTCCCAGTCGCCTTGCTCTTTGATGACAATCACGCGGTCGCCGTAGAGGACTTGTGTCTGGTCGAGCTCGTCGGAGGTGAGCGCCTCCTGCTGGTCCTGCGTCATGGCGGATACCCAGCCGCGGATATCGACCGGGTTGGTCACGGCCGGCTTATCGACGGGTCGCGGGCTCTGTGGCGTCGTCCATACCGTGGCTACCGACACGGCGACATAGGCATCGCGCGTCGTCGGCGCTGCGGAGACGGGCGCTGCCAGTCCGATGGTCAACGCGCCGGCGAGCGCTAGTCGGATCGCGGCGCCGGTCATGTTCGTCGACGTTATCCGAGCTTTGGCGCGGCGCCCGGTCGGCGCGCGGCGGTTGAGTCACATGCGTCACCTCTCCGAGGTGACTCTCTTTTTTCGTTTCAGGACCACATGCGATATCACTGACCAACCGCCGGGAGATCCTCCGCGCCGCCGATGAGCTTTGCACGCATGTGGATGAGCACATCTTCGGTCATCGCGAAGCCGCCGAGGTGGCTTTCGGATCGAACGGTGAGTTCGGCGTCCTGCAGTTGTGTGACGGCCGTGCGCACGCCCGCCACAGGGACGACGTGGTCGGTCTCGCCGTGCCACCATCGCACCGGGACTTTCACGTCAACGAGGCGAAAACCCCAGTCACGCCCAAGAAGTCGCGCGTCGTCGACCATGGCCAGGCAGCGACCGCGGAAGGCGTTGACCATGTCGTCGACGAAAATCGCCTCGACTTCGGGATCGTCGAGGACCTTGCGGTCAACCTCGGGCCACATGCGCATGTAAACGCGATAGGCGTAGTGCGCAAACGGAATTAGCGGAGCGAGCAAAATGGTCGCCATCACCGCGAGCGGTCGACGAAGCTGCGTGAGGATCGGGCCGAAGCGGCGGGCGACCTCGGTGGCGCCGGCGCGGGTGGCCTCGGGACCCACTGCGGGGACTGTGCCGTCGAGCACGCCGACGGCGGCCACGCGGTCGACCATCGGAGGCAGCGCACCGCAAGCCAGCGCATAGGGACCGCCACCCGACATACCAACCACACCAAGCTTTTTGGCGTCGAGCGCGTCGGCCACCTGGGCCATGTCGGCGACCCACTCGCTCACCGAGGTATAGCGGTGGGAGTCGGATAGGCCGGTGCCCGGCCGCTCGATGACGATGACGCGAAGGCCGAGCTTCTCGGCGGCGCGGCGCCCCTTGGCGAGGAATTGCCGTCGCGCCCCGAGGGTGCCGTGGAACCACAGAATGACCGGGCCGTCGGGGTCACCGAATTCCGCATAGCCGAGGCGTCGGCCGTCGGCGAGATGGAATTGACCTTCGGCCCGTGGCTTCTCGACCCGCGGGACGCCGGGAGGGTGATGCAGTGGATTGTCCATCAGGCTTCAGCGTAGGCGACCGCTCAACCTACTGATGGCCGCCAAATGCCCAGTTAAACGCAGTGTTTGGCAGGATTTCCCGCTTGATTCATCGGGGCTTTGTCGCGGTGACAAGATGCGTCGGTGTCCACGGGCCGCCGTACCACATGCGCCACCCGACGCTCGTGCGTTCGACCTTGTCCCAGCCCTGCTGCCGGAGGTGGTCGGCGTGCTGCTGGGTCTCCCACAGGTCGGCGATGGCGAGGCGACCGCCGGGTTTCAGGACGCGCATGGCTTCCTCGAGAGCCTTCCGCCGGCCGTCGTGGCCCGGAATGTTATGGATGGCAAGGCTACTGACAATTGCGTCAAAGCTGTTGTCGTCAAACGGAAGTACGGTCATGTCGCCGGTGTGCAGCTCGATACGGTCTTTGACGCCTTCGATTTCCGCATTGGCGAGGGTGGCCTCCGAAGAGTTGCCGGTCTGGTCGGCTTGCCAGATATCGACGCCGACGGCGCGCCCGTTCGGGAGTCGTTTCGCGACCGCGAGCAGCACCGCGCCGCGGCCGCAGCCCATGTCGAGGACTTTCTCGTCTCCTTCGAGAACGAGTTCGTCGAGGATGCGCTGCCAGACCTGGAATTTGCCCTTCTTGGTGGCGTAGATGTACAGGGCGGTGCTCGCGGCGATGCCGAGGGATGAGGCTCCGCTCAGCGCTGCGACCAGTCGATTGCCGCGTTTGGCGTTGATGCCCGAGACCGCCGCGAGGGCCGCGGATCCGATGCCGATGCCGATCGCCTGGTCGCGAGCGGAGATGACTTTGAACGAGCCATCGACTCCATAGTCGCCCTTGTGGTCACGCGGCATTGCGTGCGTCATTCCGACCTCATTCCCCGCCGACTGCTGCTTAACACCTTCGGCCAGCCTATGCGGGTGACTGGTGAGCGATTGTTCACCCGGCTTACACTGCCGCCCGTGGGGCAAGAACTGCATGTGAACACGGCCGACCTGCATGCCATGTCCACCCGCTGGGGCGCGTCCGTGGGCGACCTTCACCAGGTGGTCGCGCCATCGGGACTCGGATTGTCATGCCAGGCCAGCGCGGCTGCGGTCGATGCCGCTCATGGCGAGGTCGCGGGGTTCATAGCAGGACTCGCGGGACGCATCGGCGAGCGCGCCGCAGGGGTCGTGACTGACAGCGCGAGCTACCTCGCCCAGGAGGCAGCGTCGACGTCCGCGCTGGCTGCGATTTTCCAGCAGGTGGTGACCCTCTAGCGATGGCGGCAGTCGCAGGAGGTCCCGGGCTGTCGGCCTTATTGAACTGGCCGACTGACCACCTCACCGAAGCAGCCAGCCATTGGGAGTCCGTCGGCGAGCAGAGCTTCGGGGTCGCTCACGGCGTGTGGAGCGACGCGATGGTCGCCGATTGGAAAGGCGAGGCCGCCGAGGCGCTGCGTACCGATACCCATGCGGATATGACGACCACGAGTGCGGCAGTCGACCGGTTGCAGGGCGCCGCTACAGCGGCGCGGAGCGGCGCATCGGAACTCGAGGCAGCGCGCTCGTACCTTCAATACGCAGTCGACGATGCGCGCTCATCGGGTTTCACAGTGGGCGAAGACCTTTCGGTAACCGATCAGACCTCCGGCGGATCGGCGGCACAACGAGTCGCTCGACAGGTGATGGCGCAGTCCCATGCCGGCGAAATTGGCGCGCGCGCAGCCGCATTGGTCAACACCGACGCTCAAGTTGCCAGCCGCGTGACGGCGGCAGTGTCCGGCGTCGGATCGACGTTTCCTCCGGCGCCGCCGAATGGCGGTCAAATCCGTGCCGTCGACAACCACACGTTCAAGATGGATCCGGCAACGCCGATCAAGCCTGAGGACATGACGGAAGCCGAAGCGCGAGCCGCTTGGGCGGAGGTCAACGCTGAGGTCAATGCATATAACACGCGCTGCGGACGCACGTTCATCCTGCCGACAGAGCAGGGAGCGTACGACACATGCGTAGCCGACAAACAACGACTGCTCGACAAGCAGGCGGCGATTAGAGCGCGCTTGCACGACCTCAAGGTTCCTATCGAAGACGAAGAATCCGCTCAGCACCCCGAGGAGGGAAAGCCGCCATTTCCTCCGCCTGAGCAAATCAACGGGTTGACGGACCACGGCGCCAAGCGCGTATTTGGTCGAGAAGGGCACGGGGTCAACGACGAGGCAATGCAGGACGCGGTTCGCAATCCGGTCAGGCCTCCGAAGTTCGTACCAGATGAATACGGCGGGACATGGCGATACGACGGAAAGGATGCGACCGTGTGTTTAAACGAAAGTGGTCAGGTCACTACCGCCTGGCCAAACGGTAGTGGCGGATGGAGGAATCCATGAGCAACGTGCTTGACGCCATTCCGCCCGACCACCGAAAGCTCATCGTGGACGAGCTTGAGCGTCGGAGCCCAAGCCTCGTCAGCGAGCTAGGTCGCGTCGAGCGTCCGACCAACGATCAGAGTGATGCCGTTATCGACGCGCTCCACTTTGCATTGAGCGCGAATTACGGTCCGGGACACATGCCGAACGACTACGGCCTTGCGGTTGAACGCGCAATAGATGCTTACCTTGAAGCCTGGCCAATCATCCGAGAATGAACTTCAACGGATTCGTCGATGCGCAACAGGCACTTCGCGCCGACATCCTTGACGTGGGCGATGTTCATTTCGTCTCTATGGCCGACATCCAAGCCTGTCCTTTCGACGGCAAACTAGGTGACCTCTCGGCTGAGCACCAACAGCTCGTCGCCGACACCGTCCGATCGCTATTTGCGGACGGGCTGGTGGAGACGCTAGACCCGAGCAAGCTGCGAAGGTAATCATCCACCATGGGAGCATTAGATGGTTGACGTTAATGTCGTCTGACATGGGAGCGGCCGCGCGGATGGCCAACAGATACAGGCAGGTGATATTCGAGTTCATCAATGGCGAAATGTCACCGCCAGAATTTGAACGATCCTATTTATCTCTGTTCAAAAGCGACACTACTAAGGTCGGCGGGGAGAAATTCGACATTCTGGATAAGCTGTTCGCAGACGTCGATGCGTTCGTTGAGGATCCTGAGTTGCGTGATCGAGTGTACGGGAGCATCGATTCAGAAGAATTACTCGACTGCGCGCGAGAGGCATATCGAAAGCTTTACGAGAGCTAGCCAGTACCGCAGGACGGACATGCGTCTGGTGACGAAGTCCCGTAAGCAGTCGGGCAAGACGCACGGGAGTGAAGGCGTCGTAAACCGTCGAGACACTAAATTAGGTAAACGATGTTCGCGGACGTTGGCTTCGCCCCGACGCGCACGCAGCGCCTGCTGAGCTCTGGGGCTGCACCGCGGCAGTGACTGAAGTATGCGATCGCCACTCGCTTCAAGATAGATTTCTGCCGTGCCGACAAGTGCAGCGACACTGTTGAACTCAGCCAACCTCAACTGGCTGGGCGCCTCTGCATGGTTGGACCGCATCCCACTCGACCAGCCGGGCGTGTACCTCGTGTCACTGAGCGGTCTGCCCGAGGAGTGCCCAACTCAGTCGGAGTGCCACATCTCGCCGGCAGCCGTCCAGCAACTGTTATCTCGTCGGCCGGAACTGCTGCTCGATCGTCGGCGCCCTTCGTGGACACGCCTGGCAGAACGCATTTCGTCGATGTGGTTGAGAGACGAAAGCATCGTGTACATCGGGCTGGCGGGAACGTCAGTGGCCCAACGCGTCGCCCAGTACTACCGCACTCCGCTGGGTGCCGAGCGACCGCACGCGGGCGGATGGCCGTTGAAGACATTGGCAGATCTGAATCACATGTGGGTTCATTACGCACCGTGCGCAGCACCCGACGAGGCTGAACGGAAGCTGCTACACGCGTTTTCGGCCCAGGTATCACCCTCATCGCGAGCAGCACTGTACGACGCCCAACTTGCCATTCCCTTCGCCAATTTGGTGATGCCGGGCGGGCGACGTAAAAGGCACGGAATCACCGGCGCCCGCGGCCCGATCCCGAGCAGCCGTACCTCCGATACCGAACCGCAGGACGCCGAGCTCGATACTTGGCGCCAAAGGCCCATTGAGCCAGTCACATTGGGCCAGGCTGCGGTGACGCAAAGAGTGACCGAAGCTGATCTGCGAGGCGGGGCGATCCGGATTCCGTCGTCCAGCAAGTCCTTGTTTCCGACGGCTAAGCAAGATGTTGAAGTGATTCTGCGTGGCGCTGCGGTTGAGGCGCGTTGGGATCCACGCAACGGGCCCGACCGGTCGCGTTCCGGTGTACTCAGAATCGGTACCGCCCTCTTGAGGACCGTGGTCGCACCGGACGAACGGTTGACGATCGTGGTGCGCGACGATCGAAGCATCACTCTGGAGTAATTTCGGTGTTCCCTGGCATACATTGGGTCACGTTCGCGAAGCGAATTGGGTTGACGACTGACGGTCTCCGGTAGCCCCTTCCCGGCCCACTGCTTTCAGTGTTTGAAGAGCATGAATTCCATCGGGGCGGAATGAGTTTGGCGGTCGCTTTGACGGGGGGGCGGCGCCGCCTCGGTCGAACCACCTTGGCGAGAGCTCGCCACCGGCCGGCGTTGCCCGGAATGTTGTAGATGGCGAGGCTGCTGACGATGGCGTCAAGGCTGTTGGCGTTGAACGGAAGTACGGTCATTTCGCTGGTGTCTAGCTCGATACGGTCTTTGACGCCTTTAATTTCCGCGTTAGCCAGGGTCGCCGAAGATGAGTGGCATGCCACACGCTCAACGCAGAGATCCATGCCGCCGACGACGAAGGGCTCACCGAACGAATTACCGGGAGTCTCGAACCGACCAGGAAGTCACGACGGTTACTCAGCACCTTCGACCGGCCTATGCGGGTGACTGGTGAGCGATTGTTGCCCCAACTTACACTGCCGCCCGTGGGGCAAGAACTGCATGTGAACACGGCCGATCTGCATGCCATGTCCACCCGCTGGGGCGCGTCCGTTGGCGACCTCCACCAGGTGGTCGCGCCACCGGAGGTTGGGCTGTCCTGCCAGGCCAGCGCGGCTGCGATCGACGCCGCTCGGGTTAGATGAACGGACACATGATGAACTCAGATCCAGGCGTTACCACTATTGACTTCGAAGCACACCTGCTTGTGTCCATGAAGCTGAGAATAAAGATGTCGCACAATGAATCTCAGCTAGAAGCGAAGCTGGCGCAGAATCGCATTTCAATCGAGAGAGCGGCTCATAGCCACGAAAAGATAACCAAAGCCCTTGCTGGCGAAGCTCATTTTTTCACCAATATGAAGCGGCTGTTGCAACCGGAGATGCAAGATGCCACCAGTCTCGAGTACGACAGCGTGCTGTGGCCGGGATTTAGATTCAAGGCCACCGGCAGTCACAGCGGACACATCGAATCGGCGGGCTACCAACGCACGGACAATGTCGCCAACCGCGTCGGCGCACCGGTCGACCTTGAGATGTGGACTATGGATGTCGCTGAGTTCGCAGATCGGTTCGGCCCCTTGAGCGCTGGGCGAAAGTGGTCATTCGTAGACGGCCATCTGCCCGGATACGAAGAGCACGAATTCGTTTGGGAAGGAGAAAGTTACGGGGCGGGATTCAGTTGGGGGTTGTTTATGTTTGCGGCGATGTCGTGGGACTGAGCACTGCTAGGAATCACTTTCGTGGATTGGGCTTGCTGCAAACTCTCACAAAGCTGCGATAAGTAGCCCCCAATCAGACGTAGAACCGCCGCCGTCACCAATGCCCTTGGTGCACAACCTCTTCGAACGGTCGCCGGTTCGGCTTGCGAATCGGCTTGAGCGGTCGGTCCGCGGGATATCCGATGCCAAGGAGGTATGCCACTTGGTAACCCTCGGGCACACGAAGGATGAAACGCGCCTTGTCCTGATCTCCCACCGATGAGTGTCCGGTCCCAATACCGCGGTCGGTCGCCGCGATCATCATCGCCATCGTGGCCTGCCCCAAATCGTACTGGTCGGTGACTCGTCGACGCTCGTCTGGCGGCTCGGGCAGCACGAAAGCGATCGCCGCCGCGGCCCCGGCGATATGCCCTGCGCCCTGCCAGACCGTCGAAAGCTCTTGCAGCTGAGCCCTATCAGTGACGATAACGAAATCCCACGCTTGGCGGTTCTTCGCCGACGGCGCCCGCCAACCGGCTTCGGCGATACGGTTGAGATCTTCGTCAGGCACCGGTTCCGGTTTGTACTGGCGGACATTGCGCCGCGCCGTGATCGCGTCCCAGGCTTCCATCGAGTTGCTCCCGTCGTATGTACTCTTGCTTCCACGCTAGGCCGCTTCGCCAACCTCGCGCTCGAGCGCATCGAGAACCTCGGCTAACTCGTCCGCCATCCAGCTATCTGGAAAGCGCCCGCGATAGACCTCGAGCAGCGACTTGTAGTACCACAGGTGATCCGCCGGGTCTTTGACGCTGAACCGCTCCCACAACTGGGCTTTGTGCCTGCGGAAGTCCCGCAGGATTGCGTGCGCGTTGTTCAGTTTGTCGGCCAGCGACACGAGGACGGCGCTGTCGGATGCCTCGGATAAATGGTTGATGTAGTTCTCTTTGCGCTCACGCCAGGGCGGCTTCGGCGTCACGACGGTGTCGCTGCATTCCCTGACGATTGATGCAACCTCGTCGCCGAACTTCTCTCGAATCTCCGCCAGTATCGGCTCGCCGCCCTGATCTTCAGCAGTGTCGTGCAGCAATGCAGCGATGACTTGATTTTCAGTGCCGCCTGCCTCGATCACATACCCGGCAACCGCGAGCAGATGGCCCAGATATGGGATATCGCCACCCTTACGCAACTGTTCACGGTGCTTGCCCGCCGAATACGTGAGCGCGTCGTCGAACCTCTGCGTGAGACGCGGCGACTGGGTCTGGCTTGTCATCTTCGACTCCTTCCACTCCCACTTTGGCATAGGGGTACGACACGACCTCTCATGTCAGGACCTGGTTCTGTCGTTACGCAAAGACACTGCAGCGAACGCGTGACCGACTGGGCTTACGCACGGAATAGCCTGGGATACGAGTGCTCCAAGGTTTAGTGCCGCCCGACGGACCTATACCCGCCTAACGCGCGTCGGACCTGCGTCGGAAAAGCTCCGCGGGACGGCCGCGCCCCTCGGAAATCAGCTTTCCGACTCCGACGAGGTGCGGGTCCATGTTTCGCCGAAATGTGTCGCGCGGCAACACAACTCCGGCAACTTCCTCATGCGCGAGCCGCAGTTGCCGGAGGGTGAATTCATCCGGCAGGAGCCGATCTGGATCGGGTCGGTGGCGGTAGCGCGAACGCAAGTAGTCGACGGCGCGCTCGATAATGATGCCGTGGTCGTGGCTGAGTTGGCCCGGCGCCGATGTCGGCATCAGCCGCGTGCTAGCGGGATACCGCGACGACAGCCGCTCGAGGCGCACTACCTCGATATGCGCGACAGAGAGCACCCACCCTCGCTCGTCGCGATCCGGGTCGTCGAACACATGCAACTGTCGTGGCTGCAACCCACGAATGTTCGCCTTGTCGCGCAGTGAGCGGTCGACGGCTTTGGCTAGCGTCTCCTTCTCGTGCAAAAAGGTTCCCGGTAGCGCCCATCCCCGTCCCGTCGGGCGCCGCACCTGCAGCACCACCAGGCCCAAATCGTCATGCAGCGACAACGCCGCGGTGTCGACTGCGACCGACGGGCGGACGAAATCGGTTAGAGCGTGTCCGTCGCTGTCCCGCCACACTCGCTTACTCAAATCAACATCCTCGGATAGGGCGATATTTAGCGCGATCTTACGCAATATGGCTGATCAGTGGCCCGGCACCAGGAACGACGGAATATTTGTCAGACCCCCGGCGTACTCTATGGGAAATTAGCGCAGATATGCGCAAAACAAATGAGCAAGAGGAGTTGATCGATATGGGCTCATACAACGACCGCGTCGAAGGTGTGCTGCTCGGCGCCGCAGCCGGCGACGCCTTGGGTGCCCCCTACGAGTTTCACCCGCCCCGCGGACCCGAACTCGACGTCGCGATGGTCGGCGGCGGGATGTGGGAGCGCGGCGAGTGGACCGACGACACCGCTATGGCCATCGCGATCGCGGAAGTGGCTGCCACCGGCTCCGACCTGCGGGAGGCGTCCGCTCAGAACGCAATCGTCGCCCGGTGGTGGGAATGGTCGCGCACGGCCAAGGATGTCGGCATCCAGACCAGCTCAGTGTTGCGGGCCGCGGGCCGCGATGGTCTGATCACTGCCGACCGCGCGCGCGCCGAATCCGAGCTGCTGCATACCCATTCCGGCCGCACCGCCGGCAACGGGTCGCTGATGCGGACGGCGCCGGTCGCGCTGCGCTACCTCGGCGACGAAGACGCCATGGTGGCGGCCGCGCGTGCGATCAGCGAGCTAACCCACTACGACCCCGAGGCCGGCGACGCCTGCGTGCTGTGGTGCTGCGCCATCCGGCACGCGGTGCACACCGGCGAGCTCCATGTGCGAATCGGGTTGCGCCACATCGACGCCGAGCGTCGCGAACTGTGGTCGAAGCGCCTCGACGTGGCTGAGCGGTCACGCCCCGCGGACTTTCCCAACAACGGCTGGGTCGTCGAAGCATTGCAGGCCGCCTGGTGCGCGATCGCCACTACGGCGATCCCCGCCGACAACCCCCAGTCGGGCACCTTCCGGGCCGACCATCTGCGGCTGGCCCTCGACGCCGCTGTCCGGTGCGGCAACGACACCGACACGGTCGCGGCGATCGCGGCCGCGCTTCTGGGCGCGGCCCACGGCGCATCCGCGGTGCCGCTGGAGTGGCGCGTACTGCTGCACGGCTGGCCCGGCATCACAGCCCACGAACTGGTGGGCTTGGCCTCGGCGATCGAACGGGACGGTGCGCCCGACCGATTCGACTACCGCTATCCCGGCTCCCCCATCGACACCCTGGCCGTCCATCCCTACGACGACAAGGTTCTACTCGGCGGCGTCGGTGTGCTGCGCGGGCTACCCGATGAGGTGGATGCGGTGATCTCGTTGTGCCGGCTGGCCGACGACGACATGCGCCACACCATGCCGCACGCCGAAGTTCGGCTCATCGATCGCTCGGATCCCGACGAGAATCCGCACCTGGATTACGTCTTACTCGACACCGTCCGCCTGCTCGAGCAGCTGCGTGCCGAGGGCCGGACCGTGCTGGTGCACTGCGTAGCGGCCTACAGTCGCACGCCTGCGGTCGCCGCGCTCTACGGCGCACGGCTGCGCGGAGTGAGCTCTGATCGGGCGATCGTGGATGTGCAGGAGGCCCTGCCCGGTGCAGATCCGAACTTCGCGTTCCGGCGAGCGATGCGACGTCTCACCGCTCAGCCGGCGTGAACCGTTGATCCGCAACAAGACTCAACACCCTCAAAGGAGGCAACGATGCTCGAAGACAACGAACACTTGGTCTGGCGCGGAATCCTCGATCCCTCGCTCCTCAAGGACGACGTGGTCGCGGTGGGCCACCTGCTCGCCGACGCCGCCAAAGCAGGTGACTGGTCAACGGTGTTCGACCTGCTCGACGACCCGCGCGCCGACATCAACAGCTGGCGACCGGGTGGCCCGGCCTGGTTCACCCCGCTACACCAGGCCGCCTGGCACGGCGTCCCCGTCGATATCGCTGCCGGGCTACTACAGCGGGGTGCGGTGCGGTCGCTACGCGACGCTCACGGACGCACCGCACACGACATCCGCTGCCAACGTGACCTGGAAGGCGAAAAGCCTAAAGACGTTGCCGTACAACAGCACAATTCGCTGGCACTCCGGGAGCGCTACCTGAAGCCGTCACCCTCACCCTTGACGCCGGCAACTGTCCAGGCTCTGGATCACCACCTCGCCGGGGTCATCGACGGGCGCATCCGCGGCGTGCTTTACGACGGCCGCGACCCGCGGCACGTGCTGCGCTATCCACCGGTCGACATCCTGCACGAGGTGGCCGGCAATCGCGTCTGGTTTCCGGTGCCGGGCATGTACGGCGGATTCGACATCACGCTGATGAACGACGTTCTCGACGTGAAGAGTTGGTGCCGTGTCGTCGGCGGCTCCGGTCAGCAACACCTGATCAGCGTCCACGGAGCCAGCCTGGTAGCCGATGGGTTGCAGTAGTCGTGCAATCCGCAGTTATTGCGGTATCCGCATTTTCTGCGGTATGGTGGACGAATGCCTGACTCCTTCGAGCAGATCCGTAAGCACCTTGACCAAGCCGAGTCATCCGACTCGGCGGCCGAAGTGCTGCAACATCTTCGGCTGGCCTTGACGGAAGTCAGTCAACTGCTCGACGAGCAATTGGCCAACGCCGTGGTGGACGACGAACTGTCGCTTGCAGCGGCCGGCAAGTACGCCGGACTGACCGAGAACGCGGTAGGACCCCGGTTGGCCAGAACGGCCAGGCTGGCGCCTTACGTCACAACAGGAACCCGAGTCACCGCCGAGGACGTCAGGCGGGCCCGCCAACACAAGTACGCCAACCAACCGCTGCCGCCGGCAGCACCCCCCGAGCCGATGCGATTCAAACCGCGCCGAAAAACCAACCCCTCCTAGGGATCTCGAAAGGACCAACCATGCCAAATCAGAGTCTTACCAAGCTCGTATTCCTGCTCGACCGCTCCGGCTCGATGCAGTCGATCAAGTCAGACATCATCGGCGGGTTCGAGGAGTTCATCGCCGAACAGCGCGGAGGCGAAGGACTCTGCACTGCCACGCTGGCGCAATTCGACGAGGAATACGAGGTCGTCTACCGCAACATTGCAGTAGGACAAGTTCCTCCACTGGCCCTGTTCCCCCGGGGTCGCACGGCCCTGCACGACTCGATGGGCAGGCTCATCACCGACACGGTGGCGGAAATCAACGTCCTGCCCGAGGCTGACAGACCGGGGTCGGTCGTCGTCGGGATCATGACCGACGGCTTGGAGAACGCCAGTCGTGAATGGGGACGAGCAGCCATCAGGGCACTTGTCGAGCAGCAGACCAAAGAGCACCGCTGGGAGTTCTTCTACATGGGCGCCGACCAGGACGCCGTCGAGGTCGGCACGGGCCTCGGGATCAAAGCTGAACAGTCAGTCACCTATGCGAGGGGTAAGTCTCGCGAAGCGCTGAAGACGGTATCGGAGAACGTCCGGGGCTATCGCAATGCGAGGCTTGTCGACCCTGCCGCCGCGATGCCGGCGTTCACCGATGCGCAACGCGACAAGCTCGCCGAAGAGTGATCGGCGCTCGTCCGTTCGTACGACAATTCACGCGATCCGACCATCGGTACGAGCGTCCCGTTTTAGGGTGGCGATGATGGCACTCCACGTCCACCGTGCCGAACGCACCGATCTGCTCGCCGAAGGGTTGGGCACGCTCCTGGCAAAGCCGCTGCCGGACCCCTTCGCAGAAGAACTCGTCCTGGTGCCCGCCCGCGGCGTCGAACGCTGGCTGAGCCAGCGGCTCTCGCATGTCTTAGGTGTCGGTCATGGGAGCGACGGGGTCTGCGCGGGGATCGCGTTCCGCAGCCCGGGCTCGCTGATCGCGGAAATCACCGGCACGGTCGAGGACGACCCGTGGTCTCCGGACGCCATGACGTGGCCTCTGCTCGAGACCATCGACGCGTCACTCGACCAGCCGTGGTGCGCCATTCTGGCGAGGCACCTGGGCCACTTTGACGCCGCCGAAGAGGCCGAATTGCGCAGAGGCCGAAGGTATTCGGTTGCGCGTCGACTGGCCGGCCTGTTCGCCTCCTACGCCCGCCAGCGACCCCAGCTTCTCGTCGACTGGCTCGACGGTAGCGCTGCACGCCTGGACGAGGACCTGCTGTGGCAGCCAGAATTGTGGCGGGCGCTCGTCGCGCGCATCGACGCCGATCCCCCGCACATCCGGCATCAGAAGACAGTCACGCGTCTGCAAGAAGGGCCGAGCGAGTTGCCGTCTCGGCTGTCGCTGTTCGGCCACACCAGGCTGGCGTGCACCGACATTGAACTGCTGCAGGCGCTGTCGACGCATCACGACCTGCACCTGTGGCTGCCGCACCCGAGCGATGCATTGTGGACACAGCTCGTTCCGCAGCGCGGCGCCATCCCCCGCCGCGACGACACCAGCCATCGCGAGGTGGACCACCCGCTGCTCGCCACGCTCGGGCGCGACCTTCGCGAGCTCGAGCGCAGCCTGCCGACCGACCCGCAGTCCGACGAGTACCTGCCCACTCATGACCGGCCGGCGACACTCCTTGGTTGGCTGCAAGCGGATATTGCTGCGAATGCCGTTCAGCCACAGGGGCGTACGTTCTCCGAGAACGACCGCTCGGTGCAGGTGCACAGCTGCCACAGCCCTGCGCGTCAGGTCGACGTTCTGCGCGAGGTACTCCTCGGTCTGCTGCAAGACGATCCGACCCTGGAGCCACGCGACATCCTGGTGATGTGCCCGGACATCGAGACCTATGCGCCGCTCATCGTCGCCGACTTCGGGCTCGGCGATGTCGTGCACGGCGCTCATCCCGCACACCGGCTACGGGTCAAGCTGGCCGACCGCTCGCTGATCCAGACCAACCCGCTACTCGGGCTGGCCGCGCAACTGCTCGCCCTGGCCGATGGGCGGGTCACCGCCAGCGAGGTGCTCAACATTGCCGAGTCCGCACCGGTGCGAGCCCGATTCGGCTTCACCGACGACGACCTGGAGTCGATCACCCGCTGGGTCCGGCAGGCCAACATCCGCTGGGGTTTCGACCAGGAACACCGCAAGCCGTACCGCGTCGACTTCGTGCACAACACATGGCGTTTCGGCATCGACCGGATCCTGACCGGCGTCGCGATGTCCGACGACGCGCACTCCTGGATCGACCAGACCCTGCCTCTGGATGACGTCAGTAGCAATCGCGTCGAATTGGCCGGGCAGCTGGCCGAATTCGTCTGCCGGTTGGAACGCGCGGCAGGCGCACTGTCCGGCGCGCAACCGTTGAGCGCGTGGCTGAGTGCTCTGGCAGAGGGCGTCATTAGCCTCACGCGCGTCAGCGACGCCGATGCGTGGCAGACCCGGCAGATGCAGCGCGAGTTCGCAGAAGCGTTGGAACAAGCCGGGACTCGTGCAGACACCTCACTCCGGCTGGCCGATATCCGGGCACTGCTCGACCAGCACCTCGCCGGTCGGCCGACCCGCGCGAACTTTCGGACCGGAACGCTGACCGTGTGCACAATGGTGCCGATGCGGTCGGTGCCACACCGGGTGGTCTGCCTCGTCGGCCTCGACGACGGCGTGTTCCCGCGCATCGGTGTGGTCGACGGTGATGACGCGCTGGCCCGCGACCCGATGACCGGTGAGCGCGACATCCGCTCCGAGGACCGGCAATTGCTGCTCGACGCAATCGGCGCGGCCACCGAGAAACTGGTCATCACCTACACCGGCGCCAACCAGTACACCGGTCTGACGCGCCCACCCGCCGTGCCGCTCGACGAGTTGCTGGACACCCTCGACGCCACCACGCCGGACAAGATTCGCGAACACATCGTCGTCCAGCATCCGTTGCAGCCGTTCGACATCCGCAATGTCGAACCCGGGACGCTGGTACCGAACGTTCCATTCAGCTTCGACCCGGTCGCGCTGCGCGCCGCGCAGGCCAGCACCGGCGAACGTCGCCAGCATCCCGCATTCATCGCCGGGCCGCTGCCGGCTCAGCCCCTCGAGGATGTCATCCTTGCCGACTTGATCGGGTTCTTCAAAGACCCGGTGAAGGGCTTCTTCCGGGCGCTGGACTTCACGTTGCCTCGTGACTTCGAGAGCATCGACGACGCCATCCCCGTCGACCTCGACAACCTCGAGGAATGGTCCGTCGGCGACCGGATGCTGCAGGACCTCCTGCGCGGCATGACGCCCGAACAGGCACGCGGGGCGGAGTGGCGCCGCGGCACCCTGCCGCCGGGAAAACTCGGCTGGCGCAAGGCAACCGAAATCCTCGAACAATCTGTACTTCTCGCGACGGAAGCGCAGCAATACCGCAGCGCCGACCCGGTGCCGTACGACGTCGACATCCAACTCGGCGGCGGGCGGCGGCTCAGCGGCACGGTACCGGCGGTCTTCGGTAGTCGCCTGGTGTCGGTGACCTACTCGCGGTTGGATGGCAAGCACCTGATGGAGTCGTGGATTCCCTTGTTGGCGTTGCACGCTCGCGACTCCAGCCAGGACTGGTCGGCGGCGTGCATCGGCCGGCCGAGGCGAGGCACCCACCCGCGTGTCGAGGAACTCGGTAGGCCGGACGGGGATGCCACCGAAGTCTTGCGCGAGCTGGTCGCGATCTACGACGCGGGCCGTCGGGAACCGCTGCCGCTGCCGGTCAAGACGTCGTACGCGTGGGCGGTGGCACGGCATTCCGGCGACGATCCCGTCAACGCGGCCGAATACCGTTGGTACAGCAACAAGTACCCCGGCGAGGACGCATCACCGGCACACGTCCGCGCGTGGGGCGATCACGCGCGGCTCCCCGACTTGATGACACCGTTGCGGCCAGGCGAGGAATTCGACAGCGAAAACACCCGACTCGGCGCGTACGCCTGCCGGCTCTGGTTGCCGATGCTGCGGGCCGAGAGGATCCCGGTCTGATGCAGCCCTTCGATCTCCTCGGCCCGTTGCCGACTGAGCGCGCGACGACCGTGCTGCAGGCCAGCGCGGGAACGGGTAAGACGTTCGCGCTGGCCGGTTTGGTGACCCGGTATGTCGCTGAAGGTGTCGCCACGCTCGACCAGATGCTGCTCATCACGTTCAGCCGATCCGCCAGCCAGGAGCTTCGCGAGCGGGTTCGCCGTCAGATCGCTGATGCGGTAACCGCTTTCGACGATCCGTCCAGCGTCGGCGACAACCACTTGGTGGCGTGGCTGATCGACGCACGCGCTGACGAGCGTGCGGCCCGCGAACAACGGCTGCGCGACGCGCTGGCGGGGTTCGACGCGGCGACCATCGCCACCACACACCAGTTCTGCCAACTGGTACTGCGATCGCTCGGTGTCGCCGGCGACACCGCCGCCAACGTCACCCTGCTGGAAAGCCTCGACGACCTCACCACCGAAATAGTCGACGATCTGTATCTGGCCCGGTTCGGTCAGGATCGCGACGATCCGCTCCTGCAGTACGGCCCCGCGCTCGAGTTGGCGCGCACGGTCGTCAGCAATCCGGCGGCAGAATTGAGACCGCGCGACGCGGAGCCCGGCTCAGAGGCGGCCGCCCGCGTCGACTTCGCGAAAGACGTTCTGGCCGAACTAGAAACCCGCAAGCGGCGGCTCGGCGTCCTCGGCTACGACGATCTTTTGAGTCGACTGGCTGATGCCCTCGACACCGACGACTCCCCCGCGCGGCGGCGCATGCACGACCGCTGGCCGATTGTCATGGTCGACGAGTTCCAGGACACCGACCAGGTGCAGTGGCGGGTCATCGATCGGGCGTTCGGCGGGCGCTCGACGGTGATCCTGATCGGCGATCCGAAGCAGGCGATCTACGCGTTCCGCGGCGGCGACATCGTCACCTATCTTGAAGCGGCGGACACGGCCGGTGAGCAGAAGACGCTGGCCACCAACTGGCGGAGCGACTCCGCGCTGCTGGACCGCCTGCAGGTGCTGTTGGGTGGCGCGCAACTCGGCAGTCCCGCCATCGTCGTAGAGGACGTCACGGCGCATCATCAGGGCCACCGGCTCGCCGGCGCGCCCCACAACGACCCATTCCGGCTGCGAGTGGTCCAGCGAGAGATGCTCGGCCGCAGGGGCGTTCAGAACCTATCGATCGACTCCATTCGCAAGCACATTGGCGCCGACCTCGCCGCGGACGTCCGCGCACTGCTTGCCAGCGGTGCGACATTCGACGGCACACCACTACAGGCTCGCGACATCGCCTTGATCGTCGAACGGCACCGCGACGCCGACATCTGCTTCCAGGCGCTGTGCGACGCCGATGTCGCCGTGGTGTACACCGGCAACACCGACGTGTTCACCTCCGACGCCGCCGGTGACTGGCTCTGCCTACTAGAGGCTTTCCACCAGCCGCATCGACCCGGGATGGTCCGCGCGGCGGCGGCCACCGTGTTCTTCGGTGAGACCGCGGAAACCCTTGTCAGTGGCGGTGACTTGCTCACCGATCGGATTGCCGACACTTTGCGTGAATGGGCGGCGCACGCTCGGGAACGCGGTGTCGCCGCGGTCTTCGAGGCTGCGCAGTTGCGCGGGATGGGCGATCGCGTGTTGTCGTGGGAGGACGGCGAGCGGCGGATGACCGACCTCGCCCACGTCACGCAATTGCTGCAGGACGTCGCACACCAGGAGCGACTGGGTTTGCCGGGACTGCGCGACTGGCTGCGCAAGCAACGCGAAGAACGCAGCGGCGCCGCCGAACGCAACCGTCGGCTCGACAGCGACGCCACCGCCGTGCAGGTCATGACCGTGTACGCGGCCAAGGGGCTGCAATTCCCTGTCGTCTATGTGCCTTTCGCGTTCAACCTCTATGTCCAGGACGACGACATGGTGGTCTTCCACGAGGATGCGGTGCGCTGCCTGTATGTCGGTGGCAGGAACGGTCCCGGCGCCGCGCACGCGAAGCAACAGGGTCGGCTCGAGGATGCGAGCGACGTGATTCGGCTGAGCTATGTCGCGATGACGCGGGCGCAGTCGCAGGTGGTGGTGTGGTGGGCGCCGTCGCGCGACGAGCCCAACGGTGGGTTGTCCCGGCTGCTGCGGGGCCGGCGCCCGGGCGAAGCGCTGGTGCCCGAGAAGTGCGATCCGCCGAAGATCAGCGACGACGACGCGATGGCCCGGCTGCAGGAGTGGGAGGCCGCAGGCGGCCCGGTCATCGAGCTGGCGGTGGTCGGCGAGGCACCCTCAGTGTCGCTGGCACCCGAGACGCCGCATCTCGAGATGCGGCATTTCCACCGCCGTATCGACACCGACTGGCGACGCACTTCCTACTCGGGCCTGGTCCGGGTGGCCGAAACTGTGGGCGTCACCAGCGAACCCGAGGCTACCGAGCTGGACGACGAGACCGGCGATATTGCGTTGGCAGAGAACGCTTCCGGGCCTGACGTGGTGTCCCCGATGGCTGTGTTGCCCCGAGGTGCGACGTTCGGGTCGCTGGTGCACGCGGTGCTGGAGAACGCCGATCCGTCTGCGGCGGATTTCGCTCTCGAACTCGAGACCCATGCCCGGCGTGAATTGCACTGGTATCCGGTGGATGTGACGGCTTTTGAGTTGGCCGCGGCGATGGTGCCTATGAATGGCACTCCGCTTGGTCCGCTGGCCGGCGGCTTGACCTTACGGCAGATTGCGCTGCCGGATCGGTTACGGGAGTTGGACTTCGAGATTCCGCTGGCTGGTGGCGATGTGCGCGGTGCCGCGCCGAACGTGTCGGTGGCCGATGTCGGCGAGCTGCTGCGCGCATTCCTTCCCAACGACGATCCAATTGCGCCCTACGTGGATCGCCTGACGTCAGCCGCGCTGGGCTCCCAATCCCTTCGCGGGTATCTGTCCGGCTCGATCGATGTGGTGCTGCGCCTGCCAGACCAGCGCTATGTGGTGGTCGATTACAAGACCAACCATCTGGGCGACAACGCGGCTGATTACAGTCCCGCGCGGATGGCCGAGGCGATGCTTCACTCCGACTATCCGCTGCAGGCGTTGCTGTATACCGTTGTGCTGCATCGTTTCTTGCGTTGGCGGCTTCCGGATTATAACCCTGCCGTGCACCTCGGCGGGGTTTTGTATTTGTTTGTACGCGGCATGTGTGGTGCCGATACTCCGGTGATCGACGGCCGGTCGGCTGGGGTGTTCAGCTGGCAGCCACCTCCCGCGATGGTGGTCGCGCTGTCCGACCTTCTCGACGAGGGAAGGCGGGCGGCGTGACTCTTCTCGAGGTCGAACTGGCGGTAGGCGCTGGCGGCTTGTTGGGTTCGTTCAACGAGGCTGGCGTGCTTGATGTTTCGGATGTACGGGTGGCTGAGCGGATTTGCGTGCTCGGCAAGGAGTCCGACGAGCGGGTGGCGCTGGCGGTGGCACTGCTGGTGCGCGGGTTGCGGGGGGGCTCGGTGTGCATCGAGCTGGAGTCGATCGCTGGTGCTGTCGGTGTTGACGACTTGCCGTGGCCCGCTTCTGCGGATTGGCTTGCGGCGGTCGCGGCCAGCCCGTTGCTCGGCCAGGTGTTGCATCTCTACGACGAGCGGCTGCTGTACCTGGACCGGTACTGGCGCGAGGAGAAGCAGGTCTGCGACGAATTGCTGTCGTTGCAAGCGTCAGGGCCGGGCGGTGATATGCCTGCCTCCGAGCGACTTTTCCCGACCGGTTTCGAAGAGCAGCGGGCTGCGGCGGAAATCGCGCTGACGCAGGCGGTTACGGTGCTGACTGGCGGCCCGGGGACCGGCAAGACGACGACGGTTGCGCGGTTGCTGGCGTTGCTTGCCGAACAGGCGGGCGCATCGCGGCTGCGGATCGCGCTTGCGGCGCCGACGGGCAAGGCGGCGGCGCGGCTTCTCGAGGCGGTGCAACTCGAGGTGGCCAAGCTGGATGCTTTAGACCGTGAGCGGCTTGGTCAGCTGCACGCGATGACGTTGCACCGGCTGTTGGGCAGCAAGCCCGACACGTCATCACGGTTTCGGCACAATCGCGGAAATCGGTTGCCACACGACGTGATTGTCGTCGACGAGACGTCGATGGTGTCGCTGACAATGATGGCGCGGTTGCTTGAGGCTGTACGTCCCGGTTCGCGGCTGATCCTGGTCGGTGACGCTGACCAGTTGGCGTCCGTGGACGCGGGCGCGGTGCTGGCTGATCTGGTGGATGGGATTTCGGGGCGCAGCGACATGGCTGTAGCGACGCTGAAAACGTCGCATCGGTTTGGTGAGACGATCGGCCAACTAGCGGAAGCGATTCGGATCGGCGACGCTGACCGCGCCATCGAACTCTTGCGTGCCGGCGGCGAGCACATCGAGTTCATCGAAGCCGAGGACGCATCTGACGCGTTGCGCCCGGTGTTGTTGCCGCACGCGTTGAAGCTCCGCGAGGCCGCGCTCTACTCCGCGAGCGATGATGCTTTGGCGACGCTCGACGAGCACAGGCTGTTGTGCGCGCACCGGTCGGGACCGAACGGGGTGCAGCACTGGAATCGTCAGGTGGAGAAGTGGCTGTCCGAGGAGACCGGCCAGCCGCCGTGGGCGGAATGGTACCCAGGTCGGCCCTTGTTAGTGACCGCCAATGATTACGCGCTGCGCATCTTCAACGGCGACACCGGCGTTGTCGCGAACGGGCCGGACGGACTTCGAGCTGTTATCGCCGGCGCCGGAGGTGCATTGGACTTTGCGACGAGTCGGCTGTCCGACGTCGAGACGATGCATGCGATGACGATTCACAAGTCGCAGGGCAGTCAAGCCGATGAGGTGACTGTGCTTCTGCCGGGCGAGGATTCGCGGCTGCTGACGCGGGAGTTGTTCTATACGGCGGTGACTCGGGCGAAGGAGAAAGCACGGGTCGTCGGGTCTGAGGCATCCGTGCGCGCCGCGATCGAACGGCTGGCGGTTCGTGCGACAGGGCTGAGGGTGAGGTTGACTCAGTGACACATAAACCGAACCCGATACCGTCAAGTAGTAGACCTGCCGCTTCGTCCGACTCGGTCCGTTCGCGAATGAGTAAGCAGCGCCAGCGTGACACCCAGGCCGAGTTATCAGTACGCAAAATACTTCACGCTCGTGGCATCCGTTTCCGCGTCGATGCCCGGCCGGAATCTGATTACAGATGTAAGGCCGACATCATCTGGCGGACATTGCATCTGGCTGTTTTCATCGATGGCTGCTTCTGGCACGGATGCCCCGAACATGCCACGAGGCCCACAGCAAACCGCGAATGGTGGGCCCAAAAGCTTGACTCAAATATCGAACGCGACCGACGAGCGGATGCTGTCTTGGGAACCCGCGGATGGACAGTCCTGCGCTTCTGGGAGCACGAGGAGCCCGCTGTTGTTGCAGATGCAATCTGCTTACAGCTCGCTAAACTTCGCAGTGCAAGGGGCAGAGAATGATTCAGTTGGCTGCAGTCGCGACCGGTTGCTCAATTTTTTGGCGCAGCTGTCGGATTGGCGAGCTATACCCTTCCCGCCACGATGAACTGACCACGCGGTCGAGCTCCTCGCCAGACAGCTGGATATTGAGCGCTCGGGCCAAGACATGCACGGCCAAACGCGGGGGGATCGCATTACCGATTTGCTGGCCAATGTCAGAGCCGGACCAAGGGAAGTCATGCGGAAAAGTCTGAAGGAGCCCGGCTTCACAGTGAGAAAAACGACTCCATTCGCCATCGGCGAGGTGCAGACGATTGCGCGTTACCTTCCCGGTTACTGTAGCTGCAGGCTCGCCCGAATGACGCCGCCCCCTGTTGCGTGGGTCTCCGCCACTGCCGTAGTTGGAGATGACCGTGAAGCCAACTTCCCTCGAAAGAGCTTGTCCCATCGAGACCCACGGTTCGCGTCCGAGAGCGGCCTGGCTCAGAGCTCCTTTGCGGAAAGCTTCGTGGGTCGGACTGGGGAGCTGCACACTGGAACTACCGAGCTGCGCGATGAGAATTGCGCGACGTCGCGTCTGGGGAACACCGAATTCTTCCGAGCGGAGTATTCCGACCGCACATTTGTAGCCACAACCTTCGAGCACCTCGCGAAACGCCAACCAGACTGGTACCACAGCGGGTACCTGCTCCAGGACGATCGCGTGGAATGGTTTGTCGGCCCGCAGCGCCAAGAGAGCCCACCGCATCGGCTCGAGCACAAGTTCGGTCCGCTCATCGCACGACCAGCCACGCGCAGGCTCAGCGTCGGGACTCTCAAACATGCCTGCGAGTCTTCGCGCAACCTCATCGAGAGCGCGCCTGCCGGCTCCTTTACCCGCGACAGTGAAGGTCTGACACGGCGGTCCCCCAGTCAGGACCGTCGCTTCCGGAAAGTCTCGCGGTGCGTAGGCGCGCACGTCACCCTGGACCGTGTCGAGCCCGGCGGCGGCGCGCGTTGCGCACGCGTCGGGGTCCAATTCGATTCCAGTCACGGGGATGCCCAACCAGGTGGCGCCAACATCAAGGCCGCCAGGCCCGGCAAAGAGATCGATAATCCGCTGTGCACGGAGTGGCGGAGAAACGGTCGGCGGCATGGCAGTGATGTTAGCCGGCTGAGCCGACTAGGGCCGCGAAGCGGGCGAATCCCCGAGAGTTTCTCTGACGCTCTCGCGGCGCGCACGTGCTCGGCGCGGCCGATCCTCAAGGCAGCAGACAAGATAACTCAGTTCTGTCGGCATGCGGTGGTAGAAATCCGACGACCTAAAAGCGCTCCTGGCAGGCGCTTCTTCGTGATATCAGTGGCTGAAGGGAGGGTATGAAGTGATGATCAAGGGCTGGGCTGACCCAGACCTAGCACTGGGCGGTCTGGTCGACGAACTCCGTGGCAAGTGCATTCGGGTCTACAAAGAGGATTCGACTCGTGTCAAGGAAGATGCCGGAAAAGAACGCGGCATCGCTGAGGGCGGCTACGGACGAAAGCAAATCCAAGAGCTTGTCCAAAATGCCGCCGATGCATTGCACCGCTCTCCCGGACGCATCCAGGTCAGCTTGACCGGCGAGGCCTTGTACGTCGCAAACGAGGGTGTCCCATTCGATGCATCGGGCGTCCGAGCGCTGCTATACACGCACCTGTCGAACAAGACGGGCACCGAAATCGGTCGATTCGGGCTCGGCTTCAAGTCGATCAGCGGTATCTCCGATAGCCCACAGATCTTTAGCCGTTCGGTCTCGTTCGAGTTCAGTCGTCAGCAGGCGGCCGACCAACTTTCCGCCGAGCTGAATGAGAACTATTCTCCTTCAGACATTCCTGCGCTGAGGCTCGCGTGGACGCTAAGCCCCTCGAACGAGTTTCGGTCCGACCCCGTCTTGGCCGAACTCGCCGCGTGGGCGACGACTGTGGTCAAGGTGCCGCTCAAGGCAGGAACCGCGGAACAACTGTCAGAGGAAATCGACCAGTTTGACGAATCGTTCAATCTTTTCGCTCCGCACGTCAGGATGCTCGACCTCTTCGATGGCGTGGCAGGTCGCGAGCGCCACTTCACGGCAGCCAAAAAGGGCAATTTTGTAAGACTGACAACCGAGGATAGTGACAGGAACTGGCTTGTGGTGTCTACCGACCACAAGCCGTCACTCGAGGCACTGGAATCGGCAGGACATGCCGCGAGGCGCGAATCAATCACCGTCAGTTGGGCACTTCCGCTGACCGGCGGAGTAGGGCTCGGGCAATTATCGGCCTTCTTTCCGGTTAAATCAGATATCACCCTGAGTGGCCGGGTCAATGCACCATGGAAGCTTTCGGACGACCGCATCAACGTGATCGAGTGCGAGTTCAACCTCGAGATCCTCGTAGATGTGTTGCCGCAGTTGGTTGTAGCAGCTCGTAAAGATCTGATCGCAGATAGGGCTTTCGGCAGGTACATCGATGTTTTACCCGCGCGCGGCAAGGAGGCCCGTAGTTGGGCGGACAAGGTTTTGAATGAGCCTGTATATCAAGCCCTCAGAGACTCCCGATGCCTGCCGGACCTCGATGGACAGTTGCGTGCACCGAGCTCCCTGCAACGCATACCTGATGTAGTCGTGGATCTTGCCACGCGGTGGCTGGAAGTTACCGGCAACCGAGGCGGGTGGGTTCATCCCGAATGCACCACCAGCACCGAGCGACGATCCAAGGTCGACCGCCTGCTGCAGGAAGGGGAGAGCGCGAAATCCCCTGGGCGCGTTCTGCATTGGCTTCAGTCGGTTGTGGCCGACCCGCAGCCGAAAAAATCGGCAGCAGCAATCGAGCTCGCCGCGAAGTTAGTCGGCAAGGGCGACAACACGGAGATGGACGTGCGAGATGCACGAATTGTGTTGTTGGAGAACAACACCTTGGCGCAGCCAGTACGAGGTCGCTGTTTTCTACGTACGAGCGCCGGGCAGAGCGGCACCTCCTTCGTCGCCGAGGCAGTTGCCGGTCAACCATCCGCTGTGGACGCGCTAAAGCACCTCGGAATCACTCCGTTCGAAGACGGCGGCGAAATGCTGCAGCTGCTCACCCAATTGAGGGCCACCGGCAAAGTGGATTGGGATGAGCTGTGGATCGCAATGCGCGGCTCGGGTGTTCAACTAGTCCACGAGGCGTTCGAGGAGGTCCTGGGTGGCCACGCCGCGAAAGTCGTCCAGGTGCGGAACGGTGATGGGCGCTGGGTGGTTCCGCGGGGCCTCTACTTCCCCGGTGAGGGCCTCAAGCAGCTACGGGAGGACGGGGCCTACTTGGTTGACGCTGCCTACCACGCCGCTGACCATGAGATTCTGTACCTGCTCGGAATTAGGGCCAGGCCGTTGCGGTCTGCGGTTCATTCGAGCGAGACATGGGTGGCGCGATATCGAAGGGAAGTCCGCGAAACCATTGGCGACGAGCTCGGATTGGGTGTCCAGGCGCGGCAGGCCATCGCGATCGAAACCGTCGATTCTGTCCTGGGCCCCCTCGAATGCTTGCCAGATCTTAGCCTCACAAACAGGGTCGCCCTGAGCGTCGCGGTAATCAGCGACATTGATGTTCCGCGTGTCCGGGTGAGCCATCCGAATGTCAGCAAGACAGCTCGCTACATAGCGCCCGAGCTCTGGCAGGTACGGGAGCACGGCTTGCTACCGACCACGCTGGGCCCGGTACCTGTCGCGGAAACGTTTGTTTCCGAAGTCGACGGTGTGCCTGCGGGTTTGCTCCCGTGTCTCACGCAGCTAGTGCTCAGCTCCGAAACCGAGCGCGTCTTAAAGCTGAAAAGACAAGTCAGCGAGCTTGACTCAGCTGATTTCAGCTGGCTCGTGCACACGCACGTCGAGCGCGACGATCTTTTGCGTGTTGGCCAGAGTTATGCGTGGTGGTGCTGGACGCATAAGGAAGTTGACCCGCCTGATCGCCTCTGGGTACGTCGCGACGGGCAGTGGTCGGAGGAAGACCGAAGCGCTGTCGCGGTTGTCCACGGCATGGAGGCCTACACCGAGCTCGATAGCTTTGGCATTCCTTGCGTCGTCGTGGACAGCATTGATGATGTACATACCCTGAGCGAGCTTTGGGATTGCTTGCAAGGACGCGACCTTCCAGTCACCTACTCTTACGAAACCAGTGCGGAATCAGAGCTGGTATCGGATGTCTTTCCAATTTTGGATACGCTTCCGGTCGGTGATGAACTAGAAGATCTCTTCCTGCAAAAGTGCCTGTCGATCAGCAAAGTTGCTGCAGTACCGGGCCAACCCGAGGTCCGAGTCGAATGCGCAGCCGCGCGAGAAGCCAACCGTATCCTCGTGACGGGATCCTCCGACGGGCAAGTCCTGAAGCAGGTACTTGGGTGCCTACTTCTCGACGACTCGGACAGACAGGTCGAACTACTTCTCAACGACATGGAACGGCGTCGCAATTCGAAGCGGGTGCGCGAGATCAGAAGCGCATCATCCGACGCCGAACGCCTTCTCATGCTCGCCGGCGAAGAGCGTCTTAAAACCCTGATCCCACGGGACGCGCTCACTTATCTCGTAAGAGACGGATCGGTGGAGCCCCACGGACTCGATCTGGCGAAGCTATGCGTAACGATGCTGGGTGTTCGCGCGCTCGAACGCGCATGCAAAGTCGATCCGCAGGGGCTCCCGGACTCGGCGCCCTCCGCCTGGGCGGGCTCCTTCAACACCCGAAAGTGGGTTAAGAGTCTGGGATTTGGCGAAGAGTGGGCAGGCGAGAAGGCCAGACGACGTAACAAGCCGACCGAATATGTCGACGGCCCAACACAACTCGATGGTTTGCACGACTATCAGCAGGTGGTGTCGGAGCGTCTTCTCAAGCTTCTCAGTGGCCAAGGCTATCGGCGAGGGATTATCTCGCTACCGACAGGAGCAGGAAAGACCCGGGTTGCCGTGCAGACAATCATTGAGGCGATTCGAGACGACAGAATTGATGAAAATGCCGGTGAGGCGACACTATCCGGACCGATTCTGTGGCTGGCCGACGGCGAAGAGCTCTGCGAGCAAGCCATCGACGCTTGGTCCTATCTGTGGCGAGCTGTGGGCCGCCAAGATACGCAGCTGATTCTGAGTCGTTTCTGGTCGAGCTACGAGATGGAAGAGGAAGTCGCCGGCGTACAGGTCGTAGTGGCAACGTGGCAGAAGATCTTGGCACGCGCGGTCGACAATGATTCGTTCGCGTGGTTGGCAGAGGCACCCATAGTGATCATCGATGAGGCCCACGGCGCTTACACCCCTTCCTATACGAAGATCCTTGAGTGGCTTGGTCGTGGAACGCGTGAGCGAGACAAGCCTCTGATCGGATTGACTGCGACACCATTCCGTGGGCGCCGCGACAGTGCCGAGACTGAAAGACTTCTGCGCCGTTTCGACGAAAACCGGCTGGATGAAGGAGTTTTCGGCGACGAGTTGCCACAGCTCAGGTTGCAGCGTGACCGCGTGCTTGCTCACGCCCACCTGGAGATTCTTGGTGGCATTTCAATCGATCTGACCGACAGCGAGCTCGAGGAGTTCAAGTCAAAGGGTTGGCTTTCCAAGAACGCTGAATCGCGACTCGGTCGCCATGAGGACCGCACCCGGACCATCGTTGACTCTGTGATGAGCAAGCCGGCGGAGTGGCAGATCGTGGTCTTCGCCGCGTCGGTGGAGAGCGCCCAAACGCTGGCTACGTTGCTCACAATTCAGGGACGTCCCGCCTCGTCGATCGATCAAGACACAAGCCCCGAAGATCGGCGTGTTGCGATCGAACGGTTCAAGTCAGGCGAGCTCAAGGTGCTGACGAATTATGCGGTGCTGTCGCAGGGCTTTGATGCGCCAAAGACCGACGCCGTGTACATAACCCGCCCCACCACTAGCGAAGTCCGCTATCAGCAGATGGTTGGGCGTGGACTACGAGGGCCGAAAAACGGTGGCACCGAAGAAGTTTTGATCGTCAATATGCTGGACAACATCATGGAATTCGGCGATAGCATCGTGTTCCAACCGATGAAAGACATCATCGAGCCGGACAGCACCGAAGAAGACATAGCCAATGTCGGATGAGTCGCGACGTCGAGCCCTCGTTGACGGCAACGGCGAACAAGCCCTCGGAGATCGCGGCTCCCGCAAGTTAGAGTCGCTGGGTTCCCGATCTTTGGCTAATCATCCTTTTACCCCCCAAGCCGCGAGGCCAGATTATGTCGGCTGAAAAATTTGAACTCAACGACGAGCAGCTCGCGGTAGTCGAGGCGTCGGCCGACGAACGTTTGCTCGTGATTGCCGGCGCAGGACAAGGCAAGACGGAAGTTGTCGTGAGCCGTATCGACAGCCTGGTCCAGAACGAGGGCATCGTGGCATCGGAAGAAGTCCTCGTTCTTAGCTTTTCCCGTGCCGCGGTAACGGCCGTGCGAAAGCGTCTGGATTTGCGTGACGTAGGCGCCGCAAACGTGCGCACGTTTGACTCGTTCGCGAGCGTCCTGCTGCTCGACGCGAACGTCCAGCCGGAGGGTAATTTCGACGCCCGAATCCGACGTGCGACCAAATTGCTAAAGGAGGCAGACAAGGCGCCCCACGACATCGAATTGCTACAACATGTCGTGATCGACGAAGTGCAGGATCTCGTTGGAGACCGCGCCGATTTCGTGGTCGCAATCTTGGAATGGCTCGATGAGAACGCCGGGATCACTGCGCTCGGCGACCCCCTTCAGGGCGTCTACGACTTCCAGCTGGATGATTCGCTCAGCAAGACCTCTTCCAAGGACGTGTTCGATGTCCTGGCTCAGCGATTCGGTTGCGAGGCAGTCGGATTGGGCAGAAACTACCGAGCGAGAGGCAAATTCCCCAAGCAGGTGGCCCTCCTCGGTGACGCAATCCGAGACACAGATGACGGCGACACGGCAGAGGAGCTGCTCGACGATGTGGTTCTAGATTTACCGGACCGTGGCGAAATTAAAGAGTGGTACGACCTCGTGACACCACGTAGCGGCAAGATCACGGCTGTTCTCTGCGTAACTAATGCCGACGTACTTCGGGTATCCAGACACCTCAACGAGCAGGGTGTTGCGCACGCCGTCCGCCGCCAAGCGCAGGATTTTGGTGCGGCCAAGTGGATAGCCGGCGCACTAGGGCCGCTGCCCGGTCCGAAGGAACGTAGGTCGGAGGTCGAGGCTGCGCTCGCGCGGCTGCTGGCGAAGGATGATGTCGCGCAACGGTGGACAGAGCTCAAGGCTGCCGAAGGTCGAACGAGCGAGTTCGACGCATTGAATCTCCTCAGAGTGGCACGCCTTGTGAAAGCCCGAGCACTCCCACTCCCGCTGACCGAACCCGATCACAGTTCGGTGATCGTGTCCACGATCCACCGCGCGAAGGGGCTTGAATTCGATTCGGTCTTCGTAGTCGAACCAACGTGGATGCCCGACGATGAAGACAGCTGGACCAAAGTCCGGCGCCAATACGTGGCGTTGAGTCGAGCGCGCGACGACATCTTCGTCTGCCGACTCCCGCAGCCCAGGTCAATCATCAAAGCTGATCCCAAGCTCTGGGGGCGATTCAAAGAAGAGGCGTGGAGCAAGAAAAAGCACGGCGCCAAATGGACCAAGGCTTTCGAATTCCAATACAACGACGTCGAATCCGCTTACCCGGCAGCTTCAGCACGAGTGAATGCCAAGAAGTTACAGAAGTCGTTGCAGTCGGACGGTCTTGTGGGCATGGCGGTGCAGGCCGAGCTAGACGAGGAAGAGTCAACCGAGGATTCGCCTTCATACCTCTTGGTTACTGACGGAGGGCAATTCGTGGGGCGAACGAGCGCTGCCTTCGATGACGCCTTTGCCAAGGCATTCGGTTGGTTAGGAAGTTGGCCCGGGATAGTTGATGGCTTGTCTCTGGTGTCCATCGAGACCGTCGCCGGCGATCCCAACGAGTCTGAGAAGGCTGGTCTGGGAAGCTCCGGATTTTGGCTCGTTCCTCGCGTGACCGGTTTGGCGCGACCCGACCTCTCGACCACCTAGGGAATTCAAATGGCTGAAATCACAGAGCAATACGCGTTTCGAGACGACGTCGTCGACGAGTTGATCAAGGACCTTGTTGGCCCCGCTGAAGGCCCGGACGAGATAATCACCGACCTCCCGCTGGATCGCTATATTGCAGGTGTCCTCTGGCCAGCCGATGATCGGTTGCAGGAGGAAGCAGAGTCCGAGCCTGACAGCGGCGAGGCAGAACAGGACGGCGTCGCGGACAGTCCCATTTCACAGGCCTTGATGAGATACCCGACGTCAATGGGAATCACCTTCTCCGTTGATCTCGCAAAAGCGACGTCCGTACAGATCCTCGCTGAAGCGGCTAGGTACATTCCGTCTACCGACAAAGAAAGTGGCGACGGTGCCCGCGCCGAGCGCCCGTCGTGGCGGCAAAAAATCGCTAAACCGGACTCGTGGCTTCGTGTTCCGCAGTTCATCGATCCCATCGACTGGGACGTATCGACGCCGGGTGTGAAGAAGGTCGACCTCGCACCCGGTTTACAGCTGTACGTCTATTCGCGAACTCCACGCAACGGCAGGGTCGCGGTATCGGCCGCCCTGCGAAACACACAAGCTCCTCCCAAAGGTGAGCTCCGAGACGCGTACGGGTGGTTTCAGGTCAAGCTCGAAATCATCTCCGGCGAGCAAGCAATCGCGGACCGCTCGTCCTACGGCGTACTCAGCGAGACGGACGACGACCTCCGTTCCGCAGCACTGCTCTATCGCAACGCGCGCGTGTTCGCCGTCGGTCATGGGTGTGCCGCGACGTGGGACCGAGCTTCGAAGTCGTCGACGGTACAGCGAGTCGCAACTACTTTTGTTCCTAGGCAAGAAGTTTCGCGTGCTCGGCCCGGCGGCGCGAGCTCGAAGGTCGATCTGCGGATGTCCACTCTCAGCGCAGCATCCGATGAGGCGCTTGCGGAGAACCTTGGCGGCTTGGTTACCGAATACCGGGACTGGATCGGGAAGCTGACCGACCAGATCCATAACGGAGACGGGGATGTCGAGGAGGGACTGAGAAAGGTCGCGGACTCGCACATTGCGAGAGCGATCAATGCAGCGGATCGCATACAGCGCGGCATCAACCTCGTCGTCAACGATCCAGACGTCGGTAGAGCGTTCCGCTTGGCGAACACCGCCATGCAGACGCAGCGCGCCCGCCAAGATTGGGTTCGTGGAGGATCTAAAGGTGCTGTGGTTGATGGAGCCGAGCAGCTCTGGTACCCGTTCCAAATCGCGTACATCCTGCTGAATCTCCCGGGTCTGGCGATTGCTGACCACGAGGATCGAGATATTGCCGACCTCTTGTGGTTTCCGACCGGCGGCGGAAAGACCGAGGCTTATCTCGGCCTGGTCGCATTCTCAATAATTCACCGCCGGCTGAAAGACGCCGATGCGATGGGCGTTGCGGTCATCATGCGATACACCCTGCGCCTATTGACAATTCAGCAATTCGAGCGCGCGACGATGCTGCTGTGCTCGCTCGAACGTCTTCGGAAGCGCGAGAACGACTTGGGCAATCGGGCCTTCTCCATCGGCCTGTGGGTTGGTCAAGCCGCGACACCGAACACTTTGCCCGAGGCAAACAAGTCCCTGAACGCCATCGCTGACGGCAAGGAACTGCAAGAAAAAAACCCGATCCAGCTGACCCAATGTCCCTGGTGCGGGCAGACTCTCAACGAGACGCATTACTCAATCGTGAAGTCGCCTGTCGAGCGTTTGAAAATTGCATGCGGAAATCACGAGTGCGACTTCCGCGACGGCCTCCCTGCCTATGTCGTCGACCAAGACATCTACCAGTTCCGGCCCGAATTAATACTAGGCACCGTTGACAAGTTCGCACAGATGGCTTGGCGCGAGAATGTACGAAAGCTGTTCGCGCGAGACGGTATCGGATCACCGCCATCACTGATCATCCAGGATGAGCTGCATCTGATCTCGGGACCATTGGGGTCGGTGGTCGGTCTCTACGAGACCGCGATCGACGCAGCCTGCGGCATTGAACTCGGGCCCGAGGGTCCCACGCGCGGCAAGCCGAAGGTCATCGCGTCGACAGCGACCATTCGTCGCGCAGACAAACAGATCTCGGCAGTCTTCAACCGACATGCAGAGCAGTTCCCACCACCCGGCGTCGACCCGGACCAATCCTTCTTCGCGGAGCCGGCGCCGCGAGATGAATACGGAACGCGCGAGTACATCGGAGTGATGGCGGCGGGGACGAGCCATGCAACCCTTATGGTCAGGGTTTATGCCGCCTTACTCCAAGCGGCGCACAATATCTCGGGCGCCCCCGAGACACGGGACCCGTATTGGACCTTGCTGGGTTACTTCAACAGCCTTCGCGTCCTGGGCAGCGCCAATCTCCAAGTCGAGGGCGACGTTCGGGACCGCCTTCAACTGGTCGCTAGGCGGAAGGCGTCGTCTCCGCGCGAAATCAGACCACCGGTCGAATTAACCAGCCGCGTGCCTTCCGCCGACATCCCGCGCACGCTGAAAAGCCTTGAGAACGACGTAACGTCGGGCCACGCCAATGACGTCGTGTTGGCGACCAACATGATCTCGGTGGGTGTCGACATCGACCGGCTCGGGTTAATGGCAGTAATGGGCCAGCCGCAGTCGAGTGCCGAATACATCCAGGCCACCAGCCGCGTAGGCCGCAAGCACCCCGGTCTCGTCGTGACGATATTCAACTCCGCACGGTCCCGCGATCGGTCGCACTACGAGAACTTCATACCCTTCCATCAGGCGCTCTACCGCGCCGTGGAGGCGACGAGCGCAACGCCTTTCGCGGCGCGTGCCCGCGACCGAGCCCTCCACGGTGTGCTCGTCTCCCTGACTCGACTACTGGTTGACGAGATGTCGGATGAGCGCGCCGCACACAAGATCAGCAACGAGTACGACACTGTCGTCCTGATGGCGGATCTTTTGGCTCGGAGGGCAAAAGATGTGGCAGACCCGGAGGACGCGGCCGACACCGTCAAGCAGCTCGATGAGCTGATGAAGGTCTGGACCGAGGGCACGGATTCCCATCCGGAGATGCGCTACCAGAACAGCAGCGATTACGAGGACTCTTTGTTGGTCCCGCCAGATGTGGCTATGACCCATGATCTGGTCGAATATTCGACCCGCGAGACACCCTGGCCCACACTCCAGAGCATGCGTGATGTCGATGCGGAGAGCACGCTTTATCAAATCCCAGCGAGGAAGGTTCCCCGGTGAACACCGCGAAAGCTCGTCGCAGCCAACTGCTGAGTACATATGGGGTAGGTGGCCTGTTTCCTTCGGAGGCAACAAGTTTCATGATCGCGGGCCTCCACGAATGGGACATAGCCAACGCCGAGCGGATTCCAGAACCACGTTTGGCGCGTGCACTTGGCGTGAATGACCTGATGGCGCCACCGGCGGGTGGTAAGCGAGACGTACCGGTCATTCGCTACCCCTACACGCAGGTGTGTCCGAAGTGCCGACGCATCGGTGCGCTCTCGGATCTTTCCAAAGACAAGCAGAACGCAGTCTGCAAGGTGGACGGCGTCGATCTGAGTCCGTTCCGGCTCATCGGGGCGTGCAGCCGGGGACACGTGAGCGAGTTTCCGGTCTATTCGTGGCTCCATAAGGATCAGCAGAGCAAGATCAAAAGCGACGAACACGACATGAAACTGAACGTTCTCGGGCGCACATCGTCGCTCGGCGACCTCACGCTCACGTGCACATGCGGCGTCGACAACCGAAGCCTCGAGGGCGCCATCGGGGCGGGGTCGCTCGTCGAATTCGGCAAATGCCGTGGCCTGCGTCCCTGGCTGGGTCTCGACACGCACGAAGACTGCGATCTCTATCCGCGGGCGGTTCAGCGTGGTGCGTCGAATGTATGGTTTCCGGCAGTCCGCTCGACGATATCCATCCCGCCCTACTCCGATGCTTTAGCGAAGTTCGTCGACAAGCACTGGGATGTTTTAGGTATCCCCGAAGCTGCAACGCCCCCTGTGCTGGAAGGGTTTTCAAAGCAATCGAAGGGAAAGTACCGCGCGGAACAGATCAAGCAGGAGATCGATCGGCGACATGGCGAAGAGCAGAACGACGAAGAAGTCACCGAGGCCAAACTTCGCGCCGACGAGTACAAGGCGCTCGTCGAGGGGAGGCAAGAGGAGGGCTTGGACTCTGATTTCGTGTGCCTAAGCAGAGACGTGCCCGATGGGTTTGAGTCGCTGATCACCGAGGTTCGGAAGGTGACGCGACTTCGCGAAGTTCGAGCGCTGCAAGGGTTTACGCGGTTGGACGGTGCGCCTGACCCGTCGGGCCCCGTTCAAAAGCTCTGTCCGCTGGCACCAACTCACATGTATTGGCTCCCGGCGATCCAGGTGATCGGTGAGGGCATTTTCCTCGCATTCCGAAAGCCTGCGCTCGATGAGTGGGCAGCCCGAGATTTCGCAAAGAAGCGGCAACGAGTCCTGCAGAAAGCCGCTGATCGCGCTGCAGCTGAGTATGGCCGGGAACCGGCAAAGGTGGACATCATCAAGGTGGCCATTCACACGCTCGCACACGTCATCATCGACCAGCTCTCCCTTGACGCTGGCTATCCGGCAGCGGCACTTCGCGAGCGGCTCTTCGTCGACGATAAGGTTGCGGGGCTCCTGGTCTACACCGCGAGCTCGGACTCCGCCGGCAGTTTGGGCGGTGTCGCTGCAATGGCGGAGAGCGAACATCTGCGGGCTGCTCTCACCGAGGGGCTGCAGCGATTGTCCTGGTGCTCTTCGGATCCGGTGTGCATCGAGTCGACTGGCGCGGGGTCGGATGGACTCAACCTCGCAGCATGCCATGCGTGCGTGCTTGCCCCCGAGACGTCGTGCGAGATGAACAATTCATACCTCGACCGCGCGCTGCTATTCGGTACCCACGACGCGGGCGACGAGGACCAAGGGCTATTTCACGAACTCTTCGTGCCGGCGGGCGGATGACAACAATGCCTCGCGATCGGAAAGCATTGTCAGATGGCTGAAGTAGCAGCTGGCGAGCGCATCGTCGTCCGCGACGAGGAGTGGCTCGTTCGCGCCGTCCGCAACACTGAGCACGATGGTGTTCGTGTCGAGGTCACCGGTGTCACTCCCCTAGTCCGCGATCAGGACGCCGTGTTCTTTGGCTCGCTCGACAAGATCGATCGGCTAGATCCCCGAGAGGGCAAGCTCGTCGCCGACGATTCCGCCGGCTTCCGAAGCTCGCGGCTATGGCTGGAGTCGATTCGACGTGGAAGTCCGGTGCCGTCGAGCGAGACTCGGATCACCGTTGGACATCGCGGCTTGCTCGACCGCATGGACTATCAATTGCGGCCCGCGTCTCAAGCGTTGCAGAATCTCAGGCCACGCATCTTGATCGGCGACGCAGTGGGTCTGGGTAAGACTCTGGAAATCGGAATCCTGTTGTCCGAGTTGATCCGCCGCGGCCGCGGGGAACGCATTCTCGTCGTTACGCCGCGTGCGGTTCTCGAGCAATTCCAGCGCGAATTGTGGACGCGCTTCGCGATCCCCCTCATCCGCCTCGACTCCAGTGGCATTCAAAAGGTCCGCCAGACTCTGCCGAGTTCGCGCAATCCTTTCAGCTACTACAAACGGGTCATTGTCTCGATCGACACGCTGAAAAATCCCGCTCGGTATAAGCATCACCTGAAGAGCCAGAAGTGGGACGCGGTCGTCATCGAC
Source organism: Candidatus Mycobacterium wuenschmannii (assembly GCF_030252325.1). Taxonomy (NCBI): domain Bacteria; kingdom Bacillati; phylum Actinomycetota; class Actinomycetes; order Mycobacteriales; family Mycobacteriaceae; genus Mycobacterium; species Candidatus Mycobacterium wuenschmannii. Next base: position 4,520,755 of record NZ_CP126981.1, on the reverse strand, counting down.
GAGTGCCACAATCTGATCAACCGTGGAACCCAGAACAATGAGCTTGCCAAACTCCTTGCAGCACAGACAGATGCGTTGATCCTTGCGAGCGCGACGCCGCACAATGGAAAGCCAGAGTCGTTCGCCGAGTTAGTACATCTACTCGACCCGACCGCCATCGTCGACCGCACGGACTATTCAGCCAAGGACATCGAGCATCTGTACGTGCGCCGCCACCGGAACTCTCCTGACGTGAAGATTGATGTCGCCCACAAGTGGAAAGAGCGCCATCAACCGAAGGTCATCGAAGTCGTGCCGACGCCAGCCGAGGCCGAAGTACTCCGCGAGCTCGAAGACACCTGGCTGCATCCGAAGGGTGCATCCGTAGTGACAGGGCAGGGTCGGCAGCTTTTCCCGTGGACGCTCTTCAAAGCGTTTTTGTCCTCGCCAAAAGCAGTGCGTTCGAGCATCAGTCGCCGGCTCGCGACCATCGGCGAGACATCGGGAACGGAGACGAAGGCACTTCAACGGCTCGACCATCTCGCCGAAACCGCGGACGCGAGTACGCCGTCGAAGCTGCTGACATTAGTCGAGCACTTGAAGAACATTGGGATATCCAAGGATTCACCGACGAGAGTCGTGGTCTTTTCTGAGCGCATTGACACACTGACCTGGCTCCAGCAAGAGCTACCCCGACGGCTGAAACTGCCGGCAGCTTCCGTCCGCACTCTTTATGCGACGCTTCCCGACGACACGGTCCAAGACGTCGTGAACGGCTTCGGTCAAGCCTCCTCCGCAATCCGCGTCCTGCTGGCGTCCGACATGGCTTCCGAAGGCCTCAATCTTCACCATGAGTGCCACCAACTCGTCCACTACGACCTTCCGTGGTCCTTCATTCGGATCCAACAACGCAACGGCCGCATTGACAGGTATGGACAACTGCACGCACCCGAGATCAGCGCGCTTGCGCTCGCTGGTGAGGACGACGTCACCAGCGACCTGAAGGTCGTCACCAAACTGCTCAAGAAGGAATACGAAGCCAACCGCGCTCTCGGCGACGCCGGCGTCCTGCTCGACCTTCACGACGCTGAACTCGAAGAGCTGGCGGTGTTGAAGGCCATCCGTGACGGTAAGGACATCGATGACGTCGTACCCGAACCGACCCCGAAGGCCATCAACCCGTTCGCCGCCATCATGGCGGTGGGCGGTCAGCATGAAGCGGATGCGACACCCGAAACCGCCTACGAACACTCGTTGTTCGACGACGATGACAACTTCCTCATCGACGAATTGGCTGATGTCGCGGGCGAGATCGGCGAGCAAAAGCTCGACGTCTACCGTGAAACGGACACGGACTTAATCGCCTTTGCGCCGCCGCCGGACTTGATCACCCGATTCCGAGACCTTCCGAGCGACTACATCGCAGAACAAGACATTGACAAGCGGCTCAGACTCACCGGCAGCGCGAAATACGCACAGTCCAGACTAGATTGGGCGCAGGCGTTGGAAGCCAGGCCCTGGCCCGACGTTCATTTCCTTGCGCCGATTCACCCCGTGCTCGATTGGGCCGCCGAGCGCGCCGTAGCGCGCTTCGGACGCATCGCAATTCCCGTGCTGAGCGGTGACGTTGACTCGCCCGTCTACCTGACACAGGCTGTGTGGGCGAATGAACTCGGCAAGCCGGCGATCGCTCACTGGGGTGCCATCCGCGGACTTCCGGACCGCCCGGACATCGGTGACTTCGACGAAGCGCTCGACGCAGCAGGTATCACCGAAGGTGCCGTCAACCCAGGCCTCGATACAAGCGACTTCGCCGACGCGCAGTACCACGTCGCGGTAGCTGTCGATGCCGCCACCGAGCACCTCCGAGACAAACGAGACGACATCGAAGCGGACTTGATTCGACGGGTTGACAGCTACCGGCAAAGCCTCACGACCTGGGAGCAAGCTGCGCTCAGCATCGTGGACGACCCAAAACGACGAACCGGATCGAAGCTCACCGTGACAGAGACGACGGATCAATCACTGGCTTTGATCGATGCCCAGGCCGCCGCAGGAGACCCCTTCGTGCGCGTCATTGCGGTCATTGTTCCAAGAGGGGGTGCATGACCTTGTTCGATTCGATTGCGAATGTCAACGACTATCTCTCTGAGCACTGGCTTGCCGAAGTATTCCCGGCCAAGCTGAAAGAACTGTCCGCGACGTGGAAGGAACTCGCTGGCAAGGGCAAAGAGACGCCGGTTCGCGGACTGGCGACGTTGAACGGTTCGTATCTGACCGCGCTTGCATCCTTGCCCGACCGTTCGGATCAGGAGTTCGTAGGACTCGTCACGCAAACGCACCAGATACTCTTGCGCGCAGTCGGTTTCGATGCGACCCCGGTAACTCTCGAGACTGGCCAGGCTGAGACGCCGATCAACGTTCCTCTGCTTGGACGATTCTCGAGCACGACGTCGGACGATGCTCTTCACATTCTGCAAGCAGTGCCCGTCGAATCCGTCGACGCAATGCTCGGTGACGACGCGCACCTCCTGGTTCCCATCACCCTTAACGTCACGGCCGACAAGACGGAGACGCTGACGGCGGTGTCGAAGGCAATCACACAGCTGTTCGTGAGCGACGACCCACCGCGGTATCTGTTGGTCGTCGCGGGCTCGGCCGTTTTGGTTACTGACGCCGCGCGGTGGTCGGAAGGGCGATACCTCGCGTTTGATATCTCCACCGCGCTGGATCGCAGGGACGACAAAACCGCCGGCGAACTCGCTTTTCATGCTGGCCTATGGTCGGCTGATGTCTTGCTGCCCAACGACGACGGCAAGACGACACTTGACACCTTCACCGAGGACTCCGAGAAGCACGCCGTAGGTGTGAGCGAAGATTTACGTGAAGGACTTCGCATCTCGATCGAGAAGATCGCAAATGAAGTCTTGGATCAGCGGAGGGCGAATGATCAACCCGTAGAAGGTATCCCAGAGCTTCCCCGCGATCTGACCACCCAATCGCTAAGATTTCTCTACCGAATCCTCTTCTTGCTCTTCGCCGAAGCCAGACCCGAGCTCGGAATCCTTCCTGTAGGCGCGCCCGAGTACGGGTCTGGCTACGGCCTGGATCGACTTCGCGAGATCATTCAGGTGCCGCTCACTGGCGCATCAGCTAGTGGGCATCATTTACACGACTCGCTCAACCTGCTCTTCAGGCTTGTCAACGAGGGGCACAATTTCGAACATCCAGACGGCGACGGGCTCGTCTTCGAACCACTGCGGTCCGACCTGTTCGACAGAGACCGGACGCCGCTGATCGACGAAGCGACGCTCAGCAACCGCGTACTGCAAGACGTGCTCACGCTGCTGCTGCTGTCGAAGCCATCGAAGAACAAGAACCGGCAACGTGGCTACATCTCGTACGCGCAACTGGGTATCAACCAGCTTGGAGCGGTATACGAAGGCCTGATGTCGTACTCGGGGCTTATTGCGCAGGACGACACGGTGGAAGTTGCGAAGGACGGCAACGCCGACAAAGGATCGTGGTTGGTGCCATCGATCAAGTCTGGGGAGTACGACGAGAAGGATCTGGTTTGGCGCGAGGACCGACTTACCGGACGTAAGGACATTGTTCGACACCCGAAGGGCAGCTTTGTCTTCCGTCTCAGTGGCCGCGATCGCCAACGCAGTGCCTCGTATTACACGCCAGAAGTTCTCACCAAAACGGTCGTCAAACATGCGCTCGCAGAACTAATTAGCGATGATACCCGGGCCGAGGAAATTCTCGAATACCGAATTTGCGAGCCAGCCCTCGGCAGCGGTGCGTTCCTCAACGAAGCCATCAACCAACTAGCGGCGGAATACTTGGCGCGCCGACAGGACGAGTTGGGACGCCGGATCGACCCAGAGGAGTATGCGGCAGAGCTTCAGAAGGTGAAGGCCTACATTGCTCTTCATCGCGCGTACGGCGTCGACCTCAACTCGACCGCGGTTGAACTGGCGGAAGTGAGTTTGTGGCTAAATGTGATGCACCGCGGACTGCGAGCACCTTGGTTTGGTCTGCATTTGAGGCGCGGAAACTCTCTCATCGGTGCCCGGCGGGCAACATACGATTTCACCGCTCTCGGTCGGGCAAAGAAGAGCTGGCTCAAAACCCCGCCCACCGATCGCAAGCTGTCTGATGGAGCGATCGGCGATGGCGAGATCCATCATTTCCTTTTGCCGGCCGATGGCTGGGGCTCTGTGGCGGATGCGAGTCAAGCGAATGAACTCGCCCCCAACCGCACCGCTGCGCTAAAGAAGTGGCGAGCCGCCGTTAACAAGAAACCTACCCCGAAGCAAATCGAACGCCTTCGCGCTCTAGCGCGTCGAGTAGAGCGGTTGTGGGAGCTCAGCCTTCGCCGGATGGAGATAAGCGAACGAGAGATTGCACGCCAGATCCAGGTTTGGGGTGCCGATATTCGGCCCATAGAGGCAGCAGTGACGCGCGAAGCTGTTGAGTCCGAATTGCTAGATCCTGAGGGCCCTTATATGCGCCTACGTCTAGCAATGAACGCGTGGTGCTCGTTGTGGTTTTGGCCATGCGATGAGAAAGTGCCGCAACCGCCAACACTGGACGAGTGGATCGAGACGCTGGAGGGCCTATTAGGAGCAGCCGGACTAGCAAAAAGTGCTGTCGGTCAGGGAATGTTCCATGAGACCGTCGAGCGATTCGATCAGCTTTCGCAAATTGACGAACTAGAGCGCCAGTTTGCGGGTATGCGCCCTGTGTGGCAGCTAGTAGCTGCCGTAGATTGGCTGGGGGCCGCTTCTGCGATCGCCGATCGGCAAGGGTTCTTCCACTGGGAGTTGGATTTTGCTGACGTCTTTAGCACGGGCGGCTTCGATCTGCAGGTTGGTAACCCTCCGTGGGTCAGACCGTCTTGGCGCGACACGGATGCATTGGCGGAGTTTGATCCGTTCTTCCTGTTGCAGGAGAAAATTCCAGAGAAAATTTTCAATACCAGACGACAGGCAGTGCTGAGCGCTTCAACAGCAAGCTCGGCGTACCTCGACGAGGTTAGCGAGTGGTCGGGCACAGTCGCTTCGCTGAGTTCGCATATTAGTTACGGGTTGCTTTTTGGCGTTCAGACCAATCTCTACACAAATTTCATGGTCAGGTCGTGGCGCAACTGTTCGGCGTCCGGTGTCATTGGCCTAATCCATCCGGAAGGTCACTTTACTGATCCGAAAGCTGGAATGCTCCGCGCGGCAACCTACACGCGTCTGCGGCGCCACTGGCAGTTTCTGAATGGGATGTTCCTATTCGAAGAGATCAATGACAAGACGGTCTTCGGTGTTCATGTATATGGACATCCGAGGGCACCATCGTTCCTGCAGATGTCATATCTTCAGTCACCAACAACTGTCGATGGTTCGCTAAAACCTGGAGGCTTCGAAGACGAGCCGCCCGGGATCCAGTATGCGTGGGGCGGCTGGGACATACGACCACATTCGTCGCGAGTGACCCTTATTAATCTTGAGGTTCTCAAAGATTGGGCTCAGCTATTTGATCCGCCAGGGACGCCAGCTGGACAAGCTCGTCTACTTCGGCCGATAACCAACGAGCACATCGAGATTCTAAGAGTGTTCTCGAGCCAACCTACGCGGATGGCCGATGTCGGTTTTTGGTGGTCGCGCCTTTGGGACGAAAAGGGGGCAAAAAGCGATGGAACGATTGAATGGGACACCCGAACTGTAGAGATGCAACGAGACATTATTTTACAGGGACCACATTTCTCCGTTGCAAACCCGTACGCACGTCAACCGAATGAAGGCTGCAAAAACAATCAAGACTATGCGATCTTGAATCTGGAGGAAATCCCCAATTCTTTTATGCCGCGAACCAACTACCAACGTGCTTGTGAGGTATCAACCTACGAGGCGCGCCTCCCGAGGTGGGCCGGGCGGACAGCGACGGATTATTGGCGGGTTGCGTGGCGAAACATGACGCAGCCAGGCCTAGAGCGATCGCTTCACGCCGCAATTATTCCCCCCGGACCCGCGCATGTCCACACTGTTTACTCTTTGGCAATATCGCCAACGAATTCTGGGACGCCGTCTGGGCCCGTAGACACGAACGATGGCCAGAATCTATTGCACACTGCACTTGTTGCAGGCCTTTGGGCATCGTTGCCGTTCGACTATCTCATAAAAGTCAGTGGCGCCACAAAAGTCAATGCCGAGATGATCGAGCGGTTTCCTGTCTTGTTCAGTAATCCCGCATGTCTGCAGCTCTTGCTCCGGGTATTGCGCCTGAACTGCTTAACCAATGAGTACGCTGCGCTGTGGGAGATGCTGTATGACGACCGCTTTGCGGCTGATTCGTGGACCGCCGCGTTCCCGGGCCACCCCGACGGTCTCGGAGTTTCTGAACGGCGCTGGACATCTGGCAGTGCGATTCGCAGCGATTTGGAGAGAAGATCTGCCTTAGTTGAGATTGACGCGCTTGTTGCTCTAATGCTTGGCTTAAAAGTCGACCAGCTGTTACTTATCTACCGCGCACAATTTCCAGTCCTACGTCGCTACGAGTTCGAAATGTACTTTGATTCCGAGGGGCGAAGGATCGCAAAAGACCACCACGCGTATGGTGTCGGCCAATCGAAGGAAGACTATAAACTGCTGCAGGCATTTTTGAGTGACGCCGACTTCGGCGATCTACTCACCCGGTACAAGCCGTTCGCGGCCGACGACAACCATGATCAACCCTGGTTTTACAAGGCAGACAGGGCGGCGGAAATGCGAGACGCCTATTCCGAGTTCGACACAAGGTTCGCTCAGGCGTGAGCAAGCCAACCTTCCCATCCCTGCTCGCCGAGGAGACTCGCGCAGCGGCCATAGAGTACTTGTCGACGACGTTCGCGCTCGCCGACGGCGCCTCTCGTACGGCCCTTGAAGAATTTCTGCGCGATCCGGAATCAGGTGTATTCCGTGGGCCATTCCTGAAGGTGCGAACACCCTACAAGCCGGTGGCTGACTCATGGGAGTCGCCACTAGAGTGGATGCCGCAGGGGTTCAGACCTTTCCAGCATCAGGCGGAGGCGTTTGGCCGGCTCACAACTTTACGGAGAGCTGCGCGGCCGACGATTGTCACTACGGGTACTGGCTCGGGTAAGACCGAGTCGTTCTTGGTGCCGCTGCTCGATCATGCTCTCCGTGCATCAGCGCGTGGAGAGCGCGGTATCAAGGCGATCGTTCTCTATCCGATGAACGCACTGGTCACGGATCAGGCACGTCGCCTAGCAGGTTATCTACACGCTGACCCGGCGTTGAGCGAGGTCACTGCCGGCGTCTACATCGGCGGAGAAGGCAAGCGCAAGGTTGCCAACAAGTATCAGCTGGTCGATCATCGCGAGACCCTCAGACAGAATCCGCCGGACATCTTGCTCACGAACTACAAGATGCTCGACCTCTTGCTGCTTCGTCAGGGTGACAACCCACTTTGGGAGAACGCCACTGCCACAATGCAGTATCTCGTCCTGGACGAGTTCCACACCTACGACGGGGCCCAGGGGACTGACGTCGCCATGCTTATCCGCCGGCTCGGCGCACGACTTCAGGTCGCCGAAGCCGGGCGGCCGCTTGGCCGTATCACGCCAGTCGCCACTTCGGCAACCCTGGGTGGCGGAAGCCGATCCGAGGAACTTCGCCAGTTCGCAGAGACTATCTTCGGATGTGCGTTCGAGCCAGATTCGTTGATCGTGGAGACAGCGCTCGCTGCTGGCGAGGTTGTTCCGAAGGTCAACTACGAGTTGGAGATTCCCTCGGTCGATAGGATCCTGGACTCCGCGATACCCGATGCATCGATTTCGGGATCGTGGGAGGCTCTGGCGAGGGCAGTACTTGAGCCACACGCCGACTCCGACACCAACGTCGTCATCGACTACCGCGACCCTGTCGCCATCGGCGACGTTCTCCGGACCCATTTTCTCACACGTGTTGTCATCGACGCCCTTAAAGATCGACCGCTCACACCCGCGGAAGCCGTCGTTCAGATCGCCCAGGACGGCGTCCTTCCCTGGGGTATGCACAACTCGTCGCGTCCAGCCGAGGTACAGCTGGCGCTTCTCAAGTTCCTGGCGCTGCTATCAGTGGCCAAAGTCGATGATGGCCATGGCAACTTGCGGTCGATGATCAGTGTCCAGGTGCAGCTTTGGGTTAGAGAACTGACTCGAATGATCCGCCGAGTCAGCTCCGCGCCGGAGTTCGCGTGGTGGCATGACGCCCCTGCGGATCTCAGTAGCTATCTGCCGGCGGCTCACTGCAGGGTGTGTGGGCGTTCGGGTTGGGTTGCGAGCACAACGGAACTCGGCGAGTCATTGGCAGGTGAAGCAGTCGCTGTCTGGCGAAATAGCGCTCGGCCCTCTGCGAGGTCCAAAACGAAAGTTCTTCTTCTCGCGAGTGCCGGCGAAGCGAATGTCAAGTATCTCAATACCGAGACGCTCGAGTTCATCCCTACACCCGAAGAGTCGGCCGTGCCGGTCCACGTGACACCGGATGAAGATCAAGCAGCTGATCAAGTTTGTCCGTCGTGCGGAGCCCGCAACGCCATCCGCTTCATGGGATCGAGCTTAGCCACACTTGTGAGTGTCGGTCTCACAAGCGAATTCGGTTCTACTCTCCTGGCCGACTCAGAGAAGAAGACTCTTGTCTTCACTGACTCCGTTCAGGACGCCGCTCACCGGGCGTCCTTCATCGAGGGCAGAGCATTTCAGTTCAACTTCCGATCGAAGATGCTCGGCGCCACGAGCGGCGAGCGCACGACACTGTCGGAGACCGCCCGCCGGCTGCTCGCGAACACACCCGTCAATGACATCTACCCGATCACACCTCCCGATTTCACACGACGAATGGGGCTCGACGGCGAATGGCTGGCAGACGACGCCAACGGACACCTACGAAGCATCCTGAGTAGTCGTATCGCATTCCAAGCTCAACTCGAAGTGGGTCTCAACTCACGCATCGGCCGGACGCTAGAACTCACCGGCGCTGTGGTTGTAGATATCGACGTCGATTTGGACGCGGTTGCGCAGAGCGCACAGGAAGCCCACCAGATCATGCCGCAGCTCAGCCTTGAGTCGGCGCTCGACGTGATCGACTACCCCACTTGGATTTTCGGTGTCCTTGAACATCTGCGTATCAACGGCGGGATCCATCACAACTGGCTGCGGACCTACGTCCGAGAAGAAGGCAACCGATGGTCCATCTGGGGGCGGGCCGCCGAGGGTATGCCGCAGTTCCCCTTTGGGCGTCCTGCTCCGTCCTTCTACACCACAGGCGCGGTGGGCAAGTCCGACTTCCAGTCGTTGAACCCCAGGGGTGAATCCTGGCTCACCGACTGGACGAAGCGTTGCCTTCAAGTCACCAACGCCGAAGCGAGAGCGTTGCTGGTCGATGTCGTCGGACTGCTAGCTGGTACTGGTATGCCACTCGAGCAGCGCACCGGCGAAAAAGGCTCAAAGGTCTACGGTCTGGCCGCAGACAAGGTCATCATCGACCCGAACGACATCGTTCGCCTCCAATGCCCTGTATGCCATCACCTCCAGCCAGCCGCGGCATCTCGCGCGTACCTGTGGGACGGCGCAGTCTGCCCGCGAATGAGATGCCCCGGTCATCTCGAACGAGTCGAACTCGATGCGACCAACTTCTATCGCACGATGTATCAAAGCCACCGAATTCGGCGCATCGTGAGTCAGGAGCACACGGGGCTGCTGGACCGAGAAGAACGCGAAGAGATCGAGGCCCGTTTCAAGTCGAGCCGTTCGCCTGTCGACCCCAACATCCTGGCGTGCACACCAACGCTGGAGTTGGGCATCGACATCGGCGATCTCAGCACCGTCGCACTCGCTTCGTTGCCACGCTCAACCGCCAACTACCTTCAGCGCGTTGGTCGTGCTGGCCGGAGCACGGGCAACGCCTTTATCTTCGCCGCGGTCTCCAGTAGTCCGCGGGATCTCTACTACTTCGCGCAGCCCACCCACCTGATCGCCGGTGAAGTCATACCTCCCGGCGCCTACCTGAACGCGACTGAGCTGCTCCATCGGCAGTACTTCGCGTTCTGCCTCGACCGACTGGCCGCCGGAACGATCTCAACTGCTCAACCGATGCCGTCCAAACTTGACGCCGCTCTAGATCACGGCATGGACGACGGCAAGTGGTTGCGCGCAATCGTCGATGCCGCGACCGCGGATGCCGAGAACCTAGCATCCAGATTCCTCGACTTGTTTGGTAGCCAGCTGGGCGCCGACGCGCAGCAGAACATACATACGTACGCCGCCGAAGGCCTACGCGACGACGCCGCACGCGCCGCTCTAAAGTGGCAAACCGAGGGCGACGAAATACGCAGCAGGTTAGGTGAACTCGCCAAGGTCATCGCGGATCTGGACAGGCACGGTCACCTGGACGACAAGCAGGTCGAGGACCGCAAACGATGCAGTGGTGAGTCACGCGCCCTCGCGGACCAGCTGTATGAACGTGGAAAGCAAGAGACCCTCACTGGGCTAGGTGGAGTTGGACTGCTACCTAACTACAACTTGCTCGACGATTCGACGACCCTTGATGTCCACCTCTGGTGGATCGCCAACGAAGGCAAGTCCCCTGAACCTCAGGCACTCGATCTCACGTATCAGCGCAGCAGCAGCGTCGCACTCACCGAACTTGCCCCGGGTGCATTCTTCTATGCAGGTGGCAAGCGGGTCGAGATCGATGCCGTGGACGTGGGGCCGGCTTCCCAACCAACCTGGAGGCTGACGCGACTCTGCCCGTCCTGCGGTTGGGGAAGCACGGACGTAGTGGCGGCTTTGTCGTCGTGCCCGAGATGCCACAATCCCGCAGTAACTGACTCCGGCGCGATCCATAAGGTTTTGATCCTGCAGAAGGTGTCGGCGGTTCACCGGCTCGACGACGTGCTGATCGACGACGAATCCGACGACCGCACGCGCACCTTCTTCAGCACGGTGAGCGGGGTCGATGTCGCACCGATCGACATCACGAAGGCCTGGCGGTTGAAGGATCGAGTGTTCGGTGCCGAGTACGCGAGATCGGCGAACATCCGAACCCTCAACCTCGGCCTTGGCGACACCCTCGGAAACCAGGTCGAAATCGCAGGGGAGACCGTTGCCGCCGGCGGGTTCACGACCTGTGCGCTGTGCGGTGTCGTCGCTCGGCGTGCAAACGATACCGCCGAGGTACGGCACCGCGGCTTTTGTGCTACTCGTCGCGGTGCACCCGAGCAGTGGGAGAACCTCCTCCTGTCGCACGAGCTCCGTACCCAAGCCGTTCGACTCCTGCTACCGGTGTCGATGCTGCACTACGAGACGACTCAAACGTCGTTCAAGGGCGCACTGCTGCTGGGATTGCGACGGGACTTCGGCGGGGATCCCCAACACCTCAACGTTCTCGCGTCGAGCATGAGCGACGGTTCTGCCACACGTCGATTCCTGGTATTGCACGACACCGTTCCCGGTGGCACGGGCTATCTCGACCGGTTCGGCGAGCCGGACCGCATGAAGGCGATCCTCGAATTGGCCCGCACCGCACTGCGCGAATGTCCCTGCCGGACAGAGTCAACGGCCGCCTGTCACCGCTGCCTCTACGGTGTCCTGTCGGCGCGCGAGATGTCCTTTGCATCGAGAGAATCGGCGTTGAAGCTGCTGGACATGTTCCTCGATGACTGGGACGTCGAGGAGGTGCCGACGGTCACCGGCATCGACATCGCCCCGGTGCAACTCAGCGAGCTTGAGTTGCAGTTCCGGGAAGCGCTCAAGCAGCACGTCTCGAATCGGCCGGGGTGCTCATTCGAGACCGCGAACGGATCGACAGGCGAAGAGCTTGACCTGCGACTCGTCGGGCCCGACGGCGACGTCCGACGCTGGCGGATGAGGCCACTGGTGCAAGTGAAAGCGTCGGTGTGGACGGAGCCCGACTTCCTGCTGACGCGCAGTGACGCACAGGATCTCGACGTCGCCGTCTATCTCGACGGGCAGAAGTTTCACGCAAGCTCCGAAAACAACATCACGCACGATGACGCGATCAAGCGCGATGCGCTACGAAGAGACGGAAAGCGCGTCTGGTCCATCACCTGGCAGGACGTCCAAGCATTCGCCTCCGACAAGGTGAAGGATGCGATACCCGACCTGGTTCATCAGCAGGTGCAGAACTCGGCTACCGAATCCGTTCAGGATAAGCGCTTGAAAACGTTGTGGCAGAACCCGATTGACATGCTGATCGAATACCTCGCCGACCCTGATTCGGAGCTGTGGGCGCGCGGGTCGTTCGCAACCGTTATCGGCATGGTCAACCCGCCCGGAAAGCACGGCACCCAGCCGCCCATACTCACGAACGCTTCGGCTCTGCCAAAGGTTCTTCAGGGGGCCCTGGCCGGAGCTCTGCCGGAGTCCGAGCCGAACGGCCCCCTGGTTGTTGTGCCCCGTGTTGGGCGGAGCGGTCTCCCGCTGTTTATCTGCGCCGATCCTGCCGACTTCGAGCCAACCACAGGGGTTCTCGTCGCACTCGATGATCGAGATTCAGAAATCGGCGGACCGAAACACTCCGAACAATGGCGCGATTGGCTCCGATGGTCCAACATCCTTCAGTTCCTCACGGTCCCACGGCACGGCGAGTCGATGCCTCTGCGCATGGCTGAGATCTGGACCAGGAAGTCGGCAGACGCCTTTGCGGGAGTTCACGTTCCGCTGAGCGTCGCGGGAAGCGGCAAGATTGATGTCGCATTCGCCATTCCGAACGAGTGGGGCGAAGTGCTCCAGTATTCAGATACGAGTCTCGCTCCGCTGGTCGCCGCACTCGCCGAACGTGGCTCGGCATTACCCGAGCCGGGTATCGAAGTCGGTCCGGATAACGCAGTCTGGCAGCTCGAACTTGCCTGGCCTGCAGCAAAAGTAGCTGTTGTAGTCGACGAAGAGCCCGATCGGGAAGCGTGGCTCGCTGGCGAGCATTGGAAGGTTATCCATGCATCGAATGCGCTTGATGTCGAGGCACTTGTGGCGACGTTGACCGAGCTGGTTGGAGGCAGCAGATGAAAACAAAGGTAGAGATTCACGATCTTTTTCAGAACTCTTACGACGAGCTCGATGGGAGCATCAAGAGTCGGGTCTTGAACTTCATCATGAAGCTTCAACAAGACTCGGAAGCGACCGGGTTGGACTTCAAGCAACCGAAAGGCGCTGCCAGCAAACATGTTCGGACCGCACGGGTAACTGACAATTACCGCGCGGTCCTCGTAAATGCAGGTTCGGATGACGACAGTGGCCGGTTGTATCTCGTTGCTGTTAAGAAGCACGACGACGCATACAAGTTTGCCGAGACGCTAACGCTACAGGTCAACGAAAAGACCGGCGCCGCTGAGCTTTACGACCCGATCGCCCTGGGTCATGCCATGGATCACGCGCGCGCAGGTATCGACTCCAGTGGCGGCGCCCGACCATTGATGCCCACCACGGTAAGCCAGGCCGACCTTGAGCGATTCGGCGTGGCGCCCGACGTCGCGGCGGAGCTGAAACAGATCACCACAGAAGACGCCCTGCAGAAGCTCGTGGAAGCGTTGCCAGGTTCTCAAGGCAACGCCGTCCTCGACCTCGCATTCGGCAAGGATCCGCAGGATGTCTGGAACGACCTCGTCATCGAAGACCCGGGCCCGATTGATGTCGATGACTTCGAGGCAGCGCTCAAGCGTCCCTTGTCACGGCTGAGTTTCACTGCTGTTGAAGGAGATAACGAGGAAGAATTGCAGGCCGTCCTGGAGGGCGAGTTCGCAAAGTGGCGAGTCTGGCTCCATCCACTGCAGCGCAAGCTCGCTACCCATGAAGGATGGAACGGGCCTTTCCGCGTTACGGGGGGCGCCGGTACTGGCAAGACCGTCACCGCCATTCACCGTGCCCGGTTTCTCGGGAGGCGTCTTGACGAGTCCGGCGCGGATGCCAAGGTAAAGGTCCTATTCACCACTTTCACTCGCAACCTTGCGCAGACGATCGAGGGCCAGCTGATCCAGCTTGCCGGCCCATCTGTCACCGACCGCGTTTACGTCGTCAACCTGGACTCGTTGGCTCGAACCGTTGTCGCAGCGACCGACGCCGGCAGGAAGTTTGTGAACTCTTCGAAAGTCATTCCCGACTACCAGCTGGAGCCCCTCTGGCGCACTGCTGCACAGGCGGCGAAAGGGGATTGGGATCCAGGATTCTTGGGCGACGAATGGTCGCAAGTCGTGCTCGGCAACGGAATCGTCGATGAGGCTGCGTACCTTCGGATTGCACGCAGCGGTCGGTCGCAGCGCCTGAGTCGTCCTCAGCGCGCTGATGTGTGGCTCGCCATCGAACAATTCCAACTGCTGATGCGTGCACAAGGCCAGACCACCTTCACCGAGCTGGCGTCCCGCGCGGCCATGGTGCTCGAATCCGATCCCGGATTGCGAGACCAGTTCGGATATCTGCACGCAGTAATTGATGAAGCACAAGACTTGCACCCTGCTCACTGGAAGCTGTTGCGAGCGCTTGTGCCTGCCGGCACCGACGATCTCTTCATCGTCGGGGATGCTCATCAACGGATCTACGGCAAGGCCGCACCTCTATCGCGTTTTGGTATCGAGACCCGTGGCCGCGCCCGCCGGCTGACGGTGAACTATCGGACGAGTCGAGAGATCCTCCGGTGGTGCTTGCAGATTGCCGATGCCGACGCCGACGACCTCGATACATCGTCGGACACTCTTGCCGGCGCTCGCTCAGTGTTCCACGGACCAGAGCCGGAATCGTTTGGCTTTAAGTCGAAGTCGGACGAGGACAAAGGAATCGTCAGCAAGATCGAGCAATGGGTTCTTGATGGATATTCGCGGTCTGACATCGCGGTGTTCACCTATGAACGCAACGACGTACGCGAGATCTGCGAGTCGCTCGAAGCCGCTGGCATTGATACCGGGGTGGTCAACGAGAGCACCAAGGAGGAGAGGCTCGGCGACGTCGTGCGCGTCATGACGATGCACCGGGCCAAAGGCCTGGAGTACCGCGGCGTCGCAATGGCCCGGTTGGGCTCTAAGTCCTTTCCGCCTCACTTCGTCCAGCAGAAGCACGGCGATGAAAAAGATCAAGAGGAAAAAAGGCTGTTGCGCGTCCTCTACGTGGCGGGCTCGAGAGCGCGCGAGAGGCTGGCATTGTTCTGGACAGGTGAGCTTTCACCGCTTCTCAACCGGACGTAGGGCCAACCTTCTTGCCGCGCGTGGTGTTCTTGAGCCTGCCGCCGTGCACCGCGGAGCGAAGGTCGATGTCGTCATCAGTAATCCGACCCTTGCGCTTGATCAACATGGCGGTACCGGCGCCCGGATCCAAAGCGTAGAAGACCCAGAGTGAGTACGCGGCAGCGTGAGCTTTCGCATAGGCGATCTCGCCATCCGAAAGACGGACCAGCGGCTCAAGCTCTTCTGTGAATTTGACTGTAATGTGGTGATTTTCGCTGTTAGGCTGGCGAACGATCAACGAGAAGTGCTGACCCGTGGGCGCACGGAAGATCTTGGCAGAGGGCCACTCGGCTTTGGCTTCCGCGGTAGCAAGATCCAGCGCTACTTCATGCGATGTCCCTCCGACTTCGGCTTTCGACCTCGATGAGACAACTCTTTGGGTTCGCTTAAGCGCCGCAACCCGTTTCGTTGCCGGCCGCCCAATGCCCGCCTCGATTATTTTGTCGAACGCATGCTGATCGATCGGTCGCACTCCGACCTGGAAGTAGAAGCCAATTGCCTTGCGTTGGTTGGCCTCTGTTCCCGGTACCGGCTGCCCTCTTTGAAATGTACGGGCTTCTTGAACTCTTCGAAGTCCTCAATCGTGCAGCGGAACCGTTCACCGAATTCGGCGATCTCCCCAACCGTTCCGCAGCCGAGATACGACGGCGTCTGTGATGAACCATTAGCGCGACGCCGGCCACGGTAATAGACGAATCGCTCACCCGGCTGTATCAGCGTCCGATAGCGGGACGGATACTCGTACACCATGCCCAACACATCGGCATAGTCAATATCGGAGACGCTTACTTCGTTCTGGGTGAGTACGAGTGGCATGGGCCCTAATCCATTCGGGTCACAAATAAGGATGGGAACGCGAGAAGCGGGCAACTACCTCATCGAACGTTTCGCATCTCAACCTCGAGACTCTGACCTTCAATCGCGACAGGCGCATGTCGCCACTGGATGTTGTCGTCAACGTCGATAACAAGGCATTGCTCAGTTCCGCCAAATTCGGGACCCCTCATCCCCCTGCCGACCATCTGCTCGTACAGAATGCGACTCGCGGTTGGGCGAGCCACCACCACGCAACGAACCCTAGGCGCATCGAAACCGGTAGTCAGTACTCCGTAATTGCAGAGGACCGAGAGGTTGCCATCCCGAAACCGTTCGATCAGAGCTCGGCGCGTAGCAGGTCTTGTTGTACCAAGAACACATGCAGCGGTGCGACCGTGGCGCTGCAGCAGGCTGGCCATCGCCTGCGCATGCTGTGTCGAGCATGCGAATAGCAAGACCGGCCATCCTGGATCGAGCTCGAGGAGCCGCTCGAGGATGCGCCGGTTTCTACGGTGCTCCTCGCCCAATCTCGTCAGTACATCCGGATGTAGATCCTCGAAAGTCTCATAATACTTTTTGTACCTGGCCGTCGCCGATAGCTCAGTTCGTCTCGCTTCATAGTCCAAACTCTCATATCTCATCAACGCCAAAATGCCTTGTCCACGAAGCGTTTGCACGGGGTCTTGACCCAAGCTGGGAGCGTTAAGGATGCGGTTGTGGAAGCGACGGCGCAGTCTGGTCGTCTCGTCTTCATTTGCGCGACGCGGAGTTGCTGTCAGTCCAATCAGCGCCGCGTGTGATTGCTTGCTCCTCGGATTAATTCCCAACCGGTCCAGCACTGCACCGTAACTCGGCGCCAGCGCCCGGTGTGCTTCATCAATGACGACGACCCCCGTACGCTCGCCGATAATCTCGAGATCCTTGGACGACATCTCGCGGCCTTCATCCCTCGCAGCAGCGTGCAACTTCTGAATGCTGGCAACTACAACTCCGCACTCGAGTGGGACGGCATTCCGCTCGCCCCACAACCGGCCGATGGTCAGGGTCTTCCTGAAGGATGTGCTCCGATGGCCGAGATCGAACCAGACCTCTCGAAATGATTGAACGGCTTGCTCGCAGAGCTCTTCACTCTGCGCGATCCACAAAACAAGCGGGGGCTCAGATTCCTCCTGCCGCCAGGCCAAAAGTGCTTCCGCTGTCGTCCGTGTTTTCCCTGCTCCGGTAGGAAGGGTAAGGATCGCGCGATTGCTGGCCAATCGTCGGCTCACAACCTTGATCACCTGCTCGCAGAGTTCCTCCTGAAAGTCGCGTAGTGGCGGCAGCTTTACGCAGGGCTCGACGTCAACTGTGTCGGGCAGTGCCGCTTCACTCTTCGACCCCGCGTAGGCAGACGGAAGGCGAAGTGTACGAACAAAGTATGCTGCCCACGACTTACCTGGAATCCACTTCCGCCGGGCAACGGCGTCGACCTGAGACCGATGGCTTTGCGCGCCGCGGATCCCCGACTCGTAGCTGTGAAGCTGTTTCAGGCGGCCTACATCGCATGCATCAGCGACTATCCGCCTCAATTCACGATCACTAAGTAAGTCGGCACCTGCAAGCTCGACGAGTAGTGGAATCAGCTCATCGTCCGGGAGATGCAGCGTTTCGGGCGGATCGTCCTCCCACTCGGCCGCCGCTACAATCCACTCAATTGAGCGTCCTCGGCTGTCTCTCGAGAATCTTGCCAACGCCTCTCTCGCATCGCGCAGGGTCATACACCGGTCTAGAAATTTCACCATCCGTCTCTGGTCTATTCGACTCAGTTCGCCCGGGTAGGTGGCTGAGGCTATTTGCGCGCTGCTCATGACCCTTGACCACTGCGGAGTTGCGAATCAACCCAGGTGCCACAATCGAAAGAGTCAGGTAGGTCAACCAGTCGATCGATATCGCGCTCCCGTGCCCGCACATACGAAACTAAGAGTTTGAACACGAAACCCCCTGGGCGTTGGTACTCCCAGTATTGACAGATACGCGGCTATTTAGCCGCCGAACGGTCGAGTTCCATCAATCTGAACGACTCACCCACTCCCCACCCCGCCCTCGCCGACAGCAACCAGCAACATGAACGTCCGCTCCCCCTTGCCGGCCTTGGTCGTCAGCTCTATGGGGTAATACCCATCCCGCACGCCCTCCGCGACCTTGACCGTCACCGTCGACGTCCCAGCCCCGCCACCGTCGAACTTCCCCGACACCGGCTCCACGGAAATGCCTTCGGCAGGGGACTTTCCAGAGATCTCGTAGTCGTCAGGCCCGTCGAGCATCCGCTGGACGCTGACCGTCACATCGGTCTCCGCCCCGGCGTCCATCGTGAGGATGGAAGGCGACACATTCATCGTCACCGCCAGACTGCCCGTCCCGAATGACGGCGGCACCGAGTCTGCAGCAGTCCCCCACGACTTGTTCGGCTTCGAGGCCAACGAGAACGCCAGCTCGCCGCCGCCGGCGAGGAGCGACTCCGGAAGAAACGTCTTGTCCGTCGATTTGCCATCGACGTGCAACCCGGAGATGTACTGCATCCGGTGATGCCCGGACGCCCCAGGCGCCGACACACGAATGAATTTGCCGTCAGGCAAGGCGATCTCGACCTTGTCGAACAGCGGCGTGTTCACCGTCAGCACCGACGTCCCCGGCAGAAAGGGATACAGCCCCAACGACGCCCATACGAACCACGCCGACATCGCGCCCAGGTCGTCGTTGCCGGGCTCACCATTCGGCGTCGGGCTGAACAGCTCGCTGCGAATCCGGTCGACCAAAGCTTGTGTCTTCCAAGGCTGCCCGAGGTGGTTGTACAGCCACGGCACTGAGAAGTTCGGCTCGTTGCCAGCCCACAGATACGGGTCCACCGGACCAACGTTCAACTGCGAAGTGAACTTGTCGAGGCGCTCGGACACCGCGTCGCGACCACCCAACGCCGTCACCAGGCCGGCGACGTTCTGCGGCACGTACCAGACGTACTGCTCGGCGTTGCCCTCGTCGAATCCGACCTGGCTGAAGCAGCCTTTGCCGGGCGGCACCACGGCCGGGCCCTCGGGAAAAAAGCCCAAAGAATTGCGGGGCTGGATCGAATGCGTCGTCGGATTGAACAGGTTCTGCCAATACTGCGCCCGATCCTGAAAATCTCGTGCTGTATCCGAATCACCGAGTGCAGAAGCGAATTGAGAGATCGCGAAGTCGTCGACCGACCACTCCAGCGAGATCGACGCCGCCGGGAATGACCCGTGACAGGACGACGACGGTAAAGGCAGATAGCCCCGACGAAGGTACGTGCCGATGGCTGGCCGCTCCACGTAGCCGTTGCGCCCGACCCCACCCTCGGTCGCGGCGTCGAGCATGAAGTGCAGTGCCCGCTGAGTGTCAAAGTCCCTGGCGCCGAACGCATAGAAGTTCGCGATCAGCGGCACCACGCTGTCGCCGGTCATCTCCGCGGTCGCGGTGTTGGCCAGAGCCCACCGAGGAAACGATCCGCTCTGCTCGGCGTCGTTGACCAGCGACTGCGCCATGTCGCTGGCCTCGCGCGGGAACACCATCGCCTGCAGCGCCGCCACGCCACGGTAGGTATCCCAGTCGGAGTAGTTGGCGTACTGGGTATGCCCGGGCGCCACATTGTGGATCTCGCGGTCGAAGCCGATGTAACGACCGTCAGCGTCGTTAAAAGTGTTGGGATTCAACAGCGAATGGTAGAGCGCGGAGTAGAAGGTGACGATGTCGTCTTCGGAGTAGCCGGCCACCCTGATCCGCGCCAACGCGTCATTCCACTGATGAGACGCGGCAGCCCGGATGTCGTCGAAACCCGCGGCCGCCTCGTCGAGATTCTTCTGCGCACCGTCAATGTCCACGTAGGACAACGCCGTTCGCACTTCGAGGTCCGAGCCGGCGGGAAACTCGACGTATCCCCCGCTGGACCCCTGGTAGCTCGAGTAGGCGCTGCGACCGTTGGGGAAGACCGAATACCCGTCCCAGGTCCCGAATGCCGTGAACGGCTGATTGAACTTCATCACGAAGTACACGGTGTAGACGTTGTTCTTACCGCAGAACCCCCCGCTGGTGGCCGACCCGGTGATCGTCGTGTGGTCGTCGCTGATTTTGATGTTCGCGGCCGACGTACCGCCCAGCGATCCGCCGGGCCGCACGAAGAACCGCGCCGCGCGATCATTCGGATAGTGAAAGCGCCCAACGCCGGTGCGGTTAGTGGCGGTGAGCTCCGCCGTCACACCCGCTGACGGCAACCGCACCGTGTAATAGCCGGGCACACCGCGCTCGTCACGGTTATGCGCGATCTCCTCCGAGGCGTTCCACGGCTCGTCGCCAACCTCGCCCGTCGTTGGCATCATCGAGATGTCCCCGAACGCCGGGCACCCCACCGAGGCGTGCGTCATGCTGAACCCGGTCGAGCGCCCGTTGGAGTGGCTGTACCCCGCGTAGTTGCCGACGGTGTCCGGCGAGTACTGCACCATCCCGAACGGCACCGACGGACCGGGGAAGTTGTTGATCTCGCCAACGGTCTTGCCGCCGTTGCCGGTGCCGATCAGGGTGTCGACGTGCTCGACGGGGTCGGCCACCATCGGCGGCGGCTCGTAGGACGTGGGCGTAGCACTGACCAGCATCGCACTGACCAGCAGAGCAGCCGCGATGAACGCAACGGCACCCCGACGTGACCGCATAGCCGAATGATCCTCCTTCGCAGCCGTTTCCTGTGGGAGGCGAGTCGGCAGTTCAGGTGATCAAAAGCCAGGGCGTATGTCTGCCCGTACGGGCATACTGCTCTTCCGAGGGAGGGCACAGTGAGTACCGGGAGCACACGCGTCGGCAGCACGTTCGGCAAGTACACGCTGAATCGACTGCTGGGCAAAGGTGGCATGGGCGAGGTCTACGAGGCCTACGACACCGAGAAGCGCCGCAACGTCGCCCTCAAGATTCTTGCCGAGCAGTACGCGCAAGACGAACAGTTCCGCACCCGTTTCCAACGCGAATCCCATGCCGCCGCGATCCTGCAAGAGCCGCACGTGATTCCGATTCACGACTGGGGCGAGATCGACGGCAACCTCTACATCGATATGCGTCTGGTCAAGGGCCAGACGCTGAGTGACCTGCTCGCGAGCGGCCCGCTGGACCCGACGCGGGCCGTGTCGATCGTCGAGCAGGTCGCGGCAGCCCTGGACGCGGCGCACGCGGAACGCCTGATTCACCGTGACGTCAAACCCCAGAACATCATCGTCACACCCGGTGACTTCGCCTATCTGCTCGACTTCGGAATCGCCGAGGCACAAGGCGATTCGCGCCTCACTGTGGCCGGCTACCAGATCGGCACGTTCGACTACATGGCGCCCGAACGGTTCGGCGATCGGCCCACCACACCGGCCGCAGACGTCTACTCACTGGCGTGCGTGCTGCACGAGGCGCTGACCGGCAGGAAGCCGTACACCGCCACCAGCGTCGAGCAGGTCATGGGCGCGCACCTCACTGCGCCGGTTCCGAAGCCGAATACGATAAACCCTGCTGTGCCAATCGCTTTCGACGACGTGATCGCGCGCGGCATGTCGAAGGATCCGGATGACCGCTATGGCAGTGCGGGTGCACTAGGCCGCGGCGCCCGTCGTGCGCTGACCGCGCCCGCATCCATTGCCGCGCAACCCGATACGGTGCTTGGGCCCAGCTATCCTCCGCCTTTCAACCAGCAGCCCTACAGCGGACCGATGCCCTCACCGACTGGCCCGACCGCAGTGCCGTACGCGCCGCAGCGCTCGAAAGCATGGGTGCTGCCGACGGTCATCGCGGTGGCGGCCGCGTTGGTGCTGAGCGGCATCGGCGTCGTCATTGGCCTACTGGTCAACCAGCAGTCCAACAATGCGGCGCCGCCGGCCACGACGAACATCGCACCGCCGAGTTACTCCGCGCCCCCGTCGAGCACCGACGAGGCTCAGGCTCCGTCGTCGTCCACCACCACCGAAACGACGCCGACGGAAGATCCCGAAGGGGTCAGCGAACAACGGCTGCAGCAGATCGCCGCATCCGACCGCGGCTACGTCAGCGCTTATCTGGCCGACCGTTGGGTCCCGCAGATCAGCTCCAAACGGCCCGGAGTGGTCGACGAGGGCGTCACGTGGGACAACGTGCGGACTCTGCGCGAGCATCAGCAACTGCGCAGTAGGTATCCCGGCGTCCGGCTGTTGTGGTCGGGGGACTGGTCGACTTTTTCGGATTCCAACTTCTGGGTCACGATCGTCGGGCTCACCTACCCGACCTCCGCGGGCGCCCTGGCGTGGTGCCGGGGCAACGGCTTCGACGCAGATCACTGCGCCGCCAAGGTCGTGAGCACGTCAGCGCCGATCGAGGGCAGCACCGCCTACAACTGAGCGCCCGATCGGGCGGCGTGGCAGTATCCGGGTATGCGATCACCCATCAAACGGGCCGGCGTGCTGCTGGCCGTCTTGATGCTGATCACGTCGTGTGGCGGCAACGATGAGCCAGCCGCGCCATCGAAAACGGCTGGGGCGCCGGTGTTGTCGCAGTCCGAGGCGACCGACATCGGGACCGAGGCCTACGCGTATGCCTATCCGCTCGTCACGATGGAATACACCCGCCGCGAGTTCACCAACGTCCCCGCCGGCGAAGACACCCGGGCCCCGATGGGCCAGTTCGCCCGCCAGCGCGTCTACCCCAACGCGGCATTTCACGCCACCGCCGCGCCTAACGCCGACACGCTCTACACCCAGGCTTGGTTCGACGTGTCGAAGGAGCCGTGGATCGTCACCGTCCCCGACATGGGCGACCGCTACTTCCTGCTGCCGATGCTGGACGCCTGGACCAACGTGTTCGCCTCCCCTGGCACCCGCAACGGCGGCGGCAAACCGCGAACGTTCGCGATCACCGGCCCCGGCTGGCAGGGCTCGCTGCCGCCCGGCGTCCTGGAGTACAAGTCGCCGACGGCCTTGGTGTGGCTGCTGGGCCGCATCTACTGCTCGGGCACGCCGGAGGACTACGACGCCGTGCACAAGCTGCAGGACGGCATCACCGCCGTCCCGCTGTCGTCGTTCGGCAAGCCGTATCTGCCGCTGATTCCGCCGCTGACCGCATCGGTCGACATGACGACGTCGACGCGCCAGCAGGTGAATAGCCTTGGCGCGCCGGAGTTCTTCAAGCTGTTCGCCAAGCTGCTCAAGACCAACCCGCCCACCGCGGCGGACGCGCCGATGGTGACCAAACTGGCCCGGATCGGCATCGTCCCCGGCCAGGACTTCGACCCGGCGAAGCTGCCGCCGGACGCCGTCAAGGGCCTGGCGATGACGCCAAAGCTCGGGCAGGACAACATCTCTGGCTGGCGCGAGGACGGCGTCGTCGCCGGCGACTACGTCTACAAAAACGGCTGGGCCTACACGATCAAGGCCGGAACCTACGGCACCAACTACCGCCAGCGCGCGTTCGTCACCCAGGTCGGCGTCGGCGCAAACCTGCCCGAGGACGCCGTCTACCCCACCTCCGACGGCCCCGACCTCAAGCACAAGTACGACGGCGCAACGAAATACACCATGCACTTCGACAAGGGCCAGCTACCGCCGGCGCGGGGGTTCTGGTCGTTGACGATGTACAACGGCGACTACTACTTCGTCGACAACCCGCTGAACCGCTACACGCTGAGCCCGCGCGACAAGTTCATCGAAAACCCGGACGGCTCGATCGACCTCTACATCCAGGCCGACTCCCCCGGCCCCGACAAGGAAGCCAATTGGCTTCCCGCGCCGAAGGATCGGTTCTCACTGATGCTGCGGCTCTACTGGCCGGCCGACAAGAAGCCGTCGATCATGGACGGGACTTGGCACATCCCGCCGTTGAAGCCGGTGTTCTAAGTCTTTTGCGCGTAGACGAATTCGTTGCCGGGCACCAGATCGGCCACCGCGCTGTCGGCGGAGCGTCCGAAGCCGTCCATCAGCTCGGCCGCCGGAGTGACGGTCACGTCGTAACCGTGCCGTCCGAACCACTCGCCGACCCGCTCGCGGTCTTCGAAGTACCACAGCTCGTCGGTGCGCGGAACCTCGCGGTCCGGTTGGTATTTCGCCAACACATCGCGCACCTGATCCATCCGCGCGCGACGCTTGGCGCGTAGCTCCTCGTCATTGAACGTCGGCCCGAGCGCCTCGACGGCCACCCGACTGCCCGGAGCGGCGAGTTCGGTGATGCGCTCGAACAGCAACTCCTGCGCGGCGTTCGGCAGATACGGCATCAGCCCCTCGGCCGACCAGACGCTCGGCTGCGACGGGTCAAATCCCGCCTCCTGCAACGCCTTCGGCCAGTCGTGGCGGAGGTCGACGGCGACGGCGACGCGGTTGGCCGCGGGCTGTGCGCCGTGGTTGGTCAGCGTCGAGAGTTTGAAGTCGAGCACGCGGTCCTGGTCGAGCTCGTAGACCGTCACGCCGCCGGGCCACTCCAGCCGCCACGTCCGTGCGTCGAGACCGGCGGCGAGGATCACGGCCTGCGTGATGCCCGCGTTGGCCGCGTCCAGGAAGAAGGTGTCGAAGAACTTGGTCCGCGAGGCCATGTAGCCGACCATCGCCTCGCGCTGCAGCGGCAACTCGGGCACGGCCTCGATCACCTCGGCGGGAAGATCACCGTTGGCGTGCCAGTTCCACACGCCGTCGCCGGCGGCGTCGAGGAACACCCGCGCGAACGGGTCGTTGATCAGCGGGTCGGCGCTCTCGGTCTCCGCGGCGCGGGCCGATGCGACGCCCAGCGCGGTCGCACCGACGCTTTCGGTGATTTCCCAGGAGTCGTTGTCAGTTCTGACCATGCTTCGAACGTACGTGAGTCCGCTAGGTGCTTGCTGTGCGTCGAGGCGCGCGAGGCTTTCTGAGGGATGAACCTTTTTCGAAATCGAGACCACATGCGATATCACTGTCGAGTTATGAGCGACGACTACAGAGCGCGGCCGGTCTCCTACGACATCCGGTTGTGGGGGCACCGCGTCAAGAACGATGGATCGCTCGGCGAGCGCCACCTCGACTACGTGTGGGCCTGGGACTGATATCGCATGTGGTCACGATTCCAAACATGACCACATGGTCAGACTCTGATGCGCACGTGACAGCTGTGACTCAACGCGGCTTCTAAGCAGCCACAAAGGCCCCGCAATCCGGCTATCGGCAGTGGTCACCGGATATGTTGTCCGCGGAACGCTGACAGACCCACGCCGGAGGTTGCCTGGAGCATGCTCGTCGATGGTCGCGAAGTCCGGGTTTTCGGCAGCCTGCTGCAACCCCTGATTCGACGCACCAACGACATGCTGCGAGTCGCGCTGTCGGGCACGCTGCTGGCGGTCGTGATCACCAGTTCGCTGATCACCCGCACGCGCTGGGACGGCCTGGAGATGTCGATCTCGCGCATCGTCGGGGTGCTCACCCCCACCCAGTCCGACGTGGTCTACCTGGTCTACGGCCTCGCGGTGCTTGCACTGCCATTCATGATCCTGTTCGGCCTCATCCTCGCCCGGCAGTGGCGCCTGCTGATCCCCTACGCCGCCGCCGCGCTCATCTCCGTTCTCGCGCTGTCGATCACCGGCACCGGCCTCGCCGCCCCGCAATGGCACTTCGATCTCAACGATCGCCTGCGCACCGTGCTGTCGCAGTTTCTCGACGACCCACGCTGGATCGGCATGCTGGCCGCCGTCCTCACCGTCTCCGGCCCGTGGCTGCCGGCCCGCTGGCGGCACTGGTGGTGGGGGCTGCTGCTGGCCTTCATTCCGATCCACCTAGTAGTCAGCGCGATCGTCCCGGCCCGCTCGCTGCTGGGCATCGCGGTCGGCTGGTTCGTCGGCGGGCTGGTCGTCCTGTTCAGCGGCACTCCGGCGCTCGAGGTTCCGCTCGAAGACGCGGTGCGGTTGATGACCAAGCGCGGCTTCGTCGTCGAGGAGCTTCGGGTGGTCCGGCCGGCCGGTTCGGGACCACTGGTGTTATCGGCGGTCACCGCCGATCCCGAGGAGAATGCCGTCGTCGAGATGTACGGCCCACATCAACGCAGCGGCGGCGCACTACGACAGGCGTGGCGAATTTTACGGCTGCGCGAGAACGAGACCGCTCCCCTGCAGGCCTCAATGCGCCGTGCCGTCGAGCACCGCGCGCTGATGGCCATCGCGATCGGCGACCTGGGCATCGCCAACACCGCGACGATTGCCGTCGGCCTGCTCGACCGTGGCTGGACGATCTACGCGCACAAGCGCATTCGCGGCGGACCACTGAAGGAGTGCCACTCCTCGATACCGGCCTGCGAAGTATGGGAATCGCTGCGCAAGCTGCAGGACCATCAGATCGCCCATGGGGATCTGCGCGCCAAGGAGATCACCGTCAGCAACGGCGCGGTGTTCTTCGGCGGCTTCGGTAGCGCGGAATACGGCGCCACCGACAACCAGCTCCAAGCCGACATCGCTCAGTTGTTGGTGACGACGACCGCGCTGTATGGCGCCGACGAGGCCGTCTCCGCCGCGATCGAGGTGCTCGGCCGCGACACCGTGCTCAGCGCGTCGCGCCGCCTCACCAAAACCGCTGTGCCGAAACACATTCGCAACTCGGTCAACGACGCCAAGTCGGTGATCGCGCGTAGCCGCGCGGCGGTCATGCGTCAGACCGGCGCGGAAAAGATCCAGCCGGAGTCGGTCACGAGATTCAGTCGCAGCCAGCTCATTCAGCTGATCCTGCTGGGCGCGCTGGTCTACGTCGCCTACCCGTTCATCAGCACGGTCCCGACGTTCTTCAACGCGCTGGGCAAGGCGAACTGGTGGTGGGCACTGCTCGGCCTGGCGATTTCGGCGTCGACGTACGTGGGCGCCGCGGCCGCGCTGTGGGCCAGCGCCGACAAGTCGGTGAACTTTTGGCGACTATCAATTGCCCAGGTGGCCAACACCTTTGCCGCGACCACCACGCCCGCCGGCGTCGGCGGGCTGGCGCTGAGCACCCGCATCCTGCAGAAGAGCGGGCTCAGCACGACGCGCGCGACCACCGCGGTCGCGCTGCAGCAGTCGATGCAGGTGATCATGCACGTGCTGCTGCTGATCTTCTTCAGCACCGCGGCGGGCGCGGGCACCGACCTGTCGCACTTCGTGCCGAAGTCGACGATGGTCTATCTGATTGCCGGTGTGGCACTGGGCATTTTCGGCGTCTTCCTGCTGGTGCCCAACCTGCGGCGCTGGCTGTCGACATCCGTGACGCCCAAGCTCAAGGAGATCACCACCGATATCGTCGAGGTGGCCCGCGAGCCCCGGCGGATGGCGCTGATCATCCTGGGCTGCACCGGAACGACTCTCGGTGCGGCGTTGGCGTTGTGGGCCAGCGTCGAGGCGTTCGGCGGCTCCGTGTCGTTCGTGACGGTCACCGTGGTGACGATGGTCGGCGGCACGCTCGCCTCGGCCGCACCCACCCCCGGCGGCGTCGGCGCCGTCGAAGCAGCCCTGATCGGTGGTCTCGCCGCGTTCGGCGTTCCGGCCGCGGTCAGCGTGCCGTCAGTGCTGCTGTATCGCGTCCTGACCTGCTGGTTACCGGTTTTCATCGGCTGGCCGGTGATGCAGTGGTTGACCCGTAACGACATGGTCTAGCTCACACGATGGCGGGAATTTCCCGCCCGTCGGCTACGCTGATACCAACGTTGGCACCTCAAGACGCCAATACGTCGTGGACTGCTCCGACATTCCAATTCTCAGCTTTCTCGCGGCGATCGATTTTGCCCACCGGCAATCTCGCCACCTGTATTTTCTGATGCCCGAAAGGCACTGCACTACACATGACTTCACCATCCTTTGCTGAACTCGGCGTGCCCGAGCGACTGATCAGCAACCTGTCCGCGCGCGGAATCGCCGCGCCGTTCCCGATCCAGGTCAACACGCTGCCCGACACGTTGGCCGGCCGCGACGTGCTCGGCCGCGGCAAAACCGGCAGCGGTAAGACGCTGGCCTTCTCAATTCCGTTGGTAGCCCGGCTCGCAACGGCCAAACGCCGGCCCAAGCACCCGACCGGCCTGGTCCTCGCGCCAACCCGCGAACTCGCCACCCAGATCACTGCGACCCTGGAGCCGCTGGCCACCAGCTACGGCCTCAAGGTCACCACGATCTTCGGCGGCGTCTCGCAGGTCCGTCAGGAGTCCGCGCTCAACGCCGGCGTCGACATTGTCGTCGCCTGCCCGGGCCGCCTGGAAGACCTGATGCGCCAACGGCTCATCAGCCTCGACTCCGTCGACATCACCGTGCTCGACGAGGCCGACCACATGGCCGACCTCGGCTTCCTGCCGGGCGTCACCCGTATCCTGGCGGCGACCCCGCCGACCGGTCAGCGGCTGCTGTTCTCCGCCACTCTGGACAACGGCGTCGACAAGCTGGTCAAGCGCTTCCTGCGCAACCACGTCATGCACTCCGTCGACGAGGCCAACTCGCCGGTACCCGAGATGACCCACCATGTCTTCCACGTCGAAAGTGTCGGCGCGAAAACGGAATTGGTGCACCGCCTGGCGTCCGGCACCGGCCGGCGCATCCTGTTCATGCGCACCAAGCACCAAGCCCGCAAGCTGGCCCGCCAGCTCACCGAGGCCGGGGTGCCGTCAGTTGACCTGCACGGCAACCTTTCTCAGCCGGCCCGCGACCGCAACCTGGCCGCATTCGCGTCCGGCGAAGCCCGGGTCCTGGTCGCCACCGACATCGCCGCCCGCGGCGTGCACGTCGACGACGTGCAATTGGTCGTACACGTCGACCCGCCCGCCGAGCACAAGGCCTACCTGCACCGCTCCGGTCGCACCGCGCGGGCCGGCAGCTCCGGTGACGTCGTCACCGTCGTGCTACCCGACCAGCGTCGGGACACCAACGCGCTGATGAAGCGGGCCGGCATCTCGGCTCGTCCGCAGCAGGTCACCGCGGCGTCCGAGCCGGTCGTGCAACTGGTCGGCGAAATCGCGCCCTACCAGGCCCCCGCCCCCAAGCCCGCGACGGCACCGCCTAACCGCGCGCCGAAGCGTCGTCCGAACCGCGGCGGCGAGCGCGCCAAGGCGGCCGCCCGCAGCGGTCAGCGCAGCCGGAGGCCACGTCGCTCCGCCTAGAGCTGTTTCGATTGTTTCAATTAGATGCGGGCGCTGATAACCTGGAGTCATGTCCACCACCGTCGCCGAACAGGTTGCCGAGCGCGCCCGCATTGAACCCGGCTTCGCGGAAGTATTGGAAGCCGTTCTCAAGGCGCCGATCACACCGCAGGGCACCCTGGAGCGGGTCGCCGCCCACGGCCTGAACGAGGAACGCCGCAGCGCCCTGGTGCACGAGTTCGTCGAGGGCGCGCTGGCGACGCCGAAGGTGCAGCAGCGCTTGGCAATGCAGTCGCCGCAGGCCGTGCACCGGCTGCGCAGTCGGGGCAAGCTGCTGGGTTCGGCGGTCGGCAACCACACCTATTTCCCGGCGTGGCAATTCGACGCCGACCGGGTTCGGACCGACCTGCCGCGCATCCTCGAACTTCTCGCGACCTTCACCACCGACCCGTTGGCCGCCGACCGGATCATGCGGCTGAAACACGACGACCTCGGCGGCTCCTCGATCGCCGAGGCGCTGCGCCGCCCCAAGACCGCCGACGCCGCCTGGCGGATGCTCGCCAGCATCGGTGCCTGACCTTCCCGCCGGCTACCGGTCACCGCTGCCCGACGCCAGGCCGGTCGGCCTGCGGCGACGACGCATCGACGCCGGCACCGAACTCTGGAGGGTGGAGGCCGCGGCTCCCGAGGAATGGACGTGGGATGGATTCCCCAGCGCCCGCTACCGCTTCGATCCCGAGTCCGGCCTATTCCGAACTCGTTATGCCGCAACCGCTCTCGTCGGCGCCTTCCGCGAGCGGTACCGCCCGACCGGGCTGATGCTCCCCGCCGACCACGCCGAGCACCGGCTGGTCCGACTGGTCGCCGCCCGGCACCTGCGGGTGCTGGATCTACGCACCGAGGCCAACCTCGACGTCCTCGGCGTCGACGACCAGATCAGCACCGGCCAGCACGACGCCGTGTGGACCACCTGCCAGCGACTTGCCGACGCGGTCCGGCGGTGGTGGCCGGAGCTGGACGCCATCCTCTACCGGCCCCGCACCACACCGGAGACGTCGATCAACTACGCGTTCTTCGCCCTCGAGCCGTTCACCGTCGAGTCGTGGCCGCTGGCCGAGCGCACCGATGTGCTGACCGACCTCGTGCTACGGCACGGTTTCACGATGGGCTGGGCGCTACCGTGAAGCCATGAACCCTGCTGCGCACACCGTTCGGGGCCGGCGCAGGTGCTGCATGACGGCCGGTCCGCCGCGATGCGCGGCGAATTGATCACCGACACGGCGGTGGTCGGCGACCTCTATGCCCGCGGCGCGGAGTCCTACGGCAAGAAGGCGCAACGCGTGATGGGCATCGCGTTTCGTCGAGGCGGCAGAGGAATTGGGGTTGCGGGCCATTCGGTTCACTCTTGCGACGTGACGTGAGGAAGTGCCGTTGTGCCCGCCTCCGAGCGAAATTGGTCGGGCAGCGCGGGAAATTCGCTCAGAGGCGGGCAACTCGGGTTCCCCGACCTCCGTGTTACTCACGGGGCGGATGCGCCCTCTGCGGCGTAGGTCTGGGTCACGACGGGCTCCGGATCGCCGACGGCCCGCACGGCGTCGCTGACCGCAGCGACGCGATCGGCGGGCACCAACGCGATGACGCAGCCGCCAAACCCGCCGCCGGTCATCCGCGCCCCCAGCGCGCCGGCATCTTCTGCGGCGCGGGCGATCCGGTCGATGTGCGGCGTGGTGATCTCGAAGTCGTCGCGCATCGACGCATGCGAAGCGGCGAAGATCCGTCCGGCTTCGGCATAGTCCGAATCACGCAGCGCGGCAACGAAATCGAGCACCCGCTGATTCTCGCTGAGCACATGCCGGGCGCGCCGGGCGTCAACGGGATCAACCACGGCGTCGAGTGAAGTCGCCTCGCGCAACGAAGCCACGCCGAGGTCCGCCGCCGCACGTTCACAGGACAGCCGTCGCGCGGCGTACTCACCACCGACGTGGCCGTGCTTCTCTCGCGAGTCGATCAGCAGCAGTTCAACTCCCGACGCCGACGGGTCGAAGCCGACCGAAGACACGGTCAACTCCCGGAAGTCGATCAGCAGCGCCGTCGACGCCGCACCGAACAGCGACGAGATCTGGTCGAGCAGACCCGTTGGCGCACCGACATAGTCGTTCTCGGCGCGCTGGGCGATGCGCGCCTGGTCGAGACGGTCGATACCCGGACACAGCGCGCCCAGCACGGCGCATTCCAGCGCCGCCGACGACGACAGCCCCGACCCCATCGGCACCTCGCTGGACACCGACATCGTCCCCCCCGAGACCGCATGTCCGGCCGAGCGCAGCGCCCACACGACACCGGCAACATAGGCCGCCCAGCCGGTGACGTCACCGGGCGAAGTGGTCAAAGGTATGAGCACGGCATCGTCCGCGAGCGAGCTCGTCACGGTCAACGCCGAAACGGAGGACGGTTCGAAGACGACAGATGTCCTCTGCGGCAACGCAATCGGCAACGAAAAACCGAGGTTGTAGTCGGTGTGCTCGCCGATCAGGTTGACCCGGCCGGGCGCGGAACACCGAACGGTCACGCGAGGTCCCGCAACCGTGCAGCCACAGCCTCGGGTACCACGTCGGTGATGAACGCGTCCATCGCCGATTCGGACGCCGCCAGATACTTCAACGCCGTCGCGCTGCGCCGGATCGACATCAACTCGACGTGAAAGTAGCCGTCGCGCAACGCATCGGTGTCGTCGTACTGATGCAGCGCCGACATGTACGGCAGCGGCCCGTCGTACATCCGGTCGAACCGTCGCAGGATGTCGAGATAGATCGATGCGAAATCGTCCAACTCGGCCGAGGTGAGATCAATCAGGTTGTGCACGAACCGGTTCGGATAGATGTGCACCTCGACCGGCCAACGCGCGGCGAACGGCACGAACGCGGTGAACAACTCGGTGCGCGCCACGATCCGACTGCCGTCGGCGACCTCGGCGGCCAGCAGGTCGGCAAAGAGGTTGCCGCCAGGGTGATTACGCGCCTGCGCCATCATCGCCGCGGTGCGCGGCGGCAGAAACGAATAGCCGTAGATCTGGCCGTGCGGGTGGGCCAGCGTCACACCGATTTCCTCGCCGCGGTTCTCGAAACAGAACACCTGCTGCACGGCCGGCAACTCCAGCAGCGCCGCGGTCCGGTCGCGCCACGCGTCCACCACCAACCGCGCGTGCGGCAGCGGCAACGACGCGAACGACCCGTTGTGATCGCTGGAGAAGCAGATCACCTCGCACCGCCCGGCGCCCGGCGACGAAGCGAAGCCGTCCGGCACCGAAGCCGGTCCGCCGACGCCGGACAGCGACGGGAAGCGGTTCTCGAAGACGACAACGTCGTAGTCGGGCGCGGGCACCTCACTGGTCGAACCGGAGGGTCCGGGACACAGCGGACACTGGTCGGGCGGCGGCTTGTAGGTGCGGTCCTGACGGCGCGCTGCGATGATCACCCACTGCCCGGTGGCCCGGTCGAACCGCAACTGCGACTGACCGGGCTCGAACGGTGGCAATGGGCGGCGGTCGGCCACCGGCGCCGGGGTATGCCCCGGGAGTGAAAAGAACAACAGCTGGCGACCGTCGGCCAGCGTCACCTCCGTGCTCATCGCTTCCCATCTTGGTCGCTGTGCCAGAGTCGGTGGCAACAGACACGCACGAGAGGCTTGGTAACGGTGTTCGAGCGGGCGCGTAACTGGGCCGTCGGCTCCGACCCCGGGCTACTCCGGCTGCGGATGGCGGCCCGGACGACCGGCGCGCTCGCGACGGCGCTGGTGGTCCTGTTCGGGTTGACGAAGGTCACCGGGCAGCCCATGACGGTCGCCCTGCTCGGCGCGCTGATCACGATGGTGTCGGCGCGCTCGGTCAATGAACCCGACCCGCATCGCCAACACGTCACGATGGCTTTGGTGCCGCTACCCGCCGCGGTATCCATCACCGCGGCCGCGCTGGTGACGCCGCATCCCGTGGTCGGCGACGTCCTGTTCGTCGTCGTAGTGTTCATCGCCGTCTATGTGCGACGGTTCGGCCCGCGCGGAACGACGCTGGGCATGGTCACGTTCATGGCGTACTTCTTCTCGCTGTACTTGCGGGCGCAGGTCTCTGAGTTGCCCTGGTTGATCGGCGCGACCGTCGTCGGCACGCTGTGCAGCTTCGTGTGGAGCAACTACCTGATGCCGGACAAGCCGGAAAGCGTTCTGCGCGAGAACATTCGGTCACTGCGGGCGCGGATGGCGATCGTCGTCGACCGGACCGCTGACCTGGTGCGCAACAGCCGAACCGACGAGCGTTCGCAGCGACGCCTCCGCATCCGGGTCGTCCGGCTCAACGAAACCGCGCTGACCGTGCAGGCCCAGATCGAGGAGCGGGTGAACCCCGGCGCGCTGTGGCCGGGCGTCAGCGGCGAGGACCTGGCGATGTGGCTGTTCAACGCGGAGCTCACCGTCGAGCGCCTCGCCACTGCGGGCGCGCGGGCCGCCGAAGCCGACATCGCGGCCAACACCCGCATCGAGCTGGCGAACACCGTGGCCATGCTGTCGCGCGCGATCCGTCTGCCGCAGAGCCATCGCCTGCCCGAGACCGCGGAGCGGGCCCAGCGGCTGCTCGGCGACAGCCCGGAAGAGCTCGCGGTGAGCCGCCTGGCCCTGGCCGTCGTCGACACGGCCAAGGCCACCGCCGAGGTTCGCAAGCGAATCGAGAGAGTCGAATCCGACCCGGCGCCCGCCGCCGAGCCGGACAAACCCGAAAAGCAGGCGCAGACCGGCATGCTGCCGTCGACCCGGCAGGCCGTTCAGGTGGCCGTCGCCGCCGCACTGGCGATCATCGTCGGCGAGATCGTGTCGCCGTCGCATTGGTATTGGGCGGCGATCGCCGCGTTCGTCATCTTCGCCGGCACCAACACCTGGGCCGAAACGCTCGACAAGGGTTGGCAGCGGCTGCTCGGCACCGTGCTCGGCGTCCCGAGCGGCGTGCTGGTCGCAACTCTGGTGTCCGGCAACAAGATCGCCTCGCTGGCGATGATCTTCGTCTGCCTGTTCTGCGCCTTCTATTTCATGAAGGTCACCTACAGCCTGATGACGTTCTGGATCAGCACCATGCTGGCGTTGATGTACGGCCTGCTCGGCGAATTCACGTTCGGCCTGCTGGTGCTGCGCATCGAGGAGACTGCGGTCGGGGCGGTCATCGGGATCGCCGCCGCGATGCTGGTGCTGCCGATCAACACCCGCACCCATATCCGCAACGACGCGCACGCCTTCTTCCTGACGCTCATCGACCTGATCGACGAGTCGGTCGGCAGCCTCCTAGGCAGCGCGCCGCCCACCCCACTCACCGAGACCGCCCGCCAACTCGGCCGCGACCTGCAGCAGTTCCGCACCACGGCCAAGCCGCTGAGCGCCGGGATCGCCGGCCTCGGCGGGCGTCGCACCATGCGGCACGGCCTGCGGATGCTCAACGCCTGCGACCGGTACGCGCGAATCCTGGCCCGCAGCAGCGCAACTCGCGTCGACACCTCGCCGGATCTTGCCGAGTCGATCAGGGAGACCGCGGCCCAGATCCGCCGCAACATCGACGTGCTGATCACGGCGCTGGAATTCAACCAGCCCGCGACGGTGTTTCCGTCCACCGATTACATCGACGCGGCCGAGTCGCTGGCCCGCCAGCACCGCGAGGAATCACTCGAGCGGCGGCGCCTGCTGTCCGCCCTGCATTCGCTGCGTCAAATCGACCGCGTGGTCATCAACTCCGCGATCGACCTCGGCGCCGACAACGGCGTGCTGCTGCCCCGCTAGCCTTGGCGGGCAAGGAAATTCAGCACCGCGTCGGCGAACAGGTCGTTGCGGTCGCCCGCGACCATGTGCCCCGCGCCCTGCACGTCGACGAACTCGACCTGCGGGAAGCGGGCCAAAAATTCGTCGGCGCGGTCCTGGCTGACCAGGTCGCTCACCTGCCCACGCACCAGCAGCATCGGCACCCCGCCGGCCAGGATGTTCTCGACCGCGGCGTTCATCCGGCCGACGTCGGTCAACTCGTGCGGCGGCAGAGAGGCGTTCTCGCTGATGAACTTTGGGTCCCAGTGCCAGTACCAGCGGTCGCCGCGACGGCGCAGGTTGGTGCGCAGGCCGTTGAGGTCCGACGGCCGCGGCCGGTGCGGGTTGTACTCGGCGATCATGTCCGCCACCTCGTCGAGCGACTCGAAACCCGACTGCATCCGGCCGGCCATGAACTCGTGAATCCGGTTCGCCCCGGACTGGTCCATGTTGGGCACGATGTCGACCAGCACGACGGCCCGCGCGATACCGGGTGAAATCTCGCCCGCCAGAAGCATTGTCGTGAAACCGCCGAGCGATGCGCCCACCAACACGGGCTGCGGTGGCAGCCGGCGCAGCACCTCCTGCACGTCGCCGGCGAAGCTGGCCAGCCGGTAGTCACCCTCCTCGGACCAGTCCGACTCGCCGTGGCCACGAAAGTCGACGGTGACCGCCTGCCAACCGCGTTCGGCCACGGCGGCGGCAGCCTTGCCCCACGACCGCCGGGTCTGCCCGCCGCCGTGCAGGAACACGACGGCGGGCGTGGCGGGGTCTCCGAGCCGGTCGGCGACAATCCGGGTTCCGCCAACGCCGTTCGTGGTGAACGGTTCAGGAGTGATGGTCACTGCCGGCCTTTCCCTGTAGCTGCTCGCCCAGCGCGCGGATTTCGGCGCGCAACTCTTCGATGTGCGCGACGGTGGCGGCGGCATTCAGCGCGTCCTCTTCGGCGACGCGCTCGATGATCCACGACGCCAGCGAAGCGGTCACGACACCGACCAGACCGATGCCGCCGAGCATCAGGAGCACGGCGATCACCCGGCCGGTATTGGTCACCGGATAGACGTCGCCGTAGCCGACGGTGGTCGCGGTGGTGATCGACCACCACAGCGCCTTGCCGAACGAGTTGATCGTCGCCCCCGGCAGGCCGCGCTCCTTGTCATAGACCGCGAGCGACGCCGAATAGATCAGCAGCACGACGCCCGATGTGGTGTAGACGAGCAGCCGGCCCCGGAAAGCGTCCCCGACCGCCTTCTGCAGCAGTTCGATCAGAACGATCAAGCGCAGCAACCGAAGTGGCCGGATCAACGGCAGTGTCACGATCGCGAAGTCGATGAGATGCCGCCAGAACCAGTGCCACCGCCGCGGCGCGAGGTACAGCCGCACAACGTAATCCAGCATGAACATGCCCCAGATGGACCAGTCGATCAGCCACAGGATGTGCGCCTCGCGCGGCGGCCGCGGAGCCAGTACCTGCACGGAGAACACGACCAGGAAGACCAGGGCCCCCACGGCGAGCGGCCATTCGGCGTACCGCTCGAAACGCTGCAGGTTAGCTTCGCTACGCATCCCGCCAGTCTCGCCGCTGCACCGGACCCGTGTCGGGCGAACTACAAAATCAGCTTGTCCAGCGGATTTGAGCGCTCCAGCATGCCGAACGCCTCCTCGCCGTCCCACCGGTAGCGCACCCCGGCCTGCTGCAGCGCCGGGAAGCTCGGCATCTCCTGCTTGAGCGCCTCGCTCGAATACATCTTGTCGTCGTGATGGACGTCGTGGGTGGACAGGATTGTCTCGCCCTCGATATGCACTGTCCCGCTTGGGGTTTCCAGCGTCAGCGCTGCGTCCTCGCCGCAAGGCTTCAGTGCTGTGAGCCACGGTGCCTCGACAACCCGGGCGGGAGTCATACCGCCGTCGCCGTCGAAGATGTAGCCCTCGTTGAACGTCGGCTCGCCGTCGAGCCGCGGCGGGTAGGCGATGTAGCCGAACGCCCGTCCGCTGGGAAACAGCGCCGACTGCCAACAGTGCCCCCAGAACCCGGCCAGCCTGCGCACTCCCTGCCGTCGAATCCGCAGGCCGGTGCCGGAGAAGTCGTGTTGCTCGATGCCGGTGGTCAGCGCCCCGGTCGCGCGAAAGAGTTGCTCGTAGCGAGCCCCGCCCATCAGGGCGCCCTCGATCGACGTCTTCAGCCGTTCTCCCGACTCCGCCGAGAGGGTCCCCTGCACCCACGGCGGCACCGCCATTGTCGCCTCGACGTGGAAGCTGACGTCGACGAGCGGCCCGTCCTTGTTGCCGTCGATCAGATCCTGCGACGACAACTGCACGGCTTGGCCCTCGAAGCTCATCGTCCACGTGTGAAACGGCTCCAGGCACCGGAACCCGAGACCGCCCGCGCCGAGCACGGAGGGCCGGCCGTCGGGACCGCGCACCGGCCAGCTGGATCCGTTGGCGCGCAACCGGAATACCCGCCCGTCCGGAAACGCGACGTTGACTTGAATGTCGTGCGCGTCCCAGTTCGCGGCGACGGCCTCAATCCCGATGCGCGGCAGGCCGACTGCGCCACGGTCGTCGACCACCCAGAAGCTCACCGAGTCGCGCATCTCCGGGTCGTCGGGCTTCTCGGCGAACACCAACTCGCGCGACGGGTCGATGCCGCCGGTCAGGTCAATGGGCATGCAGGCTCCTGGCGACATAGTCGGCGAACAAGGGCCGGACCGTGTCGAGGTCGATGCCGAACGCCACCGGATCGGCGTGACTGCTCGGCTCGCGCTCCAAGGCGGCCTCGGCCCACCACGTCCGCATCCGGTCCTCGAATTCCGCGCCGACCGGTTCACCGAGCCACGCATACAACCCGCAGACCTGGCCGACCGGATCGGCCTGCATGGCCCGAAAGTCGATGTCGTAGAACCTCTTCCCGGCCGCATTGTCGCGGAACTTCATGGCCCGCTGCATGCCGAGCGACCAGTGCTCGACGTTGAGCTGCCCCAGATACTTTCGGTCCAGATGATCGGTGAACCCGCCGACGATGTCGGCGTAGAGATCGGCCACCGAGAGGATCACGTCGGTGGGGTCGCGGTGCGTCATCACGAACCGCGCATCGGGGAAGGCGGCGTTGAGCGCGTCGAGCCACAACACGTGCGACGGCGACTTGAGCCGCCACGGCCGCGCCGGCTCACCCCAACTCAGCAGCTTCATCACCCGGCGCTGGTACGCATACGTCGAGGTGAGGTCGGCCTCGTCGACCAGCCACGCCGAGTAGGACGGGATCTGCGCAAAGGCTTGGAAGATATGGGATTTGAAGTCGAGCGTCATTAACTCGAGGCATTCCATCGGCGCGTGCGTGCCAGTCGGCACGTGGGCTCGTGTGCCGACCCGGTTGTGCTCGTCGGCCGGTATCCGTGGATCGGGACCTCTGACGGTCGACGGCGGCGGGCACGGCTGTGACGATTCCCAGCGCCGCAGGTAGCGGATCGCCGGGTCCTGCGCGAGCAACACCGACAACGCCGTCGACCCGGTGCGCGGCAGGCCGAGACCGATCAGCGGGGCCTGCAGTTCCACCTCGTCGATCTCCGGGTGACGGCGATACCAGTCCTCGACCTGTAGTCGCTGCGACAGCGCGGTGACGATGCGGGCGCGGAGGTAGGCCTCGCCGCGGGCGTTGAGGCGGGCTTCGTCGCGCAGCGACGTCAGTAACACTTCGAGGCCCGCACGGAAGGAGTCGTCGCCGAAGTCGTCCAGGCCGGTCTGCGCGACGGCCGCGGCGACGACATCGTCGACATCGCCCATCGTTAACCCTTTCCGGAGAATCTGTGTCAGTATACTGACGCGATTATGAGCGAGTTGTCAACGCCTCGGCGCAGCTACCACAGCCCAGCCCGCCAGAAGGCCGCCGCCGCCACCCGCGACCGCATCGTCGACGCGGGCGGTCGCCTGGTCCGCGGATTCACCACGTGGGACTGGGACGAGCTGACGTTCCGGGCCGTCGCCGAGCGCGCCGGGGTCAGCGAGCGCACGGTTTACCGGCACTTCCCCACCGAGCGGCACCTGCACGACGCGATCATGGCCCGACTGGAGGACGAGGCCGGCATCGCCTACGAGGACGTCGAATTGGACACCCTCGGCGACGTGACGGCACGAGTCTTCGCCTCGCTGAAGCGATTTGCCGTCAGGGATGCGACACCGCAGGGGTCCGCGTTTGTCGGCGCCGACGTCCGGCGGCACGACGCTCTCGACCGCGCGGTGGCCGCACGCGCACCGGAGCTGTCCGACGCCCAGCGCCGGGCATTCGCGGGACTGCTCGACGTGTTGTGGAGCCCGACGACCTACGAGCGGCTGGTCGGGGCGTGGAATCTCGAGAAGGCCGAGGCGGTCGACGCGGTGCAGTGGCTGATCGCGAAAGTCGTTGGCGCGATTGATGCCAACGAGGTGCTATAAGAACGAATTCTCCGCGGTCAGCCCGCGCTCGGGGAAGGCGCCCATCGCGAACGTCTCGGCGTCGCCCAGCCCGGTGCCGCCACCGACCGGGTCCTCGACACGCACCAGCAGGTCGCGAAGCTGATGCAGTTCGCGCGCCTTCGCCGGGTGGTCGCAGTCGGTGACGTGGTTGCCCTCGACCCTGAGGTCGCCGACCCACTGGCCGTACACCCAGTCGTTCCACCCGTAGTAACCGGCGGTGCCGAGGT
This sequence comes from Candidatus Mycobacterium wuenschmannii, assembly GCF_030252325.1. Taxonomy (NCBI): domain Bacteria; kingdom Bacillati; phylum Actinomycetota; class Actinomycetes; order Mycobacteriales; family Mycobacteriaceae; genus Mycobacterium; species Candidatus Mycobacterium wuenschmannii. The sequence goes on along the minus strand of NZ_CP126981.1, from coordinate 4,481,114 downwards.
GGAAGCCGCCCGGCCCGGCGGCGGTGATCGTCAGCGGACGCCTGGACCCGTCGGTGTCGATCAGCGTGATCGTCCCGTGGGTGAATCGCCGGTTGGCGTCCTCGAAATGCATGTCCTGCTCGACAGACGGGAATCGGTGCGACGTGCCGTCGGCGTTCTGTTGTTCTGCCTGGCAACGAATTTCGGTGAACCCGTCGCCGCGCTCCTCCTGGTACATCACGAACAGCGAGTACGCCGACCCGTCCGGGCGGGTCATTGTCATCGGCAACCAGGTCATGAACATCTGCTTGATCTTGCGACTGCCCCGCGGCAGGCCGGGGATCGGCTTGCCCACCCCGGGCCGGAGCCCCCACGAGTGGTCGCGAATCGAAATCCACTCGTCGGCCGCGATCTCGGTGCGCTCACCCTCGACCTCGACCCAACCGGAGGCCACCCCGATCTGGTGATAGCGCAGGATGTTGTGCGTCACGCGATACCCGTCGGGGCTGCGATCCGGCCACGGATCCTCGAGCGCCGCATCGAAACTCCCGCGCAGCTCGACGTCGAAGGCGATCGGTTGCTCGTCGTTGTGGTCGAGGCTGATCCGGATGGCCCGCAGCGGTTCGACGACCTGATAGCGGATCGGGCCGACATCCGTGCTCGCCGGAGCCGACGACAGTCGACGGCCGGCCCGCACGGTCCACTGCTCGGTGCCGCGACATACTCCGGCGGCGCCGTCGAAAACTCCACGGTTGGTGTACTTTCCGATGCCCAACACGACCTGCAGCGAGTTGTCGCGGGCGTGCGCCATCGTCCAGATCTTCTCAGTCCAGGACGGGTCCGACTGACTGACCGTGGCGAACGTGTCGACGATCTGATGGGTGAGCAGCTCATCCTCGGGCACCAGAGCGCCGTAGTTCGTTGTCAGCAAATCGATTTACCTTTCCGAGGCGGGAAAAAACCGGGTCATGTCGACCCCGTGGTCGTATTCGCGCATCCAGGTGTCCGCCCAGTCGGGCAGCGGCTGGTCGGCCGGATTGTGGTGCGGCGCCTGCGACAACAGCAGCCGCCATGCCATCGCGAGCAATTGCCGGGTCGGCACGTCGCGGAACAGCGTCGGCGGGCCACCGCGGCGCGCCCGCCGGCGTTTGCCGCCGGGTCCGCGAAACATGAACTCTCCGTAAAGCAAAGAGATCGACAGCAGCTCCTGGGTGGAGGCGCCGCGGTCCTCGAACGGCACCACCTCGTCGAAAACCTTGGCGATCGCCTCGGACACCGCGCCGACGTGGCTGAAGGTGTCGCGGATGTGCTTGGTCCGGTACCACGGGTCGGGACAGATGTGTTGGTAGAGGATCAGCCCGGAACTGCGGTGCTCGATCTCCTCGACGAAGTGCCACATCATCAGCGAGGCGACTCGCTGATCGCCCGCGCCGAACAGCGAATCACGGTTGTCGAGAATCACTTTGAACAACGGGGTGAACGTCGCCTCCAGGTTCGCGATGTAGGCGGCGTGAAATTCGATCGGTTGTTCCTCGAGCAGTTCGTCGTAGGCGCGGCAGGCGTCCTCGTAGCACCGCTCGAGTTCAGGGTAGCGCTCCACCAGTGCGAGCATGTGCTTGCGGTGCGCGGACGCGTGCTGGGCCTCCTGCCGCAGAAACGCCTCGGCCTCGGCCGCGACGTCCGGGTCCTGTTGCAGGGTGTCGTGTGCCTTGCGGACGACGCTGACGATGTAGCGCTCGAACGGGACGGCGATGAACGTGAAGGCGTTGCAGAACAACCCGAAATTCGGATTCTCGGGCTGCCACATGAACGGCACGCTCGCGTCGAACTCCCACGGGATCTTGCGGACCACGAGGTTGTTCACCGTCGCTACCTTCCAATCGACCAGGGTCAGCGGTAGGGTCAGTGTGACATTTGACCCCCTAGATGTAAAGGACGCGATGGCGGCCTCCCCACACGCTGCCGACGGCGAACACTCGACACGTCGACGCATACTCGCCGCCACCTTCGTCGTACTCGCGCGCGATGGTCGCCGGCGGTTGCAGCTGTCCGACGTGGCCGCGCAGGCCCAGGTGTCGCGCCCCACGCTGTATCGCTACTTCGGGTCGAAGGAGGGCCTGCTCGAGGCGTTCGGGCTGTACGAGCAGGACAATTTCGACGCCGGTATCGCAACGGCGATCGCGGGACTGAGCGGAGCCGAAAGACTCGACGCCGCACTGCGATTCATCGTCGACTTCCAGCGCAGTTATTCGCTCGGCTCGCTGGCCGAGATCGAGCCCGAGCATGTGCTGCAGCAGATGAGACGCGTGCTGCCGATCATGCGCGACCGCATCGCGCGGATCATCGGCGGCGACCAGGCCCACATTGCCGCGTCAGCGGTGGTGCGGATTGCCGTATGCCACTACGTGATCAGCGACGACACACCGGATGGCTTCCTCGCCGAGCTGCGGCACGCCGCCGGGTTGACCCGCGCGGGCCTACCCGCCTAGCCAGTCACCGATTTTCGCCGCGACCAGTTCCGGCTTCTCCAGGTGCAGGAAATGCCCGACCCCGTGGATGATCTCGGCTTTCGACCCCGCGGCCGGGAAGTGCTGGCCGAGGTCGCCGAGGAGGTCGGCGCCGATCGCCCCGTCGTCGGAGCCGTGTAGATACAGCGTCGGCACCGGCGGAAGCTGCATGGTGGCCAGCGTCTCGGCCTCGGCGTTCGGGTCGACGAACTGCGGGTTGAACGAGGCCCGGTACGGCCCAACGACATTCGCGATGTTGTCCGCGGTCACGTGGCGGCGTAGTTCTGCGATGTCGTCGGTCGCGTCGTAGCCGGGCGACCAGTCGCCCCACAGCGACTCCCAGAACCCCGGCATCACCAGCGCGATCTCGGCCATGCCGACCTGCTGGATGAAGTAGATGTAGAACGACCGCTTGAGCTGGGCGTGGGTGAACAAGCCCGCGGCCAGGGCGGCAACCGGTGGAACCGCAAGCGCCACAAAACGACTGAATGCCTGTGGCTCGCTCGCGACAACGCCGTATCCGGCCTGCGCGCCCCAGTCGTGACCGATCAGCACCGCGCGCTCGTCGCCGTCGTAGCGCAGGCGGGTGTCGAGCAAACGGCGGACGTAGGTGCCGACGCTGATCGGCTGATCGGTCGGCGCGTCGTAGCCGGGCAGCCACGGCGCGACCACCCGGTATCCGCGCGCGGCCAGATCGGGTCCGAGGTGCCGCCAGGTGAACGGCGTATCGGGGAAACCGTGGGCCAACACCGCCAGCGGCAACGACGTGTCCTCGATCGCTCCGAAGGTCAGGGGCTGCGCCGAATTCATGTCGCCAATATTTACATCTGGCCGGTGATATGTAAATCTGTCTGGCATGGCGGGAATCGCGCTCGTGCAACGCGACCTAGCGGACACCAGGTCCCGGCTCGAGGCGTGGTTCAGCCACCGGTTCGACGCCGAGGCCACGCTCTCCGAACTCACCGCGGCGAACCGGGCGGCGGGCTGGTCGAGCGAGAGCCTGGTGTTCACCGCCGACATCAACGGGCAGGCCAGCGAGTACGTGCTGCGCATCCCGCCGGCCGGTGGCGGCATCTACCCCGAATACGACCTCGAGGCGCAGACGCGCACCCAGGACTTCCTGCACGAGCACGGCATCGCGACGCCGTCACCCATCCTCTATGAGGCCGACGAGTCGTGGATCGACTCCCGGTTCCTGGTGATGCCGCGAATCGTCGGGCACACCCCGTCGGACACCACGTATGCGACGCGCGGCTGGCTGCACGACGCGGGAGCACAGGTGCAGCGTCGGGCGCACGACTCGTTCGTCGAGACGCTCGCGGCATTGCAGCGAGTGCCGGTCGGAGACGCTTCGTGGCTTCACCGGCCCACGGGCACAGGCGTTTCTGCCGAGCTCACCTGGTGGCAGGAGTATGCCGCGTGGGGCACCGACAACCAGATTCCCGACGTGATGACCGAGGCGTTCGACTGGCTGCACCGCCACCGGCCCGACGACACCGACGACCTGGCGGTGTGCTGGAACGACGCCCGGCTGTCCAACGCGATCTTCGGCGACGACGGCGCAATCGTCGGCGTGCTGGACTGGGAGCAGGCCTGCCTGTGCCCGGCCGAGACCGACTTCGCGTGGTGGCTGGCTACCCGTCGACAGATGTTGGAAGTGAACGGGATTGACGCCGATCCGGAGCTGCCCGGCTTCGACAGCCGCGAGCAGGTGATCCGCCGCTTCGAGGAGCTGATCGGCCGCGAACTGGTCGCGCTGGACTGGTATGAGATCTTCGCGATGGCGCGGATGGGCTGTTGCATCATGCGCACCCAGGCGCTGCTGCGCAGCATCGGCCAGGGCGACCACTTCCTCACCCGGGCACCAATCCTGCCGGCGTGGACCATCTCGGCGGTGCGCGGCTAGCCTGGTTTCACACGGGCCACATGCGCAACTGGTCTAGGGGCACAACCTCTTTCGGAATCGTGACCATATGCGATATCACTTCGGCGGGCGGTATCGCATATGGTCACGAAACGGAAAGTAACTGCATACCTCCTCGCGGGTGCTCCTGAGTCTGATGTGACTCACGGTCTACAGGCAGGGCACCATGGGGTGGTGGACCTCTACGACGTGATGCGGACGACGTTCGCCGCCCGCGAGTACACCGACGACCCGCTGCCCGACGACGTGCTGGAGCGGATCCTCGACAACGCGCGTTTTGCGCCCAGCGGCGGCAATCGGCAGGGCGCGCATGTCGTTGTGATCCGCGACCGCGCAACCCGCGAAGCGCTCGTCGAGCTGTCGCTGACGGGTGCCCGACGGTATGCGGCCCAGATGGCGAACGGCGAAAGCCCCTGGAACCCGCTGCACGAGCCGGGGCCGACACCGGAGCAGATCGCGGCCACCGATGTGCCCGCGCAGTTCACCTCGCCGTTCGTCAATGCCGCTGTGGTGCTTGCGGTCTGCGTGAACCTGGAGGTCGTTGCGGCGATGGATCAATACCTGGACCGAATCGGCGTGATCAGCGGCGGGTCGGTCTATCCCTTGGTGTGGAACATCCTGTTGGCCGCCCGCAACGAGGGCTTCGGCGGAACCATCTCGACGATGGCGGTCGCCGAGGAACCGAAGGTGCGCGAATTGCTCGGTATGCCGGAGACGTATGCGTTGGCCGCATTCCTCCCGCTCGGCAAGCCGGTCAAGCAGCTGACCAAGCTGCGACGCGCGAGCGTCGCCGAGTTGGCCAGCCGCGAGCGGTTCGACGGCGAACCCTTCTAGTCTGCGACGGCCAGTTCGTCGGCCTGCTTCACCGGCTTCTTCTTGGCCGGCTTTGCCGCCGGGGCACTGGGCTGATGCCCGTTGGCCGGTAAACCCGCTGCGGCGGCGACCATTTCGATCGCCTTCTCGGTGTAGACCCGATAACCGAAGTTCGGCTCGTAGCCGTGGATCTCCTTGGTGTCGAGGTCGCGCATGAATTGCAGGATCTCGCGGCTGAACACCTGACCGGGCACCAGCACGGGAAACCCGGGCGGATACGGCGTCACGTAGGTCGCCGATACGACATCGCTTCCGGCATCCAGCTTTTCGTCGATCGCGTCGCCCATCAGGTATTCGCAGTTGGCGTCGTCGTAGGACAGGTAGAACGCGCTGCGCACGTCGCCCTCGGGCGTCGGCTCCGAACCGGTATGGTCGCGGAACGCCGGGTGGAATCCGCTGAAGTTGCACAGCGGCACCGGACGCTCGGTCAACCCCCACACCGCCTTCTCGAAGTGCTCCCGCTCGCCCAGGCTCATCTCGGAGATGCCCTGGTCCAATTCGGCGGCGATGCTGACCAACACCTCGACCAGGAACGCAACCGAACTGCGGGTGGTACCGATGTTGGTCATGAACAGCACGCTGTTGCGCGAGGTCTTGTTGATCTGGATGCCGTAGCGGTCCATCAGCTGCTCGCGCTTGAAGGTGTCGCCGTCGTAGCCGGTTCGCCCGATGGACAACGTGATTCGCGACGGGTCGAGCACGAACTCGTCGTCGTGCCAGGCCGCCATCATGTTGCGCAGCCCGGATCGCAGCGGCTGGTCGATGGCCGTCGGGCGGTACTCGGTCGGGATGAGATGCGACGTGCCAAGGCAATTCATGTACTTGCTCAGCAACGGATGATTGTCGATCGCGTCGCGCAGTTGCATGGCGTTCTCGATCTGCCGTTGTACCAACTCCGCGCCCTCCAGCGCCACCTGACGGCGGCCCAGGTCGAGCGACGCCAGGATCTGGTAGTTCGGCGACGTCGAGGTGTGCGCCATGTAGGCCTCGTGGAACGACACCGAGACCTTCTGGTCGAAATCCTGGTCGTAGACGTGGATCATCGAGCCCTGCCGCAGCGAGGTCAGCGTCTTGTGTGTCGACTGCGAGGCGTAGACCCGTACGCGGGCCCGCGCCGGGTCAGGTAGCAGGCGCCGCTCCAAAAGATCGTTGTCGCTCGGCTTTTCGGCGGTCTGCGCGGCCAGGTACTTCTCGTACTCGGCCTTGTACTCCGGGCTCTGCAGCCGCTCACGCACCGCCGCCGCGGACGCCATCGCGGTGCGGGTGCGGTAGACCGGGTGGAACCGGGCGAAGGCGAACCAGGCCTCGTCCCACAGGAACACCAGGTCGGGCTTGATCGCGAGGCACTCCTCCATCACCCGCTCGACGTCGTAGACGATCCCGTCGAAGGTGCAGTTGGTCAGCGACATCATCTTGACGCGGTCCAGCTTGCCGGAGCGCTTGAGCGCCAACAACTTTGACTTGATCTCGCGCAGGGGTACCGCGCCGTACATGGAGTAGTCGTTGAGCGGATAGGCCTCGAGGTACACGACATTCGCGCCGGCCATCATCATCCCGTAGTGATGGGACTGGTGGCAGTTGCGGTCCAACAGCACGATGTCGCCGGGCGCGACGACCGCCTGGGTGATGATCTTGTTGGCGGTCGAGGTTCCGTTGGTGACGAAGTAGGTGTGCCGGGATCCGTAGGCCTTCGCGGCGAGTTGCTGCGACTCGCGCAGCGGCCCGGTCGGTTCCAGCAGCGAGTCGAGACCGCCACAGGTGGCCGATGTTTCGGCCATGAAGACTTCCAGGCCGTAGAAGCCGACCATGTCCTTGATCCAGTGCGAGTTGACGATCGACTTGCCCTGCGAGATCGGCAGCGCGTGGAAGACGCCGGTCGGCCGGTGGCTGTACTGCTTGAGCGCGCTGAAGAACGGGGTGCGGTAGCGGGCGGCGACGCCGTGCAGGATCGACAGGTGCAGTTCCAGCATGCCCTCACGGGCGTGGAACACCCGGCGGAAATACTGGCCGAGCCGCCCGGCGATGTCCTCGACCTCGATCTCGGTCATCAGGTAGAGGTCGAGTTCGGGCCGCAGCTTGTGCAGCGACGTCGCCAGGATCTGCGCGCGTTCCTCGGGCGAGTAGTGGTCGACCAGATCGTGCAGCACGTCGGTGTCGACGAACTCCGACAGCGACGACAGGTCGCGCGTCGACTTCGCCGAGAACCGCCGCCGGATCACCACCGCCTGCAGGTTGACGTTGAGCCGCGCCGCGATCAGCGCCTCGTCGCCGCTGGCCACCACCACCAGCTCGTAGACGAATTCGTCGTCGGGACGGCGCCACTTGCGAACCTCGTTGCGCAGCGCGCGTTCCTGCGCCTCGGTCATCTTCTCGACGACGAGCACCTCGAAGTAGGGCCGGTCGCGCTCGACCTCGGCCTGCCCCTCGAGCTGGCGCGGGTCGGACGGGAACATGTCGAGTTCGTCGGCGCCGGCGTTCTCGACGTCGCCGGAGCGGTAGGACTCCTGGGTCAGCGCCCGGTTGATCCGCGCGACCGCCTGGGAGAACTTGTCGTAGCTACCACCGGCGAAAAGCCTTTGCACACGCGCGAATTGCGGCGAGCCCGGATACGCCCAGTACGGCTCCAGCGAGCTGAGCCGATTCAGCAATTCCTGGCAGGCGGCGACGCACTTCTCCTTGAGCGCACCGCCGGTATCCGGGCGGGTCAGCCGGTCGGCGGCCTCTTCCAGTCGGCACCAGGAGTCGCTGCGGACCTGCCACAGGCTGTTGTATGCGCGCAGATGTTCTGTCATGGCGGTCCTCTCAAAGGAAACTCACGTCAAGGTTCGCAGAAACGGCCTGCTCTCCGGTGGCCGGCAAACAAACACTCGGCGTCCGTCCTGTGCCGATCGCGCCGACCCGCGATCGGGCTAGGGTTCTGGCGTGAGTTACCCGCAACCAGCGCAGCGTCCGCTTCCGCCCGTCCACCACGTGTGGGTCGCGAGCCCCGGCGACGGCCGACGGCTGTATCGCACCACGGTGATCCAAACCAGCGGCATGCGCCGCCTGGCTGTCCTCTGGGCGCTGTGCCTGGCACTCGTGGTGGTCTCGGTAGTGCTCGATCCGGCGCACAACGTCACTTGGCTGGCGGTCGCCGCCCTATTCCCCGCCTTGTTCGTCTTCCTGTTGTGGCAGCGCAGCAAGGCCCAGGAGGCGATCATGGCGCCGGGATCGGTGTGGGCGAGCGGATTCGGCGCCAACGAACTGCTGATCGTCACGCCGATCAGCACGCTCGTCATCGACTACGCGGCCCTCAAGCCGCCGCAGGTGACCGGCCCGTCGATCCTGATCCGGACCAAGTACGGACCGAGCACGACGGCCCTTCCGCTGGAACTCTTCCCGCCCGAGGCGGTGGCGTTCCTCAACCAGCGAGCCGCGCACAACGGCTGACTGACAACAGGATTCGATGCTCATGGAGATCTGGGAACTGACGGCCCGCGAACACATTCGAGACACCCTCGCGCGGTACAACTGGTCCGGTGACTCCGGCCGGTTCGAGAGCCTCGCCGAGACCTTTTGTGCCGATGGCGTTTTGGAGATCCGCGGCTTCGACCCGCTGCACGGTCGATCCGAGATCGTGGCGTTTCTCGGCGGCGTCACCGGTAACGTCGCGCTCAGCGCCGACGTCAAGCCGATCGTCCGGCACAACGTCGCGAACGTTCTTTTCGACGACGTGACTCGCGAGCAAGCCCGGGTGTCGAGCTACTTCACGGTCGTGACCCATATCGGGCTCGACCACGTCGGCCGCTACCGCGACACCCTGGTGCCCGACGGTGACACCTGGCGCATCGCGCACCGAAAGGTGTCCACTGATTGGGCGGCGCCGAATTCCGTGATGGCGAAACGAAGCGAGGTACAGCTATGACGATCGCCCTACCCGAACACTGGGAACGCACGACGGGATCCGGTCTGGCCGACATCTACAAGGACCTGCACGCCAATCCCGAGCTGTCGTTCGCCGAGCATCGGACCGCGCAGAAGGTGCGCGACGCCGTCGCCCCGCTCGGTCTCGAGGTGACCGGCGGTGTCGGCGGCACCGGGGTGGTGGCGGTGCTGCGCAACGGCGCGGGGCCAACCGTGTTGCTGCGCGCGGACTTCGACGCCCTGCCGGTCGCCGAGAAGACCGGGCTGCCATATGCGAGCACCGCGCGCGGAGTCGACGGCAGCGGGGCCGACGTGCCGGTGATGCACGCGTGTGGACACGACATGCACACGACGGCGTTGATCGGCGCGCTGCGGTTGCTGCACCGACTCAGGGACTCGTGGTCGGGCACGATCGTCGCCGTCTTCCAGCCGGCCGAAGAGATCGGCGGCGGCGCCCAGGCGATGATCGCCGACGGGTTGTTCGATCGCTTCCCGAAACCGGAGGTCGTGCTCGGCCAGCATGTGGGCCCGTTGCCCGCCGGGCTGATCGCCTACAAGACCGGAACGGCAATGGCCGCAGCGGATTCGCTGAAGGTGCAGTTGTTCGGCCGCGGTGGCCACGGCTCACAACCCTCGGCCACGATCGACCCGGTGGTGATGGCGTCGAACGTCGTCCAGCGCCTGCAAACCATTGTGGCGCGCGAGGTTTCACCGTTCGACCCCGCCGTGGTGACGGTCGGCTACGTGCACGCGGGGTCGAAGGACAACATCATTCCCGACGACGCCGAACTCGGCGTCAACGTCCGGACGTTCCGCGACGACATCCGCGAGTCCGTCCTGGCGTCGATCGCGCGGATCGTCAAGGCCGAATCGCAGGCGTCGGGGGCCGAGCGGGACCCGAAAATCGACACCATTTACAGCTTTCCGGCCACCACCGTCGACGAGACGGTCATGCAGGAGATCGCGGTCGACTTCCGCGATCACTTCGGCGAGCACCGGGTGTTCGAGTCCGATCAGCCCGTCTCGGCCAGCGAGGACGTCGGCTTCTACGGCAGCGAACTCGGCGTGCCGACCGCATTCTGGTTCTGGGGCGGATTCGACGAGCAAAGCATCGCCCAGGCCGCCGAGCAGGGAAAGGCGTTGCCCACCAACCACTCTCCGGAGTTCGCGCCGGTGATCGAGCCGACCCTGACGACCGGGGTCGAGGCACTGACCGTCGCGGCCTTGTCGCGCCTGCGTCAGACGTCGTGAATGCCGATCAGGCCGTCCCCGCTAGATATCAACGGTAATCGGGGCCGCGATTTTCGATAGCGAAGTCAAGCTTGCGGATGAACTCTCGGCATGTCCGAGCAGCGTCGAAAAGAACTTGATCGCTCAGAACGATGCGACCGTTCACTAACGTAATGCCACAAGATCGCAACTTGTCCACAGTGCCTTGGCGGTTGCGGAGCTGGCGGCGGGTCAGCGCGCCAAGGCCGTGCGCGACAGCATTTCGCGCCTCCGCAAGCTTTCCGACAGACGTCCAATCCGCATTACTCAGCGTCACGCCCAACAGTTCTTTGTAAGCCTTTTTCTGTTCGTCCCAGGTATTAGTTGCACTGACAGCTGTGCGTTCCCATATCTCGTTAATCGCTTTGTGACTCGATCGATCCACAATTCTTTGGAGCTCTTCAAGCAAACGCTCGCCCGAAAATGACTCTGCGATGGAAAGCAGGCGAACGAGGGTAGCTTGGCACTGAATCTGCTCTCTATCCTCTAGTGGGCCCGATAGACGCCGCTGTCGCGAGTAGGTCCCTAGGCTGACGACAGTCGCGCGATGCGCCGCGATGGTGCGAAACAGCAAGCCAGATGCTTCATCAGCGCGCCAGGTGCCCTCAGACATCAGTGCGATGCAACCTGGAGCAAGATGCGATCAAGCTCATGATCAGCCGATTCGTTCGCCCGTTTTGAGTCGAGCTGATAAAGCCCAAGCAGCGCCAATTGACGCCACTCCGGCGCGATTCGATCCACCGCCGCCGCAAGTAGATCAGGTTCGCCGTACTGCAGTCGCCCCAGCGTTGCTGCCGCGGTCGCCGCCAAGCCATCCGGCCCATCAGCAACGCACTGTTGAAGCCAATCCAGATGTGTTCGTGTCCCGGGCGTTCTGGTACGGCGCACCGAGCCGATCGCGAACGCAATCCAAATTTCTTGCCAGACGTTCGTCAAGTCTTCTGAGAGCACAGCGTCGATAGCATCTCTCACTTCCGCACGGGCTGATGGTCCGTGGGAGCAGAAGTTGATTAAGTACGACGCGATTTGCGGCGCCAAACCTGCTTCATAACGAAAAAGCGCTGACAGCACCTCGAGAGGCCCGGAATCCTGAACCTGACCGAGGACTGGAAGGGCGCGGCTGATTAACGATTGCGTGATGGTAGCTTCGAGACTCGACTGAACTTCTTCAGACTCCTCCTCCAAAGTCCACATTCGCCAGGCCTTTTGAGCAGCCGCCGAGATTTGATCGATATCGTCATCCGCGGTAGCCGTCGCAGTCGAAGGGCCCTCTATGAGCTCGTCATCGTCGATGGCACCTCCAATCGGTGCAACGCCGAGACTCATCGGCGCGACCGTTGCGTCGCCGGCGATCGCCTCTTCGTCTTCGTAGTCATCTTCCAGCAAGCCCGCCTCAGCGGCGGTTAGGCTCCCCTCAGAAAAAAGGTTCTGTTCGGCGCGCTCGTAAGCGCTTAACGAATCCTCGTAATTATCCCGGGCGTATGTGTACGTTTTTCGTTCGTTCAGCACTAATCCACGAACCCTCAACTCGGCTTCACACGCAGTCAAGGCGGATCGAGCACGGCCCAGCGATGGCGAGGCGAACCGAAAGTCGTCCGAGTAAGTGAAAGCTGCAATTCCGTTACGGCGCAACGTCCGGCGAACAGGGTCGACGTACGAGTCGCCCAAAACCCTGCTTGCCTGATGTATCTGAGGTAAGCCCACCCTGCGGCCCATGATTAGAGCGAGCAACTCCCGCAAGGCATCGACTGCGAGCTCATCACCGGTTTGTGAGATCAGTTCATCCGCCAGGACATCGTGGTCAATGTAGACGTAGCAGGACGCGACGTCTGTCTTGCTGATGTAAGCCGCACCGTCCACCATCAACGGAGCTCGTTGAAAGGCTTCGTAGTCTGTACGCCTCGTCAAGTGCGCCGGTAGTACCGCCGCGAGTTCTTTAACAAGTGCCTGATAAAGAACCCGATGTTCGAGACTCATCACGTTCAACGGGCGCGTTCCACGCCAACCCTTGTCCGCAAAGACAACATCAGCGGCTTGCGCGATCACACCTTTTCGTATCCGCGGCCGCAACCATCGCTCGACCCGCGTCGCGTCTGTTGCCAGAAGCAGATGATCGGGCCGCTTCGGAAGCAGTCGATTAGATGCAAGTAACTCATCTTTGACTGCACCGAGAAGGTCGAGTCGACCAAGCAGATCGGAGGTAAGCACGGCCAATAGTGTGCCCTAAAGATCATTGCGCGTGCGCCTGCGTCAGACGTCGTGAATGCCGATCAGGCCATCCTGAACGGCACGGGCGAACAAGGCCGCCTTCGAGGGCGCTGACCGGTCGATCTCGCTGTAGCGCCGTCGAATTCGCTGCAGGTGGGTTCGGACGGTGCTCGGCGCGATGTGCAGCTTCCTGCTGACCGACTCCTTGTTGTCGGTGAGCAGCCACTCGACCAGCACGCGCCGCTCCTGCGCGGTGAGTTCCGGGCGGCCGAACTGCCGCGCCGCCTCCATCGCGGCCGTGGCGAGCGGCCCGTGCGATTCGGTGCCGAGCTGCGCGGCGGTGATCGCGTCGAGGAGATGTTCTGGCGACTCGGTTTTCACGATGTAGTTCGCGGCGCCGACATCGAGGCAGTTCAGGATGATCTCGGTCGACGCGATGCGAGAGTAGGCGACCACCCGGTGCTGGAGCTTGCACAACTGCTCCAGGCCGGCGTAGTCCGGGCGCTGCTCGCCGTGCTCGGGATCGAAGATGATCACTTCGCTGCCGGCGGAGTGGCGCTGGTGCTCTTTCAGGAACTGCGGAAGCGACCGGTACGCGTGCACGGCACCGGTCAGGATCGACGCCTCGGCGACCCAACTGCGAACGCCGGTGTGAACGATCGGCTGGTCATCGATCACTACCAGCGGGACGATGCGTGACATCCCACCTCTCGGACGTTTAGTTCCGTTTCCGGTACATGTGTATCGGAAAAGAGATTAGCGGGACGATCCGTACCATGTAAAGCGTGATTGCTCGCGCGCCGCATGATGTGGCCGTGGCTCAACCCGTCGACGGCCGTGCCGCCCGCTGGTCGGGGCAGCGGGCGAAACGACGCGCCGAGTTCGTCGAAGCGGCGCTGGAGGCGATCGAGCTCTACGGCCCGCAGGCGTCGACCGAACAGGTGGCCGACCACGTCGGGGTGACCCGGACCAAGCTGTACCGCTATTTCGACGGCGCGGCCGATCTGCACCACAGCATCGCCCGGCGGGCCGGCGAGATGCTCACCGCCAAGCAGACTCTCGTGTGGGACGTGCCGGTCAGCCTGATGCAGCTGATCCGGGCAAGCGTGTCGATGCACGTAAGGTGGCGCCTCGAACACCCGAATCTCTACGAGTACCTGGCCCGCCACCCGCTGAGCGACGAGGCGGGCGGCGTCTCCGCCATCGACGAAGTCAACAATGTGGTTGCGACGAATCTCGCCAAGGTGATTGCCGCGTACTACCGCACGCTCGGGGTCGACGAGCGACCGACCACGTCGCTAGCCTTCGGGGCGGTCGGTTTCATCGAATCCTCGACGACCCACTGGCTGAAGGACCCGGCCGGTCTACCCCGCAAGGAATTCGTCACCCAGCTCACCGACTGGATGTGGGCGCTGCACAACAGCGCGTTCCTCAAAGCCGGGATCACCGTCGACCCGCACGAGCCGATCGCGCCGCTTGTCGTGTGAGACGAACGTGGTCCCGCAACAATCGCTGCGGGACCACGTCCATCTCTTCCGGGTGGCAGATCCAGGATTCGAACCTGGGTAGGCGTTAGCCGACGGATTTACAGTCCGCTCCCATTGGCCGCTCGGGCAATCTGCCGGTGTATTACGGGTAGCTAGCCTACAACGAAGATGTACTCAGACAGAAAACGGCCAACATCGATGAAAGGAGACGTATCCCGATGGCAGATTCATCGTTCGACGTCGTGAGCAAGCTCGACCGCCAAGAGGTCGACAACGCCCTCAACCAGGCAGCCAAAGAACTCAGCCAGCGCTACGACTTCCGCGGCACCGACACCAAGATCGCCTGGAAGGGCGACGAGGCGATCGAGCTGACCAGCTCGACCGAGGAGCGGGTCAAGGCCGCGGTGGAAGTCTTCAAGGAGAAGTTGATCCGCCGCGACATCAGCCTCAAGGCATTCGACGCCGGCGAGCCGCAGGCGTCCGGCAAGACCTTCAAGGTCACCGGGTCGCTGAAAGAGGGCATCACCAGCGAGCACGCCAAGAAGATCACGAAGCTGATCCGCGACGAGGGCCCCAAGAGCGTCAAGACGCAGATTCAGGGCGAGGAGGTCCGGGTGACCAGCAAGAGCCGCGACGACCTGCAGGCCGTCCAGTCGCTGTTGAAGGGCGCCGATCTCGAGGTCGCGCTGCAGTTCGTCAACTACCGTTAGCGGATGGACGTAACCGACGTCGACGTCGTCATCATCGGTGCGGGCATCTCGGGCCTGGGCGCCGCCTACCGCATCACCGAGCGCAACCCGGGGACCAGCTACGTCATCTTGGAGCGCCGCGAGCAGATCGGCGGCACCTGGGACCTGTTCCGGTATCCCGGGGTGCGCTCGGACAGCAGCATCTTCACGCTGTGCTTCCCGTGGGAGCCGTGGGCCAAGCAGGAACGGGTGGCCGACGGTTGGGAC
Source organism: Candidatus Mycobacterium wuenschmannii (assembly GCF_030252325.1). NCBI lineage: Bacteria > Bacillati > Actinomycetota > Actinomycetes > Mycobacteriales > Mycobacteriaceae > Mycobacterium > Candidatus Mycobacterium wuenschmannii. The sequence goes on along the minus strand of NZ_CP126981.1, from coordinate 4,466,008 downwards.
ATCCGCGAGTATCTGACCGAGACTGCGCACAAGTACGGCATCGACTCGCACATCGAGTTCAACACCCACGTCCGCTCGGCGGACTGGGACTCCTCGACCGACACCTGGACCGTCACCGCGTCGCAGGGCGGCGGCGAGAAGGTGTTTCGCGGCCGCTTCGTGTTCTTCGGGTCCGGTTACTACAACTACGACGAGGGCTACACGCCGGACTTCCCCGGCCTCAACGAGTTCGACGGCACCGTGGTGCACCCGCAGCACTGGCCGGAGGATCTCGACTACCAGGGCAAGAAGATCGTGGTGATCGGCAGCGGCGCGACCGCGATGTCGCTGATCCCGTCGCTGGCGGAGACGGCGTCGAAAGTAACGATGCTGCAACGCTCGCCGACGTATCTGTTCTCGGCGGCGCGCAGCAGCGGTGGCTTGAACTTGGTGCGAAAGCTGTTGCCCCGCAGGATCGCTCACTCGTATGCCCGTCAGAGCAACGCGTTGATGGAGGGGGTGATCTGGTTCCTGGCCCGCACGACGCCGAGCTTTGTGAAGTGGCTGATCCGCCAGGTTGCCCTGCACTACCTACCCAAGGGCTACGACGTCGACACCCACTTCAAGCCGCGCTACAACCCATGGGACCAGCGGCTGTGCCTGATCCCGGACGCCGACCTCTACGTCGCGATCGGCGACGGCCGCGCAGAGGTCGTGACAGATCACATCGACCACTTCAATTCCAGCGGAATCGCTTTGACGTCGGGGCAGCATCTGGACGCCGACATCATCGTCACCGCGACCGGATTGCAACTGCAGGCCCTCGGCGGGGTGGCGGTGTCGATGGACGGCGCGGAAGTCAAGCCGCAGGAACGCTTCGTCTACAAGGCCCACATGCTCGAGGAGGTGCCGAACCTGTTCTGGTGCGTGGGATACACCAACGCCTCGTGGACGTTGCGGGCCGACATGACCGCGCGCGCGACGGCAAAGCTGTTGAACCACATGGCCTCTCACGGCTACACGCACGCCTACCCGCATCTGGGCGGCGAGCCGATGCCGGAGAAGTCGGCCTGGGACATCCAGGCCGGCTACGTGCTGCGCGCCCCGCACGCGCTGCCGAAGTCGGGCATCAAGCGGCCGTGGAACGTTCGGCAGAACTACTTTGCCGACGCCATCGACTACCGGTTCGACCGGATCACCGAGGCGATGGTGTTCGGCACCGCCGAGCAGAAGGCCGCGCTGGCCGGATGACTCCACAGGGGTGAAGTGACACAAACGTTGCATTCGTGACAAGCTCCGTCCCGTGACGGGTCTGTCTGTTGCGGATATCGACCGCTGGAAGCCCGGCGACGTCCGCGAGGTCTTTCACGCGGCGCGCAGTCGCGCGGAGGCCAATCAGCTGGCGCGCGACGGGTTGGCCACACTGCCGGCGTTCCAGACCTGGGGCGGCGTCGCGGCGACCGCGGCGAAGAACTCGATCGAGCAGACCCGCAAAGACCTGGACAAAGACGGCCGCGAGGCGCTGGCGGTGGCGATGGCCGCCGACCGCGCCGCCGACGGCATCGAATCGGTCAAGGCGCGGTTGCAGGCGTTGCGCGATGCTCTGGGACCTGGGCTGACCATCGACACCATGTCCAACAAAGTCGTGGCGACCTCGGCCTTCAAGGGCAGCGCGCACATGCTTGCGGACAAGCTCGCCAAATACCAGCCTGAGCTCGACGCGATCGTCGGACAGGCGACCGTCGTGGACGAGGAGCTGGCGCAGGCGATCGACATGGCCGACGGGGATGTGCCAATCCCCCATGCGACGCCGACAATCGACCGCGTCGGCCCCGACGGGCTGACGCCCGACCAGATCGCCAAGGACGCCGCACAGCAGAAGAACCAGCGCGAGGCGTTCAAGCAGGTGTACGGCCGAGACCCGGTGTCGGCCAACGACTGGCGGATGGCCGAGGGGCTCGACCCACACACCTACGACCCGCGCTACGGCGGATTCGAGTCCAATGTCGTTGTCGGGCGGTTCAACCCGATCCCGGGCGGGGGCATGTACCGGCAGAACATGTACATCCCCAGCGCAGAGGTGCAGAACTTCGAGTTCAACGACCGCGTCAACCCGCACATGGTCGGCGACAACAGGGGCCCGTCTCCGTACGCTCCGGCCGAGGCGTCGCGCGTCAGCATGTTCGTCGACATGGAGCACGGGATCATCGTCGCGCGCCAGAATCCGACGATGTCTACCGACGGGGTCGACAAGGGCACCGGCAAGCCGATGGTGAGCGCGCTGCAGGCCGCCGACGGTTCCCTGATGATCAACTACACGGCCGCAGACCCGTTCGAGCCCGGGATCGCCAAACCGTTCGTCAACGTCAACGGCACGATGAACATCGTCCCGAACGGCGACGGAACGGTCGCGATCGGCGGCAACATCACGCCGTACCCAAGCACCGAGGGCTACCAGTTCAAGCCCGACGGCACGGTCACTCAGCTGTTCAATCAGCAGGTGACGTCCAATCAGCTTGGTCCGCTCACACTTCCGCTGCCCGGCAACCACGTCGGCGCCGACCTGCCGGACCTCCCACGGCCGTGGGCACCGCAGATGCCCGACGGATTACCGCCAGGGGCGCCGCGTCTGATTCCTACGCAGCAGTTGCCCGGGACCACTCTGATGCCGGCGCCGAACGTGCCGAATATCTACACGCTGCCGCCGCCGTTCGTGCCCCCGCCTCCGGTCGCCGCTCCCCCACTGCCCGTTCCCACACCGCCGCCGCTCCCCGCGCCACCCTCCTGACAGAAAGTGCTGCCGACCATCAAATCGATCACGATGTCGCCGCAAAACTGGGCGCTCGCAACCTTTTTCATTCCCATCGCGTCGGCTATCGCCTACGGGATATGGCTGGTTGTGAGCGCCGTCGATCTTGCGCACTCGACCCGCGCCGAGACGCTCGTGCGCGGCGGTGCGCTGCTCTGCATGGCCGTGACGTTCGGGGTGATTCCGCGCCCGTGGTCGCGGGCGATCGGTGTCGCGTCGTTCTTCGCACTGCTCCTGGCGTTGACGGCGATGCTGCAGTTCGAGGTGTTTCGCGGCGCATGACACCTACGTTCTCGGCGTGGTCTCCGGTCGTCGCGGTGGTCGGAGCCCTGGTGGCGAGCCTTGCGCCCGGCTGGGTGACTTTGATCGTGTGGGGGTTGGCGGTGGTGTGCGCGTTGCCGTTCGCGCGGTTTCGGCTCGTCGTTCCGTTGGCGCTGCTGACCTGGGCGGGCGGCTGGCTGGCGTCGTTCGCGGTCCGGCTCACCGAGTCGGGCTTGGTCGGGCAATTTTTGGTGAAGTGACAGCCCGCCGGATGCTGGTAAGAATTGGGCATGGCACTTCGGGTCAACCTCGAACATCTCGCCACGTCGGCCGTGCAGGTCACCGGCCACGGTGAGGACCTCGCGACGTCGCACCTGTCCGTCGACGACCGGATCGCGGGCGCGCAGGGCGGCTGGACCGGGCGCTCGGCGCAGGCACTGGCTCGTCGCACCCCGCAGTGGAGCAACAACTCGACGGCGTTGGTGACCCAACTGGGCGATCACGCGACGCACTTGTCGACGTGCGGCCAGTCGTACTCCGAGATGGAGGCACGCCACACTCACCAGATCGATTCGCAAGTTCGCCCGTAAAAGATCCGGCGTCGGCAATACGCTGGCGCCATGGCAGCTCAGCGCGAACCAAAAGTCGTCGTCCTCGGTGGAGGCTCCTGGGGCACCACCGTCGCCTCCATCTGCGCGCGTCGCGGGCCGGCGTTGCAGTGGGTCCGCTCCGAAGAGACCGCCAAGGACATCAACGAGAACCACCGCAACACCAAATACCTTGGCGAAGACCATGTTCTGTCCGAGAACCTGCGCGCCACCACCGACTTCGCCGAGGCGGCACAGTGCGCCGACGTGGTCGTGATGGGAGTTCCGTCGCACGGCTTCCGCGGGGTGCTGACCGAACTGGCGACGGAGCTGCGGCCGTGGGTGCCGGTGGTGTCGTTGGTTAAGGGTCTCGAACAGGGCACCAACATGCGGATGTCGCAGATCGTCGACGAGGTGCTGCCCGGCCACCCGGCCGGGATTCTGGCCGGTCCCAACATCGCCCGCGAGGTCGCCGAGGGTTACGCCGCCGCGGCGGTGTTGGCGATGCCCGACCAGCACCTCGCCGCTCAGCTCGGACAGTTGTTCCGCACCAAGCGTTTTCGCGTGTACACCATCGACGATGTGTTGGGTGTCGAGATGGCCGGGGCGTTGAAGAACGTCTACGCGATCGCGGTCGGCATGGGCTACTCGCTGGGGATCGGCGAGAACACCCGCGCGATGGTGATCGCGCGGTCGGTGCGCGAGATGTCGAAGCTCGGCGAGGCGATGGGCGGGCAGCGCGACACGTTCGCGGGCCTGGCCGGCATGGGCGACCTGATCGTCACCTGCACCAGCCAGCGCAGTCGTAACCGGCACGTCGGCGAGCAACTGGGCTCCGGCAAGACGATCGACGAGATCATCTCGTCGATGAACCAGGTCGCCGAGGGCGTCAAGGCCGCCAGCGTGATCATGGAATTCGCCGACAAGTACGGGCTGAACATGCCGATCGCGCGCGAGGTCGACGGGGTGATCAACCACGGCGCGACGGTGGAGGACGCCTATCGCGGGTTGGCCGCCGAGACGCCGGGGCACGAGGTGCACGGCGCGGGCTTCTAGCGTCACAGTGGCCACATGCGTACCTGGGTCTCAGGTATACACCCCGTTCGGAAACGTGACCACATGCGATATCACAAGTCGAACAAGCCAATTGGCGGCCGGCCCGCCAGCTTCTGCACTACCCACTGATTCAGCGACACGTTCTGCTCGGCGGCTTCCACGGTCAGCCGCGAGTGCAGCATCGGCGATGTGCGGACGACGAATCTGCCACTGAATCGTCGATCCGTGAGCGGCGGCGGGACGTCTCCCTGACGGTCGGCGACGTACTCGTCGACTTCTTGCTCGATGCGGGCGATCGCTTCCTTGAGCGTCGGGGCGCATTTGTGCAGGAACGGCAATTCGAGGCAAAGGGCGACATATTCGCGGTGCTCCGAGGACCATTCGGCGCGGTAGGTGTAGCGATTCACCGCTAGGTGATATCGCATGTGGTCACGATTCCGAAAGTCGTCGCATGGTCAGGCTGGGGATGTCCGATTCATTCAAGACCGGCGGACGTCCCAGATGCGACGGTCGAGGCATGGATGCGCGCGGGGGTGGTCATAGCGAATCGGCCGACTTCGCGGGTCAGGTGCGACTGGTCGGCGTACCCGGTCCGCGCGGCGACGTCGGCCGGGCACAGGCCGTCAGAAAGCAGATCGTGTGCGAAGCGGAAGCGGTACAGCCCGCGCAACGTCGCGAACGGCATGCCGAAGTTGTTGTGGCAGAACCGATGCAGCCGCCGGGCCGACCAGCCCAACTCGGCGGCGACCCCGGCGACCCTGGTGCCAGCCCGGGCCTGCGCCAGCACGGCTGTCGCGCACCGCGTCTCGACATCGGCGTCGGCCAGCAATCGCGTGGCGATCGACAGCAGATCGCCCCGGCGCGGCGCCAACGCTATTCGCTCGTCGACGGCATGAAGTGCGCTGTCCCGAAGCACCGGCGCGAGCGCGCCCGGCGGCAGGCGCACGCCGTACGTCGTATCGCCGTCACCGCGGTCGTAGTCGTGCGCCCTGGTGTCGTATCCGGCAATGTGCAGACCACCTCGCCAGAACATCAGGTCGGCGTGCAGATCGGGCAGTACCCGCAACACGCCGGCGCCCGACGAACACCAGAGCACCAGGCCGGTGCGCACATCGGTCGTCTGCCAATAACCCATACGAAAGGAACACCTTGCAACCGCACATCGACGTCGTGACGCTTGCCGTCACGGACTTGGATCGCTCCCTACGGTTCTACACCGATCTCGGCTTCGAGTCCGACGGCATCATCGGCACCGAGTTCGCCGGCTCCGAGACCGAACCCGCCGGCCGGACGGCGATGTTCAGACTCCGCGACGGCCTGACCCTGTCGCTGTACCCGATCACCGAGCTGGCCAAGGACGCCGGCGTCGACGTCGAAGCCGTTCGCGGCCATGGCTTTTCGATCGGTCACGCGGTGGCGTCGCGCGGCGCGGTCGACGCGGTGCTCGAAGCCGCGAGGCAGGCCGGCGCGCATGTCAGCGCCGTCGCCGAACGGCCGTGGGGCGTCTACTCAGGCTATTTCACCGACCCGGACGGGCACCTGTGGGAAGCGGTGTACTTCGAGGGCTGACTACTGCCCGGCCATCTCTTCGAGACGACGGATCCGGTCGGCCATCGGCGGGTGCGTGGAGAACAGCGACCCGATCTTCTCGCCCGCGCGGAACGGGCTGGCGATCATCAGGTGCGCCTGCGCGGCCAACTGCGGCTCCGGCGGCAGCGGCGCCGCCTGCACGCCACCGGAGATCTTGCGCAGCGCCGACGCAAGCGCCAGTGGGTCGCCGGTGAGCATCGCGCCGGACTCGTCGGCCTGGTACTCGCGTGACCGCGACACCGCCATCTTCACGATCGTCGCCGCGATCGGCCCCAGCATCGAAACCAGCAGCAGCGCAAAGGGATTGCCACCCTCGCGATTGTTGCCGCTCATGGACCCGAAGATGAACGCCATGTTGGCCAGGGCGCTCACCACCGACGCCAGCGCGCCGGCCACACACGAGATCAGGATGTCGCGGTTGTACACGTGCGACAGCTCGTGACCCAACACGGCGCGCAGCTCACGCTCGTCGAGCATGTTCAGGATCCCGGTGGTGCAGCACACCGCGGCGTTGCGCGGGTTGCGCCCGGTCGCGAAGGCGTTGGGCGCGGCGGTGTCGCTGATGTAGAGCCGCGGCATCGGCTGGTGCGCGGTGGTCGCCAACTCGCGCACGATCCGGTAGATCACCGGCTCCTGAATCTCGGACACCGGCTGCGCGTGCATCGCCCGCAGAGCCAGCTTGTCGCTGTTGAAGTAGGTGTAGACGTTCATGCCGACGGCGAACAGCACGGCCACGAACATCACGCCGCGGCCGAACAAGCTGCCGACAAACACGATCAAAGCCGACATGCCAACCAGCAACGCGAACGTCTTCGCCGTGTTGTGATGCGGATGCCAGGTCATCAAAGTCCTCCTACGACCACCGGGTTCTCCCCATTTAACGCCGGGCAACCGCGGCTGAGTTCCGCACGACTAACCGTGTCGGTGGATCGTGTAGTCGACCAGCGTCGCCAGGGCGTCACGTCCGGGACCCGCGGGCAGCGCGGCAAGCTCCTCGCGGGCCCGCGTCGCGTACTGCGCGACCGTCTCCTTGGCCTTGTTCATGCCCGGCGAGGCTCGTAGCAGGCGCAACGCCTCGGCCAGCGCATCGTCGTCCTCGATGGGCCCGGCCAGCAGCTCACGAAGGCGGTCGGCGTCCGGGCCGGTGTCGTGCAGCGCGTAGAGCACCGGCAGCGTGTGCACGCCCTCGCGCAGGTCGGTGCCGGGCAGCTTGCCGGACTCGTCGGGATCGCTGTCGATGTCGATGATGTCGTCGGAGATCTGGAACGCCGTGCCGACGAGGTCGCCGAGGCGGCTGAGCCGCTCTGTCTGGTCTTCGTCGGCGCCGGAGAACATCGCGCCGAACCGGCCGGCCGCGCCGATCAGGCAGGCCGTCTTCTCGTGCACCACCTTCAGGTAGTGCGCGATCGGGTCGGCCTGGTCGGCGGCGCCCTGGGTCTCGCGCATCTGCCCCGTGACCAGCTGGGCGAAGGTGTCGGCGATGATCCGCACGGCCGCCGGGCCGAGCCGCGACACCAGCCGCGAGGCCGTCGCGAACAGGTAGTCGCCGGCCAGGATCGCGACGTTGTTGTTCCACCGCAGGTTGGCGCTGGGTGCGCCGCGGCGGACCTGGGCCTCGTCCATCACGTCGTCGTGATAGAGCGTCGCGAGGTGCACCAGTTCGATGACCGCGCCCGCGATCGTCACGTCCTCGGAGTTCGGCTGGGGCCCCAGTTGCGCCGCCAGCACCGCGAAAAGCGGGCGGAATCGTTTGCCACCGGCCTCGAAGAGGTGCAGCACCGCGTCCGTCATCAGGTCATCTGACCCGCGCAGCTCGGTTTCCATCAATTGCTCGACGCGACCTACCCCGTCGCGCACGGCCGTGGCGAATTCGGCGTCCCCGAAGTCCACGCCTGCTACCACTGTCGCCGGAGTCCTCACCCGACCAACATACTGGTGAACATGGACTCCCATGCCGACGTGGTGGTCGTGGGCGCCGGCCCGGCAGGCTCGGCAGCCGCCGCGTGGGCGGCGCGGGCCGGCCGCGACGTGCTGGTGATCGACGCGGCCAACTTTCCGCGCGACAAGGCCTGCGGCGACGGGCTGACGCCGCGGGCGGTCGCGGAACTGGAACGGCTGGGACTCGGCGAGTGGCTGGACGCCCGGATTCGGCACCGTGGGCTGCGAATGAGCGGGTTCGGCGGCGAGGTCGAAGTCGAGTGGCCCGGCCCCTCGTTCCCGTCGACCGGCAGCGCGGTGGCCCGCGTCGAACTCGACGACCGGATTCGCAAGGTCGCCGAGGAATCCGGCGCCCGGATGCGGCTCGGGGTCAAAGCCGTTGGTGTCGATCATGATTCGTCGGCCCGGGTGACCTCGGTGACGCTGTCCGACGGCGCCCAGGTCGGCTGCCGCGAGCTGATCGTCGCCGACGGGGCACGATCGACGCTGGGACGCGTGCTGGGGCGACGCTGGCACCAGGAGACGGTGTACGGGATCGCGGCTCGCGGATACCTGGCCACCCCACGCAGCGACGACCCTTGGCTCACTTCGCATTTGGAGCTGCGAGGACCCAACGGCTCCGAGGACAAAGTGCTGCCGGGCTACGGCTGGATCTTCCCGCTGGGCAACGGCGAGGTGAACATCGGTGTCGGCGCGCTCTCGACGACGAAGCGGCCGGCCGACCTGGCGTTGCGGCCGCTGATGTCGTACTACACCGATCTGCGCCGCGAGGAGTGGGGCTTCGAGGGTCAACCGCGGGGGATGTCGTCGGCGCTGCTGCCGATGGGCGGCGCGGTATCCGGTGTGGCGGGCCGCAACTGGATGCTGATCGGCGACGCGGCCGCGTGCGTCAACCCCCTCAACGGCGAGGGCATCGACTACGGCCTGGAAACCGGCCGCCTGGCCGTCGAGATGCTGGGCTCCGGCGACCTGTCCGACGCGTGGCCGCACGTGCTCCAATCCCATTACGGCCGAGGGTTTTCCGTGGCCCGTCGACTCGGGCTGCTGCTGACATTCCCGCGCTTTCTGCCCGCGGCCGGCCCGATCGGGATGCGCTCGACGACGCTGATGGGTATCGCGGTGCGGGTGATGGGCAACCTCGTCACCGACGAGGACGCCGACTGGGTGGCGCGGGCCTGGCGCGGCGGCGGGCGACTGTCCCGGCTGCTGGACCGGCGCAAGCCGTTCAGCTGACTGCGTTGCGCAGCAACGGCAGAATCTGCTCGCCGATCCGCGACACCTCGGCCAGGTACGGCGTGTCCGACAGCACGAAGTGTTTCACCCCTAGGTCGGCGTACTTCTGCAGCGCCGCCGCCACTTCCTCGGCCGAGCCGACCAGCCAGGTCGTCCCGGCGCCCTCACCGCCGTACCTGCTCGGCGCGGTGTAGAGGCAGGAGTCCAGCACCTCGCCGCGATCAGCGAGGTCGGTCAGCCGTTTCTGACCCTCCGCCGAACCCGCGTTGTGCAGCAACAAGACTGACGGCCTGCCGGCCAACTCGGCCACCTTCGCCTCGGCGTCCCGCCACGCTTCCTCGGAGGTGTCGCGAACCAACGTCGTGATGCGCAGCCCGTACTCCAGCGGCGGGTGTTCGCGGCCGAGCTTCTCCGACAACGCCTCGAGGCGTTCGATGCGCTCGGCGATGCCGTCGAGCGGCTCACCCCAAAACAGTTGCACGTCAGCCTCTTCGGCGGCGACCTCCTCGGCCGCCGCCGACGCACCACCGAAGTACAGCTTCGGCCCACCGGCAAACGGACGCGGCTGCAACGTCGAATGCTCGACGGAGAAGTACTGGCCGTCGTAAGTGACGTCCTCTTCGGTCCACAGCTTGCGGACGAGTTGCAGGAATTCACGGGTCCGGTCGTAGCGGCTCGACTTGTCGAGGTCGACGTCGCCGTAAGCCAACACGTCGTCGGCGCCGGTGACCACGTTGACCAGCAGCCGGCCCTGACTCAGCTGGTCGAGTGTCGCGGCGGCGCTGGCGAAGTGCGCGGGATGCCAGTAGCCGGGCCGGATGGCGACCAGCGGGGCGAACGTCGTGGTCCGCGCGGCGATCGCGGTAGCGACGGTGAACGAGTCGGCCCGCCCCCAACCGGCGCCGATCAGCGCACCGCCCCAGCCGTGCCGTTCGGCCCGCTGGGCGAGTTCTGCGGAGTATTCGAGACTGCCCCAGCCATCGACGGTGTCGTCGCCTCGATGACCGGACAGCACAGTATTTGGGATGTACCAAAGAAATTCGCGGCTCACCGGGCCCGATAGTTGCATAGGTCGATGCGTCCGGCCAGACCGAGAATCAACGCGAATGAAAGTCAGTGCGCCTTGTAGGCGGCGTGCAGGGCCACGATGCCGCCGGTGAGGTTGCGCCACCGCACCGCCGACCAGCCGGCGGCCGAGATCTGGTGCGCCAGGTCGGCCTGGTCGGGCCAAGCCCGGATCGATTCCGCAAGGTAGACATAGGCTTCCGGGTTGCTCGACACCGCGGTCGCCACCCGGGGCAGCGCCTGCATCAGGTATTCCTTGTACACGGTGGCGAACAACTTGCTGGTGGGCGTGGAGAATTCGCACACCACCAGCCGGCCACCGGGCCGGGTCACGCGGGCCATTTCACTGAGGGCCTTCTCACGTTCGGCGACGTTGCGCAGCCCGAAGCTGATCGTCACCGCGTCGAAAACGTTGTCGCCGAACGGCAGTCGAGTCGCGTCGCCGGCGACCTTGGGCACCATCCGGGCGTGGCCGGCCCCGAGCATGCCCACCGAGAAATCCGCGGCCACGCACCACGCCCCGGATGTCGCCAGCTCGACCGTCGACACCGCGGTGCCGGCGGCCAGGTCGAGCACCTTGTCCCCCGGCGCGATATCGAGCGCCTTACGGGTGGCGCGGCGCCAGTACCGGTCCTGGCCCAACGACAGCACGGTGTTGGTGATGTCGTAACGACGCGCGACGCCGTCGAACATCGACGCAACCTCGCGAGGGTCCTTGTCCAGCGTGGCGCGATTCACGTAGTCGAACTTACCGGTCCGGGAATCAGCGCCGGACGCACGCGTTGGAACAGGCCATGGCTGAAAAAGTGTGGTTCATCACCGGTACCTCCCGCGGCTTCGGACGAGAGTGGGCGATCGCCGCCCTGGAGCGGGGCGACAAAGTCGCTGCCACGGCGCGCGACACCGCGACGCTCGACGACCTGGTCGAGAAATTCGGCGACGGGATTCTGCCGCTCCGGCTGGACGTGACCGATCGCGCGGCCGACTTCGCCGCGGTCAAGCAGGCCCACGAGCACTTCGGGCGCCTCGACATCGTCGTCAACAACGCCGGCTACGGGCAGTTCGGCTTCATCGAGGAGTTGTCCGAGGCGGACGCCCGCGACCAGATCGACACGAACGTGTTCGGCGCGCTGTGGGTGACCCAGGCGGCGTTGCCGTTCCTGCGCGCACAGGGCAGCGGGCACATCATCCAGGTGTCGTCGATCGGCGGCATCACCGCGTTCGCCGACGTCGGCCTCTACTGCGCCTCGAAGTGGGCGCTGGAGGGCTTCTCGCAGTCGCTGGCCCAGGAGGTCGAACCGTTCGGCATCCACGTCACGCTCATCGAGCCGCAGGGCTACTCGACCGACTGGTCCGGTTCGTCGTCGCGACGGGCTGGGGAGCTGCCGGACTACGCCGACGTCCGCGCGACCGTGGAGGAGGGTCGCAAGACCCGTTGGTCCGCGCCCGGTGACCCGAAGGCCTCCGCGGCGGCCGTGCTGAAGGTCGTCGACGCCGAGCGCCCGCCGTTGCGGGTGTTCTTCGGCGACGCGCCGCTGGGGTTGGCGAAGGCCGACTACGAGCAGCGGCTGAAGACGTGGGAGGAGTGGCAGCCGGTCGCCGAGTTGGCGCAGGGCTAGCTCACTGCCCCTGCGCGTAGCGGCGACGGGCCAGGCGCGCCCGGGCAATCGGCGACAGGACCGCCTCGTAATGGCCGAGGAGTTCGTCGCAGATGGCGGGCCAGCTGCGTTCGAGGACGCTCTTGCGGGCCGCCACCGAGTAGCGCTGCCGGTCTTCCAGCAGGTGCGCGACGGCGTTGGGCAGCTGCGCCTCGAATTCCTGGACCGGCAACAGCAATCCGGTGCGCCACGGCGTCACCAGATCGCGCGGTCCGCCCGCGTCGGGCGCAATCACCGGCAAGCCGGACGCCAGCGCCTCCTGCACCACCTGGCAGAACGTCTCGTGCTCGCCGGCGTGGACGAAGACGTCCATGCTCGCGTAGGCCTTGGCCAGCTCTTCGCCGTACAGTGCGCCGGTGAAAACGGCTGTGGGCATTGCCGATTGGAGTTTGGGGCGGTCGACGCCGTCGCCCACGATGACCACCTGCACGTCGCCGGCGGCAGCCAGCGCGGTGAGCCGCTCGACATGCTTCTCGGGCGCGAGACGGCCGACGAAGCCGACGACCGGCTTGCCCTCCGGCGACCAGTGCGCCCGCAGCGCCTCGTCGCGGGCCGACGGCGCGTAGCCGATCATGTCGACCCCGCGCGCCCACTTGTGTACCCGCGGAATGCCATGCTCAACAAGCGATTCCATCGTCGCGGTGGACGGCGCCAGTGTGCGGTCGGCGAGCTTGTGCAGGTGCCGAAACCAGGCCCAGGCCACCTTCTCCGTCATCCCGATGCCGTAGCTGGCGGCAAAGCCCGGGACGTCGGTCTGGTAGACCGCGACCGTCGGGACGCCGAGACGGCGGGCGGCCTTCACCCCACCCCAGCCGAGCAGCGCCGGCGACGCCAGGTGCACGACGTCGGGCTCGAACCCGCGCAGCACGCGCAGGATTCGTGGCATCGGCAGGCCCAGTGGAAGGGTGGTCACCTTGGGGAACATCCACGACGGCACCCGGTGCACCCGGATTCCGTCGTACAGTCGGTCCGCGGGTTCTTCGCCGTGCGGGGTGTCGGGCGCGATGACGAGCGCTTCGTGGCCCGTCCGGCGCAGGTGCTCGAGCGTTCGGATGACGGAGTTGCTCACGCCGTTGACGTGCGGGAGAAAAGATTCCGCGACAATCGCTACTCGCACGCCATCACGGTCTCAGCGCAGCCTGTCGATATGGTTACCGCCTGGCGTACACGACACGAACTCTGACCCAAAGGGGAGTCTGACAATGCGTTCCTACCTGGGCATATTGGTCACGATGCTGGGATTGGTGATGTTCACCACCGGTACCGCCCGCGCCGACGTGCCACGAACGTTCGACGGTAACGGGGTGCTGGTCGGGTCGTTCTTCGCGCCGGTGCAGTTGGAGATCTTCTGCGAGCCACAGTGCCCCTACTGCGCGGAGCTGGAGGCGACCGACGGCGACAAGCTGGCCGCCGCGCTGGCGAGCGGCCGGGTGGCGATCACGTATCGGTGGCTGACGTTCCTCAACGCCCGGCATCACAACGACGTGTCCACCGGACTGGTCAACGCGCTGTTCCTGGCGGCGGACCCGGCGACCTCGCCGACCGCGTATCAGGCCTTCGTGCAAGACCTTTACCGCCATCAGAGTCACGACGGGCCGACCACCGACGCCGTCGCGGCGATGGCCCGCGAGAGCGGACTGCCCGACCTGGTGGCCGACCGGATCGCGGCCCGCGACGACGCCGTAGACCCGCACGCGGTCAACGACGCCAACAAGGCGCGGCTCAAGGACGAACATCCCGACGATCCGGGAACCCCGACGGTGTACAACCTGAACACCAGAAGCGTTGTCGACCTTCAAGATCCGGGCTGGCTGGACGTGCTGACCAACTGACGGTCCAGTCGCTTGTCCACCCAGGCCAGGCCGGTCAGCGCCGCGGCGGCGATCAGCCAGCCGACCACCGCGATCGACCCCGCCGGGATGATCGCCAGCTTGGCGTTACGGTGTTGCACGCGAACCAGATTCGGGTTGAGCTTGTCGTACTCGACGTAAATCCGCATGCCCGTTGCCAATTCGGACGGATACAGCACTCCAAGCTCGGGGCGATACGTGACCCGGTCCGGCGTGACGAACTCGATGGTCGACCGCCGCGGACCGGCGTCGAGCACCTCGGCCTCGGCGACGCCCATGTTGCGCGTGATCGCGACGTCGTTGCGCACCGCGCCGGCGATCAGCAATACCGATTGCAGGGTGACCAGCCCGACAAGAATCAGGACGCTGATCCGCGCCAGGCGCACCATGCGATGCCCGCGGGTGTTGGGAAATTCGCCGCTGCGGCCGTGAATCAATATGCGCCACCACGTTTTCAGCACGTCGAGCGCGCCGAGCAGTCGCGTCACAGAGCGGCCTTGATGGCCGCGTGTAGTTGCCGCAGCGAGGACCGGTCGGCCTTGACCTCCAGCACCCGCATCCCGGCGGCCGGCTCGTCGAGCGCCTCGCCCAAATCGGCGAGCTCGATCTGCTTGCTGTCGATGTGATAGGCCCGGCACAGCGCGCCGACGTCGACGTCGTGCGGCGTGCCGAAGACCCGGGCCGACACGTCGCGGAAGCGTGGGTCGCCCTGCTCGAGCAGTTCGAAGATGCCGCCGCCGTTGTCGTTGGAGACGACGATCGTCAGGTTGGCGGGGACGGGTTCGGTCGGGCCGATCAGCAGACCGGAGCTGTCGTGCACGAAGGTCAGGTCGCCGATCAGCGCGACGGTCCGCCCGCCGCTCGGGTCATGCGCCAGCGCGGCGCCGATCGCGGTGGACACCGTGCCGTCGATGCCGGCGACGCCGCGGTTCGAGCGGACCTTGACCCCGTGGGCGTCGAGCCCGACCAGCGCGACGTCGCGCACCGGGTTCGAGGCGCCGAGCACGAGCTGGTCGCCGGGCCGCAGCGCGTCGGCAACGGCGGCGGCCACATGCAGTCCGGTGGTCAGCGGGTGCGCGGCGAGCTGCTCGCGGACCGCGGCGACGGCATGGGCGTTCAGGTCGGCGCAGCGCTTGAGCCAATCGGGGTTCGGGGCCCCGGTGGTGATGGCGCGGGTGCCGGTGGCCTGCGAGTTGCCGGACACGTCGGGCCAGCGCGGACCGGTGGTGAGCGCGTAGACCGGCACCGACGGGTCGGCCAGCAGCGCCGACACCGGCCGGTGCAGGGTGGGACGGCCCAGCATGATCACCTGCTGCGGGCGCAAGTGCGGTAGCGCCAGAGGGTGCAGTGGATTCTCGGCCGGCGGGGCGGTGGGCTCGGAAACCGTTGGCAGCCCGGCCAGTTCGGGCCGAACGCCGGCGCCGTGGCCGGCGATGACGACGGTGTTCAGCTTCAGGTCGATGTCGAGCGGTTGGTCGAAGCTGACGGCCGGGGTGTAGGTCCACGGCTTGCCGTCGGGCCGCCCCGGCGGGGTCGGCCCGGGGTCGAGGTCGGGCACCAGCGGCTCGCGCAGCGGGATGTCGAAGTGCACCGGGCCGGCGTTCGCGCTGCGGGCCCCGGTCGCGGCGACCAGCACACGGCAGGTGGCCGATCGCCAGGTCGCGTTGAGCGCGTCCGTCTTCTCGGGGGCGTCCTCGGCCAGGCCGAGGCTGATGGTGGCGCGGACTTGGGTGCCGAAGTAGCCCAGCTGCTCCATCGTCTGGTTGGCGCCGGTGCCGAGCATTTCGTAGGGCCGGTTGGCCGACAGCACGATCAGCGGCACGCGGGCGTAGTTGGCCTCGACCACCGCCGGGCCCAGGTTCGCGACGGCGGTGCCGGACGTCATCGCCACGCAGACCGGGGTGCCCGCGGCGATCGCCAGCCCGACGGCGAGGAAACCCGCGGTCCGCTCGTCGATGCGGACATGCAGCCGCACCCGGCCCTCGCGGTCGGCGTCCTGCAGCGCGAACGCCAGCGGGGCGTTGCGCGAGCCCGGGCACAACACCACGTCGCGGACACCGCCGCGGATCAGTTCGTCGACGACGACGCGGGCCTGAGCCGTCGAGGGATTCACCACACCAGACTAGCTAGCGGTCTCAGTACCCCATGCTGGAGAAGAACTTGAGGATCGCGCTGTTGACCACCTCGGGGCGCTCCAGGAAGCCGAGATGCCCGGTGTCGGGGATCAACTGGTACTTGCCGCCGGGGATGGCGTCGGCGACCTCTTTGCCCAGGTGCGGCGGGGTCACGACGTCGTCGGCGAAGCCCAGCACCAGCGTCGGGGTGTGGATGCCGCCATAGGACGGCAGGTGGTTGCCCTGCGGCGAGATCCAACCCTGGCGGATCAGCCCGGGCGTGATCTTGATCGGCCAGATGGTGAACATGCTGATCCACTCGGCGACGGCCTCGTCATTGCTGAGCGTCTTGGGCGAGAAGCTCTCCAGCAACCGGATCTTGGCGTCGTAGGCGGTCGGGATCACGACGCCGGACGCCGCCAGCTCGTCCTCGGCGGTGCGGAAGAAGTCGCGCGCCTTGTCCAACCGGCCGCGGGTCGCCATCAGCACGGTCTGGGTCACCAGGTCCGGCCGGGCCAGCATCAGCTCCTGGGCGATGAAGGAACCCATCGACACGGCCACGATGCGCACCGGCCCCACGCCGAGCTGCTCGATGAGCGCGGCTGTGTCGGCGACCATGCTCTCGGTGGTGAAGCCGTCGGCGCTCGCCGTCGCACCCGATCCCCGGTTGTCGAACGTGATGACGCGGTAGCCGGCGTTCAGGAATGCCGGGGCCTGGTGCAGATGCCAGGTGCGTCCGAGTCCGCCGCGGCCGGCGATGAAGAGGACGGGCTCCCCCGTCCCGTTGTCGTCATAAGCCAGGTTGATCACGACGACGAACCTACGCGACGGCGGCCCGTTGGCAGCATTTGGCAGTCGGCGGCGTCGTGCTGGCAGCGGGTTTGGCGTTTGAGTGGGAACCATGACTCAACTCGCACTCAAGCAGGCAACCATCGAATACGCCGAATTCGGTCCGCAGGACTCGGCCTACCCACCCGTGGTGTTCGTGCACGGCGTCCTGGTCGACGGCGAGATGTGGCGCGAGGTCGCCGAGAAGCTGGGGCGGCTCGGATACCGCTGCATCGTGCCGACGCTGCCGCTGGGGTCGCACACCATCCCGGTCACCGATGCCGGCGCGCTCTCGCTGCAGGGTGTCGCGGGGATCGTCAACGACGCGATCGAGGCGCTGGGGCTGTCGGACGTGACGCTGGTCGGCTGCGACACCGGCGGTGGCATCTGCCAGCTGGCCGTCGACGCGCGACCGGATCTGGTGGGCCGGCTGGTGCTGACGAACTGCGACGCCTTCGACCAGTGCCCGCCGTTCCCGTTCGGGGTGGTGTTCGGCCTGCTGCGTGGGCCGGTCTCGATCAAGGCGCTGTTCTCGACGATGCGACTGGCGGCGGTGCGCAACTCGATGGTCGGGTTCGGACTGCTGGTCAGTCGGCCGGATTCGCGGGTCACGGCCGGCTGGCTGGCGCCCGGGCTGAACGACAAGCGCATCCGGCGCGATCTGGCCGCGCTGCTGCGGCAGATCGCCGTCACCGACCTCACCGACGTGGCCAACCGGCTGACGCGGTTCGACAAGCCCGTCACGCTGGTGTGGGGGCAGGGCGATGTGGTGTTCAAGCCGAGCCTGGGCCGCCGGCTGGCCGCGGTGTTCAGCAACGCCAAGCTGATCGAGGTGCCGGGTTCGCGGACGTTCGTGTCGATGGACGAGCCCGACGCGGTGATCGACGCGATCGCGAGCTAGCGGCCGGCCTCACCAGCCCCACCCGTCACCGGGAGTTCGGGGGGACCGGTGTGCCCGCCTCCGAGCGAATCTGGGCCTACCGGCGCGTGGCTTTCGTACGTACCGCACCCACCGCCCGGTCCCACAACAGCTGGGTGCCGGCTTTGAGCGCGGTCGGGACGTTGACTTCGCGGGCCATGCCCGCGGTAGCGAGTGCCTTGGTCGTCGCCGACGCCTTGGACATGTGCCCGGAGTCGAACGGCGGCTGAGGGTCGTATTCGATGCTCAGTTGGATGGCCTTCGCACGTTCTTCCCCGGCGATCTGGCCGGCCAGCCACAAGCCCAGGTCGATGCCGGCCGACACCCCGGCGCAGGTGACGATGTTGCCCTCGTGCACCACCCGCTCGTCGCCAACGGCGTTGACGCCCAACGTCTTCAGCAGTGGGAGCACGCCCCAGTGCGAGGTGGCGCGCTTGCCTTCGAGCAGGCCGGCGGTGGCCAGGATGAGCGAACCCGAGCACACCGACGCCGTCCACGTCGCGGTCCGGTGCGCCTGGCGTACCCAGTCCAGCAGCGTCTCGTCGCGGGAGTGTTCGACGGTGCTCATCCCGCCGGGTACCAAAACGATGTCCGGCGAAGGGGTTTCGGCGAGGGTGTGGGTGGCGCCGATCAGGAGCACGCCGGACTCGGCGGCGATCGGACCCGTCTCGTGCCAGACGAATCGGATCTCGGCGCCCGGCACCCGCTGCAACACTTCGTAGGGGCCGATGAAATCCAAGGCGGTGAATCCCGGGTAGACGACGATGGCGATCTGGGTCATGCGAATGCCTTTCGGTATTGGTCGGGCGAGACCCCGACACGGCGAATGAAGTTGCGGCGCATGGTTTCCGCCGTCCCGAAGCCACATCGGGTGGCGATGGTGACGACGGTGTCGTCGGTTTGTTCGAGTTGGCGACGGGCCGCTTCGGTGCGGACCCGTTCGACGTAGGAGCCGGGCGCCTCGCCGACTTCGTCGGTGAACACCCGGGTGAAGTGCCGGGGACTCATCGCGGCGAGCCGGGCCAACTCGGTGATGCTGTGTGCGCCACCGGGTTCGGACTCGACGGCCTCCTGCACCGCGCGGATCGGCTCACGTTTCGCGCGGGCCACCCAGACCGGCTCGGCGAACTGGGTCTGCCCGCCCGGTCGGCGCAGGTGCAGCACCAGCCAGCGCGCGACGGTCTGCGCGACCTCGGTGCCGTGGTCCGCCTCGACCAGCGCCAGCGCGAGGTCGATCCCGGCGGTGACGCCCGCGGCCGTCCACACCTTGTCCGAGCTGCGGATGAAGATGGGATCGGGATCGACGTCCACCGCGGGGAATTCGTCGGCCAGCTTGTCGGCGAAGGCCCAGTGCGTGGTGGCGCGGCAGCCGTCGAGCAGGCCCGCCTGCGCGGCCAAGAATGCGCCGGTGCAGACGCTGACGATGCGACGGGCGTGCGGTGCCGCGGCGACGATCCAGTCGATGAGCCGCTGATCGCGCCGGTCGCCGCGAGCTCCGCTGCCGCCTGGGAGCAGCAGCGTGTCGACCGGCCGGCCCGGGTCCGGCAGCGGTGCCGCGCCGAGGCTGAGCCCGGTCTCCGAGGCCACCGACCGCCCGTCGAGGGACACAACTTCGGGCGCGTAGCCGTCTTTGCCCTGCGCGGCCAGCAGCTGCGACGCCCCCGCGAACACCTCGAACGGGCCGACGACGTCCAGTGTCTGCAGCCCCGGGAAGCCGACGAACAACACCTTCTGCGTCATGCCTCTCAGTGTTGGCGATCAGACCCTATGTCGTCTACGCCATGCACCCCACATATCAGGACACCAGCGGAAAACAGGCCTTGACCCGGTCGATCCACCATTGACGCCGGTCCGGCGACGCCTGCAATGCCGCCAGGCGTGCCGGGTCGGGCGTGATCGGAGCGACCGGCAAATAGCCGTCGTCGGCCCCGACCGGTTCGGCGACATCCTCGACGAACAACCGCCCGGTGCCCAGCCCGCAGGCGTGGTTCAGGTTCGGCAGGGCCGCGGCGGCGGACAGCCCGACGGCGATGCCGACCGCCGAGTCCAGCGCGCTGGAGACCACGACGGGGATGTCGATCTGGGCGGCAATGTCGAGCAGAGCCGAAATCCCGCCCAGCGGAGCCACTTTCAGCACCGCGACGTCGGCGGCGCCGGCGCGGACCACGGCGAGCGGGTCACCGGCCTTACGGATGCTCTCGTCGGCGGCGATCGGCACGTCGACCCGGCGGCGCACCTGCGCGAGTTCGTCGAGGGTGGCGCAGGGCTGCTCGATGTATTCCAGTGGCCCAAGCGCTTTCGCGGCGTCGACCGCCTGCGCGACGGTCCAGGCTCCGTTGGCATCGACCCGCACGGTCGGCACCTGCGCGCGGACGGCGTCCACCCGGGCGACGTCGTCGTCGAGCGTCTGGCCGGGTTCGGCGACCTTCACCTTCGCGGTGCGCGCGCCCGGGAAGCGGGCCAGGATCTCCGGCACCTGCTCGGCGGGGACGGCGGGCACGGTGGCGTTGACGTCGATGCGATCGCGAAGCGGCGGCGGGGGCTTGCGGTAGGCGGAGTCGAGCGCGGCCGCCAGCCAGTGCGCGGCCTCGGCGTCGCCGTATTCCAGAAAAGCGCAGAATTCGCCCCA
This sequence comes from Candidatus Mycobacterium wuenschmannii, assembly GCF_030252325.1. NCBI lineage: Bacteria > Bacillati > Actinomycetota > Actinomycetes > Mycobacteriales > Mycobacteriaceae > Mycobacterium > Candidatus Mycobacterium wuenschmannii. Next base: position 4,445,492 of record NZ_CP126981.1, on the reverse strand, counting down.
GCCGGCCGGGCCGTCGATCAGGGCGAGCTCGCGAGTCATGATGCCGCGGAACCGAACTCGCATCGGCAGCGAGACGACGTGCAGGCGGTCGAGGATGTCGTCGAGCGTCACGGCGCGTAGACCCGGCGGCCCGCCAGGAACGTCGCTCGCACCTCCAGGTCGGCGATGGTCTCCGGCGGGACCGCGCGCGGATCTGCGGACAGCACAACGAGATCGGCGTACTTGCCGACCTCGAGCGAGCCGATGATGTCGTCGGCAAAAAGCTGCCAGGCCGCGTCGATGGTCTGCGCCCGGATCGCCTGCTCGACCGTCAGACACTCCTCGGGACCCAGCACCCGCCCGCTGGGCGCCGTACGGGTAACGGCCACGCTGATGTTGCGCAGCGGCTCCTCGGGGGTCACCGGCGGGTCGTTGTGCAGCGAGATCCGCATGCCGGTAGCGACCGCGGAACCCGCTGGCATCCAACGGGATCCACGCTCGTCGCCGAACAACCCGTCGACGATCACGTCGCCCCAGTAGTGGATCTGGTCGACGAAGATGCTGCAGGTGACGCCGAGGGCGTGGGCGCGCTGCAGCTGCTCGGGCCGGATCGCGCCGACGTGCTCGAGGCGCAGTCGATGGTCGTCGCGCGGGTGGCGTTTCAGCGCTTCTTCATAGACGTCGAGGATGGTGTCGACGCCGGCGTCGCCCTGGACGTGACACGCCATCGGCCAGCCCAGCGGGTAGTAGGCGCCGACGATCTCGGTCAGCTGTTCTTTGGTGTAGTTCGCGCATCCACACGAGCCGGGCGTGACGCCGATGGCCCGGGTCGCCGCGGTGTCGAGGTAGGGGAAGGACAGGTCGATGTTGCCGATCCACGGCGAGCCGTCGACCCAGATCTTGATGCCGACCTGTCGCAGCATGTCGTCGCCGTCGCCGGGGGTGGCGTCGGTCGTCATCTTCGGGTTGGACATCTCGTAGGTCCGCAGCCGGACGGTCAGCGCCTGCCGCAGGCCCTCGACGAGCGGCCGCAGCGACGGGTCGAACGCCATCTCCGAGCAGGTGGTCAGCCCGGCCTTGTTCAGTCGGGCGCATTCCGCGAGCAACATCGCCGGGTAGTCACTCGGCGAGATGGCGCCGCTGAGCAGCGGGAACACCGCGCCGGTCTCCTCGGCGCTGCCGTCGAGTTCGCCGTCGGCGTCGCGGCCGTACTTGGCCCCCTTGGGGTCGGGGGTGTCGCGGGTGAGCCCGGCCTTGCCGGCGGCCTGCGAATTGAAGTACGCCTTGTGCCCGGAGTTGTGGATGATCACCAGCGGATGCTCGGGCGCGACCTCGTCCAGCCAGGCCAGCGTCGGCTCCGGCAACCCGTTTTGCAGCAGCGGGTCCCAGCCGTTGAGGTAGGCGCCTTGCGACCCCCTGCGGGCAACCTCGGCACGGATGGCGTCGACCACCTGGCCGGCGTCGCGCATGGTCACCGGCCGAATATCGACCAGCCGATCGGACAGCGCGATGGCCTCCATCAGTGGATGGCCGTGCGCCTCGACGAAACCTGGCATGACGCAGCCGTCGCCGATCTCGATGGTCTGGGTCGATGGGCCGACGAACGCCGCCACGTCAGAGCGGCTGCCCACCGCGACGATCCGGCCGTCGGCAATCGCCAACGCCTCGGCGGTGGGCCGGGCGTCGTCAACGGTCAGGACGGTTCCGTACATGACGACATCTGCGGCAGCCATGCCCACGAATACTAGTGATCGTCAGGCTTTCCGAGGGGGTGGCTGACACGAATTGGAACACGTTCTAGTCTGAGTCGATGAGCGACGACCTGCTGCGCCATCCGACCCACAACGGACACCTCCTCGTAGGGGCACTCAAGAGGCATAAGGATCGGCCGGTGCTGTTCCTGGGCGACACCACGCTGACCGGCGGCCAGCTGGCCGAGCGAGTCAGCCAGTACACCCAGGCGTTCGAGGCGCTGGGCGCCGGCACCGGCGTCACCGTCGGCCTGCTGTCGCTGAATCGGCCCGAGGTGCTGATGATCCTCGGCGCCAGCCAGACCCAGGGCTATCGCCGTACCGCGTTGCACCCGCTCGGTTCGCTGGATGACCACGCCTATGTGCTGTCCGACTGCGGCGCCAGCTCGCTGATCGTCGACCCCAACCCGATGTTCGTCGAGCGCGCGTTGGGGCTGCTGGAAAAGGTCGACTCGCTCAAGCAGATCCTGACCATCGGCCCGGTTCCCGAGGCGCTGGCCGGCGTGGCCGTGGACCTGTCCGCCGAGGCGGCCAAGTACGAGGCCAAGCCGCTGGTGGTTGCCGAGTTGGCGCCCGACCACATCGGCGGCATGGCCTACACCGGCGGCACCACCGGCAAGCCCAAGGGCGTGATGGGAACCACCGGCAACATCGCCGCGATGACCCAGATTCAGCTCTCCGAATGGGAGTGGCCCGAGAGCCCGCGATTCCTGATGTGCACCCCGCTGTCGCATGCGGGCGCGGCGTTCTTCACGCCGACCGTGGTCAAGGGCGGCGAGATGGTGGTGCTGAGCAAGTTCGATCCCGCCGAGGTGCTGAAAACCATTGAAGAGCAGAAGATCACGGCGACGATGCTGGTGCCGTCGATGCTCTACGCACTGATGGACCACCCCGACTCGCACACCCGGGACCTGTCGTCGCTGGAGACGGTGTACTACGGCGCCTCGGCGATGAACCCGGTGCGGCTGGCCGAGGCGATCCGGCGCTTCGGGCCGATCTTCGCCCAGTACTACGGGCAATCCGAGGCACCGATGGCGATCACTTACCTGGCCAAGGGCGACCACGACGAGAAGCGGCTGACGTCGTGCGGGCGTCCGACGCTGTTCGCCCGGGTTGCGCTGCTGGGCGAGGACGGCACGCCCGTGCCACAGGGCGAGCCGGGCGAAATCTGCGTCAGCGGGCCACTTTTGGCAGGCGGCTATTGGCAGCTGCCGGAGGCCACCGCCGACACCTTCAAGGACGGCTGGCTGCACACCGGCGACATGGCCCGCGAGGACGAGGACGGCTTCTACTTCATCGTCGACCGGGTCAAGGACATGATCGTCACCGGCGGCTTCAACGTCTTCCCGCGCGAGGTCGAGGACGTCATCGCCGAACATCCGTCGATCGCGCAGGCGTGCGTGGTCGGGACGCCCGACGACAAATGGGGCGAGGCCGTGACCGCGGTGGTCGTGCTGCGCTCCGACGCTGCGACCGACGACGCCGCGATCGAAGCGATGACCGCCGAGATCCAGGCCGCGGTCAAGGAGCGCAAGGGTTCGGTGCAGTCACCCAAGCGGATCGAAATCGTCGACGCGCTGCCGTTGACCGGGCTGGGCAAGCCGGACAAGAAGGCCGTCCGGGCGCGGTTCTGGGAGGGCGCCGGCCGGGCGGTCGGCTGAGCCGTTACTGCCAGGGACCGATGCCGCCGACCTTGTCGATGCGGATGTGGGTGATCCACCCCGGCGGAGTGTCCTTGGGCGGGAACACCTTTGGGTCGAGCAGGGCCGTCGACAGCTCGGTCAACAGTTCGGGCGCCCCGCCCTCGGTGATGTGAGCGGTGCCCTGGATCGTGAGGTAGGGCCGCAGGGTCTTGCCGATGTCACCGGGCTCGACGATCGTCACCGCGACGCGGGGGTCGCGCCACACGTTGCGCATCTTCTGATGCTCCGAACGATGCGCGGTCCACAGTTCGTCGCAGTCGGGCGTCGAACGCAGCGCCACCCAGACCAGGCTGACCTGTGGGCTGCCGTCCGCGTTGATCGTGACCAGCGTCGCGTCCTTGCCGGCCCCGATGAATTCGCGCGCCGCGTCGTTGAGTTTCATGTTCAGCTCTAAGCGCGTTCAGCGCGTGGCTATTCCGGCCGCCAGCAGATCGAGCATGCGTCCGCGCTGCGCGGGCGAGCTACCGGCCACGAAGATGCCGATCAGGCTGGACACCACGTCGTCGCTATCGACGTCGGCCCGCGCGCTGCCGTCGTCGACGCCGGCCCGCAACAACAGATCGACGGCGCCGCGGATGCTGGCCCGAGTGTCGTTGGCCTGCATGGCACCCGAGGCGAACATCGCCTGCAGTGACTCGGCCATCCCCCGCTTGGCGGCGACGAAGCTCGCGTACCGATCCATCCAGCGGCGTAGCGCCGTCATGGGCGGATGCCGTTCGAGCAGCGCCGCGGCGGTCTCGGCGACCTCGGCGAGTTCGGCCCGGTAGACCGCCTCGACCAACGCTTCGCGGTTGGGGAAATGGCGGTAGAGCGTGCCGATGCCGACCCCGGCCTCGCGGGCGATCGATTCCAGCGAGACGGGATTTCCGTCGGCGGCGGCGAAGGCCGCGGTCGCCACGTCGAGCAGCCTCTCCCGATTGCGGAGCGCGTCGGAACGTGCCAAAGCGGAGGTACCTCCGGTTCTGCTACAGTCGGGCAAACGGAGGAACCTCCGTATTTGACCCAGTGTCTCACGATGGGAGCACCATGACGAGCAAGATCGGCACCCACCCCGTCGCCCGCGTCGGTTACGGCGCCATGCAACTGGCCGAGACGTCGCTCGACGACGCGGTCGCCGTGCTGCGTCGCGCAATTGAGTTGGGCGTCAACCACATTGACACCGCGTCGTTCTACGGGCCGGGCGAGGTGAACCGCCGGATCCGCGCGGCGCTGCAGCCCTACCCCGACGACCTGGTGATCGTCAGCAAGGTGGGCGCGCGCTTCACCGGCGAGAGCCCGATTCCGCTCGGCCCGGCGCAGCGGCCCGCCGACCTGCGCGCCGCAGTCGAAGACGACCTGAGCCAACTGGGCCTCGACCAGATTGCGGTGGTCAACCTGCGGCGCCTCGACCTCGGGCCCGGACTGCGGGCCGAGGGCGATCAGATCGTCGACCTCGACGACCAACTGGCCGAGATGATCGCGCTGCGCGACGAGGGCAAGATCGGCGCGATCGGCGTCAGCAGTGTGCCGCTGGAGGTCTTGCAGCGCGCCCTGCCCGCCGGCATCGCGTGCGTGCAGAACTCCTACAGCCTGCTGGATCGGTCTCAGGAGGCGATGCTCGACGTCTGCACCGCCGAGAACATTGCGTGGGTGCCGTACTTTCCGCTGGGCTCGGCGTTCCCGGGATTCCCGAAGGCCTCCGACAACCCCGTCGTCATCGAGATCGCCGGCGAACTGGGCGCGACGCCGTCGCAGGTCGGCCTGGCGTGGCTGCTGGCCCACGCACCGACGACGCTGCTGATTCCGGGAACCCGGTCGGTCGACCACCTCGAGGAGAACGTCGCCGTCGGCAACATCATGCTGAACGCGGACCAGCAGGCGCGCCTCGACGCCGTCACCGCCGCCGGGACCAGCGCGATGCCGGACGGCATGGAGGGGTTCGCCGACCACGACTGACGAGTACGGTCGGCCTATGGGCAAATCGGTGCGGCCGCCGTGGTGGCTCAAGCCGGCCAACAAGGTATTCGTCCGAATGTCGCGGCTGGGTATGAGTTTCGGCGGCGAGAGCCCGGTGGTGTTGACGGTCGCCGGCCGCAAGTCGGGGCGCGAACGGTCGACACCGGTTACGCCGATGACGGTCGGTGGCCGGGAATACGTGGTCGCCGGTTTCCCCGGCGCCGACTGGGTGGCCAACGTCCGCGCCGCCGGTGAGGTGACGGTGGCCCGCGGCCGCAGCGTGCGACGGGTCAGAATGGTCGAGTTGTCCGCTGACGAAGCCCGCCCGCTGCTGCGGGTGTTCCCCGAAGAGGTGCCCACCGGTGTCGGTTTCATGAAGCGTGCCGGCCTGGTCGTTGACGGGCGGCCGGAAGAATTCGAGGCACTGGCCGGCCGCTGCGCGGTCTTTCGACTGGATGGAATCCAATAACCTTGTCTGACAATCCTTTTCACGCCGACCAGTGGAAGCCGGTCGACGGGTTCGCCGAGCTGACCGACATCACCTACCACCGGCACGTGTCCGACGCGACGGTCCGGGTGGCCTTCGACCGGCCCGAAGTGCGCAACGCATTCCGGCCGCACACCGTCGATGAGCTGTACCGCGTGCTCGATCACGCCCGGATGTCGCCCGACGTCGGCGTGGTGCTGCTGACCGGCAACGGCCCGTCACCCAAGGACGGCGGCTGGGCGTTCTGCTCCGGCGGCGATCAGCGCATCCGCGGGCGCAGCGGCTACCAGTACGCCGAGGGCGAGACGGCCGACACCGTGGACGCCGCGCGCGCCGGCCGGCTGCACATCCTCGAGGTGCAGCGGCTGATCCGGTTCATGCCCAAGGTGGTGATCTGCCTGGTCAACGGCTGGGCCGCGGGCGGCGGACACAGCCTGCACGTGGTCTGCGACCTCACCCTGGCCAGCCGCGAGCACGCCCGCTTCAAGCAGACCGACGCCGACGTCGGCAGCTTCGACGGCGGCTACGGCAGCGCGTACCTGGCCCGCCAGGTCGGCCAGAAGTTCGCCCGCGAGATCTTCTTCCTGGGTCGGCCGTACACCGCCGAGCAGATGCATCAGATGGGCGCGGTCAACGCCGTCGTCGACCACGCCGAGCTGGAGACCGAGGCCATCCAGTGGGCTGCCGAGATCAACGCGAAATCGCCGCAGGCGCAACGGATGCTGAAGTACGCGTTCAACCTGCTCGACGACGGGCTGGTCGGCCAACAGCTGTTCGCCGGCGAGGCGACCCGGTTGGCGTACATGACCGACGAGGCGGTCGAGGGCCGCGACGCGTTCTTGGAGAAGCGGCCGCCGGACTGGACGCCGTTCCCGCGCTACTTCTAGTCACACCGGTAACCAGGCAAACCCACTAACCGAGCTGCCCGGCTTCGAGCGAAATTCCCGACAACCGCACAGAAATTCGCTCAGAGGCGGGCAGATGGGCTATCGCCTTCCTGCGGAGATAGATAGAGGCAGCTGTAAGTGAGCGCCCAGCCCCGCGGCCTAGACTTCCGCCCTGTGAGTTGGAACCCGATCCGAGCCCTGGCCGAGCAGATCACGCTGAACTCGATGCGTCCGCCGCTGGTTCCCCGCCTGCTGCCCAAGCCGGGCAAGATCGACCTGGCCGGCAAGCGCGTCGTGCTGACCGGGGCCTCGTCGGGGATCGGTGAGTGCGCCGCCGAGCAGTTCGCCCGCCGCGGCGCCACCGTGGTCGCGGTCGCCCGTCGGCAGGATCTGCTGGACGAGCTGGTCGGCCGGATCACCGCGGCCGGCGGCAACGCAATCTCGATCCCATGCGACCTGTCCGACCTGGACGCGGTCGACGCGCTGGTGGCCGACGTCGAGAAGCGCCTGGGCGGCGTGGACATCCTGATCAACAACGCCGGGCGCTCGATCCGCCGGCCGCTGGCCGAGTCGCTGGAACGCTGGCACGACGTCGACCGGACCATGCTGCTCAACTACACCTCCCCGCTGCGGCTCATTCGCGGCATCGCACCCGGCATGTTCGAGCGCGGCGACGGACACATCATCAACGTCGCGACCTGGGGTGTTTTCAGCGAACCGTCGCCGCTGTTCGCCGTCTACAACGCCTCGAAGGCCGCGCTGTCGGCGGTGAGCCGGGTGATCGAAACCGAGTGGGCGACAAAGGGTGTGCACTCGACCACGCTGTACTACCCGCTGGTGGCCACCCCCATGATCGCGCCGACCAAGGAGTACCAGGGCCTGCCGGCGCTGACCTCCGAGGAGGCCGCGGGCTGGATGATCGAGGCGGCCCGTACCCGCCCGGTCCGGATCGCGCCGCGGATGGCGATCGCCGCGCAAGCCATCGACACCGTGCTGCCGGGGATCGCCACCACGGCCATCAGGCGGCAGCGGCTCCAGCCCAACCGGGCGCGCTGATGGAGATCCTCGCCAGCCGGATGCTGTTCCGCCCGGCGGACTACCAGCGATCGCTCACCTTCTACCGGGACCAGATCGGCCTGGCGATCTTCCGCGACTACGGCGCCGGCACGGTGTTCTTCGCCGGCCAGTCACTGATCGAGTTGGCCAACCACGGCGCCGAAGAGGGCTCGGCCACGTCCTTCCCGGGCGCGCTGTGGTTGCAGGTGCGCGACGTGGCCGCCACCCAGTCGGAGCTGGAAGGCCGCGGCGTCACAATCGCCCGCGAGGCCCGTCAGGAACCGTGGGGACTGCACGAAATGCACGTGGTCGATCCCGACGGCGTGCTGCTCATTTTCGTCCAGATTCCGCCCGAGCATCCGCTGCGCCGCGACTCGCGGTTAACGTCATGAGCTGGCAGGTTAACCCGAGACGAACATCTGACGACTAACGCGATATACCTTGCGTTTACGCCGTCGTTCTTTCGACAACCGGACCCCGCTACCTACAGAATTAGGCCCGTGAATCTTCAGCTGTTCCTTCTGATCATCGTCGTGATCACCGCGCTCGCATTCGATTTCACGAACGGCTTCCACGACACCGCCAACGCCATGGCGACGTCCATCGCGAGCGGGGCACTCAAGCCGAAGACGGCGGTGACGCTGTCGGCAGTGCTGAACCTCCTGGGAGCGTTCCTGTCGACGGCCGTGGCGGGAACCATCGCGAAGAACCTCGTCGACGCTCACCTGGTGAAGCCCGACCTGATCTTCGCCGGGCTGGTCGGCGGAATCGTCTGGAACCTGCTGACGTGGCTGCTCGGCATCCCGTCGAGTTCGTCGCACGCGCTGGTCGGCGGCATTATCGGCGCGATGATCGCGGCGGTCGGCGGACACGGCGTGATCTGGACCGGCGTGGTGTCGCTGGTGCTGATCCCCGCACTGGTCTCGGTAGTGCTGGCCGGCGTCGTCGGCGCGGTCGGCACCTGGCTGGTGTACTTCTTCAACCGCCGCGTCCCCGAAGAGCGCAGCGAAGCCGCGTTCCGCCGCGGCCAGATCTTCTCGGCCTCACTGGTCTCACTGGCGCACGGCACCAACGACGCGCAGAAGACGATGGGCGTGATCTTCCTGGCGCTGATCTCCTACGGCGCGGTCAGCCGGACCGAGCACCTGCCGCCGTTCTGGGTGATCCTGGCGTGCGCCTGCGCGATGGCCCTGGGCACCTACACCGGCGGCTGGCGGATCATCCGCACGATGGGCAAGGGCATCGTCGAGATCAAGTCGCCGCAGGGCATGGCGGCCGAATCCTCTTCTGCGGTCATCATTTTGCTGTCCGCCCACTTCGGTTACGCGCTGTCGACCACGCAGGTCGTCACCGGCTCGGTGCTCGGCAGTGGGGTCGGCAAGCCCGGCGCCGAGGTCCGCTGGGGCGTCGCCGGCCGGATGGCCGCCGCCTGGCTGATCACCCTGCCGTCCGCCGGCCTGGTCGGCGCGATCACGTACTACGTGGTGCACGGGATCGGCGGCTACCCCGGCGCGATCATCGGCTTCCTGTTGCTGGTCGCTGCCGCCGGCGCGATCTACCTGCAGTCCCGCAAGACCAAGGTCGACCACACGAACGTCAACGCCGAGTGGAAGGGCGACCTGACCGCCGGCCTCGACGAGAACGGCCAGCCGGGTCTCGCCGGCGCTCCGATCGGCAACGGCAAGGTCGCCCACGCACCCGAGGCCCATGCCGCCGACGCCAAGAAAGCAGGCACGCTGTGACCCACTGGTTCAACTACGAAGCCTCACTGAAGATCCTGACGTTCGGCCTGCTGTTGGGCAGTGGACTGCCCGCGCTGTTCGCGCTCGCGGTCCGCATCGGCGCCGCCGGCGCCGGTGTCCAGGGCTCCGACGGAGCCGCCGTGGCCACCAAGAACCCGGCGCTTACCGCCGTCAGCTACGCGCTGTACGGGTTGGTCGCGGTCGCCGTCGCCGTCGGGGTGCTCTACATCGCGCGCGACGCCCTCGGCGCCTGGACCGGCCTCTACGTTCTCGGAGCCAAGCCCGCGTAGCATCGGAATCTCATTCCGTATGTAGGCGTAGCGACAGTCCGGCGGGGGAAGTGCACTGACCGTGAACCGATTCCTGAACTCGGTGGTCGCGTGGCTGCGCGCGGGCTACCCGGAGGGCATCCCACCGACCGACTACGCGCCGGTGCTGGCCCTGCTGTCGCGCCGGCTGAGCAACGACGAGGTCAAGCTGGTGGCGCGTGAACTGATCGCCCGCGGCGACTTCGATCACGTCGACATCGGTGTGCTGATCACCCAGATCACCGACGAGTTGCCGGCGCCCAACGACGTCGAACGGGTCCGCGCGCGGCTGGCCGCCAAGGGCTGGCCGCTGGAAGACGCCCGCGACGGCGAGGACACCGTATAGCCGTCCTGCGGGCGTTCGCCGTGACGCCGGGATCCCCCGCCGGCCCGCTGCTGGCCGCCCTGGACGACGTTCTGCACGGCCGCTCCCCCGCGCTGCTTCCGGTCACCGACGGCACCGACCTCGCGGCCCTGCGGGTCGGCGAACCGATCGACGACGACGTGGCGCTGGTCGCGACGACGTCGGGCACCACCGGGACACCCAAGGGCGCGCTGCTGACCGCCGCCGCGCTGACCGCCAGCGCACGGGCCACCCACGACCGCCTAGGCGGACCGGGTCGCTGGCTGCTGGCGCTGCCGTCGCAGCACATCGCCGGGCTGCAGGTGTTGGTGCGCAGCTTGGTGGGCGGCACGACGCCGGTCGAGCTGGACGTGTCGGCCGGCTTCGACGTCGGCCAATTGCCTTCTGCCGTAGACCAACTCGGCCCCGGCCGGCGCTACACCTCGCTGGTCGCCACGCAGTTGGCCAAGGCCCTGCACGACCCCGCCGCCACCGCGGCGTTGGCCGGCCTGGACGCCGTGCTGCTCGGCGGCGGCCCGGCGCCGCGGCCGGTGCTCGACGCCGCGGCCACCGCGGGCCTCAACGTGGTCCGCACCTACGGGATGAGCGAGACCGCAGGTGGCTGCGTGTACGACGGCGTCCCCCTCGACGGCGTCCGCCTCCGCCTGGACGACGGCCGGATCGTGCTCGGCGGCCCGACGCTGGCCAACGGCTACCGCAATCCGCCCACCCCCGACCCGTTCGCCGAGGCCGGCTGGTTTCGCACCGACGACCTTGGCGCCGTTGACGATTCGGGAGTGCTCAGCGTGCTCGGCCGGGTCGACGACGCGATCAGCACCGGCGGGTTGACGGTGCTGCCGCAACCGGTCGAGGCCGCGCTGCGGACTCACCCGGCGGTGGCCGACTGCGCGGTGTTCGGGCTGCCCGACGACCGGTTGGGCCAGCGCGTGGTGGCGGCGGTCGTGCTGGCCGACGGTTTCGCCGCGCCCGCGCTCGAGGAGTTGCGCGCCCACCTGGTCCAGACGTTGGACCACACGGCGGCGCCGCGCGACCTGCTGTTCGTCGACGCCCTGCCGTTGCGGGGCATCGGCAAGGTCGACCGGGCGGCGCTGATAAGGCTGGCCGAGCCGCCCCGGATGCGATAATGCCCTGGTGAAGCAGCCCGCAGGCACGGCGTGATGATGGAACGCCACATCATTGTCAGCGGTGACGATGCGCTGGCGACGACGATCGCCGACGAGCTGAAGAACGCCGGCGCGACGGTGGTCCGGCTGCTCAGCAAGGACGCCTCCGAGGCCGGGGTGGCCCGCGAGCTCACCTTGGCCGAGGTCTCGCACGCGCTGGCCGTCGTCTGCGCCGGCGACGACGACGCCGTCAACCTCGAAATCGCTCTGCTGGCAAGGAAAGCCAACCCGAACGTCCGCGTCGTGTCGCGAGTCGCCAACGATGTGCTGCGTGAGGCCGTCGCCAACGACAACGGCCCGGGCGCGATCCTCGACGTCGCGGACCTCGCCGCGCCCGCGGTGGTCGAGGCCTGCCTGTCGCAGGACACCCACGACTTCGACGCCGCCGGACTGAGCTTCGTCGTCTCCGGCACGACCGCCTCCCGCGAGGCGACGCTGCGCGAACTCTACGGCGACCTGGCGCCGGTGGCCGTCATCCACGGCGACGACTCCCCCGACCCGGGCGAGATGGAGATCTGCCCCGGTCGCGACCGCCGGGTGCATGCCGGCGACTGGACGATGATGATCGGCACCGCCGACGAATTGGCGGCCCAGGGCATCCGGGTCCCGAAGAAGTCGCGGTCGAGGGCGCGGCGGACATGGTACCGGCGGGCGGGCGACATCGTCCGCGGCGTGGTCAACGACTTCAACCCGACGTTCTATCCCGTCGTCGGCGCGACGTTGACTGTGTTGGTCGCCGCCACCTTCGTGCTCCGGTTCGGCTATCGTCCGCCGCCCAAGATGGGTTGGGTCGACGCGTTCTACTTCACCATCGAGACCATGACGACGACCGGTTACGGGGATTTCAGCTTCGTCAATCAGCCGACCTGGTTGCGTACGTTCTCGACACTGTTGATGTTCAGCGGCGTGACCACCACTGCGCTGCTGGTGTCGTTCGTCGCAGACGTATTGCTCTCGCGCCGTTTCGTTTTCGCCTCGGCGCGGCCACGGGTCGGGCATCTGCGCAACCACATGGTGGTGGTCGGGCTCAGCAACCTGGGCATGCGGGTGATCCAGGAGCTGACCAGCGCCGGCCACGACGTCGCGGTGATCGAGCAGGACGAGGAGAACCGCTACCTGTCCGCGGTCCGCGCCCTCGACGTGCCGGTGATCTTCGGTGACGCGACGCTGCGCCAGACCCTGCAGGCGGCCCGCGTCGACCGCGCCCGCGCGGTGGCGGTGCTGACCCGCGACGACATGATCAACATCGAGACCGGCATCGTGCTGACCGAGATGCTCGGCAAGAAGACCGCGACCCGCGAGCACTGGACCTCCATTCCGCTGGTGCTGCGCGTGTACGACCGGACACTGGGCTTCGCGGTCGCGCAGCGGTTCGGCTTCGAGAACGTCCGCTCCACGGTCGAACTGGCGGTGCCGTATTTCATCGGCGCCGCGATAGGCCTGCAGGTGCTGAGCACCTTCTCGGTGGGCCAGAGCTCGTTCGTGGTCGGCGGCATGCAGGTGGCCGCTGGCAGCGAGCTGGACGGACTGCGGATGTTCGAGCTGTCCACCCAGGCCCGGGTCATCGCGATCGTGACATCCAACGGGCTGCTCAAGTTGCACCCGCGCCGCGACGCCCGCCTGCACGCCGACGACACCGTTTACCTGGTCGGGCCGTACCGCGAGCTGATCGACACGCTGCGACGGGGCCGGGTGCCCGGCCAGCCCGAGGCCAAGACCGGCTGAGCTATCCGTCGAACGGCGACGGCGCCCCGGTGTGCGGCAGGCAGTCCTGACACGTGTGGTCGAGACCGACCCGGCCGATGGCATCGCGGATCAGCTTCTTGAACGGCTCGATGTTTCTGGCGAATTCCTCGACGACATTCTCCATCGTGACGCCGGCGCCCGACTCGATTCCGGCGTCCAGGTCGGTTACCAAAGCAATTGCTGCATAGCAGATTTCGAGTTCACGCGCGAGCACGGCCTCGGGGTAGCCGGTCATGTTGATCAGGGTGAAGCCGGCCGAGGCGAACCACTGGCTCTCGGCGCGGGTGGAAAACCGCGGCCCCTCGATGACGACCATGGTGCCGCCGTCGACGACGTCGGGCAGGCCGTTGGCCGCGGCGCGCAGCGTCGGGCAGTACGGGTCGGCGAAGGCCACGTGCGCGGCGCCGGAGTCGAAGTAGGTGTCGGCGCGGTGCCGGGTGCGGTCGACCAGTTGATCGGGCACCACCACGGCGCCCGGGCCGTGATCGGTGGTCAGGCTGCCGACCGCGCACGGCGCGAAGATCCGTCGGACCCCGAGCGCGCGCAGCGCCCAGAGGTTGGCCCGGTAGGGCACCTTGTGCGCCGGGAAGCGATGGTCGACGCCGTGGCGCGGCAGGAACGCCACCTCGTGGTCGCCGACCGACCCGATCGTCACCGGGCCGCTGGGCGCACCGTACGGGGTGTCCAGGCTGACGCTGCGGGCGTCAGCGTCGAAGAAGTCGTAGAACCCGCTACCACCGATCACTCCCAGCACTCAGACATTGTCGTGCACGGGCATGGAACGATCAGCGGGTGGCCAGCCTTGCCCAGTGGATCGCCGGTGCGCGACCGCGCACGCTCCCCAACGCCATCGCCCCCGTCATCGCCGGAACCGGCGGTGCCGCCTGGCTGCACGGATTCGTCTGGTGGAAGGCGCTGCTGGCTTTGGCGGTCGCGCTGGCGCTGATCGTCGGGGTCAACTTCGCCAACGATTACTCCGATGGCATCCGCGGCACCGACGACAACCGGGCCGGCCCGCTGCGCCTGGTCGGCTCGAAGCTGGCGGCGCCGCGGTCGGTCCTGGCGGTGGCGCTGGCGAGCCTGGCCTTCGGCGCGGTCGCCGGATTGGCGCTCGCGCTGACGAGCGCGCCGTGGCTGATCGCGGTCGGCGCGCTGTGCATCGCCGGGGCCTGGCTGTACACCGGCGGTTCGCGGCCCTACGGCTACGCCGGCTTCGGCGAGGTCGCGGTGTTCTTGTTCTTCGGTCTGATCGCGGTGTTGGGCACCCAGTTCGTCCAGGCGTTGCGGGTCGACTGGGTCGGCGGGGTCGTGGCGGTGGCGATGGGGTCGCTGTCGTCGGCGGTACTGGTGGCCAACAACCTGCGCGACATTCCCACCGATGCGGAGTCCGGCAAGATCACGCTGGCGGTTCGGTTGGGCGACAAGGGAACTCGCGTCTTCTATCAGGTGCTGCTGGGCGTCGCCGCAGCCTCGACGCTGGCTCTGAGCGCGGCCACGCCGTGGGCTTTGGCGGGCCTGCTCGCCACGCCGTTGGCGGTGCGGGCGGCCAAGCCGGTACGGACCGGGCAGCTCGGGCCCGCGCTGATACCGGTGTTGCGTGACACCGGCCTGACGATGCTGGTCTGGTCGATCCTGGTGGCCGCGGCCCTGGCGCGGACGAGCTAGGCGGGCGGCTCCTCGCCTCGCAGCCGGGCTTGCAGCTGCTCGCGGTCGTGGCGGCGGCGCGCGGTGGCCTCTTCGAGGCCGACGGTGGCCCGTCGGCGCAGCGGCGCGAAGAGCCACATGCCCAGCGGCATCGCGATCACCAACGCGAACAGCAACGCGACGATGATCGGGAACTCATGCACCCCGACCGCCCGCCCGATTCCGAAGATGACCGCGGTCAAAGCGGCCACCAACGCCAACCGCGCGACCACGTACAGCACAACGTTGACGACGGCGCGACCGGCCGGGCTCTGTCCGTTTGACACCGTACGAGCGTAGGTCGCCGCGTATATTCAGACCAAGGAGGTGTTGAGTGCTGTACTTGCTCCTGGTTTTCCTTCTCGGATCACTGGTGTACTTCGGCGTGCGCGCGGCCCGCGCGCAGATCAACCGACCGAAGAGTCGTGTCATCGGACCCGACGACGATCCGGATTTCTTGTGGCGATTGAGCCACGGCGACAACAACCCGCGCTGACTCCGCGCTAGCTAGATGAAGTGCTCGTTCGAACGACGCTGATCGTTCGGAAAGCCATCTGCGACAACGGCTGCCAGCTCGATGAGCGCTTCTCGGGTGTCGCGCCGCAGCATGTCGAGATCGATCTCGGCGCCCTCTTCGAGGTGCGGGTCGAACGGCACCAAACGGACTGCGCGGCAACGCCGCGAGAAGTGGTCGACCACTTTCTGCATGTCGACCTTGCCGGAGCGTGGCCGCACCGCGTTGATCACCGCGATCGAATTGCTCACCAGCTCTTCGTGGCCGTGGGCGTCCAGCCAGTCGAGCGTGGCCGAGGCGCTGCGGGCGCCGTCGATGGAGCCCGAGCTGACCACGATCAGCGCGTCGGCCTTTTCCAGCACCGCCGTCATCGCGGAGTGCAAAAGCCCTGTGCCACAGTCGGTCAGCACCAGGCCGTAGAACCGCTCGAGTATGTCCAGCGTCTTCGCGTAGTCCTCGGCGCTGAACGCCTCCGACATCGCCGGATCACTTTCTGAGGCAAGGACTTCCAGCCGGCTGCGGCCCTGCGAGGTGTAGCTGCGGACGTCGCTGTAGCGCTCAATGCCTTCGGCGTCGCGCAGCAGGTGCCGCACGGTGGCCGGGGTCTCCAGCGGCACCTTCTGGTTCAGTGTGCCGCGGTCGGGGTTGGCGTCGACGGCCACCACCCGGTCGCCGCGGATCGAGGCGAACGTGGCGCCCAGCGTCGCGGTGATGGTGGTCTTGCCGACCCCACCCTTGAGCGACAGCATCGCGATCCGGTAGCAGCCGCGCAGCGGCGCATTCACCTGGACGGTGAGGTCGTTGTAGCGGATGGTTCGCGGGCTCTCGCCGACATTGATCAGCTGACCCGACAGCTTGTACAGCCAACGACGCCAACCCTCCGACGGCGCGGGCTTGACCTGACGCAGCAGGGTGCTGGTGGACAGCTCCGGGTAACGCGACGGTGGCAGGTGAGCCTGCTGCGATCCGGCCTCGGCCGGCAAGCCTGGCGGCGGTCCCCCGTAGTTGCCGAAGACCCGGCGCGGCGCCTCGTCGGACTCGACGACGCGGGGCAGCCCCTGGTACGGCGTCTCCGCCCAAGCGCGCGGCTCGACGCGGGTCTCCGGCATCGGCGCGTTCTGGGTCTCGCCGAAGCGGCGCTCGGTGCGGAATCCGGCGAACGCCCGGGTCTGCGGCTCGGCGGCCGGCGGCGGCGGTGGCGCGTGCGGCGGCAGCTCGGTCGTCGGATGGTCTCCGCGACGTCCCGCATTCGCGTCGTGCGTCGGATGGTCAGACACGGTGAAATATCCCCTCGTTGCAACGCTCGAAGGTCTCCGGCAGTCGAGCAATCTTTCAATCGAACATAACGCAGCGGCCTTAGAAGCCGCTGAGCTGCGGTTATCCCACTCCCGCGTAGGAATGCAGGCCGACGGTCACCAGATTGACGAAGAACAGGTTGAACACCATGGCCACGAACCCAACCACGTTGATCCAGGCCGCTTTCCGGTCCCGCCAGCCCGCCGTCGACCGTGCGTGCAGGTATGCGGCGTAGACCACCCATGCGATGAACGCCACAGTTTCCTTCGGGTCCCAACCCCAGTACCTGCCCCAGGCCTCTTCGGCCCAGATGGCGCCGAAGATCACCCCGAAGCCGAAGACCGGGAACCCGAAGATCGTGGTCCGGTAGGCGATGCGGTCCAGCGTCTGCGCGTCGGGCAGGCGCTGCACCAACCGGGCGAGTGTCCCCGGGGTGTCCGGCCCGCTGAGCCGGGAGGTGCGCAGCAGGAACAGGATGCTGGCCACGCCGGCGACCATGAACACACCCGAGCCCAGGCTGACCACCGACACGTGGATCGGCAGCCAGTAGGACTGCAGCGCGGGCATCACCGGGGCGGCGTTGGTGTAGAGCCAGCGCCCGGACACCGTCAGCAGAACCAGCACCGGCAACAGCAGGAAGACCCACAGCGGGCGATATTGCGGGCGGCGCAGCACGATTGCGCCCGCGACCAGGCCGCAGAAGCAGGTCAGGTTGATGAATTCGTACATGTTGCCCCACGGCACCCGCTGGGTGGCCAGGCCGCGCAGCACGATGCAGAGAAACAGCAGCCCGATTCCGGCGTAGACCAGGAACAGCCCGGCCCGACCGACCCGCTCGTCGAGCGGGCGTCGCGGCGCCTCGGTCACCACGCCGGGGGCCGCGCTGTCGGCCCCGACGCCGACCAGTTCGCGCTCGCTCTTTCGGCTGCGGGTGTAGGCGAGTTCGACGGCCAGCAGCAGCAGCGCGACCACCATGATCACCACCGCGGACGTGAACGCCCAGTCGGAGTTGCGCGCCAGCCCGAGGTGGATGTGCGTGGTATTCACGAGGTGCTCCTTCCGGTAGCGATCGGTTCGGCCCGCGAAATGCTCAGGCCGTCTTCGAGACGCTCGACGAGCCGCTCGAATTCGTCGCCCCAACCGGCGTTGTCGGTCCGCGCCAAACCGCCTACCTGGACATTCACCGTACCTGCCGGGTCGGTCCGCAGCCGAATCCACACTCGTCGCCGGCGCACCAGCAGCGAGACGACCAGGCCCGCCATCATCGCCATCGCGGAGACGAGGACCCAGATCTGGCCGGGGTCGTGGGACACCTGGAGGTTGACGAACGGGACGGCGCCGTCGAAGCGCACGACCGTGCCCGCCGCGGGCCCCTCCTCGATGCGGACCTGCTGGCCGACGCGTAGGTTGACCCGCTTGGCACGGGTGATCCGGTGCTGGTCGATCAGCCGCGGGTCGAGGGTGTACAGCGATTGCGGCCGGCCGCTGTCCAGGCCGGTGTCGCCGGTGTAGATGTCGACGGCAACGGCGGGCGCAATCAGCGCCGGGAAGCTCGACGAGAGGAGCTTGCCCTCGAGTTGCTCGGTCGGTGCGAGCAGACCGGTGATCGCGATCTGGTGCTCGCGGCGTTCTTTCGCGTCGGGATAGGTGCCGGCGGGCGGGTCGATGCGCGCGACGCCGGACGAGAGCAGGGTCTGCGGATTGTCGGGCCGCCACTGCACGGTCGAAGTGCGGGTTCGGCCGTCCGGGAATACGACGCTGAACGTCGGTGCGTAGCCGTGGCCCTGCAGGTAGACGCGGTCGCCGGCGACGCGCAGCGGATGGTTGACCTCGAGGCGGTAGGGCCGCCAGCTGCCGGTGTTGAGGTCGCGGCCGGACTGGTAGTCGATGTCGGCGGCGAACGACGTGGCCTGCCCCGACGGTAGGTACTTCGCCTTGAAGTCGTTGACGCGCAAGCAGATTGGATGCAGTGACGTGCCGTCGACGGTGTTGCCGGCGCGGAAGGAGTCGAACGCGGCCGGCGACGCGGAACAGAAACCCGGTCCGCCGTCGGCGATGACGACGACGTTGCCCTCATAACCGAACAGCTTGCCGGCGGCCACCGCGACCAGCAGGCCGAGCAGCGAGAAGTGGAAGACCAGATTGCCGAACTCGCGCAAATAGCCTTTCTCGGCGGAGATTTCGATGTCGTCGCCACGTCGGACCTCGGTGCGCCAACCGCGGAGGCGCTCGGTCATGGTGGCGCCGATCGCGTCGGCGTCGCCGACGACGGTGGCGACGGCGTGCTTGGGGAGCCGGGTGAGGTTGCGGGGGGCGGGCACCGGGGTGGCGCGCATGCTGCGGGCGTGCTCGATCATCCGCGGCGTCAGGCAACCCAGCAGCGAGACGAACAGCAGCGTGTAGATCGCGGTGAACCAGAAGCTGCCGAACACGTTGAACGCCTGCAGTTTGTCGAGAATCGGGCCGATCTTCGGGTGGGCCGCCAGGTAGTCGGTGACCTTGCCCGCGTTGAGGCTGCGCTGCGGCAGCAACGCCCCTGGCATCGCGCCGAGCGCGAGCAGGAACAGCAGCACCAGCGCGGTGCCCATCGACGTCAGCGCCCGCCAGGTGTTGCGGGCGTAGGCCATCAGCCGGCTCAAATCGGCAACCTCACATCCGAGACGAACCCATCGCGCACCCACGACACGAAGTCGTTCCAGCCACCACTGACCAGCGCCACTCCCACCGCGATCAGCAGCACGCCGCCGAAGATCTGCAGCGCGCGGGTGTGCCGGCGCAGCCAGCCGAGGCCGGCGACGGCCGAGGCCGAGCCAAAGGCCAACAGCACGAACGGGATTCCCAGGCCCAGGCAGTAGGCGACCACCAGCACGATGCCGCGGGCCACGCTGGCCCCGTCGGTCGCCGACGCGACGGTGACCACCCCGGCGAGCGTCGGCCCCAGGCAGGGCGTCCAGCCTAGCGCGAACACCGCACCCAACAACGGAGCGCCGGCTATCGTCGACAATTGTCTTGGCGCGAAACGGAACTGGCGCTGCAGCGCCGGGACGTAGCCGACGAACACCAGGCCCATCAGGATGGTGATCACACCGCCGACCCGTTGCAGTACAACCTGATTGGTGATCAGCGAGGTGGTCATACCCAGCACGGCAACGGTACCGAGCAGGAACACCACGGTGAATCCCGCGACGAACAACGCGGCCGACCCGGCCACCCGCCACCGCGCCCTGGCCGCCGCGTGCTCTGCCTCGTCGACGCCGACCACGGCGGCTAAGTAGGAGAGGTAGCCGGGCACCAGTGGCACCACGCACGGCGACGCGAAGGACACCAGGCCGGCCAGCACCGAAACCCCGAGCGCGAGCAGAAGTGGTCCGGCGGTAGCGGTTTCGGTGAAGCTCATTTCTCTGCCGCGATCCGCTGCACGACGGGTTGCAGGTCTTCGGCGAGCAGTTCGCGCAGGAACACCGCGGCGACGCGGTGCTGACGGTCCAACACCACGGTCGACGGAATGACGGAGGTCGGATACTTGCCGCCGAACGCGAGCATCGTGCGCATCGCCGGGTCGTAGATCGACGGGTAGGTCAGCGTGCGGTCTTTCACGAAGTCCTGCGCGGCTTCACGATTGTTGTCGCGCACGTCGATACCGAGAACCTCGACGCCTTCGGCGCGGGTCGCGTCGTACACCTTCTGCAGCGCCGGTGCCTCGGCGCGGCACGGCCCGCACCACTGCCCCCAGACGTTGACGACGACGACCTTGCCCACGAAGTCGTCCACCGTCACGGTGCGGCTCGGGTCCATCAGGTCAGGTCCGGAGATTAGCCCGGGTTTGCCGCGGCGGTCGGGCGGGTTGTAGAAGATGTCGGTTTTGCCTCCGGGAGAGACGAATTCGAAGGTCCCGCCCTGGGCTACGGCGTCATCGCCAGTGGAGCAGCCGGCCAGCAGGCCCACCACCACGAGGACGACGAACGCCAGCCTGGTCAACTGAGTGTCGGCTCCAGATACTCGACGTCGACCAGTCGATCGCCGTCGTAGACCAGCGTCGTCACCGAACCGACCGCACACTCGCGGCGGCGCGGGTCGTGCCACAGGCGCTTGCCGCTGACCGCGAGTCGGCTTGTCCACACCGGAAGTTGATGGCTGACGCAGACGACCTCGTGACCTGCGGCCCGGGCGCGGGCCTTGTCGATCGCGGTCGTCATGCGCTCCGCGATCTGCTTGTAGGGCTCCCCCCACGACGGCTTGAACGGGTTGCGAAGTTGCCACCAGAACCGCGGGTCGCGCCAGGCGCCGTCGCCGGGGCTGACCCGCTTGCCCTCGAAGAAGTTGGCCGACTCGATCAGGTCCGGGTCGGTGTCGATGGTGAGATTGTGCTTGGCGGCGATCGGCGTTGCGGTCTCTTGCGCGCGCTGCAACGGCGAGGCGATCACGGCGACGATGTCGCGGCCGGACAGCGCCTCGGCCGCCGCCTGGGCTTGACGGTTTCCCTTGTCGGACAAGCGGAATCCGGGCAGCCGTCCGTACAGGATGGCGTCGGGGTTGTGCACCTCGCCGTGCCGGATCAGGTGGACGCGGGTCTGTTCGGCCATCAGGGCGTGGTCTCCTTGGCTGCGGCTGCGGCTTTGGCGGCCGCCGGGAGTGCTTCGGCGATCCGCTCGAATGCTGCGTCGTCGAGCGCCGCCGAGACGAACCACGCTTCGAACGCGCTGCAAGGCGGGTAGATGCCGCCGTCGAGCAGCGCGTGGAAGAACGGCGCGAAGCGCCAGGTCTCGCTGTTGCGCGCGGAGGCGAAGTCGGTCACCGGCTTTTCGCCGAAGAAGACGCTGAGCATATTGCCCGCGCGCGGAATCTGGTGTGGCACTCCGGCTTCGGTGAGCGATTGCGACAGCAGGCCTGCGAGCCGGTCGGCGTTGGCATCGAGCCTCGCGTATACGGCGTCGTCGGCCGCGCGCAGCGTGGCCAGGCCCGCGGCGACGGCGACGGGGTTCCCCGACAGCGTGCCCGCCTGGTACACCGGCCCGAGCGGGGCGAGTCGCTGCATCACCTCGGCGCGCCCACCGAACGCCGCGGCCGGGAGGCCGCCGCTCATCACCTTGCCGAAGGTGAACAGGTCGGCGTCGACGGGATCTGCTCCGTACCAACCACTTCGGCTGATCCGGAATCCCGTCATCACCTCGTCGACGATCAACAGTGCACCGTGCTCGTGCGCGACCTCGCGGAGCGCCGCGTTGTAGCCCTTCACGGGCGGAACGACGCCCATGTTGCCCGGGCTGGCCTCGGTGATCACGGCGGCGATCTGGTCGCCGAGCTCGTCGAAGGTGTCGCGCACAGCGTCAATGTCGTTGTACGGCAGCACAATCGTGTCGGCGGCCGTCGCGCCGGTGACGCCCGGCGAGGACGGCAGCCCCAGCGTCGCGACGCCGGATCCGGCATCGGCCAGCAACGCGTCGACGTGGCCGTGGTAGCAGCCGGAGAACTTGACGATCTTGCTGCGGCCGGTGAACCCGCGGGCCAGGCGGACCGCGCTCATGGTGGCCTCGGTTCCGGAGTTGACCAGCCGGATCAGGTCGACGGGCGCGACCCGGTCGATGATCTCGGTAGCCAGTTCGCTTTCCGCGGGCGTGGGCGCGCCGAACGACAGCCCGTTGGCGGCGGCCTTGGTGACGGCGTTCACCACCGAAGGGTGGGCGTGGCCGAGGATCATCGGCCCCCAGGAGCAGACCAGGTCGACGTAGCGATTGCCGTCGGCGTCGGTGAGCCAGTAGCCGTTGGCCTCGGTGATGAAGCGGGGTGTGCCGCCGACGGCCTGGAACGCCCGAACCGGCGAGTTCACCCCGCCCGGAATGACGGCGCTGGCGGCGTCGAACAGCTTCGACGAGACGTCCGTATGCACGCCCTCCAGTGTCCCAGTCGTCGGGAGCCTGTCGACTACAGGGTGTAGTTGTCCGGCCGGCAGTCACACGCGCCACAGCAGCCCCCGCGAGCCAGGGGGGGGACCCACTTTCGGAATCGTGACCACCGGCGATATCAATCCGCTATGAACGCGGGTACACCCCTCACGCGCGTCGGCAACGCTCACTAGCGTCCGAGCGATGCGCATGATTACCAGGAGCGTGGTTGTCGCGGCTGCGGTGGCGGTGGCGGGGCTCATCGGAACCGGCCCGGCGGCGGCCGATGCGCCGAACGGGTCTTACACGCGAACCACCGGCGACGGGAGCAGAAAGCCCTTCGAGGTGATATTCGCGCCGTGCGGGGCGGGTTGCGTCACCTATACCGTTGCGGAGTCGCCCGACAGCACATCGACGTACCACCTCGAAGGCAACCGGTGGGTTTCTGAACTCAAGGAGTTCGGAGAGGATTCGTTCGACCCGAACACGCTGGTAGGGACGTACACGATCAACCCGCCACCCGAAATATCGCTGCCGCGCGAATCGGGCACTTACACCCTGACCAAGAACGGCTAGGCGAACAGGCCGTCGTGCCGGGTCAGGCACGCCAGCCGGCGTTCCTCGGCGACGATCGCGGCGGCCTTGGCGTCGATGGCCAACTGCTCGAGTTCGCGACGGCAGAGGTCGGCGATGATCAGCCCGTTCATCCGGGTGCACCAGGCCGCGACCGATTCGTCTTCGCTCGCCTCGGCGCCGGCCAGCAACAGCGAGTGCAGGCCTTCCAATTCAGCGGCGGCCAGTTCTTTCAGCGGGAGCGGCTCGTGGGTGGTGCCGTCGACGTGCACCCCGGTGGTCACCGTTACCAGCTGGACCAGCAGGGCGTCGGATACCGCGGCGGCCCAGCGCGCCAGGCCCGCGTGTTTCGAGCGCGACAACTGACCGCAGACGCCGAGCAGCGTGGAGGTGGCTTCTTCGGGCAGATCGCCGACGCTGGGATAGGTCACTGTGATCCTCCTCGCACTTGGTGAAGAGGTATTCGGGGCCGACAACGTCTCGGTTGGGTCTCGCTTCCGGGGGTTGGCTGGAGGGCGCCGCCGGAGTTGGATGACGGTATGCAACTACCGCAGCGACTCGCCCGGTTCAACCGGCGGGTGACCAACCCGATCCAGAAGATGTGGGCCGGCTGGGCCCCGTCGTTCGGCATCCTCGAACACGTCGGCCGTAAGTCCGGCAAGGCCTACCGCACCCCGTTGACGGTGTTCAACGCCGACGTCGGCGGCAAGCCCGGCGTGGCGATCCTGCTGACCTACGGCCCAGACCGCGACTGGCTGAAGAACCTCAACGCCGCCGGCGGCGGGCGCATGCGTCGGCACGGCAAGACGTTCGGCGTCGCCAACCCGCAGACCGTCACCAAGGAAGCCGCGGCAACGCACGTCGGCGGCGCGGCGCACCGCGTCTTCGCCCGACTGCCGTTCGAGCACGCCGTGCTGCTGACCAAGACCGGCTAATCCGCCCGGGTCGCAACACGTTTCGTGACGAAGTACAGCCCGATCGTCACGGCCCATGACAGCAGGCTGAGCCAGAACTGCATGCGCGCGCCGGCGTCGAACGCCATCTGCACCAGCACCGCGGCGATCGCGGCCGCCGTCAGAATCGACAGCCCGGGGAACAGCCACATCTTCACCTGTAACTTCTCCGGCGCGGTCTTGCGGCGTAACACGATCTGCGACAACGCAATCAGCAAATAGACCAGCAGCACGATCGCGCCCGACGAGTTGAGCAGGAACTGGAACACCGTGCTGGGGGCGACGGCGGCCATGATCACGCATAGAAATCCGACCAGCGACGACCCGACGATCGCGAGATAGGGCACACCACGCCGACTCACCTCGAGCAACCGGGCCGGCGCCTCGTGCCGGCCGGCGAGTACGAATAGCACTCGCGAGGCGCTGTAGAGACCGGAGTTCAGGCAGGACAGCACCGCGGTGAGTACCACCGCGTTCATCAGGTGGTCGGCGCCAGGGATGCCCATCTGCTTCAGCGCCGCGACGAATGGCGACGCCCCGGATTGCGTGGAGTTCCACGGCAGCACGACGGTCAGCAGAAAGACCGATCCCACAAAGAAAATCGCGATGCGGGCGGCGACGGCGTTGGTCGCCCGGCGGATGGCGCGCTCGGGATCGGGGGTCTCCGCGGCGGCGATGGTCGCGATCTCCGCGCCGACCATCGAGAAGATCACCACGACGATCGCTCCGAACGCGCCGTGCAGTCCGTTGGGAAAGAAACCGCCGTGGGCATGCAGGTTGGTGAAGTCGGCGTGCCGGCGCGGCCACAGCCCGAACGCGTACGCCGAACCGAGCAGCAGGAAGAGCAGAATCGCCGCGACTTTGATTCCGGCGAACCAGAATTCGAATTCGCCGTAAGACGACACCGAGAACAGGTTCGTCGCCGTCATCACCGTCATCAGCAGCAGCGACAGTAGCCACAGTGGCGCGGGAAACCAGTAGGTGATGACCTTCGCGCCGGCGACGGCCTCGAAACCGACCACGATCACCCAGTAGTACCAATAGAGCCAGCCGACCGAGAAGCCCGCCCAGCCGCCCAGTGCTTCGCGCGCGTAGTCGGCGAACGACCCCGTCGACGGGTTGGCGGTGGCCATCTCGCCGAGCATCCGCATCACCAGGATGATCAGCACGCCGCACAGCGCGTAGGTCAGGAACGCCGCCGGGCCGGCCTTGCCGATCACGACGCCCGACCCGACGAAGAATCCGGCGCCGATGATGCCGCCGATCGCGATCATCGTCAGCTGCCGCTGCGACAACCCTTGGCGCAGTTGGGGTGTGGCGCTCATCGCCGGCTCAGGCCGAGCTCAGCGCCGACGAGCCGGGCACCACGTGCAGCACTGGGAGCGGGTATGCCGCTCGCACCCGGTCGACCATGCCGAGTCGCAGCCAGGCCGAGCGCGCCTCGGCGATCACCAGTTGGTCGGGTTGGAAGCGCCGCACCGCGGCATCGAGCGCCCGCAGCGGCCGGTAGTCGCCGAGTTCGCCGTCGGCATCGAGGCCCACTTCCCGCAGTGCCGTCAGGATCGCGTCGAGGCGTCCGTGCGCCGCGGTGACGGTGGCGTCCAAGACGAAGACCGGACCAGTGCGCTCGGCCTGCCCGGTGTCGACGGGGTTCACCGGCACGCAGATGAAATACTCCGCACGCTGCTGGGCGTCGACACGGCGCAGGACGTCGAAAAGTTCGCTCGTAGCGACGTTTTTGTTTGCCAGCACCAGCACCCGCTTCGCCTTGCCGGTCGGTGTCACGCCCGCGCCGCTCCGCGTCGGCCTCCGCCACCAGCGCGGCAGGAAGTACAGCGTCAGCACCACCGCCCAGGACAGCAGACCGAGCACGAGTTCCATCCGAGCGTTCGGGTCGAACGCCATCAGCACCAGCACGGCAACCAGGGCGACCGCCGTGGCGATCGACAGGCCCGGGAACAGCCACATCTTCACCCGCAGCCGGGCGGCGGGGGTGCGGCGGCGCAGCACGATCTGCGACAGGGCGATCAGCAGGTACACCGAAAGCACCAGCGAACCGGACGATTTCAGCAGGAACGTGAAGACCGCTTCCGGTGCGATCCACGCCATCACCACACACAAAAAACCCACGACGGACGACACCAGGATCGCGGCGTGGGGCACACCGCGCCGGCCCACCTTGACCAGCTCGATCGGCGCCTCGCCGCGAGCGGCCAGCACGAACAACATTCGCGACGCGGTGTACAGGCCGGAGTTCAGGCACGACAGCACCGCCGTCAGCACCACCGCGTTCATGATGTGCCCGGCGGCGGGAATCCCCATCTCCCCCAACGCCGCAACGTACGGCGAGAGACCCGGCCGTTCCATGTTCCACGGCACGATCACGGCGAGCAGGAAGATCGAGGCCAGGTAGAAGATGACGATCCGGACGACCACCGACTTCGTCGCTTTCGCCACGGCCCGTTCGGGATTCGCGGTCTCAGCGGCGGCGATGGTGGCCACCTCGGCACCGACCATCGCGGACACCACCACCGAAACGGCACCGAAGACCGTGCCGACGCCATTGGGGAAGAACCCGCCGTGCGCGGTCAGGTTGCTGAAGTCGAGGCTGCGCCGCGGCCACAACCCGAACACAAACAGCGAGCCGAGCGCCAGGAACACGACGATCGCCGCGACTTTGATTCCGGCGAACCAGAATTCGAACTCACCGAACGCGGCGACCGAGAACAGATTGGTCGCCGTCATCGCGACCATCAGGATCCCCGACATCAGCCACAGCGGACCGTTGATCCAGTAGGACAGCACCGCACCGCCGGCGATGGCCTCGAAGCCGACCACCACGACCCAGAAGTACCAGTACAGCCAGCCGACCGAGAAGCCCGCCCAACCGCCGAGTGCCTGACGGGCGTAGTCGGCGAACGACCCCGTCGACGGATTGGCGGTGGCCATCTCGCCGAGCATCCGCATCACCAGGACGACCAGCACGCCGCACATCGCGTAGGTGATGAATGCGCCGGGCCCGGTCTCGCCGATGATGACGCCGGATCCGACGAACAGCCCGGCGCCGATGACACCCCCGAGCGCGATCATGTTCAGCTGCCGTTGCGACAGACCTCGGCGCAGCGGTGCGGCACCGCTCGTCTCGTGGGTCTCCGGCATGCCCGGACGCTAACACCTACGCGCTTGGCCGCGCTCGTTTCACACCGGGACGGCGCGCAGCGCGATGGGCAGGCTGGGCAGGAAATGCGTGGTCGCAAACGCGCGAATGTCGTCGTCGTCGAGCATCGGCTGGCGAGCCGGCAACAGCAAAACCATTGCCGCATAACGCAGGATCGTGTCCGCGAGCTCGTCGACCGCGTCGGATCCGATTTGCTCGGCGAAGCCGTCGGGGAAGATCACCCGCAGCGCGTCCGCCATCCGCTCGACGGCCGCGTCCCAGTGCTGGTTCGCCAATTCCAGCATCAGGCCGGGCTCGTCGGCCAACATGCGGGTGAGCACGCGGTGTTGTCGGAATCGAACGATCGACAATGTGAAGGCTTCGACGTAGTAATTCGATTGCGGCCGTCGGCTTTTCAGTTCATCGGCGATGTTGGCGAACAGGATGGCGTTTTCCCGGTCGATGACGGCGGCGACCAGCTCGTCCCGGTTGGCGAAGCGGCGGTAGATAGTGGTGCGGCTGACGCGGGCGCGCCGGGCCACGTCGTCGAGAGCGACCCGGCGGAAGCCGTGCTGCTGAAACTCGACGACGGCGGCGTCGAGGATCGCGTTGGTGGCCGCATCAGCCCCGGGCATAACCGGCCTGGGCAAAACCGTTGTAACGCAGACTCATTGGCAACCGATCCCACAGCCAGTTCACCGGCCGCGATCGCCACACCGCGGCGAAGCGCTGATAGCGACGTTCCTGACGATCACTCCAGGGCAGGCCGAGCAGTTCGCGGCCGCGCGGCGGCATCCCACCGGTGGTGAGGAACGCCGCGACCGGATTGAACACCGGCGCCACCAGTCGCCACGCCAGTGGCGACACGGCCTTGGGTCGCGGGAAGCCCTTGGTCACATATCCCACACCGTATTTCGCGGTGGGGTGGGCGACCACGATGCGGTCCATCATGTGGTCCCAGTACTTCTCGAACTCCTGGTAGTTCGCGGGCATCGGTCGCTCGCTGACACCGTAGCGGCGATACCAGGTCTTGGACTCCAGGTAGATCTGCTCCTTCTCCGCGTCGGTCAGCCGTTTGACGAAGGTGTCGGCGAAGTAGAGCACCTGCTCGACGAAGGTGGCGTGCGCCCAGTAGTAGGTCTCCGGGTCCAGCGCGTGATACCGCTCGCCCGTTGGCATTTCACCTTTGATCTGGTGGTGGAAGTCACGCACCTGATGGCCCGCGTTGTCATCGTCGGCGCCGTAGACGGTCCGGAAGATCGGCGGCAGCGAGCGCTTGATCCGCGCGGAGGTGTCGTCGAAGAACACCGAATGATCGAGGACGCCCTGGCCGAGTTCGGCCAGCATGTTCTGCAGCACGGCGGGCCGCGGCCCGATGAGGTACATCCGGTTGTCGCCGAAGTAACGCCACACCAGCGACTGCGGGCCCAGCGGCAGCGCATCGTCGGTGGCTGCGGCGACGGTGGCGTCGTGCAGTTCGGTCATGTGGAACAGTGTTACACATTTCGAACTTTGTACCAACCGCCGCCGCGTGCATCAGCCTCCGGCTTTGACCATCGTGTTGCCGCAGCAGGTCAGCGCCTCGGGGCGGGGGCAGTCGGCCTGCGTCGCCCGGGTCACCGTGACCTGGCAGCCGCATCCGGCGTCCGGGCATTCGTAGGTTTCGCCTTGATTGAGGGCCATGTTCGCAATCTCCTTCGGTGCTGTGGAATTGGGATAGCGAAACGCTAGAACCTGGCCCCTGGGGCAAGGTCAATACTGGATATGTGCCGCTGACATCAGGACTTACGATCGGCCAGGCTGCCGCCGCCGCCGGGCTCACCCGTAAGGCTGTGCGCGTCTACGAGGCAAAGGGCCTGCTCCCGCCCGCCGACCGGACCGTCACCGGCTACCGCATCTACGACGAAGATGATGTGGAGTTGCTGACGTTCATCCGGCGAGCCCGGAAACTCGGCCTGCATCTGGAGGACATTCGCCGGATCATCGTCATCCGCAACGGCGGCGCCTCACCGTGTGTCGCCGTCCGCGACATGCTCGACGAGCGAATCATCGAAATCGACAGCGCCGTTGAGGAATTGCTGGGCTTGCGCGAGTCTCTGATCAACAGCCGGCGCGACGCCGACGACTGCTGCGCCGAGGACAGGTCGGCCGCGATCTGCAGCGCCATCGAGGAGAACTGACGCGCTACTTCTGGCGGATCGCCGCCACCGCTTTGACGAGCAGGTCCTCTAGCAGCTGCGGGTCCTTCTCGCCGTCGATGAGGACCGCGGTCTTGTCGCCGAGGAGCGCGAAGTAGCTGAGCCGGTCGATCGTCTTGGAGAAATCGGCGACCGCGAAATCCAGGTGCACCTTGACGGCGGCGGTCGTGACGCCGTCGATAGCCGGGCCGCCCAGACGTTCCGCGGTTCCCCGCGCACCCTCCTGCGACGAGAACGCCACGCGATCGCATCCCGCACCCAGAATTGTGTCCGGAAGAGGCTGCGCGGTTCGCACGGCCATGATCATCAGTTGTTGTGGCCCCTGCGCTTGGAGACCCTGCGATTCCGAGCCCGCTTCGACGCCGGTCGGCTTCAGCATCGTATTGCATTGCGGCGGATCGAAGGTGAACGCGAACTGCTTCTCCAGCCCGGCTGCACTGTCGGCCTGTTCCTTGGTCAGCGTGGTGCGCGGGATCTCGGTCGTGGTGAATCCCGGCGGTAATTGGTTGGCCAGGTTGGCAATTCGGCCGATGTCGTAGCCGCCCGGCGGTTCCGCGGGTTTGGTCGTGGTGGTTTTCGCCGCGCTCGGTGTGCTGGGCGGGCTACTGGGCTTCGGAGTCTTCGAGCTGCACGACGCCAGCGTCGCGACAGCCAGCATTGCCACACCAGTACGCACCGCGACAGTCGCCAGCATCATGTTCCGACCCTAACAATTCAGTTCACACGTTGATTACGGAGAAATACCGAAACGGCTCAGCTGTATCAGCGGCCCGCTCGGCTCGGCATGATGATCATCGTGCCTGACCTGTCACGCCGTGCTGCCCTGCGCCTCGGCGCCGGCGCCATCGCGGGGGCGGCAGGAATCTGGTCGTTCGGCGCCCTGGTCGATCCGGAGCGCGTGCCGGCCGACCCCGGCCCTCTCGAGCCGCCGGCCCCGCTGCCGCCCGCACCGCCGGTCGCCGCTCCCGCACCGTTGCCGACCAAGGTGGCCGGTTCGTTCGTCTCGGCGGCCCGCGGCGGCGTACTGACGAACTACATCATTGCCCGGCCGCCGGGCATCACCGGGCCGCTGCGCCCGGTGATCGCGCTGCACGGCGTGCGGGGCAGCGCCAAACAGGTGATGAGCTTTGGTGTCGAGCAGGCACTCGCGGAGCTGGCGAAGGCCGGCCGGCCGCCGATCGCCGTGGTCGCCGTCGACGGCGGCGACACCTATTGGCACCGCCGCGCCGGCGGCGAGGACGCCGGTTCGATGGTGCTCAACGAATTGATCCCGATGCTGGCGACCATGAGCCTGGACATCACCCGGATCGGCTTCATGGGCTGGTCGATGGGCGGCTACGGCGCCATGCTGCTCGGCTCGCGACTGGGTCCGGCGCGCACCGCGGGGATCTGCGCGGTCAGCCCGGCGCTGTACCAGTCCTACACCGCCAGCACACTCGGTGCCTTCGACAGCTACGACGACTGGACGCGCAACACGGTCTTCGGATTGCCTGCGCTGAACCAGATTCCGCTGCGGGTCGACTGCGGCAACGAGGACCGTTTCGCGCCGGCCGCCCATCAGTTCGTCAGCCAGCTCCGGACGCCGCCCGCGGGTGGGTTTTCACCCGGCGGACACGACGAGGTGTACTGGCGTCAGCAGCTGCCGGCCGAGCTGGCCTGGCTGGCTTCCTGAAATCGCTTGAGCCGCAGGCTGTTCGCCACCACTAGCAGTGATGAGCAGGCCATTGCGGCGCCGGAGATCATCGGGTTCAGCAGTCCCAGGGCCGCGAGTGGGATCGCCGCCGCGTTGTACGCGAACGCCCAGAACAGGTTCATCCGGATGGTCCGCAGCGTGCGCGACGAGAGCCGAAGCGCCGTCGGCACGGCAAGCACGTCGGTCCGCATCAGCGTCAGGTCGCCGGCGTCGATCGCCGCGTCGGCGCCGCTGCCCATCGACATGCCGATGTCGGCGACCGCCAGCGCCACCGAGTCATTGACGCCGTCGCCGACCATGGCAACCGTGCGGCCCTGCGCCTTCAAACGCGTGATGGCGTCGGCCTTTTCGGTCGGTAGCACCCCGGCGATCACATCGTCGGCCGCGATGCCGACCTCGTCGGCGACCTGCCGCGCCACCGCCGCGCTGTCGCCGGTGAGCAGCATCGGGGTGATGCCCATGGCGCGCAATTCCGCGATGGCCGTAGCACTGTCGGGTTTGACCCGGTCGGCCAGCGTGATCACGCCGCGGACCTGACCACCCCACGTCACCTGAACGGCGGTGTGCCGAGTGGTCGGCGGCGCCAGCAGATCGACGCCGGCCAGCGAGCCGATGCGAGACACCGAGACTTCGACGCCATCCACCACGCCGGCGACGCCGACGCCCGGGTCGTTGACGAATTCATTTGGGCCGCTGCCGATCTGAATACCGCGGTCGCGGGCCGCCGCCACGATCGCAGCGGCCAGCGGATGCTCGGACGCCGACTCGATCGCGGCCGCTTTGGCCAGCACGTCGTCGGCGTCTTCGCCGGGGCGGGCCTCGATGCCGTGCACGGCCATCGCGCCGGTGGTCAGCGTTCCGGTCTTGTCGAAGACCACGGTGTCGACGCCCTCGATGGTCTCGAGCAGCTTCGGGTCTTTGATCAGGATGCCCAGCTGCGCGCCGCGGCCGGTGCCGACCAGGATCGCGGTCGGGGTGGCCAAGCCGAGCGCGCACGGGCAGGCGATGATCAGCACCGCGACGGCGGCGGTGAACGCTTCTGAGGAGGCCTGACCGGCCAGCAGCCACCCGGCCATGGTCGCCGCGGCGATCAGCAGGACCGCGGGGACGAAGATCGCCGCGACCCGATCGGCCGTGCGCTGGATGGGTGCCTTGTTGTTCTGGGCGTCGCTGACCAGGGCGCCCATCCGGGCCAACTGTGTGTCACCACCGACCCGGGTCGCGCGGACCAGCAGCCGACCGTAGGTGTTCAGCGAACCACCGACCACGGTGTCACCGGCGGCCGCGTCGACGGGCACCGGCTCACCCGTCATCGCCGAGGTATCCAAAGCCGTTGTACCGTCGGTGATCACACCGTCGACGGCCACCCGCTCCCCCGGACGCACCACGACCACGTCGCCAACCTGCAACTGCGACACCGGAACCCGCACCTCGTCATCGTCGCGCAGCACCGTCGCGTCCTTGGCGCCCAGGCTCAACAACGAACGCAGCGCCGCCCCGGACGCGCGTTTGGCCCGCGCCTCGGCGTAGCGGCCGGCCAACTGGAACACCGTGACCGCGGCGGCGACTTCGAAGTAGACCGGTCCGGAAGCTCCCCGCAGCACCGTGGCCGTGGACCAGAGGTAGGCGGCCAGCGTGCCGAGCGACACCAACGTGTCCATCGTCGAGGTGCGGTGCCGAAGTCCTTGCAGCGCAGCACGATGGAACGGATAACCGCCCCACGCCACCACCGGCGTGGTCAGCGCCAGCGCCAGCCATTGCCACCCGGCGAACTGCCAGCCCATCACCATCGACACCGCGACCACCGGAATCGCCAGCAGCGTCGCGCCGACCAGGCGTGAACGCAGCTCGTCCTGCGGCACGTCGTCGGACTGCGCGAACGGGTCGACGACGACCGACGCCTGGTAGCCCGTCGACTCCACCGCGCGAATCAGGTCGCCGGCCGACACCTCGGACTCGTGCTGGACGTGGGCCCGTTCCAATGCGAAGTTCACCGCGGCGCGCACGCCGTCGAGCCGGTTCAGCGCACCCTCGATGCGGGCGGCGCATGACCCGCAGCTCATGCCGCGCAGGTCGAGATCGGTGGTGGTCATATCGCCGGGGTGCGGCCGGCCCGCCGCAGCCGGGCGATGCCGATGACCGCCAGTACGCCGGCGAGCGCCGCCAGTAGCAGCGTGGCCAGCAGCATCGACGGGTCGTAGACGACCGACATCGTCACCGGCTGATCCTTGAGGACGGGCGCGACGGCAATGGTGGAGCGCACCGCCGACCAACTGGCCGCGCAGCCCACCGCCGCGGCGCAGGCCAGCAGCAGTTCGACAACGGCGCGGAAGCGGACCAATCGGCCCGGCTTCTCCTCGCGACCACGCGCATCGTCACCGGACGTCACCAGCGCGCACTCTCGCCGTGCTCGTCGTCGTCCGGCGACTCGGTGGGGCCGACGCGCTCCTCGACCAGCGGGGTCAGCAGGTTGCGCAGGTGGCGGTGTTTGCGCGCCCACGCCTGCGCGGTTCGACCGCCGGTGAGCCGCAGCCCGATGCCGGTGCGGCCCTTGGGGACGCCGACGAGCTCGCCGAGCGCGCGGGCAGACTGCCAGCGCTCGAGGTCCTTCTGGCCGGCCAGCGGGCTGTCGGGCTCCGGGTACACCTTGACGATCTCCGACACCTTGATCGTCTCGGTGCCCTGGCGCAGGGTGTAGGGCGTCAGCACGACCGAGGTGTGGATGCGTGCTGCTTTCACCTGCAGTGCAATGAAACTCGAGACGATCACCAGAAAGAACGCCGGCACCGAGATCTGCCAGCCGTTGCCGTTGGACTTCTCGATCCACAGCATGATCCCGGCGGAAATCGGCCCAGCCAGCACCCAGTACCAGGTCGCGCCGACCTCGCGAAAGATCGGTGCTGCTTCGGTGTCGGTGCCGGCGGTCACGTTGTCCATCATCCCTGCTGGATCGGCGGTCGGGTTAGCTGGGTCATTGCGGGCGTTCACCTGGTGAAATACTCGTGCGAGTCGCTGCGGTGCAGCAGGTACATTCCCCCGGCGATCAGCACCGATCCGGTGATGCCGGCGGCGCCGCACGCGACGGCCCACAGCGGCGGCCAGGTCACGGTGAACAACCGGATGCCGACGTAGACGACGGTGGCGATCGCGCCGCCCGTCAACGTCGTTCGCGCCCAGCGGTATCCGGCCCGCATCAGGATCAGGAACGTCACGACGATCGCGCAGAGCACCCCGGTGAACAGTCCCGAGGCGACCAGCAATGGGGTGGCGCCGTGCCCGTTGGCGGAGCCCACGATGTCGGCGACGTAGCCGATCACCATCAGCGGTAGCGCGACCACCCAGAGCCAGAAGCCGGTGTCGACGTCGGTCGGCCTGGCCGGCGGTTCGTGTTGGACGGGACCCGTCACGACAACCAGTCGGCCACGTCGGCGGCCCAGTAGGTGAGCACGATGTCGGCGCCGGCGCGCCGGATGCTGGTCA
Source organism: Candidatus Mycobacterium wuenschmannii (assembly GCF_030252325.1). Lineage (NCBI taxonomy): Bacteria > Bacillati > Actinomycetota > Actinomycetes > Mycobacteriales > Mycobacteriaceae > Mycobacterium > Candidatus Mycobacterium wuenschmannii. Next base: position 4,410,942 of record NZ_CP126981.1, on the reverse strand, counting down.
GCGATTCGAGGGCGGCGGCGCGTTCGTCGATCCAGCCGTTGGCGGCGGCCGCGGCGATCATCGCGTACTCCCCCGACACCTGGTAGGCGGCGACGGGCACCGGTGAGATCTCGGCCGCGGCCCGCACGACGTCCAGGTAGCTCATCGCCGGCTTGACCATCACGATGTCGGCCCCCTCGTCGAGGTCGAGTTGGACCTCGCGCAGCGCCTCGCGGGCGTTGCCCGGCTCCTGCTGATAGGTGCGCCGGTCGCCGATCAGACTGGAGCTCACCGCTTCTCGGAACGGGCCATAGAACGCGGACGCAAACTTGGCGGCGTAGGCCAGGATGATGGTGTCGGTGTGACCGGCGACGTCCAGGCCGTCCCGGATGGCCGCCACCTGGCCGTCCATCATGCCGCTCGGCCCGACCACCTGGGCGCCCGAATCTGCTTGCGCGACAGCCAGTTCGACGTACCGAGTGAGCGTGGCGTCGTTGTCGACCCGGCCGCGGTCGTCGAGTACGCCGCAGTGGCCGTGGTCGGTGAATTCGTCGAGGCAGGTGTCGGCCATCAGCACGGTCGAGTCACCGAGGTCCTTGCTGAGGTCGCGCAGCGCGACGTTGAGGATGCCGTCGGGATCGGTGCCGGCCGACCCGGCCGCGTCCTTGTCCTGCTCACGGGGAACACCGAACAACATCAGCCCGCCCACACCGGCTTTGACAGCCTCGACGGCGGCCTTGCGCAGCGAGTCGCGGGTGTGCTGCACGACACCCGGCATAGAGGCGATGGGCGACGGCTCGTCGATGCCGTCGGCGACGAACATCGGCAGCACCAAATGCCTTGGCTCCAGGGAGGTTTGCGCGACCAGCCGGCGTAATGCCGGGGTCGACCGGAGCCGGCGCGGACGCTGCCGCGGATAGTTACCCACTGCGCCTCCTACCCGTGTGCGTTGACTCTGCGCTGAGGGCGGAGGTTACCCGCACTTTTGCGCCATAGACGCAGAGTCAACGCGAAATCGCCCCTTAGCGCCTGCGGCTCTTCTTACGCGGCGGCGGCAGCGCACCCTCGGCGCGCAGCCGGGCGGCGTGCTCGGCCAGCGCTTCGATCAGCGGGCCCACCGCGGCGGTCTCGGGCTGCACGTCGACGCGCAGGCCGAATTCGGCTGCCGTCTCAGCGGTCTTCGGCCCGATGCAGGCGACGATGGTGCGCGCGTGCGGCTTGCCGGCGATGCCGACCAGGTTGCGCACGGTCGAGCTCGAGGTGAAGCACACCGCGTCGAAGCCGCCGGTCTTGATCATCTCGCGGGTGGCCGCTGGCGGCGGGGCGGCGCGCACGGTCCGGTACGCGGTGACGTCCTCGATCTCCCAGCCGCGTTCGCGCAGACCCTCGGCCAGCGTCTCGGTGGCGATGTCGGCACGCGGCAGCAGCACCCGGTTGACCGGATCGAAAATGCTGTCGTAGTCCGGGAATTCGTCCAGCAGGCCCAGCGACGACTGCTCGCCGGAGGGCACCAGCTCGGGGCTGATCCCGAATGCGCGAACCCGGTCCGCGGTCGACTCGCCGACGCAAGCGATCTTCACGCCGGAGAACGCGCGGGCGTCGAGACCGAACTCGCCGAACTTCTCCCACACCGCACGCACCGCGTTGGTGGAGGTGAACACGACCCATTGGTAGCGGCCGTCGACCAATCCCTTGACGGCACGCTCCATTTGGGCGGGGCTGCGCGGCGGCTCGACGGCGATCGTCGGGACCTCGATCGGCAGCGCGCCGTGCGCGGTCAGCCGCTCGCTCATCTCGCCGGCCTGGTCCTTGGTGCGTGGCACCAGCACGGTCCAGCCGTACAGGGCGCGGCTCTCCCACCAGTTCAGCTTGGCCCGGTTGGCCACCGTCTTGCCGATGGTGACGACCACCGGCGACGGCGCGGCGCCGTCAGCGGCCAGCAGCAGGTTCGTGTCGGTCAGCCCGCCCAGCGTCGACTCCACGGAGCGCTGCTGGCAGGTGGTGCCCGACGAGGTGACCACGCAGGGGGTGGTGTCGGCCAGGCCGTACTCGATCAGCGTGCGGGCCGAGTCGGCGACATGCGCCGAGGTGGCCTGCAGGATCAGCGGACCCGGACCGGCGGCCAGGGCGCCCCAGTCGACGTCTCCGCGGACGTCGGCAACGGTGTGCGACGAGCCCAGCGGCAGACCCGCGTAGGTCGGCACCGCGTCGCTGGCGGCCAGGCCCGGCACGATCTCGAAGTGCAGGTGGCTGCGTGCCACGGAGTTGACCTCGGTGATCACCGAGTCGACCGACAGCGGGTCGCCGGCTACCAGGCGCACCACGTCGGCCCCAGTGCGGGCCTCGGCGACCAGCGTCTTGGCCACCTCGGTGGGGTCGCCCAGCGCGGGCCGGATGTCGGGTCCCACCGACACCACGGCGGCGGGTTGTTCTTTCGCGTCCGCGCCCTCTGCTGGGTTTTCCGACGCCGCTGCCGGTTCGGCCGGCGCGGGCCCGGAGACGGGCGGCAGATCCTTACCGATCAACGCCTGCACTGCCTCGGGCACGTCGGGGTCAATGAACACCAGGGGGGCATTGGCCAGCACCGCTGCGGCCCGCGTCGTCAGCAGGGCTGGGTCGCCAGGACCCGAACCCACGAACATGATGCGGCCGGGCCTCGGCTTGCGCCCTCGCGTCGTCATCGTCGCTCCTACCTACCTTGCTCGTTGGCGCGCTTGCTGTTACCGCGCGCTCGACATGACTTCCCGTGCCCCCAAGTCGAACAGCTCGGCGGCCACCGAGAGCCCCAGCTCCCGTGCCCGATCCGGACTGCCGATCCCGGACGCGCGGATCACGTCGGATCCGTCCAGCGCCGCCACACAGCTGCGCAGCGACAGCTCCTCGAAGATGTGGCCCTCCTCGTCGATGGACTCGACCACTTCCGCGATCGCCCCCACCGGCGCGGAACAACCCGCCTCCAGTTCGGCGAGCAGGGCACGCTCGGCGGTGACGGCCGCGCGGGAGTCGGCGTCGTCCAGCTCTGCCAGCAGTTCCGCGAGCCGGGAGTCCCCGCTGCGGCACTCGACGGCGAGAGCTCCTTGAGCCGGCGCCGGCAACATCTGCACCGGCTCCAGCGTCTCGGTGACGGCGTCGAGACGTCCCAGCCGGGTCAGACCCGCCCGGGCAACCACGATCGCGTCCAGATCACCACTGCTTACCCTGTTCAACCTGGTGTCTAGGTTGCCTCGTAGGGGGCGAATTTCCAAACCGAGACCCAGTGCTCTAAGCTGCGCGCCCCGGCGGGGCGACGAGGTGCCCACAATTGCACCGTTCGGCAGCTCTCCCAGCACTAACCCGTCGCGGGCCACTAGAGCGTCGCGCGGGTCTTCGCGGCGCGGGACGGCCGCGATGACGAACCGCTCGTCGTGCGCGGTCGGCAGGTCCTTGTACGAATGCACCGCCATGTCGACCTCGTCGGCGGCGATAGCTTCCCTGAGCGCGGCGGTGAAGACGCCGACGCCGATGTCTTGGATCGGCTCCTGCGACTGGTCGCCGGCAGTGCTGATGATCACCAGTTCGGCCTGGTGGCCGTTGGCTTGCAGGGCGTCGCGGATGGCGCCGGCCTGGGTGGTGGCCAGCAGGCTGCCACGGGTACCGATCCGGATCACGTCGGACAAGCGGCTACTCAGCGGAATCGGTTGGCACAGCGGGCAATTCGCCTGCCGTAGCGACGGCGTCGACGGCGGTCTGGTCGAGTTCGAACAGCTCTCTCAGCGCCTCGGCGTAGCTGTCGCCGCCGGGTGCACTGGCCAGTTGTTTGATGCGGACGGTCGGCGCGTGCAGCAGCTTGTCGACGACGCGGCGCACGGTGCGGGCCACCTCGTCCTTCTGGGCTGCCTCGAGGTTCGGCAGCCGGTTGTCGAGGCGCAGGAGTTCGGCCTCGACGACGTCCGCGGCACGCTGGCGCAGCGCGGTGACGGTCGGGGTGACCTCGGCCATCCGCTGTCCGGCCAGGTAGGTGGCCACTTCGGCGGCGACCATGTGGCGCGCGGCCTCGGCGTCCGCTTGCGCGGCTTTGGCGGACGGCTCGCGCTGGATGCGGTCCATGTCGACCACCCAGACGCCCGGCAGACCGGAAACGGCGGGGTCGACGTCGCGGGGCATGCCGAGATCGCAGATCACCAACGGTGGGTCGGTGTCCTCGTGGCGGCTGGCGGTCAGCGCGTTGTGCACGTCTGCCAGGGAGATGACTGGGCGGACGGCGCCCGTGCAGCTGACCACGACGTGGGCGTCGGCCAACGCTGTTGCGAGGTCGTCCAGGCTCAAAGCTTCAGCGGCCGTGCCGGTTTCGCGGATCTTGCGGGCCAGTCGCTGCGCGCGGGGCAACGAGCGGTTGACGACGTAGATGTTGTCGATGCCGGCGCGGGTCAGGTGGGCGGCCGACAGCGCACCCATGGCTCCGGCGCCGACGACGACGGCCGTCTTGCCCTGCAGGCCGCTGAGCTTGGCGTCGGCCATGCCGAGCGCGACCGAGACGACGGAGGCGCCGGCGGCATCGATGCCGGTTTCGGAGTGAACGCGCTTGCCGACGGCCAGGGCGCGTTGGGCGAGTTCGTGGAGCGTCCTGCCGACGGTGCGGTTGGTCTCGGCGGCGGCGTAGGCGCGACGGACCTGGCCGAGGACTTGCTGCTCTCCGACGACCGCGGAGTCGAGGCCGCTGGCCACCGCGAAGAGGTGTTCGACGGCGGCCTCGCTGTAGCGGACGTAGGCGTACTTGGTGAGGTCGGGGACCGTCATACCGGAGTGGTCGGCGAGCACCTGGCCGATCGCGGAGAGGCCGCCGTGGAAGGCTTCGACGACGGCGTAGACCTCGACGCGGTTGCAGGTCGAGAGCACCATGGCCTCGGTAACCAGCGGCGATTGCATGATCCGGTCGACGAGCTTGATCTGCTCGGCCTCGTCGGTGCTGAGTTGCTCCAGGACAGAGACCGGCGCGCTGCGGTGCGACACACCGAAAAGCAGGACGCTCACGGCTGAATCACCTGGCCCGCTCCCTTGCTAACACCGGTGAATTGACTGGTGTCCACCGTAGACGGTCACCAGTTAGGCCACCAAATTTACGGCGAAGTCACCCGCTGGCCAGATCCTTGCGCAGGCGGGGCTCGTCGAGCTCCCAGTAGCTGTGCTCGCGGCCGTCGAGTAGGACGACCGGGAGCCGGTCGCCGAATTCGACTCGCAGCTTCGGGTCGCCTTCGTTTGCCTTGGCGTCGACGTCGGTGGCGGTCAGGTCGAAGTCGAGTTCTTGCGCGAGTTGTTTGAGTTGGGCGTAGACGCCGTCGCAGATCGAGCAGCCGGCCCGGGTGAGCAGCTCGACTTGACGGCGGGGCATTTTTCCAGTGTGCCAGTTCGGTTTATTTGCAGAGGTTTTGGATCGTTAACGCAGTGTGATTCGCTTCGTTCTGTTCCGGAACGGCTGGGTCGGAGGCCAAGTTGTCGAGGGTGAGATTCTGAAATAACTTGGCAAGCTTTCGTGTCGCTGCAGCTAGATCGGGCGGAGTGGCCGGTTCGTCGGCTAAAGCGCCCAGAAGGCGAGCATTGCCTGCGACATAGATTTGTCTCTCGTTAATAGCGACCGCGAGCTGAGCCGTCGGGTCGTCGCCACCGCTCCGTCCTGAATTCGCAACACTCGCGCGGTGAATCTTCTCGTAGGCGGCGCACACTTCAGCTTTGGCCGCCGCGGCTTGTTCTGCGCTGAAGCTCGGCGCGGAAGGCACCGACGACTTCGACTCGGGCGGCGGCCGTAGCCACGCAGCCACCGCGGCGCCGACGGCTGCGAGAGTTATAAGAAGCATTATCGCCAGCGGCCATCGAGAAGGCCCGCGCAGGGTTGTGGGCGGCAGCGGCGTCTGCGGAAATTGTCCTGCGGAAAATCCTGGGTGCGGTGGCAAATTTGACATGAGCCGGATGTCAACGCCGGTCTCATATGACGGTATTCAGCTCGCACATGTCTCGTTGACGGGGTAACAACTCGCGGACCGCGCAGATCAGCGTTGCGTTAAAGCTGCGGTCGTCATGCAGGCCCGGAACCACGCCAAGTGATAGTTGGCGCCGCCCTTGTCCCCGCGAATCAAGGCTTCGATCGCGGCCAGAAGTTGCCAATTGCCAACGTATTTGGGGTTGACGTCATCGGGATATGCGTCCAGCACTCGCTCGCCCACGTCATGCATCTGCTGCTGCAGCAGTTCGACTTCGGACGGATCGACTCCCGTTCCGGACGATGCGGCCTTGGCCAGAGTGTGCGCAAGACGCGGCAACCCATCGCGCCAGTGCGTCGCGCTACTGAGCTCCCAGCCCAACTCCTCGATTTCCGGCGCAGTCCGCGGGCGCGGAGACGTCGGAATCGATTCGTCAGCTTCGGGCACGTACCGGTCCGGCGTGTGCGTAACCGCCATTTCGACTTCGCCAAGCAGAGACTCGAGATCGCCACGGCGACGGCCCGGTTCCAGGAGTGTCACCGACGACGGGATGTCGATCCCCGGCGGAATCCAGCCGTCCGCGAGATCGGTGACAAGCCTGGTCGTGTCATCGGGACAGTCGCCGACAGCCCATGCGAGTCGCGGCTCCTGTCGAGCCACCGCATCGACGATGCGCTGCAACCGATTTCGCGATGTCGCGTCAGCGGACGCCGCGCCGGCCACCGCTCCACCTGCCCCAGCCGCGACAGCCTTGCCTGCAAGGCCCATCGGAGCGGGCGACTGCGATGGAGTCGGCGCAGACTCCGGACGCGCTACAGCAGCCTGCGGGACGGCCGTGCCCCCACCGGCCGCGGGGTTCGTCGGAGCCGAGGCCGGCGCCGACGTCAGGTTGGACGAGATCGGAGGAGGGGGCGGGCTCGGTGTTCCCGAGGGCGTCGAAGCTGCCGGGGGACGTAGGTCCGAGCCGTAGGAAGGAAGCGCACCTCCGGTGTAGGAGGTCGACGGCGCAGACATGGACGGGGCGGCCGGGGCCTGCATGTATCCGGCATTCGTCGGCGCAGGCGGTGGCGCGGGCGCACTGTACGAAGGCGCGGCGGCTTGCGGCGCTGATGGTTGCGCGGGAATGGGTGAGTGCCAGTCTCCAGAGCCGGCTGTCGGTGATGTCGTCGGGGACATCGACGCGGGCGAGACCTGCGGAGCCATCGGAGCCTGCGGTGCTATCGGACCAGCGCCTTGCCCCATAAGCCCCGAGTCGATGTGGTGACCGAAATCGGTCGACATGAAGCTAGGCGGCGCGATGCCCTGAGCCGCCGCGGCGTTGATTGCGCCAGAAGAAACTCCAGGTGGGGCGATGCCGACGTTGCCGCCGGGATTGAAGACCGGCGAGGGTGGGGTGGCCGACACTGCGGGAAGGGTGTTGTGCACCCCAGTAACTGCGGGATTCTGGGGAACTGGGTTGAATCCAACGTCGTGAGTAATGGACGGTGAGCCCGGCCCTCCTGCAGGTATAACGGGACCCTTCCCATCACCGACACCGGCGGCGTGAACTATCGAAGGGGAGCCTGGCCCGCCCGCCGGACTAACTGTCCCCTTTGCATCACCAACGCCAGCAGCGTGGACTATCGACGGCGACCCCGGCACCTGCGGCTGAGCCACTCCCGGCGACAGCGGCCCCGTGCCGTTGGGACCCGCAGAAGGCAGCGATCCCGATGGCCCCATTCCCGATGCTTTAGTGGCGAATCCAACTGGCGTCGCCGAGGGAGCGGATCCGGGCGCCGATGCATTTATCCCGGTCGGCAGCCCACCGCCGTTCGCTGAGGTTGGTGCTGAGCTTCCCGACAATCCCGGCACGGCTGAGTTGACACCCGACGGTAAGCCAGCGCCGCTCGGTGTCCCCGACGGCGCTCCACCGACGACCGGGTTGACCCCTGCAGGGCCTAAATTGCTCATTGATCCGCCCGAAGCGGGAGCATTCGCGCCCGGAGGCATCCCACCGTTTCCAAGCGCTCCCGATAAGGCGCCAATCGCGGGATTCAGCCCCGCTGGACCTGATCCGCCGCCAGCCGCGCCCAATCCCGCGTCCTGGTTCTCAAGTACCTTTCGCACTGCGGGTTCAAGGCCCGACACATCGCGTGCACGGAAGAGCTGACTCATGTCAACGCCATTAGCTCCGGCGAATTGACGAAACGAATGTCCCGTGGTCTCTTGATCTAAGATACGTTGACCCGCATCACCAATATCGCCACCACAATTCGCAGCGGCGAGGTTCGCTTCTTGCTGGCCTTGGCTGATTAATTCCATAATGTGAGGAAATTTGACAGCTAATGGCTCTTTGGACTGAATAACCTGGTTTATTTGCTGGTTGTACCGATCCGCGATCCCATTGAGGCTTTCTCTAAGATTGTGAACGCTGTTTAGCGCAGCAGAATACGAATCCTTTTTGATTACGTTTTTGTGGGCGACTCCACGCGCTAATTGCTCACCCTCGTCGAAAAGCTGAACTAATGCGTCTGCAGTTTTGCCCTGTTGCACCGCGAGTGGCCCAGTCTTCGCAGCGCTTAGCAGGTCCGCAATATTGTGATGGGCATCCGCAATTTGCCCGCGGTTTTCGATCCACGCATTCAATCCGGCAATCGTCAAATCACTCGGCCATTGGTGACCGACGATAACCATCGACCACTCGCCCTGAGGCCCTCCCGCCGTCTGCATCATCTACAAAAGCCTTCGATGCTTGCTGTCGCCTGATCCGCATCAGTGCGTTCCGGTGCACTTGCGTCGGATGCCAAAAAGTTGAGCGTAATGACCTGAAATAATCTAGCGAGATTTCGGACTGCCGCGGAAAGTTCGCCGGGAGCTGCCGGCGCGTCGTCAAGCACGGTCAGAAGATAAGCACTTCCAGCGACGTAAATCTGCCTATCGTTTACTGCTACCGCAAGCTGCGAAGTTGGATCGTCTCCACCTTTCCGATTAGCGTTCGCGTCGCTGGCTCGGCGCACTTTCTGATAAGCCGCACAGACTTTCGACTTCGCATCGGCGATCTGCTGCTCCGTATACGTCGGCGCCGCTGGAGCCGCCAGCGTTTCGTGCGGAATAGGCCGTAGCCAGGCCGCGACCGCCGCGCCGACCGAGATAAGCGAGACCAGCGACATGACCAATACCGGCCACCGCGCTGGCTTAACGAGCGCCTGCGGCCCAACCGGACCCCACGGGCCCGCGGGAGGCATCGCGGGCGGGTAACCGCCAGGGCCCGGCGCCGAGGGGTGGCCTGCGGGAGGCATTTCGGACATGCAGAGATGGTATCGCCGATGGGCGTTGCCGGTATTCAGCTTTCGACCCGACGCCGCGGCTCGCTGCAATGCCGAAACAACTGAATAGCGCCAGTGCTCATCGGCGATACCATTGCCGAACGCACTGCGGGCACCCGAGCGCAGGCAGGAGGTAGTGATGGGCAACGGTGGCAGCGAACAACTCCACATCTATATCCAGGGACTCATGGAGGCGATGGCGCACAACCAGCCACCGCCACCTATCCCGGCCGACATGCCCGCGGGCGCGGTCTCGGAGATCGACGCGCTGCTAGCCAGCCTGGGAATGGCGGGCAATGCCGGCGATCCTGCCGACATGACAGCCGGCCAGGCCGGCTTCGCCAAACGTGGCGAGAAGACCGGCGACGCGATGTCGCAATTCCCCGCCGCCGATCAAAATTCAAGCCAGCAACTCCAGCAGATGCTTGGCACTTTTACGCAGATGCCTCAGCAATTCATGCAGAGCTTCACCGGGCTGTTCCAAGGCTTGCAGCAGGGCATGAATCAGGCCATGCAGCAAGGCATGCAAGTCGGCCAGCAGCTGATGAGCAGCGTGGGCAAAGCCGGCGCCGGCGCCGCGCTGCCCGCCAGCGCCCTGGGCGATGCGCTCGGCGCCGGCGCTGGCGCGTTGGGTGCCGGTGGAGGCGGCGCAGGCCTAGCAGGCGCAACCACCCCGGCCGGAAACCTTGGCCCACCACCAATTCCGTCCGCCGGTACCGCCCCCGCTTCCGCGCAGCAGGTACCCGTGACATCGCCACCCCCATCCGAAGGCGCCGGCGCGCGCGGACAAATGGGCGGCGGCATGCCGATGATGCCTCCGGGTGCCGCGGGCGGCGCCGCCGGCGGTGGCGACAACAAGACCGACACCAAGCGGGTCGTTCCCCCGTCAGTCAAGAACGGCGCCCCGGTGCAGGGCCGGATCACTACGCCGCAGGCCGCGCCGGAAGTCGTGAAACGCGTTGCCGGCAAACCGATCGCGAGCCGTCGCATCCTCGCACCCGGTGACAAACGCGAGGACGACGAGGACGAGGGCGGCCGCAACCGCTTGTAGTCGCAGGGTGAATTGTGCCGGTCGTACGACGCCTCTAGCTTTACGGCTATGGCTCACGACGAGGCGGTGCGGGTTCCACCCGAGGCCATGCACGTTGTATCGCAAGCACTGTCGAGCGCAGCGAAAGACCTGCACGCCCGACTCGTCGAACTCGATGGGCAAGTCCGCGACCTGCTAGCCGGCTGGCACGGCGGATCGGGTGGCGCGTACGGCCAGGCGTGGGACTCGTGGCATCGCGGAGCGGGCGAAGTCCAGCAAGGCTTGTCGATGCTGGCGAAGTCCGTCGGCGTGACCGGCACTCAATTCGCCGCGCAGGATCAAGCGTCGACGCAAGCTGTGGACGGTGTCTACCGTGGCTGACGCGTTCAGTGTCGATCCGCAAGCACTCATCGATGCCACGCAGCGAATGTCCGACTTTATCCAGCACACCGAGAGCGTGCTCTCTGAAATCGATTCGCTGGTAACTCATTTGCACACCACCTGGTCCGGCCACGCGGCCGAGGCACACGCTGAGGCGCACCGGCGCTGGACGCACGGCGAGGCGACGATGCGGCAGGCATTGACTCTGCTCAAGACCGTCGGCGGCACCGCGCACCACAATTACACCCAGGCCATGGCGACGAATTCGGCCATGTGGTCTTGAGCTGATGGCACCGCTCGCGGTCGATCCAGCGGTATTGGATAGCGCTGGCGCGGCGGTTATTTCGGTCGGTGAAGGACTGGGCTCGACAGTATCGACGTTGACGACCTCTCTCGCCGGCTGTCACGCGATGTCAGGCGACGATCCGGCCGGCTCATCCTTCGGCCACAGCTACGACAGTTCGGCAACCAAGCTGCTCGAGGCGATGGCAACCACACGAAACGGGTTGTGCCGACTCGGCGATGGCGTCCGAATCTCGGCGCACAACTACTCGCTGGCAGAAGCGAATTCGAACATCGCCGGACACAGCCAGGCTCTTCCGGCCCCGCAATCGACCGGACCCATCCAAGCCGGGTCGGCGCCGTCGGCGGTCGGCAGTGGTGTCAGCGCACCGGCAGGCTGGGGTTGGGTGTCTAAATACGTCGGGATGATCTGGCCGAACGGAAACTCGGCCAAGCTCCGCGGTGCCGCTGCGGCATGGATTACAGCCGGCACGAATTTCGAGGTCAGCGAGATCACCGGAGCCGCCGGGCCGATGGGAAGCATTGGTGCGCAACAGATTCCCGAAGGCACCGCGATAGCCGCCGCTTTCACGGCGACGAACCACTGCGCGGCCGGTGTGCTGCAGCAGTGCACCTCTATCGCGACTCAGCTCACGTCGTACGCGTCGAAGATCGACACAGTCCACGCCGCGATCATCGATCTGCTCTCGCGCATCTGCAATCCCTGGACGGGGATCAAAGAGGTGTGGGAATGGCTCACCGATGAGGACGAAGACGAGATCAGGAAAATCGCCAACGACATTCGCGTGATCGTCAATCACTTCACCGAGGAAGTCGATGCGCTGCGCCGACAGATCGCGAAGGCGCTCCACGAAGCGACCACCATCGTGTCGACCATGGTTCGCTACGCCGAGAAGGAGTGGGACAACTTTCTGCACACGACAGACGTCGGCCGAGCTCTGGACCACTTCGGACATGTCTGCGGTGGCGTCCTCTCCGAAGCCGAAAAGCTCATCGAGGGCGCGTGGAATGTGAGCCCCATGCGAGTCATGCTGGATCCAAAGGGCTTCTGGCACGACGCCTCTGGCTCGCTCGAGGAACTCAAGAAGCTTGCTGGCCTCGAGGGCGAGCAGAAATTCGAGGACGCCTGGAAAGAGATCGGCAAAGAGTTTGTCCACTGGGATGACTGGGCGACAGACCCCTTCAAAGCGGCCGGTGAATCGGCTTTCGATGTCGGAACGCTGTTCATCGGTGGCGGCCCTTTAAAGGAACTGCCCATGCTGGGCCGGATGTCGAAAGATGTTGCCGAGGTACCGAAGTCCCTTCCGACGCCGCCACGGGCGCCTGATGCCGCCCCCCACGCCAATGCCCCCGCGCACACCGAAGCGCCAAAGGGTGGACAGCCGGCGCCCGCACTGAAACCCGGAAATGCGTTGCCGCCGTACGGAGCAACGGAATCGAAAACCCCCGCAGCTCCGAAACCCGTTGCGGACGCTGGCACCAAATCCCCAATTGCCGCAGCACATGCGCCCGCAGCGGCGCCAGAGGCCGGCGGCACATCGGCTCTCCATGCGCCTGTCAACGGATCGGGACACCCACCCGGCGGTGGGCCGAGCGGATATCTACCGCCGTCCGCGACGCACGACCACCACGGCCCCGTCGCTCACCAAACGTCGCCTCTCGCGCCTGGGGGATCGCTGACGTCGAGAGAGCTTGCAGCCGTAGGCCATTACACTGGGTTGGGATTCGAGGATCTAAACAGTGCGTTGAGGACCAACACCGTGGATGCATCTCAACTTGCACGCGTAGAGGCCCTGAATCAGGCGTTAGACAAGATTCCGCCGCACAACGGTTCCGTCTTCCGAGGCACAGACTTGCCCTCGAAAGTGCTGGCTCAGTACCAACCAGGCTCGGTTGTATCCGATAGCGCATTCCTTAGTACCACGAAGGACATCAAAGTTGCCCAGTCTCCCGGCTTCGCAGGCAATGTCGAATTCCGGATCATGTCGAAAACGGGACGAGACATCTCGTCGCTATCCATGATTCCAGGAGAAGAGGAAGTCCTGTTCAAGACCGATACAAAGTTCTTCGTGGTAGACCGAAGATCCGATCCCCTCACCGGTCGCACCATAATTGAGATGATCGAGCAGTAAAGGTAACGCGCAATGTCAAAAAAGATCGCAGGGAAGACCTTCTCTACACCGGAAGAAGCAGGGTTCACCCCGCCGACGGAGGAAGAGTTGGCTCAGGCGCGTAAGCAATTCGCCGAGCTCCAGCAGCGGATAGATCAAGTACCTGAGGAAGACCGCTGGACCGAAGTGTCTCCAAAATTCTGGGACGACACCTCGGGTACTGAGTACGAGGGCTGGCGAGACAAGTAGCTCCCCGCCAACTCCAACCCAACGCCGCGCGGGCGGATAGTGTGACACCGTGACCGCTCCCGGCGGCCCGGGCACTGAAGAACCCGGCCCCACCGCAGAACCCGACCCCGCTGAGCAGCAATTCCAGACGCTGGCTGCCAATGCCAGCGCCGAGCGGGCGCTGGAGGACGTCGACGCAGGAGAAAAACCCGAGCAGCCGCCCGTCGACCTCACCGCGGCGGCCTTCTTCGATGTCGACAACACCCTGGTGCAGGGCTCGTCGCTGGTCCACTTCGGCCGCGGTCTGGCTTCTCGCAAGTACTTCACCTACCGCGACGTCCTCGGATTCGTCTACGCGCAGGCCAAGTTTCAGGTCCTCGGCAAGGAGAACAGCAACGACGTCGCGGCTGGGCGCCGCAAAGCGCTCGCATTCATCGAAGGCCGCCCGACCGCCGAGCTGATGCAACTCGGCGAAGAGGTCTACGACGAGATCATCGCCGAGAAGATCTGGGAGGGCACCCGTGATCTCGCCCAGATGCACCTCGACGCCGGCCAACAGGTGTGGCTCGTCACGGCCACCCCGTACGAGCTCGCGATCACCATCGCCCGTCGCCTCGGACTGACCGGCGCGCTGGGCACCGTCGCCGAATCGGAGGACGGGATCTTCACCGGCCGCCTCGTCGGCGACATCCTGCACGGCCCGGGCAAGGCGCACGCCGTTCGCTCGCTGGCCATCCGCGAGGGCCTCAACCTCAAGCGCTGCACCGCCTACTCCGACAGCTATAACGACGTGCCGCTGCTCTCCCTCGTCGGTACCGCGGTGGCCATCAACCCCGACGCCGCACTCAGGGACTACGCCCGCAAACGAGGCTGGGAAATCCGCGACTTCCGGACTGCCCGAAAAGCCGCGCGGATCGGCGTACCGTCGGCTTTGGCTCTGGGCGCGGCGGGCGGCGCACTGGCTGCGGTGGCATCGAGGCGGCAATCCCGCTGATAAGCTGCGCCGCTGAGCACCCATCAGAGTGGAGAGCAGCGCATGTCATTGCCCGCAGGCACCGAAGGCCTGATCGGCACGCACTACCGATACCCCGATTACTTCGAGGTCGGTCGCGAGAAGGTTCGCGAATTCGCTGACTCCATCAGCAACGATCACCCGCTTCACCACTCTGAAGAGGCTGCCGCCGAATACGGCTACGACGCCATCGTGGCGCCGCTCACATTCCTCGCGGTGGCCGGGCGACGCGTTCAGTTGGACGTCTTCACCAAGTTCGACATCCCCATCAATCTGGCCCGGGTGCTGCACCGCGACCAGAAATTCGTCTTTCACCGGCCGATCAAGACCGGCGACCGGCTGTATTTCGACACCTACCTGGACTCTGTCATCGAGTCGCACGGCACGGTGATCGCCGAGATCCGCAGCGAAGTCACAGACGAGGCCGGCGAACCCATCATCACGAGCATCGTCACCATGCTCGGCGAGTCGTCGAACCCCGACGCGAACGCCGAGGCGACGATCGCAGCAATTGCTTCTATCCGAGCCGGGGCCTAGTGTCAGCCGGAACCTTCAGGGGGGAACCCAACCAATGAGCGCTGATCTCGAACCACATTTCGACGACATCCAGTCGCACTACGACCTGTCCGACGACTTCTATCGGCTCTTCCTAGACCCGAGTCAAACCTACAGCTGTGCGTACTTCGAGCGCGACGACATGACGCTCGAAGAGGCGCAGCGGGCAAAGGTCGACCTGTCGCTCGGCAAACTCGGCCTGGAGCCCGGCATGACGCTGCTCGACGTGGGTTGTGGCTGGGGGGCCACGCTGCGCCGCGCAATCGAGAAGTACGACGTCAACGTGATCGGCCTGACGCTGTCGAAGAACCAGGCCGAGCACGTCCAGAAGTCCTTCGACGCGCTCGACACCGAACGCTCCCGAGAGGTGCGGCTGAACGGCTGGGAGCAGTTCCACGAGCCGGTCGACCGCATCGTCTCGATCGGCGCGTTCGAGCACTTCGGCTTCGAGCGTTACGACGACTTCTTCAAGATGGCGTGGGACGCGCTGCCGGCCGGCGGCACCATGATGTTGCACACCATCGTCGTGCCGAGCGACGAGGAATTGGCCGAACGCGGCATCAAGATCACGATGACCCGCGCGCGGTTCGCCCTGTTCATGATGCGGGAGATCTTCCCCGGGGGTCGGCTGCCGACAGTGGCCATCGTCGAGGAGCACGCGAAGAAGCAGGGCTTCGAGCTCAAGCTCGTCCAGCCGCTGCGGCTGCACTACGCGCGCACCCTGGATTTCTGGTCGGAGGCGTTGCGGGGCCGCAAGGACGAGGCCATCGAGATCCAGTCCGAAGAGGTCTACGAGCGTTACATGAAGTACCTGACGGGGTGCGCCGAGTTGTTCCGCGAGGGCGCCTGCGACGTTGCGCAGTTCACCCTGGTCAAGCCCGCGAAGTAATCAGCCGAAGAACATATTGCGGCGGCCCGCCAGCAGCTGATACAGCGTCTGCTGGATGGTCTCGCGCACCTGGTCGGTCAGCTCGAAGGTGACCATCGGGTCTTCGGCGTCGGCGCCGTCGTAGTGCGCGGTGTCGATCGGTTCGCCAAAAGCGATGTGCCACTTCGACGGCAGCGGCACCAGCCCGGCCGGACCGGCCAGCGGGAACAGCGGCGTGATCGGGAAGTACGGCAGCCCGAAGACCCGAGCCAGCATCCGCACGTCGGTCAGCATCGGGTAGATCTCTTCCGATCCGACGATCGAGCACGGGATGATCGGCGCCTTTGCGCGCAGCGCGGCCGCCACGAAACCACCGCGGCCGAACCGCTGCAGTTTGTAGCGATCTTTGAAGCGCTTACCCAGGCCCTTGTAGCCCTCGGGGAACACCGCGGTCAGCTCGCCCGCGGCCAGCAGTCGGTGCGCATCGGCCGTGCACGCCATGGTGTGGCCGGCCTTGCGCGCCGTCGCGCTCACCACCGGAAGGTCAAACACCATGTCAGCGGCCAGAAGTCGGAGATCGCGGTGGGCGGGATGCTCGTCGTGCACGGCGACCGACGCCATCAACCCGTCGAACGGCAGCACGCCGGCATGGTTGGCCACCACGAGGCCAGCGCCCGTGTCGGGCAGGTTTTCGATGCCGCTGACCTCGACCCGGAACCACGACTTGAAGAAGAACCGCAGCAGCGGGCGGACGATCGCGTCGTTGAAGTGCGGGTCGAAACCGAACTCATCGACGCGGTAGTCGCCGGCGAGCCGGTGCCGCAGGAAGTCGGCGACCGCACTGACCTTCTGCACGAGTTCGTTGCCCGACTGTTCGGCCTCGGCACCACGGCGGTGCTGGTCGATTTCGCGGACGACGGCGGCGATCTCGTCGGCCGAGGCGCGGCTGTCGGGTTCAGACAGCAGGGAGGGGTGCTGGCGGGTGGCCTGGGTGCGGCTCCCGGCACGACGCTGAGCCGCCGCACGGCTTGAATTCCCGTGCAGCGGAATAACTTTCGCTTTTGAGTCGCTCGCCATCGAATGAACCTCCCCTCGCCTAGTTGATTGTGGCCCGGCCACCAAAGCGCTGCACTGCGGCTACGGCCCGACCTTCAATGGAGCGTACCCATTCAGGGTCGATAATGGGAGTCAAACCTCGGCCGCGAACGTAATCGTCAAAAGCCTCCGCAGTCGACCACTTGGGGTGGTATTCGAGCTCCTGTTCCATCCGCGTGGTGTCCATCACTCGGCCGTAGCTCAGGTAGTCGAGTTGCTCGCGGTTGATGTCCAGATAGCGGTTCGCCTTGCGCAGCGAATCGAGCGCCGCGAGCCCAAATCCCGGTACCGGCAACGCAACTCGGCCCGCCCGTCGAATCGCTTGGGAGAGCATGATGATGCCGCTGGCGCCGATGTTGAAGGTGCCGGGCTTGCCGGCCATCACCGCCCGCTCCATCGCGCCGAGCGCATCCTGCTCGTGTAACAGTTGCAAGCGCGCGTCGCGGCCGAGCACCGTCGGCACCAGTGGCCCGGCCAGGTAGCGCGAGAGCGTGGTTTCCATCGCCGGACCAATCATGTTGGCCAGCCGCAGAATGGTGACCGAGATGTCCGGTCGGCGCCGGCCGAGCCCACGGGTGTAGCCCTCGATGTCGAGGCTGTCCTTGGGAAATCCTTCGCGGAACGGCCGACGGCTGCTGCTGTCCTCGGTGAACAGCACCGGGTCGTGCTGGCTGGACCCGTAGACCTCCGACGTCGACTTCAGCACGACGCGTCGCACCGACGGCGCCTTCTGGCAGGCGGCGAACAACTGCATCGCCCCGAGCACGTTGATTTCCTTGAGCGCCGCTCCCCCACCGGCGCGCGGCGCGAACGACGCGGCCGCCGCATGCACCACGGTGTCGACGTCGCCGTTTCGGATCACCTTGGCGACAAAGGGATTGCGGATGTCGGCGCGCACGAACTCGGCGCGACCCATCCGGCGCAACATGTCCTTGCTGGGCGCGACGGCGTCGACGGCGATCACCCGGTCGATCGACGGGTTCTGCGCGAGCCGAGCGGTCAGATACCCGCCCAGGAATCGGCATGCGCCAGTGACCAGCACGATCTTGGGAGAGTGCGCGGCATCGGTGCCGGTACCTGATTGACCGCCCGACGAATCCACTTGGCCAGCCTAGCGACGACGGCAGCGAGCGGTTACTTACCGAGTTTTCTGCGCTGCACCCGCGTGCGGCGAAGCAGCTTACGGTGCTTCTTCTTCGACATCCGCTTACGCCGCTTCTTGATTACTGAACCCATAACTCCGCTATCTGTGCTGGATTGCCCGCGGCCCGAGTCCGCCATGACCAGGCATATGCATTAACCCGGTCACTCTACCCGGCTGGGCACGTCGAACACCAAAGCCGGTGCGGCGACCGGACGGCCGCGAGACGTAACCCACTGCGACGCCGCGCGGGCATGCCTTCGCAAGCGTTGACGTGTCGCTGCCGGGACGGGGCGACCGACCCCTAGCCGGCGTCGAAGTAGGAGCTCTCCAGCATGTCGTGCACGGCCTTGGCGTGCACACGGAAGGACCGGCCGACGCGGACCGCAGGCAGTTCGCCGTTGTGCACCAGCCGGTAGACCGTCATCTTGCTGACCCGCATCAGTGCTGCCACTTCCGCAACGGTCAGGAATTGCGTCCGGGGCTGCTGGCCGTCGGCGGAACCCGTGTCTCGTCCCGCCTTACCGCCAGCCGATGGCCCGTTCATAGACGTCATCGCAACCCAATCGTCAGGCTCCTGCAGTCCCAGCGGCTTCCCCTCCGCTGGCACCAATCAGGTGCATACCAACAAGGAGAATAGCGGGACTAGTGTGATTATTGCGACGGGTGGTGGCAATTAAATAAAATTCTATAAATTACTCGGATGTAATTCTTAGCTGCTCAGAGCGTGTTTTCGCGGCTCGCACCGCCTCGTCGACGGCCGCTCGCAAACCGTGCTTTTCCAATTCCCGCAGCGCAGCGGCGGTTGTGCCGCCGGGCGAGGTGACAATGGCCCGCAGCCGGGCCGCAGTGGTGTCCAGCGACAGGTCGCGCCGCGAGTCCGCGCCCGTTCCGCGGTCCTGTTCCATCCGGTCCAGCAAAAGGGCCGCCGAACCTGCCACAGTTTGCGCGACGAGCTCCGTCGACACCGCGCGACTCAGCCCCGCTCCGACTCCGGCGTCCACCAACGCCTCGATCATCAGGAAGATATACGCTGGGCCCGAGCCCGAGACGGCCGTGACGGCGTCCATGTGCTCCTCGGAGACCGTCAGCACCGCCCCCACCGAGTCGAACAGCGCCGCGACCTCCTTGAGCTGTTCAGGGGTCGCAAAACGGCCGGCGGCCATGGCACTGATCCCCGCCCCGACCAACGCCGGCGCATTGGGCATCACCCGGACCACCGGAGTGCCGGCCAGCAGCTTGGATTCCAGGTAGGCCGTCGTGACGCCGGCCGCAACGGTGATGAACACCTGATCGGGGCTGTCGTGCGCGGCCGCCGCGGCGACCTTGCCGATGTCACCGATCACCGAACCGACGTCGGAGGGCTTGACGGCGATGATCACGAACGTCGCGTTCTCGACGGCATCGGGCAGCGACGTCACCAGCACGCCGTAGGTGTCGGCCAGGTAGCGGGCCCGGTCGGGGCTCTTCTCGGCCACCACCAGGTCCTTGACCTGCCGTCCGGCCCGCAGCAAGCCCGACAGCAGGGCCTCGCCCATGCTTCCCCCACCGACGAGCGCGATTCTGGCCATGTCGCTCAGCATGGCAGACGCGTGTGACTTTTGTTGCGAGGGCGGGCACCGCCGCGAAACAGAACCTAGGGCTGCGAATGGCGGGGCGGTTTCAAGGTTTGGTTGCAACAGTGGTTTCTGTCGGGGCTGACAGTAGTGCGTTGAGGCGGTTGGTGGGGTTGTCCCAGCCGAATCGTTTCCGTGGGCGACCGTTGAGTTCGTCGGCGACGAAGCTGAGGTGTTCAGCCGAGTGGATCGACAGGTCGGTTCCCTTTGGAAAGTATTGCCGCAACAGGCCATTGGTGTTTTCGTTACTGCCTCGCTGCCAGGGTGAATGCGGGTCGCAGAAATAGATCTCAATGTCCGCGGCGAGGCTGATCCTGGCGTGCTGGGCCATCTCGTGACCTTGGTCCCAGGTCACGGTGCGACGCAGGGTGGGCGGCAGTTCGGTGATCGCGGCGATCATGGCGTCAGCGACCATTTCAGCGCTGCGGCTGGCGGGCAGATGTAGCAGGCGCACATAGCCCGTGGAGCGTTCGACAAGGGTGCCGATCTGGGAGGCCTGGTTTTTACCGATGATCAGATCACCCTCCCAATGCCCAGGCACGGCCCGGTCGGCGGCCTCAGCGGGGCGCTCAGAGATGTTGACCATGCCCGGAATACGGCCACGACCGTCAGCGGCGCGGACTCTGTTACGGGGTTTGCGCAGCCCACGCCCGGTGCGTAGGCATTGGGTCAGCTCGCGACGCAGCTCACCGCGTCCTTGCACGTACAGCGACCTGTAAATGGTCTCGTGGGACACCTGCATCTCCGGACGGTTGGGATACATCGTGGCTAGCTCGCCGGCGATCTGTTCGGGGCTGTACTTCTTGAGCAACAACGTTTGCACCTTGTCGTGCAACCCCGGGCAGCGGGCCAGCTTGCCAGCCTTGGGGCGACGCGCCCGCTCTTCGCTGCGGCGCTGAGCGATCCGCGCCGAATAACCCGACTGAGCATCCCAGCCACCACGGTAAGCGCCGAACCGATGCAGGGCCCGATAGCGGCCTGTGCGATTGCGCGCAGCACCGTTGATAGCGATCTCACGCATGATCGTCGACGGCGCCCGCCCCAACCGACCAGCGATCGAGCGGATCGACTCGCTCTGCGAGGTACCGATCATGATCTGCTCACGCTCACTTGGTGACAGCCGCGGCCGAATTCGGCCCTGCGGCTCGTGCATTCGTGGATTCACACCACCAAATCTGCGGAACCACTTCCTGCCACACGTCGCCGACACGCCGACCGCAGCGCCGGCATCTTCCGACGACCACCCATCAGCAATCAACACCCAAAACCGACGCTGCACCGACAACACCTGAGGCTGCCCGGCCATCAACACTCCTCACCGCAAAGTGTTGCAACGACCCCCTGAGCCCAAGCGGCGAATCACAGCCCAGGCTTCTGTTTCGCGGAGAAGGCGGTCAGCGGGCCGCGGGCACCATCGCCAGCTGGCGGCTCTGCACGATGATGCGGCCGGTCGAATCGACGACGGTGTGGTCCTCGTCGAACCAGTCCTGACCGATCTGCACGCAGGTGCAGACCACCCGCAGCCACCCGTCGGCCGGCAGACCCCGCAGATACGACGTCAGCTGGACCGTGGGCGCCCAACCGGTGCGGTCGACGGCGAAGCTGACCGGCGCCGAGATGTCGCCGCACATCAGCGCGAACAGCACGTCGGGAGCCACGTCGCGGGGCCGCACCCAGTTCTGGATCACCGGCGGCTTGCCGTCGGTGGACAAGCCCAGCGTCGAGTCGAGCGTCCGGATGTCGCAGCCCTCGGCCAGGTTGACCAACCCGCGCAGCCGGTGACCGGGTTCGACGGCCGCGATCTCGGCGGGCGGTTCGGGATCCATCAGGCCGACGGCGGGGTTCGCCGACAGCAGCGGCGGCGCCATGTGCTCCGGCTCCCCCAGCGTGACGACGGCGTGTACGGCGGCGCGGTCCCCCTGGATGAGCTCGACGTCGACGACGCTGATCCGGCGACCGCGTTTGCGCATCGAGGTGAGCAGCCGCATCGGGCCGGGATCGGGTGCCGACAGGAAGCTGGCCGAAATCGCCACTGGCTCAACGGGTCCGCCGTGGGCGCTGCGAGCGGCGTTGGCGCACAACGCCACCATCACCCCGCCGTGCACCTTGGGTCCGATCGTCCAGATCTTGTTCAGCTCGCCCTCGTAGACACTCTGGACGCCGTCGGTCTCGATTTCGCGAAGCTGCATCGCCTCGGTGAATGGCGCGGTCAAGTCAGTGGGTTTCCTTGTGAATCAACGCAATAGGTTCTTACGCGCGAATTGCAGCGACTCGACCAGGATGGCCTCCCGCTCGTGCACCGAGCGCGCCGACGACGTCGACACCTCCAGCACGACGTGGCCGGCGAAGTCACTCGTCGCCAGCATCTGGCACACCTCGACCGTCGGCTGGGTGCCACGGCCCGGCGCCAGATGCTCGTCCGCGGGCAGGCCGGTGCCGTCGCACAGGTGCAGGTGCACCAGGCCGTCGCCCATCCGCTCGGCCATGTCGATGGCATCGGTGCCCGCGGTCGCGGAGTGCGACAGGTCCAGCGTGTAGTGCGCGTGGTTGCCGTCCAACGGGTCGTAGGACGGCGCGAACGCCGAGATGCCCGGCCCGGGACCGCCACCGCGACGGCGCATCCGCTCCTTGGTCTGGCCCGGGAAGAACCGGTCGGTGCGGAACGGGAACATGTTTTCCACGGCGACCAGCACGTCGCTGGAGGCCTCCAACTCCGCAACCTGCTCGGTGAAGCCCTCGACGTAGCGCCGCTGCCAGCGAAACGGCGGATGCACGACGACGGTCTGCGCGCCGAGTTGCTCGGCGGCCTGCACGCTGCGGTCCAGTTTGGCGATCGGGTTGGCGCCCCACACCCGCTGCGAAATCAGCAGGCACGGCGCGTGCACGGACAGCACCGGCATCCGGTACTTCCGCGACAGTTTGGCCACCGCGTCGATGTCCTGGCTGACGGACTCGCCCCACACCATCAACTCGACGCCGTCGTAGCCGAGGTTGGCTGCGAATTCGAAGGCGGCCTCGGTCTTCATCGGATAGACCGAGGCCGTCGACAGTCCGACCTTGATTGCGGGGCGCACGTGAATTCGGCTGTGGCCTAGCGGGATTGCAACAACGCCAGGGGCCCCAGCGTGACCAGTGCCCCCACTGCCACCGCGATCAGCGTGCTGCCGATGTCCTCGGTCTTGCGCACCACCCGCACACCGATCACCAGGCCGAGGATGACGAGCACAGAGAGCACCAGCGCGACGATGTTGTTCCACAGCCATAGCTGATCGAACGCGATGAACAACCCGGCTCCGAAGGCGACAGCCAGGAATGACTGCAGCACAACCATTCCGGTGAAGCGCATGTTGTCCGACCGCGACCAGGTGTGCTCGTCGTCGGCGTCGTCGTCCGGATAGTCGGCCTCGGCGACGTCGTCAATGTCGGAAAAGCCTGCGCTCGAACGCGATTCGGCATCGCCCTTGTCGGTCGAGGACCGCAGATAGGAGCGCACGTAGGCGGAGTCTTCGATGGCCGGCTCGGCGTCACGGACGTCGGTGTCCATCACGTCGACCGACATACCGGCGTAGTCCTCGAGTGGGTCGGGGTTCATCCCCTCGGCGCCGGACCGGTCGATCGGCTTCTCGTCGCGCGGCTCGGGCCGATCGGACTCGGCGCGGACGTTGTTGCGCACCGGGCGTGGGTAGGCGCTGCGCTGCGGGCGCGCCTCGCGCGCCTTGGCGGTCGACTCCTCGCGGGGCCGCGGCGGCGCGGACGCCGGCCAACGCGGCTCGGGCTCCGACCAGAACGCCTTCTCGGCCGGCTTCTCCTCGACGGGGGCGGGCGGCTCGACGACCTCTTCGCGGACGCGCGTGGCCCCGTTGGCGCGGTGTGCGCGCGGCTCGGGGGCCGGGCGCTCCTCGGGGGCCTGGTGCTCCTCGGCGTCGGGATCGGTGTCGTCGGTGATGATCGGGATTTCGCCGGTCAGCTCGGCGACGGTGACCGCGTCGGAGTTGCCGCGCCGGCGGCGACGGCGGGCGGGAGCGGGAGCGCCGTGGGTGCCGTTCTTGGCAAGCAGCTCGGCGACAGAGATCGGTCGGGTCGTGTCGTTGGGTCCGGTCATTTCTTGCCGCCGTTCCGATTGGCTCGCTGGCTTCCAGCATCCCGCACGGACGTCTCTACGAAGGCAGTTCCGTCAGCTTCGCTGTCGAGTTTGCGCAAAATGAGACCTTCTCTCAGCGCCCACGGACAGATGTCCACCGTTTCAATCGACAGCGCTCGCATACTTGCCTCTGCGACCAGAGCTCCCGCCACGATTTGCGGCGCTCGCTCGGCGCTCACCCCTTCCAGTTCCGCACGATCAGCGGTCGTCATCCTAGAGATGAAAGATATGAGTTGTCTGAGGCCATTCAGCGTTAGCGTGCGCTTAACCCGCGGCCCCGCCGCCGATGGCGCGGCACCAGTCAGACGGGCCAGCGAGCGGAATGTCTTCGACGTCGCGACGGCCAGATCCGGGCTGCCGGCATCGAGCATCTTGGCGGCCGCGTCGGCAAGCTCGGCGTCCAGCCAGTCGCGCAGCATGCCCACGCGGCGGCGCCCGGGTGGGTCGTCGCTCAGCCATTCACGGGTCAGCCGGCCGGCACCCAGCGGCAACGACATCGCCACCTCGGGCTCCTCGTCGACGCCGTTGGAAAGCTCCAGCGAGCCGCCACCGATGTCGAGGTTGATGATCCGGCCCGCGCTCCAGCCGTACCACCGGCGCACGGCCAGAAACGTCAGGCGCGACTCGTCCACGCCGCGCAGCACCTGCAGCTGTACCCCGGTCTCTTTGCGCACCCGGGACAGCAGGTCATCGGAGTTCTTCGCGTCACGGACCGCGGATGTGGCGAACGCCATCAACTCGGCGCAACCGGAACTGTCGGCGATCTTCTCGAACTCCTCGATCGTCTCGATCAGCTTGTCGGCGCCCTTGCGGGTGATCTTGCCGGAGTTGTCGATCGACTCGGCGAGCCGGAGCGTGGCCTTGGTCGAGCTCATCGGCGTCGGGTGCCCGCCGCGGCGTGCGTCCACCACAAGCAGGTTGACCGTGTTGCTGCCGACGTCCAGAACACCTAATCGCACGAGACACAACCTTACGTGTGGGCAGCGAGGCCAAAGATTGGTCTACCGTTAAAACTGTGGCAAGTGCGCAGCCAAACCATCCGGGCGAAGTCGAATTGGACTTTGCCCGTGAGTGGGTCGAGTTCTACGACCCGGACAACCCCGAACATCTGATCGCCGCCGACCTGACGTGGCTGCTGTCGCGGTGGACGTGCGTGTTCGGCACGCCGGCGTGTCAGGGGACGGTCGAAGATCGCCCCGACGACGGGTGCTGCTCGCACGGCGCGTTCCTGTCCGACGACGACGACCGGGCCCGCCTCGACGACGCGGTGTCCAAGCTGACCGACGACGACTGGCAGTTCCGCGAAAAGGGTTTGGGCCGAAAGGGTTATCTCGAACTCGACGAGCACGAGGGCGAGGAGCAGTTCCGCACCCGCAAATACAAGGGCGCCTGCATCTTCCTGAACCGGCCGGACTTCGCCAACGGTCAGGGCTGCGCGTTGCACTCCAAGGCCCTGAAGATCGGCGTGCAACCGCTGACAATGAAGCCGGATGTGTGCTGGCAGTTGCCGATTCGCCGTAGCCAGGAGTGGGTGACGCGGCCCGACGGCACCGAGATCCTCAAGACCACGGTCACCGAGTACGACCGCCGCGGCTGGGGTGCCGGCGGTGCGGACCTGCACTGGTACTGCACCGGCGACCCCGCCGCCCACGTCGGCGCCGACCAGGTCTGGGTGAGCATGGGACCCGAGCTCACCGAACTGCTCGGCGAGAAGGCCTACGCCGAGCTGGCCGCAATGTGCAAGCGGCGCAGCGGTTTAGGCCTCATCGCGGTGCACCCGGCGACCCGAGCCGCCGAGTAGGGCGTCAGCCTTCCAGCTTGTAGCCCAGACCGCGCACCGTCACCAGGTGGATCGGGTTGGCCGGGTCGGACTCGATCTTCGACCGCAGTCGCTTGACATGCACGTCGAGGGTCTTGGTGTCACCGACATAGTCGGCGCCCCACACCCGGTCGATCAACTGGCCACGAGTCAGCACCCGTCCGCTGTTGCGCATCAGGTATTCGAGCAGGTCGAACTCCTTGAGCGGCAACGTGATCGGCTCGCCGTTCACGGACACGACGTGCCGCTCGACGTCCATCCGCACCGGACCGGACTCGAGCACACCGTCGGTGACCTCGGAGTCGTCGTCGCCGCCGCGGCGCAGCACCGCCCGGATCCGCGCGATCAGCTCGCGGGCCGAATACGGCTTGGTGACATAGTCATCCGCGCCCAATTCGAGCCCGACGACCTTGTCGATCTCACTGTCGCGCGCGGTCACCATGATGACCGGCACGCTGGACCGCGACCGCAGCTGCTTGCACACGTCGGTACCCGACATGCCGGGCAGCATCAGGTCGAGCAGCACGATGTCGGCGCCGGCGCGGTCGAACTCGGCCAACGCGGTCTGGCCGTCGGTCACCACGGTGGCCTCGAAGCCTTCCTTGCGGAGCAGGAACGCCAGCGGGTCCGCCAGCGATTCCTCGTCCTCCACGATCAGGACACTTGTCACGGGCGCGACTCCATAATCAGACAGCTCATCGGTGTAGTTCTTCCTCTCGTTGGGGCTCCCTGGTGGGCTTCATGGGGCGCGATTCGCGCTCGGGTGGCAAGTCGGTGGGCTCGGTTTCGCCGGCGTAGGCCGGAATCGACAACGTGAAGGTCGACCCGGTCCCGAGCTGGCTCCACAGCCCGATGCTGCCGTTGTGGTTGGCGGCGACGTGCTTGACGATCGCCAGGCCCAGGCCGGTGCCGCCGGTGGCACGCGAGCGGGCCTTGTCGGCGCGGAAGAACCGCTCGAAGACCCGTTCCTGGTCTTTGCGGTCGATGCCGATGCCGCGGTCGGTGACGGCGATCTCGATGTTGTCGCCGCGACGGCGCCGGCTGATCGACACCAGTGAGCCGCGCGGGGAGTAGGCGATTGCGTTGGAGATCAGGTTGGCCAGTGCGGTGACCAGCAGCGCTTCTTCGCCGTGCATCTGCAGGCCGCTGGCGTCGTCGGTACGCACGACGATGTCCGCGTTGTCGGCGGGGACCTTGTGTCGTGAAATCGCTTCGGCGACAACGTCATCGACGTCGACGGCGCCCATGTCCGGCATCCGCTCGGCGCCCTGCAGCCGGGACAGCTCGATCAGCTCGGTGACCATGCTGCCCAACCGGGTGGCTTCGACGAGCACCTTCTCACCGAAGCGCCGGACCGTCTCGGGGTCGTCGGCCGAAGACAGCAGCGCCTCGGCGAGCACCGACATCGCGCCGACCGGTGTCTTGAGCTCGTGGCTGACATTGGCCACGAAGTCGCGGCGGGTGGCCTCCATGCGGGCGTACTCGGAGTGGTCGTAGACGAAGACCACGGCGAACCGGCGGTCCTCCTCGCTGAGCAGCCGCGCCTGCCCGTGCACCGACAGCCCCGCCCGCCCCGGCACCTGGCGCTTGCCGGGCAGCAGGTCGAACTCGACGTCGGCGCCGTCGGCCAGCGTCTTGCGGGCGGCCTTCCAGGCCTCGTCGTCGAGCTGCCGCTCGCGCACCAGCCCCAGCTCCTTGGCCCGGCCGTTGTGATAGACGACGTCGCGGTGCCGGTCGACGACGGCGGCACCCAGGGGCATCAGCGCGACGATTCGTTCCAGCATCTGAGCGACGGTGATTCCGGCGGCCTCGACGGTCACTCGTTGCCGTCGCTCCAGCGCCCGCGGCGCCCAACGGGCGCCGACGGTGGCTCCAACGGCCAGGGCCGCGAGGAACATCACCCCGGCCAGTGACAGGGCCGAGAACACGGTCACGTGAAAAGCTTACGATTACGGTGAACGCCAACCCAGCAGCACAAGGCCAAAATCGGTCATGTCACACGCCGCGAGACAGGTGTTCGGTGCCCGTTTACCCGGCGTTTGCCGAGTTGCTGTGAAACGCAGTTATTTCGCGCCTTGGCTGGCCACCGCGGCCGCGCCGGCTGCCGCGGCGTCGGGGTCGAGGTAGCTGCCGCCCGCCGTGAGTGGGCGCAAATTGGCGTCCAGGTCGTAGCGCAAAGGAATTCCGGTCGGGATGTTCAACCCGGTGACCTCGTCGTCGGACATCCTGTCGAGGTATTTCACCAGGGCGCGCAGCGAATTGCCGTGCGCGGCGATCAGCACCGTCTTACCCAACCGCAGGTCAGGGATGATGACGTCGGTGAAGTACGGCAGGAACCGGGCCACCACGTCGGCCAGGCATTCGGTCAGCGGGCCACCGTCGATGTCCACGTAGCGCGGGTCGGCGTCCTGGCTGTACTGGCTGCCCTCCTCGATCGGCGGCGGTGGGGTGTTGTAGCTGCGCCGCCACGTCATGAACTGCTCGTCGCCGTAGCGTTCCTTGATCTCGGACTTGTCCAGGCCCTGCAGCGCGCCGTAATGCCGCTCGTTGAGCCGCCAGGTGCGGTGCACCGGGATCCATAGCCGGTCGGCGGCGTCCAGGGCGATGTGCGCGGTGGTGATCGCGCGACGAAGCAGCGATGTGTAGAGCACGTCGGGCAGCAGGTTGTGCTCGGCGAGCAGTTCGCCACCGCGGACCGCTTCGCGGCGGCCCTTGTCGGTCAGGTTGACGTCCACCCATCCGGTGAACTGGTTACTGGCGTTCCATTCGCTCTCACCGTGGCGGAGCAGAACCAGCGTCGCAGCAGCGTCTCCCATGCCGGGAAGTCTCTCACCCCGCACGTCTTGGTCGCTGAGGGTGTCGACGCCCGGTGAGGCGAGTCACACCACTTCCATCGCACTTGATACTGCATTACAGTTAGTCCGTAAGTGAGTATCACAACGAGGTGAGAGGATTCCGATGAGCGAGAAGACCACGTGCATCGTCGTAGGCGGCGGCCCCGCCGGAATGGTCGCGGGCCTGTTGTTGGCACGCGGCGGCGTCGACGTCACGGTGCTGGAGAAGCACGACGATTTCCTCCGCGACTTCCGTGGCGACACCGTGCACCCGTCGACGCTGCGGCTACTGGATGAGCTCGGCCTCTTCGAGCGATTCGACGCGCTGCCGCACTCCAAGCTCACGGGCTTCAACTTCGACCTGCCCGACGGCCGGACAGTCCCCGTCGTCGACTTCACCCGCCTGCCGATGCCGCATCCCTACATCGCGATGGTCCCGCAGTGGGACCTGCTCGACCTACTGGCCGACGCCGGCCGCGACGAGCCGCACTTCACGTTGCGGATGGGCACCGGCGTCACCGGGCTTCTCCATGAGGGCGACCGGATCACCGGGGTGCGCTACGACGGTCCCGACGGTCCGGGAGAGCTGCGCGCTGACCTGACCATCGCCTGCGACGGCCGCTGGTCACTGTGCCGGCGTGAAGCCGGTCTGGTCCCCCGCGACTACCCGGTGAACGCCGACATCTGGTGGTTCCGGCTGCCCCGAGTCGACGGCATCGGCGACACGCTGCTGCCGCGATTCAAGGACGGCCTGTTCCTGGGTGTGATCCCCCGTAAGGACTACCTGCAGGCCGGCTACTTCCTGCGCAAGGGCGCCGACGCGCGGCTACGCGCCCGCGGCGTCGAAGCGCTACGTCAAGAGATCGTCACCGTACTGCCCGAATTGTCCAGCGCGGTAAGCGAACTCACCTCCATGGATGACGTGAAGCTGTTGGACATCAAGATCAACCGGCTACGCCGCTGGTACACCGACGGGCTGCTGTGCATCGGCGATGCCGCGCACGCGATGTCGCCGGCCGGTGGGGTCGGCATCAACCTCGCCGTGCAAGACGCCGTGGGCGCGGCGACCCTGCTGGCCGCACCGCTTCGCGACACCCGGCTCACCACAAAGGATCTGGCGGCGGTGCAGCGGCGGCGCATGCTGGCCGCAGCCGGAATTCAGACCCTGCAGCGAGGCATCCACAGGGTCATGGATCGCGCGATCGACCGGCGCTCGCGCGGGTCGAGCAAGCTGCTGCCGATCCTGGCCCGATTCCCACAACTGTCGGTGATACCGGCTTACGTGATGGGCGTGGGCTTGCGCCCGGAACACGCCCCGGCCTTCGCCCGCCGCTCGCCACAACCGACATCGGCAACAATGGACCGATGACGACGACGGCCAACGACGTTCCGACCGAGGTGGTCGACGCGGCTTTACGGGCCGCCGAGAACCTCGGCCGGGATGTGGCCGACGTGTCGCTGGTCGCGATCGCCCGCGAGGCCGGGATGTCGCGCAGCACGCTGCTGCGACGCCTCGACGGCTCGCGCCAGCCGCTGGACGACGCTGTGCGGGCCGCCGGTGTGGAGCCAGGTGGTCGACCGCCGGTGCGCGAACGCGCGATCGTCGCGGCCGGGGCCGTCATCAGTGACCGCGGACTGGCCGTGGTGACATTGGAAGCTGTTGCTGCACAAGCTGATTGTTCGGTACACAGCCTCTACGCCGCGTTCGGCGGACGGGACGAGTTGCTGCGCTCGGTGTTCGACCGATACGGCCCGATCGTCGATCTAGAGGAAGCGGTTGCCGACCCGAATGACGACCTCGCCACGACCGTGCACCGGATCTACCGGTTGCTCGCGGAGGTGTTCAGTCGCGAACCGCGAGTCGCTCCGGCCATGCTCGCCGAGGTGCTGGCCCGACCGACCGGTCCGATGGTGCAGACGCTCGCGGAGTACATCGTGCCGCGCATGCTGGCCGGTCCGGGCCAGTGGCTGGCCAGTGAAGTTGCGGCCGGGCGAATTCGAGATCTCCCGATTCCCTTGCTGATTCAACAGATGCTGGGGCCGATCGCGGTGCATACGATGGCGCGCCCGGTACTGGACCACGCGCCCGAAGTGGAGCTACCGGACCTCGACGAAGCCTGCACGGTGTTCGCCGACAACTTCCTGCGCGCAGTTGCGACCTAATCGTCGTCCTCGTCGTCTTCGATCAGATGCGCGAAGGCCTCGAGGTTCTTCAGCGATTCACCCCGCGACACCCGCCACTCCCATTCCTTCTGGATCGACGAGCGAAAACCCAACTCCAGCAACGTATTGAAGTCATTGTCGACCGCCTCGAGCACCTGGCCGAGGACCCGGTCGATTTCCGCGGCATCGACCGATGCCAATGCCATTCGGCCGACCAGATAGATGTCGCCGACGTTGTCGATGGTGTACGCGACGCCGTACAACCGGCGGTTGCGCTTCAGCAGGAACTTGTAGACGCCCTCGTGGTTCTCGTCGGGCTTGCGGCAGACGAACGCCTCCACCCGCACCGAATGCTCGCCGATGCTGAGGATGGTGTTGGTCTTGAGCCGACGCTCGCCGGGCAGGGCGACGACGAGACCCGGCAGCCCGCCGTGCGCGCCCTCATGGCGGCTGTACTCCAGATCGCTGGTCTCCAGGGTGTCTTCGATCAGCCGCTGGACGTGGGTGATCGGGGCGCCGCTGTCGCCGTTGCGGGCCGTCATGCCCACGCCTTGCGTCGCGACGGCCGACGGCCGGCCTGGGCGCTCCGGCGGGCCGACGGCAGCGGCCGCACGGCACGTCGGGCGTCGAAATCAGCAATGGCGCGGCGGTAGCTGGCCAGCAGCGAGTCGACGGTGCTGTCCCAGGAGAACGCCTCGGCGTGCTCGACAGCCGCCCGCGCGAAGGCGCCCGGCCCGCGCTGCAGCGTCTCGTCGATGGACTGCGCCCACCGATCGGCGTCATGGCCGGGGACCAGCGTGCCGGTCACCCCGTCGCGCACCGCCACCGGCAGGCCACCGACGTCGGCGGCGACCACCGGGGTGCCGCAGGCCTGGGCCTCCACAGCGACCAGCCCGAAGGATTCCGAGTAGCTCGGGACGGCCACCAGATCGACCGCCCGGAACACATTGGCGAGGTTTTCCCGCGACTGCGGGGGCAAGAAAGTCACCCGGTCGGAGATACCCAATTCGGCCGCGAGCCGAACCAGCCCGTCCGGAACGGCCAGCCCACTGCCCGACGGTCCACCCGCGACCACGATGTGCACCCGCGGCAGTTTGGCCGCCGCGCGCAGCAACACGTCGGGCCCCTTGAGCGGCTGGATGCGACCGACGAACGCGACCACGTCGCGATCAACGGGCAACCCGAGCGAGGCGCGCGCCGCGCGCCGGTCACCGGGCCGGAAGACGTCAAGGTCGACGCCGGGATGCGCGATGTCGATCCGGGCGGGATCGGCGTGATGCAGTGAAACAAGTTGCGCGGCTTCGTCTTTGGTGTTCGCGATCAACCGGTCGGCCTCGTCGACTACCTGCTGCTCGCCCACCACGCGCAGCGCCGGCTCGGGCGTATCACCCTCGGCCAGCGCGGCGTTCTTGACCGCGGCCAGGGTGTGCGCGGTGTGCACCAGCGGCACCGACCACCGGTCGCGGGCCAGCCAGCCGACCTGACCGGACAGCCAGTAATGCGAATGCACGATGTCGTAGTAGCCCGGCTCGTGCGCGGCCTCGGCCCGCAACACCCCGGCCGTGAATGCGCACAGCTGGGTGGGCAGGTCGTATTTGTCGAGGCCCTCGAACGGGCCAGCCACCACGTTGCGCACCAGCACGCCCGGTGCCACCCGCGCGATCGGCGCATCGGTGGACGCCGTCGCGCGGGTGAAGATCTCCACCTCGACGCCGCGGCGGGCCAGGTGCAGCGCGCTCTGCAGCACGTACACGTTCATGCCGCCGGCATCCCCGACGCCGGGCTGAGCCAGCGGCGAGGTGTGCACCGCGAGCACCGCGACGCGACGCGGATTGATCAGATCAGAGGAGCCCACCCAGCCATCTTTGCAGCACCCGGTCCAGGCCCAGGTCAGGCGGGTGTCTCGACGTCAACCTCGTAGACGGGCAGCGGCGGAGCGGCGCGGCGCATGGCGCCCAGCGGGTCGGAGTACAGCCCGGCCAGCGACACGACGCCGGCGCCGGACTCCTGCACCCGGTTCCCGAACGCGGTCACCCGAATGTCGCGCGCGGGCAACACCAGTCGGGCCTTGTAGGCCTCCTCCACCTTGGCCATGCCCTCGGGATATTCGGTGAAGGCCTGACCGCCGACCACCAGGTCGTCCGGGTTGAGCAGATCACGAAGCAGCGCAACGGATTCGCCGAGCACGCGGGCCCGCTCGTCGAGCAATTCCTGGGCCTGCTTGTTGCCGCCGCGAGCCAGCTTCAGCACCTCGGTGACGGTGCCACCCGATGCGCCGGTGTGCGCCGGCAGGATCCGCAGCCGGCGGGCCGCCGCCACCACGGCCTCGTCGCTGACCGTGGACTCGAGCAGACCCGTGCCGCCGAGCAACGCGGACTGCGCGGGCAGGTTGGTGATGGTGCCCGGGCCACTCGCCGGGCTGTGCACCCGGCCGTCGATCATCAGCGCGTAGCCGACGGTCTCGCGGGCATAGACATACAGGCTGGTCGAGGAGTTCGGACCGAAGCGGCGCATGCCGAGCAGCAGTTCGGCGGCGGCCATCGCATCGACGTGCGAGGCGACCGACACCGGCAACTCCAGCGCCTCGGCGATCGCCGGGCCGACCGGAGCGTCGCGCCAGCCCAATCGGGCGTGGTCGACGTGACCGCTGGCGGCGTCGACGGTGCCACCGATCGCGACGCCGACCCAGAGCGCCCGCCGGCGGTGCCAACGGCGCAGGTAGCGACGGGCTCCGTCGGCAAGCGCGGCCAGTGCCGGGCCCTGCGCGGTGCGCGGCGTCGGGGTTTCGACGGCGTCCAGTGTGCGGCCGAACAGGTCGGTGGCCACGATGCTGGTGGTCCGGGCGCCGATGTGGATGCCAAGGGTCAGGAACGGCTCGTGGTTGACCTCGACGGGCACCCGGGGGCGCCCGATCGCCCCGGAAACGGCCAGGTCAGCGCGTTCCCGCAGGATTCCGGCATCCAGCAGGGCGATGACCTGGCGGTTGACCGTCGCGATGGACAGCGAGGTGACCTGGGCGATGACGTCGCGGCCGATCGGCCCGCGCAGCCGCACGGCCCGGAAGACCGAGGACGCGGCGGCGTCGGAGAGTTGCAGCGAGGGGGCGATCACGCGGTGCCGGCCCGGGCCGCGGCGGCGCGCGGCCGCGAGTGGGTTGTGCTGATGCGAAGTGAAAGTTGTTGAACGCATTGGTGTGTCCTTGTCCGAGTTCCGATGGCGGTCTGGGAGCCGCACACCGTCGCGAGCGCGTTAGCGCTACAGCTCAGGCGCGGCTGATTGCGCGGCAACAACACGCGCAGCCCGCGCAACAACACGCGGGTAGACAGCCGAACAGGGTGCTGGAGTACACACCGAGGAATTTAGCACGGTTACTAGAGTCCTTCAGATGGGTTCCACTGATCCGCAATCGACGTCCTCCGCCCCCGAAACCGGCGACCGGCCCGTCGCCGTCGTTACCGGCGCCAGCGCGGGTATCGGCGAGGCGACCGCGAGAACCCTTGCCGCACAAGGCTTTCACGTCGTCGCCGCGGCGCGCCGCGAAGATCGCATCACCGCACTGGCCGCCGAGATCGGCGGGACGGCAATTGTGGCCGACGTCACTAGTGACGCCGCGGTGGACGCGTTGGCGCAGCAACTGGGCCGGGTCGACGTGCTGGTCAACAACGCCGGCGGCGCCAAGGGCCTGGCGCCGGTGGCCGACACCGACCTCGAGCACTGGCGCTGGATGTGGGAGACCAATGTGCTGGGCACGCTACGGGTCACCCGCGCGCTGCTACCCAAGCTGATCGACTCCGGCGACGGCCTGATCATCACCGTGACGTCGATCGCCGCGCTGGAGACCTACGACAACGGCTCGGCCTACGTCGCGGCCAAGCACGCGCAAGGCGCGCTGCACCGCACGCTGCGCGGCGAGCTACTCGGAAAACCGGTGCGGCTCACCGAGATTGCGCCCGGCGCTGTCGAGACGGAGTTCTCGCTGGTGCGCTTCGACGGCGACAGGGACCGCGCAGACGCGGTGTATCAGGGGATCACGCCGTTGACGGCGGGCGACGTCGCCGAGGTGATCGGGTTCGTGGCGTCTCGGCCGTCGCACGTCGACCTCGACCAGATCGTCATCCGGCCCCGTGATCAGGCGCCGGGGTCGCGGTTCAACCGCCGGGCCCCGCAGGACTAGGCGTCGTCGTCGGGGTGCCCGACAGTGACGGCGCGTCGCGCGGCGTAGCCGGGGCGCTGCGCGGGATCGACACCGGCGCCGGCTTGGCGCCGCTCGGCTTGGGCAGCGCCGACATGCCCACCCAGGTGTCCCAGTCGACGGCCCAGTCCCAGATGTCGCCGTCGGCGTAGGACAGTTCGATGCGGCTGCCGGTGACCTCGACCGGGTCGCCGTAGATCGCGCTGGCGAAGTACTGCTCGGCGTCGGCGGTGGACAGGTTGACGCAGCCGTTGGTGACGTTGCTGTTGCCCTGCGCGCCCGCGCTGCTCGGGTTGGCGTGGATGAACTCGCCGTTGTTGGAGATCCGCACCGCCCAGCGTTCGTGGACGTTGCTGTAGCCCGCCGCGGGGTTGGACATGTAGAAGTCCGCGTACTTCTCGCTGACCACGTGGATGCCGTTGCGGGTGACGTTGCGAGCCTTGTCGCCCTCGCCGTAGCTGCA
Organism: Candidatus Mycobacterium wuenschmannii; assembly: GCF_030252325.1. Classification (NCBI taxonomy): domain Bacteria; kingdom Bacillati; phylum Actinomycetota; class Actinomycetes; order Mycobacteriales; family Mycobacteriaceae; genus Mycobacterium; species Candidatus Mycobacterium wuenschmannii. The sequence goes on along the minus strand of NZ_CP126981.1, from coordinate 4,375,752 downwards.
CGGGAAGTCCATGATCACGCCCTCGTCGCGGACCACCTGGATGCGGTGCGACGAGACCTCGGCCTTGACCACTTGACGGCGGCCGATCTCGATCTTCAGGCTCATGTCCTGCTTGCCGTAGGCGTCGTCCCCGAAGGCCAGCCCGTAGAGCTTCGCGTCGACGTTGACCTTGGTCCCGGCCGGGTAGTACTCGCGGCTGCGCCAGTGCACCCGCGCGCCGCCGACCTCGTCGGGCAGCCACGCCCAGCTGCCCTCGACGGGCGGCTCGGTGGTGATCGTCAACGCCTTCTCGACGGCGGCCTTGTCGGCGATCGGCCCGTCGAATTGGATGATGATCGGCGCCGCGACGCCGACGGTCTGACCGTCGGCCAGCTGGAACCCGCCGTCGATGACCTTGGTGGGCGCGATGGTGCTGACCTCGCCCTTGACCGCGACGGGCTTGCCGTCGTGGCCGACGGCCGAGCCGCTCCAGGTGTAGGTCGCGTCGTAGCCCAGTGGCTCGGTGACCGTGTAGAGCGTGCGGTCGCGGTTCAGGGAGCCGGCGACGACCTTGCCGTCGGCATTGGTCAGCGCGACGTGCTGGAACCAGCCGTCGCGGACCTCGACGCTGATCGGTGTCGTCGGCAGCACCTTGGTGGCCTTGTCGGCGGGCTTGAACGTCAGCGCGGCCTCGGCGGGCGGCTTGGCCTTCTCGGCCTCCTTGCTCGACCCATTACTGCAGGCCGCCAGCACGCTGGGCGCGAAGACGCCGACCGCCAGGGTCGTCAGGGCCCGGCGCCGAGTGACCGGCGAGACGCCGCGCTCCGTGTTCACGACATCACGATACCGGCGGCGGCGACCTTCCCACCGCGCGCGCGATCTACAGGGAGCAGCCGACCAGCACCGGCTCGGGCACCAGTGTGACGCCAAACACGTCGCGAACCCCGTCGCGCACGCGTCGGGCCAGCGCCAGCACGTCGTCCGAGCCGGCCGTGCCGCGGTTGGTCAGCGCCAGCGCGTGCTTGGTGGACAGCCGGCACGGGGCGTCGTCGCCCGGGTGACCCTTGCCGAAGCCGGCATGCTCGACCAGCCAGCCCGCGGCCAGCTTGACGCCGTCGGGAGCCGGGTAGTTCGGCACCGGACGATCGGACCGGTCGGCCAGCGCCTGGTAAAACTGCTGTGTGACAACGGGATTGGTGAAGAACGATCCGACACTCCAGGTGTCGTGGTCGGCCTCGTCGAGCACCATGCCCTTGCCGGCCCGCAGCCCGAGCACGGCCTCGCGGACCGCGGCCGGGTCCGCCCGCTCACCGGTTTCGGCATCGAGGGCCGTCACGAGTTCGCCGTACCGCAACGGCGCGCTGCGACCGGAGCCGTCCAGCGCGAACTCCACCTCCAGCACGGTCGCCGCGTCGGAATGCTTGAGCACACTGGTCCGATATCCGAAGCCGAGTTCGCTCGCCGGCGCCCAGCGCACCTCCCCGCTGCAGCGATCCAGCAACCGGACGCGGGTGATCGTGTCGGCCACCTCGACCCCGTAGGCGCCGACGTTCTGCACCGGGGTGGCGCCCGCGGAGCCGGGAATCCCGGACAGGCACTCCAGGCCGCCCAGCCCGGCGTCGATCGCCGCGACCACTACGTCGTCCCACACCGCACCGGCCTCGGCGCGCAGCAGGTTGCCATCCACGCGAATAGCATTGTGCGCCAACCGGACAACGGTCAGGTCGACCAGCGCATCGGAGAGCACCACATTCGAGCCGCCGGCCAGAACCAGCAGCGGCGCCGTCCCGTCGGCGTCGAGATGGCGCAGCGTCGCGACCACCTGGTCGGTGCTGGCGCAGGTGACCACGCGGGACGCGACGGGACCGACCCGCAGCGTCGTCAACGGCGCCAGCGGCACGTTCTCGTCGACGCGTGCGCCCGCGAAAACCGTTCCCAGGTCACCGGGTTTCATGACTCTTGACGGTAGCCTGACCTGCTATGCCGCGATCGTTCGACATGTCCACCGACTACGTGGAATCGGTCGAAGCGGTGCTGGGGGCGTTCGGCGACGAGCAGTACTGGCTTGCCCGGCTGGACGATTCGGGTGCCGACGATTCGACGCTGGATTCGATGGAGGTCGGTGACGGCGTCATCGATGTGGTCACTACCCAGGCGCTGCGGGCGGACCGGATGCCGGCCGTCGTCACCCAATTCCACCGCGGCGACCTCTACATCCGCCGCGAGGAGCGCTGGGATTCCGTCGTCGACGGGTCGGCGACGGCGACGGTCACCGGCTCGATCCTCGACTCGCCCGCATCGCTGACCGGGACCGCCGTGCTGGAGCCGCTCGACGACGGCGGCTCGAGGCTGACGTTCCGTGCCACCGTCGAGGTGAAGATCCCGCTGGTCGGCGGCAAGCTGGAGAACTTTATCGGCAGCCAACTGATGGAGCTGCTCATCCGCGAGCAGCGCTTCACCACCGGGTGGATCGGCGACGGGGCCTAGGACCGCTCGGCGGCCTTCACGGCACCACCGAGCAGGTCACCGATCACCTTCTTGAGCACCGGAGCCAACAGCCAACTCACGCCGGGGATCTTCGGCGTCGACCGCAGATGCCACTCGACCTCGGTGCCGGTGCCGGCCTCCCGCAGGGACACGGTGCCGACGTGGTCGCGGACCGGGGCGCCGGAGAGCATCTTGTACGCGTAGCGGGTCGGCCGCTCGTACTCGATGATCTCCTCGACGATGGCCGGTCCGACGGCCTCGATGCGGCGGACGGCGCCGACCCCGTTGGGCGCGGGGACGCCCTCGCGGTCCAGCGTGCTGCGTCGGGCCATCGAGACGTCGGCAATGGCTCGGTGGTTTGTGAGGGAGTCGAACACCTTCTCGATCGGTGCCGTCGTCGTCTGCCTCAGCGTGAACTCGATCATGGGAGGGATTCTGACACGGCCTCGCCGAACGTCGACTTGTCGGGGAACCGGACCCTCTTTTCGCCCAACAACTCGACGCTCGCACAACCTCTAGGCTGGCGGTCATGCGCATCGCGGTGGCCCAGATCCTCAGCGGCACCGACCCGGGCGACAACCTGCAGATCGTGCGGGACTACACCGGGCGGGCCGCCGAGGCGGGCGCGTCGCTGGTGGTATTCCCGGAGGCGACGATGTGCCGGTTCGGGGTCCCGCTGGCGCCGATCGCCGAGCCGGTCGACGGGCCGTGGGCCGACGGCGTGCGCCGCATCGCCGCCGACGCCGGCATCACCGTGGTGGCCGGCATGTTCACCCCGGCCGACGACGGCCGCGTCCACAACACCCTGCTCGCCACCGGTCCGGGCGTCGACGCGCACTACGACAAGATCCACCTCTACGACGCCTTCGGCTTTACCGAGTCGACCACCGTCGCGCCGGGCGACCGCCCGGTCGCGATCACCGTCGACGGCGTCCAGGTCGGCCTGACGACCTGCTATGACCTCCGCTTTCCCGAGCTGTTCACCACGCTGGCCGACCGCGGCGCCGAGCTGATCGTGGTGAGCGCGTCGTGGGCGGCCGGCCCGGGGAAACTCGAGCAGTGGACGTTGCTGGCCCGGGCCCGCGCGCTGGATTCCACCAGCTACGTCGTCGCAGCCGGGCAGGCCGATCCCGGCGAGCCGCTGGCGTCCAGCGCGCCGACCGGCGTCGGCGGCAGCCTGGTCGTCTCGCCGTTCGGCGCGGTGGTGGCCTCGGCCGACGGCGATCCGCAGCTGCTGGTCAGCGACGTCGACCTCGAGCAGGTGAGCAAGGCCCGCGAGACAATCGCCGTGCTGCGCAACTACACAGCGCTAGCTCATGGTGATAAGGCAGAATCGCGCGGATGACGAATCCGCAGGGACCCGAGGACCCGCCGTCGATGTGGTCGCGCCCCGGCGAGCAGAATTCGCCCACCCAGCCGGGACCGCAGGCCGACTACGACTACCAGCCGCCGACCCCGCCGACGTATCCGCCGCCGGTCCAGGACTATCCGACTACCGCGCAGGAGCCGGTCGAGCCTGCTAAACCCAAGCGCCGCTTGCGCTTTCGCGGCGATCCGGTGTCGATCATCCTCATTCTGGTCATCGTGGCCGCGCTCGGCATCGCCGGCCTGGTCGGCGGCGAGATGTACGCCCGCCACCGCGCGAACAGCGTCGTCGCCTCGGCGACCCAGTGCGTGATCCAGGACGGCGCGACCGCGTCGTTCGGGTCGAGTCCGTTCCTGCTGCAACACCTGCAAGGCCATTACAAGGACATCACCATCCACACCGCGGGTAACAACATCCGCAACGCCAAGGGCATGAAGGCCGACATCGAGATCGACGACGTCGACCTGCACGGCAACGCCGACTCCAAGGGCACCATCGGCAAGCTGGACGCGGCCATCACCTGGACGTCCGAAGGCATCCAACAGACCATCCAGAACTCCGTGCCGTTCATCGGTGGACTGGTCGACAGCGTCACGACCGACCCCGGCGCCGGCACCATTCAGCTCACCGGAGCGATGGGCCTCGGCGGCGTCACGGTCAAGCCGCAGGTCGCCGACGGCAAGCTGACGCTGCAGGTCTACAAGGTCAGCGCGCTCGGCGTGATGATCCCGCACGAGACAGCGCAGACGGCGCTGAACACCTTCACCGCGGCACTGCTCAAGCAGTACCCGCTGGGCATCAAGGCGGACAGCGTGTCGGTCACCAACGATGGTGTGGCAGCACACTTCTCGACCCAAAACGCCTCGATCCCCCCCGGCGGGGAAGACCCCTGCTTCGCTCATGTCTAACCCGCAGGGCCCGCCGCCCAACGAGCCACCCGACCGCGGGCGTCCGCCCCGCCCGGCCGGGCCGCCCAACCGCGGCTTCCCGCCGCGCCGCCGGCCCTTGCCGCCCTCGGAGTCGCCGACCCGCCACATCCCCCAGCCGGGCCGTCCCCCACAGCCGTCCGCCCGCGACGTGCCGCGCCCGCAGCAACCCGGGCGCCCGCCCGGCCGTCCCCCACAGCAACCGGCCCCGCCGCCGAACCGGCCGCCGGAGCAGCCCGCGCAACAGGGACCGCCGCCCAACCCGCGGGCCCAGCAGCCAGGCCCTCCGCCGCCGCCGCACGAGAACCTGACCACCCGGATCTCCATCCCGACGCCTCCCCCACCGGCCTTCGAGGCGACCGAGGACAAGACTGGACGCCGGTTCTTCGCCAACAAGACGTCGCTGCTGTTGATCCTGCTCATCGTTGGGCTGGTGGTGCTCGCGGTCCCGATCGGCGGCGAGCTGTACGCCCGCCATGCCGCGAGTACGAAGGTCGCGAACGCCGTGCAGTGCGAGGTGCAGGACAGCGCGGATGTCTCGTTCTCGCCGGCCCCGCCGGTGTTGTGGCAGTACCTCACCAAGACCTACAGCGACATCTCCGTGCAGACCGGCGGCAATCAGGTGCGCAAGGCCAAGGGCATGAAGGTCAGCTTCGACGTCCGCGACATCAAGCTGAACGACACCAGCAATTCGCGTGGCACCATCGGGTCGATCAACGGAACGGTCACCTGGTCGGCCGACGGCATCAAGCAGTCGATCCAGGACGCCGTGCCGGTGCTCGGGGCATTCGTCACCAGCGGCGTCACCACCAACACCAGCGACGGGACGATCCAGCTCAAAGGCCTGCTCAACAGCGCCACCCTCAAGCCGCAGATCGTCAACAACGGGCTGTCGCTGCAGGTGGTCAACGTGTCGGCGTTGGGCGCGAAAATCTCTTCGGAGACCGCCCAGAAGTACATCGACGACCTGATGGCCAAGGCCACCCGCAACTACCCGCTGGGACTACACGCCGACAGCATCAAGGTCACCGACAGCGGGGTGGAGGCGGCGTTCTCCAGCACCAACGCGACGATCCCGGCCGGCAACAACGACGACCCCTGCCTGGCCGATCTCTAGCCCGCCCAGCGACGATGCAGAGCGCGTAGCGCGATGAGGAGGAGCTGGGCAATTCAGCCCAGCTCGTCGAGCACCGCGCGGGTTCCGGACAGCCCAAGCCGGGTCGCGCCAGCGTCGAGCATCGCCAAAGCTGTTTCGGCCGTGCGGATTCCACCGCTGGCTTTGACCCCCAGCCGGCCACCGACAGTGTCGGCCATCAACGCGATGGCGGCCACCGAAGCGCCGCCGGCCGGATGGAAACCCGTTGAAGTCTTGACGAAGTCGGCGCCGGCATCCTCGGCGGCGCGGCACACGGTGACCAATGCGGAATCGTCGGCGAGCGTCAGCAGCGCGGCCGATTCGACGATGACCTTCAGCACGATGCCTGGGATCACGGCCCGCACCGCCGCAATGTCGGCGCGCACCGCTTCGAAGTCACCGGCGATCGCGGCGCCGACGTCGATCACCATGTCGACCTCGACCGCTCCCGCCGCGACGGCCAGCGCCGATTCGCGCGCCTTGAGCTCGGAAAGATGCTTGCCGGAAGGGAATCCGGCCACCGCGACGACCGGAACACCGGCGTGGGTGGCGTGCGCGACCATCGACGGCGAGACGCAGACGGCGTAGGCGCCGAGCGCGGCGGCCTCGGCGGCGACCGCAGCCACGTCAGCCGCGCTGGCCTCCGGCTTGAGCAAGGTGTGGTCGACCAGCGCGGCGACCTGTTCGCGGGTCCACGTCATCAGAACGGCTCACCAGCGCCGCCGGGATTGCAACCTGCGGCCACCATCGCTGCGTCGTCGACGACCGGGCGCCACGGCTCCAGATTCCAGCTGGTCTTGCCGGGTTCGGCCGTCTCGGCGAAATCCCAGTGACATTGGAACTGGGAGCGCATGCCGGGGGTGTCGGCCCGCGGCGCGAGCGCAAGCACCTCGGCCCACGCCTCATCGGCTTCGGGGCTCGGTGAGCCGAGCCGCTTGGAGGCCGCCCGACCCGATGCCGTCGGATAGACCCGAAGGCTGGAAAGCCCACTCACAGTGGACCATTGCGCCCACGCGACGTGGTCGACGAACGGCGGCGCGAACGGCATCGCGCTGGGACCGGGATCGGCGGTCGCCGGTGCGGCGGCGAGAATCGCGCCGAGCACCGCGAGGATCAGAACCCGCATCGCACTATCGCGACTTACCTTGAATCTCAAGAAGTTTCGGACGGACGTCGACCATGTAAACCCCCGCCGCACAGGCACCGATCGTCGCACCCAGCGCATCGAGCATCATGGTCAACGGCACCGCGGCACCCAGGATCAGCAGCCACACGGGCTTGGTCATCTTGTCGGCGGCGGTGTACGCATCCGGCCGCTGCATCGCCGCGTGCACGAAGGCGTAGAGCGCCGACATCGCCACGGCCACCTGAAAGATCAAAACGACATTGCTCACAAGCTCCACGCTGTAAGCGTAAGCGGGCGTCGCCAGAAACGTCGACTCCGAGTCACCCAAGCGGGCGACTCGGAGTCGAGTGGTAGAGCGGAACTACTTCTGGGTGACCTTCTTGGCCGGAGCCTTCTTGGCCGGGGCCTTCTTGGCGGGCGCCTTCTTGGCCGGAGCCTTCTTGGCGACAGCCTTCTGCGCCTTCTTGGCGGCGGCCTCGGTCTTCTTCGGCAGCTCGATGCCGACCAGCTTGGCGGCGCGCTCGCCGACCGCGCGGGTCTGCGACGCCACGGTGCCCAGCGCCTCCTGGGTCAGCTCGACAGCCTGGTCGATGCGACCCTGGGCGTTCGCCGACACCTCGTCCACACCGGACTGGCTGCGCAGGCGCTCCAGAGCGGCCTCGCCACGCTCGACCAGCTCGTTGTAGCGCGAGGTCGCGGCCTCGACGTAGCCCTCGGCGGCGCTACGCAGCTCGTCGGCGGTGAAGCGGTCGCGCAGGTCGCGCAGCTGCTCGGGCAGGTCCTCCTGCAGCTTGGTCAGGCGAGCGCGGCTCTCCTCGACCCGGCTGCGGGTGTCGGTGCGGGTCTCCTCGGCGCGGTCGCGCAGCTCGGCAAGCAGGTCGTTGACGGTGGCCAGGGCCAGGTCAGCGGCACCCAGCGCAGCAAGCAGCGGGGCCTTCAGGTCGTCGATGTTGGGGTTGTTCTCAGCCATGGTGTTTCCTCTCGTCGTTCTCGTTGTGCGTCAGGGGGATTGCGTCTGGTATCCGGGTTTATGCAGGGGGTGTCTCCTCCCGGGCAGCCTCGTTTTGCTGCACGAAGGACGTGTAGATGTCCAGCAGGACCTGCTTCTGCCCTTCGGTGATCGTCGCGTCGGCAACGATGGCGTCGCGAACCTCGCTCGTCGGGCCGGGTTCGAGCATTCCGGCCTGGACGTAAAGCACCTCGGCGGAGACCCGCAATGCTTTGGCGAGTTGATTGAGCACGCCTGCCGAAGGTTTGCGCAATCCACGCTCGATCTGACTGAGGTATGGATTGCTGACGCCGGCCTTCTCTGCCAGCTGTCGCACCGAGACCTGGGCCGCTTCACGCTGCGCTTTGATGAAGCTACCGATGTCCGACGCAGCGGTCGTCACCACAGCAGCAAGGTTTTCTTCCTGCGGCACTGTGACTCCTCGCGTCAGCTGGTCGGTGCGAACGCGGCCCACGGTAGCTAACGAGTGCTAGCTTTTGCAAGCACTGTTAGCAGGGCTCAGAACAGCAGCTGCGCGATGGCGTAGATGACGAGCCCGGCCAGCGAGCCCACCACGGTGCCGTTGATCCGGATGAACTGCAGGTCACGGCCCACATGCAGCTCGATACGACGACTGGCCTCTTCGGCGTCCCAGCGCTCGATGGTCTCGGTAATAATCGCTGTGATCTCGACCCCATACTGGGCGACCAAATGCTCGGCCCCCCGCACGATCCAGTTATCGACCTTGTCGCGCAATTCCGCGTCATCGCGTAGCGATTCGCCGATTCGCACCACCGCGTCGGCAATGCGCGTCCGCAACGCGCTGGAGGGATCGTCGACGCCCTCGATCACCAATCTCTTGAGGGTCTTCCACGCCGTCGCGGCGGCGTTGGTCACCTCCTCGCGCGACATCAGCTGTTCCTTGACGGCCTCCGCCCGGGCGATGGTCGCGTCGTCGTTCTGCAGGTCGTCGGCGAACTCGAATAGAAACCGCGTCGCCGAGCGGCGCAGTTCGTGTTCGGGGTTGCGGCGCACCTTGTCGGTGAAGTCCATCAGCTCGCGGTGGATCCGGTCGCCGACCAGATGGTCGATGAAGCGCGGCGACCAGGTCGGCGAATCCCGCTCGATCACCCGCTGGATCACCTCGCCGGCGTTCAGCGACCACTGGAACGCGCGGTCGGCGAGCAGCTGGATCAGCGCTTCCTGCCGGTTCTCCGCCAGCAGCGTCGACAGCACTCGCCCGACCGGCGGACCCCACTGCGGCTCGGCGATGCGCCGCACGATCATCCGGTCGATAACGAGTTGCACGTCGTCGTCGCGCAGCAGTTCGACCAGCACCCGCAGCACGGTCGCCGACTCGGCCGCGACGCGCTCGGCATGCTCCTGCTCGGACAGCCACTTGCCCAGCCGGCTCGGGATCTGCGCATCGCGGATCTTGGTTCCGACGACCTCTGGCGACAGGAAGTTCTCCCGCACGAACGTGCCGAGACCCTCGCCGAGCTGGTCCTTCTTGCGCTTGATGATCGCGGTGTGCGGGATCGGGATGCCCAGCGGGTGCTTGAACAGCGCGGTCACCGCGAACCAGTCCGCCAGCGCGCCGACCATGCCGGCCTCTCCGGCCGCGCCCAGGTAACCGATCCAGGCGGGCGCGCCACCGCCGGCCTGCGCCCATCGGCAGCCGAGGAAGATCGCGGTGGCGCCGACGAGGAAACTCAGCGCCACGACCTTCATCCGGCGCAGCGCGCGATGCCGCTCCGCGTCGGCTTGCGGGTCGGCACCGGCGAACGATTCGGCGAACGATGCCGACCGGGTCGGATCGCCCGACGGCAGCGGAGCCAGGTCCGCGCGCGCCCGGTGTTTGGGTCCCGACGCGGGTTTCCCGTTCAGTCCGACAGCCACCTCACCATCATCCGCTATTGACGTCGCTGTTCGGTGACGATGTGAGTCGATTTCATCGCGGTAACTGTTACCGACTCTGCACACCCGCGCCGTCGTAACAGGTCCAGACGAGAAATCGCCGGAGATAAGCCTTACTATGTAAAAGATCGAGTGGATAGGACCCGGCAACAGTGGCACAGCAGGTTGCGGCCGGAGCGGTAAAAACCGATGGCCGGAAGCGGCGATGGCACCAACACAAGGTTGAGCGCCGCAACGAATTGATCGACGGGACGATCGAGGCGATCCGTCGGCGCGGCCAGTACGTCAGCATGGACGAGATCGCCGGCGAGATCGGCGTCTCCAAGACCGTGCTCTACCGCTACTTCGTCGACAAGAACGACCTGACGACCGCGGTGATGATGCGGTTCACCCAAACCACGCTGATCCCGAACATGGCACAGGCGCTGTCGTCGAACCTGGACGGCTTCGACCTGACCCGCGAGATCATCCACGTCTACGTCGAGACGGTGGCCTCCGAGCCCGAGCCGTACCGCTTCGTGATGGCCAACAACTCGGCCGGCAAGAACAAGGTCGTCGCCGACTCCGAGCGGATCATCGCCCGGATGCTCGCGGTCATGCTGCGCCGGCGGATGCGCGCCGCGGGTATGGACATCGGCGGCGTCGAACCGTGGGCGTACCACATCGTCGGCGGCGTGCAGCTGGCCACGCACTCGTGGCTACTGGATCCGCGGATGAGCTCCGACGAGCTGATCGACTACCTGACGATGCTGAGCTGGAGCGCACTGTGCGGCATCGTCGAAGTCGCCGGCTCGTTGGACAAGTTCCGCGGCCAGCCGCATCCCTCGCCGATTGTGCCGCCGCTGCAGGAGTAGCGGACTACGTTGCGGAGATGACCAGTAACGCAACGACGCGCTCTCGGTTCAGCTCCTGGGCCTACGCCCTGCGCACCACCAATCCCCCACCGGACGGGCCGGTCGACTTCGTCACCCGCTGGCTGGTGGTCACCCGCGCCGCGGTGCTGCCGATGACGTTGTTCGCCGGGCTGGTCGCGGCCCTGCTCGCGGTGAGTCAGCCCGGATTGGATTGGCGCTGGCTGACTTTGGCGATCGTCGGAATCCTGTTGGCGCACACCGCGAACAACTTGATGAACGACCTGTACGACACCCAGACCGGGCTCGACAGCGACACCTATCCGCGCGCGCTCTACGCCCCGCACCCGGTGCTGTCGGGCTTGGTCAGCCGTCGCACCCTGCTGGTGGCGATCGGCGCGGTGAACCTGGCCGACCTGGCGATCCTGATCGTGCTGACCTGGGCGCGGGGCTGGCCGGTGGTGGCCTTCGCGCTGTCCGGGTTCGTGCTCAGCTTCGCCTACACCGCGCCACCGCTGCGTCTGAAGAAGCGCGGCCTCGGCGAACCCGACGTGTTCGTGGTGTGGGGCCCGCTGATGGTCTGCGGCACCTACTACTCGGCGGTCGGTCACGTCGGCTGGCCGGTGCTGCTGGCGTCGCTGCCCTACGGCCTGCTCTGCACGACAGTGCTGATGGGCAAGCACACCGACAAGATCCCCTACGACGAGCCGCTCGGGATCCGCACGCTGCCGGTGCTGCTCGGCGACCGGCGGGCCCGCACCCTGACGCTCGGCATGATGGTCGGGTTCTACCTGTTGGTGGTCGCGGCCGTGGCGGTCCAGGCGATGCCCTGGCCGGCACTGCTGGTGGCGCTGGCGCTGCCGCGACTGGTCCGGGTCTGGCCGTACTTCCGTCGACCCCCGCCGGACGAGCCGCCGGCCAACTTCCCGGTCTGGCCGCTGTGGTACGCGGCGCTGGCCTGGCTACACGTCCGCCAAGCCGGCGCGCTGCTGGTCGCCGGGTTGGCGATCGGAGCGTTGGTACCGGGGCTTCCGGGTCGTTAGCTCTTCACCAGAGTGAATTGACCGACCTCAGATACGTTGCGCTGGAAGAAATCTGAGCAACCGATCAGGTAGCGCATGTACCGGTCGTAGACCTCCTCGGAGGTCGCCGCGATGGCCTGCTCGCGGGACGCTTCCAGTTTGGTGGTCCAGGTGTCGAGCGTGCGCACGTAGTGCGGCGTCATCTTCTGTAGGCGCTCGACCTTGAAGCCCGCGTTGGCGGAGTAGTCGAACACGTCCTCGTCGCAGGGCACCGCGCCACCGGGGAAGATCTCCGCGGCGATGAAGCGCATGAAGCGCAGGTCGCTCATCGTGATCGGAATGCCCATCTCCGGCCAGCGCTTGAGCGGGTGCCCCATGATCGTCTGCAACACCATCCGGCCGTCGTCGGGCATGATGCGGTAGCACAGATCGAAGAACGCCTTGTAGCGCGACTTCGGGAACGCCTCGAAGGCCTCGATGCTGACGATCCGGTCGACGGGCTCGTCGAACTCTTCCCAGCCGCGCAGCAGCACCCGGCGCGATCGGTCGGAGTCCACCGCGTCGAGAATCTGCTGCCCCAGCGCGTGCTGGTTCTTGCTCAGCGTGAGCCCCACGACGTTCACGTCGTACTTCTCGACGGCTCGCTTCATCATCGCGGCCCAGCCGCAACCCACGTCCAGCAGCGTCATCCCGGGCTTCAGACCGAGCTTGCCGAGCGACAGGTCGAGCTTCGCGTACTGCGCCTCTTCGAGCGACATGTCGTCGCGCTCGTAGTAGGCGCAGCTGTAGGTCCGGGTCGGATCCTGAAACAGGCCGAAGAACTCGTTGGAGGTGTCGTAATGGGCTTGGACGTCTTCATACGCCGGCACCAAATTCGACGAGTCCTCCGACCCGTTGTCCGTCATCTGGGTTTGGCCTTTCACAATGAATCGCGTTCAGGTCGTTGGGTTCTGGGGTTTCGAACGATCTGTATAACGCACTTTTCGCAACTCTGCTACGCGGGGGTTTTTTCGCAGGTGAATTGGCAGACGTCGGTATAGCCGTCGCGGAACAAGTCGGCGCAACCGGTCAAATACTTGTAGAAGCGCTCGTAGATCTCCTCAGAGGTGATCTCAATGGCCTCGTCCTTCTTCGACTCCAGGTTGCTGGCCCAGGTGTCCAGCGTGCGAGCGTAGTGCGGGCGCAGCTTCTGCTTCAGGGTCACCGTGTAGCCGGCCTTCACCGCGGCGTCCTCGACCTGTGCGGCCAATGGCAGACGGCCACCGGGATAGATCTCGTCCATGATGAATTTGATGAAGCGCACCTTCGACATCGTCAACGGCAGCTTGCGCTCTTTGATCTCTGCGTCACTCGGAATGATGATTGTGTGCAACATCATGACGCCGTCGTCCGGCATCAGGTTCAGCGTCTTTTTGAAGTAGTCGTCGTATTTGTTGAAGCCGAAGTGCTCGAATGCACCGATTGAGACCACCCGGTCGACGGGCTCGTCGAAGTCTTCCCACGGCTGCAGACGCACTTCCATGTTGCGGCTGGTGTCGATGTTCGGGAACCGGTTCTGCTCGATGTGCTGCTTCTGGTTCTCCGACAGGGTCAGGCCGATGACGTTGACGTCGTACTTCTCCACCGCCCGCTGGATGGTCGAGCCCCACCCGCAACCGATGTCCAGCAGCGTCATACCGGGCTTGAGCCCCAGCTTGCCCAGCGACAGGTCAACCTTCGCCAATTGCGCCTGCTCGAGGTTGTAGTCGTCCTTCTCGAAGTACGCACAGCTGTAGGTCTGCGACGGGTCCTGCCACAGCTTGAAGAACTCGTTGGAGATGTCGTAGTGGAACTGGACTTCCTTCTTGTCCGATCCGCGGGTCTGCGACGCAGACTTCGACAACCACTTGGACTGGGCAGTGGACGTTGAGCTGGAGGTTTCTGACACCGTGTTTGTCCTGTAATTGGTGGATTTAGTCGCGGGGGGCCATGCCGGTGACTCGACACTGGCTTGAGGTTACGCCCCACACCCCGCGGAGCAACGTTAGCCGCTGACGCAAGTCTAATGTGCGCATCATTTGCTCCCGAAAGCCAGTGCAACGTTGTAACCGCCGAACGCGAAGGAATTGCTCACCGCATACCCGTAGTCGGCCTTCCGGGGCTCCCCCGCAACGACGTCGAGGTCGATCTGCGGATCGAGATCGCGCATATTCAGCGTCGGGGGGACGACGCCGTCGCGCAGGGCCAACACGGTCAGGATCGCTTCGACCGCGCCGACCGCGCCGAACGAATGCCCCAGCGCCGCCTTCGGCGCATAGACCGCCGGCGCGTGGTTGCCCATCACCCGCGCGATCGCCCGCGCTTCGGCGAGGTCACCGTCCGCGGTGCCGTTGGCGTGCGCGTTGATGTGGCCGATGTCGCCGGGCGTGAGTCCGGCGAGTCGTATCGCCCGGTCCATCGCGTGCGCAGCTCGCTCGCCGCTGGGATCGGCGAGCACCGGCTGGTGGCCGTCCGAGGTGATACCGACGCCCATCACCCGGCCGATGATGTTGGCGTTCCGGGCTTTTGCGTGCTCTTCGGTCTCGATGATCATCAGCGCGCCGGCCTCACCGAACACAAAGCCGTCGCGGTTCTGATCGAAGGGCCGGCAGGCGCCGGCCGGGTCGTCGTTGTTGGTCGAGAGCAGACCCTGGTTGGCGAAGGCCGCGACCGGCACCGCCTCGATCTTGGTTTCGACGCCACCGCAGATCGCCATGTCGGCCTCGCCGAGGACGATGCTGCGCCAGGCCAGTGCGATCGCTTCGGCGCCGGACGCGCATGCGGACACCGGCGTGAGAATCCCGGCCTTGGCGTTGCGCTCCAGGCCGACGGCCGCGGCGGACGCGTTGATCATCGCCTTCATCACGCCGACCGGGGAGATGGCCCGCATGCCGCGCCGCCGGAAGTCATCGCTGACGTCGATGAACTCCTGGGTCGAGCCCAGCGCGGTCCCGACCGAGACCATCAGGCGCCGGGTGTCGACCTCCGGCGATCCGGCCCGCTCCCACAGCCGCCGGGCGACCTGGGTGGCGATCTTCTGCAGGAACAGGTAGCGCCGCAGCTCGATCCGGGTCAGGTAAGGGTCGAGATCTTCGCGGAGCTGCCCGCCGATGCGGACCGGCAGGTCGAACCGATCGACGAACTCGGCGTCCAACTGGCGAATGCCGCTCTGCCCGGCCAGCAACTTCGCCCAGGTGTCGTCGGCATCGGTGGCCAGCGCAGTCGTCATCTCGACCGCGGTGACGACCACATCGGGCAAACCATTCCCCGTCGTCAAAGAACTCATCGCGCTCGCTTACCCACCCGCGGTGAAACCCGAACCCGACCAGCTAGTAGGTGTAGAAACCCTGGCCGGACTTCTTGCCCAGCTGACCGGCCTCGACCATGCGCTGCAGCAACGGCGGCGGTGCGTAGTGCGCGTCCTTGAGCTCGTCGTACATCGCGTCGGCGATCAGCTTCATGGTGTCCAGGCCGATCAGGTCGGACAGCCGCAGCGGGCCCATCGGGTGCGACAGCCCGGCGACCACCGCGGTGTCGACGTCCTCGATCGACGCGACACCCGCCTCGACCATCCGGATCGCCGACAGCAGGTAGGGCACCAGCAACGCGTTGACGACGAAGCCGGACCGGTCGCCGCAGTGCACGACCTTCTTGCCGAGCACCTCGCCGGCGAAGCGCCCGACGCGCTCGAGGGCCGCGTCGGAGGTGACCAGCGTGCTGATCAGCTCGACCAGCGGCAGGACGGGCACCGGGTTGAAGAAGTGCAGACCCAGCACGCGGCTCGGATTCTTGGTTGCCGCAGCGATTTTCATGATCGGAATGCTCGAGGTGTTGGATGCGAGCACGGCGTCGGGATCGGTGACGATCTCATCCAGCTCGGCGAACAGCTTGGCCTTGACGGCCTCGTTCTCGACGATCGCCTCGATTGTCAGCTGGCGGTCGGCCAGGTCGGACAGCGTGCTGGTGTAGCGCAGCCGGTTGGTCGTCGCGTCGCGATCCTCTGCCGACAGCTTGCCTTTGCCGACGGCGCGCTCGAGTGACGACTCGATGCGAGCCTTGCCCGCAGCGGCCAGCTCGTCGGTGGGTTCGTAGACGACCACGTCGGCGCCGGCCTTGGCCGACACCTCGGCGATGCCCGCGCCCATCTGCCCGGCGCCGATAACGCCAACGCGCTCAATCGCATTGCTCACTGCAGGTTGTCCTCTCGATATGCGTCAGGCCCCGCCCAGGGTTTCCGGGCGGGGCCTGCGCTGTCAACTTCGCGGGATCAGCCGCTTAGAAGTCCTTTGCGTCGAGCGTGCACTCAGGGCGAAATATCGGTCGAAAAGTCGCCCTGGTTGCACGTTCGGCGCCAATCGGCCTAGTGAAACTGGCCCTCTTCGGTGGAGCCGGCCAGGGCGGTCGTCGACGAGGTCGGGTCCACCGTGGTGGCGATCCGGTCGAAGTAGCCGGCGCCAACCTCGCGCTGGTGCTTGGTGGCGGTGTAGCCGCGCTCCTCGGCGGCGAACTCGCGCTCCTGCAGCTCGACGTAAGCGCTCATCTGGTTGCGGGCGTAGCCGTAGGCCAGATCGAACATCGAGTAGTTCAGGGCGTGGAAGCCGGCCAGCGTGATGAACTGGAACTTGAAGCCCATCGCGCCGAGCTCCTTCTGGAACTTCGCGATCGTCGAGTCGTCCAGGTGCTGCTTCCAGTTGAACGACGGCGAGCAGTTGTAGGCCAGCAGCTGGTCCGGGAACTCGCTCTTGACGCCCTCGGCGAACTTCGCCGCCAGCTCCAGGTCCGGCGTGCCGGTCTCCATCCAGATCAGGTCGGAGTACGGCGCGTAGGCCTTGGCGCGGGCGATGCACGGCTCGATGCCGTTCTTGACCCGGTAGAAGCCCTCGGCGGTGCGCTCACCGGTGACGAACGGCTTGTCGCGGTCATCGACGTCGGAGGTGATCAGCGTGGCGGCCTCGGCGTCGGTACGGGCGATGACGACGGTCGGCACGTCGGCGACATCGGCGGCGAGACGGGCCGAGGTCAGGGTGCGGATGTGCTGCTGGGTCGGGATCAGCACCTTGCCACCCAGGTGGCCACACTTCTTCTCCGAGGCCAGCTGGTCTTCCCAGTGCGAACCGGCGACACCGGCGGCGATCATGGCCTTCTGCAGCTCGTAGACGTTCAGTGCGCCACCGAATCCGGCCTCACCGTCGGCGACGATCGGGGCCAGCCAGTTCTCCACCGAGGTGTCGCCCTCGACGGCGGCGATCTCGTCGGCGCGCAGCAGCGCGTTGTTGATGCGGCGAACGACCTGCGGCACCGAGTTGGCCGGGTACAGGCTCTGGTCGGGGTAGGTGTGTCCGGACAGGTTCGCGTCACCGGCGACCTGCCAACCGGACAGGTAGATGGCCTTCAAGCCGGCGCGGACCTGCTGCACGGCCATGTTTCCGGTCAGTGCACCCAGCGCGTTGACGAACTCCAGGTCGTGCAGCTGGCGCCACAGCACCTCGGCGCCGCGGCGGGCCAGGGTGGCCTCTTCGACGACCGAACCCTGCAGGGCCACGACGTCGGCGGGGGTGTAGGTGCGGGTGATGCCCTTCCAGCGGGGGTTGGTGTCCCAGTCCTTCTGGATCTCTTCGGTGGTCTTCGGCTGGCCAACGCTCGACATAGCGTTCTCCTCAAGGTTGTGATCTGAGGACCCGAGATTCGCAGACTTTCCAGGCTTGCTAAGGACCCCAGCATCGTTGCTGACTTGCTAAGACGAAGATGGCACAGGTCAGCAGCCCAGGTCCACCGATTTTCGTGCCAACTTTGGCTAGGGCTTGAGCGGATTTTGCAAAGGTTGCGAAGATCCCTGACGACTGAACCGGTTCAGCCGTTACCCGCCGGTAACTTAAATCCGCAGGTCAGCACGGCGGTTTGCATAACGCTCGTACGGTTAAAGCGGGACGATCGCGGCGAGCGCTTTCACCTCGTCGCCGACGGCATATGTGAGCGTTCTAACAGTGCGATCCGAGAGGCTGTCACCGAACCGGTCGGTCGACCCGGCGGGGTGGACGTGCGAGATGATCTCCAACTTGTCCCCCAGCGCCACGGGCGCGTCGTGCTCGATGGCGACCCGCAGAGGCGCCTTCAGCAGTTCCGGGAACGAGTAGAGGTAATCCTCGATGACGCTCCAGTAGACCGAATTGTTCATGTGGTCGAAGAGGTCGATGTCGGTGACGCGAACCGGAAACTCGTGGATCTCGGCGGCGTCCTCGCGTGCGCCGGCCGTGAGATAGCCCTTCCACCGCAACCGCTCGACATCGGTAGTCGTGCGCAAGGCGTCGAGGAAGTCGTCGGAGATGCGCGACGGCATCTGGGTCTCGCGGTTGATGTTGATCCAGAACGCCTCGGATTCCATCAACCCGCCCTTGCGCCCATCTATGCGGACCCGCATCTCGCACCAGCGGTTCGAGGTGCCCGAACACCAGCGCCGCATCCGCAACATGTCACCGAACTCGACTGGGCGGATCAGGTCGACGATCGTCCTGCGCACGATCCACAGCGGGTGGGTTTCTTCAAATCCCATCTCCCGCAACTGATCCTGGCCGACGTCCTGGATGTGACGGGCCGCGGCGTCGAACCGGAGCCGGCCCTCCCGGTCGATGTCGCCGACGCGCAGGGGCCATTCCCGGTCGAACACGTCGGGGTGCGGGTCGGGCACCGGCATCATCACTTTGTCCAGGCTCACGGCTTCACGATGCCAAAATTCGTGGCCGCAGCGCTAATCCTCAGTTGCTCTGCGAATGTTGCGAAGTTGCGCCTTCGCAACCCGGGTACGCTGGCCGAATGGCCAAGACCTACGTTGGCTCACGAGTCCGCCAGCTACGCAGCGAGCGGGGATTCAGCCAGGCCGCGCTGGCGCAGATGCTCGACATCTCGCCCAGCTACCTGAACCAGATCGAGCACGACGTCCGGCCGCTGACGGTCGGGGTGCTGGTGCGCATCACCGAGGTGTTCGGCGTCGATGCCACGTTCTTCGCCTCGCAGGACGACACCCGTCTGCTGGCCGAGTTACGTGAAGTCACCCTCGACCACGACCTCGGCGTCGAGGTGGATCAGTTGGAGTTGGCCGATGTCGTCACCGCGCACCCGGCCCTGGCCCGTGCCCTGGTCAACCTGCATCGGCGTTACCGGCTCACCACCACGCAGCTCGCGGCCGCCACCGAGGAGCGGTTCTCCGACGGCAGCGGCAGCGGTTCGATCGCGATGCCGCACGAGGAAGTTCGCGACTACTTCTACGAGCGGCAGAACTACCTGCACGAGCTCGACACAGCCGCCGAAGAGCTGACCGTGCGGATGCGGATGCACCGCGCCGACCTGGCCCGCGACCTGTCCGACCGGCTGACCTCGGTACACGACGTGCGCATCAAGCGAATCGAACTGGGCGACAACGTCCTTCATCGTTTCGACCCGGAAACCCGGACACTCGAGATCGGTGGACACCTGCCGTCGGGCCAGTACGCGTTCAAGCTTGCCGCGGAGTTGGCCTACCTGGAGCACGGCGACCTGATCGACCGACTGGTCGACGAGGGCAGCTTCACCAGCGACGAATCGCGCACGTTGGCCCGCCTCGGACTGGCCAACTACTTCGCCGCCGCAACGGTGTTGCCCTACCGGCAATTTCACGAGGTTGCCGAGAATTTCCGCTACGACGTCGAGCGGCTCTCGGCGTACTACGCGGTCAGCTTCGAGACCATCGCGCACCGGCTGTCCACCCTGCAGCGGCCCTCGATGCGCGGGGTCCCGCTGTCGTTCGTCCGCGTCGACCGTGCCGGCAACATGTCAAAGCGGCAGTCCGCCACGGGTTTTCACTTCTCGTCCGCGGGCGGCACCTGTCCGCTGTGGAATGTCTACGAGACCTTCGCCAACCCGGGCAAGATCCTGGTGCAGATCGCGCAAATGCCGGACGGACGCAGTTACATGTGGGTGGCCCGCACCATCGAACGCCGTGCATCCCGGTATGGTCAGCCCGGTAAGACCTTCGCGATCGGGCTGGGCTGCGAACTCCGGCACGCCCATCGGCTCGTCTACTCGGAAGGACTCGACTTGGCCGGCGATATCGCCACACCCATAGGTGCCGGCTGCCGGGTCTGCGAACGCGACACCTGCCCGCAGCGGGCGTTCCCGGCACTGGGCCGGGCCCTCGATCTCGACGAGCACCGCAGCACGGTGTCGCCCTATCTAGTGAGGCACGCATGACACGCCAAGACGTCGGCCGTATTCCGCCCGGCCGTTTCCGGCAACTCGGCCCGATCAACTGGGTGCTCGCCAAGCTCGCCGCGCGCACCGTGAACGCGCCCGAGATGCACCTGTTCACCACGATCGGTCAGCGCCGATTCCTGTTCTGGGCGTGGGCGATATACGGCGCCCGGCTGCTGCGGGGCCGGCTGCCGCAGATCGACACCGAACTGGTGATTCTGCGCGTCGCACATCTGCGCAAGTCGGAATACGAGCTGCAACACCACCGCTGGATCGGACGTCGCCGCGGCCTCGACGAGGCGAAGCAGGAGCTGATCTTCACCTGGCCCGAATCAGCGCACGACGCGGGCCTGACCGACCGACAACGCGTACTGCTCACCGCGACTGACGAATTCGTCTTGGACCGGACACTCAGCGAAGCGGCCTGGCAGCAGCTGTCGCAGCATCTCGACCGGCGTCAAATCATCGAATTCTGCTTGCTGGCAGGGCAATACGACGCGCTGGCCGCGACGATGTCAGCCCTGGAGATCCCGCTGGACAACCCGGGAAGTCACAAGTAGCTGTCGGCCAGCACCAGTACCGACAACAGCACCGGCAGCGCCGGCAACCCATAGGCGAACGCCGCGAGATTGGTGTTGTCCTGCGCCTGCACCCGTCGCGCCCACACCGTCGCAGCCAGGGCCAGAACCGCCGATAAGGCCAGCACGATCGGACCCCACAGCCCGGCGGTCGTGAAGAAGTCCCCGATCGAGATCGCGATCAGCCACAGCACGTAACCGGCGAGAACTCCGCCCAAGGCAGCCCAAATCGATTCGGCTTGGATCGCTTTGGGTTTGGGCACTGGTGTCACTCTCGCAATCGGCGTCAGAAGTTGATCATGTGCCCGGTCAGGCCGTGGAAGCATTCCTGTAGGGCCTCCGACATGGTCGGGTGCGTGTGGACATTGCGCGCCAACTCGTTCGCGGTCAGGTCCCATTTCTGGGCGAGCGTCAACTCCGGCAGCAGTTCCGCGACGTCGTGGCCGACGAGGTGGCCGCCGAGCAGCTCGAGGTGCTTGGCGTCCGCGACGAGCTTCACGAAGCCGCTGGGGTCGCCCACGCCGTGCGCCTTGCCGTTGGCCGTGAACGGGAACTTCGAGACGACGACGTCGTAGCCCTCGTCGCGGGCCTGCTGCTCGGTGAGCCCGAAGCTCGCCACGTTCGGCTGGCAGAACGTGGCTCGTGGCTGCATGCGGATGTCGCCGAGCGCCATAGTCTCTGCACCGGCGATGGTTTCGGCCGCCACCACAGCCTGCGCCTCGGCGACGTGGGCCAGCGCCAGCAGACCGTTGACGTCGCCGATCGCGTAGACGTGGTCGACGTTGGTGCGCAGGTAGTCGGTGACGCCGATGGCCTTGCGGTCGGTCAGCGCCACGCCGACCTTGTCGAGGCCGAAGCCGTCGACATTGGGCGCAAAGCCGATAGCCTGCAACACCTTTGCGGCCTTGAGTTCCTCAGTCTTGCCGTCCTTGCTGACGGTCACGGTCACCACGGAGCCGTCGTCGTTGATCGACTCGACCTTGGTTCCGGTGAGGATCTTGACGCCGAGCTTCTTGTACTGCTTCTCGATCTCCTTGGAGACGTCGACGTCCTCGTTGGGCAGCGCGCGCGGCAGGAACTCGACGATGGTGACGTCGACGCCGTAATTCTTGAGCACGTAGGCGAATTCGATACCGATGGCCCCGGCGCCGGCGATGATGATCGACTCGGGCAGCTCGCGGGTCAGGATCAGTTCCTCGTAGGTGACGACGTTCTTCGACAGCGAGGTGCCCGGGACCAGTCGGGTGCTGCTTCCGGTCGCGATGATGACGTTGTCGAAGGTGACCGTCTCGGTGCCACCCTCGTTCAGGTCGACCGTCAGGGTGTGGGCGTCGGCGAACTTGCCGTAACCGTGGATCTCGGTGATCTTGTTCTTCTTCATCAAGAAGTGCACGCCGGCCACTCGGCCGTCGGCCACCTTGCGGCTGCGATCGAACGCGGCGCCGTAGTCGAAGGTCACCTCGCCGCTGATGCCGAAGACTTTGGCTTCCTTGTTGAAGATGTGCGCCAACTCGGCGTTGCGCAGCAGTGCCTTGGACGGGATGCAGCCGACGTTGAGGCAGACTCCGCCCCAGTACTTCGGCTCAACGATCGCGGTATTCAGCCCCAGCTGTGCGGCGCGGATGGCCGCCACGTATCCGCCGGGCCCGGCTCCGAGGACGACAACGTCATAGTGGGTCACGGCAACCACCTTAGTGTCTGCCCCCGGACAGAACTCGGGGTCGTGATTTCGGCGCGGTCGCGACCGTCACTTCCGTTTCAAGCCGCCGCTCAGTACGGCAGCACGCCCGCCACGCAGTGCCGTTGGCTGTGCTCGCAGTAGAACTTGCCGTAGACCGGCGCCGCGCCGACCACCGAGGCGAACACCGCCGAGAGCATCGCGATCGCCAGCGCCGAGACCAGCGGCCGCTCGGCCACCATCGCCAGGATCAGCCCGACGACGCTGGTCACCACGACGTAAGCCAGTACGGCGAACACCACCGTGGTCTTGTGCTTGGACGGATCGTGGCTCCACCAATAGAACAGGCCCGCGCCGACCGCGCCGGCCGGAACCCAGACCGCGAGCAGGATCAGGATGAACTTCCACCACTTGAGGTAGAGGTACGGCCCGGTCGACGCGATCGCCGGAATCGCTTCGGAGGGTGGCGCTTCGGCCTCGGTGTAGGCGGTCGGCAGCACACCGCTGGGCGGTTCGTCGGTGGGAGCCTCCGCACGGGAGTTCCACCACCTGCGGCGACGAACCGGCTCCTCGGGCTCGATGAACGCGGGTTCGGCTCTGGGCTGCATACCCGTGTCGAAGGTCGGCTTGTACGGCTCGGTCAGCGGCATCGATTCGGTTTCTACGCGCTCGTGGTCAGCCACGCGTCACCACCTCGACCAGGGCGAGTACGCCGAAGTACCCCGGGGCCACCGCGACGATGAACGCGCCCAGCGCGGTCAGCCACCGGCGCCGGGCCATCAGGATCACCAGCAGCCCGACGGCGCTGGGAAAGCCGACGACGAGCGCAATCGCCAGGTCGGGGCGCATCCGGGTGTGTTCGACGGTCAGCGCGGCGGTGCCGCCGAGCAGGCCCGCCGCGACACCGAGCAGCATCGCGCTGGTCAAGAGCCAGGGCCGCGGCAGCGGGATCACGCTTTCAAAGATACTGCCGCGACGGCCCGCTACGGCTTTACCGGCGCGGCGCGCCCCGCGGGTACCGGGCAGGCGTCGACGGCGGCCGCGACGACCGGCGCGCGGTCGGCGAATCGTTCGCCGCGCTCGTAGTCGGCGCCCGTGATCAGCGCCGCCGCGGCCAGCTCGGCGTTCTCGGCGTCGGTGAAGGCCCGTCCGCGGGACAGGAATCGCTTACCCTCGGGCGCCTCCAGGCTGAACCCGCCACCCCGTCCGGGCACCACGTCGATGACGAGCTGGGTGTGCTTCCAGGCCTGGAACTGCGGTCCGGAGATCCACACCGGCACCCCGTCGGCGCCGACGTCGAGCACGCCGAGCAGCACGTCGCGGTCGCCGACGATGAAGTCACCGTCCGGGTAACACATCGGCGACGACCCGTCGCAGCAGCCGCCGGACTGATGAAACATCAACGGACCGTGCTGTTCTCGCAACTGGTCGAGCAGCGCCGCCGCATCGGCGGTGACGACTACCCGGGGTGTCATGCGCCGCTCCTCCTCATCGCGCTTCGCGCTCTGCATCGTCGCCAGCGGGCGGTCAGCATCAGAAGAACCCTTGCGCCTTCTGGGAATACGACACCAGCAGGTTCTTGGTCTGCTGGTAGTGCCCGAGCATCATCTGGTGGTTTTCCCGGCCGAACCCGGATTGCTTGTATCCGCCGAACGCGGCGTGCGCCGGGTACATGTGATAGCAGTTCACCCACACCCGGCCGGCCTGGATGTCGCGACCGGCGCGGTAGGCGGTGTTGCCGTCGCGGCTCCAGACCCCCGCCCCCAGCCCGTAGAGGGTGTCGTTGGCGATCGCGATGGCGTCGTCGTAGTCCTTGAACGACGCAACCGAGAGCACCGGGCCGAAGATCTCCTCCTGGAAGATCCGCATCTTGTTGTTGCCCGCGAAGATGGTGGGCTGCACGTAGTAGCCGCCGGACAGGTCGCCGCCCAACTCGGCGCGCTCGCCGCCGGTGATCACCGTCGCGCCTTCGTCCTTGCCAATCTCGATGTAGGACAACACCTTTTCCAGCTGGTCGTTGGAGGCCTGCGAGCCGACCATCGTCTCGGTGTCCAGCGGATCGCCTTGGCGCACCGCCTTGGTGCGGATCGCCGCGAGTTCGAGGAACTCGTCGTAGATGTCGGCCTGCACCAGGCTGCGCGACGGGCAGGTGCACACCTCGCCCTGGTTGAGCGCGAACATGGTGAACCCCTCCAGTGCCTTGTCCTGGAAGTCGTCGTGTGCGGCCATTACGTCGTTGAAGAAGATGTTGGGGCTCTTGCCGCCGAGCTCGAGGGTGACTGGGATCAGGTTCTGGCTGGCGTACTGCATGATCAGCCGCCCGGTGGTGGTCTCACCGGTGAAGGAGACCTTGGCGATGCGGTCGCTCGACGCCAGCGGCTTGCCGGTCTCGGCTCCGAAGCCGTTGACGACGTTGACCACCCCGGCGGGCAGCAGGTCGCCGATCAGTGACATCAGGTAGAGCACCGAGGCCGGTGTCTGCTCGGCGGGTTTGAGTACCACGGTGTTGCCCGCCGCCAGCGCCGGCGCCAGCTTCCAGGTGGCCATCAGGATCGGGAAGTTCCACGGGATGATCTGGCCGACCACGCCGAGCGGCTCGTGAAAGTGATAGGCGACCGTGTCGTCGTCGATCTGCGATAGCGAGCCCTCCTGGGCGCGGATCGCGCTGGCGAAATACCGGAAATGATCGACGGCCAACGGGATGTCGGCGGCCAGCGGCTCACGGATCGGTTTGCCGTTGTCCCAACTCTCGGCGAGCGCCAGCGACTCCTTGTTCGCCTCGATCCGATCGGCGATCTTGTTCAGAATCGCCGCCCGCTCGGCGGGTGGGGTCTTGCCCCATTTCGGTGCGGCGGCGTGGGCGGCGTCGAGCGCCTTCTCGACGTCATCGGCGTCCGAGCGCGCCACCTCACAGAACGGCTGGCCGATCACCGGCGTCAGGTTCTCGAAGTACTTGCCTTTCGAGGGCTTGACCCACTCGCCGCCGATGAAGTTGTCGTACCGTGACTCGAAAGACATCAGGGCCCCGGTGGAGCCCGGTCGTGCGAAAGTCGTCATCTTCGCTGCTCCTCGTCGTTCGACGGTGTTACACAGCTCACAGTACCGTCGCGGTAAGAATGGAAGTCATGGCGAGCGCGGCGGACCCCTACTTGTGGCTCGAGGATGTTCTCGGCGAGGAGCAACTCAACTGGGTGCGGTGCCGCAACGATCCGACGGTCGCCCAGTTCGCCGGTGAGGAATTCGAGCGGATGCGCACCGAGGCGCTCGAAGTGCTCGACACCGATGCCCGCATCCCGTACGTGCGGCGTCGCGGCGACTACCTGTACAACTTCTGGCGCGACGCTGCGAACCCGCGGGGCCTGTGGCGACGCACCACCTTGGACAGCTACCGCAGCGATGCCACCGACTGGGACGTGCTGCTGGACGTGGACGCGCTGGCCCAAGCCGACGACGAGAACTGGGTCTGGTCAGGCGGCATCGTCATCGAACCCGAATTCACCCGCGCCCTGGTCAACCTGTCCCGGGGTGGCGCCGACGCCGTCGTGATACGCGAATTCGACCTGGAGACACGCAAATTCGTCGACGGCGGGTTCGAGCTGCCGGAGGCCAAGACGCAAATCGGCTGGGAGGACCCGGACACCGTGCTGGTCGGCACGGACTTCGGGCCCGACTCGCTGACCGACTCCGGCTATCCGCGCGTGGTGAAGCGCTGGCGTCGCGGCACCCCGATCGAGGACGCGGAGCTGGTCTTCGAAGGCGCCTCGACCGATGTCAGCGTCGGCGGATCCCGGGATAGGACACCGGGTTTCGAGCGCACCTTCGTCGCACGCTCGACCGACTTCTGGAACAGCGAACGCTACGAGCTGCGCGGCCCGGAGCTGATCCACATCGACATCCCATCCGACGCGAGCAGCGTCTCCATTCACCGCGAGTGGCTGTTGATCGAACCGCGCACCGACTGGACGTTCGGCACCACCACCTACCCGGCAGGTTCGCTGTTGGCGGCCAACTACGACGAATTCCTCGGCGGCGGCCGTGAATTGGCCGTCGTCTTCGAACCCGACGAGCACACCTGCCTGCACCAGTACGCCTGGACCCGCGACCGGCTGCTACTCGTCACCCTGGCCGACGTGGCCAGCCGGGTCGAGATCGTCACCCCGCTCTCGTGGGAACGGGCGCCGCTGGAGGGCATTCCGCCGGCCACCGAGAGCGTGATCGTCGCCGCCGACGACACCGGCGACGAGTTCTTCGTGGATTCCAGCGGATTCGACAGCCCGTCGCATCTGTTGCGCGGCACCGGCACCGGCCCGCTCGAACAGGTCAAGTCCGCGCCCGGGTTCTTCGACGCCGAAAACCTGTCGATCGCACAGTATTTCGCGACGTCTGAAGACGGAACAGCGATCCCGTACTTCGTCGTCCGGCCCGGCGATGCCACCGGCCCGGGCCCCACCCTGCTCTACGGCTACGGCGGATTCGAGAACTCCAACACCCCCGGCTACAGCCCGGTGATGGGTCGGCTGTGGCTGTCCCGCGGCGGCACCTACGTGCTGGCCAACATCCGCGGCGGCGGCGAGTACGGCCCGCGCTGGCATACCCAGGCGATGCGGGAGGGCCGCCACCTGGTGGCCGAGGACTTCGCCGCGGTCGCAACCGATCTGGTGGAGCGCGGCATCACCACGGTGCCCCAGCTCGGCGCGCAGGGCGGCAGCAACGGCGGCCTGTTGATGGGCATCATGCTGACGAAGCACCCCGAGCTGTTCGGCGCGCTGGTATGCCAGGTTCCGCTGCTCGATATGCGCCGCTTCCATCTGCTGCTGGCAGGTGCGTCGTGGGTGGCCGAATACGGCAACCCAGACGATCCCGACGACTGGAAGTTCATCGCCGAATACTCGCCTTACCAGAACATTTCGGTGGATGCAGACTATCCGCCGGTGCTGATGACCACGTCCACCCGCGACGACCGGGTGCATCCCGGGCATGCCCGCAAGATGACCGCCGCACTGGAGGCCGCGGGCCACCGGGTCTGGTACTACGAGAACATCGAGGGCGGCCACGCCGGGGCGGCCGACAACGCGCAGAGCGCCTTCAAGACCGCGCTGGCCTTTGCGTTTCTGTGGCGGATGCTGGGTACAGAGAGGTCGAACTCATGAAGGTGTGGTGTGGTGCAATGCGCGTGCCGTACATGCTGTGTGCAACGTTGACTGCGGCGGCGTTGTTGGCCGCGCCGGGGTGCTCGAAGGTGGTCACCGGAACGGTGGCGAAGGACACCAAGACGCCCGCGTCGAAACCGAATGGATGCGAGCAGGTTTCGGCCCCGTTGACGGACATCGACACCCGCGCGGCGGGCGAGCCCCAGCTGAAGATTCCCCAGCCAGAGGGCTGGGAGCGCGCGAAGATGCTCGACTCCGACGTCATCCGGTTCACGATGCGCAATAAGGATTTGGTCGCCAACAGCTTCATGCCGACCGCAGTGGTGACCCTCGAAACGGTGCCGGACGGTGCCTCCGACATCAAGGGAATCTTCGAGCAGGAGCGCTCCGCGCTGGTCGATAAGCTCGGCGCCAGCGACCTGCAGACGTCGGAGACGACCCGCTGCGGTCGCGAGGCCGAACTGGTCGACTACGACGCCCCCAACATGGGCAACATTCCACCGCGCCGGATCAAGACGCTGATGGTGGCCGGCGACTTCCACGGCACCACCTACGTCGTCACGGTGACGGTGCAGTCCACCGAACCGGACAACGCCACCTACGTGCGTGACACGGCGACCGTGCTGACCGGCTTCCAATTCCTTCCGCCCGCGGCGGGTTAGCGGATTCAGTCGACCTTTGTCAGTTGCGCACTGATAGTCGGCGATCCGTCACACGTGTGTGTCCAGATGAGGCTCACGGAATCCAACGAGTGCGTGCATGACACGCCGGTCGGCGCCGTGCCGGTTCCCGTCCATGTATTGCCCTGCAAGTGCAGTTCGAACTCCGCCCCTTTCGCCCCTAGCCGGGTGCAGTCCGGGCCGCAGGGCGTAAACGTCAGATTGACAGGAGAACCCGCACGCCCAATCGGCTGGGCGGTGTAATTTCCACTGAGAGGATCCGCCGCCGCCGGAATGGCAAGCGCAATGGCCGTCGCCGCAACGGCAGCACAAGCAGCGAATCCGCGAGCATGCATCAGCATTCGATTTCCTCCTCGCGCCGCCGCGAGCGTCGCGGATAGGCGATTGGACGCAGTATCCCAACGGCGGTTGAGAGTCAAGCGATTTCGCGGTTATTCAAAGAACTCTACTGACGAGCGTTAACGGGAAGCGCAGCGCGGACTTTCACAACCGGTGTCTACCAGCCGCGCAACCGATGCACCGACCGGAAGAGCGTTCACGCGTTGTGCGCCGACATCACGATCATCAGCCGGACGCCGTAGGCAACGGCGCTGAATCCGAACAGGAGCGCGGTCAGCATCAACCAGCGGCCGAGGAAGGGCTCCTGGGTCAGCCCAGTGTCTTCCCCGAACAGCGTCGCGCCCTGACGAATGATGCCGGGGAAGAAGATGAGGAACAACAGGCCCGACCCGAGTGCCGGGACACGCAGGTAGTTGAGCACGGGGACTGCTGGCCGGTGGCGCGGGCTGCGCCGAGTCGCCGAGGATCGCAGCGCTCGGTCGAGCAAGGCGTAGACCGGGAACATCACCAGATCGTGCAGCACGAAGGCGGCGACGAACCAGACGACCATCGAGTGCCACCACGCACCTTCCGGCTTCCACAACGTGGACGATCCGGCGACGACAACGACGTAGCCCAGCAGCGCAAATCCGGCCATCATGAGCAGTAGATGCAACGGGTGGGATCCATAGACCGCACGAAACTTCTCAGTTCGCTTCAAAGTCAATGGATTTCACCCACTTGGTGTTATGCACGCCGTTGATCGCTGGGACGATGATCCGCGCCGGGTAGCCGTGATCGAGGGACAGGTCTGCGCCGTTGACCCGCAGGGCAAGCAGTGCGTCGGGGTGGGTCACCTGGTGGTGTTCCAGAGTCGCATGGTTGAACTTGCCCTTCTTGCCCAACGAGTCGACGGCGGCGGACCGTGGCGACGGCACACCGGCCAGCCTGGCCAGGTCTGCCAACCGGACGCCGCTCCACGCCTGGACCGTGGACCAACCCTGGACGCAGGCGATGGGTAGCCGCGCGCTGTGTTGCGGCATCGCGGCGAGCATCTCCCGCTTCAGCACCACGGCCGCCGGCCCGCCGCGCAGCGTCAGCCGCCAACTGGGCCCGGTCGCAGCGGGATCGAGACCTACACCCTTGGCCGTCTTGTTGATGCGAAAGTCATTGGGGCCCTTACCCGTCGTATCCCCGGTGGGAAGCAGCAGCGGAAGGTGTCGCGCGACGCCGCCGATCGTCTGGCCTACGGTGACCAACGCGGTCAGCAGCACACCGCCGCCGACCAGACCGAGGGCGCCGCGCCGGCTCATGGTCGCCGGTGCCGGATCCTCGGCGACCAGTCCGTGCGGCCCTTGGGGTTCAGGTCGAGTGTCAGCGGTGTTGGTGCGCAACACTTCTCGCATCGATCGAGACCGAAGCCCCTCGACCATGCGCGGTATCTTCAGCGTGATGTGAATAACGAAACCGGCGATGAACACCCACGTGCCGTAATAGTGCGCGGGAAAGAAACTGAAGCCGTAGAGATAGTCGTATTGGATGTAGAGCAGGCCGGTGACCATCTCGAACAGGATGCCGCCGACCAGCATCGCGATCGACAACCGCTCCAACACCTGGGCGATAGATCGAGCCGGCGGCCAGGCGAAGAGCTTCGGGATCACCGACCACAGCTTGGCCAGCACGACCGGAATCAGCACCAGCCCCAGCCCGACGTGCAGGCCCTGAGTCAATCGGTACAGCCAGACCGGGTGCGTCGGCCAGTCGAAGGTCGGTAACTTCAGCCACCCCACATCGGCGGGCACCGAAGTGCCGAATTGCGGGGCGTAGACGATGTAGGACACCAACCCGGTCACGATCACGATCGGCAGCGCAACCAGCAGCACGGAACCGAAAACGGATGTCAGCCACAGGCCACGGAGCGGACTGCGGAAGCGCTGCAGGCGACCGAATCCCGGCGGACGACGGCGCTCGATCGTCCGCCACAACCGCGCGGGAAACCCGTAGTCCTCGCGGGCGGTCGGTTCATCGTCCGTCATCGCTGCTGGATACCCGGGCCGACCAGCGGCAAACGCCCCTTGACCGCTGCGTGGTGAACGAGTTCGCTCTAGCCATGCCGACAAGCGATTTCGAGACGCTGCTGTACTCCACTGCCGGGCCGGTCGCGACCATCACCCTGAACCGTCCCGACCAGCTCAACACCATCGTTCCGCCGATGCCCGACGAGATCGAGGCCGCGGTCGGCCTGGCCGAGCGGGATCCGGCGGTCAAGGTGATCGTCTTGCGCGGCGCGGGCCGGGCATTCTCCGGCGGCTACAACTTCGGCGACGGCTTCCAACAGTGGGGCGAGGCGATGAACACCGACGGCAAGTGGGATCCCGGCAAGGACTTCGCGATGGTCAGCGCCCGCGAAACCGGTCCCACGCAGAAGTTCATGGCGATCTGGCGCGCATCGAAGCCGGTGATCGCGCAGGTGCACGGCTGGTGTGTCGGTGGCGCAAGCGATTACGCGCTGTGCGCCGACATCGTGATCGCCAGCGAGGACGCCGTGATCGGCACGCCGTACAGCCGGATGTGGGGCGCGTACCTCACCGGCATGTGGCTGTATCGACTGAGCCTCGCCAAGGTCAAGTGGCACTCACTGACCGGCCGGCCCCTGTCCGGTGTGCAGGCCGCCGAGGTGGAACTGATCAACGAGGCGGTCCCCTTCGAGCGGCTGGAGGCCCGCGTCGCCGAGATCGCCGCCGAACTGGCTCGAATTCCGTTGTCGCAGTTGCAAGCTCAGAAACTGATCGTCAACCAGGCGTACGAGAACATGGGGCTGTCGTCCACCCAGACGCTGGGCGGTATTCTCGACGGACTGATGCGTAACACCCCGGAAGCGCTCGGCTTCATCCAGACGGCCGCCAACGACGGGGTGCGCGCCGCCGTCGAGCAGCGCGACGGCCCGTTCGGCGATTACAGCCAGGCCCCACCGGAACTGCGACCCGACCCGTCGCACATCATCACGCCCTAGCGCCTTACAGTCGCGCCGGTTCACACTGTGGCCGGCGGTCGACCATTGGCAGGAATGGCAGCGCGGCGAGCGGGAACAGCCCGCACACCGCGAAGACCACCGGGTAGCCGGCCGCGGTGATGAAGGCGCCGAACACCGGCGGCGCGATCGCGACCACCAACCGCTCGACGGTGTTCTGGGTGCCCAGTGCGCGTCCGCTCCAGTATCGTCCCGCTATCTCTGGGACGGTGGTGAACGGCAAACCGTTGTCGCCGGTGATGGCCAGCGCAACAACCATGGCTCCCAATGCGATTGGCGACTTGATCTGATCGGTGACCGCCAGCACGAACAGGACCAGCGCGGTCACCACGCAGATCTTGCGCAGCGGGCGCATCCGCGAACCGATTCGATCGGCCCACCGCCCCGCCGCCGTGCGGGCCAGCGCTCCCAATAGTTGCGAGAACCCCATCAATGCGCCGGCCCACGCGATCGAGAAGCCGTGATCGCGTGTCGCCCACACCAGCATGAAGGTCAGCACCACCGGCTGCGGAAGCATCAGCAACGCCGAGGCCAAGTGAATCCGCCACAGTGCGCCGGTCTCCCGGTACGGGTTGGCCAGCTCCGTGCGGTCCGCCTCGGCCCGCGGCGGGCGCGCCGGATCCCGCACGCCCACAAGGGCTCCCACCGCCGAGACCGCGCACGCCACCGCGGGGAAGATCAGTGCCGCCGAGAAGTCGTGCTTCGCGAGCGCGGGCAGCACCACCGCGCCCACTCCGATCCCCAGGGGCTGCGCGGTCTGCCGGATACCCATCGCCAGCGCTCGCTGGTGCGGGGGAAACCATCCCGTCACCAATCGGCCGCTCGCGGTGATGGTGCTCGCGGCGGCCATCCCGCCGAGGAACAGGAATACCCCCATCAGCACCATGGAGTGCGCGTGCGCCGCGGCCCAGGATGCACCCGCCGTCAGCGCCAAACCCGTTGCCAGCACAAAGCGTTCACCGATGACGTCCAGCAGATAGCCCCAGCCGATCAACGTGACCATTGTGCCGAAGTTCGGCATCGAGGCCAGTAGCCCGGCGGAGGCAAGGCCGATACCGCGCTGCGCGTTCATCGCCGGGATCAAGAACGCTATCGCATTGATGAACACATTGGCCGACAGTGTCGCGATCAGCGAAATCGCCAGCATTGACCAACGTTTGGTGGCTGTCATCGCTGGGCGCCGCCCAGCACAACGCCGGCTTTGCCCAGCAGTATCTGATCGACGCCCATGCGGCCATGCGCAAACGCAAGCCGTCCACCCGCCAGGTACAGACGCCAGACCCGGGCGCCTTCCTCCCCTATGAGCCTTAACACTGCGTCCCAATGCTTTTCGAAATTGTCGATCCACGCGTCGACGGTATGGACGTAGTGCGCACCCATTGCCTCAACCGATATCGTGGACAGGCCGGCGTCCTCGAGGAATCCGATGGTCTCGCCAAGGGGCCGCATGTGCATGTCGGGAGCGATGAACGCCTCGATGAACGGACCGCCACCCGGGTGCCTGCCACGTCGCGACATCTGCTGGATCAGCACCCGACCATCCGGCCGAACACTGTCGTGCAGGATTCCGGCGAACGTCGAATAATGCTGTTGTCCAACGTGTTCGCCCATCTCAATCGATGCGGCGGCATCAAACGGGCCGTCGGTGACAGTGCGATAGTCCTGGACACGGATCTCCACTCGATCGCCGAGCCCGCGCTCTGCAAGTGCGGCGTCGATGTAGTCCTTCTGCTCATCGGACAGAGTGATACCCAAGACCTGCGCGTCGTAATACTCGGCGGCATGCAAGCTCAGCGAGCCCCATCCGCATCCGACATCGAGCAGCCACATGTCAGGCCGCTCGTCGAGGCGGAGCTTCCGGCATATGCGATCCAATTTGTCGCGTTGAGCCTGTGCCAGAGTGGGATTCGTGTGGGAAGGCTCCCAATACCCGCATGAGTAAGCCATCGTCGGATCGAGTATCAGCCGGTAGAACTCGTTCGACAAGTCGTAGTGGTGACTGATAGCCGCCTTGTCGCGAGACGGACTGTGCAGCCGACCACGGAGCCTGGCCTGACTGGCGGGCGGTTTCAACGGCGCGCCGAAAGCTCCGAGGCGCGCCGCGACAGCCGTCAATCGCACAAGCATCGTCGCAGAGGGCCTGACCGGTCGCAGGCGCTGCTCGGCGATCTGCGTCCATACGTGGTCGAGCGCGGTCACCAGGTCGCCGTCGACGTCGAGATCGCCGCATACGTACGCTTGCGCGGCGCCGAGTTCGCCTGGGCACCAGAGGATTCGGCGGAGCGCCGCTGCGCTGTACAACCACACGACCGGTGCGGCAGGGTGCCCAGCAACGCTGCCGTCCCAGGCGATCAACCGGACCGGCAACTCGCCGCCGATCAGTGGCTCGATGGCCGCCGCCAGCACTGGCGCAACGCCGGTGGTCGCGCTCAGTGCTGCGGCGTCGCCGGCTGCTGTCACTGGCCGGGTGGCATCAACACCGTGTCGATCATGTACACCGTCGCGTTGGCGGTCGGCACGCCACCGCACACCAGTCCGGCGTTGTTGACCCTCAGGCCATTACCGTTGCCGGTCACGTTCACCGCGCCACCCTGCACGCTGTTGTGTGAGCCATCGACCTGCGCCGGGCTCAGCTGACCGGGGACCACGTGGTAGGTCAGGATGCTCTTCAGCATGTTGGAGTCGGTCTTCAGCTTGTCGATGGTGGCGGGCGGCAACTTGTTGAAGGCGTCATCGGTCGGCGCGAAGACCGTGTACTGGCCGTTGTTGAGGGTGTCGACCAGGTTCACGTCCGGGTTGAGCTTGCCGGAAACCGCCGAGGTGAGGGTGGTCAGCATGGGGTTGTTCGAGGCTGCCACGGCGACAGGGTCCTGCGACATCCCGGATACCGAGGCCGGGCCGTCGGGGTGGGCGGCGGCATAGCCCGCGCAGCCCGAGCCAATCAGGTCCGGTGCGGCCGCAGCGGGCGCACATGTCGCGAGGGCAACGCCAACCGCAGCGGCTGCTGCGAGACCGGTTGCGGAAATCGTTTTGCTGTTCTTTGTCATGGTCTGTGATTCGGAGCCGGGCGTGTCACGGACGGGGCTGCGGCGCGCATCAGCCGTAGGTGAAGGAAAATACCTGCAGGCCTTTGCTGGCATGCACCTCGACCGATCCAGGCGCCACGTCCTTGTCCGCGACGATCTGGTGCGACGTTGGCGGCCCACTGACCGGTGTCGTTGTCGTCTTACCGGCGCGCGTGACGGTGATGCTGCCGGTCCCGCCGACGACTATGTAGACGTTCTTCGCGTGGTAGTTCAGCTTGATGCTCGACGAATCGTCATTGGCCGTCGCACCCTGGTAATCCAGCGCCCACGGGCCCTGGAGCGCGAAAGAATTATTCGGCAGCGCAGGCGGATACGCGAAGGTCGCCTGGCCCTGGTCGTACACACCGATTCCGGCGTAATTGGAAACCTTGCCCACCCCGAAATAAGTTTCGCGCGTCAGATCGAGCGCCGGGGTGGTGTCGGGAGCATCGACCGGCGCCGGCAGCGCAACTCCCGGATGCGCCGCGGTGAGCAACTCACGGATCGCGTTCTCGGTGCCGTTGTAGTCACCCTCACCAAATTTCACATGGCGCACAACGCCATTGGCGTCGATCACGTATTCGGCCGGCCAGTACCGGTTTCGGTAGTTCGTCCACGTCGAAAAGCCGTTGTCCTGTGCCACCGGGTAGGTGATGCCCAAGTCGGCGGCGCCCTTTTTCACGTTGTCGGTGACCTTCTCGAAGGCGTACTCGGGAGTATGGACGCCGATGACCTCGAAACCCTTGTCGCGGTATGCCTTGTACCAGCCCTCGACGTGCGGGATCGCACGCTGGCAGTTGATGCACGAGTATGCCCAGAAGTCGATCAGCACCACCTTGCCGCGCAGCGCATGCACATCGATCGGTTGGTCGCCGGGGGTGTTGAACCATCCGGTGATGCCCTTGAGATCGGGCGCCGGACCGCAATTCTCCAGCCGCTCGGAGCCGTCGTGGCAATTCGACAAGCCCTTGTTCTGGTCGTTGACTATGCCGCCGAGATTGAGCGCCCGCTGCACCTTTTCCTGCCCGCCGAGCTTGTTCTCCAACGAGCTCGTGTAGTCGGGAATGGCACGCTGCAAAGTTGCGGGCAGGTTGAAGACCAGCGCTACCGCCAGCAGCAGCGTGACAATGCCCGCCACCACCCTGATC
Source organism: Candidatus Mycobacterium wuenschmannii (assembly GCF_030252325.1). Classification (NCBI taxonomy): domain Bacteria; kingdom Bacillati; phylum Actinomycetota; class Actinomycetes; order Mycobacteriales; family Mycobacteriaceae; genus Mycobacterium; species Candidatus Mycobacterium wuenschmannii. The sequence goes on along the minus strand of NZ_CP126981.1, from coordinate 4,340,066 downwards.
TGGCGCTGGCGCCGACGAAAAGCATTGACCCGTTGGGCGACTCGCTGACCCGCCAGGGCGAAGAACAGCAGCGGCACCGCGGTACCCAAGGCAAACGCCACGGTCAGGATGACAACGGGCAGACCGATGTTCGCGGTCGCCCCCGCCACCACGATCGCCGCGAGCACCGGACCCGCGCAGGGCACGTAGAGCACCCCCAACGCCAGGCCAAGACCGAATCCGCTTGCCTTGGTGGCGAATTGCTTCTGCGGAATGCGGGCGAACGGCCGCTCCAACAGTTGCTCAAAGCTCGGGAAGATCAGGCCGAGGCCGATCGCCACCAGTGCCGCCAACGCCACCCACCGAATGACGCCCTGCGGCAGATGCAGCAGCGAGAGCAATGCCGAACCGACCAGCGTGACCAGGCTGAAACTCAACACCAGTCCGCCAATCACCCGATAAGGCCGTCCGACTTCACGTTTCGTCGCGACCGCAACCGCGCCGTCGTCGACGCTCTGCGAGGCGGGCGTGCCCGAGAAGAAGATCACCGGCAGCACTGGGAGGATGCACGGCGAGATGCCGGTGATGAGACCGCCGACCAACCCAATCAACGCGAGGGACAACATAATTACCATTCGCTACCACATGCCGGTTGGATCGCTGGTCAGTCCCCCAAAAAAACGGTGAGGCAGCCCGGCGAACCGGGCTGCCTCACCTCGCGACGACCTCCGACCGCTACTGACTGGGGGGCACCAGCACAGTGTCGATCATGTACACCGTCGCGTTAGCGGTGTGCACCCCTCCGCACACCAATCCCGCGTCGTTCACCTTGAGGTCGTTGCCTTGGCCGACCACGTTCACCTCGGCACCCTGCAGCGTCTTGTGCATACCGTCGACCTTCGCCGGGCTCGCCTGGTCCTGAACCACGTGGTAGGTCAGGATGCTCTTCAGCTTGTCCGCGTTGGTCTTCAGCTCCTCCAGAGTCGCCTGCGGCAGCTTGGCGAACGCGTCGTTGGTCGGCGCGAACACCGTGTACTGGCCGTTGTTGAGCGTGTCGACCAGGTTCACCTGCGGGTTCAACTTGCCCGAGAGCGCCGATGTCAGGGTCGACAGCAGCGGGTTGTTCGAGGCTGCCGTCGCAACCGGGTCTTGCGCCATGCCGGCCACGGACGCCGGGCCGTCCGGGTGGGCCGCGGCGTAGCCGGCGCAGCCGGAACCGATCAGGTCGCTGGCCGGGGCCGCGGAAGGACCCGTCATCGCCGGAGCCGCGGAACTACTCGGCGGCTGCGCGCTGGTCGATTGAGCCGAATCCGACTTGTTGCTGGAACACGCCGAGAAACCCACCATTGCCACCGCTGCAAGCCCCGCCGCGATCGTCTTGCTCTGAACGTCCTTCATGCGCTTTGGCTCCTTTGTCAAAGTTCGCAGCGACGTTCCCGTCGCCGTCTAAAGGTTCGAACATCAGGCATTCGGAGCCACCCGTCGCATGGACGGCTGTGAGACGTCGATCACCCTCATCCGTTGGGTTATTCGCTCCGAATACCAAGCGTGCTCGAGAAAAGGGGACGGTCGGTCGCGGTCATCGGCAGCGGGGTTGCCGGTTTGACCGCCGCCTATGCGTTGTCCGCACGCGACCGCGTCACCCTCTACGAAGCCGATACCCGACTCGGCGGGCATGCACACACCCACATCGTCGACCGCGGTGACGGCTCCTCGGTCGCCATTGACTCGGCGTTCTTGGTGCACAACAACCGCACCTACCCGACGTTGTGCCGGCTGTTCAATGACCTCGGCGTGGCGACCCAGGACTCCGACATGTCGATGTCGGTGCGATCCGACAAGAACAGCCTCGAATACGCTGGGGCACTGGGGATTAGAGGACTGTTCGCTAGTCCGCGATCCGCCGATCCGCGTTACCTGTGGATGCTTGCGGAGATCGTGCGCTTTCATCGCGCCGCTCGTCGTCTGCTGCGGGAAGGTGACGACGGAAACCTGGAGTCGCTGCAGATTTTCCTTCGGCGACAGCGGTTCTCGCGATTCTTCATCGAGCATTTCATCACTCCCCTGGTGGCCGCGGTGTGGTCGTGCGCCAGCGACGACGCCTTGCACTACCCCGCGCGCTATCTGTTCGTCTTCCTCGAGCACCACGGCATGCTCTCGGTCTTTGGGTCGCCGACCTGGCGCACCGTCTCCGGAGGCTCGGCACAGTACGTGGACGCCATCGCGGCGCGGTTGCACGAGGTCCGCCTCGGGAGTCCGGTGCACGCGCTGCTCCGGCGTCCCGACGGCGTCCGGCTGATCGCCGGCGAGGACGCTGCTCGCGATTTCGACGCCGCCGTAGTGGCTGTGCACCCTGACCAAGCGCTACGACTTCTCAACGACTCATCGCCGCACGAACGATCGATACTCGGGGCAATCCAGTACTCCCACAACGATGCTCAGTTGCATACCGACGAGTCGTTGTTGCCTCGCCATCGCGGCGCCCGGGCGTCGTGGAACTACCTCATCGGGTCCGACACCGATCAGGTGCTGGTCACCTACGACGTCAGCAGGCTGATGCGGATCGATGCCGACCGTAGGTTTCTGGTCACACTCGGCGGCCGGGATCGCGTCGATCCCAGGACGGTGCTGGCGGAGATGGCCTACAGCCACCCGCTGTACACCGCGAACTCCGTTGCCGCGCAACGCTTACTGCCCACGCTTGATGATGATCGTGTGGCGTTCGCCGGCGCCCACCACGGCTGGGGATTTCATGAGGACGGCGCCGCGTCCGGGCTGCGCGCTGCTCAGCGCCTGGGCGCCGGCTGGCCCTTGCGCTCCATACCGACGGAGGTGATGGCAAGTTGACCGCGGCCATCTACCGCACCACGGTCACCCATGACCGGCAGACACCGGTGCGTCACTCTTTCGAGTACCGCGGTTACAGCTGGTACATCGACCTCGATGAGCTGCCCACGCTGCCATGGTGGCTACGCCCGTTCGCAAGATTCGACGCCCGCGACCACTTCGCCGGCGGTTCCGGGACCTCGCTGCGAGAGCGTGTGACCGCCTATCTGGCCGACCACGACATCGTGCTACCCGGCGGCCGGATCACCGCGCTGCTGCAGGCGAGGGTGCTCGGCTATGTGTTCAACCCGATCAGCGTCTTCTGGTGCCACGACAGCGACGGAGAGCTACACCGGGTGATCGTCGAGGTGCACAACACCTATGGCGAGCGGCACGCCTATCTGCTGCCGCCGGCCAGCACCCCCGTGGTGGTCGACAAGAGGCTGTACGTGTCCCCGTTCAACCCGGTTTCCGGGCATTACCAGGTGCGGGCACCACGACCCGGCCAACAAGTGGAGGTTGTTGTGTCGCTGCACGGTGACGAGCAGCCGGCCTTCGTCGCGACCCTGCGGGGTTCCCGGCGGCCGGCGACCGTGAGCCACGTGGCGCGGATGCAGATCCTGGCGCCGTTGGCGCCCCTGATGGTCGCGCTGCGCATTCGCATTCAGGGGATCGCGCTGTGGCTGCGTCGCCTGCCGGTCATTGCGCGCACACCGATTGTCGACGAAACCCGCCGTCCGACAATTGATCCGGAGCGCTGGCCGGCCGTGGCGAAGGTTCCCAGCGGGCCGGCTTCCGCGGCGACGGGGGCAATCGCCGACCGGCTGCTGCGCCGTGTTGCGGATCGCCTTCCGCTGCGTCTGTCCTACCCGGACGGGTCTGTGATCGGCGTCGGCGACGCCGCATCGCCGATGCTGAACATTCACCAGCCCGATCGACTGGCCCGTCGAGTCGGACGGCACGGCCTGATCGGCTTCGGCGAGTCCTACATGGCCGGCGAGTGGAGTTCCACCGAGCTCACCGCGGCGCTGACCGTATTGGCCGGCAACATGGACACCCTGGTTCCCCGAGGACTGCAGTGGCTGCGCCCCATCGTTACTGCGTCGCAACCACATTCGGCGCAACGGAGTCGGCGGCAGTCCCGCCAGGCAGTCGCGGCGCATTACGACCTGTCCAACGACTTGTTCGGTGAGTTTCTCGACGAGACCATGTCGTACTCGAGTGCGCAGTTCTCCAGCTTGCCGGCGGCCTGGCCGGATCTCGCCGACGCGCAGCGGCGCAAGATCGACACGCTGCTGGATGCCGCACAGGTGGGCCCCGGGACCGAGCTGCTGGAAATCGGCACCGGGTGGGGCGAGCTCTGCATCCGCGCGGCGGCTCGCGGCGCCAACGTCCGCTCTGTGACGCTCTCGCAGCGCCAGCAATGGCTTGCCCGACAACGAGTTTCCGCGGCCGGGCTGTCCGATCGTATCCAAATCGACCTACGCGACTATCGAGACGTCGGCGGAAACTACGACGCGGTGATCTCGGTCGAGATGATCGAGGCCATCGGATTTCATGCCTGGCCGAATTACTTCCGCACTCTCGAACAGCTGCTGACCCCCAACGGGCGGCTGGCAATCCAGGCCATCACCATGCCGCACAACCGGATGATGGCCAGCCGCAACACGCACACCTGGATTCAGAAGTACATCTTCCCCGGCGGCATGGTCCCGTCCGCCAAGGCGATCGCGGACATCGCCGACACCGAGACCCAGCTGCGCGCGGTCGATATGCTCTCGCTGCGCGAACACTACGCGGAAACGCTGCGGCTGTGGCGGGAGCGATTCATGGAGCGCCGGAAGACGCTGTCGCACATCGGTTTCGACGAGGTGTTCGCGCGCATGTGGGAGCTTTACCTGGCGCACGCGGAGGCGGGCTTCCGGTCGGGCTACCTGAACGTCTACCAGTGGACCTTCATCAGGGGGGCCGCGCCGTGATCGCCAACGCCGCCGTCGTCTCGGGCGCATCGCTCGCCGCGCTGCTGATCCTGCACTGCGTCACATTCAGCATCGGGCACCGTATCGGGCGCTACAACGTCGTCGACGTCGCGTGGGGACTCGGTTTCATCGTCGTCGCCCTCGTCGCGGCGGTTGCGGGCAGCGGCGATCCGCTCCGCCGGATTCTCGTGCTCACGCTGGTGACGATCTGGGCCGCGCGGCTCAGCTGGTTCATCTTTCGCAAGACCGCCGGTAAGGGCGAAGACCCGCGGTACGCCGACATGCTGCGAGATGCCTCGGTCGTCCAGGTGGTGCTCAAGGTCTTCGTCCTCCAGGCCGGCATGACCTGGTTCATCTCGCTGCCACTGCAACTGTCGGCGGTCTCCGGCCCGACACCGCGCCCCCTGCTCATCGTCACCCTGGCCGGTGTGCTGGTGTGGCTGGCGGGTCTGCTCTTCGAGGCCGTCGGCGACCACCAGTTGCACGCCTTCAAAGCCGACCCCGCGCACCGAGGGGTCGTGATGGACCGCGGCCTGTGGGCCTGGACGCGACACCCCAACTACTTCGGCGACGCGTGCGTCTGGTGGGGATTGTGGCTGATCACCGTTACCGGCTGGTGGCCGTTGGCCACGGTGCTCTCCCCAGCGCTGATGACGTACTTTCTGGTCTACGCCACCGGCGCCCGGCTCACCGAGAAGTACATGCGAGGCCGCCCCGGGTTCAGCGAATACCAGCAGCGGACATCCTTTTTCATTCCGCGCCCACCCCGATCGGCACGATCATGACGGCCGCCGTCGCAGAGCGGCTAGGCTACCGGTCGATGACCGGACCGTGGCCCAGCACCGACCTGGACTCATTGCTGCGCCAGGTGGCGCAGCACGACAGCGACGCGTTCGCGGCGCTGTACGACCGCACCCGTTCGCGCGTGTTCGGGCTGATCACCCGGGTGCTGCGCGACTCCGGCTACAGCGAGGAAACCACCCAGGAGGTCTACCTCGAGGTGTGGCGGACCGCGGACGCGTTCGACTCCGCAAAGGGTTCGGCGCTCTCATGGCTGATGACGATGGCACACCGGCGCGCCGTCGACCGGGTGCGCTCCGAGCAGTCCGCCGGCCAGCGAGAATCCCGCTACGGCGCGGCCACGGTGGAACGGCCCGGCGACCTCGTTGCCGACTCGGCGATCGCCGCCGACGAACGCCGTCGGGTGGCGGCCTGCCTGGACTCGCTGACCGACGTGCAGCGGCAGTGCATCGAGATGGCCTACTACGGCGGGTTGACGTACGCCGAGGTCTCACAGCGATTGTCGGCCAATCTTTCGACCATCAAATCGCGCATGCGCGACGCACTGCGCGGACTTCGTGGCTGCCTGGGGGTGTCATGAGCGAGCCGAACACATTCGACCTTCTGGAATTGGCGACGCCGTACGCACTGCACGCCATCTCCGACGGAGAGCGGGAGGCCATCGACCGACAACTCGCGGCGGCACCGACGCCGGTCGCCAACGCTTTCGGTGACGAGGTGCGCTCCGTTCAGGAGGCAATGGCCCTCGTGGCGTCGGCGACCGCCGCCGAGCCGCCCGAGCAACTGCGCGACGCGGTGCTGGCCGCCGTCGCGCACGAGACCTCTCGCCGGTCACGTTGGCGCACCGCGATACTGGCGGCAGCGGCCGCGATCGTGGTGGCTTTGGCGGCCTTCGGCGCGAGTATCGCGCTGCGGCCAACACACACACCCACCATGACCGAGCAGATCATGTCCGCCTCCGACGTACGGACGGTGACCGGTGATGTCGCCGGCGGACGGGCGACCGTGTCGATCTCGAAGCACATGAATGCCGCTGTGCTGGTGATGAATAACGTGCCACCACCACTGCAGGGCACCGTTTATCAAATGTGGCTGGTCGGCGATAAGGGCCCCGTCTCAGCGGGCACGATGAACGCTGCCGCCATCACGCCGACGATGACTCATACCTTCACCGATATACGCAATTCCAGCGTGCTAGCGTTCACCGTCGAACCTGGGGAGGGTTCACCGCAGCCCACCGGGACGATCTTTGCGAAGTTCCCGCTGACGTAACCACATACGCCACCGAGGGGGATTCGGCGTGACAAGCATCGAGACGGACTACCTGGTTGTCGGCGCGGGTGCAATGGGGATGGCCTTCACCGACACACTGGTGGCAGAGACCGACGCGCAGGTGGTGGTCGTCGACCGCGGTCACTCGCCGGGTGGTCACTGGAACAGCGCATACCCTTTCGTCCGCCTGCACCAGCCGTCGGCCTATTACGGCGTCAACTCCCGCGCGCTTGGCAGCGACAGCATCGACCAACTCGGTTGGAACGAGGGGCTTTACGAGTTGGCCACGGTGGGCGAGATCTGCGCCTATTTCGAGAAGGTGATGCACCAGGACCTGCTGCCGAGCGGTCGGGTGTCCTACTTCCCGATGTCGGAGTACCTGGGCGAGGGCCGGTTTCGCTCGCTGGCCGGTGGCGACCACACCGTCACCGTCCGCCGGCGGATCGTCGACGCGACCTACCTGCAGACCACGGTGCCGTCGATGCGTCCGCCGGTGTACCAGGTTGCGGACGGTGTCGACTGCGTGCCACCCAACGGCATGCCGGCCCACGCCCTCGGTCGGGATCGCTTCGTGGTCGTCGGCGCCGGCAAGACCGGTATCGACGCGTGTTTGTGGTTGCTGCGCAACGGTATTCCACCGGAGCGACTGACCTGGATCATGCCGCGTGATTCCTGGCTGATGGATCGCGCCAACATCCAGCCAGGCCCGCAATTCCTGGAACGATTCCAAGCCGGCTTCGCGCATCGACTGGTAGCCATCGAGGCCGCCACCGACGTGGCGGACCTGTTCGACCGCCTGGAGGACTGCGGCAACCTGCTGCGGCTGGATCCGTCGGTGCAGCCGACCATGTATCGCTGCGCGAACGTGACGACGACCGAACTCGAGCAGTTGCGCCGGATCGGCGACGTCGTGCGACTCGGCAGGGTGCAACGCATCGAACCGGGCAGGGTGATTCTGGACGGCGGCGAAGTCAGCGTCGACGGCTCGGCGCTGTTCGTCGACTGCAGCGCCGACGGACTGGAAAAGCGACTGCCGGTAACGGTTTTCGACGGCGATCGGATGACGTTGCAGAGCATCCGGGGTTGCCAGCAGGTGTTCAGCTCCGGGATGATCGCTCACGTCGAGGCCGCCTACGGCGACGACGAGACGCGAAACCGGCTGTGCCGGCCGGTACCGCACCCCAACACCGAGATCGACTGGCTGACCACGACATTGGCCGAGCAGCGGAACCAGGTCGACTGGTTCGAAGACGGCGCGCTGATGGGCTGGCTGTCCGAGGCGCGGCTGGACCTGATGCGGCACATGTACGCCCCGCTGATCGACCTGCCGCAGAAGAAGCGCGACAAGGTCTTCGGTTTGATCGCGACGGGCCTTCGTAAGGCCAACGACAAGCTGGAAACGCTACTGGCCGCGCATCTTTCAACCGCGCCGCAGGCTACCGAGGCCCGCCGCTAACACCCCGAGTAGCACCAGCCCACCACCGACGGCCAGCGTGATGTCCAGCCAGTCATGCAGGCTGCTCTCCGCCTGGCCGACCATGACGTCGGCGATGCCGCGGATGCCGCCGGTGGTGTTGTTCAGGGTGTCGTTGAGCGGGTAGCGCGCCAATTCGATCGCCGCCCATCCCCCGGCGCCGACCAGCAGCGCCGAGATCCCCAGAGCGGCCAGCGCCCGGCCCCGACTGCGTGCTGCGACCCACGTCAGCAACGCAAAGACGGCTGTCACCGCGACGGCGCCGATGGAGGCCCACAGCCCCCACGTGGCCAGTGGCCGCAACTCGCCCGGCCGCAACACCTTTGGCGTCGATACCGTCACCGGCACCCGGACCGTGTCGGGCACCTTGACGTTGTAGGTCGCCAGCAACTTGTCGAACGCGGTGTTCTTGAGCATGCCGGCAAGGTCCACCACCCACTGGTCACCCTCGGATTCGGTGTGGGCGCCGGTGAACATCCAGTCGTGCGCCAGTCGGTTGGCGTCGGCGAACTGCTGCGGGAAGTCCGGGCCGGCCGTATACCCCGCCGCGACGGCATGCGCCTCGGCCGAGTCGACGTGGTGCCCGCTCTGATTGATCAACACCGTTGCCTTGGTGGCGAGTTCCGCGGCGACCGCGCCCTGTAGCGCCTTGTCGCCCGCCGCAGTGCGGGCCATGGCGGTGTACCCGTTGACGTCGACGACATGCGTCTGCGTCCAAACCGTCGGCACCGCGACCGTCAGCGCCGCCGTAGCCAGCAGCCACAGCAGCGCCGTCAGCGCGAATCGCACTACTTGGCGACGCGACGCGGGCGCGACAACGCCATCTTGGTCATCATCTTGTTGACCCGCTTCAGCGCCTTGAACGAATTGTGGTAATAGTTCTGGCCCGCACCGACATTCGTGCGCGGCGTGACAACCGTCTCGACGCGGCAGAACTTGCGCAGCCCGTCGGCGCCACCGAAGCGCGCGCCGATGCCGGAGGTCTTCCAGCCACCCATCGGTGCCGTGGTGCACATCAGGTTGGTGATCACGTCGTTGATGTTGACCGCCCCGCAGTCGAGTTGCAGCGCAACCTCTTTGGCGCGGTCGAAGTCCTTGGAGAACACCGAGGCACTCAGGCCGTACTCGCTGTCGTTGGCCAACCGGATTGCCTCGGACACCGAATCGACCTTCATGATCGGCAGCGTCGGGCCGAAGGTCTCCTCGGTCATACAGGTCATCGAATGGTCGACGTCGACCAGCACGGTGGGCGGGTAGAAGCTGCCCGAGGTGGTGGTGCGCTGCCCGCCGGTCAGCGCCCGCGCTCCGGCCGCCAGTGCCTCGCGGACGTGCCGCTCGGTGACCGCCAACTGCTGCTCGTCGATCAGCGCTCCGAAGTCGTGCCCCTCGCCGGCGCCGACCTGCAGCGCCTTGACGTCGCGGACGACCGCCTCGACGAACTTGTCGTAGACCTGCTCGAGCACGTAGACCCGCTCCACCGAGACGCAGGTCTGGCCGGCGTTGAACATCGCGCCCCAGACCGCGGCGTGTGCGGCGAGGTCGACGTCGGCGTCCTCGAGCACGATCATCGGGTCTTTGCCGCCCAATTCGAGGCTGACCGGGGTGAGCCGGCGAGCGGCGCGCTCCATCACCTTGCTGCCGGTCGCGCACGACCCGGTGAACTGGATGTAGTCGGAATTGTCGATCACGGCCTCGGACACTGCGCGAGCGCCCTGCACCACCGCGAACACGTCGGGCGCGCCGGACTCCAACCAGCCGCGCCGTAGCACCTCGGCGGTCAGCGGCGTCCGCTCGGACGGCTTGAGCAGCACCGCGCAGCCCGCGGCGAGCGCCCCGATGCCGTCCATCAACGCGTTGGCCACCGGGTAGTTCCACGGCGCGATGATGCCGACGACGGGCCGCGGCCGGTAGTGGATGCTGACCTTCTTGATCGCCATGAGAGGCAGTGCGGCGGGCCGCTTTTCGGGTGCGAGCGCCTCGGCCATCGTCCTGATGTAGTACGACAGGATCATGATCAGCATCGGCACTTCCTGGGCCGCGTCGGTCGCCGACTTGCCGGTCTCCTTGATCAGCAGGTCTTCGATCTCGTCGCGGTGCTCGCCGAGCCATACCGCGTAGCGGGCCAGCACCTTCGCGCGCCCGTCGGGTCCGCGCCGCTCCCAGTCACGCTGCGTCGCGCGCAGCCCGGCGGCGATGGCCGGGATGCCGGTCGCGTCGGTCCATTGCACCTGGCCGGCGATGGCGCCGGTCGCGGGGTTGTGGATGGTGCCGGTGCCGGTGAAGTCAGACGCGGTCGCGGGAGGTGTGATCGTGGTCATAGCTGCCATCGTAGACGCCCGCCGCAATGTGTCGACAGGTGTCAAGTTCTAGCTTGGCTCGGGAGCGAGCGGCAGCAGATAGGCCGCTTGGCCGAGGTGCTGGGCGCAGTCGTCGATGATGCTGACGATCCGGGCGCTGGCCGTCACCGGCGGATCCCAGTTGCGGTCGATGACCTTCTCCAGGTCCGCTGCGGTGACTCGGGCGACGAACTGCAGCGTCGCGTCGTGCAGGGCGTGGTAGTAGCCGGCCAGCAGTTCCGCCGACGCCTGCACCTTGGCGACCTCGGCCGGCCCGTGGCCGTAGCCGCTGTCGTTGCGCGGCAGATCCAGGCCGAACCGGTCGACCCATCCGCCGGATTCCCACACCTGCTCGATGCCCGCGATCGGCGCGAGCTGGATGTCCTGCACCCGCGCGCTGTGCCAAATCAGCCAGGCGATGCTGTTGGCGCTCGGCGATGGTCGATAGTTGGCCTGCTCGTCGGTCAGGCCGTCGGTGATCTCGTCCACATGCTCGATCAGCCGGGTGAAGGAGTCGCGCAACAACTCTCGGGCAGCGTCGTCAGCCATGAGCGCGACCCTACGCGTGGCAGACGGCTTCGACATTGTTGCCGTCGGGGTCGCGGACGAAGGCGGCAAAGTAGCCCTCCCCGTATTCCGGCCAGAGCCGCGGGGCGTGCAACGACTCTGCCCCCAGCTCGACCGCTGCGGCGTGAAAAGCGTGTACCGCGTGGACGTCGGCCGCCGCGAAGGCGAAGTGAGTCTCCCGGTTCGGTCCCATCGTCGCGCCTTCGGCGATCCAGAAATCCGCCTTGCCATCCCGCCCGTAACCGATGGCCACGCCGAAATCCTGCAATCGCGAACACCCGAGCACGCTGAGTACGCGGTCGTAGAACCGCTGCGAGCTGGCGAAATCCGAGCAGTTGATTACCAGATGATCAAGCATCAGACGATCCTGGCATCTGGCACCGACACGGTCGTAGATTCGTTGGATGACCTACGACCTGATCATCCGCAACGGCACCATCGTCGACGGCCTCGGCGGTGAGCCGTTCGTCGGCGACGTCGCCGTCAGCGACGGCGTGATCGCGGCGGTCGGCTCGATCGACGACGCCGATGCCGCGCGCGAGATCGACGCATCCGGGTCGCTGGTGACGCCCGGCTTCGTCGACCTGCACACCCACTACGACGGCCAGTCGATCTGGTCGGAGCGGCTGACGCCGTCGTCGGCGCACGGCGTGACGACCGTGGTGATGGGCAACTGCGGCGTCGGCTTCGCGCCGTGCCGGCAGGAGGACCACGACGTGCTGGTCGACGTGATGGCCGGCGTGGAAGACATCCCTGGTGTCGTGATGACCGACGGGCTGCCCTGGAACTGGGAGACGTTCCCGCAGTACATGGACGCCCTCGAGGCGGGCAAGCGCGATATCGATGTAGCGGCGTATCTGCCGCATTCGCCGCTGCGCGTCTACGCGATGGGACGGCGCGGCGCCGAGCGCGAAGAGGCCACCGCGGAGGATCTGGCGCTGATGCGAAAGCTGGCCAAGGAGGCGATCGAGGTGGGGGCGCTGGGCTTCGCCACTTCGCGCTTCACCATTCACAAGACCGAAAGTGGTTCGCCCATACCGAGTTACGACGCGGCACGCGAGGAGATCGATCAGATCGCACGCGGCGTGGTCGACGGCGGCGGCGGACTGCTGCAGTTCGTGCCGGACATCCCCGCGGGCGGCTACCAGCCAGTGCTGCAGACGGTCTTCGACGTGGCCGAGGATGTCGGCCTACCGGTGACGTTCACGTTGGTGGTCGCCAACAGCGGCGAACCGACCTGGCCCGACGCCATCACGATGATCGAGAAGGCCAACGCGGCCGGCGGCGACATCACCGCGCAATTGCTGCCGCGCCCGATCGGGCTGATCATCGGACTTCAGTTGAGCGCCAACCCATTTGTGCTGTATCCCAGCTACCGCGAGATCGCGGATCTGCCGCTGGACGAGCGCGTGGCCGAGATGCGTAAGCCCGAGGTCCGCGCCCGCATCCTGGCCGACAAGCCCGGGCATGGGCACCCCATCCTGTACGTGGCGCAGATGTGGGACTGGATCTTCCCGCTGACGGATAACCCCAACTACGAGCCGGACCCGGCCGACAGCATCGGCGCCAGGGCGCGCGCCAAGGGCGTCGACCCGATGGCGGAGGCCTACGACCGGTTGCTCGACGACGAGGGCCGCGCCATGCTGTTGGTCGCGACCAGCAACTTGGAGAACCAGTCGCTGGACACCGTCGGAGAGTTGCTGCACCGCGACGACGTGGTGCTCGGCCTGGGTGATGGCGGCGCGCACTACGGAATGATCTGCGACGCAAGCTATTCCACGTATTTCCTGACGCACTGGGCGCGTGACCGCAGGACGGGGCGCTTCGAGGTGGCCGAGGCCGTGCGTCGGCTCACCTCGGTGCCGGCGCGCGTCGCCGGGCTGGCCGACCGCGGCCGGATCGCCGTCGGCTACAAGGCCGATCTCAACGTGATCGACCACGCGGCGCTGCGCATTCACAAGCCCGTGATCGTCCACGACCTGCCCGCCGGCGGGCGTCGCCTCGACCAGACCGCGGACGGCTATGTGGCGACGATCGTCTCCGGTGAGGTGATCGCCGAGAACGGCGTGCCGACCGACGCGCGCCCCGGCAAGCTGATCCGCGGCCGCCAGCCTGTGCCCGCCTGACCCGAGTGTCCACTGTGCAGGTAATGCATGGCGGTCCCTCTCGTCAGCGCGCATAAGCCGCACAGTCGGCGCTAAGTGGGACAGCCCGCTGCGCGCAGCTTGCAGCGGACGCGTTCGATGATCACATTAGGCCGGGACAGCATCTCGGCGCTGACTCTGACGACAACCCAACCGAGGTCTTCGAGCATCGCGATCCGATCGATGTCCCACGAACGCTGATATCGGTCGGACCAGTGCTGGATGCCGTCGTACTCGACAGCGACCCGCCACTCGCGCCAGCCCATGTCGACCCGTATGCGCACTACACCGAACTCGTCGGAGAATTCGATTTGCGTCTCCGGCCGCGGTAAGCCGGCATCGACGAGTAACAGACGAACGCGACTCTCCTGCGGAGATTCTGCGCCACCGTCGAGCAGTGTCAACGCGCGTCGCAGGCTTCGAATACCTCGGGCGCCGGGGCTGGCAACAGCAAGCGCGACGACGTCAGCGACCTTGAGATTCGTCGCGTTCGCAAGTGCATCCAGAATGGGGATAGTGCGGTTCGCGGACAACGACCGTCCAATATCGAACGCCGTCCGCTCCGGACATGTGACTCGAATTCCATCACGGGTGACCACTTCCCGGTCGTCCAGATCAAACGTATGAACGAGGATTCCAGCCGGCGCATGGCGGTTTCGACGGCACAACTCGGCGGGCGCGCAGGCGTCCAACCACTTGGTTCCGAGCACGGCCGCAGCGGAAATTCCCGTTAGCGTTGCGTCGCCGCCGGACCACAGCCATGCCGCGCGAGCCCGGGTGAGTGCAGTCAGCGTCGCCTGCTTCGACACGTAGACGTTGCGGTAGACGGGCCGATAATCCCGCTGCAGCGTCCAGGTCGAAAGCTCGCCTCGCCGTACGGCCTGCCGACCGAGTATCGGCCACTCATCCTCGCCCACAGGCGAGATCTTCGATCAGACGGGCCGAAGACGCTCCCGTCTATGCACAGGGCATCGAGTGTGCAGCTTCTGCTAGCTGAAACGGAGAGTTAGCGTCGAGAAGCTGCACACTCGGCGGCGCGAGGTGGCTAGTTGGCCGACAGCGCGTCGAACAGCGCGGCCAACTGGTCCGGCGAGACCGACGAGTTGCACCGGCCCTTGAGGTCCAGCAGCGGCTGCGCGATGCCCTTCAACTCCAGCGCCTCGCCGACGTGACTGAGAAAGTAACCACGCACCGACGACTTCGCCTCGGCGGGTGATTGGTTGACCGCACTGGTCAGCACGTTGTTGACGTCCGGGTGGCCGTCGAGGTAACCGCTTGCCGAGTTCAGCACACCGCTGGCAGTGGCGGCGACGCCGCTGGCCGAGCACGGGTCGGGCGCGGCGACCGCGGACGGCGCCAGGATCAGGCAGGCCGCGCAGCTGGGGATCACTCCAAAGATTGTGCGCCGTAACATTTTTCGCATAGTTCCGTTCCCTTCGTCCCCAACTGTTCGGATATTCAGCCTATCCTCAGTCGCATGAGCCGTGTCCAACCCCTTGCCCCGCCATGGAGCGAGGAAGACGCCGCAGGCATCAACAGCTGGGGTCACCCCGACCGTACCTATGAGCCGCTGCTACTGGTTCGCTGCCTGCAGCGCCACCCGACGCTGGCGGCCCGGCTGCGCAAGATGGGCGAATCCCTCTACCTCGCCGCGCTCCTACCACCGCGCACCCGGACCATCGCGATCCTGCGGACCTGCGCGCTGGTCGGCTGCCGATACGAGTGGGGTGGGCAGGCGGCGTTCTGGGGGCCCATCGCCGGCGTCGGCGACGACGAGTGCGACGCGCTGGTCACCGGAGGACCGGAAGACCCGCGATGGACGCCCGCCGACCGGACCGTGATCGAGGCGGTCGATGAACTGGAGCGCACGGGCTCGTGGACGGACGCGACCTGGACGGCCCTCGGCCGCGACCTCGACGACGAGCAGCGCATCGAATTGCTCACGGCCGTCGGCTGGTATCGCACGATCTGCACGCTGTGCAATGCGCTCGCGCTGCCGGTGGAGGGCTGGATGCGCCCCTGGCCGGCCTCAGCCCGCTGACCGGTCCCGGCGCAGGCCGGGATGCTGACTCTTCAACAACGGCATCAGCAGTCGTCGCGGCATGAACTGGAACAGCCGGGTACTGAGCCGGCTGGGCAGCCCGGCGATCACCGTGCCGCGGTCGCCGACGAGCGCGTCGACACCGATCCGTGCGACATCCCGCGACGGCATCCACAGGAACTTCGGAAAGGCGGCGGCGAACGCCCGCTCGTCCATGCCCGCGCTTTCCAGGAACCCGGTGCGCACCGGGCCCGGGTTCAAGAGCGCCACGGTGACGCCGGTGCCGGCGAGCTCGCCGCGCAGACCCTCGGTGTAGGACTTCACGAACGCCTTGGTCCCGCTGTAGCCGACCTGCCCCGGGAAGGGGTGAAAGCCCGCGGTGGATCCGACGTTGAGGATCGCGCCACGCCCGCGGGGCACCATCTGCTGGACCGCGCGGGTGGTCAGGTCGATGACGGCCTCAACGTTGACCCGCACCTGCGCGATCTCGTCGTCGACGGCGGTCTTCAGCACCGACCCGATAGTGCCGATTCCGGCATTGTTGACCAGGATGTCGACGGTCAGGCCCCGACCGGCCACCTCGTCGAGCAGCCCGGCGCGCGCCGTCGCGTCGGCGACATCGCAGACGACCGTCTCGACGCGAACCCGGCCGGAGAGTTCGTCGGCCAGCGCACGGAGTTTGTCCTCGCGGCGGGCGACCAGCGTGACGCCGTGACCACGGTCGGCCAGTTCGCGGGCGATGTCGCTGCCGATGCCCGACGAGGCACCCGTCACGACGGCGGTGCTGGTGGGCGACGGTGTCGGGAGGGCCATTTCTCGAACGTACCGGCGTTGACTCTGCGCTGAGGGCGGGGCCTCCTCGCACTTCTGCGCCGTGAGCGCAGAATCAAGAGACAAAAAGGCCCGACTCCGCTGGGGAGCCGGGCCTTTTCGTTGACTTGCTAGAAGTCCATGCCACCCATGCCACCGGTCGGGTCGCCGACGGGAGCGGCGGCCTTCTCCGGCTTGTCGGCCACGACGGCCTCGGTGGTCAGGAACAGCGCCGCGATGGACGCCGCGTTCTGCAGCGCCGAACGCGTCACCTTGACCGGGTCGGCGACACCCGCCTTGAGCAGGTCCTCGTACTCACCGGTGGCGGCGTTAAGGCCGACGCCCGGCTTCGAGTTGGTGACCTTCTCGGCGACAACGCCGGGCTCGAGCCCACCGTTGAAGGCGATCTGCTTCAGCGGAGCCGACAGCGCCACGCGCACGATGTTCGCGCCCGTCGCCTCGTCACCGGTCAGCTTCAGGTCGTCCAGCGACGGGGCCGACTGCAGCAGGGCGACGCCACCACCGGCGACGATGCCCTCTTCGACGGCAGCCTTGGCGTTACGCACGGCGTCCTCGATGCGGTGCTTGCGCTCCTTGAGCTCCACCTCGGTGGCAGCTCCGGCCTTGATCACCGCAACACCGCCGGCCAGCTTGGCCAGGCGCTCCTGCAGCTTCTCGCGGTCGTAGTCGGAGTCGCTGTTCTCGATCTCGGCGCGGATCTGCGCAACCCGTCCGGCGATGGCGTCGGAGTCACCGGCACCCTCGACGATGGTCGTCTCGTCCTTGTTGATGACCACCTTGCGAGCCGTGCCCAGCAGCGCGACATCGGCAGTCTCCAACGAGAGGCCGACCTCTTCGCTGACGACCTGGCCGCCGGTCAGGATCGCGATGTCCTGCAGCATGGCCTTGCGGCGGTCACCGAAGCCCGGCGCCTTGACGGCGACCGACTTGAAGGTGCCGCGGATCTTGTTCACGACCAGGGTCGACAGCGCTTCGCCCTCGACGTCCTCGGCGATGATCAGCAACGGCTTGCCGGACTGGATGACCTTCTCCAGCAGCGGCAGCAGGTCCTTGACCGTCGACACCTTCGACGAGACCAGCAGGATGTACGGGTCCTCGAGGACCGCTTCCTGACGCTCGGCGTCGGTGACGAAGTAACCCGAGATGTAGCCCTTGTCGAAGCGCATACCTTCGGTGAGCTCCAGCTGCAGGCCGAAGGTGTTCGACTCCTCGACGGTGATGACACCCTCGTTGCCGACCTTGTCCATAGCCTCGGCGATCAGCTCGCCGATCTGGGTGTCGCCGGCCGAGATGGCGGCGGTGGCCGAGATCTGCTCTTTGGTCTCGACCTCTTTGGCCGACTTCAGCAGGGTCTCGGTGACCTTCTCGACGGCCTTCTCGATGCCGCGCTTGAGGCCCAGCGGGTTGGCGCCGGCCGCGACGTTGCGCAGGCCTTCCTTGACGAGCGCCTGAGCGAGCACGGTCGCCGTGGTGGTGCCGTCACCGGCAACATCGTCAGTCTTCTTGGCGACCTCTTTGACCAGCTCGGCGCCGATCTTCTCGTAGGGGTCCTCCAGCTCGATCTCCTTCGCGATGGACACACCATCGTTGGTGATCGTGGGGGCGCCCCACTTCTTCTCCAGGACGACGTTGCGACCCTTGGGTCCCAGCGTCACCTTTACCGCGTCGGCGAGGCTGTTCAGGCCCCGCTCGAGGCCGCGACGGGCCTCTTCGTCGTACGCAATTGTCTTGGCCATTGCGAAGTGATTCCTCCGATAGGGGATGACACGTCTCTGGTCGGGTGCAGTGCCCGCGACGGACGGCCTGGGTGTCTTCCGCTGATGCGGCCCCGGCCTCACCGTCCCGACCTAGCACTCACCGGTCGGGAGTGCCAGTGTCATTTTTAGCACTCGCCTATATCGAGTGCAAGGTCGCCCTGCGTCGATGCGCGCCACGCAGTGGCGGGAGGAGGAGCAGGGCCAATGATGAAGCCCGGGCCTATCGCGACGGGCGTAAACCGTCGATCACGACGTCGGTCAGCCGCGCGGCGCGTGCCTCGTCGTAGCCCTGCATCGCCTGGCAGCCGACCATGAGCGCCTTGATCTCCGGCACGTCGACATCGGCGCGCACGGTTCCTGCGGCCTGCGCGGCCTTCAGCAGCTCGCCCAGCAGCGCGCGGAACGCATCCTCGGCGTCGGGTGCGCACTCGTTGACGTCGATACCCAGGCCACCGAGAGCCTCGACCAACCCCTGATCGGTGGCGCCGAAATCCAGCACCATCGACCGCAGGAAGGCGAACAGCGCCTCACCCGGACCCGGGTCGTCCAGCAGCCCCCGACCTGCGGTGATGACGTGCTGGATCCGGCTTTCGACGACGGCCGCGAACAGGTCCTCCTTGGTCGGGAAGTGCCGGTAGACGGTCCCCGCCCCGACTCCGGCGCGACGGGCGATCTCGTCAATCGGCACGGACAGGCCTTCGGCCGCGAAGGTCTCGTAGGCAGTTTCCAGCACCCGGGCGCGGTTGCGTGCGGCGTCGGCACGAAGCGGCTTCGCGGGTACAGGCATTGATGACCACCTAGCGGTTGACAAAGCGGGGCGCACGTTCCGTATAGTCGTGACCATCAACCGGGGCGCACGCCCCGTTTACTCTACAGCGCGAGGAGCTTCCCATGGCCAAATGGACCACCGCCGACATTCCCGACCAAACCGGCCGCGTTGCGGTCATCACCGGATCCAACACCGGCCTCGGCTTCGAGACGGCGGCCGCGCTCGCCGCCAAGGGAGCCCATGTGGTGCTCGCGGTGCGCAACCTCGACAAGGGCAAGGACGCCGAGCTGCTGATTCGGCGGCAACACCCCAATGCCGACGTGGCCCTGCAAGAACTCGACCTGACGTCGTTAGAGTCGACCCGCTCCGCAGCGGATCAGCTGCGAGCCGACCACGACCGCATCGACCTGCTGATCAACAACGCAGGCGTGATGTACCCGCCGAAGTCGACCACCAAGGACGGTTTCGAGCTGACGTTCGGCACCAACCACCTGGGCCACTTCGCGCTCACTGGACTGCTGCTGGACAGGCTGCTTCCGGTCGAGGGGTCCCGCGTCGTGACGGTCAGCAGCATGGGCCACCGCATTCGCGCCGACATTCACTTCGACGATCTGCAGTTCGAGCGCGGCTACAACCGGGTCAAGGCCTACGGGCAGGCGAAGCTGGCCAACCTGATGTTCACCTACGAACTCCAGCGACGCCTCGCTCCGCACAAGACGACGATCGCTACGGCAGCGCATCCGGGCGGCTCGAACACCGAGTTGATGCGCCACCTACCCGGTTGGGCCGCGTCCGCATACCCCGTGCTCGCGCCGTTGTTCCAGGACGCCGCCATGGGCGCGCTGCCGCAACTGCGGGCGGCGACCGACCCGACCGTGGTCGGCGGGCAGTACTACGGTCCGGCCGGCTTCGCGCAGACGCGCGGCTATCCCAAGGTCGTGGGCTCCACCAAGAAGTCGCATGACCCGGAGAAGCAGCGCAAGCTCTGGGCGGTGTCGGAAGAACTCACCGGGGTGACGTTCCCGGTCTAACCGATGTCGAGCAACTGCTCGTAGAACCCGCCGATCCGGCGAGCCGGGTCATTCAGGTGGATCTCCAGGATCCAATGACAGACCCGGCCCTGCGGGTCGGTGCGGCGCATCGGCTTGCTCGACCCCGGCGTCACGTACCACTGGGCGTCGTTGCCGACGACCTTCTTGTGCGGGAACTCCCCGAGCAGGTGGCCGGCGATCGGGCTGCCGAACTCGAAGCCCTCGTCGTGGGCGAGTGCCACGACGTGCTCGTACAACTCGGCGCCGCTGACGTGCTCGTGGCTGTCGAAGTAGGCGCGACCGCCGTCCCACACTCGGGGTAGTGCGTCGCGGAGCGCGAGCTTGTGCGGGTCGTCGCCGAGGACGAAGGTGCGGCCGAAGTCGGCCTCCCACTCCTCGAAGATGGGGCCGAGGTCGAGGAAAGCGATGTCACCCTCGGCGATCACCCGGTCCGGGGGATGCTCCTTGAACGGCTGCAGGGTGTTCTCGCCCGCCCGCACGATGCGCCGATGCCAGTGGGCCTTGACGCCGAGGAGTTCGGCGGCCAGGTCGCGGATCTCGTCGGACAGTTCCTTCTCGCCGACACCGGGCCGGATCAGGCCGCGCGCCTCGATCTCCTCGAACAACTGCGCCGCCTTGGCCTGGGCGTCGAGCAGCCGTTCGGCGCGGGCGCTCTCGTCGGTCACCGCATCGATGCTACGGCCAGGGCGGCTCAGCGACCGCCGAGCAGGCGCTGCTTCTGCTCGTTGAACTCCTGGTCGGTCAACGCGCCCTTGTCTTTGAGGTCGGCGAGTTTGCCGAGTACGTCGGTGATTTCGCGCATCTGCGCGGCGGGCGCGACCGGTGGCGCCTCCGTCGCGGTCTCCGCCGTTGTGGCGACCACCGCCGGCCGGGCGGGGGTCGCATTGCGGTCGGACGGTGTCGAGCCGCGGCCCGGCATCGCCATCAGCGGCGCCTGCCCCAGAAGCGGCATGTCGCTGAGCAATCCCGGCGTGTTCGCGGCGGGGCTCGCGATCGGCGCCTGCATCGCGGCGAGCCGAACCTGCGGGGCCGCCGTCGTCCACCCCTGCGGCACCGACAGGCGGCCCAGCGAGCCGGCCTCACCCATCTCCGCGGACACCGCGCTCGCCTTCGACGCACGGACCGGCGGCGGCTTGGGCGCCGCGGGCCTCTGCGGCTCGTCCGCACCGAACAGGTCGCCGGTGATCTTGTCCTCGGTCTTGGTGATGAAGCCCGCGGCGCCCGACAGCCCGATCAGCCCCACGCCGTTGCCGAGCAACCCGGACCCCAGCGATGCCAGGTTGTAGACGTTCGAAAATTCGTCGAAGCCGGTCAACCCGCTGGAGGATTCCAGCGACTGCAGGGCATTGGGCACCTCCGACATCAGCGCCTGCGCATTGCCGGCGGAAGTGCCCGCCGCCTGTCCGGCCGCGGCGGTCTGGCCCGCGACTCCGTTCTGGTCGGTCGTCTGCTGCGGCTCGGCGAACGCCGTCACCTGCGATGCCGTCCTGGCCGCTCCCGCGTAGCCGTACATCGCGGCGACGTCCTGGGCCCACATCTCGGCGTAGGCCACTTCGTTGGCGGCGATCGCCCCTGCGTTCTGACCCAACAGATTTGTTGCCTGCAACGTGAGCAACTGCGCACGATTGGTCGCGACCGTCGCGGGCGGCACGGTCATCGAGTAGGCCGACTCGTACGCGAGGCTGCCGCCTTGGCCTGCGCGCCGGCCTGTGACGCCTGGCCTGCGGTAGCGCGCAGCCACTCCATCTGCGGCGCGGCCGACGCCGCCATCTCCTCCGAGGAGACGCCTTGCCACGCCTCGCTGGTGAGCCCCGACACCACCGACCCGTAGTCGGCGGCCGTCGTGTGCAGCTCGTCGGCAAGGTCGTCCCACGCCGACGCCGCGGCGAGCAGCGGTCCCGGCCCGGGGCCGGCGTACATCCGTCCGGAATTGACTTCCGGAGGCAGCGCCGCGAAGTGCATGCTGTCTCCTCACCGATACCGCGTGCGGGTCAGCAACCCTTGCTACCACCGGATCCGGACGGTCTCGAATGCAAAGCGGCCGGTCGGTGGGGCCGGGCGAGCGGGAACCGCCCGTTGCGGTGCGACTTCAGCGATCAAGATCGCATTTTGTTGCCTTGCGCACACCACCGCCGGACCCGGCGGCCGGGGGCGACGCGCCGCTTTACTGCAGAGATGCACGGCCCGATCTCCTTGCCCTAGACTGCATCTCGATCAGATTGGAGTCTCGGGTGCGGGCAGTTGAAGCGCCCAGCACCCGGGCTTTGCGGGGCTGGCAACGTCGAGCCTTGGTGCGTTATCTGAGCGCCAAACCGCGCGACTATCTGCTGGTCGCCACCCCCGGTGCGGGCAAGACCGCGTTTGCCCTCCGGATCGCCGGGGAGTTGCTGGCCGACCGCACCATCGATGCCATCACCGTCGTCGTCCCCACCGAGCACCTCAAGGTGCAGTGGGCCGCGTCGGCGGCGATCGACGGCATCGCGTTGGATCCGAACTTCAGCAACAGCGCGGCGCACACGTCGTCGGAGTATCACGGCGTCGTCGTCACCTACGCACAGGTGGCCAGCCACCCGACGAGACACCGGGTCCGTACCGAGGGCCGTCGCACGTTGGTCATCTTCGACGAGATCCACCACGGCGGTGAGGCGAAGAGCTGGGGCGACGCGCTCCTGGAAGCCTTCGGCGACGCCACCCGCCGGCTGGCGCTGACGGGTACGCCGTTTCGCAGCGACGACTCCCCGATCCCGTTCGTGCGCTACGAACCCGACGCCGCCGGGGTGCTGCGGTCGAATGCCGACCACACCTACGGCTACACCGACGCGCTCGCCGACGGCGTGGTGCGCCCGGTGGTGTTCATGGCCTACTCCGGCGAGACCCGTTGGCGCGACAGCGCCGGCGCCGAGTACGCCGCCCGACTCGGGGAGCCGCTCAGCGCCGAGCACACCGCGCGGGCCTGGCGTACCGCGCTGGACCCGGCCGGCGAGTGGATGCCGGCGGTCGTCAAGGCGGCCGACACCCGGTTGCGGCAGCTGCGGGCAGGCGGGGTGCCGGACGCCGGGGGCATGGTGATCGCCTCCGACCAGAAGGCCGCACGCGCGTATGCCGTTCTACTGCAACGCATTACCGGCGAAGAAGCCACGGTCGTGTTGTCCGATGACCCCGGGGCGTCCAAGCGGATCGCCGAGTTCTCCCGGTCCGACACGCGCTGGCTGGTTGCGGTGCGGATGGTCTCCGAGGGTGTCGACGTGCCGCGGCTGGCGGTCGGCGTCTACGCCACCAGTGCGTCGACGCCGTTGTTCTTCGCGCAGGCCATCGGCCGGTTCGTCCGGTCGCGGCGGCCCGGTGAGACCGCGAGCGTCTTCCTGCCGTCGGTGCCGGCGCTGCTACTACTGGCCAGCGAGCTCGAAGCCCAGCGCAATCACGTTCTGGGAGAACCACATCGGCCGAACGAGATGGACGAGCTCGCCGAGGCGCAGCAGCGTAAGGACGAGCCGTCCGAGATGGACAACACGTTCGAGTCGCTGGGCGCCGACGCCGAACTGGACCAGGTCATTTTCGACGGCTCGTCGTTCGGCACCGCGACGCCGGCCGGCAGCGACGAGGAGGCCGACTACCTTGGCATCCCCGGCCTACTGGACGCCGGGCAGATGCGAGAGTTGTTGCGGCGCCAGCAAGAAGAGCAGTACGACCGTCGCACCCGCGACGGCGTGGCCACCGCCGAGCCGGTCACCAGACACGGCCAGTTGCGTGACCTCCGCCGCGAACTCAACGCGTTGGTGACGGCTGCCCACTATCGACTTGGCAAGCCGCACGGCTGGATTCACAACGAGCTACGCCGACTCTGCGGCGGGCCGCCGGTCGCGGCGGCGACCAGCGAGCAGCTGGCCGCCCGCATCATCGCGGTGCGCGGGCTGACCGCCTAGCTTCTCGCCCAGATGCTTTCGGCCACCCACGGCGATGCCTCGGCGGCGATCGACCACGCCACGTCGTCCGGGACGTCGATCAGCGGGTAGCGCTTGACGCCCGCGGCCGTCGCAGCCACCAGCGTCGCAACCTTGGCCCGGCGTTGGAACGGCGTCTGACGCACGGTCCAGCTGATGATGCCCGCGGTGGCGAGGCAGTCACGCCGTCGCTCCACGCTGCCCGAGCGCATCACCAGCCAGCCGTCGTGAACCCGGTGGCCCAGCGCGCCGATCCGGTCGACGGCCAGCAACGCGCACCACGCCGTGACGGCGATCCACGCGGGCCAAACCCACACCGGCACAGTGTTTTTCCCGCCTATCATGAGCGCCGCCGCCAGGCCCACCCCGACCAACACCGACAGGCCGAGCCCGCGCGTCCAGCGTCGGAGCGCGGCCCGTCGACCGTGGCCCCGCAGCGGACCTGTCACCACCTCGGGGTCGCCGACCAACTCGGCCAGCACCGCCTCGGCCGTCGCCGCCGGGCACGGCGGCAGCAGGACCGATGCCTCGCCGGCGCCGTGCACTCCGGTCATCACGGCGTCCAATCGCGCGCCGCCGAACATCCGCACCAGCAACGGCTGGCGCAGCGTCCCGCCACGCAACCTGCTCATGTCGTAGGCGCGCTCGCGCAGCCGCAGCAGTCCGTGCCGCAGGTGCAGGACGTCGGACTGACGCAGCAGCACTAGGTTGCCCCAGGTGAGCAGCGACCGCACGACGGCCAGCACCACCGACGCGACCAGGATCGCGCCCGCCACGATCTCGACGGTCCGGGTGGTGCCGAGGCGTTGCACCTCGTCCAGCACCGACGTGACGATGCGCGAATGTTGCAGCGGCCCAACGAATCCGTATTGGTAAACCAGGCCGGCCGCAGCGGCCAGCGTCAGCAGTCCGGACACGCTCAGCGGCGAATAGCGCAGCCAGGCCGGCTGCCAGCGGGCCAGTACGTCGGAGGGCACCGCCGCGGCGGACTCCTCGGCAGGCGCGGTCGTGTCGGCCAGCAGAATGGCTTTCAGCCGCGGCACCTGCCCAACCTCGACGGCGTTCAGTTCGAAAACCCCGGAACCGCTCTCGCCCTTGGCCTGCTGACCGGTGCTGACCCGCACCACCGCCAGCCCCATCACTCGGTGGAGCAGCCGCGCGTCACTGCTCACCGATCGAATCCTGTTCAGCGGCAACGACAAAACCTTGCGCTGCAGTAACCCGGTCCGCAGCTGCAGTTGGCTCGCGTTGATGCGATAGCTGGTGGTCACCCACCGCGCCACGCCGACCACCAGGGTGTAGCCGAGCACGCCGAACGCCCACCACTGGTTGCCGGTGGTGGTGCCAACGACGATGGCGCCGATCAGAAACGGCAACTCGCGTGCCAGCTCGTAGATCGGGTGGACCAGCAGCATCCTGGGACTCAGCCGCTGCCAAGTCATGTCGCGTCCTCGGCGCCGATCGCGGCGATGTCGGTCAACTGCGCGACGAGATGGTCGGCGACGTCGATGTCGAGCGCCACGATGTGCACCGCGCCGGCCGACGAGGCCGTCGTGACGGTGACATTGGCCAGACCGAACAGCCGGTCCACCGGGCCCCGGTAGGTGTCGACGGTCTGCACCCGCGAGATGGGCGCGATGCGCCGCTCCTGAATCAGCCATCCGGTGCGGGTGAACACCGCCTGCGGCCCGAGTTCCCAGCGGTGCACGCGATAGCGCCAGACCGGGACGACGGCCGTCGAGACGATCAGACCCAGCACGGTCACGACGCCGATCAGGATGTGCAGCCACGGCATTCGCCTGTCGAACTCGAGCCAGACGATCTGCCCCGCCGCCAGCAGCAGCCAGGGCAGGACGCCGCCGACCGCCCACCGCAGCGGCGCGCGTCGACTGGGCAGATGTGCGGGATCAACCATGTCCACGCCTACAGACAATGCCATCGCACGGAGACCGATTCGCACCGACACGGCGACACCCCAGCTCCGATGAGTATCGTTTTCTGCGATGAGCTCCGACGGCAAATGGACCACCGGCGACATACCTGACCAGAGCGGCCGCGTTGCGGTCGTCACCGGCGCGAACACCGGCCTCGGCTATCACGCCGCCGCCGCGTTGGCCCAGGCCGGCGCCCACGTCGTGCTGGCCGTGCGCAATCTGGAGAAGGGCAATCTGGCACTGGCGAAGATCAGCGCCGCCCACCCCAGCGCCGACGTCACGTTGCAGGAACTCGACCTCACCTCGCTGGCGTCGGTGCGCGCCGCCGCAACCAAGCTGCGCAAGGCTTACCCGCGCATCGATCTGTTGGTCAACAACGCCGGGGTGATGTGGACACCGAAGGAACTCACCGCCGACGGGTTCGAATTGCAGTTCGGCACAAACCATCTCGGCCACTTCGCGTTGACCGGACTGCTGTTGGACACCCTGCTCCCGGTCCGCGGGTCGCGGGTGGTGACCGTCAGCAGCATGGGCCATCGGTTTCGCGCCGCGATCCACTTCGACGACCTGCAGTGGGAGCACGGCTACGACCGGTTCGCCGCGTACGGCCAGTCCAAGTTGGCCAATCTGCTGTTCACCTACGAGTTGCAGCGCCGGCTGGCCGGCAAGAACACCGTCGCCGTCGCCGCGCACCCCGGGTCGTCCAGCACCGAACTGGGCCGCAATGCGCCGACGTTGATCAAGCCGCTGTTCGCGCTGGCGGGTCCGCTGCTGTTCCAGGGTGCGGCGATGGGCAGCCTGCCGACGCTGCGCGCCGCCACCGACCCCGGCGTCGAGGGCGGCCAGTACTACGGCCCCGACGGCCTGGGCGAGCAGCGCGGCCACCCCAAGGTGGTCTCGTCCAGCGCCCAGTCGCACGACGAGGACCTGCAGCGCAGGCTGTGGTCGGTGTCCGAGGAGTTGACCGGCGTCACGTATCCGGTCTGAGGTCGGCCCCGGCTCCGTAAGATGTCCGCGTGGCACGACGTCCTCGCTCGACCGCCGACAACCCGACGATCAGCCCGCAGCATGTGGTGTCGCTGCTCCGGCAGACCGTTCCACCCGTGCATCCCGCGGGCCTGCCGTTCATTTCCGCTGGCCTCGGCCTGGCGCTGGTCGGCCGCCGCTCGCGCTGGTTGCGCCGCGTGGGCCTGCTGGCCGCCGGCGCCTGTGCGGGCTTCTTCCGGCACCCGCCGCGGGTGCCACCCACCCGGCCGGGCGTGGTCGTCGCGCCGGCCGACGGCCAGGTCTGCCTGATCGAGTCGGCCGCGCCACCGCCCGAGCTGGAGATGGGCGAGGCGGAACTCACCCGGGTCAGCATCTTCCTGTCGGTATTCGATGCCCACGTGCAGCGCGCCCCGGTCGGCGGCGAGGTGATCGCCGTGCAGCACCGGCCCGGCCTGTTCGGCTCGGCCGATCTGCCCGACGCCAGCGAGAGCAACGAGCGCAACAGCGTCTGGATCCGCACCGAAGACGGGGTGGACGTCGTGGCCGTACAGATCGCCGGCCTGGTGGCCCGCCGCATCGTCTGCAACGCCAACGTCGGCGACAAGCTGTCGATCGGTGACACCTACGGGTTGATCCGCTTCGGTTCCCGGCTCGACACCTACCTTCCGGCCGGCGCACGGGTATCGGTCAGCCTCGGGCAGCGCGCGGTTGCCGGCGAGACGGTGCTGGCCGAGTTGCCGTGATCACTCCCAAGCCGGTGAAGCCCCGCAACCGACGGGTTGCGCCGCTGCGCATCCTGCCCAGCTCGATGAGCGTGCTGGCAATCTGCGCCGGGCTGACGTCGATCCGCTTCGCGCTCGAGGGCCAGCCGTACGTGGCGATCGCGCTGATCGCGGCGGCGGCAATCCTCGACGGACTCGACGGGCGCGTGGCCCGTGCCCTGGACGCCGAGTCGCGGATGGGCGAGGAGATCGACTCGCTTGCAGACGCGGTGAACTTCGGAGTGGCCCCCGCGGTCGTGCTCTACGTGACGATGCTGCCCTCGCAACCGGCGGGCTGGGTCGTGGTGATGCTCTACGCCGTATCAATTGTGTTGCGGCTGGCCAGATTCAATGCCCTGCTCGACGATGCCACCCAGCCCGCGTTCACCAAGGAGTTCTTCGTCGGCGTCCCGGCACCGGCGGGTGCGATCTGCGCGCTGGGACCGCTGGCGGCCAAGCTGCAATTCGGTTCGGGATGGTGGACGTCGCCGTGGTTCGTCTGCGCCTGGATCACCGCGTGTTCGATGCTGCTGGTCAGCAGGCTCCCGATGCGCAAGATGCACGCGGTCTCGGTGCCGCCGAATCTGGCCGCGCTGCTGCTGGCCGGGCTCACCATCGTCGCGGCCGCCGCGCTGCTGTTCCCCTACATCCTGATCATGGTGATCATCGCCGCTTATCTCTGCTACATCCCGTTCTCGGTGCGCAGCCACCATTGGCTGGCCGCGCATCCCGAGGCGTGGGGCGAGAAGCCCAAGCAGCGACGAGCCACCCGGCGTGCGATCCGCCGGGCCCAGCCCAACCGCCGGTCGGTGGCGCGGCTCGGGCTGCGCAGGCCGACCGGTCGGTCATGACGTCACCGGCTCGGCTGACCCTGACGGCCCGGCTGAACACCTCGGCCGTCGACTCTCGCCGTGGCGTCGTCCGCCTGCACCCCAATGCCATTGCAGCCCTCGGCATTCGAGAGTGGGACGCGGTATCGATCACCGGCGCCCGAACCACGACGGCGGTGGCCGGGATGGCCGGTCCGACGACACCGGTCGGCACCGTGCTGCTCGATGACGTGACGTTGTCCAACGCGGGCCTCAGCGAGGACACCGCGGTGATCGTCGACGCCGCCACCGTGTACGGCGCGCGATCCGTGACGCTGAGCGGCTCGACACTGACCACCCAGTCGCTGCCGTCGGCAACGCTGCGACAAGCGTTGCTGGGCAAGGTCTTGACGGTCGGCGACGCGGTCTCGTTGCTACCGCGCGACCTGGGGCCGGGCACCTCGACGTCGGCCGCCACCCGGGCATTGGCCTCCGCGGTGGGCATCAGCTGGACCTCGGAGCTGTTGACGGTGACCGGTGTAGACCCTGCCGGCCCGGTGAGCGTGCAGCCGAATTCGCTCGTCACGTGGGGCAACGGGGTAGCCGCCGAACCCGTTGCCGCGCCGGTGGTTTCGGAGTCGCCGAAAATCACCGTGCACGACCTCAAGGGTGTCGACGCACAAGCGGCCAAGCTGACCGAATGGCTCAAGCTCGCACTCGACGAACCGCACCTGCTGCAAACCCTGGGCGCCACCACCAATCTCGGCGTGTTGGTGACGGGACCCGCCGGAGTCGGTAAGACGACGCTGGTGCGCGCCGTCTGCGCTGGGCGCCGACTGGTCGAGCTGGACAGCCCTGAGGTCGGCGCGCTGGCCGCTGACGACCGCTTACAGCGCGTCACCGCGGCGGTGCAGAAAGTGGTCGACGGCGGCGGAGTACTACTGATCGCCGACATCGACGCGTTGCTGCCCGCCACCGCCGAACCGGTGGCGGCGCTGATCCTCGGGGAACTCCGCAAAGCTGTTGCCGCCCCGTCGGTCGCGGTGATCGTCACCTCGTCGGTCCCGGAGAACCTCGATCCGCGGCTGCGCTCCCCCGAGATCTGCGACCGCGAACTCGTGCTGAGCCTGCCCGATGCGCCGACCCGCACCGCGCTGCTGCAAAGCCTGTTGAAGTCGGTGCCCATCGACGATCTCGATTTCGGTGAAATATCCGACCGTACACCGGGTTTCGTCGTCGCGGACCTTGCCGCCCTGGTGCGCGAGGCCGCATTGCGCGCCGCGGCACGGGCCAGCGCCGACGGCAGCGCGCCGAAGCTGACGCAGGACGATCTGGTCGGCGCGCTGAGCGTGATCCGGCCGCTGTCCCGGTCGGCCGCGATGGAGGTCTCGGTCGGCTCGGTGACCCTCGACGACGTCGGCGACATGGTCGAGACCAAGCAGGCCCTGACCGAGGCGGTGCTGTGGCCGTTGCAGCATCCCGACACCTTCGCGCGCCTCGGCGTGCAGCCGCCACGCGGCGTGCTGCTGTACGGGCCGCCGGGCTGTGGCAAGACCTTCATCGTCCGCGCCCTGGCCAGCACCGGGCGGCTGTCGGTGCACGCCGTCAAAGGCTCTGAGCTGATGGATAAATGGGTCGGCTCGTCGGAGAAGGCCGTGCGCGAATTATTCGGCCGAGCACGGGATTCCGCGCCGTCGCTGGTATTTCTCGACGAAATCGACGCGTTGACGCCCCGCCGCGGTCAGAGCTTCGACTCGGGCGTCACCGACCGGGTGGTAGCGGCGCTGCTCACCGAACTCGACGGCATCGAGCCGATGAACGATGTCGTGGTGGTCGGTGCCACCAACCGGCCCGACCTGATCGATCCGGGCCTGCTGCGGCCCGGCCGGCTTGAGAAGCTGGTGTTCGTCGAACCACCCGATGCTCAAGCGCGCGTGGATATTCTGCGTGCGGCGGGCAAGTCCATCCCGCTGCACGACGTGGATCTCGAGGCACTGGCCGCCGACCTGGACGGCTACAGCGCCGCCGACTGCGTGGCGCTGTTGCGCGAAGCCGCGCTCACCGCGATGCGCCGTTCGGTCGACGCGGCCCAGATCACCGCCGCCGACGTGGCCGAGGCCCGTAAGAACGTGCACCCGTCGCTGGACCCCGCACAACTGGCCAACCTGCGGGCGTTCGCCGCGCAGCGTTAAGCCGCCCGTCGCAGCAGGAAAACCTGCGGATCGATCTCGGAGTCCTTGAGCAGCCGCGTGATTCGCCGAGATTGCTGCTCGGCGACCTGCCAGGCCTCCTGGTCACCGTACCGTCGCTCGAGCTCGGCCTCCACGGCGTCCACGCGTTGCCGCCAGGACTCTGGCGGCTCCCAGATGTCGCCGACGCTGCGGCACGTCTCGATACGCAGACCGGCACGCTGCACCGACTCGGCGAACAGGTCGCGGGTCGGGAAGAAACTGTCTTCGGGCTCTCCCGGTGGCGACAGTTCCCGGGCCACCAGGACCAGCAACGCGATCGGGCCCGAGGCGCGAACCACGCGGCGCAACTCACACAGCATCTCGACCTGTTCCTCGGTCGTGCAGAGCACGCCCAAAGCCCATGCCGCATCGAATGTCTCGGCCTCGAAAGGAAGCTTCGCCGCATCGGCCTGGATGGCTTCGAATCCGAACAGCTCCCGCGCGGCGCGGCATCCACCGGCCTGGGGTTCGACGAGAACCGGACGCACGTCGCGTTGTGCCGCCGCGTAGGCGGCGGGTCCACCAACGCCGGCACCGCAGTCCAACAAGGACTCCCCGGCACCGAGCTCGAGATGGTCGAGCAGCCAGTCGAGGACGGCCGGGCTCCCGCTGCCCCGGCAGCCCGCCGGGATGTGGAATTCCCGACCCAGGTCACCGGCGACTTCGGCCGTCCATTCGGCGAGGGTGTCGAATTCGGCAGCGGCCGCGTCGCTCATCCGTTGCGCTCCGCTCGGATTCGCGCCCCTACCTCGGCCTTGATCTCCGCGCCGCGCCGTGTTCCCGATGCCGATGCCAGACCGGACAAATTGACTCCCTCAATCCCGTTGATAGCGAGCAGTTCTCGCGCCTCGGCGACGGCCGCATCGATCCCGGCTTCGATGGGATCGGCAGCATTGACGACCTCATCGACCAACGCCGGCTCCAATTCGAGTCCGGGTAGGCCCTGCAGCACCGCCGCGGACACCACGTCGGTGAACACGGCGACCGCGGCCAGCACCGGCATCCGCAGGCCGGCCTGGCGGGCGTCGTCCATGAACCCGGACAACGCCGATGCCGACGTCACGTGGTTGAGCACCGCCAGGCTCGCGCCGGCGCGCTGCTTCTCGACGAGACGCGCCGCCCTGCCGTGAACGGGCGGGGCGGTAGGTGTTTCGGGAACCGCGGCAACCATGTTCAGCGAGGCAGCGAGGTGCACCAGGCGCGGTCCGTCGAGGTCGAAGGTCTGGGTGACGTCGGGGCGTACGTCATAGCCGCGGCCGTCGCCGGTCACGCAGAACACGGTCGTCGCGCCGGCGAATCTCAGGCCGCGCAACTCCTGTTCCAGGACAACGCGATTGCGGTCGCGACAGGACAAGGTGATCCACGGCGTGACGCCCTCGTCGAGGATCAGTTGGCTCATCAAGGTCGGTGGATAGTCGGGCCGGTTCTGGTGCTCGCCGACAAGCACGGCGTCACAGCTCGGCGCCAGCGTAGCGGCGGTGGCCGCGGCATCCGCGGCATCGAACGGTGTGCAGCTGAAGTCGGTCAGGATAAGCGGTGCGGTCACCGCCGACAGTGACACGGGTGCACCGGTCCACGGCACGACGTCATCGAAAGTACATGGCCCCGAGCGCATTTCGCATTGCCCGTCCGGCTGGACTCCGCCGCACGGACCGAACGTCATGCGCTTGGGGCATTCGAGGTCAATGCGGGTCAACTACCCCGATCCGGCCTCCCGGAAACACCGTCGAAGCTCGTCAGCAGTGCTCGCGCGGCCGCGGCGACGTCGGTTTCCAACCAATCCGGGATGGGCGTGGTGTTGGCGTGGCGCCGCACGACGGCGTACGGCAGGTCGACGATCGCCCGCGCGACGGCGTCGGTGCAGCGCGGATCGGTGCTGCCGTACAACTCGCGCGCGAAGCCGTTCAGCCGATCGATCAGCGGCGCATTCTGGTCCGCGAGCGTCTGCTGGAGATCGTGCTCGTCGTCGAGCAGATCGCCGGGTCGCAGCGCCACCAGCAGTCGGGCGTCATCGGGAACCGCACGCATGAATTCGATTGCGGCGACGGCGGTTGCGACCGCCGATTCGAGAGCGGTAGCGGCCGTCGCGGCGAGCGCACGATCCTGGAACCGTATGAGGGCTCGCAGCCAGGCCGCGGCCAGGATCCCGTCGCGGTTGGTGAACCGGTGGTACAGCGTGCCGGCGGGCGCCCCGCTGGCCTTGGCGATCGCGCCGACGCTGGCGGCCCGCGGCCCGTCGGTCAACACCAGCGTTCGTGCTGCGTCCAGGATCACATCGGTTTGATGCTTCCGCGGAGGTGCCATGATCTAGTACGATCCTTCTATATGGAACGATTACCCTATATCGACGAGCATGCCATATCCGTCGCTGCCGACCTGTCCGAGACATGGCCCGCGGTGCTGCGAACCATCTGCCGCGACCCACGCGATCCCGCAACCGTCCCCGTCGGCTTCGTCGTGGACGAAGCACGCCCGCCCGAACGCCTGGCACTGAAGGGCCGACACCTCTTCGCCCGATACCTCTGGGTGTTCGAGCTGGATGCCGAGGGCCCGCATCGCACCCGCGTCCGCTCCGCAACGTGGGCCCAGTTCCCCGGCCTGCACGGTAAGGCCTACCGAGCGCTGGTCATCGGCACCGGCGCACACCGCATGGTCGTGCGGGCAACGCTGAAGCGCATTGCATCCCGCGCCCGTGCCGGCCGGGCCGACATCGGCGACGACGCCGCCGACTACGTGGACGTCTTCGAGGTCCCGCTGGAGCCGACCGATTCGCGCACGGCGGAGCAGTCGTTCCGTGACGCGCTCGGGCGGAGTCCGGGCGCCCTCGGCGCCGCGGTGCTGTGGATCCACCGCCGTGTACTGGGGTTTCGGCTCGGCCCCGTCACCTCCCCCGAGCACGCGATCGGTTGGGCGATCGTGCGCTCTGACCCCGACGAGATCGTGCTGGCGGCCGACGGTCCCCTGCTGCACGGCGAACTCGACCTACGACGTCGCGGCGGCCGTGCCGTGCTGACTACCCGCCTGCACTATCGGCACCGAGTCGGCGCCCGTGCGGTATGGATCCTGGTCGGGCCGTTGCACAGGTTGATAGCACCGCAGCTGATGAGACGCGCTGCCCGCGTTGGGGTTTAGAGCGGCTTCCAGTCCGTCGACAGCCTGGCGCCGAATCGCGGCTCGCGGCGCTCCAGGAAGGCGTCGACGCCTTCGCGGGCGTCGTCGGTGCCCATCACCCGGTGGTGCAGCTTGGTCTCCAGCGATGCGACCTGCCGCGGGGTGTAGCCGTTGATCGCGGTGTCCCACAGCAGGCGCTTGGACAGCGCCGCGGACATCGGCGCGACGTTGGTCGCGATGTCCCGGGCAATGTCGATCGCGTGGTCGAGGACGTCGTCGGCGGGCAGCGTGCGGTTCGCGATGCCCCATGCGGCGGCCTCGGCACCGGAGAACGTTCGGCCGGTGAGCAGCACCTCCGCGGCCACGCCAAGGTTGGTCAGGTGGGCCAGCGTCCAATGCGCCATGCAATCGGGTAGCACGCCCCGACGCACCTGCACCACACCGTATTTCGCGTCCTCGGCGACGACCCGCATATCGGCCTGCAGCGCGATCGTCAGGCCGATGCCGATGGCGTGGCCATTGACGGCGGCGATCACCGGCTTGCGCAACTCGAACGCGGGCGGGTCGATCGGCGACGCGGTGAAGCCCTTGCCCGGGGCATCGAACGGCGACGCGCCGGCGAAGTCCGCACCCGCGCAGAAGGCCCGGCCCGCGCCGGTGAGCACGATGGCGCGCACTCCATCGTCCTCGTCGCAGTCCCGGTACGCCTGACTCAGCGATGCGCCCATCGCGGCGGTGTAGGCGTTGAGATGCTCGGGCCGATTCAGGGTCAGCACGGCTACCCCTGCGTCGATGTCCACAACCACCTCGGTGCTCATCGCGTCGAAGTACACCACGCGCCCTTCCGCTCAGCGGCGAGATGGGAATTTCACTAGCCTGGTGCTGTCCGACAATGCCGTCGCTCCCTTCAGTACTGCCGCGAAAACGAGATGGGCAATGGCCATGGCACGGACCGACAACGACAGCTGGGACATCACCGAAAGCGTCGGCGCGACGGCACTGGGCGTGGCGATGGCCCGTGCCGCTGAATCCGACTGCGGCTGTCCGCTGTTCATCGACCGGTATGCGCAGTTGTTCGTCGACGCCGCGGTCGCGCGGGGGTGGGATCCCTCGGACGTCGGCAGGCATTTGCCGTTGGTCCAGAACTACGCCGCCGCACGCACCAAGTGGTTCGACGAGTACTTCATCGCCGCCGGCGCCAACGGCATCGACCAGGCGGTGATTCTCGCCGCGGGACTGGACGCCCGCGCCTGGCGGCTGCCCTGGGTGTCGGGCACCGTCGTCTACGAGATCGACCAGCCCCAGGTGCTGGCCTTCAAAGCCGAGACACTCGGGGCGCACAAGGCGCACCCCGCGTGCGGCTATCGGGCGGTGCCGATCGACCTGCGCGCCGATTGGCCGACCGCGTTGCAAGAAGCCGGTTTCGACCCGTCGACGCCCACCGCCTGGTCGGCCGAAGGCCTACTCCCCTATCTACCGCCCGTCGCTCAGGACCTGCTGTTCGAGCGGATTCTCAAACTCAGCGCCCCCGGAAGCCGTATTGCGGCAGAAGCGTTGAGCCCGAACGCATTCGATGCCGATTACCTCGAGCGGGGCCGCCAGGCCCTGGGCGACGGCGGGCAGGACCTCACCGATTTGTTGTTCAAGGATGACCGCGCCGACATCCGGCAGTGGCTGACCGACCGCGACTGGGCCGTCACCGAGGTCGCGGCGTTGGATCTGATGCGCCGTTTCGATCGGATGCCGGCGGAGGCCCTCGCCGATGTGGCGCCGCGCAGTGTCTTCGTCGAAGGCCGACTCCACGCGGTGGCGCCGCTGCGCTACTGCGAGAGCTGAAACTCGATCACCGCGGCCACGGATTCGACCGCCTCGGTCAGCGCCGTCAACCGGGTGTGCGCCGACGGCGCCGACAGCACCGAATAGCGGTCGGCCGGCCCGATTGGGATGCGAGATGCCAACGCGTACAAGCGTTCTCCCGCATCAGAGAAATCCACGCTGGAGCCGAGCACCTCGACACGGTCCGGCAGGGGCAAGTCGCGGGCCTCGGCAATCCGCTCGAACAACCCCATCATCCGATCCTCGAGTTCTTCGATCTGACCCGCACTCACCGACTCCCCCGGCTCGTCGGGCCACTCCTCGACGACGGCCCGCGGGTAAGGGTCGTCGGGCAGCCACTCGCACACCTTGATCCGCTCGGCCGTGGCACATTTCAGCTTGAACAGGCCCGAGCCGCCGATGTCGACGCATTCGGTGATCCTGGCGACGGTCCCGACGTCGCAGCGCATGTCACCGCCGCCGACTTCGCGGCCCTGCGAAATCAGAACCGTCCCGAACCGGGGGTTGTTGTCCTGCAGGCAATCTCGCACCATCTCGGCATACCGCGGCTCGAAGATCTGCAGTGGCAGATCCTCGCCGGGCAGGAATGCCGACTGCAGCGGAAACATGGCCAGACGACCGAATTCGGCTGTGGACTCCATCAGATCTCCAACTCCTCGACCAGCGAATCGACGACCGCGATCAGATCGCCTTCGTGTTCCTCGGAGACGCGCCGCTGGCGTTGGTAGGACGCACCACGCCGCGGGATGTCGGCGACCGCCCGCAACTCGTCGGCGCAATCCAGCGATGCGGCAACGGGTTCCAGTCGGGTGAGCAGATCGTCGAGGTCCTCCGTAACGAGGCGCTCGTTGCTGTCGGCGTCGAGGATGATGATGGCGTCCAACCCGTAGCGGGCCGCGCGCCACTTGTTCTCCTGGTTGTGCCACGGCGGCATCGTCGGCAATGTCTCGCCCGCGTCGAGACGGCGTTCGAGATCCACGACGAGGCAGTGCGTCAGCGCAACCAGCGCACCGAGTTCGCGAATGTTGGACACCCCGTCGCAGACCCGTACCTCGAGCGTGCCGTTGTGCGGCGACGGCCGCACGTCCCAGCGCACCTCGTTGACGTCCTCGATGATCCCGGTTTTCTTCTGGTCGTGCACGAAACCCTCGAACTGGTCCCACTTTTCGAACTGGAACGGCAGGCCGGCGGTAGGAAGCTGCTGGAACATCATCGCGCGGTTACTGGCATAGCCGGTGTCATCACCGACCCACCACGGCGACGACGCGGACAGCGCCAGCAGATGCGGATACCAGTTGAGCAGCGCCGACATCACCGGCATTACCTTGTCCGGTGACGAAACCCCGACGTGCACATGGACTCCCCAGATCAACATCTGGCGGCCCCACCACTGGGTGCGCTTGATCAGCTCGGCATAGCGCGGCGCATCGGTGAGTTGTTGCGTCGACCAACTCGCGAACGGGTGGGTGCCCGCGCCGAACAGCTCCATGCCCTGTTGCCGCACGATCGGATGGACGGCGGCGATGGTGGTCCGAAGATCGTCCATCGCCTGGGCCGTGTTCTCGCAAATACCGGTAACGACCTCGACGGTATTGCGCAGCAATTCCTTGTGTACGCGCGGGTTTTCACCGATTTCGGCGAATACCGCGGTCGCTTCGTTGCTCAGGTCGCGGGTCTGCGCGTCGACGAGAGCGAACTCCCATTCGACGCCAAGTGTCGGGCGGGGTGAGGACGCAAAGTTCACCCTGATAGCGGTACCCCTGTCCGACGAGGAATTAACCGGAGCCGATCACACCGCAGGCGACGCGCTTGCCTGCGTCGCCAGTCGACATGGTCGTCTGGTCGGGCCCGGGCGCGCCGTTGGCCTGGCTGTACCGGTCAGCCGGAATGTTGGCGAAGTTGTCCGAGCCGGCGTGGATGACGATCGCGGTTCCCGCGCCGCTCAGCAGGTCGGCCTTGGTGAAGCCGTCGGTGCTGGTCTGCAGCAATGCGCCACCGTCCTTGCGGACCTGCAGCGAGGTCAGGTCGCCGCCACCGTGCTGCCCGTGGGGCATGAAGTGCCCGCCCGCGGACAGGAAGTCGCCAGGCTCGCCACCGGTCGGGGCCACCGAGTGCGCCTCGCACTTGCCCACCGAGTGGATGTGCACGCCGTGGAAGCCCGGGCTCAGCTGGCCTTCCCCGGTCGTCTCGATGGTGATGGTGACGTAGCCGGGATCGAACTCGAACTTCGCCGTCGCGACCTTGGTGCCGTTGGCGTCGTTGAGCTGCGTGGTCAGGCTGTCCGTGCCGCCCTGCTGCCCGGTTGGCTCCGCGCTCGACGGCGCCGGTGAGCCGGTCCAGATCGAGGGCTGCGTGCCGGGCGTGGTCGCCGGATACTGGGGTGCCTTGCAGCCGCTCATCAGCGCGGCTGTGGCGGCGAGGGGAATCAATGCGGAGGCGGCGGCAGCCGTGCGGCTGCGGGCGGGCTTGAGCATGGGGAGAGCCTATCCCGCTTGTGGTGCGACATCAGCCGACGGCTCGGGCTTGTCGGACCCGCATCGCATAATCGCAAACATGTTCGAACCGCCAGTCGGCACGGTGTCATCTCCTGAGGTGATCGCCCGGTTCGACGAGCTGTTCGAGCGGCGCCATCCCAGCTGCACCGCCGAGTCGTCGGCACTGCTGGACCGCATCGCCACCTCTTGGCGCGACCAGAACCGTGGCGCCGCCGCGGCATTGTCAGCGATCGGTGAACTGTTCGCGTATCGACTGACCCGCTGCTCCGACACCGAGGAGTGGGCGGTCGACACCGAAGCGGCGGTGAGTGCCGAGGTGGCGGCCGCACTGCGAATGAGTCAGGCGCTGGCGGGCAGCCAGCTGCGGTACGCCCGGGCGATGCGCGAGCGCCTGCCCAAGCTCGCCGAGGTCTTCAAGTGCGGTGACATCGACCAGCGGACGTTCGCGACGGTCGTCTATCGCACCGACCTGATCGACGACAGCGGTGTCCTCGCGACAGTCGACGGGCAGCTGGCGCTGAGCGCGGTGCGCTGGCCCTCGATGACGCGGGGGCAGCTTGCCGGACAGATCGACAAGATCGTCGCCAAGGCCGATGCGGACGCGGTGCGCCGGCGCAAGGAACGACGGGACGGTCGCGAGGTCTGGTTCGCCGATCACGGCGACGGCCTGTCACAGATTCACGGCAGCATGCTGACACCCGAGGCGAACGCGTTGGACAAGCGGCTCACCGCGCTGGCCGGCACGGTCTGCGCGCAGGACCCTCGCACTCGCGAGCAGCGGCGTGCCGACGCGCTGGGCGCCCTCGCGACGGGTACCGACCGGCTGAGCTGCCGCTGCGGACGCCCCGATTGTGAGGCCGAAACACGCCCTGCCGCAACGTCTGTGGTGATCCATGTGATCGCCGAAGAGTCGATGGCATCCGAGGTACGCGCCGACGGGCTCGTCGGGCCGGAGCTCATCGCGGAATTGGCCGGCCAGGCCAAACTGGTGCCACTGGTCCACCCCGCCGACGCTCCGCCCGAGCCCGGCTATGTGCCGTCGAAAGCTCTGGCCGATTTCGTGCGGTGCCGCGACCTGACGTGCCGGTGGCCCGGTTGCGACCATCCGGCGTTCAACTGCGACATCGACCACACCGTGCCCTACGGCGACGGCGGCCCGACTCATGCGTCGAACCTCAAGTGCTACTGCCGAACTCATCACCTCGCGAAGACTTTCTGGGGATGGCGCGATCGGCAATTGCCCGACGGCACAGTCATTCTCGAATCGCCCGCCGGCAAGACCTATGTCACGACCCCCGGTAGCGCATGGCTGTTCCCTGGCTTGTGCTCGCCCACCGGCGACCTGCCACCCGCACCGCGCGTCGAGCGATGCGCCGACCGAAACGCGATGATGCCCCGACGCCGTCGCACCCGTGATCAGGACCGCGGGCTGCGAGTTAGTGCCGAGCGACAGCGAAACCACAACGCTCGCATTGCTCGCCGCGCGAAGTCGATGAGTCGTCTCGGGCCGGCCCCGCCCGGTCACGACGATCCGCCACCCTTCTAACGCCGCGTCGTCAGCCGTTCACCTGCGCAACTCATCCTGTTGTCATGACGGGAAACAAGCCGATCGTCCGAGTCTGGAATCCGGACTTCAAGATCATCCACTCCGGCGAGGGAGACATCGGCGAGGTGGTCAGCCAGCTGACCGTCACCGCCGACCATCCGGACGGCTCACCGCGAACCGGCGGACGGATCGCGTCCGTGTCGCTGATCGGCATGGCCGGCGGATCCGGCTTGTCCGAGCGATACCTGTTCGTGGCGACGCCGATGTACGGCGGACTCTGTCACGGCAGCTACGCCGGGTCGATGTTCCAACTGGCGACGCTGTCCATGACCGCCGGCCTATCCCTGCAATACGCGCACCTGATGAACGAGTCGCTGATCACCCGGGCGCGCGACAGCCTGGCGCAGGACTTTCTGCAGACCGACTGCACGCACCTGATGTTCATCGACTCCGACATCGGTTTCGACGCCGGGGACGTCCTGACGTTGCTCGCCGCGGACAAGGACATCGTCTGCGGGTTGTACCCGCGCAAGGAGATCAACTGGGCGCGGGTAGCGGCCGCCGCGCGCGACGGCGTCGCGCCCGACGAGTTGTATCAGCACACCGGGTCGCTGGTGGCCAACACCTTGGCGGGCCCGAAAGTGGATGGCGGGGAAGACTTTCTAGAGGTGGCGAACGCCGGCACCGGCTTCATGCTGATCAAGCGCGCAGTCCTGGAGGGCCTGATCGACAAGGTTCCGGCCTACCGGGCCGGCGATGCGGTGCTGCACCAGTTCTTCGGCACCAGCATCGATCCCGAGAGCGGCGCCGGACTGTCCGAGGACTTTCATTTCTGCAAGCTGGCGCGGGCCAACGGCTATCGCGTATGGGTCGCACCGAATGTGGCGCTGACGCACACCGGCTCGTACCAATTCAGCGGGTTGACGCCGGGGGTCAGCCGGTGACGACGACGATCACGCCGGGCGGCTGATCGGACACGTCCGGCGTCCGCGGCGCGACCGGGGCCTTGAGCAGCTTGCCGACGGCCTCGGCGGTCTCCTTCTCGCCGTCGGCGGTGCCGAAGTACACCGTTGTGGCCGTCACCTTGGGCAACGTCAGGTTGCCGATGTCGGTGACGTTGTAGCCACCCTGCTTGATCTGGTCGGCGGCCTTGCCGGCGATGCCCGCCTGAGTGGAGATGTTGTAGACGCGCACATCGGCCTTGGCCACGGGTTTGGCCGAGGTCTTGGGGGCGGCGGAACTGGTGGACACGCTGGCCACCGCCGAGTCGTCGTCGCTGTTGCTGCCCGATCCCATGGCCTGAAAACCGACCAGCAAAAAGATGACGCCGAGGAACAGCAGCACCATCACCATGGCCCGTAGGGGAAGCCCAGTCGAGTCGGGAACGCGCTCATTCATTGGGGACACTGTATCGAGGAGTGCGGGAAATCCCGCAGCGACGCCCTGTGAGCAGGGAAAATTCTCAGGTGAGCTCGAAACCCAGCCGTCGGGCGGCCCGGGCCTTCTGCCGGCTGGCGCGCAGTCGACGGAGACGTTTCACGAGCATCGGGTCCGCAGCCAGCGCCTCGGGCCGATCGACCAACGCATTCAAGACCCGGTAGTACGCGGTGGCCGACATCCCGAACAAGTCCTTGATGGCTTCTTCCTTCGCGCCGGCGTACTTCCACCACTGGCGCTCGAAGGCCAAAATGTCGTGTTCGCGGCGAGTCAACCCATCGGCGAGTTCAGAGTCGTCTCCCGATCGATTAGCGCGCGCCATAGCGCTGTCCATATCGCTCCTGATCCTCCAAGACCCTGCGACTCGCGAATGCTCGCTGCTCCGGCGATTATTCAACCACGTCGACAACTGTTGACCTGGAAGCCAGACCCGCGAGTCGGCTGACTAGGTGAGGTTGCCCGCCGCATGCAGAGTCCGCAACTCGGCGTCGATGGA
The DNA here is from genome assembly GCF_030252325.1 of Candidatus Mycobacterium wuenschmannii. Taxonomy (NCBI): domain Bacteria; kingdom Bacillati; phylum Actinomycetota; class Actinomycetes; order Mycobacteriales; family Mycobacteriaceae; genus Mycobacterium; species Candidatus Mycobacterium wuenschmannii. The sequence goes on along the minus strand of NZ_CP126981.1, from coordinate 4,298,654 downwards.
CCCCCGCCTAAACTTTCCGGTCATGGCCGTCGTTCCGATCCGCATCGTGGGAGATCCCGTCCTGCACACCGCCACCACCCCGGTTGTGGTCTCGGCGGACGGTTCGCTCCCGGCCGACCTGGCCGACCTGATCACGAATCTCTACGACACCATGGACGCCGCCTACGGGGTCGGCTTGGCCGCCAACCAGATCGGCGTGAACCTGCGCGTCTTCGTCTACGACTGCCCGGACGAGCGGGGCCAGGCGGCCCGCCAGCGCGGCGTGGTGATCAACCCGGTGCTGGAAACCTCCGAGGTGCCTGAGACCATGCCCGATCCGGACGACGACGACGAGGGCTGCCTGTCAGTGCCGGGCGAATCGTTTCCCACCGGGCGGGCCAGCTACGCCAAGGTCACCGGGCTCGACGCCGACGGTAAAGCCGTAACCCTGGAGGGCACGGGGCTTTTCGCCCGGATGCTGCAGCACGAGACCGGCCACCTGGACGGCTTCACCTACCTCGATCGCCTGGTCGGCAGGCACGCCCGGTCGGCCAAGCGCGCGGTCAAGTCGCACGGCTGGGGAGTGCCCGGGTTGTCCTGGATGCCGGGCGAGGGACCGGATCCGTTCGGGCACTGATGGTTTCGTGGCCGGAACGCGGCACCCGGGTGTCGGTGCGGTACCGCCGGCCCGCCGGATCGGTGCCGCCACTGAACGACGTCATCGGTCACCTGCTCGAGACCACGCCGCTGGTTCGGGTGCAGACGAAGGAGGGCGACGTCGTCGGCCTCGACTCCGACGACGTCGTCGCGCTCCGCGTGCTCAGCGATAAACCGGTGCGCGCCTCCGAAATTCGCACACTCGAGCACGCCGACGCGCTGGCTTGTCCGGATGTCGAACACGAGTGGATCGACGGCTGGCTGCTGCGCGCCGGGGGTGACGGCTCGCACCGCGCGAATTCCGCTGTGCCGCTGACAATGTCCGCAACCCAGTCGGCGATACCTCAGATCGCCTTATGGTATCGGCGCCGCGACCTCGTTCCGCGACTGTTCGTTCCCGACCGACTCCTGCGGCTGCCCGACGAAGGACAGCACGCCAACCGGGTCATGGTGCGCGACGTGCCCGCCGCCGACTCCGGCGGCGAGGCGGCCCCGGGGCAGGCCTGGATCGCCGACGCTCCCGACGGCACCCGGTGGGTCGGCCTGTCGGCGGACCAGTCACTGACCGACGGCCCGCTTGCGTGGGGCGCGTCGCAGGGCGCCACCAGGGCGTACGTCCGGGTGCGCGAGGACAACCGCGCCGGCGCGGAGCTGGCCCGCTCGCTGGGCTTCGCTCTGCACCATCACGCTCGTTACATCGTGCTCACGTAGGGTCCCAGCCATGCCCGACGGGACGCTGCGCATCGCCACCTGGAACGTGAACTCGATTCGCACCCGGCTGCCCCGAGTCCTGGACTGGCTACAGCGGGGCGAGGTCGACGTGCTCGCGATGCAAGAAACCAAATGCTCCGACGAGCAGTTCCCCACGATGCCGTTCCTCGAACTCGGCTACGAGGTCGCCCACGTCGGCTTCAACCAGTGGAACGGGGTGGCCATCGCGTCGCGGGTCGGCCTCGACGACGTCGCAGTCGGATTCGACGGCCAGCCGACGTGGAGCGGCAAACCGGACGTAGCCGCCGCGGCCGAGGCCCGGGCGTTGGGTGCCACCTGCGCGGGGGTCCGGGTGTGGAGCCTCTACATCCCCAACGGCCGCACCCTGGATGACCCGCACTACACTTACAAGCTGAATTGGCTTGCTGCCCTGCGTAATACCGCTCTGGGATGGCTTCGCGACGACCCGTCGGCGCCGATCGCGCTGACCGGGGACTGGAACATCGCACCGACCGACGACGATGTCTGGGATGTGGATTTCTTCAACGGTGCCACGCATGTATCCGAGCCCGAGCGCGCAGCGTTCGACGCGATGATCGACGCCCAATTCACCGACGTGGTAAGGCCTTTCACACCCGGGCCCGGCGTCTATACCTACTGGGACTACACCCAGCTGCGGTTCCCGAAGAAACAGGGCATGCGCATCGACTTCATCCTCGGCTCCCCCGGATTCGCGAACCGGGTCGCCGACGCGCAGATCGTCCGCGAGGAGCGGAAAGGTAAGGCTCCCAGCGACCATGCACCCGTCTTGGTGGATCTTCACAGCATTTGACGTATGAAAATGAAGGCAATGGGTATTCATCCGCTGTTCATTTGCCTAGCAAGGTCATAGGATTACAGGCTCACGAGCCGAGAGTCAGGGAGTGATCATGGGTGTCGTCGACGGCGCCGTACGCAACGTAAGTCGGACGGTCAGCCGCGCCGCCTCAGCGACCACCGCCGCCGCGGGCGCGGTGGGAGGGGCCGCAGTCAATGGCGTAGTCGGCGCCGTGACCGGAGCGGCGTCCGGCGTCCAGAAGGGCATCGACCGCGGCAGCCACTCAACCCCCGCGGCCGCACTGACATTGGGCGCGATCGGTGTCGCCGGCCTCGTCGAGTGGCCGATCCTGTTGGCCGTCGGTGGTGGCGCGCTGTTGCTTCGACGGCTGAGCAGCGCCCGCAACGACGGCCCCGTCGCATCGGTCACCCCCGTCAAGGCGGCACCCGCGAAATCGACCAGTTCCGCCCGGCCGCGCAAGACACCGGCCAAGCGGACCCCGGCGCGACAACCGCGCAGCGCACAATCGCGCACCCGCCGCTGATCTTGGCACCACTACCCTTCCCGCTGCGCGCGGTTTCCTCGCTGGTCGATTCCCTGGGAGCGGCCGCGTCGACCGGTATCGCGCTCGCCGCGATCCCCGTTCGCGAGGGCGCCCGCGCACTCTCCGCCGGGCTGCCCGCGCCCACCCTGACCCGGCACAGCTGGCGCGGTCGTGACCGCGCGTGGGTGGAGGTGCGCGGTCTCGACGGGCCGGACGGCGCCGAATTGGGACGCTTCGTCGTCGACGCGGTCCGAGCCAGGTCCGGCGTGACCTCGGTGAGCGTGAACCGCCCGCTGTCGCGGATCGTGGTCGGCCTGTCGAGCGACCAGGTTTCGCTTCGCGACCTCTGCCGGGACGTCGACGATGCCGAGAAGCGTTGGCGGGCAAGCGGTGTCGTCGACACCGAGCGCAGTGACACCCGACCCAAGCCGCTACCGGGCGACGGCCTGCTGCTGGCCACCAACGCGCTGGGGGTGGGCGCCACCGCGATCGGCGTCAGCGCCGCCGTCGTCGGCCGCGTCCTGCGGTTGCCACACCTGTTCGACGGCGTCGAGGCGATCGTGGTCGCGGTCGACTATCAACCCCGACTGCGCAAGCTTCTCGAGGACAATCTCGGTCACTCGGCCACCGATGCGGTGCTGTCGGTGGGGATGGTGATCGCCCACGTGCTCGAACTGTCACCCGCATCGCTGACCGTCGACCTCGCGATGGAAATCCTGAAGGCCGCTGAATTCCAAGCCGAAGCGCAGGCCTGGAGCCGACACGAGCCGGCGCTGGCCCGCCACGCCGAGCACCCCGAGGTGTATCCGCCGTCGCGGCCGACGCCCCTGGCCGAGGGACCGGTCGAGCGGCACGCCCGCCGCGCCGCGCTCGTCCAACTGCTCGGCACCGCCGCCATCGGCGCCTTCACCCGCAACCTTGCGATGGCCTCGACCGCGGCCCTGGTCACCACACCGAAAGCCACCCGCACCACCCGAGAGGCGTTCGCCGCCGCGCTGGGCCAGGGGCTGGCGGGACGGCATGCGGTGCTGCCGCTGCAGCCGGAGAAGCTGCGCTGGCTGGACCGGGTCGACGTGCTGGTCATCGACCCACGGGTGTTGTGCACCAACGCCTTACGTGTGGTGCGGGTCCGCGGCGCCGACGAGGACCAACTGTCGCCCGCCTGGAACCGCGCCCAGCTGCTGCTGGAGAACACGGGGCTCACCGCCGGCTGGCACGCGGTCGACGCAAAGGTCGAGGCGCTGATCGGCCCGACGCACGATCCGCTGGCGTCGGCGGTGCTGGCCGAGGCGCGACGGTCCGGCCTGGAGCTGATCTCGGTCGAGGTCGAGGATCTCGGCGAACTGCAGCCTGCGTTCGACGAACTGCGGCCACTGGGCCGGGCATCGATCGACGCCGCGCTCGCCGCGGCCCTGGCCGACCTGCAGAACGAGGGGCACACCGTCGCGGTGCTGTCTTCCGCTGCGGCACAGGCGCTCTCGTCGGCGGACGTCGGCTTGGGTTTGATGCCCAACGTCGACTCCGAACCCCCGCCGTGGACCGCGGACCTGATCCTGAGCGACCTCGACGGAGCCTGGCGACTGCTGCACGCCATCCCGGCCGCCAAGTCGGCGAGTCAGCGCGGTATCGAAATCGCCACCGGAGCAACGGCGTTGGGTGCGCTGCTGATGGTTCCGGGCGTGCGCGGCCGGGGCCCGGGTCCGGTGACCACCGGTGCGGCGGCCGGCCTGCTCTCTGGGTACCTGATGGCCCGGCGGGTGCTGCGCGCGCCGAACCCGCTGCCCGCGCCGATCCAAGAGTGGCATTCGATGTCGGCCGAGCAGGTCCGGAAGATGTTGCCGCCGAACGAGGTCGAGCACGAGGCCGAGGCCAGGCACGGCCTGGCCGGCAGGGCGATCGGGACGGCGTACCGCGGCGCCGAGTTGACCGACCGTCCGCGCCAGGCGGTGTGGCAGTTCCTCCGCGCCGTACGCGCCGAGCTCTCCGACCCGCTGACGCCGGTGCTGGCCCTGGGCTCGGCCGCCAGCGCGGTGCTGGGCTCACCGGTCGACGCGGTGCTGGTCGGGTCGGTGCTGACCGGCAACTCGATGCTGGCGGCCAGCCAGCGGCTGCGCGCCGAGAGTCGACTGAACGAGCTTCTGGCCCAACAGATTCCACCGGCCCGCAGGGTCACCGTCGGTGCCGACGGCGAGCCCGTCTACACCGATGTCAAGGCCGCGCAACTGCGCCCCGGCGACATCATCGAGGTGCGCACCCACGAGGTGGTCCCGGCCGATGCCCGGCTGATCGACGAGGAAGACCTCGAGGTCGACGAGTCCACGCTCACCGGCGAATCGTTGCCGGTGGAGAAGCAGGTCGACCCGACACCGGGCGCCGTACTCGCCGAGCGCCGCTGCATGCTCTACGGCGGCACCACGATCGTCGCGGGCACCGCGGTGGCGCTGGTGACCGCCGTCGGCGCCGACACCCAGGCCCGTCGCGCCGCCGAACTGGTCTCCAGTGAGCTGCCGGAGATCGGCCTCGAGCACCAACTCAGCCACCTCACCAACCGGGCCTTCCCGGTCAGCGTCGGCGGCGGGCTTCTCGTCAGCGGCCTGGGCCTGTTGCGCCGCAAGGGTTTACGTCAAGCGGTGGCCAGTGGTATCGCGATCACCGTGGCGGCCGTGCCCGAGGGCATGCCGTTGGTCGCCACTCTCGCGCAGGCGGCATCGGCTCGGCGACTGACCACCTACGGCGCCGTGGTGCGCGTCCCGCGGTCGGTCGAGGCGCTGGGCCGCATCGACGTCGTCTGCTTCGACAAGACGGGAACGCTGTCGGAGAACCGGCTGCGCGTCTCGCAGGTGCACCCCGCTGACGGCTACGCCGACGACGACGTCCTGCGCTGCGCCGCCAGCGCTGCACCGGACGCCAACGGCGGGCCGCAGGTGCACGCGACCGACCGCGCCATCATCGAGGCCGCGCACGCGGTGCACGAGCCGGCGGCGAACGCCGCGGAAACCACAGCGCATCTGCCGTTCCGCTCCGGCAGGTCGTTCTCGGCGTCGGTATCCGGCGACGAGTTGACCGTCAAGGGCGCGCCCGAGGTGGTGCTGGCCGCCAGCGCCGGCATCGGACCCGAGGTCGAGGCCACCGTCCGCGGCCTCGCCGCCGAGGGCCTCCGAGTGATCGCGGTCGCGCGCCGGCGGCTGAGCGCGCAGCAGGCTCAGTTGGTCGCCGACGACGAGGACGCCATCGCTGACCTGGCCGGCGGCGAACTCTCGCTCGTCGGGTTCCTCGGTCTGTCCGACACCCCGCGGGCCGAGGCGCCCGCCCTGCTGGCCGCGCTGGCCCAGCGTGACATCGGCATCCGACTGATCACCGGCGACCACCCGATCACCGCCGCGGCGATCGCCCGGGAGATGGGCATGTCGGTGACCGCGACCGAGGTGATCAGCGGTGCCGAATGGGACGCGTTGTCGCGCAAGGACCAGGAACGGGTGGTCACCGAGCGGGTGATCTTCGCCCGGATGTCGCCGGAGAACAAGGTCCAGGTCGTGCAGACGTTGGAACGCGCGGGCAAGGTCTGCGCGATGGTCGGCGACGGCGCCAACGACGCGGCGGCGATCCGGGCTGCCACCGTCGGCATCGGCGTGGTGGCGCGCGGCAGCGACTCGTCCAGCGTCGCGGCGGACGTGGTCCTGCTCGACGCCCGCATCGAAGCGTTGCTGAACGCGATCGACGAGGGCCGCGAGCTGTGGCGTCGGGTACAGGCAGCGGTGTCGGTGCTGCTCGGCGGCAACGCCGGTGAGGTGGCGTTCGCCATCATCGGCAGCGCGATCACCGGCGACTCACCCCTGAACACCCGCCAGTTGCTGCTGGTGAACATCTTCACCGACGCATTGCCGGCCGCCGCGCTGGCGGTCAGCAAGCCCAGTGGTCCGGCACGCACCGAAGGCAGGGGGCCAGATCAGGACGCGCTGTGGCAGGCGGTCGCGATCCGTGGGGCGACCACCGCGGCGGCCGCGACGGCGGCGTGGACGATGGCCGGCTTCACCGGACGCCCCCAGCGTGCGTCGACGGTGGCGCTGGTGGCGCTGGTGTCGGCGCAGCTTGGCCAGACGCTGCTGGACTCGCGAACGCCGCTGGTCGTGCTGACCGCGGGCGGGTCGCTGGCCGTGATGGGGACGCTGATCAGCATCCCCGGCGTCAGCCAATTGCTTGGCTGTACTCCGCTCGGCCCGATCGCTTGGGCGCAGGCGCTGGGCTCAGCTGGGGCTGCGACCGCCGCGGTGGCCGTCGCGACCCGTGTGTTCGCAGATAAGAAGCCCGCGGAGCTGGAGGCCGGTCCGTCGACTCCGACCGAGTCGCCACGATCTCCACAGCGCCAAGGCGCCACAGGACCGCGTACAACTGGGTCAACGGGACGGTCAGCAGGCCAGCCACAGCTCCGCCTAGTGGGTCGGCGAGAGAATCGGTCGTCGACATAACTCGACGGTGACCGCATCACCAGTCCCAATGGCAACGCCAACGTTACTGAAAGGCAAATGATGGCCGAAAAGAATTCTCGCCGGGAAACGTCCCAGGCGGACGCGGTCGCCCATATTCGGGAGGGCGAGACGTTCGCGATCAACCTGCCGGTGCTCGGTCAGGTCGAGATCCCGCGGCCCGAGGCGCTGGCCTATTACGGCGGTATCGCCGCGCTGGCCGCCTTCGAGCTCATCGACTGGCCGGTGGCTCTGGTCATCGCGGCCGGCCACCTGCTGGCCAGCAACCACCACAACCGGCTGCTCGAGGAACTCGGCGAGGCCATCGAGGACGCCGAATAGCGCCCGACCTCAGCCTGCGCCGTTGCGCAGCGCCTTGCGCGCGGCCTTGGTGTCGTGGTGGATCGGCATGCACATCAGCTCCGCCACCCGGTACATGAAGCTGTTCGGCGCGAGCACGATGAGGATCTCGTCGTCCGCGAGCAGTCGGTCCAGGGCCGAGAATCCCGCGCTGTCGAGGTATTTGACGCTGCTCAGCTGGAGGACCACCGGCCGGTCGCCGGGCAGATCCCGCACCGATCGATTGAATTCGACGATGTTCGACGCATCGACCTCGCCCTTCACGGTCACCTCGGTGAGGCCGTCGCCGGCGGCCATCTCCAGCTGGAACTCTGCGCGGCTCACGTTGTCACGCCTTCCACCAGGCCCTCGGGCAGGACGGCACGCTCGAACGTGAGCGTGACCCGGGTGCCGGCCGAGGTGCGGATCGTCCGCACGTCGTCGGCGAGCCCGTTGATCATGGTGAGGCCACGGCCGCGCTGCAGGCTGCGCTGGCTGGCCGACGAATCGCCGGACCACTGGCCTGCGTCGCTGACCGTCGCGGTGAGGGTCTGACCGCGCACGAACGCCTCGATGGACACGGTCATATTCGCGTCGCCGCCGCTGCCGTGCTCGATGGCATTGGTCACCGCCTCACCGGTGGCCAGCAGGATGTCGGACTCCCGGGCCGGGTCCACCTCGACGCCGGAAAGCCAGTCTCGCAACCGATGTCGCGCATCGGAGATGTTGTCCAGGGACGCCGGCACCACCGTGGCGAAGCTGCGTGCCGAGCTGTGACACGGCCGCAGCGCCAGCAGCACGACGTCGTCGGTGTAGCCGTCGGGCGGGGCCATCCGCTCGAGCAGTTCGTCACAGAGGTCGCCGACGGGCAGGTCGGCCCGGTATGCCGCCGCGCCTTGAAGCCTGGTGAAGCCGTGGTCGAGTCCCTCGCCGGGCCGTTCGATCAGCCCGTCGGTGTACAGCAGGATCGCACTGCCCGGCGGCAATTCGTGGACCGCGGTGTTCTGCTTCAGCGGGCTCTCCCAGGCCGCGACCGGCGGGCGTCGGCCGTCGGAGAGAAACACCGGTGGCTGATCCGGCGTCACCAGCAACGGATACGGGTGTCCCGCACAGGAATAACGGACCCGCGCGGTACCGTCGCCGGCCTCGGGGTCCAAGCCGTCGTCGATCACCGCGTAGCTGACCGTCGCACAACGCGCGCCCGGCACGGTGGCCGCATAGCGATCCAGCGTGGACAGCACGGCGCCCGGATCCGGGTCGGTCAACGCGCTGGCCGCGACCCCGGCCCGTAGCCGGCTCATCGCGATCGCCGCCGGCAGACCGTGGCCGACGACGTCGCCGACCGAAATCGCAACCTGGCCTTGCCTTTCCAGCGGCATGACCAGATACCAGTCGCCGCCTACCCGCATCGCCTCACCGCCGGGCTGGTAGACCGCGGCGACGACCGCGGCCGTCGAGCCGTGGTCGAGATCGAGCAGGTGGTCCTGGAAGTCGACCGCGATCCGGTGTTCGCGCTGGACGTTGCGAATCCGGTCGACGGTCGACTGGGTGACCCTGGCAACCTGTGCGGCCCAATCTAATTCGGCCGGGCTGAACTCGCGGGGGGTCGACCAGAGCATGCCGAGTGATCCGATGATCTTGCCGTCGATGCCGCGCAGCGGTTGGCTGATACACGACCGAACCGCGTCCACCGTTTCGCTGACGACATGCTGGTAGCGCGAGCTGAGGTTGAGGGTGTCGGTGATGACCATGGGCTGACCGCTTTTGATCACGTCGACCGGGACGATCGGGGTGTCCATCGACGCGACGTGATAGCGATCGCGGATTTCCGGCGGAACCGGGGCGCCGTATTCGAATCGGAGGTTCTTCGCCTCAGCGTCGAGCACACCGAGGCAGACGATCGGCGGCTCGGCGGATCCCAGCGTCGCGCCCTGCAGCGCCGCGACGATCGCCCCGGCCGATTCGGCGGATTGCAGGGCCGCGTCGAGTTGCGCGAAATCCAGGGCGATCTGCGCCTGCGCGTCGCTGGATCGGCGGCTGGCCATTTCGCGCGCGGCGGCCGACAACCGCGCCGCCACCCGGTCGGTCAACTCCTGGGAGCTGAACGGCTTCGGTAGATAGTCGTCGGCGCCGGCGGCGTATCCCTCGCTGACCGCCTCCGCGCCCGCCCTCGCCGAGAGAATCAACACCGGGGTCGCCGCCAACGTGAGGTCGGAGCGGATCGCCTCGATCAGTTCGAAGCCATCCAGCCGCGGCATCATTGCATCGGTCACGATCAGATCCGGGTGCAACTCCCGGGCGGCGTCGAGAGCGTCCAGCCCGTCGGCGACGCACACCGTGCGCCAGCGCGCCGACAGCACCCGCTCGACATGCGCTCGCATGTCGGCGTTGTCGTCGGCGATCAGCACCAGTTCACGCCCGTCGAGCCCGGCCAACGCGTCGACCGAGGGCACCGGCCGCGAGGAGGCCCACTGCTCGGCCTCGACGAGGTAGGGGTTGTCCACCAGCCCGGCAGGCGAATGCTCGACCGGTGCGCCGCCCGCCGATCGAGGCAACCGGATGGTGACGGCAGTGCCCCGACCCAGCTTACTGTCGAATTCCACTGTGCCGTTTTGCAATTCGACGAGACCGTGCACCAGCGACAGCCCGATTCCGGTACCCTCCACGCTGCGGCCGTAGGTGTCGTCGGCCCGAAAGAAGCGCTCCCCCAACCGCTTCAGGTCGTCTTCGGCGATGCCGACGCCGGTGTCGCGAATCATGACGCAGCAGAACGACGCATCGCTGTGCACCGCGACCGTGACGGACCCGGCCAACGTGTACTTGACCGCGTTCGACAGCAGGTTGAGCAGGATCGTCTCCCACATCCCCGGGTCGACGTCGGCGATCGTTGGCCGGCAATCGAGGATCAACTCGAGGCCGGCCCGCTCGCACAACTCGGTGAACGACGACGCGATGTGCGAAGTCAGCACCCCGACATCGATGCACAGCAGGTTGGCGGTGGCCCGGCCGGCGTCGATGCGGGAGAAGTCCAGGAGCGAGTCGACCAGTCGTTGCAGCCGCCCCGCGTTGCGCCGCGCGATGCTGAGCTGGGTTTCGATGGCACTGTCCGGTCCGGCGTCGGACAGCGCATCGTCCAGCGGGCCGAGCAAAAGCGTGAGCGGCGTGCGGAATTCGTGGCTGACGTTGGTCAGGAACGCCGTCTTCGCGTGGTCGAGTTCGGCCAGCGCGTCGGCCCGCTGACGCTGCTGCTCGTAGGACACCGCGGACGCCAGCGCCGACGACAGCTGATCGGCGAGCAGCTGACAGAAGCCGACGTACTGGTCGTCGAGTGAGCACAGCGGGTTCGTCCCGACCAGCAGCGCCCCGGCCGCAGAGCCCTCACCCAGCGGCAGCAGCAGCGCATGATCCGGGCAGTCGTCACCCAGCGCATCGTGGACACCGTCGATCATCGCGGACACGTCGTCGATGACCCGCGCCTCCGACCTCGTGCGCGGCACGGCGGTGGACTTGGTCAACGCCGCCAGCGTCGGCGGCAGCAACGGCCGCACCGACGGCGTGGCCGCACGCAGCGTGACGTCATCGGTTGCGGGGTCGCCGACATAGGCGGCGACGAAGGGCGCATCGGGACGCCCGTCGCAGGCCGCGACCGCGGCCCGCACCGCATCGTCGATCGAGTTGGTGTCCATCACGGCCACGGCGACCGCGTTGAGCAACTGCAGCCGCCGTTCACTGAGCACCCGGTCGGTGGTTTCGAACGACGGGCAGATGATGCCGAACGTGGTGCCGTCCTCGCCGACCAGCGGGCTGTAGGTGAAGGTGAAGTAGCGCTCGCGGCGCCGGCCAGCCGTCAGCAGCGGCAGCATCAAATCGTGCGACCAGGTCGCTTCGCCGGTGTCGATGACGCTTGCCAGCATCGGCTGGACCGGCTCCCACACGTCCCACCAGGCGTACTGGCCGCGCTGTCCCAGCGCGGTCGGATGCCGGTCGCTGAGGATCGGGATGTAGGCGTCGTTGTAGAGCAGAAACAGCTCTTCGGTGTCGAGCCAGAGCACGATCGGAAAGCTCGACGTCAGCACCATCGCGACCACCGACCGCATCTCGGTCGGCCACGACTGCGGCGACCCGAGTGGATGCGCGGTCCAGTCGAACTCCGCGAACCGTCGGCCCATCTCCCCTCCGAGCGCGACGGCGGCGGCAAGGTCAGGTGGCAGAACTTTCGGGTCGCGAGGCCAACCGCGGCGTTCGTCCCCGTTCACGTCTTCGAGTCACGGCCTTCCAGTGCGTCCGGCAGCGTTGGGTAGAGATCCAGCAGGCTGTCCAGGTTCGTCACCTCGATCGGACGCACCACCAAGTCGTTTTCGGCCACCAACCGGACCGCCGTGCCGACCCTCAGGCCTTGCTTGTGGCAGTCAAGTACGGCGTTGAGTCCCGCGCTGCCGAAGTAGGTCACGCCCTGCAGATCCACGATGAGCAATCGCGCGTCCTGGCCGCCAGCCCGCTTCAGCGCGTCGTCCAACTGCGACCGGAGCGCACCCGCGGTGCTGGAATCGACCTCTCCGGACGCAGACAACAGCACCGCATCGGGCCGAACCTCAGAGTCGACCGTCAAGAGTTCCATCGCGCTCACCCGCTTCGACGCACTTGATTCCTCAGTCCGGCGCCACGGGGTCTTGGACCGGACCGCTGGATGCAAGCGCCCCCGTCTTGCCGTCCACCGTTGGGACGAGCCTAACCGGCAGCGGCGCTACGCGGAGGGTTCACCCGGAATACGCTCGTGCACCGTCAGCAACAGATGGTCGAACGTGGCCTGGTGTTCCGCCGACGGTGGTGGCTGCGTGGCGATTTCGACGATGAGCTGTTTGGCCAGCGAGCGCAACTTGGTGTTGGTTTCCTGCGACCGCCAACGCAGCACGCCGAAGGCCTGTTCGGGGCTGACCCGGTAGACGGCCATCAGGATCCCTTTGGCCTGCTCGATGACGGCGCGCGCTTCGAACAGGTCGGGCAGCGCCTCGTCGAGCGCGCTCTGGCGATTCTCGACGAAGGTCGCGGTGAGGTCGATGTAGTACCCGGCGGTGCCCACCACGGCCCCGGTCTTGTCCAGCATCCGGTCGGCCACCACGATCGCGTCGTGCGTGGTGCCGGCCGTGTCGATGAAGCGATGCCGACTGGAAAACGAGCTCTTGGACAGCAGCGCCCGATCGAGGTGATCCTGCACATGACCGCGGTCGTCGGGGTGCTTGTGGGACACCAGCAGTTCGGTGGTCGGTTCGACCGTCCCGGGTTCGTAACCGTGCATGCGTGCCAGCTCGTCGGACCACTCCCAGCGCTCGCCGACGAACCAGAATCGAAACGACCCGACCCCCGGTTTGTCCGCGTCGACCGCCGGCCATCGAGCGGGCCACGCCTCCGGCCCCATTCCGGTCTCGGCCACCTCTCCCACGCGCAATATCTTTCCATCGAAGCCGGACGTTGCCTACGGATTGCACCCGACCTGATCTTCACGCCTGCACACCCCGACCGGCCTGCGCTAGCGTGGGTAGTGCTCCAAAGAAATCACGGGAGCGCACGCCCGGTGCGCTGAGAGGACGGCTCGGGGCCGTCGACCGTACGAACCTGACCGGGTAATGCCGACGTAGGGAGAAACACCATGACCGATCTAGCAGTCGAGCCAACCGTGACCACTGGCGCCATCGCCGGCAGCAGCAAGGTCTACCGCAGCATCGATGACGTGCCGGGCGCCCAGGTGCCGTTCCGGCGGGTGAACCTGTCCAACGGCGAACACCTCGACCTCTACGACACCTCCGGCCCATACACCGACGTCGACGCGGTGATCGACCTGCACGCCGGTCTGCCGCCGAGGCCCGGCGTGGTGCGCGATCGCGGCACCCAGTCGCAGCGGGCCCGGGCCGGTGAGATCACCGCCGAGATGGCCTTCATCGCCGCGCGCGAGCAGATGCCGGCCGAGTTGGTGCGCGACGAGGTCGCGCTGGGACGCGCCGTGATTCCGGCCAACCACAACCACCCCGAGAGCGAGCCGATGATCATCGGCAAGGCCTTCGCGGTGAAAGTCAATGCCAACATCGGTAATTCGGCGGTCACGTCGTCGATCGCCGAAGAGGTCGACAAGCTGGTGTGGGCCGCCCGGTGGGGCGCGGACACCATCATGGACCTGTCCACCGGCAAGGACATCCACGCCACCCGCGAGTGGATCCTGCGCAACTCGCCGGTGCCGGTCGGCACCGTGCCGATCTACCAGGCGCTGGAGAAGGTCAACGGCGACCCGACGCTGCTGAACTGGGAAATGTACCGCGACACCGTGATCGAGCAGTGCGAGCAGGGTGTGGACTACATGACCGTGCACGCGGGCGTGCTGTTGCGCTATGTCCCGCTGACCGCCAAGCGGGTGACCGGCATCGTGTCCCGCGGCGGCTCGATCATGGCCGCGTGGTGCCTGGCGCATCACCAGGAATCGTTCCTCTACACCAACTTCGAAGAGCTGTGCGACATCCTGGCCCGCTACGACGTCACCTTCTCTCTTGGTGACGGTCTGCGTCCCGGGTCGATCGCCGACGCGAACGACGCCGCCCAGTTCGCCGAGCTGCGCACGTTGGGCGAGCTGACAAAGATCGCGAAAGCCCATGGCGTGCAGGTGATGATCGAAGGACCGGGCCACGTCCCGATGCACAAGATCGTCGAGAACGTGCGGCTGGAAGAGGAGCTGTGTGAGGAGGCCCCGTTCTACACGCTGGGGCCGCTGACCACCGACATCGCGCCGGCGTACGACCACATCACCTCGGCGATCGGCGCGGCGATCATCGCGCAGGCCGGCACCGCGATGCTGTGCTACGTCACTCCCAAGGAGCACCTCGGCCTGCCGGATCGCAAGGACGTCAAGGATGGCGTGATCGCCTACAAGATCGCCGCACACGCCGGCGACCTGGCCAAGGGGCACCCGCACGCGCAGCAGCGCGATAATGCGTTGTCGCAGGCGCGCTTCGAGTTCCGCTGGAACGACCAGTTCGCGCTGTCGCTGGATCCAGACACCGCGCGGGAGTATCACGACGAGACGCTGCCCGCAGCGCCGGCCAAGGCCGCGCACTTCTGCTCGATGTGCGGCCCGAAGTTCTGCTCGATGCGGATCACTCAGGACGTGCGCGACTACGCGGCCAAGCACCGTCTCGAAACGGAAGAGGACATCGAGGCGATGCTGGCTACCGGGATGGCCGAGAAGTCGGCCGAGTTCGCCGAGCGCGGTAACCGGGTGTATCTGCCTCTCGCCCAACAGTAGTCGCGAGCGGTGAGCTATCTTCCGCTGGCGCCGTCCGGAACGACGCCGCCGCGGGTGCTCACCATCGCCGGATCCGACTCCGGCGGTGGCGCGGGCATGCAGGCCGACATTCGCACTTGCACCCTGCTGGGCGTGCACACGCTGTGCGCGGTGACGGCGGTGACGGTGCAGAACTCGCTGGGCGTCAGGGACTTTCACCCCGTTGCGCCCGACGTGGTCGCCGCGCAGATCGCGGCGGTGTGCGATGACATCGGGGCACAGGCCGCCAAGACCGGCATGCTGGCGACGGCACCGATCATCGAGGCCATCGCACTCAGCTGGCGCGAATACGGCGCCGGGGTGCCGCTCGTGGTCGACCCGGTGTGCGCCTCGATGCACGGCGACGCGCTGCTGGACGCCGACGCGCTGAATTCCCTCAAGCGCGAATTGTTTCCGCTCGCGACTTTGGTAACGCCGAACCTGCACGAGGTTCGGCTACTGGTCGATATCGACGTCGTCGACCCGGCCACCCAGGCCGACGCCGCCCGCGCGCTGCATGCCCTGGGCCCGCAGTGGGTGCTGGTCAAGGGCGGACACATGCCCCGCTCGGACAGCAGCCCCGATCTACTGTTCGACGGCAAGGACTTTCACGAGTTCGAATCCCCGCGGGTGAGCACCGCCCACGACCACGGCGCCGGCGACACCTTGGCCGCGGCGACAGCTTGCGCGCTGGCACACGGCTATTCGTTGCTCGACGCCGTGACGTTCGCCAAGGGCTGGGTTACCGAGGGCCTGCGGGCGTCGTATCCGCTGGGGCGCGGTCATGGACCGGTGTCGCCGCTGTTTAGGCTGCAGCCGTGAATCTCGACGACATCGCGGGCGTCGCCCATGAACCCGACGGCACACCGGCCGGGGTGGTGGCGCTGACGCACGGCGCCGGCGGCAACCGGGAATCGGCTATGCTGCAACGACTTTGCGACGAGTGGGCCCGGCGCGGCTGGCTCGCGGTCCGCTACGACCTGCGGTACCGGCGCCGCCGCCCCAAGGGCCCGCCGTCGGGATCGTCGGCCGCCGATCGCGCCGGTATCGTCGAGGCCATCACCGTCTGTCGCGGCTTGGCCGACGGCCCGCTGATCGCCGGCGGCCATTCCTACGGCGGCCGGATGACGTCGATGGTGGTGTCCGCCAAGGAGGCGCACGTCGACGTGCTGACGCTGTTCTCCTATCCAGTGCATCCGCCCGGTAAGCCTGAACGCGCCCGCACCGAACACCTGCCCGACATCGCCGTGCCGACAGTGTTCACCCACGGCACCTCGGACCCATTCGGAACGCCGGCCGAGGTGCAAGCGGCGGCGGCACTGGTGTCGGCGCCGACACAGGTCGTCGAAATCGCCGGTGCCCGGCACGATCTGGGGTCGAAGACGCTGGACGTACCCCGCCTAGCGGTGTCGGCGGCCCTGCAGCTACTCGGTCGCGACTGACATCACGCACTCTTGTCGCCGCCGCGACCGCGAACGATCTCGGTCGCGATGTCGATCAACTTGACGTTGGAATCCTGCGACCTCTTGCGGAGCAGGTCGAATGCGGCGGCATCGGAAATGTTGTTGAGCGTCATCAGCATTCCGATGGCCTGGCCGATGGCGCGGTTGCTGTTGAGGCCGCGACGCAGCGTGGCCACATCTTCGCTGTGGGCCGACGCGGTGCTCGCCACCGTGGCGAATGCGCCCAGCACGACGGCTTCCTTCAACGAGTGGCTGCCGAGCGCGCCGGGGACGTCGGAAAACAGGTTGAGCGCGCCGATTCCGTCGCGGCCTACTGGCAACCGAATGCTCAGCGCACCACGCACGGGCGTGTCGGTCAGCACTTGCTCCGTGAGCGGCGCCCACCTGGCGCCCGCCGCCAGATCGGATTCGATTTGCGCAGTAGATGTTTCGATCGCCTCGAGGCACGGGCCCAGACCGAGGTCCAATTGCAGGCGGTCGATCTGACGAGCGACGGCGTCACTGACGGCAGCGCTCCGGCACACGCCGTCGCGCGAAACGACCAGGCTCGCATGGTCGCAACCCGGCACGGTCATCGTCGCCGCCACGCAGATCGCAGCGTACGTCTCTGCGGGAGTCGAGCCTCGTCGCACGATGTTGGCCAACGACGCGTACACACCTGGCGCATCCGGACGCGGTGGAGACGACACTGCAACCTCCTCACCTCAGCGGGAAAGCTCGCGGCCTACCTATGGCCTAGATCACTTATAACCTATGTTGATTTCTATAGATTTTGCTTATCACGACCTAGACTGTTTCGCAACTGTGGTACAAAGGTTTTATATGCGTGCGAGAGCCGAGGATGTATAGATGACCGACCAGCCCCAGCGCTCCGGCGGGCCAACCGCCAACCAGGGGGTTTACGGGATATCAGTGGCCGCGGAACTGTCCGGGATCGCGGTGCAATCACTGCGCCTCTACGAACGGCACGGCCTCTTGCGCCCCTTCCGCAGTGGCGGCGGTACGCGGCGCTACAGCGCGGACGATCTCGCCCGCCTGCGACGCATCAGCGAACTGGTCGACGCGGGCGTGAATCTGGCCGGAATCAGCCGAATCCTCGACTTGGAGGACGACAACGCGGCGCTGCGCACCGCGAATCGCGATGTTCCGCGCAGCTAGAACACACACCTTTACCGGTACCGCGGGTACTGCGTATATTGTCGTGCCATGACTTTGGAGCGCTTCGAAGCCCTCATCGTCGGCGCCGGCTTCGGCGGTATCGGCGCGGCCATCCAGCTCAAGCGCATGGGCATCGACGACTTCGTCATCCTCGACCGCGAAGACGACCTCGGCGGGACCTGGCACGTCAACCACTACCCGGGGCTGGCCGTCGACGTCCCCACCACCACCTACTCGTATTTCTTCGAGCCGAACCCGAACTGGTCACGGCTGTTCACCCCGGGGCCGGAGATCAAGCAGTACGCCGCGGGCGTGGCCGACAAGTACGACGTCCGTCGGCACATGCGCTTCAACACCATCGTGGAGAGTGCCCGCTGGGACGAAGAGACCCGACACTGGCAGGTCGCGCTGTCCGGCGGCGACGTGGTCTCGACGCGCTACCTGATCACCGCGACCGGCTTCCTGTCGCAGCCCAAGACGCCCGACATTCCCGGAATCACGACGTTCGAGGGCAAGGTCATCCACACCACCGAGTGGGAGGACGACTTCGACCCCAGCGGTCACCGGGTCGGGATCATCGGCACCGGGGCAACCGCGGTCCAGCTCATCCCGAAGCTCGCCGACAAGGCCGCCGACCTCACCGTCTATCAGCGCACGCCGATCTGGGTCGCGCCGAAGATCGACCTCAGATTCTCCGCGACCGCCAAGCGCATCTTCGCCCGCTTCCCCTGGACCCAGCGCGCGATCCGATCCATCACCGACACGATCTACGAAATGATGATCACCGTCGGCCTGGTGCGCTACCGGGTCCCGCTGTTCCGGCGCCTGAACATCTCCGCCGCGGATCTGTGCAAGATCAACCAGTTCATCGCGATTCGCGACAAGGAACTGCGCCGCAAACTCACGCCCGACTATGACCTCGGCTGCAAGCGACCGACGTTCTCCAACAGCTACTTCCGCAGCTTCACCAAGCCCCATGTCCACCTGCAGGCCGACGGCATCGAGCGCGTCGAGGCCGACGGGATCGTCAACGCCGACGGATCCAAGACACACATCGACACCCTCGTGCTGGCCACCGGATTCGACCTGTGGGAGGCGAACTTCCCCGCCATCGAGGTGATCGGCCGCGACGGTCGCAACCTCGGAAAGTGGTGGCGCGACACGCATTTCCAGGCCTACCAAGGTGTGTCGATGCCGTACTTCCCGAACTACCTGAGCCTGGCCAGCCCGTTCGCCTTCCTCGGTCTGAACTTCTTCAACACGATGGAATACCAGATGCGCTTGATGGACCGGCTTTTCGCCGAGCTCAAGCGGCAGGGTGCGGACACCTTCGAGGTGACCGAGGAGGCGAACGCCGCCTACCTCGACCGGATGACAGATTTGCTGGGTGATTCGCTGTGGATTCTCGGTAACTGCGCCACCTCACGGTCGTACTACTTCAATCCCAGCGGCGAACCGTCACTGTTGCGTCCGATGGCCACGTCGACGGCGATCGAAGAGGCGTCCAACTTCCCGTTGAGCGACTACGCGATCAGCTAAGGAGAAGCATGTCCCGTAAAAGCAATCGCATCGCCCGCTTTTCGGGCCTGGCACTGGCTGGCGCCGGTCTGGCCCACTTCACCAGCCCAGGGTTGTTCGAGTCGATCACCAGGTCGGCGTTCCCGCGCAACACCCGTCAGCACGTCTACACCAACGGCAGCATCGAAACGGTGCTCGGGCTGAGCTTCGCCAGCAAGCAGACCCGCAGCCTCGGCGCCGTCGGCATCATCGGATACCTCGCCTACCTCGGCGGCAACGCCATCCGGCACTCCCAAAAAGCCTAGCCTCCATCCGCTTTCGCACGGATTGACTTTTTCCCGAGCAGCCGCCGGGTGCGCTTTTTCGCGACACCCGGCGGCCGGCGGGACTAGGGGCAGGTGACGTCGAGTTCGAACGGCTTGTTGACCGGTCCACCCATCGGGTTGGCCATGTCCACGCCGCTGGCGGTGCCGCTGATCTTGTACGAGCTGCCGTCCTTGGTGGCATCGGCCTTGCCGCTGGCACCGCCGACGGCCAGGGTCACGCCGTTGACATTGCCCAGCGCAACGGATTTCACGACCGGCGGGTTGGCGTCGCTCAGCACGGCGCCGATGCCCGTGGGCGTACCAGGGGCGCCTCCGCTGATAGCGATGTTGACAGTGCCGGCGGCGGTGGTGCAGGCGACCTGGCCCTTGACGTTCTGGTCTTTGCCGTCGATGACAACCTTGGTGTTCGACGAACCGGCGGGAGCGACCGCGGCGTTGCCGACACTGACGGCCTTGTCGTTGTGTGAGCATCCCACCATCACGGTGGCGAGGGTGGCCGCCGTACCGGCCATGATCAGGATGTTGCGTTTCATTTAGGGACTCCTTGTTGGTGTTGCTGACGTTGTCGTCATCACTGTGCGAGAGAGGGCTTTATGGATCCTTAATGCCGCGTGAAGTCGTACTCCGACTCAGGGACGCTTGGCGTAGCGAGTGAGAAAACCGGTGGCCGCGATACCCGCAACGACACCGATCGCGCCCCACAGCACGATGGAGAACATCAGCGATCCGAACAGGAAGTCGTAGGCGACCGAGAGGTAGATCGACCACAGCACGCGGTAGAGGCACCAAAAAGCAAGCAGCCCAGTGCTGATCCCGATGATCAGGGCATGGTTGCGATCGGTGCGATCGATCTGTTCCTCGATGTTGGCGGGCAGAAAGTTCATGTTGCGTTGTCCTTTCGTGAGGTCGCGGTGCTGCGTTCGAGCACCCGCGTTCGCTCACTGTGCGGGACAGCGCTTACTGGATCCTTAACGGAGCGCCGGATCGACTCCGGCCTCGAGCGTGAACTCCTCGTCGCCGATGCGGATCGCATCACCGTGGTGTAGCTCGGCGCTGGGGTCAATGCGTGTGCCGCGCACGCGCACTCCGTTGGCCGACCCCAGGTCGGTGATGAGGATGGTCCGTCCGTCGTCGGCGATCACCGCGTGGTGGCGGCTGACCTTGGCACCGGACAACACGAGGTCGTTGTCCGGACTGCGCCCGATGCGGGTCGCCGTGCCGGCCAACGGATATCGACGCCCGTCGGCAGCGACCAGCACTGCCTTCGCACTCCGGCGTGCGCCGATTGCGTTGTCCGACTGCGCGACAATGGTGTCTTCGGCGTGCGACTGGGCGATTTTGCGGGCGTCCAGCGGCTCCTGACGCAGGATCCGCTCGTACAACTCGCGGATCGTCCATCCCGGGTCGATGCCCAGGTCCTCGGCCAGTAAAGATTTCAGCCGCAGGTAGGCATCCAGGGCATCCGATTGGCGGTCCGCCAGATAGTAGGCGGTAATCAGCTGCGCCCACAAGGGTTCTCGATAACCATGCCTGGCGGTCAGGCCCTCCAGCTCCGGAATCACGGTGTGTGGTCGGCCACAAGCGATCTCGGCCTCTGCGCGGGCGATGTGAACGAGTACGCGCTCCTCGTCGAGTGCCGCGGCAAGGGTCTCGGCGAACTGAAAGTCGCTGAGGTCCTCGAGAACCGGACCGCGCCACTGGCCAAGGGCTTCCAGTAGGTGACCGCTGGCCTGCTCGAACTGCGCGGCCGCCGCGGCCTGCACGCCGGCGTTCTTCGCGGCAATGAAGCGCCCGAAGTCGTAGTTGTCGTCGCTGATCGTCAGCTGGTATCCCGGGGGTGTGCTGAGCAGAACGGAACGGTCGATGCCCGCATCACTCATCAGTCGGCGCAGATTCGAAATGTAAGCGTGCAGCGTGGCCCGGGCACCCTCCGGGGGCCGCTGATCCCAGGCCGCACTGATCAACGAGTCGATGCTGACCGGTCGATTCGCGTTGACGATCAGCATCGCCAGCACGGCGCGCTGCTTCGGCGTGCCCAGCGGCACCGATTTCGCACCCACGAGCACTTGCAGCGGACCCAAGACGCCGAATTGGGCAGCCGCAAAGGGGCTGTCGGCGTTCGACCTATCGGCCATCATGCTGTTTCCGCGCTCACCAGGTTCGCCAGCTAAACAAAAGCAGCATAGCTTCCGGATAGGATCTGGCCATGCCGGTATCGGTGGGCGAGGCGTTTGCGGGATTTACGATCCTGCGGGTACTCGGGGCGGGCGGCATGGGCTCGGTGTATCTGGCGGCGCATCCGCGGTTGCCGCGCCAGGACGCGCTGAAAGTGTTATCCGCACAGTGGACCGCGGACCCCGAGTACCGGGAGCGCTTTCTCCGCGAGGCCAACCTGACCGCGAGCCTGTCGCACCCCAACATCCTGGGTGTTCACGATCGTGGTGAATACGACGGACAGTTGTGGATCTCGATGGATTACGTCGGGGGTACCGATGCATCGAAGCTGGTCCGCGAGCAACACCCCGACGGCCTGCCCGTCGAACAGGCGCTGGAGATCGTCACCGCGGTCGCATCGGCGCTGGACTACGCCCACCAGCAGGGGCTGTTGCACCGCGACGTCAAGCCCGCCAACATCCTGCTGGATCCCACGGCGCAACGAATCTTCCTCGCCGACTTCGGCATTGCTCGCCTCATCGACGATCCGTCAGGGTTGACGGCAACGAACATGGCGGTCGGAACCATGTCGTATGCGGCACCAGAGCAGCTGCGCGGTGAGCCGCTCGACGGCCGTACCGATCAATATGCGTTGGCCTGCACAGCTTTTGATCTGTTGACCGGCGGGCCGCCCTACGCCGACTCCAATCCCGCGGTGGTGATCACCAAGCACGTCGCCGCGCCGGTGCCGCTGGCGAGCGAACGGCGACCCGCGTTGGTCGCGTTGGACGCGGTGCTGGCTAAAGCGATGGCCAAGACACCCGCGGACCGCTACGACAGCTGCGGCGAGTTCGCCCGAGAGCTGAACCGCGCGCTCGACCCGTCGTCGAGCCGGGTGCGCACGCCCGCCCCGCCTCCGCCGACGGCGCCTCAGCCGGCGCCCACCCTCGTCACTCCGGTGCGTCGGACTCCGCGGGTGAAACTCATTGCGGCCCTTGCAGTCAGCGCCGTTGTACTGGTGGCCGCGGTGCTGACCGGGGTGCTGTGGCTCGACCGCGACAAACACCACACCGCCGCCCCGCCCGCGCCAGCGACTCACGAATTCTCGGGGACGTATCGCGCCGACTACGGTCCGGGTACCGACCTCGAGGGCAAGCCGGCCCCTGACGCGCCGCCGATGACCGGCACCTGGGACGTGCGATCCAACTGCGGTGTCGGCGGCTGCGTCGCCACCGCGGCCTACACCGGCAACAGCGGAATCGTGCTGGTCTCCAACCTGGTGTTCGACCAGATCGGCGCAACCTGGGTCGCGGTGAGCCTCGCCTCGACCTCGTGCAACGACGCACCCACCGAGGTGTGGGTGGTCTTCACCCTGCAACCACAACCCGACGGCACCCTCACCGGCGACACCACACGCTCGACCGTCAACAGCTGTGGCGCGGCCAAGCGCACCGTAACCTTCACCCGCACAGGCGCTCCCGACCCGACAAAGGTCCCCGATCCGGCATCCCTGCCACCGCGCGCGGCGTCGGTGTCCACCGCGCTACACGGCCGCTATCACGAGACGATCACCTACGCGAACGGCGCTACGGTGCCGGGACAAGCCGATCTCACCGTCCGTACCGTGTGCCTGCGGAATGCAGAGCGATGCATGAGCCTGTTTCATGCGATCGACGGAGTCGTGCCACTGGTCTTCAGCAACAACAAGTGGACCCGCGACGACGAAGGAATGGTGCCCTGCAATCCGGGCGAGACCGCCCACTTCAAGCTCAGCGCCGAATACCCTCTGCCGGACCCGCTGCAGGACCCAATTCCACTGCTCGTCGGCCACGGCCACAACGAGATCGTCGGTAGCTCCTGTGCTGCAGGCGAATTCGAAGACAAATACCAGCGCACTGGCGACTAGCTGCCCGCATTAAGAATGCATTCAGCGCTGCTTTCTAGCGTGATCGCCATGAACATCGCACTCATTTCGCGGCGCACCATCGGCGCCGCACTGCTCTCCGGTGGCGTCGCTCTCGCAGGACTGAGCGCCGCCACCATCGCTCAGGCTTCGCCAGGCGACAACTTCTCACACCCGCACCAGTGGTGCCCGGGCCAACCGCTTCCGGCAGGAGATGTCCACTGGGACAACAACGTCTGCCACACCTGGTACTGGGTGCCGGTCGGCGGAATGGGCAACGCCGGCCAATTCGTCTGGGACGGGCCGACGCCGCCGGCGCACGGGCCGGGTCCGTGCTACGGCGCGCCGATCTGCCTGCCCGGACTCTAGGCCCGACTACTTCTTGGCGAGCTCGTGACGGGTCCGGTCCTCACGAATCGGAACTCCGTTGCGGCCCATGATGTCCTGGGCGTAAAAGCCCGTCGCATAGGCCACTCCGCCGCCGTTGATGCCCAGTTCGTCGCGGTCGATGTGCTCCAGGGAGTCGGTCGACTTGTGGTAGTTGGGGTCGAAGGGTTGTTCCGCGGGACCGCCCCAGAGTTTGGCCTCGTCCGCCGACTTCTTGGTCTCGGCGCCCGAAAAAAGCCCACCGGCCGGGATACCCGCTTGGGTGAAGCCGTCGTAGTCGGATCGGCCGTCGAAACCCGTGTCCTGCGGGGTCTTTCCGGCGGCGTTGAGATACGACGCCAGTTCTCGTTCGATACCCGCGGAGCCCTCGGGCACCACGGGGTTGCCGCGCTCGTCGGCCGGCAGTGACTGGTCACCGTCGTAGGTGAAGTAGCCGGGGTTCGGCGATGCGAGCATGTCGAAATTCAGGTACAGCGCAATGTCCTTGAGCGCGTTGGCATCCAGTGACTGCACGTACTTGTGAGACCCGATCAGCCCGAGTTCCTCGGCGCCCCAGAAACCGAAACGGACGGCGTTGTGGATGCCCGGCGACGGTCCCAGTTGCAGCGCGGTCTCCAGCACCGCGGCCACCCCGGATCCGTTGTCGTTGATCCCGGGTCCCTCCGGAACGCTGTCGAGGTGTGCACCGGCCATCACCACGTCGCTGGTCGACCCGGTCTTGGTCTGCGCGATCACATTGCGGGCAGAGATGGTCTTGGTGTCTGCGGAGACCTGCACCGTGGCGGGTCCCACGATGGTGCGCAACATCGCGCCATCGGACTTCGTGACGCCGACGACGGGAATCTTGATCTCGTTGCTCTCGCCGAGGGTGCCGGCGATGTGCTCCTCGACGACGTTGTCCGCCACCACGATTGCCACCGCACCGCGTTGCGCGGCGGCGTTGGCCTTCTGCGAGAACGGGCAGGTGCCGCGGTCCACCATCACCACGGCACCGTTGGTGGGGTGATTGTCGAAGTCGGCGGGGTTGCAGCCCGGGCTGCCGTCGGCCGGCAGCGCGACCAGTGGGCCGTGCACCCCCTCCGGTGGCGTGCCGAGGCTGTACTCGAGCGCACGCGCCTCGAACTTCTTGTCCGCGACGGACACCGAGCCCGCCTCGGAGTGGAACACGTGCGCATCGAACTGCATCGTCTGGACGTCAAAACCCTTGTCCCGCAACTTACCGACCACGTAGTCGACGCTGGCGTCATACCCGGGCGTGCCGACCGCTCGGGTGTTGTTGTTTGCGTTGGCGATGTCCTGCAGCTTGCTCAGGTGACTCATCATCGCGTCGGTCGTGACCTTGCCGCGTAGCGAGGTAGCGAAGTCCGCACCCGATCTCGGCTTCAGCGTGTTGCCGGAGTTGGAGTCACAGCCGCCGACTGCCAGCAGCAGCGCCACGGCAGCGACCAGCAGGGGTTTTGAGTTGGTAGCCATTGCGCCCCAGGTTAGACGCACGCGACCGCTTCCGCGGGATCGTCACGCCGGAGAAATGCATGGACCGTCGTCCCCGTGGAACTGGTGTGGGTGCGCAGCAGGTCGGCGATCGCGTTGACCACGAACAAGCCGTACGGACCGACGCCCGGCGCCGCGGGTGGGCGCCGTCCCGCCAATGGGTCCCCCCAGTGGCCCATGTCGCGCGCCTCGCAGATCACGAACCCGCTGTCGTACCAGAATCCGAGTTGGCACGGGCCGCCGGCGTGGTCGAGGCTGTTGGTGGCCAATTCCGTGGTGACCAGGAGAAGGTCGGCGACCCGGTCGGGCGCCATGCCGAGCAACCGGCCGTAGCGTTCGGCACACCTTCGGGCGCCGGCCAGGTCCACGGCGTGCTCGACCGTGTGTGTCACCGCGGCCGGACTGGTCGTCAGGGGTTGATTGCAGCGTTCGAGCGCCGTGTCGATCGCGTACTCCGGGCAGTGTCGGCGCGCCCCGCCCAGCCACACCTGCGGGTGCGTCAGACGGACGTGCGCCAAGACGCTCTCGTCCAGGCACGACGCGTCGTAAGGGCACAGACCCGTGATGCTCGACCCCGAGAACGCGATGTTGGCCAGCGCCTCGTGCTGCATGCACGCGAGGTACTCCGATTCCGTGCGGCCCGCCCAGGCCGGTTCGGCGATGATGCGGACGTGCTGGTCCGGGTGGCGTTCGACGAAGGAGTACTGGCCCGCCATGATCCGCCCGGGATTACGACCGAATTCGGTCATGTCGGCCATCGTGACCTCGTCGGCGTCGTCACCGAGCGCGTCCCGCAGCGAGGCCAACCGGTCCCCCGGCACCACGAGCAGGACGGGCTGTTGCTGGGCCAGTCCGTCGGCGATGAATTGCACCAGCGAGTCGACGTATTCGCGCTCTGACTCGTACAAGAGCGCAGAATGGTCGTAGCCTCGACGGTTCACGTGTGTGCTCAGTGTCATGTCGACGGATGAGTTCCTAGGCAAAGCGTTAGCGGCAAGATTGCTTCGTAGAACTACCCAAGCGTCATAAAGCTAATCAGGCAGCGCGAACCTGCTCCCGAATCAGCTCGGCCACAGCCCGCATACCTGCGCCGTTGGGATGAAAAGGTGCTGGACGCCACGGGACAGGCCAGCCGGCCGCCCGCACCCAAGGCGTCGGCGACCAGCCGTGGTGCTCGCGGCTGGCCTGCCCGGCCCGCACCACCTCGCAACCGGTGTCGGCGGCCGCCGCGGCGGTGGCCTCTTCCAAGCGATTCGCGACGAAGCGACCCAGGTCCGCGTGCTCGGCGGACAGCGGCGCGGCGGTGAAACCGGGCGCGGGCAACAGGGTGAGGTAGTCGACGAACAGCACCCGGGCCCGGGGTGCCCGGTGTCGTACCGCGGTGCCGACGGCCCGCAGGGCGTCACCGATGCCGTCGAGCGCTGACTCGCGGGCGCCGCGGTCGAGGAGCTCACGGATCGACGGCAGCTTCCGCGCTAGTGCCGGCAGCGACGCGGCCATCAGCAGCGGCACGTAGCCGACGTCGTTGCCGCCGATCGTGACGGTGACCAGCCCCTCGGCGCCGTTAAGCGCCTCGATCTGGGGCGGGGCGCCGCGCTGCCGCTCGGCGAGCACGTTCGCGGTGGTGGCACCGGAGAAGGTGACGTCAACCAGGTCGAAGCCCAGTTGTTCGGCGACCAGGTGTGCGTAATTGCGGGCCGAGCGGCCCGAACCGAAAGGGGCGCCGGGCGCGGACGGCTTGATGCCGGGCCCGGCTGCCATCGAGCTGCCGAGCGCCACGTAGCGGGTCATACGTCGGGGCTGG
Organism: Candidatus Mycobacterium wuenschmannii; assembly: GCF_030252325.1. Classification (NCBI taxonomy): domain Bacteria; kingdom Bacillati; phylum Actinomycetota; class Actinomycetes; order Mycobacteriales; family Mycobacteriaceae; genus Mycobacterium; species Candidatus Mycobacterium wuenschmannii. Next base: position 4,271,634 of record NZ_CP126981.1, on the reverse strand, counting down.
ATGCCTGCGCCCAGAAACGCTTCGGGATGCGCCCGGCCCGGCGGGCCAGATAACCGGCGGTGACGGCGGCGGCCATCGCCGCGGCCATCGCGGGCGGATCGGCCGCCCGCGTCACCGCGGTAGCCAATAGCACTGCGTCGCAACCCAACTCCATTGCCAGCGCGGCATCGCTAGCGGTGCCGATGCCGGCGTCGAGGACGACGGGCACGCCGGCCTGGGCGACGATCATCTCGATGTTGTGCGGGTTGGCGATGCCCAGGCCGGTGCCGATCGGCGATCCGAGCGGCATCACCGCGACGCAACCGGTGTCCTCCAGGCGCTTGGCCAGCACTGGGTCGTCATTGGTGTACGGCAAGACCACGAACCCATCGTCGACCAATTGCTCTGCGGCCCGAACTAATTCGACGGCATCGGGGAGCAGCGTACGTTCGTCGGCGATCACTTCGAGCTTGACCCATTCGGTGCCGAGCGCCTCGCGGGCGAGTTGCGCGGTGAGCACCGCCTCGGCGGCACTGCGACAGCCCGCGGTGTTGGGCAGCGGCGTGATGCCCAGGCGGCTCAGCAGATCGAGCATGCCGGTGCCGCCTTCGGCATCGACGCGACGCATCGCGACGGTGGTCAGTTCGGTGCCAGATGCGATCAGTGCTTCTTCGAGAACGGCCAGATTGGCGGCGCCCCCGGTGCCCATGATCAGGCGCGAGGTGAAGGTGCGCCCGGCAATGGTCAGCTTAGAATCAACCACCCTGCACCGCCGTCACGACGTCGATGCTGGCGCCGTCGGAAAGCGCTGTGGCCCAACGTGATCGCGGAACCACGGCCTGGTCGACGGCGACCGCGATACCGCGGTCCGGGTAGCCCAGCGACTTCAACAACGCCGCAACGGTCATATTCTCGTCGACCACGATGTCTTCTGCGTTGACCTTGATAATCATGCAACCCCCACCGGAATGAGTTCGGAGACAATCTGTTCGGCCGTCCACGGCGCCAGCAGAAAACCGGAGCGGCCGTGCCCGGCGGCGACCAGCGTCCGCGCATCCAGCCTTCCCACCAGCGGCAGGTTGTCGGGCGTCATCGGCCGCAGACCAGCAATGCACTCGGCGAATTCGTACTCACCGAGTGCCGGCAGCACGGCGCACGCGTCGTCGAGCAGATCCCGCACCCCGGACACCGAGGGCGCCGTGTCGCGGCCGTGCTCGTACTGGGTGGCGCCGACCACCACCCCATCGGCGCGCGGCACGATGTACACCTGGCGTCCGTGCACGCGAGCGCGGATTACCCGCTGCGGCAACGGCATACACCCCTTACGCCAGCGCAGTCGCAGCACCTCGCCTTTCACCGGTCGGATCGGCAGGTCCGGCCACAGCGACGGCGCATCGATGCCGTTGGCGATCACCGTCGCGTCCGCCCGCACGCCGTCCAAGTCGTCCACCGGTCCAGCCCATTCGACGCCGAGCTGTTCGCAGGCCGCGGTCAAGCCGTCGAGCAGCGCGCGGTTATCCACCGCGAGCTCCGTCGGCGCTCGGAACCCGTGCCGAATGCCTTGCGCCAGCATCGGTTCCACATCACGGACCGCCGACTCCCACACCACCGGCTGCCCCTGCCCGGACAGCCAGTCGGCGACGGTACGCAGGTCGGCCACGTCAGCCCGGTCGACCGCGACCACCAACGACTCGCGCGCGGTGATCACGCCGTCGGGCAGGCCGTCGGTGAATCCGCCCTGCTGCCACAGCCGCAACGACTCGAGGCCCAACTGCAGCAGGCGCTCCTCGCCGGGCCAGCCTTCAGAATGCGGGGCGAGCATTCCTGCCGCGACCCACGACGCGCCCGGTTGCCCGGAGCGGTGCACCCGCACCGACCAGCCGGCTTGGGCCGCGCGGCGTGCCACGGACAGCCCGATGACTCCGCCGCCGATGACGGCCAGCGATCCAGGGTCCGGTGGCATCTACGCTCCCTTCGCCGGCATGATCCGGATCAGGTGTGACGGTAAGGGCCGACGCGCCCATTCTCAGACCCCGTACGCGGGACTCCCGTGTCGACTCACCACGGTAGTCGTTAGCGTCGCGGTGTGCATCAACGATTGGACCGGCTCGCCGACGCGCGGCTCTACCTCTGCACCGACGCCCGGCGCGAGCGCGGTGACCTGGCCGAATTCGCCGACGCCGCGCTGGCCGGCGGGGTCGACATCATCCAGTTGCGCGACAAGGGGTCAGCCGGCGAGCAGCAGCTTGGCCCGCTGGAGGCGCGCGCGGAGTTGGCGGCCCTCGAGGTGCTGGCTGATGCCGCCCGCCGGCACGGTGCGCTGCTGGCCGTCAACGACCGCGCCGACATTGCCCGCGCGGCCAACGCGGACGTCCTGCATCTGGGCCAGGACGACCTCCCGCTCCCCGTGGCGCGCGACATCGTCGGCCCCGACACGCTGATCGGCCGCTCGACCCACGACGCCGAGCAGGCCGCCGCTGCGGTGGCCGAGGCCGTCGACTACTTCTGCGTCGGGCCGTGCTGGCCGACCCCCACCAAACCGGGACGGCCCGCGCCGGGGCTGGATCTGGTGCGCGCAACGGCCGAATTAGCTTCTGAGAGGCCGTGGTTCGCCATTGGTGGCATCGATATCGAACGGGTGCCAGACGTCGTGGCGGCGGGGGCCCGGCGCATCGTCGTCGTCCGGGCGATCACCGCCGCCGAGGACCCGAAGGCTGCGGCCGAGCGGCTTTGTTCGGCGTTCGCTTAGGCGGGCAAGCCCACGATGCGAAGCATCAGGCCGCTGTCGCCGATCTCGATCTCGCGCCCCGGCTCGCTCGGTTCGCCCGCACTCCACGGCACCATGCCCAGGGCGGTACGCAGCCGTTGCCAGCTGGCCGCGAAGCCGGGGTGTAGCGGCAGCTGGTGCACCTCGTCTTCGCCGACCCAGCGCATCTCGGCGCTCTCGAAGTTCGCCACGGTCGCCAGCTGATGGGACGTGTCGGCGACGACGGTGGTGTAGGTCCAGTCGGTGCCGCTCGCCCTCGCGGTGATCACCGTCGCCCGCACCGCCACCAAGTCGGCGGGCAGACCGGCTTCCTCATGCGCCTCCCGGACGGCGGCCTCTTCAGGGGTTTCATGGCTGTCGCGGGCGCCGCCCGGCAGTCCCCACGTGCCGCCCTGATGGCTCCACGGCGCGCGGTGCTGCAGCAATACCGAGGGCAAGCCGTCCGACCGCGGGGCACGGAGCAGCAGCCCGGCCGCGCCGAACCTCCCCCAATGCGGGCTGCCGGTGTCGGACACCACCCATCCGTCGCCGTCGCCGCGCACGCGTTCATGTTAAGCAGCCCCGATGAAACACGCGGCTCGGGTCGCAGACCGGTAACGAGTCGGGAAATCTGAGTAAGCAGGTCCCCGCATCTCAGGAAAACACTCTTAGACTTCACTTAATACCGTTCGAGACACGCACGCCCGAAAGATGAGGTCCGAACAGACGTGACCGTTGAGTTGGCGCACCCGTCGACTGAGCCGCTGGGTTCGCGGTCGCCGATCGAGCCGGCACACCCCCGGTGGTGGTTCGTGGCGACGACGCCTGGCCGCATCCTGTCGATCGGCCTGGTGCTGGCCATTCTCGGCGGACTGAGCGCGTTCGCCACCTCGACCACCATCAACCAGCGGCAACACGCGCTGACGACCGTCCTCAGCCACACCGAACCGCTGGCCTTCGCTGCCGGGCGGCTCTACACCACGCTCTCGGTGGCCGACGCCGCCGCGGCGACCGCGTTCATTGCCCAGGCTGAGCCGCGCACCGTCCGGCAACGCTACGAGCAGGCCATCACCGACGCCGCCGTCGCCGTCACCCGTGCCTCCAGCGGTCTGACCGACGAGCCGCTGGTGCAGTTACTCGGTCGGGTCAACGCCGAACTGGCGGTCTACACCGGCCTGATCGAGATCGCGCGAACGAACAACCGCGCAGGCAATCCGGTCGGCTCGTCGTATCTGTCCGAGGCGTCGACGCTGATGCAAGCGACGATCCTGCCGGACGCCGCGCGGCTCTACAGCCAAACCTCGCAACGCGTCGATGCCGAGACCACGGCGTCCACTCAGATCCCGGCGCCGGTGATTTTGGTCGTCCTCGCCACCGCGATCTTCGGCGCGTTTTCGCACCGCTGGCTCGCACGTCGCACCAAGCGACGGATCAACCCCGGTCTTGTCGCCGGTGCGCTGGCAATTCTCGTTATGGTGGTCTGGGTGGGAACCGCGCTCGCGATATCCACCAGCGGCAGTCGTAGCGCCAAAAACACTGCGGCAGAGTCACTGAAGACGATCACCAATCTGTCCATCAGTGCGCAGCAGGCGCGGGCCGACGAGACCCTGTCCCTGATTCGTCGCGGGGACGAAGAAGTGCGCAAACAGTCCTTCTACGACCGCATCGACGCCATGCACAAACAGCTCGACGAGTACCTCGCGCGTCGTGACGCCGTGGACAAGAACGACCTGCAGGGCGCCGACAAGGTCCTGAATCAGTGGCGACGGGCCGACGACCGGATCAATTCCTACATCTCGGTCGGTAACTACCGGGCCGCCACGCAGGTGGCACTGGGCAGTGGCGAGGACGACTCCACACCCGCCTTCGACAAACTCGACCGCGCCCTAGTGAAGGCCATGGAGCAGAGCCGTCACGAATTGCGCGAAGACGTGTTGAATGCGCGACGTGGGCTGGCCGGCGCCACCGTGGGCGGCATCGTGCTCAGCCTCGGCGCGGCGGTTGCGGTCGCGCTCGGACTGTGGCCGCGGCTGATGGAGTACCGATGAGGGCACTGCGGATGTTCTGCGCCGCAGCGAGGGCGGGGCTCGATGCATGGTGCCGACCCGCTGCTCGCGGCCTCGCCGCGCTGGCGATCGCCACGTTGCTGGCCGGCTGCAGCGAGTCCGGCTCCATGGTGGTGGCTCCTGCGCCGACGCTGCCGCCACCCACCCCGGCTGGGATGCAGGAGATGCCGCCGCAGCCACCGCTCGCGCCGGACAAGACCGCCGACAACTGCAACCCGACCGCGAGCCTGCGTCCCTTCGACAATTCCGCCGACGCCGACGCCGCGGTGGCCAACATCCGTGCGCGCGGCCGGTTGATCGTGGGCTTGGATATCGGCAGCAACCTGTTCAGCTTTCGCGATCCGATCAGCGGCGAGATCGTCGGCTTCGATGTCGACATCGCCGGCGAGGTGGCGCGCGACATCTTCGGAAACCCCGCGCAAGTGGAGTACCGGATCCTGTCGTCCGACGAGCGCATCACCGCGCTACAGAAGGGCGAAGTGGACGCTGTCGTGAAGACCATGACAATCACCTGCGAGCGGCGTAAGGAAGTCAACTTCTCCACGGTGTATCTCGATGCCTCGCAACGGATTCTGGCCCCGCGCGACTCGCCGATCACCAAGCCGGCCGACCTGTCGGGGAAGCGGGTCTGCGTGGCCAAGGGCACCACGTCGTTGCACCGGATCCGCGAGATCGCGCCGCCACCAATCGTTGTCGAGGTGGTGAACTGGGCCGACTGCCTGGTGACGTTGCAGCAGCGTCAGGTCGACGCGGTCAGTACCGATGACTCCATCCTCGCCGGGCTGGTGTCGCAGGACCCATACCTGCACATCGTCGGGCCGAACATGGGAACGCAGCCCTACGGCATCGGTGTCCAACTGGACAACACCGGCTTGGTCAAGTTCGTCAACGGAACACTCGAGCGAATCCGCCGTGACGGTACGTGGAACACGTTGTACCGCAAGTGGTTGACGGTCCTCGGCCCTGCGCCGGCTCCGCCGAATCCCAGGTACGAGGACTGATGGCCGAGGAACCGGCTGACACCGAGGGCCAGGACCCGGACGACCTCGGTCCGGGAACTCAACCTGCCGACTTCATGGTCGACTCGTCGTCGCAGAGCCGACCAATCGCTACGCAGGCGATTTTCCGGCCGGACTTCGATGACGACGATGACGAATTTCCGGTGCACATCGGCGACACCATCCCCACGCCGACAAAGCCCGCCAGCAGGGCTCCCGTACGCCGGCTAGGCGGCGGCCTGGTCGAGATTCCGCGAGTGCCGGACATCGATCCGCTCGAAGCATTGATGCCCAATCCGGTTGTGCCGGAGTCGAAGCGGTTCTGCTGGAACTGTGGACGGCCGGTCGGGCGGTCCAGCAAGGATGAGACGGCACAGTCAGAGGGCGAATGCCCGTACTGCGGAAGCCCGTATTCGTTTCTGCCGCAGCTCAATCCGGGCGACGTGGTGGCTGGACAGTACGTCATCGAGGGTTGCATCGCGCACGGCGGGCTCGGCTGGGTGTACCTGGCGCTCGACCGCAACGTCAACGATCGCCCGGTGGTGCTCAAGGGTCTGGTGCATTCCGGTGACGCCGAAGCGCAGGCGATCGCCATGGCCGAACGACGATTCCTGGCCGAGGTCGTTCACCCGTCGATCGTGCAGATCTTCAACTTCGTCGAGCACACCGACCAGCATGGTGAACCCGTCGGGTACATCGTCATGGAATACGTTGGCGGACAATCGCTCAAGCGACGTAAGGGTGACAAGCTACCGGTCGCCGAGGCGATTGCCTATGTGCTGGAAATTCTTCCCGCGCTGGGGTATCTGCATTCGATCGGTCTGGTCTACAACGACCTCAAGCCAGAGAACATCATGCTCACCGAGGAGCAACTGAAGCTGATCGACCTTGGTGCGGTGTCACGGATCAACTCGTTCGGTTATCTCTATGGCACACCGGGTTACCAAGCGCCGGAGATCGTGCGGACCGGTCCGACGGTGGCCAGTGACATCTACACCGTCGGTCGAACGCTCGCGGCGTTGACGTTGAAGCTGCGCGCTCGCGGCGGGCGCTACGTCGACGGTCTCCCCGAAGACGATCCGGTGTTGGCCGAGTACGACTCGTTCGGCCGATTATTGCGCCGCGCAATCGATCCCGACCCCAGCCGACGATTTGGCAGTGCCGAGGAGATGTCGGGTCAGCTTTCGGGTGTGCTGCGTGAAGTCGTTGCACAGGACACCGGCGTGCGCCGGCCCAGTCTGTCGACGATCTTCTCGCGTAGCCGCGCGACATTCGGGGAGGCTCTGCTGGTCGCCCACACCGACGTGTACCTCGACGGCCACGTGCACTCGGAGAAGCTGACGGCCAAGGAGATTGTGACGGCATTGCAGGTGCCGCTGGTCGACCCGGCCGATGTCGCTGCGCCGTTGCTGCAGGCGACGGTGCTGTCGCAGCCGGTTCAAACCCTGGATTCACTACGCGCATTCCGCCATGGCGCAATGGATTCCGACGATATCGACCTGACCGATTCCGTCGAACTGCCGCTGATGGAGGTTCGCGCCCTGCTCGACCTGGGTGACGTCGCCAAAGCGACTCGCAAGCTCGACGACCTCGCCGAGCGAGTGGGCTGGCGCTGGCGATTGGTCTGGTATCGCGCCGTATCCGAATTGCTCACCGGGGACTACGATTCGGCGAGCAAGCACTTCAGTGAGGTCTTAGATACCTTTCCGGGCGAACTGGCTCCGAAGATGGCGTTGGCCGCGACGGCCGAATTGGCCGGTAGCTCAGACGAACACAAGTACTACGACGAAGTCTGGAAGACCGACGACGGAGTGATCTCGGCAGCCTTCGGCTTGGCCCGGGCCCAATCGGTTGAGGGCGATCGCGGTGGCGCGGTCCGCACTCTCGACGAAGTGCCAGCCACGTCAAGGTATTTCACCACTGCACGACTGACGAGCGCGGTAACGCTGCTGTCCGGTAGGTCGGCCACCGATATCACTGAGGACCAGATCCGCGATGCGGCGCGGCGGGTCGAGGCGTTACCGCCGACCGAGCCTCGCGTGCTGCAGATTCGCGCCCTGGTCCTGGGTAGCGCGCTGGACTGGCTGAGCGATCACGAGGCCAGCACCAATCACATCCTCGGATTCCCGTTCACAGAGCACGGCCTGCGCCTCGGTGTCGAAGCATCGCTGCGCGGACTTGCCCGAGCTGCGCCGACCCAGGCGCATCGTTACAAGCTGATCGACATGGCCAATCGCGTGCGACCTACCAGCACATTCTGATTGCGCTGGAAGCGAATTCGGTTGTAGGAGGGACCGTGGTGCGCTCGTCCGAGACGGTCATCCGATCACGTTCCCAGTCACGCCCGATCCGGCAGGCTGATACCCCGACACGGGGTCTGACCTTTGGATCCTCGGCGAAATACCTGGTTAACGCACTAAAGGCCCCTGTTGCGACGCCTGATCAGCGGCATTTTCATTTCACTAAACCTGTGAGCTAGCCGCAATCAAACAAAATGTCCAACTGGACAGAAAAATCCTCCGGAAAACTGAACTTCTCAGATTAATCTCAGTTAAAGTCTCCCTCGCACTCAGGCCACGCCCAGGGAGAACACCAATGCAATACACACTCAAGCCGTATGTAACCGCTGGCATCGCAATCGTGGGAGCCAGTCTGATCGCCATCACCCCGATGACGGCACCGGCGGACGTTCAGCAGCGCGCCGTCAAGCTCGTCGATTATTCCGAGGTCGACTATTCCCAGCTCATTGCCAATACCGAGGCGAACTGGACCGGGCTCGAGTCGATCCTGAGCAGCAGCCACTGGATGACCGACCCGGACATCGCTCAGGGTCTGAGCGTCCTCTTCAACGACCTTTCGACCGGCACGTCCAACCCGGTCACCAACCCAATCTCCCTGCTCGCCGAGGGTTCCCTGCTCTTGCTGAGCAGCGGCGAAGCCTCGAACGCCGCGTCGAACGCGCTCATGGGCGTCACAGCCAACGTCGAGACCGCACTGAACGCCGGCAACTACTCAGCCGCGTTGCTCGATCTGCAGAACGGCCCGGCCACCGTCTTGAATGCATTCCTCAACGGCTACTCGGAAAGCGTTGGCGCCAGCCTGATTTCGCCGGAGTTCGGTCTGCTGACCAACACCGTAGACGGCGCTGCGACCGGCCAGATCAATGCGCTCGTCCAGGTCAGCAACACCATTGCCGACGAGATCGCAAACATGGGCGGCGCGCATCTGACGACACAACTACCGGATCTCGCGTCCGGTCATTTGGATCTGAGCGTCAGTATCAGCCAGATCCTTAGCGACCTCGGGCTGTCCGACAACGCTTTATCGATCAACGGCATTCTCGGCGACCTTGGCATCCCAACCGACGGCAACGTCCTACCAACCATCACCATCGGCGACGCCCTCGGTTACCTGGGGTTGTCCGACAACACCGGCCTCAGCCTCAGCCAGGTACTAGGTGACCTTGGCCTGACCGATGATTCGCACATCAACCTAGGCACCGTCCTCGGGGACTTGGGTCTGACCAGTTCGTCCGGCATTTCCGTCGGCACGATTCTCGGCGACCTCGGCCTCACCGATAGCTCGGGCATCAGCCTGGGCACGATCCTGAACGATCTCGGCCTCAACGACAGCGCCGGCCTCAGCCTGGGCACCATCTTGAACGACCTTGGTATCAGCGACAATTCAGGAATAAGCCTGGGCACTATCCTCGGCGACCTCGGCCTCAACAACTCCGCCAGCCTGAGCCTGGGAACAGTGCTTAATGACCTTGGGCTGTCCGACACCAGCAACATCACGCTGCCGCAAATAAGCTTGAGCACTATTTTGGGGGATCTGGGCCTGTCCGACAGCTCCGGCATCAACCTCGGCACCGTACTCGGCGACCTGGGGTTGTCCGACGGCACCACCATCACGCCACCGTCGTTGACCATTCCGGTGACCACAATCTTGTCGGAACTCGGACTTGCGAACACCTCGGGCAACATCACCCTCGGTGTTCCGTCGCTGACCATTCCGGTCAGCACGATCCTTCAGGACATCGGCATCAACCCGAATGGCAGTGTCTCACTGCCGATCTCGCTCACGGTTCTCGGTCAGCACATCAACCAGAACGTCAGCGTATCCCTGTCCACGATTTTCAACGCCCTCGGGGTGAACACCAACGGCAGCGTCACACTGGGCGTGCCTTCGTTGAACATCCCGGTCAGCACGCTCCTAAGCGATCTAGGGATCAACAACGTCAACGGCAACATCACGATCGCCGTCCCGTCGATCACCTTGGGCAGCATCCTGAACGATCTGGGTCTCAACAACGACTCCGCCGGCATCAACATCGGCCAGATCCTCAGTGCGCTTGGGATCAACGACAACTCGAGCATCACTCCGCCATCGCTCAACATCGGCGACGTGCTGCACACGCTGGGCCTGAGCGACAACTCCAGCCTGGGCCTGAACCAGATCCTCTCCGACCTGGGCCTGTCACCCAGCGACAGCCTGAACGTCGGCAGCATTCTCAGCGCCCTGCACCTGTCCGACGACTCGACCCTGGGCATCAGCCAGATCCTCAGCGCCCTGCACCTGTCCGACGACTCGACCCTGGGCATCAGCCAGATCCTCAGCGCCCTGCACTTGACCGACGACTCGACCCTGGGCATCAGCCAGATCCTCGACGCACTGCATCTGTCGGACGATTCCAGCCTCAGCGTCAGCCAGATCCTTGACGCGCTGGGCCTGTCCGACAGCTCGGGCATCAACCTCGGCCAACTGCTGGACGCCGTCGGTTTGGGTGACAGCTCGGTGATCCCGCTGCCGTCGCTGTCGATCGACGGAATTCTCGGCGCCCTGGGAATCGATGCCAACGAGAACATCTTCACGCTGCTCGGCATCCCGGACATGCTGAGCCTGGACCCGTCGATCGGCATCGAGGGCGGGGTCGTGGCGACTTACGTCGACGATCTGGCGAAGGATCTGCTGGCTGCGCTTGGCAGCATCGCCCCGATCTCACAGGATCTGCCGGCTTTGCTGGGTACCGACCCCGCCGTCGACTTGATCTCAGCACTGGGCGGCTTGTTCGACAGCCTGGACCTGCCGGTCTCGGTCAGCGGCAGCCTGTCGGTCGACCTGACCAGCGTTGTCGCGGAACTGCTGCCCAACCTGTTCTAAATCGTGAGGAGAGGGCCCCGGGCGGATGTGCCAGGATAAGGCGTATTCAATCGGGGCCGCTCGCTTCGCAACCCTGTTCACCCCGTCGATCTAGATCACGCGCAGGCAGTCGCGGGCGATCGCGAGCTCTTCGTTCGTCGGGATCACCAACACGGCGATCGGCGAAGCATCGGTGGAGATCTGCCGAGGTCCCTTGACCCGCTGCGCATTTCGCTCCGCATCGATCTCGATGCCCAGGCCCTGCAGGCCGCCCAGTGCGTCCAGGCGCACCCCGGCGGCGTTCTCGCCGACGCCGGCGGTGAAGCTGATCGCGTCGGTCTGGCCCAGCACCGCGAGATACCCGCCGACGTACTTGCGCAGCCGGTGAATGAAGACGTCGTACGCCAATTCGGCGGCAGCGTCACCTGATTCGATCAGCTCGCCCAATCGGCGGAAGTCACGCTCCCCCGCCAGGCCGAGCAGCCCGGAGCGATGGTTGAGCATCGACTCGATGTCCTCAACACTCATGCCGGCCTCGCGATGCAGGTAGCCCACGATGCCGGCATCGATATCGCCGCTGCGGGTGCCCATCACCAGACCCTCCAGCGGCGTCAGGCCCATCGACGTCTCGACCGGACGCCCGCCGGCGATGGCCGACGCGGATGCACCGTTACCCAGGTGCAGGACAATCTGATTCAGCTCGGTCCACGGTCTCCCCAGGAACGCCGCGGCCTGCTCGCCGACATATCGGTGTGAGGTTCCGTGGAAGCCATACCGACGAATGTGCCACCGCTGGGCCAACTCCCGATCGATTGCATAAGTCGCCGCGGCGGCGGGCAGGTCGTGAAAGAACGCAGTATCGAAGACGGCGACGTGCGGCACGCCGGGCAGCATGGCGCGGGCGACCTCGATGCCCTGCAGGTTGGGTGGATTGTGCAACGGCGCAAGCGTTGACAGCTGCTCGAGTTCGGAAATCACCGAGTCATCGATGACGGTCGGCCGGTAGAAGATCGCACCGCCGTGCACCACCCGATGCCCGACCGCAGCCAAGCCGCACGCCGTCAGGTCGATGCCTCCGGCGGTGAGCGATTCGAACGCGGCCTGTAGCGCTGCACGGTGGTCAGCCACCGGCGACGACGGCTCACCGATCTGCTCGACGGTGCCGTCGGCCAGCGAGTCACCCGAATCGGGTTCGATCAGTTGATATTTCAGCGACGACGAGCCGGCATTGAGCACCAGCACGGTACCGGTCATGCTTGGGCCTGGATCGCGGTGATCGCGATCGTGTTGACGATGTCCTCGACCAGGGCACCCCGGGACAGGTCGTTGACCGGCTTGTTGAGGCCCTGCAGCACCGGGCCGATCGCGATGGCGCCCGCACTGCGCTGCACCGCCTTATAGGCGTTGTTGCCGGCATTCAGGTCGGGGAAGATCAGCACGGTGGCCTGCCCGGCCACTGGCGAGCCCTTCATCTTGGTGGCAGCGACGGAGGGTTCGACGGCGGCGTCGTACTGGATCGGCCCCTCGACCAGCAGCTTCGGGTCGCGGCTGCGCACCAATCCGGTTGCCGCCCTCACCTTGTCAACGTCGGCCCCGGTCCCGGACTCACCGGTCGAGTAGGACAGCATGGCCACCCTTGGCTCGATGCCGAATTGCGCTGCCGTCTGCGCTCCACTGATCGCGATGTCGGCAAGCTGCTCGACGGTTGGGTCCGGGACGATCGCGCAATCGCCGTACGCCAGCACCTGATCCGGCAGGCACATCAGGAAGATGCTAGAGACCGTCGAGATGCCGGGGGCGGTGCGGATGATCTCGAAGGCGGGCCGAACGGTGTGCGCGGTGGTGTGCGCCGCCCCCGACACCATCCCGTCGACCATGTCGTTGTGCACCAACATCGTGCCGAAGTAGGACACGTCATGAATGGTCTCGCGGGCCTGCTCGACGGTCACGCCCTTCTTGGCGCGCAACTGGGCGTACTGTTCAGCGAACCGATCACACAGCTCGCTGGTGCGTGGGTCGAAGACGGTGGCGGCATCCAGATTGACGCCGAGTTCGGCTGCACGAGAACGAATCTGGTTCTCGTCGCCGAGGATCGTCAGGTCGGCGATGCCGCGCTGCAGCACGCGACCGGCGGATTTGAGAATCCGGTCGTCGTCGCCCTCGGGCAGCACGATGCGTTTACGGTCGGACCTGGCGCGCTCGCGCAGTTGGTAGGTGAACATCTGCGGCGTCGTCACCTTGGGGATCGGAATCGCCAACTGCGCCAGTAGGCCCGTGAGGTCGACGTGCGTCTCTATCAATTGCAGCGCGGTGTCGACCTTACGCTGCGACGACGTGGTGACCCGGCCCTTGGCGGAGCCGACCGCGGTGGCCGTGTCGAAAGTGCCGAGCGTCGTGGCGATGATTGGGAGCCGCAGCCGAAGTCCGGCCACCAGCGCACCCGTCGACTGGTGCAACTCGAATCCGCCGTTGAGAATGATGCACGCCAGCGACGGAAACCCCTCGGCGGCATGGGCACTCGCGACCGCGAGCACCACGTCGGAGCGGTCCCCGGGTGTGACCACGGCCGCTGCCTCACTGAGCCGTTCGAGCACATGGTCGGCGGTCATGCCGGCGACCACGACGCCCAGCACTTCGCGGTTCAGCAGCGCGGTGTCACCATTGAGCAGTGTGCCGTTGACCGCGGCCTGCAGGTCGGCGACCGTCGGCGCCACCAGCAGCGGCTCGTCGGGCACGGCATAGGTCTTCGGGGCGAGCCGCCGTAACGCGTCGGTGATGGCCGTCAATTGTGTTGGCTCGCAACGGTTGGCGACGACAGCGGCGGTGTGGGCGTGCTGGGAGGCCAATTCCGCGAGACAGACCTCGACCACATGGACGACCTGCTCGGGGCTGCGATCCCTGGCCTTGACCGCGAGCACGACCGGTGCCCCGAGGTTGACCGCGATGCGCGCGTTGACGGCCAGTTCGGCCGGGCTGGCCCCCTCCCCCAAGTCGCTGTGGTCACTGCCGACGATGACGACCGCATCGCACTCGCCGGCCATCGCGTGATAGCGCTCGACGATCTCTTCGATGGCGACATCGCGGTCGGCGTATAACTGCTGATAGTCCACACCGATGCAGCGCTCGTACGGCACATCCGCGGTGCTGTGGGCGAGCAGCAGGTCGAGGATGTGATCGCGGTCGCGACCACTACGCGTAATCGGGCGAAACACACCGACTTTCGCGACAGTCGCGGCCAGCCGATGCAGAATCCCCAGCGCGATCGCCGACTTACCCGTGCTTCCTTCGGGTGCGGCGATGTAAATGCCGGCCGGCGACGATGCAGGCACGCCGCGGGTCAGCCGAGCCGTCGCAGCCGGGGCTCGAGATCCTTCTGGAACAGCTCCAGGAAGCGGCGCTGGTCCTGGCGCGGGTCGTGGAACACCAGGTGGTTGAGGCCCCAGTCGACGTAGTCTTTGACCTTCTCGACAGCCTCGTCGGGGTCGGAGGCGACGATCCAGCGCTTGGCGACCTGCTCGATGGGCAGCGCGTCGGCGGCCTTCTCCATCTCGATCGGGTCGTCGATGCTGTGCTTCTGCTCGGCGGTCAGCGACAGCGGCGCCCAGAACTTGGTGTTGTGCAGGGCCTTCTCCGAGTCCGGGTCGTAAGAGATCTTGATCTCGATCATCCGGTCGACGTCGTCGGGGTTCTTCCCGGCAGCCTCGGCACCCTCACGCATGGCGGGAATCAGCTTGTCCTTGTACAGCTCTTCACCCTTGCCGGAGGTGCAGATGAACCCGTCGCCGGCGCGGCCGGCGTACTTGGCCACCTGAGGCCCGCCCGCGGCGATGTAGATCGGGATGCCGCCCTCGGGCACGTCGTAGATCGAGGCGCCCTTGGTCTTGTAGTACTCGCCCTCGAAGTCGACACGGTCGCCCAGCCACAGCTCCCGCATCAGCCGGACCGACTCGCGCAATCGCGCGTACCGCTCCTTGAACTCCGGCCACTCCCCCTCGTACCCGGTGGCGATCTCGTTGAGCGCCTCGCCGGTGCCGATGCCGAGGAAGATGCGGTCCGGATACAGGCAACCCATGGTCGCGAAGGCCTGCGCAATGACGGCCGGGTTGTAGCGGAATGTCGGCGTCAACACCGAGGTGCCGAGCTGCAGCTGCTTGGTGCGCTCGCCGACCGCGGTCATCCAGGCCAGCGAGAACGGCGCGTGGCCGCCCTCGTGGCGCCAGGGCTGGAAGTGGTCGCTGACCGTTGCGCTGTCCATCCCATGCGATTCGGCGGCAACCGCCAGCTCGACGAGTTCACGCGGGGCGAACTGCTCCGCCGACGCCTTGTATCCCAGTTTGAGTTCAGCCACGTTGTCGTTTCTACTCCCTCTCAGGAGCACACCTAGACTCCGGGATATGGCACCCGTACTCAAAGCCGTCACCGACCGCGTCCACCTCGCCCAGGGCGGCGCGGTCAACTGGACGCTGGTCACTGATGAACGCGGGGTACTGCTGATCGACGCCGGCTATCCCGGGGACCGGGAGAACGTGCTGGCCTCGCTGCGCACACTCGGCTTCCGGCCCGAAGACGTACGCGCGATTCTGCTGACCCATGCCCACATCGACCACCTGGGGTCGGCGATCTGGTTTGCCAAGACGCACCGCACGCCGGTCTACTGCCACGCCGACGAGGTCGGCCACGCCAAACGGGAGTATCTCGAGCAGGCGTCACCCGTCGATGTCGCGTTGAACCTGTGGCGGCCGCGTTGGGCGCTGTGGACCGCACACCTCGTGCGCGATGGCGGGCTCAGCCGGGAGGGCATCCCGACCACCCAGCCGCTGACCGCCGACGTCGCCGCCGGGCTGCCCGGAAACCCGATGGCCATCCCGACGCCTGGCCACACCGGCGGCCACTGCTCGTATCTGGTCGACGGGGTGCTCGTCAGCGGCGACGCACTGGTAACCGGGCACCCGCTGCTGGCGAAGAGCGGTCCGCAGCTACTGCCCGAGTTGTTCAGCCACGACCAGGACGGCTGCATCCGCAGCCTGGCCGCGCTGGCACTGCTGGACACCGAGATCCTGCTGCCCGGTCACGGCGACGTGTGGCGCGGCCCGATTCGCGAGGCGACGCAGCGGGCGACCGCGCTGGCGCGCTAGCCGTCCTCGAGATGCTCACGCAGGGTGGAGCCGCGGTACTCGGTACGAAATCCTGACCGTTCCTGCAGAACGGGCACCACGCGATCGACGAACTCGTCCAGACCGTGTGGCGTCAGGTGCGGCACGAAGATGAACCCGTCGCACGCATCGGCCTGGATGTAGCGGTCGATTTCCGCGGCGACGTGTTCGGCGGTCCCGACGAACTGCTCTCGGCTGGACACCTCGATGATCAGGTCGCGGATCGAAAGATTCTGCGCCTCAGCACGTTCGCGATAGCGGCGAGCCACCTCGATCGGGTCGCCGTGCCGCACCCTGCCCTGCGTGATACTGGTGTCGCCGGTGGGGTCGTCTTTGGGCAACGGGCCGTCGGGGTCGTAGTCGGACAGGTCGCGACCCCACACCTGCTCGAGCATCGCGATCGCCGTCGGCCCGCTGATCTGCTGCCGCCTGATGTGGCGCGCCTTGTCGTCGGCCTCCGCGGCGGTGTCACCAAGCACGAAGGTGGCGGCGGGAAAAACCTTCAGCTCGTCCGGGTTTCGCCCGAATGACGCCGCACGACTCTTCACGTCGGCGTAGTAGCGCTGACCGTCTTCCAGCGAACCGTGCAGGGTGAACAGCGCATCGGCGTAGTGGGCGCCGAAGTTGCGACCATCGTCGGAATCCCCGGCCTGCAACAGAATTGGATGCCCCTGCGGGCCGCTGGGCAACGTCGCGACACCTCGCACGTCGAAGTGCGGGCCGCGATGCTCGACGATGCCGACCCGGGCAGGATCGGCGAACACCCCCGCCTCGATGTCGGCACGGATCGCATCGGCCGCCCAGCTGTCCCAGAATTCGCGGGCCACGGTCAGGAACTCCTCGGCCCGCTCGTAGCGGTGCGCGTGGTGGAGGAAGCCACCACGACGGAAGTTCTCCCCGGTGAAAGCGTCCGATGAGGTGACGATGTTCCAGCCGGCACGACCGTCTGACAACTGGTCGAGGGTGGCGAATTGCCGTGCCACTTCGAAGGGTTCGTTGAAGGTGGTGTTGATCGTGCCGGTCAAACCGAGGCGGTCGGTGACCGCGGCCAGTGCAGCCAGAATCGTGAAGGTGTCCGGCCGGCCCACCACGTCGAGGTCGTAGATCCGGCCTCGGTGCTCACGCAGTCGCAGCCCTTCGGCGAGGAAGAAGAAGTCGAACAGCCCACGCTCGGCGGTGCGGGCCATGTGCTCGAACGACGCGAAGTCGATCTGGCTGCCGGATTCCGGGTCGGTCCAGACGGTCGTGCTGTTGACGCCCGGAAAATGCGCGGCCAGATGAACGGCCTTGCGTTGCTTACCTTCCCGCACGCTCATCGATCGATGCCCCACCGTTCGGCGAGCAGCTCGTGCGACCGCAGCCGGGCTCGGTGGTCGTGGGTGACCGATGTGACGACGAGTTCGTCGGCCCCGCTCAACCGTTGCAGGGCGGCGAGCCGGTCGGCGACCTCGTCAGGATCGCCGACGAATTGCGTCTCCAGCCGATCCTTGACCACCGGCAGCTGTTCCTCACTGACGGGCCTGGAATCACCGGGCGCCGGGTAGGGCACCGCGCCGACTCCGGTGCGGATCGAGTACACCCACTGCCCATAGCCGGCCGCGAGTTCCCGTGCGGTAGCGCTGTCGTCGGCGACCACGACGTCGGCGGACACCACGACGTAGGGCTCCTTCAGCGTCGCCGACGGAACGAACGTGTCCCGGTAGGCCTCGATCGCTTCCAGCGCCGTGGCCGGAGTGATGTGGTAGCTCGCGACAAACGGCAGACCGTGCGCGCCGGCCAACCGACCGCTCTGCCCACGGGTACTGCCAAAGATCCACGGCGCCAACCCCGATCGCTCCCCGGGCACGGCGTGCACGTCGAAGCCGTCGACCCGGTAGCTGCCGTCGAGGAAGGCGAGGATGTCGCCCAGTTGGTCGGCGAAGTCAGGCGCGACGGCCTCGGGTTGCTGCAGGATCCCCATCGTCGCCATCACGCGTTCGGTGTCGAGCAGACCCTGCAGGTTGAACGGCAGCGGGATGACCACGCCGTCGACCTCACGCCATTCCCGGGGTGGTCGGTCCTTGCTCGACGGGTGCTTGGGCTTGAACCCGGTGTCGCGGCGCTGGCCACGGCCGAGGCCGAGGTCGATGCGGCCGGGGTAGAACGCATCGAGGATGCCAAAGCTCTCGACGACCGCGGGTGCGGTGGTGTGGCTCAGCTGGACGGCCGCCGATCCGACCCGAATGGTGTTGGTAGCGGAGGCAATCTGGCCGATCAGCACCGCGGGCGCCGAGCTTGCGACGCCGACGAAGTGATGCTCGGCGATCCAGAATCGGCGATACCCCCACCGCTCCGCGTGCTGAGCCAGGTCGATCGTATTGCGCAACGCCGTCGCGGCGTCACTGCCCGCGCTGATCGGCGACAGGTCGAGAATGGACAGCGGTGTGGGAGTCACGGGGTCACCTCCGCGTAACGGTTGGGCGCAATGGGCAGGCCGAGTCGTTGCCGGAGCGTCTCGCCTGGAGAGTAGGAAGCACGAAACCGGTTGGCCCGCTGCAATAGTGGGACCACCTCGTCGACGATCACCGGCAGGTCGGTGGCGTTGACCGCCGGCCGCAGTCGCACACCGTCGATGCCGTGCTGCTGCCAGCCCAGCACCAAGTCGACGACCTCGGTGGCATCGCCACCGAAGATCCAGGCGTCCGAGCCGAACTCGGTGTCGCCGCCGAATGTCACGACGATGTCGGCGTAGACCTTCAGGTTGCGCCCGCCCGCCGCTGCGACCTCTTCGAGGATCGCGTCGAGCGATGCGGCGTCGGTGGGCGTGATGAAGACCAAATCGGCGCTCGACGCCGCGAATTCGTAGATGCGCGGGGCGTGCGCCAGCGCTGCTACCACTGGCTGGCCCTGCGGCGAGCGCGGCGTGATCGACGGGCCCTTGACCGAGAAGCGCGTGCCCTGAAAGTCGATGTAGTGCAACTTGTTCCGGTCGATGAATCGCGCGGAGTCGGCGTCGCGAATGATCGCGTCGTCTTCCCAGCTGTCCCACAACCGGCGTACCACCTCGACGGCGTCGGCAGCCTCGTCGAAGAGCTCGTCACCGTCTGCGGACGCGTCGCGCCGCCCGAACAGCGCGGCTTCGTGCGCCGTCGAACTCACCCGCGGCTGCCAGCCAGCGCGCCCGCGCGAGACATGATCCAGCGTCGCAATCGCTTTCGAGACGTGAAACGGCTCGGTGTGCGTAACGGTCGCGACCGGGATCAAACCGATGTGCTCGGTGACCGGAGCGATGCGGGCCGCGGTGAGAACGGCATCGCCGCGACCGGCCAGCCGCCGCGGGCTGATCGGTTCACGCCGGCCCGCCTGAGGTTGCAGGGTGTCGTCGATGGTGAGGAAGTCCAGTAGTCCGCGCTCGGCGGTCGCCGCCAGGCCGGCCCAATACCGGCCGGACAGCACCGATTCCGTCGCGGGGTTCGCCGCCAAGGTGGGCCGCCAGGCGTGCGGGTGCCAACCGTAGCCGTCGAGGGCCACGCCCACGTGCAAGTGGCTGCGCTCTGCGTCGTCGACAGCGGTCACGGCAGATCCTTCACGAACGCGATCGGGAAGACGGGTCCGTGCGACGGCAACGGTTCCGAAAGCCTTGTGTAACCCGCTGATTCGTAGAGTGCCTCGGCTTCCGGCTGGCGATTGCCGGTGGTCAGATAGACCCGTCGATAGCCGCGCCGGGCAATGACAGTCTCCAGTTCGACCAGCAGGGCGCGGGCGTAACCGCCCCGCCGGTGGGCGCGGTCGGTCCAGATCCGCTTGAGCTCGGCGGTCCGCTCGTCGAAACGCTGAAAAGCGCCACCCGTGACGGTCACCCCGTCGACCTCACCGATGAGAAATCCGCCGTCGGGCGGCGCGAACTCCGCGGCGGGCACCGACCGCATCCAGGCGGTCACCTTCGGCAGCGTGGTCTCGTAGCGGTCGGCGTACTCGACGGCCAGCTCGTCCAACAGTGGCCGGGCCCTGGGGTCATCAGCGCTCACCGCGACGAAGCGGAGCTGCTGTGCGACGGGTTGGCTGGGTGACGACATCACTACATTTCTAACGTCTCGCCATTGGCCACATTCCGGCGCGGCTACGCCAGAACCGCCCGGATGTAGCGGCCCGCCACGGGCGTACCGTTAAGATCCTGACGACGCAAACCCGGTAGTCCCGTCGCGGTGAACAGCTTCTCCAGTTCCGTCACGACGGTTCGCCAGCCGAGCGCGGCCATCGACTCGGCGACGTCGTGATACTCGTCCTGGTAGTCAAACCCGGCCAGGTCAGCTCGATATCCGAAGTTTCGCCAGCGCTTGGCCAGCGCGTGTTCGTGACTCATCAACGGCTTCTGCCGCTCCGGCAGGTAATCGGCGGCGACCCGACTGCCGGGGGCGCTCAGCCTGGTGACGGTGTCAAGCAACAGGTCCTGCACCGCCGCCGGGAGGAAGCCGATGAAAAGACCCTCCCCGATCCATACCGTGGGCACAGTGGCGTCGAACCCGACTCGTCGTAACGCCTCCGGCCAGTCCTGCCGAAGATCGATGCCCAATGCGCGCCGGTTGGCGGTCGGGGCGGCGTCCAGGGCACGCAATGTCCGCGTCTTGAATTCGATCACCTCGGGCTGGTCGATCTCGTAGACGGTGGTGCCGCGCGGCCACCACAATCGATATGGTCGCGCGTCCAGCCCCGATCCCAGGATCACCGCCTGCCGGACACCAGCCCGGCAAGCGTCGGTGAGGAAGTTGTCGAAGAAGCGCGTCCGGACCGCCAAAAGGTCTGTCAGCAAAGCCAATCCGTTGTCGTCACCCAGATCGCTGAGGGCCAGCTCGCCGCTGGCCACCTTGCTGAAGAAATCCAGACCCACCGCGGCCACCAACGGCTCGGCGAACGGATCGCTGACCAGTCCCGCCCGGTTCGCCAGCGCCCGCGCCGTCGCGACCAGAGTGGCGGTGGAACCGACGCCGACGGCCGGCCCCCAGGTGTCGCTGTCTGTCCGGGTCATGTTCACCGCGACCCGACTCGGGCGATCGCTCGCCAGCCGAGCAGCAGCACGGCGGTGACCGCGGATGCGACGACGACGAAACTGCCGGCCACGCCGGCAGAGCTGAACTTGCGTAGCAACATTCCGACCAGGACCGTGCTCAACCACACCGTCACCCCGGTCGGATACACGGCCGCCGGGCGACGCCACGCCTGCGACACCAGCCAACCCACCGCCGTCCCGCTCAGAAAAGGCCATGCGGTGGTCGCGATGCCCGCGACGTTGATGCCCTCGTCGTGGCTGCGCCGGCCAATTGCACAAAACACCAGCACACAGGCCACATCGATGCCCAGCCAGGCCGGGCCGCGCCTCGGACGCTCCATGCGGTGAGGCTACCGGTTGGCGACGGGGTTCAGCGCTTCTGCTTCGGCCGCAGCCGGGCCTCGGCCTGCGAGAGGGGCACGTTGTGGCCCTCGGCGCACTGCACATGCGTGGCGAGCGAGGCACCACAGCCGTCGCCGTGCACCAGGTCCAGCCGTCTCGCGTCGCCCTGCAGCAGCATGCCGAACTCGACCAGGCTGACCAGGACGGGGAACAACTGATGACCGCGACTCGTCAGCACATATTCGTAGCGGGTGCGCTGACCCGGCGACTTGTACGGCCGCTTGGCCAGTACCCCGGCGTCCACCAGTTGCTTGAGGCGCGTCGCGGCGATCTGCTCGGTGAAACCGGCCCGTTGCGCGAAGT
Organism: Candidatus Mycobacterium wuenschmannii; assembly: GCF_030252325.1. Classification (NCBI taxonomy): domain Bacteria; kingdom Bacillati; phylum Actinomycetota; class Actinomycetes; order Mycobacteriales; family Mycobacteriaceae; genus Mycobacterium; species Candidatus Mycobacterium wuenschmannii. Next base: position 4,249,819 of record NZ_CP126981.1, on the reverse strand, counting down.
CCTCGAAACGTGTTGTGCCCCAGAATGCCTCACGGAGTAGTACCAGGGCCGACCGCGTGCCGATGGTATCCAGGGCCCGCTCGATCGGGCAGACTTCCCGGTATCCGGTTCGGTCGCCGTTCGCCAGACGGCCCGTCAGGGTCATCGCGTCAGTGGGTGCGGTCATCGGCCCAGCCTACTCCTGACCATACTTTTATATAGCCAGACCGGTCAGCGGCCGGGGATGATCAGACAGCTGCTCGTCGCGGTCGCCAGCAGCTTGCCCGACTCGGTCGTCAACGAGGCCTCGGCCAGCGCGGTCCGGCGCCCGAGGTGACGCACCGTGCCGGTGCAGCGGACCGGCCCGGTGTCGATCCGTATAGCGCTCAGGAAGCGCACGGACAGATCCTGGCTGGTGTAGCCCGTTCCTGCGGGCAGCAGACTGTGCACGGCACAGCCCGCCGCAGAGTCGAGCAGCTGCTGTACACGCCGCCATGCACGGAACCTATTGGATTGTAATGGAATTCGGCCGGGGTCATGCCGAACACCACCTCACCGGATTCGACGGATTCGAGCCGCATGTTCAACGTGTGCAGCAGCGGCGGCGACGGCAGGGTGCCCGCCTGCATCGCGCGGAGGTAGTCCAGGCCGGTCATGCTCATCGCCGCCTGAGCGCCGAGTGTCGGGTCCTGCCAGGTGAATGTCCTTGTGCGCGCATCGTCGCCACGGTCGAATGACGTGGCGTGGGCAATGGTGTCGGTCATCGTGCTATTTCCAGGTTCTCTCGATTGGCGCGGATGTATTCGCGGAGCGACGTCGGTGCGCGGTCGATGAGGCGGGCCAGTTCGCCGTTGTCGGCGGGCGGGGCGCCCCGTGCCGCGACGGCCGCGCCGACATTCGAAATATGGCCGGCCATCGAGGTATTGACGACTCCATCCGGATCCCGCCGGGCGAGGCGAAGCAGGTCGTCACGCCACGCCGCGGGTGAGATCGGCTCGAATGCGATCGGACGACCGAGTTCCTCGGTCAGAATCTCTGCGACCTCGTGATGATTCAGCATTTCCGCACCGGCCGGATAGCAGACCGGGCCGTCGAAAGCGTCGGGGTCGAGCAGCGCGACGACGGCGAGCTCCCCCGCGTCGCTACCGTCGATCCAGCCCACCTTCCCATCACCGAAACTGTTGCGCAACAGGTTCTCTCGCCTGATCGAGTCGCCATGCAAGGCCACCAGGTTCTGGTGAAAGGTGGCCCCGACCCGCAGGATAAGCACGTCGAGCCCGGCCCAGGTCATCAGCTCTTCGGCCAGCCACTGCGCACGGCCGAGATCGCTGGGGTGCAGCGGGTGAGCCGGCCCCATCGACATCACGACGGTGCGGATTGCGCGTCCCGACTCTCGAACGGCCGCGGCGTAATTGGCGGCCGCCGGAATAACCCCCGCATCCACGGGATAGGTGAAATAGGCCTGGTCGACATCGGCGAGCGCCGGCACCAGGCTGCGGCGGTCGTGCAGGTCCCCGATGGCCACTTCCGCGCCAAGGGAGGCCAGCGCCTCGGTGCGGTCGCTCTCGCTGCGCGCCAGGATCCGCACCGCCCTGCCTTCGCCGAGCAGCCTGCGCGCGACGTGCGCGCCGGTCGAGCCGTGACGCCCCGTCGCCCCGGTCACCAGGACCGGCGCTGCTGAACCGCTCATCGACACTCTCCTCGGGTGTGCGCGACAAGGCCGCCGCTGGATCGACTTTCGACAACCATCACTCCTGACTTTATGAATGTCAAGTCAACTGCGGATGTTTCCGCTGCGCGGCACCCTCTTCCGCGTCATCCAGCCATCCATCATCGTCGGAGTCGAGCCGTCAGCGGTCCGCGAGTGGCCGCGTAAACCCTGCTAGAAAGCGGTTTATTCCCGCATATCCCGAAATTACTCCATGCCCGATGTTGGCTTGACTGAAATAGAGCTAGCTGTGACAGTTGCCTACATACCGATCCGCGCGACAGCGAAATGAGGCCCACCAATGACCACCGAGAACACCGCACTGCTCGTCACCGGCGCGGCCGGCCGGACTGGCGGCTACACGACGCAGCTACTGCTCGAACGTGGTCACCGCGTACGTGCGCTCGTGCACCGCTTCGACGATCGCGCCGCGCAACTACGCGACAGCGGAGCCGAGATCATCGTCGGCGACGTGCGGGACATCGACACGGTGCGCGAAGCGGCCGACGGCGTTCGCGCGGCCTACTTCGTCTACCCGATTGCCCCGGGCCTGCTCGAGGCCACGACAAACTTCGCTCAGGCCGCCGAGGAAGCCGGAGTCAACGCGATCGTCAACATGTCTCAGATCTCGGCACGACGCGGCGCGGCCAGCGATGCGGCCCGCATTCACTGGCTGGGCGAGCGCATTCTGGACTGGTCGCCGATCGACGCAACACACTTGCGCCCAACCTATTTCGCGGAGTGGTACACGATCTTCTGCGCCGCCTCGATCCGGGACGAAAGCGTGTTCCGGCTGCCGTTCGGCGACGGACGCCACGCCCCGATCACCGCGGAGGACCAGGGCCGCGTCATCGCGGCGATCCTGGAGAACCCTGAGGCACACGCGGGGCAGGTCTACCCACTGTTCGGCGCGGTGGAGATGAACCACCACCAGATCGCCGAGGCCATCTCGGAGGCGTTGGGCCGCACCGTTCGCTACGAACCGACCGAGATCCCGGCGTGGATCGACGGCATCAAGGCGCAAGGCTTTCCCGACTTTCTTGCCCAGCACCTGACCAATGTCGCCGTCGACTACCAGAACGGGATCTTCGCCGGCAACAACGATCTCGTCGAGCGTATCGGCGGCAAGACGCCCACGACGGTGCAGGCGTTCATCACCGACCACCTCGCAGAATTCACCGACGAGTCATGACCAGGACCGGACGCGTGCGCCCACATGGCCGGATCCCGGGAGTGCACGGAGGCGTTCACTTGCAAAACGCAAGTCACCCCGCTAGCGTCACTTTCAAAACAAAAGTGACAGGGAGAGCAATGGTCGACACCAAAGCATGGCAAACGGAGTGCCCCGTCGTGAAGACGCTGGAACGCGTCGGTGATCGCTGGAGCATCCTGTTGCTTCGTGAGCTCTTCCGGGGGGCACATCGTTTCGACGAGCTCCAGACCGGCCTTGGGATCGCGCCGAACATCCTGAGTAGCCGTCTGACTCGGCTGACCGATGCGGGTTTCGTCGAAAAGCAGCTCTATCAAGAGCATCCGCCGCGCTACAGCTACGTTCTCGCCGATCGGGGGCGGGATTTCATGCCGGTGCTGTTCGCCATTGTGGAGTTCGGTAACAAGCACTTCTCGCCCGACGGTCCGGCCGTCGTGGTCGTCGACAGCACCACGATGGAAGTCGCGGAACCGGTTGTCGTCGACGCGAAGACGGGCGTCTCGATCACCAGCTCCCGGTTCACGATCGCATCCACCGGCCGCGCGAACCGCCAGACGCAGGCGAAGTATCCGCTGCAAGTCTGCAAGCCGAAGCCCAAGCGCACCGCAGGCGCCAAGGCCGCGAAGAGGCAGTCCACGCCGAAGCCGCCAGCCAAGTCGGCCAAGTAAACAAAAGCCCGAAAGGTAGACCAGTGAGCCAACGTTCGGCCAGCCGCGCGCTCCTGCAGCGCTGGTGGCTGGCCTTGGTCACCGTGGTTGCGCTCGGGTTGGGTGTGACCTGCATGTGGAAGGTGCACCAGTTCTCCGAGCCGAAGCCGGTGATCACCGTCAACGGCCCACAGGCGCCCGAAGAGTTCAACCCCAAGCACCTCACCTATGAGCTGTCGGGGTCGATCGGTAGTGGCGGCATGCTGGTGTACGTCGACATCGACGGGCACCCGCACAAGGTCGATCTCAAGGCCTTGCCGTGGTCGCACACCGAGACGACGGTGCTGAACGTGGTATCGGGCAGCATTTCCGCGCACGTGCACGGCGGTCAGGCCACCTGCCGCATGCTGGTGGATGGCGTTGTGCGCGACCAACAGTCGTCGACGCACACCGACGCCGACGTTCAGTGCCGAGTGAAGTCCGCATGAGCGCGCACCGCGCCGGCCGACCGTTCTTCGCGCGGATGGTCCGCGTCTTGTCGATCCCGATCATCGTCTTCTGGGCGCTGCTCGCCATCTCCACCAACGCCTTCATGCCCCAGGTGGAGCGGGTCGCCGAAGAACTCGCCGGGCCGATGGTGCCCACGTATGCCCCGTCGCAGGTCGCGATGCTGGAGATCGGAAAGAAGTTTCAGGAATCAACGTCGACCAGCTTGACGATGGTGGTGCTGGAGGCCAACCGGGCTCTCAACGAGGCCGACCACAAGTACTACGACGACCTGATCGTGCGCCTACGCCACGACACCAAGCACGTGCAGTACGCCATGGATCTGTGGGGCAAGCCGTTCACCGCGGCCGGTGCGCAGAGCGTCGACGGCAAGTCCACCTACGTCCTGCTACGACTGGCCGGCGACATCGGTCAAATGGAAGCCAACGAATCCGTCGACTCCATCCGGGATCTCGTCGACCACGACCCTCCCCTGCCGGGACTCAAGGTCTACGTCAGCGGCGCCGCTCCATTGGCCTCGGACACTCTGAACATTGCGGACTCGAGCCTGAACAACATCACGATCGTCACGGTCATCCTGATCTTCATCATGCTGTTGCTGGTGTATCGCGGTCGTCTGACCACGCTGGTGGTGCCGATGTACAGCGTGTTGTTCGAAATCCTTGTCGCGAAGGGGATTACGTCGACGTTCGGTCACATCGGGCTGATCCCGCTGTCGTCGTTCGCGGTGAACGTCGTGATCTCGCTGACGCTTGGCGCGGGGACCGACTACGGCATCTTCCTGATGGGCCGCTACCAGGAAGCCCGCCAGGACGGCGAGAGCCCGGAAGACGCCTACTACACCGCCTTCAAGAGTGTCGCGCCGATCATCATCGGCTCGGGCCTGACGATCGCGGGCGCCTGCTTCTGTCTGACCTTCGCCCGACTCAACTATTTCCACACGATGGGCCCGGCCGTCGCGGTCAGCATGCTGTTCACCATCGCCGCTGCGCTCACACTGGCTCCGGCGCTGCTGACGCTGGGCAGCATCTTCGGGCTGTTCGAACCGAAAACGGTCGTCAAAGGAACCCTCTATCGACGCATCGGCACCAGCGTAGTGCGTTGGCCCAAGCCGATTCTCGCGGCCAGCGGTGCGGTCGTGATGCTCGGCGCGGTCTTCGTGCCGACCTACAAGCAGAACTACGACGACCGGCAGTACCAACCGGCGTCGGCGTCGGCCAGAAAAGGCTTTACGGCAGCCGATCGACACTTCCCGCCGAGCAAGTTGTTCTCCGAGATGTTGATGGTGGAGTCCGACCACGACATGCGGAATTCCTCGGACTTCATCTCGCTGGATCGCGTCGCGAGGGCCCTCATCCGCCTACCCGGCGTCGCCATGGTGCAGAGCATCACCCGGCCACTGGGCCGGCCCCTGGAACACGCAACCATCCCGTATTTGTTCACAACGCAGGGAAGCGGAAACGGTCAGCAGGTGCCGTTCAATCGGGAGCAGAACATGAACACCGATCAGCAGGCGGATATCCAAAAGCACTCGATCGAGGTGCTGCGCCGTGAGATCACGTTCTTCCAGAAGGTGTCCGACGAGATCCACAACACCGTGCTTACCGTCGAGGATCTTGAGCACGTGGCCAATGACATCAACGAAGAGGTCTCGAACCTGGATGACTTCTTTCGGCCGATCAAGAGCTACTTCTATTGGGACAAGCACTGTTTCGACATCCCGATCTGCTGGGCACTGCGGTCGGTGTGGGACACCATCGACCAGATCGACCACTTGGCCGAAGACATCAACAAGACCCGGATCTCGCTGGTCGAGGTCGACAAGGCGTTCCCGAAGATCATCGCCGAACTCAAGGCCACGGCCGACGACACCGAGGCGATTCGGGCCAAGCTGGTGAACTCCTACGGATCGGCGGATCTGGGGAACATCCAGACCGAGCAGACCTTCGATGACTCGATCAACGTCGGCAACGACTTCGACAAGGCGCGCAGCGACGACTTCTTCTACATCCCGCACGAGGGTTTCGACAACGAAGACGTGAAAACCGGTATGGAACTGATGATGTCGCCGGACGGCAAAGCCGCCCGGTTCATCGTCACCCATGAGGGCAACGCGATGGGCCCCGAGGGTGTCGAGCACGTCGAGCGGTTTCCCGAGGCGATCACCACGATCCTGAAGGAGACATCGCTGGCCGGGTCCAAGGTCTACATCGGCGGCTCGGCATCGAACAACAAGGACATCGAGCAATACGCGATGTCGGACTTGCTCATCGCCGCCATCGCCGCGTTCGTGTTGATCTTCCTGATCATGATGTACCTGACTCGCAGCCTGATGGCCGCGTTCGTCATCCCGGCGACTGTCGCCTTCTCCTACGCGGGGGCATTCGGATTGTCGATCCTGTTCTGGCAGCATCTGATTGGCCTACCACTGCACTGGCTGATCCTGCCGCTGTCGTTCATCATCCTGGTGGCCGTCGGGTCCGACTACAACCTGCTGCTGATCGCCCGGGTCAAAGACGAACTCGGCGCCGGCCTGCACACCGGGCTGATCCGCGCGCTCGGCAGCACCGGCGGCGTCGTGACATCGGCGGGGATTGTCTTCGCCGTCACCATGCTGGCCATGTTGATCAGTGATCTGCGAACCATCGGCCAACTCGGCTCCACCGTGTGCATCGGCCTGCTGCTCGACACTTTGATCGTCCGATCGTTCGTGGTGCCGTCGATTGTCACCATTCTCGGAAAGTGGTTCTGGTGGCCGACATTGGTGCGCTCGCGCCCACTGACGACCCCATTCCGTATGACAGGAGTACGACAATGAATTGGAATCTGTGGAATTACCTGACCGCGATCACCTTCGTGCTCGCATTGGTCTTCGCCACCTGCGCGTCGGTCTACGTCGCGCGCGTGCTGCGTCAGCCAACGGTACCGCTGGCCAGCGAAGTCAACGCCGTACCGACCATTCTGGGTAAGCTGCGCAAGAAAGTGGCGCTCGAAGATTACGAGAAACCGTTGGCAACACAGGTTGTCGATGCCCGCAGGCCAATCCTGGCCTTCGCCATTCCAGCGGCCTTCTTCACCATCGGAGCGTTTTACATCTTCGGCAGCCTCGAGCATCTGCACGGCGCGCAACCGTCCGAGCGGACTTACCTGGGCTTCATCCCGATGATCACGTCGACGAACCTGACCATGCGAATGTTCCTGAGCGGCCGGCTGAAACGCCGCATCGAGAAGGCGGCATGATGAGCAGCGAACTCTGGCTCGACGACATTCATGTCGGATACCGTTTTCGCACAGACGATTACGAACTCACCGCTGACGACATCGTCGAGTTCGCCACCAAGTGGGACCCACAGCCATTCCACGTGAGTGAGGACACCGCTCGCGAGACCTTCTTCAAGAGCCTCGCCGCCAGCGGTTGGCACACCGCGGCCATCACGATGCGACTGCTCGTGACTTCGGGGATGCCAGTGGCCAACGGGATCATCGGCGCCGGTGGCGAGGTCGCCTGGCCCACCGCGACACGTCCGGGCGACAAACTTCACGTGGAGGCCGAGATCGTCGACGTGCAAGCCAAGCCGAACGCCACCCGTGGTTTCGTCACCATCGCCTACGACACCGTGAACCAGGACGGTGAGATCCGGCAGAGCAGCAAGGCGCGCCTGCTGGTGTTCGCCAAGCAGTGAGGTGTGCGGAGCATGAATCATGGTCAGCCAGACGACAAAAGGATGCTGAAGTGTTGGCGCGAAACGGTATGAGCAGCCGACACGAGCCGTCCACGCGCTTATCGTTGAGCAATGTGACCACCGCAGACCAACCGCGTGAGTCTCATCCCGCGGCGACCGCACCGGCGAGTACCCCGAACGAGAAGCGACAGCGTTCCGGCGACGTCCGGCGCGAGGGCACCTTCTGCAGCTGCGGCATGCAACGGTCGGTGACCGGCGTGTGCGTCAATTGCGACTAGCGCTGCGCCCGAATGCTTTACGGCACCCGGGTCCAGGGCTGACAATTCTGTGACTCGAAGGCCTTGACGCCGGTATTGATGTTCGCGTACATCGGCCCGACGGATGAGTTGGTCTGCAGCACATGGTCTTTGGCGGCATCGGGGGTGCTGTAGGTGAACCAAGAGCACATCGACTCCTGGGTCGGCACGTTGTTGATCCACACGCCGAACGTCGAACCCGAACCGGCCGTGTGATAGAGCCCCGGTGCGACGTCGGGCCCGACCACGAAGACGCCGTTGCCGGGGATCGGATCGACCGGGTCCGCGACGGCCGGCGGCGCCAACGCGATGGCGGTCAGAACGACGGCTGAGATGCGACCGAGTGAGGGCATGCCCGTCACCTCCATGTTCAGTCCCCCGAAGGCAGCCTAGGCCGACTTTCCCGCGGTGGCAGTATGGGCACATGAGTACCGGCACACCACCCGCCTTCAATCCGCAGGATCCGCTCGGTCTGGACGCTTCGCTGTCCGACGACGAGATCGCGGTGCGCGACACCGTCCGGCAGTTCTGCGGCGAACACGTCTTGCCGCACATCGCCGAGTGGTTCGAGATCGGCGACCTTCCGGTCCGTGAGCTGGCCAAACACTTCGGACAGCTCGGTCTGCTCGGTATGCACCTGGAGGGCTACGGCTGCGGCGGCGCATCGGCCGTGCACTACGGGCTGGCATGTACCGAGCTCGAGGCCGCCGACTCCGGAATCCGGTCGATGGTCTCCGTACAGGGTTCGCTGGCGATGTTCGCGATCTGGCGATTCGGCTCCGAGGACCAGAAGCAGCAGTGGCTGCCCGGCATGGCCGCCGGCGAACTGCTCGGCTGCTTCGGCCTGACCGAGCCCGACGCCGGCTCCGATCCCGCCTCGATGACCACCCGCGCCAAGCGCGACGGATCGGACTGGGTACTCAACGGCCGCAAGATGTGGATCACCAACGGGTCGGTCGCCGACGTCGCGGTGGTCTGGGCGGCCACCGACGACGGCGTGCGCGGGTTCGTCGTCCCCACCGACACCGCCGGCTTCTCGGCCAACACCATCCACCACAAGCTCTCGCTGCGCGCGTCGATCACCAGCGAGTTGGTGCTCGACGACGTCCGCCTGCCCGACGACGCGATGCTGCCCGAGGTGCAGGGCCTCACGGGGCCACTGTCGTGTCTGTCCGAGGCGCGATACGGCATCATCTGGGGCTCGATGGGCGCCGCGCGATCGGCATGGCAGGCCGCGCTCGACTACGCGGGCGAGCGCACCCAATTCGGCCAGCCGATCGCCGGATTTCAGCTCACCCAAGCCAAACTCGTCGACATGGCCGTCGAATTGCACAAGGGCCTGCTGCTCGCGCTGCAACTGGGCCGACTGAAAGACACCAGCGGGCTGCGCCCCGAGCAGGTCAGCTTCGGCAAGTTGAACAACACCCGCGAGGCGATCGAGATCTGCCGGACCGCGCGAACCATCCTGGGCGGCAACGGAATATCGTTGGAGTACCCGGTGATCCGGCACATGGTCAACCTCGAGTCGGTGCTGACCTACGAGGGCACTCCGGAAATGCATCAGCTGATCCTGGGTCAGGCGTTCACCGGACTGGGCGCCTTCAAGTGAGCGCGCGGCTGGAGTACACCTCCGAGCATCGCCAGTTCCGCGACATGGTGCACGAGTTTGTGCAGCAGACGGTCGTGCCGGCCCACGAGGAGTGGGAGAAGGCCGGCTGCGTGGACCGGTCGCTGTTCACCGAGGCCGGCAAACTTGGCCTGCTGGCGTTTTCGGTCCCCGAGGAGTTCGGCGGGCCGGGCGTCGAGGATTTCCGCTACAACGCGATCGTCGTCGACGAACTGCAGCGCGCCGGTGCGGCCGCCGAGGCCATCGCGCTGTCGCTGCAGAACGACATCGTGCTGCCCTACCTGACCGAGCTGACGACGGCCGAGCAGAAGCAGCGCTGGCTGCCGGGTGTGGTTACGGGCGAGACGGTGATCGGCATTGCGATGACGGAGCCGGGCGCCGGCAGCGACCTCGCCGGGATGCGCACCACCGCGGTGCGCGACGGCGACCACTACGTGCTCAACGGCGCGAAGACCTTCATCTCCAACGGCCAGACCGGCGACCTGTTCGTCGTCGCCGCCCGCACCAGCCCGGACCGGCACAAGGGGCTGTCGCTGTTCGTCGTCGAACCGGACACACCCGGGTTCAGCCGCGGACGCAACCTGGAGAAGATCGGCCTGCACGCCCAGGACACCAGCGAGCTCAGCTTCACCGACATGCGGGTGCCCGTCGACAATCTGCTCGGGGAGGAGGGCCGGGGCTTCTATCAGCTGATGAACAACCTGCCCCAGGAGCGGCTCTCGCTGGCCGTGGGTGCGGTGGGTGCCGCCGAAGGCGTGCTGGCCGAGACGCTCGATTACGTCAAGCAGCGCAAGGCTTTCGGCTCACCCATCTCGGCGCTGCAGAACACCCAGTTCGTGATCGCCGAGCTGTCGACCGAAATCGACGTCGCACGCACCTATCTCGACGATTGCATCGCCGAGCATCTGGAGGGCGAGTTGACCGCGGCGCGAGCCGCGAAGTTGAAGTGGTGGACCACCGAGCTTCAGGTGCGCACCGCCGACCGGTGCTTACAGCTGCACGGTGGCTACGGGTATATGCGGGAGTATCCGGTGTCGCGGGCTTTCGTCGACGCCCGCATCCAGACTATTTACGGTGGGACCACCGAGATCATGAAGACTATCGTCGCCAAGGACCTCGGGATCTAAAGAGGCTCAGGCGCTTTCGCGGTTGACCATCGACATGCCGCTGACACCGGGCAGCACCGGCGCTTCCAGCGGCGAGGCCAGCCGCTCCGCCGCGCCGACCAGGATCAGCGAGGCTGCGGTGTTCGGGTCGACCTGGTACTGCGACCCGCCGGCGTACTTGACCAGCTTGTCGCGACTCTCGACGTCGGTGGCGAACATGATCCAGACCGGTTCTGAGTTCTTGCTTTCCATGGTGGTTACCTCTGCAATTGGGTGGACGGGGCGTGGGTGAGTAGCTGAAGGCGTAATGGCTAGGCCACCTCGAAGGCATCGGCGAGAACGAGCTGCGCCGGAGTGGACGGGACGAGGCTGGTGATATCGGCGGCGGCGGGCCCCCGGCGGAATTGCTCGTGGAGCAAATCCTTTGTCTCACTGACGATTTTGGTGAGCTGGTTGGGCTTGGCGTGGCTGACGAAGTCGCGTCGGTTCCACCACATCATCTTGGTGCGGTAATGCTCGCTGGGGTACGGCGTCGCCGGGATGGGCGCGACCACAGACCCTGACGAGCGCCAGCTGTTGAGCACCGGCACCGCGGCCGTGCACATCGTGTACTGGAAATCCAGCATGACCATCATGTAGAAGCAGCTGCGCGCCAGCGCGGTGGTGAGTAAAGGGTTGCGGCCGGCGGCGTCCGTGACCCAGCCGGACTTCATCTCCAGCACGCCATAGGGCACGCGTTCGTCGATCATCCGTCGCACATCGTGTTGACCGGGCTGACCCGCCCACTCCTCGACGGCATGCGAGTCGGCCGATGAGCCCAACGCGATGGCGCGGTAGCCACCGACGACGTGGCCGGAGTCGGCGACGACGGCGCCGAACATGATCGTGTCGCTACCGGTACGCAGCGCTTCGAGGTCGAGTGCGGATTCCACGCCGCGCTTGCTGTAGCTGCGCACCGCGCCCGCGGTGTACTCAGCCCACAACTCCGGGTCCGCCGACGGCTCGGAGACCACAAGGGTGCCCTCGATGTCGGGATCGGGCCAGCTATAGCTCTGACCGAGGGAGAATGCTCTGACGGCGGTGCCCACGGATGTCGGTCTCATGGGGCTCCTCTCCCGAGAGTGCAGACCGGTGATTCGTAAATCTGCCATGTTTCATTCGTTTAGTATCGTTTGCACTTCTAGAAATACCAGACGTTATTACCTGAGCGCAATATGTGGACTGTCCGGCTTACTGGACGCACAAAACCTGAGCCCCTGGTATGTAATTTCCGACGAGCGCGCGGTCGCGCCGGTTCCATCAGGGCGCTGAGCAGCGACGATCCGGTGTCCGCGACACAGTTCCGCCACGGACTTGACACCTGTAAAGTCCGTCGAATGGACCGCATCAGAGGTAAGACCATCGTCATCACCGGCGCTGCTCGCGGCATCGGCTACGCCACTGCGCAGGCGCTACTGGCCCGCGGCGCCCGGGTGGTCATCGGCGACCGGGACCTCGACGTGCTCGAGAGCGCCGTCGCCGGCATCAGCAGCCTGGGTCAGGTAAGCGGTCATCCCCTCGACGTCACCGACAAGGAGTCGTTCGCGGCCTTCCTCGACAAGGCCCGCGCCGACGGCGGCGGGCACATCGACGTGCTGATCAACAACGCCGGCGTCATGCCGGTCGGCCCCTTCCTCGAGCAGTCGGCGCAGGCCATCCGCTCGTCGATCGAGGTGAACCTCTACGGTGTGCTGACCGGTTGCCAGCTGGTGCTGCCCGACATGGTGAGGCGCCGCAGCGGGCACATCGTCAACATCGCATCGTTGGCGGGCATGGTCGCCGTTCCCGGCCAGGTCGTCTATGCCGCAACGAAATTCGGTGTGGTCGGGTTGACCACGGCGCTTGCCGACGAATTCGCACCGCAGGGCGTCGCCGTCTCTGCCGTGTTGCCGACGTTCACCAACACCGAACTGATCGCGGGCACCACCCCGTCATCGGCGCAGAAGCCCGTCGAGCCCGCAGACATCGCAGCAGCGATCGTGAAGGTGCTCGACAAGCCGAAATCCCGCGTGTCGGTGCCGGGTTGGGGCAAGTCGTTCGCCGCCGTCGCAACGCTGGTGCCGGACCGCGGCCGTCGTTGGCTCAACAAGAAGATGGGCAACGACACGGTGTTCCTCAACTTCGACACCACCGCCCGCCGCGCCTACGAAGACCGTGCGCAGCACGCGACCGGGGTCGTCGAGCACAAGGAGTGATCAGCGCCCGCGCGGCGCGTACATGATCACGCCGACGCCGGCCAGACAGACCGCCGCGCCGACGAAGTCCCAACGGTCGGGCCGAAAGCCGTCCGCCACCATGCCCCAGGCCAGCGATCCGGCGACGAACACGCCGCCATAGGCGGCCAATACCCGACCGAACTGCGCGTCAGGCTGAAAGGTGGCGACGAATCCATAAGCGCCCAAGGCGATTACCCCCAACCCGGCCCAGATCCAGCCGCGGTGTTCGCGCACGCTCTGCCACACCAGCCACGCGCCCCCGATTTCGAGGACCGCGGCGATCGCGAACAGCAGTATCGACTTCGCGACGGTCATGCGTCAGCCGAAGGTGGCGGCGCTCAGGCTTCTGATGGTCTGGGACTCGGTGTTGTCGAACGCCGCTCCGTCCGGCCGCAGCAGATCGTGGAACCAGACCTTGGGCACTTGGGAGTACGGGTGGTTCCACGAATCCCACGGGAAGTAGGTCTGGGTCTTGCCCGCCACCAGTCCCCAGTTGATCGCTCCGACGTTGTGCCGCTTGGCAACCGGCAAGATCGATTCGACCGTGCTGCCCTGGGTGCGGGCCATGTACTCGGTGCACAGGATGGGTCGACCGTGCGGGGTGAGTTCGCCGATGCGGGATTCGAAGGCCGAGGGTCCCGCGTAGGAGTGGAAGCTGATCACGTCGGAGTTGGCCAGCTGGATGTTCTGAATTGTGGTGCGGCTGCCGGGATCTGCCCATGCGCCGTCCCACACACCGCTGGTGAGCGGTTGTCGCGCGTCCACCGACCGCGCCCAGTTGAATACCTGCGGCAGCAGGTCGGCGACGCGGTCCAGTTTGTCGGCGCGCTCGACACGGGCGTACTGCGGCGCGGGGTTGTCGGGCTCGTTCCATACATCCCAGCCCAAAACCCGGTCGTCGTTGCGGAATTGGGTCATCACACCAATGACGTACTCCTGCAGGGTGCGGGTGTAGCGCTTGTCGTCGATGCGCTCGGCGCCGGGGCCCTGTACCCAGCCGGAGTTGTGCACGCCCGGCGTCGGGGCGTGCTGTGGGCCGAGCTTGGGGAACGGGTCCCAGCACGAGTCGAACAACACGAACAGGGGCTTGATCCGGTGCCGCGCCGTGATGCCGACGAACTGGGCGAGGCGCGTCTGGAAACCGCGGGCGTCCTGTGCCCACAACTGATCGTGCAAAAAGACCCGCACGGTGTTGAGCCCGTGGGCCCGGGCCCAGCCGAGTTCCTGATCGATGCGGCGCGGGTCATACGTGCCCGGCTGGAACATCTCGAGTTGGTTGATCGCGGTGGAGGTGATGAAGTTTGCGCCGACGGGCCAGGCCTGCCCTTGGTACCAGCGGTTCGCCCGATCGGCGGACCATCGACTCGACTCGGCGGACGCCCGCGGCGGGTCAGCCGACGCGCGGGGCGCCTGCGCCAGTGCGGTGCCCGCCGCCAACAGCAGCGGAAGTTTCAAGACAGTGCGGCGGTACACAACGTGACGATAAATCTCGGACGGCGGAGTTCCCGGTATTCACGTAGCGCGTCGTCGAGTTGTTATCACGCTGTCACCAAACGTGATCAGTGCCTCGCGGCGAGCTTCCGCTCCATCGCCAACGCCTGAGCGCCTGCCGTCAGCGATGTCGCCGCCGAGGTGGCGATCATCGCCCATCGGCCGGGCACGACCGCCACCTCCTCGCAGGGATGGTCGGCGGTCGAGAGCGCGGACACCAATTCACGTATGCGGTCGGCACTTTCGCTGGCGTCGGGACTCAGAACGCGGGTGGCCGCGCCAGGACCGACCTCGGGGTGGCGGGCCATGAACTCCCGCAGAAACAGCGCACCCGTGACTTTCGGATTGATGTCCTGCACGGCGGCCACCGCCGTGTCGCCGAAGACCCCGCCGATGGTGCCGACGGCGAAGTCGATGCCGCAGTGCAACAGACCCAGGCGTTGGTGCAGATCGGTCATCGTCGCACGCAGCCTCGAGTAGACGCTCGGATCCAAACCCAGGCCCGACCACTCGGTGAGGCCGACGAAGATGTTGCCCCTCCACGACGTGCCGCGCATGAACTGAAGAGTGAGACCGTCGAGCAACTCGCCTGAGCGAACGTGCGCCGACGGTGTGGTCAGCACGCGTTCACCGCCGACATCCCGCTCGAAGTAGGTCACGTGTGCCTCGAGCACCTGGTCGCCACCCAGCTCCCAGGCGCTGGCGGCGAGGTCGACAAGGCGGGCGGTGTGGTCGAGTTCGATGCCCGGGGTGATCCGTCCGCCGTTGCCGCCGTCGGAGGGCTTCAGGCATGCGCGGCTCAGGCCATACCGCTCGCGCAGTAGGGCACCCGCGCGAAGTAGATCGCGAACGAAATCGCCACGGCTGTCGCGCCGCTCGACGGCGTAACCGGGTAGCACCCGGATCGGCGCGTGCAGCGCGGCGAACGCCTCGCTGGCTCGGTGCTCACACTCCAGAATGACCGGCCCGGGCCGGCCTGCGACCTGATGGTCTAGATCCAGCGCGGCCCGCACCGTCGGGTGCAACATGCGCTTGCGATTCCAGATGCCGAGGCGAAAGTCGTTGGCGTCGACCCGAATCCGCTGTAACCCGGCTGCCCGGGCCAGCCACGTCGCGAATAGCTGGAATTCGGGCTCGAAGTCGTACGGGCACATCACGGTCGACGGATTCGCGCGCACGAACTCGATGACCTGCCGCATCACCGGATCCCGGTCGCCACCGTCGACCGCCCGGCGCAACAGCGCCTGCGACAGGTAATAGTAATCGGCATCCGGAAGCATTAGGCGTTCAACGCCTTTCGGTACCACCGCGCGCTGCCAGGGTTGGGTCCGCCCGATGACCAGGTCGCCGCGACGAGACAGGTAAAGGCCCCGGGCCTCGACATAGGTGGTGAGATCCAGCACTGGGCGCCCCTGCACCATCGCGCTGAGGTCGGTTTCGAAACTGCTCGCATAAGGCGTGGTGGAGTGCACCATGAGCCGCGGTTGATCGGGGCTCGGTGGAGCGAATTCGATATGCTCGGAAACCATTTCGGGCAGTTCGCCGGGTTCGATCGAGAGCAGCTTGCGGGTGGCGATGGCGAAGTCGGTGTCGTCGAATCTCAGTGGCCCGGCATAGCTCTGCCAGTCGATCTCGTCGCCGTCGACAACGACCGCCCATTCGTGGAATTCGCCCGTTAGCGGGTGGGGCGAGATCCGCGAGCGGCTTATGCAGTCAATGCGCACCGACTCACTATCGCGCCGAATCGCCTTGCCGCACCGAATCAACGGGAAAGACTAGCCAACAACACAGTGAACAGACAGGTCCGATTGCGCGGTGACCAGCGAACTCTCAGCAGATTGCTAGCTCAAAGCCCTGTCGATGTCGGCGATCAGATCGTCCGTGCCTTCCAAACCGACCGAGATGCGAACAACCCCGTCGCCCAGACCAATCGCGGCGCGACCTTCCGGACCCATCGCGCGGTGGGTAGTCGTCGCAGGATGTGTGACAAGGGATTTCGAGTCGCCGAGGTTGTTGGAGATGTTGATCAGCTGTAGCTTGTCGAGCACCTCGAACGCACGGCCCTTGGCCGCGCTGTCCGGCACGTCGAGTTCGAACGTCACGACGGTGCCGCCGCCGGACATCTGCCGCTTGGCAAGGTCATACTGCGGATGCGACGTCAGGAATGGGTAGCGCACCCACCGCACCGCGGGGTGACCTTGCAGGAACTCGGCGATCCGTTGCGCAGAGGCGTTCTGGTAATCGACCCTGATCGCCAGTGTCTCAAGCCCTTTGAGCATCACCCAGGCGTTGAAAGCGCTCATCGCGGGCCCGGTGTGCCGCATCAGCTTCTGCACCGGTCCGTCGATGTATTCCTGGTCGCCCAGAATGGCGCCGCCGAGGACACGCCCCTGGCCGTCGATGTGTTTGGTGCCCGAGTAGACCACCACGTCGACACCGAGCGGAAAGCCTTGCTGCAGAAGCGGAGTCGCGAAGACGTTGTCCAGCACCACCTTTGCGCCTGCGGCGTGTGCGAGTTCGGTCACCGCGACGATGTCGACCAGCGACTGCATCGGGTTGGACGGCGTCTCGAAGAACACCGCCTGCGTCGGGACCGAGAGCGCCTCCTCCCACTGCGCCGGGTTGTCGCCGTCGACGAAGACGGTCTCGACGCCCCAGCGGGGCAGGATCTCGCTACACACCACGAAGCACGAGCCAAACAGGCTGCGGGAGGCCACAAGTCGGTCCCCCGCGCCCAGTAACGCGCCCAGCGACGTGAAGACTGCGGCCATGCCACTGGCGGTCGCGAAGCACGCCGGGGCACCCTCGAGCAGACGCAGCCGTTCCTCGAACATGCTGATCGTCGGGTTGCCATAGCGTGAGTAGACGTATCGATCGACCTCGCCGGTGAAGGCCTGCTCGGCCTCGGCCGCGGAACCGTAGACGTAGCCAGACGCCAAATACATGGCCTCCGAGGTTTCCTCGAACTGCGACCGCAGGATCCCACCGCGCACGCCGATGGTGGCCTGGCTGACGCCGTCGGGCAGCGGGTCCGGAATCCGGACCGACGGGACGTCCTCCTTGGTCACGACTGCTTCCAGGGCAGACCGATGGCCCGCCAGCCGCGTCCACCGCGGTGACTGTCGCCGTCGAGCTGGCCTTCGAAGCCGTCGATCACGTTGTAGGACGGGCTGATTCCGGCCTCGGTTGCGGCCTCGGCCGCTCCGATCGACCGGTTGCCGGACCGACACAGAAACACCACCGGACGGTCACCGCCGGACGGGACGTGCTCGAGCAGATCGCCGACGAAGTTGTCGTTGGGCTTGCCGTCGAAGTCATTCCACTCGATGTAGACGACATCGCGGCCCAGGCTGGCCAAGTCGGGGACGCCGACGAACCGCCATTCGGCATCGGTGCGGACGTCGACGAGTACCGCCTCGGGATTCTCGCTGAGCAACTTCCACGCCTGCTCGGGGGTGATATCTCCTGCGTAACTCACCTGCGTGAGTCTGGCACATCGGGCTGGGCGGCCTCCAACAGGGAAGCGGGCATGGCTACCAGAGCCGGCGCAGCGCGGCCGACACATCGCGAGCGCGGCCCCGGGCGGTCGTCACGTCGGCGGCGGTGACGACGGCGGCACCGAGCGGGCGCCGCGCCCCAGACTCATCGCGAGCGAATACCCGGACGTCGCTCTCGGTGGTGCGCAGCGCGTCACCCAGCGCGGCTCCGCCGCGCGGTCGCTGACCCGCCCCGTCGACGCCGGCATAGATCACCTCTGCCGCGCCCGGCGAGATCATGATGGTGTCGGTCGACAAACCCAGGATGGCCCGCGCCTGCAACTCGAATTCCGACAGCCGCTGGGTGCGCACGGTGACCAGCCCGCTCTCGAACGGACGGGCCGTCACATCACAGAAGTAGACCTCGTCGCCGCGGACCATCAGCTCGACGCCGAACAGCCCACGCCCGCCGAGCGCCTTGACGACGCGGGCGGCGATCGACTTCGCGGCGTCCAGCGCGGCGGGGCTCAGATCCTGCGGCTGCCACGATTCCTGCACGTCACCAATGGCCTCGCCGTGGCCGATCGGCTGGCAGAAGTCCAGCGTCGGCCCGGACGGTCCCTCGCCGCGGATCGTCAACAGCGTCACGTGGAAGTCGATTTCGACCAGCGTCTCGGCCAACACCCGGCTGCGCCCGCCGGTGGACACGGCCCGTTGCCAGGCCTGCTCGAGATCGCCCGGCAGCAGGACCACCGACTGGCCTTCGCCGCCGACCGCGGCCACCGGCTGCACGCGCAGCGGATAGCCCGCGTGGTCGGCAATGGCACGCAGCTCGTCGATCGACCCGGCGAACCAGAAAGGCGCGGTCGGCAGGCCGAGCTCATCGGCGGCCAGCCGGCGCATGCCCTCCCGGTCCGCGGTGAGTCGCGCACACCGCGCGCTCGGAACGAATTCGGCGATGCCGCTCGCTGCGACGGCGGTCAGCGCGTCCGGCGGCACGGCGTCGGACGCGGTCACCACGAAATGCGGACGCAGCCGCCGGATCGCGCCGCCCACCTCGTCGGCGTCCGTCAGGTCGAGCAACAGCGACTCGTCGGCAGGGACATTCGCGCCCGGCTCCTGACCGGCAACGATCACGTGAGCACCCAGCCGCCGCAGCGCGGTCGACAGTTCGCGGCAGAACTCTCCCGTGCCCAGCAACATCACCGTCGGGCGGTCGGCGTCGCTCGGCTCCGGTGGCGGTTCGTTGTGCGGCGTGGTCACGGTGCTCAAGGATAGGTGGCCCGCTACGGCTGGCCGGGCAGCAACCGGATCATCAGGCCGTTGGCCTCGGCCAACAGCGTCTCGCCGTCGAGCAGTTCGCCGCGCACGAATGCCTTGCGCCCCTCGGTTGCGGCCACGTGGCCGCGGACTACCAGCGGCGCGTCGATCGGCGTGATCTTGCGGTAGTCGACGTGCAGGAAGCCGGTGCGGCTGATCGGCCGGCCGGCCGCGTGCACGACCATGCCGAAGACGTGGTCGAACAGCAGCGGCAGCACGCCGCCGTGAACCGCGCCGTTGCCGCCGACGTGGAATCGGCTGAAATGGCCGCGCATCTCGACGCCGTCGGGGTCGTAGCGGCTCATCGTCCAGGGCGGCAGCAGCAGGCTGCCCATCCCGGGCAGTTGCGGCGACCGGCCGGCCGGGGCCTGTCCCTCACCGGCCTTGAACGGCGCAAGTTGCTCGGCCAACGCCTCGGCGTGCGCGGCCGCGTCATTCCAGAGGTCGTCGCTGGGATCAGCGGACACCGCGAGATCTTGCACCCGACGCATGGCCGCGACGAAGCGGCCGAAGCCCGGGCCCGGGCTGGCGGCGCCGTATTCCGGGAAGCCGCCGTGATGGTCGTACTCGGGGTCCAGCGCTTCGGGCGACTCCGTCATGGGCGAGCCGTCAGCACGTCGCGACGCACGATGGTCTGGTCGCGACCCGGGCCCACACCGATGCACGAAATGTGTGCTCCACCAAGCTCTTCCAGCCGCAGCACGTAGTCACGCGCCTTCGCGGGCAGGTCGTCGAATTCGCGGGCCTCGGAGATGTCCTCCCACCAGCCGGGCAGTTCCTCGTAGATCGGCTCGGCGCGCAGCAGATCGCTCTGCGTCATCGGCATCTCGGGCGTCTCCTTGCCGTCGATGCGGTAGCCGACGCACACCGGGACCGTCTCCAAGCTGGACAGCACGTCGAGCTTGGTCAGGAAGTAGTCGGTGATCCCGTTGACCCGGGTGGCGTAGCGCGCGATCACGGCGTCGAACCAGCCGCAGCGCCGGCGCCGGCCGGTGGTGACGCCGAACTCGCCGCCGGTCTTGGACAGGTACTCGCCGTTCGCGTCGAACAGCTCGGTCGGGAACGGGCCCGAGCCGACCCGGGTGGTGTAGGCCTTGAGGATTCCCAGCACGGTGGTGATGCGGGTCGGGCCGATGCCGGAGCCGACGGCCGCACCGCCCGCGGTCGGATTCGACGACGTGACATAGGGATACGTGCCGTGGTCGACGTCGAGCAGGGTGCCCTGCGAGCCTTCCAGCAGGACGGTCTCGCCTGCCTCCAGCGCGGTGTTGAGCAGCAGCCGGGTGTCGGCGATGCGGTGCTTGAAGCTCTCGGCCTCCGCCAGCAGGTTGTCGACGACCTGCGTCGCATCGAGGGCCTTGCGGTTGTAGATCTTGACCAGTACCTGGTTCTTGAATTCCAGCGCGGCTTCGATCTTGTTGGTGAGTTCTTCGGAGTCGAGCACGTCGGCGACCCGGATGCCCTGGCGGGCGATCTTGTCCTGGTAGCAGGGACCGATTCCGCGGCCGGTGGTGCCGATCTTCTTGTTGCCCATGTAGCGCTCGGTGACCTTGTCGATGGCCACGTGGTAGGGCATCAGCAGATGCGCGTCGGCGGAGATCAACAGCTTGGAGGTGTCGACACCGCGGTCCTCGAGTCCCTTCAGTTCCTCGAGCAGGACGCCCGGGTCGATCACCACGCCGTTGCCGATGACGTTGGTGACGCCCGGTGTCAGCACACCCGACGGGATCAGGTGCAGGGCGAAGTTCTCGCCGTTGGGCAACACGACGGTGTGCCCGGCGTTGTTGCCGCCTTGGTAGCGAACGACCCATTTGGTGCGGCCGCCGAGAAGGTCGGTGGCCTTGCCCTTGCCCTCGTCGCCCCATTGGGCGCCGATCAGGACGATTGCCGGCATGGCTTACTCCTGTTAAATCCCACGTATTCAGGCCGCTTATTGTGGTCCAGCCGGTGACCCACACTATCTCAGCCGTTTGCGAGGACGCTCCTGAATATCACGCCCGGCGACGATGCAGGCCGAATCGGCCTGAGGAGGAGGCGGGCACATCGACGCAGACGTGCTGGTTTTCGCCTTCGACACTCCACTGCCGCGCGCGCTGCGAGGACTCACGGTAATCGACGGCGACGACGTCGATGCGACGCTCGCGACCGCGCGCCGGGTGGTGGTCGTCGGCGGTGACGCCGACTTGGCGTCGGTGCTGACGCGGCTGCTGCGTGCCGAGCTGCTGAAAGTCGAGGTGGCCTACGTGCCGCGCGGTCGCACCCCGGCGACCCGGGCCTACCGACTGCCGGCGGGTCGATGGGCTGCGCGGCGGGCGGTACGCGGGTCGGCACGCCGGGTGCCACTGATTCGCGACGAGACCGGTTCCGTGATCACCGGATCCGCGCTCTGGCGGCCCGCCGACGGGGAGGCGTTGTTGCGCGGCGAGGCGGTCGTCGATGACGAGGTGTTGTTCGACGGCGATGTCGCGGAGGTGGTCGTCGAGCCGACGGCGGCGTTGCCCGGGTTGCGGGCGCGGGTGTCGGGCACGCGTCGCTGGCTGGTCGGGCGGGCCGCGCAGTTGGGCGGCGTTGGGGTGCTGGTGGTGCGCGACGGCGTGACGGCGGCTCGGCCGGTGCGCCGCTCGACGATGTACCGAAACACGGAGGGCTGGCTAGCCGTCCGGTGACGAGTGCCGCCAGGCGCGAGGAGCCGGCGCATCAACGCCGTCCGGTAGCTTCGTGACGTGAATATGCCTGTGCACCAGTCGGTGCGGCCCAGCCTGATCTTCTGGGCAATTCTCGGCGTCGCCGTCCTCGGCGGCGGGTTGGCGTACTGGGTGGGCGCGGAGGTCGGGCCGCTCTCCTACCTCGCCGTGTTCGTTCTGGTGATCGCGGGCTGGGTGGTATCGCTGTGCCTGCACGAGTTCGGGCATGCCTTCACCGCGTGGCGCTTCGGCGATCAGGACATCGCACTACGCGGTTATCTGGACCTGGATCCGCGGCGTTACATCAGCCCGGTGTGGTCGATCCTCATACCGATTCTGATCACGGCGATCGGCGGGATCGGGCTACCCGGCGCGGCCGTATATGTGCGGACGGCCTATATGACGGCCAAGCAGCGCACGCTGGTCAGCCTCGCCGGGCCGGCGGCGAACCTGGTGTTGGCCGTCGCGCTGCTCGAGGCGGCCACCCTGTTCTTCGACCCGATGCACCCGGTGTTCTGGGCCGGCATCGCTTTCCTGGGCTTCTTGCAGATCACCGCGCTGCTGCTGAACCTGCTTCCGATCCCGGGCCTGGACGGCTACAACGCCCTCGAGCCGCATCTGAGCCCGGAGACACAGCGGGCGCTGGCGCAGTTCAAGCCGTACGGCTTCCTGCTGCTGTTCGTGCTGCTGCTCGCGCCGCCGCTGAACCAGCTGTTCTTCGGACTCGTCGACGACGTCTTCGAGCTGTCCGGGCTGTCGGGCTCCGCGTGGCGGCTCGGCGCCTGGCTCATGCAGTTCTGGCGCCACTGACCCGAAAACCATCCTTGCAATACATGCGCAGATCCGCATATATTGCTGGCTATGGGCGCCGGCCACGATCACGCCAGTCCGGGAACGCCGGCACCCCGGCTCGCGATCGCCACTGCACTGCTCGGCGCATTCTTCGTCGTTGAGCTGACGACCGCGCTGCTGATCGGCTCGATCTCGCTACTGGCCGACGCGGGCCACATCCTCACCGACGTGGCGGCAACCTTCATGGGACTGTGCGCGGTCATCCTCGCCGCGCGCGGCAGCACTTCGCCCGCCCGCACCTACGGCTGGCATCGCGCGGAGGTGTTCACCGCCGTCGCCAACGCCGTGCTGTTGATCGGGGTGGCCACGCTGATCCTGCGTGAGGCGATCGGGCGCATCGGCCAGGCGCCGGAAGTGCCCGGCGCACCGATGATCGCCGTCGCGCTGACCGGGCTGGCCACCAATGCCGTCGTGGCGCTGCTCCTGCGCTCGCATTCCACGGAGAGCCTGGCCGTCAAGGGCGCCTACATGGAGGTCATCGCCGACACCGTAGGCAGCATCGGCGTCCTGATCGCGGGTGTCGTCACGCTCACCACCCACTGGCCCTACGCCGATGTGGTGGTCGCCGTGCTGGTGGCGCTGTGGGTGCTGCCGCGGGCGCTGTCGCTGGCCGCGGGCGCACTGCGCATCCTGTCCGAAGCCTCGCCCAGCCACATCGACGTCGACGAACTGCGGGCGGCGCTGGCGGCGGTCGACGGGGTCACCGAAGTCCACGACCTGCACGTGTGGACCCTGGTGCCGGGAAAGGACATGGTGACCGCCCACCTGGCCAGCCGCGACGGCTCGGGACGGATCCTGCACGACGCCCAGTCCGTGCTGGCCGCGCGTGGACTCGACCACGCCACGATCCAGATCGATCCGGCCGGGGACGACGAATGCGCGCCCGGCTTCTAGCTGAGGCCGAGGCGCTCGCGGGCCGACGGGTCGCAGTCGTCGAGCAGATCCAGACACCGCGCCTGCTCGTCGGTTTCGCCGATGGCGTCGGCCGCGCGGGCCAGCGCCGCAACGCAACGCAGAAAGCCACGGTTGGGTTCGTGCGAGAACGGCACCGGGCCAAAGCCCTTCCAGCCGTTGCGGCGCAATTGATCCAGGCCACGGTGGTAGCCGGTGCGGGCGTAGGCGTAAGCGGTGACGGCCTTGTCGTCGTCGAGCGCGTCTTCGGCCAACGCCGCCCAGGCGACCGACGCCGACGGGTGCGCAGCGGCGACCGCGGTCGGGTTGTCGCCGGCCTCCAACTGGTCCTCGGCCTCCGGGTCACCCGGCAGCCGGATCGGGTCAGGTCCCAGCAGATCGTGCATCGGCGTCATGTCGCTATTGTGCCGTGCGGCGAGCACGCCGCGACGCCGGGACTGGCGTCGGGTCGCTAAGCTCCAAGAGGTATTTCGAGACCGAAGAGGACAGCTGCGCCTATGCCCACTCCATCAGGGTCCGACCCGGACGCCGTCGAGAACGATGCGACCACCGAGCAGGCGCAATCGGAGGCCGACACCACCGTCGAACCGACTTCCGGCGCCGACGAAAAGACCACCGAGAGCCCGCACGCAGCGGACCCGGAGACCGAGGTGATCGGCCCGTCCGGGCCGGAGCAGCAGCCGCCGGTCCCCCAGCTTCAGCCAGGCGAGCGCCGCTATACCGCTCCCGGCTTCGACGCCAAGGAAACCGCGATCATCGACGCGGCCAGCGACCCCGCCACCGAGGTCTTCGCCCAGGGCCGCCCGCCCACTGGCGCCCAGCCCGGCGCGAGAGCCGCTACGCCGCAACTGATTCCGCCGCGGCTGGGCTCTAAATTCCGGCCGTCCGGCCAGCGCAGCTGGGGCTGGGTGCTGGCGCTGATCCTGATCATCCTGGCGCTCGCGGCCGTCGCCGTGCTCGGCACCGTGCTGCTGACCCGCGGCGACCGGCAGTCCAACGCGTCGCGGGAAGACCAGGTGCGCAACACAATTCAGAGTTTCGACGCCGCGGTGCAGACCGGTGACCTGACCAAGCTGCGCACCCTGACCTGCGGCAGCATGCGCGACGACTACGTCAACTACAACCAGCGCGAGTGGAACGACGTGTATCACCGCGTCGCGGCTGCCAAGCAATATCCCGTCGTCGCCGACATCGACCAGGTGGTCGTCGACGGAGACCACGCGGAGGCCAACGTCACCGCGTTCATGGCGTACGCGCCGCAGACCCGCTCGATGCGCAGTTTCGACCTGCAGTATCGCGACGACCAGTGGAAGATCTGCGAGTCCAAGTCCGGCTAAAGCTCTTTGGGCCCGCCGCGGCTAGCTGACGGACTTGCCGTTGCAGTGCAGGTCGTTGCACGCCTCGATGACCCGCTCGGTCATCGACGCCTCGGCCTTCTTGAGGTAGCTGCGCGGGTCGTAGACCTTCTTGTTGCCCACCTCGCCGTCGACCTTGAGCACGCCGTCGTAGTTGGTGAACATGTGCGCGGCCAGCGGCCGGGTGAACGCGTACTGGGTGTCGGTGTCGACGTTCATCTTCACCACGCCATAACGCAGCGCCTCTTCGATCTCCGACTTCAGCGAGCCGGACCCGCCGTGGAAGACGAAGTCGAAGGGCTTTGCGCCATCGCCCAGTCCGAGCTTGGCCGCGGCGACCTTCTGCCCCTGGTCCAGGATGTCGGGGCGCAGCTTGACGTTGCCGGGCTTGTAGACGCCGTGCACGTTGCCGAAGGTCGCGGCCAGCAGGTAGTGCCCGTGCTCGCCGTGGCCCAGCGCCTCGATGGTCTTCTCGAAGTCCTCGGGGGTGGTGTAGAGCTTGTCGTTGATCTCGGCCTCGACGCCGTCTTCCTCGCCGCCCACGACGCCGATCTCGACCTCGAGGACGATCTTGGCGGCGGCGGCCAGCTTCAGCAGCTCCTGCGCAATCTCCAGGTTCTCGTCGATCGGCACCGCGGAGCCGTCCCACATGTGCGACTGGAACAGCGGATTTTGACCCGCTCGCACCCTCTCACTGGAGATGGCCAGCAGCGGGCGCACATAGGTGTCCAGCTTGTCCTTCGGGCAGTGGTCGGTGTGCAACGCCACATTGATCGGGTACTTGTCGGCGACGACGTGGGTGAACTCGGCCAGCGCGACCGCGCCGGTGACCATGTCCTTGACCCCGAGGCCGGAGCCGAATTCCGCGCCGCCCGTGGAGAACTGGATGATCCCGTCGCTGCCCGCGTCGGCAAAACCCTTCAGCGCTGCGTTGACCGTCTCCGACGACGTGCAGTTGATCGCCGGGAAGGCGTACTCGTTCTCCTTGGCACGCTTGAGCATCTCGGCGTAGACGTCTGGCGTCGCGATAGGCATGAGGTCTCCTCCTGAAGTATCGGCCTAGTATCGCAACACCGCGGCGGCGACTGCAGGCCGCCCGGTAAAGGCGGGGTCAAATCGCCGGTATCTTGAACACCGTGAGCACCGCCATAGTGGCCCTGCCCAACATCCTCGACCCGATGTATTGGATCGGTCCGCAGGGGCTGTTTGCATCGGCCGTACTACCGACGATCCTGGCCATCGTCTTCGTCGAAACCGGTCTGCTGTTTCCGCTGCTGCCCGGTGAGTCATTGCTGTTCACCGGTGGTCTGCTGGCCGCGCACGGGACACTGGACATCTGGGTGCTGGCGCCGGCCGTGGCCCTGACCGCGATCGCGGGTGACCAGACCGGCTACTTCATCGGCCGCCGGATCGGGCCCGCGCTGTTCAAGAAGGAAGACTCGCGGTTCTTCAAGCAGCACCACGTGACCGAGTCGCATGCGTTCTTCGAGAAGTACGGACCCGCGGCGATCATCCTGGCCCGCTTCATGCCGTTCGTGCGGACGTTCACCCCGGTCGTTGCCGGGGTCTCCTACATGCGCTACCCGGTCTACCTGGCCTTCGACATCGTCGGCGGCATCCTGTGGGGCGGCGGGGTGACGATCGCGGGCTACTTCCTGGGGAACATCCCGTTCATCCACCAGAACCTGGAAAAGATCGTCCTGGGCATCCTGTTCGTGTCGATGATGCCGGCGTTCATCGCGACCGGCCGGGCCTATCTGAAGCGCAAGCGGGCCGCGAAAGCCGACGACGAGAAGCTGACCGTCGGGGACTAGCTCGGTGAATCGCCGTAGCGCCCTGCGCGCCGGACTGATGGGTGCGGGCGTGCTGGCCGTCGGGTGCACCCATCACGATCCAGCGCCATCACCTCCTGCGCCCGACTTCACTGCTCTCGAGACGCAACTATCGGGAAGGCTGGGGGTGTTCGCCCTGGACACCGGGTCGGGGGCGACCGTGGGCCACCGGGCAGACGAGCGCTTCCTGATGTGCTCGACGGCCAAGACGTTGGCGGTCGCGGCCGTGCTGCGTCAGAACGAGCGCCGACCGGGCCTGGTCGATCAGGTGGTCCGCTACGGACAAGCCGACGTGCTGGAGTGGGCCCCGGTGACCGCCAAGCATGTCGACACCGGCATGACGGTCGGCGCGCTGTGCGACGCGGCGATCACGGTCAGCGACAACACCGCCGCCAATCTGCTGGTGGGCTTGCTCGGCGGACCGCCGGCGGTCACAGAGTTCGCGCGGTCGCTGGGCGACTCCATCACCTCGGTCGATCGCCTGGAACCGGACTTGAACGTGACCTCCCCGGGCGACCGGCGGGACACCTCGACACCGGCGCAGATGGCCCAGAACCTGCGCGGTTTGAGTTTGGGCGATGGCCAGCACGCGGACGCTCGTGACCGGCTCGTCGCCCTCCTGAAGGCGAACACCACGGGAGGTCAGTGCATCAGAGCCGGACTGCCGCAGAACTGGGTTGTCGGGGACAAGACGGGCTCGGGTGCGCAAGGCGAGAGCAACGACATCGCAATCGTCTGGCCGCCGGGCCGCCCGCCGCTGGCGATCGCGGTCTACACCGACCCGACGACCCGCATCTGGTTGCGGAGCAGGCGCACCGCGTGATCGCAGGGGCCGCATCCGTCGCGGCGTCGGCGTTGATTCCGGCTTAGGCCGGCGTGAAGCCCATCGCGACGCCGTTCATGCAGTAGCGCAGCCCGGTGGGCTGAGGGCCGTCGTCGAAGACGTGACCGAGGTGTCCGCCGCAGCGGCTGCAGAGCACCTCGGTGCGCGCCATCCCCATGGTGTTGTCCGTTTTCTCGACTACGGCTTTTTCCAGGGCGCGGTAGAAACTGGGCCAGCCGGTGCCGCTGTCGAATTTCGTCGTCGACGCGAACAGGCTCTGCGCGCAGCCGGCGCAAGTGAACGTCCCGGAGCGATGCTCCTCGTTGAGTGGGCTGCTGTAGGGCCGCTCGGTGTCCGCGTGGCGCAGCACCTCGTATGCGGCGGGCGATAGCATGCGCTGCCACTCCGAGTCGGTGTGGTTGACCTCGTAGGTTTTGGCCGGGGAGCTCGGTGCGCCGGATGCGGTGAAGGCACTCCACGCGCCGGCACCGGCAAGTGCGCCGAACGCGGCGCCGAACAGCAGATTGCGACGGGTCGTCATGAATTCCAGAGTAGCGCCGAACGGCATGAGCTAGATCGACTCTGCGGCCATGGCGGAAAAGCGCGAGTGGGCGTCGCCGTCAGCGCAGAGTCAAACCGTTCGGTCAGACGGCGACCGCGAAATCGCAACCGGTCTTGGCGCGGACGTCGGCGACGGTGACGCCGGGGTGCAGTTCGATCAGCGTGAGGCCGCGCTCGGGGTCGAGGTCGAAGACGCACAGGTCGGTGATGATCATGTCGACCACGGCCTTGCCGGTGACCGGCAGCGAGCACTGCTTGAGGATCTTCGGGCTGCCGTCCTTGGCGGTGTGGTCCATCACGACGATCACCCGCTTGACGCCGGACACCAAATCCATTGCGCCACCGGGCCCTTTGACCATTTTCCCGGGCACCATCCAGTTGGCCAGGTCGCCGTTCTCGGCCACCTCGAGGCCGCCCAGGATGGACAGGTCGATGTGGCCGCCGCGGATCATCGCGAACGAGTCGGCGCTGCTGAAGAAGCTCGACCCGGGCAGGCTGGTGACGGTCTGCTTGCCTGCGTTGACCAGGTCGGGGTCGACGTGGTCTTCGGTCGGGTAGGCGCCGATACCCAGCAGGCCGTTCTCGGATTGCAGCGTGACCTTGATGTCGTCGGGAATGTAGTTGGCCACCAACGTCGGAATGCCGATGCCGAGGTTGACGTAGTAGCCGTCGCGCAGTTCCTTGGCGGCGCGCTGGGCCATCACTTCGCGAATCGGGCTGTCCTTCTTGACCGCGGCGCCGCCGGTGGTGGTGCGGAACTCGATCCGCTTCTCGTAGGCGGGGCCTTGGATGATCCGGTCGACGTAGATGCCCGGGGTGTGGATCTGGTCGGGATCCAACTCGCCGATCTCGACGAGTTCTTCGACCTCGGCCAGGGTCACCGCGCCACAGGTGGCAATCATCGGGTTGAAGTTGCGGGCGGTCTTGCGATAGATCAGGTTGCCGGACTTATCGCCCTTCCACGCCTTGACGATCGCGACGTCGGCCGTAATGCCTTCTTCCAGAACGTATTCCGTGCCGTTGAAGACGCGGGTGTCCTTGCCCTCGGCGAGGTTGGTGCCGAACGCGGTGCGGGTGTAGAAGCCGGGGATGCCGGCACCGCCGGCGCGCAGCTTCTCGGCGAGCGTCCCCTGCGGCGTCAGCACCAGGTCGAGTTCACCGGCCAGCACCTGGCGCTCGAATTCCTTGTTCTCGCCCACGTAGGAGGCGATCACCTTGTCCACTTGACGCGCTTTGAGCAGCAGGCCCATGCCGAAATCGTCCACCCCGGCGTTGTTTCCGACGATGGTGAGATTCTTGATGCCGCTGTCGACCAGCGCCTGGATCAGGTTCTCCGGAATACCACACAGGCCGAAACCGCCTGCGGCGATAGTGATTCCGTCCTTCAGCAGACCATCCCAGGCCGAGACGGCGTCGGCGTGGACCTTACTCATTGCTCATCCCTTCGTAAGCTGCCACAGCGTGGGCGGCCTCCATCAACGTCCAGCCGGACAACTGCACGGACAGGTCACGTTCGGGAACCTCCGAGGCAGTCACCGCGCCACCGACGAACTGCGCCCTCTGCCCGCCCACCGCCGGAAGCTCTGCGGTCTCGTCCCACGACGGGCCGAATAGCGGTAGCCCGTCCACGGTTTGGCGGTTGTCCCAGGCCGCCTGTGCCGACGTCAGCACGATGCGGCGGGCGGTGTCGCGGGCTGTGGCGTCATCGACCGAATCGCCCGGCAACGTGGTGGCGACGAACGCCAGGTAGCGGGCGGTGATGCCAGCGAACAGGCCGCCGTCTCCCCCGCCGGATCCACGCAGTACGCCGTCCGGGGCCATGTGCTCGGCGACAGCGGCGACCAGGCGATGCACGCGCGGCGCGTGCCGGTCGTCCTGGGTCCGGGTGGCCAACTCGGTTTCCAGGCCGAGCACCACGCCCTGGCAGTAGGTGTACTGCGCCCGCACCAGCGAGCCGGCCTTGATGCCGTCGAACACCAGGTGGCTCTCCGGGTCGATCAGGGTCTCGTCGATCCAGTCCGCCATCTGCTGGGCCCGGCGCAACCGGTCGCCGTAGCGGGCCAGGAAGATGCCGGCCGGGCCGTTGGCCGGGGCGTTGAAGAACTGGTCCTGCTTGCGCCACGGGATGCCCCCGCCGTCCTCGGGCACCCAGGAGTTGACGAGTTGTTCGTTCAGCTTGCGCAGGCCGCGCTCTCGGTCCACGCCCGCGATTCGCGCCGCTCGTTCCAGAGCCAGTGCCAGCCAGGCCATGTCGTCGTAGTACTTGTTGACCCAGGATCCGTTGTTACGCAGGCGATGTCCGCGAATCTGCCGGGCGATCTTGACGCGGCGATCGGGCTGCGGGTCGCGCAACTCCGCGTCGACCAGGCAGTCCAACAGATGCGCCTGCCACCAGTAGTGCCAACCGCCGAACCACTTGTCGCGCCGGGCCGGCGGCCACGCCACCACGCCGAGTTGGGTGCCGGGTAACGCCCACAGCTTTTTCAGATGCCGACCAGCGACAGCGGCCTCCGCGCTGACCGCCCGGTTGACCCATACCTGATCCATGACTGCAGATCCTGCCCTACCAGGCCAGGCCAAGGTCGGCGTGTTGGCTGATCCAGGTGTGCATCGCAATGCCGGCGGCGACGCCGACGTTGATGCTGCGTGTCGACCCGAACTGCGCGATCGACACCGTCAGCGCGGCGCCGTCGCGCGCGTCGGCGCTGATGCCGGGGCCTTCCGAACCGAACAGCAGCAGGCAGTCGCGTGGCAGCGCCGTCTGCTCCAGGCGCGCGGCACCCGGCACGATGTCGACGGCGACCACCGTCAGGCCGGCGTCCGCGGCGAAGTCCAGTAACGCGCCGGTGTCGTCGTGGTGCCGCAGCCGCTGGTAGCGGTCGGTGACCATGGCGCCGCGGCGGTTCCACCGGCGGCGGCCGACGATGTGGACGGTGTCGACGGCGAAGGCGTTGGCCGCGCGCACCACGCCGCCGATATTGGCGTCCTGGCCGAAATTCTCGATCGCGACGTGCAGCGGGTGCCGGCGAGTGTCGATGTCGGCGACGATCGCCTCGCGCGTCCAGTAGCGGTACGCGTCGACAACGTTGCGGGTGTCGCCGTCGCGCAACAAATCCGGGTCGTAGCGCGGGTCGTCGGGGAGCGAACCTTCCCACGGTCCGACGCCGGCCGCGGGAACGCTCCACTCCGTCGGGCCCGGCAGGTCGGTCACTTGAGCGTCCACACCGCGGCGTGGGTGCCGACGATCGACACCGTGGCATACAGCAGGGCGTCATTGAGGTCGCCCTGCGTGCACAGCGACGCATTGACCCGCACCGCGTCCAACGAGGCCTCGGGCAGGACCAGCACCGACGACCCGTAGGCCGCGCAGGCCGGGTTCAGGCCGGGCGGCGGCAGCGTCGGCGCGACCACCAGCATCATCGGACCGCCGCGAGCCGCGGAGTCGTCGCGGTACTTGGCGGCGATCGTGCTGGCCTCCAACCCGAGCAGCATGTAGCCGGTGCCGGTGAACGCCGCCGGGTCGCCGAGCGACTGCTGACTGAGCTGCGTGCCGTCGGTCCGCCACGCCGCGGCGCTGGTTGTCCGGACCACCAACCCGGTGTCACTCTCCTTGGTCGGCAGGACCCCGACCGGGAACGCCGCCGCGTAGGCGGCCGCGGTGTCGGGGATGCGGTCGCGGGGCGAATACAGGTAGACCCCGCGAACGGCGGCGCGTTCCTTCATCGGGCCGAGACAGGCCGTTCCGGTGAGGCGATTGCCGCCGGGTGCGAAAAGCGATTGAATGACAACGTTTTTCACGCCGTCACAGCTGCCGATGCCGACGGCCTCCAATGGGTGCGCCAGGGCGCCGTACAGCCCGAATCGGATGTCGCGCGCGTCCGCATGCGGCTTGGCCGGGTCGGCGGGAGCCGCGTCGACGTCGACGAGCACGTAGTCGTCTTGCCAGCGCAGGTTCGAGATCGAGGTGTTCCAACCCAGGACCGCCTGCGATTCGCCGATCCGCGCGGTCCCGGCGCCGTAAACCCGTTGCTGTGCGGACGAATTCGAGCAACCGCACAGCAACAACAACGCCGCGATCATCGCGAGGACAGTGCGCACGGCGACTAACTCAGCCCGAGGTCCGCCAGACCAAGCACGCTGCGGTACGGAAAGCCCTCGGCCTCAATGGCTTCGGCCGCACCGGTGGCGCGGTCGACCACGGTCGCGACGCCCGCGACCTCGGCACCGGCCTCCAGCACCGCGCGCACCGCGGTCAGCGCGGAGCCGCCGGTGGTGCTGGTGTCCTCGACCACCAGCACGCGCTTACCGGCGATGTCGGGCCCTTCGATAAGGCGTTGCATGCCATGGGTTTTCACCGATTTACGCACGACGAAGGTATCGATCGGCCGCCCGGGCGCGTGCATGACGGCGGTCGCCACCGGGTCGGCACCCAGCGTGAGGCCGCCGACGGCGGCGTAGTCCCAGTCGGCGGTGAGCTCGCGGACCAGGCGACCGATCAGCGGGGCGGCCCGGTGGTGCAGGGTGGCTCGGCGCAGGTCGACGTAGTAGTCGGCCTCCTTGCCGGACGACAGGGTGACCCGGCCGTGCACGACGGCCAATTGCCGTACCAGATCGGCTAATTCGGTCTTGTCAGGTCCGGCCACGGCCCCGCCCGAAAACGCTCGTGAAGGCGCGTGACACCGGTCGCGGCACCATCCGGGTGACGCTGGTGATCGCCTTGTACTGCAGCCCGGGAATGATCAACACGGTGCCGCGGGCGACGTCGGCGAAGGTGGTTCGAACCACGTCGTCGACCTCGAGCCACATGAACGACGGCAGCGATGCCATGTCGATGCCCGCGCGGTCGTGGAATTCGGTGTGCACGTAGCCCGGGCACAGCACGTGGATGCTGACGCCGGTGCCGCGCAGCCCGGCGGCCAGGCCTTCGGTGAACGACACCACGTAGGCCTTGGACGCCGAGTAGGTCGAGCCGCGACCCGACAGCAGGCCTGCCACGCTCGCGACGTTGATGACGGTACCGGCGCCCTTGTCGATCATCGCCGGCAACGCGGCGCGAGTCAGCTGGACCACCGCGGTGACATTGACGTCGAGTTGGCGCTGCAGCAGGGCGGGGTCGGCGGTCCAGAATTCGCCGGAGGTGCCGAAGCCGGCGTTGTTGACCAGGGCATCGACGCCGCCGGCGGCCAAGCGGTCGGCCACCTTGTCGCGACCGGCGGAGTCGGCGAGATCGGCGGGCAGCACCTCGACCTTGCGGCCGCCCTCGGAGGACAGCTCCGCGGCCAGCGCTTCGAGGCGGCTGACATCGCGGGACACCAGCACCAGGTCGTAGCCGTCGGCCGCGTAGCGCCGCGCGAATCCCTCGCCGATTCCGGATGTGGGCCCGGTGATCAGGGCGACGGGGCGAGGCACGGCGCCAGTGTACTGAGCGCGAATTCGCTCAGAGGCGGGCACATCGGTACCCGCCGCGGCCGGAGGCCGGTGTGGCGGATGTGAATTCAGCGCTGGTGGTGCGACGCCTGGTGACCATTGCGCCCGGTCGGCGGGCGGCGGCTCGGCTCTTGCCGCGCGGGCGGCGGGGTCGCAGTGGCTCGCGTCGAGGCCCCACCCTCACGGGCGGATGTTTCGGGCTGGCGCTGCGGCGTCTCGGCGCGACCGGCGGGCGCCGGGGCGAGCGGACGGCTCGGCGCCGCCTTGCGGCGACTGGGCGCCTGCGATGCGCCGGAGCCCGACTGCGGCACCGGGGGCAGCACCCGCAGCAGGTCGTTGAACTGGCGGACCGTGCGCAGACCCTCGTCCCACTGGGCGCGGGTGCTGCCGATCGGCATGCTGACCAGCGTCCAGTTCTGCTCGTTCCACATGATCTCGGCGCAGTCGGGCGCGGTGTGCGCGAAGGTGACCATGCGGCGATCGCAAGCGCGCCGGGCGGCGTCGAGGTTGGTGGAGTACACCATCCGCGGCCCGATCGCGCCGAGCAGCCAAATGTCGTTCTCGCGAGGCTCTTTCAGTCCCTTGAGCCGGACGTCGACCACGACGTTGGTGCCGACCTTGCGGTGCAGCGCGATCACGGTCGCGACCTCTTCGAGGTCGAAGATGAAGACGGCCTCGCCGCGGATCTGGCCGAGGACGACGTTGCGGGCCGGGATGTTGCTGCCGACGGTCGACATCACGCCGCGCTTCCACCGCTTGAGGATCTCAGTGGATTCCGGCTCGTAGTCGAATCCGTGCGAACGAGCCCACGACTTACGGCGCCGTCCTCGTCCCCGGCGGCGGTCGATGTCGACGTACAGCAACACCGCCGCACCGACGAAGCACAGCGCGGAGAGCGTAAACCAAAGCGGAACCATCGCCACGTAGCCTAACCGCTGTTAGCCCGGGACCGGGAATGCGAGCAGGTCACAACAGAATTAATGTTTGCTACCGAGTCGGCGTAGCAGCACGCCACACCGACCCGGTAGCCCATCAGCCCAGCACCAACGAGTCGCCGTCGGCGCTGACGTTGACCGGCACCACGTCGCCGTCGTGCACGTCACCCGCCAGCAGCATCTTGGCCAGCTGGTCACCGATGGCTTGCTGCACCAGCCGCCGTAGCGGGCGGGCGCCGTAGACGGGGTCGAACCCGCGCTGGGAGAGCCACTGCTTGGCCGGCAGCGACACCTCGAGCTGGAGGCGTCGCTGCGCCAACCGCTTGGCCAGCTGCTCGAGCTGGATGTCGACGATCCGCACCAGCTCTTCGGGGTTGAGACCGTCGAAGATCAGCACGTCGTCGAGACGGTTGATGAACTCCGGTTTGAACGCCGAGCGCACCGCGGCCATCACCTGCTCCTCGGTACCACCTGACCCGAGGTTGGACGTCAGGATCAGGATCGTGTTGCGGAAGTCGACGGTGCGGCCCTGCCCGTCGGTGAGCCGGCCCTCGTCGAGGACCTGCAGCAGCACGTCGAACACGTCCGGGTGGGCCTTCTCGACCTCGTCGAACAGCACGACGGTGTAGGGCCGGCGGCGGACCGCCTCGGTCAGCTGACCGCCCTGGTCGTAACCCACGTAGCCGGGAGGCGCGCCGACCAGGCGGGCCACCGAGTGCTTCTCGCCGTACTCGCTCATGTCGATGCGGACCATCGCCCGTTCGTCGTCGAACAGGAAGTCGGCCAGCGCCTTGGCCAGCTCGGTCTTGCCGACACCGGTCGGCCCGAGGAACAGGAACGAACCGGTCGGCCGGTCGGGGTCGGCGACCCCGGCCCGGGTCCGGCGGACCGCATCGGAAACGGCAGCCACCGCCTTCCGTTGTCCCACAACGCGCCTGCCCAGCTCGTCTTCCATCCGCAGCAGCTTGGCGGTCTCGCCCTCCAGCAGCCGGCCGGCCGGGATGCCGGTCCACGCCGACACCACGTCGGCGATGTCGTCTGGGCCGACCTCCTCCTTGAGCATCACATTCTCGCGGGCTTCAGCCTGTGGGACCGCGGCGTCGAGCTTCTTCTCGACCTCCGGGATGCGGCCGTACCGCAGCTCCGCGGCCTTGGCCAGGTCGCCGTCGCGCTCGGCGCGGTCGGATTCGCCACGCAGCGTCTCCAGCTGCTCCTTGAGTTCGCGGACCACATCGATGGCGCTCTTCTCGTTCTGCCACTTCGCGGTCAGCTCGGCCAGCTTCTCTTTGTGGTCGGCCAGCTCGGCACGGAGCTTCTCGAGGCGGTCGCGCGATGCGTCGTCCTCCTCCTTGCCCAGCGCGACCTCTTCGATCTCGAGCCGGCGGACCAGGCGCTCGACCTCGTCGATCTCGACGGGCCGGGAGTCGATCTCCATCCGCAGCCGCGACGCGGCCTCGTCGACCAGGTCGATGGCCTTGTCGGGCAGGAAGCGCGCGGTGATGTAGCGGTCGGACAGCGACGCCGCCGACACCAGCGCGGAGTCGGTGATGCGTACACCGTGGTGCACCTCGTAGCGGTCCTTGAGCCCGCGCAGGATGCCGACGGTGTCTTCAACCGACGGCTCGCCGACGAACACCTGCTGGAAGCGGCGCTCCAGCGCGGCGTCCTTCTCGATGTACTTGCGGTACTCGTCGAGCGTGGTGGCGCCGACCAGCCGCAGCTCGCCGCGTGCCAGCATCGGCTTGATCATGTTGCCGGCATCCATCGCCGATTCGCCGGTCGCGCCGGCGCCGACGATCGTGTGCAGCTCGTCGATGAAGGTGATGATCTGACCCGTAGAGTTCTTGATGTCGTCGAGAACGGCCTTGAGCCGCTCCTCGAATTCGCCCCGGTACTTCGCGCCGGCCACCATCGAGCCGAGGTCCAGGCTGATGACGGTTTTGTCGCGCAGGCTCTCCGGCACGTCGCCTTCGATGACGCGCTGCGCCAGGCCCTCGACGATCGCGGTCTTGCCGACACCGGGCTCACCGATCAGCACCGGGTTGTTCTTGGTACGCCGGCTCAGCACCTGGACGACACGACGAATCTCGTTGTCCCGCCCGATAACCGGGTCGAGCTTGCCTTCCCGCGCACGGGCGGTCAGGTCGGTGGAGTACTTCTCCAGCGCCTGGTACGTGCCCTCGGGGTCGGGGCTGGTGACGCGAGCGCTGCCGCGCACGTGGGTGAACGCATCGCGCAGGGCCTGCGGCGAGGCGCCGTGCCCGGTCAGCAGCTTGGCGACCTCGGAGTCACCGGTGGCCAGGCCGACGAGCAGGTGCTCGGTGGAGACGTACTCGTCGTCCATCTCGGTGGCTAGGTTCTGCGCGGTCGTGATGGCCTGGATCGACTCGCGGGACAGCTGCGGTTGCGAGTTGGACCCGGTCGCCTGCGGCAGCCGGTCCAGGATGCGCTGCGCTTCGGCGCGGATTGTGGCGGGCTCGACGCCGACAGCTTCCAGCAGCGGCGCGGCGATCCCGTCGTTCTGCGTGAGCAGCGCAAGCAGCAGGTGGGCCGGCTTGATCTCGGGGTTGCCGGCGGCGGTCGCCGCCTGCAGCGCCGACGTCAGCACCGCCTGCGTCTTGGTTGTCGGGTTGAAAGAGTCCACGACACCTCCGTTCAGAGTGTGAGAGGGCCGACAGCGGCCCGATAAAAATGCTTGTCGCGTTGTTCAACGCCGTCAAGGTTGAGTCTGTTCCGCTCAACTCTAACTATTTTTACCCGACTCCACTCACGCCGGCCGGAACGCCGCCTGCAACTGCGGGCCGTCGAACCCGCCGGGCGTCTGCCCGTTCAGCGCGAACTCATAGACCGCGACGCGGAAGATCTGGCTCAGCGTCGCCGAAACGACCGCGGCGGCGAACATCAACAGGGCCGCGACCGCCAGCACGATCCAGCCCGCCAGCGCCTGCCCACCCATCAGCAGGAACATCACCGCGAACACCGACACCGTCCCGAGAAAGAGACTGAAGCCGACCGTCACCAAGCCGATCGTCGCCGCGCCCGTCGCGCCCTCGCCCCAACGCGCCCTGATGATCGCGGCCGAGTGTCGCAGCGATGTCAGCGGTCCGGTGCCCTCGAGGGCGATCACCGGCACGACAAAGAACGTCGCGATTCCCCATGCGGCACCGGCGATTCCGGCCACGATCTTGCCCAGCAGCGGCACCCGGTTCTCGAACGCCCGCAGCAGCAGGCCGAACGTCGTCGCCACCAGCGTCCAGCCCAGGATCGGGCCGATCCGGCGGGCGGCCGCCGCCAGCCCGTCGCGAACCCTGGTGTCCTCGCCGCGCATCGAGCGGGCCGCACACGCGGCCAGCGCCACGTTGAAGAACAGCGCGACGAAGGTCGACGCGTATGCCGAGGCGATGCCGGCGGCATAGATGACGGGGTCGTTGCGCTCGACCGTCTGATGGTCGAAGACACCGCGGCTGATCAGCGTCGGCGCCCAGATCGACACCATCGCCAGGGCGGCGAAGATCGTCGACAGGATTGGAAAGACCGCCAGCGACGCGTCGCCCCGCAGCACGTCCCAGCTCCGCCGGGTGAGCGCCCAACCGCGCGAGAATCTGCCCATCGAATGCACCTCCGACGTGCCCCCGTGAGCGCCGATCCTAGGCCTCAGCAGCGGCGATCGGAGAGCGATCGGATCATCCTCCAGCCCGCTCATTCGAACGTATGATCGAACAGTGGGAGACCTGGCCTCGATCGGATACAACGGGCAGCCGCTGCGCAATCCGTTCCGGGTGGTGCGCCCGCCGGTCACCGTGCTGATCGACCTGACCGTGCTGTTTCCCCGCGAGCCGCACCGCACCGGGCGCTACCAGGCCAACGGGCTGCAACTGCACAAGGTCGTCGAGGGTCGGCTGACCTGCTGGGGCATCTGCGAGCAGGGCGACTGGTGGGGGTTGGTGACGTATCCGATCGCCTACGGGTCCAAGCGCAAGACCGTGACGCACTGGGTGCCGGCCTGGACTCTCCAGCGAAAGCGCTAGTCGTCGAGCATCGCGCCGAGCTGGCCGGCGATGCGCACCCAGCCCTTGCCCATCATGGTCCGCGCGTGCCGCTGGGACTCGTCGTCACGCGGTGGTTCGCCCCGCACGATCGACCGCTCGATGCGAAGATGCTGCGCGTGACCGCAAGTTGGGTTTCCCTGCTGAGCACGCTGGTTCCGCTGGCGCTCGTGGTGTCGATCTCGCCGTTGTCGGTGATCCCCGCGGTGCTGGTGCTGCAGACGCCACGGCCGCGGCCGACCGGTCTCGCGTTCCTCGCCGGCTGGCTCGTCGGCCTGATCGCGTTGACCGCCGGGTTCATCGCGTCGTCTGACGCCCTGACCGGCCTGCACGACAAGCCGCCGCTCTGGGCCTCGTGGACGCGCGTGGTGCTGGGACTGGCGCTGATCGCGTTCGGCATCTACCGCTGGCTGCACCGCGGGGGCCACTCCGAGTCGCCGAAGTGGATGCGATCGTTCGAGACGCTCACGCCCCCGCGGGCCGCGGTCTTCGGTGCGGTGCTGACGGTGGTCCGAATCGAGGTGCTGACAATGTGCGCGCTGGCCGGGCTGGCCATCGGCAGCGGAAAGCTCGGCCGCACGGGCGAATTGGTGACGGGAGCGATCTACATCGCGGTCGCCGCGTCGACCGTCGCAATCCCCGTCCTCGCCTACGCGGCCGCCGGCAACCGCCTCGACGATCCGATGGCGCGGCTCAAGGAGTGGATGGAGCGCAACAACGCCGCCATGCTCGCCGCGGTTCTCGTCCTGATCGGCGGGATGGTGCTCTACCACGGCGTGACCGCACTCAGCTGAGGTCCCGCCCGGTCAGGCATAAGATCGGCGGCCGTGAGCCTCAACGACCGGGACGCGCTGGCGGTGCTGCACGCCGCGATCGACCCGGACGACCGCAACGGGCTCATCGGCCGGTTCTATACCCGCTGGTTCGCCTTCGACGTCTCCCCGCGCGACCTGTTCCCGCCGGACATGGGCGCCCAGCGGGCAGCCTTCGCGCAGGCGCTGAAATGGCTGTACGGCGAATTGATCGCCCAACGCTCCGAGGAACCGGTCGCGTTTCTCGCCCAACTCGGCCGCGACCATCGCAAGTACGGCGTCGTGGCCGAGCATTACCAAACACTCGGACAGGCGCTGTACGCAACGCTGCGCGAGACGCTCACCGACTCGTGGACCGACGCCGTCGACACCGCCGCCCAGCAGTCGCTGAACCTGTTCGCCGGGGTGATGAGCGGGGCCGCCGACGCCGAGCAGGGCCCGGCCTGGTGGGACGGCACCGTCGTCGAGCAGGTCCGGGTCTCCCGCGACCTGGCCGTGGTCCGGCTGCAGCTGGACAACCCGATGCCGTACCACGCCGGGCAATACGTGAATGTTGCTGTGCCGCAATGCCCGCGGCGCTGGCGGTACCTGACACCGGCCATCCCGCCGGATGATACCGGCGCGGTCGAGTTCCACGTCCGGGCGGTGTCGGGCGGGTTGGTCAGCAACGCGATCGTCAACGAGACACGGGCCGGCGACCGCTGGCGGTTGTCCAGTCCGCACGGCGCCCTGCAGGTCGACCGCGACGGTGAGGACGTGCTGATGGTGGCGGGCAGCACCGGGCTCGCGCCGCTGCGTGCGCTCGTCATGGACCTCGCGCGCTGGGGCGAGAACCCGCGCGTGCACATGTTCTTCGGTGGCCGCTACCCGTGCGAGCTCTACGACCTGCCGACGCTGTGGCAGATCGCGTCGAGCAACCCGTGGCTGTCGGTGACACCGGTATCCGAGTTCGCCGGTGACCCGGCGTGGGCGGCCGACTATCCCGACGTCACGCCGCCGCGCGGTCTGCACGTACGCCAGACCGGAAAGCTGCTGGACGTCGTCACCCGCTACGGCAACTGGGGTGATCGGCAGATCCTGATCAGCGGCGGCCCGGACATGGTCCGCGCGACCAGGGATGCGCTGATCGCCAAGGGTGCGCCACCCGACCGCATTCAGCACGACCCGCTGTCCCGCTAGCCGCCTTCGCATAGTGTCGGTTACGTGCATATCGTCACGCTGAGCGACCCGTCATCCTCGGTCGAGGCCCAATTCGTGCCGGAGGCCGGCATGATCGGCATCTCGCTGACCGACGACGGCGTCGAACTGCTCGGGCAGCGCCGCGGATTGGATGCCTACGTCGCCAACGGGAAGACAATGGGCATCCCAATCCTGTACCCATGGGCAAATCGGCTGGGCGCCAACACCTATGAAGCCGAGGGCACGACGGTCACACTGACCGACGGCGAGTACGGGGTGCGCACCGATCCCAACGGGCTACCGATCCATGGCGTCCTCGCTGCGTTTTCCAACTGGCGGGTGACCCACGAGTCCGAGCACGAACTCGCCGCCGGGGTCGACTTCACCACCGACGACGAATTGCTGGCCAGCTTTCCTTTTCCGCACCGGCTGTCGCTGACCATCACGCTCGTCGACCGGACGCTGCGGCTACGCGTCTCGGTGACACCGACCGGTGAACAGGCCGTTCCATTGTGCTTCGGCTTCCACCCCTACCTGCAACTGCCCGGCGTGCCACGCGATCAGTGGCTGATCGAGACCCCGGCGATGCGCCACCTGACGCTCGACGACAAGGGGCTGCCGACCGGCGATGCGATTGTCCAGCCGGCGATCAGTGAACCGTTGGGCGACAGGACTTTTGATGATGGTTACGACCAGGTTGCCGACGGCTCGGCGTTCGCGGTGTCCGGTGGTGGCCGGCGCATCGAGGTCCACTTCGAAGAGGGTTACCCCGCAGCGCAGATCTTCGCGCCACCCGGCGAGGACGTCGTGTGCTTCGAGCCGATGACCGCGGTCGCCGACGCGCTGCGGTCCGGCGGCTACCGCTCCGCGCAGCCCGGCGACTGGGGCGTCGCGCAGTTCTCGATTCGGGTGTAGGCCTCACCGAAACAGAAGCCAGGGCTGCGAATTCGGGACAATCGCAGCCCTGGCTTCGGTTTCGCGCAAGAACTCAGCGGCGCGGCTTCCAGACCACCACAGCGGTGCTCTTCGGGACGACCGCGATGTCGCGCCGCTGGTTGCGCGACAATACCTCGATCTCGGCGGCCATCTCCTGCAGCCGCGACTGCAGCGCCTCGACCTGATTCGTCAGCTCGATAATCCTTTTGATCCCAGCCAGATTGACGCCCTCGTCCTGGGACAGCCGTTGCACCTCGCGGAGC
Source organism: Candidatus Mycobacterium wuenschmannii (assembly GCF_030252325.1). NCBI lineage: Bacteria > Bacillati > Actinomycetota > Actinomycetes > Mycobacteriales > Mycobacteriaceae > Mycobacterium > Candidatus Mycobacterium wuenschmannii. The sequence goes on along the minus strand of NZ_CP126981.1, from coordinate 4,207,897 downwards.
AGGTCCACGTCATGCTGCGAATAGCGCCGTCCCCCACCGGAACTGCGGCTGGGACTCACCAGACCGAGCCGGTCGTAGGTGCGCAGCGTCTGCGCATGCATACCGGCCAGCTCGGCGGCGACCGAGATCAGAAACGTCCGGGCCGCGTCGTCCTTCTTGGCCATCAGCGGTTACCCGCCCATTCGGCACGAGGATCGAAGCCACTGGACCGCTCGGCGACCGCGTAGGCCTCGAGCGCCTCCTTGGCCGCACCTTCCAGGTTCGGCGGCACAGCGACTTTCACGGTGACCAGCAGGTCGCCCTGACCGCCGGACCGCTTGGGCACACCGCGGCCGCGGACCCGCAGAATCCGGCCGTCCGTCGTACCCTTGGGCACCCGGACACCGACCTTGCCGTCCAGAGTAGGAACGGAAAGCGTTGTTCCTAAAGCCAATTCGCTGAAGCTGACCGGTACGGTGACCGTCAGGTCGTCGCCGTCACGGGCGAAAACCTTGTCGGGCCGCACGTGCACGGTGACATACAGGTCGCCCGACGGGGCTCCCCGCAGGCCGGCCTCGCCCTGCCCGGCAAGGCGGATCCGCTGGCCGTCCTCCACGCCCGGTGGGATGCGGACGTTGATGGTCCGGGTGCGGGTGGTGACCCCGGTTCCCTTGCACTCGTCGCAGGGGTTCTCGATGATCGACCCCGTACCGCGGCAGTCGGTGCACGGCTCGGAAAAGCCGAAAGCGCCTTGGTTGCGATTGATTACGCCCGAGCCGTTGCACGTCGAGCAGACCTTCGGGCTGGTACCCGGCCGGGCGCCGCTGCCGTGGCAGTTGGTGCACGGCGCCGGACTGGTCAGCCGCAGCGGCATGGCCACGCCCTTGGTGGCCTCCAGGAAGTCGAGTTCGGTTTCGGTCTCCAGGTCGTTGCCGCGCCGGGGCCGGCTGGGCCGCGGCTGAGCACCGCGACCGAACAGACCACCGAACAAATCACCGATGTTGTTGCCGCCACTGCGGCCGGCCGCATCGAACAGGTCGTTGAGGTTGAACTCAGCGCCGTCGCCGCCGAAGCCACCGGTGAAATCGCCTCCGCCACCGCCACCGCCGTTGAAGCGGCGACCGAAACCACCGCCGGCGAACAGTCGTCGGGTCTCGTCGTACTCCTTGCGCTTGGCGTCGTCGGACAAGACGCTGTACGCCTCGGACACCGCTTTGAAGCGCTCGGCCCCATCCGGGTTCTTGTCCGGATGGAGGTCCGAGGCCAGCTTGCGGTACGCCGTCTTGATCTCTTTGGCGCTGGCGTCAGAGGAGACGCCCAGCTCCTTGTAGAAGTCCTTTTCGACCCACTCGCGTTGGGCCATGCTGCGTCACCCCCTCACACCTTCCCTGAGTTGTACCGCCGTCACTCCGACGGTTCTGATTTTGCGTGTTGCTCACCCTCGTTCGCGTCGTTATCGGCTGACGGGTCCCCGGCGACGGTGTCGACCACCCCGACGAGCGCGTGCCGCAGCACCTGCTCGCCGAGCGTGTAACCCTGTCGCATCACGTTGCCGATCACCGGCTTGGAGCCCTCGCCGCCATCGCCTTCGTGCTGAACGGCTTCGTGCAGCGCCGGGTCGAAGTCGTCGCCCTCGGCGCCGAAGGCCGTCAGCCCGAGGCCGGTCAGCGCACCGATCAGCTTGTCGGCCACCGACTTCATCGGCCCCGACTCCAGATCGCCGTGACTGCGCGCCCGCTCGAGATCGTCGAGCACGCCCAGCAATTGGCTCACCACAGCGGCTTTCGCACGCTCGCCGGTGGCCTCCTGGTCGCGCAACGCCCGCTTGCGGTAGTTCGCGTAGTCGGCCTGGACCCGTTGCAGATCGGCGGTCAACTCGGCGACCTTCTCGTCGCCGGTCGAGCCGTCACCGGCCGGCGCCGCCCCCGAAGGGGCAGCACCGGAACCGAAGTGACGTACCTCGCCGGTCTCGGGGTCGATCCGCCGCTTGTCGGTGACGGTTACCGGCTCTTCTTCGGGATTGCCCTCGCTCACTGGCCCTCCCGCTCGTCGTCAACCACCTCCGCGTCGACAACGTCATCGGCACCGCCCGCGCCGGGCTCCCCACCGCCGGCAGCTTGCTCGGCTTGGGTGGCCTCGTAGATGGCCTGGCCAAGAGCCTGCGACTCCTGACCCAGCTTCTCCATCGCGGTCTTGATCGCGCCGATGTCGGTGCCCTCCAACGCCGTCTTGGCTTCGGCCACCGCGGCGTCCACCTTGTTCAGCGTGTCCTCGGGAACCTTGGAACCACCTTCGGCACCGCGTTGTTCGGTGACGAACTTCTCCGTCTGGTAGACCAGCGTCTCGGCCTGGTTGCGCACGTCCGCCTCTTCGCGACGCTTGCGGTCTTCGTCCGCGTGCGCCTCGGCGTCCTTGATCATCCGGTCGATCTCCTCCTGGGACAGGCCGGAGCCCTCCTGGATCTTGATCGTGTTCTCCTTGCCGGTGCCCTTGTCCTTGGCCGTGACGTGCACGATGCCGTTGGCGTCGATGTCGAAGGTGACCTCGACCTGCGGCACGCCGCGCGGAGCCGGCGGCAGGCCGGTCAACTCGAACGAGCCGAGCAGCTTGTTGTGCGCCGCGATCTCACGCTCACCCTGGAAGACCTGGATCTGCACCGACGGCTGATTGTCGTCGGCCGTGGTGAAGGTCTCCGAGCGCTTGGTCGGGATCGTGGTGTTGCGCTCGATCAGCTTGGTCATCACGCCACCCTTGGTCTCGATACCGAGACTCAGCGGTGTGACATCAAGCAGCAGAACGTCTTTCACCTCGCCCTTGAGCACGCCGGCCTGCAAAGCGGCACCCGCGGCAACGACCTCGTCGGGGTTGACGCCCTTGTTGGGTTCCTTGCCGCCGGTCAACTCCTTGACCAGATCCGACACCGCCGGCATCCGGGTCGAACCACCCACCAGCACCACGTGATCGATGTCGGAGACCGCGATACCGGCGTCCTTGATCACCGACTGGAACGGCTGCCGCGTGCGGTCGAGCAGGTCCTGGGTGATCTTCTGGAATTCGGCGCGGGTCAGCTGCTCGTCGAGGAACAGCGGGTTCTTGTCCGCGTCGACGGTGATGTAGGGCAAGTTGATCGAGGTGCTCTGCGAACTCGAGAGCTCGATCTTCGCCTTCTCGGCCGCTTCACGCAGCCGCTGCATCGCCATCTTGTCCTTGGTCAGGTCGATGCCGCTGGTGCCCTTGAACTTCTCGACCAACCAGTCGACGACGCGCTGATCCCAGTCGTCGCCACCGAGGTGGTTGTCACCGGAGGTCGCGCGGACCTCGACGACCCCGTCGCCGATCTCCAGCAGGGACACGTCGAACGTGCCACCACCGAGGTCGAAGACCAGGATCGTCTGCTCGTTCTCGCCTTTGTCCAGGCCGTAGGCCAGAGCGGCCGCGGTCGGCTCGTTGACGATCCGGAGCACGTTCAGGCCGGCGATCTGGCCGGCCTCCTTGGTCGCCTGACGCTGAGCGTCGTTGAAGTAGGCGGGCACGGTGATCACGGCGTCCGCGATGTCCTCGCCGAGGTAGCTTTCTGCATCGCGCTTCAGCTTCTGCAGAACACGAGCACTGATCTCCTGTGCCGTGTAGTTCTTTCCGTCGATCTCCACCGACCAGTCGGTGCCGATGTGGCGTTTGACCGAGCGAATGGTGCGATCGACGTTGGTCACCGCCTGGTTTTTGGCGGGCTGGCCGACCAGTACTTCGCCATTGCGCGCGAACGCGACGACGGACGGAGTCGTGCGCGCACCCTCGGAGTTTGCGACGACGACCGGGTCGCCACCCTCGAGTACTGCGACGACGGAGTTGGTGGTCCCGAGGTCGATACCGACCGCACGAGCCATAGTGATTCCTCCCTGATATTCGAGCTACGTATGCACTACGCTGCTGAGTGAACCGCGCTCAAGATTGCCTCGAACGGCAAGTCGCTGTCAAGCCAAGGTTGAGCCTATGTCACTCAGGTTTGTCTTAGGGCTCAACGGGCCGCCTCCAGAGTTTGTTCCCGGCGTCCGGGAGAAATTCTCACCAGCGCGTATCCAGCCTCAGACGGGCATCGTGATTTGCGGTCGCCGGGGCACGGCGCCGATGACGAACTGCTCGCCGCGCCCGGTCCGGGACTCGTGATGCCGGACCCCGAGAGTTTGTTCCCCAACGGTTGAGGCCGCCATCACAGCGTGGGATAGTTTCGCCAATCAGCCCCTAAGCGGTCGTGCCCGGCGCCGCAGTGTTGCCCCACGACGATAGGAAGTCCATGCCTCCGCCGCCCAGCACGCCCGGACCCGCCGCAGATGGAAATGCCGCGTTCGCCCGTGAAGACGCCGGCTACCACCATGACCTGCGGCCGCGCCAGATTCAGATGATCGCCATCGGCGGGGCCATCGGAACCGGCCTGTTTCTCGGGGCCGGCGGCCGGCTGGCCTCGGCCGGGCCGGGCCTGTTCCTGGTCTACGGAATCTGCGGCGGCTTCGTCTTCCTGATCCTGCGCGCGCTCGGCGAACTCGTCCTGCGCCGTCCGTCGGCGGGCTCCTTCGTGTCCTACGCCCGCGAGTTTTTCGGCGAGAAGGCAGCTTTCGTCGCGGGCTGGATGTACTTCCTGAACTGGGCGATGGCGAGCATCGTCGACTCCACCGCGATCGCGAACTACTTCCACTACTGGACGCCACTGCGTGCGATCCCGCAGTGGACCATCGCGCTGCTCGCACTGATCGTCGTCGTCTCGATCAACATGATCTCGGTGAAAGCCTTTGGGGAACTGGAGTTCTGGGCCGCGTTGATCAAGGTGGTCGCGCTGACGACGTTCCTGGTGATCGGCACCATCTTCCTCGTCGGACGCTTCAAGGTCGACGGCCACACCACCGGACCCAGCCTGTGGGCCCACCATGGCGGCTTCTTCCCGACCGGCCTGCTGCCCGTCGTCCTGGTCACTTCGGGGGTGGTATTCGCTTACGCCGCAGTCGAATTGGTGGGAACCGCGGCCGGCGAGACGGCAGAGCCGGAAAAGATCATGCCGCGGGCGATCAACTCGGTCGTCTTCCGGATCGCGGTTTTCTACGTCGGGTCCGTGGCCCTGCTGGCACTGCTGCTGCCGTACACGGACTACAAGCGCAACCAGAGTCCGTTCGTGACGTTCTTCTCGCATGTGGGATTCGGCGGTGCGGGCAGTCTGATGAACGTCGTCGTGCTGACCGCCGCGTTCTCCAGCCTGAACGCCGGGCTGTACTCGACCGGCCGGATCCTGCGGTCGATGGCCGTCAACGGCAGCGCACCGAAGTTCACCGCGCGGATGTCGAAGAACGGCGTCCCCTACGGCGGGATCCTGTTGACCTGCACGATCGGCCTGCTCGGTGTCGTTCTCAACGCGATCAAGCCCAGCGAGGCCTTCGAGATCGTGCTGAATATCGCCGCGCTCGGCGTGCTGGCGGCCTGGGCGACCATCGTGGCGTGCCAGCTACGGCTGTACCGGATGGCGAAGGCGGGCAGCACAACTCGGCCGTCATTCCAGATGCCGCTCGCGCCGTACAGCGGCTACCTGACGCTCGCATTCCTGGCGGGCGTGGTGGTCCTGATGGCGTGCCAGGCCGAATACGGCCGCTGGATCATCGTTGCGCTGGTCCTCGCCGGGCCGGCGCTGACCGTCGGCTGGTTCCTGGTCCGCAACCACGTCCGTGCGGCGGCCGCCGAACTCGGTGCGCCCGCCGCGGACCTCCCGGAGCTGGCCCAGGAGTAATAGAGCGGACGCTCTGTTATTGTTCCGGGGTGCCCCGCCCCCGCCTCCACGAACCTGACCGCGTGCTCGACGCCGTCGAGTCGTTGGTCGCCGCGTCGGGTCCCGGTGCGGTGACCATCCGCGCGGTCGGCTCGGCCGTCGGCGTCTCCAACGGTGCGCTCTACCACACGTTTCAGTCGCGGGCGGGCCTGATGGGACGCGCATGGCTGCGGGCCGCGCGGCGGTTCTTCGACGTGCAGAACGCTCTGGTGGATCGGGCCATGGCGGACGAGGGGCCGCAGGCCGCCGTGGTCGCGGCCGCCGATGCGCCCGTCGTGTTCGCCGAGCGCCGTCCGGAATCCTCGACGGTGCTGTGGGCGGTCTCCCGAGAGGAGTTGATGGACTCGGACCTGCCCGACGACCTGGCCGCGGAACTGCGCGATGCCCACCGGCTGCTGATCGGCCTGATGATCCGGCTGGCGGTCGCGCTGTGGGCCCGCAAAGACGCACCGGCCGTCGACACGATCACCACCTGCATCGTCGACCTACCCACCGCCATCGTGTTGCGCCGCAACCGGTTACACAATCCAACCGCCCGCGAACAACTGCGGGCGGCCGTCCACGCGGTCCTCGACGTGGGACCACCGCCGCTGAAGAAAGGGAGCTGATCATGGGACTCAGCCTGAGCCATGAAGACAAGATCGCCGTTCTGGACCTGGGAGACGACGAAAACCGTTTCTCCCCAGAGTTTCTCGACGCGATCGACGGACTCCTCGACGAGGTGGTCGGCTCTGGCGCACAGGGGTTGGTCACCACCGGCGGCGCCAAGTTCTACTCCAACGGCCTGGATCTGGACTGGCTGACCGCGCACGGCGACCAGACCACGTGGTACGTCGGCCGGGTACAGGGCATGCTGGCTCGGTTCCTCACCCTGCCCATCCCCACCGCGGCCGCCGTCGTCGGCCATGCGTTCGGTGCGGGAGCAATGCTGGCGGTCGCACACGACTTCCGCGTAATGCGCTCGGACCGCGGCTTTTTCTGCTTCCCCGAAGTCGACATCCGCATCCCCTTCACGCCGGGCATGGCCGCGCTGATCCAGGCCAAGCTCACCCCGCAGGCGGCGGTCGCGTCGATGACCACCGGCCGGCGCTTCGGCGGCGAGGACGCCCTCCGCTTCGGCATCGTCGACGCCGTCGCCGGCGAGGGCGCGGTGGCCCAGGCGGCCGTCGACCTGCTGCGCCCGCTCAACGGCAAAGACCAGGGCACCCTGGGCGCCATCAAGCAGACGATGTTCGGCCCCGCGGCACAGGCGCTGACCACCACGTCTTAGCACCCTGGACTTCCCGCGGTGCGGCGCATAACGTACGGCGCAAGGCGGCACTCTATTTTCGTAGATGCCGAACCGCTGGCTCGCAACGACGCGGGAGGGACGACCCATGGCAACCGTGCAGGCAGTGCTCGACGAGGTCCGCGAACAGCCCGGGAGCGGCGACGTCATCCCGGTGTTCAACCCGTCCGCCGAGGAGCAGATCTCCGAATTCACCGACTGCGGGGTCGACGCCGTCGACGCCGCGGTGGCGCGCGCGAAGGCCAGCGCCGAGTCCCGAATCTGGTCGGGCAAGCCCGATTACGAGCGCGCCAGGATCCTCTGGCGGGTCGCCGACCTGATAGACGAAAACGCCGATCTGCTCGCCGATCTCGAAATGCTCAATGGCGGAATGTATCCCGCACAGGCCAGGATGCAGGTGCAGATCGGTGCCGAATGGTTCCGCTACTACGCCGGCTGGTGCACGAAGATCGACGGCATCGCGCGCGACGTCAGTACCGGCGGACTGACCGGTGTCGACTCGCACATGCACGCCTACACCGTGCGCGAACCCTACGACGTGGTCGGCCTGATCTTCCCGTGGAACGGGCCGGTCTTCAACTTCTGCGCCAAGCTGGCGCCCGCGCTGGCGGCGGGGTGCAACTCGGTCGTGAAACCCGCTGAGGAGACCCCACTTTCGGCGCACGTCTTGATGCGTCTGCTGGCCGAGGCGGGCGTTCCCGATGGGGTGGCGAACCTGGTCAACGGTTACGGGCACACGGTTGGCGCGGCGATCACCGCGCATCCCGACGTCGAGAAGGTCGCGTTCACCGGGTCGACGGAGGTCGGCCGGGCGATCGTGCACGCCGCCGCCGACAGCAACCTCAACAAGGTCACGCTCGAACTCGGCGGTAAGTCGCCGGTGCTGATCTTCGACGACGCCAAGCTGAAGAAGGCGATCCCGATGTCGGCCTTCGGCACCTTCGTCCATTCGGGGCAGGCGTGTGTGTGCGGATCACGAATCCTGGTGCAGCGCGGGGTCTATGACCAGGTCGTCGAGGGCATGACGGTGGTGGCCAACGCCATGAAGATGGGCGCCCCCGACGAGGAAGGGGTGATGAGCGGCCCGCTGATCAGCCAGAAACAGCTCACCCGTGTGCTGGGTTACCTCGACCAAGGCCGCGCCGACGGCGCCGAGATCGTCACCGGCGGTCACCGCATCGACCGCAAGGGCTACTTCGTGCACCCGACCGTCGTCACCAACCTCGACCCGGACACCAGCCGGCTGTTCCAAGAGGAGATCTTCGGCCCAGTCGTCACGATCGTCGCATTTGACGACGAGGACGAGGCCGTCGCGCTGGCCAACAACAGCACCTACGGGCTCGCCGCCACCGTGTGGACCAAGGAACTGGGTCGCTCGCACAGACTTGCCAAGCGGCTCAAGGCCGGGACCGTCGGGCTCAATTGCGCCTTCCCGTACGACCATTCGATGCCGTTCGGCGGTTACAAGCAGTCGGGCTGGGGTCACGAGTCCGGCAAAGCCGGCATCGAGGGCTACCTGCAGACCAAAATCGTCTGGGCGCAGATGTAAGGCCGGCTCCGGCTACGTTGGTGGCATGTCTCCCAAGTTTGCAACCGCCGACACGGTCGGCCGTGCCGAGCTGCTCGAGTTCGTCCGCCCCCGGCACCACATGGTGCTGACCACCTTTCGCGCGGACGGATCGCCGCAGACCTCGCCGGTGACCGGCGGCGTCGACGACGAGGGCCGGCTGGTGATATCGAGTTATCCCCAACGCGCCAAGAGCGCCAACATCCGGCGCACCCCGAAGGCCAGCGTGGTCGTGCTCACCGACCAGTTCAACGACGCCTACGTGCAGGTCGACGGTGACGCCGAGTCGATCGAGGGACCCGACGCGGTGGAACCGCTGGTCGACTACTACCGCGCGATCGCCGGGGAGCACCCCGATTGGGACGAGTACCGCGAGGCGATGACCAAGCAGGGCAAGTGTCTGATCCGCGTGACGCCGCGCCGCTGGGGTCCGGTGGCGACGGGCGGCTTTCCCCCTCATTAGCCGACATCGGCTATAGATGGAGCCATGCCTTCGATCAAACGGCGGACAGTTCTGACGGGTGCTGCGGTGGCGACGAGCGCAACGGCGCTCGGCGTGGGTGGATACGAACTGCTGCGCAAGCCGGGCCGCAGCGAGTCCTCGGCTGCCGGTGGCAACAAGCCCAACATCCTGGTGATCGTCGTCGACCAGATGCGGGCGTCGCAGTGGTTCCCGGAGTCGGCGAAGCTCGCCGCTCTGCTCCCCAATATTGCCCGGCTGCAACGTAATAGCCTGTCGTTTGATTCGCACTACACGGCCTCGAACATGTGCACGCCGTCGCGCGGCGTGATGACCACAGGGCTCTACTCGCACCAGACCGGTTGCCTGTTCACCGGGGCCGGGCCCACCGAGTCGTCGCTGTCCCCGCAGTTCCCGACCTGGGGCACGATGCTGCGCGAGCAGGGCTACCGCACCTGGTGGTGGGGCAAGTGGCACCTCGGCCGCGCCGGCGACATGACCCCGGAAGGCCTTGCGGCTCATGGCTTTTTCGGCGGCACCTTCCCCTCGCCCAATGGCGCGCCGCATCAGGGCTTGGACGAGGATCACGACATCGTCGACCAGTTCAACGGATGGTTCGACGACAAGGTCGACGACGGCCCGTGGTGCACAACGGTTTCGCTGGTCAACCCGCACGACATCTGCTGGTGGCCGAAAAACCCACTCCCCGAGAACGTTCCGCATGTCTTTTCGTCGACGCCAGGAAACTTCGAGACACCGGACGACCTGCATCGTCGCAACAAGCCGCGGCTGCAGCTCGACTACCAGGATTTCATGTCGCCGCTGATGACCGGCGCGTTGTCCTACTCTGGTCCTGACCTGCAGTCCGGGTGGGCGCGCTGCCTGGATATGTATCTGTGGCTGCAGCAGCAGGTGGACGCCCAGATCGGCCGGGTGCTGGACAAGCTGGCGTCGCGGCCCGAGATCGACCGCAACACCGTGGTGGTCTTCACCTCCGACCACGGTGAATACGGCGGCTCACATGGCCTGCGCGGCAAGGGCGCAGCGGCCTACGACGAGGCGATCCGGGTGCCGCTGTCGATCCGGGATCCGCACGGTCATCTCACACCCAAGCCCGGCGACACCCGCTCACAATTGACCTCGAGTGTGGACCTGGCGCCACTGCTGCTGACCATCGGTTCCGGCGGAAACGGTTGGCGGTCCGATCCCCGATACGCCTACCTGGCGGGGCGCGCCGACCTCGCCGCGATCGCCGCCAACGCGTCGGCCCCCGGGCGGCCGTGGGTCGCCCACGTCACAGACGACATGTCGGTCGAGGAGATGGAGACGATGCTGAAGTCGCCGCTGATGCGAAAGGTGTTCGGCATCAAGGACATACCGACCAACATCCCGACATCGGCGCCGAACCACATCGTCGCCGTGCGGACCCGCGACGCCAAACTCGCGACGTACTCGTACTGGAAGCCAGGCGGCATGGACATCGACACCTCCCGGCCGATCGAGCGCGAACTCTACGACTATTCGACGCCCGAAGGCCGTCAGGAGGTCGACAACCAGGCCGGGCGCAGCGCCAAGGAAGCCGAGTTGCAGGGGCTGATCGACCACGCGGTGCTGGCCGAGGTGCGGGCGCCGCTGCCGTCGCGGCTGTCCAACGCCCAGGAGCAGGGCCTGGCCGACATGCGGCACCTGGTCTCCGTTCGCGGCGGCTGACCGGCGCGTCACTACGGTCACTTGCGTCGCCCGATGCGTACGCTTGATTCGCGATGTTTCCGCATGGAGTGACTGCCCCGGTGAACGGCCGCCGATTGCTGGCCGGCCTGACGCTCAGCGCTGCTCTGCTCAGCGGTTGCCACTCGAGCACACAAGGCAACCCGGTGCCGTCTCCGAATGCGGGGCCCACCGAACCGTCGTTCCCGAAGCCGAAGCCGTCCCCGTCGCGGCCCGGCCCGTCGAGCGCCACTCCGCCGGCCAGCGCGATTCCTCTGCCGCCTGACCAGAGCGGCCACGTCTTCATCGAGACCAAGTCCGGTCAGACGCGGTGCCAGATCGACAGCGACAGCGTCGGCTGCGAGGCACAGTTCACCAATTCACCGATGCAGGACGGTGAGCGCGCCAACGGCGTCAACATCACCGCCACCGGCGAGGTGCAGTGGGTACTCGGTAACCTCGGCGACATCCCTACGGTGACAATCGATTACAAGACTTACGACGCCGCGGGCTGGACCATCGCGGCCACCGAGAGCGGCACCCGGTTCACCAATGAGCACACCGGCCACGGCATGTTCGTCAGCATCGAGAAGGTCGACACCTTCTAAATGCTGTCCGGCGCCACTCATCGTCGGACAGTCTCAACCTCGAATCTGATGTGACCACCTATCGACGCCACGCGCGATTGCCATGCGGGCTTAGCCGCCGGCGCGGTTGGGTATCCGCGTCCGATGTCGTCCGAGCAGCAAGCGATCGTGGCAGGCGGGTGCTTTTGGAACCTGCAAGATCGGATCCGCGACCAGCACGGGGTGCTCTCGTCTCGCGTCGGCTATACCGGCGGGGCGATCGCCGATCTCGACAAATCTGGCCGGTTCTCCCATGAAGTCGTCACCGAGGTGAACCCGGCCGGCCCGTTCCGGGTCGCCGAGCAAGAGCATCAGGATTACCTGCAGAAGTAGCGCGGCTTGTCGACGTCACGGGAACCGACCGCGATGCGCCGGGCGATCGCGGGCACAGCCGTCGGTAACTTCATGGAGTCCTATGACTTCAGCCTCTACAGCCTGGTCGCGACGACCCTGGCGCACACGTTCTATCCCGGGGCAGGCTCCGGCAACCTGATCGCGACATTCGGCACGTTGGCCGTCGCGTTCGTCATCAGGCCGCTGGGCGGCATCATCTTCGGCCCGCTCGGCGACCGGATCGGACGAAAACCGGTGCTGTTGATGACCATTGGCCTGATGACATTCAGTGCGACGGCGACCGGTCTGCTGCCGGGCTATCGGTCCATCGGAGTGTGGGCGCCCATCCTTTTGGTGGCGGTGCGCCTCTGCCAGGGGTTGTCGACCGGTGGCGAGTACGCGGGCGCGATGACCTACATCGTCGAGACCGCGCCAGACCGAAGACGTGGAAAGCTAGCCGGCTTCCTGCCAATGGGAACGTTGAGTGGCAACGTCACCGCAGTCGCTGTACTCACCGGACTGCAACTCGCGCTACCCCCGGACGACATGGCCCGCTGGGGCTGGCGGCTACCGTTTTTTCTGGCCCTCCCGCTCGGGCTCACCGCCGTGATCTTGCGATTGCGCCTCGGCGAGACACTCGGGAAAGCCTCCGAGCAAATGCCCACTGAGCGAGGGCAATTCGCGCAACTCAGACAAACCATCATCGGCCACTGGCGGCCACTGCTGGTCTGCTTCGGGCTGGAGCAGACGATCTGCAGCACCAACTACATGCTCAGCGGGTACGTGCCGACCTATCTCAAGGCGATCGTGCGGCTCTCCGCCACTGAAGCGATGCTGATGGTTTTGCTGGCGTTGGGAGTTGCGGCAATTCTGGTGGTCTTCGTTGCGGGCCTGTCCGATCGGGTCGGCGTCAAGCCGCTGATAGCCGCGGGTTGCGCGCTGTTGTTGATCGGATCGATACCGGCATTTTTGTTGCTGGGCACCGGATCGGACTTCGCAACGAGGGCTGTCGGCGTGCTGATTATCGGGTCAGCGCTGTTGTGTCTCAACAGCATTGAACCGGCGACGCTACCGGCGCTGTTTCCGCCCGAGGTCCGCTACGGCGGCGTGTCCATCGGCTACAACCTCGCGGTGTCCGCCTACGGCGGCACCACCCCACTGGTCGCACAGTCGCTGATCTCCGCTACCGGCAACACAATGATGCCGGCGTTCGTTCTGATGTTCGCCGGGTTCATCGGCACCACCACGTTGTTCTTCACCCCCGAAGTCGCGGGGAGGCCGTTGCCGGTTTCGGAGGCGAAGCCTTAACCCGGTATCGCACGTGCACGACGCCGGGCGCTTCGAGGACGCGGTCGAGTTCGAGCGCGGGCGTGCCGGCCTCGAAGCCGTCCAGCAGCCGCTCGCCCGACCCCAGGATGATCGGACTCAATTGCAGATCGATCTCGTCGACGAGGCCCGCCGCGAGCGCCTGTCGCGCACACGAGGCGCCTCCCGCGATGGAGATCGGCGCTCCGCCGGCCGCCTCGACGGCCCTGTCATAGGCGGCTTCGACACCGTCGGTGACGAAGTGGAACGTCGTCCCGCCCCGCAGTTCGATCGGCTCGTGCGGGTGGTGGGTCAATACGAAGACCGGGCAGTGATACGGCGGCTCGTCACCCCACCAACCCTGCCAGTCAGAGTCGTTCCACGGCCCGCGGATCGGTCCGAACATGTTGCGGCCCATGATCGTTGCGCCCATGCCATCGAGCATGTCGGAGACCACCCGGCTGTTGACGGGATGATCGGCCGCGGGCCCACGGTGCCAATGGTGCAGGCTCTGACCGCCGACGCCGCCCGGGTGTTCCAGGCACTGGCCCGGGCCCGCGACGTAGCCGTCGGCCGATATCGACATCGAAAGGTTGGTTTTGCTCACGCGTGGACAGACTCCGGCGGCGGCCAAGACTCATCGCCGTGCGCCTAGTCTGGCTCTCGTGGACTTTCGGGTATTCGTTGAACCGCAGCAGGGCGCGACCTACTCCGACCAACTCGCGGTGGCGAAGGTCGCCGAGTCGCTGGGCTTCTCGGCCTTCTTCCGCTCCGACCACTACCTGGCGATGAGCGGTGACGGGCTGCCCGGCCCGACCGACTCCTGGGTGACGCTGGGCGGGATCGCCCGCGAGACGTCGACGATCCGGCTGGGCACCCTGGTCACGTCGGCGACGTTCCGCCATCCCGGACCCCTGGCCATCTCGGTGGCCCAGGTCGACGAAATGAGCGGTGGACGAGTCGAATTCGGCCTCGGCACCGGATGGTTCGAAAAGGAACACCTGGCCTACGCGATCCCGTTCTTACCGCTGCGCGAGCGCTTCGCCCGGCTCACCGAGCAACTCGAGCTGATCACCGGCCTGTGGACCGCGCCGGCCGGCGAGACATTCGACTACGCGGGCGCGCACTACGCAGTCAACGATTCGCCGGCCTTACCCAAGCCGGTGCAGCGTCCGCATCCGCCGATCGTCATCGGCGGATCGGGCGCCAAGCGGACGCCGCGGCTGGCCGCGACCTTCGCCGACGAGTACAACGTGCCGTTCGCGCCGATGGACACCATCACGACGCAGTTCGACCGGGTGCGCGAGGCGGTCGAGGCGGTCGGCCGGTCCGCCGACTCGATGACCTACTCCGCGGCCTTCGTGGTGTGCGCCGGGCGCGACGACGCCGAGGTCGCGCGCCGCGCCGACGCGATCGGGCGCGAGGTCGACGAGCTGCGGTCCAATTCGCCGCTGGCCGGCAGTCCCGCGCAGATCATCGATCAGCTCGGCCCGTACGCCGAGATCGGCCTCCAGCGGGTGTATCTGCAGCTGCTGGATATGTCAGACCTGGAGCACCTGCGGCTTTTCGCCGACGAAGTGGCGCGGCAGCTCTGACGTAGCATCGGGGCCGTGACTGGCCCCTCGGACGACCCGAGCGATCGGACGCCCGACCATGGCGCCGACGGCACGCAGCATCGGCCGGTCTTCGAGCCCACCCCCGACGCCGCCGAACCCGACTTCGCCCCCACCCCTGGTACCGCAATCGCCTGCTGCTGGCGCTGTGGGCGGTGCTGGTGGCGCTACTGCTGACGCTGATCGGCTATGGCATCGTCGAGCTGTCCCGCGGCGGCGGCGAGACCAGCGGCCCGGCCACCACTACGTCGTCGACCACGCCGACCCGCACGTCGACGACGTCATCGACCACCAGCCCGTCGACCACCACCGACACGACACCGCCGGACGAGTCGCCCGAACAGACTCCCGACGAGGCACCCCCGGCCAACGACTCCCCCGCTCCGGGTGCGCCACCGACCCATCATCACCATCACCCGCACATCCCGTCGACAATCACGCTGCCGCACACTGTGATCACGCTGCCGCACGGGTTCTGAGTCACAGCCCCTGCACAGCTGCCAGGTTGCGCGGCTAGGATCGGCGCACGTGACGGGCTACGGATCACCAGACGACCCCAGCGAAGCGCCGACCGGCTTCTACGACCTCAACGGCGGCGACCAGCCACCACCTCAGGGCAGCGGACCGTGGTACCGCAACCCGATCGTCCTGGTCGCGCTGGGACTGTTCGTCGCCATCCTGCTCGGGCTCGCGTTCTACCTGTTCGCCGACCAGACGGGCGGGACCGGCGGCACGACGCAGACGCCGACCTCGCCGACCACCTCCACGTCGCCGCCGGCCACCACGACCACCACCGACTCCGTCGCTCCGACGGAGTCGACGACCGTCGAGCCGACCACGACCGAGCCAACCACCGCGGCTCCCACCAGCACCGACGACGGTCACCACCATCACCACCATCACCACGACGGCGGGACGCCCTAGTAGTGAATGGGGGCCAGTCTCCGTACGGGGACTATGCGAGGGGCGGTGACGACACCGAACGGTTCACCGTCGACAACCCGTCGCCGTGGTACCTGAAGCGGTGGGTCCTGGCCCTGTGGGGGCTGGCGGTGGTGATTCTGATCGCAGTCATCGTGTACGGACTGACCGTGCTGGCCCGCAGCAACGGCGGCGGCTCGCCGGCGCCCACCCCGCACACCTCGACCACGACGTCGCAAACCACACCCACCACGACGACCACCACCCCGTCGACGACTGAGCCGACGACCACCACCGAAGAGACGATCGAGCCCGCACCGTCGCCCACCAGCACGTGGACCACGCAGCACCCGCGGCGTCATCACCGGCACGGCTATTTGCCCCCGATACCGCCGATCCCGCACTTCTGACTCGGCGACGCTTCGCCTGCATATCGCCCATGAGGGCAGCCAAGTTAGGGCAGCCTTCGTCGCGGTGACCCCGCCGGAGATGTCACTATGAGCATGCTTATACGGCTTGAGCAGGCGCAGTAGATAAGTTACCGACGGGTAATATGGCCCTTGTTACCGGTCAGTAACTACAGATCTTGGGGAGACGCTCCGTGCACACGCAGATGCTGATCAGACTCATTGTCGGACTGGGCGGGACGGCGATCATCGCTTTGCTCGCGGTTCGCCGCGTTCTGTGGCTGTTCAAACTCACCATGTCCGGGCAGCCGGTCACCGGCCGCACCGACGACGTCGGCGCGCGCGTCTGGGCGCAGATCTCCGAGGTCTTCGGCCAGCGCAAGCTGCTGAAATGGTCAATCCCCGGCGTCGCGCACTTCCTGACCATGTGGGGCTTCTTCATCCTGGCCACCGTGTACGTCGAGGCCTACGGCGCGCTGTTCAACGACCACTTCCACATCCCGCTCGTCGGGCAGTGGAACGTACTGGGCTTCCTGCAGGACTTCATCGCGCTCGGTGTGCTGTTCGGCATCACGACCTTCGCGATCATCCGCCTGCGCTCCGAACCCAAGGAGTACGGCCGCTCGTCCCGGTTCTACGGCTCGCACACCGGCGGCGCGTGGCTGATCCTGTTCATGATCTTCCTGGTCATCTTCAGCTTCTCGATCTTCCGCGGCGCCTCGGCGGTCACCGGCACTCTGCCCTACGGGTGGGGCGCGTTCTTCTCGCACGGCATGGGCGTGCTGATGCAACCGCTGGGGGTGACCGCCAACGAGTGGATCGAGACCATCGCGCTGCTCGCGCACATCGCCGTGGCGCTGGTGTTCCTGGTGATCGTGCTGCACTCCAAGCACCTACACATTTTCCTGGCGCCGATCAATGTCACCTTCAAGCGACTGCCCAACGGGCTGGGCCCGCTGCTGCCGCTCGAATCGGACGGCAAGCCGATCGACTTCGAGGATCCCGCCGAGGACGCGGTGTTCGGCCGCGGCAAGATCGAGGACTTCACCTGGAAGGGCAACCTCGACTTCGCCACCTGCACCGAGTGTGGGCGCTGCCAGTCGCAGTGTCCGGCGTGGAATACCGGAAAACCGTTGTCCCCCAAGCTCGTCATCATGGATCTGCGCGACCACTGGATGGCCAAAGCGCCCTACATCCTCGGCGAGAAAGAGACGCCGCTGGAAAGCACACCCGAAGGCGGGCTGACCGAAGACCTGACCGGCGAAAAGCACGCCGAAGAACACCACGTCCCCGAGTCGGGCTTCGGCCGCATCGTCGGCTCCGGCCCGGCCCAGGCCACCCGCCCGCTGGTCGGGACAGCCGAGCAGGGCGGCGTGATCGACCCCGACGTGCTGTGGTCCTGCGTGAACTGCGGCGCCTGCGTCGAGCAGTGCCCGGTGGACATCGAGCACATCGATCACATCGTCGACATGCGCCGTTACCAGGTCATGATGGAGTCCGAGTTCCCGTCGGAGCTCTCGGTGCTGTTCAAAAACCTTGAGACCAAAGGCAATCCGTGGGGTCAGAACGCGGGCGACCGAACCAACTGGATCAGTGAGGTCGACTTCGACGTCCCGGTGTACGGCGAGGACGTCGATAGCTTCGATGGCTTCGAGTACCTGTTCTGGGTCGGCTGCGCGGGCGCCTACGACGACAAGGCCAAGAAGACCACCAAAGCCGTTGCCGAACTGCTGGCCACCGCCGGCGTGAAGTATCTGGTGCTGGGCACGGGTGAGACGTGTAACGGCGACTCGGCCCGCCGCTCCGGCAACGAGTTCCTGTTCCAGCAGCTGGCCGCGCAGGCCAAGGAAAGCCTGGACGACTTGTTCGAGGGCGTGGAGACCGTCGACCGCAAGATCGTGGTCACCTGCCCACACTGCTTCAACACGCTGGGCCGCGAGTACAAGCAGCTCGGCGGCAACTATTCCGTGCTGCACCACACCCAGCTGCTGAACAGGCTGGTGCGCGACAAGCAGCTGGTCCCGGTGACCCCTGCCTCCCCCCAGGACGTCACCTACCACGACCCGTGCTTCCTGGGCCGGCACAACAAGGTCTACGAGGCGCCGCGCGAGCTGATCGGCGCGGCGGGCGCGAAACTGGCCGAGATGCCGCGGCACGCCGAGCGCAGCTTCTGCTGTGGCGCCGGCGGTGCCCGGATGTGGATGGAAGAGCACATCGGCAAGCGGATCAACCACGACCGTGTCGACGAGGCGCTGGCCACCGGCGCCACCACCGTCGCGACGGCCTGCCCGTTCTGCCGGGTGATGGTTACCGATGGTGTGAACGACCGTCAGGAGGCCGCCGGCCGCGAGGGGGTGGACGTCCGCGACGTCGCCCAGCTGCTGCTCGAGTCGCTCGACCGCGACGCAATCACGTTGCCGGAGAAGGGCACCGCCGCCAAGGAGGCCGCCGAGCGCGCCGAAAAGGCCGCCAAGGCCGAGCCCAAGGCGTCGACGCCGACCGCGACCGCTCCGGCCGAGGAAAAAGAAGCCGAGCCCGAAGCCGCCGAAGCCGCCGAGGCCGACGACGACAAGTCCGAGGCAAAGGCCGTCACCGGCCTGGGCATCGCCGGCGGCGCCAAGCGTCCCGGGGCCAAGAAGACGGCGGCCCCGAAAGCCGAAGCGGCAGAAGCGACTACCGAGGCAGCCGACACCGCCGCACCGGTCAAGGGTCTCGGTATCGCCGGTGGCGCCAAGCGTCCCGGTGCCAAGAAGACCGCGGCCGCAAAGCCGGAAGCCGAACCGGCAGACGCGTCGTCGAGCACCGAAACCACCGCCGAAGCCAAGACCGAGGCCGCACCGGTCAAGGGACTGGGCATCGCCGGTGGCGCCAAACGCCCCGGTGCCAAGAAGACGGCCGCCGCGAAGCCGGAGGCCGCGGCTCCGTCGGCGCCGGCCGCTGAGCCCGAGTCCGAAACGGCGAAGCCGGAGCCGGCCGCCGAGGCCAAGACCGAGGCCGCGCCGGTCAAGGGACTGGGCATCGCGGCCGGGGCGAAGCGTCCAGGGGCCAAGAAGGCCGCTCCGGCAGCGCCGGCGGCCAAGGAGCCGGCAGCCGCCGAACCGGAGACCAAGGAACCCGAGACCACACCCGAACCCGAGGCGAAGGGAGAGCCGAAATCGGCGCCTGCCGAGAGCAACGGCGACGACGCACCGGCCGCCCCGGTGAAGGGTCTGGGCATCGCCCGTGGCGCCCGTCCGCCAGGTAAGCGCTGATCAGGCCGCCGCGGAATTATTAATTAGATAGACAACCGTGGCACCATTGATGACGTGACCACTCATCAGCTGCCGTGGCAGGGCGCGGGACATCAGCCGCGGCAGCGTACGTTCGCGCAGTCATCGAAGCTGCAGGACGTGCTCTACGAGATCCGCGGGCCGGTGCACGATCATGCCGCGCGCCTCGAAGCCGAGGGCCACCGCATTCTCAAGCTGAACATCGGCAACCCCGCGCCGTTCGGCTTCGACGCCCCCGACGTGATCATGCGCGACATGATCCAGGCGCTGCCGTACGCGCAGGGCTACTCCGATTCCAAGGGCATCCTGCCGGCACGACGGGCGGTGGTCACGCGCTACGAGCTCGTCGAGGATTTCCCGCGATTCGACGTCGACGACGTCTATCTCGGCAACGGCGTCTCGGAACTGATCACGCTGACTTTGCAGGCCCTGCTCGACAACGGTGATCAGATCCTGATCCCCGCCCCCGACTACCCCTTGTGGACGGCGTCGACGTCGCTGGCAGGCGGCACACCCGTGCACTATCTGTGCGACGAGACCCAGGGCTGGCAACCGGACATCGCCGACATCGAGTCCAAGATCACCGAGCGCACCAAGGCGCTGGTGGTGATCAACCCCAACAACCCCACCGGCGCGGTATACAGCCGCGAAGTCCTCACGCAGATCGCCGATCTCGCACGCAAGCACCAACTGCTGCTGCTGGCCGACGAGATCTACGACAAGATCCTCTACGACGACGCGAAGCACGTCAGCCTGGCCTCGGTCGCGCCAGATCTGTTGTGCCTCACGTTCAATGGGCTGTCCAAGGCCTACCGGGTGGCCGGCTACCGGGCCGGCTGGCTCGCCATCACCGGCCCCAAAGAACATGCCAGCAGCTTCATCGAAGGCATCCACCTGCTGGCCAATATGCGGTTGTGCCCGAATGTCCCTGCGCAGCATGCCATTCAGGTCGCGCTCGGCGGCCATCAGAGCATCGACGACCTGGTGCTGCCCGGCGGGCGCCTGCTCGAACAGCGCGATGTCGCCTGGTCGAAGCTCAACGACATCCCCGGTGTCTCCTGCGTCAAGCCCGCCGGAGCGCTGTACGCCTTCCCGCGGCTTGATCCCGAGGTCTACGAGATCGCCGACGACGAGCAACTCGTGCTCGACCTGTTGCTGCAGGAGAAGATCCTCGTCACGCAGGGAACCGGATTCAATTGGCCCGCACCGGATCACCTACGGATCGTCACGCTGCCGTGGTCGCGCGACCTGTCCCGCGCCATCGAGCGATTGGGCAACTTCCTGTCCACCTACCGCCAGTAGCGAACCGGGTCAGGTCGGATCGTCCCGGTGGCCGTCGGGGCAGTAGACGTCGATGGCCGTATCGGCAAAGTCGGTGGCGGTGTCGGGTGACATGCCCGGCGATCCCTGCAGCATCTCAGAGATGATCTGGCCCTTGCTCTCCCCACCCAGGAATCGCTCGCACACATGATGCGCATCACCGACCGCGGCGGCGTCGGATCGGTCCAGTTGGAGGTTCTGCACCTCGAGCCGCCGGATGAACTGGCTCTCCTTGCCCGGGCTGTCGGCGGCCGCCGTCGGCGACATCGCGCCCGGAGACGACGCCGGATGGGCGCCGTCCTGCTTCAGCCGGCCGAACACGAAGACGGCCGTGAAGGCGCCGACCAACAGGAGCATCGCCGCCACGATGGCCAGCACGGGCAGCGGCTTGGGGTCGGGGTTCGGTGTCGTCATCTCGGTCATTCAGCGTATGCGCTGTTCACCTGCTAGCGTCACACCGTTCGCCGAGCGTCTTCAAGCAAATTTCTTGCGTGGTTCGCCCAAGCGACAGAAAGTTTGAACTTTCTATGAATTTGATCGCAACCGCGCGCCGCAGTGAAGGTTAGGCGCACTATGGGTTACATCTCTGCCAATGCTGCCGCCATATTGGCCTGCCACACAGACGTGGCTGCACGAGTTGCCCTGCGGTGCACACGACCTGATTTCGAGGGTGCGCAAGCCCCGTGCACTCCCGCACTCGACACAAATCCAGCACCATAGATCTGTATAGATCCGTTTTCATCGAAAGGAGAGTTGCGATGTTTTCTGTTGCACAGCAGGCGCTGCCGCCCGCAGCAACGGCCAACCGCAACCGATCGTGTATCTCGACGCCTCCCGGGTCGGACATCTGACCATGGATTTCGGCGCGTTACCCCCTGAAATCAATTCGGGGAGAATGTATTCCGGGCCCGGATCGGCACCACTTCGGACCGCCTCGGCCGCGTGGAACCTCCTTGCCGCCGAGCTCGATTCCGCGGCCATTCAGTACCAGAACACCATCAACGTCCTGTCCGACGACGACTGGCGCGGACCCACCTCGGCGACGATGGCAGCCGCCGTCGCGCCGTACATCGCCTGGATGACCGCCGCCGGAGCGCAGGCTGAGCAGGCCGCCGCCCAGGCTTCGGCTGCTGCGACCGCCTTCGAGACGGCATTCGCGTTGATGATCCCTCCGCCGGTGATCGCCGCCAATCGGGCCCAGCTGGCGATGCTGGTGGCGACCAACGTCATCGGCCAGAACACCGCGGCGATCGCGGCGACCGAGGCGCTGTACGGCGAGATGTGGGCCCAGGATGCCGGCGCTATGTACGGCTACGCGGGCAGCTCGGCGACCGCGACCAAGGTCAAGCCATTCACCCAGCCACCGGAGACGTCGAACCCGGCCGCTCAGGCGCTCCAGGGCTCGGCCGTCAGCCAGTCCCAGGCCGCGAGCACGGGGACCGGCGTGCAGTCGCAACTGCAGCAGGTGCTCTCCAACGTGCCGTCGTCGTTGCAACAGCTGACGTCGCCGATACCCGCGGCGGCGACACCGGCGGCGCCGAACGACTTCGGATTCCTCGGCCAGCTCCTCAACTTCCTGGACGGCGCCGACGGCAACTCCATCGGCACCTTCCTGAACTCCAGCTTGACGAACGGTTTCGTCTCGGCCGGATACACCAGCCCGGCGCTCATCGCGCCCGCGGTGTTCAGCGCCCTGGCCGACGTCAACTCGGTGGGCCCGGGCGAGACCGCCCCCGGCGGCGCCGGTGTCACGGCCGCGATCAAGCCACCGCCGGCCCCGATGCCAATGCCGACGAGCCTTCCAGGTGGCGGCGTCTCGGCGAACGCGTACGGCAGCACGCTGGTCGGCAAGTTGTCCGTCCCGCCGACCTGGACAGCGACGGCGCAGGTCGCCAACCACAGCGGTGTCACGTACGCCGGCGGCGGCTGGACCAACGCGGTCGGCCCGCAGGGCGGCGGGACAGGTGCGGTTCCGGCCGGCATGCCCGGTATGCCGGGCGCGTCCGCCAACCGGTCCGGCGCCTTCGGGCACGGCCCGCGCTACGGTAACCGGCTGACCGTCATGGGCCGTCCGCTGTCGGGCGGCTGAGCCTCAGCGGCGTTCCAGCAACTCCAGCAGGTACGCCCCATACCCCGACTTCAGCAGCGACTGCGCGCGCTGAACGAGTTGGTCGTCGTCGATGAAGCCCATCCGCCAGGCCACCTCTTCGGGCACACCGACTTTCAGGCCCTGCCGACGCTCCAGCGTCCGCACGTAGTCGCCGGCGTCGGCCAGCGAGTCGAACGTCCCGGTGTCCAGCCAGGCGGTGCCACGGGCGAGCACCTCGACGGCCAGCCGACCCTGGTTCAGGTAGGTCCGGTTGACGTCGGTGATCTCGTATTCGCCTCGCGCGGAAGGCTTCAGACCCCGGGCGATCTCGATCACGTCGTTGTCGTAGAAGTAGAGACCCGGTACCGCGTAGTTCGATTTCGGTGTGGCCGGCTTCTCTTCGATCGACAGCGCAATGCCGTCATCGCCGAAGTCGACGACACCGTAGGCCGACGGGTTGGCCACCCAGTACGCGAAAATTGCTCCACCGCTGAGGTTTTGGAAGCGCCGCAGGTTGGTGCCCAAGCCGGGGCCGTAGAAGATGTTGTCGCCCAACGCCAATGCCACCGGGTCGGAGCCGATGTGGTCGGCACCGATCACGAACGCCTGCGCCAGACCTTTCGGCTCGTCCTGCACGGCGTAGCTGATACTGATGCCGAATGCGCTGCCGTCGCCGAGCACTCGCGCGAATGCCGGTGCATCCGAAGCGGTCGTGATGACCTGGATGTCACGGATGCCCGCCAGGATCAGCGTGGACAGCGGGTAGTAGATCATCGGCTTGTCGTAGACCGGCAGCAGCTGTTTGCTGACGCCCATCGTGATCGGGTAGAGGCGGGTGCCCGCACCGCCGGCCAGGATGATCCCGCGCATCGTCTACTCCACCAGGTCGGCGTCAGTCAGTTCAGTCGCGGCCAGCGCTGCGGCGAGGCTGGCGTGGCGGAACGCCGAGGTGATGTGGTCGTGCACCACACGAAAGGCCGACGCGGCGCCGGAGCCGGATTCGCCTGGGCCGCTGATCTTTTGTTCCACCACCACCACGCCGTCGTGGACGAACAGCCGGCCGACCTCGATAGTGCGCGGGTTGGCGGTCACCCAGTCCCGCAACGCGGCATGGCCCTGGGCCGCGCCGTGCGCGTCGCCCACTTCGATGTCGTCGCTGGACAGGCTCAGCAACGTGTCGACGTCGGCTGCGTTCAGCGCATCGTGCCAAGCCAGTACGGTGGCGATCTCCGATGTGGTCATGCAGAGAAACGTACCGCGTCGAGCGGCGCGGCGGGTCGAACGGTCAGGCTACGCGCCGCCCCAGGGCGTGGACGCGCCAGCCGGCCTGCTGCCAGCGATGCAGGTCGAGGCAGTTGCGACCGTCGACCACGACGCGGGAGCGCACCCGGTCAGCGAGCGCGCCGGGGTCGAGGTCGACGAACTCCGGCCACTCCGTGAGCACCAGCACCGCATCGGCGCGATCACACGCTTCCTCCACCGACACTGCGTAATTCAGCGTCGGGAAGAGTCGCTGCGCGTTCTCCAGCGCCTTGGGGTCGTAGACGTTGACGGCCGCCCCGTTGAGCTGCAGCTGGCCGGCCACGTTGAGGGCCGGGGAGTCCCGCACGTCATCGGATTCGGGCTTGAACGCCGCGCCGAGCACCGCGATGTTGGCCCCCAACAGTGAACCGCCGCAGGCCTTGGTCGCGAGTTCGACCATGCGGGTGCGGCGGCGCATGTTGATGTTGTCGACTTCCCGCAGGAATGTCAGCGCCTGGTCGGCTCCCAGCTCGCCGGCGCGGGCCATGAACGCCCGGATGTCCTTCGGCAGGCAGCCACCGCCAAAGCCCAAGCCCGCGTTGAGGAATCGACGCCCGATGCGGGGATCGTGCCCGAGGGCGTCCGCCAGCAGCGTCACGTCGGCGCCCGCGGCCTCACACACCTCGGAGATCGCGTTGATGAAGGAGATCTTGGTCGCCAGGAAGGCGTTCGCGGACACCTTGACCAGTTCGGCAGTCTGCAGGTCCGTCACCAGGAACGGGACACCCGCCTCGAGCATCGGCGCGTACATCTCCCGGATCGCCGCCTCGGCCCGCGTCGAACCGTCCTGCACGCCAAGCACAATGCGGTCGGGCTTCAGGGTGTCCTGGATCGCGAACCCCTCGCGGAGGAATTCCGGATTCCACGCCACTTCCACGTCCACGCCGCGGCGCGCGGCCCCGCGGGCGCGCTGTACCAACTCGGCGGCGGTCCCGACGGGAACGGTGGATTTTCCGACGATCACCGCGGGGCCTGTCAAACGCGGTGCGAGCGTGTCGATTACCGCGTGGACATGACTCAGGTCGGCACCGTACTCACCACGCTTCTGCGGTGTGCCGACGCCGAGGAAGTGCACGTCGGCGAAGTCGGCGGCCAGATCGTAGTCGGTCGTGAAGCGAAGACGCCCGGCGGCGATGTTGTCGCGCAACATCTTTCGCAATCCGGGCTCGTAGAACGGGACGTCACCCGCGGCCAGCTTGGCGACCTTACCGGGATCGATGTCGACGCCGACTACCTCGTGCCCCAGCTCGGCCATCCCCGCGGCGTGGGTAGCACCCAGATAACCGGTACCAAATACGGTGCACCTCATACACCCGTGTGTAAGTCGCCGCAATGAGCTAACGGCATCGCTCTCCTGAGCGGGGGTCAAACGTCAGGTGACGGTTTCGTGCTGCGGGTTGAAAGCGCAGGCCAGAGGGCGCCGGTCAGTGGCCCCAGCCGCCGTGACCCCCGCCACCATGGCCGCCGCCACTGCCGCCGCTGCCGTGGCCACCGCCACCGCCTCCGCCGCCGGGCCAGCCGCCGCCACCACCACCGTTACCGGGGTAGCCACCACCGCCGCCACCGTTACCGGGATAGCCGCCGCCACCACCACCGTTACCGGGGTAGCCACCACCGCCGCCACCGTTGCCGGGATAGCCGCCGCCACCGTTGCCGGGATAGCCGCCACCGCCGTTGCCGGGATAGCCCCCACCACCGGGACCCCACGGTCCCTGTCGAGGCCCACCGAAGATCGGCGGGACGCCCGGAACCGGAATGGGAATCGGGACGACCGCGGGTGGCGGCGCCGGGGCCGGGGCCACCGGAGCGGGAACGGCAGGAGGCGCGGCCGGTGCGGGCGCCGGGGCGACCTGCACGGGCGCCGGTGCAGGTGCCGCGGGCGCGGGGGCCTCGGGTGCCGGGGCCGGAGCTTCGGGCGCGGGTGCCGGCGCTTCGGGTGCCGGGGCGGGCGCTTCCGGGGCCGGCGGGGTGCCGCCGGGGCGGCGCGGGCGCCGAGGCGGGCGCGGGTTTGGCGCCGTGGCCGGGGTCGGACCGGGTGTCGGCGGTGTGCCGCAGGTTGATGGCCAGGGCGACCAGCAGCGCGGCGGCACCCACGACGAACAGCGCGGCGACGGCACTGCCGACCAGGAACAACGGCCGACGGCCGCCTTCCGGTTGGGCCTCGGCGACGCCGGTATAGGTGGAGCCGGTGTAGAGGCCGGTCTCGAATTCGCTTTCGTCGGCGAACGCGGTGAAGTCGTCGTCGTCGTCGGCGACCGCGCTGTAGGCCAGAGCCTGCTCGCCGGTCTTGTTATCGGTTGCGACGTCGAAGTAGCCCGGCGCGACGGCGTACGGGTTGATGAAGCCGGTGCCGGGGTCCTGCGCGTAAGCCAGCGCTTCTGTCGACGAGGTGAACAACGGGGCGTTGGCCGACGCCAGCGCCGCCCCGCGCGCCAGCGCGGTCTCAGGTTCCTCGGGTGCGCTGACGATCAGCCCGGTCGCGGCCTCTAGCTGCGGCTTGAGTGTCGTGATGTCAACGCCGTTGGAGCCGACCAGGAAGAGACCGTCGGGCCGGGTGTCCAGGCCCTGGGCGCCGGATGCCAGCGCGGCCAGTTCGGAGAGGGAGTCGCGCCCCGGCGTCAGCGGCTGCCGGTGTACCTCCGCGATGGAGCCGTCGGCGGTGTTGACCACGGCCAGCGTGGCGGTGTCGGGCTCGACGAACAGCAGCCCGGTCTTGGCGTATCCGACGGAGCCGCCAACGACCTGCGCCAGCGCCGCAGCGGCCAGGAACGACGACACCAGCATCACGTTCTCGACCTTGCGAGCCGCCAGCGCGTCGCGCAGTGCCGCCGCCTCGATCGGATCGGTCCAGGTCACGCCGATGGACCGGACGTCGTAACCGCTGTCGACGGCACCCTCCCGGGTACCAAGAATGGCCGAGACAACCTGGTCAGCAGCGTTGATCGTCGGGGCATCCGCAGACGCGTTGACGTCGAAACCGTCTTCGTCGACCGTCACGCCATCGGCGTTCTCGCCCTCGACAAGAACCATGCGGACCGCAGTGGGTGCCATCGACACGCCAAGTACGGTGTCCACTTCTCCTCCAAAACTGCTCGCTTGCCAAACAGGTGTCCAGCGGCGTGAGCAGTGAGCTCGATGTCTGCTAGTACGACGATACCGACTGGTCAGACCACGCGGCTATGGGTTGTTTTCCCTATGCGGTCGCGCGTGTCAGTGGCCGTGGCCGCCGTGGCCGCCATGGCCCCAGCCGCCGCCGCCCTTGCCCCAGCCGCCGCCACCGCCGTGACCGAAGCCCGGGATACCGGGAATGCCCGGGAAGCCGCCCTTCCCTTTGCCGCCGCCAGGACCGCCCCAACCTGGGCCTTTCGGGCCGGGGCCGCGTCCTGGGCCGCCCCAGTCGGGACCGCGCCCACGCCCGGGACCACCCCAGTCGGGTCCGCGCCCTGGGCCGCCCGGACCACCCCAGCCGGGACCGCGGTCGGGGGGTCCTCCCCAGCCCGGCCCCGGCACCAGGCCGGGAATCGGGGCGATCGGAATCGGGATCGGCGCCGGCACGACCGCCGGCGGGGTGGGGCGAAGATCGGCGGCGGCGCCGGGGCGGGTGCAAACGCAGGCGGCGGCGCCGGGGCGGGGATCTGAGCGGGTGCCGGGACGGCCGCCGGGATCGGAGCGGCCTCCGGCACCGGCGCGGGCGCTGGAGGCGCGGCGGGAGCCGGGATGCGGGCCGGTGCAATCACGTTGTGGCTGAGGCTGGGTCGGGTGTTGGCCGACGGCCGGATGCTGAACGCGAGCGAGATCACCAGCCCCATCACGCCGGTGACGAAGACGAGTAGCACGCCCATCGCCACCAGGAACGGCCGGCGGCTCTCGTGTTCCTGCTGCAGCCGACCGAAGTCGGGGTACATCCCGGTGGTGAAGTCTTCGGGTTCGTACGCATCGGGACCCAGCTGGGTGTACACGGCCGCCGAGTCGTCGGCGACGGCGCTGTAGGCCAGCGCGTCCGCACCCGCATCCGGGTCGGGTACGGCGGCCTCGGCAACGGCCAGGTAGCCGGGCGCGTCCACGTGTTGGCTGACCGAGCCGGTGCCCGGGTCCAGCGCATACGCCAACGCCGCGGTCGACGAGGCGAACAGCGGCGCGTGGGCCGACGCGAGCGCGGCGCCGCGGGCCAGTGCCGTCTCGGGATGGTCGGGCACGCTCAAGGGGAGCGAGGCCGCGTCTTCGAGGGCCGGCTTGATCAATGGAATGTCGACTCCCGCGCCCACCACCAGCAGGCCTTCGGGGTTCTGGTCGTGTTCTCCGGCGGCGGAGACCAGATTGACCAGCGCAGCCACCGCCTGGTCGTCGTCGTCGGGCAGCTGCTCGCGCTGCACATCGATGATCGAGCCGTCGGTGGTGTTCACCACGGCCAAAGTGGCGGTGTCGGGCTCGACGTAGAGCAGGGCGTTGCGGGCGTAACCGGTGGCGCTGCCCATCGACTGCGCCAGCGCCGCGGCGGCCAGAAACGACGACACCAGCATCACGTTCTCGACCTTGCGGGCGGCCAGCACGTCGCGCAGCTCGGCGGCGGCATGCTGGTCGGTCCAGGTCACACCCGTCGACAGCAGGTCGTAGCCGGCTTCGTTGGCCCCCTCGCGGGTGCCAAGAATCGCCGCGACCACCTGGTCCGGCCCGCTGAACGTTGCTGGATCTTCGTTGCCGCTGACGGCGAAATTGTCTTCATCGACGGTCGCGCCGTCGGCATTTTGTCCCTCGACCAGCACGATGCGGACCGCAGTGGGCGCCATCGACACACCGAGTACGGTGTCCACCAATCCTCCCGCCACTTCGCTAGTCGTCCGCGGGCCGTCTGAAAAAGCGCGCCGTTCACGGCCGCGAACACAGACGTTATTGCCACTCCGGAACGCGGCAAAACTACCGCGGACCTAGCTGTTTTCTATGAAGAAGTGGCCAGGGACGACTGTCCACTGAAGCCCCCGGGGCCGACTCTTCGTAGCCGATTTTACCTTCTCACGGTTCGGGCCACCGGGCTAGTGGTGTCCACCGCCGCCGTGGCCGCCGCCACCGAAGCCACCGCCGCCGAAGCCTCCGCTGTGCCCGCCACCACCAAATCCGCCGCTACCGAAGCCGCCGCCGCCAAACCCGCCGGAGCCGTGGCCACCGCTCGGACCGCCGCCAGGGTTGCCGCCGCCAAACCCGCCTGGACCCCCGCCGAAGCCGCCGTGGTTACCGCCGGGATTGCCGCCAAAGCCACCCGGTCCCCCGCCGAAACCGCCGGGGTTACCGCCAATGCCGCTGGGGTTGCCGCCGGAGCCGCCCGGGTTCCCGCCCGGAGAGTGCTGCGACGGGCCTTGCGGCACACCGGGCGCCGGTATGCCCGGAAGCCCCGGAATGCCCAACTCCGGCAGACCCGGTAGCCCCGGAATGAGCGGCGGCGACTGCGGGCGCACAGGATCCGGTTGTTGCACCGGAGGCTGGACCGGCGGGACGACGACCGGCGGGACGACCACGGGCGGCTGCGGCACGCTGACCGGTGGCTTCGGGTCCGGAAGCTGCACGGGCGGGGGCGCCGGGGGCACGTGCACGGGCGGCGTCGGCCCGCGCACCGGACCCACGTGGACGGGATTCGGTCGCTGCACGGGGATCGGCACCGGTAGCGGGACGAAAACCGGCGGTGCCGCGACCACGGGGGCAGGTGGCGGTGCGGCCGGTAGCGGCGGAGCCTCGATGATCGGCGCCGGGGCCGGAATCGGCAGTGCGGCCGGCGGCGGCGCGGGAGCAGGGGCCGCCGGCGCCGGTGGCAGGGCCGCCGGGATCGGCACATTCGCGGGCGGGACCGCGACCGCGGGAACGTCGACGCTCGCCGGAGCCGGAGCCGGAGCCGAAGCCGGGGCCGGCGGCGCGGCGGGAACCGGCGACTGAATGATCAGGTTCTGCAGCGGCCTCGGCAGCAGCGCAACGCTGGGCTTAATACCAAGCGCCAGAGCCACTTCCAGCGACAGGGCGGCCGCGACGAAGGCAACCGCAAGGATGCTGCCGACCAGCACGAGTGGGCGTCGCCCGGGCTCGTCGCCGAAGTGTTCGTCGTCGAAATGCTGATCACCCAACGGATCCTGGGCAATGGTGTGCGCGTCGGCATCCTCATCCGGTACCGCGCTGTAGGCCAGATCGTCCTCGCCCGGCGTAGCGCCTAACGGAACATCCGGCGCCGCAAGGTATCCCGGTGCTACGGCATACGGGTCTATCGCGCCCGTACCGGGATCGAGCGCGTAAGCCAGCGCCGCCGTCGACGAGGCGAACAGCGGAGCGTTGGCCGACGCCAGAGCGGCGCCCCACGCGAGCGCGGTGTCGGGTTCCTCGGCGGCGGTGACGGGAAGTGCTGTGGCAGCTTCCAATTGGGGCTTGATCGTCGCGACGTCGACGCCGGATCCGACGATGAACACGCTCTGCGGGCGGGTTTCCAGCGACTCCAAACCGGCCACCATGCCGGCCAATTCGGTGATGCTGTGGCCGCCCGACATCAACTCTTTGTGGACGTCGGTGATGGAACCGTCGGCGGAGTCGACGATCGCCAGCGTCGCGGTGTCGGGTTCGAGGAAAAGCAGCGCGGTGTGCGTGTCGCCGACCGTGCAACCGACCGTCTGTGCCAACGCGGCCGCGGCCATGAAGGACGACACCAGCATGACGTTCTCGACCTTGCGGGTGGCGAGCGCGTCGCGCAGGGCGGCGGCGTCCACCGGATCGGTCCATGTGACGCCGGTCGACGTGAGGGCGTGGCCGGCCTCGATTGCGCCTTCGCGGGTTCCCAGGATCGCCGAGATCACCTGATCGGCGGCGCTCAGTGTCGCCGCATCGTCGTCCGCGGTGAAGGCGAATTGATTGTCTTCCACGGTGACGCCGTCGGCGTCTTCACCTTCTACCAGCAGCATTCGAACCGATGTGGGTGCCATCGACACCCCGAGCACGATATCCACCGCGCCTCCAGAACCTTTCGCAGCGCGCCACGGTTTTGGGCGGAGGCAACACCGCGTCCGGCGCTACTCCTGAATATTCTCCGCGCAAGCTGTGCGGTGGGGCAGCCGAAGTTAAGCAGAGCTTATGAAATTCAGATAGACCTCGACGGCGTCGGACCGCGACCCCGTGTCGCCGCTCAGTGATCGCCGATCGCCGACGGGCGGCGTGAGGCCAGATGGCCGTGCACACCCTCGGCGTACGCAGTCTCGGCATGTTCGCTGAAGTCGATCCCCGCCGTCTCGTCCTCAGGGCTGACGCGGAAGCCGAAGAACCGATCGACGATTTTGGCCAGCAGAAACGACATCCCGAACGCGTAGACCGCGACGACGGCGGCCGCCAGGGCCTGCTTGCCGAACTGAAGAAATCCGCCGCCGTAGACGAGACCCGACGCGCCGCCGGTCATGACATCCGTGGCGAGCATTCCGATGAGCAGCACCCCGACGACACCTCCGACGAAGTGCACGCCGACGACGTCAAGCGAGTCGTCGTAGCCGAACTTGAACTTGAGGGTGATCGCGAACGAGCACACGATGCCCGCAGCCAGTCCAACGGCGACCGCACCCAGGGTGTTGACCGTGCCGCAGGAGGGCGTGATCGCAACGAGGCCCGCGACGACACCGGACGCCGCACCGAACGTCGTCGGCCGCCCGTCGCGGATCTTCTCAACGGCCAGCCAACCAAGCATGCCGACACATCCTGCTACCAGCGTGTTGAGAAAGATCGCCGCGGCTAAGCCGTTGGCGGCCAGCGCCGACCCGGCGTTGAAACCGAACCAGCCGAACCACAGCAGGCCCACACCGAGCAACACGAAGGGCAGGTTGTGCGGGCGCATGGCGTCCTTCATGAAGCCGATACGCGGACCCAGGACCAGGGCGAGCGCCAGCGCTGAGGCGCCGGAGACGATTTCGACGACGAGGCCGCCGGCGTAGTCGAGCACGCCGAGCTTGAACATCCAGCCGTGCGGGTTCCACACCCAGTGCGCAACGACGGAGTAGACGGCGATGGCCCACACGGGGACGAACACCACCCAGGCGGAGAACCGCGCGCGGTCGGCGATCGCGCCGCTGACCAGTGCGGCGGTGATGATCGCGAATGTGAGCTGGAAGGTGGCGAACAGCAGTTCGGGAACAGCGCCGTGCAAGGTGCCGGGGCCGATGCCCGCCATCCCGATGTGGGCGAGATCGCCGATGAGACCGAACCCGCCGCCGTCGCCGGAGAACGCCAGCGAGTAGCCGACAAGCAGCCACGCCACCGTCACGAGCGGGATCGCGATGAAGCTCATCATGATCATGTTCAGGACACCGGCGGTGCGCACCATGCCGCCGTAGAAGATCGCCAGCCCCGGCGTCATCAGCATCACCAGGGCTGTGCTGGCTAGTAGCCAGGCAGTCGCGGCGGGATCGACTTGCTGCATTCGAAGGAGAATAAGGCCGAATCGCCGCTGCCGCGCGTTGGCTCAGTCTTTGACGAAGTTCAGATAGGACCGCGACGGCGTGGGACCGCGCTGGCCCTGATACTTCGACCCGACCGAATCGCTGCCATACGGATGCTCGGCCGGACTGGTCAGCCGCAGGATGCAGAGCTGTCCGATCTTCATGCCGGGCCACAGCGTGATCGGCAGGTTCGCGACGTTGGAGAGCTCCAGGGTGATGTGTCCGCTGAAGCCGGGATCGATGAAGCCGGCGGTCGAGTGCGTCAGCAAACCCAGTCGGCCGAGCGAGGACTTGCCCTCGAGCCGGCCGGCCAAATCCTCAGGGAGCGTGCACGTTTCGAGGGTTGACCCAAGAACGAACTCGCCGGGATGCAGTACGAATGGTTCACCCTCGGCCGGCTCCACCAGCGTGGTCAACTCGTCTTGCTGCTGCTTCGGGTCGATGTGGGTGTAGCGGGTGTTGTTGAACACCCGGAACAAGCTGTCGAGGCGGACGTCGACGCTGGACGGTTGGACCAGGGCGTCCTCGAACGGGTCGATTCCCAACCGGCCGGCGGCGATTTCGGCCCTGAGATCGCGATCGGAAAGCAGCACGCGACGAGCGTAGCCGCTGGGATGCCCCGCGAGTGCTAGCCTTCCCAGGCAACATTGCCGATGTAGTTCAATGGCAGAACATCAGCTTCCCAAGCTGAATACGCGGGTTCGATTCCCGTCATCGGCTCCAGGTGGGCTCGAGGTCGAACGACCACGCGAAGACTCGCGCTAGGCAGCTTTCCCACTCTTCAACCGCTCTCGCGCGCTTTCCGTCCGCAGTGGGGATCCACCGAAATGATCCGGGGTGCGGCGGAAACAAGAGAGCGGGACTCTGGCCCCGACGTGGCGCGGATCCGGCCACGGCTCTCGGCGGCCAGGTCAGCTCTGTCGAATTTGGAAAGATTTGTCGCAATGCATCGTGTGCGTCGTCGCCGAAACCGACTGCCACGCGAGGCTGCACGATCGCAAGCTCTTCCCGTAGATAGGGCGCACAGTTGTCGATCCACTCGCGCGTGGAGGCAACATTCTTCTCGGGATGACAGTGCACGACGTTGGTCGTGTAGATCATCTCTTTTCGAAGGCCGGCTCGCTCGAGAGCTCGGTCTAGGTGCTTTCCGCTGCCACCGTAGAACGGTTGCTGCTTTTTCATGCATGGACCGCAAAGGCTCTGACCCACTACGACGACCGGTGAATCTATGTCGCCGTAGGCCGGCGACGATTGTGTCTTGGCTTCCACGTTCATGTCGTCGCCGCACTTCTTGCACGCCTTGATTCGCTGGGCCAGCATGTCGTGGTCCCGCCGCCGGCGATCACTGCGTGTCGGCGACATCGCATGGCCCCCTTGCTCTGCCTACGACCCGAGTATGCAGTGCCCGGTCGGGTCGCCCGGAACCGGCTGCACGTCGGCTCCCAAAGGAGCGGGAGTACCGGCCGGCATGCAGGTATCGACTCCGTTGATGAGCGCACGCACGCCGACCGGTCCCGGGTTGACCTTGCCCGTCTTCGGATCGATGAATGGCTTGACCAGTTGTGGCCCACGCTGCGCGGCGTCGGCAATCTGGTCCGGAATACCCGCACCCGGGTTCTGCTCGCATTGCTGCCGTTGGTCCGGCGGCTTCTGCTCGCAAAGCGGGTCGTCGGCACCGGCTATCGGAGCGACTGCGACGAGAGCGCTGGCGCCTACGCCGGCGAGGATTGCGATAACGGTGCGCTGCGTGAACATGTGGTCGTCCCTTCGTCTTCACTCGGCAACGAAGGTTAAGCACACGACAGGCAGCGGCGAAGGGTGTTCCATCCCTTTCAAATTCGATTGCTGCTTTCGGTCCTCAGGACCTGAAGACCATGGCCGAAACACTCGCGGCGGTCCGTCGTGGCGCTGCTCCTGCACGCGTCTCGAAAACCGTTGGGCGGGAACGGCGGTAGCGACCGCGGGTGGGCGGCGGGAGGGGTGCTTACCTCCCGCCGCCCAGTGCGCTAAATGGCCAATTCAGCGGTGACAGCATTGATGATGTCGCCCGGATCGATCGCAGCGAGGAGCATTCCCTCGTCGAACCATGACGACACGTCGAACCATGACGATGCGTCCAGCCATGAAGATGCGTCGAACAGTGACGACGCGTCGAAGATCGACGTCACGTCTTCCACCAAACTGAGGTCGGTCGCCGCGGCTGCGGCGTCACCTCCGGACGGGCCCCCGAGAGCCTCCGCGATGCTGTCGGGGAGGATGCGGAAGAAGAAATCGATCGGGCCCGCTTCGGTGAAGATGCCCGGGAACGGCTCATCTTCCAGATCGATTACCGTCCCATCGAAGTTGTCTCCGTTCAAGAAGGCATCCAAGATCCGAACGGGCGCTTGAAACAACGTGTTCAGCGCGCCCGCGGTATCCCCAGCTTCGAGCTGATCGGTGTAGGCATCGGTCTCCAGCGATGCCCGGAACCCCGCGGTGATGGACGGCGCGAGAAGTGCGTAGCTCGCACCTCGGAAGGTCTCGACACTGAACAACTGCTGGGTGACGTTGGTCGACAGCTGCGACAGTTCGCCGATGATGCCCACCCCGCCGGTGCCGTCCGGACGAGTGCTGTCAAGCAGGTCGAACAGCGGCCGGCCGATGCCCCCGAGACCTTGGCGCAGGAAGAAGCCGTTGAGGTCCGTGAACGCCTCCAGCGCGTTGCCTTCGGCGTACAGGGCCGAAACCTCTTGTAGGACAGTGGGAAATTGCGCGATCGCCGACTGCAGAGCAGCGCCCGATTCGGCGAAACTCTCACTGATTCTGGTCGAGTATTCCGTCGTCAGGCCCGTCAAGGTAGCGGGGAGATCGCTGGCGGCGATCTCGGTTTGACGCTCGGCCAAATTCGCCGCCGCCGAGCCGAGCACCTCGATAATGTCGCCGGAATTGACGAGTTGCACATCGCGGTGCTGCGGGCCCGCCGGGTGTTGGATCGCGGGCACCGCTGCGATCACGCTCGCGCCGACCACGGCGATACCGGCCGCAACAGTGCGTGCGCGGACACCGCTGAGCGTCGTGGCGGTCTGACGAGCCCAGCCGAGATCGTTGTGTCGAAGAGTTAGCTGCATCAGGATCTTTCGTTCGATTCGGTTACCGACCTGGCGGCCGGCAGTGCCCAAGTTAACTTAGAGAAACCTGATCTTAATAGGGTTGCCTTACCTTAATTAGATACTCTAAAACAACTCATAGATGCACGGCCGGAGATGTGGCCGTACGGCAATGGCCTCCGAGCCGGTCAGGTATCCGGCTACTATCCCGCAGCATAAGACCAGTTCAAGAGTCTTTTCCCAAACCGATCCGTCGGTGTGGGGCCCATCGGGGGTTCACCAGAGTGGCAGCGGTCAAACGCACATAAAACCTGAGTCGCGGCCAAGTCCCGCATATGTTTTTCTAAGAGAGGCTGCGGTCGGCGAGGGTCGGTGCTCGGAACACCCCGTATCCGGTGCCCCGGCGAGCCGTTCCAAGAATTTGCTAGGAGGTGAACGTCGCCGTGGAGTCGTTCGCCCAGTTGCCGCGCGGTGAGCAGTTGCCGTAGTTCGTCAGGCACTGAATCTGCGGTACGCCGTTGGTCACCTTCATCGAGACCATGGCATGCCGTTGATCGCCGAGGGTGAACTTCGCTTGGAGTTCCGAGTCGCTCTTGGTACGGACGGTGTAGGAGCCCGGCGGCACCCGCCCTGGCCCGAACGTGGCGGACGCCGGCGTCTCGAGGAACCACTCGTCCAACCACATGTCCTTGCCGGTGTTGTTCACGATCGTGAAGGTCGCACCGGGCGCGGCATGCGCGAGTCCGGCCGGCTGCAGCGCGGCACCCATCAGCAGGCCGCACCAAAGCACCGGGGCTGCAGCTATTTTCGCGATTGTCACGTCGCGCCTCCTTGCTGGTCGAAATCAGTAGTGTGCGGAATCTAGCCGAGACTCTTCGCGAAACCGCTGAGATCGCGCATACTCGCGGCAAAGACATCGGGCATCACACCCGGGAACAGCAAGTCACCCCCGTGGCAGGTACCCGCGACCACTCTCCCGACGGCCGGCACGCCCGCGCGAACAAGTCGGCGGTAGTAGTCCAAGCCTTCGTCGCGCATCGGGTCGAGCTCATTCACCGAAATCACATGCGGTGGAAGGCCGCTGAGATCTTCAGCTGTCGCGTAACCGGCAAAGCAGGTGGGGTCGTTCACATGCTCGCCGCTCGGGTCGTAGATCGAGGCGAGCATCTCGGCCTGCTGCAGGCTCACAAAGTAGCCGTCGCACTCCCGCAGCGATGGGAAGTCGTCGGGCACCTCGTGCCACTTGTTCGAGATGTATGGGCACTGCGCATACAACCCGGCAATCTCGTGCAGCCAGCCTTCCCGCTTGGCCTTGTGCCCTACCGTCAGCGTGAGATTGCCCCCGCCGGATTCGCCGGACACGATCAGGTGGCTGACACCCAGTTCCGCGCGATGGGCAGCGACCCACCGCACACCGGCTGCGCAGTCGTTCAGGCCGGCCGGGAAGGCATGCGGGCCAAGCTTTCCGCCGGAGTTCCGGAATTCGACGCCGACGACGACCAGACCGCTGGCCGCCAGGAACTCGCGGACGCGGGAGTACATCGCGTCGGCGGCGCTGGCGATGGCCATGCCGCCGCCGTGTAGATGGACGACCGCCGGCAGCGGGCTCGCGGTCTCAGGTCTGCTGATGTACAACGTGATGTCGTTGCCGTCCTCGCCGGTGATGGTCGTGGTCGTGGTGGTGACGCCGTCCGCGTCGGGAACGCCGGGGGCGAAGGCGTCGAGGACGGCGCCGAT
This sequence comes from Candidatus Mycobacterium wuenschmannii, assembly GCF_030252325.1. Taxonomy (NCBI): domain Bacteria; kingdom Bacillati; phylum Actinomycetota; class Actinomycetes; order Mycobacteriales; family Mycobacteriaceae; genus Mycobacterium; species Candidatus Mycobacterium wuenschmannii. The sequence goes on along the minus strand of NZ_CP126981.1, from coordinate 4,170,635 downwards.
CCCGGCCTCGCACATATCGGCGTAGCCGAGGCGCTCGTCGAGGGGCGCGTCGATCGTGATGGGGACGAGAGGCATGTTCCCGCCGATTCCGAACTTCGTCAGCGCCGCGACCATGCGCGGATCGGAACGAGGGTCGGTCTCGAGCGAACGGTCCGGATCAGCAAGACGCCCGTCAGCCATGTCGTGACGCTACAACGGTCCGCACCATATTCATGCCAGATACCAGGGAAATCCCTCTATCCCTCCGGCCCCGATCCGGCATAACGTTGGCCCCGTTCCGACCGGGGCACCGCGCACCGGAACACGCCCGCGTGACTGCTTGCGACAAGGATCGGCGATTTGTCGACCGGAGAGGGCGTAGACGTGCCCGAGTACGGTAAAGCCGTTGTCACTCAACGTGATCCGTTCCATCTTGACGTGTTCATGCGTTCGCCCGCCGACACACTGCTACACATCTGGGGCCGCGACGGCGACGCCGACGCCTTCGACAACGCGATGGACCTGGGTGGGTTGCTCGACTCCGAACCGGTCGCGGTCAAGCGTCATCCCGCGGGAATGGATGTCTTCGCGCTGAGCATGACCGTCGTGGGCGCCCACGAGGGCCCCAAGATCCTGCACTGGTCCTGGGCTCCCGGCACCGGGTTGTGGAGCGGACCCGAGGAACTCCCCGGTTTCGCCGCCACCACCCCGGCGGTCGTCGCCGACGACGACTGGCTGTACGTCTTCGCGCGCAGCGTCGACGGGTCGATCCTGTGGTGGTGGAAACACGGCGATCGGCCCTGGAAGGAACGCGGTGTGCTCGTCAACGGCCCGCGCATTGCCGTCGGAGATCCGGTCGTGATTCGGCGGGCCGGCGGTCAGATCGACATCTACTACGCGGCAAGGCATCCCGACGTCGAATCCGGCGACCTCAACGACAAGCGACTCAAATTCGTCGTCGACACGGTGACCCGGGACGCGAACAATCACCATTCCATCAAAGAGCACGAGCTTGTCACCGGAAATCGGTTGAAGTTCACCAGCACCGCTCTGACCGCTTTTTCGCGTGCCGCGACGCGCCAGGACATCTACGTCCGCTCCGTTGACGGCAAGTTGATCCACTGGGGGTTCGGCGGCCTCGACGTGGTATCCGAGACCGACCAAGGTTGGTACGGACCGGAAGCCATCGTCGACACCACGACTTTCCCCCTCACGCTCGACCCCATAGCCGTCAATCGCATCGGCCAGGCCGACATCTTCGTCCTCGACAAGGGCACCAGTAGATTGCGGCGCTGGAACTGGAACGAGCTCGCCTGGGCGCCCGCCGACGCAGGCCCCGCAACCTTTCGCAGCAACCCGGCCGCGATCTCGCGCAATAAGGACACCATCGAACTGGTCGTCCGCACCGGCGATTATGAAGTCACGGTGTGGAAGTGGGCGGAGGGCACACCAGGCTCCTGGTCCGGGCCGAAGGTGTGGACGGCAAGCCTTTTCAAACAAGACCCACCGAACGATCCCCTGGCCGGCACCGCGGACGACGCCCCGCCCGACTTTCTCATCGTCCGACCCCAAGACCACGTGGTGCTCGGAGTCACCGCGCCAGGGCATTCGGTGCGACTGGACGCGGCGCCGGGTCCGCCGACCCTCCAACTCCCCGGCGGCGATGTCGTGCTGACGTTCCCTCCCCAACACATCGCCGAGCAAGCGTCGAGGCCGGGAGCGACCGCCGGCGGCGGGATCTGGGCCGCGTTGCTGTCGGGACCTAGCCGGTTGCCCATCGACGAGATACGCGACCCCCTGATCACGTCGAGCGAACTGCTGGCCGCTTTCGACGGCCACTCGATCGATGCCGAAGACAACGCGATCGAGTTACCCCGTGGGCTGATCATCGCGCCCGAGACGGCCGCCGACCAAGCCGCCCCCGTCGTGCGGCATCCCACAAACCCGATCGGCAGCGTTGGCACATACGGGATCTGGCGAAGCCGCATCGAATCGACCGGCGACGGCGATCTGCACATCCGCGCCCTGCGCGCCGGTCGCGACGAGAACTTCACGGTAGCCCTGCCCAAGGCGGATCGCATCCTGATCGCGGAACTGTGCGACGGCGTGCCGACCGAGAAGCTGCCCGTCGCCAAGCGCCTCGAATTGAGTTGTCTCGGTGGCACATTGACGGCTTCGGGCAAGTGGCGAACATACGAGTGGGACCACAATGCCGTGCTCGGACGCGACCAGACGGTGCGCACCGCGATCAAGGGCGTGCTCTATCCGTTCGGCCACCGAGCGGTGTGGGTCGAGATGACCGAGCGCAGCACCGACGAAGACGTCGCGGTGCTGCGCAAAATCAGCACGCTCTACATCACCGAGCCGGTCAAGCACCTCGGCGCGGACGCGCCGAACAATCTGCGAAATGCGTTCCCGTTCAGTGAAGTCGAGATCGGGACCCGAGAGTATCGCAACCTCGACAACGCGGTCTGGAAAGAGATTCCGCGCCCGTCCAAAGCGGCGGGCGAACTGCAGAGCGACTGCGAAGATCTGAGACACCGACTGGACCGCCTTCGTGACGAGGTCTTTCTCGGCGGTGCCATCGGTGGAGTGACAACGGAAGCGCTCGCCCAAGGCACCCCGGCCGCCGTCAAGTATCTCCAGATGTATGCACAGCTCCAGCGATTCGAAGCGCTGCTCGCGCTGTTGGACGAGCAGGGCATCGGAACGGTCGGCGTCAAGACGTTTTTCACGCCTTTTACCAAGGGCAGGCCCTTGCAGTTCCCAATCCGATGCAGAGCGAAAAACGGCGACGTCCACTTCCCGCAGGAACTGATCTTCGTCGCCGACCTCGACCTGAACGGTGACTTCCGGCCGCTGTTCCGGTCGTTGTCTGACTCCCGCGTGACCGCGGCCGTCTTCACCGAGTACGAACGCAGCGGCGGTGGCGTGATCGATTTGCCCAGTGTGCCAATCGATTTGTTGCCCCATACCCCGCCGACGTTCGCCGACGCGCCAACCGAACTGCAGACCTCCATCCACGAAGTCCGCCGGCTCAACATCGTCGGCAATCACCACTTGCGGGGCTTTCTGCCGACTCTGGGTGTACCGGGTGACGCAAAGTCGTGGGCGGCCTACGTCGGAATGCCCACCGTCCGCTCGCTGATCGGCCAGGACCCGACGACCAAGGTCCTGTTCACACCGGAGTACCTGCGGGACTCGGATGTCGATGTTCCACTGAAACTGATGGACCAGCTGGTCCTCGACTTCACCGAAATAAAAGACCGCGCTGGCGGACTCGCCGGCCCCAAGCTGGTCGTCGACCGAATCTCGCGGTTGAACGGGCTCGCCAACACCGACCCGAGGAGTCTGATCGCCGAAGGCGCGTCCCTGCTGGGCTTCTCGCTGAAGGACCTCCTCGGCGCGATCGACGTCCCACCCGAACTCAAGACCATCGTGCGTGACGGGGTGCCCAACGAGGTGCGGATGAAGTGGCAGACGGTCCCGCTCCAGGCCGTGCCGATGTTCAAGCCGGGCCCCGACTCGACGGTCACGATCGATGTCGTCAGCTCGGGACTGCACAACGACACTTTCTGCGTGGCAAACAATTTCACGTTGCAGATACCGTCGCCCGGGCCGGACGCGGACGCAACCGAAGCCCTGATCGAAATCGACTTCAAGGCCATCACATTCCGGCAGAACACCGGCGAAGCCCCTAAGGTGTCGGTCGACATCAGCGACATCAGATTCGTGGGCAGACTGCACCTCCTGACATCTCTTCAGGAGGCGATCGGCGGCTTCGACAAGCTGCCTGTCAAGATCGAGGCGGCCAAGGACAAGGTCGTCGCGCGCTATCAACTGCCGCTGCCTGATGTTTCGGCGATGTCGTTCGTGATGAGCAACCTGGTCTTCAGTGCCGCCCTGACGATTCCGTTCACCAAGGACCCGGTCTCCATAGCGGTCGGCTTCGCCTCGCGCGAAAGACCTTTCACGCTGACCGTGCTCATGTTCGGCGGCGGCGGCTACGTGGATCTCGAGTTGGACTACACCGGACTGCGCCGGTTGGAGATCTCGCTGCAGTTCGGCGCCGCGATCGGGATGAACTTCGGCGTCGGCAAGGCCGAGGTGCACGCCTTCGGCGGCATTCGCTATGCCCTGGTTTCGGGGTCCGCGATGCTGACCGGATATATCCACATCGGCGGCAGCCTCGATGTGCTTGGCCTGGTGTCGGTCTCGGTCGAGCTGCGGGTCGAACTCGCCTACAACTTCAAGCACAACTGGCTCGTCGGCCGCGCCACCATCGTCATCGATATCGACATCACCTTGTATTCCGACTCGTTCGAACTCGACAGTGGAGAGTGGGTGATCGCGGGCGGCTCCGGGACCCATGAGCTGTCGAATTCGCGGCCGGCACAATTCATTGCGCGACCAGAGCCCGATCCCGCCGGCCTCAAGGCGTGGGAGTCCTACCGAAGTGCGTTCACGGGGGTGCCGCAGGCATGAGCAGGATCCTGGTCGTCGCCGTTCCGGCGGGCGCCCTCGGCGCGAACGGCATCGCGCGGGTACGTGCGCTGATCGTGCCGCAACTCGACACCGACAATGACAAACCGCTGTCCGAGTTGGGTTTTCGAGACTGGCCGAGCACAGTCGCGAACTCGACGTTCGCGGCACAGTTCGCACCCGACACCACAGGGGCGCAGACATCGTCGAAGCCGCTCACACTGATACCACACGCGTCAACGGATATCTGGAACGGGTTCTTCGCTCGTGCGGAAGTGCGACAACCGCAGTTCACTGAATACGGTGAGTTGTTCGTCGCCCCCACCTCGAAGGAAGCCCAGACGATCGTCGACGGCTATACCGATACGGCGGCCGCGCACACCGCCGACACTCCGGCTGCCGCGGCCGAAGCCGCGAAGGCGGTGCGCACGCAGTACGGCGAATGGATCGAACCGCCGACGATCCTGCCGCCACGGGACGATTACGGCGAAGCCACACTGAGCGACGACGCGCAGAACTGGTCCGCGCCGGACTTCCAACGCACGGTATCCATGCTGCGCGAGCATCCCTCCGTGCTTCTCCATCTGGGTCTCATCCTCGAATTCACCCTGCCTGCCGACGACATCCCTACCGGTTCCGGCCAGCGACTGATCAGCATCGCCTCCAACCTCGACGCCCAGGTGCCCGCCGCGGTCAGCGTCGTCAGTCGATGGACGCGCTACCAGTTGTCCGACAATCGATTCCTGCCCTGGGCCGCACCGGGCAGCGACGTGGCCGGCGGGATCGTGGATTTGGCCGGTGCGGGCAAGATCTCGGCCGAACGACGTGGTGACACGAATCGCTGGGCGCTGGCGACTTTCGACGTCGCCGGAGCCGTGAGCCGCCTGCGTGAAGGCGCGCAGCGCGCGGCAACGGGGGCGGCGCCGAGCACGCTCCCGGTCTTGCACTCGTCGGGCCTCACGCTGCTGCGACGCAACCGCGAAGCCCAGCTGCGCACCCGAGTGGCGAACAGCGTTCGGGCGCGGGCACATCGGAGTGGCGACGCACCGCTGCCCGATGCGGATGACATCCACCGGGTACTCACTGCCGACGATCTGACCCTCGGCTACCGGGTCGATATCAAAGAGCAGACCGGGGCGTGGGCACCGCTGTGCGAACGGATGGCGACGTATCTGCTCGACGGCCATCCGATCGGACCCGAGGCGCGACGGGAGGAGGGCCAGGTCAAGGCGAACGCCGCGGCGGTCGAGAAGGACAACGTGCTGCGGGCCGACGAAGCCGTGGTCCGTTGGTACGGATGGAGTCTCGCCTTCCGTCGCCCGGTCTTCGACGAGCATGGCGAACGGGAACCCGACCAGAGCCCGGTCGCCGTCCCCTTCGATTTCAAGTGGACATTCGCGCAACCGCCCGATACCCGGCAGACCCCGCTGCGATTCGGTCACGGCTACCACATGCGGGTTCGGGTCGCGGACATGGCCGGCAGCGGCCTCGAGGCCGGCGACCTCCACGATGACAACGAGGGCCAGTCCGACCTGGTGCTCTACGGCCGGCACGAACCGGTCCCGCCGCCCGAATTCGCGCCTCCCCCAGACCTATTGGCGCCGGGCGGCTATGGCCAGGGTGGCACGATCGACCGGCTGGTTGTTCGTAGCGACCCGGCGGGCGACATTCCGATGAACGTCGAGCAATTCGCCGCGGCCCATCACGGAATGTACCCAGCCAACGACACGAGAGTCCTGCTGCCCCCGCCGACATCGATGACGATTGCCGAGCAGTACGGCGCCCTCGACGGTGCCGATCTCGCGACGTGGGGTTGGGTGCAGCGGGCGATGACCGCCCCCGCGGCGGATGCTGCCGGCAACTACACCTGGCTCCCCGACCCCGCGGCGCTGAAAGTGCAGGTCTTCGTCAGGAGGCAACTGGACTCACCTGCGCCGGGGCGCACGTTCGACGATCAATGGGCGCCGCGCTGGCCCGACCTGGACGCGAAGAGACTTGTGCTACAGGGCCGTAACCCCAACGCGCCCGTCGCCCAGTGGAAGTCCGGATCGCTTCGGACCTTCTACGCCCGCCTCGACCCGGGACTGCAGGTCGATCTCGAGGTGTCGTCGACCATCCGCACGACCGACCTGGACAAGTTCGAAGTGAAGGACTGGGCGGACGCCGGCGCGGAAACACTGATCGCACAGGGCCGCCACCCGATGGCGACACCCCCGCGGGTGGTCGAACTCGTGCACGCGGTGCGCCGACCCGTCCACCCGCCGAAGTCCACGCCGAGCGCGCATCGCGACGAGGGCGACCACACCGCGGTCGTGATCGATCACGGCACCCTGTTCGGCATTCACCGGCCCAGCACCGGTCAGGTCGACGTGCGGGCGGAGTGGCACGAAGTCGTCGACAGTGCGGCGCCCGGGCCCGTTGTCACCGACGAGGTGGTGTCGATGACAGTCGGGCGAGACGCCACCGTCATCGGCGACCCGACGTTGTCCGCCGACAGCGGGATCACGGTCTCGTCATTCCGCCACGACTTCGGCGACACCCGCCATCGCATGGTGTCCTACACCCTCACCGCGGTCAGCCGCTACCGAGAGTTCTTCACAGAATCCGACGGCACTCCCGCCGACTTTTGTAGCAGCAGAACGCTTCCCGCGATCAGCATTCCGAGTTCGGCCCGACCCGCCCCACCGGTGGTGCTATCGGTCTCGCCGGCGTTCACCACCACCGTCGACGCCGCGTCGCCTCCGATTCAACGGACCCGCAGGGGCAAGACCGTCCGAGTCGAACTGGCCAGGCCGTGGAATACCTCCGGCGAGGGCGAGCAACTCGCCGTCGTCATCGCCGCCAAGACCTCGGACGCGTATCTGAACAAGACGGCTCGCTACTTGTCCCGGCTCTACCGCGACCCGATCTACAAGACCGACGTCGCCACCGGATACCTACCGCGCGAGATGTTTTCCAGCCAGGTCAACCCGGTGACCTGCAAGCTGGACGAACTCAACGAATCGGTGTTGGCGATCCCCTTCCCGGTGTCGTTCAGCGAGGAAACCGGCCGGTGGTTCGCCGATGTCGAGATCCCAATGTTCGACAGCGAGATCCTGGTGCCGGAGCCGGATCGGCCGTACAGCCCGATGGTTCGGCTCGGCGTCGCGCGTTACCAGCCCGAAAGCGTAAAAGATTGCGCGCTATCCCGTGTCGTCATGACCGACTTCGTGTCCCTGATGCCAGACCGCAGGCTATTGGTCGACACCTCTGTGGTCGGCGGGGTTGTCGAGGTGACACTGCAACTCGTGGGCCCGGGGCCCAAAGGCGGGAAGCCCAATAAAGTCGTTGCGGTACTGGAGGTTTGCGATCTGGCGGAGGGTCAGCTCAACCCGGCGAGCGACGTCACTGCGGCGCGCGCCGATCACCCCGGGCTCTGGCATCGCGACGGTGCCCCTGCCATCGGGACGCTGAACACTCCGCTGCCACCCATTCGTTTCCGCTCCAACAGCGGCGCCGCCCGGATCGTGGTCCGTGAGTACGAGGACATCGACAGCCCCGTACCGCCCGCGCCCGTGGGGACGTTCGCGGCCGACCTTCAGCAGCGCACGGTGTTCGTGGATATCGTCCCGTTGACCTGACGCTGCTAGCTGTAGTCCCGGGGTAGGGTCGCTACCCCGTCGGGTGGAACATGTTGTGCACCGGGGTTATTGGCCAGGCGCTCCGCCTCGTCGGCGGCGTCCTGGAACAACCGGGTACTGATCGCGTCAAGCTCGGAGTTGTCGGCGAATACGAGACTCGATGCGGCCCTGAGCCAGAGCGCGGCCTGCCGGTAGATGCCGAGGTCGCCTGCGGCGACGCACGCCGCCATATAGCCGTTGTCGCGGAACCATCCCGAGTCGACGCTGGTGAAGTAGTAGTGCACCGCTTCGGTCAGGGCAGCGGGGTCGAGGAACCGTGCGGCGAAGGGATTACCGGCCTCTTCCTGTTGCCCGACCCATTCGACGTGTGAGGCGACCACCTCTTGAATGAAGTGGACATACACCTCTCTCGTCATGTCGCCCGACGCCGAAAGAGCTACCGCGACATTCGGATCGAGGAACACCGAGCCGTCGTCCTCGGTCACCTGCAGCGCACCGCTGTCGACGTTGCGCATGTGGGTGAGCTCGTGAATCAAGGCCGATCGCAGCGTGACCTTGGCCTTCTTTCCCTGCTTGTTGGTATGAAACCGGCGTCCCATGATGGTGGTGTCACGAAACCCGATGATCCCGCGGGTGATGGCGTCCGGCCCGGTGAACGGCACATAGATGGCCGATCCCGTGAGGTTTGCGACGCTGGCTCTCGAATCCTCGTCCACGCGTAGGTCGGGGATGCCCGCGGTGCGGTTCTGCGAGACCATCGCCAGGCAGATCTCGTCCCGTAGCAGCGATAGCATCGCGAAGCCGACGTCGTGGCGAATCGTGTTGAGCGGCCGGGTGATCAGATAGTTCAACTCGAAGCCGACGAAGGGCTCGACGACCTGATTCAGCACCCAGGGGGCCACTTCACCGAACCAAGGGTCGAGATAAGGCGGGTTGTGATACATCGCGTTGTCCAACGCCGTCGACGTGCCGGGTCCGACGACCGCATCCGCCGGCGACAGGCCCTGGGCGCGCTTGAACGCCTTGACGGCGTTGCCGGTGTTGGTGCCGAAGACTCCGTCGAGTTTGCCCGGGTTGTAACCGAGAACGGTCAGCGCCTCCTGCACCCGCATCACGGCGAGATCGTCGTCGTCTGCCGACAACACCCACTGTCCGGACTGGCAACCGTTCAGAACGTCGTCTCCGATGAAGCGCGTTGATCGCATCGCCATGCGATCAGGCTAAGCAGCAAACACGCATCCGATCCGGGCTCGCAAACGACTCATGCCGGGTTCACATGATTGCCTGACATAGCGCACATCCGGGTCAGCGGTCGGGACCGTCGAACGACGGCGGCGCCGAGGATGGAGCGCTGCCCCAGAAGAGATTCGGGACTGACGACAGCCCGAAGTCGACGGAGCCGCCGGTTCGGATCATCGACTCCGGCAGATACGTCAGATCCGTGGGGTGCCCGTCGATGCCTAGGCCGGCGATGTACTGCTGCCCGGCGGACGCGCCCGGAGCCGAGATGCGGATCAGATTGCCGGTCGGCAAGGTGATCTCGGCCCGGTCGAAGATCGGTGTGTTGACGGTCAACACCGACGTTCCCGGGGTGGCCGGATACAGCCCGAGCGCGGCCCAAACGTACCAACTGGACAGCGCGCCGAGGTCGTCGTTGCCGGGTTCGCCGTCGGGCGTCGGACCGAAGGCGGAACGGCGGATCCGGTCGACGGTCAGTTGGGTCTTCCACGGCTGGCCGATGTAGTTGTACAGCCACGGAACACCGAAGTTCGGTTCGTTGCCGATCCACAGGTTCGGCTTGTGCGGCCCGGCATTGACTTCGGCGGTGAAGAGGTCGAGCCGCAGGCCGGCCGCCAACGGTCCGCCGAGCACGCCGACCAGACCGGCGACGTTGTGCGGCACCATCCAGAGGTACTGCTCGGCGTTGCCCTCCTCGAATCCCTCCTGCCCGAGGTGGTCCTCATCGGGCAGTTGCAAGCCCGGCCCGGGCGCGAACCTGCCGGCGGTGTCGCGCGGCGAGAGGTAGCCGTTCGACGGGTTGAGCAGGTTGCGCCAGAACTGCGCGCGCCGTTGGAATTCCGTTGCGACGGAGCCGAACCCGAGCGCTTCGGCAAACTTTGCGATTGCGAAGTCGTCCACCGACCACTCCAGCGTGACCGAGGCGCCGGGGTAGGGGTTGGCGCTGCCGAACGGGCGGGTCTGCGGCAGGTAACCGTACTCGGCATAGCTCTTCGCTATCGGACGCTCCACGTAGTCGCCCAGTCCCCTACCGCCCTCGGTGGCCGCCTTGAGCATGTAGTACAACGCCGTCTTGGCGTCAAAGTCGTTGCCGCCGAACGTGTACAGGCCGACGATGAGCGGCACCGGGTTGTCTCCGGTCATGATCGCCGTCGACGCATTGGCCAGGCCCCAGCGCGGGAGCGCGCCGCTCTGCGCGGCGTCGTTCACCAGCGACTGCGCCATGTCCCCGGCCTGTCGGGGAAACAACAAGGCCTGCAGGGCGGCCAGGCATCGGTAGGTGTCCCAGTCGGAGAAGTTGGCGTACTGCGTGTGCCCCTTGCCCACCGTGCGAACAGCTCCGTCGAAACCGGGGTAGCTTCCGTCGACGTCGTTGAACACGTTGGGGTGCAATAACGATCGATAGAGCGACGTGTAGAACGTCCGCATGTCGTCGTCATTGCTGCCGGCCACCCGGATCCGCGACAGGGCCGCATTCCACTCGTGCGCTGCGGCTCGGCGGACGACGTCGAAGCCGCTTTCGCCTTCGGCGGCCAGGTTGGCGCGGGCGCCGTCGATGCTGACGTAGGAGATCGCCGTGTGCACTTCGACGACCGAGCCGGCCGGAAACTCGACCCATCCGCCGACCTGGGGCGCGTCGGCCGCACGGGCGCCCGGATGGACCGCATGCCCGTCGAATGTGCCGTGCGCGCCAAACGGTCGACTGACCCTCGTCGCGAAGTACACGGTGTAGGAATTCTTGGCGCCGCAGAATCCACCGGTGGTCGCCGACCCGGTGATCGTGGCGTTGTCCTCGCCGATCTGAATGCTCGACGCCGTGTTGCCTGCCAACGAACCGCCGGAGCGCACGTGAAGAATTGCGGGTCGGCCGTCGGCCGGATAGCGGAATCGACCGACACCGGTTCGCGTCGTCGCGGTCAGTTCCGCGCTCACCCCGGTGTCGGGGAATCGGACCGCGTAGTAACCGGGCGTGCCGACCTCGGTCTCGTCGTGCGCGATGGTTTCCCACGCCGACCACGGTTCGGAGCCGATCGGGGTGGTGGTCGGCAGCACCGGGATGTCACCGAAGGTCGGGCAGCCCGCCGAGGCATGGTTCATGCTGAAGCCGGTCGAGCGGCTGTTGTGGAAGTCGTAGCCGGCGTAGGTATCGGTGGTGTCCGGCGAATACTGCACCATCCCGAACGGCAGTGCGGCGCCGGGAAAGTTGTTGATCTCCCCCATCGTCTCGCTACCGGTCCCGGTGCCGATGAGCGTATTGACGTGTTCGACCGGATTCGTGACCAACGCGAGGCCTTCGGCGCGGGCCATGGTGGGCGGCATCCAGCCACCCACCGCGGCCACTACCGCGATAAGCGCGCCAAACCCTTTCCGGGTCCACCCCATTCGACGCAGCGTATTGGCTGCCCACCCCGCCGTTGCGGTTTCAGCCCGGACGGGTCCGCCAGGGCAGCGTGCGCAAGGGCGTCTCTCAGCTCGATTCGACGACCGCGCGGATCCGCTCCAGCGTCGTCGTCATGTCGCGAATATTGCGACGGCGTCGTAGCTCCCCGAAGACAAATTGCACGAAGCGCGGCATGCCGTAGTTTTTCACCCAGAACGACTCGGTGACATCGGTGCCCGTCGGCGTCGGCGTGAATTGGTAATGCCAATTGTTGACGGGCGTATTGCCGACGAGCACCTGAAAGCCGAACTCGCGACCCGGCTCGCACGCCGTGATCCGGCAGGTTGTCCAGTAGACCGGGCCGATCTCATTGCGCTTCACGTGCCCACGGAAGCGGACCCCGATAGCGGGCCCGGTCGCCCCGTCCAGCCACTCCGCGTCGAATGTCTCCGGCGAGAACCGGCCGGTGTTGCGGACGTCGGACACCAGCGCCCAGATGTCGTCAGCCGGCGCATCCATATGCACGGTCACGGATTCACGCATGGGGCGAGCGTAGGCGAAATGAATCCCGCGGCAAGCGATTACTCGGCTGGTAACTTCGTCCGCTATGGGTGCCTTGGACGGACGCGTTGCCTTGATCACCGGTGGAGCTCGCGGACAGGGTCGCGCGCATGCGCTGGCGCTGGCCGCCGAGGGCGCCGACATCGTCGTCGCCGACGCCCCGAACGCGATGGCCGACCTGACCTACCCGCTCGGCACCGAAGACGACCTCCGCGTCACCGCGAAGCTGGTCGACGAACTCGGTCGCCGATGTGTGCCACTGACCCTCGACGTGCGCGACGGGAACGCGGTCGAGGCCGCGGTGCGACAGACCGTCGCCGACCTGGGCAGCCTCGACATCGTGGTGGCCAACGCCGGCATCGTCAGCACCGGGCCGCTGGACGAGGTCAGCGACGGCGTGTGGGCTCAACTGATCGACACCAACCTGACCGGGGCGTTCCACACCTTGCGTGCGGCCATCCCCGTAATGCGGCAACAGCGTTTCGGGCGGATCGTCGTCACGTCGTCGATGGGTGGACGCATGGGCATCCCCGACCTCGCCGCGTACAACGCCACCAAGTGGGGCGTCATCGGCTTGGCGAAATCTGCCGCCCTCGAGGTCGCGAAGGACGGCGTGACGATCAACGTCGTCTGTCCGACCACGACCCAGACACCGATGGTGCAACCCGCCGGCGGCGAGGACATCCCGGACGACCTGGTGCGCCGGATGATGAAGGCCAACCCGATCCCCCAGCCGTGGCTGCAGCCCGAAGACGTCAGCCGCGGCGTGCTCTACCTGGTCACCGACCCCGGCGTCATCACCGGCAGCGTCCTCGAGATCGGACTGGGCGGCAGCGCGCGCATCCACTGACACAGGCCATTTCGTTGCACCATACCAAAAAGTATGGAAACGTCCCTGCGTGACGGAAGGCCGCCATGCAGACTGCGCTACTCAACCCGGGCAATCTCAGCCCCTTCTGGGACCGCGACATCCCGTCGCGGCTCGACGCCTTCCACACCCTTCGAGACCGCAGCGGCGGCATCGAATTCATTCAGCCCGAAGACGGTAGGGGCTTCTGGTCGGTGACGGCCTACGCCGACGTGCGTACGGTGACACGGGATCCCGAAACCTTCACCAGCACAAAGGGATTCTCGATGGATGACATGCCTCGGGAAATCCTGCAGATGATGGGCTCGATCATCGCGATGGACGATCCCAAGCATCGTCAGTATCGCGGCCTCGTGCAGGTTGCGTTCTCGCCCCGCGAGATTCGCAAGCTGACGGATTACGTGGGTGAACTCTCCGGCATCATCGTCGAGCAGATCCGCGAAGCACGCAGCTTCGACTTCGTCGACACCGTCGGCGCGCACCTGCCGTTTCAAGTGATCTCCGACCTGCTCGACATCCCGACGTCGGACCGGCCCCGGCTGCGAGAGCTGATCGACCTCATCCTCGGCGTCCAGGACACCGATGTGAGCGATGCCGCGACAAGCGTGCAGGCCGTCGTCGAATTCTTCGAGTACACCATCGCGCTCGGCGAGCAGCGGCGACAGCATCCCGGCGACGACATCACCTCGAAGCTGATGCTCGCCGAGATCGACGGCACCCGCCTCACCCCGCAGGAGTTCGGCTCCTTCGTGCTGCTGCTGGCCGCCGCGGGAAACGACACCACCCGCACCGGATTGGCCTGGGCGGTCCACCTGCTCAGCGCACATCCCGACCAGAAGCGGTTGCTGGCCAACGACTTCGAGGGTTTACAGGCCAACGCCATCGAAGAGGTGTTGCGCTGGTGCTCCCCCGTTCTGCACATGCGCCGGACCGCGACCACCGACACCACACTGGGTTCGCACGACATCGCGAAGGGCGACAAGGTGGTGGTCTGGTACGTCGCGGCCAACCACGACCCGAGCGTGTTCGCCGACCCGGATGTTTTCGACATCCACCGCGCCAACGCCCGCGAGCACTACGCGTTCGGCGCCGGTGGACCGCACTTCTGCCTCGGCGCCGGCCTGGCCCGGATGGAGATGCGGGTCGTGCTCGACAAGCTGCTGGCGGCCTTTCCCGATCTGCACGCCACCGCACCGCCCGATCTGTTGCGCTCGACCTTCGTACACGGCGTCAAGAGCCTGCCGTGTGCGATCGAATAGCGCTGTCGGTCAGGCCTTTACGAGTCGCTCGTCTCGCTCGGCGACCGGCGCCGGCCACGGTGCGGGTTTCGGTCGTTGACGCACCACTTGCGGCCACCAGAACCACTTGCCCATCAGCGCAGCGATCGACGGCGTCATCAGTGACCGCACGATCAGGGTGTCGAACAGCAATCCGAGGCCGATGGTGGTGCCGACCTGACCGATCACCGTCAACTGGCTGACCGCCATCGTCATCATCGTGAACGCGAACACCAACCCCGCCGAGGTGACGACGGATCCGGTGCCACCCATCGACCGGATGATGCCGGTGTTCAGGCCGGCGTGGATCTCCTCCTTGAACCGCGACACCAACAGCAGGTTGTAGTCGGCGCCCACCGCCAGCAGGATGATCACCGACATCGCCAACACCATCCAGTGCAGTTCGATACCGATCAGGTGCTGCCAGATCAGCACCGACAACCCGAACGAGGCTCCGAGCGACAGCAGCACGGTTCCGACGATCACCGCCGATGCCACCACACTTCGGGTGATGATCAGCATGATGATGAAAATCAGGCAGAGCGAGGCGATTCCGGCGATCAGCAGGTCGTAGTTGCTGCCGTCGCTCATGTCCTTGAACGTGGCGGCGGTGCCGCCGAGATACATCGTCGACCCCTCTAGCGGCGTGCCCTTGAGCGCTTCCTTGGCCGCCTTCTTGATCGCGTCGATGTGCGAAATGCCTTCCTCGCTCATCGGGTCGCCGTCGTGGCTGATGATGAACCGCACCGCGTGACCGTCGGGTGAGATGAAGTTCTTCATGCCGCGCTTGAATTCCTTGTTGTTGAACGTTTCCGGCGGCAGATAGAACGACTCGTCGTTCTTCGATTCGTCGAACGCCTTGCCCATCGCCGTCGAGTTCTTCTGCGCCTCGGCCTGCTGGTCGGCCGAGCCTTTCTGGCTCTGATACATCGTCTGCATCGTCTTCTTCATGTCGCGCATGTTCGCGAGCATCGACGGCATCAGCGCGGTCAACTGTGGCATCAGCTTGTCCAGGCGATCCATGATCGGCAGCAGGCTCTCGATGTCATCGGTCATCGTGTCGATGCCGTCGAGGGTGTCGAACACTGAGCGCAGTGCCCAGCACGACGGGATGTCGAAACAGTGCTTCTCCCAATAGAAATAGCTGCGGATCGGCCGGAAGTAGTCGTCGAACTCCGAGATGTGGTCGCGCAACTCCTCGATGTCCATCGTCATGGCGTGCATCTTCTGGACCATGGTGTGCATGATGTCGGTCATCTGCTGGGTCAGACTCGACATCTTCTCCATGCTGTCGATGGTTTCCTGCATCTCGTTGGTCTGCTTGAGCATGTCAGCCATCTGGTCTTCTTGATATTTCCGGTTCAGCTGCTGGGTGACGCCCTGCATGCTGATCTGGAACGGGATCGAGGTGTGCTCGATCGGGGTACCCTGCGGTCGCGTAATCGCCTGCACCCGACCGATTCCCGGCACCCGGAAGATGGCCTTGGCGATTTTGTCGATCACCAGGAAGTCGGCGGAGTTTCGCAGATCGTGATCGCTTTCGATCATCAGCAACTCGGGGTTCATCCGCGCCTGGGAGAAATGCCGGTCCGCCGCGGCGTATCCGGAGTTGGCCGGCAGATCGGCCGGCAGGTAATGGCGATCGTTGTAGTTGGTCCGGTAGCCGGGCAGGGTGAGCAGCCCGACGAGCGCGACCGCGATGGTGGCGATTAGGATCGGACCGGGCCAGCGAACCACGACCGCGCCGATCTTGCGCCAGCCGCGAATGCGATTGTCGCGCTTGGGCTCCAGCGTCTGACGGAACCGCGACGCCACCGAGATCACGGCCGGACCGAGGGTCAGCGCGGCGGCCACCACGACCACCATGCCGATCGCCAGCGGGATACCCAGGGTCTGGAAATAGGGCAGGTTGGTGAAGTGCAGGCAGAACGTCGCACCCGCGATGGTCAGCCCCGATCCCAGCACCACATGTGCTGTGCCGGAGAACATCTCGTAGTACGCGTCTTCGCGCGACGCGCCCTTGCCTCGCGCCTCCTGGTAGCGACCGATCAGGAAGATCGCGTAGTCGGTGGCCGCCGCGATCGCCAGCGTCACCAACAGGTTGGTGGCGAATGTCGACAGCAGAATCACTTTGTGATAGCCGAGGAATGCCACCGTGCCGCGGGCCGCGGCGAGCTCGAAGACCACCATCGCCAACGTGAGTAGCACCGTGACCACCGACCGGTAGACCATCAGCAGCATCCCGATGATCACCGCGAACGTGACGGTCTCGATCACCTGCAGGCTGCGATCACCGGCGATGTTCTGATCGGCCGACATCGCGGCCGAGCCGGTGACGAATGCCTTCACCCCGTTGGGCGTCGGGACGCCCTTGACGATCCGCTGGACCGCCTCGACCGATTCGTTGGCCAACGCCTCGCCCTGGTTGCCCGCGAGGTAGACCTGGACGTACGCGGCCTTGGCGTCGTTGCTCTGCGCACCGGCCCCGGTCAGCGGGTCGCTCCACAGATCCTGAACGTGCTCAACGTGTTTGTGGTCGGCTTCGAGCTTCTTGACCACCTCGTCGTAGTACGCATGCGCGTCGGCGCCGAGCGGCTTCTGACCCTCCAGGACGATCATCACCGAGCTGTTCGACTTGTACTCCTTGAACACCTCGCCGACGCGCTTGGTCGCGACCACCGACTGCGCATCCTCGGGGCTCATCGACACCGAACGCATCTTCCCGACTTCTTCCAGCTGCGGGACGATCACGTTGAGCAGTGCGATCAGCGCGATCCAGCCGATGATGATGGGCACGGCGAAGGTGCGGATGAAGTGCGGTATCCGTTCACGCTGGGCGTGCCGCGCAACCGGGATCTGATCCGTGTGGGCCTCGGAAAGTGTTGAACTCATACCGATTTCACCATGCAGAAGGTCAGGGCGTGCACGCCGGTGGTCGATTTTTCGTCTTTGACTTCGTCGTCGACGGTGATGCGGCAGCCGATGTAGTCGCCGTCGCTTTGCGCGACGATGTTCGGAAACACCGATGGCGCAGTGGTTTTGAGGACCAGCGTGAAGGGCAGCGGAGCGTTGTCGACCCGCCGCGGTTCGGCGCTGAGGTCGAGGTAGTTCACGTTGGCGCGGACCGCCGGACCGAAGATCTCGTACTTGACGACCTTCGGCTTGAACGGCTTGGAGTCGTCGAGTTTCGAGGTGGTGATGGCGCCGGTGTTGTGGGCGCCGAAGAAGGACTTCACCCGCGTGACGGCGAAGCCACCGACCGCCACCACCACCACGATGAGCAGTGGCAACCACGCATTACGGACCAGCTTCGATATCTGCACCTAGGGTTTCCTTCCCGGTCAGATCGCGGGCAGCACGAATAAGCCTGCATCGCAGACAGATTCATCGCACCGGAGCACCGGGGGTCGCTTGCCCCCGCGCAACCGCACGAGCATTGCTACATCATGTGCATGTTTTGCACATTGTGCAAGTTTTGCAGTTAGTGCGTCAAATTATTCAGAGAAAATGCTGCTGATCAGGGCGGCAGCACGCTCGACGTACCGCAGCGGCGTGTCGTCGTCGGCATCCCCGGGCTTGTCGTTCGTCCAGCGCTCGATGCCGGAACGGATGGCGGCCAGCGCCAACGCGGCAATCACGACCGGTATCTCCTCGTCGGGCCGCATTCCCTGCCGGCGGGCGACGATGTCGATCAGATGATTCTGAAACCGCTCCAGATCGGCGAGAAAGGCGGCGAGCATCGCGGGCGTCGTCTTCGCCAATTCCAGCATCGTCTCGGCCTGTTCGCGATCCGGCGGCATGTCCCGAAGGTGGTGCGCCGCCAACGTGATCAACTCGTCCAGCACCACCAGGTAGGAGGCCGGTCCGGCCGCGACGAATTCCTCGACCAATTCCGGCGGGATATCCGACGGGCCGTAGGCGATCGCGGATTCCTTGTTCGGAAAATAGTTGAAGAACGTCCGCACCGAGATGCCGGCCTCGGCGCAGATCTCGTCGATCGTCACCTTGTCGAACCCGCGCTCGCGGACCAGACGCACGGCGGCCCCGCGGATGTCCGCGCTGGTCTGGCGGCGGCGACGCTCGCGCAGACCTACCTCAGTGGCCATACCTTTCATGGTGACACGCGATCACCGGCGCGCCTACGACGACGAGCGTCGAGTTGTTGCGAGAGGATCGTGGTTTCGAGCTCAACAAGTCGACGTTCGACGGGAAGGCGGACGCACGGCTAAGCCGCGGCGGACCTCTCGAGGATGTGCACCCCGCATGCCGATCCGAGGCCGATGACGTGCGCGAGTCCGACCTTGGCGTCGGCGATCTGGCGGTCGCCGGCCTCGCCGCGCAGGTGGTGGCAGATCTCCCAGATGTTGGCGATACCCGTCGCCGCGATCGGATGACCCTTGGACTGCAGACCGCCCGACACGTTCACCGGCGTCGAGCCGTCCCGCCACGTCGCGCCGGTGTTGAAAAAGTCTGCCGCGCCGCCCTTTTCGCACAGCATCAGGTTGTCGTAGTGCACCAGCTCGGCGGTGGCGAAGCAGTCGTGCAACTCGACCAGATCCAGATCCCCCGGCCCGATGCCGGCCTGCTCGTAGGCCGTCGCGGCCGCATTGCGGGTCAGCGTGTTGACATTCGGCAGCACCTGGCAGCCGTCTTCGAACGGGTCCGTCGTCAGGACCGACGCCGCGACCTTGACCGCGCGCTTGCGCTGCTGCAACGACAACGATTTCAGCGTCTCGCCGTTGCACACCACCGTAGCCGCCGCTCCATCGCAGTTCGCCGAACACATCGGCCGGGTGTTCGGGTAGGCGATCATCACGTCGTTCATGATTTGCTCCAACGTGAATCGCTTCTGGTACGCCGCGAGCGGATTCAGCGTCGAATGGGCATGGTTCTTCTCGCTGATCTTGGCGAACAACTCGAAGCTGGTGCCGCCATATTTGTGGCCGTACTCGGTGCCGATCTGAGCAAACACCCCGGGCATCGATTCGGTGCCGATTCGGCCATCCACCGGAGCCACCGCGCCGTAGCGGCCCTTGGGCTCCCAGACGTCGGAATCCTTCTTCTTGGTGCCGGCCCCGCCGAGCAGCCCCGCGCCGGACAGTTTCTCCACCCCGACGGCCAGCCCGTACTTCACCTCGCCGGCCTTGACGGCCATGATCGCGGTGCGCAGCGCCGTCGCACCTGTGGCACACGCATTGGCCACGTTGTAGACCGGAATACCGGTCTGACCGATCTGCTTCTGCAATTGCTGACCGATCCCGGCATTGGCCGCCATCAGATTTCCGGCAGCGATCACACCGATATCGGCCATCGTCACGCCGGCGTCCGCGAGCGCGGCGGTGGCCGCCTCGGCCGCAAGGTCGACGGTGTCCTTGTCGGCATGCTTGCCGAATTTCGTCATCCGGATTCCGAGGATCCAGATCTCGTCGCTGGCACTCATCAGGGCTGCTCCTTGTATAGAGGTGGTCAGGTCGCGGGTTCGAAGCCGAAACCGATCGCCTCGGTCCCGGCCGAGTCGGTGCCGATCGGAAATGTCGCCAGCCGCACCTTCATGCCGTCGCGGATGTTCGCGGGATCGGGTTCGACATTGACCACATTGGTGCGCACCTGAGTGCCGTCGCAATCGACCACGGAAGCGACGAACGGGGTGGGAATGCCTGGTGCGGCAAACGTGACAATGGTGAACGCCCGCAGGGTTCCCTCGGTGGGCACCGCGACCGTCGAGAATTCCGACGCGAAACATCCCGCGCAGGCATTACGCCGATCGAAAAAGCGGGCGCCGCAGTGTGTGCATTCCTGCGCGACGAGGTGCGGATCGCCGTCATCGAGCACCAGATAATCGACAATTGGGATCTGACCCGCCATAAAGCCTCCATCGTCTGTACTGTCGACCGTAGCGAGTTCGGTTCAGCCACAGATGCCGAATATCAAGATCAGATTCAGCAAAACCGAGACTTCCGCCGCGACAAGCGATGTGCGTACACTCCCGCTAACGTTCGTTAAGAAGACACGACAATTCTTAGGTCGATTTGGCAATGCAAGAAGCGACCCCGGTACAGGTTGACAGCGGCCACGAGTCGCTCTGGACCTATGTCGCCTGCCCGACCCTTGTCGTCGATCCGACCGGTGTCATCCGCGCGCTCAGCGCCTCGGCCCAGACCCTGCTTCCCGCCGCCACCCTCGGCAGTCACCTCGACGCCACCGTCGACTGGTTGGCGCCCGTGCATCTTCGGCTCGTCGCGGAGTCGCCCGTGCCGGACGACCGGGAGTCGTTCAACGCATCGGGCGCCGTCGGCGGACGCAAGTTCGAAGCGCACCACGCGACGCTGCCCAGCGGCGAGGTGGCGTGGTCGCTCGTCGAGGACACCGGCCATGTGTTGCGCGAAGCCCAGCACGCGCTGACCCGCGAACACGAGCGCGCGGAGTTCCTGCTCGAGGCCTCCTCGGTGCTGATGGCCTCACTGAACATCGACCGCTGCCGCGAGGCGACCGTGCTGCTGGCCGCGCGGGACCTGGCCGACGCTGCCGTCGTGGTCGCGCCCGCCAGTCGGGGCCGCCGGATGCCGGTCTTCTACTGCGACGACGCCGGCACCGTGGAGCAGCGCAGCGTCGATGCCGATCCGGCATCGGTGACCGGTCTCGGCGAGGCGTTGCGGGGTTTCCCGCCGGTGCCCTCGCGCTGGATCGACGCCGCGACACTGCCGGACTGGCTCATTCCGACCGGCTGCCCACGGCCGGTGCGCTCGGTGATGATCACGCCGCTGCCCGGTCACGGCGTGTCGGCGGGTGCCCTGGTGTTGCTGCGTCACGAACAGGAAGGCGAGTTCAGCGAGGGCGAAGAGGTGCTCGCGCGGCTGTTCGCGGCGCGGGCCGGCGCCGCGCTGTCGGCCGCGCGACTGTACGCCGAGCAGGCGGCGATCACCCGCACGCTGATGGCCGATCTGCTGCCGCCGGAGCTCCATCCGGTGCACGGGATCGACTTCGCGGGCGCATACCGGGCGTCCGAGGACTACGAGGTCGTCGGCGGTGACTTCTACGACGTCCACCCCGCGGCGACACCCGACGGTGAGACGCTGGTGGTGCTCGGCGACGTTTGCGGCAAGGGCCTCGAGGCCGCCATGCTCACCGGCAAGATCCGCAACACGCTGCAGGCGTTGACGCCGCTGGCCGCCGATCACCAGGGTGTGCTCGAGCTGTTGAACAACGCGATGCTGTCCACCGAGCACGCCCGGTTCGCGACGCTGGTGCTGGCCTCGGTCGCCAACCGAGACGGCGAGGTCGCCCTGCGGCTGACCAGCGCCGGCCACCTGCCTCCCCTGATCGTGCGCGACGGCGGGCGGGTCGAGGAAGCCGACACCCGCGGCACGCTGATCGGCGCGCTGCCGAGCATTCAGGTGGAGTCTTACGAGACCGTCCTGGCGCCCGGCGAGACCTGCGTGCTCTACACCGACGGCGTGACCGAGGCGCGCGGCGGGCCGCTGGGCGGCTACATGTTCGGCGAGGAGCGCCTCGCCGCCGCGCTGGCCGAGTGCGCCGGAATGCCCGCAGCCGCAGTAGTCGAGCGTGTCATGATGCTGGCCACCCAGTGGATCGGGCAGCAGGTTCACGACGACATCGCCGTCGTAGCCATCACCGCCCCGCGCCGCACCCACCTGAGCGCAGTCGACGGCCATACCCGGGGAAGGTTCACGGCTTGAGCGCTCCCGACGTCGATACCGCCTCCGCTCGCGGTATCGGCACCGACCAGGCGCTGGTGCGCGAGAAGCTCTGGGGAGCCGTCGCTGACTCCGACGAATATGCCGCCGTGACAACGATTTTCGCCGCTGCCGACGCGGGCATGCCGCCCGAGGAGATCTTGCTGGACGTCATCGCGCGCGTGCAGTACAAAATCGGGACCGAATGGGCTGCCAACCGGATCACCGTCGCGCAGGAACACGCGGCAACCGCGATCAACGACCGCGTGATCGCGGCCCTCGCGCAACACCCCGCCAGCCGCTCGACCGCACAGGCCGGTCGCGTGACGGTGGCCTGCGTGGACGGCGAATGGCATGCGCTGCCGGCGCGGCTGCTGTCCGAGACCCTGCGACTGCGGGGTTGGCAGGTCGACTTCCTCGGCGCGCAGGTGCCCACGCCGCACCTGATCGCGCACCTGCACCAGAGCGGACCCGACGCGGTCGCGCTGTCGTGCTCGATTCCCACCGGGCTGCCGACGGCGCACGCGGCGATCACGGCGTGCCAGGCAGCCGGCGTCGCCGTTCTCGCCGGGGGCGCGGCGTTCGGATTCGACGGGCGGTACGCCCGCCAGCTCGGCGCCGACGCGTGGGCACCCGACGCCCGCGCCGCCGCTGACCTGCTGGCCGAGGGGTTTCTCTGCACCCACCTCGCGTCCAACCGGCAGCCGGTCGACGATCTGCCCCACCTGATCGACCAGGAGTACACCACGGTCAGCCAGACCGCGACGCAGCTGGTCAAAGAGACTTTCGCCGCGCTGGAGGACCGCATTCCGGCGATGCGCGACTACACCGAGCAGCAGCGGCAGCGCACGGCCGAGGACATCGCTCACGTGGTGGACTTCCTCATCGCCGGCCTCTACACCGACGACGACGAGCTGTTCAGCGGATTCATCGCCTGGACCGCCGACATCCTCACCGCTCGCGGCGTGCCCGCGGCGACGTTGTTTCCCACCCTGGACCTTGTGGGTAAACAGCTCATCGAATTCCCCCGCAGTCAGCGCCTGCTGGCCGCGGCACATACCGCCCTCGCCGACAAGAAGAGTTCGGCGACCGACCCCCCAACACACACATGACCTATGCACTGACGATCACCACCGCGGCACGGTCGGCCACTCTGCGCGTCGCCGGCGACCTGGACTACGAGACCGCCGACGACATGGTCGAGGTCGCGACGCAACTGCTCGACCAGAACGAGTTGAGCGACCTGCACCTCGACTTCGGCGAGACGACCTTCCTGGACTCCGCGGCGCTGTCCGGCCTGCTCCTGCTGCACCGCCGCACCTCCGAGGCGGACGTCGCGCTCCACCTCGACAACCGGCCGACGTTCCTCGACCGCGTCCTGCAGGTCACCGGGCTGTTCAACCACTTCGAGCTGACCCGAACCGACGCCGAGACCGGCGACCCAGATCTGCTGGGCCAGACCGGTTCTGGCGAATCCGGCGCCCGCTGACCTCCAGCCTCTTCGCCACGCGGACGCGGTTTCCGCAGCTTGTAGCCGAACCGTGACCGACGCTTTACCGAATTGCTAACGCGCCCTTCCGGTTCCAACATTCCGGAACTGCCTACGATCGTTATTGAAACTTCGTCTACTAAAGGAACTGGTGGATGCGCGCGGTCGTTGGGTCTGTTCTCGTGGCGGCTGGTACCGCCGCAGCTGTCGTTGCCGGCCCCGCGGGGGTGACCCTCGCCGCGTCGGATCAGTCCTACCGGTTCCCGGTCGCCTCGATCGGACCCGCAGCGGGTCAGGTTGTCGGAGTGGGCTACCCCGTCGACATCACATTCCGGTCGCCGGTCACTGACCGGCACGCCGCGGAGCGTGCCCTGCACGTGTCATCCTCGACCCCGATGACCGGCAAGCTGCAGTGGCTGAACAACACTGCCGCACAATGGGTTCCGGACCACTTCTGGCCCGCACACAGCACGATTGCCCTGTCGGTCGGCGGCGCGTCGGCGGCGATCGCAACCGGCCCCGCGGTGCTCGGCGTCGCGGACATCTCCGACCACACGTTCACGGTGAGCGTGGACGGCGTGCCGAAGGGCCCGCTGCCGACACCGCATCATCAGCCGCACTTCGGCGAGCCCGGTGTACTGCCCGCGTCGATGGGCCGCCCGCACTTCCCGACGCCCACCGGCGTTTACACCGTGCTCGCGAAAGATCGCACGGTCATTATGGATTCGAGCAGCGTCGGTATCCCGGTCACCGATCCCGAGGGTTACAACACCCCGGTGGACTTCGCCACCCGCTTCAGCAGCCGCGGCCTGTTCGTGCACTCGGCCCCGTGGGCGGTCCAGGCCCTCGGACGTGAGAACGTCAGCCATGGCTGCATCAGCCTGAGCCCCGCCGACGCCGAGTGGTACTTCAACACCGCCAACATCGGCGATCCGATCGTGGTCAAGGAGTAAGGCGCACAACGCCTTAGGTCGATACAAGAAAAAGCCCCCGGCTTGACACGGGGGGGCTTCTTCTTGTCGTCTTATCCGGTGGGGCCGGCCGGTAGCGGCTCGCCGGCCTGTGGGCCGGTCGTCGGCGCAACGCCCACCGGCGCACCCTTGCCACCGGCGACACCGGCCATGTCCGCGATCGGCGCACCGGCAACTCCGCCCAGCGCGATCAGCGGGGCGCCGGCCGGAACAGCAACGGGCAGTGGGGCTCCGGCGGGCACCGGTGCTCCGGCCGGGAACGGCAACCCACCCGGAACCGGCGCACCGGCGGGGATGGGCGCACCGACCGGCAGCGCCGCGACGGGAGCGCCGGCCATGTCCGCGATCGGCGCACCGGCACAACCGGCACCGGCGGCACCGGCGGCACCGGCGCCGGCACCCGCGGCCGCCGGCGCACCGACCTCGCCGGCCGATCCGTACATGCACGCGGCACCACCCGATTTCCACGGAGCGGCCACCGCGGCTGGGCTCAGTGCTATCGCAGCACCGCAGAGCCCAACGCCGGCAACAACTTTGATGCTGAATCGGTCGAAGGCTGTCATCGACGTCAACTCTCTTCCACGCCCGGGCGGAGCCCGCAGATCAATCAGTGCTTACACACAGAGCCGATCTTCTCTCGGCCAAGTCATTTCTAATGGACCCGTGTTCAACACGCACCACGCCACACGCGACCGTTTCCAAATAGAGACGTTTCATCCGGTTTATTGGACTCCGGCCCCTGCCAACAGCGCTGAACTGTGAACGAAGAACGCCTAGTGATGATAGTCAGCGCGCGAAAACCGCACCAAGACTTGATGTTTGAATCGAGACATCACAATTCGGCATCGAAGGGCCTTGCGGGCCCGGGGTTTAGCGAACGTAGACCTCGCCACCCTTGGGGTATCCCCCGCCGTGCGTGGTGATGTGCACGTGGTCGTAGTGGCCGTAGCCCGATCCAGAGGGGCCGCTGGGCGTGTAGTAGGTGCCGCGCCAAATGCAGTCCTGCAGATCGAACTTCTTCGCGTTCTTGAGCGCGAACGACACGATCTCGTTACCCAGGGCGATGCCGGCGGAACTGGACGGGTTGGGGATCATCACGTCGAGGGCCAGACCTTGCGGATGCCAACGAAGCGCGTCCGGACGGACACCGCCGATGTTCTTGATCTCGGGGAAGATGGCGCTGATGGTGCGGGCCACCAGGATCGTCTTGACCTGTAGACCGCGCTCCGACGCGATGTCGGCGACCAGTACCTGCGGGGCGTTCTTGGAGGCGACGTGCCAGCGCGACGCGCGCGTGGCCGACGCCGTCTCGACGGGTGCGTCGGGCCCCTGCACGGCGGAGGCCGACCACGACGACGCCATCGGCATTGCCGCCGTCATCTGCAGGTGGCAGCACGGCCCGGCATCGTCAGCCGGCACGTCGGTCGCGCCGTGGTGGCCCTCGGCATGGGCGCTGCCGCCGAGGGCAAAGATGATGGCGGCCGGGGCTATGACCGCAGCCATCGCAGCCGGCGATTTTCGCCCAGCGCTGGCTAACTTGTGACGACTCACGGCAGCAGCTTACGAGGAAATCGCGAATTAGTCACGATCAGGTAACGGCGCCGCAGGTGAGACGCCGCGCTCACATCGGCCAGCTGCTCGATTCCGCGTCGAAGCGCAGCGTGGCCACCGGGGGCAACGGATGCCTCTCACCTGCGGATATCGAGTCCAGCATGAGCGCAACGTAGCGACGCCACCCGTCGCTGCCGGCGTCCATCGTCTGCAGCACGCTGTACAACATCGCAAGAATGCGTGGCAGGTCGGCGGCGGCCAGATCAGACCGGAGGACGCCGGCCCGCTGGCCGCGTTCGGCCAGTTCGCTGAGCGCCTCGATGACGTCGGTCGACACGTCCGACGTCAGGGATCCGGCCCGGCGGGCGGCCGTCAGCAGGTTGTGTTCGCGGGCGCCCAGCGAGATGGCCGCGTCGATCAGCCGAGCCAAGCCCTCGAGCGGGTCGGTGGCCGCGCGGGCCGCGGCGATCGTCGGCGTGAGGTCTTCCGCGATGCACTGGTCGAGCGCGGCCCGGACTAGCTCGGCCTTGCCCGGAAATCGCCGATACAGCGTGCGCTCGCCGACACCGGCACGACGAGCGACCGCCTCGATCGGCGCCTCCGGCCCGAGTTCGCCGTAGACCTCGCGGGTCGCGCGCAGAATCCGTTCGGCATTGCGCGCGGCGTCAGCGCGCAACGGCCGGTCGGATACCGCGGTCATCACACCAGCCTAACTGACAGTTGACTGCCATTAAATCGAGTTTTACGCTCGGTGCAATTGGCAGCCAACTGACACTTATGGGAACGCCGGTGACCTCAACCACCTCTGAACTACCTGTGATTCCGATGCGACGCGCCGCGGGATGCCCCCTGGCACCACCCGCGGAATTCGAAAGCTGGCGCGACGAACCGGGCCTGCGGCGGGCGACCTGGAACGGCCAGACCGTCTGGAGCGTCAGCCGTTATCAGGACATCCGGGCCGCGTTGGTCGACCCGCGGCTTTCCGCCCAGACGCTTCCAGACCTGGCGACGCCGTCGGACGACGAGAGCGCGCCGGTGGTCTTCGCGCGCATCGACGACCCCGAGCACCATCGACTGCGCCGGATGATGACGAGCCAGTTCACCTTTCGGCGCTGCGAGGCCATGCGGCCGCAGATTCAGGACCTGGTCGACCATTACCTGAACGCCATGATCGAGACCGGACCGCCGGCAGAGATCGTGCGCGACTTCGCGTTGCCGGTGCCGTCTCTGGTGATCGCCTTGCTGCTCGGCGTCCCGACCGAAGACCTCGAACTGTTCCAGCACAACACCGCGGCCGGCCTCGACGTCAACTCGACCGAGGAGCAACGGGTCCGGGGCTTCGGCGAGATGTACGCCTACATTCAGCAGTTGGTGGCGCGCAAGGAGCGTGACCCGGGCGACGACCTGATCAGCCGCCTGCTGACCGACTACGTCGCGACCGGCCAACTCACCCGCGACACCGTTGCGGTCAACGCCGTGATCATGATGCAGGCGGGCCACGAAACCACGGCCAATATGATCTCGTTGGGAACCGTTGCGCTGCTTGAAAATCCGGACGCATTCCAGACACTCGGCGAGGCCGACGACAACGCGGTCATCGGCCGCGTGGTCGAGGAGCTGATGCGATACCTGAGCATCGTGCACGCGCAGGTGGACCGCATCGCCCTCGAGGACCTGACGCTCGGTGGCCAATTGATCCGGGCCGGGGAGCGGGTGCTGATGAACCTGCCCGCGGGCAACTGGGACACCGCATTCGCCGCCGATCCCGAGAAGTTCGACATCCAGCGGAATGTCCGCGGGCACTTGGGTTTCGGATACGGAACACATCAGTGCATCGGGGCCAACCTGGCCAGGGTCGAGATGCAGGTGGCGTTCTCCACGCTGGCGCGCCGGCTGCCCGGGCTGCGACTTGCGGTACCGGCCGACGAACTGAGCTTCAAGGACGCCGACATCTACGGCATGAAAACCTTGCCGGTCACCTGGTGAGCAACGACATGCGGTTCGACGACCAGGTCGCGGTGATCACTGGCGCCGGTGGCGGTTTGGGCCTGCAGTACGCGTTGCTGCTGGCATCGCGCGGTGCCCGGATCGTCGTCAACGACACCGGCGGAGCGGTGACGGGTTCGGGCTCGAACACCGGCGCGGCGTCCGCGGCCGTCGAGGAAGTCCGTCGGCACGGCGGTGAGGCGGTCGCCGACACCCACAGCGTCGCCACTTCCGAAGGCGGGCAGGCGATTATCGACACGGCCCTGGAGGCGTGGGGTCGAGTGGACATCGTGATCAACAACGCCGGCATCGTGCGTGACGGGCCGTTCGAGGAGATCACCGCCGACCGCCTCGATCCACTGGTGGACGTGCACCTCAAGGGCGCGTTCAACGTGAGCCGGCCCGCCTGGAAGCTCATGCGCGAGCGGGGATACGGACGCATCCTGAACACCTGCTCGGCCGCCGGGCTGCTGGGCGCCGAACGGATGAGCAACTACGGCGCGGCCAAGACGGGGCTGGTCGGCCTGACCCGGGTACTCGCCGCCGAAGGCGCCAACCACGACATCAAGGTCAACGCGATCGCCCCGATCGCCTACACCCGGATGCTGGCGCAGTCCGTGGAGAAGGCGGGCCAGCCGGAAGACGCGGCAGCCCAAGCGATCCTCGACGACCTTGTGGCGCAATACCTTCAGAAGCTCGACCCCGCACTGGTCGCGCCGGTGGCCGCGTTTCTGACTCATCGGGACTGCCCGGTGTCCGGAGAGATCTACACAGTCGGCGCCGGCCACGTCTCCCGATTCTTCATCGCCCGGACCAAAGGCTTCTTCGATCCGGCGCTCTCGGTGGAGCAGGTCCGCGACCACATAGCCGAAATCCGCGACGAGACGGGCTATTCGGTGCCCGGTGGGCCGGGTGACGAGATGGCCGAGTTGTTCGCCACGATCATGGCGAGCCAGCCCGAC
The DNA here is from genome assembly GCF_030252325.1 of Candidatus Mycobacterium wuenschmannii. Lineage (NCBI taxonomy): Bacteria > Bacillati > Actinomycetota > Actinomycetes > Mycobacteriales > Mycobacteriaceae > Mycobacterium > Candidatus Mycobacterium wuenschmannii. The sequence continues at coordinate 4,141,576 of NZ_CP126981.1, read as the reverse complement.
TGACCGCTACAGGTGACTGGCCGCGAAATCGGCGCCCTGCTGGGTCATTCCGTTCGCCGGGTAGGTGGTGTGCGCGAAGCTGGGCAGCCCGCCGGGGTCGCCGTTGCAGATGGTGTCGCCGTCGGCGCACAAGTCATCGGTCTTCGGCGCGTAGAGCGGACCGATCGTGACGACGGGCGCCCCGTAGTTCTGTAGCCATTGCGCCGAGGGCTTGCCGAACAGGACCACCGCTGCAACGTGATTGGCGACCTCAGGCGGCATCGGCTTCGGCAGGAACGAGCGGTACTCCGCGGGAACCGAGTCCGGCACGGACGCCGACGTCGTGAAGCCCGCGACGACCGCGCCCTGGGAGTAGCCACCGAGCACGATCCGGGTCTTGGGACAGTTCGCCGCGGTGGCTTCGATGTGGTTGCTGGCATCGGTGATTCCGTCGACCACGCTGCGGGCGAATTCGATGCGGTCGTTGAAGTTGCTGCTGGCCTCGTAACTGACCGGGTAGACGTCCAGCGACTTCGGGCCGATCGCGGTGCGCAGTTGGTCGACAAACGGCTGACCGATGCCACCGACGCCCGGTGGCTCGCTGGTGCCGCGGGCGAACACCGCCTCGACGTCGGGACAGGGCTGGGCGGAGGCGATCGCCGCTGGGGCGGTCGACACCCCGCCGACGATTGTCAATCCTGCGAAAAGGGCACGGCCGAACTGGCTGAGGGACATGGGCCCATTGTTGCGTAAAGAACGCGGACGTGCCGAAACGACTGCTTAGGCCGTCTCGTCGGAACCGTCGAGGACGCTGACCGCGATGCCGTAGGGCAGGAAACGGACCTTGCGTGTCACGTCGGTGTTGCTCTGGTTCGCCCGCAACGCGTCGAGCTCGGTGGCGTACACCTCTTCGACGCGGGCACCGCCGTCCGCACTCACGGTGTAGATCGCCCACACCCCGTCGCCTGCCTCGCCGGCGGTTTCCGGCCGGGTCCGGGTACGCCGCGCGAGGTCTTCGAAGACCGACGACCACCCCGACCGGTCGCCGGGGAAGGTGAAGAACCGGCCGACGCCCTCGAACGCGTCGCGCAACCCCTCGGTCGCGTCGCGGATCACGTGCTCGAAGTCTTCCGGCTCGAACCCGAAAGGACCCTTATCGTTCATTGCGGCCTCCTGGCAGCTCAACCGAGTACAACCAGTGTGCGCATTTCGGCCCGCGCGCGCCACGTCCTAGTAGCCGTACCCCGGATTCGGGTAGGAGTACTGCGGCCCGTAGGGGCTCTGCTGGTACGGATTCTGCTGGTAGGGGCCCTGCTGATAGGGATTCTGCTGCGGATACTGGTTCTGCGGCTGCTGCGGCTGCTGGCCCTCGGGGACCTGCACCGGGATCGGCACCGGCACGAACGGCAGGTTGAGGTACGTCGTCGTCATCGCCGGCTGCGACGGCGTGCTCGACGACGGCGGTGGCGGCGGAGGCGGGGTGGTGCTCGGGGTCGTGCTCGCCACCTGCGGCGTCGTGGTGGTCGGCTGCGGCACGGTGGTCGTCGCCTGCTGCGTGGGCTTCGGCGGCGGGGGCGGGGTGTAGGTCTCGGTCACCGTCTGGACCGGGGGCGGCGGTGGCGGGGCTTCGGTCGGTGGCGGCGGGGGCGGTGGCGCCTCGCTGCTGGGTGGCGGCGCCAGACTCGGCGACGGGAGCTGCGAGCTCACCGGCGGTGGCGGCGGCGCCGGGGTGCTACTGGGCACGGTCGGGGCGTGATCGCTGCCGGTCAGCGTGAAGGCCACGCCGCCGATCGCGATCATCGACACCAGCGCGGCGAGGCCGAGGAACAGCTGCGGCAGCCGCCGGCCGCGCGTCCGGACCGGCTCGACCGGCGCGTACCTGGGCACCTGCAGCAGCTGCGATGGCGTCGAGCGGTCCTCGTCGGTGTCGTACGGCTCGCCGGTGTAGACCACCGGCTCGTCGTCGGCGTCGTCGGCCTGCGACCAGGCCAGCTCGGTCAGGCGCTCAGACGGGTCGTCGAACAACGCACCGGCGGTGGGGATGTCGAAGGTGCCCGTGGAGGCGCCGAACGTCCCGGTGGATGTGCCGAGCGCGTCGGTGGGGGCGATGCTGCGACCGGTCGTGGCCACGCCGCTGGTGATGGTGGCGAAACCGCCGGTCGACGCGCCGACCAGGGTCGACATCGTCGTCTCTTCGCGCTCGCCGTCGCGCTGCTCGACCGGTTGGCGGGCCGAGAGCTTGACCGCGCCCACGGCCGTCGCGAGTCCGGGTTGCATGGCGGTGATCACGGACGCCTTGGTGTGCGACGAAACACGCTGGGCGACAACGGGAATCTTTGCCGTGCCGCCGGCCATCGCCACGGCCGCAAGATCTTTGCTACGAATCCTGTTGCGGCGCAACATGTCGTCGAACGCGGTGAACAGACCGTCCAGGCGTTCCTCGATCAGGTCGTCGAACTCGGCCCGGCTGATCTCCAGCCGGGCGCGCCGACCGGGCAGGTCGAGTGCGAGCTCGGTGGTGTCCGCGATGGACAGCCGCTCCTTGGCCAGCCGGCATTCCTCACGGAGACCGGCGAATTGTCCGGCGACTGCGGTGCCGGTCGGGTCGAGGCTGCGGCCCGCGTTGTCCAGCGCGTGCGCCATCAGCGCCTCGTCCAGCAGGTCCCCGGAGAAGTCCTGATAGCGCAACGTGTCCGCGATCGGCGTGAAGTCGGAGGCGGCGTCTGCGAGCGTGATGCTGGTGCCACCGCCACCGAAATCCAGCAGCGCGACAACGCCCTTGGCGGGCAGGCGGGAGTCGGAGTTCAACGCGGTCAGCGCGGCAACGGAATCCGGAACCAGGCGCGGCGCGATGCCACCGTGGACGAACTCGGGATGGGTGTTGAGCGCTTCCTGCATCCCCCGCAACGCCTCCGTACCCCAGTGCGCGGGCACGGCCATGGTGATGTTCGACGTGGCCGCCTCGCCGCCGGCCTCGGCGATCAACGCGTCGAGGGCTTCAACCAGCAGCAGCGACGGATCGTGGACCGAACCGTCCGCGGATTTCAGGGTTTTCGACCCACCGATCTGCTCGACGAATCCCGTCATCAGCGTGCCGGTGTCTTCGTCGTCCGGATTATCTTCGGGCACACCGAGTTCCGGCGCGCGGTCCGGGAAAACCGTCAGCACAGCGCGTCGCGACACAGGCGGATTACCGTTGCGGACCGCGACTAAGTTTGTGGTCCCGATCGATAACCCCAACGGGTCATACATAACTCAAATACTTTCGTTGACAGCGTTCGGTGGCCAGCGTCAACGATAACGGCGGGTCGCGCTACGACCATCGGCCACAACATCATCGGTATCCGGTCGATGCGGTTGCGTCACCGAAGTGAGACAGGCGGACGCCTTGACAGAGTGGCCCGGGTCAGACCACGGTCAGGGGCAGCGATTGGCGCGGCTGGAACTGGAAGGTCGCTCCGCCGCTGACTTTGGCGACCGCAACCTCGGGCAGCTCCGTTGTCGCAGTATCGGTCTCGGCGAGATCGACCGTCCAGTCGGTGCTCGAGCCGGTGACCCGAACCTCGACGCGCGGGTCGATCGCGGTTGCGATCGATTGCAGCGGCTGGATCGAATCCGGCGAGCACAACGAGATCCAGGCGGCGTCGTCATGAGCCGGCGAGCGACGGATCGTCAACCCGTCCCCCACCTCGGCGTCGACGTAGCCCGACGGGTTGAACAGCGGATGCAACTCGAGAACCCTTCGCACACCGTCAATTCCGGCCGGCAGATCGAGCGCGCGGTGGATGCGCTCCGCGCCGAGGCCGGCGACGCCGATCAGCTGGCGGGTGCAGATGGAATCGGCCAGTTCGATGTTCGATCCCGCCCGCGCGCGCACCGCGATCGCAAACGACAGATACAGCAGGTGCATCTGCAGGCAGACCTCGTCGGCCATCCGCACCAACGCCGAGTGCGAGTACGCACCGAAGTCGAAGTCCGACACGACCGGCCCCGAGTAGTCGGCACGACCCTCGTCCGAATGGTCAATCGCATCGAGATCCCAATGCGCAGCCCGGGTTTCGGCCACGATGTCCAGCGCCGGGATCCCCTCCACCGGCGGATACGACTCGTCGATGATCACCGTCCAGGCGCAATGCGGATTCCGGTCCGCCGGGGTCCGCGGCGGCCGGTGGATGGGACGGACCTGCGCGCGTGCGTTGGTCGCCACCGCGGTGGCGTCAAAGGTCGGGTCCTCGATGGTGTGACACATTCCGAAGACGTAGTCGTGACCCATCGGCTCGACGTCGAGCAGCGCCCCGCAGTGGTCGAGGTGGAACTCGCCGTGCCATCGGTCGTGAATGGTGTAGCGAAAGTCCATGAATTGGGGTGGCGCACCGATATCGAGCTGCAGGCCCTTGAAAATCGTTGGTACGTCGACACCTTCGTAGTTGAGCGCCCGCTGCATGCGCCGGGTGTAGATCGGGCTGGCGCCGGCCCACTCCTCGATGGCGATCTGCACCATCTCCTCACGGCCGAACTCTTGGATGCACCACGCCATGCCAGAGCGGTCGATCATCTGCCCGATCAACAGCAACTCGGGAAGCAACACGGCAAGCTGTTCGCGGGAGAGCTGGGCGTAACGGGATTGGCTCACCGCCCAAAAATAGAGCTGACTATGTTATAAAGTCAACAATGTCTATTTCCGCAGGCCAGAAAGCCAGGCCGGCCGTGAGCCCCACACGGCGAACCAGCTCCCCGCGAAAGCGCGGCGATGACACCCGCGCGAAGATCATCGACGAGACCGTCCGCTGCATCGTCGAAGAGGGCTTCGCAGCGGCCACCGCGAAGCATGTCGCCGAACGGGCGGGTGTCACCTGGGGGGTGATCCAGTACCACTTCGGCGACCGCAACGGCCTGCTGATGTCGGTGGTCGATGACGGGGTGTCCCGACTGCTGGAGAGCCTCTCGGCGACCGACGTCAGCGCGTTGCCGCTGCGCGAGCGCATCGAGGTGGTCGTCGATACCGCGTGGGGTTGCTACAGCAGCCCGACGTCGATGGCGGCGTTCGAAATCCTGCGAGCCAACCGCGGCGGCTCGTCGAGGCGGCACCTGCTGGAGATGAACGATGCGATCAACCAGCTCGGCCGGCTGATCACCGAGGATCCGGCCAATGATGGTGTTGCCGAAGTCATTTGGGCAACGCTACGTGGGGTTGTGCTGGCGCAGATGATCGTCGGCACACCGATCGACTGGCAGCGTGAGCGGCGGGCACTCATCGAGATGGTCTCGCACTACCTGCGCTGAGGCCTAGCCGGGAATCCTGGCGGCGATGCCGCGCACGATGTCGAGCGCCTGCTCGGCGACGTCGAAGCGGCACGCCGACACGTCGACGGCGACGTTGTTGCGCACCGCCAGCGCGCGCTGGCACTGCATGCCGACACCGTCCTTCAAGGTCTGCGTCATGGTCATCACGCCGTCCATGTCGGCCGGGGTGCCCGCGGCCCACAGCTGCGGCGACGGCGGCGTCGGGAAGGTCACGGTCAGGGTGCGGCCCGAGCAACTCGCCCACTGCGACTGTTGGTCGGCGAGAAGCTTTTTCGCGGCGTCGACGGTCGGGAAGCTGATCACAGCCTGGATGATGGCGTACATGCGTGGGCCCTCGCCCGGATTCCGCAGGGCTTGGGACCGCACGCCGGTCCACCCGGCGTCGGCGTACACCAGGTGCTGGGCCGGGGCCATCACACCGATGCAGTCCTTCTGCAGCAACTTCTCCGAGTCGTCGATGACCGCGTCCGAAAACGACTCCTGGACCAGTTGGGCGGCGCCGACCATGCCGGCGACCTGCTCCGGCGACAACAACAGGCCCGTCAACGCGGCGCTGTTCAGTGGACCGCTTGGCGCCGCCGACGTCGTCGAGCTTGCCGCTGGCGGCGAATCACTTTGGTGGGCGCGGGATTTCGCGTTCAGCACCACCACGGCAACCACCGCGGCGACAACGGTGACGACGGCGGCCGCCACCGCGGCCAACCGCGGCCGGCGCCGCGGCGGAGGGGGCGGGGGCCGGTAGAAACCAAGCGGGGCCGTTGCGGAGTACGACCCAGTCCCCCACGGTGGCGCGTTGTCGGGTTGGGGTGCGGGCTGCCACGGCGCGGTCGTCGAACCCAGGTGCTCGTTGAGCGCGGCAGTGGCCGCGTCGGCGAGTGCGCGCGCCGATGTGAATCGCTGCGCCGGGTCCTTGGCCATCGCGGTGGCAATCACCTGATCCAGTTGTGCCGACAGGCCGGGCGCCACGTCGGTGACCTTCGGCGGCGGGGCATGCAGGTGCGCCGCCACGACCGCGGCGGCCCCGTTGACCGTCGGGTACGGAGCCCGTCCGGTCAACAGCCGAAAAAGCGTGCACGCCAACGAATACAGATCCGCCCGCCCGTCGAACGGCTGACCCGCCAGCACCTCGGGCGCCGCGTAGGCCACCGTAGCCGTCACCGATCCGGTGTCGGTGAGGCCGGCGTCGTCCAAGGCACGCGCAATTCCGAAGTCCCCCAACAACACCCGCTCGTCGGGACCGACCGGGCCGGACAGCAGGAAGTTTGCCGGCTTGATGTCCCGGTGCACAACGCCGCGTTGGTGGGCGTAGTCCAAGGCCTTGGCGACCTCGCCGACGATGTGCACCGCGCGGGCCGGTGTCATGGTGCCGGCGCGCAGCGCGGCATTCGCGTCGGTGCCGTCGACGAACTGCATGGCGATCCAGAGCTGGCCGTCGAATTCGCCGCGCTGGTGGATCGACACGATGTTGGGATGATCCAGTCCCGCCGCCACTTCCGCCTCGCGGATGAACCTGGCCCGGAAATCGTGGTCGCCGGTCAGGTCGGCGTTGAGCACTTTGAGCGCTTCGCCGCGCGGCAGGTCGGCGTTACGCGCCAGGTAGACGGTGCCCATCCCGCCGCCGCCCAACACCCGTTCGATCTGGTATCCGGCGAAGATCGAACCGGGGCTCAGCATGGTGGAGGTGTCCTTCGTTTCGGGATGCCCGGAGAATACCCGCCGGGATGTGCTGCAATGACGAGATGAGCTCCCGTGAACACGACGCCTGGCTCGCCGACGTCGCAGCGATCGAACGGATCAAGTACCGCTATCTGCGCGGACTGGACACCAAGCACTGGGACGATTTCGCCGACACGCTCACCGAGGACGTGGTCGGCGACTACGGGTCGTCGATGGGCGAAGAACACCACTTCACCAACCGCAACGACCTCGTCGAGTACATGCGGTCGTCGCTGGGACCGAACGTGATCACCGAACATCGCGTCACGCATCCCGAGATCGACGTCGACGGCGACGAGGCGACGGGAATCTGGTACCTGCAAGACAAGGTGATCGTGGCCGAATTCGACTTCATGCTGATCGGCGCCGGCTTTTATCACGACCGGTACCGCCGCACCGCCGACGGATGGCGGATCAGCACGGTCGGATACGACCGGACCTACGACGCCACGCTGTCGCTGAAGGCCCTGGACTTCAAGGTGACCCCGGGAATCGCGCTGAATCTCTAGTGCCGCAACGATTTACTGGGTGATCGCGATAACGGCACCGGGCCGTAGCCACTGGATGACCTGCACCAGCTTGGCATCGTCGATCGCCACGCAGCCTTCGGTGGCACCCCCGTCAGTGGTGTGGAAGAAGAACGCCGCGCCCTTGCCGGGCTGACGGTTCGGGTTTACGCCCATCACGACGGCGTGCTTGTACTGCGGGATCTGCAGGTTCTCGCTCGCGCCGGTGCTGAACGGGCACTGCGCCTTATGGCAGACCTGCATGGTGTTGAAGGTGGCGCTGCCGTCGTCGCCGTTCCACCAGTGATTCGAGTCAACCTGAACGTATTTCAGGCCGCCGCCGGGATTGGGCGCGGTGCCGAAGGCGAACGGCAGCGTGTAGACACCCATCGGCGTTGCGGGGTAACCGCTCTTGGCTTCCGGCGCCAGGCCCGCCGACCCGATATGGGTGGGGATGCCGGCCTCGACAGGTTGCCAGCCGGCCGCATTTCGTTGATAGATATCCATTTTCGCGTTCGAACCGCCGGTCCCGACCACCGAGACCACCTGGGTGGCGTTGCCGACCAGCGGGGCAAACCAAGGTGCGCCGACTGCACCCCCCTTCGGAGCTGTCGCCATGGGTACAACCGCTGCGCACACCGCAGCGCACAAGAAACCCAGCAGTCGGCGCACGTTCCTATCGTCTGCGCCGCACGAGCGACAGGTCAAGTCAAGGTTTAGCGTCGATCGGGTCACGCGGCGCAACCGTTCGGGGCGGTCGTCGCTGGTGCACCGATATGTTCGTAGGCGTTGCCCACGCGGTCCCCGGGTATAGAAAGCGATGGATGTCACCCACTGAACGCCGTCCTCAGCGCGCTGACGACGGCAGTACGGCCAAGTTCGCCGCGGCGGACGGCGTCGGCGTGCCGCCGTTGACGGTGTGGGTCGGGTCGGCGATGTACACCTTCCCGGTCGACCGCGACGTGCTCGTCGGTCGCGACCGCGGCTGCGACATCTCGTTCCAGGACCTCAACCCCGACGACCTGTCGCGGATATCGCGTGTCCACGCGATCCTGCGTTTCGACGGTGGGCATTGGGTGGTCGTCGACAAGAGTCAGAACGGGATCTTCGCCGGGGGCTCGCGAGGCCAGGTGATCCCGATTCGCGATCGGCTCAGCATCGCGCTGGGCAGCCCGCGCGGCCCCGAGTTGTCGTTCCGCGTTGCGCCGCCGTCCTCGTCCACTCGCGCCCGCACCGACAGCCCCGCGACACAGGCGTTCCGGCCGCCACCTCCACCGACGCCGCCGCCGACGCGGGCACCATCGCGCCCGTTACCCCGGACGCCGAGCGCGCCGGTACCCGCACGACTCCACGGCTCGGCGACGATCGGCCGCGCCAAGACCAACACCATCGTCGTCGAGGACGCCCTCGCCTCCCGCGTGCACGCGTTGCTGGAATCGACTCCGGCCGGGCTGGAGATTCGCGACAACAACAGCAGCAACGGCATTTTCGTCAACGGCACCCTGGTGACCAGCGCGCGACTGCGCGACGGCGACGTCGTCACGATCGGCAATACCGATCTGCTGGCCACCGGCAAAACCCTTGTCCCCCAGCCGGTGGCCGCCCGTACCAGCGGGCTGACCGCACACGGACTGGCGCTGACCATCGACGGACGCCCGCTGTTACAGGACGTTTCGTTCAGCGCCAAACCCGGGACGCTGACGGCTGTGATCGGCCCGTCCGGCGCCGGAAAGTCCACGCTGGTCAAGCTGATCGGTGGCGCGATGCCGCGCAGTGCAGGACTGGTCGCGTTCGACGGGCACGACGTGCACGCGGAATACGCCTCGATGCGCTCGCGGATCGGGATGGTGCCGCAGGACGATGTGGTGCATCGCCAGCTCACGGTGGAGCAGGCACTGAACTTCGCCGCCGAGCTGCGATTGCCTCCGGACACCACCGCCGAGGATCGGCGACAGGTCGTCCAGCGGGTGCTCGACGAGCTGGAGTTGGCCCCGCACAAGGACACTCGCGTCGACAAGCTGTCCGGCGGGCAGCGCAAGCGCGCGTCGGTCGCGATGGAACTGCTGACCGGTCCGTCGCTGCTGATTCTCGACGAGCCGACGTCAGGGCTCGATCCGGCGCTGGACCGTCAGGTGATGACGATGCTGCGCCGGCTCGCCGACGCGGGTCGGGTGGTCATCGTCGTCACGCACTCGCTGACCTACGTCGGGATGTGCGATCAGATTCTGTTGTTGGCCCCAGGCGGCAAGACGGCCTTCGCCGATCAGCCCGCGTTGGTCGGCCCGGTGCTGGGCAGCACCGACTGGGCCGACATCTTCGCGCGCGTCAGCACCGATCCCGACGGAGCGCACCGCGCCTACCTGGCGCGCCATCCCGCGACCCCGCGCGGACGGCCGTCACCGACCGTGGGCGCGGCGCCGCTGGGAAAGCCGCCGCGGACAAGTTCGTGGCGGCAGGTGGTGACGCTGGTCCGCCGCCAGACCCGGCTGATCACTTCGGACCGTGGCTATTTCGCGTTCCTGGCGATACTGCCGTTCGTCCTCGGCGTGCTGTCGCTGGCGGTGCCCGGCAGCACGGGCCTGGGGGCCGCCGGCGCGACCGAGGAACCGATCGACATCCTGATCCTGCTCAACATCGGCGCGGTGTTTCTCGGTACCGCGCTCACCGTGCGCGATCTCGTCGGCGAGCGGATGATCTTCCAGCGGGAGCGGGCGGTCGGACTGTCGGCGTCGGCCTACCTGACCGCCAAGGTCATCGTCTTCAGCATTGCGGCCCTGATCGGTACCGCGGTCATGGTCGCCATCATGACGATCGGCAAAGGGACCCCATCGCACGGCGGTGCGCTGCTGGGACACGGTGTGGCGTCGGCTGTTTCGGAGTTGTACCTGGGCCTGGCGCTGACCGCGATCACGTCGGCGATGGTGGGGCTGACGCTGTCGTCGCTGGCGCGCTCCACCGAGCAGGTGCTGCCGATGCTGGTGGTGTCGATCATGGTGTCGATGGTGTTGGCGGGCGGTCTGATTCCGGTGACCGGACGCTTGGTGCTCGACCAGCTGTCCTGGTTCGTGCCCGCGCGGTGGGGATTTGCCGCGTCGGCGTCGACCGTCGACCTGAACAGCGTCGAGGTCGGCTTGCCCGCCGACCGGCTTTGGCGCCACGCGCCCGCGGCGTGGCTGCAGGACGTCGGCATGCTGGTGACGCTGGCCCTCGTGCTGGGCGGCCTGGTGCGTTATCGGCTGCGACTCGGCAAGCGTGCGGGCTGAAAAAGTGAATTGACGGTGAGTCGGCCGATAGTAGCGTTATCGCCATGCGCGTCGATACCGCCAAGCTGCATTCCGGAGCAGCGGGTTCTTTTCGCGCAAGTGAGCATGCGGAATCCGCGGCCAATCACCTGTCTGGATCGTCACCTGTCGCTGGAATGTTCGGTGACTTCGGCGAGGCCGACGCCTTCCACGAAGCACTCGCGGCGGCGCACACTCAGCATCTGAATTCGCTGCAGTCTCAGCAGCAGCACCTCAATGACGTTGGCGCGTGGGCACATCGCGCAGGCTCCTCGTTCACCGCGATGGACGAGCACAACACATCGGAGTTGCGGAAACTCTAGTGACGCTCCGCCACATGAGCCGGGGCCTGCTGTCGATTTTCGCCGGGGGCAATCCCTGGAAGGTCAACGAGACGCTGCAAAGCGGTCGGCCGACGCAAATCGGAGACCTGGCGCAGGCATTCCATAGCGCAGGTCGATCAACGAGTGAAGCAGACCAGGCGTTCAACAACGCGCGCGGTCACCTCGAAGCATGGACCCGCGACGGGGGCCAGCACCCGATCACCGACTCGGCGAAGGTGCAGCGCACGGTCACGTCGCTTGGTCTGCAGGCCGACCAATTGCCGAAGATCGCAGTTGATTTGGAGACCATCGCGGCAGCACTGGCGCAGGCTCAGGGCACCGCTACCGGTTACATCAATGCTCTGGACGCGCGACTCCAGACGCTGGACGACTGGATCGGCCAAGCCGAGGAGGACGAGCAGCTTCTCACCCAAGCCACCGATGAGGACGATGTCAGCGATATCGAAGACGACATCGAAGAACTTCAGCAGTACATCACCGACTGCGAACACGAGGCCATCAACGACACCAAGGCAACACTGCAGTCGCTCAACCAGATCCGCGACCAATATGCCGACGGCCTCAAGAAGGCAAAGGCGCACCTGTGGTCGGACGGTCTCGACCCGAATTCGCTCTACGGATTGGATGGCGAAGCCCGCAAAGCCGGCGACGTTCCACCATCCGGGTTGGAGGCTTCCGAACTAGCCGACCTCAACCACGTCATGAACCAGGCCGTGGTCGATCAGATGGCCAAAGTCCGCGCAGCCAAGAAGGCGCTCGACGACGCGATGAGCTTGGCCTACCAAGGAGGCGCCGGTTCGCCGCAGTTTGACCGGCTGCCCGAGCTCAAGAAGAACTACGCCGACGCGCTCAACGATCTCGGCAAGCTGCCCAACTACGGGGACATCGACCCGTCATCGATGCGCTCGAGTGCCGATGGTCACTTCCTCTTCGGCTACAACGCCGACGGGCAGCCGGTCCAGGTCACCGGCCAACTCAAGAACGGCTCAGGGGAAGTCTTCGACCAGGGACGCGGGACCTACTACACCTTCAAGGACGGCAAGCTCGTCGGGATGCGCACGCCCGACCCCGGGAAGGTCGAAGCCACCAGCGAGCCGCTGTTCACCGCAGTCACGCTTGCCGTGGGTGGCCCTGAGATCAAGGCGGGCGGCGAGGCCGCGATCCAAGGATTCAAATCGCTCTTGGAGCGGCGCGCTATTGGTCTGGGCGGCGACCTCACTGCGGAAAACGTCCTGGGGCGGACATTCCAAGCGGCCGAGGCCCGCACCGAGTCTGCGCAGGCGCAGCTCGCCGCCGAGCAGACCGAGCGCCTACCGGCATCGTTGCCGCCCGGAGCGCTGGCTGACCATCCGCCACCCGTCGCGGTTGAACACCCCGCCCCCGGTCCCGGCGGGGAGCCCCCGCCGGTCGAGCATCCGTCCATCGGCGGCGGGGCCGAACCTCCCCCGGTGATGGCCAGTCCCATTCCGGAATTCAGTTTTCACGACCCGCTCGAATACATGAGCCCGGAGCTTCGGGCGCTATCCGAACAACACATGACCGACAGCGGCGAGATGGTCCTCGGTCCGTTCAACCCACCCGGCGGCGGACCGTCATACATCCAGGTCGCCGAGGATCACGGGGCGAGCTACTTCGATATCGGCGACGCGTGGAATGCCGCGACACCGACCGAAAGGCTGGCCGCTAATCAGCACGCACTCGACGTGGCGATTCAACGAGGCGACACAATCACGCTGTCGATTCCAGCTCGTATGATTCCCGAAGACTCTTACACCGCCGCCGAACTCAGATATCTCGAGGCCCATGGTTATCAGCGCAGTGGTTCGAATACATTGATCCCGCCGGCGCGAGGAGGCTCGTAAATGACGAAGTTGCTGGAATCCTTGCTCAGGTATCTCGGCGTGCTCTATCTGAGTCCGAGTTACCGCATGACTGACTCCACAACGACAGGTTCCGCCGATGAAAACGCATCACTCCGGTTGACCGGAGATGCTGTGAGCTGGCGACTGACCAACGATCGCGGTCAAATTCGTCTGGTAATCGCGCCGACCAAATTGGAAAGCGCCGAGAATTGGTTTCGGCTCACTTCGGTGAGACAGTATCTCGACGGAATTGAAGAGCGGGGCACCATGCTCGATGATGAGCTCGCGTCCTGGTTGAACGGGAACGTCGAGCGCATCGAAGCGCTATTCAGCAGCGAATCGGTTGCCGTAGAGTCATGCGGGGCGCTCATCACTCTCGAGGAAGCGAAAGCTACCAAACTCTTTGGCCCCGAGCATAATTCGTAAATTTCTCCTGCAGTCGCACAGCATTCTCTAGCGGGGCATCGGTGTTCGGACCGGAATCGCGCCGGTGACGAACGGGCTCTGCTTGATTTCGTCGAGAGTCGCCAAGCGCAGGCGCCTGCCGCCCGACGGATAGGCGACGAAGATGGTCAGCTCCGCCTGAGATCCATACAGGTCTCGCAGTACCGCGAGTTCCTGATCCCCCGACCAGACGCGTGTGAAGCGGGTACGGCCGCTCGGGTGGTCGACGTAGATGACAGCGAGCAACTGGGCGGGGACCGAGCGACTGCCGCGCTCTGAATACACGGTCCACATAATGTCGCCGGCAACCGATGCCAAGAAGCCCGCGCATAGATTCACGAGCAAGTCGTCGAGGGTCGCATGGGAGGGAAAGTCCCAGATCTCTTGGTGACTTTCTGTGTCGTCGCCGGGATGGACCGATTCCCGGTCGACTCTGACCCGAACGAGTGCGTCAGTCACACCAGTAGGTTTTACAGGGTCGCGACCGACCTGTGAAGTCGGGGACGTAGTCGCCAATTCGCTTGTGCGCCAAACCCGATCGTTGAGTTAGTTGTTGCTGGGTGGTGGTTGTGGTTGGTAGGGGTCATACCACCACCATTGGGCGCGTTCGCCGAGGGGTCCGGGGTTTGGGGGGACGGTGGGTGGGGTGGTGGTGGGTGGTCGTGCGAGGGAGGCGTTGGTCAGGGGGTGGTCGTCGTTGTCGGTGATGGTGAGCTGGTTGGCGGGGCCGGTGATGGTGATGTCGCCGTGGTGGTGTTGGCGGTGGTGATAGGGGCAGACCAGGATCAGGTTGGTCAGGTCGGTGGGGCCGCCGTTTTCCCAGTGGGTGAGGTGGTGGGCGTGGAGGCCGCGGGTGGCGCCGCAGCCGGGGACTGCGCAGCTGGGGTGGCGGTGTTCCAGGGCGCGGCGTAGCCGGCGGTTGATGGTGCGGGTGGTGCGTCCGGCGCCGATGGGGTGGCCGTCGCGGTGGAACCAGACTTCGTAGGTGGCGTCGCAGGTGAGGTAGGTGCGTTCGGCGTCGGTCAGTAGTGGGCCCAGATGTAGTGCGGCGGCGCGGGCTTCGACGTCGACGTGCACGATGACGGTGGTGTGCGCGCTGTGGGGGCGGCGGGTGGCTTCGGTGTCCCAGCCGGTTTCGACCAGGCGCAGGAACGCCTCGATGCTGCCCGGCATCGGCGGCGCGACGGGCCCACCCTGGCCGTGGTCCTGTTTCCATTGGGCGTACAGCGCTTCCCGGTGCGCTGCCAGGGCCGCATCAAAGATGGCGGCGTCGTCGTGCGGGAGGGTGATCCGCCAACTGCTCGAGTGGTCGCTGGTGGTTTTGCGGATCGAGCGTGACGGGGCAGGTCGGGGGTCGGGGTCGGGGCGGGGTTCCAGGCTGACCGCGGTGCGCAGCTGGGCGACGGTGGCAACCCGCGCCAGCTGTAGATAGTGGGCATCAGAGCCGTCGCCGGCGCGGGCGGCGATGACGCCGACCTGATCCAGCGACAGCCGGCCCGCCCGCAGCGCGCCCACACAGCGGGGGAACTCCGGCAGCCGAGACGCCACCGTGGTGATCGTGTGGGCGGTGCCCGTAGAGCAGCCCATCTTCCAGGCCATCAGCGCCGCGACCGAGCGTGCCCCGGTCGCCCCCCACAACTGGTCGCGGTCGATCTCGGCGGCGATCTCCACCAGCCGCCCATCGATGGCGTTACGCTGACCGGCCAACTCCGCCATCTCGTCGAACAACACCTCCAGACGCCCCGGCTCATTCACCAACTCCGGAACCGACGCGACCAACGACATGACCCCATCAAAGCAACCAGGTCCGACAAATTTTCGGTGCGCAATACTGGAGGGATGCCGGTCTTCGTCCGCAAACTTTTCGGTATCGGCAAGTTGCCTGCCGACGTGCGCGCCCAGGTCGAAGCGGAGGGCCTTCTCTACCTCGCCGACTTCGTTCCCGTCACCCGCCGATTCAGCGGCGCCATCCCGGGTCTGCGCTCGTCGCACAGCGTCGCCAGCTACGTCGGCTCGGTCGCCTTCACCTCACAGCGCGCGCTTGCCACGCTGTCGTCGTTGCCGAAGTTGGCCGGCCCCACCGTCGACGTTCGTTGGGATGCAACACAATCCGGTGCAGCCACCGCTGAGATCTCACCAGACGGACTGCAGGTCGAGGCAGACGTCGACGATTTGGATCCGACCTTCACCGGCCATCTCTCGCTGCACTACAAGCTCGACATTCCCGACGAGGTCATGGCCAAGCTGCCCTGCCGTTCGCTGACCTTCGCGATGCCGCCGGAATACGTCCTGCGGGCGGTCGGCGTCACCTACCGCCCGTAGGCCGCACCCAAGCCCCCGACGTCGCAGACAGGTCCGGCCACGGTGGCCGGCGCAGCAGCGCCAGGCTGCCCAGGACGGCGGCGATCAGCCCGGTGATCACCCCGATCAGCGCTATCCGATCCGAATCGACCGCGGCCACCCATTGCGTCGTGCCGCCCTGGATGACGAACACGCCGACGGGCGTCGCCGATCCGCTGCGCACCTTGGATACCGGGATCACCGTCGCGCCATCCGAGGTCCGGTAGGGCTCGCCATACACGCGCGAGCGCGTGCCGTTGGTCGGTAGTTGGTCCAGTGAATCGGGGAGTTTCATACGGCCGTGCCTTCCGTCGGTTCCTCATCAAGTTTCTACGATGACCTGGTGGACGACCACGCATTCAGCACGCCCGAGCGGCAGGCGATCTATCGCGTGATCGCGGAGCGTCGCGACATGCGCCGCTTCGTCCCAGGCAGCAAGGTCGCCGACGACGTTCTCGCCCGCCTGCTGCAGGCGGCTCACGCGGCGCCCAACGTCGGCCTGATGCAGCCGTGGCGATTCATCAGGATCACCGACGACGAACTGCGCCGCCGAATCCACGCGCTGGTCGACGAGGAGCGCGAGCAGACCGCGCACGCGCTCGGCCAGCGCGCACAGGAATTCCTCGCGCTCAAGGTCGAGGGCATTCTCGATTGCGCCGAGCTGCTCGTCGTCGCGTTGTCCGACGGCAGGGACAGCTTCGTCTTCGGCCGGCGCACGATGCCGCAGATGGACCTGGCTTCGGTGTCGTGTGCTATCCAAAATCTCTGGCTGGCAGCACGATCCGAGGGTCTCGGGATGGGATGGGTATCGCTGTTCGATCCGCCGAGACTGGCGGCGCTGCTGTCGATGCCCGACGATGCCGAGCCGGTGGCGATCCTGTGCCTCGGCCCGGTTCCCGACTTTCCCGACCGCCCGTCGCTCGAATTGGACGGCTGGGCGCTGGGCCGCCCGCTATCCGAGTTCGTGTCCGAAAACCATTGGGGCCAAGCGCCACACGGCGGAAAGTGATCGTCAGCTCATCGCGAGTTGGGCGATGAGCGTGTCGAGCGCGGCGGCGACGTCTGGTGGCACCGAGCGCTCGGACTCGGCGTCCAGCACAGCGTCGGCCGCGACGCCGGCCGCATTGGCCGCCTCGTCGATGCTGAGTTCGGCGCGATGCCGCGCACCGTACAACCGCTGACCCAGCGTCGCGGACGGCGACTTCGCGGCGCGCAGCATCAGCTCGTTATAGCGTCGCCGAACTGCGCTGAGCGCCAGCACAACTGACGGCGTGCCGCGAGCGTTGCGCGCGGCATTGGCCGCCACCGTCTCGAGCTTGCGGAGATCGGCCAGGATCGGCGTGGCACGCTGCGTGAAGTCCGGCTCCGTCGGGCCGGGTAGTGCATTCACCGCGGCGCCGATGCTGTGCATCGCCAGTTCGACCGCCTCCGCCATCAGCGGCGCCTGCACCGTCTCGGCGAGCACCTCGGTGACCTCACCACTCTGGACACCCTGCGCGGCGGGAGCGCCGTTTCGAATCCGCGTGATCGTTCCGGCCGGCCAGTTCAGCACTTCTTCCAGCTTGGTCAACGTGCCCCGGCGCGGCCAGCTGCGCCCCTTCTCGAACGCAATCAGGGTGCCGGCGTTGATGACCTTGTCCCTGGCCAGGCTGCGCTGAGTGATGTCGAGTTCACGCCTGCGGGCCGCGACCGCACGTCCGGCCCGCGCCACGTCGGGGTCGGTCTCGGCCAGCTCGTCCCAGTTGTCATCGCAGTCGTCGGACTCGACCGGGGCCACGGCCGCGCGCGATTCGCCGGGCAGCAAGGTCACCGGAATTCCGTCGGCATCGCCGAGATGAACGGTCGTCGGCGCGGTGACCAGTACCGAATTGCGCCGCACGCCGTCGACGAACACGCCGTTGGTGCTCGTGTCGACAACCTGCCAGCCGTCGTGACGCGGTTCCAGCCTGACGTGGGAACGCGAAATCCGGTCGTCGTTGACCCGCACCGTCGCCGACGGGTCCCTGCCGATCACGGCCACGCCGTTCGCCGCGGTCAACGTGTGCGCTTGAGATCCGATCCGAACCACCAGGCCGCCGGCCGACGCCATCGCTCACTCCCTCGTTAGTGCTTCGCTTCTGCTACGACGTCATGCACGACAGGTTGCCTCAGCGCTTCGGTTTCTAGGTGGTATATCCCAGGTTGCGCTACGTTTTTGGACCTTAGCAAGCTCTTAGCGCAATCACCATAGCACCTTAAAGTCCTATTCATGCACGTCATTGGGCGCCACGGTGTTGACCCAGGGGCGATTTCGTTGCGCTACGACATACTGCTTCGCTTTAACTGTTGCACTACGCCGACATCTGTGCCTAAAGTCGTTGCATCAGCGGTGCGAGCGCACCGCAACAGGAGGGGTAACCGCAATGACTGCCACCGTGATGACGCTGACCGAAGCGACGGACCAATTCGTCCCGGTCTGCACCACCGACCCGGAGCGCTGGACCACCAATCCGGACGACGAGGCGAAGGCACTGTGCCGTGCCTGCACGTTGCGCTGGCGGTGCGCCCGCGAGGCGTGGGAGACACCGGGCGCCGAGGGGCTGTGGGCGGGCGTCGTGATCCCGGAGTCGGGGCGCGGCCGAGAATTCTCGCTGCGTCAACTCAAGTCCTTGGCCGCCCATGGCGGCTATCCGGTCCGACCCGGCTACCGCGCGCGGCGGCGCATCGTTCTGCCCAGCGCCTAGGCATCTCGCCGGCCCCGATCCGCCGGACGGGCGGCGGTTACGATGCCGAGGTGCAACCACCGCCGCCCGGCCCGCCACCACCGTGGGGACCGCCGCCCGAGGACTACGGCTACGGCGGTCAGCAACCACCCGCGTACGGACCGCCGCCGCGGTGGGCCGCCCCCGGCCAGCCCGTGCCGGCCCCGACGTCGCAGCAGGCGTTCGGCGGCATCAGCCTCGCGGTCATCGGTTTGTTGGGGCTCCTTGGGGCGATCCTCACGCTGACTCTCTGGATCAACCTGCACAGCGCCGAGAGTCGCGCCGCCGACATGTGCAACCGATTCCGGGGCACGTACGCCAACGCTTGTCGCCAGCAGGTACACAACATGGTTCCTGCCATGCCGACGCCGCTGGTCGTGTGCCTGTTCCTGATCATCGCGGCGAGCCTGGCGGTTGCCGCCGGCGCGGTGATGCTGTTCCTCCGGCGGTCGCTTGGGCAGTTCCTGATCCTCGGCGGCGGCATCGTGATGCTGCTCTTGTCGATCGGTGCCGAGGCCCGCTACGGCGCGACCGGGCGAGTTACCTACGACCTGATTGCAGGTCTGATCATCGCCGTCATCGGCGGGCTGCTCTTCATCCCGGCCTTTCGGGTGCTGCTGGGCCTGCCGCCTCAGCTGACTGCGGTTCCTAGCGGTTATCCCGCCCCGGAGCAGTGGCCGTCGGGACCGCCATACGGCCCACCCGGGCCGCCGCAGCAGTGGTGAGCGGCCGGGCCGGCTAGCCCCACTACCGGCGGCGCATCACCGCAGCCGATAACGTCGACGGGGCCGGGCAAGGTTCAGGAGGTGGCGGCGATCGACAACGTTCTGCTCGTGCACTGGCACGACCTGGGCCGTTACCTCGGCGCTTACGGTCACCACGACGTCTCGAGCCCGCGCCTCGACCAGCTCGCCGCCGAGGGCATCCTGTTCACCCGGGCCCACGCCACCGCTCCGTTGTGTTCACCGTCGCGCGGATCGCTGTTCACCGGCCGCTACCCGCAGAGCAACGGCCTGGTCGGGCTGGCGCATCACGGCTGGGAGTACCGTCCCGGCGTCCGGACGTTGCCGCAGATCCTGTCCGAGTCAGGTTGGTACTCAGTACTTTTCGGAATGCAACACGAGACGTCGCATCCGTCGCGGCTGGGCTTCGACGAGTTCGACGTGTCCAATTCGTACTGCGAATACGTCGTCGAGCGTGCCCAGCAGTGGTTGCGCAATCACGACACCGACCAGCCCTTTCTGTTGACGGCCGGGTTTTTCGAGACCCATCGGCCCTATCCGCGGGACCGCTACGAACCCGCGGACTCCGCCGCCGTCGATACGCCCGACCATCTGCCGAATACCGTTGAGGTGCGCGAGGATCTGGCGGAGTTCTACGGATCCATCACGGTCGCCGACGCCGCGGTCGGCCGGATCCTGGATACCCTCGCCGACACCGGACTCGACGCCAGCACGTGGGTCGTATTTCTCACCGACCACGGCGCGGCGTTCCCGCGGGCCAAGTCGACGTTGTACGAGGCGGGCACCGGGATCGCGATGATCGTCCGTCCGCCTACGCGAATGAACTTGGCGCACAAGGTGTACGACGACCTGTTCAGCGGCGTGGATCTGCTTCCGACGCTGTTGGAGCTGTTGGGTGTCCCGACGCCGTCCGACGTCGAGGGGGTGTCGCACGCGCAGGCATTGCTCGCTCAGGAGCACGCCGAACCGGTGCGCGACCACGTTTACACCGGAAAGACCTACCACGACTCGTTCGATCCCATCCGCGCGATTCGGACGAAAGACTTCAGCTACATCGAAAACTACGCGCGGCGGCCACTATTGGACCTGCCGTGGGACATCGAGGAGAGCCCGTCGGGGCATGCCGTGGCGCCGTTGGTCACGGCCCCGCGGCCGGAGCGCGAACTCTACGACCTGCGCTCAGATCCCACCGAGACCACCAATCTGCTGGACGGCGCCGGCGACGACGACGTCGACAGGGTGGCCGCCGATCTTGCTGTGCGCCTTCATGATTGGCGGCAGCGAACCAACGACGTGATTCCCTCCGACTTCGCCGGCACACGCATCGCGGCGCGGTACACCGAAACGTACCTGTCCATTCACGACAGGGCCCCCACCAGTCGATCGGCCATCGCCTCGGACCGCGGCATCGACGATGCCACCCGTCGGACGGATCCGTAAACACGACCGGTGGGTGGGCGGTTAGGCTCTCTCGGTGCCCGCGCATCCGACGTCCTATCTCGTGCTTGCCTCGCAGCGCTGTGGCAGCACGTTGTTGGCCGAGTCGCTGAGGGCCACCGGGACGGCCGGCGAGCCGCAGGAGTTCTTCCAGTACCTGCCGACCACCGGGATGGCGCCCCAGCCGAGGCAGTGGTTCGCCGACGCCGAGGACGAGACGATCCTGCACCTGCTGGACCCGGTCGATCCCGGCATGCCGGATACCGCGTCGTCGGTGGCCTGGCGGGAACACATCCGCAGCTCCGGGCGGACGCCCAACGGGATCTGGGGCGGCAAGCTGATGTGGAACCAGACGCCGCTGCTGCAACAGCGCGCGTCGTCGCTGCCCGATCGCTCCGGGGACGGGCTGCGCACCGCGATCCGCGACGTGATCGGCAGCGAACCGGTCTACGTGCACGTCCATCGGCCCGACGTGGTGTCGCAGGCGGTGTCGTTCTGGCGTGCCGTCCAGACCCGAATGTGGCGCGGCCGACCGCACGCCGAGCACGAGTCGAAGGCCACGTATCACGCCGGCGCGATTGCCCATGCCGTCTCGATGCTGCGCGAGCAGAACGAGTGCTGGCGCGCATGGTTCGCCGAAGAGGGCATCGAGCCGATCGACGTGCCCTATCCGCTGCTGTGGGGCAGTTTGAGTTCGACTGTCGCCTCAGTGCTGGAGGCGATCGGCCAGGATCCGCGACTCGCACCGCCCCCGGCACCGGAGGCCACCGAGCGCTCCGACGAGTGGGTGGAGCGCTACCGTGACGACGCCCGGCGGCTCGGGCTGCCCGAGTAACCGATCGGTTCAGCCGCCCACCCTGAGCGAGGAAGAAAACCCGCCGGACTGACGACCCGAGGATGGAGCATGGCCGACGACGAGGCCGCCGAGGTACGGGCGCTGTGGTCCGCACTGGGCCTGCCCGGCGTGGTCGACGTGCACACCCACTTCATGCCGAAATCGGTGATGGACAAGGTGTGGCAGTACTTCGACTCCGCGGGACCGCTGGTGGGTCGCGAGTGGCCGATCACCTATCGGACCGCGGAGTCCGACCGAGTACGGACGTTGCGCGACTTCGGCGTCCGCGGCTTCACCGCGCTGGTTTACCCACACAAGCCACAGATGGCGGCCTGGCTCAACCAGTGGGCAGTGCAGTTCGCCCGGGCGACGCCGGATTGCCTTGCGACCGCGACGTTTTACCCCGAGCCCGGCGTCGGCGACTACGTCGGGACAGCGATCGCCGACGGGACGCGGGTTTTCAAGGCGCACATTCAGGTGGGCCGGTACGAACCCAACGACCCCCTGCTCGACCCGGTCTGGGGTGTCATCGAGGACGCCGGTGTCCCGGTCGTGATCCACTGCGGGTCCGGTCCCGCGCCCGGCGAGCACACCGGACCGGAGCCGATTCAGCTTCTGCTGCAACGCTTTCCACGGCTGAAGCTGATCGTCGCACACCTGGGCATGCCGGAATACGTCGAGTTCATGGACATCTGCGAGAACGCGGCCGACGTCCGCCTCGACACCACGATGGCTTTCACCCCGTTCGTCGAGGAGTCGATGCCATTTCCACCGTCGCAGCGAAACCGACTGCGCGACTTAGGCGATCGCATTCTGTTCGGCAGCGACTTCCCCAACATCCCCTACGGCTACGCCGACGCGATGCGCTCGCTCACCGACCTGCCCGGGGTCGACGACGCGTGGCTGCGCGGCGTCTTCCACGACAACGCCGCCGCCCTGTTCGGGCTGACCGGTTAGGCGACCGGTTGCGGCAGTGCGGTGCTGGCCCAGCGCAGGCGCTCGAGCAGCAGCGCCTCGGGCAGCGCGACGTGGCCGTCGAGACGCTCGCTGGTCAGCGGGTCCAGTGCCGTGAGCGCCGCACGCTGAACGCCGGACTTCGAGATCAACCCGGGCAGCGGACCGCCCGCCGCGGGCGCGGCGTCGGTGCGGAATGCGCAGGCGACCGCCAGCGTCTGGTCGGGTCCGGCGCCGGAGATCTCGGCAGCGGTCCAGACCTCAGGGACCGGGTAGGACCAGATCGCCGCGAGCGTGTTGGGCAGCGCGGTGTCGACCTTGACCCCATACGCGGCAACGTGATTCGTGCTGCCCTGGCTGACGCCGGCCCACGACTCGCGGGCGTTGCGCGGGAAGGGTGACGGGACGTCGTCGGGGTTCGCGATTGCCGCGGACCAACCGCTCTCCCGCAGGTGGTCGGCGAGCCGACGAGCCGCCACCTCGGCCGTCTCATGCAGCGGAATCTGCGCCGAGCGGGCCTGCAAGGCCGCGAGATTGTCTGCGGCGGAGAGCGTTACACCGATCCAGGTCTCCCGTTCGCGGGTGCCCAGCTCCGACGTGCTGTCGCGGCTGGTGACGCGAATCGCGTCGGCGCGCAGGCCGTAGCGCTCCGCGTAGCCAGCGATCAGCGCCAGCGGCAGCGTGTCGGCATCGCCCAGCGGTGGGGTTACGCGCAGCAGCGCCGTCGTCCGAACGTCGGTGACCGATTCGTCGGCGCGGCGAACGCCCCGGTTCGGGCGCAGGATGGCCAGCCGGCGGCGCAGGATCGTGGTGATCGGCAGCCCCTTCCAGCGGGTCAGCAGCACTATCACCACGGCGACCGCGACGCCGAGCACCCAGCGCTCGCGCACCGTGTGCCAGGGATAACCAAGGGCCGCCGCCACTATGGCCAACAGCACCAACGTGATTCGCCCGGTGGGCGGCGAGGTGGTTTGGTGTGCGCTCACAGCGACACTTCCTTTCGACGTCGAGCGGCGATCGCGGCAGCGGCCACGACGGCCAGTACGAGTGCGGCCGTTCCGCCGAAGGCGACGATCTTGGGCCAGGGGCTCTTGGGGGCTGCGGGTGGCGGCGCCGCAACGTGTTTCACCGGCGACGCGTCACCGTGCGCGTTGGCGGGCAGCTGCCAGGTAAGCGCGGCCACCGGGTCGACGGCGCCCGCGCCGACGACGTTGGACGGCGCGCGGGCCCCGTTGTGCGCCGACGCGGTGATCCGCTGGATCACCTGGGTCGAGTTCAGCTCCGGGTACTTATTGCGCACCAATGCGGCGACGCCCGAGACGTATCCGGCGGCGTAGCTGGTACCGGCCAGCGGCACCAATTGCTGGTGCTCGTTGGGCAAGCCGTTGGCCAGTCCGCCGTCGTCGCGGTTGCTCACCGAAACGATGTTCTCGCCGGGCGCCGCGATGCCCACCCACGGTCCGGCCATGGTGAACTTCGACGGCTGGTCGCCAGGCGTCAACGATCCGACGGACAGCACGTACGGCTGCCACCATGACGGCACCGAAACCGACGTCACGCCAGCCCAATTGCGCGCATCGTCCGGACGCGCCAGGTCGGTCAGCGGATTCGCGTCGCACGCCGAACCGCTGGCCGCGCCGGCGGCGCCGATGTTGCCCGCGGCGGCCACGATCACCGCGTCCTTGTCGACGGCCGCGTAGCGGATCGCCGCCCCGAGCGCACCCTGGTCGACGTTGCGGTCGGCGGGCAGGCAGGTGATGCCCGAGACGGTGATCACGCGGGCGCCGAGGTCGGCGGCGTGCACGATCGCGCGACCGAGGGCCGTCACGTCGACGACTGCGCGTCCGATGGCGGGATCGCCACCCGCACCGCGCGTCGAGAATTTCGACGATGTCACCCGCAGTGACACCAGGCGGGCACCCGGCGCGATCCCGGTGAAGCCGTCGTCGCCGGGTTGGCCGGCGATCAGTCCGGCGACCGCGGTCCCACGACCGTCGCAGTCGGTGAGACCGTCGGTCGATTCGACATAGTCACCGCCGGCTTGGACACCGGGCAGTCGTGGGCCCGGGCGCACCCCGGTGTCCAGCACCGCGACCAACTGGCCGTCGCCGCGCGAAAACTGCCATGCCGCAGCCGGATCCAGCGTTTGCTGGCTCGGTGGCACCGCCTTGACGTCGGTGCCGGTGATGAGGCCGGTCGCGCTGCACTCGCCGTTCTTCTCCATCGGCGCGACGGGGCCGGGCGCGCCGGGCGGCGGCGCGGCACCGGGATCGACCTGGGGACGGTCGATCGCCGACGCGGGCGGGCAGACCCACAGCGTGGCCAGCACCGCCGCTGCGAGGCAACCGAATCGCCGAGTGCGGGCAGAGCTCATCGATCAAGCACCCACGCGAACAGTCCGACGAGGTAGGCCAGCACCGGGATGAGCGACGCGTCGATTCCGGACGCGACGAAGCCCACCAGTCGGCGCACGGGCAGCGAGTAGGTGTCCGGCGACGCGATCGCCGGGCTCAGCGCCACGGTCACCCAGCCCGCCACCAGCACCGCGAGCACCGCGCCGATCACCAGCGCGGTCAGGTAGTGCGCGCTCGCGGTGTAGAGCATCACCAGCGACAGGCCCACCAGATGCGGCTGAGCCAGCAGCCACGCCTTGATGGACGCCGAGTCCCAGACCCGGGCCCGCAGCGCGGAGGCCGCCGCGGTCGCGGCGATCACGTACCAGCCCCACGGCGACAGGGTTTCGGGCCGCCATGCGATGGCCAGCGATCCGATCACGCTGAGCAGCACCGCACCGGCGATGAATCCGGTCTGGTGCGCGTCACTGATCCGGACGCGGCGCGGCAGGTCCGCCAACACCCGCGACGACGGCGCCGACGGGGTCGGGTCGCCGGGAGCCGGAATCACCGGCAGCGGGAACCGCGCCCACAGCGCGGACAGTTGCGGAGCCTCGACGGTGACCAGCAACGCCACCACGAGCAGCCCGGCACCCAACGTCACCAGCGGCAGCGCCCACAGCGAGCTCGCGCCGGCGGCCAGCAGGACACCGATACCCAGCACCGTGGTAGCGGTGAAAAAGCTAATGCTGCCCCGGTTTTCGCGCTGCGGCAGGATCAGGCTGATCAGTGACCAGGCAGCCACCCCGGCTGCGGCGAGGGTGATCTGTGGCGTC
Organism: Candidatus Mycobacterium wuenschmannii; assembly: GCF_030252325.1. Classification (NCBI taxonomy): domain Bacteria; kingdom Bacillati; phylum Actinomycetota; class Actinomycetes; order Mycobacteriales; family Mycobacteriaceae; genus Mycobacterium; species Candidatus Mycobacterium wuenschmannii. The sequence continues at coordinate 4,115,921 of NZ_CP126981.1, read as the reverse complement.
CCGAAGTGTCCCGGGACCGCGAGGGCCAGCGCCGCCGCGAGCGGAACCAGGGCGGCTGCGGACAGCGCCGCACCGGCGCGCGGCGACCGCGCGAACAGACCGGCGAGGACGCTGAGCAGAGCGATCGCACCGACCACGAACGCGCCGACCGGCGCACCGGTGACCACGCGGTGCACGACCCCGAGACCGGTTGCGGCCCAGAGCAATCCGATTAGACCGGCGATGGCGCCCCGCTGGATGTGCGCGGTACCCCACGGCTTGAGACGCGACGTCGAGAAGATGACCGCGGCGTCGGCGATGTCCTCGACGATGCCGGGCGCCGCGGGTCCGACCGGAATCGGCTGTAGCGCCAGCAGGTCACCGTCGACCACGCCGACCGTGCCGAGACTCGCGTCCAGGCTGAACGGCGCTCCGCCGATGGGGGCGAGGCTGAGTCGTGCCGGCGTCGCAGCTTCCGCACCGGTGCCCGCCGCATCGTCGGCGACGGTGGGAACAACCAATCGCTCGACAGCGGGCAGGATTTCGCGCAGCGGCAGGTCCGCGGGCAGGGCGATTTCAGTCAGCCTGCTGTCCGCCAGGATGGCGACCCGCACGATGGGAATGACAGCGCTGGACATCACCGACTCCTCAGGATTTCGCGGAACATTGCTTCTCTTTCTGTTGTGGAACGACGTGTGTTCGCAGTGTTGGGTCAGACAGTTTGGGTGGTGGAGCTGCTGAAGTCTCGGGAGAGCCGGTTGCCTTCGAACCAATGACCGTCCGGCAGTTGGCCGGTGAGCTGTTCGACGGCGACGGCGACGGCAAAGGAGGTGCCGGGGCTGAACGTCGAGACCCATTCGCCGTCGAAGGCCCGCGACGGGCTCACCAGCACCCTGCCCTCCGTGGTGTCGACGATGCTCATGCCGACCTCGGTGCTGGTGTGCCGACCGTCGTGGTGACAGCCCGCGACGATCTCCACGTAGCTGCGCGGTCCGGTGAACACCGATTCGACCACGGCGCGCGCCGACTGGGGAATGCCAAGGTAGTCAAGGACTTCGGCGAGCGGCGTGCCATTGCGTAGCCGCTCGTCTGCCCGCGCGCCGACCTGGGCGGGCAGGTTGAACTCGTCGAATCGTGCCGGCGGGCGCTGCGCCAGGCCGACACCGAGGATCGGCACCAGCGCGCGGGCATCGTGGACATCCATCGACGTAAAGGTGACCAACTGCGCATTGCGCAGCGCCACAACGGTTTTACCGCCGCGGCGGGCGATGATCCCGCGCAGCAGATCGTCGCCCCCGGATGCGGCGGCCGAACCCACGTAGCGCAGGTCCAGCCACCGCTCCGGAAAGCACACAACCCGAATCCATTCGGCCACTGCCGCATTGATGGCGCCATCGGCCGACACCATGCCCATGCGGGCAAGTTCGGCGGTCTGGGCTGCGAGAAACGCACCCCGTTCGGCGGCATCGGTGTAGGGCGTGGTGATCGCCAGCACCCACGGGAACGTGCCCGCTCCCACGGTCTCAGCGATGCACCACGCCTGCTCAACAGTCAGCTCGACGGCGTTGGGCTGGTTGGTCATCGACGTTGTGGGCCTAACCGCCCCACTTGGCGCCCTCGGCCGAGTCGCGAGCCAGCATCGAGGTGGTGTTGTTCTCGTGCGTGCTCGCCATCGCCCGATACGACAGCACCAACTGCTCCAGCGCCTGGTTCCACTGCGCCTGCCACGCCTGGTAGCTCAACCCGGTGTCACCCTGCCACGCCGACTGCAACGCAGCCTGCTCAGCAGAGATGTCGGCACCCAGACTCTGAATCGTGCCGGCATAGCCCGCCATGTCCGCCGAATGCGCCAGCATCGCCGGGTAGTTGTACATAATCTGCGACATCACAAACCCTTTCGATTAATCAGCCAGCGACTCAGAAGCCCGGGTAGCTGCTCGCCGCAGCACTGTCCGCGGCCACATACGTACCCGCCGCATCACCCAAGTTGGCCTGCGCGATATCCAACAGCGAGTTCACCTTCGCCGCCGCCGCCACAAAACGGGCATGCGCCGCCTGAAACGCCGCCGCCGAATCCCCGGCGTGAAACGCCTGCGACGACATCGCCTCCTGCTCGGCCTGACCAATCGTCGACCGCATCAAACCCGCCTTGGCACCAAACGCCGACTGCGACGCCACCAACTGCGGAATGTGAGCATCCAACAAACTCATCCCTGAAACCCTTTCCTCATCCGATTACCGTTGCCTCCCGAACACATGCTCAGCTGTGGTCCCCCTCCCCCTCCGATGACTCCGGCTCCCAGGTTCCCGGCACCATCGGAATGCGCGGACCTTCGCCAAATCCATTGCTGCTCAACGTCGCAAATCCCGACGCCTCGGCCGAGCTGTCCTTGCCCACCGTGCCGGCGAACCCCAGGGAACCCGAGCCGTTGCCGGATGCGACCGCGGCAGCGACCAGTTCACGGTCGTCCTGCGCCCCCCAGTCGGGGTCGACGTCGATGTTCATGTCGGCGAATTCATCTGCGTGATCGTGCATTTCGGACTTGCGCCGACGGCGCGTGCGCGCCTTGGCCCGGCTCGCCGCGCCGACGGCGGCGGCAGCGGCAATCGAGCCGGCCGGCGCCTTGTTCTCGTCGCGGTCGATCAGCGTCGGGCCGGGGTCACCGTCGGGGTCCATGCCACCGACCATGTACGGGAAGGCGGCGGCGGGCGCCGGAGCCGGGGCCGCACCACCGGCCGCACCGGCCGCGGCGGTCGATCCGGAACTCGCCGTGGCACTTCCGCCGCCCGGCGACGTCAACGCCGCGACGGGCATGCCGGTCGGCTGGCCGGTCCGGAAGCCCGGTACTCCGGCGACATCCGGAACCGGCTCCGCACCGCCCGCGGACAGCGCGGCCTTGATGCCGAAGTAGAGGATGACCGTGAGCCACGCGGGCGAACTGAGCACGATCGACCAGAAGGTGTTACCGAACGGGATGAAGAACGCTTCGTAGGCGATGAAGAACAGCAGCGGACCCCACGCTGCCGGATTGCTGAAGATGGCACTGAGTGCCCCGCTCGGATCCTGGATCAGCTGCGTCAACTGGTTGAACAGGTCGGTGAAGAAGTCACCCGTCGGCGGGACGGCCGCGGCCGACTGAGCGCTGTCGGACTTGAGCACCGGTGGTGCCACCTCGGTGCGGGGCGCCGCCGCGAGTGCGGCACCGGACACCGCCTGGTAACTCGCCATCGTGGTCGCCGCCTGGACCCACATGCGGACATAATCGGCCTCGTTGAGCGCGATCGGAATCGTATTGATCCCAAAGAAGTTCGTCGCGATCAGCACGCCGTGAATGAGGTGATTGGTCGCCAGCTCCGGAATCGTCGGCATGGCGGCCAGCGCGGAGGTGTATGCGGCCGCGGCGACCTCGTGCTGGGTTGCCGCGCCGGCGCTGTTCGCGCTGGCCTCGGTGAGCCACGCCAGGTAGGGCAGGTGCGCGCTCACGTATTCCTCGGCGCTCGGGCCCTCCCATGCGCCTGCCTGGACCGCGCCCAGTAGCGAGGTGAGATCGCTTGCCGCCGAGGCATAGTCAGCGCTCAGCGCGGCCCAGGCCTGCGCGGCCGCCAACAGCGACCCCGGGCCAGGACCGCTGCTGAGGAGCACTGAGTGCACCTCAGGCGGCGAAGCCATCCACACCGGCGCGGTCATCGTCAGACGCCGCCGTATGTCCCCGCGGCAGCGGCGTCGCCGGCGGCATAGCTCACGCCGGACTCGCCCACGCCGACACCGGCCCGGCCGAGTTCCTCGACGCCCTCGGCCGCGACGGCGGCATGCTCGGTGCCCTGCGCGCTGAAGCCCGCGGCGGTCTGCAGCGACACCGGGTCAGCCGCCGACGGCACGACAGCGGTGATGGCCGGCGCGGCGCCCGCGTGTGCGGCCGCCAACCGTGCGGTGATCGCTTCGACGGCCGCGCTGGCCGACGCCAATCCTTCTGGAACAACCCGTAGTGTCATGACCCCTCACTCCTTTTGTTGAAACTCACCGGCCGCGGTCGACGGAAACGCTCTCGTCGACAAGCGGATTGACCAATTGCACGTACGTCGGGGTGTCGCTGTCGGTCAGCAGGATCGCCCGACCGGCCGGCAGCCGGTCGAATCGCTGGCCGCGGACCTTGCCGCCGTCCACCGGGTTACCCGACAACATCAGCGTGGTCGCCTGCAGGTCGTTGAACCGGCGCAGCAACGGGCTGGTCATCAACGCATGCGCGGCACCGCTGGCCCGCGCTGTGACGATGACGCGCAGGCCCAGGTCGCCGGCCTGCGCGAGCAGGCCGATCAGCGGCGTCCACGGGCGTTGTCCCACATACGGTCCCGTCATCGCCGGGGTATCCGGAATCTGGTCGACGTCGTCGATGATCAGGTAGTGGGTGTGGCCCTCGAAAGACCATCCGGTCAGCTGCGAAGCATCCAAACCGGCTGGCGGGCGCCGCTTTTCGATCAGGCCCGCGAGTCCGAGCATCGCCGGGGTGACCCGGTCGATGTTGGCGGTGTACTCGTTGTCCGGGAACAGCGGCTCGTCGACCAGATGCAGCCGACGGTCCAGCACCGTGAATGCGACGCGGTCCGGTGTGGAGTTGTCGCGGATGGTGCGAATGATGTGCCGCAGCAAGGTCGTCTTACCGGTCCGGGTGTCGCCCAGCACCATCAGCAGCGGGTTCTGCGCGAAGTCCAGTTGTACTGCGGCCAAATCCTCTTCGCGCTGACCGATGACGATCCGGTCGGCTCCGCCGTAAACCGGCTCGAGCACGGCGGGCTCCAGGTTCTTCGGCAGCAGCCGCACCGGTGGCGCGGCGATCCCCTCATGCCGGGCATTGATCGCGGCCACCTGGTCGAGTTCGGGCGCAGCGATCAGGAAGTGCTCGGCGGCCATGGTCAGACCGCGACCCGGCTGGTCGGCCGGCACACCCTCGGCCGGACGGTGCAGCGCACCGACCACCCGGACGTTACTGTCCCGCGCGTCGTGCAGCTTGAGCTCAAGTCGCATGCCCAGGCCGTCGCGCATCGCCAGCGGCACCTCGAGCCAGCTCGGAGTCGTCACCACGACATGGATGCCGTAGGCCAGGCCGACGTTGACCAGCTCGGTCACCTTGCTCAGCAACGGGTTTCGCGTGTTGAACTGGTCGGTGTTGTCACGGCTGAACGCGTACAGGTTGTCGATGACCAGGAACACCTGGCCCAGCCCGTCGTCGGGGCCCTGCTTGTCGCGGAAGACTTCCCGTTCCTGACGGGACCGCAGCAGCTGCTCCAGCTCGCCGAAGGTGCGACGGATGCGCTCGGGCTCCAGCGACGACGCGACGCTGCCGACGTGTGCCAGGTCCTCCAGGCCGCGCAGCTGCCCGCCGCCGTAGTCGAGGCAGTAGAAGCTCACCTCGCGCGGCGAGTGCAGGCTGGCCGCCGACAGGATGAATGTCTGCAGCGCAGTCGATTTACCGGACTTCGCACCACCGTGGATCAGCAGGTTGCCGGCCGAGGACCGCGCGTCGAACACCAGTGAGTCGCGGCGCATCTGGAACGGCCGGTCGATTTCGCCCAGCGGCCAACGCCATTCGCCGCGCGGCACCGACGCACGCGCCAACGCGGCGCTCAGCGGGATGACCTCGTCGAGCGGCGGCAGCCACAGCTCCGGGGCACGGGGGCCGAAGCGGGCCAGCTGATCGCCGATGGTGGAGATCAGCTTGCGCGACGGCGCGATCGGCTCGTCGTGACCGTTCTTGGCGATCACCGTGGTCTGGTCTGGTTCGACCCTGCCGGCGGTGAACAGCTTCGGCTCCGGAACGGAGTGCACCACAAGCGTTTTCGGTGTCTGCGGCGGGTCGTAGATGCCGTCGACGTAGGTGCTGCGGAACTTGATCGGCGCGGCGCCTGGCGCGGGCACCAGGAAGCCGACGCCCTTGTGCTCCTTGCCCGCCTCGATGTGGTACGCGTCCTCGACGCCGATGATCGACCGCGACACCGCCGGACTGGCCACCTTCAGACCGATGCGGTACGAGGTGTTCTTGTCGATGTCCTTGATCTTGCCGACATCCAGCGTCTGCGACGCGAACAGGATGTGGATCCGGAACGAGCGACCTTTGCGGGCGACGTAGTCGAACAGTTCCGCGTACTCGGGGTGGTCGGCGAGCATCAAGGTGAACTCGTCGGCGACCACGAACAGCGTCGGGATCGGCGGCAGGTCGTGCCCCGCGGCGACGGCATTCTCGTACTCGGTCACCGAGTTGAAGGCGCTGCCCTGCACCTTGCGGCCGGCCTCCCGCAGCAAGGTCTCGCGTCGGGCCACCTCGCCACGCAGGGTGTCGGCGAACCGGTCCGCCAGCGACTTCTTCTCAGCCATGTTGGAGATCACCGCCACGACCTGGGGGAAGTTGCGGAAGATGTCCGCGCCGGCCTCACCCTTGAAGTCGGCGTAGATTACGATCAACCGGTCCGCTGAGTGAGTCGTCAACAGCGACAACAGAATCGACATCAGGGTCTGCGACTTGCCGGCACCGGTCATACCGATCATCAGGCCGTGCGGCCCCATGCCGCCCTCGGCCTCGTCCTTGAGATCGAACATCAGCGGCTCGCCGGTGGCCGTCACGCCGATCGGCACCCGCAACTCCTCGTCGCGATGCCGCGGCGCCCACATGGTGGGCACGTCGAGTCGAGACGCGTCCGAAATGCCCAGCAGCGTGGTGAATGTCGCGCCGCGGGTCGCCGTGGACTGCAGGCCGCTGTGCGTCGGGTTGGAGTCCCAGCGCGACAGCCGGCGCGCGACGTGCACCGCGTCGTCGACGCCGAGCGAGTCGGCATGGTCGATGTAGCCCTGCCAGCCGCCGGTCTGCCAGCGCTCGATCGCGCCGTCGCTGACCCGCAGGATCGGCCGCTCCGGATCCGAGTACTGCTCACGGTGCGGAGGGGTGCTCGAGCGGTAGACGACGGTGACACCGGCCCGCCCCGCCGCCAGCGGCGAAGCAGCCAGGTCGAAGTCCGGGTCGTCGACGATGATCAGCAAGTGCCGCAACGCATCCGACGGCCCACCGGTAAACGCCGGACGGTCGGAAAGCGCCGGGCCGAGCAGCGCGGCCAGTTCGTCCGGCTTGGCCGACAGGTAGCGGGCCGGGCCCACTCCGTCCGCCTCGGCCGGGATGTCCACGTGCGGAAGCCATTTGACCCACGACCAGTCCGACGCCTCGATGTCGGGCGTGGCGACCGCTACGCCGAGCACGGTCGGGTCATGCCAGGTGACGGCCTGCGCAACCCAGGCCCGCAGCGCGCCGCGGACCTCGTCGTCGTCGCCGAGCACGGTGACCCGTGACAGCTTGGTCAGGTCGATTCCGGTCGGGACGTCGCGAACGGTGCGCTGGGTGTCGAGCAGGCTGCGTAATGCGCTGTGCGACACCGGCTCCAGGTCGACCTCGTCGGCGGTGTCGTTGACCCGCAGTGCGGTATCCAGTGCCGCCGAATGGATGCCGGCGCGTACTACCAGGAAGTCGCCGTCCTGCGGATCGCGCTCCCACTGCCGCCGCGATCCGGGGATCGCGGCCAGGTCGGCCGGTTCGGGATGCGACCATTGCGCCGCTGCGCGCTGCGCGGTGGCCTGGGCGCGGATGTTGTCTCGCACCACCGAGAGATAACGCAGGTAGTCGGCGCGCTCGGCATCGACTTCCTCGGTGCGCGACTTGTTGTCGCCCCCACGGAAGAACGCCGTGGCCGCCAGCAGCAGCACGAACGGGAAGAACAATGTCTGCGGCGAGATGAGCCGCATTCCGGTGGCGACCATCGCGACGATCATCCCCACGATCAGCAACACGATCACCACTGGCAGCGCGCGGCGCAGCAGCGACGGCGGAATCACCCGCGGCAGTTCCGGCGGTGCCTCGATGCTGATGCTGCCCTTGCGGGTCACCGGCGAGGGCAGCCGGCGGCGTGCCTCGAAGATCAAGCGGCTCATCGATTTTGCCCTTCGGCTTTGACGCGACCAGGTCGTAAGTCGGCTGCCACCCCGTCGTGGGCCAGCAGCGCATCGGCGCGCGACAGCGCGGGCCCCCGCGCGAACAATGACAGGACGGACCACGGTGCGGGGGTTGCAGGCTGGGTAAGGCCAAGCGCATCAGCGGTTTTCGCGTTTCCGGTGACGCCGGCCTCGTTGTCGATGCCGTAGCGAACGCCGGTGTCGGAGATCCAGAACAGCGAACCGGCCGCCGGCGACGACGGGCTATGGCCGACGGTCTGCGCGAAGTAGCCGGACCCCGGGGCGATCGCCACCCGGCTGGCGGCGCCGTCGACGCCGGCACTGACCAAGTCGGCGGTGTGCACCGAGTCGGGAATCGGCAGCGCCGAACCGGCAAGCAGCGTCAGCGAATTCGTGCTAGCGCCGGCGGCCTTGCTCCAATGCGCGCAGGTGACCGGATCGTGTGTCGCGTCGAGCAGGCTGACGCGTTGCTCCGGATAGCGGCTGGTGTCCAGTTGCCGTGACACGGGCAGCTTGGCCACCTTGTCAGCACTCAAGCGCGGCGGCTGGTCCAGACCGTAGGAGTTGGCGTTGCGCAGGATCGCGGCCAGCACGGGTGAAATCTGCTGCAGTCCGTCCGGCAGAACCGCGTAGTAGTTGGTCGAATTGCCCTCCAAGCCATGTGATTCCACGACACCGCCGATCGGCGCCGGGACCGGGAAACGGGCCGGTGTGCCGGCGTCGGGAATGACGGGGGCGGCCAGCGGCGGCGACTCGGGAATGGCGTTGAACAGGCCCGCCGCGATCGGCCGCGGCGCGTGAATGTCGGTGCCCAGTCCGAGGGCACCGGTCACCGCGTGGTCAGCGGGGTCGATCCGGCTGCGGCGTCCTTCCCACAGCAGCCACGCGCTGCCGGAGTTGCTGGCCAGAATGGCCTTGCCCGCGTCCACCGCGGCGGCGCGCGCGCCGCTGGTCTCCGGGGCACCCGCGATCACCGTGACGCCCGCGGCGGTACCGGTCGCCGCGTCGCACACCGTCCAGTCGGCGTCCTTGCGGGTGTTCTGCACCATCCGTTGCGGCGCACCGGGGATGCCGATCAAGTTACCGAGCGGAAACTTGTCCAGCTCAGTGCTTTTCACCTGTGTCGGGTTGGCCGGCTTGCCGGCGATCAGCCGGGCCGAAGCCAGGTTGAGCACCGGATGCAGTTCATCCCCCACGCGTACGTACAGCGCGGCGGTCGACCGGTCGGCCAGGATCGCGTTGTTGGCCACCGACCCGTTCGGCCGGATCAGCGAGAAGACGAAGCAGCCGACTAGCGCGGTGACCAGCACGACGACGCCCATCAGCACCGCACGGGTCTGGCTGCGCAGCGGGTCGACGAGCATCCGGGTGTCGTGCAGCGCCACACCAGATGCGATGCGGCGCATGACAAATCGCCAACCGGTGACCTGGTGGCGGGTGACGAAGCCACGGCGGTAGACAACCTTGTCCGGGTTGTCGTTCACCGGTGTGCGCGAGGCGAACGACCGCCGGTCGTCGCCGTTTTCAGGGTTGGTCATGCGGGCATCTCCAGCCGCAGGCCTTCCAGCAACGGCGGCACGGTGTTAGCCACGTCGGCGGCGGTGATCGTCACGAGCTCCTCATCGGTGAATTCGCCGGTCTTGGCGTGTTCGGAGTGGTCCAACCGGAATTCCCGTTCCTCTTCCGACTTTTCGACGACGTTACGAACGAATCGACCGTTACCGGCGATGTCGAGGCCCCGGCGTTCCACACCCACCGAGTCGGCCTTCGTCGTGCTGGCCATGTGAGCGAACAAGGCTTCCAGGTCGTCGAGCGCCTGGCGGTCGAATGCGCTGTCGCGCCGGGTCGCCATGAAGTTGGCGATCTCGATCAGCTCGGACGGCTGGTACGACGGGAAGTCGATGGTCCGGGTGAAACGGGACCGCAGACCCTGGTTCGTGTCCAGGAACCGGTCGAGGTCGGCGCGATACCCGGCGATGATGACCACCAACCGGTCGCGGTCGTTCTCCATCCGGGCCAGCAGCGTGTCGATGGCCACCAGGCCGAAGTCGTTCTTGGCGCCGGTGGCGACCAACGCGTACGCCTCGTCCAGGAACAGCACGCCGTCCAGAGCGCTGTCGATGATGGCGTTCGTCTTGGCCTCGGTCTCACCGATGTGCTGACCGATCAGGTCGGCGCGGTGCACCTCTTTGATGTTCTCTTTCTTCAAAAGGCCTAGGCCGCAATAGATTTTGGCGACGACACGCGCGATCGTGGTCTTACCGGTTCCGGGCGGGCCGGTGAAGACCAGGTGGTGGGTGCGCTGCGCGACCTCGAGGCCACGCTCCTTGCGCACCAGCTCCATCGCCACCGCGCTCTTGAGTCGGGCGACCTGATCCTTGACCTTCTCCAGGCCGATGAACTCGTCGAGCTCACGCTCGGCCTCCGACAGCAACTCGGCCTTGCGCTCCTGCGCGCCCGGGTCGACGAAGTCGCCGGGCTGCGGCTCGGTGCCGACGTCCCACGGGTCGGAGCGCGCGTCGATGCGGTCCGACGTGGTCGGCACGATGCCGAAGCTGGTGTCCGTCAGCGCCTCTTCGACCTGCGCGTTCTCCGGGTTGGCCGCGTAGAGGTCCTGCAGCACCTCGCGGGCGGTGTCCTCGTCGCCGTCGGCCCGCAGCGACAGCGCGCGGGCCAGCGCCCCGTCCACCGCCGCGACCGCTACCGGACCCTCCGGCTCCTCGAGGTACGCGAGCGCCGCAGCAAACATCCCGAGCCGCGCGAGCGAGATCCCCAGCGCGATCTTCGCGGCGTGCGCGTAGCGCTCGTCCAGCGTGGCGTCGTTGACCACGGGCGACAGCAGTTTGACCACGTCGGCCCACCGCTCGGCGCGGTAGTGAATCGTCGCAGCCACCCAGCGCGCCTCGTGCGAGCTCGGCTTACGCCGCCCGACAGCCGTCACCAGGTCGTGCGCCTCGGCAAACCGTCCCGCGCCGGCCAACGCCGCGGCGTAGGCGAGATGGAAGTCGTCTGGCTCGGTGGCACGGAACTTCAGGTACAGCCCGGAGTCGTAGCGGAACCCCAACGCGCCCGGCGACAGTTCCACCTGGCGTTGCAACACCCCGGCGGTACCGCTATTGCGTGAAATCGCTTCCAGGACTTGAAGGGAGGTGTCACCGGCGGCAGCCAGGCCGACCCAGGCGTCGGCTTGGTCGTGGGCGATCCGCACCAGGCCGGTGAACCCGGATCGGGCCGCGGCCAGGTCGGCCGGCCGCGTGCGGTCGTAGATGGTCAGCCCCAGCGCCCGCGAACAAGTCGCGAATCGGCTCGCCACATCGTCGTCCACCCGGGCCGTGTTCGGCCGGGTGGCGATCACGCCGGATTCAGCGGTTTCCACGCCTCAGTCTCCCCTTCGGACGTAGTGTTGCCTAAGCTAACTTCGGCGAAGTTAGCATTGCATAAGCTGGGTGTCGAGACGCACGTATTCGCAGGATGCGTGGCCTCGATCACTCGGCTGCCAAAGCCCAAGCGCCGCACGTCAAGCCGCGTGTCCGAGTTCCGGCAGGGCCTTTTGGCCGCGACGAGACTAATCGTCTCCCCGCCGCCTCCCGCACCAGGCTTAATGAAAATGAGTGTCATTAGCAGAGGACTGTACGGCATCGTGTCCTCATCTCTTCACGGCCCTGACCAAAGTGTTGCGGGCGATCATCGGTCCGGCCTCGGTATCGGGCGCGGGCACCGGCCGACCCACCTCGGTCAGGTAATCGCCCAGCGGAGTCGCGACCGCGTTCCAGCCGTGCTCGTCGAACCAGTCCTCGGCGGGGGCGTGCCGCTCGTTGTAGATCAGCTGGAAGAACAGCCGCTCATCCCCCTCGGCCTGCGCGGCGCGCTCCGCCGCGACAGCCGCATCGAACGCCTCGGCCGGCATCGGCGCACCGTCCTCGACCGCGACGTGACTGCCCGAACTCGCCAACGCGTCGATGCCAGTGAACAGCTGTTCCTGGGCGGCCGCCGGTAGATAGATCAACAAGCCCTCGGCGATCCACGCCGACGGCTGTGACGCGTCGAAACCGCTGTCACGCAATGCCTGCGGCCAATCCTCACGCAGGTCGATGGCGATCTCGCGCCGATCAGCGTTGGGGGTGGCGCCCTCCTTGGCGAGCACTTCGCGCTTGAAGTCGAGAACCTGAGGCTGGTCGAGTTCGAAGATCGTCGTCCCGTCCGGCCAGGGCAATCGGTAGGCCCGCGAGTCCAGGCCCGCGGCCAGGATCACCACCTGCCGGACGCCGGCTTCGGCAGCCTGCAGGAAATAGTTGTCGAAGAATTTGGTGCGGGCGCCCTGGAAGTTGACGAAATTCTCGCCGAAGTCCGCGGTCTTCAGTTGATGCTCGGGGTCCTTGCCGTCGAGCACGTCGGCGGCGGAACCACCGACCGCGTGACAGAAAATCCCGGCGAACGCATCGACCGCGAGCGGATCGGGTTTCTGCGCCTCCAACGCTCGGGCGGTGGCCACGAACAACGCGGTCGAACCGACGCTTGTAGTGATGTCCCAGTTGTCGTCTTCAGTACGCACGGCAACCGACCCTACGCGCGCTCACCTGCGCGCCCGCGTCGTCCAATTCGGCCACGACGGCATTGAATACGACATTGCGTCGTAGAGACAAGACCCCGACCCGGTAGGGGGTATCGCGCACTACACCAGCGGGCGTCCGGCTTTGATGCGGCGATCCAGATCCCACAGAAGGAGGTTGAACGGGAACTGCTGGACGAAGCTGGGCATCGCGTTGTTCACCGCCCGCAGCACGGCGACAACCCGATCGAAGCGCCGCTGCGTGCGGGCGTCCCAGGCGAACTGCATCTCGTCGCGGAAGCGCTGCGGCAGAAAGCCGGCGGTGAGCAGCAGACCGAGTTTCTCCGGTTGCCGACGCACCACGTCCGGCAGCCGCAACTTCTGAATCCGGCCCACCGCAATGGGATACAGGTAATTGCGGACGGCGTCGTCGATGTGGACCTTGTCGAGTTGCTCGTTCCAGTAGTGGTCGAACGCCGCCCGGTCCGCGGGCCATCGCTCCGGCGGCACCTGCAGCGTGGAGCCGAGCACCACCGCTTCCTGGTAATGCCGGTCGGCGTCGACGTCGTCCATCTCTCCGATGAACGTGCGGTAGAAATCCACGCCGCCCTTGTACAGGCAGGCCGCCACCCACAGTTGCAGGTCGACGTCGAACGCGTTGTATTGCACGGGGCTGTCCGGCGTGGAATACACCTGTGCGTGCGCACGATTCACCGCGCGCCGAAATGCCGCCTTCTGGTCGTCGCTGCCCGCCATGGCGACCGCGAGATAGGTGAAGGTGGTGCGCGCCCGCTTGATCGGGTGCAGATCGATACGCCCGCTCTCGACCCGGCTCTCCATCACGCCGTAGCCGACGCCCGGCCGGGCCAGCTGCATGATCACGTTGGCCGGGCCGAGCAGCAGCGCCATGCCCATCAACGTGTCGTCGAGTTGCGGCGTGCGCTTCGGCCGGCTGAGCGGGGGCGCGCTGACCGCCCGCTCCACATGCCTGATGGGTTCGCTGACCGTCATCGCTCACCTGCCCGCCAAATCTGAGAACGTGTGTTTCCTGATATTGCAGCGCGGCGTCGACCGATGTCAAGATGGGATTTATGCGTTCGGCCCCGACAAGCGCGCGACCGTATCGCGGCGTCGACGCGGCTGATCGGCTGGCGGGTCGACGAGCCGGCCTCCTGACGGCGGGGTTGGACCTGCTCGGTGGCGAGGAGTCGGCCGACGTAACGGTGCGCGCGGTCTGCCGGCAGGCCGGCCTGGCGGCGCGCTACTTCTACGAAAGCTTCACCGACAAGGACGAATTCGTCGCGGCGGTGTTCGACTGGGTGATCGCCGAGTTGGCCACCACCACCCAGGCGGCGGTGGCCGCGGCGCCGCAGGAGGAGCAACTGCGAGCCGGTATGGCCAACGTCGTCCGCACGGTCGGAGGCGACCCCCGGGTCGGGCGGCTGCTGTTCAGCGCGCAACCGGCCAACGCCGTGCTGGTCCGCAAGCGGGTGGAATCCAGCGCGCTGTTCGCGATGCTGTCCGGCCAGTACGTCGAGAACGCGCTGCGGGTGCCGGAGAACGACCGGATCAAGGCCGCCGCGCACTTTGTGGTCGGCGGGGTGGGGCAGACGATCGGCGCGTGGCTGGCCGGCGACGTCCGGCTCGACCATGAGCAGCTGGTCGACCACCTCGCGTCACTGCTCGAGGGACTCGCCGACCCGAAGCTGTACCGCGACTAACTGACCGGAACGCGGCGGTCAGCCGACGTCCTGGGTACCGTCCGCGCATCGTCGGCGCTGAATTCCTTGACCCAGCAGGCGAACTCGAGGGTGATGCCGTCGGGGTCCTGAAAGTAGAACGAGCGCACGTAGACCCCGGGGTGCACGGTGGCGGCGACCTGCCGGTCGCTCTCGTCGTGATTGAGCACCGGCCCCACCCGCACGCCCTTGTCCTTGAGCCGCTGCCGATACGTGTCGAACTTGTCGGCAGGCACGTGAAATGCCAAGTGATTCATGGTGCTGACGGCGCTGGTGATTTCGCCGATGCCCGGGATCGCCGCGGGCGAGGAGATGCCCGGCACCCGGTCGGGGGCCTCGGCGAACCAGAAGAATGCGACGCAGTCACCGTTGCCCGCGTCGAAGAAGAAGTGCTGACCGATGCCGCCCGGCAGGTCGAGCGACTTGATCAGTGGCATGCCGAGAATGCCCGAGTAGAAGTCCACGGTGCGGGCCATGTCCGCACACACCAGCGCGACGTGGTTGATGCCCCCGAGCTCGAATTCGGCGTTGTGGTTGCGCGGCTTGATCATCCCCGACTCCCATTCCGTGGCGGAGATCAGAAACTGAACCTAACATCAGATTCAGGTCTATTCCAGGAAACCGCCGTTCCCAGGATCGAGGGGATCCACAGGTCACGACGAAGGAGGCCCACCGGTGTCGACCGTGTCTGAGCAGCGTCGTACCCCACTCCCCACCAGCCGCGGCCGTCGCACCCAGGCCGCCATCGACGCCGCCGCGCGAACGGTGATCGCGCGCAAGGGTTTCCTGGCCACCACGATCGCCGACATCGCCGCCGAGGCGGGCCGGTCGACGGCGTCGTTCTACAACTACTACGACTCAAAAGAGGCGATGGTCCGCGAGTGGGCCCTGCGCTTTCGTGACGAGGTCGGTGAACGCGCGAAACCGGTCACCCAGCACGGCCTCTCGACGCGAGAGCGTGCTCATCAGGCCGCCGCGGCGCACTGGCAGACCTACAAGCACCGACTCGCGGAAATGATCAGCGTGTCGCAGTTGGCGATGATCAACGAGGACTTCGCCCACCACTGGGCCGAAATCTGCTCGATCCCAACGTCGTTCATCACCGAGACGGTGCGGCGCGCCCAGGCGGACGGCTATTGTCGCGACGACGATCCCCAGCTGATCGCGGTGGCGATCGTCGCGATGTTGAATCAATTCTGCTACCTGCAACTCACCAGCCCGACCGGCGACACCGACGACGACGCCTGCATCGCCACCCTGGCGAACATCTTCTACCGAGCCATCTACTACAAGGAGGCCGCCGAATGAGTCCCTCCGCCGGCACGCCCGGGGTCGTCCGCGAATTCATCGGCCTGCCGTCACCTACGGGCAGACGCGCCGGGGCGGGCGGACACCCGTGCCAGGGCCTCTACTATCGCGGCGTCGGGCGTAAGCCGAAGGTCGCGGTGATCGCCGCGCACTACCAGATCGATTTCTCCGAGCACTACCTCGCCGACTACCTCGCCACCCGCGGCATCGGATTCCTCGGCTGGAACACCCGGTTTCGCGGGTTTGAGAGCAGCTTCCTACTCGACCACGCGCTGGTCGACATCGGTGTCGGAGTGCGCTGGCTGCGGGACACTCAGGCGGTGGAACGGGTTGTGCTGCTGGGTAATTCCGGTGGTGGGTCACTGATGGCCGCCTACCAGGCGCAGGCCACCGATCCGCACGTGACGGCGGTGCCGGGCATGCGACCCGCCGCAGGCCTGACCGAGCTGCTGCCGGCCGACGGCTACGTGGCCAGTGCGGCGCATCCGGGTCGACCGGACGTGCTGACCGCCTGGATGGACGGCTCCGTCGTCGACGAGAACGACCCCATCGCCACCGATCCGGAGTTGGACCTGTTCGACGAGCGCAACGGTCCGCCGTTCTCTGCGGACTTCCTGACCCGCTACCGCGCCGCACAGGTCGCCCGCAACAACGCGATCACCGACTGGGTCGAGGACGAGCTGAAACGTGTTCGCGCCGCAGGGTTCTCAGACCGCCCCTTCACCGTGCTGCGAACCTGGGCCGATCCGCGGATGGTCGACCCCACGATCGAGCCAACGCACCGCCAGCCGAACATGTGCTACGCCGGATCACCGGAGAAGGCCAACCGCTCGGCGCACGGCATCGCCGCGGCCTGCACGCTGCGCGGCTGGTTGGCGATGTGGAGCCTGCGCACCGCCCAGACCCGCGCCGAACCGCACCTGGCCCGCATCACCTGCCCCGCGCTGGTGATCAACGCCGAGGCCGACACCGGCGTGTTCCCGTCGGATGCCCAACGCATTTACGACGCACTGGCCAGCACCGACAAGACCCAGTGCTCGATCAACACCGATCACTACTTCACCACCCCGGGGGCGCGCAGCGAGCAAGCCGACACCATTGCCAAGTGGATTGCCAAGCGGTGGCGCTGAGGGTTCTCGCGCACTTTGTTCCTAGTCCGATGGTGCTGGATTTCCTTGCACCGGAGACTGATTGGCTCGACGTCCGCTGGTGCACCGACGACGACGCGTTCTACCGCGAATTGCCCGAGGCCGACGTGATCTGGCACGTGCTGCGTCCGCTGTCGGCGGCGGACCTGGCCCGCGCGTCACGCACGCGCCTGGTGCACAAGTTCGGCGCCGGGGTGAACACCGTCGACGTCGAGGCCGCCACCGAACACGGCATCGCGGTGGCCAACATGCCCGGGGCCAATGCGCCCTCGGTGGCCGAGGGCACGCTGCTGCTAATGCTGGCCGCGCTGCGCAGGCTGCCGCTCCTCGACCGCGCGACCCGCGACGGCCGCGGCTGGCCGTCCGATCCGCAACTGGGCGAGACCGTCCGCGACATCGGCGCCTGCACCGTCGGCCTGGTCGGCTACGGCAACATCGCCAAACGAGTCGAGCGCATTGTCGCGGCGATGGGCGCCACCGTCCTACACACCAGCACCCACGACGACGGATCGCCCGCCTGGCGGCCGCTGCCGGATTTGCTCGCCGCCAGCGACATCGTCTCGCTGCACCTGCCGCTGACCGCCGACACCGAGGGCCTGATCGACCGCGACGCGCTGGCCGCGATGAAACCCTCTGCGGTACTGGTCAATACCTCACGCGGCCCGATTGTCGACGAGGACGCCTTGGCCGATGCGCTGCGCGCGGGCCGACTGGGTGCGGCCGGCGTGGACGTCTTCGGCGTCGAGCCGGTGCCGCCGGACAACCCGCTGCTGAGGCTCGACAACGTCGTGCTCACCCCGCACGTCACCTGGTACACGGTCGACACCATGCGGCGCTACCTGGTCGAGGCCGTCGCCAACTGCCGCCGGCTGCGCGACAGCGAGCCGCTGGCCCATGTGGTCAACCAACCGACCTAGTCGAAGACGATGACCGCCCGGCCGACGATGTCGCCGCGACCGAGCGCCTCCAGCTTGGCGTTGACGTCGTCGAGCTGCACCGTCGTAATCCGGTGCTTGATCAGGCCTTGACCCGCGAGATCGAGCACCTCGGTGAGGTCGTCGTAGTTGCCCCAGAAGGAGCCGTGAAAGCTCTTCTCGCCGTTGGTGAACGCCAGCAACGGGAGCACGATCTGCTGCCCCATCAGCCCGACGGACGACATCGCGCCCTCCTTCCCGAGGATCGTCGCCCCGAGCGTCAACGACTCCTCGGCCGCGATGCAGTCGAGCCATCCGTCGACGTCGCGCCGTCCGGTCAGGTCCTCCAACTCGTCCTGTACCTGCTCGGCCGACTTATCACGCGTGTTGACGCCGTGGTGCGCACCGTTATTCCGTGCCAGATCCAGCTTTTCGTCACTGCGCGCGAACGCCACCACCGTCGCCCCACCGGACAGCAGGCGCGCGTACTGGACGCCGTAAGAGCCCAGCCCGCCGATGCCGTTGACGACGATCGTCCGGCCCGCGCCCGTCTTGCCCGCCTGCACCAGCTTCTTCATTCCGCGGTACGGGGTCAGGCCGGCATCGGTCAGGGGCGCCAAGGTTTCGGGCTTCGGATCGACCCCCTCCGGAACCTTGATGACGTGGCGGTACGGCACCGGCATGTACTCCGCGAAGCCGCCGGGCGGCCCGAAGCCTGCCATCTGCCCGTTCGCGCAGATCTGCTCGTTACCCTCCCGGCACTGCCGACACGTGCCGTCGCCCCAGTTCGGGTTGACGACCACCAGGTCGCCCTCCGACAGCCCCGATCCCTTCGGCACGCCCGAGCCAATGCCGGCGATCCAACCCGCGACCTCATGCCCTGGAGTGATGGGCTCGGCGGGCGCGACACCGTTGGTGAAATAACCCTCGATCAGCTGAACGTCGCTGCGGCACATGCCCGTTGCGGCGACCTTGACGAGCACGTCATCCGGGCCGGTGTCGGGGACGTCGACCTCCTCCAACCGCAGCGGTTCGTTCAGGCCGTACATCCTCGCGGCGCGCATCTTCATGGGGAAAGCTAACCAAACTTCGGCCGCGCGCGGCGTCAACCGCTGACCCATGGCATCACCCAACCGACCGGTTGTTAGCTTGGGAGTCGAGCTGTGACAGCCACCGGAATTCCAAGGAAGGCGACCAATGCCGATCGCAATCAATCCTGAACATCAAGCCCTGGCCGATTCGGTCCGCTCCCTGGTGGCGCGGGTTGCGCCGTCGGAGGTGCTGCACGCCGCGTTGGAGACACCGGTCGACAACCCGCCGCCCTACTGGAAGGCCGCGGCCGATCAAGGCCTGCAGGGTGTGCATCTGGCGGAATCGGTCGGTGGACAGGGATTCGGCATCCTCGAACTCGCGGTCACGCTGGCCGAGTTCGGCTACGGCGCGGTCCCCGGGCCATTTGTGCCGTCGGCGATCGCGAGCGCGCTGATCGCGGCGAACGACCCGGATGCCGCGGCGCTGTCGGATCTCGCGTCCGGCTCGGCGATCGCCGCGTACGCGCTGGAATCCGGGTTGACCGCGACGCGCCAGGGCGATGCGCTGGTCATTCGCGGCGAGGCCCGCGCGGTGCCCGCCGCGGCGCAGGCTTCCCTACTGGTGCTGCCGGTGGCGATCGACAGCGGCGAGGAGTGGGTGGTGCTGAGCGCCGACCAGCTCGAGATCGAACCCGTCGCCAGCGTCGACCCGCTGCGGCCGATCGCACACGTCCGCGCCGACGCCGTCGAGGTCTCCGGCGACGTTGCGCTGACCAACATCTCCGTGACGACCGCGCATGCGCTGATCTCGACGCTGCTCTCGGCCGAAGCGGTCGGCGTTGCCCGCTGGGCCACCGACACCGCCACCGAGTACGCCAAGATCCGCGAGCAGTTCGGCCGGCCGATCGGGCAGTTCCAGGCCGTCAAGCACAAGTGCTCGGAGATGATCGCCGACACCGAGCGCGCTACAGCCGCCGTATGGGACGCGGCCCGCGCCGTCGATGAGGCTCGCGAAAACAACTGGGACATCGAAGGTTCCAACGTCGAATTCGCCGCCGCGGTGGCGGCGACACTGGCACCGGCGGCCGCGCAGCGCTGCGCGCAGGACTGCATCCAGGTGCACGGCGGCATCGGCTTCACCTGGGAGCACGACACCAACGTCTATTACCGCCGGGCCCTCGTGATCGCCGCGGGCTTCGGCCGCAAAACCGCCTATCCGCAGCGCGTCGTCGACACCGCCACCAGCACCGGCATGCGCTCCCTCGACATCGATCTGGACCCCGACACCGAAAAGGTGCGCGACGAGATTCGCGCGGAAGTGGCCGGGCTCAAGGAGATTCCGCGGGAGGAGCGCAACGCCGCGATTGCCGAGGGCGGCTGGGTCCTGCCGTATCTGCCGAAGCCGTGGGGGCGTGGAGCCGATCCCGTCGAGCAGATCATCATCGCCCAGGAGTTCAACACCGGACGGGTGCGACGCCCACCGATCGGCATTGCCGGGTGGCTCGTTCCGTCGATCGTGGCGTTCGGCACCGACGAGCAGAAGCAGCGCTTCCTGCCACCGACCTTCCGTGGCGAAATGATCTGGTGCCAGCTGTTTTCCGAGCCTGGCGCCGGATCCGACCTGGCCAGCCTGACCACCAAGGCGACCAAGGTCGACGGCGGCTGGCGCATCACCGGCCAGAAGATCTGGACCACCGCCGCGCAGTTCTCCCAGTGGGGCGCGCTGCTGGCCCGGACCGACCCCAGCGCGCCGAAGCACAACGGCATCACGTATTTCCTGCTGGACATGCGCAGCGAAGGCGTCGAGGTCAAGCCGCTGCGTGAGCTCACCGGCGGCGCGATGTTCAACACGGTGTTCATCGACGACGTTTTTGTGCCCGACGATCTGGTGCTCGGCGAGGTCGACCGCGGCTGGGAAGTCAGCCGTAACACGCTGACCGCAGAACGCGTTTCGATCGGCAGCAGCGAGGCGCCCTTCCTGGCCAGCCTCGATCAGTTCGTCGAGTTCGTCCGCGACGGGCAGTTCGACCAAATCGCGCAGAACCGCGCCGGCCAATTGATCGCCGAGGGGCACGCCGCGAAAATTCTCAATCTGCGCTCGACCCTGTTGACACTGGCCGGCGGCGACGCCATGCCGTCGGCGGCCATCTCCAAGCTGCTGTCGATGCGGACCGGGCAGGGCTACGCCGAATTCGGGGTGGCGTCGTTCGGGGCGGAGGGTGCGATCGGCGACGCCGAGCAGCTGTCGGGCAAGTGGGCCGAATACCTGCTGGCCAGCCGCGCCACCACCATTTACGGTGGCACGTCGGAGGTTCAGCTCAACATCATCGCCGAGCGGCTCTTGGGCCTGCCCCGCGATCCTTAATCCCGACCGTATACAAAGGTTCACGCCGACCTGACGGAGCTCAGATCGGCGTGAACTTTATCGAGGGCGGCCGGCCCCGTTTGTCCAAGAACGAGGCCGGCCTTATTCCCCCTGGTTACTGGGGCTCACCACCAGCGGTGGTGCCCGCCCCAGAAGCCTCGGTGACCCCAGAAGCCGCCGTGGCCCAGGCCCCAACCGCGGTGGCCCCAACCCCAGGGTCCGTGGTGGCCCCAGCCGCCGCGTCCGAAGCCGTGGCCCCAACCGTGGTGGCCCCAACCGTGGCCGCCGCCCCAGCCGTGGCCACCCCACTCGGGCGGGGCAACGTGCATGGGACCGACAACCGCGGGGATCGGCGCGGCCGGTGCGGCGTTCGCCGCCGGAGCGGCACCGAAAAGCATTGCGCCTGCCACCGCGCCTGCGCCGATTGCGCCGGCGGCGGTGCGGCGGGCTGAAGAGAGTGAGAACGTCATTTTGGTGCTCCTTCGTCATCTGGTGACTGACACCGAGAACGTTAAAAGCGATTCCTTAGCAAACACTAAATATGCCTTTTAATTAGCCTGAGAATGTTGTTTCAAGCTTTGACCAGCTAATGTGCTCGATATGTATTCTTACTCCTGATAATCGCTTTTCCTGCGGTACTGGACTCATGAGGTGCTGAGGTCAGGTTCTACTGGTTTCAGTAACCACTGAAATCGCTTAATTAGCTGTTCAGAAGTGATATCTGCGTCTACTGAGGTCAGTAGATGCGTATCTACTCGCATCATCAAATACGTAATCTCACCAATACGTTATTTCACCATTTGATTATCAGGTATGCCCAGAATAGCGAACAATTGATTAGGGCACATGATCGATTCCACTACTCGAATAACTTTCTGTCAGCTATCTCCCTACGCGTGCCACGTTCGAGCCTCCGGCAGCGCCGCCGTGCGACCGCCGAGGTCGTCGCCCGGCGCGCCACAATCGCGGTTCGTCGCTTTGACCGACATACTCGAGTCCTGATCTACTGAAAGCTCACGCCGACCGAAGGTCCACTGCCGCATGGATTCCAGCTCACCCTCGTTTCGAGCCAGGCCGCCCGCGCGCGCTGATGCTTCGGCCAAGACCGAGCGCTTCAAGAGCATCCCGCGCAACCCAGAGCAGAAGAAGGCCGAGGCGCCGGCGCGTGGCCAGCGCACTCGTCGCACGGTCGACCTGTCCCCCGCAACCCACCGGGCGCTCGATATCTGGCAGCGCGACGCCGCCGACCGCCTCGGTTATGCGCGGGTCACCGGTCAGGAAGTGATCTCCGCGCTGATCGAGCTGCTCCTCAAGGACGCGAAACTGTCGGCCGAGGTGACCCGAAGCATTCGCGAACGACGCTGACTCCGCCTGCCAGGCGGCGGTGCTAGCTTCGCGGGCATGACCGATTCATTGCGCACCGACCGGCGCGAACAGGGTGTCACCGGCGAGCGCGGCACGCTGGAAGCGTTCCTCGACGACTACCGAGACATCTTGGTACGCAAGGTTTCCGGGCTCTCCGACAGCGACGCGCGTCGCAACCTCGTCTCGTCGGCGACGACGGTCGGCGGCCTGGTCAAGCACCTGCGCTGGGCCGAGTACGGCTGGTTCGAACAGTTTCTGCAGGGCCGGCACGACGACAACCGTCGCACCCAGCACGAGCGCTCCTGGGAATTCGAGATCCAGCCCGACGAGGATCTGCCCACGCTGATCGCCGGATACCGGGCGCAGTGTGCGGATTCCCGCCGGATCGCCGCGCAGTATTCGCTCGACCACGAGCTGCGGCACGGCCGGCTCGACACGACGGTCTCACTGCGCTGGATCTACCTACACATGATCCAGGAGACCGCCCGGCACACCGGCCAGATCGACATCCTGCGCGAACAGCTGGACGGCAGCACCGGATTCGACGGCTGACCGCGCGAACTAGTCGGCGTCGATCTCCCGCAGCTCACGCTTGAGGATCTTCCCGGTCGGGTTGCGCGGCAACTCGTCGAGGAAGATCACCTCGCGGGGCACCTTGTACTTGGCCAGCTGATCCTTGACGTGCTTCTTGACGGCGTCCTCGTCGAGGCTGGCATTGTCCTTCTTCACCACGAACGCGCGGAGCCGGTGGCCCCACTCCTTGTCCTCTACACCGATCGCGGTCGCCTCGACTACATCAGGCAGCGCGTTGATGCAATCCTCGACCTCGGCGGGGAAGACATTCTCGCCGCCGGACACGATCATCTCGTCGTCGCGGCCGCTGATGTAGAGCAGCCCGTGCTCGTCGAAATACCCGACGTCGCCGGACGACAGCAGCCCGTCGATGATCTGCTTGTTGCCGCCACCGGTGTAGCCCTCGAACGGGAAGCTGGTGCCGACGAAGATCCGGCCGACCTCACCCTGCGGCAACTCCTTGCCGTTCTCGTCGAAGATCTTGATCTTGACGCCGTGCACCGGCGGCCCGGCCGTCGTGGAGTTGAACTCCAGATGCTTGGGCTGCGCGATCGTCGCGAACGAGATCTCGGTGGAGCCGTACATGTTGTAGACGACGGGGCCGAGGTCCTTCAGCGCCCGCTCGGCGACGTCGGCGCCCAGCGCCGAGCCCGAGGCAAACACGATCCGCAGGCTGGACAGGTCGGGTTTGTCGTCCCGCTTCTCCAGCGCGTCGAGCATGCGCGACAACATCACCGGAACCACGACGACCGCGGACACCTTGTGCTTCGCAATGTCGTCGAACACCTGGTCCGGCTTGAACTTGCTGTGCAACACCAGGGTTGAACCCAGGAACATGCCGATGGTGGCGTGCAGGAAACCCAGAGCATGGAACATCGGCGCCGGCAACGAGGTCACCTCGTTCGCCTTGAACGGCACGTGCGACAGGATCCCGCCGATCGGCGCCAGCGTCGGCGGGGTGCTGCGGTTCGCGCCCTTCGGGGTGCCGGTAGTGCCGCTGGTCAGGATGATGATCGACGAGTGCTTACTGGCCTTGGGCGCCGGCGCCTTGCTGTTCGCGGCCACCAGGTCGGCCAGCGTCTCGTCGTTGCTGCCGGAGTCCTCGCCGTCCGGGTTGGTGTCCAGGGCCCGCAGCTTGCCCAGCGGCGGGTCGGCCTCGTTGACGTCGTCGGTGTACTCGTCGTCGTAAATGATCAGCTTGGCGCCCTCGCGCTCGGACACCTCGCGGATCTGCGGACCGGAGAACGAGCTGTTGAGCAGAATGATGCGGGCCCCGACCCTCGCGCAGCCGAATTCCGCGATGGCGAACCAGCGGTGGTTGCGCGCCAAGATCGCAACCCCGTCGCCGCCCTTCACGCCCTTGGCCAACAAGCCGTGCGCGACGGCATTCGCGGCCTCGTCGAGCTCCTTGAAAGAGAGCTCGCCGTCGTCGTCGATGATCGCGGCGCGGTGCGGCGTGCGCCGCGCATTGAACGACGGCAGCATGCCGATCTCGCCCCACTTCGCGATCTCGGTCGCCATCGCGGCGTAGTTCAGCGGGTTCTCCAGCCTGAACGTGCCGGACTCGATGATTTTGCGGAGGTAGTGCAGTTCGGACGCGCCACGATCGGCGTACTGCAGAATCTTGGCGAAGGCCTGCCCGGGCAGTTCGATGAGGTTAGGCATGTCTTCACACTATGTGACGGACGTCGCAGCGGGGTCGGGACGGTTTGCCGAATTACCATCGAACGCATGGCTGCGGTGTCGCTGGACGTGGGCGGACGCCAGGTCGACGTCACCCACCCGGACAAAGTCGTGTTTCCCGAGCGCGACGGGCGCGGCGCCGTCACGAAGCTCGACCTGATCCGCTACTACCTGGCCGTCGCCGACGGCGCCCTGCGCGGCGTGGCCGGGCGGCCGATGATCCTGAAGCGATTCGTCAAGGGCATCGAGCAGGAGGCGGTTTTCCAGAAGCGGGCGCCGGAGAAGCGGCCCGACTGGGTCGACGTCGCCGAACTTCGTTACGCGCGAGGCACATCGGCGAAGGAGGCCGTCATCCACGACGCGGCCGGGTTGGCGTGGACGATCAACCTGGGCTGCGTCGACCTCAACCCGCACCCGGTGCTCGCCGGCGACCTCGACCACCCTGACGAACTGCGTGTCGACCTCGACCCGATGCCCGGGGTCACCTGGCGGCAGATCATCGACGTCGCCGGGGTCGCCCGCGAGGTGCTCGAAGACCACGGGCTGACCGCGTGGCCCAAGACGTCCGGCTCGCGCGGCTTCCACATCTACGCCCGCATCAGCCCGGACTGGTCGTTCAAGCAGGTGCGACTGGCGGCGCAGACGGTCGCGCGCGAGGTCGAGCGGCGGGCACCCGAACTGGCCACCAGCCGCTGGTGGAAAGAGGAACGCGAGGGCGTGTTCGTCGACTTCAACCAGAACGCCAAGGACCGCACCGTCGCGTCGGCCTACTCGGTGCGGGCCACCCCGGACGCCCGCGTCTCGACGCCGCTGCGCTGGGACGAGGTGGCCGGCTGCGACCCCGCCGACTTCACCGTCGCAACGGTGCCACAGCGGTTCGCCGAGATCGGCGATCCCTGGGCGGAGATGGACGATTCCGCGGGTGGTCTCGACCAATTGCTCACGCTCGCAGAGGAACTCGGGCCCGCGGAGAGGGCGCCGAAGGGGGCGCGGCGAGACGGATCGGGCCGCCGGCAGTCGGTGATGCCGCTGATCGAAGTCGCTCGCACCAAGACCAGGGACGAGGCGATGACCGCGCTGGACACGTGGCGGGAGCGCCACCCGGCGGTGGCCGAACGCCTGGAACCGTCCGACGTGCTGGTCGACGGCATGCGCGGGCCGAGTTCGATCTGGTATCGCATCCGGGTGAACCTGCAGCATGTCCCCGAGGACCAACGGCCGCCGCAAGAGGAACTGATCGCGGATTACAGCCCGTGGTCTCACTACCGGCCGCGCTAGGCTCACGGCCATGGGCGAGAACTGGAATCGGCGAGGGTTCCTCCGCGCCGGCGCGGCAGCAGGCATGCTCGCGCTCGCCGGCTGTTCGTCGGAGAAGTCGACGCCCGCGGCGACCAACGGCGGCAGCGGTCCCGTCACCCTGACGCACGTCTTCGGTGAAACGACGATCGCTCAGCCGCCCAAGCGGGTGGTGAGCGCAGGATTCACCGGGCAGGACGATCTCCTGGCGCTCGGCATCGTGCCGATCGCGGTGACCAACTGGTTCGGCGACCAGCCGTTCGGGGTGTGGCCGTGGGCTCAACCCAAGCTCGGCGGTGCCAAACCCGTTCTCCTCAACCTGGACAACGGAATTCAGACCGACAAGATCTCCGGCCTGAAGCCCGATTTGATCGTCGCCACCGACGCCGGTCTGGATCAGGACACCTACCAGAAGCTGACGGCGATCGCGCCGACGTTGGCCCAATCGGACCACGACGCGTTCTTCGAGCCGTGGAAGGATCAGGCCACCGCGATCGGTCAGGCCGTATTTCAATCCGGTCAGATCGCCGCGCTGATCAGCGGCGTCGACAAGGGATTCGCCTCCGTCGCGGAAAAGCACCCGCAGTTCAAGGACAAGCGGGCGCTCCTCCTGCAGGGCAGGTTTCACGACGGCAACGTCGTCGCCACCACCGGGTGGCAGACCGAGTTCCTCACCCAGATGGGCCTCGGCACCCCGACCAGTCTCGCGGCGCTGGCCGTCGATCAGCAACGGGCTTTCATTCCGCGCGACAAGCTCAAGTCGATCCTCGGCGACGCCGAACTGCTGATCTGGGCCACCGAGAGCGACGCGGACAAGGCGGCGCTGTTGGCCAATCCCGATGTGGCAGAGCATCGTTCGCGCAGCGTGTTCACCACCAAGGAGCAGGCCGGTGCGATCGCCTACGCCTCCCCGTTGAGCTACCCGCTGGTGGCCGAGCAGTTGCCCGGGCTGATCGACGACTTCCTGCATTAGTCGTGAGCGTTCTCGACTACGGGGATCGCGCGCTGCTGCTGCAATTCGACAGCACCGCAGAGGTTTTGGCGTGGTCCGCCGCCCTGCGTGCTGCCACGATGCCCGGCGTGCGCGACATCGTCCCGGCCGCCCGCACGGTACTGGTCACGCTCGACGGGCCCGGACGACAGGGGGCCATCCGCCGCCGCATCGAGACACTTGGGGTCACCGTCGCCGCCGACGCGGCGGCACCCGCCGAACCGTTGGTGATCGACGTCGTCTACGACGGCTCCGACCTCGACGAGGTGGCCCGGCTGACCGGCCTGACCGCCGCCGACGTGGTCGAGGCGCACACGGCCGGCCCGTGGAGTGTCGGATTCTGTGGATTCGCACCGGGTTTCGCCTACCTGGTCGGCGGCGACGATCGTCTGGCCGTGCCGCGCCGCGATGAACCCCGCCCCGCCGTACCCGCCGGGTCGGTCGGGCTGGCCGGCGAGTTCACCGGCGTCTATCCGCGGCGCTCCCCCGGCGGCTGGCAACTGATCGGCCGTACCGACGCGGTGCTCTGGGACCTCGACCGTTCCGAACCCGCGCTGCTGACCCCGGGCACCCGCGTGCAATTCCGGGCGGTGTGACCGGTGGCCGTCCTCGAGATACTGCAGACCGGTCCGTTGGCCCTGGTGCAGGACCTCGGACGGCCCGGCTACGCGCACCTCGGCGTCACGCCGTCCGGAGCGGCCGACCGCGGCGCCCACACCCTGTCCAACCGCCTGCTGGCCAACCCCGACGACTGCGCCACCATCGAGGTGACCCTGGGCGGATTGGTAGCCCGGGTCCGCGGCGGCGACGTCGACATCGCGGTGACCGGCGCCGACACCGACGCCCGCGTCGACTCAACACCATTCGGCGCCAACAGCATTCGACATGTACAGAACGGTCAGGTGATCACGCTCGGCACTCCGCAGGCCGGGCTGCGCAGCTATCTTGCGGTCCGCGGCGGTATCGACGCGCGGCCGATCCTCGGTTCACGAAGCCACGACGTGCTCTCGCACATCGGCCCCGCACAGCTGCGACCCGGCGACGAATTGCCGATCGGCGCGCACACCCAGCAGTACCCCGAACTCGACCAGGCGCCGGTCGCGCGGATCACCGAGCGCCTCGTCGAACTCACCGTGGTGCCGGGCCCGCGCGACGGCTGGATCGCCGATGCCGACGCCCTGGTGCGCACCGACTGGACAGTGTCGGAGCGCAGCGACCGGGTGGGGACTCGATTGGCCGGGCGGCCGCTCGCACACCGCGAACCCGGCCGCCAACTGCCCAGCGAGGGCGCCGTGTGCGGGGCGATTCAGTTGCCGCCCAACGGATTACCGGTGATCCTCGGGCCCGACCACCCCGTCACCGGCGGCTACCCGGTGGTCGGGGTGATCGTCGACCACGACCTCGACAAGGTCGCCCAACTGCGGCCCGGCCAACCGATGAGGTTGCGATGGTCGCGCCCCAGAGCCCTAGCGGCGGAACAGCAGAACTGGTAGACCAGCAGTGTGCCCACCCAGGTTCACACCGCCCGCCTGGTTCACACCGCCGACCTCGAAAGCGACGCGCGGCAGCGCGCGCACGAGATGGTCTGCGACGCGTTCGGCGGTGACTTCACCGAGGCCGACTGGGATCACGCGCTCGGCGGCATGCACGCCCTGGTCTGGCATCACGGCGCGATCATCGCGCACGGCGCCGTCATCCAGCGGCGGCTGGTCCACCGCGGGGCGGCGCTGCGCTGCGGCTACGTCGAAGCCGTTGCGGTGCGCGAAGATTGGCGCGGCCAGGGACTCGCAATCGCAATCCTCGACGCGTGCGAGCAGGTCATCCGCGGCGGGTATCAGCTGGGTGCGTTGAGTTCGTCGGACCGTGGCCGTCGGCTGTACGCACTACGCGGCTGGTTGCCCTGGCGCGGCCCGACCTCGGTGCTGGCGCCGACCGGACCGGCGCGTACACCCGACGACGACGGGTCGGTGTTCGTGTTCCCGCTCTCGACGAACCTCGACCCCACCGCCGGGCTGACGTGCGACTGGCGCGACGGCGACGTCTGGTAAGCGCAATCCGGAGCAGCGCCGCGGCAGCCGGCCTGGCTCACGCGAACGCCGCCGCCGCGTCGACGCCGATGACCTCGAGCAGATTCACCACCTTGCGGTCGAGATCCACCCCGACGCTCGCGACCTCGTCGATGCCCAGGCTGCCGAACGCCGGGCCGGGCTGATCCATCGTGAAGACCGCGTTGCCGGCGTCGTCGCCGTAGACCAGCATGCGCAGCGGCGCGTACAGCATGGCCTTCGGATCGTGGCCGTACATGGTCTCCGCGATGACGTGGTTGCCGATCAGGTACTCGACCGCCGGGGTGCGATGACCGGCTATCGGGAAATACCCGCGCAGATCGATCTTGGCGTACCGGATCAGGTCGTGGGGCGCGTTCTCCGCCGCCGCGGCGCGCACATCGTCCCAGTTGCCGCCATCCGCGGCGATGCGCCCCAGCGCCGACTGGTCGATGGGTGGCGCCGCCCGCTCGAGTGCGGCGATGAACTCATCGAACGGAATTCCAGTGTCGATGTCGATGCGGGTCATGCCGTGCTGCTCGCGATGGAAGCCCATCCGTTGCACCCTTCTATGGTTCATTGACCGAACTTTCGAACTTCACCCTATGGTTCGGTGAATGAACCTGCAAGCGTAGGATCGGCGGGTGGCCCTACCCCGTGAGTACGTCGCCGAGAGTTGCCCGATCGCGCGGACCCTCGAGATCGTCGGCGAACGCTGGACACTTCTCGTCATTCGCGACGCCTTCTATGGTGTGCGCCGGTTCAGCGATTTCCGCGCCCATCTCGACATTCCGAAAGCCGTTCTTGCCGAACGACTCTCGCTACTGGTCGACGAAGGCGTGCTGACAAAGGCGGACCGGGGCGAATACGCGCTGACCCCGAAGGGCCGACGGCTGTGGCCGACGATCTGGTCGCTGGCCAGCTGGGGCAACGAGAACTACGTTGACCAGCCGCAGCGGCGCAGCTACCGCCACGCGATCTGCGGCGGGGCGATCCGCCCGGACCGCGTGTGCGCGTCGTGTGGCGAACTACCCAACGTCGCCGACCTCGTACTACACCCGCCCCGGCGGCCTCGAGAGCGCGCGGTTCGCACCGATCCCGTCAGCGTGGGCCTACGCGCTCCGCACCGACTGCTCGAGCCATTCGACGCGGGATGACCCACCACATGTGATCCGCCTCACGCTGCGGCCGCGCGCTCGATAGTATGGAAGGCGCACTGTGATCCATGACACCTTCGCCTCCAGGGAGATCCGTTGTCCACCACTACCGAACTGGCCGAACTGCATGACCTCATCGGCGGCTTGCGGCGGTGCGTGAGCTCGCTGCGGGCGCGCTACGGCGACAGCCCCGCGATGCGCCGCATTGTCATCGACGCCGACCGCATCATCGGCGATGTGGAATTACTTGACACCGATGTTTCCGAATTCGACTTGGCGAGCGTGAAACTGCCGCAATCCAGCGAAAAGATCGCCATTCCGGATACCGATTACGACCGCGACTTTTGGCGCGACGTCGACCATGAGGGAGTCGGCGGCACCAGCCGGTCCTGATTTCACGCCCCGCCGCGAATCATCGGGGTGTGCGTGGGTACTCTTCGACGAACAGCCCGTTCGAAGAGGAACATTTGATGAGCGCACCTACGGCGAACCACCGTGCGTCCGGCGTCTTTTCACCCACGCGCGCACA
Organism: Candidatus Mycobacterium wuenschmannii; assembly: GCF_030252325.1. Classification (NCBI taxonomy): domain Bacteria; kingdom Bacillati; phylum Actinomycetota; class Actinomycetes; order Mycobacteriales; family Mycobacteriaceae; genus Mycobacterium; species Candidatus Mycobacterium wuenschmannii. The sequence continues at coordinate 4,085,259 of NZ_CP126981.1, read as the reverse complement.
CATCGATCAGCGAACGCTTCGCACCGACCGGTGGTGGTTGTCGCCACTGCGAATTGACTTGGGATTCGCCGCATTCCTCATTTATGCGACGGCCCGTGGTTTGCAGAAGGCCTATTTCTACGTTCCGCAGTACCACTACCTGACGCCGTTCTACTCGCCGTGCATGGCGAAGGCGTGCGGCGAGGCCAGCGAGTTCTGGCCGCAGATCCTGCCGGACTGGTGGTTCGTCCCGTACGCGGCACTGACCCTGCCGTTCCTCTTGCTCTTCCGGCTCACCTGCTACTACTACCGCGGCGCCTACTACCGCACGGTGTGGCAGTCGCCGTCCGCTTGCGCGGTCGCCGAGCCCCGCGTGCACTACAGCGGTGAGACGAAGTTCCCGCTGATCATTCAGAACACCCACCGGTACTTCTTCTACATCGCCGGCCTGATCTCGATCATCAACACCTACGACGCGATCGCCGCTTTCCACTCCGACCACGGACCCGGCGGGTTCGGTTTCGGCCTGGGCAACATCATCCTGCTCGGCAACGTGATCATGCTGTGGACCTACACGCTGTCCTGCCACTCCTGCCGGCACGTCACCGGCGGACGGCTGAAGCACTTCTCCAAACATCCTGTGCGGTACTGGATCTGGACTCAGGTCAGCAGGCTGAACACCCGCCACAAGATGTACGCGTGGATCACGCTGGGCACCCTGATGCTGACCGACGCCTACGTCGCGCTGGTCGCCAGCGGCACCATCACCGACCTGAGGTTTGTTGGCTGAGAAGCCCTTTCACGGATTTCTAGAGAGTTGAGCGAGGTTCCATGACTGAGGTCGAACGGCACTCCTACGACGTGGTTGTCATCGGTGCCGGTGGCGCGGGTCTGCGCGCGGTCATCGAGGCGCGGGAACGCGGCCTGAAGGTGGCCGTGGTGTCCAAGTCGCTGTTCGGTAAGGCTCACACGGTGATGGCCGAGGGTGGCTGCGCGGCGGCGATGGGCAACACCAACCCCAAGGACAACTGGAAGACCCACTTCGGCGACACCATGCGCGGTGGCAAGTTCCTGAACAACTGGCGGATGGCCGAGCTGCACGCCAAGGAAGCCCCCGACCGGGTGTGGGAGCTGGAGACATACGGCGCGCTGTTCGACCGGCTCAAGGACGGCAAGATCAGCCAGCGCAACTTCGGTGGGCACACCTACCCGCGGCTGGCGCACGTCGGTGACCGCACCGGCCTGGAGCTGATCCGCACCATGCAGCAGAAGATCGTCTCGCTGCAGCAGGAAGACCACGCCGAGCTCGGCGACTACGAAGCCCGGATCCGGGTGTTCGCCGAGACCACGATCACCGAGCTGATTAAGGACGGCGACGCAATCTCCGGCGCCTTCGGCTACGTGCGCGAGACCGGCAAGTTCATCCTCTTCGAGGCGCCGGCGGTCGTGCTGGCCACCGGCGGCATCGGCAAGTCGTTCAAGGTGACCTCGAACTCGTGGGAGTACACCGGCGACGGTCACGCGCTCGCGCTGCGCGCCGGCGCCACCCTGATCAACATGGAATTCATCCAGTTCCACCCGACCGGCATGGTCTGGCCGCCCAGCGTCAAGGGCATCCTGGTCACCGAGGGTGTGCGCGGCGACGGCGGGGTGCTCAAGAACTCCGACGGCAAGCGCTTCATGTTCGACTACATCCCCGGCGTGTTCAAAGGCCAGTACGCGGAGTCCGAGGACGAGGCGGATCAGTGGCTCAAGGACAACGACTCGGCGCGTCGCACCCCCGACCTGCTACCCCGCGACGAGGTCGCCCGCGCGATCAACTCCGAGGTCAAGGCCGGCCGCGGCACCCCGCACGGCGGCGTCTACCTCGACATCGCCTCGCGGCTGACGCCCGAGCAGATCAAGAAGCGGCTGCCGTCGATGTACCACCAGTTCAAGGAACTGGCGGGGGTCGACATCACCGCCGAGCCGATGGAAGTCGGGCCCACCTGCCACTACGTGATGGGCGGGGTCGAGGTCGACGCCGACAGCGGTGCCGCCACGGTTCCGGGGCTGTTCGCCGCGGGCGAATGCTCCGGCGGAATGCACGGCTCGAACCGGCTGGGCGGTAACTCGCTGAGCGACCTGCTGGTCTTCGGCCGTCGCGCCGGCCTGGGTGCCGCGGACTACGTGCGGGCGCTGAGCGACCGGCCGAAGGTCGCCGAGGACGCGGTCGAGACGGCCGCCAAGCGGGCGCTGGCCCCGTTCGACAGCCCGAAGGACGGCAAGGCGGAGAATCCCTACACGCTGCAACTCGAGCTCCAGCAGTCGATGAACGAGCTGGTCGGCATCATCCGCAAGTCCGAAGAGATCTCCGAGGCTCTCGGTCGCCTCGACCAGCTCCGCGAACGGTTCAAGCACCTCCACGTCGACGGCGGCCGCGAGTACAACCCCGGCTGGAACCTGGCGCTGGACCTGCGCAACCTGCTGCTGGTCAGCGAGTGCGTCGCGAAGGCCGCGCTGGAGCGCACCGAAAGCCGCGGCGGCCACACCCGCGACGACCACCCGGGCATGGACCCGACCTGGCGCAAGGTGCTGCTGGTCTGCAGCGCCTCGGGTGACGACCCGATCGTTCCGGACGTCACGGTCACGCACAAAGACCAGATCCCGATGCGGTCCGATCTGCTCGAAGCGTTCGAGATCGCCGAGTTGGAGAAGTACTTCACCGACGAAGAGCTGGCCGACCACCCAGGACGGAGAGGCTGATGACTAGCTACGACGCAACCCTGCGGGTTTGGCGCGGCGACGACGAGGGCGGCGCCCTGGAGGACTTCACCGTCGAGGTCAACGAGGGCGAGGTGGTGCTCGACATCATCCACCGCCTGCAGCAGACCCAGACGCCGGATCTGGCGGTGCGGTGGAACTGTAAGGCCGGCAAGTGTGGCTCGTGCTCGGCCGAGGTCAACGGCAAGCCGCGGCTGATGTGCATGACGCGGATGTCGACGTTCGCCGAGGACGAGGTCGTGACCGTGACGCCGATCCGGACGTTCCCGGTGATCCGCGACCTGGTGACCGACGTGTCCTTCAACTACGAAAAGGCGCGCGAAATCCCGTCTTTCGCGCCGCCGAAGGACCTGCAGCCCGGCGAGTACCGGATGCAGCAGGAGGATGTCGAGCGGTCGCAGGAATTCCGCAAGTGCATCGAATGCTTCCTGTGCAACAACGTCTGCCACGTCATCCGCGACCACGAAGAGAACAAGGAAAACTTCGCGGGCCCACGTTTCCTGATGCGGATCGCCGAGTTGGAGATGCACCCTCTCGACACCCAGGACCGTCGCGACCAGGCGCAGGAAGAGCACGGCCTCGGCTACTGCAACATCACCAAGTGCTGCACCGAGGTCTGCCCCGAAGGCATCCACATCACCGACAACGCGCTGATCCCGATGAAGGAACGCGTCGCCGACCGTAAGTACGACCCGGTCGTGTGGCTGGGGAACAAGCTCTTCCGCCGCTGACCAGCGGCTGGCTTTATACGCCGAGGCGGCGAAACACGCTGCGGTGGAACACGATCGGCGCGATCTCCGGGTCGACCCGCACGTCGTTCACGCGCAACACCACGATGGTGTGATCGCCGGCCGGCACCAGTTGCTCGATGGCCGTCTCCATCCAGAGGCTGGTGCCGTGGATGAACACGGCACCGCTGCTGTAGGACTCCGTCTTGAGGTCGGCGAAGCGATCCCCGGTCTTGGCGGCCAACGCGCGGGCGGCGCCGTCATGCGACTCACCGAGCACGCTGATCCCCAGTGCGCGAACGTCTTTGAGCTTCGGCCACGTCGTCGAGGTGTTCTGCACGCAGAACGACACCAGCGGCGGCTCCAGGGAAACCGGGACGAACGTGCTCGCCGCGAGCCCTTCCCGGACGCCGTCGACCTCGGCGGCGATCGCGATGATGCCGGATGGGAAATGACCGAAGGCCTCGCGCAGGGAGGTGGGCGTCAGCTTGTCTGGTGTGTTCACCGGGCTTCACTCGCGTCGACGGGATTTACCGCCCCGACCCTACCCGTCGGGCGTTACAACTCTCCCGCTACCCGTCACGTAGCCGTGTGCCGCCGCGACGTCCGGATGAGCCCGTAGCCTGCTCTTCCACGCGTTACGGCCGTAGACCGAATGGATCGGGTCAGACGGGTCGGCGCGCGGAACCGCCCGCCGTGCCAACTCGGCCGGCAGCGACAGCACCGGGATCCGCGCGTCGAGTCGTGGATTGAAGAAGTACGGCACCGAGATCCGATCCGCCGTGTGTCGCAGGTTCACCCGGTGCTCGGTCGCACGCAGGTAGCCGCCGCTGGCCAACTCCAGCAGCTCGCCGATGTTGACGACGAACACACCCTCGCGGCCCGGCGCGTCGATCCAGCTGCCGTCACGCCCCCGCACCTGCAGGCCTTGGCTACCCGGCTCGGTCAGCAGCAGCGTGAGCACGCCGGAGTCGCGATGCGCGCCGACGCCCTGCGCGGTCGACGCAGTCGCCGGGTAGCGCACGACTTTGATCAACGTCGCCGGCGCGGTGTCGAACGCGGCGGCGAAGACATCCGCCGGGCTGCCCAGCGCCACCGCCCAGTGCCGCAACAGGTCGCGCGACACCGCCGCCAGCGCGGCATCCCACTCGGCGATGACACCCGGCAACTCGGGCAGGCCGGCGGGCCACTGATTGGGCCCCTGCAGCCACAGGTAGTCGGGTCTGCCCGGGCCGCCCACCGGGTCACGCTCCGGGCCGATGTCGATTTGTTCGCGCCAATCCACTGCGCCGCGGGTCAATTCACCGCCGAGCCGGGTGTAGCCGCGGAAGTGCGGGCTGCGGATCATGGCGATGGCGTCTTTGTCGGCCTGTGGCAGCGCGAACAGTCTCCGCGCCGCCGCCAGCACCCGGCGGGTCAGCGCCTCGGGCACCTGGTGGCCGGTCAAATAGAAGAATCCGACCTCGTGTGCCACCTCCCGCAGCCGGGTCCTCAGTTGGTCGTCGGGGTGGCGCAGGTCCACTTCCGGTAGCGCGGTGACGCTTGACACAGTTGCCACGTCGTCCATCATCGTCGCAGGTGAGCGGCTATGCCACCGTCCGGGTCAGCGAGAGGCCAACTGGTTGGTTGAAATTTAGCTCACAGTCGCTTGCGCGGGGTTACCGATCGGTATAACTTAGCCGTGTTACTGGTGGGTAACTTAGCCCAAGTACCCAACCTGAAGTGGCGTTCTCATCGAGGAGGAACCAGTGAGCCACTATAAGAGCAACGTCCGCGATCAGGCGTTCAACCTGTTCGAGGTTCTTGGCGTTGACAAGGTGTTCGGCGAAGGCGACTACAGCGACCTGGACGCCGACACCGCCCGCGAAATGCTGACGGAGATGAGCCGACTGGCCGAAGGGCCTGTCGCCGACTCCTTCGTCGAGGGGGACCGCAACCCGCCGGTCTTCGACCCCGAGACGCACACCGTGACGCTGCCCGACAGCTTCAAGGCATCGGTGGCCGCCGTCATCGAAGGTGGTTGGGACAAGGTCGGCCTGGACGAGGAGCTCGGCGGCATGCCGATGCCCAAGGCCATGCTGTGGGCGCTGCACGAGCACCTGCTCGGCGCCAACCCCGCCGTCTGGATGTACGCCGGCGGTGCGGGATTCGCGCAGATCTTCTACAACCTGGCCACCGAAGAGCAGAAGAAGTGGGCCGTCATCGCCGCCGAGCGCGGCTGGGGCTCCACCATGGTGCTCACCGAGCCGGACGCCGGTTCGGACGTCGGCGCCGGCCGCACCAAGGCCATCCAGCAGGACGACGGCTCGTGGCACATCGACGGGGTGAAGCGCTTCATCACCTCGGGTGACTCCGACGACATGTTCGAGAACATCTTCCACCTGGTGCTGGCCCGCCCCGAGGGCGCCGGCCCCGGCACCAAGGGCCTGTCGCTGTTCTTCGTGCCGAAGTTCCACTTCGACTTCGAGACCGGCGAGCTGGGCGAGCGCAACGGCGTCTTCGTCACCAACGTCGAGCACAAGATGGGCCTCAAGGTCTCCGCGACCTGTGAGCTCACCTTCGGCCAGCACGACGTACCGGCCAAGGGCTGGCTCGTCGGCGAGGTGCACAACGGTATTGCGCAGATGTTCGAGGTCATCGAGAACGCGCGCATGCTGGTCGGCACCAAGGCCATCGCGACGCTGTCGACCGGTTACCTGAACGCGCTGGCGTACGCCAAGGAGCGCGTGCAGGGTGCCGACCTCACCCAGATGACCGACAAGACCGCTCCGCGGGTGACCATCACCCACCACCCGGACGTGCGTCGCAGCCTGATGACCCAGAAGGCCTACGCCGAGGGTCTGCGTGCGCTGTACCTCTACACCGCGACCTACCAGGACGCGGCCGTGGCCAAGGCGCTGCACGGCGTGGACGCCGACCTGGCGGTCAAGGTCAACGACCTGATGCTCCCGATCGTCAAGGGCGTCGGCTCCGAGCAGGCATACGCCAAGCTCACCGAGAGCCTGCAGACCTTCGGTGGGTCCGGCTTCCTGCAGGACTACCCGATCGAGCAGTACATCCGTGACGCCAAGATCGACTCGCTCTACGAGGGCACCACGGCCATCCAGGCGCAGGACTTCTTCTTCCGGAAGATCGTCCGCGACAAGGGTGTTGCGCTGGCCCACGTGTCCGGGCAGATCGAGGAGTTCATCAAGAACGAGTCCGGCAACGGCCGCCTGAAGGCCGAGCGGGCGCTGCTGTCCACCGCGCTGGCCGACGTCCAGGCGATGGCCGCGACGCTGACCGGCTACCTGATGGCCGCTCAGGATGACATCTCGAGCATCTACAAGGTCGGCCTGGGTTCCGTGCGCTTCCTGATGAGCGTCGGCGACCTGGTGCTCGGCTGGCTGCTGCAGCGTCAGGCCGCGGTAGCCCTGGAAGCGCTGGACGCCGGTTGCAGCGACTCCGACCGTTCGTACTACGAGGGCAAGATCGCCGTGGCGTCGTTCTTTGCGAAGAACTTCCTGCCGCTGCTGACCAGCACCCGCACCGTGCTGGACACACTCGACAACGAGGTCATGGAGCTCGACGAGGCCGCGTTCTGAGTCTGAGTTAAACGGCGAAACCCCCCGCTCTCCGATTGGAGACGGGGGGTTTTGCTTTACCGGATTCGATACACGAAAGGGGCCGCCGCGGGATCCCCTCATTCCGTGGCGGCCCCGGTATCGGCCTGACTCCTGCGCGCAGGCAATGCACCGATCGGGGGACGCCCCGCGCTGCCATCGGGTCGGGGGTCGGACGACAACACGGAGCTATCCGAGTCGATGGCTACCCTTGAGTTAACGGTGTTAAACGCGGCCGGAGCCGCGCCTATCAGGCCTCGAGAATGGCGGCGACGCCTTGCCCGCCGGCCGCGCAGATCGAGATCAACCCACGTACCGGCTTACCGCCGTTGGCGGCCTTCGCCTCGTGCAGTTGCTTGGCCAGCTGCGCCAGAATCCGGCCGCCGGTGGCCGCGAACGGGTGCCCGGCCGCCAGCGACGAGCCGTTCACGTTCAGCTTGGACCGGTCGATGGACCCGAGGGCGGCATCGAGGCCGAGGCGCTCCTTGCAGTACTCCTCGGACTCCCACGCCGCCAGCGTCGCCAGCACGACGGACGCGAAGGCCTCGTGGATCTCGTAGAAGTCGAAGTCCTGCAGGGTGAGCCCGTTGCGGGCGAGCAGCCGCGGCACCGCATACGTCGGGGCCATCAGCAGGCCGTCGGCGCCGTTGACGTAGTCCACCGCCGCGGTCTCGGCGTCGACGAGGTAGGCCAGCGGCTGGTGCCCGTGCTCGGTGGCCCACTCGTCCGTGGACAGCAACGCCACCGAGGCGCCGTCGGTCAATGGCGTCGAATTGCCCGCGGTCATGGTCGCGTCGCCGGCCTTCACCCCGAACACCGGCTTGAGCTTGGCCAGCTTCTCCGCCGACGAGTCCGGTCGCAGGTTGTCGTCGCGGTACAGGCCCAGGAACGGGGTGATCAGGTCGTCGAAGAAGCCCCGGTCGTACGCCGCCGCCATTTTCTGGTGGCTCGCCGCAGCCAGCGCGTCCTGGTCCACCCGCTTGACGCCCATCTGCTTTGCGGTGACGGCGGCATGCTCACCCATCGACATGCCGGTGCGCGGCTCGCTGTTCACCGGAATCTCCACGCCGAGGCTGGCGGGCAGCTTGCCGACGAGCTTCAACCGGTCGACGTTCGACTTGGCGCGCCGCAACCCGAGCAGGGTGTGCCGCAGGTTGTTGCCCAGGGCGATCGGGGCGTCGGAGGTGGTATCGACGCCTCCTGCCGCCGCCACTTCATACCGCCCGGAGGCGATGCCGTCGGCGGCCGCGATCGCCGCCTGCAGACCGGTCCCACAGGCCTGCTGCAGATCGAACGCCGGCGTATAGGACGACAGCGCGGAGCCGAGGACTGACTCACGTACCAGGTTGAAGTCGCGGCTGTGCTTGAGCACGGCGCCGCCGATGACCGCGCCGAGGCGCTCGCCGGACAGGTTGAACCGGTCGACCAGACCGCCGAGGGCCGCGGTGAACATGTCCTGGTTGGACGCCTGGGCGTAGGCCCGGTCCGACCGCGCGAACGGGATCCGGTTGCCACCCAGGACCGCGACCCGTCGCTTGGCGGCAGTCGCCTGGGAACTTGCCGAGGTGCTGTCGGCTGAGGTGCTTTGAGAGGGCACGCTTATCTCCGTCAATTGATGGTTATCCGGTGTTGGGAGCCATACTACCCACTGTTCTTACTCTGGAGTAAGTTAGCTCTCGACTACCGTACAGATACCCGACAGCATGGAAGGCAACCCAGTGGCACCCGATCTATTCTCCCAAGTCGTCAACTCCGGGCCCGGTGCGTTTCTCGCCAAGCAACTTGGCGTCCCGCAGCCCGAGAAGCTGCGGCGGTATCGGGCAGGTGAGCAGCCGCTGGCCGGGTCGTTGCTGATCGGCGGCGAGGGCCGCGTCGTCGAGCCACTGCGTGCCGCACTGGAAGCCGACTACGACGTGGTGGGCGCCAACCTCGGCGGCCGGTGGGCGGATTCGTTCGGTGGGCTGGTGTTCGACGCCACCGGGATCACCAACCCGACCCAGTTGACCGCCCTGCACGAGTTCTTCACGCCGCTGCTGCGCAACCTGGGCCACTCGGGCCGCGTCGTCGTCATCGGCACCACCCCCGAGGACGCCGAGAGCGCCGACGAGTGGATCGCGCAGCGTTCGCTGGAGGGCTTCACCCGGTCGCTCGGTAAGGAATTGCAGCGCGGTGCGACCGTGTCGCTGGTCTACCTGTCCCCCGACGCGAAGCCCGCCGCGACCGGCATCGAGTCCACCCTGCGATTCCTGCTATCGGCCAAGTCGGCCTACGTGGACGGGCAGGTGTTCCGCGTCGGGCCGGCCGACTCGACGCCGGTCAAGGACTGGGACCGCCCGCTCGACGGCAAGGTCGGCATCGTGACCGGTGCAGCGCGCGGCATCGGCGCGACCATCGCCGAGGTGTTCGCGCGTGACGGAGCCCGGGTGGTGGCGATCGACGTCGAGTCCGCCACCGACGCGCTGACCGAGACCGCGAGCCGGATCGGCGGCACGGCGCTGGCGCTCGACGTCACCGCCCCCGACGCGGTCGAGAAGATCACCGAGCATCTGCGCGACCACTACAACGGCCACGCGGACATCCTGGTCAACAACGCCGGCATCACCCGCGACAAGCTGCTGGCGAACATGGACGACTCGCGTTGGAACTCGGTGCTCGCCGTCAACCTGCTTGCGCCGCACCGCCTTACCGAAGGCCTGGTCGACAACGGCAGCATCGGGGAAGGCGGCCGCGTGATCGGGCTGTCGTCGATGGCGGGCATCGCGGGCAACCGCGGGCAGACCAACTACGCCACCACCAAAGCCGGCATGATCGGGCTCACCGAGGCGCTGGCCCCGAAGCTGGCCGAGCACGGCGTGACGATCAACGCGATCGCCCCCGGCTTCATCGAGACCAAGATGACCGAGGCGATCCCGCTGGCCACCCGCGAGGTGGGCCGTCGGCTGAACTCGCTGTATCAGGGCGGCCAGCCGGTCGACGTGGCCGAGGCCATCGCCTACTTCGCCAGCCCCGCCTCGAACGCCGTGACCGGCAACACGATTCGCGTGTGCGGCCAAGCCATGTTGGGGGCCTGACGTGGCTGAGCAGCCAAGCGGCTTGAGGAACATGCTGCGGGCGGCGGCGGGTGCGCTGCCGTTCGTGCCCCGCGGCAGTCAGTTGCCCGGCCGGACGGTCAGCGTCGACGAACTCCCGATCGACCGCGCCAACGTCGCCGAGTACGCGGAGGTCACCGGCCTTCGTTACGCCGACGCGGTGCCACTGACCTACCCGTTCGCGCTGGCCTTTCCCGCCGTGATGTCGCTGGTGTCCGGGTTCGACTTCCCGTTCGCCGCAATGGGTTCCGTGCACATCGAGAACGAGATCACCCAGTACCGGCCGATCCGCACGACGGACACGGTGAACATCGCGGTGCACGCGGAGAACCTGCGCGAACACCGCAAAGGCCTGCTGGTCGACATACTCACCGATATCAGCGTGGGTAACGAGGTGGCCTGGCATCAGGTCACCACCTTCCTGCACCAGCAGCGCACCAGCCTGTCCGGCGAGCCCAAGCAGCCGCCGCAGAAGCAGCCGAAGTTGCCGCCGCCCAACGCGATTCTGCGCATCAGCCCCGGGCAGATCCGGCGGTACGCCGCGGTCGGTGGCGACCACAATCCGATCCACACCAGCTCGGTCGGCGCGAAGCTGTTCGGCTTTCCCACCGCGATTGCGCACGGAATGTTCAGCGCGGCAGCGGTACTGGCCAACCTGGAGGCCGCCCTGCCCGACGCGGTGACGTACTCGGTGCGGTTCGGCAAGCCGGTGTTACTGCCGGCCAGCGCCGGCCTCTACGTCGACCACGGCCCCGACGGCTGGGACCTCAGCCTGCGCAACCTCGCCAAGGGCTACCCACACTTGACCGGGACGCTGCGGGCGCTCTAGCCGTTGCGCAACAACATCTTCCGTAGTCCGTAGGTGCTGAGCGCGGCCACCAGGAAGACGAGCAGCAGCCATAACGGGGGTCTGGCCAGTTCCCAGACGAAGATCGCCGCCCACAGCGGCGCGTTCTGGGTGATGGCCAGCACCCCGGCCGAACCGGCCAGCGCGACCGCCGGCACGCCGTAGTGCGTCCCGGCGATCGCGTTGATCGTCAGCACGAACAGTGTCCCGGCAGCCGCACCGGTCGCCAGCGCCGGGGTGAACAGCCCGCCCCGCGCGCCGACCCGCAGAAACGCAGCTGTCACAACGAGTTTGAGTACCAGCACGATCGCCGCGGTGTTCAGGGTCATGCCGCCGGCCAGGATGACGTTGAGGATCGATCGGCCGTTGCCGGGTAGCTCGGGCCACCAGTGGGAGCACACCCCCACCAGCAGTCCGGCGGCGGCGATACCGGGGATCAGCAGCCACGACTTGGGCACGTCGCGCTGCCCGGCCCAGCCCATGAGCCGGTTGAACAGCAACCCGACCAACAGCGACAGCGGCGCCAGTGCCAGCGCGTAGCCGATCAGCCGGTAGGACACATCGGGATCGGGCCAGTGCAGGTTCGGCTGATCGTGAGTGATGAACGACGACACCGACACAGCCAGGCTCGAGGTGATCAGCGCGGCGCCTATCGCGCGAGGACGCCACGTCTTCAACATGATTCGCAGGGTGAACACCGCGCCCCCGAGCGGCACCGCATAGACCGCCCCCAGTCCCGCGCCCGCCGCGCATGCCAGCAGTATTTCGCGGTCACGTTCGGAGAGTCGTTTGACCCAGCCGATGACCAGGTTGCTCAGCGCCACGGCGAATTGACGAGGGGCGACCTCCCGACCCAGCGACGCACCGGAGCCGACGACCAGCACCTGCAGAGCGGCATCGAAAGTAAAGGGCAGCAACCGAATCCGATCGCGATGCGCCACCGCCGCCGCCAGCGGGGCCACCTCGGTCCGGGACCGCAGGATCCACCAGCCCAACCCGGCGAGCGCGCCGCCGATCGTCGGGCCGACAGCCTGGCGGACGGGGCTGCTCGCCGTGACGCCCTCCAGCAGCGATCCGAACGTGTAGTGGTAGGTGAGGTGCTCGATCGAGCGCAATAGGAACGTCGTCGCTAAACCGGCGCAGCCGGCCAACAGCCCGACAATCACCACCGCACAGTAGAAGTCAGCGTTGCGGCTGCGCGTCACGACTAGTCGGATTCGGCGACGGGCTCGGCGTCCTTGTCGCTCGGCTTGCCCTTGAGGCCGCGCCAGAACAGGTTGATCATCACCTCGGCCGCGCCGTCGACGTCGGTGTCACCGGTGCTGAGTCGCGTCGCGATCGCCTCACCCGCGCCCACCAACGCGGCGGCGACCATTTCGAAGTCGGTGTCCGGCTCCGGGTTTCGCGTCCCGGCCTGCAGCACCCGGACCACCAGCGTGATGATGCGTTCGCGGCCCTCGCGCACGGTGTGCGCAAAGGCCTGGGAGTTGGTCGCCTGCGCGTACATCACGATCCACGACGCGCGGTTGGCGTCGATGTAGCGCATGAACGCCACGATTGTGTTGTGCAACAGGTCTCGCGGGCTCTGGTCGAGGTCGATGTCCTCGCGCACGCCGTCGATGAACCGCGCCAGCTCGCGGTCCAGGCACGCGCCGAACAGCTCTTCTTTGGAGCCGTAGTAGAGATAGAGCATCGGCTTGGAGATCTCGGCCTTGGCGGCGATGACGTCCATCGAGGTGTCGTGATAGCCGTTGATGGAGAACATTTCGACCGCGGCGTCGAGCATCTGCTGCTCCCGGACAGCACGCGGCAACCGCTTGGTACCACCGGCCATGCTGTCCCCTTCTCGCCAACGCGCCCGTTCAGAGTAAGCAATCCGGGGTCGCGCCGCCGAATTACGGCCCGCAGTCGGCCTTGTGGCCTTTGAACTTCTCGATGCGCCGGACGGAGTCGTCGACGTCGGACATCTTCAATTCCTTGGCGTCCAAGGCCTTCTGCAGTCGGTCCAGAACCGCGGGCACCTCGTCGGTGGTGATCCACAGCGCCACGTCGGTACCGGACTGCAAGGTGCGCAGGACCGCTTCGGGCACGGTGTAGTGGTCCTTGATGGCGGCCATGCTGGAAAGGTCGTCGCTGAAGATCGGGCCGTCGAAGTGCGGGCCGTTGTATCCGGAGCCGGTCCGCAGCATCTGTACGGCTTTTTGGCTGACGCTGGCGGGTTCGTCGCCGGTGAGGCCGGGCACCTGCAGATGGCCGACCATCGCGCCCTGCTTGCCCGGCTCCGCCAGTAGCACTCGGTAGGGCACCAGGTCTTTGTCCTGCAACTGCGCCAGCGGCGGCGTGACGATCACCGACCCGGTGTGCGAATCGCCCGACCCGTGGCCATGGCCCGGAAAGTGCTTGAACACCGGCAGGATCTCGGCGTCGCGCAGCCCGCGGGCGTACTGGCGGGCGTACTCGACGACCTTCGCGGGGTCGGCGCCGAACGACCGGTCGCCGATCACGGTGTCGTCGGCAACGTCGTCCTCGACCACGTCCGTGTCGGGGGCGAAATCAATGGTGATACCGAGGCCGCGCATCCGGTGGCCGCGGTCGAGCGCCATCCCGTAGACCTGCTCGGGGGTGTAGTGCTTGGCCAGCTCGCGAGCCGAAGGCGCCGGCCCCAACTGCTTGGACAGCCGCGACACCCGACCGCCCTCCTCGTCGACACTGACCGCGACCGGCAGCGCCGTGCTCACGCTCAGGTCCCGGGACAGGTTGGGGCCCAGGATCCTGGGGTCGGTCCAGCTGCCGAAGAAGATGCCACCGACGTGGTATTTCGTCACCACGGCCGTGGCGTCGTCGCCGTCGCGGACGCCGACCATGAGCAGCTGGGCCAGCTTCTCCCGCGGCGGCAGCAGCGTCGGGTCGCCGCAGGCCGATCTCACCGGCGGTTGGGCCTGGACCGTCGGCGAGGACGTCGACGGCGCGGGCTTGGGGGCCGGGTGGCCGCACCCCGTCATCAGCACCGTGGCGGCGGCAATCACGGCGAGGCTGCGCGGCAAAGTCATCAGGCCATGCTGTCATGGGCTCAGGCCCGCCATGCTGCTAGGTTGGGCAGCTATGAATCGCTTCGTCGCGCCCGCCGCCGCCAGTGTTGTGGTCGGCCTGCTGCTGGGCGCGGCCGCGATCTTCGGGATCACGTTGATGGTCCAGCAGGACACCAAGCCGCCGCTCCCCGGAGGCGACCCGCAGTCGTCGGTGCTCAACCGGGTCGAGTACGGCAACCGCAGTTAACTGCCGCCCACTGTGCAGGTTGTGAGCGTGAAAAGCCCGAAACCCTGTGCATAACCTGCACAGTCGGCGCGATCTGAGACTCGGAATCCAGGTTGAGCCGTTGTCGCGACGGTGGCTGTGGCTGGTCACCTCGGTCGCTCTGGCACTGAGCTTCGGCTCGTCGCCCGGCCGGATCTCCCCGGACACCAAACTCGACCTGACCGCCAACCCACTGCGCTTTCTGGCCCGTGCAACCAATCTGTGGAACAGCGAGCTGCCCTTCGGGCAGGCGCAGAATCAGGCCTACGGCTACCTCTTCCCGCACGGCAGCTTCTTTCTGGCCGGCCATCTGCTCGGGCTGCCGGGCTGGGTCACGCAGCGGCTGTGGTGGGCGCTGCTGCTGACCGTTGGCTTCTGGGGCTTGCTCCGGGTCGCCGAGGCGCTCGGCATCGGCAGCCCGACGTCGCGCGTCATTGCGGCCACGGGTTTCGCGCTGTCGCCGCGGGTGCTGACCACGTTGGGGTCGATCTCGTCGGAGACCCTGCCGATCATGTTGGCGCCCTGGGTGTTGCTCCCGACGATCCTGGCGCTGCGGGACGGGCGTTCGGTGCGCCGGCTAGCGGGCCAGGCCGGGGTGGCGGTCGCACTGATGGGCGCGGTCAACGCGATCGCGACACTGGCCGGCTGCCTGCCCGCGGTGATCTGGTGGGCTTGCCACCGGCCCGACCGCCGCTGGTGGCGCTACACCGCGTGGCTGGTTCCGGCGATGGCGCTGGCCATGACGTGGTGGCTGGTGGCCCTGATCCTGATGGCCCGGATCAGCCCACCGTTCCTGGATTTCATCGAATCGTCCGGGGTGACCACGCAATGGTCGTCGGTGGTCGAGGTGCTGCGCGGCACCGACAGCTGGACCCCGTTCGTGGCGCCCAACGCCACCGCGGGAGCGCCGCTGGTCACCGGGTCGGTCGCGATCCTGGCCACCTGCCTGGTGGCAGCGGCCGGGCTGGCCGGCCTGGCAATGTCGGGGCTGCCCGCCCGTGGCCGGTTGGTGACGATGTTGCTGGTCGGCATGGTGTTGCTGGGCGTTGGCTACAGCGGCGGTATGGGTTCGCCTGTGGCGCAACAGGTTCAGGCCTTCCTGGACGCCGGCGGCGCACCGATTCGCAACGTGCACAAGCTGGAGTCACTGATCCGCATCCCGGTGGTATTGGGGTTGGCCCAGCTGCTGGGCCGGGTCCCGCTACCGGGAAGCGCGCCGAAAGCGTTGTGGCTGAATGTGTTTGCGCATCCCGAGCGCGACAGGCGGGTCGCGGTCGGGATCGTCGTGCTGACCGCGTTGACGGCCGGTACGTCGCTGGCGTGGACGGGCCGGATCGCCCCGCCCGGGACTTTCACCGCAATCCCGCCGTACTGGCACGAGACTGCCGACTGGCTCGACCAGCACAACACCGGCACCCCGTCGCCGGGCCGCGTGCTGGTCGTGCCCGGTGCGCCGTTCGCCACTCAACTGTGGGGCACCAGCCACGACGAGCCACTGCAGGTGCTCGGCCGCAGCCCCTGGGGGGTGCGCGATTCCATCCCGTTGACCCCGCCGCAGACCATCCGCGCGCTGGATTCGGTGCAGCGCCTTTTCGCCGCCGGGACGCCGTCCGCCGGCTTGGCCGATACGCTTGCCACGCAAGGTATTTCGTATCTCGTCGTGCGTAACGACCTGGACCCGGATGCGTCCCGGTCGGCCCGTCCGATCCTGGTGCACCGGGCCGTCGAGGGGTCGCCGCGGCTGCGCAAGGTGGCACAGTTCGGTGATCCGGTCGGGTCGGAGCCCGTGGCGGGTTTCGTCTCCGACAGCGGCCTGCGCCCGCGATACCCCGCCGTAGAGGTCTACCGCGTCGACGGATCCGCCGGTGGACCGTATCTTGCCGACGTCGACGCGATGCCGCGCGTGGCCGGCGGACCGGAATCGCTGCTACGCCTCGACGAACGCCGCCGGCTATCCGGGCAGCCACCGCTGGGCCCGGCGATGTTGACCGCCGACGCGGTGGCCGCGGACCTGCCGATTCCCGTTGCGACCGTGACGGATACGCCGCTGGCGCGGGAGACCGACTACGGCCGGGTCGACGAGCACTCGTCGGCGATCCGCGCCGAGGGCGACGCCCGGCACACGTTCAACCGGGTGCCGGACTATCCGAGCCCCGGCGCCGACACCGTCCGCGGCGCGTGGACCGGTGGCCGGCTGACGGCGTCGAGTTCGTCGTCCGACTCGACGGCGCTGCCGGACGTCGCGACCGCCGCATCTCCCGCCGCGGCGATCGACGCCGACTCGGCGACGGCGTGGGTGTCCAACGCCTTGCAGTCGGCCGTCGGCCAGTGGCTACAGGTCGACTTCGACCACCCGGTGACCAACAGCGTCATCACCATCGCGCCCAGCGCGACCACGGTGGGCGCCCAAGTCCGCCGCGTCGAGATCGAGACCATCACCGGCACAACGACACTGCGGTTCGACGAGGCAGGCAAACCGGTCACCGCCGCGCTGCCCTACGGCGAGACCCCGTGGGTGCGCATCACTGCGATCGGTACCGACGACGGGTCGCCCGGGGTCCAGTTCGCGATCACCGACCTGTCCATCACCCAGTACGACGCCAAGGGTTACGCCCATCCGATCAACATCCGGCACACCGCGCTCGTCCCGCCGCCTCCACCCAATACTGCTGTCGCGCAATGGGATCTGGGCGCCGAGCCGCTAGGCCGGCCGGGCTGTGCGATGGGCCTGAACCACATGCAGTGCGCGCCGTCGATGGCGCTGGCCGCCGAGTCACCCGCCAGCTTCAGCCGCACCCTGAGCGTGCCTGCGCCGATCTCGGTGACGCCGACGATCTGGGTGCGCGCCCGCTCGGGACCCAAGCTCGCGGACCTCGTCGCCGAGCCGGATACCACCCAGGCGCATGGTGACGCCGACTCGGTCGACGTGCTCGGCGCGGCCTACGCCGCCACCGACGGCGACCCGGCCACCGCCTGGACAGCGCCGCAGCGCGTCACCCAGCACAAGACGCCTCCGACACTCAGGCTGAACCTGCCGCGAGCCACCGAGGTCACCGGACTGCGTCTCACCCCCAGCTCGTCGTCGGTGCCCGCGCACCCCACCCTGGTAGCCGTCGACCTCGGCGCCGGGCCCCAGGTCCGGGCAGTGGGAACGTCGGGGCCGCAGCTGCTTTCGCTGCAGCCGCGAGTCACCGACACCGTCACGATCAGCCTGCTGGACTGGAAAGACGTGATCGACCGGACCGCGCTGGGCTTCGACCAACTGAAGCCCCCCGGCCTGGCCGAGGTCGCCGCCCTGGGCACGGACGGGGCGCCGATCGCCGCCGCCGACGCGTCCCGCAACCGCGATCGTGCGATAGCCGTCGACTGCGACCACGGCCCGATCATCGCGATCGCCGGCCGGTTCGTGCACACCGAGGTGCACACGGACGTCGGCGCTCTGCTGGACGGCACCCCGGTCAGCGCCCGGCCGTGCGACAGCGAACCGATCCAGCTGCCCGCCGGTCAGCAGGAGTTGGTGATCAGCCCGGGATCGCAGTTCGTCGTCGACGGCGCGGAGCTGACCGGACCGGACACCGCGCCCTCGACCTCCGCGACGCCGGTGCGCACCGGGGCGTGGGGGCCCGCCCACCGCGAAGTGATTGCGCCAGAGTCGAAGACGGCGCGTGTGCTGGTCGTCCCGGAAAGCGTCAACCCGGGCTGGGTTGCCCGCACCGGAACCGGCGACCGGCTGAAACCGTTGACGGTCAACGGATGGCAGCAGGGCTGGATCGTGCCGGCCGGCGCGTCGGGCACCATCACGCTGACCTTTGCTCCCAACGCGCTCTACCGGGCGGGCCTGGCGAGCGGATTGGCGCTGCTGCCGCTGCTTGCGCTGCTGGCGTGGTGGCCCGCGCGCCGCCGAGTCGACGACGCGGCGGCCTCGCCGTGGACGCCCGGGCCCTGGGCAGCCGCCCCGGTGCTGGGTGCCGGCTTCCTGATCGCCGGGTGGGCCGGCGTGGTGATCGTCTGTGCCGCACTGGGTTTGCGGTGGACGCTGCGCGACCGGCCGCAACGGCTCGCCCAAGCCACCAGGTGGGCGAGCGCCGGCGGACTGATTCTGGCCGGTGCGGTGTTGTCGCGGCATCCGTGGCGATCGGTCGACGGATACGCCGGGCACTCCCCCTGGGTGCAGCTGCTGGCACTGATTTCCCTTGCCGCGGTGGCTACTTCGACGGTTTCTGCTTCTGGTAAGACGTAGCTCCCGTGCCGGCCAGCTTGCCGCCTTCCACGATCAGGTACTCGGGCCTGATCTGCGTGCCCGCGAAGAACGACTCCAGGATCTCGCGGGTGCCCGCGGCGTAGCGGGCCTGCGCGGACAACGTGGTTCCGGACACGTGCGGGGTCATCGCGTTGTTGGGCATGGTCCGCCACGGGTGATCCGCCGGGGGCGGTTGCGGGAACCACACGTCGCCCGCGTAACCCGCCAACCGGCCGCTGCGCAGTGCGGCCGCGATGTCCTCCGGAACAGTCTCCTCCGCACGCGCGGTGTTGACGATGTAGGAGCCGCGGCGCATCGAGTTGATCAGCTTCTCGTCGAACATGGCACGGGTGTCCGCGTACAGCGGTGAGTGCACCGACACCACGTCGACCGAGCGCACCAGCGACTCGACGTCCGGGTGGTAGGTCACGTTGAGTTCCTTCTCCACGTCGGGCGAGAGCCGGTGAGTGTCGGTGTAGTGCAGGTTGACGTCGAACGGGGCGAGTCGGCGCAGCACCGCGCGACCGATCCGACCGGCCGCGATCACGCCGACGTCCATGCCCTCCAGGTCGTAGGCCCGCTCGACGCAGTCCGCGATGTTCCAGCCGCCGTCGGCGGCCCAGCGGTGCGACGGCACGAAGTTGCGCACCAGGGTCAGGATCTGCATGACGGCGTGTTCGGCGACGCTGATGCTGTTGCTGTAGGTCACCTCGGCGACGGTGATGCCGTGCTGCTGCGCGGCGTCGAGGTCGACGTGGTCGGAGCCGATGCCCGCGGTCAGGGCCAACTTCAGCTTGGGCGCCTTGTCGATACGCTCCTTGGTCAGGTATGCAGGCCAAAAAGGCTGGGAGATAACGATATCGGCGTCGGTCAGCTCCCGCTCGAACTCCGAATCCGGACCGTCCTTGTCCGACGTGACAACGAGTTCGTGGCCGTTCTCCTCGAAGAACTTGCGCAACCCCAGTTCGCCGGAGACGCAGCCCAGCAGTGCACCGGGAGTGAAGTCGATCTTCGACGGCGTCGGCACGGTGTCGCCGCCGGGGTAGTTGTGGATCTCGGGGATGCTGTCACGGGCGTACTTCGGCGGGTAACCGTCGACCGGGTCCGGGTATAGCACCATCACACACTTGGCCATGACATCCTCCTCGAGTCGCCCACCCGAATGCCTTGTCGATCAACGCTTTTGGATGGCTGCTTTTCTCATCGACTCCAGTCTCGTCCCCGGGCTCTGCGGCTGTCCAAGACGCATTTCCGACCGGTCGATAGGCGGGGCCTATCGCTGGTCGAGCAGTGTGGCCAGATCCGCCCCGTGCGCGGTGTCGACCAAGGCACGCGCGACCGGGGAACCGGGCTCGGCGGTAAGTGTGACCAGCGCCAACGTTGCGGCGACGGACGGTTCGCGCAGCCGCACAACCGACACCCCCGCCGGCATGCCGAGGGTGTGCACCCAGGTGTGCGGAACGATGCTGGCCCAGCGCCCGGTGGCGACGTGGGCCAGCAACGTGCCGACCGAGTCGGCCTCGAGTTGCGGCGTGACGGCCAGACCCTGGCCGGCCAGCGCATCGTCGATCAGCCGGCGGCCCCGCATCCCCACGGTCAGCAGGCACAGCGGCAATTGCAGCGCGTCGGCCCAGCCGATCGAGTCTGCCTTGGCGGTGAGCAGTTCGTTGCCGGCGATCAGAACCTGGTGCTCGCGATACAGCGGGGTGACAGTCAGGTCGGCCATGTCCTGGCGCTCGAAATAGATTATGCCGGCGTCCAATTCGAACCGGCAGATCTGTTCGACGATCTCGGCGGACTGCAGGCTGGTGTTCAACGCCACCCGCACCAGCGGGTGTGCGGCGCAGAACGGATCGGTCAGCAACGCGACGGTGGTCGCGGCCGCCGGGACGACGCCCAACCGGAGTTCGCCGACCAGCCCGGTCTGCAGCGCGGTGACTTCCTGTTTCAGCGCGTCGCAGTCGGCCAGCACCCGCCGGGCCCAGTGCACCAACCGCTCGCCCTCCGGCGTCAGGCCCTCGAACTTCTGCCCGCGCCGCACGAGCGGCACTTTCAGCTCGTGCTCCAGCTTGCGGATCGCTTCTGAGAGCGCCGGCTGGGAGACGTGGCACGCGGCGGCGGCGTGAGCGAAATGCCGCTCCCGGGCGAGTGCGACGAAATACTCCAGCTGCCGGATCAGCACGAGGCGCTACAGCGTCTCGTCGAGCTCGCCGAGTCGGTCGGTCAGCCGGAGATTGTCGGAGTAGTCGACCGGGCAGCAGATCAGCGACACCCCGTCGTCGGCCAGCGCGGTCCGCAGCGTCGGTAGCAGCTCGTCGGCCTCGGAGATCCGATAGCCTTTGGCGCCAAAGCTTTCCGCGTACTTCACGATGTCAGGGTTACCGAACTTCACGTAGTGATGCTCGCCGAGTTCGAGATCCATCTTCCACTCGATCAGGCCGTAGCCACCGTCCTCCCAGATCAGCACCACAAGCGGGATCTTCTCGCGGACTGCGGTTTCGATCTCCTGGGAGTTCATCAGAAATGCGCCATCACCGACCACCGCCAGCACCTTGGCATCCGGGCGGGCCAGCTTCACCCCCATCGCTCCGGGCAACGCGAAGCTCATGGTGGACAAGCCATTCGAGATCAGACAGGTATTGGCCTCGTACGTCGGATACAGCCGAGCCATCCACATCTTGGTGGCCCCGGTGTCGACCAGCACGACGTCGCTGCGGTCCAACGCGGCACGGGTGTCTGCGACCACCCGCGCGGGCGCCAGCGGGAAGCGCGAATCCTGTTGTCCACCGGTGAATTCCTCGTTGAGCAGGCCGGCGCCGGGAATCTCCGGATCGGCGGTGAAGACGTGATCGTCAAGCGCCTCGGCAAGCGCATCGAGCGATGCGCTGATGTCGCCGATGATTCCGACGTCGACCGAGTAGTGCGCATCGACCTCGGCCGGGAACCGGTGGATGTGGATTATCTTCTTATCGGCCTTGGGGTTGATCCGGACCGGATCGAACTCCTGCAATTCGTAGCCAACCGCGATCACGACGTCGGCGTTGTCGAAGCCGAAGTTCACATAGTCGTGCCGCATGAAGCCCAGCGCGCCGATGCCGTTCGGATGATCGTCGGGCATGACGCCCTTGCCGTGGAAGGTGTTGGCCACCGGGATGTCGAACTTCTCGGAAAACCTGACCAGGGCGTCGGTGGCGTTGGCGCGAGCGGCGCCGTGCCCGGCCAGCACCACCGGCCGCTTGGCCTGCCGCAAGATGTCGACGGCGCGCGCCACCTGCCGGAAGGCCGGGGCCTCGGCGTGAACGACGTTGCGCGGCAACGGTCCCAGCTCATAGTCGTCGTCGTCGGCGTCGATGTGCTCGGGCACCGCGAGGTACACCGCGGCCGGCCGCTCGGTCTCGGCGAGCTTGAAAGCCTTACGCACCATCTCCGGTATCGCCTGCGCGGTCGGGATGTCGGCGGCCCACCGAGTGATCGGCGCGAACATCGACACCAGGTCGACGTACTGGTGCGACTCCTTGTATTCCCGCGTCTGACCGACCTGCGCGGAGATCGCGACCAGTGGCGTGCTGTTCGTAGTGGCGTCGGCGACACCGAGCTGCATGTTGATCGCGCCCGGGCCCAGCGTGGCGGAGACCACCGCGGCCCGCCCGGTGACCCTGCCGTACATCTCGGCCATGAACGACGCCGCCTGCTCATGGCGGGTCAGGACGTACCGGATCTTCGACGACGCCGCCAGCGCCTGCACGAAGCGAATGTTCTCCTCGCCCGGTAGGCCGAAGACATATTCGACGCCCTCGTTCTCCAGGCACTTGACTATCAGCTCGGCGGCTTTGCTCATCGGCCCTCCCTTGTTCGGAACGATAGTGGCAGGCTAGGTGTTGAAGCTTTCAGAAACCCTCCCAACGAAGGAGCGCAGCGTGGGCATCGCCACCATCAACCCGGCCAACGGCGAGACTGTCAAAACTTTCACCCCAGCCACCGATGCCGACGTCGAGGCGGCGATCACCCGCGCTCACGAAGCGTTCCTCGACTACCGACACAACACCACGTTTGCCCAGCGTGCAGAGTGGGCAAACGCCACCGCGGATCTGCTCGAGAAAGAAGCCGACGAGGTCGGCGCGATGATGACCCTGGAAATGGGCAAGACGCTCAAGTCGGCGAAAGCGGAAGCGCTCAAGTGCGCCAAGGGCTTTCGCTACTACGCGGAGAACGCCGAGAAGCTGCTGGCCGACGAGCCGGCCGAGGCGTCCAAGGTCGGCGCGAAGCGGGCCTACACCCGGTGGCAGCCGCTCGGAGTCGTGCTGGCGATCATGCCGTGGAACTTCCCACTGTGGCAGGCCGTCCGGTTCGCCGCACCCGCACTGATGGCCGGCAACGTCGGCCTGCTCAAGCACGCGTCCAACGTCCCGCAGTCGGCGCTGTATCTGTCCGACGTGATCGCCCGCGGCGGCTTTCCCGAAAACACCTTCCAGACCCTGCTGGTGTCGTCCAGCGCGGTCGAGGCCATCCTGCGCGACCCTCGAGTCAAAGCGGCCACGCTCACCGGCAGCGAGCCGGCCGGCCAGTCCGTCGCCGCCATCTGTGGTGACGAGATCAAGCCGACCGTGATGGAACTCGGGGGTAGCGACCCGTTCATCGTCATGCCGTCGGTCGACCTCGACGAGGCCGTCAAGACCGCGGTCACCGCGCGGGTGCAGAACAACGGCCAGTCCTGTATCGCCGCAAAGCGTTTCATTGTGCACACCGACATCTACGACGTCTTCGTCGACAAGTTCGTCGAGCGGATGCAGGCCCTCAAGGTCGGCGACCCCACCGACCCGGACACCGACGTGGGCCCGCTGGCCACCGAATCGGGTCGCGACGAGATCGCCAAGCAGGTCGACGACGCCGTTGCGGCGGGCGCGAAGCTGCGCCTCGGCGGTAAGACGCCGGATCAGCCGGGCTGGTTCTACCCGCCGACCGTGGTCACCGAGATCACCAAGGACATGGCGCTCTACACCGAAGAGGTGTTCGGCCCGGTCGCCTCGATGTACCGCGCGTCGGACATCGACGAGGCCATCGAGATCGCCAACGCCACCACCTTCGGCCTCGGCTCCAACGCGTGGACCAACGACGAGGCCGAGCAGGAGCGCTTCATCGACGACATCGAGGCCGGCCAGGTCTTCATCAACGGGATGACGGTGTCGCACCCCGAACTCGGATTTGGCGGCGTCAAGCGTTCCGGCTACGGGCGTGAGCTGGCCGACTTGGGCATCCGCGCGTTCTGCAACGCGAAGACGGTCTGGGTCGGCTAGCGGTTTCTCCGCGAGCGTCAGACGGCCGCCAGCGCGCGGGCGTCCTCGTCGGCGAAGGTGTCCTCCAACTGCACCGGCGAATAGTCCAGGTCGATCTCGCCCAGCGGGCGGCCACGGGCGCTGGAGATCGTGCCGAAGCGGCGCATGCCCTTGTCGGCGGCGTACTGCATCATCTCGTCCTGGACGAGATCGAAGGGCGGCACGTCGAACAGCGCGAAACCCTGCTGGGTGGCGTCGAGGGCGAGCGGCATCAGTTCGTTCATCCGGCCCTCGAAGACGTCCCAGTTGGCGTCGTCGGCGGCGACGTGCCGACGGCAGGTGAACGTGCCCCACGCCATGTGACGGCGCTCGTCGTCTCCGATGCGACGCACCAATTCCTGCATGCCGGGCAGGATTCCGCGCACGGCGCAGATCTTGTGCCAGGCGTAGTAGCCAGTGAGCGCGAGCATGCCCTCGACGACGTGGTTGTAGGTCACCGACGCGCGAATCTGGGCCGCGGGTGACGCGTCCGACGACAGCGCGTTGAGGCAGTCCGGCAGTTCGTCGTAGAACATCGTCCGGTACGCGGGCAACGGTTCGAGGTAGCCCTGCAGATCCTCGGTCATCCCGACGGCGTCGAGCCACATCCGAAAGACCTGGGTGTGCTTGGCCTCTTCGAACGCGAACTGGGTCAGGTACATCTCGTCGCCGAGCCGACCCTCTTCCCGCATCGCGGACATGAACGGCTGGATGTCCTCGGTGACGGCTTCCTCCCCGGCAATGAACTGCGCGCACAGCCGGGTGGCGAAGTCGCGTTCGTCGTCGTTCAGCGCCTCCCAGTCGGCGCGGTCCCGGGAGAAGTCGATATCTGCGGGATTCCAGAATTTCGCGTTGCCACCGGCAAAGAGCTTGAGCGGCAGGCTGTCCCAGTTGAGACCGCCGGCGGCGAGCGAGTTTGAACCAATCCGTGTCATCAGACCTCCTCAGATCTCATGTGGCTGAACACTTTTGCTGCCTAAGGGGACGAATGCCGCCGAGAGCACCGCGACCAGGCGGCGCACCGCCAGGGCTGGTTGATCGGGGCTGGGGTCGTCGAGACCCAGAATCGGATCGAGGCCGCGCATGTAGGGCGCGAGGGCAAGGTGCGGAAAGATCAAGAGCAGCAACGACATCAGCGCCTCGGTATCCGCATCCTCGCGGAAATCGCCTCGGCGCTGGGCGTCGCGTACCAACGGCCGCAGAACTTCCAGGTAGTGGCGGTGGATGACGCTGCGCACGCTGATCCGGGCGTCGGTGTCGACTTCGAGAGTTGCCGCCGCATGGATCGCGCGTTCGTGCGGGTGATCGGCGAAGTAGGCGATCCACACGTCGAGCCAGTCGGTGAGGAAATCGAAAAACGGCCGGGTGGGGTCGAGTTGGCCGATCCGGGCTTCCATGTAGACACGCACCCGCTGACTCACCACATCGGCGATGAACGAGTACAGGTCCCGCTTGTCGGCAAAGTATTGAAACAGGCTGCCTTTGGCGACACCGGCCCGCCGCGCGATCACATTCAGGCTGCCGCCCGAGAATCCGTGGGCGCCGAACTCCGCCTCCGCGGCGTCGATGACCGCGGCACGTCGCACAGGGTCGACGCGGGCCCAGGTGACCGTCGGCATAGCTTTCCTCCGCTGCGGAATGACCACTGGTCACTTTACTGTGAGCCACGTCACTGCACAAGGGGCCGAGGCGAAAGGCTGCTCGAAATGAACATGCGGCAGGGCAATTCCCGACATACTGCTGCGCAAGGAGGGGTTCATGGGGCACTACAAGGCCAACCTGCGTGACATCGAGTTCAACCTGTTCGAGGCGTTAGCACTCGGCGACGTGTTGAACTCCGGATCGGTCGGCGAGCTCGACGCCGCCACCAGCCGGGAGATCCTGGCCGAGGTGGCCCGGTTCGCGGAGGGGCCGGTCGCGGAGTCGTTTGTGGCCGCCGACCGAGAGCCGCCGGTGTTCCTTCCGAACGAGCACACCATCACGGTGCCGGACCCGATTCGCAAGACGGTGCAAGCGATCTGGGACGCCGAATGGTGGCGGCTCGGCGTTGCGCCCGAGATCGGCGGCACCGCCGTGGCCCGCAGCGTGGCATGGGCGGCGCTGGAGATGATCATCTGCGCCAACCCCGCGCTGTTCTTCTTCTACGCCGGCCCGCCGATGGCCGACATCCTCTACGAACTGGGCAACGAGCAGCAGCGCGCGCTGGCCAATGCGGCAATCGAACGGCGCTGGGGCGCAACGATGGTGCTCACCGAACCGGACGCCGGCTCGGACGTCGGGGCCGGTCGGACCAAGGCGATCGAGCAACCCGACGGCTCGTGGCACCTCGAGGGCGTCAAGCGTTTCATCTCCGGCGGCGACCTCGGCGACACCGTCGACAACATCCTGCACCTGGTGCTCGCCCGTCCGCAGGGCGCCGGCCCGGGCACCAAGGGGTTGAGCCTGTTCGTGGTGCCGAAGTTCCTGTTCGACTGGGACAGCTTCGAAACCACCGAGCGCAACGGCGTTTTCGCGACCGGCCTCGAGCACAAGATGGGCTACAAGGCCTCTCCGACGTGCGAGCTGACCTTCGGCGCGCACGGCGTCCCGGCCAAGGGCTGGCTGGTCGGCGACATCCACGACGGCATCGCGCAGATGTTCAAGGTCATCGAGAACGCGCGGATGCTGGTCGGCATCAAGTCGTCGGGCACGCTGTCGACCGGGTACCTCAACGCGCTCGACTACGCCAAGACCCGCCTGCAGGGTGCCGACATGACGCAGATGCTCGACAAGAACGCGCCGCGGGTCCCGATCACGCGCCACCCGGACGTGCGGCGCTCACTGATCATGCAGAAGGCCTACGCCGAGGGACTGCGGGCGATCTACCTCTACACCGCGGCACATCAGGATGCGGCTGTGGCGCAAGCGGTTTCGGGCGCCGACGCCGACGTGGCGAGCCGGGTCAACGACCTGCTGCTGCCGATCATCAAGGGTGTCGGATCCGAGCGTGCCTACCAGTACCTGACCGAGTCGCTGCAAACCCTGGGCGGTTCCGGCTTCCTGCAGGACTACCCGATCGAGCAGTACATCCGCGACGCGAAGATCGACTCGCTCTACGAGGGCACCACCGCGATCCAGGCGCAGGACTTCTTCTTCCGCAAAATCGCGCGCGACAAGGGCGTGGCCCTGACCCACGTCGCCGGCCAGATCGAGTCGTTCATCAACAGCGACGCGGCCGACCAGCGACTCAAGGTGGAACGCGCCTACCTGGGCACCGCGCTGGAAGACGTGCAGGCGATGACGGCGACGCTGACCGGCTACCTGCTGGGTTCCGCCGAAGCACCCGGCGATCTCTACAAGATCGGCCTCGGCTCGGTGCGCTACCTGCTCGCCGTCGGCGATCTGCTGATCGGCTGGCAGCTGCTACGGCATGCCGAAATCGCTTTGCGTGCTTTGGATTCCGGCACCGATGCCAAGGACAAGGGCTTCTACGAGGGCAAGATCGCCGCGGCGCAATTCTTCGCGGCCAACGTGCTGCCGGAGATCACCGCCACCCGTGGAATCCTGGCCCGCACCTCGACGGCCCTGATGGACCTCGACGAAGAGGCCTTCTGACCCGAACCGACCACGGCGGCGGAAGGGTCGTCCTAGAGTCGGCTACGTGTCGATAGTGAATACCGCTTCCGGAGAAGTCAACACCACCGATATCGGCGTCACGCTCATGCACGAGCACGTGTTCATCATGACCACCGAGATCGCGATGAACTACCCCGAGGCGTGGGGCGACGAAGACAAACGCGTGGCCGACGCCATCGCCCGGCTCAACGAGCTCAAGTCACGCGGGGTCGACACCATCGTCGACCTCACCGTGATCGGGTTGGGCCGCTACATTCCGCGCATCGCTCGCGTCGCCGCGGAGACCGACCTCAACATCGTCGTCGCCACCGGTCTGTACACCTACAACGACGTCCCGTTCCGGTTCCACTACGTGGGCCCCGGCGCCGAACTCGGCGGCGAGGAGGTCATGACGGACATGTTCGTCCGGGACATCGAGGAGGGCATCGCCGACACCGGTATCAAGGCCGGAATCCTCAAGTGCGCCACCGATAAACCCGGCATCACCCCGGGCGTCGAGCGGGTGCTGCGCGCGGTCGCCCAGGCGCACAAGCGCACCGGGGTGCCGATTTCCACGCACACCCACGCCGGGCTGCGGCGCGGTCTCGAGCAGCAGAAGATCTTCGAAGAAGAGGGCGTCGACCTGACCCGGGTGATCATCGGGCATTCGGGCGACAGCACCGACATCGGCTACCTCGAGGAGCTCATCGCCGGTGGCTCGTACCTCGGCATGGACCGGTTCGGCATCGACACGATCCTGCCGTTCGAGGATCGGGTGAGGACGGTCGCGACGATGTGTGAGCGCGGGCACGCCGACAAGATGGTGCTCTCCCACGACGCCAACTGTTACTTCGATGCGCTGCCCGAGGAACTGCTGCCGATCGCCGCACCGAACTGGCATTACCTGCATATCCACAACGACGTCATCCCGGCGCTCAAGGAGCGCGGTGTCACCGACGAGCAGCTGCACACCATGCTCGTCGAGAACCCGCGCAAGATCTTCGACCGACAGGGCGCTTACTCGTGACCGCGCCGGTCCCCCCGATCGGCGCTCAGATTTCCGCGCTGGCCGCGCTCGCCCCCGACGAGCCCGCGGTCACGTGCGACGGGCGCACCATCACCCGGGCCGAGCTCGACCGCTCGACCAACCGGCTGGCCCGCGCCTACGCCGAGTTGGGGGTCGGTGTCGGCGACTACGTAACCATGGTGCTGCCCAACGGAATCGAGTGGATCCAGGCGGCGGTGGCGTGTTGGAAGCTGGGCGCGGTACCGCAACCGCTGTCCGCGCGGTTGCCCGACGCGGAACTCGCCGGGCTGCTGGAGCTGCGGCCGCCGGCATTGCTGGTGGGGCGCGCCCACCACGAAATACCAAGTCTTCTACCAGGATTTGAGCCAGACCCAGCCCTGTCGGACGGCGGGCTGCCGGAAGCAGTCTCGCCGGTATGGAAGTCGATGGGTTCCGGCGGCAGTACCGGACGACCCAAGCTCATCGAGGCCGGCAACGACAGTCGGATACCGCCCGCGATCGGCTATCCGCTGGGCGCGCAGGAGGGTGACATCACCTTCGTGCCGGTCCCGTTGTCCCACAACACCGGCTTCACCATGGCGGCCGCAGCGTTGATCATGCGTCACCATTTGGTCCTGATGAGCCGGTTCGAGCCGCGCGAATACCTGCGGCTGATCGCCGATCACGGAGTCACCTTCGTGGTCACGGTGCCCACGATCATGCAGCGCGCACTGCCGGTCTACCAAGCCGACCCCGACGCCTACGACCTGTCGTCGATCCGACGGATGTGGCACCTCGCGGCGCCCTGTCCGCCGACCGTCAAAGAGGCCTGGATTCATCTGCTGGGTCCGGAGAAAGTGTGGGAACTTTACGGCGGCACCGAATTACAGGCGCTGACCTTCATCTCCGGAGACCAGTGGCTCGCCCACCGCGGGTCGGTCGGGATCGTGGTAGCCGGCGAAATGAAGGTGCTCGACGACGACGGCAACCCATGCGCGCCGGGTGTCGAGGGCGAGATCTACATGCGGCGCAGCCCGGGTGCTCCGCCCACCTACCGTTACATCGGGTCGACGGCGAAATCCCGCGACGGCTGGGACTCCCTCGGTGACCTGGGCTATTTCGACGAGGATGGATTTCTGTACCTGTCCGATCGCCGAGTCGACATGTTCACCGTCGGCGGTCGCAACGTCTACCCGGCCGAAATCGAGAATGCGCTGTCCGCCCATCCGGATGTGTTGTCCTGCTTGGTCGTTGGGGTCCCGCACGAGGACCTCGGGCAGGTCCCGTACGCCTTGGTGCAATCCGCGACCGCGCTGGACGAGAAGGCTCTGCAGGAGTTCCTGCAGGACCGGATCGCGGGCTACAAGGTGCCGTCCACCATCGAGTTCGTCGACAGCCCACTGCGCGACGACGCGGGCAAGGCCCGTCGTTCGAAAGTCCGCCAGGACATCATGGAGCGATTGCATCTTCTTGACGCGGGCTGACGGCGGCCCGAGGCTTCTCGCGGGATTCCCAGCGCTGCAACGCTTCCCGGCACGGTGACTCGACCAGCGCGTAGCTCACCGCGGAGATCGCGATGGTGAATACCAGCGTCAGGATGAGCACCTTCGGCATGTGTCCGTGGAAGGCGAACTGACCGATCACCGGGAACACCATCGTCAACGCGGCGAGATGCCAGACGAAGATGCCGTAAGACCAGCGCCCTAGCGTCACCATCGGCGCGCCGCCCAGTAGTCGATGGCTGTCGTCGGGCCGGTCGAGCACCAACGGCGCCACCAACCCGGCGGCCACCAGCGCACCCATGGCGGTCTTCACGGTGAATTGCGCGTTGCTGCTCGGCACCAGTCCCGCGGGTCCGGCCAGCGGTGAGGCCGCGATCAGGTAGGCCACCAGCACGACGACGGCCATCAGCCAGCGATGCCGCGCCAGCCGGTGCGGCCAGCCGATCGGGTGGTAGATCCACTCGGCGAGCAACATGCCCGCGGCGAACCAGGAGAAGAAGGCCGGCGGCCAGGTCAGCGGGTTGAGTCCGGGCGGGGTGTGAAACGGGATCCAGCCCCAAAACCAGCTCGCCACAGCCACAGTCGCGATCGCAGGCACCCGGGCACGCACCGGTAGACGAGCGGCCAGCAGCGCCAGGATCGGCAACGCCAGATAGAAGCTCACCTCCACCGACAGGCTCCACATCTGGGTCAGGCCGGCCGTCAGCGTCAGCGGCACGTAGACCTGGGTGAGTGACAGGTTCGCCAGCCACACCGTCAGGTTCGGGTGATTGCCGTCGGGCAACAGGGCCAGAATCACCACGACCGCAACCAGATACGCGGGCATGATGCGGACCACCCTGGACCGCAGATAGTGGCCGGTGGCCGGACGCGGCGCCAGGTCGCGCGCCGCCGCGGCATGACTGCGCCAGAGCAGAAAGCCCGACAGCGCGAAGAACACCGCGACGGCCAGGTCGAAGCGGCCGAACAGGCGACCGTCGAACCCGCTGTTGTGCCCGGTGTCGAACGCTACGTGCGTGACGACGACGCCGATCGCGGCGCAGGCCCGCATCCCTTCGACGGCGGGCAGAAACTTCTCCGTGCCGCCAACCTGCCCGCTGTCAGATCCGATACGCCGCTCCTCAGCATCACTGCGTTCTGCATCGTCGTCGGCATATTCGATGCGCCGCTCCTCAGCATCACTGCGTTCTGCATCGTCGCCGGCGGTCATGGCGACAGTCTGCCCGGTGAATGGGTATGCCCTGTTCGCCCACCCTGGGGACATAAACGGCGACCTTAAATAATGCTGTTAGGGTCGAACGAGTTTTGCTTCGCTGCAGCGCACCAAGTGGGCGTCACCCCAGGTCGTCGGGGGTCCAGAGTCCGGACGAGACCAGAAGGAGGTCACGGCAACGTGAACCGAGCAGTCATGTTGCGGATGGCCGCGTGCGGGATCATGGGACTCGGAGCCGCGCTGTTGATCGCCGCACTGCTGCTGTGGACCTACACCGGCAGCCGAATCACCAAGATCCCGCTCGATCTCGACGCGACGTTGATCGGCGAGGGCAACGGGACGGTCGTCGACCCCGGTTCGCTCTACAGCCCCAAGCTCGTCGTCGACAAGAACGTTCCGGTGGTCGGCCAGCAGCAGATCGACGTCGAGTCGCCGGCCAACGCCGACGTCGTCACCTTCCAGGTGGGTAGCTCGGTGCGGCGCAGCGACAAGCAGAAGGACTCCGGCCTGCTGCTCGCCCTGGTCGACACCGTCACGCTCAACCGCAAGACGGCCTCGGCGGTCTCCGACGACACCCACCCCGGTGGCGCCGTGCAGAAGCCGCGCGGATTCAAGGACGAGAGCCCGGCCACCAACATCGCGCTGCCGCACGAGGGGTTGTCGTACCGGTTCCCCTTCCACACCGAGAAGCGGTCCTACCCGTACTTCGACCCGATCGCGCAGAAGGCGTTCGAGGCCAACTACAACGGCGAAGAAGACGTCAACGGGCTGACGGCCTACAAGTTCACCCAGGACGTGGGCTACGACGCCGACGGCAAACTCGCCGAGCCGATCCGGTACCCGTCGCTTTACGCCGACGACGCGGACAGCAAAGTCACCAACCTCGCGTCGATGTGGGGGCTGCCCGGTGACCCCGACGAGAAGATCACCATGACCCGCTACTACGCCGCGCAGCGGACGTTCTGGGTCGATCCGGAATCCGGCACGATCGTCAAAGAGCAGGAGCGGGCCAATCACTACTACGCCCGCGACGCCCTCAAGCCCGAGGTGACGCTGGCCGACTACAAGATCACCTCCACCGAGGAGACGGTCGAGTCGCAGGTCAACACCGCTCGCAACGAGCGGGACCGGCTGGCGCTGTGGTCTCGGGTGCTGCCGATCACCTTCACCGCGGCCGGCGTGATCGCGCTGATCGGCGGGCTGCTGCTCGGCTCGTTCAGCCTGCGGGCCGAGACGGCGCTGAGTGAGTCCGACGCCGACGGTGACGAGCGCGGTTTCTTCGGTCGCGGCGAGCCGCCGCCGGCGCGGGTGCCCGGCGCCGAGGCCGAGACGGAGAAGATCTCCATCCTGCCCAAGGACCCC
This sequence comes from Candidatus Mycobacterium wuenschmannii, assembly GCF_030252325.1. Taxonomy (NCBI): domain Bacteria; kingdom Bacillati; phylum Actinomycetota; class Actinomycetes; order Mycobacteriales; family Mycobacteriaceae; genus Mycobacterium; species Candidatus Mycobacterium wuenschmannii. The sequence goes on along the minus strand of NZ_CP126981.1, from coordinate 4,052,728 downwards.
AAGCGAGAGGGACCGTCGAGCTCCCCGACGTCGGGGCCGCCGGACCTTCCCTAGCCGCACGGCGACGATGCAGCCGGAACGGCTGAGGAGAAGCCGGGCAATCAAATCGAGCCAGCGCATGCGGTGGTTTCGTCCCGGGTACGCCCTTGCGTTGGCGCTCCTGGTCGTGGCTCCGCTACTGAGCCCCGGCTATCTCCTGCTTCGCGACGCGGTGTCGACGCCGCGGTCGTATCTCACCGATAGCGCGCTGGGGCTGGTCTCGGCTCCACGTGCCACGCCGCAGGACTTCGCGATCGCCCTGGCATCACATGTGGTCGACGGCGGCATCGTGGTGAAACTGCTTCTGGTGCTGGGGTTGTGGCTGGCGGGTTGGGGTGCCGCCCGGTTGGTCGCCACGGCGCTCCCCGAGGCCGGCGCCGGTGGCCAATTCGTCGCGACCACGCTGGCAATCTGGAACCCCTACGTGGGCGAACGGCTGTTGCAGGGGCACTGGAGCCTGTTGCTCGGCTACGGCTGCCTGCCGTGGGTCGCCACCACCGTGCTGCGACTGAGATCTGCTGAAAATATCTCGTGGCCAAGCGTTTTCGGGCTCGCATTCTGGTTGGCGCTGGCCGGGCTGACCCCGACCGGGCTGATCCTGGCGGCCGTGGTGGGAGTGGTCTGCGCGCCGCGGTGGCGTTGTGCGGCAGTGGTCGCCGGCGAGGCCGTCGTCGCGGCCCTGCCCTGGCTGACGGCATCGGTCCTCGGACTGTCGTCGGCGGATCGGATGTGGTCACACACTCCCGGGATCGCCGCGTTCGCCGCACGGGCCGAGCCCGGCCTCGGGACGCTGGGCAGCCTCGCCAGCATGGGCGGCATTTGGAACGGTGACGCCGTACCCGCTTCGCGCACAACATTTTTCGCGCTACTGTCAGCCGGCGTGCTGATCGCGGTGGTGGCCATCGGCGCCGTCGCACTTCGGCATTCCCGCCCCGCCCGACCGCTGGTACTCCTCGCCGCCGCGTCGGTGGTGATACCCGCCGTGTTGGCCACCGGACCGGGCCTGGCCTTCCTGCGCACCGCCGTCGACGTCGCGCCAGGCCTCGGCGTGCTGCGCGACGCGCAGAAGTGGGTGGCGCTGGCGCTGCCCGGCTACGCGCTGTGCGGGGCCGCGGCGGCGCTGGCACTGCAACGGTGGTTGCGGCCGGTGTCGGCCGCGCTGCTGTGCTGCCTCGCGTTGGCGCTCTCGCTGCCCGACTTGGCTTGGGGCGTAGGGGGAAAGGTTGCCGCGGTGCGCTACCCGGGCGATTGGACGGCCGTCGCGGCGACGATCAACGGCGCGCCCGCGGAGGTCGCCGTCCTGCCCGCCGACACCATGCGGCGGTTCGCCTGGTCCGGTCCGGCCCCCGTGCTGGATCCGCTGCCGCGCTGGTTGCGCGCCGAGGTGCTGGCGACCGGTGACCTGACGATCTCCGGGGCGACGGTGCTGGGTGAGGGCGATCGGGCGCGCGACGTGCAGCGGATGCTGCTGGCGGGTGCCGACCCGGCTCAGCTTCGGTCTGCCGGCGTCGGATGGCTGGTGGTCGAGATGGGCACGCCCGGCGACATGAGCACGGCCACAGAGACATTGGCGCACCTGCCCGTCGCCTATCGCGGCCGGGACCTGGTGCTCTACCGAGTCGGGGGCGACAGTCCGGGTGCGTCAACGGCCCGGCGGACGACGGTCATCGTCGCGCATCTGGCGTGGCTCGCGATGTTGATCGGCGGCGCGGTCGGCTTCGCGGTCGCGCGACGGCGGTTAGACCACGCCGGTGACGCGGTCGCCGGCGACGACTGACTCGAGCACCGCGCGCATGCCGTCCGCGCTTTGTTTCCAGGAGAATTCGGCGCTGCGGGCCTGAGCCTTTGAGCCGAGTTGGTCGCGCAGCACCGGGTCGGTCAGCAACTGCTCCAACCGATCGACCAGGCCTGCCTGGTCGTCGACCAGCACACCGGTGACGCCGTCGATGATCGAGTCGACCAAGCCACCCGACGATCGATAGCCGATGGTGGGCACCGCATGCTGGGCCGCCTCGATGACCGCGAGCCCCCAGCCTTCCTTCCGCGACGGCAGCACGTGCACCCAAGCCTGTTGGAGCACAGAGTGTTTCGCGTCATCGTCGATATGGCCGTGAAAGGTCACCGCGTCGCTGATGCCGAGCCGCCGCGCGTGGTCGACCAGGCGGTGTTCCCACCAGCCGCCGCCGACGACATCCAGGTGCACCAAGGGCATCGAGGTCCGCAGCCGCACGACGGCGTTCAGGGCGTCCTCGATCTGCTTGTGCGGCACCAGCCGCGACAGGACCACAATCCGCGGCGCGTCTGCGCGCGGGCCACTCAGCGACGTGACAGGCGCCTCGTCGAGTCCGTTGCGCACCACGGCAATTCGGTCGTTGCTGACGCCGAGACCGACCAGGTCGCGCGCCGACGGTAGCGACACCGTCACGTACTGGTTGTGGCGGTTCAGCTTTGGCGACAGCCACGATTCGACGAACCAGCCGACCCGACCGAGGAACCAGCCGGCCACCGGCCACTGTTCGCGGTGGCAGTGGTGGACCAGCACCGCGACCCGCGATCCGTAGACCAGCCGGGCCAAGAACGGCAGCCCGTTCTGGGTGTCGACGATGACGTCGGGTCGCACGCCACGCAACGGCCCGAGCCCCAGCCGCGCGCCCGCCATCGCGAGCATCGCCCAGATGTAGACCGAGTAGCGGCCGCCCGCGCGATCGATGCGGACGCCGTCGACCACTTCGCGGCGCGCGGCGCCGGGGTACCGGGCCGTGCGCAAGGTGACCTCGACGCCGGAGGCCGCCAGTTGAGCGCCGATGCGCTGCAGGTAGGTCTCGCTGCCGCCGCCCTGCGGGTGGTCGGTATCGCGCCAGCACAACAGCAGCACTGAGCGCAGACCGGACATTCGGTCAGCCTAGCCGGGCGACGATGCAGAGCGCGAAGCGCGATGAGGAGAAGCCCGGCAATCAGATCGAGCCGGGCGACGATGCAGAGCGCGAAGCGCGATGAGGAGGAACCCGGGCTTTAGGGTTGGCCGGTGGCCGTGACCGAGGTGTTCGCGCGGCGGGCGACGCTGCGCCGCTCGGTGAGGCTGCTGTCGAGCTTCCGCTTCGAGCAGGCCGAGCCGCCGCGGTTCTACGGCCCGCTGGCCGCAGACACGGTGTCGATGGTCGGCGACCTCTGGCAGGGCATCCACGGCGAAAGGCCGGTCGGCCGCAGCGTGCTGGACGTCGGCGGCGGACCCGGGTACTACGCGGGCGCGTTCACCGACACCGGCCTGCACTACATCGGCGTCGAACCCGACGCGAACGAAATGCATGCTGCGGGGCCGACTTTGGCGCGGGACACGGGGACGTTCGTACGCGCGTCGGGCATGGCGCTGCCGTTCGCCGACAACAGCGTGGACATCTGCCTCTCGTCGAACGTGGCCGAGCACGTGCCGCGGCCGTGGCAACTCGGCGGCGAGATGCTGCGCGTCACCAGACCCGGCGGGCTGGTGGTGCTGTCCTACACCGTGTGGCTGGGTCCGTTCGGTGGCCACGAGATGGGCCTGACGCACTACCTCGGCGGCGCGCGGGCCGCGGCACGCTACGCGCGTAAGCACGGCCATCCGGCAAAAAACAACTACGGGTCGTCGTTGTTCGCGGTGTCGGCCGCCCAAGGGCTGGACTGGGCGGTCAGCACGGGCGCGCTGATCGGCGCGTTTCCCCGCTACCACCCGAAATGGGCCTGGTGGCTGACGGCCGTGCCGGTGGTGCGCGAGTTCCTGGTGAGCAATCTCGTGCTGGTGCTCCAACCCCAATAGTGAAACGTGTTCTCGTTTTGCGCCGACTTGGGTAGGGTGGCCGCCATGACTAGCGTCACAACGAAGCAAGCGACAACGGAGTACGACAAGCTTTTCATCGGCGGAAAGTGGACCGAGCCGTCCACGTCCGAAGTCATCGAGGTGCACTGCCCGGCGACCGGCGAGTACGTCGGCAAGGTGCCGATGGCGGCAGCGGCCGACGTCGACGCCGCGATCGCCGCGGCCCGCGACGCATTCGACAACGGGCCGTGGCCCTCGACGCCGCCGAAGGAGCGCGCGGCCGTCATCGCCGCCGCCGCCAAGCTGATGGAGGAGCGCAAAGACCTCTTCGTCAAACTGCTCGGCGACGAGACCGGACAGCCGCCGATGTCGATCGAGACGATGCAGTGGATGAGCGGCGTCGGGTGCCTGAACTTCTTCGCCGGCCCCGCCGTCGATCAGGTCAAATGGCAGGAAGTCCGCAACGGCGGCTACGGCCAGACCATTGTCCACCGCGAGCCGCTCGGCGTGGTCGGCGCGATCGTCGCATGGAATGTGCCGCTGTTCCTGGCGATCAACAAGCTGGGCCCGGCGCTGCTGGCCGGCTGCACCGTGGTGCTCAAGCCTGCCGCCGAAACACCTTTGAGTGCAAACGCTTTGGCGGAGGTGTTCGCGGAGGCCGGCCTGCCCGAGGGCGTGCTGTCGATCGTTCCCGGTGGCGTCGAGACCGGTCAGGCGCTGACCTCCAACCCCGACATCGACATCTTCTCGTTCACCGGCAGCTCGGCCGTCGGCAAGGAGATCGGCAAGCGCGCCGCCGAGATGCTCAAGCCGTGCACGCTGGAACTGGGCGGCAAGTCGGCCGCCATCCTGCTCGAGGACGTCGACCTGGCCGCCTCGATCCCGATGCTGGTGTTCTCCGGCGTGATGAACACCGGGCAGGCCTGCGTGGCACAGACCCGCATCCTTGCGCCGCGCTCGCGCTACGACGAAATCGTCGATGCCGTCGGCAATTTCGCGGCCTCGCTGCCAGTCGGACCGCCGTCGGACGCCGGAGCGCAGATCGGTTCGCTGATCTCGGCGAAGCAGCGGGAACGCGTGGAGAGCTACATCGCCAAGGGTGTCGAAGAGGGCGCGCGGCTGGTGACCGGCGGTGGCCGTCCCGAGGGGTTGGACAACGGCTTCTACGTGCAGCCGACCGTGTTCGCCGACGTCGACAACAAGATGACGATCGCGCAGGAGGAGATCTTCGGCCCGGTGCTGAGCATCATTCCTTACGAGACCGAAGAGGACGCGATCAAGATCGCCAACGACTCGGCGTACGGCTTGGCCGGCAGCGTGTGGACCACCGATGTGCCGCGCGGCATCAAGATCTCCGAGCAGATCCGCACCGGCACCTATGCGATCAACTGGTACGCGTTCGACCCGTGCTGTCCGTTCGGCGGTTACAAGAACTCCGGGATCGGCCGTGAGAACGGCCCGGAGGGCGTGGAGCACTTCACGCAGCAGAAGAGCGTGCTGATGCCGATGGGCTACACCACCGACTAGAGCTACGCCGCCAGACTGCGGCCTGCTGCGCTCTCAGTGTCGAGACTGCGGCAGGCCGCAGTCTCGACGTTTAGAACGCCTCTTCACGCAGCTGCATGATCGCGAGGTCGACATTCGCAGCGATGCCACGCTCGGCGGTCAGTCGCGGCAGCATGTTGTTGACGAAAAACTTTGCGGTCGTGACCTTTCCGGCGTAAAAGCTGCGGTCCACCGGGCTGGGGTCGCCATCGAGTGCGGTCAGCGAAATCTCTGCCTGCCGCAGCAGTAGCCAACCGATCAGCACGTCGCCGACGGCCATCAGGAACGGCACCGACTCCAGCCCGACGCGATAGAGCTCGTCGGCGCTCTCCTGGGACGCCATCAGATAACCCGTCATGGTGGCCACCCAGCCCTGCACGTCGTGGACCGCGGTGGCCAGTCGCGTACGGGCGTCGGCGAGTTCGGGACGGCCCTGGTCGCTGTCGATGAACGCCTCGATCTGCTTGACCAGATGTGTCAGCGACGCGCCTTGGTCGCGAACGATCTTGCGGAAGAAGAAGTCCTGCGCCTGGATCGCGGTGGTGCCCTCGTACAGCGAGTCGATCTTGGCGTCACGGATGTACTGCTCGATCGGATAGTCCTGGAGGAACCCGGAGCCGCCGAAGGTCTGCAGCGACTCGGTCAGCGTCTGGTAGGCCCGCTCGGAGCCGACCCCCTTGACGATCGGTAACAGCAAGTCGTTGACCCGTTCGGCAAGATCCGGGTCGGCGCCCGAAACCGTCTGCGCGACAGCGGAATCCTGGTGAGCGGCGGTGAACAGGTAGAGCGCGCGCAACCCCTCGGCGTAGGCCTTCTGCGTGAGTAGGGCCCGGCGAACGTCGGGGTGATGGATGATGGTGACCCGCGGCGCGGTCTTGTCGGTCATCTGGGTGAGGTCGGCGCCCTGTATCCGGGTCTTGGCGTAATCCAGAGCATTGAGGTAGCCCGTCGACAATGTGGCAATCGCCTTGGTGCCCACCATCATCCGGGCGTACTCGATGACCTTGAACATCTGCGCGATGCCGCGATGACTGTCGCCGACCAGCCAGCCGATCGCCGGGGACCCGTGCTGCCCGAAGGTCAGTTCGCAGGTGGCCGAGACCTTCAGGCCCATCTTGTGTTCGACGTTGGTGACGAAGACGCCGTTGCGCTCCCCCGGCTCTCCGGTCTTCGGGTCGAGCAGATATTTCGGCACCAGGAACAGGCTCAGCCCCTTGGTACCCGGCCCCGCACCCTCCGGGCGGGCCAACACCAGATGCATGATGTTTTCGAAAACGTCGTCGCTGTCGCCGCTGGTGATGAACCGCTTGACGCCGTCGATGTGCCAGGTCCCGTCGCCCTGGTCAACGGCCTTGGTCCGGCCGGCGCCGACGTCGGATCCGGCGTCGGGCTCGGTGAGCACCATCGTCGCGCCCCAGTTGCGGTCGATCGCCAGAGTGGCCCAATGTTGTTGCTGCTCATTGCCGATACCGTGCAAAATGTTGGCCATGATCGGGCCCGCCATGTACATGAACACGGCGGGGTTGGCGCCGAGCACCAACTCGTTGATGGCCCACTGCACCATCGACGGTGCGGGCACACCACCGACTTCTTCGCCGAGGCCGACGCGGAACCATTCGCCTTCGCCCCACGCGCGCATCGACTTCTTGAACGGTTCGGGGAGGGTGACGACGTGGGTGTCGGGGTCGAATGTCGGCGGGTGCCGGTCGCTGTCGGCGAACGACTCGGCCACCGGCCCCTCGGCCAGTCGGGCGGCCTCGGCGAGCATCTGCCGCACCGAGTCGCCGTCGAGGTCGCCGAAAGCTTCGTCGGCGAGCACCTCGTCCAACTTCAGCGATTCGAACAGATTGAACTCGAGATCGCGCACGTTGCTGATGTAGTGGCCCATGGCTGACGCCTTTCAATCGCCTGGGCCGAGCCTAACGCGAATCCCGGCCCCCGCGCCGTGAAAACTCAGCCGCGCTTCCAAAACTGACGCGGCCGGTCCGGCACTTCGATGGCGGAGGCGAAGGCCTCGAGATCGCGTAATACGATGTCCCACAGCCTATTTCCGTTATTTCTTGCCCGTTTGATCCGGTTGCGCACCGCCGACAAGCCGGCATAGGCGGCTCTCGGCACCCCCACTGACCTCAGGTGACGCAGCTGCGCTTCGATCCGCAACGCCAGTTCGGCGAGCCACACCTGCCGCTCGTCGTCGGACAGGTCACCGGCCGCGCGCATGCGATCCACTTCGTAACGGATCTCGACGCGCGCGACCGCGAGCTGAATGTCGTTGCCGGCGACGGGCACGGAGCCGGTGATGTCGAAGTCGGCAGGCGGACCTTGTATTTCGGCTGACGCGCGGAAATAACCACCCATCGGTGGCGGTGCCGCAGCGCAGGCGTCCACCTTCATCGGGGCGGGTGCCGCCGTCATCGGCCGGGTGAACATGTCCCAGCCGGCCGGCGCCTCGACGGGCTGCAGCACCCGATGGCGTTGCGCGCCGTCGGCGACGACCCGGCTGTCGACGGCGACGTACGCGGTGAACCGGCACAGCACGCCGAACCGTAGCGACGTACCGACGATCGACCGCTCCAACTCCGTCGAGCTTGCGCTGTCGGCGGCGCAGACGTAGCGGTCTTCGAGGTCGCGCACGTGCGCCCGCGCCCATTGCGCGGTGACGGCCGCGGCCGCCGCCGGGCGACCGGCCGTTGTCGCCGACCAGCGGCCCTCGTGGTCGGCGACCGTGAGAGATCCTTCGGCCGCGCCGCGGTAGCGGCCGGAGATGACGAGCGGAACACCGGAGAACAGGTCGGGCAGTCGCGCGGGGGTGACCGAGTCGTCGATGATCGCCAAACCGCCCGGGCGCAAGCGCAGCCCCTGCGCGAGCGGGGCGTTGATGCGCCGGTGGATGGCGTCCATCGCTTCGTCGAGCCGGCCCTCGCTTTCCACGAGTTCGCAACGGCCGCCGCCGAATTCGGCGAGTCGCCGCAGGAAGCCGGCGTTGACGGCCTGATCGATGCCGACCGTGTGCACGCGGACTCCGCGCAGGCCGGTGCCGAGTGCCCTCAGGACCTGGTCCTCGTTACCCACCTGGCCGTCGGTGACCAGCACCAAAACCGCGTCGCGCTCCTTTGAGTCACCCAGCAGCGCGAGCCCCTCCTGCAGCGGTGGCAGCAGCTCCGTTCCGCCGCGGGCATCTACGCGGGCCAGGTGCTCGACCGCGCGGTAGCGGTTGCGGTCGTTGGCGGCGGCCAGGCCGCGGGGCAGGCCGTCCGGCCGGTCGATCGCATTGTCGAAGGTCAACACGGCGAAGCGATCCGCGGCGGTGAGGGTGTCGACGATGCGTGCCGCGGCGCGTCGTGCGGCGACCATTTTCCAGCCACCCATGCTGCCGGATCGATCCAGCACCAGGACCACGTCACGCGGACGAGCGGGCGCGTGATCGGCGGGTGGCAGCACGGTCAGCTGGAACGTGCCCTCATCGCCGTCGGCATCGGGAACCAGGATGAGCGAGTCCGCCGAATCGGTTGTCCCGTAGCGTAACCGGAGCACGAAGTCGCGATTCGCCCGCTCTCCCGGCTGCACCCGCACTCGGCCGTCGCCGGCAGAAACCGCCGGCAGGCTGGAGCGAAGGTCGCTCAGGTCGAGCCCGGCCGGGTCGACACCAACGTCGATCGAGAGCCGCACCGGATTGGGAAAACCCGGCAGCAGCACGGGCGGGGTGATGCGCGACGCGTCGGGAACGGCATCGGTGTCGTCGGCGTACCCGTCACCAACTGCGTTGCCGCCCAAGGGTTCACCAGGGATGTAACGCGGCGCGACCACCAGCGGGAATCGGAAGGTCGCCTCGCCGTCGTCGTAGGACAGCGGGTAGACCAGCGTGAGTGCGATACTGACGCGTTCGCCCGGGACGACGTTGCCGACCCGCATGGTGAAGACGTCGGGGCGTTCCTCCTCGGCGATCGAGGCACGTTGGCCGGCCGCGATCGCGTCGTCGTAGGCCTGCCGTGCCGCCTCGCGTTCCTGCAGTTCGGCCTCGACGACGCGCCCGTCGGCCGTCATCCGCATGGCGGTGACCGCGCCCCGATCCGGCAGCGGGAACACGTAAGTGGCTTCCAGCGGTACGTCGAAGGTGTTGACGAAATCCTGGGTCAGCTCGACGCGGCTGGTCAGCCCGGTGATGTCGGCCCGCAGATCGATGCGGTCGAGCGGCAGGTTGCCGCGCTCGGTGCGCAGGGCCCCCAGGCCGGCCTCGTCGTTCGGCGGAAGGGCGTCGGCCATTTCGGCCTCGGTCATCGTGGTCACGGGGACGGTCATGATGGACTCCATTCTTCGCGTTCCAGCAGGCCGCGTTCGGCCAGCACGTCAAGGAGCGGCCGCGCGGCCGCGTGAATCGCCGCGAGGTCGTCGTCGCCAGGACGACCGGGCAGTATCAGTTCGGCGCCGCCCGGCAGGCGGACCACGGTGCGAACCGTGACAGTGTCAGCGGCGGCATCGATCGCGGCCGGCGCCGCGGCGGGCCGGTCGGCCCAGAATCGCGCCCGGGCCGCCGGTTTCGGCACGGCGGCCTCGGCGGTGGTGACGTCGGCGGGAATGTCGGCAACGCGACGCAGTGCCTTGCTGGTGGCCCCGGCCAACTCGGCCTGAATGTCGGCAAGTGAACGGCCCTGTGCCTGAAGGCGTTTGACGGCGACGATCTGCAGCAGGTGGCGCGAGCTGTAGAGCGCGGTACGCCCCCGCATCGCGGTCGGCCGGTCGACCAGCCCGATGGTCGAGTACCACCGCACGGTCCGACGGTCTGGCACGTCGCGCACTCGCCCGTTCGGCGAGCCGGGGTACGCGGGGCCGGCCAGTGCGGCGGCCGCGCGCCCCACCAGCTCGTCCAGCGTCCAGGGACCTTCGGATGACATGACTTGATAGTGACACTGTCATATAACACTGTCAACAAATTCTGCGGGCAGCGAAGCTACCTGGTCTTATCGCTCCAAAGCGGCCGACAGCCCGGCCCGGGATCGGACACCGAGCTTGCGATACGCGGCGCTGAGATACATCTCGACGGTCTTCTCGGAGATGAACAACTCGGCGGCGATCTGCTTGTTGGAGCGGCCCTCCGCCGCCAGTCGCGCGGTGCGCTGTTCGGCGGCGGTCAGACCCTGTCCATCGCCGCGGGGACTGTCCAGCCGGCCGATTTCGGCCCGAGCGCGCGCCACCCAGAGTGGTGCGCCGAGGCGCTCGAAGGTCTCGAGGGCTTCGTGCAGCGCCGCCGCCGCGTCCTGCCTGCGGCGTCGCCGGCGCTGCAGCTGACCCAAAAGCAGCTGGGTGCGCGCCTTTTCGAACGGCATGGGCAGCCGCTCGTGGTGGACCATAGCCTGCTCGACCGCGCGCTGGGCTTCGTCGAGATCGCCCCGAGCCGCGAAGAGCTGGCCGCGGCCGCGGGAGCCCACGGCCAGCATCCAGGGCCGATCGTGCTGAATTCCGTTGTGCTCCAATGCCTTGATCAAAGGCTCGGCCTCGTCGGTTCGACCGACCGAAGTCAACGCCTCGATCGCGTCGGGGAGATGGCGGCCACCCTCGATCTCGGTGGTGAGGCCGTCGAAGGAGTCGAGGTCCGGTTGCAACGTCGTCAGCGCAGCGGCGTACTCGCCCCGCGAAACCTCCAGAAACGCCAAGGTGCTGCGCGGGTCCTTGGCCATCAGCGGCGCGCCGATCGCGTATGACGCGTCCACCGCGGCCTGAGCCACCGAGCGCGCTTCGGCCTCGCGACCCGCGTACGCGGCCACCGCGCACTGCAAGGTCGACGCCGTGATGAGTGCGAACTTTCCGTCCATCTGCTCGGCGCGTTCCAGGGCCTCCTGCGCGGCCCGGGTGGCCTCGGGATAGCGCCCCGACCACAATTCGATCTGCGCCACATGTGCTGCGGCCCAGATGATGTCGACCTCGGTGCCCTCGTCGAGCATCTGCTTGAGTACGGCCAGCATCTCGTCGCGGGCGCGGTCCAGTTCGCCCGTGCAGCCGTGAATCATCGCCTCGACGGCGCTGGCACGAAAGAACGTCGTCGCCCCACTGCGCGGATCTTCGAGTTCCACGGCGGTGCGCAACGCCTCGTGCTCGACTCCTCGGCCGGCGATGAAACTGCCCGCGACCCATACGGATCGCGCCTGGCTTCGCAGGGCCGGCTCACCCATCCGGTCGGCGATCACGACGGCGTCGTCCATGATCCGCAGCGCCTCTTTGACCCGGTCGGTCATCACCAGCGCCAGCGCCAGGCGCAGTCGGCACAACAAGCCGAGGGCCGGGTTGTCGCCCACCTCGTCGACGGCTTCACTCATCACCTCGACCGCGCCGGCCATGTCGTCGTCATAGGCCATGACGCCACCCAGCCACATCAGCGCCATGCAGCGCAGTGCACCCGGCGGTGCCTCGGCGAGCGCCGCCCGCAGGCGTTCGCGCGCCGCGACGAAGGAACCCGCGCGAAAGTGTAATTCCCCGGCGCGGATCCGTCGCCAGACGTCGTCCCCGCCCAATGTCATTGCCAGTTCCAGCAATTCGGCCGCGACCGCCGGGGCGCCCTGCGCGATCGTCGTCTCGGCGGCCGCGTCCAGCGCGGCAAGCATGGTCGCATCGCCGGTTGCGGCGGCCAAAGCGAGATGGCGGGCCCTGACCTCGGGTCGCTCGACAATGCCGGCGAGCTTGCGGTGCATCGCCCGACGTCTCGACGGTGCGGCGTCGGTGTAGATGCCGGTGGCGAACAACGGATGGGCGAATCGCACGCGGTCGCCGTCGAGTACCACGGCGTGCAGGTGCTCGATCGACTCGAGGGCGGCGACGACATCGGCTGTCGACGTGTCGGTGGCCTGCGCGACCACCTCGACTGTCGGTGCGGCGCTGCACGCGGCGGCGAGCAGGACCGCAGCTGCCGCCTCGTCGACGTGACCGATGCGACGCCGCACCAACGCGACAAGGGTGTCGGGCAGGTCGACGCTGGTGGCCGCCAGGTCGTCCGCCGCGCCGCGGGCCAGTTCGATCGCGAAAAGCGGGTTGCCGCCCGATATCTCGTGTATCCGCGTGACCAGGGGTCGCGGCAGCGTATGGCCCAGCCGGTCAGCGACCAACGCGTGCAATGCTTTTCGGCCCAGCGGTCGCATGTGCACCTGAGCCTGGGCCTCGGGGCGGTGGAACCGCAGCCACGCCCGGTCGTCATGCGCGCCCGGGTCGCCGGTCCGGAAGCTCAGCAGCATCCCTACCGGTCCGGCGAGTCGGCGGGTGACGAAGCCGATCACCGCGCGACTCGACGCATCCAACCACTGGGCGTCATCGACCACGACCAACACCGGGCCCTGCGCGGCCAGACGCTCGATCACCGACATCAGTGCGATGGCGGTGGTGCGCTCGTCGGTGGCCGGCCCGCCGCTCTCCACCTCGCCGACGCACGCGCGCTGCAAAGCCAGCCGCTGCAGTTCCGGTAGGTCCGCGACCGCCTCGTCGTCGACGTCCCGGAGCAGATCTGCGACCGCGGCATAGGCATACGTCACTTCGGTGGGCGCGCCCTGCGCCTGGAGCACGCGAAAGTCCAACGCCCGCGCCTCGGCCACGGCGTCGAGGATCAGCGTCGTCTTGCCGATTCCGGCCTCACCGTCGACCACCAGCGACGCGGGCCCGACCTGGGCGTGGGTGAGCAGATCGGCAACAGCACGAGCCTCCTGGGCACGCTCGACCGTCCCTTCACCCACATCAAGCATTTTGCAGTCGGCAACGCCGAACCGCACAGCGATACGGCAGAACGGCCTGGGCTATCGGATGCGGCCCGTGGTCGCGTCCTCAACCCGGCGGGCCTACGGCAGGTTCGCCCCGTTTCCTCCGTTCGACCCGTCGAGGTCGCCAACGCCGTCGCCGCCCTTGATGCCGTCGCCGCCGATCGCATTGGTGCCGTTGCCGCCGTGGCCCCCATCGCCGCCGTTTCCGGTGCCGGTGAGGCTGCCGGCGCCGCCGTCAGCACCGGCCCCGCCCTTTGCGGCGCTGTCGGCACCCGTTGCGTACGCGTCGCCTCCTTCGCCGCCGGACCCACCGAGCGCACCGTTGGTGCCGCCGTTGCCGCCATCGGCACCCGCGCCGCCGGTCGCGGTGGCACCGGAGGCCGCACTCCCGTAGCCGCCAACGACGTTCCCCTGACCGCCGTGGCCGCCGTCACCGTTGCCAACGCCGGTGCCGCTGTCGCCGCCCGAACCCCCGGCGCCGGTGCTGTCCGCGACGCTCGGGCCGCCCCCGTCGCCGGGAGATACTTGGATGGCGCCCTGTCCGCCGGAGCCGCCCAGGCCGCCGTCATAACCATCGCCGCCGGTGCCGCCGGTACCGCTGCTGTCGGTGATCGTGCCGGCATAAAAGCTGTCTACGCTTCCAAATCCGCCGAATCCGCCGGTACCGCCGTCATGGCCGTCGCCAGCGACGCCGCCGGTGGCACTGCTGTCGGTAATGGTGCCGCCAAAGTACGTCTCGATCCGGCCCGTTCCGCCGATGCCGCCGGTCCCGCCGTCATAGCCGTCGCCGCCGGTGCCGCCGGTGGCCGTGCCGCCGGTGATGGTGCCGCCGAGGGCCTCGATGGCACCGAACCCGCCATGGCCGCCAATACCTCCGTCACCGTCACCGCCGGCCGCGCCGAGGGCCATCCCCGAAGCGGTGACGCTGGCACCGTTGTTGCCGAGACCCAAAAGCCAGCCGCCTCCGCCGCCGCCGCCCGTGCCACCGTTTATGCCATCGCCGCCGGCTGCACCGGTGGCGACACCACTGGCCGAGTCACCAATGTCGTTCTCGTCGAAGCCGCTCATGATGATCGCCATACCGCCAGCACCGCCGGCGCTGCCGGCTCCCGTCCCGGTGCCGCCAGCACCGCCGGTGGCGATGCCGGAAGCCGAACTGCCGATACCGTTGGTGTTGATCAGGGCTCCTCCGCCAGCACCGCCGGTCCCGCCGTCGGCGCCACCTGCACCACCGAGTCCGCCGGTCGCGGTCGCGTCGGTGCCGGTAGCACCATCAGAAGCAAGGACGGTGGCGGAACCACCGGTGCCGCCGACCCCGCCAGCTGCGATGGTGTCTCCGTCGCCGCCGGCCCCGCCGGCCCCACCGACCGCGGTGCTGTTCAGCACGCTGCTCCCGGCACCGGCTTGGATGAGGGCACCGCCGCCACCCCCGCCGCCACCACCACCGAAGCCGGGCCCGCTCGCGTTGGCTGCCGCGCCCGCGCCGCCGGCACCGCCGAGGCCGCCGGTCGCACCGGTTCCAATCGTGGCGCCTGCCCCGCCGGCGCCACCGTCGCCGCCGGTACCGAACGCGCCGCCGTCGGTCCCCACACCACCCATGCCGCCGGCGCCGCCGAAGCCTCCCGACTGTGCCTGGTCACTCGGGCCGAGGAGGACGTTCGTATACACACCGATGCCGCTACCGTTGCCGCCCGCGCCACCCTCACCGCCGCTGCCGCCGGCGCCACCCTCACCGCCGCTGCCGCCGGCGCCACCTCCGAGGGAGCCACCCGCCACGGCGCCACCGCCGTCACCACCCGCGCCGCCCGCACCGCCGGTGCCGGCAACGAGGAGCCCGCCGCCGCTGCCGCCAGCGCCACCTTCGCCACCGGTCCCACCCACGCCGCCGAGGCCGGCTACGCCGAGCGAGCCACCCGTCCCGGCGCTGCCGCCGGCACCGCCGTCCCCGCCGACGCCGCCGAGGCCCGTGCCCAGGGGCAGGGCACTAGCGGGCACGATGACGCCGGCGCCTCCGGTGCCACCGGTCCCACCCGCGCCGCCGAAGCCACCGTCGCCGTACAGGGCCGCGCTACTGCCGCCGTCGCCGCCATTGCCGCCCAGGCCGCCGACCGCGCCGGTCCCGGTCGTGTCATCGCCCGCGAAGCCTGCGGCACCGGTAAAGCCGGTCCCGCCCTGGCCGCCGTCGCCACCGATGCCGAAGAACGAGCCGGTCGCATCCCCGCCGGCACCGCCGTTTCCGGCGACGGAGCCCTCCAGACCTTCGCCGCCCATGCCCCCGGTTCCGGCAACGCCGAACGCGGTGTCACCGCCCGTGCCGCCGGCCATGCCGTAGGCCCCGAGCCCGCCGTCGCCTCCGTTGCCCATGTACGCCACGCCACCCAGGCCGCCAAGGCCGTCGGCATCGGTACCGCCGTCGCCGCCGTCACCGAACCACAATCCACCCGCGCCACCGGCCGCCTGCGCGAGCGTTCCTCCGTCCAGGCCGTCTGCGCCGTTGCCGATCAAGATGCCCTGACCACCGAGCTCCGAATACAGCATGTTGACGTAATCGTCGTATTGCACCGTGAACTGACCCAGGAAGGTGGTGCCGGTGATCCACTCCTGATCGAAGGTGTGCATCGGCTCGTAGACATACATGTCGTACAGCGCCGCAAAATCGGTCGGCGCCGCGGCCGCGCTGACCGGGTCGACGGCCGCCGCACCCAGCGCGCCATCGAGACCCGAGGTCAGGTCCGCGGTGGAAGCTGCACTCAGCGCGGCATCGAGGCTGGCCAGCCAGCTGTCCATACTCGCACCCAGTGCCGGGTCCGCTGCCGACAACGACGCAATGATCGGATCCAGAATGCTGTCGAGGATGCCGAAGTCGTCGGCGCGGGCCGTCGGCGCTGAGGCCACCGGGCCTAGGCCAAAGGCCAGCAACGCGCCGGCCCCGCCGCCAAGACCAACGGCCATCCGGCGCCGCCGTGCGGCGCGATCCGACCGACGGTTGCGTGTCTTGCTGCGCCTATGTGCCATCGCCGTCCCTTCGAACATGAATTTGCAAGGTTTTACTTGGGTAATTCACAGGTTCTTCGATGGCGAATTTATTGCCGACCGCATGAGCGGCGCTACAGGGATTTCCCTTGCGTCGCGGGCCGGGGCTTGGCCGCCGGCGACTATGCACAAAGCCATAATTTGAGGTTCGTATGACCGCCGTTTCATGGTTCAAAATTTGGTCGAATGGGTAACTGTGCTGCAACGAAAGGCCGGACGAGTTGCTTGCTAGACGCGAGCCTTATATGGTCTCTTACATAGTCCTCAGGAGTGACCATGCTGATCGTCGAACTCAACGTCGCCGGCTACCGCTTGAGCGGAGAATGGGCCGGTCTGCGGCGTAACACGCTGCGGCCCGCCCGGTTCAACCCGCGGACCATCCAGTGGCGGTTGCCGCAGCTTCGCCACACCCCCGCCGCGTAACGGCTGGGCTCTCGTGTCGGTTGCAACTCATGCGCGTCGCAAGCGCGGCGACACCCGGACGAAAATGCTGATCAGCGCGGCCGAGGTGATGCGCGAACGCGGTGCCGCCGGCGTGACCATCGACGAGGTGCTGCACCGCAGCGGAGCCCCACGAGGCTCGGTCTACTACCACTTTCCCGACGGTCGCAATCAGATCCTCGCCGAGGCATTGCAGTACGCGGGCGATGCGATCACCGCGGACATCGACGACGCCGCCGGCCGCGGGGCCAAGGTGCTACTGAAGCAGTTTGTCGACTTCTGGGCACGCGTGCTCGCCGACAGCGACTTCCACGCAGGCTGCCCGGTGGTGGCCGCGGCGATCGGCTCCGGTGACGACGAAGTCCGGTTGTCCAAGGAGGCCGCGCGGATTTTCGCGCATTGGCGGACGGCGCTCACGTGGGCGTTCGTCGCCGACGGATTCCAGGAACCCGACGCCGACGCGCTGGCGATCATGTCGATCGCGACGCTGGAAGGCGCCGTCGTGCTGTGTCGGTCGACCCGCAGCAGCGAGCCGCTGCACACGGTCTACGAACAGCTCGAATTCCTGGTCAAGGCAAAGGAATTCGTTCGCCGTAACGGCGTGCCGACGTCCTGATTCTCCGCCTCCTCCGCTGAGCGCTCCGCGCTCTGCATTGTCGGCGGAGGCTGAGCTAGTCGCTGGCCGGGAGCGGCTTGGCTTCCTTCAGGCTCAGCGCGGTCTCACCGACCGTGAGCGTGCCGGCACCCGCCTTGGTCACCAGCACCTCGGCGCCGGCCTCGTCCACGTACCGCTTGCCCATGATTGCGCCGTCGGAGAATGCGGGATCCAGCTCGCCCGACCGGTCGGCGCCCAACTCCACCATCGGGGCTCCACCGCAGCGCAGGTCGTCGAGGCTGTCCGCGCTACGGACGACGATCACCTGGGCGTCGCAGACCTGGCTGGCCAGACGGGTTCCGTTCTTGATCATGATTTCGATCCTCGGTTCGGTTACTGCTCGGCCGGAGCGGCGCGAAGCTCTTCGACGATGTCGCGGCGAAGCACTTTGCCCGTCGCGTTGGTGGGCAGCTCGTCGCGAAAGACTACCCGGTCAGGGGTCCGTGACCCCCGCAAACTCTTGCGGACATGCTCGCGCAATTCCTCGGGATCGGGGTCGGCGCCGAGGGCCGGAACGACCACCGCGACGATCGCCTGACCCCACTGCGGATCCTCGACGCCGACCACCGCGACATCGTGCACATGCGGGTGTTCCACGAGCACGTCCTCCAGTTCGGCGGGCGCGATGTTCTCGCCGCCGCGGATGATGGTGTCGTCGCTGCGGCCACCGATGAACAGGTAGCCGCCCTCGTCCAGGGTCGCGATGTCCTTGGTCGGGAACCACCCCTCGGCATCGAGCACCGAACCGATCCCGGTATAGCGGCCCGACACCTGCTCACCGCGGACGAATAGCTCGCCCGTCTCCCCCGCGGGAAGCACCACGCCGTCCTCGCCGCGGATCTGCACCTCGATGCTGGGCACCGGCTGCCCCACCGAGCCCAACCGCCTCAACACGGCCGGATCGTCGGCGGCCTGCGCCTCGCGGTGATCGTCGGGGGTCAGCACCGCGATCGTCGAACTCGTCTCGGTGAGGCCGTAGGCGTTGACGAAGCCGACGTGGGGCAGCAACTCCAGGGCCTTGCGCACCAGCGGCAGCGGCACTTTCGAGCCGCCGTAGGCCAGATTGCGCAGTGACGGCAACCGCTGCCCGCCGCCGTCGAGGACCGTGACGATCCGGTCCAGCATGGTTGGCACCACGGTCGCGCCGGTGACGTGCTCGGCGTCGATCAAGCGCAGCCATTCCTCCGGATCGAAGACCGGCAGATAGACCATCTTGCGGCCGGCGTACAGGTTCGACAGCGCCGCGCTGACCC
The DNA here is from genome assembly GCF_030252325.1 of Candidatus Mycobacterium wuenschmannii. Taxonomy (NCBI): domain Bacteria; kingdom Bacillati; phylum Actinomycetota; class Actinomycetes; order Mycobacteriales; family Mycobacteriaceae; genus Mycobacterium; species Candidatus Mycobacterium wuenschmannii. The sequence continues at coordinate 4,034,233 of NZ_CP126981.1, read as the reverse complement.
CGGCGATGTGGTACGGCGGTACGCAAATCAGTGCGCCGTCTGTCTCCTCTGCGGACCCGAACTCGACGGTGCCGGTGACGTAGCTGGTGAGGTTGTTATGCGTCAGCTCAACGGCTTTCGGCTGCGACGTAGTGCCCGATGTGAACAGCACGATGCCGACCGAGTCCGGGTCGGCGAACTCGACGGCCGGCTCGGCGTCGCGGGCCTGAGCCAGAAAGTCGTCGGACAGGATGACCCGCTTTGCCACGCCGTCGAGGCCCGCCGGTCCACCCAATTCGTCCAGGTAGCGGCTGTCCGCGACCACCACCGGGTCGGGCAGCCGCGCGATCAGCGCCTTGATGCCGTCGGCCGAGAGCCGGTAGTTGACGGGCGTGAACGGCAGCCCGGCTCGCGCCGACGCGAACATCAGCAACGGCAGCATCGCCCCGCCGATCCCGACGTACACGACGTGCGAGGCCCCCGAGGCCGCGATGACACCGGCGCCGCCGTCGGCGAGATCGCTGAGTTGCTGGGTCGTCAGCCGGACATCGCCAGAGACGACGGCCGTCCGCTCGGGATCGCTCGAGCTGGCCATCTCGAGAAGTAGCGAAATACTCACGCTCGCACTTTCTGTGGTGCCCACACGTTACAAAGCTCGTCCAAAATGTCATGCCAGTTTAGATGACGTCACACCGGCCCCCACGCCGTGGCCGACGTCACCGCTGCTGCGGCGTTTACCGGCCGACCGAGGGGTTATAAAGCTCCGAGGCCGCCAGTAGTTGACCAAGCAACCACGAGCGAGTTGGGACATCGCGTTGACGACCTTGCATACAGCGAAAGCTGTCACACCCTCCACCCTCACCAAACTTCGCGCCGGCATCGCGGGCGCCATGCTCGCCGAGTTCTTCGGCACCTTCGTCCTGTTGTTGCTCGGGCTGGGCACCTGCGCCGTCAACGTCGTCGGCCTGCCCGAGTCCGGCCGCCAGACCTTGCCGTTCGGTCCGGACAACTGGCTGATCACGGTGTTCGGCTGGGCGTTCGCGGTGATGCTGGCGGCCTACGTGTCCGGCGGTATCAGCGGCGCCCATTTCAACCCGGCAGTCACACTTGCCTTCGCCGTTGCGCGAAAGTTCGCTTGGCGCAACGTGATCCCCTACTGGGCGGCACAGCTCGCCGGCGCGTTCTGTGCGTCGGCGGCGGTGTACGCGGTGTACCGAGCCGCCATCCTGGCCCACGACGCTCACACGCCGCGATCGCAGGCCGCCGACACCTTCGGGATCTTCGCGACCTCGCCGGCGCCGTACTTCCACGGCGGATATCTCGGGCCCGTCGTCGACCAGCTGGTCGGCACCGCGATCCTGGTGGTGCTGATCGCGGCGCTGATCGACAATCGCAACCAGGCGCCGTCGGGCAACCTGGCACCCCTACTCATCGGATTCGTCGTCGCCGTCATCGGTTGCGCGTACGGCACCAATGCCGGCTACGCACTCAACCCGGCGCGCGACCTCGGTCCGCGGATCTTCACCTGGCTCGAAGGTTGGGGGAAGCTCGCGCTACCCGGGAATTACGGGCAGACCACCAACTACTGGTGGATTCCGGTGTTCGTGCCCCTGCTGGGTGCCGTGGTCGGCATCCTGGTCTACGACTTCTTCATCGGCCATGTGCTCGACGCCCGCGCCACGATGCTGCTCACGCCGGAGCCGGGTCTCGCTCCGCTACCCACCACCGACGCCGCAGCGGGCGTGGCCGGCCCGGTGACCATGGAGGACAGCGCCGACGGCGAAGAGGATCAGGCCGCCTGACTCAGGTGCCGGTCCACTTGGCGGGACGCTTTTCGGCGAACGCGATCGCGCCTTCCTTGGCGTCGTTCGAGCCGAACACCGGCATCAGGATCTTGTTCTGCTTGCCGAACCGCTCGTCCGGGCTCCAGCCGCGGGACTCGACGATGATCTGCTTGGTCGCCGCGACCGCCAGCGGGCCGTTGACGGTGATCCGCTCGGCCAGGTCGATCGCCGCCTCGAGTGCATGACCCGGTTCGGCGAGCACGTTGACCATGCCCAGCGCGTGCGCGCGCTCGGCGGTGAACGGCTCCCCGGTCAGCGCCAACTCCATCGCGATCGCCGGCGGGATGCGCTCGGGCAGGCGCAGCAGGCCACCGCCGCCGGCCACCAGACCGCGCTTGACCTCCGGGATGCCGAACGACGAGTCCTTCGACGCCACAATCAGGTCGGTGGCCAGCGCCAACTCGGTGCCACCGGCCAGCGCGTAGCCCTCGACGGCCGCGATCAGCGGCTTGACCGGCCCGCGTTCGGTGAAGCCCATGCCGCGGCCCTCGACGATGGGAACCTCGCCGCGGGCGAACGCCTTGAGGTCCATGCCCGCGCAGAACGATCCGCCCGCGCCGGTCACGATTCCCACCGACAGGCCGGGGTCGCCGTCGAGCCGATCCACGGCGTCGGCCAGTCCGTGGGCTACCGCGGAGTTGACCGCGTTCTTCGCCTTGGGCCGGTTGATGGTGATGATCAGGATCCGGTCCCGCTGCTCGACGAGAACCTCGGGTTCGGTGGCTTCTTCGGTGCTCACGACGCTGTGACACTCCTTGTTCATTGTGTAACGGGGTTGCAGAGATGGTAGCGAGCCGTCTTCGACCGGCTAGCATCACTGCCAAATGGCTGCTCCCGATATCGACCCGACCGAGCTCTCCAAGTGGGATCCCGGGCTGACCGAGCGCGTGATGGGCTGGCTGCGCCCCCTGATCAAGGGATATCACCGCGCCGAAGTCCGCGGCCTCGAATCCTTCCCGCCGGGCGGCGCCCTGGTGGTGGCCAACCATTCCGGCGGGCTGTTCGCGATGGACGTGCCGGTGTTCGCGACGGGCTTCTACGAGCACTTCGGTTTCGACCGGCCCGTCTACACGCTGAGCCACGACCTCATCTTCACCGGCCCGACCGGCGAGTTCTTTCGCCGCACCGGCTTCATCCGGGCCAACCACGAAAACGCCGACGAGGCACTGCGATCCGGCGGCGTGGTGGTGGTGTTCCCCGGTGGGGACTACGACGTGTACCGGCCGACGTTGTCGGAGAACGTGATTGACTTCGACGGACGCACCGGTTACGTGCGGGCTGCGTTGAACGCGGGTGTGCCGATCGTGCCGGCGGTGTCGATCGGCGGCCAGGAAAGTCAGCTGTATCTAACCCGCGGGACCGGACTGGCCAAGCTATTGCGACTCGACAAGATGCTGCGCGCAAAGATCCTGCCGATCTCGATCGGCTTCCCGTTCGGGCTCTCGGCGGTGTTGCCGGTCAACGTGCCGTTGCCGACCAAGATCGTGATGCAGGTGCTTGAACCCATCGACGTGACAGGCGAATTCGGCGAGGACCCCGACATTGACACGGTCGACTCGCATGTCCGGCGCGTGATGCAGAAGGCATTGGACGGCTTGGCCAAACAGCGTCGCCTGCCGGTAATCGGGTAGCGATGGCGTTCGGTCTGCTGGGCAGCATGGTCCGCGCGGGGATCATTGCCCCGATGCGACCGGACAAGTACCTCCGGATCATCGGCGCGGTCCGTCGCGAAGGTCTTACCGTGACAAGCGGATTCGGAATGTCGGCGCAGCGCTGTCCGAACCGGGCGGCGTTGATCGACGAACTGGGGACGCTGACCTTCCGCGAACTCGACCGGCGCGCCGACGCGTTGACCGCCGCGCTGCAAAGCCTGCCGGGCGGCACCCCAGCGGTGCTGGCGATCATGTGCCGCAACCATCGCGGCTTCGTCGAGGCGTTGATCGCCGCCAACCGCCTCGGCGCCGACGTGCTGCTGCTCAACACGTCGTTTGCCGGCCCAGCGCTGGCCGATGTGGTCAACCGCGAAAGCGCGGACGCGGTGATCTACGACGAGGAGTTCACCGAGTCGGTGGACCGCGCGCTGGCCGACAAGCCCGACACGGCTCGCGTCGTCGCGTGGACCGATCACCCGGAGCAGCACGACGTCACCGTCGAGAAGCTCATCGCCGAGCATCTCGGCGAGCGCCCGGTCAAGACGGGGCGCACGGGCAAGATGATCCTGCTGACCTCGGGCACGACCGGTAATCCCAAGGGCGCCAAGCACTCCGGCGGCGGCGCGACGGAGCTTCAGGCGATCCTCGACCGGGTGCCATGGCACACCGAGGAGACGACGGTGGTCGTCGCTCCGATGTTTCATGCCTGGGGCTTCTCGCAGCTGATCTTCGCCGCCTCGCTCGGCTGCACGGTGGCGACCCGGCGCAAGTTCGACCCGGAGGCCACCCTTGAGTTGATCGACCGCCACCAGGCCACCGGACTGTGTGTGGTGCCGGTGATGTTCGACCGGATCATGGATCTGCCGCCTGTAGTGCGCGGCCGCTACAGCGGGCGGTCACTGAAGTTCGCCACCGCGTCCGGATCGCGGATGCGGCCCGACGTCGTCACGAGATTCATGGACGAGTTCGGCGACATCCTCTACAACAACTACAACGCAACCGAGGCGGGCATGATCGCCTCGGCGACCCCGGCCGATCTGCGGGCCGCACCCGACACCGCGGGAAAACCCATCCTGGGCACCGAGATTCGCATCCTCGACTCCGACCATCGGCCGGTGCCGGTCGGCGAGGTCGGCCAGATCTTCGTCCGCAACTCCAACCGCTTCGAGGGTTACACCTCCGGTGAGAACAAGAACTTCCACGACGGCTTCATGGCGTCCGGCGATGTCGGCCGCCTCGACGAGGCCGGGCGGCTGTTCGTGGTGGGGCGCGACGACGAGATGATCGTGTCGGGCGGCGAGAACGTCTACCCGATCGAGGTGGAGAAGACGTTGGGGCTGCACGCCGCCGTCACGGACGCCACCGTGCTGGGTGTCGACGACGCGGAGTACGGGCAGCGATTAGCGGCGTTCGTGGTGCTGGCGCCCGGCGCATCGGTCACCGTCGACGACCTCAAGCAGCACGTCCGGGATAATTTGGCGAATTACAAAGTGCCGCGCGAGATTATCGTGCTCGACGAATTGCCGCGCAGCAGCACCGGCAAGATCTCACGGCGCGACCTCCAGGATCATCTGGGCGGTTAGGCCCTTCGCCGAACGTGCAGTCAGTGCGAAAATTCGGCTGAAAAATCGCACCGGTTACACGCTCGGCGCGGCGGACTCAGGCCTGGGCCAGCGCGCCCTCGACCACCGTCAGCTGCTCGGAAAGCCCTGCGGCGCGGCGGATATCGGCCAACTCGTCGATGATCGCCGCGGTGAGCTCGTGCGGGTCGTCGAGAGTGGCGTCCTCGGCGAGCACCGAAACGTTCAGCTGGTCAACGTAACTCCACACGGTGATGTTCAATCCGCTGCCGGCGGTCAACGGCCCCACCGAATAGATCTCGGTGACCTTCGCGCCCCCGACGCGTCCGTGTTCACGCGGCCCGGGCACGTTGGAGACGTTGAGGTTGAGCACCTTGTTCTGCCCGTCGCGGCTAGACAGCCAGCGGAACAGCGACTCTGCGGGTGCGGGCGGGAAGTAGGCGGCCCAGCGGCTGACCAATTCCGGGCCGAGCAACTGCTGACTCTCCTTGGCGTCATTGGCGTAATCGTGTGAGCGGCGCACCCGTTCCAGCGGATCGTCGACATCGGTGGGCAGACCGACCATCATGCCGGTGAAGTAGTTCCCCGATATGCGGTCCGGCGAGCGGTCGAAGCTGACCGGCACCGACGCCAGCAACGGGTCATCGGATGCGCCGTCGTATTTCAGTCGCATCGTGCGTAACGCCCCCGCCGACAAGGCCAGCACCATGTCATTGATCGTGACACCGAGCGACTTGGCGGTCTCCTTGATGTCACCCAAAGCCAAAGTGGCTGTGGCGAACCGACGTTCGGGAGTGAGCATGTGGTTCATGAACGACGGCGGCGGGGTGAACGGCATCGTCAGTTCGGGACCGAGCTTGCGGGAACTGCGCCGCACCCGGTTGATGCCCTTGGCGGTGTAGCCGATCGTTCCAGGGATCCGCCCGATATGCCGCATGTGGTCGGCGAACGCCGAGCGCACCAGTTCGCCGGTCGACGGCGCAGGGTCGGGGGCATAGCGCACCTCGCCGTCCTGCGGTCCGGGCGCCAGATCCATCCCGCGCGCCAGCAAGTTCGCCGCGGCGACCCCGTCGGCCAGCGCGTGATGCACCTTGCCGATCACGGCGATCCGGTTGTCGGGCAGTCCTTCGACGAAGTACATCTCCCACAGGGGGTGGTCGCGGTCGAGCGGCGTGCTGGCAATCTCGCCGATCGCCTCGTCCAACTCACGCCTGCCACCCGGCGCCTTCAGTTGCCACGGCCGCACGTGATAGGTGAGGTCGACGTCGCAATTCTCCCGCCACATCGGGTGGTGCAGCTTGAGCGGAATGTCAACCAGCTGATAGCAAAACGGCTCCAGCTTGTACAACCGGCTGTGGATCACCCGGCGGAAGGCCTCGATGTCGAAGTCGCGGCGATGGTCGTCGAGTTCAATGACCGCGATCTTGAGCGTGTGCATGTGCACATTCGGCGTTTCGCTGTAGAGCAGTACCGCGTCCCAGCCGCTCAGCCGCTTCATGGGTCGGACCTTACAACTGCGCGGCGGCTAAACGACCTCTTTGGCCGCGATGATCCGGTTGCGATAGACCGCATCGAGGAACAGCCCCACCGCCGTCGACACGGAGCCGGTGCGCGCCCCGTCGGTCATGTCGAAGCCATGGCCGGCGCCGGGCAGTTCGACGTAGCTGACGATCGACCGGGAAATCGACCGGAGCCGCTCGACGAAGCTGCGGGCCTGCGCCACCGGGATCACGGAGTCGCTGCTGCCGTGAATCACCAAGAACGGCGGGGCATCTGGATGAATTCGTGCGATCGGCGATGCGTCGCGGAAGACGTCGGGATGACGATCGATACGACGCTTGACCACGACCCGCTCGAGGAAGTCGACGAACCGGGCCCGCTCGGGGGTCGAGCGGTCTTCCCAGTCGTAGCGGCCGTAGATGCCGACCACAGCGTCGACCGAAGTGTCCGAGTCCGGCGGCAGGTCGGTCTGCATGGCGGGGTCGTTGGCGGTCAGCCCGGCAAGGGCGGCCAAGTGTCCGCCGGCCGAACAGCCCGTCACCGCAATGAAATTGCGGTCGCCGCCGAACTTGTCGACGTTCGCTCGCGCCCATGCGATCGCGGTCTTGATGTCGGTGATGTGCGACGGCCAACGGTTGTGCGGCGAGACCCGGTACTCCACCGACAAGCAGATCCAGCCCATCTCGGCCAACTGCGACATCAGCGCGTAGCCCTGCAACTGCCGTCCGCCGTGCACCCAGGCCCCACCGGGAACGAAGATCATCACCGGCGCCGGGCGCACCGGCAGGTCCTTGCGCCGCCAGACGTCGAGCAGCTGCGACGGCAGCTTGCCGTAGCGCACCGACGTGCGGTGCAGGTGGCGACGGTGGCGCAACGCGCGCCAGACCGGCGGAGCCTTGTCGGGTGCCGGCCACTCGATGTCGAGGTCCTGGTTCGAGACGACGCCGCGCAATGCCGCGTCGAGAATCGCGTTGGTCTGAGCCCGCTCGGCCCGGCGGTCAGCGGCCGTGACCGGGGTTTGTCCGGACTGTTTCGACGCGGCCATGAATTCCGGAATTTGCCGATAACCCCACACACCCATCGCCGTCAGGCCACCGAGCGGTTCGAGGTGCCTGCCGACCACCGGCAGCGACGCCATCGCGTCGCTCCAGGCCAGCATGTAGTCGCCAGGCTTGGCGCGAAGCAACCACTTCGCCCGAGAAGTCACAGTCATCGGGCGAGCGTACCCCCGAGTAACACCACCAAACCGGAAACGCGCGTGTGCGCTAAATGCAGTCGGCATACTGGACCGATGCCGAGCACAGATTTCCACCCTGAACTCCGCAAAGTCGCTCGATTCGCGCCCCGCGCGCTGGTCGGTCCCCGGACGTTGAAGTTGATCCGAAAGGTCTCGCCGGCGATCCAGCGCGGCGGCAGCAGCCGCGACGTCGAGGCGCTGATCCTGCCGTCCGGAGTCGGGGTGCGGCTGTACCGCCCAGCCGACGCCGGCGCGCCCGGCCCGGGGCTGCTGTGGATTCACGGTGGCGGCTATGTCATCGGCACCGCACAGCAGGACGACGAACTGTGCCGACGGTTCGTCCGGGAACTGGGCGTCACCGTCGTGTCGGTGGACTACCGGCTGGCCCCCGAGCATCCTTACCCCGCTCCGCTGGAGGACTGCTATTCCGCGCTAACGTGGCTGGCCGCGCTGCCCGCGGTGGACCCGGCCCGGGTCGCGATCGGCGGCGCCAGCGCCGGCGGCGGGCTTGCGGCGGCTCTTGCGCTGCTGGCACGCGACCGCGGTGAGGTCACGCCGGCATTGCAACTGCTGGCGTACCCGATGCTCGACGACCGCAGCGGATCGACGGCGGAGAACCCGAACTACCGGCTGTGGGGACCGAAGAGCAACCGCTTCGGGTGGGCGGCCTACCTCGGCAACGCCGACCCGAAGGTGGCGGTACCGGCCCGCCACGAGGACCTCAGCGGCCTTCCCCCGGCGTGGATCGGCGTCGGCACGCACGACCTGTTCCACGACGAGGACGTCGCCTACGCCGCCCGGCTGACGGCCGCCGGGGTCCCGTGTCAGATCGAGACGATTCCGGGCGTATTCCACGGCTTCGACCTGGTGGTGCCGAAAGCGGCTGTGTCCCGGGCCTTTTTCGCCAGCCAGTGCGCGAGTCTGCGGGCGGCGCTGGCCGCGACGAGCTGATGCCCTTCGCGGTGAGCGACGAGCAGCGGGCCCTGCGCAGCGCGGTCGCCGACCTGATGACCCGGCATTCCGGGGAGGCACAGGTGCGCACGCTGATGGCCACCGACACCGGCTTCGATGCGGCGGTCTGGCGCGAACTGGCCACCATGGGACTGACCGGTCTGCTGATCGACGAGGCACATGGCGGCGCCGGCGCGGGCCCGGTCGAGATGGGCATCGCGATGGAGGAGATGGGCCGGGCGCTGCTGGTCAGCCCGTTCCTGTCGACGGCGGTGCTGGTGCCCAGCCTGCTCGCCGCTGTCGGTGACAAGTCCGAAAGTGCTCCGGCGCTAACACGAATCGCCACCGGCGACCTGATCGCCACCGTCGCGTTCGCCGAGGACGGCTCGGCCCGGATACCGGCGGCGATCGCCACGTCCGCCGGTCTGATCGGCGATACCTGGCACCTCACCGGCTACAAGCATTTCGTGCTCGACGGGCTGTCGGCGGCGGTGATCTACGTGCTGGCCGCCACCGATGCGGGTCCTACCGTGTTCGCGGTCGACGCCGGAGCCGACGGCCTGGCCGTGACACCGCTCGAAACCGTGGACGCGACGCGCAAGCAGTGTCGGCTGCAATTCGTCGACACCCCGGCGCGGCTGATCGGTCGACCGGGTGCCGGGATCGAGGCGTTCGGCACCGCGCTGGATGTGGCGGCGCTGGCGCTGGTCGGCGAGCAGGCGGGCGGCGCGCGCCGCGCGGTCGAGATGGCCACCGAGTACGCCAAGACCCGCTACCAGTTCGGTCGCGCGATCGGCAGCTTTCAGGCCGTCAAGCACATGTGCGCCGACATGCTGCTGGAGGCGGAGTCCACGGTCTCGGCGGCCCGGTTCGCGGCGGAGTCCTATGCCTCCGGAGCCGCGTCTCGTGTCGCGGATCTGGCTCTGGCGCAGGCGTATTGCTCGGATGCCTTCGTATTCGTCGCGGCCACGAGCATTCAGGTGCACGGCGGCATCGGGTTCACCTGGGAGCACCCGGCCCACCTGTACCTGCGCCGGGCCCGCAGCGACGCCCAACTGCTGGGCAGCGCGTCGTGGCATCGGGAGCGCTACCTGCAGCAGATCGGAGCCTGACTTCATGACCTCCGCCGACGACGATGCAGAGCGAAGCGATGAGGAGGAGCGGCGCAATGACTGACGACGAGCTACGCACCGAAGTCCGAAAGTGGTTGGCGGACAACTGGAATCCCGATATCGATCGCGGTAGCTGGGCCCACATCGTGGTCGAGGCCGGCTGGGCGACGCCGAGCTGGGAGCCGGACTTCTACGGCCGGGGCCTCACCGACAGCCAATCCCGGCTGGTGGCGGCGGAATTCGCCGCCGTCGGTGCGCACGGCTGCGGGCATGATCGCGGCAACCTGTTCGCCTGCACGCTGCATGAACTCGGCACCGACGAGCAGAAGCAGCGGCTTATCCCGCCGTCGATCCGTGGCGAGAGCAAGTGGTGCCTGCTGTACAGCGAACCCGGCGCCGGCTCGGACCTCGCCGGACTGCGCACCCGGGCCGAGCGTGACGGCGACGAGTGGGTGATCAACGGGCAGAAGGTGTGGACGTCATTCGCCAAGACCGCGGACTACGGAATGTTGGTGGCCCGCACCGACTGGACGGTGCCGAAGCATCAGGGCATCAGCTTCTTCATGCTGCCGATGAAGCAACCCGGGGTCGAGGTGCGACCGATCCATCAGATCACCGGCGAGTCGGAGTTCAACGAGGTCTTCATCGAAGACGCCCGGGTTCCCGCGGGAAATCTGGTCGGCGAGTTGAACGCCGGATGGTCGGTGCTGAACACCGCGCTCGCCTACGAGCGACGGTTCATGGCCGACATCGCGCGGACCGCGAAGGACGCGAAGCGCCCGCGCGGCGAAAAGGGCCATCTGCTAGTCGAATTGGCGCGTGACGCCGGCCGACTCGACGACCCGTACATCCGACAGCAGATCGCCCGGGTCGACGCGCTGGCGACCGTGAACCGGTGGAACACCCAGCGGTCGAAGGCCGCGACCGACCGGGTCGAGTCGGCGACGCTGATGGCGCTGGGCAAGATCGCGATGTCGCGGATCCTGCACGAGACGGCGCGCGTCGAGACCGAGATCGTCGGCGCCGAAGCGATGTTGGCCGGTCCGGACAATCCGGTCGGTGACGCGGTGACGTTCCGAACCCTGAACGCCTACTTCACCTCGATCGGTGGCGGCACCGACCAGATTCAGCGCAACATCGTCGGCGAGCGGGTGCTCGGACTACCGAAAGAGCCTGAGCCGTACAAGAACACGGCCTTCCGCGAGCTGCCGCACTGATCATGGCCGCCTACGAGAATCCGTTCCGAAAGATTGTGGATCCGGTGGCACGCAAGCTGCACCTGCCTTTCGGCACGAGAGATTTCATCGACAAAATCGTCCGCGGCGGTGTCGACCAGGCCGGCCGGCGGACTCTGCACATGCTTATCACCACCTGGGATACCACCGGCGGCGGCCCATTCGCGGCCAGTGCGATCGCCACCGCGGGACTGGCCAAGACCGTTGACATCGCGCAGGGCCTGTTCATCGGCCCGGTCTTCAACCCACTGCTGAAGGCGTTGGGTGCCGACCAGATCACGTTTCGTGCCTCGCTGTGCGCATCGGCCGTGGTTGGTCTGGGCATCATGCGGTACGGGGTAAAGGTCGAGCCAATTCATTCGATGGACGTCGACACCGTCGTGAATGCCGTCGCACCCACTTTGCAGCGCTACCTAATCGGTGAGATCTCCTGATCAGTCGGCGATCTCGCCGCCGACGATGGTTGCGGCGACCATGCCGGAATCCAGTTCGGCCAGCGCGTTCTCGGGCGTCACGCTGAGTACGCAGAGGTCCGCGGGCTCGCCGGGCGCGATCCGGCGGGCGCGGGTGGGGGCTTCGGGGTGGCCGAAGAACATCGTCAAAGCCGTTGCCGCCGAGACACATTCGGTGGCGTTGAGCACGGCTCCGCTGGGCGCGGCGCGGCGCACGGCCGCGCGCATCGCTGCCCAGGGGTCACCGTCGCCGAACGGCATGTCGGTGGAGAGTGCGACCGGGATGCCCGCGGCGATGAGCGACGCGACGCGCCAGAGCTGGGCGTGTTCGTCGAGGGGCACCTCGTCGAGATACTGATCACCGCGCTCGGCAACGAAATTCGGCTGGGTCACCACGGTGACGCCGAGATCGGCCAGATCGGACAGGCTGTCGGGTGGCACGACGGCGGCGTGCTCGATGCGGTCGCCGGGGTGCCGGCCCGCATCGCGCAGCGCGGCGATCGTGACCAGTAGCTGGGCGGCGGTGACGCAGTGGATCGCGACGGGGTGGTCATCGCGATGCTTGTCGGCGATCCAGGCCGTGAGCTGGTCGAGGTCGAGGTCGTCGTCGTGCAGGATCCGCTTGCCGGGCGCCAGACAGTGCACGCGCTGACGTAGTTCGCCGCGACGGTGCAGCTCCGTCAGCTGCACGACGTCGGCGATCGCGAGATCCGGTGTGGCGTCGGTGATTCCGGTGACGCCGTAGCGGGCCAGCCGTCCACTGAGGTCGGCCAGGCTTGCTTCGTTACGCCCCAGCGCCTCGGCCCAGGAGTCCGTGCTGCGCAGTCGGCCGTCGGGATGGTCGGGCAGGCCGACGCGGTGCAGGCCGGCCGAGTTGAGCATCCACAGCACACCGCTGCGATGTTGCACGCGTAGCGGTGTCGACGGCGCGATGGCGTCCAGGGCATCGCGGTCGAGGGCGCCGGCGACCGAGTCGTGATAGGCCACCGCGCGGATCCAGCCGTCCTCGCCGGGCTCGGCCTCCGCGAGCGCGGCAGCCAGCCCGGCCCGGTCGTGCACATGTGGCGGGCCGACCCGGATCGAGGTCGCCGCCGCGGCCGCCGAATACAGGTGCACGTGGTGGTCGTGCAGGCCGGGCAGCACGGTTCCGCCGGCGGCGTCGAGGACGTCCTCGCCGGGTTGGGGGGTCAGGCTTTCGGCGATCTCGTCGATCCGCTCGCCGACGCGAATGTCGACCGACGCGCCATCCAGCGTTACCGCGCGCTGTATCAGCATCTTTCGGCCACCAAGCGGTCGACGGCAGCGTTGTCCGCACCCAGCGGCGATGCGGGTGTCGTGGCAGGCCGCGCGGCCTTCGGAATTTCGGTGCGCGGGAAGGCCGCGTACCGGGCCGCCACCTGGGCCATCGCCACATCGATCACCTCGCCGCCGCCGCGGTGCAGCGACTCCCCGATCGCCCACGCGGCTTCGAGCCCGCTGAGCGGGTCGGCGATCGCGTCGCCGAAGAACACCGGCCCGCCGAGGCCGCCGCCGACCAATCCGCCGGCGACCGCGGCGTCGTCTCCGAATGCGGCGCGGTCGGGTTGGTCGCGATAGCCGTTGATGCGCACCCAGATTCGGCCGGGGCGGCCGGCCACACTGTCGGCGTCGAGTTTGCGTCGCTGCAGGGCAGCCGGACGAGACCCTTCGATGACGATGTCGGCGACGCCGAGCAGCGCCCGCAGTCGTTCGGAGTCGAAGTCGACTGCGTAGGAGAGCTTTCGGGCGTTCATCCAGTCGAAGAACGCCGGATCGCCGCGGCGGGTGCCGTCCGGGCGCCGCGGGCTCTCGACCTTGACGACGGTCGCGCCGGCGCGGGCGAGGAGCTGTCCGCACAACGGCCCCGCCCACAACGACGACAGGTCCGCCACCAGCAGCCGGTCGAGAGGTCGCGGGCTCACGCCGGCGCCGCACGTTCGGATGGCCGGCGCACCGGCGGTGGCCTCACCCAAAACCGCGGTGGCGATATCGAGCAACTGGGCACGCTTGGCGACTTCTGCAGCCGAATGTGTTGCGGCCCAAGCCGCTAGCGCATCCCACGGTTCGGTGACGGCATCGACCTCGATCAGCGCGGGCAGAGCGGCGACGTCATCGTCGCGCGGCAGTGCGATCGCGCACCACTCGTCGGCTGTCGGCAGTAACCGGGTGGCGCCACCGGCTGAAACCAACCCCGGCTGAGGCAGATTGAGGATCGCCGCACGGCCGGCCAATACCGTGTCCGCGTCGACGGCCACCCCGAGCAGTCCGCCGATCTCGGCGGCCACGCGGCGGGCTTCGTCCAGCATCAGAACTGCAGCGCGGTGAAACGCCAGTCCAGGACCTGGCGCGGCTCGTCGGGGTTGTCGCCGAATGCGTATACCAGCGAACGTAATCCGAGGACGCCGCCGTCGTCGACTTGCTCGGCGGACTCGATGTGCAGTTCGCTGTAGAGAGTGTCACCCTCGTACACCGGTGCGGTGTGGTCGCACGACGTCCAGCCCAGCACGGTCGCCAGGTTCGGCATTAGCTTGCTGGCCTGAGCCAGCGCCAACCCGATGGTGTGGCCGCCGTAGACCAGCCGGCGTCCGCCCAGTCGTGAATCATGATGCACACCAGCCAGATTCAAGGTCAGGCGGGCCAACTCGGGCGCGGAGGTGACGACGTCGGCGCTGCTGTGTAACACCTGCCCGGCCACGGCCGGGTCGAAGTGTGGGCCGGTGACCCGCTGCCGGAATGCGCCGCCGTTCCACTGCGCCGCGGCCGACGGTGGTGGCGCGAGATCGGCACCGATCTTCGACAGGTCGTCGGCGTGGTTTGAGCCGTCGGGATCGGCGTCGGCGCTCAGCGGTAGCATCGCGCACCGGTAGAAGTCGAGGATCAGCCGGTCGGCCTGGTCGATGGTGGTGATCCGCAGTGCCATCAGCCCGTTCGGCGCACGGTCCGGCTTCGCCGAGTTCTTTTTCAACCCCACGATCTCGGTGCGGGTGAACAGGGTGTCGCCGATCGCGGGGAACCGGAAAAACGTCAGCCCGCGGTAGAACAGGTTGGCCTTGACGTGCTGGGTGGCCAGCGTCGACTGGCCGATCGCGACGTCGCAGACCAGACCCGGGTGCGCCAGCGTCCCGGGCACGCCCGTCACCGCGGCGGACAGCTCGGCGTCCAGGGGCAGGCGCAGGCGGTCACCGAGGATGCTCTGGTGCACCGCGGCCAGCCCCGGCGTCAGCGTCATCGACGGCGCCCCGGTGAAGACCTGGCCGGTGTGCACCTGATCGAAATACGGGCCGGTCACCATGCCAGCATGGCCATGTGAACGACGACGAGACAATGCTGGTCGCGACGGTGCGCGAGTTCGTCGATAAACAGGTCCGGCCCACGGTGCGCGAAGTCGAGCATGCAGGAGAGTATCCCGAAGCGTGGATCGAGCAGATGAAGCGCATCGGCATCTACGGCCTGGCCGTGCCCGAGGAGTACGGCGGCACCCCGGTCTCGATGTGGTGCTACGCGCTGGTGACGCAGGAGTTGGCCCGCGGCTGGATGAGCCTGGCCGGCGCGATGGGCGGCCATACGGTGGTGGCCAAGCTGCTGACGTTGTTCGGCACCGACGAGCAGAAGCAGCGTTACCTGCCGCCGATGGCGACCGGCGAGATGCGGGCGACGATGGCCCTGACCGAGCCGGGCGGCGGTAGCGACCTGCAGGCCATGTCGACGACGGCGCTTTCTGACGGCGAGGATCTCGTCGTCAACGGCGCCAAGACCTGGATCTCGAACGCCCGCCGGTCCGGGCTGATCGCGCTGCTCTGTAAGACCGATCCGGCCGCGCAGCCGCGGCACGCCGGCATCTCGGTGCTGCTGGTCGAGCACGGGCCGGGGCTGACGGTGTCGCGCGACCTGCCCAAGTTGGGCTACAAGGGCGTGGAGAGTTGCGAGCTCTCGTTCGACGGCTATCGGGCGCCGCACTCGGCGATCCTGGGCGGCGATGCGGGCAAGGGCTTCTCGCAGATGATGAAAGGCCTTGAGACGGGCCGCATTCAGGTGGCCTCGCGGGCGCTGGGAGTGGCGACGGCCGCTCTCGATGATGCGCTGGCCTATGCGCAGCAGCGCGAGAGCTTCGGGCAGCCGATCTGGAAGCATCAGTCGGTCGGCAACTATCTGGCCGACATGGCAACCAAGCTGACCGCCGCCCGCCAGTTGACCCGCTACGCCGCCGAGAAATACGACCTAGGTGAGCGCTGCGACATGGAGGCCGGGATGGCCAAGCTGTTCGCCTCCGAGGTGGCGATGGAAATCGCTTTGAATGCGGTCCGGATCCACGGCGGCTACGGCTATTCCACCGAATACGACGTCGAGCGCTACTTCCGCGATGCCCCGCTGATGATCGTCGGCGAGGGCACCAACGAGATCCAGCGCAACGTGATTGCGGCGCAGCTGGTTTCCCGCGGCGGGCTCTAGACGGTCGCGAAATAGAAGCCTGGGTCGTAATTTCGGCCGGATCGCAGCCGTGGCTTCAGTTTCGCGGGCTCTAGCGGACCGCGTCGACGAGGCCCCAGGCCAGCGCTGCCGCAGCGTTGAGCTTCTGGCCGCTCAGCACCAGATATGCTGTGCGCCAACGGCCTATCCGTCGCGTAACGCTGACCGTCCCCCCGGCGCCGGGGATCAGACCTAGGCTTAGTTCGGGTAGCCCGAACACGGAATCAGGGGCCGCCTCGACGCGGCCACAGAATGCTGCCATCTCCAGGCCGCTGCCGATCACCTGACCGTGCACCTCAGCGCGGCACGCGGCGCCGAGTCGGGCGGTCACGGCGTCGAGCGCCAGCGCGGGGCTGTAGCGGGTGCGGGCCAGATGCGCGCCGGCCGGGTCGGTGAACGTGCCGAACTCGTCGAGGTCTCCCCCGCTGCAGAACGACGGCCCGTTACCGGTCAGCACGACCTCGTCGACCGACGAATCCAGTTGTGCCACAGCCAAAGCCTCGAGCAGTGCGGCCCGGGCGTCGGTGGAGAACGCGTTGTGACGGCTCGGCCGGTTGAACGCGATGTGCAGGGTATCGCCGTCGCGGCGTGCCTGCACCGGGTCGGGGATATCCGGCATCGCCACCGGGCCGCGGTCGGCCAGCCAGGCGGCGAACTCCGGGCCGGCCTGCAGCGTCGAGTAGGCCAGCGACTCAGTCACCACGCCGGGCAGGGCCGAGCCGTCCGGGTCCACGGCGCGAAGCACGTCGTCACATATCGCGGCCGCAATCGACCAGCGCTGCACGCGCTCGATCAGATCGGCGACAGCCACGTCGAGCGAACCGACCGTCACGACCCGGCGGTCATCCGACGTGTCCTCGGTGAGCGTGAAAGTGGCTCGCTCGAGCCAGAATTCGGACGCGTCGGCAAGCGGGCCGACAGCGACGATCGGAACGCCCAGGAGGGCTGCGTCAACTTCGCAGTCGGACTCCGAGACGTCGACGACGCGCAGCGTCACACCGAATACTTCTTGATCAGTTCGTGTTTGAACATCTTGCCGGTGTCGGTCCGCGGCAGCTGCGCCTCGAACGAGATCGACTTCGGGCATTTGTAGTGCGCGAGCCGCTCACGCAGCCACGCGGTCAACTCGGCGCCGAACTCCTCGGTCGCGTCGGCTGGGTCGACGGTCTGCACCGCCGCCTTGACGCTCTGGCCCATCTCCTCGTCCGGAATGCCAAACACCGCTGCGTCCAACACCTTCGGGTGGGTGACGAGCAGATTCTCGGCTTCCTGGGGGTAGATGTTCACGCCGCCCGAGATGATCATGTGGTGACGACGGTCGGTCAAGTACAGGTAGCCGTCCTCGTCGACGTAGCCCACGTCGCCGACCGTGGTCCAGCCGTGGGTGTCGCGGGATGCCGCCGTCTTCTCCGAGTCGTTGAGGTACTCGAAGGTGAAGCCGCCCTCGAAGTAGATCTCGCCGGCCTCGCCGGGTGGCAACTCGTTGCCGTTCTCGTCGAGGATGTGCAGCTGACACATCATCGGCTTGCCCACCGAGCCGGGGTGGGCCAGCCACTCGTCGGCACTGATCAACGTCGACCCGATGGCTTCGGAGGAGGCGTAGTACTCGTCGACGATCGGGCCCCACCAGTCGATCATCTGCTTCTTGATCTCCACCGGGCAGGGCGCGGCCGCGTGCATCACCCGCTCCAGGCTGGACAGGTCGTACGAATTACGCTTCGCCTCAGGCAGTTTCAGCATTCGGGTGAACATCACCGGCACGAACTGGCCGTGCGTGACCTTGTGCCGCTGGATGGCGTCCAGGCAACCTTCCGGGTCGAACTTCTCCAGCACCACCGTCGTGATGCCGCCGGCCTGCACCGTCATCGACCACACCGACGGCGCCGTGTGGTACAGCGGCGCCGGGCTCAGGTACACCGTCTCGGGGTGCATCCAGAATCCGACCAGCGCTGACATCATGCCCGGGGCTTCGGCGGGGCTCACGTGCGGCAGCGCCCGTTTGATGCCTTTCGGCCGGCCGGTGGTGCCCGACGAGTACTGCAGCAGATCGCCTTCGATTTCGTCGTCAATCGGCGTATCCGGTTGATTGGCAACGCATTCGGGGTAGCGCTGCCAGCCGTCGAGGTCGTCGTCGGAGATCAACAGCAGCTTCGGCAGGCCGTGCGGCAGATGCTCGGCGAGGTTCTCACAGGTCTTGCGCAGCGCGGCCGATCCGACGATCGCCTTGGCGGCGCTGTTGTCGATGATGTACGCCGCCTCGGGCGCGGTGAGGTGCGTGTTGATCGGCACGTAGTACAGGCCGGCGCGCCGGGCCGCCCACATGACTGCGTGGATGTGCTCGTTGTTCTCCATCAGGATCGCAACGGCATCGCCCTCGACGAGCCCCGCCTGCCGGAAGTGATGCGCGAGCCGATTGGCGCGGGCCTCCAGTTCGTCGAAGGAGATGACCGTGCCGGACGGGTGAAGAATGATGGCGGGTTTGTTGGCACCACCCTGACCGGAGGTGTGCTCGCGAATCTGCATGGGCAGACTGTACCGCCGCAAAACTTGACAGCTGTCAAGAGGGCGGCTGAGCCCGCTCGGCTACGACAAATGCGCGGGTTCGGGCTGCGGGTGCGGAAGGCCACCGTGCCGTATTGCGCGGCCGGCGAACGGCGCGGACAGGACGACCGGCAACTCGCGGCGATAGCGGATCAGGGCCGCGAGCGCGATCACCGCGTAGACCCCGCTGAGCGCCAGGCGCCCCCCGGTCGAGGTCAACGGGAACTGCACGACGAACAACCCGAGCAGCGCCCACGCGGTCCAGCGCTGGAAGCGCAGGCCGAGCAGCAGCGTCACCCCCATCAGCGTCTGCGCCGCGGTCAGCACGATCTCCTCGACCTGACGACCGTCCACCTGCATGGCGGCACCTCCGCCGCCGAGCATGAACGCCACCGGCAACGACCCGATCAGCAGCGTCCATTGATTGACCTTCGCCGAGATCAGCGTCGCGATGGCGATATCACCCTTGCCGCGGGACGCGAAGATCGTTGCGATGATGAACTCCGGCGCCTCCGACGCCAACGGAGCCAGCCACTGGACCAGTAGGAACCGGTCGATGCCCAACTGCGTTCCCGCGCCGATCAGGTTGTCGGCGAACGGCTTTGCGCAGACCAGGATCACCGACGCAGCGAAAATGAAAAGCGTAGCGACCGCGATGCGGCGCACCCGGTCCGGTAACGCACCCAAAGCCGCTGCGGTGCCGATCAATTCGGGTTCCTCGACGTCGCCGCGGCTCAGCTTGTACAGGTAGTAACCGAACCAGCCCAGCAGTGCCACCCCGAAGCCGATGTGGATGCGACCGCTGGCGGGAATCACGAAAGCGGCCACACCGGCGATCATCAGGAAGCCGATCTCCACCCGGTTACCGGGTTCGAGCTCGAGACCGTCCAGCTTGCGGCCGGACGCCCGCCGGGCGACTAGGACACTGACCAGGACGACGACCGGCCAGCCCAGGCCCATCAGCAGCCGGTTCGAGCCGGTCATGTTCGCCGCCGCGTACTGCGTGTACTCGGGCAGGTGGCCGGCGGTATAGGCGTAGTAGAGGTCGACCGCGTATTCGGGAAGCACCGCGATGACGGCCAGCACGGCAACGGCCAGGCTGCCCGACACGTCAACTTGAGCAGCCTCGGCCGCCCAGGCCAGCACGAAGCTGGCGCCCACGACGGCGGCGCCGTAGGCGATCAGGCCGACAACCGGATCGAGCTGGATGCCGAGTGCGCGCAGGACCAGCGCGGGCAGGATCACGACGCCGACAACGGCCAGCGGACGGAACAACATATGCGGCCGAGTCCCCGACTGCGTTACAGCGCACGCGGTTGGTGTCACGCCGCCAAACTACCCGCCCGCAACCCATCCAGCAACATAGCCTGGCTACCGAATGAATCCGGCGTACAGATCAAATTCGCTGCTCAGCAGGGTCGCATTCGAGATTTCGGTGAGCCGATACTCCAATTGTGGCAACCCTGCCGTGGCAAGGATATCGCCTTAGTCGGACTCGGCCAGACGCTGCTTGAGTGCCTCGAACTCGTCGCGGACACCGGTCGGCAGCTTGTCGCCGACGAACTCGAACCACTCCTCGATCAGGGGCAGTTCCTGGCGCCACTCGTCGGCGTTGACCGCCAGCGCGCGCTCGACGTCAGCCGCGTCGACGTCCAGCTTGCTCAGGTCGAGGTCGTCCGCGGTGGGCACCACGCCGATCGGGGTCTCCTGACCGCCGGCCTGGTGCTCGATGCGGTCGACGATCCACTTCAGCACGCGGCTGTTCTCGCCGAAGCCCGGCCAGAGGAACTTGCCGCCCTCGCCGCGACGGAACCAGTTGACGAAGAACACCTTCGGCAGCTTGGACTCATCGGAGTTCTTGCCCAGGTCGATCCAGTGCTGGAAGTAGTCGCCGACGTTGTAGCCGAGGAACGGCAGCATCGCCATCGGGTCGCGGCGCACGTCACCGACCTTGCCCTCGGCGGCGGCGGTCTGCTCGCTGCCCATGGTCGCACCCATGAACACGCCGTGCTGCCAATCGCGGGCTTCGGTCACCAGCGGCACCGTGGTCTTGCGGCGGGCGCCGAACAGGATGCCCGAGATCGGCACGCCCTGCGGGTCGTCCCACTCCGGCGCGAGGATCGGGCACTGCGACATCGGGGTGCAGTAACGCGAGTTCGGGTGCGCGGCCTTGGTCTCCGTCTCGCGGAGGTTCCAGTCGTTGCCCTTCCAGTCGATCAGGTGGTCGGGCTCGCCCTCCAGGCCTTCCCACCACACATCGCCGTCGTCGGTCAGTGCGACGTTGGTGAAGACGGTGTTGCCGGCCTCGATGGTCTTCATGGCGTTCGGGTTGGAGTCCCAGTTGGTGCCCGGCGCGACGCCGAAGAAACCGAACTCGGGGTTGACCGCGTAGAGGCGGCCGTCCTTGCCGAAGCGCATCCAGGCGATGTCGTCACCGAGGGTCTCGGCGCGCCAGCCCGGGATGGTGGGCTGCAGCATCGCCAGGTTGGTCTTGCCACAGGCCGACGGGAACGCCGCGGCGAAGTAGTAGGCCTTGTTCTCCGGCGAGATCAACTTGAGGATCAGCATGTGCTCGGCGAGCCAGCCCTCGTCGTGAGCCATCGCGGAGGCGATGCGCAGCGAGTAGCACTTCTTGCCCAGCAGCGCATTTCCGCCGTAACCGGATCCGAAGCTCCAGATTTCGCGGGTCTCGGGGAAGTGCGTGATGTATTTCGTGTCATTGCACGGCCACGGGACATCCTTCTGCCCGGGCTCGAGGGGGGCGCCGATCGAGTGCAGCGCCTTCACGAAGAAGCCGTCGTCGCCGAGCTTGTCCAGCGCGGCCTTACCCATCCGGGTCATCACCTTCATCGAGGCGACGACGTACTCGGAGTCGGTGATCTCCACACCGAGCTTGGGGTCGTCGGCCCCGAGGGGGCCCATGCAGAACGGCACGACCCACATGGTGCGACCGCGCATGCAGCCGCGGTACAGGTCGGTCATGGTGGACCGCATCTCGGCCGGCGGCTTCCAGTTGTTGGTGGGACCGGCGTCGACCTCACGCTCGGAACAGATGAAGGTCCGCGACTCGACGCGCGCGACGTCGGACGGGTCCGACAGCGCCAGGTACGAGTTCTTGTGCTTCTTCTCGTTGAGCTTGGTGAAGGTGCCCGCCTCGACGAGCTGGTCGGCCAGCCGCTGCCACTCTTCGTCGGACCCGTCCGCGAAGACCACTCGGTCCGGTTGAGTCAGCTCCGCGACCTCCTCAACCCAGGACAGCAAGCCCTGATGATTCGTCGGGGCAGTATCCAGACCAGGAACGGTCGCTGAAGTCATCAAAATCTCCTGCAGTCGCGGTGTGCGTAGTGCGCGGCTAGTTTGCGGCGGCCTTCACACAGGTTATCGCGAGCTGAATACCCAGAAAAAGCCGGGAGCGTATCGCATAACTCACAGGAACGATTCAGAACACGTTATCTGCGGTATTGGTCGGCGAACTCTTCTCGACGTCCTCGTCGTCTTCGGCGTCGCCCACCGGGGCCTCGGACTCCGCGCTCGCGTCGTCGGACGGTGTTTCGTCCTCGATTTCCGGCGGCTCCGGCTCGCCGAGCTCGGCGCGCACCGCCGCGAGCGCGGCCTGCAGGGTGGGCATCTCCTGGCCGCGCAGCGCCGCGGCGCGCGCCCCCACCACGGAGTGCTCGCGCAGTTCGGTGTCGATGACGCTGACCTGTTCGGCCACCCGGGTGCTCTCGCCCTCGTCCTGCTCGCTCAGCGCTGCGGTGAGCGACGACTCGGCGGCCAGCACCCGCGTCGCCACCTGCTGCTCCGCGGCGGACTGCACCAACGCGGTGGCCTCGCCGGTCCAGCGGTCCAGCAGCGCCCGGTCGCGCAGCAGCCCCCGCATGCCCACCACCCAAACGGTGAGCGCGAGCCCGATCGCCGCGCACGCGACCGCCCCGGCGATCGTCAACCCCGGCGTCAGGTCGGCCAGCAGCCGGCTCAGCGTGAGGGCCACCCCCAATCCGAAGCCGGCACCGACCAGCATCATCAGCCTCGTCTCCAGCGTGCGGGACTTCAGCTGCGGCGAGGGCAGGTCGACCGTGGGCAGTGCCGCGGCGGGCGGCTGGTCAACGGTCAGCTCCAGAGTCTTCGACATCTCGGCCAGATGTGTCGTGATGCCCTCGTCCACCTCGGCGATGACATCGGTGAGGCGGCCGGTCGCCCGCGGCTCGAACTCGGCCAGCTGGCCGCGGCTCAGCCCGGCGGCGTCCTCCTGTAGCTCCGAACGCACCGACGCGCAGCGGTTGCGGGCGAAGTAGGACAGCTGCACCTTGGCCTGCTGGGTCTGACTGCGCAGCGCGATCGTCCGTTCGGACTTCTCCAGACGGCGCTGCCGCAGAATCTCGCTGCGCTGCTCGCGCAATGTCTCGACCCGCGCCCGCCGACCCGCACCGTCGGCGTCGCGGTCGTAGCGGTCGGCGATCGTCTCCAGCCGAGACTTCCACGCCCGCAACCTGTTTCGCTTGGGCAGGTCGGAGTTTGCCATGTGTTCGGACACCGCTTCGGCGAGGTCGTCGATGCGGGCCTTGCCCTCCTCCGGCGCGGCGGCCGTGCCGACCCACTGCACGTCGGCGTAGCGCGGGGCGTGGGCGGCAAGCACCTCGCGGTTGCCGGCCAGCACCTCTTTCCAGTTCTGGTGCACGTCGATCTTGGACACCACACCGATCACCGCATCGGTCTCCCCGGTCGCGGCGTCGAGTAGCAGGCAGTCCGATTCGGTGAGTGCGGCGGCGGCCGAGACGACGAACACCACCACGCTGGGCGCCGCACCGGCTTCGAGGTCGACCGACTCGACGAACTTCAGCTTGGGCAGCGTGTCGTTGAGCGCGGCGACGACGCCGGTCACCCCGGCCAGCCACGGCCCAGTCACCAGGATGGCGTCGACCCGCTCGATGGCGGGTTTGCTCAACTCCGGGGCGATCGCGGCGACCATCGCGTCGACCTCGGCCACCGCCTTCTTGCCGCTCACACCGATCCCCCGGCCCGTGACCACAGCCGCAGTGAGCCGCGGGCGATGTCCACGCCGTACGGCCGACGCTGCCAGTGCACGGCGCGGCGCAGGTGGTGCGTCGCCGTGTCGCCGCGATCGACATCGATGCCGGCCGCCGTGGCGGCGGCGATGGCGTCTTCCATCCGGGCGATCACCGTGTCGTCATGAGAGAGGAATGCACCGATGCGCCGATCGGTGATGGCCATCGTCTCCAACTCGGCGACCGCATCCAGGACGCGCTGGTAGCGCGGCTGCGCGCCAAGCGCACACAGTTTGTCGACCACCCCGTCGATCCCGCTCAGGGCCCGCAGCAGGGCGTCGACGTCGGCGCGGGACGCCCCGCGGCGGATCGCGGCGCGGGCCTGGCGGGTGCCGACGATGTCGAGCGCAGGGACCACCTCGCCGTCGGCACCCTGCAGTGCCGACCACGTGGAATCGTCCAACTCGGCAACCGCGAGCAGCGCGGCCAGCGGCTCGACGGCGACGCCGGCACGGGCGGCGAGTTGTGCGCAGCGTCCCCGCGCCGCCGTGGACGGCGTATTCGGGTGGCGACCCGCCGCGGAGGTTTTGATCAGGTCGGCCTTGTTCAGAACTACGAGCGTCGGCCGCTGCGCGGACTCGATGGCGGCGTGGTCCTCGGGCTTGACCGCGTCGGCCAGCACCCGAACGGTCAGGTCGGCAGTCGTCGGGGAATCTGTGACGGTGACGCCGGCCCGCGCCAGCGCGCGTGCGACGGTGCTGCGGCCGACGCCGCGGCGGCCCGTGACGGCCGCGCACAACGGAGTGACGAGTCGCCCGGCGATCGCGGCGCAGCGCGGGTCGGAGACCGCGGCCGCAAACCGCTCCAGCTCTTCGACGAAAATCGGATGCCCCTATCCGCTCATGTCGCTGTAGCAGGTGCTGCTAACCCCTCATTGTGGCCGAACACCTGCCGATTACCGCGCAGCACCACCGGTTTGTCCGTCGAATGGTGGCATCTGCGCTGCCGTGAGGCGAGTCACTCGATACCAGGAAAAGGCAACTGTTGGGTATCAATCTGGCCCGCGGGCGGCGACATGATGGGTTCATGGGTCACCATGAACGGATGCGCGCGCAGCCCTGGGTGGACGCGGCCACACCGCCGACGCCTTCTACCGCCCTGCCTGCGGAGCGTGGTGTCAGCGGATACCGCCGGACCACCAGTTTCCGCACGCGGCGTTCACAGCTGTCGACGGCGCAGCAGCGGACCTGGGAGCGGCGCTGGCCCGAGATCGGCATCATCGCCGTCGCGGATCACGAGACACCACCCGAGCCGCTGGACACCCAGGCCTGGTTCGGCCGCGATGCGCCCCTGGCACTTGAAATAGGCTGTGGCACAGGAACTTCCACCCTGGCTATGGCGCAGAACGAGCCGGACGTCGACGTCATCGCCGTCGAGGTCTACCGCCGCGGCCTGGCGCAGCTGCTGTCCGGGATCGACCGGGAGGGCGTCACCAACATCCGGCTGATCCGCGGCGACGCGGTCGACGTGCTGGAGTACCTGCTCGCGCCGGGCTCGCTGAGCGGGGTGCGGGTGTTCTTCCCCGACCCGTGGCCCAAGGCCCGCCACCACAAGCGTCGACTGCTGCAGCCCGAGAACGTCGCACTGATCGCCGACCGCCTGCGGACCGGCGGGGTGCTGCACGCGGCGACCGACCATGCCGGCTACGCCGAGCAGATCGCCGAGGTGGGCGACGCCGAGCCCCTGCTGACCAGGCTGGACGACGGCGCCGGCGCGCCCGTCTCGACCGTGCGCCCCACCACGAAGTACGAGGGCAAGGCCGAGGTCGCAGGCAGCATCGTCACCGAATTTCTGTGGGAGCGCCGCTGACATGAGCCTCACCGAAACCGTCGACCCGCAGGTCGAATCCGGCCCGGCCCCGCGCCGGGTACTTCTGGTCTGGGATGCGCCCAACCTGGACATGGGCCTCGGATCGATCCTGGGCCGCCGGCCCACCGCGCTGGAGCGCCCCCGCTTCGACGCGCTCGGGCGCTGGCTGCTGGGCCGCACCGCCGAGGTGTCCGCCCAGCACGACGACGTGTCGTCCGAGCCCGAGGCCACGGTGTTCACCAACATCGCCGCAGGTAGCGCCGACGTGGTTCGGCCGTGGGTCGACGCGCTGCGCAACGTCGGATTCGCGGTGTTCGCCAAGCCGAAGCTGGACGAAGACAGCGACGTCGATAGCGACATGCTGGATCACATCGCGGAGCGCTACCAGGAAGGATTGGCCGCGCTGATGGTGGCGTCGGCCGACGGACAGGCGTTCCGAACTCCGCTTGAAGAAATCTCGCGCAGCGGGGTACCCGTCCAGGTGCTTGGATTTCGCGAACATGCGAGTTGGGCGCTAGCGTCGGATAACTTGGAATTTGTCGACCTGGAGGACATAACAGGTGTTTTCCGGGAGCCGCTGCCGCGGATCGGCCTCGATTCGCTGCCTGACAAGGGGGCGTGGCTGCAACCGTTCCGGCCACTGTCCTCGTTGCTGACCTCGCGTGTCTGACAACTCAACATCAATGCGCGGGTCGTAGCAGATCCAGTAAGGAGCTCACGTGTTCGCCTGGTGGGGTCGAACTGTATATCGCTACCGGTTCATCGTAATCGGCGTGATGGTGGCGCTGAGCCTGCTCGGCGGCGTCTTCGGGATCAGCCTCGGCAAGCACGTCACGCAGAGTGGTTTCTACGACGATGGCAGCCAATCCGTCAAGGCATCGATACTCGGTGACGACACCTATGGCCGCGACCGAACCAGCCACGTCGTGGCCATCTTCACCGCGCCGAAGTCGGTCAACGACCCGGACTGGCAGAAGAAGACCGTCGGCGAACTCGACGCCTTCAAGAAGGACCACCCCGACACGGTCGTCGGCTGGGCCGGCTGGCTGGCCGCGCCGACCAGCACCGACCCCATCATCAAGGGGATGGCCAGCGAGGACGGCAAGCACACCTTCGTCAGCATTCCGCTCAAGGGCGACAACGACGACTCGATTCTGACCAACTACAACGACATCGCGCCGGATCTGCAGAAGCTCAACGACGGCAAGATCCAGCTCGCGGGTCTGGAGCCCATCGCCAGCGCGTTGACCGGGACCATCGCCACCGACCAGAAGCGCATGGAGGTACTGGCCCTGCCGCTGGTGGCCGTCGTGCTCTTCCTGGTGTTCGGTGGGGTGATCGCCGCCGCGCTACCGGCGATCGTGGGTGGCCTGAGCATCGCCGGCTCGCTCGGCATCCTGCGGCTGATGGCCGAGTTCGGCCCGGTGCACTTCTTCGCCCAGCCGGTCGTCTCGATGATGGGTTTCGGTATCGCCATCGACTACGGGCTGTTCATCGTCAGCCGGTTCCGCGAGGAGATCGCCGAGGGTTACGACACCGAAGCCGCCGTGCGCCGCACGGTGATGACGGCCGGCCGCACGGTGGCGTTCTCGGCGACGTTGATCGCGGTCTCGGCGGCCAGCCTCTTCCTGCTGCCGCAGGGGTTCGTGAAGTCGCTGACCTACGCCGTGATCATCTCGGTGTCGCTCGCCGCCATCCTGTCCATCACCCTGCTGCCCGCGATCCTGTCGGTCCTCGGCAAGCACGTCGACGCGCTCGGTGTGCGAACCCTGTTCCGCATCCCGTTCCTGGCCAACTGGAAGCCGTCGCGCGCGTACCTGAACTGGCTGGCCGACCGGCTGCAGAAGACCAAGACCCGCGAAGAGGTCGAGGCCGGGTTCTGGGGCAAGCTCGTCAATGTCGTCATGAAGCGGCCGCTGGTGTTCGCGATCCCCATCATCATCGGGATGATCGCGCTGATCCTGCCGCTGCACAACCTCTCGTTCGGCGGCGGGATCAGCGAGACGTATCTTCCGCCGGACAACTCAGTTCGGTTGGCGCAGGAGAACTTTGACAAGAACTTCCCGGGCTATCGCACCAACCAGCTGACGCTGGTGATCAAGAGCGACAATGGCAGCAAGGTCACCGACCAACAGGTCGCCGAGGTTCGCAACAGCGCCGCGTCGATCAGCGGGTTCACCGACACCACCTGGCAGGAGCGGGCGTGCCCGACGATCGAGGGCAACCCCTGCGTCTCGACACCGAATGGCAGCCACCCCAAGGACGACTCGGTCCGGGTGATCCAGAACGGTCTGGCACACGCGAGCGACGCCGCCAAGAAGCTCGCCGAGTTGCGGTCGATGTCGCCGCCGCGCGGGCTGACCGTGTTCGTCGGCGGCGTCCCGGCGCTCGAGCAGGACAGTATTCACAGCCTGTCCGACAAGGCACCGCTGATGGCGGTGGTGCTGCTGTCCACGACGATGCTGCTGATGTTCCTCGCGTTCGGGTCGGTGGTGCTGCCGATCAAGGCCGCGGTGATGAGCGCACTGACGCTGGGTTCCACGTTGGGCATCCTGACCTGGATCTTCGTCGACGGGCACTTCGCCAACTTGCTGAATTTCACCCCGGCGCCGTTGATGATCGTGATCATCGCGTTGGTGGTCGCGGTCGGTTTCGGCCTGGCCACCGACTACGAGGTGTTCCTGGTCTCGCGCATGGTCGAGGCCCGGGCTCGCGGCATGTCGACCGCCGAATCGATCCGAATCGGCACGGCAACCACCGGACGGCTGATTACCGCTGCCGCACTGGTCCTCGCGGTGGTCGCCGGTTCGTTCGCGTTCTCCGACCTGATGATGATGCAGTGCCTGGCGTTCGGCTTGATGGCGGCGCTGTTGCTGGACGCCACCGTCGTCCGGATGTTCCTGGTGCCGTCAGTGATGAAGCTGCTCGGCGACGACTGCTGGTGGGCGCCGCACTGGATGAAACGGTTGCAGAATCGCTTGGGGCTCGGGGAGATTCACCTACCCGACGAGCGTAAGGCGCCGTCCGCCCGCGCCCGCGCCGGCCAAGCGGCGGCAGCCGCTCGACCACCGGTCGCGCCGATCCCGCGTCCACCGCACGACCCCACCCACCCGAGCCCCGAGGGTGCGTCACGACCGGCCCGGCCGGCGACGCCGCCCGCGTCGCGACCCGAGCCACGTCCCGAGATCAAGCGGCCGGCGCCGGACGTGCCGTCGGCGGCCGGCACCTCGCGGATGCCCGGCCCGGGCCGCCCAGAGTCCAAAGAGGCTGCCACCACCCGGTTTTCGGCCCAGTCGGCGCCGGGTGCCCCCGCCCAGGGGCGCCCGCCCGCGCAGCCGCCGCGCGGCGACGACCGTGAGATCGAGTCGTGGCTGAGCGATCTGCGCGGTGGCAAGACGGACCCGCGGACTCCTCAGCCGTCGGCCGACGAGACCCGCGCGCTCCCGACCCCGCCGCGAGACAAGCCGGCGGGCCCGCCGGCCAACGAGTCCGAGGACGCGACCACCGCGATCCCGACCCCGCCGCGGGAGGAAAAGGACTCCGAGACCGCCACCGACAAGATGAACGCTCGCGGCGACAAGCCGCGGCCACGCCGGGGCGGCGGGCTCAGCGCGCAGGACCTGCTGCGCCGCGAGGGCCGCATCTAGTCGCGAATGTGCTTGGCGCTACTCGCTTGTGGCGGGTTCGCGCTCGGTGGAGTGCGGCTCGTCCTTGTCGGCCCGCATCAGGGCGTCGTCGGCCTCCTCGGCCGCGGCCTCCGGATCGTTCGCCAGCAGCACCTTGAACGCGTTGTTGAGGAATGCGACCGTCGGCACCGACAGCAGCGCGCCGACGATTCCGGCCAACACACCACCGGCGGAAATCGCGATCACCACCGCCAGCGGATGAATCGACACCGCGCGGCCCATCACCAACGGCTGCAGGATGTGGGCCTCGAGTTGATTCACCGCGACCAGTAGGCCGAGCGTGATCAACGCGTAGACGAAGCCCTTGGCCAGCAGCGCGACGATGACCGCGAGGAAGCCACTGAGCACGGCACCGACCAGCGGGACGAAGGCACCCAGGAACACCAGCGAGGCCAGCGGCAGTGCCAGCGGCACGCTCATGATCGCCAAGCCGGTGCCGATGCCGACCGCGTCCACCAACGCCACCAGGAAGGTGGCCCGCACGTAACCGGTCAGCGACTGGAACCCGGCGCCACCGGCGGCGCGCACCCGGTCGCGGACGTGGGCGGGGATCAGTTTGGTGACGTAGCTCCAGATGTTGCGGCCGCCGTAGAGAAAGAAGATCAGCGTGAACAGCACCAGCAACGCCGCGGTGATGATCTCGGTGATGGCCGTCGCGGTGGATAGGGCGCCGCTCGTCAGCCTCTCCTGATTGTGCTGCAGCGCCTGCACGGCCGAGTTGCCCGCGTGGTCGATCTGCTGACGACTCAGGTGCAGCGGGCCCTCGATCAACCACTTCTTCGCCGAGTCGATGCTGCGGGTGACCTCGTTGACCAAATCCGGGACGCCGACGATGAATTGGCTGACGACGAAGGTCAGGATGCCGCCCAGGATCGCGAATCCGCTCAGCATCACCAGGGCTACGGCGCCGCCGCGGGGCGAGCCATGCCGGTCCAGCCAGTCGACGATCGGAACCAGCAGGGCGCTGAGCATCAACGCGAGCAGTAGCGGGACAACGATCACTTCCAGCCGTTTGACCGCCATCAGCAGGGCGACCACTGCGGCGAAGATGACCAGCAGGCGCCACGCCCAGGCGGCGGTCTTGCGGACGATCGGTTCGACCGAATCGGCGTAATCAACAGCGGCCTTGGTTGGCATACCGGTCAGACTAAATGTGGACACCGGCGTCGCGCAGCGATCCGGACACGACCTGCGAAGTTACGCTGATCGCCGCGTACTAGCGGACCAGCTGGCCGCGAACGCCCGGCACGGTGTTGCTCACCGGCGGCACGGCCGGCGACGTAGGGGCGGCCTGCGGCGGGACACCGGTCGCCGGCGGGCCACTCAGCGCGAACTGCGGGAAGCCGAGCACCTGCGGAAAGCTGATCTGCGGCGTCTGGCATCTGTTCGCCATTCCCGCGAGCGGTTGTGCGATTGTCGAAAGATCGCCGGCAGCCTTGGGATTCGCGCCTAGGTACACCCGCAGCGTTTCGGCCGCCGCCGGGCCGGCCGGTTGCAGCAGCGCGGTAGTCATCGCCTGGTTGGTCTCCGGGTGTCCGTCGAGGTAGTCCCCGGCGGACCGGGCCACGTTGCTGATCGTGCGCGCCATCTCGCTGGCCGAGCACGGGTCCGGCGCGCCGACCGCCGACGGCGCGGACAGCATCACCACGGCCGCGGCCCCACCCATTCCGGTCGCGGTCAGGGCGGCCAGCAGTCGACGGCGCAGCGTCGCGGAACTCCCGGTCAGGGACGTCATTCAAGGCTCCTCGGGGTGTGCGAGGAAATACGTGTCCCCGCAGTCAATTGCCGGCCCGAAGCCGGCATCTTCGGCAATCCTGCCATCGGATCCGGTGCGGCAGCGAACTCAGCGCACGGGGTTCTCGTCACACCTGTGTGAAACCTGTGTGGAAATCGGCATCGTTGCCGAGTTGTTGCAGCTCAGCGACTCGTAAGCCACCTCGGTGAACAGCTGGCTGCGGTAGGCTCGCGGGCACCCAGAACGAATGCGGGGGAGACCGAAATCCAGCACTTCATGATGCGCTTGAGCGGCGGCCTGCGCAGATTTCGCTGGCTGGTTTTCTCCGGCTGGCTACTCGCGCTCGTCCCCGCCATCTTCCTAGTGCTGACCTCGTCGGGTCATCTCACCGGTGGTGGCTTCGAGGTGCCCAACTCCCAGTCGCTACGGGTGCACGACGCGCTCGAGGCGCACTATCCCGATCAGGGGTCGTCACCGTTGGCCCTGGTCGCCGCTCCACGGGCGGACGCCAGCTACGAGGACATGAACGCCGCGGCGGCCTTCCTGCAGCAGGTCGCCAAGCAGCAGCCCGACGTGGTGGTGGTGCCCAATCCCGCTCAGCCGTCGCCGCAACCCGACCGGCCTTACGTGGTCTCGCTGCGACTCGACGGGGCCACCAACAACAGCGCCAGCGACGCCGCCAAGAAGCTGCGGGTCAAGGTCGGTGTGCAGGGCGAGCGCTCCGGCCAGATGCGCGACGGCCGGGTCCGGCTGTACGTGATCGGTCAGGGCGCGCTCAGCACCGCCGCCGCGGCCAACACCAAACACGACATCGCCAAGGCCGAGCAGTGGAATCTTCCGATCATCCTGATCGTGTTGCTGGCGGTGTTCGGCTCGATCGCCGCCGCCGCGATCCCGCTGGCGCTGGGCATCATCACGGTGATCATCACGATGGGCCTGGTGTACCTGCTCTCGGCGTACACGGTGATGTCGGTCTTCGTGACGTCGACGGTGTCGATGTTCGGCATCGCGCTGGCGGTCGACTATTCGCTGTTCATCCTCATGCGGTACCGCGAGGAGTTGCGCGCGGGCCGTCAGCCGCAGGAGGCGATCGACGCGGCGATGGCGACGTCCGGCCTGGCCGTCGCGCTGTCCGGGATGACCGTGGTGGCCTCGCTAACCGGCATCTACCTGATCGACACCCCCGCCTTGACGTCGATGGCGACCGGCGCGATCCTCGCGGTGGCGGTGGCCATGCTGACCTCGACGACCATGACGCCGGCCGTGCTGACGACGTTCGGGCGCTCGGCGGCCAAGCGGTCGGCGGCATTGCACTGGTCGCGGCGCGCGGAGTCGACGCAGTCGCGGTTCTGGACGCATTGGATCGGCGGTGTGATGCATCGGCCGTGGGGGTCGGCGGCCGCCGCGTCGGTCGTGCTGCTCGCCATGGCGGTGCCCGCGCTGTCCATGGTGTTGGGCAATAGCCTTCTGCGCCAATTCAATTCGTCACATGAGATCCGCGCCGGGGTGTCGGCGGCGTCGGAGGCGCTCGGTCCCGGCGCGCTCGGCCCGATACAGGTGCTGGTGACCTTCCCGGACGGCGATGCGTCATCGGCCACCCACACGCAGACGATCGCCGCGATCCGCGACAAGATCGGTCACTCCCCCAACATCCTGTCGGTGGCGCCGCCGGTGTTCGCCGACAACAACAGCAGCGCGATGCTGTCGGCGATGCTGTCGGTGGACCCCGAAGACCTCGGCGCCCGCCAGACCATCTCCTGGATGCGCGGCCATCTGCCGGCCGCGGCCACCGGGTCGGCGGAGATCAGCGTCGGCGGCCCCACCGCGCTGATCAAGGACTTCGACGACCAGGTGTCCAAGACCCAGTGGTTGGTGCTGGTCTTCGTCGCGTTGATCGCGTTCGTGATGCTGCTGCTGTCGATCCAGTCGATCTTCCTGGCCCTCAAGGGCGTGGTGATGACGATGCTGTCGGTGGCCGCGGCCTACGGCAGCCTGGTCATGGTGTTCCAGTGGGGCTGGCTGGAAAAGCTCGGCTTCCTGCCGATCACCTCGATCGACAGCACGGTTCCGCCGCTGGTGCTGGCCATGACGTTCGGCCTGTCGATGGACTACGAGATCTTCCTGCTGACCCGGATCCGGGAGCGCTTCCTGCAGACCGGCAACACGCACGACGCGGTGGCCTACGGCGTGAGCACCAGTGCCCGCACGATCACCAGCGCGGCGCTGATCATGATCGCGGTGTTCATCGGCTTCGCGTTCGCCGGCATGCCGCTGGTGGCCGAGATCGGGGTGGCCTGCGCGGTGGCGATCGCGGTCGACGCGACCGTGGTGCGGTTGGTCATGGTGCCTGCGCTGATGGCGGTGTTCGCCGAGTGGAACTGGTGGCTGCCAGCCTGGCTGGAACGCATCCTGCCGTCGGTGGACTTCGAAAAGCCTTTGCCTGCAGTTGATCTCGGTGACGTGCTGATGATCCCGGACAACATCTCGGCGCCCGCGGTGCCCAGCGCCGACTTGAAGATCGTGCTCAAGTCCGCGGCGCGCCTGAAGAACCTGGTGCCCGACGCGATCACCGTCGCCGACCCGCTGGCCTTCATCGGCTGCGGACGCAGCAGCGAGGCGGTGAAGGTCAAGACGAAGGTCAAAGGCGGCAACTACGTCGCCAGCGCGGCGTCGCGCCAGTTGGCGGTGATCGATCCGCCGGCCGGCGTCAACGGTGGCACCGGGCAGTCCGCGGCACGCAAGTTCGTCGGCAACCTGTCGCACCGCGGCGGGACCCGCGCCGCCCCGCGGGCGATCCGGCCCGTCCACCCGGTCACGTTGTGGCGCGGCCGCCTCGCCGTCGCCCTGGACGCGCTGCAGGCCGACGCCGACGCCGACCAGCCGCGGTTCGAGCGGCGCAGCCCGGTGGAGACCACCCACGTCCAGCTGCCCACGGGCGACCGCCTGCAGATTCCGACCGGCGCCGAGACGCTGCGGCTCAAGGGTTATCTGATCCTGAGCCGCAACACCAGCCGCGACTACGCCGAATTCGCCGAACTGGTCGACACCATGGACGCCGAGAACGCCGCAGTCGTGTTGGCCGGGATGGACAGGTATTACTCTGGGCAGTCACCCCGGCGGCAATGGATCGCCAGCCAGTTGGTCCGCCGCCTCGCGGACCCGCACCCGGCGGATCTCGACGACGACGGTTGGCCCGAGTCCGATGCGAAGGCAGACTGGGAAGGTGTCAGGCAACGCTGCCTTGCGGTAGCGGTGGCGATGTTGGAGGAGGCGAGGTGACGTTGGCAGCGGATCGACGCCATGGACAGGCGCCGCACCGAGGCCCGGCACGCCCTCCCAACGGTGACCGGCCCGTCGAATTCTGGCCGACCTCTGCGATTCGCCACGCGCTGGAGGGTGGCGACATCGCCACTTGGAAGCTGATCGCCGTCGCGATCAAGCGCGACCCGTACGGCCGCACCGCCCGCCAGGTCGAAGAGGTGCTGGAGAGCTCGCACCCCTACGGCATCTCCAAGGCCCTCGCCGAGGTGCTGGACCGTGCCCGCGACCATCTCGAAGCCAACGAGCGCACCGAGGTGGCTCGCCACGTCCGCGTCCTGATCGAGCGGTCCGGCCTGAAGCTGCCCGAGTTCGCGTCGCGCATCGGTGTGCCGGCCGACGCACTCCGCGAGTATCTCCAGGCCATCACCAGCCCGTCGGCGTCGTTGATGATCCGGATGCGCCGACTCTCCGACCGGTTCGCCAAGGCCCGCTCGCCCGAGCCCGCTCCGCAGCCGACGCAGCGGCCGCCGCGCGGCCACTGATGGTCGACAACCCCGACGATCAGACGCTGCGGCGGATTCTGGCCGAGACGCGGACGGTCGCCGTTGTCGGCGCCTCCGACAAGCCCGCGCGGCCGAGCAACGAGATCTACACCTATCTGCTGAAAACCGGCCTGTTCCAAGTCTTTCCGGTGAACCCGACGATCACCGACATCGCCGGCGCCCGGGTGTATCCGACACTGGCCGATCTTCCGGTGGTGCCGGACATGGTCGACGTGTTCCGCCGTGTGGACGACCTACCGTCTGTGCTCGATGACGTGCTGGCTTTGCAGCCGTTGCCGAAAACCCTGTGGCTGCAAGAGGGTTTGTGGCATGACGAGGTCGGTGCGCGGGCCTCGGAAGCCGGGCTGCAGGTCGTCATGGACCGCTGCCTGATGGTCGAGCACGCCCGACTGCGTTGATCAGCGGGGGTTGAGCGGCGCGACGCCGACCACCAGCCAGCGGTCGCTCTGCTTGGTGAGCGTGACCCGCAGCGCCAGGATCGCGTTGTCGGGCGGCTGGCCCGGCTCGTTCTGCGTGGCCCGCATGATCACCGCGACTGCGGCCGCGGACGGGCCGATCGCCTCGAGGCCCGCCTCCATGGTCGCCGCGGTGGCGGTGACGTTGCGCTTCGTCAAATCCGTTGTGGCCTTGCCGAACTGCTCCTTGAACGCGGTGCCCTGCTCGGGCACCATCATGGCCACCGCCTTATCGATGGCGGCCATCGGCTCGGAAGGCGAGAACGTCGCCGTCGTCTGGGCCATGTCGACGGCGACGCGGACCACCTCGGCGGAGTCGGACTTGAGGGTGTGGTCCGGCGTCGCCCAGTGCCGGTAGCCGGTCAGTACGGCGGCGACAATCGCCGCGGTGGTGAGCCCGACGACCGCCAGCCGCAGGGCGGGAGCGTCGTCGTCGGTGCCGACCGTCACCGAATCACGGCGCAGCAGATAGACGTTCACCGCGACGCCCTGGACGATCAGCAGGATCAGCACCGAGCACAGCGACACCCACCACACCGGCCACTCGAGCACATACCCGATGGCCAGCAGCGCCGCGATCGCGGCGACCGGGGCCAGGACGTCGAAAGCCGTTACGCGCCAGGCGTTTCTCATCGGATCGACTCCAGCCGCGAGATCATCAGCTTGCCGTCGATGTCGGAGACCCCCAGCCGCAGGTTCCAGTGCACGGTGGTCGGCTTGCCACCGGAGTTCTCGCTGACCGACGTGGCGACCACCATGACGGTGTCGGTGCGGCGCGCGATCGACGCGGGCAGCCCGGCGGGCGGCTTGGGGTCGCCCGGTTGCGCGTCCAGGTCGTGGTGGACCGCCTCGAACGCGACGGCCTCGACCTCGCCGCGGCTCTGCGACTGCAGTCGCTGTACGACCTGTTCGTACGGCTGGATGGACGAGTCGAAATCGGCGTTGAGTTCGCCGACGGTGCCGTCGTGCAGCTTCTGCAGGTTTTCTTTGATGTTCTGGGTGTTCATGTTGATCAGCAGGCCGGTCCAGTCGGCGGCGGCCTGCATTGCCCGGGTCTGGTAGGTGCGCTCGCCGACGTCGTTGTGGTGGTCGGCCCAGATGACATAGCCCAAGGCGACAGCGGCCACGCACAGCGCGCCGAGCACCGCCGAGGCGATGCCGTAGGGCGAGAACGTCCGGCCCGGCGCCTCGTCGGCAGTCGTCACTGCCGCGGTCTCGTCGGGCGTTGGTTCGGGCTGCTCCTCGTCGGGCATGGCCGTGAGGCTACCTGCAGGCTCCGGTAAGAATGATTGGGTGACGGTAGAAGCTATCCGCTCGGGCCTCGACCTGAGCCATGTCGACGACGCGGCCCGCCCCCAGGACGACCTCTTCGGCCATGTGAACGGTCGCTGGCTGGCCGACTACGCCATCCCCGCCGATCGGGCCACCGACGGCGCCTTCCGGCTGCTGGCAGATCGGGCCGAGGAGCAGGTGCGCGACATCATCACCGAGGCGGCGGCGGTCAACGGCGCCGAGGGCACCGACCCGCAGCGCATCGGCGACCTCTTCGCCAGCTTCATGGACACCGACGCCATCTTGAGCCTCGGCGTGCGCCCGCTGCTCGACGAGCTCGCCGGCATCGACGCCGCACTCACCCCGACCGAGCTGGCCGCCGAACTCGGCGAGCTGCAGCGCACCGGCATCGGCGGCGGCACCGGGCTCTACGTCGACACCGACTCGAAGGACTCGACCCGCTATCTGCTGCACCTTTCGCAGTCCGGTCTGGGGCTGCCCGATGAGTCGTACTATCGCGACCCGCAGCACGCCGCGGTCCTCGCCGAGTACCCGAAGCACATCGCGCGGATGTTCGCGCTGGTCTACGGCGAGCACGACGGCGACTGGCCCGCGACCGCGGCGCAGATCGTCGCGCTGGAGACCAAGATCGCCGCCGCGCACTGGGACGTCGTCAAGCGCCGCGACGCCGACCTGACCTACAACCTGCGCACCTTCGATCAACTGCGTTCCGAGGCAACGGGTTTCGACTGGGCGGTGTGGCTGCACGCGCTGGGCGTGACGGGCGAGCAGGCCGCCGAGGTCGTCGTCCGCCAGCCCGACGCGTTAGTGGCCTTCGCGTCGCTGTGGGACGGCGAAGACCTCGAGGACTGGCGCCGCTGGCTGCGCTGGCGCGTGATCAGCGGGCGGGCGTCGATGCTGACCGACGACCTGGTCGAGGAGAACTTCGCGTTCTACGGCCGCACCCTGTCGGGCACCGAGCAGTTACGCGACCGGTGGAAGCGCGGCGTCGCCCTGGTCGAGGGCCTGATGGGCGACGCGGTCGGCCGACTCTACGTCGAGCAGCATTTCCCGCCGGACGCCAAAGCCCGGATGGACGAGTTGGTGGCCAACCTGCGCGAGGCGTACCGCGTCAGCATCACCGACCTGGAGTGGATGACACCGGAGACCCGGCAACGGGCGTTGGAGAAGCTGGACAAGTTCACTCCGAAGATCGGTTATCCCGCGAAGTGGCGCGATTATTCGTCGCTGGTGATCGCGCGCGACGACCTATACGGCAACTACCAGCGCGGCTACGCGCTGGAGTACGACCGCGACCTGGCCAAGCTGGGCGGCGCGGTGGACCGCGACGAGTGGTTCATGACGCCGCAGACCGTCAACGCCTACTACAACCCGGGCATGAACGAGATCGTCTTTCCCGCAGCCATTTTGCAGCCGCCGTTCTTCGACGCCGATGCTGACGACGCGGCGAACTACGGTGGCATCGGCGCGGTGATCGGCCACGAGATCGGCCACGGCTTCGACGACCAGGGCGCCAAATACGACGGCGACGGCAACCTGGTGGACTGGTGGACCGACGACGACCGGGCCGAATTCGGCTTGCGGACAAAGGCTTTGATCGACCAGTACGAAGCCTTCACCCCGCGCGGTCTGGACGCCGCACACCACGTCAACGGCGCCTTTACGGTCGGCGAGAACATCGGCGACCTCGGCGGTCTGTCGATCGCGCTACTGGCCTACCAACTCTCGCTGAAGGGCGCGGAAGCGCCGGTGATCGACGGGCTGACCGGCGTGCAGCGGGTGTTCTACGGCTGGGCCCAGGTGTGGCGCACCAAGTCCCGTGATGCCGAAGCGATTCGGCGCCTCGCCATCGACCCGCACTCGCCGCCGGAGTTCCGCTGCAACGGCGTGATCCGCAACCTCGACCTGTTCCACGAGGCCTTCGAAGTCACCGAGAACGACGACTTGTTCTTGGATCCTGGTCAGCGCGTGCGCATCTGGAACTAGCGAATGTCTGCAGTGCGGTTCGACCGCGTCGCGCCCGTCATCCCGGTGCGTGACCTCCGCGCGGCCCTCGACCGCTATCGGCGATTGGGGTTCGACGTCCGCGAATACGACGGTCCCGATCGCTACGGCTACGCCGACCGCGGGTCGGTGTCCCTGCACCTGACCGAGTGGGCCGAACACGATCCGCTGACAACAGCCGCGTCCGTCTACATCTACGTCGACGACGCCGACCGGCTACACGCCGAGTGGCGGTTGCTCGGACTCGACGGCCGGCTCACCGAGCCCACGGACACGCCATATGGGTTGCGGGAGTTCGCCTTCGTAGACACCGAAGGCACCCTGCACCGCGTCGGTTCGCCGTCGAACGGCTGACTACAGCTGCCAGTCGTTCGAGCCGTCGTTCTTGCTGTAGGTCCCAACGGAGTTCTTCACGACGATCGGGTCGCCGGCGCCGAAGTTGGTGAAGAACCACTTCGCGTTGGTCGGATTGATGTTGATGCAGCCGTGGCTGACGTCGCGCTTGCCCTGATCGGCCACCGACCAGGGCGCGCTGTGCACGAAGTCGCCGCTGTTGTCGAACTGCACGGCGTCCTGGACGTCGACTTTGTAGCCGTAGGTCGAGTTGACCGGCACCCCGTAGGTGGACGAATCCATCACGACCTTGGCCTTCTTGTCGAGCACGTAGTAGGTGCCGTTCGGCGTCTGATGGCCGCCGGCCGCCATGCCCATCGACATCGGGAACGTCTGCTCCACGACGCCGTTGCGGGTGATCACCAACTGATGCGTGGCGTCATCGGCGGTGGCCTGCAGCGCGTCGCCCACCACGAAGTTGTTCTGGGTGCCGGCCGCGTCGACGTGCACCGCGGTGTGGGCGGGCCAGAACGCGAGCGGACGCCAGCGCACCTGGCTGGGGGTCAGCCAGTAGAACTTGCCGGATACCGGCGGCGTGGACGACACGTGGATCGCCTGCTCGGCCATGTGCTGGTCGGCGATCGGACGCGCGAAGTTGATGATGATCGGCTCGGCGACACCAACCGTGGAACCGTTGACCGGGTTGAAGGTCGGCGGGACGAACGGGGGAGCGCCGGTGAATGGCTCCGGGTTCTGCCCGACAACGGGTCCGGACGCCGCGGCGGGGATCGCCGCCGGGGTTCCTGCGGCCGGGTCGACGGGTGCCTGCCCCGCAGGTGGAACCTCACCGGCCGGCGGCAGGCCGGCGACGGGCTCAGCGGGTCCCGGTCCGGGTCCTGGTACGGGGTCGCCGGCAGGCCCGGGGCCGGGTGCGTCCACGCCGGGTCCGGGCTGCGGGTCCGGGTCGGCGATCGCGACACCGCTTCCCATGATCAGTGCGGCGGTCACTCCCGCGGCGCTCAGCGCAGCGGCCAGAGGACCGGTGGTCCATCGCGACATTCGTTTCCCTCCAAGTCACGGTCTGCCGCCAGTATGCCGTAGCGCCGGGCGGGCAAAAGAATCCTGCGATTGCCACGACGTCAATAAATCGGCCACCGATAGGCCGCTGAGCTGCGGTTTCAGCGGTCGGTGTGAGGCGCGTCGAACAGCTGCCGCTCGGCCGTCATTCCGGCCGCACCGATGCCGATCAGCGCCGCCGAGGCGGCGAACATCGCCAGCACGCCGTGCTCGTAGAACAGGCCGCCGGCGAACGATCCCGCCATGATGCCGATCTGAAAGGCCGCCATGTACAGCCCCGACGCGCCGTCGGGATCGTCGGCGCCGGCGCGCATCGCGGCAGACTGCAGCATCGGCGACACCGCGTTCGCGAATCCGCCCCACAGCGCGATCGCGACCACCCCTACCAGGGCGGTCGCCACCGCGGGCAGCCGGTGGAAGGTCAGCATCGTCAGCACCAGCTGCGTCACGTACAGGCCGACCATGCAGCTGATCGCCGCCGCCCGCGGGTGGTGATCCAGCGGCCGCGCCACCAGCGGCATCGCCAACAGGCCCGCGATGCCGTAGACGGACAACAGAAAAGCGATGTCCGGGCCGCGGATGCCCACGACGTCGCGAATGATCACCGCGATGAAGGTGAACGAGATGTAGTGGCCGGTGACGGCGACCATGGTGAGCAAGCTCACGATGATCAGCCGGCGATTGCGGTGGTGCCCGGCGGCCCGGCCTACCCGGGCGCGCTGCTCGACGCTCAGCAACAGCGGCGGCAGGACGAGCGCGGCAGCGACGGTGACGATGGCAGCGCAGCCGGCCACCGCGCCCACCGCCACCCGCCAGCCCCACAGCAGGCTCATCGCCGCGGTGGCCGGGCTCCCCACCACCACCGCGAGGCTGATGCCGACATAGATCGACGTCGTCGCGCGTCCGGAGTGACTGGCCGGAACCAACCGGGTGGCGATCGGCGCGATCACCGACAGGATCAGACCGTGGGTGACCGCCGACAGCGCCCGGCCCCCGGCCAGCACCGCGAAGTTGGGCGCCAGCGCCGAGATCAGCTGCGACGCGGTCAGGCAGGACAGCGAGAGCAGTAGCGCCCGGCGGCGCGGCCAGTGCGCGGTCCAGCGGACCAGCGGGACCGTCGTGACCGCGGCGACCAGGGCGTACCAGGCCAGCAGCGTGCCGACCATCGGAACGCTGACGCGCAGGTCCCGGGCGATGGCGGGCAGCGCGCCGACCGGCAGCAACTCGGCGGTGACGTAGGTGAAGGCCGCGGCGGCCAGGACCGCCAGTTGGACGGCGATCCGGAGAGTCCAGGGCCCACTGGTCGCGGTTCGCCCCTCGGCGGCACGGGGTGGCACCACGGCCACTACTCAACCACGCGTGGGACCGATCCGGTGACGATCAGGAGCGGACGAGTCGCGCGATGGCCGCGGAGGCTTCGGCGAGTTTCTGCTCGGCTTCGTTGCCGCCCTGGGCGACGGCGTGGGTGACGCAGTGGCCCAGGTGCTCGTCGAGCAGATTGAGCGCCACCGACTGCAGCGCGCTGTTGGCGGCACTGATCTGGGTGAGGACGTCGATGCAGTACTTGTCGTCTTCGATCATCTTCGCGATGCCGCGGACCTGGCCCTCGATACGCCGTAATCGCTTGGCGTAGTTGTCTTTCTGCGACGTGTATCCGTGTGCGGGTGCCATCTGCCCCTCCAACATCCTGGTCGTGATGATCGTGCTCGGGGCCATGCGACGGCGCCGGTGATGTCACCATTGTCAACGATCGGCCCCCGTTCGCGCCACGCCACCCTGGTGAGGCGGCCTTTCCGTGGCGACGTCGGGATACCCCTTGGGGGTATTTTAAATGATTTTGGCGGGCCGATGACGGCGCGCAATACTTACCCCATGCCGGACAGCCACAGCTCTATCGACATCAAGCCCCGCAGCCGCGAGGTCACCGACGGCCTGGAGAAGGCCGCGTCGCGCGGAATGCTGCGGGCGGTTGGGATGGACGACGGCGACTTCGCCAAGCCGCAGATCGGGGTGGCCTCGTCGTGGAACGAGATCACGCCGTGCAATCTGTCGCTGGACCGGCTGGCCAAGGCCGTCAAGGAGGGTGTGTTCGCCGCCGGTGGCTACCCGCTGGAGTTCGGCACCATCTCGGTGTCCGACGGCATCTCGATGGGTCACGAGGGCATGCACTTCTCGCTGGTGTCGCGCGAGGTGATCGCCGACAGCGTCGAGGTCGTCATGCAGGCCGAACGCCTCGACGGCTCGGTGCTGCTGGCCGGCTGCGACAAGTCGCTGCCCGGAATGCTGATGGCTGCCGCCCGCCTCGACCTGTCGTCGGTCTTCCTCTACGCCGGATCGATCCTGCCCGGCCGAGCCAAGCTGTCCGACGGCACCGAGCGCGATGTGACGATCATCGACGCCTTCGAGGCCGTCGGCGCTTGCTCCCGCGGGCTGATGTCGCGGGAAGACGTCGACGCCATCGAGCGGGCCATCTGCCCCGGCGAAGGAGCCTGTGGCGGCATGTTCACCGCCAACACGATGGCCAGCGCGGCCGAGGCCCTGGGCATGTCGCTGCCGGGCAGCGCGGCTCCCCCGGCCACCGACCGCCGACGCGACGGGTACGCCCGGCGCAGCGGCGAAGCCGTGATCGGCCTGCTGCGCCGCGGCATCACCGCCCGCGACATCCTTACCAAGGAAGCCTTCGAGAACGCCATCGCTGTCGTCATGGCCTTCGGTGGCTCGACCAACGCCGTGCTGCATCTGCTGGCCATCGCGCACGAGGCCGGCGTCGAACTGTCGCTGGCCGACTTCAGCAGCATCGGCGCCAAGGTGCCGCACCTGGCCGACGTCAAGCCGTTCGGCAAGCACGTGATGTTCGACGTCGATCACATCGGCGGCGTGCCGGTCGTGATGAAGGCGCTGTTGGATGCCGGCCTGCTGCACGGGGATTGCCTCACGGTGACCGGGCAGACGATGGCCGAGAACCTCGCGCACATCGCCCCGCCCGACCCGGACGGCAAGGTCTTGCGTGCGCTGGACAACCCGATTCACCCGACCGGTGGCATCACGATCCTGCACGGCTCGCTGGCCCCGGAGGGCGCGGTGGTCAAGTCAGCGGGCTTCGACTCCGACGTGTTCGAAGGCACCGCAAGGGTTTTCGAGCGTGAGCGGGCCGCCCTCGATGCACTGGAGGACGGCACCATCACCCACGGCGACGCGGTGGTGATCCGCTACGAGGGCCCGAAGGGTGGCCCGGGCATGCGCGAAATGCTGGCCATCACCGGCGCGATCAAGGGCGCGGGTCTGGGCAAGGACGTGCTACTGCTGACCGACGGCCGGTTCTCCGGTGGCACCACCGGCCTGTGCGTCGGGCACGTCGCGCCCGAGGCGGTCGACGGCGGGCCGATTGCGTTCCTGCGCGACGGCGACCGGATCCGGCTCGACGTCGCCAAGGGCACATTGGACGTACTGGTCGACGAGGCCGAGTTTGCTTCGCGCCGTACGGGATTCACGCCGTTGCCGCCGCGCTACACCTCCGGGGTGCTGGCCAAGTACGTCAAGCTGGTCGGATCGGCCGCCAACGGCGCGATCTGCGGCTGACTCTTCCTGCCGCGAGCGTGCGCGTCTGTACGCGACGCGCCGGGCAGTGCCGGCATTCTGTGCACGCTCGCGGCAGAAGAGTGCGCTTCTACTTCACCCGCGCGAACGCCAGGCCGTCCCAGTGCTTGGCGCCGACCACCTGCAGCACCGCGGTATCGAGCTGCGGGTGCTCGCCCATCAACTCGAGCACCTTCCGGGTGCCGACCAATACCGGGTCGTCGCCGGTCGACAGCACCTGGCCGTCGCGAATCACGTTGTCCACCACGATCAATGAGCCCGGCCGGGTGAGCTTGACCGCCCAGTCCAGATAGCCAGGGTTGTTCTCCTTGTCGGCGTCGATGAACACCAGGTCGAACGGGCCCTTGACGTTCGGCAGCGTGTCCAGGGCCGCGCCGACATGCACCTCGACCCGGTCACCGAAACCGGCCCGTTCGATGTTCGCGCGCGCGACTTCGGCGTGTTTGGGTTCGTACTCCAGCGTGGTGACGTGGCCGTCGTCGCCGGCGCCGCGGGCCAGGCAGATCGTGCTGTAGCCACCAAGGGTGCCGATTTCCAGGATGCGGCGTGCGCCGGTGACGGCGGCCAGCAGGCTGAGGAACTTGCCCTGCTGCGGCGACACGGCGATCTGCGGCAGACCGGCGGCGTCACTGTCCTGCAGCGCGGCGACCAGCACCGGATCGTCGTCCAGCAGGGTGGTGTCGAGGAAATCGTCAACGTCAGCGGGAGTTGGCTTGAGGCTCATG
The DNA here is from genome assembly GCF_030252325.1 of Candidatus Mycobacterium wuenschmannii. Lineage (NCBI taxonomy): Bacteria > Bacillati > Actinomycetota > Actinomycetes > Mycobacteriales > Mycobacteriaceae > Mycobacterium > Candidatus Mycobacterium wuenschmannii. The sequence goes on along the minus strand of NZ_CP126981.1, from coordinate 3,990,061 downwards.
CCCCAACGCTAGCCGCGGGCGTCGGGCGCCCGCCACCGCTTTTCGGACCGCTTGCCCGGTACCCCCCGGGGGTATAAGCTGGCAACTGTTCGACCCACTCCGAAAGGTGAAATCGATGTCAGTTGAAGCAGGCACCCTGTTGAGTTGTGGCCACGACGGCTGCGGCTGCCGCGTGCGCGTCGAGGTCCCGTGCCACTGTTCCGGCGACCAGGCATACATCTGCAAGTGCGGTGACGAAATGGTCGAGGTAGCGAGCTAGCGCACGCCCTCTTTGGCGTAGACCACCCGTAGTACGTGCCCGGCCTCGGGCCCCATGACCAGTTCGGCCAGGGTGCACAGCGTCGTGACGTACTGCGAACCATGCGCGGGTTGCTCGTCGCAGAGGTGATGCGCGATCTCGTGGAGGACAACGAGTTCGCGCATTGCCCAGTCGGCGTCGTTGCGGTCGGGCACCGCGATAATGCCTGTGCCATCGCGGTTTTCGTAGTGTGCGGCGGTGGCCGACCGCCGGGCCCGCACCCGCAGTGCCGCCGCGTTGCCCCACTTCTCGCGCACCGCGGGCAGCGCCAGCACGTCGTCGACGTAGCGCTGCACCGCGTCCAGCGATCCGAACTTCCCCTCGGGCGGCAGTGTCAACTGTGTCCCGAAGAATTCCACTGTGCCCGAACCGTGTTCGGCGGTGCGGTCGAACAGCGTGCGGACGAATTCCTCGGCGGCGTAGACCTTGGCACGTTGCGAATCCCGCTCGGCAGTCACCGTTCCAGCGCGGTCCGCGCTCCGGACAGTTCCGCGCCGTTGCCCAATCGGGCTCGCTTACCTGCCCGGTCCCCGGCCCGCCGCGCCGCCGACGAATAACCCGCCGTCGCCCGGCTGGCCTGCCACGTGCCGCGGGCCTTGGAAGCGGCCTTGTAATGGTCGCGGAGTTCCAACTCTTTGTCCCGCAGTGCAATTGCGGTGCCTGGCGGGCGACGCTTGTCCTTCTTGGCCTCGCGCTGGGTCTGCTCACGGGCCTCGCCCAGCCGCTGCCCCACCCGGGCACCGAAGGCCAGCTGGAAATTCAACCGCGCGGTGATCGTCGGCGTCGGCTTGTGGTCGCCCGACGAGATGTAGGAGTCCGAGGCACGGACCATCTGTACGACGAGGCTGGCGTACAGCGCGTGGGTGGCGTCGATGTCCTCGCCGAACCCGTAGGCGTAGACGAACGTCGAGTTGGAGGCGATGTCGCAGCGGACGTCGTTGGCGGCGGCGATCACCACGAACAGCTGGACGTAGGTCCGCAACCCCCGGGTGCCGGCCGTGCCGATCGTGATGGTCCGCTGCACCGGCGCCTGGGCGGGCGTGCGCTTGTCGGCGTGCGACCGGGCCACGGCCAGATCGATCGAGGTCGCCGTAGCCAGGCGCTGCGCCGCCGACATGAAGGCCTCGGCCTCGTGCGCGTTGTCGGTGCCCTCGGCCTGACGGAGCAGGGCGGCGATGCGCGCCAGCATCTTGTCGTCAGTCATTCAGACCAACCTAGGCGAACTCGCCGACGGGCCGCCGCCGCCATTCACAGCCGCGCGTCGAGCCAGGACACCACGTCGTCGAGCACCTGTTGCTGCTCTGGTTCGTTGAACACCTCGTGATAGAGGCCCGGGTAGATCTTCAGCTCGACGTCGGAACTGCCGACCGACTCGACGAGCCGTCGGCTGCCCTCGGCGGGGATCAGCTTGTCGTCGGAGCCGTGCACCACGAGCAGCGGCGCGGTCAGCGACGGCGCGCGTTGCTGCATCGTCTCGCCGACCACCAGCAGTGCGCGGGCCACGCCGCCGGGGATCTTGCCGTGATAGACCAGCGGGTCGTTGTTGTACGCGTCGACCACGGCCTGGTCTCGCGAGACCGCGTTGGCGTCGAGCGCCTGCAGCGGCAGGCCGGGTGCGATCGAGCCCATCGTCTTGGCGACCCAACCCAGCAGCGGCGAAACCGCGAGCTGCGCCGCGACGGCCGGTCCGGACAGCACCATCAGGTCGTAGTCGTCAGGGTGCTCGACGCCGTACGCGAAGACGATGCCGCCGCCCATGCTGTGGCCGAGCACGATGCGCGTGAGGCCCGGGTGTTCCTTGGCGGCGATGCCGACCAGGGTGTCGAAGTCGCCGGTGTACTCGGAGATGTCCTTGACCAGCACCCGCTTGCCACCCGAGCGGCCGTGGCCGCGGTGGTCGAGGGCGTAGGTGATCAGGCCCTCGCGGCCGAACCGCGCGACGACGTGGTCGTAGCGCCGCGCGTGCTCGCCCAGACCGTGCGCAAGGATCACCACGCCGCGCGGCGTGCTGTCGGGGGTCCAGACGTCGTAGACGATGCGCACGTCGTCGACACCGTCGAAAGAGTGCTCGGCACGCGTGATTGTCATCAGGGGAAGCGTAGACCGAACGTCAGACGCAGTCCGTAAGCTCACTCCCGTGAGCGTGCTCGCCCGCGAATTAGCCGATGACGGCCACCCCGATTTCTCCGCGACGGCGGAACCCTACCGCCGCGAATTGCTCGCGCACTGCTACCGGATGACCGGGTCGCTGCACGACGCCGAGGATCTGGTGCAGGAGACACTGCTGCGGGCGTGGAAGGCCTACGACCGTTTCGAGGGGAAGTCGTCGGTGCGCACCTGGCTGCACCGGATCGCCACCAACACCTGCCTGACCGCGCTGGAGAGTCGGCAGCGCCGGCCGTTGCCGACGGGACTGGGCGCGCCCAGTTCTGACCCGACGGCCGATCTGGTCGAGGGTGCCGAGGTGCCGTGGCTCGAGCCGTTACCGGACCCGGCAACCGTCGTCGGCACCAGCGAATCGGTCCGCCTCGCATTCGTGGCGGCGCTGCAGCACCTCTCCCCGCGGCAGCGGGCCGTGCTGGTGCTGCGCGACGTGCTGCAGTGGAAGGCCGCCGAGGTGGCCGACGCAATCGGGTCCACCACCGCGGCCGTCAACAGCCTGCTGCAGCGCGCCCGCGCACAACTCGACGCCGCCGGGCTCAGCGCCGACGACCGGCTGAACGCACCCGGCTCCGCCGACGCCCAGAACCTGCTGGCCCGCTACATGGCGGCCTTCGAGGCCTACGACATCGAGCGACTGGTCGACATCTTCACCAGCGAGGCGATCTGGGAGATGCCACCGTTCGTCGGGTGGTATCAGGGGCCGCAGGACATCATCACGCTGATCCACCAGCAGTGTCCGGCCGAATTGCCGGGCGACATGCGGATGCTGCCACTGACCGCCAACGGTCAACCCGCGACGGCGATGTACATGCACGCCGGCGACCACCACGTGCCGTTCCAGCTCCACGTCCTGGACGTGACGCCCGACGGCGTCACCAAGGTGGTGGCATTCCTCGACACCGCACTGTTCGCGAAATTCGGCCTGCCCGAACGTCTTTAACGCGGGCGATGAGTTTCGCCGCGGCCGGCGGTCTGTATCTGCATGACGATTACCTACACCTTCGACGTCTTCTTCAGCCTCGACGGATTCGGCGGAGTCAACGGCGGCGACTGGGGCGGTTACTGGGGCAAGCAGGGGCCCGAACTGCTCGACCGGCTACTCGCCCTCTACGACGGGGAGCAGCGAATGGTGTTCGGCGCCAACACCTATAGGTTGTTCGCGCAGATGCTGGCCGAGAGCACCGAGGACTCCGACGTGCGTGACCCGTGGGTCGACCGGATGCGACACCTACCGGCGACCGTGGTGTCGACGACCCTGACGGGTCCGCTCGACTGGCCGGACGCAACCGTGGTGAGCGGCGACGCCGTCGACGTCGTCGCGCGACTCAAGTCGGAATCCGACAGGCCGTTGCGCTCACACGGCAGCCTGTCGATGAACCGGGCGCTGATGGCCGCCGGCCTGGTCGACCGGGTCCACGTCACGCTCTTCCCGGTGATCACCGGCCGGACCAGCGACGACCCGATCTTCAAGGGCGCGGCCGACTTCGACCTCGAACTGATCGAGAGCCGCACCCTGGACGGCGACATCCAGGAGCTGATCTATCGGCCGACGCTGCACTGACGGCTTCCGCGGTGTCGAACGTGAAGTTGGCTTCACACCGGTGACCGAACGTGAACCCAGCTTCACGCTCGGCGAGGACGGCTACGAGAACAACCGGCTGTCCGGCGGCGTCCCCTCCACCGCGCCGACCAGACCAACCCCGGTGACCAACGGCAGATCCAGTGCCGACAGCAGACCTGGCCGTGCCTGGCAGACCGCGGGAATCACGTTGACCATGCGCGACGCGCCGGCCATCCGGGCGCCGAGATCGTGGTCGTGGTCGTCGGCCATCTCGAACTCACACCGCATCGTCGGCGACCTCTCGATTTCGACGCGGTAGAGACCACGGCCCGATGCCGCCCCGTAGCCGAGGTCGCGCGGCGGGATCGAGATGTGCGGCTGCGGCCAGTCCGGCGCCAGGTCGTCGGACATCCGCGTGACGTGGTCGATGACGAAAGTCGGCCTGCCGTCGACATATCCGGTGAGGGTGGAGCGCATCGCGCCGACCGTGCCCGCCTCGATGCGCCCCGTGGGGGTGTCGAACGGCTCCTCAGCGACAACCCGCTCGACGTTCTCCTCGATGTTGTCGACCTTGACGCCCAGCCCCGCCGCGAGTTGGTGCACGACCGGACCCCAGCCGAACGTGAACATCCCCGGCGCCGCGGCGAAAGCGACGAATTCCGGCGGCTTGCCGAAGCCCAGAATCTCGTAGACCGCATCCTTGTCCGGGTAGGTCGCGTAGTTGAACATCTCGGTGATGCGCACCGACTCGACCACCCGGGACACCCCCGTAAGCACCAGTGGCAGAACGTCATTGGCGAAGCCGGAGTCGATGCCGGTGGTGAAGAACGATGCACCGCCGGCGGCGGCCGCCTCGCGCAGGGGCGCGGTGAATCCCGCGTCGACACCGTTGGGGTAGACCAGCGGCACCACCGAACACGACACGACATTCTTGCCGGCCCGCAGGAGCGAGACCATGTCGTCGATCGCCTCGGCCGGCCGCAGGTTGGCCGCCGCCGCGTAGATCACCGCGTCCGCGTCTCCGGCCAACAACGCGGCGGGATCCTGCGTCGCGGTCACGTCCGTCGTCCCCGCGCCGCACAATTCGCCCGCGTCCCGCCCCGCCTTCGCGTCGCTGTGCACGACGAGGTCGACGAGTTGCAGATGCGGGTGGTCGATCACCCCGCGCAGGGCAATCAGCCCCATCGAACCCGGACCCCAGACGCCGACCTTGTACATCGTGTTCTCCTAATATTAGGATATGTTTGGCTGTATTTTGGAAGGATCGTAGGAAGGCTTTCGTGGATTCGTCAACCGCGTCCCCGCAATCCAAGTCGCCGCCCACCGGCCGCGTGATGAATGTGCTTGCGGCGCTGGCGGATTCACCGGAGGGTCGAAGTTCGGCCGAGTTGGCCAAGCGGTGCGAGATCAGCACGTCGACCTGCGCGCTGGTGCTGGCCGAACTCGAAGGCCGCAACTGGGTGACGCGCCGCGACGACCGCCGCTACACCCTCGGCAGCGGATTGTTCGGACTGGTCCATGGCCTGCGGGCGCAGTTCCCGCTGCTGGACCGGGGCCGCGAGACGCTCGGCTACCTGCACGACACGCTGGGCGCGGGCTGCTCGATGTCGAAGATCGGCAAGACGCACCTGACCACCATCGACGCCGTCGGCCACGGAACCGATGGTGAGCATGCGGTGGGTCAACGCTTTCCAATCGGTCCGCCGTTCGGCCTGGTCGCGATGGCCTGGCGTGACGAAGAGACGATCGACGGGTGGCTGCACCGCGTGACGCCGCGGCTGACCGATGCCGACATCGCGGCACACCGGCTGGTGCTCGCCGAGATTCGCGGCCGCGGCTACGGGGCCTGGCGGTTCGACGCCGCGCACACCTCGTTGCACGACCGGCTGGCCACCGTGCTCGCTTCGCTTGAGCCGACCGCGCAGGTGACGCGCGAGCTCAACACCCTGATGACCATCGTGACGCTGCAATCGATCACCAGCCGGCTCGAAACGGACTTGGCGTCAGCCGAATTCGTGGTGCTGCCGATATTCGGCCGGGACAGTCAACCGGAGTACCAGATCGAGATCCACCTGGGCGGCCGCAGTGAACTGCCCCTCCCTGAGCTTGACGACGCCCTTCGACATGCCCAGGCACTGCTGCGCCCCGGAGTAGCGTGACACCGTGACAGTCGACATCCGTCGTGCCGGTGAGCGTGCGGTCACCACGACCTCGTGGCTGAACTCGCGGCACTCGTTCTCGTTCGGCGATCACTACGACCCGGGCAATACGCATCACGGCGTGCTGCTGGTCAGCAATGACGACATCGTCTCTCCGGCTGCAGGTTTCGACACCCATCCGCACCGCGACATGGAGATCGTCACCTGGGTGCTGGAAGGCTCGCTGGCGCACCGCGACTCAGCCGGCAACAGCGGCGTGATCTATCCCGGCCTGGCACAACGGATGTCGGCCGGTAGCGGGATCACCCACTCCGAGAAGAATGCCTCCGACACGGAACCGGTTCGGTTCGTGCAGATGTGGGTGCAGCCCGACGTCGCCGGCATCGATCCCGGATACCAGCAACAGACCATTACCGACGACGACCTCAACGGCCGCCTGGTGCCGATCGCGTCAGGCATCCCCGGCCACGATGCCGCCGTCAGCATCCACAACCGATCGGCCGCGCTGCACATCGCGCGCCTGCAGCCCGGCGACGAGATCACGTTGCCGGGCGCCGCGTTCCTCCATGTGTTCCTCGCTCGCGGGCGGGTCGAGTTCGAGCAGGCCGAGTTGCACGAGGGCGACGCTCTGCGTCTGACGGCAGCGGACGAGGAACGGGTGATCGCCCGCGAAATCGCCGAATTGCTCGTCTGGGAGATGCACGCAGGTCTCGGCGGCTAGGGTTGGCGCGGACGAACAGGAGCCGGCATGTCTGAACCGCACGCGCGCGATGTCGCTTACGACGACGGCGCATCCGCGAGCCACCGCTATGCCGGTCCGAAACCCACTCGGACAGTGAAGTTTTGGGGTCTACCCGTGCTGCTGACGCTGGTCATTGCGGCGGTGCTGTCGGCCTTCTATCTCACCGGCGTTCTGCAGCCGATGACCAACCTGCGCCACTTCCCCGTCGCGATCGTGAACGAGGATGCCGGGCCGACGGGCGCGCAGGTGGTCAAGGGGATGCTGGCCAGTTTCGACCACGACGCCTACGACGTCCGCGTGCTCGATCGCGACCAGGCCAAGAATCAGATGGACAGCGCTCAAATCTTCGGTGTGGCCGTGATACCGCCCAACTTCTCGACGAAACTCCAGTCCTACGCGAAGAGTGCCCTCACTCCCGGCCGGGTCGAACGCGCCGTCGTCATCGTCTCGACTAACCCGCGGGCGGGTGTTCTCGGCGCGACCATCGCCAGTCAGGCCTTGCAACGTGAGGTCACCTTGATCGACCAGCGTGTCGGCCAGAAGCTGTCGCAGGAAGTCGCACAGCAGACCGGCGAGAAGCCCGCGCCCGGTGCAATAGCACTCATGCTGGCCAATCCCGTTGAGGTCAAGACGACCGTGCACAACCTGCTGCCGGAAGGAACCGGTAATGGGTTGTCCGCGTTCTACTATGCACTGCTGCTGGTGTTGGCGGGCTTCATCGGCAGCATCGTGGTGAGTCGCTCTGTGGATGCGCGACTCGACGAGCAGACGCCGCGGCTGCGCACCCTGCTGATCAAGTGGGCGATGATCGCCGTGACGGCGCCGCTGACCTCCGTCGCCTACGTGGCGATCTCGGCCAAGCTGGGCATGCCGGTCCAAAACCCGCTCACGCTATGGCTTTTCGGTACTTTTGCGATTCTGGCGGTCGGAGTGACATCCACATCCCTGATCACCCTCCTGGGCGCGGTCGGCGTCCTGGTGAGCCTGTTCGTGTTCGTCATCCTGGGCCTGCCGTCTGCGGGCGCGACCGTGCCGCTGCAGGCCACGCCCGCGTTGTTCGAGTGGCAGGCGAAGTTCGAGCCGATGCACCAGGTCTTCATCGCCGCAAGGTCTTTGCTGTACCTGGACGGCCGCCCCGGCTCGGGTTTGTCGCCCGCGCTGGTGGCGATCGCGATCGATCTAGTGATCGGTCTGTTGTTGGGCGCCTTCGTGATTCGCGGCGAACTACGACGTCGCCGTCCGGCGTCCCCCGCGCCCGTCGAAGCCCCGTCCGACACCTTCCAGGAAGCCCCGCCCCAGGTGCAGTAAACGTTCAGTGGCCGAACGTCATTGGACTGGGGCCGAACCGTCATTCCGCTGTTACGCACGTTGCTGTGTAATACCTGAGCAATGACATTCGCGCTGAAGGGGCAACCGTGTCATCTCTCGCTGCCGCCTTCCGGCGTATCGCAGCCTGCTGTGCGAGCGGCGCACTGTGTCTGACGCTGGCCACCAGCACCGGGCAACCTGTCGCCCGGGCCGAGGCCCGCGAGTTGCTGGCCAGTGCGATCGCCAATACCCAAGGCTCCTATCTGGTGTACAACTTCGGCGGTGGCCATCCGGCGCCGATGCTCAACGCCGCAGGCAACTGGTATGACGGGGGCGGCGGCGGTCACCTGATGATCATCAAGGCCGCGTCGCAGCGACTCGAACCGCATCTGCTGGTGGACAGTCATCAGGGCTATCAGTCGCGCTGCGAGCGTAATCCACACGCGCGCACCGGCGACGGGCTGATCCAGGCCTCGGAGACCTATACGGCGGTGCAGGCCTGGCAGGCGCTGGGCAAGCCGACGATCGCGATCAACGCGAACTTCTTCGACATCCGCGGACAGAAGGGTGGCTCCTGGCGCTCGACCGGATGCAGTTCGCCGCTGGGCGCCTATGTCGACAACACCCGCGGACAGGGCCGTGCCAACCAGGCGGTCACCGGGACCATCCCCTACGCGGGCAAGCAGGGTCTGTCCGGCGGCAACGAGAACTGGAGCGCGCTCGCCACCATGATCGTGCCGAAGCACGGCGCACCATCGGTGTTGTGGCCCAGGGGCGGTCGCGACGGGCACGACTACGACGCCGCCACCTCGGTGGTCACCGGCCTGGTCGATCGCGGCGACCAGTTCGTCGCCGTCAGTGGACTCGGGCTGTTGTCGCCGGGAAACACCGGTCAGCTCAACGACGGCGGGCCCAGTGCCGCGCGGACCGCGCTGGCCTACTCCAAGACGCGCGACGAGATGTACGTGTTCCAGGGCGGCAGCTACACCCCCGACAACATCCAGGACCTGTTCCGGGGGCTGGGCAGCGACAGCGCGGTGCTGCTCGACGGCGGCACCTCGTCGGCGATCGTGCTGCGCCGCGACACCGGCGGCATGTGGGCCGGAGCCGGTGTGCCGAAAGGCAATTGCGACAACTACGAGGTGCTCTGTGACGCGCACGAGCGGTCACTGCCAGGTTGGCTGGCGTTCAACTAGAACTTGGGCGTGAGGTCCAGCGAGGTGATCGTAGTCATCTTGGTGACCAGCCAGCGCTGGTGATCACGTTGCAGCACAAGTCGATACGAAAGGTACTTCAGCGACGGCACGTCCTTGGTGGTCGGACTCGTCGAGGCCGTGTTGGTGTAGACGATCGCGGTGGCGTCGGATCCGGCGAGTGATTCCACCGCCGCGCCCACCACCTGCGTGGTGTTGGTGACCTTGGCCTGCTTGTTCGGCGCGACGAGCGCGTCGAGATATTTGCGGTACGCGGCTTGGAAGTCACCGCTGAGGTACTGCGACGCCCGGTCGGCAAGCTTGTCGATGTTGTCCGGGTTGTAGGTCCACAGCGTCGTGATCGCGTTGGCCGCGGTGCGGGCGACGTTCAGTTTGGTGGCGACGGCGGCCCGGTCGGCAAGGTACGGCTGCATCATCGCGCCGGCGAAGGCTCCGGCGCCGACGAACAGCACGGCGGCCACCGCAGCCGCGATGGTCGTCCACTTGGTGGCCGGCCGACGTTCGCGAAAGCGCACGATGCCGGCGTCGTCCTCGGTAGACTCGTCAGCGTCTTCGCCTGCGTCGTCGATGTTTTCGGCGTCGACCAACTCCTCGGTGGCGGACTCGACGGGCGCGGCTTCGGTCTCAGCGGCGGCGGTGTCGACGGCCGACGCTGAAGTCAGATCACCTGTTGCAGGCTGCTGATCTTCCACTGCTTACCTTCCCGCTGAGCGGTCACCACCCAACGATTTGTGTTGTCGATCTTCTGCTTACCGTCGGGCGACTTCATCGAGACGTCGGTCGCCACCATCACGTTGACGGTGCCGTCGTCATTCCAACGCTCAACCCCGGCCGCGAGGGTAGTGCCCTTCGTCGGCTCGGCCTGGGCGATCTGGACCAGGATCTCATTGTGCTTGTCGTGATACTGCTTGGCGAAATCGCCGGTGGCATTGGCCATTACCCGGTCGTAGTACGCGTTGGCGTGGAACGGGTCCAGCGTGGTGAAACCGGCCATGAACGCCTTGACGTAGCCGAGCACGTCGACTTCCTGCATGGCGTCGCGGTGATGCGACCGCTGATCGACCAACACCACCGAGGACGTCGCGATGGCGCCGAGCGTGAGGACCGTCGCGCCGGCCACTGCCGTCGGTAGCGCCCACGACCGCGACGGCTTCCACCACTGGTCCGAGAGCGTCGGCCGCCACGGCAACTTCGACCACAGCGTCGCCTTGGGCGCCTTCAGCAGCGGCTCTTCACCGGGCTGAATTCGCCTGCGGGGACTCACTTCTCGCCCTTCGGCGGAGCGGGCGGCGCCGGCGATGCGGGGCCGGGCGGTGCCGGGTTGGGCGCGCTCTTGGCCGGCGCCGGCTTGGGTTTGGTCACCACGTCCAGGTTGTCGACCAGCCACTGGCCGTTGCCGCCCTTGACCAGCGCCACCCGGACCGTCGCGGTGATGAAACGCTCTTCGTCCCCGCCGCCCCGGTGGCCCTGCATGAACAGCAACATGTTCGCGCTGCGCCGCGACGCCGACAGCACCGTGCTGTCGGTCACCCAGTATTCATTGATCACCGGATGGCCCTTCTGGACCGCCTCCTGCTGCTTGACCAATTCCGGCCGGTACTTGTCGGTGGTCAGCGAGCGAGCGTGATCGAAGTCCTGCTGCAACGTCTTCGGGTCGTAGGTGAGCATCTGGGCGACGATCCTGGGCCCTTGCGCGTTGACCTCGGTACGGGTCTGGTCCGCCGCGCGGTCCGGCAGAAAGATTGCGAAAATGCTGATCGCGGCGCCCGCGACACAGAGTGCCACCGCCACCCCGACCGCAATTGCGGTGCGCCGCTTGATGTCCGCGGGTCGCGCCGCCGCGTCGACGACGCGCACCTCGGTGCCCGTCAGCAGGTCGGCGAAGGTGCGCCGGCGCGAGTCCCACAGCGGCCACAGCCATCCGACGAAGACCGACAGCGTGTCGAGCAGATGGGCGAGCTCACGCACCATCAACCGGCCGACACCGACCGCGGCGCCGTCCTGCCGCACGACCGAGATGCCGAACAGCGCGCGCCCCAAGCTCCACCCGAGGACAGCCGGCAGCACCGCCCGGTTGGCCATCGTTGCGAGCGCGGCGAAGACGAGGATCGAGATCGAGACCCACCACCACAGTCCTTGCGGCGGCACCGCCAGCCAGACCAGCGCCATCGTCGCCACCACGGCAACGCCGGGCACCACGTCCACTGCCAATGCGGCGGCGCGAATGTGCCAGCTCGCCAAGTCGTCTGGCGCTGCCTCGTCGACTGCCGGTGCGGCGGGGGTGTCAGTGGCCTTCTCGACCAGCACCGTCACCTCGCCACCTGGTCGAGCTTGGCGATCCGGTACTTGCCCTCTTCCTGCACCATCGTCACCCGCAGTCGGTATCCCGCCTCCTGGTTTTCGGAGTCGGCATTGGACACCTTCACCCGCAGCGGCACCAGGATCTCGACGGAACCGTCGGGGTTGTTGCGTTCCACCGCGCCGCGCAGATCGGACACCTCGACGTGGGCGTTGGCGGCCTGATACGCCTCGACGAGCAGCCCGCTGTACAAGATCGCCTGCGAGCGGAAGGCACCCGCGCCGCACTCGATGATCTTCTGCGCACTGGTCGCCATCGCCCCGATGTCGGGTGCCTGGGTGGCGCCGACGCAGTCCTTGGCGGCCTCCAGTGCGAGGGCGTCACGATGCGCGGTGGCCTGGCTCTCCTGGTGGGCGCGCAACGCGAAGTACCCGCCGGCGCCTATGCCACCGGCCACCACCACAAGCCCGGCCGCGATACCGATGAACCACGCGCGGCCCAGCCGGGACGGACCGCGTGGGTCGTCCTCGACTTCGGTGTTCTCGTGTTCAGTTTCCGATTCGTCCGCAGCGTCGGATTCGGTTGAATCCTCGGTACTTTCGTCGGCGGTGGACTCGTCGGTCACCGAATCCGGCTCCAACGACGGATCTTCATCCGTCTCGTTCGGGGTCAGCTGGCTGGCGCCAGCATCTCCTTCCATCCGTCATCTCCTGTGTTGCGCGAGTTGTTGACGGAGTACTTAGAACCGTCGGGGCCCGCTACCTCGCCACTCATCGGACTATAGACGGCCGCCGGCGGCCCGCCCGGAGTGTAGATGCACGGGTTGGGTTGTTGTCCGTTGCACTGGACCGAGCCCGAACCAGGCCGCTGCAATGGGTCGCTGGTCGGGGGCGGGGTCTGCCCAGCCGGTGGGAGCCGGTTGGCGGGCAACGGGTTGAGGCCGTTGTTGACCGACGGCGCGGGGATCACCTTGCCGGGGTCTACTGGCTGGTCACACCGGGCGCCGGGCGCCGGGCAGTTGCGGATCTGGTTCGGGTCGCCGTACCAGGGGTTGGTGCCCAGCGGCTCGTAGGGTTTGTTGCTACGACAATCCGCCGGCGTGGGTGCCCGCTTCCCGGGCACGTCCATGCATGGAATGTTGCGAACGCCGCGCACGGCGTTCCCCTGAAAGTCTTGAGGAATACGGCAGTAGTTGTTGTCACGCAACTGGCCAATACTTGTGTCCGCAGGTGACCTCCATTCGGGTGCAGGCCTGAATCCCGTCAAGCATGGCGGCGGATAGTTGATTGCCAGAGTCAGGTCGAGCGCGGCCATCCGATCCTTTTCGTAAGGCGCGGAGACAGCCTGGACGATCGATCCAAGTTGCGGCAGGAACACCAATGTCTGCTCAAGCCCCGGGTGGTAGCGCTTGAGCATGTCGATGACGATCTCGAGGTTCGCCAGGGTTTGGGGCAGGGCTTCGCGAACGCCGCTGAACACCGAGTTGACCTGATCAGCGGTCGGCGCCGCCTGATTCAGGATGCTCTTGAGGTGGCCGTCATTGTTGGCCGCTTCGCCGCCCAGGATGTTGAGATTGTGCGCCCACCGCTCGATCGCGTTGCTCGAGACAGCCTGGCTGTCCAGGATCGGCGCCGAATTCTGAATGATGTCGTCGACCTGGTTGATGTTGGTCTTGAAGTCGCCGACGATCGCTTGGGTCGAGTCGACCAACCGCTGCAGCGCCGGCCCCAGGCCACCCACCGACTCCGCCGTCTCGTCGAGCAGCTTACCGATTTTGTCCTTGGGCAACACCGTGAGACCGCGGTTGGCGGTGTCCAGGGCTGGGCCGATCTCACTCGGCACGGTGCCCTTGATCATCGTCTGGCCAGGCGAGAAGAAGCCGTGCGACTTGCCCTCCGAGACCAGGTCGAGGTATTGCTCGCCGACCGCCGACACCGAGTGCACGTTCGCCGAGGCATCGAGCGGAATCTTGAAGTTGCTGTCGATGCTCATCGTCGCCTCGGCGCCCTTCTCCGTCGGCTCGACGGAGGTCACCTTGCCGATCGTGATGCCGCGATAGGTCACGTTGGACGTCGGGTACAGACCGCCCGACGCCGGCAACTCGGCCTTCAGCTGGTACTGCCCGATACCGACCAGCGACGGGATGCGCAGGTAGTACACACCGAGAACCAGCAGCGCCACCGCGGTCAGGATGCCAAAGATGACCAGCTGACGCCTGATGAACTTGGTCAGCATTGCCGGTCCGCCCTCTCCACCAGTGGCCCGCCGGGCGCGTCGTTCGGGTTCGGCGTGTAGCGCACGTCCGGGATCATCGTCGCCGGGTCGCGGCCGTAGGACTGCTCCAGCGCCCGCAGAGCGCCGGAGAATCCGGTACCGGTCAGGAACGCATTGTCGATCGCCGACAGCGTGGTGTCGATCTCGAGCGACGAGTTCATAAAGTCACCACGGATCAGCTTCGGCAAAGTGTCCAGGTCGAACGGCGCGGTGAAGATCAGCTTAAGGGCCCCCAGCAAATACGGCGATGCCTTGCCCAGTTCCCTCAGCGGGCACTGCAGCGCCTGCAAGTCTTGGTGCAAGGGTCCGCGCGCTTCCCCGGCATACTGCGCCGTAGCCCGGCTGAGCGCGCCCACCGAGTCGACAGCGTCGATCAGATGCTTGGTGTACTCGGGGCTCGCCAGGTACTTGATCAGCGGCGGGAACTCGGTCAGTGCGCGGTCCAGCGTCGCCGATCGGGTTCCGACGTACTCCAGCAGCCGGTTCGACGAGTCGATGGCGTGGGTGATGTCGTCGCTCTGCTCGTTGAGCCGGCGGGTGAAGGTGTCCAGCTTGCCCAGGAATGCGCGGATCTGCGGTCCGCGGCCGGACAGGATCTTGTTGACCTCGTTCTGTAGGACTTCCAGGTTGGGCAGTCCGCCGCCGCGGACCACCATCGCCAAGCTGGCCAGCGTCTGCTCGGTGCTGGGGTAGGACGACGAGTTCTTCAGCGGAATCGTGTCGCCGTTCTTCAGCATCTGAGAAGACGGGTCGGCGGGTGCGGCCAGTTCGATGTGCTGCGAACCGAGGAGGCTGGTCTGGCCGATCTTGGCCGTGGCGTTCTTCGGCAGCTTGACGTTCTTGTCCACGCCCAGCGTCAGCGTCGCGACCCAGTTCTTGAGTTCGATCTTGCGGATCGAGCCGACGAACACATCGGCCACCATCACCTTGCTGTTGCCGTTGATGGCAAGCGTGTCGGGCACCTGCACGTACAGCGTGTAGCCGTGGGCGCCACTGCCCGGACCGCCGGGCAGCGAGACGTTCGAAATACCCTTCCAGCCACACGAACTCAAAACCAATGCGGCAACGAGCAATACGAGGCTCTGCCAGATCCGGTGACGGACCTTGCACAAGATCACGCGCATCATTGTCCCCCTCCTGGCGCCTCAGCAGGCAACGCGGGCCCGGGCGGCGGCGCCGGCGCTCCTAGCGGCGACGGCACCGGTGGCGGCGGGCCTGGGATGACGTTTGGCCCCGGTGGCGGAGGCGGTACGGGAGCCGGGTTCCCAGGAACGCCGATGAACGGCGCCGGGCCGGGCTCTTCGTTGTAGGCATTCGGGTATCCCGGCGGCGTCTGATAATGCGACTGGACGGGCGCGATGTCTGGCCCACCCATCAATTCGGCCAGTGATTCAGGTGTGAGCAAGCTTGCCGTGACGGCACTAACTTTGACACCTTGCATGCCCGGTGCGGTAATCCAGCCGTGTTGAGTGTTGCGGTGTGAAGTCGGGGTGTCAGGGACCCAGATACCTGGCACGGTGGTGTCCTTATACCCATTCGGTGGGTGAAGCCTGTCCTCTGAGTAGGCAACTTCCTTCGGTGTGGTTGCCGCGAGATTGAACAGGTTCAAGCCGAAGGGTGGGTAGTTGAACTTGATCGCATCGAGAATTGGCGCGAGATATTGGGCGCAAAGCTCGGCCGATTCTTGATAGCCCAGCCGACTGGCCGCCTGTATGGAGCTGCAGAAGAATTCCATCGGGTTTGCGAACCCCATCATGCCCAAGAGGCCTACCGGCTGGGCCGCAATGGCACTGTGGGCGGGATGGTAAATAGTATTGGCGTTTGCTAGCGCCGTCGGTAGTACGTGTAAGACGTTCTCCAAGCCGGCGAGCGCATCAGGCTGCACGAGAGTATTAGTCGTATCGCCAAGGTTGTTAATGTCCTGAGTCAGCACGTCGCGGTTCTTATCCAAAAATGGTCGGACTGTGGTGAGCAGACCGTCGAACTGCTGCAGCGCGTTGGACAGGTCCTGATCCGAACCGGTCAGGCTGCTGGTGAACTGCGCCAGGTTCTTGTTGAGCTGGACGAACTTCTGGTCGTCGGCGTGCAGGGCATTGACGAACAGCGCCAGGCTCCGGATCACCCCGAAGAAGTCGCCGCGACCCTGGTTCAGCGCAGTCAGCGCGCGCGACAGGTCGTTGAACGTGGTGTTGATCTGCTTGCCCTTGCCCGACAGTCCATCGGCGTAGGCCTCGATGACGTCACCGAACGGCCCCTTGGGCTGCTGCTTGGTAGGTCCCAACTTCGAGATGACGTTGGTGATCGTGTTGCGCAGCTCGTCCCACTCGGTCGGCACCTGAGTGCGCTCCTCGGGGATCACCGCGTTGTCGGCCAGGGTCGGGCCACCCTTGTACGGCGGCTCGAGCTGAATCAGGCGCGACGCCACCAGCGTCGGGTTGAGGATCACGGCCTGTGCGTCGGCGGGCACCTTGTACTTGTTCGCGTAGTGGAAGGTGACCTTCATCTTGTCGCCGGCGGGCTCGACCTTGTCGATCGCACCGACCTTGACGCCCATGATCTCGACTTTGTCGCCGTTGTAGAGGGCGTTGGCCACCGGGAAGTACGCAACCACGGTGTTGTTGGTCAGCTTCTTGTAGAGCTCGAGGCCGAGGTAGGCCAGCACCAGCGCCGCAACGATCGCGAGCGAGCCGATGATGATCGCCGCCCGCGACACCTTCGGCATACGGAGGTTCCGGAAATCAAAGACGGTACTCAATTCCCGTTACCTCCTTGCGCTCCGCTGCCGCCGGCTCCGCCGGTGTTAGCGATGTAGGGCGCAGGTAGCTGCGCACCCGGTCCCGGCGGTGCCGGGGGGACCGCCATCGGCGCCGGGGGTGGCGCGGCCGCCGGGTTGCCCGGAGCCGGTCCGGGCAGCGGTCCGAGCGGTTCGGTGCGCCCGCCCGGGGGGCCCGGCGCGATCGGCACGGGTGTACCCGGCACGTCCGGCTGTACCTGGCCCGGCCGTCCGGCGATTGGGATGCCCGGGGTCGGCGGCAGCCCGTTCGGGTTCGGCGGCGACGACGCGATGTTCGGGTTCGGGTACGGCCCGTTGGGCCCGAACGGACCGGCGTTCTGGTCGGCGCCCGCGCACGGCATCGGGTTGCCCGGCCGCGGAAGGAACTCTGGCGGCGGCGCGTACGAGCACGGCGATCCCGGCGGGATGGCCGGACCCGGGTGGTCCGCGGTCCCTTCCAGCAACTGCGGTGCGGGCGGCGGGGCACCGTTGGGGAATCGGGTGCCGTTGGGGTCGGGGAACTTGCCCGCGGGCAAACCGGCGCTGCGCCAGAAGTCTTCGGGGTCGATGCCGCGCTTCTTGAATGCTGCGTCCACCCACGGCTGCAGGATCCAGTAGGGCAACAGATTTGTCACCTGCACCTTGAAGTAGGGCGCCGACGCCACAGTCTCATTCAGACCCGAAACGGTCTTACCGAACGTCTTGAGTACTTGTGCGAGATCGTCCTTGCGCTTGTCCAGTAGGTCACTGACCGTGCGCAGTTGCTCGAGGACGTGATTCAGGTTCGGGTTGTCGTTGATCAGGTTTTGTACCTGAGCCGAAAATGCCGAGACGTTACTTAGCAGCGCGCTGACCGCGGCACTGCGCTGATTAAAGGCGGCCAGCAGGTTGTTGGAGTTCACGAACAACCGGTCGACCTGCTGGCTGCGGTCACCCAGGATCTGAGCGATCTGGTTGGCCTGCGCGAGCAGGTGGGTGATCTGCTCGTCGCGCTTGCCGACGGTGTCAGAGAACTTCGCCACGCCGTCTAGTGCCGCGCTCAGGTGCGGCGCCGTCTGATCGATTGTTTCAGACAAGACATTCAGCGACTGTTTGACGGTATCGATGTTCCAACCGGCCGCGGCCTTCGTAACGTCGAAGAACGCGTCGTAGATCTGGTAGGGCGTGGTGCTCTGTCCAAGCGGTAGCGTGCCCCCGGGCCGCAGCGTCGTGGTACCGCGAGGCTCGATCTCGAGCACCTTCTTGCCGAGGATGGTGTCGGTCTTGATCGCCAACCGACTCTCGGTACCAATGGTGTCGCTACCGGTCGAGAATTTCATCACGACATGGTCGCCGTTGATCTCGATAGCCTCGACCTGGCCGACGTCTACCCCGGCGATGCGAACCTTGTCACCCTTGTTCAGCTGTCCCGAGTCGGTGAACTGCCCGAAGTAGCTGGGCTGCGCGAAAATCTGCGGGATGCTTGTCAGGGTCTGACCGACCGCGACGGTCAGCACGGTCACGATCAGGCCCATCAGGCCGATACGCTTACGGTTGGCCGGCTCTAGTGTTCTCATTGCGGCGTGCACCTACCAGTCGGTTGTGACCACACTTTGACTGTCCGGACTGGTCCTCCTGCTTGCAAACCGTTGGTCTTCAAGCTCAAGTCGCACAGGTAGAAATTTATCCAGTCGCCATAGTTACCGACTGCGTTGCCGACGATGTTGATCCCAGCGGGCGTGCGGTGAATCTGATCGTCGTACGCATCCCTCTGGTCGACGATTGGCTGCTGAATCGGCTCCAGATAGTTAAGTGTCTTGTGCAGCAGCTGACGGTTGTCGGCCAGCAGCTCGGCCACCGTTCCGGCGCCGTTGCTGATGTTGGCGATGCCCCCGGCGAAGCCGTCGGCGTGGTTGTTCAAACCGCTGATCAGCTTCTCGAAGTTGTCGACGGTCTCGTCAAAGTTCTTGCGGTGCTTCACGGTTGTGTCCAGCACAATGTTGAGGTTCCTCACCACCTCCCCGATCGCCTCGTCGCGCTCGGCGATCTTCGACGTCAGTTGCGCGGTTTGGTCGAGGATGTCGTTGATCGTGCCGCTCTGCCCCTGGAAGACAGTGATGATCGAGGTCGCTATGTTGTTCACCTTCTCCGGGTCGAGCGCGCGGAACAGCGGCTTGAAGCCACCGATCAGTGCGTCGAGGTCCAGCGCCGGTGAGGTGTGCGAGAGCGGGATGAACCCCTTGGCCGGCAGCACCCGGTCCGAGCCTTCGCCCTCGCCGCGCTTGAGCTCCAGGTAGCGGTCACCGATCAGGTTGAGATAACGCACCTGAGCGGTAGTCGACTGGTATAGCGGGACGTCGTGGTCGACGTCGAAATCAACCCGCACCCGGTGGCCGCCGTCGACCAGCTTGATGGTCTTGACCTTGCCGATCTCCACCCCGGATGCCCGGACGAACTGGCCGTTACGTAGGCCGCTGATGTTGTTGAACTCAGCAGTGTAAGTATTGGTCCGATCAAAACGCATCTGACCGAACACCACGACGATGAGTGCGGTGAAGAGCAGCAGCACCGTCGCGACGATGCCGAGTCTGACGAGGGTTCCGGTAATTTTCATGGATTGATCGTTTGGTCTCCCATTTGGCGACCCCACACGTACTCGACTGCATACGGGGAGCCGGTGTCGACATGGTTGTAGGGAGCAATGCTGTTACCGGTGTCCATGACCAGCGTCGGCGCCGGCCAGAGGTCACGGGTGATGGTCTGCCAGCACCCGGGCGCCCCACCGGGACCGCCGTGCGCGTTGACGCGCGGCAGATTCTCCGGGTAGGTGAAGGGGTTCGGGGATCCGCCGACCAGACCGCCGAGTGCGAGCAGTCCACCGCTCGCAAGGGTGAGTCCGAGTCCGGGTAGGCTAAGCGTCAGCCCGAGGCCGGAGAAGATCTCTGTCTCCGACCGCAGCGAGTAAGGGCTGGTGAACGCCGCGACCTTCGGCTCTGAGTCATGAAGGTTACGAACCGAGCAGAACAACTCAGGACTGTAAGTATCGAGCAACTGAGCCGTCGGCACGAGGTCCTTGGCTCCACGTGCCAGATAAGGTCCTCCGCGGTTGACGATGTCGGCGCCGGTGGCTCCGAATCCGGTGGCCGCCAGCAGCGCCTGGTCGAGATCCTTCTCCTGTGCGTGCACGGTGTGCGCCGTCGTCGACGCGTTGTTCAGGAAGTTGAACAGATCCGGCGAGGCGTCGGCGTAGGTGTCACCCAACCGGGCCAGCTGCTGGATGTCGTGGCGGATGATCGGCATCCGTGGGTTGACGTCATCGAGAGCGGCGCTGCCGTTGATGATCGACTGGCCGAACTTGTCACCCAGACCGCTCAGCGCTTGAGCGGCCGCGCTCAGTGTCAGGTTGACCTTGACCGGGTCGACCTTCTCGGCGATCTCGGTAATGGTCTGGAACAGCGTGTTGATCTCGGTGGTCACCGAGCGGGCGTCGATCGTCGTCTTCGGCGTAATCCGTTGCGGCGACGGGTTTTCCGGCGCCGTCATCGACACGTATTTCTCACCGAACACAGTGGTCGCGACGATCTTGGCATCGACGTTGGCCGGGATCAGATGCAGGTACTTCGGGTAGACGTCGAGGCCGAACTTCACCGCGGGCTTGCCGTCCCGCTGGATTTCGTCGATGCTGTCGACCCGGCCGATCTGCACGCCGTTGTAGGTCACCTTCGAACCCGGGTCCATCACCAGACCGGCCCGATCCGACAGCATGGTCAACTTCGTCTTCTCGACGAACTCGCCCTTGTATTGCAGGTACACCAGCCATAGGACCAGCGCGAAGATGAGGAACACGATGAGGCCCGCCACCCGATAGGGCTGGAACGGCGCCTTGTTGACCTTCCCCCGTGGACTCGTCATAGCCGCCTACACCGTGAAGTTGAAGTTGGGATTGACGCCGTAGAGCGCCATCTCGGCCAGCAGGATGACGATCGGGTTGGCCACCAGCGAGAAGCGCATCGACCGGCCGACGCCCTCCCCACCCCGACGGGACCGCCGCTGGCGTTGTAGCCGTAGTAGCAGTGCGACAGCATCACCACGATCGAAATGATGATGACTTCGACGAACGACCAGAACACGTCGTCGGGACGCAGGAACGTCCGGAAGTAATGCTCGTAGGTACCCGAGGTCTGGCCGTACAAGAAGGTCGTGACGATCTGCGGCGACAGGAACGACAGGATCAGACCGATCGAGTACAGCGGGATGATCACCACCAGGCCGGCCAGCATCCGGGTCGACACCAGGTAGGCCGTCGACTTGACGCCCATCACCTCGAGCGCGTCGATCTCCTCGCTGATCCGCATGGCGCCCAGCTCGGCGGTGGCGCCGGCGCCGACCGTGGCCGCCAACGCGATGCCGGTGACGATCGGCGCGACCAGTCGCACGTTGATGAAGGCCGCGACGAATCCCAGCAGGGTCTCAATACCGATGTGGCCCAACGACGCAAGACCCTGGATGGCGACCAATGAACCGGCCGACAGTGTCACGAAGGCGATGATGACCGCGGTGCCGCCGACCACCGCCATCGCGCCGGTACCCATGCCGACTTCAGCGATCAGCCGCAGGACTTCCTTGCGGTAGCGGGTGAGGGCCCACGCCATGTCGCGCACACCGATGACGGCGAACCAGCCGATCCGGCCGGCCTCGTCAAGCGGTTTACTGGCCGCGCTGCCGTACTTGGAGAGGTTTTCGGAGACCCGCGGGAAGCGGCCGCGGATTACCTGAGCGGTCGACACGTCACATCCCCGTTCCGAAGCGAACACCGATAGTGGTCAGCACGACGTTGACCGCGAAGAGCGCGACCACGCAGAGCACGACGGTTTCGTTGACGGCGGTGCCCAATCCCTTGGAGCCACCGCTTACGGTCAGGCCGCGGTAGCAGCCGACCAGTCCGGCGATGAGTCCGAACATGAGGGCCTTGATCGTCGCGATGACAACCTCGGGCAGGCCGGTGACCAATGTCAGCGTGGCCAGGTAAGCGCCGGCGGACACGTTCTGCATGTAGACACCGAACAGGAATCCGCCGACCAGGCCGACCATGCTGACCAAAGCGTTGAGCAACATCCCGCACAGTGCGCAGGCCAGCACGCGCGGGACGACGAGCCGGTGAATCGGGTCGATACCAAGCACTTCCATCGCGTCGATCTCTTCGCGAATGGTGCGGGCGCCGAGGTCGGCGCAGATGGCCGTCGACACCGCGCCCGCGATCACCAGCACGGTGTTGATCGGGCCGATCTGGGTGATGACGGCGATGCCGGCGCCGGCGCCGGAGATGTCAGCGGCGCCGACCTGGATCAGCAGGATGTTGAAGGTGAAGATGAACAGCGCGGTGACCGGCACGGAAACGGCCATGGTCGGGAGCAGCGCGACCCGCAGGATGAACCAGCACTGCAGGATGAATTCTTTCCACTGAAATGGCGGGCGGAACAAGGCTTTTCCGGTGAGAACACACATCCGGAAGAAGCCACCGACCAGAACCAGCGGCGGCCCGATCTGGTCGCGAATGTAGTCCGTTACTCGCGGCTGCGTCGTAGTCACTGGCACCCCCTCCCGTTGCAACCCTGCGCCGTGCGGGGGAGCGGCGAATAGTCTCGCATAGCTCCTCCTTGCCCCGTTCCTAGGTGTGTGACCCGCGTCTCACTACCGGCAGGTAGTAAGGCGGACCACAGGACTGTACCCGATGGGATCGCGGGCGTGCATGGCATCGGCGTTATTGGCCTTTCATTGGGTTGACCTGCAACTTCATCGTTATGTCAGCTTGATCCACCATCCGCCGAATCCGTTGATGTGGAACCGCTTTGAGTGCCGGTCGAGGCACCGTAACGCGTCCGCAATTCGGTCTTTAATACCTTGCCCGCCGGGTTGCGCGGCAGCGCGTCGACGATCTCCAGGCCCTTCGGATGCTTGTAGCGGGCGAGTCGCTCACCGAGAAACTCGTCGAGGTCTTCGAGGCTGAGATCGGCCGCCCGGCCGTCAGCGACCGCCGCGACGGCCACCGGAACCTCGCCCCACTTCTCGTGCGGACGGCCGATCACCGCGACTTCGACGATCGCGGGGTGACTGGCCAACACGTTCTCCACTTCGGCGCAGTAGATGTTCTCGCCGCCGGAGATGATCATGTCCTTCTTGCGGTCGACGACCCAGACGTAGCCCTCGTCGTCCATCCGGACCAGATCACCGGAGTGGAACCAGCCACCGTGGAACGCCTCGGCGGTGGCCTCCGGGTTGTTCCAGTAGCCGCTCATCAATGTGGGTGCGCGATAGACGATTTCACCGACCTCGCCTCTTGCCACGTCGTTCATCGCCTGGTCGACTACGCGGGCGGCCACGGTCGGGATCACCTTGCCCACCGAACCGAGCTTTCTGATGGCGTCCTCGCCGAGCAGCATGCAGGTCACCGGCGACATCTCGGTCTGGCCGAAGGCCGCCAGGATCTGCGCCCCGGGGAAGGTGTCCGCCATCTGGCGCAGCAGGGTATCGGACGCCGGCGCGGCGCCCCACGAGATCACCCGCAGCTTGACGTCCCGCGGATTCGCCTGTTGCGCAGTACAAACCGCCTGCCACTGGGCGGGGACCAGAAAGATCCCGGTGACCTTTTCGGCGGCCAGCACGTCGAGCAGGTGGCCGGGGTCGAAGGCACCGAGCGGATGGATCACCGTCGGCAGACCCATCAGCAGCCCGGTCAACAGGTTGCCGATGCCGGCGATGTGGAAGAACGGCACGCCGATGAAGCCGACGTCGTCGGCGGCGACCCCGTGCGTGTAGAGGTTGGCGGTGGTCTGACAGCTCAGGTTGGTGTGGGTCAGCACCGCGCCCTTGGGCCGGCCGGTGGTGCCGGAGGTGTACATGATCAGCGCCGGCGAGTCGTTGGGCACGTCGGCGGCGACGGCCGGGTCGCCCGGCTCGTCCAGGAGATCCTCGTAGGCGAGCAACCCCTCGTCGGCCGAGTCACCGGCGACCACGATCGTGCCCAGCACCGAGGTGACACCGCGCACGGCGGCCGCCACCGGGGCGAGCACCGGTTCGGTGATCATGACGTGGGCTTCGCAGTCGTCGACCAGGAACGCGATCTCCGGTGGGGTGAGCCGGAAGTTGACCGGGACGGCGATGGCCCCGATCAAATTGGCGGCCAGCACCGACTCGACGAACTCGGTGCGGTTCAGCATCAGGATCATCACCCGGTCGCCGCTGCCGACGCCCCGGCGGTTCAGTGCCCCGGCCAGCTTCCCGACCCGGTCGCGCAGGCCCGCCCACGTGATGGTGTTGCCAAGGAATCTCAGCGCGGTCGAACCCGGCTGCATGTAGGCATGCCGTTCGAGTTGGTTGACCCAGTTCTGTCGTCGCGCCAGGTACGGCTGCTCGTTAGCGGCGTCGGTGTCATGGGCACCGTGGCCGGTCAACTGCGCGGTCAACTGGTCGCTTCCCTTCGTCGTAGTAAGCAGGGCGATTAAGTTGATATTTGATCAAATGTCGTGTTGTGTGGGTCACACTATGGTCTGGCCGTCGCAAAGACAACCCCGATGAGTTCGGCGAGCGCGCTCGCCGCGACGCGCCTGCCACTGCGCCGGGCGCAGTTGTCCGACGAGGTCGCGGGACACCTGCGTGCGGCGATCATGTCGGGGGTCTTGAAGCCGGGGACGTTCATCCGGCTCGACGAAACCGCCGCCAAGCTGGGCGTCAGCGCGACGCCGGTGCGCGAGGCGCTGCTGAAGTTGCGCGGCGAGGGGATGGTCCAACTCGAGCCGCACCGCGGGCACGTGGTGCTACCGCTGAGTCGCCAGGACGTCGTTGACATCTTCTGGGTGCAGGCGACCATCGCCAAGGAGCTTGCCACGTCGGCGGCCGAGCGCATCACCGACGCCGAGATCGACGACCTCGAACACCTCACCGACGTGCTGGACGCGGTCGTCGCCGCCGGCGACGTCGAGGCGATCGCGACGACCGAGTTCGCCTTTCACCGGACCTTCAACCGCTCCACCGGGCGGATCAAGCTGGCGTGGTTCTTGCTGCACGTCGCCCGGTACATGCCGCTGATGGTCTACGCGACCGACCCGGCGTGGGGCGCCGCGGCGGTCCGCAACCACCGCGAGGTGATCGCGGCGCTACGTCGGCGGGACACCGCCGCGGTGGTCGAGCACACCGCGTGGGGTTTCAACGATGGCGCGCGTCGCCTGACCGAACGGTTGGCGAGCACTGGCATCTGGGACTAAGCGAGCTCTTCCGCGCGCTTCTTCAGGTTCTCGGCGAGGTAGTCGATCACGTTGCCGGCCAACTGCTTCACCATCGGCGCGGGGATCGGCAGCGACGGTTCCACGTCCAGGTCGACGGTCAGCAGCGACGACGAGCCGGTGTCGACGACGCTGAACAGCTGCTCCTGCTTCTTGAACAGGTTGCCCTGCTGCAGCACGGTCTGGATCTGGGTCGGGCTCGGGTAGTAGACCGCCTGGATCAGGCTGTCCTCGAGCGCTTCGAATTTGGCGTCGAGACGCAGCTGGCTGGGACGTCCGTCGTCGTAGCGGGCCAGCACCCACAGGCCCTCGACGCCGTCGTTCCACTCCGGGTACTTCTCGAAGTCGGCGACGATGGCCAGGATCGAATCGGCTGTGGCTTCGACCTCAACGGTCTTGCTGACAAAAGGCATTCGCCGAGCTTACCGAGACGCCTTGGCCGCCGAATTCCCCAGTTAGACGGTGGCGGTCGACAGCAGCGCCCGGATCTCGTCGGGAATCGGCGTGGGCCGGCGGGTGGCTTTGTCGATGTAGACGTGCACCCAATGGCCTACCGCGGCGACGGGCTGCGGTTCGTCGTCGTCGGCAGAACGGAACACGCCGAGCCGGTAGGTGACGCTGCTGTTGCCGAGGCGAGTCACCGACACCCCGACCGCAAGCGGTTGCGGGAAGTGCAGTTCGGCGAAGTAGCGGCAACCCGATTCGGCGACGATGCCCTGCGCTGACGTGGTCACCGGGTCGAGGGTGACGTTGGTCTGGATCCAACCGTTGATCGCGGTGTCGAAAAGTTGGTAGTACACCGCGTTATTCAGGTGACCGAACATGTCGTTGTCGGCCCAGCGGGTCGGCACCGGCCAATGCACCGGGAAGTCGCGACTGGTGAGGCCGTCGGATGCAGGCGGAACCGAACTCATGGTTGTATTCGACCATGCTGGAAATCCGCGGTGCCGTGCTGGAGCGGATCGGCTCACCCCGGCCCTACGCGGATTCGCGGCCCATCACGATTGCCGATGTCACCCTGGCCCCGCCCGGTCCCGACGAGTTGTTGGTACGGATCGAGGCCGCGGGCGTGTGCCACTCCGACTTGTCAGTGGTGGACGGCAATCGGGTGCGCCCCACACCGATGCTGCTCGGGCACGAGGCGGCCGGGGTCGTCGAGATCGTCGGCGACGGCGTGAACGACGTGGCGGTAGGCCAGCGGGTGGTGATGACGTTTTTGCCCCGCTGTGGGCATTGCGCGGCATGTATGACCGATGGACTCACCCCGTGCAAACCGGGCAGTGCCGCCAACAACGCCGGGACGTTGCTGGGTGGCGGAATGCGCTTGAATCGCGCCGGCGACAACGTGTTTCACCACCTCGGGGTGTCGGGCTTCGCGACGCACGCGGTGGTCAACCGCGCCAGCGTGGTGCCGGTTCCCGACGACGTGCCTCCCCCGGTCGCCGCGCTACTCGGCTGCGCGATGCTGACCGGCGGCGGCGCCGTGCTGAATGTCGGCAAGCCGCAGCCGGGGCAGACGGTGGCCGTGGTCGGCCTGGGCGGCGTCGGCATGGCCGCGGTGATGACCGCGCTGTCCTACGCGGGTGTGCGGGTGATCGGAGTCGACCAACTCCCCCAAAAGCTCTCCGGTGCACGAACTCTGGGCGCACACGAGGCTTACACGCCGCAGGAGGCGCTGGATGCCGGCGTCAAGGCGGCGGTGGTCGTGGAGGCCGCCGGGCATCCCGCCGCACTCGAGACATCCATCGCGCTGACCGCGCCCGGCGGGCGGACCATCACCGTCGGGCTACCCCGGCCAGACGCGCGAATCAGTGTGTCGCCGTTGGGTTTCGTGGCTGAAGGCCGGTCGCTGATCGGCAGTTACCTCGGGTCGGCGGTACCGGATCGCGACATCCCGCAGTTCGTCGAGCTGTGGCGGTCGGGGCGGTTGCCGGTGGAGTCGTTGGTGTCGTCGCGCATCGCCCTCGAGGACATCAACACCGCGATGGACAATCTCGCCGACGGTATTGCGGTGCGACAGTTGATCGAGTTCTGATCTCGTCCAGCGTGAACCTGGCGACGCCGCAACGGCGTGTCGCGTCGCGTCGTTCACACTCGCGACCCCTGGAACGCCCGCCGCAGCGCGCGACCCTGAAGCGCGAACAAATGCTCGGCGACCTCCCAGTCCGGGATTAGCGAGTCGAACCCGTGGCAGGTGCCGGCGACGACGTGCAGTTCGGTGGCGACGCCATCGCTCAGTAGCCGCCGCGCGTAATCCAGCGCCTCGTCGCGTAGCGGGTCGATGTCCGAGCAGCTGACGAATGCCGCTGGCAATCCCTGCAATCGCCCACGCCGCGCGGGCACGGAATCCGCGGACGGTTCAACGGAGCCGAGGTAGTGCCGCCACATCAGCTCGCAGGCCGGCCCGTCGAAGGCCGGGGTGTCGACGAACTCCGCCTTCGATCCGGTGATCCGGTCGTCGAGCACCGGCTGATGCAGGAGTTGGAACACCAGCCTGTCGGCGAAGCGCTGCGCCAGGCAGGCCGCCAGCGCGCCCCCGGCACTGCTGCCGGCCACCGCGAGCCGCGCGGCATCGTCGGCGTTGGCAGCCGCCCAGGTGAGCACGGTGGTCGCATCCTCGAGGGCCGCCGGGTACGGATGCTCGGGCGCCAGGCGGTAGTCCACCGATATCACCGTGCAGTGTCCTCGGCGCGCCAGTTCCACACACTGCCGGTGGTCGGTGTCGAGATTGCCGAGCACGAATGCGCCTGCATGGCAATAGATCACGGTCGGCGCCGGCGCCGGGGCACCACGATAGATCCGCACGGGCACCCCGTCGGCCAGCCGATCGCTGATCGAGACGTCGCCGGTGTCGACAGCCGCGACGGCCGAGCGTCGGCGTTCGTTCAGCCCG
Organism: Candidatus Mycobacterium wuenschmannii; assembly: GCF_030252325.1. Lineage (NCBI taxonomy): Bacteria > Bacillati > Actinomycetota > Actinomycetes > Mycobacteriales > Mycobacteriaceae > Mycobacterium > Candidatus Mycobacterium wuenschmannii. Next base: position 3,962,119 of record NZ_CP126981.1, on the reverse strand, counting down.
GCGCGGATCGGACCGACATTCGACAGGTCGGTGCGGGTGGTCGCGACGGCGCGCAGCACGGGGTCGAGGCGGTCGTCGATCACGACGGCTCGAAAACGTAGTCGGCCGGCTTGAACCGTCGCGTCATCGACCAGAACGCGCGAGCGCTACGCGGCCACTGGGTCACCACACGACCGTTGGCGGCTCGAAAGTAGTTGCTGCACTGTGTCGTCCACACCGTGCCCTGCATCCATTCGTCGATCTTGGCCAGGAAACGTTCCATCGCCTCCGGACGGACCGCCACGTAGCGCTTGCGGGTGCGCCGCAGATGGCGCAGCGCCCGCACGACGTAGCGCGCCTGCGCCTCGAGCACGAAGATGACGCTGTTCGAGCCGACGTTGGTGTTGGGCCCGTACAGCATGAAGAAGTTGGGGAATCCGGGCACGGCCATGCCGAGGTAGGCGTGCGCCCCGTCGCGCCAGACGTCGCGCAACGCCACCCCGCCCTCGCCGGTCACGTCGATCTCACCGAGGTAGTCGGCCGCGGCGTAACCGGTGGCGCACGCCACCACATCGACCTCGCGTTCGGTGCCGTCGCTCAGCACCAGCGAGCGGGCCCGCAGGGAGTGCGCCGGGCTGCTCAGCACCTCGACGTTCGGCCGCGTCAACGCCGCGAGGTAGTCCGACGAGAACACCAGGCGTTTGCATCCCATCGGATGATCCGGCGTCAGCGCACGCCGTAACCGCTCGTCGGGGACCGAGGTCTCGAGCAGACGATGCGCGATCGCGGTGAAGTCCCGGGTCTTCTCGCTACCATGCTCGATCACCGAGATGTTGGCCTCGCTGCGCAGCCACAGTCGGGTGCGGTAGATCTTCTTCGCGAGGGGTATGTGCGCGAAAACCCAACGCTCCCTTGCGGTGTAGGCCCGGTCGGGCTTAGGCAGTATCCAGGTCGGCGAGCGCTGCACCGAGTAGACCATGTCGGCGACCTTCACCAATTCCGGCACCAACTGCGACGCCGTCGATCCGGTGCCCAGGACGGCGACCCGTTTGCCCGCCAGGTCGATCGAGTGATCCCAGCGCGACGAGTGCATCACCGTCCCGGCGAACGGCTCCTGCTCGACCAGATCGGGCAGCACGGGCTGGGTGAACAATCCAACAGCCGACACCACGACGTCGAACTCGTGGTCCTCCCCCGCCGATGTCGTCAGCCGCCAGACTCTCGCGCGCTCGTCCCAACGCGCGGAATGGATCTCGGTCCCCAACCGCAGGTGCGGCCGCAGCCCGTTGTCGACGACACAGCGCTCGAAGTACCGCAGGATCTCCCGCTGGCCCGACCACAGCCGCGACCAGCGTGGGTTCAGGTCGAACGAGTACGAATAGAGATGGGACTTGACGTCGCACGCGAGTCCCGGATAGGTGTTGATCCGCCAGGTCCCACCCACGCCGTCTTCGCGGTCGAACAGGGTGAAGTCGTGAAAGCTACTCCGGCGCAGCAGGATTCCGAGAGCGATACCACCGGGTCCGGCGCCGATGATGCCGACCCTCATTGGATCTTGAGGCATTGGCCGCCGTCGATGACGAGCTCCGAGCCGGTAATGAACGATGCCTGGTCCGATACCAGGAATGCCACCGCGTCAGCCACTTCCGATGGCTGGCCGATCCGGCCGAACGCCGCCGACGCCGCCAGTCGCGTCTGGGTTTCGGCATCGAGCATCGGTGTCGCGATGGGGCCGGGGAAGACGGCATTGACCCGAATCCCCGCGGTGGCAAGCTCGCCCGCCGCGGCGACGGTCAGGCCGCGCAGCGCCCACTTCGCCGACCCGTAGGCGATGTGGTTGGGAAACGGCCGGATCGCGCCGGTGCTGCAGGTGTTGACGATCGCGGCCCCCTCGGCCGCACGCAGATGCTCGAGTGCCGCCTGGATGCCGAGGAAGGGGCCTAAACAGTTGACCCGCCATGATCTTTCGAAGCCCGCAGCCGACTCATCGGCTATCGAAGCGCGGTGCAGGACGCCCGCGTTGTTGACCAACGTGGTCAGCGACCCGAACCGGTCGACGGTCCTCGCGACGGCCTGCTGCCAGGCCGACTCCGAGGTGACGTCGAGATGGATCCCGATCAGCCCGTCGTCGCCTGAATCCTCGACCTCGTTGACATCGCAGGCCGCGACCGAGAACCCGTCGGCGCGCAGCCGTTTTGCGATGGCCAAACCCTGCCCGCGCGCGGCCCCGGTGACGAGTGCGACCCGCTCGGTCATTCGCTGCCCTTCGCTTCGTCGAGACCGGCGGCGGCCCCGCGTCGCAGTGCCTGGGATTCCGCGGCCAGGGTGATCATCCGAAAGCCTAACTGCGCCATGGCATGTCCGACTTTGCCGTTGCCGGCGTGGATGGCCGGCACGAGGCCGGCCGCCGACGCTGCTTCGCGGATGCGGCCGATCGCCTCGCGCACGGCGGGGTCCGCGGTGGCCTTCGCGACCTCGACGCCCATCGAGATGGCCAGGTCCGCGGGGCCGACGTAGATGCCGGCCAGGCCGGGCACGGCACAGATCGCCTCGACATCGGTTAGGGCAGCGGCGGTTTCGATCATCGCGAACACGCTCACCCGCGCTTCGAGCGCGACGGTGTCGACGCCGAGGCCGGCCCGCAAGGGACCGAAGCTGCGGGTTCCCGCGGGCGGGTAGCGGGTGGCCGCCACCGCGGCGGCGGCCTGGTCGGCCGACTCGATCATCGCGACGATGATGGCGTCGGCACCCGCGTCGAGCACCCGCCCGATCGGCGCCGCGTCGGCGTTGGGCAGACGCACCGCCGTGCCGATCGGAACGTGTTCCAGGCGGCGCAATATCTGCGCGATGTCGGCGTCGTCGAGGTAGCCGTGTTGGGCGTCAAAGCCGACGTAGTCGTAGCCGGCGCGGGCGAACTCCTCGGGCCCGATCGCGGTCGGCCCGGTGATCCAGCCGCCCCACAAGGGGTCGCCGGATGCGAGCGCCTGCCGGAACGTCATGACGCCACGATCGCGATCTTGCCGCGGTCGGAAACGGGACGGGCGGCCAACTCGAACGCGGCCTGGACGTCGTCGATACCGAAGGTGTGCGTCGAATAGCGGGCCAACAATCCGGGGTGGTCAGCGGCGAACTTGTTGGCCAGCTCCAACATCCGCGGACGGTCCAGCGCTACACCGGATTTCAGCGTCAGGTTACGCCGAAGCATGGTGCGCATGCTGATCGGATAGCTGTCGTCGTCCGGCACGCCGAAATAGAACACTGTGCCGCCCGGCGCGGTCGCTTCGATCGCGTGGTTCAGCGTGGCCACCTGATGGCCGACGGTTTCGATGACGACGTCCGGCCGGTCGGCGGGCTCGAGGTGGCTGACCCAACGGTCGCTGGTGGCCCGCACATAGGTGTCGGCGCCGAATTGCGCCGCGATCTCGGCGCGGTCGATCGGGTCGACACCGGTGACCTGCCGCGCGCCGGCGGCCTTGGCCGCGGCCGCGAACAGCAGCCCGATCGAGCCCTGACCGATCACGCCGACATGCCGGCCCGCGAGGTCGGGCAGCTGCTCGATCGCGTAGAGGACGCACGCCAACGGTTGCAGTCCGATCGCCTGCGCAGGGCTCAGGGTGGGGTCGTAGGACGCCACTTGGTTGCCGTCGGTGATCACGCGTTCCATCAGGCCGTCGAAGCCGGATGCCCAGCCCACCACCCGATCTCCGGGCCGATGCCGGTCGTTGCGGCTGGCGAGCACCTCGCCGACGACCTCGTGGATCGGGAAGCCGTCTTTCTCGGCGCCGCTGCGCCCGTGGTCACCCGGCAGCAGGCCGCGCACGCCGCGGAAGGCCGGCATGTCGCTGCCACACACCCCGGCGGCCAGAAACCGCAGCAGCACTTGGCCATCGGCCAGTGACTCGGGCGTCTTTTCGTCGATCGCGATGCGTTCGAACTGATACGGCGCGGTCAGCCGGTAGCACCACATCTCACACCTCCACGGGCAGGCTGCTCCAGCCCCATTGGAAGCTCGACGGTGGCCGATGCGCCGACTCCTCGATGATGCGGAAGTCTGGCACGCGGCGCAGCCATTCCTCGATCATCACGGCGATTTCCAGGCGAGCCACGTGGAAACCCAAGCAGAAGTGCTGCCCGCGGCCGAATGCCAGTGTCCGCTGAATGGGACGGTTCCAGATGAAGTCGTCGGGGTTCTCGTATTCACGCTCGTCACGGTTGGCCGATGCGAGCAGCGTGATGATCCGCTGACCCGGTTCGACGGTGGTGTCGTGAATCGTGAATGGCCTGCGGGCGGTGCGGGCGAACCACTGCGCGGGAGCGCAGTAGCGGATCATCTCGTCGCGCGCGACCGGGACGGTCGCAGGCAAATCCTTCCGTACCGCGGCGAGTTGTTCGGGATGGCGCAACAACTCCCACAGCCCGTGCGCCACGATCTTCGGCACGGTTTCGGTGCCACCGATGAACACGCAGAGCATCTGGGTGGCGACTTCGACGTCGTCGAGCGCGGTGTCGTCAGGCAGTCGATAGCCCATCAAGCCGTCCACCACCGGCAGTTCACCGTCGTCCGGGTTGGCCCGCCGCCGCCGCACCGACGGCAGCAGGTAGTCGAGGTAGCCGGGCCTCGAATGGGCGGTGTCGACGCCCTTGCCTTCCTGCGGAAGGCTGCCCGCATTGACGGTATCCAGCACCTCGGATGCCAAATTCACTGGTATACCGAGGAATTCGCATACCACCGATGCCGCTACCACCCCACCGTATTGTTGGGTGAGATCGAAGGTACCGCGCGGCAGCAGTTCGTCGAGCCGCTGGTTGGCCAACTCGCGGATCCTGGCTTCGAGTTGCGCTGCCGCCCGCGGCCGGAACGGCTTGCTGTGCGACTGGCGGACGCCGTCATAGATCGGCGCGTCGAACACCGCGTGAAACGGCAAGGGATGCAACGGCGGATCGGCGACAGGGCCGTCGTTGTGGCGCGCCAACACGGTCGCGGGCGGCAGCGTCCCCTCCGACGCGACGAACGTTCCGTCGTTGAGCGCCAGCACATCCCAGATGTCGTCGAACCTCGACAGCGCGAACGTGTCCCACTCCGGGAGGTAGTACACCGGATGCTCGTCGCGCAGAACCCGGTAATACGGCAGCGGGTCGGCCATCACCGCGGGGTCGAACGGGTCGTAGGAGAACTCGCTCATTGCAGCGGCGACGGTGGAAGCGCTTGCAGGATCGAGTCTTCCCAGCCGTCACGCAGGGCGGGGGCGACGCTCATCCAGGTGACGATCTCGGCCGGCGGGCTGTCCTTCCACGACGGGTAGTGGTTGGCGAAGCACTCCCAGCCGCCTTCGAGCGCCCAGTAGTGGATGACCTCGTTGAAACGGAAAGTGGTGGTGAACGAACCCAACCAGTGTTTGCCGGTGCTCTCCGACCACGGCACGTACAGCCGCTCCAATTCGCGGATGTAGTCGTCCTGCCGGCCGGGCTTGGTCTGCATGATCTCTTGAATCACCAAGCCCGCACTGAAATTCGCCTCGCGCAGTTGAGCCAGCGTCTGGTTGCTCGGCCCCGGGTACATGATCCGTCCCTCACCCGACGCGCCGATGCCGGCCAGGAAGGCCGCCCACTGTTGCGCCACGGCGTGGTGGCTACCGCCGGGGGCCTGCGCCGTACCGATGCGCGCGTAGTCGGCGAACGCGTCGATCTCCCAGATGACCGTCACCTGCGGCCAGTGTCCGTTGTAGGGCGTGGACTCCCAGAGGGCGAAGAGTCGCGCGCCAAGATCCTGCATCATCGGCTGGTAGATGTCCGTGAAAGCCTGGGTGAACCGCCCGCTCGATCCCGAGCCCAGCGCGATCGTCTCGTGCAGATACAGCAGGGTGTGGCTGTGATACTTACGCATCAGCCAACCGGGATCAGTTCGGTATCCATCGGCAGCGAGGCCTTCATGTCACTGCGCAACGTCTCGGTCGGTCCGACGGGGCCCGCGATACCGGCCGCGGTCAGCGCATGTCGTTTGAAAACCTTTGCGGCGCTGGAGAGTACGTGCTGCACCGTGGTGGTTCGGTGCCCGATGCTCAGCGGCCAAGGGTCATGCCAGAGAGTCACTTCCGTCATCCAGCGATCCAGCGCGGCCAGCACTTCCTGGCGGATGCGGGTGTCGGCGGAGAACATCTCCGCGCTGACGGCGAGACCGCGGGCAGCGCAGTCGGTGCTGGCGGCCAGGATGTGCGGGTCGAGATCCACCGCGTGCATGCCGAGTATCTCCAGCGGGCGATGGTCGCAGTCCTGCGCCAGCAGCACGTGCACGTCCCAGCCGGCCCGCACCCTGTCACAGAGCCAGCCGCCGATCGAGCCCACCACGTCCGCGGCGTTGGTGGCGACGACATCAAGACGGTACGCAACCGATCCAGGGTGAGGGCGTGGCTCCTCCAAGGTCCTCATCGCATCCCTTCACGCGTCGTCGATGACCCGGCGGACCCAGCGTGACACTTTTACATCAATCTGTAAAGCTTCGATTCGATCAAGACTGGCGGCGGGCTTCGAGCTCGGCAAGCACCTCGTCGGTGTGCTGGCCCAGCTCCGGCGCGCAGGACCGCGGCGCCCAAGGTGTGCCGTGGAAGTCCGCGGGCGTCGCCACCATCGCCACGGCCGCAGGACCGTCGGGCACGTCGACCATGCCGCCGGCGGCGTGAAACTGCTCGTCAGCGATGACGTCCTCGATGCTGTTGACCGGTGACCAGAAGAAATCGGGCTCGCCGGCGAACACCTCGGCCCACTCGTCGAGGGTCTTGGTGGCAAAGATCCGATCCAGCTCGCCGATCAGCTCGACGGCGTTGACGGCGCGCGACCGGGCGTCGGTGAAGCGCGGATCGTCCAGCCATTCGGCCTTGCCGACAGCCCGGCACAGCGGGGGCCAATGCCGGTCGACTTCGAGCCCGACGATCCAGAACCGTCGCCCGTCGGCGGTGGCGTAGTTGTTCATGCACGGGTTGAACATCTTTTCGCGTTGCCCGATCGCGATCGGCTGGCCCGACATCAGGTAGGTGTTCAGGTCGAAGCTGACGGTGTAGGCGCCCTGGCGGTACAGCGACGTGCTGACCAGTTGACCGGCACCGGTGTTGGCCCGCGACACCAGCGCGGCGCAGACCGCCGCGGCGAGCGTCATGCCGGCCGAGTGGTCACCCATCCCGCCGCGCTGGAACGGCGGCGTCTCGCCCGGCCGGGTGAGCAGGTGCGCCAGGCCGCCGCGCGCCCAGAACGCCGCCACGTCGTACGCCGCCCGGTCGGCGTCCGGCCCGGACTCGCCGTATCCGGTGATCAAGCCGTACACCAGCGTCGGGTGGTCGGCGGCCAGTGACTCGTAGTCGAGGCCGAGGCGGCGCAACCCCCGGGCGAACGTTGGTGATGAAAACGTCTGCACAAGAGATCAATTCGAGCGCCGTCTGGTGACCGTCCGCAGTGGTGAGGTCTACCACGACGCTGCGCTTGGACCGGTTGTCCATCTCGAAGGGTGGGCTGACGTCGACGTCGAGGCCGAGCATGCGGCCGAACATCCGGGCCGGATCGCCGGCCGGCGGCTCGATCTTGATGACGTCGGCGCCCCAGTCGGCGAGGATGCCGCCCGTTGCGGGTCCGGCTACCCACACGCCGAGCTCGACGACGTTGACACCCTCCATCGGTCCGGCCATGCCTCACACCATGCCACGCTAGGCTCGATTCCATGAGCATGGTCACCGGTCATGGACCGCTGAGCAGTTCTCCGGCCGGCCGGTTTTCGCCGGCCATTCCGGCGGGGGTGGTCTACGTCGAGCCGCATCCCCGCCGCATTCAAGCGTCGCAAAACGGACAGACCGTCATCGACACCGAGCACGCGCTGCTCGTGCATCGCCCGAATCACCCACTCAGCTATGCCTTTCCGGCCGGCGAGGTGTCGGACCTGCCCAGCGAACCGGTGGCCGAGGCGCCGGGCTTCGTGCACGTGCCGTGGGATGCCGTGGACGCGTGGACCGAGGAGGGCCGCACACTGGTGCACTACCCGCCCAACCCGTACCACCGCATCGACTGTCGGCCGACGACGCGGCGACTGCGCGTAGAGGTGGGTGGCAAGACGGTGGTCGACACCGACGATACGGTGATCGTGTTCGAGACGTCGTTGCAGCCGCGGCTGTACGTCGACCCCGCTCATGTGCGCACTGAGTTTCTGCTGCAATCGAATACGTCGACCTACTGCAACTATAAGGGCTGGGCCACCTACTGGTCGGCGGATGGAGCCGAGGACGTGGCGTGGAGCTATCTGGACCCGCCGGCCGAAGGCCAACCGATCAAGGGGTTCGTCAGTTTCGACGCCGACCGAGCCGACGTGTTCGCCGAGTTGCCTCAGGCCCTCGGCGGCGAGTAGTTCGGCCGGCCCAGCCCGAGCGCGTGCTGGGCGATCATATTCCGGAACACCTCGAGAGTGCCGCCGTAGATGCCGACGGGTGAGGCCAGCCGAAATGCGTATTCGGCCCCGCCGTTGTCCGCGGCCCCATCGGCGTCGACGGGCAATGCCGACGCGGCGCCCAGGATGTCCATCAGGTCGGGTGCGCAGTCGCGCATGGTCTGCGCGTTGGCCACCCGGCCGAACATCCCGGGCGTGCCGAGAGCCGCTTCGGTGCGAGCGACGCTGCGCCCCAACCGATATGCCACCGACGAGTCGTCGATCAGCCGGCTTCCGTCGGGGCGCTCGCGCCCGGCCAGCGCCGCGATGCCGTCCATCGCCTCAGCCATCAGGGTCAGATGTTCGCTCATCACCGCGATGCGCTGCAGCCCGTCCTCTTCCTTCTCGGCAGTGCCGTGCTCTTGGTCGAGAGCGCCGCGCAGCACGCCCCAGCCGCCGTTGACCGGGCCGATGCGATAGCGGTCGTCGACCCGCACGTCGCTGTAGAAGACGATGTTGGTGCGGTCGCCGTCGACGGTACGGATCGGTTGAATGTCGACGCCGGGTGAATCGAGCGGGACCAGAAACATGGTGAGGTTCTTGTGTTTTGGCCCGTTCGGATCGCTGTTGGTCAGCAGGAACACGTACTTGGCATTGTGCGCGTTGGACGTGAACATCTTGGAACCGTTGATAATCCAATTGTCGCCGTCACGGGTCGCGCGGGTCTTGCAGGTCGCGACGTCGGAGCCGCCCTCGGGTTCGGTGTAGCCGAGGCAGAGGCGCGTCTCGCCGGTCAGCACGCCGGGCAACACTTCCTCGGTGAGTTCCGGTGGCCCGAAGTCGCGCATCATCTTGGCGACGACGGCCGTCGTGCCCCAGTGGAACCACGGCGTGTGGGCCCGGCCGATCTCCAGGTCCCAGATGCGGCGGCGCAGCGATCCGAACCCGCCGTCGGATTCGTCGTTGAAGTCGTCGGCCAGGTAACCCTCGGTGCCCAGCGCCAGGTGGACACCCTCGTCGAAGTTCTCCCCGGTCTCGCGGTCGCGCCGGATCACCTCGGCGGTGACCACGTTGGCCAGGAATTTGCGCAGCCGGTCGCGGAATTCCTCGTCTTCGGCCTCGAGTTCGACGGCGGAGAAATCCATGAGAGTTACAGCCGCGCTTCGGTTTTGATGGTGGTGTCGCTGGTGCGCAGAGGGCGGATCAGAGCGTCCTGTGTGAACGAGGCGATCAGCTCACCCTCCTCGGTGTGCACGGCGCCGCGGATGTAGGACATCCCAGCGCCCGCCTGGGTGCTCTCGTGGGTGTAGAGCAGCCATCCGGTCCACGTGACCGGCTCGTGAAAGCTGACCGACACCGTCATCGGCGCGGTCGACACGGTCAGGTGCGACTGCGCGGTGCCGATGCCTTCGTGGGCGCGCATCGACGTCGAAATGCCAAGGTAGCCGGTGAAATACGCGACCAGCGCCTTGGCCAGGTCGTCGCGGCTCGGTATCGGGTCGTAATGCAGCCAGGCGTACAACTCCGGCGGACCGACCTCGTCGGGGCTGTTCACGTCGACGACGTCGACCAGGCGCAGTTCCCGGCCGGCCATCGGCATCCCGCCGTCGTTGGCATCGCGGGGCGCGGTCACCTCCGGCTTGGGGTGGTGGTGGCGGATCACGTCGGCGGAGGGCACGTCGAGCAGTGCGGTCACGGTGATCGCACGACGGCCGTTCTGCGAGACGCCGACCACCGCGGTCGCGGTCGAGCGACCCTGGGCGACGACGTCGATGTCGATCTCCACCGGGGGGCCGACCAGGACCGCGCGGGCGAAGACCGCATGCACCGAGCGCACCGACTTCTCCGGAAACTGCTTGGCGACAGCGACAATCACCTGTGCGAGCACCTGCGTGCCCTCGACCACCTGGCGCTCGTCCTCGGCCGCGATGCCGGTGTCCGCGGTGAAACGGCCGTCGCCGGCGTCGCGCGCATCGAACAAGTCCAGGAGGCCGGCGACCGACCAGTGCGTCTGCTCAGAGTCTGTTGTCACGTAGCGAGAATGACATTCTCGCCAAAACTTGTAAAGCCTACGACGCGTCGACCACCATGGTCTTGAACTTGTCGACGACCTCCAGCGCGTGAGCCAGGCTGTCGCCCGGCAGGCCCACCTGCACCCAGGTAACGCCGAGCTTAGCCAGCCGATCCAGCCCGGCCAGGTAGGCGTCGGCGTTGAAGTCGGGATCGCTCGGATTGCCGCCCTCGATGTTGCCGAAGACGATGTCTACTCCCCCGGGGTCACGGCCCGCGGCGTCGAGTCGGCGGCGCAGGTCCTCGATGCCCTCGGCCAGCGCGTCCACCGAATCCATCGACGCGGTCCGCGCCGTCTGGGCCAGTGCGGGCGGCGCGGCGAAGGGGCACCAGCCGTCGCCCTTGGCGGCGACCCGGCGCCGCGCGGCCCCGGTGTTCCCGCCGACCCAGATCGGCGGATACGGGCTGCTCACCGGCCGCGGATGCGCGGTAATGCCCTTGGCGCTGAAGTGCTTGCCCTCGTAGGAGATGTCATCGCCGGTCCAGATCGCGGTGATCACGTCGAGCGCCTCGTCGAACAGCGCGGCCCGCTCCTCGAAATCGACACCGAGAGCGGCGAACTCCCGTTTGAGGTAGCCGACACCGACGGCCAGCGTGAACCGGCCCCCGGACAGCAGATCCAGTGTCGCGCCGGACTTGGCCACCACGAACGGATTTCGATACGGCAGCACCACGATGTTGGGGATCAGCCGTAGCGTGCTGGTCCGTGCGGCGGCAAACCCCATCGCCACGAACGGGTCGAGAGCGTCGTGGCCGCCGGCCTCCAGCCATCGCTGGGTCGGTGCGGGATGGTCGGTGAAGCCGAAGCCGTGGATGCCGGCAGCCTCGACGGCCGCGGCCACCGTGGCGATGCCGTCGCCGGTCACCAGTTCCGGGTTGTACGGATGGCTGTGCATCGGGTGGGTGACGGTGAATTTCATCTGCCGCATTCCTTAGCTGAGCGCCGACGATGTCCCTGCACGCTATCGCGTGACATTTGTACGATAATCTGTAAAGCCTGCCGGGTCACTGTCCGGTCTGTTCCACCGCCGCAAAGGAGCGACGACGTTGGCCGCTACCACGACCGTTGACGGTCTCACCCCGTTGGCGGCGGGGTTCTGCTTCGGCGAGGGTCCGCGCTGGTTCGAGGACCTGCTGTGGTTCTCCGACATGCTCGGCGAGGCCGTGCACACCGTCACGGTCTGCGGGTCGATGACCACGCTCCCGTTGCCTGGGCACGCGCCGTCGGGGCTCGGCTTCCGGCCGGACGGGACGCTGCTGATCGTGTCGGCCGAGAACCGCACGCTGCTGGCCTACGATGGCGAAAACATCACCACCGCAGCAGATTTGAGCTCTTTGGCGCCAGCCGACCTCGGCGACATGGTGGTCGACGGTCGCGGCCGGGCCTACATCGGATCGCAGGCGTTCGAGGGCGGCGCGCTCCTGCGCGTCGACCCGGACAACAGTGCCCGTGTGGTGGCGACCGACCTGAACTTCCCCAACGGGATGGCCATCACGCCCGACGGCCGCACGCTGATCGTCGCGGAGTCGATCGGGCGCCGGCTGACCGCGTATTCCATCGACGAGGACGGCGACCTGTCGAACCGTCGGGTGTTCGCCGACGGCCTGGACGGCCCGCCGGACGGCATCTGCCTGGACGCCGGGGGCGGGGTGTGGACGGCGATGACGCTGGCTCACCAGTTCGAGCGCATAGTGGACAGCGCCGGCGGCAAGGCACGAGTCAGTCACCGGATCGACATCGGCGACCGGGTGGCGATCGCGTGCATGCTCGGCGGCGCCGCCGGACGGACGTTGTTCATGCTGACGAGCAGCGAGGCCTACCCGAAGAAACTGGTCGGCACGCGACTGTCCCGGGTCGACACGGTCATCGTCGACGCGCCCGCAGTCGAGGCCGGGCGATGAGCGACTCCTACTACGAACTGGTCGACGCCGACGACCCGATCGGCGAAAAGTTCACTGCCACAGACCTTGTCCGCAGCACCTGGACCGCGAAGATCCAGCACGGCGCCCCGGTGTCGGCCCTGCTGGTGCGCGCTCTGGAACGCTGCGCGCCCCGCGACGACACCCGGCTCAGCCGGGTCGCCATCGACCTGCTGGGCCCGGTCCCCGCCGACGGCGACCTGTGGGTACGGGCGAAGGTCGAACGCCCGGGCAAGCAGATCGAGTTGGTCAGCGCCGAGACGCTGGCCGTGGGCCCCGACGGCCAGCCACGGCCGACGGCGCGGGCCACCGGGTGGCGGCTGCAGCAGCAGGACACAGGAGAACTCGAGCACGCGTCCGCGCCACTGCCGGCGCCGATCAGCGAGGCGCACAGCCGCGACCTGGCCAAGAATTTCGACCGCAACTACGTGCACAGCCTCGACTGGCGCTGGCTGACCAAGCCTCTCAGCGAGGGACCGGGCGAGTCGTGGATCAAGCCACTGGTCACCCTTGTCGACGGCGAGGCGGTGACGCCGTTGCAGCGCCTCTTCGCGGTTGCGGACTGCGCCAACGGGATTGGCTCCAAGATCGACATCGCCCGGTGGACATTTCTGAACAACGATCTCGTCGTCCATGTGCACCGGATTCCCGACGGCGAATGGATCGGCATCCGGGCCGAGACCAACTACGGGCCCGATGGCATCGGCACCACGATCGGCACGTTGTTCGACGAGACCGGCGCCGTGGGCAGCATCCAGCAGTCGGTTCTGGTGCGACGCCGCTGAGTCTCAGCCCGCTCGCGTCGATCGCTGTGCTGCGGGGGTCGACGGGATGACCTGCACCAACCGCAGATGCATGTCGTCAGGCGCACAGATGGTCGCTGCGATCAGGCGGCCGGCGTCGTCGGGCGGCACCGCGCCATCCGCCCGAACAATCGATGCCCGCACCCCGGTGCCGACGAATTCGGCGTCCAGTCCGCTGACCCACGCCTCGAGCATCCGGTCGGCCTCTGTGTGCGGCACGCCAATGAGCTCTGGGCCGAGCAGCACCACGTCGCCACGGCCGTGCTCGATCATCGGCGTAACCAGTTGTGTCACAAGGTGTTGCGCGCCGACCCAGGACTTCGCGGCGACGCCGACGGTACTGATCAACGCGTCGACCTCACCGACGACGTATTCGACGGACTCCAGGAAGCCATCGATCGATAGCGGGTCCGCGAGATCGAGATGCGCGGCAAAGACTTCGGCGCCACCGGATCGCAACCGCGCGGCGAATTCCTCGCAGACCTGAAGACGGCGACTGCCCATCACGACCGTGTGTCCGCCCGCCGCCAGTCGGGCAGCGGTCGCGAATCCGACCGACGAAGATGCTTCGGTGATAGCCACCGCCCTGGCGTGGCTCACCGCGGACGCCCGTCTTCCTGGGCCTGCCCGGCTAAGCTCGGGGAGTCAGCGACCAGTGACACGAAAACAGCGTGACACTTCGACCTATCTTTGTAAAGTTGCGGGTATGGACCAGACGTCGACCATCGAGGGCGACACCTCGACGCAGCAACGGATCCTCGCAGCCACCGCTGAGGTCCTCGGCCGCAACGGCAAACGCAAGCTCAGCCTGTCCGACGTCGCCGTGCAGGCGGGGGTGTCGCGGCCGACGCTCTATCGCTGGTTCGCCTCCAAGGAAGACCTGCTCTCGGCGTTCTCCAAATACGAGCGGCTCACCTTCGAGGACGGCATGAGCCACGCGACCGCCGGCCTCAAGGGTGCCGACAAACTCGATGCGGCGCTGCGTTTCATCGTCGACTATCAGCACTCCTACACCGGGGTGCGGATGGTCGACATCGAACCCGAGCACGTCATCACCCAGTTCTCCGCGGTCATCCCCCAGATGCGCGACGGCCTGCAACGGCTGATCCCCGGGCCCAACGCCGCGGTCAAGGCGGCGACGGCGATTCGAGTCGCGTTCTCGCACTACATGATTCGCAGCGACGACGCCGAAGAGTTCCTGGCTCAGCTGCGCCATGCCGTCGGCATCAAATCCAGCTAGTCGAACAGCACCGCCGCGTTGAGATAGCCGGTGGGATCGAAGGCCGCCTTGAGGGTGCGCATCGCCGCGATGTCGGCGACATCACGAGACATTTCGAGGTAGCGGCGTTTACGGCTACCGACCCCGTGCTCGGAGCTGACGTTGCCGCCGCAGTCGGCGATCAGGTCCATCATCGCGGCATAAAGCTGCTGTTCCTGTTCGGCGCTGCACCGCAACACATTCAGATGCAGGTTGCCCTCGCCGATGTGTCCGAACAGCACACCGACCGCGGCCGGTGCGTGACGCTCGACCAGGCTTTCGGCCTCGTCGGCGAACCGGCCCACCGCGTCGAGCGGTAGCGACACGTCGAACTTCAACGGTGGCCCGAATAGCCCGACGACCTCTGCAAGTGATTCGCGCACCCGCCAAAGCCGTTGCTGCGCAGCGATATCGATGCCGACAGCGGGCTCGCCGGAACCAGCTACGCCGTCCAGCGCGTCGGCGAGGCGATCGGTCTGGTCATGGTCGGAGGCCAGCTCCACCAGCAGCAGCCAGCGCCCACCCACCGGCGGGGCAAAACCCAGGTGCTCGTCTGCCAACAAGGCAGCCCGACCGTCGACCAACTCCAACGCCGCAATGCCGTCCAGGTCGCGAAACATCCGGCCCGCGTCGACCAGCGCGTCCAACGAGTCGAAGCCGCACACTGCGGTCACCCGATCAGACGGATCAGGGTGCAGCCGTAGATCGAGGGCGGTGATGACGCCCAGTGTTCCTTCGGCGCCGACGAACAGCGCCGGCAGGTCGTAGCCGGTGTTGTCGGCCCGCACGCGCGAATGCCGGCGCACCACAGACCCGTCGGGCAGCGCGACGTCCATCCCGATGACTTGGCTGCCCATGTTGCCGTACCGCACGGTCCGCAGCCCGCCGGCGTTGGTCGAGGCCATCCCGCCGACGGTCGCGGTGTCACGCGCGGACAGGTCGACGCCGAACACCAGCCCGGCCGCGCCGGCCGCGCGCTGCACCGCGCTCAGCGTCGCCCCCGCCCCGGCTTCGACGCGAAGCTCGACAGTGTCGACTTCGCCTACCGCACAAAGTCTTTCGGTAGACAGCAGCACGTCGTCGTGTTCGGGCACGGTGCCGGCGACCAACGACGTGCGGCCGCCCTGGATGGTCACGTGCACTCCGGCGTCGCGGCAGACCCGCAACACGTCGGCCACTTCGTCGGCCGAGCCCGGGCGGACCAGCGCGCTGGCGGTGCCCCGGTATCGGTCCGTCGAGTCGGCGCTGCGACCGGCCAGCACGTCGGGATCGGTGCTGACGTAGTTGCCGCCCACCAGTGACGACAGCTGCTGCACCACGTCCACGGCCATGCCGTGGGTCTATCACACTGGCGGGAGACCATGCAGGATGGCTGTCATGCAACGAGAAGACGTCTGGTTCAACTCCGGCAGCGACCGGGTCAGCGCGTGGCTGTACCGCCCCGACGGTGGCGGGGACGCGCCGCTATTGGTGATGGCGCACGGGCTCGGTGGCGTGCGCACCATGCGCCTGCCTGCCTACGCCGAACGCTTCGCCGCCGCCGGGTACGCCTGCCTGGTGTTCGACTACCGCAATTTCGGCGACAGCGAGGGCGCCCCGCGTCAGCTCCTCGACGTCAAGATGCAGCTGCAGGACTGGACGGTGGCCGCCGCCTTCGCGCGCACGCTGCCGGGCATCGACCCGAAGCGAATTGGCTTGTGGGGCACGTCGTTCAGCGGCGGTCACGTGATCGCGACGGCGGCCCGGGTGCCGGGCATCGCAGCGGTGGTATCGCAGTGCCCGTTCACCGACAGCGTCGCCTCGCTGGGCGCGGTGAACCCTCTGGTGAGCGCGCGCCTGACGGCCTTGGCGGCCCGCGATCTCGTCGGCGCCCGCTTCGGCGCGAATCCGGTGATGGTGAAGACGGCGGGGCACCCCGGCGAAGTGGCACTGATGACGTCGCCGGATGCCTACCCCGGCTTTCTGAAGCTGGTGCCCGACGGCGGCGAATTGCGCAACGAGGTCGCCGCGCGCATCGGCATCAAGCTCCTGCCCTACCGCCCGGGCCGGCATGCGGCCAAGGTGCCGTGCCCAATCCTGTTCTGCATCTGCGAAAACGACACCGTCGCGCCGTCGGGTCCGACCCGCAAGTACGCGGCCACCGCCCCGAAGGGCGAGATAAAGCTCTACCCGGAAGGGCATTTCGAGATCTACGTCGGCGACGCGTTCGAGCGCGTGATCGCCGACCAGCTCGAGTTCCTGGCGCGGGTGCTGCCGACCGGGGTCAGCGGATGACGGTGACGCCGCCGTCGACCGGGATCACCGCGCCGGTGATGTAGGCGCTGGCCCGGCTGGCCAGAAA
The DNA here is from genome assembly GCF_030252325.1 of Candidatus Mycobacterium wuenschmannii. NCBI lineage: Bacteria > Bacillati > Actinomycetota > Actinomycetes > Mycobacteriales > Mycobacteriaceae > Mycobacterium > Candidatus Mycobacterium wuenschmannii. Next base: position 3,945,347 of record NZ_CP126981.1, on the reverse strand, counting down.
CACGGCGATGCCCGCCATGTCGTCGGGCTGACCGATGCGACCGAGCGGGAGGAAGGAGCCGACCGCGTCCGGTCCGGCCGCCAGCAGCTCCTTCGTCATCCGCGACTGAAACAGCCCCGGAGCGATCGCGTTGACCAGGATCCGCGGCGCCAGCTCCCCGGCCAGATGCTGGGTGAGCATGTGTACGGCGGCCTTGCTGGCGCTGTAGGAGAAGTTGTCCCGGCCCTTACCAGGCGGCACGATCCCGTCGATGCTGCCGGTGTTGATCACCCGGGCGGGGTCGGCCTCGCTGGCGCCGGCGGTCAGCAACGGCACCAACGCGCGGGTCAACAGGAAGACGCCCTTGACGTTGACGTTCATCACCTTGTCGAACCCGGACTCGGGGAACTCGCCCAGCGGGGCTCCCCAGGCCGCGCCGGCGTTGTTGAACAGCGCGTGGATTTTGTCCTCCCGCTGCCCGACCGCGGCGACCAACGCGTCGACACCCTCGGCCGTCCCGAGGTCCGCCGGGATCGCGTGCACCGAACCGAGCGACGACAGTTCGGCGACGGCGGCCTCCAGCTCGGCTTCCTTGCGGCTGGACAGGTACACGCTGGCACCCGCCTGCAGCAGCCCGCGCGCGATCATCAGGCCGATTCCGCGGCCCCCGCCGGTGACGACGGCGACCTTGCCATCGAGCCGAAACAGGTCGGTCACGGCGCGACGGCCTCGGTCCGCGGCGTGCCCAACGGCGACTCCACCCGGACCGCCTCGTCGCGAATGAGGCCCCGCAGCAGCGCGGTGCTGAACTCGGCGGCGATCTCCTTGGCGCTGCGTCGCCCGCTCGGGCGCAGCCAGCGGTATGCACCGAGCGTCATCCCGATGTAGCCGAGCGCCACGACGTGGGAATCGCACTCGAAGAATTCGCCGTCGGCGATGCCCCGGTCGATCAGCCCGTGCACGTGCTCGTAGACCTGGGTCTCCTTCTCCCGGACCTCGGCGACCTGCTCCTCGGTGAACCACTCGGTGATGTAGGGCTGTTCCTGGAAATACACCGCCGCGCCCTCGGGATTGACGGCGATGTTGTTGAGCAGCCGCACGGTGTACTGGTAGAGCGCCTCACGGGCCGACATCGTCGGATCGTCGTGGACGGCGTCCAGTGTGCGCTCGGCGGCCTGCTGATAGATGTCGTACAGGATCAGCGACTTGCTGGCGTAGTAGTGATACACGGTGGCCTTGTTCAGGCCAACCACGTCGGCGACGTCGTCCATCCGGGTGCCGTGATAGCCACGCGCGGCGAACAGTTTGGTGGCTACTATCAGGAGCTCCTCGCGGCGGGTGAGCCCGTTCTCGGATGGCATGTCTACTCGCTATCGGCAGTCCGGGGGGTGGCCCGGAGTCAATCAACTGGTGGGTAGTCTAGGCAACACGACAGTTCACTGTTGCGCGTTGTCGGGTAGGACTAGACTCACACCAACCGCTTATCCACTCGAGAGGTAGTCATGCAACCGGATCCCGATCCCAGCTACGACTTTTCCGACGAGCTCGAGTTCTACTTCAAGTTCCTGCCGTGGGGCCTGCGCGGTGTCACCGACGGCCAGGGCTACCCGCCGCCGTCCTACCCGCCGGTCTAGACCCTCGGCTCTCCGCGCCGTGCGCTGAAAGCGCTGGTTATAGCGCCTTCAGCTCCTCAGCCACCTCGGTCACCGACTTCTTCGCATCGCCGAACAGCATCGAGGTGTTGTCGCCGAAGAACAGCGGGTTCTCGATGCCGGCATAACCCGAGGACATCGACCGCTTGAGCACGATCACCGAGCGAGCCTCGTCGACATTCAGGATCGGCATGCCGTAGATCGGGCTCGACGAGTCGTTGCGCGCGGCCGGGTTCGTGACGTCGTTGGCGCCGATGACGATCGCGACATCCGTGCGGTTGAACTCACCGTTGATGTCGTCCATCTCTTTCATCGCGTCGTATTCGACGTCGGCCTCGGCCAGCAGCACGTTCATGTGTCCGGGCATCCGGCCGGCCACCGGGTGGATGGCGTACTTGACCTCGACGCCCTTGGCCTCCAGCAGGTTGGCCATCTCCTTGACCGCGTGCTGTGCCTGCGCGACCGCCAGCCCGTAGCCGGGCACCACGATCACCTGGTTGGCGTAGGCCATCTGGATCGCGGCGTCGGCCGCCGAGGTGGCTTTGACGGTGCCCTGCTCGCCGCCCGGGCCGCCGGCTGCGCCGCCGTCGCCGCCGAACGAGCCGAACACGATCGCCGGGATCGAGCGGTTCATCGCGACGGCCATCAGGTTGGTCAGGATCGAACCCGAGGCGCCGACGATCATGCCGGCGACGATCATCGCGGTGTTGTTCAGCGCCAAACCTGCTGCGGCTGCCGATAATCCGGTCATCGCGTTCAGCAGCGAGATCACCACGGGCATGTCGGCGCCACCGATCGGGAACACCACAAACAGGCCCATCACACCGGCGAAGGCCAGCACCAGCAGCACCCACCAGACCGGCTGGCCCGGGTTCAGCCCCAGGTAGACCGCGACACCAACCGCGCCAATCAGCAGCAGGATGTTCGAGAACTGGAACAGCTTGGCCGACGAAACCAGCCGCTTCTCAACGTTTTTCGGGATCGACTCCTGCAGCTTCAGGAATGCCACCAGCGAGCCCCAGAAGGACACCGAGCCGATGATCGCGCCGAACAGCGACCCGACGACCACCGCGACGGTCGGCGACTGGTCCGGGCGGAACACCGAAAAGCCCTTGGTGCCAATGAATTCTGACCACGCGATCAGCGCGACGGTGCCACCGCCGACGCCGTTGAACAGCGCCACCAGCTGCGGCATGGCCGTCATCTTGGTCTTCTTGGCCGGCGGCACACCCAGCACGACACCGATCGCCAGGCCGGCGGCAATCAGAATCCAGTTGATCGGCGCGGTGTCGCGCACCTTGATCAGCGTCGCGACCACCGCGACGCCCATGCCCACTGCGGCGATCCAGTTGCCGCGCACAGCGGTCTTCGGACCGGTCAGGCCGGACAGGCCGTAGATGAACAGTGCGAACGCCGCGATGTAGAGGACGTCGACGGCGTAGTTGACGTTTTCAGTGCTCACTTGGCCACGCCCTTCGCTTCGACCGACGTGTCGGCGGATGGCTTGCGCGACTTGAACATGCCCAGCATCCGGTCGGTCACCAGGAAGCCACCGATGACGTTCAGGGTCCCGAAGATCAGGGCGACGAATGCGATCGCCCGCACGCCCCAGCTGGCGTCGGCCGGCAGCTCACCCAGGACCAGCAGCGCGCCCAGCACGACGATGCCGTGGATGGCATTGGTGCCCGACATCAACGGGGTGTGCAAGGTGTTGGGCACCTTGGAAATGACGGCGAATCCGACGAACCCGGCAAGCACCAGGATCGCAATGTTCTCCAGCAGTTGGTCGTACATCTAGGAGTCCTCTCGGGTGACGCACGAACCGGCGACGACCTCGTCCTCGAAATCCGGGGCCAGCTTGCCGTCGGTGATCAGCAGGTCGAGCAGCGCGGTGATGTTCTTGCTGAACAGCTCGCTGGCGTGCTCGGGCATGGTGGCGGGCAGGTTCAGCGGCGAGGCGATCGTGACGTCATGCTTCACGACGACCTGTCCCGGCTCGGTCAGCTCGCAGTTGCCACCGGTCTCACCGGCGAGGTCGACGACGACGCTGCCGGGCTTCATCGCCTCGACGGCGGAGGCGGTCACCAGTCGCGGCGCGGGCCGACCCGGCACCAGCGCGGTGGTGATCACGACGTCGAACTTGGCGATCGCCTCTTCGAGCGCCTTCTGCTGCTGCGCGCGCTCCTCGTCGGTGAGCTCGCGCGCGTAGCCACCTTCACCGGCGGCGTCGATGCCCAGATCCAGCCACTGAGCGCCCACCGAGCGCACCTGGTCGGCCACCTCAGGGCGGACGTCGTAGCCCGTCGTCTTGCCGCCGAGGCGCCGCGCGGTCGCCAGGGCCTGCAAACCGGCGACGCCGACTCCGAGCACCAGCACGGTGGCCGGCTTCACAGTTCCGGCGGCGGTGGTCAGCATCGGGAAGAAGCGGGTCGACTCCGAGGCGGCCAGCAGCACGGCCTTGTAGCCGGCGACGTTGCCCTGCGACGAGAGCGCGTCCATGGCCTGCGCGCGCGAGATACGCGGGATGGCTTCCAGCGCGAAGGCCTGCACCCCGGCCGCCTTGAGCGCGCCGATCGCGTTGTCGGCGTTGCGGGGCGCCAGGAAACCGATCAAGGTCTGCCCGCTCTTGAGCTTGCCCACCTCGTCGGCGGTCGGCGGTGCGACCTTGACCACGACGTCGGCCGACCAGGCATCGCCGATCGTCGCCCCGGCCTCGGTGTACAGCGTGTCGGGCAGCAGCGCCCGCTCGCCCGCTCCGGCCTCCACGACGACCGCGACGCCGCTCTTCACCAGCGGTGCGATCACCTTCGGCACCAGCGCGACGCGTCGTTCGTCGGCACCCGATTCGGCCACCACGCCGACTGTCGTCTGCGTTTCTGTCATTTCCTACTCCCCAGTAGATCGGCAACCACCCTAGCCTCCTGTTCCGCCTCCTCCTCCCGCCGCTCCACGGCGGGCATCGTCACCGGTGGTGAGGGTCACCAAAGCGGGAAGTCGTGCCCGTACTCCTCAGTTGGCCGCGGGCCGAAGATACGGCGCTGCGATTCCTCGATCGCGACGTCGTTGATGCTCGCCTCGCGACGGGTCATCAAGCGGCCCGCGTCGAAGTCCCACAACTCGTTGCCGTAGCTGCGCCACCACCGGCCGTCGGCGTCACGGCATTCGTACTGGAACCGGACGGCGATGCGGTTGCCGTCGAAGCTCCACAGGCTCTTGCGCAACGCGTAGTCGAGTTCGCGCTGCCACTTGCGGGTGAGGAACGCGACGATCGCCTCGCGGCCGACGACGTGTTCGCCGCGGTTACGCCATTGGGAGTCAACGGTGTACGCGCGGCTGACCTTCTCCGGATCGCGGGTGTTCCACGCGTCTTCGGCGGCCTGGACCTTCTCTATTGCGGTCTCCCGGGTGAACGGCGGGAGCGGCGGGCGGGCATCAGTCACAGCGTTCATCCTGCCCCCGACGGGGCCTTCCTGCGGGTGGCTTATCGTGACGGTCATGGACTTCGCAATGTCAGCCAAAGCCAGTGACTACCACAAGCGACTGAGCGAGTTCATCACCGATCACGTCTTCCCCGCCGAAGCCGAGTACGACAAGTACCGCGAGGAGGCCGGGCCGAAGGACCACACCGTCCCGCCGATCATCGAGGAACTGAAGACGAAGGCCAAGGCCGCCGGGCTGTGGAACCTCTTCCTGCCGTCGGAGTCGGGCCTGACCAACCTGGACTACGCGTCGCTGGCCGAGCTGACCGGCTGGAGCCTCGAGATCGCGCCCGAGGCGACCAACTGCGCCGCGCCGGACACCGGCAACATGGAGACCCTGCACCTGTTCGCCACCGAGGAGCAGAGCGAGAAGTGGCTCAAGCCGCTGCTTGCCGGCGAGATCCGCAGCGGCTTCTCGATGACCGAACCGGCCGTCGCCAGCAGCGACGCCCGCAACATCCAGACCTCGATCGTGCGCGACGGCGGCGACTACGTCATCAACGGCCGCAAGTGGTGGACCTCCGGTGCGGCCGACCCGCGCTGCAAGATCCTGATCGTGATGGGCCGCACCAACCCCGAGGCGGCCAGCCACCAGCAGCAGTCGATGGTGCTGGTGCCGATCGACACACCCGGCGTGACGGTGGTCCGCTCGACAAGCGTGTTCGGCTACCAGGACCAGCCCGGGCACTGCGAGATCATCTACGACAACGTCCGGGTGCCGGTGACCAACCTGCTCGGTGAAGAGGGCGGCGGCTTCGCGATCGCCCAGGCGCGACTCGGGCCGGGCCGCATCCACCACTGCATGCGCGCACTGGGTGGCGCCGAGCGTGCCCTGGCCCTGATGGTGGACCGGGCCAACACCCGCATCGCATTCGGCAAGCCGCTCGCCGAGCAGGGCATGGTGCAGAACGCAATCGCGTTGTCGCGCAACGAACTCGACCAGGCTCGGCTGCTCTGCGAGAAGGCCGCCTGGACCATCGACCAGCACGGCAACCGCGCCGCGCACCTGCTGGTCTCCCAGATCAAGGCCGTCGCTCCGATAATGGCGTGCAACGTCATCGATCGTGCGATCCAGGTGCACGGCGCCGCGGGCGTCAGCGAAGACACCGTGCTGGCGCGGATGTATTCCTGGCAGCGTGCGATGCGGATCTTCGACGGGCCCGACGAGGTGCACCTGCGGACGGTCGCGCGCGCCGAGCTCGGCCGGGAGAAGAGCGCCTTCGCCGCGGCGGTCACCTAAGTGACCACCGGCGTACGGGATCTGCAGGGCGCCTGGAACTTTCGCGACGTCGCCGACACCACCGGTGCGATACGCCCCGGTCGGCTGTTTCGGTCCGGCGAGCTCAGCGAGCTGGCCGACGAGGGCCGAGATGAGTTGCGCCGCTTGGGCATCACCGATGTCGCCGACCTGCGCTCACGCAGCGAGGTGCTACGCCACGGCCCGGGGTTGGTCCCCGACGGTGTCGACATCCACCTGCTGCCCATTCCCGACCTGCCGCCTGACGACGTCAATCCCGACGGCGAGGCCCCGCACGAACACGCGTTCAAGCGGCTGTTCGACGAGAAGCCGGACGGCGAATCGGTCAGCGACGCCGCGAGCCGCTACATGGTCGAGGAGTACAGCCGCTTCCCGACCTATCCCGGCGCGCGCGAGGCACTGCATCGGATGGTGACCCTGCTGGGCGACGGCCGCACGATGCTGGCGCACTGCTTCGCCGGCAAGGACCGGACCGGGTTCACGATCTCGCTGGTGCTGGAGGCCGCGGGTGTCGACCGCGACGCGATCGTCACCGACTTCCTGACCAGCAACCAAGCCGTGCCGTTCCTTCGGGAGCGCATCCTCGAGGCGATCCGGCAACGCACGGACGTCGAGGTGACGCCGGAGTTGCTCTCGACCACCGAGGCCCGGCTGTCCGAGGAGGTGCTCGGTGTTCGCGCGGAGTACCTGGATGCCGCACGGCGGACGATCGTCGACAACTTTGGTTCGCTCGACGGCTACTTCCGCAGCGCGGACATCTCCGAGGCCGACGTGCATCGGCTGCGCGACGCGCTCGCTGGCTGATATCGCCGGCGCTCCCGATTCGAAAAAAGTGTGCCACCCGAGACCGGTGACGGCTGGGGCTGCTGAGGCCAAGGCACACTCAACGCCTACACCTATAGATAACTTAATTTTCGCCAACGAAAAGCTGTGTATTTCTCAGACAACGCCCTCCAAGCGGAGTAAAACATATGGCGAATACTCCCGCCGAAAGGTCGCCTCATGTCTTCTCGCACGCTTCGTTTCATGGGTCTCGGGATGGTCGCCGCAGCCGGTGCCGGCTTCCTCAGCCTGGCCGCGATGACCAACCCGGGCCACGCCCGCGCCGACGACATCGGTCTGGTGCTCGGCGGCAGCGGCACCCCGATCCCGGGCAACCTCTACGTCGAGTCCGCGGCGGGCCATTACCTCTTCCCGACCTACGGCACTGACATCTCGTTCTATCAGGGCACCCCGACGAATCCGTTCGGCGAAGGCCTCTACACACCCGAGGGCCTCTACCCGCTGACCGGTGTGCACACCTTGCCGCTGAACTACCCCGCGGGCACCGACGGCTTCCCCTCGGAGAGCACCTCGGTGGGCCAGGGCGCGACGATCCTGACCAACACGATCGAGTCGGAGATCGCCAACGGCAACACGGCGACGGTGTTCGGCTACTCGCAGAGCTCGACAATCTCCAGCATCGTCATGCAACAGCTGGCGGCCGATCACATCTCGTCGGACGACGTCCGGTTCCTCTTGGTCGGTGACCCGAGCGCGCCCGACGGCGGTCTGCTGTCGCGCTTCGACGGCTACACCGACATGGCCGGCATGGCGCACAACCTTCAGCTGAACCTGCCGAGCCTGGGCGTCGCGTTCGACGGCGCAACGCCGTCTGACGATTACGTGACCAGCATCTACTCGATCGAGTACGACGGCTTCACCGACTTCCCGAAGTACCCGCTCAACTTCCTCGCCGACCTCAACGCGTTCCTAGGCATCCAGACGCTGCACGGCCACTACCTCGACGGCGGCAACGGGACCGGCGGGCTCGGCACCGGACCGTCGCTCGCCGACATCGCCAACGCGACGCATCTCCCGACGTCGACGGACGTCTCGACCGAGTACTACATGATCACCACGCTCGGTGGTACGGACACCGTGCCGGGCGCCGAGATCACCCCGCCGCTGGTCGCGCTGCTGCCGGCCCCGCTGCAGCAACTGCTGGGTCCCGACCTGACCTACCTGATCAACCTGGGCTACGGCGACGGTTCTCAGGGTTGGGCCGACGGTCCCGCCGACGTCAACACCCCGTTCGGTCTGTTCCCCGACGTGAGCATGTCCGAAGTGTTCTCCAACCTGGCCGCCGGCTGGCAGCAAGGGCTGGACAACTACGCCGCCTACATGTTGGACCCGGGCGCGGTCGACCCGACGGTGGCCGATCCCGGTGCTGGACTGGACTTCTCCGCCTTGCTGGAGAACCTGGCGGCCGATCCCACGGGTTTCTTCACCGACTTCGTCAACGCACTCACGACCGCGTCGTCGGCGCTGTACTCCACGCTGTTGCCGACGGCGGACATCATCAACGCGCTGGTGACCAGCATGCCCGCCTACGACTTCGCGCTGTTCGCGGACAACATCGCCAACGGCGACCTGCTCGACGCGATCGGCTTGCCGTTCGCCGCCGACACGGCGCTGTTCACGCTGGCAGGAGGCTTCGAACTCGAGGTCCTGCAGAGCGCGGCAACCGACATCACCAACGCGTTCGCGGGCCTGTTCTCGTAAGCGCCTGACAAAGAGAAAGGCGCCGCACCCAGCGAGGGGGCGGCGCCTTTTTCTATGGCTGGGTCAGCGGATGGAGAAGTTGGCCGCCTTTGCCGCGGACAGGTCGTCGATCTCGCCCCAGTGCGAGGCGATGTCGTCGACCGATGGCGGGGTCTTGAAGGTGACGCCCTCGTTCTGGAACAGCGCTGTGCGCTGCACCTTGCCGCCGCCGACGATGAAGATCGAGCCACTGTCGGGCACCTCTTCGGTGACCAGGTAGGCCACCACCGGCGCCACGTACTCCGGCGTCAGGTTCTTCAGCACCTCCGGCGGCAGGATGTCCTCGGTCATCCGGGTGGCGGCGATCGGCGCCAGCGCGTTGGCCTTGATGTTGTACTTGGCGCCCTCCTGGGCCAGCGTGTTGATCAGGCCCACCAGGCCCAGCTTTGCGGCGCCGTAGTTGGCCTGCCCGAAGTTGCCGAACAGTCCGCTGGTGGACGTGGCCACGAGTACCCGGCCGTAGCTCTGCTCGCGGAAGTGCGGCCACGCGGCACGAATCACGTTGTAGCCGCCGTAGAGGTGCACCTTGAGCACCGAGTCCCAGTTCTCGTACGACATCTTGTGGAACGTCCCGTCGCGCAGGATGCCCGCGTTGCTCACGATGCCGTCGATCTTGCCGAACTCGTCCAGCGCGGTCTTGACGATGTTCTCCGCGCCCTCGGCCTCGGCCACGCTGTCGTAGTTGGCCACCGCGCGACCGCCGGCGTCCTTGATCTCCTTGACGACGTCGTCGGCCATGTTGTGTCCGGCACCGGTGCCGTCGCGGGCCCCGCCGAGGTCGTTGACGACGACGCTGGCGCCTTCTTTTGCGAGGGTCAGCGCGTATTCACGCCCCAGACCACCACCGGCTCCGGTGACGACGACAACGCGATCCTGCACTCCGGGCATGAACTTCCTATCTCTCGATCTTCATTGACCTGCAAGGGAATTGGGACAAGCTAGAAAAGCCGACGGGCCAGCTTCCACGCCTTCTCCGTGTAGGGCGGGTAGATGAAGCTGGCAATGTCGGGGCGGGTCGGCTTGGTCAGCACCGACTTGCGGTGGCTGAACTCCTCGAAGCCGAACTTGCCGTGGTAGGCGCCCAGCCCGGACGGGCCGACGCCGCCGAACGGCAGCTTGTGCGTGGCGAAGTGGAACAGTAGGTGGTTGACCACCATGCCGCCCGCCGGCACTTCCTTGATCACCCGTTCGCGAACGGCCTTGGCCTTGGTGAACAGGTATGCCGCCAGCGGCTTGGGCCGCGAGTTGACGAAAGTGATTGCCTCATCCAGGTTCTGGACGGTCACGACCGGCAGGATCGGGCCGAAGATCTCGTCGGTCATCAACGGCTCGTCGGCGGACGGGTCGACCACCACGGTCGGCTGGATGTTCAGCTTGGCCGGGTCCGAACCGCCACCGATGGCGACCTTGCCCTGCGTCGCGGCCAGCGCGGTGGTGAGCCGGTTGAAGTGCCGCTCGTTGACGATTCGCTTTCCGCCAGAGGCGTTTTGGGCCTCGAACGTGCTGACGGCTTTCTGGATCTCGTCGACCAACTGGTCACGGATCGGCGCCTCGGCCAACACATAGTCGGGCGCGATGCAGATCTGTCCCGAGTTGATCAGCTTGGTCCACGCGATGCGCTTCGCGGCGACCTTGATGTCCGCGTCCTTCGAGACGATGACCGGGCTCTTGCCGCCGAGTTCGAGGGTCACCGGAGTCAGGTGCTTGGCGGCGCCCTCGTAGACCTTACGGCCGATCTCGGTGCCGCCGGTGAAAATCAGGTGGTCGAAGCCCTGCGCGATCAGTTCCTGGCTGACCGAGCCGTCGCCCTCGATCACGGCGATCGCGTCGTTGTCCAGGTAGCGCGGCACCAGCTCGGCCATCAACGCCGACGACGCGGGTGCGACCTCAGAAGGCTTGAGCAGCACCGTGTTTCCCGCAGCGATCGCGCCCGCGGCTGGGCCGAGCGTCAGCGCGAACGGGAAGTTCCAGGCCCCGATGATCAGCACCGTGCCGTAGGGCTCGTACTCGACGAAGCCACGCCCGGGCAGTTGCGACATCTCCAGCAGGCGGTGCTTGCGCTTGGCCCACTTCCCGACGTTCTTCGCCGCGTAAGCAGCCTCGCCGGAGGTGCTGGCGACGTCGGCCAGCCACGCCTCGAACGGCGAACGGCCGAGGTCCTTTTCGAGCGCCTCGGCAACCTTGGCCTCGTTCTCGACCATCAGTCGCTCGAGCGCGCGCAGTTGTTCCTTGCGCCATTCGATGTTGCGGGTCCGACCGGTGGCGAAGGTCTGGCGCAGGCGCGCCACCGTCTTCGCGACATCGGAACCGGCGGCAGGAGCAGCGGGTGCAACCGGAGCGGTGATTTCGGTGGTCATGGGGATCCCTTCCTCGACCGACGAAATCCCAATCCTAATCAACCACCCGGTTGGGCAACAGGGTCCCCCTGGCTAGCCCCTCACACGCGTTCGGCGGTTACGAACTGCGAGAATGCCTGCTTGTCGTCGGCCGACGGCACTCCCTCGACCCAGCGGTTCAGCCGGCGCATTTCGTCGTCGGAGCTCTGCGCGGTGGCCCGCCAGCCGTGCTCGTTGAGCCAGGTGGCGACGTCGGCGCGCGCCTCGTCGCGGTACATCAGGTCCTGGATGTCGACGTTGCGCTCGATGCCGAGCTTGGCGGCGACCCGGTCGAGACGCTCCCGCATCTCCTGGCGACGCTCGTCGGCGTGGTTGGCAGCGGTCTCCGCGGCGATCCGGCTACCCGGCGCGCTCAGCTCGCCGATCTGGGTGAACAGCCGGTCCTGGGCCTCGGCGGGCAGATACATCAGCAGGCCCTCGGCCAGCCACGCCGTCGGAGCCTTCGGGTCGAAGCCCGCCGCGATCAGGGCCGCCGGCCAGTCCTGCCGCAGGTCGATCGCGACCTCATGACGGTTGGCCGACGGCGTCGCGCCGTGCGCGGCCAGCGTTGCCGCCTTGTACTCCAGCACCTTGGGCTGGTCGATCTCGTAGACCGAGGTGCCGGCCGGCCAGTCGAGCCGGTAGGCCCGCGAGTCCAGACCGGACGCCAGGATCACCACTTGCCGGATGCCAGCCTCGGCGGCGCCGGCGAAGTGCGCGTCGAAGAAGTGGGTGCGCACCGCCTGATAGCCGCGCATGTGCTCGAAGACCGCGGCGGCCTCGGCGTCGATCTCGGCGACCTTGTCCAGCAGGTCGCTGTCGAGCATCTTCTCCCAAACCCCGGTGCCGGCCTCGGCGACCAGGATTCGCGCGAACGGGTCGCGGATCAGCGGTTCGGGCTTGTCAGTCTCGGCGGCGCGGGCCGCGGCCACCATGACAGCGGTGCTTCCGACGCTTTCGGTGATGTCCCAGGTGTCGTCGTGGCTGCGCAGGGTGCTCATCGCGTCTCCTCGTCGTTGTCGTTTCGGTCGCCGCCGAGTTCGGCGCTGAGCAGTGTGGTGGTGAAGGCCTCGTCGACCAGGTCGGCGGGAATCGCCCGGCCCAGTCTCGCCATCTCGTCGGTATTGCTGACGGCGTCGACGTGCCAGCCGTGCTCGGTCAACCAGTCCGCGGCATTCGCCCGGTCGCCCCCTTGGTAGGTCAGGGTCTCGACGTTGATGTCCAGGCCGAGTCGCTGACGCATCCGGTCGAACCGGGCCCGCCGCGCGACGCGACGCGCCTCGCTGTCGGCGGCGCCCAGGCTGAAGGCCTCGACGGCGACCCGACTGCCGGGCGCGCTCAACCCGGTCAGGATGTCGAACAGCCGGTCCTGGGCCTCGGCCGGTAGGTAGGGCAGCAGGCCCTCGGCCAGCCACGCGGTCGGCTGATCGGCGTCGAAGCCCGTCGCCGTCAGCGCGGCCGCCCAGTCGTCGCGCAGGTCGATCTGCACGGTCCGGCGCTCGGCCGTCGGCGCGGCCCCGGCCGACTCCAGCGTGCTGGTTTTGTAGGCGACGACCTGCGGCTGGTCGATCTCGTAGACCGTGGTGCCGACGGGCCAGTCCAGCCGGAACGCCCGAGAATCGAGACCAGCCGCGAGAATGACCACCTGCCGGATGCCGGCCGCGGCGGCGGCGGCGAAATAGGCGTCGAAGTAGTGGGTGCGCACTGCCTGGTAGTCAACGGCCAGCCGGTGTGCCCGGCGGCCGTGGTCGTCGTCACCGATCCACTCCAGCGACGTCGCGAGCCGCGCCCAAGGCTGCCCGGCGGTTGAGACCAGCAGGTAGGCGAAGTCGTCACGGATCAGCGGATCGTCCGAGCCGGTCTCGACTGCACGCGCGGCGGCCACGCTCAGGGCGGTCGCGCCCACACTTTCGGTGATGTCCCAGCTGTCGCCTTCGGAACGAACTGAGGTCGCGTTCTGTACATCAGTCATAGCGCCATCATGTTACCTAGTAAGTTAGGCAACCTATATGGTTCTGTGTGCTACATCACTGCGTCAGCCAGGAGGGGTTGCGAGGCTACGGGCCAGCAACAGTTTTAGCTGGTCAGTGATGGCGTCGAACTCGTCACGACTACCGACGAAGCCCGCGTAGAAGCCGACCCCGAGTAGGACCGCCAGCAGCATTTCGGTGAGCGCCACGGCGTCGGTGTCCGGGTTGAGCTCGCCACTCTGGATGCCGTCATTGATCGCCCACAGCAGGAAGCTCCGCGTGGTGCTGACGGAGTCGCTGCCCGGCCTACTCAACTCCGGATGACGCTGCGACTCCAACGTGGCAGCGATCAAAAAGGCCGACGCGGCGTGGTTTTCGATTTCGCCCTCGATGGCGGCCTCGATGAAGGCCGACACCCGGCCGGTCAGGGTGGTCTCGCTGCGCGCCCGCTGGGTGCTCGCGGCGACGAGCGCCTTGTTGGTCTCGTCGAGCACCTGCCAGTACAGGACGCGCTTGTTTGCGAAGTAGTGGTTGATCGCGGGCCGGGTCAGGTCCGCCCGGACCGCGATCGCCTGGAAGGTGGCGGCGTCGTACCCGCGTTCGCTGAAGACTTCGCGCGCCGCGCGCAGAATGCGCTTACGCGTCTCGGCCGCCTTTGCTGCTGGGGGGCGACCCGGCCCCCGGCTCGCGGGCTGCACCACTCTTCGATTGTGCCATAGCTCACACCTGCGGCTGCCACATAATTGACAGCCTTGTTAGCCACGGTGCGGCATCAGGCCGTTGATCGGGACGCTGCCGAACTTGCCGGCCTGGAAATCCTCGAGCGCTTGGACCACCTCGGCCTTGGTGTTCATCACGAACGGGCCGTAGTGAAAAACCGGCTCGCGGATCGGTTGCCCGCCCAGGATCAACACCTCTAGCGCGGGCACCCGCGACTCCTGCGACGGCGCGGCGTCGACGGTGATGCGGTCGCCGGGACCCAGCACGGCCAGTTGACCTTGCTCGATCGGATGCGCGATCGGTCCCACCGATCCGCGCCCGGCCAGCACGTAGACCAGCGCGTTGTAGTCCCGGTTCCACGGGATGTTGAGTCGCGCGCCAGGTTGAATCGTCGCGTGCGCCATGGTGATTGGCGTGTGCGTGACTCCCGGCCCGTGGTGGCCGTCGACCTCGCCTGCGATCACCCGGATCAGCGCGCCGCCGTCGTCGGAGGACAGCAGCGCGACGTCGTTGCCTTCGATGGCCTGGTAACGCGGCGTCGCGAACTTATCCTTCTTCGGCAGATTGACCCAGAGCTGGATGCCGTGAAACGTTCCGCCGCTTTCGACCAGTTCGGCCGGCGGCGTCTCGATGTGCAGGATGCCCGCGCCCGCGGTCATCCATTGGGTCGCGCCGTCGGCGATCAGCCCGCCGCCACCGTGCGAGTCCTGGTGCGCGAACCGGCCGTCGATCATGTACGTGACGGTCTCGAAACCGCGGTGCGGGTGCCAGTCGGTGCCGCGGGGCTCGCCCGGCTGGTACTCGATTTCGCCCATTTGATCCATGTGGACGAACGGGTCCAGCGCGGCGCGGCTGACGCCGTGAAACGCCCGGACCACGGGAAATCCTTCGCCCTCGTGGCCGCGCGGGCCGGTGGTCACGGAGCGCACCGGGCGCTCGGTGTCGACAGGGCCCGCCGCGGTCACGCGGGGCAGGGTCAAGGTGTCTGCGGTGATGGCGGGCATATCGGGCCTCCTCGAACTTTGGATACCCGCTATAACCGGACCGCGGTCCGATTATTCCGCTACCACCTTCGGCGCCTCATCGCGCGGCTTTGGCTGCCCCGGCTTCGGTGGACTTGCCCCCGTGGGTCAACCCGCCACCGGCGTTCTCCAGATGCGCCCGGACGAACCACTGGAATTTCTCCAACTCGGCGGCGTGGTCGATCAGGATGTCCTGGGTGACGGGGTCGAGAGTCTCGGTCTCCTTGATGCCCTTGCGGGTGTCCTCGATGACGCCGTTGTAGACCAAGTCCAGAGCGGCAAGGTGAGCCTGCACGGTGTCGCGGCTCACCGAGTAGTCGTCCCAGGTGCGGTCCTTGAGGATGGCACCCGGCGTGCCCTGCGGCGATCCGCCGAGTGTGGCGATTCGCTCGGCCACCTCGTCGGCGTATCCGCGGACCAGGTCCACCTGTGGGTCGATCATCTCGTGCACACCAATGAAGTTGGGCCCCACCACATTCCAGTGCACATGCTTGAGCGTCAGATGCAGGTCGTTGTAGGTGCTCAGCTGCTTCTGCAGTAAGTCGGTGATCTTGGCCCCCTGCTGTTCGGTCAGGCCGGGAACGGTGAATTGAGTCATGGCCGGCGAGTACCCGAAGACCGCGACGAGTAACCCCGTACCTATAGCGCGCGGATGTCCTGCAACGGCAATCGCGCCCCGCGCCGCGGCTCGTAGGCCAGCCCGCTGGCGTACAGCAGACACACCACGCGGTGCCGGTGCGGCCGCATCGGTTCGAGAAGTTCGACCATCTCGTCGTCGGTGCCCGCACGGCCGAGAAATGTCCAGCCGATCATCTTCGGCACGTGGTAGTCGCCCACCGACAGCGCGTCGGCGTCGCCGAACGCCCGCTGTGCCGTCTCGGCAGCCGTCCAGATTCCGACCCCGGGCAGCGACATCATCGCCTCGCGGGCCTTGTCTGCCGGCCAGGAGGCGAGCCGCTCCAATGATTGGGCGCGCTGTGCGCATCCGACGACGGTACGGGCCCGGCCCGGATCGACGTTGGCTCGGTGGAACTCCCACGACGGGATGCGCCGCCACACCTCGGCCGCGGGCGGCACCCGCATGCGCGCCGGCGCGGGTCCGGGCGCGGGCGTCCCGAATTTCGTCACCAGCACCCGCCAGGCACGGAACGCGTCTTTGCCCTGTACGCGCTGCTCGAGCACGGCCGGAATCAACGCTTCCAGCACCCGGCCGGTGCGGCCCAACCGCAGGTGCGGCGCCCGCCGCTGGGCTTCGACGACGATTGGGTCGACCGGCACGAAGGCGGACGGGTCATCGTCGGCGCCGAGCAGGGCCGGGAGCGCGTCGAGAAACTCGTCGGCGCCGCTCCCCCATGCCGTGCAGTCGACCGCGTTGGGCGCTGCTCGGGTGATCCGGGCGGTCACAGATCCGCTGTCCAACAAGCTGGTTCGCCATATCGCGCCATCGGCGCCGATCTGAAAGCAGGGGTCGCCGGGCCCCCAGCGCAGCGGGAAAAGAGTGTTCCTGGGGGTCACCGCACTGGGAAAAGTCACCGTGCGAGCGCTACTGGTCATCTGCTCCCGCCGCTGCTCGATCCCATCGATCATAAGTCCGGCCGACGACATTGACCGGCCACCGGCTTTCGCGTCAGGATGACGAAGTGACCACGCCCTTCGACGATCCGTCCGCGGAGTTGGCGTGGATGTTTCTGCAGTGCCTGTCGGAAGGCAGTGATGTCGACGAGTGCTTCGAGCTGCTCAGCGACGACTTCAGCTACTGGAACATCGCGACCCGCAACTCGGTCGACAAGGCCGCCTGGCGCGACGAGGTCGAGCGGCGCAAGAGCCGCGTCGAGGTCGAGCTGGATTTCATCCAGTGCTTCAACGACGGTGAGAGCGTGGTGATCGAGGCGGAAGCCGAGGGCGAAACCGTCGACGGCTTGCACTACAGCAGCCCAGCAGTGTTCATCTTTCACACCCGGGACGGGCTCATCTCATCGCTGCGCGAATACAGCGACACCCAGTTGACCGCCCACGTCTTCGGAACGGCCAACGCCTAGCCGACGGTGATGTCCGCCTTGTCGGGGTAGAACGCGACGTGGTCGACGATCTCAGCCACCGCGGGGTAGGGGTGTTCGTAGAACCAGACCGCGTCGTCGACCGTGCCGCCATCGGTGGTCACGCTGTAGTAAGCGGCGTCACCCTTGAACGGGCAGTAGGTTTCGGTGTTGGTGCGGGTGAGCACATCGTGAACGACATCCGCGAACGGAATGTACTGCACCGCAGGATAAGTCGATTCCTGAAGCTGCAACGCTTCGTGGGTGTCGGCGACGACGACGCCGTTCACACGTACTACGACGCGCTTCCCGGTCGGGGTGATCGTGATCGGGTGCTCGGCGGTGGGTTCCAGAACGGGTCGGCTGGTCATGACGCTGTCTCCTCACAGGCGAATAGCTGATTCAACACTGCCAGGCGCACAAGATTCCCGCCGCGGGTCAGCCGGCCGGAGCGAGCATGTCCTTCCAGCCGTTGTCGCCGGTGTGGCGCGAATCTTCCAGCGAGTAGGTCGTGCCGTCGGGGCCGACGACCTGTCCGCTCTGCGGCACGTAGATCGCGCTGGGGCTGGCCGGCGTATAGACGCAGGGGTTGGGTTGCTGCCCGTTGCATTGCACCGAACCCGAGCCGGGTCGCTGGAGTGGATCGCTGACCATCGGCGGGGACGCCGGCAGGCGATCCGCGGGCAGCGGGTTCATCCCGTTGTTGACCGACGGCGCGGGTATCACCTTGCCGGGGTCGACGGGCTGATCGCAGCGCGCGCCCGGCGCCGGGCAGTTGCGGATCTGGTTCGGGTCGCCGTACCAGGGGTTCGTGCCCAGCGGCACGTACGGTTTGTTGTCGCGGCATTCCTTCGGCGTCGCCCGGCGCTTGCCGGGGACGTCGGCGCAGGGATAGTTGCGGGCGCCGCGCACGTCATTGGCCTGGGTGTCCTGTGGGATCTTGCAATACGTTCCGGCCGGTAGCGGCGCGGTGCTGGTGTCAGCAGGCGAGCGCCATTCCGAGGCCGGCAGGAAGCCGGTGAGGCAGGGCGGCGGATTGTTCAGCGACAGGTCGAGATTCATCAGCACCGCGCCGGGCGCCGATGCGATCAGCGTCTGCGCCACGGATCCGACCTCCGGCAGGAACACCAGCAACTGCTCGGTGCCCGCGTTGTAGCGCTTGAGCATGTCGGCGACGACTTCGAGGTTGGCGATCGTCTGCGGCAACGACTCTCGGACATCGCTGAAGACGCTGTTGACCTGATCGGCGGTCGGAGCGCCCTTGGCCAACAGGCTCTGCAGGTGTGGATCGCTGTCGGCGATCTGCGCGGTGAGGACCTTCAGGTTGCGCGACCACTGCGCAATCGAGTCACCCGACTCGACCTGACTGTCGATGATCGGCGCGGAGTTCTGGATGATGTCGTCGACGTCGGACAGGTTGGCCTCGAAGTCGCCGACGATCGACTGCGTCGAATCGACGAGTCGTTGCAGCGCGGGGCCCAATCCGCCTACGGCCAGGGATGTTTCGTCGAGCAGCGAGGCGATCTTGTGCTTGGGTAGCACCGACAGGCTACGGTTGGCGGCGTCGAGGGCAGGCCCGATCTCGCTGGGCACCGTGCCCTTGGTGATGGTCTGGCCCGGCGAGAAGTACTTCCCCGGGTCCCCGGTGGACACCAGGTCGACGTACTGCTCGCCTATCGCAGACACCGAGTGCACGTTGGCGGATGCGTCGGTCGGGATCTTGTAGCGGTCGTCGATACTCAGCGTCGCCCGCACCCCGCGCGCCGTCGGCTCGACCTTGGTGACCTTGCCGATCTGGATGCCCCGATAGGTCACGTTGGCGGTCCGGTAGAGGCCACCCGAGGCCGGCAGCTCCGCGATCAGCCGGTACTGGCCGACGCCGAGCTGGCTCGGGATGCGCAGATAGAACCAGCCCAGCGCGATCAGTGCCGCTAATGTCAAGGCGCCGAACACAATCAGCTGTGCGCGAATGAAACGAGTCAGCATTATTCGCCTCGCTCCACCGGTGCATCAGCCGGGTTCGGCGTGAAGCGGATATCGGGAACCATCGTGTTGAGATCACGGCCCCAGGACTGCTCGAGCGCACGCAGCGCCCCGGAGAACCCGGTTCCGGTGAATATCGCGTTATCCACCGTGCTCAACGTCAGGTCGAGTGCGCCGGAGACGTTGATGTAGTCGCCACGAACGATTTTCGGCACGCTGTCGACGCTGAACGGTGGTTAGAGCAGCAGCGTGAGCGCGTCGACCAGATACGGCGCGGCGCGGCCCAATTGCTTGAGTGGCCGCTGCAGATCCTGCAGATCCTGATGCAGGTCGGCGCGCGACGCCTTGAAGGTCTGATCTGTGACGTAGCTGACCCGGCCGACCGCCTCCACGGTGTCGGCGAACAAGTCGCGTTGCTTGTTGAAATGTTCGACCAGAGGCGGAAATTCGGTGAGAGCACGGTCCAGCGTGGCGGTTCGGTCGACCACCCGCGTCAGCAGTCGGTCGGTGGAGGTTATTGCCTGGCGGATGTCATCGCGCTGGTGGTTCAGTTCGGTCGCGAAAGTGTCCAGTTTGCCGAGGAAGTCGCGGATCTGCTGGGCGCGTCCGGCCAGGATCTTGTAGACCTCGTCCTGGATCACCTCGAGATTGGGGATGCCGCCGCCCCGCAGCACCATGGCCAAGCTGGCCAGGGTCTGCTCCGTGGAGGGATACGTCGACGAGTTGCTCAACGCAATGGTGTCGCCGCTCTTGAGCATCTGCGGCGACGGGTCCGACGGTGCTGCCAGTTCGACGTGCTGCGAGCCCAGCAGGCTCGTCTGGCCGATCTTGGCCGTGGCGTTCCGCGGCAGCCGGACACTCTTGTCCAGGTCGACGGTCAGCGTGGCGACCCAGTTCTTCAGATCGATCGAGCGCACCGTGCCAACGAACACGTCGGCGACCAGGACACGGCTGTTTCCGTTCAGCGCCATCGTGTTTGGCATCTGAACATAGATCTTGTAGGAGCCCGGCCCGCTGCCCGGGCCGCCCGGCAGCGGCACGTTGGCAATGCCGCGCCAGTTCCCGCACGATGTCAGCAACACCGCGGCGGTGAGCACAGCAAGCGCACGTTGCGCCATGCGCCTCATCTGCCGACTGTTCGGCTTGCTCCTCGCGCCTACGGCGCTCGTCGAGCGCCACATCTGCCGACTGTTCGGCTTACTCCTCGCGCCTACGGCGCTCGTCGTGCGCCTCACGGGTGCGCCTCCGCTGCGCCGAGCGGCAGACCGGCCGGTGGCGGCGGCCCCGGGGAGGGCAACGGCTGCGGATACCACGGCGGCGGCAGCGGGTTGTTCTCGTCGTAGGCGTTCGGCGGTCCGGTCATGGTGTGCCCGGCCGGCGGCGGAACGATGTCCGGACCGCCCATCAGCTCCCCTAGCGACTCGGCCGTCAGCAGATTCCTGGTGGCGGGCTGAACCTGCACACCCTGCATCCCGGGTGCGACGATCCACCCCGGCTCCGAATTGCGGTGCGACCATTGGGTATCCGGCGAGAAGATACCGGGGACCGTGGTGTCCTTGAAGCCCGGTGGCGGTTGCAGGCGCGGCTCGGAGCATGCGACGTTCTTGGGCAGCGTGTCCGCCGCGCTGAACAAGTTGATGCCGTACGGAAAGTAGTTGAACTTGATCGCATCGAGGATCGGTGCGAGGTACTGCGCACAGAGCTCCGCGGAGTCCTGATAGCCGAGCCGGCTGCCGGCCTGGATCACGCTGCAGATGAACTCCATCGGGTTGGCGAAGTTGGTGAATGCGGCCACGCCACTGAGGCTTCCGTGCGCCGGCTCATAGATCGCGAGGACGTTGGCCGCCATGTTCGGCAGGATGTGCAGGGCGGTCTCCAGACCGTCGCGCGGCTCGGGTTGCATGATCGCGGTAGTCAGGTCGCCCAGGTTGTTGACGTCGTGAGTCAGCGATTCACGGTTCTCGTTCAGGAAATTCTGCGCGGTGGTCAGCAGGCTGTCGGTATCGCGAATCGCGTTGGCGGCGGACTGATCTGAGCTCACGAGATTGTCCGACAGTTGCTCAAGGTCTTTGTTCAGCGCGACGAACTGCTGGTCGTCCTGATGGAGCGCATTGACGAACGTCGCCAGGCTCTTCAGCACGGAGAAGAAGTCGCCACGCCCCTCGTCGAGGGTGCTCAACGCGTTCGACAAGCTGTTGAGCGTGGTGTTGATCTGCTGGCCCTTGCCATCCAAGCCGTCGGCGAATGCCTCGATGACGTCTCCGAACGGCCCCTTCGGCTGCTCCTTGCTGGGTCCGAACTTGTCGATGATGTGGGTGACGCTGTTGCGCAACTCATCCCACTCCACCGGCACCTGGGTCCGCTCGATGGGGATCACCGCATTGTTGGCCAGTGCCGGACCGCCCTTGTACGCCGGCTCGAGCTGGATGCTGCGGGAGGCCACCAGTGTCGGGTTGAGCACCACCGCCGAGGCGTTGGCCGGCACCTTGTACTTGTTCCGGTAGTGGAACGTCACCTTCATCCGGTCGCCGGTCGGTTCGATCTTGTCGATCGCACCGACCCGGATGCCCATGATCTGGACCTTGTCCCCGGTGTAGAGGGCGTTCACGGCCGGGAAGTAGGCGACCACGGTGTTGTTGGTCAGTTTGTCGTAGAGCCGCCAACCAAGCAGGCCGGCAACAAGTCCCACGATCGCGACGATCGAGCTGACCACCAACGCTGTGCGCGACACGTGCGGCAGCTGGAGCTTGCGGATGTCGAAGATTGTGCTCATCGTCCGTTATCCCCCGTTCCCGCCGGGCGTGAGGAATGGAGCCGGTAGTTGCGGGCCGGGGCCCGGTGGCGGCGACGGCGCGGGTGCGACGGCGGGCGGCAGCGGAGCGGTGGGGACGAAGCCGTCCCGTCGCGCCCCCGGCGGCGCTTTCGGCGGCAGCGGCACCGGTATGCCCGGCGCGTTCGGCACCGGGGCGCCAGGCAACCCGGCGTCCGGCACGCCCGGGGACGGCTGCGGGCCCTGCGGGTTGGGTGGTAACGAAAGTACCTCCGGCAGAATCGGGTATGGCCCGTTGGGACCGAATGGGCCCTGGTTCTGGTCGACGCCCGCACACGGCAGCGGATTGCCCGGTCGCGGCGACATCTCCGCCGGCGGCGCGTACGAGCACGGTGAACCGGGCGCCACGGCGGGTCCCGGGTGATCCGGGGTGCCCTCGAGCACCCGCGGCGCCGGCGGCGGCGCGCCGTTGGGGAACCGCTTTCCATTCGGGTCCGGGTATCGGAATGCGGGCAATCCCGCACTACGCCAGAAGTTTTCGGGATCGATACCGCGCTTTTTGAATGCCGCGTCGACCCACGGCTGCAGGATCTGGTACGGCAGCAGGTTGCCGATCATCACCTTGAAATACGGTCCCGACCCGACGGCCTCGCTGAGTGCCGCGGTGTAGTTGCGCAGTGTGTTCAACACGGATACCAGGTCGTTCTTGTGTTGTGCCAGAACGTCGGTGACACCGCGTAACTGCTCGAGCAGGTGGTGCAGGTTCGGGTTGTCGTTGATCAACCCCTGCACTTGGGTCGAGAATGCCGACACGTTGGCCAGCAGCGCCGCGATCGCCTTGCCACGCTCGTTGAACGCGGCGAGCAAGGTCTGCGTGTTGCGCAGCAGGGAGTTGATCTGCTTGCTGCGATCGCCGAGGACACCCGCAACCTTGCGGGCCTCGGCCAGCAGGTGTTTGAGCTCGTCGTCACGTTTGCCGATGATGTCGGAGAACTTGGACACCCCGTCGAGCGCGGCACTCAGGTGCGGATAAGTCTGATTGATGGTGCGCGACAGCACATTCAGCGACTCTTTGACGGTGTCGATATTCCAACCGGAGGCGGCGTTGGTGACGTCGAAGAACGCGTCGTACACCTGATAGGGCGTGGTGCTCTGGCCCAGCGGCAGCACGTCGTTCGGTTGCAGTACCTTGGCACCCCGGGGCTCGATCTCGAGAACCTTCTTGCCCAGCAGGGTGTCGGTACGAATCGACACCCGGCTCTCGGTGCCGATCGTGTGCGTGCCGGTGGTGAACCTCATCAGGATGTGGTCGCCGTCGATCGACATGTCCTGGACGGTGCCGACGTCTTTGCCGACGATGCGCACCTTGTCACCCTTGCTGACGCCGGCCGAGTCACTGAATTGGGCGTAGTAGCTCGCGGTCGCGAACAGCACGGGCAGGCTGCCGAAGCTTTGCCCCACACCGACAACGAGGACCACGATGGCGATGGCCAGCGTTCCGACCCGGACCCGGTTGGCGGGCTGCAGTGTTCTCATTGCAGCGTGCACCTGCCCGACGGCTGAGTGAGCAGCTTGACCGAGCGAACCGGCCCGCCCGGCTGCAACCCGTTGACCTTGAGTGAGAGGTCGCAGAGGTAGAAGTTGAAGAAGTCGCCGTAGATGCCGGCGGCGCGGCCGATGGTGTTGAACGCCGCGGGGACCTTGCCCACCAGATCCCCGACCCGCTCGCGTTCGTCATACAGCGGCCCGGCAAGGGTTTCCAGATGGGTGACCGCGTTACGTACGAGAGCCCGGTTGTCGGCGAGCAGGTCGGCCACCGTGCCCGCTGCGTTACTGATGTGCGCGGCGCCGTCGGCAAGCGGGGAGGCTCGATCCTTCAGGCCGGTGATAAGACCCTCGAATTTGTCGATGGTGGAGTCGAGTTGGTCTTGGTGGCGTTCCGTGGTGTCCAGCACGGTGTTCAGGTTGTGGATCACGTCGCCGATGGTCTGGTCGCTCTCGGCCAAAGTCTCGGTCAATTGCGCTGTCTGGTCGAGAATGTCGTTGATGGTGCCGCCCTCACCCTGGAAGACGGTGATGATCGACGACGCGATCGAGTTGACCTTCTGCGGATTCAGAGATCGGAATAGCGGCTTGAAGCCGCCGATCAGGGCATCGAGGTCGAGCGCCGGCTGGGTGCGCGACAGCGGGATGAATCCGCCTGGCGGCAGCGTCTTTTCGGCATTGTCACCGGTGCCGCGGCTGATTTCGAGGTAGCGGTTGCCGATCAGGTCCTGGTAGCGAATCTGCGCGGTGGTCGACTGATAGAGCTGCACCGAGCGATCGACCGCGAACTCGACTCGAATTCGCTTGTCCCCCTCGACGAGGTCCACCTTCTTGACTTTGCCGACCTCCACGCCGGAGGCTCGGACGAACTGGCCCGCCCGCAGCCCGCTGGCGTTACTGAATTCCGCGGCATAGGTATTGGTGCGGTCGAAGCGAATCTGCCCGAACACCACGACAATGATTGCGGTGAAGAACAATTGGACAGCCACGACCGCAGCGAGCCGGGCGACGGTTCCGCGCATTTTCATGGGTTGATCGTGTACTCCCCGTACTGGCGGCCCCACACGTACTCGTTGGCCAGCGGCTGGCCGAGTTCGAAGTGGTTGTACGGCGCGATGCTGTTGCCGGAATCCATCACCAGGTAAGGCGCCGGCCACAGGTCGCGGGTGATCGGCTGCCAACATCCCGGCTTGCCGAATGGTCCGCCTCGGCCGTTCACTCTGGGCAGGTTGTCGGGGTACACATACGGATTCTCCGAGCCGGTGATCGATACACCGAGTTGAGCCGCGTAGTGGTTACCGCTTTCGAGCTGTGCGACCTTGGGGGCGACGTCGGCGAAGTTGCGGATGGTGCAGAACGCCTGCGGACTGTAGGTGTCGAGCAGTTTGGCGGTCGGCTTCAGGTCAGCCGCAAGGCGTTCCAGGTAGGGCTGGCTGCGCGTGAACACGTCATTCGCGTTGTTGGCGAAGCCAACCGCCGCCAGGAGTGCCGCGTCGAGTTCGGCCTGGTGATGGTTCAGCGTGCGGGCGGTGGTCACGGCGTTGTCGATGGCGTCGAAGAGGTCGGGCGCCGCCTTGGCGTAGGTGTCGGCGAGCGCGGCGAGTTGGCGAATGTCGTGGTGGATCAACGGCATCCGCGGGTTGACGTGGTCGAGAATCTTGTTGCCGTTGACGATCGACTGGCCGAACTTGTCGCCCAGGCCGCTCAGCGCTTGCGCCGCGGCGCTGAGCGTCATGTTCACCTTGACCGGGTCGACGTTGTCCACCAGCCCGACGATCGTCTCGAAGACCGTGTTGAACTCCGTCGTGACCGACGTCGCATCGATCACCGTGGATGACGTAATCGGTTGCGGTGATGGATCTTTCGGCGAAGTGAATGACACGTACTTGTTGCCGAAGACCGTGGTGGCCTGGATCTTCGCGACGACGTTGCTCGGAATGAGGTCGACGAACTCGGGGTCCACGTCGAGGGTGAAGCGCGCAGCCGGCTTCCCGCGGTGCTCCACCTCGGAGATGCCGGCCACCCGGCCGATGCTCACTCCGTTGTAGGTGACCTTCGAACCCTGGTCCATCACCAAGCCGGCGCGCGCAGCGAGCATCGTGAGCGTGGTCTTGGGCGTGAAGTCGCCGCGAAACTGCCCGTATATCAAGGCAAGTAGCACCGCACATGCCACGAAGAGCCCGATACCAGCGGCAGTGTCCGGCCAGGTCTGGACCTTACGCTCTTTCGTCGCCACCGCTCACACCGTCAGATTGAAGTTCGGGTCGACGCCGTACAGCGCCAGCGACGTCAGCAGGACGACGATCACGGTGGACACCAACGAGAAACGCATCGACCGGCCGACCGCCTCACCGACGCCCACCGGCCCGCCACTGGCGGTGTAGCCGTAGTAGCAATGCGTGATCATCACGATCACCGCCATCACGATGACCTCGCCACCGGACCAGAACACGTCCTCGGTGCGCAGGAATGTGCGGAAGTAATGCTCGTAGGTGCCGGCCGACTGACCGTAAAACAGTGTCGTGACAACCTGTCCGGACAGAAACGACATCACCAGTGCCATCGCGTAAAGCGGTACGACCACTACCAGTCCGGCCATCAGTCGGGTCGAGACCAGGAATGCCACCGACTTAATGCCCATGACTTCGAGCGCATCGATCTCTTCGCTGATCCGCATCGCGCCCAGTTCCGCGGTGGCGCCGGCACCCACGGTCGCGGCCAGCGCAACGCCGGTCACCACCGCGGTGACGTCCCGCACGTTGGCCAGGGCGGCGAAGAACCCGGTGAACGCCTCGACGCCGATGTTGCCCAGCGATGCGAACCCCTGGATGGCGATCAGCGAACCACCGGACAGCGTCACAAATCCCACGATCGCGGCGGTTCCGCCGACGACGGCCATCGCTCCGGTGCCCATGCCGATCTGTGCGATCAGGCGCAGCGTCTCGCGACGGTAGCGGCGCAGCGCCCACCCCGTCGACCACGCACTGTTGACCGAGAACCGGGTGAGCTGCCCGGCTCTGTTGATGCCCCGGATCGCACCGCCGCCATAGTGATTGACCCGGGCTACCGTGCGCGGGTAGCGCGCGCGAACGACGGCAGCGGTCGACATCTCAGCGACCCGTTCCGAACCGGACGCCGATGGTGGTCAGCACGACGTTGACCGCGAACAGCGCGAGCACGCAGAGCACCAGGGTTTCGTTGACGGCGACACCGACACCCTTAGGTCCGCCTTTGGTCGTCAGTCCCCGATAGCAGCCGACCAAGCCCGCGATCGCGCCGAAGATCGCGGCCTTGATGGTCGCGATGAGCACCTCGGGCAGACCGGTGACCAGGGTCAGGGTCGCGAGATAGGCCCCGCCCGAGACGTTTTGGAGCTTCACGCCGAACAGGAATCCACCCACCAGGCCGATGGTGATCACGGTCCCGTTGAGCAGCGTCGCAACGACGGTTGCGGCGGCCACCCGCGGTACCACCAGCCGGTGAATCGGATCGATGCCGAGCACCTCGAGCGCGTCGATCTCCTCACGGATGGTGCGCGCGCCCAGATCCGCGCAGATTGCCGTCGACCCGGCGCCGGCCACCACGAGCACGGTGGTCAGCGGGCCGAGCTGGGTCACGGCGCCGAGCGCAGCACCCGCACCCGAAATATCCGCTGCGCCAAAGGCTGCCAGCAACGTGTTGAGGGTGAAGACGATCAGGACGGTCAGCGGAATCGAGACCGCAATGGTGGGTAGCAAAGCGACTCGGGTGATGAACCAGGTCTGGACGATGAACTCGTTCCAGTGAAAAGGCGGCCGGAACAACGCTTTTCCGGCGAGCGTACACATCCGGGCGAACCCGCCGACGGTGGTCAGCGGCGGGATGAGCTGGTCGCGCACGTACCCAACGAGACCGACGGGCGCCGTTGCCGTCACCCTCGCATCACGTGTCCGGTGTGCGAGCCCGTCCGCGGCCTCGGCGCCATCCGCGGGACGCTACCATACCTTTTGGTATGGTAGCCAGAGTTCAACCTGGCGGCATGCATCAGCGCACTGGCCACTGCTTCACCATGCGTCACACTATGTAACAAGAATCACTGCGGTTACATCAGACACGCGGAGTTTGCTGTCGCCAAAACAGTCAGCGCGTGATGGTGGCCGCTCGCCGGTTCGTCGCCCAGGCCTGCTCGAAGACCGCGATCGGGACGACCTCGTTGCGGCCGGTAGCGATGGCGCTGTCGTTGAGATGGACCATCCCGGTCCAGGTGTCGATACCCGTCACGACGACGAAGTGGTCGGCGATCTCGCGATGCGCAGGCCGGTTCCAGAGAGTTTCGGCATTGACGTGCGCGATGATCCGACGGCCGGTCCCTAGCATTCGCTTCAACCCGTCGATGTCGGTACGCATATTCTCCGCGGTAATTCCGTAGTGCCCGAGCAGTATTGGCACATCCTGAATGTCGGTGAAGCCCCACGGCTGCCAGATCGAGCCGGTGCCGGAGACGCTCGGCGTTGTCTCGGCCATCGTCGTGACGTCCTGTTCGGACGGCTCGCGACCGGTGATTTCACCGACCACGTCCGCCACCGCCAGCTCCGCGCAGTCGGAGGTGTGTTGTTCGCGCCAAAACCGGGCCGCGACGGCCGGTTCGCCGAACACCCCCGGCACGTGCCCGACGTCGACCGCGGCCGGTGAGGTCGCCGGCAAGCCTGCCGCGATCGCGTATAGCGCCGCGACCAGACCGCACGCCCGCGCGAAAGCGCCACCGCGCGCGTGAATGTCGACCCGACGTGCCATCGTTCTTCCCTCACCAGGAGCCGGCCATACGCCGGGTTCGATCGCACATTCTCAGTCGCCGGAGGGCCGCGGCGATACAGGGATTTCCCTTGCAATTCCCGGAAGATGTGGCGTCGGGACAGCCGGCCGCCGTCAGTCTGCGGGCGCGGCCCTACTACTGCGCTTGGCATTCTTGATGCCGGCCCAGAATCGCGCCGCCTCGCGGATCGACTCCTCGACCGGCCTTGGTTCCCAACCCAGTTCACGGGTGGCCTTGCCGTGATCGACTGGCGCCTCGGCCCGCATCATCCGCACGGACTGCATGCTGAGTTCCGCGTCCTTGCCCGTCAACCGGGCGCGCAGGCTGCCCAGCAGGCCCATCGCATACAGCACGGGTACCGAAATGGACCGCCGCGGCGCGGGCACCCCGGCCTCGTCGGCCGCGATCGCGACCACATCCTTGAGCGCGATCATCCGCTCGGAGATGATGTATCGCTCGCCGTTGCGGCCCCGTTCCGCGGCCATCAACATGGCCTTCGCCGCGTCGTCGACACCGACGACCTCGAGCTGGATGCCGTTCATCGTGAAGGGCAGTTTGCCGAAGACCGCACCCGCGATGAAGGCGCCGTGCGGGGTGCGGCCCCAGTCGCCGTCGCCGTAGGTGGTCGACACGCACATGGCAACGGCGGGCAGACCCTTCTCGGCGGCGTACTGCAGCACCAGGTCCTCTGCCTGAACCCGGGATTCGACGTACGGCGTGAGATTGCGGCGGTCGATCCGCTCGTCCTCGGTCGCGACGTGGCCGTGCCGCCGGGCCATCGTCGCATAGGTGCTGGTGAACACGAATCGGATCAGCGTTTCTGAAATCTGTTGCTCGACAGCGACATTCAGGACGTTACGCAAGCCCTCGACGTTGGTGTGAAACAGCGGGGCCGGGTCCTGCAGCCAGGCCCGGGTGTCGACGACGCAGTAGTACACCTGGTCACAGCCCCGCATGGCCTCACGCACGGTGGCGGCATCGAAGACGTCGCCGTGGAACCGGGTGACATCGAGATCGTCGATGTTGCGGGTGTTCGCATTCGGGCGGACCATGACGCGAACTTCGGCGCCGGTCGCCACGAGTTGGCGCGTGACGTGCGAGCCCAGGAACCCGTTGGCGCCGATGACCAACTTGGGCTTACTACTGGCGCCGCTCACTGCATGCCGCCGTAGGTCTGCATCCAGCGGGCCGCGTCATCGTCCAGCGTTCCGAGCTTCTCCGCTTTCTTGCACCATTTGACGCCGGCCTGCAGGAAGCGCAGCGGGTTGTAAATGTCTTCTTGCTGCGACCACTTCCCGTCGCCCGCGTAGGTGACGATCGAGATGTTGGTGGCGCTGATGATCGTGCCGTCCCCGGGATCGCGCATCGGGTTGTCCAACTCGCAGATGATCCGGCCGGTCGATTCGTCGATTACCGACCACAGCGACGGGAACTCGGTCATGTGACTGCCCGGGAAGGTCGACATCGTCGCGCGGATCCACGTTCGAACCTCGTCGCGGCCCTTCATGGTGCCGGCGGCGTGCTCGATGTAGTCGACGTCCGGGGTGTAGTGCTGCACCCACTCGTCCCAGTTCTGGGTTGCGGCGGCGTGGGCGACGGTCTGCTCGAATGTGGCGAACGCGGCGGCGAGTTCGTCACGGCTGAAAACAGGCTTCACCCGAGAAACTAGAACACGTTCTACCGCGGTTTGTCGAGCATCTGGATAATCGGAGAGATGACGGACTACAGCAAGGCAATCCTGGCCGGCGGCTGCTTCTGGGGCATGCAGGACCTGATCCGTAAGCAGGTCGGCGTGGTGTCCACCCGGGTCGGCTACACCGGCGACCCGAGCGTCCCGAACGCGACCTACCGCAACCACGGCACGCACGCCGAGGCGATCGAGATCGTCTACGACCCGGCCGCGACCAATTTCCGCAACATCCTGGAGTTCTTCTTCCAGATTCACGACCCCACCACGAAGAACCGGCAGGGCAACGACGTCGGCCCCAGCTACCGTTCGGCGATCTTCTACGTCGACGAGGACCAGCACCGCGTCGCGCTGGACACCATCGCCGACGTCGAGGCGTCCGGCTTGTGGCCGGGGAAGGTCGTGACCGAAGTCAGCCCCGCCGGTGACTTCTGGCAGGCCGAACCCGAGCACCAGGACTATCTGGAGCACTACCCGAGCGGGTACACCTGCCACTACATCCGGCCGGACTGGAAGCTGCCGCGGCGCGCGAGCGTCGACAGCTAGCTCCGCGAAACAGAACCCAGGGCTGCGATTGCCGCCAAGCCGCGACCCTCACTTCTGGTTTACGGCGGGCAACGGCGGCTAACGCCCGATCGCGCGAAGCTGATACAGCCCCTTGGTGGTGGCGACGGTCTTGCCGTCGGCGTCGGTCACCGTCGCCTCGAGCGTGAAATCGGACTTGCCGCGCTCAGCCGCCTCGGCCTCGATCCGCGCGATCGTCTCGTCGTCCAGGCTGGCCTCGGCCCGTAACTCCGACTTGGCCATCCCGACGAACGAGATGTCGAGGTTCTTGACCAACGGAAAATACTTCGAACTGTCGAAGGTGCTGAGACTGATAATGCCGCCGAGTATTTCGGCCACGGTGAACTGCACGCCGGCATAGATCACGCCGAAGTGGTTGCCGTTGCCCTCGACCGGGACGGTGGCGGCGGCGAAGCCGCGGCGGGCCTCCACGACGTGCACACCCATGTTCTTCGCGGTCGGGATCGTCGATCCCAGAGCGGCGTTCATCGTTTCGACAAGCTGATCGGTCACGATCGAAGATCTTAGCGCCGACGAACGGTGATCTTTCCGCCGTCCTTTGGCGTATAGGCGACGCCGCGCGCGTGGATCCGCTCGTCCGGCGCGGTGGTTGCCTCGATCGTGAAGTGGCGCAACACCGTTCGCAGCACCACGTCCATCTCCACGTTGGCGAACACGGCTCCGACACAGCGCCGGGTACCGCCGCCGTAGGGTATCCACGAAAAGCTGGGCGGCTTGGTCCCGACGAATCGTTGCGGGTCGAATCGTTCGGGGTCGGGGAACAACTCGGGGTCGCCGTGCAGCCGCGCAATGCTGACGATGAGGGTGTGGTGGCGGGGGACCGACCAGTCGCCGAGTTCGTAGGTCGGCGCGTAGACGTGCCGGCCGACAGCGTCGATAACCGTTCGGCTGCGCTGCGTTTCGAGGATCGTCGCCTGGCGTAGCTCGTTGTCGTCGGTGACCGCCTCGGCCGCGAGGGCGCTGAGCACCCCTGGATGGCGACTCACCCGCTCGAAGGTCCACGCGAGCGCGGAGGCGGTGGTTTCGTGTCCGGCCGCGAGCAGGGTCAGCAGCTCGTCGCCGATGTCTTCGCGGCTCATCGCCGTGCCGTCCTCGTAGGTGCTGCGCAGCATCATCGCCAGCACATCGTTGCGGTCGTCGAAGTACGGGTCGCCGCGTTCGTCGTCGATCAGCTTGTCGATGACGGCGTCGTAGCGGGCCCGCCACTCCTTGAGCCGACCCCACGGCGTGTAACGGCCGTACGTACGAGGGGGTTTGGGCAGCGTCGCCAGCCGCGAGCCCAGCGTCACCCACGGCGGGATGATCCGGCGCAGCTCGTCGAGTTCGGCACCCTCGGCGCCGAAGACCGCCCGCAGAATGGCGTTGAGGGTGATCCGCATCGTGGACGGCAACGTCGCGAACGGCGTGCGCTCCGGCCAGTCGGCGATCTCGCGCAGCGTCTCCTCTTCGATGATCGTCTCGTAGTTCGTGATGCTCCTGCCGTGGAACGGCGGCGCCAGCAACCGGCGGCGTTGCCGGTGGTCGTCGCGGTCCAGCGCGAACACCGATCCCGAGCCGAGTAGCCGGCTCAGGTTGGGCTGGATGTTGCCGAGGACATCGGGGCTGGTGGTAAAGATCTGCTTGGCCAGCTGCGGATTGGCGACCACCACCATCGGCCCGTAGATCGGCACGTGGCACGAGAAGACATCTCCGTAGCGTTCCGACGCGAGCTGCACAAACTGGCGCCGGAACAGCGCGAACGTCAAGCCTTGCAGTGGCTTTGGCAGCCGCGGCCCGGGTGGCAAGTTGATGGCAGACGTGGACGGCGCCACGTGTGTCTCGACGGTGCTCATGGCGGTGAACTCCCAACGTCGCCGCGTGGTACTGCGCCGTACCACGTTTCTGTCAGGTACGGTACCGTCTGGTACCAAGCGCTGGCAAGGGTTGACGTCCAAAGGGGGCGACGTGGAGGCAACCGTCGCGCACGACGCCACTTCCGCGTCGGCGGACATCGACCCGTTCCGGCAACGGTTACTCGACGGCCTGGCCGCCGCGATCGACGAGCGCGGCTACCGCGCCAGCACGGTGGCCGACATCGTCCGGCACGCCCGCACCTCCAAGCGCACGTTCTACGACCAGTTCGCCGGCAAAGAGGAGTGCTTCCACGAACTGCTGCACGCCAGCGTCGAAATGCTCGGCGAGCGCATCAGCGCCGCGGTCGATCCGAAGGCCAACTGGCAGAACCAGATTCGGCAGGCCGTCGAGGCCTACGTCGAGCACATCGAGTCGACGCCCGGGCTCACCCTGGCCTGGATTCGCGAACTGCCGTCGCTGGATGCCGCCGCGCGACCGTCGCAGCGGCGCAATACCCAACTGCTGACCAGCCTGCTGGTCAGCCTCAGCGACACCCCGTCGATGCGCAGCGCCGACCTTCCACCGCTGACCGAGGCGAAGGCGGTGATCCTGGTCGGCGGGCTGCGCGAGCTGACGGCGCAGGTGGTCGAGGACGGACACAGTCCGCGCGACATCGTCGAGCCCGGCGTGCAGGCCGCGATCGCGCTGCTCGGCTACCGCTACTGAGCTACGCCGCCAAGAACTTTCGCAGCCGGTCCAGCACCAGGTCCGGTCGCTGCTCGACGATCCAGTGACCGACCCCGTCGACCAACTCGACCTCGAAGTCGTCGATGTGCTCGCCGTAGCCGTCGATCAGGTCAGGCGTGAGCACCGGGTCGGCCGTGCCGCTCAGCCAGCGGACCGGGACCTGGACCCGGGCGTTGTTGAATTCGCCTCGTAGCCAACGCAACATCTCGGTGCTCTGGAAAGTCCGGTACCACCGCGAGCCGGCGACCCCGTGCCCCGGTTGACGCATGCACTCGACGTACAGCGCGACGTTCTCGTCGGGCACCCGGAATCCGCCGCCCACCCAGGACGCCAGCATGTTGAAGTAGCGAGCCTTGCGATCGGCGATCAGCCGCGGCCCGATGACCGGCAGCAGCATCGGGATCTGGTACCAGAATCGCCAGATGTTGCGAATCGACGACAGGTCGCGCTTCACGAACGGCGCGGCGGTATTGAGGCCGAAGAAGCCGGATACCTTCGCCGGGTGGCGCAGCATCATGATGAACGCCACCGGCCCGCCCCAGTCGTGGGCCACCAGCTTCACCGGCCCGACGCCCAACCGGTCCAGTACGGCCGCCAGGTCGTCGGCCATGTCGTTCTTCAGATAGCGCGAGCGCGGCGCGGAACTCCAACCGGCGCCGCGTAAGTCGGGGCACAGCACGCGGTATCCGTCGGCGACCAGCGGACCGATCAACTCGTGCCACTCCCACCAGTTCTCCGGGAAGCCGTGCACCAGCATCACCGGCGGGCCCTCGGCCGGACCCGCGTCGGCGATGTGGATCGTCACCCCGTCGCCCAGGTCGATGTACTTGTGATCGACACCGTCGAGCTCGGGCATCTGCACCATGACTGGCAACGTAGCCGATCAGGCTGCGACGCGTTCCCGTTCCTTCGGCGCGACATGACCGTCGCGGTCCTTGGGCGGCAGGGCCAGCTTGAGGATCTTGCGCACGACGGTGCCGAATTGCTTGGGCAACGAGCCCGAGTTGTACGGAATGCCGTAGCGCTTGCAGATCTCCTGCACTTCGCCGGCGATCTCGGAGTAGCGGTGCGCCGGCATGTCCGGGAACAGGTGGTGCTCGATCTGGTGTGACAGGTGACCGGACAGAATGTGGAAGAGCTTGCCCCCGGTCAGGTTCGCCGAACCGAGAACCTGACGGAAGTACCACATCCCGCGGGACTCGCCCTGGGTCTCCTCGATGGTGAATTCCTGTGTGCCATCCGGGAAGTGGCCGCAGAAGATGATCATGTAAGACCACACGTTGCGCATCAGGTTGGCGGTCAAGTTGCCCGTGAACACGAACGGGGCGAACGGTCCGGCCAGCAGCGGGAAGGCCACATAGTCCTTGAGCACCTGCTTGCGGGTCTTGCGCCAGATCTCTTGCAGGATCTCGCGTTTGTCCGCCAGCCGAATCTCGCCGGAGGTGATGCGCTCGCTTTCCATCTCATGCAGCGCCACCCCGTACTGGAACAGCACCATCAACAGGAAGGCGTACACCGGGTTGCCCAGGTAGTAGGGCCGCCACGGCTGGTCCTCGCTCATCCGCAGGATGCCGTAGCCGATGTCGCGGTCCATACCGACGATGTTGGTGTGGGTGTGGTGCATGTAGTTGTGCGAGTGCCGCCACTGGTCGGCCGGGCACGCGGTGTCCCACTCGAACTCCTGGCCGCGGATCGACGGATCACGCATCCAGTCGTACTGGCCGTGCATGATGTTGTGGCCGATCTCCATGTTGTCGAGGATCTTTGAGATCCCCAGCATGGCGGTGCCGGCCAGCCAGGCGGGCGGGAAAATGCCGGCCATCAGCAACGCGCGGCCACCGACCTCGAGGCCGCGCTGCGCCTTGATGACCTTGCGGATGTAGTCGGCGTCGCGCTGGCCGAGGTCGGCCATCACGCGATCTTTGATGGCGTCGAGCTCGGCGCCGAACGCGTCGGCCTGCTCGGGGGTCAGGGTGATTTTGGGCTGTGTCATGTCGAAGCCTCCTTTAGAGTGCGATGTCGACGTCGCCGACCGGGACGGACACACAGATCTGCACGTCCTCGTCGGGGGTGGTCGACACCGCGCCGCTGGTCAGGTTGCGCACCACGCCGCTGGTCTTGCGACGGGTGCAGGTGTGGCAGATGCCCATCCGGCATCCACTGGCAGGGTTCAGGCCGGCCGACTCCGCCTGCTCGAGCAGCGAGCGGCCGTCGTCGGTGACCTCAATAGCGCTGTCCGCGAACATGACTCGTCCGCCGGACGGCTCGACCGGAATGTCGAACGCCGGCGGAACAAAGCTCTCCGATCGCGCGTTCGGGCAGTGCTCGCGGACCGCATCGACCAAAGGCGCTGGGCCGCAGACAAACACGGCGTCGGGCTCAGGCATGGCGGCCGCCAGGTGGTCTGCGCCGAAGTGGCCCTGCAGGTCGCCGTCGTCCGAACGGCTGTAGCCGTGCAGCACCCGAACACCGGGCATCGCGGCGAGCTCGTCGTGATAGTTCGCGGCGGCGCGGTTGCGCGCGTAATGCACGAACGCGATCTCGCCGGCGTGGCCCTCGTCAATCAACGTGCGCAGCATCGCGATGACGGGGGTGATCCCGCTGCCGCCGGAGACGAACAGGATGCGGCGGGGACGCTGGGCCGGGAGGACGAAGTCGCCACCGACTGCAGTCAGTCCGACGACCATGCCGGGGCGTGCGTGCTCGTACAGGTAGGTCGAAACCAGGCCACCGTGATGCTTGCCGACGGTCAGTTCGATGTGTGCGGCGCCCTCGGCGTTGGCCGGCGAGTAACACCGGGTGTGGCGGCGGCCGTCGATCTCGACCGCGACATTGACGTACTGCCCTGCGGACACCGTGTCGGTGAACGCTTGATTCGGGACCAGCACCAGGGTGACGCTGCGCGGGGTGTCGCGGCGCACCTCGACGACCTTGCCGCGGCCCTCGGCGCGCGTCCATGCGGCGTCTACGACCTCGGTGTACCGGTCAACGCCATGCGGACCGGTGAGCAGGTTGACCAGATCGGAACCCAGTACTCGCTGCTTCAAAGTTTGAGTGAACATGTGTATACGGTGCGTGCAGATAGTGCACTTCGTCAAGGGTTTTCCCAGGTCTGTGTTACGGTTCACACGGTGAACAGTCGTGCGCCTAGCTCACGGCCGCACCGGTCGAGCCGGTCGCGGAGCCGTGAAGGACCGTCCCGCGAGGAGCGCAAAGAAGCGACTCGCCGGGCGATCGTGGCCGCCGCACTCAAGCTTCTCGACGAACGCAGCTTCAGCGGCCTGAGCCTGCGCGAGGTGACCCGCGAGGCGGGCATCGTTCCGGGTGCGTTCTACCGCCACTTCGAATCGATGGAGGCGCTCGGGCTGGTCCTGATCGACGAATCGTTCCGGACCTTGCGCGACATGCTGCGCGGTGCCCGCGCCGGCAAGCTCGACCCCAGCCGGGTCATCGAATCGTCCGTCGAGATCGTGGTCGCCAGCGTCACCGAACGCCGCGAGCACTGGACGTTCATCGGTCGCGAACGCTCGAGCGGCGTGACCGTGCTGCGCTACGCCATTCGCACCGAGTTCCGGCTCGTCACCTCCGAACTCGCCACCGACCTTGCGCGCTTCCCGGGGCTCAACACCTGGAGTACCGACGACCTCAACGTGCTCGCGCAGTTGTTCGTGAACTCGATGATCGTGATCGCCGAGGCGCTCGAGGACGCACAGACCCCCGAGGCCATCGACGAGATTCGTCAGACGGCGGTCAAGCAGCTACGGATGATCGTCATCGGCATTACCGGCTGGCGCAGCAACCCCTGATCGCCCGCTAGCCCTCCAGGTTCTGGGCGCAACGTAACAGCAAGTCTGCGACCGCTCGACGGTCTCGTACCGAAACACCCTGCAGCATAATGTCTTCCACGCTGAACACCGCATCGTGTGCGGCGCTGAGCCGC
The DNA here is from genome assembly GCF_030252325.1 of Candidatus Mycobacterium wuenschmannii. Lineage (NCBI taxonomy): Bacteria > Bacillati > Actinomycetota > Actinomycetes > Mycobacteriales > Mycobacteriaceae > Mycobacterium > Candidatus Mycobacterium wuenschmannii. The sequence goes on along the minus strand of NZ_CP126981.1, from coordinate 3,908,391 downwards.
CGCGATCCCTGCCTCGTCAGCGCCAACGACTGAGCCCGCCCGCGCGTTTCCGCCGCGGCGTTCTCGATCAGACCCGCAGAGCGCAGTCCCGTCAGCACGTCCTGCAGTGACTGACGGGTGACAAAGCACAGCCGTGCCAGCTCGGCCGCCGACGCCTCGGGATGTTCCTTCAACGCCCGCAGCGTCGTGTATTGCGCCATCGACAACCCCGTGGGTTTCAGCGCGGCATCGCATTCGCGCCGCAGCCCTTGTTGAACCCGCTTCACCAGATAGCCGATCGAGCGTTCGGCGTCGGACGGTTGCATGACAGGAACCTTACACTTATAGTTTCGTCAGGAACCTGACATACAAGGAGGCATCATGACCGTCATCACCCCTCACGCCGACCACGCGACGCTGATCAACGTGTTCACCGTCGAACCCGAGAACGCCGAACAACTCGCCGCACTGCTGACCGAAGCCACCGAGGACGTGATGCAGTACGTCGACGAATTCGTCTCGGCGAACATCCACGTCAGCACTGACGGCACCCGGGTAGTCAATTACGCGCAGTGGCGGGACGCCGCTGCGATGCAGGCGATGCAGCAGAACCCGACTGCCCGCGAGCACATGGGCAAGTGCGCTGAGCTGGCAATCGGCTTCGAGCCGCACCTGTACACCGTCGAATCGGTGCATCCCGCGCCATAGTGGAGTGATGGGGACCAGGATGAGAGACCTGCTCGACGACGCGTTGAAATCGCTACGGTACGAACCGACCGAGAAGCGCCTGCGGATCTACCTGAACGACGCGCTGGTGGCCGACACCGTGAACGGGTTGCTGGTGTGGGAGCCACGTCGGCTGGTCCCGACGTATGCGCTGCCGCAGACCGACTTCGCAGCGAGGCTGGAATCGGCGGGCCGGGTCGACGACGTATCCGGGCTGCCGGTCCTGGTTCCGACCAATCCCTTTGCGACACATAGCTGTACCGGCGAGGTGTTCGACGTGGTTGTCGAAGGCCGACGCTGCCCCTCGGCGGCTTTCCAGCCGGACGACCCCGACCTGGCCGGCTACCTCACCATTGACTTCAGCGCCTTCGACTGGCGCGAGGAAGACGAACCGGTCGTCTCGCATCCACACGACCCGTTCAAGCGCATCGATATCCTCGCTAGCACCCGTCACGTTCGGATCGAGTCGGACGGGCGGGTGCTGGCCGAGTCGTCGCGGCCGCTGCTGCTGTTCGAGACCGGCCTGCCGACCCGGTTCTACCTGCCGCCCGCCGACCTCATCGCCGATCTCCAATCGTCCGACACCGTCAGCGATTGCGCCTACAAGGGCCGCGCGTCGTATTTCTCGGCGCCGGGCGGACCGGCTGATATCGCGTGGACCTACCGCGATCCACTGCGCGAAGCCGAGCCCGTACGCGACCACGTCGCGTTCTTCAACGAGCGGCTCGACATCACCGTCGACGGGCAGCGACGCGAACGGCCCGTCACCCCGTTCTCGGACTGACCTTCGTGCGTCGCGAAGGCAAGCTTGCCGACATCACCGGCCCCGGGCTCACCGACCGGTGGGGCGTCAACTGCACCGACCTCGGCGCATCGGTGACGGCCCCCGACGGGTCACTGGTCTCGGTCTTCGGCGATACCTTCTCGGGTGACGCAGTCGGACAAGGACATTGGCGCTCACCGGTGATCCTGATCGGGACCGGCGACGCCCACCATCCGATCAGCTACCGGCGGGCCGGCGGCCCCGACCGCGAGTTCGCGCATCAGCTGTGGCGCTACGAGCACCGAACCGGCCCGAACGGCCGTCCGCGCCGCGGCATCAGCACCGTGATCCCGTCCGATCTGCTCCGGGTGGGCGATTCGCTGTATCTACACGCGATCGTCAACCGCGGCTTCGGCAACGTGGTGTGGACCGAGATCTGGCGGTCCGACGACAGCGCCGTGTCCTGGCGGCGCTTGGGCGCCACCTTTCCGGCCGGCCTGCACGACGGCCACGCGCAATGCTGGAGCTGGGACCACGATCCCGTCGACGGCTGGATCTACGTGGCCTCCACCGGTTTTCAGCGCGACAAGGGAATCATCCTGCAACGGGTACGCCCCGAGCACATCGCCGATCGACGAAAGTACGTCAGCTGGGGCCGCGCAAAGGGCTTGTGGTCGTGGGGTGCTCGTCCGACACCGGTCACACCCGCCGGCGAGGCTTGGGGCGAGCTGTCGCTGCGCCGACTCGACAGCGGCAGATGGGTTCTGGGCGGATTTCTGGCATCGCAGTACGCGCTGGGATACCGCGTGATGAGTTCGCCCACGGCGGTGCGCAACGCGACCCTGCAGATCCCGGTCGTCGGATCGAGTTGGGACGACGAAGACCACGCCGGCGGACGAGTCGCACAACTCTATGGCGGCTACGTCCTGCCGGGGTCGAAGCTGGACGCGGTCGGCGGCGTCGGTCTGGTGGTGTCGCAATGGCACACGGCCGACGGATGGCCCTACCGCGCGATGCAATTCCGCGTGACCGTGCACGACACCACACGCACTCACCGTCCGAAAAGGGACTCGCCGTCCTCGGGGGTTCCACTGATCTGACCGTGATGCTGGTGCGCCGGACGCTCGTCGGGGCCGGCGTCCTCCAGCACGTCGGGTTCCTCTTCGGCGAGCCGCTGGTCGAGGGACTCGCCTTCGCGTTCTTCGCGGGCGGTCACCCCGAACTTGTTCGCCTCGCTCCAGTCGTCGGGCGGGGTGACGACGGTGTCGCCGTCGTCATTGCGGACCTCGTCGGCGTCGGTCGCTTCGCTTGGCCTCAGGGTGTCGTCGTCAGGCATGGGCAGTCGATTGCCCTCGGGCCCCGACAGCTAAACACCTACCGCGGCGGGCGCCACATCGGCCACAGCGTCGGACCGCCCCGGGGGATGACGATCTCGCTCACCACCTGGAAGCCGAACCGCTCGTAGTAGGGAATGTTGTCTTCCTTGCTCGATTCCAGGTAGCAGGGCGCGTGCTCGGCGTCGACACGGTCGAGACGCGACTGCATCAACGCCTGCCCGTAGCCCTTGCCGCGCACCGCGGGATCGCTGCCGATCACCGCGAGATACCAGTGCGGCTCCTCGGGGTGTTGCGCCTTCATCGTCGCGAACAACTCGCCGAGCCGACGGCCCATCGACAGTCGCGGCCCGAACCCGAGGGCGAACGACGGCAGCATCCTGAGCTGCTCCCCCGTCGACTGCTGCCAGCGGCCCGGCGGATCCCAGAGCGCCGCCGCACCAATCGTCGACCCGTCGGTGGCCACCTCCACACCCCCGCCGGCCAGATGATGGTGCCGGGTGACGGTGCCGAAGAACTTGCGCAGGCTCTTCACTCGCGCCTTCTCTTCCGGCATCATCCAGACCGTCACCGGGTCGTCGAAGAACGCGTGGGCAAGCGCCTGCGCCAACTCGGGAACGTCGGCTTTGCGCCCGGGGCGCGTGTGGATTGTCATCGCGAGCCAGAGTAGTAGCGTCCCAGACGTGTGGGACTTCGAAACCGACCCTGAATACCAGATGAAACTGGACTGGGTCGAAGAATTCATGGTCAACGAACTCGAGCCGCTCGACCTGGTATCGCTCGACCCGTACGACAAGAAGGACCCCGAGACCATGGCGGTCCTACGACCGCTGCAGCAGCAGGTCCGCGAGCACGGGTTGTGGGCCGCGCATCTCAAACCCGAACTCGGCGGACAGGGCTATGGCCAGGTGAAGCTGGCGCTGCTCAACGAGATCCTGGGCCGTTCGCGGTGGGCGCCGTCGGTGTTCGGCTCCCAGGCACCCGACTCCGGCAACGCCGAGATCCTTGCTCTATTCGGCACGCCTGAGCAGAAGACCCGCTACCTGGAGCCTCTGCTGGCGGGCGACATCACCTCCTGCTACTCGATGACCGAGCCGCAGGGCGGTTCCGATCCCGGCCTGTTCGAGACGCGCGCCGAACGCGACGGGGACGACTGGGTGATCAACGGCGAGAAGTGGTTCTCCACCAACGCGCGGCACGCGACTTTCTTCATCGTCATGGCCGTCACGAATCCCGACGCGCGCACCCGCGACAAGATGTCGTTGTTCATCGTCCCGGCCGGCACCCCCGGCGTAGAGATCATCCGCAACGTCGGGGTCGGGACCGACTCGCACGCCACCCACGGCTACGTCCGCTACGCCGACGTCCGAGTGCCTGCCGATCACATCCTCGGCGGCGAGGGCGACGCATTCGCCATCGCGCAGACCCGGTTGGGCGGCGGACGCATCCACCACGCTATGCGCACGATTGCGTTGGCCCGCAAGGCATTCGACATGATGTGTGAGCGAGCGGTATCGCGGCAAACCCGGATGGGGCCACTGTCTAACTTTCAGATGACACAGGAGAAGATCGCCGACAGCTGGATCCAGATCGAGCAGTTTCGGCTGCTGGTGCTGCGCACCGCGTGGTTGATCGACAAGCATCACGACTACCAGAAGGTGCGCCGCGACATCGCCGCCGTCAAGGTCGCGATGCCCACGGTGTTGCACGACGTGGTTCAGCGCGCGCTGCACCTGCACGGCGCGCTCGGAGTGTCCAACGAGATGCCGTTCGTCAAGATGATGATCGCTGCGGAGTCGCTGGGCATCGCCGACGGCGCGACCGAACTGCACAAGATGACCGTGGCCCGGCGCACGTTGCGCGAATACGAGCCCGTAACAACGCCTTTCCCGTCGCAGCATCTGCCGACGAGGCGCGAGCAGGCGCAAGCGCGCCTGGCCGAACGCCTCGAGCACGCCGTCGCCGAGTTCTAGGCCGTCACCCGGTCGATGTGCGCGAGGAAGTGCTCCAGTACCGCCTCCGGCGCCTCGAGTTGTGGCCAGTGCCCGATGTCTTCGGCGAGCATCACCACGTCGGCGCCGGGGATCACCTCGGCGTAGCGGCGGGCCATGTGCGCCCCGGAGTTCGGGTCGATCGGTCCGTCGATCAATCGCATTGACACGTCGGTCTCGCGCATCGCCCGTACCCACCGATTCCGGTGGGTGTGACGGTCTTTGATGAAGCGCCCCACTTTGTGCAGCACCCGCCGACCGTCGTTGTAACCGAGGATTTGATGGAAGACCTCCATCATGTGCGGGGTTGGTTTGGTGTTGGGGCCGAACATCTCCCGCAGTGTCGGCTCCAGCACGCGTCGCGATACCGGACTGTTCTGCAGCGGACTCAGGATGTCGCCCAACGGAGTTCCCGACAGCAGCTTCTGCGCCGCCCGCGGCGTATAGGTCTCGACGAACATGCCGCCGTTGAGCCAGGTGATCGAGTCGATAGTCAGCGATCCGTATGCGGGCTGGCCAAACTCGTGACGCGCCAACAGTTCCTGGCCCACCGAGTCACCGAGATCGTGCGCCAAAATGTGAGCGGAACGGATACCCAGGTGTTCCAATAAGGCCTCGTGCATATCGGCGTGGTCGTGCACCGAGTACTCGTAGTGAACCGGCTTCGCCGAGAAGCCCATGCCCATCATGTCCGGTGCAATGACGGTGAACCGCTGCGTCAACGTTGGCCAGATGGGTTGCCAGTCAAACGAGTTGAACGGGTAGCCGTGAATCAATAGCAGCGGCGGGCCGCTGCCCTCGACCCGGTAGAAGACGTCGAAGCCGAGATAGTCGAAGTAGAGTCCATCGTCCAGCCAGGAGGCCAGCGCAGCATCCATGATCACTCAGGAGATGTAGCGGACGACGCTCTCGGCGACGCACGCCGGCTTGTCGCTGCCCTCGACCTCGACGGTGGTCGACACCGTCGCCTGAGTCGCGCCGTCGCCGAGATCCTGGACGTCGACGAGCGAGCTCTTGGCGCGCACCCGCGAGCCGACCGGGACCGGCGAAGGGAAACGAACCTTGTTGAGGCCGTAGTTGATTGCGAGTTTGATGCCGTTGACCGTGTACATCTGGTGTTGCAGTCGCGGCAGCAGCGCCAGCGTCATGAATCCGTGCGCGATGGTCTTGCCGAACGGTCCCTTCGCCGCCCGCTCCGGGTCGACGTGGATCCACTGGTGATCACCGGTCGCGTCGGCGAACAGGTTGACGTCTTCCTGGCTGATGGTCACCCAGTCGCTCTCGCCGATGCTTTCGCCCTTGATCGAGGCAAGGTCGGCGACGGAATCGAAGGTGCGCATGGCGTTTCTCTCCTTTGAGTGGGCCCACGGACAACGCGGGCGGCGCTGGTAAGCATCGTGCCACCTGGCGGCATCGGCCCCAGCACCGGGATGTTTCGCCTGGAATGCCGTCCGGGTAACCACCACCATGCGATTTTGGCGCCGTAAAGGCCATAAGGCCGAAGACGATGTCGAGCGGGAGACGCACGAGGCCCGCTCGCGCAAAGGCGTCCACGGTGACGGCCACTACGTCGGCCGGACCATCGGTCACGACGACGCCCTCGACGTCGGCGAAACCGGCGCGGAAGCCCGCGGTCAGGACCAGTCATCACCGCCCGCATGATGGCCAGGTGAAGTTGCTGCTACTCGCCGACACCCACGTCCCACGACGGGCCCGTGAGTTGCCGGCGCGGGTGTGGGACGAAGTTGCTCGAGCCGATGTCGTCATCCATGCCGGCGACTGGGTGGTGCCGGAACTCCTCGACGAATTGGCCGCCCGGTCGGCCCGACTGATCGCCTGCTGGGGCAACAACGACGGGCCCGAGCTGCGGGCGCGGCTGCCCGAACGCGCCGACACGGTGCTCGACGGGCTGCGCTTGACCGTCACCCACGAGACCGGCGGTAGCGCCGGTCGCGACGCCCGGATGTCGCGGCACTACCCCGACACCGACGTGCTGGTGTTCGGCCACAGCCACATCCCCTGGGACACCACCACCAGCACCGGTCTGCGACTGCTGAACCCCGGTTCGCCGACGGATCGACGCAGGCAGCCGTTCTGCACCTACATGACGACGAGCATCAATGACGGGGTTCTCGCTGACGTGGTACTGCATCGTCTGCAGAAGTAGCTCGCTGCTAGCTCGGACATAGCCTCTACACATACTTAGCTCGTAAACAGATACAAGTGAACACTCTCATCGACCCGGTCACCGAGGTATCACGCGTCGTCGGCAGGTTTCGCCGGCAACTCCGCCGCTCGTCCGGACAGGGCTTCGACTCGGCCCGCGTGACCGAGTCGCAATCAGAGTTGCTGTGGCTGGTCGCCCGGCAGCCCGGCATCTCGGTCAGCGCCGCCGCAGCGGAGTTGGGGCTCGTCGCCAACACCGCCTCGACGCTGGTGTCCAAGCTGGTCAACAAGGGCTACCTGGTCCGCACCGCGGATGAGACCGACCGCCGGGTCGGTCAGTTGCGTCTGGCCGGCGCGGCCCAGCAGATCGTCGACACCTCCCGCGCGGCGCGGCGCGCCATGCTGGCCGACGTGATCGAGGGACTCGGTGACGACCAAATCGAAGACCTGACAAAAGGTTTGGCAGTGCTCGACACCCTGACCCGACGACTACAGGAGCGCTGACCATGAGCAGAGCACTACCGATGGCGGTCGACGCCCGCAACCTCACCTACCGCTACGGGCAGTTCACCGCCGTCGACGACGTCACGTTGCAGGTCCGTCCCGGCGAGACGATGGGCCTGCTCGGGCCCAACGGTGCCGGCAAGACCACCGTGGTCCGAATGCTGACCACGCTGACACCGGTGCAGCACGGCGAACTGCGCGTCTTCGGTCTCGACGCGCGCCACCAGACAACCGACATCCGCAGCAATATCGGCTATGTGCCGCAACAGCTTTCGATTGAGCCCGCGCTGACGGGCCGACAGAACGTCGCCTGGTTCGCGCGGCTGTACGGGGTGCCGCGCGCGCAGCGCTCGCACCGCGTGGACGAGGCGCTGGACGCGATGGAATTACTCGACGTCGCTGGTCGGCCGGCGGGTACCTACTCCGGCGGCATGGTGCGCCGACTGGAAGTGGCGCAGGCCTTGGTCAACCGTCCCTCGCTGCTGGTGCTCGACGAACCGACGGTGGGACTGGACCCGATAGCTCGCGACCGGGTCTGGAGCCATGTGCTGAACATGCAGAACCAGTACGGCATGACCGTGCTACTGACCACGCACTACATGGAGGAAGCCGACGCGTTGTGCGATCGGGTGGCGCTGATGCACCACGGCACGCTGCGCGCCGTCGGAACCCCGGCGAAGCTGAAGTCGACGGTGTCGGCGTGCGCGACTTTAGAGGACGTGTTCCGGCACTACACCGCTTCGGGCCTGTCCGAGCAAGGTGAAGCCGCGGGCTCGTTCCGCGAAATCCGTTCCAGCAGAAAGGTTGCCAGCCGTGCCGGTTGATACCGCCGTCCAGCCCGCTCCCCGCGCGCTGGTGCGGGCGCCACACGGGTGGCAGCGCGTGCCCGCGACATTCGGTCGCGTCGGCGCCTTCGCGGTCGTGGAGATGCAGAAGTTGCGCCACGACCGCACCGAACTTGTCACGCGGATGGTGCAACCGGCGTTGTGGCTGTTGATCTTCGGCACCACGTTCTCGAAGCTGCACGTGATCGACACCGGTTCGGTGTCGTACCTGGCATTCCTCGCACCGGGCATCATCGCCCAGTCGGCGCTGTTCATCTCGATTTTCTATGGCATCCAGATCATCTGGGACCGCGACGCGGGGATTCTGGCCAAGTTGACGGTCACGCCGGCGCCGGCATCGGCCTTGATCTCCGGCAAGGCGTTTGCGGCGGGCGTGCGGTCGGTGGCCCAGGTGGTCGGCGTGCTGGCGCTCGCCTACCTGATGGGTATCGGGGTGACGGTCAACCCGTTGCGCATCCTGGCGGCGATGGCGGTGGTGATGCTGGGGTCGGCGTTCTTCGCCTGCCTGTCGATGACGCTGGCCGGACTGGTGCGCAGCCGCGACCGGCTGATGGGTATCGGCCAGGCCATCACGATGCCGCTGTTCTTCGCGTCCAACGCGCTGTACCCGGTCGACGTGATGCCCGGATGGCTGCACGCGCTCAGCACGGTGAACCCGCTGAGCTACGAGGTCCACGCGTTGCGGGCACTGCTGATCGGCACCGCGTTCAACCCGTTGGACGTGGTGGTCCTGGTGGTGGCGGCGGTCCTCGGAATCGCCACGGCATCAACGCTTTTGCGTCGCCTCCTCACCTAGGTCACGACAGCGTAACGCCCCCTGCTCAAATGCTTTGAGCAGGGGGCGTTTTCGTTTCGTTATCCACGGGAGACACTCGCGACCCAATCGTTAGCGAACCGCGATCCCCCATCCCGCCGCGAGTGACACGCTTGTAGTTACTGGCGTGTTTGACTGCCACAGACAGCTATTCGACCGCCTTATGCGGCAGATGAAAGTTGGGATAGGAGCTATGAAGTTCGCAGAGAAGTTCCGGAGCGCGGTGGGTACGGTCCCGCGCCGACTGGCAATCGCGACCATCGGGGCAGCACTGCTGGCCGGCCTGGTCGGTGCTATCGGAGGCTCGGCGACCGTGGGGGCGTTCTCCAAGCAGGGTCTGCCGGTCGAGTATTTGAATGTGCCCTCCGCGGCGATGGGCCGCAACATCAAGGTGCAGTTCCAGGGCGGCGGGCCGCACGCGGTCTATCTGCTCGACGGGCTGCGCGCCCAGGAAGACTTCAACGGCTGGGACATCAACACTCCCGCCTTCGAGGAGTACTACCAGTCCGGCCTGTCGGTGATCATGCCGGTCGGCGGGCAGTCCAGTTTCTACAGCGACTGGTATCAGCCGGCGTGCGGTAAGTCGGGTTGCCAGACCTACAAGTGGGAGACGTTCGTCACCCGCGAACTGCCCACCTACCTGCAGGCCAACCGAGGCATCTCGCCGAACGGCAATGCGGCCGTGGGGCTTTCGATGTCGGGTGGCTCGGCGCTGATCCTGGCCGCGTACTACCCGCAGCAGTTCTCCTACGCGGCGTCGCTGTCCGGCTTCCTGAACCCCTCCGAGGGATGGTGGCCGACGCTGATCGGCCTAGCCATGGGCGATGCGGGCGGCTACAACGCGACCAACATGTGGGGTCCGACCAGCGACCCGGCTTGGAAGCGCAACGACGCGATGGTTCAGATCCCCCGCCTGGTGCAGAACAACACCCGGCTCTGGATCTACTGCGGCAACGGCACCCCGAACGACCTGGGCGGCAACAGCATGCCGGCCAAGTTCCTCGAGCAGTTCACGCTGCGCACCAACGAGCAGTGGCGCGACAACTACGCCGCCGCGGGTGGTCGCAACGGCACGTTCAACTTCCCGCCCAACGGCACGCATGACTGGGGTTACTGGAACCAGCAACTGGTCGCCATGAAGCCCGACATTCAGCGGACCCTGAGCGGTGGCCCGAACGCCACCTGATAGACCCCTTCACACACATCGGCCGCAGCGCTTCCCCCAGGCGCTGCGGCCGATGTTCTTTGTGCTTAGCGAGATTCCAAATCCGGGCGGTCCGCTAGTTGTTCAGCAGGGCGCGGCGGTCCTGATGGAAGTAGGTGTAACCGGTCGCCAGCGTGCAGACCCCGGACGCGAAGACCAGCATTCCGGTGCCGTTGACGAACAGGCTCATCACGCCACCGATGGTTGCGCCGGCGATGAAGCTGCCCCACAGCAGGAAATAGCCGAACCAGTCGGCCAGACTTCCGCCGGCGAGGTGGCGCTCGATGCCCTGGCCCATCTTGACCAGCGTGCCGGTCACGTAGCTCAGTGGCACCGACACCTCGCCGTCTTTGACGAATGACGTGTTCAGAGCGCCAATTCCGAAGGTCAGCAGCATGATCGGCGGAAAGTCGAGCTGACTCTCCGACCAGCCCTCGTCGAACACGTCGACGACCGTGGCCGCCAACAGGCTGAAGGTGGCCAGCATCGCCGGGCCGTGCGGGTGCGCCACCCAAAAATGCCGTCGGCACACCGACGCGACCACCACCCCGGCGACGAAACTCAGCAGCAGCAGCCCGGCCGTCACCGACAGAACCACGTCGTCCCGGAAGTAACCGAGGACGGCGCGCTGGGCGTTGCCGGTCATGAACGTCACAAAGTATCCGGCGGAGTGAGTGAAGGCGGTCGCTCCCAGCACACCGGCCAGTACGGCCAGCAGATATGCGAGGCGGGCCTCACTGTCGAACGTCTCACGAAGGTCGAGCGTCGCGCGGGGCATGAAACTATGGTTCCATCGGAACCGCACGATGTGCAGATCAGGCGCCATGTTTCAGGCGAGACTCAGATCAGTCTGCTACAAAACGGCCGATCGACCGGAGTGGGATGGGTAACCAACCGGGCCGGTGCCGAGACTCGTAGCCGGCTTCATAGACCGCTTTGTCGAGTTCGTAGGCCCCCAGAATCAGAGCGGAATCGCGCGGATCCACCCCGGATGCCGCCGCGTAGCCGTCGCAGAACGCGGTTCGGTTGCGCTGCACCCATTCTCGGGCGCGCGCGGCCAACTGCTTGTCAGCGGACTGGTCGACAAGCGGACCGTAGGCGGCGTACTCGAACGACCGCAGCACACCGGCCACATCCCGTAGCGGGGAGTCCGGCGCACGGCGCTCGGCCAAGGGCTGGCCCGGCTCACCTTCGAAGTCGATCAGCAGCCAGGACTCCGGCGTGCGTAGCACCTGCCCAAGGTGCAGGTCACCGTGCACCCGCTGCACGGTGAGGGTCTGCCCTGCCAGCTTCTGAAAGCGCTGTTCGATCGCGGCAACGTACTGCCCGAGATCGGGCACTGCCGCGGCCGCCGACGACAGCCGGGCCAGCACGGTGTCGACCGGGAACGGCGCCTGAGACGTGCCGAGCGCTTCGGCCAGACCGGCGTGCACCGATGCGACGGCCTCGCCCAGCCGATACGACTCGCCCGCGAAGTCGCCGCCGACCTCGTAGGCGTACAGGTCGCCCTCGGCGAACAGGTCGCGAACGCTGGCGGTCGCCATCGCCCAGCCCTCGGCGGCGTTGCCCTCGTACTCGGTCGCCATGCCCAGCGGGGTGTCCTCGTCGGCCTGCTCATAGCTGCCCAAAAGCCTTGCCACATGTGGGTTTCCGGCCCTGCCGAGCACTCGGTTGAGCTCGATGTCGGGGTTGATGCCCGGGCTCACGCGACGGAACACCTTCACGATGGCGTCACGGTCGAAGATCACGCTGGTGTTGCTCTGCTCGGCGTCCGACACCCGCGGATAGGCGTTCAGCGGCAGGCTCACGCCCGGTTCCTTGCCGAACGACACGTTCCCGCGGGTGGCCGACAAGTCGAGCAGCGACAGCAGGAACGCCGCCGAATCCGGGTCGTACAGTGCGTCGAAACCGACCCGATCGCCGTCGGCGCCGATCGTGGCGACGGTGCTGAACTCCGAGGGCGGCTCGGAATCCCACCCGACGATCACCTGGTACCGCTCGGACGAGCCGTCCTTATAGCTGACGTCGACGAGGGTGAGGTCCAGACTTTCGCGCAGCTCCACCACCAAACTTGGCTCGGCGGTGTCCAATTCGCGACCGCGGCCCGCGTACCAGCGCTGCTGTGGAAGCCATTCCGCCCACGGCAGATTCATCGCGACTCCTCGGACCCGCACAACTGGAACCAGTAGAACCCGTGCCCCGGCAGCGTCAGCAGGTACGGCAGGTGGCCGATTCGCGGAAACTCAACGTGCCCGGTGAGTTCGATTGGTGTGTGCCCGCTCCAATGTTGCAGGTTGAGCTCCAGAGGCTGGGGAAAACGCGACAAGTTGTTGACGCAGAGCACGGTGTCGCCGTCGTCGGGCGCCTGTCGCAGGAAGGCCAGCACCGATGGGTTGGAGCCGCCGAGCTCCTCGAAGCTGCCGATCGCGAAGGCGTCGTGGCGGCGGCGCACAGCGAGCATCATCCGGGTGAAGTTGAGCAGCGACGTCGAGGTGTCGCGCTGCGCCTCGACGTTGACGGCCTGGTAGCCGTAGACCGAGTCCTGGCTGGCCGGCAGGTACAGCCTGCCGGGGTTGGCCTTGGAGAAGCCCGCGTTGCGGTCGGGGGTCCACTGCATCGGCGTGCGTACGCCGTCGCGGTCACCGAGCCAGATCACGTCGCCCATCCCGATCTCGTCGCCGTAGTAGAGCACCGGCGAACCGGGCAGCGACAGCAACAGCCCGGTGAACAGTTCGATCTGGTTGCGGTCGTTCTCCAGCAGCGGCGCCAGGCGGCGACGGATCCCGACGTTCGCCTTCATCCGTGGATCCTTGGCGTACTCGGAGTACATGTAGTCCCGGTCTTCGTCGGAGACCATCTCCAGCGTCAACTCGTCGTGGTTGCGCAGGAAGATTCCCCATTGCGCCATATCTGGTATCTCCGGCGTCTGCCCCAGGATCTCCGAGATCGGGAACCGCGACTCGCGCCGCACCGCCATGAAAATCCTTGGCATCAACGGGAAGTGGAACGCCATGTGGCATTCGTCGCCGCCCGTGCTGGGGTCACCGAAATATTCGACGACGTCGGCCGGCCACTGGTTGGCCTCGGCCAGCAGCACCCGGCCCGGGAATTCGTCGTCGACCACCTTGCGGCAGCGCTTGAGGAACGCGTGCGTCTCGGGCAGGTTCTCGCAGTTGGTGCCCTCGCGCTCGAACAGGTACGGCACGGCGTCCAGACGGAAGCCGTCGATCCCGAGGTCGAGCCAGAAGCGCAGCACGTCGATCATCGCTTCCTGCACGGCCGGGTTGTCGTAGTTCAAGTCGGGCTGATGGGAGAAGAAGCGGTGCCAGTAGAACTGCTTACGCACCGGATCGAAGGTCCAGTTCGACTCTTCGGTGTCGATGAAGATGATGCGCGCGTCAGTGTATTTCTCACTGGTGTCGCTCCACACGTAGAAGTCGCCGTAGGGGCCGTCCGGGTCGTTGCGGGATTCCTGGAACCACGGGTGCGAGTCCGAGGTGTGGTTCATCACCAGGTCGGTGATGACGCGGATGCCGCGCTCGTGGGCCGCGTCGAGCAGCGCGACGAAGTCCTCGACGGTGCCGAACTCGGGCAGCACCTTGTAGAAGTCGCGGATGTCGTAGCCGCCGTCGCGCAGCGGCGAGTCGTAGAACGGCGGCAGCCAGATGCAGTCGATGCCGAGCCACTGCAAATAGTCCAGCCGCTGCAGCAGCCCACGCAGGTCGCCGGAGCCGTCCGCGTCGGCGTCCAGGAACGCGCGAACCAGGACCTCGTAGAAGACCGCGTGCTTGAACCAGGTTGGGTCGGCGGGCAGCGACTTGGCCTCGGTGAACTCGTCGGCGCTGGGATGTTCGACCACGCCGCCTTCGACGTGGCTACCTTCCGCGGGGTCGTGCTCGGACGTGTGTTCTGTGTCCCTGGTCAAGTCCACGACCTTACACGTACCCGGGGTGCGGCATCGAAAACCTTATGCGCCAAACGAATTGAGCGCTGCTGGCCGAGCCGCGGCGTTAGGGCATCAGCCCGGCGGGCCGTCGCCCAGCGTCACGTCGATCGCGCGGCCCTGCAGTCCCACGCTGACGTGATCGCCCGGGTGGTGCTGGTCGAGAATGTTCGTCAGCGCGGTGGCCGAGTTGACCGGCTGTCCGTTGATTGCGTTGATCACGTCGCCGGGGTTGAGACCGGCGCCCGCGGCAGGGCCGGACGGAATCACCTGACGGACGATCGCGCCGCCGCCGCCCGGGGCGTCGTTGACACCGACGCCGAGGAACGCGGTCGGCCCGATGTGCACAGTCGGCGACGAGGCGCCGGACCGGATCTGCCCGGCGATGGCCATCGCTTGGTTGATCGGGATCGCGAAGCCCTGGCCGCGGCCGAGGTGGAAGTTCTGCGACGCGGCGGTGTTCATGCCGATCACCTGGTTGGCGGAGTTGACCGTCGGGCCGCCCGAGTCGCCGGGGCGGATGTTCGCGTCGATCTGGATCAGCCCGACCAGGGTTTCGGTGCTGCCGGTCAGGGCGTCATTGGCCGACACCGTCTGATTCAGCGCGGCGACCCGCCCCTCCTCCACACTCGGCGCCCCGCCGACACCACCGGCGTTACCCAGCGAGACGACCGGTTCGCCGACGCTGACCGAGTCCGAGTTGCCGATGTTGGCCACCGGCAGACCGCCGCCCGCCAGCTGCAGGACCGCGATGTCGTGTTGGCGGTCGAACCCGATCACGGTGGCGGGGAAAACCTGGCCGTTGGCGATCGAGCGCGCTGTCAGGTCGGTCGCGCCGGCGACGACGTGGTTGTTGGTCAGGATGACGCTCGGGTCGATGACGATGCCGGTGCCGGCGCCGATCGCGCTTTGGAAGCCCAGCTTGGCGTCGATATCGACGATCTGGGGTCCGACCACCGAGGTCGCCGATGCGGCGTCGCGCGGAAGGGGCGGCATGACGGGGGCCGCGTTCGCGGGCACCGTGGCGAATGCCAGTCCCGTCGCTGCCAACAGACTGAGCACGCTCAACGACCTCCGCGGTGTGCGGCGGTGCGATCCGCTCATCCCGTTACCTCCTGCATGAGTTCCAGCCCGATTGACCAGCGATGCCGTTCATCTAACCGTAGCCTGCCCCGGCTGATCGGGCATATCGACGTGTTGCGGTATCAAGCCTCGGGCGCGATCAGGCCCAAAAGTTGCTAGACGGTAGCTTCTTGCGCATGAGCGTTCTGGACTCTTTCCGACTCGACGACAAAGTGGTGGTCGTGACCGGCGCCTCGTCCGGGTTGGGCGTTGCGTTCGCGCAGGCGTTCGCCGAGGCCGGCGCCAACGTCGTACTGGGGGCCCGCCGGGTCGAGCGACTGGCCGACACCGCGGCCCTGGTCGAGGCCGCCGGCCGCAAGGCCCTGACGGTCGGCACCGACGTGAGCGTGCCGGAGCAGGGTCAGGCGCTGGTCGACTCCGCGATGGAGGCTTTCGGGCGGGTCGACGTGTTGATCAACAACGCCGGGGTCGGCACCGCCGTGCCCGCGACCCGCGAGACACCCGAACAGTTTCGCTCGGTGATCGATGTCAATCTCAACGGGTCCTACTGGTTGGCGCAGGCCTGCGGCCGCGTCATGAAGCCGGGCAGTTCGATCATCAACATCGCCAGCATTCTCGGCATCACCACCGCGGGACTGCCGCAGGCCGCCTACAGCGCGAGCAAGGCGGCGGTCATCGGACTCACCCGCGACTTGGCCCAGCAATGGGGCTCCCGCAAGGGAATTCGGGTCAACGCGCTCGCTCCGGGCTTCTTCAAGACCGAGATGACTGACGAGTACCCGCCCGAATACCTGGACAGCCAGGCACATCGACTGGTGCTCGGCCGACTCGGCGACGACCGCGAACTCGCCGCCACCGGCGTCTGGTTGGCGTCGCCGGCCGGCGGCTACGTCACCGGGCAGACGATCGTCGTCGACGGCGGGCTCAGCATCAACTAGGCATGGCCGAGCCACGCCGAGATCGAGATCGACCTTTCGCAGCAGAAGTACGAGTGCAGGCCTGCAGAACGTCGTTCTCGCGCTGATCAGGCCCGGCTAGTCTCGGCCTCATGGCCGACTTCGACGCCGAGGCTCGATTCGCCCGATCACCGGTGTCCCGGCTGGCCACGGCCGGACCGGACGGTCGCCCGCACCTGGTGCCGGTGGTCTTCGCCGTGCACGAACAGGTGGTGTACACCGCGATCGACGCCAAACCCAAGAGCACGCAACGGCTTCGACGGCTGTCCAATATCGAGCACAATCCACAGGTGAGTCTGCTCGTCGATCACTACGACGAGGATTGGGCCCAGCTGTGGTGGGTGCGGGCCGACGGTGTCGCCGCGATCCATTACGACGGCGACCCGGCGCGAAAGGGGCGCGACCTCCTACGGGCGAAATATGCCCAGTATCAATCGGTTTCGCTCGACGGGCCGGTGATCGCCGTCGCCGTGCAGCGCTGGAGCAGCTGGCACGGCTGAGAGCCGTCTCGACGCTTGCCAACGCACGCGCAGCGGCCGCGGCCACATCACCGTCGATGCCCGCAAATACCCGGCCTAACAGGGCATATCGCCTGTAACATGGACAGCAATTTGCGACGTTCGCAACTTATGTTCCCTTTGCTGAAAGGAACATAGGGCATATTAGAGAGACGGAATGCGAGCGGGGCTCGCATCGTCTCGGAGGGTGGGCACCGTGCGTAGATCGATTCGTATGGGCTGGCTCGCGGCCGCAACCGCCGCGCTGACCATGGTGGCGTCAGCCGCACCGGGTGTGGCGGCGATAGCGCCACCCGGCCCGGCCCCCGCCGTCGCCTCGATCCAACCGGCCGGTGGCGCCGTGGTCGGCGTGGCCCACCCGGTGATCATCACCTTCAACGGCCCGGTCGCCGATCGCGCGGCAGTCGAACGGTCGATCACGGTCACCGCGCCCAACCACATGGCGGGGCAACTCGATTGGCCGGAACCGAATGTCGTCGAATGGAAGCCGAACGGTTACTGGCCCGCGCACAGCCACATCGGCGTC
Source organism: Candidatus Mycobacterium wuenschmannii (assembly GCF_030252325.1). NCBI lineage: Bacteria > Bacillati > Actinomycetota > Actinomycetes > Mycobacteriales > Mycobacteriaceae > Mycobacterium > Candidatus Mycobacterium wuenschmannii. Next base: position 3,891,039 of record NZ_CP126981.1, on the reverse strand, counting down.
TCGGTGCACGCGCTGTCGACGGGATTCGAGACCGGCGACGAAGTGGTTGGCACCGCAAGCATTTCCGCGCACACCTTCACGGTCACCCAGAACGGCGAGGTGCTGCGCACGATGCCAGCGTCGATGGGCAAGCCCAGCCGCCCGACACCGATCGGAAATTTCTCTGCGCTGTCGAAAGAGCGCACGGTCGTGATGGATTCGCGCACCATCGGCATCCCACTCGAGTCGTCCGACGGGTACAAGATCACCGCGCAATACGGAGTCCGGGTCACCTGGGGTGGGGTCTACGTGCACTCGGCGCCGTGGTCGGTGGACTCGCAGGGCTACGCGAACGTCAGCCACGGCTGCATCAACCTCAGCCCGGACAATGCCGCGTGGTATTTCGACACGGTGCACATCGGCGACCCGATCAACGTGGTCGCCTGATGCCGGAATAGTTCCGCGCAGGGCCTCGTTGGCGCAGGAATGCCAACGACACAAACCCGCGCAGTCCGATTCGACAACTACGGCGGTCCTGACGTCCTCTATGTCGCGGACGTCGACAGGCCGACACCCGGTGCGGGAGAGGTGCTCGTAGAGGTGCGCGCCGCCGGTATCAACCCCGGTGAGGCGGGTATCCGTAGCGGGGCCCTACACGAGCAGTTCCCCGCCACCTTCCCATCTGGCGAGGGCAGCGACCTCGCCGGCATCGTTATCGAGATCGGCAAAGGTGTAAGCGATTTCGCGGTCGGCGACAAGGTACTCGGATTCAGCCACCGGCGATCGAGCCACGCCACCCACGCAACCGTCTCCGCCGATCAGCTGATCCGCAAACCGGACGAATTGAGTTGGGAGACAGCAGGTTCCCTGTACGTCGTGGGTGCCACGGCCTACGCCGCGGTTCGGGCCGTGCAGCCCAAGCGCGGAGACACGGTGGCGGTGTCCGCCGCGGCCGGCGGGGTCGGAAGCATCGTCGTGCAGCTGCTGACCCAACTCGGTGTACGGGTGTTGGGCATCGCGTCGTCGAGCAACGCGGAATGGTTGCGTTCGCACGGTGTCGAGCCGATCGAATACGGCGACGGCTTGGCCGACCGCATACGGCAGGCGGCGCCCGATGGCCTGGACGCCTTCATCGACCTGTTCGGCCCCGACTATGTCCAACTGGCTGTCGACCTCGGCGTGCCGGTCGAGCGAATCAACACGATCATCTCGTTCGCGAAGGCCGCCGAAGTGGGGGCAAAGACCGAAGGCAGCGCCGAGGCGTCGACCGCGGCCGTCCTACAGGAAGTCGCCGACCTGATCGTCTCGGGAGCGGTGGAGTTCGACGTGGCGAGGACGTACCCGTTGGACCGGGTCGTCGACGCGTTCACCGAACTCGAGCGGCGCCACACCCACGGCAAGATCGTCCTGCTCCCGCAGGCGCTGTAGGCAGAAAAGTGGCTAGCTGAGTTGGGCCGGCATGGTGTCCCACCCGCGCACGGTGGAGGTGCGTGAGCGGCGGGCGTTGTCGAGGTCGATGTGCCATTCGGGGAAGCGTTTGAGGACTTCTTCGAGGGCGACGCGGCCTTCGAGTCGGGCCAGTGGTGCGCCGACGCAGAAGTGGGCGCCGCGACCGAAGGTCAGGTGCCCGCCAGGTTTGCGTCGGATGTCGAAGCAGTCGGGGTCAGTGAAGTGGCGTTCGTCGCGGTTGGCTGACGCCAGCATCATCAACAGCGCGCTGCCCGCGGGAATGACCTGATCGTGGAAAGTGACGTCGTCGGTGGCGACGTAGCGGGCCACGTGCGGCCCGGGAGGTTCGTAGCGCAGCAGTTCTTCGATAGCGCCGGGAATGAGCGTGGGGTCGGCGGCGAGTTCTTTGCGCTGATCTGGGTGTTCGGCCAGAACCTTGCCCATCCAGCCGAACAAACGCCCCGTTGTTTCCACGCCGGCACCGGCGACCACGGCGAGAAAGACGATGAGTTCTTGTTTGGTCAGCTTGCGGTGGGTGCCCGTTTCGTCGTCGAATTCGACGTTGAGCAGCTCGGTGATGAGGTCATCGGAGGGGTTTTTCTCCCGCCATTCGACGTACTCGCCGAACATCTCGCCGGTGAAGTAGTGATCTTTTTTGATCGCCATCGGTTTACCGGGCTCGTTGCGCAGCACCTGGTTGGCGTGCGCGCGCACGGCGGGTTGTTCGGCGTCGGGGATGCCGGCGAGCATTCCGATGGTGCGCATGGGAAGTTCGGCGCCGAGGTCGACGACGAAGTCGAAGTGCTCGCCGCCGACCAGCGGGTCAAGGCAGGCGACGCAGAATGCGCGGATCTTGTCTTCGATGGCCCGCATCTTCTTCGGGGTGAAGGCCCGCGACACGATCGCGCGGTGGATGGTGTGCAGCGGCGGGTCCTCGTTGATGAAGATCCCTGGTGGCATCACGGGGTCAGTCATCACGACTTCGAGGATGTCGCCTTTGGCGGAGCTGAGCCTGGCGGTGTCTTTGAGGGCGGCATCGACATCGACATAGCGGCTGACGCCCCAAAAGTCGTGCCGCTCGTTGTAATACACCGGGGCCTCGTCGCGAAGCCGACGATAGGTCGGGTAGGGGTCACGATCGATGTCGATATCCCACGGGTCGTAGTACACGTCGTCGCTCAAGACACCCTCCTCATCGCTGGCTGTACGACCATATAGCATCTGCTGTACGATCGCACAGTCGCTGTCGACGGAAGGCTGGTTGGGTGAACGATCGCTTCTCTTTGGACGGACGCGTTGCCGTAATAACCGTCGGTGGCACCGGGATTGGCCGGGGATCGGCTCTGGTACTCGCCGAGCACGGTGCTGATGTCGTGCTCGCCGGGCGACGCCCAGATCCCCTGGAATCCACGGCCAAGGAAGCTCAGGCGCTGGGGCGGCGGGCGTTGGCGGTGTCGACTGATGTCACGACGGCAGATGCCTGCCAAAGCCTGGTGGAGGCGGCGCTGCGGGAATTCGGCCGGCTCGACATTCTGGTGAACTGCGCCGGCGGGGCCGAGACGAAGTCGATTCTGAAGTGGCCCGATGACGACTTCGAGAAGACGCTGGCGCTCAATTTCGGTGCGGTGTGGCATCTCTCGCGTGCCGCGGCGGAGCCGATGCTCGCCCAGGGTAAGGGCGCCATCGTCAACATTTCCTCGGGCGCGAGTCTGTTGGCGATGCCGCAAGCCGCGCCCTATGGTGCGGCGAAAGCGGCGGTGAACAACCTGACGGGTTCGATGGCCGCGGCGTGGAGCCGCAAAGGAGTCCGGGTCAACGCGATCGCGGTCGGGGCAGTTCGGGCGGCTACCCTGACCGACGACGCGGCCCGCTACGGCCTAGATCCTGAGGCGATCGCGATGACCAACGGCATCGGTCGTCTCGGCGAGCCTGACGAGATCGGCTACGGCGTGCTGTTTTTCGCCTCCGACGCATCCAGTTTCTGCTCCGGGCAGACGCTGTACATGCACGGCGCCCCCGGCCCGGCCGGCGTCTGACGCGCTCAATCGGTCACAGATTCAGTCCTTCGATGAATGCAGGAGATGCGGCGTGAGCGGTGCACGGCACAACCGGTTGATCGTGACGTTGTTGGTGATGAGCGCGATCGGCCACAACTTTCACGGAATCTGGCGCCACCCCCGTTCCCGCAACCGGGAGTACGCCTCGTTGGACCTGTGGGTCGAGCTGGCCAAGAAGGCCGAAGCCGCCAAGATCGACGCCTTCTTCTTCACCGACCTGCTCGGGATTCAAGGCGAATTCAACGGCTCCCGCGACGTCATCTTCGAACAGGCCATGAACGTTCCCATCGCCGATTGCAGCATGCTGTTACCGGCGCTGGCACACCAAACCAGCGACATCGGCTTGATGTACACCAGCTCGGTAATCCAGCATCACCCATTTGTGTTCGCGCGCATGGCATCCACGCTGGATCAGCTCAGCGGCGGGCGGGTCGGATGGAACATCGTCACCTCCGCCAACGAACGCGCGTTCCGCAATCTCGGCCTACCCGGCAATCTGTCCCACGAACAGCGCTACGCCTGGGCCGAGGAATACGTCGACGTGATGTACAAGCTGTGGGAGGGATCCTGGGACGTCGACGCCATCACCGAGGACCCCGACCGAGGTCGTTACGCCAATCCCACCAAAGTGCACGACATCAACCACGTCGGTGAGCGCTACCAGGTAGAGGGCTTCAACCTGATGGCCCCCTCACCGCAGCGGGTTCCCATCCTGGCCCAGGCGGGCGGGTCGGCGGCCGGTCTGGAGTTCGCCAGCCGCCACGCCGAGCTGATGTTCCTGTCGGCGGCGACCCCAGAGGCGATCGCCGCTCAGGTCGGCACAGTGCGCGGCATCGTCCGCCAGCACGGTCGCCGTGACGACGACATCAAGTTTCTGCTCGGCATGATGGTGATCGTCGGCTCCACCGACGAAGAGGCCCAACGCAAATGGCGCGACCTCGAAGAGTTCCGCAGCCCTGAAGCCCAGACCGCCTACTTCTCCAGCCTCAGCGGCCTGGACCTCGGCCTCTACGACCCGGCGACACCCTGGAAGACCTGGTCGACCACATCCCCGGCATCCGCGGCGCGTTCAACGCCCTCATTAACGCCTGGGCGGCCGGGGCCAAACCGACCGTGCACGACTTCTTAACGTCGTTGCCGCGCATGCAAACCCTGGCCGGCACCCCGGAACGCATCGCCGATCGCCTGCTGGAGTTGCAGGCCGCCGGCGTGGACGGGGTACAGATCATGAACGCCCTCATGCCCGAGACCTACGACGAATTCTTCGACCACGTGGTGCCCGTGCTGCAGGACAAGGGCATCATGCAACGCGAGTACCGGCCAGGAACGTTGCGCCAGAAGCTCTTCGACACCGACGAGGCCCACATCAGCCCGCGCCACCCGGCGTTCGCCTACCGCGGCATGTACACCCAGTAAGCCGCCGCCCGACCGGGGGTAGGGCTACCAGCGGGCCGGGTCGGGTGCCTGCATCGTCAGCGGCCGCGCATAAGACAGATCTGCGCGATCCCGGGTGCCCACCAAGTAACCCTGGGCTTTGAAGAACTTCGACTGCAACACACGGGCATCAGCGACGAACATGCCCTCGACCGTGGAGCGGCGCAACGCGATCCGCCACTGCCCGCCACGGCGCTCCAACCGATCCAGATACCGCCCGGTGATGAACTGCGCGCTCGCCCCGTCAGACCCGACAAGCACCACCAGCACGTAGCTTTCGGCGTGCGCGGTATCGCCGTCGATCTCACACGAATGGGTGGTGATGTTGTGGGTGTGCACGAGCGATGTTTCGGCATGAGTCTTGTTGGCCCACAAACCGTAATCCGGTCCGGAGTTGACGACAGCACCGTGCTCGTCGACCCCGTCATCGTGGTAGGCCGCGCCGATCAGGTCGACATCGTGGCGGTCACAGCCCCGGGCGTGGCGCGCGACGCAGTCCAAGATCGCGGTGCGGTCCAGTAGATACTGCACATCGCGACGCAACGCATCCAGATCGGGGTCGGCCGACATAAGGTCTCCTGGGGATCACGGCGCCGCGCGTACACCACCGCGGCGCGCCACTCCCATGCGACACTATACGAATGTACAGCAGTTGGCGAGTGCGAAAATGGGCGTAACTCGAACCAGTGAGGTGGCCGTGGCTGCAACACCCCGTCGCGTCGGCGCGGAGACATCCAAGACCCGCGACGCGCTGCTGGACTGCGTCGAAACGATGATGCTCGACGAGGGCTACGCCAGCGTGACCTATCGGGCTCTGGCGACCAAGGCCGATGTCACCCCCAGCCTGGTGCAGTACTACTTCCCGACACTCGATGACATCTTCCTGGCCGCGATCCAGCGTTACGCCGAGCGCAACTCCGCGGTGTTGAGCTCAGCGCTCGAGGCGCGCAGCGAGGATCCGTTGCATGCGTTGTGGGACTTCAGCTGGGATGAGGCCACCGGCGCACTGATGACCGAATTCATGGCGCTGGGCAATCACCGCAAATCCATCCAGTCCGCGATCGCGGAGGTCACCAACCAGGTCCGCGCCGTCGAGATCGCCGCCCTGGCACGCAAATTCGGTAAGGGTGCACAGCTGCCCGGGGAATTGTCGCTGGGGGCGGTCGCCCTGCTGGTCACCGGTATCCCGAAGTTTCTGAACCTCGAAGGCGGGATCGGGGTCGATGGATCGCACCGCGAGGTGATCAAAGCCATCGAGAACTACCTCGACTCCATCGAAACCCGGTCGGTACGCCGCAAGCGCGCCCCGGCACGGTCACGCCGCCGGGCCTGATGGCGCCCACCGGCCGCGCCGGCGCGCGCCGCACCCAGAAGCGCGACGCGATCCTGGCAGCCGCCGAACAACTCCTGCTCGAGCAGGGCCACGCGGCCATGACATTTCGCAGCATCGCCGCCGCCGCCGACGTGGCTCCGGGCCTGGTGCAGTACTACTTCCCGTCGGTCGAGGACCTGCTCGCCACGGTCCTGCGGCGCTCCACCGACCGCATCGTCGCCGACCTCGGCGACGCCACCCGCTCACCACACCCCCTGCGCGCCGTCTGGGCCTATGCCAACGATCAACGCGGCTCGGCCCTGTTGCTGGAATTCCTCGCCTTGGCCAACCACCGCCCGCAGCTACGCGCGGTCCTCGGCGAAGGAGGCGAACGGGTCCGCCAGGCCCTGCTGGCCTCGGTGACCGCGCACTGGGAACCCCACAACCGTGACCGCTCCGGGGTCCCGGCGGCCGCGGCGCTGTTCTTGCTGGTGTGGATCCCGCGGATGATCATGCTCGAAGAATCACTGGGCACCCAGACCGGCCACGCCGAAACCCTGACGCTCGTGCAGCGTTTCCTCGACAACGTCGAACCCCTCGACAACCCCTGACCCCGACCAACCCCATCACCGGCCCGCTGGGCTGTACGCACGTATAGTATTGTTTGTACAAATCACCAAACGCACGGTTGGAGTCCGCCATGATCGGCACCGCGCGCGCACTCACCGACTCGGTCGGTATCGAGATCACCGGATGTCACCCCGGGCAACTGCTCACCCGCGGCGCGGCCGAGGACACCCATGCCGCCCTGGAGCGCTACGGCGTAGTGATCTACCGGGAGCTGCACATCGACGACGACGACCTGTTGGCCTTCAGCCGCCTGCTGGGCACGGTGGTCACCCAGCCGACCGGCGAGCACCGACATCCCGAAATCCAAACCATCACCATGGATCCCAGCAAAACCAATGCCCTGCTCGCGTCGTATCGACAGGGCAACTTTCACTGGCACATCGACGGCGCGACCCAATCGATACCGCAGAAGGCGACACTGCTCTCTGCGCGCGAAGTCGACCCCGCCGGTGGTGACACCGAATTCGCCAGCACCTACGCCGCTTACGACGCGCTCAGCTCCGCCGAACGCGACGAACTCGACGGTCTGCGGGTCTTGCACAGCTTCGCCGCAGCCCAGGCGCTGGCCAACCCGGACGCCACCGCAGACGAGCGCGCCACCTGGGACCGCGTCCCTACCCAAATCCACCCCCTGATCTGGACACGGCGCAACGGCCGCAAATCCATGCTGCTCGGGGCCACGGCGCAGGAGATCATCGACTGGCCCACATCGCGAGGGCGCGCCCTGCTCGACAAGCTCGTCGAGTTCTCGACCCAGCCGCAGTTCACCTTGCGCCAGCACTGGCACAAAGGCGACCTCGTCATCTGGGACAACACCGCAATGCTGCACCGCGCCTTACCTTTTGAACCCACCTCGGTCCGACTCCTGCACCGCACCACGCTCGCCGGCGAAGAGGCCGTCGCCTGAGGGGAGCCCGCACCACGGCCCATCGGCCACGGGTATATCACCGTGGCCGTGACCTCCGCCACCAAGTGTGCTATACAGACGTACAGACAATGTTGTACGAGTGTATGAGGAGCCTCAGGTGGCAGCGGTGGATCGGGTCGCGGTAGTCACCGGCGGGGGATCGGGAATCGGACTGGCCATTGCCACCCAACTGGCCCACGCCGGGCGCAGTGTCGCCATCATCGACATCGACGGTGAAGCCGCCGAGAAAGCCGCCGCCCAGCTGCAGGCAGACGGCGCCTTCGGCGTCGCGGTGCAAGCCGATGTCTCCGACCCCGTCTCGGTGGTACGCGGATTCCGCGCGGTGCGCGAGGCGTTAGGGCCGGTGGAAATCCTGGTGACCAGCGCCGCGATCGCCGGGTTCACCGCATTCCGCAAGATCACCTTCGAGGAGTGGAACCGCTACCTCGCGATCAACCTCACCGGCACCTTCCTGTGTCTGCAGGAAGCGTTGGCGGACATGGCGGCCGCGAAATGGGGCCGCATCGTCACGATCTCCTCGGCGGCCGGGCAGAAAGGTGCTGTCGGACAAGGTCATTATGCGGCCACCAAAGGCGGTGTCATCGCATTGACCAAAACAGTGGCCCAGGAATACGCGCCGCTGGGCATCGCGATCAACACCGTGCCGCCGTTCGTCATCGACTCCCCGATGTTGCGCGCCCAGCAAGAGGCCAAGAAACTTCCGCCTGCCGAGGTGTTGACCCGGGCCATTCCCGCGGGGCGACTCGGCACCGGTGAAGACGTCGCCGCTCTGGTGACCTTCCTGTGCTCGGACGAGTCGAGTTACGTCACCGGCCAGGTCATCGGTGTCAACGGCGGCGCAGTCCTCTAGTTACACCAGTCCGTCACCGACCCGGGGATGCGTCGCGTTCCCTGTCAGCCTGATCTCATGAAGGGAACCGTGCTGTGACGCATCGAACACTCAGCGCCCACACCCGGACGCGGGTTACCCGCACCGACCACCGCAGCCGCCGATGAGTACCCCTCCTTCGCAAGCGAATTCGCGTCCGAGCTACCACTTCGATCGGCACACGCCGCAGTACCGCGACCAATTCCTCGACATCACCCGCGAGTTGCAGCAGCGGTGCCCGATCGCATGGAGCGACACTTACGGCGGGCACTGGGTCGCCGCCGGCAGCCAGGAAGTCTTCGAACTGGCGCGCTGCCCGCACGTCTCCAACGATCACGACGTGCGCGGCGAACGGCGCGGCTACAAAGGCATCTCGATCCCCACCATGATCGAGGCCGAAAATTTTCGCGGCGGCATGCTGGAGATGGACGACCCCGAGCACCGCCAGTACCGCTCCGCGCTCAACCCCTACCTGTCCCCGGCGGCGGTCAAACGCTGGGAACCCTTCGTCGACGAGATCGTACGGGCATGCCTGGATGATTACATCGAGGGCGGTCACATCGATTTCGTCGACGACCTGGCCAACATCGTCCCCGCCGTACTCACCCTGGCCATGCTCGGAGTTCCGCTGTCACAGTGGCAGATGTACAACGAGCCCGCCCACGCCTCGGTCTACACCCCGCCCGACTCACCCGACGCCGCCCGAGTGCGCGAGCTCTACATGGCCATGGGCATCGACCTGTGGACCAACCTCACCGAAATCCGTGCCCATCCGCGCCCCGGCATCATCGACGCGCTCGCCACACTGCGCATCGACGGCCAACCCGCACCCGACATCGAACTGATCGGCATGCTCAACCTGCTGATCGGCGGCGGATTCGACACCACCACCGCCTTGACCGCGCACGCCCTGGAATGGCTCGCCGACCACCCCCACGAACGCGACCGGCTCAGCCGCGACCGCGACACCCTGCTCAATCCAGCCACCGAAGAATTCCTGCGCTACTTCACCCCCGCACCCGGAGACGCACGCACCATCTCCGAAGACATGCACCTCGGCGACACCCCGCTCAAAGAAGGCGAACGGCTCTGGCTGTCCTGGGCCATGGCCAACCGCGACCCCGCCACCTTCGACGACCCCGACACCATGATCCTGGACCGAAAAGCCAACCGCCACTTCAGCTTCGGACTCGGTATTCACCGCTGCATCGGCTCCAACGTCGCCCGCACCGTGTTCAAATCCATGCTCACCGCCGTCCTGGACCGCCTACCCGACTACCGATGCGACCCCGCCGGCACCGTGCACTACGACACCATCGGCGTCATCCAAGGCATGCGTCACCTACCGGCCGACTTCACACCCGGACCACGGCTCGGACCAGGTGTTGACGAAACCGTGGACAAACTGCAACAGATCTGCGACACCCAGGGACTCGCCCGCCCCATCACCGAATTCAAAGACACCGCCGTCATCCACCCCTGACCCCGCCCGCCCCCACACACAGGAGAGGCACCCATGCCCGATCACGACCGCATCGCCGTCGTCACCGGCGCCAGCCGAGGCGCCGGAGCAGGAATCGCCCGCGCCCTGGGCAGCCACGGCTACACCGTCTACGTCACCGGCCGCACCCAAACAGCAGCGGCACAGCAGCTTCGGGAACCATCGACGACACCGCCGCACAAGTCACCGCCCTCGGCGGAGTGGGCATCCCCGTCCGCGTCGACCACGCCGACGACGACCAAGTCAACGACCTGTTCGACCGCATCGCCCGCGACCACGGCAAACTCGACATCCTGGTCAATAACGCCGCCACCGTCCGCGACCAGATGATGAGCCGCACCCGATTCTGGGAAGAACCACTCACGGTGATCGACACCCTCGTCGTCGGTGTACGCAGCAGTTACGTCGCCACCGTCTACGCCGCACCCCTGATGCTGCCCCAGAACAAAGGCCTCGTCGTCTTTACCTCATCACCTGGAGCGATGCACTACATCTTCGGACCCGCCTACGGAGTCCCTAAGGCAGCCGTCGACAAGATGGCCGCCGACATGGCCGTCGACTTCCGAGACACCGGCATCGCCACAGCCTCGATCTGGATGGGGTCGCTACTCACGCAGCGGGTCCGCGACATCATCGCCGCCAACCCCGCCAAACTCGGCCACATCCTCGACGAAGCCGAAACCCCCGAATTCACCGGCCACATCATCGACCGCCTCTACCAAGACCCCGACCTAGCCGACCTCAGCGGCCAAACCCTCATCGGCGCCGAACTCGCTCGTAAGTACGGCATTAAGGACCACGAGCAGCGCCAACCGCCGTCCTGCCGAGAACTTCACGGCCTGCACCCCCACTCGCAATTCCCGTACATCATGAGATAGGGAAGTGCCCGCAAGCGTTCATTAACGCCTAGGCTGGTCGACATGGCTACTACATTGCAACAACCCGCAGTCGCCGACACCCTGCACCGGATGTACGCCGAGGCGCAGGAGCAGATGTCCACGCTGCGCGAGCGGCGTCCGAACATGTCCGCGGACGCGACCGTCAAGGAACGCGCCGACGCGATGAGCGAGTTCTACATTCCTGTCACGCCGGAGTCCGGCCGACTGCTGTACTCGCTGGTGCGGGCGACCAAACCCGCCACCATCGTCGAATTCGGTATGTCTTTTGGCATTTCGGCGCTACACCTCGCTTCGGCGGTGCGCGACAATGGTTCCGGTCGGGTGGTGACGACCGAGATCAACGAGCCCAAGATCGCTGCCGCCAAGCAGACCTTCACCGACACCGGTCTCGACGACCTGATCACCGTGCTCGAGGGCGACGCCCTGTCGACGCTCGCCGACCTGGACGGGCCGATCGAGTTCGTCCTGCTCGACGGCTGGAAAGAGCTGTACCTGCCGGTGATCAAGCTGCTGGAGCCGAAACTGTCGCCCGGTGCGCTGGTGATCGCGGACAACACCGAGAGCCCGGACACCCGGTCGTACCTGGACTACGTGCACAGCAGCGAAACCCCCTACGTGAGTTTCAATTTCGCTGTCCGGGACAGCGACAGCATGGAGCTCAGCTGCTACGCGACCTAGCGATCGCCGCTAGCGTGACGGCGGCGGCTTGAGCGACTGCTCGAGCCAGGGCGTCAACCACTGCACGCCCGCCTCGGTGAGGTGCACGCCGTCGCTGCGGACGTGGATGCCTTCGACGTCGGCGGTGTAGGTGCCCTCTGGGCAGAGCTTCTTCTTGAGGTCGAGCACGCGTACGTCCGGGCGGTCGCCAATCGTCTTGCCCAGCATGGTGTTCCACTCGTCCACCCGCTGCGGCTGGTCCTCGGGATAGAGGCTGCCGTCCGGCCGCTCCCCCCGCCTGCTGTACGGCAGGTTGGCGACGGTCAGCGGCGCCCCGCTGAAGCTGAGGATGTTGATCGCGCGGGACAGCTCGGCGCTGATGTAGGAGTCGAAGGCCGGGTCGCCGATGTGGGTCCAGCGTCCCTCGTTGACCCGATCCACGGTCTCCCAGCGGCCGATCACCAGCAGCACGGCGTCGGGTTGATCGACGGCGATCTGCGATGTCCAACGGCCGGGCCAGTTCTCGCATTCACTCTTCTGGTCCAGCGTCTGGCCGAGGTAGCTGTACGGGCCGCCGCGGACCAGGCTGCATCCGATCACGGTGTGGTCGACGAACTGGAATCCCGGCGTCGGCGGCAGGAAATGCATCATCGTCCAGCCGATGGAGTCGCCGAAGACCGACACGGTGAACGGCCGCCGCGGGTCACGCTTGGTGATCGCCCGCGCGGGCCGCACACCGTCCGGCGTCGAGGGTGACACCACCGCCACCGGCGACACCCCGGGCGGCAGGCTGGAGTCGAGCGCGCTGACGCCGGCCTTGGGCACGACCGGCACCACCAGCAGCGTCACGGCCGCGGCCGTCGCGGCGGTGGCCCCGGCCAGCGGCAGCAACGGCACTCGCGATGGACGCCACTTGCGGACGGGCTGCTCGATCACCCACCACGACACCACCGACACCGCCAGCGTCGCGGCACAGCGGACCGCGAACAGCGACAGGCCATGCCATCCGGTCCGCTGTCCGTTGAGCACCAGGAAGATCGGCCAGTGCCATAGGTAGATGCCATAGGAAATGCCGCCGAGCCAGGCCAGCGGACCCCAGGCCAACACGGTGGCGACCGGTCCGCGCTGATCCAGGGCGACCGGCGCGATCACCAGCGCGGCGGCCACCGCGACGGCGAGTAGCAACCCGTAGTGGAATTCACGGGCGCTACCGGTGGCGTAATGCACCGCCGCCCCGATTAGCGCCAGGCCGATCACCGGCAGCGTCCGCGCGATCCACTTGCCGGTCCGGGAGCGAATCAGCGGCCAGCCACGGTTCAGCGCGGGCCAGTCGCCGACCAGCAGTGCCGACGCCGCCGCGCCGACCAGCAGCGCCTGGGCGCGGGTGTCGGTGCCGAAGTAGACCCGGTCGCGGGTGGAGTCGGACGCGAGCAGGATCGCGGTCGCCGCGGACCCGAGCGCCCCGAGCGTGGCGAGCAGGAAGATCGTCAACCGGACGGCGCCCACCGACGCCTTCGTGTCGCGGCGCCGCGCGCGGGCAGCGAGTGCCACGGCGACCGCGACCAGGATCAACGGCCACACGATGTAGTACTGCTCCTCGACGCCGAGGGACCAGGCGTGCTGCAGCGGCGACGGCGGCGAGCCCTGCGCGAAGTAGCCGGTCTTGTCCGCGACGAACATCCAGTTGGCGACCCAGAAGAAGGCGGCGACGGCGTCGTTGCGCAGGCTGGCGACCGCCTCTGGCGAGAAGAGTTGCCGGCCGACAGCGACCGTCAGGACCATCAGGACCAGCGCCGGCAGCAGCCGGCGGGCACGGCGAATCCAGAAGTTGCCCAGGTCGACGCGGCCCGTCCGGCCGAGTTCGTCGAGTAGCAGCGAGGTGATCAGGAAGCCGCTGAGCACGAAGAACACGTCGACGCCGAGGAATCCGCCGGCCATGCCGGGGATGCCCCCGTGGTCGGCGAGCACCAGCCCGACGGCCACCGCGCGCAGCCCGTCGAGTGCTCGGATGCCTGGGCAGCGTCGGTCGTCGGAGTCGTTCGGCTTCCGGGTCGGCCTGCTGGCCGGGGGCGGGGCCACCCAGCGTGGCTTCCGCGCAGAATGAACCGGCACGGGGAACGCCCCGGCCGGTTCTGTGTTCACCTCTCCAACGATGCTCGGGCGTCCTTCGCTGTTACCCCATGCGTCCCTACTGTCTCAGGCGTCAGCTTAAGCGCGGTCGGAGCGTATCGGCGTCAGACACACGGGCGCGTCCGCCGGCGAGCAGACGCGGAATCGCACGAAAAGCCTTTGCTACACGCAAATTTGCGTCTGCTCGCGGAACCGACCGCAGCTCCGGCGGGGTCGAACATGGCGACGCTGGCATGCTCGACCACCAAGAACCATGCCACGGTTGCCGCCGACTGGCTGGCTCAGGCACCCGCGAAATCGATGATTCCGCGGATGTTGCGTCCTTCACGCAGGTCGACGAAAGCTTCGTTGATCTGGTCGAGTTGGTAGTGCTTGGTGACCAGTTCGTCGAGCTTCAACGCGCCCGCCTGGTACAGCGACAGCAGCATCGGCACGCTGGTGCGCGGATTCATTCCGCCGTAAAGCGCGCCGCGGAGTTGCTTGGCCGACAGCGTCATCTCCTGCAGGACCATTGGCACCGGCGGTTCGGTGTACGGGGTGATGCCGGTGAGCACGCAGATCCCGCCTTTGCGCAGCAACGCCATCGCCTGCGGGATCACATCGACATGCACCACCCCGGGGCAGATGACGACGCGATCGGCCATCAGGCCGCCCGTCATCTCGCGCACCACGGGTATCGCCGCCTCCGCGGATCCGGCGCTGTGCGTGGCGCCGAAGATCTTCGCCGAATCCCGCTTCGACTCAACCGGATCCACGGCGACGACGTATTTGGCGCCGACGGCGCGCGCGCCCTGCACCGCGTTCATCCCGACGCCGCCGGCGCCGATGACGACCACGGTGTCGCCGGGTTCGGTCTCCGCGGACACCGTCGCCGAACCCCAGCCGGTGCTGACCCCGCACGAGACGAGCGACGCGGCGTGAAACGGAATCGCCTCATCGATCTTGATGACGGACTTCTCCGACAACACCGCATACTCGGCGAACGTGCCGAGTTGTCCGTAGGCGAGCAGGTTTTCGTCGCCGAGATGGCGGCGGCAGGTTCCGTCGGTCGGCATCTCGCGGACGAAGAGGCTGGCGCCGATGTCGCAGATGTAACTCTGCCCGTCGACGCAGAACCGGCAGCTGCCGCACGCGGGAATGAAGGACAGCGCGACGTGGTCGCCGGGCTGGACGGCGGTCACTCCCGGCCCGACTTCCGCGACGACACCGGCGCCCTCGTGGCCACCGAGTAGCGGGAACCAGTCCGGTGCGGGTTGCCCGCTCGCGGCCAGCGCTTCGGCTGTCGGCACCACGTCGCCGGTGAAGAGGTGGTCGTCCGAGTGGCAGACGCCGGCGACGACCATCCGCACCAGCACCTCACCGGCGCGGGGCGGATCGAGATCAATCTCTTCGATCTCCCAGTCCATACCGACACCGCGGATCACCGCGGCGCGGCATTTCACTGCGTGGCTCCCTCCGGGGTGTAGCCCAAAACGCTTTTCACTTCCAGGTATTCATGAAAACCGAATTCGCTCCACTCCCGGCCATTGCCGCTGCGCTTGTAACCCCCGAAGGGTGCGTTCATGTCAAAGGCGTGGTTGATCGTCACCCAGCCCGCACGGATTCGGCGGGCGATCTGGCGGGCCGCATCGAGGTCGGCCCCGGACACGAAGCCGGCGAGGCCGTACTCGGTGTCGTTGGCGATCCGGACCGCGTCGTCGATGTCGTCGTAGCCGAGGATGCACAGCACCGGCCCGAAGATCTCTTCGCGCGCGATGGTCATGTCGTTGGTGACGTCTGCGAAGACGGTCGGCTTGACGTAGTAGCCCGTGTCCAGACCGTCCGGTCGGCCCGGACCGCCCACGACCAGCGTCGCGCCCTCGTCGACACCCTTCTGGATCAGGCGCTGGACCTTCTCGTACTGCGCCCGCGACGCCACCGGCCCGATCGTTGTTCCCGCGTCCGGAGGTCCGACGGTGACTTTCTCGGCGGCCTCTCGGGCGGCGGAAATCGCTTCGCCCATGCGAGATTTCGGGACCAGCATCCGGGTCGGCGCATTACAGCTCTGGCCCGAGTTGGGCATCATGTTGGCCACACCCGCGCTGACGCTGGTGGCGAAGGCGGTGTCGTCGAGCACGATGTTGGGGCTCTTGCCGCCGAGTTCCTGAGTCACCCGCTTCACGGTCGGAGCTGCAAGCTTGGCCACCTCGATGCCGGCACGGGTCGACCCGGTGAACGACACCAGATCGATGTCGGGATGGCTCGCGATTGCCTCCCCCACCCCGGGGCCGTCACCGTTGACGAGGTTGAACACACCGGCCGGCACGCCCGCGGCATCGAGGATCTCGGCGAAGATGTACGGCGAAAACGGCGCCACCTCAGACGGTTTGAGGACGACGGTGCAGCCGGTTGCCAACGCCGGATAGACCTTGACCGCCACCTGGTTGATCGGCCAGTTCCACGGTGTGATCAACCCGCAGACACCGATTGGCTCTTTGGCGATCAGACTCTCGCCCTTGCGTTCCTCGAACGAGAAGTTCTTCAGCGCCTCGATCGCTGTGCTCAGGTGCCCGATGCCGAGGAAGACCTGCGCCCCCGCAGCCAAAGAGGTTGGGGCGCCGATCTCGTCGGTGACCGCCGCGGCGAGGTCATCGGAACGCTTCTGATACTCGACGAGGATCGCCTGCAACAGATCGAGGCGCTCCTCGCGGGTTGACTGCGACCAACTCGCGAAGGCGCGCCGCGCGGCATGTACCGCCACGTCGAGGTCGGCCGCAGTGCCGAGCGAGATCTTCCCGGACAACTGCTCGGTTGCCGGGTTCTCCACGTCGAAAGGGTTGGGCTGCAACGGGTCGACCCAGTGTCCGTCGACGTAGAACTTCAGGTATTCGCGCATGGCTTGCACTCTTCCTTAGTCGCAGCGCTTACTGGGTGCCTTCGGCGTACCAGGTGCGGAATCGGTCGTATTTCGGCATCTCCTCGGAGTTGGCCTTCGGGTCGATGCACACGTGCACCACGCCGACCTTCCCACTGGCGTAGGCGCGGGCGATGGCAGGTCCGATCTCGTCTTCCTTCTCCACGTACTCGCCGTGGCAGCCGAAGCCCTCGGCGATCTTGTCCATCCGGACATCCTTGCTCCAGTGCACGCCGGGCTGTGGCGACGGTTGTTCGAACGTGCGCTTGTAGACGCCCACTTCGAGGCCCCACTGATGGTCGACACCCACTACGCAGACGAGCGGAAGGTTGAGGCGTGCAGCGGTTTCCAGCTCGGCGATGTGAAAGAGAAAAGCCGAGTCACTGGTCAGCAGCATCACCGGCCGCTTGCCACCCTCGGCAACCGAGGCGCCCACCGCGTAGGGCAAACCGGTGCCGAGGTGACCGAAGTTCTGGTTCCAGATGACGTCGCGCGGCTTGGACTGCGAGTACGTCCATTGGAAAATGACGGTCGCGCCACCGTCGCGGACCAGGATGCCGTCCTCGAGATCGTTGAACGCCCTGGTGGACTCGACGACGTAGCGCGCCGGGTGGATCGGCGACCGTCCCGAGGGCGCACTGACCGCAAGCTGCGCGAGTTCCTCGGCGTCAGCGTTGACGAGCTTGTCGAGGTTGGCGGACGGGTCGCGCGGCGTGTCCCGAAGCGCTTCGACGAGTTGCGGCACGACGCCGCGCAGGTCCCCCACCAGCGGCACGTCGAACTGGCGGTTGACACCGATCGCGGCCGGGTCCTGCTCGACATACACCCACTTACGGTTCTCGTCGTTGCCCGCCCAGTGCTGGGTCCGGCCGTAGTGCATGGGCTCGCCGAGTTCGGTTCCCAACGCGACGCACAGGTCGGATTCCTCGACCGCCTCGTTGGCGGCCGGGGAGAACAGGTAGGGAAAGGTTCGCTCCTGCAGCCCCGGGATGTAGGACGTGCCCCCGGAGGTCTGGATGACCGGGCAGGCCATCAGGTCGGCGAGCTCCTTCACCGCGGCACCGGTGCGCGAGGTGTGCACGCCGTGGCCCACCAGCAGGATCGGGCTCTTCGCTTCGCGGATGAGTTTCACGGCCTCGGCGACCTCGGGTGCCCCGGCGCCCTGATTGACAAGCCGATACCGGTTGGGCGGCAACGGTTCTGCCACATCGAGCTCTTCGAGAATGACATGCGACGGGTACTCGACATAGACGGGACCGGGCGTGCCGGACATCGCCTGGCGGATCGCTTCGTGGATGATCTCGTCGGTCTGGTCGGCGTACTCGATGGAGGCGCTGTATTTGACCGAGGCTGCGAAAAGCGGTTCCTGGCGGACGAATTGGATACGGCCGCGCCGCACCCGGCGTTCGGTGATGCGGGCCCGCTGACCGCCGAGGAAGATCACCGGCGAGTTCTCCACTTTCGCGCACTGGATCGCACCCGCGATGTTGGCCATGCCCGGGCCCAGCGTGCCGATGCACAGACCGGGCCGACCGGTCATCCGCGAGGCCGCCTCGGCCATGAAGCCCGCGCTGAGTTCGTGGTGCGGGGCGACCACCGACCATCCACGCGCGTCGGCCTCGGCGAACATGTGCACGAAGTTGGGGTCGGGGATGCCGAACAGGGTGTTCACCCCTTCGGCCTCGAACAGGTCGAGGATGCGCTTGTAGACGGGCACCGTCATGATGGGAAACTCCTTTATTTGCAATCTATTTCGTGAGCAAAGCCCAGTTGGTCGAGGACTGAGGCGGTGTGTTCGCCGAGTTCCGGCGCCGGTCCCGCGACGCTGCCTGGTGTCCGCGAGAACCAGGTGGGCACGCCCGGGAAGCGCACCGGTCCGTGCGGGGTCTCGACGGTCTCGAACATCCCGACGGCGTTGAGGTGCGGATCGTCGAAGAGCGCGCCGGGGGTGTTCAGCGGCGCGGCCGGTATCTCGAGTTCGCGCAACAACTCCAGCCACTCGGCGGTGGAGCGTTCTTTCATCGTCTCGGCAAGAAGTCCGTAGACGGTGTCGATCTCGCGGGCACGCTGTTCCAGGGTGGCGTACCGGTCGCTGGCCCAGGGCGGCCGGACCGCGTCGATGAATGCGTTCCAGTGTTTGTCGTTGTAGATCAGCGCCGCGACATGGCCGTCACTGGTGCGGTAGGGGCGCCGGTTGGGCGCGACGGTGCGCGGATACACCGCGGGTCCCAGCGGCGGATCGAACAATGCGCCGTTGGCATGTTCGACGAGGATGAACGACGCCATGGTCTCGAACATGGCGACCTCGACCTCTTGACCCTCGCCAGTGCGCTGCCGATGGAACAGCGCCATCATCGTGGCGTACAGCGCAGTCAGGCCGGCGACCTTGTCGGCCATGATGGTGCCGACGAAATCGGCTTGGCCGGTCAGCTGCTCTTGCACTGCGGGCAAACCACATTCGGCCTGGATGGTGTCGTCGTAGGCGGGGCGGTCGCGGTCCGGTCCCCGGCGTCCGTATCCGTAGCAGTTGGTGTACACGACACCCGGATTGATCTCGGCGACGTCGTCGTAACCGAAGCCGAGTTTGGCGATCGCCTTGGCGCGCATCGAGTGGATGAACACATCGGCGGTCTCTACGAGAGCCCGCAACGCACGCTTGCCGGCGTCGGTCTGCAGGTCGAGCACTATGCCGCGCTTGCCGCGGTTGACGTTGACGAATACCCCGCTCATGCCGGGCGCTGGCCCGACAGAGATGTAGCGGGTGTTATCTCCCTGCGGCGGTTCGACTTTGATGACATCGGCGCCCATGTCGGCCATAATCTGCGTGCAGTACGGTCCCATTACCATCGCAGTCAGATCGACCACCCGCACCCCGGCCAGCGGGCCCGCGGGGCTAGCCACCGTTCGCCAATCCGAAGCTGTACCGAATGTGCTCATTGTGGCCGTCGGGTACGACGGGAAAGGTCAACGGCGCCTGCATGTTCCGAACCTCATCGAGATGGCCGGCGACGTCCTCGACCGTCCATGCCGGCCGGTACACGCCGGGGCTTTCGGCGATGACCGCCCGGGCCACCCGGCCCGCCAACGCGACATACATCTCACCGGTCACCAAGCAGGACTCGTGTGCCAGCCAGCCGACCACGGGCGCCACCAGCTCCGGTCCCATCGGCGGGTAGGCCGAGGTGTCGATGCCTTCCGCCATCCTGGTGACCGCCGCGGGCACGATCACGTTGCACGCCACGCCGTAGGGCGCACCCTCCAGCGCGACGACGTTGGACAACCCGATCACGCCGGCCTTGGCCGCGGCGTAATTGGCGACCTCGTGGTTGCCGTACAGTCCGCCAATCGACGAGGTGAGCACGATCCGCCCGTAGCCAGCCCCGGTCATGACCGGGAAAGCCTGTCGCACAACGTTGAATGCGCCGCGCAGATGAACGTCGAGCACCGCGTCGAAGTCCTCGGATGACATCTCCGCGAGCGGGGCGCGGCGCACGTTGCCGGCGTTGTGTATCAAAGCGTCGATGCGGCCGTAGTGCTCCAGCGCCGTGCCGATGATCGCGGCGGCGCCGTCACTGGTGGCCACCGACCCGGTGCACGCGACGGCCTCGCCGCCGTCCGCTCGGATGGCATCGACCACCCGCTCGGCCGGCGCGGAGTCCGCCCCGTCGCCGGCGAGACCGCCGCCAGGGTCGTTGACGACGACCTTCGCCCCGCGCTCGGCGAGCAGTCGTGCGTAGGCGCACCCCAACCCGCGGCCGGCGCCGGTGACGACGGCGACGCGGTCGTCGAACCGCAACTCGCTCACGAAATCTCGAGCCCTTCCAAGTCGCCGCTGGCCCGCCACTCGGCGATCAGATCGCCGAATGCGTAGAAGCCCGGCGAGTAGAAGTCACCAAGGAACGCGCCGTTGTCCTTGCCGCCGCCTGCGCCCTCGTTGTTGTAATAGCCCGGAGTACAGGACATCTCAAATGCCGAATTGTCGATCGCGAGTTCCGCGACCGTCTTGACCCAGCCGTCCTGGCCCTCCTGGCTGGGTTCGACGGTGGTCGCACCGCGTTTCTGCGCTTCGGCGATGATGTAGGCGATGTGCTCGGCCTGTTGCTCGAACATCGCGGTGGTGTTGGCCGATACGCCGCCCTGGATGAAGCCGGTGAAGAACTGGTTTGGGAATCCGCGGGTCGTCATGCCGTGCAACGTCTGGTAGCGGTCGTGCCAATAGTCGAACAGTGACAGTCCGTCGCGACCTTCGATGACGTCGACCGCGAAGCGCCGACTGATCTCGGTCGAGATCTCGAATCCACTGGCGAATACGACGCAATCCACCTCGTACTCAACGCCGTTGGCGACGATGCCCTTCTCCGTCAGCCGTTCCACACCCTTGGACTCCGATACGTCCACCAACGTCACGTTGGGCAGGTTGAAGGCCGGCAGGTACGTCTCGCTGGAACATGGTCGCTTGCACATGAATCGGTAGTACGGCTTGAGCGCCTCGGCGGTCTCGGGGTCGGCGACCAGGTCGGCCACCCGTTGCCGCAGCCGCTCCATGATCTTGTAGTCCTCGCCCTCTCGGATCGCCATGATCTGCTCGATGCCCAGTGAGGCGGGATCCGGGCTGGCGGCGATCCGGGCGGTCATGTTGCGGCCCAACTCGGTCCAGAAGTCGCACACCAGATCCGGTTCGCCGAAGACCACCCCGACGAACGGCGACCAGTTGTGGAAGTTGCGCTTGCGCTCCTCCTGCCAACCCGGCTGCAGCGTCGCCGCCCAGGCCGGGTCGGTCGGCGTGTTGGCGCGCATGTCCACCGACGACGGCGTGCGCTGAAATACGAAGAGCTGCTGGGCATCCCGGCCCAGATGCGGCACCAGCTGCACGCCGGTGGCACCCGTGCCGACCAGTGCGACCCGCTTGTCGGCGAGCTTGTGCAGGCCGCCGGTCGCATCGCCGCCGGTGTAGTCGTAGTCCCAGCGCGCGGAATGGAACGCGTGGCCGCCGGCGTCCAGGTACTCCTTGATACCTGGGATGCCGGGCAGTTTCGGCTTGTTGTACGAGCCCTGCGCCATCACCACGAACCGCGCCCGGATGTCGTCGCCGCGGTTGGTGGTCAGCCGCCAGCGCTTATCGCTGTCGTCCCAGCGCATGGTCTCGACCTGCGTCGAGAAGATCGCGCCGTCGTAGAGGTCGAAGTGTTTGCCCATGGCCTGGCAGTGCGCGAAGATCTCGGCGCCGTCGGCGAACTTCTTGCTCGGCAGGAAGTCGAGTTCCTCGAGCATGGGGATGTAGCAGTAGGCGTCGTTGTCGCACTGGATGCCCGGGAAGCGGTTCCAGTACCACACGCCGCCGAAGTCGCCCGCCATGTCGATGACCCGAACATCGTGTACGCCGGCCTTTTTCAAGTAGGCGCCCGATAGCAATCCGGCGAAGCCGCCGCCGAGGACGGCCACCTCGATCTCTTCTTTGATCGGGGCGCGGTCGGCGACCGGGGTGTACGGGTCCACCTCGTAGAGGTCGGCCAGGTCGCCCTCGAGTTCGAGGTACTGTGCACCGGCATCCTTACGGAGACGCTTGTCGCGCTCGTGGGCATACTTGGCCCGCGTCGCGTCGATGTCGACGTCCTGCGGTACGTCGGTGGGCCCGCAGGCCGCCTCGGACGTTGTCATCGATCTCAAAGCTCCTGTGGTTCGCCGGTTCCCATGTACTTCGACAACTGGTAGTGCAGGTTCACGGTGCTGCGCTCGCGGTACGGGTTGGGCCTGGTGCCCGGGAAGCCGAGCGACTTCATGCCCTGCTGGACGGCGGCCATGTTCGAGAAGTCCTGCGGCAGCACCGACCGCCACCGCGGATCGCCGACCGGCGTGTACTCCCACTCCGTCTGCGGCTCTTCGCCTTTCGGGTACAGCTCGAAAACCGACACCTCGAAGATGCACTTGTCCGGGTTGTAGCTGGGGTGCGGCCGCGCGCCGTAACAGAGCGCGCTGGTCAGGCCCTGGCCGATTTGGAAGTTGGGGAAGATCTGCCACGCGGTCCCGGCCTGCCCGAGAATGTCGGCGGGAATCGTCGGCCAGACCACCCCGCGGGCCTCGTCGTCGCGACGGGCCGACGCCAGCCAATGCTCGAGGACCTTGTCGGCCGGCGTCCCCTCGGGTAGTTCGTCGACCAGCCGCTTCGCCGCGTTCACCAAGGTCTTGGTGGTGGTGGCGTTGGTCTCCTCCATCGTGTAGACCTGCATCTCCGCGGTCGAGATGCGCGGGTCCGCACCGGTGCCCAGGCGGATCTTGGACTTGGTGGCCTCCATGTCCTCGGGAGCGTCGTAGCCGATATGACTATGCCGCCCTTGTGCTTTCGCCCAGCCCTTGAATTCCCCGAACTTGTTGAACTCAGGGTGCGTGGTGAAGACGTGGTAGGTCTCGTTGAAGGCCTCCAGCGCGACCTTCCAGTTGCAGTCGAACGACAGCCATTTGCGCCACTTGTAGCGCATGTTCTCCAGGCCGAACGGATCAAGAATCTTGGCGGCGGGAAACAGGAAGTCGGCCAGGGGTTCGCAGTCGGGGTCCATGTTGATCCACAACCAGCCGCCCCAGGTCTCGACCCTGACCGGTCGGAGACGCGTGCTGTCGGCGGTCAGCGCGCCCTGCCAGTCCTGCTGTTCACGGATGTGGGTGCAGGCACCGTCCAGGCCGTAGGTCCAGCCATGAAAGCCGCAGACAAAGGATTTTCGCGTTCGGGCGCAGGCATTCTTGGCGCCGTCGGGAGTGTCGATCAACCGCCGGCCGCGGTGCATGCAGACGTTGTGGTGGGCGTGAAATTCGTTCGGACCGCTGCGCACCACGATGATCGAGTCGTCGAGGATGTCGTAGGTCAGGTAGCTACCGACCTCGGGTAGTTCCTCGACACGACCGACCTGCTGCCAGACCTTGCGCCAGAGCTTGTCGCGCTCGGCGCGCGCATAGTCTTCGGAGATGTAGGCCTCGACCCCGATGGTCATCGGTCGTGAGAGTTCCTCCGCTGCTTGGGAATTCACATCTTTGGCTAGATCGGTCATCACGGTCTCCTAATCGCGTCTCGAAACGAGTCGTCCTTGAGGAAGAGTGAGGTGTTGTCGGCGCCCAGGTGCGTCCACTTGAGGTCCAGGCCGCCGTCGACGAGCAGCGTCTGGCCGGTGATGTAGCTGGACAGGTCCGACAACAGGAACAGGATGGCGCCGGCGATCTCCTCGGGTCGGCCGCGGCGACCCATCGCGATGGCCGTGCGGTCACGCTCGGCGTCGTCGTCCACGTAGGTGAGCGATGCCGGTGTCGCGGTGACACCGGGTGCGACGGCGTTCACCCGGATCTCGTCGGCAGCAAGTTCGACGGCCATCGTGCGGGTCATCGCGGCGATCGCCGCCTTGGCGGTGCCGTAGGCGATGTGGAACGGCGCGGTGTTCATTCCGCTGATCGACGAGATCGACACGATCGAGCCCCGGCGGTTCTGCACTTTCAGCTCCGCGGCCACCGCCTGACTCATGAAGAACGCGGTCTCCAGATTCGCGGCGAACAGGTCGCGCCAGTCGCTGCGGGTGACCCGGGTCGACGGCATCCAGGTCTGCGGCCCGGCCCCGCCGGCGACGTTGACCAGCCCGTGCAGTTCGCCGTCGGCCGCCTTCGCCCGCTCGACGGCGGTCGCCACGCCGTCCTCGGTGGCGACGTCCGCGGCGACGGGCACGATCGGCAGGCCCTGTTCGACCAACGGCGAGATGTGCGTGTCGAGGTTGGCTTTACCGCGACTGACGGCGACGACCGTCGCCCCGGCCTCGGCGAGCATCCGGGCGACGGTGGTTCCGATACCGCCACCGGCCGCACCGGCCACGATGACCACCCGACCCTGCAGGTTCAGTGGATTATTGCCCACGTTTGTCCGGACAAAATATCGTCGTGTGCATAATTGAGAACATGATTCTCTGCGAATTGCCGAGCGTCAAGTGCACCGGCCTGAAGCTTGCCTGCCTATTGTCCAGACCAAAACCGGTTGCTAACGTCACCGGCTGAAACGGCCACGGAAGGTCATCACCGATGTTGCTGCACGAAAGCCGCTCCGGCGCAGGGGTGTCGCCTACCCTCGCCACGGGCTGGCGCATGCAGCGACTCACCCCGCCCAGCAGATTGTTCGGCGCCAACGGGCTGCGAACCGGCCCCGACGGCCGGATCTACATCGCGCAGGTGACCGGCAGCCAGATCAGCGCTCTCGACGTGGACACCGGCGAATTGGAGGTCATCAGCGCCAAGGGTGGCGACATCATCGCGCCCGACGATGCGGCCTTTGGACCGAACGGCGACCTCTATGCCACCGAGGTGATGGACGGCCGGGTCAGCGTCCGCGGCGTCGACGGCCACACCCGGGTGCTGCGCGCGGACATCCCGTCGGCCAACGGCATCACCGTGCACCAGGGCCGGTTGTTCGTCGGCGAGTGCCGCGAGGGCGGGCGGCTGTACGAATTCGACCTCAACGGCGGCGCGCCGCGGGTGCTGCTGGAGAACATCCCGTCGCCCAACGCGATGGAGGTCGGCCCGGACGGCCTCCTGTATTTCCCGGTGATGGGCGCCAACGAAATCTGGCGCATCGGCCTCGACGGCGGTGAGCCGGAGACCGTCGCGACCGGCCTGGGCGTGCCCGACTCGGTGAAGTTCGACGCGGCCGGCCACATCGTCTCGACGCAGGTACACAGCGGACAGGTGCTGCGCATCGATCCGCGCACCGGATCGCAGACCGTGCTCGCGAATCTCAGCCCCGGACTGGACAATTGCACATTTGTCGGGGATCGGCTGTTCGTCTCCAACTTCACCGGCGAAATCACCGAGATCCTGCCCGACGGGGCCACCTCGGCGCTGCTGCCGGGCGGGCTGAACTGGCCGCTCGATCTCGCGGTGGATCCCGACGGCAGCCTGTACGTCGCGGACGGCACTTACTTCTACGTGCTGCGCCCCGACCACAGCCTCCAGACGGTCGGCATGCTGTTCACGCCCGGATATCCAGGCTTCCTGCGCGGGTTGGCCCCGGCCGGTCCGGGCGAGTTCGTGGTCACCACCTCCGGCGGCCAGATCGCCCACTACCGACCGGCCGATGGCGAAACCGACGTGCTGGCAGACGGATTCGACCAGCTGTACGGGGTGGCGCTGGCCGCCGACCGGACGGTCGTGGCCGCCGAGCTCGGCACCGGGCGCGTGGTATCGGTTCGTGACGGACGGGTCGACGCGATCGCGTCCGGCCTGAACAAACCGATCGGGGTCGCGCTCGCACCCGATGGCGGATGGCTGGTGTCCGAGTCCGGCGCCGGCCGGGTCGTCACGCTCACCGGTGCCGGACCGCAGACTGTTGCGGACGATTTCGGTTGCCCACAGGGGCTTTTGACGCAGGGAAGGCGGCTGTACGTCGTCGACCCCGGCGCCCGGGAACTGGTCGAGGTGAATCTCGACGATGGATCGCGGCACACGATCGCGACCGGGTTGCCACTCGGCGCGAACCCCGGGGTGGTCCCCAAACCGCTGAAGGGCATGCCGCCGTTCTCGGGTCCGCAGGGCCCGTTCGCCGGTATCGCCGCGAGTCCCGACGGCACGCTGTACGTCTCCGCCGACGCCGACGGCAGCCTGCTGGCTTTCCGGCCGGACGGTCGTGATGGCTGACACCGCCGACCACCGCTATCTGCAGGTCGCCCGCGCGCTGCGCAAGGAGATCGTCGACGGCGTCTACCCCGTCGGATCGCAGCTCCCCACCGAATACCAACTGTGCGAACGCTTTTCGGTCAGCCGGTACACCGTCCGGGAGGCGCTGCGGCGCCTGCGCGACGACAACCTCGTTGCATCGCGGCCGCGGGCGGGCACGTTGGTGGTGCCGCGCCCGTCGTCGGATTCCTACGTCCAGGACGTCGTGTCGATCAACGACCTGCTGGCCTTCGCCACCGGCGCACAGTTCGCCATCGAATCGACCGGCATGACGCGCGTCGACGACGAACTCGCCGCCCGCACCGGACTCGATGCGGGCGAAGAGTGGTTGGCAGTCATGGGTTTTCGCCGGATTGACGGCGGCGAGTTTCCGGTCTGCCGCACCGAGTACTACATCAACCGCACCTTCGCCGGTGTCGGCCGGCTACTGCCGCGGCACGCCGGGCCGATCTTCCCCTTGGTCGAAGACATTTTCGGGGTGAGCATCGTCGAGGTGCGCCAGGAGATCGCCGCGGTGTTGATCGCGTCGCCCCTGGCGGAGCAGCTCAGTGTCGAGGCGGGCAGCCCCGGACTCGAGGTGCACCGCACCTACGCGACGTCCGACGGTGAGGTGGCCCAGCTGACGATCAACACGCATCCGGCGTCGCGCTTTCGCCACTCGATGACGATGCGCCGAGTGCGCGGCTAACCTCACACGCAGCGATGTCCAGTACACGGGTGATCGGCGGCCGGACGGTCCGCTGGGACGACGAGCGGGCTGCGGACGCCTACGCGCGGGGCTGGTGGGTGCGCGAAACCCTCGCCGATTCGCTCGCCGACGCGGCCCGGGACACACCCGACCGGGTGGTGCTGGTCGACGGCGCGCACCGGATCGACTGCCGCGGCTTGCACGAGCAGGCGACGGCCCTCGCTGGGGCGATGCTGCAGCGGATGCCGCAGGGAAGCGTGGTCTCGTTCATGCTGCCGAATTGGCATGAGGCCGCGGTCATCTACCTCGCGGCGACACTCGCCGGCATGGTGATCAACCCGATCCTGCCGTCGCTGCGTGACCGCGAACTGGAGTTCATTCTCAGCGATGCGCACACCCGGATGGTTTTCGTGCCCGCGGTGTTCGGGCGTTACGACTACGCGGAGATGTTGCAGCGGGTCGTGCCGAAACTCGACGACCCGCCGGAGGTAGTCGTGGTTCGCGGCGACTCGCCGCTGCCCGGGGCACCGAATCCCGTTCTGCCCGAGCTGGATCCCGACGCGGTGCGGATGATTCTTTACACCTCGGGGACCACTGGGAGGCCGAAAGGCGTCCTGCACAGCCATAACTCGATACACGCTCTGCTCACGCAGTTGCGTGAGCACTGGCAAGTGCGGCCCGGTGACCGGTTCCTGGTCCCCTCGCCGGTCGCCCACATCGGCGGCTCCATCTACGCGTTCGAATGCCCGCTGCTGTTAGGCACTTCGGCCGTGCTGATGGACCGCTGGGATGCCGACGCCGCGGTGAGCCTCATCGGCCGGGAAGCTTGCACCCACCTCGCGGGCGCGACCCCATTCCTCCAGCAACTACTCGCCGCGGCCGAGCGTGCCGCAACGCGGCTGCCAGAATTGAAACTATTCATCTGCGGCGGCGCCTCGGTCTCGCCGTCGCTGATCCGCAGGGCGGCAGATTATTTCGAGCGTGCCGCCGTCACGCGCGTCTACGGCTCCACCGAAGTCCCGGTGACCACCGTCGGCGCACCCGACGAGCCCGCACGCGCCGCCGACACCGACGGGCGCCCAGGCTTCGCGCAGATCGCGCTGCACAACGACGGGGAGATCCTTGCCCGCGGCCCGCAGATGCTGATCGGATACCTGCACACCACCGATGAGACCCAATCATTTGACACAGCAGGCTATTTCCGCACCGGCGACCTGGGCCGCTGGGTCGACGACGACTATCTCGTCGTCACCGGGCGCGCCAAGGACCTGATCATCCGCAACGGCGAGAACATCGCGCCCAAGGAAATCGAGGACCTCCTGATCAGCCATCCCGCCGTCGCGGAAGTCGCGATCGTCGGCCTGCCCGATGCCCGCACCGGCGAGCGGGCCTGCGCCGTCGTCGTTCCCAACGACCAGCCCCAACCCGACGTGGACAGCCTTCGCGTCTTCCTGCGGGAGCACGGAGTCGCTATCTTCAAAGCACCCGAACAGGTAGTCATCTGGGACGCTCTACCGAGAAACGACGCCGGGAAGGTGCTCAAGCACCAGATCCGCGCGGCCCTGACAACGACGGACGGATGACATGCAGGTAGCGATCGTGACCGGGGCGACCGGCGGAATCGGTTTCGGCTGCGCGAAAAAGCTGGCCGACGCCGGGATGGCCGTGCTGGCCACCGGCCGCAACCAGACCCGGCTGAACGAACTGGCAGCCGAGATCGGCGACCGCGACCGCGTCGCCACCGTGGCGATCGATCTGACCGACCGGGACGGACCGGCCCGCGTCGTCCTCGCCGCGATCGAAAAGTGGGGCCACGTCGACTTCCTGATCAACAACGCCGGGGTGGGCAACCCGACGCCGCTGCACGACACCGACGACGCCACCCTGGACTACTTCCTCGATGTCATGCTGAAGGCGCCGTTCCGGCTCGCACGAGACGTGTTGCCGCACATGAAGCCCGGCTCGGCGATCATCAACATCACCTCGACGTTCGCGGTCGTCGGCGGTCTCCGCGGCGGGCCGTACTCGGCGGCCAAGGGCGGGCTGACTGCGCTGACCACCCACATCGCTGCCCAGTACGGCGCACACGGAATCCGTTGCAACGCCGTCGCTCCCGGCGTCATCCAGACCGCGATGACAGAAGAGCGGTTGCAGGATCCGCGGTTTCGCCGAATGCAGGTCGAGATGACACCGCACCAGCGCCTCGGCACGGTCGACGACGTAGCCAGCACCGTGGCGTTCCTGTGCTCGCCGGGTGGCAGTTTCATCAACGGGCAGACCATCGTGGTCGACGGTGGGTGGAGTTCGACGAAGTACCTGTCGAAGTACGCGCTGAACTCGGAGTGGATAGCCGAGTGAACCTGTTTGCGTTGCTCGACCAAGCCGCGCAACGCTTTCCCGATCACGGTGCGGTCTATCACGGGCAACGACGTTGCTGCACCTGGAGCGAACTGCGCGAGCGGGCGATGCGCCTGGCCGGATCGATCCGCCGCGACCACGCTGCAGGCGCGCGTATAGCGATTGCCAGCGAGAACCGGCCGGAGATCGTCGAGTTGTTGTTCGGCATCTGGGCCGCCGAATGCGTCGCGGTACCGATCAACTACAAGCTACATCCCCGCGAGATGACCCAGATCCTCGCCGACGCCGAGGCCGCACACGTCTTTGCGTCGCCGAAAATCGCGACCACTCTGGCAGGGTCGACGGAAGTCATTGACTCCGAACAGTACTCGGTGAGATTTGACTCTGCGCCCGCTGCCGCGCCGAGCACCGACCCCGCGACGCTGGCCTGGCTGTTCTACACCAGCGGCACGACCGGCCGCTCCAAAGGCGCCATGCTCAGTCATCGCAACCTGATGGCCATGACGGTCGCGCATCTTGCCGATATGGATGCGCCGGACCAGGATTGCAGCCTGATCCACGCCGCGCCGATGTCGCACGGCTCGGGCCTGTACATCCCGGCTTACGTCGCACGCGGTGCGCGCCAAGTGATCTCGGAGCGCGGCGGATTCGAACCATCGGACTTTCTCGACCTCTGCGAGTACCACCCCGGCTGCAGCGCATTCCTGGCGCCAACCATGGTGCAGCGCGTGGTCGAGACGGGCCGGCCGCGCCCGAGCAAACTACGGACCATCGTCTACGGCGGCGGCCCGATGTATGTCGACAGCATCAAGAAGGCGCTCACGGCGTTCGGCCCCGTGTTCACCCAGATCTACGGCCAGGGTGAGGCGCCGATGACGATCACCGGGTTGCGCCGCGTCGACTACGAGACCGCGGACGACGCGATTCTCGGATCGGTCGGCTATCCGCGGTCCGGCACCGACGTCGCGGTGCAACGCGCCGACGGCACGCCGGCCGAAGCGGACGAGATCGGCGAAATCGTCTGTCGCGGAGACGTTGTGATGGGCGGCTACTGGCGTGACCCCGCTGCCACCGCGGACACGCTGCGCGACGGCTGGCTGCGCACCGGCGACATGGGCTCCTTCGACGCGCGCGGCTACCTGACGCTGCACGACCGGTCGAAGGACGTCGTGATCAGTGGCGGGTCCAACATCTACCCGCGCGAGGTGGAGGAGGCACTGCTCGAACACCCCGGCGTGTCCGAGGCGTGCGTGGTCGGGGCACCCGACCAGGAGTGGGGCGAGGTCGTCGTGGCGTTCATCGTCGGGGCGGCGGACCCCGTCGACCTCGACGCGCACCTGCTGGCCCGTATCGCCCGATTCAAACGCCCGAAGCGGTATCTGGTGGTGGACGAGTTGCCGAAGAACAGCTACGGCAAAGTGCTCAAGACGGAACTGCGCCGGCAATTGGCCTGATGTTCAGCGGCTTTCGAAGTGACTTCGGATGCCGGCCAGCATCGCGACATGGGCGTCGACCGCCTCGCGCGCGGTAGTCGCGGCGAGCAATCGCGGCGCGGCGATCGTCAGACGTTCGGTGAGGCGTGTGCCCTTCTCGGTCGGCTCGAAGCTCACGACCCCGTTGAGCCGGACCCGTGGGAATTGACGCGCCTCGGTGAGCACGTTTCCTCCTGTGGGGACCTGCACCCGGGCCCAGTATGTGATGCCGATCGTCAACGGGCCCAGCGGAATACGATCGCGTACCCGGTACGTCGTCTGATAGCCGTCGGCGTGCTGGTCGTGCGACAGCATTTCGACCGACACCACCAGTGGATGAAAGTCTTTGATGTTGCCCAAGTCGACATAGAAGTCGCGGACCTCGCTCGGCGGGGCGGGGATGTCCTCGCCGATAATGCACTCGGTCCGGGCGATCCAGAGACTCACCTCATCGACCGCGGGCCAGCGCGTCCAGGAATCCGACGATACGGCCGCGCGTCTCCTCGGAGATCCAACTGGCCCGCACGTCCGCCTCGGCCGCCGCGCCGGCGTCGACGGCGGCGTGCACCGGCGCGTGCAGCTGAGCTTTGGTGGCGGCGTAGGCGGCCGGCGAGTACTGACCCAGCTCACGCGCGGTGGCCAGCGCCCGGTCGAGCAACTCGTCCTTACCGACCACCTCGTCGACCCAGCCGAGAGCCAGCGCGGTATCGGCGTCGATTGTCTTGGCGCCCAACGCCGCCCGGGTAGCTGAGGCGCCCATCGCGCCGCGGCAGATCTCCAGCGCCGCGACAGGGAACGGCACCCCGACGGACAACTCGGTCAGGCCGATCGTCCCGCCCGACATCAGCCGGACGTCGGCGCACATCGCCAACACACAGCCACCGGCGATCGCGTGCCCGTTGATCGCCGCGACCACGGGCGCGGGGTGGTTGTAGATCGCAAGGAACGCCTCCGACAGCGCGACGACGAACTTCTCGGCGTAGTCGGCGCCGCCGTCGACCAGAGCCCGCAGGTCGACACCGGCGGAGAACGCGCGCCCGGCCCCAGTCAGCACGACCGGCCCCTCGACGCGGCCCATCGAGTCGATGATGACGTTCAGCATGTCCAGATCGGACGCGTTCACCGGAGCGGAGTCGAACCGGAGGATCGTCGCGCCGTCTGCCGTCTCGAGTGCGGTCACCCGTCTTTCATACCGTTCGGGCTTCGGGAGTGGAACACGAGGTCGCAAAACCTGTCGTTGACAACGTCGGCAGACCGCTGTCACAGTGATCGAGCGTTAAATGAAAATATCGTTCTCAGTTAAGGCGACCGGATGACTGCCCCACGCACGCGGCGACGCAGCAAGCTTGCGCCCGACCCCGACGTGCATCGCATCATCATGTCCGCCGCCACGGAGGCCCTGCGCGAACACGGCGTCCGCAGGCTGAGCGTCGCCGCGGTCCTCGATCGCGCCGAATTGAGCACCCGTGCGTTCTACCGGCATTTCGACTCCAAGGACCACGTGATCGCAGCGGTCTTCCTCGACATGGCCCGGGCCGAGAGTCGCCGCCTGCACCGGAAGATGTCCAGGGCCGCCGGCCCGGTCGAGGCGGTGGCTGCGTGGATCGACGGCCGCCTCGACCTGGCCTTCGACGAAAGCATCAAGTCCGACCTACGCCGCCTCTCGCTGGAGGCGCAGTCGCAGATGTTCGCCGCACCGGAGCTGATCCAGCCCGCGTTCGAGGAGATGCTCACGCCGCTGATCGACCAACTGCGCCGAGGCCTCACCGACGGCGTCTTCCACGACGTCGATCCGGTGAGCGAGGCCCGATCCATTCAGGGCGTGGTGTGGTCCAGCACCGAACAGCATTGGACCGCAGGCGGTTTCGAACGCGCCGATGTCCGCCGCCGCGCCCTGAGGTTTTGTCTGCGCGGACTCGGCGTGCAGCCCGACACGATCGACAACATCGTCCGAAAATAAGGAGCAGCAATGGACCTGGGATTGGCCGGATCGACCGCCGTCGTCACCGGCGGCAGCAAAGGCATGGGTTTGGCGATCGCGCAGACGCTCGCCGCCGACGGCGCCAGCGTCGCCGTGATGGCGCGCGGTCAGGCCGCGCTCGATGCCGCGGTCGAGTCGCTGCGCGCGGCGGGCGCGCCCGACGCCGTCGGGATCAGCGTGGACATGACCGACGCCGCGTCGATCGCCGCCGGCTTCGACCAGGTGGCCAAGCGCTGGGGCCGGGTGAACAGTCTGGTGCACACCATCGGACCCGGTGACGGGTTCTTCGAGCAGATGGAGGACTCCGACTGGGACGCTGCCTTCACGCTGGGCACGATGTCCGGCGTCCGGTCGGTGCGGGCCGCGTTGCCGCTGCTGCGGGCCGCGGACTGGGGCCGCATCGTCACGCTGTCCGCGCACTCGATTCAGCGGCAAAGTCCGCGCATCGTCGCTTACACCGCCTCGAAGGCTGCGCTGTCCAGCGTCACGAAGAACCTGTCGAAAAGCCTTGCCAAGGACGGCATCCTAGTGAACTGCGTCTGCCCGGGGACCATCGTCACCGCGAGCTTCACCGAAAACCTCAAGGACATCCTGGCCGCCGACGGCCTCGACGCATCCGATCCGCGCGACGTTATGACCTGGATCGAGAACAACTTCCACCAGCCCTGCGACCTAGGGCGGGCCGGCCTGCCCGAGGAGATCGCGTCGATCACCACCTACCTGGCCTCGAAGCGGAACGGGTACGTCACGGGCGCGACGGTCAACGTCGACGGCGGATCGGACTTCGTCTAGTTCCGTTGCGCCCGCGCGGTCGAGAAGAATAGCATTCTCCTAAAGCGCGAATGGGTGTTCCAGGGCTCGTGACGAAGGGGGCTCGATTGACCGCGACGGTGAGCGTGCAGCGACCGCATGCCGGCGTGGTCGTGCTGCACCTGAATCGGCCCGAACGACTCAACGCGATCAACGAGGCAGTGGCCGGCGATCTGCTCAACACCTGCACCGAGCTGGGCTCCGATTCCTCGGTCCACGCAGTCATCGTCACCGGCGCCGGTCGTGGCTTCTGCTCCGGCATCGACATCCGCGACTTCGGCCCTGGCATACCGGAGGCGACGGCGCCCGCGATCGACCGGCTCCGTTTTCAGGAATCGATGGCTGCGCTTCCGCAAGCCATTCGCGACATGCCGCAGCCGGTGATCGCCGCCGTCAACGGCCCGTGCGTCGGCGCGGGGCTTGCGCTGTGCCTTGCCGCGGATATCCGAATCTGCTCCACCGCAGCGACATTCGGGAACGCCGCGATTCTGCTCGGCCTGTCCGGCGCCGAGATGGGGATGAGCTACTTTCTGCCGCGCATCGTCGGCGTCAGCGTCGCGGCCGACTGGATGTTGACCGGCCGGACGGTCACCGCCGAGGAGGCCGATCGCCGCGGCCTGGTCAGCGAGATCACCGAGCCCGAGGAACTCGCCGATCGCGCGCTCGACATCGCAACGCAGATAGCCGAACTCACCCCGCTCGGCGTCCAACTGACCAAACGTGCGTTGCAGGTCAACACCGATGCCGCCGGCCTCGGCCCCGCCCTGGAACTCGAGAACCGCAACCAGGTGCTCAGCCATGCGACCGAGGAGGCCGCCGCGCGTCGGCAGTCGTGGTCGTCGTGACGGGCCCACTGCACGGCGTGCGCGTCGTGATGATGGGCGGACTCGGGCCGGGCCCGTTCTGCGGAATGCTGCTCGGCGACCTCGGGGCCGAGGTGGTCCGCGTCGACCAGGTGCGCGAAGTCGATGGCGCGCTACCGATCGACTACACGGTCCGGCGCAACCAGCGCTCGATCGCGGTCGACATGAAAGATGCTCGCGGACCGGAACTTGTGCGCCGCTTGGTGATTGACGCCGATGCGTTCGTCGACGTGTTCCGGCCCGGGGTGGCCGAACGACTCGGCATCGGTCCCGACGAGTTGCGCGCCGCGAACCCGCGACTGGTTTACGCGCGAATGACCGGGTACGGACAGGACGGCCCGTACGCCGATCGCGCCGGCCACGACATCAACTACATCGCGCTGACCGGCGCGCTGCACAGCATCGGCAGCGCCGAAACACCCGTTCCGCCTTTGAATCTCATCGGCGATTACGGCGGGGGCGGCATGCTGTTGGCGATCGGGCTGCTCAGCGGCATCCTGGAGGCTCGCCGATCCGGCGAGGGTCAGGTGCTCGATGTCGCGATGGTGG
This sequence comes from Candidatus Mycobacterium wuenschmannii, assembly GCF_030252325.1. NCBI lineage: Bacteria > Bacillati > Actinomycetota > Actinomycetes > Mycobacteriales > Mycobacteriaceae > Mycobacterium > Candidatus Mycobacterium wuenschmannii. Next base: position 3,855,885 of record NZ_CP126981.1, on the reverse strand, counting down.
ACGGGGCGGCGACCATGATGGCGCCGTACTACGGCATGGTACATGCCGGTACCTGGCGAGATCGGCGGGGCGACAACATCCTTGACGGCGCTGCGCATTTCTACGGGGTGTACCGGACCGCCGACGACAAGCACGTCGCCGTCGGCGCGATCGAGCCGCAGTTCTATGCCGAGCTGTGCCAACGCCTCGGCGTCGACGTGCCGCACGATGCCGATGCGCCCGAGGCATGGCGAGCACACCGCAATGCGCTGGCGGAGCGCATTGCGCAGAGGACCCGTGCCGAGTGGGAGGACCGACTCGGCACGCCCGGGACCTGCGCCACACCGGTACTCACGATCACCGAGGCGCCCGATCATCCACACAACGTCGCGCGCGGCACCTTCATCGAGGTCGACGGCGTCCCGCAGCAGGCTCCAGCGCCCCGGTTCTCGCGAACCGTTGCCGCCCAGCCGAAGTCGCCGGCGCTTCCGGGTGACCACACCCACGCGGTGCTGGCCGGGCTGGGTCTCGACGCCGACGCGATCACTGAGTTGACCAATGCCGGCGTCGTGCGACAGAGCGCGGCCTCCGCAACGCAGAAGCGAAAGGACTCTCATGGCTTGGGACTTCTCCACTGACCCGGAGTGGGCGGCGCAACTGAAGTGGGTCGACGAATTCGTGCGTGGGGAGTGCGAACCCATCGACCTGATCATCAAGGAGTCGCACGACCTCAACGATCCCGTCCGCCAGGCCCTCATTCCGCCGCTGCAGAAGATCGTCAAGGAGCGCGGGCTGTGGGCGACGCATCTCGGTCCGCACCTGGGCGGCCCCGGTTTCGGGCAGGTCAAGCTGGCGTTGCTCAATGAGATCCTCGGCCGGTCGGAGTGCGCGCCGATCGTATTCGGCTCGCAGGCACCGGATTCCGGGAACAGTGAGATCCTGGCTCACTACGGCACGCCCGAACTCAAGCAGCGTTACCTGGAGCCGCTGCTGGACAACCGGATCATCTCCTGCTTCTCGATGACCGAACCGCAGGGCGGCGCAGACCCGAAGGTGTTCACCACCACTGCCACGCGGGACGGCGACCACTGGGTGATCAACGGCGAAAAGTGGTATTCCTCGTTCGCGTCGATGGCGTCGTTCATCATCGTGATGGCGATGACCGACCCGGAAGCCTCGCCTTATCAACGTTATTCGATGTTCGTATTACCGGGCGACACCCCGGGCATCAATGTGCTGCGCGACGTCGGGCTCGGATATCAGCCGCTCGGCGGTGGTGGCCGGGAAGGCTACGTCCGTTACGAGAACGTGCGCGTTCCCGACGACCACATGCTTGGCCCGCGCGGTGGCGCGTTCGCGGTGGCGCAGACCCGATTGGGTGGCGGACGCATCCACCACGCCATGCGCACCGTCGGACTGGTGCGCCGGATCTACGACATGATCTGCGAGCGCGCGGTGTCGCGCTATACCCAGGGCAGCGTGCTGGCCGACAAACAGATGGTGCAGGAGATGGTCGCCGACTCGTGGATGGAGATCGAGGCGTTCCGGCTGCTAACCCTGCAGACCGCGTGGAAGATCGATCAATTCAACGACTATCAGGCTGTGCGAGGCGACATTTCGGCCGTCAAGGCGATGATGCAGAAGGTGCTGCACGACGTATCCTCGCGAGCGTTGCAGATCCACGGATCGCTCGGGACGTCGCACGAGATGCCGTTCGTGCAGTACCTCACCGAATCGTTCGTATTGGGCCTGGCCGATGGTCCGACCGAGGTGCACAAGGTCACGTTGGCGAGGCTGCTACTCAAGGACTGCACACCATCACCCGATGTGTTTCCGTCCGAACACATCCTGCGCCTGCGCCAGGCCGCCGAGGAAAAGTTTGCCGACAAACTCGCGGGAATTCCGCGCGGTTAATCCATCGCCGACTCACATCCGCCGCTAATGTGCGGACCGGGGTCACCCGATGTCTCCTTTGCGCAGAAAGGCGCCTGCATGACACGAGCCGGCATTTCGGCGGGCCGGGCACTCGCGGGCCTTGCGGTGCTCACCGGAGCTCTGCTCGGACCGTTGGTCGCCGACGTTCGCGCCGATCCTCTCGACGACCGGTTCCTGGCGGCGCTGCAGTCTCGCGGCATCAATTACAAGTCGGCCGAGGCGGCCATCGACGCCGCCCATCAGGTCTGCACGGAGCTCGGCAGGGGACGGACCAAGGACGACGTCGCGCAAGAGGTCATCGACCGCAGCGGCCTCGACCCGTACCACGCCGGGTACTTCGTCGGGGCCGCCGTGGGCGCGTACTGCCCGCAGTTCGCCGGCTGATCGGTGTCGCAGATTTGCGCGACGAGCCGACGGCGGCAGCCGGTATCATGGGGGCAATCGCATCTGGGAGAATCTCAATGATCACAAAAGTCCTCGTCACAGCGGGTATCGCCGTAGCCGCCGGCCTCGGTGTGGCCGCACCGGCATTCGCCGACCCCGCGTCGTTCGGCGACCTCAGTTGCGAGTGCCACGACCCGATCCCCCAGGGACCGATCGTCCAGTTCTTCACCCCGCCGGCCGGCCAGATCGCCGCGGGAATCCAGCAGGGGTTCTCCGACACCGGGCCCGACGTGAACGGCGTTCCGCACAACTAATCGAGCAGGTCGCCCGCTCGCGCGAGCAGTCGCGGCACTACCGGCGCCATCTCTTCCAGCCCCGCATCCGGCACTTCCCTTCGCCGGTTGTGCTTGACGATCAGCGACCATGTCGCCGTCGACTTGAAGCACGCCAGAGCGCAGAACCAATCCAGTTCCGGCACTTCCATTTTCATCGCATCGCGATAAATCGTGACAAGCTCCTCGAGCGGCGGGACCGCCGCGCCGTACCGCGTCGGGCGCCGGTAGGTCTGCGGGTCGCAGTTGATCAGGAACCATCCGGCGTCGACGCGGGGATCGCCCACCGACCAGATCTCCCAGTCGATGACGGCAGTGATTCGATCGCTGTCTGCAAGCAGATTGCCGAGCCGGAAGTCGCCGTGCACGATCGCGGGCCGGAGGCTCGGCGGTGCCTTGTCGCGTAGCGCGTCGGCGACGTCGGACCACCCCGGCGCCAGCGTCGGGTCGACGGTTTCCAGTGTGCGACACCACCGCTCGACCTCCTCGAGCGGTCCGACCACCGGCTCGCCGGCCAGGTCGTGATCTCCCGGTTCGAGACCGTGCAGTCGGGCGAGCGTCGCGGCCGCATTCCGAAAGCGCTCCGCGACAACATCTTCGGAGCCGGCATCGGCGTCATCGAACAGCGGCTCGCAACTGATTCCATCAAGGAACGACATCACGAACAGGGGTGGATCGCCGGTGTCTTCGAAGAGGACCTGCGGAACGGGTACCTCGGTCGGGCTCAAGGTCTTGATCATGCGCGATTGCCGTAGCACGTCCCGGTGGGCGGTGGGCGGAACTCCGGGCGGGGCAACCTTGACGACGACGCGCCGGCCGTGGCGCCGGCCGGCGAAGGTCAGACTCGATGCGCCGCCCACCAACGGGTGCAGATCCGAAACGCGCTGTGACGAAAGTCGTTCGGCTAACTGCGCCAACAGCGCGTCGTTCAGTGCAACCACCCGATTTCCCGCAGGAACGGTTGAGTGTGGGCGATGCGTCCGGTCAGCGTCGCCGGGTCGCCGGTGACGAGCGTCAGCGCCGTCTGGGTGATGAGCTCGATGTCCTCGGTGTCGGTCTTGGCCAGGTCGAGGGTGCCGGCCCCCTCAGTGGCCACCGGGTTGGACGGGGCGGCGGCATTCACCGCAATGCCGTCGTCGAAGAGTTCTGCGGCAAGGCTTTTGGTGAGTCGATTGAGTGCCGACTTCACCGTCCCGTAAATTCCGAAGCCGGCGGTTCGGTCGAACTCCGCGAATGGCGGGCCCTCGGGCAGGTCGCCTCCGACCGAAGTCACGTTGAGCACCCAGCCCCGGCCTCGTTCGCGCATCGCCGGAATCGCCAATTGAGTGAGGTGTAGTGGTGCGAGCACATGCATTTCGATCATCAGGCGGGCGCGACGCTCCGGGAACTCGTCGAGCGGCCGCAAGAATGTCACGGCGGCGTTGTTCACGAGAATGTCCGGCGCGCCGACCTTTTCGACCAGTTCGGCGAATAACCGCTGCCTGTCTTCGGCGTTGGACAGGTCCGCCTGGATGGCCACCGCCGAACCGCCCGCGGTGCTGATCTCACGGAGAGTCTGCTGCAGCGATCCGTGGTACTTCGGGTCCGGTTCCAGCGTGCGCGCGGTGAGTCCGACTGTGGCGCCCTCGGCGGCCAGCCGCTGCGCGATGGCTTTTCCCAATCCGCGGCTCGCCCCGGTCACCAGAGCGACCTTGCCGTCACACATTCCCGTCATGCCGACCCGCTTCCGCGCTAGTGGAAACGGCTTCTCCAAATTTGAGAATGCCGTTCTGGACGGTTCGAAGTATAGGCATTTTCCGCCGACCACATGACGCGGAACCGTGACGACTGAGTGGCACCTGAGTACCACTTCATTTCGACTCAGGGACATTACTTGCTTTCGCGAACCGGAACAGTCTTCCGAGCTGCAGTTGTTAGCCCGCAACGATCGGAGCGAGCCTGCTGACGCGGTGTCAATAAGCTGGCAATCGCCTGGGAACCTGAGAGATAACCAAGATTTTGTATTGACTTCCTATATTACTCCTCAGTAGGGTCCCGTGACGTTACTCACAAGTAACACCACGCCCGCCCCTTATCACTGCACACGGAAAGTAGGAGCAAGACCTATGAACAGACGCTTGATCACGGCCGGTTTGGCGGCCACGGGCGGATTGTTGACCACCGCATTTCTGCAGGTGGCCGTCGCCGCGGCGGCCCCGGGCGACGACGCCTTCACCATCGGCAGCTACGTTTTCGACCCGATCAACGCAGCGGGCGTTGAGGGCTTCAACCCCGTCTACCAGCTCACCACCTCACCGCCGCTGCTCGAGTTGGGTGGTGGCACGGCGCTCGGCCTGCCCCTCGCCACCCAGAACTTCGATGTGTACAGCCCTGGCGGAGCCGAACTGGGCAGCATTCAGGGCAATGAGACCGTGACCAACCTGTTCGGCTTCACCAACGCCGAGTTCACTGTCGCAGGCGTCACGGCGGCCGATGGCGGCGACGCGTCCAGCCTGCCCGCAATTGGTTCGGTCTACGACGCGTGGAACTTCGGCGGCGGCTACGAGAACATCTACGTCGCCACTCCTGGAGACGACGGCACCGTCACCGACACGTTCATCACGCCGACCGGCCAGAGCTACGACCTGAGCTCACTGTTCACCTTCAACGCGGCGAACCCGCTGAACCCCGGCGACGCGTTCACCGGTCTGGAGGCACACGGCATCACCGGTGCACCGGAAGCCTTCACCATTGCCGGCACCACCCTGGACCCAATCAACTCGGCGGGAACCGAAGGTTTCAACACGGTCGCCCCGCTCGCAACCACGGCACCGCTGCTGGTCATCGGTGGTACGTCACTCGGCGATCCGTCCAACGGTGGCAACGATCTGGCCACCCAGATCTTCGACGTCTATAGCGGCAGCGGCTCGTCGGCTGCGGAGATCGGCACCATCAACACCGGCGTTGACGTGACAAACCTGTTGGGGCTCACGAACACCCAGTTGATTGTCACCGACGTGACACCGGCGGGCGTTGGCTCCGCTGACTTGCCGACCGTGGGATCGGTCTACGACGCGCTCAACTTCGGCGGCGGCTTCGAGAACGTCTACACCGCCACGCCGGGCGCCCTCGGCAGCGTCACCGACAACTTGGTCACGCCCTACGGCACGATCAACCTGACCTCGCTGTTCGAGAACATCAACGTCGCCAACCCGCTCAACCCGGCCGACGCGTTGACCGGCCTCCAAGCCGGCGACAGCGCCATAGGCGCGAATGCGTTCACCCTCGACGGCTTGACCTTCAACCCGTTGACGGCAGACTTCACCCAACCCGGTGACTTCGGTCTGGTTACCGGCGAAGGCTTCAACCCGGTCTACCAATTGACCGGCGCCGCACCGCTGTTGAACCTCGGCGGCGGAACTCCGACCTTGGACCTCGGGTTCGGACCGATCTCGCTCACGTTGGCTCAGCAGGACTTCAACGTGTACGACGGCGCTGGTAACGCAATTGGCGCTATCGACACCAACGACCAGGTGACCAACCTGCTCGGCCTCACCAACGCCGAGTTCACCGTCACCCACCTCGGCGACGTGCTCAGCGTCCCAGGAGATTCCAGTTCGATCGCCGACCTCATTCCCGCGGCCGACGGGGCCACTCTGCCCGCGGTGGGAACGGTCTACGACGTGCTGAATTTGGGTGGTGGGGTGGAGAACATCTACACGGCTATCCCGGGTCTGGACGGTGCGGCCAGCACCATCCACGACATCCTGGTCACGCCCCTGGGCAACCTGGATCTGGGCTCACTGTTCGGCGGAATCGACGCCACGGCGTTGCTGAACCCGGGCGACGCCTTCACCGCCGGTCTCGAGGCACTGACCAACGGACTCACCGAAGCGGGCGCCGGCGCGGCCACCGCATTCGACCCGCTGTCCTTCCTCGGACTTTAGCGGCCAGGCGGTCCAAACCAGCAGTAACCAAACATCCCAGGTCCGAAAGGGCCTGGGATGTTTGGCTTTCGGCGGGCCTAGTCGCCCATCGCGGATGCCTGCGCCTGGGCAAAAAGCGCGACCGCCTCATTACGGCTGAGCGATGCCAGCATCGGCGCCATCGCGCGCATCATCTCGCCCACCATCAAAGTCGGCCCGTTGCTGAGGTTTTCGAGCGCCTCGGTGATCACCTCGTCGACACTGGCGGCGTCCGACGGCACCGCATCCTCGGAAGACAGGTGTCCGCGACTGTGCTCGAGCTTGCGCAGGGCGGGCGTGTTCGTCTTGCCGAGAATGAGACCGAGCACGTCGACGCCCGTGTCGTGCAGTTCGCTCCACAAGGCTTCGGTGAACACCATGTCGAACGCCTTCGTGGCGCCGTAGGCCACCATGTTGGGTCCGCCGGCGAGGCCTGCGCCCGATCCGAAGACGACGATCCCACCTTTGCCGCGTTCGACCATCGCGGGCGCGAAGCGGTGACACAACTGCATCGGCACAACGCAGTTGCGGTGCACCATCGATTCCGCGATCTCGACCGGGTTGGCCAGAAACGGCTCGAAGTTGGGGTCGGCGCCGGCGCAGTAGACCAGGAAGCCCACCTCGATACCGGTGGTCGCGGCGACAACCTGCGCCGTCGCGTCAGGCGATGCGAGATCGATTGCCAGCGAACGAGTTTGGACACCGGTGCGCGCGACTATCCCGGCCGCCACCTCGTCGAGGACGGCCTGGCGGCGAGCCACCAGCGCGACGTTGAGCCCGCGGTCCGCCAGCGCCTCGGCAAACGCCGCCCCCACGCCGTCGGACGCTCCCAGGACCAGCGCCCACGGCCCGTACTTGTCCGCGAAGGTCATGCCGTGCCTCCCACCTGAGCCAACCGCACCTGGATGAAGCGACGACGGGCCACGCGCCAGCCGTCCTCACCCCGCACCAGTTCGTCATCGTAGAACCCGGCGGCATTCACCCCCGCGTTCACGTCGACCATGATCAGTGCATCTACGTAGGTCCGTGACTCGGCCGTGTCGCCGTCGACCGTGATCACCTGATTGGTGAGCCGGTGCATGGTGTGACCCGCCATCGCGTGCGCCTGATCCATGAATTCGGTGATCGCGTCGACGCCCCGGAACGTACCGATCTCGCCGTAGTCCAGTTCGCAGTCGTCGGTGAACACCGTGCGAAACAGCGGCCAGTCTCGGCGGTCGATCCCGGTGGCGTAGCGCAATAGCACCTCGGCGATGTCTTGGCGGTCTTCGCGATCACTCACGTGACGTCTCCGTTCGGATGGACGATGATTCGGGCTGGGCCAGTGGACTTTCGGGCCGAGTCGAGCGCGTCGGGAACGTCGTCGAGGCCGATGACCGCTCCGACGCTGGGCAGCGGATCGAGCCGGCCGGCGGCGATCGCGTCGAGCGTGCCGTACCAGTCCTGCGGGTGCGGCCCACCGCCGAACTGGATGGTCACGCCTTGACGGGTCGCATCGGTGATGTTCAGCGTGTCGCCGGTGTACCAACCACCGGCGCAGTAGATCCGGGTTCCGATGTCAACGCTGTCGACGATCTTCTGGATCAACCCCGATGCGCCGACACATTCGAAAACGACCATCGGGCCCCACATTCCGCATTCGACGCGCAGCTCGCGCCAGACGTCGAACGGTGATCGCTCGGCGGGGTCGACGGCGACATGGGCGCCGAAGCTGTCGCACGCCAGCGCGCGGCGTTCAGAGTTGTAGTCCGACACGATGATTGGCTCCACGCCCCGGGTGGCCAGCGCAGCGACGGCCGACAGACCGATCGCACCCGCCCCGATGACGATCGGGATCTCGCCGGCCTCCATCCGTGCCGATCGCACGTAGAACTCGCCGACCGCGAATGCATCGGTGAGCGCCGCGGCATCGCAGGACACGTCCGCATCGACCGACTTCGCCAACGACTCCCCCACCACGACCAGTTCGCCGAAGCTGCCCTGAGCCTCAGGGTGCTGGCCGATGATCCGCACGCCGACAACTCCTTCCGGGCCGCCGTTCACCGCGCGGATGGGAATGGAGGTGACGCGGGTGCCGACGGGAAACTGCCCGGTGCAGTCTGGCCCGTGCCCGACGACCTCGCCGACGAATTCGTGGCCGAGCACGATGTCGCGGTTCGCGTCGTACAGAGATCGGCCCGTCGGATCGTCGACCCCCATCTCCGGGTGATCCATGAAGTGCACGTCCGACGCGCAGATCGCCGTGCTCAATGTTCGCAGCAGCAGTTCACCGGGCCCGGGAACCGGGTCGTCGACCTCTCGAACGCCGAGTCGACCGTCGCGCAACACCACTGCACGCATTCGCGCACTCCTTCGCGCCCTAGGCTGTCTCGATTATTCGAGATAGCATCTCGATAATCAGAAAGTCAGCGTAGGAAGCTCGCCGAAAGGAAGTCAAGAGATTCCCGTTTCGCCGCCCACCGCGCGCGTTCTCGATGTCGTCGAACTGCTCGCCGGAAACGACGACGTCCGGTGGCGGTTCTCCGACGTGGTGCGCGAACTCGAATTGACCCAGGCCACCGCGCACGCCATCCTGGCCACCCTGTGTGAGCGCGGTTGGGTCAGCCGCGACCCGGTCGACAAGACCTATTCGCTGGGGCCGGCGCTGGCCGTCGTGGCGACACGGGTCGAGACGGCGCGAACCCTGGCGCACGCCGCCAGAACGGTGGCGCTTGACCTCGCCGACGAATTCGGTTACGCCACATCGGTTGTCGAGCGCCTTGACGACTCGCTGATGATCACCTCGTTCGGGGACGCGGGTCAGCGCTCCATCGGCGCGCCCGGCGAGCGGATCCGCTACGCCCCGCCGTTCGGAGTCGCATTCGCCGCGTGGGACACCCCCGGGGAGCAGAGCGCGTGGATCGAGCGGAGCGGAGCCACTAATCCGTTGCTGAGGCGTCGCCTGGAGGAAGTGCTGGAGCGCACCCGCAAACGCGGGTTCGACGTGGACTGCACGACGCCCGCGCTGACTCAGGCAGCCCATGTGGTGGGTACGTTGTCCGCCGACGGCCTGCCCGATCACGTCCGCGAGATCACCGATCAGCTGCTGATGGAGTTCACCACGATCGGCTTCCTACCCGACGATGATGCCGCCCGCCCGCAGCAACCGGTCGCCACGATCGCCGCACCGGTCTTCGACCATCGCGACCGGGTGCCGATGATCGTGGCCGTGCACCCGCTCCAGACGCTCTCGCGCCGGCGGATGGAAACGGTTGGGCGGCGCGTAGCTCAGGTCACCGCGGCGATCAGCCATCGATAGCCACCTGCGCTTTCGCGCGACAGTTGATAGATCAGCTAAATACTTGCTAGGCTAACTAAGTACGTCCCGACTAACTAAGGAGCACGCAATGCCGCGCACCGAGAACGACACCTGGGACCTCGCCACCAGCGTTGGAGCAACAGCCACGATGGTTGCCGCGGCCCGGGCCGTCGCCACCAAGGCCGACAACCCCCTGATCAACGACCAGTATGCCGAGCCACTCGTCAAGGCCGTCGGGGTCGATTTCCTCACCCGCTGGGCCAGCGGTGACCTCGACATCTCGAGCGTCGACCACGAGGACTCGACCTGGAAACTGCAGCAGATGCCCGACGCGATGGCCGTCCGGACCCGGTTCTTCGACGCCTTCTTCGCCGACTCGACCGAGGCCGGCATCCGCCAGGCCGTGATCCTCGCGTCGGGCCTCGACGCCCGCGCCTACCGGCTGGATTGGCCGGCCGGCATGACCGTCTTCGAGGTCGACCAGCCCGAGGTGATCGCGTTCAAGACCCAGACACTGACCGAATTGGGCGCGAGCCCGACCACCGACCGCCGCACGGTCGCCATCGACCTGCGCAACGACTGGCCGGCCGCGCTGGCCGAGGCCGGCTTCGACAAGAGCCGGCCCACCGCGTGGATCGCCGAGGGGCTGCTGGGCTACCTGCCGCCCGAGGCGCAGGATCGGTTGCTGGACAACATCTCTGCGCTCAGTGCCGACGGCAGCCGGCTGGCCACCGAAGCCATCCCCAATGCCGGCGACGTCGACGAGGAGAAGGTCCGCGAGATGATGCGCAAGGCCACCGACAAGTGGCGCGCCGCCGGGTTCGACCTCGATTTCGACGAACTCGGCTACCAGGGCGACCGCGCCGACGTCGCCGAATACCTCGACGGGCTGGGCTGGCGCTCGGTCGGCCGGACGGCGAGCGAACTGCTGGCCGAGCACGATCTGCCGCCGGTGCCCGAGTCGACCGACTCGGTCAACGTCGGCGACGTGACCTACTACACGTCGACCAAGTGACCCAGACTCCGCAGCGTCGCGGATTCAACGAGGTCGTCACGCGGTTCTGGGGCTTCGCCGCCCCGGCCTACAACCTGCCGGTGTTGCAGGAGTGGGTTTACCGCCCGGCGCACGACGAGGTGGTCGCGCAATTGCGCGACCACCAGTCGGCGCAGGTGGTCGATGTCGCTTGCGGCACAGGCATTCTCGCTGATCGCATCCACAATGACCTGCACCCGGCAGCGGTCTACGGCGTCGACATGTCCGAGGGCATGCTGAAGCAAGCTCAGGCCCGGCCCGGCGAGGTCGACTGGCGGCGAGGCCCGGCCGAGCACCTGCCCTTCGACGACGAGGCCCTCGACGCGGTGGTGACCACGTCGGCTTTTCACTTCTTCGATCAGCCTGCCGCCTTGCGCGAATTCCACCGCGTGCTGGTCCCGGGTGGGCTCGTTGCCATCTCGACGATGAGTGCCCGCCGGCCACTACTGCCCGGCAGTCGGTGGACGCCATCGCACAATCCGACGCCCGCCGAGATGCGGCGACTGTTCGAGGGCGCCGGGTTCACCGTTGCCGAACAACACCGTGTGCGGCGTCCGCTCTGGACGCGCCCACTCGGTGACCTCTTCACTGCGGGCATCAAGCGCTGACGAAGCTCCCCGGCGTGGCGTCGGGAAATCGCCTGTGACGCGGACTTTTCCAAGTAAGTTGTGAGCTGGCTTGGGGGAGGACCATTGCGCCGTGCCTTGAGGGTCGAACGACACCGTCGCCGATACGTCATCATGTGCGCGGCGGTGATCGCGGCGGGACTCACGCAGGCCGTGTCGGTAGGGCCGACGGCGGATGCCGACACGACGGCCGCGGTGAAGCACAGGACCCCGCGTACCAATGGTCCCGATCTGGGCTCCCAGGATGGCTTTTATGATGCGGGACAACAGCTTACGTTGGTCTGCCACGCCAGCGGTCAGCGTGTCAGCGGCTTTTTCAGCTCCAATATTCCCGAGAGCCGGGACGACCTCTGGTATCGGACGTCCGACGGCCACTACGTCGCAGCCGTCGACATCGAGACTCACACTCTGGACCCGCTAGGCCCGGACTGCAACCAGGCGGCGCCCGCGGGCGTCAGCGCTCGGGCGAATGATGCTGTTGCCAAGGCGAACTCAGCGGTCGGTACGGATATGTTCGGTCCGCAGGGCTGCGGGAACTTTGTCGCCTGGTCTTACGGCGTGAGTGGAATCGGCGCCCATACCGCCAAGGAATTCCGTGACAAGCTCGCCGCGGAGGGGCGCATCCACATGGACCAGAACTTCCCGCGCGGCGCGTTGGTGTTTTCCGAGAATTCGTTGCCCGGCGATCTCGGTCACGTCGACATCGCCCAGGGTGACGGCACATTCGTATCCGGGGGCGTACTGGCTTCTTATCGGGGCCTGGCCGGCGCAGGCCACAACGTCCAGGTGATGAACACCTTCGACCCGACGCCCGGCGCCCGCTTCCTCGGTTGGGCAGACGCGCCGTGGTGAGTCCGCACGACCGCTCATCCGGCCGATGACGCTTGCAGCGCTTCGCCCAGTGTCCACACCGCCACGCCAAGCAGCACGATGTCTTTCAGTAGGAATTGGCCGGGCATTGCCGAGAGCACCGGCACCGGCCCGACGAACCGGGTGACCACACCGGGCGTGGTGAACAGAAAACTCAGCGTTCCGCAGAACAGCACGATCGCCAAGGCGCTACCGGCGGCAGAGAGTCTCGCCGAAAACGGTCGCGATGCGATCAGGATCGCGGTCGCGATCTCCAGTGTTCCGAGACCGCGAGCCACGGTGGTCACGCTGAAAATGTCATACACCCAACTCATCAGCGGGCTGTGCTCGATGAGTACCCGGCTTTCCATTTTGATGTACTTGCCGAACCCGATCCACGCCAAGATCAGCGCGAGGCCGTACCTGCTGATCGCCTGACCGACTGCCGAACTTCGTGTTGCCGTCAACGCACGCCAATCCCCTCGTCGATGTAACGCCGACCGGCGCCATGAGAACGACGATTCACGACCCCGGTCGGTTCACCAACCGCTCGACCGCCAGATCGTCCCAGCGGTCGTAGTTGACCACCTCACTCAAGGGCCGACGGCGAACCGGGCCGTGGTTGCCCTTCGGCCAGCCGATCACGATGTGCCCGGCCACCATCCAGTCATCCGGCACCCCGACCGCTTCTCGCAGGAGCTTCTCGCCGCCGTAGGCACCCCAGCTGGTCAGGCACGCGCCCAGGCCCTGCGCGCGCGCAGCCAGCAGAAAATTCTGCATCGCGGGAAAGATCGAGCCGCCGAGAAGTAGCTCGGAGGCCGTTGGAAAGTGCTTCTGCGCGAACAGGATCGACGTGAATCCGCCCGCGCGGTCATGTAGCTCGTAGGTTGCGCGATTGCTGCGCGCGCGACGGCTGTGATCGGCGGCGGCGGGCCGGCTCATGCCGTACACCGGTTCGATCACCTCGAGCGCCTGGGCCGCCGCCTTGGCCACGACCGCCCGCTGCTCGGGCGAGCGCAACACGACGAACCGCCATGCCTGCGCGTTCGCGCCGGAGGGTGCCCACATCGCCGCTTGCAGGCATCGCTCCAGCGTGGCGTCGTCGACCGGCTGGTCGGTGAACCGCCGGATCGTCCGCGCGGTCGACATGGCTTCCCACACGTCACTGGTCGCTGCCGACATGCCGTCTCCCTTCCGGTTTCCCTTTCCGGAAGAACTTACTGGCCGCACCCCAACGTCGGCAGCACCGCTGACACCGCACGCAACATCTCAGGTGCGGGCGGGTCGCGGATCGTTGGGATCGTTCGGATCGGGATCGCCGAACCAGCGCGACGGCTCGTGTTCGCCGTAGGTGTCGTGCCAGTCCCACCATTCATAGGGCGGGCCCTGCGGATAGCCCTCCGGCGAGTCTTCCCAATTCTCCTGTCGGCCCAACGGGGTCAGGTCCAGGAAACTCCAGGTGTTGCCCAGCACCTCGTCACCCCGGCCGCTGATGAAGTATGTCCGGTAGACCCGCGCGTCGTCGTGGATGAACACGTTGGTGCCGTGCCATTCGTCCACGCCGAAGTCCACGTCGAAGTCGTCGGTGATCGAGTACCACGGCATCCGCCAGCCCATCCGCTCCTTCAACCGGTCGATGCCGTCCTGCGGCGCGCGAGAGACGAACACCAGCGTGGCATCGCGCGCATTGAGGTGGGCCAGGTTGCCGATGTGGTCGGCGATCATCGAGCAACCGCGGCAGCCGTGATCCGGCCAGCCGTCGATCTCAGGCCCGACGAAGGCGCGGTAGACCAGCAACTGCCGGCGACCCTGAAACAGGCCCAGCAGATCGACTCTGCCGTCCGGGCCGTCGAACTCGTAGTTCTTCTCGACAGGCAGCCAGGGCATCCGCCGGCGCTGCGCCGCGAGCGCGTCGTGCACGCGCATGGCTTCCTTCTCCCGCACCCGCATCTGGTGCTGCGCGGCCGTCCACTCTTGGGCCGATACGATCGGTGGTGTCTTCATCTGTTGTCTCCCTTTCTATTTCAGTTGAGCTCCGACAAGCCCGCGGCGGTGAGTAGATACGAGCCGTCAAGTGGTCGGGTGGCGAGCTCGAGCACCGACCGGCCGACCTGCTCCGCGGTGAGTGGTGGCCCGGCCGCGCGGAGGAAGGCGTCGATGTCGACGCCCTGCCGATCGGCATATGCCGCAACGGCTTCGGCGCCCATTTCGGTTGCGGCAGTCAGACGCGGCAACACCGAGGTGAATCGGATGCCGAGGCCGGCCCGGTCGGATTCGAGGGCGGCGTAATCGGCGACGAACTTCACGGCGGCCTTCGCGCCCGCGTAGCCGCCGCTGAGCGGTGAGCCGTTTAGCGCGGCACCGCTCGACACCAGGATGACCGTGCTGCCCGGGGCCAACGGCAGGGTCAGCGCCGCGCGTGTCCAGTGGAACGCCTGCGCGACGTCCACGTTCCAGTTCTGGCTGAAGCTCTCCCATGTCTGCTCGTGCAGTGGGCGCATCGTCGGCGTCGCCCCCGCGCACAGCACCAGTGTGTGCGGCTTGTGCTCTCCGATGAGGCGATTCGCCACCTCGGGGTCGGCGGCGTCCGCGGCCACCGCCGCGCCGCTGCGCGCGACGCCGACCACGTGCGCGCCCGCGGTGGCCAGGGTCTCGGCGATCGCGCGGCCGAATCCGCGGCTGGCGCCGGTCACGATCGCGGTCGTGCCGGCCAGCGTCCGGTTCTCAAGGGAAGGGTGAAGGGTCATAGTGGTTCGATACGTCGCCGCGCCGGAATTCATCGCGGGCAGGCCGATGAATTTCGCGGACCGCACGTCTCTGTATTCACGGAGAGGAGAGTTGCCGTGCCCGCGCAGGAAGACTTCATCGAGCAGGCGGCGCCGTTTCGGGGCGAGCTGATCGCGCACTGCTACCGCATGCTCGGCTCGGCACAGGACGCCGAGGATCTGGTCCAGGAAACCTACCTGCGCGGTTGGCGCGGCTATTCGGATTTCGAGGAGCGCGCCGCTCTGCGGACCTGGCTGTACCGGATTGCGACCACCGCCTGCCTGCGGGCGCTGGAGAACCGCACCCGAAGAGTGCTGCCCGCCGGGTTGGGCTCCGGGTCCGTCGACCCGGACGTCGACGTCGGCGCGCCGACCGGCAGCCACCAGTGGCTGGAGCCGCTGCCGGACACGTTGACCCCCGAGACCGAATTCGGGGTCCGGCAGAGTGTGCGGTTGGCGGTGGCGACGGCCCTTCAGGAACTCCCGGCCCGGCAGCGGGCGGTGCTGATCCTGCGTGACGTCGTACAGTTCAGCGCCGCCGAGGTCGCGGAGCTCCTCGAGACCACCACGGCCTCGGTGAACAGCGCGCTGCAGCGAGCGCGCGCCCACCTCGCTGAGGTCGCGCCGAACGAAGACGACGTGCCCGAACCGGACGACGCGGACCTCCGAGCGTTGCTGGATCGCTACTGCGCGGCCTTCGAAAACGCCGACCTTGCCGCGTTGACCGACCTGCTGCAGACCGACGTCCGCCTCGAGATGCCGCCGCTGCCGGTGTGGTTCACAGGTCGCGACGCCGTCACGACGTTTCTGTCACGACGCGCGTTCGCCGAACCCGGCGACATCGCGTTTGTCGACACGTCCGCCAACGGCCGGCCCGCTCTCGCCGAATACCGCCGCGCCGACGACGACATATTCCGCGCGCACTCGATTCACGTCATCACCCCAGGCGACCGCGGCATCGCCCGGATGCTCGTCTTCCTCGATCCGGACCTGTTCCCGGTGTTCGGGCTGCCGGCGACACACTGACCCGGTTGGCTATGGCGCATTCTTCGCCCGGCTGGACTCACACGTAACACGTACGCTCGTCTACTAACGGGGGATGTCAGCGTTCTCCCCATTTCGTCGTACAGCTAAGCCGCCGTGTTGCCCAGGCGGACCTGGGCGACAGAACAGACATGCGAAGGGTGCGCGATGAGGGTTCCAGGTGTGACCGCCTTGCTCGGCGGCGTAGCCGGTGGAGCGGTGCAGATGCTGCAGGCCGGGGCGCAGAGCGTGGCAAGCGCCGCCGATGCCGTGTCGACGCTGACCGCTCCGGTGGTCGACACCGTCACTCACTCGACGGCCTGGGTGTTGGGCAGCGGCCGATCGACCAACGGCAGCCGCGACGGCGCCTCGGCGACCGTGCGATGGCAGGCCGGGCGGCGCGTGCACCTGGATCTCGACCCGCTGTTGCCGTTCCCGCGCTGGCACGAGCACGCTGCCGTGGTCGAAGGCCCGGTGCGCGCGGTCGCGGGCGTCGCCCACGCGCACGTCGAGGGAGCCCTGGGCCGCTTGGTCGTCGAACTCGATGACGATGCCGACGCCGACGTCGTGCTCGAAACGGTCCGCGACGTGGTGAACGGCGCTGCCGCGGACTTGGCCGCCGCCGGACGCGAGCCGCAGATCCGGATCGCGCCGTTCGCCGACCCCGGTAACCCGCTGGCGGTTCTGGTGCCGCTGACCGCGGCCGTCTTCGACGCCGTGGCGATCGGCGCCGCCGTCACCGGTTGGGTCGTGAAGTTGCCCGCCGCGCCCAAGACCACCCGCGCCGCCGCCGCGCTGCTGAAAGACCAGCCGCGGATGGTGGCCGTGCTCGAGTCGCGGCTGGGCCGGGTCGGCACCGACCTGGCCCTCGCCGCATCGACCGCCGCCGCCAACGGGCTGACCCAGGCGGTCGGCACGCCGCTGCTGAACCTGGCCGAGCGCGTCCTGCAGATCTCCGAGGCCGAGGCGCACCGCCGCCGTTGGCGCGACCGGGAGCCGCAACTTGCCTCTCCGAGCCGACCCCAGGCCCCCGTCGTCCCCGTCATCTCATCCACGGGTGTCGCGAAAGCACAGGCAGCCCAACATAATTGGGCAGCAGCGGCGGCCGGCGAGGCGTCACATGTCGTGGTGGACGGGTCGATCGACGCCGCCATCGACAGCGCGAAGGGTTCGATGGCCGGGCCGGTCGAGGAGTACGTCGACTCGGCCGCCAACGGCTCGCTGATCGCCGCGGCCAGCGCGCTGGTCGCCGGCGGCGGCACCGAGGACGCGGCCGGCGCCGTGCTGGCCGGAATCCCGAAGGCCGCCCACATGGGTCGCCAGTCCTTCGCTGCGGTGCTGGGCCGTGGACTGGCCGACGACGGGCAGATGATCCTCGATCCCGGTGCGCTACGCCGGCTGGACCGGGTCAAGGTCGTCGTCATCGACGGCGCCGCCCTGCGCGGCGACCACCGCGCGGTGCTGCACGCCCGCGGCGACATCACCGGTTGGGACGACGACCGGGTGTACGAGGTCGCCGACGCACTGCTGCACTCCGAGCAGCCGCCCGAGCCCGATCCGGACGAGCTTCCCGCGAACACCGCGCGGCTGCGCTGGCTGCGGGCCGAGGGACCGTCGGCCGCCCCGGCCCAGGGGCTCGAGCACGCCGACCTCGTCGTCGACGGGGAGACCGTCGGTCACGTCGAAGTCGGCTGGGAGGTCGACCCGTACGCGGTGCCACTGCTGCAGATCGCGAATCGCACCGGCGCCCGCGTCGTGCTGCGCCATGTCGCAGGCACTCAGGACCTCGCGGCCAGCGTCGCCGCCAGCCACCCCAGCGGCACGCCGTTGCTCAAGCTGGTCCGCGACCTGCGCGCCGACCGCGGACCGGTACTGCTGATCACCGCGCTGCATCGCGACTTCGCCTCGACCGACACCCTGGCCGCGCTGGCCATCGCCGACGTCGGGGTCGCGCTCGACGACCCGAAGGCCGCGACGCCGTGGAGTGCCGACATCATCACCGGCACCGATCTGGCCGCCGCGGTGCGCATCCTGTCGGCACTGCCGGCCGCGCGTCAGGCCAGCGAGTCCTCGGTGAACCTGGCCAAGGGCGGGACCACGCTGGCCGGTCTGCTGCTGGTCACCGGCAATCCGTCGGGACCGAGCAATCCGATGGCGATCCGGCGCTGGCTCAACCCGGTCAACGCCGCCGCCGCCAGCGCGCTGATGTCCGGGGCGTTTTCGGCCGCCAAGGTGCTGCGCCAACCCGACCCCACACCGCAGCCGCTGACCGCATGGCATGCCCTGGACCCCGAGATCGTCTACTCGCGACTGGCCGGCCGGACGCGTCCGCTCACCGCGGTCGAGAGCGCGCCCGCCTGGCGGCGCGTGCTGGAAGACTTGTCCTACAGCCCGCTGGGCTCGCCGCTGCGCGGACCCGCACGCCAGGCCGGCAAGCTGTTGTCGGCGACCAGGGCCGAGCTTTCCGACCCGCTCACGCCGATCCTGGCGGTCGGCGCCGCGGCCTCGGCGATCCTGGGCAGCAACGTCGACGCGTTGCTGGTCGGCGGTGTCATGGCGGTCAACGCCGTGATAGGCGGCTCCCAGCGACTCCGCGCCGAGGCCGCCGCCGCGGAACTCTTCGCCGAGCAGGACCAGGTCGCGCGCCGCGTCGTCGTCCCGACGGTGGCCACCTCGCGCCGCCGGTTGGAGGCGGCCCGCACGACCACCCGAACGGTGACGGTGCCGGCCAGTTCGCTGCGTCCCGGCGACGTCATCGACCTGGCGGTGCCCGACGTGGTGCCCGCCGACGCTCGGCTACTGGTCGCCGAGGACCTCGAGGTCGACGAGTCGCTGCTGACCGGCGAGTCGTTGCCGGTCGACAAACAGGTCGATCCGGTCGCGGCGGGCGACACCGATCGGGCCAGCATGCTGTTCGAGGGCAGCACGATCGTCGCCGGGCATGCCCGGGCGATCGTGGTGGCCACCGGCGTGGGCACTGCGGCGCATCGCGCCATCTCGGCGGTCATCGACGTCGAGTCGTCGGCCGGCGTGCAAGCCCGACTGCGGGAACTGACCGCCAAGGTGTTGCCGCTGACCCTGGCCGGTGGCGCCGCGGTGTCGGGGCTGGCCCTGCTCCGCCGCGCCTCGCTGCGCCAGGCGGTCGCCGACGGCGTCGCGATCGCGGTGGCCGCCGTGCCCGAGGGCCTGCCGCTGGTCGCGACTCTGTCGCAATTGGCCGCGGCGCAACGGCTTTCGACGCGTGGCGTGCTGGTCCGCGCGCCACGCACGATCGAGGCGCTGGGCCGGGTGGACACCGTCTGCTTCGACAAGACCGGCACCCTCACCGAAAACCGCCTGCGCCTTGTCCTTTCGGTGCCGGCGTCGACCAGCCCGCAGGGACCGTTCCCCGGTATAGCCGACCCGGTGGCCACCGACGTCCTGCGGGCCGCGGCGCGCGCGTCGTCGCAACCGCACGAGGCGCAGGGCCACGCGCACGCCACCGACGAGGCGATCCTCAAGGCCGCGGAATCCCACGCTGGCAGCACCGACCCGGACTGGGACCTGCTCGCCGAGGTGCCCTTCGAATCCAGCCGCGGCTTCGCGGCCTCGATCGGCACGCTCGAGAGCAACCCGAAACAGCCCGTGCTGATGCTCAAGGGCGCGCCCGAGGTCGTGCTGCCGCGCTGCCGGTTCGCCGATCCGCAAGCCGACCGCGAGCACGCGGAAGCGTTGGTGCACAACCTCGCCGAGCAGGGGCTACGGGTGCTGGCCGTCGCGAAGGGCAACTGGAAACGCGCCACCGACGACGAGAACACCGACGCCGACGCGGTCGACGTCGCAGCGCACGATCTGGAGTTGATCGGCTACGTCGGGCTGGCCGACACCGCCCGCGCGTCCGCCCGACCGTTGATCGAAGGCCTGGTCGACGCGGGCCGCGACGTCGTGCTGATCACCGGCGACCACCCGGTGACCGCGCGGGCGATCGCCCGCCAGCTGGGTCTGCCCGCTGACGCTCGGGTGATCACCGGTGCCGACCTCAACGGCCTCGACGAGGACGCGGCCGCCAAGCTCTCCGCCGACGTGCAGGTGTTCGCCCGGGTCAGCCCGGAGCAGAAGGTGCAGATCGTCGCGGCACTGCAGCGCTGCGGGCGGGTCACCGCGATGGTCGGCGACGGGGCCAACGACGCCGCGGCGATCCGGATGGCGGATGTCGGCATCGGGGTCAGCGGTCGCGGGTCGTCGGCCGCTCGCGGCGCCGCGGACATCGTGCTCACCGACGACGACCTCGGCGTGCTGCTGGACACCCTGGTCGAGGGCCGCGGCATGTGGGCCGGGGTACGCGACGCGGTGACGATCCTGGTCGGCGGCAACGTCGGCGAGGTGCTCTTCACCATCATCGGCACGGCGCTGGGCAGCGGACGAGCGCCGGTCGGGACCCGGCAACTGCTGCTGGTGAACCTGCTGACCGACATGTTCCCGGCCCTCGCGGTCGCCGTCACCCCGCAGTTCGAGGAGCCCGACGCCGACGAGTTCGACACCGAGGAGGAGGCGGCCGAAGCCCGTCGCGCGTATCAGCTCTCGGTGCTGACCGGGCCCACACCGTCGCTGGACGTGCCGCTGATGCGTCAGATCATCACCCGCGGGGCCGTCACGGCCATCGGCGCCACCTCCGCCTGGGCCATCGGCCGATGGACACCGGGAACCGAAAGGCGCACCTCCACAATGGGATTGACCGCGCTGGTCACGACGCAGCTGGCCCAGACGCTGCTCACCCGGCGGCACAGCCCGCTGGTGGTGGCCACCGCCCTGGGCAGCTCGGCGGTGCTGGTGGCGATCGTGCAAACGCCGGTGGTGAGCCACTTCTTCGGCTGCACGCCGCTTGGACCGGTCGCGTGGACCGGGGTGATCGGGGCCACCGCCGGCGCCACCGGGTTGTCGATACTGGCGCCCAACTTCCTGGCCAAGACCGCCGGATTGGTGCAACCCGAACTGGCCGAAGCCACCGCCGACGCTTAATCGGCCTGCGTTTTCACGTTTTGTCCAGACAGCGGTGGGCACTCCCAGCAAGATCATTATGACGATCGCAAGCGCGGCGTAGCCGGGCGCGGCGGGTCGTCATACATGGATCTGACAGCGACGTGTTGCTGAGAGCAAAGGGATGTCCGATGGCCGAGACAAGAGCTAACCAGGCGAACAACCTCGCGCAGCTGTTCCTACAGCGCGTCGAGAAGTCGGGAGACCGCGAGGCGTTCCGCTTCCCCGAGAACGGCGACTGGACGTCGGTCACGTGGAGCCAGGCCGCCGAACGGGTCGAGGCGCTGGCGGCCGGCCTGCTGTCGCTGGGTATCGAGTCCGAGGACCGGGTCGGCATCGCCTCGGCCACCCGGTTGGAGTGGATCCTCGCCGATCTCGCGATCCTCTGCGCCGGTGCGGCCACCACGACCGTCTACCCCAGCACCAACGCCGAGGACACGGCCTACATCCTGGCCGATTCAGGCTCCAAGATCGTGTTCGCCGAGGACGCCACCCAACTCGAGAAGCTCACCGAGCAGCGCGGCGAGCTGTCGGACGTGAGCAAGGTCGTGCTGATCGAAGGCAGCTCGGACGACGACTGGGTGATCACCCTCGACGACCTCGCCGATCAGGGTGCGAAATACCTTGCCGAGCACGCAAATTGCGTCCGCAAGGTCGCCGACGAGATCAAGCCCGACCAACTGGCGACGCTGATCTACACCTCGGGTACCACCGGGAAGCCGAAAGGCGTTCGGCTACCGCACAAGTCGTGGGTTTACACCGGCAACGTCATCTCCGGGATGGGCCTGCTGGACGAGAACGATCTGCAACTGCTGTGGCTGCCGCTGGCCCACGCGTTCGGCAAGGTCCTGATCGCCACCCAAGTGGCGTGCGGCTTCGCCACCGCGATCGACGGCCGCGTCGACAAGATCGTGGAGAACTGCGGGATCGTCAAACCGACGTTCATGGGCGCCGCCCCGCGCATCTTCGAAAAGGCCTACAACAAGATCATCACCCAGCAGAAGGGCGCCAAGAAGGTGCTGTTCGGCTGGGCGTTCGCGGTGGGCAAGGAGGTCGCCCGCCGGCGCCGCGAGGGCAAGTTCGTCTGGCCGCATCTGGTGGCGCAGCAGAAGCTGTTCGACGGGTTGGTGTTTGCCAAGATCCGCGATGTGTTCGGCGGCCGGATCCGGTTCTTCATCTCGGGCTCGGCGCCGCTGAACCGCGATGTCGCCGAGTGGTTCGAGGCCGCCGGGGTTCTGGTGCTGGAGGGCTACGGGCTCACCGAGTCGTCCGGCGCGGGCTTCATCAACCGGCCGGACAACTACAAACTCGGCACCGTCGGCCTGCCCTTCGAGGGCACCGAGGTCCGCATCAGCGACGCGGGCGAGGTGCAGTTCCGCAGCGACTGCGTGATGGCCGGCTACCACCACCTCGACGAGGCCACCGCCGAGTCGCTGAAGGACGGCTGGCTGTCCACCGGGGATCAGGGCAAGCTCGACGACGACGGCTTCCTGTCCATCACCGGCCGGATCAAGGAGCTGTTCAAGCTGTCCAACGGCAAGTACGTGGCGCCGCCGGCGATCGAGGCGAAGTTCGCGACGCTGTGCCCGTACGCCAGTCAGTTCATGGTGTTCGGTGAGGGCAAGAACTTCGCCGCGGCCCTGGTCACCCTGGACGAGGATTCGATCAGCGGGTGGGCCAAAGACAATGGGCTGGATGGCAAGTCGTACGAGGAGCTGACGAAGTCCGACGCCGTGCACGACATGATCGAGGATCACGTCAAGAAGCTCAACGCCAGCCTGAACCGGTGGGAGACCATCAAGAAGTGGGCGGTGCTCGACCACGACCTCTCCGTCGACGGCGGCCAGTTGACCCCGTCGCTGAAGGTCAAGCGTGGCGTGGTCGCCGAGCAGAACAAGGAGACCCTGGATGGCTTCTACTCCTGAGCCCGTCGCCGCATCGACGGATCAGGTACCCGATGCCGCCAACGCGGCGCCCCCGGGACACCTGCTCCGAACCCTCGAGTGGCGCACCGGCGTGGAGTACGCATCCGCGCGGCTGGCGATGCGACGGATCGCGCGCTGGCAGCACGGCGACGGCCACCCGGTCCTGGTACTGCCGGGTTTTCTAGCCGGCCCGCTGTCCACAGACTTGCTACGTAACGTGTTGCGCCAGTTGAACTATCGCGTCTACGACTGGGGCCTGGGCACCAACATGGGCTACCGCGCCAGCATGAAGGAGTCGTTACCCGCCCGGGTGCAACACATTCGCGAACGCAACGATGGCCGCGCGATCAGCCTAATCGGCTGGAGCGCCGGCGGCATCTATGCCCGCGAGCTGGCCCGCGGACTGCCCGGTGACATCCGGTCGGTGATCACGCTGGGCTCCCCGTTCCGCGGCAACCACGAGGCCAGCACCGCGTGGCGGGTTTGGCGGCTGGTGAACCGCGGCGCGGACGCCACCGAGTCCGTGTCGGAGCGGGCCTTGGACCGTCGCGCGCAACCACTTTCGATCCCGACGACATGCATCTACAGCAAGTCCGACGGCATCGTCGCCTGGCAGTGCTGCACCAGCGTGCCCGCACCGCAGACGGAGAACATCGAAGTGCGCAGCAGCCATCTCGGCTATGGGCACAACGTGCAGACGCTGTCGGTGATCGCCGATCGCCTCGCCCAGCCGGAAGGCGACTGGAAGCCGTATAGCCGCTAGTTACCAGGCGGCCGTTTCCAGATACGGGTCGGCAGCGCGGCCTTCGTTCATCGACGTCTCTCCGACGTGGCGTTCGAAGATGCGCCAGCCGTGTCCGGTGCGGCGGAGCCGGTCGGTCATCGCGGAGTAGATGAAGATCTCCGGCGCATCGACCGCGGCCGTCACGACGTGGCCGGAGACGATCCTCGGCGCCGACGCCTGGGCGGTGTTGCGGACGAGCAGGTTGTGGTAACGGACGATGACGCCGCCGTCGTCGTCAGGATCGACGATGGGGTTGAGGGCCTGCCGGCTGATGCCCGGTGTCACGTGCGGGCTTTGGTCCTGAAAGAGTCGACGCGTTTCGATCCTGCCGCGGCTCACGCCGTGGGTGTGGAACGTGACGGCGTCCGGAAGGAAGGCCTCGAGCATGGCGTCGATGTCCCAGGCGTCGAACAGCCAGTTGACCCGGTTGATGAAGTCGATCGCGCTGACACGGTCCGCGGGGTCGACGGCGCTGTCGAGAACGACGGCGGGCAGGCTGGGCGCAAACATCTGGGTACCTTCCGATCGGTCGCGAGCCCCCGAACGGAGGGTTTGACCAGGTGTGTTAACTCTTTGTTCACTTTTGATTCACTGAACGTCCAGGTCGAGTTTACCGATTAGACGGCCGCGCGCCAGCTTTCACGCTGTGAATTTCCTGCTGTGTTTCGCCGCCTGACCTGCGGCGCGAGGAGTCGGCGCGGCGAATGCTTTTGCTCCGTTTGGTGAACGGAACGCGAAAACCGTTCGCGTCGAAGCGGATTGGCAGGATGTTGTTTGCCGGGCCGCTCCGGCCTGCGACATGATCGAGGCCATGGGCGACATCGATTTTTCGCTGCTGGATGTGCCGAGGGCCACGCCGGTCGGCAACCCGGACGCATACCTGCGGGCCGCGATCGCGTGGCACTTCGGTGAACAAACCGGTAGCGCGTTCTGGCTCAGGGCGGCGCGGACGCTGGACTTCGACCCTCTCATCGACATTCAGACGTTTGCCGACCTGCGCCGGTTCCCCAACCTGCTCGGCGAGTTGCGCACCGAGGCCGTCGAGGACCTGATTCCGCGTGGTTACGGGTCCCCGCCGCCGGTGCCGCAGATCTTCGAGTCCGGCGGCACCACCGGAGCGCCCAAAAGAACCGTGCAGCTGCCGGATTGGGTCGCCCAGATAGTGCAGTGGCAGACCGAGGATTTCGCTACCGGCGGCTTCATGCAGGGGCACGGCTTCCTTTGCATGATGCCGAGCGGCCCACACGGCGTCGGCTTCTTCTCGCGCCTGGTGTCCGAGCGGCTCGGATCGGCCTTTCACGCCATCGATCTCGATCCGCGATGGGTGAAGAAACTCGTCGCCCGCAACGCCGCCGCCGAAATGGG
Organism: Candidatus Mycobacterium wuenschmannii; assembly: GCF_030252325.1. Taxonomy (NCBI): domain Bacteria; kingdom Bacillati; phylum Actinomycetota; class Actinomycetes; order Mycobacteriales; family Mycobacteriaceae; genus Mycobacterium; species Candidatus Mycobacterium wuenschmannii. The sequence continues at coordinate 3,830,627 of NZ_CP126981.1, read as the reverse complement.
CGGCTACGTCGACCACCTGGTCGAGCAGGCCGTTCACGTGCTGCAGACCCAACGCATCGCGAACCTGCACACCACCCCGCCGCTGCTCGAGGCGATGGCCAGGCACGACCACGTCGTCAACCTGCTCAACGAGAAGGTGCGCTTCATGTTGCTCAGCGGCGCCCACGTCGACATCGACACCCTGGACCTGCTCGGCGGCATCTTCCCGGATACGACGATCACCATGGCGTTCGGCAGCACGATGATTCTCTCCCAGGCGATCACCCATCGGGTCGATGGGGACGGCCCGTTCGTCTTCCACCCCCGCAGCCCCTACGCGACGTTCTGGGTGGTGGACCCCGACAGCGGCGACGAGGTCGCGTATGGCGAGCGCGGTCAGGTGATCATGAACCACGTCAGCAAGGGCATGTTCCTGCCGAACAACCTCGAGCGTGACAGCGCAATCCGGCTACCGGGGCTCGACGGCCAGGTGGGCGATTCGCTCAGCGAGGTGAGTCCCGTCGCCGCCTTCGAGGGCGAGCCGGTGATCGAGGGTGTCTACTGAGATGGCCAGCGAGGCAACAGATCTGATCACTATCGATGCGCTCGGCCCGGACGGTGCGTATCGCACCCGCAACCGTCAGACTATCGCGGCCTTCGACGGCGGCACCCTCGCCGAGCTGTGTCTCGCTCCGCCGCTGTACGTCGCGCGCGCGATCAGCGCGCAGCGCCGCGTGCGTCCCCTGCCCGCCCACGATCGGGAAGCGGCGTTGACGAAGGCGGCCGACGCGTTCACCGGCGGCGTGATCGCCGGACTGGACTTCGACGCTTACACCGTTGCGGCCAGCCGTATTTCGGGTGTTCCGCTCACGGTCACACGCGCGGGAGCGCGGGGTGTCGCCGACGGGGTCGCCTCGGCATTCTCGGCGATCCAGCCGGCCCGGCCGACGGGTGCGGTGCTCGACTGGCGCGACGCGCGTGGCGGCGGCGCGGTTTGGGCCCGGCGCGGTGACGTGTTCGCGGTGCTCGCCTCCGGCAACGGCCCGGGGGTGCACGGGTTGTGGCCGCAGGCGCTGGCACTGGGCTACCGGGTCGCGGTCCGCCCGTCGCGCCGCGAGCCGTTGACCGCGCACCGGCTGATTCAGGCGTTGCGGCAGGCCGGATTTCGTCCGCACGACGCCGTATATCTGCCCACCGACCACCGCGGCGCCGACGAGTTGGTCCGGTGCGCGGATCTCGCGATGGTCTACGGCGGCCAGGACGTCGTCGACAAGTACGCCGGTGATCCAACGGTGTTCGTCAACGGACCCGGCCGGGCGAAGATCCTGATCACTGCCGATCACGACTGGCGCGACTATCTCGACGTCGTCGTCGACTCGATCGCCGATCTCGGCGGGGTGGCCTGCGTCAACGCCACCGCGGTCCTCGTCGAGGGCGATCCCCGGCCGCTGGCCGAGGCGATCGCGGAACGTCTGGCCGGCATCGACAACGCCGACCTCCCCACCCAAAAGCTCGACGCCGCAACGGCTGTGGCGAACCACCTCGCCACCGTCGCGGCCGGGACCACACCGCTACTCGGTGCCGACCAGGTCGTCGCGCCACTCGGCGACGGCTATGCCGCCCTGCGCCCGGCGGTCCATCTGTTGGACAAACCCGATGCCGCAAAGCTCAACGTCGAGTTGCCGTTTCCCTGCGTCTGGGTCGCGCCGTGGTCGCGGTCCGACGGCCTTGCGCCGCTAAGGCATTCGCTGGTGATCAGCGCGATCACGGGTGACGAAGATCTTGTCGACGATCTACTCGCCGACCCGACGATCGCCAACGTCTACGGCGGTCAGCACCCGACGCACCACACGGCGCCCGCGATTCCGCACGACGGATTCCTAGCCGACTTCCTGATGCGCAACAAGGGTTTCATCCGCGACTAGCGGCGGCCGTAGCGCTGGTAGAACTTCTCCACCCGGCCTTCGGTGTCCAGCGTCCGCTTGGTTCCGGTCCAGAACGGGTGCGAGTCGCTGGACACCTCGACCACCACCAGCGGATAGGTCTCGACACCGTTCGGCGTCTCCCAGTCGACGGTGCGCGAACTCGTCATCGTCGAGCGGGTGAGGAATTTCGCGCCGGTGTTGGCGTCCTGGAACACCACGGGCCGGTAGTCGGGGTGGATGCCGGGTTTCATTCTGCTTCTCCGTTGCGGTGTGAGGTGAATTCGCCTGCCATGTCGGGGGTTTCGTAGCAGGGGTCCTGATGCCAGTCGCCGAACGGGTCGTCGTAGCCGCTCCAGGAGTCCGGGCGGGCCAACTCGTCGTCGGTGAGCAGGGCGGCGTCGAGCGCCTCGGCGATGACGAGCGGGTCGGCGCCGCAGGCCAGGATCGTCATCGAGGTGTGCCGATCGCCGAACCGGTGTTCCCACATCAGGTCGGCGAACGCGCGGCGATCCGGGTCGACGTAGGCGACCTCCGAAGAAGTCATGGCCGCCAGCCACTTTCCGGCCGAGGCGACGCGCAGCCCACCGCCGGCGGACTCCAGCCACATCACCTGGTCGCCGCGGTTGGCCAGCCAGAGCCGGCCTTTCGCTCGGACCACGCCGTCGAGCAGCGTGTCGACCGCTGCGTGCAGTCGTTCGGGATGGAACGGCCGTCGCGCGCCGAACTCGAGGATCCTGATCGCACCGTCGGCGCCCAGCGGCGGCAGACCCGCCAGCAGCGGGGCGTGCGGATGATCGCTACGCCCGCGCCGCGACTCGTCGTCCACGTGGGCAAGCGACATCTCGATGCGGTCGACACCCACGGTGATCCGGGCGCGCGGCGCCAACCGGCGCAGGACCGCGAGTGTCGACGGGTCCGCATGGTTGAGCACCAGCACGTCGGCGAACTCGGCCTGGCAGACGACAACCTGGGCCACCGTGCGACCGTCGGACAGTTCATCCTCACCCAGTGCTTGCCCCAGCCAGTCGACGGCGTCCACGCACGTGACGACGCCGACGATCACGACGTCGCGGGCGGCCACGCCGTCGAAGTAGCCAGGGCCGACCCGGACCCGGGCGTGGTTGATCGCCCAGCAGATCGGTTCGGGCTCCAACCACGGAGCCAGGTGGACGACGATCCGCTCGACACCCGCGTGCCGGTGCAGCTTGCGCAGCAGGACCAGCAGGTCGTCGCGAATCGTGCAGGCCAGGCAGCCGTGCGCCAACTCCAGCGCCTCCTCGGCGACCACCAGGTCACCGTCGCGCAACCGGACGACCGTCCGTCGCACCACCTGGCCGTCGAAACGATGCTCGACGACCACCGTTCCCGGTCGCCGCAGCAATTCGCCTGCCGCCGCGTCGGTTCCGTCCTGACCGGCGACGAGGACCACAGGTGTCCGCATCCCACTCCTTTTTGAAAACGATTTTCAATAACTCACTCGACACGCTACAGTCCGAGACCGACCTTGTCGAAAACGATTTTCATTAAGGGGGACGCCCGCATGTCCGCTCGCTGCCAAGTCACCGGACGCTCGGTGAGTTTCGGCAATGCCGTGTCGCACTCACACCGGCGCACCCGGCGACGCTGGACACCGAACATCCAGACCAAGACCTACTACCTGCCCTCACAGAACCGCCGAATCACGTTGCGCGTCAGCACCAAAGGCATCAAGGTCATCGACCGCGACGGTATCGAGGCGGTTATCGCACGCCTGCGCCGCGAAGGGCAGCGAATCTGATGGCGCGCAACGAAATTCGCCCAATCGTCAAGCTGCGCTCGACCGCGGGCACCGGCTACACCTACGTCACCCGCAAAAACCGGCGCAACGACCCGGACCGGCTCGTGCTGAAGAAGTACGACCCGGTGGTCCGGCGGCACGTCGACTTCCGAGAGGAGCGCTGAATGGCCAAGAAATCCAAGGTCGTCAAGAACGACCGGCGCCGCGAAATCGTCGCCCGGTACGCCGAGCGGCGCGCCGAGTTGAAGCGCATCATCCGCGCGCCCGGCAGCAGCGTCGAGCAGCGGCTGGCCGCGCAGAGCGAGTTGGGCCGCCAGCCCCGCGACGCCAGCCCGGTGCGGCTACGCAACCGCGATGCCGTCGACGGCCGCCCGCGCGGGCATCTGCGCAAGTTCGGGCTGTCGAGAGTTCGGGTGCGCGACATGGCCCATCAGGGACAACTGCCCGGTGTCCGTAAGTCGAGTTGGTGATGGCCGGCAAGTCGAAGCGCGGTCGCCGCACCCCGCAGCAGGACCCCAAGTCCGCCAAGAAGAATTTGCTGAAGACGCTCGGGCTGACGACCGTCGACTACAAGGACACCACCCGGCTGCGGATGTTCATCTCCGACCGCGGCAAGATCCGGTCCCGCCGGGTCACCGGGTTGACAGTGCAGCAGCAGCGTCAGATCGCCAAGGCGATCAAGAACGCCCGCGAGATGGCACTGCTGCCCTAGTCGACCTCGCCCATCATCTTCTCGTTGAAGACGGAGTAGATCTCGTCGTAGGCGCCGTCGCGTTCGGCGAACCGAAACCCCTTGGCTCGCTCGACGATAACTTCGTCGGCGTCGGGCTTTGTCTTGAGCAACGTCATGACCTCGGAGATGAACTCGTCGAGCGGCAGCGCCCGTGGGTCGAATCCGCGGGCGCCCTGCAGCGCCGTCTGCACCCGGGGCGGGACGATCTCGATGACCTGAACGTCGCTGTCGCGCAACTGAAATCGCAACGACTGGGTGTAGGAGTGCATCGCGGCCTTGCTGGCGCAGTAGGCCGGCGTCAACGCGCTGGGCATGAATGCCAGCCCGGAGGTGACGTTGAGAATCGCCGCCCGCGGCTTACCGAGCAGCGAGTGCAGCAGCGCCGCGGTCAGCCTGATGGGTCCGAGAAGGTTGACGTTGATGGTCTGCTCGGCGCGGCCGGGGCCGCCGGTGGTGAGGTTCTCGACCCGCTGGATACCGGCGCTGTTGATCAGGACGTTGACGCCCGAGAAGTTGTCCTTCAGCTCGATCGCGAATCGCCGAATGTCGGCGGGGTCGCCTTGATCCAGCGACAGATACTCGATGCCCGGGTTGGCATCGGCGACCTCTTTCAGCTTGTCGAGGCGACGGCCCGCGATGACGACGTTGTTGCCCAGCCGGTGAAAAGCCTCGGCCAGGCCCCGGCCGATCCCGGTGCCCCCACCGGTGACCAGAACGGTGTTACCCGTCAACTGCATGGCGCTGTTCCTCTCGTCGCGTTCTGATACCTGCATCCTTGCGGTCGCGCACCCGTGATGCGACAACAACGCCGAAGACGCCGGAAACGTGTCGGTTTCGGTGTTCTAGCCTGTAACCGTGGCGCAGTTTCCGCGCACCCGCTATGCCAGTAGCAGCGAGGTCGACATCGCTTACCAAACGCTGGGCGATGGGCCGAACGACGTGCTGGTGCTGCCCGGGCCGTCCATCCCCATCGACACGATCGACGCCGAGCCGTCGATGTACCGCTTTCACCGACGGCTCGCGTCGTTCAGCCGGGTCATCCGGCTCGACCAACGCGGCGTCGGGATGTCGTCGCGCGTGTCCCAGGACGTCATCGGGCCCAAGCACTGGGCGAAGGACGCGATCTCGGTGATGGACGCGGTCGGCAGCGAGCGAGCCACGATCATTGCGCCCGGGTTCGGCTCGATGACCGGACTCGTCCTCGCGGCCGAGTACCCGGACCGGGTCAGCAACCTGATCATCGTCAACGGCGCGGCCCGCACGCTGCGCGCCGACGACTATCCGATGGGGTTCGAGATCGTCGAGGAAGATCCCTATACGACGGTGGCGATGGAACCGGACGCCCTAGACCAGGGTTTCGACATGCTCGGTTTCATCGCGCCCAGCATGGTCGCCGACGACGCGTTCCGCGGCTGGTGGGACATGGCCGGAAACCGGGCCGCGTCACCGAGCATGGCCCGCGCGATCATCCTGACCGTGCGGCATTCCGATGTGCGCGACACCCTCGAGCGGATCACCGTTCCGACGCTGGTCATGCATCGCGAGGACTCGGAGTTCTGCCCCGTCGACAACGGTCGCTACATCGCCGAGCGTATTTCCGGCGCGCGTCTGGTTGAGTTGCCCGGAGCCGACGCGCTGTACTGGGTCGGCGACACCGCGCCGATGCTCGACGAGATCGAGGAATTCGTCACCGGCGTGCGCGGCAGCTTCGGTGCCGATCGGGTGCTGACCACGATCATGTTCACCGACATCGTCGGCTCGACCGAACGGGCCGCGTTGCTCGGCGACGGCCGGTGGCGCAACCTGCTGGACAATCACGACACGATGGTGCGCCACGAACTCGAGCGTTTCGGCGGCTTCGAGGTGAACACCGCCGGTGACGGATTCGTCGCGTCCTTCCCCAGCCCGAGCGCCGCCATCGCCTGCGCCGACTCCCTGATCGACGCGGTTCGGGTGCTGGGCATCGAGATCCGGGTGGGCATTCACGCGGGTGAGGTCGAGGTCCGCGGCGACGACGTGGCCGGGATGGCGGTGCACATCGGCGCCCGCGTGGGCGCGCTCGCGGGGGCCAGCGAAGTACTGGTCTCGTCGACGGTCCGCGACATCGTCACCGGCTCCCGGCACCGATTCGCCGACCGCGGCGAACACGCGCTCAAGGGTGTCCCGGGCCTGTGGCGGGTGTGCGCGCTGGAACGGGCGCGCGCAATCGTCAACCAGTCGCGGTAGGACCCGTTCCGCGCAGGTAGCGGTGCACCGGCACGGCGTGCGAGACGACCCCGATGCCCATGCCGAGGATGGGCCAGACCGGCCAGAAGTACCAGGCGCCGGCAGTGAGCGCGACCGCCAGCCAGATGCCGATCATCAGCAGCGACGCCGCCACGAATGCGACCAGGTGCAGGTGCACACCGCGACGGGCCGCCGCGCGCTTGGCCGCGCGGCGCGCAGGATCGTTACGCGCGATCCTTCCGACGGGAAGGTCGCCGAGCACCTGATTCAGCGCCCCGGTGGTCGTCGCTTCGACGGCCTGATTGAGGCGGGTCTCGTAGTCCGGGAGCGGGAGATACCCCTGGGCGAAGGCCTGACCGAGGCGGGCGATGACCTTCTCCCGCTCGCGGTCGCCGACCCGGACGCTCGGATCTGCAGTAGCCGGAAGATACGGCCGTGGCGTTGACACTGCGGTGAAGCAGTCCATCGTCTCCTCCATCCATCTTTTTGACACTGTCAAACTCATAAGCAACACCATGTCAGAGCTGTTTGACACTGTCAAGAGAATTGGCGAGACTCAGGGCATGTCACCCGCCCCCCGGCCGCAGGTACGCGACGCCCTGCTCACCGCCGCGCGCGAGGAACTCGCGGAGCACGGCCGTGCGGCGATCAGCCTGCGGGCCGTTGCACGACGCGCCGGTCTGTCGCACGCTTCGCCCAAGTACCACTTCGGCGACCGCTCCGGGTTGCTCACCGCGATTGCCGCGGAGGGATTTCATGCGCTCGCGCTGAGCCTGTCCGGGGTGAGGGAGCCGGACGCGCGCCGCCAGCTCGCCGCGCTCGGACGCGCCTACATCGACTTCGGCCTGGCGCATCCGGCCCTCTTCGAGCTGATGTTCGCACCGCGCGAGCTGCACACCGACGATCCGGAACTCGTTGCGGCGCAACAGCGGGCCATCGGCGCCCTCACCATCGCGGTGAGCGAGCTGATCGGGATCGACCCGGCGACCCCGGACAGTCCGCCCAGCCTCGCCCTCATCGCCTGGGCGCTCGTACACGGGCTCGTTGTGCTGACCCGTGACGGCGCACTCCAGTCCGCCTCGGCGCCCACGCCCACCGATGCCGCCGAACTCGCCCACGGTCTCGCCGAGCAGTTCGCTGCGATGGCCGGCGACAACCTCGCACTCTCACAGTTAGGTCACACGTCGCGCGGCTAGGCTCGAAGATATGCCGCCGCGCCTGAATCTGCACACTAATCGCCAGCGCGCCAACTCATTTGGTGGTGCCGCACAGAGCTACGACGCGTACCGTCCCCGCTACCCGGACCGCTTGATCGACGACGTGCTGGCACCGGACGCGCACCGCGTGCTCGAGGGCGGTGCCGGAACCGGGATCGCGTCGATGCAGCTGATCGAACGCGGCGCCGACCTACTGGGCGGTCGAACCCGACGCCCGGATGGCCGCCGTCGCGCAGACGAAAGGCATCCCCGTCGAACTCTCGACGTTCGAAGAGTGGGATCCCGCAGGCCGCCGGTTCGACCGGGTGGTGTTCGCCGCGTCGTTCCACTGGGTGGACCCGACGATCGCGCTACCCAAGATTCGCGAGATCCTGGACGTGGGCGGCAAGTTGGCGCTGATCTGGAATCGGCTGCGGCCCACCAAGCCCACCCGGGCCGACTTCGAAGAGATCTACGCCGACTACATGGATACCGAAACACGAAGCGGCGACGGCAGTCCCGCTGAGGTCATGGACATGATCGCGGCGGCGGGATTCACCGTGACCCAGCGCGAGTACCCGCACGATCTGCATTACTCCGCGCAGCAGTGGGTCGACATCGCGTTCACGTTCTCCAACCAGCTGCTCGTCGCCGAGGACAGAGCACCCGAGTTGCGGGCGCGGCTGATCGAACGCATCGGCCCGGCGGGCGTGTCGGTGGGCGGCGACGCGGTTGGCATCTTCGCAACACCGAGCTAGCTAGACGGGAAGTGTTGTCCCGGTCTCGTTTTCACCGAATTCGAATACCTTGCCGGCGACCTCGTAGTCACAAGCCAGCGCTGACCGGCCGACCAGCACCGGGCCGCCCTTGAGTCCGAGGCGCCCGTCGATACCCACATAGCTGCCCGGCGGGATCGGTTCGCTGATGCAGTACAGCGTCGGCGCTGCGCCCGCTTCGATGTCGTTACCGAACCGGTCCGCCAGCGCCGCGACCACACTGTGAAATCCCGCCATCAGTCGCTTGTCGGAGACGTTCGACAAGTTCGACGACACCCAACCCGGATGCGTCAGTTGGGCGACCACCGGCGAACCCGCGGCCCGCAGGCGCCGGTCGAGTTCGAGTCCCCACAACATCACCGCGAGCTTCGAGCGCGCATACGCCGGGTACGCCGCCCACTTGTGCGCGCGCAGGTGCATGTCGTCCAGCAGCAGTTTCGCCGATTTATGGGCGTCGGATCCGACATTGATGATCTGCGAGCGCACCCGGCCCAGCATCAGATTGGTCAGCGCGAAGGGGCCCAAATAGTTTGTGCCGATGGTCATTTCGAAGCCGTCGACGGTGTCGGTGCGATTCTGGACGACGGCTCCCGCGTTGTTGACCAGGATGTCGACGTCGCCCTCGAACTGGTCGGGGAAGGCTCGCACCGACGCGAGATCGGCGAGGTCCAGCTTCGCGACCTCGGTGGAGCCACCGATCTCCGCGGCGCGTTGCGCACCCAATTCGGTGTTGCGGACGGCCAGGATTACGTGGGCGCCCGCCCGGGCCAGCAGCCGCGTGGTGCCGAGACCGACCCCGTTGGTCGCACCGGTCACGATGATCCGCTTGCCGGAGAGGTTGCCGAGTCGGCTCGGCGACCAAGATGTAGTCACCTTTCGACACTAACCCCTGCGACCTCGGCGGGTGGAAGCGATCGGCGGCTGGGCGTAGGCTGCGGGCGGCGGTGCGGCCGCGGGATCGCGATTCTCAACGCGTAAACGCCTGTGAAACATGACCTTTCGTCAAAGGAACATCATGACTGACGTGGATACGACACTGCCGCCCGCATTGAGCAGGGCGCTGGAATTGCTCGCCGACCCGCCCGCGGACCCGGACGCCAACGCCGGCTACCTCGACCTGCTGGGTGCCGCTGACGACCAGGTGGCGAAGAACGACGGCGCCATCCAGGCCGCCTGGGCGTCGCCGATCGGGTCATTCCTCTACGACAATGCCCAGGCGCTGACCCGGCGCTTCATCGCGGCCACGCAACTCCCGATCGACTGGCTGGACATCCCGGAGGGCGGCGTCGCCCTGGACGTCGGCGCCGGACCCGGAAACGTCACCACCTCGCTGGCGTATGCCGCCGGGCCCGACGGGCTGGCGCTGGGTATCGACATCTCCGAGCCGATGCTGGCCCGCGCGGTACGCGCCGCAGCCGGTCCGCAGGTTGGTTTCCTGCGGGCCGATGCCCAGCGGCTTCCCTTCCGCGACAACGTCTTCGACGCGGCGATCTCGCTCGCCGTGCTGCAGCTGATCCCCGATCCCGCGGCCGCGCTGGCCGAGATCGCCCGCGTGCTGAAGCCCGGCGGACGGCTGGCGGTCATGGTTCCGACGCTGCGCCCGCCGGTGGACCTGTGGCGGGCGCTGCCCACCGGCGGTGCGCACATCTTCGAGGAGGACGAGGCCGGTGACATCCTCGAGCAGCACGGCTTCAGCAGCGTGCGGGTGAAGACCGCCGGAACGTTCCAGTGGGTGCGCGGCAAGCGCGGCTGACCGTCAGGGCAGCGGCGGGTTTTCGCGCACGCCGCCGTACATGCCGCGCCGCACGATCAGCGGCATGACCAGGCGTTCGACCGGCCAGGACGGCAGCCGGAAGGCCTGGCCGGTGGGCAGGAAGACCTCCAAGCCGTCGGGCTGGATGCCCAGGATCGAGCCCCAGCGCTTGCCCGGCGCGCGGTAGGTCCCGGTCTTTCCGCCGCTCAGTTCGGCGCGGACATTGCGGGCGACCAACGCGTCGCCGCGGTTGCGGGCCGAACTTCTCAGCGGGTCGGTGGCCGCGACGTCACCGGCCGCAAACACGTCGGCATGACCGGGCGCCCGCAACTCGGGGGTGACCCGGACGAACCCGCGCTCGTCGAGCAGTTCGCGGGGCAGCCAGTCGGTGTTGGGCTTCACCCGGCCGATCGCCCAGAGCACGGCGTCGGCGGAAGCCGCCGGCTGCCCGGTGCTCCAGTCGACACCGCCGCTGGTGATCTCGTCGCCGGCGAAGCCGTTGACCAGTGCGGCGCGATGCCCGGGGTGCAGGCCGACACCGCGATCGGTCAGGCGGCGCTGAATCCGTTGCCAGATCTTCGGGTGGTAGTCGGTCAGCGCCCGATCGCTCGGGTAGTAGAGATCAATTCGCTTGTCCGGCCACGTCGTTGCGAGATTCACGGCGGCAGTCACCGCTGCCGCGCCGCCACCGACGACGATGACCGACTCCGCCTTGGCGAGCCGGTCGTGGTCGGCGTGCAGGTCGGCGCCGACGTCGTCGGCGGATTGCAGGGTCGGCCGGCGCCAGAAGCCGTTGCTCACCCCGGTCGAGATGACCAACGCGTCGTAACCCTCGGTGAACGGTGTGCCGTCGTCGCCGTGGCCGGACACGGTCCGCCCAGTCAGATCCACTCCGGCCAGCGTGCCCTGAATGATCCGCACCGGGTCGAGTCGGCGGAACCGGTCGAACGGGATCCAGTAGTCCCGCGCCCAATCCCGCGGCCGGGCCAGCCGCACGCCGAGTTCCTGGCCACTGACCAGTCCGGGCTTGACCGAGACCCCGACGACGTCGAAATCCTTGGCCAGCCGGATCGCGGCGAGGATGCCGACATCGCCCAGCCCCGCGACGACGACGCGTTTGCGGCCCATGTCGAAAAACTGTAACAGGTTCTAGTTAGGGCTTCAGTCGAACTCGATAGGCAGGCTCGTCGGCCCACTCATGCCGAGCAACGGCTTCCACGGGGGCGATCCGATACGCCGCGGATTCGGCAGACGGCGAGCGAGGATCGCCAGCGCTTCGGCGAGTTCTCGCCGCGCCAGGTTTGCGCCCAGGCAGTAATGAACGCCGCCACCGAACGTCAAGATCGGCGGCGGGTCTTCGCGGCCGATGTCGAAGCGTGCCGGATCGTCGTAGACGGCTCCGTCGCGATTAGCCGCATAGGTGTTCACCAAGATGAAAGTGCCTGCGGGAAACATGTAATCGCCGACCGCGACGTCTTCGGTGACACTTCGCACGGTGCTGCACATCGACGGAGAATGCCGCATGCTTTCCTCGACCGCGCGCATTGCCAGTTCGGGTCGCTCGCGCAGCAGCAATAGTTGATCGGGGTGATCGCACAACACCTGCATGGACGCCGCCAGTTGACTGCGGGTGGTGTCCGTTCCGGCCACCAGGATGCTGAACGCCAACATGCGCAACTCGCCGGCATTCAAGCGGTCACCCGCGTCTTCGATGCCGATCAGCTCCGACAAGAGGTCTTCGGTCAGGTGCCGACGTCGATGCGCGACCATGTCGTCGATGTAGTCATCGAATTCACCCCAGGCCTTCAGCACGACCGGTTCCTCGGCCGCGAGGTCGCAGTCGAAGCTTACGATCTTGAAGATGTCTTCGGCCCACCGGGCGAACTGTTGCCAGTCCGCACGCGGTGCGCCTAGCAGCGCGCAGATAACCGGAATCGGATAAGGACGGGCGATGTCCGCAACGAATTCGCAACGGCCCGAGTCGGCGACGGCATCGACGAGTTCGTTGACTATCGCGTGGATCGTGTCGTCCATCCGCGCCGTCGCCCGGGGCGTGAATGCCTTGGACACCAGGCCGCGCAGACGGCGGTGCTCGTCGCCCTCCATATTGAGGATGCTGTGGGTGACTCTGTCCCACAACGGTCCCGACGTGATTCCGTGAGCAGAGAGATGTATGCCCGGAGGAATGACGAACCGTGGATCGCGTAATACGGTTCGGGCCAATTCGTACGAAAGCACCTCGGGACCAATCGGTCCCAGCGCGATCGGCGCCACTTCCTGCGCTGCTCGAAACTGTGGATAGATCTGCTGAGGCGTATCGGTGAGTTCGTAGCTCAGCGTGGGCAGTCCGGCGTCGAAGACGCTCGGCGCAGCCATGTCGACGGTCACAACGCCTCCTTCCTCACGGGATGTTGGTCGCCAGCAGCGTCAGCGGAAGACCGAGCACCGACTGGTCGACTTCGGCGAGATGGGAACCATCACCGGAAAAGCTCTGCCGGAAACGGGTTTTCGCCCCGTACCTGTCGGTGACGGCTTCGGCGGCGGACGCATTCGGTATGCGCAATACCACGGTGTACACGCCGTCACCGTTACGCTGCACGAAATCGTCGACCGATGCCGCCACCTCGGCGGTGGCACCCGGTATCGCGCTGATCAGTTCGAGACCGCCGTCCCAGTCCAGGTAGATGTGCAGCCCGAGTTCAGCAAGTTCGGTGTTTTCGAACGTGAAGCCGAGTTCGGTGAACATCTGCGCCACCGTCGCTTGGCGGTCTGGCGCGACAGCGAAGACGACGTGATGAAGTTGCGTCTCTCGTTGTTCAGACATGAGTGACTCCACGCGGAAGCAGCAGCGGCAGATCGTTGTACGTCGCGATGCCTGGCGGGGCGGCGACAACGGCGGGTATCGCGGTGATGGCCGGGACGGCCGTGATCGTCAGACCGAGCAGGATGTATTCCTCGATCGTCTCCGCGACGAAGTCCGCCGGCGGTTCGAACGACAGCGTCGTCTTGATCGTCGGCCGGCCTTCGACGGTGATGTTGTATCCGAAGCCCATCGACCAGGTTGGCTCGAGCGACTGTCCCTTGGTCCACACACCCCGCACCTCGACGACGTCACGCTCACCTACGTAGCCCTTCCAGCTCACATCTATTCCGGCAACGCACCCCTTGGCGATCATCCACTCCCCGGGCAGGTGAACGTCTTCGGTGGCTTCGGCATACTCAGCTGTGCAACGAATTTCGTCGAGCTCGACCCCGAGTGCGTCGGCGACGATCAGAACCGCCTCGCGGAAGATGCCCGACCCGTCCTCTGTTACCGCGCGCAGATTCGGATCGTCGATCGGGTATCCGAACCCCATGATCTTCTCGGTCTCCGGCGAGTTGTAGATCGTGGTATCGAACGATTCGACGATGCACACCCGGTCGATGCGATCCGACAATCCGGCGGATACGATCGCGAAGAGTTCGATGAAACCGGGGTTGAGCCCGCTCCCGAAGATCGTCGAGCCACCGCTTTCGCACGCCTCGACGATGCGTTGGCGTCCTTCGCCGAGCCGGTGGCCGGTGATGAACTCCGACGTAGTGACCACGTTGATCCCCGCTCCGAGAATGCGGACCAGGTCGTCGACGTTGGCGAACATCTGGTTGTAGACAACGCAATCGGGCTCGAGTGCGATCAGGGCTTCGATGTCGTTGGTGGCCAGGATGCCGAGTGGTGCGATGCCGCACAGCTCTCCGACGTCGTGCCCGACCTTGCCCGGCGACCACGCATAGCAGCCGACGAGTTCGAGTAGCGAATTCTCGACGATGGCGTGCACCGACTTCGTACCGATATTTCCGGTCGTCCATTGGACCACCCGGTAGGTCACGGACTCGGCGCCGAATGTTGTTGTGCCGCTTGTCGGGCGACCCGTGCTTCATGGATCCGGACCAATTCGCGGAACTTCAGCCGATGATATTTCGGGACCGGCTGGATGCCCCACTGGTCTCGGGCAGTGTCCTTGCCTTCGGCGCCCTCCGGCGGACCCAGCATGGGATAGGGAACCTTGCACTCGAGCGTGTCGTCCGAGTAGCGCACCTTCAGCAATTCACTGCAGATCTGGGTCAGGCTCAGCGTGGGGTAGCCGTAGTAGACCGCCATGAAGGGCAGTGTGAACGCACCCTCGATGACGAGGGCGACGAGGCAGACCAGGACGGCCCGCTTGATGTAGAGGTGCATCCTCGCGTAATACGGCGTGGTGCCCGGCGGTAGGTCCTCGGCGGCGTCCTTGTCATCGGTGGATGCCGGCGCGGGTGATGGTGAAGTCACGGCGATGCTCCTAAATATGTTCAGTCGGTGAAGATTTCGCGGTTGACCGTGTGCAGATACGGGATCGCCAGAAATGGCGTGATGTAGAAGATGTCGTAGAGCCACCAGCCGACGACCGGGAAGACCACGCCCGCGTAGCGCACGTCGGCGAACATCGTCATGTTGAACACGTAGGCGCACCAGATCACCACGCCCATCCAGCAGGTGATCACCATCCACTGGTGACCCCATCGTTTCATTTGCAGGAAACCGATGGCGGCCGCGCAACGCATCGCGAAAACCGTCAGGATCAGCCCCGCGACATACGCTTTCTCGCCGGGGCCGGCCGCGCCGCCGACCCACAGTTCGTTGTAGTGCCAGAAGTAACCGGCGTCGAACATGTTGCCCCAGCCGACCATCAGCACCCGGTTGATCAGCGTGTGGTTGGCGACGAGGTCCAATGCCCACCCGAGGCTGTTCAGCGCTCCGTCGATCAGCACTAGATAGCCGATCAAGGTGACGATCATCGGCCGCACCGACAGACCGGCCCGTAAAGCCTGTCGCTGCAACCAGACTCCGCGCATGAAGACGGGAAAGCCGATCAGTCCAGGTGCCCACATTCCCATCAGCGCGGCTCCGACGATCATCCACTTGTCAGCTCGGCGCTGCGCGAGACGAGACTGGTCGTGGTGCTCGTCGAGGCTCATTGAGCCGCCGGCTCGAATTGCCGACGGAGCACTCACAATTCCCACCAGCCGCGCGCGAAGGACATGTAGAGCTGGATTCCGAACATCGTCAACAGATAGCCGTAGATGACGATCTGCAGGATGATGAGCGCCTTCTTACGCTGTCGTTCCTTCTGATCCACGGTTGTGACTCCTTTCCCGTTTCTACTAGCGAGCAGTGCCTGGTGTGTCGGAGGAGGCGAGACATGCGATGGCAACCTCACGCAGGCCATCGCTGATAGCGCCGTCGGCCGACAACGGCGCGAGGATGCAGGCTTCGGCAGCCTCGAATTCACCTGCACCGGCTGCGATTAGCTGAGCCGCGGTGACCAATACCCGAGTGGACGGCGGCTCGAAGTGGAACGCGTGGTCGGCGGTCCTAATGGCGGTGGCACAGGCGACGAGTCGTCGCGCGGCCGGCAGTTCGATCTCGCTCTCGGCGACAATCACCTCCGCCTCGCGTTCGGCGGGCAGATACCGCATCGGCAACGTCACGAACCTCTGCCGGAAGGAGGGCTTGAGTTCTTTCAGTGAGCTGCGGTAGGCGGGGTTATAGGAGCAGACGAGCATGAAATCGTCTGGCGCTATGACTTCTTCGTCTGCGCGGTCGAGGTAGAGCGCACGTCGGTGGTCGGTAAGCGAGTGCAGGATCGCCAGCGAGTCGTGGCGGGCTTCGACGACCTCGTCGAGATAGCAGATCGCGCCCGCTTTCACCGCGCGGGTCAGCGGACCATCGGTCCACACCACGTCACCGCCGGTCACCATGAATCGGCCTACCAGGTCCGAACTGGTCAGATCGTCGTGGCAGCTGATGGTGACCACGGGCCGGCTCAGCAGCAGGCCCATGTGCTCGACCAGCCGTGTCTTGCCGCAGCCGGTCGGCCCGGTCAGCATCACCGGCAGCCGCCGGCGATAGGCCTGCTCGAACAGCTGGACTTCGTTGCCGTTCGAGTAATAGGTGTCGATGGTCATGTGTTCCTCGGCATGTCGTCGGTCATGCGGCTACCAGCTCGCGATGGACGTGGGCCAGCACCTGTGGAAGTTCTTCGATCCGTCGAATGCGTTGAGAACGTGCGGGTCCGAAGACCTCGGGGAGCGGGTCGACTTGGGCCGGCCCCACCCCCAGGTAGTAGATCGAGACGCCGGCGTCGTGCGCTTCCTCGACCGCATGGGCGACGTCGGCCCAGGCGTAGCGCCCCTCGTAGCCCTCGTCCGAGATCATGCCGTCGCCGATCACGATGAGCAGCCGGCGCTCGGAGGGCTGGCTGAGGAGCCGACTTGTCAAGTGGCGCAACGGTGCACCGAGTCGGGTGTAGCCGCCGGTAGTCAGGCCCAGTTGTCCCGGTGGCACGAAGCGCCGGTCCGTGAAGTCTTTGAGGCAACTGACCTCGACGCGGTGTCGTGTGTTGCCGGTGAAGACGAAGATTCCGTGCCGCTCCCGCGCCAGAGTCATCGCTTGTGACAATGCGTCGGCGCAGGCCAGTTCGAGCTTGAAGATCTGCCCGCCGTGCACGCCCAATGACGAACTGCCGTCGAGCAATAATGCCGTGGTGACATCGCGGCACGCAGGTAGTAACTCACGAAAGATGCGCGGTTGAATCGCTTCGCCGGCCGCGAGGTCGATGTAGTGCCGCACATACTGCTCGACATCCACGTCGGAACCGTCCTCCAGGCGGCTTTTCATCGCCCGGTGGGTGTGCTCTTCAAACCACTTCCGCAGCTCCGCCGATGCCGGCTCCGGCGAACGCGCGGGTGTGGCGCGCGGCCGTTCGAGAACGGCGACGTGGTCCCGCATGAAACTCTTTGTCCAGGAGTTCCATTCGGGATAGGGAATTCCTGGCCGGTGCTCCGGCGTGATGTCGAGGTCGTTGTCCTGCGGCCTGCTCGGCGGTGGCAGGTTCGGGTTGCGCACGCCGCCGTCGCCGCCGACCGGAACGGAGTAGGGACGCGGGAGCCGCTTCTGCGTTGACGTCCAGGGCATTCTGCCAAAGCTGCGCCGTAGCTTGTCCGCGACACCCTGAGGCGCCGTGTAGGCCAGCGGCAGCCGTCCCAACAACGGATGAATACTCAGCGGCTCGGACGTGCGTGACATCGACACGGCGCGCTCGACCATCTCCGCCGCATCGGTGTCAGCGGGCAGCGCCGGTAGGTCCGGTACCAACCGGTGCACTTCGTCAAGCAGTCCGGGCCAATTGGACGCGACCCATCCCAGGGCGACGCTCGCCTCGACGAGGGTCGCGGCACGCAGTTCGCGCGCCGACATATCGTTCAGCCGAAATGTGACCAGCCTTTCTTTTGACGGTGAACATTGCAGTGCAACACCGCATGTCAGAGTTCTGCGCGTCCATCCGGATTCAGGCGACGGGTATGGGACGTGCACGTAGCCGAATGCGGGACTCACGCCGAATGTTCGATGCTCCCCGGTCACCAGGCGCGCGCCTACTCGACGCTGCCCGCTCAGCGCGACGGCCGTCACGGCGCAACTACGTTCCAGCGCCATGGCATGCGTGTCGGCGAGCTCGATCATCGACCGTCAGAACGTGCCGAGGTTCGAGAACAACCAGTACCAGAACCAGATGACCAATCCTGTTCCGCCCCAGGCCGCGACGTAGCGCAGGATCTCCCAGACCCAATCCATCTCAGACCTCCTAGGTAGTCGGTTGTTGCGTCATCGGATCTCCAGACCACGCACGGCGGTGGCGATCAGCTTCGTGAGCATGGTTTCGCGCCGCACGGGGTCGTCGGTCGTGGTGAGGACGCCGTAGATGCCGAGCAGAAAGAACGTCGCGCTGTAGAAGGCGTCCACCTCCGGATGCGCTCTGCCAACACCGCGCGCCCGCTCAATCGCGTCGACGAGCAGGACGATCACGGGGTGCTCGCTCCAGTCGTCGTTGGTGGGCCTTGTCGGCGAGAAGTGCAGCGCCAGAAGCTCTTTGAAAAGTTGCGGACCGAAGAGCTGCTCGAGGTCAGCTACGAGGCGAACGACTTCGGCCAGAGCGGCCGGAAGGCCGGGCGCGCCTGCGAGATATGCGCCGAATTCCGCGGCGATGCGCGCTTCTTCGCGGGATTCCAGGTCGAGGAGGACATGCTCCTTGCTAGGGAAGTGGAAGAAGAACGTTCCGTGCGCGACGCCCGCGGCCGCAACGATCGCGTTGACGTCGGCGCCCGCCATTCCCGAGCGTGTGAACTCGGCAATCGCCGCGCCGAGTATGCGTTCCCGGGTTTGTCGCCGACGCACTTCGCGTGCCGTCACCTTGAGCTGTGGCGCCATGATTCTGCATTTGTAGTCCGATTACTGACCAGAGTCAATGATTTAGGTCAATAAAGACCTGACTAATCCGTGAAGATCTCGCGGTTGACCGAGTGCAGGTATGGAATTGCGAGGAAGGGCGTGATGTAGAAGATGTCGTAGAGCCACCAGCCGACGACCGGCAGGATGACCCCGGCGAAGCGCACATCGGCGAACATCGTCATGTTGAACACGTACACGCACCAAATCAGCACGCCCATCCAGCACGTGATCACCATCCACTGGTGACCCCACCGCTTCATCTGCAGGAAGCCGATGGCAGCCGCGATGCGCATGGTGAAAACCGTGAGGATCAGCCCCACTTCCAGAGCCTTCTCACCCGGGCCGGCCGCACCACCGACCCACAGCTCGTTGTAGTGCCAGAAATAGCCGGCGTCGAACATTGCACCCCAGCCGTTCAACAGGATTCGGGCCAGGATGGTGTGGTTGGCGACCAAGTCGAGCGCCCACCCCACCGTGTTGATCGCGGCATCGATGATGACAAGGTAGCCGAGCAGAGTCACCAACATCGGGCGGACCGACAGGCCTTCGCGCTGCGCTTTTCGCAGCAACCACACCCCTCGGAGAAATAGCGGAAGTCCGAAGATGCCAAGGGCTGCCGTGCCGATCAGGATGCTCCCCGAAATGAGCCACTTGTCGGCCTGCCGCTGCGCGACGCGCGATTGCTCGAAATGTTCGTCGAGCCGGCTGCCTGTCGCGGTCAATACGGGCGAGTTCACCATGCCTCCTACCGATCGGCTGGCCCGATCCTGCCGTAGGAACTGACTCGCGTCAATCAGTCAGCGTTTCTCGAGGCCCCGCATCGCGCTCGCCACATAGTCGTCGAGCATCGCGCTCTGAGTGGGCCAGTCGTGTGTGGTGGTCAAGAGTGCGTACAGACCCAGCAAGAAGAAGACGGCGCTGTTGACCGGAACGACTTCTGGCGCAACATGACCGAGTCGCTGCGCCCTCTCGATCTCCTGAGCCACTCGGACGATGACCGGGTGTTCCTTGCTTTCATCGGCGGGGCGGGTCTGCGAGAAGTGCAGAGCGAGAAAGTCTTTGAAGAGGCTTGCACCGAGCCGGCGTTCGAGCCCCAAGACGAGACGAACCGCCTCCTTGAGAATGGCGGACAAGTCGTGTGATGCGTCAGGATAGCGGTCGAGCTGCTTGGCGATGCGCTCCTCCTCGCGGCGTTCCAATTCCAGCAGCACGTGCTCCTTGGTCGGGAAATGAAAGAAGAAGGTGCCGTGGGCGACACCGGCAGCCGCGACGATCGCCCCGACGTCGGCATCGGCCATGCCCGCTCGTTTGAACTCGGCGATCGCGGCTCCCATCAGGCGCTCACGCGTCTGTAGGCGCTTGGCCTCGCGGGCCGACGGCTTTTCCACCGTTGCCATGTCCCTGTCCTCTGATCTACTCACCCACTCCGTTTGCAGAATAACCGCCCCGCCGGCAAGCGGCGCTCATTCGTTCCATTGACTAAAGTCAGTTTTATTTGTTAGATCGGCATCAGACGGTGCCGACGAGAGGACTGGCATGGCGCTTGAGCAGTTCGACCTCAACGGGCAGGTCGCGATCGTCACAGGCGCCGGAAAAGGTGTCGGACAAGGGATTTCGCGGGTTTTGGCGGAGGCGGGTGCGACGGTCGTCGGTACGGCGCGCACGGAGTCCGACATCCGCGCAACGATCGCCGGCATCGAAGGTGCGGGTGGAAAAGGTCTCGCCGTCGTGGCGGACGCCATGAGCCGTACCGACAGCGAACGCGTGGTGTCGACTGCCATGGACAGCTTCGGGCGCATCGACATCTTGATCAACAATGTCGGCGGTTCTACATACGCCCGATTCCTCGACATCACCGACGAAGACTTCCGACACACGTTCGACTGGTGTGTCACGTCGGCATTCATCATGAGCCAGCTCGTCGCTCGGCACATGATCGAGGCCGGCCACGGCAACATCGTCAATATCTCCTCCGGCTCAGCCCGTTTCGGCATCCGCGCGCTCACCGCGTACTGCGTCGCGAAGGGCGGCCTGGAAGCGCTCACCCGCGCGATGGCGCAGGAGCTCGCGCCCAAGATCCGCGTCAACGCGATAGCTCTGGGGTCGTTCGCCACCGACGGGCTGCAGGGCAGTCTCGACCTGATGCCCGGATCGCGGGAGAAGATGCAGGAGGCGACTCCGTTGCATCGACTGGGCGATGTCGCCGACCTCGGGCGACTCTGCGTCTACCTGTCCACCCGCGACTGCTACGCGACCAATGCGATCTTCCATGTGGATGGCGGCATCGATTCCAACAACTCGCCGCTACCGATCCCCGACTACTGATCAAGGGCGACCGCAGATGCGCAGAGTTGTGCAATTTTCCACCGGCAACGTCGGGGTCCATTCATTGCCGGCGATCATTGGGCGACCGGATCTCGAGTTAGTCGGTGTGCACGCCGCCAGCCCAGAGAAGATCGGGCGGGACGCCGCCGAACTGTGCAGCCTGAGCGAACCGACCGGCGTCATCGCCACCGACAACATCGACGCGCTGATAGCCCTGAAGCCGGACTGCGTGGTGTACACCGCGCAGGGCGAGACGCGGCCGATGGAAGTCATCGAGCAGATGACGAAATTCCTTTCGGCAGGCATCAACATCGTGGCGACGTCGATGGTGTGGCTGGTGACTCCGCGCCAGGCCGACGACTGGCTGCGGGTCCCACTGGAAGAAGCCTGCAAGACCGGAAAGGCTTCGCTGTACGTCAACGGCATCGATCCCGGCTACTCCGGCGACACCGAGGTTCATACCGCGCTGAGCCTGGTCACTCGCGCCCGCACGATCACCGTGCAGGAAATCTTCGACTATGCCAACTACGACGATTACGAATTCACTGGCAAACAAATGGGATTCGGTACCAGCTCCGAGGACGACACCCCGATGCTGTTCCTACCGGGAGTCCTCACCACGATGTGGGGTGGTGCCGTTCGCAATCTCGCCGAGCAGTTGGGCGTACGGCTCGACGAGGTTCGGCAACGGATCGAACCCTGGTACACCGAAACCCGCATCGAATGCACCATGGCGACAATCGAGCCGGGCGGTATGGCCGCCGTGAAGTTCGCGGTCGAAGGTGTTCGCGACGGAGTGCCGGTGATCACCATGGAACACATCACCCGGCTCACCGCCGCGGCGGCGCCGGATTGGCTTTATCCGCCCGACGGTCTCCCCGGCGTCCACCGCGTCGTGGTCGACGGGGATCCGCGGGTGGAGTTGAACACCCACGTATCGCATCCGAAGCTCGACGTCACCGAGGCCGGATGCCTGGCTACCGCCGCCCGGGTGGTCAATGCGATCGACTGGGTCTGCCGCGCTCCACACGGTTTGATCGCTGTAGAGGACATCCCGGCGGCAGAGACCATTCGTGGTCTGATGTGGTGACACGACCTGCTCCCGAGGGCGGTCCGACCTCAACCGACGCCACGATTCGAATTTCCGCCGCGGCAATGGGCGTGAAGCCACCGATATTCGACCGCCGCTGGCTACACTTCGGCGTGTGATGAGCCCGGCGACCCCATGGGGGAACGACCGTGGGCATCTCATGCGGGTACAGGCGCACGTCGCCGGCCGTCGGCAGGCGCGCCGATTGAGCCGCCGCTTCGCTCGCGTCGGCGTCAGCACGTCTCCCGATCGGCTCCGGCACATGCTGGCGGGCTCGCCCGTCGCCTGCGCCGAGGTCGCCGACTTCAATTTCGCCTTGATCGCGACGCAGTACAAGCGCGACCAGTTCAAGGCGCGGGTTCGGCGGGCGAAGCGCCGCGGCGCGCGTTCACTTCTTTTCGTGGGCATGGTCCTGGTCACGCTGAACTTCTTGTTCTGCATGGCCTGGGCGCTGTTCAACCTGGCGCTCGCGGCCCCGCCGCTCTAGTCCGGATACGTCGCGGCGGCGATCTCGAGGATCTCGGTGCGATCTGCCGACAGCAGGAAGCCGGCCTCGATCGTTGCGTCGAGCGATGCGGTGAAACGTTCCAGATAGTCCGCCCGTCCGCCCGGATACAGCCGCCGCACGGTTGCGGCGTCGAACGGCTCGCCGGAGCCGAAGATCGGCGACATCGCCGTCTGATCGCCACCCACACCGGAGGTCAGCGCGATCGGCACGTCCGCCCACGGCGTCCTGATGCCACCCCGCACGAGCCCGTGTTCGCCGAGCACGGGTTGGTCGCCGTCCAGTTCGATCTGCGCGGCGTGCGGCGCCTGCTGCCCCGTCCGCACCCAGTCGTTCAACCGGGACAGGGCGGCCTGCAGGACGTAGTGGTGCTGCGGCGCGAAGTTGATGCAGTGGTCCAGTTCGGCGCCCATCAGCATGTTGGTCGGTGCATAGGCCGCGACGATGTCGGCCAGCGGCGCGGTCCCGGTGTCGATCGGCGCGACCTGGATCGTGTAGTTGTCGGCGTGTGCGGTCCCGGCGATCTCCCACACCCGAAGTTGCTGATAGTCAGACTGTCTCGCGCTGTGGTAGCCCTGATGACGGGCACCGAACAGATCGGTCTCGGTGATGATCGTGAGCAGCGGCACCGTCAGGTCCGGGCGGAACGCAATGCCCGGCGACGAGGTGCTTTCCAGCACCTCGAACACCGAGTCGCCGTTCAGCGGCGCCGCGGGTCCGAACCGCGAATGCACCAGGAAACCGTCGTAGACGCCGCCGGCGGGTTCGACGGCATTGACGTAGGTCGTCAAGAACATCGCCGACTGCGATTCACCGATCGCGATGACGTGCTCGGCGCGCAGACCGCGCAGAATCTCCGGCTTCCTGGCCAGCTGACCGGCTTGAGCGAAGATGTCGTACGCGTACGCGTCGCCGGGGTGCTCTAGCGACGAATAGCGGTGTGGATTCTGGCTTTTCAACGACATGTCCATGCCCGTGAGGGTTTCACCGCCGTCGACGCCTACGCGCTGCGCCGACACAGCGACGTATGCATAACCGCTACGCAGCATTTCGCGATGGGCCATCATCCACACGGCCGGTGCGTCGATGCCGCCGCTGACGTTGAGCCATTCGACGAGCACCGTCCCGTTGAACCGGCTCGCATCCTTCGGCGTCAGTGTCACGATCCGCGTGGTGTAGCTCGCAGCGGCCGCAGGCTCCGCGCTCCACCGTCCATCCGGCCCGAGTTCGCCGGCCGCCTGATAGGACGACGCCGTTCCCGAAACGAAGAATTCCTCTGCGACATATCCCACATCGCCGATCTCGAAGGCCCCCAACAGGAGTGCGGGCTTGCCCGACACCGGCGTATAGGTCACGACATCATCGGCGCTGGTTGCCATGGCCGAATCATAGGACTCAGCACTTGCTCGGCACGGCTCCATCGACGCCGACGGCCGCCTGAACACCTCGTTAACTGCGTTGCGGCAGCCCCTCTACCGGGAATAACTTTCCTCGCGTCGTGGTCGTTCCAGATCGCGATCACAAGGAGGACTGCAGTTCATGAACTCGCCGGATGGGGCAACCAGCGTGCTGCCACGGCCGCGCACGGCACCTGACGACACGAACCTACAGTTCGGCGTCGTCCTGGCGGTTCTGCTCGTCACCGGATGGATCGCGAATCACTTCGTCGCTCTGATGCCCACGATCAGCGACCGCCAGCACCTGAGCACCGCGACGCTCGACGCGATCTTCGGGATCTACGCGGTGGGGCTGCTGCCCGGCCTGCTGATCGGCGGTCGCGCCTCGGATGCATTCGGCCGCCGGGCCGTGGCGCTGACGGGTTCGGCGACCGCGGTGATCGGCACGATCGCCATGCTCTTCTCGCAACATCCCGACGTTCTGCTCGCCGGTCGCCTGATCGTGGGCGCGGGCGTGGGCCTCGCGATGACCTCGGGCACGGCGTGGGCCTCCGACCTGCGCGGCCCGGCCGGAGCCGCAACCGCCGGCGCCGTGATGATCATCGGCTTCGCGGTCGGGCCGCTGGCCGGTGGGCTAATTGCCGGCGCCGGGGATCTCGGCGTAGAAGTGTCCTTCGCGGTGGCCGCGGGTCTCGTCGTGCTGGCGATGACCGCCACGATCGTGGTCGCACGTCGTACCACGGCGCCGTCGTCCGTCTCGACCGCAACGAAAAAAATCGTGCAGTACCCGCTTTCGAGCGCACGGGCGCTGAGTTGGGCGATGCCATTGGCTCCGTGGGTATTCGCCTCGGCCACATTGGGTTTCATCACCATCCCGGCAAGGGTCCACACCGGACTCGCGGCACCCACCGCAGCGGGCATCGCAGCACTCATCGTCAACGGCGCCAGCGGCGTCATCCAGGCCGTCGCCAGGATCGGCTCGTGGGGCCCGCGTGCGGGCACGGTCGGCGCGGCGCTGGCGGCCGTGGCCTACGCGCTGATCGCGGTCTCGCCGGCGAACATGACGCTCACGCTCGCCGTGCCGCTGTTGCTGATGCTCGGTGGGGCAGGCGGTCTTTCGCTGCGCGAGGGCCTGATCGATCTGGAAGCGGCAGCGCCGCAACATGTTCGGGGCGCGCTGACCGGAGTGTTCTACTGCGCGACGTACATCGGCTTCGGTCTACCGCTGCTGTTGACCAGCGTCGGGTATGGCGGCACCCAGGTCATACTCGCCGTCATGGCGGCGCTTGCGGCGACTGCCGCGATCTCCCGCGTCGTCCGGCTACGCCGAGATAGCCACCGGCAGAGCTGATTCCATGCGGCGCTGCCGGACACCGGCAACCGGGATCGGATCGTTGCCCACCACGCTCAAACCTGCCAGGCGGCGCCAGGACCGGATCGCGTTGCGGGTCACCTCGATGATGCGCGCCGGCCCGGCATCGCCGTTGGCCAACCGGTGGGCGCGCAACGCGTTGCCGGTGACGGCGTCGAGGGTGTCCCAGTCGTCGGTCTCGACCAGAGCAGTCGACTGGCAGGCGGCTCGGACCGCGTACAGCTCGGCGCCTTCCGATGCCTCGGCGGCCGCGCGGCCGGCTCGGGCCGCGCTGTCCCAGTTGACGATCGACGGCACGTCGCCGGGCACGAAGGTCCGGTGCAGATCGGCGATGTCGGCGATGGCCACCGCCGAAACACCGTCGGCATAGCGCAGGACACCCCAGGGTGGGCTGGTCAGCAGTTTGGTCACCCAGAGGTGCATGACGGCGTCGGCGACGTCGGCGGTGCCGACGGTCAGCCACCCGAGGTCGAGCACTAGCAGGCTGTTCGCCGGGGACAGGTAACCGTCCGGTTCGGCCAACAGGTCGTTGCACAACTGCACGAACGACGCCAACGGCCGTGCCGAGGTCGCCGGGAAATCGGTGATCTGCTCGTCGCCGTTGATGTACGAAATCACGTTCATGGCGCACCCTTTGCCCGAGCCGGGCTGATGCGACCCCCGCGCTAGCCGCATGGGGCTGGTAATGCGATCGAGGTCCATTTGAGCTGCTTCCTAGGGGTTTTCGAGCGTAGCGACCTAGAGTTTCGAGGTCTTCATCCTATGGAAGGTCCGGCTCTCGACCGCCGCGACACGGCGGCCACGGCCGCCCGAAATCTACAGCTCGCCGGAGAAGTCCGCGGTGATCCAGCGATCGGGCCGGATGGTGAACAGAATGCCCGGCCGGTCGGCCATGCCCTGGACGAACGCGCGGCCGCCCTCCTCGCCGAGGTAGCGGATGGCGATCGCCTCCCGCACATCCAGCGGCGCGGGTGTCGTGGTGTCGACGACGGTGCCCTCGACGACGACGTATTGGTACGGCGGCTCCTCGCGTTGCACCGCGAGCGTCACCACACCGGCGGCTTCGATCAGCGCCGTCTTGCGAGCCTCCACCCCGGTGTTGACCAGGATGTTGCCGCCCGGCGTGTAGCCGTACCAGATCGGCGCGCTGGCCGGGGGCCGACCGTTGGTCGCCGCCACGGACAGCACCGCGACGCGCTTGTCGGCGAGGAATTCTTCACGTTGGGTCTCGGTAAACGCAGCCATGGCCCAGTTCAACGACCCCGTGACGGTGGGCTATTCCCCCAAGCCGAGGATCAGTTTGCCGGTGTTCTCGCCGCGGAACAGCTTGGCCAGAGTGTCGGGGAAGTCCGCGACACCGCCGTGCTCGACCTGCTCGTGCGAGCGCAGTTCGCCGCTGGCGAGCCACTTCGCCAGTTGCGCAACGGCTTCCGGGTAGCGTTTCGCGTAGTCGAAGATGACGAAGCCGGTCATGGACGCCCGGGAGACGAGCAACTGCATGTAGTTGGCCGGCCCTCGCGGCGTGTCGTTGTACTGCGACACCGCGCCACACAGCACGATGCGCGCACCGAACGCGAGCCGGTTCAGCGCGGCTTCCAGCGTCGCGCCGCCGACGTTGTCGAAATAGACGTCGACGCCGTCCGGGGCGTGGGACTTGAGCTCCTTGCGGAGATCCGCAGCCTTGTAGTCGATCGCGGCGTCGAACCCGGCCTCCTCGATCAGCCAGCGGCGCTTCTCCTCGCCGCCGGCGATCCCAATCGCCCGGCAACCCTTGATCTTGGCGATCTGGCCCACGACACTGCCGACCGATCCGGCTGCCCCGGACACCAGCACGGTCTGGCCCGGCTCGGGCTTGCCGATGTCGAGCAGCCCGAAGTACGCCGTCAGGCCGCTGATGCCGAGCGCGCTGAGATAGACCGGCGCTGGCGCGAGAGCGGTGTCGATCTTGTTGACCTCGGCGCCGTCGGACAGTGCGTAGCGCTGCACGCCGAAGATGCCGGACACGTCGTCGCCCACCGCGAAGCGGGGATGCCGCGATTCGACGACGCGACCCACGCCCAGGGCCCGCATCACTTCGCCGATCTCGACCGGTGGCACGTAGCTGCGGCCCGCGTTCATCCAGGTCCGCATCGCGGGGTCGATCGACAGGTAGTCGACCTGGACGACCAATTGACCTTCGGAGGCAACGGGTTTGGGCTCATCGACTATGGCCCAGTTGCTGGCCGTGAGGATGTCGGTCGGCCGCTCGGCGAGTCGGCACTGGGTGTTGACGGTGGTCATATCGCGGTCTCCTGAGCGGTCGGGATGGTGCGGGCGATGTCGGCGGCGCAGCCGAGGGCGTTGCGGCCGGCGGGGTCTTCGGCGGTCACAGGGATCACCGCCACGGTGTCGGCGCCGGCGTCCAGGTAGGCCCGAATCCGGTCGGCCACCTGATCCGGTGCGCCCAAAGCTGCCAACTGCCCGGCCAATTCGAGTGGAATCGTCGCGGCCAGGTCTGCCCGCCGCGCGCCGCCCCGAGCCTGCGCGACGAGATCGCCGAAGCCGAGTTCGCAGAACATCTCGCCGTAGCCGGGCGGTGCGAGGTACACCGCGAGCTGACCGGCCAGCTGGCGCAGCGCGGCCTCGCCGGGCTCAACCGCGACCGGCACCCACGCGGTCACGTGCGGCGGGATACGCCCGGCCGCGGTCGCGTCCCGCTCGATCTGCTCCCGAACCTGCGAGACGCGTTGCGGTGAAACCAGGTTCAACACCACTTCGTCGGCGGCCAGCGCGGTCAGTTTCATCATCTGCGGGCCGAAGGCGCCGATGCCGATGCGGCTGCGCGGCAAGGGGTTACGTAGCCGGAACCCGTGGCTGCGGATCACCCGGCCGTCGTAGTCGCCGCGTTCCCCCCGCAGGATCGGCCGCAGGCACTCGATGGTCTCGCGCATCCGCGTGACGCTGTGCGCCCAGTCCCGGTCGTGCCAGCCAGCGACGATGAACGGGCTGGAGGCACCTAACGCGATGTCGACCTGGGCGCCCGTGAGGGCGGCAACGGAGCTGGCGCCCAACGCAATTGCGGCCGGCGTGCGCACACTGATCGGCAACGGGCCGATCCGCAACCCGAGACCGGGGGCACGTATACCGATGGCTGTCGCCAACGCGAACGCGTCGAACGTCGCCATCTCGCCGACCCACAACCCGCCGATGCCGGCGGCGTGCACGGCCTCCGCGATCTCGAGTGCCTCCAGATCGGGGCGGTCCAGCCAGAGCGGCAGCACCGCTTCGATCGCCGACCTCACAGCATCGCCGCCTCGGTGGCTTGACCCAGCAGGACACGACCCGGCAGTTCCCGGGAGGCCTCGTTCACCTGGAAATGCGCGGACGCGGTGAAAGCGTCGCGCAGCCGGCGTTGCAGCGGTGCGCCGTCGTAAATGGCGCTGCCCCCGGCCAAGTCGTACATCGACCGGACGACATCGGTGGAGACCCGCGCGCCATGGGTGGCAGCCAGCCGCACCCGGGTGCGGGCGGCCAACGACACCGTCGACCCATCTTCGGCCGCCCGCCAGGCGTCGTCGACGGCCTGGTAGTAGCCGGCCCGGGCGGCTTCCAGCGCCGACTCCGCGGTCGCGACCGCCGCCTGGATGGTGGATCGCTCGGCCATCGTCCGGCTGCCTGCCGCACCCTTCTTCGTGGCGGCGAGTTCGACGAAGTTGTCTATCGCGGCGCGGGCATTGCCCATCGCGGCGGCGGTGATGCAGGACGCGAAGAAACCGAACGGCGGGAACCGGTACAGCGGCCGGTCGATCACCGGGCCGTCGAAGATCGACAGCACCCGCTCGTCGGGAACGAACACCTCGTCGGCGACGCTGTCATGACTGCCGGTGCCGCGCAGGCCGAGGGTGTGCCAGGTGTCCAGGATCTGCAGTTGCTCGGTGGGCAGGACGACGACCGCCGGTTTGTCCTCCAGGATGCAGCCTGCGAACAACACATCGGCGTGGGTGATGCCGCTGCAGAATGCCCAGCGACCGGAGACCACCACGCCGCCGGACACGCGGCGGGCCTTGCCCTGCGGCGCCCACACCCCGGCGGCCAATCCCCGCCCACCGCCGAAGAGCTCGTCGCGACTGGCCGGGCGCATATATCCGACGAGCAGGGTGCTGGTGATCCCGATCGAGACGCACCAGCCGGCCGAGGCGTCGCCGCGGGCCACTACCTCAGCGCAGCGCAGCGCGGTGCCGGCGGGCAGTTCCAGCGCGTCGACCTCGAGCGGGGCGCCCGCCCGCAACAGGCCCGAATCACGCAACGCAGCAACGAGATCCGGCGGGAGCCGGCGAGCGGTGTCGATCTCGGTGGCCATGCCCCGGGCCAAGTCGGCGATCTCCGCCGCCCGGGTCAGCACAGGCGCGGCGGCGACATCGGTGTCCATAGTCCGGTGACGTTACCACTACCGGTTTAGTTTTTGAACCGGTACATTGAGTGAACCATGGACTACCCGGACCTGTCCCACCGCTTCGACGGCGAGTCCGTCGCGCGCGCGTTGGAGATCGTCGGCGAGCGGTGGACGCTGCTGATCCTGCGGGAAGCGTTCTTTGGGGTGCGCCGCTTCGGCCAGTTCGCGCGTAACCTTCAGATCCCGCGGCCCACGCTGTCGGCGCGACTGCGGACCCTGGTCGACAAGGGTCTGCTGGAAAAGGTGCTTTACGCGAGCGACCCCGACCGGCACGAGTACCGGTTGACCGACCCCGGCCGCGACTTGTTCGCCGCGATCGTGGTGCTCATGCAGTGGGGCGATCGGCACCTGCCGAACCCGAACGGCCCGCCGATCGTCCTGCACCACCAGCGGTGCGACGAGACCGCCGAGCCGATGCTGGTGTGTGCGCACTGCCGCGAGGAGATCACCGCGCACAACGTGACACCCGAGCCGGGACCGGGCTTCCGCGTACCGGAGCCGTCCGGCGCTCAGACGACCCGAAACACGGGGTAGTGATTGACGATTCGCTCGAAATCGTCGATCGGCGACCGCCGGTCGACCGCGAAGAACGGGCGCGCCCCCGGGGCCAACTCGAGGTAGCGGCGCAAGATCGCGGCACGATCATCGGAGGTGTCCTCGACCAGTTCGATCTCTTCGCGCCGGCCATGCCGCAGCACCGCGCGGCCGTCACCACCGCGGAGATTGCGCACCCAATTCGTGGTGTGACCGAGCATCGCGACCAGATAGCGCTCGCCGCGGTCGTCGGCGACGACCACCGGGAACGAGATCAGCCGCCCGGATTTGTGACCCCGCACCTCGAGTGTCGCGGCCCCGCCCGGGACGAGTCCGGCCGAAATGGCCAAGGCGCCCAATCGGTTTGAGATGCGCGCTGACCATCCCGGCCGGCCGCCACGGTATTGCCATCGTTGGAACTTGCTCAGCGCGCCACGCAGCATGCGCCCACCCTACTGCGACGCGCGGTCACTTCCAGGCGAAGACGGGCTGCTCCAGCTCGTCGACCGGATCGCCGCGGCCGTCGAGACACAGCCAGCGCAGTTGCAGCAGCACCGCGCCCGTCGGCGCGTGAATCAGGTCGTTGCCCAGCGGTATCTGGACGACCGGTCGGTCGCTCTCCGGGATGGTTATGAATCGCGGTGAATCTGATCGCTGCAGCTGATGCAGCCCGACGCGATAGACGGCCACGACCTCGTCCGGCGCCGGCCGTGGGTCGAGTCGGCCGCCGCCCCAGATCACCACGGGGGTGATGACGTAACCCGACCGCGTCGGGTAGTCGTCGAGCAGGCCCAGCACGTTCGACTCGGCCAGCTTGATGCCGACCTCCTCGTCCAGCTCGCGCAGGGCCGCGTCGATCACGGTCTCCCCCGGGTCGAGACGGCCGCCCGGGAGCGCCCACTGCGCGGGATGCGAGCTGAGCCGAGAGGTTCTGCGGCACAACAGAAATGCCGCACCACCGGATACGTCGACCATACGGCCGTCGAGACCCGCCTCCGGCATCGGCCGCCCCGCTATCCACTCCTCGACGGGTGCCGGGTCGATGCGGTCCTCTCCGACCTCCGAGTCGACCAGTAACACCGCGACGGCCGCGTGCCGCTTCGTCGGGTCGGTCACCGCGCGACGGTCGTGTGCGGCGAGCCGGTCCCGGATCTGCTCGCGCAGCGCCTCGTCGTAGGGAACGGTCATGAGGCGAGCGTAGTGACCCATTCAACTCGCACGACGGTGCCTCAGCGACCGTCGCCTAAGTATTGTTGGGTATATCCAGCGATCGCGCCTCCCTGTCGATCGACATCAACCGCGAGGCGGACGTGACGACGACAACGCAACTCCCGGCGGCGCGGCCGACGGCCACCGTACTGGTGGTGTCCACCGCGGCATTCCTGGCCAGCCTGGATCTGTTCATCGTCAACATCGCCTTCCCGGAAATCCGGCAGGCTTTCGGGTCGGCCGGCCTCGGGTCGATGTCGTGGATCCTGAACGCCTACACGCTGGTGTTCGCGGCGTTCATGAACCCGGCGGGCCGACTGGGCGACCGCTACGGGCATCGCAGGATCTTCCTCGCCGGCGTGTGGGTGTTCACGGTCGGGTCGGCGGCGTGCGGGCTATCCGGATCGTTCCTCGCGCTTGTCGCCGCCCGTGCCGTCCAGGCGCTGGGCGCGGCGCTGCTGATGCCGAGTTCGTTGGCGCTCCTGCTGGCGGCGGTCCCCGCGGAGCGCCGCACCGTCGCGGTGAGCACCTGGTCGGCGGTGGGCGCGACGGCGGCCGCGCTCGGCCCGCCTGTCGGCGGCCTGCTCGTCCAATTGTCCTGGCGTTGGATCTTTTTCGTCAATGCGCCGGTAGGGCTGATCGCGGCGCTCGCCGGCGGCCTCGTGCTGTCGAAAGCGGCCGGCAGCGGCACCGGTGTCCCCGACCTGTTCGGCGCGCTGAGCCTGGTGGTCGGGGTCGGCGCCCTGGTGTGGACCTTGATCGAGCTGCCGGTGGTGGGCCGCGATGCCATCACACTCGTGGCGGCGGCAGTCGGCGCCGGATGCGCGATGGCGCTGGCGGTGTGGCGGTCGCTGCGGCACCCCTCGCCGGCGGTCGATCTTGCCGCGGTGAAGGTACTCCCGATGTGGTCGAGCTGCCTTGCCCTGCTGGTCTTTTCGGCCGCACACGGCGCGATGCTCTTGAGCGGCGTCATGCTGCTCACCACGGTCTGGGGGATGCCGCCCGCGATGGCCGGGTTGTGCCTGTCGCCTGGTCCGATCATGGTGGTGCTCGTCTCGCTGCTGGCGGGACGACTGGTCGGCAGGGTCGGGGTAGGCAAGGTGGCCGCCGCGGGAGCGGCGCTGTACGCCGTCGGGATCGTCGTCTGGTTGTGCACGATCGGCCCAGAGCCGCACTACTTCACCGATTACTTTCCGGCGCAACTGTTTACCGGTACCGGCGTCGGGCTGGTGATGCCCAGCATGTCGGCGGTCACCGGACTCGCGCTGCCGGCGCACCGCTGGGGGGCCGGGTCGGCGGTCACCAACACCGCTCGGCAAATGGGCATGGTGCTGGGCACCACCGCGCTGACGATGATCTACCAGGCCGGAGTGGACCTCGCCGCGGTCAGGCGCGGCTGGGTGTTCGTCGCCGTCGCGGCCGCCACGGCGGCAATCATCGCCGTCGTCCTGGCCTTGCGCTGGCAGCCCGCGACCGACGAGGACCGCGTCACTCGTTAGTGACGCCGGGTACCCAGGTCCGCTGATCCACGGCAACGGCCCGGGCGACGATGAAGAGCAGATCCGAGAGCCGGTTGAGATACCGGACGATCTCGGGGTTCAGGTCGACGACGGACACCGCGTGCCGCTCCGCCCGGCGGCAGACGGTGCGTGCCACGTGGAGCTCCGCCGAGGCCAACCCCCCACCGGGCAGCACGAACGACGCCGGTGGCGAGAGCTGCGAGTTGGCCTCGTCGCAGCGCCGCTCGAGGCGATCGACGTAGCCGGCGCCGATGCGCAGGCCGTCACCGTCCGCCGGGCGGGAGAGATCCGCGCCGAGGTCGAACAGCTCGTTCTGAATTTGGCTGAGCCACGCGGCGAAGGGCTGCTCACTCAACTGCGCGAGCACGACGCCGAGTTGGGCGTTGAGCTCGTCGACGTCGCCGCCGGCTTCGATTCTCGGATCGTCCTTGGGCACCCGGGCGTGGCCGGCGGTCGAGGTCTCGCCACCGTCGCCACGCCGGGTGTAGATCTTCGTCAGGTTCACGTTCACAGTCGCCTCCGTGGCTCGGATGATCTCTTCGGTCGACGGTTGCAAGGACGAGTCGAGTGCGCTCAACAGGCGCTCGAGCCGGTGATTGAGTTCCGACGTCTCACGCAGCCGGTCGCGCACCTGGTGTAGGTGGAGCCGGACGATGCCGGCGAGGTCCTCGCCGCCGTCCAGTGCCCGACCGATCTCCTGAAGGTCGAAGCCGAGGCTCCGCATCGCGGTGATCTCGTAGAGCCGCTCTGCCTGCTCGGCGCGGTAGCGCCGGTGCCCGGCACCCGTCCGAGAGGCCGGCGTCAGCAGCCCGACCTGCTCGTAGTGGTGCAGCGTGCGCACGGTGACGCCCGCGGCGTCGGCGAGTGCGCCGACACTCCATTCGTCGTTGTCGCCCTCGATGCCCAACCCTGTTTCCGTCATCGCCGTGAACGTACGACCTGACGCTACGTGAGGTGCAAGCGGTCGCCGTCGCGCAGCTGATTTACTGGTCGGGATGGCCGACATCACCATGTTGATCCTCGAAGACCATGACTGGTTCCGCGAGCAGTTCGCCCGGCTGGACGAACTGCAGGCGCAGACGCCGGTCAACC
This sequence comes from Candidatus Mycobacterium wuenschmannii, assembly GCF_030252325.1. Lineage (NCBI taxonomy): Bacteria > Bacillati > Actinomycetota > Actinomycetes > Mycobacteriales > Mycobacteriaceae > Mycobacterium > Candidatus Mycobacterium wuenschmannii. The sequence continues at coordinate 3,796,484 of NZ_CP126981.1, read as the reverse complement.
AACGCGCGCTCATCAGGGTCTGGCGTCCGCTCGCCGACAAACTCGACGTACACGCCTACATCGAGGAGAAGATCTTCTACCCGCAACTGCTCACCCGCGGCGGGGACGACGCGGAGGGCGAGACGCTCGACGCCATCGGCGACCACAACGACATCCGCGACGGCGTGCGCGCCGCGAATGCGGCCGGCGTCGCCAGCGACGAGTGGTGGGCAGCCGTCGGTCGGACGCGGGTGGCCAACGACGACCACATGGCCGAAGAGGAACGCGAAGGACTGGCCGACTTTCGGCGCAACGCCCCGATCGGACTTCGCGAGTCACTCGGCCGTCAGTACCGCGAGTTCATGGCCGAGCATCCGACTACGCGTGGATTGCCGATCGTCGACCGAGACCCACAGAAATATGTCGCCGAGAATGAGCAAGGCGCGCGACCGGTGCGCACCGACTACTCGCTGGGCATCGGCAGCCTCAAGGGCGAGTAGACCGAGACAAACGACTCATGCGGCCCGGTAGCCCAGGCCGCATGAGTCGTTGGTTGAGTCGCTCGTTACTGGTGGCCGGAGCCGCAGATGTTGGTGTTGGGAATGCAACCCGCACCGCCTGCAATACCGGGGCCACCGAAGTTCTGCCCGCCGGAACCGCAGACGCCCGTGCCCTGAATGCAGCCCTGGCCGCCGGGGCCACCACCGGGGCCACTGTTCTGGCCACCGGAACCGCAGACGTCGCCGTTACAGCCACTGCCGCCCGGGTCCTGCTTGTAGATGACATGGGTGGGAGCGGAGCCGATCGGGCCCACGCTGGCCTCAGCTGCCGCGATGGGGAAGAACGCCATCACCGCAGCAGCAGACCCACCGACAAACAATGATTTCGTAACACTGAGTTTAGACATGTTAGGTCTTCTACCCTTCGCGCACGTGTCCAAAACCTCGGATTTCAGTCGTGATGATTCACGATGTTGACGACGTTGCCGTCGGGCGCACGGACGAAGAATCGGCGCATCCCCCAGGCCTCTTCGGTGAGCGGGTGGACGATCTCGTAGCCCAATTCCTGCGCCTCGGCGTAGGCGGCGTCGATGTCGTCGGTGGACACCGAGATGACGGAATCCTCCGACGCGGTCAGGTCGCCGGTGACGAGTTGCAGTCGCGCCGCGGCATCGGGCGATGAGAATCGGGCCACCCAGCCCAGGTTGAACTCCTCCTTGGGCAGCCCGAGGTAACCGGTGTAGAAGCTGCGGGCGGAGTCGATGTCCGCGACGTGCAGGTTGGCGAAGACGTTGGTGGCGCGCATCGGTCAACTCGGCAACGGCTCGCCGCGATAGTCACCGAACGACCACAGATTGCCTTCGGGATCGCGGACGGCGAATTCGTTCGCGCCGTAATCGGTCAGGGCCAGCGGCCGGATCACGTCCGCCCCGTGTTCGCGGACCCGGTCGTACAGCCCGCTCGGGTCGGCGGTGACGAGGTAGGCCCCCGCGGTTCCGGGTTCGCGGCACCACTCGGCGCCGGGCTTGTAACTGCCCAGCATGATGCCGCCGCTGCCTTCGGGCCAGAGCAGTTGGGCGTGGTCGACGGTGTCGCCCTCGCCGTAGCGCGCCGCGACCACCATCCCGAAGGTGTCGACGAAGTAGTCGATGAGCTTGGGCGCGTCATGGGCCTGCAGCGTGGGCCACACGGTCGGATTAGAAGTCATGCTCGCAGTCTGCGCGCAGCACGTGGCCGCCGTCTTGAATGTTTCGGAACTCCTCGGCAATCCAGTGACTCGGCGGGACACCCGTGAACCGGGCGAACTCCCGGGTCAGATGGGCCTGGTCGCTGAAGCCGGTGCTTGCCGCGATGCTCGCGAGATCGGCTGTCGCGCAACGCCGTACCGAGTCCGCAATGCGAGTTGACGCCCGCTCGAACCGCATCAGCCTGGCGACCGTCTTCGGGGATCGGCCGACTTCCCGGTGAAACAGCGTGGTCAAGTGCCGGCCGGTCACGCCGACCCGGTCGGCGACGGCAGCCATCGACGCCCGTCCGCCGCTGCGCTGCAGCAGCCGCCAGGCGTGCACCACCTCGGGGCGCACCCGGACGCCGTCGCGGCGGTGCCATGAGTCCGCCAGGTACTCGGCGATCCAGCCGAACGCGTCGTCCCAACCACCGGCCTCGCTCACCCGGTTGCGCAGCCGAATTGCATTGCGGCCCAATATCGCAGCGGCATCCCACTCGGCCGCGTCCAACTCCGCACTGGGCATCCCGAAGAGCGCACGCGCGGCCAGCGGATGCACCGCGAGTTGCACGCCGGTCTGACCGCGACGCTGCCGGACATGCGCGGCCCGAACGTGCAGACCACCCAGCAACAGCGGGTTCGGCCGCGCGGCCGGCAGCGCCTCGGCGGTCTCGGCCGCCTCGACGCCGTCGTCCAGACTCACGATGAAGGTCAGCATCGACGAGGGCATCCCGCGGTGCAGTTCGTTGTCCGGGGCGCGATACCCCACCATCGACGCGACGCCGGGAGCGATGCGCGGCGCAGCGGTGGCGAAGTCCCAGACCCGATCCTCGTCGGCCACGACCTCCACGCTAGCGGCTCAGTCGCCGATTAACCTGGCGAGATGAGCGGTAACAGGGTGCCCGGCGGGGTTGTCCACACACTTCCCGCGGATCTGCGCGACGCGCTGCTGACCAACGCGACGGCGCTGGCCGCGTGGAAGGACATCACCCCGCTCGCGCGCAACGAGTTCATCTGCTGGGTGGACGACGCCAAGCAGGACAAGACCCGCGAGCGGCGAATCCGTCGCACCCAGGAAGAACTCGAGGAGGGCATGCGGCGGCCGTGTTGCTGGCCGGGATGCAAGCACCGAGAGCGCAACGGTAAGGCCTGAATTAACCCTTTACGGCGTGCGATCCGAGTACTACGCTCTGTGGTACTACGCACGATAGTAGACATCCGACTGGCCGCGGAGCTGCGGTTTCAGTCGTGAGGGGATGGTTGCCATGGACCTCCGACCGGCGGACAGCATCGACGCCCGGTACCACCACTCGGCCGCGCTGCGGCGCCAGCTCAACAAGGTCTTCCCGACGCACTGGTCGTTCCTGCTCGGCGAGATCGCGCTCTACAGCTTCATCGTTCTGCTCATCACCGGCATCTACCTGACGTTGTTCTTCGATCCCTCGATGACCGAGGTCACCTACCACGGCGTGTACCAGCCGTTGCGCGGTGTGGCGATGTCCCGCGCGTACGAGTCGGCGCTCGACATCTCGTTCGACGTCCGCGGCGGACTGTTCGTGCGTCAGGTGCACCACTGGGCCGCGCTGCTGTTCGGCGCGTCGATCATGGTGCATCTCGCTCGGGTTTTCTTCACCGGTGCGTTCCGTCGGCCGCGCGAAGCCAACTGGGTCATCGGGTCGCTGCTGCTGATCATCGCGATGTTCGAGGGTTACTTCGGCTACTCGCTGCCCGACGATCTGCTGTCCGGAATCGGCCTGCGCTGTGCACTCTCGTCAATCATGTTGGGATTCCCAGTGATTGGCACATGGATGCACTGGGCGTTCTTCGGCGGCGACTTCCCCGGCACGACGCTGATCCCCCGGCTGTACGCGCTGCACGTCCTGGTGTTGCCCGCAATCCTGCTCGCGCTCATCGGCGCGCACCTGGCAATGGTCTGGTTTCAGAAGCACACGCAGTTCCCCGGGCCGGGGCGCACCGAGAGCAATGTCGTCGGCGTACGGGTGATGCCGGTCTTCGCGGTGAAGTCAGGGGCGTTCTTCGCGGTGACGACCGGCGTGCTCGGCCTGATGGGCGGCCTGCTGCAGATCAACCCCATCTGGAATCTGGGGCCTTACCAGCCCTCGCACGTGTCGGCCGGTTCGCAGCCGGACTTCTACATGATGTGGACCGAAGGCCTGCAGCGGCTGTGGCCGGCATGGGAGATCTACCTCGGTGGGCACACCGTCCCGGCAGCGGTGGGGGCCGCGTCGATCATGGGCCTGGTCCTGGTGCTGCTGACGATCTATCCGTTCCTGGAGAAGCGGTTCAGCGGCGACCGCGCGCACCACAACTTGTTGCAGCGGCCGCGAGATGTGCCGGTGCGAACCGCGATCGGCGCGATGGCCATCGCGTTCTACCTCGTGCTCACGCTGGGCGCGATGAACGATGTGATCGCGCTGCAGTTCCACGTATCCCTGAATGCGACGACGTGGATCGGGCGCATCGGTATGGTGGTCGTGCCGCCGGTCGTCTACTTCGTCACCTACCGCTGGTGCATCGGCCTGCAGCGCAGCGACCGCTCGATTCTCGAGCACGGCATCGAAACCGGCATCATCAAACGACTTCCGCACGGCGCCTACATCGAAGTGCATCAACCGCTCGGCCCGGTGCCGCTGGAGTATCAGGGCGCGCCGGTGCCCGGAAAGATGAACAAGCTGGGCTCCGGTGGTGCGCCCGGCGCCGGCAGCTTCCTGCACGCCGACCCGGCGGCCGAGGACGCCGCGCTCACCGCGGCCCACCATGCCGCCGGACACCGCGCCCTTACCGCGTTACGGGGTCGCTGACCCGGTTCGCCACCCCGATCACCGCGGTCAGATCGTCGATGATCGCGGGGGTGGCCGCGACGATCGAATCAGATTGGTGCGTATGCGGATTCCCGTGCGCGTCGCTCAACAGCGCGCCGGCCTCGCGCGCCAGCAACGCACCTGCAGCGGTGTCCCACGGCTTGTTGGACATCATCACGCAGGCGTCGAGTGCACCCTCCGCGACGAACGCGAGATCGAGGGTTGCCGCGCCGACCATCCGGACCCGTTCGATCACCGGTATCAGCTCAGCGGTGAGCGCCAGGCGTTGCCGATTGAGGGCGGCGGCGTCGGGGCCGACGGCGTAGTCGCCCAGGGACACGATCGCCTCGGTGAGGCTGCCGGTCGTGCTCGCCGCGATCGGCCGGCCGTTGAGGAAGGCGCCACCGTCCTTGACCGCGTGATAGGTGCGACCCAGCAAGGGCGCGTGGATGACGGCGACCACGGCCTCCCCGCGGTGCATCAATGCCAATGCCACCGAACACAAAGGCAGCCCGTGCGCGAAGTTCGAAGTGCCGTCGATGGGATCGAGCACCCAGAGCCACTCCGAGGTCGCGATGTCGGGTTGCCGGGCGAACTCCTCAGCGAGCAGGTCGATATCGGGTGTCGCCGTGGCGAGAAAATCGGCGACGTCGTGCTGGATGGTCAGGTCGATGTCGGTGACCAGGTCCCGGTCACCCTTGTGTTCGATCGTTCCGGGCTGCGCCGTGCCCAGCGTCGTGGATCCGATCTGGGCTGCTTGCCGTGCTATCTCGAGGAAATCGTCGTAGTTCTTCATGCCGCGAACAGCCTCGCTTCCGTGGGTAGTCGAGTGCGGGCCGAGCGTAACGACTCGCGCGAACATATGCGAGCCGGTCAGATTTCGCCTGTGCCGCAATGTGTTTCGCATCGTGACCGAGGTCACCCGAATGCGGAGTTTAGCGAACGCCTCGACGACGCCGCGCTGCGCCTGTATTCGACGTCACACCATTGCTTGACGTCGCGTGAATGATTGTTCTACCTGGAGATCGAAAGTTTGGATGGCACAGTCATTTTGCTCGTTGAAATCCACCCGTTCCTGACGTGAGCTCGGCCGGGGACTCAGTTACTGTTCAGTTCGATCGACCCCGGCGTGCCGCGCGGAGACGCAAAACGGTTCGGATTATTGAACTTTGGCGTCTCACGCGCTACGGGCAGCGGAGTCCGGTCCTGATGGGGGGCTGCCGGCGCGATCTTGTCCACGTAATCCACAAAGCACATGTGCAGGCAGGTGATGACGCATGACCGCGATCGACGAACGATTCAGTACACCCACGACGATTCCCACGAAGGCGCTGCACAATGACGCGCAGATGCCGGTTCTGGGCTTGGGGGTCGCCAAGCTCTCGGACGCCGAGACGGAAAGCTCGGTGCTGGCCGCGATCGAAGCCGGCTGCCGGCTGATCGACACGGCCGCCGCGTACGGCAACGAGGAAGCCGTCGGGCGCGCGATCGCCGCCTCGGGCATCGCGCGCGACGAGCTCTGGGTCACCACCAAGCTCGGCACCTCGAAGCAGGGCTTCGACAGCGCCCAGGAATCCTGCAAGGCCAGCCTCGATCGGCTCGGACTGGACTACCTGGACCTCTACCTGATTCACTGGCCGGCGCCGTCGATCGGCAAATACGTGGAGAGCTTCGCCGGCATGATCGAAGCCCGCGAACAGGGCCACGTTCGCTCGATTGGCGTCTCCAACTTCACCGAGGATCACCTCAGGGCTGTCATCGACGAGACCGATGAAGTGCCGGCCGTCAACCAGATCGAGTTGCACCCGCGCCTCAACCAGGCCGAGTTGCGGCAGGCGCACGCCGACCACGATGTCGTCACCCAGTCGTACAGCCCGCTGGGTGTCGGCCGGATGCTCGAGGAGCCCGCGGTGACATCGATCGCCGCCGAATACGGTCAGACGCCCGCCCAGGTTCTGGTGCGCTGGAATCTGCAGCTGAACAACGTGGTGGTGTCGCGATCCTCGAAACCCGAGCGGGTTGCGGAAAACCTCGACGTATTCGGCTTCACCCTTGACGACGAGCACATGACGGCCATCGACGCGCTGCACGACGGCACCCGGGTGCTGCACGATCCGCTGGTCTTCACCGGCACCTAGGACAGCCCGCCACGAGGCGCCTTCGCCGTCGCGTCGATCGCGAGCATGATGTCGGGGTGACCACCGACATCCGCGTGCTCGACAGCGAGGGCGACCTCGTTGCCGCGGCCAACGTGTTCCGCGCCGCCATGATCGGCTTCCCCCGCATGTCGGACCTCGAGGCCGACCAGATCCGGCGGCTGCTCGAACCCGGCCGCACCATCGGCGCGTTCGTCGACGGTCAACTCGTCGGCACCGCCGACGCGCAGACGAGCACGCTCACCCTTCCCGGCGGTGCCAGGGTCGGTCATGCGGCCGTGACCCACATCGGGGTACTGCCGTCGTTCACCCGACGCGGTGTCGCCACCGATCTCGTTCGCCACCAGCTGCATGACGTCGCCGCGCGCGGCGAACCGGTCGCGACGTTGCGGGCATCCGAGGCGACCATCTACGAGCGCTACGGATACGGCGTCGCGACCAGATCTCAGACCGTCGAAGTCCAGACCGCGCGGGCGAAGCTGCGGCCGGGCGCGCCGGCCGGCGGTCCGGTGCGACTGCTGGATCCCACGGACGTCTGGGAGGCGTTACCGCGGATCTACGGCGAGAACCGGCCATCGCGGCCCGGGACGATCGACCGACCGGGGATGTGGTGGCAGGGAATCCGGCTACGCACCGAATCCGCTTCTGGTCCTTGGTATGTCGCGGTACATGGCGCGGCCGGGCGCGAGACGGGATTCGCCCGCTATCGCCCGATCGACACCGACAAATGGTTCGTCAGCGACCAGCGCACCATCGTCGTCGAGGACTTCTTCGCGCCCGACTCGGAGAGCTACGTCGGCCTGCTCCGCTTCCTGCTCGGACTCGACCTGATCGATCGGGTGGTGTTCTTCATGATGCCGGTCGACGACCCGATGCCATGGCTGCTGCTCGATCAACGCGCCGCGAAGGTGACCAACGCCCACGACGAAACCTGGCTCCGGATCATCGACGCCGAAAAAGCCTTGGCGGCACGCCAATACGCCGGTGACTCGGAAGTCGCCATCGCAGTCGAGGATTCGCTGTTACCGGGCAACTCCCGCACCCTGTCTGTCACGCCGGACGGCGCCGAGCGCGTCGACCGGAATCCTCAGGTGCACGTCGGGGTGGCGGGCCTCGCCGCCGTGCTGCTCGGCGGGGCGACGTGGCGCAGCCTGGCTTTGGCCGGGGTGGCGCGCGCCGAAGACCCGGCGCATCTCGTCGCGGCGGATCGCCTCTTCGCGTGGCCCGAAGCCCCGCACGCCGGATTCTTCTTCTAGGCTCCTAGCAGGGCTGCCAGTTGCTCGGCCGAATAGTGGCCCGGCCCATGGTGATTGCGCACTGCATCACGTGCGGCCCGAGCCAGTGCCGCGTTCAGGGGTGCGTCGATCCCGTGCTGGTGTGCGATACGGACGATCTCGCCGTTGAAGAAGTCGGTCTCCACGTCGCCGGTGTTGCGGCTCAGGGACTGCCAGGTGGAGCTGCTGGCGCCGGTGTCATCGCCGGGCACCGGCCGCAGTGTCGGCCCGTCGGCCCGCCCCGCCGTCGTCACCTCGAACGAGACGAAATCGATTCCAGCGCAAGCTAGTACCCGCTCGGCCTCATCGCGTAGCGGGCGGACGAACTTGTTGAGATCGCCCGTGGCCAGCGCGCCCACCGCGTTACCGAGGTTGCTCAGCAACTTGTTGTATTTCCACGGAGCGACGTCGTCGACCGCATTGACCCGGATTCCCGCCGCGGTCCAGGCGGCTGCCAGATCGTCGAGCAACTCGCTGTCCTCGGCGGTGCGCAGCGTGGCCGGCCACCGGGCGACGTGGAATTGACCGGCGACCGGCCACGAACGGACGATCACCTCGCCGGCGTTCAGATGGACGGCGGGTAGCCACACGCAGATGCCGAACACCCGCCGGAAGTAGCGCAGCGCTTTCTCCTCTGCCACAACACCGTTGAGCGCGGTGAACACCGGCAGCAGATCGCCGGCGGTACCGGCGACGCCGTCGGGACCATGCACCGGCCGATCCACCCATTGCTGCAAGGCCGCGTCAAGCTGCTGGGTCTTGGTGGCGAACACCAGCACGTCGTCGGCGGTCAGCCGCACCTCGTCGGCATCCGAAACCGCGGCCACCGCCGTGTGAAAGATGCCGTCCGGCGTCCTGAGCATCAGGCCGGTGGTGGCCAGCACCTCGGCGTGCTGCCCGCGCGCCACCAGCACCGTGGGCACGCCGGCCCGAGCCAGCACGCCACCGACGGTTCCGCCGATCGCGCCCGCACCGACGATGACGTAACGACGTCCGGAACTCACTCGGCCAGATTACGTGTGCGGTATGGCCGGCCGATCAGACCAGGTAGTAGTAGTGCTTGGCGTCTCCGTTGGTGGCAACGGCATCGGCCGGCACCTTTTCCCCCGATTCGTCGAAGCCGCGCAGGGCATGGGCGTAGCGAACCGCCTTCAGCGTCGCGGAGAATTCCTGCTCCTCCTCGGGGAAGACCCGCTCCGACGGGAACCACTTGTCGAAGCCCACGTTCGTCAGCAGCGTCCACAGGTCGTCCTGCACGCCGGCCAGCAGGACCACTACCCCGCGTTCGGTTTCGTCGCGAACGAACTTGTCGACCCGCTGAATCACGACGGCGTCCGGGTGGCGCACCCGCTTCACGCGCAGCACGAGATACTTGATGCCTTCCTTCTCGATGCGCTCGGACAGGTCACCGAGGTAACGCTCCAATTCCGGTGCGGCACCGAAGAACAACTCGCCCTCGAAATCGAAGATCAACGTCGACGGGTCGGGGGGATCGCTGGGCACCCGCTCGCGCACCACCCGCTCGGGTGCGACGACCAACTCTCTCGCCTTGAGCCGCGCGGCCCGCGGCACGAACAGCAGGATGGACAGGGCGACGCCGAGCAGCACCGCGGTGTCCAGGTCGACCAGCACCCCCGTGAACGCCGTGATCAGGACCAGGCCCGCGTCGTAGCGAGACGCCTTGACGGCGTAGCTGATTCGCTTGACGTCGATCAACCGCACCGCGGTGATCAGTAGCAGTCCGGCCAGCGCGGCGCGGGGCATGTAATGCAGCAGCGGCGCGAACAACAGCACGATGATCGCCACCCCGATGGATGCGATCACCCCGGAGAACCGGGTCACCGCACCCGCCTGGTAATTGATCGGTGACCGGGTCACCGAACCCGAACCCGGGACCGCCTGGAAGAAGCCGCCGGCCAGGTTGCCCAGACCTTCCGCGATGATCTGGCGGTTGTAATCGATCTTCTGCCCGCTCTCGTAAGCGATGGCCTTCGCGATCGACAGCGCCTCCAGCAGACCGATGAAGGCGATCGCGAGCGCGCCCTCCGACAGCTGGCCAATTTCGCCGAGTTGGATCGAGGGGATGTGCGGATGCGGCAGGCTCTGCGGGATTTTCGCGGTAAGGGTGATCGCGGTCTTGCCGTGGTGTTCGGTCGCCCAACCGGCCAGATATGCGATCAGGGCCGCGAAGATCAGCGTGGCCAGCAGGTCGATCTGCGGCAGCCCGTACCGCTTCACCACCCGTCGCAGGACAACTGCGAGGACGATGGTCGACACGGCGATGATCAACGCTCGGTAGTTGACGGCGTCGCCGTGGAACAGCGTGAGGTAGGTGCGCTTGAGCACCGACTGTCGGCCGTTGCCTTGGTCTTTCACCCCCAGCGCATTGCCGAGCTGGCCCAGCGCGATCAAGATCGCGGCGGACAGGATGAACCCGAGGATGACCGATTCGGAGATATATCGAGTCAGGTCACCGAGTTTGAATACCGCGATCAAGATCTGGAACGTGCCGACCAGGACGCCGAGCAAAAACAGCGCCTCGAACAGGGCCGTCCGGTTCTCCGGGTCGATGAACGCCAGCGAGCTGAACACCAGCAGCGAGATCGCGCTCGTCGGTCCGTTCACCAAATGCGAGGACGACTGGAAGATCGACGCCACGAAGGTCACCACGATCGAGGAATACACGCCGAACTTCGGGTCGACGCCGGCCACCAGTGCGTAGGTGATCCCTTGCGGCAGCGACACCGCCGCGACCGTGAGGCCGGCGATGAGATCGCGGCGCGCCTTCTCACCGGAGTAGTTCAGATTCGCAAATCTCGCCGAAATGCTCATGAGGTCTTCGCCTTTCGTCGCGAGTGGGCCGACGCCTTCCGGGCCGGAGCCGAGGAGACCACGTCGTAGATTCCGTTGTTGCCGAAGAACTTCTCGCGCGCGTCGTTCCAGTTCTTCGCGATCGCGGAGATCGGGAAGAGGTCGATCGCGGGCAGTCGGTCCCTGTGCTTGGCGAGGATCTCCGGTTTGATCGGCCGGTAGCCGTACTCAGCGGCGGTCTCCTGCGCCGCGTCGGTGTAGAGATACTCCAGATACGCCTTGGCGTAGGACGCGAGCTTCTTGTCGGACAGGTTCGCATCGACCCAGGTGACCGCTGGCTCGGCGCGGATACTCGTTGGTGGATAGACGATTTCGAACTCGTTCTTGTTCTCCGCGACCTCGCGCAGTGCTTCGTTTTCCCACGTGAGGTGGACATCGCCGACCTTCTCGACCGAGTAGGTGATTGCGGCGCTCCGCGCGCCGGGATCGGCGGCGACGACGTGCGTCAGTAGGTCCCGGACGAAGTCGGACGCCTGTGCGTCACTGCCGCCGCGGGTGGTGACCGAACCCCAGGCGGCCAGCACACTGAGCTTGCCGTTGCCCGACGTGCGTGGATCCGGGTTCACGATCTCGACGTCGTCCTTGATCAGATCGGGCCAATCGTGGATGTGCTTCGGATTGTCTTTGTGGACAACGAAAACGATCGTCGAGGTGTAGGGCACCGAGTTGTTCGGCAGCCGCTTCTGCCAATCGGCGCCGACCAGGCCGCGCTTCCGTAGCGCTTCGATGTCGCTCGGCAGCGCGAGCGACACCACGTCCGCCTTCTGCTTGCCCGCGATGACGTCCGCCGTCTGGCGGCCCGAACCACCGTGCGACTGCTTCACTTCCACCGTCACGCCGGTCTGCTTCTTGTACTGCTCGACGAAATGCCTGTCGATCTCCGCATACAGCTCCCGAGTCGGGTCGTAGGACACGTTGAGGATCTGGTTCGCCGACTTGTCGTGCTGCAGGTTGTGGAACGCGAGCAGGCCCGCCGCCACCACAATCGCGGCGAGACCCACAATGTTGAGCCGAGGCACCCCGGCCACGGCTCTGCGCCATCGCGGCGGTTGCTGGGTGGGCTCGGTCATTACTTGCCTCCATACCGGTGACCGGGTTCACGAGAAGTTGCCGGCGGGCGGCGACTGGATTTGGCGAGCGTAGCCATCGCCCCCGGTAAACACAGCCGTGTAAATCAGCCTGATTGCAACGGCAAGTCCGCCAAGATGTTTGCCATGCCCAATTCAGACGATCTACACATCTGGGTCGACAAGGCCGCGCTGACGGAATTGGTGGCCCGGCTCGCCGCGGCGGCTGATCGCGCCGACAAAGCAGGGATCATCGAGTGCTACGCGCCGCAGTCCTACGACGACCACGGCGCGTTCAAGGGATCCGGCTCCGAGTTCGCCGAAATGATCTGCGCGCCAGACAGTCGGGCGGGCCAGCTGACGATGCATCACCTCCTGGGTCAGTCGGTCTTCGACGTCGACGGCGACAATGCCTGGGGTGAAACGTTCTTCGTGATGCATGCGCTGATCGGTGGCCAGGTCGTGGCCAGCTACGGCCGCTACATCGATTACTTCCGGCGACTAGACGGCGACTGGAAGGTCAGCTACCGGCGGGTGGTGCCTGACGTCACCATTCCCGGCGACGACCCCGCCCAGTACTGGCCCGCACGCCGGGACCGGACCGATCCGCGCTACGACCGCCGGACGGCGCCGCCTACTTAGACCGTCGCCGCGCCAACAGGTAGCGCACCGGGCGCAACTGCTGGCCGTCGCGTCCCGGCGCCCACAAGCCGATCAGCACTGCGCTGACCGCAATGAGGATCGCCAACACCAGCAACGACGAATGCATGGCATCGATGAACGCCACCTTGCTGGCCTCCGCTAGTCGCGTCCCCGCCGGACCGAGCCGTCGCGACACCTCCAGCGCCTGACCCAAGGACGTGGCGGCCGCATCACCGACGGATTTTGGAAAGCCAGTCAGGTTGGGCGCCAACGCCTGTGCGTACCGCGCCGCCAACATAGATCCCGCCAACGCTATTCCCAGCGCGGCACCGATCTCCCGGCTGGCGTCGTTGACCGCCGAGGCGACGCCTTGCTTGTCGTCGGGAGCCGTGGTCATGATCGCCGACGTCGTTGGCGCCGTGCACATTCCGATGCCGACACTCATGATCAGCATCGGCCACGCCGCCCGCCAATAGGGCGAGTCGACCGCGATGCCCGCCATGCAGTACGACCCGAGGGCAATGAAGAGCAGGCCGACGAAGATCGTCGTGCGCAGGCCGAGTCGGGGCAGATACCAGAACGACAACACCGACAGCACCAGGACCGGACCCATGATCGGGCTCAACGCCAGCGCCGTCTTGTTGGGGCTGTAGCCGAGGATCAACTGCATGTACTGCATCAACAGGAACAGGTAGCCGAACATCGACAGGAAGAACACCGTGATGGTGGCCGCGCCGATCGCGAACGCGGGCACCGCGAACAGGCGCACGTCCAACAGCGGATAGCGCTGGCGCATCTCGACGAAGCCGAACGCCAGACCCAGCAGCAGACCGGTGCCGATGGTGGACAGCACCAGCGGGTGGGTCCAACCGCGGGCCGGCGCTTCGAGGATGCCGAACACCAGCGTCGCCACCGAACCGGCGATGACCACCGCGCCCCGCCAGTCCAGTGGATGCGCGTCGGCCTCGCGCGAACTCGCAATGGTCAGGGTGAGAACGAAAATAGTCGACGCCGCGCCGGCGAATCCCCAGAAGATCGAGTGCCACGACCAAAAGTTCAGCAGGGCACCGGATCCGAGCATCCCGACGACCGCACCGCATCCCGCCACGCCGGCCCAGATGCCAACCGCCTTGTTGCGCTGATCTTTTGGATGCGCCGCGGTGATCAGCGACAGCGTGGCGGGCATGATCAACGCCGCACCGGCACCGGCAACGCCGCGAGAGATGATGACGATCAACGGGTCGGACAACACCGCCGGCACCAGCGACGCCGCGGCGAAGATGGCCAGGCCGACCAGCATCGCGCCCCGGCGACCGTAGCGGTCACCGAGCGCACCGGCGGGTAGCAGTAGGCAGGCCAGCACAAGGGTGTAGCTGTCCACGACCCAGGTGAGCTGAGTCTGGGTGGCCGAGGTCGCGATGGCGATGTCGGGCAGCGCGGTGTTGAGCGCCACCATCGACGAGATCACCAGCAGCACGCCGAAGCAGGCGACGGTCAGCAGCCACGTCCTCGTGCGGGACGTCAGGCCAGCCAGCGCGAAGTCGCCGTCGGGGTATGGATCGGCCACTGTCTCGACCACGAAAGCCTCCACCCAGTGCGTTTCGAAACGAGACTATCAGTCTCGTTTCGTCCGGGCGAGGTGCCTCAGACCGGCGCCGGGCCCACCAGGAGTTGCCGGATGACCGGCGCGGCCCATCGGCTGAGTTCGTCGCGATCGAGGCCGGCAATCGGCGGATTGACCAGCACGTACCGCGTGATCGCCAGGCCGATGACAAATGCACCCATCAGCCCGATCCGCTGCACGGGATTGTCCGGGGTGGCGGTGATCAGCTTGGGCGCCACCTGCTCGGCGAACACCCGTCGCAAGGTATCGGCTGCCAGCGGGCTTGTCATCGCCGCCCGCAGCAAAGCCAGGAACGTCTCGTCCTCCTCCCACACCGCGAAGAACCGCGGCAACAGGATGCCGGCAACCTCGTCGGGCGCGACGTCGGAAAGGTCCGGAAGGTCGATCTCGAAATCGGCTGCGGCAGCGAACAAGTCCTGCTTACTGCCGAAGTAACGGATCACCAGAGCCGCATCCACACCGACGTCGGCGGCAACCGCCCGCAGGGTCGTCCGCTCGTAACCTTCGGCGCCGAAGCGACGGCGGGCAGCCGCGAGGATGTCCGCCCGCGTCTGCGCGGCGTTGCGGGGCCGGGTCACGGTCATACCGGCGCCGGACCCGTCAGCAACTGCCGGAAGACGGGTGCGGCCCACTGGCTGAGCTCGTCGCGGCTGAGCTCCGCGGCCGGCACGTTACCCAGCACCGAACGGGTCGCGGCCAGCCCGATGACGAAGGCATCGGTCAGCGCGATGCGTTGCCGCTCGTGGTCCGGCGTGGCGCCCTTCAGCGTCGGCGCCACATGCGTGGCGAGCGTCTCGTTGAGCTTATCGGCGGCCACCCGGCTGGTCATCGCCGCCTGCAACAGCGCCATGAACGAATGGTCTTCCTCCCACACCGCGAAATACCGCGGCAGCAGCAGGTCCGCGATGTCGTCTGGTGTCGCACCGGCCAGGTCGGGCAGCTCGATGGCGAACTCGGTGGCCGTCGCGAACAGGTCCTGCTTACTGCCGAAGTACCGGCTGACCAGGGCGGCGTCCACGCCGACGTCGGAGGCGATCGCACGCAGCGTGGTCCGGTCATAGCCGTCGGCGGCGAACCTGCGGCGCGCCGCATCCAGGATGTCCGCCCTGGTCTGCGCGGCATTGCGCGGTCGCTTCGTCATCGGTGAACCAGTTTATGTCACCGCCCGTTGACTAGATGTGACCGCGGGCGTACCTTCAAGTCATCAGTCGTTGACAAAAGTCATCGGCTGTTGAAATCGAGAGATTGGGACATCCCATGATCGCGGACCTTGGCAATAAGATGGAAAGCGAACTCACCCGCTCCCATCCGGAATCACGGACCACCTCCGCGCTGTTGATGTGTCTACCCCAGCAGTACGGATTCAGCGAAAGTTCGGCTGTCGCGGCACAATTGCCCCGACGGCTCCCAGTTCTACCAACGGCATCGTTGCCGGCACGCCATGTCGTCTACAAAGGGGCAAGAAAATGAGCGCACGTTCGAGCGGCAACGAATTCAGGTCACACCGGGCCGGCAGCGTCATCGCCGGAGTGCAGGGCGCACTGCCCGAGCATCGTTACGAGCAGGCCGAAATCACCGAGATGCTCGCCGCGCTGCCGGCGTTCGCCGAGCACGGCGACCTGCTGCGCAAATTTCACGCCAGCTCGAAGGTGGACAGCCGCTATCTGGTCCTGCCGCTCGAGCGCTATGCCGGGCTGACCGACTTCGGACGTGCGAATGACATCTGGATCGAAAACGCGGTCGAACTCGGTTGCGCGGCAATGACAGCCGCGCTCGACGAGGCGGGGCTACGGCCCGAGAACGTCGACGTGGTGATGTCGACGACCGTCACCGGGCTGGCCGTGCCGTCGCTGGAGGCGCGCATCGCGACCCGCCTCGGGCTGCGCCCCGACGTGCGACGGGTGCCCATGTTCGGCCTCGGTTGCGTTGCCGGCGCCGCTGGGGTCGGACGGCTCAACGACTACCTGCGCGGTGCGCCTGAAGAGGTCGCGGTGCTGCTGTCGGTCGAGTTGTGCTCGCTCACCTTCCCGGCGACGACGCCCTCGTTGGCGTCGTTGGTCGGCACCTCGCTGTTCGGTGACGGTGCCGCTGCGGTGGTCGCGGTCGGCGCCCGCCGCGCCGAGCGGATCGGGGCCCGCGGACCGGAAGTGCTCGGCTCACGAAGCCACCTCTACCCCGACTCGCAGAACACCATGGGCTGGAAGATCGGTTCCACCGGGTTCGGCCTGATCCTCTCCCCGGACGTCGCCGACGTCGTCGAGCGGTACCTGGCCGACGATGTCGCGGGACTGCTGGCCACTTACGGGGTGGACCTTGGCGACATCGGCGCCTGGGTCAGCCATCCGGGCGGACCCAGGGTCATCGAGGCGATCGTCTCCTCCCTCGGATTACCCAGCGACGCACTGGAACTGACGTGGCGCTCACTGGCCGAGGTCGGCAACCTGTCGTCGTCGTCGGTGCTGCATGTCTTCCGCGACACGATCGCCAAGCAGCCGCAGGCCGGCAGCCCGGGGATTATGCTGGCGATGGGCCCGGGCTTCTGTTCCGAGCTTGTCATGCTGCGCTGGCGGTGAGGCGGCGATGATCTGGTACATACTGCTGGTCGCCGCGGTCGCAATCGAGCGACTCGTCGAAGTCCGTGTCGCCGAGCGCAATCGCGCCACCAGTGTGGCGCGCGGCGGCGTGGAGTTCGGCGCGGGGCACTACCCAGCGATGGTCGTGCTGCACTTCAGTCTGCTGGTCGGCTGTTTGGTGGAGCCAATCATGTTGCATCGCAGCTTCATACCCGCACTGGGGTGGCCGATGTTGGCGGTGGTGCTCGCCGCGCAGACGCTGCGCTGGTGGTGCATCACCACCCTGGGGAGTCAGTGGAACACCCGCGTCATCGTGATACCGGGCGCTGGTCGGATCACAGGCGGCCCGTACCGGCTGATACCCCATCCGAACTACGTCGCGGTGATCGCCGAGGGTGTGGCCCTGCCACTGGTGCACACGGCTTGGCTTACGGCGCTGGTGTTTTCGGTGCTGAACGCCTGGCTACTGAGCACCCGGATCAAGGTCGAGAACACCGCGTTGGCGAGCCTGACATGATCGACCTGCTGGTGGTCGGCGGCGGGCCGGCCGGACTGGCCACCGCCATCCACGGCGCCCGAGCCGGGCTGGACGTGGTGGTCGCGGAACGGCGTCGAGGCCCGATCGATAAGGCGTGCGGCGAAGGCCTCATGCCGCACACGCTGCGCCACTTGCACGCGCTGGCCGTGCATCCGCTGGGCAAGCCGATCCGCGGCATCAGCTACCGCGACGGCGACCGACACGTCGACGCCAAATTCAAACGTGGCACCGGACGCGGCGTCCGCCGGACGGTGTTACACGGCGCGCTGATCGATGCGGCGGTCGAGGCCGGCGTCGAGATCGTCCGCGACGAGGTCCGCGAAATCAGTCAGGACGGCAACGGAGTTCGCGCCGGGCGCTGGCGGGCGCGGTATCTGGCCGCGGCCGACGGCCTGCACTCCCCCATCCGCCGGACGTTGGGACTCGAGCTGCCGAGCCCGGGACCGCGGCGCTGGGGAATCCGACGGCACGTTCAGACCACGCCCTGGACCGACCACGTCGAGGTGCACTGGGCGGCGGGTGCCGAAGCCTACGTGACACCGGTCGCCGACGACTGCGTCGGCGTCGCACTGCTGAGCTCCGGACGCGGTGGATTCGAATGTCACCTCGAGGAATTCCCCGAGCTGCGCGAGCGGATCGACGGCCTTGCGCACGAACCCGATCGCGCGGCCGGTCCACTGCGGCAGAAGGTTTCGAGCCGGACAGCGGGCCGGGTGCTACTGGTCGGGGACGCCGCGGGTTACGTGGACGCCCTGACCGGCGAGGGTCTCGGTCTGGCGTTCGGCGCGGCCGAGGCGCTGGTGGATTGTGTTCTGTCCGGCCGGCCAGGGGATTACGACAGGCGGTGGCGGCACCTGACGCGGCGCTATCGGATGCTCACCGCGGCGTTGCTTCAGGCCAGCGCCTACGGTCCGGCCCGTTCGCGCATCGTCCCCGCCGCGGTCGCCATGCCTGCGGTGTTCACCGGCATTGTGAATCTTCTCGCGCAGTAGACGCCCGACGTCAGACCTGGTTGAATCCGCCGTCGGCGTCGATGGTCGAACCGGTGATGAAGCTGGACAGGTCGCTAGCCAAAAACACTGCGGCATTTGCGATCTCGACGGCCTCGGCGAAACGCCCCAGCGGGATGGTCGAGACTCGGGCGGCGCGGAACTCCGCCACCGTCGCGTTCGGATTGGTCTGCGCCGCGAGATTGTCGCTGCCCGGCGTCGCGGTCGAGCCGGGGACCAGGACGTTGACCCGGATCCTGCGGTCGGCGAGTTCGTGCGCCCAGGCCCGCGCCAGGGAGCGCACGGCGGCCTTGGATGCGGCATAGATGCTCAGCCCCGGGCGGCCACGATCGGCGGTGGTGGAACCGACCAGCACGATCGACGCGCCGTCATTGAGCAGCGGCAGCGCCTTCTGCACGGTGTAGACCACGCCCTTGACGTTGGTGGTCAGCAAGGTGTCGAGGTCGTCGTCGCTGATCTCGCCGAGTCGCGCGACCCGGGTGGACCCGGCATTCGCGACGACGATGTCGATGCCTTTTCCGGCCGCGGCAACCTCCGCGTAGAGTCGGTCGAGGTCGGCCGGTACCCCGACGTCCCCGGGAACCGGAACGGCGTGTGGCCCCAATTGAGCTGCGGCGGTGGTGAGTTCACGCTTGCGACGGCCGGTGATGAACACCCGGTCGGCGCCTTCGGCAATGAACCGCTCGGCAGTGGCCAGGCCGATTCCGGAGTTCGCGCCGGTGACGACCGCAGTCTTGTGGTCGAGCAGTCCCATTCGCTCATCCTCCCGCCCCGGCTCGCGAGAGTGCAACTAGCGAGGGCCTCTCCCGGCACTCGTCTCGCTAGTTGCACTCTCGACGCCTCACCGGGCGGCTAGGCGACAAGCGGTTTAGGGGTGTCCACGATCGAGTAGTCGCTCGCATCGCCCGCAACCGCTCGGCTGTGCTCACCACGGACGCTCACCGGAATCTCGCCGGCCAGGGTGATGCGGCGGACCTCGCGGCGCTGATTGCCGAAGTCGGAGACCGCGTAGTGCTGGGTCGCGCGGTTGTCCCAGATCGCGACGTCGCCGAGCTTCCAATTCCACCGAATCGTGTTCTCCAACCAGGTGATTCGTTCCTGGAAGAGCCGGTACAGCGCCTGGAACTCAGCGCCGTTGAGCCCGAGAAATGACTTGGCGAATGAGCCGAGTAGCAGCGACTTCTCACCCGATTCCGGATGCACACGAACGACGGGGTGCTGCGTCTCGTAATGGGTTGAGTGGAACTGCGACGCGTACTTGAGGATCGCCTCCGGGTCGGCCTCGGCCGCGGCGAGCTTCGCCGGGTCGATCTGGGCGTAGTCGAAGGCATTGTTGTGCACCGCCCATAGATTTTCCGCAAGATCCTTCAGCGGCTGCGGAAGCTGTTGGTAGGCAGCAACTGTGGAGGCCCACGTGGTCGTGCCACCGTAGGGCGGCAACTCGACGGCCCGCAGGATGGAGGCTTTCGGCGGACGATCGACGAACGTCACATCGGTGTGCCACTGGTTGGCGCCGCCACCGCCGATCGCTTCCAGGCGCATGACCTTGCTCCCCTCGAACTTCAGCGTCGGGTGCGGCGTGGTGGGTACGCCCAGGCTCTCGGCGAACTCGTAGTGCGAATCGTCGTCGAGGTGGTCCTGCCCGCGGAAGAAGATCACCTTGTGCGCGACGAGCGCCCGATTGATCGCGGCCGAGGTCTCGGCGTCGACGGCACCCAGCCGCACTCCGTCGATGCGCGCCCCGATGTTCTCGCCCAGTTGCACCACGCGTAGGTCACTACTCATCCCTGCTCCTTCGTCGGGTTTTTGGTGTAGGCGACTGACTACACTTGCCGTTATCGGTTAATGTACACAGATGGCTACAGCAGAGGCAACGGTTACAACCACGGCGAAGCCAATCGGCAAAGACAAGGTCAGCGCGGCTGTTCTGGAGGCTGCCAGTCAGTTGTTCGCCCAGAAAGGCCCCGCCGCGACGTCGATCCGGGAGGTCGCGTCCCGGGCCGGCGTCAACCACGGCCTCTTGCACCGCCACTTCGGGAGCAAACACCAACTACTGGCCGCGACGCTCCAGCATCTCGCCGACTCGGCCGCCGCGCTGCGCGCATCCGGGGCCGAGCGGGCGGAGTTGGAGGCCGCGTACGAATTCCAGGCGCGGGTCATGGTGCGTTCGACCCTCGACGGCTTTCCCGTCGAAGAGCTTCAGCAGCGCTTTCCCGGCATGGAGGCCTTTCTCAAGCAGGTCCAGGCCGACCACAGCGACGATCGGACGGCGCGATTGCTGGCCGCGCATGGCATGGCACTACAGGTCGGCTGGGGATTACTGGGGCCGACGCTGCGGGTCGCATTCGGGCTGCAGGACCTCGACGACACCGAGATCCGGGCGGCGGTCGCCGAGCAGATCGCGAAAATCATTGCCGCCGAATAGCACTACGCGAAGGCCTGCGCCCAGCTGACGCTGGCGAACAGACCCCTCTGTCTAGCCGTGCTAGCTTGACTGGCATGCAGACCACGGAGGCGAGATCGGCGCGGCCGGCCGATCGCCTGCTCGCCGCGGCGACCGACCTCTTCGGCAAATACGGCATCCGCGCGATCGGCATCGACCGCATCCTGCGCGAAGCCGGCTGCGCAAAAGCCAGTCTCTACAGCAGCTTTGGCTCCAAAGACGCATTGGTCACCGCCTACCTGACCGAGCTGGATAGCGTCGACCGCGATCGATTCGCCCAGGCGATCGAGGGCATCGGCGATCCCGTCGCGCGGGCGTTGACGTTCTTCGATCTGGCGCTCGTCAAGGCCCAGCGCCAGGACTACCCCGGCTGCCTCTACACCAGCGCGGCATCCGAATTCCCCGGCGTCCGTTTCGAACCCATCGACAACCACCGGCAGTGGGTTCGTTCCACCCTGAGCGGATTCATCAAGTCGGCCGGGGTCCGAAAGGCCGCGCCGATGGCCCGCCAGATTCAGTTGCTCTACGACGGCGCGCTGGTCGCGTCGAAGGTGGAGCAGTCGGTGGAGCCGATTCGAATCGGGCGCAGCCTCGCCGCGGACGCAATCGCCCGCGCTCGCGACGCCATGCCCTGACGATCAGTCCGTTCAAATCACCGCGATTCGATAGCGGTCGGCATCAACCGTCTGCCGCGCCGGATGCCGGTGCTGTCCGCTGGTCGCTCGGCGATGCTTCGTCATCCCCGGGGAATTCGCTGCTCACGGGCAATTTCGCAGTCGCGCAGCGCCGCGTCCGCCCCCGGCCGGCTCGCGTCGCCTTGTGCCAGCCACCGCGGGATATCGCGCCATCGCTCCATAGACAGAGTGGTCTGTCTATGTCAGCGTGTGAGCATCATCGACGTACCGCTAGGAGCCCGCACCCATGACCACCTTCTCCGGACAAGCCCTCACGATCGACGCCGCCGGCCTCGACCGACTCTCGTGTAACGCGAAGGCCGACCCCGCCACCGGGAAGAAGACGCTCAAGGCGAAAACGGTGTGCGAATCGAACTTCCGCAACCTCACCTACGTGCGTGACCTGGCACCGATGCTGGTCGGCGAGCCACCCGCGCTGCTGGGTGACGACGCGGCGCCCAACCCGTCGGAAACCGTTCTGGCAGCGCTGGGTTCGTGCATCGCCGTCGGCCTGCTGGCCAATGCCACCCACCGCGGGGTCGCGTTGACCAGGATCGAGGTGAGCATGGAAGGCGACATCGACATCTCGGCGGTGTGGGGGGTCGGCGACACTCCCGACGACAAGGTCCCCGGATTCACCGCGGTGCGTAGCCAGGTCGTGCTCGCAGGAGACGCCGACGCCGACACTCTGCAGGCGATCCACGACAACGCCATTCACTGGTCCCCGGTCGTGAATACCTTGCGCCGGCCGGCGACCGTCGACTCCACCCTGACCGTCGAATAGCCCGACTCGAGGACGCAGATGACCACCGAACTCGACCACGTGCGACCGGTACCCGTCGCGCGCGACATCGTCGACCAGATTGCCGACAGTGCAACAGATCTCGATGAGGGCGCGCGCAACACCAGGGACAACCTCGCGCTCCTCGCACACAGCGGGCTGCTCGGGCTCGGCGCCCCCGACAATCACGACCACGCGCTGCCTAAGATGGCCGCGGTCATCGCCGAGCTGGCGGGCCACTGTTTGTCGACCGCGTTCTCGGTGTGGGCGCACCGCATGACGCTCGAGTATCTGACCGCCGCGGGCACGCCGTGGTCGCTCGACGCCGCAACCGCCCTGACCGGAGTCGGCGCGCTGGGCGTCACGGGGATGGCCTCGGCGTTCAAAGATGCGGCCGGCTGCGGATCGATCGAGGTGTCCGCGACTCCGGTGGGTGGCGGATTCCGCCTCGACGGCACCCTGCGTTGGGCGAGCAATCTGTATCCAGACTCGATCATGGTGACCGCGGCGCAGACCGAGTCGGGCGACAAGATCGTTGTCGGGCTGCCCTTGGCCGCCGAAGGGGTCACGATCGGGGACCATTTCGAGCTGCTCGCATTGGGGAGCACGGCCTCGTCGTCGGTCAAGCTCGACGGTGTCTACGTCGGTGACGACCGGGTCCTCAGTCGCGACATTGCACCCTTCCTGGCCGACGTGCGTCCGACGTTCCTGGTGCTGCAGTCCGCGATGTGTGTCGGCCTGGCGCGCCGCTGCCTCGACGAAGTGGAGCCCAGCCTCAGCGGCGTCAACTCGGCGTTTGCCGTCGAATTCGACGATTTGACAGCGGAACTGGCCGATATCGAGGCACAGGTCGACGCCTATGCCGCCGCTGTGGGTGGTCCCGGAACGCCAGCCAAGCACGACCTGCTGACGCTACGACTGGCCGCGGCCGACACCGTCAGCGCGGCGGCGGCCCTGGAGATCCGGACCGCGGGCGGCAAGGGCTACGCGCGGCGCACAGACGCGGGCCGTCGTTTTCGCGAGGCCGCGTTCATTCCGGTGCAATCCCCGTCAGAGGCCCAGCTCCGCTGGGAACTGCGAACCGGCCGCTGAATTTCACACGACTTCTCCTGGGAGACAACCATGTCCGTACCAACCCTGACCGTCAACGGCGCCGCATCATCGACAGCGGCAGCACCGGTCGACGGTCACCGGGACCCGCTCGAACTGTTCACGATCGCAGAGATGACGCATCGGGTTGCCGACTCCGCGGTCGAAAAAGCCTCGCATCCGCTGAGTTTCCTGGTCCGCTCGCTGGTCGGCGGCGCCATGGTCGCGTTCGGTGTGTTGCTCTCGCTGGTGGTCAGCACCGGGGTGTCGACGCCGGGTATCGCGAGCCTGCTGATGGGCTTGGCGTTCGGCATGTCGTTTGCGCTGATCCTGGTGTCGGGCATGTCCTTGATCACCGCCGACATGGCCGCGGGAGCGATCGCGGTGCTGCAACGCCGCTTGACAGTGGCTGGATATCTGCGGCTACTCGCGATCGGGATGCTCGGAAACTGTGCGGGCGCTCTGGCTTTCGTCACGGTGTGCGCTGCGGCGGGCGGGCCGTACCTTGGTGCGTTCGCGCAACGTGCCGCCGTGGTGGCTGCGGCCAAGACCTCGCAGCCGACGTTGACCGCGATCCTGCTGGCGGTGGTGTGCACGTGGTTCCTGCAGACCTCGATGTGCCTGTTCTTCAAGGCCCGCACCGACATCGCCCGCATGGGGTTCGCGTTCTACGGCCCGTTCGCATTTGTCAGCGGGGCCACCCAGCACGTCATCGCGAACGTCGGCTTTCTCGGGTTACCGCTGCTGCTTTCGGCGTTTCACAACGAGGCGCCCCACACGGCGCTGACGTGGGGCCTGGGTGCCCACGGACTGTTGACCAACATCCTGATCACCACGGTGGGCAACCTGATCGGTGGCACGCTGTTCGTCGCGGTGCCGTTCTATCTCGTCACCGCGCTGCAGGACAAGGGCCGCTAGCTCACGGGGTCGGCAGCGACCTCTTCAGCACCTTCCCAGTTGGGTTGCGCGGCAACGCATCGACGAACACCACGTCGCGGGGCACCTTGAACCGGGCGAGGTTGGCCCGGACGAAGTCCTTGACGTCCTGTTCGGCAAGCTCCACCCCGGCGCGGAGCGCGACGAAAGCCCTTAGCCGCTGGCCATATTCGTCGTCGGGAACGCCGATCACCGCCGCCTCGCGGACGTGGGCGTGGGAAGCCAGCACGTCCTCGACTTCGCCGGGAAAGACATTCTCGCCGCCGGAGACGATCATGTCGTCGTCGCGGCCGTCGATGAACAGCAACCCGCGCTCGTCGAAATGACCGACGTCGCCGGAGGCGACCAACCCGTCGATGCTGTCCTTGGTGCCACCGCCGGTGTAGCCCTGGAAGCGAAAACCGTTGCCCACGAATATCCGGCCGACGCTGCCCGTGGGCTGCTCCCTTCCGTCCTCACCGATGATGCGGACGGTCGCACTGCGGACCACCGAGCCGACGCAGCCCGGTTCGGCGGCCAGCTCGTCGGGTGTCGCGATGGTGGCGTAGTTGACCTCGGTCGACCCGTAGAGGTTGTACAGGACCGGGCCGAAACCCCGGGTCGCCCGGATGCATAGCGCCGAGCCGAGCTGAGATCCCGCGACGAAGATGATGCGCAGCGCCGACAGGTCGCGGTGGGCTCGTGGCGTGGCGTCGGCATCGAGCAACCGGGCGAGCATCACCGGTGCCACGATCATCGCGGTCACCCGATGCGTCGCAACGCTTTCCAGCGTCGCCACGGCGTCGAACTTCCGGCGAACCACGAGGGTGGAACCCAATCCGACCGCCAGCATCGCGTGTGCGAAACCGAGCGCGTGGAACATCGGCACACAGCATTCCGTCGCCTCGCGACCGCGGAACGGCACCTTGCCGAACAGCCCGCCGAAGGGCGTGAGCGAACGCGGATCGGAGCGTGTGGCCCCTTTGGGAGTTCCGGTGGTGCCGCTGGTCAGGATGACGATTTTCGAGTGCGCCGCCGGTCTGGGTGGCAGCCGGGTGTCACCACCGTCGATCAAGGCATCGAGGCGATCGGATTCGGCGTCGTCAGCCCAGGCGCGCCAGGTGCCGAACGCGAACGCGATATCCGTTGCGGTGTCGGTGTATTCATCGTCATGCACGAGCAGATCGATGCCTTCACGGGCCGCGACCTCACGGATCTGTGGGTTCGCGAAGTCGGTGTTGAGCATCACGATCCGCGCGCCGCACTTCGCCGCGGCGAACGCCGCGTCCAGCAGACCGCGGTGATTTCGGGCGAGGATACCGACCGTGTGATGGGCGCGCAGGCCCTGCGCACGCCAGCCGTTGGCCACGGCGTTGGAGCGGCGGTCCAACTCGGCGAAGGTCAGCGTGCCACGCTCGTCGATCAGGCCGGGCCGCGTGCCGTGTCGCAGCGCGGCGATCCGGATGATGCCGCCGACCGGTCCGAACCTGTTGGCCGCCAGCGCAATTGCCGCCAACCGGTGCGGCGGATCGGCGCCGAGCAGCCCCGCGCGCACGCAGGCGCGGGCCGAGGCCAGTTCGGCACAGATCCGGTCGATCACGCCGCGGGTTCCGGTTCGCGGGGCAGACCGAGCACCCGCTCCCCGATCACATTCAGCTGAATTTCACTGGTGCCGCCGTACACCGTCATGGCTCGCGATGACACGGTCTTCTCGATCCAGTTGCACGACAACTGATCCGCTTCTTCGTAAACACCCGCGGCACCGAGCTCGGCGTGGCAGAAGTCGGCGATCCGCTGACCGAACCTCATCGACAGGTACTTCGAGATGTTGGGCGCGGCACCGGGATCCACCCCGCGTAGCTGTGCCAGCAGCGTCCGGCCGTTCATCGTGGCGATGGTGTGGTTCTCGGCGACGAGTTCGCCCAGCGTCGCGGCCGGCACCTCGCGCTTGTTCGCGAAGTCCAACAGGTCGTCGATGTTGGCGTTGATCGGCAGGCCCTTGCCGAGCGCGACCCTCTCGTTGCCGAGCGTCCCCCGAGCCACCTGCCAGCCGTCGTCGACGGCACCCACCACGCCGGAGTCGGGCACGAACACGTCGTCGAAGAAGATCTCCGAGAACAGGCTGCCACCGCTGGCCTCGCGCAGCGGGTTGACGGTGATGCCCTGGGTCGTCATGTCGACGACGAAGTATGTGATGCCCCGATGTTTCGGCGCGGTGGGGTTGGTGCGGGCCAGCAGTACACCCCACTCCGCCGCGAATCCCAGTGACGTCCAGATTTTTTGGCCGTTGACCACCCAACCGCCGTCGACCTTGACCGCCTCGGTGCGCAGCGCCGCAAGGTCGGAGCCCGCCTCCGGCTCGCTGAACATCTGGCACCAGAACACATCTCCCCGCAGCGTCGGCGCCAACAGGTCGCGGTGTTGCTCCTCGGTGCCGTGTACGGCGACCGACGGCATCAGCCACGTCGCCAGCCCCAGCTCGGGGGTGACCAGCCCGGCCCGCTCGAGTTCCTCGGCGATCACCACCTGCTCCACGGGGCCCGCGCCTCGGCCGAACGGCGGAGCCAGGAACGGCATCACCCATCCGCCATCGCCCAGGCGGGCCAATTGCTCGTCCTCCTCCAGGCCGACGAGCTCGGCCAGTTCGGACCGGACCGAATCCCGGTACTGCTCGGCGACATCGGGGAGTTCGTAGTCGAACGGTCGGCGGGCGCCGGCCAGTGCCGCGTCGGCCACCGCGGCGGCGGCGTCCCGGCTACGACCGAGCAAGGCGCGCACCGTGATCGCGCGGCGGTAGTACAGGTGTGCGTCGTGTTCCCAGGTGTAGCCGATACCTCCGAGTACCTGCATGCAGTCGCGCGCCGCCGCGACCGCGGCGTCGGGAGCGACAAGGCGCGCGACCGCTGCGGCGAAGCCGGCCGTGTCGTCGCCCGCGTCGTAGGCCCGGGCGGCGTCCCAGACGGCGGCGCGCGCCTGTTCCAGACCAACAGCGGCCGAGGCGCAGCGATGCTTGACGCCCTGGAATTGACCAATGGGCCTGCCGAATTGAACGCGCAGCTGCGCATACTCCGAGGCCGTCGAAACGCACCACGACGCCAGACCGACCGCTTCCGCGCCCAGCACAATGGCGGCGATGTCGGCGATCCTGGCGGCGTCGACGTCGGCCAGCAGGCGATCGTCGGGCACGGTGACGTCGGTCGCGGTCACCGTCGGGGTGGCCCGGGTGACGTCGACAGCGGTCGTGGTGGACACCGTGAGCTCAGTGCTATCCATTGCGACATAACGCCGTTGGCCGTCGACGTGCACGGGGACAACGATGACGTCGGCCAGACCGGCGCCCAGCACGGGTGTCTTCCCGTTGACCGTCACTGCCCCCGTCGCGTCCACGCTCCCCGTCAGGCCGTCGGCAAAACCCACAGCGCCGCAATGGGTCCCGTCGACGAGTTGCGGGAGCAGGGCGGTAGCGGCCTTGCCGTCGTCGGCGGTCAACGCGGCCGAGCACAACACCGTCGAGACGAGCGGTCCGGGCGCACAGGTGCGGCCCAGCGCCTCGAGTGCTACCGCGAGTTCGAGCAGCCCGGCGCCTTGGCCGCCGTGGTTCTCGTCGACGTGCAGGCCCAGCACGCCCTGCTCGGCGAGCGCGGCCCAATACTGCGGACGCACCTCGTCGGACTCGACCGCACCGCGGCGAAGATCCGCGGTCAGCCAGCGGTCGGCGAATTTGGCCACCGAGGTGGAGAGGTCAATGTGGTCGGCGGTCAGCCCGAGGCCGAGCCGATAGTCGATGCTCATCCCGAATTCCTTTGTTGCAGTGTACTGTCGGCGAGCCTGATGGCCAGCCTGGTGACGTCGTCCGGCGCATCTAGCTGCGGGCAGTGCCCGGCGCGTGGCAAGACGACGAGGGTGCTACCCGGAAGTTGGTCGCGCAGCCGCTTGCTGGCGTCCAGCGAGACGATGCGATCCCGCCGGCCATGGATCACGGTGACCGGACAGCTGACCGTGCCGATTCGCTGATGGGTCGACACCTCGGCCGCGTACGCGATCGCGGCACGCATCAACCGACGTGTCGAGGCCGGGTCGCCGAGTTGCGCGGTCAGCAGGTCGACCATCGCACGGTCGGCCTGCTTGCGGTCGCCGTACATCAGCAAACCGCCGATGGTGTTGGCGGCCTGCCTGCGCACCCGGGCCGGCACTGGCACGCCGGCCAGCGCGACCAGCGGCCGCAGATTGCCCGCTGCGCCGACCCGGATCGCCGGTGTCCAGCCGAATCCCGCTGCGCACAACGGAAGAGCGGCCCGCACCGGCAGCCCGGCCGCCGCAGCGCGCACCGCCATCAGCCCACCGAGCGAGTTACCCATGACCGTCACCGGTTCGTGGCTGCCGTGCTGGTTGATCACGTCGGCGACGAAGGCGTCCAGCTGCGGGAGCTTTCGGCCGCGCCGGGCATCGTCGGCCTGGCCGAAGCCAGGCAGGTCGACGGCCACCGCCGACCTGCCCGCTTTCGCCAATCGCTGCAGTACGGGCCGCCAACAGTCGGAAGGGTGGCCAAAACCGTGCAGCAGCAAAAACTTCGGGCCATTCCCCTCGACCGTCAGCTCGCGGGTGGCATACCCGGCGTACCGCGATCGGTGACTGTCGATCACTTGGCCCAGTGCTCGAGCTGACCCGGCAGGTCGTCGAGCACCCACGGCCCGTCGACTTCGACGTTCTCGGTGATCGTCCAGCCCTGCAGCCGCGACACCGCACCACCCTGCACCGCCAGCACCTGCCCCGTCAGCGGGCACTTCTCGCTGGCGAGATACGCGACGATCGGCGACACGTTGTCCGGGCTGAAGGCGTCGAACTCACCCTCGGGGACCTCTTCGGCGAAGATCGCGCCCATCCCCGGCGTGGCCAGCGTCAGACGGGTACGGGCAACCGGCGCAATGGCATTCACACGGACGCCGTAGCGCTCCAACTCCTCGGCGGCCACCAACGTCATCGCGGCGATGCCCGCCTTGGCCGCACCGTAGTTGGCCTGGCCGGGGATCACCGAGAAGGTGCCCGAGGCCGACGCCGTGTTGATGACGGCGGCGTTCGGCTGGTTGCCCGCCTTGGACTGCTCCTTCCAATACGCCGCCGCGTGGTGCAGCACGTTGAAGTGGCCCTTGAGGTGGACGCCCATCACGATGTCCCAGTGCGCTTCGGTCATGCCGGGCACGAACGCGTCACGCAGGATGCCCGCGTTGTTGACGACGATGTCCAACCCACCGAACTCGCGCACGGCCTGCTCGACAATGCCCGCCGCGGAATCGAATTCGGACACGCTGTCGGTATTGGCAACGGCCTGACCGCCGGCAGCGATGATCTCGTCGACCACCTGCTGGGCAGGTCCCGCGTCGGAGCCCTCCCCCGCGTTGGAGCCGCCTAGGTCATTGACGACGACCTTGGCGCCTTCCGCAGCCAGCAGCAAAGCGTGCGAGCGGCCGATGCCACGCCCGGCGCCGGTGACGATCGCCACCCGGTTCTCAAGTGAACCCATGGTTCTCCCTCGTAACTCGTTGACCGGTGGTCTTATTCGACGATCGCGGCGAGCTTGTCCAGCGACGCGTCGAGTTCCTTCTTAGCGGCGCGCTCGATCGCCTTGCCAATCGCACCGACCATCATCTGGCTGACGAAGTCAGCGCGGGCGGCCATCGAGGTGGTGTCGCCGTCTGCGTCGACCGACAACGTCAGGCTGACCTTGGCGCCGGCCATGCCGGTGCCGCTCATCGTCACCAGCTTCGGCGGGTTGTACTCGTCGACATTGAGGGTGATGGCGTTCGCCATGCCCATGATGGTCAGCACGGCCGTCATCTGCGCATCCTGCGAAAGAGAGTCGGGCACATCGCTTTTCCACTTGGTGAACAGCGTGTTCCACTCTTCCCACCGCTTCAGGTCGGTGGCGACTTCCCAGACCTTCTCGAACGGTGCATTGATGGTGCGGTTGACGTCGGTTCCTGCCATGATCTCTCTCCTTTGTTCTCAGCGGTTGGCTGGTCGGTAAGCGGTGACCACGGCGGAGCCGCCGAGGCCGATGTTGTGCTGCAACGCAATTCGGGCGCCGCCAACCTGACGGCCCTCGGCGTCACCGCGCAGCTGCCAGGTCAACTCGGCGCACTGCGCCAGGCCGGTCGCACCGAGCGGGTGCCCCTTCGAGATCAGCCCGCCGGAGGGGTTGACCACCCAGCGGCCGCCGTATGTCGTGTCGCCGTCGTCGACCAGGTGGTGCGCCTCACCTTCGGGGCACAGTCCCAGCGCCTCGTAGGTGAGCAGCTCGTTGGGCGCGAAGCAGTCGTGCAGCTCGATGACGTCGACATCCTCGGCCGAGATCTCGGCCTGCTGGTAAACCCGTTGCGCCGCAGTGCGGCTCATATCGGCGCCGACCAGAGTGGCGAGGCTCTTCGACTCGAACGTGCCGGGCGTGTCGGTCACCAGCGCCTGGCCGACGATCTCCACCGCCCGGTCACCGAGGCCGTGCTCGTCGACGAAACGCTCGGACGCCAGCACCGCAGCACCGGACCCGTCCGAGGTCGGCGAGCACATCGACCGGGTCAGCTCGGCGGCCGGGTAGATCATCTTGTCGGCCTTGATCTGGTCCTCGGTGTACTCGTCCTGGAACTGGGCGTACGGGTTCTTCGCCGAGTGCCGGTGATTCTTGGCCGCGATCTTGACGAAGTGGTCGACCGTCGACCCGTACTTCTTGTTGTGCTCGATGCCGGCGGCACCGAACATCCACGGCGCGGGCGGGAAGTACAGCTCCTCGAGTTCGGCCATCGCCAGCAGGTGGCGCTGCATCGGCTGCTCGCGGTCGTCGTAGCTGGTGGCCAGCGATCCCGGCTTCATCTTCTCGAAGCCCAGCGCCAGCGTGCAGTCGGCCATGCCGCCGCGGATCGCCTGCGCGGCAAGGAAAAGCGCGCTCGATCCGGTCGAACAGTTGCTGTTGACGTTGAATACCGGGATGCCGGTCAGACCCAGTTCGTAGACGGCGCGGTGCCCCGAGCACGACTCGCCGTAGCAGAACCCGGTGTAGGCCTGCTCGACCGTGTCGAACGCGATGCCCGCGTCGTTGAGCGCGTTGGTGCCGGATTCCCGGGCCATGTCCGGGTAGTCCCAGTCCTCGCGGCGCCCAGGCTTCTCGAACTTCGTCATGCCGACGCCAACGACGAAGACCTTGTGTGCGTTCTTACTCATTCGTTGCTGCTCCTAGTTGAATTCGGCCAGGCCGTCGGTGATGACGAACTTGTCGGGCTTCTCGTCGCCGGCAGTTTCGAACCGGTACGTGCCATCCGGTGCGTGCCAGGCGGAGGTGGTGATGGTCTCGGCGGGGAACGCCGGCTTCGACATCCGTACCGCGAGGCGCTTCAGCCTGGCCGGGTCGTCCGGGCAGACGTTGCTGATCAGGGCGTGCGAGGTGAAGGCGATGGTGCACAGGCCGTGAATGATGATGCCCGGCAACCCCATTTGCTTGGCGAAGTCGTCGTCGAGGTGGATCGGCATCGGGTCGCCGGAAGCCTCGGAGTAACGGAACGTCTGGTCGTCGTCGTACTTCGCGGTCACGGTGAAGTCCGGCTGCTCGGTGCGCAGCTCCGCAGGAAAGGCGTGCTCCGGGGCCTTCACCCCGACCGTGCCGTCGAACGACCCGCCGCGGAAGAACCCGATGAAGTACTGCTCGTTGACGAGATCGCCGGTGCTGTCGCGGGTTTCGATCAGCGTCGTCACGACCACTCCGGAGTCCTTGCCCTGGATGCCGATCGGCTTGGCGCGAACGGTCAGCGCATCGCCCGGTTCGATCGGCCGGTAGATACGGAAGTCGTGCTCGCCGTGCAGGATTCGCAGCATCAGGTCGTCGGGGACCACCGACAGCGTCGCGTCGGCCATCATGATCGTCACCGGCACCACCGCGAACACCGGCGGCGCATAGACGCCTTCGAGGTGCGCGGCCACCGGGTCGTTGGTGGCACGGGCGTAGGCGACGCATTGATCGCGGTCGACCTTGAATTCCAGTTCGTCGCCCCAGACGTCGAGGCGGTCGAGGTTGAAGCCTTCCGATTCCATACCTGACGACGCTATGGATTCGTCCGCCTCGTCACGATGACCGGACCTCTCGCATTCATTGACCCGAACGCTCGACCCGGTAGTTTCGGTGCCGTGACTGCACCGGGTGCCCGCCGATCGAGTGGTTCGTCGCGCCCCGGCTACACCGTCCCGATCCGGCGGGTGCAGGCGTTTGTCGGCATCGGCCTGCGCAAGGGGTGGGACATCGAGGGAATGATGCACGCCGCGGGCATCTCCCCGATGCTGCTCGCGGAGGAACGTGCCCGCGTGACCACGGATCAGATCGCGACGCTAGTCCAGGCGCTGTGGACGACCACCGAGGACGAGTTGCTCGGCCTCGGCGCCGCCCCGATGCCGCGTGGAACGTTCCGGCTGCTGAGCTACGGGCTGCTGTCCTCGCCCGACGTCGCCACGGCGATGGAGCGGTTCAACCAGTTCAGCCGCGCGTTGCCGGCCGTGCCGACCGGGGGCATCACGGTGGACGACGGGTTGGTGCGGGTCGTGGTGGACCTGAGCCAGATCGACCAGCCGCTCGACCTGCTGATCGACGCGCTGCTGGCGACGGCGCACCGCTTCCTGGGCTGGGCGATCGGACGCAAGGTCCCGCTGCACCACATCGAGGTGCCGTACTCGCGGCCCGACGACGTCGACGACTACGACCTGATCTTCGGCGCGCCGGTGCTGTTCGACGCCGCGTCGGCGGCGCTGGTCTGTAGCGCGGACGTGCTGACCGCGCCGCTGGTCCGCTCCGAGGCAGAACTCGACGACTTCATCCGCAATTCACCGGGCGACCTGCTGGCCCGCCGCGACTACGGCACCTCGCTGGCCGACCAGGTCCGCAACATGATCAAACCCGGCCGCCAGGAACAACTTCCGAGCATGGACGACATCGCGGCGCGGCTGGCGATGAGCCCGCAGACGGTCCGCCGAAAGCTGCGCGAGGAGGACACGTCGCTGCGGGAGATCCGCGACGACATTTTGCGCGACGCGGCGATCGCGTCGCTGTCACGGGGCGACGAGACCGTCGCGGCCTTGTCCGAGCGGCTCGGCTTCTCCGAGCCGAGCGCGTTCACCCGGGCGTTTCGTCGCTGGACGGGCAGCCCGCCCGGCTCCTATCGGCCGGAGTGAGCCGGTTCAACACCCCACGCGGACAACAGCTCTCGTGCGGAGTTGTCGTCCTTCGCGTGCGGCCTGGGAACGGGTAGCGGCGTGCGGCTGAACCTCGGGGCCGGCGCGGGCTGGCGCAGGCCGTCCACTTCGACGAACGTGCTGCGGGCCTGGTTGTGCGGATGTTCGTGAGCTTCCCAGGGCGACAGCACCGGCGTGACGCACGCATCGGACTCGGCGAACAGCTCCGCCCACTCGTCGCGGGTGCGCTCCTTGAAGCGGGTGCCGATCGCGTCGCGCAACTCGGTCCAGCCCGTCTTGTCCAACTGGAACGGCAACTCGGGGTCGTCGATGCCGAGCAGGGCGAGCATCTGCATGAAGAACGGCAACTCGACGCAGCCCACCGCGACGAACAACCCGTCGGCGCATTCGTAGGTGTCGTAGAACGGCGCGGCGCCGTCGAGCATGTTCTCGCCACGGGGCTCGTTCCACAGCCCGACGTCGTGCAGACCGTGCATGAATGCGGTGTAGAGCGCCGATCCGTCGAGCATCGCCGCGTCGATGACCTGACCGCGTCCGGACTGCGCGCGCTCGTACAGCGCGGCGATCACGCCGAGCGCGAGAAGCATTCCGCCACCGGCGAAGTCACCGATGATGTTGCCCGGGGGCAGCGGGCGCTCGCCGGCCCGGCCGATCAGGTCGAGCGTGCCGGCGACCGCGATGTAGTTGATGTCATGGCCGGCCGTCGGGGCCAGCGGGCCGTCCTGCCCCCACCCGGTCATCCGGCCGTAGATGAGCCTCGGGTTGCGCGCGATCAGCTCGTCGGGACCGATGCCGAGCCGTTCGGCGACCCCAGGCCGGAAGCCCTCGACGAAGACGTCGGCCTGAGCGACAACCCTGTGCAGGGTGGCGAGATCGGCCGGGTCCTTGACGTTCAGCGACAGGCTCTGCTTGCCGCGGTCCAGCGGACCGTCGGGCGGGATGAGACCCTCACCGCCGGGTCCGCCGCGCTCGATGCGCAGCACCTCGGCGCCGAGGTCGGCCAGCACCATGCACCCGAATGGGGCAGGCGCCAGCCCCGCCATCTCGACAACGCGCACACCCTGCAGTGGTCCCATGGGGATCGACGTTAAGGCGCGCGCGGCCGCGGTGCAGTGGCCGATGCGACCACGTTTAATGACCGAACCGCTTACCGCAGTTGCTCGGTGGGTATCTCGTAGCGCTCCTGGTAGGCGCGGACCTTGTCGCGCACCTCGTCGGCGTCGAGGCCGGTGTCGGACCAGGTGTAGCGGCCGTGGCCACCGTCCGAGGGGTGGGCGTCCAGGAAGTCGCGCATCAATTGCACGGTGTCGGGCCGCAATTCGCGACCCAGCGCCTGGTAGATCCCACCGATGGTGCTCCAGGGGTACTTCATGAAGTCGGCGAACTTGACGTCGATGACCCGGTCGTCGGGAATTGCGCCGCCGTCGCGCAACGCCATTTCGCGTTCGAGTCCGACGATGATCTCCTCGTAGCTCTGCGCGGCGCATTCGGCGACGGTGGAGTCGTCGGTGCTCATCCGCCGTAGGTGGTTGGTCAGCGCGGCGATCGACGAAATGACGTTCAGCGGATCGCGGTGGGTCTGCACGATCAACGCGTCCGGATATTCAGCGAGCAGGGCGTCGAGCTGCCACAGGTGCGCCGGCGATTTCAGTAGCCACTGACCGGGAACGCCGGATTGCAAGTGTTGCAGAAACTTTCGGTGGTAGCGGTAGGCACCGCTGTGGTCGGCGTAGTGGAGCAGCCAGCGG
This sequence comes from Candidatus Mycobacterium wuenschmannii, assembly GCF_030252325.1. Lineage (NCBI taxonomy): Bacteria > Bacillati > Actinomycetota > Actinomycetes > Mycobacteriales > Mycobacteriaceae > Mycobacterium > Candidatus Mycobacterium wuenschmannii. Next base: position 3,761,328 of record NZ_CP126981.1, on the reverse strand, counting down.
CAGTAGGTCGGCAGCCGGTACTGAACGGTGTAGATCATGCTGGTGAACTCGCCGCCGGTGATGCGTACGCATTCCTGGCCCACCAAGGCGCCCATCGGGTGGTATTTCAGGAAGCCCGGCACGATCTGCTCGGAAAGCTCGATGTTGCCTTGGATTTGGGCGATCCGCGGATCGTCGTGGTAGGTATCGAGCTGCGGCACCGGGCAGGGTTCGTCGACTTCCCACGTCAGCGGCGCGCGCAGTTCCGGATCCTGGGCGAGCAGGTCGTAGAGGATCGTGGTGCCGGTGCGCGGTTGACCGACGATGAAGATCGGCCGGTCGATCTTCTCGCGAGCGACACTGGGGCTCTTCTTTCGCCAGTCGATGACGCCGAGCCGGTTGACCAGCGCGCGCATCAGGTCGCCGTAGGCGACTTCGACGCCGATCACCGAAAGTCGGGACTCGTTGATGAGTCCGTCGACCAGCAACTCCAAAGCCGGACGCCAGCCCTCGTCACCGAAGTCGTCGAATCCAGTTTGTGCACAGGCGGTTTCGAGGAGGTGATCGACCGCGAACCGCTCTTGCAAGGTCATCGGCGCTCCTGGTGGATCGTGGTCGTGACCGCCGGTGGTTCGGGGTTGTCCAGCCAGCGCAGCACGATGAAACCGCGGTGCCGGCCACCGGTGTCGAGCCAATGACCCACGCCGAGGTCGCGGGCCGAGATCGCAATGCGCACATGGCCGTCCGCGTCGGTCTCGACACCTCTGTTGGTCACCGAGCTGTGCCGGCGCCGCGGCTCCAGGCATTCGTGCCAGATGTTTTCCAGGGTCACATTCCAGTACCGGGTGTCGGGCGGCACGATGTCGAGCACGAGCGCCTCATCGGGTTCGAGCCGAAAGGTGCCGATCATGTACAGGTTGTCCGGCGTGGTGTCGGCGTCGCCGAGATCGGCCGCCTGCGCTGTCACCAGAGTGTTGGGTTGCTCCAGCAGTTCGGGTTTGATCGTGCGGTGCAGGGTGGCCAGCTTCATCAGCGTCCAGGCCATCGCGGTCAACTGGTCGGCGAGCGCGACATCGGTGAGGGCAGAGACGGGATCGGCGTCCAGCGGTTCGATGTCAAGTGTTGCGAGTTCCTCGGAGTTGTGATCGCCGATGTATTCGCGAACGACCACCGAGGATGCGTCCTCGGGAATCCGGACCCAGTGTGCGCCGCCGAGGTCGGCCGGCTCGATTGCGGAAAAGATCAGCTCGAATTGCCCTGCGACCGTGACCAAGTCACGGTCGCTGACGTAGGCCGCCATCCGGCGCGGGTTGAGGCCGGTGCCGGCCAGAACCTGCAGCCCGAGGTAGGCGCTGGTGCCGCGATGCCCGGTGATCCGGTAACTGCGGTCGCCGCGAATCATCGCGAGGTAGTAGTTGCCGTCCGGGTTGGGTCCGCCGACCATGCGGTTCGGCGTGCACATGTCGAAGAACGACGGCTGGTCGGCGTCGGACTCCACGGACAGTTGGGCGCATAGTGCCGAGATCCGCGAGACGGCCCGCAACCCTTCGAGGAACTCACGTTCGGATTCCGCGTCCTCGGTGACAACGGTCGTCATGTTGCCGAGCATCTCCTGGAAGAATTGCCAGGCAGCGACCGATTGCAGCTCCGCGACGTCGTCAGGCATGGGCTCACCGTACGACCGCGGAGTGCGCACTGTCTCGCATCTGAATGATTTACGTAACGGCGGGTTACGAAATAGCAGGTCTGTGACCCAATCGTTTCCGGCGCGTGCTCGCCGCCCGGCAACGATTCCGGTTGGCTGATCGACGGCATACCTGACGGCACAGGCTGAGAACCGATGACGGGCAAGGAGTTCTATGGATTTCGAGGGTGACCACGCCCGCGAACTGATGTCGCTGGCTCACCACGCATTACGCAGTGACGATGCAGACAAGGGCATGCTGTGTACCGCCGCGATCGGGGTGATCGACAACCCGCCCCGCGACGGCATCTTGCGCTCGCTGGCCGATCACGTCTGCCAGGCCGTCTTCGATTGGGCCTGCTTCGACGGCTCCACAGCACGGTTGGCGGGCGTCGTCAAAGGTTACGAAACTGCAGCTGGTGCGGTGCGCGCACTTCAGATCGAGGAACGCTTGGACGCGCACTGAGCGAAAAGTGTTTCGACTCAATGGCTTAGCGGAACATCGAATACGCCGCGACTTCCGCGGCCAGGCCGGGCTCGTTGAGAACCCGCCGCAAGAAGATGTCGACGTGCGCGGTGACGGCCGTGGCGTAGCTGGGTGACGCGTCGAATTCGTGGTTGCATTCGGCGAACGTCACCAGTTCGTTGACCACGCCCAGCCGGGTCAGCTCGTCGGCCAGCCGACGGGAATTGATCGGCTGGATCAGTATGTCGGCGGTGCCGTGCACGATCATGGTCGGCGGAAAAGCGGCGTCGACGAGGGCCAGCGGGCTGACGGCGTCGGCCTCCGCCTCGGTGCACGGCTCCCCCAGCAGGTCGGCAGCCGGTATCGCACCGTCAGTGCGCTGGCCGGCCAGGATCGCCGCGAGATCGATTCCGGCGGGCCCCATTCGGAGTGCCGGAGGGTCTTCGGCGCGGAAGCTGACCGGCGCGTAGCAGTCGATGACCGCGGCGACGGAGATCGGTACCGCCGTGTCGTCGTCGCCGTCGTCCAACGAACCGTCGGCGCGAGTGGCGGCCGTCGTCAGAGCGATGTGCCCGCCGGCACTGTGGCCCCACAACACGAGTGCGTCGGGTCGCACGCCGAGTTGGTCCGCGTGGGCGGCGACCCACCGCAACGCCGACCGGACGTCGGTGATCGGCGCCGGCCAGCCCGCCTGGCCGAGCAAGCGGTACTGCGCCTGGACGACGGTGTAGCCGTGCGCGGCGAGCGCGGCCGACCGGGCGTCGAGCATCTCCGGCGTTCCGGCCCGCCACGCGCCGCCGTGGAGGTGCAGCACCGCCGTCGAGCGCCGGGCCGACCCAGCGGGCCGGAATACCCGCAGTTTCAGCGGGCCGGTGGCCCGGTGGGCGTAGACGAACTCCTCGACGGTCACGCTTGCACGGTAACCGCCGCCGGCCTCAGACCAAAGTGGCTGTCAGGTAACCGGATCCATCGCCGAACGAGGCCAGTTCGTCCTTGGGAACTTCGAAACCGTTGGCGGAGTAAGCCTGTTCGGTGGTTCGGACGTCCGTTTGCCAACCGTTCGCGCCGAGGTAGTCGGCGGCGGGGTTGCGGTCGCCGGTGTAGAACAACTCGGCCAGGTTGATGTCGGAGCCGATGCGTTGCGATCGCTCGGTGAGCCGCTCGGCCCAGTCGGCGGGCACGTCACGTAGGTCCATCTGCTCGGTGGCGATCCGGCTACCCGGCGCCGAGAGCGTGGCGATGTTGTCGAACAGTCGGTCCTGCGCTTCCGGCGGCAGATAGACGAGCAGGCCCTCGGCACTCCAGGCCGTCGGCTGCGTCGGGTCGAACCCGGCCTCGACCAGTGCCGTCGGCCAGTCTTCACGCAAATCGATTGCGACGGTTGTCCGTTCGGCGGTCGGCACGGCGCCGAGATCGGCGAGGGTCCGCGTCTTGAACGCGATGACCTGAGGCTGGTCGATCTCGAAGACCCTGGTGCCGGCCGGCCACGGAAGTCGGTAGGCCCGAGTGTCCAGCCCCGACGCGAGGATCACGGCCTGGCGGATACCGGATTCGGTTGCCTGCACGAAGAATTCGTCGAAGTACCGGGTCCGTACGGTCATCTGCTCGCTCATGGCGCGGCGACTCAACAGCGGATCGTCGCCGTGCTCGATCTCACCGTCGATGAGTTTCACGAAAGTCTCGATGCCCACCGCCCGCACCAGCGGGTCGGCCCACGGGTCGTTCAACAGCGCGTCCGGGTCTTGCGACGCCATCGCGCGCGACGCGGCAACCGCGGTTGCGGTCGCGCCGACGCTCGATGCCAGGTCCCACGTGTCCTTGTCACTACGAGCCATGTCGATTGCCTTCCTACGAATGAGATTTAGTTAGTTGCTTTAACTATATCACGTAGGAACGTTGCCTCGCAAAAAGTTAGCCTAGCTCGGCATAGGCTGCATGCAGGGCATCCAGGCGTCGCAGCGTCTCGTCGCGAGGCTGTGTTGGCAGCTCGACGGTGACGTGCTCGATGCCCAGGTCGCCGTAGCCGGCGAGGAGTTCCGTCGTCACCTTCCCGACGTGCGAGGCGATCACCGGCACGTCGGCGCCCGCCTGATCACGCAGCTTGGCGAGGTCAGGGGCGAGCGCGTCGGCGGACGGGCTCAACGAGAGCCACCCGGCGTCGAATTCGGCGATGCGGGGAAAGTTCGCCGGACCGCCACCGAAGTACACCGGGGTGTGCGGCTTTGCCAGCGGCTTGGGCCAGCTGTAGATCGGGTCGAAATCGACGTACTCGCCGTGGAATTCGGCCTCGTCCTTGGTCCAGATCTCGATCATGGCGCGGATCCGCTCGTCCATCACGCGACCGCGCACCTTCGGATCGACGCCATGATGCGCGATCTCCTCGCGCAGCCAGCCAACGCCGACACCGAACAGGAAGCGGCCCTGGGACACCAGGTCGAGCGAGGCCACCTCCTTGGCCGTCTGGATCGGGTCGCGCTGAGTGACGAGTGAGATGCCGGTGCCCAGGAGCAGTGACTCGGTCGCGACCGCGGCAGCCGTCAGCGACACGAAGGGATCGAGCGTCCGGTAATACTGCGGCGGAATCGGACCACCCATCGGATACGGGGTCTTGGTGTTGACCGGAATGTGGGTGTGCTCGGTGACGAACAGCGACCCGAAACCGCGCGACTCGAGCGCGACCGCCAGGTCGACCGGCCCTATTCCCGTGTCGTTGAGAAATGTGAACACCCCGAACCGCATCTGCGTTTCCTTCCGCTGCCGACCGAACGAACCGGAGCAGTCCAACCCTGCCGGTGCCCGGGCTTATTCCGTAGGCTGCGGGCTGTGGGGAACCGCGATCATGGCGATGTCGGCGATGCACCGTCGGTGCCGCCGCCGCTGCACGAGGTGACGATCCCTGCTCAACCGTCCGCGGCCGAGCAGGCTCGCACGATCGCGGCCGCCGCCAACGCGGCGACGCTGGCCACCCTGACGGCTGACGGCGATCCCTGGGCCTCGCTGGTGGCATACGGGTTGCTGGGTGGCGCGCCCGTCCTGTGTGTGTCGAATCTTGCCGAGCACGGCCGCAACCTCGCCGCCGATCCGCGGGCCAGCCTGTCGATCGCTGCGGCGAGCACTGACAGCGACCCTCTGGCGTCGAGTCGGATCACCCTCGCAGGCGCCGTCGCCGCGCCCGCTGCCGATGAACTGGATGCGGCGCGCGCGGCGTACCAGGATGCGATACCGGCGGCGCGCTTCTACATCGACTACAGCGATTTCACGCTCTGGGTGCTGCGCGTCGACCGGGTGCGCTGGGTCGGTGGATACGGCCGCATGGACTCGTCATCCGGCGCCGATTACCTTGCCGCCGAACCTGATCCGGTGACGCCCGCAGCGGCCCGGGCGATCGCGCACCTCAACGCCGATCACGCCGATGCGCTGTCGTCGATGGCCCGGGCCTTCGGTGGCTACCCGGACACCGACGAGTCGGTGTGCACCGGCATCGACCGCTACGGCCTCGATCTACGAGTACACACCCCACGTGGCATCGCCTACACCCGGGTCGGCTTTCCCGAGCCGTTGCAATCCGCTGACCAGTTGCGTTCGGTGATAGCGGAGTTGGCGCACGCGGCGGACTGACTACTTCGCCGCCACCGTCGCGAAACGGGTTAGCGGCGATTGCGCAACCAGTCGAGCACCGCGCGACTGCCCGGCTTTCGACCATTGACATACTCGTAGCGACTGGTCGCCTGGCCCGTCCTCTTCGCCTGGTACATCGCCTGATCCGCGTCGTGCAGGATCTCCTCGGCGCTCCGTCTGTCTGCCGACTGGAAGGGGACCAGTCCGATGCTCGCGCTGATCCACACGTAACGTGTTGCCGTCGAATCGGTTTGGTGATCGACGGCGATCGGCTCGGCCAGCGCCGCGTGCAGTCGCCTGGCCAGATCGTCGATCTCCACCGGCTGCAAGGGCGCGGCCAGCAGTGCGACGAATTCGTCGCCGCCAACCCGGCCGACCACGTCGTTGGGACGCAATGCCTGGTCGAGCCGTTGCGCGGCGATCTGCAACACCGTGTCACCGGCGTAATGACCCAAGGCGTCGTTGATGGCCTTGAAGTTGTCGCAGTCGATGAAAAGCACTGCGCCCAAACTACTTTGACCGGAAGCCACTCCGCTGTTGATGAGCTCGATCACTCGAGTGCGGTTGGGCAGACCGGTCAACGGGTCGTGGGCGGCCTGATGCTCGAGCCGTCGCTGCGTGGTGTGACTCTCGGTGACGTCGATGAACGAGATCAACACCGACGACCGCGCGGTATCGGTGGGGTCCAGCGGCGACCAATTCACCGAGACCCAGATCCGCTGGCCGTCCAGCAACCGGTCGACACCGTAGACGGTGCCCTGTCGACGGCTGGTGGCAAGGGTTTTCAGCACCGGCCACTGGTCGGGGCTCAGCAGCGTCCCAGTGCTGTCGTAGATCGGAACCGACGCGAGCTTTGCGAACTCGACGGCGTCGACGCCCGTCTCCGGGACTCCCATGATCCGCAGGGCCGCGGGATTCACCGACTCGACTTCGCCACGGGGGCTGATCACCACCACGCCGCCCTCGAGTGAGGCCACCACGCTCTGGAAGTGTTGCTCGGCGCGCCGGAGCGCAGTCTGGTCCGCGCACAGCACCACGTAGCCGTCGCTCATCGGCGATACCGACACGCGCATCGCGAGCGCGGAGCCGTCGACGGCCCGGTGTGTGGTGTGCTCAACTCCCCCGGCCGCCACGATGCTGGCCGGATTCAGCGGAGCACCGACCGCCTCGCTGACCGGCAACCCCAATGCGCGCGCGGCCGACCGGCCATAGATCGCTTCGGCCGCGGGGTTCCAACTGGTGATCTCGCCGGTCACCGTGGTTGCGATGAAGGCGTCACTGACGTGCGAGACGAGCGCGGCCTGTAGGCGCAGCCTGGCTTCGGTTTCCTTCTGCTCACTCAGGTCGCGGAAGATCACCTTGTGCGCCGGCTGACCCTCCCAGCGGGTGCGGATCGCGATGGCCTCGACCTCGCGCTTGGTGCCGTCCAACGGCAGGATCGTGAGTTCCAGCGGCGGAGTCGCATCGCCCTCGTGCCGGCGCGCGGCGATGTGGGCAGCCACGGCGGCCAGCGAATCGGGATGCACGAAGTCGGTGATCCGGCGTCCCAACAATTCGTCCGCGGACTTCGCGCCCATCCGCCGGACCAGTGTTTCGTTGACGTAGACGTAGCGCCCGTCGGCATGGACGCAGATGGCGAGCGGGCTGTGGTCAATCAACCACCGATACCGCTCTTCGGCCTCCGGCGTCAGGGACCGCTCAGCCTCATTTCGCGCAATTGGCTGTGCGCTGAGGTCTTGCTCCATCCGCCCCGGCCTTCGATCGGTTGTGTCCAACCTGTGCTGACCAGTTCAGCACACGACGACCGTGCGGGTATGCAGGTTGATGGGTGTCTTTCGCGACGTCACGGCTGCGCGAACGCGCGCGGGTCTTCCTCGGTCGCGGGTTACCGCGACGCCTTGACGGCCTGGCGCCGTTCCTTGTCTTTGGCGTGCGACGAGCAGCAGTGGCTCATATCGCGGTGGTATTGATCGCAACATTCGTGCGAGCAGTAATTCGAGGCGACTGAGTGCCAGCCCGGATTGGCCAGATCGCGCCATCGGTTGTTGGGGTCAAACGAGTGGCCGCAATGTACGCAAGTCTTGACCTTGGTCTTGGTAGCCATGCAGTTCACGCTACGCGCAAAAGCGTTACGGCAGGGCTAATTCTCGGACGGCGGCACGCAATTTTCGATGCGAAAATCGGGGGCGCGTATTTCGCCGGCTATTCGCACGAGTCGGTGCCGCAAGTTATTTTCTCAAACTAATTACCGAGTTCCGACAATGCCGCCGTACTCACCGTTTCAGCCCCCGTCGCGGCTCAGGTGGACGACCCGTCTCGACGGACCGGGGCGTCGCGCGGGAATGAACCCGACGAGAGTGACGTTCGGTCCCTGCGGTGGCGCACGCGCCAATTTGTCTTAATATTTTGCCAGCAAGCATTCGTGAGCGGGGGATACCTTGACGATTCTCAAGCGGGCGTGGGTCCCGCTGGTCGTGGTCGTAGCGCTGATCATCGGCGGCGTCGCGGTCATGCGGCTCAACGGCGTCTTCCCGGGTCCCGGCCTGCCCAAGCCCGACCCTCGGGACGCGACCCCGCCGTACGCCACCAAGACCGCCGTCTACGAAATCTTGGGGCCGCCCGGAACGACCGGCACCGTCAACTGGATGGACGCGGAATCGCTACCGCAGAAGGCGGACTTCACCACGCTGCCGTGGTCGACGACGATCACCGCCGCGATGCCCGGCATCTTCGCCTACGTGATTGCCCAGGGTGACAGTCCGTCCATCGGCTGCCGGATCACGGTCGACGGCAAATTGGTCGACCAGCATCAGGTCGACAGGCAGAACGCACAGGTCTCCTGCTTGGACAAGTCCGCGTGACCAACGGCCCCAGCGACAGCACCGACACCGACCAGATACCCGTCCCCCAACACCACGAGCTCGAGCGCAAGCCGCGGATAGCTCGCACCATCCGGGTCTTGGCGCTCCCGATTGTCATCGTGTGGGTGCTACTGGCGGTAGGCGTCAACGTCTTCGTCCCGCAGTTGGAGAAGGTCGCCGAAGAGATCTCGGTGCCACTGTCGCCATCCGACGCGCCGTCGGTGACCGGCATGAAGCACATCGGCGAGAAGTTCAAGGAGTACGACTCCGACAACCTCGTCCTGGTGACACTGGTCGGCGACAACAAGCTCGGCCCCGACGCGCACAAGTTCTACGACGAACTGGTCAAGAAGATTCAGGCCGACCACGAACACGTCGAGCATGCGCTGAACTTCTGGGGGCAGCGATTCACCTCATCGGGTGTCGAGAGCTACGACCACAAGGCCGCCTACGTCCAGGTCAACCTGAAGGGTGACCAGGGTGGTGCCGAGGGCGACAAATCCGTTGCCGCGGTTCGCAAAATCGTCGCGGATACCAAGCCGCCGGCGGGCGTGAAGGCCTACGTCGCCGGCCAGGGGGCCCTGACCGCCGACACGATCGTGGTCGGTGACGCCAGCCTCGCCAAGATCACGCTCATCACGGTCGTGATCATCGCGATCATGCTGGGGTTCGTCTACCGGTCCATCGGCACCGTGCTGCTGACCATGTTCATCCTCTTCGTGGGGCTGGCGGCGGGCCGCGGCGTGGTTTCGCTGCTGGGCGAAACCGGCGTCATGGGCCTGTCGACCTTCGCCGTGAACCTGTTGACCTCACTGGCCATCGCGGCGGGTACCGACTACGCGATCTTCATGGTCGGCCGCTATCAGGAAGGCCGTGAACGCGGGCTGGACCGCGAAGCCGCTTACTACGACACCTTCGCCGGCGTCAGCAAGGTGGTCCTGGGCTCCGGCCTGACCATTGTCGGGGCGCTGGCCTGCTTGAAATTCACCCGGCTGCCCTACTTCAGTTCACTGGCTTTCCCGTGCGCGGTGGGCCTTCTGGTGGTGGTGGCGGCGGGGGTCACGCTGACGCCCGCGCTCATCGCATTCGCCAGTGGCTTCGGTCTTTTGGACCCCAAACGCAAGTTCAACTACACCCGCTGGCGCCGCCTGGCGACGGCCATCGTGCGGTGGCCCGCTCCCATTCTCGCCATCTCGGTCATCCTGGCGATCGTCGGCGCCTTGGGCCTGGCGGGCTTCACTCCGCGTTACAACGACCTCTACTACCTGCCGCACAGTGCCCAGTCGGTGCAGGCGTACGACGCGGCCGATCGACACTTCACCCAGGCTCGGTTGAACCCGGACCTGCTGATGATCGAATCCGACCACGACCTGCGTAATCCCCGAGACATGCTGGTGCTGGACAAGGTGGCCGGGGCCATCTTCCGGGTGCCGGGCATCGAGCGGGTGCAGAGCATCACCAGGCCACTCGGTCCGCCGATCGAAGACGGATCCATTCCGTTCCAGCTCAGCGTGCAGAGCGCGCCGATCCGCGACAACCTCAGCTATCTGAAGGCCCGCGTCGGTGACATCAAGAAGATCACCGGTTTCCTCGACGTTCAGATCTCGCTGCTGGAGAAGCAGTATGCGATCACCCAGAAGCTCTCCAACGCGACCGACGACAGCGCAAAGACCACGGCGGAAACGGCTGCCGTCACAGATGAGATCCGGGACCATATCGCCGATTTCGACGACTTCTGGCGCCCGATTCGCAGCTACTTCTACTGGGAGAAGCACTGCTACGACATCCCGATCTGCCTTTCGCTGCGAAGCCTGTTCGACGCCCTGGACGGATTCGACCAGCTCGCCGAGAAGTTCCACGCCCTCACCAGCGACCTCACCAACACGGCTGCGGCCACCCGTGAATTGTTGGCGATCATTCCGGAGAACATCGCCGTCTCCAAGGCGATCCGGGATACGACGCTGACGATTTACAGCTCGTTCGACAGCCTGATCGACCAGTTCGACCGGCTCACCGACACCAACGCGATTATGGGCAAGTCGTTCAACGACGCGCGGGTGGAGAGCCTGTTCTACCTGCCGCCGGAGATCTTCCAGAACTCCGATTTCCAGTTCGGGCTGAGCCTGATGGTGTCGCCGGACGGAAAGGCCGCGCGGTTCATCATCACGCACGCCGTGGACCCGGCGACCGCGGAAGGCATCAAGTCCGTCGACCAGGAGCGCAACGCGGCCAAAGAGGCGCTGAAACTCACCTCCCTGGAAAACGCCGACATCTATCTCGGCGGCACCGCCGCGACGTTCAACGACATCGCCACCGGTGCCTGGTACGACCTCCTGATCGCCGCGGTGGCGTCGATCGTGCTGATCTTCATCATCATGGTGATCGTCACCCGCGCTCTCGTCGCCGCGGGCGTCATCGTCGGCACGATCGTGCTGTCGCTAGGGGCGGCTTTCGGATTCTCGACGCTGATCTGGCAGCATCTGGGCCACTTCCAATTGCACTGGGTGGCAACGGAATTCGCGCTGATTGTACTCTTGGCGGTGGGGTCCGACTACAACCTGATGCTGGTGTCCCGAATCGAGGAAGAGATCGGCGCCGGCCTGAACACCGGGCTCATCCGCGGCGTGGGTGTGACCGGCCCGGTGGTGTCCGCAGCCGGTGTGGTGTTCGCCGTGACGATGGCCGCGATGCTGAGTAGCGATCTGCGGGCGATCGGTCAGTTCGGCTCCACGATCGGTATCGGTCTGATGTTTGACACCTTCGTCGTCCGGACGCTGATCACGCCGTCGATCATGAGGTTGATGGGGCGCTGGTTCTGGTGGCCGAAACGGGTCCGGGTCCGCCCGGCCAGCCAGATGCTTCGGTCGGTCGGGCCGCGGCCATTGGTGCGCGCGCTGCTGTACCAACCGCGACACCCGAACCCGGAGCCATAAGCGTCACTCCGGCTTTCGCGGATGATCGCCCATCACCTCACTGAAGCTCTGCGCAATGTTGGAGATCATCCGCTGCTGGAGATTGCTGTCGCGCTGCGGCTGATACTTGTCGGGCAGGTCTGCCGCCGTGACGTAGGCGCTGGCGGTCACGGCCGACCACATCGTCAGCGCGCGCTGCAACCGCCGGTTGTCGACGCTGACGCCCATCCAGTCGGCGAGCGCGGGCGCGATCACCCGTCGACGCGCCGCCGACACCTTCCGGTGCAGGTTGCGGGTTGCGCTCACGATGCGCGCCAGCGCGATGAGGCGCTCGAGCGGTACGGCTCCCCGACCTTCGACGATCGCGGTCACCATCGCGGAACCGGCACTGAGCAAGGCGCTCTCGGGGTCGACACCTTTCGACGTACGCTGCAACTCGGCGGCGGTCGCGTGCGACATGGCGTCGACGATGCACACCAAGACCGCCTCCGCGTCATCGAAGTGTTTCGCAAAGTCGGCGGGCGATGCGTCTGCCCGTGCAGCGATCTGATCGGCACTGGTGGCGTCATAGCCTTGTCGCACAAAGAGTTCCAAGGCGGCGTCGATCAACCGCTCGCGCAAGTCGTCAGACAGCGACTTGTCCGCCGAGCCGGCCCCGGGGCTGGACCGTGCACCCACGCAGTGAGTATTGCACCGCCGCCGTCAAATTCACGCCAGGTTGGTCGAATGACTGAGCAGCAGATGCCATCCCGGGTCGATGTCGCGAACCTGCTCGACCTCGGTGTCGGACACGCTCAATGCTCAGCACCGTTAGCGCCTGCGCAACAATGAGGGCGTGCAGATCCGCATCGAGGGCACGCAGCTACCCGGCCGCGACTGCGGCTCAGGTGACAACTTTCCCGGCTATGCCAACATCCACGTCGGCGTGCAGTCCAAGAGCCCCCGCGACGAACTCGTGGGCGTGCACCGCGGCGACGCAGCGTCGGCGGCCTGGACGCTGGACTGCTCGGTGGACGGCGACGATATCCGCGGCCCGCAGATTCACGGGCGACCGGGCGATCGGTTCATCTACCTCAGCTGGGGCACGGTCGACGATGCCGGCCACTTCGCGATGTTCCGTCGCGCCAAGCTGATGCTCGCCGCTGTGCCCGCCGAGGTGATGACCGGGGCCCTGGCGTCAGGGACGCTGGTCGGAGCGCTCGGCCTGACCGACACGAAGGGACAGCCGCTGTGCGCCCGGGTAGTACCGCCGAACATCCACTGGAGCAGCCGATGACACCCCGGTACGACCACCTGTGGCCACTCGTGCACGTCGAGCGGGCGGCGCTGGCGGACGACCTCGCCGGCCTGAGTGAGGAGCAGTGGGAGCACCCGACGTTGTGCGACGCCTGGAATGTCGAGGAGGTTGTGGCGCACCTGACCGCAGCGGCGAGCACGAGCCAGGGAAAGTGGCTGCGCAGCATGACTTTTGCGCGTTTTCGCACCGACGTACACAATCGGCGCCGGCTGGCCGAACATCGTGGCGACGACCCCGCCGACACACTGAGCAAGTTCCACGCCGTCATCCAGAGCACTACCGCGCCGTCGTCGCACACCCCGGCCTACCTCGGCGAGGTGCTCGTGCACGCCCAGGACATTCGCCGGCCCCTCGGACTCGAGCGGACGCCCGGTGTCGAGGCTCTGACCGCGGTGGCCGAATTCTTCGCCCGCCGCAATTTCGCCGTGCCCAGTAGCAGCCGCGCCGCCGATCTGCAGTTGCGCGCCGACGACGGACCGTTCGTCGCCGGAGACGGGGCGGTGGTGACCGGGTCCACCCTCGCACTCGTGATGAGCATGGCCGGTCGTCCCGCGTACGCCGAGGAACTCGACGGCCCCGGCGCCCAGCTACTGCGGGCACGAGCCCAGCCCCTACCGCGAAAGTGATTGCCGGAGCGTCGGCGTATCAGCCGGCTGACGTTCCGGTCCAGTACTCGGCAATACGACGGCCGTCGGCGCTGACACGCAGGATGTCGTTTCCGGTGAATGACATTGCGCCATCGGGACTTTGCCCCGTACCCCGCCAGCGTCCGGTCAGGAAGTCCCCGTCGACAAACGGACCCAACTCCACGGCGAAGCTCAGCTCGCGGACTTGGTCTCGCGTCTGCTTGATGATCTGTTCGAGTTCAGCGGGCCCGTGAACATCACGCTCGGGCCAGTGCCCGACGAAGTCGTCCGTCACGAGCTCAGCCGCAACCACTGCTCCGGCCCACAGCTCATCGATCCAGCGGCCGTACAGAGAATGTGCATCCATCGCTCGGTCTTACCCGATGGAAGGCACCACTATGCCCCGCGGTCCGCATCCATAGGACATGCTTGGCCGATGGATCACTACACCCACAAGGGGCTGACCTTCGACGTCCGCGATGCCGGGCCTGCTGACGGACCCGTCGTGGTGCTGCTGCACGGCTTTCCGCAGCACAACGACAGCTGGGACGCCGTCGTCGATCGCCTCACCGCTCAGGGTTATCGATGCCTGCTACCGAATCAGCGCGGCTATTCGCCGGGCGCCCGCCCGCCCCGTCGGCGCGATTACACGATCCCCGAACTCGTTGGGGACGTCCGCGCACTCATCGACGCCAGCGGCGCGCAGCAGGTACACCTCGTCGGCCACGACTGGGGCGCCGCGGTGGCCTGGGGCGCGGCCGCCGAGATGCCCGAGCGGCTGAAGACAGTGTCGCCGGTGTCCGTGCCGCATCCCGCCGCATTCCTCAAGTCATTTCTGAACAGCCGGCAGGGGCTGGCGTCGTACTATATGTATCTCTTTCAGTTGCCCCGTATTCCGGAGTGGTCCCTGCTGCGCGGCAACGGGAGCTTCATGGTGAAGTCACTGCTGCGGGCCGGGCAATCCCGGGCCGCAGCCGAACGCGACGCGCAGGCGATGCGCGAGCCCGGAGCCCTGACCGCTGCCATCAACTGGTACCGCGCGATGCCGCTGTCCAGCCCCGGTGCGATCAACCAAAAGGTCTCGGTGCCAACGCTTTACGTGTGGAGCGACCAAGACATCGCACTGATGCCGAAGTCGGCGTACAACACCGGCCGGTACGTGACCGGCGAATACCGGTTCGAGATCATGCCCGGGGTGTCGCACTGGATTCCCGACGAGCAGCCCGACAAGCTGGCCGATCTATTGCTGGAGTGGTTCGCCGCTCACTGACCGAGCCGAGATCGACTGTCGCCCAGGGCTTTCTCGATCTCCGCCCACGTCTGCTCGACGATCTTGGCGGCCGGCATCAGCTCGGTGATCCGCGAGGACACCTGCCCGGTGTTGGCGACGCTGGCGTCCATGTCGCCGTCGAAGTACAGGTCGGTGATGCGGCCGAGCAATTGGATGCCCGGCTCGGCCGCGGCGACGCGGGCCGCCAGACCGGTGCGCAGGACGCGCATCGTCGGGTTGCCGGGCAGATCCAGCATCACGGTGCCGTCGTCGCCGGCGGCAAGGATCTCGTTCTTGAAATTGGCGTGCACGCCGGCTTCGTGGCTGGCCAACATCCGGGTGCCCATCTGCACGCCCTCGGCCCCGAGAACTACTGCGGCCGCCGCGGACCGGGCGTCGCAGATTCCGCCCGCCGCGATGATCGGTAGGTCGACCTGGTCGGCGACGAGTGGCAGTAGCACCAACGTCGACGCCCCGAGCGCCGATTTGAACCCGCCGCCCTCGACGCCCTCGACCACCAAGGCGTCGACGCCCGCATCCAGAGCCTTCAGCGCTCCCTTCAGTGAGCCGATGACGTGGATGACGGTCATGCCGGCGTCGTGCAACCGGGCGGTGAACAGCGCCGGATCGCCGGCGGAGGTGAAGACGTGGCGAACCTCGGCGGCCGCGAGTTCGTCGACGATGGACGGGTCCTTCTTCCAGCCCTGGATCATCAGGTTGGCTCCGACGGGACGGTCGGTGAGTTCGCGAACCCGGCGCAGGTCGGCGCGACCTTCGGGGGTCAGCGTCTCGATCATGCCCAGGCCGCCTCCCTCGGAGACGGCGGCGGCGAGTTCGGCCCGGGCGATGTAGGTCATCGGCGCCTGAACGACGGGGTACTGGACGCCGAGCAGCGATTGGATGCGGTTGATCACCGCCTGATTCTCTCCCTCAGCCGTCGACTCCATACCGACGGATGGCGCAGCAGCTGGGGCAGCACCACCAGCGGTCGACCCGTGGCCGCGGCGAACCACTGATCAGGCACGCGCCGAAGTGGTGGGATAGCCGCGCGTTACTGTCTTTTTCATGACTGCAGCTGCGGAATCGCCGGCGCTCGAGGAACGGATCGGCCATCACTACACGATGGACGGTACCTATCTGGTCGGTCGCGAGAAGCTTCGCGAGTACGCCCGCGCGGTCCAGGACTACCACCCGGCGCACTGGGACGTCGACGCCGCCACGAAGCTGGGCTACTCCGACCTCATCGCCCCGCTGACGTTCACCTCGACGCCCGGCATGACCTGCAACCGCCTGATGTTCGAGCAGATCGTGGTCGGCTACGACACGTACATGCAGACCGAAGAGCTTTTCGAACAGCACCGACCGATCGTGGCCGGTGACGAGCTGACGGTCGACGTCGAGCTGACCTCGGTGCGCCGGATGGCCGGACGGGATCTGATCACCGTCACGAACACCTTCACCGACGCCGCCGGCGAACGGGTCCACACCCTGCACACCACCGTCGTCGGCGTCACCGCCGCCGATGTCGATCCGGCGATCAAGTCGGCCGTGCAAAACGCGATGATGCACGACGTCGACATCTTCGGGATCGGCGAAGTCGACTACCAGAAGACGGTTCGGCCCGAGGGCGAGATCCGGATCGCCGACAGCGGTCTGACCCGCACGCCGGGCACACCCTCGTTCGACGACGTGAAGGTCGGCGACGAGCTACCCGTCAAGCACGCCCGCCTGACCCGCGGCGACCTGGTCAACTACGCCGGCGTGGCGGGCGACGCCAATCCGATTCACTGGGACGAAGACATCGCCAAGCTGGCCAACCTGCCCGACGTGATTGCGCACGGCATGCTCACCATGGGCCTGGGCGCCGGGTTCGCGTCGACGTGGACGGGTGATCCCGGTTCGGTCACCCGCTACGCGGTGCGGCTGTCGGCGCCGGCGATCGTGTCGGCCCGCGAAGGCTGCGATATCGAATTCGGCGGCAAGATCAAGTCTTTGGACCCCGAGACGCGTTCTGGTGTCGTGATCGTCACCGCGAAATCGGACGGCAAGAAGATCTTCGGCATGGCAACGCTGGGCGTGCGGTTCAGCTGATCGGGTCGAACTCGATATTCAGGGCGCTGAGTCCTCGCATGATGAACGTCGGGTCGTAGGTGTAGCTGCGGTCCTCCGGCGTGCCGTGGTGTGACTCGGAGATCCGAAAGTTCGCGGCCCGATCGAGTAGCCGGTTCACCGCGATGCGCGCCTCGGCGCGGGCCAGCGGGGCGCCCGGGCAGGAGTGCGGTCCGCGGCCGAACGCCACGTGCTCGCGGACGTTGCGCCGGTCGTGCCGGAACTCGTGCGGGCACTCGAACTTCTCCGGATCACGATTACTGGCACCGGGCAGCAACATGATGATCGTGCCCGCCGCGATGTCCACGTCGCCGACCCGAGTGTTGGTGCGCGCCAACCGGAAATGGCTCTTCACCGGGCTCTCCATCCGCAGCGACTCCTCGAGGAAGGCCGGGATCAGCGACCGGTCGTCGCGCACCTTCTGCTGAATCTCGGGACGCTCGCTCATCACGCGCATGCCCGTGCCGAGCAGTTTGGTGGTGGTCTCCATGCCCGCCGCGAACAGGAATGTCGCCAGCTTCACCACTTCCTCGACGTCCGGGATCGAGCCGTCCGGGTAGGTCGCCGCGGCGAGTTCGGTCAGGACGTCTTCGCGTGGTGCGCGCCGACGGTCGGTGATGTAGGACCGGAACCTGTCGTCGAGCCACATCAGCGGGTTGTGCGCGACGGTGTCGTCCTTGCCCAATTCGCCGACGTGCTCGTTACCCAGCACCGCCCGGAATTCCTTGTGGTCCTCGACCGGAACACCCAGCAGGTCCGCGATGACGAGCATCGACAGCGGCTTGGCGAAGTCCTCCATGAACTCGCAGGAGCCTTTGGCGAGGAACTTGTCGATCTGCTCGTCGACGAGACGCCACATGAACTCTTCGTTCTCGCTGAGCCGCTTGGGGGTGATCAGCTTGCTCAGTAGGCCTCGGGTCTTGGCGTGGTCCTCGGCGTCCATCGTCACGACATGCTCGGCCATCGGGATCGCGGCGCGATGCTCGGCGATCAGGTCGCTGATGTCGTCGCCCGCGGGGGTGAAGGGCAACGGCGGGAATGGCCCGGCGACGGCCACGCAGGAGGAGAAGGCCGGGTCCTTGTAGGCGGCCAGCGCAACGGCGTGGCCGGTGACGGCAACGACGCCGTGCGGGGTCGCGGGCCGCACCGGGCAGGACGAGCGCAGGTAGTCGTAGTACGGGTACGGGTCGGGAACCAATGACTGGTCGGTGAAGTAGTCGACCGACTCGAAATCGCTCACAGCGCCTCCTGGATCCGTTGCAAGCGGATGTTGCAGTTGGAACAAAGATTTGGTGTGATCGTATACGGTTCCGGCGGCGGGCCGCGCGCTGGGATGTGGGGGCGCGTTGAACAGGAGTTTCCCCGCGGCTGGGTGTGACCAAATGTTCGTTTCCACGAAGAGATGACGATGATCGACTTGCACGGCCAGGTAGCGGTGGTCACCGGTGCCGGGCGCGGACTGGGACGGCTCTACGCGCTGGAGCTGGCGAGGCGGGGCGCATCGGTCGTCGTCAACGACCTCGGCGGCAGCATGCACGGCGACGGCGAGGACACCTCGGTCGCCGATGCCGTCGTGAAGGAGATCGAGGACGCCGGCGGTACCGCGGTCGCATCGCACGACTCCGTCGACAGCCCGGAGGGCGGCCGGGCGATCTGCGACGCAGCGCTGGACAACTTCGGTCGTATCGATGCGGTGGTCAGCAACGCCGGGATCTTCAACAGCGTTGCGTTCAAGGACCTTTCGCACGATCAGTGGACCCGCATGCTGCGTGTTCATCTCGACGGTGGCTTCAACCTAGGTCAGCCGGCTTACCGAGCGATGAAAGAGCAGGGCTACGGGCGCTTCGTCTTCATCTCCTCGTCGGGTGGGATGTTCGGTCAGCCGTCCGAAGCTCACTACGCCGCGGCCAAGGCCGGGCTGGTCGGTCTGTCCAACGTGATTGCGATCGAGGGAGCGGAGCACGGTATCAAGTCCAATACCGTTCTGCCATTTGGCTTTTCGCGGATGGTCACCGAGACCATCGGCGACCCGAAGGCGCTTGAGGAAATCGGGTTCACCAAGGTGATCAAACCCGAACTCGTCGTGCCCATCGTCGTGTTCTTGGCCAGCCGGGCATGTGAGTTGACGCACCAGAACTACTCGGCCTGTGGCGGCAGATTCGCGCGGGTGTTCGTCGGGCTCGGCGAGGGATGGCTCGCCGACCCGGAGAGCGAACCGAGCGCCGACGACGTCGCCGCCCACCTCTCGGAGGTGTCCGCCACCGATCCCTTCACGGTGCCCGGCTCGATCTTCGAGGAGGTATTCGCGATCTGCGAGCGGCTCGGCGTTACCGCGCTCGGGTGAGTCAATCCACCAGCAGGGAGCGCAATTCGGCGAGTGCGGGCTGCTCGAGCGGTAGCAGGGGCGGCCGCGGATCCCCGACCGGGGTACCGAGCAGGCTGAGGCCCGCCTTGACAGTGGTCGGCAGGCCACCCGCGACGATGAAGCGCAACAGCGGCGACAGGTCGTCGTAAATGGACTCGGCTTCGTCCTCATCGCCGGCCTGAGTTGCCGCGTAGAGGTCCAAGCACGGTTGCGGCCGCAGGTTGGGCGCGGCCGTGCACCAACCGCTCGCGCCCGCGGTGAGTGCGTCGAGGATGAGCGGGTTGCTGCCGTTGTAGAAGGGCAACGTGTCCCCGGTGAGTTCCTTGATCCGCAGCATGCGGTCGAGGTCGCCGGTGGACTCCTTGACCATCGTGAGGTTGTCGATGTCGGTGAACATCTCCACCAGCAGTTCGGGGGTCATGTCGATGCCGCTGGTGGCCGGATTGTTGTACGCCATGATCGGAATATCCAGTGCCGCAGCGACTGTGGTGTAATGCTGCGCTATCTCGTGCGGGGTGAGCTTCCAGTACGAGACGGGCAGGATCATCACGGCATCGGCGCCTGCGCGTTGTGCATAGCCGGCGCGGCGAACGGTGTTGGCTGTGGTCAGGTCCCCGGCTCCGACGATCACCGGGACCCGGTGGTCAACGGTGGTGACCGTGGTGTCGACCACGCTGTCGAACTCCGCTTCGGTGAGATACGCCGCCTCGCCGGTGCTGCCGAGCGGGGCGATTGCGTGAACGCCTGCGGCAACCAGCTTTTCGACCAAGGTGGACAGTGTGGCGGTGTCCACCTTCCCGTCGCGATCGAAGGGTGTGATCGGGTAGGCGATGATGCCGTGGATCTTCGCGGTCATGGATGTCTCCTAGTCGGACAGCACGTCGGGATGGCGGGCGAGCGCGCGCCGCGCGTAGTAGGCGAAGTTGGCCTGACTGCGTCGGGGGGTGAGCGACCAGTCGTGCGCCTCGCGCGCGAGTTCCTCCGGTAGCGGCTTGACGGTGCCGGCCGCCATCGCGGCCAGCTGCAGTTTCGCGCCGCGTTCGATGAGAACCGCGAGTGAGCACGCCTCCTCGACGCTCGCACCGGCGATCACGTGGCCGTGGTGCGCCAGCAGCACGGCCTTCTTGTCTCCCAGTGCGGCACTAATGATCTCGCCCTCTTCGTTGCCAACCGGCACGCCGGGCCAATCCGGCAGGAATGCGCAGTCGTCATAGAGCGGCGTGAGATCCATATGCGAGACCACGAGCGGCACCTCGAGCATCGACAGCGCCGCCACGTGGAACGCGTGCGTGTGCACGATGCACTGCACGTCGGGGCGGGCCCGGTAAATCCAGGAGTGAAAGCGGTTGGCGGGGTTCGCCATTCCGTCACCCGACAAGACATTGAGGTCTTCGTCGACCAGCAACAGGTTGGTCTCGGTGATCTCGTCGAAGCCCAGGCCGAGGCGCTGAGTGTAGAAAGTGCCCGGTTCCTCGGCGCGGGCGGTGATCTGCCCGGCTAGGCCCGAATCGTGTCCCGCGTCGAACAGGGCTCGGCAGGTCAGCGCCAGCTTCTGCCGTAGCGTCCAGCCGGCGTCGCCGAAATGCCGGTCCATGGCGTCCTGGGCGCGTCGCTTGAGATCTTCTTTCGAGTCGTCGAACGTCGCACTCATCGTGGGACACCTCGGTTCACCTGCAGTGCCTCGATCACCTCGTGGGCGACTCGATGGCCGGAATCGATTGCCCCCTCAAGATAACCGGGGTGGTCGTGAGCGGTCTCGCTACCTGCCCAGTGGATGTTGCCGACGGGCTCGGACGGCATCGGGAAGTGCGCCGCGGAGCCGGGATTCGGCACCGCCATATAGCCGCCGCCGGCGTATTCGTCTCGATGCCAAGCCTTTTCATGCCAGTCGACGGGCTCTAATACCTCCAGGCCGATGTGGTGCGCGAGAATGCCGAGCACGGCCTCGCGGCGATCGGGAGGGTCGAGTGCATCGAGCTCACGGGCCTCCGGCCCGGCGACCAGGATGCACAGGTGCCCAGGTCCGTCAGGCGGCGTGGTGTCGAAGACGGCCCGGCCCGGGCGGTCCAACACGATGAACTCGCCGCCGTTGCGCTCTCGCCAGAACGGCTTCTCGTACACCGCGATCGACTTGTAGACCGACCCCATATAGGAGTCGCGTTGGAGGGCGGCAAGGGCATGCGGCAGCGGCGGGTCATATGTGATGCGAGCGGCCATCGGGGGCGGTGCGGTGACAATGACCTTCGCGGCGGCGATATCACCGGTCGAGGTCTGCACGACGACGCCTTCGTCCGTCGCGCGTATCGTGCTGACCCGTTGCCCGGGCAAGACTCTCGGGCCGAGCTCGGCGGCCAGCGCGTCGATCAATGAGGCAACCCCCCGAACCAGCAGCGAATCCTGGGCTCCACCCTTCGTCGCCATCGCCGTGTGCAGGCCACCCTGCAGCCGGATCATCTTGAGCATTGCCCGAACGGAGAAGCGGTCGAGGTCGGCCGTCCACGAGATCCAGGCCAGCACTTCCAGCAGTCGCCGCACGCGGCGTCCGGGCACTTTGCGCAGCCAGGACTCCACCGCGGCGTTGTCCCACCGTCGCGGTGTTGCGACGTAGGCGACCGCCTCGACGCCGGCCAGCACCAGGAAAGCCCCGGCCAACGAATGTGCCGGTAGCCGCCGGGGACCTTCGACGAGTCTCGGTAACAGTTGGGTGTGCATCGTGAAATGAGCCGAGTCGAACTCTTTGGCCAGAGCCATGATTCGGTGGTGATCGTGACCGATCCATTGGCCGCCGAGGTCCACCCACGAGCCCAGCGACGTGGGTTCGCTCATGGCCCGCCCGCCGAGGCGATCGGCGGCCTCGAGCACGACGACGTCGATACCACGGCGGTGCAGTTCCCGGGCGGCCGTCAAGCCGGCCATCCCAGCGCCGACCACCACCACGGTCGCTTCCGAAGGTGCGGGGTGGGCCATGAAGAGCCTCCATCTGAGACGGGCGTATCACTTATCTTGCCGAATGTCGGCTCGGCTCGAAAGGCGCACCTGGTCGGGTACATTTCGGGCGGTGGATCGACGCAGGCGGGCACTCGTCGCGGTGTGCGTGCTGATTGTCCTGGTAGGCGGATGGTTCATGACGCGCACCCAGCATCCCGATCCTGCGCCGACGGCCGCGCGCGGGACCGGCGACCACACCTGCCCGATCGCCACGCTGCCGCGCGAGGTCGCCGACACCGTGCAACGCATTCACGCGGGCGGCCCGTTCCCTTTCCCGCGCAGCGACGGCGCGGTGTTCAGCAATCGTGAAGGCCACCTGCCCAAGCAACGTCGCGGCTTCTACCACGAGTACACCGTGGTCACGCCTCGCGCCCGAGACCGCTCGATGAGGCGTCTGGTAACCGGTGGGACACCGCTCGCGCATCCGACTCAGTACTTCTACACCGGCGATCACTACGACTCGTTCTGCCTGGTCACGGATGCGGGCGGGCAACCATGACACGCGACACGGCCAGCGGCCGGCCGGTTACCTATACCATCGACGGCCGGAAGATCAAGTCCGCCAGTGACTTTTACCGTGAGATCGGAGCGGCGGTCAACGGGCCCGGCGGGTACTTCGGGCGGAATCTGGACGCCCTGGCCGACTGTCTGAGGGGCGGATTCGGAACTCCGGACCGCGGACGTTTCGAATTCGAGTGGCAGCACAGCGCGCTGTCACGGCAGCGACTCGGCGACTCCGGAACCGCCAAAAGTGCTGTGTTCGAGTCGATTCAAGACGTGTTCCGGGATGCCGGGGTCCCGCTGCACCTCAAGTAGCGGAGCGGTCGATCGCGGTTTTCAACGCGATCCCGACGGCCCGCATGCCGGATAGCGCCGCGGCGCTACGATCGGTTCCATTGACATCCCAATTCGCGACGACGGCGTAGGCATATCCTTCCGCGCCACGGCCGATGGTGCCGACGTCGGCCCGAATACCCTCGTCGGCACCAGTCTTGTTGCGCACGAACCAGACTCGACTTGACGCGGCATGCGTGAGCGGGTCGAGACCAAGACCCGAGGCGATCATCGACAGGTCCACCCCCGTGGCCAGCCACCCGTTCACCCGGTCGGACACTGCCTCCGAGACCACCTGGCGCCGAGACAGTCGGCTCGTCAGATCCGATAGTTCCGAGGCTGTTCCGGTCGAGAGGGTCGGCGGATCGGCGACGTCGCGGTGATCCCGGACATAGTCGAGCAGCGCCGTATGAGCAAGGCCCAGCGATTCGGCGAGGGCCTTGACCGATTGCACGCCAACGTGTTCGAGCAGAACGTTGGTCGCTAGGTTGTCACTGACGCTGGCGACGAGCACGCACAGGTCATCGACCGACAGCTGCTCGATGCCCAGGTGCTGCCACAGCCCGGAGTCCGCGGCCCAGGGCGCGGTACTCCGGCTCAACAAGGTCGCGCCGTCGAGGTCGTCCGCGGCAGAGCGCCGTGCGACCTCGATGAGCAACAGCAATTTGCCGACGCTCGCGGTGTTCAGTACCCGGTCGGCATCGAGAACGGCCAATTCTCGGCCGGTGTTGTCCCGCACGGACATCGACCACTCGATACCGATGCTTTCCGCCGCGACAGCGTCGATTGATTTCTGCAGCACCTAACCATCATGAAGGAACAGCGCGGCGAGGGTCGCGGCGATACCGGCGCACAGCAGAATCGTCGCGGCAACCGCCGCCCAGCCGCGCGCGTCGAACGCGACTCCGCCCAGCCATCCGATGGCGCTCGAACCGCCGTAATAGAACAGGTTGTACAAGGATGACGCCTGCGCTTTGCCCACCGGTGCGGCTTGGCCGGTCCAGCCGGCGGCGGTCGAGTGGGCGCCGAAGAAGCCGGCCGTGGCGACCACCAGACCGGCCAGGACAGCAATCACGTTGGCGCTCAACGTCATCAGAATGCCTGCCATCATGATCGCGACGGAGACCAGTAGGACGCGTTTACGGCCGAAGCGCGTCGCCTCGGCACCCGCGCGCGACGAGGCCCAGGTGCCGGCGAGGTAGGCGAGAAACATCAGGCTCACCACCGACGGGGCCAACCGAAACGGGGCGCGGGTCAGATAGAAGCCGAGGAAGTTATAGAGCGCCACGAAGCCGCCCATCAGAAGAAACCCCTGTGCGAACAGCACCAGTTGTCGCGGGGTACGCAGGTTCACAATCAGCCGATGACCAAGCCCACCTTCAGGATTGACGTCGTGACGCTGTACCGGCGTGAAGCCGCGCGGGTCGGGCGCCAACCTGACGAAACCCATTGCCGCGACACCGCAGATGACGGCGACGGTGAAGACACCGACTCGCCACCCGGCCACTTCGGCGATCGGGCTCGATACGATGCGTCCCAGCAGTCCTCCGATTGTGGTGCCGCCGACGAACGTGCCGGCTGCCTGCGCCGCGTGGACCGGGTCGACTTCCTCGGTCAGGTAGGCCACCGCAATAGCCGGGACCCCGCCGACCATCGCGCCTTCGACGAAGCGCCCGGCCAGCAGCAACGGAAACGACGGGGCGAACGGCACCAACATCCCGACCAGGGTGGCGACCGTCACGGAGATCGAGATCGCCCGCACCCGTCCGATCCGGTCGGCCAACGCGGACCACGGGATGACACCGAGCGCCAAGCCCACAGTGGATGCAGAGACGACCAGTGCCGCGCTCGCCGCTCCGACGCCCAAGTCCGTTGAAATCAGCGGCAATACCGCCTGCGGCGAGTACAGCTGCGCGAATGTCGCGACGCCCGCGCACCCCAGCGCGGCGAGCAGGCGACTGTAAGCCGCCGAACCCCGGGTATGCCCGGTCCAGTCTTGCTCGCTCGACACATCCTGAACCGTAAGAAGCGTCCGTGCAGGATGTCCAACGGATTAGCTATGGCATCGCTCACCCGGCGTCAGTCGAACTGCGGCGGCTCCGTTTTGGATCTATGTGTCCAACTGCTGGCGCCGCCAGGCCAACGCGTGAATTCTGGAGACATGGCCAAGCGCATCCTCAACGTCGTCTCCAACGTCTCTCATTACGAAGATCCGTCCGAGCCGACCGGGCTGTGGCTGTCAGAGCTGACACACGCCTACCACGTGTTCGCCGAAGCCGGATACGAGCAGACGATCGTCAGCCCGAAAGGCGGGACGTCGCCGCTGGAGCCGCGTTCGTTGAAGTTTCCGAACTACGACAAGAGCGCCAAGAAATGGCGGAAAGACGATCGAAAGATGATGCTCCTACACCGGACGGTGGCACCCGACGCGATCGACGCGACTGATTTCGCCGCGATCTACTTCACCGGCGGGCATGCGGTGATGTTCGACTTTCCGGATAGCGCAGGGCTGCAACGCATTACGCGCGAGATCTTCGAACGCGGCGGAGTCGTCTCGTCGGTGTGTCATGGCTACTGCGGGTTGTTGAACACCACGCTGTCGGACGGATCGTTGTTGGTCGCCGGCCGCAAGCTCACCGGATTCGCCTGGTCGGAGGAGGTGTTGGCGCGGGTCAACAAGTTGGTGCCGTACAACGCCGAGGACGAGATGAAGAAGCGCGGCGCCCGCTACGGCAAGGGACTGATTCCGTTTGCCTCGCATGTGGTCGTCGACGGACGACTCGTCACCGGTCAGAACCCCGGGTCCGCCAAGGCCACCGCCAAGAAGGTCGTCGAGGTGCTAGAGGGCTGACTCGACCGCCGCGTCGTCGTCCGGTTCGTCTTCGTCGTATTCGTACTCGTATTCGTCCTCGTCCTCGTAGATCTCGTCGAGGTCGAGGGGGTCCTCGCTGTGCGGGTCGACGACGTACTGCTGCCAATAGCCGCTCGCGAAGTAGATGGTGTCGGCGTGGTCCGGGTCGTCACCCACCTGGACCCAGAGTTCGCCCTGCTCGCGTCCGTAGCTGAGCGCGTTGTCGTAGACAACGCCGCCGTCGACTGTCTTGACGTGAATTTCATGAGCCACGCGCGGCAGTCTAGAGCCCGATGTAGACCGCCTTGGTGTTGAAGTACGCCTCGATGCCCTTGCGGCCGCGCTCGCCGCCCCAGCCGGACTGCTTGTGGCCGCTGATCGGCATCGAGGGGTCTGCCGCTAGCGCCGAGTTCACCCAAATCTGGCCTGCGTGAAGCTCATTCACCACCCGGTGGGCACGGCTGAGGTTCTCGGTCCAGATGGAGCCGGCCAGCCCGTAGTGCGTGTCGTTGGCCGCGGCCAACACCTCGTCCTCGTCGTCGAACGGGATGACGCAGCCGACCGGCCCGAAGATCTCTTCCTTGATCAGCCGCATGTCGGGCGTGGTGTTGGTGATGATCGTCGCCTCGTAGAAATATCCTTTGCGATCCATCGGCTGGCCGCCGGTGATCACCTCCGCGCCACCGGACACACCGTCGTTGACGATGCCGGCGACCCGGGTGCGCTGCTTGTCACTGATCAGTGGTCCCAGAACCGAATTGGGGTCCTCGCTGCCGCCCATCGGCAGCATCTTGGCGAAGTTGGCCAAACCCTCGACCACCTGGTCGTAGATCCCGCGCTGGACATACATCCGGGAGGTGCACGAACAGTTCTGGCCGGAGCCGGCCAGCAGACCCATGCCGGCACCCATGATCGCCTTGTCGAGGTTGGCATCGTCGAACATGATCAACGGCGACTTGCCGCCCAGTTCCAGCGTCAGGCGCTTGAGGTTGCCAGCGGCCGCCTTGACGATCAGCCGGCCGACTTCGGTCGATCCGGTGAAGGAGATCTTGTCCACGTCCGGGTGTGCGGTCAACGCCGCGCCGGTGGTCTCGCCGTAACCGGTGATGACGTTGAGAACGCCGTCAGGCAGACCGGCCTCACGGAAGATCTCTTCCAGCTTCAGCGCCGTAAGTGGCGTCTCCTCAGCGGGTTTCAGCACGGCGCTACAGCCCGCCGCCAGCGCGGGCGCGACCTTGAGCATCGCGACGAAGAAGGGGCCGTTCCACGGGATGATGAGGCCGACGACGCCGACGGGCTCGAGCTGGGTGAAGGTGTGGTAGGTCTCCCAGCTGCCGAGGAGGCCGTCGGAGACCAGGTTCGCCGACTCGCCGTGGATCTTGCCGACCCATCCGGCGTAGTACTTCAGCATGTCGACCGAGACCGGAATGATGTGCTTTGCCGCGTTGGCGTTCATGCCGTTGTCTTGGGCCTCGAGCGCGGCCAGTTCGTCGGCGCGCTCCTCGATGATGCGGGCCGCACGGAACAGCACGTTCGCCCGGTGCGAGGCCGGCGCCTTACGCCACACCCCCGACTCGAACGTTTCCCGCGCGCGTGCCACCGCCGCGTCGACGGCCGCCTGATCGGAGTCCGGGACCTCCGCGATCTGCTCCTCGTTGGACGGGTTGAAGACCGCAATGGCGTTACTCAAAGTCCTTCATCCTTTCGGCGGGGCCGCTCGCTCAAGAGAATCTACTCTATAAAATTAGAGTCGATTCTGGCGGTCAGCCGCAAGGGGTGTACCGGCCCTCGGCACGCATTCGTCCCGACGCATATTCAGCGGCCGGCCGGGAAATGCGCGGCATTAATGGCACCGCCGTCTGGTTTCGTTCCGGGAAACCCGCGTCAGTGGGCGGGCGCGGTGCTCGGAGGTAGACCCTCACGCGCAGCGTCGACGGTCGGATAGATCGCCAGCAGGTCGTCGATTCCCAAGAGCTGCATGGGCATTACGGTGACGGGCCCGTCTGCTACCACCCGAAACACGATCGATCTTTCCTTGCTCGTGCGATCGGTCTCCATCAGCACACTCATGCCGGCGGTGGCAAGGAAAGTGACTTTCGTGAGATCGATGATCAGGACGGCGGGGCGTCGGCGCAGGGCCGCGCGTATCTGCTCGGTCAGCGTCGGGGCGGCGGCCATGTCGACGATGCCTTCCGCGGATATCACCACCGCGTCGCCGTCGGTTCGTTCGGCCAACTTCAACGGGGAGGGGCCATTCACCACGCGCACACCTCCCGCTTCCTTGCGATGGAGATTCAGCCCGGCACCTGCCCGCCTGATCACCCGAACAGATTCCCGTTGGAGGCGCTGTCTAATCGCGCTCCGTGCTCATCCCCGTGCCGAGGTCGAATCCGAACCTAGCGGTTGGGGTGTGACGACATCGCGGCTTTCGGCCGACGCGGTGCGCCGATTCCACGCCCACCGCGCTGCCGCAGCCGCGGTGAGCAGTCCGCCGATGACAATGACAGGCCAGAACAACGCCTGGATCAGCCAGATACGGCGCTGGACCTTGGCGACTTTGAGCGACGCCCGCTGCGCGCGGACCAGCGTTTCCATGGACAGCCTGTACCCGGGCGAGCGCCCCGGAAACCCCACGAAGTAGCCCTGAGACCGTCGCCTGAGTGTGCGTGCCTCGAAGAAGTGCCGGGATGATGGGGGCGTGAGTCTGCACTTAGGTCTGGTGTTGTTGTTGTCCGCCGTCGGCGTCATCGTCGGGGTGCACTGGATCGCGGAACGGACCGGATTGCCCAGCGCGGCGCTGCTGGCCCTAGGCGGGATCGCCTATGCGTTTTTGCCTGGACCCAATATCGCGCTGCGACCCGAGCCCGCGCTGTACTGCATCCTGCCGCCGCTGCTCTACTACGCCGCTCTGGAGTCGTCGCTGGTCGAGATCCGGCGCAATCTGCGCGCGGTGATCAGTTTGTCGGTGGCGCTGGTGCTGTTGACCGCGTGCTCGGTAGGCGTGGCGTTCGCGTTTCTGGTCGGCGGCGCGACCTTCGCGGTCGGCACGGCGCTGGGTGCGGCGGTGGCCCCGCCGGATCCGGTGGCCGCGCTGGCCGTCGCGCGCAAGGTCGGGCTGCCGGCCAACATCATCACGTTGATCGAGGGCGAGGGATTGCTCAACGACGCGACCGCGCTGACCACGTTGTCGGTTGCCGTCGCCGCCGCCAGCGGTGGTGGCTTCTCGGCGCCATCGGCCATCGGTAAGTTCGCGCTCGCCGCGGTCGGGGGTCTCGCGGTCGGGGTGGCGATCGCGATCTTCCGGCGCCTTGTAAGCCGTTGGACGTCAGACATTTTGACGGCCAATGCCGTGTCGCTTGCCACCCCGTTCGTGGCGTACCTGGCCGCCGAGGAAGTCCACGCGTCCGGTGTGCTGGCCGTGGTGGTGTGCGGGTTGATAGTCGGGCACGATCTGCCGCGAACGGAATCCGGCGCCAGCCGGTTGCAGACACGGGCGGTGTGGCGGCTGACCAACTTCCTGCTCGAGGGATTCGTCTTCCTGCTCATCGGGCAACAGTTACCGCGAATCCTGAAGGGCCTGCATGCCTTTCAGCCATCGACGATCGTGGTGGCGGTGGGGATCACCCTCGCCGTGGTGCTGTTGCTGCGGCCGTTGTGGTTGCTGGTGACGCAGCTACTGCCACGCCCGCTGCACACCCGCCTCGGCGATGTGTCGGGCCCCGACGAGGCGGCCGACTCCGTCCCGCGTCGCCTGTCGCGCGAACGCAACTCCCAACGACTCAGCGGCCGTGAGGTATTCGTCTTGAGTTGGGCCGGCACCCGCGGCGTCGTGAGCCTGGCCGCCATCTTCACGGTGCCGCTGGTGACCGAGACGGGTGCACCCTTCCCCGAACGGGACCTGCTGCTGTTCTGCACGTTGGTAGTCGTGTTGGTGACGCTGATTGGGCAAGGACTGACCTTCGCCCCACTGGCCCGCGCGCTGGGTATCCGCGCCAAGCCGGCCGACGAGTCGCGGCTGCGAAAGCTGGCCGGCATTGCGGCGATCCGAGCGGCTATCGAACGCTTGGACGCGCTGAAGCAGCAGAGCGACAACACGATTGAGGGCCCCGCCATCGACACGGTCCTCAAGCAGCTGTCGGCACGACTTACGGTACGCCAGCAGCAACTCGATGTGCTCGACGTGACGGACACCGATGACATCCCCGCCTTTCCCAACGACGAGGCGCTACTCGAGATGCGGCGCGAGGCGATCGACGCCCAGCGCGAGGAATTGGTGCGCTGGCGGGACGCGGGCATGCTGCCGGACCAGGGTCTGCGGGCTCTCGGGCGCGCACTCGACCACGAGGAAGGCATGTTGACGTTCAGCCGGCCGTGATCACCGCGTCAGAGCGGGTGTAATTTCCCGCATTCCGGTCAATGCTGCGCGAAACATTGGAGGACTGATGGCACGGATCTTGACCGTCTCGGACACCGTCGACATCGACGCGACTCCGGAATCGCTGTACGCAATGGTGAGCGATCCGACCCGGATTCCGGACTGGAGTCCGGAAAACCGCGGCGCAACCGTATTGAATCCGGCCGACGATGGCGCGGCGTTCGTCGGAATGACCTTCGAAGGACGCAACAAGCGCGGGCGGGCAAAGTGGGTCACCCGGTGCACCGTCACTGACGCGGACCCGGGCCGGAAGTTTGCCTTCACGGTGCATGCGATCGGGGTCCGCACTCCTCGCATCAAAGCGCCGAACGCGTCGTGGGAGTACCTGTTCGAGCCGATCGGTGAGGGCACCACGCGGGTCACCGAAACGTGGACCGACGACAGGACGTCCTGGCCCGACCCCGTCGTCGCGGTGTTCGATCGAATTGTTACCTCGGGCAAGACCTTTCCGGAATTCCAGCGGACCAACATCCGCAAGACGCTGGACTCGCTCAAGCGTGCGACCGAGGCCAAGACCGCCTGACCGACCAGGGCACATCTCCGCCGCACGGACGACACTGACGCCGAGACGGCTTCCGGAGAATCTTCTGGTTTGCAGCGGCGAGGCTACATCTTTAACATCAGCCACACTGTTAACATCACGCGGTGCACGATTCACGTCCGGTTACCCGGCGGGACGCACTCCGCTATGCCGCCGCGATGTCGGCGGTCGCCGGACTCGGTGCGGCTTCCGCGAGCGTGGGCAGTCCGACGGCCTCGGCCGCGGCGCCGACGCTGATCGACTACGCCATGCACCAGATCCCGGCGCAAGATATTCGGGCGGCCGGCCACGCCGGCGTGGTCAACTATGTCTCGCTGTCGCGTCCCGGATCGTCCTTCGGCGCCAAGCCGATCACCCGGCCCTACGCCCAATCGCTGACTGCCGCCGGGTTGGTGATCGTCAGTAACTACCAGTACGGCAAGCCGGGCGGAACGGCACCGTCAGATTTCCTGCGTGGGTACCCCGGCGGCGTCGCCGACGCCAAGACGGCCTGGCAACTGCACACCGCCGCCGGCGGTGGCCAGAGCGCCCCGATCTTCTTCACCGTCGACGACGACATCAACCACGACACGTGGAATAACGTTGCACTGCAATGGTTTCGCGGCATCAACTCGGTCATCGGCGTGCAGCGCACCGGCGTCTACGGCGGCATCAACGTCTGTCAGTGGGCCGCCGCCGACGGTGTCATCGGCAATTCGCGCACGCCCGGCAAGAAGTGGGCCTGGCAGACCCGGTCGTGGTCGCACGGTCAGATCGATCCCGCCGCGGTCCTCTACCAGCGCATCGTGAGCACCGCATCGACGCCGGGCCCGGTGGTCGGCGGGTCGGAGGTCGACGTCAATGACGTCCTGGCCCAGGACTGCGGCCAGTGGAATCTGCATCCCTGAAGTTCGCGACAAACTGACCTGGACAATTCCCCGATCTCGGTGTGATCGTTGCAGTGACAGATGCAGCGTCGGGAAGAGACCGTGATGGGCCAGCACAGGGACAGTGCCGTGGTCTGCGGCGCGAGTATGGCTGGTTTGCTCGCCGCGAGGGTGCTGTCCGACTTTTACGCTTCGGTGACGCTAGTGGAGCGGGATGCGTTACCCGAGAACGCGATTCAGCGCCGAGGGGTGTCGCAGGGCCGGCATCTGCACGCGCTGTCGACTCGGGGTTCGATGGTGCTGACGGAACTGTTTCCCGGACTATTCGACGAACTCCTGGCTTCCGGTGCCAACCTGATCGACGGCACCGATGCGTCGCAGATCTATGCCCGAATCTTCGGGCATGAGCTCAGTCGGACGGGAGATATCGCCAACCCCGAGGCATTGCGGACCCATCTCGCGAGCCGACCACTGCTGGAGGCCCACGTGCGGCGGCGGGTCCGGGCGCTCGCCAACGTGACGTTCTTGGAGGATCACGACGTCGTCGAGCCGGTACTTGGCGACGCGAACCGCGTCGTCGGGGCTCGGGTCGTCGACCGTGCGGCCAACCGGGAACGGGTGCTGAAGGCCGACCTGGTGGTCGACGCGACCGGACGCTCGGCCCGCACGCCGGCCTTCCTGGAGAAGCACGGCTACGCCGGCCCTCCCGAGCAGAAGTATGCGGTGGATTTGAGCTATGCGACTCAGTTCTTCCGCGTGCCCGACGGCGCCCTTGCACAGAAGATGCTCATCGTCGGTCCGACCGTCGAACGGGCAACGGGCGCAGGTGTTTTGACATACGAGAACGGCACGGTGTGCCTGACACTGATGGGCATTGCGGGGCACAAATTACCGACCGACTTGCCTGGGTTGCTCACGCTGGCAACCGAACTGCTCCCGGCCGCGACGGTGGCGGCGTTGCGTGCGGGCGAGCCGATCGGAGAGGTGGCCGCGCAGCACTACCCCACGAGTGTGTGGCGCCGATACGACCGGCTCAAGCGGTTTCCCCAGGGATTCCTCGTCATCGGCGACGCGGTGTGCAGCTTCAACCCGGTCTACGGCCAGGGCATGACCACTGCCGCCCTGCAAGCCAAGGCGTTGGGCGACTGCTTGCGGGACGATGCCGCCGACGACGTGGGTCGGCGCTATTTCCACCGGGCCGCCAAGAAGCTGGCCCCGATCTGGCAGTCCAACCGCCTCAACGACTTCGCCCTCCGTCCCGTCGACGATTGGCGTGCGGTTCCGCAACGCGTCCTCAACTGGAACCTCGACAAAGTGGTGGCTGCGGCCGCCGACGACATCGTGCTGAGCGAGGCTTTCATGCGCACCTTGACGCTGACCGGCGCGCCCAGCCGACTACTGCGACCGTCGATGCTGATGCGCGTGATCAGGGGTAACCGGCGACGCGTGCGGACCACCTAGCCGGACACGGCCCGGGAGGTGAGGTCGCTCCCCGTCAGTACGATGGAGCGAAACGTCGAGGCCCTGCCGCCCGACAACACCGGGGCTAGGCCCGTGAGGCCGTTATCTCGAGTTGGAGGTGAAGATGACTGCCGGGGCCGGTAACCGCAGCATCCACACACTGCCCCGCGTCGGAGTGCGCGGGTTGGCGCGCGACCGCGGACGCTTCTTCCGTCCGCTGGGCCTACAGTCGCCGTTACGCAGTATCGGCGAGCAGTTCCTCATCGACATCCCGTTCGGACCCAAGATGGTCGTCACGTCGTCGCCCGATGACGCCAAGGCCGTGTTCGCCGACCGCGACGGCGCGCTGTCCTTCGGCGAACTGATGAAGCGGTTCTCTCCCCACGAGAAGCTGTTCGGCAGCGACGCGTTCATCTTCCTCGAGGGCGAAGCCCACATGGAAGAGAAGCGCAAGGTCGCGCCGCCCCTGCACGGTAAGGCGCTGAAGTCCTACGAGCAGGCGATGACCGACATCGTGCTGCGCAGGCTGCCGGAGTGGCCGGTCAACGAGCGCGTCGAGTTCTGCGACATCGGCGGCCAGCTGTCACTCGACGTGATGATGACGGTGATCTTCGGCGTCTCGAAGCCCGAGCGGATGCGGCGGCTGGAGAAGGCGATGCTGGCGCACTGCGCGGCCACCGAGAGCCCCAGCTTTCTCGGGGTCGGGATGGTCACCATGGTGGTTCGTGGGGACTGGAAGGCAGTCCCGTCCGTTGCACGCACGGCGGCGGCGGTCGACGCGATCGTGCTCGAAGAGATCGCCGAGCGGCGTCGCACCGGGGCCCGTCCCGACGACTGCCTGACGTTGTTCCTGGAGATCAACCAGCAGGACGAGATACCGCGCGACGACGCCTTCCTTGCGCGTTCGATGCGCGGGCTGATGCTGGCCGGCTACGCCGCGACCGCGGTCACCCTGGGTTGGGTGGCCGAGCTGCTGGTGCACCAACCGGAGACGCTCGCGACTCTCGAGGAGAGCATCGACCGGGGCGACGACGCCTACCTCGACGCGGTGATCGCCGAGTCGATGCGGGTACGTCCGGCGCTGCCCATCACCGGCCGCCGCGCGCTGCGTGACTTCGACCTCAACGGCCTGCACATCCCGCGCGGCGC
This sequence comes from Candidatus Mycobacterium wuenschmannii, assembly GCF_030252325.1. Classification (NCBI taxonomy): domain Bacteria; kingdom Bacillati; phylum Actinomycetota; class Actinomycetes; order Mycobacteriales; family Mycobacteriaceae; genus Mycobacterium; species Candidatus Mycobacterium wuenschmannii. The sequence continues at coordinate 3,727,016 of NZ_CP126981.1, read as the reverse complement.
CTACGTGATCCTGGCGATCATGGCGATGCACGAACGCGAGGACCTGCACCCCGACCCCCTGACGTTCCGGCCCGAGCGCTTCCTGAACACGCGGCCGGGCACCAACACGTGGCTGCCCTTCGGCGGCGGCGTCTACCGCTGTGTCGGTGCCGACTTCGTGCTGTTCGAGGCGCGCGTGCTGTTGCGGACCTTCCTGCAGAACCGCAGGCTCCGCGCCGTCGACAACGGACCCGGCGGTCGTCCCAGCCGCAAACACCCCCTGCCCGTGCCGACCGACGGCGCCCCCGTCGTGCTGTCCCCGCGCCAGCGCGCCGGCACGTCGGCGCGGGAAAACATCGCGACGTGATCCCGGAAGCCTTCGACGACCGAGACTGTTGCAGGATGTGGCCGTCACACGCGACGCCGTCGCGGGCACCCCAAACCCGATAGATTCGGACAGCGGCGCCGGCCCGCACGATGTCACAATTTCTCGACCAGGCATCGCTGCCAGCAAATAAGATTCACGCGGAACGACTGGAGAACAAATGCGAGGCGAATTGCGACGCAGTTGCCGCGAAGAAATGCGTCACCGAACGCACCTTTGCGACGCCTCGCAGCGCGATATGATCGTCACCTCGCAGTCGAGATCCCGGCTCGGCGTCCAGAATGAACGCCGGAAGGAATGCGATTGACGGAACGGACATTCCTGGATCTTGTGCGGCAAAGGGTCGAAACTTACCGCGATAAAGCCGCTTTCGACTATTGCCGCTATTTCGCCGACGGCGAAGAACACAGTCAACTGACTTTCGGCGAACTCGACACCCGAGCGCGGGCCACCGCGGCCGTGCTGCAGCGGATGGGCGCCACGGGTGAACGCGTGTTGGTGCTGTGCCCGTCGGGGCTGGACTTCATCGTGGCGTTCTTCGGGTGCATTTACGCCGGGGCGGTGGCGGTGCCGGTCCACCCGCCCGCGCGCGCCAAGGTCGTGGGCCGCGTCGCATCGATCGTGCAGGACACCGAGGCGCGCTTTGCCGTGGCCACCGCCGAGACGCAGGCGAAGTTCCAGACCGCGATCGACGAGATGGCCGACGGGTCGCCCATGCAGTGGTGCGCGGTGGATGCGCTCGCGACGCCGGACGGCGATTGGACCGCTCCGCGCATCGATCCCGACGACACCGCCATGCTGCAGTACACCTCGGGTTCCACCGGGTCGCCGAAGGGCGTCGAGGTGAGCCACCGGAATCTCCTGAGCAACGTCGAGGCGATCCGGACCGCGTGGGGCGGCGGCAACGACCGGGCCAAGGGCGTGTTCTGGCTGCCGCTGCACCACGACATGGGGCTGATCGGCGGCGTTCTGACCTCGATCTACGTCGCGGCCACCACCTACTTCATGCCGCCCGAATCCTTCATCGAGCGTCCGATGCGCTGGCTGGAAGCGATCACCAAGCACGGCGGCACAATCACCGCGGCACCGAACTTCGCCTACCAGCTGTGCGTCGACCTGAGCACCCCCGAGGAACGGGCCGCGCTGGATCTGTCCACGATGGCGACCGCGATGTGCGGCGCGGAGCCGATCCGTGCGGCCACCCTGGAACGGTTCATCGACGCTTTCGCCCCGGCCGGCTTTCCGCCGGAGGGGTTCGCCCCGGTCTACGGCATGGCCGAATCCACCCTGCTGATCTCCGGGAAGGCGGAGCAGCAGCGCACCGCACCGGTGGTGCGATGCCTGGACAGCGACGCGCTGCGCGACCACCGCGTCGTGGCGGTCGCCCCCGACTCACCGGACGCCGCTTCCTTCGTGGCGTGCGGTCAGGTGCAGCCCAACCACGAGGCCGTCATCGTGGATCCGACGACCGGCCGACCGTGCGCCGACGACGAGGTCGGCGAGATCTGGCTGGCGGGCGGGAGCATCGCGAAGGGCTACTGGGGTAAACCGGCCGAAACCGCGGAGACCTTCGGCGCTTCTCTCGCCGACACCGCGCGCGGCCCATTCCTGCGGACCGGTGACCTCGGATTCCATTTGGACGGAGAGCTTTTCGTGTCCGGCCGGCTGAAAGACCTCATCGTGATTCGCGGCCGGAACCACTATCCCCAGGACATCGAGTCCACGGTTCAGGACAGCCACGGCGCGCTGCTGCGCGGCCGCGGGGCGGCGTTCTCGATCACGCCCGACGCGGACTCCACCGAGCAACTCGTGGTCGTGCAGGAAGTCGACCGCTGGCGCGTCGGCGAGATCGACACCGACCAGGTGCTCGACGCGATCCGGATCGCGGTGGCCGAACAGCACGAAATTCGGCCGTACGCCATCGTTCTCACCGAACCGTCCACCATTCCCACGACGTCGAGTGGCAAGATCCGCCGCAACCGCTCGCGGCAGCGTTTCCTCGACGGCGACATCCCGGCGATCGCGGAATGGCGGGCGACGCCAACCGGCACGCCCCGGCACGCGTCCAGCGATCCCGCGCCACCCGAAGTCGCGCCCGAGGCCGGCGAACTGGCCGCGTGGCTGGCCACGCAGCTGTCCGACCTGCTCGACCTCTCCCCCGGTGACATCGACACGTCGCTGCCGTTCGCGCACTACGGCCTCGACTCGGTGCACGCCGTCCGGCTCACGGCAGCCCTGGGAGAGCATGTAGGACAAGAGCTTTCGCCCACGTTGCCGTACGAGTATCCGACCATCGACGCGCTGTGCGGCTACTTGACCGGGGGCGCCGCGACGGAACCCGCGTCGGAGCCCGTCGAAGCACGCGCGGTGAGCGCCGACGAACCGATCGCGATCATCGGCATCGGCTGCCGATTCCCGGGAGCCGACGGCCCGGCGGCATTCTGGCAACTGCTGACCGAGGGCCGCGACGCCGTCGGCGACATTCCGCCGGAGCGCTGGACGCCGGATGCCGACAGCGTCGGCCGGGGCGGATTCCTCGACCAGGTCGACCAATTCGACGCCAAGTTCTTCAACATCTCGCCCCGCGAGGCGGCGCGCATCGACCCGCAGCAGCGGCTGCTGCTCGAAGTGGCCTGGGAGGCACTGGAAGACGCCGGCCAGCCCACGGCACCGCTGGCCGGCACCCGCACGGGCGTGTTCGTCGGCGTCTCCACCTATGACTACGGCAGCCTGCAGTTCGGCCGGCCCGACCTGATCGACGCCTACAGCGGCACCGGCGGCGCGCTGAGTATCGCCGCCAACCGGTTGTCCTACGCGCTGGACCTACACGGGCCGAGCATGGCGGTCGACACCGCATGCTCCTCGTCGCTCGTCGCCGTCCACCTGGCCTGCCGCAGCCTGCGCGACGGCGAATCGACCCTGGCGATCGTCGGGGGCGTCAACGTCATCCTTTCTCCGGCACTGGGTCTCAACTTCAGCAAAGCCACCCTGATGGCGGCCGACGGGCGCTGCAAGACATTCGACGCCGCAGCCGACGGGTACGTGCGCGGCGAGGGCGCGGGTGCCGTCATCCTGAAGCCGTTGAGTCAGGCCCTGACCGACGGCGACCAGATCTACGCGGTGCTGCGCGGCAGCGCCACCAACCACGACGGGCGGACCAACGGCCTGACGGCGCCCAGCCGGCAGGCCCAGGAAGCGGTGCTCGCCGAGGCATACCAGCGAGCGGGCCTGTCCCCCAACAGCGTTCAGTACGTCGAGGCGCACGGCACCGGAACTGCGCTGGGCGACACCATCGAGGCCAACGCGCTCGGCTCGATCCTCGCCGACGGGCGCACGCCGGACAATCCCTGCCTGATCGGATCGGTGAAGACCAACATCGGCCATCTCGAGGCGGCGGCCGGAATGGCCGGGCTGATCAAGACCGCGCTGGCGCTGCACCACCGCGAGATCCCGTCGAGCCTGAACTTCGACGAGCCCAATCCGCACATCCCGTTCGAGCGGCTCGCGCTGAAGGTGGTCGGCACCCGCACGCCGTGGCCGCTGAGCCGCCGGGCCGTTGCCGGCGTCAGCTCGTTCGGGTTCGGCGGCACCAACGCACATGTCGTGATGACCGAGGCACCGGAAGTCCGCGCGCCGCAACCACATCCAGCGGGTAGCGAGTTGCTGCCGCTGTCGGCGCGATCGCCAGAAGCGTTGTCCGCGTTGGCCGCCCGCTACGAGGATGCGCTGCGGAGCGGGTTGTCACTGGCCGACCTCAGCTACACCGCCGGCGCGCATCGGGATCACCACGAGCATCGGCTGGCCGCCGTCGGCCGTGATGCCGCGGAAATGGCCGAGACGCTCGCCGCATATCGGCAGGGCGAGAACCGGCCCGGATCGGCGCCCGGGCGACGCCGTTCCGGACCGGGTGCCGTGTTCGTCTTCTCCGGGCAGGGCTCCCAGTGGCAGAGCATGGGGCGGCAACTGCACACCGAAGAAGAGGTCTTCCGCGACACGCTCGCCGAGTGCGACCGCGCGATGCGCCCTCACCTGAATGCGTCGGTGGTCGACGCGCTGCTCGCCGACGACGGCCTCGACGATATCGGCGTGATCCAGCCTGCCATCTTCGCGATGCAGGTCGCCCTGGCCGCGCTGTGGCGGTCCTGGGGTGTGGAGCCCGCCGCAGTCATCGGGCACAGCATGGGTGAAGTGGCCGCGGCGCACGTCGCGGGTGCTTTGAACCTCGACGACGCGGCCCGGGTGATCTGTGCGCGGGCCCGGCTGCTGCGCGGTGCGGCGCGCGGCGGGGCGATGGTCTCCGCCGAGTTGTCGCGCGCCGAGGCGGACGCGCTCATCGCCGGCCGGGAAGACCGGGTAGCTGTCGCGGCGAGTAACTCGGTGCGATCGACGGTGCTATCGGGTGATTCGGACGTGTTGTCCGAGTTGATGATCGAGATCGAGCGACGGATGAGATTCTGTCGTTGGGTCGACGTCGACGTCGCCTCGCACAGTCCCCGCATGGACGCGCTGCGCGCCGACCTCTCCGCGGCGCTCACCAGCCTCCGACCGACGGCCGCCACGACGCCGATGTATTCCACCGTGATCGGCGAACCGGTCGACGGCGCCGGCCTGGACAACTCGTATTGGGTGGCGAACCTCTGCTCGCCGGTGAGCTTCTCGCCCACTGCGCGACAGCTTCTCGAGCAGGGCCACGAGGTGTTCCTCGAAATTAGCCCGCATCCCGTGCTGCTGAGCGCGCTGCGCGAAGACGCCGAGGACCTCGGCCGCTCCTGCGCACTGGTGCCCTCGATGCGCCGCGATCAGGGCGGGCGCGAGAGCGTGCTGGCCTCGCTCGGTGCGCTGTATGCCAACGGGCAGCCGGTGGCCTGGGATCGGTTGCACCCCCGCGGCGGCCGACTGGTTGCGGCGCCCACCTACCCGTGGCAGCGGGAGCGCTTCTGGCTCGACATAACGGAGGGTTCGGCGCAACCCGTCCCGGAACCGTCGTCGTGGCGCGGGCCGATCCGCTCGGCGGCACAGCCGAACACGGTGGTCTGCGAAATCGACGTCAGCACCGCCCTTTTCCCGACTCTGAGTGACCACCGGGTGCAGGGGGCGGTCGTCGTCCCGGGAGCGACCCTGCTCGAGCTCGCCGTCGCCGGCACCGCCCGCGCATTCGGGACGCCTCTTCGAATGCCGCACGACGTCACGTTCCACCGGTCGCTGGTTCTCGATGGTGTGCAGCCGAGGACCGTGCAGCTGACGCTGCGTGGCGAGCCGTCGGGCCCCATCTCGTTCGAGCTGCAGGGCATGGACCCTACTGCGGCGCTGCTGGCAAGCGGCGGGATGGTCGTCGGTGAAACCGACGGCGGCGTGCACGACCCGGGCGAGGTCCAAACCCGTTGCACAGAGCAGATTTCCGGGGAGGCGTTCTACAGTCGTCTCGCGCGGCATGGGCTCGAGTACGGACCGGCATTCCGCGTGGTGACCGACGTCTGGCGCCGCGACGGCGAGGCGATCGCGCGGTTGTCGCCGGGCGACAGCGGCGACTTCGATGCGGCGTTGCTGGACGGCTGTTTTCAGGTGCTCGCCGCCACCCTTCCCGCGACCAACGGGCACTCGCACGACACCTATCTGCCGGTCGGCGTCGCGGATCTGCGAGTGCGGGCGATGTCGCCGGATGGTGTGTGGTGCCACACTCGGCTGCGCGACGGCGCCGAGAGCACTGTCGAGGGCGACGTGTTCCTGCTCGACCGGTCCGGGTCCGTGCTTGCGGAGGTACATGGGCTGCGGCTCAAGCGGGTTGGCGACTCGGCACCGAGCGCTCCCGCGGTCGTGGCGCGTGACGACCTGTTCGTGCCGCGTTGGGAGGCCGCCGATCTCGCTGCTGCCGAACATGGTTCGCCCGGGCCGGGAGACTGGCTGATCTTCGGCGACGCCGGCGCCATCACGGACGCCGCCCGGACGCTGCTCGAGCAGCGCTCCCAGTCCGGTGTGCTGGTCGAGCAGGGTGCCGACTTCGCGCGTCTCGGACCGGCTCACTACCGTGTCGATCCGACTCAGCCACACCACTTCCGGCGCGTCCTCGATGACCTGCAGGCGCCGCTTCGAGGCGTACTCCACCTCTGGGGTCTGTCGGACTCGATGGAAGCGTCCCGGGTCGTCGGCCCAACCAGTGTGCTGCACCTCGTCCAGGCGCTGACGGCCTCGCAGCAGTCGCCACGCCTGTGGCTGGTGACCCAGGGTGCGCAGCCGGTCGAGCCCGGCACGGACGACATGTCCGTTGCCCAGGCGCCACTGTGGGGCATGGGCCGCAGCATCAACCACGAGCACCCGGAGCTGCGCTGCTCGCGGATCGACCTACCGGTGCGCGAACAACCGGCAGACTTGTCCGCTTTCGTCGACGAGTTGCTCGCCGACACGAGCGGCACCGAGGTGGCCTTCCGGGGTGGACGTCGCTACGTCGCCGGCTTGGCGCCGCTAGTCGTGGAGCCGGAAGTCGTTCAGCCGACGCCGGGCGCCGCGTTTCGGATGGAATATTTGCGACCGGGCGTGCTCGACGACATCGACACCCGTACGGCCACTCGCCGGCTGCCTGACTCGAACGAGGTCGAAATCCAGGTTCACGCAACCGGATTGAACTTCATCGACGTGATGCGCGCCCTCGGCGTCTACCCGGGGCAGGAAGAAGGCCCCACCCAGGTCGGCGTCGAATGCTCCGGCGTGGTCACCGCCGTCGGCCACGATGTCGACGACATCCGCGTCGGCGACTCCGTGATCGCCCTGGCGGCAGAGGGTGTCGGCTCCTACGTCACCACCCTGGCGAGCTTGGTGACCGCCAAGCCGGTCGAGCTCAGCTTCGAACAGGCCGCGACGATCCCGATCGCGTACCTGACGGCCTACTACGCGCTGCACGAACAGGCCCGCCTACGACGCGGCGAGCGGGTGCTCGTCCACTCGGCGGCAGGCGGCGTCGGCCTGGCCGCGGTCGAGGTCGCGCGCTGGCTGAACGCCACGGTGATCGCCACCGCCGGTACCCCAGACAAGCGCAACCACCTGCACAGTCTCGGCATCCAGCACGTATTCGACTCGCGCTCAACCGATTTCGCCGATCAAGTGCTGGCCGTCACCGGCGGTGCGGGCGTCGATGCGGTGCTCAACTCGCTGTCCGGCGACGCGATCGCGCACAGCCTCGAGACGCTGGGCCCCTACGGCCGATTCCTGGAAATCGGGAAGGCGGACATCTACGGCGAAGGCCGCCTGCGGATGTGGCAGCTGCGGAACAACGCGTCCTACTTCGTCATCGACCTCGCCCGGCTGATCGTCGACCGGCCCGGCTACGTGGGCGGCCTGCTGCGCGACATCGTCGCCCACATCGAGCAGGGTGCGTTCCGCCCGCTGCCGGTGCGCGCCTTCCCGGCCGCCGAGACCGCGACCGCGCTGCGAACCTTGTCGCAGGGCAAGCAGATTGGCAAGATCGCCATCGCGGTGGACACGCGCGTACAGCCGGTGGCGTCGGTTGGGCAGCGCCCGACTCAGTTCGAGGCCGACGCGACCTACCTGATCACCGGCGGCCTCGGCGGCCTGGGCCTGGCCACCGCATCCTGGATGGTCGAACGCGGCGCCAGGCACCTGGTGCTACTCGGCCGCGGCCCCGCGTCGCCGACCGGCCAGCAGGCCATCGACGACCTGCCGGCGAATGTGGTCTACGCCCGCGGCGACGTCACCGAGCGTGACGCGCTCGCCTCGGTGCTCGACTCGATCCGCGCCGACATGCCTCCCCTGCGCGGCGTGGTCCATGCAGCGGGAATCCTCGACGACGGCATCCTCGCGCGCCTCGACGACCAGCGGGTGCGTGCCGTCATGGCGCCCAAAGTCGACGGCGCGTGGAATCTGCACACGCTCACCCGCGACGCAGACCTGGACTTCTTCGTGCTGTTCTCCTCTGCCGCAGGGCTTTTGGGTTCACCCGGGCAGGCGCACTACGCGGCGGGCAACGCGTTCCTGGATGCGCTGGCCTGGCATCGGCGCGCAGAGGGCAGGCCCGCGCTCAGCATCGACTGGGGTCCGTGGGCTGAGGTCGGCCTGGTCAACCGGCCCGAGCAGCACCGAAACCTGAACCGGCACGGCATGATTCCCCTACCGGTCACCGACGGGCTGCAGACGCTGGGGAAGTTGCTCCGGTCATCGGCCACCCAGGTCGGCGTCCTGCGGATGGAGTCGGGTGCCGGCCTTCCCGAGACGCCGGCCGAAACCAACGGCCCGTCCGGCCGCGACGACCTTCAGTCCTACCTACGCGATCAGGTTGCGGGCAAGCTCGGCGTGGCGCCGTCGCAGCTGGACATCGAATCGCCGCTGCAGCAACTCGGGGTCGACTCGCTGGTCGCGGTGGAACTGCGCGCGCAGATCGAGCGTGACCTCGGCATCGTCGTGCCGGTCGTGCGCCTGTTGGACGGTCCCAGCGTGACGGGGCTGGCCGGCTGGCTCGCCGACCAATTGGGCGGCACCCCAGCGGAACCCGCGTCTGTCGAGGCGCCGGATGCGCCGGCTGTCAACGGCTCCAATGGTTCGGACCCGGAGTGGATGGACATCCTCGGCCGGTTGCCCGACATCTCCGACGACGACGTCGACGCGCTGCTGCGCGACGTCCTTGCCGCACGGGAGGGTCAGGATGACGGATAACCTCGCCGGCCTGTCCGCCGAAGAGAAGCGCGTTCTGCTGGCACGCCTGCTGATGGAGAAGGCGGAGGAGTCGGCGTCGGCGTATCCGCTCTCGCACGGCCAGCGGTCGCTGTGGTTCCTGTACCAGCTGGCGCCGGGCAGCCCCGCGTACACGATCACCTATGCCGGGCGGATCCGCGGCCGGCTGAATGATGCCGCGCTGGAGGCCGCCGCCCAGGGGCTCGTCGACCGCCACGAGATCTTGCGGACCACCTACACGACGCGCGACGGCCAGCCGGTTCAGCTCGTCCACCCGCGGCTACCGGTGCGCGTCAACCGGCTGGACCTGAGCGCCGACGAGACCCAGCGTTGGTTGCGCCGAGAAGCGGACCGCCCCTTCGACTTACGCACCGGCCCGGTGGTGCGCTTCAACCTGATCACGCAGGGCCCCGACGAACACCTGCTGGTGCTGACGCTGCATCACATCGCCGTGGACATGTGGTCGATCGACCTGATCCTCGACGAGCTTCGACAGCTGTACGCCGCGGAGCATGGCGCACCCACGCCGCCGCTACCGCCGATGCGCTACGTCGACTACGCCGACCAGCACACCCACGCCATCGAGGGCGCCGACGGCGAGCGGCTTTGGCGGTACTGGAGCCGGCAGCTGGCCGGGGAGACGCCAATGTTGCGGCTGCCTATCGACCGGCCGCGCGGCGCGGTGCAGACGTACCGCGGTGCGGTGCACCGCTTCTCGATCGATCCTGCTCTGACCGCCCGGCTCAAGGACGTGGGGCGCAGCGCCGGCGCGACGCCGTACATGACGCTGTTCGCAGCGTATGCGACGCTGCTGCATCGCTACAGCGGGCAGGACGATCTGCTGATCGGCTCACCGTTCGGGTGCCGCGATCACGCGGGGCTGGCCAGCGTCGTCGGCTACATCGCCAACCCCGTGGTGTTGCGGCCCGACCTCGGCGGCAACCCGACCTTCACGTCCTTGCTGGGCCGCGTCAAGACAACCGTCCTGGAAGCGCTTGAGCACCAAGACTTTCCGTTCGCTCTGCTCGTCGAGAAACTGGACCCCGCCCGCGACCTGAGCCATACGCCGCTGTTCCAGGTGTCATTCGCCTGGGAGCAGACCCGCCGCTTCCAAGAGGGCGCGGCATCGGCTCCCGGGACGCTGGACTTCACGACGGCGCACATCGGCCAGGGCGGTGCGCCGCTCGACCTGATGCTGCTGATGGGCGAGCAGGACGGCGAACTGCTCTGCGCGCTGCAGTACAACACCGACCTGTTCGACGACACCACCATCGAGCGGATGGCCGAGCATTTCACCACGCTGCTCGGCGGCATCGTCACCGATCCCGATGCCAGCCTGTCGACGCTGCCGATCGGCACCGAAGCCGAGCGCACGCGGCAGCAGGAGTGGAACGACACGGCGACGCCGTTCGACGCTCCAGACACGTTGCCGGCGATGGTGACCGCAGCGGCCCGCGCGAATCCGTCGGAGATTGCGGTGACATTCGGCGACCGCGACCTGACCTACGCCGATCTCGACCGTCGCACGGACGATGTCGCGAGCCGGCTGCAGACGCTCGGTGTCGGACCGGACAGCGTCGTCACCGTCCTGCTGGACCGTAGCGAAGACTTGGTGGTGGCGCTGCTCGCCGTCGCGAAGTCCGGCGCCGCGTTCATGCCGCTCGACCCGGGGCAGCCCGCCAATCGCATCGCGGCGATGATCGAGGCCGCCGGCACACCGGTCGTCGTCACGCACGAGCGAAACCTGAAGTTGCTCAACGACTTTTCCGGTCAGCGACTCTGCCTCGACCTGCTGGCGACACCGTCGGAGACGTTCGCACCTCGATCCGCCGCGCGGCCGAACGGATTGGCCTACGTGGTCCACACGTCGGGCTCCACCGGCGTCCCCAAGCGGGTGCTCAACACCCACCGTGGCCTGCGCAATCTGCTGCTGTGGATGCGGGCGAACTACAAGGTCGACGCCCGTGACCGGGTGCTGCACCACACCCCGGTGACCTTCGATGCGTCGCTGGCGGAGATCTTCCTACCGCTGATCGTCGGCGCACGGCTGGTGATCGCGAAGCCCGACGGGCACCGCGACGCCGCCTATCTCGTGCGGACCATCGCCGAGCACAGCATCACCCAGATCGTGCACGTGGTGCCCTCGATGCTGCAGTCGTGGCTCGCCGAGCCGGGGCTCCGGGACTGCGTCGCGCTGCGGCGGGTGACGTGCGGCGGCGAGGCGCTGCCCTACGACCTCGCCCAACGTTTCCTCAACACCACCGATGCCGAGTTGTGGAACGAGTACGGCCCGGCCGAGTCCGCCGTCACCGCCACCTACGCGCACTGCAAACGCGGTGCGCCCGGGCCATCTATCCCGATCGGGCGGCCGATGGCCAACGTCCAGATTCATCTGCTCGACGGTTACCTCCAACCGGTGCCGGTGGGTGTGCCGGGCGAGCTGTACATCGGCGGAGCCGGCGTGGGTCGCGGCTACTCCGGCCAACCCGGCCAGACGTCGACCAGGTTCATCGCCGACCCGTTCGCCGCGAGCCCGGGTGGGATGCTCTATCGCACAGGCGATCTCGCCCGTTACGCGGCAGACGGCAACATCGAGTACCTCGGCCGTCAGGACAGCCAGGTCGAGATCCGGGGTGTCCGCATCGAACCCGGCGAGGTCGAGGTCGCGCTGGCCCGGCATCCCGACGTGACCGAGGCCGTGGTGGTAGCCGGCGCCGACGAGCGCGGCCACACCCAGCTGACCGCCCACATCGCGTCCACCGCGGTGCCCACGCCGAGTATCCAGCAGTTGCGGCGCTTCCTCCTCGAGTGGCTCCCGGCCGCCATGCTGCCAGCCCACTTCGTCGTGACGAATGAACTGCCGCGCACGTCAGGTGGCAAGGTCGACCGTCGTGTGCTCGCCGAAACCTCAACGGGCGCAGCGGAACGCGCGCGCGAATTCGTCGCCGCCCGCAACCACACCGAAGAGGTTCTGGTCGGCATCTGGTGCAAGGTCCTCGGGGTCGAACGGGTCGGCGTGCACGACGACTTCTTCGCGCTCGGCGGCTCTTCGACGCACAGCCTCGAGGTCGCGGTCCGAGCGGAGTCCGCGGGTCTGCCGCTGAAGCCGGAGTCGGTGTTCCTGTTCGGCACGATCGCCGAACTGGCCGAGGAGTACGGCGGCGAGCCGCTCGATAGCAGCCCCGCCGAGACGGTCCTTATCGAGCCGGAAGAGATCCGGCCGCAAGCCGAACCACGGGTGCTGCCCGCACCGCAACGGCCCGCCCGCAACACGGTGATCGAAAGTATCGGCACCTACTTGCCTTTCAAAGAGGTGTCGACGGCGGACATGCTCGCCGGCTGCGTCAACGACATTGGTATTCCGCTGGAGAAGTTGACCGGCATCAAGCACCGAAGGGTGGCGGCCGAGGGTGAGTTCTCCATCGACCTAGCCCGACAGGCCATCGCCGACTGCCTGTCCCGGTCGAGCTATCGGCCGGTGGAGATCGACCTGCTGATCTCGTGCAGCATCTCCCGCTACGACGGACCCGACCAGAAGTTCGTGTTCGAGCCCAGCACCGCGGCGCGACTGCGCGATCAGTGTGGGCTGGACAACGCGCTGGCATTCGACATCACCAACGCCTGCGCCGGAATGTTCACCGGCATCGCGATCGCCGACGCCTTCCTGCAGAACGGGCTGATCGGCCGCGCGATGGTGGTCAGCGGCGAATACATCACGCACATCAGCGAAACCGCGCAACGGCAGATCGAGGGTCCGATGGATCCCCGCCTGGCGTGCTTGACGGTCGGCGACGCCGGGGCTGCGGTGATCCTGGAACGCGGCCCCAACAACCGCGCCGGATTCCACGACATCGACATCGCCACGCTCAGCCGCTACGCCCCGATGTGCATCGCGAAGGCGACCGGCGGCCCCGAGGGCGGCGCGATCATGACCGTCGACTCGATTGCCGCAACCGCGATCGCGGTGAAGGCCGCGGTGCCCTACGTCGCCGGCGTGATGCGTCGGCACGGTTGGCGCCCCGAGCATTCCGACCACATCGTGATGCACCAGACGTCCGAGTCGTCGCTCAACGACGCCGTCGGCGCGGTGAACCGGATGTTCGGCGAAGGCTCCGCCAACCCGGGCAACACCATCTACAACCTTGCCGAGCGCGGAAACACTGCCAGCACAACCCATTTCGTCGCCCTCAAGGATCACATCCTGAGCAACCGGATCAGGTCCGGAGACAACGCGGTATTCGGCATCAGCGCCTCCGGCCAGACCGTCGGGGCCGCGCTGTACACCTTCGACGACCTGCCCGACCGGCTGCGCCGCGGTTCGGAGGACCACCGTCGCGGGGCGATGCACGACCCGCCGGCCGTCGAGCCACCGCAACCGCCCGCGGTGGGTATCGCCGGCATCGGCACGATTCCCACCGGCGCGCCCGGATCACGCGGCTCGGTGGAGTTGGCCACGCAGGCCGCCGCGCAATGCCTCGACCACATCGCACTGGACCGCAACGAGCTCGGCCTGATCATCCACGCCGGCGTCTACCGCGACGAGTTCATCAGCGAGCCCGCCATCGCGGCGCTGGTCGCCGGCGAGCTCGGGGTGAACGACGACATCCGATCCCCCGACGGCCCAAAGACTCTCGCCTTCGACGTGTTCAACGGCGCGGTCGGGTTCCTGAACGCCTGCCAGGTCGCCGTCCAGATGATCGGCGCGGGGAAGACCGGGCATGCCATGGTCGTCGCGTCGGAGACCGAGAACAACGATGGCAGCACCGCACACCCCTCCTACGGGCTGAGTGAGACGGGGTCGGCGGTGGTCCTGTCACCGACCGACGGCAATACGGGATTCGGCCGCTTCGTGTTCCGGCAGTACCCCGAGCACGCCGGTGCGCTCACCACGTACACCCGACACTCCGACGATCGGACGTGGCTGGAAATCGAGCGCGACCCTGATCTGGACGCGCACTATGTCGCAATCATCGCCGACGCGGTGGGCGAGTTGCTCAAGCTCGAGGCGATCGCCCCCTCGGACATCGCCGCGGTGTTCCCGCCGCACCTGTCGCAGCCCCACCGCGAGGAGCTCGCCTCCCGATTGGGCATTGCCAGTTCGCTATTCGTCGACCCGGTCTCCGATACCGACCCGTTCTCGTCGTCGGTACCGCACGGACTGCAGCATGCCTGGCAACACGGTCTGGTGCGGTCGGGCGATGTCGGGCTGATAGTGAGCGTCGGCTCCGGACTCCAAGTGGGTTGCGCGACTTACCGTTTCTGACGACGGCTATTCGTCGCGCAGCTGAGTTGCGAGCGCGGCCTGGGTGGTCTTCCACGCCGGAACGACTGCGGCGAAAACCGCCGACAGGATCGCCAGCAGCGCGTAGCCGAAGGCTTCGGACATCGGGAAGATCAGTGGGGTCACCGAGCCGACGTCGACCACCGCGGCCCGCCCGACGGCAGCGATGATCGGCACGGACACGATCGCACCGAGCAGCGCGCCTGTCGCACTCGCGATGACGGCCTCCAGCGTCGTCACCGCGAAGACCTTGGTCGGGGTGGCGCCGAGTGCCTGAATCAGCGCGATCTCGCGACGGCGGCGGATACCGAGCAGCAGCAGCGTCGAGGACACCGAGATGAAAGCGATCGCCAGCAGGCCATACTTCAACGTGTTCAGTGGCGCGAGGAACCGGGACTCGCCGCTGACCACCGAATCCCGGTAGCCCTTCGCGTCCACGACGGTCAGCGGCTGATTGAATTGCCCGGCCTTGACCTCGTCGGCGATGCGTTGCAGGGCAACACCTTTCGCCGGATTGATGAAAACCAGCCCGGGTGGCTGACGCCCGAAGATCTGTTCGGCAAGCGAGTACGACATCTGGATCCGCATCCCGCCCACTTCGGGGGTCGCGACGATGGTCCCGACAGGAATTCTGCGGGCGGTGGGCCCACTACCGAGCAGGATGCTGTCGCCGATGCCAATCCCGTTCTGGCGGGCCAGAATTCCGCCGATGACGAGCTGGTTCGACTTCACGCTCTCCTTCGGGGGCTGGCCGGCGAAGACCTGGTAGGAAAAGGTGGGCCTGTCCTCGGCCCGCACGTAGGCCAGCGATCCGTTGCCGAGGGTGATCTCGACTTCGGCCATCCGCTCTAGGCCGCCCACCCCGGGCAGGGCAGCTAGCTTGGTCATGCTGTCGGGCGAGAATTTCGCGTCCGTCGACCCCCAGTCGGTGAACCGGGTGGTGGTGACCACCAGCCGATCGTGCGCCTGCGCCCGCGCCACGTTCTCGACGCCACGGTCGATCGCCACCAGGAAGCCCGACAGCAGCGTGGCGACGGCGACCGGGACCGCGACGGCACCGGCGATCGCCGTCGTCCGGGTCTGGTCAGCGCGCAGCCCGGTGAAGGCAATCGCCAGGATCGGGTTGTGCGGCCGGTCCGGTTGGAGCCGGATCGACGCCAGGATGTGCGCGCTGAAATAGGCCGCGGCCAAGAGCATTCCGACGATTGCGATGACGACCCCGCCGTTGGCGATCGTGGCCTGCCACGGCGCGAGTCCACCCGACAGCGTCGCCGACCACACCAGGAAGAGGGCCGCGAAGCCGATCGCGAGCTGCGCCGCGGCCTTGGGCAGGATGCGCGCCGACTTGGCGTCTTCGTAGGCGGCACGGCCGGAAAGCTCGGTGGCGATCGGGGTTTTCGACGCCGCGAGGCTCGGCACGATCGCCGCGGCGAGGGCGAGCAGTACGCCGATTCCCAGCCCCGCGAAGACGACACCGGGCTCGACGACGACGGGCACGTTGACCCCGACGAACTGCTGCGTGAGGTCGCTGGCGCTCGCGACGACGGGCCGGGCGATGATCGCGCCCAGCGCGACGCCGACCACCGAACCGGCGGCGCCGAGCAGCGCAGCCTCGGCGAGGAAGCCGACCAGGGTGGACAGCGGCGAGGCGCCCAGCGCCGCGGCGATCGCGACTTCTCGTCGGCGTTCCTGAATCGACAGGCGGGTGAGCTGGGCGATGAGGATCACCCCGACGCCGACCGCGATCAGCGCGAAGATCGCCAGCAGCGGAAACAGCACGACGTTGACGTTGAATCCGGCAGCCGGATCGTTGCGGGTCAGCACCCGATACCCCGGTCCGAGCACCTCCAGCACCTCGCCGAGGCGGGTCTGAATCGCCTTCGCGTCGACGGTGTCAGCCAGGTTCACGTAGACGCTGTCGGCCCGGTCGTCGCGGGCGAATTGCACTTTGGCCGCGCTCAGCGGCAACACGACCACGCGGCCGTTGTTGACGTTGTCCAACTGCGGGATCTGCGCGAGACCCGGCAGCGGCAGTTGACCGACGTCGGTCGCCAGGGTCGCGGACTTGCCCAGGGTGCGCCCGAAGGTGGTCGAGGTCGCCATCACCTGTGGTTCCGTCTGCCCCGCGCTGCACACCTTCGGGTCGATGATCCAGCGCGCCGAACAGTCGATGCCCAACGCCAGCACGACGGTGTCGCGGCCGCCGTCGCGCACCTCGGTCGCGGCGCGGACCACGGGGGCGAGCACCGCCACCCCGGGGACGTTGCGGGCGGCGCGAATGACCGCCGGATCGATCCCGCCTTGGGTCGCGGCGCCGACGATGCGCAGGGGCGCGGGGCCCGCGATCCGGTACCCGACGTCGTCGATAGCCGTACTGACACTGCTGGTTTCGATCATCACCGCGACCACGATCGCAACCCCGCCGCCCAGCGACAGCGAGGCCAGCAGCGCCCGCAGGGTGTGCCGCCGGATCGCCCGGAAGTTGATCAGCCTCAGGACGCTGACGGCCGCGTTCAGTGCGGTGCGCGCCATGCCGTGCCGCGGGATCGGATGTGCCGCTCGTCGCTTTCGATGCGGCCGTCGAGCAAGGAGATCAACCGAGGGGCCTCGTCGGCGATCGATCGATCGTGCGTGACCATCACGATGGTCTGGCCGGCCGCGTTCAGGTCGTAAAGCGCGTCGATCACGCGCCGGCCGTTCTTGGTATCGAGGTTGCCGGTGGGCTCGTCGGCGAGCACGACCTGCGGCGCCATGAACAGCGCCCGCGCGATGGCCACGCGCTGCTGCTCGCCGCCGGACAACTCCGCGGGCACCCGCTTGGCCATCCCGGCCAGCCCGAACTGGTCCAGCAACGAGATCGCCCGGTCGAATTGCACCCGCCCGGCCCGGCCGGCCAGCAGGCTCGGCAGCATCACGTTCTCGGCGACCGACAATCCGGCCAGCAAGTTGAACGACTGGAAGACGTAGCCGATCCGGTGACCGCGCACGCCGGCCAGTTCCCGCGACGACAACTGAGCGACACTCACCCCGTTCACCAGCACCTCGCCGCTGGTCGGCGGCTCCAGCAAGCCGAGGATGCTCAGCAGCGTCGACTTGCCCGACCCCGACGGTCCGACCAGGACGACGAATTCGCCGGCGGTGATCTGCAGGTTGATGTCGTGGATGATCGGGATCGCGGTCGGACCGGCGCCGAACGACTTGCACAGGCCGCGTGCTTCCAGCACGACGGGTCCCGTCACCGGCGGGGGCACCCGGGGCACGACGGCGGCACCCTGTTTGTGCCCGTTGAGGAACGCGGTGGACGAGGCGAACAGCGGCGACGGGGTCTCGGTTGCCTCGGCGGCCGGCGCGGTCGCCGGTTGCTCGGGCGCGCTGACGGGAAGGTCTGTGACATCCGCCAGCGCCGGCATGATCAGCGGGATATCGACACCGGAACCGACCACGAAAACGCCCTGCGGGTCGCCCTCCATCGCGCCGGCACCCTTGACGATCTCGGCCAGCGCAGCCACCGCCGCATCGTCGTCGTGCGGCAGGAACCGGCGACGGACGTCGACGACCAGCCCGTCCGCCGTGCCGACCACCGCGAGCGTCGCGGTGTCCGGCTCGATGCACAGCAGCGCGGTGTGGTCGTGCCCGGCCGATTCCCCCGCCGCGCGGGCCAGCGTGACCGCGGATGACGCCAGCGCGGACGTGTTCGCCGCGGACAGCGCCGCACCCCGGGCGAGCGCCATCGAGGGTTGCTCGGGCGTGCTGATCGGAAGTGACGTCGCCGCAACCAGATCCGGCATCAGCAGCGGGATATCGACACCGGAGCCGAGCAGAAAGACGCCCTTCGGCCTGCCCTCCATCGCGCCCGCGCCTTTGACGATCTCCACCAGCGCGGCCAGCGCCGCCGCGTCGTCACTAGGTAGGTACCGACGCCGCACCTCGGCGATCGACTCGTCGGCGGTGTTCAGCACGGCGGAGGTCGCCGAATCGGGCTCGATGCACAGCAGCGCGATGTGCGGGTAGCCGGCGGTCTGTCCGGCCGCGCGGGCCAATTCGAGCGCGGACGGCGTCAGCAGTTCGACATTGGCCGACGCCAGCGCCGCGCCCCGGGCCAGGGCCGTCTCGGGCTGTTCGGGTGCGCTCACCGGCAGCGTCGTCGCGGCCACCAGGGCAGGCATGACGAGCGGGATATCGACACCGGATCCGACCACGTACACGCCGTCGGGTCCGTTCTCCATCGCGCCCGCGTCGCTGACGATCTCGACCAGCGCGGCCACCGCTTCGTCGTCGTCATGCGGCAGGAACCGCCGCCGCACGTCGATGACCAACCCATCCGCCGTGCCGACCACCGCGAGCGTCGCGACATCGGGTTCCACGCACAACAGCGCCGTGTGGTCATACTCGGCCGACCGGCCGGCGGCGCGAGCCAGCGCCACCGCGGAGGCGAAAGGCGACACCAGAAGGACGTTGGCGATGCTGCGGGTCGCGAGGCCTTCCCGCAGGGCTGTCGCCGTGGCGACGTTCATCCACGTCACGCCCGTGGAATTGACCTCGAAGCCGTCGGCCCGCGCCGTCGCGCGGGTCATCAGGATGGCGGAGATGATCTGCTCCGTCGAGCTGTCAGCGGGCAGGTCCGCGCCACGGATGAAGTCGATGTTGTCGTGGTTGACGGCGGCTCCGTCGGCCTTGGCGCCCGCGACCAGGACGGTGCGAACCGAAGTTGGCGTCATCGCGACACCCAGCACAGCGTCCTCCACGCCTCCACAATAGTTTTGGCCGGCTGAGACTCAGCGCGGGTTCGGGCCTTCGCCCGAGTCGTCGCTCGTCATGGCCCGCTGATGATCGACGACTTCGCGGAAATTGGCGATGAAGCGCCGGAACTCCTGCTTGCCCAGGACGCGGGCGTGCCGGTCCATGATGTCGGCCATGATGGCGTCCGCCGCGGCCATCTGCGCGCGGCCCCGAGTGGTGGGGACGATCAACTTCGCGCGCCGGTCGACGGGGTCTGGCCGACGCTCGACGTAACCCAGCCGCTCCAGGTCGTCGACGATGAGCCCGACCACCTGCTTGACCTGACCCGACAGGCGCGCGAGATCGGTCGCGCGGATGCCGTCGAGTCGCAGATAGGCCAGGACGACGCCGTGCCTCGGGACGATGTCGTCGAAGCCCTCGCCATGGAGGCGAGAGAACAACTCGTCCTGGACGGCGAACAGCAGACGGCCCGCAAGCACGCCGAGGTCCTCGCCCCGCCAGCCACCTGCGGCCACATCGCCTCCACCACCAATTGGTCTATCTGCCAGCCTATCTCGGACCACGTCGCCGGCATGCCGACGCACAACCGCACTCCCCCTTGACAGTTGAGCAACGCGGCAAGTAGTAATTATCGCTGACTATCAGAGAATTTGACTAGAACACGCGACGAACGGGCGAGGGAACATGAAGATCGGCATCATCGTCGGATCTATTCGCGAGGGTCGCAAGGGCCTGGCCGTCGGGCAGTGGGTCGCCGAACGCGCTGGGCGACACGGCGATGCCCAGTTCGAGCTGATCGATCTCAAGGAGTTCGACCTGCCGTTACTGACCTCGGCCGTCCTACCGGCGATGGCCGACCGGAAGTACGACTCGCAGAACGTCACCCGCTGGAGTCAGGCCATCGACGGCTGCGATGCGTTCGTCTTCGTCTCACCGGAGTACAACCACGGCGTGCCCGGCGCCTTCAAGAACGCGTTCGACAGCATCGGCTCGGAATGGAACAACAAGCCGGTCGCTTTCGTCGCCTACGGCGGCGACGGCGGAATCCGGTCCATCCAGCAGTGGCGGCAGATCGTCGCGAACTTCGAGATGCTCGACGTCCGGGGCGCGGTGGCCTTGTCGCTGTTCAACGACTTCAACGCCGACGGCTTCGCGCCGCAGGACCGCCGCAGCGCGGAGCTGGACACGGCGCTCCAGCAACTGGTGTCACTGACCGCGAAGGTGCGGGCCTAACCCGCCACGGCGAACAGGGTGGCAGCAGCGGCCGCCTCGACCACGAAGTAGAACCAGTTCGGATAGAACGACGACGGTCCGTCGAGCAGCGAGGTGAGTCGGCCAAAAGCCATGCCGCCCCATGCCGCTGCCACCGTCACGACGACACCCGCGCGAAGACCGGGGGTGACAGCCGCGGCGCCGAGAACACTCGCGATCGCCAGACCGAACCCCCCGTAGACGGCGCGCACCTCGGATCGGGCTGTAACGGAATTCAGTGCAATGTCGAACGGCGCAATGAGCCGGCTCGGGGCGACGAGCGCGTACCCACCCATTCCGGCGAAGAACACTGCGACGATGGAGATGGCAATCACGGTGGCGTCCATGGGAGGAAGCATGGCGGTCAGAGTCGACTCCGCGCTTCCACAAACCTGCTATCCCGCTGTCTGGCTCTGGCCGGGTCACGGCCTGTACGCCGGCCCGAGCCTGGACCTGGGACATCACTCCGGTTCGGTGTGGTGTCTGGTGCTCGGGGTCGACCGCGAACTGACCGTGACGGCCAACGGTCGCTCGGTTGCCGCGCGCAGTGCGCTGATACCGCCGCGGATGACGCACAAGCTCGACACCCGCGGCGGCCGGCTGGTCTCCTGCTACCTCGACCCGTCGTCGGGGCGCGCCACCGCGTGCCGGGATCTGTGCCACGAATCGCCCAACGGCGTCTTCGTCGACCACGACGCGCAGCGCACCTTAACCGCGATCCCGTCGGACGCCGACCACGCGCGGCGCTGGATCGAGATTGCCGCACCTGTGTCGGCTCACCCGATGAATCATCGAATCACGTTGGCGGTCAAACGAATACGCAGCTCGCTGCCCGAATCGCCGTCGCTACGCGACCTCGCGGTTGACGCGAGCCTCTCCGAGTCGCGCTTCCTGCAACTCTTTCGCCAAGAGGCGGGCACCAGCCTGCGCCGCTACCGCTCCTGGTCGCGACTCCTCCGGGTGGGCTTGGGCGTCTCCGCGGGACTGACTTTGACCGACGCCGCCGCCGAAGCCGGGTTCGCCAGCCCGTCGCATCTTTCCGACACCTTCAAGGCCACATTCGGCCTGACCGCGTCCCAGTTGCTGGCCAGCGGAACGGCGTTGCACGTGGCGACGGACTGATCGCGGCTACGAGCAGCGGTACTGCCGGTTGAGCTGACAATTCACCGGCGGCGAATACGTGCCGGACAAGACACCTCGCATGCCACCGGTCGCCGACCCACCGGGCGGGATGATGCGATTCCAGCTCACCGGGCTCACCACGAAGTGCGTACCGGACTGGGTGACCGTGCTACTCCACGCGTGCGAGACGGACTCACCGGACGGCATGTCGAATTCGAGCCGCCAATCCGACATCGGCACCGAGCTCGAGTTGGTGACGGTGAAATGGGCGATGAAGCCCGTCTGCCAGGTCGACGACACCGACAGGGTCGCGGCGGCCGCCGCCGCACGAGCAACGGGAACGGAGGCGAGCCCGGCGGTGGTCACCAGCGTTGCGGACAGCGCCACATGAAGCGCTGTGCGCCAGCGCTTCACCCGATTGCCGACTGTGCCCATGCCCGCCACGGTATGGCCGAGCACGCACGACCGCACTGCGCATCGCCGGAGGCTGCCATACCTTTGCGCAACTGAGACCGAGGCGAAATTCAGCCGCTGGCCACGCGAAAATGTGAGAACCACAAAATCTCCTGTGAGCTTTCCGTAAGTTGGCTGGCGGATCCTGAAGAGCGGCAATTGAGGGGATTGCTGATGCGCCAGCCAGAGCCCGACGCGACACGCGACTTTCTGACCCGTGCGTCGTCCGGGCCGGCCGGGATGGTCATCTCCGGCGAGGCCGGCATCGGCAAGACGACCCTGCTCTGGAAGGTCGCCGAAGAGGCTGTGGCCCAGAACTTTCGGGTCCTGTCGACCTGTGCCTCGCCGAACGAGGTTCGCTACGCCTACGCGGCGGTGACTGACGTGCTGCGCGAGGTCGATCCGGACGTCTACGCCGACCTGCCGACGGTGCAGCGAACCGCGCTCGAGCGGGTGCTGCTTCACGAGTGTGAGGGCCAACCGACCGACGAGCGCATTGTCGCGACGGCGTTCCTATCGGTCGTGCAGCAGCCCCGTCTCGCCGCGCCAGTGCTGGTGACCATCGACGACGCACAGTGGCTCGACGCCTCCAGCCAGGCGGTGTTCGCATTCGCGGCGCGTCGGCTGACCGGTCCAGTCGGCATCATGGCCGCGGTCCGTACCGAGGCCGGCGCGGCAGCCGACACGCTCCCGTGGCTACAACTCTCCCGGCTAGATTCGGTGACCCGTCTCACGCTGCGTCCGCTGAGTTTCGGCGGCGTCCACGCATTGATCCTCCAGCGGTTGGGCCACACCCTGCCCCGGCCCGTCATCACCCGCATCCACGAAATATCCGGTGGTAATCCATTTTTCGCGCTCGAGCTGGCCCGATCGGTCGCCGACCAACCGGAGCCGAATGTCGTCGACCTCCCCGAATCCCTGACATCGCTGGTGGCCCAGCGCATCGGCCGGCCCGACGACGAGATCCGCTCAGTACTGCTGGCCGCCTCATGCGCGGCTCCGCCGACCGTCGAACGGGTCAGCGCTATCACCAACCTCACTGCTGACCGTGTTGTCGAGATCATCGAATCTCCCCATGCGACAACGGTTGTCGAGCTGAGGGGCAACACCATCCAGTTCTGCCACCCGCTGTTCGCCCACGGCATCTACACCGGTGTCAGCCCGGCGCGGCGCCGGGAGATGCATCGTCGTCTGGCGGCGGTCGTCGACACTCCAGAGCTCAAAGCGCGGCATCTCGCACTGTCCGCCACCACCAGCACTCCGGATCTGCTCGCGGCGCTCGACGACGCCGCCCGAGCCACCCTGGCCCAAGGCGCTCCGGCCGTGGCGGCCGAATTGACCGAGCTCGCAATAAAACTGGGCGGCGATACACCTATTCGCCGCCTGCGCGCCGCCGAACAGCACTTCCGCGCCGGGGCGCTGAAACAGGCCCAGACACACTTGCAGGCGGCCCTCGACGTGCTGCCGCCCACCGGCGCCCTCCGATGCAGTGCCCTGATCGTGCTTGCCGCGGGGTTGGTCCACGACGAAAGCATGGCCGGGGCGGTCGATGCACTCACCGAGGCGATCGGCGCCGCGGACGAACCCACGATGAAGCTGTACGCCCGGCTGCTTCTGATCCCGGCGCTGAATCAGGCCGGGCGCATGAAGGACTGCGTCGAGCACGCCCGAATCGCCATCGCCGAAGCAGACCAGCTTGGCATCGACGGCCTGCGCAGCCAGGCTTTGGCGATCTGGGCCCTGGTCAGTTTCATGTACGGCCTCGGCGTCGATGACGCCGCCCTGACCAATGCCCTCAACCTGGAGGACCCCAACGCCCGTACGACAGTGACCTTGCGGGCCTGCGCCGTCGCCGCGCTGCTCGCCAGTTGGACCGGTCGACTCGAGTCCGCGCAAGAACAGATGGGCGAAGTACGAAAGGCAGTGCTGCAGAACGGAACCGAGATCGACATCTTGTGGGCAACGGTCGAAGCATCGCGGATCGAGATGTGGCTGGGTCGTTACGACTCCGCCGTCGCACTCAACCAGGATGCCATCCAACGCGCCGAACAGATCGGCGGCCGGCACGTCATGTCCGGCCTGTGGGGGCTGCAGGCCGAGATCGCCTCCCACACCGGGGACGCATTCCTGACGCGCACCGCGGCCCACGCCGGTATCGACGCCGCCCGGGAGACCGGCGCCCTCTACCTCGTCCGCCCGGGTGCCACCGCGCTGGGGTTTCTCGAGGTTTCGCTCGGCAACCACGCAGCAGCCCTTGCGACGCTCCAACCCCTGATCGACGAGTTCGACCCACGGCACGACACCGAAATCGCCATGGCTGGTTGGATTCCCGACGCGGTCGAGGCCCTGAGCGCACTCGGGCGCGCCGATGATGCCGAGCCGCTCGTTGCCGCGCTCGAACACAGCGGCGCCCAGTACGACAGGCCCTGGATGCTGGCCATCGGGGCCCGCGGTCGCTGCCAATTGCACACCGTGCGAGGCGATCTCGACGCGGCAGAGGCCGCCGCCGAGCGAGCGATCCGGCACCACGAACGCCTCCCCATGCCCTTCGAGACGGCCCGGACCCAACTGCTGCTGGGACAGTTGCAGCGCCGACGACGCCGCAGACAGGTCGCCGAACCCAACCTGCGCACCGCCCTGCTCACCTTCGAACGCCTCGGCACCCCGATATGGGCGGAACGCGCCCGCGCCGAACTCGCCCGCCTGGCACGTCCCGTCGACGGCGCCGTGGGGCTCACCGCGGCCGAGCAACGCATCGCCGAGCGCGCCGCCGCCGGATTGTCGAACAAGCAGATCGCCGCCGAACTCTTCCTCGCACCCAAGACCGTCGAGAGCAACCTGAGCAGCGTGTACCGAAAGCTCGGCATCCGATCGCGAACCGCGCTCGCCGCCGCGCTCCAGCCACCGACGGTGTGACGGGTTCCGGCGTCTAGACCCGCGCCGCCTCGCGCCGCAGGCGACTCAACGACATGCGATGCCGCAGCATCGCAGCGCCCGCCATCGCTATGCAGGCGGCCGCGGGCGCCGCGAGCGCGTAACCCCCGTACCGGGAGCCCGCGACGATTCCGGCGGCACCGCCGACCAGGAAGAGGACGAGAGTGAGGCCCAGCGTCAACGCCTTCCACCGATCGACCCCGTGCCGGCGGCTACGCCCGACGATCAGACCCAGGTCGGTGATGGTCCCGGTGAAATGCGTTGTGCGCACGGCCATGTCGCGGAAGCTCGACGTCAGCCCATTTTGTAGCCCGAGCGCGGCGGCGGCCAACAGGGCTTGCACCGCGGGGAGCTCGACGCCGGACGCCGTGATCGCCTCCCTGATGTAGGTCTCCTCGACTCCCGCGGCGGCGACGAGCAACAACACGGCCTCGATGCACAGCACTAGCGCCGAGCGCGAGCTCACGTGGGAGTGCTTCACCGGCAGCACGGAACCGGCCAACACCGCACCGAGGAAGAAACCGATCATCACGGCCGCGAGCACGTGGCCCTCGTACAGCAGCGGGTTGCCCGCCTTCATCCCGAGTTGCGTGGTGACTCCGGTGAGGTTGCCGACCGGCAGGGCGAAGATCAGGATCGCGACGGCGTTGACGAACCCGGCGGTGAGCGCCAGCAACGCGCTGTAGCTGAGGACGATCTGACGCACGACGAGCAGGCTGCGCTCGCGGTTCACGCTGTTCGGTGACATAAGGGGGCGTTACTCACTATCGATGCCGGTACTTGTTCACCCTAACGATCCGTGCGGCGTCGCGCTCACTGATGGCGGTGAACTCACAATTTCGACGCCACGTGCGCGTTTGCGTTAACGTCGCCGCATTGGCAGCGCATTCGATCGCTGGGAGGGGCGCATGCAGCACTGCCCGCACCGGGATGCGGCGCGGCCGTCGCGCCTCCGCACCGCCGTCGCCGTCCTGCTGGCGGCGATCTGTCTGGTCCCCGCGACTGCGGGATGCTCGCCCACCGTGCTGGCCGGTCGTCCGGCATCGATGCTGTACGACCCGGACCGAGTCGGCGGCCTGCCCGCCAGCGGGGGATTCAGCGGCCGCCGGCCGGATGCCGGGCCACCCCGCGGCAGCGTCGAGGGCTCCAACGGCAGCGACGACGATCGGCTGGCGTTGTTGGCCGTCAACGACATTCAAGATTTCTGGACCGCCACCTACCCGCAATTCTTTTCCGGGCAGTATCGTCCCATCGCGAAAGTCAGGTCCTACGACTCGAACACGCGGGGCAGCATCGCGGCCTGCGGTCAGCGCAACGGCTACAAGTCGGTCAACGCGTCGTACTGTCGCACCGACGACTCGATCGCCTGGGACCGGGGTGTGCTGGTTCCCATGACGCGCAAGTACTTTGGTGACATCTCCGTCGCCGGGACACTGGCCCACGAGTTCGGTCATGCCGTGCAGACCCGAGCTCATAGCGTGCACACGTTGACCCGCACCCTGGTCAAGGAGCAGCAGGCCGACTGCTTCGCCGGCGTCTACCTGCGCTGGGTTGCCCAGGGCCATTCGACGCGGTTCGCGATGAACACCACCGACGGTCTCGACCACGTGCTCGCCGGGGGAATCACGCTGCGAGACCCCACGGACGAACCCGAAAACGCCCGCGACGCACACGGTTCCGCGCTTGACCGGGTCGCGGCCTTTCAGGAAGGGTTCAATGGCGACCCGGCCGTCTGCGCCGCCATCGACCGCGACGAGATCGCGCGCCGGCACGTCGGCCTTCCGGCGGCTCTGCAGACGTACTCGGCCGACGAGTCGCCCGCCGGCGAAATGTCGATCACCGAAAACTCTTTGGGCTTGCTGATGGAAACCCTCACGGCGATCTTTCACCCCGCTAAGGCTCCGGCCTTGACTGTCGGCGGCTCCGGCGACTGCGCCCAGACACGGCCGAGCCCGCCCGCGTCCTACTGCCCCGCCACCAACACCGTCAACGTCGATCTCGCGGGTCTGCGCGAGATCGGCACCTACGCGGACAACGAGACGCGGCAACTCTTGCAGGGCGACGACACCGCCTTCTCCGTCGTCACCTCGCGGTACATGCTGGCCGTGCAGCAAGAGCAAGGCGTCGGGTTGACGGGTGAGCGCGCCGCCCTTCGCACCGCATGCCTCACCGGCGTCGCGCAGCGAGCCATGGCCGAGCCCGTCGCGGTTCCGTCCGGCAACAACCTCACCCTCAACGCCGGCGACCTGGACGAAGCTATATCCGGTCTGCTCACGAATCATCTCGTCGCCAGCGACACCAACGGCGACAGCGTCCCGGCAGGCTTCACCCGTATCACGGCGTTCCGCTCGGGTCTGGTCGGCGACGCCGCGCAGTGCTATCGGAACTTCCCGTGAACCGGCCGCCGTCAGGACCCCCGGGCGAACCGCCACCGGGCACACCCTGGCATCTGCGCCGACCCGGCCCCGACGACCGCACAGGCGTCGCCAGACCTCGTCCGCGGCCCGCCCCGCCACCACCGCCCGGCAATCCCCCGCAACGGCCACCGGAGATCCCGTGGTACCTGCAGCGGCCAGATCGCCCGCCGCCACCGCCGCCCGCCGCGCACATCGAGCCGCCCAAGCCCGCCGTCGCCGCACCACGCGACGCCACAACGGATCTCAAGAAGTTCCTGCCGTGGCTGTTCTTGGCGGTGGCCGGGGTGGCCGCAATGATCGCCGCGACGGTGTTGGTCAGCACCATGACGCACTTGGCTCGCATCGGCGGTGCGGTCTTGGATGTGACCAAGGTGCAGGCCGGCGTGCTCCAGACGCTGTCGGACCCGGCCAGCGGCTACGGGGCGAACACGGTCTCCAACGTCAGCTGCAACGGCGGCCGCAACCCCAGCGCGCGGCAGGGGACGACATTCTCCTGCGACGCCACCGTCAACGGCGTCCCCCGTCATGTCGCAGTGCTTGTCTCCGACGACCACGGCACGTATGAAATCGACAGTCCCAGATAGGCCATCCGCGACGTTTCGACGAGTGCTCGTAAAATCGGCACGTACAGAGTTGAGGTGACCCCATGACCGTTCATGTCGTCGATGCCGGCCCACGCCGCATCTGCCGTTCAGTCGAGGTGGCCGCACCTGCCGAGGAGCTCTACGCGATGGCGGCAGATCCTCGCCGGCATCACGAACTCGACGGGTCGGGCACCGTCCGAACCAACATTTCGATGCCGTCGAACCTTGTTGTCGGATCCAAGTTTTCGACGCGCATGAAGGTGCTGGGCGTGCCCTACCGCATCACCAGCACGGTCACCGCGCTCACGCCGAACGAGTTGTTCGAGTGGCGTCATCCGGTCGGGCATCACTGGCGCTGGCAGTTCGAGTCGCTCTCGCCGACGACGACACGGGTCACCGAAACGTTCGACTATCACGATGCCGGCCCGATCAAGAATGCGATCGGCTATTACCACCTGATCGGTGCGACGAAATTCAACGTCACCGGCATCGAGAAGACGCTGGCCAAACTGGAGGATCGGTATGCCAGTCACTAGCGCGGCCTACACCTAGACTCCCCCTGGTCAGCCGTTGGCCGTGACGGCTTGGGAGAGGACGCCGATGCCCGCATTTGTCCGGCTACAGCTGTTCTGGCTGGCCGTCTCGTTGTCGATTCCGGCCGTGTGCATGGTTCTCGCGGTGACACACGCCGCAGACCCACTGCTGTTGACCGATATCGCGCTGCCTGGCCTGCTGAGCTGCTGGATCGTCGCATTGGCGACGCCATTCCTGTTCGGCGGCAACGAAAGTCGCGAGCTGCGACGGACGGGTTTCGTCCTGATGTGGTCCGCGATCGCCATCGTCTTCCCGCTGAGCTGGGACCTGCCCTGGGCAATATTGCACGACTGGGTCAACGGCGCCACCGCTGCGGACACGTCGAAGTGGTATTTCTGGGCCTACGCGGTGGCCGACACCCGCTTCCTGCGCAGCGACCCACTGATGATCCTCGTCGAATACTGGTCCGGCGTCATCGGCATCGTCGAAATCACTTTCGTGACGCTGTTTCTGCGCAATCGCACCGCGGCGGCGATCCGGTTCTTCGTCGCAGCCGGGTGCTTCCAGTTTTACGGCTGCACAGTGTTTTTCGTCTCCCAGCTGATGCGCCACCTGGCCGACATCCGTCCCGATGCACTCAGCTATTTCAAGTTCTTCGGCTTGAACGGCATGTGGATGATCGTGCCCGCCATTTCGGGCTACCTGCTGATTCAGCTGACCAAAGATCCGGACTACGACGCCCGGGCCGCCGCCCGCGCCCTGTTGGGTAAACCGCCGAAAGCCTTGTCCCGCAACGCAGTCAGTTCGACCAGGGATAGGC
The DNA here is from genome assembly GCF_030252325.1 of Candidatus Mycobacterium wuenschmannii. NCBI lineage: Bacteria > Bacillati > Actinomycetota > Actinomycetes > Mycobacteriales > Mycobacteriaceae > Mycobacterium > Candidatus Mycobacterium wuenschmannii. The sequence continues at coordinate 3,697,837 of NZ_CP126981.1, read as the reverse complement.
AAACAGCGGGCCGGTGACGCCGTAGGTCAGAAGCCAGGCCAGCGCGCACAGGATGAGTAGCTGGATCGCCCAGTTCACGAGTCGCAAACGGTTGGCCGACACCAACTCGAACCGGATTGCGGCGCCGAGCCGGGCGAGGTCGCCGGCGCTCAGCACCACCTTGCCCGTTCCCACCCTCAGCACATAGCCACTCGTTCCGGTGGGCTGGTCCACGCGCGCAAGCTGGAGTCGATCCCCGTCGTCGTCCCGCAGACCGATGAGGCTGGTGAGTTCAGGCTGTCGCACGGCTGTGGCTTCCTGCTGGTGGGATCTTCAGGCTACGCCCGGCGGGAGCGTAATAATGCCTCTTGCCTGCATCGCAGTGCCTACTGCATAGTAAGAACAGTTGTTCACTGAAATTCGGGAGGCGTGGTGGCGGACTACAAGGTGATCGTTGTCGGCACTGACGGGTCGGAGACCTCGATGCGCGCGGTCGACAAGGCCGCCGCGATCGCCGCCGAATCGAACGCGCAGCTGATCGTGGCGTCGGCGCATTCGGCATCGAGCGAGCACGGACAGTCCGGCATCGACCCCGACCAGGCGAAGAACGAGAACTATCGCACTCAGGGGAACGCGCCGGTCTACGACCTCCTCCAAGAAGCGGCGGCGCGTGCGAGGCAGGGCGGCGCAACCGATGTGAAGCAGCGAGCCGTGGAGGGCGCTCCGGCTGACGCGCTCATTGCTCTGGCGGACGAGGTGCACGCCGATCTGCTCGTTGTCGGCAGCGTGGGGATGAGTTCGCTCGTCGGGCGGCTCATCGGCTCCGTTCCGAAAATCATCAAGCGCCGCGCCAACACCGAAGTCTTGGTCGTCGAGACGGACGACTGACCGGGAAAACTGCTGTCACTCCGTAGTTCTCGTCAGCCGACTGGTGGCGGACCGATGAACTCGACGCCGGCGTTGATCGCGGGGCGGTGCCGCAGGATTCGATAGTGCGCGAGTCGGCCGAGCCCCTTCGTGGCGAGAAACTGCGCGCCTTCCCAAGCCTTGGCCAGTCGCGCGGTGGCGGCAAACGGACTGTCCGGGTCGTCGGGGTCGTGGATGAGAAGCAAGGGCGGGTAGTTGGCTCGTCGGCCGATATGCGTCATGTTCGTCTCCGGCAGCGTCATGTTGATTCGCTTCTCCAGACGACGGTGCAAACCCGCGCGGATCCGGCGGCCGAAGCCGTGCCGAGCAGCGAACAGGTCGAGGTAGAGAGGGAAATCGGCCATCGGGGCCAGGAAGACCAGGCGCCCGACGGGTGCGCCGTCCGCCGCGGCCAACGCCGTCGCGTTCGAGCCGAGCGAGTGCGCGACCACCGCGTGGGCGGGTCCGTGCGCTTGGATCATCGCCGCAACCGCGCTGGCGCACTCGGTCGCGGTGGTGCGCCCCGGCGCGAGCGCACCCGGATCCGATTCGTTGTGGCTGGGCAGGTCGAAGGCAATGGCCCGGTAACCCGCTTCGACCAGCGGTTTGACGAATACCGCCAGGTGGGGACGCTGGCCGCCCCAGCCGTGCACCAGATATACCGGCGGCCCCTCGCCCCACTGCTCACCGACGACGCGGTGTCCCTCCCAATACGCTTCGACCGGCTTGCCCGGAGACACACCCGGGGGCATACGCAGGCTCGACTCGAGAATCGGTGGGGTGCACCACAATTCGACCGCCCACCGCGACCCGATCCAGGGCGCGAACCGCTCGAGCAGGCCGAAACGCCGGCGCACCTCGTCCGATACCGGGGGCAGGATCCCGGAGCCCTCGACGTCGAGCGGGCCGATCTCGCCAGGTACTTCTTCAGTCATCAACCGCGATCCTAGTGTCGGCCGCCTGATGACCCTGCGGGAAGTCGAAAGTCAGCGGGCCTCGTTGGCATCGCCAGGGTGCGGCACGTTGTCTTCGTCTACGTAGGGGTGGTGGTCGGTGTCGACGTTCTGATGGTCACGCGGTCCTTCGTTGGCTCCGTCAGACTCGTTGGCGTCCGCGGCGTCGCTGGGCATCGTCATATGCAGGTCCTCCCCGTTCTCCCGTCGGACAGAGCCCGACGGATCAGATGTCGGTGGGAGTGTGCCCGCTTCGCAGCGCACCGAACCTCGAGCATCAGGGGGCGGCCGCGACTTTGGCGGCAAGCGCGTTGACGATGGTGATGGCGTGATTGGGGGCGGTGGAGTCACAGGTCGCGGCGTCGACGATGACGTTTCTGCGTGCCGCCATGGCGTGTTGGCAGCCGTTGCTGGTGGGGAAACCCTCCAGGGTGAACGTGATCATCGGAATGTCGTCGGCGTTGGTGACGGGACCGAAACGGTAGGTGGTTTCGTGCTCGGTACGAGTGGTGACGGTCTTGCCGACGCAGGCTTGCCACTGCGCGGTTTGGTCGCTCACAACTCGTTGCGCCGCCTGCGCGCTCGGGAAGGCGATGAGCGCCTGGGTGGCGGTGCTGTGTGAGTTGTCGCCGGCGAGCAGTTGGAAATGTGCGCCCATCGAGCCGGTGCCGTAGAAGGCGGCGAGTTCGCCCGGCTGAAAGGCCCCGGCGCACGGCTTGTCGTCGTCGCTCATCAGCAACGATTGGGCATCGAACGATTTCAGGTCGACGACGGGGGCGATGTCCGGGGTGCCGACGATGTCGGCGATCTGGGGAGCCGGCAGCATCAGGCGGCTGAGGGCCGAGACAAGGATGAGTGGCGTCGCGGTGGTGGTCGGTGCCGCGGCAGTGGTGGTTTGCGTTGGCGCGTTGGTGCGGACACCCTTGACCAGGAACACAGTCGCCCCGACCAGCAGCACCGCCGCGGTCACGGCCGCGGCGATCAGGTAGGCGCGTCGGCGCGGCTTCTTCTCGGTAGTGGTTGCGGGAGTGTCTGATTCGCGCGGATGTGTCACCCGTTGCGGGCTGTCGCGACTGCTCGACCAAGGGTGCGTCTGCGGTTCGCCCAGCGGGGAGGTCTGGCGCAGCGCGTGTGTGGCGGCCAGTGCGAATGCGCGGGCGGACGGGTAGCGGTAGTCGGGGCTTTTGGCCATTGCGGTGGCGATGACGGTATCCATTGCCCGGGGCAGGCCGGGGACGCGGTCGCTGACTGTGGGTGGCGGTTGATGGAGATGTCCGGCGATGGTGGCGGCGGCGCCACTGTCGCCGGCGAACGGGGCTTGTCCGGTGAGTAGCCGAAACAGTGTGCAGCCCAACGAATACAGGTCGGCGCGGCCGTCGACCGGTTGCGCGGTCAGCACTTCGGGTGCGGCATAGGACAGGGTGGCCATCACGGCGCCGGTCGCGGTGATGCCGGTGTGGCCCAGTGCCCGTGCGATCCCGAAATCGCCGAGCAGGACCCGCCCGTCGCCGTCGCTGGACTCGTCGAGCAGGAAGTTGCCGGGTTTGATGTCACGGTGGATGACACCCCGTTGGTGCGCGTAGTCGACGGCCTTGGCCACCTCGCTGATGACGTGCACGGCTCGCGATGGCGGCATCGCGCCCGCACGCCAGGCGGCGTCGGCGTCGATTCCGTCGACGAACTGCATCGCAATCCAGAGTTGGCCCTCGTGTTGGCCGCGCTGATAGACGGAGACGATGTTGGGGTGATCGAGGCTGGCGGCGATGTCGGCTTCCTGGGTGAAGCGCGCGCGAAATTCAGGGTCACCTGACAACTCCGGGGACAGGATCTTGAGGGCTTCGCGGCGTGGTAGATCAGGGTTGCGGGCCAGATATACGGCGCCCATGCCCCCGCTGCCAAGCGGTCGCTCGATGCGGTATCCCGCGAAATACGATCCCGCGCTTAGCATTTCGACCTTTGTCGACCGTTCGGCGTACTCGATGCAGCATCGAGCCGACAGCTGTGCGCCGTCGATCTCTGGTCGAGGGGTGCCACCGCGCCACGATAACGGACCCGCGCCCTCCGAGCGGCCGGAAGTTTGAGCGGACTGCAGGCGGGCCAGCGTTGCCACGACTGGACGTCGCCATCGCCGTCGGGCTCCACCAGCGCAAGCTTGCGCGGCAATGCTTTTGCGCCAAAATGTAGGCCGTCAGCAGATCGACGCAGCTTCGTCTTGTGGGTTCAGGAAGGTGCGAACTCTGTGATATCGGGGTTGTCGTCAATTTTGACCATAGAGAGCTCGTTGGCGCGAGACTCTGCGCTCGACGTGTCGGTTGTGCGGTAGCCGCGTCGGCATGCAGTGAACTCACAGGCGCAGGTGGGAGGCTGTGCCCATCCATCAAGACGCCGAGCGGTGCGCGGCGGCGTGCGGAACCTGGCACCCACCGCTCGCACAAGTAGAAAATGATCTAGACCCTCACCCATCCCCGCAACTGTGAATAACGCCGCTTCCACCGGGGGTGTTGACTGCTCGGCGCGACCGAAGATGAACTGACACAACACCACTCACGCGGACAGACGGTCGGCCGCGCCATCACCCCGGAGGTAAGGCTGTGATTCCGGCCACCTATACGATCCTGTTGCTCTGCGGGCCGGCAATCGCCATTGCCGCGGTGTGGGGCGCCGAACGCATCGGTGTGCCGTTCCCGGTCCTGCTGCTCGGTGTCGGGGTGTTTCTGAGCTGGTTCCCCTGGACACCGTCGCCGGAGATACCGCCGGAGATCGTGTTCTACCTATTCTTGCCGCCTCTGGTTTACTACGCCGCGCTGTTCGTCGCGCCGGACGACCTTCGCAAGTACGCCCGCATCGTCGTCCTGCTGGCGGTGGGGTTGGTGCTGGCGACGGCGGCTGCAGTCGCGGGTGTCTTGATCTGGCTGACCAGCCTGTCCGTAGTGGTCGCGATCGTCATCGGCGCGATTGTGGCGCCGACCGATACGGTTTCGGCGATATCGATCTTCCGGAGACTGGATGCGCCGGAAGGCCTCTCGACCATCGTCGAAGGCGAAGGCCTGACCAACGACGGCACGGCGCTGGTGTTGTATGTGGGCGCCGTCGACACCGCGGTCGCCCAGGTGGTGCACCCCGGCCAACTCACGATCACGTTCCTGCTCGGTCCGGTCGGCGGCGCCGCACTAGGCTTCGCCATCGCCTGGGTGATGGTGCGCGTGCGGATCCGGATGCACCACCCGGCGCTGGAAATCACCATTTCACTGGCCACCCCGTATTTCACGTATGCAGCCGCAGACGCCGCCGGCATGTCGGGTGTACTAGCCACCGCCGCCGCCGGTTTGTATGTGGGCGCCCGAATGAGCGACCTGTACTCGCCCGGCGCGCGGCTGCAGGCATTGGCCTTTCTCGACGTGTTCGTGTTCCTACTCAACGCAGTTCTGTTCATCCTGGTGGGCATCCAGCTGCATCAGCAGGTGCACTGGGCGCTGAACAAAGCGAACCTGCACCTGCTGCTGGTGTTGACGGCGGTGGTCACCGCGGTGATCGTGATGAGGCTGGTGTTCACCCTTGCCGGACCAGCCCTCGACAGATGGCGCGGACGCGCAGTTAACGCCGACCTGTGGCGGGAGCGCTCGGTGGTCGGCTGGGCCGGGATGCGCGGCGGCGTCTCGCTGGCCGCGGCGCTCGCCGTGCCCCTGCACCGAGCCGACGGATCGCCGTTTCCCGGCCGCGACTTCGTCATATTGACCACGGCGGCAGTCATTCTCGCCACCCTTGTGCTACAAGGGGTCACGTTGCCGTGGCTGGTTCGCCGCCTCGGACTCAAGCCTGACGACTTTCAGACCGAAGAAAACGAGGCCCGCCTGCACGCAACGCACGCCGCGTTGGCCTGGCTGGACCAACGAGTTCACGACGGCGACAGCACCGACGCCGCGCACTCATTGCACGTTCTCTACGAGGCGAGGGCACGGCGCCTGGAGGCAAAAGCCCGGGTTGCAGCAGACGCCAGCGGCGCCGAACCTGACATCGACCAACAGCGGAGCTATGTCGCATTGCGGCTCGAGGCGCTGAGCATCGAGCGTTCGGAAGTCTTGAATCTGCGTCGCGAGGGCCGCATCACCGCGGCAGTACTGCGCGCCCTGGAGCGGGGCTTCGACCTCGAGGAGTCCCGGCTCAACAGCCGCTGATGGCGACCCAATCGGCCAAACCGTGTAACGCCCGCGGCTTGCCGACACACTCCCTTTGTGTCACCGCCACATCGGAGCGCAAAGGACGCGAACATGACCGTCTCCCAGGAACACTCAATCAGCCAGCTGCAGGTCGCCGTCGCCCGGACCGGGTCCGCGCTACTTCGATACGGGCTGGTGCTCGTCATCGGCTGGATCGGACTCTTGAAGTTCACCAACTACGAAGCGCACAACATCCAACCGCTGGTGGCCCACAGCCCCTTCATGAGTTGGCTCTACAGCATCTTGTCGGTGCAGGCGCTCTCCGCACTCCTGGGAGTGGTCGAGGTTGGCACCGCGCTGTTGCTCGCAGTCAAGCCGTGGTTGCCCCGACTCTCGGCGGCCGGCAGCGTGATGGCCATCGGGTTATTTGTGGCGACTACCAGCTTCCTGTTCACGACGCCAGGAATCGGCGAGGCCACGGCCGGAGGATTCCCCCGCCTCTCGATGACGGGCCAATTTCTGATCAAAGACGTTGTGCTCCTTGGTGCCTCGGTATGGACGCTCGGCGAGGCGCTGGCCGCTAGGATCCGCACGTAGTGATCGCCGCACCACTCGACGAAGCCGACCTCGTCTCCGCGCTACGCACCGGAGACGAGGCGGCCTTCGCTTCTCTCGTCGACCGGCACACGCCGGCGATGCTGCGAGTCGCCCGCGGCTACGTGCGGAACCACGAAGCTGCCGAGGAGGTGGTCCAAGAGACCTGGATTGCACTCCTGAAAGGCATCGAAAAATTCGAAGGCCGATCGTCGCTACGCACTTGGCTCTTCACGGTCCTCGTGAACATCGCCAAGGCCAAAGGTCTGAGGGAACGCCGTGGCGGCGACGGCCTGGTGTTCCCCGCCCGTACTGTGAACCCGGATAGATTCCAGCCTGCCGGCGACGACTTACCCGGTCACTGGAAGGACCTGGAAACGCCTGTCCCATTTCCCGATACACCGGAAGGGTCGGTGCTGGGGACCGAACTCTTGGCCGTGACTCGTCGTGAACTCGACAAACTGCCGTCCCGGCAGCGCGAAGTCGTCACGCTGCGCGACGTACTCGAGCTGGACAGCGGCGAGGTGTGCGCACTGCTCGACATCACCACCGCCAATCAGCGGGTTCTGCTTCATCGCGGCCGCGCCTCGATCCGGCAAGCTCTCGAGGACTATCTAAAGGGAGCGTCATGACGTCCGGAGATGCAATGGACTGCAACGAACTGGTCGAACTAGTGACCGCCTACCTCGACGGCACACTCGATCTGCACACTCGGGCGCGCTTCGACGCCCACCTACTCGAGTGCGACGGCTGCGAGAGTTATCTGCAGCAAATGCGCGCGACCGTGGACACTCTCGGCAAGATTCCCGACGACACCTTAGACCCAAAATTTCGCGCCAAGCTGTTGACCGCCTTCCGCGAATGGCCGCGCTGACTCGATTAAGTAGTTGAAGCGCAAGCTTTTTCGTCGACTGGGTACCGCAACTCACGACCCCGCAGCGGGCGGGCTGAACTCGACATGAGTATGGCCGTCAGCACTGTCGTTGATGGTGCCGTGCTGGAACCGTTGTTGGGGACCGCCTGGTGCGCTGTGTGCGTCACTGGTCGGATAGCCGAGTGGGCCCGCGGGTCCACCGTGGTCGAATTCCCATGTGTTGCGGATGTTTCCGGCGACGACGTGGGCTCCAGTTTGAGGAGTCCAATAGATGGCGCCGGCTTCGAAGAGGGTGAACCGGCCATTCCCGGGTGCGGGCTTTTCGTTGCTGATCGGCGATCCCAGCGAGCTGGTAGACCCTCCGGCGTCGAGATACTTCTGCAAGATCTGCCCCTGGAGGAGAAACTTCCCCGACGGCGCGGCGACCCATTTCGTCGTCATCTGGGTTGTCGAGACGTCGCTCGGACTCTCTGCGGTCGAGCATCCGGCGCCGAGGATCGCCAGCGTCGCGGCGGCGACGGCAATAGAGGGTCGACGGGCAGACATGGAGGCCTTTCGGTAGCGACTGGTCAGAGACACCCCGCGGGTGAGGGTGGTGGGTTCACCCGCGGGGTGGGTCTGTAGCGCTGCCGTCGAGCGAGCCTTTGGGCCGAGAAGCGGCGCGGCGGCCCCCTGGCAGCCGATCGACGAAACGGCCGAGTCGGGCCACGGTGGTGTCGAGTGGATCGACGATCTCCGTCAATCGCTCCAGGGTCGGCATGATCTGGGAGACCGCCTTGATCTCGGTGGTCAGTTGCCCGGCCTGAACATCAATGCCCTGTGCGGCGTGCGTCAACTCGGCCAGGTTGTTCGCGATTGATTGCGCCGAGTGCCGAAGTTCCGCGATGTCGTCGAGTGCGGTTCCTGCGCGATCCAGCAATCCCATCAGCGCGCCCACCCGGCGCAACGCGACCTGCACTGTCGACGATGTCGAGGTCAGGGCGGGGCCGATCAGCGGAACCCGCTCCGCCATCTCGTCACCGGCCGACGTGAGTACGCGCCACCAAGCGCCGAAGGCGTCCCCGGTCGCGTCGGTCTGCTGCCGTGTCAGCGCCGGTTCCATCACGCCGACCATCATCATTGTTTACATTGAACAATGTCAACAATTGATTCGGCGATGCCGGTTTCGGACGCCCAGGGTGCGCTCTAGTGCTTGCTCAGCAGTGCAGGTTGGTTATCGCCGCGGTCATGAGTTCGACAGCGTCGGCCTCGGATACGCCGAGGTCACGGGTGACCATTGCGACATTGTCGAACCCGTTACGACCACCGTCGACCGCGGCGCAGATCCGGTGGCCCTCCCCGACGAGCTGGCCGGCGGACAAAAAAGCAAACTTTTGATGCAGCGCCGACACGTAGTCGGCCTCGTCCGCCTGCGCCGGTGCCGCCTGCCCCACCAACGCGGCGATCGCCGCAGCACCAGCGATGCCGGCGAGCCGAAGAGGCGCTGTCCGGAGAGAACCTGTAGCCATAGCGCCAATGGTCAATGTCAGCATTGGCCAATGTCAACAATTGTGATGCACACGTCCTGGAGTCGTTTACGTATCCGGCGTCACATGCGGGCTTACAATCACGCGGTGTTCCAGCGCTCGCAGCGGGGCTCGGATTCTGCCGCGACGACCGAGTTATAGGGTCCGGCATGGCTTCAGAGCGTTCCCGACGACCGCACAACAAAGCCGTGTCGGCGATGCTGTCCAACCTGCGCCGCGCCTCCAAGCCGGTGCGCCAACACGGTCGCGATGTGTTCGACACGACCGTTGCGCAGATGTTCGACGCCCTGTCCGCCCCGCCCGCGGAGGACGACGGTCGTGGCGAATACCGCATGGAGGAACTGGCCCGGCTGGCCGGAACCACGACCCGCAACATCCGCCTGTATCGCGATCGCGGTCTGCTCGACCCGCCGCAGCGGATGGGCCGCCTCGCCATCTACAACGACAGTCACCTGCACCGGCTGCGTCTGATTCACCGGCTACTCAAGCGGGGCTACACCATCTCGAATGTGCGCGAACTGCTCACCTTCCACCACGACGGCAAGTCGCTCGCCGATCTTCTTGAACTGCCGCCGATTTCGACCGCGACCGTCGCATGGGCCGCGGAGGAGCCACGCACCCTGTCGCTGAGTCAGGCGCAAGACCTGGTCGCCGATCCGCCTGCCTTCGAACGTCTGGTCGCGATGGGGTTGCTTCGCGTCGACAACAACTCCGCAATTCTGTTGCGGCCCACTCTCATCGACACCTTCAACGAATTGCGCGCGTACGGCATCACCATGGACGAGTTGCTCGACCTGCACGAGCAAGTGCTGCCCCACGTCGGCCAGATCAGTGACGTCCTCGTCCAAGCCGGAGCCGAGTACGCCGCGAACCTGTTGGCCTCCGACCGCCGGCCGTCCAACGACACCGAATTCGCCGACCTGATCGCATCGTTGATCGCGTTCGGTCCGCTGGCTCTCACCTCCATCAACGGCACCCTGACCGCGTCGATCCGCGCGGCCGCCCAAACCGTGGTCGCGCGCATGGTCAGCGATTTCGTGCGCGAATCCGGGTCCGGTCCCGAACAGTCCCAACACACGCCACCGCCCGGGACCGCCCCGCCGCGGGAATGATGCCGGCACTCTCGGTGTCAGCTGGTGCGCCACTGCCATCGTTTTCGCCAGATACACAGGCGAGTTTGCTCGCGACTTCGCGAATGGCCATTGCGACAGCCGATTCCGTGCCCGCCGATAACGGTTAATTAAGTCAACCGCGACAGGTGAAGCTGTTCCACCACACCAACGGCTTCGCTTAGAGGTCTCTCAACGCGCCATGTTCGCGAAGCGCGACAGGTGCAGCTGGTGCGCGACGGTCACCGTCTTGGTTGGGCCGTTACGGTGTTTGGCCACAATGAGATCCGCTTCGCCGCCGCGCGGGTCGTCGCGCTCGAAAGCATCGGGGCGGTTGAGCAGGATGACCATGTCGGCGTCCTGCTCCAGCGACCCGGACTCACGAAGGTCGGACAGCATCGGCTTCTTGTCGGTGCGCTGCTCGGGACCACGGTTCAGCTGGCTGATCGCGATCACCGGAACTTCGAGTTCCTTCGCCAAAAGCTTGAGATGCCTTGAGAATTCGGAGACCTCGATCTGGCGGGACTCGACCTTCTTGCCCGACGTCATTAGCTGTAGGTAGTCGACGACGACCAGTCGCAGGTCAGCCTTCTGCTTCAACCGGCGCGCCTTAGCGCGGATCTCCATCATCGTCAGGTTCGGTGAATCGTCGATATACAGTGGCGCTTCGCTGATTTCGCTCATCCGCCGCGCCAGCCGCGTCCAGTCGTCGTCGCTCATCCGGCCGGAGCGCATATCGCCGAGCTTGATCTTGGCCTCGGCAGACAACAGGCGCATGACGATTTCGGACTTGCTCATTTCCAGCGAGAAGATGACGCTGGCCATCCGGTTCTTGATCGAGCACGACCGCATGAAGTCCAGCCCCAGCGTCGAGTTGTGCGTCGGAACCATGGACTCGCTCGCCAAATACATATGGTCGGCGTTGTCGACCTCCACGCATCGGACCGGGACGCTGTCGATCGAACGCACGTCGACGATGAACCGCGATCCCGAGCGCGCGGTGTTGACGGCACCACGGCGCTCCTTGTGCAACAATGCCTTTCGCTGCAGCCCGAACACCTCGTCATCCGTCGAGAACGTCAGCGTGTAAGCGATGCTGGACGACTCGCGACGACCGGTGACACGCTTCGTTGAGGTCTGGCAGCGGTAGCCGAGGCTCACCACCAGCTCCGCGACGTCGGTCGCCAGCCGGTGGCTAGTGACCGAGAACTGCACGCTGCCGCCCCCGGTCACCGTTCCGTCGGTGTCGAGCAATCCAGCAAGCAGAGCGCGCCGCTGCGCGACCGAGCCTCGTAGGTACTCGACTGGAATGTGTTTGTTTCCTAGCACTCCGATGGTGCGCAGGCGCGCCTGCAAAGTTCCTACCGAGTTGTGGCACCCTTGGCACAGCCGCAAGCCGGCCGACGGACCGCCGCAGCGAGCGCAGGTCGGTGCCGGGACGGGCGCGGACATGAAACGGGCCCGCCCGCCGCACGACCGTCCGCAGGTCCGCACCTGGCTCGTCTGCGGAACGAATTCGCTGCCGCACACCACGCACTCGCGGGCCGCGACCTCGTCGCCGGCAGCCAGTCGCAACTGATACCGGTAGCGGGCGGACTCGGACGCAACCGCTACGTAGCCCTCGGCTTCGATCCGCATGATGATCTCGGGGTCGGCCGAGGTGATCTGAGCGGCGGCGCTGGTGCCATCACCGAGCCATGCCCCGAATGTGTACGGGGCGATGAGGAATTCGCGGTCTGGCAATTCAATCGCAGCCGCGTTGGTCACGCTGTGGTTTAGCCGGGCGTCCAAGGTGTCGCAGCGCACGGTAGTCGCGATCTCGGCGGTCGTCCGTACCGCCGCGAAGGTCCGCTGGCTCCGCATGCGGTTGTAGCCGGCCGCAGCGGCCTGGGCCGATTTCCGCGATGCGCGGGTATCCGTCAGCCACTGGTGCTCCGCATCCGCCACAATCACGGTGCCGTCGGAGAATTCGACCTCGTAGCACGGCCGGCCCAGCATGATCTCCGTTGCAGCCACCACCCGCGTCGGCCGCCCGTCGGCGCCGATCAGCTCGTCGCCGACGGCGACGTCGCCCATGGTCGTCCAGCCGTCCGGCGTCGGCAGCGGCGTGTCCAGCGCCAACGCCTTACCCACACCAGGTCGAGCCGCGACGATGATCATCTGCCCGGCGTGCAGACCGTTGGTCAACTCGTCGAGTTCGGTGAACCCCGTCGGCACACCGCGGGAGATCCCGCCGTTGGAGGCGATGGCGTCGATCTCGTCCATCGTCGGCTGCAGCAGATCTTCCAGCGGGACGAAGTCTTCCGACGTCCGCCGCCCCTCGGTGACCTCGTACATCTCGGCCTGCGCACGGTCGATGACCTCGGCGACGTCTGCCCCCTCGGCGCCGGCGTAGCCGTACTGCACCACGCGCGTCCCGGCCTCGACGAGGCGGCGCAGCAGCGCCTTCTCCGCGACGATGCCCGCGTAGTAGCCGGCGTTGGCGGCGGTCGGCACCGTCGAGATGAGGGTGTGCAGATAGGGCGCCCCGCCGATCCGGCGCAGCAGCCCGCGCCGGTCCAACTCGGCGGCGACCGTCACCGCGTCGGCCGGCTCGCCGCGGCCGTACAGATCGAGGATGGCGTCGTAGACGTTCTGATGCGCAGGCCGATAGAAGTCGCTGGGCCGCAGCCGCTCGAGGACGTCGGCGATCGCGTCCTTGCTCAGCAGCATGCCGCCCAACACCGACTGCTCGGCGGCGAGATCCTGCGGCGGCTGGCGGCCGTAATCCTCGCTCGGCGGAGCCTCGCTGGGACGACCCAGATCATCAACGACAGCCACGAAACTCCCGCCTCCTCCACGACGTTCGAACGCATATTCGACGCCGATGGCACGACGTTAGGTCACACCACCGACATCGCTCGACTCAGCCAGGCCGCCCAGTGCCCCCGACAATCGGGAACCCCACCCCGGGGCGGATCCACGGCCTTCGCCCTCGTGATCGACCTCGTCTCGCAGGCGGCGGGACCTCCACCGCGAGCCGGATTGTCGATCTTCGAACGCCAGCATCACCTCACGACGGGTCGACGTTAAAGGTTGCTGGCGAGGACACAAAACGAGGCTGTTAATAGATCTGTGCATGGTGTGTGCATATCCGTCTGCGCCCGTGTTGAGGGGGTGTGGAGAACTTGTGGAGCAATATGCGACTTTGCAACATCACCGCAGATAAGCGGACCACACACCTGCATATTTCGTGTGTATAGGAATCCCTACGGCGTGTCGCGCGCGGTTGCCACTTCGGGCGTGTTGTGTTTCGCCGAATGATTAACGGCGTAAACGGACGGTAACGTTCGCTATCGGTTGCTGGCCACTGGGTGTTCGCTATGGACACACCAAAAACCCCCGGGGCAGCCGATTCGGGCTACCACCGAGGGTTCAGTGAGCTAAGGGCGCTCAGGCCTCCGCGACGACGTCCAGCGCGACCTTGACGTCCACGTCGGGGTGCACGTGCAAGGTGATCGGGTGGCTGCCGACGGCCTTGATGTGGCCCTTGGGCAAACGCACCACGCGCTTGTCGAGGTTCGGCCCGCCGGCCTTGCGGATCGCCGTCACGACGGCGCCCGTGGTGACCGAGCCGAACAGCTTGCCGGAGTCGCCGGAGGTCTTCACCGGGAGCGAGACGCTGCCCAGGCCCTCGATGGCGGCCTTGATCTCGTTGGCGTGCTCGAGGTCGCGCACCTGCTTGGTGTCGCGGGCCCGGCGGATGTCGTCCGCCTGCTTCTGCGCGCCGCGGGAGGCCACGACGGCCAGGCCGCGCGGCAGCAGGAAGTTGCGGCCGTAGCCGTCCTTGACCTCGACGGTCTCGCCGACGGCACCGAGGTGGTCGACGTCAGCGGTCAAAATGAGCTTCATTGTTCTGCTAATCCGTTCTGCGTGCCGCGGTTACCGCGTCGAAGAGGTGAAGGGCAGCAAGGCCACCTCGCGGGCGTTCTTGACTGCGATCGCGACGTCGCGCTGGTGCTGGACGCAGTTGCCGGTCACCCGGCGGGCACGGATTTTGCCGCGCTCGCTGATGTAGGTACGCAGCAACTGGGTGTCCTTGTAATCGATGTCCTGGCCCTTCTTGGAGCAGAACACGCACTTGCGGGCCTTGACCGGCTTTTCCGGCGCCGGGCGCCGCTTGGTGGACTTCGCCATGGTTTTCTCTTTCGTTCTTTCGCTGAAGTGTTAGAAGGGGGGCTCGTCGTCGCCGCCGCCGAACGAACCCGACGCCGGGGCGCTGCCCCACGGGTCGTCGCCGCCGGCGCTGCCGCCGCCGCCCTGGGATGGTGCCGACTGGCGGGATCCCCCGCCGCCGCCGAATCCGCCGCCACCGCCGCCGCTGCGGCTGGCCTTGTTGACCTTGGCGGTGGCGTACCGCAGTGAGGGGCCGATCTCGTCGACTTCGAGCTCGACGACCGTGCGCTTCTCGCCCTCTTTGGTCTCGAACGAACGCTGCTTGAGCCGTCCGCTGACGATGACCCGCGCGCCGCGGGTGAGGCTCTCGGCCACGTTCTCGGCGGCCTCACGCCAGATGCTGCAGCGGAGGAACAGCGCTTCGCCGTCCTTCCACTCGTTGGTCTGACGGTCGAACTGCCGCGGGGTCGACGCCACCGTGAAGTTCGCGACGGCCGCACCGGACGGCGTGAAACGCAGTTCGGGGTCGGCGGTCAGGTTTCCGATAACAGTGATGACGGTGTCACCAGCCACTATGAGCTCCTCAATCCGGATGGGCACGCCCAAATCGGCGAATGGTCGTGAGTCACGCTGAGCCTACGCAACGGCTCGGACGCACTGCGGCCATTCGCCAACAGGTGGTCAGTGCTTGTCGGTACGCATCACCTTGGTGCGCAGCACCGACTCGTTCAGGCTGAGCTGACGGTCGAGCTCGGACACCGTGGCGGGTTCGGCCTTGAGATCGATCACCGCGTAAATGCCTTCGGCATGCTTGGCGATCTCGTAGGCGAGCCGGCGCTTGCCCCAGATGTCGACCTTCTCCACCGAGCCACCGTCCTTGCGGACGACGTTCAGAAAGGTCTCCAGGGACGGAGCTACGGTGCGCTCGTCGAGAGTGGGGTCGAGGATGACCATTAATTCGTATGGACGCATGGGAACCTCATCACCTCCTATGGTCGTGTGCGGCCACGGGAATCCCCGCGGCAGGAGGGTCGCCTGCGTCGGCAACCGGGTCAGGCTACCGGACGGCGGTCTCACCCGCGAAATCCGGAGCGGCGGGTTGCTCCGCGGACCTCCTGCTGTAGCGCTCCGTCGAGCGTGCACTCAGGGTGAAAATTTCGGCACTTTTCCGCCCTCAGTGCACGTTCGACGCGGTGGCTTCAGTGGCCGGAGCCGATGCGGTTGCACGCTGTAGCCCGCGCGGTCGCAACCACGCCGGAAGTGCCTCGGACGGCGCGTCGGGGGCGCGATCGAACACCCCACCCGCCGGGTCGTCGACCCGCCCGCCCCAGCGGACCAGGTCGTCCTCGGTCCGGTAGATCTGGCGGACCACCAACGCGCACAGCACCAGCACCGCGATGTCGCGCAGCAACACCGTGGTGGTGAACCACTGCTGGGGCAGTCCGCGGTCGGGCACGCTGTACAGGTAGTACATCCGCGGTACCCAGACCAGGGCGTCGATCGTCATCCACACCAACAGGATTCGCCGGTGCGGCAGCGCCAGGACCGCCAGCGGCACGAGCCACAGTGAGAACTGCGGGCTCCAGACCTTATTCGTCAGCAGGAACGCGGCGACAACCAGAAATGCCAACTGCGCGACGCGTGGGCGGCGCGGCGCGGTCAAAGCGACGTAAGCGATTGCCGCGCAGGCCACTACGAACAGCGCCAACACCACGTTGTTGAGCACCTTCGGCGGCTCCCAGAAGCCGGCGTCGGGATCGAAACCCGCCCAGCCGGTGAACGACTTCACGACATTGAACAGCGAGTCCATGTCTTCGCCACGACGGGCGTTGAGCCGGAAGAACTCCGACCAACCCCGCGGAAACAGCAGCAGCACAGGCAGATTCACCAGCAGCCATGTCACCGCCGCGGCGGCGCCGGTGCGGGCCACCTCCCGCAACCGGCCGGTGCGGACGCCCAGCACCAGCAACGGGCCGAGCAGTAACAGCGGATAGAGCTTGGCCGCGCCACCCAGGCCGATCAGCATGCCGGCCAGCACCGGCCGTCGGCGCGCCCATGCCAGCAACCCGCCGAGCGCGAAAGCCGTTGCCAGTGCGTCGAAGTTGGTGAAGATCTGAAAGATAACCAGCGGCGACGCGGCGACCAGAGCGGCGTCCCACACCCGTCGCCCGGCCAGCCCGGCGGTGGCCCACAGCGTCGCCAGCCACGCTACCGCCAACCCCAACGCGGCGATATCGAAGAACACCACCACCTCGGCGACCACCGGTAGCGGGATCGTCTTGCTGACCGCGGTGTAGGTCTTGGCCAGCGACATCGCCACGTACTGGTAGACCCCGGTGAGCACCGGATACTCCATGTAGCGCACCGCGGGCTTGCCGTCGTAACGGGTCTGCGGCTTGCCGCTGTTGTCCCGCTCGATCCAACTCGACTTGTACGGAAAACGCCCTTGGCTCAACAACTCCGCGCCGTACAGCGGCACGGTGTCGGAGTAGCAGAGTTCGTAGTAGGCCCGCTGGTTCTGCCAGTTGGCGACGCGCTGGTCGCCCGGACCGGTCCCGACGGTCTGCAGGCACGGCGCCTTGGTCGACCAGCCCAGCGCCAGGAACACCAGCGCGATCATGAACATCACCCGCAGCGGCGTCAGCGTGCGCGTGCGCCCGATGATGGCGTGCCGACCCACCGGTCCACCGATGACGTTCGACAACGCCGAGCCCAGAAAGTCGTTGCGGCTCGGGCAATCTCGATCGTCGGCGGAGCGTAGGTCGGCGGCCAGTCGCCGCGGTGAGATGCCGGCCTGATCCGCCTCGGCGACGGTCACGGTGGCGGCGGCGCTCCCGCCGGCGCGGGCGCACCGGGCGCGGGCGGTGGGCCGGGCGGCGGCCCGACGGGCACCGTCTGCGGCGGACCGATCGGAATTGTGATGCCCGGCGCGATCTCCATCGTGGGCTGAATGACCGTCATCTGCGGCGGCTGCGGCGGTGGCGGGGTGCCGCCGGCACACCCGCGGAGCCGCCGATCTCCGTCGGCTTCGGGAAGGTCTCATTGGTGGTGCCCTTGAGGGCGCCGTCCATGGTCGCCTTCCAGATGTCGGATGGCAGACCCGATCCGTAGATGGCGGCACCACCTTTGGTCACCAACGGGATGTCGCCGCGCGCGGTGCCGATCCACACCGCGGTCGACAGCGACGGGGTGTAGCCGACCATCCAGGCGTCCTTGTCGGCGTCGCCGGTGTCACCGAACTGGGTGGTACCGGTCTTGGACGCCGACGCCCGTCCACCGGCCAGATTGTGGCCGCGCGACCAGCCGGCGATCGGCTGCATGGCGGAGGTGACGTTGTCGGCGACGTCCTTGGGGATGCGCTGCTCGCCGGAGTTGTCCGACCCGCCCGCGTCGAAGAGCACCTTGCCCTCGGCATTGACCACCTTCTGCACGAAGTGCGGGCGGTGGTAGATGCCCGAGTCGGCCAGCGTGGCGTACGCGGAGGCCATGTCGATCGCGCGAGTCTGGTACTGGCCCAGCACAATTCCATTGTTGGGCGGGCCGCCCTTGCCGTCCTCGGACAGCGTGTGCGAGACGCCGGGGAAGCTGTCCGCCACGCCGGCCTGATGCGCGGCCTGCGCCACGTCTTCCGGGCCGTTCTTCAGCTTCAGCATCAGCCGGTAGTAGGAGGTGTTCAGCGACCGCTTCAGCGCCTCGGCGATGTTGCAGACCCCACAGCCCTCGCCCTCGACGTTGGTGATCTTGATGCCGTTGACGGTCAGCGGCGAGCTGTCGACCTGATAGCCCAGGCCGATGCCCTGCTCGAGCGCGGCGATCAGCGCGAACACCTTGAACGACGACCCGGTCTGCAAACCGGCCTGGGCGAAGTCGAATCCGTTGGCGTCGGCGCCGCCGTAGTAGGCCTTGACGGCGCCGTTGTGTGGATCGATCGATACGACCGCGGTCCGCATCTCGGCGTTCTGCCCGGCCAGGTACTTCGCCACCGCGTCCTCGGCGGCCTTTTGCGCCGTCGGGTCGATCGTGGTGGTGATCTGCAGTCCCTGGGTGTTCAGCGTCTGCTCGTCGATGTTGAAGAGCTCCATCAGCTCCCGGGTGACCTGGCGCTGGATCAGCCCGTTGGGTCCGGTGGTCTGGTTCTCCTCGCGGGCCCGCTCGGGCGGAACCGTCGGCGGGAACTGCTGGGCGGCGCGGTCTTTCGGCGAAAGTGCCTTGTCGTCGACCATTCCGTCGAGCACCCAGTTCCACCGGCCCTGGGCGCCGACCATGTTGACCGCGGGGTCCAGCGTCGAGGGCCGCTGGATGAGCGCGGCCAGCAGGGCGCCGTCGGCGACGGTGAGTTGTTCGACGGGTTTGTCGAAGTAGGCGCGCGACGCCGCGGAGATGCCGTAGGCGCCACGACCGAAGTAGATGATGTTCAGATAGGCCTGCAGCACATCGTCTTTGGACCACTCGCCGGTCATCTTGGTGGCGATGACGAGTTCCTTGGCCTTGCGAACGAGGCCGCCGACACCGGCCCGCTGCGCCCCGACCAACGCGTTCTTGACGTACTGCTGGGTGATCGTCGAGCCACCCTGGGTGTCGCCGCCGAAGATGTTGTTCTTGAACGCCCGCGCGAAGCCGGTGAACGAGAAGCCCGGGTTGGAGTAGAAGTTGCGGTCCTCGGCCGCGATCACCGCCTGCCGGACATGCACCGGGACCTGGTCGATGTTGACGTCGACCCGATTACCCTCGGGCGGAACGATTTTGGCGAGCTCGGAGCCGTCGCTGGCCAGGATCGTCGATACCTGGTTGGTGCGGATGTCGCCCGGCTTGGGGATGTCGACGATCGCATAGGCCATCGCGAACGTGACGATCGGCAACAGCAGGATCACCACGGCACTGACGTAGAGCCCGCGCCGGACCCACTTCCAGTTGATGCGCTCGAGCCACTCCCAGTCGAGGCGCTGCGCCCATCCCGGCAGCGGTGGCTTCTTACGCGGCGGTTCCTTGCGCGACGGGCCCTTGGGCGGGTCGGTCGGCGGCGGGCCGCTCGGCGGTGGCTTGCGCGAGGCCGACTTGGCGTTCAATGCGGACGAGGCCATCTCCAGCGGGTCGCGCCGATCAGACGACCGCGACGTCGGCCGGCCGTCGAGAGCCGCCTTCACCGCGTCGATCGGATCCTTGAAGCGGTTAGGGGTGTCGTCCTTGACCGGGGGCAGGATCGTGGTGAGCCGGTCGTCAGGCGGCGGAGTCGGCCGTGCCGGCCGGGGCCGCTTGGACGCGGCATCGCCCGCTGAACCTTTCCGGTTGTCAGCGGCTGATTGGTCTTGCTGCCCTTCGTTATTCACTGGCCGTGCGGGCGCCGTCGCGCGCCGTCCGGGTGCTGCGCTTGCGCGGCGGACGTGCCGCGGGTGTCGCGCCGAGCACATACGACTTGACCAAGTGATTCCAGCTGCAGGTTCGACATACCTCCACCACATGTACCGCGAATTCTTCGAACCGCGACGCTAGCAAGACAAGCTCTTCGGCAGACCGCGCAGACCCTGACACGGCGCCGAGGTGTTCGCCGAACACCCACGAGACCAGCGTCAACTGCTCCTTGCGGCAGATCGGGCACATGACCGCGCTGACCTTGCCGTGATACTTGGCGGCGCGCAGCAGGTAGGGGTTGGCGTCGCAGACCTCGGTGACGCCGGTGCGGCCGGAGTAGACCTCCGCGAGCAGCGACCGGCGCTTGAGCGCGTAGTCCACCACCTGCCGCTGCAACCGCACGATGACCAGAGTACGTCCGCTCGGCCGGTGCGGAGAGGTAGGTCGGTCACGTTTTCGATCGCGGCAAACCGCTCGACTCTAGGATCATCGCGTGGCTAAGTGGCTTGCAGCGCCCGGGGCTCGCGGCGCTACGGCGGGAACCCGCGCCCGAGACAGCGACCGGCAGGACGCCTGCCGGCTGTTGGACGACGCGCTCAACAGCGGTGAGCTCTCCATGGAGGAGCACCGCGAGCGGGTGAAGGCCGCCACCAACGCCGTGACGTTGGGCGATCTCCGAAAACTGGTCGACGACCTACAGTCCGACGGCGGCGCCTCGTCCGCGCTGCAGTCACGGGAAACGCCCGTCGGGCTGCTCGGCTATGTGCGCGCCCGCATCAGGCGCGCCGGACTGCCCGCTCTGGTGGTCGCCCTGCTCGCGGGACTCGTCTTCGGCATCGGGATCGGTTGGGGCATCTACAGCGACTCCAGCTCCCCGTTCACGGTCTCCTCTGACCCCGGCGCCCGGCCGGACGGCGTCGCCCCGGTGGTGCTGAAGCCGCCCACGCAACTTCATTCGGTCGGCGGGCTGACCGGCCTGATCGAGCAGGCACGCAAGCGGTTCGGCAACGTCATCGGCTACCGGCTGCTCGTCTACCCGACCTATGCGTCCATTGACCGCCCCGACCCGTCGGACGACCGGCGGATTCTCGACTCGGACTACCGCGGCGGCTGGGACGACCCGACGAACAAGGCCAAGAGCGGCATCGATTCGCCCGATCCGGTGGACCTCAGCGCGTTCGACATCCCGACGGTCATCGGCATCCTGCGTGGCGCACCCGACACCCTGCACATCAAGCAGGCCGAGGTGAAGAACACCTACTTGATCATCGAGCCCGCGCCCCGGCCGGTGACGCCGGGAGCGTTGCAGCTGTCGGTGCACGTCTCCAGCGACTTCGGTAGCGGCTCGCTCACCTTCGCCGGTGACGGCACCATCAAACGGGTGGATCTGCCGTAGCCATTGGCGCCTCGGCGACCACCGGTTGAACGTCGCGCTAACAAGAGCTGGCCGCCCGAAGTAGCGGCGAATATATCGGGCCGATACTATGCAGCGAGACTGTTTCTCGACATAACAGCGACGCAATCCGTGCAGCAAAGGAGGTGGATCGATGCTGGAGCTTGCCATCCTGGGACTTCTGCTCGAGTCGCCCATGCACGGTTACGAGCTGCGCAAACGGTTGACCGGTCTGCTCGGGGCGTTCAGAGCATTCTCCTACGGATCGCTGTATCCCGCGCTGCGGCGGATGCAGACCGACGGGATGATCGCCGAGAACGCCGCGCCTGCCGGAACGCCGGTGCGGCGGGCACGGCGCGTGTACGAAATGACCGACGCCGGCCGCCAGCGTTTCAGCGAGCTGGTCGCCGACACCGGGCCGCACAACTACACCGACGACGGGTTCGGTGTGCACCTGGCATTTTTCAACCGCACGCCCGCCGAGGCGCGGATGCGCATCCTGGAGGGCCGTCGCCGCCAGGTCGAAGAACGACGAGAAGGTCTGCGTGAAGCCATTGCGCGGGCCAGTAGCTCTCTGGACCGCTACACCCGCCAGCTGCACCAACTCGGGCTGGAGTCCAGCGAGCGTGAAGTCAACTGGCTCAACGAGCTGATCGCGGCCGAACGTTTAGCGCAGACAAGCGCTGAGCAGGCCTGAGTCCAAAACCCCCCCAAAGAGAAGTCAAGGAGAACGCCGTATGAGTGAGCAGAACGCGCCGCAGGCGTCCACCGAGGTCCGAGTCGCCATTGTCGGAGTCGGCAACTGCGCGTCCTCGCTGGTACAGGGCGTCCAGTACTACTACGACGCCGACGAGAACAGCAGCGTGCCCGGCCTGATGCACGTGAAGTTCGGCCAGTACCACGTCCGCGACGTCAAGTTCGTCGCCGCGTTCGACGTGGACGCCAAGAAGGTCGGCTTCGACCTCTCCGAGGCGATCTTCGCGTCGGAGAACAACACCATCAAGATCGCGGACGTGCCGCCGACCAACATCACTGTGCAGCGCGGCCCGACGCTCGACGGCATCGGCAAGTACTACGCCGACACCATCGATCTGTCCGACGCCGAGCCGGTCGACGTGGTGCAGGTGCTCAAGGACAACGCCGTCGACGTCCTGGTCTCCTACCTTCCCGTCGGCTCGGACGAGGCCGACAAGTTCTACGCGCAGTGCGCGATCGACGCGGGCGTCGCGTTCGTCAACGCGCTGCCGGTGTTCATCGCCTCCGACCCGGTCTGGGCCAAGAAGTTCGCCGACGCCGGCGTCCCGATCGTCGGCGACGACATCAAGAGCCAGGTCGGCGCGACGATCACCCACCGGGTGATGGCCAAGCTGTTCGAGGACCGCGGGGTCACGCTGGACCGCACCTACCAGCTCAACGTCGGCGGAAACATGGACTTCAAGAACATGCTCGAGCGGGAGCGCCTGCAGTCCAAGAAGGTCTCCAAGACGCAGGCCGTGACGTCGAACCTGACCGGCACGCTGGCCGGCAAGGTCGAGGACAAGAACGTGCACATCGGCCCGTCCGACCACGTGGCGTGGCTCGATGACCGCAAGTGGGCCTACGTGCGGCTGGAGGGTCGCGCTTTCGGTGACGCGCCGCTGAACCTGGAGTACAAGCTCGAGGTCTGGGACTCGCCGAACTCGGCCGGCATCATCATCGACGCGGTCCGCGCGGCCAAGATCGCCAAGGACCGGGGCATCGGCGGACCGGTGATCCCGGCGTCGGCGTACCTGATGAAGAGCCCGCCGCAGCAGCTGCCCGACGACATCGCGCGCGCGCAGCTCGAGGAGTTCATCATCGAGGGCTAGACCCTTCAGTACCTGCTCGAACGTCGAGTTGTTGGGGTGAAAGACGCGAAAATCGCCCAGCAACTCGACGTTCGGCATTGGTAGGACCATTCGGCCGCGCGATGCTGAGCAAGTGCTTAGCATCAACTCTCGATGAAGGTTCAGCCCGCCGCGTTCCTGCGCACCACCCTGCCGCTGGACTGGTCGCGGCTCGCCGACCTGGACAGCGGCCGCTACCACTCGATCTGGCTGCCCGACCACATGGTCAGCTTCTGGCCCGATTCGATCTGGACACCCGAATTCACCGACCTGGCAACGGTTTCCCCGTCACCGCATCGCCATCTCGACGGCCTGGCGGTCGCGTCGGCCGCGGCGGCCCTCACCAATAACGTCCCGTTGGTGACCTCCGTCGTCGACACGGTTCGCCGCCATCCCGCGATGCTTGCGCAGACCGCGCTGACCATCGACCATGTGGCCGGCGGACGATTCATCCTCGGCCTCGGCAGTGGCGAGAGTGAGAACACGCTGCCCTACGGGTTCGACTTCGCGCGGCCCGTCGCGCGATTCGAAGAGGCGCTACAGGTGATTCGACTGCTGTGGGAGAGCGACGGTCCCGTCGACTTCGACGGCCAATTCCATCACCTGCACCATGCCCGGCTGGACACCGAAGGCTACAAGGGTCGGTATCCGCCGATCTGGGTCGGGGCCAGCGGTCCGCGGATGCTCGACATCGCCGGCCGCTACGCCGACGGCTGGTGGCCAGCCGGGGCGTGGACGCCGGAGCACTACGCCGAGATGCTCTCCGCCGTAAGGGCTTCCGCCGATCGCGCGGGCCGCGACCCGCTGGCGATTACGCCGTGCTTCATCCAGGTGTGCCTGATCGGCAACGACGAGGCCGCGCTCGCCGAGATCCTGCAGGCCCCGCTGGTGAAGGCCTTCCTGCTACAGGTGTCGGCGGAGACGTTGCGCGGCTTCGGATTTGAGCATCCGATGGGCCCGGCCTGGCGCGGCTTCCAGGACATCGACCCGGCGCTGCTGACCCGCGAGCGAATTCTGGAGTTCCTGGCCAAGGTGCAGCCGGAGATGTTGCTGGCGGTCGTGCCGCACGGGACACCGAAGGAGGTGGCCGCGAAGATCAAGACATTTGTAGACGCAGGTCTGCGGGTGCCCAAGATCCTGGATTACGGCGCGATGGCCGGGCTGGCCTACTCGGCGGCATCGGCGGCGAATGTCGTTGCGGCAGAAGACGAATTGCTCGCGTTGTGCGGAGATATCCGATGAGGCTGAACGCCGCCGAGTTGCTCGCCGCCGCGTCCGCGGAGACGGGTCTGCACGATTACGGAGACCCGACGCTACCGGAGCGATTCGCGGTGGCCGTCGAGCACCTCAACGGCCTCGGCATGGACAGCGCCGGTGTCGACGCAGCGGCCGAGGTGTGCCGGTGGCTGCTGACCTCGCGGCTGGAACTACTCGAGGATCGAAACCGCTACCCGATCGCCGACGAAGCGGTCGCGGCGCCGATGTTCGTCACCGGCGAACCCCGCTCGGGCACAACGCTGATGCACGCGCTGATGGCGGTCGACCCCGCCGCCCGGGCGCTGCGGTTCTGGGAAGTGATGTACCCCTCGCCGCCTCCCGGACTGACCGACGAGAACGACCCCCGGCGGGCGCGGGCGGACGACGACTGGCGGGAGATCAACGCCAAGATGCCGAAGTGGCTGCACAGTCACCCCTACAACGACATGCTCGGCGATGGATTGCCCGAGGACGAGCGCACCTGGGCGTTCGACTTCCGGGTGATGACTCCGACGGCGTGGTGGCGGGTGCCGATGCAGTCGCTGGTCGGCGGCCTGGTTACCGATGCCGTGGCGCAGTATCGCCTGCACAAGGCGGTGCTTCAGCAGCTGCAATACGCGCGGCCCCGGAAACGCTGGGTGCTCAAGGGTTTTCACGGCTTTCGCCTGACCGAGATGTTCGAGGCCTACCCCGACGCGACGTTGGTCTGGTTGCACCGCGACCCGGTGCAGGTCGCCGCGTCGCGGACGATGATGATGGCCGACATCGCCGACGGCATGGTCGGCCAGGTCGACCTGCACGCGCTGGCGAAGATGCACCTCGACCTGACCCGCGTCGGGGTCACCAACACGATGACCAAACCGATGGTCGACGATCCGCGAATCCTGCACGTCCGCTACACCGACTTCGTCGCGGATCAGATTGCGACCCTTCGGCGTTACTACGAGTTCGCCGGGCGCGAGTTGACGCCGGCCGCTGAGCAAGCAATGCGGACGTATCTCGCCGAGAACCGCGGCGACCGGCACGGCAAGTTTCGCTACTCGACGCAGCTGCTGGTCGACATCGGCGAAGACCTCGACGCACTACACGAGGAATTCGCGCCGTTTCGTGCGCGATTCGGCGTCGAGATCGAGAACCGGGGCTGACGTGACGCACGAGCGCCTCTCGGTGCACAACGTGACGTTCTACGGCGCGACGGTGCCCGAGTTAGAGCAACATTGGACCGATCTCGGTCTGACCAGGTTGAGCATCCTCGACAGCCAGCTGGCAGAGGTGTCAATGCTGCTGTCGCACAACGACTATACCGTCGAGGCCGTCTACCACCTGTTCGATCCGACCGCGCTGCCGCAGGTGATCGATGACGCCGCCGCGGCCGGGGCCCGCACGGTGTACATGCTCACCGGCGGCCGCGGCGAACTCACCTGGCGGCAGGCCGCCGAGCGGTTCTGCGACAGGGTCGCGCCGTGTGTGCACCGTGCCCGCGACGCCGGCGTCGCCCTGGCGATCGAGAACGCGTCGAGCCTCTACGCCGATCTGCACATCGCCCACACGCTGCGAGACACCGTCGCCCTCGCCGAGATGAGCGGGCTCGACCTCTGCATCGACCTCTTCCACTGCTGGGCGGAGGCGGGCGTCGACGACCTACTCCGCGACGCGTTGCCCCGGACCCGGCTCATCCAGCTCAGCGACTACGTGCTCGGCGACCGGTCGCTGCCGGGCCGCGCGGTGCCTGGCGACGGAGCGATCCCGATCGAATCCCTTGTCGCGCAGGCATTGCGGGCCGGCTACACCGGCGGTTTCGACCTGGAGTTGATCGGGCCCCGCATCGAGGAGGA
Source organism: Candidatus Mycobacterium wuenschmannii (assembly GCF_030252325.1). Classification (NCBI taxonomy): domain Bacteria; kingdom Bacillati; phylum Actinomycetota; class Actinomycetes; order Mycobacteriales; family Mycobacteriaceae; genus Mycobacterium; species Candidatus Mycobacterium wuenschmannii. The sequence goes on along the minus strand of NZ_CP126981.1, from coordinate 3,671,885 downwards.
AGGCCGGCTCAATGCGGCCCGGCGGGCGTGTGATGTCGTCGGGGCGATGCTGGACAGGTTGGGCGCCTGAGATGGCGTTCGGTGACGGCCGCGACGACGCCTCGCTGCAAGCGGCGTGGCGCGCGTTCTGCGATCGGCTGCGCGACGCCGGCGAGCAGGTGTTCAAGGACGCCAACTCGCCCTCGGGGGCGCAGCGGGTCGACGCGTTCCGCTTCCTCACCCAAAACCTCGGCCAGGCATTCGATCTGGCGCTGGAGACACGGGACACCCGCTACCCGACGCTGCACGCGTTCTGCGGCCCCACCCGCAAACTCGGCGGCGACTGCGGCGACTTCACCTACCAGCAGGCGTGGATCGACGGCGACTCGACGTATCGATTGATCGGAAACCGTGGCACGGCAAGGTTTTTCAACGTGACCGTGCAGGGCCGTCGCACAGCCGGACCCGGCGTGCTGCACGAGCCGTTCGGCGACACCCCGGAAGCCAACACCTTCGACGTCGGCGAGGGCGAATTCGAGCTGTACATCGGCGGGCCTCAGCGCCCCGGCAACTGGCTGCCCACCACTTCGGAATCGCGAAAGCTGTTCATCCGACAGGGTTTTGACCGCTGGGATGAGCAGCCCGCGCAGCTCCGGATCGAGCGGGTCGACATGACCACACCCAAGCCGCTGCCCACCGCCGAGGCGATGCTCGAGGCAATCAGCTGGGCGGGCGACTTCGTCACCGGCCTGATGTCGGACTGGCCGGAGTTCCCGTTCGCCTACGGCGGCGTCGACGCTGACCACCCGAACACCTTCCCGGCGGTCGAAGCGACGGGCGCCGATGCCAAACGCGGCCGCGCCGCGGCCAACATGTACTGGGAGCTCGGCCCGGACGAAGCGTTGATCGTCGAGTTCGACGCCCACGACGGGCTCTGGATGCTGACCAACATGGGCGTCTTCTTCAACAGCATGGACTACCTCTACCGGCCGGTGAGCTACACACCGGGCCGGGCCGCCGTCGACGCCGACGGGCGGATCCGGCTGGTGATGACGCATCGCGATCCCGGCGTGCAGAACTGGCTGGACACCCAGGGCTTCGAGCGCGGCAACCTGACGTATCGGCACATGCTCGAGGGCCAGCCCGCCGTCCTGAGCACCCGGGTCGTCGCGCACGACGAACTGCTCGAAGAACTTCCGCCCGACACGACGCGAGTCACCGAGGCCGAGCGGACCGCCGCGATGTGGGAACGATTCCGCGGTATCCGCCGCCGGTACGTCCTTTAGTGTCGAGAGCCATGACCGACATCTCCGACGACGAGCTGCTGGGACTGTCCGAATTCGGGCTGCTGCCCGAGAACGCCGAGCAGGCCGGCGTCGACGGCCCGCTGCCGTCGGTGCGGCGGATCGAGTCCGGCGGCGTCAGCGCCCTGCAGTGGGGAGACGAGTCGCCGCGGGTGGTGTTCTTCCACGGCGGCGGGCAGAACGCGCACACCTGGGACACCGTCATCGTCGGCCTCGGCGTGCCCGCGCTCGCGGTCGACCTACCGGGCCACGGGCATTCGGCCTGGCGGGAGGATGGCGACTACTCGCCGCAACACAATGCCGCGGCGGTCAAGCCGGTGATCGAGGAGCTGGCCCCCGACGCCGATCTGGTGGTCGGCATGTCGCTGGGTGGGCTCACCGCGATCGGGCTGGGCGCGATCGCGCCGGGACTATTGCGCGAACTGGTGCTGGTCGACGTCACCCCGTCGGCGATGAAGCGGGTCGCCAAGATGACCAAGGAGCAGCAAGGCACGGTCGCGCTGATGCAGGGCGACCGGGAATTCGACAGCTTCGAGGCGATCCTCGACATCACCACCGCCGCGGCACCGCACCGCGATCGGAAGTCGCTGCGCCGCGGCGTGTTTCATAACACTCGTCAGCTCGACAACGGCAACTGGACCTGGCGCTGGGACACCATCCGGGAATTCCCCGACTTCGACGGCCTGTGGGACGCCGTCTCGGGCCTGTCGATCCCGGTCAGGTTGGTGCGGGGCGGGACGTCGGGTTTCGTCACCGACGAGGACGCCGACGAGCTGGCCGGGCGCGCGCGGCAGTTCCGGGGAGTTCAGATCGTCGAGAATTCAGGTCACTCGGTGCAGAGCGACCAGCCGCTGGTGCTGACCGAGATCCTGCGCGGCGTGCTCGCGGGCTGAATCCGGCGCGCGCCTACCGTGGGGGCATGACTTCCTCCGCCCGCCCGATTCGCATCGGCGTCCAGCTGCAGCCCCAGCACGCTCCCGACTACGGCAATCTGCGCGACGCGGTGCGCCGCTGCGAGGACATCGGCGTCGACATCGCCTTCAACTGGGACCACTTCTTCCCGCTGTACGGCGACCCGGACGGCGCCCACTTCGAGTGCTGGACCATGCTCGGCGCGTGGGCCGAGCAGACATCCCGCATCGAGATCGGCGCGCTGGTGACCTGCAACTCCTACCGCAACCCGGAGCTGCTGGCCGACATGGCTCGCACCGTCGACCACATCTCGGACGGCCGGCTCATTCTCGGCATCGGGTCGGGTTGGAAGCAGCGGGACTACGACGAATACGGCTACGAGTTCGGCACGGTCGGCAGCCGGCTCGACGACCTGGGCGGGGCGATACCGCGCATCAACGACCGGCTGGCCAAGCTGAACCCGGCGCCCACCCGTGACATTCCGCTGCTGATCGGCGGCAAGGGACCGAAGAAGACGCTGCGACTGGTCGCCGAGTACGGCGCCATCTGGCACGGTTTCACCACCGTCGACAGCTACCCGCAGGCCGCGGAGACGCTGGCCGAGCATTGCGCCGCGGTCGGTCGCGACCCCGCCACCATCGAGCGCAGCGCGGGCGTCGACGCCGACAATCTGCTCGCCGACGCCGAGGGCCTGGTCGCGCTGGGGGTGACGCTGCTGACCGTCGGCGTCAACGGCCCGGACTACGACCTGAGCAACGCCGAGGCGCTGTGCCGGTGGCGTGATTCGGCATGAGGGCCGGCGCGACGAAACTGGCCGCGCTACTGGCCACGATCCTGCTGACCTACACGCTGACGCCGATCGCGCCGGCCAACGCCGACAACGACCTGTGCAAGCCGGTCGGTAAGGAAGGCGCGATCGCGCTGCCGCGCAAGCTCGCCACCGCCAACAGGCCGCGCGAGGACAAGTACACCAGCGCCAACGTGCAGCCGTTGAGCTCGGTGAACATCGGCGCGCTGGGCCTGCGCACACCCGGCACGCTGGTCGTCGGGACTCAGCCCGGCGGCCCGCCGACCAGCTGCCTGGACGGCACCGGGCGCTACACCGGCTACGACAACGAGTTGCTGCGGGCGATCGCGGCCAAGCTCGGGCTGCATGTCGTCTTCGCCGGCACGGACTTCGCCGGCCTGCTCGCTCAGGTTGCGTCGCGGCGCTTCGACGTCGGCTCGTCATCGATCATGGCGACCGAAGCACGCCGTCGCACAGTCGGTTTCACCAACGGCTACGACTTCGGCTACCTGTCGCTGATCGTGCCGTCGGGCTCGTCGCTGGGCAGCTTCGACGACCTCGCGCCCGGGCAGCGGATCGGCGTGGTGCAGGGCACGGTCGAGGAGGCCTACGTCGTCGACACCCTGCACATCGAGCCGGTCAAGTTTCCCGACTTCACCACCGTCTACACCAGCGTGAAGACCCACCAGATCGATGCGTGGGTGGCGCCGGCGATGGAGGCCACCAACGTGATGCGGCCGGGCGACACCGCGTCGATCGCCGCGTACACGTTCGGGCTCGGCAACTTCGTGGCGTACGCGGTGTCCAAGGACAACCAGCCGCTGATCGCGGCGCTCAACGCCGGCCTGGACGCCGTGATCGCCGACGGCACCTGGTCGCAGCTCTACACCGACTGGGTGCCGCGGCCGCTGCCGCGCGGCTGGCATCCGGGCTCGAAATCCGCTCTGACGCCGCACCTTCCGGACTTCGCGGCGATCGCCGAGCACAATCACCGGGCGATCGACGAGGCCGCGCCGCCGAAGTCGACGCTGACCCAGTTGCGGGATTCGTTCTTCGACTGGGAGCTCTACAAGCAGGCCATCCCGACGATGCTGAAGACGGGCCTGCCGAACACCCTGTTCCTGACGTTGAGTTCGGGGGTGATCGGGCTGGTGGTCGGCATGGGGCTCGCGGTCGCCGGCATTTCGCGGGTCCGCTGGCTGCGCTGGCCGGCGCGGGTGTACACCGACATCTTCCGCGGCCTGCCCGAGGTGGTGATCATCCTGCTGATCGGTCTCGGGATCGGGCCGATCGTGGGCGGGCTGACCAATAACAACCCCTATCCGCTGGGCATCGCGGCGTTGGGTCTCACGGCGGCGGCGTACGTCGGCGAGATATTTCGCTCCGGCATCCAGAGTGTCGAACCTGGGCAGCTCGACGCCGCCCGCGCGCTCGGCCTGAGCTACCAGACTGCGATGCGGATGGTGGTCATTCCGCAGGGCATCCGCCGGGTGCTGCCCGCGCTGGTCAACCAGTTCATCGCGCTGCTGAAAGGTTCTGCGCTGGTGTACTTCCTGGGCCTGATCGCCGGCCAGCGCGAGCTATTCCAGGTCGGCCGCGACCTCAACGCCCAGACCGGCAGTCTTTCGCCGCTGGTCGCCGCGGGCGCCTTCTACCTGATCCTGACCATCCCGCTGACGCATCTGGTCAACGTCGTCGACCATCGGCTGCGACACGGCAAACCCGCGACCGAACCGACGCTGACGGGCAACGAGGAGATGACATGACCGGCTCGGTGTCGTTGGCCGGCAAGGGAATTCACCTGGCATTCGGCCACAACAAGGTGTTGCGCGGCGTCGACATCACCGCGCCCGCCGGCAAGACCGTCGCGGTGATCGGGCCGTCGGGATCGGGCAAGTCGACGCTGATGCGCACGCTGAACCGGCTGCACGAACCCGACCAGGGCGACATCCTGCTCGACGGCACATCCGTCCTGACCGAGGATCCCGACGCGGTGCGGCAGCGGATCGGCATGGTGTTCCAGCACTTCAATCTGTTCCCGCATCTCAGCGTGCTCGACAACGTAACGTTGGCACCGCGCAAGCTCAAACGGCTCTCCGGCGACGCGGCCCGGGAGTTGGCGCTGGCCCACCTCGACCGCGTCGGCATGAAGCACAAGGCCGACAGCCGCCCCGGCGCGCTGTCGGGTGGTCAACAGCAGCGGGTGGCGATCGCCCGCGCGCTGGCGATGGAGCCCCAGGTGATGCTGTTCGACGAGGCCACCTCGGCGCTGGATCCCGAACTGGTCAAGGGCATCCTCGCGTTGATCGCCGACCTGGGTTCTGACGGCATGACGATGCTGGTGGTGACCCACGAAATGGCGTTCGCCAGGTCGACATCCGACGCCGTGGTGTTCATGGACCACGGTCAGGTCGTGGAGACCGGGCCGCCGGCGCAGATCTTCGAGGCAGCGGCGACCGAGCGTTTGCAGCGCTTCTTGTCACAGGTGCTATGAGCACGAAGGCCATTTGCGGGCCCTTGAACAGGCGACAGGTTAGACTGTCGAACTATGACGGAGACTGGGGCTACCAGCCCTGAGCTCATCGAGCTCGCGGAGGGGCTTCACCGTACGCTCTCCAAACTGTTCTCCATCCTGCGCCGCGGCGATCCCAGCGCCGGCAAGGAAGCCGCCCAGGACCTGACGCTGGCCCAGCTGTCGATTCTGGTGACGCTGCTGGACCGCGGGCCGATCCGGATGACCGATCTGGCCGCGCACGAGCGGGTCCGAACCCCCACCACCACAGTCGCGATTCGCCGGCTGGAGAAGATCGGCCTGGTGAAGCGGTCCCGCGACCCCTCGGACCTGCGCGCGGTGCTCGTCGACATCACCCCGCGCGGCCTGGCGGTTCACCGCGAATCGCTGAGCAACCGCATCACCGCGCTGGCCGCGCTGATCGGCAATCTGGATGGCTCCGAGGTCGAGGCATTGACCAAGGCCCTGGCTCCGCTAGAGCGGTTGGCCGCCAGTGAGGCCGTGGCCACCCCGGCCGCGGCCGCCAACGGAGACGCCACCGCGTAAATCGTTGCCGCGCAAAGGTAGCGTGGCTTCTATGCGGACCGCACTCATCACCGGTGCCAGCCGTGGAATCGGCGCCGCGATCGCCGATGCCCTGGCACCCACCCACACCTTGTTGCTGGCCGGACGGCCGTCGCCCGCGCTGCAGGCCACCGCGGAGCAGCTCGGCGCGACGACACTTCCCCTCGACGTGACCGACGCCGACGCGATCGCGGACGCGACGGCGACCATCGGCGAACTCGACGTGCTGGTGCACAACGCGGGGGTGTCGCTGCCCGGGCGCATCGCCGAGTCCACCGTCGAGCAGTGGCGCACCACCTTCGACGTGAATGTCGTTGGTGCCGTTGCCGTTACATTGGCGCTGCTGCCGGCGCTGCGCAAGGCGCACGGTCAGGTCGTGTTCATCAACTCTGGGTCGGGCCGCAAGGCCTCGGAGAACATGGCGTCGTATTCGGCGAGCAAGTTCGCGCTGCGCGCGTTCGCCGATTCGCTGCGGCTGAGCGAGCCGGACCTGCGGGTCACCACCGTCTACCCCGGCCGCACCGACACCGACATGCAGCGCGAGCTGGTGTCCTATGAGGGCGGCGACTACGACGCCGCGAAGTTCCTGCGGGCCGAGACCGTCGCCGCGGCCGTCGCGCAGGCGGTGGCGACCCCGCCCGACGGGCATCTGCAGGAGGTCATCCTGCGACCTCGCGGATAGACGCCTTTGCCGCGAAACTGAAGCCAGGGCTGCGATCTCGCGGCATCCGCGACCCTGACTTCAGGCTCGCGGCTAGACGACGAGGTTGACCATCTTGCCGGGAACCACGATCACCTTTTTCGGGGCGCCGCCGGCCAGGAATGCCTGCACCTTCTCGTCGGCCAGCGCGGCGGCCTCCACGGCGTCGGCAGCGGCGTTGGCGGATACCGTGATTCGGCCACGCACCTTGCCGTTGACCTGAACCGGGTATTCCACCGAGTCCTCGACCAGGTACGCCGGATCGGCCACCGGGAACGGCCCGTGGGCCAGCGAGTCGGAATGTCCGAGCCGCTGCCACAATTCCTCCGCGAGGTGCGGCGCAACGGGGGCCAGCATCAGCACCAGGGGCTCGGCCGCCGCCCGCGGCACCGAGTCGCGGTGCTGCTTGGTCAGGTGGTTGGTGTATTCGATCAGCTTGGCGACCGCGGTGTTATTGCGCAGTGCCGCATAGTCTTCGGACACCCCGGCGATGGTCCGGTGTAGCAGCCGCAGCGTCGCGGTGTCCAGGTCGGTGTCGGTGACCCGGGCCGCGCCGGAGCCCTCGTCGATCACCAACCGCCAGGCCCGCTGCAGGAAACGTTGCGCGCCAACGACATCCTTGGTCGCCCACGGCCGCGACGCCTCGATCGGACCCATCGACATCTCGTACACCCGCAGGGTGTCGGCGCCGTAGTCGTCGCACATCTCGTCCGGCGAGATCGAATTCTTCAGGCTCTTACCGATCTTGCCGAATTCCTGGAAGACCTCGATCTCCTCGCCCTCTCCCGGGTGGAAGAACTTGCCGAGGCGCTCCACCACGTCGGCGGCCGTCACATACGCACCACGAGCGTCGGTGTAGGCGAACGCCTGGATATAGCCCTGGTTGATCAATCGCCGGTAGGGCTCGCGGGAACTGACATGGCCGAGGTCGTAGAGCACCTTGTGCCAGAACCGCGAATACAGCAGGTGCAGCACGGCGTGCTCGGCGCCGCCGACGTAGAGGTCGACCCCGCCCGGGTCGTTCGGCCCATGCTCGGCGGGTCGCGGGCCCATCCAGTAAGCCTCGTTTTCCTTGCCGCAGAACCGATCCGGGTTGTGCGGGTCGGTGTAGCGCAGCTCGTACCAGGAGCTGCCCGCCCACTGCGGCATGACGTTGGTGTCACGGGCGTAGTGCCGCAGGCCGTCGCCGAGATCGAGTTCGACGTTCACCCAGTCGGTGGCCTTGCCCAGCGGCGGCGACGGCTCACTGCCGGCGTCGTCGGGGTCGAACAGCACCGGCGAGTAGTCCGGCACGTCCGGCAGTTCTACTGGCAGCGCCGCGTCGTCGAGCGCGTGCGCACGACCGTCGTCGTCGTAGACGATCGGGAACGGTTCGCCCCAGTAGCGTTGCCGCGCGAACAGCCAGTCCCGCAGCTTGTATTCGATGCGGGCCCGGCCGCGGCCCTCGGACTCCAACCGCTCGGTGATGGTCTGCTTGGCCGCGGCGACGTCGAACCCATTGAGGTAGTCCGAGTTGACCAGGGTGCCGTCGCCGGCGTAGGCGCCCAGCGAAACATCGCCGCCGGCAATGACTTCCACGACCGGCAGGCCGAACGCGTTGGCGAACTCCCAGTCCCGCTGGTCGTGACCAGGCACCGCCATGATCGCGCCGGTGCCGTAGCCGGCCAGCACGTAGTCGGCGATGAAGACCGGCACCTGCCCACCGTTGGCCGGATTGGTGGCGTACGCGCCGAGGAAGACGCCGGTCTTGGTCTTGTTCTCCTGGCGCTCCAGGTCGGACTTCGCGGCGATCGCCTGGCGGTAGTCGGCGACGGCCTGCGCAGGTGTGTCGGCGCCGTAGGTCCAGTGCGCGTTCACCCCGTCCGGCCAGTGCGCCGCGACCAGGCCGTCGACCAGTTCGTGTTCGGGCGCCAACACCAGATACGTTGCGCCGAACAGGGTATCGGGCCGGGTGGTGAATACCTCGATGTCGCCGGCAGCCGACGAGAACAGCGCCTCCGCGCCGGTGGATCGCCCGATCCAGTTGCGTTGCATGGTCTTGACCTTCTCCGGCCAGTCCAGCACGTCGAGGTCGTCGAGCAGTCGGTCGGAGTAGGCGGTGATGCGCATCATCCACTGCCGCAGTCGCTTCCGGAACACCGGGAAGTTACCGCGTTCGCTGCGGCCGTCGGCGGTGACCTCCTCGTTGGCCAGTACGGTGCCCAGGCCCGGACACCAGTTGACCATCGACTCGGTCTGGTAGACCAAGCGATGGCTGTCGATCACGTCGGCGCGTTCGCCGGTCGATAGCGCCGACCACGGGCGACCGTCATCCAATGAGCGCGCGCCGGAATCGAATTCGGCGATCAGCTCAGCGATGGGCCGGGCCTTGGCGGCGTCGGTGTCGAACCACGCGTTGTAGATCTGCAGGAAGATCCACTGGGTCCACTTGTAGAAGTCGACGTCGGTGGTGGAGAAGCTGCGGCGGTTGTCGTGCCCGAAGCCCAGCCGGCCGAGCTGGCGCCGGAAGTTGACGATGTTCGCCTCGGTCCGCGTGCGAGGGTGGGTGCCGGTCTGCACCGCGTACTGCTCGGCGGGCAGTCCAAAAGCGTCGAAGCCCAAGGCGTGCAACACGTTACGGCCCAGCATCCGGAAGTAGCGGGCGTAGACGTCGGTGGCGATGTAACCGAGCGGGTGCCCGACGTGCAGACCCTCCCCCGAGGGGTAGGGGAACATGTCCTGGACGAACATCTTGTCGTCGGGCACCGGGGCGCCGTCGGCCGGCGCCAGCGAGCCGACGGGATTGGGCACGTTGAAGGTCCCCAGCCGGTTCCAGTTGTCCTGCCAGGTCTGTTCGATGCGGCCGGCCAGGTCCGCGGTGTAGCGGTACCGCGGTGCGTCGGGGTCGGAGTCGGTCACGCCCAACAGGTTATAAGGACGACGTCGAGCGACCCGCCGACCGTCGACGGTCTCGGTTGGATTGCGGACCGGTCAGGGGTTGGTTCCAGGTGGGTCAAAGGTCGATTGCAGTCCTGGAAGCCACGACTTCCCGCTGGTTACAGTCGCTTTCTGCGACTTCGAAACGACCCGAGCACCCTCGGAAGGACCCTCTCATGAAGCACATGCCCCGTAGCTGGCGAGCAACGGTCGCGGGTCTGGCCGTCGGTGCCGCCGGCGTGCTCAGCGTTGCCTGCCCCATCGCGTCGGCCGATCCGGTGTTCCCGCCCCGGCCCGGCCCCGTCCCGGTTCCCGCGCCCGTACCGCAGGTCCCGCAGGCCGTGCCCGGCGCGCTCGGCAACCCGATGCCCGGCCTCGCGCCGCAGGCCCCCCTGGCCGTGCCCGCCGCGGCGCCCGTCGCACCCGTGCCGGCGCCTCCCCCCGCGGCTGCCGTCCCACCGGCGCTGATGCCCGCGACCGCCGGCACGTTGCGCGAGTTCTTCAACGGCAAGGGCGTCAAAATGGAGCCGCAGAAGGCCGCCGGCTTCAACGCCCTCGACCTCGTGCTGCCGGTGCCGCAGGGCTGGACGCAGGTTCCCGACCCCAACGTCCCGGACGCGTTCGTGGTGATCGCCAACCGCCGCAGCCCGAGCCTGTACGCCCCCAACGCCCAGCTCGTGGTGTACCGACTGGTCGGGGATTTCGATCCGCATGAGGCCATCTCGCACGGCTACATCGACACCCAGCAGCTGCCGGCCTGGCGCAACACCGACGCCTCGCTGGTCGATTACAACGGCTCCCCGTCGGCGCTCATCGAGGGCACCTTCCGGCAGAACGAGATGACGCTGAACACCTCGCGGCGCCACGTCATCGTCACGTCCGGACCGGACAAGTACCTGGTCTCACTGTCCGTCACCACCGAGGCCGGCGGCGGCGTCGGGGAGGCGCAGGCCACCGACGGCATCGTCAACGGGTTCCGCGCGGGCGCGCCCGGGTCCAACCCGCCCGCCAGCGGCCCGGCCCCCGTTGCTCCCCCGCAGGCCCGGCCGCTCCCCAGCCCCGGCCCCGGCCGTCCCACCACCGGCGGCGCCCACGCGCTGACCAACCGGGCGCTGCACCCGGCGCGGACGCCTCGTATGGTGTCCCCATGCTCATCACGGGAGTGCTGTGCGTCTGCGCGGCGGGTGTTCTGGCCGTTCTCGGACTGCGGTCGCTGACCCGTCCCGCCGTCACCAGCACCGCCGGACTGGTGATGCGTTCGGTCGCGCCGCCCCAACTGGCCGCCGCCACCATGCTGGCCGTCGCCGGGGCGGTGGCCCTGGCCGCGCCGCCGGCCACCGCGCTGACCGTCGTATGCGTCTGCATTGCGGGTGCGCTGGGAACCGTCGCCGCAGGGTCGTACCAGACCGCGCGCTACGCGCTGCGCCAGGAGGAGAACGCCGGGAGCTGCGGCGGCGCCTGTGCCGGTTGCACCCTGACCTGCCACTGACCGGCGTTCGCATGCTGAAGAAGCTGCCGATCGACACTTTTCTGCTGGCCATGGCGGCCACCGTCGCGCTCGCGGCGTTGTTCCCGGCTCGTGGCGCCTTTGCCGATGTCATGTCGGTGGCCGCGAAAGTCGTTATCGCCCTGCTGTTTTGGCTCTACGGCGCGCGGCTTTCGCCGCAGCAGGCCTGGCAGGGCGTGAAGCGCTGGCAGCTGCACCTGTTGGTGCTGGCCACCACCTTCGTGGTGTTCCCGCTGCTCGGCGTGGCCTGCCGAGGCCTGGTGCCATGGGCGCTGAACCTCGATCTGTACAACGGGCTGCTGTTCCTGTGCCTGGTGCCGTCGACGGTGCAGTCCTCGATCGCGTTCACATCGATTGCGCGGGGCAATGTTTCGGCCGCCCTGGTGAGCGCTTCAGTGTCCAACATCGTCGGGATCGCGCTGACACCGCTGCTGGTCGTGCTGCTGATGAACACCAGCGGCGGGGCCCGAATGGACGCCACCGCCGTGCGCGACGTGCTGGTGCAGTTGCTGCTGCCGTTCGTGGCGGGCCAGTTGATGCGGCCGTGGATCGCCGACTGGGTCCTGCGGCACGCCGCGCTGACCAAGGCCGTCGACCGCGGGTCGATTCTGGTGGTGGTCTACACCGCATTCTCGATGGGCATGGTCGAACACATCTGGGCCAGCGTGGATCCGTGGAAGCTGGCCGTCGTCACGGTGGTCGACGCGCTGCTGCTGGCGCTGGTGCTGGCGTTGACCTGGTTCGTCGGCCGCCTGGTGGGCCTGGACCGCGGCGACAGCATCGTGCTGCTGTTCTGCGGGTCGAAGAAGAGCCTGGCGTCCGGGCTCCCGATGGCACTGGTGTTCTTCCCCGCCGCGACCGTCGGCGTGATCATGTTGCCGCTGATGATCTTTCACCAGATCCAGCTGATCGTGTGCTCGGTGATCGCGAGCGGCTCTCGCGCGACTCCCACGACGACGAACCCGCCGCCGCGCCCGCTTAGTCCCGGCTCGCTGAAAGGGCGACCCGCTTCGACCGGAAAAACACCGGCCTCGCGATCGCCCTAGTCTGAAAGGGCGACCCGCTTCGACCGGAAAAACACCGGCCTCGCGATCGCCCTAGTTGCGGCTGACGTCGATCGGGTGCGTCGCGAGCATCGCCAGCGGTTGCGGCTGACGGCGCAGCACGCGTCCCCACAGGTCCACCCGCGGCTCGACCAACACGTCAGAAGGCAACGCGGACAACACAATCCAGTCGTCGCGCTCGATCTCACCTTCGAGTTGGCCGATCGTCCAACCCGAGTAGCCGGCGAAAATCCGGACACCCTCGACCGCGGCGCCGATCGCCTCGGGGTCGGCGTCCAGGTCGACCATCGCCATCCGGCCGGCCACATGGCGCAGGCCGGGCACGTCGTCGGGAACCGCGCCGACCCGCAACACCGCCAGGCACAGCGCCGCATCGCGCTTGACCGGCCCGCCGATAAACATCGTCTTCGGCTTCGACGCCAGGTCGGTCCACTGCGGCAGCACGTTGTAGACCGCCGTCTCGCTGGGCCGGTTGAGCACCACGCCGAGCGTGCCCCCGTCGTTGTGCTCGACGATGTAGATCACGCTGCGCCGGAACGTCGGCTCGAGCAGATCGGTGTTGGCCAGCAGCAAGGTGCCCGCGCGCACTCGATGTGCGGCAGGGGCAATGAAATCCTCTGGGTCCTCGGGCTGCGCCACCCGACCATCATGGCACCCGGGCCCGACGGCGGTGGTCAACCCGAAGCGCGGTCGGCCAGAATTTGTAGTGTTGTGACAGGCGCTCGATAATCGCCCGACCAATCGGGAAGCAGGTTCCGTGACTCATCCGAGCGCGCCGGTCGCCGTATGGCGAACGGTGCGCGCGCTGCCCGACTTCTGGCGGCTGCTACGGCTTCGGCTCGCGAGCCAGTTCGCCGACGGCCTCTTCCAGGCCGGCCTCGCCGGGGCACTGCTGTTCAACCCCGCCCGGGCGTCCAGCCCGCTGGCCATCGCCGGCGCGTTCGCCGTGCTGTTCCTGCCGTACTCGCTGCTCGGCCCGTTCGCCGGGGCACTGATGGACCGCTGGGACCGGCGGCTGGTGTTGATCTTCGCCAATGCGGGCCGGGTGGTGTCCGTCGCCGCCGTCGGCGTCAGCTTGGCGCTGAGCGCACGTGATTCGATCGTGCTGTGCGGCGCGCTGGTGGTCAACGGGCTGGCGCGGTTCGTCGCGTCCGGGTTGTCGGCGGCGCTGCCGCACGTGGTGCCGCGCGAGCAGGTCGTCACGATGAACTCGATCGCGTCGGCGGTCGGGGCGATCGCGGCGTTCCTCGGCGCCAACTTCATGCTGGTGCCGCGCGCGCTGTTCGGCTCCGGCGACACCGGGGCCGCGTCGATCATCTTGCTGGTGGTCGCGCCGTTGCTGGTGGCGCTGCTGTTCTCGCTGCGGTTCGCCGGCCATGTGCTCGGTCCCGACGACACCTCCCGCGCGATCCACGGTTCGGTGGCCTACGCCGTGGTCACCGGCTGGCTGCACGGCGTGCGGACCGTGCTGCAGCGGCCGACCGTGGCGGCCACCCTGTCCGGGCTCGCGTCGCACCGGATGGTGTTCGGCATCAACTCGCTACTGGTGCTGCTGCTGGTGCGCAACGGCCACGCCGCGTCGGTGTCGCCGCTGGGCAGCGCCATGCTGTTCGTCGCGGCGGCGGGCGGCGGTTCGTTTCTGGCCAACCTTGTGACGCCGGCGGCCGTGCGGCGCTGGGGGCGCTACGCCACCGCCAACGGCGCCCTGCTGCTGGCCGCCGGCATCGAGATCGTCGGTGTCGGCCTGCAGCTGTGGGTGCTGGTGGCGGGCGGGTTGCTGCTCGGGGCGCTCGGCCAGGTGCTCAAGTTGTGCGCCGACACCGCGATCCAGATGGATGTCGACGACGCGTTGCGCGGACACGTGTTCGCCGTGCAGGACTCGCTGTTCTGGGTGGCCTTCATCGCCGCGATCACCGTGGCGGCCTGCGTGATTCCCGCGGACGGCCGTGCGCCCGCCCTGGTGATGTCGGGCAGCGTCGTCTACCTCTGCGGGCTGGTGGCGCACAGCGTGATCGGGCGTCGTTAAAGTACGCGGATGGCCGACTTTTCGCAGATTGTCGACGACCTGCGCGCCGAGAGCGACGAGCTGGACGCGCTCGTCGCGTCGCTGCCGGACGACCGTTGGGCCACGCCGACGCCCGCGGCCGGCTGGACCGTCGCCCACCAGATCGGGCACCTGCTGTGGACCGACCGCGGCGCGCTGGTGTCGGTCACCGACGCCGACGGCTTCGCCGACATCGTCAACACGGCGCTGGAGGACCCTATCGGATTCGTCAATACCGCGGCCGACGAGCTGGCCTCGGTGCCGCCCGCAGAGCTGCTCGCCGACTGGCGGGCCACCCGCGCGCAGTTGCACGCCGAACTGCTGACCGTCGACGAGGGCCGCAAGCTGCCGTGGTTCGGCCCGCCGATGAGCGGCCCGTCGATGGCGACGGCGCGGCTGATGGAGACCTGGGCGCACGGCCTCGACGTCGCCGACGCGCTGGGCGTGACCCGGCAGCCCACGGCGCGGCTGCGGTCGATCGCCCACATCGGGGTGCGCACCCGCGACTTCGCGTTCGTCATCAACGAGCTGGCGCCGCCGGCCGAGCCGTTTCACGTGGAACTGCGCGCGCCGGACGGCGAGCTGTGGACCTGGGGTCCGGACGATGCGGCGCAGCGGGTGACCGGGTCGGCCGAGGACTTCTGCTTCCTGGTTACGCAGCGCCGGCCGCTCGGTGAGTTGGACGTAGCGGCTTCTGGTGACGACGCGGCGCACTGGCTGACGATCGCGCAGGCCTTCGCGGGGCCGCCCGGCCCGGGGCGTTAGGCGACCCTAACTTCGCTTCGGTAAGCTCTCCGATCGTTATGAGCTTTGTCCTGCCGCGGGAGCTGACCGAGATCAGCGACGACGTCCGCGCCGCTCCCCCGCCGCCGACACCGGTTCTCACCGATCCGTACGCGCTGCGGCCGGTCGACCCGGACGCCGACGCGCCGATGATCTCGCGGTGGATGAACATGCCGCACCTCGTCGAGGCTTGGGAGTCGGATTGGCCGGAGCCGCGGTGGCGCGACTACCTGCACGCCCAGGTGGCCGGCGACTACTCCCGGCCATTCGTCGGCCGCATGAACGGCGAAGACAGCGGCTACGTCGAGGTCTACCGCGCCGCAAGGGATTCCATCGCCACCCGCTACGACGCCGACCCGTATGACGTCGGCCTGCACGCGGCGATCGCCGAGCTGTCGATCGTCAACAAGGGCCTCGGCCCGTTCCTGTTGCCGCGCATCGTCGCCAGCGTCTTCGAGGTCGAACCCCGTTGTCGCCGAATCATGTTCGACCCCGACCACCGGAACACCTCGGCGCGTCGGCTGTGCGAGTACGCCGGCTGCACGTTCCTCGGCGAGCACGATATGAGCAACCGGCGGATGGCGCTGTATGCGCTGCCGCGCACCCCTGAGGACGTGCCCGCGGCGCGCTAGCGCAGGCGGTCGCCCCATTGGGCCGGGCGGCGCAACCACTACCGTTGGCCTGGTGAGCCATTCGTTGGGGTATGTCCGGATGCTGGCTTGCGGCGTAGTCGTGGTGGCGGGCTGTTCGCACAGCGTCGGCGGACACCCGGTCGCCAGGCGGTCGGAAAGCTCCCCGGCGGCGTCCGCGCAACTTCTCCGGCAGTTCATACCCGACGACGGCGACATATCCGGTGCCGTCCGGGCTCCGATGAAGACCGCCTTGGTCGGGCGTCCCGGCGGGCTCGAGCGGCTGCCCAACGGCATGGCAGAAGCATCGCCGATGGAGTGCCTGGGCGCCGCAACCCCGGGCATGCAACAGACCTACGAACCCGCCCCGGTGCGCGGGACCATCGAAGCCGAGTGGGAGTCCGTTTCCGGCGCCGAGATGTTTCCCGAACCGGATTACCGCCTCTATGTCACGCTGGTGGAGTTGGATTCACCGGCGAGCGCACACTCCTTCTACACCCGGTTCGTCTCGCAGTGGCGACGCTGCGAGGGCAGGTCCGTGCGCACGAAAAGCGCGATCATCGGTGCTGATTCGGATGACTTCGCCGATATCACCCGCGTGAACGAGGACGGTGGCGTCCTCAACGCCATCGTGTTGGACAAGTCCGGGGAGACCGACAACAACCCTCTTCCAAGGATGCGCGCGCTCACCGCCGTGTCGCGTTATCTGGTGGACGTCGGAGTTGCCCAGATCGTCGGTCGGCGCGGCGAGCCGACCACCAGCGCCCCGGCCGTCGCCGTGGCCCGCGTGGTCGCTGATCGCATCGTCTCCACGGGCTGAGCTGCCCGCGGCCCCGCACCTCAGAAGATGTGCCCGCCGCGCGCCAGGTTTCGCCCGCGATTAGTTGGTCGACGGTGGTGGTTGCGGTTGAAAAGGGTCGTACCACCACCAGTCGGCGCGTTCGCCGAGGGGTCCTGGACAGGGCGGGACATCCGGCGGGGGTTGTGTGGGCGGGCGTGCCAGTGATGCCGGGCTGAGTGCGTGACCCTGGTTGTCGGTGACGGTGAGGTTGCTCGCGGGTCCGGTGATGGTGATGACGCCTCGGTGGTGCAACCGGTGATGATAGGGGCACAGCAATACCAGGTTGGCCAACTCGGTGGGGCCGCCGTCTTCCCAATGCTGGATGTGGTGGGCGTGTAGGCCGCGCGTCGCTTCGCAACCGGGAACCGCGCACGTGCGATCGCGATGCTCGAGCGCGCGGCGCAGCCGACGATTGACAGTTCGCGTGGTCCGGCCGGCGCCAATGACCTCGCCGCGGCGCTCGAACCAGACTTCACACGTGGCATCACAGGTCAGATACCGGCGTTCGGCGTCGGTGAGCAGCGGACCCAGATGCAGTGCGGCGGCGCGCTGTTCGACGTCGACATGCACCACCGCGGTGGTGTGCTGCCCGTGCGGGCGTCGCGCAGTCTCGGTGTCCCAGCCGGCTTCGATGAGTCGCATGAACGCCTCGGCGGTGTTGGGTAGTGGGGGTCGCTGATCTGGGTCGCCCGCGCCGCCGCCGTGATCGTGCTTCCACTCGGCGATCAGCGCATCGAGGTGAGATGCCAAGGCAGCGTCGAACTTCGCGGCGTCGTGGTGGTCAAGGGTGATCCGGTAGCGGCTGCCGTGCTCGGTGCGGGTCGTGGTGATCGAGCGCTCGGGCTTGGGCCGAGGATCGGGGTCGGGTCGCGGTTCCAAGCTGACGGCGGTGCGCAGCTGAGCAACGGTGGCGACACTGGCCAGCTGGGCATAGTGCGCGTCGGATCCCTCGCCGGCCCGCGCCGCTATGACGCCTACCTGATCCAGCGACAGGCGGCCCTCTCGCATGCCTTCGGCGCAGCGGGGGAACTCCGGCAGACGGCTCGCGATTGTGCTGACCGTATGAGCGTTTGCGAGCGAGCAGCCGGTCTTCCACGCCACCAACGCCCGCACCGACCGCGCCCCGGTGGCGCCCCACAACCCGTCGTGATCGATCTCGGCGACGATCTCAACGACGCGCCCGTCGATCGCGTTACGCTGGCCAGACAGCTCCGCCAACTCCTCGAACAGCATCTCCAGACGCTCGGCGCGGCTCACCGCCGAAGCATCAACGCATCCGATCGAGGACATGACGCGATCATGACAGACACTACCGACAAGTTCGGGCCGGCAGCTCGTTAGGCGCGCAGCTCGTGATACCCGTCGATGTCGGGTTTCATTGCGGCAGCGACCAATTCCCACAGCACCTCGTCAGTGCCGCCGCCAACGCGGGCCAGCTTCATGTCCCGCCACCATCTGCCGAGCGGCGTCTCGTCGACCAGGTACCCGGATCCGCCGAAGATGTGCATGCACTCCGACAGCACCTCTTCGCCGAGTCGCGCCGCGGTGACTTTCACCGCGGCGGCGGCCCGTAGGTCGAGTTTGCCCTCGGCGGCTATTCCGTTGAGGCCGTGCCGAAGTAGGTCGACGCGAGCCTGCAGATCGGCCATCCGCAGCCGCAGCGCCTGATGCTCGAACAGCGTCGCGCCGAACTGCCGCCGCTCCACCATCCGCGCGTGGGTGATGCCGAGCACCCGTTGGCAGCCCCCGGCGACCTGGCCGGCGATCGACATCCGCTCGTGTGCGAGCCCCCAGGAGATCGCCGCCAAACCCGTTCCGGGACGGGCGATCAGCGCATCGGCGGGCACCCAGGTGTCGATGTGCACGGCGGCGGTGTCAAGTGGTCCGGCCCCGACTTTGCGGTAGGGGGTCTGGACCTCGGCCTGCTCCAACGGGACCGCGATCAGCAACACGTTGCCGTGCCGGCTAGCGGTGTCGTCGTCGACGCCGCGACCGACCACCATGATGTAGTCGGCGACCGGAGACAGCGACACGTACTTCTTGATGCCCTTGACTTCGAATCCGTTTCGGACAGAACGGACTTCGGTCTCGCAGATCTGCAGGTCCGAGCCGCCCGACTCCTCGGAGGCGCCGATGCAGAGCACCGCCTCACCGCGGATGGCCTGTTCGGCGATGTCCTTCAGGTAGTCCGACCGGGCGAAGCGGCGCAGGATGGCGATCGCCGAGTCGTGCAGGCTGACGCCGACGCCGATGCCGGCCGAGCCGAGCTTGCCCAACTCGATCGCCAGCGCGATGAGCTTGGCCACGTCGGGGTGCTGGCCGTTCAGCCATTTCTGGGTGAAGACGCCGCGCTCTCCCAGG
Source organism: Candidatus Mycobacterium wuenschmannii (assembly GCF_030252325.1). Classification (NCBI taxonomy): domain Bacteria; kingdom Bacillati; phylum Actinomycetota; class Actinomycetes; order Mycobacteriales; family Mycobacteriaceae; genus Mycobacterium; species Candidatus Mycobacterium wuenschmannii. The sequence goes on along the minus strand of NZ_CP126981.1, from coordinate 3,652,982 downwards.
TGCTCGATCAGCTTGCGTGGAAACCGTTCGCTCTCTTCGGCTTCCGCGGTCCACTTGAGGACGTCGTCGTTGAAGACATCGCCGAGCAGCGCCCGGTAGTCCTCGATGCTCAGCTCGTCGGTCATGTCGTGGCTCCTGCCAGATTGCGCTTGACCTCGAGGCGGCGCAGCTTGCCCGACGAGGTGCGCGGCAGCGTTCCCGGCCGGACGAACACCACGTTGGCCGGAACGATGCCGCATTCGGAGGCCACCTTGGCGACCAGTTCGCTGCGGGCGCCGGCTTCATCAGGGCCGCGGAACTCGGCGGTGATCACCAGTCCGGGGCGAGTCGCATCGTCGTCGGTGCCGACGGCGACGACGGCTCCCTCACGCACGCCACGGATTTCAGCCGCGACGCGCTCGATCTCGGCGGGGAAGATGTTGCGCCCGGCGACGGTGATGATCTCCTTCGCCCGGCCGCAGACCACCAAGCCGTCATCGGTCAGGTAGCCCAGATCGCCCGTCGGGAACCAGGCGGCGGGGTCGACCGGAGCATCGCCCAGGTAGCCGGAAAACATTGAGGTACCGCGGATCTCGATCTCACCGACGTCCCGGCCGGGCACCTCGGCGGAGTGGTCGGACTCGTGGTTGACGCGGACTTCCATGCCGTCGATCGGCTCGCCCAGCATCGCGTGCCGGCGCGGTTCGCCCGTGCCGGAATCGATGTCGTCGTAGCGCAGACCCCGGCCCGGCTGCGGGATCGTCACCGCGCAGGTCGACTCGGCCAATCCATACGACGGGGCCAGGGCCCCGGCGTCGAAACCGAAGGGGCGCAACGCCTCCGCGAAGCGTTCCATGCCGACGCAGTCGACCGGCTCGCCGCCGTTGATGGAGAACCGCACGCGGCCGAGGTCGACATCGGACACCAGCCGGGCGTACTTGCCGATCATGCTGTAGGCCATGTTGGGGGCGGCCGTCAGCGTCATGCCGCTCTCGCTGAGCCAGCGCAGCCACCGGAACGGCGACGCGGTGAATGCCGACGTCGGCGCGAGCCAGACGGGCACCCCGCCCAGCGCGCCGCTGAGCAGGAACGTCAGCCCCATGTCGTGGTAGAGCGGCAACCAGGTGCAGCCGCCGTCGACCGCCGGGTCGACCCCGAGGCGGTTCAGCAGGCCTTGGGTGTTGTTCAGCACGGCCTCACCGGAAAGCATTGCGGTACGCGGAGTTCCGGTCGAGCCGGCCGTGCCCTGCAGGATCGCCGGTGTCCCGGGCGCGGGGTCGACTGGCGTGAAGGTGGTCGACGGCTCGTGCGCGACAGCGGTCAGGTCGAGGACCGTCGGCCCGTCCCGGCCCTGAAGCAGCGCGAGTTCCTCGCCGTGGGTGAAGACCGTCCGGACGCCGAGGCCCGCGAACCGGGCCAGCGTCGCCTCCGCCCACCGCTGCGGGTCGGCACCGCGGACCGGGCCGGGCAGGATCGACAGGCTCTGGCCGGCCAGCCAGGTCGCCTGGACGGCGGCGACGAAGTCGGCGGTCGGCTCACCGACCAGACCGACCGCGCCCTGCGCGGGCTGGTCGAGGATGCGGGTGGCAATGCCTTCGGCGCGGGCGTGCACCTGCGACCACGGCTGGCGCAACCACCCGTCGGACTCCTTGTCGAAGACGACGAGGTCGTGAGCAGAGGCGCGCATCGCCCTGGACAGGGCGGTGGCCAGCGCGCTCACTGGCCGACCGGGACCTTTGCCCGGATCACGTTCTCGAGGTCGCCGACGGTGTCACAGCCCAGCAGCTCCTGCTCGTTCACCACGACGCCGAGCTTGTCTTCGATCGCGACCATGCCGACCGCGAAGGCCACCGAATCCAGGCCCACGTCGTCGACCAGGCGCGACTCCGGGGTCACGCGGCTGACGTCGATGTTGAGGTCGTCGCGCAGGATCTCGGTCAGGGCAGCGCTCACCGAGTCCGGGCGCGACAAGTCGGAGGTCATGGGCCGTCACAGTACCGGCCGGCCCGCCCCGGCAGGGGCCTACGTTGTCGGCGTCACCGCGCTGGCAGCGTCCGCGGCGCCGTCCCCATCGGTGTCGCTGAGTTTGACGTCCCAGCGGCCGTCGCCGTCGGTGTCGACGTAGCCGGTCACGCCGTCGGCGCCGCTGACCAGAGCGCGGTCCGCCAGGCCGTTGCCGTCGCTGTCCACCAGCCGAACGTCCCCGGCGCCGAAGTCGGTCAGGGGCGCGCCGGTGTGCTCGACCCCGTCGAGGCCGAACCACCGCAGGCCCGCCGCCGGCCGGGGCGGGCGATCGGCGGCGATCGCCCAGGTTCCGGTGCCGTCGTCGGTGACGTAGCGCTCGCCGCCACCGCCGACGTCGTAGACGGCGTGATCGGCGATCCCATCGCCGTCCAGATCGGCCAGCGCGTCGTCGGCCAGTCCGTCATGGTCCAGATCCAGACCGAAAGCGTCCAACCGGCCATCGCCGTCGAGGTCGAGATCCGGTCCGTGATCGAACATCGATGCAGCGCCGTCCCCGGCACCCAAGCAGTACTCCATGCCCAATTCGACGGCGCCGCAGCGCTACTGGTTCCCGCGGGTCGCCCACCAGTTCTTCAGCTCGGTGACCGCCTCGTCATGTGTCAGCGGCCCGCGGTCCAGGCGCAGTTCCTTGAGGTGCCGCCACGCCTCCCCCACCTGCGGGCCGGCCGGGATGCCGAGCAGTTCCATGATCTCGTTGCCGTCGAGGTCGGGGCGGACCCGCTGCAGATCCTCCTTCGCGGCCAGTTCGGCGATCCGCGTTTCGAGGTCGTCGTAGTTGGCCTGCAGGCGGGCCGCGCGACGCTTGTTGCGGGTCGTGCAGTCGGCGCGCACCAGCTTGTGCAGCCTTGGCAGTAGCGGGCCTGCGTCGGTGACGTAGCGGCGGACCGCCGAGTCGGTCCACTTGCCACCGCCGTAGCCGTGGAACCGCAGGTGCAGGTACACCAGCTGCGAGACGTCGTCGACGAGCTGCTTGGAATACTTCAAGGCGCGCAACCGCTTTCGCGTCATCTTGGCGCCGACCACTTCGTGGTGGTGGAAGCTGACCCCACCGTCGGATTCGTGCTTGCGCGTCGCCGGCTTGCCGATGTCGTGCAGCAGAGCCGCCCAGCGCAACACGAGGTCCGGGCCGTCATCTTCCAGCGCGATGGCCTGCCGCAGCACGGTCAGCGAATGCTCGTAGACGTCCTTGTGCTGGTGATGCTCGTCGATGGCCATTCGCATGCCACCGACGTCGGGCAGCACGACGTCGCCCAGACCGGTCTGCACCATCAGGTCGATGCCGGCCACCGGATCGGCACCGATCAGCAACTTGTCCAGCTCGGCCGCGACCCGCTCGGCGGTGATCCGCTCCAGCTGCGGAGCCATGTCGAGGATCGCCTCGAGCACCCGCGGCGCGATGCCGAAGCCGAGTTGCGACACGAAGCGCGCGGCCCGCAACATCCGCAGCGGGTCGTCGCCGAACGAGATCGACGGCGCGGCCGGGGTGTCGAGCACGCGGGTCCGCAGCGCGGCCAGACCGTTCAGTGGATCGACGAATTCGGCTGCGCCAGAAGCGGTTACACGCACCGCCATGGCGTTCACGGTGAAGTCGCGGCGCACCAGGTCGTCGTCGAGCGAGTCGCCGAAACGGACCTCCGGGTTGCGCGACACCCCGTCGTAGCGGTCGGCCCGGAAGGTGGTGATCTCCAGGCGCTGGCCGTTCTTCTCCGCGCCGACGGTGCCGAACTCGATGCCGGTGTCCCACAGCGCATCGGCCCACGGCCGCAGCAACTTCTGCAACTGTGCGGGACGCGCGTCGGTCGCGAAATCGAGATCACTGCTCAGGCGCTGCAGGACGGCGTCGCGCACCGAGCCGCCGACCAGATACAGCTCGTGGCCCGCCGCGGCGAACAGGGCGCCGAGCTCGCTCAGGACGTCGGCGTGGCTGTTGAGCGCGACCGCGGCAGCGGTCAACAGCTCGGCATCCTGGGGGTCGTCGGGCACGGGAGTAGAGCGTAGCCGGATGACGAAGCGCCGTCTTTCGGCGCTGAGGAGTGCGGCAAATCGGGCCCGGTAGCCCGATCCCGCAGCTCACTACCGGCGAGTGTGCCCAGAGCGTCTGAGCACGCCAGCTACCATCGCTTAGGTGTCCGACGGCGAAAATCCGCAACCACGTCGGCGTCGGGGAAGGCGCCGTGGTCGGCGCTCGGCGGGGTCTGGTGAAGCCAAATCCGGCAACGAGGCGACGGCCGCCGGCACATCGGCCGCTCCGGCGAAGCCCAACCAGCGTCGCCCGGCCCGCCGCGGCCCCGAGCGGCTGCGCACGGTGCACGAAACCTCGGCGGGCGGACTGGTCATCGACAACATCGACCGCCCCCGCGACGAACAGCTCGCGGCGCTGATCGGGCGGCTGGATCGGCGGGGCCGGATGTTGTGGTCGCTGCCCAAGGGGCACATCGAGCTTGGCGAGACGGCCGAGCAGACCGCGATTCGGGAAGTGGCCGAGGAGACCGGGATTCAGGGCAGCGTGCTCGCCGCACTGGGCCGCATCGACTACTGGTTCGTCACCGATGGCCGACGCGTGCACAAGACCGTTCATCATTATCTGATGCGTTTCTCCGGCGGAGAGTTGTCTGACGAAGACGTCGAAGTCGCCGAGGTGGCGTGGGTGCCGATCCCCGAGCTGCCGTCGCGGCTCGCGTACGCCGACGAGCGCAAGCTGGCCGAGGTTGCCGACGAGCTGATCGACAAGCTGCAGAGCGACGGCGAGTCCGCGCTGCCGCCGCTGCCGCCCAGCACGCCGCGGCGTCGGCCGCAGACCCATTCACGCACCCGCATCCGCCGGGCCGACGAGCCCGTTCGGGGCCGGAAGAACGGGTGGCGTCCGGAGCCCTGAGGGCCGGGGTCGCCGACAACGATGCAGAGCTATTCGAGGTGGAGGCGCCACCCGCTCGCGGGGATCGACAGCGGTTCGACGGCACCGCGACCCCGGCGGGGCGTCTCGACGCGCCTTCTGACCGTCGTCGCGATCCTGGCCGCACTGAGCGTCGGCGGCCTGCCGACCGCCGCGGCGGGTGAGCCGGGCGCCACCCCGTTCGTCCAGCTCCGCATCGATTCGGTTGCCCCGCAGGTCGTCACCACCACCAGCGAGCCGGCGGTGACCGTCGCGGGCACCGTGACCAACATCGGCGACCGTCCGGTCCACGACGTGATGATCCGGCTGGAACACGCGGCGGCGGTACCCACCTCGACGGGCCTGCGGACCAACCTCGACGGCGACACCGATCAGTACGAGCCCGCGATGGACTTCGCGACGGTGTCGCCCGTCCTGCAGCGCGGCCAAAAGGCGAAGTTCTCGCTGACCGCGCCGATGCGCTCGGCGAGCAAACACTCGCTGGAATTCAACGGCCCCGGGGTCTACCCGATCCTGGTCAACGTCAACGGCACCCCCGACTACGGGGAGCCCGCGCGGCTGGACAACGCCCGCTTCCTGCTGCCGGTGCTCGGCGTGCCGGCGGATCCGCTGGATCCCGCGGACAACACGCTGAACGCCGTGATCGCGCCGGACACCTCGAGGCCGGTCCCGGTCACCATGCTCTGGCCGCTGGCGGACCGGCCGCGGCTGGCGCCCGGCGTCCCGGGCGGCACGATCCCGGTCCGGCTGATGGACGACGAGCTGGCCACGTCGCTGGCCCCCGGTGGTCGGCTGGACGTGCTGCTGGCCGCGGCCGAATTCGCCACCAGCCACGACGTGGACCCCGACGGCGCTGTCGGCCGCGCGGTCTGCCTGGCCGTCGACCCCGACCTGCTGGTGACCGTCAACGCGATGACCGCCGGCTACGTCGTGTCCGACGGGCCCGCCGGGCCCGCTCAGGAACCGGGCACCCCCACCCATCCCGGAGCCGGGCAGGCCGCCGCGACCGGCTGGCTGAACCGGCTGCGCAGCCTGGCGCACCGGATGTGTGTCGCGCCGCTGCCGTACGCGCAGGCCGACCTGGACGCCGTCGAGCGCATCGGCGACCCGGGTCTCAGCGCCACCGCCACCAGCGCCGCCGGCGACATCGTCGACCAGATCCTGGGCGTCGTCGCGGTCCGCGGCGCCACCCTGATCCCGGACGGGTCACTGACCCGCCGCGCCGTCGACCTACTCAGCATCAACGGCAACACTGTGGTGATCGCGCCGGCCGAGTCCACCGCCGGCGACTCCACCTCCCCCCTGCCGCCGACCCCCGACACCGCGCCGCGCCGGTTGTCGCCGCAGGTAGTGCTCGCGCCGTTTGACCCGGCCGTCGGCGCCGCGTTCGCGGCCGTTGGCACCGATCCGGTCGCGCCCAGCTACCTCAACGCGGCCCTGCTGATCCGGCTCAAGCACGACTCCGAAATCGCCCGCCGGCAGGATGCGCTGGGCTCGATGCTGTGGCGCGACCTCGAGCCGAAGGTCAACCCGCGCCCGCAGGTACTGCTGCCGCCCACCAACTGGAACCTGCGACCCGACGACGCGGGCGCCATCCTGACCGGCCTGGCCACCGCGATCCGGTCCGGTCTCGCCTTTCCGCGGCCGCTGCCCGCGCTGATCGCGGAGGCTTCGACAATTCCGCTGGTCAACGGGACACCAGAGCCGTCCGCCGAAGCCGCCGGCGGCCGCGGCCGGTTCAGTGACGCCGTCGTCGGCAAGATCGCCGCCGCGCGGGGCCGGCTGGCGGGGCTGACCGCGGCCCTGACCACCGACGTGCGGACCGGGCTGACCGGCGTCAGCTACACCGCGCCGCTACGCGAGGACATGCTGCGCGCGGTCAGCCAGGCCGACCGGCCCGACACCCGCAACGGGCTCGCCCAACAGCGGCTCGACGTGCTCGGACACGCGCTGGACGACCTGTTCGACGCCGTCACCATCGTGACGCCGGCGGGCTCCTACACGCTGGCCACCGAGCACAGCCCGCTGCCGCTGGCCCTGCACAACGGGCTGGCGGTGCCGATCCGGGTGCGGCTGCACCTCGACGTCCCGCCCGGCATGACAGTCACCGATCCCGGCGATGTGGAGCTGCCGCCGGGTTATCTGCCGATGCGGGTGCCCATCGAGGTGAACTTCACCCAGCGGGTGGCGATCGACGCGACGCTGCACACCCCCGACGGTGTGCAGCTCGGCGAGCCGGTCCGGCTGTCGGTGCATTCCAACGCCTACGGCAAGGTGCTCTTCGCGATCACGATGAGCGCGTTCGCGGTGCTGATCGCGCTGGCGGGACGACGGCTGTGGCACCGCTTCCGCGGCCAGCCCGACCGGGCCGACCTGGACCGGCCGGACCCGCCGGACGCCCCCGTCGACGAAGAGCAGCACGCGTGAGCCGGGCCGTCCCGCCGCGGCTCGCGCGCAACCCGGGCCCGCCGACCGGGCCGCTGCCGCCCACCGGCCTGGTGTCGTCGCAGGGCTCGCAGCCGCCGGCCCGCCCCGAGCTGTCCGACGCCGCGCTGGTCTCCCGGTCGTGGGGCATGGCGCTGGCGACCCTGATCAGCCGCGTCACCGGCTTCGCCCGCATCGTCCTGCTGGCCGCGCTGCTCGGTGCCGCACTGTCGAGCGCGTTCTCGGTCGCCAACCAGCTGCCGAACCTGGTCGCCGCCCTGGTGCTGGAGGCGACGTTCACCGCGATCTTCGTGCCGGTGCTGGCCCGCGCCGAGCAGGACGATCCCGACCGCGGTGCCGCGTTCGTCCGTCGCCTGGTCACGCTGGCGACCGCCGTGCTGCTGGCGGCCACGCTGCTTTCGGTGGCGGCGGCGCCGCTGCTGGTGCGGCTGATGCTCGGCCGCAGCCCGCAGGTCAACGAGGGGCTGACCGTCGCGTTCGCCTACTTGCTCCTCCCCCAGGTGCTGTTCTACGGCCTGTCGTCGGTCTTCATGGCAATCCTCAACACCCGCAACGTGTTTGGGCCGCCGGCCTGGGCGCCGGTGCTCAACAACGTCGTCGCGATCGTGACGCTGGGGGCCTATCTCGTCGCGCCCGGGCCGCTGTCGGTGGACCCGGTCGAGATGGGCAACGCCAAGCTGCTGGTGCTCGGCATCGGCACCACCCTCGGCGTGGTCGCGCAGACGGCGGTGCTGCTGGTCTCCGTCCGACGCCACCGGATCAGCCTGCGGCCGCTGTGGGGCATCGACGCCCGGCTCAAGCGCTTCGGCGAGATGGCCGGCGCGATGGTGCTCTACGTCTTCATCAGCCAGATCGGCCTGATCGTCACCAACCAGATCGCCAGCACCGCATCCGCGTCCGGCCCGGCGATCTACCAGTACACCTGGCTGGTGCTGTACCTCCCGTACGGCATGGTGGGCGTCACCGTGCTGACGGTGGTGATGCCGAGGCTGAGCCGCAATGCCGCCGCCGACGATACCGCCGCGGTGCTCGCCGACCTGTCGCTGGCCATGCGCTTGACCATGATCACGCTGATTCCGACGGTCGCGTTCATGACCGTCGGCGGTTCCGCGATGGGCAGCGCGCTGTTCGCCTACGGCCACTTCGGCGACGTCGACGCCGGCCACCTGGGCGCGGCGATCGCGATGTCGGCGTTTACCCTGCTCCCCTACGCCGTCGTGCTGCTGCAACTGCGGGTCTTCTACGCCCGTGAGCAGCCGTGGATTCCGATCGTGATCATCGTCGTCATCACGCTCGTCAAGATCGTCGCGTCGCTGATCGCGCCGCAGCTGGCCGGCAACCCCGATCTGGTCGCGGCCTACCTCGGGCTTGCCAACGGCGTGGGCTTCCTGGCGGGCGCGGTCGCCGGTTACGTCTTACTGCGTAATGCGTTGCGGCCCAATGGCGGTCACCTACTCGGCGTCGCGGAGGTTCGCACCATCCTGGTGACGGCGACCGCGTCGCTGCTGGCCGGCCTGGTGGCCTACCTGGTCGACGTGCTGCTGGGTATGCAGCGACTGACCGCGTACGGCGGCGGCGCCGGTTCGCTGCTGCGGCTGTTTGTGCTCGGGGTGGTGATGGCGCCGATTGTGGCCGTGGTCATGGTGCGCGCGCAGGTCCCCGAGGCGGTCGCGGCCCTGGCCGCGGTGCGTCGCCGGATCGGGGCCGCGCCGGCCCCCTCGCCCACCCCGGCGGCGCCGTCTTCTGCCAGGTCAGCCCCCGTCGCGACGGGCTCAGCCAGTGGCGGAGATCGATTGTTGCGCCCCGGCGTCGTCACGTACCCTGAGCGCAGGATTTCGTCTGCGCCGGCGGGGTATCCCGCTCCGGACGCCGGACGTGCGGGCCAGCCGACCGGGGAGGGGACGGGGAGAGGAGCGGAGATGACCGACGGTCCATCGGACAGCGCCTCGGCCAAAGCTGTCGCCGACTCACCCGCCGACGACTTCCACCCGGACGTGCCCGCCGACCTCCAGGTCGCCGCGTCCGAGTCGGCCCAGCCCGCCAACGGCGAGGCGTCCGACTCCGATCTCGAAACCACCGCGTTCGGCGCGGGCGATCCGCTGTCGGCCGACGCCGACCCGGGCGCGGTCGCCCCCGGACAGCAACTGGTGCCCGGCGTCAGCATTGCCCGCGGCCGCTACCGGCTGCTGGTCTTCCACGGCGGCGCGCCGCACCTGCAGTTCTGGCAGGCGTTGGACACGGCGCTGAACCGCCAGGTGGCCCTGACGTTCGTCGACCCCGACGGCGACCTGCCCGACGAGCAGATTCGCGAAATCCTGGCTCGCACCATGAAGTTGAGCCGTATCGACAAGCTCGGGATCGCCCGGATCCTCGACGTCGTACACACCGGCACCGGCGGCCTGGTGGTCACCGAGTGGGTGCGCGGCGGCTCGCTACAGGAGGTGGCCGACACCTCGCCGTCGGCCGCCGGCGCGTCCCGGGCGATGCAGACCCTGGCCGCGGCCGCGGAGGCCGCCCACCACGCCGGCGTCGCGCTGTCCATCGACCACGCGGCCCGGGTGCGGGTCAGCATCGAGGGCGACGTCGTACTCGCATTCCCGGCGACGATGCCGAACATCAGCCCCGAGGACGACATCCGCGGAATCGGCGCCGCGCTGTACGCATTGCTCGTCAACAAGTGGCCGCTGCCCGAGTCCGGCGAGCCCAGCGGGCTGGCGCCGGCCCCGCGCGATTCGGCCGGCCATGCCCTCGAGCCCAACTCGATCGACGGCGAGATCCCCTTCCAGATCTCCGCCGCGGCCACCCACTCCATCCAGCTGGACGGCGGAATACGCAGCGCCGCAACCCTTTTGAACCTACTGCAGCAGGCCACCGTGGTCGCCGATCGCACCGAGTTGCTTACCCCGATCAACGAGAACGACCCGCCGCCGGAACCCGCCCGCCCGGGCCGCGAACGCAGCGACGACGTCGACGAGGCGCAGGCTCGCGTCCGCCGACGCCGGGCCGTCACGATCGGGATCGGCGTCGGAGCCGCCATCATCGTGGTCGCCCTGGTGGTGCTCGCGTCGGTGCTGAGCAAGATGTTCAGCGATGTCGGCGGCCTCGACAAGGACCAACTCGGCCTCAACGGCCCGTCGACCAGTTCGGGCTCCGAAGCTGCCGCGGGCGGCATCGTGAAGCCGGTGGGAGTCACCGTGTTCTCCCCCGGCGGCGAAGGCGACAACCCCGCATCGGCCGCGCTGGCCATCGACGGCAGCCCCGGGACCGCCTGGGAGACCGACGTCTACCACGACCCGATTCCGTTCCCCGGCTTCAAGAGCGGCGTGGGCCTGCTGCTGAAGCTGCCGCAACCGACCGTGGTCGGTGCCGTCAACGTCGACCTGCCCAGCACCGGCACCAAGATCCAGATCCGCTCGTCGTCGACCGCGACCCCGAGCAAGCTCGACGACACCGCGGTACTGAGCCAGCCGATGCCGATGCACCCGGGGCACAACACCATTCAGGTCAACGCGGCGTCACCCACTCAGTATGTGCTGGTGTGGATTTCGACGCTCGGCACCGAGAACGGTCAGAGCAAGACCAGCCTCTCGGAAGTCACGGTGCAAGCGAAGTCCTGACAGGCCCGACCGAGTGAAGTGCCCGGCAACGGGCGATTGATTACTGTCCGGCGAGTGGGCTTCGCGCAACGGATTCGGCCGCCATCGCCAGGGCAACGCAGCGATGCCGAACTGCTCGCGGCCCACGTGGCCGGCGACCGCTCCGCCTTCGCCGAACTCTTCCACCGCCACCACCGCCAACTCCACCGCGTCGCGCGGCTGACCAGCCGGTGCACCGAGGACGCCGAGGACGCCCTGCAAGAGGCGATGGCGTCGGCCCATCGCGGAGCCGGTGCGTTCCGGCATGACGCGGCGGTCGGCAGTTGGCTGCACCGCATCGTCGTCAACGCCTGCCTGGATCGGTTGCGCCGCAACAAGACTCACCTCACGACCACGCTCGACGACATCTACCCGGTGCCCGATCGCACCGCGCAGGTCGAGACCGCGATCACCGTCCAGCAGGCGCTGATGCGGCTGCCCGTCGAGCAGCGCGCCGCGGTGGTCGCCGTCGACATGCACGGCTATTCGGTCGCCGACACCGCGCGCCTGCTCGGCGTCGCCGAGGGCACCGTGAAGAGTCGCTGCGCCCGGGCCCGGACCCGGCTGGCCGCGATCCTGGGCTACCTGCAGACCGACGCTCCGCGTCATCCGGCCCGCTAGCCGCGGTGTCGCGCGATGACGGACACTGGGGGCAATGGACTCAGCCGACCCGGATGACCCGCCGCTGACCGCGGACACCCTCGCCGATCTGCAGGCGGGCCTGTTCGATGACGAGACCGCGACCCGGTTGCGGCAGCGAATCCGCACCGACGCGGCGGCGCGTCAGACCATGGAGGCGCTGAACCGGGTTCGCCGCGACCTCGCCGCGCTCGGACCCGAACCATCGACCCATACCGTCGACCGCGCGCGATTTCCCCGCCCGGCGCGCATAGCGGTCGCGGCCCTCGGCCTGTCCGCGGTCGCCGCCGCGGTGTGGCTGGGCGTCGGGGCGTTGCTCCCCGACCCGGTGCCGCTACCCAGCCGGCCCACCACGATCGAGCCCATCACGGTGTCCCGGCCACCGGCCACCATCCCGCTGTCGGATCGGGAGGTCGTCGCGCTGCTGGACCGCGCGCCGGACTACGGACCGCTGGACGACGCGCGCCGCCGGGCGTCCTGCCTGGCCGGCCTCGGCTACCCGGCGAACACCCGCATCCTCGGCGCCCAACCGGTCGACATTGCCGGGCACCCAGCCGTCCTGCTGGTGCTGCCGGGCGACGCGCCGGGGCTGTTGGCGGCGCTCGCGGTGGCGCCGACCTGCAGTTCCGCAAACACCGGCCTGTCGGCTGACAGGATCGTCCACCAGCCGTAGTGTCGCGGGAACAGCACCGCCTACCCTGGCGTTCCAGTGCACGGGTTTTCAAGTATCGGAAAGGTTGGAATGAGTTCCTCAACCATTCACGACGTCATCGTCATCGGCTCCGGACCGGCCGGTTACACCGCGGCTCTCTACGCCGCCCGTGCACAGCTGGCTCCCGTGGTCTTCGAGGGCACCGCTTTCGGCGGCGCGTTGATGACCACCACCGAGGTGGAGAATTTTCCCGGATTCCGCGAGGGCATCCAGGGCCCCGAGCTGATGGACGAAATGCGCGAGCAGGCCCTGCGCTTCGGCGCCGACCTGCGGATGGAAGACGTCGAATCGGTGTCGCTGGACGGCCCGGTGAAGTCGGTCACCACCTCCGAGGGCGAGACGCTGCAGGCCCGTGCCGTCGTGCTGGCAATGGGCGCCGCCGCCCGCTACCTGGGCGTACCGGGCGAGCAGGAGCTGCTCGGCCGCGGCGTCAGCGCCTGTGCGACCTGTGACGGCTTCTTCTTCAAGGACCAGGACATCGCGGTCATCGGTGGTGGCGACTCGGCGATGGAAGAGGCCACGTTCCTGACCAAGTTCGCCCGCAGCGTCACCCTGGTGCACCGCCGCGAGGAGTTCCGCGCCAGCAAGATCATGCTCGACCGGGCCCGCGCGAACGAGAAGATCACGTTCGTCACCAACACCGCCGTGGTGTCCGTCGAGGGCGAGAACACCGTCACCGGCCTCAAGGTGCGCGACACCGTGACCGGCGACGAGTCCACGCTGCCGGTGACCGGGGTTTTCGTCGCGATCGGCCACGACCCGCGCTCGGAGTTGGTGCGCGGCCAGGTCGACCTCGACGGCGACGGCTATGTGCAGGTCAAGGACCACACCACCTACACCTCGCTGGACGGCGTGTTCGCCGCCGGCGACCTGGTCGACCACACCTACCGCCAGGCCATCACCGCCGCCGGCACCGGTTGTTCGGCGGCCATCGACGCGGAGCGCTGGCTGGCCGAGCACGCGGAGCCGGGCGAGCGCACCCAGACCAAACCTGCCGGCGAACCGGCAGCAGCGACCCTCTGATAGGAGTAGATGCGATGACCCAGACCGAATCCGGAGCACCCGTGGAGGTCTCCGACGCCTCATTCGCCGGTGACGTATTGGCCAGCAATACGCCTGTGCTGGTGGACTTCTGGGCCACCTGGTGCGGGCCGTGCAAGATGGTCGCCCCAGTGCTCGCCGAGATCGCCAAGGACTCCGTCGGCAAGCTGACCGTCGCCAAGATCGACGTCGACGCCAACCCGGAGACCGCCCGTAACTTCGACGTCGTGTCGATCCCGACGTTGATCCTGTTCAAGGACGGCGAGCCGGTGAAGCGCATCGTTGGCGCCAAGGGCAAGGCGGCGCTGTTGCGGGAGCTTTCCGACGCCGTTCCCGGGGTCGGCTGACTCGGGAAACATCGGCGCGGTTTGCCTGGCGTTTTACCGAAATCCTTAAGGGTCTGAGAGAATACCGCTAAGCCTGTCAATAAGCGGCAGGGCTGCTCACACGGCTCACCGGAGGCCTTGCAATGTCGAGACCGCACCGCGGCGACGGCGATCAGCTGCGCCGTGGTGACCGTAACGCGGCGGTCACCGAGATCCGCGCGTCGCTGATCGCGCTCGGTCACCTGGACGGCACGGACGCGGATCTCAGCACCGGTCGGCACGTCGCCGTCGACCTCTTCGACGACGAACTCGACCACGCGGTGCGGGCGTTCCAACAGCACCGCGGTCTGCTGGTGGACGGTATCGTCGGCGAGGCCACCAACCGCGCGCTGCGTGAGGCGTCGTATCGGTTGGGTGCGCGCACACTGCATCATCAGTTCGGGGCGCCGATGTACGGCGACGACGTCGCGACGCTGCAGAACCGCTTGCAGGATCTCGGTTTCTACACCGGCCTGGTCGACGGCTACTTCGGTCTGCAGACCCACAACGGGCTGATGTCGTATCAGCGCGAGTACGGCCTGTACGCCGACGGCATCTGCGGCCCGGAAACGTTGCGCTCCTTGTACTTTCTCTCTTCTCGGGTCACCGGCGGCTCGTTGCACGCCATCCGCGAAGAGGAACTGGTGCGCCGGTCGGGGCCTAAGCTGTCGGGCAAGCGGATCATCATCGACCCGGGCCGCGGCGGCAACGACCACGGCCTGATCGCGCACGGATCGGCGGGGCCGATCAGCGAGTCAGACATCCTGTGGGACTTGGCAAGTCGGCTCGAGGGCCGGATGACGGCGATCGGCATGGAGACCTTTCTGTCCCGGCCGACCAACCGGAGCCCGTCCGACCACGAGCGGGCGGCCACGGCCAACGCCGTCGGCGCCGACCTGATGATCAGCCTGCGCTGCGAGACCCAGGCCAGCCCGTCGGCCGGCGGTGTCGCGTCGTTCCATTTCGGCAACTCGCACGGTTCGGTGTCGACGATCGGCCGCAACCTTGCGGACTTCATTCAGCGAGAGGTGGTGGCGCGCACCGGTTTACGCGACTGCCGCACCCACGGCCGGACCTGGGACCTGCTCCGCCTGACCCGCATGCCCACCGTTCAGGTCGACGTCGGCTACATCACCAACCCGCACGATCGCGGAATGCTGACGACCACGCAGACCCGCGACGCGATCGCGGAGGGCATTCTGGCCGCGGTCAAGCGCCTCTACCTGCTCGGCAAGAACGACCGCCCCACCGGCACCTTCACGTTCGCCGAGCTGCTCGCCCACGAGCTGGCTGTGGAAGCCGGCCGCGCTAGCGGCTCTTAGTAGACGCGGTCGGCTCCGCAGACGCCGCCGAGCCCGCCGAAGCTCCCGCCGCGACCGGTTGTTGCAGCGACGCACTCTCCAGCAGCCGCTCCAGGGCGGCCTCCACTTCGGCCTTCCACCCCAGGCCCTTGTCCAGCTCGAGCCGCAGCCGCGGGAAGTACGGATGTGGCGCCACCACAACGAATCCCGCGTCGAGCAGGAACTCGGCGTCGATCACGCACTGCTCGGTCGAGCAGTCCCCCAATACCTCGAGCACCGGCAACAATTCGGGGTCGGTCTCCGGCAAGTTCGTCAATTCCGCGACGGCCTCGGTGCGACCGAACGCCTCGAGCGCGCGGACGCCGCGTCGGACGAGTTCCTCGACGACGCGCGCGATGAGACTGCGCGGTAGATCGTCGGCCTCCGGGCCGGGCTCCACGCGCATCGATGTCAGCAGCACGGCGTCCGCCGACACCGGTGCCGTCGGAAATCGGTGCGCCCGTGGGACGGTCCGCGGCGGCGCGTAGAACGCGTAGCCGAGGCAGGCCGTCTCGCCTTCATCGTCGGTCGGCGCGGTGGTGGCAACCAGCGCGCACGAACCCCATTCGAGCATGACCATCGACAGCCATGCTTCTTTTTCGAATTCGGGATCGGCGAGATGATCTTGTTGGCCGACGACCGCCGGATCGACCTCCCAGAAGACGCAGCGGCGCGCATGCTTCGGAAGCTGGTCGAACGCTTCGAGGCGCAGCGGCGTGATTCGAGCAGACACTAGACTCCTGGGCCTTCGTGGGGGGCGGTCACTGACGGTCCGTCTTCCCCGCGAGCAGGTGGTGCCCCACCTCGCAGCCGAGCGTACCCCGATGACAGCGGCCGCGATACCCGCGCGGGCCCCGCTCGACCGCCGATGGCGCGATTTCGGGTCCGTCGGCGGCCGGCAAAGGTGCCGTCACCGCCCCGACGGCGAAATCGCCTAGCGCACAATCGAATTCGCGGTTACGCGGCATTTGGAGGCAGCTGGATCTGGCGGAATGTCACAGTGACGTAACGGGTCGGTATGACCGGTCAGCGTTTCGACGAGTTCATCAACTCGACAATCCGTTGCAGATCGTCCACCGAGCCGAACTCGACCACGATCTTGCCTTTGCGCTTGCCGAGGCTCACCGTGACGCGGGTGTCGAAGGCACTGGAGAGTTGCTCGGCGACGTCTTGGAGGCCCGGCATGTGAATCGGCTTGCGCTTGGGTGCCGCCGGCTTGCTCGGGCCGCTGCTGTTCGCCAGCGTGACCGCCTCTTCGGTCGCCCGGACCGACAACCCCTCGGCGACGATCCGCGCGGCGAGCGCTTCCTGCGCCTCGGCCCCCGCTTCGAGCGACAGCAGCGCCCGGGCGTGACCGGCCGACAGGACACCCGCCGCCACCCGACGCTGCACGGCGATCGGCAGCCGCAGCAACCGGATCATGTTGGAGATCAGCGGTCGCGACCGACCGATGCGCGCGGCGAGTTCGTCGTGAGTGACATCGAATTCGTCGAGCAATTGTTGGTAGGCGGCCGCTTCTTCCAACGGATTCAACTGCGCCCGGTGGATGTTCTCGAGGAGGGCGTCGCGCAACAGATTGTCTTCAGCGGTCTCCCGCACGATTGCGGGGATGGCGGTCAAGCCGGCGGTCTGGGCCGCGCGCCAGCGCCGCTCCCCCATGACGAGTTGGTAGCGCGGGCCGCTCGGCTTGTCGAGCGCGCGCACCACGATCGGCTGCATCAGCCCGAACTCGCGGATCGAATGCACGAGTTCGGACAGCGCCTCGTCGTCGAAGACCTGCCGCGGCTGGCGCGGGTTGGGCTCGATATCGGTTGGCGCGATTTCGCGGTACACCGCGCCGACGTCGGAGACGACCGGGGCCGGCGGGCCACCCATCAGAACGTCGGCTGCGGCGGCACCGATCTTCGGTCCGCTGAGTCCGGTCGAGTCGCCCTCCCCCTCGGCCGGGCCGGTGGGAATGAGAGAGGCGAGGCCCCGCCCAAGGCCACCTTTTCTGCGCGTCGGTTGGCTCATCGTGCATCCCCTCCATCGGGTGTCGTGCTGCGCTCGGCGAGTTCGCGGCTGGCGTCGAGATAGCTCATCGCGCCGCGCGATCCGGGGTCGTAGTCGATGATCGTCATGCTGTACCCGGGCGCCTCGGAGACCTTGACGCTGCGCGGGATCACGGTCTTCAACACCTTCGGGCCGAAGAAGCGGCGGACCTCGTCGGCGACTTGGTCGGCGAGCTTCGTCCGGCCGTCGTACATCGTGAGGATGACGGTGCTGACATCCAAGGCGGGGTTCAGGTGTGCCTTCACCAAGTTGATGTTGTTCATCAACTGCGACACCCCCTCGAGCGCGTAGTACTCGCACTGGATCGGGATCAACACCTCGGGCGCCGCGACCAACGCGTTGATGGTCAGCAACCCCAGCGACGGCGGGCAGTCGATGAAGACGTAGTCGAAGTCGACCGTGTCGAGTTCGGCGAGCGCGGTGCGCAACCGGTTCTCGCGGGCGACCATGCTGACCAATTCGATCTCGGCGCCGGCCAGGTCGATGGTGGACGGGACGCAGTAGAGGCGTTCGCTATGCGGGCTCTGCCGCATCGCGTCCTTCAGGGGAATCTCGCCGAGCAGAACCTCGTACGACGACGGCGTCCCGGAGTGGCGTTCGGAGATGCCGAGTGCGGTGCTGGCATTGCCCTGCGGGTCGAGGTCGATGACGAGCGTCCGCAGGCCCTGGACCGCCAGCGCGGCGGCGAGGTTCACCGCGGTCGTCGTCTTCCCGACGCCGCCCTTCTGGTTGGCGATGGTGAACAGCCGTCGGTGACTCGGCCGGCTCAGTGGCGCGTAGGACTTTGACAGCACCTGCATCGCGCGCTCGGCGGCGGCCCCGATCGGGGTGTCGAATTCCGATGTTTCACGTGAAACATACACCCCGCTCGCGGGGCCGAACGAGTCTTGCGGCGCGCTCATAGGCTCTCCCTGCTCGATCGTCGGCGGGACGGTTTCCGGACCGCGTCCGGCTTGTCCCGCCGAGCCACCACCACCGTTGTCGGTGGGGACAAAAGACTCACGCCACATTCCACCACCCTGGCATCGGCGGCGCCTAACTTGGCCATCACACGCCGGTGCTCGCGCACCTCGTCCGGTGCCCGCTCCCCCTTGATCGCGACCAACCGCCCGCCCGTGCGTAGTAGCGGGATGCTCCACCGGGCCAGCTTGTCCAGCGGAGCGACCGCACGCGACGTCACCGCATCGGCGCCGCCGGCCGCGTCGCGCACTTCGGCATCCTCCGCACGACCGCGCAACACCGCGACCTCCAGACCGAGATCGTCGACAACCATGCGGAGGAATTCGGTGCGGCGCAACAGCGATTCGACGAGCACCACCTGTAGTCCCGGCTTCGCGATCACCATCGGCAGTCCGGGCAGCCCCGCCCCGGTGCCGATGTCGACGATCCGGTCGTCGTCCTCGACAAGCTCCGAAACCACCGCGCAGTTCAAGACGTGGCGATCCCAGATCCGATCCACTTCGCGTGGACCCAGCAGGCCCCACTCGACTCCGGCGGTTGCGAGCAGCTTCGCGTAGCGCTCCGCCAGCGGAAGCCGATCGCCGAAGATCGTCGCGGCGGCGGAGGGCGCGGCTGGAATCACCGGCGTCGCTGCGTCGCGGGAATCGACATGTTTCACGTGAAACATTCCTCCCATCCACGCCCACCGTAGGCCGCACGAACTACATGGCTGTAACTCGGCGCCTAGTCGACCAGGACGACGACGCGGCGGCCCGGCTCGACGCCCTCGCTCTCGCTGTGGACGCCGCTGACGGCGGCCACGGCGTCGTGCACAATCTTGCGCTCGAATGGCGTCATCGGTGCGAGTTCTTCGCGTTCGCCGCTGTCGAGTACACGCTTGGCGACCTTGTCCCCCAACGCCGCCAGCTCCTCGCGGCGACGGCGGCGCCAACTCGCGATGTCCAACATCAGGCGGCTGCGCACACCGGTCTTTTGGTGCACCGCCAGTCGCGTCAGTTCCTGGAGCGCGTCGAGCACCTCGCCCTTGCGGCCGACCAACTTGTTCAGGTCGTCGCTGCCGTCGATGCTGACGATGGCGCGGCTGCCCTCGACGTCCAAGTCGATGTCGCCGTCGAAGTCCAGGAGGTCGAGCAGCTCCTCCAAGTAGTCGCCGGCGATCTCGCCCTCGGCTACCAAGCGCTCTTCCTGATCGCCCTCGCCGTCACCCTCGGTCGCGGCGGCGCCGTTTGTCGCGTCTTCCAACTCGTCCTGCGCCGCCGGGGCGTCGTGTCCGTTGGTGGTTGCTTCGGTGTCTGTCATGTCTGCCTATTTCCCTTCCCGTGCCCGGGACCTACCCGGTGAAGTCTTGTGTCCGATCCGACGATCGGGGTGTCAGCGCCCGCGCTTCTTCGGCTTGGCACCAGGGCGCGGCGCGCGGTTCTCCGCGTCGGCCTTCGGTGTCTCCGCCGCGGCGTCGCCGTTGGCTGCCGGCTTCCCCGCCACGCGTTTGGGCTTAGCACCGGGCGCGGGCGCATTCGCGGCCCGGCGTTCGAGCGCCTCGCGCTTCTTCTCTTCTTCTTCGCGCTCGATCATCCCGAACACGTAGTGCTGCTGCCCGAAGGTCCAGATGTTGTTGGCGAACCAGTAGAAGATGATCGCCAGCGGCAGGAACGGTCCACCGACCACCACGCCGAGCGGAAAGACGTAAAGCGCGAGCTTGTTCATAATCGCGGTCTGCGGATTAGCCGCGGCCTCCGCGCTCTGACGGGCCACCGATGCCCGACTGTTGAAGTAGGTGGCGATGCCGGCCAGGATCATCACCGGCACGCCGACCGCCGCAACGGCCGGCCGGCTGAAGTCCGTGAACGCCTGCAGGCTCGAGCCGCTCTGCGTCATGCTCGCGCCCAGCGGTGCACCGAACAACCGCGCGTCCAGGAAGTGCTGCACGTCTGAGGCGCTGAAAAGGTAGTTGCCCAACTCCCGGTTCTGCTTGGCCGACAGGCCCAGTTGGCCGATTCCGGTCGAGGTCCGATTGAAGCAGCGGAGCACGTGATACAGCCCGAGGAATACCGGCACCTGCACCAGCATCGGCAGGCAGCCGAGGATCGGGTTGAACCCGTGTTCCTTCTGTAGCTTCTGCATCTCGAGCGCCAAGCGCTGGCGGTCCTTGCCGTACTTCTTCTGCAGCGCCTTGATCTGGGGCTGCAACTCCTGCATCTGCCGCGTCGTGCGGATCTGCCGGACGAACGGGTTGTACAGCAGAGCCCGGAGGGTGAAGACGAGGAACACGACCGACAGCGTCCAGGCGATGCCGTTGGTCGCGTGGCTCTTGTCTCCCAGACCCGGCACCGCAGAAAACGCCTTGTACCAGAGCCACATGATGGCCGAGACCGGGTAATAGAAGTAGTCCAGGCTGAACGGATCAAACGACAACAGAATCACTCTTCCCTAGCGTTGCTGGGGTGTCCCAGGCCGATTTCTCCGTCACCGCGGCGCTCGGTCGCTCCGGCACGGGGTCCCATCCTCCGGGATGCCACGGCGCACATTTCGCCAACCGCACCATCGCCAACCAACTCCCGCGCACCAAGCCGAATTCGGTCAGCGCGTCCACCGCGTACTGACTACAGGTCGGGTTGAAGCGACACGTCGGCAACCGCAGCGGCGACACCATGTGCCGGTACAACTGGATGACAAAGATCAGCCCGCGGGCACCGGCGGACTCGGCGGACCGGATCCGCGCCGTCATCGCACTCACCGCTTGGCCTCGATACGCCGGAGGCCGGCGCGCAGTTCCTCGCTCAGGCGCACCGATCCGACATCGCGACTACTGGGCAGCGCCCGGATCACCACGTGTTCGGAGTGGGTCAGATCGGCGAAGACATCGCGCGCCACATGGCGGAGTCGACGGGAGAGACCGTGTCGTTGAACGGCCGATCCGACCGATCGCGAGACGATCAGCCCAAGTTTGGGATCGCCGGTTGCGCGCCTCATATAGATGACCATGTCCGGTTGCACGGAACGCCTGCCGTGCTTGACGGTCGCATCGAAATCGGTCGACCGCCTCATGCGGTTACGCGCCGAAAGCACCGCCATCACACCGGATTTGGAGATCAGGCAGTCAGCGAGCGCCGGCCCTTGCTACGCCGATTCGAGACGATCGCCCGGCCGGCCCTGGTCCGCATCCGCAGCCGGAACCCGTGCACGCGAGCACGGCGCCGGTTGTTCGGCTGGAAGGTCCGCTTGCCCTTTGCCACGACTCTCTCCTTGCTGCATCTGACATCGTGGTCGCCACGGATTCCCGTGCCGGCGGGTCACGCTCAACCCCCACGACGCCTCGATAGGCTTTGTGTCTCGCTGGTAACCGGCGCGGCCTCCGGGCGGTGGTGCTCGGATCGCAGCCGTATCGCCTACTTTCGGGCGACTGTATGAGGGTACTGACCGCTCTTGCCCCGGTCAAACCACACCCTGACCGCCGCTGATCCTTCACTGACGCCACACCCGCCACCGGGCCGCGGAGCAATCTTTCGCAAGGGGTCGCCAATGTTGCGGAACGGTTGGCGCGCGCGTGGAAAACTGTTAGCTTCGGGCGGTGCTGTTTCATACCGAAACGGCGCTAGACAACGAAGCAAGGATGGCAGATCGGCCTCCTCGCCAGCTGAGTTTCACTGGTCGTCTCGAGCGCCGATCTCGCGAGCCGTCGGGGGTACGCTGCGGCGCGGCGGGCGCTGTCCTTTCCACACCTGTGGATAACGGTGTGGACAGTTCGTCGTCGAAACATATGGTTGGACTCATTAGTCGTAGCAGGGGGACCCGTCGTTGACCGAGGACCCCGGATCAAGTTTCGCGACGGTCTGGAGCGCGGTCGTCTCCGAACTCAACGGAGAGCTCGCCACCGACGGCGCCGCACTCAACGGTGAACCGTATGTCGCACCACTGACACCGCAGCAGCGGGCGTGGCTCAATCTCGTCCAACCGCTGACGATCGTCGAGGGCTTCGCTCTCCTGTCGGTGCCGAGCAGTTTCGTGCAGAACGAGATCGAACGTCACCTCCGCCCTCAGATCACCGAAGCCCTCAGCCGTCGACTCGGACAGCAGATCGAACTCGGTGTCCGCATCTCGCCACTGGCCACTGACGACTCCGACGATCGCGCCAACGTCAACGCCAACGCGGTTCTCGAAGAAACACTCGACGACCTGGACGAGATCGACGAAGACGGCGAGGCGCTCGCCAGCGCGCATCAGAGCTGGCCGTCGTATTTCTCCGAGCGTCCGCACAGCCAGGCCGCCGACGCCGCAGCGGGTCTGAGCCTGAACCGGCGCTACACGTTCGACACCTTCGTCATCGGTGCATCCAACCGATTCGCGCACGCCGCGGCGCTAGCCATCTCCGAAGCCCCGGCCCGGGCTTACAACCCGCTGTTCATCTGGGGCGAGTCCGGTCTGGGCAAGACGCATCTGTTGCACGCCGCCGGCAATTACGCGCAGCGACTCTTCCCCGGGATGCGGGTCAAATACGTCTCCACCGAGGAATTCACCAACGACTTCATCAACTCGCTGCGCGACGACCGCAAGGTGGCGTTCAAACGCAGCTACCGCGACGTCGACGTTCTGCTGGTGGATGACATTCAGTTCATCGAAGGCAAAGAAGGTATCCAGGAAGAGTTCTTCCACACCTTCAATACGTTGCACAACGCCAACAAGCAGATCGTGATTTCCTCCGACCGACCGCCGAAACAGCTTGCGACACTTGAAGATCGGCTGCGTACGCGGTTCGAATGGGGTTTGATCACCGACGTCCAGCCGCCCGAGCTGGAGACGCGCATCGCCATTCTGCGCAAGAAGGCGCAGATGGAACGGCTCAACGTTCCCGACGACGTGCTGGAGTTGATCGCCAGCAGCATCGAACGCAACATCCGCGAGCTCGAGGGCGCGCTGATTCGTGTCACCGCCTTCGCCTCGCTGAACAAGGCGCCGATCGACAAGTCCCTGGCCGAGATCGTGCTGCGCGACCTGATCGCCGATGCCAGCACCATGCAGATCAGCGCCGCGACGATCATGGCGGCCACCGCGGAGTACTTCGACACCACGGTCGAGGAATTACGTGGTCCGGGCAAGACCCGCGCGCTGGCCCAGTCGCGGCAGATCGCCATGTATCTGTGCCGCGAGCTCACCGACCTGTCGCTGCCCAAGATCGGGCAGGCGTTCGGCCGGGATCACACCACCGTGATGTACGCGCAGAAGAAGATCCTGTCCGAGATGGCCGAGCGTCGTGAGGTCTTCGATCACGTCAAGGAGCTCACCACTCGGATTCGTCAGCGTTCCAAGCGCTGATTCATCCCGCCGCTCGAACGCCGAGTGGTGAGTTGTTGCACCGGATTTCGGCCTCGCGCCGTCATAACAGGGCGTCGGCGCGCGTCCAGGCGCCGGAAATTCCAAAAAACTTTGGCATCGTCGTCACCACTAGTCACAGCGCAGGCTGTGGATGGTGCTGTGCGCAAACTGCTGACATCTCTCGCATGAACAGCCGGGTCTTCCACAACCGCGACCGATCCCCAACCGCTGCACACAAACCACACAGTCCGTCCCACTGTCATGCACAACCCGGCCGGCGCTCCCAGCAGCACAGACATCATGCTGTCCCCAATCTGCACAGGCCTTATTACTGTTATTGAAATCTCTACGTAGTTTGTTCTTCAGAAAAGGCTGTTGGGGACGAGCCGTTCCACACCTCCCAATCCAGGCTCGAAAGACCCGAGTGTCACTGCTTCCGATTAGCTTTCAAGAACGCCTCCGACGCTCTACGGTTGTGGTTCGACAGCCGGGTTCGGTCGTCGGAGTGATTACGGGCACGGGCGTCCGTCGGCGGGGATCTCACACGATCGGCCGCTGAAGTTAGCCTTGCTGTTCGAGGTGATGAAGGGACGCAATGGACGTGGCGACGACCACCGTCGGCCTGACCGACTTGAAGTTCCGCCTGGTGCGGGACGACTTCGCGGATGCAGTGGCGTGGGTGGCGCGGACGTTGCCGTCCCGGCCGACGGTGCCGGTGCTGGCCGGCGTGCTGCTGACCGGCTCCGACGACGGCCTGACCATCTCGGGATTCGACTACGAGGTATCCGCCGAAGTACGACTGGCCGCTGAAATCGCTTCTCCCGGAACAGCTTTGGTGTCCGGTCGGCTGCTTTCCGACATCACCCGCGCGCTGCCCAACAAACCGGTGGACGTCCAGGTCGAGGGCACCCGGGTGTCGCTGGCCTGCGGAAGCGCGAAGTTCTCGCTGCCGACGATGGCGGTCGAGGATTACCCGACGTTGCCGACCCTGCCCGACGAAACCGGAACGTTGTCCTCCGATGTCTTCGCCGAGGCGATCGGTCAGGTCGCCGTCGCGGCCGGCCGCGACGACACGTTGCCGATGTTGACCGGAATCCGGGTCGAAATCTCCGGTCAGTCAGTGGTTTTGGCCGCTACCGACCGGTTCCGGCTGGCGGTTCGTGAGTTGACCTGGTCGGCGGGCGCGCCCGATGTCGAGGCCGCGGTGCTGGTGCCGGCGAAGACGTTGTCCGAGGCGGCCAAGAGCGGTACCGACGGGTCCGAGGTGCATTTGTCGTTGGGTGCCGGGCCGTCGGTCGGCAAGGACGGACTGCTCGGCATCAGCGGAAACGGCAAGCGCAGCACTACCCGCCTGCTCGATGCGGAGTTCCCGAAGTTCCGGCAGCTGCTGCCCAGTGAGCACACCGCCGTCGCCACCGTCGGGGTCGCCGAACTCACCGAGGCGATCAAGCGCGTCGCGCTGGTCGCCGATCGCGGCGCTCAGGTACGGATGGAATTCTCCGACGGCACCCTGCGGCTGTCCGCCGGCGCCGACGATGTCGGTCGCGCCGAAGAGGACGTGCCGGTGGACTTCGCCGGCGAGCCGCTGACCATCGCCTTCAACCCGACGTATCTCACCGACGGGTTGGGCTCGCTGCACTCGGACCGGGTGTCGTTCGGTTTCACGACTCCGAGCCGGCCCGCGGTGCTGCGTCCGGCCGGTGATAATGACGCGCCGCCCGCCGACAGTGGACCGTTCCCCGCGCTCCAGACGGAGTACGTGTACTTGCTGATGCCGGTTCGCCTGCCCGGTTAGTCGTTAGGTGTACGTCCGCCATCTCGGCTTACGCGATTTTCGGTCCTGGGCGAACGTCGAGCTCGACCTGACCCCGGGCCGGACCGTGTTCGTTGGCTCGAACGGCTTCGGAAAGACGAATCTCGTTGAAGCCCTGTGGTATTCGTCCACTCTGGGGTCGCATCGGGTCGCCACCGACGCGCCGCTGGTGCGGGTCGGCGCGCAACGCGCGGTGGTGTCGACGATCGTGGTCAATGAGGGTCGCGAATGCGCGGTCGACCTCGAGATCACCGCCGGCCGGGCCAACAAGGCACGGCTGAACCGCTCCCCGGTGCGCAGTCCCCGCGAAATCGTCGGGGTGCTGCGCGCGGTGTTGTTCGCACCGGAAGACTTGTCGCTGGTCCGCGGCGATCCAGGTGACCGGCGCCGTTACCTCGACGATCTGGCCGCGCTGCGCCGACCGAGGGTCGCCGGTATTCGGGCGGACTACGACAAAGTGTTGCGTCAGCGGACGGCGTTGTTGAAGTCCGCGTCCGGCGCGCGATTTCGCGGCGACCGTGGCGCGCTGGACACGCTCGACGTATGGGACGGCCACCTCGCGACGCACGGCGCGGAGTTGATGGCGGCCCGCATGGCATTGGTGAACGAGTTGGCGCCGGAGGTGCAGAAGAGTTATCAGCTGCTGGCGCCGGCGTCGCGCCCGGCGTCGATCGCCTACAACGCCAGCATCGAGATCGAAGCCGACCGTCCCGACGTCGAGATTCTGCGGGCCGCGCTGCTGGAGAAAATGGCGGTACGCCGTGACGCCGAACTCGAACGCGGGGTCTGTCTGGTCGGACCTCACCGCGACGACCTCGAGCTGCGACTCGGCGAACAACCCGCGAAAGGCTTTGCGAGCCATGGGGAATCGTGGTCGATGGCTTTGGCGCTGCGCCTTGCGGCGTACGAACTGCTACGCGCCGAGGGCAGCGACCCGGTGTTGCTCCTCGACGACGTTTTCGCCGAACTCGACACCGCGCGGCGCGAGGCGCTAGCCGCGGCCGCCGCCACCGCGGAACAGGTGCTGGTGACCGCGGCGGTGGTCGATGACATCCCGCGCGAGTGGCTGGCGGACCGCGTGAACATCACAATGCGCGACGACGACACCGGCCCGGCCTCCGCGGTCGTGGCGGAAGAGGAGTGAGGCAGTGGATCCCGACGACGACCCGCAAGAGACCCCGGAGGCCGGCCCGCCCGAGCACCTGAGCGGAGTGAACGGCATGGATCTGGTGCGCCGCGTATTAGAGGAAGCCCGCGGCGCGGCCCGCACCCAAGGTAAGGATGTTGGCCGCGGCCGACGGCTCCCCCCGGCCCGCCGAGTGGCCGGCTCCGCTAGCCGGCGCCGCTGGTCCGGGCCCGGCCCGGACTCTCGTGACCCGCAACCGCTCGGCAATGCCAGCCGCGACCTCGCGAAGAAACAGGGATGGTCGCCGCGGGTGGCCGAGGGCACGGTGTTCGGTCGGTGGTCGACGGTGGTCGGCTCCCAGATTTCCGAGCACGCGACACCGACCGGCCTGCGTGACGGGGTGCTGAGTGTGACCGCCGAGTCGACGGCGTGGGCCACCCAGCTCCGGTTGATCCAGAGTCAGGTGCTGGCCAAGATCGCGGCGGAGGTCGGCGACGGTGTGGTGACGAGCCTTCGGATCACCGGCCCGACCGCTCCCTCGTGGCGCAAGGGCCCGTTGCACATCGCCGGCCGCGGCCCGCGCGACACCTACGGATGATGTCGCGGGGCCCTTGCGCTGAGGGCCGTCACAACGCGGGAAACCCGCTCGTCAAGCGTCAGGACGCAAGACAGACCGAAAAATTCCGCACACGGCGCAAATAGCTGTGCAGAAACGCCCTTGCAGCATCAGTCCGGAACCACCTTGACGGTAGAGTGGATGTGATCCGCGCGGGGCCGACGGTCCCAGGCCCTTTAGGCCCAGAGAAATACCCGAGGAGAGCGTCCCGCTAGTGGCTGCCAAAGAACAGTACGGTGCCGATTCGATCAAGGTCCTCGAAGGCTTGGAGGCCGTCCGCAAGCGCCCCGGTATGTATATCGGCTCGACCGGCGAACGCGGCCTGCACCACCTGGTCTGGGAGGTGGTCGACAACGCGGTCGACGAGGCCATGGCGGGCTTCGCCACCAAGGTAGACGTCCGGATTCTGGAAGACGGCGGCGTCGAGGTCACCGACGACGGCCGCGGCATTCCGACAGCCATGCACGCGACCGGAATCCCGACCGTGGACGTCGTGATGACGGTCCTGCACGCCGGCGGCAAATTCGAGGAGGGCGCCTACCAGGTGTCCGGCGGTCTGCACGGCGTCGGCGTTTCGGTGGTGAACGCGCTGTCGGTTCGGCTGGAAGCGGACATCCGCACCGACGGGTTCGAGTGGTTCCAAACCTACGACCGCTCCGTGCCCGGCACCCTGAAGAAGGGTGACAAGACCAACGCGACCGGAACCACCATCCGGTTCTGGGCCGACCCGGACATCTTCGAAACCACCAACTACGACTTCGAGACGGTCGCGCGGCGGTTGCAGGAGATGGCCTTCCTCAACAAGGGCTTGACGATCAACCTGTCCGATGAGCGCGTGAGCCAGGACGAGGTTGTCGACGAGGTCGTCAGCGACACGGCCGAGGCGCCGAAGACCGCGGAGGAGAAATCAGCGGAATCCGCTGCGCCGCACAAGGTCAAGCACCGCACGTTCCATTACCCGGGTGGGCTCGTCGACTTCGTCAAGCACATCAACCGGACCAAGAACCCGATCCACACCAGCATCGTCGACTTCTCCGGCAAGGGCCCCGGCCACGAGGTCGAGATCGCAATGCAGTGGAACGGCGGCTACTCGGAGTCGGTACACACCTTCGCCAATACCATCAACACCCACGAGGGCGGTACCCACGAAGAGGGCTTCCGCAGCGCGCTGACGACCGTGGTGAACCGGTACGCCAAAGACAAGAAACTGCTGAAAGACAAGGACCCCAACCTCACCGGCGACGACATTCGCGAGGGCCTGGCCGCGGTGATCTCGGTGAAGGTCGGCGAGCCGCAATTCGAGGGCCAGACCAAGACCAAGCTGGGCAACACCGAGGTCAAGTCATTCGTGCAGAAGATCTGCAACGAGGAACTGCAACACTGGTTCGACGCCAACCCTTCGGACGCCAAGACCGTCGTCAACAAAGCGGTGTCGTCCGCGCAGGCACGTATAGCGGCCCGCAAGGCGCGAGAGTTGGTGCGCCGCAAGAGCGCAACCGACCTCGGTGGGCTGCCGGGCAAGTTGGCGGACTGCCGCTCGACCGACCCCCGTAAGTCGGAACTGTATGTGGTGGAAGGTGATTCGGCCGGCGGCTCGGCCAAGTCCGGCCGCGACTCGATGTTCCAGGCGATCCTGCCGCTGCGCGGCAAGATCATCAACGTCGAGAAAGCCCGTATCGACCGCGTGCTGAAAAACACTGAAGTGCAAGCGATCATCACCGCGCTGGGCACCGGTATTCACGACGAGTTCGACCTCACCAAGCTGCGCTACCACAAGATCGTGCTGATGGCCGACGCCGACGTCGACGGCCAGCACATCTCGACCCTGCTGCTGACTCTGTTGTTCCGGTTCATGCGACCGCTGATCGAGAACGGCCACGTGTTCCTCGCGCAGCCACCGCTGTACAAGCTGAAGTGGCAGCGCAGCGACCCCGAGTTCGCCTACTCCGACCGCGAGCGCGACGGCCTGCTCGCCGAAGGCCGCAAGGCCGGCCGCAAGATCAACGCCGAGGACGGCATCCAGCGCTACAAGGGTCTCGGCGAGATGGATGCGAAGGAACTGTGGGAGACCACCATGGACCCGTCGGTGCGGGTGCTGCGCCAGATCACCCTCGACGACGCCGCCGCGGCCGACGAGTTGTTCTCGATCCTGATGGGCGAGGACGTCGACGCCCGCCGCAGCTTCATCACCCGCAACGCCAAAGATGTTCGCTTCCTTGATGTCTGACGCTTGACAGCCCTCTCCCCCACTGAAATCTCACCGATGAGGAACAGATGACAGACACCACGCTGCCGCCCGGCGGCGACGCCGCCGACCGCATCGAACCGGTCGACATCCAGCAGGAGATGCAGCGCAGCTACATCGACTACGCGATGAGCGTCATCGTCGGCCGCGCGCTGCCCGAAGTGCGTGACGGCCTCAAGCCCGTGCACCGCCGGGTGCTCTACGCGATGTTCGACTCCGGCTTCCGACCGGACCGCGGGCACGCCAAGTCGGCGCGCTCGGTCGCCGAGACGATGGGCAACTACCACCCGCACGGTGACTCGTCGATCTACGACACCCTGGTCCGGATGGCCCAGCCGTGGTCCCTGCGCTATCCGCTTGTCGACGGGCAAGGCAACTTCGGCTCGCCGGGCAACGATCCGCCGGCCGCGATGAGATACACCGAGGCGCGGCTGACTCCGCTCGCGATGGAGATGCTGCGTGAAATCGACGAGGAGACAGTCGATTTCATCCCGAACTACGACGGCCGGGTGCAAGAACCGACCGTGCTGCCGAGCCGGTTCCCGAACCTGCTCGCCAACGGCTCCGGCGGCATCGCGGTCGGCATGGCGACCAACATCCCGCCGCACAACCTGCGCGAGTTGGCCGAGGCCGTCTACTGGTGCCTGGAGAACCACGAGGCCGACGAGGAAGCCACCCTGGCCGCGGTCTGCGAGCGGGTCAAGGGCCCGGACTTCCCGACCCACGGACTGATCGTCGGGTCGCAGGGCATCCACGACGCCTACACCACCGGCCGCGGATCCATCCGGATGCGCGGAGTCGTTGAGATAGAAGAGGATTCGCGCGGTCGCACCGGCCTGGTGATCACCGAGTTGCCGTATCAGGTCAACCACGACAACTTCATCACCTCGATCGCCGAGCAGGTTCGCGACGGCAAGCTGGCCGGCATCTCCAACATCGAAGACCAGTCCAGTGACCGGGTCGGCCTGCGCATCGTCGTGGAGATCAAGCGCGACGCGGTGGCGAAGGTGGTGCTGAACAACCTCTACAAGCACACCCAGCTGCAGACCAGCTTCGGCGCCAACATGCTGTCGATCGTCGACGGGGTGCCGCGCACGCTGCGACTCGACCAGATGATCCGCCACTATGTGGCCCACCAACTCGACGTCATCATCCGGCGCACCACCTACCGGCTGCGCAAGGCCAACGAGCGCGCGCACATCTTGCGCGGTTTGGTGAAAGCCCTTGACGCACTTGATGAAGTGATCGCGTTGATCCGCGCGTCGCAGACCGTCGACATCGCCAGGACCGGCCTGATCGAGCTGCTGGACATCGACGAGATCCAGGCGCAGGCCATCCTGGACATGCAGTTGCGTCGCCTCGCCGCGTTGGAGCGCCAGCGCATCGTCGACGACCTCGCCAAGATCGAGGCCGAGATCGCCGACCTCGAGGACATCCTGGCCAAGCCGGAGCGGCAACGCGGGATCGTCCGCGATGAGCTCAAGGAGATCGCCGACAAGCACGGCGACGACCGTCGCACCCGAATCATCGCCGCCGACGGTGACGTCGCCGACGAGGACCTGATCGCCCGCGAGGACGTCGTCGTCACGATCACCGAGACCGGCTACGCCAAGCGGACAAAGACCGACCTGTACCGCAGTCAGAAGCGCGGCGGCAAGGGCGTGCAGGGCGCGGGTCTGAAGCAGGACGACATCGTGCGGCACTTCTTCGTCTGCTCGACGCACGACTGGATCCTGTTCTTCACCACCCAGGGCCGGGTGTATCGCGCCAAGGCGTACGACCTGCCGGAGGCGTCGCGCACCGCGCGCGGCCAGCACGTCGCGAACCTGCTGGCATTCCAGCCCGAGGAGCGGATCGCCCAGGTCATCCAGATCAAGAGCTACGAGGACGCGCCGTACCTCGTGCTGGCCACCCGCAAGGGCCTGGTGAAGAAGACCAAGCTGACCGACTTCGACTCCAACCGCTCCGGCGGCATCGTCGCGGTGAACCTGCGGGACGGCGACGAGCTGGTCGGCGCCGTGCTGTGCTCGGCCGAGGAGGACCTGCTGCTGGTCTCCGCCAACGGCCAGTCGATCCGGTTCTCGGCGACCGACGAGGCGCTGCGGCCGATGGGCCGGGCCACCTCCGGTGTGCAGGGCATGCGGTTCAACGAAGACGACTACCTCTTGTCGCTGAACGTGGTTCGAGAGGGCACATACCTGCTGGTGGCGACCGCGGGGGGCTACTCCAAGCGGACCGCAATCGAGGAGTACACCGCGCAGGGCCGCGGCGGCAAGGGCATCTTGACGATTCAGTACGACCCGCGGCGTGGCAAGCTCGTGGGTGCGCTGATCGTCGACGACGACAGCGAGGTGTTCGCGATCACCTCCGGCGGCGGAGTGATCCGGACGAAAGCCAGGCAGGTGCGCAAGGCCGGTCGGCAGACCAAGGGCGTTCGGTTGATGAACTTGGGCGAGGGCGACACACTGTTAGCCATTGCGCGCAACGCCGAAGAGGCCGACGCCGAGGAGGCCAACGCCGACGCCGCCGACGAAGAGTCGGGCGCCGAGTCCGAGGATTGAGCGATGGCAGGTCGCACGGTTAGGAGCAGTGGGTGACGTCACCGAACGAGCCGGGTCATGCCGGACCGGGCGACAACCCGAACGGGACCGGGGGAGGCACGGCCGCGACGCCACGCAAGCGGCCCCCGGCGCGTCCGGCGCCGGGTCAGCAGCGGCAGCCCGCCCGGGGCGGGGCCGCACCCAACGCCGAGGCCCGACTCAACCGGTTCATTTCCGGCACCGCCGCGCCGGGCGCACCCAAGGCGCCGTCACATGAAGCCGAGCCGGTACCGGCTCCCACGCAGAACGAGAGCCGGGAGACCGATGCTTACGCCAGTGAACTGCCCGACCTGTCCGGCCCGATTCCCCGTGGGACACAACGGAAGTCAGTCCCCGATCATGCGGACGGTCCGATGACGGCGCCGGTTCGGTCGGAGGGCCGCATTCAGGTGTCGTCGCGGACGCCGGGACCCGTCCGAGCGAGCATGCAGATCCGGCGGATCGACCCGTGGAGCACCTTGAAGGTGTCGGCGGTGCTGTCGGTCGCGCTGTTCTTCGTCTGGATGATCGCCGTCGCATTCCTCTATCTGGTGCTCGGCGGTATGGGCGTGTGGAGCAAGCTCAACAGCAACGTCGGCGATCTGCTGAACAACACCAGCGGCAGCGCCGAGCTGGTGTCCAGCGGGACGATCTTCGGCGGCGCCATCCTGATCGGCTTGGTGAACATCGTTCTGCTCACCGCGGCGGCCACCATCGGCGCATTCATCTACAACTTGACCACGGACTTGATCGGCGGCGTCGAGGTGACGCTGGCCGACCGCGACTAGCGTTTTGGGCGCAGACGCTCGGGTGCGGTAATCTCGTCGCTCGTCCGTATGCGCGTGCGGGCCTATAGCTCAGGCGGTTAGAGCGCTTCGCTGATAACGAAGAGGTCGGAGGTTCGAGTCCTCCTAGGCCCACAACCATGTGTTCGCCAAGAGGTTTCGTGAGACTGGTGTTGCCGCTGGCAGCGGTCACGTTGCTGGCAGTGGTAATCCGGTCGCACCAGAGCGTCGAGGTCTGGCATGTGGCCGCCGACCAGATCGATGGCCGGCTCCCCACTGATTGATATCAGGGGCCTTAGCTCAGTTGGTAGAGCGCTGCCTTTGCAAGGCAGATGTCAGGAGTTCGAATCTCCTAGGCTCCACAATCGAGACGCCGGAAGTCTGCGGCGCCGAAGGATCGATCCCTCGCCCATCGCGCGAGAGCGGTGCGATCGCCGGGTATGTTCGCCTCCATGGCAGACGACGCCTCTTCGTCGACTTCACGCCGGCGAGTAACCCTGCTGATCGGAATCGTCGTGCTCGCCGCCGCGGGGATCGCGGCCACTGTCTGGTTCAACCAGGGCCGTCACCACAGCGCGGGTCCGCAGGATGACTGCGGCATCGTCGAGCAGCTCGGGCCCAAGTGGACCAAGATGCAGGAATCAATCACCACGCTGCAAAACGGGCCGGGTGAAACAAAAGATTTGTTAGCGATCGCAGATGCCGAATCGACAATGGCTGACGACATTCGCGCCGCTCAAGGTTCGGTGACGGGGGCCGACCTCAAGACGCAGTTGGGTGGCTGGGCCGATGGCACCGCGCTGACAGCGAAGGGTCAACGCGCGGCCGCCAATGGGGTGCCGACCGGCGCGGACAACGACAGCATGCGCGCAGCCACCCTGACGTTCAACGCGACATCGGCACTGAAGAAGGCGTGCCCCAACCTGCAACTGTCCCCGACTTCGCGAAGCTGACCGGCTGCCCAGCATGTTGCTGATCGCGGCGAAAGCCGTCCTCGCGGCGTTCATCGTTGGCGGATTGGTTGCCATCTTCATCCGAGGCGTTCGACGGAGTCGCGCCAACCGGGGCGACCCACGCTGGAACCAAGTCCGAACGCCGCCAGGCCATGAAGCCTCGGCATATGGAGCGGCGCCACTGACACCGTTACCGGAGTGGGCGTATTGGGATACCGATGACGACCGTGACGGGTAATCCCCTCGTCTACGGTGGCGCGGCGATCATGCTGGGAATCGTTGGCGGCGGAGCCATCCCGCCCACGGGAACGCCGCCACTGAACGTGAATTGGCCGCCGCACCCGTCAGGTATGTAGTACGTCGCTGCTGGGCTGCCGGCCGACCACGACGCGATCTGCGGCAGCGACACCGGTTTCCACGCCTCGATGATTGGTGGCGGCGTGATGCCGGCAAGGCCCCCGGTTGCTGTGCCGCCCAGCTCGCCGGTGACTTCGTTCGGCCCTTTCGGTGCCCATGCCTGCGCGCCGACGTTGTACTGGACATAATGCTGGGCTTCGTAGGTATAGGCCACCCACTGCTGCTGCTGGCCGTTCACCACGCGGGTGTAGCCGGTGTAGTCCTCGCCCGAGATGCGGAAGCGATACTGCTCGGTGCGGTAGAGCGCCGGTGCGGCGGCGTCATCCGCCCACGTCTTTCCGCCCGGCACGTAGAAGCCGGACGGTCCGCCCGGGCCCTTGCCGGGCAGACCCTCCAGTGATTTGTGTCCGGTCCACGGCGGGGTGGTGTCGCCCCCGTGTACGGCGGTGGGACGACGTTCTCCCAGTGCCCGAATCGCGGGTCGTCGACGAATGGGTTCCTGGGGTCGAACTGCACGCGGGGTCCTGCGGGCAGTGGTACGTCACCGTCAGCCATGTTGATGGCGGCGGCCAACTCCGCGTCGACCGCGTCGGCTTCGGCCAGAATCTTAGTCAGCCGGGGCTGCAGCTCCAGCATGGCGACCAGCGCCTCCGACGGAAGGGTCTGGTCCGATGTCGGGACCAGCTTGTTCGTCAGCGGATCGATGGTCATATGCAGCTCGGCGGCATCGTGCTTGAGTGTGCGCAGTTCGGACTGCACGTGCTCGATGTCGTTGGCGGCCTTGTTCGCAGCCATGGCAACCGCAAAGGACTCGTTACCGTGGGCGTCGAGGTCTTGCCGGATTGAGGCGTTGGTGTGCTTTCTCGCCTCTGCCGTCTGGCCGGCCCAGGTGTCGAATACCGCGAGCGTGCCGAGCTGACGAGACGCCTCCAGAGTGGCATTACCGCGGGCAGTGGCGATATGGAACACATCGCGCACTGCTCCGGCGTTCCACCGCTCAATGTCGGCGACTGTCAATACCATCTGTCTGACCAAACCGGCACGGTCACCACCTACAGAATGCTCCAGCTATGGGATAACAGCCTCCAGTGTCGCCGGTCTGGTCGACATGCGCCAGACACCAGCACGTTTCGCCCTAAGCTCCGCAATCAATTCCATGGCGCCCGCGCGGCCATTCCGTCTCTCGCTGCTTGGTATCGCAGCATGGCCCGCGTCCCTTTGACCTTCTTTTCCAGCATTCGCTTGTAGCCGAGCCGCCACAGCTTGGCGCACCCTCCGGTGCCAGCGTAGGGATTGGTGGCACCGATCTCCGCGTCAAGGCCGTCCTGGTATGCACGCAGGTATTGCTCGCGTTTTTCACTCACCGCTCACCGCTTCCCGTCGGCAATTGGGGGAGCGCCTAGTCAAGCGTGCCGGTGCGCCCTGGGCCAGCGCCCACGCCGTCAGCAGGGTGTGACTGGCTGGACCGGGACCATGCCGGCAACACCCACGTCCCAGTTGTGGAAGCACGTCGGGACCCCGTTGACGAGGTACAGATAACCGACCTGCGATAGCGGTTTGTTTCGTGGGTCCTGCTGTTGCTGTTGCTGCTGCAGCGCTCGCTGAGCCTTGTCGGCGCCGTCCTGAACCTTGTCGATGACCTTGCCCGCCACGTCGCCCGCCTGGCATTGCTGATCGGGGCTCTGAGCACTCTGCTGGTCGGGACACTGCTGACCGCCGTCTGGCGGGTCGGCATCGGCAACCGGGACCCCGGCCAGCAGCAACGCCGCCGCCAGAATGATCGTCCGCCCCATTTTCATCGCTGGTTCCCCTCTGCCGTGCTGCGATCAGATGTATTTCGTTGGAGGTTAGTGAGCATCCAGCCGCCGAGATACAGGGATTTCCCTGGAGATTCGCCGATCACCAGGGAAATCCCTGTATCAGGCCAACGCCGGGCTGGTTAGCGTTCGATCGGTGAGATATCAGAAGAGAGTGACCGCCGCCGCCCTTGCTGTCGCGGCGATCGTATTGGCAGCTCCGGCATCCGCCGACCTGGCCGACGGCTCCTATACCCCGCACGCAAGCAGCCCCGGTCCGCTGGCCGGCGGGCCTTGGGTGTTCACGTCCTGCGGTGCGGGCTGCAAACATGTCCAGAACCCGATGGGCGGCATGGATTTCCATCTGGATGGCGATACCTGGACCGCTACTGATCCCAAGACATCGTTTCGTCACGAGGTGTCGATCAACGACGGTTCGCTGGCCGGCGTCGACCGCACCTATCTCGGCAACACGGTGGTCGACATACCGTTCACGCTCAGTAAGAACTAGGCCGACGGTTCACAACTCGCCGCCCTCGCCGTCGTCGGCCAGGTAGCGCACCTGGTACCAGCGCCGCGACCGGTCGTAGTCGTCGGTTGCGGTCGCACTCTCCAGACGGACGTCGCACAGGCGCGAATTGTCCAGACGGATAAAGCTTTCCAATTCGGTGTCGCGCGCTTCGCCGGTCAGGGCGCTGTCCGCGAGCGCCCGACCCTCGTAGCGATGCCAGCCCAAGGTCAGGGGCGGTGGTCGACGTCGACGCTGGGCGGCAACGTCGCCGGCTCCGGCTGCGACGAGCGGCGGACGATCGAGAAGGCGACGGCACCGACGGCGAGCACCCCGACCGCGGCGCCGGCCAACAGCCACGGCCGTGGCGTGCGGCGCTGCGACCGACGGGCCTCGGCGAGCGCCTCGGGCAGACCGGTCACCACTTCTTGGGCGGCGGCCAACT
The DNA here is from genome assembly GCF_030252325.1 of Candidatus Mycobacterium wuenschmannii. Lineage (NCBI taxonomy): Bacteria > Bacillati > Actinomycetota > Actinomycetes > Mycobacteriales > Mycobacteriaceae > Mycobacterium > Candidatus Mycobacterium wuenschmannii. Next base: position 3,616,363 of record NZ_CP126981.1, on the reverse strand, counting down.
CCTGGACCAGCGCCTCCTGGGCGGCGCGCAGGTCGCGGGCCAGCCGACCCTCCCGGTAGCGCCGCTGCAAGCTGGACGCGCCGACCTGGGCGGAGTGCGCGCCGAGGCCGACCAGGCCGCGGGTCACGTCGACGGGTCCGACCGCGGTGTAGGTCAGACCGCGGTTCAGCCGCTCCCGAGGGGTCAGGTGAGTGTGGTTCTTAGCGCGCATTTCTCGCCCTTTCGCATGACCGCCTTGGGAATGGGTTCAGACTGCCACACCGGCTGTCCGGTGGGGCGGACGGTGATGGCAGACTGTGATCCCGTGACTTCCAGCCAGATTCAGACCGCCACTGCCACCCTGCACACGAACCGCGGCGACATCAAGATCGCGCTGTTCGGCAACCACGCACCCAAGACCGTCGCGAACTTCGTGGGCCTGGCTCAGGGCACCAAGGAGTACTCGACCGAGAACGCCTCCGGCGGAAGCTCCGGCCCGTTCTACGACGGCGCGGTGTTCCACCGGGTGATCAGCGGCTTCATGATCCAGGGCGGCGACCCCACCGGCACCGGCCGCGGCGGCCCGGGTTACAAGTTCGCCGACGAGTTCCACCCCGAGTTGCAGTTCGACAAGCCCTACCTGCTGGCGATGGCCAATGCGGGCCCGGGGACCAACGGCTCGCAGTTCTTCGTCACCGTCGGACCGACCCCGCACCTGAACCGCAAGCACACCATCTTCGGTGAGGTCGCCGACGCGGACTCCCAAGGCGTCGTCGACGCCATCGCGACGACGGCCACCGGCCCGGGCGACCGTCCGACCGAGCCGGTCGTCATCGAATCGATCACCATCTCCTAGAGCCTCGAACCAGAAGCCAGGGCCGCGGATCCGCGCGGATCGCAGCCCTGGCTTCAGTTTCGAGGAGCACCTCCCGCATAGCCGGCGGCCGTCAGCGCGTCGAGCACATCGAGCGGGTCGGTACCCAGGTCCCACCGGGAGAAGACGAACAACCGACCGTCGTGGGCGTCGATCTCCAGTAGCCGCATCTTGCGCCCGATCCGGCGGAACTCGGTGATCCGGATGTGCTTGATGTCGGGCCGCCGCAGCAGCTGCGGGCGGATCCAACCGCCTATCTGCAGGCCGTCGTCGGTGATTGCCAGCTTCGGCCGCGCGCGCCATGTTCCGCCCGCGAACAGGATCAATCCGACGGCGGAAATGCCCAGCAAAAGCCGTCCCGGAGCATCTGTGACAACGGTCACACATGTGGTAGCCATCACAACTCCCGCGAGCCCGCACGCTGCGGTTCCGACCGGAGACGGCGCCCACTGAGTTTGCTGCACGGGGCTCCTAAGGGGGTCTACCACTGCCGATGCAGTTATCCACAGCAGCTATCAACAATGGGGATGAATCACACGCGTGTGATCCGGGCTCTCACCCGTTGCTGGCCGGGCAGAAGCAGGCTTAACGCCACCGCATCGTGAGCAACAGGCCGCTGATCATGAAGGCAAACGCCACGGCGTAATTCCACGGCCCGAGATTGGCCATCCAGTTCAGTGCCGCGGGCGCGTCCGGGCCGGTGGCCGCCAACTGAAAGACCATCAGCCAGACCAGGCCGATCAGCATCAGGCCGCAGAACAACACCACGAACCACACGCTGGACGGCCCGGCTTTCACCTTGACCGGGGTGCGGCTCACCGCGCTCACGGTGAAATCGGTCTTCTTGCGGACTTTGGACTTGGGCATTTCTACCTCGGGTATAACTCGGAGCTACGGTAGGCAGAGCGAGCGTAACGCACTCACCAGCAGCGGACGGAGAGCCGATGGCCAGACGGATCCCCCGGCTGCTGCCCGCCCGCTCCAACGACGACGAGCACGCACAGCCCTCCCGGTGGCGGGTGGGTGTCCCGGTCGTCTGCTTACTGGCCGGTCTGATGATCGGCGCGACGCACGGCGTTTCCCGCGGCGGTGAGATTCGGCGCAGCGATGCCCCCCGGCTTGTCGACCTGGTACGTAGCGAACAGTCCGCCGTCGACCGGTTGACCACCGATCGCGACAAGCTCTCCGACACCATCGACTCCACCCACGGCCGCTCCGCGGACGCGGCGCTGGCGGCGATGCTGCGCCGCTCGGCCGAGCTGGCCGACGACGCCGGCCTGGATCCCGTGCACGGCCCCGGGCTGACCGTCACACTCAACGACGCCCAACGCGACGCCAACGGCCGTTTCCCGCGCGACGCCTCCCCGGACGACCTGGTCGTGCACCAGCAGGACATCCAGGCGGTCCTCAACGCGCTGTGGAGCGCCGGCGCCGAGGCCATCCAGATGCAGGACCAGCGGATCATCGGCACCTCGGTGGCCCGCTGCGTGGGTAACACCTTGCTGCTCAACGGGCGGACCTACAGCCCGCCGTACACGATCACCGCGATCGGCGACGCCACCGCGATGCAGAGCGCGCTGGCCGGCGCTCCCCTGGTGATCCTCTACAAGCAGTACGTGGTCCGGTTCGGCCTCGGCTACACCGAGCACGCCGTCTCCGACGTCCACGTCGTGGGCCACAGCGAGCCGGTGCGCACGCACTACGCCGAGCCGGCGGGCCCGGTCAGCTACTGACTTCACCAGGGCTTGAGTAACCTGTCACGGTGCAGATCTTGGTCGTCGACAACTACGACAGCTTCGTCTTCAACCTGGTGCAGTACCTCGGCCAGTTGGGTGTCGAGGCGACCGTGTGGCGCAACGACGACCCGCGACTGGCCGACCCGTCGGGCACCGCCGCCGAGGTCGACGGGATTCTGCTGAGCCCCGGCCCGGGCACGCCCGAGCGGGCCGGCGCCTCGATCGACCTGGTCCGGGCGTCAGCCGCGACGCGCACGCCGCTGTTGGGGGTGTGCCTCGGCCATCAGGCCATCGGGGTCGCCTTCGGCGCCACCGTCGACCGGGCGCCGGAGCTGCTGCACGGCAAGACCAGCAGCGTCCACCACCTGAATACCGGTGTGCTGCAAGGACTCCCGGACCCCTTCACCGCGACCCGGTACCACTCGCTGACGATCACGCCTGAGACGTTGCCCGCCGAACTCGAGGTCACCGCCAGAACGGAGAGCGGCGTGATCATGGGCGTGCGCCATGTCGACCTGCCGATCCACGGGGTGCAGTTCCACCCGGAGTCGATCCTCACCGAGGGTGGGCACCGGATGCTGGCCAACTGGCTGGCCGATTGCGGTCAGCCGCGCGACGACGGCCTGGTGCGCAGGCTGGAGAGCGAGCTGGTCGACAGCCTGGCTATTGACCGAACTTCAGCGTGATGCTGCCGTCCCGGGTGGCGCCCTGACCCGCGGTCGGGCTCTGGTAGACCACCCGGTTGTGCTGCGAGCCGCCGGCATCGACGTCAGGCCCACGGTCGAGGACACCGGTCCAGCCCAGGGCGCGTAGCCGCGGCTCGGCGTCCGTCCAGAACATGCCGGTGATGTCGGGCATCACGAACTGGTTGCCCTTGGACACCTGCAACTCGATCACAGTGTCCACCGGAACGTTGGCGGCCGCCGGCGGATTGGTGCCGACGACGGATCCGGCGGGCCGGGGACTGTCGACCGCGGCCTGCGCGAACTTGGAGAAGCCGTACACCGTGAGGTTCTTCTGGGCTTCGTCGGCGGTCTGCCCCGCGACGTCGGGGATCTGCTTGCTCGACGGACCGGAACCGACGATCACCGCGATCTCGTTGGTGATGGCCGAGGTCTGGTTGGCCGGCGGGTTGGTGCCGATGACCTTGTCCTTGGTCTCCGGCGTCGACGGCGAATTGACCTGCTTGAAGCGGGTGAACCCGGCGGCTTTGAGCTTCTTGACCGCCGAGGAGTAGCTCAGCGACGACACGTCCGGCACCTCACGCTGCTCCGGCCCGGTCGATACGCTGACCGTAATCAGTTCGCCCGCACCGACTTTGGTGTTGGCGCCGGGATCGGTGCCGATGACGTGGTCCGGTGGCACTGTCGAGTCGGGCTTCTGCTGGGTGCGGGTCTTGAAGCCGTGGTTCTGCAGGGCCGCGATCGCGTCGGCCGAGGCCTGGTTGCGCACGTCGGGCACCTGCACGTTGCGCATGCCGCCGCCGAGGGTGTTGATCAGGACGGTGACGACGACGGTCAGCACCGCCAGGGCGGCGACTGCGATCACCCAGCGGCTCACCGAACCGGGATTGCGGTCGCGGACGAAGTCGAGTTGCTGGCGGGGCAGCGGATTGGTTTGCGAGCCAGTCGAATCCGACGAGTGCGGCGCGGTCATCAGCGACGAGCGCTCGGCCTCGGTAAGCACCTTGGGCGCCTCGGGCGGCTCGCCGTTGTGCACCCGGACCAGGTCGGCCCGCATCTCGGCGGCGGTCTGGTAGCGGTTCTCCGGGTTCTTCGCCAGCGCCTTGAGCACGACGGCGTCGAGGTCGGCGGAGATGCCCTCGTAGCGCCGCGACGGCGGAATCGGGTCTTCGCGGACGTGCTGGTACGCCACCGCAACCGGCGAGTCACCCACGAAAGGTGGCTCCCCCGTGAGCATTTCGTAGAGCACGCAGCCCAGCGAGTAGACGTCGGAGCGGGCGTCGACGGTGTCGCCGCGCGCCTGCTCGGGTGACAGGTATTGCGCGGTACCGATCACCGCCGCGGTCTGGGTGACGCTGTTGCCGCTGTCGGACAGCGCCCGCGCGATGCCGAAGTCCATCACCTTGACCGCGTTGGTGCTGCTGATCATGATGTTGGCCGGCTTGACGTCGCGGTGGATGATGCCGTGCTGGTGCGAGAAGTTCAGCGCCTGACACGCGTCGGCGATCACCTCGATGGCCCGCGTCGGCGTCATCGGCCCGTCGGTGTGGACGATGTCGCGCAGCGTCACACCGTTGACGTACTCCATCACGATGTAGGGCAGCGGTCCGCCGGCCGTCTCGGCCTCGCCGGTGTCGTACACCGCGACGATCGCCGGGTGGTTGAGCGCTGCGGCGTTCTGCGCCTCGCGGCGGAAACGAAGGTAGAAGCTGGGGTCGCGGGCCAGGTCCGCGCGCAGCACCTTGACCGCTACGTCGCGGGACAACCGGACGTCTCGGGCCAGATGGACTTCGGACATGCCACCGAAGCCGAGGATCTCGCCGAGTTCGTAGCGATCGGACAGGTGCTGCGGGGTGGTCATCGCGGTTTCTCGTGTTGGGACGCCGTCGCGCACGAGTACGTCAGCGCGGACGCCCGCCTGGGGGTGGGCAGGGTGCATTGCCCTTCAGGATTACCCGCCTGCCCCCGATACGTCCAATTAGTTGGATGCGCCGGCGCCGATTCAGGGTTGCTGGACGGGGCGTCGGTCTGGCTCACGGTGGGTGGCGACGGTTGCTGCTCCGAATTGCTCTTGTGCGAGTTCATCACGATGAGGATCGCGATGATGATCGCCAGCGCCCCCAGGACGCCGGCGGCCCACAGCAGCGCGCGCTGACCGGACGAGAACGTGCGCCGCGGCGGCGGCGTGCGGTGCCCGCCGGTGGCCGGCCGGGTCCGACGGGCGGCGGGCGCCCGGGTGGTGGCCGCAACCGAGGCGCGCGTCTGCGCGCCCGACGACGGAATCGCGGCCGGGGTGGCGCGGGCACCGCCGGCGCCCTGGTTGGGTCGGGGCGGGCGACGGCCGGCGCGCACGGCGGCGACGGCGTCGGCGAACGGCCCGCCGCTGCGGTAGCGCATGCCCGGGTTCTTCACCAGGGTGATCTCGATCAGCTCGCGCACATTCGGCGGTAGGTCCGATGGCAGCGGCGGCGGGGCTTCTTTGATGTGCTTCATCGCTACGGTCAGGGCGCCGTCGCCGGTGAACGGCCGCTTGCCCGAAACCGCTTCGTAGCCAACAACTCCCAGCGCGTACACGTCGCTGGACGGGGTGGCGTCGTGGCCGAGCGCCTGCTCGGGTGCGATGTACTGCGCGGTGCCCATCACCATGCCGGTCTGGGTCACCGGTGCGGCGTCGACCGCCTTGGCGATACCGAAGTCGGTGATCTTCACCTGACCGGTCGGGGTGATGAGGATGTTGCCCGGCTTCACGTCACGGTGCACCAACCCGGCGGCGTGGGCGACCTGCAGCGCCCGGCCGGTCTGCTCGAGCATGTCCAGGGTGTGCCGCAGCGACAGTCGTCCGGTCCGTTTGAGCACGGAGTTCAGCGGCTCGCCGTTGACCAGCTCCATCACCAGGTAGGCGGTGCGGCCTTCGCCGTCCATCTGCGTCTCGCCGTAGTCGTGCACGCTCGCGATGCCCGGGTGGTTGAGCATGGCGGTCGTGCGCGCCTCGACCCGGAACCGCTCGATGAACTCGGAGTCTTGCGAGAATTCAGCCTTGAGCACCTTGACCGCGACGCGCCGGCCCAGCCTGCTGTCGACGGCTTCCCACACCTGGCCCATGCCGCCGGTGGCAATCAGTCGCTGCAGGCGGTAGCGGCCGGACAGCGTCACACCTACTCGCGGGCTCATGGCTCGTCTCCCGCTCGCTCCGGTCCTCGCTCGTTCCTCGCTGCGATCCTCACTCGCGTCGTCTTCGCGGGGCTCATGGTCCTCCCTGCAGCGCGGCCTCGATGACGGCGCGCCCGATCGGTGCGGCGAGCGCACCTCCGGTCGCCGACAACCGGTCAGCGCCGTCCTCTACAAGCACAGCGACGGCCACCTTCGGAGCCTTCGCGGGGGCAAAAGCGATGTACCACGCGTGCGGTGGTGTGTGGCGCGGGTCGGTGCCGTGCTCTGCGGTACCAGTCTTGGATGCGATCTGCACGCCGGGGATCGCCCCTTTCTGCTGTGTCACATTCTCGGCGCCGACCATCAACTCCGTTAGCTTAGCCGCGACCTGCGGGGACACCGCACGGCGCTGTTGGTGCGGCGCGGTCGTGCTGATGTTGGCCAGGTCAGGTCCCTGCAGGCTGTCGACGAGGTACGGCTGCATGGCGATGCCAGCATTGGCGATGGTAGCGGCAACGACCGCGTTCTCCAGCGGCGTCAGCGCGACGTCCTTCTGGCCGATGCTGGACATGCCCAGCGCGGCGGCGTCGGGAATCGGGCCCAGGGTGGACTCGGCGACCTGCAGCGGCGTCGGTTCCGGGACGGCGTCCAGGCCGAACGACTGGGCCATCGCGCGCAGCGCGTCGGTGCCGTTGAGCAGACCCAGCTGCACGAAGGCGGTGTTGCACGACCGCGCGAAAGCCTCACGCAGCGTGACGGTTTCGGCGTTGACACAGGGTTGGCCGCCGTAGTTCTCCAGGCTGGCAGTGCTGTCCGGCAGCGGGATCGACGATGCCGCGGTCAGCTCGTCGTCCTCGGACGCGCCGTTCTGCAGCGCCGCCGCGGTGGTGATGACCTTGAACGTCGAGCCCGGCGGATACGTCTGCGAGATCGCGCGGTTGATCATCGGCGAATGCGGGTCGTCGCGCAGCTGCTGCCAGGTGTGGGCCTGCTGTTCCGGGTCGTGCGAGGCCAGCTGGTTGGCGTCGAACGACGGCGAGGACACCATCGCGAGGATCTTTCCGGTGGACGGCTCCAGCGCGACGACGGCGCCGCGGCACGGCCCGTTGCAGCCCTGCTGCATCGCGTCCCAGCCGGCCTGCTGGATGCGCGGGCTGATCGTCGTATCGACCGTGCCGCCGCGGGGATCGCGGCCGGTGAAGAAGTCGGCCAGGCGGCGGCCGAACAGCCGCTGATCGGATCCGTTGAGCATCGGGTCCTCGGCCCGCTCGAGGCCGGTGCTGGAGTAGCGCAGCGAATAGAAGCCGGTGACCGGCGCGTAGACCGCGGCGTTGGGATACACCCGCAGGAATCGGAAGCGGCTGTCGGTGGCCACCGAGTACGCCAAAAGCTGTCCGCCCGCGGTGATCTGGCCGCGCTGCCGGGAGTACTCGTCCATCAGCACCCGCTGATTGCGCGGATCCGACCGCAACCCGTCGGCGGTGAACACCTGGGTGAGGGTGGCGTTGAGCAGCAACAGCACGATCAGTGCCATCACGGTCATCGAGATCCGGCGCAATGAGGTGTTCATACCCGCTCGATCACCTCGGTGTTGGAGCTGGCGATCGGCGAGGTGTTAGGCGCAGGCGAGCGGAACGGGCGACGAGCCGCATGCGAGATGCGGACCAGGATCGCCAGCAGGATGTAGTTCGCCACCAGCGACGAGCCACCGTAGGACAGCCAGGGCGTCGTCAGACCGGTCAGCGGGATGAGATTGGTGACGCCGCCGACGACGATGAACAGCTGGATCGCCAGCGTGGACGCCAGGCCCGCGGCCAGCAGCTTGCCGAAGCTGTCCCGCACGGCGATCGCGGTCCGCATGCCGCGCACGATGACGATCGTGTAGAGCATCAGGATCCCGGCCAGTCCGACCAGGCCGAGCTCCTCGCCGAACGCCGCGGAGATGAAATCCGTTGCGGCAGCGGGCACGGTGTCCGGCTGGCCGTTGCCCAGCCCGGTGCCGAACACTCCCCCGGTCGCGAAACTGAACAGCGATTGCACGATCTGGTAGCCGGCGCCGTCCGGGTCGGCGAACGGGTCCAGCCAGGTCTGCACCCGAACCCGGACATGGCCGAAGGCGTAGTAGGCCAGCACGCTGCCCAGCGCGAACAACGCCAGCCCGATCACCACCCAGCTGAACCGCTGAGTGGCCAGGTACACCACGACGAGAAACGACGCGTACAGCAAAAGCGATGTGCCCAAATCTTTTTCGAAGACCATGACCGCAATGGACGCCGTCCACGCGCCCAGCAGCGGGGCGAGGTCGCGTGGCCGCGGCAGATCCATCCCCAGCACATGCTTACCCGCGCTGGTGAACAGCCCACGCTTGGCGACCAGCACGGCCGAGAAGAAGATCAGCAGCAGGATCTTCGAGAACTCGGCGGGCTGAATGGAGAAGCCGGGCAACCGAATCCAGATCTTCGCGCCGTTCTGCTCGGACAGCGACTTGGGCAGCAGCGCGGGAACCGCGAGCGCGATCAGGCCGGCGAGCCCGGACACATAGCCGTAGCGGGCGAGCTGGCGGTGGTCCTTCAGCAGCACGACGACGGACGCGAAGGCGCCGACCCCGACCAGCGTCCAGAGGATCTGGGGGTTGGTGACGGCGCGGCCACTGCCCTCGGCCAGCCGCTCGTCGAGATCGAGCCGATGGATCATCACCAGGCCGAGCCCGTTCAGCAGCGCCACGATCGGCAGCAGCAGCGGATCCGCGTACGGCGCATAGCGTCTGATCGCCATGTGCGCGACGCCGAATACCGCCAGGAAGCCCAGGGCATAGGTGAACAGCTGCCAGCTGAGGCCGCGTTCCTGATTGGCCTGCACGATCGCGAATGCCGCGGCGGTGATCACTGTCGCGAAACCCACGAGCATCAGCTCGGCATTGCGCCGGTTCGGCAACGAGGGTGTGACAGTGACGGGCGCCTGCGGCTGCGTCGTCATTCCGGAGTCCGGCAGTCGGTGCCCGGCTGGGGTGGCGGCGGGGAGAGCGCGGGGGCGGTCGGAGCGGCCGGCGACTGGGTCGCCGAAGACTCTTGCGGCGCAGTGGTTCCCGCGCCGGGCTCGGCGGTGGCCGAGGCGGAGGGGGTAGGGGCGGACGACGGGGCCGGGGTGGGTGATTGCGCGCGCGCCAGCGGACACAGCGGCAGCAGCGAGTCGGTGGCGAGTTGGCGCAGCTGCGCGTTGGCCTGCTCCAGTGTGCCGACCGGAAGCCCGGCGGCGACCTGCGCGCGGGGCGACTCGGCCAGGTCCGACGGCTTCATCAGCCGGCAGTCTTTGTTCGCTGGCGTGCCGAAGCGGATCACCGACAACTGGTTTCGACTGTCCAAGCAGCCCTGCGAATAAGGTTGGTGCAGAGGCACTCCCAGGATCGATACCTGGATGCCCTGCATGATCGACACCGCGCCGTTGTAGTCGGTCACGTAGTAGTAGCTTCGGATCACGGTGCGGCCGACCGCCAACCCCGCCAGCACCAGGAGGATGGCCAGCGCCACGCCGATCAGCATCCGGCGGCGCGTCCGCCGCGGCGCCGGGGCCGTATCTATTTGGGGCACAGCCCGTTTGGGTGCCTCTTTGCGCGGGGTCAGCGCCGAGGCGCGGCTGGCCGCGGTGTTGGGCCGGGTCAGCTGCGCGTGTACGTCGGCGTCACCGGACACCGCGCCCGCGATGATCGGCTGGGTGGGACCGAAGTCGTTGTCGACGACGTCGGCGACCACCACCGTCACGTTGTCGGGTCCGCCGCCGCGCAACGCCAACTCGATCAGCCGGTCGGCACTATCGGTGACGTCCGGGATCTTCAGCGCTTCCTGAATCGTCTCGTCGCTCACCGGATCGGAAAGTCCGTCGGAGCACAGCAGATAACGATCGCCGAGGCGCACCTCGCGCATGGTCAGCGTCGGCTCCACCTCATGGCCGGTGAGCGCGCGCATGATCAGTGACCGCTGCGGGTGGCTGTGCGCCTCCTCTTTGGTGATCCGCCCGTCGTCGACCAGCGTCTGGACGAACGTGTCGTCCTTGGTGATCTGGGTGAGTTCGCCCTCGCGCATCAGGTAGCCCCGCGAGTCGCCGATGTGGGCCATCCCAATTCGATTGCCGGCGAACAATATTGCGGTCAATGTGGTGCCCATGCCCTCGAGGTCGGGTTCCATCTCGACCTGCGCGGCGATCGCGGAGTTACCGGAGTGGATCGCGGCGTCGAGCTTGGCCAGCAGATCGCCGCCGGGCTCGTCGTCGTCGAGGTGGGCGAGGGCGGCGATCACCAATTGCGAGGCGACTTCACCGGCGGCGTGCCCGCCCATGCCGTCGGCGAGCGCCAGCAGGCGCGCACCGGCGTACACCGAGTCCTCGTTGTTGGATCGCACCAAGCCGACATCGCTGCGCGCTGCATAGCGCAAGACCAAAGTCACGGACGCCACTCCTCGATCCCGGCTACGCCGGCATCATCGTCATCGGCGGGCGTCACGGACGCAACTCGATCACCGTTTTGCCGACACTCACCGGCGTGCCAATGGGAACCCGTACCGCCGTCGTCACTTTCGCCCTGTCAAGGTATGTACCGTTGGTCGATCCTAGATCCTCGACGTACCATTCTGTCCCCCGCTGCGAAAGCCGCGCGTGCCGCGTCGACGCATAGTCGTCGTTGAGTACCAACGTAGAGTCGTCGGCCCGGCCGATCAGCACCGGCTGGCCGCTCAACGTGATTCGCGCCCCGGACAGGGCGCCTTCGGTCACCACCAGATAGCGCGCCGCACCCCCCCGTTGCCGCGATGGCAACAGCGTGCCGCGCAACGTCAGCCCGCGGCGCACCATCACGGCCCCGGTTGGCGCGTAGATGTCGGTGCGCAGGATCCGTAGGACCGACCAGATGAACAGCCACAGCAGCATCAGGAACCCGGCGCGCGTCAGTTGCAGTACGAGTCCCTGCATCTGGCGTCCTCTCCGTCCTAGTGCCGCGTGCCTCACGTGCCCGGATTTAGCAACGTCACGATACTTGGACGGTGGTCGACGCGGGGTGAAGCTGGCTGCGCGACCTGCGGGCCTAATGGATGTGGACGACGATCTCCGAGTGTCCGAGCCGGATCACGTCGCCGTCGGCCAGCTGCCATTCCTGGACAGGGGCGTTGTTGACGGTGGTGCCGTTCGTAGAGTTGAGGTCGCTGAGCAGCGCGACGTGACCGTCCCAGCGAATCTCCAAGTGCCGCCGTGACACCCCGGTGTCCGGCAACCGGAACTGGGCGTCCTGGCCGCGGCCGATGACGTTGGCGCCGTCCCGCAGTTGGTAGGTGCGACCGCTGCCGTCGTCGAGTTGCAGCGTGACCGCCGAACCGGCGCCCGAGGAGTAGCCGCCGGCTTGGCCGTAGCCGCCCTGGCCATAGCCGGCGTCCTGCTGCTGGCCGTAGTCGTGGCCGCCCTGGTCGTAACCACCCTGGTCGTAGCCGCCGCCACTGGGCGCGGCGTAGGACTGGCCGTAGTCCTGCCGGCCGTAGTCGGCCTGCTGGCCGTAATCCTGGCGCCCGTAGTCGGCCTGCTGGCCGTAGTCCTGGCGGCCGTAGCCGCCCTGGTCGTACCCGCCGCCCTGCTCGGGGTAGCCGCCGCGCTGGTCGGGTGCGCCGTAGCCGCCCTCGTCGTGACGGGCCGGCCCGCGACCGTAGTCCGAGTACTCGTCGTAGCCTTGGCCGCCGCCGGCCGGCTGGCCGTAACCGTGCTGGCCGCCTTGGCCGCCCTGACCGTAGCCCGCGTCCTGACGCTGACCGCCGCCGTAGCCGCCCTGGTCGTAGCCGCCGCCCTGGCCGTAACCGCCCTGGCCGTATCCCCCGCCGCGCTGCTCGGGGGCGCCGTAGCCGCCCTGGTCGGGGTAGCCGCTGCGCTGCTCGGGGGCGCCGTAGCCGCCCTGCTCGGGGTAGCCGCCGCGCTGGCCGTAGCCGCCCTGGTCGGGGTAGCCGCGCTGGTCGTACCCACCCTGTTCGTAGCCACCGCGCGATTCGGGTGCGGCATGCGGGTCGTCATGTCGCGGCTGCGCGTAGGGGTCGTCGTAGTAATCGTCGCCGGGCCGACCCTGCCCGTGGCCACCGCCGTAGTTGTCGGTCATCGCTGATACTCCTGGTTCTGCGTTGAACGCATGATCTGATTGTGGCGGGGCGAGCTCGCCGGCGCTTGGCCGGGGCTCGACATCGGGGTTGACAGCACCGCGGGTGCGGAACTGGCCGGTGTGCAGGTTCGCCGACTGCTCGAACCGGACGACCACGTCACCATATGTTTGCCACCCCTGTTCGCCGATGTATTCCGCCAAGTGCTTGGCGAAAGCGTCCGACGTGACGTCCGGGTCGGCGCCCACTTTCTGGTAGTCGTGCATACCGAGGGTAATGATGTATTCGTTGGGAGCCAAAAGGCGATTGCCAGCGACGGGACGGATTCCCTCGCCGGCCTCCCGTCGCAGCGCCGCTTCGATCTCCTGCGCGACGATCGAGCCGCCGAACACGCGAGCGACGGCGTCGCCGACGGAGACCTCGAGTTTGCGCTCGATGCGTTGAACTAGCCCCCTCTGGCTGCTCATGTCTTGACGTCCTCGTGTCTGAAGCTGCGCGGAGCCGGGTTGCGGCGTGTCGCACAGCGCGTGTCGTATGCAGCATGCTATCCGCCAAGCGCAGCGCAGCGGCACCTCCGGAACTCTGAGAATCCCGTTGTGGCAGGTCAATACCGGCGCCCCTCCGATTTGGGGATGGCCGCTACTACAGTGATAGGCTCCACCGGTTGTTTAGGGCGAGTGGCGGAATGGCAGACGCGCTGGCTTCAGGTGCCAGTGTCCTTCGGGACGTGGGGGTTCAAGTCCCCCTTCGCCCACCGAATTGAGCGGCTAGGGGCCACGATCTCGAAAGAGGCCGTGGCTCTTATCTTTTGCGCTGGGTGGCGACTCCTGCGAGCGTGTAGAACACGCGTTCTCCACCCGGATGTCGCGGCGAGCGCGAAAACGTCTGCGGCCCAATCCAGCTCGCGCAGAATGCGAAGTCGTTCGGCCGCAATCTCTGTGGCCCGTTGCTTCTGGAGTCAGTGGCCGGCACCGGAGTGGCCGATCGACGCTACTTTGCGGCCGTTTGATTGTGGCGATGCTGAGCAGATGCGAGGCGCTGTAATTCCGTAAAACCCGGCTGAACCGACGATTGCAGGTCTGGCTGCAAATTTCCGAGATAACTCGGCAGGCCTTCGACTATTGTTTTGACGATTAGACCTTGAGACGGTTCACGCAAATCCAAAATCAGAACGTTGTTATCGCGTAGCTCGACCACGTCGGACTTGTCTACGCCCTCCGGCAGCGAATCGGCCAGGTAGTCGAACAGCAGGCGCGTCATCGACGAGCTCCAGGCCCAGTCACCGTCGATGAACCGAACGAACCCGCTCATTTCACTGCGCTCCAATGATGATTACGTTTGGGTTATTCAATCCCTGAACGAATTGTCTGACCAGGGTTTGCTGTTCAACCGTGAATTGGGATACGTCCACGGGAACTATATCAGCCTTGATTTCAGCGTGGCGAATTATTTGGGCCTGGAGATTGCTCCACTGTTGGTCGAAGAATTTCGACGAAAAATTCCCCACCGCATCGTAGGTCGTACCTGTCGGGTCGATGAAGTCGTAGGGTTTCCCCGCCTCGGCGCGGGAAAGATTGACGCCCAATTCGTTCTCGATTCTCAGCCCGGTCTCCGCTTCACGCGCCACGAACGAACCGCCTCGCGCTGGGTCGGCTCCGAGTTCCAAGGCGTGGTCGGTGGTCAAGTCGAGTACTGGCGCCGGTTCGTGGACGAGCGGTGGGTCGGGGTGTAGCGCGGCCGTGTCGGGGGTGTCGACGTGAGTGTGCGGGGTTGGGATGTCGTCGCCGTGCCGGACGACGTCGCTCAGTCCGCGGAATCCGTCGTGGGCCCAGCCGAGCACCTTCCCGCCTGGTATCAAGCTCGCGGAATCCAGGACCGCCTCGGTGCGTTCACCGGCCCCGGCCTCGCCCCAGTTGCCGAAGGTTTTGATGTCTTTGGCGACGTCGGGGACGATTCCCAGGGTGTACTTGTTGATGTCGTGACTGGCGTCGGACAGACCCTCGGCCGCTTGGCTGGCGACACTGGGCCCCGGTGGGAACGCTTGTACCTCGGCGTTGGGCGGTAGCGGCGGAGCGGGAATGGGTCGAGCCGCGCCGGTCGCGGCGGCGGATTTGTTGAGGTTGTTGAGGATTTCGGTCTGCTGGGTCAGGGTGCGGCGGGCATCGAAGACCGCTTGGCTGAGTGGGTCGGTGACATCGCGGCCGGGCCCGGAGCCGGGCCCTTGGGTCACAGCCTGTTTGGCGGCGGCGTCGAGTTTGGCTTGTGCGTCGTCGAGGGCGCGACGCGCTTGGGCGACCTTGTCGGCTTGGCGGGCGATCACCGATGGGTCACCGGCCACGATCGGATCGGTCAGCGGGGACGTGGTGTAGCGCGGGGCGGTCGGATCGGGTCCGCCTGGGCCGGCTTGGCCGGGGGAGCCTTGCGGCTGGGTAGCTGGGGGCGGTGCTGGTGAGGGTGGCGCAGCAGCCGGGATGGGTGCGTCACCATCGGCCATGTTGATGGCAGCGGCCAACTCGGCGTCGACCGCGTTGGCGTCGGTCAGGATCTTGTCGAGACGGGGCTGCAGCTGCATCTGCGCGAGCTCGGCTTCCATCGGCGGCATCGCCTCCGCCGCAACGATCTTGTTGCTCGCTGCGTCGATCTTCATGTGCAACGCGGTGGCATCGGCGCGCAGCGTCCGTAGTTCGGACTGCACGTGCTCGATGTCGTTGGCGGCCTTGCCGGCCGCTCGGGCTACCGCCAGAGACTCGTTGCCGTGCGCGTCGAGGTCTTGGCGGATCGAGGCGTTGGTGTGCTTCCTGGCCTCGGCTGTCGCGCCCGCCCAGGTGTCGAAGACCGAGAGCGTGCCGAGCTGACGGGACGCCTCCAGGGTGGCAGTGCCTCGCGCGGTGGCGACATGGAAGACGTCACGCACCGCCCCGGCGTTCCACCGCTCGATGTCGGCGACCGTCAACACCATTGGGGTCAGGCCGAATCGACGGGACCCTCAGCGCCGGGGTGCAGCGCCCGCAGCTGCTGGACGTGGCTGCGCTCCATCTCGGCGAAGCTGTGGCCATCGTTGTGGAAATCGGTGGCGTGATTGCCGACATCGGTGACCAGTCGCCGCGAGGTCTGCACCCACGCCGCCGTCTTGGCGTTCAATGCGGTGGCCGAACTGCCCACCCAGCCCGCTTGGGCCGCCACCAGCTGGTCGTCGGACGACACATGAGCCGTGGCCAAGTCCTCACCCTGCCCGGTGATGTGCGCAGCCGAGGACGCCAACGCCTCCAGATCAACCCTGGGCCCGTTGTTGGCTGCCATGACCACCACCTCGCAGAAGAAGCGCTGACTATGGAATATCCGACGCCGAGGCCCGCCGCAAGTCACCCAGGGATTGATGCGGCCGGATCCGGTCCCCGCCCGCCGCGCAGGCTGCCGTCGAGATAGGCCGCCCGGCAGGCGGCATGGCCGACCTTGCCGCTGGACGTCCGCGGTATCGCACCCGCCGGCACCAGCAACACGTCGCGCGCGGTCACGCCGTGGCGCACCGCAATCGCCGCGCGGATGGCGTCGATGACCGCATCGATATCGGTTTTGTGTGCGCCCGGGGTGCGCTCGCCGACGATCACCAACTGCTCGGCGGAGTCGTCGACGTCTCCCGCGTCCGGCAGCTGGTTGGCCGGCACCGAGAAAGCAGCCACGTAGCCCGCGCGCAGCGCAGCGCTGGTTTCCTGCGCGGTGTACTCCAGGTCCTGCGGGTAGTGGTTGCGGCCGTCGATGATCACCATGTCTTTGACCCGACCGGTGACGTAGAGGTCGCCCTCGAAGTAGGTGCCGTAATCGCCGGTGCGCAACCACCGGGCGTCGTCCGGCACACCCTCGGCGTGCGACCCCGCGATCCGTACTGCCAGACGGTTGTCGAAGGTCTGTTCGCTGTCGCGTTCGTTGCCCCAGTAGCCCGCGCCAATGTTGTTGCCGTGCAACCAGATTTCGCCGATATGCCCGTCGGGCTGCTCAGCGCCGGCGTCGGAGTCGACGATGGCGGCCCACTGGTCGATCGCGACGGCGCCGCTCGACACCTGGGCAACCGCCGAGGCGGCGTCTTTGGCGACGGTGCGGAAGCGGTCCTGGCCCAGCTCCTCGCGGTCTACATAGATGGTCTTGGCCACCTGCTTCATGTCGGTGGTCGAGACGAACAGCGTCGCCTCGGCCATGCCGTAGGACGGCTTGATCGCGGTGGCGGGCAGGCCGTAGGGCGCGAACGCCTCGTTGAACTTGCGCATCGACGCGGTCGACACCGGCTCGCTGCCGTTGAGCAGCGCGAAGACATTGCTCAGGTCGAGCTCGGGGTCGCCGTCCTTCGGCAGGCCTCGCAGCGCGGCGTGCTCGAAGGCGAAGTTCGGCGCCGCGGAGAAGGTCGGCCCGTCGTCGTCCGGTTGCACCGCGAGCTCCTTGATCCAGCGCAGCGGCCGGCGCACGAAGGCCGTCGGGCTCATGATCGTGATGCAGTGCCCGACGACCGACGGGACCATCGCGGTGACCAGGCCCATGTCGTGAAACAGCGGCAGCCACATGACGCCGCGCTGGCCCTCCTCGCACTGGAGGGCGGAGATGAGCTGCGCCAGGTTGGTGGCCACCGCGCGGTGGGTGATCTTCACACCGGCCGGGGCCCGGGTCGACCCGGAGGTGTACTGCAGATAGGCGATGGAGTCGTGTTCCACCGGCACGGGTTGCCAGGTGTCGGCGACTTCGTCGGGGACGGCGTCGACGGCGATGACCCGGGGCCGCTCGCCGGCGGGCCGGTGCTGACGGAAGAACTTGCGGACACCGTCCGCGGAATCGGCGGTCGTCAGGATGGCCGACGGTGCGCAGTCGCCGAGCACCGAGTGCAGGCGGCCGGTGTGCCCGGGTTCCGCGGGATCGAACAGCGGAACCGCGATGACCCCGGCGTAGAGCGCGCCGTAGAACGCCACCAGATAGTCCAGGCCTTGCGGGGCGAGGATGGCGACGCGGTCGCCCGGCTTGGTGACCTGTTGCAGGCGGGCACCAACGGCGCGGTTGCGCGCGCTGAACCGCGACCAGGGCAGGTCGATGTACACGCCGTCGCGCTCGGTGGAGAAGTCGAGGTAGCGGTATGCCAGCCGGTCGCCGCGCATCTTGGCCCACCGCTCGACGTGACGGACCAGACTGCCGTTGTCCGGGAACGTGATCCGCCCCGTCTTGGCGTCCACGAACGGGTTCGGCACTGGCATGGCAGTTCTCCTTTGGCGCGCGTGCGTGTTCAACCGGTTTCTCGTCGCCGGCTATCGACAACCGACCAGCAGCCCTGACAGAAGGACGCTGTGCTCGCCACGTGGGAAAAGACTCGAGTTCGCCCGTGATCTACCCGCTACCGTCCCACACTGGCCGGCAGACCCGGCCCGCGACGCCCCTTCTCAGGGACCTTCACAGAATTGACCAGGAAGACTGGGCCGGCATGTCGCGTTGCGACAGGCAGGTCAGGACGAAGGGGGACGCGGGTGAAGGTCCGGTTCGGGATCAGCCTCGGCATCAACTCGCCGCACGATCAGCTCGGGACGATCGTCGATCACCTGGAGGCCAGCGGGGTGGATTCGCTGTGGTTCTCCGAACTGGTCTACTCCCCCGCCGTCGACCCGATGGTCGGCATGGCCTACGCGCTGGCACGCACGACGACGTTGAAGGTCGGCACCTCGGTGGCGGTGCTGCCGGGCCGGCAGCCGGTGCTGGTGGCCAAGCAGTTGGCGTCGCTGGCCGCGCTCGCACCCAAGCGGGTGCTGCCGGTCTTCGGGCTGCAGTCCGCCATCCCCGCCGAGCGCGAACTGTTTCCGGTGCCCGAAGGCAAACGCGGCGCGGTGTTCGACGAGGCGCTGGAGTTGCTGCGCGCGGCGCTCGCCGAGGACTCCGCCGACTATCACGGGCGGTACTTCTCTGTCACGGCGGCCGCGGTCGCCCCGCGACCCAATCCCCCTTTGGACATCTGGCTGGGCGGTTCGGCCCCGGCGGCATTCCGGCGGATCGGCCGACTGGCGGATGGCTGGCTGGGTAGCTTCTTGACTCCCGCCGAGGCCGGCGCCGGACGCGAGGCGATCCAACGCGCCGCCGCGGATGCGGGTCGCGAGATCGAACCCGACCACTTCGGCATCTCGCTGGCGGTGGCCGACGGTGAGCTGCCGGCAGAATTGGCCGCCGCGGTGCGCCGCCGCCGCCCCGACGTCGACCCCGCGGATCTGGTCGCCGCCAACTGGGACGAGCTCCATCGGCAGCTGGACGGCTACATCGAGGCGGGTTTGACCAAATTCGTTATCCGCCAAGCACATTCCGGACCCAGCGAAGAATTCATAGACCAGTTCGTCGCAGAATTGGCCGGCCGGGAGAACTGAGTCAGAGCGACTCGACCCAGCGGATGATCGCCGGAGTGGGCTCGTCGGTGATGTCGCTGAACTCGGCATGCTTCTTGATGTACTCGCCTACCGTCGGGCAGACCGGCACGACGCGCTTGCCCTCGGCGCGGGTCGCGGCGAGCGCTTCGCCGATGAGAATCGTCGCCAGGCCGCGTCCGCCGAACTCTTCGTCGATCTCCGTGTGGTAGAAAACGCGCTGCTCGCCGCGGTCGGCGACGGCTTCGAGGCCGACGGTCCGGCCGTCAACGGCGATCGTGTATTTCCCGTCGGTCGCGCTCACGGTGGCCTCGGCGCCGGTCTTATCGGTGGGCATGAGTCCTCATTTCCGCGGCGGTCGGATTACCTGCATCGCCAACCGCATCACCGGTCCGGGCACCCGGTCCTTGACCGACAGCGCGGCGTCGGCGACCCGGCCCCGCAACGGCGTCCCTCGGCCGAACGCGCGATTGAGCGGCCCACCGGTCGGTTCGAGGTCGACGTGCAGCGGCGGGGCTCCCTCGTTGTGGCCGAGAGCTGTGGAGATGACGATGCGCTGGATTTCGCTGGTGCCCTCAAAGATGGTGTAGAGCTTGGCATCTCGATACCACTTTTCGACGGGGTGGTCGTTGATGTAGCCCCAGCCGCCGAGCGTCTGGATGGCTCGCTCGGTGGCCCGCACCGCGACCTCGCTAGCCGCCATCTTCGACATCGAGCCTTCGCCGCGCTCGAACGCGATGCCCTGGGCGGCCATCCACGAGGCCCGCCAGGTCAGCAGTCGCGCCGCGTCGATCTGGGTGGCGATCTCGGCGAGCGGGAACGCGATGCCCTGGTTGTCCATGATCGGCCCGCCGAACGCCTCGCGCTGGGTGGCGTAGGTGGTCGCGTATTCCAGCGCGGCCCGGGCGATGCCGATGGCCTGCGCCGCGACCATCGGACGGGTCTGCTCGAACGTCCCCAATGTGGCTGAGCCGGAACGCTTTCCGCCAGCCACCACCTCACGGGCCTTGGCCAGCTTGTGCTCGAGCTTCTCCTCGCCGCCGAGCAGATTGGCCCCGGGAACCCGGACGCCGTTGAATTTCAGCTCGGCGGTATGCGACGCCCGGCAGCCCAGCTTGTCGAGCTTGCGCACCAACTCCAGGCCGGGTGTGCCGCCCGGCACGATGAACAAGGCCTGGCCGCGGTGGCCGAGTTCCTCGTCGACGACGGCGTTGACCACATGGACGTCGGCGATGCCGCCATTGCCGATCCACATCTTGTGGCCGTCGAGAATCCAGTCATCGCCGTCACGCTTGGCCGTGGTGCGTAGGTTGCGGACGTCGCTGCCGCCCTCGGGTTCGGAGATCGCCAATGCCGCGAGCTTGAGATCGCCTGGGGAGCCGAAACATTGGGGCGCCCACTCCAGCATCTGCTCGGGGGAGGCGGCCTGGCCGATCGCCGACAGCGCCAGCGCCGGCATGACGATCGCCAAACCTATTCCGGCGCAACCCCAGAACAGTTCCTCCATGAACATCGGCAGCGACAGCCCGCTGGGATCGCCGATCAGGTCGCGATAGAACAGCGGGCTGTAGAAGCCGGCCTGCGCGGCCTCCTCGAGTACCGGCCACGGGAACTCCTGCTTCTGGTCGTAGTCCAGCGCGACCGGCCGGATGACGTTCTCGGCGAACTCATGGGCGCGCTTGGCCAGGTCGTGTTGCGCACCGGTCGGCGTCAGGTCGAAGGTCATAAAGGGAGGTCCTCCGTGTCGGTTGACCCTCTATTACCCCCGCGGCGACGCGTTCAACCCCGTTGGGTAGACAAGTGTTCACGCCGCGGAGCGCGGCCCGACCTCGCGCATGGGCAGGTGGAACACCGTGGCGGTGACCGGAGCGGCATCGTTCTCGCGCCGCGCGAGCAGTGTGGCATTGTCGGCCAACTGTCGCGGGCTGATCTCCCCCGCGGCGATCTTGCGCAGAGTGGCGTGCGCCTCGGCGAGCTGCTCGCGCTTGCGGTACTGGCCGCCGGGCAATTTCACCCCGGCCCACACGCCATACTCTTCGCGGTTCTCGACGGCGTAGCGGGCGCACAGACGCTGCTGAGCCAGCGGGCACCGGCGGAGGCACAGCAACCGCGCCTCGGTGGCCGACTGTTCATAGGCACGAGCCTTGGCGGCACCGTCGCCGCCATCGTCGTCGGCGTAGCCGAACCACATCTCCGGGTTGACTGAGCACGGGTGACCCATTGGTCCGCCTCCTTCGGTTCTAAAACGTATACAGAAACATATACACACCAGACCCGCGTCCGCAAGGGAAGCGAGACAAAAACATATATGCCGAGGCGGTTCGGTCGCGCTGTGTAATATCCGGATATGGCCGGAACGCTGCGATGAGCCGTGAATCGGCGGGCGCAGCGATTCGAGAGCTTCGCGAGTCGCGCAACTGGTCCCTCGCCGACTTCGCCTCGGTCACCGGCGTCAGCATCATGGGCCTGAGCTATCTCGAGCGGGGCGCGCGCAAGCCGCACAAAGGCACAGTTCAAAAGGTGGAAAACGGTCTGGGCCTGCCGACCGGCACCTACTCGCGGCTCGTCGTGGCGGCCGATTCCGCCGCCGAACTCGAGCGCCTGACCGCGCCGCGGCCGGCCGAACCGATCCCGGTAAGGTCCGATGGACCGGTCGTCGTAGTACGGCACAACACCGACACCGCGGTGCTGGAGCGATCCTCCGAAGCACAGCTCGATGCCATCAAATCGGCGATCGAGCGAGCGCCGGCGAATACATCAAACGAATATGAGTCGTATATTCTTTCTGTGATCGAACAGTGCGTGCGGGCCGAGATGCTGGCAGCCGACTCCTGGCGCCTCGCGGCCGGTGCCGATGCCGAGTCCGCCGGTCGACTCATGCAGCATCTCGAGCAGCTGGAAAGCGCCCGCGGCGACCTCCTGGAGCGCGTGCCGGCGAGCCTGAGCGCGCGACTCGACCGGGCCTGCGTGCGCTCGGCCCTCCCCGACGCCGTGATCGCGGGAATGCTCGGGGTCACCGGCGCAGAGTTGTGGGACATCCGCAACAGAGGAGTCATCCCGCCGGGCGCTCTCCCCCGGGTCCGGGCATTCACCGAGTCGACCGAGGGAGAGCAGCAGTGACCGGAGATGACGTGGCGGCACTGCGCCACGCTCACGAACTGTTCGCGGGGAACACCCGGGAGGCATCGTTCGACGCGCGGCTGGCACCCTACGATCGACTGCTGGCTCGGGCTGCGGACCTGAATAGCGCTGGGGGACAGGCATATTACCGCGCGGTGGTCGACCGCAGCCGGGACGACCTGCGGGCGGCCGCGAGCGTCGACGCCGAGGTGGCCGCCACCGCCCATGCAGCGCGCCGGGACCACGCGGCCGCGCAGGCGCTGACTAGAGCCGTGCTCGACGAGGCGCGGGCCGACAACGCGGTGCCGGATACCCCCCTCGCACAGCGTGAGGCGATGCGCCGCCGGACCGCGCGGCTGCGCGCTCAGCACGCCCATGTGCTGGCGGCCCGTCGCCGATCGCGTAGGCACCGCTCGCGGTGGCGGCCAGTCCGCTATCGGGTGCGCCACCACGGCCTACGCCTGCCGCCGCCCAGCAGCCGAGCGGGGATCGCGGTGCGGGCCGCGCTGTCGCGGCTGGGCCGTCCCTACGTCTGGGGAGCGACCGGCCCCGATCAGTTCGACTGTTCCGGGTTGACCCAGTGGTCCTACGCGAAGGCCGGAATTCACTTGGACCGCACCACATATCAGCAGATCTACGACGGTATCCCGATTCCGCGCGCACAGGTCCGCCCTGGCGATCTGGTCTTCCCGACGGCGGATCACGTCCAATTGGCGATCGGCAACAACCTCGTCATCGAGGCGCCCGAACCCGGTGCGACCGTGCGCATCAGCCCGCTCGGCACCGGGGTGCAGATCCGGCGACCGGTGGGGTAGCGACGATGGCCGACGCGCAGGGACAGGGAGCGGCCGGACAGGCCGGCGGCTCGATCGAGGCGAGCGAGGCCGGTCAGGCGGCGCTGTCGGCACGCCACGCGGCGTCATCCGATGCCGACCGGGCTCTCACCGAAGCGCTCGCCGCCGCCCACGCGGCAACTGTCGAGGCGACCCAGCGCCTCGACGCCATTGCCGCCGACATCGACGGCGCCGTCGCCAACCAGGCCGCCCTTGCGCTCGATACGGCGATGGGTGCGCGGGAGTTCCAGAAGTTCCTGCTCACCAAGCAGCACGAGATCGGTGCGGTGGTGGCACACGCGCGCGACCTCGCCGGCGCGGCCGCCGCGAAATTGGACGGGTTGCGTGAGCACTACACCGCTCCTGCACAGGACTGAATTGTCGGCGCCGACGGCCGTGGCTACTGTCCCCACCATGCCCGACGATGCGTCCTCCGCCGACCATCAAGAAGGCGCCGCGGCCGAGGCCATTCGGAGCGCGGAAATCGCTCTGGCACATCAGAATTCGTCGACAGCACAGGTCGATCTGCAAGTCGTGACCGCGGTGCTGAACGCGCATCAGAAGGCCGCCGCCAGTAGGGAAGCCCTGGACGCCCTGCAGCGCGACATCGAGGGCGCCGTCGCGGCGCGGTCGGATCTGGACACCCCCGCAGGTGCGCGCGACTTCCAGCGCTACCTGATCGGCAAGCTGCGTGACATCCAGGCCGTCGTTGCCGGGGCAAGCCTCGACGACGTGTCGAACTCGGCGCTGATGGCGGCCTGGACGTCGCTGTACAACTCTTCCCAGCCCGACGCCGAGCCCGCGGCCAAGTCGAGCTCCACCGAAAGCCACACGGCCCCACCGAATTTTGCGCCGGATTCACTGACGGACGAGTTCCCCGACGACGACTACGGCATGCCGCCCGAGGAGGCCCCCGGAGCGCCGGCGTCCGCGCCGGTGCCGGCCGGGATGCCCAGCATGCCGTCGTTCGGTGGGGGAGGGGTGCCGAGTGGGGGCGGCTTCGGACTTCCCGGTGGGCTTCCGCTGCCGTCCGCCCTGCCCGAAGAGCCTGCCACCCTCGATGACGCGGCGTTCGATGCCGAGGAGCCCGACAACCAACTCGTCTCCGACGACGAGGGCCACGAGTCCAAGCCGGATGAACCCGCATCCGGACCGACCACCGTGACGCTGCCCAACGGCGAGACGTTGACCGCCGCGTCCCCGCAGCTTGCCGCGGTCATCGAAGCCGCCGCGGCCGGAACCCCGATCGCCGACGCCTTCCGCCACGAGGGCATCACCATTCCCGCCCCCGGCACTCCGGTCGGCGAGCCGCTGGACCCGGCGCGGTTGGTGCCCGGCGACGTCGGCATATTCACCGACCGGCACGCGCTCGCCCTCGGCGAGAGCCGGGCGCTGGTCAACGGGCAGATTCAGCACACTTCTACCGTCAGCGGCCCGACGTTCCTAGGCTGGGAGCACCCGCCGGTGCCGGTCAACGCGTCCGCGCCGGCCGCTACCGATCCACCCGCGCCCACCAGGCCGGCAACCGTCGACAGACCCGAGACAGCGTAGAAGCAGCCCGGCCCGCGCCGGAACGTCAGAAGGAGAGAGCGGATGGCAGACCGAATCCATGTGGTGCCGGCGCATTTGCGGCAGGCGGCCGGCCATCACCAAGAGACGTCGGAGTACCTGCGCGCGCTCCCGTCGTCGCACGAGGCCATTCAGCAGAGCCTGGACTCGCTCGGCCCGATCTTTGGTGACCTCCGCGAAGCCGGCCGGGAGCTGCTCGAGCAGCGCCGGCTCTGCTACGAGCAACAGGCCGACAATCACGCGCAGATCGCGGACGACCTGACAAAATCGGCCGGCATGTGGGAAGAGCACGACGCGGCAGCCGCCCAACAAATTGAGCGCATCTCCGACGACGGTCGATGACCGAGGCCGATCCCGCGTTCGACACCGTTCATCCAAGCGGGCACATTCTGGTCCGCTCATGCCGCGGCGGATACATGCACAGTGTGACGCTGACCGAAGCCGCGATGCACACCGATGCGGACAGCCTGACCGAGGGCATTCTGCTGACCGCCGATGTCTCGTATCTCAAGGCGGTAATGGAGGTTCGGGGTGAGATTGTCGCCGCGGGATACACCCCGTCCGCCGAGGTTCCTACCGCCGATGATCTTGACGTGGCGATCGAAAGATTGGTCGCCCACGAGCTACCGCGCCGCGACGAAACGGACCGCTAACTAGCGAACCCAGGTCTGGACCGCGTCGCGCTCCGGGGCAATATCAGCGGGCGGCTCGACGGGGTTGGCGCCGAACAACTCTCGCGCCTGGCTCAGTAGCGCGCGCACCTCATTCAACTGCTGCTGAAGCCCTGTATCAGCCATGCGTTCACGCTACTCAGACACCGTTATTCGCACAATTCACCCGTCTTTGCGGGCCGTCAAACAGCGCGGCTGTCGATGCGGCGTTGACGGTACGCTTGGCCGGTGGCGATCTTCGGACGGAATACGGCGCGTCAGCGCCTCCGGAGGGCTGCCCAGGAATCGCTGAAGATCCCGGCGTTCAAGTCCCCGGTCGATGCCACCCCGTGGATCACGGGAGGCCTCTGGCCTGCGGAACTGTCCATGGTGACGGCCGAGACCGCCCCGCTCGTCAAGTATCTGAAGGCCGACCTCCAACGAATCGTCAATTCGGCGAACGAGGAACTCAAGAACATTCGCTGCGCGGGGCTGGTCGATTCGACCCGGCAGGCGGAAGAAGCGCGAGTGATCAACGACGCCCGCGCCTTTGCGGTGCGCCGGGTCGAGTCGACCGTTCGGCACCTCCATTCCTTGAAATCGAAATTGCCGCCGGAGCACCGCCCGGTAAATGGCGTCGACGAGACGGAGAAAACGGCGCGATTCAAACTCGCTCCGCCGAAACAGGATCCCGAGCCGACCGTTGAAATACCGATCGTGGAGCCCGAAGTGGCGCCCGCTCCGCCTGCCCCGGAGCCTGCCGAGGCCAGGCACCAGAAGTACGAGCCGTTCGATCCCTGGGAGTCCCTCGAGTCGCCCGAACCAGAGGAGCTGACGCGGCGGTGGGAGCCCCTCGCGGAGGCCGCCGTCCCGGCAGCGGCGCCCGAGTTCGCGCCATCCGAGCCCGAACCGGAGCCTGAGCCGGAATACGAGCCTGAGCCGGATGTCGAGACCGAGCTCGAGCCCGAGCCGGAAGCCGAACCGGAATCTGAGCCGGAACCCGCTGTCGTGCAACTGGATCCGGAACAGTCGACCCCCAAGCACGCGTTCGACTCCGACGACACCGAGGTGCTCGAGGAACTCTCGTCGCTGCTGCAGGAGATCGCACCGCTGACACAACCGCCGATCGAACCGCCGCCACCCGCGCCGCAGCCGGTGATCGACGAGGCCGAGGCCAGCCGGCACCTGCCGGTCATCGAACCCGCCGCGGCCGCCGAGCCGTCGGAGTCGGATCGCGACCGGCTGGAGCGGCAGCTCAAGTTCGTCGCGCGCCAGGAACCCGGACTGCGGTGGGCGGTCGGCCTGCGCGAGGACGGCAGCACGCTGCTGGTGACCGACCTCGCCCACGGCTGGATACCGCCCGGCCTGAAGCTGCCCACCGACGTCCAACTGCTGGAGCCGGGTCGGCGCAAGGGCACCGCGGCGACGCTGCTCGGCCAGACGACCTTGGTGGCCACCTACGCGCCGGGCGACCCGCTCGGGTGGGCGATGGACTACGAAGTCACCGACACCTCGTCGCGACCGCGCGAACTTCCGCCGGTCGACGATCTCGGCTGGGTGCTCGGCGAGGCGACCCACTGGCGCGACGGGCTGCCACGGATGGTCAACACGTTGGCCAGGGCGGGGGCCGCGGGCACCGGCATCGTCGATGCCGAGATCGACATCCTGCGCGTCTACCTCGACACGTCGCGATATCAACTGCTCGCGCAGTACCCGGACGTCGACCCGGGGTTGTTGCTGAACTGCCTACTGCTGGCGGCGACCGAGGGGATCGCCACCAAGAACAACGTGCTCGCGAACTACCACTTCGCCTGGTTCCAACTGCTCAGTTCACCGCCGGCCAGCGGATGGAAGGCCGGCCCGTGACGAATGAATTGACGCTGTTCGGAGGGGTCGAGATACTGCCATGATGCCGGGGCCGGGTAGTCGCGCGCAGCTCAGCGACAAGGATCTCGTGGAGTCGGTGCTGCGCGAGTTGAACGACGCCGCTGACAAGTGGGAGGCCCTCGTCGGGCAGGCCGAATCGGTCACTTACAGCGTCGATCTCGGCGACATTCACGCGGTCGCGAACGCCGACGGGCGGCTGGTCGACCTGTCGTTGCACCCGAGCGTGATGTCCGGCTACAGCCATGGGGAGCTCGCCGACCGGTTGAACCTCGCCGTCGCAGCCCTGCGCGACGAGGCCGAGTCGGAGAACCAGGCCCGCTACGGCTACGGCGGAGCCCTGCAGTGACGGGAAACCGGTTGACGCACAACGAAGAAGGACGCTGACGTGCCACTCAATCTCTCCAACCGCGACCAGAACTCGGGGCACCTGTTCTACAACCGCCGGCTGAAGGCCGCGATCACCCGGTTCTCCGTGCGGATGAAGCATGACGACCGCAAACAGCAAGCGGCGGTAGCGTTGTCGATGGTGTTCGTGCTGATCGGCATCGGCTGGATGGCGCTGCTGCACGTGATGAAGCCGGCCGGTCTGGTTGGGCAGTCCTCGATCATCGGCAACCGCGACACCGGGGCCGTCTACGCCAAGGTCAACGGCCGGCTCTACCCGGCGCTGAATCTGACCTCGGCGCGCTTGGTGGTGGGCGCCAACGCGGCGCCGACATGGGTCAAGGCGTCCGAGATCGCCAAGTATCCGACCGGCCCGATCGTCGGCATTCCCGGTGTGCCGGACAGTCTTCCGATCACCGCGAGTTCGGTCTCGGCATGGTCGGTGTGCGACACCGCGCCCGCCCGGGGCACCGGGACGTTGCCGTTGGTGACCTCGATCGCCGGCGAACTCGCGAAGGACGGCCGGGCCGCGCCGATGCAGCGGAACCAGGCGATCCTGGTCACCCACAAGGGCGCGACCTACGTGGTGTGGGGTGGGCAGCGGTCGCAGATCGACCCCGCCGACCGATCGGTCACCTTCAACCTGGGATTGGATCCGGGGCTCACCTACCCGATCGAGATATCCAATGCGCTCTTCGACGCGATGCCGGCCACCGAACCCCTGATCATTCCGGCGATCCCGGATCTGGGGACGCCATCGACCTGGCTCCCCGGGTCGCCCGTGGGCGCCGTGCTGGAGACGCGCGACGCCAACGGCACCGTCACCGGCTTCTATGTGTTGCTGCCCGACGGAGTGCAGAAGATCACCAGCTTCGTCGCAGACCTGCTGCGCACCGCGACGGCCCAGGCCTCCGCAACGCCGACACTCATCTCGCCGGACAAGTTGATCCACATTCCCGCGGTCGACGTTCTCAACGTCGGGTTCTATCCATCGGGCAAGCTGAATTTCGTTGACACCGCGGCCAATCCGGTGACGTGCGTGGGTTGGCAGAAGCAGACCACCGACCCGCAGGCCACGATCAACATCATCAGCGGCCGCGGTCTGCCGGTGCCGATCGGAATGGATCAGCGCCTGGTGCGCCTGGTGCGCGACGACCGTGCGCCGGAATCCGTCGAGGCCGACCAGGCCCTCGTGCTGCCCGGTGCGGCCAACTTCGTCGCGACCACCAGCGGTGTTGCCAGCTCGGGTAGCCGCGAGAGCCTGTATTGGCTGTCGCCGCAAGGTGTTCGGTTCGGCGTGCAGTGGGACCGCAAGACCCTTGAGCCGCTCGGGCTCGACGTGGGCAGCGCCGTGCAGGCCCCCTGGCCCATCGTCCGCACGTTCGCGGCCGGGCCGGCCATCAGCCATGACAGCGCGCTGCTCGCGCGCGACACCGTCACCGGGGGCGGGGCCGTCGCGCCCGTTCCAGAACCCAACGCCGCGGCCGGAGGATAACGATGTCGAAACGTGGATTCGTCAGGGGCGCACGCAAACCCGCGCCGACGGTGCCGCCGGTGCGCGTCGCCATCGCTCCGCCGCTGGCCTTGCCGGAACGCGAACCGCGCAACATCCTGCTGATGATCGCGCTGCCCGCGCTGCTGGTGGGGATCATCGGCACGCTCGTGGTGATGTACACCTCCGGTGTCCGATCGCTGCAGTCCGGCTTCTTCCCGATGATGGGGCTCGCGGGGTTCGGCGCGTTGATGTTCAGCGGTCGGTTCGGCCGCGGTCGGCGCATCTCGTGGGGTGAACAGGAAAAGCAACGCCGCATCTATCTGCGCCAGCTCGACGAAGATCGTGAAGAGGTGCAGCGCGCCGCCCAGGATCAGCGCCGCAGCCAGCTGTTCGTGCACGGCGATCCGCAGCAATTGGACACCGTGATCGGCGGGCCCCGGATGTGGGAGCGCCGCCCCGACGATCCCGACTTCCTCGATGTCCGGCTCGGCATCGGCATCCAGCAGGCCAGCGACTCGGCGGTCTCGCTGCAATGGCCGGAGGTGCCGATCGGTGAGGAACTCGAACCGGTCACCGGCGGTGCCCTGCGCGATTTCATCCTGGAGCAGAGCAAGATTCGCGGCATCGGCAAGGTGCTGAGCCTGCGGTCCAAGCCCGGGTTCAGCTTCATCGGGCCCGAGCCCGCCGAGCTGCACAACCTGGCGCGGTCGATCCTGTGCTCGCTGGCGGTTTACCACAGCCCGAACGACGTCAAGCTGATGGTGGTGACCCGGCATCCGGAGCTGTGGTCGTGGCTGGTGTGGCTGCCGCACAACCAGCACGACGAGATGTTCGACGCATGTGGCTTGCGCCGCTTGCTGTTTGCCTCGCCCACCGAGCTCGAGGAAGCACTTGACGCCGAGCTGCACCGCAAGGGCCGCGGACCCTGGACGCCGCCCGTGGGCACCAGCCCGACGTCGATGCCGTCGGCGATGGAGTCGGCGGGCACCCGGCTCGGCCCGCACTGGGTGATCGTCGACGACAACATCGGCACACCCGAGCAGTGGGAGGGCGTGACCGGGCAGAAGGGTATGGCCGGAATCACCGTGTTGCGCTTGGCAACCCGTCCCGGTGTCGGAGTCGGGTTCGCCGACGAGGAGCAGCGGTTCGACCTGCGGGAGCGTCACCTCTATCACCGCGACGCGTTCTACGCGGTCGCGGACATGCTCGCCGAGAGCACCGCCTACCGGTACGCGCGCGCCCTGGCCAGGTGGTCGCCGATGACCGCGGGGGAGTTGTCCGAAACCGACAGCCAGGCGGGAGAGTTGTTGCGGGCGTTGGGAATCAACGATCCGCGCCAACTCGACGTCGACCGGCTGTGGGCCGAGAGCCGCGGCCGCGGCGACGCGAAATGGGCGATGGTGCCGGTCGGCGTGAAACCCGGCGGTGAACTGCAGTACGTCATCTTCCGCGCGAAAGACTTCGGCGGCTTCGGTTTCCACTCGGTGGTGATCGGCACGTCGGGTTCGGGTAAGTCCGAGTACTTCCTGTCGCTGGCCAACGGCATCGCGCTGACGCACTCACCCGAGACGTTCATCCTGATCTTCGTCGACATGAAGTTCGAATCCGCCGCGCAGGACCTTGCGGGCCTGCCGCACGTCGCGGGGTCGCTGTCGAACCTCGGCAAGGACGAGCGCCACCTGGCCGAGCGGATGCGCAAAGCGATCGACGGCGAAATCCACCGGCGTTACCGGCTTTTCAAGGAGGCCGGTGCGCGTGACGCCAACGAATACGAGGAGATGCGGCTCGCCGGCCGCGACCTCGAACCGGTGCCCATCCTGCTGGTGATCATCGACGAATACCTCGAGTTGTTCCATCACCACCAAGAGTGGATCCAGCTCGTCATCCACATCGGCCAGGAAGGCCGCGGCTGTAACGTCTTCTTCACCCTTGGCGGTCAGCGGCTGGACCTGTCTTCGCTCAGTAAAGCGAAGAGCAACATCGCCTTTCGGGTCGCGCTGCGTGCGGAGACGGCCGAGGACTCCCGCGACGTCATCGGCAGCGACGCCGCGCTGCACCTTCCGTCGAAAGAGAACGGTTACGCGCTGATGAAGGTCGGCCCGCGTGACCTCGAGCCGTTCCGCTGCTTCTATCTGTCGGCACCGTTCGTGCTGCCGAAGAAGGTCGTCAACGTCAACCGCACGATCGATGTCAGCTTCTCCCAGCCCCGCCCGCTCACGTGGGAGTACCAGCCGCTCAGCGTCGAGGACACCGCTGCGCTCGCGGTGGCCGACGAGCCCGAGGAACCGGACGAGTTCCTGTTCCACTCCGACGGCTTTCGCAAGAAAAAGCTGCTCGACGTCATCCGCGATTCGCTGATCTCCAACTCGGCCCGGCTGCCGCACCAAATCTGGCTGCCCCCACTGGAAATCAGCGAACCGGCCGATGCGCTGGTCAGCTACTGGCGGGGTAAGCCGTGGCACGTCGACTACGGCCAGAACCCGGGGCTCACGTTCCCGATCGGGATCGTCGACATCCCCGAGGACCACACGCAGCAGGTACACGTGATCGACGCCGAGATGGACAACATCATGGTCGTCGGCACCGCCCAGCGCGGCAAGAGCACCACGCTGATGACGCTGATGACGTCCGCGGCGTTGATGTATCGCCCGGAACGCGTGACGTTCTTCTGCATCGGTGCGTCGCTGTATCCGGTGGAGGAGATCCCGCACGTGGCCGGCGTCGTCAGCCTGAACGACACCGAAGGCGTCTCGCGGACGATCGCCACCATCGAGGGACTTATCCGTGCGCGAGAGGCGTCGTTCAAGCACTACCAGATCGACATCTCGGAGTTTCGTGAGCGACGGTTCGGCGCGGCCGGCGGGGGTGGCACCGACCCGGAGGACAAGTTCGGCGACGTGTTCCTCATCGTCGACAACTACGGCGATCTCTACGAGAAGGACTTCACGATGGGCGATCGCGCGATGGCGATTGCGCGCCAAGGCCTTTCGTACGGCGTCCATGTGATGACGAGCGCCAACGGCTGGTTTGTCGGCCAGAAGCAGGGGCTGCTGAACGTGTCGAACGCGCGCATCCAGTTGCGGTTGAGCAACCCGGACGAGTCGCAGATGGGCACCTCGACGGAGCGGCGCAAGGCCGCGCGAAACACGTTGGACCGACCGGGATTCGGTCTGACCCGCGACGGGCACGAGATGCTCGTCGGCGTCCCGGAGATCACCGGGACCGAGAGTGAGCGGGTAGCCGCGCGCGGCATCGGTGCGGTGATCGCCGCGGTCACCGGCGCCGACAAGGTGGACACGCTGTCCCGCCTGCCCGAGCAGGTGGCGCTGACCCAGATCATCGAGGCCTACGAGCGGACGCCCGAGGCAACCGATCCGCTGAACCTCCCGTTCGCGATCGGGGAGAGCGCGCTGCAGCCGGTGGCGCTGCCGATGCGGGCGGTGCCCAACATGCTGGTGATGGGCCGCCAGCTGTGCGGGAAGACCACGACGCTGGCCGCCATCGGGCAGGCGATCACGCAGCGATTC
This sequence comes from Candidatus Mycobacterium wuenschmannii, assembly GCF_030252325.1. Classification (NCBI taxonomy): domain Bacteria; kingdom Bacillati; phylum Actinomycetota; class Actinomycetes; order Mycobacteriales; family Mycobacteriaceae; genus Mycobacterium; species Candidatus Mycobacterium wuenschmannii. The sequence goes on along the minus strand of NZ_CP126981.1, from coordinate 3,583,980 downwards.
ACGCCGGAGCAGGCGCAGATCACCGTGATCGACCCGAAGACCACGCTGATCGGCAAGATCCGCGGCCCGCACGTCCGTGCCTACGCCTACACCGCGGAGGACGTCGATGCGGTGATCGGCGAGCTGGCGAACGAGCTGCGCGATCGCCTGCCACCGTCGGGTCTGACGCAGGAGGAACTGCTGAATCTCAAGGCCTGGGAGGGGCCGCGACAGTTCGTCCTGATCGACGACGAGCATGAACTCAGAGGGCACAACCAGGTGATGAAGCCGGCTGCGACGGCGCCGCTGTGGCCGTTGATCGAGCGCAGCCGCCAGATCGGGCTGCACGTCATCGCCGCCCGGCTGCCCGGCAACTGGGCCGGTCAGGTCGTGATGAACCCGTTCCTGCAGAAGATGACCGGGTCGCGGTCGCCCACGCTGTTCATGGACAACGACCCGGCGACGGTCAAGGTGTACACCCGGATCAGTGCGCAACAACTACCCCCCGGCCGCGGGCTGATGGTGACGACCGAGGGCGAAATCGAGGGAGTGCTGGTCGGAAGCCCGGAGGCCTACGAATAGCCAGGCTTAATGCGCCGCACAATTGGCGTACACACGGTTGAGAAAAAGACCTTAGACTCAAGAAATTCCGCAGGGAGGTTCTGCGGAGCAGAACATGGGAGAGAACATGTCGATGTTCAATGTGAACCCCGCAGCGGTGAACCTGTCGTCTCTGACCGAGGCGGCCATCACCGGTCAGATGGCGGCCACCACCGCGGCCGGGTCGGCGGCGCTGACCGGCGTCGTTCCGATGGCCGGCTCCGCGGATGACGTCGCGTTCGCGACGGCGATGGCCGGCGCTGGCGGCGCCTACCTGGGAACCGCGGGAGCGCACTTCGGCGAGCGCGGCATCTACTCGGCCGGTCAGAGCCTGTCGTCGGTCAGCTACGTGCTTCAAGAGCTGATCAGCGCCGCGCAGTTCTCTTTCTAAGCACTCGGTATGCCAATCGACCCCAGGTGGGTCGCGGCGCCGCCCGAGATCGTCGCGGCGATCTTCGAGGCCGGCCCGGGCCCGGAGTCCATCGTCGCCTATGCGGCCGTCATGGCCACCGAGGCGGCGAGCCATCAGATGGGTATGGCGGCGTCGGCCGCCAACATGACCAGCACCGCCGACGTCTGGACCGGCGTGGCCGGCGCCGCCAACGTCGCCCGAGGCACGACCCTCAACATGGGCGGCCTCGAGCCGCTGGCCGGCCACTGCGCCAAGCACGTCTTGCTGGCCCAGTCCGCGGTGGATGCGTACACGATGGCGGCCCCGTCGGTCATCCCGTCGGTGGCCTGCACCGCGAACCGTGACCTCTGGGGTGTGCTCTGCGCGACCAACTGGTTCGGCCAGAACTTCCCCGGCATCACGTCTCAAGACCTGGAGTACTTCGGCGACTTCTGGCCGCAGAACTCCAGCGTCGGGCTGCTGTATGCCACCACGCTGGGCGCGATCGCGGCTGCCGCGGCGATTCCGCCGCCGGCTTTCGCGGAGGTGGCCCCGGTCGGCATGGGCGCGGCGGCCAGTCTCGCGGCGCAGGCCGGTCAGACGGCCGGAACCAACGCCGCGCAGGCGACGACGACGGGCGGTACTCAGCTGGCCAGTTCGGCCGGAGCGGCGCCGTCGGAGGCCTCCAGTCAACTATCGTCCGTGCTCGGAACGGGCCAGCAGATGATCTCGATGCCGATGCAGGCGTTCCAAGGCATGTCGCAGGGCGCTACGCAAGGTTTCCAGAGCGGACTCGGTCCGCTGCAGAGCCTGATGGGCATGTTCACCGGCGCGGGTGCCGGTGCCGGTGCCCCCGGGGCGGCCAGCCTGGCCGCGATGGGTGCCCCCCTCGGCGGCGGCGGCGCTGCGGCGGGCGGCCTGGGTGCCGGTGGCGCCGGGATGGGCGGCCTGAGTTCCAGCGCGGCCAGCCTGACCAGCTTCACCTCGCCGGCCAGCACCTTCGAGCCGGAGACGGCCGGACGACCGACCGGCAAGGCCGGGGTGCTCAACGCCGCCGATCTGCGCAGCCCGACCGCCCGCGCGGGCGGGCAGGCCATGCCGATGTCGCCGGCCGGCATGCTCGGCCGCGGTGACAACGCCTCGGGCGACAAAAAAGAGGACATCACCCACGCGCGCATCGTCGTGAATTCGGATCACCCGGACGCACAACGTACAGATCTTTAACAATTCGACACAACTGGGACAGATGTGACAATTGCGCGCTATATACAGCAGCAAAAAAGCTGAAGTGACACATCCCGAATAGCGCTTAGACTTTTGCCCATGCCCCACCCCGGGGATGGGGTAGGCGAGACCAAAGGAGAGGTGAATGAGCAACGTATCCGGACCGAGAATTCCGCCCGAACTGGCCATGCAGGTGAAGCAGAAGATCGACTCCCTGATGGAGCACGCGACCATGGCCGCGACCCAGGGTCTGCACGCGATCGAAGAAATGGTGATGAGCGGCGGGCACTCGGGTGACGCCGCCATGATGTCGCACACCAAGGCGATCGAGATCAACAACGACCTCACCCGGGTCATCACCGGATGCACGCACCTGGCCCACTCGCTCGGTATCGCGGTCAACCAATTCGTCTCGCACGACCAGGACGCCAAGAATCAGATGTCGGCGATCTCGCCGCTGTAGGCCGTCAGGTTCGTCGCCAACTAACTCAGCTATATCCCGCAAGAATCAGGAGACAGAACTATGCACCCGGAATTCATCACCTACAGACCCGACGTGATCATGGAGGGCACCGGAACGCTGGCCTCAGCATCGGCCGCCCTGCAGGAGGCCCAAACCGATCTGGTGAGCATCAACAACATGCTGGCCGAACACATGCACGGTACGTACCACGCGACATACCGGGAAAACATGATGCAGATCGAGCAGCCGTTGCTGCACCTGGCCGAGACGGTCGGCGTGCACGGTCAAGTGCTGAACTCGATCACCAACGACGCCGTGATGCTCGACGCCTCGCTCGGCGCGGGCTAATCAAACCAAGCCAAGCTGGGGCGCACGCGAAAGCTTGCGCCCCAGTGGCATCTCATAGGGACGTTTCGTGCTGACCACCACTGTCGATGGCTTGTGGGTTCTGCAGATTCTCACCGGAATCGAAACCCTCGCACCGGAATTGGGGCTGCGCGCCATCCGGCCGAGCGCAGAAAGCAAGGAAGCCGCGCTGGCCGACCCGGTGGCGGCGGACCTGCGGGCCGCGGGCGTGATCGACGACGAGGGGACCGTCGACCACAACGTCGTCGAATGGCTGACCGTGCTGTCACGGCGCGACGTCGCCCTGATGTTCAACGTGCGCACCCCGGACAACGGGCAGGCGCTCACCGGCGCGCTGCTGGCGCGCTTCGCCGAGTGGTGGGTCGTCATGGAGCGCTCCGAGGACTTGATCCGCGTCTCCGGCGCCGGTACCTCGACCGCCGAGGGTTCGGCGAACGCGGTGATCCGCGCCCAGATCGAGCGACTCTGCGGTACCAACGCCCCGGCGCCGCTGCGGCCGGTGACCCTCGACGTCGACGCACTCAAAGAGAAGGCGACGAATCCTCAGGCGCTGGAGGCGTTCCTGATCAGCCAGCGGCTGGACACCGACCAGCATCAGATCCTCAAGATGGCCGCCGATCCCGCGCGGTCGGCGCAGGCGGGGATCGTCGCGCTGCAATCCGGGCTGGCGCTCGCCGGCCCGACCCGCACTCAGGTCGAACCGGGCGCGGTCACGATCATCGACACCCCCGAGGGGCGGATCGTTGCCGAGCACGAGATGTCGGCAGGCAAGCAGTGGATGATCCTCGCGCCGGGCAGCGCGAGCAACATCACCGAGGCGGTTAACCGGATGATGCGCCGACTGCCCGCCAATGATGAATGGTTTTCATACCGAAAGGTAGTGTAAGTGAAGGTCTTCACTAGCGTGTTAGCATCGGCATCGTGACAAATCCGTGGAACGCGGCACCAAATTCACCGGAACAAGGCCGTCAATCGCAAAGATCTTCTGCCGGTTCGCGTTCTCAGCACCCCGACTCCGTATCGGAAACGCTACGCATCTCCGATATGGTCAGGGCGCGCAAAATTCCACCGGGTTCCGGGTGGCGCAAATTCATATATTCTGCGTCATTTCAGACAATTAATCTCGGTGAGTCACCGGCCGAGCGGCATTACCGTGAATTGCAGGGCCGCATCCGCCGCCACATCCGCAAGCAGTACGTCGTAGGAGTGGTGTCCGGCAAGGGCGGGGTCGGCAAGACCACGATGACGGCGTGCATCGGCGCGGTGTTCCGCGAGTGCCGCCCCGAGAACGTGGTGGCTATCGACGCGGCCCCCGGATTCGGCACGTTGGCCGGCCGGATCGACGAGTCCCCGCCGGGCGACTACTCGGCTGTCCTGAACGACACCGATGTACAGGGCTACGCTGACATCCGGGAACACCTGGGGCAGAACAGCTTAGGGCTCGACGTGCTGGCTGGAAACCGTGCGTCGGATCAGCCGCGGCCGTTGGTCCCGTCGATGTTCGCGGGTGTGTTGTCGCGGCTGCGCCGCACGCACAACGTGATCGTCGTCGACACCTCCGACGACCTCGAGCACCCGGTGATGAAGGCGGTGTTCGACGCGTGCGACACGTTGGTCTTCGTCTCGGGTCTGACCGCCGATACCTCGCTGCCGGTGACCCGCGCGATCGACCTGTTGCGGTCGATGGGCTACCACGAATTGGTCTCACGCAGCATGGTCATTTTGAATGACAGCCGCGACAAATACGACTCCGATGCACTGGCATATCTGACCGAACGATTCGGGCAGTCCGGCGCGACGGTCGAATTCATGCCTTTCGATCAGCATTTGGCCAAGGGCGGAATCATCGATACTCGCCACGAATTGCAGAAGAAGACGCGGCTCCGGCTATTCGAGATCACCGCGGCATTGGCGGACAAATACGTTCCGGACGCCGACAGGCCGCGGTAATGGCGAAGGTCGCATTCCCTGCGCGCTGCGCAGTTGCAGTGGTATGTGGCGAACACCTTGTCTCACAGGTGTATCCGGCCTCCGTGCCGGTCGAGGTCTTCGTCGACAACATCGTCGAATTGCTCAACGACGAGCTCAAACGCCGCGGCCTCACCGGACTGGAATCCGGCATCGGCTACGAACTGCACAAAGCCAACGGCGTGCGCCTCGACGTCACCAAGACGCTCGACGAACTCGGCGTCGAAGATGGCGCCACGCTGGTGCTGGTGCCCGCGGTCGAGGGCGATTCCTTCGAGCCGCAATACGAGTCGTTGTCGACCGGTCTGGCCCGGGTCGGAAAGCGGCTGTTCGAGCCGGTGACGGCAGCCACCGCCGCCCACACGTCGCTGGCGATCCTGGCGATGATCTCGGCAGCGGTGCTGGCCCTGGCCCTACGGACCCGGGCCGCGAGCGACTCGATGGCACCGGCCATCGTGACTGGTGTGCTGGGCATGCTGGTCATCGGCGCCGCCGCGGTCGCCGCACGCTGGTGGCCCCTTCGCACGGACCTGATCGGCGGCTTCGCCTGGATCTCGGTGCCCCTGCTGTCGGTCAGCCTGGGCGCCGCCGCGCCGGGCCCGGTCGGGGCGGCCCACCTGTTCATCGCGGCGCTGGCCGCGGCGATGCTGACCTCCGCGGTCGCTGTCTTCACGGGACGCTTCGTCAACATCGCCGCGACGGCGGTGACGCTGTGCGGGCTCGGGGGAGTGATCGCCGCGGCCCGGATGTGGCGGCCGGTCCCGGCGCAGTGGCTCGGCATGTCCACGCTGGTCGTGCTGCTGTTTCTGCTGACCCTGGCCCCGACCATCGCTCTCTGGTCGGCGCGGATCCGCCCGCCGTACTTCGGTTCGGTGACCGGGCGCGACCTGTTCCGGCGCAGCGCCGGTCTCCCGGTCGACGCGGTGTCGCCGGTGGAGGAGGCCGCCGAAGAGGAGTTGAGCCCGGACACCACCCCGCGCGGCGCCCAGATCGCCGCCTCGGCGGTCCGTGCCAACAACGTGCTCACCGGCATCTGCATCGGCGCGAGCATCGCGCTGCCCGCGGCGGTGTGGGCCACGTTGATGCCCGGCCAGCACCGCAGCGGCTACGCGGTGGCCCTGGTCGCGCTGTTCGTCCTGATCTTCATCAGCCGGGGGCGCGCGTTCGCCGACAAGCGACAGGCCGTCGCCCTGGTCGTCGGCGCCGCCGCGGCCACCTGTGTCGGGGTGATCAAGTACGCCTGGCACGCCCCGGCGGCCGCGTCCGACGCGGTGCTGTGGGGCGCGTTGATCCTCGCCGGGTTCGGTGCGGCCGGGCTGGTGGCGGCGCTGCTGGTGCCGATCACCCGGTTCACCCCGCTGGTCCGGATGATCGCCGAGTGGCTCGAGATCGCGGCGATCATCGCCGCTCTGCCGCTGGCCGCATGGATCGGTGGGCTGTTCAACTGGGTGCGCATGCGATGAGGCCGGCCACGATCGCGCGGCGGGTCTCCGCCCTGACCATGGTCGGCCTGCTGGTCGGCGTGCCCACGACTTTGCCTGCGGCGCAAGCGATTCCACCGCCAGCCGTCGACCCGGCCCGGGTTCCGCCGGACGGCAAGCCGGGCCCGGAGGCGCCGATGCGACAGAGCAACATCTGCGCGCGCACGATCACCGTCGCCGACCCGAATGTCGCCGTCACCGCGCCCGGTTTCACGCTGCTCAACATCGCCAAGGCGTGGCAGTACTCCACCGGCAACGGCGTGCCCGTCGCGGTGATCGACACGGGCGTCAACCCCTTTCCGCGACTGCCCGTTATCCCCGGCGGCGACTACATCATGAGCGGCGACGGGTTGATGGACTGCGACTCGCACGGCACCGTTGTCGCATCGCTGATCGCCGCTGCGCCGCAAGGCATTCCGATGCCCGCAGCGATGCCGTCGGTCCCGGCGTTCCCGCCGCCCGCCGGCCCGCCGCCGGCGATCGCCGCACCACCGCCGCCGGGTGGCCCGCCCCCGCCGATCGCGCCGCCCGCACCCCCGCCGGCCGTGACGATCACCGAGACCAAGCCCGCCGCACCGCCACCTCCGCCGCCCCCGGGCGACGAGCCGTCGAACGGACCCGGCGACCCGGCGCCTAGCGCACCGGACGACCCCGAGGTACCGGGCCTGCCGCCCGGCGCACCCGACGGCGTCGCCGGCGTCGCGCCGCACGCGCGGATCATCTCCATCCGCCAGTCCTCGCGAGCCTACGAACTCGAGCGCATGGGCGGCGGTGACACTCAAGCCCGCAAGAAGGCCGGCACCATCGCGACCCTGGCCAGTGCCATCGTGCACGCGGCCAACATGGGTGCCAAGGTGATCAACATCAGCGTCACCGCCTGCCTGTCGGCGGCGGATCCGTTGGACCAGAGCGCGATTGGGGCCGCCGTCTGGTACGCGGCGACGGTGAAGGACGCCGTGATCGTCGCCGCCGCCGGCAACGAGGGCGAGGATGAGTGCGCCCAGAACCCCGGCTTCGATCCGCTCGACACCGCCGACCCGCGCGACTGGCACCAGGTCAAAACCGTCTCGTCACCGTCGTGGTTCTCCGACTACGTGCTCTCCGTCGGCGCCGTCGACAACACCGGCGCGCCGGTGAGCAAGAGCCTCTCCGGGCCGTGGGTGGCCGCCGCCGCACCCGGCGTCGGCATCATCGGCCTCTCGCCACAGACCGGTCTGCCGGTCAACGCCTACCCGCCGCTGCACCCCGGTGAGAAGAACAACCCGTTCTGGGGGACCAGCTTCTCGGCGGCCTACGTCAGCGGCGTCGCCGCCCTGGTGCGGGCCAAGTACCCGGCTCTGACGGCGCACCAGATCGTCAATCGCATCCTGCAGACGGCGCACAACCCGCCGCGCGGCGTGGACAACCAGGTCGGCTATGGCGTCGTCGATCCGGTTGCGGCGCTGACCTTCAACGTGCCACCAGGCGACCGTCTGGCACCCGGCTCGCAAAGCCGCGTCATCGTGCCGGCCGCGCCACCGCCCCCGCCGGACCACCGGGCCCGCACCGTCGCCGTGGTGTTCGCCGGTCTGGTGGTCGCTGCGGCGCTGATCGCCTCTCTTGTCGCGCGGGCTCGGCGCGAGCGATGACGGCTACCATCCGGCTGGCGATCATCGTCGGAATCTTCGCCCTCGGCCTGATCGGCTGGACGTTCGGCGGATACCCCGGCGCCGCGGGCGGTGTGGTGATCGGCATCGCGGCCGGAGTCATCCGGTGGTGGCGCCAGCCCGCCTGGTCGTGGCTGATGCTGTGGCGGCAGCGCAAGCGGGCCATCACGCTCAGCGAGCCGATCACCGTGGCCAACGACCGATCCGGTGGTGGCGTCCGTTACCAGGACGGCGTCGCGGTGGTGGCGGTGCAACTGCTCGGCAAGGCGCACCGGCCGACGCTGTTCACCGGCTCGACGGCGACCTTCACCGAGAACACCGTCGACGTCGCCGAGTTGCTGCCGCTGCTGCATCAAAGCCTCGGCCTGTCCGTCGAATCGATCAGCGTGGTCACCGTCGGCGCCCGGCGCCGCAGCAGCGGTGACTACCCGCGGGTGTACGACACGCTGATCGGTACACCGCCCTACGCCGGCCAGCGCGAGACCTGGCTGATCGTGCGGATCCTCGGACTGCCCAATGCCGGTGCGCTGCAATGGCGTACCTCGGTGGGCACCGCGACGCTGGCCGCCGCGCAGCGCATTGCCGCGGCGTTGCGGCAGCACGGCATCCGTGCCAAGGTCGCGACCGCCACCGACATCGTCGAGCTGGAACGCCGGCTGGGGTCGACGGCGCTCAACGCCCACCACCAGCGCTGGCGGACCGCGCGCGGCGAGGGCGGCTGGCTGACGTCGTACTGGTACCGGCCGAACGACATCACCGCGGAGAGCCTCGAGCATGCGTGGGCGCTGCGGGCCGACGGAATCATCCAGAACATCACGGTTTTCGGCGACGGCAGCATGACCGCCACGGTCACCGTGCGCACCGCGCAGCCGCCGACCGCGCCGCCGAGCGTGATCCTCAAGACGCTGCCGGGGGAGCAGGCTCGCGCGATCGCCGCGAACCTCTGCGGGCCGATGCCGGTGCTGCACGGCCTGCGCCGCGGCGTGCTGACGACACCGCTGGTGATCCCGATCGGGCCGTCCGGCGTGCTGCTGGGCAAGGTCGACGCCGGTAACCGGTTGACGCTGCCGCTGGACGACCCGGGCGAGTTCAGCCGGGTGCACATCGCCGCGCAGGACGCGCTCGCCAAACGCATCGTGGTGCGGCTGGCCGGAGCCGGCGAGCGGGTCACCGTGCACACCCGCGACCAGCAGCGCTGGGCCAGCGTGCGGATGCCCGACATCGCGGTCGGCCCGCAGGTCCGGCCGATGGCCGGCACCACGGTCAGCGTGGTCGACGGCACCATCACTCCGGCGCCGCGGCCGAACACCCTGATCTCGATCGGCGAACCGGGCACGCCCTATCGCGGATCGGCCGATGTGCTCATCACCCAGATCGGCCCGGCGACCGTCGATGTGACTGCGGCCGGTCAACTGCATACGGTTGAGGTCGAGTTGTTCCGCGCCGAGAATCGTTACATCTCGTCGGAGCCGACGAACCTGAGGACATCCGAGCTCGAAGCAGTGGAATAGGAGGCGCGGCGCAATGACCAGCGCGACCACCACCGCCGCCGCCCGCAAGCGGTTCGACCAGGCGATGGACCTGTTCGACGGCGACGAGGACGCCGCGCAGGTGCGTTTTCGCGAGGCCACCGAGATCGATCCGTCGATGGCGGACGCCTGGCTGGGCCGGATCGCGGCCGGTGATACCGAGCTCGCCTCGTTGCAGCAGCTGTACGCCTACGGCGCCCGGCTGCATCGCGAGACCAACCGGCTGGGCGTGCGCCTGTCCGCGTCCATCAAAGCCGGCCCGTACCTGGCCATTTCGGTCACCGAGTCTTCGCACGCGGGTCTGGCGCTGGCCAGCGCGCTGGTCGACGACGGTCAGTACGAGAAAGCCGAAGCGCTGCTCAAGGATTCGGCGCTGCTGGACACCTGGGAGAACCACCAGTGGCAGCAGTACGTGCGGGCCTACCTGATGTTCGCCACCCAGCGTTGGCCGGACGTGATCTCGGTGGCGGCGACCATCCTGCCACCGCAGGCCATCATCATGTCGGCGGTGACCGCGGCGACCAACGCGCTGGCGGCCCACGCCGCGGCGCACCTCGGTCAGGCCCGCGTCGCGCTGGACTGGGCGGACCGGGTCGACATGCGCGCCGGCGGTGCGTCCGAGGCGCGGCGCCACCAGTTGACCGACACCGCGGTGACGGCGATCGACCCGAACGAATTCCCTTTGATCGCAGCCGATCTCGCATACGTCCGAGGCATGGCACACCGTCAGCTCGACGAAGAGGACAAGGCCCAGATCTGGCTGTCCAAGGCGACCATCAACGGCGCCCTCATCGAACCCGCCAAGGACGCGCTCGCCGATCAGCAGCTGCAACTGGTGGTCACCGACGAGGAGACGATCAACACCCGCAGCAACAAATGGGATGTCTCCACCGAGCGGTCGGCGTCTGATCGCCGCGACGAGGAGAACGAGGAGCGCCGCGAGGAGTTGCTGACCGAGGGCCGCGCGCTGCTGAACAACCAGGTGGGCCTCAGCGAGGTCAAGCGGGCCGTGGCCGAACTCGAGGACCAGATCGAGGTCCGCGCCCTGCGGATGGCGGCCGGTCTGCCGGTCACCAACCAGACCAACCACATGCTGCTCGTGGGTCCGCCCGGTACCGGTAAGACGACGACCGCCGAGGCGTTGGGCAAGATCTACGCCGGCCTGGGCATCGTGCGCCACCCGGAGATCATCGAGGTCAAGCGCGCCGACTTCTGTGGCGAGCACATCGGCGCATCCGGCCCGAAAACCAATGAGCTGATTGCCCGTTCGCTCGGGCGCATCCTGTTCATGGACGAGTTCTACAGCCTGGTCGAGCGGCACCACGACGGCCGCCCGGACATGATCGGCATGGAGGCGGTGAACCAACTTCTGGTCGCGCTCGAGGTGCACCGGTTCGACTTCTGCTTCATCGGCGCGGGATACGAGAAGGAAGTCGACGAATTCCTCACCGTCAACCCGGGTTTGGCGGGCCGGTTCAACCGCAAGCTTCGGTTCGCCTCGTATGCGCCCGACGAGCTGGTCGAGATCGCCGTCCGTTATGGCGAGCCCCGCGCGACGGTCATCGAGCCCGCCGCTCGTGAGGCATTGAACATGGCCTGCAAGACATTACGCGCCTACCTTGCGCCGGACGGTACGCACGGCATCGACGTCATGCAGAACGGACGGTTCGCCCGCAACGTCGTCGAGCGGGCCGAGCGGCTGCGCGATTCCCGGGTCGCCGCCCAGCACCGCACCGACAAGGGCTCGGTGACGGTGGAGGATCTCGAGACCCTGCGCACCCAGGATGTCGTCGCGGCCGTCACCGACGCCTGTGCGGAAAAGCATGTGCCGGTTCAGCTTTGACCGCTGAGCGCATCGAAGCGGAACACCGCGATGCGTCCGGCCAACGCCTCGAACTCCTCAGGCGTCCCGTCGACCACCATGCCCGAACTCTTGGCGAAACTGACACCGACGGGCACCTCGGCGGGAAACGCCCGGAGAATCGGACGGGCCTGTGCGGCAGTCAGTTCCACGATGCGTACCGGGCGTGACCGGCGGCCACGACTGAGCGTGCCGGCGCCGGCGGCCCGGGCGTTGGCCGCCCAGTCCGCGCCGGGATAGCCGGCGACAACGTAAAGACCGCCGTCGTAGCGAAACGGCGTCATCGGCGTGCTGCGCGGCTTGCCCGACCTGCGCCCGGGCACGGTCAGCACCATCGCGGGCCCGGTCGGAATGCCGAGCCGCTGCACCGCCATCATCAGCTTGTTCATCGGCTTGAGGTAACGCGGTGGACGGGGATCAGACACGTTGTCTCCTAGGCGAACAGGTGGCGGTTGTCGGACACCCATGCCGCAAACGGCGTCGCGGGCCGGCCGGTGATCTTCTCGACGTCGTGGGTGACCAGCGCCGGCGTGCCGACGGCGGCGGCCTGCATCGCGATGTAGGCGTCGGCGAAGTCCGCACCCAGGCCGATGCTGACGAAGCGCTCGCGCACGACGGCCGGCGGTGCCTCGAGGTAACGCAACGAGCGACCCAAGACGGTGCCGATGACGTCGACCAGCTCGGTGTTGGTCAGCGCCTGCGGCCCGGTGAGTGGGATCCGTTGTCCGACAAACTCATCGGTGAGCAAGGCGCGGGCCGCCACGGCGGCGATGTCGACCTCGACGATGGGGGCGCTGGACGCGTCGGCGTACGGCCCACCGACGACGTCGCCCGCGCGGATCTGCGCGCCCCACATGCCGGCGAAGTTGGTCGCGAAGACCGACGGCCGCAGGCTCACCCACGCCAGACCGGAGTCGACGCAGAGTTCCTCGACCTCCTTGTTGCGGTCGCCGCGCACCCGCGACGGCTGCCGGTCGAAGTCGCCGTCGGCGTTGATCGCCGACAGTGCGACCAGGGTGCGGACCCCGTTGCGGCGCGCCGCCGCCACCACGTCGGCGAGGTCGTCCCCCAACGCGCGCGAATTGAGGAACACGGCGGTCGCCCCGGGCAGCGCATCGAAAACGGAGGCCGCCGCAGCCACGCCGTCGGGAAATCCGGCGGTCTGCGGTGCGCGCGTGACGGCGCGCACCCGAGCGCCCGCCGCGGCGAGCAGCGATACCAGTGGGCGTCCGACGTTGCCGGTCGCACCGGTGACGACGATGGTCATGATGGTCTCCTTATCGACATGCTTTTCAGACAAGGACGGGCCCGCAGATGGGAAAGTTACGACGGCGCCGTGTAACTTTTCGCCCACCCGGATCGTCGTGAACTCATGAGCAATATCGCGCAAGCGTGGCGGGGGCACCGCCCGTATCTGGTGAACCTCGCCTACCAGATGCTCGGCGACGTCGGCGACGCGGAAGACGTTGCGCAGGAGGCCTTTCTACGGCTATCGCGGGCCGACATCGACGCCATCGGGGATGTTCGCGCCTGGCTGACCGTAGTGGCGGGCCGGCTGTGTCTCGATCAGGTTCGGTCGGCACGGGCCCGCTACGAACGACCCGGCGACATCGACGCGACGGCGATCGCACTGCACGCCCGGTCCGGGCCGGGTCCGGCGGAGCGGGTGACGCTCGACGACGAGGTGCGCACGGCACTGTTCGAGGTGCTGGGCCGGCTGAGCCCCGGCGAGCGAGTGTCGTTCGTGCTGCACGACGTGTTCGGGGTGCCGTTCGACGAGATCGCCGAGACCGTCGGCCGGCCGGTGGGCACCTGCCGTCAGCTGGCCCGCCGGGCGCGGGCGAAAATCGCTCTCGCGCAACCGAAGCCGGGCGAGGTCTCGGCGATCGAGCACCAGCGGGTCACCGAGAAGTTCATCACCGCCTGTGCGGACGGCGACCTGCAGGCGCTGGTCGAGGTGCTCGACCCGACGGTGTGGGGTGTCGGCACGATCCTGGCCGATCCCGCGCCGCCCCCGCAGATCAACCACGGGCCGCACGACGTCGCGGTCAACCTGCTGCGCTATCTCGGCCCGGGAGCGACGGTGGTCAGCGGTCCCGCCGGCCAACCCGTGTTGCTGGCGTTCGACGAGCGACGCCTCTTCGCGGTCGTCGTGCTGACTATCACCGACGCGCTGGTGACCAAGATCGAGGCCACGGCGGACCCGGCGGCGCGCGGCTAGCGCTGACCTTCCGGCCTGGTCGCGAAGAACCCGGTGATCGCCGCGGAGACTTCCAGGAACTTGCGGCGCGTCTTGCGCCCGAGCTCCGTGCGGACATCGATGACGCCGCCGGGCCGCAGGTGCGGGTCGAAGGGCACTTCGACGACGGTCTGACCGCGCTCGAGGAACTGGCTGGCCAGCGCCGAGCGGTGGCGCTTGTCGGAGTGGCCGTCGGAGTCGTTGAGCACGACCACGGTCCGGCGGAGCAACCCGTTGCGGCCGTGCGCGGCCAACCACTCCATCGTCTGGGCCGCGGCCCCGGCGCCGTCGGCCCACGGCGAGGAGACCACGATCAGCGCGTCGAGGTCGCTGAGTGCCTCCTGGGTCACCGGTGCGTCCATGGTGGAGCCGCAGTCGATGATCGCGATCGTGAAGTGCCGATCGAGCCGTGAAGTGGCCTCGCGGTACAGCGCGGCGTCGAGCACCCGGCGCGGCCCCGCGGTCGGCTCGCCGGCCAGCACGTACAGGCCCGCCGAGTTGCTGCCGACCCGGCTGCTGACGTCGGCGAACGAGCGCAGGTTCTTGTCGGCCGCGATCTCCCAGTAGGAGCCGTGGGTTCGTGGGTCGATCCGGCTGCCAAGGCGGCCGAAGGCGGTGTCGGCATCGATCGCGACCACGCGGTCCTGGCGGCGGAGTTCCGCGAAGATCGAGCCGACGCTGGCGGCCACGGTCGTCTTGCCGACTCCGCCCTTCCCCAGCACGCCGACCTTGTAATTGCCGCGCAGGGTTGCGGCAACGGTGGCCTCGTTGGCGGCGTCTTGCTTCTCGATGGCGGACGGACCGGGGTTGACCAGCCCGAACGTCGCTTTGAAGACGAGTCGCTGCCAGCCGTACCTGGGACCGGGCCCGCGCGGCGTCTGTTCGGCCGCCGAAAAGTCGACGGTGTTCCAGGACTGCTGGGCCGGTGGTGTGGCGGGCGGTGCCGCAGGCGGGGGAGCGGGCTGCTGCTGGGGCGCCTGGCGGGGCGGCCACTGTCCGGGGTTGGACGGGGGCGCCGACCGTTGCCGATCGCGCAGGAAGTCGTCTTGCTCGGTCATGACGCCGTCGAAGCCGACGTGTGCCGCCTACCCAAGCTCATGACTGCATCGTAGAGCCGCCGCGACCGTGCGCATTGATTGCGCAGGTCCCCGCCCCGCGCCGGGAGCAGACCCGGAAAAATTCCGGGCAACTTTCCGGCCGGCGCCGGGGCCGGGCGGCGGGACACGCCGGCGGCACCCCCAAGCGGGCGCTGCCACGCGTTTTGGCGCCGGATAGGCGGCACTGTGAGCCAGTTGACTCGACGCGACGAGCCAAGGCCGCAATCACAGCAAACTGCCGCGGCGAATGGTCCGTGGGCCGGTGGGCGGGCCGCGGCGTCCCCTGCGCGCCCGACGGGCCCAAATACTTTGCGGCACAGTGTTACCGCACCGATCGCGGTGTGGATGCCGTCACAACGGCGCGGTACACGCCACGGGCGGGTTAAGATGGCCCAAGTTGGCATGTCAGGCGGGTTTTGTCATATCGTTTTACGACTTGTCGAAAACCGGTAACCGGGCCACCGTTCAGCGCCGTACGGATACTCCCTACCGGGATCGTCGTTATCCGGCGAGCAGCACATCGGCAAGACCGAAGGGGCCTAGCCCACAGCCCTCAGGGCGCGGCCTCCAACGGACAGCTGGTGACACGCTGCGGCAGAAACTTTGGTGAAGGAGCAGGTGCGAATGGCGCCCAACCACCCGGGCTCCCAAGGGCTCTACAACCCCGCATTCGAGCACGACTCGTGCGGGGTGGCCATGGTCGTCGACATGCACGGCCGGCGCAGCCGCGACATCGTCGACAAGGCCATCACCGCGCTGGTCAACCTCGAGCACCGCGGTGCCCAGGGCGCCGAGCCGCACAGCGGTGACGGCGCCGGCATCCTGATCCAGGTTCCCGACGCCTTCTTCCGCGCGATCGTCGACTTCGACCTGCCCGAGGCGGGCAGCTACGCCACCGGCATCGCCTTCCTGCCGCAGTCGTCCAAAGACGCCGCCACCGCCTGCGCTGCCGTCGAGAAGATCGTCGAGGCCGAAGGCCTGCAGGTGCTGGGCTGGCGCAACGTGCCCACCGACGAGGCCTCGCTGGGCGCGCTGGCCCGCGACGCGATGCCGACCTTCCGCCAGATCTTCATCGCCGGCGCCGACGGCATGACCCTCGAGCGCCGCGCCTACGTGATCCGCAAGCGCGCCGAGCACGAGCTGGGCACCAAGGGCCCCGGCCAGGACGGACCCGGTCGCGAAACCGTCTATTTCCCAAGCCTTTCCGGTCAGACCTTCGTCTACAAGGGCATGCTGACCACACCGCAGCTCAAGGCGTTCTACCTCGACCTGCAGGACAACCGGCTCACCAGCGCGCTGGGCATCGTGCACTCGCGGTTCTCCACCAACACGTTCCCGTCATGGCCGCTGGCGCACCCGTTCCGCCGCATCGCGCACAACGGCGAGATCAACACCGTCACCGGCAACGAGAACTGGATGCGCGCCCGCGAGGCGCTGATCGAGACCGACGTGTTCGGTTCCCGCGACGATGTGGACAAGCTGTTCCCGATCTGCACCCCGGGCGCCTCGGACACCGCGCGCTTCGACGAGGCGCTGGAACTGCTGCACCTCGGTGGCCGCAGCCTGCCGCACGCCGTGCTGATGATGATCCCGGAGGCCTGGGAGCGGCACCCGTCGATGGACCCCGCGCGGCGGGCGTTCTACGAGTACCACGCCTCGCTGATGGAGCCGTGGGACGGACCGGCGTCGATGACGTTCACCGACGGCACCGTCGTCGGCGCGGTGCTGGACCGCAATGGCCTTCGCCCATCCCGCATCTGGGTGACCGAGGACGGCCTCGTGGTGATGGCGTCCGAGGCCGGCGTGCTGGATCTGGACCCGTCGAAGGTGGTCCGCCGGATGCGGCTGCAGCCGGGCCGGATGTTCCTGGTGAACATGACCGAGGGCCGCATCGTCTCCGACGAGGAGATCAAGGCCGAGCTGGCCGCCGAACAGCCCTACCAGGAATGGCTCGACAAGGGCCTGATCCCGCTGGCCGAGCTGCCGCAGGGCGACTACGAGCGGATGCTCGAGCACCGGGTGGTGTTGCGCCAGTTGGTGTTCGGCTACACCTACGAAGAGCTCAACATGCTGGTTGCGCCGATGGCCCGCACCGGCGCCGAGCCGATCGGCTCGATGGGCACCGACACCCCCGTCGCGGTGCTCTCGCAACGCCCGCGGATGCTCTACGACTACTTCCAGCAGCTGTTCGCCCAGGTGACCAACCCGCCGCTGGACGCCATCCGTGAAGAGGTGGTCACCAGCGTCGAGGGCACCGTCGGCCCGGAGGGCGACCTGCTCAACCCGACGCCGGACTCCTGCCGCCAGATTCACCTCAAGCAGCCGATCCTGCGTAACCACGAACTGGCCAAACTCATCAACCTCGACCCCGACGTGGAAGTCAACGGACGTCGGCATGGACTGCGCTCCAAGGTGATTCGCTGTCTGTACCCGGTCGCCGAGAATGGCGCCGGGCTCAAGGCCGCACTCGACACGGTGCGCGAGCAGACGTCGGCGGCGATCGCCGACGGAGCGCGGATCATCATTCTCTCCGACCGGGAGTCCGACGAGAAGTTGGCGCCGATCCCGTCGCTGCTCGCCGTCTCGGCCGTGCACCACCACCTGGTCCGGGAACGCAGCCGCACCAAGGTCGGCCTGGTCGTGGAGACCGGTGACGCCCGCGAGGTGCACCACATGGCCGCGCTGATCGGCTTCGGCGCCGCCGCGATCAACCCCTACATGGCGTTCGAGTCGATCGAGGTCATGCTCGATCGCGGCGACTTCGCGGACCTCGACCGCGACAAAGCACTGAACAACTACATCAAGGCCGCCAGCAAGGGTGTGCTGAAGGTGATGTCCAAGATGGGCATCTCGACGCTGGCCTCCTACACCGGCGCGCAGCTGTTCCAGGCCGTCGGCGTCGACGAGGACGTGCTCGGCGAGTACTTCACCGGCCTGACCTGCCCCACCGGCGGCATCAACCTGTCCGACATCGCCGCCGACGTCGCGACCCGGCACGCGCTGGCGTTCCTGGACCGCCCCGACGAGCGGGCGCACCGCGAACTCGAGGTCGGCGGCGATTACCAGTGGCGCCGCGAGGGCGAGTACCACCTGTTCAACCCGGACACGGTGTTCAAGCTGCAGCACTCGACCCGCACCGGGCAGTACAAGGTCTTCAAGGAGTACACCGACCTCGTCGACAACCAGAGCGAGCGGATGGCGTCGCTGCGCGGCCTGCTGCAGTTCCGGGAGGGGCTGCGCCCGCCGGTGCCGCTCGACGAGGTCGAGCCGGCCAGCGAAATCGTCAAGCGCTTCTCCACCGGCGCGATGAGCTACGGGTCGATCTCCGCCGAGGCACACGAGACGCTGGCGATCGCGATGAACCGCCTTGGCGGACGGTCGAACTCGGGTGAGGGCGGCGAGAACATCGCCCGCTTCGAGCGGGAAAGCAACGGCGACTGGCGGCGCAGCGCGATCAAGCAGGTGGCCTCGGCCCGCTTCGGCGTCACCTCGCACTACCTGAGCAACTGCTCCGACATTCAGATCAAGATGGCTCAGGGTGCGAAACCCGGTGAGGGCGGCCAGCTTCCGGCCGGCAAGGTCTACCCGTGGATCGCCGAGGTCCGGCACTCCACCCCGGGTGTGGGCCTGATCTCGCCGCCGCCGCACCACGACATCTACTCGATCGAGGACCTGGCTCAACTGATCCACGACCTCAAGAACGCCAACCCGCAGGCCCGGATTCACGTGAAGCTGGTGTCCGAGAACGGTGTCGGCACCGTCGCCGCCGGTGTCTCCAAGGCGCACGCGGACGTGGTGTTGATCTCCGGCCACGACGGCGGCACCGGGGCCACCCCGCTGACGTCGATGAAGCACGCCGGCGCGCCGTGGGAGCTCGGCCTGGCCGAGACCCAGCAGACGTTGCTGCTCAACGGGTTACGCGACCGGATCGTGGTCCAGGTCGACGGACAGCTCAAGACCGGCCGCGACGTGATGGTCGCCGCGCTGCTCGGCGCCGAGGAATTCGGTTTCGCCACGGCACCTTTGGTGGTGACCGGCTGCGTGATGATGCGGGTGTGCCACCTGGACACCTGCCCCGTCGGCGTGGCCACCCAGAACCCGGTGTTGCGCGAGCGGTTCACCGGCAAGCCAGAATTCGTGGAGAACTTCTTCCTGTTCATCGCCGAAGAGGTCCGGGAGTACTTGGCGCAGTTGGGCTTCCGCACCATCAACGAGGCGGTCGGTCAGGTCGGCTCGCTGGACACCACGCTGGCCCGCGCGCATTGGAAGGCGCACAAGCTCGACCTGTCGCCGGTGCTGCACGAGCCGGAGTCGGCGTTTATGAACCAGGACCTCTACAACAGCTCCAAGCAGGACCACGGCCTGGACAAGGCGCTGGACCAGCAGCTGATCATCATGAGCCGCGAGGCGCTGGACTCGAAGAAGCCGGTCAACTTCTCCACCACCATCGCCAACGTCAACCGCACGGTCGGAACGATGCTGGGCCACGAGGTGACGAAAGCCTATGGCGGCCAAGGCCTGCCGGATGGCACCATCGACATCACCTTCACCGGGTCCGCCGGCAACAGCTTCGGCGCATTCCTGCCCAGCGGTATCACGCTGCGGGTCTACGGCGACGCCAACGACTACGTCGGCAAGGGATTGTCGGGCGGGCGCGTCGTGGTCCGGCCGTCGGACAACGCCCCGGCGGACTACGTCGCCGAGGACAACATCATCGGCGGCAACGTCATCCTGTTCGGCGCCACCAGCGGCCAGGCGTTCCTGCGCGGCGCGGTGGGCGAGCGGTTCGCGGTGCGTAACTCCGGTGCGCACGCGGTGGTCGAAGGCGTCGGCGATCACGGCTGCGAATACATGACCGGCGGCAAGGTGGCGATCCTGGGCAGCACCGGCCGCAACTTCGCTGCCGGGATGTCCGGCGGCATCGCCTACGTCTACGACCCCGAGGAAGCCTTGGAAGCCAACCTCAACTCCGAGATGGTCGAACTCGAGACCCTTGACGACGACGACCTGGAATGGCTGCACGGAATGCTGCAAGCACACATCGATGCCACGGATTCCGCGGTCGGCCAACGCATTCTGGCGGACTGGGGTGCCGAGCAGAAGCGCTTCGCCAAGGTGATGCCGCGCGACTACAAGCGGGTACTCGAGGCGATCGCCGAGGCCGAGCGCAACGGCACCGATCCCGACGAGGCGATCATGGCGGCCGCCAGTGCCTGATCCCAAGGGTTTCCTCAAGCACACCCACCGCGAGACGCCCAAGCGCCGCGCGGTCGACCTGCGCCTCAAGGACTGGAACGAGGTCTACGAAGACTTCCCGCACGCCAACCTGCAGACTCAGGCGAGTCGCTGCATGGACTGTGGAATTCCGTTCTGCCACAACGGTTGCCCGCTGGGTAACCTGATCCCGGAGTGGAACGACCTGGTCCGCACCGACCGGTGGCGCGAGGCCATCGAGCGGTTGCACGCGACCAACAACTTCCCGGAGTTCACCGGCCGGCTCTGCCCGGCGCCGTGCGAATCGTCCTGTGTGCTGGGCATCAACCAGGATGCGGTGACGATCAAGCAGATCGAAGTCGAGATCATCGACAACGCCTTCGACGAGGGCTGGGTCGTCCCGCTGCCGCCCGACGAGTTGACCGGCAAGAAGGTTGCCGTCGTCGGCTCCGGCCCGGCCGGGCTGGCCGCCGCACAGCAGCTGACCCGCGCCGGCCACTCGGTGACGGTGTTCGAGCGCGCCGACGCCATCGGCGGCCTGCTGCGGTACGGCATCCCCGAGTTCAAGATGGAGAAGCGCCATCTCGACCGCCGGCTGGAGCAGATGCGGGCCGAGGGCACCGAGTTCCGCGCCGGCGTCAACGTCGGGGTCGACATCACCGCCAAGGAACTGACGTCGGACTTCGACGCGGTGGTGCTGGCGGGCGGCGCGACCGCGTGGCGTGACCTGCCGATCCCCGGCCGCGAGCTGGACGGCATCTACCAGGCGATGGAGTATCTGCCCTGGGGCAACCGTTACGCCGCGGGGCAATTGGACGAACCGCCGATCACCGCCAAGGGCAAGAAGGTCGTCATCATCGGCGGTGGCGACACCGGCGCCGACTGCCTCGGCACCGCCCACCGGCAGCTGGCGGAGACCATCCACCAGTTCGAGATCATGCCGCGCCCGCCGGAGACCCGCGCCGCGTCCACCCCGTGGCCGACCTACGCGATGATGTTCCGCGTCTCGTCGGCGCACGAAGAAGGTGGCGAGCGCGTGTTCTCGGTCAACACCGAGGAATTCGTCGGCAAGGACGGCCACGTCACGGCGCTCAGGGTGCACGAGGTGACCCAGCAGGACGGCAAGTTCGTCAAGACCGAGGGCAGCGACTTCGAACTCGAGGCCGATCTGGTGTTGCTGGCGATGGGCTTTGTCGGCCCGGAGCACAAGGGCTTACTGACCGACCTGGGCGTCGAGTTGACCGACCGCGGCAACGTGGCGCGCAACAACAACTTCGAGTCAACGGTGCCGGGCGTGTTCGTTGCCGGAGACGCAGGTCGGGGGCAGTCCCTGATCGTCTGGGCGATCGCCGAGGGTCGGGCCGCGGCGGCCGGTGTGGACCGGTTCCTGATGGGCGAGACCGCCCTTCCGGCGCCGATTGTCCCCACTGCAGCACCGCAACGCTAGTCACAATTGTCACACTCGCAACATTTGATAAATTGCGCGGCGCGTCCTACACTGTTTGCCAGCTAATGGGTGTCTAATAGTTCGAGATAGGCGCCGCGGGGTGTGGAGCCTGGTTGAGCTAATCGACCGCAGGAGTAAACAGCGTGTACATGAACCCAATGACCCGCTCGCGGGTCGGCAGAATGGCCTGGTCATGGTTCCGTTTCCCGGTCAAGAGCCGTGAATTCCCCGCCAAGCATGAGCGCCTGGTAACCGCCGACGAGCTGTTGCGCTTCGGCTTCTGATCCCCACCCGGGCGGCCCATCGAGGCCGCCGGTTGTTTGCTCGACGACACCTTTTCGTGACTTTTCCGAGTGCATAGGGTGACGTCCAAGGGATTTCCAATTGGACGGGGTTAGCGTGCGCCAACATTTGCAGAAAGGCGCTCATGACCGTCCCTCCGCCCCCAGGAAACTATCCGCCTCCTCCGGGTGAATACCCGCCGCCCGGGAACTACCCGCCCCCGCCGCCGCCGTCCTACGGCGCCGGCCAGCCGTTTCCGCCGGGTCCCGGCTTGCCCACCGACGCCTACACACCGTGGCTGACGCGGGTGCTCGCGACTCTCATCGACCTCGCGCCGTACGCCGTCATCCTCGGAGTCGGACTCGGAATCGAGGCGGCGACGCAGGAAACAGCTTGTGTCACAGATACTTCCGAGTACAACATCGGGACGGTCTGCGCGTCCGGCAACTCCACGCTGGGGGTGGCCGCCGTGATCATCTCCGCGCTCGTCGGCATCGTGTACGTGTTCTGGAACTACGGCTACAAACAGGGCACCACGGGCTCCAGCATCGGAAAGTCGGTGCTGAAGTTCAAGGTGGTCAGCGAGGCGACCGGTCAACCGATTGGATTCGGGATGTCGATCGTGCGCCAGATTGCCCACACCCTCGACGGGGCGCTCTGCTACGTCGGGTATCTGTTCCCGCTGTGGGATGCCAAGCGACAGACGTTCGCCGACAAGATCCTGAATACGATCTGCGTACCCATCTGATACTCAGCCGAGCAGGCCCGAATCCCGGATCGCCTCGGCCAGCGGTTCCAGCACCGCCGGGTCGTGTGGGGGCGGGATGTAGACGATGCCCAGGTCGAGGCCCTCGGCCGCCATCGCCGAGGCGTCGTCGATGACCTTCGCGTAATTCAGGTCCGGCTCGAGTCGCAGGTGCGACGACGTGATGATCTCGCTCGGGTCGCGGCCGATGTCGGCGCAGTGCGCCGCGAGCACGCGACGCTTGTGGGCGAATTCGGCGGGGGTGCCGCCCGCGAAGTTCCAATGCTGGGCGTACTGCGCGGTGATCCGAAGGGTGCGCTTCTCCCCGCCACCGCCGATGCAGATCGGCGGGTGCGGTCGCTGCGGGCCCTTGGGCTCGTTGCGGGCGCCCTTGAGCCGGTAGAACTTTCCGTCGAAGTCGGTGGTCTCGTTGCCGAGCAGGCTGGTCAGGACCGCGCAGGCTTCCTCGAACCGGTCGAAGCGCTCCTTGATGCTGCCCAGTTCGATGCCGTACGCGCCGGATTCCTCCTCGTTCCAGCCGGCGCCGATGCCTAGTTCCAACCGGCCGTTGGAGATGATGTCAAGGGCCGCAGCCATATTCGCCAGCACCGCGGGGTGACGGTAGTGGATGCCGGTGACCAGGGTGCCCAGCCGCAGCCGGGTGGTCGCCTGGGCGAGTGCGGTGAGCGTCGTCCAGCCCTCGAGACACGGCCCGGTACTGTCACTGAAGATCGGGTAGAAGTGGTCGAATGTCCACCCGGACTCGTAGACGTCGATGTCGTCGGCGGCCTGCCAGACGGCCAGCATCCGATCCCAGGTGGTGTTTTGGGGTGAGGTCTTGAACGCGAATCGCATGATTTCGACGGTAGTCCAGCTCGGCGCCGAGGGTCCGCGTCGCTACGCCGACATCGTCCCGTTGCCGCTCGACGTGCGGATCACGCTGCTCTGGGCCGGGCTGATCTTTCTGCTCGCGCTGGTACTCGGCATCTGGAAGTACCGTCAGGTGCTGCTGTCCGAGAACCATCAGGCGCACCCTTACGTCGACATCGCGCACCGGGCCGCACTGCTCTACTCCTTCGCCACGTTGCTGGTCGCGACGTTCGTGCAGCTGAGCGTCTGGCCGCAGTGGGTGAACCTGACCGCGGCGATGGTGCTGGTGTTCTTCTTCGTCGTCGCGATCCTGACGTACATCTATCACGGCTGGAAGCGGGACACCGACAACCAATTCGCCCACCCCGATCGCGGGATGCGGATCGGGATGATCGCGCTGGTCGTCGGCGAGATCGGCGGCTTCGGGGTGCTGCTCGCCGGGTTCATCGCCGGACAGTTCTAGCAGCGGCGCGCCGGAGGGGCACACTGGAGCGATGGACCCGGTAGCCGCTCTGCGCGAGATCGCCTACTTCAAGGACCGCGCCCGCGAAGAATCCCGGCGGGTGATGGCCTACCGCAACGCCGCCGACATCGTCGAGCGTCTGGACGACGCGGAGCGTGAGCGGCACGGCCAGGCCAACAGCTGGCAGTCCCTGCCGGGCATCGGCCCCAAGACCGCGAAGGTGATCGCCCAGGCCTGGTCCGGCCGCGAACCCGATGCGCTGGTCGAATTGCGTTCGAAGGCAGAGGATCTCGGCGGCGGCGAGATTCGCGCGGCGCTGCGCGGCGATTTGCACCTGCACTCGAACTGGTCGGACGGTTCCGCCAACATCGATGAGATGATGGCCACCGCGCAGGCGCTCGGCCACGAGTACTGCGCGCTCACCGATCATTCGCCCCGACTGACGGTCGCCAACGGGCTGTCGGCCGAGCGGCTGCGCAAACAACTCGACGTGATCGACGAGCTGCGAGATCGGTTCGCGCCCATGCGAATCCTGACCGGTATCGAAGTCGACATCCTCGACGACGGCAGCCTCGACCAGGAGGAGGAACTGCTCGAGCGCCTCGACATCGTGGTGGCCAGCGTGCACTCCAAGTTGTCGATGGAGTCCGCGGCGATGACCCGGCGCATGGTCCGCGCCGTCAGCAATCCACACGCCGACGTGCTCGGGCATTGCACCGGACGGCTGGTGGCCGGAAACCGCGGCGTCCGCAAAGAGTCGACGTTCGACGCCGAAGCGGTGTTCACCGCATGCCTCGAAAACGACACCGCCGTCGAGATCAATTCGCGGCCCGAGCGCCGCGATCCGCCGACCCGGCTGCTGAACCTCGCGCTCGAGATCGGCTGCGACTTCAGCATCGACACCGACGCGCACGCGCCGGGCCAACTCGACTTCCTGGGCTACGGCGCGCAGCGCGCTCTGGACGCCGGTGTGCCCGTCGACCGCATCGTCAACACCTGGCCGGTCGAGCAGTTGCTGGCCCGCACGCATCGAAATTAGCGCGCCGGGGCGGCCTTTCGCGGTTCTACAGTGGGGCGATGAAACGTGCATGGGTGGGCGCGCTGCTGCTCGGTGCGGTTGTGGCGGCGCCGCCGGCGACCGCGGATCCGCTGCCGGACCTGAGTGGCTACACCGAGGCCAACCCCGATGATTTCGGTAATTACTACAACTACCCCGCGACCTACGGGATCAACTTCTCCGTTGCCGCCGGCTACCGGTGTCGGATCACCTACACCTGGAAGGCGAACCCGAACGTCAAGGACGCGTGGTGCTGGGGTGATCTGCCGGGAACCGCATCAAACGCCGTGTCGGTACGACTGGGGATGGATTCCGACCCGGCAAGGTTTTACAACGGCGATCTGGCCGGCATCGAGGAATACCACCCGCCCCCTCCGAACGTGAATCCGCCACAGCAGGTCGACCCGGCGTCCTACAAGCTGCTACCCGCGGGCAGCAAGGTGGCCTACTCCGGATCGGCGACGTGCGCGGCGGCGGACGCGATGACTGTCTGTGTGCTGGGCGAGCACGGTTTTGTACTGAAACCCGATGGCAGTCAGGCATTTTGACCGAAGCGAATCAGTCCGGCAGATGCGGCATCTCCACGCCGACGTTGCGACCGACCAGCACGCCGCGCGTGAGCGCGGTCTTGCCGTAGCGGCGCCGCACGCTGTCGATGGCGGCATCGACAACGCCGGGCTCGGCACCCGTGGTGAAGGGCAGCACCAATTGCTCGGCGCCGTCGCGATCGATCTCCGAGACGGCAAACCCGACGAGCGTCAGCCCGCGCTCGGCGATCAGTGGCGCCGCGGCGGCGACCAACCGGCGGGCCGTGCCCAGCAACGCGTCGGTCGAGCAGGTCGACCGAGACATCGTGTGTGAGCGGGTCGCGCGGCCAAAGTCGTTGAACCGCAACCGTAATGTGACGGTCCGCCCGGTCCGCCCGGCGGCGCGCATCCGGCCGGCGATCCGGTCGATCAGCCCGATCACGACCGCGTCGATCTCGGCGGCCGACATGCCGTTACCCGCCCGGCCCAGAGCCCGCTGCGCCCCCACCGACCGACGGCGCACTCCCGTCGTCACCCGGCGGCGATCGATGTTGTGCGCCAGCGCATACAGCTGCCGGCCCATCGCCGGCCCCACCATCGCGGCCAGCATCGACTCCCCGAGTTCGGCCACGTCGGCCACCGTCTCGATGCCGTGCGCGCGCAACTTGTCGGCCGTCACCGCGCCCACGCCCCACAACCGGCGCACCGGCAGGGGGTGCAGGAACGCCAGCTCGCGCCCGGGCGGAACCAGCAGCAGCCCATCGGGTTTGGCCTCTTGACTGGCGACTTTGGCCAGGAACTTCGTGCGGGCGATACCGACCGTGATCGGCAGGCCGACCCGGTCGCGGACGTCGCCGCGCAGCCGCGCCGCGATCTGCACCGGCGTCCCAGACACCCGCCGCAGCCCGCTCACGTCGAGAAAGGCCTCGTCCACCGAGATGGCCTCGACCAATGGGGAGGTGTCGCGGAAGACCTCGAACACCGCCTCGCTGGCGAGCGAGTAGGCGTTCATCCGCGGCGGCACCACCACGGCCTGCGGGCACAGTCGCCGCGCCTGAGCGCCGCCCATCGCCGTCCGTACCCCGAAGGCCTTGGCCTCGTAGCTGGCGGCGAGCACCACCCCGCCGCCGACGATCACCGGGCGCCCGCGCAGTCCGGGGTCGTCGCGTTGCTCGACGGAGGCATAGAACGAGTCGAGATCGGCATGCAGGATCTCGGCCTCACCAGACGACACGAACACATGTTCGCATCAGGGGCTGACTTATCGAGCGGGCTCGCCGTAAATGCTGGTCACCCAGATGTGCACCAGCGTCTCGAGCAGGCGCTCCCGCGGCACCGACGGACGGTCGTCGGCGAACGAACTCAGCATCAGCCGCTCGTTGAGCAGGTTCAGTGCCGCCGACAACTCCTCGGCCGGCAGCGTCACCGGGGCCGCGCCGCGAGCGCGCTCGGTCTCGATGACCATCGCGATGTGGCCGACCCACTTCTCCATGAACCGTGACCAGAGCTTGCGGACGTCGGCGTTGGTGCGCGCGGAGTCGGCGGCCAGCGAGACGGCGCGATGCGAGCCGAATGTCTCGACGAAGACGTTGATGCCGATCCGCCACAGCGCCTTCAGATCGGCCGGGGGATTGGTGACCATGCTCTCCAGCGCGGAGTCGGCTTCGACGATCACCCGCTCGAACAGCGTCAGCAGCACCGCATCTTTTGACGGGAAATAGAAATAGAAGGTCGGGCGGGAGATCCCGGCACCCTTGGCCAGGTCGTCCACCGAGATGTCGGCCAGTGGCCGGTGCTCGAGCAGCTGCTCCGCGGTGGTCAGAATGGCGATCTCGCGGTCGTCGCCCGATGGGCGCGCGGAACGCCGACCTCGGGAAGTGCGATTGGAGCTGACGGTCGCCACGGGCGTTACTTTACACGGTGTTGAGAGAATCAACAGGGTGTTGACTGAATCGACACGGCGTTGATAGCGTGTCCGCCATGACTGAGCATCTCGATGTTGTGATCGTCGGCGCCGGCATCTCCGGCATCAGCGCGGCCTGGCACCTCCAGGACCGCTGCCCGTCCAAGAGCTACGCGATCATCGAGCGTCGCGACGACCTCGGTGGTACCTGGGATCTGTTCAAGTACCCGGGCATTCGCTCCGACTCGGACATGTTCACCCTCGGCTTCCGCTTCAAGCCGTGGGAGTCGACGACCTCCATTGCCGACGGCGCGTCGATCAAGAGCTACATCCGAGAGGCCGCCACCGAGAACGGCATCGACAAGCACATCCGCTACGGCCGCAAGGTGGTCGCCGCCGATTGGTCGGACGCCGAGAACCAATGGAACCTGACGATCGACAACAACGGGCAGCCCGAAGAACTCACCTGCTCGTTCCTCTTCGCGTGCAGCGGTTACTACAACTACGACCAGGGCTACCTGCCGAAGTTCGAGGGGTACGACGACTTCGAGGGCACCACGATCCACCCGCAGCACTGGCCCGAGGACCTGGACTACGCGGGCAAGAAGATCGTCGTCATCGGCTCGGGCGCCACCTCGATCACGCTGATCCCGTCGCTGGTGAAGACCGGCGCCGGCCACGTGACGATGTTGCAGCGCTCGCCCAGCTACATCGGCTCCTTGCCGCTGAAGGACCCGTTCGCCGAAGGCGCGCAGAAGCTGTTGCCGTCCCGTGCGGCCAATGTTGCCACCCGCTGGCGCTGGATCGCCTTCAGCACCTTCCAGTACCAGCTCGCCCGCAAGTTCCCGAAGTCGATGCGCAAGACGCTGCTGACTATGGCCAAGCGGTACCTGCCTGCCGGTTACGACGTCGAGAAGCACTTCGGCCCGAGCTACAACCCGTGGGACCAGCGGCTGTGTCTGGCGCCCGGCGGCGACCTGTTCAAGACGATCCGCAAGGGTCAGGCCGACGTGGTCACCGACACCATCGACCGGTTCACCAAGACCGGCATCAAGCTCGGCTCCGGCCAGGAGATCGACGCCGACATCATCATCACCGCAACGGGTTTGAACCTGCAGTTGTTCGGGGGCGCCGAGATCCGGCGTAACGGTGAGACGGTCGAACTGAACGAGACCATGGCCTACAAGGGCATGATGCTGACCGGCATGCCGAACATGGCGTTCACCATCGGCTACACCAACGCGTCGTGGACGCTGAAGGCCGACCTGGTCTCCGAATTCGTCTGCCGCGTCATCAACTACATGGACGAGAACGGCTTCGCGACCGTGGTGCCGCAGCATCCGGGCGACTCCGTCGAGGAGCGTTCGCTGATGGACTTCACCCCCGGCTACGTGCTGCGCGCCCTGGACTACCTGCCCAAGGCCGGACACGTCTCGCCGTGGCGGCTCAAGCAGAACTACTTCATGGACCTGCAGCTGATACGTCGCGGCAAGGTCGACGACGAGGCCCTGAGCTTCTCGAAAAAGCCTGCCGCACTTGCGGTCTAGCTAGGCCCTGCCGCAGCGACGACGACGATCCCGTCGTCGTCGCTGTAGGCGATGTCGCCCGGGACGAATTCCACGCCGCCGAGGTCCACCGTGACGTCGCGGGTGCCCGCGCCGGTCTTGCCGCTCTTGCGCGGGTTGGTGCCCAGCGCCTTGATGCCGAGTTCGATCGTGCGCAGCGCGGCGGAGTCGCGGACGGCGCCGTTGACGATCACGCCCGCCCAGCCGTTGCTGCGGGCCAGGTCCGCGATCAGGTCGCCGACCAGTGCGGTGTGCAGCGAGCCGCCGCCGTCGACGACCAGTACCCCGCCGTCACCCGGCTCGGAGAGCACCGACTTGAGCAGCGCGTTGTCCTGGTGGCAACGAACCGTACTGATCGGACCCGCAAATTCGGTGTGGCCGCCGAACTGACGGAACTGCACGTCGCAGCTGCGGACCTCGGGTCCGATGTCGTCGACGAGGTCGGCTGTCGGTCGAAATATCAACGTCACCGGGCCATGCTAGTCATCGTCGCGGCGCAGCTGGCGGATCAGTAACACCGCCAACACACTGATGGCGATGGCCACCGCGAACGCCACCGGGGACCTGCCCGCGGTGCTGGCCGGCGGCGCGGTGGGCAGCGGATTGCGGGCCGCCTCGACCGTCGACTTGGCATGCGCGGCAGCATCTTTCGCCGCAGCCTTCAGCTGCCCGTTGGTTTCCGGGGCCGGCGGCGTAGCGGCCGCCTTCGCCGCGGGCGCCTTCTTCGCCGGGGTCTTCTTGGCGGGCGATTTCTTCGACACGGCCTTCTTGGCCGCCGCCTTCTTGGCCGGCGTCTTCTTCGCCGCCTTCTTCGCGGGGGCCTTCTTGGCGGGCGTCTTCTTCGCCGGCTTGGCCGAGGTGTCGGCGACCGGCGGCGGTGGCGTGGGCTTCGCGGCGGGCTCGGGTGGAGGGGGCGTGCTCAGGGGTGGTTCAGGCGCGGGGTCGGGCGTCTCGTGCGGGCGATCCTGCGGGTGTGCCATCCGGGGAGCTCCTTTGCCGTTTCTCGTCGCGTGCGCCGGAAGGGTTGGAACCCATCATGCCAGCGCCAGGGAAGTAGTTGATCGGGCCTGTTCAGGGTTTATTTCGCAGGGCCCACAGCGCGCCACCGCCGACCAGGATGACCGCGCCCAGCACGAACGGCCAGATCGGCAGTTCGTCGGGCGAATCACCGGGTGGCTGAGCCGACGGACCGGGTGTGCCGGAGCCCTGAGCGGTCAGCCGGAACGACCACGCACCCGCGACGACGTGGCCATCGGCCGAGGTCACCCGGTAATTGACGGTGTAGTCGCCGACCGGGCCGAGTGGGCGCACGCCGACGCTGACGACCGTTCCGTGCACGTGCGGTTCGCCGGCGGTCCACAGGTTGCCGTCCGGCCCGACGACCGTCATCGCCGCGAATGTGGTCTGCAGGTCTTCGTTGAAGGTGGCGCTGACCCGGACCGGCCCGGTGCTGATCGCGGCGTGATCGGCTGGATCGGCCGCGACCCGGGCGGCGTGCGCGGCGGCGGCGCCCGCCGTCAGCGTCGCGGTGAACGCGAACGCCGCGAGCAGCAGCGCCGTCACGACGAGGTGTGCCCGACGGGTCACGGCCGGCGCACGATCAGCGCCAGACCGACGCCGAGTGCGCCGACCAGCAGGGCCGCGCCGGCCAGGATCCGGCTGGTGGTGTCGACGACCTTGCGCGGCTGGGGCGACGGCGATGCCTCCGGGGGTGCCGCCGCCGCGGTTGGCTCCGGATGGTGGGCGACCTTCGGCGTCGAGCCGCCGTTGAGCTTCAGCGTCGGTACGGGATGCTCCGGCTCGGCGCCCCCGGCCGCGGCCGGCTGGTCCCACTTGATCACCGCGCCGTCGGCGTAGGTCTGGGTCGTGGGAAAACTGACGGAGTCGCTGTCGGGCAACTTCACCGCGATGCGGAAGACGTCGAACTGGTCGGCCGGAATGCCCGCGTCCGGAGCCGCGGTCCACGTCACCGACTTGACCTTGTCGCCGTCACGGTCGAGCCGGGCGCCCCAGCCCGGTTTGGCTTCGATCTTCACCCCCGACACGTCGGGGAGGTCGATCGCCACGGTGGTGGTGGGCGCACCAGTCGTCGATTCGTTGGGCACCTGAAAGCTGACCGTGGCATAGCCGCCCCGGGTGGCGTCTGCGCTGCTGGCCTGAACGTGTGCCGACGCCGTCGCGAGCATGGCGAACGGTCCGGCGTACAGCAGCGCCGCGGCGGCGGTTCCGATCAGGCTGCGTCGAATGATCCTGCGCGGGGAGGGCATCGGGGGAGCAGCTCCTGTCTGGAATGGGCCGGGCTCAGGCCAAACCGAGCCGAGCCATCAGGTCGGCGTCGATCTCGTCGAGCTGGCTGGAGATCGCGGCATGCGCGCCGCGCCGCCGGGCGGCGGGCATGTTCTCCGCGGCGGTGACGGCCGCCGCGAGGTCGGCCAGCCGTGCGGAGATGGCGTCGACGAAGGCCGCGGTCTCGGCGTCCTTCGGCTTGTTGTCCTGCACGGTTCGTAGCGACTGCTCCGCGCCCGCGATGCGCGCCGAGAGCCGTCCGCCGCTGCCGGAGAACTGGCCGATCTGCGCCAGCGGAACGCCGAGCTGGTCGGCCCGGCGCTGGTCGATCTGGCCCCGCGCCGCGATCGCGACGCGATAGGCCACGGGCACCAGAATCGGGGCGAGCAGGCGGGACACCGTCAGCAGCCGGCGGATCCGGGTCGGCGAGAGCAGGGCGCCCTCCCGGACGGCTTTGAGATTGGTCTCGGCAACCTTCAGCGCGTTCTGGTCGCTGTCCCGCTGCGCCTTCAGCTGCTCGCGGAGAGCTTTTGTCTTAGCCCGATGTTCGGCCTTGAACCGGCGCACCTCGTTGCGTGCCGACAGCTTCGCCTCGAGCTTGGCCTTGGCCTTGATCGCGCGCGCCTCGGCGCGACGGGTCGCGCGGGTTTTTCGCTTGCCGAAGAGGCTCATTCGCGCACTACCTCCCCGGAATCTCGTCGACGGTCGCGGTGCCGGTGTGGCATCGATGGGCCAACCCTAACGGGACCGGTCGGGCCGACCGGCGTCAGGCGTCCAGGTGCTCTTTGCGGCGAAGCTCGTCGACCCGGTGCGCGATGTCGTCACGCGCCTCGGGGGACAGCTCGCTAGCGCGCACCGCGATGCGGCGCACACCCTCGTCGCGCATGACCAGCAACCACGACAACTCCCTCTCGAGCTTCTCGTAGTACTCGTCGTCGGTGAAGTAGGCGGGTTTGATCCGAAAGAAATTCGCCAGGGCGGCCATGGTGGTGGACGACGGGTTGGTGCGGTTGCCAGAACGTAGCTGGGACAGATACGGAGCCGACATCGTGACCCCCTCCGCCTTGAGCGCCGCAATGACTTCTGCCGACGTATGCGGCCCGCGCCCGGGCGGGTACACCGTGTCGAACAGGCGGTTCAGGCGGGCGGAAAATGTCGTGCTCATATATATGACCTCCACCGGGTTGGTAGATCGAAAAAACCGCTTCAAAGTATTTGCTGACTATCGTAACCAGAGTTGCCGCCGCAACCAAGCGCAAAACTAAGAGAAAATTGACACCGGCGATATTTCCAGGGTTGGACTGTAGTCGCTGGCTATTTGAGTGCTGTTGTCCAGCGTATACACATGATATTTTAAGGATATTGTTCGAGCTTTCATCGCTTCGAGGTCTATTGACCCGACGTGCGCCCTTAACAAACGCGGCCGTGGCTATCTGCATTGCCGGTTACCACTAAGCAAACCGGATTTGCTGTAGACAGCCGCAGAGTCGGCTGTGAGCCCGCTTTCAGGGCCATTTAGGTGATGGATATTAGGCGCATGTTGGACGAGCCGTCCGGAACGTCGGTCAACCCGGTCGGAGCGCTAGAGGAGACGGCCATACCGGCCACCATCACGCGTCCGGGTGTCGGAACGACTATGCGGCAAGCAGCATTGCCAGGATTGCTGTGTCGGGGTGGCTGATCGGGTCGACGCCGACCCGGCTGACCATCGACGTGATGGTGCCGTCGGCCTCCGCCTCGACCCAGGCCGCGCGGTGCTCGAGGCCCAGGTACGGCAAACCCGGCAGCAGCACGCATCCCGATGCGGCGCCGTTGCACTCCGGTAGCGACGGCGTCGTCTCCGACGGCGGATGCAGCATCAGCAACGCGGGTGGTTGATGGTCGGCGAAATAACCCGGCCGGATGGCGGATTCGCCGACGACCGGTCCTTCGGCGAGCACCAGTCCGACCGTGCCCGGGGCGGGCGCATCGGGCAGCTCTTCGCGAACGCCGAAAACCGTTGTGGTGTTGAGCAATCCGGGCAGCGAGGCCACCCGCACGGCGACCATCAGCAACTGCGCCCATTCTTTGGTCGAATCAGGCCAACGGCCGGAGATGACAAAGCCTTTCAGGGCACCACGGGAATGGAAGGGAGCCACCTCGATGGCTCGGCCTGCACCAGCGTCCATGTCGCCCTCCGCCACAGTCGATTCGGGTATCCGCGATACGCCGGTGGGTCGATCCGCTCAGCATGCGGCAGCCTGGCACCCCTCGCAAGCGGACACGACTGACGGACGGCGACCAAATCGGCGAGAGGCGGTCCGAAACGGGGTTCGGGGCGCCACGCGAACCGCGCGACGCCCCGAACGAGAGCTGAAATCAGTTGGCGATCAGGTGCTTCGCCTTCGAGGTGGCCTCGGCGTAGCGCTTCTGCACCTCTTCCCAGTTGATGACATTCCAGAACGCCTTAGTGTAGTCGGCCTTGACGTTCTTGTAGTCCAGGTAGAAGGCGTGCTCCCACATGTCGAGCAGCAGGACCGGCACGACGCCGAGCGGGAAGTTCGTCTGGTGGTCGTAGACCTGGAACGTCAGCAGGCGGTCGCCCAGGCTGTCGTAGGCCAGCACCGCCCAGCCTGAACCCTGGATGCCGTTGGCCACCGCGCTGAACTGCGCGCGGAACTTGTCGAACGACCCGAAGGCGTCGTCGATGGCCGCCGCCAAGTCGCCGGTCGGCTTGTCACCACCGTTGGGGGACAAGATCTTCCACCACACGACGTGATTGACGTGGCCGGCCAGGTTGAAAGCCAGGTTCTTCTCGTTGAGCAGGATCGTCGAGTGGTCGTCCTTGCTGCGCGCCTCTTCCAGCTTGGCGACGGCGTCGTTCGCGCCCTTGACGTAGGTGGCGTGGTGCTTGTCGTGGTGAAGCTCGTTGATCGCACCCGAGATGTGGGGTTCCAGGGCTCCGTAGTCCCAATCCAAATCGGGCAAGGTGTAATCAGACACGAGTTTCCTTCCTGGTGATGATCGTTTCGGATCTACTCTGACGGGCCGTTCGCAGGCTGTTTGCGGCGGGTGGGCTTTGTCGTTGTCAACCCTGCTCCATCGCCGCGCATGCCGCAAGAACGGACGCGACGGGCGAGTACCCGGCTAGATGACTTCAGAACCAAACGATGACGGCGAGCACCGCCAGCAACACCAGGGCGATGACGGCGGCGCGCAGGCCGGCCAGCAAGTAGGAGCGGTTGCACGTCGCCGACGTCGTGTACCAATGCGACGGCGAACTCGCCGACTGCGGTCCAAACGGCTGCGTCGTCATCGGATGGCTCCGGCCTGCTCGTCCAACTACTTCCCCCGTGAGATGAGTCACAAGTGATCTCGGTGTTGGCGATCATAACCCCTTCTGTATCCGGTGCGAAATTGCGCCGATCCCGACCCGCTGACCAGCGAATTGTTGCTGAAGGTGTTGTTTTCCGTGTGCCAAATAAGGACGGCTCCGGTGGGGCGGCCGGGTAGCGACACGGCTCCGTTCACTGTGACATCGCCCATACGGGGTGGGTTCGCGGACCGTGAGATCGGCTAAGAATTCGCTGAGTGCCCGGCCAGCCTGTCGATCACGAACTGGTTAACGACGGGGGTTATCCACAACCGCACAGCCGGCGCGGGGCCGAGAACGTGCGGCAATGGCCACCCGGCGGACAAAACCGTCTGTGGATAAACCTGTGGAAACTGTGGATACCGGGTTTTAGCTGGAAGCACGGCATCGCGCCGTTCGACTGCGCGTGCCAAGATCGACACCGTGAGTTCAGAACCGCCTTTCGCACACACGACCGTCGCCGATCTGCCCGCGGAGTTCGGGCCGTCGGCGGTGTTGCTGGACGTGCGGGAGAACGATGAATGGCAACGCGGCCACGCCGCCGCCGCCCAGCACATCCCGATGGGCGAGGTGCCGGGCCGGTTGGCCGAGATCGACCGGTCGGCCACGCTCTACGTCGTCTGCAAGGCGGGCGGACGCTCGGCAAAAGTGGCCGAGTTCCTGGCCCGCGACGGCTTCGAGCCGATCAACGTGGACGGTGGCATGCTGGCCTGGGCCGCGGCGGGTCGTCCGGTCGTCACCGACGGCGGCGGCGCGGGAAGTATCTGAGTTCCGCGCCTGCGCACGGCTAGGCTGATCTGATGATTCAAGTGTGTTCGCAGTGCGGCACACGCTGGAATGTCCGCGACAAGCAGCGTTCGTGGTGTCCGCGCTGCAACGGAACGTTGTTGGCGCCGTCGGCCACCGAGGCGCCACCGTCGTCGAATCCCCACGCCGGTTGGAGTGCCGGCCCGCGCACCGCGCCGCGACTGCCACCGGGATACCGGTGGATTGCCGTGCGACCCGGCCCGCCTCCGCCGCCGCGTCGCCGTCGCCGCCCGCTCGGGCCGACGCCGCGCTACCTCGCGATCCCGCGTTGGGGGCTGGCGGACCGGGTCGATCAGGACACCGAGCCCGGGCGCGACCTGCGCAAGGCGCCGACGGCAGACACCATCCGCAGCTCGATGTTCGTCTCGGGCATCGCCCTCGCTGCCGCCGCCCTGGTGCACGCACTGCGTTACCTGCTGCTGGTGATCAACCGCAACACGTTGCTGAACTGGCTGGTGGCCGACGCGGCGGCGCTGCTCAGCGTGCTGGCCAGCCTGGCCGCCGTCGCGGCCGTCATGACCACCGCGTTTCTGCTGACCCAGTGGCTGATCGCCCGCCGAGCCGCTGCGTTCGAGCACGCCGGGCGGACGGATTCGCGGAGCCGACGGGCGCTCTGGTTCGGCACGCTGTTCCCGCCGTCGGCCGCCATCGCGCTGGCCGTCACCTTCGCCGTGGCCGCTGCACTGACCGAACACATGGCCAGCTGGGCTTTGATGGCGGCGTGCGTGACGTTCTCCTGCGTGCCGTTGGTGGGTTCGGTCTGGGCGCTGGTCTACGTGATCGAGCTGGCCAAGACCGAAGACCACTACGGCCAGTTCCGCCAGGTGATCTGGGTCTGGTGGCTGATGTGGTTGCTCAGCAGCCTCACGTCGGTGTTCGCGTCGATCACCAGCGGCGCGCCGGACTCGCAGGGCATCGCCAACAACACCGTCGCGATGATCGTCGCCTACCTGGTCGCGCTCGCCGCGGTGCTCGCCACGGCGAAGCTGTTCGAGGCATTCGAGCGCAAGCCGGTCGAGCGGCCCGCGCATCGCTGGGTGGTGGTCGCCGACGATCACGACGGCCCCGCGCCCACGACGGAATCTGCTTCAGCGGTTGAGCTGCCGGGTGAAGAACCGGCAGCATAGAGACATGCCGCATGCCGAGGAAGTGGTCGCCCGGCATCCGTTCGTAGTCGCCCACCGCGGGGCCTCGGCGTCGCGTCCGGAGCACACCCTGGCCGCCTACGATCTCGCACTGCGCGAAGGGGCCGACGGTGTCGAGTGCGACGTCCGGCTCACCCGCGACGGGCACCTGGTCTGCGTACACGACCGCAAACTCGACCGGACATCAACCGGCGCCGGCCTGGTCAGCATGATGACCCTGGCGCAGCTTCGTGAGCTGGAATTCGGTGCCTGGCACGGCAGTTGGCGTGCCGACGGCACCCACGGCGACACCGGGTTGCTGACCCTGGACGCGCTCGTCGCACTGGTGCTCGACTGGAAGCGGCCGGTCAAGCTGTTCATCGAGACCAAGCATCCGGTCCGCTACGGCGCGTTGGTCGAGAGCAAGGTGCTGGCGCTGCTGCATCGCTACGGGATCGCATCGCCCGCGTCGGCCGACAGGTCGCGGGCGGTGGTGATGTCGTTCTCGTCGGCGGCGCTGTGGCGGGTGCGGCGCGCGGCGCCGCTATTGCCGACGGTGTTGCTCGGACGCAGCCACCGATACCTCGGCAGCAGCGCGCCCAGCACGATCGGCGCGACCGCGGTGGGGCCGTCGATCGGCACGCTGCGCGAGCACCCCGAACTCGTCGACCGCGCGGCGGCCCAGGGCCGCGCGCTGTACTGCTGGACGGTCGACGACTACGACGACGTCAGCTTCTGCCGCGACATCGGGGTGGCCTGGTTGGCCACCAACTACCCGGGCCGCGCGAAAGCCTGGCTGGAAGACGGCCTCACCGGCGCCGACCCGCACTAGCCGAGCCGGCCCCCGGCCGCGGCGGGTGCATCGCCCGAACCCTGTTGCGGGTCGATCTCGCGGGCGACGAAGTTCTCCAGGTCGAACAGGTTGGCCCCGGCCCGGTCGGCGACGCGGACCAGCGTGGTCATCAGAGCGACCTCCTCGACCTGCTCCCTGAGGAACCACTGCATGAACTGCTCGCCGAGGTAGTCGCCCTCGTCACGGGCCACCGCCGCCAACCGGCTCACCTGCTCGGTCACCACCCGCTCCTGATCGAGTGCCAGCGCCAGTGCCTCGCGCGGGGTCTCGAAGGAGTTACGCACGCCGTCGACGCCCGGAATCTCCACGCGCACATCACGATCCAGTAGGTACTGCACCAGCATCATCGCGTGGTTGCGTTCCTCGACGGCCTGCGCGTAGAAGTGCCTGGCGAGCCGCGGGAGGTCGGCGCCGTCGAAATACACCGCGATCGCGATGTATTGCTGGGCATTGGTGAACTCGTGGAAGACCTGCTCGTGCAGCAGGGCGTGAAACTTGGTCTTGTGGGTGTCGTGGTCGTTCATGTCGGCCACGTTAGACGAGCATGAAATGCCTTGTCACCCAAGGTAATACTCACTGAGGCGAGCGTCGCCTAACTAAACGAAGGCTAGGTTTACCTGCGGCGCAACGCCGTTCAGGGCTGTTCGCCCACGGTAGCCGGCACCGGCTGATCGGCGGCCATCGCGTCGAACAGCGCGGCGGCCTTCTGGTGATCCCACACCACTACCGAGCCGGAGTCGGTACTGGTGAATTCCCCGATGGGAACGGTCATTTCGGTGGTCGCGCCGTGCAGCGACCACGCCAACCGGGCCAGGTCCCAGACGTGGTCGCCGTGGTCGACCGTCAGCGCCTCGACGGCGGCGTGCGGCACGGCGTACCACCGCCAGGGGTTGAGCCAGATGGCCGGGCTCGTCGCGCGATGCAGCAACGACGACATGAACTGCCGTTGATCGATCATCCGATCCAGGTCGGCGCGCGGGGTGGCCCGGCTGCGGACGTAGCCGAGCGCGTCGCG
Organism: Candidatus Mycobacterium wuenschmannii; assembly: GCF_030252325.1. Lineage (NCBI taxonomy): Bacteria > Bacillati > Actinomycetota > Actinomycetes > Mycobacteriales > Mycobacteriaceae > Mycobacterium > Candidatus Mycobacterium wuenschmannii. The sequence goes on along the minus strand of NZ_CP126981.1, from coordinate 3,545,626 downwards.
GCCGGCCAGCTGCTGACAGCCGGCGGGCAGATTGATACCGGCCAGCGGATCGTCGATCGGTGCCGTCGGGCAGACGGTGACCCCGCCGAGGCCGTCGACCAGGCCGGCGAACCCGCCGAAGCCGATCTCCGCGTAGTGGTCGATCCGCAGCCCGGTGGCCTGCTCCACCGTCTCCGCCAGCAGCGCTGCGCCGCCCATCGCGAACGCGGCATTGATCTTGTCGCGGCCGTAGCCGGGGATCGGCACGTACGAGTCGCGCGGAATCGAGACCATCGTCACCCGTGTGCTCGACCCGAACTCCGGCACGTGCACCACCAGGATCGTGTCGGTCCGGCCGTTGCCGGTGTCGCCTCCGGTCGCCAGGGCCTCCTGCTGTTCGACGGTCAGCCCCTGCCGGCTGTCGGAGCCGACCAGCAACCAGGTGCTGCCGTGTCCGCCGGCGGGCCGGTCCGGGTAATCCTTCAACACCGTCTGCCGGTGCAGCGCGGTCTCCAGCCACAGGGCGCCGCCCAGGGCCGCGGCGCTGCCCAGCAGCACGGCGATCACCAGGCTCAGCGAAATGACCTGCAGCCAAGCCCTTTTCGGGCGCGGTGCGGTGGATCGACGGATACCGCGGCGGTTCGGTGCCACCGGCCGGGGCGGCGGGATGCCCGGGGGAGGGGGTCGTCTTCGCGGTTCGTCCACGTCAGTGCAGCCATCGCAGATGCCCGGCCAGCAGCGCGTACCCGACGAACGCGACGGTGTCGATCAGGCCGTGCGCGATCACCAGCGGCCACAACCGGCCGGTGCGCCGCCAGGCGTAGCCGAACACCAAACCCATCACCACGTTTCCCAGGCCCGCCCCGAACCCCTGATAGAGGTGGTACGCGCCGCGCAGCAGACTCGACCACAGCAGCGCCGCCCGCGACCCGACGCCAAGTTGGCCCAGCCGGGTGAGCAGATAGCCGACGACGATCACCTCTTCGGCCCAGCCGTCGGCGAACGCGGTGAGCACCAGCATCGGCACCCGCCACCAGGTGTCGCCCAGGCCGGACGGGATCACCGACGCGTTCATGTGCAGGGCTCGCGCGACGAGATAGAGGCCCAGCCCGGGCAACCCGATCAGCGCGGCCAGACCCACCCCGCCGAGCAGATCTGGCCGCCAGCGAAACCGAGCCAGCCCTATCACGGCGGGCGCTGAACCGTTGCGCCACAACAGGTATAGCGCGAGCGCACCCCAGGAGAGCAACTGCACGACGATCGACGCATTGAGGCCCAGGTCGATCAGGTCGAAGTAGGACCGCTTCGGGTTGAGCGGGATTTTCTGCGAGCTCAGGCCGCGCAGGACCGAGTCCGCCAGCTGCAGCGCCGCGGTGACGGCGCTGAGGCCGAATGTCACGCACAGCACGATCGCGATCTCGATGCGCAGTGGCCTGCGTTCGCTGTCGCTGAGGGGCGCAACCACCCCGACACGGTAACCGCCGGGGCCAAGGACTTTCAGTCCCGGCGCGCGCGCAGACCGTTGACGAAGGGGCAACCCAGCAGCACGCGGATGGCCTTGCCCAGCCCGATCACGTCGTCGACCGGGGTGCTGAACGGCAGCCGGATGTCGCGATCGCCCTCGGCGCTCTCCACCCGTAGCCGCATGCCGTAGCGGTCGATGCCGAGCGGACGGACGTCACCGCGCCGCAGCCGGGCCGGCAGCCGGGAGGCCAACCGTGCGACCACGTCACGGTGCGCGGTGTCGAGGTGGCGGATCCAGCAGGATTCGAACGCGCAGAACGGGTCCGGACGGGCGGCCAGCAGCGCCGCGGAGTCGACGGCTTCGGCGCCGGTCGCGTCGGTGACCACGACCGACTCGATCTCGAGCCGGGCCAGCAGGTACTGGGTGTCGCCCTCGGCGACCGGGCCCGACTCCGGCGTCCGGACCTGCAGCAGCGCGGGGTGCGGCCGCTCGGTGGCGATCAGGTCGAGCATCGCGCGGACCTCCGCTGACGGCACCAGGTGCAGTCGGCCCCGGATCCAGACGAGCGAGCGGACCGGCTCGCGCAGCGGGAGCGGCGCATAGTCGGCCAGCTCCAATACGGCCTGCACGCCGTCGGCATCGCTGTCGACGGGCACGGCGACGGCGAAGGATCCGTCGGCGAGCAGGTGATGCAGGGGCGTGGTGAGCGGCTCGGCGCTTTCGACTGCGAGCAGCGCGCCACCGGCACGGATGCAGGTGCTGCGAATCCGTTCGGCCGTCGTCGGCGCCGGGCAGTGAGCGAGTGTCATCGTTGACCATCCTGGCTTGCGGAGGAACTAGTGAGGTAAGCCTTACTTAACTAAATCCGCTCCGACGGCGCAAGACCTACGACCCGATAGGGTTGTCAGTCGTGGCCAGCATCGCGTATCTCGGTCCGGCGGGGACCTTCACCGAAGCGGCGCTGTTGCAGATGACGGCCGCCGGCCTGCTTCCGCGGGGCGCGGCGGACTCCTGGCAGCCGCTACCGGTCGACAGCACCATCGCCGCGCTCGACGCGGTGCGGTCCGGGGCCGCCGAATTCGCCTGCGTGCCGATCGAGAACTCGATCGACGGCTCGATCATGCCGACGCTGGACAGCCTCGCGATCGGGACGCCGCTGCAGATCTTCGCCGAGCTGACGCTGGACGTGTCGTTCAGCATCGCCGTCCAGCCCGGTCGCACGGCGGCCGAGGTCCGCACGCTGGCCGCCTTCCCGGTAGCCGCGGCGCAGGTGCGGCAGTGGTTGGCCGCCCATCTGCCTGCCGCGGAACTGCGCCCGGCGATCTCCAATGCCGATGCGGCACAACAGGTCTGCGACGGAGTGGTGGATGCCGCGGTCAGCTCACCGCTGGCCGTCGCACATCGCGGCCTCGCGACGCTGGCCGACGGCGTGGTCGACGAGGCCAACGCGCGCACCCGGTTCGTGTTGGTCGGCCGGCCCGGTCGCCCACCGGCGCGCACCGGCGCCGACCGCACGTCGGTAGTGCTGCGCATCGCCAACGCCCCGAGCGCGCTGGTCTCGACGCTCACCGAGTTCGGCATTCGCGGTATCGACCTGACCCGCATCGAATCGCGGCCCACCCGAACCGAATTGGGCACCTACGTGTTCTTCCTTGACTGCGTCGGCCACGTCGACGACGACGCGGTCGCCGAGGCGCTCAAGGCGCTGCATCAGCGGTGTGAGGACGTCCGCTACCTGGGGTCCTGGCCGACCGGGGAGGTTGCCGGGGCGCCACCGCCACAGCTGAACGAGGCCACCCGGTGGCTGGACGCACTGCGCGACGGGTCGGCGCAGTGAGCGGTCGGCTGGTGTTGGTGCGGCACGGTCAGTCGTTCGGCAACGTGGACAAGCGGCTGGACACCCGGCCGCCGGGCGCGGAGCTGACGCCGCTGGGACGGGAGCAGGCCCGCGATTTCGCGACGGCTCTGACGGCGCCGCCCGCCCTGCTGCTGCACTCGGTCGCCACCCGCGCGGTGCAGACCGCGGCGGAGATCGGCGACGTGGCCGGCGTGCCCGCCCGCGAGGTCACCGGCATCCACGAGGTCCAGGCCGGCGATCTGGAGAACCGGAACGACGACGCCGCCGTCGACGAGTTCCACGCCGTCTACGAACGCTGGCTCAAGGGCGAGCACGACGTCGCGATGCCCGGCGGCGAGAGCGCCGAGCAGGTGCTGGACCGTTATCTGCCCGTGGTGGACGAGCTACGCACCCGCTACCTGGATGATGACGGCTGGAGCGGGGACATCGTGGTGGTCAGTCACGGGGCGGCCATCCGATTGACCGCGGCGTTATTGGCAGAGGTGCCAAGCACTTTCGCGCTCGACCATCATCTGGCCAACGCAGAGTTCGTGGTCCTCGCGCCGGCCGGGGCGGACGGTTGGACCTGCGAGCAGTGGAGCACGCACCTGCCGCCGTTCGTCGACGATGACGGGGAGGACTCGACCGCCGACCCGATGGGTTAGCCGGCGAGGACCGAGGGCGCGTCGACGCGCGCGCAGTCGCAGCCCACCGCGTCGCAGTCGAGGACGAAGGTGTGCGGCAACAACTCCGGGCCGGCGCAGTCGGCATCGGTGCATTCCGACCGGTGCAGCCAGTGGTAAATCAGCGTGCCGTGGCAGTGCTCCAGGCCCGCTCGGCAGTCGCGGCAGTTCGGGTCCACGCGCCGTTTGTAGCACCGATAGCCGACAGATCCGCGCCGCCGCGCCCGTGCCGGGCCGCGTCGTCGCCGCGCTAGCTCCGATTGCCCGGCTCCTCAGCGGCCCGTGCCGGGCCGCATCGTCGCCGCGCTAGCCCCAACCCAGTTCGTGCAACCGCTCGTCGTCGATGCCGAAGTGATGGGCGATCTCGTGCATCACGGTGATCTTCACTTCGTCGACCACGTGCTCGTCGTCGTCGCACATCTCCAGCAGCGGCTCGCGGTAGATCGTGATGGTGTCGGGCAGCGACCCCGCGTAGTGCGAATCGCGCTCGGTCAGCGCGACGCCCTCGTACAGGCCGAGCAACTCGTCGTCGTCGGGATGACGGTCCTCGATCAGCACCACCACGTTGTCCATCACGGCCGCCAGCTTCGGCGGGATCAGGTCGAGCGCCTCGGAGACCAGGTCGTCGAACCGCCTCGGATCCATCGTGACGGCCACCGGGTTACTGCCCCGGCGCAGGGCCCTGCGGTTCCGGCCCGGGCGGCTGGGCCTGGGGACCACCCGGCGGCGTCCCCTCTTGAGGGGCCGGGCCCTCGGGCGGGGGTTGCTGCGGTGCCGGCTGCTGCGGTGCCGGCTGCTGCGGTGCCGGCGACTGCGGTGCGGGTGCCTGCTGGCCCGGCAGATGCTGGTTGCCCTGTCGCTGGCTGCTGGACCCCGACGATCCCGACGAACCGTTCGAGCCCGATGAGTTGGACGAGCCGTTGGACCCGGTCGACGCGGCCCCTCCGCCGCTCGGCTCCGGGGCGTTCGGTCCGGTCGGGATCGGCGGCAGGTTGAGCCGCTCCTGCGGGATGTCCGGCGGCGGCACCGGCGATTGGCCGTTGATCTTCAGCGCACCCTTGGCGCTGTTCAGCAGCGTGGCCCAGCCGCCGTTGCCGAGCGTCGCGCCGATGCTGCAGGCCACCTCCCGGCTGTCGGCCGACCAGCTGGGCAGCGACAGGGTGCTGTAGATCAGCGTCAGCGTGGTGCTGCGCAACTGCACCGGCGCGAGGTAGGCGTCGGTCTGCTTGGTGCAGGCGTCCTTGATGAAGGCGTCCTGCTCGGGCTCGGGCGGCAGGCCTTCGGGGAATCGGGCCAGCAGGTTGACCGTGCCGGTGACCTCCATCGCGTGCGGCGCGACGCAGTCGACCGGAATGTCGGTGGGCTGGTTGGTGGCGGGGTCGATGCCCAGGCAGGTGCCGTCCGGCCAGACCTTCGACTGGTCGACGTCGGCGACCTTGCCCTTGTACGCGACCTGTTGGTTGCCGGCGCCCGGCAGTTGCAGGCCGCAGAGCATCCGGCGCTCGCCGAACTGCCGCCACGCCTTGTCGCCCGACCAGAGCATGCTGATGACGAACTTGCTGTTCGGGTCGAACTTGGCGCCCAGGTAGCGGCGGACCGCCGACTCACACTGTTCCTGGCTGATCTGCTCGATCCGGGTGGCGGTCGGTGGCGGCGCCGACGGGCCGTATTCCGAGCCGGGGAAGGTCCGCATGTCGATCGACTCGGCGACCTCGAAGCGGTGTTCGTCCTTGCAGTCGACGACGTTGGCGGCCTCGGGCATCCGGTCCGGCCACATCAGGCAGTTACCGCTGGCCGCCCGATTGAACGCGTCGTTGCCCTTGGCGCCCGTCGGCGGGACTGGGTCGATGTAGCCGGCCAGCCGGCCGGGCCCGCCGCCGATCGGCAGCGCGGTGACCAGGCCCGCGATCAGCAGACCGCCCAGCGCGGTGAGCAGCAGCGCCCGTCTGGTTGCCGAGGCCTGCAGCGTCCCGTTCAACGAGCTGAGGAACTCCACGCGCGGCCGGCGACGCTTCGGGGCGTCGTCGACGGCCGCCTCGTCAGCGTCGTGCTCGTCGTGATCGGAGTGATGCCACATCGCCTCCATTCTGACAGGCGAACTCCGTTACGTGACGGCTGTTACAGAAGTGAAATGGTTGCCGTGGGTCGACGGCCACCGCGTAGGGTTCTAGCCCGTGATCGACCTGAAGTTCCTCCGGGACAATCCCGACGCCGTGCGCGAGTCTCAGCAGAAGCGGGGCGAGGACCCGACGCTGGTCGACACGCTGCTGACGGCGGACTCCGCACGCCGGTCGGCGATCGCGGCAGCGGACTCGCTGCGGGCCGAACAGAAGGCCGCCAGCCGAGACGTCGGCAAGGCGACTCCCGAGCAGCGGCCGACGCTGCTCGCGCGGGCGAAAGAGCTTGCCGAGCAGGTGAAGTCGGCGGAGGCGCAGCAGGCCGAGGCCGGGGCCACGTTCACCGCCGCGCACATGGCGATCTCCAACGTGATCATCGACGGCGTCCCCGCCGGCGGGGAGGACGACTTCGTCGAACTCGAGCGCGTCGGCGAACCGGCCGCGATCGACCACCCCAAGGACCACCTCGAACTCGGTGAGGCGCTCGGCCTGCTCGACATGGAACGCGGCGCCAAGGTGTCCGGGTCGCGGTTCTACTTCCTCACCGGCCAGGGCGCGCTGCTGCAGCTGGGTCTGCTGAACATGGCGATCCGGTTGGCCGCCGACAACGGCTTCACCCCGATGATCCCGCCCGTCCTGGTGCGGCCGGAAGTAATGTCCGGGACCGGGTTCCTCGGCGCGCACGCCGACGAGATCTACCGGGTCGAAGCCGACGACCTGTACCTCGTCGGAACGTCGGAGGTTCCGCTGGCCGGCTACCACTCCGACGAGATCCTCGACCTCTCCGGCGGGCCGCTGCGCTACGCCGGTTGGTCGTCGTGTTTTCGTCGGGAAGCCGGCAGCTACGGCAAGGACACCCGCGGAATCATCCGGGTGCACCAGTTCGACAAGGTAGAAGGCTTCGTCTACTGCAATCCCGCCGACGCCGAGGCCGAGCACCAGCGGCTGCTGGGCTGGCAGCGCGAGATGCTGGCCCGCATCGAGGTGCCGTATCGCGTGATCGACGTCGCCGCAGGCGATCTCGGCTCGTCGGCGGCGCGCAAGTTCGACTGCGAGGCGTGGGTGCCGACCCAGCAGGCCTACCGCGAGCTGACCTCGACGTCGAACTGCACCACCTTCCAGGCCCGCCGGCTCGCGACCCGCTACCGCGACGAGAACGGCAAGCCGCAGACCGCGGCGACGCTGAACGGCACCCTGGCCACCACCCGCTGGCTGGTCGCCATCCTGGAGAACCACCAGCGACCCGACGGCAGCGTGCGCGTCCCCGCCGCACTGGTCCCGTTCGTCGGGACCGAGGTGCTGGAACCGCGTTGACCAGCATCGGAACCCCGCTGTCGCCGCATGCGACCAAGGTCATGCTGCTCGGTGCCGGCGAACTCGGGCGCGAGGTGGTGATCGCGCTGCAGCGCCTCGGCGTGGAGACCATCGCCGTCGACCGCTACGACAACGCACCGGGGCAGCAGGTCGCCCACCATGCCCGGACTATCGCGATGTCGGAACCCGACCAGCTCAAGGCGCTGATCGAGACCGAACGGCCGGACATCGTCGTGCCCGAGATCGAGGCCATCGCGACCGAGGTGCTGCAGGAGTTGGAAGAGGCCGGCGTCGTGCGGGTGATCCCCACCGCCTTGGCGGCCCGGCTGACCATGGACCGCGAGGGCATCCGGCGGTTGGCCGCCGAGACGCTCGGGCTGCCCACCAGCCCGTACCGGTTCTGCGACTCGCAGGCCGAAGTCCAGGCGGCCGCCGACGCGGTCGGCTATCCCTGCGTCGTCAAGCCGGTGATGAGTAGCTCCGGCAAGGGTCAGAGCAAGCTCGACGGGCCCGACGATGTCGAGGCGGCGTGGGCCTATGCGATGGCCGGCGGGCGAGTCAGCCACAGCCGCGTCATCGTCGAGGGTTTCGTCGACTTCGATTACGAGATAACACTATTGACCGTCCGTGCGCTCGGCTCGGACGGTGTGGTGGCCACCCAGTTCTGTGCGCCGATCGGGCACAGACAGGTCAGCGGTGACTACGTGGAGAGCTGGCAACCACACCCGATGCCCGCCGCCGCGCTCGACAACGCGCAGAGCATCGCCCGCACCGTTACAGAAAGCCTTGGCGGACAGGGAGTTTTCGGCGTCGAGCTTTTCGTCAAGGGCGACCAGGTGTGGTTCAGCGAGGTCAGCCCGCGCCCGCACGACACCGGCATGGTCACGATGATCACCCAGTGGCAGAACGAGTTCGAGTTGCATGCCCGGGCCATCCTCGGCCTTCCGGTCGACACGTCACACAAGACGCCGGGGGCGAGCGCGGTGATCTACGGCGGCGTGGACGCCGCGGGCGTGGTCTTCGACGGCGTGGACGACGCACTGCGCGTGCCGCGCACCGACCTGCGGCTGTTCGGCAAACCGGAAAGCTTCGCCACGCGGCGCATGGGCGTGGCGCTGGCCTACGACGAGAACGTGGACACCGCGCGGCGCAACGCCGTCGAGGCGGCGAGCCGGGTCCGGCCGCGCGAGATCTGAGCCGCCAAACCCCGGTCGCGCCGCTACCTGCTGCTTTATGCTTCTCGGCGGCCGTCGAAAGTGCGGCGGCCGGGCAACCGCGTTGATGGGTACGGGTAAGCGCGATGGGTTGGTTCAGTTTCTGGTGGCGGCAGCCAGACCACTACAACCACGTCAGTGCACTGCTCGCCGCCCGCAAAGTCGAGGCGCTCACCCGCGCGACGACCGGCGGCATCGCGGCCGGCCTGGCGCTGATGGCCCTTGGGACGCTGTGGATTCCAGGCGGCCCGCGGGGTGAGGTCGCACGGGGTTGCGCGGTCGCGGCCTGCCTGGGTGCGGCACTGGGCGCGTCGGCGTTCGTGCGCCGGTGGCCGACACGGGCCCAGGCGATCCGGTTCGCGTTGCTGTCCAGCGTCAGCATCGCGATCGTCGCTCTCGCCCAACACGATCCACTGATGGCCGTGCTGACCCTCACCCCGCTCGCGATGCTGGCCAGCTACATCGCGCTGTTCCACGCCGCCTGGGTGATGCTGCTCAACCTGGCCATCGCCGCGGGTACCGGTCTCGTCGAAGCGGCGCGGGTGGCCCAGCAGTACAACCTCGTCGCCGCCGTGTGCGCCTACGGACTGCTGCTGATGCTGAACCTGGCGACGCCGTTCGGCATCCAGACCGTCGCGCACGTGCTGGGCACCGACGCGCTGCTCGCCGAGCGGGATCAGCTCACCGGGCTGCTGACGCGGCACGCCTATCAGCGCTGCGCGCTGGCCTGCGTCGAGCGCGCGACGCAACAGCAGGCCTACGTCGTCGTCTCGGTGATCGACCTGGACCGCTTCAAACAGCTCAACGACAGCTACGGGCACAGCACCGGGGATGACGCGCTGGTCTCCGTCGCGCGGGCGTTGCGTGATTCCAGCGACGACGCCGCCGTGATCGGCAGGGCGGGCGGCGAGGAGTTCGTGATCGCCGCCAGCTGGCATCCGGACGACGTCGGCCGCAAGGCTCAGCAACTCTGCGAGGTCATTGCCGCGCTGCCGTTCGGCATCACGGCCAGCGTCGGCACCGCCGGCAGCTATCCCGCGTACCGCACCGGTAGCGCCGGCGACTTGCTCGTCGAGCTCACCGCTGCGGCGGACGCGGCCATGTACGTCGCCAAACGCGACGGCGGTAACCGTGCCGGTCATCATGAATGGCCACTGCCGCCGCCGTTGTCCGATTTCCCCGCGGAGCCCGGCGGCTACGTCAGCGACGAGCTCACCGCGTAGCGCAGCAAAGTCCGGCCGGGCCTTCCCGGCTGCCTTATCATCTTGTGACCGAGCGTCCTGCACACAGGCCGGGGCTGCCGGTCCGAACCAGGTGAGAGCGCGATGGGGTGGGTCAGTCAGTGGTGGCGCCAGACCGATCACTATGACCGGCTGAGCGCGCACCTCGCCGCCCGCGGGATGGACACGCTGACCCGCATCACCGTCGCGATCATCGCGGGTGGCTTGTCGGTCGTCGCGCTCGGCACCACGTTCACCCCGACCGGGCCCGACTCCGTGGCCGAGCTCGCGTGCGCGATGGTGTCCTGCGTCGGGGCGGCGATCGGTTGCGTGCTGTGGGCGACGCGCTGGCCGGCTCGCAAGACGGCGATCTGGTTCGCGCTGCTGTCCAGCGCCTGCATCGCGCTGATCGCGCTGGCCCAGAGCGACCCGCTGGTCGCGATGATGACCTGCGCGACGTTCGGGACGCTGGCCACCTATATCGCGCTCTTCCACCGGGCGTGGCTGATGGCCTACAACTTCACGATCGCCGGCGTAATCGGCGCGATCGAGGGCTTCCGGATCGCGCAGGGCCCGGGACTCGTCGTGGCGGTCTGTGCCTATTCGCTGCTGCTGTTGTTGAACCTTGCCGTCCCGTTCGGTGTGCAGGTTGTCGTACACGTTCTGGGTCATGACGCGGTACGCGCCGAACGCGACCAGTTGACCGGTCTGTTCACCCGTCGCGCATTCCATCGCCGCGCCAAGGCGTGCCTCGAGCAGGGCGGCGAACAGCAGGCCTACGTCGTGGTCTCGGTGATCGACCTGGATCGCTTCAAGCAACTCAACGACAACTACGGACACAGCACCGGCGACGACGCCCTGGTCTCGGTGTCCCGCGCGCTGCGCGACACCACCGACGACACCGCGGTAATCGGCCGCTCGGGCGGCGAGGAGTTCGTGATCGCCGACATCTGGCGCCCCGACGAAGTCGACCGGCGGGCGCAGCAACTCTGCGAGGAGATCGCCGCGCTACCGTTCGGCATCACCGCCAGCATCGGCACGGCCGGCATACACCCGGCGTATCGCACCGGCAGCCGCAGCGACCTACTCATCGAACTGATCGCGGCCGCGGACGCCGCGATGTATCGCGCCAAGCGTCGCGGCGGAAACCAAGCGGGACACCACGAATGGCCGCTGCCGCCGCCGCTGGCGAGCTTCGCCGAGGACGACTACCGCGACGGCGTCAGCGCCTGAACCTGACCGGCCTGTGCGTGCCGGTGCTGGCGCTCCATGGTGGCGAAGTAGAACGCGAACGCGAACGCGAAGCTGGTGAACAGGCTGGACACGAAGTACAGCCACGGCCGCTTCAGCCCACGGCGATAGCCGTCGGTAATCGTAAACAACGGCAGCAAAACAACATTGGCGATCGTGTAGTCCTGGCTCGCGGAACTGGCCGCCGGGTTGGTGAACATCAGCCGGATGTATTCCGCCCAGCTGCCGTGCTCACCCCAGAGCGGGTTCGTCGAGCCCTGCGAATACTCCTGCACGAAGCGGATGTTGAAGTACCAGCCCAGCCCGATCGAGGCGATACCGATCACGTAGTACAGCGCCTCCAGCGGGGAGAACAGCCCGCCGCCGGTGACGCCCGAGAAGACCTGCCGGTTCGAGGTGACGATCCAGGCGATCACCGCGAGGCCGAGGATTGCGTGGGTGAGAAGCGAGACCATCGCCGCAGTCTCACCCCGGCTCCGAAGTTTTGTCAATATTGACATAACAATTCTGGGGTAATTTACAACGATGATCCGGCCCGCGCAGACGGCGCGCAGCGAGCGCACCCGCGAGGCGCTGCGCCAGGCGGCGCTGGTGCGGTTTCTCGCGCAGGGCGTCGAGGACACCTCGGCCGAGCAGATCGCCGCGGACGCCGGCGTGACACTGCGAACCTTCTACCGACACTTCTCGTCCAAACACGACCTGCTGTTCGCCGACTACACCGGGCTGAACTGGTTTCGCGCCGCGCTGAACGACCGGCCGGCCGACGAACCGATCGTCGACTCGGTGCAGGCGGCGATCTTCGCGTTTCCGTATGACGTTGACGCCGTGGCGAAAATCGCCACCCTGCGTGATCACGAGATCGACCCGGGCCGCATCGTCCGGCACATCGCCGAAGTGCAGGCGGACTTCGCCGACGCGATCGCGGCGCAGTTGCAACGTCGAAGCTCGGCAGCCGATCCGACGCCCGACGAGAAGGTGCGCTGCACGGTGGTGGCGCGGTGCATCGCGGCCGGGGTGTTCGGTGCGATGGAGTCCTGGATGCTCGGGGGCGACCGGTCGCTCGGAGAGTTGGCCCGGGTCTGCCATCTGGCGCTGGAGACGCTGCGGGCCGGCATCACCGAGTCATGGTCGGGCCAAGTTTCGTCATAATTGACAAAACATCGCATCCCTGCCAGCCTGCTCAGATGAGCGACTACGACGCGATCGTGATCGGCGCCGGGCACAACGGCCTGGCCGCGGCGGTGCTCCTGCAGCAGGCCGGCCTGCGCACGCTCTGCCTGGAATCGAAGCTGTACGCCGGCGGAATGGCGTCGACGGTGGAGTTGTTCGATGGCTACCACTTCGAGATCGCCGGGTCGGTGCAGTTTCCCACCGCGCCGATCGTCCGCGAAAAGCTTGGGCTGGAAGCGATTCCGACCATCGACCTGGACGTGATGTCGGTCGCGCTGCGCGGAGTCGGCGACGACCCGATGGTCCAGTACAGCGACCCGATCAAGCTGTTCACTCATCTCAACGAGGTGCACGGGGCCGAGGCGGTCAACGGCATGGCCGGCCTGATGGCCTGGGCGATGGCGCCGACGCGGGCCCTGGGCCGATTCGAGGCCGGCGTGCCGCCGAAGACGCTCGACGAGATGTATGCCTGTGCCACCAACGAATTCGAGCGCTCGGCGATCGACGAGATGCTGTTCGGCTCGGTCACCGACATCCTGGATCGCTATCTGCCCGACCGCGAGAAGCATGCCGCGCTGCGCGGTTCGATGACCGTGCTCGCCGTCAACACGCTCTACCGCGGGCCGGCCACCCCGGGAAGCGCCGCCGCGCTCGCGTTCGGCTTGGGCGTGCCCGATGGCGACACCATGCAGATGAAGAAGCTGCGTGGCGGAATCGGCGCGCTCACCCGGCATTTGGTCGACACTCTCGAGCGCGACGGCGGTGAGGTCCGGTTGCGCACCAAGGTCACCGGGATCCTGGCCGACGACGGTCGTGTCGGCGGGGTGCGCACCGAGGCGGGTGACACCGTCACCGCGCCGATCGTCATCTCCGCACTGGCGCCCGACCTGACCGTCAACGACCTCCTCGATCCCGCGACTGTGCCGGCCGACATTCGCTCGCGCTATGCGCGAATCGACCACCGCGGCAGCTACATTCAGATGCATTTCGCCCTCGACGAGGCCCCGGAGTTCGTGGCGCCCTACGAGATGCTGAACGAGCCGAGCATGCAGGCCTCAATCGGCATCTTCTCGACGCCGGAAGAAGTGCAGCAGCAGTGGGAGGACTGCCGGCGCGGGATCGTCCCCGCCGACCCGACTGTCGTCTTCCAGGTGCCGTCGCAAAACGATCCCGACCTGGCGCCGCCGGGCAAGCACGCCGCATCGGCGTTCGCGCTGTGGTTCCCGGTAGAAGGCGACGTCGATTACGGCGCCGCGAAAGTCGAAATGGGGCAGCGGGTGATCGACAAGATCAATCGGCTGGCACCCAACTTCGAGCGCAGCATCGGCCGGCACACCACCTTCACGCCCAAGCACATGGGGGTGATGTTCGGGGCCCCCGGCGGCGACTACTGTCACGGCCTCTACCACGCCAACCAGATCGGGCCCAACCGGCCGGGCCCCAAAGGCTATATCGGACAACCGCTTCCGGTTGAAGGGCTCTATCTGGCAAGCACCGGCTGTCACGGTGGGCCGGGCATCACGTTCATCCCCGGCTACAACGCCGCGGTGCAGGCGCTGGCCGACGCGGGGCGGTAACGCCGTTACAGCCGCTGGCCGCGGTCGTCGAGTAGGCGGTCGAGCAGCGTGGTGAACGCATCTGCGTCGGTCGGCGTGAACGCCGGGCTGGGCCGGGTGCCCGGCACGTCCAGCGTGATCAGCGTCGACCGGAACGGCCGACCGATGTCCAGCGGCAGCCAGCGGCGCAGGTCCGAACTCCCCCAGATGCGGAACCGGTGCAGGACCAGGCCGAGCGACTCGCGCCTGTAGCCACGAACATGCTGCAGCGCAATGATCTTCGACGTGCCGGACGGAAAGTGGTAGCGCCGCAGGGTGATCGCCTCGCGGTCCAGCTGAACGAGGCCGTCATCGTATGAGTCGTAGGAGTCCGGGCTCATTGGCGTGCGCTCCGCAGTTGATGGCCGCGCGCCGTGAGGCAGCGCCCGTTCTCCAGGTTCCACTGCCAGCCGTGCAGGTTGCAGGTCAGCGTGCTGCCCTCGATGATGCCGAACTTCGACAGGTCCGCCTTCAGGTGCGGGCAGCGCCGCTGAATCTCCCAGCCGTCCATGGTGATCGACGCGGAATCGTCGTGGGTCTCGGCGAACCAGCCGTCGGCGTAGGCGATCCGCTCGGGGGTGAGGCACTTGAAGAACGTGTAGAGGTATTCGTTGTAGCCGCCGACCCGCCAGGCCCGGAACCGGGTGGACAGGAAGATGGTGTTGACCCAGTCCGGCTCGTCGTCGCGCAGCACCGTCCGCACCAGCTCCGCCGGGATGGCGAACCCATAACGGAACTTTTCGTCGGGAATCGGCTCGCGCACAGTGCGTTTCGGGAAGTCCAACGCGACCCGTTCGGCGCCCATCACCAGTTCGACCGGATAGCCGATGCCGTCGCAGATCTCGTCGGCGGCCAGCATGATCGGTTCGAACTTCGCGCGCAGAGCCTCGAGCATCGGATCGCCGGAGGCGGGCGCCCACTGCGCCTTCTCGGCGGCCAGCACCGGTTCCATCCGGGCGGCGTAGTCGGCGATGTAGTCCGCCTTGCCGGTGGTGAAAATCGCCTCGACCTGGCCGTCCGGTAGCGGATGCTGGAGCGAATCCAGTTGTGAACCAATAAAATTCGCCGACGACCCGGGCATCATCAGCAGGCCGTGGTCGTGACCGTTGCGGCGCAACTGGTCGAGGAACACGGCCTGATCGGGGAAGATGTTGGCCGGATCGCCGTGGTCGTCGTTGAGGTCACGCAACTCGGGATCCAGGAAGCACGGCGGGCCGGCCGACGGGATCACCCACGTCGCGCCGACCTGCGCGATGTACTGGCGCGAGCGGTCCATCTGGCGCTGCCGTTTCTGGATGCCGAATGTCTCCTTGGCCCGCGCCGGCATGTCGTAGACCATCGGGTACCAGATCGCCCCGGAGTACTGCAGCATGTGCACGTCGATGTGGCCGAATTCCGAGGCCAGCACGTCCAAGTCGACCGGGCGGGCGTCGTTCATGTTGAACGCCGTGGTGGCCCCGTCGCTGACCACCAGCCCGGAGTCGCCGATCGGGCCGTCGGCGGGCGCCCGCAGCGCGATGATCATGATGTCCAGCTCGCCCTTGGGGCCGCTGAGCCGGTGCTTCACCGAGTCGGTGGTTTCGAAGAACCGATGAAACCCGAGCAGCTGCAGCGCGTTCTTCAGGTCCGGCACGGGATAGTCCGGCAGCAGCACCACGGCGTCTTTGTTGACGTGCTCGGTGAGCAGCCTCGCGTCGAAGTGGTCCTTGTGCAGGTGCGAGACGTACAGATAATCGCAGTCGCCGAGGGCGTCCCAGTCCAGGCCGCTGTTGTCCGGGAACGGGAACCATGAGGCGAAGTACGCCGGGTTGACCCAGGGATCGCAGAGAATGCTGCCGGCCGGCGTATCGATCCGAAAGCCGGCGTGACCGACGCTTGTGACCTGCACTGACACCCTTTGGTTGCGATCCTCTACCGCCCCGAGTTTAGCGGGCGGCCAGGAATCAACCGACCCGCTAGAGGCGAGGAGGCGCGAACACTAGGCTTGAGCACCGTGGAACCGGTATACGGGACAGTGATCGCGCTGGTGCGTCTGACGTGGCGGGTGCAGGGGCTGAAGTTCACCGTCGTCGGTCAGGAGAACATTCCTGAGGGCGGCGCGGTCATCGCCATCAACCACACCAGCTACTTCGACTTCACCCTGGCCGGGCTGCCCGCCTTCAAGCAGCACCGCAAGCGCAAGGTCCGGTTCATGGCGAAGCAGGAAGTCTTCGACAACAAGATCACCGGGCCGATCATGCGGGGCTGCCGGCACATCCCGGTGGACCGGGCCAGCGGCGCCGCGTCTTACGAGGCCGCCGTCGACCGGCTCAAAGCCGGCGAGCTCGTCGCCGTCTACCCCGAGGCAACGATCAGCCGCAGCTTCGAGATCAAGGAATTCAAGTCCGGCGCAGCCCGCATGGCGATCGAGGCGGGCGTGCCGATCATTCCGCACATCGTCTGGGGCGCCCAGCGGATCTGGACCAAGGACCACCCGAAGAACATGTTCCGGCCCAAGGTGCCCATCGTGATGCTGGTCGGCGAGCCGATCCAGCCGACGTTGCCGGCGCCGGAGCTGACGGCGCTGTTGCACTCCCGCATGGAGCATCTGTTGCAGCAGGCGCAGGACCTGTACCCGGCTCATCCGGCCGGCGAATGGTGGGTGCCTCACCGGCTCGGCGGTGGCGCGCCCACCCTGGCGGAGGCCGCCCAACTGGACGCCGAGGAAGCCAGCCAGCGCGCAGCAGCGAGGGCCGCCCGCAAGGCGGATCACTCCGAGTAACCGCGATGGAGCCGGTTTACAGCGCGGTTGCCGTCACAGCCAAGGCCCTTGTCGCGGCCACCGGCACCAAGATCACCTACCAAGGCCTGGAACACATTCCGCGCGTCGGCGGCGCGGTCCTCGCGATCAACCACACCAGTTACGTCGACTGGGTGCCCGCCGGTCTGGCCGCGGTGGTCCGGGGGCGGCATGCCCGCTACATGCTCAAAGCCGAGTTGCAGCAGGTGAAGTTCGTCAACTTCCTGATCAAGCACTGCAAGCACATCCCGGTGGATCGGGGCGCCGGATCGAACTCCTACGCCGAAGCCGTGCGGCGACTGCGGGACGGCGACATCGTCGGCGTGATGCCGGAGGCGACCATCAGCCGCAGCTTCGAGCTCAAGGAGTTCAAGAACGGCGCGGCCAGGATGGCGCTGGAGGCCCAGGTACCGATAGTCCCGCTGATCGTCTGGGGCGCCCAGCGGATCTGGACCAAGGACCATCCCCGCGACATCGGTCGCCGCAAGATCCCGGTGACCGTCGCGGCCGGGCCGCCGCTACCGCCGTCGGGTGACGTCGAGCAACTCGACGCCGCGCTACGCGAGGGAATGACGTCACTGCTACATCGCGTTCAAGAGGATTATCCGCACCCCGAAGGCGCTTTCTGGGTTCCGCAGCGACTCGGCGGCGGCGCACCTACGGTAGCGGAGGCAAAAATTATTGAGGACACTGAAAAAGCCGAGCGCGCACGCAAGCGGGCGGAGCGCAGCCCCTGACGCGGCTGACAGCAAAGGGATAGAAGGAGCGACCGCCATGCCAGAGCCGTTCTACCGGTTCGGAGAGTGGGTCGTACCGCCGGTTGTCGCGATGAACGGGACGAAGTTCACCTTCCGCGGGTTGGAGAACATCCCCGAGCGCGGCGGAGCATTGCTCGCCCAGAACCACACCAGTTACCTCGACTGGCTGCCGCCGCTGTTCGCGGCCCGCGAGCGCAAGCGCCGGATGTACTTCATGATCAAGGCCGAGATGGCCGACGTGAAAGCGGTCAACTACGTCATCAAGCACGCCCGGCTGATCCCGGTGGACCGCCGCGACGGCCACGACGCGTTCGACACCGCGGTCGAGCGGTTGCGCGAGGGTGAGCTGATCGGCATGCACCCCGAGGCCACCATCAGCCGTAGCTTCGAGCTTCGCGAATTCAAGACCGGGGCGGCCCGGATGGCGCTGGCCGCGCAGGTGCCGATCATCCCGGTCATCGTCTGGGGCGCGCACCGGATCTGGCCCAAGGACCACGAAAAGAAGTTGTTCCGTAACAAGATTCCGATCACCGTCGCAGTCGGTCAACCGTTGCCGCCGCACGGGACGGCGGACGAACTCAACGTGACGCTACGCCGGGCGATGAACGAGTTGCTGTACCAGGTGCAGGAGGAGTATCCGCACCCCGAGGGCGAGTTCTGGGTGCCGCGTCGCCTCGGCGGCACCGCGCCGACGCGGGAGGATTCGCAGAAGATCCGCCTCAGCGAACTCAAGGGCCGCATGGAGAAGTTCGGCACCGACGGCGTCACCCGCCCGGGCCAGGGTCAGAGCGGTTCGCATTGACCCTGCCCGCTCTGGTTGCAAGCGATGTCGACGGCACCCTGATCAACGAGCACGAAGAGGTCACCCCCCGCACCCGGGATGCCGTGCGTGCCGCCGTTGACGCCAACGTGCTGTTCGTCCTGGCCACCGGTCGCCCGCCGCGGTGGATTCCACCGGTCGTCGACGGGCTCGGATTCGCGCCCATCGCGGTGTGCGCCAACGGCGGGGTGATCTACGACCCGGAGACCGACCGGGTGCTGTCCGCCAAGACGCTGCCCGTCGTGGCTTTGTGCGAGCTGGCCGAGATCGCCACCCGGGTCATTCCCGGCGCCGGATTGGCGGTCGAACGGGTGGGAGAGAGCGCCCACGACGCGGCAACCCCACAGTTCGTCAGCTCCCCGGGCTACGAGCATGCGTGGCTCAACCCCGACAACACCGAGGTGTCGATCGAGGACCTGCTCAGCGCGCCCGCGATCAAGCTGCTGGTACGCAAGGCCGGCGCGCGCAGCGCGGACATGGCCGCCGCGCTGCTCGCCCATGTCGGGGTGCAGGGCGACATCACCTACTCGACCAATAACGGGCTGATCGAGATCGTGCCGCTCGGGGTCAACAAGGCCAACGGCATCGCGGAAATCGCTGGACCGCTCGGCATTCCAGAGGCCGACTGGGTCACGTTCGGCGACATGCCCAACGACGTGCCGATGCTGCTGCGTGCGGGCCTCGGGGTGGCGATGGGTAACGCCCACCCGGACGCGCTGGCCGCAGCCGACGAGGTCACCACGACCAACGCCGACGACGGGGTGGCCCGGGTGCTCGAGCGCTGGTGGCTGTAAGCCGCCGGACGGCGTAACGCCACGGCGCATCTGACCGTGTCGCTGGTCCCCAACTAGACGGCCGGACCCACCGGCGAGAACCGCTCCACCTGCACGGGCGGTCCACTGGCGGTCGGGGGCGGAAGCTCCTCGACCACGCCGTCGGCCACGCGGGTGACGCGCCCGCTGACCCGGTTGAAGTTCAGCGTGCCGTGCTGGAAGTTCTGCTTGACCCATTGCGGCTCTTGGATTTCCGAGCTTGTGGGCAGTCCCAGGGCGCCGCGCTCGTAGCCGAGCGAAGCCCACGCGTCGTAGATGGCGCCGGTGACGGACTGCGGGCCGGTCTCTGGCGACCAGTACATCGCGCCGCGCTCGAAGGTGACGTAGCGGGACTCGCCATTGCCCGTCGCTTCGGGTGACGTCGGTGCGCCCAGCATGCTGCTAGCGCCGCCGATGGCCTGCCAGCGGTCGAAGATGGCACCGCCCTGCAGCGCCAGCGCGAGGTCCTCGGGCCGCGGCGGGCCGCTGAAATGCGCTGCGGTGTCGCGGATCTCGTCGAGCAGCCCGTAGGCGACGTTGCCCGGGCAGTCGGTGGCCCCGACGTCGCGGTGGGCGAAGACGGTCGGCAGGGTCGCGACGGCGGCGAAGGGGAAGTTGGTGTTCTCGCCGCCTTCCGACGCCAACGGGACCGTGCCCCGCGGGTCGACGTGGTCCATGCCGAGCCGCCAGCCGATCAGCCGACCGGTGGTGTGCAGCTGGATCGGCGTGGGTGCGATGTCGTCGAAGTTGCCGATCATCGCCACCCCCCACGCCTCCCGGTTGAACCCGCCGGTGTGGTCGCCCTGCACCGGCCCGAGCAGCGCGCCGGCCCGGCCCTCGAAGACCTGGCCGTACTTGTCCACCAGCGCGTTGTAGGCGATGTCGCACCAGCCCAGGATCTGGGTGTGATACGCCCAGATCGACTGCACGATCGCCGCCGAGTCCTGGGGCTGGTAGTCGTTGCTCTCGGCGGTGTGATGCACCACCGCGGCGCGGATGGGCTGGTCGAACGGCCGGTTGCCGCAATGCACCGCGGGGTCCGCGCCCCACTGCGGGCGGGCGATGATCGCCGGTGCCTGGCCGGGCGCGATGATCGCCGTCGGCGGGTTCCACTGCGTATCGGCGGGTGCCTGCGGCGGTGATATCAGGATGGCCGAAATGTTCTGCGCCAGTGGCTGTTCCGAGGTCGCCGGAATGTAGCCGAGATCGGGGGCCGGCGCGGTCTTCGGCGCCGACGTCGTCGGCGCGCCCGCTGGGCGGCTGACCGCGATCTGCACCGTGGTGGTGGCCCCGACGAACACCGGGTCGGTGCCCCGCGGCCGGGCCGCCGGGCCGTCGCCGCGGGCGGGCAGCGTCTCGGTCGCGTACCACTTGCCCCACGAGCCGTCGGCGCGGCGGGCGCGCACCCGGGCCGACGTCCCGGTCAGGTCGCCGCCGGTGAGCGCGACCATCGAAAACGTTGTGGCCTGGCTGATTTCGCGGACGGTGACGCCGCCGCCGAGCCCTACCAGCGGCTGCTGCGCGAGGTGAGTGTCCGCGACGCTCGCGGGATGGTCGTCGCGGTCGCCCGTCGAACCGACCGCCAACGGCAAGAGGACGACGGTCGCCGCGATCGCGGTGAACAACATCGTCGGCGCTGGGCGGCGGGACGGCACGACCCGATGTTACGTATGGGTCTAGTGGTGCAATTGGTTCGACACGCTACTTAAGTGAACAAAGTGATTAGCCCTGTGCGCCGAGATTGAACTGGCGGGGTACATCGCGGGTAACGGTGTCAGTACATGCACTCTCGCCACGCACGGCACGGCACCGCAGAGTTTGGGTTGCCCCGGCTGGGCCGGGGTCCCACTTCTACGGTGCCGTTTCGGGGGAAAATCCGAGGCCGTGCGTTCGATCAGGGAATCGGCGCCGCCGGCGGCGGAGGCACCGGGGCCGCCGCACCGTGTGCCGCGTTCTGCAACTGCGGCAGGATCATGCCCTTGAGCAGGTCGATCGCCTGACCGGCGCCCAGCTGGTTGGCCGCACCCATCATGTCGCTGACCAGGCCTCCGCTCGGGGCCGGCGCGGCGCCGAGAGACGGGTCACCCAGGATCGGGTAGGTACCGCTCGCCGGGTCCAGCCCGACCGGGTCGCTGATCGGCAACTCGCCCGGTGCGCCCAAGCCGCCGGCGCCCGTCGTCGGGTCGAAGGCGTTCGGGCTGGTCAACCCCGGAGTCAGACCGGGGCTGGTCAACCCGGGCGTGGTCAGGCCGGGGGTGGTGGCGGCACCGGGCGTGAGGCCCGGAGTCGTCAGGCCGGGAGTGGTCAACCCAGGTGACGTCAGGCCGGGGGTGGTCAACCCAGGTGACGTCAGGCCCGGCGAGGTGAGACCGGGCGAGGTCAGGCCGGGGCTGGTCAGAGCCGGTGAGCCCAGGCCGGGGCTCGCGAAGCCCGGCAGGGACGACGCGTCAGGACTGGTGGCACCCGTCAGGCTCGGAATCGGCGGCAGGCTGACCCCGAACTGGGACAGGCCCTGGGTCAGCGCGCCCATCAGCTCGCCGGGCAGGTCGGTCATGGACGCGGCCCGAACGAACTCGTGGTGCTGGGGTGCTGGCTTGGCGGTCAGGTCGCAAACAGCGATGTAAGCAAAAGGACTCGCGACCGCCAGAGCGGCGAACGCGCTCGTGGCTGTCGAGAGCCTGCGTCGACGTCGGTTCGGCACGGAAGTCTCCTCAATCTGGACTGCGGTTTCGTGATCGCCGGGGGCGCTCACGGTGTCTGACTAGTGCTTATTCGGACACAGGAGCGATGTTACTTACGTGGATGTTGTTACTGGAGTGACGAGATCAAACCGTGAACCAATCGCGACTTTCGTCACCAAAAATCGCCCAATCGTTACTCGCCACGCCGGTAATCGGGCTTGCGGTGCGCCTCGTCGCGGCCATGCCCACGCGCCAAACGGGCGACGGTCCCGCAGTCCGATACCCTAGGCAACCGATGACTGCCGCTTCTACACGCTTTGACCTCTTCGTCGTCGGCTCCGGCTTTTTCGGCCTGACGGTCGCCGAGCGCGTTGCCACCCAGCTCGGTAAGCGCGTCCTCGTCGTCGACCGGCGGCCGCACATCGGAGGGAACGCCTACTCCGAGGCCGAGCCGCAGACGGGCATCGAGGTGCACAAGTACGGTGCCCACCTCTTCCACACCTCCAACAAGCGGGTGTGGGACTACGTGCGCCAGTTCACCGAGTTCACCGGCTACCAGCACCGCGTCTTCGCCATGCACGACGGCCAGGCGTACCAGTTCCCGATGGGACTGGGCCTGGTGTCGCAGTTCTTCGGCCGCTACTTCAGCCCCGACGAGGCGCGTGCGCTGATCGCCGAACAGGCCACCGAGATCAAGACCGAGGACGCGCAGAACCTCGAGGAGAAGGCGATCTCACTGATCGGCCGTCCGCTGTACGAGGCGTTCGTCAAGCACTACACCGCCAAGCAGTGGCAGACCGATCCCAAGGAACTGCCGGCCGCCAACATCACCCGGTTGCCGGTCCGCTACACCTTCGACAACCGCTACTTCAACGACACCTACGAGGGCCTGCCGGTCGACGGCTACACCGCGTGGTTGCAAAACATGGCGGCCGACGACCGCATCGAGGTCCGGCTGGACACCGACTGGTTCGACGTGCGCGACGAGTTGCGTGCCGACAGCCCGGACGCCCCGGTCGTCTACACCGGCCCGCTGGATCGCTACTTCGACTATGCCGATGGCCACCTGGGTTGGCGCACACTGGATTTCGAGATGGACGTGCTGTCGACGGGCGATTTCCAAGGCACCCCGGTGATGAACTACAACGACGCGGACGTGCCGTACACCCGCATCCACGAGTTCCGGCACTTCCACCCCGAGCGGGACTACCCGGCAGACAAGACGGTGATCATGCGGGAGTACTCCCGTTTCGCCGAGCACGACGACGAGCCGTACTACCCGATCAACACCGAGGCTGACCGCGCGCTGCTCGCCGCCTACCGGACCCGGGCCGCCAACGAAACCGCCTCGGCCAAGGTGCTTTTCGGTGGCCGACTCGGCACCTACCAGTATCTCGACATGCACATGGCGATCGCCAGCGCACTGAACATGTACGACAACGTCCTGGCCCCGCACCTGCGCGACGGCGCGCCGCTGGACGAGAACAGCAGAGGAAGATGACCAAGCCAGCCGTCACCGACGTGAGCCCCGCCGCTTCCGACGAGCACAGCAAGGCGGTGAGCCTGCTGGCGCGTGTCATCCTGCCGCGCCCGGGCGAACCCCTCGACGTGCGCAAGCTCTATCTCGAAGAGTCGAAGACGAATTCGCGCCGCGCCCATGCCGGCGACCGCACCTCGCTGCAGATCGGCCCCGAGTCCCAGGTGTCGTTCGCGACCTACTTCAACGCGTTCCCGGCGAGCTACTGGCGGCGGTGGACCACCTGCACTTCGGTGGTGCTGCGTACCGAACTCACCGGCCAGGGCCGCGTCGACGTCTACCGCACCAAGGCCACCGGTGCCCGCATCTTCGTCGAGGGCAAGGACTTCGCCTCGACGGGCGGCGACCCGGCCGTGCTCGAATTCCAGGTCAGCCTGGCACCTTTCGAGGACGGCGGCTGGATCTGGTTCGACATCACCACCGGCTCAGAGGTGACGCTGCGCAGCGCCGGCTGGTACTCCGACCAGCCCGCGCCGGGCGTCGCTAACGTCGCGATCGGCATCCCGACCTTCAACCGGCCCAACGACTGCGTCAACGCCCTGCGCGAGCTCACCGCGGACCCGTTGGTGGACAAGGTGATCGGCGCGGTGATAGTGCCGGACCAGGGCACCTCCAAGGTCCGCGACCACCCCGACTTCGCCGCGGCCGCCGCGCCGCTGGGCGATCGGCTCGTCATCCACGACCAGCCCAACCTCGGCGGCTCCGGCGGATACAGCCGGGTGATGTACGAGGCGCTCAAAAACACTGACTGCCAACAGATCCTGTTCATGGACGACGATATCGAACTGCAGTCGGACACCGTGCTGCGAATCCTGGCGATGCACCGCTTCGCGAAGGCGCCGATGCTGGTCGGCGGGCAGATGCTCAACCTGCAGGAGCCGTCGCACCTGCACATCATGGGCGAGATCGTGGACCGGGCGAACTTCATGTGGACCGCGGCGCCGTACACCGAATACGACCACGACTTCGCCGAATTCCCGTTGAGCGACAACAACCCTCGCAGCCAGCTCCTGCACCGTCGCATCGACGTCGACTACAACGGCTGGTGGACCTGCATGATCCCGCGGCAGGTCGCGGAGGAACTCGGTCAGCCGTTGCCGCTGTTCATCAAGTGGGACGACGCCGACTACGGCCTGCGGGCGGCCGAGCACGGCTACCCGACCGCGACGCTGCCCGGCGCGGCGATCTGGCACATGGCCTGGAGCGACAAGGACGACGCCATCGACTGGCAGGCCTACTTCCACCTGCGCAACCGGCTGGTGGTGGCGGCCCTGCACTGGGACGGCGACGTCAAGGGTCTGGTCCGCAGCCACTTCAAGGCAACGCTGAAACACCTGTCCTGCCTTGAGTATTCGACGGTCGCCATCCAGAACAAGGCGATCGACGACTTCCTGTCCGGCCCGGAGCACATCTTCTCGATCCTCGAGTCCGGTCTGCCCGCGGTGCACAAGTTGCGCAAGGAATTCCCCGACGCCGTCGTCTTGCCGTCCTCGGACGCGCTGCCCGAGCCGTCGCAGCGCAACTACGAGATGAAGCCGCCGGTGCACCCGCTCTCGATCGGCTACCGGCTGATCCGCGGATCCCTGCACCAGCTGAAAAAGACTGCGCCGCAACATCATCAGCGCCCACAGCTGAACGTGCCGACCCAGGACGCGCGCTGGTTCCGGCTGGCCATGCTCGACGGCGCAACCGTGACGACGGCCGACGGCCGCGGCGCGGTCTACCGCCAGCGCGATCGGGACAAGATGTTCGCGCTGCTGTGGCAGTCGCTGCGGCGCCAGCGCAAGCTGTTGAGCCGCTTCGACGAGATGCGCCGCGTCTACCGCGCCGCGCTGCCGGAGCTCACCAGCAAGGAGAAGTGGGAGACGGTACTGCTGCCGACCCAGAGCAACGCGGCTGGCAATGGCCGACACCACGGCTGAGTCGGCGTCGCCGGGCGGCGAAGTGGCCGTCCTGGTCGCCGTTCAGTCGGCGCTGGCGGATCGCCCCGGCGCGCTGGCCATCGCGCGGGCCCTGTCCCACTTCGGCGAGCACAGCCTCGGCTGGTTGGCGGTCTCGGCGATCGGCGCCGCCGCGCAACCGGCCAACCGCCGCAACTGGATACGCGCCGGTGTCGGGGCGTTCGCCGCGCACGCCGCCGCCGTGGTGATCAAGCGGATCGTCCGGCGCCCGCGTCCGCACCACCCCGCCGTTGCCGTCAACGTCGGCACCCCGAGCAGCCTGAGCTTCCCGTCCGCGCACGCCACGTCGACCACCGCTGCCGCCATTCTGCTGGCCCGGGCCACCGGCCTGCCGCTGCCTGTCATGCTGGTCCCGCCGATGGCGCTCTCCCGGGTGCTGCTCGGCGTGCACTATCCCAGCGACGTGGCCACCGGTGTCGCAGTCGGGGCCGCCGTCGCGGCCGCCACGAGTTGGGCAGACGACAGGTGGAGCGCGAGATGAGCGAGAAGGTGGCCGGGCCCCCGGCCAACTTGGTCGTCGGCGTCATCAAGGCGATGCGCCCGCGGCAGTGGGTGAAGAACGTCCTAGTGCTGGCCGCGCCGCTGGCTGCGTGGGGCGCCGACGCCCACTACAACTACCGCGACGTGCTGCTCCAGATCACGGTGGCGTTCGTGGTGTTCAGCCTCGGCGCCTCGTCGATCTATCTCATCAACGACGTCCGCGACGTCGAGGCCGACCGGCAGCACCCGACCAAGCGCTTCCGGCCGATCGCCGCCGGCGTCGTGTCCCCGTGGCTGGCCTACACACTGGCGGTGGTGCTCGCCGTGTTGTCGCTGGGCATCGCGTACTGGCTCACCCCCAACCTGGCGCTGGTGATGGCCGTCTACATCGGCATGCAGCTGGGCTACTGCTTCGGCCTGAAGCACCAAGCGGTGATCGACATCAGCATCGTCTCGTCGGCGTATCTGATCCGCGCGATCGCCGGTGGCGCGGCCACCAATACCCATCTGTCGCAATGGTTCCTGTTGACCATGGCCTTCGGCTCGTTGTTCATGGCGGCCGGAAAGCGCTACGCGGAACTGCAGTTGGCCGAGCGCACCGGCGCGAGCATCCGCAAGTCGCTGGAGAGCTACACCAGCACGTACCTGCGATTCGTCTGGACGATGTCGGCGACCGCCGTGGTCGTCTGCTACGGGTTGTGGGCCTTCGAGCGTGACCACGGCAGGGCCGGTTGGTTCGCGGTGTCCATGGTGCCGTTCACGATCGCGATCCTGCGCTACGCGGTGGACGTCGACGGCGGTCTGGCGGGCGAACCCGAAGACATCGCGCTGCGCGACCGGGTGTTGCAGGTGCTGTTTCTCGCCTTGATCGGAACCGTTGGTGTCGCAGTCTTCTTCGGCTGAGGTCGCGCCCAGGGCCCGGATGCTGCGCTGGCCGGCGTGGTCGTCGGTCGGCCGAGTGGCATTCCCGTACGACATCACGGTCCGGGCCAGTCTGTGGGTAAGCGTCGGAGTGGTCGCGGTGCTCTTCGGCTGGGGTGCCTGGCAGCGTCGTTGGATCGCCGACGACGGCCTGATCGTGTTGCGCACCGTGCGAAACCTGTTGGCGGGCAACGGCCCGGTGTTCAATCAGGGCGAACGCGTCGAGGCCAACACATCGGTGGTGTGGACCTATTTGACCTATGCGGTCAGCGCGCTGACCAGGCCACTGCAGCTGGAGTACGTGGCGCTGGCGTTGGCGCTCGGACTGAGCCTGCTCGGGCTCGCGATGCTGATGCTGGGCACCGGGCGGCTGTTCGCGCCGAGCCTGGTGGGTCGCCGCGCGATCATGCTGCCGGCCGGTGCACTGGTCTACATCGCGGTGCCGCCGGCGCGTGACTTCGCCACCTCCGGCCTCGAAAGTG
Organism: Candidatus Mycobacterium wuenschmannii; assembly: GCF_030252325.1. Classification (NCBI taxonomy): domain Bacteria; kingdom Bacillati; phylum Actinomycetota; class Actinomycetes; order Mycobacteriales; family Mycobacteriaceae; genus Mycobacterium; species Candidatus Mycobacterium wuenschmannii. The sequence goes on along the minus strand of NZ_CP126981.1, from coordinate 3,518,550 downwards.
GTTTGGTGATGGCCTATCTCGGGCTGCTCTGGTGGATGATGGTCTGCTGGTCGCAGGCCAAGAAGGGCCGACTGCCGGGCCGGGTTGATTCATCCGGGCGGGTGTTCACGCTCGCGCTCGCGGTCGTCGGCGGCCTCAGCGTGCTGGTGCGCCCGGAATTGGCGCTGATCGGCGGCGGCGCGCTGATCATGATGCTGATCGCAACCCGCGACGGCCGGCGCCGGCTGGAGATCGTGGTGGCCGGCGGCCTGCTGCCGGTGGGCTACCAGATCTTCCGAATGGGCTACTACGGCTTGCTGTTTCCCGGCACCGCGCTGGCCAAGGACGCCGGTGGCGACAAGTGGTCGCAGGGCCTGGTCTACCTGACGAACTTCAACGGGCCCTACGCGCTGTGGGTGCCGCTGCTGCTGCTCGGCGCGTTGGGCCTGGTGTTGTGGGCGACCGCCCGCAGACGCTCCAGCAACAAAGCGGCCGTGCCCTCGACCCCGCCGCGGTCCCGCTCGGTGCAAAGTCCAACCGCGGTCGTGGTCTTCATCTTGGTCAGCGGATTACTGCAGGCGTTGTACTGGATCCGCCAGGGCGGCGACTTCATGCATGGCCGCGTGTTGTTGGCGCCGCTGTTCTGTCTGCTCGCACCCGTCGCGGTGGTGCCGGTGGTTTTCCCAGAAGGCACCCGGTTGACCCGCGAGGCCGGCTACTGGTTGGCCGGCGGGGTGAGCGCGTTGTGGATGTCGGTCGCGGGATGGGCGCTGTGGGCGGCCAATTCGCCGGGCCTGGGCGACGACGCCACCCGCGTCACCTACACCGGCATCGTCGACGAGCGCCGGTTCTACGCGCAGGCAACCGGTCACGCGCACCCGCTGACCGCCGCCGACTACCTCGACTACCCGCGGATGCGCGCAGTTCTGGTGGCGCTCAACAACACTCCCGAAGGCGCGCTGCTGCTGCCGTCCGGCAACTACGACCAGTGGGATCTGGTCCCGCCGATCCCGCCGAAGGACGCCCCGCTGCCGAAGGACGGCCCACACACGGTGTTCTTCACCAACCTCGGCATGGTCGGGATGAATGTCGCTCTCGATGTCCGCGTGATCGACCAGATCGGATTGGCGAATCCGCTTGCGGCACACACCGCCCGGTTGCAGCACGGCCGCATCGGCCACGACAAGAACCTGTTCCCGGACTGGGTGATCGCCGACGGGCCGTGGGTGAAGTGGTACCCGGGGGTGCCGGGCTACCTCGACCAGAAATTCGTCCAGCAGGCCGAGGCGGCGCTCAAATGCGAGGGCACCCAGCAGGTGCTGAACTCGGTGCGGGCCCCGATGGGCGTGCATCGCTTTCTGTCGAACCTGCTGCACTCGGTGCAGTTCACCCGCTACCGCATCGACCGCGTCCCGCGCTATGAACTGATCCGGTGCGGCCTGGCGGTGCCGGAGTCCGGCGCCCCGCCGTACACCGGGCTGCCCGCGACCGGTCCCTAGCCGAACGTCGAGTTGTCGGGACAATTCAGGCCGAATTCCCGCGCCAACTCCACGCTGGCCCGGAGCGGGTCGCCAGCAATCTCAGACACGCCGTCTCACCGGCGAATTAGCCCGCGCGGGCACAGGCGCCCCAGCGCGGTGGGCGGCCGGTGGGAACGGGTTCGGCGGCTACGCCGATGTCAGTCCGGGCCGCAAGTTGTGGTTGACTACGGGAGCACAGCTGCGCCGTCCGGCATCGATGCGGGTCCGAAGACTTGTTGGAAGCCGGACAACTAGGCCGGCGCGCTCAGCAACGATGCGAGCTAAAAAGCAGCTCGATAGGTGCTGCGCAATAGGGCATGCAGTCCGACCCACACCGTTGGGCCCGACAATGAATGAGGAAGCAAGAATGAGGCTTGTTGACAGGTTTCGCGGTGCGAAACAGTCGCTGACGGCACTGCCGCGTCGGCTCGCGCTAGGGGCCGCTGCCGCGGCGCTGCTGCCGGGCTTGATCGGCGCAGTGGGCCAGACCGCGGACGCCAACGCGTTCTCCCGGCCGGGTCTGCCCGTCGAGTACCTGCAGGTGCCGTCGGCCGCCATGGGCCGTGACATCAAGGTCCAGTTCCAGAGCGGTGGCGCCAACTCGCCCGCCGTCTACCTCCTCGACGGTCTGCGCGCGCAGGACGACTTCAACGGCTGGGACATCAACACCCAGGCCTTCGAGTGGTACCTGCAGTCCGGTCTGTCGCTGGTCATGCCGGTGGGTGGCCAGTCCAGCTGGTACACCGACTGGTACAAGCCGGCGTGCGGCAAGGCCGGTTGCCAGACCTACAAGTGGGAGACCTTCCTCACCAGCGAGCTCCCTGCCTTCCTCGCCTCGAAGGGTGTGAAGCAGAACGGCGGCGCGGCCGTCGGTCTGTCGATGGCCGGCGCCTCGGCGCTGAACCTGGCCAACTACCACCCCGCGCAGTTCATCGAGGTCGGTGCGTTCTCCGGTCTGATGGACCCCTCCCAGGGCATGGGGCCGACGCTGATCGGCTTCGCGATGGGTGACGCCGGCGGCTACAAGACCGCCGACATGTGGGGCCCGAAGGAAGACCCGGCGTGGGCCCGCAACGACCCGCTTCTGAACGTCGGCAAGACCGTCGCCAACAACACCCGCCTGTGGATGTACTGCGGTAACGGCAAGCCGTCCGACCTCGGTGGCGACAACATGCCGGCCAAGTTCCTCGAGGGCTTCGTGCGTACCAGCAACATCAAGTTCCAGGACGCCTACAAGGCCGCCGGCGGCAACAACGCGGTGTTCAACTTCGACGCCAACGGCACGCACGACTGGCCGTACTGGGGCGCGCAGCTGCACGCGATGCTGCCCGACCTGCAGTCGCACCTCGGTGCCACCCCGGGTGCGGGCCCGGCCGCTGGTGGGGCTCCGGCCGCCACCGCGACCGGTCAGCACACCTAAGAACAATCAGTACGGCCGACGGCGGCGATCCTGCGGGGTCGCCGCCGTTCGCCGTTTCCGGCGTCGGCGTCTGACGGGTGTGATTAGCTTTCTCCCGGAACCGGGGGCCGCTGCGCAGTTGCCCCTATCGGCGGTCGAGCGACAAGCGAGGTCTGGGATGAGAAGTCTGTCAGTGCTGTTCAGGCTGCTGTGTCTGCTGGGTGCCGCCGTATTGACGGGCGGAGGCCTCATCGGGACGCAGATGAGCGCGGCCCGCGCAGCCGGCTACGAGACGCTGATGGTCCCCTCCGGCGCGATGGGCCGCGACATCCCGGTGCAGTTCATGGCGGGCGGACCGCACGCCGTGTACCTGCTCGACGCGTTCAACGCCGCTCCCGACGTCAGCAACTGGGCGACCGCGGGCAACGCCTTCAACACGCTCGGCGGCAAGGGCATCTCGGTCGTCGCACCCGCCGGTGGCGCCTTCAGCATGTACACCAACTGGGAGCGCGACGGCAGCAAGCAGTGGGACACCTTCCTGTCCCAGGAGCTGCCGGACTGGCTGGCCGCGAACAAGGGCCTGGCGCCCGGCGGCCACGGCGTCGCCGGCGCCTCGCAGGGCGGTTACGCGGCGATGGCGCTCGCGTGCTTCCACCCCGAGCGGTTCGGCTTCGCCGGCTCGCTGTCCGGCTTCCTCTACCCGTCGAACACCACTTCCAACGGCGCGATCACCGCGGGAATGGCCCAGTTCGGTGGCGTCGACGCCAACGGCATGTGGGGTGCCCCGCAGCTGGGTCGATGGAAGTGGCACGACCCGAATGTGCACGCGATGCTGCTGGCGCAGAACAACTCCCGGATCTGGGTCTGGAGCCCGACCAACATGGGCGGGGACGCCGCGGCCATGATCGGCCAGGCCGGTGAGGCGATGGCCGGCGCCCGGTTCTTCTACCAGGAGTACCGCAACGTCGGCGGGCACAACGGCCACTTCGACTTCCCCGGCGGCGGCAGCAATGACTGGGGTTCGTGGAGCGGTCAGCTGGGCGCGATGTCCGGCGATATCGTCGGCGCGATCCGCTAGCGCACCCGCCTTTCGCGGCCGTGTCGCCGCGCCGCGACCCGGTACCGTGAATGAGGCGCGACGGCTGGAGAGTCTGTCGGCTGTGCACTCGACCGACTCTGCTAGCAGGAGATCATGGCTGTGAACTCACGGCGGAAACGCCGTCGTCGAATCCTGGCGCTGGTCGCCGCCGCCGCGGTGGGACTGGTCGTCGCGCTGGTCCTGACGGCGGTGTACGGGCTCTTCAAGTCGCGTGACAGCGTGCCCAGCGCGGTGCCGCCCAGCATCGTGCCGCCGACCAGCAGCGGCGCCGCCCGCCCGCACAAGCCCCGGCCGGCCTCGCAGGACTCCAGCTGTCCCGATGTGCAGCTGATCTCGATCCCCGGCACCTGGGAGTCGTCGCTGCAGGACGACCCGCTCAACCCGGTCCAGTTCCCAAAGGCGTTGCTACTGAACGTCACCCGTCCGATCCGCGAGCAGTTCAACTCGAGCCGGGTCGAGACGTTCACCGTCCCGTACACCGCCCAGTTCCACAATCCGCTGAGCGGCGACCCGCAGATCTCCTACAACGACAGCCGCGCCGAGGGCACCCGCGCCGCGGTCAAGGCGATGACGGACATGAACGTCAAATGCCCGCTGACCAGCTATGTCCTGGTGGGCTTCTCCCAGGGCGCGGTGATCGCCGGTGACATCGCCAGCGACGTCGGCAACGGCCGGGGACCGGTCGACGACGACCTGGTGCTCGGTGTGACGTTGATCGCCGACGGCCGCCGCCAGCAGGGGGTGGGCCAGGAGATCGGGCCGAACCCGCCGGGCGAGGGAGCGGAAATCATCCTGCACGAGGTGCCGGTGCTGTCCACCCTCGGTTTGACGATGACGGGCGCGCGGCCGGGCGGCTTCGGTGCGCTCAACGCCAAGACCAACGAGATCTGCGGCCCCGGCGATTTGATCTGCGCGGCCCCGCCGGAGGCGTTCAGCCTGGGGAATCTGCCCAGGACGCTGGACATCCTGGCCGGTGGCGCCGGCGCCCCGGTACACGCGCTGTACGGCACGACCCAGTTCTGGAGCCTCGACGGCCAGCCGTCGACGGTGTGGACGTTGAACTGGGCGCACGCGACGATCGAGAGCGCACCTCATCCAAAACACGGGTGAGTCGACGGGCGGCCCGGCGTCACAGGTCACAGTTGTGAAAAGCGGTACCTTCAGATTTGGTTGGCGGCCCACCGCCCACTAACATTAAGAAGAATTTAAGAGCAGCTGTGGTCGGCCCGTCGCTTCCCAGCGATGCGGAACGCCTGGCGCGCTTCGGTAGCCTCTGGGAGGTTTGCCGTTCGCGACACCCCGCAGGCCGAACCGAGCCCGATGACCCCCGTCGGTAAGGCTCATGCAGACCCGGCCCAGCGCCGGGTGATGAAGGAGAGATAGCGGTATGGCGTACCACAACCCGTTCGTGGTGAACGGCAGGATTACGTTCCCCGACAACGCCAACCTGGTCCGCCACGTCGAGAAGTGGGCCAAGGTACGCGGCGACAAGCTGGCCTACCGCTTCCTGGACTACGCCGTCGAGCGCGACGGCGTCACGCGTGACATCGCCTGGTCGGAATTCGCCGCGCGCAACCGCGCCGTCGGTGCCCGCCTGCAGCAGGTCACCAAGCCGGGTGACCGGATCGCCATCCTCTGCCCTCAGAATCTCGACTACGTCGTCGGCTTCTTCGGCATCCTCTACGCAGGCCGCATCGGCGTCCCGCTGTTCGACCCGGCGGAACCCGGCCACGTCGGCCGCCTGCACGCCGTTCTCGACGACTGCGAGCCGACCGCGATCCTGACCACCAGCGAATCCGCCGAGGGCGTCCGCAAGTTCTTCCGCAGCCGCCCGGCCAAGGAGCGTCCCCGCGTCATCGCCGTCGACGCGGTGCCCAAAGAGGTCGAGTCCACCTGGGACCCGGAGCAGGTCGACGCCAACGCGATCGCCTACCTGCAGTACACCTCCGGTTCCACCCGTACCCCGACCGGCGTCGAGGTGACCCAGGCCAACCTGGCCACCAACTGCGTCCAGGTGCTCGAGGCGCTCGAGGGCCGGGACGGCGACCGCGGTGTCACCTGGCTGCCGTTCTTCCACGACATGGGCCTGATCACGATCATGCTGGGCCCGATGCTGGGGCAGCACAACACGTTCATGACGCCGGCCGCGTTCGTGCGCCGGCCCAGCCGCTGGCTGCGCGCGCTGGCGGGGGTCGACGGCGACGACGGCCCCACCTATTCACTGGCCCCGAACTTCGCGTTCGAGCACGCCGCGCTGCGCGGCCTGCCCCGCGACGACGAGCCGCCACTGGACCTGTCCAACGTCAAGGCGCTGCTCAACGGCAGCGAGCCGATCTCGGTCGCGTCGATGCGCAAGTTCAACGACGCGTTCGAGAAGTACGGCATGAGCCGCGACGTCATCAAGCCCTGCTACGGCCTGGCCGAGGCGACGCTGTTCGTCTCGATCACCCCGATGACCGAGGGCCCGACCGTCGTGCACGTCGACCGGGACAAGCTGAATGGTCACACCTTCGTCGAGGTGGACGCCGACTCGCCGAGCGCGGTCACCCAGGTGTCGGCCGGCAAGGTCGGTGTCGACGAGTGGGCGGTCATCGTGGACGCCGAGACGGCGACCGAGCTGCCCGACGGCCAGATCGGCGAGATCTGGTTGCACGGCCCGAACATGGGCCAGGGTTACTGGCGCCGCGAGGCCGAGTCGACCGAGGTGTTCCGCAACATCCTCAAGTCGCGCATCGCCGAGTCGCACGCCGAGGGCGCCGCCGACGACGGCACCTGGGTCCAAACCGGTGACTACGGAACGTATTACGAGGGCAACCTCTACATCACCGGCCGTGTCAAGGACCTGGTGATCGTCGACGGTCGTAACCACTACCCGCAGGACCTGGAGTACTCCGCGCAGGAGGCCAGCCGCGCGTTGCGCACCGGTTACGTCGCCGCGTTCTCGGTGCCGTTGAACCAGTTGCCGTCGGTGGTGTTCGACAACCCGCATACCGGAGTGAAGTTCGACAAGGACGACACCTCCGAGCAGCTGGTGATCGTCGCCGAGCGGGCCCCGGGCGCGCACAAGCTGGACCAGCAACCGATCGTCGACGACATCCGGGCGGCCATCGCCGTCCGGCACGGTGTGACGGTCCGCGACGTCCTACTGGTCCAATCAGGTTCGGTGCCAAGGACTTCCAGCGGCAAGATCGGCCGCCGCGCCTGCCGCGCCGCGTACATCGACGGCAGCCTGCGCAGCGGCACCACCGGCCCGAACGCCTACCCCGACCAAGCCGACTGAGCGACAACATGACTGACGCAGACACCCAAGCCGGCACCGAGGCCCCCGCGGCCCGTACCGACATGTCCATCGCCGAGGTGCGGCAGTGGCTGCGCAGCTGGGTCGCCAAGGCCACCGGGCAGGCGCCCGAGTCGATCGACGAGGCCACCCCGATGGTGGAACTCGGCCTGTCGTCGCGCGACGCCGTGGCGATGGCCGCCGACATCGAGGACGCCACCGGCGTCACCGTCTCGATCGCGGCCGCGTTCGAGCACCCGACGATCGAGTCGTTGGCCACCTGGATCGTCGAGGGCGACCCGGAGCTCGAGTCTTCCGACGGTGACGAAATCGATTGGACCCGAGCCGGACCCGTAGAGCGCGTCGACATCGCCGTGGTGGGCCTGGCCACCCGCCTGCCCGGCGACATGAACACCCCGGACGAGACCTGGGCCGCGCTGCTGGAAGGCCGCGACGCGATCACCGACCTGCCCGAGGGCCGCTGGTCGGAGTTCATGGACGAGCCACGCTTGGCCGAGGCGATCGGTAAGGCCCGCACCCGCGGCGGATACCTCAGCGACATCAAGGGATTCGACTCCGAGTTCTTCGCGCTGTCCAAGACCGAGGCCGACAACATCGACCCCCAGCAGCGGCTGACGCTGGAACTCACCTGGGAGGCGCTCGAGCACGCCCGTATCCCGGCGTCCAGCCTGCGTGGCGAGTCCGTCGGCGTGTACGTCGGCACGTCGGTGAACGACTACAGCTTCCTGGCGATGTCCGACCCCACCGTCGCGCACCCGTATGCCATCACCGGTACCGCGAGTTCGATTGTGGCCAACCGAGTTTCGTACTTCTACGACTTCCACGGCCCGTCGGTCGCGGTGGACACGGCCTGCTCGAGTTCGCTGGTCGCCACGCACCAGGCGGTGCAGGCGCTGCGCAGCGGCGAGTGCGAGGTCGCCGTCGCCGGTGGTGTCAACGCGCTGATCACCCCCGCCGTGACCCTCGGTTTCGACGAGATCGGCCAGGTGCTCTCGCCGGACGGCCGGATCAAGTCGTTCTCGTCGGACGCCGACGGCTATACCCGCTCCGAGGGCGGGGCGATGCTGGTCCTCAAGCGGGTCGACGACGCGCGCCGCGACGGCGACCAGATCCTCGCGGTGATCGCCGGTAGCGCGGTCAACCACGACGGCCGGTCCAACGGCCTGATCGCGCCGAACCCGGACGCCCAGGCCGACGTGCTGCGCCGGGCCTACAAGGACGCCGGCATCAACCCGCGCACCATCGACTACGTCGAGGCGCACGGCACCGGAACGGTTCTCGGTGACCCGATCGAGGCGCAGGCGCTGGGCCGGGTGGTCGGCCGCGGCCGTCCCGCCGACAAGCCGCTGCTGCTTGGTGCGGTCAAAACCAATGTGGGACACATGGAGTCGGCCGCCGGTGCGGCCAGCCTGTCCAAGATGGTGCTCGCACTGCAGCACGACAAGCTGCCGCCGTCGATCAACTACGCCGGCCCCAACCCCTACATCGACTTCGATGCCTCGCACCTGAAAGTCCTTGACACCGCGAGCGACTGGCCGCGGTACGGCGGCTACGCCGTCGCCGGTGTGTCGAGCTTCGGTTTCGGTGGTGCCAACGCACACGTTGTGCTGCGCGAGGTACTGCCGCGCGACGTCGTCGAGCGGGAGCCCGAGACGGTCGTCGAGGTGACCGCGGCACCCAACGAAGAGTCCCACGTCGAGACGGTCGGCGGGATGCGCTTCGACGAGTACGGCGAGTTTATCGAGGACGATCCCAAGGCGTCCGACGATGAGTACGAGCTGCCCGGCATCACCGAGGAAGCCCTGCGTCTCAAAGAGATCGCGCTGGAAGAGCTTGCGGCCGAAGAGGTTCCGACCCCGGTTGTGCCGCTGGCCGTGTCGGCGTTCCTGACGTCACGCAAGCGGACCGCGGCCGCCGAGCTGGCCGACTGGATGGAATCGCCTGAGGGACAGGCGGCTTCGCTGGAGTCGATCGGCCGCGCGCTGTCGCGTCGCAACCACGGCCGATCCCGCGCTGTGGTGCTGGCCCACGATCACGAAGAGGCGATCAAGGGCCTATGGGCGATCGCCGAGGGCAAGCAAAAGCCCTACGTGTTCAGCACCGACGGCCCAGTCACCAACGGGCCGGTGTGGGCGATGGCCGGATTCGGCGCCCAGCACCGCAAGATGGGCAAGAACCTCTACCTGCGCAACGCGATCTTCGCCGAGTGGATCGAGAAGGTCGACGCGCTGATCCAGGACGAGCGGGGCTACTCGATTCTCGAGCTGATCCTCGACGACTCCGTCGACTACGGCATCGAGACCAGCAACGTCGTCATCTTCGCGATCCAGATCGGCCTGGGCGAGGTACTCAAGCACCACGGCGCCAAACCCGCTGCGGTGATCGGCCAGTCGCTGGGCGAGCCCGCGTCGGCGTACTTCTCCGGTGGGCTGTCGCTGGCCGACGCGACCCGGGTGATCTGTTCGCGCTCGCACCTGATGGGCGAGGGCGAGGCGATGCTGTTCGGCGAATACATCCGCTTCATGGCGCTCGTCGAATACTCAGCCGACGAGCTCAAGACGGTGTTCGCCGACTTCCCGGGCCTCGAGGTGTGCGTCTACGCCGCACCGAGTCAGACCGTCATCGGCGGCCCGCCCGAACAGATCGACGCGATCGTCGCCCGCGCCGAGACCGAGGGCCGCTTCGCCCGCAAGCTCCAGACCAAGGGCGCCGGCCACACTTCGCAGATGGACCCGCTGCTGGGCGAGTTCTCCGCTGAGCTGCAAGGGATCTCGCCGACGGCCCCGCACGTCGGGATCTTCTCTACGGTGAACGAGGGCACCTACGTCCGCCCCGGTGGCGAGCCGCTGCACGAGGTCCCCTACTGGATCAAGGGCATGCGGCACTCGGTGTACTTCACCCATGGTGTGCGCAACGCTGTCGACAACGGCTACACCACTTTCCTCGAACTCGCGCCGAACCCGGTCGCCCTGATGCAGATCGGCCTGACCACCGCGGCCGCGGGATTGCCTGACGCACAGCTGATTCCGACGCTTGCCCGCAAGCAGGACGACGTCGAGTCGATGGTCTCGGCGATGGCGCAGCTGTTCGTGTTCGGCCACGACCTCGACATCCGGACGCTGTTCAGTCGCGCGTCCGGTCCCGAAGGTTATGCGAACGTCCCGCCGACGCGCTTCAAGCGCAAGGAGCACTGGCTGGACGCGCACTTCTCCGGCGACGGTTCGGTGCTGATGCCGGGCACCCACGTCGCGATGCCCGACGGCCGACACGTCTGGGAGTACGCGCCGCGTGGCGAGACCGACCTCGCCGCACTAGTGAAAGCCGCTGCGACGCAGGTGCTTCCGGACGCGGTGTTGACGGCCTCCGAGCAACGTGCGGTCGCGGGTGAGAACGCCCGCCTGGTGACCACGCTGACCCGCCACCCCGGTGGCGCGTCGGTGCAGGTCCATGCCCGCATCGACGAGTCCTTCACGCTGGTCTACGACGCGCTGGTATCCCGTGCCGGCCAGGCGTCGGTGCTGCCGACCGCCGTCGGTGCGGGCGCGGCGATCGCGTCGACCGTCACCGCCGGCCCGGTTACCGAGCCCGCGGCCGAAGAGCCCGAAGCGGGCACCGTCACCGACAGCCTGACCGCCCGTCAGATCGGCGGCATGGCCCGCTGGTCGTCGGATTCCGGTGAGACCGTAGGGGATCGGCTGGCGTCGATCGTGTCGATGGCGATGGGCTACGAGCCCGAGGACCTGCCCTGGGAGGTCCCGCTTGTCGAACTCGGCCTGGACTCGATGATGGCCGTGCGGATCAAGAACCGCGTCGAGTACGACTTCGACATGCCGCCGATTCAGCTGCAGGCCGTCCGCGATGCGAACCTCTATCACATCGAAAAGCTGATCGAGTACGCCGTCGAGCACCGCGACGAGGTGCAGGCCATGCACGAGCACCAGAAGACGCAGACGCCCGAGGAGATCGCCGCCGAGCAGGCCGCGATGCTGTCCGGTGCGACGCCGGTTTCCGTGACCGCGCCCGCACCCGATCCGCAGGCCGAGCCGGAACCCCAACCCGAGCCGGCCGCACCGATCCCGCCGCCGCCGACGAACCCGGCCGGCCCGGCAGCCGCGCCCGAGGCCAACGTGAGCACCGCGACCGCCGCTGCCGCGGCCGCCAAGGTGCTCACCCAGGAAGCGGTGACCGAGGCGCTCGGCGCCGACGTGCCGCCGCGCGACGCCGCCGAGCGCGTCACGTTCGCCACCTGGGCGATCGTCACCGGCAAGTCGCCGGGCGGCATCTTCAACGCGCTGCCCAAGCTCGACGACGGCGTCGCCGCCAAGCTGGCGGAGCGACTGTCCGAGCGCGCCGAGGGCACCATCACCGTCGAGGACGTGACGTCGGCGACCACCATCGAGGGCCTGGCGAGTGTCGTCCGCGACCAGCTCGAAGAAGGTGTGGTCGACGGATTCGTCCGCACGCTGCGGGCGCCGGTCGAGGGTTCCACCAAGCCGCCGCTGTTCGTGTTCCACCCGGCGGGCGGGTCGACCGTGGTCTACGAGCCGCTGATGAAGCGGCTGCCCGCGGACATCCCGGTCTACGGCATCGAGCGGGTCGAGGGCTCGATCGAAGAGCGCGCCGCCGAGTACGTGCCCAAGCTGCTGGAGCTGCACAACGGCCCGTTCGTGCTGGCCGGCTGGTCGCTGGGCGGGGCGCTGGCCTACGCGTGCGCGATCGGCCTCAAGCGCGCCGGCGCCGACGTCCGCTTCGTCGGGCTGATCGACCTGGTGCTGCCCGGCGAGCCGATCGACCAGAGCCAGGCGGGCATGCGCGCCCGCTGGGACCGCTACGCGCGATTCGCCGAGCGCACCTTCAACGTCGAGGTTCCGGAGATCCCGTACGAGGAACTCGAGAAGCTTGACGACGAGGGTCAGGTCAGGTTCGTCCTCGACGTCGTCGCGCAGAGCGGCGTGCAGATCCCGGGCGGGATCATCGAGCACCAGCGCACGTCGTACCTGGACAACCGGGCGTTGGACACCATCGAGATCCAGCCCTACGACGGGCATGTCGCGCTGTACATGGCCGACCGTTACCACGACGACGCGATCGTGTTCGAGCCCGCGTATGCCACCCGCAAACCGGACGGCGGCTGGAGCGAGTACGTTGCCGACTTGGAGATCGTGCCGATCGGTGGCGAGCACATCCAGGCCATCGACGAGCCGATCATCGCCAAGGTCGGCGCGCATATGACCCAGGCGCTCAACAAGATTCACGCCCAACAGGCAAATTGACGAGCAGAAAGAGGGCTAAGTGACCACCAAGACCACCGCCGAGCTGCTGACCGAACTACGCGAGAAGCTGGAGCTGGCGAAGGACCCCGGTGATCCGAAGGCCATCGCGCGACGCGACAAGAAGAACATCCCGAGCGCCCGCGCCCGCATCCACGCGCTGCTCGACCCGGGCAGCTTCCTGGAGATCGGTGCGCTGGCGCGCACGCCCGGCGACCCCAACGCGCTCTACGGCGACGGCGTGGTCACCGGCCACGGCCGCATCAACGGCCGGCCCGTCGCGGTGTTCAGCCACGACCAGACGGTGTTTCAGGGCTCGGTCGGCGAGATGTTCGGCCGCAAGGTCGCCAAGCTGATGGACTGGGTGGCGATGGTCGGCTGCCCGATCATCGGCATCAACGACTCGGCCGGCGCCCGTATCCAGGACGCGGTGACGTCGCTGGCCTGGTACGCCGAGCTGGGCCGCCGACACGAGATGCTGCGCGGGCTGGTCCCCGAGATCTCCATCATCCTCGGCAAATGCGCTGGGGGAGCGGTGTATTCACCCATCCAGACCGACCTGCTGGTGGCGGTGCGCGACCAGGGCTACATGTTCATCACCGGTCCCGACGTGATCAAGGACGTCACCGGTGAGGACGTCACGTTCGACGAGCTGGGCGGCGCCGACGTGCAGGCCCAGCGCGGCAACATCCACAAGGTCGTCGAGGACGAGGCCGCGGCGTTCCAGTACGTGCGCGACTACCTGTCGTTCCTGCCGGACAACACCTTTGGCGACGGGCCGATCGTCAACCCGGGCCTCGAGCCGGAGATCACACCGCACGACCTCGAACTCGACACCATCGTCCCGGACGCGGACAACACCGCCTACGACATGCACGAGATCCTGCTGCGCATCTTCGACGACGGCGACGTCTTCGAGATCGCCGACCAGCGCGGGCCGGCCATCATCACCGCGTTCGCCCGCGTCGACGGTCGCTCGGTCGGCGTGATCGCCAACCAGCCGATGTTCATGTCCGGCGCGGTCGACAGCGAGGCATCGGACAAGGCGTCCGCCTTCATCCGCTTCTGCGACTCCTACAACCTGCCACTGGTTTTCGTGGTCGACACCCCGGGCGCCATGCCCGGTGTCGCCGAGGAGAAGAACGGGATCATCAAGCGTGGTGGCCGGTTCTTCAACGCGATCGTGGAAGCCGACGTGCCGAAGGTGACGATCATCGTCCGCAAGGCCTACGGCGGCGGCTACGCGGTGATGGGCTCGAAGCAGTTGTCGGCCGACCTGAACTTCGCCTGGCCCACCGCGCGCATCGCGGTGATCGGGGCGGACGGAGCGGCCCAGCTGCTGGTGAAGCGGTTCCCCGATCCGACCGCGCCTGAGGTGCAGCAGATCAAGAAGGATTTCATCGAGGGCTACAACCTCAACATGGCGATCCCGTGGATCGCCGCCGAGCGCGGGTACATCGACGGTGTGATCGAGCCGCACGAAACCCGACTGCTGCTGCGTAAATCGCTACACCTGTTGCGGGAGAAGCAGATTCACTGGCGGACCCAGCGCAAGCACGGCTTGACGCCGATTTAGACCTTCTTGATGAAGTCCGAGGTGTAGAACTCCTGCGGACTCTGCGAGTACGGGTTCGCCTGCCGGATGAAGACCCAGACGCCGGTGGTCCCGGAGTTCAGGCTGCCGCTGACGGTCGTGTTGGCGATGCCGGCACCGTCGGTGTTGAGCGAGCCGACCGCGACGCCCGGTCCGGGGCCGTCACACGGCGAGCTGGACGCCCGTGGCGCCTGGATCAATGCGACGTCGTAATGCGCGTTGGGCGCGCTCGGTTCCGCGAAGTGGACATCGGCCGTCACCGAACCGCCGTTCGAATGAATGACCGCCGAGGCCATCCCGCGGTCGGCCGACGCCCGGTCGGGAATCGGGGTGAAATCGCAGGCCCGCAGAATGCTGCGCATCGGAACGACGGTTCCGCTCTCGGCGCTCGCGGGGACGGCCGTACCGGCCAGTGCAACAACGACGGGCACCGCGCAACGGGCCAGAGTACTAAAAGACATGTGTCAAGTATCGGGGTTGATCGGTCAGACACACCACGCCAATCTGCGAGATATCGCTTACATACGAGGCGATGGTGTGATGCGGAACACGTTGAGCGGCAGTCTATTTCTGCGTGCCGGAGCCGTCTTCTTGCTTTTGCACCTTCGCGCCGGTCTCGGTGGTCTCGCGAAGCTCCTTTTTGGCCTTTGCGGCCTCCTCGGCCAGTTCGTCGACGGATTCGTCGCCTTCTTCAGCGCGCATGATGACCTCCTCGTGCAGAGGGCTACCCGGCATGGGTCGATGCGAACCACATGGGAATTTTCTACAAAAGTAGAAAAACGGCCCCGGGTCGATACCAGCACTGTTAGCGTCCGGCGAATGCGTCGCGGCGGAGCGTTGACCCTTGCTGTCCTGTTGTTCACGGTCCTGCTGGCCGGCGGGCACCCGGCCTCGGCGGACACCGGCGACGAACCGCGATACGCCGACTTCTATCTGCCGCCCGATCCGCTGCCGCCGGGCAACCCGGGTGACGTGATCCGCACGGAACCGTCGCGACTAGTGCTCGAGCCGTCCGGCCAGCTCGGCGCGATCATGGCCACCGGGACCCGAATCATGTACCGCAGCAAAGACACTCGCGGTAATCCGATAGCGGTCACCGGAACCTACTTCGAGCCGTACAACGAATGGCCGGGCAAGGGCCCGCGGCCGCTGATCAGCTACGCGCCCGGTACCCAGGGTCAGGGCAACCAGTGCGCCCCGTCGCGGCAGTTCAATCAGGGCATCCACTACTCGGGTGGCTGGGACATCATGTTCAACTACGAGGAATTGTTCGTGGCCACCATGGTGGCCCGCGGCTTCGCGATCGTGATGACCGATTACGAAGGCCTGGGCACGCCGTCCATGCACACCTATGTCGGGCGGGTCGCCGAGGGCCAGGCCGTGCTCGACGCGGCCCGCGCCGCGCAACGGCTACCCGGCACGACGCTGGATCCGCACGGGCCGGTCGCAATGTGGGGATATTCGCAGGGCGGTGGCGCCACCGCGTCGGCCGCCGAGTTGGCCTCGTCCTACGCCCCGGAACTGCATTTGGTTGGCACATATGCCGGAGCGCCGCCGGCCGACCTCAAGGAGCTCTTCCCATACGCGGACGGCAGCGTGCTCGTCGGGGTGGTCGGCTATGCGCTGAACAGCGTCATGGCGGCGTATCCGGAGGCCGCCGACGCCATCCGGTCGAAGATGACGCCGCGCGGACTGGCGATGCTCGAATCGGTCTCACGTCAGTGCGTCGGCCAGACGTTGATCGACTTCATGTTCCGGCACCTCCAGCCCTACTTCACCGAAGACATCTACCAACTGGTCGAGGAGGAGCCGTTCAAGACGCTGTTCGACGAGCAGCGGATCGGCCGCCACAAGCCCAACGCGCCCGTGCTGATCAACAGCAATCGCTACGACCCGTTGGTGCCCTGGACCGCCGCCAACCAACTCGGGCGGGATTGGTGCGCCAAGAACGCCGATGTGGAATTCCGCACCAACGAGGAACCGGCATTTCTGAACAAGCTCATCATCAACCACGCGCTCCCGATGCTGGTCGACGGCGAACCGGCGATGCAGTGGATCGCGGCCCGCTTCAATGGCGAGCCGACCGCACCCAACTGCGGCGTGTTCTGAGCCCGCACACCGTTTAATGGTGGCATCAGCACGCGCCGGAAATCGAACCCGCAACAGCGTCGCAATGACATCTGCGACGCCGCCGTCGACGTCTTGGGCAGTTTGGGTTCGCGGGGCCTGACGCACCTCGAAGTGGATCGCCGGGCCGGTCTGCCGACCGGCACCACGTCGGCCTACTACCGGACACGGGAGGCGCTGCTGCACGCAATCGCGGCGAGGATCACCGAGCTCGACCTGGCGGACCTGACCGCGATGAGCGACAAGGCCTGTGCCGACGCGGGTGCCGGCCCCGGCATCACCGAGCTGGCCAGGATCGTCATGATGGCCGCGCGCGAACCCTGGTTCACCCGCACGAAGGCTCGGTTCGAACTGGCGCTGCAGGCGAGCCGCGATCCGGTCCTCACCAAGACGCTGCAGCAGACGAGCTCATTGTTCGCCACGCTGGCCGGCCAGGCGGTCACCGGCTGGCAGGGTCCGGGCGCACCGCCCGGCGCGGCCATGATCGAGGGCCAGATCGTCGCGGTGCTGACCTTCGTGGACGGCGTCATGATGGGGTTCGTCCGCGGCGTCAACGCGTTCGACGATCACCACGAGTTGGCCCGCGTCCTGGGTGAGTTGGTCGAAGGCGTCGCCCGCCCGGCATAGTTCTGGGCGGCAAGAACCCGAAAGTCCTTGCCGCCCAGATCGTTTGCTTGGTTTAGCGCACCGACTTCTCGCGCGCCTCGGCAGCCTTCTCGGCGCCCCGCGCGGCGGCGGCCTCGGCTTCCTTCTTGGCCACGTCGCGCTGCGCGTCGGCCTTTTCCTGCTGCGCGCGGCCTGCCTTACGCAGGTCTTCGTTGTTCAGCACGATGCCGATGATTTCCTTGGCCTTGCCCACGACATCTTCGACGATGCCCCGGACGGCTGCTTCGGGTCCGCTGCTCACGACTGTTCCTCTCTGCTCGGAAATGGGGATGTCGTATCGATACCCGGGCACCGGCGGCGTCCCAACGTGATGTGACAACGCTCACCGAATAACTGTCGTGTCGTTACGGTTTGATCCGGATCTTGCCCGGCGACCACCAGCCGAAATGCGTTGCGGTGCCGAGATCCAACTCCGCCGGCGGAGCGTCGACCAGCGTGTCGAACTTGCGTAGCGAGCCCCAGTCGCGAGCCCAGTCATGCGACAGATAGGTGGCCATCACATGGGCGCGCAACAGCAGGTCGGTGATGCCGAGCAGTCCGCCGTTGACACCGTCTTCCCAGGTGTCGGTGTCCATCTTCTTCGCCGTGTAGTCCGGCGTGATGCGGAACTTCGGAATGTCGGTGACGCCGTTGGAATGCAGCATCGGCTGCTGGCACGGGAATGCCAGGCCGACTGCCCAGTCCAGCAGCACCGGCTGCGTCGACCCGACGTACTCCTGCACCGAGCGCAGTTCGGGCACCCGCGGCGGCGTGATCGCCAGGAAGTCCTCCGGCGTCAGCGACAGGTCCTCGGCGACCACCCGGACTGCGACGGCGTCGGAGGGGATCTCGGACCGCGGGTAGCGCAGGTTGCGCCACGCCTTCGGCTGCTCGCCGTAGAGGTCGTCGGGGATGAGACGACCGGCGGGCACCACATCGTCGCTGCCGTTCGGGCCGGCCTTGCCGTACTCCAGCACGACGGTCTGACCCTCGGTGTGGTGGTGCAACACGCTGTTGCCCTCGATCTTGCCCGCCGCGGTCACCACAACCAGCGGATGACCATCGTCGGCGGGCGGCAGCTGATACCACGCCGACGCCAACTTGCTCTGCTGCTGCGCCTCGGTGGTGTAGCTGCCGAGCACCGGAACCCGTTGCGGGTCAAGGCCATACGGCAGCGGCACAGTAGAGCCGTTGATGCCCGCCGCCTTCAGCTTGACCGGTGCGTCCCAGTCGTAGTCGGTGCCGGGCTGGTTCGGGTGCATCACCACGGCCTCGGCGACGGTGTGGTCCGGCACGCCATTGGGCGTGAAGCCGACCGGGTTGCTGCCACCCAACGGCCCGAGATCGCCGTAATCGCCGGGCCGGGCCTGCATGAAGCCGGCATTGCTGTCGGGCTCGACGAGCACGTCGTCGGCCAGTCCGCAGCCACCGGCGAACGCGCGGATGTTCGACGATCCGTTGGAGAAGGTCGGGTACTGCCGGACGATGCCGATCGACAGCGAGGCGACGAACACCAGAGCCATGAAGCCGGCCGCGATCGGCACCGGCGCCGCGGTCAATGCGCGGGCGACGCGGCCCTCGCCGTGGTCGCGGGACGCGAAATGCAGCCACGCGGCGTACAGCGCGACGACCACGAACAGGGCGAAGAACATTGTGCTGACACTGATTCCGGCGACCTTGGGCATCGCCGCGTTGAACGGCACCCCGTAGCTGGACACGTACCACCAGCCGTTCGTGGTGGCGAAACACAGCGCCAACACGAAGATCACGGCGGCCAGGAATGCCATCCGGTTACGCGACCAGCGCAGCACGGTCGGCGCCACCAGTGCCGTCGTCAATGCCGCCATCGCGGCGCCCACGGCGGCGAACAACCCGAAGTGGTGCACCCACTTGGTCGGGGTGAACATCAGGAAGAACATCGTGCCGAAGATGACGCCCATCAGGCGCCACGCCGGGCCGCGGGCGATGCCGCTGACCCGCTTGCGCCGCAACAGGATGAACACCGCCGTGAAGAGGCACAGCGCGGTCATCAGGAAGCCGAACCGGCGCGACAGCGAACCGTCCACGGTCGGGAGGAACAGGTAGTAGTAGCGCAGGTTCTCGGTGTACCAGGCCTGGCTGGGCCCGATCGCGGTGCGAATCCTGGTGGCTTCCAACACCGTTGACAGCGTCTGGTCGGCGAACACCACGGGCAGGATCACCGTGCCGGCCGCCAGCATCGGCGCCACCAGCGGCCAGGTGCCGACCACGCGGTGGCGTCGCACCAGGATTCGCAGGATCGGACGACCACCGGCGACCAGCGCGGCCACCGCGATCAACCCGGTCGGCTGCACACCGAGGGTGAACGCCGCGGTCACCACCGCCAGCGCGGCGGGCGTCATGCGGCTGTATCGCATCGACCGCTCGATCAGCACGTAGGTGATCAGCGAGCCGACGGCGATGATCGGCTCGGGCCGCAGGCCGTTGTCGAAGGGCATCCACGCCGTCAGCAGCACCAGGCCGGCCGCCCAGTTGGCGGCCTTGCTGCGGGTGACCGCCGGCCCCAACCGGGGCAGCACCTCACGCGACAGCAGCACCCAGCAGATCAGCCCGGCGACCAAGTCAGGCAACCGAATCCACAGGCTCGAGTCGCTGACGTGCGTCATCAGCGCCAGCAGGTTGTAGTACCAGCCGAACGGGTCCTCGGGGCTACCGAACCAGCGGAAGTAGTTCGACATGTAGCCGGCCCGGTCGGCGACCCGGGCCATGCCCAGGATGTAGCCGTCGTCCGAGGAGTTCGCGCCGATCACCCACCAGAGCACGAATCCGACGGTGATCGTTGCGTCGGCGAGAGTGAACTTTCGCCAGTTGGCCGGGATCCACCGGCGCATCCGGTGGCCGTCCAACTGGTCGAGGCGCCACAGTGCGATCAGCGCGACGATGGTTGCCAGGATCGCGCCGACCATCGCGGCGAGCTTCACAGTGGTTGGCGTGGTGGAGAATCGGGTGTCGATGGTCGCCGACATCGTCAGCCCGGGCGGCGCGGGCCCGGTCAGGTCGGTGAACACCCCGACGATCTGTGGCCGCAGGTTCGGGTCCGGGTAGCCGCTGCGCAGTTCCTTACCGCCCGCATCCTTGAGCCCGACGAAGGTGGCGTAGGTCCCTTTCAGCGTCGACGTGACGTCGATGTGCTGACAGTTCCCGGACTCCACCTGATCGCGCGGCACCGACAGGATCACCACGTTACGGTCGGTGACGTCCACCCGCTGCTTGTTGACGACCACGAACAGCGCTTGGAGGTTGGCGTCCTTGCCTTTTCGTGGCGCGGTGCCCAGCACCACGCCGCCCTCGGCCGGCAGGTCGCGCACGATCCCGCACGGCACTTCCGCGTGGAAGTCGACCGGCGTCAGCGAAATCAGCGGCGCCGTCACGCTTTTCAGCTGGCCATTCTGCGGCCAGTTCAGGTCGGCGGTGGTCTGCACGACCGGCAGCAGCGGCGTGGCCACCGACAGTAGGAAGCCGATCATGCCGGCGATGGTGGCGACCCAGCGTGTCGTCTTCACCGTGTCTGTCTGTCTGGTCATGGCAAAGCTCGAATCGGTCCTTGTCGGCTCCAGCCGTACACGGTGCTGGTGCCCTCGTCGACGGCGGCTAGTGGGGCAACGTCATCGGGGAGCCAGCGGTGGTACTGCTCGACCTGACCCCAGTCGCGGTACCAGTCGCCGCTCAGATAGGTCGGCACCGTCGACGTCCACATCAGCGCCTGGGTGAACAGGAACGGCCCACCGGACTTCGACGCCTGCCAGAGGTTCGAAGACGCCGAGGTCTGCTTGTGGTCGGGCTGAATGCGGTATTCCGGCAGCTCGGCGATGCCGAGGTGCTCCGAAAACGGCCGCTGGCAAGGGAAATTCGCGGCCGTGGCGATGTCCATCAGCACCGGCTGCTGCGACCCGATCAGCTGCTGCACGGGTTTGAGCACCGGCACCCGGGGCGGCGTGAACGCGAACCACTGGTCCTCGCTGAGGTTCGGATCGTAGGCGACGATCCGGGCGACGTTGGCCTCCGGCGGCGCCCAGCTCGTCGGGAAGCGCAGGTTGCGCCACGCCGGCTGTGGGCCGATGTCGATCGGGAACATCAGGCCGAGCGGTTGCACGCTGCCGTCGGGTTTGGTTGCGCCCCACTGCAATCGGAGCGACTGGCCGTACATGAAGTCGCCGTCCTCTTTGTAGGACCAGATGGCGCCCGAGGCGGCGACGACCACCAGCGGGCGGTCCGGTGTGCGGGGCGGCATCTGGTACCACGACGAGGTGGCGGTGGCGGCGCGGGTGTTCTCGCCGTAGCTGCCCATCACGGGGGTGCGGGCCGGGTCGAGCATGAACGGCAGCGCGGCTTCCGAGCCGTTGACGCCCTTGGGCCCCTTGCCGCCCGCGGTGCCGGCCGAGTCGGTGATCGAGGCGTTCGGCTTGTTCGGCGACGCGTCGGAGTTCACCACGCCCGGCTTGGTCACCACCGGGTCGGACTGCAGGTTGTCACCGACCCCCTGCGGCGTGAAGCCGACCGGGTTCTCGCCACCCACCGGCCCGTCGGGTCCGAACTTCTGACCCGGAACCGGTTGCAGCATACCCTCATTCGGGTCCGGCTCGGCCAGGACGTCGTCGGCCATCGCGCAGCTCGTCGACGACAGCCCCGAACGCAGAGCCGAGAAGTTGGCCTTGCCCGTCGTGTACATCGGGTAGCGCAGCACCGCGCCCTTGCCCAGCGACGCGACCTCGCCGAAGACCATGATCACCGCGACCACCAGCAGCGGCGTCGACGCCAGCACGCGGTTGCGCCGGGTGTCGGCGACCTCGGTGTGCCCGGCGTAGTCCATCCGGAAGTGCTGCCAGGCGGCGAGCAGGCCGGTCGCGATCGACAGTGCCAGGAACATCGACGTCACCGGGTGGCTCGCGATCACCGGCTGGATGTCGTACCACGGGACGCCGTAGTTGCCGACGTAGAACCAGCCGTTGATGCCCGAGGTCGCCCACGCCAGCATGAACAGCAGCGCGGTCACGTACAGCGTCAGGTTGCGGCGATTGTGCAACCCGATGCGGGACATCGCGAACGCCGTCACCGCACCCAAAGCGCCTGCGAGTCCGGCGAATTCGCCGAACTGGATCGCGTACTTCGTCGGCGTGAAGTGCAGCAGCAGCAGGCCGATCGCGGTCGTGCCGACAAGCCGCCAAGCCGGGCCATTGGCCACCCCGGGCACCTTGCCGCGGCGCAGCAGGATGATCAGCACGCCGAACAGGCACATCATCATGATCAACACGGCGAAGCGCCGCGTCATCGATCCCTCGGCGTTGCTCTCCACTGTGAGGAAGTAGTAGCGCAGGAATTCCTGGTACCAGGCGATGGTGGGGCCGACCTTGTACTTGATCCGCGCTGCCTCGGCGACGGTGGCCAGCGTCTGCGAGCGGAATATCACGACGACGATCAGCGACAGCGATGCGGCGAGCACCGCGAGTGGGGCCAACAGGCCGTCGGTTGCCTTGCGCCGCATGATGATCCGCGCAATCGGGCGGGCGGCGGCCAACAGCGCGGCCACGGCGATCAGGCCCTGCGGCGCCAGTGTCGCTGTCAGCATCGCCACGATGATCGCCACCGCCGCCGGCACCAACCGCCTTGTGGCGATGGCAGATTCGGCCAGCGCCCAGGTCGCGAGCACGCCGAGCGCGATCAGCGGCTCGGGCCGCAGGCCGTTGTTGAACGGCAGCCACGCGGCCAGGAAAACCGCGCCCGCGGTCCACACCGCGATCCGGTTGCCGCCCAGCCCGCCGCGGCCGGGGCCCAGCCGGCGCAGCATGAAACGGCTGATGATCAACCAGGTGCCGATCGCGGCAAGCGTGGCCGGCAGTCGCATCCAGACGCCGGCGGTGCTCACCGAGGCGAGGTGGCCGAGCACCGACTGGTACCAGTCGAAGGGTGCCTCGCCGGCGCCGAAGTAGCGGTAGTAGTTGGTCACGTAGCCGGCCTTGTCGGCGACGCGGGCCATGGTCAAGTTGTAGCCGTCGTCCGACGAGGTCGCGCCGATGACGTGCCAGAGCAGCAGCGTGCCGATCACCCCGGCGTCGGCCAGCCAGGTGGCGAGCCCGGCCCCGAACCACGCCTTGAGGTTGCGCGGTCTCCGCCGCGTCACCTGCCGGTCGAGCACGGTCAGCGCGACGATCGAGGCCAGCACCGAGAGCACGCCGAGGGCCATCACGCCGGTTTTCAGCAGCGTTGGCGCGACGATGAAGCGGGTGTCCACGTCGATGCGGGCCGACAGGCCGGGTTGTGGGGCGACAGTGAGGTCGGTGAACAGGCCGCCGACGGCAGGCTTCTTCTCCGGGGCCAGCGTGCCGGTCGCGCCGGGGATGCCGACGAAGTCCGCGTGAGCGCCGCCCGCGTCGGCCCAGATGTGCAGCGCGCTGCACCGTCCGTCGGCGACGGCGGAGCGGGCGGCGGCCGCGGCGACCGAGTCCCGGAACGCAACGGTGATGGTGTCCTTGTTGGCCCGGACGAACAGGCCGTTCTTGCCGGTCTCGAAGCCGGCGACGGGCAGCGTCGACACCACGAGGCCGCCGTCGGCGGGCAGCGTCGCGATCGCGGAGCACGGAATGGAGATGTCGAGGGCTCGCGGCGCCCCGGACACCAGCGGGGCGGTGATGTCGGTGACGTGGCCGTCCTTGAGGCCCTGCGGCCACAGGATCGTCGACGTCGTCTGCTTGACCGGGAGGAGCGGAACGACCGCGCACAGCAGGGCTCCGGCGATTCCCGCGACGACGGCGATCAACCGGGCGAGCCGATGCGTCGATCGCTCGTTTTCGTCGAGGGGCACGAGGGACGATGGTAGGCGACCCGCCTTGGCGACTCCGCGACCCGCGCCGCAGGCCCGTTCGCCGCGCATGGTTTGGTCGGCTCAAAGCAGGGGCATAGGAATATGTCCAGCTCGTTTCAAAAATCGTTCATAGGAAATCGGCACATGACGGTCCAGGTCAGTGCGTCGCGTCCAAAAAGCCCAGTTCGACAGACGCCATCGAACCCTCAGGGCTCGTTCGACTCCCCACCGAAAAGGTGGTTTAGTGAATCAGCGGTGGTCAATGTTACGGAGCAGAAACAGAACACCACCGGCCATTGGCGTGAGTTGTGGAGTTCCCCCTATTCGCGAACGACCGCGATGGTCGCCGGGGGCGTGGTGCTGTATTCCACCAACGAGTTCCTGACGATCAGCATGCTGCCGAGCACGATCAACGAAATCGGTGGCGAGCGGATCTATGCGTGGGTGACGACGCTGTACCTCGTCGGGTCGGTGGTTGCCGCGGCGACGGTCAACGCCTTGCTGCACCGCATCGGTGCAACGATTTCCTATGTTGGCGGCTTCGCCGTGCTGTCGGCGGGCAGCGTGGTCTGCGCCGGCGCTCCCAACATGGAAGTCCTGTTGGTGGGCCGCTTCTTCCAGGGTTTCGCGGGCGGCCTGCTGTGCGGCCTGAGCTTCGCGGTGATCAACGCCGTCTTACCCCGAAGACTCTGGAGCCGGGGTTCCGCCCTGGCCGCCTCGACGTGGGGCATCGGCGCGCTGATCGGCCCGGCGCTGGGCGGGCTGTTCGCGCAGCTCGGTATCTGGCGCTGGGCGTTCGGGCTGCTCGCGCTGCTGAGCGTGGGCATGGGTGTCCTGACCCCGGGTTTGCTGTCGACCGACGGTTCCGAGCAACCCGCCGATAGCGAGTCGGCCCGTATCCCGATTCCGTCCGTGGTACTGCTGGGCGCGGCGGCATTGGCGGTCAGCGTCGCGTCGGTGCCGCACAACACCCTGGCGACGGCCGGGCTACTGATCTTCGGCGCGTTGCTGCTCGGCGCGTTCCTCGTGGTCGACCGCCGGATGGACACCGCCGTGCTGCCGGCCAGCGTCTACGGCTTCGGCCCGCTGAAGTGGGTCTACCTGACACTCGGTCTGCTGGTCGCCGCCACCAAGGTCGACCTGTACGTACCGCTCTTCGGTCAACGGCTGGCGCACCTCGGGCCGATCGTCGCCGGGCTACTCGGCGCCGCGCTGTCGCTGGGCTGGACCATCAGCGGGCTGGGCAGTGGATCGCTGAACAAGACGCGCACCATCGTGGCGGTCGTGCTGGCCGCGCCGCTGGTGATGGCGGGCGGACTCGCGCTCGCCGGGATCACCCATGTGCAGGGCGCGACGGCGGGCATCGTCGTCATCTGCGCGTTCGCGCTGCTGGCCGTCGGGGTTGGCATCGGGGCGGCCTGGCCGCACCTGTCGGCGTGGGCGATGACCGATGTCGACGATCCCGCCGAGGGTGGCGCCGCGGCCACCGCGATCAACTCCGTGCAGCTGATTTTCGGCGCCTTCGGGGCCGGCCTGGCCGGCGTCGTGGTTAATGTCGTCGACGGCGGGGGAGCCACCGCCGCCCGGTGGGCGTTCGGCGTTTTCGCGGTCCTCGCGCTGACCGCCTGCATCACCGCCTACCGCGCCGGCCGCGGTCAGGTGGCCTACTGACTCAGCCGCGGCGCAGCGGGGCGGGACTCCACAGGCCGCTGCGGGTGGCCGAGCCGAGGTCGAGTTCCGCGGTACCGGCGTCCGGGTAGTACGGCGTCAACTGCTGCAGCGCGCCCCAGTCGCGGGACCAGTCGTCCTTCAGATACGTCGGCACCGTGCTCGCGCGCGCCAGCAGTTCCGTCACGCCCAGCGGCCCGCCGCCGTTCTTGTCCATCACCGGCGAGTTGGCCTCGGCGCCGAACCGGTCGGGCAGGATCCGCCACCTCGGCACCTCGTCCACGCCGTTCTGGTGGCCGAACGGCCGCTGGCACGGGAAGGCAAGGCCGACAAGCCAATCCAGCATCACCGGCTCCGATGAACCGACCACGTCCTGCAGCGTGCGCAGGCGTGGAATCCGCGGCGGGGTGACGGCGATCCAGTGCTGCGGCGCCAGGTCCTCGTCGCTGACCACGACACGCACCTGGGTGGCGTCGGCGGGCAGCGCCGACAGCGGCGCCCGCAGGTTGCGCCAGGCGGGCGCGGCGCCGACGTCGTCGAGGCCGGTCGAGCCGCCGGGCTTGTTGTCCGCGGCCTGCTGGTCGTTGGCCCACTGGATTTCGACTTCGCCGTAGTTGAAGCGGCCCGCGGCCGACACCACCAGCAGCGGCCCGGACTCGCTGCGGGGCGGCAGTTTGTACCAGGCCGATCGCAGTCGGGCAGGCATCTGGACGCCGGGGCGCCAGCTGCCCAGCACCGGGGTGCGGGCCGGGTCGAGGCCGTAGGGCAGCCGCGCGCGGGAGCCGTTGACGCCGGGCGCGGCGGTGGTACCGCCCTCGGTGCCGGCTTCGCTGTTGGTGACGTTGCCGTCGTCGCTGACAAAGCTGCGGTCGCCGGGGCGTTCCATCACCGGGTCGGCAGACACCGTCGACGGGATGCCGTTGCTGTCGAAGCCCTCCGCGAAACCACCTGACAGCGCGTCTTTTTCGGCACCCGATACCGGCTGCAGCAGACCGGCGTTGGGGTCCTGCTCGACGAGCACGTCGGTGGCCAGGCCGCACGTCTTCCCGGCCAGCGCCTGCAGGTTCGAGCGGCCGACCGACCACGCCGGGTACTGGTCGGTCATGCCCAACGTCAACGACAGCACCTGGAAGAAGACCAGCGCCCATGCGGCAATGGCCAACGGCGACCGGATGATTCGGCCGAACCGCGAGTCGCGCGGCGGATCCGCGTCGCTCCCGCTCTTGACGAAGTGCAGCCAGGCCGCCAGCAGCGCTGCCAGAACGCTCAGTCCCAGGAAGCCCGTCGTGAAGCCGAAGTGCCACTGCGGGAAGGCGTTTGACCACGGCACCCCGAAGTTCGAGACGTACCACCAGCCGTTCACGCTGGCGAACGACAGCGCGACCACGAAGAGCACCACGGCGGCGAACAGCGTGCGGTTGCGCCGAGACCGCATCGCCACGGCGGTCACCGCCACCGCAGCGAGTGCGCCCAGCGACCCGGCCAGCCCGGCGAACACCCCGAAGTGGTGCGTCCACTTGGTCGGCGTGAACATCATCGCGATGAACGAGATCACCGTGATGCCGATGATGCGGCGACTCGGACCGGCCGCGGTGCCCGGAATTCGTCCCTTGCGCAACGTCATTGCCACCGACACGGCGAGCGCGACCAGCAACACCAGCAGCGCGAACCGCCGCGCGACCGATCCGTCGGGGCTGGCCATGAACAGTCGCTCGTAGCGGATGTGCTCGTCGAACCAGCTCAGGCTCGGGCCCAACGCCCGCTTGAGCGACGTCGCCTGCATTTCGCCGGCCAGCGTCTGGTCGCGGAAGATCAGGATGGCGTTCACGCTCACCGCGGCGACGATCGGCGCCAGCAGCGGCAGCACCCCGAAGCGTCGCGAGCGGCGGTGAATGATGGTGCGCAGCGGCCCAATTGCCACCAGCAGGGCGCCGATCGAGGCAATCCCGGTCGGGCCGGAGAACAGCGTCAACGCGCCGATGATGCACGCCGCCGCGACCGGCAGCAGCCGACTGGTGGCCACCGCGCGTTCGACCGAGCACCAGGTCAGCAGGATGCCGACCGCGATGATCGGCTCGGGCCGCAGTCCGTTGTCCAGCGGCAGCCACACCGCCAGGAAGGTACCGGCCGCCGTCCATGCCGCCGCCCGGCTGATCTTGACCGAGTGACCCAGCCGCGGGATGACCTCCCGGCTGATCACCCACCAGCACGCCAGCGCCATCAACAGCGTCGGCAGCCGCATCCAGATGCTCGCGGTGCTGACGTGCGCCCACAGCGCCAGCAGGTCGTAGTACCAGCCGAACGGCGCCTCCGGCGTGCCCAGCCAGCGGTAGTAGTTGGCCATGTAGCCGGCGTGCTCGGAGACCCGGGCCATCGTCAGGATGTAGCCGTCGTCGGCGGTGTTGGCGCCGACGAAGTGCCACCACACCAGCACCGCCGTGACCAGGCCGTCCAGCCCGCTC
Source organism: Candidatus Mycobacterium wuenschmannii (assembly GCF_030252325.1). Lineage (NCBI taxonomy): Bacteria > Bacillati > Actinomycetota > Actinomycetes > Mycobacteriales > Mycobacteriaceae > Mycobacterium > Candidatus Mycobacterium wuenschmannii. The sequence continues at coordinate 3,490,651 of NZ_CP126981.1, read as the reverse complement.
AGCGACCACCACCTCGGCGGCAGGAAGCGCCGGTGCCGGGTGCCGTCGGCGGTGTCGAGGACGTGCAGGGCGATCAGCGCGGCCAGCGTCAGCGCGACGCCGAGCACCATCGCGGCCATCTTCAACGGCGTGGGCGAGCTGCTGTAGCGGGTGTCGATCGTCGCCGAGAACGTCAGCCCGGGCGGCGCGGGACCGCTGAGGTCGGTGTAGACGCCGACGATCTGCGGGCGGAAGTCGTAGCCGCTGCGCTCGCCGCGCAGCGCCGCGCCGGGGTGTTCGGCGTTGGGCCCCTGCGTGAGGCCGACGAATTCGCCGATCACCCGGTCGGCGTGCGCGGTGAAGACCAGCTTCTGGCAGTCGGGGCCCAATACCTGGCTCAGCGGCGCGACGACCAGGGGCACGTTGCGCACGACCAGCACCAGGTCGTCGTTGGCGCGCTCGATCAACAGGCCGCGGTCGACGGCCTTGGGCGCCTGCTTGGGGACCGTCGAGAGCAGCACGGTCTTGCCCTGGCCCGTGAGGCCGGCGGCGGTCTGGCAGGGGATGTTGATGGTCAGGTCGGTCGCGACGTAGCCGATCAGCGGGGCCTCGACGCTGCCGAGCGCGCCGTTCTGGGGCCAGTTCAGTTGCGCGGTGGTCTGTTTGACCGGGAGCAGCGGGGTGGCGATGGCCAGCAGGGTGCCGAGCAGTCCGGCGACGACGGCGACGAGGCGGGCAGTCCGGTAGCTCCTGGCGCCCGTGTCTGTCACAGAGCTAGATGCTAATTGCTCGGCATCCGCCGCCTCGGTAGCCATCAGGGTTTGCGGACGGCCAGCACGAAGGGGCCGATTTTCGTCACGGTGAACCGCGGGTCGTCGAAGATCTTGGCGTTGAGTTCGACGGTGTAGCGGCGCACGTTGGGCTGGTTGGGATACACGTCCTCGGCCAACCGCAGGGTGTAGGTGCTCGACGCGCCCGCCGAGCCGCCGTGCCGTAGCAGGAACACCGTCGGCGGCGCCCACGGCAGCGTGTCCAGGGCGCGCACGAACGGGTCGGCGGTCTTGAGCTTTTCCCAGTCCTTGATCGTGGCCGCGCGCCTGTCGAATTGCGCGAGCGGGTTGGCGTAGTGCGAGGTCAACCCCTGGAAGCCGTAGTAGGGGTAGTAGGACAGGAAGCTGTAGTCGGCGGTCAGCACGACGGTTTCGTCGCGCGGCCTACCGGTCGCCTTGGTGATCGCCTGGTCGATCTCGGCATAGAACTTCTCCGAGCTCGGCGGACGCCGGTCGCCGCGCTGACCGTGGCCGTCGGTGTCGGTGTAGGCGATGGTCAGGTCGGGCCGCAGCACGTCGGGGATGTCCTGGGCGAACGCGATCGCGGCTGCCAGCCCGATCGCCGCCGCGACGGGCAGCCAGGCGCGGTTGCGCGTCGTCAACGCCTTGGTCCCCTCGACGAAGCCGAACACGCCGGCCGCCGTCAGCAACACCGTCAGCGTCGGCTGTAGCCGGAACGAGAGCAGCGTGGTGCGGGCCAGCGTGGTCAGCATCGACAGCAGCGACCAGGCGTAGATGGCCAGCACGCCGATCGCCAGCCCACCGGCACGCACCGACGACCGCGCCCGCACGACCAGCCACAGCGTGCCGAGCAGGCACAGCGCGCCCAGCAGCGTGAACTTCAGCATCGGGAATGTCAGCTCGGCGCCGTCGGCCGGCAGGTAGTGGAAGGCGCTGCCGCTGTTGCTGACCGGCCCGCGCGCCGCGTGGAGCAGGAACGGCAGCCAGGTGATCGACGCGATGGTCGCCGCGATGCCACCGATCGCGGCCAGCCTGACGAGCGGGTCCAGTGCTTGTCGCAGGCCCTGCTTCCATCGGACCGCCGTCACCGCCAGCGCCATCAGCACCAGGGTGAACGCGCTCACGGCGGGCAGCAGCGTGTAGCAGGTGGCCGCGACCCCGAGGAACGCCCCGGTTCCGATCACCGCGGCCCAACCGCCGTCGCGGGTGCCGCCGCGCAGCCCGGACCAGGCCAGGACGAACACCGGCGGCAACAGCACGGTGATCATCGCCGAGTACGGCTCCGGTGAGCTGTAGGCCAGCGTCACCGCGGCCGTCGCGGTTGTGACGATCAGCGCGTACTCGAATCGAATCAGTCTCGCCCACAACACCAATGCGACCGCGATCGCGATGGTGATCGACGTGATCGCCCACGGCTTGAAGGTCTCCCAGCCCGTCGAACCGGTCAGCGCAGCCACCCGTCCGCCGACCCAGAACCAGCCCGGGGGATAGAACGGCGGCAGCCCCGCGTAGGTCATGTCGTGCAGCGTCGACGAGTCGGTCAACCGCGTCAGGTACTCGGTGCGGAACTGCTGGTCGACCGAGATGCCGAACAGGTAGAGCTTGGTGGCGCCGAGCGGCATGCCCAGCGTCACCACCGAGAAAGCCGACACGAACACCAGGGCCAGCAGCCGCGCCACGACCCGTCGGCCGCGTCGGGAAGCCCAACCGGCACAGAGCAATCCGAGAATGCAGCCGACCTGACCGACCGTGGTCAGCGCGTGCAGTTGATTCGACGACGGGAAGGCCGGCCACTGCACCCGGCCGATGGCGGCCAGCGAGATCACCGAGACCGCCGCGGCGATCACGACCGCGATCACCATGTGGCCGACGGTGGCCAGCGCGCTGCGCATCTAGAGGGGCAACTTGCGGAAGATCGGCCGCGGGATGTGCCGCAGCACGGTCATCAGGTAGCGCACCGGGCCCGGTGCCCAGACGAGTTCCTTGCCCTTGGCCGCCGAGTTCACCGCCAGCTCGGCGATGAACTCCTTGTCGACGGTGAACGGCGCCTCCTTGGCCCCGGTCGCCTTCCAGTGTTCGAGCGTGGTGGTGGTGCGAACCTGGCCCGGCCGGATCACCAAAACGCGAACTCCATACTCGCGCAGCGCTTCTCCGAGACCGAGGTAAAAGCCGTCAAGGCCTGCTTTGGTGGAGCCGTAGACGAAGTTGGACCGTCGCACCCGCTCGCCGGCGACCGAGCTCATCGCGATGATGCGGCCGAAGCCCTGCGCGCGCATCTTCTCGCCGAGCAGCACACCGACGGAAACCGCTGCCGTGTAATTGACTTGGGCGATCTGCACGGCCTTGTGCTGGTCCTGCCAGAGTTCCTCGGCGTTGCCGAGTAGACCGAACGCGACGATCGCGACGTCGATGTCGCCTTCGGCGAAAGCCGCGTCGATGACCGTCGGATGGCTCGCGGTGTCGACGCCGTCGAAGTCGATCCACTCGACCGACTTGGCCCCCGCCGCCTTCATCTGCGCGATGGCCTTAACCTTGCCCGGGTGATTGGGCAGGTCCGCCAACACGATTCGGGCGTGCGCGTTGCGCAGGTAGCGCTCGCAGATCGCCAGCCCGATCTCCGACGTGCCGCCGAGCAGCAGGATGGACTGGGGGTTACCAACGGCGTCAAGCACCATTTACAGCAGCTCCAAACGTCGGGCCATGTCCGAGACGAAAACCCCGGTGGGATCGACCTTGCGGCGCACCGCAATCCACTCGTCGATGCGGGGATACATGGCGTGGAAGTTGTCGGCGCTGACCCGCGAGTCTTTGGCCGTGTAGACCCGACCGCCGAATTCCATGACGCGGGTGTCGAGTTCGTTGAGGAATTCGTTGACGCCGGGACGGTTCGGGAAGTCCATCGCGACGTTCCAGCCGGCCATCGGGAAGCTCAGTGGCGCCTTGTTGCCCGGCCCGAAGAGCTTGAAGACGTTGAGCGCGGAGTAGTGGCCGCGGGTCTGGATCCAGCGGATGATCGCCTTGAACTCCTCCAACGCATCCGGTGGCACCAGGAACTGGTGCTGCGCGAAACCCGTTGGGCCGTAGGCGTTGTTCCATCCGCTGACCAGGTCGAGCATGTGGTAGAACTGCGACAAATTCTGGATCTTGCCGCTGTAGGTGCCGCCGAGCCGGTAGTACACCTCGCCGATCGCCATGAAGGACAGCTTGTTCATCGCGCTGATCGGAAATATATTCGGCACCGAAAGCAATTGCGGCGCATCAAATTTCAGCGGATTCTTGGCCAGCTTGGGCGGCAGCTGGTCCAGCTTGGCCAGGCTGCCGCGGCTGATCGAGGCGCGGCCGAGCTTGGGCGGCGGGCTGATCAGATCGAACCAGGCGCTGGAATAGGTGTAGTTGTCCTCGGTGCCGTCCAGGTGCACCGCGACCGTCTCGTCGAGGTCGTGGGTGGCGATGCCGTCGGCGACGAAGTAGGCGGTCTCGGTCGGCGTCATCGCGATGACCGCCCGCAGCACGATGCCGGTGAGCCCGTTGCCGCCGACGGTGGCCCAGAACAACTCGGACTCCTCACCATCCGGCTCGAGGTGGCGGATCTGCCCGTCGGCGGTCAACAGGTCCATCGACACGACGTGGTTGCCGAAGCTGCCCGCGCTGTGGTGGTTCTTGCCGTGGATGTCGCAGGCGATCGCGCCGCCGACCGTGACCTGCCGAGTGCCCGGCAGCACCGGCACCCACAGCCCGAACGGCAGCGCGGCCTTCATCAGCTGGTCGAGGCTGACGCCGGCGTCCACCTCGGCCAACCGAGTGTCGGAGTCGATCGAATGGATCTTGTTGAGCGGCGTCATGTCGATGACCAGACCGCCGCCGTTCTGGGCGTTGTCCCCGTAAGAACGGCCCAGTCCGCGCGCGATCACGCCGCGCCCGCCGGCGTCGGCGACCTGGCCGACCGCCTTGGCGATCAGCTCGGTGTCAGGGGTCGACAGCACTTCCGCTACCGACGGCGCGGTGCGGCCAAACCCCATCAGCGGGGTTTTCGTGGTGGGAATGTCGCTGCTCAACATCGTCAAAGAGGGTACCCGCTGCAGGCTGCGGCTCAGCGCAGGCAGAGCATCGGGCAGCTCTCAGCTCTCGATAGCGGCGCTGACGTCCATGACTTGACCTCCGCCGTCGAGATAGGCCGCGAGCTGAGGTGATGCAGGCTCGAGCCCTGCCTTGCGGCGCTCGACCGCCGTCGAGGCGGCCCATTCGTGAGCCCGGTCTGACTTGCCGAGCTCTCGCCGATGGGGGCGCGGGATCCGGTACCACCCTTTCCACGAATTGTGCGGGTCGGCGAGCGCATCGGGCTTGGCGAGCATCGCCTCTCGCAGGTCCTTGTCCTCGTCCGGGAGTCCTGCTGCGACGCGTGCCAGCGATGCGCGCGGGGAGGCCTCGACGAACGCCAGGCCGCATTCCTGAGCTCGGTCCATCATCCAGAGCAACGGAATGTCGCTCAATCCGTGCTGCGAATAGCCGCCGCCCACGTCCCGGTGGACCCCGGTGAACCAGACCTGCTCGACGCGCTGGTTCGCCGACGTCGTCGTCCACAACGTCGGGCAGAACGAGTTTCGTTTCTCGTCGATCGCCAGTGCGTGGAACGCGGCGTCCACCGTCGAACTCAAGCTGGTGTCGTGAAATCGAGTTCGCCTGTTGAGAACCGCGATCAGCGCCGAACCGGTGATGGGGATGCCCATCGCTCCGACGGTGTCCCAGACACCGATGAAGCGAATGCGCGGCTCGTAGGAGTACGCACTCCGAAAGAGGGTCGACTCCACACTCTTCGGGTGGTTGGTGCTGCTTCTGCTCCGGTACAGCGCGAAAGCACGATCGATCAGCCCCGCGTTCTCGCGGCGCAGAATGCCGCAGTTGCGGATGAAGCCCACCGTGCTGCGCGCGGTGAACGCGCCGCGGCTGAACCCGAAGAAGTAGAGCTGGTCGCCGGGTTCGTAATTCTCGACGAGGAAGCGGTAGGTGTCGCGGATTGCGCGCGAAACGCCGAAACCGAACCCGCCACCGCTGATTCGCTCGGGGCGACGGGTGCCGACTCCCAGGCGGTAGAACGTACGTTGCTCTCGCCCGTTGCGGTCCTCGCGGGCAACGCTCAGCGCAACCTTGGTGACGTTCGTCGGCGTGGGGCTGTGCCGGTCTCGCTCGTCCGGACTGTCCCACGTCCCGTCGCAGCACACCACCAGACGTTTCGGCATGCCTCAGCATGCACGGTCGGCCGCTACCGCAGCCGGAAAATGACCGACCGCTGGACGACGAAGTTGATCACCGTCGCGGTGCCCTGCGCGATCACGAACGCGGCCGGCACCCGCCACGACACGTTGGCGAACTGCAGATAGAAGACGTAGTTGATGCCGACCTGCACGCAGAAGGTCAGCGCGTAGAGCACGCAGACCGCGATGAAGCGGGCCCGGCTCGGCGGCGCCTGGAACGTCCAGCGGCGGTTGATCAGGTAGGCCGTCGTGGTGCCCGCGATGAAGCTCAGCGACTTGGCGATGTTGACCTGCAGGCCCAGATGTAGCAGCAGGCTGTACAGCCCGAAGTCGACGATCGCGGACAGTCCGCCGGTGACGATGAAGCGCCACGCCTGGGTTTTCAGCGGCAACGGGGTGCTCGCCGCGATCTCGGTCATCGGCGCAGAGTCTACGGCTCGCGAGACAGCCGCCAGGGCTGTGCCCAGCGGCGAATCGCGACCCTGGCTTCAGTTTCGCGAAAAAGCGCCAAGCGAACTAGACCCAGTAGGCAACCCGCGCGCGGTACTGCCGCATCGCGAACGCCGCCACCAGCCAGCCCAGCACGGTCAGCCCGATCACGACGTACCAGTGCCGCAGCTCTTGGTGCGCCCCGAGCAGCGGCGCCCGGACTAGATCCAGGTAGTGCAGCAGCGGATTGAGCTCCACGATCTTCGACCACTGCCCGGCGCCCTGCTGGCGCAACGTGTCGTCGTTCCAGATGATCGGCGTCATGAAGAACAGCAGCTGCACGACGGAGAACAGCAGCGGCCCGATATCGCGAAACCGCGTCGACAGGATGCCGAAGCACAGCGACACCCAGACGCAGTTCAGCACGATCAGCCCCAGCGCCGGGATCACCGCCAGGTCGGCCCACGACCATGGCTTGGGGTAGATCATCGCGATGATCACGTAGATGACGATGTTGTGCCCGAACAGGATCATCTGCCGCCACACCAGCCGGTAGACGTGCACGCTCAGCGGGGTCGGCAGCTGCTTGATCAGTCCCTCGTTCGCGACGAACACGTCTGCGCCCTCGAGGATCGAGGCGTTGATCAGGTTCCAGATGATCAGCCCGAGCGTGACATACGGCAGGTGTACCGAGAGCTGAAGATGGAACAGCTTCGAGTACAACCCGCCCATCGCGACGGCGGTGGTGCCGGTGGCGATGGTGATCCAGAACGGACCCAGCACCGAGCGGCGGTAGCGCTGCTTGATGTCCTGCCAGCCGAGGTGCAGCCACAGCTCGCGGCGGCGATAGCCGTCGACCAGGTCGCCCCAGGCGCGGGTCATCGTCTTCGACTGCGCCGCAACATCAACGATGGTCATAGGGTTGGCCTTTCGAACTGTTCCCGGCGGCCCAGCCGGCGCAGCCGCAGCCATTCCAGCAGACCTTTGGGGTCGCGACGAGAAATAAGGAAGAACCAGCCGAACCGAAGCCATTCCTGCACAAGGAGTTTCCGCAGACCCGGCTGCGCCATCAGGTAGCCGCGGTTCCGGTAGGTGAAGTAACGCTTTGTCTCGTCGTCGGGGTACTGCGTGTGCATCCGCCCGCCGAGGATCGGCTTGAACTCCGCGGACCCGCAGGGATGCAGGTAGGCCGTGTCCAGGCAGGTCCCGAACGCCAGTCCGGAGCGGACCAGCCGGCGGTGCATCTCCACCTCGTCGCCGCGGACGAACAGCCGCAGGTCAGGAACGCCGATCGCCTCGAAAGCCGACGCTCGGAACAGCGCGCCATTGAACAGCGATGCGATGCCCGGCAATAGGTCCTGGCCGGCCTCGGTGCGCAGTTCGCTGACCAGTCGACGCCAGACCAGGCCGCGCCGCAACGGGAAGGCCAGCTTCGTCGGCTCGTCGGCGTTGCACACCATCGGTGACACCTCGTCGAGGCGGTGCTTGTCGGCGCAGGCCAGCAGCGTCGCCAAAACCTCGCTGTCGCGTGGGTGCCCGTCGTCGTCGGCAAGCCAGACCCAGTCGGCGCCGAGCGACAGGGCGTGCAGGATTCCGAGCGCGAAACCGCCTGCGCCGCCGAGGTTTCGGCGTGACGGGAGGTATATCGTCGAAATCGGTTGGCCAGCAACCAGATCGCGGACCTGGTCGCCCGCTTCGCCGTGAAAATCATTGTCCACGACGATCAACTGGTCCACCGGCCGGCTCTGGCTGCTCAGCACGTCCAGCGACTTGGCGAGCAGATCTACCCGCCGATGAGTGACGACGACGGCCGCCACAGTCCCGCTCATACGCTGTCGCGTTCGGTCTCCGCCAGCACCTCGCGCACGTGCCGGGCGGCGTCCTCGCCCTCGTACGCCCGCACGACGTCTTCGATGCTGCCGGTCTGCCGGATGACCCCGTGGTCGATCCACATCGCGGTCTTGCACAGCCGAGCCAGGAATTCGTTGGAATGGCTTGCGAACACCAGGATTCCGGAGCGCTCGACCAGGCTCTGCAGCCGCGTCTGCGCCTTCTTCAGGAAGTCGGCGTCGACGGCGCCGATGCCCTCGTCGAGCAGCAGGATCTCGGGGTCGATGCTGGTGACCACGCCCATCGCCAACCGCACCCGCATACCGGTGGAGTAGGTACGCAGCGGCATCGACAGGTAGTCGCCGAGTTCGGTGAAGTCGGCGATCTCGTCGACCTTGGCCAGCATCTGCTTACGGGTCTGCCCCAGGAACAGCCCGCGGATCAGAATGTTCTCGTAGCCGGAGATCTCCGGGTCCATACCGACGCCGAGGTCGAACACCGGCGCCACCCGGCCGCGGACGATCGCCGATCCGCGGGTCGGCTCGTAAATGCCCGAAAGTAGCCGCAGCAGAGTCGATTTCCCGGCGCCGTTGTGGCCGACCAGCCCGACCCGATCGCCGAGTTTCAGCGACATGGTGATGTCGCGCAGCGCCTCGATCACGACGACGTTGGACGCGTTGCGCCCGATCGAACCGCCCAGGAATGTCTTCTTCAGCGATCGCGACTTGGCGTCGAAGATCGGAAACTCCACCCACGCGTCGTGGGTCTCGATGTACGGGCTCGTCACATGCACTCGTAGGTGGTCAAAGGTATTGCCCAGAGCCTGGACCGCCCGAGCCCCCGGGGCCGGCCGGCAGACCCCGCTGCTCGCGCATCTGCTCGAGTTGCGCGCGGGCCGCCATCTGCTGGGCGAACAATGCGGTCTGGATGCCGTGGAACAAGCCCTCCAGCCAACCGACCAGCTGGGCCTGCGCGATCCGCAGCTCGGCGTCCGACGGAACGCTGCCTTCGGTGAACGGCAGCGACAGCCGATTGAGCTCGTCGCGCAATTCCGGCGCCAGACCGTCTTCGAGCTCGCGGATGCTGGTGGCGTGGATTTCGCGCAGCCGGGTGCGGCTGGCGTCGTCGAGCGGAGCCGCGCGCACCTCTTCGAGAAGTTGCTTGATCATGGTGCCGATCCGCATCACCTTGGCGGGCTGCTCGACCAGGTCGGTGATCGAGCGGTCGTCGTCCGAATCGGAGTCCGGGGCCATCGCCAGCAGGCGGGGGTCGACGCCGCCGATGACCTCGATGTCGTCGTCGTTACTCAATGCTTGTCACCCTTAGGAGTTGTCGGAGGAGGTCCCTGCCATTCGTAAATCCAGGCGTCACCGCCGTCGTAGATCTTCCTCCACCACTTCGAATGGTCAATAAACAGTAGTCCGTCGGGCACCTTGAACCCTCGAACTGTCGGCGCGCTGGTCAGGACGTAGCGGATGTTGAGCGCCCGGATTGCGTCGGGCACCAGCGCGCGCTTGTCCTCGGGTACCCCGGGCAGCGCATCGGCATCGGCGTAGGCCCAGAAGATGTAGCGGTAGTAGCCCGGGCCAGTCTGCTGCGGGAAGTCGTAGTGCGTCCACAGCGGGTGCAGGTCGGCGACGGCGTACATCCACGCGGTGCCGTCGACGTTCGAGTCGCCGATCAGGGTGTCCTTCGCGCCGGGCAACGAAGCCAGGTGAGCCATCGCGTCGAGATCGTGCTGGTTGACGATCACCGAGTCGTACTTGTCGCCGAACAACACCAGATGCCGGTACAGATAATGGCGGGCGGTCACCACGGTCGTCAGCGCCAGCAGCGTGACGGCCGTCGAAACCCACACGGCGTCAGGGATTTTGACGGATGTCCGGGTCACGACCTTGCGGGCCAGCGCCACCCCGCCCACCACCAGCGCGAACACCGCGACCGCGGCCGCCGGCGTCACCAACATCGTCACCACCGCCGACAGTCGGCGGGGGTCGTTGTAGAAGAACTGGCTGAAGTGCTCGATCGCGGCGCCGAGCGGATTGTGGAACGGCGCCCCCGAGTAGATGGTCGCGACGGTCAGCATGAGCCAGACCACCGGCGGCCACCAGATCCTCTTGTACAGCAGGATCGCCATGCCGACGCCGCTGAGCACCACGATGACGTACTGGATTGGGAAGTCGTTGAGGTGGCGGGTGTGCAGCAGCAACGCGTCGATCACGCCCTGCTTGACGGTCTTGAAGCTGGGGAAGGCGTGTCCGGCGATGATGTCGGCCTGCTTGGCCACCCCGATGAACTGCGGCGCCAGGATTACCAGCGCCGGCACCCCCGATGCCGCGAGCGTTAAAGCGTCAGCAAGCCGCCCGCGCACCGGATGCCACAGGACGTCCATCAGCCACCACGCGGCGGCGAACAGAATAACGACGAAGCCGCCCGTCAGGTGCACCGAGAAGACGCCGACCAGGGCCAGCACCGCCGCCGGGATGCGGTCGCGATGCACCAGCGTCGACGCGACCAACACAAATGTCGGGATCGCGACGCCGTAGGCCGCCAGGTTCGGCATGGCCGCGGTGCCGAACTCGACGTACGGCACGGACGTGAACGACGCCGACAGTGCCGCCGCCGTCGCGGCCAGGCCTGCGGCGTACGGCGTGCGTGGGCGGGCCAGATGCCACGTCAGCATCGCGGCGCTGGACGGAAACAGCCAGATCGCGGCCGCCACCGCGTTGACCGTGTAGCCGGTCGTCGGCGCGGCGCCGGTCAGCTGGCAATAGACCGCGGCCAGCGCGTGGAACACCGACGGGTAGTACAGCGGCTGATGAGTTTCGACGTTGCGCAGTTCGCCCATGTGCGTCGAGGACGCCTGGCCGGTGTCGAGCATGAAGCGGACGGTGTTGGCGTGCCAGACCGCATCCCACGTGCTGGGGATCGACTGCCAGTGCGTGAGGCCGCGGTAGGCCGCCCACATGATCAGCAACCCGCCCAGCACCACCCCCGCCGCGACCGTCAGCGCCTGCCGGCGGTCGATCCCGCGCGCCTGTGCCTCGGCGTCGCGGTAGCCGGCGAGCAACGGCTGCAGGCAGATCATCACGACGCAGGCCGCCGCCAACGCGGCCAGCGCCGTCCAACCGTTCCACGGAATCCCGATGGCGCCGAACGGGATTATCGCCAGCGCGACCACCCCGTAGGTCAGGACCGGGCCGACGGCGATCGCGATCGGCCACGTTAGCTGGGTGATTCGTCCGACGATGGCCCCCGGCACGATCAGCAAAAACAATGCGATCAGCGTTCCGAAGCAGAGCCCCACGCGACTAGTATGGCTGGCCGGGTGACCTGGCTCAGGATGGTGGGCTGGTATCCGGGCCGCCCGCTACCGTCACGGTTCCTCTTATTGTGCATAGCTCTAAGGTGGCTGGTATGGCATACGACGTCGCCCGAGTGCGCGGGTTGCACCCGTCGCTCGGGGACGGATGGGTGCACCTCGACGCGCCGACCGGCATGCTGATCCCCGACTCGGTTGCCACCACGGTCTCGACGGCCTTCCGCGGCTCGTTCCCCAGCACCGTCGGCCCGCATCCCTCGGCCAAGCGCAGCGCAGCCGTGCTCGACGCGGCGCGCCAGGCGGCGGCCGACCTGGTCAACGCCGATCCCCGCGGCGTGGTGCTCGGCGCCGACCGCGCGGTGTTGCTGGCGTCGCTGGCCGACGCCTCCTCGACGCGCGCCGGCCTGGGCTACGAGATGGTCGTCACCCGGCTCGACGACGAGGCCAACATCGCGCCCTGGTTGCGCGCGGCGAACCGGTTCGGCGCCAAGGTCAAGTGGGCCGAGGTGGACATCGAGACCGGCGACCTGCCGTCGTGGCAGTGGGAAGGCCTGATCGGTCAGGCGACCCGGCTGGTCGCCGTGAGCTCGGCGTCAGGGACCCTCGGCACGCTCACCGATCTGCGGCCGGTGACGAAGTTGGTGCACGACGTAGGCGGGTTCGTCGTCGTCGACCACTCCGCCGCGGCGCCCTACCGGCTGATCGACATCGACGACATCGACGCCGACGTGGTGGCGATCAACGCCGTCAACTGGGGCGGCCCGCCGGTCGGCGCGTTGGTGTTCCGCGACCCGGCGATGATCAACACCTTCACCTCGGTGTCCACCAACCCCTACGCCACCGGGCCCGGCCGGCTCGAGGTCGGCGTACACCAGTTCGGCCTGCTCGGCGGCTTCGTCGCCAGCATCGAATACCTGGCCTCGCTCGACGAGTCGGCCCGCGGCACCCGGCGCGAAAGGCTGTCCACCTCACTGCAATCCGCGACGACCTACATGGACGGCATCTTCGAGTACCTGATGGGCTCGTTGCGCTCGCTGCCGCGGGTAGTGGTGATCGCGCGGCCCGATTCGCGCATCCCGGTGGTCAGCTTCGCAGTGCACGATGTGCCGGCCGAGCGGGTTGTGCAGCGGCTGGCCGACAATGGGATCCTGGCTATCTCGAACGCCAACTCGCGGGTGCTCGACGTGATCGGCGTCAACGACGTCGGCGGCGCGGTCACCGTCGGCCTCGCGCACTACTCGACGATGGCCGAGGTCGACCAACTCGTCCGCGCTCTCGCCTCGCTGGGCTGACTAGACGGTCAGTACGACCTTCCCCGTCACCTCGCCCGACTGCAGCAACCGGTGCGCCTCGCCGGCCTCCTGAATCGGCACCCGCTTGCCGATCACCGGCCGCACCCGCCCGTCGGCGATCATCGGCCACACCGACTCGGTTACGGCGGCGACGACCTCGCTCTTGCTGCCCGGTCCGTTAGTCGGACGTGCCCGCAGCGTGGTGCCGATGACGTGGGCGCGTTTGCCCATCAGCTTGCCGATGTTGAGTTCGCCTTTGACCCCGCCCTGCATGCCGATGATGACCAGGCGGCCGCCGGTGGCCAGCGCGTCGATGTTCCGGTCGAGATACGCGGCGCCCATGATGTCGAAGATGACGTCGGCACCCCTGCCGTCGGTCGCCGAGCGGATCCGCTCGACGAAGTCGTCTTCGCGGTAGTTGATCAGGATCTCGGCGCCGAGTTCGCGGCAGGACTCCAGCTTCTCCGGCGATCCCGCGGTGACGGCGACCCGGGCGCCCAACGCCGTGCCGATCTGGATCGCGTGGCTGCCGACACCGCTGGCGCCGCCGTGCATCAGCAGAGTCTGGCCCTCGCTCAGATGCGCCGTCATGACCAGGTTCGACCAGACCGTGCAGGCGACCTCGGGCACACCGGCGGAGTCCACGAGGTCGAGTCCGGCGGGGTGCGGCAGCAACTGGCCGACCGGCACCGCGACGTATTCGGCATAGCCGCCGCCTGCCAGCAGCGCGCAGACCTCCTGGCCTGGCGACCAATCCGCGACCTCGTCGCCGACCGCTTCGATGACGCCGGAGACCTCCATGCCCAGCAGTTCGCTGGCGCCCGGTGGCGGCGGATAGAGCCCGGCGGCCTGCAACAGGTCGGCCCGGTTGACTCCGGCAGCGGTGACCTTGATCAGCACCTCACCCGCGCCCACGCTGACGTCGGGGACCTGCTGCCAGACAAGTCGGTCGGCGGATTCGGCGACGATGCCATACATGCCCGCCACGCTACTAGCCCCTGTTCCAAAGGCGATGTGTCAAATAGCATGACGTGATGGCCGCCCTGATTGCCGGCCGGACAGCCAGTGAGATGCCCGGGCTGGATATCGCTGAGCAGAAATCGTGGCAGAACTTCCTGGATTCCACCCTGCGGCTGTATGCGACGCTGAACCGCCAACTCACTGAGGCGCATCAGCTGTCGCTGTTCGACGTCAGGGTTCTCGATCTGCTGGACCACGCTCCGACGGGCTGCGCCCGGATGGGCGATCTGGCCGAGGCGCTGGCGTCGTTGCCGAGCCGGCTGACGCGTCAGGTCCGCCGACTGGAGACGCAGGGATTGGTACGACGCGAGGCCAGTCAGGACGATCGGCGCGGCGTTGTCGCAGAGATCACCGACGAGGGCCGGACTGTCGCGCGGCACGCGATGACGACCTACGCCGACGCGATCCGGGTGCATTTCCTCGGCCCGCTGTCGCGCTCGCAGGTCGTCGCGGTGGGGGAGAACTGCCGCCGGATCAGCGCCGCGCTGAAGGGATCTCAGTAACCCCGGGGACGTCCAGCCCGCTACCCTTGTCGACGGTGGCGTGGCAGAGCGGCCTAATGCACTCGCCTTGAAAGCGAGAGACGGCCAAAACCGTCCGGGGGTTCAAATCCCTCCGCCACCGCTCTCACACGTGGCCGATGACCGAGTAGGCCAGATGCAGGCCAACCCCGGTCGAGACCGCGATGATCACCAGCGACGCAGCCGGCCAGAACCACATCGTCCATTTGCCGATAGCGGTGACGATGACGCCGATGACGCCGATCAGGACGGCCACCCCGACTCCGCCCCAGGTGGTCAGGTAGGCGGCCCCGAGCGCGTCGTAATCACATTTGCGCGAGCCACAAGAGTCGGTGGCCATGATGAAGAAGAACGAGAACGCCACGGCGCCGAGTGCGCCGGCGCCGGCAAGCACCGACAAGATGACGGTCAAGGTGATGTCGGTGACCGTGTGTCGCTTCGGCGGCGCGGGCGGCGGGTAGTACGGATACTGCGGTTGCACCGCTCAACTATGGCGCAGGATCCTCAAACGCGCGGGATCTCCGCGGCGATGCGGTCCATGAGCGCGGTGTACCGCTTGACCTCGGGGTCTCGGCCCGGCTTGCCGCTGCTGACCACGCCCGCTGCCAGCGCACGCTCCGGGTCATTCCAGATCGCGCAGTTGACCAGGCCCAAGTGGCCGAACGCGTGCGGCGCGCCGCGACCGAACGGGCCGAATCTCTTAGTGCCGAGCTGGAATCCGGTACCCCAGCGGGCCGGCAGCAGACCTGTCGCGACGTCCGGCCGCAGGCGCCGACACTGCTTCGCCGCGTCCTGCAGCGTCTCCGGACTCATCACCCGCACACCGTCGAGTTCGCCTCCGCGACGCCATATTTCGGCGAACCGCGACATCTCGGCGGCATTCGAGATGGTGTTCGACGACGGGACGATGGTTTTCAGGAACAGCGGCGTGTTGGTGATCGGGATGATCTCGTGGGTGGTGCCGCCGATCGCCTTACGGAAGGCCGCGGCGATCGGTGCGGGCAGCAATGGGTGCCCGGTGGGATGGCTGTGCGCGACCAGTGGAATGTCCTCTTCTGCCACTCCGAAATTCGTCCACCGGAAGTTCAGCGGGTCGAGGATGTCGGTTGCCAGAATCTCGCGAATTTCCTTACCCGTTGTGGCGTAGACGATTTCGCGCATCAGCGGACCCCAGGTCAGAGCGTGATAGATGTGCACCAGGCCCGGGCGGTAGAACGGCCGCAACTGGCCGAGCATCTCCTGCGCGTACTCGTGGTCGTCGGCCCGCTTGAGGTCCGGTTTCGGTCCGGTGGGGAACGGAACGCCGGCACTGTGCGTGAGCACATGCCGGATGGTGGTGCGGTCTTTGCCGTGGCTGGTGTACGTCGGGATGTACTCGCAGACCTTGTCGTCGAGCGAGAAGTGGCCGCGTTCGACAAGCATGTGCACGACGGTTGCGGTGATCGCCTTCGCCGAGGAGTAGACGCAGAACGGGGTGTCGGTCCGAACGGCGATCTGCTCGGCGTCGGGGGCGTCGGTGGGTGCGTTGCCCCAGCCATGCCCGATCGCCCGATTCAGCACGACTCGGCCGTTGTGCCGCAGGCAGACCTGGATCGCCGGATGCATGCCGGCCTGGTACCAGTGCTTGGCGGCGCCCCAGATTCGTTCGACGGCCCGCGGGTCGATACCGGAATGGTCTTCGTCGCCGATGTCGGTGACGGCGTCGAGGTCTGCCGGGACCCGGATTCTGCCCTGTGCGTCGTCCATGCCGCGAGGGTACGTGGAAGCCGCTTGGCCGAGTTATCCACAGTTGAACGGTTATCCACAGATGGGCGTTCAACAGGGGATTTCGTCACCGAGGCTCGTTATAATTCGAACATGCGTTCGAGTAGTCGTGATGAGGTTGTCGGGGTGCTCGACGCCCTGGAGGCCGGCTACAAAGCGGCCCTCGACCTGAGCTTCGACGCGTTGACCACTCCGGAGCGCCTCGCGGTGCTGGAACGCTTCGAGACGTTTCGGCGGATGCAGCCCGCGATCGAGCACGCACTGCTCACCGAGTTGGCCCGGGTGGAGCCTGCGGTGTTGGGCGGCAAACTCGCCCCGGTGTTGGCCGATCGGTTGCGGATCACCCGTGCCGAGGCGTCCCGCCGGATGCACGAAGCCGAGGATCTGGGCGAGCGGACCGCGCTGAACGGGGAGCCGCTACCGCCGGTATTGGAGGCCACCGCCGCCGCGCAGCGCAACGGGCACGTGGGTGCCGGTCATATCGCGGTGATCCGCTCGTTCTGGCAGCGGATCCCCGACTTCGTCGACGTCGAGACCCGCGGCATCGCCGAAGCCAAGCTGGCTGACCTGAGCCTGCAGCACTGGCCCGACGAGTTGGCCAAGCTCGCCGACAAGTTGATGGACTGTCTCAACCCCGACGGCGACTTCACCGACGTCGACCGCGCCAAACGGCGCGGCGTCACGATCGGTAAGCAAGACATCGACGGCATGAGCAAGGTGACCGGCTACCTGACGCCCGAGGCCCGGGCGACGTGGGACACGGTGTTCGCCAAGCTCGCCGCCCCCGGCATGTGCAACCCCGACGACGATGTGCCGTGCGTCAGCGGGACCCCGTCCGAAGCCCAGATCCAAGGCGACACCCGCGGCCCGGCGCAGCGCACCCACGACGCGCTCCTGGCCGCCGGCCGAGCACTGCTGGCCTCCGGCGATCTGGGTCAGCACAACGGGCTGCCCGCCAGCATCATCGTCACCACCACCCTGCAAGAACTCGAGAACGGCGCCGGCCGCGGCCTCACCAGCGGCGGCACCCTACTGCCGATGAGCGACGTGATCCGGCTCGGCTCCCACGCCCACCACTACCTGGCGATCTTCGACAACGGCAAAGCCCTGGCGCTGTATCACACCAAACGCCTGGCCACCCCGGCCCAGCGCCTCGTCCTCCACGCCAGGGATCGTGGCTGCACCTTCCCGGGCTGCCCTACGCCCGCCGACCGGTGCGAGGTCCACCACGACGACCCCTACCGAAACAACCCCGTCACCGACGTCAACACCCTCACCCTCGCCTGCCACCCCAACCATGAGATGACCGAAAAAGGCTGGAAGACCCGCAAGAACCACCGGTATGAAACCGAATGGATCCCACCACCCCACCTCGACCACGGTCAGTCGAGAATCAACACCTACCACCACCCCGAAAAACTGCTACGGGACAGCGACGACGACGAAGCGCCGTAATGCGTTGCGGCTCAGGCTCGGTCGCCTTCGGTGTCGTCGAAGAACCGCCAATTGCCGTCGGATTCGACTTCCATGCGCCAGCCGAGTTCGGAGTTGTCGGCCTTGGCGTCGACAAACCAGGCGTGCGCGTCGTCCGCGCTGGCGATCTCTTTGGAGTCGACGACGTCGCCGTGTGGATTCAGTACTCGATATTTAGCCATTCACGGCGGTTACCCGATGCTATTCGCCCTTGAACTTCGGCGGGCGCTTGGTGAAGGTCGCCTCGATGCCTTCGGACAGGTCCTTCGACGGCAGGAACGCCGCATTCCACGCCGCCACGTAGCGCAAACTCGCGGATACCTGCGAAATACGTTGCTGGTCAAGCACATCCTTGACCCCGCGCACGGTCAGCGGCGGGTTCTCGGCGATCTCCGCGGCGGTCGCGTGTGCGGCCTGCAGTGTCGCGTCGGCATCGGCGAACACGTCGTTGACCAAACCGATCTTCTCGGCGCGGGCCGCGTCGATGTCCTTGCCGGTCAACGCCAATTCGCGCAGATGCCCGTCGGACAGAATCAGCGGCAGCCGGGCCAGGCTGCCGACGTCAGCGACGATCGCGAGTTTGACCTCGCGGACGGAGAACTTCGCGTCGGCGCTGGCATAACGGATGTCGACGGCGGAGATCAGGTCGACGCCACCGCCGATGCACCAACCGTGGACTGCCGCGATCGTCGGCGTGCGGCAGTCCGCGACGGCGCTGATGGTGTTTTGCATGCGCAGCACTTCGCGGTGGAACTCGGTGCGCGGTCCGGCCATCGCGCCGTCGGCGAGTACCGGCGCCAGCGTCCCGCCCATCGCCGGCAGGTCGAGGCCGTAGCTGAAATTGCGGCCGGAACCGGTCAGCACGATGGCGCGAACATTCGGGTCGGCGTCTAGCGAGGCGAACAGCTCCGGCAGCTCCGACCAGAACGCGGGCCCCATCGCGTTGCCCTTGCCCGGCCCGATCAACGTCACCTGCGCGACGTGTTCCTTGGTCTCGACGAGGACGGATTCGTACAGCTGGCTCATCACCGGACCGTACCGTGGATCGCATGGCCTCCGATCTGCAACCCGGACCCGACTCACCACCGACCGATGAGCTGCGCGCCGCCGAGGCATCGCTGCGCGAGCTGCAGAAGATCGTCCACCCGCTCTCCCGCGACGACTCCTCGAAACCCACCGCGAGCGAGGACTTCAACGTCGACCAGTTGACCGAGCACCTCGTCGACACGATCGCCTCCGTCGGCGAAGCGCTCGGCGCCGACCTGCCGCCGCGCGACCCCGAGGAGAGCGTCGAGCGTCAACTCATCGCCGTCGGCCGGCCGACGTTGGATGCGTTCCACCTCCGACACGGGCTGGACGGGTCGGTTGCCTGGCGCGGCAACGAGACACCCGTGCGGACGTTGGCGGCCCTGCTGTCGTTCGGCCTACTCGTGCACGCATGGGACTACACCGCGGCCACCGGCACCCCGGCCGACGTTCCCGATTCGCTGGCGGCCTACGTCATGGGCATCGCGGAGAAGCTCATCACGCCAGAGCGCCGCGCCAACGGAGACTTCGGCGCGGCCGTCGAGCCGCCGGACCGGGCCAGCGCCTTCGACAAGCTGATCGCGTTCACCGGCCGCGATCCGGCCGCCGCGGGTTAGACGCGCTCGAGGAAGAAGTAGAAGTACCTACCGTTGTGGACGACGCCCTTGCCGTTCATGATGCCCATCACGGTGCGGTCGTCGACCTGCTTGAAGTGGTCGTGCACCGGCTGGCCGTCGTAGACCATCGTCGCGACGACCTCGCCGCGGAACTCCTCCAGCCACAGGCTGGCCTCGCCCTTGCCCATCTTGACGTTGGAGAAGCGGTTGCCATCGTCGTCGAGGCAGACCAGCGGCTGCACGTCGGTCACCGAGTTGAACGTCTTGCCGAACCACCGGGACTTCTCCAGCTGACCGTTCATCCGGTGGCCGGTGACGAACTCGCCACCCTTCCATTCGCCGAGCATGCCGTCGACGGTGGCCGGCTGCAGGCTTGCCCAGTAGTCGTCCAACTCGGCATCGGCAATCGAGTCCGTGCGGTCCTTGAACTCGTCGAACTTCTTGCGCGCCAACGTCTCACCCATCGCGATCTCCTTCAGATCCAGTTCTCCGCGAACTTCAACAGTGCGTCGTTCTCCTCCGGCGCGCCGATGCTCACCCGCACGCCGTCGCTCCCATACGGCCGCACCACGATGCGTGCGGCCGCGGCCTGCTCGACGAAGTCGGCCGTGCGCGGCCCCAGGGGCAGCCACACGAAATTCGTCTGCGACAACGGCAGCTCGAAGCCGGCCGCGCGCAGCGCGCCGCTCACCCGCGTTCGCTCGGCGACCACCGCGTCGGTACGAGCCAGCAACTCGTCGGCGGCATCCAGCGAAGCGATCGCCGCGACCTGCGACACGCTTGTCGCCGTGAACGGCACGTAGGCCTTGTCCAAAGCGGTGATCAGGTCCGGGTGCCCGGCCGCATAGCCGACGCGCAGGCCGGCCAGGCCGTAGGCCTTCGAAAACGTCCGCAGCACAATGACATTGGCATGGTCGCGGACCAAGGCGAGGCTGTCGGGCAGCAACCCGTCGCGGATGTACTCGACGTAGGCCTCGTCGATCGCGATGAGGATGTGCGACGGCACCGCCTCGACGAAGCGCGTCAGAGCGTCGGGATCCACCACCGTCGAGGTCGGGTTGTTGGGATTGCAGACGAAGATCAGCCGGGTCCGATCGGTGACCGCGGCCAGCATCGCGTCCAAGTCGAAGGTGTGGTCGGTCAACGGCACCTGGACCGCGGTGGCGCCGGCCAACCGCACCTGCAGCGGATAGATCTCGAAGCTGCGCCAGCCGAACAGCACCTCGTCGCCCGCGGTCGCGGTGATCTGGACCAGTTGCTGGCACAGGCTCACCGATCCGCAGCCGACCGCGATGTGTTCCGGCCCCCAGCCGCCGGCGCTGCCGACGCGGCCGGAGTTCAGATGCTTGGCCAACGCCGACTTGAGCTCGACGCAGCCGTTGTCCGGGTAGCGGTTGATGGCGTCGGTGGCGCGCTCGATCGCGGCACGGACACCGGGCAGCGGGCCGTGCACGGTTTCGTTGCTGGCCAGTTTGATCGCACCCGGAACCGTCTTGCCGGGCACGTACGCGGGCAGCTCGGCCATTTCGGGTCGAAGGCGAGCGGTCATTTCGACAGCATATGTCTGGCCCGTGTACGCTCTGCTCCGCGGCGGTTCCGGGAGTGTGGTTTGAGTCCGGTACCCTCAGACGGTCCAGGGAGGCGTGCCAGAGCGGCCGAATGGGACTCACTGCTAATGAGTTGTCCCCCTTACAGGGGACCGGAGGTTCAAATCCTCTCGCCTCCGCCAAGCTAGACAACTGAACACAGGCGCCCGTAGCTCAACGGATAGAGCATCTGACTACGGATCAGAAGGTTAGGGGTTCGAATCCCTTCGGGCGCACTCGAGCTCTACCGCGACTCAATGCGCGATCAGATCCGCGGCGAGGTCCGCCTCGTCATCCCGCAGACCGCCCTGCGACGTCGAGCGCAGTTCCCAGTGCGCGACGCCGCCGTCGGGTCCCGTCAGTCTGCCCCATCCCAGCGCCTCGCCGATCAGCCCGCGCACCCGCTCCTCGTTGTCCGGTTCGGTGGCGAAAACCACACGCAGTAAGACGGTTTCGCCCTCGGCGACATTGGTGACGAGGTGCGGTGCCAGCGGGCACGGCGGCTCGTGATCCCACCCGCCGCACAAGGCCGTAGCGATCGCGCCGCCGAGCGCGTTGGGACTATCTCCGTCGCGCATGACGACGACGGCGTCGTGAGCAAAGGCTTTGCGTGGCATGCGAATCAATCTATTGCGACACGGTCACGGGTTCATACCTATTGAAAACTCAGAGGTTTCAATCGCAACAATCGCCCCTATCGTCACATGAGCAACTGCGAAACGTCAAAGTGCACCACGGCGACGGCTCGCCCCCTGGAGAGGTGGGACATGTCGGCGACTCGTCGGATTGTTTCGGTACCCGTAGCCCTGGTGGCCGTTGTCGCACTCGTCGTGCCGATCGGCTACGCGCCGCCCGCCTTCGCGGTGCCCTGCAGCGCTCCCGAGGCCAATGTGCCGCCACCGGCGGGCATGCCGAGCATGCCGACGCCCGGCCCGGTCGCACCCCCGACCGGCCGCCGGCCCCGCGGCACCAACGACAATGCTCCGCTACCGAAGCTGGGCCCGCTGATTTCCGGCCTGCTCAAGGCGATTCCGCAACGACCGGCACAGCTACAGGCCGCTGTGACTCCCGTTCCGCCGGTCCCGGGCGCCGCGACCCCGCCGTCGCCGAGCGCGAATCAGGCTGTGCCCGAGGCGGTTCCGGTTCAACCGTCACCGCCCGCCAGCATCGCGGGCGCACCCACGGCGTTGGTGGAATACGTCACCGGGCCCAACAGCCCGAACCGCACGCTGGAGCGTTTCGGCATCTCGGGTACCGACCTCGGAATCCCCTGGGACAACGGTGATCCCGGCAACCGTCAGGTCTTGATGGCCTTCGGCGACACCTTCGGATACTGCGCCGTGCACGGTCAGCAGTGGCGCTACAACGTGCTGTTCCGCAGTAACGACCATGACCTGTCGCACGGCATCCACGTCGCCGACGGCGTGCCCAACAACCCGTATTCCGGCTCGCCGGTGTGGGCGCCGGGTCTGTCCAAGCAGGTGCTCAACAGCATTCACAAGGCCGGTCACGAGACCGGCATGATTCCGACGTCGGCGATGTCGATGGGCCGGACCCAATACATGAGCTTCATGTCGATCAAGAACTGGGGCCGCGACGGCGAATGGTCCACGAACTATTCGGGCATCGCGCGCTCGCTGGACAACGGGCAATCCTGGGGCGTCTACCCGAGCAGCATCCGGTTGGCCGCCGCCGATACCGTTCCCGGCGCGCGCTTCGTCCCCGGCAACGAGAACTTCCAGATGGCTGCGTTCATGCCCGGCAAGGACGGCTACCTCTACTCGTTCGGCACGCCCGCCGGCCGTAGCGGCGCGGCGTTCCTGTCCCGGGTCCAACCGGGCGCGCTGCCCGATGTCAGCAGGTACCAGTACTGGAACGGCGAGGGCCGCGGCTGGGTACCGGCCGACCCGGCGGCGGCGACACCGATCTTCCCGGGCCCGGTGGGCGAGATGTCGGCGCAGTACAACGACTATCTGAAGCAGTATCTGGTGCTTTACACCAACGGTGGCAGCAACGACGTCATCGCGCGCACCGCGCCGTCACCGCAGGGGCCGTGGAGCCCGGAGCAGCCGCTCGTCTCGTCGTTCCAGATGCCCGGTGGCATCTACGCGCCGATGATCCACCCGTGGTCGACCGGCAAGGACCTGTATTTCAACCTGTCGCTCTGGTCGGCGTACGACGTGATGTTGATGCACACCACGCTGCCGTAGTCAGCCGGCGAGGCCGAAGCTCATCACGACCGTCGTCCCCTTGGGCGTGCAGTCCATCTCGAGCCAGTCGCTGACCGCGCGAATCAGGAGCAGCCCGCGGCCGCGCACGCCCGGGTCGGTGGCGGCCGGCTTCCATTTGCCCTTGTCGCTGATCTTGAGATGCACTCGCGCGCCGTCGTTTTCGCCGTTGATCCGAACCTTGCCCGGCTTGCGGCCCAAGTAGCCGTGCTCGATGCTGTTGGCGACGGCCTCGTTGACCGCCAGCACGATGTCCGCGGTCCGCTCCTCGGGCACGCCGGCCCCGCGCAGCCAGTCCGCGAGCTGGTGCCGCAGATCGCCGAGCTGGTCGGCGTTGACCACCCGGTGGATCGCCAGCGGTGGGTACGGCCGGCGGTAGACGACGATTGCGATGTCGTCGTCGTAGCCGCCCGGCGGGGCCAGTTCGGTGAGCGCCGAGTCCGCGACGTCGTCGGCGGTCAGGGCCGCGCCCCGCGCCACGGTCGCACCGAGGTGGGCGATCCCGTCGTCGAGTGTCACGTCGCGCCGCTCGACCAGGCCGTCGGTGTAGAGCATCAGCGTCGAGCCGGCCGGCAGCTTGACCGTGGCCTGGGGCCGAGAAGCCTTGCGCTGCACGGCTAGTGGCACCGAGCGCGCGTCGGTGATCAGCGTGTGTTTGCCGGCCGGATTCGCCAGGATGGCGGGCAGGTGGCCGGCGCAGCTGTAGGTGAACTCCCCGGTCTCGGTGTCAAGGACGACAAGAAAGACGGTGGTGCAGAACGCATCCGGGATGAGCTCGGCCACCGCGTCGAGTTCCTCGAGCAGCCTGGCCGGTTCGGCGCCGGTGAGCAGCAACGCGCGCGCGGAGGCGCGCAATTGGCCCATCACCGCGGCGGCCGCCAGGCCGCGTCCCACGCAGTCGCCGACGATGATGCCAATTCTCTTGTCACCCAACGGCAGGACGTCGTACCAGTCGCCGCCGATCTCCAGCGGGGTCACCGCGGGCTCGTAGCGCACCGCGAAGCCCGGTGGCAGCTTGGTGGGTGCCAGCATGGCGTGCTGCAGGGTCAACGACGTCTCGCGGGCCGCCTCGAACTGACGGACGTGCTGAATCGCCAACCCGAGGTGACCGACCAGGACGGTCACGAGGAGACGGTCCTCACCGCTGATCCGTCGGGGCACCCGAAGTTCGAGCCACAACGCAACGCCGCCGCCCCCGGTGAGCACGGCGACGATGCCGCTGGATTGGCCTGGCGCATCAGGGCTTTCGATGGGCTGGACGGTGAGCGGCAACTGGCGACGGGCCTGCTCGAAGATGTCGCGCAGCGGCTGGTCGAGGTGCCGCCAGTGCGACGACAGTCGTTCGCCGGCGACCTGAATGGTGGGCTCGCCGCCGTCGGTCGGCCACACCGCGGCGACCACCCGGTGCACGTCGAGCGCGAGCCGGCACTCGTCGAGGGTGATCGTCAGAACCTCGGACATGCTCTTGGCAACGCTGACCGCCGTCGCCAACCGCAGGACCGCGCTCTCGCGGGCGGCGAATGCGCGTTCGGCGGTGATGTCGCGCAGTGTGCCGACGTAGACATCGTCGCCGGCAGACTCGCGGTTCACCCGGTTGACGTTGGCGGCCACCCACACCAGCCGGCCGTCGCGATGCCGGATCGGTGTCTCGTACTGAACCTGGGTTTCGCGTGCAAGTCTGGATTGCTGTGCCAGAGCGGCCTTTTCGTCGACCAGCCAGGGGTGGGGCCACCGGTATGGCAGGCCCTGGGCTGGGTACCCGGTCAGCTTGGCGAAGGCGTCGTTGACCTCGATCACCGAGCCGGCGCGATCGGAGACGAAGAAGCCCTCCTGCAGCGAGTTCACCACCGCGTTGCGGAACTCGTCGCGATCCTCCAGATCGTCGGCGCGGGCGCGCTGTTCCTCGGACCGACGCGTCGCGGCGTCGAGCGGGGCCAGCGTGTGCAGCAGGAAGGCCAGCGCCTCGGCGCCGTCGAAGTCCGGAATCTCCTGCACGAGTTCGCGGACGAGCCCGGAGTGCTGCTCGACGATCCGCAGCATGCTGATGTCGTTGTGCAGGGCCTGGCGCCCGAGCTCGTTGCCCACGCCGAGGCTTTGTTCACCGCTCGTCTTCACGTGAGCACGCAGCGCGGCCGCGTACTGGGTGAGGAAGTCGTCGGGTGTCATGCGATGAGCACCGGCGCGGCGATCACGAGCGCCGTCGTCATTGAACCTCCCGGTTCTCCGCGGCAGACATGAGTCTCGCGCTCAGACTAACCGAGCCTCGCGGCGCCGAACCGTGCAGTACTATTTCTGCGAATTTCCCGGTGGCTCGGGTCGGCACCGATCTGCCCGGGTCGTCACGACTTCACACGGAGGATGGCCGTTGTCAGCTGCGGATCCGATCACCACCTCGGTCGCGCTTCGGGACGGTGCCGCGGTGGTCAGCGTGGGTGGCGAAATCGATCTGAGCACCGCGCCCGTCTTCGAAGAGGCGATCGCCGAAGCCCTCGAGGAGAACCCGCCCGTCCTCGCCATCGAACTGTCCGCGGTGACGTTCATGGCCTCGGTCGGGTTGCGGATCCTCGCGGCCACCAACGAGAAGATCGGCAAGTCGACCCGCATCGCCGTGGTGGCGGACAACCCGGCGGCCAGCAGGCCGATCCAACTGACCGGCCTCGACAGCGTCGTCGCGCTGTACCCCACGCTCGACGCGGCGCTGGCCGCGGACGACTAGGGGCGCAGCACCTGCCGCGCGATCGCGTACTTGTGCACCTCGGTCGGGCCGTCGTACAGGCGGAAGGCCCGCATGTCGGAGAAGATCATGCCGACCGGCGTCTCGTCGGAAATGCCTATGCCGCCGAGGATTTGGACGCAGCGGTCGGCGACCTTGAACAACTCCTCGGACACATAGGCCTTGACCATCGAGCTTTCGTGCCGGCCGGTGCCGCGGTCGCCCATGTCCAGGGTCCAGCAGGCCCACCAGATCGCGAGTCTGCATTGCTGCAAGGCGATTTCGTTATCGGCGATCATGAAGCTGACGCCCTGGTGCTCGCCGAGCGTCTTGCCGAATGCCGTGCGCTCACGGGCGTGCTGAATAGCGATCGACTGCGCCCGCGACGCCGCTCCCAGCCACCGCATGCAATGCGTCAACCGGGCCGGTGCCAGCCGCAACTGCGCGTAGCGCAACGCCTGGCCGACCTCGCCCAGCACCGCGGACGCGGGTAGCCGCAGATCGTCGAACCGGACCACGCCATGGCCCTCGACGTAGTTGCGGTCCATCGTGTTCATCACGCGCTCGATCACAATGCCTTCGGGGCCCGAAGCGCCCGGGCCCTCGCACAGGAACAGCGTCGGGCCGTCCGGACCGTGGGGGTTCGGCGCGACGCGGGCCATGATGATCCAGGTCCCCGCGCCGTTGGCGCCGGTGATCAGCCACTTACGGCCGTTGATGACGTAGTGGCTGCCGTCGAACTCGGCCGACGTGTTCAGTTGGTTGGGATCCGAACCGGCGCCGCCGGGTTCGGTCATCGCGAACACCGAGCGCTGCCGCCCGTCAATCACCGGGACCAGGAACTGCTCGACCTGTTCGTCGTTGGCTACCTTCCCGAGCAGGAACATGTTGCCCTCGTC
This sequence comes from Candidatus Mycobacterium wuenschmannii, assembly GCF_030252325.1. Classification (NCBI taxonomy): domain Bacteria; kingdom Bacillati; phylum Actinomycetota; class Actinomycetes; order Mycobacteriales; family Mycobacteriaceae; genus Mycobacterium; species Candidatus Mycobacterium wuenschmannii. The sequence goes on along the minus strand of NZ_CP126981.1, from coordinate 3,463,909 downwards.
CGGCGCCGCACAATTCAGCGCGATCGGCCCCAGCGTCGACCACCCGGCCGCTTCGAACAACACCGCCTGCTCGCGGTGCGACGGCTCGCGGCCACCAAAACGCTTGGGCGCCTGGAACGTCAGCAGCCCGGCATCGCGGGCCAGCCCGACGAGTTCGGCGCGCAGATCGTCGTCGGGACCGTGCCGGGTGAGTCGGGAATCGGTCTCGAACGGCACGACCTTGTCGGTGACGAAGGCGCGGATCTGGTCGGCCAGCGCGGCGGTGTCGGCCGGTATGTCGAAATCGATCATCGGGTGTCCATCAGTGTCAGGGCCTGCTCGAACAATTGGACGGTGGCGCCGTGCAGCAGGTCGCCGATTTCCTTGGGGGCCTTGCCGGCGTAGGCCCGCGCGTGGGTGCCCTCCAGCACGATGCCGAGCTTGAAGCACGCGAGCACGGTGTACCAGTTGATCTGCGACAGGTCACGGGTGGTGTTGCGGGCGTACTGCTCGATGAGATCGTTGGGTGCGGCCAACCCGTCCATCGCGAAGATCGGCCCGCCGAACGCCGCGGACTGCCCCCAGGTGGCCAGCAGCCAGCCGAGATCGAGCAGGGGGTCGCCGATCGTGGACATCTCCCAGTCGACGATCGCGACCACCTCCGGGCCGGTGCGGGAGAACATCACGTTGGCGGCGTGGTAGTCGCCATGCATGATCCCCGGCGTCCAGTGCTCGGGTCGACCGTTGTCGAGCCACTTCGCGACATCGTCCACACCGGGGATGTCCGGGCCGGGATAGTTGTCGAACTCCCGATAGCCTTCCAGCTCCGAAAGCCAGCGTGGCACTTGACGTTCCAGGAAGCCGTCGGGCTTGCCGTAGTCGCTCAGCCCGACGGCGGTGTAGTCGACCGCGCCGAGCTTGGCCAGCGACTCGGCCATCGACAGGCCCATCCCGAAACGCACCGCCGGGTCGGCTCCATGCAGGTCCGGCAGCTCCTGGCCGGCGTTGAAGCCGTCGATCGGTTCCATCAGGTAGAAGACCGCGTCACCGAGCACCGTCGGGTCGGCGCAGCTGGCGATCAGCCGCGGGTGCGGCACATCGGTACCCGCCAGCGCGGCCAGCGCCTCGGTCTCGCGCATGATCACGACGTTGCTGCGCGGCCGCAGATGCTTCGGCCCGCGACGCAGCACGTACGGCCGGCCCGACCTGGTGAAGCGCAACATGATGTTCTGTGTGCCGCCGGTGATCGCCGAAACGTCGAGAAGTGGGCCGTCACCGAGCCCTTGGTCCGACATCCATTCCGCGAGGCCGTCCGGGGCGGTGAGCTCCTCCACGAACGTGAAGCTACCGCAGCCACCTCACAGCGGACACCGGTAGTGTCCGACGCTGGCTACTAGCGGGAGGAACGATGATGGCGCGCACCGACAACGATTCCTGGAAGATCACCGAGAGCGTCGGGTCGACCGCGCTCGGGGTGTGCGCCGCGCGAGCCGCCGAGACCGACAGCGAGAGCCCGCTGATCCGGGACCCGTTCGCGCGGGTCTTCCTGGACGCGGCCGGTCCGGGCATGTGGAGCCTGACGTCGGATCCGACCTTGTCGGCCGCGCTGTCCGAGCTGATTCCCGACGTGGCACTGCACCAGCGGGTGATGGTCGACTTCATGGCCGTCCGCACGAAGTGGTACGACGAGATCTTCCTCGAGGCGGTCTCCTCGGGCGTCCGCCAGGTGGTGATCCTGGCCTCCGGGCTGGACTCACGGTCGTGGCGCCTGCCGTGGCCGGACGGCACCACCATCTTCGAGCTCGACCAGGCGCAGGTGCTGGACTTCAAGAAGCAAACCCTCGAAAACCACGGCGCGCAGCCGGCGGCTCAGCTGGTGAGCGTTGCCGTGGACCTGCGTGAGGACTGGCCAACGGCCTTGCAGCGGGCCGGTTTTGACGTGTCCGCGCCGACGATGTGGTCCGCCGAAGGGCTGCTCCGCTATCTGCCCGCCGCGGCACAGGACCTGCTGTTCGAGCGCATCGACTCGCTGAGCGCCCCCGGCAGCTGGCTGGCGACCAACGGCCCGTCGGAGAACGCGGTGAACCCGGACCTGCTGGCGATTCAGCGCGAGCGGTCGACGCGTTTCCGGTCCGCTGCGGCGCAGGTGCTCGGCGCGGAGATCCCGAATGTGGAGGACCTCTGGTACCCCGAAGAGCGCACCGACATCGCCGGGTGGCTGACCGATCACGGCTGGCAGGCATCGGCGATCGGGATGGCCGATCTGCTCGCCAGGCACGGTCGCGACGTCCCGGGTGAGGACGCGCTGCCGCCCGTCGTGTACACCTCGGCCCGCCGCCCCTGATTTGCTGACGGCCTAGCTCCGGCCGCTGCGCGAGTCGGCTCGTTGTAGTACTCCGGTACCGGTTTTATCACGCCTTATCGGTAAAAGCGCTGCAAGAGCTCGTTTTCAGCAAAACCCCTGTGTGCCGGTATTTCAGATGCTGTGTCCGAAGGTTTGGACTTTCGGGGCCTTGGGTACCTTAGCTCTGCTCTACGGTTTTGCCCCAAGGACGGAGGACAGGATGCGTGGTGGAGGTTTGATCAGTTCGATCGTGGTGGTTTGGTTGGTGATCGGCGTTATAGCCGCATTCCAGCGGGACTATCTGAAAAACACCGATCAGAATTGCGCCACTTTGAGCACTATCGCGGTCACGGTATTGACGGGCCCCTTGAATTACGCCGGGGTCAACCCGAAGGTGACCGATTGTCATTTGCCGCAACCCAGCTCGATGCCCGCTCTGGACATCGACCAATGGATTGGAATCGAGGCGTCATGATCGGCTTGGGAATCATTTTGCTGATAGTGGGGTATTTCCTGAAAGTGGCTGTGCTGCAGACGATTGGCGTCGTTCTGCTGGTCATCGGTGCCGTGCTGTGGGTGCTCGGTTCCGTCGGCCGCCCGGTGGGCGGTAGGCGCTACTGGTACTGACGCCCGATAGCGCGGATTCTTCACTACTCGAAATGGAGTCATCATGATTGTGCTCGGAATTATTCTGCTCGTCGTTGGTTATTTGCTGCCGATGCCATTGGTGGCCAACATCGGTTGGTTGCTCGTCGTCATCGGTGTCGTCCTGTTCATTCTCGGGGCAGTCGGACGCCCGGTCGGCGGCCGAAAAGTCTGGTTTTAGCGGGTCCCCTCGAGGTTGGCTCACAGCTGGCGCACAGATGCGCCATAGCAACGCCTCATCGCGCTGCGCATACTGGTTAGTTGTGAGCCAACCCCAAGCCCCTGTCGAGCGCGTCGTCATGCGCCGCGCCGACGGGAACCCGATCAATGTGTTGGTGGTCGACGACGAAGCCGTCCTCGCCGAGATGGTCTCGATGGCCCTGCGCTACGAAGGCTGGAACATTGCGACCGCGGGGGACGGGGCGGCGGCCCTGGAGTCGGCCCGCTCGCAGCGGCCGGACGTCGTCGTTCTGGACGTGATGCTGCCGGACATGAGCGGCCTCGACGTTCTGCGCAAACTGCGCGAGGAAACCCCGCAACTGCCAGTGCTGTTGCTGACAGCCAAGGACGCGCTCGAGGACCGCATCGCGGGCCTCACCGCCGGCGGCGACGACTACGTCACCAAGCCATTCAGTTTGGAAGAAGTGGTGCTGCGGTTGCGCGCGCTGCTGCGACGAACCGGGGTGACGACCGAAGACAGCGGCGCCCAGCTGGTCGTCGGGGACCTGGTACTCAACGAGGACAGCCACGACGTGAGCCGCGCGGGTGAGCCGATTTCGTTGACGTCCACCGAATTCGAGCTGTTGCGCTTCATGATGCGCAACTCCAAGCGGGTGCTCAGCAAGGCGCAGATTCTGGACCGGGTGTGGAGTTACGACTTCGGAGGCCGGTCCAACATCGTCGAGCTGTACATCTCGTACCTGCGCAAGAAGATCGACAACGGGCACGAGCCCATGATTCATACGCTGCGCGGTGCCGGCTACGTCCTCAAGCCGGCTCGCTAACCATGGGCGGGGGCTCTTCCCTTCGCTTTCGGCTGCTCGCCGGACAGGTTCTGATCCTCGTCATCGTCTGCGTCGGTATCGGCGTGGCCACCGAACTGGCGTTGTACAAGTACCTTTTGGCGCAGCTCGACACTCAGTTGCACGACGCCTCGCAGCGGTCGGTGCGCATCTTCTCCGAGCCGCCGATGGCGCCGTGGCGGCATCACCCGCGCCCCTTCCCGCGGCCAGGCCCCGGGCCGATCTTCCTGGACGCCCCGGCTCAGCCGGTCGGCATGGTCGGTGCCGTGGTCCGCAAGGGCGGCGCGATCGAGGCCGGCTTCCTCACCGCGGCCGGCGGCCGGGCGGCCGTTACCGACACCGCCCGCACCGAACTCGGCGCGGTCCCCGCCGACCGGAACCCGGTGACCCGGGACATCGACGGGCTGGGCCGGTACCGGGTGGTCGCCGCGTACTCCCGGCGCAGTGGCGACATCGTCGTCACCGGGGTGTCGATGGCCGACGTCGACGCCACCAGGCTGCGGGTGCTGTTGATCTTCGGCGTCGTCACCGTGATCGCCATCGTCGCGGCCACCACCGCCGGCATCGTGATCATCCGGCGTGCGCTGGCGCCGCTGCGCCGCGTCGCGCAGACCGCCGGCGAGGTCGTCGACCTGCCGCTGGACCGCGGCGAGGTGACGCTGCCGGTGCGGGTGCTCGAGTCAGATGCCAACCCGCGCACCGAAGTCGGCCAACTCGGCTCCGCGCTGAATCAGATGCTCGACCACGTCGCGGCCGCACTGTCGGCCCGGCAGGCCAGCGAGACGCGGGTCCGGCAGTTCGTCGCCGACGCCAGTCACGAGTTGCGCACGCCGCTGGCCGCGATTCGCGGCTACGCCGAGTTGGCTCGGCGGCCGGCCAACGATCCAGATGCGGTGGCGCACGCGATGAGTCGCGTGCAGTCCGAAACCGAGCGGATGACCCATCTCGTCGAGGACCTACTGCTGCTGGCCCGCCTCGACTCCGGGCGCCCGTTGGAACGGGAGGCGGTGGACCTGTCGCGCGTCGCGGTCGACGCGGTCAGCGACGCGCACGTCGCCGGACCAGATCAGCAGTGGGAGCTGGACCTGCCGGAGGAGCCGGTGATGGTGTCCGGTGATGCCGCCCGGTTGCATCAGGTGATGACCAACCTGCTGGCCAATGCTCGTGTGCACACCCCGGCGGGCACCGTCGTCACCGCGCGGTTGGCGACGGACGATGCGCAGGCCGTATTGAGCGTCCGCGACAACGGCCCGGGCATTCCGGAGGAGTTGCAGTCGGAGGTGTTCGAGCGATTCGCCCGCGGCGACACGTCGCGCTCCCGCAAGGGCGGCAGCACGGGGCTGGGCCTGGCGATCGTCTCGGCGGTGGTCAAGGCGCACCACGGCACGATCACGCTGGAGAGCGCGCCAGGGCACACCGACTTCACGGTTCGATTGCCGTTGTCCGCTGAGTCGTGAAAGCCCTTGCCGGGCAGTAGAACTGGATTCCGCCGAACGGCAACGACGCCGGGTCGTCGTCGCCGTGTCGGCGTGCTCCGTCAGAAACGAACTACGGGCAGGTCACATCGATTTCGAAGGACTTCTCCACCGGCTGCATGGGGTTGGCCATGTCCACTCCGGTCGCGGTCCCGCTGATCTTGTACTTGTTGCCGTCCTTAGTCGCGTCGGCCTTGCCCGACGGGGTGCCCGGCGCGTAACCGAGCGAGACGCCGTTGACGTTGCCCAAGGCGACCGACTTCACCGACGGCGGTGCGGCGTCGGTCAGCACGGCGCCGATGCCGGAGGAGTTGCCACCGATGGCGATGTTGACGGTGCCGGCGGCGGTGGTGCAGGCGACGGTGCCTTCGATGTTCTGGTCCTTGCCGTCGATCGTCACCTTCGCGGTCGACGAGCCGCTCGAGACGGAGGCGCCACCACTGCTGGCCGACGTGCCGCCAGAACTGCTCGACTTCTTGTCGCTAGAACAGCCAGCCAGGCCGACGACGACAATCGCCGTCGCGGCGGCCGCGACCGTTACTGAACGCTTCACCCGGTTCTCCTTTGTTGTTGTGGCGGCCCGTCGTCCGATGACGCGCCGTTTCGGCAGTATGCAGCTTTGCTGAAACGCCGGATAGTGATTTCAGCAAAATTTGAGCTGCCTGTTGAGAGGGCATGAGGGCGCTTTACCGGACATTTGCCACGCGGTGTGCACAGGCACGTTCGGAGGCAGGTGTGCGATCTACGGCCCATCCGTGGAGCAGGGCTGAAATGATGACGCGATGGACGACTTCGCCGACGCCGACCGGGGTTTCATCGGCGCGCTGACTCCCTGTGTGGTCACGGCCGCCGACGGGCGCGTGGTGTGGGACAACGACGCCTACGCATTCATCGCCGGCGATGCGCCCCCGACGGTGCATCCGAGCCTGTGGCGACAATCGACGCTGACCGCCAAACAGGGCCTCTACGAAGTGGTCCCGGGCATCTATCAGGTTCGCGGCCTGGATCTGTCGAACATCAGCTTCGTCGAGGGCGACACCGGCCTGATCGTGATCGACCCGTTGGTCTCCACCGAGGTGGCCGCGGCGGCGCTGCAGTTGTACCGCACCCACCGGGGCGACCGGCCCGTCGTCGCGGTGATCTACACCCACAGCCATGTCGACCATTTCGGCGGCGTGCTCGGGGTGACCTCGCAAGCCGCTGTCGACGCCGGGACGGTGGCGGTGCTGGCGCCCGAGGGATTCACCGAACATGTGGTGCAGGAGAACGTGTATGCCGGTCCGGCGATGGCCCGGCGGGCCACCTACATGTACGGCACGCTGCTGGCCCGCGGTCCGGAGGGGCACGTCGGCTGCGGACTGGGTCAGGCCCCGTCGCAGGGCGAGATCGCGCTGATCGTCCCGACCGTCGACATCCGCAGCACCGGCGAAACGCACACTGTCGACGGCGTGCAGATCGAGTTCCAGATGGCGCCTGGTACCGAGGCGCCGGCCGAAATGCACTTCTACTTCCCGCAATTCCGTGCGCTGTGCATGGCCGAGAACGCAACGCACAACCTGCACAACCTGTTGACGCTGCGCGGAGCGTTGGTCCGCGACCCGCACGCGTGGGCGGGTTACCTCACCGAGGCGATCGACTCGTTCGCCGACCGCACCGACGTCGTCTTTGCGTCGCACCACTGGCCGACGTGGGGTCGCGAGGGAACAGTGGAATTCCTTGCGCTGCAGCGGGATCTGTACGCATATTTGCATGACCAGACGCTGCGGATGCTCAACCAAGGACACACCGGCGTCGAGATCGCCGAGGCCATGCAGATGCCGCCGGCGCTGGACAAGGCCTGGCACACGCACGGCTATTACGGCTCGGTCAGTCACAACGTCAAGGCGGTCTACCAGCGCTACATGGGTTGGTTCGACGGCAACCCGGCCCGGTTGTGGCCGCATCCCCCGGAGGCGCTGGGCCCGCGTTATGTCGACGCGATCGGCGGGATCGACCGGGTGGTGGAGCTCGCCCGGCGGGCGTTCGACGAGGGGGATTTACGTTGGGCGGCAACGCTGCTGGACCACGCCGTATTCACCGACAGCTCGCATGCCGGGGCCCGCGCCCTGCTGATCGAGACCTTCGAGCGGTTGGCCTTCGGCGCCGAGAATGCGACGTGGCGCAACTTCTTCCTGTCCGGGGCAACCGAGCTGCGCGACGGCAATTTCGGGACCGCGGCGCAGACGTCGTCACCGTCGCTGCTGGCCCAGTTGACCCCGGAGCAGATCTTCGACGGCCTGGCGATCAGCATCAACGGCCCGCGGGCGTGGGATCTCGACCTCGCCATCGACGTGACGCTGACCGACGTCGACGCGAACTATCGGCTGGCTCTGCGCAACGGCGTGCTGGTGCACCGGCGGATACCCGCAGATCCGGCGACCGCGGCCGCGACGCTGAAGCTGGACAACGCCTTTCGGCTGCTGATGCTGGGGATGGGTGACTTCGCTTCGCCGGGATTCGAGTTGTCCGGGGATCAGACGGCGCTGGAGCAGTTGGTCGGCGTGCTGGACCGGCCGGACCCGTCGTTCAACATCGTCACGCCGTGAAACTGAGCCCAGGGCTGTGGATCTGCTGATTTCACGACCCCAGCTTCAGTCTCGCGGGAAGTCAGGGAATCTCGACGACCACCTTGCCGATGGCCTTGCGGTCGGCCACCAAGCGGAGAGCCGCGGCCGTGTCGTCCAGTGGGAACCGCGCGCCGATGTACGGCCGGACCACGCCGGACGCGAACATCTCGGTCAGCTCGCGCATGTCGCGGGCGTTGTCGTCGGGGCGGTCGCTCATGAAGGTGCGAATCTCCATGCCCCGGACCGTGATTCCCTTGAGCAGCACCAGGTTCAGCGGTATCGACGGGATGGCACCCGCGGCGTAGCCCAGCGTGACGAACGTCCCGCCCCGGGCGAGAGCCCGCAGCGCGGGGTCGGCGTAAGCGCCGCCCACCGGGTCTAGCACCGAGCGAGCACCGTCGCCGGTGAGCTCGCGAATGCGGGTCTTGAGGTCTTCGCGGTCGTAGTCGACGGTCGCCTCGGCACCGCGCTGCCGGCACAGCTCGAGCTTCTCCGGGCTGGACGCGGCGGCCAGCACCCGCGCCTTCATCGCCACGGCGAGATCTACCGCGGCCAGGCCCACGCCGCCGGCCGCGCCGAGGACCACCACCCAATCACCTTCGCGCACTTCGGCGATGGACCGCAGTGCATGGTACGCGGTCCGGTACGTCACGCCGAACGCCGCGGCGGAGGCGAAGTCGACACCGTCGGGTATCTCGGTCAGCCCGGCGGCCGGGAGCAGCGCCTGCTCGGCGAAGCCGCCGACGAACGTCGTCGCCGAAACCCGTTGTCCCGGAGCCAAAGACACGCCCTCGCCGACCGCGATCACCTCACCGGCCAACTCGCTGCCGGGGGTGAACGGCGGCGGAATCTTGATCTGGTACTTGCCGTCGATCAGCAGCACGTCGGGAAAGTTGACCGCCGCCGCGCGCACCCGCACCACCACGTGGCCGGGGCTGGGCTCGAGGTCGGCGACCTCTGCGACGACCAGATCTTCCGGCGGCCCGTAGGACTCGCACAGCACGGCACGCATCAATCGACTCCCAATCCGCGAAGGCAGAACCGCACCAGGTGGTCGACGTCCGCGCGACGGGGCCGCTGGGCGGCATCCAGGTAACGACGCATGGCCGACACCGTACACAGGAAGACGGCATCTGCATCGCGCTGGACGCTCCTGCTGCCCGCCGCCGCAATCGGCTCGGTGAGCAGGTCGCGCATCGGGCGCATGATGGCATCGTCGGCGGCCCGCCAGTCGGTGGTCGCCGAAACCTGTCCTGCCGCAGCGCGACTCATGCTGATCAGGTGCGGGTCGGCGACCTGGGCGAGTGCGCCCTCGACCCAGCGCTTGATCTGCCCCGCCGGCGTGCGTTCCTTGGTCATCTGGTGCTGCAGGTAGGAGACGACGATCGCGACGCCACGCTCCATCACCGCGAGGATCACGTCGTCCTTACCCGCGAAATAGCGGTAGAACGCCTTATTCGACGATCCGGCTTCGGCGACGATGTCGCTGACCCGGGGCGGTTCGGGCGCAACGCGTTCCATCACCCGGACCGCGGCGGCCAGGATGCGCTCGACCTCTTCGGTGGCCTCGCGTTGTCGGGTGTCGAGGGCGCGCTCGACGGCGGCGGAGGCCCTAGTGGTCAACGAGACTGCCATACTTCGCGCGGACCGCCTCGCGGCGGACGTCGAGCATCTCGCTGGGCCACTCCGCGCTCTCGGCTTCGACGTTCTTGAGCAGCATGCGGGCCAGGTTGACCTTGTGTGCCTCGGTGGGCCCGTCGGCCAGGCCCAGCGCGATGCCACCCAACAGCACGTTGACCAGCGGCAGCTGGTCGGTCAAGCCGAGTGCGCCGTGCACCTGAATCGCCCGCAGCGCAATGGATTTCAGAACCTTCGAGGCCAGGATCTTGCACGTCGCGATCTCGGCTCGAGCACCGTGCTCGTCGCCGCTGTCGATCAGCCAGGCGGCGTGCAGAACGGTCAGCCGGAACGGCGTCAGCTCGGTGTAGGAGTCGGCGACGAACTCCTGTACCAGCTGCTTGTCGGCCAGCAATGTGCCCTGGGTGAAGCGGCTTTTCGCGCGTCGCGCCATCATCTCGACGGTGCGTTGGGCCATGCCGATCGAGCGCATCGCGTGATGCAACCGGCCGCCCGCCAGCCGCGTCTGCAGGATAAGGAAGCCCTGGCCGGGCTCACCGAGCAGCGCGGTCGACGGCACCCGGACGTCGTCGTAGTGCATCAGCGAATGGCCCGGCTCATGCGGGTCGGCGCCGACCAGATGGTGGTTGGCCTCGACCTTGAGGCCCGGGGTGTCGGCCGGAAGCAGGAACGTCGACGCGCCGTGGTGCACCGCCACGTCGGGGTTGGTGATCGCGACGACGATGAAGAAGGAGGCGACGGAAGCGTTGCTGGAGAAGTACTTTCGCCCGGTGATCACCCAGTCGTCACCGTCCTTGACGGCGCGCGTGGTGAAGACGCGCGGGTCGGCGCCGCCCTGCGGCTCGGTCATCGAGAAGCAGGAGAAGATCTCGCCGGACAGCAGGCCGGACAGGTAGCGGTCCTTCTGTTCCTGGGTGCCGAAGCGCGCGATGATCTCGGCGTTACCGGTGTCGGGCGCCTGCGTGCCGAACACGATGGGCGCCCACGGGCTGCGGCCGAGGATCTCGTTGATCAGGGTCAGCTTGACCGCGCCGAAGCCCTGTCCGCCGAGTTCCGGACCGAGGTGCGGCGCCCACAGACCCTGCTCGCGCACCCGCTGTTTGAGCGGGTCGACGATCCTGCGGCGCTCGTCGTTCAGCGGCAGGAATTCGCAGCCGGGGAACAACACCTCGAGCGGTTCGACCTCGTCGCGGACGAACTCGCGGATCCAGTCGAGCTTCTGGGCGAACTCCGGTTCGGTCGAAAAGTCCCACGCCATGCTGCCTCCTATTGCGTCTAGGGAATCCCACCGTCGGCCCGCAGGATCGAGCCGGTGGTGAAGCTGGATGCATCCGACGCCAAAAACAGTGCGGCGCCCACGATTTCGGCCGGATCGCCGGCGCGCTGCAACGACAGGCCGCCGAACGGGTTGTGCGATGCCTGTTCGATGTTCCACGACTTGCTGACGTCGGTGAGAAACGGGCCGGCCATCAAGGTGTTGACCCGGACCTTGGGTCCGAGCGCGCGAGCGAAGCCCTCGGTCATTGCGTTGAGGCCGGACTTCGACGAGGCGTACGGGATGATGTCGGGGGCCGGCCGCAGCGACCCGGAGGTGCTGACGTTGATGATCGACCCTCGCCCGGCCGCGACCATCCGCTCACCGACCAACGCGGACAACCGAAATGGGCCCTTGAGGTTCAGGTTCACCACGGCGTCGAACAACTTCTCGGTGACGTCGGTCAACTTGTCGTAGACCGGCGACATGCCGGCGTTGTTGATCAACGTGTCGACCTTGCCGAACCGGTCGTAGACCGCATCGACCAACCCGTCGAGTTGATCCCAGCGACCGACGTGCACCTGATACGGCATCGCGGTGCGGCCGGTTGCGCTCTCGATCTGCTCGGCGACCGACACGCAGTTCTCCATCTTGCGGCTGGCGATCACCACGTCGGCGCCGCAGCGGGCCACCCCAAACGCCATCTCGCGACCCAGCCCCCGGCTGCCGCCGGTGATCAGCACAACCTGCCCGGTGAGGTCGAAAAGCTTTTCAGCGTAACTCATTTCAGCGACCCAGCCATGCCGGCCGCGGTGGCGATCAACTGCGGGACCATCGCCCCGAACGCGTCCTGGATCTTCGGGTCGACCTTGCCGCTGCGCACCCCTGCAGCGTAGGTCTTTTCCAGCACGATGCCGAGCTTCCAGTTGGCCAGCACCAGGTAGTAGTCGATGTTCTCCGTGGACAACCCGCTGACCTGCTCGTAGCGCTCGAGCAGCTCGCTGCGCGTCGGCATCCCCTTCATGTCGAGGTAGAACCCGTCTTCCTTAGGGTTTTCACCGTCGTAGCCGAGCAGGCACCAGGCCAGGTCGAGCAGCGGATCGCCGACCGTTGTCATCTCCCAGTCCACGATCGCGGCCAGCCGGGCCGGCCCGCCGTGGGCGAACATGACGTTGGCGAACTGGTAGTCGCCGTGCATGATGCCCGGCTTGTAGTGCGCCGGCCGGTTGGCGCGCAACCACTCCGCGGCCGCGTCGAGGCCGGGCAATTCACGCACCTGGTAGCTGTCGAGGAAGGCCAGCCAGCGGTCGACCTGTCGCTCGTGAAAGCCGTCCGGCCGGCCGAAGCCGGCCAATCCCTGCGCCTGCCAGTCGACCCGGCCCAGCTTGGCGGCGCCCTCGACGAGTTCGAAGGCCAACAGGCGCCGGGCGTCGAGGTCGTCGTCGAACGGCGCCTCCCAGCCGCCGTCCATCGGACTCCAGCCGTCGATCGCCTGCATGACGTAGAACGGCTTGCCGAACAACTCGCCGGCTTCGTCGGCGGCGAGCAGCGCGGCGTGCGGCACGTCGGTGCTGCCCAGCGCGCGGACCAGCCGGATCTCGCGGAGCAGGCCGTCTTTGCGGGCCGCGTCGGCGCGGTCGCCGGGCATCCGCAGCACCATGCGCTCGTCGCCGCGGTGGATCAGGTACAGGTTGTTCTGCGAGCCGCCGGACAACTGCTCAATTCGCGGCCTTTCGCCGTCGCCCGGAGCATCGTTCGCGTCCAGCCAGCGTCCCAGGACTTCGTCGTCCAATATCGGCACACCCCAATCTCCACACGGAGAATAGCATTCTCCGCTGGTCGCGGGAATGGCCTCAGATAGGCCAATCCGGTTCGTGGGGGAAGTGGCCGTCGGTCAGCTGGCGCTTGACGATCTTGCCCGTCTCATTACGCGGGAGTTCGTTCACGAAGATGACGTCGCGCGGAATCGAGAACCGGCTCAGTCGATTTCGGATGTGATTCTTGACCGTCTCCTCGTCCAGCCAGCTCCGCTCGGCGCGGACGACGAATGCGGCGAGTCGCTCGCCGAACTCCCGGTCCGGCACGCCGACCACCGCGACCTCGACGACCTGCGGCAGCGCGGCGATGGCTTCCTCGACGGGCCGGGGAAACACGTTCTCACCGCCGGAGATGATCATCTCGTCGGCCCGCCCGGCGACGAAGAGGCGGCCGCTGGCATCGAAGTAGCCGAGGTCGCCGGTGTCCATCAGGCGGTCCTCGACGTCCGGCGATTCGGCGTCCGCGTAACCGTCGAACAGCATGTCGTTGCCCACGAAGATGCGGCCGACGCCGCCCGCGGGGACGGCATCGCCAGCCCGATCGAGCATGGCGATTCGGGTGCCCAGGGGCGGTCGGCCGGCGGTGGTCGGGGCGAGCCGCAGGTCGGTGGGATCGGCGACCGTCGCCCACGACACCTCGGTCGAGCCGTAGAAGTTGTACAGAATGTCGCCGAAGGTGTCCATGAACCTGCCGACCGAAGCGCCCGAGATCGGCGCTCCGCTGCTGGCAACCACCTTCAGCGACGACGTGTCGTACCGGGCGATCACGTCGTCCGGAAGTTCGAGAATGCGCTGCAGCATCACCGGAACCACCACCAGCACCGTGCAGCGCTGCCGCGCAATGGTTTTCAGGCATTCCTCGGCATCGAACCGTTCCATCAACACCACCGTCGCCAGCAGCGGCGTGCTCAGCTGCAGCGCGGCCAGGCCCCAGGCGTGGAACAGCGGCGCGGCCAGCAGCATCACCTCGTCACGCCGCAGCGGCATCCGCGACAGCATCGCGGCGATCGCGCCGAATCCGGAGGGAGTGGGCCGCAGCGCCGCCTTCGGGGTGCTGGTGGTGCCCGAGGTCAACACCACCAGTCGACCGGGGTGTTTGGGCGGTTGTATCTGCGTGCCGGCACCGGCGGCGACCAGATCTTCGATCGAGAGGCGTTGCGAGACGATCGAATTCGGATAGGTCGAGAGCCGCGCGACCTGTGCGGGCAGTTCGCGGGTCTGCGGCTCGAACTCGTCGTCGAGGAACACCGCGTCGACGCCGTTGCGGGCCACGAGTTCCCCGATCGGACGCGGCGCCAAGCCGGTGTTGAGCAGCACGAGTTCGGCGCCCAGCTTGCTCACGGCCAGCATGCACTCGACCATCGCCGAGTGGTTGCGGGCCAGCACCGCGAACTTGCTGTCCTTGTCGAAGCCCACCGCGCCGAGGCCGGAGGCGATCGCGGTGGTGCGCTCGGCCAGATCGGCGTAGCTCGACGACCCGTGCCGGTCGATCAGCGCCACCTGTTCCGGTGACCGCGCGGCCGCCGCACCCAGGCCACCCGCGAGCGTAAAGCCCCATTTGGCAAGGGAGTTGAGTTGCCGGATGCCACGATCCGGCCGGGACGCCCGCACCACGCCGCTGGCCATCAACGTCTTGAGAACGCTGAACTGCAGCGAGCGCCCGTCACCGGTGTTGACCAGTTGCGGCGCCGCCATGCCGTCTAGGTAATCCGCGAGTCGCTGCAGGCCGTCCCGAACCCAGTCGGTGACGCTGCCCTCGCTCACCTTCTCAAGATCGGGGTGCAGCAGGTTCACCCCGAAGATCCGCACCGTGATCCGGGTGCCGTCGCCGTTCGGCTGCAACCGGAGCGTCAGCAGGCACCCCTCGAGTTCCGTCGCGTCGAGCCGCATCGCCATGTCGGCCTGGCGGACCGAATGGCGCATCTCGTGGACGGCGAGGCCGCCGCGGGGCGTGGACAGGCGAACCTCGAAGTTCTGCGCGGTGCCCGACACCCGCTCGATGGCGCCGAGGCCGCTGAAGAAGCGGGGGTACCAACCGGGCCGCTGCAACAGGCCCCACACCTCGGGGCATGGGTGATCCACCGTCGTGTCGAAGGCGATCACGTCGCGTGCCACGGGGTCCTGCCACGTTCGGTCGTTATCGGACAGCCCACATTCTCATTCGGAGAGTCTCAACGCGGGCCAACTGTGTTACCGACAGTATTCGCTGGCGGCCGGGCGGTCGCAGTTCGGGCCGTGCAAGGCTGTGTGGATGCAGTTGCTACTGGTCCGGCACGCGTTGCCGCTCCGCAGCGGCCCGGCTCCCGAGGGTGGGGGCCAGGGCGCCGATCCCGACCTCTCCGACGAGGGTCGAGAGCAGATCGCCCGCCTGCCGGAGGCGCTGGCCCGCTTCCCGATCACCCGGCTGGTCAGCAGCCCGCAGCGGCGCGCGGTGCAGACCGCCGAACCTGTCGCGGCGGCCACCGGGCTGCCCATCGAGATCGACGACCGGTTCGCCGAGTACGACCGGGAACTGCCCTTCTACATCCCGATCGAGCAGATCCGCGCGGAAAACCCGCAGGAATGGGCGCGGATGGCGCAGGGGCACCTGCCGAGCACGGTCGACGAGGACGCGTTCCGGGCGCGGGTGCAGGCGGCCGTCGGCCATGTCGCCGCGACGACCGAGCACGAGGACACCGTCGTCGTCTTCAGCCACGGCGGGGTGATCAACGTCGTGTTGCACGAGATCCTGGGGACCAGGCGGATCCTGTCCTTCCCGATCGACTACGCGTCGGTGACCCGGCTGCTGTTCTCGCGGTCCGGTCAGGCCAGCGTGGTGACGGTCAACGGCACCGAACACGTATGGGACCTGCTGCCGCGCAACCGGCGGCCGGTCCCTGATAAACAAGTCCCGTGACGCTAGACGGGCTCGACCTCTCCGCGCTGGACGCCCACCTCCGATCGGCCGGCGTCGGTCGCGACGGTGAGCTGACGGCGCAGCTGATCTCCGGCGGCCGTTCCAACCTGACCTTCCTGGTCGCCGACGACTCGTCGAAGTGGGTGCTGCGACGCCCGCCCCTGCACGGCCTGACGCCCTCGGCGCACGACATGGCCCGCGAGTACACCGTGGTGGCAGGGCTCGCCGACACCGACGTCCCGGTGGCGCGTGCGGTGACGCAGTGCAACGACGACTCAGTGCTCGGGGCGCCGTTTCAGATGGTGGAATACGTTGCGGGACAGGTGGTTCGCAGTCGGACCGAGCTCGAGGCGATGGGCGATCAGCAGGTGATCGACGGCTGCGTCGACGGGCTGATCAAGGTGCTGGCCGACCTGCACGCGGTCGACCCGGCCGCGGTCGGGCTGGCCGACTTCGGCAAGCCCGGCGGATATCTGGAGCGGCAGGTCCGGCGCTGGGGGTCGCAGTGGGAGCACGTACACCTGCCCGACGACGACCGTGACGCCGACGTCGCACGCCTGCACCAGTCGCTGGCGGCCGCGGTTCCGCAGCAGACCAGGGCCTCGATCGTGCACGGCGACTACCGGATCGACAACACCATCCTCGACGCGGTCGACCCGACGCGGGTGCGCGCCGTCGTCGACTGGGAGCTCTCGACGCTGGGTGACCCGCTCAGTGACGCGGCGCTGATGTGCGTCTACCGCGACCCGACATTCGACGACGTGATCAACACTCAGGCCGCCTGGACGTCACCGCAGTTGCCGGACGCCGACGGCCTCGCGCACAAGTACTCCGAGGCCTCGGGGCAGGCCTTGTCGCACTGGAACTTCTACATGGGGCTGGCGTACTTCAAGCTGGCCATCATCGCCGCCGGTATCGACTTCCGCCGGCGGATGTCGGGTGGTGCCGACGGTGTCGACTCCTCCGACCGCGTCGGCCAGACGGTGGCGCCGTTGATCGCGGCGGGCCTCCGCGAATTGCAGAAGACCTAGCTACCGTCCCGCGGCCAGCAGGTTTTTCTTCGCAGCACGCCGCAACTGGTAGATGCGCGCGGTACCGGCGAGGAAAGTGATCAAACCGCCGCCGACGGCCGCCAGCAGAATGGCCACCCCCAGCGGGAGCGTCCAGTGCCAGCCGAGGAACGCGAAGTCTCCCGAGGCCGTGTTCTGGGTGATGAAGATCAGCAGCACGATGAGGATCAGAAATCCCATCGCCAGAAACGACCACAGACCGGCCGTGCGGGTGAATTTGACGGCCGACTCGGGCGGCGGCGCGTGGTTCGGACCCGGCGCGGGAGTGCCCAGTGGCGGTTCGGGAGATGACGTCGCATCGCTGCTCATGCAGTCATCATTACCCGTTGTCGGAGCAAAGGGAACCGAACGAGCCGGAATCGGGGGTTAGTGTCGGAGCCATGGTCTGGTGGCGGGGGGCGGTGGCGTGGTTGACGGCCGTTTGCCTGGCGGCGACGGGATGTGGCAGCGCCAATCCGCTCGGCGTCTCGTCGACCGACCCGAATTCGATCGTGGTCGGATCGGCCGGGTTTCCGGAGTCCAAGATCGTCGCAGAGATCTACGCACAGGCGTTGCAGGCCAACGGTTTCGACGTCGACCGGCAGATGGGCATCGGCAGCCGCGAGACGTATGTCCCCGCGTTGAAGGATCACTCGATCGACCTGGTGCCCGAATACGTCGGCAACCTGCTGCTCTACCTCGAGCCCAGCGCCACCGTCACGATGCTCGACGACGTCGAACGTGAACTGACGAAGCGGTTGCCGCCGGACCTGTCGATCCTGACGCCGTCACCCGCGTGCGACACCGACACCGTCACGGTCACCACTGATACCGCGACCAAGTGGAAGCTGACGACGATCGCCGATTTGGCCCCGCATTCGAGCGATGTCAAGTTCGCGGCGCCGTCGGACTTCCAGGTGCGTCCGTCCGGGCTGGCAGGCCTGCGACAGCGGTACGGGTTGAACGTCGCGCCCGGCAACTTCGTGGCAATCAGTGACGACGGCGGGGCGGTCACCGTGCGCACTTTGACCGAAGGGAAGGTCAACGCGGCCAACATCTTCAGCACCTCGCCGGCCCTCCTGGGAGGTAACCTGGTGGCGCTCGACGACCCGCTGCACAACTTCCTGGCCGGAAACATCGTCCCGTTGGTGAATTCGCGGAAGAAATCGGAGAAGTTGACCACGGTGCTGGATACGGTGTCGGCGAAGCTCACCAGTATCGAGGTCGCCCACCTCAACGCCTCGGTGGCGGGCAACGACGGCGTCGACCCCGATCAGGCGGCTCGGAAGTGGTTGCACGACAACAACTTCGACCACGCAATGGTAGCCGGCCGGTGATCCGGTTTCACGATGTCCACAAGGTCTACGACGACGGCACCGTCGCCATCGATCGGCTGGATCTCGATGTCCCGCCGGGGACGCTGACGGTGTTCGTCGGCCCCTCCGGGTGCGGCAAGACGACGTCGATGCGGATGATCAACCGGATGGCCGAGCCGTCGTCGGGGAAGGTCGTGGTCGACGGCGCCGACGTCGCCGGGGTCGATCCGGTGCGGTTGCGCCTCGGCATCGGCTACGTGATCCAGGGCGCGGGCCTGATGCCGCACCAGCGGGTGATCGACAACGTCGCCACCGTGCCGGTGCTCACTGGCCAGACCCGCCGCGCGGCGCGCAAGGCCGCCTATGCCGTCCTGGAGCGGGTCGGCCTGGACGCCAAGCTGGCCGACCGCTACCCGGCGCAGTTGTCCGGCGGCGAGCAGCAGCGCGTGGGCGTGGCGCGGGCACTGGCCGCCGATCCGCCAATCCTGTTGATGGACGAGCCCTTTTCGGCCGTCGACCCGATCGTGCGCCATGAGTTGCAGCGCGAGATCCTGCGCCTGCAGGCCGAGTTGCACAAGACCATCGTGTTCGTCACCCACGACATCGACGAGGCGATCCGGCTGGCCGACCGGGTCGCGGTGTTCGGCCGCGGTGGCGTGCTGCAGCAGTACGACGAGCCGGCCCAGCTGCTGTCCCGGCCGGCGAACGACTTCGTCGCCAGGATGATCGGGGCCGGCCGGGGCTATCGCTGGCTGCAGTTTCTGGACGCGACTGACCTTCCGCTGCACGATATCCCGACGATCACGGAGGTAGCCGGCGACGAGCAGTTGCGCGACGGCTGGGCGCTGGCGGTCAAGGCGGACGGCACGCCGTTGGGTTGGATCGACGCCGACGGGGTCCGCAAGCATCGCGGCGGCGCGGCGCTGCGCGACAGCGTGACCTCGGTCGGCGCGGTGTTCCGGCCGGGCGCCAACCTGAGTCAGGCGCTGGACGCCGCGCTGTCGTCGCCGGCGGCGATGGGAGTCGCGGTCGACGGCGCGGGCAAGGTCACCGGTGGGGTGCGGGCCGCAGACGTGTTGGCCGCCTTGGATTCCCACCGCCGGAATTAGCCGTGCACTACCTGCTGCACCATCTCCCCACGGCCTGGGCGTTGACCGTCATCCACCTGCGGCTCTCGCTGCTGCCGGTGCTGGCGGGTTTGGCGCTGGCCGTGCCATGGGGCGTGCTGACCTGGCGTCACCCGCTGCTGCGCAAATTCACCACGGTGACGGCGAGCGCGGTGTTCACCATCCCGTCGCTGGCGCTGTTCGTGGTGCTGCCGTTGATCATCCCGACCCGGATTCTCGACGAGGCGAATGTCCTTGTCGCACTGACGCTCTACACCTCGGCGCTGCTGGTGCGGGCGGTGTTCGAGGCGCTGGACGCGGTGCCCGATCAGGTGCGCGACGCCGCCAGCGCGATCGGCTACCGGCCGCTCACCCGACTACTCAAAGTCGAACTGCCGCTGTCGATTCCGGTTCTGGTGGCGGGCTTGCGAGTCGTCGTCGTGACCAACATCTCGATGGTCTCGGTCGGCGCGGTGATCGGCATCGGCGGCCTCGGCACCTGGTTCACCGAGGGCTATCAGGCCGACAAGAGCGACCAGATCGTCGCCGGCATCGTGGCGATCTTCGTGCTGGCGGTGGTGATCGACGTCGCGCTGATGCTCGCCGGGCGGCTGGCCACGCCATGGGACCGGGTGTCACGGCCGGGCCGTCGGCTGCTGACGGCACCGGTGGTGGGCGGTTCGCGATGAACTTTCTCAACCAGGCGCTGTCCTACCTGTTCACCGCCGACAATTGGTTCGGACCGGTCGGTCTGGCCCAGCGGACTCTCGAGCATCTCGAGTACACCGGCGCGGCGGTGGTGGTGTCGGCCCTGGTAGCGATCCCGATCGGGCTCGTCGTCGGACACACCCGGCGCGGCACGCTGGTGGTGGTCAGCCTGGTCAACGCGCTGCGGGCGCTGCCGACGCTCGGCGTGCTGCTGCTGGCCGTGCTGCTGTGGGGACTCGGCCCGGTTCCGCCGATCGTGGCGCTGATGCTGCTGGGCATTCCGCCGATGCTGGCCGGCACCTACGCCGGGGTGGCGGCGGTCGACCGCACGGTGGTCGACGCGGCGCGCTCAATGGGGATGAGCGAGTTGCGGGTGCTGTTCCGGGTCGAGGTGCCCAACGCGCTGCCGCTGATCCTGGGTGGGTTGCGGACCGCGACGCTGCAGGTGGTCGCCACCGCGACGGTCGCGGCGTACGCGAGCCTCGGCGGGCTCGGTCGCTACCTGATCGACGGCATCAAGGTGCGGCAATTCCACATCGCACTGGTGGGCGCGCTGATGGTCGCGGCGTTGGCGCTGGTTCTCGACGGCGTGCTCGCATTCGCGGTGTGGGCGTCGGTGCCCGGCACCGGGCGATTGCGCCGAAGGCCACACCACCGGTCGTCGATATCCGCCGAGCCGTCGCCTAACGTAGACGCGTGAGCCAAACACCGTCAGACCCGACAAGCAACGCGTGGTCGACGATGCTGACCTGGCGCTCACAGGATCACCGGCGGATGGAGTCGGTGCGGGTGCAGTTGTCCGGCAAGCGAATCAAGGCCAATGGCCGCATCGTCGCCGCGGAGACCGACCGCAATCCGGCGTTCGCCGCGTACTACGACCTGGTGACCGACGAGACCGGCGCGACCAAGCGCCTCGGCATGACCGTGACGCTGGCCGAACGGGAGCGGCAGATCGTCATCGCACGCGATGACGAGAACGTCTGGCTCATCACCGACCACCAGGGCGACTCGCGTGCGGCCTACGAGGGTGCCCTCGACGTCGACGTGGTGTACAGCCCGTTCTTCAACGCGCTGCCGATCCGGCGCATCGGCCTGCACGAACACCCCGATGCCGTCACCGTGCCCACCGTCTACGTGAGCCTGCCGGAGATGAGTGTCGCCGCGGCGACCGTCAGCTACAGCAACATCGCGGACGGCATGAAGGTGCACTCGCCGGTCTCCGACACCACGTTGAGCGTCGACGACGCGGGCTTCATCGTGGACTATCCAGGCTTGGCAGAGCGGATCTGATCACCCCGCCGGCTCGTCCGGCGGCCGCCAGTTCGCCGCGCCAGTTCTCGGCGCCGACGAACACCCCGACGATCTCCGGTCTCGAGAAGCTGTCGTAGCGCGCGCGGGCGGCATGTCCGCTTTCGACGAGTTCGGCCACGGAGTCGTTGTGCGCCAGTGACTTCCGAGCCCCGCTGAGCAGTTCGATCGCGCGGTCGACCCGGGGCAGCAGCTGCGCCGAGTTCGCCTCGCACATGGCCCGCACCAGGTCCGGTGCGCTACCGGCGACCCGGGTGCCGTCCCGAAAGGAACCGGCCGCCAGCGCGAAGGCCAGCGGCACCTCGGCGGCGGTGACGGCCAGCGCCTCGGCGAGCAGGTGCGGCAGATGCGAGATGGCCGCCGCGGCGGCGTCGTGCTCGTCGGACCGGGCTGGAACCACGACCGACCCGCAGTCCAGCGCCAGTTGCAGCACCGTCGTCCACACCACCGGGTCCACGTGGTCGTCGACGCTGATCACCCACGGCGCACCGGCGAACAAGCGCGGATTGCCGGCCTCCCAGCCGGAGTGCGCGGTGCCCGTCATCGGATGCCCGCCCACGAAGCGCTCCCGCAGGCCCGCGGCGGTGACCGCGTCGAGCACTGCACCCTTGACGCTGGTCACGTCGGTGAGTGGGCAATCGGGCGCGGTCTGGGCGATGTGGCCGAGCAGGATCGGCAGCGCCGGCATCGGCACGGCGAGCACGATCAGCGCGCCGACCTCAGCGGCGCTGCTGAGCACGGCGTTCAGGTCGGTGGACGCGTCGAACCCGTCGAAGCGGGCGGCCTGGGCGCCCTCGACCGACCGGTTGTAGCCGAACACGTCCCGCCCGGCCGCCTGGGCAGCGCGCAACAGCGAGCCGCCGATGAGTCCGAGCCCCAGCACGCACACCGGTGTCTTCGCACGGTTCTTCGAAATGGGGGGAGGAACCACGCATCAAGGGTGGCATATCGGGCCGCGGGCGCGACACCGGTTTGCTGCGCGCGTGCTGGTCAAGCGGCTTCGGCGCGACTAGCGTAGGCGCCCATGGGAGCACAGCGGGCGTCCGCGCAGGCCGACACACCGGACGGCTTCGGTGTGGCTGTCGTGCGCGAGGACGGCAAGTGGCGTTGCTCGGCGATGGGCCCCAAGGTGCTGACCAGTTTGTCCGCGGCCGAGACCGAGCTACGTGAGTTACGCAGTGCCGGTGCGGTTTTCGGCCTGATCGACATCGACGACGATTTTTTCGTGATCGTCCGGCCGGCGCCGTCCGGAACGCGTTTGCTGCTCTCGGATGCCACGGCGGCGTTGGACTACGACATCGCCGAAGAAGTGCTGGACAACCTGGACGCCGACATCGACGCCGATGATCTTGAAGACGCCGACCCCTTCGCTGAGGGCGATCTCGGGTTGCTGTCCGACATCGGCCTGCCCGAGCCGGTGCTCAGCGTCATTCTGGACGAGACCGACCTCTTCGCCGACGAACAGCTGGAGCGCATCGCCCGCGAGATGGGCTTCGCCGACGAGCTGTCGTCGGTGGTCGACAAGCTCAATCGGTGAGCTCTGACGACGACCTGATCCGCGCCGCGCTGGCGGTCGCCGCGACGGCGGACCCCCGCGACGTTCCGGTTGGCGCGGTCGTGGTCGCGGCCGACGGCACCGAGCTGGCCCGCGCGGTCAATGCCCGCGAAGCGCTCGGCGATCCGACCGCGCACGCGGAAGTGCTGGCGATCCGAGCGGCGGCCCGGGTGCACGGCGACGGCTGGCGGCTGGAGGGCGCGACGCTGGCGGTGACGCTCGAGCCATGCACGATGTGCGCCGGTGCACTGGTGATGGCGCGCGTCGGCCGGGTGGTGTTCGGCGCGTGGGAGCCCAAGACCGGTGCGGTGGGTTCGCTGTGGGACGTGGTGCGCGATCGCCGGCTCAACCACCGGCCGGACGTACGTGGCGGGGTGCTGGCGGGCGAGTGCGCCGCGGTGCTGGAGACGTTCTTCGCCCGCCAGCGATTGGGATAGCGACGCCGTCGTTGGGTAGTGTGTCCCGCGGTGGCGTGTCCGAGCGGCCTAAGGAGCACGCCTCGAAAGCGTGTGACGGGTAACCCCCGTCCGAGGGTTCAAATCCCTCCGCCACCGCCAAAGTGTTTCACCGACTGTGCCGTCGGCGCCTGGCTCTAGAGTCGATGCGGTGAAGGTCGGCGTCCAGATCCACCCGCAGAACTGCACCATGGCACAACTGAAGGCGGGCTGGCGCGGCGTCGACGCCCTCGGGGTCGACAGCCTCTGGACCTGGGACCACTTCTTCCCACCGCTCTACGGGCGGCCGGAAGAGACGCACTTCGAGGGCTGGCAGATCCTGGCCGCGATGGCCGTGACCACCTCGAATGTCACGCAGATCGGCATGCTCGTGACGGGCGGTGGCTATCGCAACCCCGACCTGCTCGCCGACATGGCCCGCACCCTCGACCACCTGTCGGGCGGGCGTGCGGTGCTGGGCATCGGCTCGGGCTGGATGGACAAGGACGAAGCCGAATACGGCTATGGCGTCCGCACACCGGGCGAGCGACTCGACGATCTCACCGAGGCGCTGCCGCGGATCAGGTCCCGGCTCAGTCTGTTGAATCCGCCGCCGCTGGGCCGGTTGCCGATCCTGATCGGCGGCCAGGGCGAACGTCGGACGCTACGTCTGGTGGCCCAGCACGCGGACATGTGGAACGGCTATGGCGACTCCGAAACGATCCGGCACAAGAACCGGGTGATCGATCAGTGGTGTGCCGAAATAGGAAGAGCGCCAACCGAAATCGAGCGCACGGTCTGGGTCGAGCGCGCCGACCCGGATCTTGTTCCGGCGTTGGTGGACGCCGGCGCGCAGCACTTGATTCTCGGCCTGCGCGCGCCGTACGACCTGAGCGAGGTGGAACGGCTGATCGAGCTAGCTGCCCGGGTGTAGGCCGTCGCTGATGCCTTGCAGGTCGCGGTTGATGCCCTGCAGATCGTTCTCGATCGTCTGCATGTTGGTCACCGACTTCTGGAAGGTCTGCTGCATCTGCGCATTGCTGGTCTGCTCGAACTGCGGGCAGTAGGTGACGACGGCGGCGGCGGTGAAGTCGGCGCTCTGCTGGTTGTCCCAGATCGTCGACCGCTGTACGAACTGGGTGGCGTCGGAGAAGCTGGGCTGCTTGCTGAGGAAGTCGCAGACCGCGTGCCCTTGTGCCGAGGCGTACTCGCGGCTGGGCACCGGCACACCCTCGTGCTGCAGGGCCTCGACCATCGCCTTCTCCGCAATGTCGGCCTGCGACGTTGCGGCGGGCGGCGGAACCAGCGGCGGCCCCGGAACGGGAGTCGACCGCTCGTCGGACACCTGCGTCGTCGAGGCCACCGGCTCGGTCGGGCGCTGATGCCGGTGCAGCATGAACATCACCGCCAGCACCGCGGCGATGGCGAGCACCGACATCGGGACCGCAGCACGCAACGCGAAACGCAACAGCCGGCCCCGGCGCCGTCGGCGCGGCCGATCGATCGACTCCTCGAACGGCGCCAGGATTTCGTCGAGAACCGCGGTATCGCACAACACCTCGACGGGATGTCCCAGGCGCTCGTCGAGCAGCGCGTCGACCTGTTGGCTGGACGGCCGTCCACCCCGCTCGCGGATCAAGCGGAGCTCGGATGCCACGCGGCGTAGTTCGGAGTCGATCGTCTCCCGATCGCGCATCCCAAGAGCTTAGGGCCAACCGGGGTTTCGGGTGCCGTTACCAGCCGATCTCAGCATCGGGAATTCCCGGCGAGTCAGCCGGCTTTGCGGCACAGTGGTCGCGATGAGGACCGCACGACATGTCGGCGCGCTGATCGGCGGCGCGCTCATGACCTTGCTGCTGTCCGCCGCCCTCGCGAACGCCGACACCGCCGACGCCGACCCGCTGATCGCATTGATGATGGGCGGCACCGGGATGCCGACGCCCAGTGAGTTCTGGCGCGACACGATCATCTCCGACTACATCAACCCGACAACCGGTCAGGACTACACCTCCGTTTTGGTGCCGACCCCGGAATCGGCTGCGAGCACGTCGATTCCGGTCGGTCTCGCGAATCTGCAAGCCATGATGGACGATCAGCCCGCCGACGTGCCCTACCTCGTCCAGGGTTATTCGCAGAGCGCCCAGATCGCCGTCCTGGAGAAGTTGCTCCTCATGCAGCAGGACCCTGACACGCGACCCGATGTCACCTTCCTGCTGCTCGGTTCCGGCAACCGGCCCGACGGCGGCTTTCTCGAGCGCTTCGCCGGCCTGGTCATCCCGGGCGCCCCGGGATTCGACTTCAACGGCGCCGAGCCGACCACCGCGGGCATCGACACCATCGACATCGCCAACCAATACGACGCCGTCGCCGATTTTCCGCGGTATCCGGTCAACCTGGTCGCCGACGCGAACGCGCTTTTGGGGTTCTTCTACTCCCACGCCGGCTACGGCAATGGCCCTCTGCCGTACGAGGTTCCGGCGATCTGGCCGCCGTCCGACCCGATCTCGGGCCCGTACGCCGACGAATATGTGCTGGGCTCCAGCGAGATCGTCAAGCAGATCGAGGGCGACACCACGTTCTACTTCATCCCGACGACCAACCTTCCGCTGCTCGAGCCGCTGCGCACACTGGGCGTGCCCGAACCGGTGCTGAAGATTTTCCAGCCGGCGCTGCAGGTGATCGTCGAGGCCGGCTACGACCGCTCCACCCCATTCGGCGATCCCACGCCGGCCGAGCTATTCCCGACCCTCGACCCGGTGACCTTCAGCCTCCAATTCGCCAACGGTGTAGTGCAGGGCGCCAACAACGGCTTCGCGCTCTTCGGGGCGGAGCTGCCCGGCTTCGACCAACTCGAGACGTTCTTCGCCGAAGCCGAGGCGTGGTCGGAGCAGACCATCGGGGTGCCGTACTACGACTTCGTCACCGATCTCAACGCCGACTTCAATCCCTTCACCGCGTTCATCGACATCGAGGGGCCGATCGGCGCGAGCATCCAGAACCTGTTGGATCTCAGCGGCATCCAACAGAATCTGCTCGATCCGGTTCTCGGACTGGTCGGATCGGTCGGCGGAATGTTCACCAGTTGAACTGATTCGCGTATTCGCTGGCCTCGATTGTCGGCAACGCCTTAGATGGGTTCATGGAACTGATGAGTCCGCTCGACTCGGTCTTTCTGTCGATCGAATCGCGTGAGCATCCGATGCACGTCGGCGGTCTACAACTGTTCGAGCCGCCGGAGGGCGCCGGCCCGGAGTTTGCCCGCGAGATTCGCGACACGCTGGTCGCCAACCGCGACTTCCAGCCCACCTTCCGCAAACACCCGGCGTGGACCTTCGGTGCGGTCCCCGCCGTCGCGTGGACCTACGACGACCCCGACGACGTCGACATCGACTATCACGTGCGGCGCTCGGCGTTGCCGACGCCGGGCCGGGTGCGCGAACTGCTTGAGTTGACCTCGCGGTGGCACAGCGGTCTGCTCGACCGGCATCGCCCGCTGTGGGAGGCGCACTTCGTCGAGGGGCTGAACGACGGCCGGTTCGCCGTCTACAGCAAGTTCCATCATTCGCTGATCGACGGCGTCTCGGCGCTGCGCCTGATGCAGCGGACCTTGTCGGCCGACCCCGACGACACTGACATGGTGGCGATCTGGGACCTGCCGCGTCGGCACCGCGACAATGCCGAGAAGCCGAGCCGGCGGGGTCTGACCGACATTGCGAAATCGGTTGCGGCATATGGCCCGTCGACGTGGTCACTGGCCAAGGCGGCGCTGGTGGAGCAGCAGCTGACGCTGCCGTTCGCGGCGCCGCGCACGATGTTCAACGTGCCGATCGGCGGGGCGCGCCGAGTCGCCGCACAGTCGTGGGCGATCGACCGGCTCAAGAGCATCAAGGTCGCCGCGGGGGTGACCTTCAACGACGTCATCCTCGGGATGTGTTCCGGCGCTTTGCGTTACTACCTGCAGGACGAGCACGCGCTGCCCGACACCCCGCTGATCGCCATGGTCCCGGTCAGCATGCGTTCGGAGGACGAGGCCGACGCCGGCGGCAACCAGGTCGGTGCGCTGCTGTGCAACCTGGCCACCGACGTCGACGACCCGGTGAAGCGGCTGGAGACCATCAGCGCGTCGATGCGCGGCAACAAGAAGGTGTTCGCGGAATTGCCCAAGCTGCAGGCGTATGCGCTGTCCGCGTCGCTCATCGGACCGCTGGGTCTGTCCGCGCTGCCCGGCTTCGTCCGGACGACGCCGCCGCCGTTCAACATCGTGATCTCCAATGTGCCGGGCCCGACCAAGCCGATGTACTGGGGCGGCGCCCGACTCGACGGCAACTACCCGCTGTCGATCGCGCTGGACGGCCAGGCCCTGAACATCACCATGGTCAACAACGCCGACAACATCGACTTCGGCCTGGTCGGCTGCCGCAAGAGTGTGCCACACCTGCAGCGGTTGCTCGGCCACCTGGAGACCTCGCTCAAGGATCTGGAACGCGCGGCGGGGGTCTGACGGCGGCGATGCCCAAGCTGAGCGCGGGGCTGCTGCTGTATCGAACAGGTTCTGGCCTTGAAGTCCTGATCGCCCACCCCGGCGGCCCGTTCTGGGCGCGCAAAGACGACGGCGCCTGGTCGATCCCGAAGGGCGAGTACGCCGACGGCGAAGACCCGTGGGCGGCTGCGCAGCGCGAGTTCGGCGAGGAGGTCGGGTTGCCGCTTCCGGTCGGCCCGCGGATTGATCTGGCACCGATCAAGCAGGCCGGCGGCAAGGTCGTCACCGCGTTCGCGGTGCGGGCCGACCTCGACCTCGCCGGCGCCCACAGCAACACCTTTGAACTCGAATGGCCAAGGGGCTCAGGGCAACTGAAGTCATTCCCGGAGGTCGACCGGATCGAGTGGTTCACTGTGGCGCAGGCCCGGGTCAAGCTGCTGAAGAGCCAGATCCCGCTGCTGGACCAGCTGGTGGCGTATCTTCACACTCATGCAGACACTGCGCACCCCTGACGACCGGTTCGCCGCGCTACCCGAATTTCCTTACGCTGCACACTATTCCGAGGTATCCGACGGCGAAGGCGGCGCCCTGCGGATGGCCTGGGTGGAGGACGGACCCGCCGACGCCGACCCGGTGCTGCTGCTGCACGGCGAGCCGTCGTGGTCGTATCTCTACCGCACGATGATCCCGGTGCTGGCCGCGGCCGGGCACCGCGTGGTCTGTCCCGACCTGGTCGGCTTCGGCCGGTCCGACAAGCCGACCCGCATCGAGGACCACAGCTACGCGCGTCACGTCGAATGGGTGCGCGAGTTGGTGTTCGACAAGCTGGACCTGCAGCGGGTGACGCTGGTAGGCCAGGACTGGGGTGGGCTGATCGGATTGCGTTTGGCCGCAGAGCATCCCGAGCGGTTCAGCCACCTGGTCGTCGCCAATACCGGCCTACCCACCGGCGATATCCCGATGCCGGAGATCTGGTGGCAGTTCCGCCAGGCGATCCAGACCGCGCCGTCGATCGACGTGGGCCGGTTCGTGCAGGGCGGTTGCCGACGGCCGATGAACGACGAGGTGCGCGCGGCCTACGACGCACCCTTCCCCGACGACTCCTACTGCGCGGGACCGCGGGCGATGCCGGGCCTGGTGCCGACGGCGCCCGACGATCCCGCTGCGTCGGCCAACCGGGCGGCGTGGGCGACGCTGTGCGCGAGTTCGACACCGATGCTCGTCGCGTTCAGCGACGGCGACCCGATCACCGGCGGGATGGCGCCGATCCTGCGGCGCGAGATGGCGGGCGCCCGGGGCATCGACCATCCGGTGGTGGCCAACGCGGGGCACTTCCTGCAGGAGGACGCCGGAGAGGAACTCGCGGGCTACGTCGTCGCCTTCTTGAAGGGCTGAGCCGCTAGCACGATACGTTGATCGTGAACGTTTCGGCTTTCAGCTTGGTCCGCTCGGCATTGTTGAAACCCAGTGCGGCACCGGTGATGTGGTACGTGGGGCCGGTCATCGTGACCGAGGCCTCGCCCTGCAGCGCGTGCTCGTAGGACCCGGTGAACCCGTCGACCGCGTCGAAGCGGACGAACTCGGCCTTCAGCTTGTCGGCTGTGGAGAGCATCGCGTGCACCTTCGACGAGTGCAGGTCGGTGTGGATCCGTGTCATCCAGTCGATCCGCTGGCAGCGCACCGCATAGCTGGTGCCCAGATCTTTACCGTCGATGGACAGCACCGCGGTGCCCGGCGGCAGCACTCCTCGCGGTGGCGTCGCAGCCTTACCGGAGCAGCCGCCGACCAGCAGCGCCGCCGCCGCGATGGCACACGCGCCCTTGTTCACAGCAGGAATCTAACCCGGCCGTAACGTGCATGCGTTGGGACTCTGGCGCGACCGTAGCTACCTGCAAGTTCTTTCGCACCTGCACAATGCAAATATGTCTGCCACGAGCGTCGCCGGCCCGCAGGAACTGTTGCTGCGACTGCTGGACCCGGCCAACCGGGCCAACCCCTACGCGGTCTACGAGCAGTTCCGCGCCGGCGGCCCGATGTACATGCCCGACGGTAGCCTGCACATCTTCTCGTCGTTCCGTGACTGCGACGACGCGCTGCGGCATTCGGCGTCGTCGGTCGATCGACAGAAATCGAAGATGGTCCAGCGCCTTGCCGAGGAAGGAACGAACACCCAACCGCAGGGCCCGCCGATGTTCCTGTTTCTCGATCCGCCGGATCACACCCGGCTGCGCAAATTGGTCAGCAAGGCGTTCGTGCCCAAGGTCGTCAACGAATTGACGCCGCACATCACCGATCTGGTCGACGGCATGCTGGACCGGGTCGCCGAGCGCGGGCGCTTCAATGCGGTCGACGACCTCGCTCATCCGCTGCCGGTCAACGTGATCTGCCGGCTACTCGGGGTGCCGGTCGAGGACGATGCCGAATTCAGCCATGCCTCGGCGTTGCTCGCGCAGGCGCTCGATCCGTTCTTCGCGGCGACCGGGGCACCGGCCGATGGGATGGACGAGCGGATCGCCGCCGGCCAGTGGCTCCGGGGCTATCTGCACGACCTGATCGATCGGCGGCGTGCGCGTCCGAGCGACGACCTGATGTCGAGGTTGATCGCAGTCAAGGAGTCCGGCGACCAGCTGGCCGAGGACGAGATCGTCTCGACCTGCATGCTGCTGCTGGTCGCCGGCCACGAGACGACGGTGAACCTGATCGCCAACGCGATGCTGGCCATGCTGCGGGAGCCCGCGCAATGGGCGGCGCTGGCCGCCGACCCGCAGCGCGCGTCGGCTGTTGTCGAAGAGACGCTGCGCTATGACCCGCCGGTACACCTGGTGGTCCGAATTGCCGCCGACGACATCACAATTGGCGACACCAGCGTGGACAAGGGCGACTCGATGTTGCTGCTGCTCGGTGCCGCGCAACATGATGCGGCCGAGTTCGACCGGCCGGCATCCTTTGATCCCGACCGAAAAGCGTTCCGGCACTTGTCCTTCGGGCGCGGCCTGCACTACTGCCTGGGCGCCCCGCTGGCCCGGCTGGAAGCCGCCGCGGCGCTGTCGGCGGTGACGGCTCGTTTCCCGGCGGCCCGGCTGGCCGCCGAACCGGTCTACAAGCCCAACGTCACGCTGCGCGGCCTGGCGTCGCTGGACGTCGCGATCTAGTCGCGCGGCCGCGAAGGACCGGTCGGGGCCAGTGCGACGACCGGAATGACCCGCGACGTCTTGGCCTCGTAATCGGCGAAGCCCGGGTAGCGCTCGGCC
The DNA here is from genome assembly GCF_030252325.1 of Candidatus Mycobacterium wuenschmannii. Taxonomy (NCBI): domain Bacteria; kingdom Bacillati; phylum Actinomycetota; class Actinomycetes; order Mycobacteriales; family Mycobacteriaceae; genus Mycobacterium; species Candidatus Mycobacterium wuenschmannii. The sequence goes on along the minus strand of NZ_CP126981.1, from coordinate 3,433,025 downwards.
TGCAGCGCGTACTTCTCGTCGCGCTCTTTGCGGTCGAGTTCGGTGGCGTGCACGTCGACGATCTCGTCGCCGACCTCGATGCGGGTGTCGGGGTTGGCCTTCAGATTCCAGTACCAGGCGGGGTTCTTGTCGGCGCCGGCGGCCGAGGCGAAGACGAGATACCGTTCGCCGTCGGGCTGATACATCATGATGTTGGTCCGCGGCTCACCGCTTTTCGCGCCCACCGTGTGCAGGATGACGAGCGGGGCGCCCTCGAAGTTGCCGCCGACGCGGCCATGGTTTGCGCGGAACTCGGCGATGTTGCGTTCGTTGAAGTCGTCAGTCACCTGTGCCAGTGTCCCCGCCCGCGCCCAGCCCCGGAACGATATCGCCGAGGCTGAACGTCAAAGGGCTGTCGAGTTGCGCGTAGGTGCACGACGACGGCTCGCGATCCGGCCGCCACCGGTTGAATTGCGCGGTGTGGCGGAAGCGTTCACCCTCCATGTGGTCGTAGCGCACCTCGACGACGCGCTCGGGCCGCAGCGGCACGAACGACAGGTCCTTGCCGGCGTTCCAGCGAGAGAACTCGTTCTTGCGCGGCGTCCGCTCACCCGCCTCGTGCGCGGCCCAGTTCCAGGGATGGCCGTCGAAATCGGTGACCAGCGGCTGTAATTCGGTGAACAGCTCGCGGCGCTTGGCCATCGGGAACGCGCCGATCACGCCGACCGACGCCAGCGTGCCGTCGTCTTTGTAGAGCCCGAGCAGCAGCGAGCCGATCGCGTCGTCCCCCGACTTGTGCACCCGGTAACCCGCAACCACACAATCCGCGGTGCGCTCGTGCTTGATCTTGAACATGATGCGCTTGTCCGGCTGGTAGGTGATCGTCAACGGCTTGGCGATCACGCCGTCGAGGCCGGCGCCCTCGAACTCGTCGAACCAGCGCTGCGCGAGGTCGGCGTCCGTGGTCGCGGGCGTGACGTGAAACGACGGACCGACGCCGCTCAGTGCGTCGACCAAGGCGTCGCGTCGCTCGGAGAACGGCCGGCCGGTGTAATCCTCGTCGCCGAGAGCCAGCAGGTCGAAGGCGATGAATGACGCCGGCGTCTTCTCGGCCAGCATCCGCACCCGCGAGTCGGCCGGATGGATGCGTTGCTGCAGCGCTTCGAAATCCAGGCCGTGATCGGTGGCGATGACGATCTCGCCGTCGATCACGCAACGCTCGGGCAGCTCCGCGGTCGCCGCTTCGACCAGCTCGGGAAAGTAGCGTGTCATCGGTTTCTCGTTGCGGCTGCCGACCTCGACCTGGTCGCCGTCGCGGAAAAGGATCGACCGGAACCCGTCCCACTTGGGCTCGTACGACGCGTCCGGCGGCAACGTTTTCACCGCCTTCGACAGCATCGGCGAAACCGGCGGCATGACGGGCAAGTCCATAATCGGAGTATGGCTGCCCCCGCGGAGGAAATCGACGTCGACGGCATCGCGGTCCGGGTGACCAATCCCGACAAGGTCTACTTCCCGAAGTTGGGCTCCAAGGGCACCAAGGGCAAGCTCATCGACTACTACCGCGCCGTCGCCGCCGGGCCGATGCTCGCGTCCTTGAAGGACCGCCCGACGCATCTGCAGCGCTTCCCGGACGGTATCGACGGCGAGGAGATCTACCAGAAGCGCATCCCCAAGCACTACCCCGACTACCTCGAGACCTGCACCATCACCTTCCCGTCCGGGCGGACCGCCGACGCGCTTCGGGTGACCCACCCGGCGGCGATCGTGTGGGCCGCGCAGATGGGCACCGTGACGCTGCACCCGTGGCAGGTGCGCTGCCCGGACGCCGAGCATCCCGACGAGTTGCGGGTCGATCTGGACCCGCAGCCGGGCACCGGCTTCGACGAGGCCCGCAGCGTAGCCGTCGACGTGCTCAAGCCGCTGCTTGACGAACTCGGACTGGTCGGCTATCCCAAGACGTCGGGTGGCCGCGGCATCCACGTCTTCCTGCGCATCGCGCCCGACTGGGATTTCATCCAGGTGCGCCGCGCCGGCATCGCGCTGGCCCGCGAGGTCGAGCGCCGCGCCTCCGATTCGGTGACGACGTCGTGGTGGAAGGAAGAGCGCGGCGAGCGGATCTTCATCGACTTCAACCAGAACGCCCGCGACCGCACATTCGCATCCGCCTACTCGGTGCGGCGCACCCAGATCGCCACGGTGTCGATGCCGCTCAGCTGGGACGAACTGGCGACCGCCAACCCCGACGACTACACGATCGAGACCGCGGCCGACGTGGTCGCCAACCGCGACGATCCGTGGGCCGACATCGATTCCGAAGCCCAGTCGATCGAGCCGCTGCTGGAGATGGTCGCCGCCGACGAGGAGAACGGCCTCGGCGATCTGCCCTACCCGCCGAACTACCCGAAGATGCCCGGCGAGCCGAAACGCGTTCAGCCGAGCAAAGATACGGACCGCAAGAAATAGCTACTGCAGCCTGCCCGCTACGAACGTCGCGGCCTGGTTCGTCGCGTCGGGGACGTAACCGAGATGCGCGATGATGCTGCCGCCCTCGGCGCAGATGTTGTCGTTGGGCAGGCAGATGTCGATCGCCTTCGGGACGAAGCTCGGGTCGAGGGCCGGAATTTGGCTGTCCGACAGGCTCTTTGAGTAGCTGCTCTGTGGGTTGCCGAAAAGGGCAACGGCCGCAACGTGATTGGCGACCTGCGGGGAGAGCCGGTGGCTGGTCATGTCCGCGACACCGGCGCCCTGCGAGTAACCGCCGATCACGATCTTGGTGTTCGGGCAGGCCGCGGCGGTGGCCTGGACGTGGGCCACCTCGTCGTCGGCGCCGGCGTGCGCGCTGTTCACGTAGTCGGTGGTCGACGGGTAGTTCACCGGATACAGGTTGATCGTCTTGCCGGGCAGTTGTGCGGTCAGGGAGTCGTAGAACGCCTGGCCGGGTCCGCCGGGGCCGACGGGCTCACCGGTGCCGCGCGCGAACACCACTTCGGCGTTCGGGCAGTCGTCGGCCGCCGCCGTCGGGCCCACGGGCGGAGCGGTCTGGAAGGCGAGAACCATCAGGGGCGCACCGGCAACGATGCGAGCGATGCTGCGACGTGTCATGCGCTAGATGTTGCCATCCTCCAGCAGGCGCAGCGGGTGCAGCCCGTCGACGGCGCCGACGAACGGTGGGTGGATGCTGTAGCCGAGCATGCGGCGGATGTCGTCGGATACGTCCCGCGCGATGTCGCGGGAGATCGACAGGGTGTAGGCCTCCATCGGCCGCAGCCAGGGCTCGCAGTACTGCGCCGTGATGGCGAGCCGGTCGCTGTCGGTGGTGTTGGCCCCGCCGCCGTGCCACAGCGTGCCGACGAAGAACACGCACGAGCCGGCCGGCATCACGACCGGCACCGCCTCGTCGTCCGGCCCCGGCCGCCGCTTACCCCAGCGGTGGCTGCCGGGGTAGAGCACAGTCGCGCCGTTGTCCGCGGTGAAGTCGTCGATCGCCCAGATCGTCGCCGCCGCCAACGGTTCGCGGGGTCGGGGGATCGGGTAGAAGCCGTCGTCGTGGTGCGCCAGTTGCGCGGCCTCGCCGGGCTGGATGTTGATCGCTTGCAACGCCGACAGCAGATAGTTGGGCATCAGCAGCCGATCCAGCGCGGCCTGCACCCGGGGATGGTCGACCACCCCGTCGCAGATCCGGGTCCGGCTCAGCACGCTGTAGATGCGCTGGGTCTTTCGACCCTCGAAGGTGTTGCGCCCGGTGTGCCCCAGCCAGGGCGTCACCTCGTCGCGAATTCGATCGCACTGCTCGCGCGTCAGCAGGTTCTGCCAGATGACGTAGCCGTCGCGGTCGAGCGCCGCGGCGTCGGCGTCGGCCACGGCCGAGTCGACCGCGGTACCGCCGCTGGGCGTCCACTTGTAGCGCAGCGCCAGGTCGCCGCGTAGATCTTCCAGCGTTGTGGCGGACTCGTCATCGGGGGTCATCGGCACCAGTCCTCGGCTATGACGACACAGTAAGCCGACCCCGTGCCAACGTCACGCATTCAGCGGACCGTTCAGTTATTGGTTATAAAGATGGGCGTGGCCACTACCTTCGCGGACGTCATCAAAGCCAAATACCTGCTGCTGACCACCTTCACCAAGGACGGCCGGCCCAAGCCGACGCCCATCTGGGGAGTGCCGGAGAACGGCAAACTCCTGGTGATCACCGACGACGGGTCGTGGAAAACCAAGCGGATCAAAAACACCCCGCGGGTCACGATCGCCAAGAGCGGATCGCTGGGCAAGCCCAAGAGCGACGACGTCGAGGGTGTCGCGCGAATTCTGCCGAAATCGGAGACCCGCCGCGTCTACAACGCGGTGCTGAAGCGGTACTGGTATCACGCCCCGTGGTTCTACGTGCACTCGATCGTGCGGGGTGGCATCGACAAGGTTCACGTGGGCCTGGAGATCACGCCGCCCGTTGGTTAGTCAAGCTTTGCAGCCATTGCGCGCTGCCGTAATCGGAGCGTTATAGTGGCCGCATGCGTCTTTATCGACTGAGCCTCGCCGTCCGCGCCGGTCTCGCAGCGCTCGCGCTCGGCGCCGCCGTCTTCGCGGTGCCGACCGCGTTCCCCCGGCTTGCGTCGGCAGATCCCGGCGACCCCATTGGGCCGGGGTTCACGCCGTGCAACGGCTGCTCGCAGAACGACTCCACCGAGGACTTCCCGATTCCCCGGCGAATGATCTCGACGACCTGTGACGCCGAGCAGCTGATGGCCGCGGCCCGCGACTTCGCGCCGGTGTACTACCAGCGCTACATGATCGACTACAACAACCACCAGAACGTCGCCCAGGACGTCCAGAACAAGGTGCACTGGTTCTACTCGTTGTCGGCGGCGGACCGCAGGGCCTATTCCGCCAACTTCTACGCCCCCCAGATCAACCCGCTGAACTTGGCGTGGCCCAACCACATGAAGCTCTTCTTCAACAACAAGGGCGTCGTCGCCAAGGAGACCGAGAACTGCCAGAACTACCCCAAGGGCGACATGTCCTTGTGGCAGTGGTCCTAGCGGTCTTGGGAGCCGGCACCGGCCAGTAGGCCGACGCAGGTCGCCGTGATCAGCCGCGTCAGCGCGGCGGTGAAGTCGATCTTCCAATCGGGCGGTACGTCCGCGCGCTTGGCGTACTCGTCGGCAAGCCGCTTCGGCGGGTTCGCCATCTGCCACATCGGCGCCGCGAGCGAATACGACGCGAGCAGGACGTCGAACGCGCCCGCCCGCCCCAGCGGCGGCAGCGCCCTCTCGATCGCGTCGATCAGCGAGATCACCGCGGCATTACTGGTCTGCTTGAACTCCAGCACCCGGTGGATCTCGACCTCGTGTTCGAGGTGCAGATGCAGGTTGGCGAGCAGGTCGCAGAACAGCGGGTCGGCCGCCAGGCTGCCGGCCAGTGCCTCGGCGACCCGGGCCGGCGACATCGGGCCGGGCTCGGCCAGGCTTGCGGTGACGGTCTCCGCAAATCGCGCCCACCCCTCGACCGCCAGGTGCATGAGCACCTCTTTGTGCGAGGTGAAGTACCGGCGCACCCCGGAGTAGTGCACCCCGGCCCGGCTCGCCACGTCGGTCAGCGTCACCGACGCGACACCGGACTCCAGGGCCAGCGAACGCGCGGCCTCGACGAGCGCTGCGGCGCGCTGGCGCTTCTTGTCCTCGGTGCGGGCACGCTGGAACGTGAGCTGCGGCACCGCGCGAGGATAGCGCACCCGGACGCATTGCGGGCGGCTGTAGAACCCGGTACCGTCCGTTTACGCACATGACATGCGTTACATCTGAATAGCAGTTCCGCCGGGGTGCGGAGTCGACAACGCGGGGTGCGCGCGTGGTTTACTCGTCAGGGTCTGGCGGTGCCGCGAGGCTCACGCAAGCGCCCTGGGACGGCTCGCCGACCGGCGGGCGCACAGCTTCGAGGCGTTGAGATATTGCCGGCCGGAACGCGGCAGCGGGTGAAGGGGTTTTCGATTTTCAGGGTGCTGGAGCGGGCATGGATCCCGCTCGTCATCGCGTTTGTGGTCGGTCTCGGTGGCTTCACCGTGTTCCGGATCCACGGCATCTTCGGCTCTGAGAAGCGGCCGGCGTACTCCGACAGCGCAACCGACGACAGCAAGCCGTTCAACCCGAAGCGGATCCGCTACGAGGTGTACGGGCCGCCCGGAACAACCGCCGACATCAGCTACTTCGACACCAACGCCGACCCGCAGCATGTCGACGCCGCCAAGTTGCCCTGGAGCCTGAACTTGACCACCAAGGCCGCATCTGTCGTGGGAAACATTGTGGCGCAAGGTAACAGCAACACCCTGGGCTGCCGGATCATCGTCGACGATGTCGTCAAGGCCGAGCGGGTCTCCCATGAGGTGAACGCCTTTACTTTCTGCAATCTCAAGAGCGCATGATCAACGCCGAAGGTACGACGCCACCCCGGGGCCCGCGACTGATCCGCCGGTTCGCGGTGCCGATCATCTTGGCGTGGATCGGGCTCATCGTGCTGATGGCGGTGGCCGTCCCGCCGCTGGAGAAAGTCGCCGAAGAACGCCAGGTCTCCTTGAGTCCCAAGGACGCGCCGTCGGTGCAGGCGATGGAGGTCACCGGCAAGAAGTTCAAGGAGTCCGACTCCGACAACTTCGCGATGCTGGTCCTCGAGAGCGACGCGAAGCTCGGTGACGACGCGCACCGGTACTACGACAGCATCATCAAGCAACTGCGGGCCGACCCGGCGCACATCCAGCACGTCCAGGATTTCTGGGGCGACCCGCTCACCGCTCCCGGAGCTCAAAGCCCGGACGGCAAAGCGGTTTACGTCCAAATGAACCTGGCCGGCAACCAGGGCACGACGCTGGCCGAGCAGTCGATCGAGGCCGTCCGAAAGATCGTCGACCACACCCCTCCGCCCAAGGGCGTCGTCACGTACGTGACCGGACCGTCGGCGCTGGTGTCGGACATGCACCACAGCGGCGACAGCACGCTGGTGAAGATCACCATGGTGACGATGCTGGTCATCTTGACCATGCTGCTGTTGGTCTACCGCTCCGTCTGGACGGTCGTGCTCCTGCTGTTCACCGTCTTCATCGAATTGACCGCGGCCAGAGGCATTGTCGCGTTTCTCGGCTACCACCAGCTGATCGGACTCTCGACGTTCGCGGTGAACCTGTTGGTGTCGTTGGGAATTGCCGCGGGCACCGACTACGCGATCTTCTTCTTCGGCCGTTATCAAGAAGCCCGTCAGCACGGCGAGACCCGTGAGGAAGCGTTCTATACGACGTATCACGGGGTGGCCCACGTGGTGCTCGCGTCGGGTCTGACCATCGCCGGTGCGACGTTCTGCCTGAGCTTCTGCCGGATGCCGTACTTCCAAACCATCGGTGTCCCATGCGCTGTGGGCATGGTGGTCGCGGTCGCCGTCGCGCTGACGCTGGTGCCGGCGGTGATCGTGGTCGGCGGTCGATTCGGTCTGTTCGACCCCAAGCGGCGAATCTCGACACGTGGTTGGCGCCGGGTCGGCACGGCGATCGTGCGCTGGCCGGTGCCGATCCTGTCGGCGGCGATCGGGATCGCGCTGATCGGTCTGCTGACCCTGCCGGGATACCAGACCAGCTACAACGACCGGCTGTACATCCCGCACAACATCGCCGCCAACCAAGGCTACGACGCCGCGGAACGGCACTTCTCGCAGGCCCGGTTGATGCCCGAGGTGATGATGGTCGAGGCCGACCACGACCTGCGCGATCCGGCCGACTTCCTGGTGCTCGATCGCCTCGCCAAGCGCATCTTCGCGGTCCCCGGAGTGTCTCGCGTGCAATCGATTACGCGCCCCGAGGGCACGGCGATGGAGCACACGTCGATCCCGTTCCAGCTCAGCATGCAGAACGCCGGTCAGACGCAGACGATGAAGTTCCAGAAGGCCCGCATGGACGACATGCTCAAGCAGGCCGACGATCTCGAAGACACCATGAATCGGATGAGGCACATGTACGGCCTCATGCAGAAGCTCACCGGCATCACGCACAAGATGATCGGCGAGACACGCGAAATGCAGGCTGTCACCGAAGAATTGCGTGACGACGTCGCGAACTTCGAGGACACCTGGCGGCCGATCCGTAGCTACTTCTACTGGGAGAAGCACTGCTACGACATCCCGATCTGCTATTCGCTGCGGTCGATCTTCGACGCCGTCGACGGCATCGATGAAATCGACGACAAGTTCCAGATCCTGACCAGCGACTTCAGTCAGCTCGATGCGTTGATGCCGCAGCTGCTCACCGACTTCCCGCCGATGATCGAGACGATGGACAGCATGCGGACCATGATGCTGACGATGCACAGCACCATGTCCGGCATCTTCAACCAGATGGACGACATGAGCTCGAACGCGAACGCGATGGGTCACGCGTTCGACCAGGCGAAGAACGACGACTCGTTCTATCTGCCCCCAGAAGTGTTCCAGAACAAGGACTTCAAGCGCGCGCTGAACAACTTCTTCTCACCGGACGGCAAGGCGGTGCGGCTGATCATCTCGCACCGGGGCGACCCCGCGTCGCCCGAGGGGATCGCGCGAATCTCCTCGATCAAGGAGGCCGCCGAAGAGGCGCTCAAGGGCACGCCGCTGGAGAACGCGAAGATCTACCTCGCCGGCACCGCCGCGACGTTCAAGGACTGGAAAGACGGCTCCAAGTACGACTTGATGATCGCCGGAATCGGTTCGCTCTGCCTGATTTTCATCATCATGCTGATCATCACCCGGAGCCTGGTTGCCTCGATGGTGATCGTGGGCACGGTCGCGCTGTCGCTCGGCGCCTCGTTCGGCATGTCGGTGCTCGTCTGGCAGTACCTGCTCGGCATCAAACTGCACTGGATGGTGCTGGCGATGTCAGTGATTGTGCTGCTCGCCGTCGGGTCCGACTACAACCTGTTGCTGATATCCCGTCTGAAGGAAGAGATTCCGGCCGGCCTGAAGACCGGCATCATCCGGGCGATGGGCAGCACCGGCAAGGTAGTGACGAACGCCGGTCTGGTGTTCGCGTTCACGATGGCCTCGATGATCGTCAGCGACCTGCGCATCATCGGCCAGGTGGGTACCACCATCGGTCTCGGCCTGTTGTTCGACACGTTGGTGGTGCGCTCGTTCATGACGCCGTCGATCGCCGCGATCCTGGGTCGCTGGTTCTGGTGGCCGATCAAGGTGCGGCCGCGGCCGGCCAGCACGATGCTGCGGCCCAGCGGACCGCGCACCGCCGTGCGGTCGCTGCTCGGCACCAGCTTCAGCGAACCCAGCGACGACGCGCACACCGCTCCGCTGCCCAAATCGCCTGCATGACAACTATTTTCATCACTGGTGGGCACGCCGGCATCGGCCTGGAATGCTCCCGGCAGCTCGCCGCCCGTGGGTTCGACGTCGTTCTCGCGGGTCGCAGTCCGGCAACCATGCAGTCGGTGGCCGACGAGTTGCGGGCGGCGCACCGCGTCGAGGTGGCCGTCATCGAGCTCGACCTCTCGTCGTTGCGGTCGGTGCGCGAAGCGGCGGCCGACTACTCGGCACTGATCGAGCGTGGCGAGGCCGCGGCGCCGCAGGCATTGATCTGCAACGCGGGTGGTCGTTTCGACGGGCCGGTCAGCTACAGCCCGGAGGGATACGAGCTGACGTTCGCGACGAACTGCCTTGGCCACTTCCTGCTCGTCGATCGGCTTCTCCCGCTGGTGCCCGCCGACGGTCGTATTGTGTTCACCGCCAGCGGTACTCACGATCCCGACACCATGGACGGCAGGCTTGTCGGAAAGGCCGCCGAGCCGAACGCCGCGGCGTTGGCCAACGACGGCAAGGACGGCGCGAAGCCGCTGTCGGTGGGCAAGCGCTACTCGACGTCGAAACTCTGCACCATCATGTATGCCTACGAACTGGCGCGGCGACTCGAGCGCGCGGGCAGTTCCATCGCGTCGATCGCGTACGACCCCGGCTCCGTCCCCGAGACCGGTCTGTCGCGCGGATTGCCCAAAGTCGTTCAGGCCGTTGCAAAGTCGTCGTTCACGGACTGGGCGTCCAAGCGGATCGGCATCACCACGTCGACGCTCGCGTTCTCCGGCGCATCGCTCGCCGACGTGGCCGTCGACCCGCGCTACGCCGCCGGCTCGGGCAAGTACTTCCAGGCGCAGGAGGGTGCGCTGTCAGAGGTACGGTCGTCGATCGTCTCCTACGACGAGCAACGCGCACTCGCCCTGTGGGAGGACTCGAGGCGGCTCGTCGGCCTCGGCTGACGAGACCGCAAGCCGCGCAAGGCAACTAGACCTTCTGCACGACCCCGGCTTCGGTCTCGTCTTCGGGTTCGCGGTGGATCAGGTCACGCACCGCCGGACGCGATCCGTACGGCTGCAGCATCGTGCTGGCCGGGCGTGGGCGCACGTGCTGCGGCCACCAGAACCAGCGGCCGAGCAGGGTCGCCAGCGACGGTGTCATGAACGACCGCACGATCAGCGTGTCGAACAACAGGCCGAGCGCGATCGTCGTACCGACCTGAGCCATCACCTTGAGTGGGCTGAACGCGAACGTCGCCATCGTGGCGGCGAAGACCAGACCGGCGTTCGTCACCACGGAGCCCGAACCGGCCATCGCTCGAATCGTGCCCGTCTTGAGCCCGGCGTGGATCTCTTCTTTGAACCGGGATATCAGCAGCAGGTTGTAGTCCGAGCCGACCGCCAGCAGCAGGATGATCGCCATCGCCAACACCATCCAGTGCAGCTTCAGGCCGAGGATGTACTGCCAGAGCAGCACGGACAGCCCGAACGACGCACCGAGCGACAGCAGCACCGTCCCAACGATGACGACGGCCGCGACCACGCTTCGGGTGATCACCAGCATGATAACGAAAATCAAAGTGGCGGCGGCGATTCCGGCGATCAGCAGGTCGATGTTGGAGCCGTCGTGCATGTCCTTGTACGTCGCAGCCGTCCCACCGAGGTAGACCTTGGCGCCCTCCCATGGGGTGCCTTTGATCGCCTCGTGCACGGCCTGCTTGATCGGCGCGATGTGGCTGACACCCTCCGGGGTCGCGGGGTCGCCTTCGTGCGAGATGATCAACCGGACGGCGTGTCCGTTGGGTGAGATGAACTGCTTGAGGCCACGCGTGAAGTCCGGGCTCTTGAACGCTTCCGGCGGCAGGTAGAACGTGTCGTCGTTCTTCGACTTGTCGAATGCATCACCTTGGGCGGTTGCGTTGTCGGACTGCGCCTTTGCCTGCTCGTTCAGGCCGTTCGTCGTCGCGTAGTTCGACATGATCGTGTCCAGGTTGTGCTGCTGGCTCTCGATCTGCGGCGGAATCAGCGCCACCAGCTTCGGCTGAATCTGGTCGAGCTTGTCCAGGTTCGCGCTGAGGTTCTCGATGTTCTCGGTCACCTGGTCGAGGCCGTCCAGCGCGTTGAAGATCGACCGCAGCGACCAGCAGGCCGGAATGTCGTAGCAGTGCTTCTCCCAGTAGAAGAAGCTGCGGATCGGCCGGAAGAAGTCATCGAACACAGCGATGTCGTCGCGCAACTTCTGGGTGATCCCCACGGTCTCTTTGGTGAGCTTGGTGGTTTCGTGCGTGGTGTTGCTCAGATCCTGGGTCACCTGCATCTGCTCGTGCAGCGTCGCCATCGTCTTCTTCAGCTCGTCGGCCTGCTTCAGCAGGTTCTTCGCCTGCTCCTCCTGGTAGTGCTGGGTCTGGATGCGGCCCGCGGCTTGGGCGCCCATCTGGAAACCCAGGGTGCTGTGGTCCAGGGGCGTGCCCAGCGGCCGGGTGATGGTCTGGACGCGACCGATGCCGGGGATGTGGAAGACCGCCTTGGCGACCTTGTCCAGCACGATGAAGTCGGCCGGGTTACGCAGGTCGTGATCGGTCTCGATCATCAACAACTCGGGATTCAGCCGGGCCTGGTCGAAGTGCCGGTCGGCCGCGGCGTAGCCGACGTTGGCCGGAGTGTCCGGCGGCAGGAAGTGCCGGCTGTCGTAGTCCGTCTCGTAGCCGGGCAGGGCGAGCAGGCCGACCAGCGCGATCGCGATCGTCACCGCGAGAACCGGTGCGGGCCATCGGACAATGGCCGTGCCGATCCGCCGCCAGCCCTGGGTCTGCAGCTTGCGCTTCGGGTCCAACAGCTTGAAGAAGCTGGCGACCGTCAACACCGCCGGGCCCAACGTCAGCGCCGCGAGGACCGCGACCAACATGCCGACCGCGCAGGGCACACCCAGTGACTGGAAATACGGCAGGCGGCAGAAACTCAGGCAGTACATCGCGCCGGCGATGGTCAGGCCCGAGCCCAACACGACGTGTGCCGTGCTGTGGAACATGGTGTAGAACGCTTCTTCTCGCGTCTCGCCCAGACCGCGGGCCTCGTGATAACGGCCGACGATGAAGATCGCGTAGTCGGTTCCGGCGGCAATCGCCAACAGCACCAGCATGTTGTTCGCGAAGGTCGACAGCCCCATGATGTCGTAGTAGCCCATCGTCGCGACGACACCGCGGGCCGCGGCCAGCTCGACGAACACCATCGCCAGCATGATGAGAACGGTGCTGACCGATCGGTACACGAACAGCAGCATCACCAGGATCACCAGGATCGTGACCATGGTGACCTTCGCGACGCCCTTCTCACCCGCGTGCGACTGGTCGGCGATCAGCGGACCGGCGCCGGTGACGTAGGCCTTGATGCCCGGCGGCGCGGGCACCGAGTCCACGATCTTGCGGACGGCCTCGCTGGAGTCGGAGCCCAGACCACTGCCCATGTTGCCGGCGAGATACACCTGGACGTAGGCGGCCTTCTGGTCGTGGCTCTGCGAGCCCGCCGCGGTCAGCGGGTCGCTCCAGAAGTCCTGGATGTGCTGAACGTGCTTGGTGTCCTTCTCCAGGCGCCGGACGATCTCGTCGTAGTACTTGTGCGCATCCGCACCCAGCGGCTTGTCGCCCTCCAGCAGGACCATCGCCGAGTTGTCTGTGCTGAACTCGTCGAACGTTTTTCCGACGCGCATCTGCGACTGGAACGACACCGCGTCGCGGGGACTCTGCGACACCGAGTGGTTCTTCGAGACGACCTCGAGCTGCGGCGCGATCGTGTTGGTGACGAACACGATGGCCAGCCACACCAGCACGATCGGCACCGCAAGCCGATGGATCCATTTCGGCAGGAACGGCGGGATCAGCGGCTGGTCGACGCGCGCAGCCGTCTCGTTGGTTTCGCTCATGCGGACTTGTCCAGGCAGTAGACGAAGGCGTTGTTGGTTTCGGCGGCGTCCGAGCGATTCGGCGTCTTGATGACGTCACCGCTCCCGTCGTGCTTGTTCACCACGAACTGGCAGGCAATCCAGCTGCCGTCGCCTTGCGCGACCAGGTTGGCCGGGATGCCGGGTTTCGTCGAACTCAAAACTGTGCTCCAAGGCAAGGCGACGTTGAGGGCCTGCTGCGGATGGGAGTCCGCGTCGAGATAGTTGATCGTGGCCGTGCTGCCCGGCGGGCCCCAGACCTGAAGGGTGATCGTCTTGGCGTTGAACGAGTCGAGCACCTCGCCCGAAGTGCCGCCGCCGAAAGAACCCTTGTGGATGCCGAAGACGCCGTGCAGTCGGTGAACCATGAATCCTGACAGCGCGACGACGGCCGCGAGCGTGAGAATGAGCCAGTACCGAACAAGCAGGCCCGACAGACCTTTTCGCTCGCCATGGCCGGGCGAGATTTTCCTACCCCCGCCGCGGGCGGAGCCCTGGGTTTCCAAGGGCTCTGTCCTTGGCTCAGTCGTCGTCATGGGTGCTCAGATTCCTAACCATGGGCGAAGGCCACTTAATTAATTAGCCTGTGTGTAACCTTAGCTACTCTAATCTGAATAGGCGACCAGAAAGAAACTGGGCACGGCGGTTGTTGAACGACCGTAGCGCGAGCCCGGGACGGTGGCTCGGTGGGCCGAAGGGGAACAGAGACGATGAGCGCACGCAGACTCGACAAAGGTAGGATCCAGCCCATGAAGCTCACCGGTATTGCGGTCGCCACCATCGCCGCGGCGATCAGCCTGTCGGCCCCGGCCGTCGCCGACCCGGACACCGACTTCGACAACCAGCTCCAGCATTTCGGCATCTACGGACCGCACGACTACAACCCGTACATCGCCAAGATCGCCTGCCACCGGCTCGGTGTCGGCGTCGACAAGGACGCCGCCGCCTCCGCGCATTTCCTCTCCATCAACCTCCCCCGGGGCACCACCCAGGTTCAGGCCTATCAGTTCCTGGGCAGCGCGATCGCCCAGTACTGCCCCGACTTGCAGGGCAAGCTGCAGCACATTCCCGGTACCTGAGCCGCCTTACGTTTTGACGAAGCCGCGCGGCAACGTCAGCGGCAGGTCCGCGTACGTCGCGATGCCCGGTGCAGCGGCGACGACGGCGGGAATCGCGTTGATCGCAGGTACCGCGGTCATGATGTGGCCGAGGTCCATGAACTCCTCGATCGTGGTCGCCTCGAAATAGGGCGGTGGCAAGAACCCGACCTTCGTCGTGACGGTCGGCTGCCCGTCCACCTGGATGACCCAACCGTCGCCGTCGATCTTCCAATCCGGCTCCAGAGTCTGGCCTTTGCGCCACCGGACATTGAGGTCGATGACGGTCTTGCCGTCCAGGATGCCCTGCCAGCTGATGTAGACGCCCGCGACGTGTCCCGCCGGAATGGTCCAGGACGCCATCTCGAGATCGGCTGTGGTCTGGGCGAATTCGGCCTCGCAGCGGATGTCGTCGAGTTCGACGCCCAGCGAGTCGGCCACCAGCGCGACGGCCTCGCCGAAGATCGCGGTGCCCTTGGCAGCCATCGCCTGCAGGTCCGGGTGGTCGATGGGCTGGCCGAAGCCGACCGGCTTCTCGGTTTCCGGTGAGTCGTAGAACGTCGTGTCGGCGGCTTCGTTGACGGTGACCTTGTCCACCCGGTTGCACACCATCGCCGAGACGATGGCCAGCAACTCGGCGAAGCCGGGGCTGACGCCGGAGCCGAACATCGTCGAGCCGCCCTTTTCGCAGGCTTCGACCAGGCGGTCGCGTCCTTCGCCGAGATTCTTGCCGGTGACGAACGACGCGGTGGTCACGACGTTGACGCCGGCCGACAAGATGCGGACCAGCTCGTCGACGTTGATCCACATCGGGTTGTAGACCACGCAGTCCGGCTTGAGCTCGAGCAGCGCGTCGACGTCGTTGGTGGCCGCAATGCCCAGCGGCGCGATGCCGACCAGCTCGCCGGCATCCCGACCGGCCTTCTCGGGCGACCAGGCGAAGCAGCCGACCAGCTCGAGCAGCGGATTGTCCGCGATCGATTTGAGCGAGCTCTTGCCGACGTTTCCGGTGTTCCACTGGACTACGCGATAGGTGTTTGGCACTCGCTCAGCATAGGGAAGCGACGCGTGCGGGGAGCGGTGTTTTCTACAGTTCGCGAGCGGCGGCGCCGCGCAGCCCGAGATCGACCAGTGCCTCGGCCAGGTCGTCGGCGATCGGCTGGCCGGTGAGCAGCAGTCGACCGTGGATCGGTGCGATCAGCATCTCGAGCAGCAGCATCGGGTCGGCGTCAGCGCGCAGGTCGCCACGTTCGATCCCGCGCACCACGACCGGTGTCAGGGCGTTGATTCGTTGCGTCCAAAAGGCTTTGCGCGCATCGGAATACGCGTCATCCACCGCCAGCGCCGCGGACCGCAGGACGGCCGTACCGGCCGGCGACGCCACGTAGCCGAGGACCTCCCCGACGATGGCGAGTAGGTCGCCACGCGTCGAACCGGTGTCGGGCGCGGGAATGGCGTCGGCGCTGCGCTCCATCAGGGCGGCCATGAACAGGTTCTCTCGGGTCATCCAGCGCCGGTACACGGTCGTCTCGTGCACCCCGGAGCGCTTGGCGACTCCGGCGACCGTGGCCCCGTCGAAGCCGTTGGCCGCGATCTCATCGAACGCGGCGGCCAGCACCGCCTGGCGGACGTGCTCACCGCGTCGGTGCGTCACTTCGGAGGCCATGCGGCCCATGCTATCGCAAGTGGACTTGCAATAGCCGCGAACGAGGTGCATGCTATTGCAAGTCAACTTGCGATAGGAGCGATAATGGATGCCTCCGCCCCCCGGATGGACCTCACCACCGCGATCGGTTACCGAACGTTTCACGCCGACATCAGCATCAATTTCCAGTGCAATCGTGTAGTGCAGTGGATCGGACCGTCGGCCATCGCCGAGGTGGCCGGCTTGGCCGCGCACGCGGGGACCTATCCGGAGTTGATCGACGGCTTTCTCGCGCTGGCCGAGCGCGCGCGGGGCGAGGACCGAGAGATCGCCGGCGCCTATTACGACCGGGCGGCCGAGTTCTTCATGCCGGCGACCGATCCGCGTCGCCCGGCCGCGCGGCAACGGTTCCTGGGCGCGCTGCGAACCGGGTACGACGTGACGCCCGATCTGATCCCGTTCGGTTCCGGCTTCCTGCCGGCGTACGACCTGCGGCCCGACCGGCAGGCGGGCCCGACGATCGTGATGTTCGGCGGGTTCGACAGCTACGTCGAAGAGTTCTTGCCGATGATCGCCGCGATGGTCGACGCCGGGCGGCGCATCGTGGTGTTCGAGGGCCCGGGTCAGGGCAGCGCCCTCGAGGACTACGGCCTCACGCTGATCCCCGAATGGGAACGTCCGGTGGCTGCCGTTCTCGACCATTACGGCCTCGATGATGTTGCGGCGGTGGGGATTTCGCTGGGCGGCGGCCTCGCGATCCGTGCCGCCGCGTTCGAGCCGCGGATCACCCGTACGGTCGCCTTCGACATTCTCGACGACGAGTTCGAGGTGATCGCCCGGTCGATCGGCAAGGGTGTGCGGATTCCGTTGCGCGCGTTGCTAACTGGGCGAGCGCGCCGGTTGGTCAACGCGGTCGCCGCCTGGTCGGTCGCGCGGGAGCCGATCACCGAATGGGGACTGCAGCAGGGCATGCACATCACCGGCACCGAGACGCCGCATGACTTCCTGCGCTCGACTCTGGCGGTGAGCACGCGGAAGATCTCGCACCGCATTCGAGGCGACGTGCTGTTGCTTGCCGGGGCCGACGATCACTACGTCCCGCTCGCGCAACTGGGACGTCAGGCGGCCAACCTGACCAACGCACGGTCGGTCACCACGAGGGTGTTCACCGCCGCCGAACACGCGAGCAACCACTGCCAGATCGGCAACATCGGCGCGGTGGCCCGGTTCATCGCTGCGTGGTTGGACGGCTCACTCGTCGACCGCGACGTCGCGGCGCGAACGCCGGCGGCGGTGTGACACCTTGCCGGACGGCCGGCGATTGCGGAGTCCACCGGACTCCTCGGCCTCGGCTTCGGCCGTGTCGTCTGTGTCGTCGCTCGCTTCGGCGGCCTCGATGGTCGGCGCCTCCTCGGCCGTGGACTCGACGTCACCCGTCGTAGCTTCGGTTGCGGTCATCTCGGCCGCGTCATCGTCGGAAGCGTCCGCCTCGTCGTCTTCGGACGCTTCGGTCTCGTCGTCGGCTTCGTCGGTCGCGTCGTCGGCTTCTGCGTCGGCCTCGTCGTCCTGCTTGCCGCGCCGGCGGCGTTCGCGCCGTTCGCGACGCTCACTCTTGGGCTTGAGGGGCTTCGGTGGGGGCGGCGCCTGCTCTGCGACGAACGACAGATAGAACGCGGCAATGCCGAGCAAGGCGATCGCGGCCGCAGCGCCGTAGATGCCGAACAGCCACTGACCCACGCTGTCCAGGCTCAGCCAGATCTCGCTGATCGCCGTGCCGACGATCAGGACGCCCGCGGTGACGTGCGCGACCACCGACGCGGTGCGCAGATTCAGCGCCAGGGCAGGCGTGCCGAATTCCGGCTTGCGCAATTGCACCAGCGACAACACGACCGGCAGTCCGGCCAGGCCGATGAGCAGGCCCGCGGCGATGCGCGCCACCGTGCCCAGACTGTGTGAGGTGTCGCCCATCAGCTCCCACCACCGCGGCAGCACGAAGCAGAAGTAGAGGACGCCGGCGGCGAGCGAGAGTGCCGCGTGCCAGAACTTGGTGGCCCTGCGTCCCATGCCCCTCCTTGAGCCGGTAATCCGGAAGCGACCAGACCCTATCAATCAGGCCTGGTCACGTCCCGGACCAAGTGCGGAGGATGCGGGATTTGAACCCGCGAGGGCTATTAACCCAACCCGCGTTCCAGGCGAGCGCCATAGGCCACTAGGCGAATCCTCCGTCGGCAATGGTAGCGGGCGGGTGAATCGGACGGTCAAACCCAGGCCGGGGGAGAGGCGGGCCGCCACGCTCCGCACGGGTACTAGACTCTCGGTGGACCCCGCGCGGCGTCCATCCTGTGAACTCCCCCAGGGCCGGAAGGCAGCAAGGGTCAATGGGCTCTGGCGGGTGCGCGGGGTCCCCTTTATGCAGTCGAAGCGTCGGAAGGCGGATGGTGTCGTACGGCTCGTTCAGTTCCCTAGGCCGTGACGACCTCGAGGCAGTACACGCCCGCCATCAAGAGGATTACACCGAGCTGCAGGCCAAGAAGCTGGCGCTGGACCTCACCCGCGGCAAGCCCTGCAGCGAACAACTCGACCTGTCCAACGCGCTGCTGAGCCTGCCCGGCAGCGACTTCCGCGACGGCGACGGCACCGACACCCGCAACTACGGTGGTGGCCACGGCCTGCCCGAACTGCGGGCCATCTTCGGCGAACTGCTCGGCATCCCGGTGCAGAACCTGATCGCCGGCAACAACGCCAGCCTCGAGCTGATGCACGACGTGGTCGTCTTCTCGATGCTCCACGGCGGCGTCGACTCGCCGCGCCCCTGGGTGCAGGAGGACGGCATCAAGTTCCTGTGCCCGGTGCCCGGCTACGACCGGCACTTCGCGATCACCGAAACCCTCGGCATCGAGATGATCCCGGTCCCGATGCTCGAGGATGGCCCGGACGTCGACCTGATCGAGGAACTCGTCGCCGTCGACCCGGCCATCAAAGGGTTGTGGGCGGTGCCGGTGTTCGCCAACCCGACCGGGCTGAGCTACTCGTGGGAGACGGTTCGCCGCCTCGTCCAAATGCGTACGGCCGCAAACGATTTCCGGCTGTTCTGGGACAACGCCTACGCGGTCCACACTCTGACGCTGGACTTCCCGCAACCGATCGACGTGCTCGGTCTGGCCGCTGCGGCGGGCAACCCGAACCGGCCGTACGTCTTCGCGTCGACGTCGAAGATCACCTTCGCCGGCGCGGGCGTCAGCTTCTTCGGCAGCTCGCTGGGCAACATCGCCTGGTATCTGCAGTACGCGGGGAAGAAGTCGATCGGCCCGGACAAGGTCAACCAGCTTCGGCACCTGCGCTTCTTCGGCGACGCCGACGGTGTGCGGCTGCAGATGCTGCGCCACCAGCAGCTGCTGGCGCCGAAATTCGCTCTGGCACTGGAGATTCTGGACCAGCGACTGGGCGAGTCCAAGATCGCGTCGTGGAACGAGCCCGAGGGCGGCTACTTCATCAGCCTCGACGTGTTGCCCGGTACGGCCAAGCGCACGGTGGCGTTGGCCAAGGACGCGGGCATCGCGGTGACCGAGGCGGGGGCGTCGTTCCCGTACCGGAAAGACCCGGACGACAAGAACATCCGCATCGCACCGACGTTCCCGCCCGAGGCGGATCTGCGCGACGCGATCAACGGCCTGGCCACCTGCGCGTTGCTGTCGGCGACCGAGTCGCTGCTGAAGCAGGCCTAAGGTTCACTCTGCGGTCACGGCCCAACCCTCGCGGGTTCGCATCGTCGGTCGCGGTCGGTAGCCTCTGACCGTGGCTCTCTACCGCAAGTACCGTCCCGCGACCTTTGCCGAGGTGGTGGGCCAGGAACACGTCACCGAGCCGCTGTCGACCGCGCTGACCGCCGGCCGAATCAACCACGCCTATCTCTTCTCCGGACCGCGCGGCTGCGGCAAGACCTCGTCGGCGCGCATCCTGGCCCGCTCGCTGAACTGCGAGCAGGGACCGACCGCTACGCCCTGCGGGGTCTGCGACTCCTGCGTCGGCCTGGCGCCCAACGGCGCCGGCAGCATCGACGTCGTCGAACTCGACGCGGCCAGCCACGGTGGTGTCGATGACACCCGCGAACTGCGCGACCGGGCGTTCTACGCGCCGGCCCAGTCGCGGTATCGGGTGTTCATCGTCGACGAGGCGCACATGGTCACCACGGCAGGGTTCAACGCGTTGCTCAAGATCGTCGAGGAGCCGCCGGACCACCTGATCTTCGTGTTCGCCACCACTGAGCCGGAGAAGGTGCTGCCGACCATCCGCTCGCGCACCCATCACTACCCGTTCCGGCTGCTGGCGCCGCGGACCATGCGGGGGCTGGTCGAGAAGATCTGCGCCCAGGAGGACGTGGTCGTCGACGACGCGGTCTTCCCGCTGGTGATCCGCGCCGGTGGCGGTTCGCCGCGTGACACGTTGTCGGTGCTCGACCAGTTGCTGGCGGGCGCCGAAGGCAACCGGGTCAACTATCAGCGGGCGCTGGGTCTGCTGGGCGCCACCGACGTGGCCCTGATCGACGAGGCCGTCGACGCGCTGGGCGCCGCGGATGCTGCGGCGCTGTTCGGCGCGGTGGAGTCGGTGATCGACGCCGGTCACGACCCCCGCCGCTTCGCCACCGACCTGCTCGAGCGGTTCCGCGATCTGCTTGTGCTGCAAGCGGTTCCGGACGCGACGACGCGCGGCGTGGTCGACGCGCCCGAGGACGTGCTGGATCGGATGCGCGAACAGGCGGCCCGGCTGGGCCCGGCGACGCTGACCCGGTACGCCGAGGTGGTGCACGCCGGGCTGACGGAGATGCGCGGTGCGACGGCGCCGCGCCTACTGCTCGAGGTCATCTGCGCGCGGCTGCTGCTGCCGTCGGCCAGCGACACCGAGTCGGCGCTGCTACAACGCGTCGAGCGGATCGAGACGCGACTGGACATGTCGATCCCGCAGGCCGACCAGCCCGTGCAGCCGCAGCCCGCCTACGTGCGACCGTCGGCCGCGGCGAAGCAGCCGCCGCCCGCTGCCCCGGAACCCGCCGCCCCACCCGTCGCCGCCGAACCGGAGCCGGCGCCGGAGCCCGAGCCGATCCCCGTGGTCGAGGTCGCGGCCGAACCCGCGCCGGTCGCAGAGGTTCCCGTCGAAGCGGCCCCGCCCGCGGTGGGGTCGACCGAGCCCACCGCCGCCGCGGTCCGCACGCTGTGGCCGACCGTGCGCGACAAGGTCCGTCAGCGCAGCAGGACCACCGAGGTGATGCTGGCCGGCGCGACGGTCCGCGCGGTCGAGGGCAACACGTTGGTGCTCAGTCACGAATCGGCCCCGCTGGCCAAGCGGTTGAGTGAGCAGCGCAACGCCGACGTGATCGCCGAGGCGCTCAAGGACGCGCTAGGCGTCGACTGGCGTGTGCGCTGTGAGGTCGGCGGCCCCGGCGCCGCGGCGGTCCCGGAAGCACCGGCGGCCCCGCCACCTCCGCCGCCGATCGAACGGCCCCGCCGGATGGTCCCGCCGCCGCCCCCGCCGGTCGAGCACGCCGTCGACACCGAATCGGACCAGCGGGCCGAGGAGGAGAGCATGCTGGCCGAGGCCAACTCGGAGGACGAGTCGGCGCCGCGTCGTGATCCGGAGGAAGCGGCGCTCGAGTTGTTGCAAACCGAGCTGGGCGCGCGTCGCATCGACAACGTGTAGACCGTTCGTACGAAAATAAGGTGAGCTAGACCATAAGTAACCGCTGGTCTATTGAATCAGTCAAAAAGTATGTAATACTCCTGATATGACCATGATGGGTATGCGGGCTTCGGCAGCCTCGCTTGGCGCATCGGACAAGGCCGAGTCGCGTGACGGCGCGATCGTGGACACCTGCGACCTCCCGCACCCGCCCTACCGGGTGCCGTTCATCGGTGATGTCGTCGGCCTCAATCCCCGCACCCCGTTCCAGTCCTCGCTGCCGCAGACGAAGAAGTTGGGCCCGATCTCGGCGCGCAAGATGCTGGGCACCGAGATGGTCGCGGTCAGCGGCCTCGAGCTGGTCGCCGAGGTCCATGACGAGTCCCGCTTCGGCAAATACGTGGGCCACCACCTGGAGCCGCTGCGCTCGGTCATCGGTGACGCGCTGATCACCGTCGAGACCGAGAACCCGAATTGGAAGCTGGCGCACGACATCCTGAAGCCGGCGTTCAGCCGCGAGGCCATGCAGGGTTACCACGGGATCATGCTGCAGGCGATCCGCGAGATGCTCCGACACTGGGACGGCGCAGCCGAGGGCGGGCACCGGGTCGACGTCACCGCGGACACCACGCGGTTGGCCCTGGAATCCATCGGACGGGCCGGTTTCGGCTACCCGTTCGGCTCGTTCGACCGGCGTCGGCCGCACGCCTTCATCTCGGCGATGAACCGGATGCTGAAGTACGCCAGTTGGTCGACCTTTCCGTTGCTGACCCGTCTGCTCAAGCCCGCCATCCGGCGCAACGGCGAGGTGATGGGCGGCATCGTCGACGATGTGATCGCTGCCCGGTGCGACGGCATGAGCCCCGAGACTCCCGACCTGCTCGACCTGATGCTGAACTCCACCCATCCCGTGACCGGGCGTCAGCTGGACCCGGTCAACATTCGCCAGCAGGTCATCACGTTCATCGTCGCAGGGCACGAAACCACCTCGGGCGCTCTGTCTTTCGCGCTGTATTACCTGACGCAGAACCCCGACGTCCTGGCCAAGGCCAAGGCCGAGGTCGACGCGCTGTGGGGTGACTCGGACAACCCGGACCCCGCCTACGGCGATGTCGCCAAGCTTCGCTACGTGCGCGGTGTGCTCGACGAGGCGCTGCGGCTGTGGCCCACCGCGCCCGGCTATCTGCGCGTCGCGCGCAAGGACACCGTGCTGGGCGGGCGCTACCGGATCAAGGCGGGCCAGTGGGTGCTGGTTGTGCTGCCGCTCGTGCAGCGTGACCCGTCGGTCTGGCCCAACCCCGAGGAGTTCGACCCGGATCGCTTCGCGCCCGGTCGGATGCGCGGCCGCGCGCATGCCTACAAGCCGTTCGGGACCGGTCAGCGGGCGTGCATCGGCCGACAGTTCGCCATCCACGAGGCCGTGTTAACGCTCGCGCTGATTCTGCACCGCTACGACCTGGCCGCCGACAATGGCTACAAGTTGAAGATCGCGGAGTCAATCACGTTGAAGCCCAGCGGCTTTCGACTCGGGCTGCGCAGGCGCGCCGCGTCGTCGCGAGTGCGTCCGGCCGACGCGCAGTTCGGCCGACTCAGCGCCTAGGGCATCGGCGGGCACCTATACATTGGTTGGCATGGGAAACGTCAGTGCCGCCAGCACGATTCTGATCAACGCTGAGCCCGAGGCCGTGCTGACGGCCGTGAGTGACTACCGCGGAGTCCGGCCCAAGATCCTGTCGTCGCACTACCGCGACTATCAGGTGCTCGAGGGCGGTCAGGGTCAGGGGACCGTCGCCAGCTGGAAGTTGCAGGCCACCGAGTCGCGGGTGCGCGACGTCAAGGCCTCCGTCGACGTCGCCGGCCACGCCGTCATCGAAAAGGACGCCAACTCGACCCTGGTCACCAACTGGACGGTCGCCCCGGCCGGGCCGGGATCCAGCGTCACCGTCACCACCACATGGAAGGGCGCCGGGGGAGTGAAGGGCTTCTTCGAGAAGACGTTCGCGCCGCTCGGCCTGAAGAAGATTCAGGCCGAGGTGCTGGCCAACCTGAAGCGGGAAGTCGAAAGCTAGACCAGCTAGTGCGCGGCGGCCTGACTGCCCAGGAACGCTGCCACCCCGCGGGCCACCGCTTCGGCGTATTTCTGTCGGCCCTCGGGGCTTTCCATCAGCGCCGAGTCGGCCGCGTTCTTCATGTTTCCGCACTCGACCAGGACCGACGGGTACTGCGCCAGGTTCAGCCCGGCCAGGTCCGATCGCCCGTAGAGGCCGTCGGAGCCGATGTAGCTCGCCGGCGGGATTCCCGAGGCCTGCATCTGGTCGCGCATGACCCGGGCGAGTTGCACCGCGGGCCCGGCCTGCGCCTGATTCAGCGGCGGCGCGGAGTAGTTGACGTGGAACCCGCGGCCACCGGCAGGACCGCCGTCGGCGTGGATGCTGACGATCGCGTTCGGGTGCAGGGCATTGGCCATCGCGGCGCGCTGGTCGACGCAGGGGCCGACGGTGGAGTCGTCGCCGCGTGACATCGCGGTGCGTGCGCCCATGGCGTTGAGCGCGGCGCGCAGCCGCAGCGTGGTGTCCCAGGTGAAGGTGTGCTCGGGATAGCCGTCGTTGGTAGTGGTGCCGCTGGCCTGGCAATCCTTGGTACCGCCGCGGCCGGTGGGCACCTGCCGGCTGATCGAGCCGTCATTGGCGCCGTTGTGGCCGGGATCGAGGAAGACGATCATCCCGGCGATGCTCCCGGGGGCCGCGATTGCGGGTGGCGGTGTGACGACAGCGGCGACGGCCAGTGCCGCGGTGGCCCCGACACGCAGGCTATGAGGAATGCGCACGCCGCCACGTTAGCCCGGCGCCGTCTACGCTTGGAACTCTGAACCGCCCGCACCGCGCAGGCGAAACCAAGTCGAGACCAAGACGCAAGGGGACTGTCATGCAACCCGGAGGCCAGCCCGACATGTCGGCGTTGCTCGCCCAGGCTCAGCAAATGCAGCAACAGCTGATGGAGGCCCAGCAGCGGCTGATCGCCTCCGAGGTGATCGGCAAGGCCGGCGGCGGCCTGGTGGAGGTGACCGTCAAGGGCAGCGGCGAGGTGGTCGCGGTGAAGATCGACCCCAAGGTCGTCGACCCCGACGACGTCGAGACGCTGCAGGACCTGTTGGTCGGTGCGCTCGGTGACGCCGCCAAGCAGGTCGCGACGCTGGCGCAGGAGCAACTCGGTCCGCTGGCCGGTGGCATGGGCGGCGGCGCTCTGGGTGTTTGAGGGACCGGTCCAGGATCTGATCGACGAGCTCGGCAAGCTGCCGGGTATCGGGCCGAAGAGCGCCCAGCGCATTGCATTTCACCTGCTGTCGGTGGAGCCGCCGGACATCGACCGGCTCACCGCGGTGCTGGGCAAGGTTCGCAACGGCGTTCGGTTCTGCGCCGTGTGCGGCAATGTCTCCGACGACGAGCGCTGCCGGATCTGCGCCGACCCGCGCCGCGACGGCACCCAGGTCTGCGTCGTCGAGGAGCCCAAGGACGTGCAGGCCGTCGAGCGCACCCGCGAATTCCGCGGGCGCTACCACGTTCTGGGGGGCGCGCTGGACCCGCTGTCCGGCGTCGGACCGGACCAGTTGCGAATTCGCGAGCTGCTCAACAGGATTGGTGAGCAGGTCGACGGCGTCGACATCACCGAGGTGATCATCGCGACCGACCCGAACACCGAGGGCGAGGCGACCGCCACCTATCTGGTGCGCATGCTGCGTGACATTCCGGGCCTGACCGTCAGCCGCATCGCGTCCGGGCTGCCGATGGGTGGGGACCTGGAATTCGCCGACGAGCTGACGCTGGGTCGAGCGCTGACCGGTCGCCGGGCGATGGCCTAGTTCAGGCGCGCAGGCGTTCCCGTCGCAGCAACTCGACCTCGGGCAGATCCAACGACGCCAGCTCACCCACGACCTTGCCGAGCAGCAGGTCGGCGAACTCGGGATTGCGAGCCAGACACGGCCCGTGCATGTAGGTCGCGAACACGCTGCCCTGCACGGTGCCGTCGACCGCATCGCCCAGTCGGTTGCCCGCACCCTTCTTCACCCGACCGATCGGCGCCGCAGCGGGGCCGAGAACCGTTCCGCCGCGGTGGTTTTCGAAGCCGGTCAGCGGCGCGGTTAACCCCTCCACCAGCGGCGCGGTGACCAGCTCGCCGATCGTCCGCGTGGCCTGCGGCGAGGTGGTCAGGTCGAGCAGGCCCACGCCGTCGACCCGCTCACCCGCGGACGTTTCGTACCAATGCCCGAGCACCTGGATGGCCGCGCAGATCGCCAGCACCGGCGCGCCGCGGCCCGCGGCGCGCTGCAGGCCCGGGTAGCGGATCAGATGCTTGGTCGCCAATCGCTGCGCGTAGTCCTCGGCGCCGCCGAGGGTGTAGAGGTCCAGGCTGTCGGGCACCTCGTCGGCCAGCGTGATCTCGACGATCTCCGCGGCGATGCCCCGCAGCCGCAGCCGCTGACGCAGCACCGCCGCGTTGCCGCCGTCACCGTAGGTGCCCATCACGTCGGGCAGGACGAGGCCGATCCGCACCGCCGACTCAGTCATGGCGGGCCAATCGCCGCTGCAACTGCAGGAACGCCGTGTAGTTCGCGACGACCTCGACCGGTCCCGGCGGGCAGGACGCGATCGCGGCCAGGGTGTCGTGCACCAGCGTGTGCTCGACGTCGGCATAGCCCAACCGCACGGCCAGGTCGGTGCCCCGCTCTCCGGCAGCCACCACTGACGTTGTCTCGAAGTGCTCGAAGCGGACGTCCCAGAGCCAGGACAGGTCTTCGCCGTCGGGCACCTGCCCGTTGACCGCGATCACCACCCCGGCCGCGTCTTTGTTCACCATCGACAGCGCTTCCTGCCAGCCGGCGGGGTTCTTGGCCAACAACATTCGCACGCTGTGCGTGCCGACCTGGATGGTCCGATACCGCCCTGCGACCTCGTCGACGCCCGCGACTGCGGCGACCGCGGCCGCGGGGTCGGCGCCGAGAGCGACGGCGGCGGCCACGGCCTGCGCGGCATTGCCGCGGTTTACCGCACCGGGCAGCGCCAGCGTCATCGGCAACGCCAATCCATCTGGGCCGTAGAGCTTTTCGTCGTCGAACCACCACTGCGGGGTGGGCCGCTTGAAGTCTGCGCCGGTGGAGTGCCAGTGCCCCTGCTCGCGGACGATCACCTCGCCACTGCGTGGACAGCTCACCGAGTCGGCCGACCAGCTGCCGCCTGCCGCGACCCAGACCACGCGAGAGTGGTCGTAGGCGGCCGAGGTCATCAGTACGTCGTCGCAATTGGCCACCACGACGGCGTCGGGGTGCGCGGCCAGCCCAGCGCGCAGTTTGCGTTCGATCACGTTGATCTCGCCGACGCGGTCCAGCTGGTCGCGAGACAGGTTGAGCAGCACCAGAACACCGGGCTCGACGGCATCGGCGACGTGCGGCACGTGCATCTCGTCGACCTCGAGCACCGCGAGGCCGGCGGCACGGTCGGCGGCCAGCGCGGCGACCAGCCCGGCGTCCATGTTCGCGCCCTCGGCGTTG
Organism: Candidatus Mycobacterium wuenschmannii; assembly: GCF_030252325.1. NCBI lineage: Bacteria > Bacillati > Actinomycetota > Actinomycetes > Mycobacteriales > Mycobacteriaceae > Mycobacterium > Candidatus Mycobacterium wuenschmannii. The sequence continues at coordinate 3,405,844 of NZ_CP126981.1, read as the reverse complement.
GTGGCCACCGCACCCAGTGTGCGCAGCGCCGCGGCGGTCATCCGGGTGGTGGTCGACTTGCCGTTGGTTCCGGTGATGACGACCGTCCGCCGCCCGGTGCCGAGCTGTCGCAGGATCGACTTGTCCAGCGTCATCGCGACCAGGCCGCCGATCATGGCCCCGGCGCCGCGCCCGGTCACCCGCGACGCCCAGCGCGCGCTGGCGCCGGCGGCCAGGGCGAGTCGTCCTCGGGCGGTGATCACCCGGGCATCTTAAGGGCGATCGCGAGTGCGGCGCTTTTCCGGGCGAAGCGGGTCGCCCGCGCGACCTAGGGTGATCGCGAGCTCGGCGCTTTTCCGAGCGCTGCGGGTCGCCCGCATCGAGATATGCCGCGCGACACGAGCGCCAGCGACCCGGCGATGTCGGCCCGGCGTGAAATCCTCGGGTCATGCGGGACAGTGCGACGGCTGCGACAGCAATGCCCTGGGGCCGGCCGGTCACCGAATCGGGCGCGGGCTGGGCCGTGGTCGATGTCGAGACCTCGGGCTTCAAGCCCGGCAGCGCCCGGGTGATCAGCCTCGCGGTACTCGCGCTCGACGCCGATGGCCGCGTCGAGCAGTCCGTGGTCAGCCTGCTCAACCCGGGCGTGGACCCCGGGCCCACCCACATTCACGGCCTGACCGCCGAGATGCTGGAAGACCAGCCGCAGTTCAGCGAGATCGTCGGCGACGTCGCGGAACTCGTCCGCGGCCGCACGCTGGTTGCCCACAACGTGGCCTTCGACTACGGCTTTCTCACCGCCGAGGCCGAGATGGCCGGTGTCGAGCTACCCATCGACAGTGTCATGTGCACGGTCGAGTTGGCCCGTCGCCTCGAACTCGGCACCGACAACCTGCGGCTGGAAACCCTGGCGGCGCACTGGGGTGTGACGCAGCGCCGCGCCCACGATGCGTTCGACGACGCGGTCGTGCTGACCGATGTGCTGGCCGCCTCGCTGCGCCGCGCCCGCGAACGCGACGCCTGGCTCCCGGTCCGGCCGGTCACCCGGCGGCGTTGGCCCAGCGGCAAGGTCACCCACGAGGAGCTGCGCCCGTTGAAGGTGCTGGCCTCCCGGATGGCCTGCCCGTACCGCAACCCGGGCCCGTACGTCCGCGGCGGGCCGCTGGTCCAAGGCATGCGGGTCGCGCTGTCCAGCGAGGTCCAGCGGACCCACGACGAACTCGTCGAGCGGATCCTGCATGCCGGGCTGGCCTACGCCGCCGATTTCGACCGGGACACCTCGCTGGTGATCTGCAACGAACGCCGGCCGGTGCACGGCAAGGGCTACCTGGCACACGAACTCGGGGTGCCGCTGCTGTCCGATGCGATGTTCATGGACTACGTCGGCGCGACGGTCGACGGTGCCGGCCCAGACGAAATCTTCGAGCCTTCCCACGCGGGTGAGCAATTCGCGCTGTTCTGACGGCGGGTGGGCGCCCGGCGTGACGGGCCGCCAAATAGGCTTGCCTTCTATGCGACTTTCAGGGGTGGGGTTGGTCGTGGCGGCCGCGGTTCTGGCGGTCGGCGGGTGTTCGCACGGCGACTCCTCGAAGTCGTCCGGCATGCACGTTCCCGAGAACTTCTGCAGCCTGCTCAGCGCGGCCGACATCAGCCGGGTGATGGGCAGCGCGTTCCCCGCGGCCGAGGGCAGCCAGTCGCCGAGCGAGGCGCAGTGCACGTCCATCCCGACGGCCGGCAACGACGTCAGCTTCAAGCTCTACTGGAACAACGAGTACTGCATCGACGGCAAGGCCGTCGACAAGAAGTGCCTCGACTCCCAGCAGAAGGGCTTCGCGGTCAACAAGCAGAGCGCCGGCAATGTGCAGAGCGTGCCGGGCCTCGGTGATCAGGCGTTCTGCTTCGTCGCGCCGCCCGCGACCGTGGACGTGCTCAAGGGCTGGGTCTACCTGATCGTGGGTGCCGACAGTTGTGTGCAGGCCCAGACCCTGGCCGGGATGCTGCTGGCCAAGGTCGGGACCTGACGCGTCAGTTTCCGGCGGCCCGGTTGACCGCCGACACCACGGCCCGCAGCGACGCGGTGGTGATGGACGGCGCGATGCCGACACCCCACACAGTTTTGCCGGCCACGGACGCCTCCACGTACGCCGCGGCCTGGGCGTCCTCGCCGCCGCTCATCGCGTGCTCGGAGTAGTCGAGCACCGCGACGTCGAAGCCGATGCCGGCCAGCGCGTCGACGAACGCGGCCAGCGGCCCATTGCCCGCCCCGTTGATCTCCTGCTCGACCCCGTCGACCTTCACCGTCGCGGAGATCCGCGTGACGCCGTGGTCTTCCTCGGAGGCGTCGACGCGCTGCTTCATCCGCTCCAGCGGCAGGATCGGCGCGATGTACTCCTGGTTGAAGGCGTCCCACATCTCCTTGGGAGTCACCTCGCCGCCTTCGCCGTCGGTGATCTTCTGGATCGCCTGCGAGAACTCGATCTGCAGCCGCCGGGGCAGGGCCAGCCCGTGGTCGGCCTTCATGATGTAGGCCACGCCGCCCTTGCCGGACTGCGAGTTGACCCGGATCACCGCCTCGTAGGTGCGGCCTACGTCACGCGGGTCGATCGGCAGGTACGGCACCTGCCACAGCATGTCGTCGACGTCCGAATCCGCCTCGTCCGCAGCGACTTTCATGCTGTCCAGGCCCTTGTTGATGGCGTCCTGGTGGCTACCCGAGAACGCGGTGTAGACCAGGTCGCCGCCGTACGGGTGCCGCTCGGGCACCGGCAACTGGTTGCAGTACTCAACCGTGCGCCGGATCTCGTCGATGTTGGAGAAGTCGATTTGCGGGTCGACGCCGCGGGAGAACTGGTTGAGCCCCAGCGTCACCAGGCAGACGTTGCCGGTGCGTTCACCGTTGCCGAACAGGCAGCCCTCGATCCGGTCGGCGCCGGCCTGGTAGCCCAATTCGGCTGCGGCGACGGCTGTTCCACGGTCGTTGTGCGGGTGCAGGCTCAGGATCACCGAGTCACGCCGCTTCAGGTTGCGGCTCATCCACTCGATCGAGTCGGCGTACACGTTCGGCGTGGCCATCTCGACGGTGGCCGGCAGGTTGATGATGATCGGGTTGTCCGGCGTCGGCGCGATGATGTCGGAGACCGCGTCGCAGACCTGCTTGGCGTACTCGAGTTCGGTGCCGGTGTAGGACTCCGGCGAGTATTCGAAACGCCACTGTGTACCAGGGTATTTGGCGGCTTCTTCGACGCACTTGCGCGCGCCGTCGGTGGCGATCGCCTGCACCGCGTCCCGGTCGGCCCGAAACACCACGCGGCGCTGCAGGATTGACGTCGAGTTGTAGAAGTGCACGATCGCCCGGTGCACACCCTCACAGGCCAGGAAGGTCCGCTCGATCAACTCGGGCCGGCACTGGGTCAGCACCTGGATCGTCACGTCCTCGGGAATGGCTCCGTCGGTGATGATTTCGCGCACGAAGTCGAAGTCGGTCTGGCTGGCCGACGGGAAGCCGACCTCGATCTCCTTGTAGCCCATGCGGACCAGCAGGTCGAACATGCGGCGCTTGCGGGCCGGGCTCATCGGATCGATCAGCGCCTGATTGCCGTCGCGCAGGTCCACCGCACACCACAGTGGCGCGGTGTCGATGACCTTGTCGGGCCAGGTGCGGTCGGCCAGCCGAATTGGCTCGACCTCGTCGGCGAACGGCCGGTACCGGTCGACCGGCATCGACGATCGGCGTTGGGTGTTCCAGGCGGGCTGGCCGGGATTGGGCGGGCCCGCGGGCTGAATGATGGTTCGTGCAGAAGTGAATGCGTCGGGGGAGTCGATCGACGGCTTGGAGAAGCTGGTCACGGTAGTTGCTCCGGATTTTGTGAAGGGCGCCCGTAAAGGGCTTAGACCGGCGCATCGCGAACACCCGCGACGGGAAGCCGGTCTGGATCAGACCCCGTCGCGGCGTCCGAGAAGGAGCACCCGCTGCACGCCTAGCACCTTACCGCGACCGGCGCGCTGGCCAAAGCTAGTTCGACGGCGGAACGATTCGGACCGGGATGTCGGTGTTCTCGTCGGTGTAGTAGCTCGCACACACCCGGTGGTAGCCGTCGGCGATCTGCATGGCCACGCCGCTGCCGAGGTCGCCGCGCACGGCGAGGATCGGCGAGAGGCGTTTGCCCTTCTTGATCTTCTTCAGGTCGCGCTGCACGTGCACGTTGGCCTTCGGCAGCAACGCCAGCTGGGACGCGCGCAGCAGATCCTTGGCCTTCTTGTGCACGACAGGCGCCAGTTTCAGCGCCGCCACGATTGCGGCGATCTGCTCCGCCGAGGCCAGCAGCGCGAGGTAGTCCGCCGCCGCCGGATAGTCGTGCTCGTCGGGTTCGTCGCCCCACAACACCGCTGGACCGCTAGCCATGGCTGTCACCCTCGCATATCCCCTGGCGCGAAACGGCGGGTGCAGGTCACAGTGTCGGTCCACGTATCCTGTTTTCCGACCAATTACTTGCCAGTACTCGAGAGACCTGAGAGAGCAACTGTGGCGCTCGTCGTGCAGAAATACGGCGGATCCTCGGTGTCGGACGCCGACCGGATTCGTCGCGTCGCCGAGCGCATCGTCGAGGCCAAGAAGCAGGGCAACGACGTCGTCGTGGTGGTCTCCGCGATGGGTGACACCACCGACAACCTGCTCGATCTCGCCCAGCAGGTGTGCCCGGCCCCGCCGGCGCGCGAGCTGGACATGCTGCTGACCGCCGGCGAGCGGATCTCCAACGCGCTGGTCGCGATGGCGATCGAGTCGCTCGGCGCGCAGGCCCGCTCGTTCACCGGGTCGCAGGCCGGCGTGATCACCACCGCCGTGCACGGCAAGGCCAAGATCATCGACGTCACGCCGACCCGCCTGCGGGCCGCGCTGGACGAGGGCCAGATCGTGTTGGTGGCGGGTTTTCAGGGCGTCAGCCAAGACACCCGCGACGTCACCACGCTGGGCCGCGGCGGCTCGGACACCACCGCGGTCGCGTTGGCCGCGGCGCTGCACGCCGACGTCTGCGAGATCTACACCGACGTGGACGGCATCTTCAGCGCCGACCCGCGGATCGTCCCCAACGCCCGCCGCCTGGACACGGTCACGTTCGAGGAGATGCTCGAAATGGCCGCCTGCGGAGCGAAGGTGCTGATGCTCCGCTGCGTCGAATACGCCCGCCGCTACAACATCCCGGTGCACGTGCGCTCGTCGTACTCCGACAAGCCCGGCACCATCGTCACCGGATCGATCGAGGACATACCCATGGAAGAGCCCATCCTGACCGGCGTCGCCCACGACCGCAGCGAGGCCAAGGTGACGGTCGTCGGCATTCCCGACTACCCCGGCTACGCCGCGAAGATCTTCCGCGCCGTCGCCGACGCCGACGTGAACATCGACATGGTGTTGCAGAACGTCTCCAAGATCGAGAACGGCAAGACCGACATCACCTTCACGTGCCCCCGCGACAACGGGCCGGCCGCGGTGGAGAAGCTGGACGCGCTCAAGGGCGAGATCGGCTTCAGCCAGGTGCTGTACGACGACCACATCGGCAAGGTGTCGCTGATCGGCGCCGGCATGCGTAGCCATCCCGGAGTCACCGCCACGTTCTGCGAGGCGCTGGCCCAGGTCGGCGTCAACATCGATCTGATCTCCACCTCGGAGATCCGTATCTCGGTGTTGTGCCGTGACACCGAACTAGACAAGGCCGTCGTCGCGTTACACGAAGCATTCGGCCTCGGCGGTGCCGAGGAAGCCACGGTGTATGCGGGGACAGGACGATAGATATGGGCGCCAATCGGCTCTCGATAGGGATAGTCGGCGCGACCGGCCAGGTCGGCCAGGTGATGCGCACGTTGCTCGACGAGCGCGACTTCCCGGCCACCGACGTGCGGTTCTTCGCGTCGGCCCGGTCGCAGGGCCGCAAGCTGCCGTTCCGCGGTCAGGAGATCGAGGTCGAGGACGCCGAGACGGCCGACCCGAGCGGCCTGGACATCGCGCTGTTCTCCGCCGGCGCGACGATGTCGCGGGTGCAGGCCCCGCGGTTCGCCGCCGCGGGTGCCACCGTGATCGACAACTCGTCCGCGTTCCGCAAGGACGACGACGTGCCGCTGGTGGTCTCCGAGGTCAATTTCGCGGACGCGGCGAACCGGCCCAAGGGCATCATCGCCAACCCGAACTGCACGACGATGGCCGCGATGCCGGTGCTCAAGGTGCTGCACGACGAGGCCCAGCTGGTTCGCCTGGTGGTGTCGAGCTACCAGGCGGTGTCCGGCAGCGGCCTGGCCGGGGTGTCGGAGCTGGCGGACCAGGCCCGCGCCGTCATCGACGACGCCGAGCAGTTGGTGCACGACGGGGGCGCGCTGCAGTTCCCGGCGCCCAAGACCTACGTTGCCCCGATCGCTTTCAACGTCGTGCCGCTGGCCGGCAAGCTGGTCGACGACGACTCCGGCGAGACCGACGAAGACCAGAAGCTGCGCTTCGAGAGCCGCAAGATCCTGGGCATTCCCGACCTGCTGGTCAGCGGGACGTGCGTGCGGGTTCCGGTGTTCACCGGCCACTCGCTGTCGATCAATGCCGAGTTCGCGCAACCACTTTCACCCGAGCGGGCGCGCGAGATCCTGAGCGCGGCGCCGGGTGTGAAGCTGGTCGACGTGCCCACGCCGCTGGCCGCCGCCGGCGTCGACGAGTCGCTCGTCGGCCGGATCCGTCGCGACCCGGGTGCGCCGGAAGGCCGCGGGTTGGCGCTCTTCGTCTCCGGTGACAATCTGCGTAAAGGCGCGGCGTTGAACACCATTCAGATCGCCGAGCTGCTCGCCGCGCAGCTGTGATCCGAGGGTGAGCCTGGCGCACCGCTCACTTCTGTTCGCGGGTCTGCTTGCCTGCCAAGGCTTTTCGACCGCTCGCGCCGACCCGCCCGCCCCGATGCCGCAGCCCGTGCTGCCCACCCTGGCGCCTGGCGAGGTGGTTCGCATCGGACCGGCCGCGGGCACCGGTACACCCACCCGCGACTACGGCATCGGCGCCACCGACCTGTGCGTGTTCATGGAATTCCCGACCCAGGTGGTCCAGGTCTGCGGTGACAGCTTCGCCGGCCAGGGCGTCGGATTCGGCGGCTACTACTCGCCGGTCGCGCTGCGGGTGGACACCTCGTCGGTGGACGACCCGGACGGGGTCAAATACACCGGGGTCACCGGCATCAACGAACCGCTGCTGGCCGATCCGACGCCGGTCGGGGCGTCGCAGTTGCCGGCCGGCGTCGTGCAGATCAACCGGGACAACTACGTGTTGATCACCACCACCAAGGACCTGGTACCGCAGAGCTCGCGGCTGGTGAAAGCCGAAGCTGCGCAAGGCCTTTGGCGGACCGTCCCGGGTACCGCGCGGGACGCCGACTATGCGGGCGGGCAGCAGTCGCAGATCAGCGGCTACTACGACCCGATCCCGACGCCCGAGTCGCAAACCGGCTGGGTGTACCTCGTCGCCGACAGCTTCGACCGCAGCCAGCCGCTCACGCTCTACCGCGTAGCGCCGGAGCACTTCGGCGATCGGTCGCGCTGGCAGGGCTGGGCGGGCGGTTGGGGTAAGCCACCAATCCCGTTGTGGGAAGACATGATCGGCGAGATCAGCATGACGCAGATCGACGGCAAGACGGTGCTGTCTTACTTCAACTCGAGCACCGGGAACATGGAGGTGCGGGTGGCCGACGACCCGGCCGCGCTGGCCACCTCGCCGGTCACCACGGTGGTCCAGCACGACGACTGGCCCGAGCCCGCCGAGAGCCTGCCCGATCCGCACGACAACCGACTGGCCCAGCCCTACGGCGGCTACATCTCGCCCGGATCGACGCTCGACGAGGTGCGGGTGTTCGTCAGCCAATGGCACAACACCGATGGCCGGGCGCGCTCGCCCTATCGGGTCATCCAGTTCGCGGTGAACCCGCTGAAACCCTGGTCGTAGCAACGCAAGTCAGTTGTTCGAGGGTGGTGGTTGGGGTTGGTAGGGGTCGTACCACCACCATTGGGCGCGTTCGCCGAGTGGTCCGGGGTATGGGGGGACGTCGGGTGGGGTGGTGGTGGGTGGTCGTGCGAGGGAGGTGTTGGTCAGTGGGTGGCCGTCGTCGTCGGTGATGGTGAGGTGGTCGGCGGGGCCGGTGATGGTGAGGTCGCCGTGGTGGTGTTGGCGGTGGTGATAGGGGCAGACCAGGATCAGGTTGGTCAGGTCGGTGGGGCCGCCGTTTTCCCAGTGGGTGAGGTGGTGGGCGTGGAGGCCGCGGGTGGCCCCGCAGCCGGGGACCACGCAGCAACGGTCGCGGTGTTCCAGGGCGCGGCGCAGCCGGCGGTTGATGGTGCGGGTGGTGCGCCCGGCGCCGATGGGGTGGCCGTCGCGCTGGAACCAGACTTCGCAGGTGGCGTCGCAGGTCAGGTAGGCGCGTTCGGCGTCGGTGAGCAGTGGGCCCAGATGCAGTGCGGCGGCGCGGGCTTCGACGTCGACGTGCACGACGACGGTGGTGTGCGCGCTGTGGGGGCGGCGGGCGGCTTCGCTGTCCCAGCCGGTCTCGACCAGGCGCAGGAACGCCTCGATGGTGCCCGGCATCGGCGGCGTAGCGGGCCCACCCTGGTCGTGGTCCTGTTTCCATTGGGCGTACAGCGCTTCCCGGTGCGCTGCCAGGGCCGCATCGAAGATGGCGGCCTCGTCGTGCGGGAGGGTGATGCGCCAGCTGGTGGACTGCTCGCTGGTGGTTTTGCGGATCGCGCGTGGCGGGGCAGGGCGTGGGTCGGGGTCGGGGCGCGGTTCCAGGCTGACCGCGGTGCGCAGCTGGGCGACGGTGGCCACCGCGGCCAGTTGGGCGTAGTGGGCATCGGAGCCGTCGCCGGCGCGGGCGGCGATGACGCCGACCTGATCCAGCGACAGCCGGCCCGCCCGCAGCGCGCCCACACAGCGGGGAAACTCCGGCAGCCGAGACGCCACCGTGGTGATGGTGTGGGCGGTGCCCGTAGAGCAGCCCATCTTCCAGGCCATCAGCGCCGCGACCGAGCGTGCCCCGGTGGCCCCCCACAACCCGTCGCGGTCGATCTCGGCGGCGATCTCCACCAGCCGCCCATCGATGGCGTTGCGCTGACCCGCCAACTCCGCCATCTCGTCGAACAACACCTCCAGACGCCCCGGCTCATTCACCAACTCCGGCAGCGACGCGGTCAACGACATGACCCCATCAAAGCAACCAGGTCCGACAACTTTCGGCCGCCGACGGTCTAATGCGCACCCGAGCCGCAGCTCATAGCGCTTTCATAAGTTGTACTCAGCGGAACCTATTCGCGGCTCCGCATCATTTCGACTATGAGCGAAACACCTGAATCCCCCACCAGGCCGACAACTGTCGCCACAGAGCCGGCGGCCGTGCCTGTCAAACCCTATTGGCTCTACCGATTCGCGGCCTGGGTCGTGATCGTCGCCGGCATCGTGTTCATCGTCTTGAGCATCTTCTTCACCGGCTTCAAGGTCGCCCACCTGGGACATCACAAGTGCCACCACCACGGCTGGCACCACCACCACCCGGGCGGCCCCGGCGGCCCCGAGGGCCCGCGGCACCACGAACAGGGCGCCGGTTTCCAGCACGGCTTCGTCGGTCCCGGACCGTCACATATGCCGGAATCGATCGCTCCGTCGTTAGCTCCGATGCACTCCTGATTCATATGTCCACGGCCCGGCGTCCCTCTAGGGGCGCCGGGCTCGTCTCTGCAGGTACCCCACCCAGGTAGCAGAGCCCTCGCGGACGCTTCTCGGCTGAGGCATTATGCGGGGTATGAGCAAGACTCCAGATCCGCCGACTCCGCCGCCACCGGCCGCGTCGGCGCCGATACTGGCGCCGTCGCCACATTCGGAGCGGCTCTACCAGGTCGCGGCCTGGGTGTCGATCGTCGCGGGAGTCACGCTGATCGCCGTGGTCCTTCTGAAATTCATCTGGGCCCTCGGCTATTAAGGCCCGTGGTTGATGGCCGGACCGCGCCTCGGCATGATCAAGGCATGACCCAAGCACCGGAACCCTCGATCCAGCCACCCCCGGGTCCGCCTGCGGCCGTTCCCGCGGGTGTGGTGTCCCCGTTGGCGGCCAGGCACGCCAGGCTCTACCAGGCCGCGGCGTGGGTGGTGATCGTGGCGGGCACCGTCTTCGTGCTGGCGGTCGTCTTCTTCGCCGGCGCCGAACTGACCGGGCATGGCCCGCAGGACGGCCGGCACCATCACGGGGTGTTCGCGCCCGATGCGCCGGCTGGACCGGACGGTCCGCCGCCGTGGGTGGTGTTCCCGGGCGGACCCTTCCCGCCGGGGTCGGGTCCCTGGGGTCCGTGGGGGCCGGGCATGGGTCCGGGTGGCCCCGGCGGTCACGGCGGCCACGGTGGTCCCGACGAGCCGCCGCCACCGCCGCCGACCTACACGCCGTAGCCCATCCGATGAGGCGGATCTGTACTGCCGCAACAACTTTCGGCTGCCTCGTGGTGATGTCCGTCCCGGTCGCATCGGCACGCCCGTCGGACCCCGGCGTGGTCAGCTACGCCGTCTTGGGCAAGGGTTCGGTGGGCAACATCGTCGGCGGACCGATGCGGGACGAGACGTTGTTCGCCCAGCCGTTTCAGGGTTTCGCCGTCGACAACCCGGTGTGCAACAACTGGGCCGACATCGGGCTGCCCGAGGTCTACGGCGACCCCGACCTCGCGTCATTCAACGGGGCCAGCACCCAAACCTCGCCGACCGACCAGACGCATTTCGTGAAGCAGGCGGTCGGGGTGTTTGCCACAGCCGCGGCGGCCGGGTCCGCTTTCCACCGGGTAGTCGACCGCACGATCGGTTGCTCGGGCCAGACCACGGCCATGCATCTGGACAACGGCACGACGCAGGTGTGGTCGTTCGACGGCGCTCCGGCGGGCGCCGCGGACGCGTCGTGGAGCAAGCAGGAGGCGGGAACCGACCGGCGATGTTTCACGCAGACCCGTCTGCGGGAAAACGTCCTGCTGCAAGCCAAAGTCTGTCAGTCCGGCAACGGTGGTCCGGCGGCGAACGTGCTGGCCGGAGCCATTCAGAACGCGCTCGGACAGTAGCCGCCAGAACTCTCGGGAATATGTCGGTGCCGTCTGGAGGATGAGTCTTGTGACTATCGTTGGATAGCCGCGCGCAACCAACGGACCCCGATCACTCGGGTCCGTTGGCCAGGGGGCCGAAGGGATTTCCGAACATGGCGTTTGCCGTCGCGTCGCAGGTTGATCCCGCGCGCCTGACCGATGGCGAGTTCGCCAGTGCCGCGGACGCGGCGCAATTCGTGTCCGACGCCTGCCTGGCCGACGGGCCGGTGGGCCGGGTCGGCCTGGAGATCGAGGCACACTGCTTCGACCCGGCCGAGCCGCGACGCCGGCCGACCTGGGACGAGATCACCCGCGTCCTGGAGGCATTGCCCGCGATGCCGGGCGAGAGTGTGGTCACCGTCGAACCGGGCGGCGCCGTCGAGTTGTCGGGCCCGCCCGCGCTGGGAGTGACGGACGCGATCGACGCGATCGCGAACGATCAGGCCGTGCTGCGCAAGGCGTTCGACGCCGCCGGACTCGGGCTGGTGCCGCTGGGGGCGGATCCGCTGCGGCCGGCCGAGCGCGTCAACCCGGGCGCACGCTACCGCGCGATGGAAGAGTTCTTCGTCGCGAGCCACACCGGCGAAGCGGGCGCGGCGATGATGACGTCGACCGCGTCGGTTCAGGTCAACCTCGATGCCGGGCCGCAGTCCGGCTGGACCGAGCGGGTCCGGCTGGCGCACGCGCTCGGACCGGTGATGGTCGCGATCTCCGCCAACTCGCCGCTGCTCAGCGGCAACTTTTCCGGTTGGCGCTCGACCCGGCAGCGGGTGTGGAGCCAGCTCGACTCGGCGCGCTGCGGGCCGATCCTGACCGCCAGCGACGAGGATCCCGGCACCGACTGGGCGCGCTACGCGCTCAAAGCGCCGGTGATGCTCGTGCACAGTCCGGAGCCGGTGCCCGTCACCCACTACCTGCCGTTCGCCGACTGGGCCGACGGACGCGAACTGCTCGGCGGCCGCCGTCCCACCCGCTATGACCTGGAGTATCACCTCACCACGCTGTTTCCGCCGGTCCGGCCGCGGCAGTGGCTGGAAATTCGCTACCTGGACAGCTTGCCCGCCGATCTCTGGCCGGCCGTGGTGTTCACCATGGTCACGCTGCTCGACGACCCGGTCGCGGCGGACCTGGCCGCCGAGGCGGTCGAACCGGTCGCCACGGCGTGGGACACCGCGGCGCGGATCGGTCTGACCGACCAGCGGATCTACACCGCCGCCAACCGCTGCGTGGCCGTCGCCGCCGACCGCGCGCCCGACAGCCTCCAGGCCGGGATGCAGCGGCTCGTCGCCGCGGTCGAGCAGGGGCGCTGTGCCGCAGACGATGTCGCCGACCGGGTGATCGAGACCGGCATCGCCGCCACCGTGACCGCTCTGGCGGTAGGGGAGCGGTGACGGCACGCGATGTGCTGGTCCGCGACATGCAGCGGGCCCGCGATAGAACCCTGCGCCTGGTCGATTTCGACGACGCCGAACTGCGGCGCCAGTACGACCCATTGATGAGCCCCCTGGTCTGGGACCTTGCGCACATCGGCCAGCAGGAAGAGCTGTGGCTGCTGCGTGGCGGGAACCCGGATCGCCCGGGCATCCTGTCCGGCGATGTCGAAGGGCTCTACGACGCGTTCGTGCATTCCCGCGCCAGCCGTGTCGACCTGCCGCTGCTCTCGCCCGAACAGGCCCGCAGCTACTGCCGGACCGTGCGGGCGGCCTCGCTCGACGCGCTCGACCGGTTGCCCGACGACCCCGAGCACAACTTCGTCTACGGCCTGGTCGTCAGCCACGAAAACCAGCACGACGAGACGATGCTGCAGGCTCTCAACCTGCGCATGGGACCGGCGCTGTTACAGGAGGCCCGCGCGTTGCCGCCCGGGCGACCCGGCCTCGCCGGAACCTCGGTGCTGGTCCCCGGCGGACCGTTCGTGCTCGGCGTCGACGGTGCCGACGAGCCGTTCTCGTTGGACAACGAGCGGCCGGCGCACGTCGTCGACGTGCCGGCATTTCGCATCGGCCGGGTCCCGGTGACCAACGGCGAATGGCAACGATTCGTCGCCGACGGCGGCTACGCGCAACCGCACTGGTGGTCGGCCCGCGGCTGGGAGCATCGTCAAGCCGCGGGACTGACCGCTCCGCAATTCTGGTGCGCCGACGGGCAGACCCGTACCCGGTTCGGTCACGTCGAGGACATTCCCGCCGACGAACCGGTGCAGCACGTCAGCTATTTCGAAGCGGAGGCCTACGCTGCGTGGGCCGGAGCGCGCCTGCCCACCGAACGCGAGTGGGAGAAGGCCTGCGCCTGGGACCCGCAACGCAACGCCCGACGCCGCTATCCCTGGGGCGCCGACGAGCCGTCGCCGGCCCGCGCGAACCTCGGTGGCGACGCCCTGCGACCGGCGCCCGTCGGCGCCTACCCGGACGGTGCGTCCGCGTACGGGGTCGAGCAGTTGCTGGGCGACGTGTGGGAGTGGACGAGTTCGGAGCTGGAACCGTGGCCGGGCTTCACACCGATGATCTACCAACGGTATTCAGCACCGTTCTTCGGCGGCGACTACCGGGTGCTGCGCGGCGGGGCATGGGCGGTCGCGGCCGGTATCGTGCGTCCCAGCTTCCGCAACTGGGACCACCCCTACCGCCGGCAGATCTTCTCCGGTGTCCGGCTGGCCTGGTCCATCGACGCCGATCCGGAGACGCGCTGATGTGCCGGCACCTCGGCTGGCTCGGGCGGGAAACCTCGGTGTCCTCGTTGATGCTGGACCCGCCGAACGGCCTTCGGGTGCAGTCGTATGCGCCGCGCCGGCAGAAGCACGGCTTGATGAACGCCGACGGTTGGGGCGTGGGCTTTTTCGACGGTCAGACGCCGCGTCGCTGGCGCAGCGCGGCACCGCTGTGGGGAGATGTTTCCTTCGATTCCATCGCGCCGGCACTTCGTAGTCACTGCGTAGTGGCTGCGGTGCGGTCGGCTACCGTGGGTATGCCGATCGAAGCCAGCGCGACCGCCCCGTTTACCGACGGGCAGTGGCTGCTGTCGCACAACGGCGTCGTCGACCGTGACGTGTTGCCTACCAGTGCCACGGCCGAATCCACCTGTGACAGTGCCGTTCTCGCCGCGTTGATCTTCACCCGCGGGCTCGGTGTGCTCGGGCAGACCATCGCCGAGGTTGGCGCCGCCGACCCGAACGCCCGGCTGAACATCATGGCCGCCAACGGTTCTCGGCTGCTGGCCACGACGTGGGGCGACACGTTGTCGATCCTGCGCCGCGACGACGGCCTGGTGCTGGCCAGCGAGCCGTACGACGACCAACCCGGCTGGGAAGACGTCCCGGACCGCCACCTTGTCGAGGTAACCGCCGAGCGGGTGACCGTGACCGCTTTGAACCCAACGAAGGGATAGTGATGACACTGACGTTGTCCAACCACCTCGCCGCGGACTCGGCATACGAGGCGCTGTGTCGCGACGTGCGTGCCGGCCTGCAGAGCACGCCGAAGTCGTTGCCGCCCAAGTGGTTCTATGACGCCGTGGGTAGCGACCTGTTCGACCAGATCACCCGGCTGCCGGAGTACTACCCGACCCGGGCGGAGGCGGAGATCCTGCGGGCCCGCGCTGCAGAGATCGCCGCCGCCAGCCGCGCCGACACGCTGGTCGAACTCGGCAGCGGAACCTCGGAGAAGACTCGCGTGCTGCTCGACGCGCTGCGCGACGCCGGCACCCTGCGCCGATTCGTCCCGTTCGACGTCGACGCCAGCATGCTGTCGATCGCCGCCAAGGCCATCCAAGAGGAATACCCTGGAGTCGAAATCGCCGCCGTGTGCGGTGATTTCGAGGAGCATCTGGCCAAAATCCCGACCGGAGGGAAGAGGCTTTTCGTGTTTCTCGGGTCGACCATCGGCAACCTGAAACCCGCTGCGCGCGAAGAGTTTCTGATCGGCCTTGCCGCGACCCTCCGACCCGGCGACAGCCTGTTGCTGGGCACCGACCTGGTCAAGGAGACCGGCCGGCTCGTCGCCGCCTATGACGATGCGGCCGGGGTCACGGCCCAGTTCAATCGCAACGTGCTGGCGGTGATCAACCGAGAACTCAACGCGGACTTCGATGTGGACGCATTCACCCACGTCGCCGCGTGGAATCCCGCCGAGGAGCGGATGGAGATGCGGCTGCGGTCCGAGCGGGCGCAGCGGGTGCGGATCGCGGCGCTGAACATGACCGTCGAATTCGACTCCGGCGAACAGGTTCTCACCGAGGTGTCGTGCAAGTTCCGCGCCGAGAAGGTCGCCGCGGAATTGGCCGACGCCGGACTGCGGCTCACCCAGTGGTGGACCGACGCCGCCGGCGATTTCGGGTTGTCGCTGTCGGTCAAGTGAGCGCAGGCCTGGCCGAGGCGTGGCGGGCCGCGCGCCCGCCGGTCGCCGGGCTACACCTGGACAGCGCCGCGTGCTCGCGGCAGAGCCTCGCTGCCCTCGAAGCGGCGGCGCGCCATGCCCGACACGAAGCGGAGGTCGGCGGCTACGTCGCGGCCGAGGCGGCGGCGCCCGTGCTCGACGCCGGCCGCAGCGCCGTGGCCGCGCTCACCGGGATCGCCGACGCGCAGGTCGTGTTCACCACGGGTTCGCAGCACGCGCTGGACCTGCTGTTGTCGAGTTGGCCGGCCGGCGGCCGGACGTTGGCCTGCCTGCCCGGCGAATACGGCCCCAATTTGGCGCTGATTGCCGTGCACGGCTTCGACCGCAGGACCCTGCCTGTCGACGCCGACGGCCGCGTTGCGCTGCATGAGGCGGCGATCGGCCTGGCTGCCGATCCGCCCGACCTGGTGCACCTGACCGTGGTCGCCAGCCACCGCGGCATCGTGCAGCCGCTGGCCGAAATAGCCCAGCTCTGTGGGGATTTGGGAATTCCCCTGATCGTGGACGCCGCCCAGGCGCTCGGGCACGTCGACTGCGCGGTGGGCGCCGACGCCGTCTACGCGTCGTCGCGCAAGTGGACTGCCGGCCCGCGGGGAGTCGGGGCGCTGGCCGTCCGGCCGACCCTGATGCAGCGACTGCACCCGCGGCTGCCGCCGAACGAATGGGTCGGGCCGCTGTCGAACGCCGAACGTCTCGAGCTCGGCGAGGCCAACATCGCCGCGCGCGTGGGGTTTTCGGTCGCACTCGGCGAGCACCTCGCGGCCGGGCCGGCAGCAGTCTGCGCTCGGCTCGCCGAGGTCGGCCGCGTCAGCCGGTCCGCGCTGGCCGGCGTCCCGGGTTGGCGGGTGGTCGAGCCCCTCGACGAGCCGAGCGCCATCACGACACTCGCACCGGTGGATGGAGCCGACCCGACGAAGGTGCGCGCCTGGCTGATTGCCGAGCGCCGGATCGTGACGACGGCCGTGGTGATCGAGCGCGCACCCTACGAGCTCCAGGCGCCGGTGCTGCGCATCTCCCCGCATGTTGACGCGAGCGCCGACGATCTGAACACCCTCGTCGCGGCGCTCGCAGACGCGACCGCCGCGGTATAAGCCCAGCTCAACCTCTGCGAAAATTCCCAAAGATAAGGGAAACCCCTGATGCGCGGCGACCCCTTTCGGGCGCAGGCTGACGAGATGAACATCACGCAACGACGGGTGCTCGGCGGAATCGCGGGAGGTTTGCTGGCCATCGCGATCTCGCCGCTGGCGGTATCCGCCGCCGACGATTACGCGTTCACCCCGGATGTCGCGACGCTGCTACCCAGCGAACCCGACGGACTGCCGCCGCTCTACAACGACCTCATCGGAACGGAGAGGTGGAGTCTTTTCGACGTGACGACGGGCAATCCGATGTTCCCCGATTCCCTCGGGGGCGTCGACCATGAACTGACGTTCGGAAACTTCACCAACGATGAATTCGTCTATACGGAGCCCGGGCTCAGCATCGGCTACCCAGGAGACCCCCACTTTCTCATCGAAACCACTTCGCAGTTCGACCTGATGAACTTCGGTGGTGGCTTCGAGAACGCCTGGATGGACATCATCGGCGGGCCGAACGCCGGCGCCTCGGACATGCTCATCACGCCGTTCGGTGATTTCGCGCTGTTCGGGAACGGATTCGCCGAGCTCACCGCGTCGCTGGCCGGCGGGCCGCTCTAGCCCTTGTGGGCGCTGAGTAGATAGGCGGGCAGTTTCTGCCGACCCTTCTCGTCGCGCTCGTGCTCGATCATCGGCACATCCGAATCTGCCGGTGCCGGTGGGATATTCGCGTGGATGAAGGCCGAGCGGATCTCGTCGACGTGCCAGTGCTCGCTGACCGCGTCGCGCAACTCGGCCTCGTCGACCTCGTTCGGCTTCTGCTCCCACTCGGCGGGAAACGCGCCCTTGGCGAACACCAGAACAAAGTAGCCCGCGCCGTCGGCGGCGGCTCGGTGCACCGCGCGCAGGTAGTCGTCGCGGCCCTCGATCGGCAGCGAGTGGAACAGCGTGCTGTCGACGACGGTGTTGAAGCGGCCGTCGTGTCCGCCGAAGGCGGTGATGTCGGCCTGTTCGAAGGTCGCGGTGCTCAGTCCGCGCTCCTGCGCGGCCTTGGTCGCGGCGGCGACGGCGGTGGGGGTGAGGTCGACGCCGTGCACCGTGTAGCCCTCGGCGGCCAGCGTCAGCGACAACTCGGCGTAACCGCAACCGGCGTCGAGTAGGTCGCTGCGGAACTTTCCGGCCGCGGCCAGCGCGGCCAGTTCCGGTTGCGGCTCACCGATGTTCCAGGGCGGCGGACCTTCGAAGCCCGCGTCGCGGTCCTGACGGTAGGCGCTATCCCAGTCCATCACATCATTTGCCATGTGCTCCAACCTACGCCGGGCACAACCGATCAGGGTTCGGCCCAGGTGTGGACCGGTTCGTTGCTGTGCATGTGCTCGCAGTACAGCCGCAACATCTCGGCCAGGGCGGCGGGCCGGTCGAGCCCGCGCTTCTCCAACGCGCGCACCGCCGACACCTGCCAGTCGGCCCCGTTGCGGCCCGCGCGGGCCCGGCCGTCGATCACACCGAGCAGTCGGCCGCGGATGTCGGGTGCAACGCCCCAACGATCGAGACCGGCGTGCGCCATCGGGAGCAGTTCGTCGAGCACCAACTCGCCGGCGCTGACCGAATCCCGACCCGGCCAATACAGCTGGGCGCCCATGCCACGGCGGCCAGCCTCGTAGAAATTGCGTTGCGCCGCAGCGAATTCCATTCGGGTCCAGACCTGACGGTCTTCCTCGGACAGCGTCCGCAGCATCCCGTAGTAGAAGGCCGCGTTGGCCAGCATGTCGATGACGGTCGGTCCGGCCGGCAGCACCCGGTTCTCCACCCGCAGGTGCGGGCGGCCGTCGACGACGTCGTACACCGGCCGATTCCACCGATACACCGTGCCGTTGTGCAGTCGCAGTTCGGCCAGGTGCGGCGTGCGTCCGGCGTCGAGTTCGGCGGCGGGGTCTTCGTCGGACACCTCGGGCAACAGCGACGGAAAGTAGCGGACGTTCTCCTCGAACAGGTCGAAGATCGACGTGATCCACCGTTCGCCGAACCACACCCGCGGGCGCACCCCCTGGGTTTTCAGCTCGTCGGGTCTGGTGTCGGTGGATTGTGCGAACAACTCGATGCGGGTCTCCGACCACAGTTGGTGGCCGAAGAAGAACGGCGAGTTCGCTCCCAGCGCCAGCTGCGGGCCGGCCAGCACCTGCGCCGCATTCCAGTTGGCGGCGAAGTCGTCCGGTGACACCTGTAGATGCAATTGCATGCTGGTGCAAGCGGATTCGGGTGCAATCGACGTCGAATTCATGCTCAGCGGTTCGGGCCCGTCGATGTCGATCTGGATGTCCTCGCCGCGGGCGTCGAAGATCGAGTCGTTGAGCGCCGCGTAGCGCATCGACTCACTCATCCATCCGCTGGCGAGGTGTTCGGGCATCAGTGTCGGAAGGATGCCGATCATCACGATGTGGGCGCCGCCCGCGCCGGCCTTTGTTTCGGCGGCGTTCAGGCTGGCCCGCACCTCGTCCTCGAGTTGCGTACCCGTGTCGCCACCCAGCGGGCGGGGTGGGACGTTGAATTCGATGTTGTATGCGCCCAATTCGGTCTGATAGGCCGGATCGGCGATGGCTGCCAGCACGTCGGAGTTCGTCATCGCAGGTTGGTAGGCGTCATCGACCAGGTTGCACTCGATCTCCATCCCGGTGAGCGGGTGGTCGAATTCGAAACTGGACTGCGCGAGCATCCGTTCGAACACGTCGAGGCACAGTTGCACCTTGCGCCGGTACTGCTGCCGGTCGACACGCGCATAGGTGGTCCGCTTGACGTCTTCGCCCACCTCGCCGATGCAACCGCTTTCCCGCCGGAGGCGCAACAGATCCGCCAAATGAACTGTCACGGCGGCGAATTGCCGACACGGGCCAACTGGGTAAATTCCGACGCAACGCTATTGACGCGTGCGTAGGTTACTTGCAACAATCTCAGCTCCGTCATACATGACTCACAGGAATGATTCGGAGGCGTCGATGGCCCGTAGGTTCCGCCGCATGTCGAGCGCTGCGATCGGCGCGCTGCTGGCGACGCCGGCCATCGCGTTGCTGGGCGCGGCGGCGGCGAGCGCCGACGCGAGCGATCTGGCCCATCTCGGGCCGATCGCCTTTGATGGCTTCACCGATACATTCACCTACGACACGAGCACAAATGCGTTCGACAACTTGCTGACTGGATCGTCCAACCTGGTCCCGTTCGAACTCGACACGTTCTATGGCGCTCCCGGATCTGGCGACTCCGGGGTGATCTTCACGATTCCCCTGCTGTACCAAGGCGGATTCGAGGAGATCGGTGGGAAGTTCACACCGATATTCACTGTGAATTCCGCCGATTTCGTCAACTTCGACCAAGGCGTGATCGAACTCGGCGGCACTCCGCCACCGGAGATCGAGACGATCAGTTTGTTCTCGGCCGGCGGATTCGACGACCTGTTCAGCGTCAACCTGACGACGTTCGCAACGGACAACTACCTCGAAGGCAGCTACAACGGGCTGACATTCGATCTCGACTTCTTCAGCGGGGCGGCGGGCCCGGACTCCTCGGAGTGGCTATTCACCATTCCGTCGGTGGTTCAGATCGGGTTCAGTGACATCGGCGGGGACATCACGCCGATCTTCCCGCTCACCGTCGCCGATTTCCTCAATCCAGACTTCGGCCTGAGTGCGATCGGCGGAGTCCCCGGACTCTGACCCGACCGCCTCCCGCGTAGTCCATGATGGACGTCGAGCGCGGGAGGAAGAGTAATTGGCCGAGTTCGTCGCCTCGATCGACCAGGGCACCACCAGTACGCGCTGCATCATCTTCGGCCACGACGGCGACGAGGTGGGGCGGCATCAGCTCGAGCACGACCAGATCCTGCCGCGCGCCGGGTGGGTCGAACACAACCCGATCGAGATCTGGGAACGCACCACGGCAGTGCTGATGTCGGCGCTCAACGCCACCGACCTATCGTCGAAAGACATTGTCGCGCTAGGCATCACCAACCAGCGTGAGACCACCCTGGTGTGGAACCGACGCACCGGCCGGCCCTATTACAACGCGATCGTCTGGCAGGACACCCGCACCGATCGCATCGCGTCGGCGCTCGACCGGGACGGCCACGGCGACGTCATCCGGCATAAGGCCGGCCTGCCGCCCGCGACGTATTTCTCCGGCGGCAAGCTGCAATGGATCCTGGAGAACGTCGACGGTGTGCGCGCGGCGGCCGAGCGCGGCGACGCGATCTTCGGCACGACCGACACCTGGCTGCTGTGGAACCTCACCGGCGGGCCGCGCGGCGGGTGCACATCACCGATGTCACCAACGCCAGCCGGACCATGCTGATGAATCTCGAGACCCTGGATTGGGACGACGAACTGTTGTCGCTCTTCGACATTCCGCGCGCGATGCTGCCGACTATCGCGGCGTCGTCACCGCGGGAGCCCTACGGCGTCACGAGCGTGGACGGCCCACTCGGCGGCGAGGTGCCGATCACCGGAATCCTCGGCGACCAACACGCGGCGATGGTCGGTCAGGTCTGCCTCGAACCCGGCGACGCCAAGAACACCTACGGCACCGGCAATTTCCTGCTGCTGAACACCGGCGAGAACATCGTCCGCTCGGACAACGGCCTGCTGACCACGGTGTGCTACCAATTCGGGGATGCGAAACCCGTTTACGCCCTTGAGGGCTCGATCGCGGTCACGGGCTCGGCGGTGCAATGGTTGCGCGATCAGTTGGGCATCATCAGCGGGGCGGCGCAGAGCGAGGCGCTGGCCCGACAGGTCGACGACAACGGCGGGGTGTACTTCGTGCCGGCGTTCTCGGGCCTGTTCGCCCCGTACTGGCGCTCGGATGCCCGCGGCGCGATCGTCGGCCTGTCGCGTTTCAACACCAACGCGCATCTGGCGCGCGCGACGCTGGAGTCGATCTGCTACCAGAGCCGCGATGTCGTCGACGCCATGCAGGCCGATTCCGGTGTGCGCCTTGGGGTTTTGAAGGTCGACGGCGGAATCACCGCGAACGACCTGTGCATGCAGATCCAGGCAGACGTGCTCGGTGTCGAGGTGGTACGTCCGGTGATCGCGGAGACGACGGCGCTGGGCGCAGCGTATGCGGCGGGCCTAGCGGTCGGCTTCTGGTCGGGCCCGGACGACTTGCGCGCCAACTGGCGCGAAGGCAGGCGCTGGGCGCCGCAGTGGGGCGAGCAGGAACGCTCGGCGGGATACGCGGGTTGGCGAAAAGCCGTGCAGCGCACGCTCGATTGGGTCGAAGTCACCTGACGTACGACGGTGGGAACCGGCGGTCGCCGGCCCCCACCGCGTGCGGAGCGATCAGTTGTCCTCGCCGAGAATCGTGTAGATCTCGCGGCGAGCGTTGTTGACGATGTCGAGGATGCGCTTCTGCTGCTCCTCGTTGGCGGCATGCGCGGATTGCGCTACGGCGCCGAACAACTGGCCGACGGCGGCGCGCAGGTTGAGATGAGCCGGGTCGATGCCGTCGGCGATCTCCTCCCACGGCGGGGTGGCGACCTTCTCGGCTGCCTCCTTGCCGGCGTCGGTCAATGCGAAGAGCTTCTTGCTGCCTTCGGATTCGGTGCTGACGATCAGCCCCTCGTCGACCAGTAGCTGCAGGGTCGGGTAGACCGAGCCGGGGCTCGGCTTCCACAGATCCTGGCTGCGCTCGGCGACCTCCTGGATGATCTCGTAGCCGTGCATCGGCCGCTCGGCGAGCAGGACCAGGATGGCGGCCCGGACATCGCCTCGACGACCGCGTCGGCCGTGACCGCCGCGGCGTCCGCCGCGAGGGCCGCCACCGAATCCGCCGCCGAAGCCGGGGCCGAAACCGCCGGGTCCGAATCCGCGGCCGAAGCCCCGTCCGAAACCGGGCCCGAACGGACCGTCCTGACCGGCGTCGTGGCCACGTAGGGCGTCGCGGAAATCGCGACGGGCCTGCTTGCGCTGTTCGTGCAGGGCGCGACGGTCCGGGGGTGCGAAGCCGAAGCCTGCTCCCCGTCCGGCGAACGGGCCGCCTGCTGCGGGCCCGCCGGCATCGAAGAATGGGTTGTTCATGAGTTGATCTCGTTTCTGGAAAGGCAGCGCCGGGTGCGCTACCGATACGACGACGATATATCGGAAACTATCGTTCGGCAAGGGCGGGTTTGGTGCGGCGGCGCCTCGCGCCGGTTTGCGGGCTGGAACCGCGGGGTAGCACCCACTGATGAGCAAGGACGTTGACGTGGACGATCAGCCGGACGTCGAGCACACGGCCCAAGCCAAGGCCGACCGTCGTGACGTGCGCCGCAGACTCTGGCTGAACTGGGCGCTCGCGCTGCTCACCGTGATCGGCGCCGGTGTCGCGATGGCAGTGGCACTGGGCGCGGTGATGAGCACGGCGGCCTGCAGTTACAAGGCGTGCCCGAACCTCGGCCCGCACGGAATCAGCTTCGACACGTTGTATTACGGCGCACCCGCGGTCGCGGTGCTGACGATCGTGTTGTCGATTTTCACCGCGCGGCGGCGATGGGGCTTCGTGGTGCCGGTGACCGCGCTGGCCTTGCTGGTCGCGGACATGGCCATTCTGGCCATCACCGTGGCGCAGTAGCTAGCGCGGCGGCCCGTACGCGACCGGTGGTCGTAGCCGCGCCAGTTCGCGGCGGTGCCGTTCGGCGAGCACGGCCGCCAGCACGAGTTGTGGCGGTGTCCCGGGCGGCGGCGGTGGCGCGACCCGCGAGAGCACCTCACCCGCGATCCGATATGCCATCTGATCACGCAGATGAGGGTCGAGTTGCATTGCCCGCGAGAGGAATTGGCGGGCCACATCGGCTTGCTCGGCACTCAGGCCGGATAGCTGCAGCGATGCCGCCCACCACGCTAGGTGCGGCGGCATGGCCGGTGGCGGTCCGAGTTTCGGCCCGCGCTCGCTGATCACGATCGTGCCGGCGAAGACGTCTCCGATTCGCTTGGCCCGCGGCGAGAGCATGCTGCAGATCACCGCGGGGCTGCCGAACAACATCCAGATCTCGACGACCGAGGCCAGCGCGCGAAACAGCGCCTGACGAAACCGTTCCGGGCCGCCGTCGTCGGAAACCACCCGCAGGCCCATCACCATCTTGCCGATCGTGCGGCCGCGCGACGCGGTCTCGAACACCAGCGGATAGCCGACGAACACCAGCACCGTGAAGATGATCATGATGGCGGCGACGACGGCGTCGTCGAACCGGCCGAGCGTGCCCGCCCACAGCGTCAGCGACATCAGGTAGCCGATGACGATCACGATGATGTCGATCAGGGCGCTAACGGCACGTACCGGCAGCTGGGCGACGCGAACATCGAGCACCACCGCATCCCCGGTCACCACCTCCGACATACTGCGCACGCTACCCAACATTTACGGCGACCCACGGCGGCTAGTCTCGGTGCGATGGACGTCGATGCGTTCGTGTACGCACATCGCGACAGCTGGGACCGGCTCGAGCACCTGATCCGCAACCGCAATCGGCTGGGTGGCGCGGAGATCGACGAGCTCGTCGAGCTCTATCAGCGGGCCTCGACGCACCTGTCGATGCTGCGGTCCGCGTCCTCCGATTCGGCGCTCGTCGGCCGGTTGTCGAGTCTGGTGGCGCGGGCCCGTGCCGCCGTCACGGGCGCACACGCGCCGCTGTCCAGCGAGTTCACCCGGTTCTGGACGGTCTCCTTCCCCGTCGTGGCCTACCGCGCCTGGCGCTGGTGGTTGGGCTCCGCGGTGGTGTTCTTCGCCGTCTCCGCGGCAATCGCGCTGTGGGTCATGGGCAGCCCGGAGGTGCAGTCGACGATCGGAACACCCAGCGAGATCGACGAATTGGTCAACCACGACTTCGCCTCCTATTACAGCGAGCATGCGGCGGCCGCGTTCGGTCTGCACGTCTGGGTGAACAACTCCTGGGTAGCGGCCAAGTGCATCGCGTTCTCGATCGTCCTTGGTGTGCCGATCCCGTTCGTGCTGTTCGCCAACGCCGCCAACCTCGGCGTGGTGGCCGGCCTGATGTTGCAGGCGGGCAAGGCCAATGTGCTGTTCGGATTGTTGTTGCCGCACAGCCTGTTAGAGCTGACGGCGGTGTTCCTGGCGGGGGCGGTCGGCATGCGATTGGGTTGGTCGGTGATCTCGCCGGGCGACCGGCCGCGCGGTCAGGTGCTGGCCGAGCAGGGTCGCGCGGTGATCTCGGCGGCGGTGGGTCTGGTTGTGGTACTTCTCGTTTCGGGTGTGATCGAGGCGTTCGTGACGCCGTCGCCGCTGCCGACGCCGCTGCGGATCGGGATCGGTGTGCTCGCCGAAGCGGGGTTCCTGGCCTACGTCGTGCATTACGGCCGACGCGCGGTGCGGGCCGGCGAGACGGGTGACATCGCCGACGCGCCGGACGTAGTCCCGACCCGGTGAGCTACAGCCGACCCGCTGCTTTCATCGCCAGATAGCGGTCGGCAAGCGCGGGCGCCAACTCGGTCGGCGGCGCGTCGATGACCTCGACACCGCTGTACCGCAGGCGGGTCGCGATCGCGGACCGCTCGCCGCGGCAGCGTTCGGCCGCCGCCGCGTCGTAGACCGCGGCCACATCGGAGCGCCCGGCCGCCAACTGGTCGACCCGCGGGTCACCGACCGCGGCGACGATCACCTGATGCTTGGTTGACAGCAGGGGCAGCACCGGCAGCAAGCCCTCGTCGAGGGCGCTCGCGTTGAGGTCGGTCATCAGCACCACCAGTGCGCGGCGCCGAGTTCGTTTGATGATCGCGGAAACCATTGCAGTGGAGTCGGATTCGATGAGCGCCGGCTTCAGCGGAGCCATCGCCTCGACGACGCGTGCCAGCAACTCGGTCCGCGAGGCGCCGAAGACGCCTGCCCTGCTGATCCGGTCGTGTGCGAGGAAGTCGACGGTGTCACCGGCCCGCGAAGCCAGCGCGGCCAACAGCAGCGCGGCATCCATCGACCAGTCCAGTCGCGGCCAGCCGCTGGGGTCGCCGGCGGTCGGGTCAACGCCTACGCGGCCAGCCGAGGTGCGTCCGGTGTCGAGCACGATCACGACGCGGCGATCGCGTTCCGGGCGCCAGGTGCGGACCACGACGTCGGCGCGACGGGCGGTCGCCCGCCAGTCGATGGAGCGGACGTCGTCGCCGACCACATACTCACGCAGCGAATCGAATTCAGTGCCCTGGCCGCGCGTCAGCGTCGGCAGCAGGCCGTCGATCTCCCGCAGTCTGGCCAGCCGCGACGGCAGGTGTTTACGCGACAGGAACGGCGGCAGCACCCGCACCTCGCTCGGCACCGGGCGCGAGCGTTGCCGGCCCGCCAACCCGAGGGGGCCGATCGAGCGTGCGGTGACCGCCGCCGACCGTTGGTCGCCGCGCCGGATCGGCCGCAGCAGGGTATCCAGCCGAACACCTTGTCCCGCAGCGATATCGACGGCGTGACTGACCGGCTCGGTCTGAGTGCTCGGCGGCCAGGCGTCGCGCACCCGGCCCCGGAGACGCCGCCGACCGGCGTTGTGGATCAGCAGCGCGATGGTCACCGTCTCGCCGAGTCGCACCGAGCCGCTCGGTAGCCGGGTGTATTGCAGCTGAAAAATATTGGCCGCCAATGCGATATCGGCTGCGACCGCGACCGCGAGCAGGCCGAGCAGCGCCGCGAAAGTCGCCTGCGGCCAGGGTGATGCCACGATCGGCACCACACTCAGCAGCGCGATCAGCCCGGTGCGCCCGGTCAGCACCACTAGCGCGGCACCGGGACCGAGGCCAGGATGCCGTCGAGCACGCCGTCGGTGTTGGCGCCCTCGAGTTCGGCCTCGGGCCGCAACATGACCCGGTGCCGCAACGTCGGCCGGGCCATCGCCTTCACGTCATCGGGGGTCACGTAGTTGCGCCCGGACAGCCACGCCCACGATCGGGCGGTGGTCAGCAAAGCGGTTGCGCCACGCGGAGATACGCCGAGCTGCAGCGCGGGCGAGTGCCGGGTCGAGCCGACGATGTCGACGATGTAGCCGAGCACCTCGTCGGCGACCAGCACCCGGCGCACCGCGTCCCGTCCGGCGGCCAGGTCTGCCGCACCGGCCACCGGCCGGATCGCCGACAGGTCGCGAGGGTCGAAGCCGCGGGCATGCCGGCCGAGGATGGCGATTTCGGCGTCCCGCGGCGGCAGTGGCACCTCGAGCTTCAGCAGGAACCGGTCGAGTTGCGCCTCCGGCAGCTGATAGGTGCCCTCGTATTCGATCGGATTCTGCGTTGCCGCAACGATGAACGGGTCGGGCAGCGCCCTGGGCTCGCCGTCCACGCTGACCTGACGCTCCTCCATCGCCTCCAGCAGCGCGGCCTGCGTTTTCGGCGGCGTCCGGTTGATCTCGTCGGCCAGCAGCAGGTTGGTGAACACCGGTCCGCTGCGGAAGGTGAACTCGGCGGTCCGGTTGTCGTAGACCAGCGATCCGGTGATGTCGCCGGGCATCAGGTCGGGGGTGAACTGGACGCGCTTGAAATCCAGCTGCAGGGCCGCGGCCAGGGATCGCACCAGCAGCGTCTTCGCCACGCCCGGAACACCTTCGAGCAGCACGTGGCCCCGGCACAGCAGCGCGATCACCAGGCCGGTGATCACCGCTTCCTGCCCGACCACGGCCTTGCCGATCTCGCCGCGCAACGCGAGCAGCGCGTTGCGCGCCGACTGATCCGGGGGTGGTTGAGTCATGACTGTGCAACCTGCCTTTCGATGTCATCGAGTGCATGGGTGAGCTGTACCAGGTCCGCGTCGGTGGCTGGCGGCGGCCCGAACAGGATGTGCCCCACCAGTTCTGGATCCGATCGAGTTCGCGCCGCGATGGCCTGCACGAGCGCCGGAGGTTGGGCTTCGGCAGCAAGGCCGAGCCGCGGCAGCACGCGCTGCAGTGTCGCGGTGCGCAAGGCCTGCGCCGCGCGGTCGCGGGCCCGGCGTGACCGGTACAGCCGGCCGCGGCCCTCGACGGTCTCCGATGCGCGCACCACCACCGGCAGTTCCTCCGCGACCAGCGGCCCGATCCGCCGGCCCTTCCACAACGCGACGAGCGCGACGGCCAGCCACAGCTGGACGACCATCCAGGACACGTTCGCCGGGATCAGGTCGAAGATCTTTCCCTTGGCCGCCGACCCGCCCTCGGCGTGCTGCGGGGCGAACCACACCAGCCGCGAATGCTGGCCGGCCAGGTTCATCGCCAGCGCGGCGTTGCCGGCGCGCAACAACCGGCCGTTCGTCATGAACTCGAGGCTGCCGACCACCGTCACGCTGCGGTCGTCGTCGCGGTAGCGCACCACCGCGCCGCCGTAGCAGCTGGTCACCGACCGGTCACCGACGGCCTCGAAGGTGTTCGCGGCGCCCAGGTCCGCTGACCCGGCCCGATTCGCTTCCCGCAGAGCGCAATCCGGTTGGTCCTTGGCCGCCGCGCCGCCGGCCGACCGGATGCCAGGTGACAGTGCGGCGCGTGCCCGCGACGTGGGCTCGACGAGCAGCAGGTCGCCGGGGGTGCCGGCGAGTCGTTTCAGCAGTGGCTCGGCGGTGATGCGCTGCGTCTGGCCGAACAGCAACAGCGACCCCGGGCGCGCCGCGGCGACCGCCTCGTCGACGGTGTTCGCGACGACGACAGTGACGCCTTGGTCCCGTAAGAGCGAAACCAGCGCATGTGCGCCGTCGGGTCCGGTCGCTTCGGGGTCCAACCGCCCGCCCGGCCGCGGGGCGGTCAGGTACGTGCCGATCGCGGCAACGGTCGAGACGGCGACCAGCGCGGCCAGCAGCCACCACCACGGCCGTCGACGCACCCGCGCGGGTGCCAGCGTCGCCGTCACCGCACCGGGGTCCACGCGTCGACTGTTCGTGGTTCGGCTGTGCCGAAGTCTCCGGCGGCAGAGCGGAGCCGGAGATGATCATCGAGGTCGACGATCATCTGGTAGGCGGCCTGGGTGCCGGGCCGCTCGCCGTAGGTGACGTCGTTGAAAGTGGTTGCCGAACGGGATAATTCGGCGGTCAGCGCGGGTAGGCGTTCGGCGGCATGGCTGGCCAGCTCGCTGGCGGTGCGGCCAGGCGCCGGGTCCAGGGTGCCGTTCTCCTCCAGGGCGCGGGCCACCGCGCGCAGCCGATGGCGAATCGCCGCGGTCCAGTTCTCCTCGGCCGCAAAGCGTTCCGCGATCGCGCGATGTTCGGCCGCGGTCAGCTGGCCGGCATCGAACAG
Source organism: Candidatus Mycobacterium wuenschmannii (assembly GCF_030252325.1). Lineage (NCBI taxonomy): Bacteria > Bacillati > Actinomycetota > Actinomycetes > Mycobacteriales > Mycobacteriaceae > Mycobacterium > Candidatus Mycobacterium wuenschmannii. Next base: position 3,377,066 of record NZ_CP126981.1, on the reverse strand, counting down.
CAGGTAGTCACCACCGGCACGGGTGCGGATCGTTCGGCGCCAGATGCGGACGGCAACCACCACTGCGGCCACCAGCAGCGCGACCAGCACGACGATGGTCAACCATCCGCCCGGCAGTGACGAGCCCTTCTCGACGAGCCGGTACAGCAGTTCGTGGATCCACTCCTGAACGCGGTCCGAGACCGAGCTCCTGGGATAGATCGGCTTGTCCAGTTCGCGCTGGGCGGCGTCGTGCGCGGCGTCGCGGTCGATGTCGATGGCGGGCATCCTCTATACGGGCCGGGTCAGCCAGAGGTCGTCGGTGCCCGCGGGGCCGCGGGCCGCGCCGGTCTGCAGTACGAGATCGAAGGCCTCACTGCGGATTCGGCGATCGGTGTAGAGCAGCACCACGACGCCGGCGTCGAACGGGGTGGTCACGATACGGCCGATCGCCGCGCCCACGGCACCGACCGTCGCGGCGACCAGCAGCGGCCCGGATCCGCCGGCCAGTTGGCCGAGAAAGTTGAACGGCACCGCGATGGCGCCCGCGATCAACGACACCACCAGCCAGGTCAGCATCCGGATGCCGAGAATCCGCCAGAAGTTGTTGCGCACCAACGCGAACGAGCGCGTCACCGCCGCTATGACCGGAAGGCGCTCGAGCACCACCAGGACCGGCGCGAAGGTCAATGCCACGTAGAGATAGATCAGCCCCGCGCCCGCGGTCAGCACCAGCGGGAAGCCGAGCATGACCGCGGCGGCCACGTTGCCCGCCGCGGCGGTGGCCCCGATTATCACGCCGACTCCACCGGCGAGCAGGACCAGCCCGCCCAGTTCCAGCGCGACCAGCCCGAGCAGGGTGGGCAGCCGCCCGCGGATCCGGGCCCACGCCTCGCCGGCCCCGATGCTGCCGCCGAACACCGCACGTCCGACTACGACCGTCAGCATGCCGGTCAGCAGGATGCCGCCGAGCCAACCGACCACACCGCTGAGGCCCGCCGACAGCGACCAGGCGCCGATGTCGCCGCCGGTGAGTTCGTCGGCCGGTTCGGTGCGCAGCTTGCTTGCCGCCGCCAACGGGCCGAGCGCCGCGGCCAACGAAATGAGCTGCGTGATCACGACGACGACCGCGGTCACGCCCAGCGTCGCCCTCGGATTGGCGCGGATGTAGACGGCCGCGCCGTTGAAGATGTCGCTGAGACTCAGCGGTCGCAGCGGGATGATGCCGGGCGCCCATACTGCGCGCGGTGGCTGGGCGTAGGTGGGTTGCGGAGTGTACGGCGGCTGCCAGCCAGAAATCGGCTGGTAGGACGGCGGCGGGTAAGCGGGCGGCGGTGGGTAGGGCTGGGCCGGATACGCAGCAGCGGGATAGCCCTGAGGTGAATACGCGGCAGGCGGATAACCCATCGGCGGATAGGACGGGTAGGGGGGAGGCCCGTAACCGCTCGGCGGGTAACCGCTGTAACGGTAGTCCGGGTAGCCCGGCGGCGGCGCGCTCACCAGGCAGTGCCGCGGACGAGGGTCATGGCTCCATATTGTCGAGCAGTCGGCTATTTCTCAACGTGCCGTGCGCCGGCGCGTAGCGTCTCCGCCATGGCCGAACTCAAGTCCCGACTGCGGACCGACCTCACCGACGCGATGAAGGCGAAGGACAAGCTGCGCACCGCGACGCTGCGAATGCTGCTGGCCGCGATCCAGACCGAAGAGGTCTCGGGCAAGGAGGCCCGCGAGCTCTCCGACGACGAGGTGCTCAAAGTGCTGGCCAAGGAGTCACGCAAGCGTGGCGAGGCGGCGGAGATCTACACCCAGAACGGCCGCGGTGAGCTCGCGGCCAACGAGCACGCCGAGGCGCGGGTCATCGACGAGTACCTGCCGACTCAGCTGACCGACGCCGAGGTGGCCGATGTCGCCGACACCGCGATCGCCCAGGTGGCCGAGGAGATCGGCGAGCGGCCGGGGATGAAGCAGATGGGACAGGTGATGAAGGCGGCCACCGCGCTCGCCGCCGGCAAGGCCGACGGTGCCCGGCTGTCCAAGGCGGTCAAAGACCGGCTGTGACGCCGTTTGCCTGAGTGAGGCTCGGGTACCCGAACTAAATGACTCGGTTCGGCTATACCCTCATGACAGAGCAGAACGGCCCCAAAGACCTTGTCCGAAATGCGATTTCGGCTGAACATCGAGGCTTCGACTTCGAAGTCGCCAGCGACCACTTCTCGCCCTGGCTGACATCGCAGGGACACGCGCCCAATGCGTGGGCCGTGTTAGGCGCGGTGGCGCAGGCCACCGAGCGAGTCGGCCTTGCCACCTACGTGACCTGCCCGACCATGCGCTATCACCCGGCGGTCGTCGCGCAGCAGGCGGCGACGGTGCAGATCCTCGCCGACGGGCGCTTCACCCTAGGCCTCGGTAGTGGCGAGAACCTCAACGAACACGTCGTCGGGAAGGGTTGGCCCGCGGTCGCGCAGCGGCAGGACATGCTGCGTGAGGCGGTCGACATCATCCGCAGCCTCTTCAGCGGCGAGCTGGTGGATTGGCGCGGGGACTACTACCAGGTGGACTCCGCCCGCCTGTGGGACCTGCCCGACGCTCAAGTCGAGATCGGCATCGCCATGGGCGGCACGAAAGCGATCGACAAGTTCGGCGTGCTGGCCGATCACCTGATTGCGACCGAGCCCAGCGGCGACCTCGTGCACGAGTGGCATACCGCTCGGCAGGCCAAGAATCTGGCCGGCGGCGGCCGGATCATCGGCCAGATTCCGATCTGCTGGGACCCAGATCGCAACGCGGCGATCGAGCGCGCGCACGATCAGTTTCGCTGGTTCGGCGGCGGTTGGAAAGTCAACGCGGACTTGCCCACCCCCGCGGGATTCGCCGGCGCGGCGCAGTTCGTCCGGCCAGAGGACGTCGCCGAGAGCATTCCCTGCGGCCCCGATCTGGACGCCATCGTCGACGCAGTGCGACCGTATTGGGAAGCCGGCTTCACCGACATCGCGCTGATTCAGATCGGCGGCGACACCCAACAGCAATTCCTGAAAGAGGCCGCCGAACCGTTGCTCGCAGCGCTCAGGTCGGCGGCATAGGGAGGCGGAGATGTCGAACACATTGCAGGGCAGGACGATAGCGATCCTGGCCGCCGATGGCGTCGAGAAGGTCGAACTGGAAACACCCCGCGCGCAGCTGGTGGAACTCGGCGCGGAGGTGCTGGTGGTGTCACTGAAAACCGGTGATATCCAAGCCCGTAACCACGATCTCGATCCGGCTGGAACGATCCGCGTCGACCGGGTCGTGTCGGATGCATCCGTGGACGACTACGACGCACTCGTATTGCCCGGCGGCACCGTCAACCCGGACAAGTTGCGACTCGACGACGCGGCGGTGGCATTCGTGCGCGACTTCGTCAACTCAGGCAAGCCGGTCGCAGCCATCTGTCACGGGCCGTGGACGCTGGTGGAGGCGGGGGTCGTCGAAGGACGCAGGCTCACCTCCTACCCGAGCATCCGCACCGATCTGCGTAACGCCGGTGCCACGGTGGTCGACGAGCAAGTCGTGGCGGACGGCAACGTGATCACCAGTCGATCACCCGACGACCTGCCGGCGTTCTGCACGACGCTCGTTGATCACATACAGGGTTCACCTGCGCGGACCTGAGTCCCGGGTTTCGAGAATGTTAATTGCGGGCATCAGTCTCGTCAGGCCGTAAGCAGCACGGCGACCAGAATTTTCGAAAGGCCGACGTGACCACTGCTTATGACACTGCCTCGGGTACCTTCGACACCGATGGCGTCTACCTTCCCCAGCACGACTCGTATCTGCTGATCGACAGCCTCAAGCGCACCCAATTAGCCCGTGGCCGCCGGGTTTTGGACCTCTGCACCGGTAGCGGCGTCGTCGCCATCGCCGCGGCGGAACTGGGTGCGGCGCGCGTGACGGCATTCGACATCTGCCCGAAAGCGGTTCGGTGTTCGCAGGGTAACGCCGTACACGCCGGAGTCGACGTCGACGTGTGCGAGGGATCATGGTCTGGCGCACTGGATTACGCGCCGTTCGACCTCATCGTCTCGAACCCGCCCTATGTACCGACCCCGCCCGCCGGCGATACCAATGTCATCCCGATCACGGCGGGTCCGGCACGGGCCTGGGACGCCGGTGTCGACGGCCGGATGGTGCTGGACCCACTCTGCGAGTCGGCTGCCGGGCTGCTGGACGCCGGGGGATCGCTGCTGATGGTGCATTCGGCGCTGTCGGGCGTGGACAAATCCCTGGACTCGCTGCGCGCAACCGGTCTCGACGCCGAAGTCGTTGCCTCGCAGACGATTCCTTTCGGTCCCGTGCTGTCGGCGCGGGTCGGTTGGCTGGAAGTCACCGGCCAGATCGAGCGAGGTTGCCGGACCGAGGAGTTGGTCGTGATCAGGGCGGACAAGCCGTGAGCGACGCCCCACGCGTGCGGGTGGTGCGCAACGGTCCGGTGCTGATTCCCGGTCCGGTGAGCATCGAGACCCCGAACGGCGAGGTCGTCGATTCGGACCGTTTTATGGTGGCCATTTGCACCTGTCGGCGAAGCAAAATCTATCCGATGTGCGACACCAGCCACCGACGTTGCCGGCCTGCGGCGCAGCAGGATTCAGTCCAGGGGTCGGCGTAGCGAGGTTTCGTCCGCTTTCCACGCCGCCATGATCACGTCGGCGAGCCGGTCTTCGACTGCGGCGTTCGCGCGGATGCCGAACACCACGTCTCGGTCCAGGTGCGGTTCGCGCGCCACCAGTTCGCCGACCACGTCACGTCTGACCACCTGCTCGTGTACCGCGTCCGCCTCGACGTGTTCGCTGTAGAACGTGACACACTGCGGCGGGGCGTCGAGTCGGCGCAGCGCACTGACCATCCGGCGCGATCCCGGCGACGAGGTGATCTCGGTCGCGGCGAAGTGACCGACCGCGGCGCCGCGGTGCTGCCGGTGTAATCCGAAGAGCGACATGAGGTTTACCACCGCGAGCGCCTCGGCCGGAACGTAGTCGAGGTAGGCCAGGTAGGTCGCGTCGAGTTCCGCCGCGGTCAGCAGGTCGGCGAAGAGCTGCTGGTGCACCCTCGCCCCGTGTCCCGCGCCGTACTCGTCGTACTCGACCGCCACGAAGGATGCTTTGGCCTGCCCGCCGAGGCGTGGAATCGCGAAGGCGTGCGGGTCACCCTCTTTGAGATGATAGAGCGAACGATGCACGAAGTACTCACGCATCTGCTGCCAGGTTCCGTTGTCCCGCAACCAATATGACGGCCCCGAGCCGTCGGCAGCCTCGATCGACAGCTCGTCCATCTCGGCTTCCGCGGTCCGGCCGGAATCGATGGGCCCGACATCGCGCCAGACCGCTGCGAGGAATGTGCGTTCCAATTGGGCTCGTAGATGGAGCAATCCGGGGTTCCACTCCCAGGTGGGGTCGACGCCGGCGAAACCCCGGTAGTGCAACTCGTAGCACATGTACAGGGCGAGTTGAAGATCCAGACCGAACGGTTCCGAGTCGCGTACCGACGCGGCGATGCGCGTCAGATGATCGCGGGGCGCCGGCTCGGTGAGGGTGCGTCGAACCGCCGCTGACAACGGCCCGTGTGCTGGCGGCAGCAGGGGTTCGACGATCGCTTCGGTCACGGGTGTGTGTACCCGCGACCGAGTCGCCGTCAAACGGTCCAGTCGCAGCCGGTCAGCTCGACGGACAGGTCCCAGAGACGACGCGCCATCGCGGTGTCACGCGCCTTGCCGCGCGGGGTGGCGACCTTCGGCCGGCCCCATTGGCTGAAGCGGGGCGCGAGGTACGTGCCGCTCGGCAGGTCGGTGGTGACCGCCTGAATGGTGGACCGGGCTCCGGTGGCGGCGCTGTGGGCGGGGAAGCCGCGAAAGGTGTGATCGCGGATCCACGGGACGATGCCGCTGGCGTCGCGGGTGATGTCGGTGTTCGTCGCGCCCGGATCCGTCATGTAGGTGCGCACGCCGCGACGGGTCAGCTCGTGGTTGAACAGCATGACCGCCAGCTTCGACTCGCCGTACGCCGACCAGGTGGAGTATTCGCGGTGGTTCCAGTTGAGGTCGTCGATGTGCAGGCGGCTCACTGCGTAAGACGAGCTGACCACTGAGATGACCCGGTCGGAGATCCGGTTGCCGAGCAGACAGGTCAAGGCGAAGTGGCCGAGGTAGTTGGTGCCCATGTGCGCCTCGAACCCGTCGGCGGTCCGGGTCAGCGGCAGGCCCAGCACCCCGGCGTTGTTGATCAGCACGTCGACGCCGTCGACCGAGTCGGCGAACTTCCGCACGCTGGCGAGGTCGGCCAGGTCCAGCTGGCCGACGGTCACGTCGCCGTCCATTGCGGCGGCGGCCCGTTCGGCTTTCGGGATGGTCCGGCAGGCGATGACAACGTTGTGCCCGGCGGCGGCGAGGCTGGCGGCGGTGGCGGCGCCGACACCACTGTTGCCGCCGGTGACGATGACTCTCACCCGGCGATCATGCAGTGTTTTCGGCAGTCGCGCAGTCGATTTGGGCGATGTATCTGATCTTGAAGGCGGTCGGTGTGCGACTGTTGCACACGGCGATACACTGCCTGAATCTCGACGATGCGCAGAGAGGGGCGTCATGAAGATCGTGGTGATAGGCGGCACGGGAAATCTCGGGGCGAAGGTCGTTCAGAGGCTGACGGATCATGGCCATGACGCGGTCGCGGCGTCGCCGCGGACCGGAGTCAACGCGCTCACCGGCGAGGGTCTGGCCGACGCCTTGGCCGGTGCCGGCGCGGTCGTCGACGTGACCAATGCGCCCAGCTTCGAAGACGATCCGGCGATGGAGTTCTTCACCACCTCGACGACGAATCTCCTTGCCGCGGCGCGCGACACCGGCGTCGAACATTACGTCGCGGTGTCGATCGTTGGATGCGATCAACTGCCCGAGAGTGGCTACATGCGGGCCAAGGTCGCCCAGGAGGCGCTCATCGAGTCGGCCGGCGTGCCTTACACGATCGTGCGCGCGACCCAGTTCGTGGAGTTCACTGACACCATCACCGCGTCGCTGATCGTCGGCGACGAGGTGCGCGTCCCGGACGCGCTGATTCAGCCGATCACCACCGCGGATCTTGCCGACACCGTCGCGCGGGTGGCCGAGGCGGCGCCGACCGACGGCATCGAGAACGTCGGTGGACCGGAGAAGATCACCTTCGAGCAGATGGCGCGCGACGTGCTCGCCAGGCAGGGCGATAGCAAAACGGTCGTCGTCGACCCGCAGGCCAGCTACTTCGGGGCGCCGCTGGCGACCGGCGCCCTCGTCGTGCCCTAGCCGCTCTTGGTGAGTTGCGCGCGGACGGTCGGTCCCGTGCAGGTGTGCGTCCAGACCAGGTGAGCGTCCACGGTATGGGTGCACGTCTCGCCGTCGAGTGACTGCGAAGTTCCCGCCCAGCCGTTGTCCTGCTGGTGCAGCTCGAATTCCCCACCCGTCGAGGCCACGTGCGCGCATCCCGCGCCGCAGCGGTTGAACTGCAGCGTCTCCGTGGCGTCAGTCGGCGTCGTCAGCCCAGACGAATCATCGATCACCGTGGCGGTGTACCGCCCGAGAGGCGGCTCCGCCGCCGCGTGAAATGCCAATCCGACGGCGACCGCGACAAACGCGGCCCCGGCGGCCAATCCCCGTGCTGCCCCCATGACCTGCTCCCCACCCAGAAAAATATGAACTGGCGATGACGATAGTGGCACCGTTATGCCGGTGATACCGGGGTTTCCCTCGTTTCGTCAGCTGAGAAAATGAGGGGGTCCGGAGCCCGTCGGCGGCCAGCAAACCACGGCCCGGCGGCAGCAAACCCGAGGCCGTCGTCGGCCGCCTGGATCGGCCTGTCGCCGAGGGTATTCGACGCCGCCGAGCGGGTGGCTGAGCAACGGGGCACGAGTACAGAAAAGGCCCCGATCCTCCGAATGGAATCAGGGCCTCGTCTGTGCTGATACGAGTCGGGGTGGCGGGATTCGAACCCACGACCTCTTCGTCCCGAACGAAGCACGCTACCAAGCTGCGCCACACCCCGTTTGAAGCTTCGACAGCGTATCGCACCGACCCGGCAGCCTCCTAAAGCGGACCGCGCCGTCGCCGGTGGTGAGCGATCTGCGCCACACACCGGCGTGGAATAAGTCGGAAGTGGGGATAGCTAAATAAACTGATCGCGCTCGCTGTGCAATGGAAGCAGGTAAATCATGACGGTCCTTGGCGCCGTGGTGTTCGGCGGAATCCTTGCCCTCGGGGTGCTGTGGTTGTTCGTTACCGCACCCGCCAGCGACGCCGACCAGCCGTGGGTCGAGTCCCCGCTGGCCGAGCACGACCTACTCGTCCCGGTGGCAGGGGACCGGCTAGCCCACTGAGTACGTGGGCTGCGACCGACCGAGGTCGTGCTGCGAATCCCGCCCACCGGTGGGAGCCGCGATCAGCGTCAGCAAGGTGGCTTCCGGCCGGCAGCAGAATCGCACCGGCGCGTAGGGCGAGGTCCCGATCCCGGCCGAGACGTGCAGCCGCATGTCGGCACCCCAGCGCGACGGCCCCTTGGCGCGCGACCGGTCCAGTCCCGAGTTGGTGACCAGCGCGCCGTAGAAGGGCAGGCATAGCTGGCCGCCGTGGGTGTGGCCCGCCATCACCAGCTGGTAGCCGTCGTTCGCGAAGCGATCCAGCACCCGAGGCTCGGGCGAATGTGTAAGTCCCAACCGCAGATTCGCGATCGGACTGGTCGGGCCCGCAATAGCGTCGTACCGGTCCCGGGCGATGTGGGGATCGTCGACGCCCGCCGCCGCAATGTGCAGTCCCGCCACCTCGAACTCGCGGCGGTTGTGCGTCAGATCGAGCCAGCCGCGCTCGGTGAATGCGGCTCGCAGATCTTGCCAGGGCAGCGGCTGGCCGTGCACCCGGTGGCCGGGGTCGGTCAGGTAATTCAAGGGGTTCTTCGGGCGAGGGCCGAAGTAGTCGTTGCTGCCGAACACGAACACGCCCGGAACAGACAACAGGTCGCCCAGGCTCTGCACGACCGCGGGCACCGCCCGCGGATGGGCCAGGTTGTCGCCGGTGTTCACCACCAGGTCCGGCTCCAAGCCGGCGAGCTCACGCAGCCAGGCCTGCTTGCGGCGCTGGCCGGGCCGCATGTGCAGGTCGCTGATATGCAGCACCCGCAGCGGCGTCGAGCCCGGGTCGAGTACCGGGATGGTCAGCTCGCGCAGCACGAAAGCATTGCGCTCGATGAGCGAGGCGTAGCCGATGCCGGCAACAGCCGATCCGAGCGCGAGCGCGCCGGAGGTTTTTAGAGCGGTGACGACCGAGGGCATGCAGGCCAGCGTACTGCCGGTTACGCGGTGGGGGCGGTCACACACCCGCCGAGCCGCTACGGAGGTGGCGGCGCGAGGATCGGAATCGTGATCGGCGGCAACCCAGGAATCTCGATCACCTGCGAGCCCACCGGCGCCGGCGGCGCGCCCTCCGGAGGCGGGGGCGGAGCCGGCGGAATGCCGTTGCTGGTTTGAATCGTGATGACCGCGCCCGGGATCGTCTGCCCGTTCGGCGTCGTCCCGACCACCTCGCCGTACTTCGCGCTGCTATTGACCGACGCCGGTTGCTCGGTGACCTGGAAGCCGGCTTCCTTGAGTCGCTGCTTGGCCAGATCGACATCCAGACCCGCGACACTCGGCACCCGCGAGCCCGGGCCGCCCTCGACGTACTCCCGGTCAGGCGGCGGCATCTTCACGTCGCCGAACAGGGTGGCGATCGGCTTCATTGCGGTGAACCAGGTGCGGGCGGGTTCGTTACCGCCGTAAAGATTCCCGTCACCGCAGCGCCTCAGCGGCGACGAGCACAGATCGGACGGCGACGTCGAGTCGTCGTAGATGTAGTTGGCCGCCGCGTACTGGTTGGTGAAGCCGACGAATGCGGACGACCGGTGCGCTTCGGTGGTTCCGGTCTTGCCCGACACCGGCAGGTTCCAACCGGCGGCCCCGGCTGAACCGGCGGCCGTCCCACCGCCGAGGGCGTCCTTGCTCATCGCATTGGCCAACGTGTTCGCCAGTCCCTCGGGCACCACTTGTTCGCACGCCTCGGTGGTGACGGCCACCTGGTTGCCGTTGCGGTCGATCAGCTTGTCGATCGGGCTGGGCGGGCACCAGGTGCCGCCGGATGCCAGCGTCGCCGCGACGTTGGACAGCTCCAGCGCATTGAGTTGGAACGGACCCAGGGTGAAGGAGCCGATGTTCTGGCGTTTGATGAAATCGGCCAGGCTTTCGTTGTTGTCCGGGTCGTAGGCGCGCGCACTGCCGGCCTCGGCGTAGGACCGCATGCCGAGCTTCACGGCCATGTCGACGGTCCGCTGCACGCCGATGAGCTGAATCAGCCGGGCGAAGGCGGTGTTGGGTGAGGTGGCCAGCGCGTCGGTGACGCTCATTGACCCGCGGTAGTTGCCGGCGTTGACCACGCACCAGTTTTCCTTGGGGCAGCCTTTGGCTCCGCCGTACCCCATCCCCTTGGTCTGGAACCGGCCCGGCACCTCGAGTTGGGTGTTGATGCCCATGCCCATCTGCATGGCCGCGGCGGTGGTGAAGATCTTGAATACGGACCCGGCCCCGTCGCCGACGAGCGAGAACGGTTCTGCGCTCATCGTTTCGCCGGCTTCACTGTTCAGGCCGTAGGTGCGGTTACCGGCCATCGCCACGACCTTGTGCGAGGTCTTCCCGGGCCGGATCACGCTCATCACGCTGGCGATGCCGTTGATTGTCGGGCTGGCGTAGGTATCGATCGCCTGCTTGACCGGCTCCTGAACGTCGGGGTCGAGGTTGGTGCGGATCAGGTAGCCGCCGCGCGCGAGCTGTTCCTTGTTGATGCCGGCTCGAGACAGGTAGGCCTGCACATAGTCGCAGAAGAAGGCGCGGTCGCCGGCGGCGATGCAGCCGCGCGGCAGCTCCTTGGGCTGCGGCAGGATGCCCAGCGGCTCCGCTTTGGCCGCGCGAATGGCGTCCGCCTCGTTCGGGACGTTCTGAATCATGGTGTCCAGCACCAGGTTTCGACGGGCCAGTGCGCCGTCCGGGTTCGTGTAGGGGTTGAGTGCGCTGGTCGACTGGACCATGCCGGCCAGCAACGCCGCCTGCTGCCAGTTCAGGTCCGCGGCGTTGATGCCGAAGTAGGTCTGCGCGGCGTCCTGCACGCCGAAGGCGTTGTTGCCGAACGACACCAGATTCAGGTAGCGGGTCAGAATCTCCGGCTTGGTGAAGGTCTTGTCCAGCGTGAGCGCCATCCGGATCTCGCGCAGCTTGCGCGCCGGCGTCGTCTCGATGGCCGCCCGCTTCTCGGCGTCGGTCTGCGCGATCACCAGCAGTTGGTAGTTCTTCACGTACTGCTGCTCGAGGGTCGAACCGCCGCGAGTGTCGGCGTCGCCCGAGGCGTAGCCGGCCAGTCCGGTGAGGGTGCCTTTCCAGTCCACGCCGTTGTGCTCGGCGAAACGCTTGTCCTCGATCGAGACGATCGCCAGCTTCATCGTGTTCGCGATCTTGTCGCTGGGCACCTCGAACCGGCGCTGAGAGTAGAGCCACGCGATGGTGTTGCCCTTCGCGTCTACCATCGTGGTCACCGCGGGCACGTCGCCCTCGAGGAGTTGCGCCGAGGCATTGCCGACGACCTCGGAGGCCCGGTTGGAGACCAGCCCGATTCCGCCGGCCACCGGGAACATCAGGGCGGCGAGAAGAACACTGGCGAGCAGGCAACAACCGGCGAGCTTGGCGATGGTGACCGCAGTCGCGGGTCGCTCCAACATGGCTACTACACTAACCGCGCCCCGAGAGAGCGCTTCGCGCGTGGTGTGTGAGAAATTTTTCCACCGGCCGTTATGACTCAGGCTTCTCTCAGTGGCAGCTCAGGACGTCGTTAGGCGTCCGATTCACCCGCTCCCGGCGCCGTTTCATGATCGGACTGCACGGTCGTCCCAAAAAAGCGTCTCCAGAATGTTGCGTAATTGGGACCTGACCACGTAGCTTATCCACACAATGAGATACAGGTAACACCGAGCACGACAGTGTGGCATAGGTCGCATCGGAGTTACCGGTGGCAAGAGCGAAGGGGAATCGCTGGTGTCAGCTATACGGACCGCGCCGCGGAAAGCAACGACCGCAGCACCGACTACTGCCGTTCTGTATGGGGCGGAGGCGGAGTCGAGAATCACTTGGGTTTCCAAGGCGTTGTGCCGGGCCGCTGATCCAGACGAGCTGTTTGTGCGGGGGGCCGCGCAACGCAAAGCTGCAGTCATCTGCCGGCACTGCCCGGTGATGCTGGAGTGCGGTGCCGACGCGTTGGACAACCGGGTGGAGTTCGGTGTCTGGGGTGGGATGACCGAGCGTCAGCGGCGTGCGCTGCTCAAGCAGCACCCCGAGGTGGTGTCCTGGGCGGAGTTCTTCAACACCCAGCGCAAGCACCGCAGCGTCGGCTAAGCCGACGTCAGCTGATCGGCGATAGCGCGTAACGCGTCCAAATCGGAAACGTCGAACGGTAGCGACGGAACCCCGACGATAGCGACGTCGGGGTTGGCACCGGTGAACCGTGACAGCAACCGGATCTCGCGCTTGGACGTCGCGGCCCGGTCGGCGTGGACCTGCAGGATCGCCTTGGTCAACACATGAGCCCCGTCGGTTTCGAGGCTCTCCGCGCCATCGATCGCCCGCTCCACCGGTAACGAGCACAGCATCGGGTGCGTCCGATTCAGGATGAGTCCGGCGAGCGGCATCTTCTCCTCGGACAACCGGTCGACGAAGAAGGACGCCTCGCGCAGCGCGTCCGGCGCCGCTGCCGAGACCACGACGAATTGTGTACCGCGCCGCTTCAGCAGCGAGTAGGTGCGGTCGGCCTTCTCGCGGAAGCCGCCGAACGTCGCGTCCAGCGACTGCACGAAGCTCGCCGCGTCGCCGAGCATTTGCGAACCGAGGACCGTCGACAGCGCCTTCATCGCCAGCCCGACCGCGCCGGTGACCAGTCGGCCGATGCCGCGCCCGGGGCCGAGTAGCAGCTTCCACAGCCGGCTGTCCATGAAGCTGCCGAGCCGCTTCGGCGCGTCCAGGAAGTCCAGCGCGTTGCGCGACGGCGGAGTGTCCACGACCACTAGGTCCCAGCGGTCCTCGGCCAGCAACTGGCCGAGCTTTTCCATCGCCATGTACTCCTGCGTACCGGCCAGCGACGTCGCGACGGTTTGGTAGAACTGGTTGTCCAAAATCGCTTGCGCGCGATCGGGGCCGGAGTACTGCACCACCATCTCGTCGAAGGTGCGGCGCATGTCGAGCATCATCGCGTAGAGCTCACCTGGCACCTCGGCGTCGAGCGGCACCCGTTGCGGAGTGTTGCCGAGATCGCTGATTCCCAGCGCCTGCGCCAGCCGCTTTGCCGGGTCGATCGTCAAGACAACGACGGTGCGTCCATACTCCGCGGCGCGCAGTGCCATCGAGGCGGCGGTGGTGGTCTTTCCGACGCCGCCGGCGCCGCAGCACACCACAACGCGGTTGGCGGTGTCGGACAGGATGCCGGCGATGTCCAGTGTCGGCGGTGTGGTGCTCATCGAACTCCCTGCTGCGCAAGCGATTCGGACAGCTCGTAGAGGCTGCCGAGGTCGACACCGTCGGCGATGGTCGGCAGTTCCAGCCGCGGCACCTTGAGCTCGTCGAGTTGCTCGGCGGTGGACGCCCGCGCGGTGATCCGGGTGGCGTGCTGGATGGTCTCGGTCAGCAGGCCGGCAAAGTCCTCGTCGCTGAGCTTGATACCGGCGGCGGCCAGGCCGGTGCGCACGGCTTCGGCGTCGACGTCGCCGTCGGCGGCCTTGGCGAGGTCACCGTTGCGCAGGTACGCCGGGATGTTGCGGTTGACGATCACCGAGCCGATCGGCAGGCCCAGTTCCTCCAACTCGTCGATGGCTTCCTTGGTCTCCTGCATCGGCAGCGCCTCGAGCAGCGTCACCAGATGGATGGCCGTCTGGTCGGAGTGCAGGATCTTCACGACGCCCTCGGCTTGGGAGTACACCGGGCCGCCCTTGGCGAGGTCCGAGACCGCGCGGGTGACGTCGAGGAAGCGGGCGATGCGGCCGGTCGGTGGGGCGTCGACGACGATCGCGTCGTAGACGGGTGCCTTGGCCTTGTCGACGCGGATCACGGCTTCCTTGATCTTGCCGGTGAGCAGCACGTCGCGTAGGCCCGGCGCTATGGTCGTCGCGAATTCGATCGCGCCGATCCGTCGCATCGCCTTACCGGCGATGCCGAGGTTGTAGAACATGTCCAGGTATTCCAGGAACGCGGCCTCGATGTCGATCGCCAGCGCGTTCACCTGACCGCCGCGCTCCGCGCTGGCGATCTTGAGCTCCTTGTAGGGCAGCGGCGGCACGTCGAAGAGTTGCGCAATGCCCTGTCGCCCTTCGACTTCGACGAGCAACACCTTGCGGCCACCGGCCGCCAGCGTCAGGGCCAGCGCCGCGGCGACGGTCGATTTGCCGGTCCCGCCCTTGCCGGTCACGAAGTGCAGACGGGCCTTCGACAATCGCGATGGCCAGCCGACGGTGCTCCCGCCGCTCGATGAGGTCGCCACCCTTGCATGCTAACCAGGTCGCCCGGCTCCTCCTCCCTTTGCTCCGCAAACCGCATCGTCGCCGGGGGCCAGCCACCGGAATCGCGCTGCCGATAAGCTCGGGATATGAGCCAACCCACAACCTGGGAGTACGCAACCGTCCCCCTGTTGACCCATGCCACCAAGCAGATCCTCGATCAGTGGGGAGCCGACGGATGGGAGCTGGTGTCTGTGCTCCCCGGCCCCACCGGCGAGCAGCACGTCGCGTATTTGAAGCGCCCGAAGTGACCGCCTCTGCCAAGCTCACCGAGCTCGGCATCGATTTGCCGGTCGTCGTCCAGCCGCTGGGCTCTTACGTGCCGGCGGTGCGCAGCGGCAACCTCGTCTACACCTCTGGACAGCTGCCGATGCGCGACGGGGTGTTGCTGCACGCTGGCAAGGTCGGCGTCGAGGTCTCGCCCGAGCGCGGCAAGCAATTGGCCCGGATCTGCGCGCTCAACGCACTGGCGGCCATCGACTCGCTGGTCGGCATCGACTCGGTGACCAAGGTGGTCAAGGTGGTCGGATTCGTCGCCTCCGCAGCGGGATTCAACGGTCAGCCCGGCGTCGTCAACGGCGCATCGGATCTACTCGCCGAGGTGTTCGGCGACGCCGGTGTGCACGCCCGGTCGGCGGTCGGCGTCGCGGAGTTGCCGTTGGACGCGCCGGTCGAGGTCGAGCTGGTGGTCGAGGTCGGCTAGCGGCCATGGCGGACGTCCTGCAGCATCCGGCCTACGGGCAGCTCCGCCCGGTGACCGAGACGGCGTCGGTGCTGTTGGCCAACAACCCGGGCAAGATGACGCTCGAGGGCACCAACACCTGGGTGCTGCGCGGCCCGGGCAGCGACGAGGTCGTGGTCGTCGACCCCGGACCCGACCACGACGAGCACATCGCGGCCGTCGCGGAAGTCGGGCGCATCGCGCTGGTGTTGATCAGCCATCGGCACGGCGACCACACCGACGCCATCGACAAGCTGGTCGATCGGACCGGTGCGCCCGTGCGGTCGGCGGGCAGCGGCTTCCTGCGCGGGCTGACCGCCGAGTTGACCGAGGGCGAGGTGATCGACGTTGCGGGACTGCGGATCACGGTCTGGGCGACGCCGGGGCACACCGCCGACTCGCTGTCCTTCGTGCTCGACGACGCGGTGCTGACCGCGGACACCGTGCTCGGCCGCGGGACCACGGTCATCGACAACGAGGACGGCAGCCTCGCCGACTACCTGGATTCACTGCAGCGGTTGCGCGGCCTTGGCGGGCGAACTGTGTTACCCGGCCACGGTCCCGATCTGCCGGCGATCGACGCGGTCGCCGAGGAGTACCTCGCGCATCGCGAGCAACGGCTCGACCAGATCCGATCGGCGCTACGCGAACTCGGCGACGATGCCACCACGCGTCAGGTCGTCGAGCACGTCTATGTCGACGTCGACAAGGAGCTGTGGGACGTCGCCGAATGGTCGGTGCAGGCGCAGCTGAACTACCTGCGGCGCTAGTTCGGGGCGCGAGACAGAAGCCAGGGTCGCGATCGACACCTTGGGCTCAGGGGGTCGTTGCAACACTTTGCGGTGAGGAGTGTTGATGGCCGGGCAGCCTCAGGTGTTGTCGGTGCAGCGTCGGTTTTGGGTGTTGATTGCTGATGGGTGGTCGTCGGAAGATGCCGGCGCTGCGGTCGGCGTGTCGGCGACGTGTGGCAGGAAGTGGTTCCGCAGATTTGGTGGTGTGAATCCACGAATGCACGAGCCGCAGGGCCGAATTCGGCCGCGGCTGTCACCAAGTGAGCGTGAGCAGATCATGATCGGTACCTCGCAGAGCGAGTCGATCCGCTCGATCGCTGGTCGGTTGGGGCGGGCGCCGTCGACGATCATGCGTGAGATCGCTATCAACGGTGCTGCGCGCAATCGCACAGGCCGCTATCGGGCCCTGCATCGGTTCGGCGCTTACCGTGGTGGCTGGGATGCTCAGTCGGGTTATTCGGCGCGGATCGCTCAGCGCCGCAGCGAAGAGCGGGCGCGTCGCCCCAAGGCTGGCAAGCTGGCCCGCTGCCCGGGGTTGCACGACAAGGTGCAAACGTTGTTGCTCAAGAAGTACAGCCCCGAACAGATCGCCGGCGAGCTAGCCACGATGTATCCCAACCGTCCGGAGATGCAGGTGTCCCACGAGACCATTTACAGGTCGCTGTACGTGCAAGGACGCGGTGAGCTGCGTCGCGAGCTGACCCAATGCCTACGCACCGGGCGTGGGCTGCGCAAACCCCGTAACAGAGTCCGCGCCGCTGACGGTCGTGGCCGTATTCCGGGCATGGTCAACATCTCTGAGCGCCCCGCTGAGGCCGCCGACCGGGCCGTGCCTGGGCATTGGGAGGGTGATCTGATCATCGGTAAAAACCAGGCCTCCCAGATCGGCACCCTTGTCGAACGCTCCACGGGCTATGTGCGCCTGCTACATCTGCCCGCCAGCCGCAGCGCTGAAATGGTCGCTGACGCCATGATCGCCGCGATCACCGAACTGCCGCCCACCCTGCGTCGCACCGTGACCTGGGACCAAGGTCACGAGATGGCCCAGCACGCCAGGATCAGCCTCGCCGCGGACATTGAGATCTATTTCTGCGACCCGCATTCACCCTGGCAGCGAGGCAGTAACGAAAACACCAATGGCCTGTTGCGGCAATACTTTCCAAAGGGAACCGACCTGTCGATCCACTCGGCTGAACACCTCAGCTTCGTCGCCGACGAACTCAACGGTCGCCCACGGAAACGATTCGGCTGGGACAACCCCACCAACCGCCTCAACGCACTACTGTCAGCCCCGACAGAAACCACTGTTGCAACCAAACCTTGAAACCGCCCACGAAACCACAGCCGTGGCTTCTGTTTCGCGACAGAGTTACCTCGCTCGGCGGGCCAGCCGCTCGGAGTCAGAAATCAGCACGCTCTTGCCCTCGAGCCGGATCCAGCCGCGGTGTGCGAAGTCGGCCAGCGCCTTGTTCACGGTCTCGCGGGAGGCCCCGACCAGCTGGGCGATCTCTTCCTGGGTCAGGTCGTGGGTCACTCGCATCGCGCCACCCTCTTGGGTGCCGAACCGCTGCGCTAGCTGCAGCAACTGCTTGGCGACGCGACCGGGCACGTCGGTGAAGATCAGGTCGGCGAGGTTGTTGTTGGTGCGCCGCAGCCGGCGGGCCAGCACGCGCAGCAACTGCTCGGCGATCTCGGGGCGGTCGGCGATCCAGGCCCGCAGCGCGTCGCGGTCCATCGACACCGCGCGTACCTCGGTGATCGTCGTTGCGCTCGACGTCCGCGGCCCGGGGTCGAAGATCGACAGCTCACCGAACATGTCGGACGGGCCCATGATGGTCAGCAGATTCTCCCGGCCGTCCGGTGATCGGCGACCGATCTTGACCTTGCCGGTGATGATGATGTACAGCCGATCGCCCGGCTCGCCCTCCGCGAAAACTGTGTGCCCGCGCGGGAAATCGACGGGTTGCAGCTGCTTGGTCAGCGCGGCGACGGCGCTCGGTTCCACCCCCTGGAAGATTCCGGCCCTCGCCAGGATCTCGTCCACGTTGCCCCTTTAGGTATTCAAATGGTTCCGATAGGCACGGTTGTGCGTGACGAGTCTAAAAGACGTGCCGTTGACTCGACGTGCCAACGCTACACACGATTGGCATGCCGACGAGGTGCAAATTGCCGATTCGCTCGCGAATGCTGGTGGCGTTGTCCGGATCTACGGGGCGGATTGGCGGCCGAGACAATGGCGGCCACGAGCAACTGGTCCGTCGGCGGATCGTCGTGACCGGGTAGGTGGGACGCCCCGTCGGTGCCGTTGCCGATCCGGCGGTGCATGCCATCCAACGCCTCGGGCATTCCCTCCCGGGCCAAAGTGCGCACATCAATAGGCTCGGCCTGCTTGAGAAATTCGGCGACATCAGTTGCCGAAACTGAGTCTTTTTCCAAGCCCGCTTCAAGCCTTTGCAGCCCGAACGTTGCCAGCATTAGCAACCCCGGGGTGAATGCAACTAGCAACCAGGACACGAGTAGTCAGTAAACACGGCTAAGGTCTCAGCGGGATCACGAATTAGTACTGAAGTCGGGGTGACAATGGGCAAACCTTCTCGGGCGGCGGCCAAGGGCGTCAAGGGCTCCGCCAAACCCGCTGCGGCCGTTGCCCGTCGCTTCGCGTCGGAGACCCGAACCGGCCTGGTTCGCCGGGCTCGACGGATGAATCGCACACTCGCAGAAGCCTTTCCGGGAGCCCACTGCGAGCTGGACTTCACCACGACGCTGGAGTTGGCGGTGGCCACCATCCTGTCGGCGCAGAGCACCGACAAGCGGGTAAACCTCACCACACCAGCGCTATTCGTCCGTTACCGGACCGCGGTGGACTATGCCCAAGCCGACCGCGAAGAACTCGAAGCGATCATTCGGCCGACGGGTTTTTTTCACAATAAAGCGACGTCGTTGATTGGCCTCGGCCAGGCATTGGTCGAGCGCTTTGACGGCGAACTACCCAGCACGATGGAACAACTCGTGACGCTGCCCGGGGTGGGCCGTAAGACGGCCAACGTGATCCTCGGGAACGCGTTCGACGTTCCGGGAATTACCGTCGACACCCATTTCGGCCGCCTGGTCCGGCGGTGGCAGTGGACCGCCGAGGAGGACCCGGTCAAGGTCGAGCACGCGATCGGCGAACTGATCGAACGCAAGGACTGGACGATGCTCAGCCATCGGGTGATCTTTCACGGCCGTCGGGTCTGCCACGCGCGCAAACCGGCATGCGGCGTGTGCGTGCTGGCCAAGGACTGCCCGTCGTTCGGAACCGGGCCCACCGAGCCGGAGATCGCCGCCGCGCTGGTGACGGGTCCCGAGACCGAGCACCTGCTGGCGATGGCCGGGCTCTAGCGACCCATGCTCACCACTCGGACCGCCCGCTGGACCCTTGTGGTCGTCGTGGCGGTCGTGGCGCTGATCGCGGCGTTGGTCGTCGCGCTGCGCGACCAGACGTCCTCGCCGACGTCCGCGCCGGACGGTTCGCCTCGCATGCATCGCGACGCCGACACCGCCGTGGCGCTGGCCGGACCGCGGCAACGGGCCGACCTGGCGCCGTGCCCGCGGCCGGGCGGGCGGCCGGGTTCCGCGGCGCTGCGCGGGGTGACGGTCGACTGCGCCGCCGACGGTTCGGCCGTCGATGTCGGGCCGGCCCTGGCCGGCCATCGCGTGCTGCTGAATCTCTGGGCGTACTGGTGTGGGCCGTGCGCGGCCGAACTCCCCGCGATGGCCGAGTACCAGCGCCGGGTCGGTGCGGACGTGACGGTGGTGACCGTGCACCAGGACGAGAACGAGACGGCGGCGCTGCTACGGCTGGCCGAACTCGGTGTCCACCTGCCGACCTTGCAGGACGGCGGCCGTCGGGTGGCGGCGGCCCTACACGCGCCCAACGTGATGCCCGCGACGATTGTGCTGGACTCGGACGGTAGCGTGGCGGAGACGCTGCCCCGCGCTTTCGCGACCGCGGACGAGATAACGGATGCGGTCGGGCGGCTGGATGCGCGAAGGGGGCGCCCGTGACCAGAGGCGGCGCTCCTCAACGCCTGGGCACGGATGCGCTGGCACCGGAATTCGCCCCGCCGTGGCTGCGGCCCCTCGTCGACAACGTCGCCGGGATCCCCGACTCGTACAAGCGGCGCCTGCCCGCCGACGTGCTGGCGATGGTGACGGCGTCGAAGGCGTTGTCCGGCAAGAAGGGTCGTGAGGCCGCGGTGCTGGCGCTGTTCTCTGGGCCGGCCGACGCCGAGTCCCTGCCCGGGGACGCCGACCTGCTACTAACCGTGCGGGCGTCCTCCCTGCGGAACCACGCCGGGCAGGCGGCGTTTCCCGGCGGCGCCGCCGATCCCGGTGACGACGGCCCAGTGGCCACCGCGCTGCGCGAGGCGCGCGAGGAAACCGGTATCGACACCACCAGGCTGCATCCACTGGCCGCCATGGAGCGAACGTTCATCCCGCCGTCCGGATTTCACGTCGTCCCCGTGCTGGCCTACTCACCGGATCCGGGGCCGGTGGCCGTGGTGGATCAGGCGGAAACCGCAATCGTGGCCCGGGTTCCGGTCCGGGCCTTCATCAATCCCGCCAACCGGCTGATGGTGTACCGCCGCACCCTCAGCCGCCGCTTCGCCGGGCCGGCATTTCTGCTCAACGAGATGCTGGTCTGGGGTTTCACCGGTCAGGTGATTTCCGCGATGTTGGATGTCGCAGGTTGGGCAAAGCCTTGGGACACCACCGACATTCGCGAACTCGACGAAGCAATGGCACGCGTCGGCGACGATGCGGGCTGTCCCGAGAAGGAGCGGCGCACATGATTCGGGTCGGCGACGAGGAAGGTGCCTGATGAGTCCCTCACAATGGTTGGACATCGCGGTGCTGGCGGTCGCGTTCATCGCGGCGGTCTCGGGTTGGCGCTCGGGTGCGCTGGGCTCGCTGCTGTCGTTCGTCGGCGTGCTGCTCGGCGCGATCGCCGGCGTGCTGCTGGCCCCGCATCTGGTCGCGCATGTCGCCGCGCCGCGGGCCAAGCTGTTCGCCGCGCTGTTCCTGATCCTGGCGCTGGTGGTGGTCGGCGAGGTCGCCGGCGTGGTGTTGGGCCGCGCGGTGCGCGGCGCGATCCAGAGCAACTCGGTTCGCTTCTTCGACTCCTTGGTCGGGGTGGCGGTCCAGCTGGTGGTGGTGCTGGTGGCCGCCTGGCTGTTGGCGACCCCATTGACGTCGTCGGCCGGCCAGCCGAGTTTGGCTGCGGCAGTGCGTGGTTCGCGGGTGCTCGGTGAAGTCAACGACTATGCGCCGGAGTGGCTCAAGACGGTGCCCAAGCGGTTGTCCGCGCTGCTCGACACTTCGGGCCTGCCGCAGGTGCTCGAGCCGTTCAGCCGCACCCCGGTCGTGGCGGTGGCGGCCCCGGATGCCGCCCTGTCCAAGAACCCCGTCGTCGCCAACACCGAGCCGAGCGTGGTGAAGATCCGGGCGATCGCTCCGACCTGCTCAAAGGTGTTGGAGGGCAGCGGATTTGTGCTCTCGCCCGATCGCGTGATGACCAACGCGCACGTGGTCGCGGGCTCAAACAGCGTCACCGTCGAGGCCAGCGGCAATCCGTACGAGGCCACCGTGGTGTCCTACGACCCGACCGTCGACATCGCGATCCTGTCGGTGCCGCACCTGCCGGTCGGGCCGCTGGCGTTCGCCAACGCCCCGGTCACCTCCGGCACCGAGGGCATCGTGATGGGCTATCCGGGCGGCGGCGGCTTCATGGCGACGCCGGCCCGCATCCGCGAGTTGATCGAGCTGAACGGACCGGACATCTACCGCAAGGCGACGATCAACCGCGAGGTCTATACCGTGAGAGCCAATGTGGAGCAAGGCAATTCGGGCGGGCCGCTGATCGACCTCGACGGGCAGGTGATCGGTGTGGTTTTCGGTGCTGCCGTCGACGACAACGACACCGGCTTCGTGCTGACGGCCAAAGAGGTGGCTGCGCAACTCGCGCATATCGGCGACACCGCGCCGGTGCCCACCGGCGAATGCGTCAGTTGAGCGGCGAGCGGTAGACCCGGTCGAGGAACCGTGACAGGTGGCCATTGACCTCGTCCGGCTGCTCCTCGTGGCTGAAATGCCCTGCGCCGGAGATTGATACGTAGCGCCCGTGGGGCGCGTAGCGCTGCGTGCGTTCGACCGGATCGGCCAGCACGTAGGGGTCTTGGTCGCCGTGGATGTGCAGCATCGGAATGCCGAACGGCCGGCTCATCGACCGCATGAAGCGGCGGCCCTCTTCGCGCAGCTGACTGCGGACCGCCCAGCGCTGATATTCGAGCGCGCAATGTGCGACCGAGCGGATCTGGATAGCCTGTCGCAGGTGGTCGATCGACTCGGAAAAGTCTTCGGAGGCAAGCCATTTGGCGCCCGCGCGGCTGCGGATCACCCGCTCGAGCCCGCTGCCGTGATGCCGGGTGAGGGCGCGCTCCGGCCAGATCGGGACCTGGTAGCGCAGCAGCGAGGGCAGCAGTGCGCGGCCCTGCTCGCGGCGGGTCAGCGCCGAACGCCGCAGCGCGGCCGGATGCGGCGAACTGACCACCGCGATCGCGCGCACCTGCCGCGAGTGCAGCACCGAGGTGGCCCAGCAGACCAGGCCGCCGTCGGCGTGACCGACCAGCGTCGCCGACGTATGACCCAGCGCGCGGATCAACCCGGCGGTGTCGCCGGCCAGCGTCCAGCCGTCGTAGCCGCGGGGCGGTTTGTCGCTGCCGCCGTAGCCGCGTAGATCCACCGCGACCGCACGGACACCGGTCAGGCCGCGCAACTGGTGGCGCCACGACCACCAGAACGAGCCGAACCCGTGCAGCATGACCACCAGCGGCAGCGACGTCGCCGGGGCGGCTTCAGCGCCGTCCGGCGTCGCTTCGACGACGTGAAACCGGATCCCGTTGGCGTGCACGTCGAGATGCCGCCATGGACCGTCGATGCGGGTGATCGACGGATCTGGTGGGGCCATCTACCAACCCGAGGGATCGGCGGGCGCAGGATTCAGCGCCGGCGCCGAGGGCTTGTCGTGGCCCGGGGTGAGCGCCGACCGCGTCTCCTTGACCGATTCGATGGTCTGCTGCGGGCCCCGGATCCGGCGGACCTTCAAGAAGCCGAACAGCGCCAGCGCGCCGGTGGTCAGCACCATGATCCCGAAGACGATCAGGAACGCCGCCCACCGCCAGATCCAGGTGTCGAGCAGTTCGGCCAGGAAGAAGAAGAGAAAGAACGTGGAGTAGAACAGCACCACCAGCGCGGCGATGAAGAAGACGCTTCCGGTCAGGCCCTTCTTGACGTCGCGGGTGATCTCGGCGCGGGCCAGCTCGACCTCGGCGCGCACCAGCGTCGACATTTGCGCGGTGGCATCCTTGACCAGCTCGCCGATCGACGGCTCGGCGGACAGCGCGTGCGGATCGGTCAGCGGGATGCTGGTCAGCGTGCCGGGAACGCCATCAGCGCGCTGGTTGCCGTTCTTACGGTCTGACTTGCTCACAGACGATCCTCCCGAGCCGGTTCTAATGGTCCCGTAGCCGCTCCTCCTCATCGCGCTTCGCGCTCTGCATCGTCGCCGGCTGGTGTCCCGGTTCATGTTGCCATGCAGTCAGACGCGATACGAGGCAAGGCGGTTTGAGGATCACCGCCGCTGGGCATTGTGAAAGCTAGACTGGCGCGGCCTTTGATGGCTCGCGCCCATTTTTGCCCGACGGGAGAAAACCGCCTTGCAGATCATCAGCCGTCGCCTACTCCACATCACGACGGCGGTGATCGTGGCCGGCGCTCTGGGTCTGCCCGCGGCTCCGGCCGACGATCGGATACCGATGGGCGGCGGCGCGGGCATTCTGGTCAACGGCGACGCATTGTGCACGCTGACCGCCATCGGCACCGATCCCAAGGGCAACCTGATGGGCTTCACCTCGGCGCACTGTGGCGGTCCCGGCGCGGTCGTGTCCGCCGAGGCGGCCAAGGATCGCGGCAACATCGGCACCATGGTCTCGGGCAACGATGGCCTCGACTATGCGGTCATCCAATTCGACAGGGCCAAGGTGTTACCGCAGGCCGACTTCGGTGGCTTCGCGATCAACGGCATCGGGCCGGATCCGGCGTCAGGTCAGATCGCCTGCAAGCAGGGCCGCACGACCGGCAACTCCTGCGGCGTCACCTGGGGCCCGGGGCAGGAGCCGGGCACGATCCTGATGCAGGTGTGCGGACAGCCCGGCGACTCCGGGGCTCCGGTGACGGTCAACGATCAACTCGTCGGCATGATCCACGGCGCCTTCAGCGACAACCTGCCGGTCTGCGTCACGAAGTACATTCCGCTGCACACTCCGGCCGTGGTGCAGTCGATCAACGCCGACCTGGCCGACCTGCAGGCGAAAAACCGTCCAGGCGCCGGCTTCACCCCGATTGCCTAGCTATCGAGCGGCGCGGATCGCGTCGAACACCCCAGGATCCAGCAGCGTCGAGGTGTCGCCGAGGTCGCGCTTCTCGGCGATGTCGCGCAGCAGGCGGCGCATGATCTTGCCGCTGCGGGTCTTCGGCAACTCCGGCACCACGTGCAGTTCCCGCGGCCGGGCGATCGGCGAGATCACCCGCGCCACCTCGGCGCGCAACTCGTCGATGATCTCCGCCCCGGTCGTCTCCGCATGCGAGGCCTGCAGCACGACGAACGCGCAGATCGCCTGGCCGGTGGTCTCATCGGTCGCGCCGACCACCGCGGCCTCGGCCACCCCGGAGTGCCCGACCAGCGCCGACTCCACCTCGGCCGTCGAAATGCGGTGCCCCGACACGTTCATCACGTCGTCGATGCGGCCCAGGATCCAGATCGCGCCGTCGGAGTCGTAGCGGGCACCGTCGCCGGCGAAGTACCAGCCCTGCTCGGCGAACTTCGACCAGTACGTCTCGCGGAAACGGTCGTCGTCGCCCCAGATGCCGCGCAGCATCGACGGCCACGGCTGGTCGAGCACCAGGTAGCCGCTGGTGTGCTCACCCTCGTCTGACGACGGCGGCTCCAACCGATTGCCCTCGTCGTCGACGATCCTCGCCGAAATGCCGGGCAGCGGGGTCATCGCCGACCCCGGCTTGGTCGCCGCGACGCCGGGCAGCGGCGAGATCATCGCCGAGCCGGTCTCGGTCTGCCACCAGGTGTCGACGATCGGAACGGCGTCGCGGCCGATCACCGTGCGGTACCAGCGCCACGCCTCGGGGTTGATCGGCTCGCCGACCGACCCGAGCAACCGCAGGCTGGACAGGTCATGGGCGTCCGGTATCTCGCGGCCCCACTTCATGAACGTTCGGATCATCGTCGGCGCCGTGTAATAGATTGTGGCCCCGTACTTTTCGATGATCTGGAAGTGCCGGTGCTGGTCCGGGGTGTCCGGCGTGCCCTCGAAGAGGATCTGCGTGACGCCGTTCGACAGCGGGCCGTAGACGCTGTACGTGTGACCGGTCACCCAGCCGATGTCCGCGGTGCACCAGAACACGTCGGACTCGGGCTTGATGTCGAAGATGTGGTGCTGGGTGTAGGACGCCTGGGTCAGGTAGCCGCCGCTGGTGTGCACGATCCCCTTGGGCCGTCCGGTGGTGCCCGAGGTGTACAGCAGGAACAGCGGATGCTCGGCGTCGAAGGCTGCCGGCCGGTGTTCCGGCGACGCGGAGTCGACGACGTCGTGCCACCAGACGTCCCGCCCCTCGGTCCATGGGATGTCGACGCCGGTCCGCTTGACCACCAGGACGTGCTCGATCGAGTCCGAATCGGCGACCGCCTGGTCGGCTGCGTCCTTCAGTGACGCGGGCTTGCCGCGGCGGAACTGCCCGTCGGCGGTGATCAGCAGCTTGGCCTTGGCGTCGTCGATCCGGGCGCCGAGCGCGGTCGCGGTAAACCCGGCGAACACCACGCTGTGCAGCACGCCGAGTCGCGCGCAGGCCAGCATCGCGACGATGGCCTCGGGGATCATCGGCAGATAGATCGCGGCGCGGTCGCCGGCCACCAGACCCAGATCGGTCAGTGCGTTGGCGGCCTTGCTCACCTCGGCCAGCAGATCGCTGTAGGTCAGCGTGCGGTCCTCGCCGATCCGCTCACCCTCCCAGTGGATCGCGACGCGGTCGCCGTTGCCGGCCTCGACGTGGCGGTCGACGCAGTTGTAAGTGACGTTCAGTTGGCCGCCGGTGAACCATTTGGCAAACGGGCGCTCGGACCAGTCCAGCACCTCCGAATACGGGGTCTCCCACGACAGCCGGTCGGCCTGTTCGGCCCAGAACGCCAGCCGGTCCCGCTCGGCCTGTTCGTACAGGTCATCGCGGGCATTGGCCTGCGCGACAAACTCTTTCGACGGCGGATACGACGACGGGGCCTGCGTGTGCGTCTCGGTCACCCGCCCGAGCCTAGTCCGGTGACGAAACGGCTGGGTGGACGTTGAGGAACCGAACGAATCGGGCCGGAGTCGGGTGGGATCAGTTTGTGAGCGGCTGTAGGCAATACAGTCGCGCGGGGTTCTTGTAGGAGATCTCCTTGGTTCCCAGCGGGCACGAGTCGCTGTCCTTGCTGTCGTCGATCCGGCTGGTGACCTTGAACCGCGGCGCCGCGCCGTCGCAGTCGGTCGCGGCGAACAACGGCGCCCTGGCCGACCCCGATGCGGTGTAGCAACGGCCCTGGACGAAGTTGAGCACGAAGCACAGCGTCGCGGACCCGTCGCGGAGAAAGGCATAGTCCGAGTCGTCGGTCTTACCGTCGGGGCATGTCGACGTCGCGCTGCCCTTGCTGACCACCTGGAAGATCGAGTCCGGTTTGGCGCAGTCCTGCGCGGCGGGGCTGCCGTCGTGCGCACGGAAGTTGTAGGCGCCGATGCAGTCGCCGACCTCCGGCGCCCTCGGCGCGCTGTGCTTCTGTTTGGCCAGATCGGCTGTGCCGTTGAGGATTACGAGCAGGCCGCCGCCGAACAACACCGATCCGACGACGATCATCACGATGCTGGATCGCGTCGGTCGCGGCGTGGGGGGCGGACTGGGGTAGTACTGAGGAGGCGGCGGAGTTCCCGGCTCGGTCGGATTCGGCGGCGGGCCGGACGGGGGCGGCCCGGGCGGGAAGTACCCCGGCGGCAAGCGCCGCGCGCGGGACTGGCGTCGAAAGCCGACGATCAGCAGGATCAGCCCCACGGCAGGCACGATCGACATCACGGCCAATTCACCGAGGTAATAGGCGAAGCTGACCTCGGCGAGTTCTCTGACAACCACGCCTGAAAGTCTATTGCTGAGCACAGGAGGACGGCTTGCAGCGTTTTCGCATCCTCGCGGCGACCGTGATGTTGGCTGCCGCCTCGTTGACCGGATGCGGCGTGGGCGTCGTGCGGACCGACGTGGTGATCGTCAACGCCGGTGAACCGCAGAATCCGCTCATCCCGACCAACACCAACGACACCAACGGCGGCCGGATCGTCGACCGGTTGTTCGCCGGGCTGATGTCGTACGACGCCAGCGGGGTGCCGACGCTGGAGGTTGCCGAGTCGATCGGGACGACCGACAACGTCAACTACCGCATCACCGTGAAGCCCGGGTGGACGTTCAGCGACGGGTCGCCGGTGACCGCGCACTCCTTCGTCGACGCCTGGAACTACGGCGCGTTGGCCACCAATGCTCAACTGCAGCAGAGCTTTTTCGCCCCGATCGCGGGCTTCGACGAGGTGGCCTCGGCGGCTCCGACCGCCGCCACGATGTCGGGACTGCGGGTCGTCAACGATCACGAGTTCACCGTGCGGCTCAAGGGTCCGACCATCGATTTCACACTGCGACTTGGCTTTTCGCCGTTCTACCCGCTGCCCGCGGCGGCATTTCGCGACATGGCGACGTTCGGCCAGCACCCGATCGGCAATGGGCCGTACCAACTGTCCGACCAGCCCCGCAACCCGGCCTGGCAGCACAACGTCAAGCTCGACCTCGTGACCAACCCCGGTTATCACGGCAACCGGATGCCGCAGAACAAGGGCCTGCGGTTCGTCTTCTACGCCAACCTCGACACCGCCTACGCCGACCTGCTGTCGAGCAATCTCGATGTGCTGGACACCATTCCGCCGAGCATGCTGCCGGTCTACCGGCGCGACCTCGGCGACCGAGCGGTCACCGCGCCCGCGGCGATAAACCTGACTCTGGACACCCCGCTGCGGCTGCCGCACTTCTCCGGTGAGGAGGGCCGGCTGCGACGGCTGGCGATCTCGGCTGCGATCAACCGCGATCAGGTCTGCCGCAAGATCTACTCCGGCGCCCGCACCCCGGCCCGCGACTTCACCGCCAGCTCGCTGCCCGGCTTCGACCCCCACATCGCCGGCAACGACGCGCTGAACTTCGACCCGGACCGGGCGCGGTCGTTGTGGGCGCAGGCCGATGCGATCTCGAAATGGTCAGGCCGGTATGCCATTTCGTACAACGCCGACGGGTCACACCAGGAGTGGGTCGACGCGGTGACCAACAGCATCAAGAACACCCTGGGCATCGACGCCGTCGGCGCCCCGCAGCCGACCTTCGCGGGGTTCCGAACCCAGATCACCAGCCACACGATCGGCACCGCGTTCCGGGCCGGGTGGCAGGGCGACTTCCCATCGCTGCTGGAGTTCCTCGAACCGCTCTTCGTCACCCATGCCGGCGCCAACGACGTTGGATATTCCAACGCGCGCTTCGACTCCGCGATCGCGGCCGCGGAGGCTGCGCCCGACCTGCCGCAGTCCTTCACACTCGCCAACGATGCGCAACGAATTCTATTGCAGGACATGGCCGTTATCCCACTGTGGTACACGGTCGCGGTGGCGGGGCGTTCGGCCGTGGTCAGCCACGTCGCGCTGACCTGGAACGGCCTGCCCGATTACGAACACATCGTGAAGGCCTGACATGGGCTGGTACATCCTCCGTCGCATCGCGGCCATGATCCCGGTGTTCCTGGGCGCCACGCTGCTGATCTACGGCATGGTGTTCCTGCTGCCGGGCGACCCGATAGCGGCGCTGGGCGGCGACCGGCCGCTGAGCCCGGCGGTGGCCGCACAACTGCGCGCCCAGTACCACCTCGACGACCCGTTCTGGCTGCAGTACCTGCATTACCTCGGCGGCATGCTGCGCGGTGACCTCGGCCGCGCCTATTCCGGCCTACCCGTCACCACCGTTCTGGCGCAGGCGTTTCCGGTCACATTCAAGTTGGCGATCGTCGCGCTGGCCGTGGAAGCCGTGTTCGGCATCGGGTTCGGGGTGATCGCCGGCCTGCGGCAGGGCGGGATCTTCGACGCCGGGGTGCTGATTGTCAGCCTGGTGATCATCGCCGTGCCCATCTTCGTGCTCGGCTTCCTCGCGCAGTTCGTCTTCGGGGTGCGACTGGGCCTGGCCGCGGTCACGGTCGGCGACCAGCCGACGTTCGCGCGATTGTTGTTGCCCGGCATCGTCCTTGGCGCGGTGTCTTTCGCCTACGTCGTGCGGTTGACCCGGTCTGCGGTCGCCGGGAACGCCCATGCCGACTATGTGCGGACCGCCACCGCGAAAGGTCTGTCCCGGCCGCGGGTGGTCGTCGTGCACATCCTGCGCAACTCGCTGATCCCGGTGGTGACGTTCCTCGGCGCCGACCTCGGCGCGCTGATGGGCGGCGCGATCGTCACCGAGGGTATCTTCAACATCCACGGCGTCGGCGGGGTGCTCTACCAGGCCGTCACGCGCCAGGAGGCGCCGACCGTGGTGTCGATCGTGACCGTGCTGGTGATCGTCTACCTGGTCACCAACCTGGCCGTGGATCTGCTGTACGCGGCGCTGGATCCCAGGATCCGTTATGGCTGAGGGCTTTTGGAGTGACACCTGGCGCATTCTGCGGCGACGGCCGCAGTTCGTCGCCGGCGCGGCGCTGATCGCGTTCATCCTCATGGTCGCGGTGTTCCCGTCGCTGTTCACCGCGCTCGATCCGAGCTACGCCAACCCCGACGAGAGCCTGCTCGACCCGTCGTCGGCACACTGGTTCGGCACCGACCTTCAGGGTCACGACATCTACGCCCGCACTATCTACGGGGCGCGCGCGTCGATCACCGTCGGATTGGGCGCCACCGCACTGGTGTTCGTCGTCGGCGGTGCGCTGGGCGCGTTGGCCGGCTTCTACGGCGGCTGGCTGGATGCGGTGGTGTCGCGCGTCGCCGACATCTTCTTCGCCATTCCGCTCCTGTTGGCCGCCATCGTGCTGATGCAGGTGATGCATCACCGCACGGTGTGGACGGTGATCGCGATCCTGGCGTTGTTCGGCTGGCCGCAGATCGCCCGGATCACCCGTGGCGCGGTGCTCGCGGTTCGGGGCAGTGACTATGTGCTGGCGGCGAAAGCTCTGGGACTGAACAGATTTGGCATTCTGGTGCGGCATGTGCTGCCCAATGCGATCGGCCCGGTGATCGCGGTCTCGACGATCGCGCTCGGCCTGTTCATCGTCACCGAGGCCACGCTGTCGTATCTCGGGGTGGGCCTACCGCCGTCGGTGGTGTCGTGGGGCGGCGACATCAATGTCGACCAGATTCGGCTGCGCGCCGGGTCGCCGATCCTGTTCTATCCCGCCGGCGCACTGGCAGTCACGGTGTTGGCCTTCATGGTCATGGGCGACGTGTTGCGTGACGCCCTCGATCCCTCGTCGCGGGCGTGGCGGCTGTGAGCGCCGATGACTAGTCCGCTGCTGACCGTCGCGGGCCTGGAGGTCCGCTTCGGCGACGATCCTGCGGTGCGCGACGTGGATTTCACGGTGCATGCGGGGCAGACGGTGGCGATCGTCGGTGAGTCGGGGTCGGGGAAGTCGACCACCGCCGCGGCGATACTCGGGCTGCTCCCGCCCGGTGGGCGAATCACGGCCGGGCGCATCGACTTCGACGGCGTCGACCTCACCGGTGCCGGACGGCGGCAGCTCCGCGCGATCCGCGGCAGCGGAATCGGTTACGTGCCCCAGGACCCGCTGACGAACCTGAACCCGGTTTGGCGGATCGGTTTTCAGGTTCGAGAAGCATTGCGCGCAAACAATGTCGGTCGCCAAGCCGCGCAGCTACTCGCGGACGCCGGGCTGCCCGATCCGGTGGCGAGCGCTCGCCATTACCCGCACCAATTGTCCGGCGGCATGTGCCAGCGCGCCCTGATCGCTATCGGGCTGGCCGGCCGGCCGCGGCTGCTGATCGCCGACGAGCCGACCTCGGCACTGGACGTCACCGTGCAGCGTCGCGTACTCGATCACCTCCAGCAACTCGCCGGCGACCTCGGCACCGCGGTGCTGCTGATCACCCATGATCTGGCGCTGGCCGCCGAACGCGCCGAGCAGCTCATCGTGATG
The DNA here is from genome assembly GCF_030252325.1 of Candidatus Mycobacterium wuenschmannii. Classification (NCBI taxonomy): domain Bacteria; kingdom Bacillati; phylum Actinomycetota; class Actinomycetes; order Mycobacteriales; family Mycobacteriaceae; genus Mycobacterium; species Candidatus Mycobacterium wuenschmannii. The sequence goes on along the minus strand of NZ_CP126981.1, from coordinate 3,345,620 downwards.
AACCACGGCCAGGTGGTGGAAACCGGTGCGGCGCAGACACTCTTGCGTGACCCGCAACACCCCTACACGCAACGTCTGGTATCCGCCGCGCCGTCGCTGCGCAATCCACCCACCCCGAAGCGGGTGGCCGAGTCCGACGACGTGATCGTCGCGTCGGGGCTGACGAAGGTCTACTCGCGCGGCGCGCCGTGGCGCCGAACCGAGACGCGCGCCGTCGACGACGTGTCCTTTCGGCTGCGCCGCGGCACCACGATGGCGGTTGCGGGTGAGTCCGGGTCCGGCAAGTCGACGTTGGCGCACCTGGTCCTCGGATTGCTTGAACCCAGCTCGGGCACAGTGACTTTCGACGGCCAAGACATCGGCCGGCTGAGCCGGCAGGAGGCGCTGGCGTTCCGGCGGAAGATCCAGCCCGTCTTCCAGAATCCCTACGGCAGCCTGGATCCGATGTACTCGGTTGCGCGGATCATCGAGGAGCCGCTACGGATCCATCGGATCGGGGACCGCTGGGAACGCCGCGACGCGGTGCGCCGGCTGGCCGACCAGGTCGGGTTGCCGCCGTCGCTGCTCAACCGGCGCCCGCGCGAGCTGTCCGGGGGACAGCGCCAACGCGTCGCGATCGCGCGGGCCCTCGCGCTGAAGCCCGAAGTGGTGGTCTGCGATGAGGCCGTCTCCGCGCTCGACGTCGTGGTGCAGGCGCAGATCCTCGATCTACTGGCCGACCTGCAGGCCGAACTGGGCCTGACGTATCTGTTCATCAGCCACGATCTGGCGGTGATCCGGCAGATCGCCGACGAGGTGATGGTGATGCGGTCGGGCCGGGTGGTCGAGCACGCGGCCACCGAGGACGTCTTCGCCAACCCACAGCACGAGTACACCCGACAACTACTGGCCGCGATTCCGCGCGCCGGCGACGATGCAGAGCGCAGCGATGAGGAGGAGCGGCGCAGTTGACGCATGCCGGCGACGATGCAGAGCGCAGCGATGAGGAGGAGCGGCGCAGTTAACGCGCGCCGGCGACGATGCAGAGCGCAGCGATGAGGAGGAGCGGCGCAGTTGACGCATGCCGGCGACGATGCAGAGCGCAGCGATGAGGAGGAGCGGCGCAGTTGACGCGCGCCGGCGACGATGCAGAGCGCAGCGATGAGGAGGAGCGGCGCTGTTAAGGCATGCCGGCGACGGCTTATCCTGACAAGCCGTGACTGATCCGCTGGCTCCGCTGATCGAGCTGCCCGGCGTCGCCGCTGCGAGCGAGCAGGCCCGCGAGGCGCTCGGCCGGGCGCACCGGCACCGTGCCAACCTGCGGCGATGGCCGGTGACCGCCGCCGAGGCCGCGCTGCGGTCGGCACGCGCGTCGGCGGTGCTGGACGGCGGCGGCCACAAGCTCGAGGACGTCGAAGCCGTACCCGCCCTCAACGACCCGGTGTTCGCCGGGGCGCTGCGTGTCGCCCAGGCGCTGGAGGGCGGCGAGACCAACCTAGTCGCGGTCTGGCAGCGCGCGCCGTTGCAGGCGCTGGCCCGGCTGCACATGCTGGCCGCAGCCGACCGCGTCGAGGAGGGCCGCCTGGGCCGTCCGCGCACCGACCCGGACATCGGGCCCCGGTTGGAACTGCTCGCGCGGATCGTGTCGGGTGGCACCGCGGCGCCGGCACCGGTGATCGCTGCCGTCGCGCACGGCGAGCTCCTGACCCTCGCGCCGTTCGGCAGCGCGGACGGCGTGGTGGCGCGCGCTGTGTCGCGGTTGGTCACGATCGCGAGCGGACTCGACCCGCACGGGCTGGGCGTGCCGGAGGTGGCCTGGATGCGGCGGGCGGCCGACTACCGCGACGCGCTGGCCGGCTTCGGGGCCGGGACGGCCGAGGGCATGAGCAAGTGGTTGGTGCTGTCCTGTCGCGCGCTGCGTGACGGCGCGCAGGAGGCGCTGGCGATTGCTGAAACGCTCAGCGAGCAGGGCGGAAGCGGGCACTAGAACGAATAAAGCGGGCGACGCACCGAAGGACTTCGGCTCGCCGCCCGCTAGCACGGATCTCGGTTACCATGCGTGCACCTGTGGGTTGCGTGGGATGGCCTCGGCGTTCTTGCGATGCTTCCAGTTGCTGCCCCACCCAAAGGGCCGTCAATACCGGTCACTCTTCGCAATTACGCAGGCCCGCAACACTTCTGCCATTATCGCGGCTATGACTCCGCGTGGGTGCCGAGAACCGTGCTCGGACGCCGCGTTCGGGAGATCGGCCCTTCTCTTCCGGATCGACCTTGGCCTTACCGGGCTTCCGTGAGTCCTTTGTACTCCGTGACCCCGGTCACATCAAGAGCCAATTGCGACGAAAACATCAAACCGATGCGGGGCCGTGACAACAAAAGTTTGCTGAGAGCGGCTACAGCGACAGCCGGCGCAGCAGCGAGTAGGTCAAAGCGCCGGCGGCCAAGGCGCTGATCCCCACCGCCGCGGTGGTGGCCATCGCGGCCCCCGACGGCGCCGGAATGCGGTCGCGCAGCGACACCGGGCGGGAAAACTCCAGCACCGGCCAGTCGCGGGCGGTCGCCTCGCGGCGCAGCGCGCGATCGGGATTGACCACGCTCGGATGCCCGACGACCTCCAGCATCGGCATGTCGGTGATCGAGTCCGAGTATGCGTAGCAGTGCTCGAGCGGGTAGCCCTCGCGCGCGGCCAGCTCGCGAATCGCCTGCACTTTGCCCTCGCCGAAGCAGTAGAAACCGATATCGCCGGTGTACTTGCCGTCCTCGACGACCATCTTCGTGGCCATCGCGTGGGTGGCGCCGAGGGCGCGGGCGATCGGCGCGACCAGTTCCTCGCCGGAGGCCGACACCACCACCACGTCCCGGCCGCACAGCTTGTGGCTGGCGATCAGGTCGGCGGCCTCGGCGAACACCAGCGGGGTGACGATGTCGTGCAGCGTTTCGTTGACGATCGTCTTGATCTGCTCGACGTCCCAGCCGGTGCACATGTTGGTCAGATGGATTCGCATCCGGTCCATCTGGTCGTGATCGGCGCCCGACAGCAGAAAAAGAAACTGGGCGTAGCTCGATTTGAGGACGGCCCTGCGATTGATCAGCCCCTGCGCGAAAAAGGGTTTGCTGAACGCCAGCGTGCTGGACTTGGCGATGATCGTTTTGTCCAAATCGAAAAAAGCCGCTGTGCGCGGCGTAGGACCGGTAGGCGTCGGCGAAGTTTGCTGGTCAGCGGCCGAGTCGGAAACGGTCACCGCCACAGCATAGGGCGGCGCGGCGGCTGATCGCGATGGTGTCGGCAAAAGTGCCGGTCAAACGTGGTGCGGTTACGTGTGATACCAGCGATACGTTTGGTTCAGCTACTTAAAGGTCATACCTAATCTTCGCGGCCAACCCTTGCGCTGCCTCACACTCTCGTGTGTATAGTAAGTATCACTCGGCTTTGCCGAGGGTGTATCAGCCCGACCCCCCGGGGCTGATTCACGACGACCCTCGCCTCCTCCCCCCCTGGCGGGGGTCGTCCCTTTTGTCGGGCAATTCTTAGCTCGACCCTCTCGTTATCCACACGAACCCGGTGCCTGACTGGCGGCCAGTGCGGCGTCTCGGCACCGTGAGCCCATGCCGAACAGCGAGTCTCGCGGGATCCTGGCCGTGCTCGCCGACCCCGCCCTTCGTGACGACGTAGACAGGGTGGCGGCCGCAGTCGGAGTGCGCGTCGTGCACGCCGCGGATGCAGTGCCAGTGGGCAGAAAAGCATGGTCGGCAGCCGCGGCAGTGGTGCTCGACGCGGCGTCCGCCCGGGCCTGCGCGCTCACCGGCTTGCCCCGCCGCGCACACGTGATCGTGGCGACGGGCGGTGAGCCGCCGCCGGAAACGTGGGCCGCGGCGGTCGACGTCGGCGCCGGCCAGGTGCTGCAGCTGCCCGCCCAGGAACACGACTTGGTCCGTGACCTGGCCGAAGCCGCCGAAACGCTGCGCGACGACGAAGGTCGCGGCGCTGTGCTGGCGGTGATTGGCGGGTGCGGCGGCGCCGGCGCCTCGCTGCTCGCGGCGGCTCTGGCGGATGCGGCGAAGGACGCGATGCTGGTCGACCTGGACCCCTGGGCCGGCGGCATCGACCTGCTGGTCGGAGCGGAGACGACGCCCGGGGTGCGCTGGCCGGACCTCGCCCTCCAGGGCGGCCGGCTGACTTGGTCGGCGGTGCGCGATGCGCTGCCGCGGCATCGCGGCATCAGCCTGCTGTCGGGAACCCGCGCCGGACACGAATTGGGCAGCGGCGCAGTGCACGCCGTCCTCGACGCGGGCCGGCGCGGCGGAGCGACGGTGCTGTGCGACCTACCGCGTCGGATGACCGATGCCGTCGAAACCGCCTTGGAGACAGCCGATCTCGTCGTCATCGTGAGTCCCTGCAATGTGCGGGCGTGCGCGGCGACCGCGACGATCGCACCGGTGCTCGCCGCGGTCAACCCCAATGTCGGCCTGGTGGTGCGGGGTCCGTCACCGGGCGGGCTGGGCGCGGACGAATTCGCCCAGATTGCCGGGTTGCCGCTGCTGGCGTCGATGAAGTCGCAACCAAGGCTGGCGGAGCAGGTCGAACGCGGGGGTGTGCGCCTGGGTCGCCGCTCACCGCTCGTGGCGGCGGCCCGGGCCGTGCTCGCCGTCCTCCCGGGACATCCGGCCGAGGCCCGCGCGGCATGAGCGACCCGCTGATCGACCGGGTCCGAGAGCGGCTGGCCGCCGAGTCGATTCCCTTGCGACCCAACGTGGTGGCCGACGCGATCAGGGCCGAGTCCGGCGGAGTGCTCGGTGATACCGAATTGCTGAGCAACCTGCGGACGCTGCAGACCGAGTTGACCGGTGCCGGAATCCTGGAACCGCTGCTGCGCGCCGACGGTACGACGGATGTGCTCGTCACCGCGCCCGACGCGGTGTGGATCGACGATGGAAAAAGTCTGCGGCGCAGCGATATTCGCTTCCCTGACGAGGCCGCGGTACGACGACTGGCGCAGCGGCTGGCGTTGTCGGCGGGCCGTCGGCTCGACGACGCGCAACCCTGGGTGGACGGCCAGCTGACCGGACCCGGCGGTGTCTCGGTCCGGCTGCACGCCGTGCTGCCGCCGGTCGCGATCGGCGGGACCTGCCTGTCGCTGCGGGTGCTGCGGCCGGCCACCCAAAACCTCACCGCGTTGGTTGGTGCGGGCGCGATCGATTCTGCCGCAGCGGAATTGATCGATGCAACCATCGCGGCGCGGCTGGCGTTTCTGGTATCGGGCGGAACGGGTGCGGGCAAGACGACGCTGCTGTCGGCGATGCTCGCCGCGGTCGCACCCGACGAGCGAATCGTCTGTGTTGAGGACGCCGCCGAGTTGGCGCCGCCGCACCCGCATTTCGTGCGACTTGTAGCCCGGTGCGCCAACGTCGAAGGCATTGGTGAGGTCACCGTGCGCCAACTCGTTCGGCAGGCGTTGCGGATGCGGCCCGACCGGATCGTGGTCGGCGAAGTTCGCGGCGCCGAGGTGGTGGACCTGCTGGCAGCGCTCAACACCGGGCACGACGGGGGCGCCGGCACCGTGCATGCCAACAATCCCGCCGAGGTCCCGGCCCGGCTCGAGGCGCTCGGCGCGCTCGGTGGCCTGGATTGCGCTGCCCTGCACAGCCAACTGGCCGCCGCCATCCAGGTGCTCCTGCACGTCGCCCGCGACCGCGCGGGCCGGCGGCAGCTCGCCGAGATCGCGGTGCTGCGTCGCGTCGACCAACGCGTGCGCGCGATCACCGTGTGGCACGCCGGACGCGGTGTCACCGACGAGATCGCCGATTTCCGTCGGCTGCTGCACGACCGGAGGCCGGCATGACCGGGCTGGCCGTGATCTCGCTGGCGGGTGCCCTGCTGGTGGCCCCGTCCTCGCCGCGCGCCCGCCTCACCGATCCCCACCGGCGGGGGCTGCGCGTCCGCACCGTCGGATGGGCAGCGCTGGGTGTTCTCGGCGTGAGTTTTGTATTGCTGCCGTTGACAACGGTTTTCGCGGCTATTGTGCTCGCGGCGACGTTGGCTCTGCGCCACCGCCGCCGACGTCGCGGAAGCTGCGCTGCATCCGAAAGCCACCAACTGCACACCGCGATCGACGTGCTCGTGGGCGAACTGCGGGTGGGCGCCCACCCGGCGACTGCCTTCGGGGTCGCTGCACGCGAGTCGTCCGGACCGGTCGCCGAGGCCTGCCGTGCGGTGGCGGCCCGCGCCCGGCTGGGCGCCGATGTCGCGGCGGGCCTGCGCGGCGTCGGGGAAAGTACAGTGCTGCAGCCGCACTGGGATCGGCTCGCGGTGTGTTGGCGACTGGCGACCGACCATGGTCTGGCCATGTCCGCGCTGATGCACGCGGCGCAACGCGATATCGCTGAGCGTCAACGCTTCTCCGATCACGTGCGCTCCGCGATGGCGGGCGCACGCGCCACCGCGACCATCCTCGCCAGCTTGCCCGCACTCTCGGTGGTGATGGGTCAGCTGATCGGCGCGCGCCCGCTGGCGTTCCTGTTCGGCGGCCACCTCGGCGACTGGCTCCTGGTCATCGGGCTCACGTTGGTGTGCGGCGGGCTGCTGTGGGCCGACCACATCACCGAGCGGGCGTTGGCGTGACTATCGCCGCCGCAACACTTTTGGCGGCCGCACTGGTGGCCGGCGCCGGACCCACTGCCGTGCGGGCGCGGGCCGCGCCGCCGAACCCGAACGTGCTGGCGGCGATACGCAAACGCGACCGACCCGATCCGCTAGCCGTTGCATCGAGCCTGGACGTGCTGGCGGTGTGCCTGGCGGCCGGGATGGCGGTATCGAGCGCTGCGGCGGCCACGGCAGCCGCGGCGCCGCCGCGACTGGCGCAGATCCTCTGCCGGGCAGCCGATCTCCTGGCGCTGGGCGCGGACCCGGACGTGGCGTGGACGGCGGGATCCGATGTAGCCGACCCGCAGATCGTCGCCCTGCTGCGGCTGGCGCGGCGATCCTCGGCCTCGGGGGTCGCGATGGCGGAGGCGGTGGCCGGCCTCGCGGCGCAGTGCCGGCAGGACGCGGTCCACCAGGCCGCAGCGACGGCCGAACGTGCGGGCGTGTTGATCTCCGGCCCGCTAGGCCTGTGCTTCCTGCCGGCATTCGTCTGTCTCGGCATCGTCCCGGTGATCGCGGGATTGGCCGGCGACTTTCTGCAATCGGGATTGTTGTGATATCGGAAAACCAGGGAGAGCAACATGTTTCAGATGACAAAAGCCCGTCTGGCAGTTTTGGCGGCGGACGAGTCAGGCATGTCCACCGTCGAATACGCCATCGGGACGATCGCCGCCGCTGCCTTCGCGGCGGTGCTCTACAGCGTCGTCACCGGCGACTCGATCGTCTCGGCGCTGACGAACATCATCGCCCGAGCTCTCAACACCAAGGCCTAGCCGACGACGCCGGTGCGACCACCGTGGAGGCGGCGTTCGGCGTCGCTACCTTGGTCACGGTCCTCATGCTGTGTCTGGCCGGCCTTGCCGCGGTCTCGGCACAGGTCCGCTGCATCGACGCCGCGCGGGAGGCGGCCCGGCTGGCGGCGCGCGGCGACGAGCGCACGGCGAGCGTCGCCGCCCGCGGGGTCGCGCCTGCCGGAGCCGGTGTGCACGTGCGCCGCGACGGTGACTTCGTCGTTGCGACGGTCACCGCCGGGTCCACTCTGCTTCGGGCGCTGCACATCTCGGCGACCGCGGTGGCCGCGGTCGAGCCGCAGTGACGAGCGGGGCTCGGTCACCGTTGTCGCCGCGGCAATGGTGGCGGTGCTGCTGGCCGTCACCGTCGGTGGCGCTTACCTGGGCGCAGTCGTCGTGGCCCGGCACCGGGCTCAGTCCGCCGCCGACCTGGCCGCGTTGGCGGGCGCGACCCGTGTGCCGGCCGGTACACCGCAGGCGTGTGCACTGGCCGCCGACGTGGCGCGGGCGATGCGAGCCGGCACCGCCCGCTGCGTGGTCGAAGACCTGGATGTCGTGGTGACAATCGACGCAGGCGTGGGGACGTGGGGCACCGTGCACGCCGCCGCCCGCGCCGGGCCGGGCTAATCGGCCAGGCCCGCGGCGGCGATCTCGGCCCCGGTCGGCAGCCGCACCGACACCAGGCCGGCGAACGTATCATCGTCGAGTTCCACCCGGTTGACGGTCGCATGAATCGGCACCCACCCGCCTTCGTGGGCGGGCAGCCGCAGCACCGCGGAGGCGGCCCCGTCGGCGAACTGGGTGCGCATGGCCGCCCGCTTTGCCTCGTCGTCGGGATGGATCCGTGGACTGTCGGCGGCGATGCGGCGCCAGTCGTAGAACGGGCACGGCGCGTCGAGCCACTTCAGCAGCGTCCAGCTGTGCGGGTCGAACAGCGCCCGGTGCACGCCGGGCTCGGCCAGTCCACGCAGGATCTGCTGGGCGAGCCGATCCGACGGCGTCGGCCGGTCGGCGGGTTCCGCGCGCCAGTTCATGCCCCGGGCGACCAGGTGCTCGCGGCTGTCCGCGCCGTCCTCGACTCCGCTGCGCACCACGAAGCTCACCCGGATGGAATTGCCCTGCCAGTCCCGGCCGTCCCAGGTGTCGCACATCGTGTGACCCGGTTCGAATCCGACTGCCGCCGCCAGTGCCCGCCCCTCGTTGGGTTTGAGCTCTCCGGAGGGCCAGCACTCCGCGAATGCCCGCTCCTGCGGATCGTCCATCTCCACCTTGCGGCCCATGTTGGAAAGGGAGGCAGGAGTGTCGGTCGCGACCCCGAGGGTCATGTCCCACTTCAACGGGCCCGGGATCGGCCGCTCGGGTGGCTCCTGCTCCGGTGGGCCGCTCCAGACGTGCACGCCGTGGATACGGCCGTCCGACATCAGCACCGGTTCGGTCCGGATCACCCGGGCCTTCTTCGGCGTGATGCTGACCAGACCTTTGCTGGTCTGCACCGACTCGGCAATCGCGGACTGGATGGCGGCGCGGCCGGCGGTGCGCTTCAAAAATGTGGCCACCGGAATCAGATCCTGCAGCTGACGGCCTACCGCAACTACGGCCGGTTCCCTGCCCAGCGTCTCCACCAGCACCCAGTCGTCGGTCATAGGTCAGCAGTTTAGCGGCGAGACGGCGATATCCCCTTGCCTCACATCCGAATACGTGTGCGTTTCACTGTGACGAACCTGTGGGTAACCTGACGCGCCGGTGGTGGATTTGCACAGGTTGGCGAGCGAACGGTATTTTGCTGATGCGCCCACGTGCGGAACGCTTTCCGCGTATTTGTTTACCGCCGGGCGCCCGTTTCTTCAGCAGTGCGGAATGCGTTTCATCGCGGCCACTGCGAAGAAATAGCCATATGGGCGTCGACCGTTCGAGGGGTCGGTCGTCATCCGTATGACTGATGTCCACCCGCCAGCGCACCCAGTACCAGGCGCAACACCCCTATCGCTCCGGCCTTGTCCAGTGGATCGTTGCCGTTGCCACACTTGGGCGACTGCACACACGACGGGCATCCCGACGGGCACTCACACGCCTCGATGGCTTTGAGGGTGGCGGACAACCAGGTGTCGGCGCGACGGTAGCCCTGTTCGGCGAAACCGGCTCCACCCGGGTAGCCGTCGTAGACGAATACGGTTGGCAGACCATCGGATTCGGGCCCGATAGCAGTCGACAACCCGCCGATGTCACCGCGGTCGCAACTGGCCACCAGTGGCAGCAGACCGATCGCGGCATGTTCTGCGGCGTGCAGCGATCCGGGTATTTGCAGTGCCCCGATCCCGTTGTCGCCCAGCGCCTCTGGAGTGATGGTGTACATCACCGCCATGGTGTCCAGGGTGTGCGGTGGCAGCACCAACTCGACGAAGTCGATCACCTCGCCGTTGAGTCGCCGGCGGAGGTAGCCCACGATTTGGTTGGTCACGCTGACCGGAACCAGCCCGAATGTGACCGGGCCGAACGTCCGCCGTTCGCCGGGACCGTTGACCGTGATGTCGGTGAGTTCGCGTGCGAACGTGGCGTATCCGGGATCCTCGGCATGCACGAACGCCATACCCTCGTCGAAGTCCAGCGAATCGACGACGTAACTCTCGCCCTGATGTAGGTACACCGCCCCCGGGTGTACTGCAGCGGCCGCCTGGCCCGCGCTCGCGGTCCCGAGCAGTCGCCCGGTCTCACCTTCGACGATCACGATCTGGCCGCCCGTCGGCCCCCGAATGTCCACCGCCGGATGGGGATTCACTCCCAGCGCCGGATAGTACTTGCCCACCCGCCGTCGAAGCAGGCCGTCGTCGACCAGTTCGGCGGCGACGTCCTCGGCGCCCAGCATGCGCACCTCGGCATCGTCGAGCGGCAATTCAGTTGCGGCGCAGAGTAACTGAGGACCGAGGATATAGGGGTTACTCGGATCGATCACGACCCGCTCGATCGGCTTGTCCAGCAACGCCTCCGGGTTGTGCACCAGATAGGTGTCCAGCGGATCGTCGCGGGCGACCAGCACCACCAGCGCACCCTGCCCGCGCCGGCCGGATCGGCCGGCCTGTTGCCAAAACGACGTGACCGTGCCAGGAAAACCGGCCAGCACCACCGCATCCAGGCCAGCTATGTCGATGCCGAGTTCCAACGCATTGGTGGTGGCCAGGCCGCGCAGCTGTCCGTCCAGCAACGCCTGTTCGAGGGCATTGCGGTCCTCGGGCAGATAGCCGGCGCGATACGACGCCACGGTCTCGGCCAGTTGCGGCGCAATGTCTTCCAACCGCGCACGCGTTGCCAGAGCGGTCAATTCGGCACCGCGGCGCGAGCGGACGAACGTCAGCGTGCGCGCGCCCTCGGCGATCAGATCCGCCATCAGGCGCGCCGCTTCACTACCCGCGGATCGTCTAACCGGAGCGCCGTTTTCGCCCGTGAGGTCGGCACGCAGTGCGGGTTCCCACAACGCCACCGTCCGGGCACCCTGCGGTGAGCCGTCGTCGGTGACCTCCTCGACGGGTTGGCCGATGAGTTCGGCGGCGGTCGCACCCGGCGCCGACGTCGTCGCGCTGGCGAAGATCACCGTCGGCGTCAGTGCGGGGTCGGCGGAATAACGGGAGCACAACCGCAGCAGTCGGCGTAGCACCATCGCCACATTCGAGCCGAAAACCCCACGATAGTAATGGCATTCGTCGACCACCACGAAACGCAGATTGCGCAGGAACATCGCCCAGCGGGCGTGGTTGCGCAGCAGGGCCAGATGCACCATGTCGGGGTTGGAGAACACCCAGCGCGAACGCTCGCGGGCCAGGCGCCGTATCTCGGTGGGGCTGTCGCCGTCGTACGCGGTCGGCGCCACGTCGGCCAGTCGTGGGACGGCTGCGGTCAGCGAGTGGGCGGCCCGTAGTTGGTCGTGGCCAAGGGCTTTCGTCGGCGAGATGTACAGCGCGCGGGCGCGCGTATTCATTGCCAATTCATTGAGGATCGGTAACTGGTAGGCCAATGATTTCCCGGATGCGGTGCCAGTACTGATAACAACGTGATGCCCGGCGTGCGCCAGGTCGGCGGCGATGGCCTGATGCGCCCACGGCGAAACGATGCCGCGATCGGTGAACGCGCGCAGCACGTCGGGTTCGACCCATGTCGGCCAAGGCTGTTGGCGACCATGACGTGCCGGCAACTCGGCCACGTGGCGCAGCGGATGCTCGTCCGCGTCGGTGCCCGCGACCGCGGCGGCGAGCAACTCGCTGCCGAACGTCACCACGATTAAGCGCCTCCTGATCCGAACCGGTGAGCCGAAAGTGTGTCCAATAGCCCCTTTCCGACCGGGGGTTTCGGCGTCGCTCTTGAATTGTTTACCTCGTGGTAGCTCAAAAGCGATTCTGAGGCTGTTGCTGTGGCGATGAACATGGTTGACTGATTGCGGTCGCAGCTTCTGTGTTCGTGTCACACTTTCGCAGGATCGACGTTGCGCCCGCGGTTCCTGCGTTGTAGGTCGGGTGAAGTTCCGGCGACTCAGCAAGGTCTAGCGGTCGGAACGGGCCCGGAGCATCGAGGTGATGCTTCGCACCCGAGTAGTAAAGGAACAATCGAGAAATGCCACAGGGAACTGTGAAGTGGTTCAACGCGGAAAAGGGATTCGGCTTCATCGCCCCCGAAGACGGTTCGGCCGACGTGTTCGTCCACTACACGGAGATCCAGGGAAGCGGCTTCCGCACCCTCGAGGAGAACCAGCGAGTCGAGTTCGAGGTCGGCCAGAGCCCCAAGGGTCCCCAGGCCACCGGCGTCCGCGCCGTCTGAGCAACTGTTAACGACAACCCCCCGCACGATTCGGAATCACCGGACTCGGACGGGGGGTTTTCGCTGCTTGCTCCATCGCTTGCTTGTGCGGCGCCCCGCACGCGATGGCCTGTGTTGCCGTCCGGATCCGATGGACCGACTCCTCCTCACGCCGCGTCGCGGCGCGCATCGTCGTCGGTCGACCGCTTAATGTCGTTGTCGTGAGCCAGCTGTCGTTCTTCTCGGCCGAGTCGGTGCCCCCCGCGGTCACCGATCTCACCGGGGTGCTCGCGGCGGCCGGCCAGATCGTCACCGCCGGTAGCGGCGCGCGGCTGTCGGTGGTCGTCGACCAAGCCTGGCGCGCGGAAGCGCTCGGGCAGATGATCGACGACGCTGGGTTGACGGCCGAGATCACCCAGACCGACGAACACACGCCGCTGGTGCGCACCGAGGTGGACAGCCGGCTGCGGCCGATGGCCGGCGAATGGACCCGGGGGGCGGTCAAGACCGTTCCCCCGCTGTGGTTGCCCGGGCCGCGAGAATTGCGCGCCTGGATCCTTGCCGCCGGCAGCCCCGAAGCCGACCGCTACCTATTAGGACTCGACCCGCACGCGCCGGACACCCATTCGCCGCTGGCGTCGGCGCTGATGCGGGTCGGGATCGCGCCGACCCTGATCGGCACCCGCGGAGCCCGGCCCGCCCTGCGGATCAGCGGCCGTCGGCGGCTATCGCGCCTGGTAGAGAACGTTGGGGAACCGCCGGACGTCGCCGAGGCATTGCCTTTCTGGCCGCACGTCTAGCGTCAATTGGACGACCCGCACACGGGGGGTCGGTTTGCGTCGGCCCATCTCGGGTGCCACATTGTCAGGTGTCTGCAGGCCGCAAGGCACCGTAGATTGACGCTGGCTGATCGCGGAAATACCCATCCGCGGGGCCGGTGGGGGCCGAATAAGTAGTGAAAGCGAGCGTAAACAACGGTGGCAGATAGCGGCGGGAATGGCGCCACACGGCGACTCGTCATTGTCGAGTCGCCCACCAAAGCGCGCAAATTGGCCGGCTATCTGGGCGCGAACTACATCGTCGAGTCCTCCCGCGGTCACATTCGTGACCTGCCCCGGGCGGCGGCCGACGTGCCCGCGAAGTACAAGTCCGAGCCCTGGGCACGCCTCGGGGTCAACGTCGACGCCGACTTCGAGCCGCTCTACATCATCAGCCCAGACAAGAAGAGCACGGTCACCGAGCTCAAAGGCCTGCTCAAAGACGTCGACGAGCTCTACCTGGCCACGGATGGTGACCGCGAGGGCGAGGCGATCGCCTGGCACCTGCTCGAGACCCTCAAACCGCGCGTCCCGATCAAGCGGATGGTCTTCCACGAGATCACCGAGCAGGCGATCCTGGACGCCGCCGCAAATCCGCGTGACCTCGACATCGACCTCGTCGACGCCCAAGAGACCCGCCGCATCCTGGACCGGTTGTACGGCTACGAGGTCAGCCCGGTGTTGTGGAAGAAGGTGGCGCCCAAGCTGTCCGCGGGCCGGGTCCAGTCGGTGGCCACCCGCATCATCGTGCAGCGCGAACGTGACCGGATGGCGTTCCGCAGCGCGGCCTACTGGGACGTGGTTGCCGAGCTAGATGCCAGCGTCTCCGACCCGAAGGCGTCGCCGCCGCGCTTCAACGCCCGGCTGACCTCGGTCGACGGCCTGCGGGTCGCGACCGGCCGCGACTTCGACTCCCTCGGCGCGGTGCGCAAGCCCGACGAGGTGACCGTCCTCGACGAGGCCGGCGCCGTGTCGCTGGCCACCGGCCTGCGCGGGCAGCAGCTGACCGTCGGCTCGGTCGAGGAAAAGCCCTACACCCGTCGCCCGTATCCGCCGTTCATGACGTCGACGCTGCAGCAGGAGGCCGGCCGCAAGCTGCGGTTCTCCGCGGAGCGCACGATGAGCCTCGCCCAGCGGCTGTACGAGAACGGCTACATCACCTACATGCGCACCGACTCGACCACGCTGTCGCAGTCGGCGATCAACGCGGCCCGTACACAGGCCCGGCAGCTCTACGGCGAGGAGTACGTCCACCCGTCTGCTCGGCAGTACACCCGCAGGGTGAAGAACGCGCAGGAGGCCCACGAGGCCATCCGGCCGGCCGGTGAAACGTTCGCCACTCCCGACGGGTTGCGGCGCGAGCTGGACAACGACGAGTTCCGGCTCTACGAGCTGATCTGGCAGCGCACGGTCGCGTCGCAGATGGCCGACGCCCGCGGGACCACGCTGAGCCTGCGGATCAACGGCGAGTCGGGCGATCGTCAGGTGCAGTTCAGCGCCAGCGGCCGGACCATCACGTTCGCCGGATTCCTCAAGGCCTACGTCGAGACCGTCGACGAACTCGCCGGAGGCGAGGCCGACGACGCCGAGAGCCGGTTGCCGCAGCTGACCCAGGGGCAACGGGTCGACGCCAGCGAGCTGACCCCGGACGGCCACTCCACCAATCCGCCGGCCCGCTACACCGAGGCCTCCCTGATCAAGGCACTCGAAGAGCTCGGCATCGGCCGGCCGTCGACGTATTCGTCGATCATCAAGACCATCCAGGACCGCGGCTATGTCCACAAGAAGGGCAGCGCGCTGGTCCCGTCGTGGGTCGCGTTCGCCGTGATCGGTTTGCTGGAGCAGCATTTCGGCCGGCTCGTCGACTACGGCTTCACCGCCGCGATGGAAGACGAACTCGACGCGATCGCATCCGGCACCGAGCGACGCACCAACTGGCTCAACAACTTCTACTTCGGCGGCGAGCACGGTGTCGACGACTCGATCGCGCGATCGGGCGGGCTGAAGAAGCTGGTCGGCGTCAACCTCGAAGGCATTGACGCACGAGAAGTCAACTCCATCAAGCTTTTTGACGACGCCGAGGGCCGCACGGTCAACGTGCGCGTCGGACGCAACGGGCCCTATCTCGAGCGGATGGTGACGGGTGACGACGGCGAGCTCACGCCGCAGCGGGCCAATCTGCACGACTCGCTGACTCCCGACGAGCTCACGCTGGAGGTCGCCGAAGAGCTGTTCTCGACGCCGCAGGAAGGCCGCTCGCTGGGCGTCGACCCGGAGTCCGGGCACGAGATCGTCGCCAAGGACGGCCGCTACGGTCCCTACGTCACCGAGGTGCTGCCCAAGCCGGACGACGACGACGGCGCCGCGGGCCAGCCGGCGAAGAAGGGCAAGAAGCCGACCGGGCCCAAGCCGCGCACCGGGTCGCTGCTGCGCAGCATGGACCTGCAGACCGTGACGCTCGAGGACGCCCTCAAGCTGCTCTCGCTGCCGCGGGTGGTCGGCATCGACCCGGAGTCCAAGGAGGAGATCACCTCGCAGAACGGCCGCTACGGGCCGTATCTGAAGAAGGGCACCGACTCTCGGTCGCTGGCCACCGAAGATCAGATCTTCTCGGTGACGCTGGAAGAGGCGCTGAAGCTCTACGCCGAGCCGAAGCGGCGTGGCCGCCAGGGTGCGGCGGCACCGCCGCTGCGCGAACTCGGCACCGATGCTGCCTCGGGCAAGCCGATGGTGATCAAGGACGGCCGGTTCGGCCCCTACGTCACCGACGGCGAGACCAACGCGAGCCTGCGCAAGGGCGACGACGTGCTGTCGATCACCGACGCGCGGGCGTCCGAGTTGCTGGCCGATCGGCGCGCCCGTGGACCGGTGAAGAAGACCGCCAAGAAAGCCGCCGCCAAGAAGTCTCCGGCCAAGAAAGCCGCCAAGAAGACGACGGCGAAGAAGGCGGCAAAGCGCAGCTAGAGCGCATTTTCAGGTATCGATTCGATAACCTGGAAAAATAATGGGTGATTCTCAGCCAGTTCTCAGCTACAGTATCCCTACACACGTCGTGAAATCGTCAGACGTCCGCTAGGGAGAATCATGCGACCCGCCGTCCGGTATGGCATCACCGCTGGTGTTGCTATCGGTGGCATCAGCGTCCTGATCGCCGCCCCATCGTCGCCGCCGTTGCGCGATGTCGAGGTGCCGGCGATGCAACTCTCGAACAACTCCCACGACAACCCCGACGCCAATGGCCCATCGTTCGCTGACCTGCTGCAGACCATGGGCGGCGTCGAAACCCCGGTCGTCGTCCAGAACATCACCGAGTACGACGGAGTTCTGGAGGGCGGTCAGCCGGCCGACATCCCGGGCCTCAGCGACCTGCTCAACCTGGGCAACGACCCGGCCGGAGCCAACGACCCGCAGGGCAAGAATTTCATCGAGATCGGGCCGTTGCTGCCCAGCGATCTGACGCTCACTCCGCCTGCCGGACGCTAGCCGCTCAATTCGTTCGAAATCTCTTCCGCCGCCGCGAGATTCAGTGGTCGGGCCAGCTGTGTCGGCGCGGTGCGCCCGCGCAGGGCGACCACCTCGGCCACGTCCCAGCACAGCGCTTCGGCGTCCAGTGCGCCGCTGACCGCGACCGCCGAGGCCAGCACGTGGCCGTCCTCGAGCTTGGCCAACTCGGTCAGCCGCGCCGCCTCGTTGACCGGGTCGCCGATCACCGTGTACTCGAAGCGGGCCAGCGCGCCGATGTGCCCGGCGATTGCGCGGCCGGACGACACCCCGATGCCGAACTCGGCGGAGCCGATCACCGGCAGCAGTTCGTCGTGCAATTCGCGGGCCGCCGCGAGCGCCCCACCCGAGGCGTCCGGGTGCTCGATCGGCGCCCCGAAGATTGCCAGCGCCGCGTCGCCCTGGAACTTGTTGACGAAGCCGCCGTGCCGCCCGACGGTGTCGACCACCACCCGGAAGAACTCGTTGAGCATGCTGACCACCTCGGCGGGCGGCCTGGTCGACGCCAGCTTGGTCGAGCCGACCAGGTCGACGAACAGCACCGCGACGTCGCGCTCCTGGCCGCCGAGTTCGGTGCCGCGTTCCAGGGCCCGACGGGCCACATCCTCGCCGACGTAGCGGCCGAACAGGTCGCGCAACCGCTGCCGCTCGGACAGGTCGCGGACCATGTCGTTGAAGCCGGCCTGCAGCAGGCCGAGTTCGCTGGCGTCGTAGATCTGCATGTGCGCGTTGTAGTTACCCCGCTGCACTTCGCCGAGGGCCCAACGCAATTGGCGCAGCGGGTCGGCGATCGACATCGCCACCAGCAGCGTGCTGGCCAGGCCGATGCCCAGCGCGAGCAACGCCAGCAGCAGCACCGGGTTCAGCAGCTTCTCCGGCGGCCCGTGCAGAAACGCCGCTTTGTCACCGACGACGGCCAGCACGATCGCCAGCAGCGGCACCCCGGTGGACAGCGCCCAGGCCAGCATCTGGCGTCCGATCACCCCGGACGCCCGGATGTTCTCCGGCAGCCCGCCGCGCAGGGCGGCGACGGCGACCGGGCGCAGTACCCGCTCGGACTGCAGGTAGCCGATGATGGCGGTGGCGGTGGCGCCCAGGCCGGTGGCGACCGCCACTACCGGTGCGGCGTGGTGGGCTACCGGCCAACTGGCGACGATGAACACCACCCCACCGATCAGCCACGACGCCAGGTTGATGATCGTGCGGTGGAACGGCGTGCGCAGCGCGCGGCTGCGGGCCAGTTCGGTGGCCGCCGGGTCGGTGTCGGCCAGCAGCGAATCGCGGCGCTGCCAGCGAAACACGGGTATCAGGAGTCGGGCGCTGATCGCGGTGCCGATGGCGAACAGGACCACGATCGAGCCGACGAAGGTGGCAAGGTTCATGGCCGGGAGCTTCTGCAGCTCGATCCGGTCTTCCGGGGGTAGGCCGTAGCGCAGGAAGCCGAGCACCAACAACGCGCCGATGATGTCGGCCTGCAGCTGGCTCAGCGTGAACACCGGCCATGGCGTGCGCACGAACCACTGAACGAATCCCTGGATTCGTTCGGGAAGTGCCCCTGCCATCCTCACCCGCCCACCGTATCGGTCGGCGGGGACCAAGAAGTAGCCAAAACGGCAGCAAGCGCTGGCCGATCGTGTGAGCTGGTCGGCGGCGGCCACTAGTCTTGCCGGTGATGTCACGGGTATTTGCGCGGTTGGTCGGGCAGGAGTCAGTGGAGGCCGAGCTGGTGGCCGCGGCTGCCGCCGCCCGCGGTGATTCCACTCACAGCGCCGCGATGACGCACGCCTGGCTGATCACCGGCCCGCCCGGCTCAGGGCGCTCGGTGGCCGCGCTGTGTTTCGCGGCGGCCCTGCAGTGCACAACCGAGGGATTACCCGGTTGCGGCGAGTGCCGGTCCTGCACGACGACCATGGCCGGCACCCATGGCGACGTGCGCCGCGTCATCCCCGAGGGGCTGTCGATCGGCGTCGACGAGATGCGGTCGATCGTCCAGGTCGCCTCGCGCCGGCCCAGCACCGGGCGCTGGCAGATCGTGGTGGTCGAAGACGCCGACCGTCTCACCGAGGGGGCGGCGAACGCCCTGCTCAAGGTCGTCGAGGAGCCGCCGCCGTCCACGGTGTTCCTGCTGTGTGCGCCGTCGGTGGACCCCGAGGACATCGCGATCACGCTGCGGTCCCGCTGCCGGCACGTCGCGCTGGTGACGCCGCCGCCGGAGGCCATCGCGCAGGTGCTGATCGACAGCGACGGGCTGTCGGCCGAGACGGCGTCGTGGGCGGCGTCGGTCAGCGGCGGCCATGTCGGGCGGGCCCGGCGGCTGGCGACCGATCCGGACGCCCGCGAGCGCCGGCTGCGGGCGCTGGGGTTGGCTCGTGACGCGGCGACCCGCTCGAAGGCCTTCGCGGCGGCCGAGGCGCTGGTGTCGGCCGCAGAGTCGGAGGCGGCGGTGTTGACGGCCGATCGCGACGAGGCCGAGACCGAGGAGCTGCGGACCGCGCTGGGGGCGGGCGGCACCGGCAAGGGCGCAGCGGGCGCGTTGCGTGGATCCGCCGGTGCACTGAAAGACCTTGAGCGACGGCAGAAGTCGCGACAGACCCGGGCGTCTCGGGACGCGCTGGATCGGGCGCTGATGGACCTGGCGACCTACTTCCGCGACGCGCTGCTGATTGCCGCGAGTGCACCCGCGCCACGGGCCAACCACCCCGACATGGCCGAGCAGATCTCGTCGATGGCCGCCCACGTCCCGGCCGACAGGTTGCTGCGTTGCATCGAGTCGGTGCTGGAGTGCCGCGAGGCGTTGGCGATCAACGTCAAGCCGAAGTTCGCCGTCGACGCGATGGTCGCCACGATCGGTCAGGCGCTGCGCGACTAGCCGCGTCGGCCGTTTTGGGCGCGCAACTGGGCCTGCCGTAGACTCGTCCCGCCCGTCGGGGCACGCCACCTTAGCTCAGTCGGTAGAGCAGCTCACTCGTAATGAGCAGGTCAGGAGTTCGATTCTCCTAGGTGGCTCCACGATCGAAACCTCACTGCGGCAGCACATAGCCCACCGGCCCGGCCGCGATGCAGACGCTCAGCGCCGCCGTGTTGGCCCGCACCCGGACTGCGTTGCCCGCGCCGGGCAGTCGCACGAAAACCCGGTTGAGGCCGGGATGCACCGGGACCCGGGTGCTGACTCCGTCCGATAGCGTCATGGTCAGCGATCCGTCGCTGTTGGCCAGGTAGTTGACCTCGGCGGCCCAGTCGGTCGGCAGCAGCGGGCCGTCGAGGCCGATCTCGATCGGGTGGTCGGGCTGCACCAGGTAGCCGCACTGCGGCACGGGGCCCGGCCGCATCGCCCGCACCCAGGTGACCTGCGCGTCGACCAGCCGTCCGGCTCCGTCCAGCATGCGCAATTGCGTTGTCGTCGAGCCGAATTCGGGTCGATCTCGCACCAGCGCGAAAAGGTGGCTGGCCAGGTTGCTCGGCCAGGCGACGCGGCCGAGCACCAGCGGATCGACCTCCTGGTCCAGCAGCGGTGTGCTCGATGCGGCATGCGCGGCGGCCAGGTCGCGCCGGGCGTTCTGCACCCAGGGCTGCGCGGGGTTGTCGCGCCAGGACGTCAGGAACGTCGCCGTCGAGTACAGGCTGCTCGCCACGAACGCCACGGCGACCCCGGTCGTAATGACGTTGCGCGCCAACGAAATATCCAGCCAGCGCGATGACGGGCGATTGGGTGCGCACAACGCGACCGCCGTCAACAGCGCCAGAACCACCACGAGGTCGGGCAGGTAGCGCAGGGTCTGCGCCAACTCCAGCGCGGTGAACCGCGATGAACGCATCAGATAGATCGGCACCTGACAGGCGGCGACGTAGCCGATGGCGGTCAGCCACACCGGTCCGATCCGCTGCTTGCGAGCTATCGACACCGCCAGCACCGCGGCCAGCACCAGCCAACCGAGCACCATCGCCGACGCCGGCGGAGTCGCCCACGGTGAGGCCGGCGCCCACCGGCCCCACTCCCATGGACCACCGGCCAGTCCTGGGACGATGCCGTGGGTGATGCTGCGGCGCAACAGATCCCACGTCATCGTCAGATCCGAGCTCCAGCGGTGCTGGTTGACCACCGTCAGATAGACCCCGATCCACGCGGCGGTCAGGCCCAGCGACACCGTCCACAACCGCACGCCGCCGCGCCACGCCGTCGCGAGCGACGCGTGATCGCCCCGCACGTGGCAGAGCAACGCGACCACCGCGAACGCGACGAACGGAATCACCGCCGCTTTCTCGAAGAACAGCAGTCCACCCGCGTAGACGAGCGCTCCGGTGAGTGCATACCGGCGATTGCCGGTGCGAATCAACAGGATCGCGTCGGCGCACACCCAGGCCAGCGCGGCCAGCATCGGCAACGAGTTCAGCGCCGCCGCCCACCAGCCGAACCCCGGCACCCCCAGCGGAGTGAACAGCGCGAAAGTCAACGGCGGCAGCAGCACCGGCCGCCAGCCCAGGATCACCCGCAGCGCGCGCAGCAGCGCCAGCGAGGCCAGCAGTTGCAGCACCACCAGGCTGACGGCCGGCCCGATCCAGTTCAGCGGCGCCAGCCGCGTGATGGATCCGGAGATCAGAAATGCGGCGGGCATCACGTGGCCGTCGTGGTCATCGAACAGAAACTCTCGCGACAGCAGCCCATGGGTTCCCGCCCGGCTGACCAGAATGAAGTCGTCCCAGTAGAAGTAGCCGCGAAACGCGAGCACCCCCCGGACCACCAGCTGGACGGCGATGAGCGCCGCGGCCACCAGCGCCACCGTCGGGAGCCGGCCGGCCCGTCGGTATGGTGAGCCGGTGCGCGCACTGGTCACCGGGGCTGCCGGGTTCATCGGGTCGACGCTAGTCGACCGGTTGCTGAGCGACGGTCACACCGTCGCCGGCCTGGATAACTTCGCCTCCGGGCGGGCCACCAACATCGAGCACCTGGCCGACACGGCCGAGTTCAGCTTCGTCGAGGCCGACATCGTCACCGCCGACCTACGGGCTATCTTCGAGCAGCACCGCCCGGAGGTGGTGTTTCACCTCGCCGCGCAGATCGACGTGCGGCACTCGGTGGCCGACCCGCAGTTCGACTCCTCGGTGAACGTGATCGGCACCGTGCGGATCGCCGAAGCGGCGCGGCAGACCGGGGTGCGCAAGGTGGTTCACACGTCCTCGGGTGGCTCGATCTACGGGACGCCGCCGACGTACCCGACCAGCGAGGCCGTCCCGACCGACCCGGCGTCGCCGTACGCCGCGGGCAAGGTGGCCGGCGAGATCTACCTCAACACGTTCCGCCACCTGTACGGCCTGGAGTGTTCCCATATCGCGCCGGCGAATGTCTATGGGCCGCGCCAGGATCCGCACGGCGAGGCCGGCGTGGTGGCGATCTTCGCCCAGGCTTTGCTGTCCGGCAAGCCGACCAAGGTGTTCGGCGACGGCTCCAATACCCGCGATTACGTCTTCGTCGACGACGTGGTGGACGCGTTCGTCAAAGCCTCCGGCCCGGACGGTGGTGGGCAGCGCTTCAACGTCGGCACCGGCGTGGAAACCTCTGACCGCCAACTGCATTCGGCCGTGGCCAAGGCGGTCGGTGCACCCGACGAGCCGGAGTTCCACCCGCCGCGGCTCGGCGACCTCAAGCGATCCTGCCTCGATATCAGCTTGGCTGCAAGCGTTTTGGGTTGGCGCCCGCAGGTCGAGATCAACGACGGTGTGGCTCGTACGGTGGAGTACTTCCGGGACACCCACGGGGCATAGCTACGGCCGCGGTGTCGACAGCGTCGGGGCCGGGCCCCACTCCTCCGGTCCGCCGTGGTGCTTGTGCTTGTGACCGCCGACCGCGCTGATGATCACGACGAGGGCAATCAACGAGGCGACGACGGCCAGCGGTAGCCACAACCACCATTTGCGGCGGGCCGGTTGCGGCGGCGGCGGTGTCCACACGGGCGCGTTCGGGCCGCCGCCACCCTGGTAGGTGTTCCACCACACCGCGTAGTCGTGTGCCTGCTGCGCCTGTAGACGCAGATTCTTGCGGGCACTCGCGTTCTGCGACAGCGAGATTGGGTTCCACAGCAACGACCCGATGCTCCACCAGCCCACCAGTAGGCAGTACTGCTGAGCCGCGTTGATCGCGGCCTCGCACTGCGCGTAGGTGCCGGTGGTGGTGAAACGCTGATTCAGCCAGAAGATCAATGCCCCGGTGTGCTTGGTGGTGCGCACCTGAAAGATCGGCTCCGCCGGCGGCGGCGGATAGCTCGGCTGCTGCTGAGGCTGCGACAATTCTGCTCCCGAGGATTCAGTGTCGGAAAAGCCTAACTGCCGTGCCGCAGAGGGCCACGCACCAATTCTGACCGTCGATCACGGCCAGCGCTTGTAACAGCCGTCCTCGTCGCCGAGCACCCCACTGCGGAACGCGTTCACCCGCGCGAACACCGATGCCGCCGATTGACCGTTGACGTCGCCGGCGACCTGACCGTTGGTCAGGATGCCCGATACCGCCTCGTCGAGATCGCCGCCGCTCAACGCGATGCTGACGCCACTCGAAATCTTCACGGGCTTGGCGAGTTTCGTGGTGAACACCCCGGTCAGGCACGCCGTGCGCAGGCCGGTGTTGGTGTTGTCCAGTGGCAGCGTCCCGTGCTGCTTCTCCGCCGCGAGCAGGTATCGCGATGCCAGCACCGAGAACGCGCTGTAGTCACCGAACAGCGGACCCGCACCCTGGAACGGGCCGCCGCGGGCCAGACTCGTGCCCATCAGCGTCAGGGCGGGCATGTCGACGGTGATGGTGTTGGTGGCTGGGCAATACGACGCCGTCGGGTTGGGCCGGGCGTCGGGGCAGAAGGCCGGATCGAAGCTGAGCTGCGGTGGTGGGGCGAGCGGGAACAGCTTGCCCAACACCTCGACCATGGTCTTCGCCGAGTCCGGGCTGATCAGGAATTCGCCGGTCTCACCCTCTTGGACGAACTCCTTGGGCAGATTGCCGCGCCGTTGCTCGATCTCTTTCTCGTCGATCCCCGCGCATGCGGGCACCCCGCCGTCGAACCCGAACTGGAAGGCCGTCACGCGCTCGAAGGCCGAGCCGTGCACCTGCCGGCGCTTCTGTCGTTCCGAAATCGCCGATGTGACAAGCGAATCGCTGATGCCGATCATCACCGAAAGCAGTTTGGTCAGGCCGTCGCCGGTGCTCAGCGTGAAGCGCTTGGATTTGCCGTCGGCGACCCAGCGCATGTAGACCCCGGCGTAGCAATCGGCCTGCTGTTCACCCACCGTGGCGGACGCCTTGTCCTTGATGTCGAGGCCGGCCATCCGCTGGACCGCGTGCCCGTACTCGTGGGCCAGCACAACCACCACGCCCATGTCGCCGCCGGTGCGGCGCTGCTCGGGCAGCAGCACGCCGCGATCCCAGCCGATGGTGTTGTAGGAGTTGGTGCACTCACCCGGCGGGCTGGGCCGGTCGTCGGGGCAGTTGGTGCCCTTGATCGGGCAGTAGAACGCGTTCGGAACGCCATGGGTGTCGCTGGCGCAGAACATGCCGTTCTTGTAGCGGGAGTCGTAGGAGAACAGGTCGTTGACGGGAGCGAACTTGCCGTCCAACGGTTTTGCGTAGGCCCCGGTCCAGAACTGCTCGACGTCCGACACGGCCAGCGCCGCCAAGTTGTCGATCTCGCCGCCGTCTCCGTCGGTCACTGTCCGGGTCGGCGGCGGGGCGTCGGGCCGCAATCCGGAGAACCCGTTCTCGACGGGCTTGTCCGCCACCTTCGACGGGTTGGGCTGCGTCAGGGTCGGCGGGGCCACGTGCGGTGGCGGGAAAGGCTTCGAGCAAGCCAGCACCAGCGTCAGGACGCCGGCCATGACGACGGCGGTGCGTAGGACTCGGGTCACCGGGCTACCTCCACGGGGTTCGGGGAAACGGTCGCGCATCATTTCGACGGGGTGAGCCCGACCAGAATGGAGTCGGCGCTGGACAGGTGTTGCTCCGCGGTGCGCGAATGAGACCAGAAGTCGTTGAGTTTGGCGTCGTCGTCGGTGTTGAAATACTCCGTGCAGGACTCTGACGCGCTGTCGAAGTTGTCGATGGCCTGCTGAACCTCGGCCGTGAGGTTCGGGTTCGGCGTCGGCATCACTTCGCGCAGGGCCTCGTTGGCGTCATGCAGGCGGCCGCAACTCTGCTTCAGCTTGTCGTCGTCGATCCGGCCGCGGGCCGCGATGACGGCGTACGCGTCGCTTTCCGCCTTGTGGATCGCCTCGACGTGTGGCGCCGCCCGGGACAGCCAATCGGCGAGGTCGGTCTGGCTGCTCGCTGTCGCCACCGGGGCAGGGGCGAGCAGCGCCACGACTGTTGACCAAGCGGCGATCGAGAAACGTTGCATCGCAGTGCCTTTCGGGTATGAGCGGCTAGCGGGAGTCGGGTTTTTGGGCGTTGTCCAGCGCGATCGAGCGCGCCAGCCGGGTGTAGCGCACCTCGAGATCCTTGAACCGCAGATAGGTGCTCAGCGTGCTGAAACTGAACGCGACGATCAGTGCGTAGAGCATCAGGTCGGTGCCGCGGGCTACCCCCAGCCAGTGCGCCACCACCGTCGTGTCGTTGGGCCGCAGCACCGCATACACACCGGCCAGCACGAACAGCACGAAGCCGACCTTGACCCAGGCCTGCGACTGGACACTGCGTCGCGACCGCAGTAGGTAAACCAGCAACGCGATGATCGAGGCGATCAGCAGGCCCTGAATCCAGTTCATCGCGGCATCCTCCCTCGCAGAAACCCGTCGACGATGATGTTGACCCCGTTGAGCAGCGGTTGGCCTTTGGCCGAGGAGTACTCGGTGTAGAGCACCTCGACCGGTTGTTCGGCTACCCGCCAACGGTTTTCGTCGATCAGCATGACGAATTCGGTGGCGTGGCTCATGCCGTTGAGGGTGATGTCGAGCCGGTCGGCGACGGTCTTGTTGAACACCCGCAGCCCGTTGTTGGTGTCAGTCAGGCCCAGTCGGCGGCCGCGCGGGCTCAGCCGCGTGGCGGTTTGCAGCACAACGCGTTTCAGCAACGGAGGCCGGCTGACCCCGGGCCCGAAGCGGGTGCCTATGACGATGTCGGCGGACTCGGTCGCCAGCCTGTCGATCATCGCGAGCACGTCGCTGACGCGGTGCTGCCCGTCGGCGTCGAAGGTGGCGAAAATCCGCGCGTCGGGCTGACTGCGGGCGTACTCGACGCCGGTCTGGATGGCGGCACCCTGACCGAGGTTCACCGGGTGGCGCACCAGATGTGCCCCGGCCCGCAGCGCGAGGTCGCCGGTGTCGTCGGCGCTGCCGTCGTCCACGCACACCACGTTGCCGAACACCGACCGCAGTTCTGCGATCACGTCGCCGATGACGCCCGCTTCGTTGAAGGCGGGCACCACGATCCAGACGTCGCGCGTTTCTGCGGGCATATCAAGCCCACAAAATACACGCAGATCAGCGGCCCGCACGCGCAAGCGCGACGAGGTGGACTGCGATGCCGACCAGCGGACCGCACAGCAACGCGACCACCGTGCGGGTCGCCAGCGGCAGCGGTAGCAACAGCAGCAGCGCCGCCGCCACCGTCGCGCACACCCAACCGATCGCGTACGACCGGTGCAGGGCGGCCGCGACCGTGGCCGCCCCGGTGAGCGTCAGCATCGCGATGGTCAGCGCCCCAGCGGTCAGCCATGCCAGCAACGCGCCCCCCGCGTGATAGTCCGGGCCGAACCCGGCCCGCAGCAGCCACGGTCCGAGCAGGCCGGCGGCCAGCACGCCGATCGCGCCGACGACGGCGACGACGGCTGCGGGCGCCAGCAGCGCCCGCAGCCGCGCCGCGCGCTGGTCGACGAAGTGCGCGATCAAATTGCCCTGCATCGCGGTGAGCGGGACCAGTAGCGGAGCCCGGGTCAACGTCACCGCCAGGATGACCACGCCGCCCTGGGCGCCGAGTTGGCTGGATGTGACCTTCAGCAGCACCGGAAAACCCATCACCAGAATCGCGCCGGCCCCGGCCGCGGTGATGGAATGCGCGGCGCCGCGCAGGAAGGTCGTCACGCCGCCCGGGGTCACCAGGCCGGCCGCCGCCCGCGTCACCGGTGAGGCCACGATCATGATGAGCCAGGCCAGGGCGCCGGCGACGGTGGCCCAGAGGAACCCGACCAGGCCCCAGCCGATCAGCACCGTGGCCGTCGCGACCGCGACCCGGATGACGGCGTCGGTCACCATCAGCGACCCGTACTGCGTCCAGCGGTTGGTGCCGGCCAGCACGCCCAGCAGCGTGGCGTGCAGGCAGAACCCGGCCAGGCCGACGCTGAGCAACGCCACCGACAGCCAGTGCGACTGGGCAAACACCCGTCCGCTCCACAATGGCGAACTGCCCGCGATCGCGATGGCCGCGCCGATCCCGACCATCGCCGCCACCCGCAGCGGATGCGTGCGGGCGTCCGGCAGAATCTCGGCGTAGCCGGCGGAGCGGACCTCGCGGGTGGTCTCCTGCAGCAGCCCATTGGCGGCGCCGGTGACCAGCCCGAACGCACCCCAGAACACCGCGAAGACGGAGAAGCCGGCCGGCGCGAGGTCACGGGCGGCGAGATAGACCACCGCATAGCCGCAGACCGCGGTCACCGCGGTCGCGGTCGCCACCCGGGCCACGCTGCTACGGGCGATCGGGCTGGCGAAGGCTCCGACGCCAGGGCTGCCGCCCACTTCGGTCACCGTTCGAAAATACTCACAGCCGTCGGTGCCCTCCGCATGCTGCGGCTGCACCGACCTGACAGACTGCACGGCGGAGGGGAGTATTCCTCACACCGCAGAGTCGTCATCACGTCGCCCGTCATCGGGCGACCGGCTCGCGGGCCACCGCGACCGGCGGTGGTGGAAGAGACCTCCGGTTGTCAACGGCCGGAGGTATCCGCATGCACGTCCACCCGCTCGAGTGGGCCGTGACCCTGACGGTGACGATCGCAGTCCTGCTGTCGGACGTCGCGGTGATGGCTCGCCGGGCCGGTCAGGAGCCGACGATGCGCCGCTCCGCGGTGGGGCTGTCGATCTACATCGCGCTCGCCGGGGTCTTCGGCGTCTGGCTGTGGATCTTCCACGGCCACCAGTTCGCGATCCAGTTCTTCGCCGGGTGGCTCACCGAATACAGCCTCTCGGTGGACAACCTGTTCATCTTCGTCATCCTGATGGCCGGCTTCGGCGTGCCGCGGATCTATCAGCGCGAGGCCCTGTTCATCGGCATCGTGATAGCGCTGGTGTTCCGCGGCATCTTCATCGCGCTGGGCGCGGCGGCCATTCAGCGCTTCACCTGGGTGTTCTACGTGTTCGGCGCGTTCCTGGTCTACACCGCGGTGCGGCTGGCCCGCGGCGCCACGCACAACTCCGGTGGCGAGAACGCGTTGGTCAGATTTGCCCGAAACCACCTGCGCGTCACCGACGAGTGGCACGGACGCAAGTTGGTCGTGACCGGCTCCGACGCGAATGGCGTTGCGGGACGGTCGATCACGCCGATGGCGCTGGTCGTCCTCGCGCTCGGCGCCACCGACCTGGTTTTCGCGCTGGACTCGATCCCCGCGATCTACGGCCTCACCTCGGAGCCGTATCTGGTCATGGCCGCCAACGTCTTTGCGCTGATGGGGCTGCGGCAGCTGTACTTCATCGTCGAGGGTCTGCTGCAGCGCCTGGTCTACCTGTCCAAGGGACTCGCGGTCATCCTGGTGTTCATCGGCGCCAAGCTCATCCTGCACGCGATGCACGAGAACGATCTGCCATTCATCAACGGCGGCAAGCACTTCGACGTCCCGGAGATACCTACGCTGGTCAGCCTCGGCGTGATCGCGGCGACGCTGGTGGTGGCCGCGGTCGCGAGCATCGTCGCGACCCGCGGGGACGACCAGGCCTGAACGGTCTAGTGGCCCTCTGTTTTGAACCGCTCGATCGACCGCTGCACCTCGGCCTCGGCCTCCTCGCGGCCCACCCAGTCCGCGGCCTTGACGAACTTGCCCGGCTCGAGCGCCTTGTACTGGGTGAAGAAGTGCTTGATCTCGTCGAGCTCGTTCTGCGGCACGTCGTCGATGTCCTGGATGTGGTCCCAGCGATGATCCTTAGCGGGCACGCACAGCACCTTGTCGTCGCCGCCGGCCTCGTCGGTCATCCGGAACATCGCGACCGGACGCGCCTTCACCACCACGCCCGGGAACACCGACTGCGGCAGCAGCACCAGCGCGTCCAGCGGGTCGCCGTCCTCGCCGAGCGTGTCGTCGAAAAAGCCGTAGTCCGTCGGATACACCATGGACGTATAGAGGTAGCGGTCCAGGTGGACCCGGCCGGTCTCGTGGTCGACCTCGTATTTGTTGCGCTGACCCTTGGGGATCTCGACGGTCACGTCGAATTGCACCGGTCCGGCTCCTTCGCGAAGAGAATTGTTACCTGGCGTTGATCGTAGGGCTCCCGCGCGACGGTGGTCCGCCGGGGTTTCGGCACAATAGGCGCAAAGAAGGCAGGAGAGTCATGCGTCCCACTCAGTGGCGGACGTCTACCCACCTGATCGTGGGAGCGGGCGTGCTGGCGGTAGTCGCGGCCCTGGTGGCCGCCGCCGCGCTGCTCACCTCCAGCGGGAACGGCGCCAGCGCGCACGTCGCGCCCCCACCGCCGGCCGTCACCGTGAAACCCGGCGTCGTCCCGGTCGCGGCGAACGCCCCGGTCCCCAGCCATAGCGCGCTGGCCGCGGCGCTGGCTCTGGTGGCGGCGGATCCGAACCTGGGCAAGCTGGGCGCGCGGGTCACCGACGCGATGACCGGCGAGGAACTCTGGCAGCAGTCCGACGACGTGCTCCTGCAACCGGCGTCGACGAACAAGACGCTCACCAGCGCCGCAGCGCTGCTCGCGTTGGATCGCAACGCCCGGGTGACGACCCGCGTGGTGGCCGGCAGCGATTCGGGCACCGTCGTGCTGGTCGGCGGCGGCGACCCGACGCTGTCGGGCGCGGCACCCGGTCAGAGCACCTGGTACCACCACGCGCCGCGGCTCAGCGACCTCGCCGATCAGGTCCGGCGCAGCGGTGTGACGCCGACGGCCGTCGAGGTGAACACGTCGCTGTTCACCGGGCCGACGTTCGCCCCCGGCTGGGATCCGGCCGACATCGAGGGCGGCGACATCGCACCGATCGAGTCGGTGATGCTCGACGCCGGACGCATCCAGCCGGCCACCGACGAGTCGCGGCGATCCACCACACCCGCGTTGGACGCGGGCCACGCGTTGGCCGCCGCGCTGGGCGTGGACCCGCAGCGAGTGACGGTCACCAACCGGCCCGTCGACTCCAGTGCGCGCCAACTTGCCGCGGTCCAGTCGGCCCCGCTGATCGAGCGGCTCAACGAGATGATGAACGTCTCGGACAACGTGATGGCCGAGAGCATCGCCCGTGAGGTCGCCGCCGCGATGCAACGGCCGCTTAGCTTCACCGGCGCCGTGGCCGCCGTGACCAACCGGCTCGGCACCGCGCACATCGACACCGGCAGCGCGATACTGCGGGACTCCAGCGGCCTGTCCGTCGACGACCGGCTGACCGCGAAAACCCTCGACTCCGTGGTGCAGGCGGCCGCCGGCCCGGACGAGCCGACACTGCGCCCGCTGCTGGACCTGCTGCCGATCGCCGGTGGCAGCGGCACGCTGTCCGACCGCTTCATCGACGGCACCCCGGCGGGTTCCGGGCCGGCGGGCTGGCTGCGCGCCAAAACCGGTTCCCTGACTGCGATCAACGCGCTGGCCGGCGTGGTGACCGATCGCAGCGGACGGGTGCTCAGCTTCGCGCTGATCTCCAACGACGCCGGAATGTCCGGTCGCACAGCGATCGACGCGGTGGCGGCCACGTTGTGGTCGTGTGGATGCGTGACATGACCTCGGCGCCCGACCTCACCGTCGGCCGCGCGGTCGACTGGGGATTCGCGGCGACGGTCGGTCAGTGGCTGGCCCGGCCCGGACCACCGTCGACGGACTACACCCGCCGCCAGGTGATCGAAAACCTGTCCACCGCGGCGAAAGCCGCCGAACCGCCGGTGCGCGACGTGACCGGTCTGCGGGTCGACGGGGCCGTGCCCGAGGCGCGCATCGTCGACCGCCCGGGTTGGATCCAGGCCGCGTCCCAGTCGATGCGGGCGATGACCGGCGGAACCGACAAGCCGCGCGGCGCGATCAGTGGCCGCATCACCGGCGCGCAGACCGGCGCGGTGCTCGCCTTCGTCTCCACGGGGATCCTCGGCCAGTACGACCCCTTCAACGACGATGGCACGCTGCTGCTCGTATATCCGAATGTCATTGCGGTGGAACGGCAATTGCGCGTCGACCCGGCCGACTTCCGGCTCTGGGTCTGTCTGCACGAGGTCACCCACCGGGTGCAGTTCACCGCCAACCCGTGGCTGACGGGCTACATGTCGCAGGCGCTCGGCGTGCTCACCACCGACGGCAGTGAGGACCTGACCCAGGTGGTCGGCCGGCTGGTCGAAATCGTGCGCAGCAGAGGAGATTCGGGACAGGACCCGAATTCCGCCGGCATCCTCGGCTTGCTGCGCGCCGTGCAGTCCGAGCCGCAACGCGCGGCGCTCGACCAGTTGCTGGTGCTCGGTACCCTACTGGAGGGCCACGCCGACCATGTGATGGATGCCGTTGGGCCCGTTGTAGTTCCGTCGGTAGCGACCATCCGCGCCCGGTTCGACGAGCGGCGTAACCGCAAGCAGCCACCGCTGCAGCGACTGCTGCGTGCCCTGCTCGGTATCGACGCCAAGCTGAGCCAGTACACCCGGGGCAAGGCGTTCGTCGACCACGTGGTGGGCCGTGTCGGCATGGACCGGTTCAACGCCGTCTGGACGAGCCCGGACACCCTGCCCCGCCCGATCGAGATCGAATACCCGCAACGGTGGATCGACCGGGTGCTGTAGCCGAACTCCGCACGGCGGTGGCGGCGTTCGCAGCGGAACATGTCGACACCGCCGACCAGTGGTGCGTGGCGTTGTCCGGCGGCCCGGATTCGTTGGCGCTCACCGCCCTTGCCGCGTCGTTGCGGCCCACCACCGCGCTGATCGTCGACCACGGCCTGCAACCCGGCTCAGCCGAGGTCGCGGCCGCCGCGCAGCGGGCGGCCCGAGATCTGGGATGCGTTGCGGCTCAGGTGCTTTGCGTGCACGTCGGCGCTGACGGTGGTCCGGAGGCCGCGGCGCGCGCTGCCCGTTACGGGGCGCTGGACGAGGCCCGTGGCGACCGGTCGGTGCTGCTGGCCCACACGCTGGACGACCAGGCCGAGACGGTGCTGCTCGGGCTGGGCCGCGGGTCGGGTGCGCGGTCGATCGCCGGAATGCGTCCCTACGACCCGCCCTGGGGCCGGCCGCTGCTGGGCATCCGGCGCGCGACCACCCACGCCGCATGTGCGGAACTGGGCCTGAGCGCCTGGCACGACCCCCATAACGCCGATGCCAGGTTCACCCGCAGCCGACTGCGTCATGAAGTGCTGCCGCTGCTCGAAGACGTGCTCGGCGGGGGAGTGGCCGAGGCGCTCGCCCGCACCGCGACCGCCCTGCGCGGCGACACCGAGTTGATCGACTCGTTGATCGGCCAGGCGACGAGCACCGCGATGACTGCCGACGGCCCCGACGCCCGGGTGTTGGCCGCGCTCCCCGATCCGATCCGCCGCGGCGTCATCCGCAGCTGGCTGATCGACGGGGGCGCGATTGGATTGACCGACAAGCAGATTCGCGGGGTGGATGCATTGGTCACTGACTGGCGCGGCCAGGGTGGGGTGGCGGTCGGGTCCACGCTGCGCCGGCAGCGGTTGGTCGCGGGGCGCCGCGGCGGGATTTTGACGCTGCACCGGGAGCCCGTCTGGCCCTCGGCCGGGTGACGTGGCACGCTGTGGTCGTGGCAGCGGAGACACCGGAGCTGTATCCGGGGGACATCAAGTCGGTGTTGCTGCGTGAGGACCAGATCCAGACCCGCATCGCCGAACTAGGCGCCCAGATCGGCGACGAGTACCGCGACCGGGCGGGCGACGGCGGCCGCGACCTGCTGCTGGTCACCGTGCTCAAGGGCGCGGTCATGTTCGTCACCGATCTGGCGCGCGCGATTCCGCTGCCGACCCAGTTCGAGTTCATGGCGGTCAGCTCGTACGGTTCGTCAACGTCGTCGTCGGGTGTGGTGCGGATCCTCAAAGACCTCGACCGAGACATCAACGACCGCGACGTGCTGATCGTCGAGGACATCGTCGACTCCGGCCTGACGCTGTCCTGGCTGCTGCGCAACTTGGCCACCCGGCGCCCACACTCGCTGCGGGTGTGCACCCTGCTGCGCAAGCCAGACGCGTTGCGGGCCAACACCGACATCGCTTACGTGGGATTCGACATCCCCGACGAGTTCGTCGTCGGCTACGGCCTGGACTACGACGAGCGTTACCGCGACCTGCCCTATATCGGCACCCTGGACCCGCGGGTCTACCAGGACTAACGGTCGCTCAACCGAGGTTCCGAGTCCTCAGTGCTGTTTGACAACTGCTCGGGAGGCGGTCCGCCAGATCCGACTGCCGTCCGGCTGCCGGCTCGGCGGTTCCAGGAGCAGCACAGCGGCGCCGCGCAGCAGGACGGGACGCACCCAATCACCCAACTGAATCGTCTCGGCAGGGTGCGGGCGCCGATGCTCGCCGTCGCGGGCGTCGTCGATCGTCGTGCGATCGAGTAGCGCCTCGAAAGTTGTTGTGAGAGGTAGTGTCTCGATACCCGGCAGAGTGATGAACAGTCCGTCGTCACCGGAGATCTGCAAGCCGATCGCGGCGAGCGCGCCGATGACACCGCCGTCGGTGCCGCCGTGCCCGGACAGGTGTACGCCTGCCTCGGCGGCCAGGAGATGTGCCTGCTCGGCGTGGAGCACTTCGCACTTCGCACGGAGTCCGAACTGGATCACCGCATGCCGACACCGCCCCAGGTCCGTCGGAATCGCGACCGCCAGACCTGGGTCGGCGTCGGGTGGGCAGACGCGCTCGAGGAATCGTCCCGCGAGTTCAATCACGTCGTCTCGTACGGCCTCCGGGTCTCCGTTCGAGCTCTGCCAAGCGAGGCAGGCACTGGAATTGTGTGAGGTGTACGGAATTCGGTCATCGACCAGCAATTGGTGGCGCGTCGCCCCGGCCGGGGTCCCCAGGCCCGCCGTCGTCAGGTCGGCAAGCAGCGCGCGGGCGCGACGGCCGGTTCCGGGGCTCCTGTGGTCGTCGGTGTCGTCGATGCCGATGAATACGTCCGCCCGCCCCAACGCGGAAGGTCGCGTCATGGGTTCACGACCAGCGTCGAGACATCGCGTACCCACCGTTCGACGCCGAGATCGGTACCGGCGAGCTTCAGCGTCTGTCGCTTGGTGACGCACAGAATGAGCTTCTCGGTGAGCTCGGCCGCCGCGAGCGTTTGCGGGGTGTCGCGGCCCTCCACGCGGACGCTGTGTACTCGTTGGGCGCCCGCCGCTGCGAGGACCGTACGCACGGTGGGGCCGCGTTGGATCTTGGCGCCGCGCGATTGCGGAGTTGCGATGTCGGCCTGTGGAAGGTGTTGCAGCTGAACCAAAGTCAGCCGGGCGAGCTGGTGGCCATTCTGCTGCACGGCGACCTCGCCGGAGGCTGGGCCGTCCGCGGTGTGCGCCGTGTCGCAGGCGACGAGACCGATGCCGGCCGTCGCCGCGAACGATGCCACGAGCCGCCCGATGCCGGCGTGGCCGGTGCGAGCTCCTGTGGAACAGCCGATGTGCCCGCTCAGCAGGTGCCGCCGCCGGTACCGCTGCCGGGTCCGCCGGGTCCGCCTACGCCCGGGCCTCCGCCGCAGCCTCCTCCGCCGCCGGTACCTCCACCGCCGCCGGTACCTCCACCGCCGCCGGTACCTCCACCGCCGCCGCTGCCCGGCGTTGTTCCCTGAGCGCCGTTCGCACCCGACTCCCCGGAGATGCTCCCCGCGCCGCCCAGTCCGCCGGCGCCTCCCTGCCCGCCGGGACTGCCCGCGCCTCGAACTCCGGCGAATCCGCCGTTGCCGCCGTTGCCGCCGCGCCCGCCGTCGCCGGACTGGAGTGCCGCGCTGCCACCATTGCCGCCGCGCCCGCCGGCGCCACCGTGGGACGTCGCCACCCCGGCTGTCCCGTTACCTCCGGCACCCCCCGCGCCGCCGTCGCCGCCATTTCCGCCCAACTGCGCAGCACCATTGCCGCCCGCGCCGCCGTTGCCGCCCATGCCGCCGCTCGAGTTGTCAGTGCTCGCCGCTCCGGCGCCCCCGGCCCCGCCGTTGCCGCCGTTGCCGAACCACTCGCCTGCGTTTCCGCCCGCGCCGCCGGCCCCACCTGCGCCGCCGGCGAGAGTGGCCGATCCTCCCGCTCCGCCAACGCCACCGTCGCCGAACAGTGAACCTCCGGCACCACCCGCGCCGCCCGCCCCTCCGTCGACTCCCGCGCCGCCCATGCCGCCGTCGCCGAAGTAGCCCGCGTCGCCGCCGGCGAATCCGGCTCCGGCGTTGATGCCGGCCTCGCCGGGCGCCCCGGCTCCGCCGTCACCGAACAAGAAGCCGCCGTCGCCGAGATCGCCGAAAATGCCCGAGCCGCCGAACAGCGAGTCGTTGACGCCGGTGAAGTTGTCGACGCCGTTACCGATGAGCTCGCGCCCGAACAGTTCGACGTAGGGCGCATTGATCGCCTGCAACAGCGTCGCGTTGGCGGGGTCGTTGAGGAATGTCTCGCCGGCAGCGTGGATTTGGCTGAAGAAGTCCAGCATCGAGCTGAAGCCGGACTCGGCAATCGATGCGGTGGGCTCGGCTGCCGCAAGCGCCTCGGGCACAAAGCTTGAACTCACGGAACCGGCGGCCTCGGTCGCCGCCATCGAGTTGGTGAACGCGCTGTCGAGGAGCCCGTCCACGGGCAGGCTCGCGACAGCCTCGAGCGAGCCCGCCGCCGTCGCGACCGAGTCGGCCCAGGGATCGAACAACAGGTCGACGAAGTCCGCGCGCGACGTGGGCGCCATTGTCGTCGGCGCCATCCCCGACAGCAGGACCGCCGCGGACGCTGCGATCAGTGCTGGACGAAACTCGCGTCGGCATCTGCCAGCTGAACGGCCGTTGCGGCTACGCGCGCCGCGCAAGTTGTGGGGCATGTCAGGTCCTCCCAGGCGGCAGCGCCGGATTTCTCAGTTGAATTTAAGCAAACGATTACCGCAGATTCTGCTTTATGACACCCTTATCACAGGAATCTGCGGATTTCTGATGCTGATCAGTCCGAGTTTGAGGTTTGCTGTGAGCGCTGAGCCGATTATTGGTGGCGACGTCGCCGTACTGCCCAACTCGGGCGGCACGGCAGCGCGCCTAATTCGCGAGATCGGCGTGCCCGCGTTCGCGACGGTGATGGTTGTTGCCTCGGCGGATCTTCGTATTCCACTCGGACTTCCCGGTCATCGCGGGCTCGCTTGGCTGGCAGCGCTGGTGGCGACGATTCTCGCGGCGCGTCATCGGGGATCGGTAATCGTGGTCGGGGCGGCGTCGACCGTTGCGACGCAGGTGCTGCATGTCGCACCTGGCGTGCAGCCCAGCGCGCGCTACCTGGCGGCCGCGACCCTGTTGTACGCGGTCAGCTGTATTCCGCTGGTCGGACACCGTGGCTGGTTCGTCGCGTGTGCGGCGGCTCCGATTCATCTCGTCGCGCTGCTCGGCGTTGTCACCGGCGGCCTGCATCGCGGCCAGCTGAGCGCGGGACCAACGTCCGGGCTGAACGAAAAGGTGCTCTATCACCTGGCGTTCGGACTCGCCGCCGGACTACTCGGTTGGGGCGTGGCGTCGAGCGTCGACAGGTTCAGTTCTGTTGTAGCGCAACGTAATCGTCGATGGTCTGGCGGAAAGGAGTCACGATGGTGATGCGAGTTGTCCCAGAGGGGCTCGCGGCAACCAGCGCCGCGGTGGAAGCCATCGCTGCCGAGTTGGCGTCGGCGCAAGCCGCGGCTGGGTTGGTGATCGGGGCGCTCGCGCCACCGGCGGCGGACGCGGTGTCGCTGCAGGCCGCGGCGGTGTTCAGAGCCCAGGGGCAGCAACATGCAGTCGCGGTCGCGCGCGGCGTCGAAGTTCTCGGCCGTGCGGGCGCAGGCGTCGATCAAGCGGGTGGAGAATACGCCGCCGCCGACGCGGCGGCCGCGGCGACCTATCTGATGCCTGGGAGCTGAGGCTTGACCGCACCGGTGTGGATGGCGTCCCCTCCCGAGGTGCACTCGGGTTTGTTGAGCAGTGGTCCCGGAATCGGTCCACTCTTGGCCGCGGCCGGCGCGTGGTCCTCGCTGAGCGCGCAATATGACTCGGCTGCAACACAACTCAGAGCGGTATTGGCCGATGCGCAACACGTGTGGAGCGGCTCCGCGGCCGAGCAGTATCTGGCTGCGCACCAGCCCTACCTGGCCTGGCTGCAGCTGGCCGGCGTGGTCAGCGCGGAGGCCGCCACTCGGCACGAGATGGTCGCCGCCGCGTACACCACAGCGCTGGCCGCGATGCCCAGCCTGGCCGAACTCGCGACCAACCACGTCGTACACGGCGTATTAATGGCAACGAACTTTCTGGGGATCAACACGATCCCGATCACGCTGAACGAGGCCGACTATGCGCGAATGTGGTTACAAGCGGCGACCGTGATGAGCGCCTATCAGCTCACCGCCGAGGCCGCCGCCTCCGGAGGAGGCGGCGGTGGCGGGCAGGGCGCGGGCGGGGGCTCATTCCAGCTACCCACGCCGGCCGAGATCTGGCAGATGATCTTCGGCCCCGACGGCGAACAGTTCCCGAATCAGGGTCAACCCAACTGGACACCCGCGCAGTTCCTGCAAAACCTGTCGAACTTCGCCCAAGGCAATCAACAGGCAGTTCTTTGGCTGCAGCAGAACTGGCAGGGACTGACCGATCCCTCACAATTTCTGCAACTCTCCGGTTATTTCGTTGCGTGGCAGACATTTCGGGCAGTCAACTGGACCCTTCGGTCGTTGCGCTTTCTGGTCCAGGAGTTGCCGTTGCTGCTGCCGCTCGCGGTCAACATGGCTATCCCCAACCTGAGCTCGGTGGTGGGCCTGGCCGGCTTGTCGGGAATCGTCGGTGTCGCGGGATTGACGCAACCTGTGGCGATTCCCGCCGTGCCGCCAGTCGGCTCACCGGCGCCGCCGGCGATGCCAACGGCCGGTCATGTGCACGCAGCGAATCCCCTCGCCGCCCCGGTGACGAACCCCTCCCCGATGCCGACACCATCAACCATCTCGACGCCGGCCGCCGCACCCGCGCCACCCCCGCGCCCGGCAACCCTCCCCCGATCACCGACGCGCAGGGACTGGCCTACCTTGTGGGCAGGATCGCCGAAACGTCGGATGTGAACGCGCGGTCGCGCGCCACGGTGCCGCATCCGATCGTGAATGCCGACGGCGTCGTGGACCTCGCCGCCGCACCCGTCGGCCCTCCGAAGCCGCGGCGACGTGACCGGGTGGTCGCCATCGACCGCGGCTACCGCTACGAATACCTACCGGGTGACGACGACGCCGAGGATAAGTCGGACGGACTCCTCGAGCGGCCGGAGGTGACGACTGCAGGTGCGGGCCGCCTCGGGTTCACCGGGACCACCGCCGTATCCAACGCGTCAGGTCCCAAAGGCCTGATCACCATGACTACCAATGGGTTTGGTAACGGTCCGGCGATCCCGATGGCTCCAGGCAGCTGGCACAGCATCGGCTGAGCGTAGTGGGGCGATGCAGCGAAGCGTGTTCTGCCCGGTGCAGCCACCGCTAGCATTCGCTGGTGACCTCTATGCGGATCCGTGAGGCGGCCGAGTTGCTAGGCGTCAGCGACGACACTGTGCGGCGGTGGATCGACAACGGCACATTGGCGGCTAGTCAGGATCAAGCCGGCCGCAAAGTGGTGTCCGGGCGCGACCTGGCCGAGTTCTGGCGAAACAACGCGCCGCCGCTTCCGCCCGATCCGCTCGGTGTGAGTAGTTCGGCACGCAACCGCTTCGTCGGGCTGGTCACCGATGTGCTCAGCGACCGAGTGATGACCCGGGTCGAAATGCAATGTGGCCCATACACGGTGGTGTCGCTGATGAGCACCGAAGCCGCGCAGGAACTGCGGCTCGAACCCGGCAGTCTGGCTGTCGCCATCGTCAAGGCTACGACCGTCATCGTCGAAACACCCAACAAGCTCGGCGAGCCGACCGCAGAGTGAGGGGCGCTCAGCGCAGCTCCCAGACGGCGGTGACCGAGAAGCTCACCGTCTGCTGGCCCGGCTCGAGCGGCACCGCGGCCGGCATCATCCGGGGCGCGGGGGCAACCGTGGGGGTGGCGCTCCCGGACGTCTCCGAGATCGAGATGATCGCGCCGAGCCCGAGCCCGGACAGCTGGGCGTACTGGGCGGCGCGGTCCTTGGCGTCCTGAAATGCCCGCGCCCGGGCGTCTTTCACCAGTTGCGAGTCGTCGGCAATCGAGTAGCTGACCGAGTTGATCCGGGTCGCGTCACCGCCGGTGCCCACGATGACTGACAGCAGCTTCGACGCCGTCGCGGTGGGGTGGATCTTCACTCGGATCGAGTTGGCGGCGCGGTATCCGGTGATGACGGCGCCCGCGGGGTCGTACTGCGGTTGCAGGCTGACGTCGGTGGTGCTGATGTCCTTGCGGTCGACGCCGTTGGCGGCCAGGGCGTCGATCACCGCCGCCTGGCGGGTGTTGGTCTGATCCATCGCACCGGTGACGTCGCGGGCGACGAATTCGATGCCGACGTCGGCGGTGAGGGTATCGGGGACGCCCTGGACGTGGCCGGAGCCGACGACGGTCACCTGACGCGGGTGTTCGCCGACCTTTTCCGGTGCGGCGTGGTCGCAGGCTGACGCCGTCGCGGCGAGGCCGATGGCGAGCAAGATGCGGAACGGCAGTGCGGCGCGCATGCTTGGCACCCTAGTCGCAGTCGAGGTTGAGGGCGCTGTGCCGGCGGCCCCACGCCAGGTAGAACGCCAGCGCCACCGCAACCCAACCGCTGAAGGCGACCCAGGTGTACCAGTGCAAGCTGAACAGGATGTAGGCGCACGCCGCGATCGACAGGATCGGCGTCACCGGATACCCCGGCACCTTGAAGCCGCGCGGCAGGTCGGGTTCCTGGATCCGCAGCACGATCACCCCGGCTGACACCACGATGAACGCCGTCAGCGTGCCGATCGATACGATCTCGGCCAACCGATCGAGCGGGACCATCGCGGCCAGCACCGCCACCCCGAGTGCCACGATCACCGTGTTGCGCACCGGCGTCATGGTGCGGGGGTTCACCTTCGCGAAGGCCGTCGGCAACAGACCGTCACGGCCCATCGTGAACAGGATTCGGGTCTGCCCGTACAGCGTCACCAGGGTGACCGAGAAGATCGAAATCACCGCTCCCGCTGAGACAATGGTGCTACCCACGGTGTTGCCGGTGATGCGGTCCAGGATCACCGCCAGTACCGCCTCCTCGCCCTTGAAGTCCTGCCAGCGCTGCGCACCCAGGGCGGCGACCGATACGAGCACGTGGATCGCGGTGACGATCAGCAGCGCGGCGATGATCGCACGCGGCATGGTGCGCTGCGGGTCTTTCACCTCGTCACCGGCGGTCGACACCGCGTCGAGGCCGATGTAGGCGAAGAAGATCGTGCCCGATGCCAGGCTGACCCCGGACACTCCGAACGGGGTCAGGTCTTTGAAGTTGCCCGCGTGGAACGCGGTGAACGCGACCGCCGAGAACAGCACCAGGACACCGATTTTGATGATTACCATCACGGCGTTGGCCTTGGCGGAGGTGCTGGCGCCGCGGATGAGCAGCAGGGTGCACAGGGCCACCAGAGCGATTGCAGGCAGGTTGATCATGCCGTGCTCCGGATCCCAAGGTGCCGCCGAAATGGATTGTGGCAGCGCGAAGCCGAAGACGTTGTCGAGCAGCTTATTTAGGTATTGGCTCCAGCCAACCGCCACCGCGGCGGCCGACACCGCGTACTCGAGCAGCAGGCAG
The DNA here is from genome assembly GCF_030252325.1 of Candidatus Mycobacterium wuenschmannii. Lineage (NCBI taxonomy): Bacteria > Bacillati > Actinomycetota > Actinomycetes > Mycobacteriales > Mycobacteriaceae > Mycobacterium > Candidatus Mycobacterium wuenschmannii. The sequence goes on along the minus strand of NZ_CP126981.1, from coordinate 3,305,077 downwards.
GCGGCCACGCCCATCGCCGCGAATTCGCCGAGAGTGGCGTAGGCATAGGAATACGCCGACCCCGACACCGGAACCGCGGAGGCCAGCTCCGCGTAACAGATCGCCGCCAGGCCCGCCGCGACACCGGCGATGATGAACGAGATGACCACGGCCGGGCCGGCCTGCGGCACCGACTGCGACAGCACGATGAAGATGCCCGACCCGACGGTCTCGCCGACCCCGAACATCGTCAAGAGGAAGACGCCGAGACTGCGTTGCAGCTCATCCGTGGCGCCCGCGGCGACCGGCGCGCCGCTGACGGGGCGGCGGCGCAGCATCTGCTGCGACAGGCTCTGCGCCGGCGCGGACATGGCGCCTCCTCGGTCGGCTCGGACCAAAGATATACCAGCTCACGACCGTATGCCCCGTGCGACATGGTCAGGCGAGAGTCAGGCGCGGAGCCGTCGGTTCTCACGCGGGGTTCCGATGTTAATCAGATAATTCAAATCATGTGCAGTGCAACATATTTGAGGTCAATAGAGTGAAAAGTATTGTGAGCCGTCTTATTTCGAGCTTCCGCCACGACTCGTGATCGGGAGACCTCCCGCGAGATATTGAACATAGCTAGCCTCAGCAAATCCTAACGGGTAATGTGGCCTCCATCGGAAAGTTCATATTGACTTCTAATCATACTGAACTCCAACAACTTTCAGGCCGATTTCCTATCTGTCAGCTCATGTCTCCAGCAAAATGAATAGTCACTGTCTCGACGGTGAACAGGCTTTACCGAGGGTGTTTTCAAGGCTCATTGCTCGCTTAACGTGTCGGATGATCCGCTTCGGTCGCGACGACGCTGACTGAAGCTGTTGAGCACAAGCACTTTTCGGAGGAACCATGTCGAACGTCATCGCGCAGCCCGAAGTACTGGCTGCGGCCGCGGGGAAATTGCAGACCATCAACGAGGCGCTCAAGGCCGGCAACGCCGCCGCCGCGGCGCCGACGGTCGGGGTGGTTCCCGCCGCGGGTGATCTGGTCTCGGCCCTGACGGCTGCCCAGTTCGCGTCGCACGCGCAGCTCTACCAAACGGTCAGCGCGCACGCCGCGGTCGTTCAGGAGTTCATGGCGACCATGCTCGGCGCCAGCTCCGGCTCGTACGCGGTCACCGAGGCCGCCAACGCCGCAGCGGTCGGATAGGTCACCGACAGTCATGTTTGATTTCGCAGCATTACCGCCCGAGGTCAACTCGGGTCTGATGTATTCGGGTCCCGGCTCGGCGCCCATGGTCGGCGCGGCCTCGGCGTGGGCGAGCCTCGCCGGCGAGCTACACACCGTGGGAGCCGCCTACGAGGCCGTGATCGCCGCGCTGACCGACGGGTCCTGGCTGGGACCCGCTGCGGCGTCGATGGCCGCGTCCTCGCAGGCGCAGGTGGAGTGGCTGAACAGCACCGCGGTGCAGGCCGAGCAGGTCGCGGCCCAGGCCTCGGCCGCCGTCAGCGCCTACGAGGCGGCCTTCATCGCGACAGTGCCGCCGCCGGAGATCGCCGCCAACCGCGCACTGTTGATGCAACTGATCGCCACCAACCTGCTGGGGCAGAACACCCCTGCGATCCTGGCCACCGAGGCGATGTATGCGGAGATGTGGGCGCAGGACGCGGCGGCCATGTACGGCTATGCGGGGGCGTCGGCCGCGGCATCGACGCTGGCGCCGTTCGCGCCCACCGCCGAGTCGGCCAACCCGGCCGGCCTCGGGGCCCAGGCGGCCGCTGTCTCCCAGGCGGTCGGATCCAGCGCCGGGACGGACGTGACCAATGCTTTGGCGGCCGCGGCCGCACCGGCGGCGCCGGGTGACCTCACTTTGGAACAGTTGCTGGCCCAGCTGGGTCTGACCGGTACCCTTCCCAACTCCAACGGCGACGGCCTCGTCCTCAATGGCGTCTGGGGCGACATCGTCGAGGGTCTGACCGGTTCGCAGACGGTGGATGGCAGTACACCCTTCGACACGTTCATCCGGTTGATCTCCCCCTTCCGACTGTCCACCACCGCTAGCAAGGACATCGAAGGGCTGGCCGAAGCGGCAACCAAATTTGGAGGTGCTGCGAAAGTATCGGCGGTCGAGGCGATCCCGGCGGCCCTTCCACCACCGAGTCTGCCGTCGGGCATTTCCGGTGCCGGGGCTCTCGGTGGCCTGGGCAAGGCGGAGCTGGTGGGCAAGTTGTCGGTGCCGCCGGCCTGGGGTGGGGTGAACCCGTCGGTGAGCCCCGCCGTCACCCCGGTCGGCAACCTCGGCACCCCGGTGTCGTCGCAACCGCTCACGCCCGTCGCCAACAGCATGGGCGCCCCGCCGGTGATGGCCGGTACCGGCGGCCGCGGCATGCAGTTCGCCGCTCCCCGTTACGGTTTCAAGCCGACCGTCGTCGCTCGTCCATTCGTCGGGGGCTAGGGAGTCACCAGGATCTTGCAGTGACGTTCGGGTTCGCCGAGATCGTCGAAGGCGGCCCCGACGTCCTCGAGACCGACGGTGCCGGTGATCATCGGGCTGACATCGATGTCGCCGTCGGCGATCGCGCGCAGTGAATGTCCGAATTCGTCTGGGCCGTAGGCGAGCACGAACTGGATGTTGAGTTCCTTGGCGATCGCGAAGAACGGGTAGACGGTGTCGGCCTGCATGCACACGCCGACCACGATCAGGCGGGTGCCGTGCCGCGCTCGGCGGATCACGTCGTCGATGATCCCCGGCACGCCGACCGCGTCGAACACCACCGAGGCCTTCGTGCCGTCGAACGGCGACCCTGCCGCGGGATCGACGGTCTGCTGAGCGGCCATCGTCGCGGCAAGCTCACGCCGCTTCGGTGAGAAATCGGCTGCCACAATGTTTTCCACACCGCGCAGGCGCAGCGCGGCGATCACCGCGATGCCGATCGGCCCGCAGCCCAGCACCAGCGCCGCCTCGCCGGGTTCGATGGCCGATTTGTTCACCGCGTGCAGGCCGACCGCCATCGGCTCCGCGAGCGAAGCATGCTGTGGGTCAAGGCCGTTGGGGATCGGCAGCAGTAGAGGCGCCGAGAGCAGCATCCGCTCGGCATAGCCGCCCACCGTGGTGTTGCTGTAGACGATCGCTTCGACGTCGGTGCCCGAGAGCAGCACCGGGATCGACGTGACCAGGCTTCCCGCCGGATGCGTGTCGGTGTCGGGACCGGGTTCGAGGATCTCGGCGCTGAATTCGTGGCCCATGAACACGTCCCGGTCCAGATCGACGCTCATTCCCCCAGCCCCGCTGGCCATCTCGCTACTCAGCGACAGCACCTCCGCGCCGTGCGAGGCGAAATGCAGGTCCGAGCCGCAGATCCCGCACGACCGCACCGCGACCAGCACCTGGCCGGGGCCGGGAACCGGTTCGGGAAGATCGTCGCGGTACACCATGCGGCCGTCCCGCAGCACCGATCCGCGCATCAGCCGCCCTCCCCGACGTGCTCGGTGATCGCCTTGACGACGGCTTGCCCTGCGCGACCGATCAATTCGTCGCGCTTGTCTTTGGCCCATTCGTGTGACGACCGGGCTGCCGCCAGTTGACCCTTGAAGTGCGGGATGACCTTGCGGGCCATCAACTCGTAGCAGTGATAGGTCGCCTCCGGGGAGGCCCAGTCGTGGCCGAGCATCAACAGCGTCCCGAATCCGCCGGAGCGGTCGAGCAGGTCTTCGATGTGGGCGATCGCGTCGTCCGGGCTGCCGATACAGCAATTGCCTTTGGCCGCATAGTCTTCGACGAACTCGTGCGGCGTCTGCGCTCCCTCGACAGAGTTGGCCAGCGGGACGAATCCGGCGGCGCCGAAGTAGTTGGCGAAATCCTGCAGGCCGTAGGTGCAGTCGTCGATGGCCTGGTCGCGGGTGTCGGCGACGTGCATGATCGACAACACCCGCCAGTCGGCGCGATCCGGTTGGACCCGGCCGGCTTTGGCGGCCTGCTCCTCGACCACGCCCCAGGTGTTCTCCAACGCCGCATAGCCGCCCGGGACCGACATCGACAGCGACAGCAGCGAGGTCCCCATCTTGCCCGCCAGGCGCGGGCCGGACGGGGAAAGCATTGCCGCCGTTGATATTTCCGGATATGGCCAGGTATAGGGGCGGATATGCAGTTGCGCTTCACGCAGGGTGAACCAGTCCGAGTGGCGACTGATCCGCTCGTCGGGATCGGCGCGGAACAGCGCCAGGATCGCCTCCAACGACTCGTCCATCATCCGGCGCTGCTCGATCGGATCGATGCCCATCATGTAGGCGTCCGACGGCAATGCGCCCGGCCCGGTGCCGAACATCACCCGCCCGCGGGTCAGATGATCCAGCAGCACCCAACGGTCGGCCACCATCAGCGGGTGGTGATACGGCAGCGACACCACGCCGGTGCCCAACCGGATGTGCTTGGTGCGTTCGGCGGCCGCGGCGATGAACACCTCTGGGCAGGCGATCAGCTCGTAGCCACCGGAGTGGTGCTCGCCGAACCAGGCCTCGTCGAAGTCGAGCCGGTCCAGCGCGACGACCCGGTCCATGTCGTATTCCAGTGCGACCGTGGGGGATTGGCCGGTCGGGTGGAACGGGGTGACGAAGACGCCGAAGTTCAGCGGGCGGTTCATGACCGCTGCGCGCCGATCGGGAGGCTCGACAGGAAGTCCAGCAGCAGCTCGTTGACCTGATCCGGCTTCTCCTGCTGCAGCCAGTGGCCCGCGCCGTCGATCAGCACCTCGCGATAGCGGCCCGTCACCACCTCTTGGGCTCGGTCGGGCCGCATGAAGCTCAGTACCGGGTCATCGGTTCCGCCGATGAACATGGCCGGCACGTCGATGGTGGCCGCCGGCGGGTCGGCCAGCAGTTCCCAGTTGCGGTCCAGGTTGCGATACCAATTCAGCCCGCCGGTGAACCCGGTGCGGGTGAACTCTTCGACGTAATGGTCGACTTCGTCCGCGGTGATCCAGTCCGGCAGGCCGTCGGCCTCCGGTAGCCGCTCGATGAAGCCCTCCGGTCCGGGCGCGATCATCCGCAGTGCCGCGGCCGGGTCGTCGGATCGTGTCAGCCCACCCAGCATGGCGGTGATCGTGCGGCGCGGGTTTCCGCCGAGTTCGGCGTCGGCCACCCCGGGCTCCTGGAAATAGAGCATGTAGAAGAAGTTGTCGCCGAAGATCGACCGGAACGCCGCGGTCGGCGGGACCTGTGACCGCGGTACCGGCGGCACGCTCATGCCGACGACGGCTTCGACCCGATCCGGGTGCAGTTGCGCCGAGCCCCACGCCACAGGCGCGCCCCAGTCGTGCCCGACGAACACTGCCGTGTCGGCGCCGACGTCGTCCAGCAGACCGATCAGGTCACCGGACAGGCTGGCGACGTTGTAGTCGGCGATGTCGTCGGGGCGGGTGGTTCGGCCATAGCCACGCTGGTCGGGCGCCAGCACGTGGTAGCCGGCGTCGGCCAAGGCCGGGATCTGGTGACGCCAGGAGTATGAGGTCTCGGGAAAGCCGTGGGCCAGCACCACTACCGGTGCGCCCGGCTCGCCGGCCTCGAGGGTGTGCAACCGCACGCCGTTGGTGTCGATGGTCCGTTCGGTGATGTGCGCAGACACCGCTTCACCAAAGCACACGCGCGGCCCGACTCGATAGGTGTCGGGAACTTCGATTCGTTGTTGAGACCGAGACGATTTATGGCTTCACCGCCGGTGCCCGGCTGCGCTCGGCCTGCGGCCGATCTGGCGATCACCGGAGCGAGGAACGTGGTGACCCGCTGCGCTCGGCCTGCGGCCGATCTGGCGATCACCGGAGCTAAGAACGTGGTGACCCGCTGCGCTCGGCCTGCGGCCGATCTGGCGATCACCATGGGGCGGTAACCTGGACTATTCCAGCTGCGTGTATCGGGAAGGACCTGGCCGACGACGGCCGATGATATGAACCGCAAAAACGTGATCCGCACGCTCACGGCCATTGCAGTCGTGCTGCTGCTTGGCTGGTCATTCTTCTATTTCAGCGACGACACCCGCGGCTTCAAGCCGGTCGACACATCGGTCGCCACGGCCCAGATCAAGACCGGGAACGTCAAGAGCGCCCAGATCGACGACCGTGAGCAGCAGGTCCGGCTCACGCTGAAGAGTGCCGCGCCCGGCACCGAGGGCTCCGACAAGGTCATCACACACTTCCCCACCGGCTACGCCGTCCCGCTGTTCGACCAGCTCAGCGGCAAGGACGCCCAGGTCAGCACCGTCGTGAACCAGGGCAGCATCATCGGGTCGATCGTCGTCTACGTGCTGCCGCTGCTGTTGCTGGTCGGCCTGTTCTTCATGTTCTCCCGCATGCAGGGCGGCGCCCGGATGGGCTTCGGCTTCGGCAAGTCGCGCGCCAAGATGCTCAACAAGGACATGCCCAAGACCACGTTCGCCGACGTGGCGGGCGCTGACGAGGCGGTCGAAGAGCTCTACGAAATCAAGGACTTCCTGCAGAACCCGACGCGCTACCAGGCACTCGGCGCCAAGATCCCCAAGGGCGTGCTGCTCTACGGTCCGCCGGGAACGGGCAAGACGCTGCTGGCCAGGGCCGTCGCGGGGGAGGCCGGTGTCCCGTTCTTCACGATCTCGGGTTCGGACTTCGTCGAGATGTTCGTCGGCGTCGGCGCCTCACGCGTGCGCGACCTGTTCGAACAGGCCAAACAGAACAGCCCCTGCATCATCTTCGTCGACGAGATCGACGCCGTCGGCCGTCAGCGCGGCGCCGGCCTCGGTGGCGGGCACGACGAGCGCGAGCAGACGCTGAACCAGTTGCTGGTCGAGATGGACGGCTTCGGCGACCGCACCGGCGTCATCCTGATCGCGGCGACCAACCGCCCCGACATCCTCGACCCGGCGCTGCTGCGGCCGGGCCGTTTCGACCGCCAGATCCCGGTGTCGAGCCCCGACCTGGCCGGCCGGCGCGCGGTGCTGCGGGTGCACTCCAAGGGCAAGCCGTTCGGCCCGGACGTCGAATTCGACGGCCTGGCCAAGCGGACCGTCGGCATGACCGGCGCCGACCTGGAGAACGTCATCAACGAGGCCGCCCTGCTGACCGCACGCGAGAACGGCACCGTCATCACCGGCGCCGCGCTCGAGGAGGCGGTCGACCGGGTGGTCGGCGGGCCACGCCGCAAGGGCCGGATCATCAGCGAGCAGGAAAAGAAGATGACCGCCTACCACGAGGCGGGGCACACGCTGGCCGGCTGGGCGATGCCGGGCATCGACACCGTCTACAAGGTGACGATCCTGGCCCGCGGCAACACCGGCGGGCACGCGCTGGCAGTGCCGGAGGACGACAAGGGCCTGCAGACCCGCTCCGAACTGGTTGCCAAGCTGGTGATGGCCCTCGGTGGTCGCGCCGCGGAGGAGTTGGTGTTCCACGAGCCCACCACGGGTGCGGTGTCCGACATCGAGAAGGCCACCAAGGTCGCCCGGGCGATGGTCACCGATCTCGGGATGAGCTCCAAGCTGGGCGCGGTGAAGTACGGCACCGAGGGCGGCGACCCGTTCCTGGGCCGGACGATGGGCACCCAGCCCGACTACTCGCACGAGGTCGCGCGCGAAATCGACGAGGAAGTCCGCAAACTCATCGAGACCGCGCACACCGAGGCCTGGGAGATCCTCACCGAGTACCGCGACGTACTCGACACGCTGGCCGGCGAGCTCCTGGAGAAGGAGACCCTGCACCGCGCCGAGTTGGAGGCGATCTTCTCCAACGTCGAAAAGCGCCCGCGCCTTACTCTTTTCGACGATTTCGGAGGGCGCATCCCGTCGGACAAGCCGCCGATCAAGACGCCGGGAGAGCTTGCGATCGAGCGCGGCGAGCCGTGGCCCAAGCCGGAGGCCGAACCGGCCTTCAAGGCGGCCATCGCGGCGGCGTCGCGGGAGGCTGAGCGGGTCGAGGCCGAGCGAACCGCCAACGGCAACAACGGATCTCACGGCGCCTCGAACGGCGGCCAGACGCAACCCGACTACGGCGCTCCCGCCGGCTGGCACGCTCCCGGCTGGCCGCCGCAGCAGCAGGGTTACTGGTACCCGCCGCAGAATCAGCCGCCGCAGCATTGGCCGGCGCCGCCACATCAGCACGCGGGACAGCCCTACCCGCCGTATCCGCCGTACCCGCCGCCGGGCGCGCCTGCGCCCGAGGCAGGCCAACCCGCCGACCCACCCGGTGGCGGCCATGGCCCGACTAACCCGTCGACACACGGCTGAACGAAACGGAGACTGCGATGGCGCAGCCAAATATTCACGCCGCGAATCGAAGCGAACGGATATTCGACCAACCCCGTGCCGAGGCGGCGATCCGCGAATTGCTGTACGCCATCGGCGAAGATCCGGAGCGGCACGGCCTGGTCGACACCCCGGCCCGCGTGGCGCGCAGTTTCCAAGAGGTGTTCGCCGGCCTTTACACCGACCCGGATGCCGTGCTGGACACCACCTTTGACGAACAGCATGACGAACTCGTGTTGATCAAAGAGATCCCGATGTACTCCACCTGCGAGCATCACCTGGTGGCGTTCCACGGTGTGGCGCACGTGGGTTACATCCCCGGCCGCGACGGCCGGGTGACCGGTCTGTCCAAGATCGCCCGATTGGTCGACCTGTACGCGAAACGGCCGCAGGTGCAGGAACGCCTCACCGCACAGATTGCCGACGCGCTGATGCGCAAACTCGATCCCCGCGGTGTGATCGTCGTGGTGGAGGCCGAGCACCTCTGCATGTCCATGCGGGGCGTCCGTAAGCCCGGCGCGGTCACCACGACGTCCGCCGTTCGCGGACAATTCAAGTCCAACAACGCATCTCGAGCCGAAGCGCTCGACCTGATCTTGCGCAGGTGAGTCCGCCGCACGTCCAGGTCATGGGGGTGGTGAACGTCACCGACGACTCGTTCTCGGATGGCGGCCGCTACCTCGACACCGAGCGAGCTGTGCAGCAGGGGTTGACGTTGGTCGCCGACGGGGCGTCGATCGTCGACGTCGGGGGCGAGTCGACCCGTCCCGGCGCTACCCGCATCGATCCGCGGGCGGAGACCTCCCGGGTAATCCCCGTCATCAAAGAGCTTGCCGCCCAGGGGATTACCGTCAGTGTCGACACGATGCACGCAGGTGTGGCACGGGCCGCGCTGGAGAACGGCGCGACGATGGTCAACGACGTCTCCGGCGGCCGCGCCGACCCGGCCATGGCGGGCCTGCTGGCCGAGGCCGACGCGCCGTGGGTGCTCATGCACTGGCGCTCGGTGTCGACCGAGCGACCGCATCAGGTACCGCCGTATCGCGACGTGGTCGGCGAGGTGCGCGACGAGTTGATGGCCTGCGTCGACAACGCCGTTGCGGCAGGGGTGAATCCGGCGAAGCTGATCGTCGACCCCGGTCTCGGCTTCGCCAAATCGGCCGACGACAACTGGGCGCTGCTGCACGCGTTGCCGGACCTGGTGGCCGGAGGCGTCCCAGTGCTTGTCGGTGCGTCCCGCAAGCGCTTTCTCGGCACACTGCTGGCCGGCCTCGACGGCGCGGTGCGGCCGCCCGATGGTCGCGAGACGGCGACCGCGGTGGTGTCGGCGCTGGCGGCGTTGCATGGCGCCTGGGGAGTTCGGGTACACGACGTGCGAGCGTCGGTCGATGCTGTCAAAGTGGTCGAAGCATGGACCCAGGCGGGGCGGTAGGAGCAGATGGCTGATCGAATCGAGTTGCGCGGCTTGAAAGTTCGCGGCAACCATGGCGTGTTCGAGCATGAGCGGGCCGACGGTCAGGACTTCGTCGTCGACGTCACCGTCTGGATCGACCTGGCGAAGGCCGCGGCCAGCGACGATCTGGCCGATACCTACGACTACGGCGTGCTGGCCGAGCGGGCCGCCGCTGTCGTCGCGGGCCCGGCACGTAATTTGATCGAGACGGTCGCCGGCGAGATCGCCGAAGACGTGATGAAGGACCATCGTGTGCACGCAGTGGAGGTGACAGTGCACAAGCCGCAAGCCCCGATTCCCCAGACCTTCGACGACGTCGCGGTGGTGGCCCGCCGATCCCGGCGCGGCGGCCGCGGTCAGGTGGTGCCCCTATGACTCGTGTCGTGCTGTCGATCGGATCCAACCTCGGCGACCGGCAGGCCAGGCTGCAGTCGGTGCTCGACCGGCTCGGCGAATCGGTCACGGCGGTGTCGCCGGTCTATGAGACGGCGGCCTGGGGTGGCGTCGAGCAGGGTCCCTTTCTGAACGCGGTGCTGATCGCCGAAGACGCGACGCTCGACGGGCACGGGTGGTTGCGCTGCGCGCAGGCGATGGAGGTCGCGGCCGATCGCGTCCGCGGCCAGAAATGGGGTCCGCGCACGCTCGATGTCGACCTGATCAGCTGTCACCTGACGGCGCTGGAGGGTGACACCGAGCTGTTCTCCTTGGAAGACGGCCTGACCCTGCCGCATCCGCTGGCCCACCTGCGGGCCTTCGTGCTGATCCCGTGGCTCGCGGTCGATCCCGACGCGACGCTGACCGTGGCCGGCGGCAAGGAGTCCGTCGCCAGGCTGATCGCCGAACTGGATCCGACGGACCGGGCCGGCGTGCGGCACACCGACTTCGTGCTCGAGCCGCGCACCGAGAGCTGATGGGTCCCACCCGCAAACGTGACCTGACGGCCGCGGTGCTCGGCACTGCGGTGGGGGGTTATCTGCTGGTGCTGACGCTGTATCGATGGTTTCCGCCGATCACGGTGTGGACCGGCCTCTCGTTGCTCGCCGTTGCGGCCGCCGAAGCGGGCTGGGGTCGCCATGTGCGGGCCAAGATCGCCGCGGGCGAGATTGGTGACGCTCCGGGGTGGATCCATCCGCTGTCGGTGGCCCGCAGCCTGGTCGTCGCGCAGGCATCGGCCTGGGTCGGTGCGCTGGCACTGGGCTGGTGGGTCGGCGTCCTGGTCTATCTCTTACCGCGTCGGGCGTGGCTTCGGGTGGCCGCCCAGGACACCACCGGAACCGCGGTCGCGGCGCTGAGCGCACTCGCTTTGGTGGCCGCCGGGCTGTGGTTGCAGCATTGCTGCCGATCGCCGGGCGATCCGACCGACAACGGCGAGGGCGCCGAAAGCTAGCCGGGCCCGCCGACCGCCGAAATCAGGCGATAAGTCCAGGTGAGAAACGCCGGAGCGCACGACACGCGCGGTGACCCAGGGCCGGTACAGTCGGGCCATGACCGATCTGTCCCGCGGCGCCCGCGTGCGGCGCAGCGGCCGCAGACCAGGTTGGGTTCTGCTGACGGCGTTGCTGGTGCTGGCAATCGGCGCCAGTTCCGCGCTGGTCTTCACCAGCCGGGTGGAGTTGCTGAAGCTCGCCGTGATCCTCGCGCTGTGGGCCGCGGTTGTCGCGGCCTTCGTGTCCGTGATCTATCGCCGGCAGAGCGATGTCGATCAGGCCCGGGCGCGTGACTTGAAGCTGGTCTACGACCTGCAGTTGGACCGGGAGATCTCCGCGCGCCGCGAATACGAGCTGACGGTGGAGTCGCAGCTGCGTCGCGAACTCGCCACCGAACTGCGTGCGCAGGCCAACGACGAGGTTTCCGAGCTGCGGGCCGAGCTGGCCGCGCTGCGCACCAACCTGGAGATCCTGTTCGACGCCGAGCTCAGCGAGCGCCCGGCCTTGGAGGGCGAACGCAAGGCCGTGCGCGGTTACAGCGAATGGGACCGCGACAACGAAAGTGCGCGCGAGCGCATCAACCGGGTGCAGTCCGTGCGCGCCGAGGAGCCCGCCCGCCGAGCCGACGACTCGATCATCGACGTGCACGAGGAGCCGCTGGTCCCGCCGCCGCGGCAGCCGGCCGCGGAGAGCTACCAGCCGAACTACGCGCCGCAGGCGCACGAGGCGTACTCACCGCCCCGGCAGAATCGACCCGCCGAACCGCCCGAGCCGGACCGCGGCTCGCATCGGCGGCCCGCTGACCAGGACGCTCCGCGCAGCGAGCCGCAGCCCGCCGCATGGATCCCACCGCAGGCGCCGCCGGCGCCGCAGCCACCCGCGAGCCCGGTCGAACGTCCCCAGGAGGGCCGCGGCTGGGGTCCGCCGCCGGGCCAGCCCAGCGCCTGGCCCGCTCCCGGCCCGGGACCCGAGCGGTTCGAACCTCCTCAACCGCCGCGGCGCTCCCACCGCCGGGCCGAAGGTCCCGCCCAGCCGGAGCCCCAGTTCGCGCCCGCGCCGCCGCCCCCGCAGCCGGAGCCGACGCCGCCACCCGCTCAGCCCGAGCCCCAGCAGCCGCCCGAGCCGCAGTTCGCGCCGGCGCAGCAGCAGCCCGAGCCGCAGCAGCCGCGCATCCCGTGGCCACCACCGGCCCAGGCGCCGCGCCAGCCCGAGCAGCCGGCGGCCTGGCAACCGGTCAGCGCCGAGGGACAGTGGCGCCCCGCCGGGTCTCCCGGCAGCAACTGGAACGCCGGCCAGACAGAAGGCCCCGCTCCGGCGTCGTGGGCCTACGACAACGGCCCGTCGCGCGACAAGCCGTCCCACCGATCGCCGAGCGCTGGTGAACCGCCCACCGACCCACCGGCCGAGCGCCGCGGTCGGCATTCCAGTGGATCGGCGGACGCAGCGCCTGGTCCGGCCGTCGAATCGGCCGCGGAATGGGGCGAATCGTCGGGTCGCCGTGCACGCTCGCGGCACGGCGCTGATCAACCCGATCCCTCCGGCGTCGGATCCGCGGCTCCGGCCCCGGCCATGTCACCGCCGCCGCCCCCGCCCCCGCCGCCAACGATTCCGGCCGCGGATCGCGGTCCGGCGATGTCGCCGCCGCCCCCGGCTGCACGTCACCGCACCACCGACCCGCTGGCGGAGGCTGAGGAGCCCCAATCGGGTGGCCAATCGGTGGCCGACCTGCTGGCACGGCTGCAGTCCTCGCCGTCTGAGGGCAGCGGAGGACGTCGCCGCCGTCGCGAAGACTGAGGCGAAGACCACAGCGTTTCGCCCTGATCGTCGCGGTACAGTCTTAACGACCGTCCGGTACCCGCTACGCGGGACTGGAACGAAACCAAAGGATTTCTCTGCGATGGTGCAGTTCGACGGATTGCGCCCCGCTCGACTCAAGGTGGGGATCATCTCCGCCGGCCGGGTGGGAACCGCACTCGGGGTGGCGCTCGAACGCGTCGACCATGTCGTGGTCGCCTGCAGCGCCGTCTCCCGCGCTTCGCGACTGCGTGCCGAACAGCGACTCACCGACACTCCGGTTGTTCCCGTGCCCGACGTCGCCGGCAGCGCCGAGTTGCTACTGCTGGCGGTGCCGGACACCGAATTACCCGGTCTGGTAACGGGTTTGGCGGCGACGTCCGCCGTACGGCCGGGAACGATCGTCGCGCACACCTCCGGCGTCAACGGCGTCGGCGTATTGGCCCCGCTCGCTGACTGCATCCCGTTGGCGATTCACCCGGCGATGACGTTCACCGGATCCGACGAGGACATCGCGCGCCTCCCCGACACCTGCTTCGGGATCACCGCCGCCGACGAGGTCGGCTACGCGATCGCGCAGTCGCTGGTCCTCGAGATCGGCGGCGAGCCGTTCCGGGTGCCCGAGCAGGCCCGCACGCTCTATCACGCGGCCCTGGCCCACGCGGGCAACCACATCGTCACCGTTCTCACCGACGCGCTCGACGCGCTGCGCGCCGCGGTGTCCGGTACCGAACTGCTGGGCCAGCAACTCGTCGACAACCAGCCCGGCGGCATCGCCGAGCGCATCCTCGGCCCGCTGGCCCGCGCGGCGCTGGAGAACACATTGCAGCGCGGCCAAGCGGCCCTGACCGGCCCCATCGCCCGCGGCGACGCCGGCGTCGTTGCCGGTCACCTGCACGCGCTGCAGACCGTCGACCCACAGCTGGCGCAGGCCTACCGCGTCAACGCGATGCGCACCGCGGAGAAAGTGCACGCCCCCGATGATGTGCTGGCGGTGTTGGCGCGATGAGCACGACTCGGCCACCCAGGTTCAGCGCCGGTGAACTCAACGTCTATGCGGCCCCCGCGGAGGTCGGCCAGGTCAGCCGCGCGCTGCGCCGCACCGGCCGCCGGGTGATGCTGGTGCCGACCATGGGTGCGTTGCACGACGGGCACCTCGCGCTGGTGCGCGCCGCGAAGCTGGTGCCCGGGTCGGTCGTGGTCGTGTCGATCTTCGTGAACCCGCTGCAGTTCGGCGCCGACGAGGATCTCGATGCCTATCCGCGGATCCTCGAAGCCGACCTCGAACTGCTGCGCGGCGAGGGAGTCGAAATCGTCTTCACACCAAGCGCTTCGGCGATGTACCCGGACGGTCCGCGGACCACGATCTACCCCGGGCCGTTGGGATCGGAGCTCGAGGGTTCGGCGCGGCCCACCCACTTCGCGGGCATGCTGACGGTTGTCTGCAAGCTGATGCAGATCGTCGCCCCGGATCGAATCTTTTTCGGCGAGAAGGACTATCAGCAGTTGGTGATGGTTCGTCAGATGGTTGCCGACCTCAACATCGACGTCCGGGTCGTCGGCGTGCCGATCGTGCGCGAGACCGACGGCCTGGCGATGTCGTCGCGCAATCGCTACCTCAGCGCCGCCGAGCGCGAATTGGCCGGCATCTTGTCGGCGGCCCTGTTGGCCGGCTCGCATGCCGCGCCCGGTGGGGCGGTTGCCGCGGTCGAGGCCGCTCGTTCGGTGCTGTCGGCGGAACCCGCGATCGACGTGGATTACCTCGAAGTGCGCGACAGCGCACTGGGTCCAGCGCCGGCCGTCGGCGCCGGCCGCCTGCTGGTGGCGGCCCGACTCGGCAAGACCAGACTGCTCGACAACGTCGCAATCGAAATCGGAACCACCGTCGGCGCCGACGGGCGGGTGCCCGCCGCATCGGCCGAGTCCCTCGAATCACCGTGGAGGAATTGATGATACGGACCATGCTCAAGTCGAAGATCCACCGCGCCACCGTCACACAGGCGGACCTGCACTACGTGGGATCGGTGACGATCGACGCCGACCTGATGGACGCGGCCGACCTGCTCGAGGGCGAACAGGTGACGATCGTCGACATCGACAACGGCGCCCGGCTGGTCACCTATGCGATCACCGGTGAGCGCGGTAGTGGCGTGATCGGAATCAACGGCGCAGCAGCGCATCTCGTGCACCCCGGCGACCTGGTGATTCTGATCGCCTACGCGCAGATGGAAGATGCCGAAGCGCGCACCTACCAGCCGAAGATCGTCTTCGTCGACGCCGACAACAACGCGATCGACCTCGGCAGCGACCCGGCGTACGTTCCCGCCGATGCCGGCGAGCTGGTGTCGCCGCGATGAAGGCCCGCTAGCCGTGCTGCTGGCCATCGACGTTCGCAACACCCACACCGTCGTCGGGCTGATCACCGGCTCCAAGGAGCACGCGAAAGTCGTGCAGCAGTGGCGGATTCGTACCGAAGCGGAGATCACCGCCGATGAGCTCGCGCTCACCATCGACGGACTGATCGGCGACGACTCGGATCAGCTGACGGGCGCGTCGGCGCTATCGACCGTGCCGTCGGTGCTGCACGAGGTGCGGGTGATGCTCGAGCAGTATTGGCCGACGGTGCCGCACGTGCTGATCGAGCCGGGTGTGCGCACCGGGATCCCGCTGCTCGTCGACAACCCGAAGGAAGTCGGCGCGGACCGAATCGTCAACTGTCTGGCCGCTTTTCAGAAGTACAACACCGCAGCGATCGTGATCGACTTCGGCTCCTCGATCTGCGTGGACGTGGTGTCGGCCAAGGGCGAATTCCTGGGCGGCGCGATCGCGCCGGGCATCCAGGTGTCCTCCGACGCCGCGGCGGCCCGCTCGGCCGCGCTGCGCCGGGTCGAGTTGGCGCGGCCCCGCTCGGTCGTCGGCAAGAACACCGTCGAGTGCATGCAGGCCGGCGCTGTGTTCGGGTTCGCCGGACTGGTGGACGGATTGGTCGGCCGGATCCGGGAAGACGTCGACGGATTCGCCGGCGACAACGTGACCGTGGTCGCCACCGGCCACACCGCGCCGCTGCTGCTGGCCGAGCTGACCTCCGTCGACCACTACGACCAGCACCTGACCCTGCAGGGATTGCGGTTGGTGTTCGAGCGCAACCGGGACAGTCAGCGCGGACGGCTCAAGACCGCACGCTGAGGCGCGCGCCGCGCCAACCCGAAGCCAGGGCTGCGGTATGGGCAGGATCACGACCATCGCTTCTGTTTCGCGGGCACAACGCCGTGTCCTTTAAGCTGGCAGGTCGTGAGCGCCGCCGACCCTAGGGACCCGCAAGACGACCTCCCGGAGCAATTCCGAATTCGCCGAGACAAACGCGAGCGGCTGGCGGCCGAGGGCCGTGATCCCTACCCCGTCGAGGTCCCGCGCACCCACACCCTGGCGCAGGTGCGCGCCGCGCATCCCGATCTGCCCGCCGACTCGACCACCGGGGACATCGTCGGCGTCGCCGGCAGGGTGGTGTTCGCCCGCAACTCGGGCAAGCTGTGCTTCGCCAGCCTCCAGGACGGCGACGGCACCCAGCTTCAGGTGATGTTGAGTTTGGCCGGCGTCGGGCAGGAAGCCCTCGACGAATGGAAGTCCGACGTCGATATCGGCGACATCGTCTTCGTGCACGGCGAGGTGATCAGCTCGCGGCGCGGGGAGCTGTCCGTCCTCGGCGACAGTTGGCTGATGGCCTCCAAGGCGTTGCGGCCGCTGCCGGTGGCCCATAAAGAGATGAGCGAGGAATCCCGCGTTCGTCAGCGCTACGTCGATCTGATCGTGCGGCCGCAGGCGCGCACGGTGGCCCGGCAGCGAATTGCGGTCATGCGCGCATTGCGCAATGCTCTCGAGCAACGCGGCTTTTTAGAAGTCGAAACGCCGATGCTGCAGACTTTGGCCGGTGGCGCCGCGGCGCGCCCGTTCGTGACGCACTCCAATGCACTCGACATCGATCTCTACCTTCGTATAGCCCCGGAACTGTTCCTCAAGCGATGTGTGGTGGGAGGTCTCGACAAGGTCTTCGAAGTAAATCGGGTGTTCCGAAACGAAGGCGCCGATTCGACGCATTCTCCCGAATTTTCCATGCTCGAGACGTATCAAGCGTATGGAACGTATGACGATTCTGCCGTGGTAACCCGCGAGCTTATTCAACAGGTGGCTGACGAGGCGATCGGTACTCGAGAACTTCCGCTACCCGATGGCAGCGTCTATGACATCGACGGAGAATGGGCGTCGATACAAATGTATCCATCGCTATCTGAGGCACTTCACGAAGAGATCACACCAGACACCAATGTCGATCGTTTGCTCGCAATCGCCGCGTCACTCGACGTTGAGGTTCCCGCCGACCGTGGCTACGGACACGGCAAGCTGGTCGAGGAACTCTGGGAGCACACCGTCGGCTCGACGCTGACCGCACCTACTTTCGTGAAGGACTTTCCGGTCGAGACAACGCCTTTGACCCGGCAACACCGCAGCATTGCCGGCGTCACCGAGAAGTGGGACCTGTATATCCGGGGCTTCGAGCTGGCCACCGGATACTCCGAGTTGATCGACCCGGTGGTGCAGCGCGAAAGATTCGCTGAGCAGGCCCGGGCCGCGGCCGCCGGCGACGACGAGGCAATGGTGCTCGACGAGGATTTTCTTGTCGCTCTCGAGCACGCTATGCCGCCGTGCACCGGAACCGGAATGGGCATCGATCGCCTGCTGATGGCCTTGACCGGCCTGTCAATTAGGGAGACAGTATTGTTTCCTATTGTGCGTCCGCATAGCAACTGAGCGTCGCTGTCACGCTGTATTGAATTACTCGTCGGGATATGGCAGATTATCGGCGGGGGCGGTCCGAGCACGTGTCTTGTATGGCAAGTGTCTAAGAAGAAAGCATGAGGCTCAGCCGATGGCGAAGAAAGTGACCGTCACTCTTGTCGACGATTTCGACGGTGAAGGCGCCGCCGATGAAACCGTCGAATTCGGTCTCGACGGCGTGACGTATGAGATTGACCTTTCGGCCAAGAATGCGACGAAACTTCGTAACGACCTGAAGCAGTGGGTGGAAGCCTCCCGCCGCGTCGGCGGCCGTCGCCGCGGGCGTTCCAGCTCCGGCCGTGGCCGGGGTGCCATCGACCGCGAGCAGAGCGCCGCGATTCGCGACTGGGCTCGCCGCAACGGACACAACGTATCGACGCGCGGCCGCATCCCGGCCGACGTGATCGACGCATTCCACGCCGCCACCTGATCCGGGGAAGCCGGCTTTCGCTGGTGGCGAACTGATCGATACGCAACGCGGGAAACGATTAACTGTTTTCCCGCGTTGCTTTGTTGCAACCGCATTGGGTTACCGACAGCAAGGTGGGAAGCCCGGGCGGTAGCCCACTACAGTGGAAGACAGGTACGCGGTGTCGGCGCTAAAGCCGACAATGACGCAGTACCGCTGGTGAGGGAAGAGCAGGTAGACGCCAATGTTCGAACGTTTTACTGACCGTGCCCGCAGGGTTGTCGTCCTGGCGCAAGAAGAGGCCCGGATGCTCAACCACAACTACATCGGCACCGAGCACATTCTGCTGGGCCTCATTCACGAGGGTGAAGGGGTCGCGGCCAAGTCGCTGGAGTCGCTGGGCATCTCGCTCGAAGGTGTCCGTAGTCAGGTCGAGGAGATCATCGGCCAGGGCCAGCAGGCGCCGTCGGGGCACATTCCGTTCACCCCGCGCGCGAAGAAGGTCCTCGAGCTGAGCCTGCGCGAGGCGCTGCAGCTCGGCCACAACTACATCGGCACCGAGCACATTCTTCTCGGCTTGATCCGTGAGGGAGAAGGCGTCGCGGCCCAGGTTCTGGTGAAACTGGGTGCCGAGCTGACCCGGGTGCGCCAACAGGTCATCCAGCTGCTGAGCGGCTACCAGGGCAAGGAGACCGCGGAGGCCGGCACCGGTGGCCGCGGCGGCGAGTCCGGCAGCCCGTCGACGTCGCTGGTGCTCGACCAGTTCGGTCGCAACCTGACCGCGGCGGCCATGGAAGGCAAGCTCGATCCGGTAATCGGCCGCGAGAAGGAAATCGAGCGGGTCATGCAGGTGCTGTCCCGGCGTACCAAGAACAACCCGGTGCTGATCGGTGAGCCCGGTGTCGGTAAGACCGCCGTCGTCGAAGGCCTCGCGCAGGCGATCGTGCACGGCGAGGTTCCCGAGACGCTGAAGGACAAGCAGCTCTACACCCTCGACCTCGGGTCGCTGGTGGCCGGCAGCCGTTACCGCGGTGACTTCGAAGAGCGGCTGAAGAAGGTGCTCAAGGAGATCAACACCCGCGGCGACATCATCCTGTTCATCGACGAGCTGCACACGTTGGTCGGTGCCGGAGCCGCCGAGGGCGCGATCGACGCGGCGTCGATCCTGAAGCCCAAGCTGGCCCGCGGTGAGCTGCAGACGATCGGCGCCACCACGCTCGACGAGTACCGCAAATACATCGAGAAGGACGCCGCCCTGGAGCGCCGGTTCCAGCCGGTCCAGGTCGGCGAGCCCACGGTGGAGCACACCATCGAGATCCTCAAGGGTCTGCGCGACCGCTACGAGGCGCACCACCGGGTGTCGATCACCGACGGCGCGGTGACCGCCGCCGCCACGCTGGCCGACCGCTACATCAACGACAGGTTCCTGCCGGACAAGGCAATCGACCTGATCGACGAGGCCGGCGCGCGGATGCGCATCCGGCGGATGACCGCTCCGCCGGACCTGCGCGAGTTCGACGAGAAGATCGCTGACGCCCGCCGCGAGAAGGAAAGCGCGATCGATGCGCAGGACTTCGAGAAGGCGGCCAGTCTGCGTGACCGCGAGAAGCAGCTCGTCGCGCAGCGTGCCGAGCGTGAAAAGCAGTGGCGCTCGGGCGATCTCGACGTGGTTGCCGAGGTCGACGAGGAGCAGATCGCCGAGGTGCTCGGCAACTGGACCGGCATCCCGGTGTTCAAACTCACCGAGGCCGAGACCACCCGGTTGCTGCGCATGGAAGACGAACTGCACAAGCGGATCATCGGCCAGGAGGACGCGGTCAAGGCCGTCTCCAAGGCGATCCGCCGTACCCGTGCCGGGTTGAAGGACCCCAAGCGCCCGTCCGGCTCGTTCATCTTCGCCGGCCCGTCCGGTGTCGGTAAGACCGAGCTGTCCAAGGCGCTGGCCAACTTCCTGTTCGGCGACGACGACGCGCTCATCCAGATCGACATGGGCGAGTTCCACGACCGGTTCACCGCGTCGCGGCTGTTCGGTGCGCCTCCGGGGTACGTCGGCTACGAAGAGGGTGGCCAGCTGACCGAGAAGGTGCGGCGCAAGCCGTTCTCGGTGGTGCTGTTCGACGAGATCGAGAAGGCCCACCAGGAGATCTACAACAGCCTGTTGCAGGTCCTCGAGGATGGTCGTCTCACCGACGGGCAGGGTCGCACGGTGGACTTCAAGAACACCGTGCTGATCTTCACCTCGAACCTCGGTACCTCCGACATCAGCAAGGCGGTGGGCCTCGGCTTCACCCAGGGTGGTGGCGAGAACAACTACGAGCGGATGAAGCAGAAGGTCAATGACGAGCTGAAGAAGCACTTCCGCCCGGAGTTCCTGAACCGTATCGACGACATCATCGTGTTCCACCAGCTGACTCAGCAGGAGATCATCGAGATGGTCGACCTGATGATCGGCCGAGTCGGCAAGCAGCTCAAGGCCAAGGACATGGCGATGGAGCTCACCGACAAGGCGAAGGCTCTGCTGGCCAAGCGGGGCTTCGACCCGGTGCTGGGTGCCCGTCCGCTGCGCCGGACCATCCAGCGGGAGATCGAGGACCAGCTGTCGGAGAAGATCCTCTTCGAAGAGGTCGGTCCGGGTCAGCTCGTCACCGTCGACGTGGACAACTGGGACGGCGAGGGTGCCGGCGAGGACGCGGTCTTCACCTTCCACGGTGCCCGCAAGCCGGCCGAGTCCGACCTGGCCAGCTCGGGCGCTCACGCCGCGGGCACGACCGACTAACCGAAACCGAAAAGCCGGCTAGCGCAAGGCGTTAGCCGGCTTTCGGCTATTCGGCCGACTCGACGGGCTGATAGCGGGCCTCGACGTCGGCCAGTTTCCAGTACGCGACCGCCCCGACCCAGGTCACGGCGAACAGCGCCAGGATCGCGAGGCCGGCGTTGTTGAGGTCGATGCCGCTGATCCAATTTGTGACCGGGTCGACCCAGTCGAGGTCGTCATGCAGGATCGACACCAGTTCGATCGAACCGATCAGCAGTGCGACCGCGATGGAAAGACCGGTCACGGTGAGGTTGTAGTAGATCTTGCGCACCGGCTGCAGGAATGCCCAGTCGTAGGCCACCGTCATCAGCAGCCCGTCAAGGGTGTCCATCAACGTCATGCCCGCGGCGAACAGCAGCGGCACCACCAGAACCGCGTACCAGGGCAGGCCGGCCGCCGCTCCGCTGCCGGCGAGCGCCAGCAGCGCGACTTCCGTGGCGGTGTCGAAGCCCAAGCCGAACAGCGCGCCGACGGGATACAGCTGAATCGGGCGGGTGATGCGGTTCATCACCGGACGCAGCAGGCGGGCGAAGAATCCCCGATCATTCAGTGCCGCTTCGATTTCGGCGTCCGAATAGGAGCCGCTGCGAAGCTTGGTGAAGGCACGGTAGATACCGATCATCGCGATCACGTTCATGATCGCGATCAGATACAGGAACATCCCCGAAGCCAGGGTCCCGGCGAAGCCGAGCGCGTGCCGGGTCGGCGACGTGTCGTCGGCCAGCGCGCCCACCGCCCGCGCGCCGAGCATGATCAGCACGGCCATCACGAGCACCAGCGTGGAATGGCCCATGGCGAACCAGAAGCCGACCGCCTTGGGGCGCCTGCCGTCGGTCATCAGCTTGCGGGTGGTGTTGTCGATCGCGGCGATGTGGTCCGCGTCGAATGCATGCCGGATGCCGAAAAGGTATGCGGTGAAGCCTAATCCGATGCTGAACAGCTGTGTGCCGGCGCGGTAGCGGTGCGGCGCGATGACGAACACCAGTACCGCGAAGCCCACGACATGCATCAGTGCGATCACGCCGAGCAGCACGCCGATCTCGACGAAGTCTCGACGGTTCCACGTCGACAGCAGTCGCCGGGCGAGGGCTGTCATCAATGCTGCGCGAGCGCCAGGGCGAAGACCTGTTTGGCTATCTGCAGCATCCAACCGGTGATTGCCGGGCCGTGGTCGCGTGGCCAGTTCAGTTGGAAGCTCACCACCCAGGGTTGATGGGTCTTGTCGACCGCATACCAGCTGAACGTCAAATCGCCGGGCAGGCCACCGGCTTTCGACGCCACGTAGGGCCAGTCGTTGCGATCCAGATTGACCCCGGTGCCGGTGTCCAGGATCTTCTTGACGGGTGCGGCCGCGCCCACTGCACCGGCCTGCAGCGCGACATGCACACGGCAGATGTCTTCGGCGCTGCCATACCATTCCGCGCCGATCTCGGAGGCCGGCACGTGGGCGAGGAACGGATCCGGTTGGTAAGTGGCGGAATTGGCCCTCCGCAGCATCTCGGCGCGGTCCGCCGGCGTGCCGTTCTTCCATTGCTCGCGCAGGTCCGGCCGGCCCCAGGCAACGGTGAACAGCTCGTACATCGTCGGGAACGGGGTCATCGCGGCGGGATCGTGATGACCCGTCTTGACGAGGGCGTCGTCGACGGCCTGCGGCCCCACCCTTTCGATCAGCATGTCGGTCGCCATGTTGTCGCTGGTGGCGATCATCTTCTCGGCGGCAGTGCGTACCGAAATCTGATCTCCGACAGCCAGATCCATGCTCGAGCCGACGGCCTTGCCCTTGTCGGTGACGGTCAGCTGGTCGTCCCACGACACGGTCCCGGCCTTGATGGCGTCCGACACGGCGTCGAGGACGTACAGCTTGAAGATCGAGGCCAGCGGCAGCGACAGGTCAGGATTGGTGCCGGCCACCCGATCGCATTGTCCGTCATTGACTTTCGTGGCCTGCCACGAATAGCGGGCATGCGTCTTGCTCAGCACCGCGTCGACGTCCCCGAACTTAGAGATCTTCGGTGGCAGCGTGGTGAGGTCGAAGCCGTCGACCAAGGTGTCGTCGTCGGTGTGAATCCGAACCTCTTGTTCCGCACCGTAAGACGTGGTCAGCTGCAGGGTGGCCGCGCCCGCCTTGATGTCGACCCCGCGCAGCGTGAACGGCCGGTCCCACCAGAGCTTTTCCATCATGGTCTGGACCTGGGTCGCCATCTTGGGTGCCGCCAGGGTGCCGATGCCGACGGGACCGATCTGCCAGTCCGAGTTCAGCATGTCCAGCGTCTGCTGGGCACGCAGACCGGCCGGGGTGCGCATGTCGATCTGCCGGCTGTTGGCGGCCGCGTTGGCCGCGGGCGGGGGTGGCGGTGCGCAACCCGGGGTCAGGGTGAAAAGTAGCGCGGCGGCTGCCAATGCCGTGACCCGGCAACGGTGGGAGCGCCGACGCGGCTTACTGGCCGGATCCGGCAACGTCTAACACAACCTCGAACTCCAGCAGCGACGCGCCGGTTGCCACCGGGTTCTGTCGCTGACCGGCGTGGGCCTCGATGGCCGGGCCGGTGGCCCACGCCTGGAAAGCCTCTTCGGATTCCCATTGGGTCACCACGAAGTAGCGGTCCTCGCCCTTGATCGGGCGGAGCAGCTGAAAGCCGAGGAAACCGGGTGAGTTCTCGACGGCGTGCGCACGGTGGGCGAACCGCTTCTCCAGTTCGGGGCCTGCCTCGGCGGGCACCTCGATTGCGTTGATCTTCACCACTGGCATTGGCAAAGGCTACCGCGCGTGCCAGCGGTGACCCAAAGCGCGCGAAGATAGGCGGATGGCCGCTGATCTGCTCACCCGTCGCGGTGGGCACGGTGAACCGGTGGTTCTGGTACACGGCCTGATGGGCCGCGGCAGCACCTGGTCGCGCCAGCTGCCGTGGCTGACCCGGCTGGGCGCTGTCTACACCTATGACGCCCCCTGGCATCGAGGCCGTGACGTCGAGGACCCGTTTCCGGTCAGCACCGAGCGCTTCGTATCCGACCTCGGTGCCGCCGTCGCCTCGCTGGGCCGCCCGGCCCGGCTGGTCGGGCATTCGATGGGCGGCCTGCACTCGTGGTGCCTCGCCGCCGAGCGACCGGAGCTCGTCTCGGCTCTGGTCGTCGAGGACATGGCGCCGGATTTCCGCGGCCGCACCACCGGGCCGTGGGAACCCTGGCTGCACAGCCTGCCGGTCGAGTTCGAGTCCGCCGAGCAGGTGCTGGCCGAATTCGGCGACATCGCGGGCCGGTATTTCCTCGAGGCCTTCGACCGGACCGAAACGGGGTGGCGGCTGCACGGGCAGATGGCCCGGTGGGTCGAGATCGCCGCACAGTGGGGCACCCGCGACTATTGGTCGCAATGGCGGGCGGTGCGGGCACCCGCGCTGCTGGTCGAGGCGGGCAACTCGGTGGCGCCCCAAGGGCAGATGGCGCAGATGAGCGAGAACGGTTACCGCACAACCTATTTGCGCGTACCCGAGGCCGGGCATCTGGTGCACGACGACGCGCCGGACGTCTACCGAGAGGCGGTCGAGAGGTTCCTGGCCTAGCCCTCTTCGCCGGCCAGTGCGTAGCGCCCGTCGCTGGTCCTGGCCACCAGGCCGTCGGCGAGCAGCGACTCCAGGGCCCGGTCACGCTGCACCGTATCGCGTAGCCAGACGATGTCGAGTTGATCCCGGGTGACCGGTAAGTCGTTGTCGCGCAACACATCCATCAGTCGCCCGCGCACCTGTCGGTCGGTGCCCGCATAACCCTGGGGCTTGCGGGCCGGGCCCTCCGATGGCGGGAAGCCGGCCGATCGCCATTGGCAAACGCTCAGCGGGCAGATCCCGCACTTGGGGCTGCGGGCTGTGCACACCGTGGCGCCCAGTTCCATCAGTGCGGCCGAAAAGACATGCGCCGTGGCGTCATTGGGCAGCAGTGCCGAGACGTCGGCGTGGTCGCGGGTCGCTGACGCCGGCCCCGCATCGGCCTTACCGTGCACCACGCGGGCCACCACCCGGCGCACGTTGGTGTCGACCACCGGCACCGACTGCTGATAGGCGAAGCACGCCATCGCTCGGGCGGTATATGCGCCTACGCCGGGCAGCGTGAGCAGGGTCTCAACGTCGTCGGGAACCTGGTCGCCGTGATCGCGCGCGATTGCGATCGCGCACTCGTGCAGTCGCTTGGCCCGCCGCGGGTAGCCGAGCTTGCCCCAGGCCCGCACCACGTCGGCCGAGGTGGCCGCGGCCGTCGCCGAGGGAGTCGGCCAACGCGCGATCCAGTCCAGCCAGATCGGCTCGACCCGCGATACCGGTGTTTGCTGCAGCATGAATTCACTAACCATGATTTGCCACGGCGTCACATCGGGCTTTCGCCACGGCAGATCGCGACCGGACCGGGCGTACCAGTCCAAGAGTTCACTATGCGTTACCACGAGCGTCACGGCCGACTACGGCACAATGAGCGCCATGCCGAATACCGATCCCGTGACTGCGTGGAAAGCACTCAAAGAGGGTAACGAGCGCTTCGTCGCCGGCCAGCCCGAACACCCGAGCCAGAGCATCCAGCACCGGGCCAGCCTGGCCAAGGGGCAGAAGCCCACGACGGCGCTGTTCGGCTGCGGCGACAGCCGGGTGGCCGCGGAGCTCATCTTCGACCAGGGTCTCGGGGACATGTTCGTGGTGCGGACGGCCGGCCACGTCATCGACTCGTCGGTGCTGGGGTCGCTGGAATTCGCGGTGGGCGCGCTGGGCGTCTCGGTGATCGTCATTCTCGGCCATGACAGCTGCGGCGCGGTCAAGGCGACGCTCGCCGCGCTCGACGACGGCGCGCTGCCCGGTGGCTACGTGCGCGACCTGGTCGAGCGCGTCGCACCGTCGATCCTGCTCGGCCGCCGCGAAGGCCTCAGCCGGGCCGACGAGTTCGAGGCGCGCCACGTGGTGGAGACCGGCACGCAACTGGTCGAGCGTTCGTCGGCCATCGCCGCCGCGGTTGCCGCCGGCGACCTGGCGATCGTCGGCGCCACCTATCACCTCGCGGACGGGCGCGTGGTGATCCGCAACATCATCGGCGACGTCGGCGACAAGGTCGACGTCTAGAACGAGTTGGTCAGGTAGAGCTCCAGGGAGTTGAACACGCTCTCCAGGAGCCCGCTGTCGGCCGCGCCGTGCTCGAACACCGCGCTGAGCCACGCCGCGGCGTCGTTGAAGGTGTCGGGGATGTCGATGTTGGTGATCATGTGGTCGAACGTCGTGACCCCGGCTGCGATCTCCTCGGGCGTCATACCCAGGTATTCGACGTGGGGGACGAACAGGCCGTACAGCGGTCCGAGTATGCCGTTTTGGTCCCAAACGTTTTGGAAGTCGGCGACCCCGTCGCCGTCCAGGGTGTAGATCGTCGTCGGGTAGATGTCGTCCGGCGTGACGTTGCCGAGGACGCCGTCGAACCCGAAGGCGGTCAGCAGGGTGTGGGTGAAACTGGTCCCGAACAGCGGTTCCAGGTCGGCGACCAGGTTGGGCCACACGCCGGTCTCGGCCAGTGACGGGTCGCCGATGAACACGAAGTGCAGATCCTCGGTGGGAATGCCGTCGGCTTGTAGTTGCGCCATCGCGATGGACTCCGCGGTGGCGCTCTGCGAGTAGCCGAAGATCGTCAGCGGATGGTCGGCATCGAAAGCGCCGACCTGGAGTTCGTGCTCCACGGCGAGAACGACGTCGTCGGCGGCGGTGAGGCTGCTCGGCCCCTGCTGGATCAGTTCCGGCGTCGTCAGCACCTGCAGCGGCGCGCTGCACGGGTCGGTCGCGATCATGTCGCAGACCGTGGAAGACATCGCGCCGCCGTCGAAGCCGAGCGGATGCAGGTACAGGTTCTCGACGGCCTGGGCGAACTCGGTCGACGGCGTCGGCTCGGTGGTTCCACCGAGGATGAGCGCGGTGTCGCTGTAGGCCAGCGGGCCGAGCAGCGTGTCGTCGGCGCGAGCGGCCTGACTGGCGAGCAGGCCGGCGACGCCGGTCAGCAGGCCGACGGCGGCGAATTTCCTGAGCTTCCGGGGCGCGTTCATAGAAACTTCTTATCTGAAGTTCAGGCGCGATTTGGGGAGTTCTACATCTTCGGTGCGACGAGGCCGTGATCGTAGGCATAGACGATCGCCGCCGAGCGATCGCGCAGCTGCAGTTTGACGAAGATCCGGCCGATGTGGCTCTTGACGGTCAGCTCCGAGATGCACAGTTCGTCGGCGATCTCAGTGTTGTTGCGGCCCAAGCCAATCAGGCGAAGCACGGCACGCTCCCTGGCGGTCACCTCGGCCACGTCGACGGTCGAGTGCTCACCGGCCACCCGGCGATAGGTGCTCAGCACCCGCGACGTGACCGCCTGGTCGAGGTAGCTGTCGCCCTCGGCGACCGCGCGCACGGCCCGGATCAACTCCTCGGCCGAGGAGTCCTTGAGCACGAACCCGGACGCGCCCGCCCGCAGCGCGCCGGACAGCAATTCGTCGTCGTTGAAGGTGGTCAGCGCCAAAACCGGGGGCGACCCCGCCGCGGTGAGCCTGCGCGTCGCCTCGATGCCGTCGACCCGCTTCATCCGCAGGTCCATCACCACCACGTCGGGCCGGTGCCGGGCAACGGCATCCGGGACCTCGTCGCCGTCGCCGCATTCGGCAACGATGACGAATCCGTCCTTGCGGCGCAGGATCCGCCGCAGCCCGGAACGGACCAGTTCCTGGTCGTCGACCAGCAGTACTGCGATGTCAGGGGTACCCATGTCAGCGGCCGCACCGCCACGAATTCGCCTCGCCCAGAGGTATTTCCGCCCGCACCGACCAGCCCTGGCGGCACGGGCCGGCGTCGAGGACGCCACCGAGCAGTTCGACCCGCTGCCGCATTCCGACCAGGCCGCGGCCATCGTGCTGGGACAGCGCCACCGGCTCGGGCGCCGGTGCCTCGTTGATCACCGTCAGTGACGCGCTCGTCGACGAAATCGACAGTCCGACATCGGTTGTGGAGGTGGCCGCGTGCTTGGCGATGTTGGCCAGCGACTCCTGTGCGATGCGGTAGAGCGCCAGGCCGACCGCGGCCGAGACCTGCTCGGTCTGCCCTTCGCTACGAAGTGTGACGGGCAGCCCGGCCGAGACGAAATCGTCTACCAGACCGGGGATGTCGGCGACGCCCGGCTCGGGCGCAAGCCTTGTCGGGCTCGCCTCGAGCAGGTCGACCGTGCGCCTGATGTCGGCCATCGCCTGGCGGCCCAGGCGTTCGGCGTCGACCAGCGCGCCGACCGCGTCGTCGATGTCACCGTCCTGTTGCAGCGCATGCCGCGCCCCGGTGACATGCAGCATGGTCACCGACAGCGAGTGCGCGATCACGTCGTGGACCTCGCGCGCGATGCGCCGCCGTTCGTCGGCAGCGGCGTGCTCGGCCAGATCGGCCTGCAGTTCGCGCTGGCTCACCAGTAGCTGGTGTTGCCGCCGCATCTGGTAGCCCATCAACCAGCCCAACGCGACAAAGCCAAGGTACAGCGCCACCCCGTCGAGCCGGTGGGTTGCCGTGGCGGCCGCGAGCAACGCCACCGCGGCCACGAAAGATGCTGCAGCCCAACGTTGTCGGGTCAGCGATGCGACGCACCCGACCATCAGCACCAGTAGCAGCGGCGCGAGGTCCACGCTGATCGGCGTCGACGTGGCGAACAGCAGCAGCGCGCTCGATGCCCACCACGTCACGCCCACCAGCGGTGGGCTGATCCTGACCGCGGCGACGACGAACAGCGCCAGTTGGACGAGTGCCAGCGACGCGGCAGCGGCGGAGACCGGCAGGTCGGCCCGGTCGCGCTGCAGGGTCGACCCGATCAACGTGAGCACCAGGCAGGCTTGGATCATCATCACGAACAGCCACGAATACTGGTCCGGAATCAGCCCCTCGCGGCTCCGGAACCAGCTGCGCGCATACTCGACTGCCCGAGTCACCGGATCATCGTAGAAGGATGTGCCGTCGCCGACATCCTGCTGTGGTCGTAAAGCGCGTGCGACTCCGGTAGGAGCGGGTAGTTCGAACCGCGGCACGATGCCGGGACCGCCGCGCGTCCCTAGCGTCATCCTGATGACGTGGCGCAGCGCCGAAAAGGCCGGAATCGGTTTTGATTTCAGCGACCCCTTCGCACGACTGGCGAGGTTCAGTAGTCGCTATGCCGTGCTGGTCGTGCTGGGCTGGATCGCGGTGGCCGCGGTGGCCAACCTGGCGGTGCCACAGCTGGAACGGGTCGTCGCCGCGCACGCCCGGTCCTTCATGCCGACCGAGGCGGCCAGCGCGGTCGCGGCGAAGCGGTCCGCGGAGCTGTTCGGCGGTGCGCCCAGCAACAACCTGGATTACGTTGTGCTGAAACGCGGTCGACCGTTGCAACCGGTCGACCGCCAGTACTACGACACATTGGTGACGGCGTTACGCGCCGACACCCAGCACGTCTACGCGGTCACCGACCTGTGGGCGGATCCGATCACCAAGTCGGCCGCCGAAAGCCGCGACGGACGGGCGGCCGACCTCATGATCCGGTTGTCCGGGATGCTGGGCACGGCGGAGGCGGCCGCCTCGGTCGACGTCGTGCGGGCCACCGTGCACCGGCTCGATCCGCCTCCGGGACTGCGCGTCTACGTCACCGGCCCGGGCGGGACTCTCACCGACGAGTTCGCCGCCATCGATCATCAGATGCTGCTGATCACCGCGGCAACCGTCCTGGTGATCATGCTGCTGCTGTTCGCCGTCTACCGCTCCACGATCACCGCCGCGATCCCGTTGATCTCGGTGGGCCTGGCGCTGGCGGTCGCCCGTCCGGTGATCGCTCTGCTCGGCAACCACGGCGCGGTCGAGGTGTCACTGTTCTCGGTGGCGCTGGTCGCCGCGATGATCCTCGGCGCCGGAACCGATTACGCGATCTTCCTGATCGGCCGCTACCAGGAGGGCCGTCGGCGCGGCACCGAGCGGGCCACCGCTCTCGTCGTCGCGTATCGCGGTGTGGCGCCGGTGGTGATCGGCTCGGCGTTGACGATGTCGACGGCGCTGGCCTGCCTGAGCCTGGCCGAGGTCGGTATGTTTCGGAGCACCGGAATACCCTGCGCGATAGGGGTTCTGGTCAGCATGACCGCGGCGCTGACGCTGACGCCGGCCTTGGTCGACCTGGCCGGTCGGCGTGGGATGCTCGAGCCGCGGCGATCGACTGCCGGCCGCCGGTGGCGGCGCATCGGCGTGGTCGTCGCGCGGTGGCCCGGCCCGGTGCTGGTGGCCAGCGGTGCGCTGATCGCGGTCCTGACCCTGCCGCTGGCCGGCATGCGGACCGGATGGAACGAGCCGGAGGCCACCCCGGCGAACGCCGAGTCGAATGCCGGCTACGCGGCTATGGCACAACACTTTCCGCAGAATCGGCTGCTACCCGACATCGTGACGGTCGAAACCGACCACGACCTGCGCAACTCCGCCGGCCTGATCGCGGTCGAGCGAATCACCCGGCAGGTCATGGCAATTCCCGGCGTCCGCATGGTGCAGTCGGCCAGCAGGCCGGCCGGTACCGTTCCCGACGAAGCCACGCTGAGCTATCAGGCCGGTGTGATCGGCCAGCGGTTCGGTGATCAGATCGACGACGTCGTGCGGCGACTCCGGCGAGTGGGTGATCTGGACGCGATCCTCGCGCAAATGACATCCGCAGTGGACCAGCTCAATCGCGGCATGCAGGGTAGCGCCGGCGGCCTTCGTGAGATCGGTTCGGGCGCAGACGATATGCGCGCGGGTATCGGCGGTATCCGAGACAACGTCGAAACCATGTCGGGCTATCTGACGCCGCTGCGCAACTTCGTCAACGCCACACCGAACTGCCCCGACAACGTGATCTGCGCGCTGGTGTCCAAAGTCGTGCAGCCCGTCGACTCCGTCATCCAGAGTTCGGGCGAACTAGCTAGCGGCGCAGACAAACTCAGGTCAGGAGCGCGTGCGACCACGACCTCGTTTGGGCAAATGCCGCTGGCCCTGCAGTCGATGCGCGATGTGCTGGGTCAAGCCAGGGCGGCGAGCACCGAACTGCGCGGTCTCACCGACTCGATCGGCCCACAGGTGCGCCAGGTGTCGGACTATCTGCGTGAACTCGACGCCGGATTCCGGGGCAGCGCCGCGGGTGGTTTCTATCTGCCGGACCGCGCGCTGTCCGATCCCCGGTTTCGGGCCGCCCTGAACGACCTGGTCTCGCGCGATGGCCGCGTGACGTATCTGGTGGTCTACGGCGACGGGGAGGAGTGGGGTGCCGACGGCGCGCAGCGTGCCCGCCAGATCCAGTCCGCGGTCGCGGAGGCGACCAAGGAGGGCACCGTGACGCCGACGTCGGTCGGCCTGGCCGGGGTCGGGCCCGCGACCCGGGATCTGCAGGGCCTGGTCCACGGCGATGTGGTGCTCCTGGTCGGTGCGACGCTGGCGCTGATCTTCCTGATCGTCGCGATGATGCTGCGCAGTCCGGTGGCCGCGCTGGCGGTGGTCGGCACGGTGATCGTGTCGTTTGCCTCGGCGCTCGGCCTCAGCGTGCTGGTCAGTCAGCAGCTGCTCGGCAAACCGCTGCACTGGGCGGTGGCGCCGATGGCCTTCATCGCGCTGGTCGCGGTCGGCGCCGACTACAACCTGCTGCTGGCGATGCGGATCCGGGAGGAGCTGGGCGCGGGTATTCGCACGGGCATCGTTCGGGCGTTTTCGGCGACCGGCGGAGTCGTGACGACCGCCGGGATCGTGTTCGGTATGACGATGTTCGCGCTGGCCGGCAGCACGGTGCTCAGCATCGAGCAGGTAGGTCTGACGGTCGGGATCGGGTTGCTGCTCGACACGTTGATCGTGCGGACGTTCCTGCTGCCGTCCATGGTGGTGCTGCTGGGGCGATGGTTCTGGTGGCCATTACTGCCTCAGTCGGCTGCTAAGTCCGCGACACGCCGCGTCAGGTCGACCGTGTCGGCGTGACCTGGCCTTACCGTGGAAACGTGCTGGATCTGGAACCGCGGGGCCCGCTACCGCCGGAGATCTACTGGCGACGCCGGGGGCTGGCGATCGGGATCGCCGTCGTCGTGGTTGCCATCGTGGTCGCGATCATCGTCGCCGTCCTGAGCGGCGGCTCGAGCGGTAACACCGCCCCCGCCAAGAAGCCGACGCAGAACGCGCAGGGCGCGAGCCCCGAAGTCAAGACGCAGATCGAGGCCCCCGCCGGTGAAGACGCCGGTCAGCCACCGGAGACGCCGACTGCCGCTGTGCAGCCGCCGCCGGTGCTGAACGCCGGTGACGACTGCCCGGACTCCACGCTGGCCGTCAAGGGCCTCACCAACCAGCCGCAGTACGCGCTCGGTGACCAGCCGAAATTCGTCATGGTCGTCACCAACATCGGGCTGGTGGCCTGCAAGCGTGACGTCGGGGCCGCGGTGCTCGCCGCCTACGTCTACTCGCTGGACAACAAGCGGCTCTGGTCCAACCTGGACTGCGCGCCGTCCAACGAGACTCTGGTCAAGACATTCGCGCCCGGCGAGCAGGTCACCACCGCCGTCACATGGACCGGGATGGGGTCGGCGCCGCACTGCCCGTTGCCGCGGCCGGCGATCGGACCAGGCACCTACAACCTTGTCGTGCAGCTGGGAAACCTTCGCTCCCTTGCTGTTCCGTTCATCATGGCTCCGGCGCCGCCTCCAGGTGCCGCGCCGCCTCCGGCGCCCGGACCGCCCGCACAGGGCCCGCTGCCCGGCCCGCCGCCCGCACCCGGGGGCTGACAACTCAGAGCGCTGGATCGCCGATCGTCGATTCGGCCAACTGCGACAAGCCTTCTCGCACATGGCGTGCCCAGATCTCGCCGATACCCTCGACCGCCTCGAGATCGCCGGCGCTGGCGGCCAGCAGGCCCTGCAGCGAGCCGAACTCGCGGACCAGTCGATCGGCGTGGGCGAACTGCAGTCGCGGGATCTCCGACATCGCCCGATAGCCACGTGAGCTGACCGCCGAGTCCTGCGCCTCGGCCGTCGACGGGTAGCCGAAAACCCTTGCCATCGTTGTGAAGTCGAGCAGTTCAGCGTCCGACATACCGTCCAGCTCGTCGAGCGTGGTGGCGACCTCGGCCTTGGACAGCGGCTCGGGGTTGGCGTGGTAATCGCGGACGATCAGCTCGCGCGACGCATCGTTGCCGCCCAGCAACTCCTCGAGCTGCAGCCGTAGTTGACGGCCGTCGGTACCCAGCTCCACGACCTCGTTGTCGAGTTCGACACCGATTCGGCGGACCAGTTCGAGCCGCTGCACCACCGTCATCACGTCGCGCAGCGTGACGAAATCCTCGATCTCCGCGCGGGACAGCTGCCGGCTGACCTCGTCGAGCCGCGCCTTATAGCGCTCCAGCGTGGCGATGGCCTGGTTGGCGCGCGACAGGATTGTCGACGAGTCGGCCAGCACGTGGCGTTCGCCGCTGAGGTAGACGGTCACGATGCTCATCGAGTGGCTCACCGAGATCACCGGGTAGCCGGTCTGGCTCGCCGCCCGTTCCGCCGAGCGGTGCCGGGTGCCGGACTCGTCGGTGGGGATCGACGGGTCGGGCACCAGCTGCACGTTGGCCCGCAGGATCTTGCTGCCGTCGGTGGACAACACCACCGCGCCGTCCATCTTGCACAGCTCGCGCAGCCGGGTCGGGGCGTAGCGAACATCCAGCGAGAAACCGCCGTCGCAGATCGCCTCGACGCTGTCGTCGTAGCCGAGGACTATCAGCGCACCGGTGCGACCGCGCAGGATGCGTTCCAGGCCATCGCGCAGCGCGGTACCCGGCGCAAGCCGTGCGACCGCCTCACGCAGGGTGGGGCGGTGCTGTGGCGCCGAGCCGTTCGAGGAGGATTTGCCGACAGTCATCACCCCTCATTGTGCGCTGTCCGTGTCGCGTCCAAGGGATAAGGGGCCGCGGGAGGCCTCTCGGGACGCTCCGCGATGTCGAGAACGTGCTGCAGCGCCTCGCCGATGTGGGGGGCCTGCAGCACCGTGATGCCCGGCGGAACGGAGACGCTGCCCGACGGGATCAGCGCGGTCGTGAAGCCCTGCCGGGCGGCTTCGGCCAGGCGGCGTTCCATGCCGCTGACCCGCCGCAGGTCGCCGGCCAGCCCGACCTCGCCGATCATCACCGCGGTCGCCGGCATCGGCAGGTTCGCGTATGCCGAAGCCAGTGCCACCGCGACCGCGAGGTCCGAGGACGGGTCGGTCAGCCGCATGCCGCCCACCGTGGACAGGTACACGTCGTTGACGGCGATCCGGAGCCGGGCATGCTTCTCCAGCACGGCGGCGATCATCGCGGCCCGGGCGTGGTCGATGCCGCTGACCGCGCGACGCGGCGAGCCGCCCGACGGGGTGGCCAGCAGCGCCTGGATCTCGCCGACCAGTGGCCGCTTGCCGTCCAACGTCACGGTGATCGCCGTTCCCGGAACCGGCTGCGGCCGCTGATCCAGGAAGAGCCCCGACGGATCCGTGACCCCTTCGATCCCGCTGTCCTGCAACAGGAAACAGCCGACCTCTTCTGCCGCGCCGAAGCGGTTCTTCACGCCGCGGACCATGCGCAGCAGCGAGTTGCGGTCGCCCTCGAAGTGCAGCACCACGTCGACCAGGTGCTCGAGCGAGCGTGGACCCGCGATGGCGCCGTCCTTGGTGACGTGGCCGATCAGAATCAACGGCACCCCAGTGGTTTTCGCCGCCGCGGTCAGCGCCGTGGTCACCGCGCGCACCTGCGTCACCCCGCCGGCGACACCGTCGGAATCGGGGCTGGCCATCGTCTGCACCGAGTCGACGACCACCAGCGAGGGCTGGACCGCGTCGATATGCCCGAGCACCGCATGCAGATCCGAGTCCGCGGCCAGATACAGCTCGTCGTGGCTGCAGCCGGTCCGGTCCGCCCGCATCCGGATCTGCCCTCGCGACTCCTCGCCGGAGATGTAGAGCGCGCGCCGCCCGGCCGCGGCCCACTGATGGGCGACCTTGAGTAGCAGCGTCGACTTGCCGACCCCAGGATCACCGGCGAGCAGGGTGACCGAGCCCGGCACCACCCCGCCACCCAGGACGCGGTCGAGCTCGTCAATTCCGGTGGGGCAGTGGCGGGTTCCGTCCGACTCGACCGAACTGATCGGAATCGCGGCCGACGCGGGACTCATCGCCGGGCGGGTGCCGCCACGGACAGCGCTGAGCACGGTGACCTCGTCGACGGAGCCCCAGGTTCCGCACTCCAGGCAGCGGCCGACCCACTTTGCGGTGACATGACGGCATTCCGAGCACCGGTATTGCGAACGTGCCTTGGCCACCCGCTGACGGTATCGGTCAGGTGTGACAGAACCGCGGAGGTTAGCGGTGTGAGCCTTCTTCCGGCGCCGAGATCGGCACGGCCACGCTCACGGTGCCGGCCTTTTCGAAGTTGAAGGTGAAGTCGTAGTTCGGGCCATTGGTGATCGGCTTGCTCAGCGCGATGGTGGCCTTGACCGTCTCCCCGTTCTCGACCGCGCGGTCCGACCGCTTGGTCTCGCCGTTCTGGCCGCCGAAGAACAGCACCCCGCTCGGGTGCAGCGTCGGGTCGCCGGTGACGGTCACCTTGCCGATGTCGGTGGTGACGCCGACCAGCTTGTCGGTGATGTCAGGCGACTGGTTGACGGCGACCAGGACCAGATCGACCGTCGCGCCCGGGCGGAGGTAGTCACCGGTCTGCAGCGCCTGGATGTGCACGTTGCGCAGTGCGACGTTCTTGACCGTCGCCTGATTGCCGTCGACGGCAGATTGCTGCATCGCGGTCTGCGAGAGCTGGCCGGCGCCGCATCCGGAGATCGCGACGGCGCCGATCACGGCTCCGGACGCCAGCACGGCAAGCTTTGCCGAGCGACGAGATCTCGAGACGCGGTTGTCGAAGCGGTTCACTCAAAGCCTCCTGCTCGGCCCTCGAACGCCCTGCGGTTCGACTATGCACAGTAGTAGGTCGGCCCGGCCGGTGGAAGCTGAGGGCGGCGAAGGTGCGCGCAGGCGGTTGGAGCAGGGCAGTAACAAGTTTCCTGAGACGAACTGCACACAGCCGAGGCCTTGCGGATACCGCCGAAAGGGTTCTGAATTGTCAGTCGCCTTGCACGAAATTGACAGTCTGTCAACCCCCTCTCCCCGCGCGCGGTGCCCCTGACCTGCACCGTTGTTCCGCACCTGTTGGCGCGGCGTGTTAGCATGGAGTCACGAAAGGGGCTCGAAACTGATGAATTTTGCGGTCGGAGACACCGTTGTCTATCCACATCACGGTGCTGCGTTGATCGAGGCGATTGAAAACCGAACCATCAAAGGTGAAGAAAAGAAGTATCTCGTCTTGAAAGTCGCGCAGGGAGACCTGACAGTTCGCGTGCCCGCTGAGAACGCGGAGTACGTCGGCGTCCGCGATGTGGTCGGCCAAGAGGGCCTCGACAAGGTGTTCCAGGTGCTTCGCGCACCGCACACCGAAGAGCCGACCAACTGGTCCCGTCGTTACAAGGCCAACCTGGAAAAGCTCGCCTCCGGCGACGTCAACAAGGTTGCTGAGGTCGTCCGCGACCTGTGGCGCCGCGACCAGGAGCGCGGCCTGTCCGCCGGCGAGAAGCGCATGCTGGCCAAGGCCCGTCAGATCTTGGTCGGCGAGCTGGCTCTCGCCGAGAGCACCGACGACGCTCGCGCGGAGACCATCCTCGACGAGGCGTTGGCCGCCGCGTCCTGATCCTCCCGACGCGCAAGGATCCGCATTGGCCGGCACGGTCGCGGTAGTCCCGGCCGCCGGCTCGGGCGAACGGCTCGCCGCCGGCGTTCCGAAGGCCTTTTTTCAGCTCGACGGCCGAACGCTGGTCGAACGCGCCATCGACGGCCTGCTGGAATCCGGTGTGGTCGACCGCGTCGTGGTGGCGGTTCCGGCGGACCGCACCGATCGCGCCAAGTTGATCCTCGGCAGCGACGCGACGGTGGTCGCGGGCGGCGCCAACCGCGGCGAGTCCGTCAGCCGCGCGCTGGCGGCCGTCGCCGACTCGAAAGCACCCGATTATGTACTGGTGCACGACGCCGCCCGGGCGCTGACGCCGCCCGACCTGGTGGTCCGCGTCGTCGAAGCGCTGCGGGCGGGGCATCCGGCGGTGGTGCCCGCGCTGCCCGTCGCCGACACCATCAAGGCCATCGACGCCAACGGTGCCGTGCTCGGTACCCCGGAGCGGGCCGGGTTGCGTGCCGTGCAGACCCCGCAGGGTTTTTCGACGGAGCTGTTGCTGCGGGCCTATCAGCAGGCCGGTACGACGGAGTTCACCGACGACGCCTCCCTCGTCGAGCACATCGGCGGTCAGGTTCAGGTGGTCGACGGCGATCCGCTGGCCTTCAAGATCACGACCAAGCTGGATCTACTGCTGGCGCAAGCGATCGTGAGCCGGTGACCGGCCGGGTCGGGCTGGGCACCGACGTCCACGTCATCGAGGCCGGCCGGCCGTGCTGGCTGCTGGGTCTGCTGTTTCCGGACGTCGACGGCTGCGCCGGGCACTCCGACGGCGACGTGGCCGTGCATGCGCTGTGTGACGCGCTGCTCTCCGCGGCGGGCCTGGGCGACATCGGCGAGGTTTTCGGCGTCGACGACCCCCGCTGGGCCGGGGCCAGTGGAATGACCATGCTGCGCCACGTCGCCGAGCTGCTCACCGCGCATCGCTTTCGAGTGGCCAACGCGGCCGTGCAGGTCATCGGCAACCGGCCCCGGGTGGGCCCCCGCCGCGCCGAGGCTCAGACGGCGCTCTCGGCGGTGCTGGGCGCCCCGGTTTCGGTGTCGGCGACCACCACCGACGGACTGGGTCTGACCGGGCGCGGCGAGGGCCGCGCCGCCATCGCAACGGCTTTGTTGCTCGCCGCCGACTAGCTGCAGTCCTTTCGCCTCGTGCTGATCGTTTCCCTTGGTCATCGATGCCCAATCCGGCCCGGTAAGCTGGCACGTCGTGACCGATAGCGCCGACCTGCGGCTACACGACACGGCGACCGGCGCCGTTCGTGATTTCGTCCCACTGCGGCCCGGGCACGTCTCCATTTACCTGTGTGGCGCCACCGTTCAGGGCCTGCCGCACATCGGCCATGTCCGCAGTGGTGTGGCATTCGACATCCTGCGGCGCTGGCTGGCGGCGCGCGGCTGCGACGTCGCGTTTGTCCGCAATGTCACCGACATCGACGACAAGATCCTGAATAAGGCCGCCGCGGCCGAACGGCCCTGGTGGGAGTGGGCGGCAACCTACGAGCGGGCGTTCTCGGCCGCCTACGACGCACTCGGCGTGCTGCCGCCGTCCGTCGAACCGCGCGCCACCGGACACATCACGCAGATGGTCGAGCTGATCGAGCGACTGATCGAGTCCGGCAACGCGTATGAGGGCGGCGGCGACGTCTACTTCAACGTGCTGAGCTACCCCGATTACGGCCGGCTGTCCGGGCACCGGATCGACGATGTGCACCAGGGCGAAGGGGTGGCGACCGGCAAGCGCGACCAACGCGACTTCACCCTGTGGAAGGCCGCCAAACCGGGCGAGCCGTCGTGGCCGACGCCCTGGGGACGCGGCCGACCCGGCTGGCACCTGGAGTGCTCGGCGATGGCCCGGACCTACCTTGGCCCTGAATTCGACATCCATTGCGGTGGAATGGATCTGGTATTCCCGCACCACGAGAACGAGATCGCGCAGAGCTGCGCCGCGGGCGACAAGTTCGCCCGGTACTGGCTGCACAACGGCTGGGTCACGCTCGGCGGCGAGAAGATGAGCAAGTCGCTTGGCAACGTGCTCGCCATCCCGGCCATGCTGCAGCGGGTCCGCGCCGCCGAGTTGCGTTACTACCTCGGCAGCGCGCACTACCGGTCAATGCTCGAATTCTCCGAGACCGCACTGAAAGACGCGGTCAACGCCTACGTGGGCATCGAAGAGTTCCTGCACCGGGTGCGGACCCGGGTCGGCGCCGTCGAGCCGACGCAGTGGACGCCGAAGTTCGCGGAAGCCCTCAACGACGACCTCGCGGTGCCGACCGCGCTGGCCGAGGTGCACCGCACCCGCGCGGAGGGCAATCGCGCGCTCGACGCGGGCGATCACGACGCGGCGCTGGCCGCCGCCGGCGTCATCCGGGCGATGATGGGCATCCTCGGCTGCGACCCGCTCGACGAGCGCTGGGAGTCGCGTGACGAGACCTCTGCGGCGCTCGGTGCCGTTGACGTCCTGGTGCGCGCCGAGTTGGAGCGCCGCCAACAGGCTCGTGCACAACGGGATTGGAAGCTCGCCGACGAAATACGGGACCGGCTGAAGGATGCCGGCATCGAGGTGACCGACACGGGCGACGGCCCGCAGTGGTCGTTGGAATCCGATGGCCGGTAACTCGCAGCGCAAGGGCGCCATCCGCAAGTCGTCCAAGAAGGGACCTACGGTCGGTTCCGGCGGCCAACGGCGCCGGGGTCTCGAGGGTCGCGGTGCGACCCCACCGGCGGAGGCACGCCCGTACCATCCGGCCGCGAAGCGGGCCAAGGCGGCAGCACGCCGGGCCGCCCCCAAGCGCAAGGACGACGGCTTCGAAAACGTACTGGGGCGCAACCCGGTGTTGGAATGCCTGCGCGCCGGGGTGCCCGCCACGGCGCTGTACGTCGCACTCGGGGCACAGGCTGACGAGCGCCTCAGCGAATCCGTCACGCTCGCAGCCGATTCCGGTATCGCAATTCTGGAGGTGCCGCGCACCGACCTGGACCGGATGACCACCAATGGGCTGCACCAGGGCATCGCGCTGCAGGTGCCGCCGTACGCCTACCTGCACCCCGACGAGCTACTCGATAAGGCTCGGAACAATCCGCCCGCGCTGCTGGTCGCGCTGGACAACATCTCCGATCCGCGAAATCTCGGCGCGATAGTGCGGTCGGTGGCGGCCTTCGGCGGGCACGGAGTGCTGATCCCCGAGCGTCGGTCCGCTTCGGTGACCGCGGTCGCCTGGCGAACCAGCGCCGGCGCCGCGGCGCGGATACCCGTCGCCCGCGCCACCAATCTCAATCGCACACTGAAGGATTGGGCCGGCAAGGGGTTGCAGCTGGTCGGGCTCGACGCCGAAGGTGACACGATCGTCGACGACGTGGACGGCGACGGTCCGATCTGCGTGGTGGTGGGATCCGAAGGCAAGGGCCTGTCGCGCCTGGTCCGGCAGGCCTGCGATGCCGTGGTCTCGATCCCGATGGCCGGCCCCACCGAATCGCTGAATGCCTCGGTCGCCGCGGGGGTGGTACTTGCCGAGATCGCGCGCCAGCGCCGGAGATGACGAGTGATGATCCGCGCGGCAACCGGTGCTTTCGTCGGCTACACCGCGGTGATGGTCGCGCTGGAAAACCGCATGCGGGCCACCGGGGGTCCGGGGATCATCGCATTCGAGTTGGCCGGCAGCGGTTTTCGCGCCGAGCAGATCATGGCCCAGTGGGGCCCCGACGGCGAGCGGGCGGCCCGGGCGTCGATATGGTTGGACTTCGGCTACATGACGACGTACGGCGTACTGACCGCGCTGCTGGTCGAGCGCGCACGAAGCCGGCGCGGGCATCCGCGGGCGCTGACCTCGGCCGCGGCCATCGCGGTCGCGGGTGACGCAGTCGAAGGCGTATCGCTGATCAGGGTGTTGAACCGCGATCGGGTCGACACTCATGCGCGTCGCGCGCGCGGCGCGGCGCTGATCAAATTCGCGGCCCTCGCCGGCGCAATCGGCTACGTCCTGGCCGAGGCGGTCGCGCCTACGTCGTCGAAGTAGCTTGTCGGCCAACGTATCCGGTGAGCATGGAAACGAGCTCGTCTTCGAGCTGCCGCGCGTCGACGGGTTCCGGAGCGGTGATCAGTCGATGCACCAGCGACTCGATGGTTGCCACCACGACCCGGGCGCTGAGCCGGCCCGTCGCCCGCGCTTCGGGGTGACTGTCCAGGAGCTCGGTGGCCGCGTCGACCATCGCATTCTCCAAATCATGCAGTCGCGCAAGGAAAGCCGGTGCTCGCGGCGCCTCCTCGAACAGCACCCGGTGCAACCGCGGGTTGTCGCGGTGATTGTCGATCGTGGCTCGCACGAAGACGCGCAGCGCGTCGTCGAGTCGTTCCGGTAGGCCGTCCGCCAGCCGTTTGCCGAGGAGGTCGGCACCAGCGTCGACGTGCGCATCCATCAGGGCGTGCAGGATTGCGTCCTTGTTCGGAAAGTATTGGTACAGCGAGCCGATCGACACCTCGGCGCCTTCGGCGATGCGGTTGGTCGTGCCGGCCCGATAGCCGTACTCGGCGAAAACGTGAGCAGCCGCGTCCAATATCCGGTTGCGGGTCTGCGTGGCACGGTCCTGTTTGGGCTGTTTGCGGGCCTTGAACCGGTCTGGCGGGGCGATGGCGTCCACCTCCCGAAATGCGAGTAGTCAATGCCTGCGTCGGCCCGCAGAATGAGCGCACACTAACACCTTCGAGGAGGTCTGAGATGCGGACCGTTCATCTGCAGACAACCCTGCCCACCAGCGCCGATCGGGTATGGCGGGCGATGCAGTCGCCGGTCACCTTCCTCTATGTCTGCAAGGGACTGTTCGGTGTCCCGGCGCTGGCCGGGCGATCCGAGCAGTTTCGCGTGGGCGATCGAGGCACCGCCTGGTTGTTCGCTTTTCACTTCATTCCCGCCTATCGGCACAGCATCGAAGTCGTCGACGTCGACGACGCCGACCACACGGTTCGGACACACGAGCACGGCGGGGTGCTGCGCGCATGGAACCACACGCTGCGGGTCGAGTCGGTCGGGCCCGACGTCTGCCGCTACTCCGACACCGTCGACATCGACGCGGGCCCGCTCACGGCCGGTGTCGCCGCCCTGGCGGTCGGCATCTACCGCTATCGACAACGCCGCTGGCACAAGCTCGTTCGGTTACAGCTGGCACCGCAGGGGCCGGCCTTCTCGCGCTAGATTCCGATCACCCGCGCCGTCGCCCACAACGCCAGCACCGACGTCACCACCGCCGCGGGTACGGTGAACAGCCCGAGCCGGGTGTACTCGCCGACGCCGGCCGAAACACCGTAACGCCGTAAAACGCTGCGCCACAACAGGTTCGACAAGGACCCGACGTACGTCAGGTTGGGGCCGACGTTCACCCCGATCAACACGGCCAGCACTGCCGCGGGGCCGGCGGCCGCCACCAGCGGCACCAAGACCAGGGTTGCGGGCAGATTGTTGACGACGTTGGCGAGCACGGCAGCCAGCGCGGCGTAACCGAGCAGGGCGGCCAGCCCGGTCCCGGAGGGCAGCAGCGCGCCCATATGGTCGGCCACCCCGTTGCGCATGACCGCCTGGACGACGACGCCGAGGGCGAGCACGAACACCAGAAACGGAATGTTGACCGCCCGAACGATTTCGCTCGCGGTGGTGTGGCGGCGGGCCAGACTGCGTACCACCATTACGCTAGACCCGGCCAACGCCGCCCACGCGGGCGCCACGCCCAGCGCCTCGGCGACGACGAAACCGACCAGCGTCAGGCCCACCACGGCCAACGCGAATACCGGTGTCGGGGGCGCGGATTCGTCCTCCAGAGGCTCGGGCGGCACGCTGAGGTCGCGGCGGAAGAACACCCGGAACACCAGGTAAACAGTGCCGACCGCGGCCAGCCACGGCAGGGTCATCATCGCGGTGAATCTGAGGAACGTCAGGTTCGACGCGTTGAAGGCCAGCAGGTTGGTCAGATTGGACACCGGCAGCAGTAGGGAGGCGGCGTTGGCGAGGTGGGCCGTCGCGTAGGCGTGCGGACGCACCGGCGCACGCAACCGGCGAACCGTCGTCAACACCACCGGGGTGAGCAGGACGACCGTCGCGTCCAGGCTCAGCGCGGCGGTGATGGTCGCCGCTACCGCGAACACCTGCCCGAGCAGCCGCCGTGAACCGACGCGGCCGCGGGCCATCGCCGCGCCGGCCGCTTCGAAGAGGCCTTCGTCGTCGCACATCTTGGCCAGCACCAGTACGGCGCCCAGGAACAGGGTCACCGGCAGCAGTCGCTCGGCCTCAACGGCAGCGTCGTGCAACGAGATTGCGCCGACACCGATCAGCAATGCGACGGCGGGCACCGCCGCGAACGCCTCCGGCCACCCGCGCGGGCGGGCGACCGCGAACGCCAGCACCGCAGCCAGCGACAGGACAGCGAGCAGCAGCGTCAAACTCGGGCCCAGGGATCTTCGCGCCGCCAGACCGTCGGCATCTCCAACGCAACCCCGTCGCGCTCGGCCAGCCCGTCCAGGATGCGCAGCGATGCGTCCAGATCGTCGGCCAGATAAGGTAAGGCCCGCAACGGTTTTGACAGCGGACGGAAGAAGTCGTCCCAGTGCACCAGCACCACCCGCCGCGCACCGACGGTCCGCACCGTTTCCGCCCAATAGTCGGCGATGTAGCTCTCCGGTTGCACGCCGAGCTGGCCCACGCCGAGGTAGACCACGTCGGCCCGCTGCCCGCCCAGCGATCCCCGCACGAATCCGGCGCTGCCCTGGATCAGCACCCGACGGTCCGAGGGTCGGTGATGGATCACCGTCGCCCAGGCCTCCCCGCACTTGTAGGCGGCGACCTTCACCGGTGGCACGACGGGCTGATCGATGGTGCCGGGAAACCGGTCGGGCGGGCTGTGCCGCGACTCGAACAGCGTGATGTCAAAGGCGCCCAATCGAATTGGCGAGCCCGATTCGGCGACCTGCAGCCGATCTTCGGACAGGCCATGGCCGCGACCGATGTTCGCGGCGGATTCGCCGCCCACCAGTGATGCGCCGGTCCGATCGGCGACCAGTGCGGAATCCAGGGCATGGTCGAAATGCGTGTGCACCGGCACGACGGCGTCGAGTCGGGAGACCCCGACGCGCGCCAGGCATCCGTCGACCCGCGCGGGCGACGGCGCCAGTTTGCCGACCCCAACCCGGGCCAGGCTCGGCCGGGAGAAGAAACCATCCGTCATCACCGCAGACGACCCGTCGTCGAGCAGCAGGGTGGACACCCCGAGCCACGTCGCGGTCAGCGGGGAGTCGGAATCGGCAA
Organism: Candidatus Mycobacterium wuenschmannii; assembly: GCF_030252325.1. Taxonomy (NCBI): domain Bacteria; kingdom Bacillati; phylum Actinomycetota; class Actinomycetes; order Mycobacteriales; family Mycobacteriaceae; genus Mycobacterium; species Candidatus Mycobacterium wuenschmannii. The sequence goes on along the minus strand of NZ_CP126981.1, from coordinate 3,261,074 downwards.
CCGGAACCGTGAAGCGATGTGCCTGCTTCGCGAGGTCGGGGCGCCCGGGTCGCAGCCGCATCAGCAAAACGCTTTCAGCTCGATCTCGTCGGCGCGCAGCCGATCCCGGACGGCGGTCGCGATCCGTACCGCGCCCGGCGAATCACCGTGAACGCAGACCGATTCCACTTCCACCGCTACGGTCGAGCCGTCGACGGCGGTCACGGTGCCCGCGGTCACCATGGTCGCCACCCGGTCGGCGATGGCGGCCGGATCGGCCAGCACCGCGCCGGGTTCGCGGCGCGAAACCAGTTGCCCGTCAGGCTGATAGGCGCGATCGGCGAACGCCTCACCGACGGTTCGCAGACCACGGCGGCCGGCTTCGTCGAAGAAGACCGATCCACCCAGCCCCAGCACCGGGAGACTCGCGTCGACCAAGCGCACCGCCTCGGCCACCGCCGCAGCCTGCTCGCGGTGGGTGACAATCGTGTTGTACAGCGCACCATGGGGTTTGACGTAGGACACCGTGGACCCGGCCGCGTGCGCCAGGCCCTGCAATCCGCCGATCTGGTACACCACGTCGGCCAGCAGGTCCGCGGGTGCGACGTCGATGAAGCGGCGGCCGAATCCGGCCAGGTCGCGGTAGCTCACCTGCGCGCCGATCCGCACCCCGCGCTCGGCGGCCAGTCGGCAGACCGCCAGCAGTCCGGCCGGGTCGCCGGCGTGGAAGCCACAGGCGACGTTGGCGCTGCTGACGATGGAGAGCATCGCATCGTCGTCGCCGAGTTGCCAGACCCCGAAGCCCTCGCCGAGGTCGGTGTTCAGGTCGATGCTGGCCACGGCCGACAGCTTAGTCGCCGAAAAACGGCTCAGCGGCACGATTCCCGGTAACCTCAGGGTGCATGAGCCCCCTGCCGCGACGCCGGGCGACACTCGCATCGCTGGCGGCTGAGCTCAAGGTTTCGCGGACCACCATCTCGAACGCCTACAACCGGCCGGACCAACTTTCGGATGCGTTGCGGGAACGGGTGCTGGCCACGGCCAAACGCATCGGTTATCCCGGCCCCGATCCCGTCGCGCGTTCGCTGCGGACGCGCAAGGCCGGCGCGGTGGGATTGGTGATCACCGAGCCGCTGACCTATTCGTTCAGCGATCCCGCGGCGCTGGATTTCGTTGCGGGACTGGCCCAGTCGTGTGAAGCCCAGGGGCAGGGCCTGCTACTCGTGGCGGTCGGCCCGAGTCGCAGCGTTGCCGACGGCACGGCGTCGGTGCTCGCGGCGGGTGTCGACGGCTTCGTGGTGTACTCCGCTGCCGGTGACGATCCCTACCTGCAAGTGGTGCTGCAGCGGCGGCTGCCGCTGGTGGTGGTCGACCAACCCAAAGACGTGCCCGGCGCGTCCCAGGTGAGCATCGACGACCGTGTCGCGATGCGCGAGATGGCCGATCACGTCCTCGGTCTGGGGCATCGCGAGATCGGGCTGCTCACCATGCGCTTGATGCGCGACCGGCATCAGGGGTTGGCCGACGTCAAACGCCTGCACGCGTCCACGTTTCACGTCCAGAGCGAACGCATCCGCGGTGTCCGCGAGGCGATGACGGCGGCCGGCCTCAACCCCGATTCGTTGACTGTCGTCGAAAGCCACGAGCACACCCCGGCTTCCGGTGGCATCGCCGCGCAGATCGCGTTGAAGGCGAATCCGCGCATCACTGCGCTGATGTGCACCGCCGACGTGCTCGCCGTCTCCGCGCTCGACTACCTGCGCGCCCGCGGCAAGTTCGCCCCCGACCAGATCACCGTCACCGGATTCGACGGCGTGCCCGCGGCGATGAGCCGAGGCCTGACCACCGTCGCCCAGCCGAGCTTGCACAAGGGCCGCCGCGCAGGCGAACTCCTACTGAGTGGGGACATCACACCGACGATCGAAGTGCTCACCACCGAACTGATTCGGGGACGCACCGCGGGGCCGCCGCCCTGAGCGATCAGACGTGCGCGGTGTCGCCGTCGCCGATCAGCAGCCGGACCGCCAACTCCAGCCGCTTGGCGACGTCGGTGGCCGACGCCCGCCGGGTCAGCCAGGCCAGCAGATTGTTCGTCCACACATCGGAGATCACCCGGGCGATGTGGTACTGCTCCTCGGTCGGTTCGCCGTCGCTCATCGCGCGGGCGAACATCGAGTCGATCAGCTTCTCCACCTGATCCACCTCGCCGGCCGCCGACGCGTCGGCGAAGACGTAGGCGCGGGTCATGGCCTCGGTCAGCAGCGGGTTGCGCTGCATCGCGCGATTGAGTTTGCTGATCATGAAATTCAGCCGCTGGTTCGGCGTCCCGCCGACCAGGGTCGAGCGGTCGGTCTTGGCGTCGATGCGCTCGAACTCCCGGCCCAGCGCGGACACCAGCAGGTGCACCTTCGACGGGAAGTACCGGTACAGCGTGCCTACTGCGACGTCCGCTCGGTCGGCGACCGCACGCATCTGAACGGCCTCGTAGCCGCCCTTGGAGGCGATCGCCATCGTCGCGTCGAGGATGCGCTTACGACGCTCCCGCTGCGCTTCGGAGCCGAGTTCCGACTCGGCGAGTACCGCCACGTTCATCACCTCACGGGGTTGCGCAGAGGACGAACCCGAGGACGTGCCCGAGTTCTTGTTCGCCGGTGACGACATCTGACGGCCAGCTCCTTTTCTTGCGCGCTCGCCCGAAACGATACGCATGCCGAGCGCGAATCTCCCACCTCCGTGCGGCCGGGACACCGGGATGTCCTGCTGCGATGGCATTCGACTTGACGGTCGAACACTGGCACTATTAGAACACGTTCTAGTGCTGCGCGTAGCGTCTCGCGCTGCGCCGTTTTCCGTCGATCGAGGAGTTCAGGTGGGCACGACCATCACTGACGAACAGTTTGCGGCCCGGGAGTTGGTCCGCGACTGGGCGGCTGGCTCCGGCGCGACGGATGCGGTACGGGATATCGAGCAGGGCGAGCCGAAGGCCTGGCAGCCGGTCTTCGCCGGCCTGGCCGACCTGGGTTTGTTCGGCGTCGCGGTCCCCGAGGACTGCGGTGGCGCGGGCGGCAGCATCGAGGACCTGTCGGCGATGGTCGAGGAGGCGGCCCGGGCGCTGGTGCCCGGCCCGGTGGCCACGACGGCGTTAGCCACACTCGTAGTGTCCGACCCCGCGCTGCGTGAGGCGTTGGCGTCCGGGGAGCGCACCGCCGGCGTCGCGCTGGGCGGCGATGTCGATTTCGACGAGACGGCCTCGCAGGTTTCGGGGACCGCGCCGTGGGTGCTCGGCGGCGTCGACGGCGGCGTGATCTTGGTCCCAGCCGGCGACACCTGGCTGCTGGTCGACCCCGGCGCAGCCGATGCAGCGGGCACCGTATCGGTCGAGGCGCTGGAGGCCACCGACTTCTCCCGGCCGCTGGCGCGGGCGGTGTTCACTGCCGCTCCGGCCAGCGTGGTCGACGCCCCGGTGGCCGATCTGGCGGTGGCGCTGCTGTCCGCCGAGGCGGCGGGCATCACCCGCTGGGCGCTGGACACCGCGGTCGAATACGCAAAGGTCCGCGAGCAGTTCGGTAAGCCGATCGGCAGCTTCCAGGCGATCAAGCACCTGTGCGCCGAGATGCTCTGTCGCACCGAGCAGGTCGCGGTCGCGGCCGCCGACGCCGCCCGCGCCGCCCAGGACGGAGACCGTCGTCAGCTGTCCATCGCCGCGGCGATCGCCGCCGGTGTCGCCATCGACGCTGTGAAGGCCAACGCCAAGGATTGCATCCAGGTCCTCGGCGGCATCGGGATCACCTGGGAACACGACGCGCACCTCTACCTGCGTCGGGCCTACGGCATCGGGCAGTTCCTCGGTGGGCCCGCCCGATGGCTGCGCCGTACGGCCGAGCTGACCCAGGACGGCGTCCGTCGTGACCTCAGCATCGACCTCAGCGACGTCGAGGACCTGCGGCCCGAGATCGCCGACGCCGCTGCCGGAGTCGCCGCGCTCTCGGACGGAGAGCGGCAGGCCAAGCTGGCCGAGGCGGGCCTGCTGGCGCCGCACTGGCCGAAGCCGTACGGCCGCGGCGCGGGACCGGCCGAGCAGCTGTTGATCGACCAGGAATTGGCATCGGTCGAGGTGACCCGCCCCGACCTGGTGATCGGCTGGTGGGCCGCCCCGACCATCCTCGAACACGGCACGCCCGAGCAGATCGAGCAGTTTCTCCCGGGCACGCTGAACGGCGAAATCTACTGGTGCCAGCTGTTTTCCGAGCCCGGCGCCGGATCGGACCTGGCGTCGCTGCGCACCAAGGCCGTCAAGGTCGACGGCGGCTGGGAGCTCACCGGGCAGAAGGTGTGGACCTCGTCGGCGCACAAGGCGCAGTGGGGTGTCTGCCTGGCCCGCACCGATCCCGATGCGCCCAAGCACAAAGGCATTTCGTACTTCCTGATCGACATGGGCACGCCCGGCATTGTGATCCGGCCGCTGCGCGAGATCACCGGCGATGCGTTGTTCAATGAGGTCTTCCTGGACAACGTGTTCGTGCCCGACGAGATGGTGGTCGGCACGATCAACGACGGCTGGCGGCTGGCCCGCACCACGCTGGCCAACGAACGCGTCGCGATGGCTGCCGGCACCGCGTTGGGAAACCCGATGGAGCAACTGCTCGCTGAGGCCGCCAAGGCGGATCTCGATGTGGCGCAACAGGATCAGCTCGCTCACTTAATCATCACCGCGCAGGTCGGCTCGCTGCTCGACCAGCGCATCGCGCAGCTCGCGGTCGGCGGACAGGATCCTGGCGCTCAGTCGAGTGTCCGCAAGCTGATCGGCGTGCGCTACCGGCAGGCGCTGGCCGAATACCGGATGGACCTGTCTGAGAGCTCCGGCCTCGTCGAGGACAAGACGGTCAAGGACTTCCTCAACACCCGCTGCCTGACCATCGCCGGCGGCACCGAGCAGATTCTGCTGACGCTGGCCGCCGAACGGCTGCTCGGCCTGCCGCGCTGAGTTACCCGGCGCCCAACGTCGAGTTGTCGGGCGCGAAGCGACGGATTCCGCACAACAAGTCGACGCTCGGGGCGCCACGCTGCACGTAAGCTCGGGCCCAGCCATGGGTACCGTGCTGATCCCGATCCCCGACCGCGACTTCGACCCGACGGAAGTCGCGGTCAGCTGGCAGGTGCTGCGCACCGAAGGCCACGATGTCCTCTTTGCGACCGAGAGCGGTGCGCCCGGTGCGGCCGATGACATCATGGTCACCGGTCGCGGCCTGGATCTTTGGTCGATGCTGCCGGTGCTGGGCGCGATCACGGTCGTGGGCCGGGCGCTGCGCGCCAACGAGGACGCCCGCCGCGCGTATCGGGAAATGCTGCGCTCGCCCGAGTACCAGAATCCGTCGACGTGGGCCGACGCCACGCTCGACGGGGTCGACGGGCTGGTGTTGCCCGGTGGCCACCGCGCCCGCGGCATGCGCTCGTACATCGACAGCCCAACGCTGCACCGCCTCGTCGTCGACGCCTTCGCCCGCAAGCTGAAGGTTGCCGCGATCTGTCACGGCGTGCTGCTCGCCGCCCGCAGCGTCGATCCCGCGACCGGACATTCGGTGCTCCACGGCCGCCGCACGACGGCGCTCACCTGGGCGCTGGAACGCACCGCCTGGCGGCTGTCGCGCGTCACCCGATTCTGGGACCGCGACTACTACCGCACCTATAGCGAAGAGGCCGGCCAGCCCGCGGGTTACATGTCCGTGCAGGCGGAAGTGACTCGCGCACTTGCGAATCCGTCGGACTTCCAGGACGTCGAAAAGGGTTCACCGCACTACCGGACGAAAACCTCTGGCATGGCCAGGGATACCGCGACGGACCCGAAGCCGGCATTTGTCGTCGACGATGGCGATTATGTGTCGGCCCGCTGGCCCGGCGACACTCACACGTTCGCAAAGGTGTTGTCGGACAAGCTCTGACGCGCTAGGAGAACGTTGCCTGAGCGCAGGTGCTCGGCGAGGTGATGTTGTTTCCGCCGTAGACCACCTGCACGTGGGTGCACATGATGACGGGTGTGTTGGTGCGCGACCGGCCGGTATGCCAGTCGGTCGCATCGATCCGACCGGTGGTCTGGTACTTCTCCAACGGCCCCTCACCGGTGTAGATCGTGGTGACGTTGTCGACCCCGCCCTCTTTGAACACCCGGTCATACTGGGCCGTGGCGTGCACGTCGAGGTACAGCGTGCGATCCATCGAGCGGATGTCGGTGCTCTGCCGCGACCAGAGGTCGTGCGGGAAGCCGTCGAGGGCATCGCCGGTCCGGCGTCCCGCGGCGACGACGAAATCGCAGCTGCCATTCGCGGCGTGGCAGTCGAGCATGGCGCGGGTCTCCAGTTGGCTGCCGTCGTTGAGTGGGATCAGCGAGGTAGCCGTGTTGGTGGCCGCCGGTGCAGTCGCGGGCGGCATCAACACGAGCATCAGACCCGCGCCCGCCAGCGCCGTGACCAGCCGCATCATCTGCCTCGTCCTCCAGTCTCGTTATGCCTGAGCAGAACTTACGCTGCGACTATTCGTCGTAGGTGACTTCGACTGAATCGGTCTCGGGGTGTGCCTGGCACGCCAGGATCAGGCCCTCGTCGAGGTCCTGCTGCTCGAGAACGTCGTTGACCTCCATGGTCACCTTGCCCTTGCGCAGGCTGGTGGCGCAGGCGCCGCAGTGTCCCTCGCGGCACGAGAACGGGGCGTCCAGGCCCTTGTCCAGCAGCACGTCGAGCAGCTTCGCCTTGCGCGGCCACGACACCGTGTGGGTCTCGCCGTCGAGCTCGACGACCGCGCTCGCCGGGCCCGCTTCGGAATCGTCTTCTTCAATCTTCACAGCGGCGAACGGGTCGCTGTCCAGCGACTTGAACACCTCGAGATGTACCTGTGCCGCAGGCATTTTCAGGCTCTCGAGAGCCTCGCGGGCGGCCGTCATGAACGGTCCCGGGCCGCAGATGAAGGCCTGCCGCCCGGTGAACGGCGCGGCCAGTTGCGCCAGCGCGTTGGCCGACGGCAGCCCCTGCAGCGATTCCAGCCAGTGCACGACGGTCAGCCGGTCCGGGTACTTCGCGGCCAGCTCGCGCAGCGCGTCGGAGAAGATCACCGACTTCTCGTCTCGGTTGGCGTACACCAGCGTCACCAGCCCGCCGCCCTCGGACAGCGCGGACTTGCAGATCGACACCACCGGGGTGATGCCACTGCCGGCGGCGAACAGCAGGAAGTCGTCGTCGAGCGTTTTGGGCACGAAGGTGCCGGACGGCGCCAGCACATGGATTCGCATGCCGGCGTGCGCGTTGTCGCACAGCCAGTTCGACGCGTAGCCGTCCTTGTCGCGCTTGACCGTGACAGTCAGCGACTCGTCGGCGAACGGTGAGCTGCACAGTGAATAGCAGCGGGCCACCGAGCCGGTGCGATCGCTGGGAATCCGCAGCGTCAGGAACTGCCCGGGGGCGTAGCGCAGCCGCTCCGCCGGCACATGAGCATCGCCGGGTCCCTCCGGCACCCGGAAGACCAGCGAGCGCGCGTCGTCGGTCTCGGTGACGACGTCGGCGATCTCCAGCTCCAGAACGTGGCTGCCGAGTGGTTCGTCGCGGACGTCGTCGGGGATCAAGCCCGTCACAACCCTGCCCTTCCCTCCGTCATAACTAGAACAGGTTACAGAAAGTTGGTTAGGTATCGCTACCAGGCGCAGGAACACGCTGCTCGACACAAATCGGAACGTGTTCTAGTCTTGCTCCTACGTAAGCCACCTTTGGAGGAACCCGTGACGTCCATTCAACAACGTGACGCCCAGTCGGTCCTAGACGGCATCGACGAGCTACTGCCCAAGCTGCGCCAGCGGGCCCAGGAAACTGAGGACCTGCGGCGTTTGCCGGACGCCACGGTGAGCGAACTCCAGGAAATCGGTTTCTTCCGGCTACTGCAGCCGGAGCAGTGGGGCGGTCTGCAATGCGACCCCGCGGTCTTCTACGAGGCGGTCCGCCGCATCGCCAGCGCGTGCGGGTCCTCCGGTTGGGTCAGTTCGATCATCGGCGTGCACAACTGGCACCTGGCGCTGTTCGACCAGCAGGCTCAGGACGAGGTGTGGGGTAGCGACAGCAACGTCCGCGTCTCATCGTCCTATGCGCCGATGGGCATGGGCACGGTCGTCGACGGCGGCTACCTGGTCAGCGGTTCGTGGAACTGGTCCTCGGGCTGTGACCACGCCACCTGGGCCTTCCTCGGCGGTCCGGTCATCAAGGACGGCCGTCCGGTCGACTTCGGCAGCTTCCTGATCCCGCGCACCGAGTACCGCATCGACGACGTCTGGCATGTGGTGGGCCTCAAGGGAACCGGCAGCAACACCGTCGTCGTTGACAACGTGTTCGTGCCCCGGCACCGCTTCCTGTCCTACAAGCAGATGAACGACGGCACCGCCGGTGGGTACGAGAACAACACCGCAGCCGTGTACAAGATGCCTTGGGGCACAATGCATCCCACGACCATCTCGGCTCCGATCGTCGGGATGGCCTACGGCGCGTACGACGCGCACGTCGAGCACCAGGGCAAGCGGGTCCGCGCGGCGTTCGCCGGCGAGAAGGCCAAGGACGACCCGTTCGCCAAGGTTCGTATCGCCGAGGCGGCCAGCGACATCGATGCCGCATGGCGACAGCTGATCGGCAACGTCAGCGACGAGTACGCGCTGCTGTCGGCCGGCAAGGAGATCCCGTTCGAGTTGCGGGCCCGCGCCCGCCGCGACCAGGTTCGCGCCACCGGGCGCTCGATCGCCTCGGTGGACCGGCTGTTCGAGGCGTCGGGTGCCACCGCGTTGGCTAGTGATGCTCCAGTGCAACGCTTCTGGCGTGATGCGCACGCCGGTCGGGTGCACGCGGCCAACGACCCCGAGCGGGCCTACCAGATCTTCGGTAACCACGAGTTCGGGCTGCCGCCCGGCGACACGATGGTCTAGGCGTGACAACGACGGAAGAACTCACCTTCGAGTCCACGTCCCGTTACGTCGAGGTCGACGTCGACGGACCGCTGAAGCTGCATTACCACGAGGCCGGTGTCGGTCACGAGCAGACGATCGTGTTGCTGCACGGCGGCGGCCCGGGCGCGGCGAGCTGGACGAACTTCTCCCGCAACATCCCGGTGTTGGCCGAGCGGTTCCACGTGCTGGCCGTCGATCAGCCCGGCTACGGGCACTCCGACAAGCGGGCCGAGCACGGCCAGTTCAACCACTACGCCGCCCGGGCGCTGAAGGGTCTGTTCGACCACCTCGGCCTGGGACGCGTTCCGCTGGTGGGCAATTCGCTGGGCGGCGGCACCGCGGTGCGCTTTGCGCTGGACTATCCGGACCACGCCGGCAAGCTGGTGCTGATGGGCCCGGGCGGACTCAGCATCAATCTGTTCGCGCCCGACCCCACCGAGGGCGTCAAGCGACTGGGCAAGTTCTCTGTCGAGCCGACGCGAGAAAACCTCGAAGCCTTCCTGCGGGTGATGGTCTACAACCAGAAGCTGATCACCGACGAGCTGATCGACCAGCGCTTCGAACTCGCCTCCACACCCGAGTCGCTGATGGCGACCCGCGCGATGGGAATGTCTTTCGCCGGAGCCGATTTCGAGCTCGGCATGATGTGGCGCGAGGTGCACAAGCTTCGTCAGCCGGTGTTGTTGATCTGGGGCCGCGAGGATCGCGTGAATCCCCTGGATGGTGCGCTGGTGGCGCTCAAGACAATTCCCCGCGCGCAACTCCACGTCTTCGGCCAGTGCGGACACTGGGCGCAGGTGGAGAAGTTCGACGAATTCAACAAGCTGACCATCGACTTCCTGGGATAACTGATGAGCATTCGTTCCCTCGCGTATCTGCGCATCGAAGCCACCGACATGCAGGCCTGGCGCGACTACGGCCTGAAGGTCCTCGGCATGGTCGAGGGCAAGGGCACCGTCGAGGGTGCCCTGTATCTGCGGATGGACGACTTTCCGGCCCGCCTGGTGATCGTGCCGGGGGAGCACGACCGGCTCGCGCAGGCCGGCTGGGAGTGCGCGAACGCCGAAGGCCTGCAGGAGATTCGGAATCGGCTCGATGTCGAGGGCACCCCATACAAGGAAGCCACCGCCACCGAATTGGCCGACCGCCGGGTCGACGAGATGATCGTGTTCACCGACCCCTCGGGCAACGGGCTGGAGGTGTTCCACGGCGCCGCCCTCGAACACCGCCGGGTCGTCAGCCCCTACGGCCACAAGTTCGTCACCGGCGAGCAGGGTCTCGGTCACGTCGTGCTGACCACCCGCGACGACGCGGAGACGCTGCACTTCTATCGCGACGTGCTCGGCTTCAAGCTGCGCGACTCGATGCGACTGCCGCCGCAGGTGGTAGGCCGCCCCGCCGACGGGGCGCCGGCCTGGTTGCGGTTCCTGGGTTGCAACCCGCGCCACCACAGCCTGGCGTTCATGCCCGGTCAAACTCCAAGCGGCATCGTGCATCTTATGGTCGAGGTCGGCGAGGCCGACGACGTCGGACTGTGCCTGGATCGCGCGCTGCGTAAGAAGGTGCCGATGTCGGCCACCCTCGGCCGCCACGTCAATGACTTGATGTTGTCGTTCTACATGAAGACCCCCGGCGGATTCGATGTCGAATTCGGTTGTGAGGGAAGGCAGGTCGAAGACGACGACTGGGTCGCCCGAGAGAGCACCGCGATCAGTCTCTGGGGCCACGACTTCAGCGTCGGCTTCAAGTAATGCCCGCGCAGATCGACGCTCGCGCGTTTCGCAGCGTGCTGGGTCAGTTCTGCACCGGCATCACCATCATCACCACCGTGCACGACGACGTTCCGGTGGGCTTCGCCTGCCAGTCCTTCGCGGCGCTGTCGCTTGACCCGCCACTGGTGCTGTTCTGTCCCACCAAGGTGTCGCGGTCGTGGCAGGCCATCGAGGCCAGCGGCAAGTTCTGCGTCAACGTGCTGACCGAGAGCCAGCAGCACGTCTCGGCTCGCTTCGGCTCGAAGGAGCCGGACAAGTTCGCCGGAATCGACTGGCATGCATCAGAACTCGGCTCACCGATCATCGACAATTCGCTGGCCTTCATCGACTGCACGGTGGCGTCGGTGCACGACGGCGGCGATCATTTCGTGGTGTTCGGCGCGGTGCAATCGCTGTCCGAGGCGCCCAAGATCAAGCCGCGACCGCTGCTGTTCTACCGCGGCGACTACACCGGCATCGAGCCGGACAAGACCACACCGGCGCAGTGGCGCGACGACCTCGAGGCCTTCCTGACCACCACCACCCAGGACACCTGGCTCTAGCCCGTCGCCAGCGGCTCTGCCGCGATGATTTCTGCCCGGCCCGCGGGTCTGCCCCTAGTGAGAGAAGGGGAGAAGATGGCTATCGAGCATGTGTTGGCGGCGGTTCCGGTGACCGACCTGGACCGCAGCCGTCAGTGGTACGAGTCGCTGTTCGGGCGACCGGCGGACAACAACCCGATGAGCACACTGTGCGAGTGGCAGGTCGTGCCCGGCGGATGGGTGCAGGTATTCGTCAACGAACAATGCGCCGGGTCGTCGTTCGTGAATTTCGCGGCGCAGGACCTGGAAGCCGAGATCGAGGAGCTGAAACAGCGCGGCCTGGAAATGGGTGAAATCACCGATGCGGCCAAGGGCGTGCGACTCTCGGCGCTCACCGACCCGGACGGCAACACGGTCACGCTGATCGGCGGCTTCCGAGTCCAGTACTGATTTTTTGCTACCACTACGCTCGCCACCAAGGCTCTTTCGCTAGAGGCGGGCTGCGTTGTTCCGTTTTGTCTTTGTCGCGGTAGAGCTTTACGAATGGCTCGAATCCGGGGCTCTGCTCAACCACGCACCGCCGAGTTGGCGTGCGGACTGGGAGATCGCCGACCCGGACAGCTACCCCCCGCCGGCACCAGGGTCGGCGAGGCCAGCTCCGTCTAGTGCCAGCGGGCCTGATGCTCGGCGTGGGTGTCCAAATAGGCTCCCGGACCGAACAACTCGTCGTAAAAGTCGGTGTCGAGGTGCTGGGCTTGCAGGTACATCAGCACGTGCACGGTCGGCATCGTGCCGGGAATCTTGCCGAACGTGTCGTAGATGTAGGACGCTTCGAGGGTCACCAGTTCCTGGATGCCGTCCGGTGGCAGCGCCGATCCGCGCACCTTCGTGGTGTCCGACCAGGGTCCGGGAGTGTCGGGGTGAAAGGGCCCGCCCGAAGCGAACTTTCGCTCGACCAGCTTGTCCACACCAGCCGCGATCGACGGCACGTGCGGCGGGCTGAGCGTCTCGAAGAACCTGGGTAACCCGGTGACATTGGGGAAGGGCCAGCGGTCGTCGTGGTCGGCGACGAACCCCACGCCCGGTGCCCGCGGATCGTGCGACCCGCCCAGCACGGAAATCCGGTCGAGCCCGTCGTAGGTCCAGCCGCCGAGGCCCATCGCCTGCAACGCCAGGACGCCGTTGTTGGCGGCAATCGCGAGTTCGGCGCTGGCTTCGGTGATGGTGTACTGCTCGACGAACGACAGCGGTAGCGGGTCATCGAAATGAGTGAGCGACGAAAAGCCCTCCAGGCCGGGGATATTACGGCCGGTGATGTCGTCGACGATCGGGTAGCCGTTGGCCGCGAAGAACCACAGGTTCTCCATCAGATGTTCGGCGAGATCGGCCACCGGGAACGCCAACAGACTGCCCGGATGATTGCCGATCCAGGTGTTGTGGCCCTCCATGTACGGCTCTTCGCGAGGCAGCTCGAGGCGGGCGTCCGAGATCTTCACGTAGGAGTCGGCGGTGTGGCTGATCCACGCCTCGGCGCTGTCGAACTCTCGCGGCTTTTCGTCGCGACTGAGCAGCAGATAGGTCCCTGTGTCGTCGGTGAAGAACAGCTGGCTGGTGTGAAAACCCGCCGCCGACGGGAACGTCCGTCCCGTCGCGCTGCCCGAGTAGTTGGGGAACGACGGCGCGTAGCCGGGATGGTGGGTGATCCCGAAATTCCAACCTGTCACGCCACCGGTCACCGAAATCAGCAGCGCTCGCTCGACTTCTGACAGCGGCTGGACCGGCCGTCGGCTGGTGTAGGCCAACACGCCGTCCGGAATCTGGCCGCCCACCGGAAATCGGCGCGACCGGCGCCCGGTCATCGCGGCGAGCAGCGGAAAACGGGCAAGCTGAGCCAGTGCCGCCCGCTCGTGCTCGGAAATCTGCAAGCCCACGTCCGGATGCTAACCCGGATCGCCGGTGGGACAGAATGGCCGCTATGACGCTGGATCTGGCCGGATATTTCGCGCGGATCGGCTACGACGGTGCCGCCGACCCGACGCTCGACGTACTGCAGGAGTTGGTGACGGCGCACACCCGCAGCATCGCGTTCGAGAATCTCGATCCGCTGCTCGGCGTGCCCGTCGCCGACCTGGGCCCAGAGGCATTGGTGGACAAGCTGGTTCATCGCCGACGCGGCGGCTACTGCTACGAACAGAACGGCCTGATGGGCTATGTGCTGGAAGAGTTGGGGTTCGGTGTCCGCCGGTTTGCTGCTCGGGTGATCTGGGCGGTGCCGCCGGGGTCGCCGGTGCCACCGCAGACCCACACGTTGCTGGGGGTGGCCCCGCCCGGAGCACCGCAACTCTTGCTGGTCGACGTGGGCTTCGGTGGTCAGACTCCGACGTCGCCGCTGCGACTGGAAACCGGCACGGTCCAGCAGACGACCCACGAGCCGTACCGGCTCCAAGGCCGCGGCGACACCCTGGTGCTGCAGGCGGAGGTTCGCGGCGAATGGCAGTCGCTCTACGAGTTCGCCACCAAGACCGCGCCCCCGATCGACCTGCTGGTAGGCAGCTGGTACGTATCGACGCACCCCGAATCGCACTTCGTCACCAATCTGATGGCGTCGCTGGTCACCGCGGATGGCCGTTGCAACCTCTCGGGACGCCACGTGTCCGTCCACGGTTCCGGTGGCACCGACAAGACCGAATTGGCCGATGCCGCAGCGGTTGTCGACGAGCTGACCGACCGCTTCGGTATCAACGTCGCCGACACCGGTGACCGCGCGGCCTTGGAGGCCCGGATCGCGGCGGTTTCGCCCTAGCCGAGGTTTGGCAGCCAGGCGCCGATCCGGCGCACCGCTTCGTCGATGTCCGCGGGCGGGCCGGCGAACGACAGCCGGACGTAGGAGCCGCCGCGGTCGGGATCGAAGTCGATCCCGGGGGCGATCGCTACTCCGGTGTCGGCCAACAACTTCGAGCAGAATTGCATCGAGTCGTCGGTGAAATCTGAGACGTCGGCGTACACGTAGAACGCCCCGTCGGTGGGCGCCAGTCGCTCGATGCCGATATGCCGCAGACCGTCGAGCAGGGTCGCGCGATTCGCGGCGTAGTGCTGCAGGTGCCCCTCGGCCTCGCGGATCGACTCAGGCGTGAACGCCTGCACCGCCGCGCGCTGTGATAGCACTGGCGGGCAGATGGTGAAGTTGCCGGTCAGCCGGTCCACCGCGCGTTGCAGTTCGGCGGGTACCAGCAGCCAACCCAGCCGCCACCCCGTCATCGCGAAGTACTTGGAAAAGCTGTTGACCACGAACGCATTTCGCGATGTACTCCACGCGCAGCTGGTTTGTGGTGCGCCCTCGTAGACCAACCCGTGGTACACCTCGTCGCTGATCAGCCGCACACCCGACTCGTCGCACCACGTAGCGATCGCGGCGAGTTCTTCGGGTGGGATGACCGTGCCGGTGGGGTTGGCAGGGCTCGCCACCACGACGCCCTGTACCGGCGGGTCGATTTCGGCCAACATTTGCGCGGTCGGTTGGAAGCGGGTTTCGGGCCCGCATTCGATGACCACGACCTCGCACTCCAGCGCGGACAGGATGTTGCGATAGCAGGGGTATCCGGGGCTGCTGACGGCCACCCGGTCGCCGGCGTCGAACGCCGACAGGAACGCCAGCAGGAAGCCGCCCGATGATCCGGTCGTGATCACCACGTCGTCGATGTCGACCCGCACGTCGTACCGATCCCGATACGACGCCGCGATCTCCGCGCGCAGTTCCGGGATGCCGAGCGCCACGGTGTAGCCGAGTTGGTTGCGGTTGAGCGCGTCGACGGCGGCCGCGCGGACCGGCTCCGGGGCGCCGGCGCTCGGCTGACCCGCCGACAGGTTCACCAGATCGCCGTGAGTGCGCTGACGTTCGGCCGCCGCCAGCCACACGTCCATCACGTAGAACGGCGGCACCCCGGCGCGCAGCGCGACCCCATCGTTCATGAGGTCAACGTTAGAACAGTCCGGCTTCTCCTCATCGGGCTGCGCCCTCTGCATCGTCACCGGACGCTAGAACACTTCGGATTCGAGCTTGCGCAGGTGGTCGCGCGGCGGACCCAGCAGCTGCGAACTGCCATGTGCGCGTTTGAAATACAGCTGCATGTCGTGTTCCCACGTGATCGCGATGCCGCCGTGCAACTGGATGCCTTCGGCTGCCACCGTGCTGAACGCCTCGCTGGCCGCGACTCGGGCCAGCGCCGCCGCCGTCGGCGAGGGGTTGTCCGCGGCCTCGTTCACCACGGCGCGGGCGGCCTGCACCGCGACATAGAGGTCGGCCATCCGGTGCTTGAGTGCCTGAAAGCTGCCGATCGCTCGACCGAACTGCTGCCGCTCCTTGGTGTAGCCGACGGTCAGTTCCAGACAGCGGCTCGCGGCCCCGACCTGTTCGGCGGCCAGCAGGATCGCCGCCGTCTCGGCCAGGCCAGGGTCAGCGCCGAGCGGTGCGGTGGCCTTCGGGGTGAGTCGCGCCAGCCGACGGGTGGGATCCATCGGGGTGACGAGCTCAGTGTCGAACTCCGTCCACCGCTCGAGCGTGCCGTCCTTGGCCTCGATCACGACATCGGCGACGCCGCCGTTGATCACGTAGTCGCGGTCGAACACCACCGCGCCGATCGCGGCGCCCTCGGCCAGCGAACCGAGGGTTTCCTCGTCGGGTGCGTCGGCGGCGAGCAACGCGAGTTCGGCGAGCGTGGTGCCGAGCAGCGGGCTGGGCACCAGATTCTTGCCGAGTTCCTCGAGGACGGCCGCCGCATCGCCGAGAGTGCCTCCGGCGCCGCCGAATTCCTCGGGTACGACGAGCGCGGCCGCGCCGACCTGCTCGCACAACAGCCGCCACAGCGAATCGTCGTAGCCGCTCCTCGATTCCATCGCCTCGCGGACCGCGGCGGGGGAGGCGTGCTTGGCCACCAGCGCCGCGACGGTCTCGCGTAGCAGTCCTCTTTCGTCAGACATCAGAGCCCCTCCAGAACACGTCGCCGGTGTGCCGCCGGGTCACCCCAGGCCGGTCGCAGCGCCTGCACCCGCAGCAGCCACAGCGACAGATCGTGCTCGGCGGTGAAACCGATCGCGCCGTGGGTCTGCAGCGCTGACCGTGCCGCCAGCAAGGCGGCGTCCGACGCAGAAGCCTTGGCGGCGCTCACGTCTCGTGCGGTCTCCGGCGAGCCGTCGGCCAGCGACAGCGCGGCGCCGTAGATCAGCGGACGCGCCAACTCGAGCGCGATGTGTACGTCGGCCAGCTTGTGTTTGAGTGCCTGGTACGACCCGATGACCCGGCCGAACTGCGTGCGCTGCTTGGCATAGTCGACCGCGGTGTCCAGCAGCGCCTGCCCGGCGCCGACCAGCTGCGCCGCGGTGGCTAGTGCGCCGTATTCGTAGGCGCGCTGCACGTCGGCCTGCCACTGCGCATCAGTGACATTGACGTCGAACAGCTTTCGGCTCGGATCCACCGACTCGTGCTGTTCGCCGAAGTTGGCTTCGCGGACCGTGCCGTCGAGGTCAGCCAGCAGGGTCAGGCCTGCGGTGTCGGCGTCGACGGCGCGGGGCGTGTGCGGGGGCAGGGCTACGGTGGCGATCAGTTCACCGGAGGCGAGAGCAGCTGACCGCTCGTCGTCGGCCAGCAAAACCGGTGCGACCGCGATGGATTCGGCGACCGGCCCGGGGACACCCCAGCGGCCCAGCCGTTCCAGCGCGATGACTAGGTCGACCGGGTGGGCCTCGATGCCGTCGAACCGCTCCGGCACCGCCAGTGCGGTCACGCCGAGGTCGGCCAGTCGCGCCCAGACCTTGCGGCCGGGAGCTGTGTCGCCGTCCGCCCACGCGCGGACCGCGCCGGGTAGGTCGGCGGCCGCCAGCGCCGCGTCGATGCTGGCCGCGAAGTCGCGCTGCTGTTCGTCGAGGTCAAATCTCATTTGGACTTCTCCCGGGGCAGGCCCAGCAGCCGCTCGGCAATGATATTGCGCTGAATCTCGTTGGTGCCGGCGTAGATCGGACCGCCGAGTGCGAACAGCAGCCCGTCGGTCCAGGAATTGGCCAGCTCGCCGTCGGCGCCACGGATCTCCAGCGCGGTCTGATGGATCGCCACGTCGAGATCGGACCAGAAGACTTTCGTCACCGACGACTCGGCGCCCAGCTCACCGCCGCCCGCCAGCCGGGTCACGGTGCCGAACGTGTGCAGCCGGTAAGCCTGCGCCTTGATCCACGCGTCGGCGACCGCGTCGCCGAAGGCATTGTCGTCGCTGGCTTTCCACACGTCGGCGAGCTTCTCCGCGGACGCGAGGAAGCGGGCCGGGCTGCGCAGCGACATGCCGCGCTCGTTGCTCGACGTGCTCATCGCCGCCCGCCAGCCGTCGTTCACCGCGCCGATGACATCCGCGTCCGGGACGAAGACGTCGTCGAGGAAGATCTCGCCGAACCCGGTGTCGCCACCGAGCTGCGCGATCGGTCGGACCGTGATGCCGTCGGCCTTCAGGTCGAACATGAAATACGTCAGCCCGCTGTGCCGCTGCGCCTCGGGGTCGGAGCGGAACAGACCAAATGCCCTGTCGCCGAACGGTGCTCGCGAGCTCCAGATCTTCTGTCCGTTGAGCAGCCAACCACCGTCGGTGCGGGTCGCGGTCGAGCGCAGCGAGGCGAGGTCGCTGCCCGACTCCGGCTCCGACCAGGCCTGCGCCCAGATCTCCTCGCCGCTGGCCATCTTGGGCAGAATCCGATCGAGTTGTTCGTCGGTGCCGTGCGCGAACAGCGTCGGCGCCAGCATCGACGTGCCGTTGGCACTGGCCCGTCCGGGCGCTCCGGCGCGGAAGTACTCCTCCTCGTAGACTACCCACTGCAACAGGCTCGCGTCGCGGCCGCCGTACTTCTCCGGCCAGGTGATCACCGACAGGCCGGCATCGAAAAGCACCTTGTCCCAACGGCGGTGCTGCTCGAACCCCTCGGCCGTGTCGTAGGAGCGCGTGGGGAACGCCTCTCGGTGCGACGACAGGAACTCGCGCACCTCCCGCTGGAACTCCAGCGTCTCGTCATCGAATTGCAGATCCATTTATGCCATCTCTCGCAGTTGCGGTTTGACCACCTTGCCGCCCGCGTTGCGCGGCAGCGCGTCGACAAACCTCACCGAACGTGGGGCCTTGAAATTCGCCAGATACTCACGCGTATAAGCGATCACCGACTTCTCGTCGAGACCGGAATCGGGCCGTGTCACCAGATAGGCCCGGCCGACTTCGCCGAGGCGTTCGTCGGGTACCCCGATCACCGCGCAGTCCAGCACGCCGTCGAGCCGGGCCAGCACCTGCTCGATCTCGGCGGGATACACATTGAAGCCGCCGCAGATGTACATGTCCTTGAGCCGGTCGGTGATCTGGAGATTGCCTGCGGCATCAAGCTTTCCGATGTCGCCGGTGTGCAGCCAGCCGTCGGGGTCGATGGCGGCCGCAGTGGCCTCGGAGTCGTCGAGGTAGCCGAGCATCACGTTGGGCCCGCGCAGCAACACCTCACCTGTCTCGGAGTCGATCCGAAGCTCGAAGTCGGCGATCGGCCGCCCGCAGGTGTTCGCCACCGTCACCGCGTCGTCGTCGGCGCGGCACATGGTGCCCATGCCGTTCGACTCGGTCAGGCCGTAGGCGGTCAGCACGATGTCGAAGTCGAGTTCGTTCTGCATCCGCTCGATCAACACCACCGGAACCGTGGCCGCGCCGGTGACCGCGAACCGCAGCGAGCTGAGGTCGTACTTGCCGCGCGAGGGATGGTCGAGCAGCGTTTGATAGATCGTCGGCGGCCCGGGCAGCACGGTGATCCGGTGTTCGGCGACAGCCCGCAGCGCCTGTTCGGCGTCGAAGGTCAGCTGCGGAATCAGGGTGGCGCCGGTCTGCAGGCAGGCCAGGATGCCGGCCTTGTAGCCGAAGTTATGGAAGAACGGGTTGATGCAGAGGTAGCGGTCGTCGCTGGTGATCTTCCCGCAGGCCGCCCACGACGCCGATCCGGCCAGCGACTGCCGGTGCGCGCACCGCACGCCCTTGCTGCGGCCGGTGGTGCCGGAGGTGAACAGGACGTCGGACAGGTCGTCGGGCCGCACACCGGCGGCGCGGGCGTCGGCGGACGCCAGGTCGTCACCGTGTTGCAGAAACTCGTCCCAGGTCCCGTCGTCGGCATCGATCGGGATCCGCACGACGTGCCGCAGATCGGGCAGCGCCGAGCGGTCGAGGTCGGTGGCCCGGTCGGCCCCGAGGAATCGGCCCATCGCGAACAGCAGGGGAGCGCCGGTGCGGGCCAGGATGTCGGAGGCCTCCGCGGCGGTGTAGCGGGTGTTCAGCGGGACCACGACGGCGCCGGCGTAGTGCGTGGCCAGGCAGGCCACCACCCAGTGCCAGGTGTTCGGCGACCAGATCGCCACCTTGTCGCCCGGATTGACGCCGAGGCCGATCAGCGCGGCCGCGGCGCCGCGCACCTCGTCGCGCAACTCGTCGAAGGTGAGCGTGCGATCCTCGGTGACCAGGGCATCGTGGTCGGGGAGTTCGTCCGCGATGTGGTCCAACGCCGCAGGAATGGTCTGCGGATGGCTCGACATCGAACTCCTCATACCTTTCTGGTCCGGCTCCTCCTCATCGCCCTGCGGGCTCTGCATCGTCGCTCGGACGCGCTGCCTGCTATCGCCGCTGGCAGGCGCAGTTTGCCGCCGGGCTAACAAAGCAAGTGCTTGGTAGGTTAGCCTATTAGGGTGCAAGGCGTCGAGGAGTTCCGGGCCGAGGTCCGCGACTGGCTGGCCGAGAACCTGGTCGGCGAATTCGCTGCCCTCAAGGGGCTCGGCGGACCGGGTCGCGAGCATGAGGCGTTCGAAGAGCGCCGGGCCTGGAACCAGCATCTCGCAAAGGCCGGGCTGACCTGTCTGGGTTGGCCCGTCGAGCATGGCGGCCGCGGCCTGTCGGTGGCGCACCGGGTGGCGTTCTACGAGGAGTACGCGATCGCCAACGCGCCCGCGAAGGTCAACCATTTCGGCGAGGAGCTGCTGGGCCCCACGCTGATTGCGTACGGCACGCCCGAACAACAGAAGCGCTTCCTGCCGCGGATTCTCGACGTCACCGAACTGTGGTCGCAGGGCTACTCCGAGCCCGGCGCCGGCAGCGACCTGGCCAACGTCGCCACCACCGCGGTGCTCGACGGCGACCAATGGGTGATCAACGGCCAGAAGGTGTGGACGTCGCTGGCGCACTGGGCGCAGTGGTGCTTTGTGGTGGCCCGCTCGGAGAAGGGGTCCAAACGACACTCCGGCTTGTCGTATCTGCTTGTGCCGCTTGATCAACCGGGCGTCGACGTCCGCCCGATCGTTCAGTTGACTGGCGACTCCGAGTTCAACGAGGTGTTCTTCGACGACGCCCGCACCGAAGCCGAGCTGGTGGTCGGCGAGCCCGGTGACGGCTGGCGGGTCGCGATGGGAACACTGACCTTCGAGCGCGGAGTCTCAACGCTCGGTCAGCAGATCGTCTACGCCCGTGAGCTCAGCTCCGTGGTCGATCTCGCGAAACAGACTGGCGCTGCTGATGATCCGCTGATCCGCGAACGGCTGACCCGATCCTGGGCAGGTCTGCGGGCGATGCGGTCCTACGCGCTGGCAACCATGGACGTGGAACAGCCCGGTCAAGATAATGTGTCGAAGTTGTTGTGGGCCAACTGGCATCGCGAACTCGGTGAGATCGCGATGGACATTCAGGGCAAGGCCGGCCTGGCGCTGCCGGGCGGCGATTTCGACGAGTGGCAGCGGCTCTACCTGTTCACCCGCGCCGACACCATCTACGGCGGATCCAACGAGATCCAGCGCAACATCATCGCCGAGCGGGTGCTCGGCCTACCCAGGGAGGCTCGATGACGCTCGCCGTTGCGCCGAAAGAAGTTGCCGGACACGGACTTCTGAAGGGCAAGGTCGTCGTGGTGACGGCGGCGGCCGGCACCGGCATCGGCTCGGCCACCGCCAAACGAGCGCTCGCCGAGGGTGCCGACGTCGTCGTCTCCGACCACCACGAGCGACGGCTCAACGAGACCCGTGACGAGCTGGTGGCGCTCGGTCTCGGTCGGGTCGAGAGCGTGGTCTGCGACGTCACGTCCACCGCGCAGGTCGATGCGCTCATCGCCTCCACCACCGCGCGGCTGGGCCGACTCGACGTGCTGGTCAACAACGCCGGCCTCGGCGGTCAGACCCCAGTGGTCGACCTGACCGACGAGGAGTGGGACCGGGTCCTCAACGTCACGCTCACCTCCGTGCTGCGCACCACCCGCGCGGCGCTGCGGTACTTCCGCGACGCCGACCACGGCGGTGTCATCGTCAACAACGCCAGCGTGCTCGGTTGGCGGGCGCAGCACTCGCAGTCCCATTACGCCGCGGCCAAGGCCGGCGTCATGGCGCTGACCCGTTGCAGCGCAATCGAAGCCGTCGAGTACGGGGTGCGGATCAACGCGGTGTCGCCGAGTATCGCGCGGCACAAGTTCCTGGACAAGACCAGCTCGAGTGAACTGCTCGACCAGCTCTCCGCCGGCGAGGCGTTCGGCCGCGCCGCCGAGCCGTGGGAAGTGGCGTCCACCATCGCATTCCTGGCCAGCGACTACTCCAGTTACCTTACTGGAGAAGTCATTTCGGTATCGAGTCAGCACCCATGACCGAGGCGCCCAACAGCCGTCGTGACGAGTTGCTCGAACTCGCCGCGACGATGTTCGCCGAACGCGGGTTGCGCGCCACCACCGTGCGCGACATCGCCGACTCCGCGGGCATCTTGTCCGGCAGCCTCTATCACCACTTCGCGTCCAAAGAGGAAATGGTCGACGAAGTGCTGCGAAAGTTCATGGACTGGCTGTTCGCCCGCTACCAGGAAATCGTTGACACCCAACCAAATTCGTTGGAGCGGCTCAAGGGCCTGTTCATGGCCTCGTTCGACGCGATCGAACACCGGCACGCCCAGGTCGTCATCTACCAGGACGAGGCCAAACGTCTACTGCCGCAGCCTCGCTTCTCCTACCTCGAAGACCTGAACAAGCAGCAGCGCAAGATGTGGGTCGACGTGCTGCACCAGGGCATCGAAGAGGGTTATCTACGGCCCGATCTCGACGTCGACCTGGTCTACCGATTCATCCGTGACACCACCTGGGTGTCGGTGCGCTGGTATCAGCCCGGCGGACCGCTGACTGCGCAACAGGTGGGTCAGCAGTATCTCGCTATCGTCCTAGGTGGAATTACCAAAGAAGGGGTCCAAAATGCCTGAGGCTTACGTCATCGATGCCGTACGCACCGCGGTCGGCAAGCGCAACGGTTCGCTCGCCGAGGTGCATCCCGTCGACCTGGGTGCGCTCGGCTGGCGCGGCCTGCTCGACCGGGTCGACATCGACCCCGCCGCCGTCGACGACGTGATCGCCGGCTGCCTCGACACCATCGGTCCGCAGGCCGGCAACATCGCCCGGCTCTCGTGGCTGGCAGCGGGCTACCCCGAAGAGGTGCCCGGCGTCACCGTCGACCGGCAGTGTGGCTCCAGCCAGCAGGCGATTTCATTTGGCGCGCAAGCCATCATGGCGGGCACCGCCGACGTGATTGTGGCCGGCGGCATGCAGAACATGAGCAGGATCCCGATCTCGTCCGCGATGCTCGTCGCCGAGCAGTTCGGATTCACCTCGCCGACAAACGAGTCCAAGCAGTGGCTGCACCGCTACGGCGACCAGGAAATCTCGCAGTTCCGCGGCTCCGAGTTGATCGCCGAGAAGTGGAATCTGTCCCGCGAGGAGATGGAGCAGTATTCGCTGACCAGCCACGAGCGAGCCTTCGGCGCGATCCGTGGCGGCCACTTCGACAACGAAATCATCGCCGTCGAAACCGAGCACGGCACGTTCCGCGTCGATGAGGGTCCGCGCGAGTCGTCGCTGGAGAAGATGGCCGGACTCAAGACGCTGGTCGAGGGCGGCCGCTTGACCGCCGCGATGGCCAGCCAGATCTCCGACGGCGCCAGTGCCGTGCTGCTGGCATCCGAGCAGGCGGTCAAGGACCACGGTTTGAAGCCGCGCGCCCGCATCCACCACATCAGCGCCCGCGGTGCGGACCCGGTCTTCATGCTGACTGGTCCGATCCCGGCCACCCGCTACGCGCTGGAGAAGACCGGCCTGACCATCGACGACATCGACACCGTTGAGATCAACGAGGCCTTCGCTCCGGTGGTGTTGGCGTGGCTCAAGGAGATCAAGGCCGACCCGGAGAAGGTCAACCCCAACGGCGGCGCGATCGCCCTCGGTCACCCGCTAGGGGCAACCGGTGCGAAGCTGTTCACCACGATGCTGAACGAGTTGGAGCGCACCGGGGGCCGCTATGGCCTGCAGACGATGTGCGAGGGCGGCGGCACCGCCAACGTCACCATCATCGAACGGCTCTAGCTCAGTCGATGTGCCCGGGTGGGTCGCCCGCACCGGGTCCGATCATGTCGCAGCTCTTCTCGGGGATCAGGAATGAGCTGGCGCCCTGATAGGACAGATGACTCGTCATCACGCAACGTTGCCAGGTCCCGTCGGGTTGGACTGGCCCGTCGCACTTGTTGATCACGCCGGGCGCAGAGATGCAGCCGGCGCTTGCCGATGGCGCGGAGTGGATCGGTCCGAAGCCCAGCAGCAGGGCAGCGAGTCCTCCGACGATGCAGCGCTTCATGCCCTGACGCTACTGTCGACGAACGTGCGGTGAGTGCGAATCGAGCGCCGATTTTTCGCACTGGTTACACGTTCGGCGCGCAAAGTCCAGCGACGATGTCGTCGACCGTCCGCGCAGCCAGGGCGTCCACCTCGCGGCGGCTCGCATGACGTAGCGGGCCCCGCAGGGCGAGTTCGGCGAACCCGTGTACCGCCGACCAACAAGGCCACTCGGCGCCCGGTCGGCGATCGGGCGACAGGGTGCCGTCCTCCACCATTGCATCGAGCACGTCGACCAAGGCCAGATACGGCGGTGCGGTGGACGTCTCGTTGGGCAGGTCGGCGCTGAAGAACGCCACCGTGAACCACCCGGGTTCGTCGAGGGCGAATTTGATGTAGCCCAATCCGACGGCGCGTAGCCGTTCGGTGCCATCCGCCGCATGCCTACGGGCCATCCGCGCTGCCATCCGGTGTTGAATCTCCGTCGCGACCGCCCCAAGTAGCGCTTCGCGGTCGACGAAGTGCCGGTAGGCGGCGTTCGGCGAAACCCCAACGCGCCGAGTCGCTTCCCGGATCGTCAACGCATCCGGTCCGCCGGTCTGGGTCAAATGCAGGCCGGCGTCGATCAGTGCCGTGCGCAGATCGCCGTGGTGATAGCCGGTCTTCAAGGTGGCCAACGCTTGACCCTTCTCGGATTCAAAGTGTACGGTGTGAACATTAGCATGTGGACAGCGTGAACATATAGCCGGAGGGGATTGTTGTGAGCACCGTAGGACTGCCACCCGTCGTGGACCAGGAGACCTGGCAGCGCGAACTCGACGCTCTGCGCACCAGGGAGAAAGCGGCCACTCGCGAGCTGGATTCGATTGCTGCGCAGCGGCGCCGGCTGCCGATGGTCGCGATGCCGGACTACACGTTGGACGGTGAGGACGGCCCGGTGCGGCTGGTCGACATCTTCGAGGGCAAGCCGCAGCTGATCGTCTACAACCACATGTGGTTTCCCGGCGAGGAATGGCAGTGCCCGGGTTGCACCGGTCTGACGTCGCAGTACACCCGGCTGGGTTTCCTCGACAACTACGATGCCCGGTTCGTCATCGTGACGCAGGGCCCGATCGACGAAGCGCTGGCCTACAAGCGGCGGGTCGGTAATCAGATGACCTGGTACTCGACGGCCAACAGCCCGTTCGGCGCCGACGTCGGAGCTCCGCCCGAGGGCGGGTTCGGTGTCAATGTCTTTCTGCGCGATGGGGATAACGTCTACCGAACCTGGCACACCAACGGACGCGGCACCGAGCAACTGAGCCACACATTCCCGCTGATCGACCTGCTCCCGTACGGGCGCCAGGAAGAGTGGCAGGACTCGCCGGAGGGCTGGCCGCAATCACCGACCTACAGTCGCTGGGGCGGCTCACAAGACATCGCGGAAGCCTACGGAGAAGGAGCACGACGATGACTGGCCTGACCACGATGAGCCTGGTGTGCGTGCCGACGGTCGAGCAGGACAAGGCCGTCGCGTTCTATGAGTCGCTGGGCTTCGAGAAGCGCACCGACACACCGTTTCACGGTGACTACCGCTGGATCGAGGTGTACCTGCCCGAGGGTGCGACGGGCATCGCGCTCGCCCCGCCCCCGCCGGACAGCGGGCCGGTCGAGCCGACCAACACGGGTATCACGTTGACCACCAACGACATCGACGCCACCCATGCGGCGATGAAGGAACTCGGCGTCGACGTCGACGCGGAAGTGGCGCGACCGGGCGAACCCGTTCCGCCGCTGTTCTGGTTCCGCGACCCGACGGGCCACACGCTGATGGTGGTGGAAGGCTAGCTATATGGCGACGACCCGCTTCACCCGGCTTCGCCGCGCTCGCGATCGTCGCTAGCTATTCCACGTAGGCCGTCGCGGCCTGCAGGTGCTTGACGGCGTCGCCGACGATCGCGTCGATCAGCTCCGCGCACGACGGCAGGTCGTCGACGATGCCGGCCACCTGGCCCGACGCCAGCACGCCGGCATCGGTATTGCCTTCGACCAGACCGGCCTTCAGCAGCATCGGGGTGTTGGCCGCCATCACGATCTGCGACATGGTCATTTCCTTGCCGTGCCGCATCGCCAGGCCGTCCTGGATCATCGACTTCCAGGTCATCCCGGACATGTGCTTGAACTTCGCGGCGTTGCGCACCGCGGCGGTCAAACCCCTTATCGGCGTGCCATTCTCAAGCTTTTCCACCAGGCCCGTACGCAGCACGCGGTGCGGCATGCCGTCGACGCGAGTGGTCACCACGGTGCCGTCCAGCGCCGAGTCCAGATACCGCTGCTTGACGGCGTCGGGCACGGTCGAGTCGGAGGTGAGCAGGAATCGGGTGCCCATAGCCACCCCGGCCGCTCCGTAGGACAGCGCCGCCGCGAGGCCGCGGCCGTCGAAGAAGCCGCCCGCTGCGATCACCGGAATGCTCACGGCGTCCAGCACCGAGGGCAGCAGCAGGGTGGTGGCGATCGGGCCGGTGTGCCCGCCGCCCTCGCCGCCCTGCACGATCACCGCGTCGGCGCCCCAGGACGCCACTTTTTTCGCGTGCTTGGCCAGACCGACCGAGGGAATCACCACGGAGCCGGCCTCTTTGAGCTTGGCGATCAGTTCTTGCTTGGGGGCCAACGCGAACGACGCGACCTTCACTCCCTCGCGGATCATCAGGTCGACCCGGTCGCCCGCGTCGCCGGCGTCGGCGCGGATGTTCACGCCGAACGGCTTGTCGGTGGCGGCCTTGACCTTGCCGATCGCGACGGCCAACTCGTTGAGCGTCATGGTGGCGGAGGCCAGAATACCGAGCCCACCCGCGTTGGACGTCGCTGCGACCAGTCGCGCGCCGGCCACCCAGCCCATGCCGGTCTGCACCACCGGGTGCTCGATGCCGATCAGCTCGGTCAGCGGGGTGCGCAGCTTCATGACCTGATTTCCTTGTCCCGCAATGCCTTCGGGTCGATGACCTCGCGGATCAGCCGCAACTCGTCGTCGGTCGGTAGCCGCGATTCGTCGGCCCCGTCGAGGCCGTGGATCTCGAACGAGGTGTTCTCGCGGACTTCGTCGGCCGTCACGCCGGGGTGCAGCGTGACCGCCCGCATCGTCCGGTCCGGTCCGCCGAAGTCGAACACGCCGAGGTTGGAGATCACGCGGTAGGTGTTGGCGAATCGGAACGCCGGATTGCCGGAATCGATGTTATCCCAGCCGATCCCGCAGATCACATCGACCGTTTCGCAGAACACCCGCTTGGAGTGATTGCCGACCCAGTAGCTGGTCGCGTGGTTGATCGCGTTGCCGGGCGCGCCGCGGACCCCGAACATCTGCCGCTTGGGCTGCTGCAGCGACCCGAAGGCGGAGATGTTCTGATTGCCGTGGCGATCAACCTGATTGGCGCCCATCACCACGTGGCGCCGGCCCCAAGCTAGCGTCTCGAAGACGCGGCCGAACGGCATCCAGCCCTCGAGCGGCCCGGTCTTGCCCAGGGCCGGGGTGTCGGCGAGCAGTTGCGCCTCGCCGTCGGTCAGCAGGATGTCGGGGGAAAAGGTCAGGCGGGCCAACCGCGCGCCGACCGATGCCATGTTGGTCATCGGGCTGACCATGATCTCGCCCGCGTCGCGGAACAGGTCGGCGCACGCAACCGCGCACACCTCAGCACGAGTGCTCACTTGGCGGCCTCCTCAGCGAATTTCTGCACGGCCGCTTGGTATTCGGCCTCTCCGCCGGACAAGTAGGTCTGCACGAACGCCTGCCAGCCCTCGTCGGTGGCGGCGGCCTCGGCGTAGTGCCGCTGGAACTTCTCGTCGCGGCCGTAGTCGGGTGCGGCGGTGGTGAAGTGCGAGCCGCCCGGCGCCTCGACCACACCGTCGACCATCATCCGGTTCACCAGTAGTGCTTGCGGCGGAACGGCTTTGACTAACTCTTCGGTGGAGACGACCCGCTCCACCGACAGGTAGCGCCGTTCGGCGGCCATCAGGAACAGGTCGTCGAAGTAGGGGTCGATGCCGGTGTAAGCTGCGTTACCCCGCTCGTCGCCGAGGTTGAGATGGACGAACGCCGCATCGAGGTTGAGCGCCGGCATGGCGAGCAGCGTCTCATTGCCACCACCCGGTGCCGGGTAGGGGCTGGTGACGGTCTTGAGCTCACCCTCCCAGAAGTCGATCACCGAACTGCCCAGCCCGGCGCGAATGGGCAGGAACGGCAAGCGTTGTGCCGCAGCCTGCAGGCCGCACCGCAGCATGCCCTCGTCCATCTCGCGGGCCTCGATCGCGCCGGCGCTGCGGGCCTTCGCGAACCACGGGTCGTAAAACGGCGGTGAGTCCAGCGAGACGAAGCCGTAGTAGACCCGCTTGACCTTGCCCGCCGAGCAGAGCAGGCCAAGGTCCGGTCCGCCGTAGGTCACCACGGTCAGGTCCTTGACCTCGGTGCGCAGCAGCGCGCGGACGAACGCCATCGGCTTGCGTCGGGAGCCCCAGCCGCCGATGCCGATGGTCATGCCGCTGCGCACCTGCGCGACAGCGTCGTCGAGGGTGGTGCGTTTGTTGCTCAAGACTTCTCGCCCTTCTTGGTCCCGGCGAACGCGTCGCGGTGTTCGTCGGCCACGCCGGCCAGGTTGAGTTCGAACGTAAAGCCTTGCTCCATGCGGTAACTGGAGTTCACCCGCTGCACGTCGATCAGGTTCAGCGCCTCCTTGGCCGCGCGGATCACCCGGGTGTCCTTGGCGGCGATGTCGCGCGCAACCCGCAGCGCGGCCTCGTCGAGCTCGTCGCGCGGCACCACCTCGTGCACCGAGCCGAAGTGGTGCAGGGTCGCGGCGTCGACGGTGGCCGCGGTGAAGAACAGTCGCCGCATCATGTGCTGCGGCACCAGCCGCGACAAGTGCGTCGCCGCGCCGAGTGCGCCGCGCTCGACCTCGGGCAGGCCGAACGTCGCATCGTCGGAGGCCACGATCACGTCGGCGTTACCGACCAGACCGATGCCGCCGCCTACGCAGAAGCCGTTGACCGCGGCGATCACCGGCACCTCGCACTCGTAGACCGCGCGGAACGCGTGAAAGCAGCCGCGGTTGGCGTCGATCAGCGCGGTGAAGCCCTCGGTGTTCTGCATTTCCTTGATGTCGACGCCGGCGTTGAAG
Organism: Candidatus Mycobacterium wuenschmannii; assembly: GCF_030252325.1. NCBI lineage: Bacteria > Bacillati > Actinomycetota > Actinomycetes > Mycobacteriales > Mycobacteriaceae > Mycobacterium > Candidatus Mycobacterium wuenschmannii. The sequence goes on along the minus strand of NZ_CP126981.1, from coordinate 3,232,021 downwards.
CCGCGTCCCTCGGCGCGCAGGATCACCGCGTGCGTGTCCATGTCCCGACCGGCTGCGGTGATGGCGTCGCCGAGTTCGAACCAGCCCCGCGACGGAATCGCGTTGACCTTCGGGTAGTCGACGGTGACCGAGACGATCCCCGGTTCGACGGTGCGTGACGTGATTGTCATCGAGATCCTCGACCACTTCCTTGGGGGACGATGTGGGTGCGATTACCTAAGCAAGCACTTGCTTGGTACGCTAGCACAGTGACTCACGCCGACGGAGGCCCCGCGTTCCGCTTCGGGCTCACCGGCCGGGTCGTGCTGGTGACCGGTGGCGTTCGAGGGGTAGGCGCCGGGATCAGCAGTGTTTTCGCCGAGCAGGGTGCCACCGTTGTCACCTGCGCCCGGCGTGCGGTCGACGATCTCCCCTACGAATTCCACTCCTGCGACATCCGCGACGACGACGCCGTCAAGGCGATGATCGATGAGATAGTCGCCAAGCACAGGCGTCTCGACGCGGTCGTCAACAACGCCGGCGGATCGCCGTTCGTGCTGACCGCGGAGTCCAGCGCGAAGTTCAATCGCAAAATCATCGAACTCAACCTGCTCGGTGCCCTGTCGGTGTCTCAGCATGCCAACGACGTGATGCAGACCCAGTCGGCCGGTGGGTCCATCGTCAATATCTGCAGCCTGAGTGGCCGCCGACCCTCCCCGGGCACCGGCGCTTACGGCGCGGCCAAGGCGGGCCTGGAAAGCCTCACCCAGACCCTGGCCGTCGAGTGGGGCCCGAAGGTCCGGGTCAACGCGTGCGTTGTCGGCATGGTCGAGACGGAGCAGTCGGAGTTGTTCTACGGCGACGCCGACTCGATTGCCGCGATCTCCAAAGGTGTCCCGCTCGGCCGGCTGGCCACCCCCGCCGACGTGGGTTGGGCCGCAGCATTTCTGGCCTCGGATGCGGCGTCCTACATCAGCGGCGCCTCGCTGGAGGTGCACGGCGGTGGTGAACCGCCGCCCTACCTGGCCACCACCAACGCCAGCTCGATCAAGTAAGGGAGACAGCACAAATGGGAGTAGTCGACGGCCGCGTCGTCATCGTCACCGGAGCGGGCGGCGGTATCGGGAGGGCGCACGCGTTGGCGTTCGCCGCGGAGGGCGCCCGCGTCGTCGTCAACGACATCGGTGTGGGTCTGGACGGCTCGCCGGCCGGCGGTGGTAGCGCGGCGCAGAGCGTGATCGACGAAATCACCGCTGCCGGAGGCGAAGCCGTCGCCAACGGCTCCAACATCGCCGATTGGAACCAGGCCGCCGCGCTGATCCAGACGGCCGTCGACACCTTCGGTGGACTGGATGTTCTGGTCAACAACGCAGGCATCGTGCGCGACCGGATGATGGCCAACACCAGCGAAGAAGAATTCGACGCCGTCATCGCGGTGCACCTCAAGGGGCACTTCGGCGCGATGCGGCACGCGGCCTCGTACTGGCGCGGGCTGAGCAAAGAGGGCAAGACCGTAGACGCGCGGATCATCAACACCAGTTCCGGTGCAGGCCTGCAGGGCAGTGTCGGCCAAGGCAACTACAGCGCGGCCAAAGCCGGTATCGCGGCGATGACCTTGGTCGCCGCCGCCGAGATGGGCCGCTACGGCGTCACGGTCAACGCGATCGCGCCGTCGGCCCGCACCCGGATGACCGAGACGGTGTTCGCCGACATGATGTCCACGCAGGATGACGCCTTCGACGCGATGGCGCCGGAGAACATCTCGCCGCTGGTGGTGTGGTTGGGCAGCAACGAGTCTCGCGACATCACCGGCCAGGTCTTCGAGGTCGAGGGCGGCAAGATCCGCGTCGCCGAGGGCTGGGCGCACGGGCCGCAGATCGACAAGGGTGCCCGCTGGGATCCCGCCGAACTGGGGCCGGTCGTTTCCGATCTACTTTCCCAGGCGCGTAAACCCGTCCCGGTGTACGGAGCCTGATACAACAGTCGCGTGCATTTCGACTGGGAGTCCTTGACCGACAGCGTGCATCGGTGTCGTCTGCCCTTTCTCGACGTCACCGTCGGACTGGTGCAGGGCAGCACCGGAACGATGCTCGTCGACACCGGCACCACGCTCATCGAAGCGCAGGCGATCCGTGACGACGTGCGTGAGATCGCCGCCCGCGACGTGACGCATGTGGTGTTGACGCACAAGCATTTCGATCACGTGCTGGGCTCCGGATTGTTCGCAGACGCTCAAAAGTACTGTGCCCCTGAGGTTTCGGACTGCATTACCGCGGCGACCGATCAACTTCGCGACGACGCACTGAGTTACGGCGCCAACGCGGCGGAAGTCTACTGCGCGATTGCGGCATTGCGGCCGCCGCAACATTCGGTCGACGAAGCGGTGATCGACCTCGGCAACCGTGAGGTGATCGTCGCGCGGCCGGGCCGCGGGCACACCGACGCCGATCTTGTGGTGCTGGCCGCGGGCGTGCGGGGTGAGCGATCCGTCGTCTTCACCGGCGACCTGCTCGAGGAGTCCGGCGACCCGGCGATCGATGCCGATTCCGACGTCGTGGACTGGCCGGAAACCCTGGACCGACTGCTCACGATCGGTGGACCCGATGCCATCTACGTGCCCGGACACGGCAGCGTTGTCGGCGTGGATTTCATTCGCCGACAGCAGGATTGGCTTAGATCGAACCACCCAGTGCGGTGACGAAGTCGTCGAATACCGCGACCGGGAACTGCGCCAGTGCCGCGTCGACCTGGCTGACACCGGTCTGGATGGCGGCGTCGATGGTCGCCGCGTTACCGGTCAGCAGGGCCTCGTAGATGTCGTACCCGGCCAGTTGCGGCACCTGGATGAAGTCGCGGAAGTCGACGAACAGATCGGTCAGCAGGCCCGGATCCCGAGCGACCGGCATGCCGTCCCAGCTGACCAGTGACCAGTCGCCGGGAGAGCCGTCGATCACGACTTGGCCTGTGAAGGGCAGCAATTCGCCGGTCGTGAACAACTCCTTGAGCACGAGTCCGAAGTCCGGGTTGTCGACGTTCATCAGCGCCCAGATCGCAATGGTGCCTTCGTGCGAGAACACCGCGCTGGTGTCACCGGTGGCGGTACCGGCGTAGATCGCTTCCATGGCCTGGTCGACCCGCGCGTCGAACACGATGCCGTTGGCGTCGGTGGAGCCGAGTTCTGGGACCGAGGTCAATCCGAGGGTCCAGAGCGCCGGCGCGAGCAGATAGAGGGCGCCACCCAACGGCACGTCGCCGACGCCGACCGGCGCACCCTCGAAGATCCCGGCGTCAATTTCGTTGAGACCCGCCAGTAGGTGGGTCGGATCCAGCGGGTACATGTTGAGCGATTCGGCCAGCGGCGCCGCGGTTTCCTGCGACCTGATCATTGTCGACGCCCAGATCTCGTCTACGTCGACGTGGTTGGCCTGCAGTGTCGTGACCAGGTCGGCCGCTTCGATCTTCCCGATCTCTGTGAGACCGGGACCGGGGACCGTGGTGTTGATGGCGAGGTTGTCGCCGCCTTCGGCGTGCCGGATGAAGTCGATCACGATCGACCCGTCGTCGGCGGAGGCGAGCGCCGGTGCAGTGGAAAGCATTGCCGCCGAGAGCAATCCGACGGTGAGTGCGCGGCGCATCAGATACCCCCGCCGAATGCCGCGACCAGGTGATCGAACACCTCGATGGGAAATTGGGTGAACGCGTTGTCGATCTGGGTGAATCCGGCCTGCAGCGCGGCGTCGATCGTGGTGGCGTTGCCCGTCAGCAAGGCCTCGTAGATGTCGTAGGCGGCGAACTGAGGCGCCTCGAGCAGGTCGCGGAAGTCGACGAAAAGTTGTGTTGCCAGACCGGGATCCGCCGGCACCGCAACGCCGTCATAGCTCACCAGCGTCCAGTCCCCGGGGCTGCCCTCGATGACAACCTGACCGGTGTTGGGCAAGAACTCCTGGTCGTTGACGATCTCGTTGAACAGGATCGAGAAGTCGGGGTTTTTGACGTTCATCAGCGTCCAGACCGCGATCGCACCCGCACTGGAGAACGCGACGTCGTTGGTAGTCAGGTCGCCGGTTCCGACGGTGCCGTCGTAAATGTGTTGCACCGCAAGGCCAAAGCCCTCGTCGAAGGTGATGCCGTTCATGCTCGGGTCGCCGAAGTTCGGCACCAGAGGAAAGCCGAGCGTCCAGGAGATCGGGCCCAGCAGATACAGAATCCCCGCGAGGCTGGCCGTGGGCTGGCCCTCGAAAACCCCGGCAGGAATCTCGTTGAGCCCCGACAACGCCTCGACGGGAAACGGGTTGCCGTTGTTCAGTGAGCTCAGCAACTCAGCCAGCGGCTCGGCGGTCTGCTGGGTCCGGAGCGCGTCCGAGGCGAACAGCCCGGAGATGTTGTCCTTTAAGACGCCGTAGATCGAGTCGGCCACGGCGTTCGCCTGGGCGATCCCGGCCGCGTCGAGCGGGGCTCCCGGCGGCGCGGTGTCGATGATCCCGTTGAGGTTGGACAGCGTCTCGCCGTGCCGGACCAGATCGAGCACGATCGACCCTTCGTCGGCCCGCGCGAGTGCTGAGGCCATGGACAGCATGGCGGTCGACAGCAAACCGACGATGAACGGACGCGCGCACCTCATCACGCGGGCAAATCTAACCCAGATAAACCCGCGATTTAAGGTAAATCACAGCTTTAGTTAAGCCGGTTCATACCCGGTCAGATACGGCCGACCTTCCGCAGTCCGACGACCGTGTCGGCAAGCGTCCGCGCCGGGTCCCGTTGCGTGATACCGAGGTCGCGCTCGGCCGGAGTGTCATCGGAGTTCGGCATCTGGGTGTAGTACTGCATGGCCGCAGAGTTGATCGGCGTCTCGAAGGGCAGATGATCCCCGACGACGTCGAACAACCGCCCCAGGGCGCGCAGTCCGACATCGGGAACCGGGACCGCCAGCAGGTTGCGGTCGGCGGCGGCGCCGATCAGCGCTGCTAGCCGATCGACCGGAATGCGTTGGCCACCCGCCATATAGCGGCGCGGTCCCTGGCCGGGCCGTAACAGGGCGACATGCAGGGCGGCGAGATCGCGAACGTCCACCACGATCCAGGCCGCGCTGCGCCCAGGCACGCCGCCCATTTTGATGGCGGCCTCCACGCCCTCGGCGGCCTCGCCGAACTGATCGCCGGCGGGTGGCCCCAGCACCATCCCTGGATAGCTGATGTTCACCGGTGCGCCGGCGTCCTGCAGGCCCCGCGCATAAGCCTCGACGATCGCCTTGGACTTGCCGTACCCGTCCGAACCGCCGACCACGGGCAGGTCCGCGTGCAGCTTCGGCAGGCCCGGCCGAAACAGCGCGGTGAAGCTCGAGACGTGAATGATGGGATCGATCTTCGCGGCGACCGCCCCGCCGAGCACGTTGCGTGCGCCTTCGAGGTTCGTGTGCAACATCTCGTCGGCGCGCGCTGGATCGGTGGAAACCATTGCCGCGCAATGAATGACGGCGTCACAGCCGCGTAGCACCTCGGCAGTGATCTCCGCGTCTGCGATGTCACCGACAACGTGATCGCTGACGTCGACGCCGATCTGTGCGGCGCTGGTGTTGAGGCGGTCGGGGCTTCGCACGAGAAACCTGACGTGGTGTCCCGCGTCTTGGACGGCCTTGGCTGTCCACGCACCGACAAATCCGGTGCCCCCCGTGATCAGAACCTTCATCTGTCGTTACGGGTCGCAGATGACGATCGGGATGACCCGGTCCGTCCAGGATTGGTAGTCCTCGAACGACGAGTACATCGCCACCAGCGGCGGCCAATAGTGGTCGCGTTCTTCTTGGGTGGCGTCGCGGGCGGTCAGCTTCAGCACCTCTTTCTTGACCTGCACCGTGACCTTCGGATTGGCCTTGAGGTTGAGGTACCACATCGGGTTGTTGGCACGACCGCCCTGCGAGGCGACCAGCACGATGCGGTTCCCGTCGCGCAGGAAGAGCAGCGGGCTGACGCGGGGTTGCCCGGTCTTTCGGCCGATGGTGGTCAGCAGCGCGACCGGCGCGCCCTGTAGGAACGTGCCGCCGATCCGGCCGCCCGAAGCCTTGAAGGCGATGGTGTTCAGGCGCGACATCCACTTGATCAGGACACCGGTGCCGGCGGAGTTGAGGGCGGGCGGCGGCTTGGCCATCGGGCTTCCTATCGAACGTGCTGAATGAACGGGCGCATCTGAGCGTTGATGTGGCGGATTTTGCCATCCACAATCAGGAACGTCTCGTCGACGTGCGAGCACACCCGGCGTCCGGCCAGTGTCGGCTTGGTGATCACGTCGAACTGGGCGCGCACGTGATCGCCGTCGACCTCGAACTTCGGCGGGGTGCACTCCTTGATGATCCGGAACTGTGGGCCGCGATTCAGGCTGCGCCGCAAGTGGTTTCCAGAAAATCCGGTCTTGATGCCCATCTCGAACCGCACGCAGTCCGGCGCGAACGGAACGGCGTCGCCGCGGTGATTGGCCAGGCCGTCGATGTACAACTGCGCCGCGGCGATCTGGTCTGCCTCCGAAGCCACGAGTTAGATGCGCTCGATGATCGTGCCGGTCGACAGCGCGCCGCCGGCACACATGGTGATCAGCGCAGTGGTCTGGTCGGTGCGCTCCAACTCGTGCAGCGCGGTGGTGATCAGCCGGCTACCGGTGCTGCCCACCGGGTGACCCAACGCGATCGCCCCGCCATTGACATTGACCTTGTCCATGTCCGGGTTGTGCACCCGCGCCCACGACAGGACCACCGAGGCGAAGGCCTCGTTGATCTCGGTGATGTCGATGTCGCCCATCTTCATCCCGGCCTTCTCCAGCACCTTCGCTGTCGACTGCACCGGGCCGTCGAGGTGGTAATAGGGCTCGGAGCCGACCAGTGCCTGGCTGACGATGCGGGCCCGCGGCTTGAGGCCGAGCGCCTTGGCCTTGTCTTCGTCCATCCACAGCACAGCGGCGGCACCGTCGGAGATCTGCGACGACGTTCCCGCGGTGTGGATGCCGCCGTCGAGCACAGGCTTGAGCTGGCCTAGGCCCTCGAGCGTGGTGTCGCGCAGGCCCTGGTCCTTGGTGACGATGTGGCGGTCGCTGGTCGGCTGCTTGTTCTCGTCGAGCACCGGAGCCTCGATGCCGCTGATCTCGCGGTCGAAGCGGCCCTCGGCCCAGGCTTGCTTCGCCTTGCGCTGCGAGTCGAATCCGAACTGATCGATTTCCTCGCGAGTGATGCCGCGGCGCTTGGCAATTCGCTCGGCGGCGGTGAACTGGTCGGGCAGGTCGATGTCCCACGACGCGGGCCGCAAGATGCCGCGGTCCGGGCCGGCGTTGGCGCCCAGCCCGACGCGGCTCATCGCCTCGATACCGCACGCGATGCCGACGTCGATGGCGCCCGCTGCGATCAGGCCGGCGATCAGGCCGTTGGCTTGCTGGCCGCTGCCGCACTGGCAATCCACCGTCATGGCGCCGACGTGCTCGGGCAATCCGGCGACCAGCCAGCCGACCCGGGTGATGTTGTTGGACTGCTCGCCGTACTGCGTGACGCAGCCGCCGACGATTTGCTCGACATCGCCGGCGTCGATGCCAGCCTTCTCGACGAGAGCCTTCTGCGTGGCGCCCAACAGCTCGGTCGCGTGCAGTCCTGACAGCCATCCCATGCGCTTGCCGATCGGGCTGCGGGTGGCTTCAACGATTACCGGGTTACCCATGAGGTCAGGCTAGAACACGTTTCATTACCCTGACAAGCGACGATGCCCTGACACCTTTTGGTCTGCGGTGAGAGCATGTTTTACTGGCACTAGAACACGTTGTAGTTCAGGAGAAATCTTATGGCACCCCCTAGCATTCCGGCGGACTTCGACTTCCTCGATGCCGACGTCAACCTGGCCGGCCTTCCGGTCGACGAACTCGCCGAGCTTCGCAAGTCCGAGCCCGTCCACTGGGTGAACGTGCCCGAGGGTTGCGGCGGCTTCGAAGACAACGGCTACTGGATCGTCACCAAGCATGCCGACGTGAAAGAGGTGTCGCGGCGCAGCGACGTCTTCTCCAGCTGGCAGAACGGCGCGATCCCGACGTGGCCGAAGGAGATGACGCGCGAGCAGGTCGAGTTGCAGCGCAGCGTCATGCTCAACATGGACGCCCCGCATCACACGCGGCTGCGCAAGATCATCTCCCGCGGCTTCACCCCGCGCGCGATCGGCCGGCTCGAAGAGGAACTCGCGCAGCGGGCCCAGAACATCGCCAAGGACGCGGCGGCCGCGGGCGGCGGCGACTTCGTCGAGCAGGTGTCGTGCGAGCTTCCGCTGCAGGCCATCGCCGGCCTGCTCGGGGTGCCTCAGGACGACCGCGACAAGTTGTTCCGCTGGTCCAACGAGATGACCGGCGGCACCGACCCGGAGTACGCCGACGTCGACCCGGCGCAGTCGTCGATGGAACTGATCATGTACGCGATGGCGATGGCCGCCGAGCGCAACGAGAACCCGACCGACGACATCGTCACCACGCTGATCCAGGCCGACATCGACGGCGAGAAGCTCTCCGACGACGAGTTCGGGTTCTTCGTGGTGATGCTCGCCGTGGCCGGTAACGAGACGACGCGTAACTCGATCACCCACGGCATGATCGCGTTCGCGAACAACCCCGACCAGTGGGAGCTGTTCAAGAAGGAACGTCCGGCGACCGCCGCGGACGAGATCGTCCGCTGGGCCACACCGGTTTCGGCCTTCCAACGCACCGCCAATGAAGACCTCGAACTCGGCGGGGCGCAGATCAAGAAGGGCCAGCGGCTGGTGATGTCCTACCGCTCGGCCAATTTCGACGACGAGGTGTTCGACGACCCGCACACCTTCAACATCCTGCGCGACCCGAACCCACACGTCGGTTTCGGTGGCACCGGTGCGCATTACTGCATCGGCGCAAATCTGGCCCGGATGACGATCAACTTGATCTTCAACGCCGTCGCCGACCACATGCCGGATCTCAAGCCGACCTCCGAGCCGGAGCGGCTGCGGTCCGGTTGGCTCAACGGCATCAAGCACTGGCAGGTCGACTACTCCGGTAAGAGCGCGGTCGCGAGCTGATGGATTTCACTCCAGACCAAGAACAGCAGGCCGTCGCCGATGTCGTGACATCGGTTCTGGAGCGCGATAATTCGTGGGAGGCGTTGGTCTCCGGTGGTGTGACGGCGTTGCCGGTGCCCGAGCGGGTGGGTGGCGACGGTGTCGGCCTGCCCGAGGTCTCGACGGCGTTGACCGAGATCGGTCGCCACGGCCTGATCAGTCCTGCGTTGTCCACGCTCTCCGGCGCGATCATGTTGTTGGACTTGGCTTCCGACGCGCAGCAGGACCGCTACCTGAGCGGCCTGGCCAAAGGCTCGGTGCTCACCGTGGCACTCAACGAGCCGGGCAGCGCGCTGCCGGACCGGCCTTCTTGTGCCTTCTCGGGTGGTCGGCTGTCGGGCACCAAAGTCGGTGTGGGATATGCCGACAGCGCCGAGTGGATGCTCGTTACCGCCGACAGCGCGGTGGTCGTGGTGTCATCCAATGCCGACGGTGTGCAGATCTCGAAGACGCCGACGTCCAGTGGCGCCGACGAATACGTGGTGACGTTCTCCGATGTCGCGGTGGCCGACGAGGACGTGCTGGCCGGAGCGACGGCGCAGCGGGTGAACCAGTTGGCGCTGGCGGCGATCGGCTCCTTCACGGCAGGTTTGGTGGCCGGTGCGCTGCGGCTGACCGCCGACTACGTGGCCAACAGGCAGCAGTTCGGCAAGCCGCTGTCGACCTTTCAGACGGTGGCCGCGCAACTCGCCGAGGTCTACATCGCCTCGCGCACCATTGATTTGGTGTCGACGTCGGTGATCTGGCAGCTCGGCGAAGGCCTTGACGCGGCCTCGGATCTCGACGTGCTCGGCTATTGGATCACCTCGCAGGCGCCGCGGGTGATGCAGATCTGCCATCACCTGCACGGCGGGATGGGGATGGACATCACCTACCCGATGCACCGGTACTACTCGACAATCAAGGACCTGACTCGCCTCTTGGGCGGGCCGTCTCATCGTCTCGACCTGGTGGGGATCGCAAGCGCGGCGCAGCCGGGCGCGCAGGTCGTCACCGAGATAGCCTGAGTGGGAGCGCAATGTTCATCGACCTGACCCCCGAGCAGCGTCAGCTGCAAGCCGAACTGCGGCAATACTTCTCGAACCTCATCTCGACTGACGAGATGAAGGCGATGGAGAAGGACCGGCACAACGACGCCTACCGCGCGGTGATCCGGCGGATGGGCAAGGACGGCAAGCTCGGCGTCGGTTGGCCAAAAGAGTTCGGCGGGTTGGGTTTCGGCCCCGTCGAGCAGTCGATCTTCGTCAACGAGGCGCACCGTGCCGACGTGCCGCTGCCCGCCGTCACGTTGCAAACCGTCGGCCCCGTGCTGCAGCAGTTCGGCACCGACCTGCAAAAGAAGAAGTTTCTGCCCGCGATTCTGGCGGGCGAGTTGCACTTCGCGATCGGTTACAGCGAACCCGAGGCCGGCACCGACCTGGCCTCGTTGCGCACCAGTGCGGTACGCCACGGTGACGAGTGGATCGTCAACGGACAGAAGATGTGGACGACCGGCGGGCACGACGCGGACTACATCTGGCTGGCGTGCCGCACCGACCCGGAAGCGGTCAAGCACAAAGGCATTTCGATCCTGATCGTCGACACCAAGGATCCTGGGTTCTCCTGGACGCCGGTCATCCTGTCCGACGGCGCCCACCACACCAATGCCACGTACTACAACGACGTCCGGGTTCCCGCCGACATGCTGGTCGGTGAGGAGAACGGCGGCTGGCGACTGATCACCACCCAGCTCAACAACGAGCGGGTGATGCTCGGACCGGCCGGCCGCACCGCCGGCATCTACGACCGACTGCACGACTGGGCGTCCAAGCCAGGCGGCGACGGGGTCGTCCCGATCGACCACCACGACGTCAAGCGGGCGCTCGGTGAGATCTATTCGATGTGGCGGGTCAACGAGCTGCTGAACTGGCAGGTTGCCGCCGCCGGCGAAGACATCAACGTGGCCGATGCGGCGTCGACGAAAGTCTTTGGCACCGAGAGTATTCAGTACATTGGTCGGCTTGCCGAGGAGATTGTCGGCAAGTACGGCAACCCCGCTGAGCCTGCGACCGCCGAGCTGCTCGACTGGCTCGACTCGCAGACCAAGCGCAATCTAGTGATCACCTTCGGTGGAGGCGTGAACGAAGTGATGCGAGAGATGATCGCGGCGTCGGGCCTCAAAGTGCCGAGGGTGCCTCGATGACGGATATCCACGAGGCGCTTGAGAAGATCAAGGCGGCCGGCGGCCCCAAGCCGCGCACGGGGCGCGATCCGGTGAACCAGCCGATGGTCAACAGCTGGGTCGAGGCGATCGGCGACGCCAACCCGATCTACCGCGACGAGGCCGCGGCGCGCGCCAACGGTCACCCGGGAATTGTCGCGCCCCCGGCCATGATTCAGGTCTGGACGATGTTCGGTCTAGGTGGGGAGCGTCCGACCGACGACCCCATGGGACCGATCATGCAGCTGTTCGATGAGAACGGCTACATCGGCGTCGTCGCCACCAACTGCGAGCAGACCTACCACCGTTACCTGCACGCCGGCGAAGAAGTCACGATCCATTCGGAGATGGGTGACGTCGTCGGCCCCAAGCAGACCGGGCTCGGCGAGGGCTGGTTCATCAACCAGCACATCGTCTGGAAGGTCGGCGACGAGGACGTTGCCGAAATGGAGTGGCGCATACTCAAATTCAAGCCGCGCGAGGCCGCTTCGTCGGCCGTGCCCGAGGACCTCGACGCTTCCGCGATGATGCGGCCGTCGGAATCGAAAGACACCAAGTTCTTCTGGGACGGCGTCAAGGCGCACGAACTCCGCATCCAGAAGCGGCCCGACGGCAGCCTGCAGCACCCACCGGTGCCGGCGATCTGGCAGGACAAGGAATTGGCAACCGACTATCAGGTGGCCAGCGGCAAGGGCGAGGTATTCAGCTTCGTCGTGCATCACGCGCCGAAGGTGCCCGGCCGCACGCTGCCGTTCGTCATCGCTTTGGTCGAACTCGAAGAAGGCGTCCGGATGCTGGGCGAGTTGCGCGGTGTCGACCCCGCCACTGTGGAGGTTGGAATGCCGGTTCAGGCAACGTATATCGACTTCCCGGCCAATGATGTCGGCCCGGCGTGGACGCTGTACGCGTGGGAGCCGCGCGCATGAGCGCCCCGACGGTGGAGGTCGGCACGAAGCTGCCGGAGTTGGCGCTGTACGGCGACCCCACGTTCATCATCTCGACGGCGATCGCCACCCGCGACTACCAGGACGTGCACCACGACCGGGACAAGGCGCAGGCCAAGGGATCCAAGGACATCTTCGTCAACATCCTCACCGACACCGGTCTGGTGCAGCGGTACATCACCGACTGGGCCGGGCCGTCGGCGTTCATCAAGACGATCAAGCTGCGGCTCGGTGTGCCGTGGTACGCCTACGACACGGTGACGTTCAAGGGCGAGGTGACCGCGGTCGATGACGGGTTGATCTCATTGAAAATCGTTGGCAGCAATAGCCTTGGCGATCACGTCGTCGCCACCGCGACCTTGACCTTCGGAGGCGCGTGATGTTGTCCGGTAAGGCCGCGATCGCAGGCATCGGCGCGACGGACTTCTCCAAGAACTCCGGTCGCAGCGAATTGCGCTTAGCGGCGGAAGCCGTTTTGGACGCCCTCGACGATGCGGGGCTGACTCCAGCCGACGTCGACGGCATGGTCACGTTCACGATGGACTCGAACACCGAGGTCGCCATCGCGCGGGCCACGGGCATCGGGGACCTGAAGTTCTTCTCCAAGATCCACCACGGTGGTGGCGCCGCATGCGCTACCGTCCAGCAGGCGGCCATCGCCGTGGCGACCGGGGTCGCGGATTGTGTTGTGGCATACCGGGCTTTCAACGAGCGTTCGGGTCAGCGGTTCGGCCAGGTGCAGCTGCGGCTGGTCGAGAACGCCGACTCGACCGGCGTGGACAACTCGTTCTCGTATCCGCACGGCCTGTCGACGCCGGCCGCTCAGGTCGCGATGATCGCCAAGCGTTACATGCACTTGTCGGGGGCAACCAGCCGCGACTTCGGTGCGATCTCGGTGGCCGACCGCAGGCACGCCGCCAAGAATCCGAAGGCGTACTTCTACGAGAAGCCGATAACCATTGAGGAGCACCAGAATTCGCGGTGGATCGCCGAGCCGCTGCGACTGCTGGACTGCTGCCAGGAAACCGACGGCGCCGTCGCACTCGTCATCGTCTCGGCCGAGCGGGCCAAGGACCTGAAGCATCGTCCGGCCGTCATCGAGGCGGCGGCGCAGGGTGCCAGCCCGGACCAGTACTCGATGGTCAGCTACTACCGGCCCGAGCTCGACGGCCTGCCCGAGATGGGTCTCGTCGGTAAGCAACTGTGGTCGCAGTCGGGGCTGAAGCCGACCGATATCCAGACCGCGATCCTCTACGACCACTTCACGCCGTTCACCCTGATTCAGTTGGAGGAGTTGGGATTCTGCGGTTGGGGAGAGGCCAAGGACTTCATCGCCGACGGTGCGATCGAAATCGGTGGCCGGTTGCCGATCAACACCCACGGCGGCCAGCTCGGTGAGGCTTACATCCACGGCATGAACGGCATTGCGGAGGGTGTGCGCCAATTGCGTGGCACCTCAGTCAATCCCGTGCCCGACGTCGAGCACGTCCTGGTCACCGCCGGCACCGGCGTCCCGACGAGCGGCCTCATCCTCGGCTAGTCCGCCCCCTTTGCGCCGAGCGCCCGGCTAGCCGGGCCGTCGAGACGCAACGCCCGGCCTGCCGGGCACTCGGCAGCTGAAGTGACGGCAAGGGTCGCATATGCGAGCCTGCGGCGATGGGTCGACCGTTCATCGGCAGCGAAGCCATCACGGCTGGATTGCTAACCAAGAGTCAGTTGGAAACGCGCTATACGCGCTTATTTCGAGGCATTTATATCGACCGCGATGCTGAGATCACCGCAGCGGTCCGCGCCTACGCGGGATGGTTATGGACTGGCCGTCGCGGGATCGTGGCGGGGTTCTCAGCGGCCGCGCTGCACGGAAGTAAATGGATCGACGACGGCAGAGCGGTGGAGTTGATTCATGACAACCATCACTGCGCCGCCGGACTTCAGTTTCACCGCGACATTGTCGAGGCGGATGAGATCGAGATGATTGGCGGCGTCGCGGCTACCTCGCCGACCCGAACAGCACTGGACCTTGGCTGTTGGTACCCGACAATGACCGCCGTGGCGGGGATAGATGCGCTAGCCGCAGCGACCGAAATCAAAGCCGCGGATGTCGATTTGTTGGCGCAACGCTATGTGGGACGCCGCGGCATCGGTGGGGCACGCCGGGCGGTGGAACTATTCGATGCCGGATCGCAGTCGCCAAAAGAGTCGTGGCTCCGCGTCGTGTTGATCGAGGCCGGCCTGCCGCGACCGCAGACGCAGATTCCAGTGCTCGACGAATTCGGCAGTGCCTTTGCGTATCTCGACATGGGATGGGAGCACGTGAAGGTCGCCGTGGAATACGACGGTGAGCAGCACCGCCGCGATCGTAGGCAGTACACCTGGGACGTTCGTAGATCGGAAATGCTCGAACGCCTCGGGTGGATCGTCATTCGAGTCGTAGCGGGGGACCGGCCCAATGACATAGTCAGGCGCGTTCGCGCGGCACGTACGAGTCGCTTGCCCGGCTAGCTGGGCGGTCGACAAGTCACGCCCGGCTAGCGGAGCGTTCGGCGCCGCCCTAGGCCGGGGTGAGCTCGACGCCGCTCAGGACTACGGCGTCGTCGCGCGACGGCGCGGTGACGGTGGCGAGCAACTTGCCGTCCTCTTTCCACACCGAGGCCTTCAACGTCTCGCCCGGGAAGGCAACGCCGGCGAAGCGGGCGCCATAGGAGCCGACGGCCCCGGAATCGCCGTCGAGCAACGCATCCGTCAACGCTTTACAGGTCATGCCGTAGGTGCACAGCCCGTGCAGGATCGGCCGCGGAAAGCCTGCGGCAGAGGCGAATTCGGGGTCGGAGTGCAACGGATTGCGGTCCCCGCACAACCGGTAGAGCAGCGCCTGTTGCGGCAGGATCGGGATGTCGAGCGACAGGTCGGGTGCGCGCTCCGGGGCGGCAGCCCCCGAAGACGGGCCACGGTCGCCGCCGAAACCACCCTCGCCGCGGGCGAAGATCGAACGTCGTTGCGTCCACAGCAGCGTTCCGTCGGGAGCGGTCACGGAGGTCTCCGACCAGATCACCGCGGCCTTGCCCTTGTCCCAGATATCGGTAAAGCGGGTGACCGCCTTGCCGGAGCCCGACGGCGGCAGCGGCGCGGGCGCGGTCACCTGCTCGCTGGCGTGCAGGACTTTGCTCAGCTCGATGTCGATGCCGGGGAACTGCACGGTCGGTGGCTTGGTCATGTGGAAGCTCGCCGCGACATTGCCGAAAGTCGGTAGCACTTGCGGTGTTTCGTCGATCAGGTAGCGCAACTCGCGCATGTCGAGAGGGTCGGCGCCAGCTCCCAGCCCGAGGTGATACAGCTGGATGTCGCTACTACTCCACGAGAACTCGATCGGGTCCAGCTCGGCGGCCAGGGCGACGTCGACGTCGATGGGCATGTCAGTTCTCTCCGGCGATGTGCAGGGCGGCCAGGTATCCGAAGGTCATCGCCGGCCCGATCGTGCCACCCGGCCCGGGGTAGGTATGACCCATCACCGGGGAGCTGACATTGCCTGCGGCGTAGAGACCTTCGATGATGCTGCCGTCGTCACGCAGCGCGCGGCCATGGATGTCGGTGCGAATGCCGCCCTTGGTGCCCAGGTCGCCCGGCACCATCTTGGCCGCGTAGAACGGTCCATGGCTGATCTCACCGAGGTTCGGGTTCGGCTTGTTGGTCGGGTCGCCGTAGTAGCGGTCGTAGGCGCTCTCGCCGCGGTGGTAGTCGGCGTCGACGCCGGAGCGGGCGAAGCCGTTGAACCGCTCGACCGTCGCCGCAAAGGCGTCAACAGGCAGACCGGCCTTCGAAGCCAACTCTTCGAGAGTATCCGCCTGGATGATGACGCCGGATTCCATCCACTTGCGGGGAATGCGTTGCCCTGGTTGCAGCCCCGCGAAGATGTAGCGGTCGCGATACTGCTGGTCGAACACCAGCCACGCCGGAATGTTCTCGCCCGGGCCGGGCCCCTGGCCGTATTCGCCGCCGTACATGTGGTGGCACGCCTCGACATAGGGCATCGACTCGTTCATGAACCGCTGGCCGGACATGTTGACGATGATCGAGCCGGGGGAGTTGCGTTCCGACAGCGCGAACCATGGCGCGCCGACCAGCGGAACCGTCGGGCCCCACCAGGCGTCTTCCATGATTTCCAGTGCGGCGCCCAGCTTTTCGGCGGCCAGGATGCCGTCGCCGGTATTGGCTTTCGCGCCGACGGTCCACTCGGTGGTGATCGGCGCGCGCTGGTACTTCACCCGCATCTGCTCGTTGTGCTCGAACCCGCCGCTACCGAGGATAACTGCCTTACGAGCCCGGATCAGTTGCGGCTCAGCAGCTTCCGGCTGGCCTGCCTCCCGCACATAAACGCCGCGCACCACGCCGTCTTCGACGAACAGGTCGGTCAGCGCCGTGTTGAGCTGGACCGGCACGCCTGCCTTGCGGAGCCCGACCCGCAGCGGCGCGATCAGGGCGCGCCCCATGCCGACCAGGTTCTGCCCCGTCGCCTTGGCCCACATCGTGCGGGCGCCGACCTTGAGGCTGCGGAGCACACCGCGCGGATGGCGCTTCAGCTGATTGAGCCGCACGTAATCCTGTTGCATGACAACGACGTTCAACGGCACCTTGCCGTACGGCGGCTCGAGGCCGGCCAGGTCGGGTCCAAGCTTCTTGGCGTTGAACGGCTTTGGCTCGATCGACCGACCACCGGCGCGGCCGCCCGGGGCCTCCGGGTAGTAGTCGGCGTACTGCGGCACCCAGCACATCTTCAACGGCGAGTTCTTCAGCACGAACGACAGCATTTCCGGCCCGCGCTGGAGGTAGGTGTCGATGCGCTGCGCTTCGACCACGTCCCCGACGATCCCGTGCAGGTAAGTGCGGGCCGCGTCGGCCGTATCCTTGACGCCGTCGCGCTGCAGAATTTCGTTGTTGGGAATCCACACACCGCCGCCGGAGCGAGCGGTGGAGCCGCCGAAGTGGGCGGCTTTCTCTACGATTATAGTGTTGAGACCCCGGTGGGCTGCCGCAAGGGCAGCGACCATGCCGGCGCCGCCGCTTCCGACCACGACGACGTCGAACTCCTGAGTTGTCATGTAGAACACGTTATAGAATTGCCGGGCCTGGGCGCTACCGCCCCGGTCAATCGAACGAGGGGACTTCGGCTAGATGCTTCCGTCAGCCATCCGTGACGCGCTCGCCGCCGACCTCGCGCAGGCCGAGCGGAGCCGTCAGCCGATCACCCCGCTGACCGCCGGACACCCCGAGATCGACGTTGTCGACGCCTACGAAATCCAGCTGATCAACATCCGGCAGCGGGTCGCCGAGGGCGCCCGGGTGGTGGGTCACAAAGTGGGCCTGTCGTCATTGGCGATGCAGCAGATGATGGGCGTCGACGAGCCCGACTACGGGCACCTGCTCGACGAGATGCAGGTCTTCGAGGACGTCCCGGTCAAGTCCGACAGGTACCTGTACCCACGGGTCGAGGTCGAGGTCGGCTTCATCCTGGCCCACGACCTGCCGGGCGCGAACTGCACCGAAGAGGACGTCCTGAAGGCGACCGAGGCGTTCGTGCCGTCGATCGAGTTGATCGACACCCGCATTACCGACTGGAAGATCGCGCTGTGCGACACGATCGCCGACAATGCGTCGTCCGCCGGGTTCGTCTTGGGCGAGGCGCGCGTGAAGCCGACCGACATCGACATCAAGACCATCGACGCGGTGCTGACAAACAACGGCGAGGTGGTCGCCGAGGGGCGCAGTGACGCGGTGCTGGGAAATCCAGTCACCGCAGTAGCGTGGCTGGCCCGCAAAGTGGAAAGCTTCGGAGTGCGGCTTCGGGCCGGCGATATCGTGCTGCCCGGTTCGTGCACCCGAGCTATCGATGCACCTCCCGGCAGCAATTTCGTCGCCGATTTCGCCGGACTCGGGTCCGTGCGACTGTCATTCGAGTGACCAGAAACTAAGGAGCGTCCATGCCGTCGAAGATGAGTGTGGCCATAGTCGGGTCGGGCAACATCAGCACCGACCTGCTCTACAAACTGCTCCGCTCGGAGTGGCTCGAACCGCGCTGGATGGTCGGCATCGACCCCGACAGCGAGGGCCTGGCCCGCGCCCGCAAGCTCGGGCTCGAGACCACCCATGAAGGCGTCGACTGGCTGCTGGCCCAGTCCGAAAAGCCCGACATGGTCTTCGAGGCGACCAGCGCCTACGTGCACCGCGACGCCGCGCCGAAGTACGAGGCCGCCGGAATCCGGGCCATCGACCTCACGCCCGCCGCGGTCGGTCCGGCCGTGATCCCGCCGGCCAACCTCCGCGACCACCTGGACGCCCCGAACGTCAACATGATCACCTGCGGCGGCCAGGCCACCATCCCCATCGTCTACGCGGTTTCCCGGACAGTCGACGTGCCCTACGCCGAGATCGTCGCGTCGGTGTCGTCGAGTTCGGCCGGCCCGGGCACCCGCGCCAACATCGACGAGTTCACCAAGACCACCAGCAAGGGCGTCCAGACCATCGGTGGCGCAAAGTGCGGCAAGGCGATCATCATCCTGAACCCCGCCGACCCGCCAATGATCATGCGCGACACCATCTTCTGCGCGATCCCCGAAGACGCCGACCGCGACGCGATCGCCAAGTCGATCCACGACGTCGTCGCCGAGGTGCAGACCTACGTGCCCGGCTACCGCCTGCTCAACGAGCCGCAGTTTGACGACCCGTCGGTGCACTCCGGGGGCCAGGCACTGGTCACCACCTTCGTCGAGGTCGAAGGCGCCGGCGACTACCTGCCGCCGTACGCGGGCAACCTCGACATCATGACCGCCGCGGCCACCAAGGTCGGCGAGGAAATCGCGAAGGAGTCGCTGACCGCGACGGCCGGAGGAGCGAAAGCATGAGCGACATCTTCTTCAACCCGATCTGGGACGTCCGGATGACGGACACCTCCCTACGCGACGGCTCGCACCACAAGCGTCACCAGTTCACCAAGGACGAGGTCGGCGCGATCGTGGCCGCTCTCGACAACGCCGGCGTTCCGGTGATCGAGGTGACCCACGGCGACGGCCTGGGCGGCTCGAGCTTTAATTACGGCTTCTCCAAGACGCCCGAGCAGGAATTGATCAAGCTCGCCGCGGAGACCGCCAAGGAAGCCAAGATCGCCTTCCTGATGCTGCCCGGTGTCGGCACCAAGGAAGACATCAAGGAGGCGCAGAACAACGGTGGCTCGATCTGCCGCATCGCCACCCACTGCACCGAGGCCGACGTCTCGATCCAGCACTTCGGGCTCGCTCGCGAGCTGGGCCTGGAAACCGTTGGCTTCCTGATGATGTCGCACACCATCCCGCCGGAGAAGTTGGCGGCACAGGCCCGCATCATGGCCGACGCCGGCTGCCAGTGTGTCTACGTCGTCGATTCCGCCGGAGCGTTGGTGCTCGACGGCGTGGCCGACCGGGTCTCGGCGTTGGTTGCCGAACTCGGTGACGACGCCCAGGTCGGTTTCCACGGCCACGAGAACCTCGGCCTCGGCGTCGCGAACTCCGTCGAGGCCGTCCGGGCCGGTGCCAAGCAGATCGACGGCTCCTGCCGGCGCTTCGGAGCCGGCGCCGGTAACGCGCCCGTCGAGGCGCTGATCGGGGTGTTCGACAAGATCGGCGTCAAGACCGGCATCGACTTCTTCGACATCGCCGACGCCGCCGAGGAGGTTGTCGCACCGGCGATGCCGGCCGAATGCCTGCTCGACCGTAACGCGCTGATCATGGGCTACTCCGGCGTCTACTCGAGCTTCCTCAAGCACGCCGTCCGGCAGTCCGAGCGTTACGGCGTGCCCGCTCACCAGCTACTGCACCGGGCCGGGCAGCGCAAGCTGATCGGCGGTCAGGAAGACCAGCTCATCGACATCGCGCTGGAGATCAAGCGCGAGCAGGAAGGCGCCACGACATAGTCTGGGCGAACGCACAGGCTGCGCATAGCCGCCGGGCGTAGCGTCGCGCCCATGAGCACGTCACTCGCGTGGGCCGGCCGCATCGCCGGCGGGCTGGTCGCAGCTTCGGCCGCGACGATTATTGCGCTGCCGGCGGCGAACGCCGCCTGCGATCAGACGGTGGGTCAGTCCATTGACTCGTATCTCAGCCGCCATCCGGACGTCAAAGCGCATCTCTCCTCGCAGTCGAGGGCAGAGGGTGGCGGCCCGGATGTGATCGGCTACCTGAATCGGCATCCGGACGTTCGTCAGCAACTGATCGACCTGTCGCAGAAGTGCACTGACTAGCTAATCCGCATCGTCGGCGCATGTTCGCTTGTTGACGAAAACTAGAACACGTTCTAGCGTCAGAGCGTGCCGGATTCCCTGTTCTCTCAGCCGCTGATCGATGCCATCACCGAGTCCGAGAAACTAGTCGCCGCAGCTCCGCACATCGAGACCGAAGCCGACCTGTTGGAGGGGCTGCAGTACCTGGCCGGCTGTGTGGCGGCCTGTACGCACATGGTGTTCGACTACGACCGCGACCATCCTGTGCTGCTCTCCGGCACCGGCCCGTACACCAAGATGGGCCTCGACAATCCCGACACTCTGTATTTCGGCTGTCGCGTGCAACCCAACCAGGACTACACCGTCACCGGCGTGCGCGGTAGCACTACGGACCTGAGCTTCCAACTGCTCGGCGGCGAGTACACCGACGACAACGTCCCGGTCAGTCAAGCCGCGTTCGACGACCGCGAACTCGAGATCGCCGCGGACGGTAGCTTCCAGTGGCAGGTCCGACCGAACAGTCCCGGCCAGCTGGTGATCCGCGAGGTGTACGGCGACTGGGCCGCCCAGCGCGGCACACTGTCCATCTCGCGAGCGGACACCGCCGGCACGGCGCCGCCGCCGCTGACCCGCGCCACGATCGAAAAGCGTTACAGCGCAGCCGGTAAGCAACTGGTCAACCGAATCAAGACCTGGCTGCAGTTCCCGCAGTGGTTCTATCTGGACCTGCCGGTCAACACCATGGTCGCGCCCCGGCTGACGCCCGGCGGTCTGGCGACGCAGTACTCGTCGGTCGGGCATTTCGAGTTGCGCCCCGACGAGGCGCTCGTCATCACCCTGCCGGTGACCGACGCCCCCTACCTCGGATTCCAGCTGGGGAGCCTCTGGTACATCTCGCTGGACTACATCAATCACCAGACATCGCTGAACAACGCTCAGGCGCAGTCGGATCCGGATGGCAAGGTGCGCATCGTCGTGTCCGATCAGAACCCGGGCGTCACCAATTGGGTCGAAACGCTCGGCCACCGACGCGGCTTTCTGCAGTTCCGGTGGCAGCGGGTATCGCGGCAACTCACCGAAGCCGATGGGCCGACCGTCGAGTTGGTCAGCCTGGACAAGCTCCCGGGGGTCTTGCCGCATTACGAGCACAATAAGATTTCCGACGACGACTGGCGCAGCCGAATAGCGTTGCGCCAAAAGCAAATTGCAGCAAGGATGCTGGGGTGAACATGACCGGACTGCTCGAGAAGAAAGTCATCGTGATCAGCGGTGTGGGCCCGGGGCTCGGCACCACGCTGGCCCACCGGTGCGCGAAGGACGGCGCCGAATTGGTGCTGGCCGCGCGCACGGTCGAGCGGCTGGAGGAGCTCGCCAAGCAACTCGGCGACGCCGGGCACAAGGCGCTCGCGGTTCGCGCGGACATCACCGAGGACGACGACGTCGCCGCCTTGGTCGAGTCGACCACGTCGAACTTCGGCAAAGTAGATGTGTTGATCAACAATGCGTTTCGGGTGCCGTCGATGAAACCATTGGCGGGCACCAGCTTCCAGCACATCCGTGACGCGATCGAGCTGAGCGCGCTGGGCGCGCTGCGGCTGATCCAGGCCTTCACTCCGGCGCTGGAGGAAGCGAACGGCGCGATCGTCAACGTCAACTCCATGGTGCTGCGCCACTCACAGGCCAAGTACGGCGCCTACAAGATGGCGAAGTCCGCGCTGCTGTCGATGTCACAGTCGTTGGCCACCGAGCTCGGCGAGAAGGGCATCCGCGTGAACTCCGTTGCGCCCGGCTATATCTGGGGCGAGACGCTGCAGGGCTACTTCGAGCACCAGGCTGGTAAATACGGCACCAGTGCCGACGAGATCTACAAGGCCACCGCGGCGAACTCCGACCTCAAGCGGCTGCCCACCGAGGACGAGGTGGCGGCGGCGATCATGTTCATGGCCAGCGACATGTCCAGCGGCATCAGTGGACAGACGCTCGACGTGAACTGCGGCGAGTACCACAACTGACCATGGCTGAACGCACTGACATCGCGACCGTCGACGAGTTGCATGCCTCGGCGACCAAGCTGACTGGGCTCGACGACTTCGGCGACGACAACGACAACTACCGCGAAGCACTCGGCGTTCTGCTGGACTCCTACCGGCAGGAAGCCGGCCTAACGGTGTTGGGCAGCAAGATGAATCGCTTCTTCCTGCGCGGTGCGCTGGTGGCCCGGCTGCTGTCGGAGTCGGCGTGGAAGCAGTACCCCCAGCACGCCGACGTCGAAGTGAAGCGGCCGATCTTCGTCACCGGTCTGGTGCGCACCGGCACCACGGCGTTGCATCGATTGCTCGGCGCCGACCCGGCGCACCAGGGCCTGCACATGTGGCTCGCGGAGTTCCCGCAACCGCGTCCGCCACGCGACACCTGGGACTCCCACCACCTGTACCGCCGACTCGACGATCAGTTCAACCAGCACCACGAGGACAACCCGGGCTACACCGGTCTTCACTTCATGGCCGCCTACGAACTCGAGGAATGCTGGCAGCTGCTGCGTCAATCGCTGCATTCGGTGTCCTATGAGACGCTGGCGCATCTGCCGAGTTACTCAAAGTGGTTGGCGCAGCAGAACTGGACGCCCGCCTACCAGCGGCACCGCAAGAACCTCCAGCTGATCGGGCTCAACGACGCCGACAAGCGGTGGGTGTTGAAGAACCCGAGCCACCTGTTCGCGCTCGACGCGCTGATGGAGGCCTACCCCGATGCGCTGGTGATCCAGACCCACCGGCCGGTCGAGACGATCATGGCGTCGATGTGTTCGCTGGCCCAGACCACCGCTGACGGTTGGTCGACGAAATTCACCGGCGACCAAATCGGTTCGGACGCAATGGAAACCTGGTCGCGCGGTCTGGAGCAGTTCAACGCCGCGCGCAAGAAGTACAACCCGGATCAGTTCTACGACGTCGACTACCACGAGCTCATCGCCGACCCGATCGGCACGGTGGCCGACATCTACCGCAAGTTCGACATCACGCTCACCGAGGAGGCGAGCAAGGCTATGCAGGATAGCCACGCCGAAAGCCAAAGCGGTGCAAGGGCTCCCAAACACAAATACTCGCTGGACGACTACGGGTTGACCGCAGACGAAGTCAAGGAGCGGTTCGCCGGGCTCTAACCGTCCCCCGGGGGAGTCGCGGTCGAAACCGCTTCCAGGCAGCCCTCGGCGACGGCGTGCTCGATGCTGTCGCCGAGTTTCGGGCAGGCTCGCGCCCGCGCGGTCGGCTCGCCGCCGGCGCGGATCTCGGCGAAGTAGGCACACCGCTGCGACGCGTCGCTATTCCATTGCACCGCAGTGTGTCCCGGGCCCATCCGCTTGACGTTGACCGTCGCATGGCAGAACCGGCAATCGACCGGCTGCTGCCCCGAGGTCAGGTAGCGAGTCTTGTCGGCCTGCGTGGCGGCGCGCACCGCGGCGGCGCGATCCGGGTCGTTGGCGAAATTCGGTGCCTTGGACCATGATCCGCTGCCGTTACCCGTCGGAGCTGGGTCGTCATGGTCGTGATCGCCACGGAGCATCAGCATCGATCGGGCCAGCCGATCGACGTCGGGAGACTCCTTGGACGAACTCATGTAGCCGGCTGCTCGGTCTTCTCTTCTTCGGCCTGCTTGGCGAGGTTCTCGTCGACCTCGACATGCCACTTCTCGTTGGCGATCGTGGTGTCCACCTCGATCTCGAAGCGGTCCGTCATGTCCGGCGTGACGTCGGCCGCGTCGACGTAGAACTGCTGGTACCAACGACGCATCTGGTAGACCGCGCCGTCCTCCTCGACCAACAGCGGGTTGTCGATGCGGGTCTTGTGCTTCCAGATCTCGACGTCCTGTAAGAAGCCCTTGCTGACGCCCTCGGTGAAGACGGTGGCGAGCTTGTTGGTCATCTCTTCGTCCATGCCCTTGGGCTTTTCGACGATGACGCCCCACATCAGCACGAATGAGTTCTGGTTGACCGGGTAGTGGCAATTGATCAGGATCGACTCGGCCTTGAAACCGCCGTACTGGTTGTGCAGCCAGTTGATCATGAACGACGGGCCGAAGTACGACGCCTCCGAATCCAGGTGCGCCTCACCGTAGGAGGTGCCGAGGTCGTTGACGTCCGGGCGGCCGACGTTGTGCAGGTACTGCGAGGCGATGTGGCCCTCGAAGACGTTCTTGAAATACGTCGGCAGACCGAAGTGGATGTAGAAGAAGTGCGCCATGTCGGTGACGTTGTCGATGATCTCGCGGCAGTTGGAGCCCTCGATCAGCATCGAGTTCCATCGCCAGTCGGTCCACTCGTCGCTCGCGAACTCGGGAAGCTCGGGGATACGCAGTTCCGGGGGCGGAGGATTGCCCTCGTGGTCGTGCCACACGTACAGCAGGCCGCTGCGCACGTCGGTCGTCCACGACCGGGTCCGGGCCAGTCGCGGGGTGCGCTTGGCGTAGGGAACCAGCTTGCACTTGCCGTCGCCGCCCCAGCGCCAGTCGTGGAACGGGCAGGCGACCTCGTCGCCCTTGATGGTGCCCTGCGCCAGGTTGCCGCCCATGTGCCGGCAGTAGCCGTCCAAGACGTGCAGGTCACCGTGTGAGTCGGCGAAGACGACGAGATGGGTGCCGAACGCCTCGATGCCGTGGGGTTCGCCGTCCAGGTAGTCCTTGACCGGGCCAAGGCAGTGCCAACCGCGGGCGTAGCGGTCAGGCAGGGTGCCGGCGTCGATTTCGCGAACTTCGGCGGTTTCGGTAGCCATGAGGTCTCCAGATGAATCGGGCTTCTAACTAGAACACGTTACAGTTTTGGCCCCGGATCGCGCAATGACGGGCACATCACCGCCGGTTACCCGGCCTGCGGTATATCTGAACGATGCCGCTGTTTGCCTTTGAAGGACGAGCGCCGCGGGTTGACCCCACCGCCTTCGTCGCGCCGACCGCCACCTTGATCGGTGATGTCGTTGTCGAGGCCGGAGCGTCGGTGTGGTTCAACACCGTGCTACGCGCCGACTACGGGCCGGTCATTGTGCGCGAGGGCGCCAACGTCCAGGACGGGTCCTTACTGCATTCACCGCCGGGCATCCCGGTCGACATCGGGCCCGGGGCGACGGTAGCGCACATGTGCGTCATCCACGGCGCGCACATCGGTGCCGAGGCGCTGATCGCCAACCACGCCACCGTGCTCGACGGCGCAGTGATCGGCGCGCGCAGCCTGGTTGCGGCCGGCGCGCTGGTGACCGGCGGCACCAAGATTCCCGCCGAGGTGTTGGTGGTCGGGGCGCCTGCGACGGTCAAGGGGCCGATCGCCGGCACCGGCGCCGAGATGTGGGTGAAGGTGAACCCGAAGGCGTACCAGGATCTCGCGCAGCGCTATCTGGCTGGGCTGGAGCCGATTTAGATCTTGCGGGCGCTCGCGGTGGCCTGGTCGACTTCCCAGAACGCGCGCAGCGCCAGCATCTTGCCGTCGCTGTCGACCTTGTAGGTGAAGACGCCCTCGGCGGTCACTTGATGTCCGGCTGCGGTGATCAGGATGTGGCCGATATTGGCTTCCTCGTTGCCGCATTGGTACGTCTTGTCGAAGACGAACTCGATCTTGTCGGTGGGCGCGATCGCCATGTCCCAGAACGCCGAGATGGCGTCACGGCCGCGATGGCCTTTGCCTTCGGGGTCGAAATGTGAAGGGCCGACCGGGTCTTCGACGATGCCGTTGTCGGCGAAATTCGCCACCCAGGCCTCTTTGTCGCGGGCCGCGACCGCATCGCGGGACCTCTTGCCGGCCAGGTGCGCGGCGGTGTCGTTGCCGGCCATCAGTCCTGCCAGCCCGAGTGGATGTAGGTTTCGGCCCACCGCTTCAGCGAGTCTTTCTTCTGCTCCAGCGGCGCGTCGGTCCCGAGCCCGTCCAGGATCCACGGGATGGTGATGTAGTCGGTGACCCCGATCTCGGCGAGCTCACGATGACCGTCCACGCCGAACTTGTCGATGCACACCGCCTGGTACTCGAAAGGCACGTCCGCGCGGCCGTTTTCGGCCAGGAGCGTCTTGAGCTTGCCAATCGTCTCGTCGAGTTCCGCGTGCGTCATCATCGCCGAGGTCCAACCGTCGCCGACCCGCGCCGCTCGGCGCAGCGCCACGTCGGTGTGGCCGCCCACGTAGAACGGCACCGGTTCGGTGGGAGCGGGGCTCATCTGCAGGCGGTCGAAATCATAGAAATCGCCGTGGAATTCGACCATGCCGCCGGCCAGCACCAGCTTGATGACCTCGATCATCTCGTCGACACGCTTGCCGCGCTTGGCGAAGGGGACGCCGCACCACTCGAATTCCTCCGGTGCCCAACCGATCCCGACACCGAAGCCGAAGCGGTTGTTGGTCAGGTTGGCCACCGAGCCGACCTGGCGCGCCAGCAGCAGCGGGTTGCGCGACCCCAGCTTCATCACGTTCGTGTAGAACCGTAGCTTCGAGGTGACCGCACCCATCGCGCCCGCCAGGATCAGCGGGTCGACCCAGGGCGACTCCTCGTCGAACATCCGCTTACCGTCGGCGGTGTAGGGATAGTCGACGGACTGCTTCTCGAAATAGAAGATGGAGTCCGGCAGCGCGATCGAGTCGAACCCGACCTCCTCCGCGGTCCTGGCCAATTCGGTCAGCTGGTCGATCTGCCCGAAGGCGATACTGCAGGTGTACTTCATCACTTCTTGTCAGCTCCCACGACCCACATCGAGTAATACTGCGAGCCACCGCCGTAGGCGTGGCCAAGTGCCTTGCGCGCGCCCTGAACCTGGTGATCGCCCGCCTTGCCCATCACCTGGATGGCCGCCTCGGCGAACCGGATCAAGCCGGAGGCGCCGATCGGGTTGGACGACAGCACACCACCGGAGGCGTTCAGCGGGATCTTGCCGCCGATCGCGGTCTCGCCGGCCTCGGTGAGCTTCCAGCCCTCACCCTCGGCCGCAAATCCCAGGTTCTCCAACCACATCGGCTCGAACCAGGAGAACGGCACGTAGATCTCCGCGCAGTCGATCTCGTCGATCGGGCTGGTGATGCCCGCGGCCTTCCACAGCGCCTTGGCGGCGTCGCGGCCGGCCTGCGGGTTGGCCTGGTCGCGGCCGGCATACGCCAACGGTTCGGTGCGCAGCGCGGTGGCGTGGATCCAGGCCACCGGGTTCCCGTCGGCGACGCGCTTGTCGGCGATCTCCTCGTTGCCGATCACCACGGCGCAGGCGCCGTCCGACGACGGGCAGGTCTCGTCGAATCGGATGGGGTCCCAGAGCATCTGGGACTGCATCACCTTGTCGACGGTGATGTCCGGCTGATGCAAATGTGCCAACGGGTTCTTGGCGCCATTGAGCCGGTCCTTGACCGCGACCATGGCGCCGATGTGCGTGGGCGCACCGGAGCGACGGATGTAGGTGCGGACGTGGGGTGCGAAGTAGCCGCCCGCGCCCGCTCCTACCGGCTTAGTGAATGGCACCGGAATGCTCAACGCCCACATGGCATTTGACTCGGACTGCTTCTCCCACGCCATCGCCAGCACGCGCCGGTACTTGCCCGACTGCACGAGGCTGGTCGCCACCACGCCGGTCGACCCGCCGACCGAACCGGCGGTGTGCACTCGGATCAGCGGCTTGTTGGTCGCTCCCACGGCGTCGGCCATGAACAGCTCCGGCATCATGACGCCCTCGAAGAAGTCGGGCGCCTTGCCGACGACCACCGCGTCGATGTCGTCCATCGTCGAACCGGAGTCCGCCAATGCCTTGTCGATGGCCTCGCGAACCAGGCCGTTCATCGAGACGTCCTGACGCTTGGCGACGTATTTCGTCTGCCCGGTGCCGAGCACCGCAGCCAACTGGCCTGCCATCAGACTATTTCCCTTCCAGCACGGCGACGAGATTCTGTTGCAATGCCGGCCCGCTGGTCGCATGCGCGAGCACCCGTCCGGCCGACCCGTCGAAAATGTGTTGCGCCGCAAAGCCGATGCGCTCCAGCCCAGCGGAGAACATCGGGTTGGCGGCCAGCGCGCCGCCCGACGGGTTGACCTTCGTCGACGACGGCAGACCGATCGCCTCGGTGAGGATGAGCTGCTGATGCGTGAACGGCGCATAGATCTCGGCGATCTCGATCGAACCCGCGTCGCCGCCCGTCGCCGCCCTGGCCGAAGTCTCGGTCGACGGCGAGGTGGTCAGATCGCGCGCGCCGAGGACCGGGGTTTCGATGCGGTGCTCTATGCCGGTGATCCACGCCGGGTTCTTGCGCAACTCGCGGGCCTTGTCGCCGGCGGCCAGCACGATCGCAGCCGCGCCGTCGGTGATCGGTGCAATGTCATGTCGCCGAAGCGGATCCGCGAAGTACGGCCGGGCCAGCAACTCGTCGATGCTCTTGGCCGGCTTCTCGGAGTCGGTGCGCTCGGACGCGGCGAAGGAGTCGAGTGCGACTTGGGCCATCTGCTCGGCGGTCCACTTTCCGGAGTCCAGGCCGAAGCGGGCCTGCAGGCCGGCCATCGACACCGCGTCCGGCCACAGCGGCGCGACGGTGTATGGGTCGGTTTGCAGCGCAAGGACTCTGCGCAGCGTGCCCGCCGAGGACTTGCCGAAGCCATACACCAGCGCCGTGTCGACCTCGCCGGTCAGCAGTTTGATGTAGGCCTCATACAGTGCCCATGCGGCGTCCATCTCGACGTGTGACTCGTTGATCGGCGGGACAGCTCCGATCGAGTCGATCGCGGAAATGAACGAGAAAGCCCGGCCGGCAAGGTAATCCGAGGATCCGGAACACCAGAAGCCGATGTCGGTCTGCTGCAGGCCGAGTTCTTCGTAGAGCGAGTGGAAACACGGCATCAGCATCTCGACGCCGTTGGTGGTGCCGTCGGTGCGGCGCACATGCGGCGCATGAGCGAAGCCGACGACAGCTACATCGCGAAATGTCACGTCTGTCTTCCCTTTAGAGGTGGTGTTTGTAGGTGTCGTAGTCGGCGTCGGGTTCGCCGGTCGGCTTGAAGTACTCGATGTTGTCGATGCCGAGGCCCCACTCCTCACGGGGCTTCCACACCGCCTCGACCCGCATGCCCATCCGGACCTCGGCGGCGTCGATCTCCTGAATCAGGTGCAGGAAGGCGATATCCGCGCCGTCGAGCAGCACGTAGGCCGCGACGTACGGCGGCTTGATGCGCTGGCCGGCGAACGGGATGTTGATGATCGCGAACGTCGTCACCGTGCCCTTGTCCGGTAGCTCGATGAAGTTGTCGAGCTCCAGGCCGGTCGCCGGGTCGGCTTCCTTCGGCGGGAAATAGACCTTGCCGGTCTCGCCGGTCCGGGCTCCCAGCAGCTTGCCCTCTTCGAGGCCGCGCAGGAACGCCGTCTCGGGAAGTGAAGCGGTGTGCTGGATTTCGATGCTGCTCGGCGTCACCTGAATAGTCACCGGCTCGCGGTCGTCCTTGGTGTCAGGCACCGTTTCGGCCTCGTCGCCCAACGCGAAGTGGGCGATATCGGTGATCGCACCGGCGGGCTCGTCGGCCCAGTGCACGTGCACCCTGGTGCCGCTGCTGATCGCATCGGACGATCCCGCGTCCACCGCGTGCAGCAGTGGGACGTCGGCGCCGTCGAGCTTGATCAGCGCCCAAGCGAACGGGTGGTCCAGCGGTTGTCCCTCAAGGGGTTCCGACTGCCACGTCCACGACAGCACCGTGCCGACGCTCTCGACAGGGACGATCTCGGTCAACCGTTCATAGGTGACGGGGTCGTACTCGGCGGGCGGGACGTAGACCCTGCCGTCCGATCCCCGGGCTCCGACGATGCGTCGCTCGCGCAGGGCGGTGAAGAATTCACTGAGGGTGGGGCCCACTGAACGGGTGTAGTCGAACGACAGCTTCAGAGGCGCCGAGAGAACCTTCTGATGGGTATCGATCTGCACCGGGCTGCTTTGGCTGGTGGTCACAGTGTCGAGTAGAACAGGTTCTAAGAATGGATTCAAGATAGGGTCAAGACCTCCCGCGGAAGGTGGACGCATGAAGCTTGGACTCCAGCTGGGTTACTGGGGCGCCCAGCCGCCCGACAACCACGCCGAACTCGTCGCGGCGGCCGAGAACGCCGGATTCGACGCGGTGTTCACCGCCGAGGCCTGGGGTTCGGACGCCTACACCCCGCTGGCCTGGTGGGGCTCGGCGACGCAGCGCCTGCGGCTCGGGACGTCCGTCGTGCAGTTGTCCGCGCGCACCCCGACGGCGTGCGCGATGGCGGCCTTGACGCTCGACCACCTGTCCGGCGGCCGACACATCCTCGGTCTCGGCGTCTCCGGTCCGCAGGTGGTGGAGGGCTGGTACGGCCAGGCGTTCCCCAAGCCGCTGGCCCGGACCCGCGAATACGTCGACATCATCCGTCAGGTCTGGGAACGCGAGAAGCCGGTCACCAGCGACGGCCCGCACTACCCGCTGCCGCTGAAGAGCGACCGCGCAACCGGTCTCGGCAAGCCGCTCAAGCCGATCACCCACCCGCTGCGCTCTGACATCCCGATCATGCTGGGCGCCGAGGGACCGAAGAACGTGGCTTTGGCCGCCGAGGTCTGCGACGGCTGGCTGCCGATCTTCTACACGCCGCGGATGGCTGACACCTACAACGAATGGCTGGACGAGGGCTTCGCTCGACCGGGCGCCCGCCGCAGCCGCAAGGATTTCGAGATCTGTGCGACGGCGAACATCGTCATCACCGACGACCGGCCCGCCGCGTTCGCGGCGATGAAGCCCTACATCGCGCTCTACATGGGCGGGATGGGCGCCGAGGACACCAACTTCCACGCTGACGTCTATCGCCGGATGGGCTACGCCGACGTGGTCGACGACGTGACGAAGCTGTTCCGCAGTGGACACAAGGACGGCAAAGAGCGAGCGGCCGAGATCATCCCCGACGAGGTGATCGACGACGCGGCGATCGTCGGCGACGTCGACTACGTGCGTAAGCAGATCAAGGCCTGGGAAGCGGCCGGGGTGACCATGATGGTGGTCAACGGTCGCAATACAGAGCAGGTCCAGGAGTTGGCCAGCCTGGTCTGACCCGGTCCTTGCGGTGGGCTAGAACACGTTCTAAGTTAGCGGCATGGCGCCTACGAGACGGTCAGTCTATGGCGTATGCGTCGCCGAAGGTCATCTCGACGTGGCCGACCGCGCCCGACACCATCGCGCGCTTCGGCAGGCCCAGCGACGCCAGCTCCGCGGCGTACGGGTGGTCGCCGAGGCGAAGCGTTGCCCCGCCTGGACGGCCGCGGACCTGACGGATCCGCATCTCCCACGGCACCTCACGGGTCGTGCCCTCGGCGAAGGTGTACGTCTTGAGCACCTGCGGCTTGGCGGTGAACAACGACGGCACCGGCAGCCCGCGGCCGAAGTCGATGCCGGCTATGTGCTGCCCGTCGGCGCTGAGGTCAAAGCCGAACCGGCTGCCTTCGCGAACGGTGAAGTCCGCCATGATCTTTGGGAATCCCCAAATCGTGCGTCCGGCCTCCAGCGTGAAGGCCTGGTCCACCGGCAGGTGATGGATGAACGCCGCGGCGTCGCCGAGTGCCTTGAGGCCGCGGGCATCCGAGCCCGGCGGGTTGACCATCACGGCGGTGCCGAATTCGTGGTACTTCCCGAGATCCCCGTCGATGTAGCGGGCCAGCATCAGGTTGACGACGGCACGGCCGGGGCGATGTTGGCAGACCCGCAGGCCGCTGTAGTCGATAAGTCGTTGTGCCGCAGTGGCATCGACCGAGAACATCGCGGTGTGGACGTCCGCTTTACGAATCTGCACTGGCATGGTGAGCACTGTTCCGGCGATGGTGTGCTGGGAATTCGGCATGCCGGTCACTGTAATCAGATAACTGGAGGCTAGGTATATGACTTCGACGATCCCGGAGACGATCCTCAACATCGACTTGGCGGACGGCAACTTCTACGCCGACCGCAAGACCTCCCGCGAGGCCTACAGCTGGATGCGCGCCAACCAGCCGGTGTTCCGCGACCGCAACGGACTGGCCGGAGCCACGACCTACCAGGCCATCATCGACGCCGAGCGCAATCCCGAGCTGTTCTCCAACACCGGCGGCATCCGGCCCGATCAGCCCGGCATGCCGTACATGATCGACATGGACGACCCGGCGCACCTGGTGCGGCGCAAGCTGGTCAACGCCGGCTTCACCCGCAAGCGGGTCACCGAGAAGATCCCGTCGCTGGGCCGGTTGTGTGACAGCCTGATCGACGCGGTCTGCGAGCGCGGGGAGTGCGACTTCGTCCGCGACATCGCCGCGCCGCTGCCGATGGCGGTGATCGGCGACATGCTCGGCGTGCTGCCCGAGGAGCGCAGCAAGCTGCTGCAGTGGTCGGACGATCTGGTAACCGGCCTGAGTTCGCACCTCGACCCGACCGGCCCGGAATTCCAGACCGTGATGAATGCCTTTGCGGGATATACCGAATTCACCATGGGCACGATCGCCAAGCGGCGCGCCGAGCCACTCGACGACCTGTTCTCCATCCTGGTCAACGCCGAAGTCGACGGGCAGCGGATGAGCGACGACGAGATCGTGATGGAGACGCTGCTGATCCTGATCGGTGGCGACGAGACGACCCGGCACACGTTGTCCGGAGGGACCGAGCAATTGGTGCGCCATCGAGACCAGTGGGACGCACTGCGCGCCGACCCCGATGCGCTGCTGCCCGGCGCGATCGAGGAGATGCTGCGCTGGACGTCACCGGTGAAGAACATGTGCCGAATGTTGACCGCCGACACCGAGTTTCACGGCACCGAGTTGAAGCAGGGCGAGAAGATCATGCTGCTGTTCGAGTCGGCCAACTTCGACGAGGCCATGTTCTCCAACGCCGACCAGTTCGACATGCGGCGAGACCCGAACAGCCACGTCGCATTCGGCTTCGGCACGCACTTCTGTCTGGGAAACCAGTTGGCCCGCTTGGAGTTGCGCCTGATGACCGAGCGGGTGCTGCAACGTCTGCCGGATCTGCGGCTGGCCTCCGACGACGCCGGCTTGCCGTTGCGGCCGGCCAACTTCGTCAGCGGCCTGGAGTCGATGCCGATGGTGTTCACTCCGTCCGCCCCCGTCGGGGCCTAGCCCGTACCGCCGAGCGTGCACTCAGTTCGATAATCGGCTCCCAAATTCGGTCTGAGTACACGCTCGTCGAGCCTGCGCCGCGCGAACCCTCCCGACGACGCCGCCTTCGGTGTCCTCGGCGGTGACCCGAACGACGACCCAACCCAGCTCCGTCACGTCTTCCAGTCGATGGATGTCCTTGTTGAACTGTCGACGGTCGGTTCGATGCTGGTCGCCGTCGTACTCAACCGCGAGTTTTACGTCCTCCCAACCCATGTCGAGGACCGCGATGAGTTGGCCATACTCGTCGTGGACGGGGATCTGGGTCTGCGGCCGCGGGAAGCCGGCTCGGATCAGAAGCAGTCGGAGCCAGGTCTCACGAGGAGACTCCGCACCCGCGTCGACGAGTTGCAGCGCGCGGCGAGCCTGCCGGATGCCGCGCCGTCCCTTGTAGCGCTCCGCGAGCAGATCGATGTCGGCAGGCTTGAGATTCGCCGCGCGGGCCAATGCGTCGATCGCCGCAACCGCCTTCTCGAAGGGATATCGACAGGCGATGTCGAGCGCCGTTCGAGCGGGAGTTGTAACGAGCATCCCTGCGATCGTCTGGACCTCGTCGTCGCCGAGAGAGTCCGACCAAGTCTCGATGCCGCGCGGCGGCCGCCGATAGTCGTACAACAATTCCGCCGGAGCCCGGCCGTCTATCCACCTGGTCCCATGTAACGCCGCCGCGGAGCGGCCGCCGACTATGCCGCGGCGCCGGGACCACAACCACGCAGCGCGTGCCCGGACTGTCGGGGTGATCTCGGCATCGGTCGCAAGGTAGACATCGGGATACATGCACCGAAATATGCTGTGCAGTGCGTACTTCCGGAGGTGGCCCGAGTTGACCGCCTCGCTACCGATAAATGGCGCGTCCATCGGAGCAGTGTGCGGATCAGCTCCGACAAGCCCGCCGAGCGTGCAGTCAGATCGAAAACCTGGCCCGAATTTCGTGCTGAGTGCACGTTCGGCGCAACAGCAAAAGGCGAGTCAGCGGTTTTTGAACTGCGGGGCGCGCTTCTCCTTGAACGCCAACGGGCCTTCCTTGGCGTCCTCGGAGAGGAACACCCCGATGCCCAGCTTGGTGTCGATCTTGAACGCATCGTTCTCGTGCAGACCTTCGGTCTCGCGAATGGCGCGCAGGATCGCCTGCACCGCGAGCGGTCCGTTGTTGGCAATCACGTCGGCAATCTCGAGCGCTTTGTCCAGCGCGCTGCCGTCGGGAACGACGTAGCCGATGAGGCCGTACGACAGCGCCTCGGCGGCGGTGATGTGCCGTCCGGTCAGCAGCAGATCGGCGGCGATCGTGTACGGGATCTGCCGCACGAGGCGAACCGCGGAGCCGCCCATCGGGTACAGGCTCCATTTGGCCTCGGAGATGCCGAACTTGGCACTCTCGCCGGCGATGCGAATGTCGGTGCCCTGCAGGATCTCGGTGCCGCCGGCAATCGCCGGTCCCTCGACGGCCGCGATCAGCGGCTTGGTCAGTCGCCGGCCCTTGAGTAGCGCGTCGATGCGCGACGGGTCGTAACTGCCGTCCTTGAACGAATCGCCCGGTGGTTTGGCGGTCGCGGCCTTGAGGTCCATGCCCGCACAGAAGTAGCCGCCGGCGCCGGTCAGGATGCAGCAGCGGATGTCCGGATCGTTGTCGACGCGGTCCCAGGCCTCCACCATGATCGAGAGCATCTCGGTGGAAAGTGCGTTGCGGGCCTCGGGGCGGTTCAGCGTCAGGATCAAAGTGTGTCCGCGCTGCTCAATGAGGGCGTCAGCCTTCTTTTCTACCTCGCTCACGGGTGATTGCCTTCCTGCGTTTCGGCCTGAAACTTGTCAGGAAATGTAACACGTTCTAATTTAGGGTCCGTGGCCCTGAATATTGCCGACTTGGCGGAGCACGCCATCGATGCCGTCCCTGACCGCGTAGCCCTGATCTGCGGTGGGGAACAACTGACCTACGCCCAGCTCGAGGAGAAGGCGAATCGCCTCGCGCACTACCTGCAGGAGCAGGGCGTCAAGAAGGACGACAAGGTCGGCCTGTACTGCCGCAACCGCATCGAGATAGTCATCGCGATGGTCGGCATCGTCAAGGCCGGCGCGATCCTGGTCAACATCAACTACCGCTACGTCGAGGGCGAACTGCGCTACCTGTTCGAGAACTCCGACATGGTCGCCCTGGTGCACGAGCGGCAGTACTCCGAGCGCGTCGCCAACGTGCTGCCGGACACCCCGAACGTCAAGACGGTCCTGGTCGTCGAGGACGGGAGCGACGCCGACTACTCGGGCTACGGCGGCGTCGAGTTCTACTCCGCGATCGCGAACAGCTCGTCCGAGCGCGACTTCGCTCCTCGCAGCGCCGACGACATCTACCTGCTTTACACCGGCGGCACCACCGGATTTCCAAAGGGCGTGATGTGGCGCCATGAGGACATCTACCGCGTGCTGTTCGGTGGAACCGACTTCGCCACAGGCGAATTCATCAAAGACGAGTACGACCTGGCCAAGGGCGCGGCGGCCAACCCGCCGATGGTGCGGCATCCGATTCCGCCGATGATCCACGGCGCCACCCAGTCGGCCACCTGGATGTCGATCTTCTCCGGTCAAACAACGGTTCTCGCACCGGAATTCAATGCCGACGAGGTGTGGCGCACGATCCACGACCACAAGGTGAACCTGTTGTTCTTTACCGGCGACGCGATGGCGCGGCCGCTGCTGGACGCTTTGTTGGCGCACCAGGACAAGGGGAACGAGTACGATCTGTCGTCGCTGTTCCTGCTCGCCTCGACCGCCGCGCTGTTCTCGCCGAGCATCAAAGAGAAATTCCTCGAGTTGCTGCCCAACCGAGTGATCACCGACTCAATTGGCTCCTCGGAGACCGGGTTTGGTGGCACCAGCATCGTCGCCAAGGACGCCCCGCACGCCGGCGGACCGCGGGTGACGATCGACCACAAGACCGTTGTCCTCGACGACGACGGCAACGAGGTCAAGCCGGGCTCCGGTGTCCGCGGCTTCCTCGCCAAGAAGGGCAACATTCCCGTCGGCTACTACAAGGACGAGAAGAAGACCGCCGAGACGTTCCAGACCATCAACGGCGTCCGCTACGCGATACCGGGCGACTTCGCCACAGTCGAAGAGGACGGCAGTGTCACGATGCTGGGCCGCGGTTCGGTGTCGATCAACAGCGGCGGCGAGAAGATCTACCCCGAAGAGGTCGAGGCCGCACTGAAGGGTCACCCGGACGTGTTCGACGCGCTGGTTGTCGGCGTACCCGACCCGCGCTACGGCCAGCACGTCGCGGCCGTCGTGCAGGCCCGTCCCGGTGCGCGGCCCGCGTTGTCCGACCTGGACTCGTTCGTCCGCGCCGAGATCGCGGGATACAAAGTGCCGCGCAGCCTTTGGCTGGTCGACGAGGTGAAGCGCTCGCCGGCGGGCAAGCCGGACTACCGCTGGGCCAAGGAGCAGACCGAGGCTCGGCCGGCCGACGACGTGCACGCGGCGCACGCGACCGCTTGACCGACTTCATCAAGAGTCACGCCGGAGCGCCGGAGGGCTTCTTCGCGTGTGAAGCAGCTGGGCTGCAATGGCTTTCGGCTGCCGACGGTGGGGTGCCGTGCGTGCCGGTGGTCGCGGTGGACGCGACGAGCCTCACGCTGCAGCGGCTCGAGTCGACGTCGCCGAGCGCGGACGCCGCGTTCGAATTCGGCAGTCGGTTAGCCGTCACCCACGACGCCGGGGCTGCGGGCTTCGGCGCCGGCCCCGACGGTTGGGACGGCCCCGGCTTCTTCGGACCGCTCACTCAGCCGTTGCCGATGTCGCTTCGGCCGCAGGCGGAGTGGGGCCGGTTTTACGCCGACGAACGCCTCGCTCCGATGGCCGAGATGGCCGCACCCCGTCTACCCGGTGCGACGCGTGACGCTGTCGGCGCCGTCGCGGAGCGTTGTCGCGCCGGTGATTTCGACGACGGCGATGCTCCGGCCCGGCTGCACGGCGACCTGTGGGGCGGCAACGTGATGTGGACACCCGACGGTGTCGTGCTGATCGACCCGGCGGCCCATGGCGGGCACCGCGAGAACGACCTGGCCCTGCTTGCCTTGTTCGGCTGCCCGCACTACGACGAGATCGTCGACGGCTATCAGAGCGTGCATCCGCTGCAATCGGACTGGCGCGCCCGCCTCGGGTTGCATCAGCTCTATGCGTTGCTTGCACACGTGGTGCTGTTCGGCGGTGGGCACGCGCAGCGGACTCAGATCTGTGCGAACTCTGCGTTGGCGCTGTGAGCTGCCGGGATGGTCGGTTCTCGGAAACTTTTTCCAGCTGACGAAGACCTATTTCGAATGGCCGAAACAGCAACGAATTCGCTACTCACGGCGGTTATCTTTGCGACGGCCGGGACGCCGTGGACGGGGGGTTTCGGCGCCCATGGTCCTGCCGACCCTCCATCGGCAGGAGAAGGACCCCGCACAATCCCTCCGTGCGGGGTCCTTCTTTGTCTCTAGAGTCGAGGCGTGAATGGTGCGCAGGCTCTGATCAAGACCTTGGTGGACGGTGGCGTCGACGTATGTTTCGCCAACCCGGGGACGTCGGAGATGCACTTCGTCGCCGCGCTGGACTCCGTCCCACGAATGCGCGGCGTGCTGACCCTGTTCGAGGGCATCGCGACGGGCGCCGCCGACGGCTATGCGCGCATCGCCGACCGGCCCGCCGCGGTCCTGCTGCACCTGGGCCCCGGACTGGGCAACGGGCTGGCCAACCTGCACAACGCCCGTCGTGCGCGCGTCCCGATGGTGGTCGTCGTGGGCGACCACGCGACCTACCACAAGAAATACGACGCCCCACTGGAATCCGACATCGACGCGCTCGCCGGCAGTGTCTCGGGATGGGTGCGCCGGACCGGCGACAGCGCCGACGTTGCCGCCGACGCCGCCGAGGCGATAGCGGAAACGTCTGCAAGAAAACAGATCTCGACGCTGATCTTGCCGGCCGACTCGTCTTGGAATGACGGGGCTGACATCAGACCGTCGCCGGCGCGGAATTCCGGAGCACCGGACGTCGACTCGGACGCCGTCGAATCGGCTGTGGCCGCGCTGCGGTCCGGCCAACCGGCCGTGTTGCTGATCGGAGGCGACGCGACCCGCGGGATCGGCCTCGTCGCCGGTGCGCGGATCGCCGAGGCCACCGGAAGTCGTTGGTACTGCGAGACCTTCCCGGCCCGACTGGAACGCGGCGCCGGCGTGCCGGCGGTCGAGCGGATCCCGTATTTCGCCGAAGCCGTTGTCGCCCAACTCGAGGGCACCAAGCACCTGATCCTGGCCGGCGCGCCGTCACCGGTGTCGTTCTTCGCTTATCCCGGCAAGCCCAGTGACCTGGTGCCGGAAGGTTGCCAAGTCCATGTTCTCGCCGGGCCGCAGGGGGCCGCAGCGGCATTGGCCGCAGTGGCGGACGAGGTCGCACCGGACGTCGAGGCCAGGGTCGCCGAACTGTCGCGCCCGCCGTTACCGACCGGAGATCTGACGGCGGTGACCGTCGCCGCGGTGGTGGGAGCGCTGTTGCCGGACAACGCAATTGTCGTCGACGAGTCGAACACGTCCAGTCTCCCGCTGGCAGCCGCAACCACCGGTGCGCCCGCTCACGACTGGTTGACACTGACCGGCGGCGCGATCGGCTACGGCATACCGGCGGCCGTCGGGGCCGCCGTCGCTGCGCCCGACCGTCCCGTGCTGTGCCTCGAGTCCGACGGCTCGGCGATGTACACGATTTCGGGCCTGTGGACCCAGGCGCGCGAGAACCTCGACGTCACGACCGTCGTCTACAACAACGCCGCCTACGACATTCTCCGGCTCGAACTACAACGAGTAGGCGCTGGCGTGGCGCCCGGGCCCAAGGCCAAAGACCTGCTCGACTTATCCCGGCCGACAATGGATTTCGTCAAGATGGCCGAAGGCATGGGAATTCCGGCCCGGCGTGCGACCACGGTCGACGACTTCGCCGACGCGCTGCGGGCTGCTTTCGACGAACCCGGACCGCATCTGATCGAGGCCATCGTCCCGTCACTGACGGGCTAGGCGCTCGAGAGCCCACTTCGCCATGGTGTCGATCATCTCGACCCCGATGTCGTATCCGCGGTCCAGCACGGCAGCCAGCGCAATCCCGGCAACGCCGGACCCGTGCGGCACGATGCCGAATTGACGAACCAGATAGTCTTCGCCGCGGCTCGGACCCCAACCGCCCTTGGCGGCAAAGCCTCTGGCGGCCAGGCCCCAGGTGTGCTCTTCGCAGAGCGCGCCCATCAGTTCGAGCACCCGCGCGCTCCCGGCGACGCCGCCGAGGCCCGCGGCGAACCGCGCCTGATCTAGCAAGGACCACTGTGTCTGGCCGAATGGGGTGTATCCCGGGCGGAGCCGTCGGGATTCGACGACGGTGTTGGCGTCACCGGCTTCACGGATCACGGCCTGAACTTGCAACGCCGCGTCGTCGCCCAATGCCGACCAGAGTTCCTCGGCGACGGCGTTGTCCGAATGAGTGATCGCCGCATCGATGGGCACGGAGACACCGGCACGCAACGCGGCGATCGCCAACGGCACCTTGATGGTCGACCAGGCGACGCCCGACGACCATCCTCTCGTCGAAAACGTTGTCCCGTCCGCGAATACGATCGCCATCCCCGTGTCGACGCTCACCGGGGGATCGGCACCACCCGGTCGTCGCAGTCGAGACCCTCGGCCGACAACTGTCGCTTGAGCACCTTGAAAGTCGCTGTGCGAGGCAAATTGTCGCTGATCCGCACATACGACGGCCATTGCTTGGGGCCGAGGTCGGATTGTTCGGCGAGAAACGCGCGAAACGCGCCGACGTCGAATTCGGCGTCGGACGCCAGTACCACAGCGGCCATCGCCTGGTCGCCGACTGCAGGGTCGGGAATCGCGTACACGGCAACTTCTGTGATGTCCGGATGACGGGCCAGCACCCGCTCGATCGGTGCGGTGCCGAGGTTTTCGCCGTCGACCCGCAGCCAGTCTCCCAGACGTCCGGCGAAATAGGCGTAGCCGGCCTCGTCGCGGTAGGCGAGGTCGCCGCTGTGGTACATGCCGCCGGCCATTCGCGCAGCATTGGCCTCGTCGTCGTTGTAGTAACCTTCGAAACGTCCTGCGCCGGTGACGTTTACCAGCTCACCGGCGACCCCGACCGGGCATGGTTCGCCGGTGTCGACGTCGAGAATCCGCACCTCGTCGGGCAGCGGACCCAACGCACCGGGCGGCGTGTCCGGTGTCCGTCCGATGGCGATGCCACCTTCGGTCGACCCGAAGCCGTCGACCACCCGGCAGCCGAATCTGATCGCGAACCGCTCGATGTCGGCGGGCGCGCCCTCGTTGCCGTACACCGCCCGCAGTGGGTTGTCGGCGTCGTCCGGGCCCTCGGGTGTCGCCAACACGTAAGACAGCGGCTTGCCGACGTAATTCGCATAGGTGGCGCCGTAGCGGCGGATATCCGGTAGGAAGCCCGACGCGGAGAACTTGCGCCGCAACACCATTGAGCCGCGACAGGCCAGTGCAACCGCCCAGCCCACCAGTACGGCGTTGGAGTGGAACAGCGGCA
Organism: Candidatus Mycobacterium wuenschmannii; assembly: GCF_030252325.1. Taxonomy (NCBI): domain Bacteria; kingdom Bacillati; phylum Actinomycetota; class Actinomycetes; order Mycobacteriales; family Mycobacteriaceae; genus Mycobacterium; species Candidatus Mycobacterium wuenschmannii. The sequence goes on along the minus strand of NZ_CP126981.1, from coordinate 3,190,852 downwards.
TCGACGCGTAACAGACGTCAGCCGGGCCGAGGCTGAAGCGGTCGGACATCGTTGCGCCGGCGATCGCCACCTTGCCGTGGCTGCACATCACGGCTTTCGGATTGCCGCTCGTGCCCGAGGTGAAGATCAGCATGAACAGGTCGTCGGGAGACGCGTCCTGAAATCGCACCTCGGCGTTGCTGTGTGTCGACACCTCGGCCGCCCACTCCACGGAGTCGACGTTGATGTGGTCGATATCGCCCAGCGTGACAGCCGATTTCGAATCCGCCAGCACCAGTTGGCAGTCCGCGTGCGCGATGTCGCGGACCAAGGCATCCCCCCGACGCACCGGGTTGAGTCCGACCGGAATGAGTCCCGTCATCCCGGCCGCGACCAGGACTGTCGAGAAGAACGGAGTGTTCTCTAGCAGCACACCGACATGCGGCGGCTTGCTCGGATCCAGCCGAGCGCGCAGAGCCGCCGCGACCGCGGCGCCCCGCCGAAAATGGTCGCGCCAGCTGACGAACGAGTCCTCGAAGGAGATACCTCGGTCGTCGATGTCGACCAGCGGCCGAAGCAGGTCGACGACCGTAGGTAACGAGTCCACGGCTAGGCGGGGGTATCCGCCAGTTCGCGGCCGATCTTCAGTAGCTGGCCAGTCGCTCCGCCCACGGCGAACTCGGTTTGCTTGGCGGCCAGGAAATATCGGTGCACCGGATGGTCGGTGTCGATGCCGACCCCACCGTGGATGTGGACGATGCTATGCGCGACGCGGTGTCCGGCGTCGGCCGCCCAGAACGCCGCCGTCGCCACCTCGGTCTCGGCGGGCAGGTCCTCGCTGAGCCGCCACGCAGCCTGGGTCAGTGTCAGCCGCAGACCCTTGACGTCGATGTAGCCGTCCGCCAGTCGCTGGCCGACCGCCTGGAAGCTACCGATCGGACGATCGAATTGCTCACGCTCACGGGCATATTCGGCGGTCAACTGCAGGCCGCGTTCGAGCACGCCGAGTTGAAACGCGCTGTGCCCGAGCACACCCAGCGTCGTGATCCAGTTGACGACATCACCGTCACCGACCACCCGGCCGGCGGCAAGCTCGACACCGTCGAGCCTCAGGTGCCCGATACTACCCAGCCCGGTGGTGTCCAAGGCAGTCACCGTCACCCCCGGGTCGTTCGCGGCGACCAGGAAAACCGAAGTACCCGAGTCGGTTTCGGCGGGCACCAGGAAAGCGTCGGCGACCGGGCCGTAGGCGATCTGGGTGCGGGTCCCGGTCAGCTTGTGGCCATCCCCGGACGAAGTGGCCCGAACCGGCCCATCGCCCATCTCGCCGTCCAGTGCGACGGCCAGGATCTTCGAACCCGCCACCGCCGGGGCACCCCACTCCTTTTGCAGCTCGGCCGGGCCGAAGCGGGCCAGCGCGCCAGCCGCCAGCACAATCGACTCCAGGTAGGGGACCGCGGCCAATTGCCGGCCGAGGCCGACCAGCACGGCCGCCTCTTCGAGGACGCCAAACCCGCCGCCGCCCAGCGATTCCGGCGCTGCAGTGGACAGGATGTCTGCGTCGGCAAGCTTGCCCCAGAGCTCGCGGTCGAACCGCTGCTCGAGGCCGTCGAGCTTGCGCTGATGCTCGGGGGTGCACACCGCGTCGACGATGGTGGTAACCAGGCCGCCGAGATCCTGCGCGGCTTCGGTAGTCGAGAAGTCCATGGGTAGACCAGCTTTCGTTAGCGGTTGGCTCGGGGAAGGCCGAGTGCCACCATGCCGATGATGTCGCGTTGCACCTCGTTGGTACCGCCGCCGAAGGTCAGGATCAGGCACGCGCGGTGCATCCGCTCGACCCGGCCGCGCAGTAGCGCGCCCGGGGAATCCTGTCGCACGGTCGCCGCGGTGCCCAGCACCTCCATCAGCAGCCGGTAAGCCTCGGTGGCGAACTCGGTGCCGAACACCTTGGCCGCCGAGGCGTCCGCGGGTGACGGCGCGTCCGACTCCGCCGACGCCAGCTCCCAGTTGATCAACTTGAGCACTTCGACCTTGGCGTGCACGCGGGCCAGGTTGAGCTGCACCCACTCCGAGTCGATCAACCGTGCGCCGGTGTGGTCCTTGGTGTTCTGTGCCCATTCGCGAACCTGGTTGAGCGCCATGATGATCGGCATCGGCGACACCAGCGCGACGCGCTCGTGGTTGAGCTGATTGGTCACCAGCTTCCACCCGGCGTTCTCCTCGCCGACCCGGTTCGCGACCGGGATGCGGACGTCCTGGTAGTAGGTGGCGCTCGTGTCGACACCCGACATGGTGTGCACCGGCGTCCAGGAGAAACCCTCGGCGGTCGTCGGCATGATCAGCATCGAGATGCCGCGGTGCTTTTTTGCTTCCTGGTTGGTGCGGACCGCGAGCCAGACGTAGTCGGCGTAGGCGATCAGGCTGGTCCACATCTTCTGGCCGTTGACCACGTAGTCATCGCCGTCGCGCACCGCGGTCGTCCGCAGGTTCGCGAGATCGGTGCCGGCACCTGGCTCGGAGTAGCCGATCGAGAAATGCAGGTCGCCCGCCGCAATCTTGGGCAGGAAGAACTTCTTCTGCTCCTCGGACCCGAAATGCATGATCGTCGGCGCGACGCTGTTGATGGTCAGGAACGGCACGGGTGCGCCGGCGATCGCGGCCTCGTCGGTGAAGATCAGCGACTCCATCGGAGTGCGGTCCTGTCCGCCGAACTCCTTGGGCCAGTTCAGGGTGAGCCAGCCGTCCGTGCCCATTTGCTTGACGGTCTCGCGGTAGACGTTGCCCTCGCCGACCTCGCCGGAGGTCGAGCTCAGCGCCTCGCGCCGCTCCGGGGTGATCAGCTTGGTGAAATAGGAGCGCAGCTCGCGCCGCAGCTCTTCCTGCTCCGGGGTGTAACTGATGCGCATTCCGGCCGCCCTCCGATAGTCGTTGAGTTCTGCGGCAGCCTGCATCATCGGCTACCCATTCGCTTGACTGGTTGTAACACGTTCTAGTCTGAGGGTCCAGCGACCATTCCCCTGGACGCGACCGGCACGGGTCGTATGGTGGGCATACCGTTTCCAAGCCACAGTCCAGGCTTGCGTCTAAGGAGGTTCCTCGTGCGGGTGAAAGTCGACCATGACCGGTGTGAAGGCAACGCGGTGTGCTTGGGAATCGCGCCGGATATCTTCGACCTCGATGACGAGGATTACGCGGTGGTGAAGACCGACCCGGTGCCCGCGGATCTAGAGGCTGCGGCGGAGCAGTCGATCGCCGAATGCCCGCGTGCCGCCCTGCTACGAGAAGACTAGAGGTATTCGTAAATTGACTACGCCCAATAACCCGGCCAGCACGAACGCGACCGATCTGTCCGGCAAAGTCGCGGTGGTCACCGGCGCGGCCGCGGGGCTGGGGCGGGCCGAGGCCATCGGACTGGCCCGCACCGGCGCGACCATCGTCGTCAACGACATCAAGGCCGCCTTGGACGCCTCCGACGTGATCGACGAGATCACCGGCACCGGCGCCAAAGCCATCGCGGTCGCGGGCGACATCAGTCAGCGCGAGACGGCCGACGAATTGATCAGCACCGCCGACGGATTGGGCGGGCTGGGCATCGTCGTGAACAACGCGGGCATCACCCGCGACCGGATGCTGTTCAACATGTCCGACGAGGAATGGGACGCGGTGATCGCCGTGCACCTGCGCGGCCACTTCCTGCTGACCCGCAACGCGGCGACGTACTGGCGATCGAAGGCCAAAGACAACGGCGGGTCGGTCTACGGCCGCATCATCAACACGTCGTCGGAGGCGGGTCTGGTGGGGCCGGTCGGGCAGGCCAACTACGGCGCTGCGAAGGCCGGCATCTCCGCGTTGACCCTGACCGCGGCGCGTGCGCTGGGCCGGTACGGGGTGTGCGCCAACGCCATCGCGCCGCGCGCTCGCACCGCGATGACGGCCGATGTCTTCGGTGACGCACCCGAGGTGGCCGACGGCGAGATCGATCCGCTGTCGCCCGAGCACGTGGTGACCCTGGTGCGATTCCTGGCATCGCCGGCGGCCAAGGACGTCAACGGCCAGGTCTTCATCGTCTATGGACCGCAGGTGACGTTGGTCGCGGCGCCGACGGTCGAGCACCGCTTCGAGGCCGGTGCCGACGCCTGGGAACCGGCGAAGCTCAGCGACGAACTGGCGGGCTACTTTGCCGGCCGCGACCCGGAGCGCAACTTCGCGGCCACTGCCTTGATGGAGTGATCCACCGGGCCGCGGACGCCGCATATCGAATCGAAATCAACTAGAACACGTTTCAGAATGACTTGCGTCACAAACGCTCTGACCTGCTAAATTACTGACATTTGTCAAATTTTGTCGTTCTTTGACACTCCGAACGTGTTCTAGTTACGATTGGCCGGCTCACGCGGACGCCGACGGCTCGACATCAAGCTATGGCGGCGCAATCGGGGACACAAGGGCTTCGCTGTCGAATGCGGTGGAACCCCGCGCGAGAAGGGAACCAGGTTGTTCGAACAGCTTGCGGTTCCGGCTCGGGCCGTGGGCGGGTTCGTCGAGATGGCCCTGGAGACTTTTCGCAAGACCTTTGCGCGGCCGTTCCAGTTCCGCGAGTTTCTCGACCAGACTTGGATGATCGCCAGCGTCTCGCTGGTGCCCACCCTGTTGGTGGCCATCCCGTTCACCGTTCTGGTCGCCTTCACGCTCAACATCCTTCTTCGTGAGATCGGCGCCGCCGACCTGTCGGGCGCGGGCACCGCGTTCGGAACCATCACTCAGCTCGGACCCGTCGTCACGGTGTTGGTGGTGGCCGGTGCCGGTGCCACCGCGATCTGTGCCGATCTCGGAGCGCGCACCATCCGCGAGGAGATCGACGCGATGCGCGTGCTGGGCATCGACCCGATTCAGCGCCTGGTCGTGCCGAGGGTGCTGGCGTCGACGTTCGTCGCACTGCTTCTCAACGGTCTGGTCTCGGCAATCGGCATCGCCGGCGGCTACGTCTTCTCGGTGCTGCTGCAGGGCGTCAACCCGGGCGCATTCGTCAACGGCCTGACCGTGCTGACTCACCTCGGCGAGTTGATTCTCTCGGAGGTCAAGGCTCTGCTGTTCGGCGTCGTCGCGGGACTGGTCGGCTGCTACCGCGGGCTGACGGTCAAGGGTGGCCCGAAGGGCGTTGGCGTGGCGGTCAACGAGACCGTCGTCTACGCGTTCATCTGTCTGTTCGTCATCAACGTCATCATGACGGCGATCGGCGTTCGAGTGTTGGCCCGGTAACGCGATGAGTCGCGACATCGACGATGCAGAGCGCAGCGATGGGGAGGAGTGGCGCCCATGAGCTACGACGCCTCCCTACGGGTCCGCCGCTTCTTCCATCGGTTCGCCGGGCCCGTCGACAATTTCGGCGAGCAAGCATTGTTCTACGGCGAGTCGATGCGCTACATCCCGAATGCGCTCACCCGCTACCGCAAAGAGACGATCCGGTTGATCGCCGAAATGACCATGGGCACTGGCGCATTGGTCCTGATCGGTGGAACCGTCGGCGTCGCAGCGTTTTTGACCCTGGCATCGGGTGGCGTGATCGCGGTGCAGGGCTACGAGTCGCTGGGCAACATCGGTATCGAGGCGCTGACCGGATTCCTGTCGGCGTTCCTCAACGTCCGCATCGTCGCTCCAGTCGTTGCGGGAATTGCGTTGGCCGCCACCATCGGTGCCGGCACCACGGCCCAGTTGGGGGCCATGCGGGTGGCTGAGGAAATCGACGCGATCGAGTCGATGGCGGTGCACTCGGTGTCCTACTTGGTGTCGACGCGGCTGATCGCGGGGTTGATCGCGATCGTTCCGCTGTATTCCCTTGCGGTACTGGCGTCTTTCTTCGCCGCGCGCTTCACCACGGTTTTCATCAACGGGCAGTCGGCCGGTCTGTACGACCACTACTTCAGCACCTTCCTGATCCCCACCGATCTGCTCTGGTCGTTCCTGCAGGCAATCGTGATGTCGATCGGAGTGATGCTGATTCATACGTACTACGGCTACAACGCATCTGGCGGTCCGGTGGGTGTCGGCCTGGCGGTCGGTCAGGCGGTCCGCACGTCGCTGATCGTTGTCGTGGTCATTACTTTGTTCATCTCGCTGGCCGTATACGGCGCGTCCGGTAATTTCAACCTCTCCGGGTAAGGGGGACAGTGGCAGGCACCGGTGCACATCGCACTCACGTCAGGCTGGCAGCGGCGCTGCTGGCCTCTCTGTTGGTGGCGTCTGTGGTGCTGACCTACCTGTCGTACACGGCGGCTTTCACCCCAGTCGACACCGTCACACTCACGGCGCCGCGCGCCGGTCTCGAGATGGACCGCGGCAACAAGGTGAAGTATCGCGGCATCCAGATCGGCAAGGTCGACGACATCAGCTACGAGGGCGAGCATGCCCAGTTGAAACTGGCGATCGACGGCGGCGAGTTGCACTACATCCCCTCCAACGCAGCGGTCCACATCGCGAGCAGTACCGTGTTCGGCGCCAAGTCGGTGGAGTTCATCCCGCCCAAGGCGCCGTCCCCGTCGACGCTGCGGCCGGGTGCGCATCTCGCGGTCTCGGCGGTGTCGCTGGAAGTCAACACGCTGTTCCAGTCGCTGATCGGGCTGCTGCAGAAGATCGACCCCGTTGAGCTGAACGGCACGCTGAGCGCGTTGGCCGAGGGCCTGCGCGGTCACGGCAAGGATCTGGGCGGCGTGTTATCGGGCCTGAATACCCTTACACAGCAACTCAATCCGAAGCTGCCGACGTTGCAGCAGGATTTCCGCCGGACCGCCGCAGTCGCCAACATCTACGCCGACGCGGCACCCGATCTGGTCACCGTCTTCAACAACACGCCCACGATCGCCAAGACCGTGGTCGATCAGCAGACCAACCTCAACACCAGCCTGCTGTCGGCAATCGGTTTGTCCAACAACGCGTATGACACCCTTGCGCCCGCCGAGCAGAACCTGATCGACGGAATCAAGCGACTGCGCGCCCCGCTGAAGGTCGCCGCGGACTATTCGCCGGAATTCGGCTGCCTGTTCGGCGCGATAGACCGTGGTATCAAGGAGTTCGCGCCCATCCTCGGCGTCAAAAAGGCGGGCTTGTTCACCTCGTCGAGCTTCATCCTCGGCGCACCGTCGTACACGTACCCGGAGAGCCTGCCGATCGTGAACGCGTCCGGCGGCCCGAACTGCCGCGGCCTGCCGGACCTGCCGACCAAGCAGACCAGTGGCTCCTGGTACCGCGCCCCGTTCCTGGTGACCGACAACGCGAACATTCCCTACGAGCCGTTCACCGAATTGCAAGTGGATGCGCCGTCGACGCTGCAGTGGTTGTTCCACGGCGCGTTCGCAGAGCGGGACGACTTCTGATGGACAACTACGAATCGCAGCGCTCGATCATGATCAAGGTCGGGATCTTCACGGTCACAATGCTGTTGGTGGCACTCGGGCTGGTGGTGACGTTCGGCGAGTTCCGTTTCGGGCCGTCGAACACCTACCACGCCAACTTCCTGGACGCGACGCGGTTGAAGGGCAACCAGAAGGTCCGCATCGCCGGCGTGCCGGTCGGCGCGGTGAAGGAAGTCAAGCTCAACCCGAACAACACCGTCGACGTGGCGTTCACCGTCGACAAGCGCTACACGCTCTACACCTCGACGCGTGCGCTGATCCGCTACGACAACCTGGTGGGTGACCGGTTCCTCGAAATTACTTCCGGCCCTGGGGAATTGCGCAAGCTGGCGCCCGGCAGCACGATCGACCAGCGGCACACCCAACCGGCGTTGGATCTCGATGCGCTGCTCGGTGGGCTGCGCCCGGTACTGAAGGGGCTCGACGCCGACAAGATCAACACGGTCAGCGGCTACGTGATCGACCTGCTGCAGGGCCAGGGCGGCGCGCTGTCCAGCCTGCTGTCCAACACCAACACATTCGGTTCGACGCTCGGTGCGCGCGACCGTGCGATCGGCAGTGTCATCAGCAATCTCAACGCCGTGCTGGAGACCGTGGACGCCAAAGGCGCCCAGTTCTCGGATTCCGTCGACCAGTTGCAGAAGCTGATCACCGGCCTGGCCGAGGGACGCGACTCGATCGCCGGCGCCATCCAGCCGTTGGCGACCACGACCACGGATCTGACGGATCTGCTGAAGAACTCGCGCCGACCGCTGCAGGGCGTGCTGGAGAACACGCGGCCGCTCGCTGGTGAAATCGTCGATCGTCTGCCCGAGGTGAACAACGACATCGAGCAACTCGGCGAGGACTACCTCCGGCTGTCCGCACTCGGCGCCTACGGCGCATATTTCAACATCTACTTCTGCACGGTCAGCCTGAAGATCAACGGTCCGGCGGGCAGCGACATCATCATTCCCTTTGGTGGCCAGGTGGATCCGAGCAAGGGCAGGTGTGCTTTTGTCAAGTAACAGCACCCACCGCCGCGACCGCGACCCGCTGCGCACAGGAATCTTCGGCGTGGTCCTCGTCGTCTGCGTGGTCCTGGTCGCCTTCGGTTACACGTCGCTGCCGTTCTGGCCGCAGGGACGGCCCTACACCGCCTACTTCGCAGACGCCGGGGGGATCGACCCCGGCAACGATGTCTACGTCTCGGGTATCAAAGTCGGAAAGGTGCAGGAGGTTTCGCTCGCGGGGGATACCGCGCGAGTTGACTTCACCGTCGACCGCCACGTCAACGTCGGCAACGGTTCGCTGGCCGCGATCCGCACCGAGACCATCCTCGGACAGCGCGCGATCGCGGTCACCCCGTCCGGGGCCGGGACCGCCACCACGATCCCGCTGAGCCGAACGACGACGCCCTATGCGCTGGGCTCGGCGCTGGAAGACCTCGGCCATAACGCCGGCGACCTCGACAAGGCGCAGTTCGAGAAGTCGCTGAAGGTCCTCACCGACGCCCTGCACGACGCCACCCCACAACTGCGCGGCGCGCTCGACGGCATCACCTCGTTGTCGCGCACCCTGAACACTCGTGACGAGGCACTGGAACACCTTCTGGCCCATGCGAAATCGGTCACAGGTGTGCTCGCCGAACGAGCCGGGCAGGTCAACAAGCTGATCGTCGACGGCAACCAACTCTTCGGTGCGCTCGATGCCCGCCGCGCCGCGCTGGGCGAGCTGATCGCCGGCATCGACGACGTCTCGGCACAACTCTCCGGATTCGTCGCGGACAACCGGAAGGAATTCGGCCCGGCTCTGGAGAAGCTCAACACCGTGCTCGACGATCTCAATGAACGCCGCGACTACATCAGCGAGGCGCTGAAACGCCTGCCTTCCTATGCCACCACGCTCGGTGAGGTCGTCGGCTCCGGGCCCGGCTTCAACGTCAACGTCTACGGTGTGCTACCCGCGCCGATCGTCGGGATGCTGTTCGACACCGTCTTCCAACCGGGCAAGCTGCCGGCCAGCTTCGCGGACTACCTGCGCGGAATGATCCAGGACCGCTGGAAGTTGAGGCCGCAGTCGCCATGACCCTTTCCTCGGCTATTCGGGAACGTCGCCGCGGCGTGCGGTTGACCCTTGCTGTGCTGCTTGCCCTTTCGATTGCGACGGGCGCCTACCTGGTCTGGCCGACCCATGGCGGCAACAAGATCACCGGCTACTTCACCTCCGCCGTCGGGCTGTACCCGGGCGATCAGATTCGCATCGTCGGAGTGCCGGTCGGCAAGATCGAGTCGATCGAGCCTCGCGCCGACGACGTCAAGATCACCATGACGGTGAAACACGGTGTGAAGGTGCCGGCCGATGCCCGCGCCATCATCATGTCGCCGAATCTGGTTGCGGCACGGTTCATTCAGCTCGCTCCCGCGTACACCAACGGTCCGGCGCTGTCCGATGGCGCCAGCATTCCGCTGGCCAAGACCGCGGTGCCGGTCGAGTGGGATGAGGTCAAGGAGTCGCTGACCGACCTGGCCAAGCAGCTCAGTCCCGCGGCCGGACAGCTGCAGGGCCCGCTCGGCAAAGCGATCAACCAGGCCGCCGACACGTTCAACGGCAACGGCGACTCGTTCCGCTCATCGCTGCGCGAACTCTCGCAGGCGGCCGGCCGGCTGGGCGATTCGCGCACCGACATCTTCGGCACGGTCAAGAACCTGCAGGTGCTCGTCGACGCGCTGTCGCAGAGCAACGAGCAGATCGTTTCGTTTGCCGGTCACGTGGCCTCGGTGTCTCAGGTGCTCGCGAAGAGCTCGACGCATCTCGACCACACCCTGGGTTCGCTGAACCAGGCGCTCATCGACGTCAAAGGCTTCCTGCAGCAGAACAATTCGACGCTGATCGGAACGGTCAACAAACTCACCGACTTGACTCAGGTGCTCAGCGACCAGAGCGAAGACATCGAGCAGGTGCTCCACGTCGCCGGGCCCGGCATCGCCAACTTCTACAACATCTACGACCCGGCCCAGGGAACGCTGAACGGGTTGATCTCGGTCCCCGAGTTCGCCAACCCGGTGCAATTCATCTGCGGTGGTTCTTTCGACACCGCGGCCGGCATTTCCGGGCCGGAGTACTACAAGCGCGCCGAGATCTGCCGTGAGCGGCTCGGCCCGCCGCTGCGCCGGCTCACGTTCAACTACCCGCCGATCATGTTCCACCCGCTCAACTCGATCACCGCGTACAAGGGCCAGATCATCTACGACTCCCCGGCCACTCAGACCAAGTCGCAGACACCAATCCCGGACCTGCACTGGATTCCGGCTCCGGGCGCGCACCCGCCCAGCTCGACCGACCTCCAGGCGCTGATGATCCCGCAGTCGGCGCCCAACGGCGCCGCCTCGGTGCCCGGTGCACCAGCCCAGGCGAACAGCCCGTTCGGCCCACGGCCCGGGCCCGGCCCGGCCGCCCCGGTCGCTCCGGCGCGGCCTGGCCCGTTGCCGGCCGAGCAGGGGGCCGGCCGATGAAGCGAGTATTGTTGCGCGGCAGCGCATTAGCAGCGGGCAGCGCGCTGCTGGCCGGCTGCCAGTTCGGTGGGCTGAATTCGGTCGCACTACCCGGCACCAGCGGTCACGGCTCGGGGTCGTACTCGATCACGGTCGACCTGGCCGACGTGGCGACGCTGCCGCAGAATTCGCCGGTGATGGTCGACGACGTCACGGTCGGCAGCGTGTCCGGCATCGACGCGATGCAGCGCCGTGACGGAACCTTCTACGCGGCGGTCAAGCTGGCGCTCGACAAGAACGTGGTGTTGCCGGCCAATTCGATTGCGCGCGTGGCACAGACGTCGCTGCTGGGATCGCAGCATGTCGAGCTGGCCGCGCCGCCGAATCAGGCGCCGGTGGGCAGGCTCGTCGACGGGTCGGCCATCCAGGAGGCGCGGACCAGTCGCTTCCCGACCACCGAGGAAGTGTTCTCTGCGCTGGGGGTGGTGGTCAACAAGGGCAATCTGGGCGCGCTGCAAGAGATTACCGATGAGACCTACCAGGCGGTGGCGGGCCGGGAGGGTCAATTCAACAACTTGGTGCCGCGACTGGCCGAACTCACCGCCGGGCTGACCAACCAGGTCAACGACATCGTGGCCGCCATCGACGGGCTGGATCGGTTCTCGACGATCCTGGCCGCCAACAAGGACAGCCTGGGTCACACGCTGGAAGCACTTCCCGAAGCGGTCCGGGTGCTCAACAAGAACCGGGACAAGATCGTCGAGGCGTTCGGCGCCCTGAAGAAGGTCGCAACGGTTGCCGCGCATGTGCTTTCGCAGACCAAAGTGGACTTCGCCGCGGACCTCAAGGACATCTACTCCAACGTCAAGACGCTGGCGGACAATCGGCGAAACTTCGTGACGTCGATGCAGCTGCTGCTGACGTTCCCGTTCCCGAACTTCGGCATCAAGCAGGCGGTGCGTGGCGACTACCTCAACGTGTTCACCACCTTCGACCTCACCGTCCGACGGCTCGGTGAAACGTTCTTCACCACCTCGTGGCCGCTCGACCCGAACATGCTGCACATGAAGGACATCCTGAACCCGCCCGACTTCCTGCTCGGCGAGATGGCCAACCTGTCCGGCCAGGCCGCGGACCCGTTCAAGATCCCGCCCGGCACACCCGCAGGGGACCACTGATGATCGACCGGCTCACGCGCGTCCAACTGGCCATCTTCGCGGTGGTCACGGTGATCACCGTTGTCATCATGGCGATCTTCTACCTGCGGCTGCCCGCCGCACTGGGCATCGGAACCTACCGGGTGACAGCGAATTTCGTCGCCGGTGGTGGGTTGTACAAGAACGCCAACGTGACCTACCGCGGCGTGGCCGTGGGGCGGGTCGACTCGGTCGGCCTCACCCCCGACGGCGTCGACGCGGTGATGCGACTGAACAGCGGCACCGTCGTCCCATCCAACGTCACCGCGTCAGTGAAGAGTGTGTCGGCCATCGGTGAGCAGTACATCGACCTGGTGCCGCCGCAGCATGCGGCGACCACCAAGCTGCGCAACGGATCTCGCATCGACCGCGCGAACACGGTGATCGGTGTGGACATCGCCACCCTGCTGCACCAGTCCGAGACGTTGGTCAACAGCGTTGCCGACACCCGGCTGAAGGAGCTACTGCACGAGACGTTCAAGGCGTTCAACGGGTCCGGACCCGAGCTCGCCCGCCTGTTCGAGTCTTCGCGTCAGCTGGTCGAGATGGCCAACGCGGACTTCCCGCAGACGTCCCAACTGATCGACCAGGTCGGGCCGTTCCTGCAGGCGCAGATTCGCTCCGGCAACGACATCAGGTCATTGTCGGACGGCCTGGCGCGCTTCACTTCCGAAGTGCGACAAGCAGATCCGCAGCTGCGGACGCTGCTGACCGTCGTGCCCCCGGCGGTCGACCAGGCCAACGCGACGTTCGCCGGAATTCGCCCCTCGTTCCCGATGTTGGCCGCCAACCTGGCCAACCTGGGCAGGGTAGGCGTGATCTACCACAAGTCGATCGAACAACTCCTGGTCGTGCTGCCGGCGCTGTTCGCCGCGATCATCACCGCGGCCAACGGCGAACCCCAGGACGAGGGCGCCAAGCTCGACTTCAAGGTCAACATCGATCCGCCGCCGTGCACCACCGGCTTCATCCCGCCGCCGATGATTCGTACACCCGCGGACGAGACGTTGCGGGAACTCCCGACCGACATGTACTGCAAGACGGCCCATAACGATCCGTCGACCGTGCGCGGCGCTCGCAACTACCCGTGCCAGGAGTTCCCCGGCAAGCGCGCGCCGACGGTGGCGCTGTGCCGCGATCCCAAGGGCTACGTGCCGATCGGTACAAACCCGTGGCGCGGTCCGCCCATCCCGTATGACACACCGATGACCAATGGGTTGAACGTCTTGCCGCCCAACAAGTTTCCGTTCATCCCGCCGGAGAACGACCCGGATCCCGGGACGCCGATCGCCGGGGCACTGCCGCCCGGCGTGATAGAGGGCCCGGGTCCGGCGCCACACCAGCCGTTCCCTACACCGCCGCCGCCCAACACCGGCGGGACCGACGGCCGGCAGGCGTGGATCCCGCCGGCGCCGTACCCGCCGCAGAACCCGGCGATCCCGTTCCCGAAGGCGGTCCCCGCGCCGCCCCCGCCGGTGGGTCTGCCGGGCGCGCCGTATCCGCCCGCCGAGAAGCCGTGGGGCCCGCCACCTGGACCGGCCGCGCAGGCCAACGGCACCGCCTACACCACGTACGACGGCACTACCGGCGAGTTCCAGGACCCCTCAGGAGGCACTGGTATCTTCGCGGCCGGAAAGACGTCGAGCGCGGAGAATTGGGTGGATCTGATGCGTGACCCGAGGCCGTTGTGACCGATGGCGAACCGGAGACGCGCGCCCCGCGGAGGCGGGCTTCCCGGCCGGCGGGCCCGCACGGCGGTGAGGCGGCCACCGCAGCCGTCCCGGTAGCTTCCCCGCCCACTCCGGCGAAGCGGCAGAACAGGCCCCTCGGCCCGCCGCCGCGACGGCCGGCGAACGGCACGCGAGTCGGGTTGATTGCATTGGTGGCCGGCCTGATTGGGATCGCGCTACTGGCGGTGGGCGTGGGCTTCGAGATCCACGGTCAGCGACAGGCAGACGACAAGCTGGCGAGGAGTCAGCGCTTCGTCGACACCGCCACCCAGTTGATCGTCAACATGTTCAGCTACAACCAGGACAACATCGACCAGAGCGTGGCCCGGTTCGTCGACGGCACCAGCGGTCCGCTGCGCAGCATGCTGAATCCGAACGCCGAGAACCTGAAAGCCATTTTCCGCCATACCGATGCGACGTCCGAGGCGGTGCTCAACGGCGCCGCGCTGGAAAGCGTCGACGACGTCAGCGACAACGCATCGGTGTTGGTGGCCTTCCGGGTCACCGTCACCACCAGAGACGGCGTCAACAAACCCTCAGAGGCCTACCGGATGCGGGTCATCGTGCACGAAGACGAGAACGGCCGGATGACTGTCGACGATCTGAAGTACCCAAACGGGGGCAATTGATGCGGTGGGTGATTGCCGCCGCGGTGAGCCTACTGACCACCGTCTTCGTCGGCTTGGCCGCGCTCGGCGGCTTTTTCTACTGGCAACGCGTCGAGACTCGCGGCGCACAGGCGGCGCGCGCGGCGCTTCCGTCGTTGGCGGCCAAGGAGATTCCGCAGGTACTCGGGTACGACTATCAGACCGTCGAGCGCAGCATGGACGAGGTCTATCCGCGGCTCACTCCTGCCTACCGCGAGGTATTCAAGAAGCAGGTCAACAAGGACATCATCCCGGAAGCGCGCAAACGGCACGTGGTCAGTCAGGTCGACATCGCCGGCGTGGGAGTCATGACGGCGCAACGGGACTCGGCCTCGCTGCTGGTGTATGTCAACTCCACCTGGACTGACAACACGAATCCCAATCCCAATCCGGATACCAATCCAGCCGTGTACACCGGTAGCCGGGTGCGTGTCGACTATCAACGCATCGACGGCGAGTGGCTGATCAACTACATCCAGCCGATCTAGCGCCGCGGTGCGATCAGCGGCACTGCCCGATCTCGTTGCAGTCCAAGGGATAACGGTCCACCGGATTGGGCAGTGGCCCCCGGAGGGCGAGGGTGAACGGGGTCTTGGTCATTCCGGCCTGCAATCCGCAGATGTCGCTGTGAATGCTGGTGTGCGTGCCGGTGAGCGAAACATCGTCGAACGCATAGGTATCCGTGGTCTCGGCGGTGCTGCCGTCCGGGCAGATCACACCGTTCGACTTGCCGACCTGAAAGGTCCACCGGTCGCTGGTCAGC
Source organism: Candidatus Mycobacterium wuenschmannii (assembly GCF_030252325.1). Classification (NCBI taxonomy): domain Bacteria; kingdom Bacillati; phylum Actinomycetota; class Actinomycetes; order Mycobacteriales; family Mycobacteriaceae; genus Mycobacterium; species Candidatus Mycobacterium wuenschmannii. The sequence continues at coordinate 3,175,655 of NZ_CP126981.1, read as the reverse complement.
CGGGCCCGGCCGACGAAGTTGGCCAGCTTCTCCGCGCGACTGATGGACCGGTCGGTGTAGCTACTGACGTTGAGGGAACACAGGTCGGCGGCGATGACGGGGTCGGAGAAGTCAGGGATGGCCCGCTGCCGGGACGGTGCGTCGCACAGCGCCGAAATGCGCCACGACGTCGTGGGCACACCGGCTTCGGTGAAGGAGTACACGCCATCGGGTGGCGGGCCGAGTGCCTGGGCGGGTACCGCGGTGCCGACGGCGACGAGGGTCATGGCTGCGGCGGCGGTGAGGCCGCGGGGAAGGATTGCCATGCACGTCAGTATCGCAGTGCGCCAACTGCCGCACCAAGGAATCAGCTGTTTGCCGGACGCCCCGCGGCCAGCGCGTCGAGGAAGGACCGCGCCCACTTGTCGACGTCGTGAGCCAGCACCTGGCGCCGCAGGGCGCGCATCCGGCGCCGACCCTCGTCGTCGGGTTGGTTGACCGCCGCCTCGATCGCGTCCTTGACCCCTTCGAGGTCGTGCGGGTTGACCAGGTAGGCCTGCGTGAGTTCGGCTGCGGCACCGGTGAATTCGCTGAGCACCAGCGCGCCCCCGAGGTCGCTGCGGCAGGCCACGTACTCCTTGGCCACCAGGTTCATGCCGTCCCGCAGCGGGGTCACCAGCATGACGTCGGCGGCCACGAAGAAGGAGATTAGTTCGTCGCGCGGCACCGGGCGGTGCAGGTAATGCACCACCGGGCGGCCGACCTCACCGTATTCGCCGTTGATGTGCCCCACCTGGCGCTCGATGTCCTCACGTAGCTTCTGGTAGCTCTCGACCCGCTCACGGCTGGGGGTGGCGAGCTGGACCAGCGCGGTGTCGTCGCCCTTGATTCGGCCCTCGGCGAGCAGTTCGGCGAGCGCTTTGAGCCGCACGTCGATGCCCTTGGTGTAGTCCAACCGGTCGACGCCCAACATGATCTTGCGTGGGTCGCCGATCTCGGAACGGATCTCCTTGGCCCGCTTCCGGATATTGCGGTCGCGGCCCTTCTGGTCGAGGTCGGCCGAGTCGATGGAGATCGGGAAGGCCCCCACCCGAACCGTGCGGTCGTCGAGGTGTACCTCGCCGAATTTCGACCGCACCCCGACCGAACCGCGGGAGGTGTTCGCCCCCAGCAGCCGTCGGGCCAGAAACAGGAAGTTCTGCGCCCCGCCGGCGAGGTGGAAGCCCACCAGGTCCGCGCCCAGTAGGCCCTTGACGATCTCGCTGCGCCACGGCATCTGCATGAACAGCTCGACCGGCGGGAACGGGATGTGCAGAAAAAACCCGATGGTCAGATCGGGTCGAAGTTCGCGCAGCATCGCGGGAACCAGTTGCAGCTGATAGTCCTGCACCCAGACGATCGCGCCGTTCGCGGCGGCGCGGGCGGCTGCGGCGGCGAACCGGCGATTCACGTCGACGTAGCGGTCCCACCACTCCCGGTGATAGATCGGCTTGACGATGACGTCGTGATACAGCGGCCACAGCGCAGCGTTGGAGAAGCCCTCGTAATACTCCTCGACGTCCTCCGCGGACAGCCGCACGGTGTGGAGTTCGAGATCCTCCTCGACGATGGGCTCGTCCACGACATCGACGTCGTCATCAACAACTCCGGGCCAGCCGATCCAGGCCCCGCGGCGCCGCCGCAACAACGGCTCCAGCGCGGTGACCAGGCCGCCGGGGCTGCGCTTCCAGCGTGTCGTGCCGTCGGCCAGGCGCTCCATGTCGATCGGCAGCCGGTTGGCGACTACGACGAAGTCGGACACACCGGAGGTAGGGGCTTTCGCACCCTTGCCTCCTGCGCGCGGCACTTACACCTCGAGTTTCGCGGGCCCGATACCAAGCATGGACAGGAACACCCGACACTCGTCGGCGTCGTTGGCGTAGGCCGCTACGACACGCCGGGCCTGGCTGGCCGTGTCATCGGCCAAGGGCTCCACGTCTTCGATTTCGCTGGTGTCAGATTTGGCGGGCATGACATAACTGTAGGCGAAGTGCGTAAGCAGCTGCAGAGGCGCCGCAACCCCGCGGCAAAAGCGTTACGGCCTGGCCGTAATGTGTAAATCTCCTACTCAGTGTGAACGAGGTGGCCGATGTCAGACTCCAGCGAGTTGGTGGCTTACGAAACTCTCGACGAGGGCCGCATCGCGCGGATCTGGCTGAACCGTCCGGAAGCGCATAACGCGCAGAGCCGTGGTTTGCTGGTTCAACTCGACGAAGCCTTCCTGCGGGCCGAGGCCGACGACGCCGTGCGGGTGGTGATCCTGGCTGCCCGCGGCAAGAACTTCTCCGCCGGCCACGACCTCGGCTCGGAGTTGGCGCTCGCGGAGCGGGCTCCGGGACCGCAGCAACTGCCCAGCTTCACCAACAACGGCGGTACCCGCGAGGCCGTCATGGAAAAGGTCTACCTGCAGGAGTGGCACTACTTCTTCCAGAACACCTGCCGCTGGCGCGACCTGCGCAAGATCACCATCGCCCAAGTGCAGGGCAACGCCATCTCCGCGGCTCTGATGCTGATCTGGGCATGCGATCTGATCGTCGCCGCCGACAACGCGAAGTTCAGCGACGTCGTCGGCGTACGGATGGGCATGCCGGGCGTCGAATATTACGCTCACCCTTGGGAATTCGGCCCACGCAAGGCCAAAGAGCTACTGCTGACCGGTGATTCGCTGGACGCCGACGAGGCCTACCGGCTGGGCATGGTGTCCAAGGTCTTCCCGGCCGACGACTTGGCCGACAAGACGCTGGAATTCGCCCGCCGGATCGCCGAACGGCCGACCATGGCGGCGCTGCTGATCAAGGACTCGGTGAACGCCGCATCCGATGCGATGGGTTTCACCGAAGCGCTGCGGCACGCGTTCCACATCCACGAGTTGGGTCACGCGCACTGGGCCGCGCACAACGAGAATCGCTACCCCGTCGGCTTGCCGCCCGATGTCGACGACTGGCGCAACCCGACGCCGACGAAGGTTGCCCGCAAGGACACCCCGTAGCTCCGCCCCGCCGCGAAACAGAAGCCAGGGCTGCGCCTGGGCTCCGATCACGACCGTGGCTTCAGGCTCGCGCGTGGTATGACTAGAACCTGTTTCAGTTGCGGTGCGAAGGGGTCGGCATGCAGCTTTCGTTCGAAGACCGGACGTACCTGGTCACCGGTGGTGGCAGTGGGATCGGCAAGGGTGTAGCCGCTGGTCTCGTCGCGTCCGGCGCCTCGGTGATGATCGTTGGCCGTAACGCCGACCGTCTTGCCGCCACTGTCGAAGAGCTCACGCCCCTCGGCGGGGAGATCCGCTACGAACCCGCCGACGTCACCGACGAGGACGAGGTGACCCGCGCCGTCGAGGCCGCGACCGCCTGGCACGGCCGGCTCAACGGCGCCGTGCACTGTGCCGGCGGATCCCTGACGATCGGCCCGCTCACCCAGATGGACTCCGACGCCTGGCGGCGCACAGTCGACCTCAACATCAACGGCACCATGTACGTGCTCAAGCACTGCGCGCGCGAGATGGTGCGCGCTGGCGGCGGCTCGTTCGTCGGCATCTCGTCGATCGCGTCCAGCAACACCCACCGCTGGTTCGGCGCTTACGGCGTCACCAAGGCCGGTCTCGACCACCTCATGCAGTTGGCCGCCGACGAACTCGGCCCATCCTGGGTGCGGGTCAACAGCATCCGGCCGGGCCTGATCCGCACCGACATGGTCGCTCCGATCACCGATTCGCCTGAGCTGTCGCAGGACTACGCGGCGTGCACGCCGCTGCCCCGGATCGGTGAGGCCGAGGACATCGCGAACATGGCGATGTTCCTGCTCAGCGACGCCGCGAGCTGGGTCACCGGGCAGGTCATCAACGTCGACGGCGGTCACCTGCTGCGCCGCGGCCCGGACTTCACCGCGATGCTGGAGCCGGCATTCGGCGCCGACGGCCTGCGCGGCGTGGTCTGACGCAGGTCCCGCAAAACCTGTCCACTGACTGAGATGGTGATCTTGCGCTCAGGGTGCCATGCGGGAGGCTAGCGTCGAGAACGACAACCGGAGGATGCGATGACCGCGACATGGGATTCAATCGACCGCTACGTCGTCATCTCGACGGACACTCACGCCGGCGCCGATCTTCTCGACTACAGACAGTACCTGCCGGAGCGGTTCTACGACGAGTTCGACGCCTGGGCCAAGACCTACGTGAGTCCGTTTGACGACCTGATCATCGCGACCGCCAACCGGAACTGGGAGCACAAGCTTCGGCTCGACGAGATGGACGCCGACGGTGTGGCCGCGGAAGTGTTGCTGCCCAATACTGTTCCGCCGTTCTTCCCGACGACGCCGAACATCACGATAAGCCTGCCGCGTACCCGCGAGGAGTTCGAGCGGCGCTGGGCCGGGGTACAGGCGCACAACCGGTGGCAGGTCGACTTCTGCTCGCTGGCCCCGACGCGGCGTCGCGGACTGATCCAGGTCTTTCCTAACGACATCGAGCTGGCGATGCGGGAGATCCGGTGGGGCGCGGAAATGGAATGCTTTGGCGGCGTGCTCATCCCGCCGGTGTCGCCCGGCGACCCACAAGTCGCTCCGCTGTTCCACACCCGCTACGAGCCGCTCTGGGAGCTGTGCACCGAGCTGGACCTGACCGTGGTCCAGCACGCCGGGGCCGGTAGCCCGGAGATGCCGATGGACCAGCCGGCGTCGAACGCGGTGCTGATCACCGAAATGGCCCTGTGGGCGCAGCGGACGCTGGGTCACCTGATCCTTGCGGGCGTCTTCGAGCGCCATCCCACGCTGCGTTTCGTCCCGACCGAGCAGGGCACGATGTGGGTGCAGCCGCAAGTCGCGATGCTCGACGCCATGGTGCCGACGATGAAATCCGAGGCTGGCAATCGCACCTATGGAATGTTCGGCGGATCGTCGGTCGATGCGCTGACACTGACGCCGAGCGAATACGCCAAGCGAAACTGTTATCTGGCGAGCGAACTGATGCCGTTCGAGTCGGCGATGATCGACTTCATGGGGGCCGATCACATCATGTGGGGTAGCGACTACCCGCACGAGGAGGGCTTCACGCCGCATTCCAAGCTAGCCATCCGCTGGGCACTGCACGATCGGTCCGAGGACGCTTGTCGAAAGATATTGGGTGGCAACGCAGCTCGGCTGTACGGCTTCGACCTGGATGCGTTGACGCCGATTGCCGCGCAGATCGGGCCGACCGTCGCGGAAGTGGCCACCCCGCTCGGCGACACGGGATATCTGGCTCCGGCCGCGTTCGGCTACCGACCCTTCGAGGGCGGGCTGGCCCTCAAACGCCTGGCTCCGGCCCGGAGCTAAACCTGCCGCGGGTGGATGAACACCCCCTCGGCCTCGACAGTGATCCCGTCGGCGTCGGCCAGATGTCCCACGGCGAAGGTCTTCACACCCTCGACGCGGTCGACGTGAGCGTGGGTGCGCAACTGCCCAAGTGGCGTGCCGCGCAAAAAACGAACTCGTAAGGTCCCAGTGACCGCGGGCCGTCCCGGCTGGTGCGCGGTGGCGCCCAGGACATGATCCAGCACCATCGCACACACCCCGCCGTGCACCATCCCGGGTGGACCCTCGTACGCCGCGCCTAGTGTGAATTCGCTCGACACCGAGCCGTCAGACCCATGATCGACCACCAGCGGCGGTGCCACCGCGTTGCGCAGACCGATCATCACATTGCCCCACGGCATCAGGCGGCCGCCGTCATCGACCTGTACACCGAATGAGCCTGGCATCAGCGATGCGCTTAATTCTTCGGTGAGACAGTCGATTCGTTGGCTGATCTCGCCGATCGCTGCGGCGCTGATCTGCGTCCGGATCGCCGCGTCGACGAGTCGACGGACTGAATCGGCGAGTCGTCGCGACATTGCTTCCAATTCAGCCATGATCAACCATCGTCGAGCGGGGCTCCGTACCGGGCAACACCGTCTCCCGGCCAGTGGTCAGCCACCCAGGTGGCACCGCGCGGGTTGTTAGCCTGGCACGGTGGAGGACGAGAAGCCGACCGGCAACCAGAGTCTGGCAGCGACCAGCTATGCGTTGCTCGGCGTGCTGTCCTACGAGCACGAGCTGTCCGGGTACGACATTCGCAAGTGGATCGACTGGAGCATGCGGTTCTTCTACGGCAGCCCGGCCTACAGCCAAATCTATTCCGAGCTCAAGAAATTGGAGAAGCTCGGCCTGGTGACGTCCCGCGTCGAGAACCCGGGGTCCACGCGTAATCGGCGGCTCTACAAGATCACTACGCAGGGTCTCGATACTGTGACCAGGTGGGCGAGTGAGGCGCCGGTTGACCCGCCGGCACTCAAACACGGCCCCCTGCTCCGGATCACTCTGGGCCATTTGACGAATCCGGCACGGCTACGGGAGATGTTGCAACAGCATGTGGCCTACGCCGACGAGATGCATCGCAACGCGGCCAAGGATGCGCGGTGGGCAGGAGCCGACGACGCTTGGGCCTACGCCCGGGTCGCACTGCAGTGGGCCGAACGGTACTACGCGAACGAGCGAGAGCTCGCCCTGAAGATGATCAAGGAACTCGACGAGGCCGAGGCGGCCTTCCCGCAGTTGGACAAGGGCGGCATGGCCCAAATTGCCTGGCCTACACCAGATTTCTGGTACGAGATCGAAAAAAAGGCCGACGCCGAGGACTGATCAATACCCGGCGGCGTGCCGGGCCGCGACGTATCCGTAGACGAGTCCCTGCGCGATCGTCGCGCCCGCACCCGGGTATGTGTTGCCGAATGCGTTTGCCGCGGTGTTGCCGATCGCGTACAAACCGTCGATGACAGTGCCGTCTTCACGCAATACCCGGGCCCGGTCGTCGGCACGTAGTCCGCCGCACGTGCCGAGGTCGCTGAGGACCATCTTCACCGCATAGAACGGGCCTTCGTCGAGCGCGCGAAGGTTGGGATTCGGACCTATGGTGGGATCGCCGTAGTAGCGGTCATAGGCGCTGTCCCCGCGGCCGAATTCCGTGTCGTGTCCTGTCTTGGCGATCTCGTCGAACCGTTTCGTGGTGTCCAGGAACGGTGCTGTGGGAACGCCGATCAGCTCGGCGAGCTTGCCCAGGTCGTCTGACTGGTACGCGATTCCGTTGGCGTACCACGATTGCGGTAACGGCATGCGCGGAAACAGCGCGCCGGCGAAGACGTAGCTGTTGCGGTACTGCTGATCGAAGATGATCCACATCGAATCGATAGGGCGGCCGCTGCGTTCGCGCTCCAGAACAAGCTGCCCAAACGACATGTAATCCATTGCCTCGTTGGCAAATCGGGTGCCGGTCTGGTCGACGATCAAGCACCCGGGTAGGGAACGTTCGGCCAGCATGACCGACGGGCTCGATCCGGGCAGCGGCGCAACGGCAGGAAACCACCACGCTTGATCCATCAAATCGGTTGCAGCGCCGACCTCTTGGGCGGCGTGTATCGCGTCACCGGTGTTGGTGTCCGCACCGAGGCTGAAATGTTCACCGAGCGACTCGGACTGGAACTTGCTGCGCATGGCCATGTCGTGGTCGAAGCCGCCGGCGGCAAGCACGATGCCACACCGCGCGGTCACCGCGACCTCGCGTCCCGCGTGGTCGAGCACTGCGGCGCTGACCCGTCCGTCGTCGACGGTCAGTCGCTTCAGTTCGGTGTCGGTCCAAATAGGAATGTCGCTGCGCAACACCCCCGCGAACAGGCCGGCCGCCAGCGCCTGTCCGCCCGCGACGTAGCGCCGGCCAAGCGCAAGTCCGCCGACCCCTTGCAGGAGCCGCTTGGCAATGGTCGGTAGGCCCTTTCCTGGCATGCGCGCCATCAGGTTCATCCACCGGTAGTCGGCCGTGGTGGTCGGCATGGGGATCTTGACCTCCATGACGCCGGGGCGTAGCCGCGATCTGTGCTTGCCCAGGACAGACGAGTTCAACGGCCGGCATTCACAGGTGCGCCCACTCGGCGCTCCACCGGGTAGCTCGGGGTGGTAGTCGGAATAGTCCTTGGCCCAGCTCAATCGAATCGGTGTGGTCCGCCGCAGCATGTCCACCGTGGCGACGACGTTGCGCAGGTACCCATCGGACCGCTCGGCGGGAGCGCTGCCGGCGACGACCGCACGGAGGTAGTTCGCGGCGCGGCCGGCGCTGTCACCCGCGTTCTTCTCGTCCAGGATCTGGCTGGCCGGCAGCCAGAGAGCTCCACCCGAACGTGCGGTCGATCCGCCGACATACGACGACTTCTCGACGATCAACACGGACAAGCCCGCCTCGTGAGCGGTCAATGCGGCGGCGATACCTGTCCCGGAACCCACCACCAGGAGGTCGACCGTCATGTCGTCGACCGGCAGGCCGGCAGGGATCGTCGTGGGCTGCGCTGGACTCACGCAGACGACACTAGGTCGCGGGATGGACGCTATGACGGCTTTTCCCTGCCAGCGGGACATCGGCTGCCGGACGGCGATCGCCGGCGGTACAACCAGGGGCATGACGTCGCAGTCGAATACCGAGGAGATCCGTCAGATTCACGCCGCAGAGGCGCCGTCCCGATTCGCCCGGGGCTGGCACTGTCTGGGTCTGGTCAAGGATTTCGATGACGGTAAACCGCACGCCGTCAACGCTTTCGGGAAGAAGCTGGTGGTCTTCCGCGGCGGCGACGGCAAGATCAACATTCTCGACGGCTACTGCCGCCACATGGGCGGCGATCTCACCCGGGGCGAGGTCAAGGGCGACGAGATCGCTTGCCCGTTCCACGATTGGCGGTGGGGCGGCGACGGTCGCTGCAAACGCGTGCCCTACAGCAAGCGGGCACCCCGGTTGGCCCGAACCGCGCGCTGGACCACCCTTCAGCAGGACGGAATGTTGTTCGTGTGGAACGACCCGGAGGGTAAACCACCGCCCGCCGCGGTGACAATTCCGCGCATTGAGGGTGCGACCAGCAAGGAGTGGACCGACTGGCATTGGTACACCACGACCGTCCACACCAACTGCCGGGAGGTCGTCGACAACGTTGTCGACATGGCGCACTTTTTCTACGTCCACGGCTCGCTGCCCACCCACTTCAAGAACATTTTCGAGGGGCATGTGGCGACCCAATACATGAACAGCCAGGGTCGCCCCGACCTCGGTGACAGCGAGGGTGCCCGCATGCTGGGGACCACGTCGGTGGCCTCCTATTACGGGCCATCATTCATGATCGACGACCTGACCTATCATTACGATGAGGCCGATCACCAGACGGTGTTGATCAACTGTCATTATCCCATCGACGCCAATTCCTTTGTGCTGCATTACGGCATCATCGTGAAGAAGTCGGCTGCCCTGCCCGAGGACTTGGCTGTGCAGACCGCTGTGGCCCTCGGCGACTTTGTCAAGATGGGGTTCGAGCAGGACGTTGAGATCTGGAAGAGCAAGGCGCGCATCGACAATCCGCTGCTGTGTGAAGAGGACGGACCGGTGTACCAGTTGCGGCGCTGGTACGAGCAGTTTTACGTCGACATTGCCGACGTGACGCCGGACATGGTCGACCGGTTCGAGCACGAACTCGACACCACGAGCCCTCGGGAGGAATGGATGAAGGTGGTCGAGGCGAATATGGCTACCCGATGAGCGATTTGGGTGACGATCGGCTTGTCGACTGCCCTCTGGAATCGGTTGCCTGCGAGCGTTGCGGGAGCGAGGTTCTCGTCCGCAAGAGCAGTTGGAATCAAACCAGTGTGCAGTGGAATGCGGACGCGGTGGCACGGTGTCTCGAGCGTCGGCCAGCGAACTCTGCCGCGTTTTCACAACGCGGGGTGTTCCTGGCCTGCGGAGCCCTCAACGAGTCAATCGTCGATGGTGTCCGGCGGGGTGCAGTGGCGGTCGTCGACCACGACATAGCCAAACCAGTAGAAGACGTTGCAACCTAGGCGAGTTGGAACGCGCTGATCGGCGCTTCTTCGGGGTAGATCGACGGACCGCCGATGTCGTAAGCGGAGTTGAGCGCTGCGATAAAGGCCGGATCGTGCAGAGGCTCGTTAGGGATATCGAGTGTTGTTCCTTTGGAACGGATGTCATCGACCATGATGTCGATCGCCTTCTCGACGGTCAGATCGTCAGTACCCTCCATGTTCTTCTTCAACTCGTCGAGGTCGGAGAACACCTCGGCAGACCAGTGCACCAGAAACCGAAGCTCGTCCGTGTGGTGACGGGCGATCACGTCGTTACCGTTCTTCAGTAACCAATGATCGTTGTCGCCGGGTTCGCCAGCAAACACCGTATCGAAGTCGAGTCGAGGCGGAATCTGTTGTTCGAGAGGGCCATTGGCCTCACCTCGGTGCACCATCATCTCGTTCTGCACGACAACGCCGCGGTTGTTGATCGGCGGTAGGACTCGCTGGGGAGCTTTCAGCGGTCCGTCCGGCCAGAATGTGAACCCGCTGCCGCCGTCCAGTGAGAACCATGTGATGACCTGGGCCATCTTGATCAAATAATCCCCGAACAGCCCAGACTTGCCCATCACACTGGTCAGCCAGGTCGGTGCGTTCTCATGACGTACACCGCGGAAGCTCGGCGAATCAAGGTGTCCCGGGTCGCGATTCGCGCACGGGCCGTTGATGTTGAAGAGCATCAGTTGCGGCTTTGCGTACTCCGCGCTCCAGTAGTCCTTGGCCATCTGCAGGAAGCGCTCGTTATAGAAGCAGTCGTGTAATTGCGGGTAGAGCACCGCGCCGTAATTGGCCAGGTAGCCGCGGAATGTGGGCGTCAGGAACATGTCCAGCGATGGTTCGAATCCTTCGGGGAACACGCCGCTCATCGTCGCCATCAACTCGTCGGCCGACGCGAAGTGCTGGGCGATGATCAGCTTCCAGGGCCCCTCCGCGTGTACCACCTCGAGTAGCCGTTGACGTTGGTCGTCGGAGTAGACCTGGTCGATCTCGCGCGGGGGCGCGGCCGGCCGGAGCACATCCGAAAGCTGCATTCTCCGCTCGTCGGTCAGCATCGCAGTCTCCCTCTGGCAGTTCAGCGTTGGTGTGATTGTCCGCAACCTCATCGAGTGATGGCTCCGGGGTGTCCGCTGGCCGGGACACCCGATTGGTGAGTGAACCGTGCCCGCAGCAACGCGCCGACGTCGGCCAAGGCGAGTCTGCCGCGCGCAGTCGCATCGGATCGCATCAAGAACCCGTGATACATCCCCGGATAACGGGTGACGGTGGTCAGCACACCGGCATCGCGGAGCCGGGTCGCGTAACGTTCGCCCCAATCGCGGATCGGATCGCACTCCGCGCTCACCACGATCGCGGGCGGTAGATCCGATAGGTCGACGGCGTACGCCGGAACCAGATACGGGTCGTGCGGAGGGCTGCCGCTGCCGTCGACGAGCCCGTGCATGTACTCGATATCGTCGCGAGCGAGCATGGGCGCGTTAGGCATTGCGGCGATTGACGGAGCGGTCATGTCGCGATCCAGCCCGGGGTACAGCAACACTTGAGCGCACAGCGCCGGCCCTCCGCGATCGCGGGCAGCCAGCGCGACGCCGGCGGCGAGCGCGCCTCCCGCGCTGTCCCCGGCGACCGTCAGTCGTGTCAGGTCCAGGTCCAGCGAACTCGCGTTCTGCGACACCCAGGTCGTCGCGGCGAAGGCGTCGTCGAATTGCGCAGGGGGCGGAAACTCCGGCGCCAACCGGTAATCCACGGCAACGACGGTCGCACCCGAGGCCGAGGCCAAACCCCGGGCAAGCGGCTCGAACGAGTGGTTGGACCCCATTACGAGGCCCCCGCCGTGGAAGTAGACCAGTCCCGGCTGGGCTGGTTCGTCTGTCGGACGGTAGATCCGTAGGTCGAGTGCGCCGTCAGGCCCGGGTATCGAGATGTCGGCGATGCCTGCCATCGCAGGCATGCCGTCGGGCAATGGCGCCGACTCGATGGCGGACCGGATCGACGTCAACCCGCGCTGGCGCATCGGCGGGATCTTGCCGAAGGACGCCACCCGGGCGGCGGCGTCCGCGTCCAGCAGTGGCATGCTCACCGGAGTCTCGGGGGACGTTGTACAGCAAGGGTATTGGCGCGCTCAGTCATCGCCGTGCGCACCGACTCCTGCGTCAAGAGGTAGAACTGGCCCGCCGCGGACTGGTCGAACAGCGTCGCGGCCGCAGCGAGCGGATCCATCGCCCCGGCCTTGACGCACAGCATCGCCGTGCGCTGTGCGTCAGCCGCAGCGACGTCACCGCCGTCGACTCCGCCGGCCGACTCGAAGATGTCGGATACCACGGCCCCGGGTAGCACGGCTTGGACGTGAATGTGCTCGCCGTGGCCTGCGGACTGAACATCCAGATGCAAACACTCGGTCAGCGCCAGCACCGCGTGCTTGCTCATGATGTAGGGGGCCTGCAACGGGATGGCGACCACACCGCCGACCGACGACAGGTTCCACACCCAAGCGTGTTCGCGGGTGGCCATCATTCTCGGCAAGAACGCGCGCACCCCGTTGAACACACCAGTGACGTTTATGTCCAGCACGCGTTGCCAATTGGCGATCGGCGTATCCCAGAGGTAGCCAAACTGTTCGATCCCCGCGTTGTTGACGAGCAGACGCACCGGGCCGAGTTCGTGGTAAGTGCGCTCCGCCAGGTCCTGCATCGCGTCCGCGTCGCGCACGTCGCAGGTCGCGAGATGCACGGCGCCGCCCTCGGCGGACAACTCGTCACGAACGGAGGCGATTGCCTCACCATCGATATCGACCAGCACCACCGTCATGCCAAGCCCGCTCGCGTACCGCGCGATGCCGGCGCCGACGCCGGCCCCAGCCCCGGTGACGACGGCAATGCCGCCCAAAAAATTGTCCCGCGCGTTCACGACCCCGCGGCGCTGTCGGCGGTGAATTCAGATAACAGCACCGAATTCTGAGTATCCAGAACAACTTCCATGTCGGTGAACATCAAACCTGAGCTCCCGCGTCGAACACTGACGTCGACCACACCACTCGACACCGCAAACGGCACGAAATTGGCGATCTGGTTGACCAGGATGTAGAACCGGGCTGTGGTGGCCGGGCCGTCCCGGCCGGTGCGGTGAATGTTGGTGGCGTGGTGCCGCAGCGGGTAAGGGCTCTGCCGGCGGTGCTCGGTCATCCATTCCATCACGGCCGCGCGACCGTGCATCTCGGGTGACATCAATTCCTCGAATGGACTTGCGCCGCTGTCGCTTCGCGTGACGTAATGCACGTCCTCGGCAAGGTTCGCGGTGAGTTCCTCGAAGTGCGCCTCGTCGTAGGCGTACCAGAAGGCGGCGATGAACTCTTGAAGGTCCGACAGTGTGATGTCGTTCGTCATGTCGGTCAGTCAACCCTTGTGCGAACGTGCCGGCGATCGAGGTGTCCGGTGAGTGGAACAGTCTCTGTCCCCGGCAGCTTCGGGTTTCGATACTCGACGCCATGGGTCCGACCAATGTCGACGAACTGCGGGACAACCTGCGGCAGGCCGACCCGGGTGTGCTTGTTGCGGTGCTGGCGCAGTTGACCGGTGACGTGGGCGTGCTCGAGCGCTACGCCGACAAGATTTCACACGTCCCTGACCCGCCCGAGCGGGCCGGCGTCGCCGATGCCGACACGACCGCTGCGCTGGTCGCGCAAATCGTCGACGCGCTGGGGCAGGTGTCGCACACTGGCCCCGGCCAGGCCTGCGACCGCGAGTTCTTCACGCGGCTGCTACCGATCGCGCTGGGCTCGGCGGTCGACGACGAGCAGGTGGATCTGCTCCTCGAACAGGGTGGCTTTCAGCTTTCGCAGCCTGTCCTTCCACGTACGGCTCCGATCACTGTCGACCTCGCGATCGTCGGTGCAGGTATCGCCGGCATCAGCGTCGCGCTAACCGCGGCCGACGCGGGGGTGCGGTACACGATCTTCGACCGCAACCCAGAGGTGGGCGGAACGTGGTACAGCACGGTCTATCCCGGTATCGGTGTCGACACCCCATCGGCGTACTACTCGCTGTCGCGTGAGGTGAACGCGGATTGGTCCAGCTACTACCCGCAGGGTGCGGAGTACCAGGCCTACCTGGTGGCGCTCGCTGACAAACATCGGCTGCGCGAACACATTCGGTTTCAGACCGAGGTCGAGGCACTGTGGTGGGACGAGGACGGCAAGCGGTGGGAGATTCGCTCGGTCGACGCCGACGGCCGGCGCGTCACCGATTACGCAGCCGCTGTCGTGACCGCAGCCGGCTACTTGAATCGTCCACGCTGGCCGGCAGTCAAGGGACGAGACACGTTCGAGGGCATCAGTATTCACTCGGCACGGTGGGACACTTCGCTCGATCTCGCCGGGAAGAGGGTCGGCATCATCGGAGCGGGATGCACGGCGGTGCAGATCGTCGACGCCTGCGTCGACCAGGTGGGTCATCTGACGGTGTTTCAGCGCCAGCCGCATTGGGTCGCGCCGCGCAAGCGCCTCACCGACGTCGTCCCTGCGCACAAGCGCTATCTCGGGAGACATCTGCCCCACTACGCGAACTGGAATCGGCTGAAGTCCTACTGGGGCACGGCGGACAACAACTATCCGATCATCCTGCAGGACCCGGAGTGGGCCAAGGACCACCTGTCCATTTCGCCTGCGAACGATGTACTGCTGCAGATGTGCCTGGACTACATCGACCGGGTATTCGGCAAGGATTCCGAGTTGGCGAGGAAGGTGACGCCGGACTTCGCGCCCTATGGCAAGCGGATCATCCGGGATCCCGGCGGCTACTATGCGGCACTTGCCCGCGATCATGTCGACGTCGAAGCCGCCGAGCCGGCCGAGGTCAACGCGAAAGGCATTGTCACGCAGGATGGTCGGGAGGTCGACCTCGACGTGATCGTCTACGCGACCGGTTACCACTTGGACTTCCTGTCCACCATCGACATTCGTGGCCGTGATGGGAAGAAGCTGACGGACGAGTGGGGCGACAGCCCGCGGGCCTACCGCGGGGGCACGGTCCCTGGCTTCCCCAACCTGTTCACCATGTCGGCGCCGAACTACAGCCCGGGACACGGTGCGGGAGCTAATTTTTCGATGGAGGTGCTGGCGCACTACATCGTCGAATGCCTGCAGTTGATGGCGTTGCGCGGTGCGGCCACCATCGAGGTGACGCGACGGGCATACCAGGACTACGTGGCGGCGATCGACACGGCGATGGCCCGGACCGTGTGGTGCCACACGCCGACCGCGCACACCTATTACCGGTCGGGGTCGGGCAGAGTGGTGGTGGCGACACCGTATCGACTGGTCGACATCTGGCAGCAGCATCGTGCACCGATCGAAGAAGACTTCGTCCTGCGATGAGCAAGTTGCTGCACGGCAGAACAGCTTTGGTGACCGGCAGCAGCCGGGGCATCGGGCGGGCAATCGCCCAGCGACTCGGGGCGGAAGGTGCGACGGTCGCCGTGACGGCGCGCGCCCTCCAGCCTACACCGTCGATCCGGGCCGGCGCACCCACGGCATTGCCCGGAACGATCGACGAGACCGTCACCCTGATCGACGCCGCCGGCGGTTCAGCATTCGGGCTCGCCGCCGACCTGGAGGACGCCGAGGCCCGTCAAAGGCTGATAGACGCGGTGCTGGATCGAACGGGCCGTATCGACATCCTCGTCAACAACGCCGGTTTCGCCGACTACGCGCGGGTGGCGGAGATGCCGATGGAGACCTTCGACCGGACCGTGGAGCACTACCTGCGGGCACCGTTCGCGCTCACCCAAGCCGCGATACCGCACATGCAACGACAGGGCGGCGGCTGGATCGTCAACATCGGATCGGTCACCGGGGTGGCCCCGGTGCGGCCCTACCGTGACTACAACAAGGTCGCGGGCGACGTGGTCTATGCGTCCTGCAAAGCCGGACTGCACCGCTTCACCCAAGGGGTCGCCGCCGAATTGGTCGACGACAACATCGCGGTCAACTGTGTCGGCCCTTCGACCGCTGTCCGTACACCCGGTGCGGCGCAACTGATTCCGGATGATTTTCCGACTGAGCCGGTGGAGTACCTGGCGGAGACGGTGTTGGCGATGTGCCATCGTCCGGCCCGCGATCGCACCGGCCTGGTGGCGTTCAGCCTGCACTATCCGTGGTCACAGCAGTTACCGGTGCGCACTCTCGACGGCGTCACCGTACTGGAGCCGATGCCGCCGCCGGCGAATGCGAATCCCCATGTGCTGGCCGCTGGCGTGTGACTCAGAACAGTCCGGTCGACGGCACCGCTGCACAGAAGCTGTGGCACAACCGGTCTCGGACGATCACCTCGGGACACTCCGGGTCGAACCAGCGGTCCACCACCGCCCAGTGGATTGGGTGCATCAGGTAGGCCCTGTTGAGGCCGCGGGCGTCGCTGAACTCCTGCTCGAACACGTGCGTCCACTGTGCATCGCCCATCGCGTGATCGACTCGGCTCAGTTGCCACGCCGTGATCGCGGGTACGTAGCGGGTCATCGACAGGAGGTCGTCTTCGAAACGTGCCACGACGTCGGCGTGGACATTCGGCTGCACCCGCAGCAGCAGCGTCCGGTAGATGGTGCCGCCATCACGGTTCGTCGCAGTCCCTGGATAGCTTGCCCCGTTGATGCGCGTGACGTCTCGGTCACGTAACACTGCGTCGAAAGATGCTGCACTGCTGTGCCATCCGTCAACCGTGCCGAATCTCAGGTGTACGAGTATGTCGCCACCATTGCGAGACCCTGGAAGCGTCGGCTCAACCAGGCGTAGCCGCGCGCCGGTGTCCGCGGCGGCCGAACGTGCCGTGGCCAGGACGCGATCGCGCGCACCGGCGCCGACGTCGAGCAGGCGAGTGACGCTATACATCGCAGAGTTCGTCGACGTCGTCCGGGGCCGCTGCGAATTGCCGCGTCCGCTCGACGAGCAATTCGCCGATCCGCGACCACCATTCGCCCAACGCGGGGTCGGGACGCCCCTTCCATGTCATCTCCCACCAGGCCTCCGCGCTGGGCAACGTCCAGGTGATCGTGACCGTGTTGGACAATCCCGTTGACCAGATCGGCGGGCTGACCAACACCTCACGCAATGTCATGCCCCGCTCGCGGGCGCCAGGCGCATACTGCGAAAGATAGCTGTCCACAAGTGTTCTGGCGCACCCGGGTTTGGTGACCATTCGGTCGATGACAAATACTCGGTGATCGGTCACGGCTCAGCCCAGTAACCGGGACAACTCACGGCAGGACTCCTGCCGGGCCTGCTGCGCGATGCCCAGCGTCGGCATCGTCACGAAGCCGTGGATACCACCCTCGAACACGCATCGCGCTGTGCTGACGCCCGCGGCGTCGAGTGCGTCAGCGAACATGAGACCTTCGTCGCGCAAAGGATCGTGCCCGGCGATGACGACGACCGCCGGCGGCAGCCCGGCCAGGTCGGCCTGCAACGGCGAGGCGTACGGGTGCTTTCGATCGGCTACGGCTGGCACGTACTGGTCCCAGTACCAACGCATCGCCGGCTCCGGGTTGTAGAAACCCTTGCCGTACAACCGGTATGACTCGGTAGCGAAGTTCGCGGCGATCACCGGGTAGATCAGCAGCTGAGCGGCGATCGGGTGCCCGCCGCGGTCGCGCGTCATCACCGCGGTGACGGCAGCGAGGTTCCCACCGGCGCTGTCGCCGCCCAGCACGATGCGCTGCGCGTCACCCCCGAGATCCGCGGCATTGTCTGCCGCCCATTGGGCGGCCGCGTAAAAATCCTCGGCGGCGGCGGGCCACGGATGCTCGGGAGCCAGCCGGTAGTCGACCGAGATGATCACGGCCGGAGTGCGATTCGCGATGTCGCGGCACAGTCCATCGTGGCTGTCCAGATCGCAGAACACGAACCCGCCGCCATGCCCGTAGATCAGGATCGGAAGGCTCGCGTCGTGGGAGGGGCGGTAGATCCGCACCGGTATGTCGCCGCCCGGGCCGGGCACGACGACGTCGCGCACCTCGGCCACTGGCTCGGGATCGAGCGGGCGCGCGAATCGTGACTTGATCGTGGCGCGGGCTTGCGCCCCGGTCATCGTGTGCACCGGCGGGAATCCGGCGTCGAGAGCCTCGATCAGCGGCTCGAGCTGTGGGTCGAGTGTCACGCGTACTGCAGCATCGGTGCGTGACGGCGAGGCGCCAGTGGCCGCAACGGCTGCAGTGTCGGCGCGACCCGCTGCGGGCCACCCTCGACATTGCGCCAAATGCCCATTGCCGTCATCCGGACCGGCGCGGCCAGCCGTTGGTCGAACGCCATGCGGTTCATCGGGCCGCAGACCGAGACCGCGGCTACGGCCTCGCCGGGGTTGCCGATAGGTGCTGCCACGCAACCGAATTCGAGCTGTGACTCCTCGCGCTCGTAAGCGACGCCCTGTGCCCGGACCTTGGACAGTTCGGCGGCAAGCTGGGATCTGGCGGATATCGAATAGCGTGTCTTGCGGGCATCGAGGTCAGGGGTCGGGTCGTCGCAGAACGCCATAAGGGCCTTGCCGACGGCGGTGCAATGCGCGGGCTGGCGACCGCCGACCCGGGTGGGGATCGCGGCCGCCAACCGGTCGCCGACCTTCTCCAGGTAGACCACATCGGCTCCATCGAGGATCGCCAGATGCGCGACAAGGCCGGTCGCCCTGTGCAGTTCACCCATCAGCGGACGCGCGGCACGCACCAGCCGGTCTTGATGAACGGCGAGCGAACCCAACTCGACCAATCGCGTGCCGAGTTCGTAATCACGTCCGCTGCGACGCAGCCAGCGCAGTTCCACGAGGCGCTCAAGCATGCGATGCGCCGACGAGCGGGGCAGGCCGGTGCGGCGCACAAGTTGGGCGAGAGTCAGGCGCCCCGGACCATCGAAGGCGTCGAGCACCAGCGAGATGCGGTCGATCATGGCGCTCGGGGTGGCTGATTCAGCGGCGGCGTTGCTGCTGACGATCTCGGGCATCGCTTCTCCAACCCTCGTATAGCTGGGAGATATATGACTAATAGTCATATAGACTTAGCACACGGGTGTGGCCGCTGTCACTAGGGTTTACAAAAGATGCAGCTCAGCCCTTGGCGGCAGACCGGCCGGCGCGCCGCCCGTAAAAACTGCCGTCGCCCAGCGAGATGCCGCTGGCGTAGCCCCACGCCGCCAGACCGGCGGTCGAACGTCCTGCGGCGAACAGTCCCGGAATGGGTTCGCCGCTGACGTGCAGCACCTCGGCGTCCAGCGTGGTCGCCAGTCCACCCAGAGTGAACCCGCCGGTGTTCTCGCGCAGGTCGATCGCGCCGACCGGCGAGCCGATCGGCTTGAGCCATTGAGACTTCTTGTGCAGCAACGGATCCTCGCCACGGGCGGCGGCGTCGTTGTAGGCCGCGACAGTTGCCTGCAGCGACCCGGTCGGCAGGCCGATTTCGCCCTCCAGGTCGGCGATGGTGTCGGCCACCCAGGTCGCCTCGCGCAGCATCAATTTCGGCGACCAGGAGGCGTTCGCCTCGTCGTTCGCGTCGCTGTCGATGATCAGGTACGCGGTGTTGTCCT
This sequence comes from Candidatus Mycobacterium wuenschmannii, assembly GCF_030252325.1. NCBI lineage: Bacteria > Bacillati > Actinomycetota > Actinomycetes > Mycobacteriales > Mycobacteriaceae > Mycobacterium > Candidatus Mycobacterium wuenschmannii. The sequence goes on along the minus strand of NZ_CP126981.1, from coordinate 3,156,187 downwards.
GGTGGTACAGCGTGAGCTGCCCGACCCGGCCGGGGTAGGTGTCCTCGGCGACGTAGCGCTGGCCCCGGCCGTTGACCAGGATGCCGCGAACCAGTTGCTGTGGGTCGATGAAGATCGCGACCTCGGTGGCATCCATGTGGGCCAGATCGGCGCCCAGCGCCTGCGCCATCCGGATGGCCTGCCCGTCGTGCTGCTCGATCGATGCGGCCGGACGGCCGGCGATGCGCGGGGCGAAGCGTGCCACCATCTCGTCGTTGTAGGCGAAGCTGCCGGTGGCGAGGACAACCCCGGTGCGGGCCTTGATCGTCATCACGGCGCCGTACTGGCGGGCGCGCAAACCGACCACCCTGCCGTTGGATTCGACGATCAGGGCCTGTACGCGAACGTCGTACAGCGCCCGCGCCCCGGCCGCCGTCGCGGTTTCGACCAGAGGCTTCATCAGCATGAACCCCGCACTGGCCTCGCCCTGCTTTTTGTTCTGCATCTGCGGCACGTGCCCGCGCGGGGCCGGGGTCGCAATCGTATTGAACGGGTAGGAGTTTTCGCCCCCGCTGTACATCAGTCCCTGATCGCCCATCGGCTCCCAGCCGGGCTCGGCGAAGAACTCGGCTTTGAACGGCACCCCGCAGCCGACCAGCCAGTCGAAGTGCGCGACGCTGCCGGCGCAGTAATCGGCGATCCGGTTCTCGTCGGCGCCCGGCCCCATCGCGACGTTGAGGAACGCCGTCATGTTATCGACGGAATCGTGGAATCCACAGGCGGTTTGGAGCGCGGTGCCGCCGCCGAGATAGATGAAGCCACCCGCCATCGAGGCCGCACCACCCCAGGAGCCGGTGCGCTCCAGCACTAGGACGTCGGCGCCGGACCGGGCCGCCTCGACCGCTGCTGCCGCGCCCGCGACACCGTAGCCGGCGACCACCACGTCGGCCTCGTGGTCCCAGGATGTGATCGACGACGCCGCGATCGGCGTGACGTCCGGATTGCTCACCGCGTCACATCCGCATGGCTGCGGGCATCTCGCCGACCCACTGATGGCCCCAGTAACTGTCGGCGGTGATTTCCTCTGCGGTGTAGAAGGTTTCGTCGACCCGCATGCCCTCGGTGCCGAACTCGATGTCCCAGTCGCCGGGCGCGCGGACGTAGAACGACACCATCTTGTCGTTGGTGTGCCGCCCGAGCGTGGACGACAGTTGGAAGCCCTCGGCGTTGACGCGATCCAGCGCACGGCCGACCGCGTCGAGGGTGTCTACCTCGACCATGATGTGGACCAGGCGGGGATCGCGTTGATGGGCGGCGGGCACGATGGCCATGCTGTGGTGGCGCTCGTTGATGCCGAGGAAGCGGACCCGCACCGGCCCGAACTCCTTCGGCAGCGGCACCCGGAAGGCGCCTCGGGAGCGGAAACCCAGCACCTCGGTGTAGAAGTCGAACAAGCCGTTGGGATCTGTCGCGGGGAGAACGACGTGGCCCATGCCCTGATCGCCGGTCACGAACGTGGCCCCGAACGGAGTGACCACCGGACTGTGGTCGAGCACCGCGCCGTGGAACACCTCGAGCGTCGTTCCGGCCGGGTCTTCGAAGGCGATGACCTCTTCGACCCGACGGGCCTCGGCGTCCTCGGTCGACAGCTGCTTGAACGGGACGCCCGCGCCGTCCAGGGCCGCCTTGACCCGTTGCAGCGCAGGATGATCGCGGACTTCCCAGCCGACGGTCAGCACCCGGTCGCTGTCGCCGGGCACGATGATCATGCGCGCGGCGCGCTCGTCCATCCGCAGATACAGCGCCGACGGATCGGGGCCCTTTCCTTCGGCGAAGCCGAGCACGCCGAAGGCGAACTGCCGCCAGCGGGCGATGTCGTTGGTCGAAATGGTGATGTAGCCAAGGCTTTTCAGATCGCTCACGGCTCGCCTTCCTAGATCAGCGCCCGCAGCGGGCCTTCCGGCGGTTCCACGCCCAGCGAACTGAGCGCCGCCGCGTGATACGTGGTGCCCGGGACATGAATGGCGTGCATCTGCGCGACGTGGACATCGCGCCAGTAGCGCTGCAACGGCTTGTCCATCCGGGCCGCGTTGCCGCCGGACCGGGCGAAGATCTCGTCGACGGCTGAGACGGCACGCCACACGGCGCGGACCTGAGTGCGGCGGCCCGCCGCCCGGTCGGCGAACGACACCTCTTTGCCGGCGGCGACCATGTCGTAGATGCGGTCGGCGTTGGCGAGCAACTCCTGACGGGCGGCGTTGATGTCGGCCGCGGCCTCGCCAACCGCGTACATGACGTACGGGTCATCCTTGATCGCGGTTCCGGTCGCGCCGACTCGTGCCCGCTGGTAGTCCAGGTGCGCGGCGAGCGCACCCTCGGCGATGCCGATCGCCGCCGCGGAGATTCCGAGGGGGAACATCGTCGACCACGGCATCAGGTAGAGCGGCTCGGTCATACCGGCCTCGCGCTGCGCGGTGCCGTCCATCACCTTGGCCGCGTCCATGGTCCGGTAGGTCGGCACGAACGCGTCTTTGACGATGACGTCCTTGGAGCCGGTTCCGCGCAGCCCCACCACATTCCACGAGTCCTCGACGATCTCGTAGTCCTTGCGCGGCAGGATCATGTGCACCATCTGCGGCGGCATGATCGGGATGCCCTTCTCGTCGCCGAGCATCGCGCCGAGGATGATCCAGTCGCAATGGTCGGTGCCGGAGCTGAATTGCCAGCGCCCGTTGAAGATGTAGCCGCCGTCGACCGGCCGGGCCACTCCCTGCGGGGCGTACGGCGACGCCATCCAGGTGTCGACGTCGTCGGCCCAGATCTCGGCAGCGACCTTCGGGTCGGCATAGGCGAGCTGGTAGGGGTGCACGCCCACCACGCCGGTGATCCAGCCGGCGGCCGGATCCAGCGCCGCGGTAGCCATCGTGGTTTCCGCGAACTCGCGGGGGTGGGCTTCGAAGCCCTGATACTGCTTGGTCTGCAGCAGCCGGATGTGACCGGCCGACTTCATCATCTTGACGGTGTCGTCGGTGAGTCTGCCGATCTGCTCGGCCTGGTCGGCCTGATCGCGCATCTGGTCGGCCAAGTCCATCACTCGGTCGAGTACACGTTCGCTCATGATGTCGTCCTCCGGTTCTAGGCCTAGTCATGGTCTACCGCAGCACAGGGCGCATCCGTGGCCGATCCCGATGAGCGGGCGGAAAACCTAGACGATCAGTCGCGGTGTCCGATCACCGGGAAATCCCCGTGGCCATCACATCGCCTTCCCTACAGTGAGTTCTCATGACCACTGATGCGCCACTGGACGCCGTCGTCGTCGGCGCCGGGTTCGCCGGTCTGTACGCGCTGCACAAGCTCCGCGGTCAAGGGCTCACAGTCCAGGTGCTGGAGGCCGCCCCGGACCTCGGCGGCACGTGGTACTACAACCGCTACCCGGGCGCCCGTTGCGACGTGGAGAGCGTCGACTACTCGTACTCATTCTCCGAGGAGCTCCAGCAGGAGTGGGACTGGACGGAGAAATACGCCACCCAGGCCGAGATCCTGCGTTACCTGAATTGGGTCGCCGACAGGCTCGATCTGCGCCGCGACATCGCGTTCGAGGCACGGGTGGTGTCAGCGGTGTTCGACGAATCGGCCGGGCGCTGGACGCTGACCACCACGGCGGGCGACGTGCTGACCGCGCGTTTCTGCGTAATGGCGACCGGATCGCTGTCGGCGGCGCTGACCCCGAACTTCCCGGGCCTGGCGGAGTTCACCGGCGAGATTTTCCACACGGCGCACTGGCCGCACGAGCCCGTCGACTTCACCGGCAAGCGAGTCGCGGTCATCGGCACCGGATCGTCTGGCATTCAATCGATTCCGATCATCGCCGAGCAGGCCGCACAGCTCTACGTATTCCAACGCACCGCCAACTTCAGCGTCCCGGCCGGCAACCGGCCGCTGTCCGCGGACGACCTGGACGAGATCAAGGCGACCTACGAGCAGCGGCGACGGCTGTCGTGGCGCAGCGGCGGTGGTTCGCCGCACATCCCCGCCAGCCGACCGACTCTCGAGTACGAGCCGCAGGAACGCCGCGCTGCCTTCGAAAAGCGTTGGCAGCTCGGCGGTGTGCTGTATTCCAAGACCTTCCCCGACCAACTGACCGATCTGGCGGCCAACGACGAGGCGCGAAAATTCTACGAAGAGAAGATCCGCGCCGTCGTCGACGACCCGACACTCGCCGATCTACTCATCCCCACCGATCATCCGATCGGCACCAAGCGAATCTGCACCGACAGCAACTACTTTCAAACCTTCAACCGGCCCAACGTTTGTCTCGTCAGCGTGCGCGCTACCCCAATCGAGTCGGTTGACGCCACCGGCATCCGCACCTCCAAGGCCCACTACGACCTCGATTCCATTGTCTTCGCAACGGGTTTCGACGCGATGACCGGGGCGCTGGCACAGATCGACGTCATCGGCCGCGGGGGAGCCGCCCTGCGCAACGATTGGGCGCACGGGCCGCGCACATACCTCGGGCTGGGCGTTGACGAATTCCCCAACCTGTTCATGATCTCCGGGCCCGGCGCACCAGCGGTGCTGGCCAACATGGTGCTCCATGCCGAGGCGCAGGTGAACTGGATCGCGCGAGCGATCGGCTACCTCGACGACCACGGCTACGCCACGATCGAACCGACCGCCGACGCGGTGGACGGTTGGGCTGTGGAATTGGCCCGCCGTGCCGACGAGTCGCTGTTCACCAAAGCCGACTCCTGGTACGTGGGCGCGAACGTCCCCGGCAAGCCACGAGTATTCATGCTGTTCATCGGCGGATTTGCCGCCTACAACGATATCTGCGCCGAGGTCGCCGACGCCGGTTACAAGGGATTCACCCTGTCGAAGTCCGGTGCCGGCTCGGCAGAAAGTGATTGTGATGCAGAGTGATTCAGGCCCCCTCGCCGGCAAGGTGGTCCTCGTCAGTGGCGGTGCGGGCGGACTCGGCACGGCGTTCGGGCGGCTGGTGGTCGACCGCGGCGGCAGCGTGGTGCTGGCCGATCTGCTCGACGCCGAGGGGGACAAGCTCGTCGGGGAACTCGGTGATCACGCCCGCTATATCCACTTGGACGTCACCGATCCCGAGCAATGGTCGGCGGCAGTGCAATTCACCCTCGACGAGTTCGGTTCGCTGACCGGTTTGGTCAACAACGCCGGTGTCTCGACCGGGCAGTTGCTCGAATACGAACCGCTGGAACACTTCCGGAAGGTGGTGGACATCAACCTCGCGGGCGTGTTCAACGGCCTGCAGGCGGCGATCAAGCCGATGCGCGCGGCCGGTGGGGGGTCCGTCGTCAACATCTCCTCCGCCGCGGGCATGTTCGGCCTCGCGTTCACCGCCGGTTACGGCGCGTCGAAATGGGGCGTGCGCGGGTTGTCGAAGATCGCCGCGGTCGAATTGGCGCCGGACCGCATCCGGGTCAACTCCGTGCACCCCGGCATGGTGTACACCCCGATGACCGTTGACATCGGAGTCCAGCCCGGCGAAGGCAATTATCCCAACACCCCGATGGGGCGAATCGCCGAACCGGGCGACATCGCCGGCGCCATCGGCTACCTGCTGTCCGACGACGCCGCCTACGTCACCGGCGCGGAGATCGCGGTAGACGGGGGATGGACGACCGGGCCGACCATGAAATACGTTATGGGACAGTGAGTCAGACAGGAGCGCGCAGATGAAACGTCTCGATGGCAACCGGATTCTGGTGACCGGCGCGGCTTCGGGAATCGGGCAGGCAACCGCGCTACGCCTGCTCGACGAGGGTGCCAAGGTCGTCGGCGCCGATGTCGCGGCCGACGGCCTGGAGAAAACCCGGGCTATGGCCGCGGAGGCCGGCAACGGCGAGCGGCTGACGGCGCTGGAGATGAACATCAGCGACGAACGCTCTGTCATCGACGGTGTGCATTCGGCAGTCGAGACACTGGACGGTCTGGATTCGGTGGTCAACGCCGCGGGCATTCTGCGGGCCGTCCACACCGAGCAGATGGACCTGGCATTGTGGAACCAGATCATCGGAATCAACCTGACCGGAACGTTTCTCGTCGTCCGCGAAGCCCTGCCGAGCCTGCTGGAGAAGCCGCGCAGCGCGATCGTCAACTTCAGCTCGACGTCGGCCCAGTTCGCGCACCCTTATATGGCGGCCTACGCCGCGAGTAAGGGTGGCGTCCAATCATTCACGCACGCTTTGGCATTGGAGTATGCGAGCAAAGGGCTGCGAGCGGTTTGCGTGTGTCCTGGAAGCATCAAGTCCGGAATCACCGATGCCACTGGCGGATACATCCCGCAGGATGCCGATTGGAATCTGTTCACCAGGCTGATGCCGATCCTGCCGACCACGGAGCTGTCCAGCGGCGCCGGGATGGCGGCTCCTTCCGCGGTCGCGGGCGTCATCGCGATGCTGGTGTCCGATGACGGTGCGTTCATCACCGGCACCGAGATCCGGATCGATGGCGGAACCCACGCGTGACGCGCGGCGGCGACGATGCAGAGCGCAGCGATGAGGAGGAGCGCCGCCGGTGAGCACTGACTACGAGGGCACCCTGCGCGAAATCGCCACGGAGCCAGGCGTTCTGCGCTATCACGAAGCCGGTCCAGCCGACGGTCCGGTGCTGTTGCTGCTGCACGGATCCGGCCCCGGTGTGACGGGCTGGCGGAACTTTCGCGGCGTCCTCGGCACCTTCGCCGAGTTCTTCCGCTGTCTGGTGCTGGAATTTCCCGGCTTCGGCGTCAGCGACGACTTCGGTGGCCACCCGATGATCACCGCGTTGGACGCGGTGGTGCGCTTCGTCGACGAACTCGGCCTGAAAACCGTTGACATCCTTGGTAACTCGATGGGTGGCGGCGTGGGCATCAACTACGCGATCGCGCACCCCGATCGGGTGCGCCGGCTGGTGACGATCGGCGGTATCGGGCGCAACCTGCTGAGCCCCGGTCCCGCTGAAGGCATCCGGCTGCTGCAGGACTTCACCGATGATCCGAGCCGCGAAGGCCTTGTGCGGTGGCTGCATTCGATGGTCTACGACCCGGCCGTCGTGACCGAGGAACTGATCGAGGAGCGGTGGACTCACGCCACCGACCCGGCGACGCTGGCCGGCGCACGGCGGATGTACGGCAAGGAAGCCTTCGCTCAGATGATGAAGGCCGTGGAGGCGTCCAAGGGGCCGCAGCCGTGGGCGGTGATGCATCGGGTGCAGGCGCCCACGCTGATCACCTGGGGTCGTGACGACCGGGTCAGTCCGCTGGACATGGCACTACTGCCGATGCGGACCATCCCCAACGCGGAACTGCACGTCTTCCCGAATTGCGGTCACTGGGCGATGATCGAGGCGAAAGAGGCCTTCGAGAGCGCGGTGTTGGCGTTCCTGCTGCGGAAGTAGGTCAGTTGACGCAGGGCACGCCGCCGCCGTCAATCGGCGCACCGCGATCGGGGATCGGATCGGCACTGGTCGTCACGCTGGATCGCCACTTGAAATTGCCGTAAAGATCTGGCGTCGTGGTGGTTTCACTCGTCGAGTCCGACAACGCCTCGTCCTGTGCGGGGACGGAGAAGCTGTCGTCGACCACCACCTCGACGTGACCGAACTGCAAACTGCGATTCGGTTTGTCGGGCGCGTCGATGCCGAGCAGGCTGGCCACTTCCTTCGCATCGTTATCGGCACCGGGGGCGTATTCGATTGTGGTGGAGGTGGGTTCGCCCTTGACCCGGTCGCGGACCGAGCCGGTGGTGTAGCCGTCGTGCTTGAGCGTGCGGGCCACCTTGCTCGCGAGACCACTGGTGCTGCTGGCATTCACGACGTCGACCACGGTCGACGGGCTGGGCGCATCGAGTGTCGTGCTCGAGGTCGTCGACGAGCCGAAGGCCGCCGCCACTTCGGTCTTGATCGCCGCGGGGTCGACGATGTTCACGTCCTGGCCGTTGATGTTGTCGTAGCGCACCACGGGCAGGGTGCGGTATTCCATGGAACCGCCGGCGAGTGCGCCCATCTTGCGGAACATGCCTTCGTCCCAGCCGGCTGACAGCACGACGTCCTTGCGGGCGACCGCCATCAGGTCTTTGAGCTTGCCGATGTTGGTGAACGTGCCGCTGTCCTGGAGTTGTCGCATGACCGAGGACAGGAAGGCCTGCTGGCGGTGCGTGCGGTCCAGATCGCCGTTGTCCAGGCCGTGGCGCTGGCGGACGAACGCCAGTGCCTGTGCGGCATCCAGCGTCTGACGACCGGCGGGGAAGTCGGCCCCGGAGTAGTCGTCATACACCGCGTGCTTGAGGCAGACCTCGATACCGCCGAGGCTGTTGGCCAGGTCGTAGAAACCGGCGAGGTTGACCTCGGCGAAGTAGTCGATCGGCGCCCCGGTCAGCTTGCGTACCGCCTTCAGCGTGGCGGCGCGGGCGGCCTCGCGGCCCTTGGTTTCCAGCTGCTTCTGGTCGCTGACGCCCTTGTCGATCATCTTCTGCTCGACGTACTGCTTGGTGAGCCCGTACGCCTCTTTGATCTTGATGTGGTTGTAGCCGGGCACGCCGTTCCAGGAGACCCAGTCGTCGCGGGGTATCGAGAACGCGGACACTTTGTCGTCGGGGCCGATGTGCGCCAGGATCAACGTGTTGGTGTTGTAGCCGCCGTCGTCGGAGTCACCGGCATGCAGATGCTTCAGCACACTCCACGGCAGATCGTCGCCGTTCTGGTCTTTACGGGAGTCGAGGCCGATCAGCAGGATGTTCATGCCGTCGCCGGTGGATTTGGGGTCCTCGGGGCTCAACGCCTGCGAGACGGTGATGCCGCTGAGTACGCCATGAGCCATCCAGTAACCCGACCCGGTCATCAGCAGGGCCCCCACCGCGACGATCGCGCCGATCGCATGCGCCAGTGAGTGGCGCCGCGGCTGAGGCGGCGTCGCGTGCAGGCGATGCTTCGGGTTGGATTGCTGCAGGGTTCCCATCACAATCTCGGCTGTGTTCGAGGGTCTGCGCCAGACCGGGGTGACTGTGCTCGGGCGCTGATTGGTACTTGCCGTCTAGTATGCGGCAGCTTGTTCGGCCGCGTTCTGTGACCCAGTTAACCGCATCTATTTGTCAGCTTCGTCAAAAAGGTCCTGAACAGCGGCGATAGCTCCTGGCAGCGTTCCTGTGCGGGCGTACCAATTGTGGCCAAATCGTGCCGCTAGAGCTCGAGAATCGTCCCGTCGGCGGCGGGCAGTGCGGCGTCGAAGCGGGTTTGGGCCGCCTGCGCGGTGCGTTCGGCCACGCCCGGGAGCGGGTGGAGGTGGGTGATCAGCAGGCGCGACACCCCGGCCTCGATGGCGATAGCGCCGGCTTCATCACCCGAGGTGTGGCCCCGCTCGGCGTCCTGCGGCTCCCACGCCTCGTGGAGCAGGGTCCCCACACCGGCCACCTTGCGGATGGTGTTCGGGTCGAATTCCGTGTCGGTGCAGTAGGCGACGCGATCGCCGATCCGCAATCCCGCCGACGGCAGGGGGTGGCGGATCTGCTCCCAGGTCCGGATCTCGAGACCGGCGAAGCCCAGGCTGTCCCAGCCCAGCTCCGCCCAGCGCGCCGATGCCAGCGGGGACGACGTCTGGAAGGGGACCGCGAGGAGTTGCTCCTCGACGATCGAGCGAGTGGGTCGGCCGTACGCCATCGAGCCCGGGCCGGCGATGGTCAGTTCCCTGCCGCCCAGTGCGCGTGCGCTGACGAACCCGAGGCCGGTGACATGGTCGAGGTGAAAGTGGCTGAGCGCCACGGTCACCGACTCGATGCCGTCGAGCAGGGACGGGTTGATGTGCAGCGCACCGAAACCCGTTCCCGCGTCGAGTATTAAAGCCTCGGTCCCAGAGGTGATCAGGTAGCAGCTGGTCTGGCGGGAGCTGGTGGGAATCCATCCACCGCTGCCGAGCACCGTCAGTCGCATGGGTAAAGAATCTACGACCCCAAGGATAGCCGGAGTGCGGCGACGGTCTCCAGATCGTTCAGCGCGGCCACACCGCGTCGAACCCCTTCCAGCGCAATGCCTTCGTCCTGCATGCCACCCATGCCCGCGGTGATCAGCGGTGCCACATAGGCGTACAGCGCACCCTGCCGGTAGCGCAGCAGGAGGTCGTCGGCGTTCAGCTCCGGACCACCGGCGGCGGCCAGGGCGTGCCGGTAGGTGCCCAGCAGCTCGCGTTCGCTGGACCGGCGGTCGGCGGTGGTCATGCCGGTGACGAGCGTGTAGGACAGCTCCCGACCCGGGTGCCCCCGCCGCACGGCCTGCCAGTCGAGCAGCCCGGCCTCGCCGTTGCGGAAATAGACGTTGCCGGGATGGGCGTCGCCGTGCATCACCGTGTTCGGTTGCGCATCAATGAGTTTCGCGACGGTGCGATAGTTGTCGATGATGAACCGGCCGTCCTCGACAGGAATATCTGTTCGCTCTCCAAGCCGACGGGCCGAGGTATTGAGCAGCGGGCCGGTCAGCAGCGAGGTGTCGTCGCCGGAGGCGGAGTACACCCACCGGGTTGTCTTGCCCCAGAACGTCGCATGCAGCGTGGCCAGCAACTCGACGATCGTGGCCGCCTGGTCTTGGTCGAGTGGATGCAACGTGTCCGGAAATACGCAGGGGTCGACCGCGAGGTCTTCGAGGACCAGCACGAAGCGACCGGTCAGCGAGTCGAAGGCCGACCCGTATGACGTGGGCAGGCCGGTCAGCTGCGGCGCGAGTTCGCGGTAGAACATCACCTCGGTGTGGGCCAGTCGGCCCAGTTCGCCCATCAGCCGGGTCGCGACCGTCTCGGCGGGCATCTTGACGAACACCGAGGCGGGGACGCCGTCCCCGGTCAGTGCCAATCGAGCGCGCGACGATGTGCCGGCGTCGCCGCCGATCACCGACACCGATGCGACGCGGCGGCCCATGATCGTCGAGAGTGCTTGCGCGTCAAGCTCATTGATCGAGCGCGGGAGCGAGCGAAATCGGCCGAGCGCGGCATCGGTCACTACCCGCTGGATGCCGCGGCTCACGTGTGCGGCCAAGCCGAATCCCGCGGCGACGTTGCTCACCGATGCAGCATTACAAAAGTCGGGCCTTCTGTAAAGGCACCTGCTGACGGCGAGCTCGAATTCTATCCGGCAAATTCCGCACCGTCTCGGGGGAGATCCAAGCGATGTACATGACGTAGGTCGCGTAGCTGAAGATGCCGATTTGGATGTGGAGGTCGATGAGCGCGTGCATCACGACGCCGGCGGTCAGCACAAACGGTCGAAAACGTGGCGACCACACCAGGATCGCGATTGATACCTCGATCGCGATGGCGCCCCAGGTCGCGACGTTCATGATCATGGGGTTTTCCACCAACCATCGCGGTACCGGCACGCGTTGCATGTCCTCGACCCGTAGCGCGTACGAGACGGCGGTGCCGTCCAGCCAGGTCTCCCCAGCCAATTTCGAGCGAGCCGCTGCGAGATAGATGAGCGACAGCTGAACCTGCATCAGGCGAATCGGCCAGTGTGCTCGTGTCTGCGCCGACCAGAACGACCCCGTACGCCGTCGTTGGTCGAGCGATAGTGCGGCCCCACAGGGCGATACGGCGAGCAGCAACGCTTCGATCCGAACCAGAACGTCGCCCGCGTTGAAGGCCGACGGCACCCGTCGCTCGAAGGACAAAATGAGAATAAACGCGACGATGGCCGCCGGTCTGCTGTGCCAGCCGACCAGCAATGCGACTGCCGCCAGCGCAAGCACGATCATTCCGATGACCATGGCGAGGTCGCTGTTCCACAGCTGAAAAACGCCCCAGGTGTACGCGATCGAGGGCGGTGCGGGCGTCGTTCCGTGCGGGTCCAGCAATCCGTGGCGCATCGGCCACAGCCACAGGCTCCACAGCAGCGCGAGCCCGCCGAACGCCATTCGGATCAGGCCAAGCGTGTACATCGGCTGGGGCTCGAACCAAAACGATTGCCACGCTTGGCCAATGGATGACAGCTGCGTGCGCGTCGAGTGTGCGATCGCCGTCATCGGTCGTTGGCCAACGATTCGATGTACAACGATTCGGCACCCGTGTGTCGGGGCTCGTTCGTGCCGGGTGGTGAAATCGACTCCGTCCGCAGGATCATCTCGACGCGGCGGGGGTGGTCACCGGGGCGGCTCAGTTCGCGGACGACCCAGTGGGCGAAGTCCGCGCGCGACTGCCGGTCGGTCACCAGCGTCTCTTTGACTTTGCGCCAGCGGTGCGAAAGTTCTACTCCTAGAACGGGATTGAGCTGAGGAAGCGTCCACGCCCGGTCGGAACCGTCCGCCATCGTGACATGCACTTCGATATTCTCTTGCTGCCGTGGTGGATTCGGCGCATACATCGACCAACTCTGGTCGAGCCCGAGGGGTAGCGCAATGGGCCGAAGGATTGGGGCTATCGCCCGTGTTATTGCGGCGTCGGGCAGATTCCACGCCACGCCCGTTAGCAGGAAGACAATGATCAGCGCACTGGTCGCCGCATTGCGGATGCGACGAGGATTGGGCGCTACCTCCGATTCGGGTGTCTGCTGCATTTCACCTACATTTCCATGCCCTGGCGCGGCCACGGAGCAAATACATTTTAATCGTCGCCGGGCGGCTGTTGCGCAAATAGCGCGGCGCTAGACCTGCCGCTGTCCGGCACCGGCTTGAATCTCAATTCTCTGTAAGAGACGCCGTGATTGGTACCGCCCGAATTGTTGGTAATCCATTCACCAAAGCCTTGTGCAGGAGCGGCGATCAAGCGGTGTCGGCAAATATTGCAGAAATGCTCCGGCTTGCCCCGGGGCGGTGTTTCATGGCGGCAGGGTGGGAGTTATTCGCCACGTCGTGAAGGACGCGACTATGAACGCCAGACGAAACACACCGGCAACCTCCGATGCCGGTTCGCGCCTGCCGACCTACTTGTTCGCAGCCTCGGTGGTTGCGGTGGCCCTTGCCGGCGGCGGACTCGCCTACACGCTCACCAATTCCAGTCAGGTGACGGGGCCGCCTCCACCGGCAGCGCCGCCCGGGCCGGCGCCGGCGGCAGTCGTTCCGGCGCCCGCCGCCCCGATCGCGCCGGCTCCGGCCGCGATCGTGCCCGCCCCGGCCGCACCCCTCGTGCCGGCACCTGCTGCCATTGCACCCGCGCCTGCCGCGCCGTATGTCCCAGCGCCGGCCGCGCCCGGTGTTCCGCAGCCGGCGGAGCCGCCACCGCCGGCATTTGCTCCCGCCCCGCCTCCGATCTTCGTCCCGATCCCCGTCCCGATCCCGGTCGGGCCGCCCGGCCACGGCAATTCGAACGGGCCGGGCAACACCAACGGTCCGGAGAATACGAACGGCAAAGGGTCGTCGGGATCGACGACGGCGTCGACGACGGGCTCGACGACCGGGAGCACCACGGCGTCGACGACGGGCTCGACGACCGGGAGCACCACGGGGTCGACAAATGGCACCACCACCGGTTCAACGACAGGCAGCACCACGGGTTCGACCACTGCGTCGACAACTGGTTCTACTACCGGGACGACGACCGGCTCGACCACTGGGACGACGACCGGCTCGACCACTGCAAGCACAACCGGTTCGACCACCGGCTCCAGCACGGGTTCGACAACTGGCTCGTCGACTGGGACAACTACCGGCAGCGGTCAGAAATGTAAGCAACTGGGCACCTGCTGAGCGAACCTTAGCGGGCGTGAAGCCAGACGCCCTTAGCGTGTGCCGCCCGAACTCGGTGACGGAGACGGGCTGGGCGTGGACCCCGAACTTGGTGATGGGCTCGGGCTCGCCGGCTTGGTCGGGGACGTGGGGCTCGTCGGAGACGTCGGGGACGTCGGACTGGTTGGAGACGTCGGGCTCGTCGGCGATGTGGGGCTGGTCGGACCTGCCGGAACCGCAGGGCCCGGGGGCGTGACCCCCAGACCGGGCCCCACGCCACACCAACCCTGCACATCCTCTGTGTACTGCTCGAGCGGCGGCGGGCACCGGTACCCCGGCGGGAAGTTGGCGCCCGCGTTGAGCAGATCGCAGGGAACCAGAACCTGCTTTTTGGGACTGTTGGTCAAGCACTTCACCGGCTGCCCCGGCGGCACCGGCGGATCGGCGTGAGCCTGCAGCGGGACGACGGCAGCCGCCAACACAGCGCCCAGCGCACACGCGAGACGGAGATAGTTCATGAGAAATCCTCTGCTGTCGAGACCTCGGCCTTATCGACAGTATTTCGCGACTAGCAACGCCCAGTTGGCTCGCCCCCATCGCCGGCGTCAGCCGGCACATGCGATGAGGACACCCATCCGTCGTAGAATCGCCGTGGCTCATCCAGCCAAGCCCGGCCGCGTTAGCTCAGTTGGTAGAGCATCGCTCTTGTAAAGCGAGGGTCGAGAGTTCGAGTCTCTCACGCGGCTCCAGTCGTGTCGGTGTCGAGGAATAGCGTCCTTCCCATGTCGACTTGCTGTCTCGGAAGCGGGGCCGATTTTGTAGGTCGCCGACCAAAAGTCTTCTGCACCAACGCATGTCAACAGTCGCACCGCCGACGCCTGCTCCTGCAGGCGTGGCTCGACAGCGGAGTTTGCGGCCGGATGTCGTATCAAGGCCATAACCGCCGCGAAAATCTGCGTCTCATTTGTCCCAATTGCGACAGCCAGTTGCCGACATATAAGGCGAGAAACCGCGGCAGCGGTCGCCACTACCGGCGACAGCGTTACGCCAACGGTCAGTCGTACTGACGCCGTGCTTACCTCGCCGATCTGATGGTCAGTCGTCCTGACCCGAGCTCTCGTGGTCGATGACCCGTTGCGACCGCACGGTCCGGGTGGGTGAGCGCCGGCCCGGCCGACGGCCCGGCAACGGGATCCGGTCGGCGATGTTGCTCAAGGGGTTGACCACCATGGTCAAGCCGTTGACGGCATCCTGCAGCGTGGCGATGGCCGGCTCGAGGGCTTCCATGCCGGGGGCCAATCGACTCAGGGTGTCTGCCACGGCGGCGAGCTGCTCGAGTGGCCCGTTGCGGGCGGTGAGCTTGTCCACCAGGCCGCCCTCGGACAGCAGCCGATCGACCAACCCGTCCTCGGCGAGGACGCGTTCGATCAGCCCGTCGTCCGCGGTCAACTGGTCGACCATGCCGCCCGGCTTCAGCGCGCGTTCCAGCCCGCCGCCCTCCGCGGTCAGCCGGTCGAGCAGGCCGCCGTCGGCGGTCAGCATGTCGACGACCCCGCCCGGGCGTAGTAGCCGGTCGATCGGGCCGTCGGTGGCAATCGCCCGTCCGAGCGGAGCGTCGTCATCCAGCAGCCGGGCCAGCCGGTTGGCGCGGGCCATCGCGTCGTCGATGCCGAGCATGTGCGCGACCGGGTTACCCGCGGCCGTCGTGCCGGTCTCGCCGAGGCTGCGGTGGGCCATGCCGAGCGCGGTGGTCGCGATTCCCACCCCCGCGTCGGCCGCAGCGAGCCCGACCCGCACCGGCGCGGTGGCGAGGCTCACCAAACTCTTGCCCAGACTCATTCCACGAGTGTATTCAGCCCGGCCCACATCCCGTGGTGGTTGACCGTGATCGGTCTTACAACGAACTCTCAGCTCGGTCACAGCCAGCTCGGAGCCATTCTTCAGCTACGTAGGAGGGAATTGACGACATGTCAGCAGCGATGCCAGAAGCAGCCCCCGAAGCACGTGTCCTCGTCGTCGACGACGAGGACAACATCGTCGAACTGTTGTCGGTCAGCCTCAAGTTCCAGGGCTTCGAGGTGTACACCGCGACCAACGGCGCGACGGCGCTCGATCTGGCTCGCGACGTCAAGCCGGACGCCGTGATCCTCGACGTGATGATGCCCGGCATGGACGGCTTCGGAGTGCTGCGCCGGCTTCGCGCCGACGGCATCGACGCCCCCGCCCTGTTCCTCACTGCCCGGGATTCGTTGCAGGACAAGATCGCCGGCCTCACGCTCGGCGGCGACGACTACGTGACCAAGCCGTTCAGCTTGGAGGAGGTCGTCGCCCGGCTGCGGGTTATCCTGCGGCGCACCGGAAAAGGCGTCGCTGAGAGTCGCAATGCGCGACTCACGTTCGCCGACATCGAAATCGACGAGGACACCCACGAGGTGTGGAAGGCCGGCGAGGCGGTCTCGCTGTCGCCCACCGAGTTCACTTTGTTGCGCTACTTCGTCATCAACGCGGGAACCGTGTTGAGCAAGCCGAAGATCCTGGATCACGTGTGGCGCTACGACTTCGGCGGTGATGTCAACGTCGTCGAGTCGTACGTGTCGTACCTGCGCCGCAAGATCGACACCGGTGAGAAGCGGCTATTGCACACCCTGCGCGGCGTCGGCTACGTGCTGCGGGAGCCTCGCTAACCCGTTATGCCGCGCCACATTCGGATCGAACTGCCGCTGCGCGTCGCGCTGGTCGCCGCCACCCTGCTACTCGTGGCGATGGGATTGACGGCGTCGGGCATCGCGGTGACCTCGATCCTGCGTCAACACCTGATCCAACGCGCCGACCAGACGCTGGAAGAGGCGTCGCGTGGGTGGGCGCAGGCCCCCCGGGGCGCGCTAAAGATCCCGCACGGCGCCAACCTCGATCGGCCGCCGTCGAATTTCTACGTGCGCAGCCTCGCCGCGGACGGTCGGGGCCGAACCGTCATCAACGACCGGCACGCAGAACCCGTCCTGCCTTCCAATAGTGACGTCGGTCCCGAGCCGATCACCGTCGGCTCGGTGGACAACTCCGGCGTGCAGTGGCGGGTCGTGTCGATGCGTGGGCCCAACCGGCTCGTCACCGTCGCCTACGACCTGTCCGAGATTCAACACATCGTGCGGTCGCTGGCCTGGCTGCAACTCGGCATCGGTGCGGCGGTGCTATTGGTTCTCGGGCTCGCCGGGTCGTGGGTGGTGCACCGGAGCCTACAGCCGTTGATGGAAGTCGAAGAGACGGCTGCCGCAATCGCTGCCGGGCAGTTGGATCGCCGTGTGCCTGAACGCGATTCGCGCACCGAGGTCGGCAGGCTCTCGGCGGCGCTGAACGGAATGCTCGCGCAGATTCAACAGGCGTTGGCCTCGTCGGAGGCCTCAGCGCAGAAGGCCGTCAACTCCGAGGACCGGATGCGCCGGTTCATCACCGACGCCAGTCACGAATTGCGCACCCCGCTGACCACCATGCGCGGGTTCGCCGAGCTGTACCGCCAGGGTGCGGCGCGCGACATGGAGATGGTGATGTCGCGCATCGAGAGCGAATCGCGCCGCATGGGCCTGCTGATCGACGATCTCCTGCTGCTGGCCCGCCTGGACGCGCAACGCCCGATCGAGCGCAAGCGGGTCGATCTGCTCGCGCTTGCCACCGACGCCGTGCACGACGCAAAGGCGGTGTCGCCCAGCCGGTCCATTGCCATCGAGGTGGTGGACGGCCCCGGTACTCCGCAGGTACTCGGTGACGAGGCGCGACTACGCCAGGTGCTCGGCAACCTGATGACCAACGCGATGCAGCACACCCCGGAATCCGCCGACATCATCGTGCGGGTCGGCACCACCGCCGAGGACGCGATTCTCGAAGTCGTGGACGAGGGGCCCGGCATGACCAAGGAGGATGCGCTGCGAATCTTCGAGCGGTTCTACCGCACCGACTCGTCGCGCACTCGCAGCAGTGGCGGCAGCGGTCTGGGCCTGTCGATCGTCGACTCGCTGGTGCAGGCGCACGGCGGAACGGTCAACGTGACGACGGCACCGGGGCAGGGCTGCCGCTTCTACGTGAGCCTGCCGCGGATCAGCGACATTCCCGCGCACGCCTTGACGGCACGGGCGTAGATGACGACGCCCGACGGCGAGGATTCGGTCCCTGCGATCGCAGCGCTGTTCGAGGCGGAACGCACCGAGGTGCAGAGCATTCTGGGGCACGCGCTGTCCCTGATCAGCATTCTGGTGGCCTACTCCACGGTCGTCGGCGCGGCGTGGGCGACCCGGCCCGACACCGTCCCGCACGCGCTGGTCCCCGTGGTTCCGATACCGGTGTGGCTGGTCATCGCGTGGCATTCGCAGCTGAACAGCCGGCTGTTCGCGCACAACCAGGCGGTGGTGATCCTCGAACAGAAGCTGCTCGATCACATCCCCAGCATCACCTACCCGACCCGGCTCTGGCTCGGCCACACCAGCGGGCGGTTGGTCAACGAGATCCCGATCCTGTTGCGCGAGAAGCGTTATGCCATGGCCGCGGCGTCCATCATCACCTACGGCGGACTGCTCGCGATCGTGCTCGCCCTCACCGTCGCCAGCGTGGTGGTGCCGATCTTCGTCAACCACGACTGGCAGGAGTTGGCCACGGTCATGGCGATCGTCTACGCGGTCGTCATCGTCCTGCTCGGCGCCTCGTACAAGGCGACGTTCGGCATCGACATCGACTCGATGGACGAGTGGGCGAAATCCGCCCACCTGACATTCCCCGGTCAGTTCAGGACCCAGCACCGCCACCGCGACGGTGGCTGATCAGCCCGTCGTCAGGTCGACCAACGCCGCCGTGATTTTCGACTGAGCCTCGTCGAGGGATTCCGCGGACGGACTGCGGTCGACGTTCGCGAAGCCGAAGTCGCTGAGGCTCTTGGCCGGAAAGACGTGCACGTGTAGGTGTGGCACCTCGAGGCCGGCGATGATGAGGCCGGCACGGTCTGCGTCGAACGCGTGGGTGACGGCCTTACCGATCAACTGGGCGACCGACATGACCTTGGCGAACACCCCGCGGTCGATGCTCTGCCACTGATCGATCTCGGCGCGCGGCACCACCAGCGTGTGCCCCTGCGTCATCGGCTCGATCGTCAGAAAGGCGACGACCTCGTCGTCCTCGTAGACGAACCGGCCCGGCAGTTCCCCGTTGATGATCTTGCTGAATATGGTCGACATGGCTCCAGCATATGAGCCGCTTATTGGAACATCGCGGCAATCTCGGCGACGGTCCACGGCGGTGCGTCATGGTGGCCTCGGTAGCCGATCAGGTCGGGGGCGGCTCGCGGGAAGCGGCCGACGAAACCGCCTGAGGCTGCGAAGATTTCGCCGGTGTGCCGGGAGAGGTCGCTGGCCAGATAGACGTAGGTGGGCGCCGCGTAGTCCGGCGTGGCCACGTCGAGCGAGCCCTGCATCGAGACGTCGTCGAGCAGGCCGCGGCGGTTCAGCTCGGTGATGTGCGCGACGTAGTCCGGTCCGGTCGACAATCGGGTCCGCGCCCCGGGGCACACTACGTTGGCCCGCACGCCGTGCTCCTTCAGTTCTGCCGCGATCGCCAGCGTCAGGCTGTTGACTGCGCCCTTGCCGGCGGGATAGCCGGTGCCGCCGTAGTCGCCGAGGAACGCGAACGAACTGCTGTTGACGATGCTGCCACCGCCCTGCGCGATCATCATCGGCGCCGCCGCGCGGCACGTCGCGAACACCGTGCCGAGATGGGCGTCCATCAATTCGGCGAACTGCGCAGCGCTGATGTCGAGGATCGACGAGCCGGGCGGTTCGGCGATGCCTGCGCAGTTGATCAGGATGTGGATGCCGCCGAATTCGCCAATGCAGTTGTCCACCAATGACTCTGCGGTCTGCTGGTCGGACGGCGCACCGGGATGGGCGATGGCCCGCCCGCCCGCGGCGGAAATCGCCTGGGCGGTCGAGTGGGCGGCGTCGGCGTCGCGACCGTTGACCACCACGCCGGCGCCGTGCTGCGCAAGCAACGCCGCGACGGCGGCGCCGATGCCTCGTGACCCGCCGACCACGACCGCGCCGCGGCCGGCGAGCAGAGAGGTCACTCCTGTTGGCCGAACTTCATCATGTCGAGGTTCCAGTAGCCGCGCATGTTCGCGATCAGCCCCGCGGCATTGGTTCGATAGGTGAACACGCCCCGCACGCTGCTGGTGATTCCGTTGTCGAACTTGCTGTCCAACACCAAGATATGCGCGACCTCGTTCGGATCACTCGACGGAAACGTCTCCTCGCACGTGATCGTGAGGTTGTTGGCCGCGATGTTGGTGTCGTAGAACTCCGCGACGCCGTCCTTGCCGCGCACGCCGGTGCCCTCGGGGTTGGTGATCGACTTGCCGATCGGGTCTTCGACCACCACGTCGTCGGCCATCAGGGCCAGCCAGCCCTCCCGGTCGTGGGCCTGGACGCAGCGCCACGACGACTGGGAAGCGGCCAGTGCGGGGGACTTTTCGGCGGTTTCGGCGGACATGGCGATTACCGGTCGGCGTCGGTGAAGCGGATGACGCCGCGAATGTTCTTGCCCTCCAACATGTCTTTGTACCCGTCGTTGATCTGCTCCAGCTTGTACTGGCGGGTGATCATGTCGTCGAGATTCAGCTTGCCGGCCTTGTACATCGACAGCAGCTGCGGGATGTCGAACTGCGGGTTACCGCCACCAAAGATGGTGCCCTGCAGGTTCTTCTGCATCAGGGTCAGCATGGCCAGGTTCAGCTGGACGTTGTTGTCCACCAGGCTGCCGATGGCGGTCAGCACGCAGGTGCCGCCCTTCTGGGTGAGGACCAGGTAATTGTCGATGTCGGCACCGTGCAGTTCGCCCACCGTGACGATCACCTTGTGGGCCATCAGGCCGTAGGTCACTTCCATCATCCCGCCCATCGCGGCGAAGATGTCGGGGTAGACGTGGGTGGCGCCGAACTTCAGGGCCTGGTCGCGCTTCCACTCGACCGGGTCGATCGCGAAGATGTAGCGCGCGCCGGCCGCGACGGCGCCCTGCAGGGCCGCCATGCCGACGCCACCGACACCGACGATCGCGACGTCCTGGCCCGGACGGATGTCGGCGGTGCGGACCGCCGAGCCGTAACCGGTGGTGACACCGCAGCCAACGAGGGCGGCAACCTCGAACGGCACCGACGGGTCGATCTTCACGACCGAGCTCTTGTGCACAACCATCCAGGGCGAGAAGGTCCCCAGCAGGGTCATCGGGAAGACGTCTTTGCCCTTGGCCTGGATGCGGAACGTGCCGTCGGAGACTGCCGCGCCGTTGAGCAGTCCGGCGCCCAGGTCGCAGAGGTTGCGCATGCCGGCCTGACAGGTCGGACAGTGCCCGCAGGAGGGGATGAAGGACAGCACCACGTGGTCGCCGACGGCGATGTCCTCGACGCCCGGGCCTACCTCGGTGACGATGCCGGCGCCCTCGTGACCACCAAGAACCGGGAAGCCGCCCATCGGGATTCCGCCGGTGACCAGGTGGTGGTCGGAGTGGCACATGCCCGCCGCTTCCATCTGGATCTTGACTTCATCCTTCTGCGGGTCGCCGATCTCAATTTCCTCGATCGACCAGGGCTGATTGAACTCCCAGATCAGCGCGCCTTTGGTCTTCATCGTGAACCTGCTTTCGTCGTTGAAACGTCGGTTGAGAACGGCTTAGCTCCACGCAAGCAACCGCTTGGTTGAGTGTAGGTCAGCGCGTGACCCGGGTCACGGGCACGTCACCAGATGGGGACCGGCGCCTGGCCGAGCGGGTAATAGCCGGGCAGCTTCTCACCCGCGATGCTGCGCTGGATGCGGTTCTGCATTCCCTCGCTCAGGTCGCCGGACTCGACGAGCTTGCCGAACATGTAGGCGACATGACCGAAGTCGAAGAAGTCGCGCTGCCATTCGATGAGCGCGTTGTCGTTCAGCCGGAACCAACTGCCGCCGATGCCGTAGATCTCGTCCTGGCTGCCGTCGGACTTGTTGACGATCTGCTTCCAGAAGCCGACGACCTCGCCCTGCTTCTCGTCGATGAGCACCTTCTGGTACTCATAGACCCAGTTCTCCAGGCCCTCCATCTCCATGCCGAGCGCCACGTCGCGGATCTCGTCGACCCCGACGCACATCACGTCTTCCTTGGGTCCGATGTTCCAGCCGTAGGTGGCCTCGGGGGCGTAGAAGTCACCGAGCGGCCGCCAGTCGCCGGCCTGCTCGCAGTCCCTGTTTGCCTGCAGCCAGCGGTCGACCCAGTTCTCCAGGTCCGCGCGCGAGTGTGACGCCATTGTCAATCCTCCTTGATGAGTAATGCTTGGGTTGGGCACATGTCGACCGCCCGCTCGACTTCGTCGCGGGCCTCGTCTCCGGGTTCGGCATCCAGAATCTCGACTTTTCCGCGCTTGGGCACCCGAAAGTAGTCGGGCGCCTCCAGCTCGCACATCGCATGGCCCTGACACAGGTCCAGGTCGACTTCTACGCGAAAACCCATGGGCTGCCTTATACCTGGCGCTTGCGGTAGCGCACCTTGGCCGGGCTGGCCAACTGGACGACCATCTTCGAGTGGTCGTTGTGATAGCTGTCGGCCGGCTGGGCCATCTCGAAGTCGTACTCGCGCAACAGGACCGAGAAAATCGCCTTGATCTGCATCTGTGCGAAAGCGGCTCCGACGCAACGGTGTCGGCCGGCGCCGAACGGAATCCAGGTCCACCGGTTGACGGTGTCGGCCTGCTCGGGCTTGTTGTAGCGGTCCGGCTTGAACGCGTCCGGGTCCGGGAAGTCCTCGGGGATGCGGTTGGAGATCGCCGGGGACGCGGCCACGTAGTCGCCGTCGTGGATCGGGAAGCCGGCCACCTCGAACTCGCCTTGAGCGACCCGCATCAGGATGATCAGCGGCGGGTGCAGCCGTAGCGTCTCCTTGACGACGTTGTCCAGCTTCGGAATCGACCGCAGCGCATGAAAACTCACTTCCTGGCCATCGGCGTACAACTCTTCGAGTTCGGCGAGCACTTCGGCGTACACGTCGGTGTGCCTGATCAATTCGATCAGCGTCCAGGCCGACGTACCTGAGCTGGTGTGGTGCCCGGCGAACATCAGCGAGATGAACATCCCGGTGACCTCGTCGGCGGAGAACCGCGGCTCGCCCTGCTCGTCCTTGATCGACACCAGCACGTCGAGCATGTCGCGGTCGGCCTTGTCGGTCGGCGGATTGGCGATCCGCTGGTTCATGATTTCCTGAACCAGCGCAACCAGTTTCACGCGCGCCTCGTCACGACGCTGGAAGCTCTCGATCGGTAGGTGCGGGTCGACGTAGCACAGCGGGTCGGTGCCGCGCTCCAACTCGTGGTAGTACTCGGCGAACCGATGGTCGAGCTGGTTGCGGAATTTCACGCCGATCAGGCAGGCCGTCGAGGTGTAGATGGTCAACTCGGAGAAGAAGTCGAGCAGTTCGATCTCCCCCTCGTCGCCCCAGTCGGCGATCATGCCGCGGACCTGATCCTCGATGGTGGCGGCGTGGCCCTTCATCTGCTCGCCGCGCAGCGCAGAGTTGTGCAGCATCTCCTTGCGCCGCTCGGGGCTGGCGTCGAACACCACGCCCTGCCCGAAGATGGGCGCCATGAAGGGATATGCCGCGGCCTGGTCGAGGTCCTCGTCGGCGGAGCGGAAGAAGAATTCGTTCGCCTCGGCACCCGACAGCAGGATCACGTGTTTGTCGACGAGTTGGAACCAGCCGACGTCGCCGCATTCGTCGCGGACGCGCTTCATCAAGCCGATGGGGTCGGTGCGGAACTCCTCGAGGTGACCGTGTTCTTCCTCGCCGCCCGATACCCGCGGGACCGCTGTTGATGTCGTCATTGACCTGGCATCCCTTCTTCGCCGAGCGCGAGCTTCTGGCGGTCCTTGGTGTCGGCCAGCGGGGCCTCGGGTTGCAGCTCCATGTTCGCGATGAAGCCGCCGCGCGGGGTCTCGGCGACGAATGTGATGGCCCGCCCGAGGTCGGCCGCACGCAGGAAGTAGTCGTGCCGGGCCTGGCCCCACTTCGCCCAATCTTCAAGTGCCGGGCCGATTTTCTCGGCCGGCAGGCTCCAGCCCATCCCGGTCTTGGTCGGGCCGGGGTGCACGATCGAGGCCCGCACGCCGGTGCCCTCGAGTTCCATCTGCAGGTTGTTGACCATCGCCGTCAGCGCGGCCTTGGCCGCGCCGTAGGCGCCCATGTGCGGCCGCTGACGCAGGGCGACGTCAGAGCCGACGAAGATCAGGTCGCCGCGTTGGCGCTCGATCATCCCGGGCAACAGCGCTTCTGCCAATCGGAAGGCGCCGATCAGGTGGATCTGCAGTTGCGAGTTGAATTCGTCGCCCGCGATTTCGGCCAGCTTGCCGAAGTAGGTGTCACCGGCGCCGGCCACCAGCACCTCGATCTCGCCGAGCGCGTCGACCGATTGCGCAACAAAGGATTTGACGGAGTTCGGGTCGGTTACGTCGAGGTGAAAGCCGACCGCTTCGCCGCCGTCGGCGTTGATCTTGCCGACGATGTCTTCCAGCTTCTCGACGCGGCGAGCTCCCAGGGCAACCGGAAAGCCGTGTGCGGCCAGCTCGATGGCTGTGGCCTCACCGATGCCGGACGATGCCCCCGCGACGATGGCCGGACGGCGTTCGGGCAGTGGTGCAAAGCGGGGCATTTAGCGGACCTCCACGGTCATCGGTAGGTGGGCGAATCCGCGGACGTTGCTGGAGTGGACGCGAACCGAGTTGGCCTCGTCGACCTCGTAACCGCGGATGCGGGTGAACAATTCGGTGAGTGCGACGCGCGCCTCCATCCGGGCCAGGTGCGCGCCCAGGCAGAAGTGCGCGCCGCTGCCGAAACTCAAGAGCTTGGAACCGATGTCGCGCCCGATGATGAAGTCGTCGGGCTTGTCGAAGGCGCGCTCGTCGCGGTGGCCCGAGCCCGGTAGCAGTAGCAGGACGTCGCCGCTGGGAATCGTGGTGTCGTAGAGGGTGAGTTCGCTGGCGACTGAGCGCGCCAGGATCTGGCTCGACGTGTCGTAACGCAGCGTCTCCTCCACCCAGAGCGGCACCCGGGACAGGTCGTCGTACACCGGCGTCAGCTGATCCGGGCTGCGATGACCCCAAAAAGCGGCATTGGCAAGCAGTTTGGTGGTCGTCTCGTTGCCGGCGATCACCATCAGGAACATGAAGCCCAGCACTTCTTCGTCGGTGAGTCGGTCGCCGTCGATCTCGGCTTCCAGTAGCGCGGACGTCAGATCGTCGGTGAGCTTCGTGCGCCGCTCGGCGACCATTTCCTGGTAGTAGACGATCAGATTGAGCGAGGCCTCGATGGCCTCCGGCGGCACGTCGGTGACACCTTCTTCGCGGTGCATCACGCCATCGGCCCAGGCCCGCACCTGGACCCGGTCCGGCTCGGGAACCCCCATCAGCTCGGAGATGACATCCATCGGCAGCTTGCCGGCGAACTCGTCGACATAGTCGACGGCGACACCGGAGGCCGCCTTCTCCAGCATCACGTCGAGGTGCTGGGTCGCGATTTCGGTGACACGCGGCTCGAGCTCGCGAATTCGCCTGGGCGTGAAGCCCTTTGACACCAGGGTCCGCAGCCGCAGGTGGCCCGGGTCGTCCATCGCCAGAAACGACATGGTCTTGGCGGCATGCGGCCCGCGGGATGCCGGGTCCAGCGAGACGCCGTACTTGTTGGACAGCGTCGTGCTGTTGCGAAACCCCTGGTGCACGTCCTGATGTCGGGACAATGCCCAGAAGCCCAGTTCCTCGTTGTGATACAGCGGCGCCTCGTCGCGCAGCTTCTTGTAGTACGGGTACGGGTCCTCGTGGAAGTCGTAGTCGTACGGATCCAACATTGGCTTCTCGATTTGAGCGGTCATCAGGCTTCCGTCTTGAGGATGAGGCCGACTGCGTAGGCGAGATGGTCGGCGATCTGGTGGTAGGTGTACGCGCCGCTGGCGGCGTTGACGAGGGCGCCGAAGAACGTCATCTCGAGCACCGACACGATGCGGGGTTCCGCGTCGGGTCCGATGGCGGAGGTGATGCGTTTGTGGATCTCGGCCCCGATCCGGTCGCGCACCGCGCGGACCGCCGGATCGCCGCTGCCGCCGAGCAGCGCCGTGGTGCACGCCGCAGCGACTTCGGGTTCGTCGGCGACGACGAGGGCGAGCGCACGAAGTGCCTTGTCCACGCGCGTCGGCATCGACTCGTTCACGTCGGTGAAGAACGGCACCTGGCGAACCATGTCGAGGTACACCTCGGCGATCAGATGGTTCTTGGAGGAGAAGTAGGTGTAGGCCGTCGCCGGGGCGACCTTGGCGCGGGCGGCCACCGCGCGCACTGTCAGGTCGGCGTAGGACGTTTCGCGTAGTACCTCGATCCCGGCCGCCAGCACTTTGCGGAACGTCTCTTCTTGCCGACGGTTGCGTGGCGCGGCACCGACTGAGTCGCCGGTCGCGGGCGTGATGGTGGCCACGGGGTCACTGGACACTTGTCCAAGCTATCCGACGTGACGGGCGACCGGCAAGCCCATTCGGTGAAATACCAGCTAACGAGCGGTAGAAGAGTCGCAGTCGTTGGCCGCTCTTGCCTTTCGCGCGGCGCTGCGGCTATCTTCGACGGGACTATTCCGGACAACTGTCCATCGACGAACAGCTGCGGAGGCGACTATGGCACTGCTGGCCGACGGGGTGAGCTCGCTGCTCATCGACGGCAAGCTGACGGGCGGCAACCAAGGCACGTTTGCGACGGTCAACCCGGCCACCGAAGAGGTGCTGGGTGCTGCGGCCGATGCCGACGCCGAGGACATGGGCCGGGCCATCGAGTCGGCCCGGCGGGCCTTCGACGACACCGACTGGTCGCGCAACACCGAGTTGCGGGTGCGCTGCATCCGTCAGCTCCGCGAGGCGATGCAGGCCCACGTCGAGGAACTGCGCGAGATCACCATCGCCGAGGTGGGCGCACCCCGGATGCTCACCGCCGCAGCGCAATTGGAAGGTCCGGTCGACGACCTGAACTTCGCCGCCGACACCGCGGAGTCCTACCAGTGGAGCGTCGATCTGGGTGAGGCTTCGCCGATGGGGATTCCCACCCGGCGCACCATCGCCCGCGAAGCCGTCGGCGTCGTCGGCGCGATCACCCCCTGGAACTTCCCGCACCAGATCAACCTCGCCAAGCTCGGTCCGGCGCTGGCGGCCGGCAACACGATCGTGCTCAAACCAGCCCCGGACACCCCGTGGTGCGCGGCAGTGCTCGGCGAAATCATCACCGAGCACACCGATTTCCCGCCCGGCGTCGTCAACATCGTCACCTCCAGCGACCACAGCGTTGGCGCGCTACTGGCGAAAGACCCCCGGGTCGACATGGTGTCGTTCACCGGGTCGACGGCCACCGGCCGCGCCGTGATGGGCGACGCCGCGGCGACTTTGAAGAAGGTGTTCCTGGAACTCGGCGGCAAGTCGGCGTTCGTCGTGCTCGACGACGCGGATCTGAACGGCGCGTGCTCGGTGTCGGCGTTCACCGCGTCCATGCACGCCGGTCAGGGTTGCGCGATCACGACCCGTCTCGTAGTGCCGCGCGCCAGGTACGACGAGGCCGTCGCGATCGCCGCAGGCACGATGGGCTCGATCAAGCCGGGCGACCCGAACAAGCCCGGAACCGTCTGCGGCCCGGTCATTTCCGCGCGGCAGCGCGACCGGGTGCAGAGCTACCTCGACCTGGCGATCGCCGAGGGTGGCACCTTCGCATGCGGTGGCGGCCGCCCGGCCGACCGCGACACCGGTTTCTTCATCGAGCCCACCGTGATCGCCGGATTGACCAACGACGCGCGTCCGGCCCGCGAGGAGATCTTCGGCCCGGTGCTCACCGTGATCGCCCACGACGGCGACGAGGACGCGCTGCGCATCGCCAATGATTCGCCATATGGCTTGTCCGGCACCGTATTCAGCGCTGACCCGGAGCGCGCGGCGGGCTTCGCGGCGCGGTTGCGGGTAGGCACCGTCAACGTCAACGGCGGTGTCTGGTACTCGGCCGACGCTCCCTTCGGCGGCTACAAGCAGTCCGGCACCGGACGCGAGATGGGCCTGGCGGGCTTCGAGGAATACCTGGAAATCAAAACCATCGCCACGGCTGTGTCCTGACAGCTGGAGAGGAAAACATGCGGTTTGAGAACAAGGTCGCGATCGTCACCGGATCCGGCGGCGGTATCGGCCAGGCCTACGCCGAAGCGCTGGCCCGCGAGGGTGCTGCCGTCATTGTCGCCGACATCAATGCCGAAGCGGCACAAGGTGTTGCCAAGCAGATCGTCGCCGACGGTGGCACGGCGCTCAGCATTCCGGTGGACGTCTCGGACCCGGCCTCGGCCAAGGCGATGGCGGACCAGACGCTCGCGGAGTTCGGCGGCATCGACTACCTGGTGAACAACGCCGCGATCTTCGGCGGCATGAAGCTCGACTTCCTGCTCACCGTCGACCCCGAGTACTACAAGAAGTTCATGAGCGTGAACCTCGACGGCGCGCTGTGGTGCACCCGCGCGGTGTACAAGAAGATGGCCAAGCGCGGCGGAGGCGTGATCGTCAACCAATCCTCAACGGCCGCATGGCTGTATTCGAACTTCTATGGACTGGCCAAGGTCGGTATCAACGGCCTGACTCAGCAGTTGGCCACCGAACTCGCGGGCCAGAACATCCGGATCAACGCGATCGCCCCGGGCCCCATCGACACCGAGGCCAACCGGACCACCACACCGCAGGAGATGGTCGCGGACATCGTCAAGGGTATCCCGCTCTCCCGGATGGGAACTCCGGAGGATCTGGTCGGCATGTGTCTTTTCCTGCTCTCTGACGAGGCGTCCTGGATCACCGGCCAGATCTTCAACGTCGACGGCGGACAGATCTTCCGCTCATGACCCACATGACGCTGGGCTACATCGGTCTGGGCAACATGGGTGCGCCGATGGCCACCAAGATGACCGAATGGGCCGGTGGCATCACGGTTTACGACATCCGGTCTGATGCGATGGCACCCCTGGCCGAAAAGGGCGCACGGCTGGCCGACAGTGTGGCCGACGTCGCCGACGCAGACATCATCCACGTGACCGTGCTCGATGACGACCAGGTGCGTGAGGTAGTCGGCGATCTTGCCAAGCACGCCAAGCCCGGAACGGTGATCGCAATTCACTCGACGATTCGCGAGACCACGGCGGCGGAACTCGCGAATGAGCTGAAGCCGCAGGGCATTTACATCGTCGACGCCCCGGTGAGCGGCGGCGCGACGGCCGCGGCCGAAGGCAAGCTGGCCACCATGGTGGGTGCCGACCGCGAGGTCTACGAGAAGATCAAGCCGGCGTTCAAGCACTGGGCGGCGATGGTGGTGCATGCCGGGGAGCCGGGCGCGGGCACCCGAATGAAGTTGGCCCGCAACATGTTGACCTTCACCTCATACGTCGCGGCCTGCGAAGCGATGAAGCTTGCCGAGGCCGCGGGGCTGGACCTGCAGGCGCTGGGCCGCGTCGTCCGGCACACCGATGCGCTCACCAGTGGGCCGGGCGCGATCATGGTGCGCGACGACATGAAAGACATTGAGCCGGAGAACTTCTTGTACAACTCCTTCGTGCACGCCCGCGGGCTGGGGGAGAAGGATCTGAGCCTCGCTCTGGAATTGGGCGAGTCGGTGTCCGTCGATCTGCCGTTGGCGCAGTTGGCCTATAAAGGGTTGGCCGCCGGACTCGGGGTGCCACACACAGAGAAAGAGGCGTGATGGACGAGTTGCGCAGCAAGGGCCTCGCCAAGATGAACGAGGTCTACGGCTGGGAGATGCCCAACATCGAGGGCGACGCGTATTTCGACCTGACCGTCGACCACCTCTTCGGCAGCATCTGGACCCGGCCCGGATTGTCGATGCGCGACAAGCGGATCATGACGCTGACCGCGGTGACCGCGATCGGTAACCGCGACTTGGCCGAGATTCAGATCAACGCCGCGCTCCTCAACGATGAGATGACCGAGACCGAACTCAAGGAGATGGCGGTCTTCCTCACGCACTATCTCGGCTTCCCGTTGGGCTCGGCTCTCAACGGTGCCGTCGACAGCGTCGTCGCCAAGCGGAAGAAAGCCGCGGCCAAGGGGGCCGCCGAGGACAAGAAGGCGAACGTCGAGGGCGCACTGAAGATGCATTCGGGCGAATAGCCCGCCAATCTCAGTACGGCTGAACGCCTTCGGGGATCAACACGTACTCCGACGGCTGTGCGGTGACACCGTTGACGGTAGCCCCGCCGTTGAGGATGCCCGGGGCCATCTCCAGCATGTTGTTCGGGAATCCGAACTTGGGCTTGGTGAGCGTGTTGAGCCGCTCGAGTTCTTCGGCGGTGAGGTGCACGTCGACAGCCTCAATGTTGTCGTCGAGTTGCGACAGCCTGCGCGCGCCGATGATCACCGACGAAACTCCGGGCTGTTCGTGCACCCAGGCCAGCGCGACGCCGGCGACGGTGGTGTTGTGCGCCTCGGCGATGATTTCCAATTCATCGACCAGCGCGTAGGTCTTCTCGTTGAGGAACGCGTTGACCATCACGCCGCGACCGGAGTCGTTCGCGCTGCTGTTGGCCCGGGTGTACTTTCCACTGAGCGCGCCGCCCTTGAGCGGTGACCACGGCGTGATGCCGAGGCCGAATTCATCGGCCATCGGAACCAACTCCTGCTCGATGGAGCGCTCCAACAGTGAGTACTCAACCTGCAGGCCGATGAAGCTGGACCACCCGCGGAAGTTCGCAATCAGGTTGGCTTGCGCGATCTTCCAGGCCGGGGTGTCCGAGACGCCGATGTAGCGCACCTTGCCCGCCGTGACGAGATCGTCGAGCGCCGCCATCGTCTCCTCGATGGGAGTGTTGGCATCCCAGATGTGCAACCAGTACAGGTCGATGTAGTCGGTCTGCAGCCTGCGTAGGGAGTGCTCGCAGGCGCTGATCAACGACTTGCGGCCCGAGCCGCCGCCGTTCGGGTCGCCCGGATACAGGTTGCCGCTGAATTTCGTGGCGAGCACCAGACGGTCGCGGCGGGCGGCGTTGCGGCCGATGTGGTCGCCGAGGATCTTTTCGGAGTGGCTGCGAGTGTAGAAGTTCGCGGTGTCGATGAAATTGCCGCCGAGTTCGATGTAACGGTCGATGATCTGTTGCGACTCCTCGACGCTGGTGCCCCAGCCGAGGTCTTCGCCGAAGGTCATGGCGCCCAGACAGAGCGGGCTGACGCGCAGGCCGGATCGTCCGAGTGTCACGTATTGATCCAGAGGCATGATGACGTCCTTCTGATAGATTGTTCGGCTATGCGGTTGTTCATAACTAAACTAGTTCAGATCTGAACGATCTGGCAAGTCGATGTCTGATGCCGCGAAAATCTGGTCGCTGAATTACCGGGTGCTGCTGTCGGTAATCTCCTGTGCCGAGAACGACATCTGCGCGCTGGGTCTGGACTCCAAAGAGCTCTTTCTGCTCGCCGAGATTGACGAGCATCCCTATCCGGCGGAATTGGCCTCGACGCTGCATATGCCGAAGGCGACGGTGACCGCGTATCTCAAGCGGCTGGAGTCGGCGGGTTTCGTGCGCCGTGAGATCGATCCCTCGGATCTGCGACGCCACCGGCTGTTGCTCACCGCGTCCGGCCGGAAGGCGTCGGCGGGCGGCATGTCAGCGCTGTCCGGAGAGTTCGACAAGCGGCTAGAGCGGCTCACCGCCGCTCAACGCAAAGAGCTGACCAACCTGCTCGAGAAAATCATCTGACTGCCGCTCCGCGTGGTGCCGCATCGCTTCGCTAGAGTGACCTCCCGTGCGCGTTCTGGTGATCGGCTCCGGTGCCCGCGAACATGCCCTGCTGCTGGCGCTGCGCGCCGATCCGCAGGTCGAGGCGCTGGCCATCGCACCCGGCAACGCCGGCACCGCCTCGGTCGCTGACCAGCACGACGTAGACGTCTCCTCGAGTGACGACGTCGTGGCCTTGGCGCGTGAGGTCCATGCCGACCTGGTGGTGATCGGGCCTGAAGTCCCCTTGGTGCTTGGCGTTGCCGACGCCGTGCGCGCCGCCGGCATCGCCTGCTTCGGACCCAGCAAGGACGCGGCGCAGATCGAGGGATCGAAGGCCTTCGCCAAAGATGTGATGGCGGCTGCGGGGGTGCGCACCGCGTCCAGCGAGATCGTCGACAGCCCAGCCGATGTGGATGCGGCGTTGGATAGGTTCGGCCCGGGCGCCGGCGATCCCGCCTGGGTGGTGAAGGACGACCGGTTGGCCGCCGGCAAGGGTGTGGTGGTCACCCCCGACCGCGACGTCGCGCGCGCCCACGCCGCAAGCCTGCTCGAATCCGGACATCCGGTGCTGCTGGAGTCTTTCCTCGACGGGCCCGAGGTGTCGCTGTTCTGCATCGTCGACGGCGAGACCGTGGTGCCGTTGCTGGCGGCGCAGGACTTCAAGCGGGTCGGCGACGGCGACGCGGGTCCGAACACCGGGGGGATGGGGGCCTACGCCCCGTTGCCGTGGCTCCCCGACGACGTGTATCGCTCGATCGTCGGCTTGATCGTGGAACCCGTTGCGGCTGAGCTTGTCCGGCGCGGTAGTTCGTTCTCGGGTCTGCTGTATGCCGGGCTGGCGATCACCTCGAACGGGCCGGCGGTGATCGAATTCAATTGCCGCTTCGGTGATCCCGAGACGCAGTCGGTGCTTGCGCTGCTCGAGTCGCCGCTCGGCCAGCTGCTGAATGCGGCCGCCACCGGCACGCTGGCGAGCTTCGGCGAGTTGCGGTGGCGCGACGGTGCCGCCGTGACGGTGGTGGTCGCAGCGGAGAACTATCCGGGCAAGCCCCGCGTCGGCGATGCGATCTCCGGATCGGAGGCCGCCGGTGTCCTGCACGCCGGAACCATACGACGCGACGACGGCGCGATCGTGTCGACAGGCGGGCGTGTGCTCTCGGTAGTGGGCACCGGTGCCGATCTGACCGCTGCCCGCTCGGCGGCGTACGACATTATCGGCTCGATTCGGTTGCCTGGCAGCCACTTTCGCACCGACATCGGCCTGGCCGCGGCCGAAGGCAGGATCAGCCTCTAGAAGCCGGCCGCCTGGCCGTCCCGGCGCGGGTCGCTGACTGCGAGGTAGCCGTCGTCGAGTCGCCAGATTGCCTGGCAACTGCCGAACTGGTTGTAGTCGTCGGTGGTCGCAAGTTCATGACCCCGTTGCCGCAGCCCGTCAAGCGTCGTCGCCGGAAATCCTGCCTCGCAGTACACCTGGCGATCGTGCGCCCAGCGGAACCGTGGCCCGTCGCAGGCGGCCTGCGGATTCTGACCATGGTCGGCGATACGCGCCACCACCTGAACGTGGCCCTGCGGCTGCATCGGTCCGCCCATCACCCCGAAGCTCATCACCGGGGCGCCGTCCTTTGTCAGGAAGCCCGGGATGATGGTGTGGTACGGCCGCTTGTTGGGCCCGACCTGATTCGGATGTCCTTGTTGCGCAGTAAAATCCGCACCACGGTTCTGTAGGGCGATGCCGGTGCCGGGCACCACTACGCCCGAGCCGAAGCCCATGTAGTTCGACTGGATCATCGAGACCATCACACCCGACGAATCGGCGGCGGTGAGATACACGGTGCCACCGCGGGGCGTACCGGCCGTCGCCGCTCGGGCGTGGTGCGGGTCGATGAGCGCGGCGCGCTCGCGCAGATAGCCGGGGTCGAGCAGGTCGTCCGGGCGCAGCGGCATGGTGTCGATGTCGGACACGTAGGCCTGCGCGTCGGCGAACGCCAGCTTCACCGCTTCGATCTGCAGGTGCACGCTCTCAGCGGAATCGACTGGGAGCGAATCCATCTCGAAGTGCTCCAGGATGCCGAGCGCGATCAGCGCGACGATGCCCTGGCCATTAGGCGGGATCTCGTGCACTGTGTAGCCGCGGTATTGGCCGGATATGACATCGACCCAGTCGGCGTGATGCGCGCTCAGATCGGCCACCCGCATCGCCCCGCCGTTCGCGGTCGAGTGCGCCTCGAGTTTCTCGGCGAGTTCTCCGCGGTAGAACGTCTCGCCTCGGGTGTCGGCGATCGACTCGAGGGTGGCGGCATGGCCCGGCAGCTTTACCAGTTCGCCGGCGTGCGGCGCGCGTCCGCCTGGCAGGAAGCTCTCCGCGAAGCCGGGTTGCCCCTCGAACAGCGGAACCTGCGCCGCCCACTGCTGCGCGATCGTCGGCGACAGCAGAAAACCGTTGCGCGCGTAGGAGACCGCCGGATCGAAGAGTCGCTCGAATGGCAGCTTGCCGAACTTCGCGTGCAGTTCCACCCACGCCGACACCGCCCCGGGAACCGTTACCGAATTCCACCCGAACGGGGGAACACCTGCGGCGCCGAAGTACTCCGGCGTCCACGCCGCGGGCGAGCGACCGGAAGCGTTGAGCCCGTGCAGTTTCCGTCCGTCCCACACAATCGCGAACGCGTCGGACCCGATCCCGTTGGACACCGGTTCGACGACAGCCAGCGCGATTGCGGTGGCGATCGCCGCGTCGACCGCGCCGCCGCCGTCGGCGAGCATCCTCAAGCCCGCCTGCGCGGCGAGTGGTTGCGAAGTACACACCACGTTGCCCGCCAGGACCGGCTTGCGCGGCCATGCATAGGGCAGGTCCCATCCGAAGGGTTGCACCCCGACAGCCTACGGAGGCGTAGGTCGACGGCCGATATCGTCGGTCCAACGGTAGCTGCTACGATTTACGCTTTGAGCCGAATTTGTAACCCCGCACGCGGCCGAACCGAAGGTAGATCACATGCCCAAGCCCGTCATCGTCAGCGCAGTCCGAACCGCCATCGCGACGTCGTTCAAGGGATCACTGGTCAACACCACACCGGAGTTCCTGGCGACCTCGATCCTGCAGGAAGCGGTCCGTCGCTCGGGCGTCGAGGTCGCCGACATCGACGACGTGATCTTCGCCGAATCGCACTATGGCGGAGGCGATATGGCCCGCTACGCCGCGTCGGCCTCCGGGATGACGTCGGTGCCCGGGCAGGCCGTCAACCGCCACTGCGCGGGCAGCCTGACCGCAGTCGGAAACGCCGCGGCACAGATCAGTTCCGGTATGGAGAAGGTCGTCGTCGGCGGTGGCGTGCAGTCGTTGTCGATGACGCCGCTGATGAACTGGCGCATTCCCGGCCCGACGCTGGAGTTCGAGGAGCGCTGGATTCCACCGACCCACGTCGAGACCCCGGATGCCCCCGGTCGCGACATGTCGATCACCGTCGGGTGGAACACCGCGCAGGCCGTCGGGATCAGCCGCGAGGAGATGGACGCCTGGGCGTACCGCTCCCACCAGCGTGCGGTCGGGGCGATCGACGGCGGCAAGTTCGTCGACGAGATCCTTCCGCTGAAAATCAAGGGTCGCGAGGACGCACTGATCGAATTCGCCGTCGACGAGCACCCGCGCCGTGAGACCAGCCCGGAGAAGCTGGCCTCGCTGAAGGTGCTGCACCCCGAGATCGAGGGCTTCTCGATCACCGCAGGCAACAGCAGTGGCACCAACGATGCCGCCGCCGCGCTGACGCTGGCCGACGATGGCTATGCCTCCGCCCACGGGTTGAAGGTGCTTGGGACGGTCCGGGCCTGGGCCGCGGCCGCCGTCGAACCGAAGGACACCGGCCTGGGCGCGGTGAAGGTGATCGGCAAGGTGCTCGACCGCGCCGGTCTGGCACCGGGTGACGTCGCGCTGTGGGAGATCAACGAGGCCTTCGCGTCGGTGCCGATCGCCGCGTGCCGCGAGTACGGACTCGACGAAGAGCGGGTCAACTTCTTCGGTAGTGGCTGCAGCCTCGGCCACCCCATCGCGGCCAGCGGTGCGCGGATGCTGACCACGCTGGTGCACGAATTGGGCCGTCGCGGTGGCGGAATCGGTGTGGCGGCGATGTGCGCCGGCGGCGGCCAGGGCGGCGCCGTGGTGATCGAGGTCTAGTCGGCAACCTCACTCGAGGCTGCCAGCTAGTTGCGAAAGTGTCTGCGCTGCCGAATATTTCGGTTGCCACCGCAGTTTTTCCTTGGCCTTGCTGATGTCCATTACGACCGACGTCCGTCCTGCGTGCAGCCATTCCAGTGCCGACGGCACAAAGGGCAGTCGCGAGATCACCTCCGACGTTGCCGCCGCCGCAGCTTGCGGTATTTTGACCGGCCGTGCGCCGAGCGCCTCGGCGACGTCCGAAATCGACAGCACGCCGTCGCCCGCGAGGTTGTACGCCCCGGCTGGAGCGGACGCCGTGGTGACCGCCAACGCGATCGCGCCGGCGACGTCGTCGTGGTGAACCAACTGCATCGGGATTCCCGGGTCGGGTAACAAGGGTTTGGGTAGTGGCAGCGAACGGGTGATTCGACGGACCGGGCCAGGAAGTTGGTTCCAGGGCATTGCGTCAGCGAGCAGGGGCGCCTTCGGCCCGGCGACGATGCACGGCCGGAGCACGAATACCTCGAGTGGCGAGCCGACGGTGATCTCGCTCAATGCGGACTCGCACGCCGCCTTCTGTTCTGAGTAGTAGTGCTCGGACGAGCCTCGCGGGGGCACCTCCTCGGTGATCGGCAACGGGTTGTCATCGTGGTAGCCATAGGCGGCAACCGATGACGCGTACACGAGTCGCCGAGGGCGATCCGCCGCTGCCGTTGCCTCGAAAACATTGCGCGTGCCTGCCAGGTTCACTCGCGCGCTCTCTTCCCGCGAGCCCATAATGATGAACGCGAGATGCACCACCACGTCAGCCT
This sequence comes from Candidatus Mycobacterium wuenschmannii, assembly GCF_030252325.1. Classification (NCBI taxonomy): domain Bacteria; kingdom Bacillati; phylum Actinomycetota; class Actinomycetes; order Mycobacteriales; family Mycobacteriaceae; genus Mycobacterium; species Candidatus Mycobacterium wuenschmannii. Next base: position 3,119,773 of record NZ_CP126981.1, on the reverse strand, counting down.
CCGCGACCAGTGCTTCGACGGCGTCGCGATCGAGGATGTCGCCCTGCCGGTATTCGGTCTTCGACCACCCCTGACCGTCCGGGTCGAATGGGCGCCGCGCCATCCCGACGATGCGTTCGACATCGGGATGGCTTTCGAGAGCATCGATTGTCGAGATACCGATCTCTCCAGTTGGCCCGGTGATGGCGACGCGCAATGACATGATTGCCTGCCTTCCCGGCCCGCGACTGGGCGAAACGCAAGCGGGCCATCGTCTGACAATTGGCGACGCTGGGTATGCCGCACAGATGAGTGAAAAGAAACTGAGTAAGGGCGACAAGGTCGAATGGCAGAGTCACGGCAGCACCGCCGAAGGCACCGTCGAGGAGAAGATCACGTCGGACCGAACCGCGGCGGGGCGTAAGGTTCGAGCGTCCACGGATGAGCCGCAGTATCGAGTTCGATCTGACAAGAGTGGCAACGATGCCGTTCACAAGCCGGATGCGTTGAAGAAAAAGTCTGCTTCATGACCACCAAAAATGGTGAGCAGCAAGAGATCTGGCAAGACTTCGGCGATGCCGTCAACATGACGACTGCAGAGATTCGTCATTGGCCGGATGACGACAAGTCGACATCGGCGGGCCAAAAATAAAGCGGCGGCGGGGAATCGACCGGTCACGTCAGCGGACGCCACATCGTGAAGATCCTCGACACGAAGAAATCGGCCCTGTCTGGCAGCGCGGTATTCATTGATGAACTGGGGCCCCGACCCCACGAAGACGAAGTGAGCTAGGACCTTGCGTCCTCGATCAACCGGCTGGCGTGATCGAGGATGCAGTTCAGGCCGTACTCGAAGTTGATGTCGTTGGTGGCCCCCATGTGGTGGCCCTTCTGAGTCAACTGCGCGATCAGCGGCATGGTTTCCGGATTGATCGCGAGATCCCTTCTGCGCTGGTCACTTTCGGCTCCGCCCGACTTTGCGTGTAGCCGCTCCAACACTGCCGCCCCCTGGGTGTGCACCGAGATACTGGCGTAGGTGTCGAACGCGTCCTCCGGCGACAGGCCGGCCTCGACCATCGTGGCGATGACCTTCTCCAGCTTCTCGTAGGCCGCCAGGGTGGCCTCGCGGCCGAACGTGCCTCGGATCAGGATCAGGTCGCACAGGATCGGGTTGTCGCGGAAGGTCTGGCGCACCTTGCGTGCGTGCTCGCGCAACGAGTCGCGCCAGTTCCGGCTCTCCACGAAGGGGGTGGCGAAGTCGTACTGGCCCATCGCGCGATCGGTCATCGCATCCAGTAAGTCGTCCTTCTTCCGGAAGTACCAGTAGATGCTGGTCACGCCGACGTCGAGATGCTTCGCCAGCAATGGCATGCTCAAGCCGTCGACCGAGGCCTCACCGGCCACCTTGAACGCACCTCTGATGATCTCGTCGACGCTGATCGATCCGCGTTCACGCCGTTGCCGCTTGTCCGCGACGGCCTGCCTCGCCAATTCGGGTTACCTCCGTGTGCTGCTGTGACTATGCATGATGGCGGGTTATCGTAACAAATATCGTAAGGCTTTTGGTAGGGCTCGTTGCTGCCCCCGAAAGGGCCGCTAACCAGTGAGCAGCGGGGCCATCCAGGTCAGTTCCGCGGGCAGCTGAGAACTCCAGAACGACCCGTCATGGCCACCGGGGGAGAATCCCCCGGCAGGTGGATGGGGCAACTGTGCGACGAACTGTTTGGTCGCGTCGTAGAACGGGTCGCTGTTGCCGCAGTCCACCCGGATCGGGATCGACGCCAGGGCGGGCATCCCGAAGACCGAGTTGGCCGCGAAGTCGTCGGGTCCGTCGAATGCGCCCGGGGCCGCCGCGCCCGACGACATCCACAGCGCGGGGCTCACCGCGCAGATCGCCGCGGTCCGGCCGGGTCCGAGTCGGCCGCCGAGCAGCAGGGCGCCGTAGCCGCCCATCGACCAGCCGAGAAATCCCACCCGGGAAGTGTCCAGCCCCTGGCCGGCCAGCAGCGGGATCAGCTCGTTGACCACCATCGCGCCGCTGTCCTCACCGGAAGCCCTTCTGTGCCAATAGCTTCCACCGCCGTCGACTGCGACGACCGCGAACGGTGGCAAGCCCGCGGCCACCGCCTGGGCCAACCCCTGTTCGACGCCGCCCTCCATCACGGTGGCTGCGCTACTGCCCTTGCCGTGCAGCGCGATCACCGGTCGCAGCGGTTTGGTCTGGCCCGGCGGGCGGGCGATCGCCCAGTTGGTCGATACGCCACCGCGCGCAGCCGAGACGAACGAACCGGTGACCATCGTCGGCGCCGGCGGCGTGTCGAGGGGCGCGGGAGGCGCCAGCGGCACACCCGTCCCGGTCATCACCACGGGCGGCGCCGCCGGGGGCCGGCCGGGCAGCAGGCGGTCCACCGCGAACGCGCCGAGCGCGCCGGCCGCCGCGCCCGTGCCCAGGCGCAGCACGGCGCGACGACTCATCTCCGGCATGCGGGTCATCATAAAGTGCCCGGCGTGTCACCGGCCTGCCGCGCGACTGTGAGTGGATTGTCCGAAAGCCCGATGCGAGGCCATTGTGGCTGGCACCATGTCCTAGGTGACAGCAGCAGTGGCTCCCGAGGGGGCCTTCGCTCCCGAGGTGGCGCTCGCCGCTACCGGGATTGTCGCCGCACCCGCCCCGGTCTCGCCGACGGCGGTGGCGTCGACTCCGGTTGTCGCGCCCAAGGCGGTGATCGTCCCCAAGGGGGCCGTCACGCCCAAGGGTGAACGCCGGCGCTACGCGTTGGTCAGCGCCGCGGCCGAGTTGCTGTGCGAAGGCGGGTTCGAGGCGGTCCGGCATCGCGCCGTCGCGCGCCGCGCAGGCCTGCCGTTGGCCTCGACCACCTACTACTTCTCCAGCCTCGACGACCTCATCGCCAGCGCCGTCGCACACATCGGAATGCTCGAAGTCGCGCAGTTGCGGGCCCAGGTGGCGACGCTGTCGCGGCGGCGTCGCAGCGCCGACAAGACGGCGGACCTGCTGGTCGAATTGCTGGTCGGCAGCAAGTCCGAACCGCACCTCACCGAGAATCTGATCTCCCGCTACGAACGGCACATCGCCTGCGCGCGACTGCCCGGGTTGCGGGAAATCCAGCGCCGCAACATGCGTCAGCGCGTCGACGCCGTCGCCGACGTGATCGAACGTTCCGGTCGTTCGGTGCGCACCGAACTCGTCTCCGCGTTGATCTGCACGATCGATGGCGCCGTGGTGTCGGCGTTGGTCGACGAACTGCAGGACCCACGGGCCGTCGCGCGCGCGACTGTGATTGATGTCATCGACGCGGTGGCGCCGATCGACCGAGGACCTGTGCGCTTTTGAGTTCCCGGCACGCGAAATAGCTTGCCGCACTGATCTTTACCGCACCTCCGCGCTCGCCGGCCACTCGATGTCGAGCTAGCCGTCCAGCTGCCGGCGAATCTCCGCCAGACCCCGCTGAGCTTCGTCTAGTAGCGCGGCCACCTGCGCGACGCGGGCGCTGAGGTCCTCGCGATCCACAGCGGGGGCGGGCCGTCGGCGGCGCGTCGGCGCCGCGTCGGGCGGCAGTGTCGGGGTGACGATGTAGCCGGTGGGGTAGTCGCCGTAGACGGTCACATCCTCGGGGCGATGGTAGGAATACAGCGCGACGTACGCGCACAGCACCGCGTCGACCGGATCCTCGTCGCGGTCGAGTTGCACCGGCCGGGTCGCGGCCTCGACCCGTTTGCGCAGTTCGACCCAGGACATATTGTGGTTCACCCGCAGCCGGGGCGTCTCGTTGTCCAGCGCCTCGATGAGCGTCATCAACCGCAGTAGTTCGGGACGACGTGTTTCGACGGAACCCCTCTTGTATTTCAGGGTTTTGTCCAGACCGAACAACACGATGCTCGCCGGGTGGGGATAGACCTCGATCGCCCGCCGCGATGAACTGGATGTCGGGTCCATGTCGAGCGTCAGCGCGGCTGCGATCCGGGCACCGCGAGGATGTTTGAACGCGGGGTTGTTCGCGAAGGCCGGGCGCGCCCCCGCATCGAATGTGTGGAAGTCACGATTGAGCGCTGTTTCGCAGGGGCGAGCACCGGTCAGGTTGGGGACGATCAGCGGTGCGTCGATGGCGACCAGGCAGTCGCCGCTGACGTAGGGCTCGATCGCCGCCTCGATGCTCTCGTCGTCGTGGGCGGAGCCGACGTGCAGCAACCGGCCGTCCGCGTCGACGACGGCGACGCCGGTGTTGTTCTTCTCGCCCCAGGCGAGGTCGAGCCCGACAAAGTGCATGAGGTCACTGTGCCTGATCCGCGCTGAATGAGACGCCATTAAGCTGTGTGTTCGTGACAATCCCGAACGTCCTGGCCAATCGCTACGCCAGCGCCGAGATGGTGGCGATCTGGTCGCCGGAGGCCAAGATCGTGGCCGAGCGACGACTGTGGCTGGCGGTGTTGCGTGCCCAGTCAGAGCTGGGCGTCGAGGTGCCGGCCGGCGCGATCACCGACTATGAGCGGGTGCTCGACGACGTCGACCTGCCCTCGATCGCCGCCCGCGAGCGCGTGACGCGGCACGACGTGAAGGCCCGCATCGAAGAGTTCAACGCCCTCGCCGGCCACGAGCACGTACACAAGGGCATGACCAGCCGCGACCTGACCGAGAACGTCGAGCAGCTGCAGGTGCGCCGGTCGCTGGAGTTGGTGTTCGCGCACGGGGTGGCCGTCGTGGCCCGGATGGCCGAGCGCGCCGCGAGCTACCGCGATCTGGTGATGGCAGGCCGCAGCCACAACGTTGCCGCGCAGGCGACCACCCTTGGTAAGCGGTTCGCTTCGGCCGCGCAGGAGACGCTGGTCGCGCTGACCCGGCTGCGTGAACTGATCGACCGTTACCCGCTGCGCGGCATCAAGGGCCCGATGGGCACCGCGCAGGACATGCTCGATCTGCTCGGTGGCGACGCGGCCAAACTCGCCCAATTGGAACGTCTGATCGCTGATTTCTTGGGCTTTACAACAGTTTTGACCAGCGTCGGCCAGGTCTACCCGCGCTCGCTGGACCACGACGTGGTGTCGGCCCTGGTGCAGTTGGGCGCCGGACCGTCGTCGCTGGCGCACACCATCCGGCTGATGGCCGGCCACGACCTCGTCACCGAGGGCTTCGCCCAGGGCCAGGTCGGCTCGTCGGCCATGCCGCACAAGATGAACACCCGCAGCTGCGAGCGGGTCAACGGGCTGCAGGTGATACTGCGCGGTTACGGGTCGATGGCCGCCGAACTGGCCGGCGCGCAGTGGAACGAGGGCGATGTCTTCTGCTCGGTGGTGCGTCGAGTCACGTTGCCGGACAGCTTCTTTGCCGTTGACGGTCAGATCGAGACGATGCTGACCGTGCTCGACGAGTTCGGCGCCTACCCTGCGGTGATCCAGCGCGAGTTGGACCGCTACCTGCCGTTCCTGGCCACCACCAAGGTGTTGATGGCCGCGGTGCGGGCCGGGGTGGGCCGCGAGACGGCGCACGAGGTGATCAAGGAGCATGCGGTCGCCGCGGCGCTGGCCATGCGCGAGCAGGGCGTCGAGCCGGATCTGCCGGGCCGGCTGGCCGGCGATTCGCGATTGCCGTTGGACCGCAACGCGATCGACGCCGCACTGGCCGATCGTGAATCGTTCATCGGCGCGGCCGGGGACCAGGTGGATGCCGTGATCGCGGAGGTCGACGCGCTGGTCGCCCGTTACCCCGATGCAGCGAAGTACACGCCGGGCGCCATCCTGTGACGCTCGCGGAGGTCGACTTCACCGATCTGGACAACTTCGCCAGCGGCTTCCCCCACGACCTCTTCGCGATCCACCGCCGTGACGCACCGGTGTACTGGCACCACCCGACCGAGCACACCCCCGACGGGGAGGGCTTCTGGTCGGTCGCCTCATACGCGGAAACACTTGCGGTGCTGAAGGATCCGGTGACGTTCTCGTCGGTCACCGGCGGCGGCCGGGCCTTCGGCGGGACGCTGTTGCAGGACCTGTCGATCGCCGGCCAGGTGCTCAACATGATGGACGACCCGCGGCATTCGCAGATCCGGCGGCTGGTCAGCTCGGGGCTGACACCGCGGATGATCGGCCTCGTCGAAGACGATCTGCGGGCCCGGACCCGGCGCTTGCTGGACGCGGTGGTGCCCGGCGAGCCGTTCGACTTCCTGGTCGACATCGCCGCCGAATTGCCGATGCAGATGATCTGCATACTGCTGGGAGTGCCTGAATCCGAACGTCATTGGCTGTTCGAGGCAATCGAGCCGCAGTTCGACTTCGGCGGATCGCGCACGGCCTCACTGTCGGAGTTGACGGCCGAAGAGGCCGGGTCGCGGATGTACACCTACGGGCAGGAGCTGATCGCCGCGAAGCGCGCGCAGCCGACCGACGACATGTTGTCGGTGGTCGCCAACGCCGATACCGCCGACGGACCGGAGATGTCCGACCTCGAGCTGTACCTGTTCTTCAGCCTGCTGTTCAGCGCCGGCGCCGAGACCACCCGCAACGCTGTCGCGGGCGGGTTGCTGGCATTGGCCCAGCATCCAGACCAATTAGGTTCTCTGCGTGGCGATTTGGACGCGCTGCCGGTCGCGGTCGAGGAGATGGTCCGGTGGACATCGCCGTCACCGTCGAAGCGGCGCACCGCCACCCGCGACGTCACGCTCGGCGGCGTGCCCATCGAGGCGGGCCAGAAGGTGCAGATCTGGGAGGGGTCGGCCAATCGTGACGCGACGGTGTTCGACGGCGCCGACGAATTCGATGTCACGCGAAAACCGAATCCGCACTTGGGTTTCGGTCAGGGTGTGCACTACTGCCTGGGCGCCAACCTGGCCCGGCTGGAACTGCGGGTGCTGTTCGAGGAACTGCTGGCCCGTTTCGCCGACGTCCGGGTGGTGCGCGACGTCGAATGGACCCGCAGCAACCGGCACACGGGCATCCGCCACCTCGTTGTCGAGCTGCGCTAGCGCGTCCTGACGGCCATTCCGGCCGAACGCAATTCGATCGCGGCCAGCCCGTGGATCGCGTGCGGGTCGCCTGCGCGCCACGCCCCGACCGGGTCGGGGGTGATGGCGGTGAGCCGGGCGAGCGGCCGGTTGGCCAACGCCCGCAATGCCAGCAACTGCGCCCCGGCTGGGGTGGCGGCCAGCGCGCCGACGGTGAGCTTGCGACGGACGAAGCGGATCCTCAGTACCAGCCACGGCACCACGAGTCCGAGGGTCGGTGGCGCCGCGACCGCCAGCGCCAGCACCACGGCCAGCCAGCTAGCAGTGCTGTCCAGGTTGTGGCCGGCGCCCGCGATGTCGAGCGCGGCCTTGCTGGCCGCCTTGAGCGGCTCGCTGACCGCGCCCCCGACCAGCGGGATGTGGCTGGCGCTGTGGCCCGCGGACTCGAGGCTGTCGGCGACACCGTCGGCGCCGCCCTGGACCTGCCGGCCCACCTCGGCGATCGTCGCCACCGCGCTGTAGACGGCCAGGCCGACGAGCACCCACACGAAACTCCAGATGACGACGAGGGCGTCGATCAACAACTGCGCCGCCAGCCGGCCCGGGGTATTGGCGTAGGGGACATACCGCGATTTCATACCCCGATCCCAGCACAGGGTCGGCTCTGCGGGCACGGTTCGGCTGACAGTTAGGCTGTCCCGATGCGTCCCGCTCTGTCCGACTACCAGCACTTGGCCAGTGGCAAAGTCCGCGAGCTGTACCGCATCGACGACGACCACCTGTTGTTCGTCGCGACGGACCGGATCTCCGCATTCGATTACGTGCTCGACAGCCTGATTCCCGACAAGGGCCGCATCCTGACCGCGATGAGCGTGTTCTTCTTCGGCCTCGTCGACGCGCCCAACCACCTCGCCGGCCCACCGGACGACGAGCGCATCCCCGACGAGGTCCTGGGCCGCGCGCTGGTGGTGAAGCAACTGGAGATGGTGCCGGTCGAATGCGTCGCCCGCGGCTATTTGACCGGCTCGGGCCTGCTGGACTATCAGGCGAGCGGCAAGGTCTGCGGCATCACGTTGCCGCCCGGTCTCGTCGAGGCCAGCAGATTCGCGACGCCGCTCTTCACCCCGGCCACGAAAGCCGAACTGGGAGAACACGATGAGAACATCGCGTTCCCACAGGTCATCGGACTGGTCGGCGGAGTGCGGGCCAACCAGCTGCGCGACCGGACATTACAGACCTACGTGCAGGCCGCAGATCACGCGCTGACCAAGGGAATCATCATCGCCGACACCAAATTCGAGTTCGGGGTGGACGCCAACGGCAACCTCATCCTGGCCGACGAGGTCTTCACCCCGGACTCGTCCCGGTACTGGCCCGCCGCCGAATACCGGGCCGGCGAGGTGCAGAACAGCTTCGACAAGCAGTTCGTCCGCAACTGGCTACTCGGCGCCGAGTCGGGCTGGGACCGACACGGTTCGGAGCCGCCGCCCGCGTTGCCGGACGCCATCGTCGACGCCACCAGAGCGCGTTATATTGAGGCCTACGAACGTATTTCCGGTCTCAGCTTCGACGACTGGATCGGTTCGGCCGCATGACCGCCAGCGTTGAGCCGCCAGTCGCCAAGAGAGTCGACTCGCGGCGAGAGTTTCACGGTGACGTCTTCGTCGACCCGTACGAGTGGCTGCGAGACAAGTCCAGCCCCGAAGTGCTCAGTTACCTGGAAGCGGAGAACGAGTACGCCGATGAGGCCACCGCTGCGCTAGAGCCGTTGCGGCAGAAGATCTTCGATGAGATCAAGGCCCGCACGAAGGAAACGGATCTTTCTGTTCCGGTCCGGCGCGGCGACTGGTGGTACTACGCCCGCAGCTTCGAGGGTAAACAGTACGGCGTCCAATGCCGTTGCGCGGTGGCCGATCCGAACGACTGGAATCCGCCCGTCCTCGACGAGCACACGGAGATCCCGGGCGAACAGGTGCTGCTGGACGAGAACGTCGAGGCCGAGGGACACGACTTCTTCTCACTGGGAGCGGCCAGCATCAGTCCGGACGGCAACGTGCTCGCGTACTCCGTCGACGTGGTCGGCGACGAGCGATACACGTTGCGGTTCAGGAACCTTCGCACCGGCGAGCAGTACCCCGACGAAATCGTCGGCATCGGCGCGGGCGCGACGTGGGGCACCGACAACCGGACCGTCTACTACATCACCGTCGACGCGGCGTGGCGCCCCGACACCGTGTGGCGACACCGGCTGGCATCCGGTCTGCCGGCCGAGAAGGTCTATCACGAGGCGGACGAGAAGTACTGGCTGGGCGTCGGCCGGACCCGTAGCGACAAGTACGTGCTGATCGCGTCGGGTTCGGCGATCACCTCCGAGGTCCGCTACGCCGACGCCGCCGACCCGACCGCCGAGTTCGTCACCGTGCTACCGCGCCGCGACGGGATCGAATACTCGGTGGAGCACGCGGTCGTCGGCGGGCGGGACCGATTCCTGATCCTGCACAACGAGAATGCGGTCAACTTCACGCTGGTCGACGCCCCGGTCGGCGACCCGACCGACCAACGCACGCTGATCGAGCATCGCGACGACGTGCGACTCGACGGCGTCGACGCGTTCGCCGGACATCTGGTGGTCAGCTACCGTGGCGAGGCGCTACCGCGAATTCAGCTGTGGCCCATCGCCGATGACGGCTACGGGCAACCCGAGGAGATCTCGTTCGACTCCGAACTGATGTCGGCCGGGCTGGGCGGCAACCCCAACTGGGACTCGCCGAAGCTGCGGGTCGGCGCGGGATCGTTCGTCATCCCGGTGCGCATCTACGACCTCGATCTCGAGACCGGCGAGCGCACGCTGCTGCGTGAGCAACCGGTGCTCGGCGACTATCGCCCCGAGGACTACGTCGAACGCCGCGAATGGGCGCTGGCCGCCGACGGAACCAAGATCCCGATCTCGATCGTGCACCGCGCCGGTATCGAATTACCGGCTCCTGCACTGGTGTACGGCTACGGCGCCTACGAGATCTGCGAGGACCCCCGGTTCTCGATCGCTCGCCTGTCGCTGCTCGACCGCGGCATGGTCTTCGCTGTCGCCCACGTTCGGGGCGGTGGCGAGATGGGCCGGCTCTGGTACGAGCACGGCAAGCTGCTTGACAAGAAGAACTCCTTCACCGACTTCATCGCCGTCGGGCAGCATCTCGTCGACACCGGGCAGACGCGCCCGGATCGGTTGGTGGCGTTGGGCGGTAGCGCCGGCGGATTGCTGATGGGTGCGGTGGCCAATATGGCTCCGGACCTGTTCGCGGGCATCCTCGCGCAGGTGCCGTTCGTCGATCCGCTGACGACGATCCTGGACCCGTCGCTGCCGCTGACCGTCACCGAATGGGACGAGTGGGGAAACCCGTTGAGCGACAGCGACGTCTACCACTACATGAAGTCGTATTCGCCGTACGAGAACGTTGCCGAGCGCAGCTATCCGGCCATCCTGGCGATGACGTCGCTGCACGACACCCGGGTCTATTACGTAGAGCCCGCCAAATGGGTTGCGGCGCTTCGGTATAGCAACACTAACGGTAGCCCGGTGTTGCTGAAGACTCAGATGACGGCGGGCCACGGCGGTATCAGCGGGCGGTACGAGCGTTGGAAAGAGACGGCCTACCAGTACGCCTGGCTGCTGGCGGCCGCCGACCGCGAGCATTACGGTGGCGGTCAGGTCTAGCGGCTATACCGGGACATTCGCTTCGGCCCGCCCGGCCGGCGGCGGCTTGTTGGGCAGGAACGCCACGGGTATGAGTGTCAGCGCGACGATGACGATAGACACCATCAGCACGAGTGTGTAGGACTGGGTCAGGTCGTGCATGAGCCGGGCGGTGAAGTCCGCGGACACGTCGTGATGTGCCGGGGCCGGTGCGCCGTGCTTGGTGAACTTGCCACGCAGGATGCCGAGTTTCTCTGCGACGCCGATGGTTTCGCTGCGGTTGAACTGACTGGTCAGGATCACCGACATCAGGGCGGTGCCGACCGCGATCGCGACGTGCTGGTTGACGCTCAGCAACGTCGACCCACGCGCCACTTCGTTCGGCCGCAACGTCTGCACCGCAGCTCCGGACAACGGCGTGAGCGTGCACCCCAGACCGATCCCCATTGTCACCAGCCCCACCATCAGGACCGGCAGGTACTCCGCCTGTTGCCATGCGCCATAGGTGAATACGGCCAACCCCGCCGCGATCAGCGCGATGCCGACCAGCAGGACATTGCGGGGCCCGCGGCGATCCATCAATGTGCCGGCCAGCGGCATGGTGAGCATCGCGCCCAGCCCCTGCGGAATCAGCTGCAAGCCGGACTGCAGCGGCGTCTCGTGGAACAGCTGCTGCAGGTAACTGGGGACCACCAGGAATGCACCGAAGAATCCGACTGAGAAGGCGAACATCGCGATGTTGGACAACGTCACCGCGCGGTTCTGGAACAGCGCCAGGTCGATCAGCGGATGGTCGGCACGGTGCAGCGCATGGAGCACGAACGCCGCAATCAACGCGATGCCGATCAACCCGGGTATCCAGACCCGGTTGTCGGTGAAGCTGTCGTGCCGGGGCACCGACGAGATCCCGAACAGCAAAGAGGCCAATCCCGGTGACAGCAACAACATTCCGACGAAGTCGAACGCCTCCGACGGGTGCGGCTGGTCCTTCGGGAAGACCGAGGCGGCCAGAACCAGCAGGATCGCGCCGACCGGCAGGTTGATCCGGAAGATCCACTCCCAGCCGTATGCACTGATCAGCCAGCCGCCCAGGACCGGGCCGCACATCGGCGCGAGCAGCATCGGAATTCCGAGCACCGCCATCAGCCTGCCGAGCCGCCTCGGACCGGCCTCGCGGGTCAGAATGATCAGCGTCAGCGGCACCAGCATGCCGCCGCCGATGCCTTGAATGACGCGAAAGGCGATGAGCTGGCTGATGTTTGACGCCAGCGAGCACATCAAGGACGCCAGGGTGAACCACAGGGCCGCGCCCATGAACAGCCTTTTGGTGCCGAACCGGTCGGATGCCCAGCCGGCCAACGGAATAACGGTGGCCTGCCCCAGCGTGTACCCGGTGATCGTCCACGCGACCATGGCCTGGGTCGACCCGAACTCCGCGACGAACGTGCGTTGCGCGACGCTGACGACGGTGCCGTCCAGGATCGCCATCACCGAGGCGAGAATGCAGACCCCGGCGATTCGCAGCAGTCCGGCGTCGAGCGAGTCGGGATAGTCGGCGCCTGATGCAGTGTCCGTCGGCGATGCCGCGCTCGAAACCATATGGGCCAGCGTAACGACAAACTAACTAGCTGATCAATCTAAGTTGCCGCGGGTGCGATGCAGGTAGCCTCCGGACCATGACTGTGACCGAGATCCCTCTGACCGGCCTCGACGGCGGTGCCCTGTCGCTGGCCGACTACAACGACCGTGCCGTCCTGGTCGTCAACGTGGCGTCCAAATGCGGCCTGACACCGCAGTACGCGGCACTGGAACAGTTGGCGCGCGACTACGGCGAGCGCGGACTGACCGTTCTCGGGGTCCCATGCAACCAGTTCATGGGGCAGGAACCCGGCACCGCTGAGGAGATTCAGACCTTCTGCTCCACCACCTATGGGGTGACGTTCCCGTTGCTGGAGAAGACCGAGGTCAACGGCCCGGATCGGCATCCGCTCTACGCCGAGCTGACCAAGACGCCCGATGCCGCCGGCGAGGCGGGCGATGTGCAGTGGAATTTCGAGAAGTTCCTGATCGCCCCGGGTGGGCAGGTGGTCAATCGATTTCGGCCGCAGACCGTCCCCGACGCGCCGGAGGTCATCGCCGCCGTCGAGGCCGCTTTGCCGAATTAGCTGGTAGCCGGGGCGAACTGACGCCTGCTGTCCGCGTGTACGTCACTATCTGGACACCTGAGATGGTCACCATTGACGTGTGTCTGGGAAGTTGATCGTCTCGGTATCCGGGATCCGCGACCGCACGCTGGACGACGTTGCCGAGTTCTGCGAGAAGATGGACGCCCGCTCGGTGCCGGTGTCACTGCTGGTCGCGCCGCGCCTCAAGGGCGGCTACCGACTGGACCGCGACCCGACGACCGTCGAGTGGCTGACCGACCGCCGCGCCTCCGGCGCCGCCGTCCTGCTCAACGGATACGACGACGCCGCCACCAAGAAGCGCCGCGGCGAATTCGCGACGCTGCCCGCGCACGAGGCCAACCTTCGGCTGATGGCCGCCGACCGGGTGCTCGAACACCTCGGCCTGCGCACCCGGCTCTTCGCGGCGCCGCGCTGGACCGCATCGCCCGGAACCGTGACAGCATTGCCGCGCAACGGATTCCGGCTACTTGCCGACCTGCATGAGATCACCGACCTGGTTCGGCGGTCCACCGTGCGGGCACGGGTGCTGGGCATCGGCGAGGGGTTCCTGTCCGAGCCGTGGTGGTGCCGGATGCTGGTGCTCTCGGCCGAGCGGGTGGCACGCCGCGACGGCGTCGTCCGGGTTGCGGTGGCGGCCAGCCATCTGCGCAAGCCGGGGCCGTTGCAGGCGATGCTGGACGCGGTTGATATTGCCCGGCTGCAGGGCTGCGAAGCCACCGTGTACCAGTGGCGGGCGGATCAGGCGATTCTCGACGCGGCCTGACCATTCCGGTCGCTACTGTGTAGCGCCATGAGCGATACCCAAGCTGATGTCGTCGTCGTCGGGGCGGGCCTGGCCGGCCTGGTAGCGGCCTGCGAGGTGGCGGAGCGTGGCAAGCGGGTATTGATCGTCGACCAGGAGAACAGCGCCAACCTGGGTGGGCAGGCATTCTGGTCGTTCGGCGGCCTGTTCTTCGTCGACAGTCCCGAACAGCGTCGGCTCGGCGTCCGCGACAGTCACGAACTCGCCCTGCAGGACTGGCTCGGCACCGCGGCGTTCGATCGGCAGGAGGACTACTGGCCCAGGCAATGGGCGCACGCCTACGTGGATTTCGCGGCCGGGGAGAAGCGCAGCTGGCTGCGCGACCGCGGGCTGAAGATCTTCCCGTTGGTCGGTTGGGCCGAGCGCGGCGGCTACGGCGCTCAGGGACACGGCAATTCGGTGCCGCGATTCCACATCACCTGGGGCACCGGGCCGGGGATTGTCGAGATCTTCGCGCGCCGGCTGGTCGACAACCCGCACGTGCAGTTCGCCTACCGGCACCAGGTCGATGAGTTGATCGTCGAGGGTGGGGCGGTGGTCGGAGTTCGGGGCAGCGTGCTGGAACCGTCGTCCGAGCCGCGTGGCGTCACCTCGTCGCGAAATTCGATCGGCGAGTTCGAGTTTCGTGCCCAAGCGGTGATCGTCACCAGCGGCGGCATCGGCGGCAACCACGACATGGTGCGGGCGAACTGGCCCACCCGAATGGGCCGCGTTCCGGAGAAGATGCTCGCCGGGGTGCCCGCGCACGTCGACGGCCGGATGATCGCGATCGCCGAGAAGACCGGTGCGCGGGTGATCAACCGGGATCGCATGTGGCACTACACCGAAGGCATCACCAACTACGACCCGATCTGGCCGATGCACGGCATCCGGATCATTCCGGGCCCTTCGTCGCTGTGGCTGGACGGCAACGGCAAGCGGTTGCCGGTTCCGCTGTATCCCGGCTTCGACACGCTGGGAACGCTGGAGTACATCGCGAAGTCGGGCCACGACTACACCTGGTTTGTGTTGAACAGCAAGATCATTGGCAAAGAGTTCGGACTTTCAGGACAGGAGCAGAATCCCGACCTGACCAGTCGCAGCGTGCGGCAGCTACTCGCGTCACGGGCCGGGTCGGGTGCGCCGGGTCCGGTACGGGCCTTCGTCGACCGGGGCGTCGACTTCGTCACCGGAAACTCGTTGCGCGAGTTGGTGTCCGCGATGAACACGCTGCCCGACGTAACGCCGCTGGACTACGCGACGGTCGCCGACGAGGTCACCGCCCGCGATCGGGAAGTGGTCAACAAATTCACCAAGGACGGTCAGGTCACGGCGATTCGCGCAGCCCGCGAGTTCCTCGGCGACAAGCTGGGCCGGGTCGTCGCGCCGCATCCCATCCTCGACCCCAAGGCCGGGCCGCTGGTCGCGGTCAAGTTGCACATCCTGACCCGAAAGACGTTGGGCGGCTTGGAGACCGACCTCGATTCGCGGGCACTCGGTGCCGACGGCACGCCACTGGACGGGCTGTATGCCGCCGGCGAGGTGGCCGGCTTCGGTGGGGGCGGTGTGCACGGCTATCGGGCGCTGGAGGGCACCTTCCTCGGCGGCTGCATCTTTTCCGGGCGCGCGGCGGGCCGCGGCGCGGCCAACGACATCGGCTGAGTTCGCCGAGGATCTAGAAGGTGACGCCGGTTTCTTCGGGCAGCACCTGGAAGTCGGTGTCGGTCATTTCGGTGAGCCGGCCGTAGTAGATGCCGCGCGCTTCCGGCGCGACGACCGCCTGGTGGATCGGCACCGCGCGGGCCGGCGCTACCGCCCGCAGATAGTCGACCGCCTCGGAGATCTTCATCCAGGGCGCGGCGGCCGGAGTGGCCAGCACATCGATCGGCTCGTCGGGCACGAACAGCGCATCGCCGGGATGCATAAAGCTGCCGGCGTGCTGGCCGTCATCGATGACATACGAAATGTTGTCTATCACAGGAATTTCCGGGTGGATGACGGCGTGCTTGCCGCCGAGCGCGCGGATCGTCAATTGGCCGACCGACAGCGCATCACCGACGTGTACAACCTGGCACGGCACCGAAAGTTGCCCGGTGGTCTGCGGATCGGCGTACAGCGCGGCATCCGGATTGCCGTCCAGCAGCGCCGGCAACCGCGCCTCGTCCACGTGGTCGGGGTGCTGGTGGGTGATCACGATCGCGGACAGGCCGGTGATGCCCTCGAACCCGTGCGAGAAGTTGCCCGGATCAAACAAAACCTTCGTGTGGCCGAAATCCGCAAGAACGCAGGAATGACCGAAATGCGTGAGTTGCATGTCTACGATTGTGCGCTCATGGGGTGCAGGGGCATGCGCCTAGTCTTGGCGACGGCGCTGATCGCGGGAGGCCTGCTGGTCACCTGCGTGGTGGCGCCGGCCGCGCGCGCCGATCCGGAGACCTGCCCGCCCACCTGCGATCAGATTCCGGCCACCGCCTGGATCCCGCGGGAGGCGATACCGCTCAGCGCGACCTACCGCTGGCCGTCGCCGGCCGCCTCGGCGGTGGTGATGACCGGCGGTGCTACGCCCCGATTCCGGTTCGAGGAAGCGTGCGCCACGCCGCCGTTCCCGCAGGACACCCGCAACTCCGCCGTCGCCGCGCGGGCATCGGTCGACAAGCCCGTGGGCCAATGGCAGCTACGGGCCGAGATCATGCATTGGCGGGGCGACACCGCACACGGCGGTCCGGTCGCGAGGTCGGTGTTCGACCTCGTCGCGCCGTCGCTGCGCGCCTGCCAGCTGGGCGCGCCCGCGGAGTCGCCGTCGGTAACCGTGGACGAGCCCAACCGACTTGCCGCGGTGATCAGCGGGCCGACCATCCTGCACACCTACTTCGTCGCGCACCCGGAGAGCAGCACGATCAGCGAGCTCACGCTGTGGGGGGCCGACCCGGTGCAGCCGCCCTGGCCGATCATTTCGGACGCCCAAGTGCTGGACGCCATGACGGGTTCGGTCTGCGCGGCATACGTCGGCTCCTGCTAGAGCGCCGGCCGGGAGCCCGACCGGTACAGTTGGCGCCGAGCAGCCAAGACAGTAGTGAGGAGTGCGGGTGGCCCGGGTGGTTGTGCACGTAATGCCCAAGGGCGAGATTCTCGACCCGCAGGGCCAGGCGATCGTCGGTGCGCTGGGCCGGCTCGGCCACGGCGGCATCTCGGATGTCCGACAGGGCAAGCGGTTTGAGCTCGAGGTAGACGACAGCGTCGACGACGCGGCGTTGGCCGAGATCGCCGAGTCGCTTCTGGCCAACACGGTGATCGAAGACTGGACCGTCAGCCGAGAGCCGCAGTGACGCCCCGCATCGGCGTCATCACCTTCCCCGGGACGCTGGACGATGTCGACGCCGCGCGCGCGGCGCGGCTCGCCGGCGCCGAGGCCGTCAGTCTGTGGCACGCGGACGCCGACCTGAAGGGCGTCGACGCCGTGGTGGTGCCCGGTGGGTTCTCCTACGGCGACTACCTGCGCTGCGGCGCCATCGCGAAGTTCGCCCCGGTGATGGGCGAGGTGGTCGCCGCCGCGGGGCGTGGATTGCCGGTTCTGGGTATCTGCAACGGTTTTCAGGTGCTTTGCGAGGCAGGTCTGCTGCCCGGGGCGCTGACCCGAAACCTCGGCCTGCACTTCGTCTGCCGTGACGTCTGGCTGCGGGTGGAATCGACGTCGACGGCCTGGACGTCGCGTTACGAGCAGGGCGCGGACCTGCTGATCCCGTTGAAGTCCGGCGAGGGCCGGTACGTGGCCTCCGACGCGGTGCTCGACGAGCTGGAAGGCGAGGGCCGGGTGGTCTTCCGCTACCACGACAACGCCAACGGCTCGCTGCGTGGCATCGCGGGTGTCAGCTCGGCCAACGGCCGCGTCGTCGGCCTGATGCCCCACCCCGAGCACGCCACCGAGGCGTTGACGGGGCCGTCCGACGACGGTCTGGGCCTGTTCTACTCGGCGCTCGACGCAGTTCTGACGGCCTAGCGCAGTGCGTGCTCGGCCATCAGGTCGACCGGACTATCTTGCGCGGAAAGTCCAGCGGTGCAACGTAGTTCACCGAATGCCGCACTGAGTGCTTCGGTGGCCTCGTGCGGGTCGTCGAAGGTCTCGTCGTCGGTGAGCACCGCGACGCCGAGCTTGTCGACATAACTCCAGACGGTGATGTTCACCGGGGCACCAGGTGACAGCACCCCCGTCGAGTAGATCTCGCTGACCGGCGCACCCGCGAAGTGGCCGCGTTCGCGCGGCCCGGGCACGCTGGACACCGCCACGTTCATCATCTTGTTCGGCGCATCGCGCCGGCCGAGCCAGCGGAACGCCGCGGGGGCAATCGCCGTCGGTAGGTAACCCATCAACTGTCCGTACAGCTTCGGGCCGAGGATCTCATGGTCCTCCTTGGCGATCTTGGTGGCCAGCGCGACGAGCTGGGCCCGTTCGGCCGGATCGGCGACATGCACGGGCAGTGAAATCGACAGCCCGCTGATCTCGTTGCCGGTGACGCGGTCCGATTTGTCGGTGGCCGTGGGGACCGACGCGATGATCGGCCGGTCGGCTTTGCCGTCGTAGTGCAGCAACAGCCGGCGCAGCGCACCCGCAGCCGTCGCGAGCACCACGTCGTTGACGGTGATACCGAGTGCCTTCGAGGTGGCCTTGACGTCGGCCAGGCGCAGCGCCGTGGTGGCGAACCGGCGCTGCGGTGACACCACGTGGTTGAGGAACGTCGGCGGGGCATCGAAGGCGTCGGCGAGGTCGGGATGATCTCCGCGCTCTTTCGTGCGCCGGCGCACCCGGGTGAAGCCTTTCGCCGCATCGCCGACCAGACCGGGAAGATCGGTGATTTGCCGGATGTGATCGCGCCCGGCGGCGACCAGCAGACCTGCCGTCGTCGGGCTGACGCCCGCCTCATCGTTGTCGCGTTCGTCGGTCGGCGCGCCCCTGAGGTCCATCGCGCGGGCGAGCAGGTTCACCGAGGCGACGCCGTCGGCGAGGGCGTGATGGATCTTCCCGATGAGCGCGAACCGTCCGCCCGCCAATCCCTCGGCGATGTGGAACTCCCACAACGGGCGGCTGCGATCCAGCGGCGTCGACGCCACCTCCCCGATGATCGCGTCGAGTTCGCGGCGACCGCCGGGCGCGGGCACCTGGACCCGGTGCAGGTGGTAGTCGAGGTCGACGTCGCAGTTCTCCAGCCACATCGGGTGGTGTAACCGCCATGGGATGTCAACGAGCTTGTAGCGCAACGGTTCCAGGAGATGCAGCCGCCGCAGCAGATGGTGCCGGAACGCCTCGAAGCTGAATTCCGTGTCGGCGGCCTCAGGGTCGACGATCGCCACCTTGAGCGTGTGGGTGTGCAGGTTGGGCGTCTCGCTGTAGAGCAGCATGGCGTCCATGCCGTTGAGTCGTTTCATCGGCCCACCTCCGTGCGCTCATGCAAGCACTTCGGAGCTGGCGAAACCGCGAAATGGCGCATTCAGCCCAGGATCGGGAAGCGGCGCTGCTTGGCCAACCGGTCCAGCGCGGCTTGCATCACCGAACGGACGTACTCGTCGACCGTGTCGACGTCGGGGTCCTTCCCGAAGCGCTTGGTGATGTCGATCGGTTCGAGCACCTCGGTGACCACCTTCGACGGCAATGGCAGGTTCGGCGGAAAGATCATGCTCAGCCCGAACGGGAAGCCGACGCTGATCGGCAGAATGTCCATGCGCGCCTTGGTGATTCCCAGTTTCTTGGCCAGCCAGTGGCCGCGGGTCAGGAACAGCTGGGTCTCCTGGGCGCCGATCGAGACCGTCGGCACGATCGGAACGCCGGCCTCTATCGCGGTACGCACGTAGCCGGTGCGACCGTTGAAGTCGATGGTGTTGGCGAACGTCGGCCGGTAGGAGTCGTAGTCCCCGCCGGGGAACACCAACACCACGGCGCCGGAATGCAGTGCTGTGGAGGCATTTTCGCGACTGGCCTCGATGACGCCCAGTCGTCGTAGGATGCCGTCCAACGGTCCCATGAAGATGCCGTAATGGCCGAGTGTGTAGACGGGACGGTCGTAGCCGAACTTCTTGTAGAACGCCGGCGAAAAGATGAACACGTCCGGCGTGAGCATCCCGCCGGAGTGGTTGGACACCACCAGTGCCCCGCCGGTGGCCGGAACGTTTTCGATGTTGCGCACCTCGGCGCGGTGATACTGCTTGATCACCGGGCCGACGGTGTTGGCGACCTGCTTGGTGAACTCGGGATCCCACTTAGCCGTCTCGCGGTTCTCCGCGTTGCTGCCCGCCATGCTGGAGCCCTCGAATCGTCGTCGATCGTCGTCGTGAGCATGATACTCTCCATTTTTGAGAACGTCATATCCGCTGCGTAGGCAAGGGAAAATGACCGAAAAGGTACTGGTCACGGGTGGATTCGGCCTAGTCGGGTCGCAGACCGTGCGCCGACTGGCCGCGGACGGGCATCGAGTGGTCGTCACCGACCTCGGTACCCCGGATCAGCGCACCGCGGCGGCGTTGTTGCCGTCCGGGGTGACCACTCGGTGGGCCGACCTCACCAAGCCCGACGAGGTCGATTGCCTGCTCGCCGAGGAGTCGCCGACGGCGATCGTCCACCTCGCCGCGCTAATCATCCCGGCGATTTTCCGCAACCGCGAACTGGGTCGACGTGTCAACGTCGACGCTACCGCCGCGCTCGTGCGCGCCGCGCAGTCGCATCCACGACCGCCGCGCTTCATCCTGGCCTCGAGTAACGCCGTGTACGGGTCGCGCAACCCGCATCGCCATCCCGAGCGGCTGACCGCCGATTCCCCGGTGCGTGCGTCGGATCTCTACGGCGCCCACAAGATCGAGGCCGAAAATCTAGTACGCGCTTCGAATTTGGAGTGGGTGATCCTGCGACTCGGCGGGGTGATGAGCGTCGTACCGGGCGCGATCCCGTTCAGCCGGGACGCACTGTACTTCGAGAGCACGCTGCCGACCGACGGCCGGATCCACACCGTCGACGTCCGCGACGTGGCGACGGCTTTCGCCGCGGCGACCACGGCTGACGTTGTCGGCGAGACGCTGTTGATTGCGGGCGACGACTCGCATCTGCTCCGGCAACGGGACGTCGGGCCGGCGTTGGCGGCGGCGCGCGCTCTCGAACGTGCTGCCGGTCGGTAGACCGGGCGACCCGGACAGCGAGGATGACTGGTTCGTAACGGACTGGTTGGACACCACGCGCGCGCAACAGGCGCTGTCGTTCCAACACCATTCATGGCCAGCGATGCTGGCCGAGATGCGCGACCACCGGGTGGCGGCGCTACCCGATCGCGTTGATCGCACCGCTGGCCCGGGCGTTTCTCAAACGCCAGGCCGCGTATCGCGATACGCCGGGCCGCTACGCCGACCCGTGGGGCGCGATGCGTGCGCGACTCGGCGACCCCAGGCCGGAATAGCCGGACGCTTCAAGGCTGCGTATCTCGGTAGGCCTCGAGAAGCCTCAGCCACACCTCGCTGATCGTGGGAAAACACGGCACGGCGTGCCACAGTCGGTTGATCGGCACTTGGCCGGCGACGGCGATGGTTGCGGAGTGCAGGAGTTCCGAGACACCGGGACCGACGAACGTCACGCCGAGCAGGTACTTGTGATCGGCATCCACCACCATCCGAGCCCGGCCGGTGTACCCGTCCGCGTAAATCGCGTCGAGCTTGTCCAGGCTGGTCGTCAGGTCGCCGAACTTCTCGGTGAGCTCGTCGATGCTGTCGATCGACTCGAAGGTATTGCGCAGCGCGAAGCAGATCGGGATGTCGTAGCAGTGCTTCTCCCAGTAGAAGTAGCTGTGCAACGGCCGAAAGAAGTCGTCGAAGTTCGCGAGCTTGTCCCGGACCTCGTTGATGATCGCCAGCGTCTCGTGGAACTTCTGCGTCTCGTCGTGGGTAGCGGTGGCGAGTTGCTGCTGCAGCGTGTACTGCTGCTGCAGGATTCCGATGGTCTTGTCGAGTTCCTGTGACTGCGTGAGCAAGTCGCGCGCGCGGTCCGCCTGATACTTCAGGTTCTGCACCTGACCGACACTCTGCTGGCTGATCTGGAACGCGATCGAACTGTGGTCCAGCGGTGCGCCCAGCGGACGCGTAATCGACTGCACCTGAGCGATTCCGGGAATGTGGAAGATGCCTTTGGCGATCTTCTCCAGCACCAGCATGTCGGCCGGGTTGCGCAGGTCGTGGTCGGCCTCGACCATCAGCAGCTCGGGCTCTAACCGAGCGCGGGAGAAATGCCGCTCGGCGGCGGTGTACCCCACGTTGGCCGGCGCGTCCGACGGAATGTAGGGACGGATGTCGTAGCTGGTTTTGTAGCCGGGCAGGGCGAGCAGTCCAATGAGGGCAACTGCGATGGACACCACCAGAATTGGGCCCGGCCACCGGACGATCGCGGTCCCGATGCGGCGCCAGCCGCGAGTCTGTAGCGCGCGTTTGGGATCGAACAGCCCGAAGCGGCTGGCGATCACGAGGATGGCCGGACCCAGCGTCAGCGAAGCGACGAGCGCGATGACGATGCCGATCGCGGCGGGGATGCCCAGGCTCTGGAAGTAGGGCAGTCGGGTGAAGGCGAGGCAGGCCACCGCGCTGGCGACGGTCAGGCCCGAGCCCAGCACGACATGCGACGTGCCCTCGTACATTTTGTAGTACGCGTCTTCACGCTCGTCGCCGGCCGACCGGGCCTCCTGGTAGCGGCCGACGAAGAATATGGCGTAGTCGGTGCCGGCCGCGATCACCAGCAGCGTGAGCAGATTCGTCGCGTAGGTCGACAGCGGCAGAACTCCCGCGTTGCCCAAAAATGCGACAAACCCACGCGCGGCGGCCATTTCGATCAGCACGGTGGCAAGAACCAGTCCGGTGGTGGCGAACGACCGGTAGACGAAGAACAGCATCACCGCAATCACGGCAACGGTGAGCCCGGTGACTTTGTTGTTGCCCTTGTTGCCCGCGGTGAACTGGTCGGCGATCGCCGGCGCGGCGCCGGTCAGGTAGACCTTGACGCCGGGCGGCGCCTGCATGTGGTCGATGGTGTTGCGGATGGCGTCGACGGAATCGTTGGCCTTCGCGTCGCCCTGGGCCCCGGCGAGGAACAGCTGGACGTAGGCGGCCTTACCGTCGGTGCTCTGTGACCCGGCCGCGGTCAGGGTGTCACCCCAGAAGTCCTGGATGTGCTCGACGTGCGCGGTGTCGCGCTCCAGCTTGTGGACCATCTGGTCGTAGAACTTGTGCGCGTCCGGGCCGAGGGGCTTGTCGCCCTCGAGCACGATCATCGCCGAACTGTCGGAGTCGAACTCGTGGAACACCTTTCCGATGTGCTTGATCGACTGGTACGACGGCGCATCGGGGGAACTGATGCCGACGTTGTGCAGCCGCCCGACCTCTTCCAGTTGGGGGATGACGATGTTCGGGATCATCGCCGCCGCCACCCAGAACAGCAGGATCGGCAATGCAAGCCGGTGAATGAGATGCGGGACGCGGGGCCGCCGCGCGCTGTGGTCGCTCATCCGGACTTGTCCAGACAGAAGGTGTAGGCGCTCAATTCGTTGACGGTCCTCTCGTCCTTGACGACGCCGTTGACGGTGATTCGGCACCCGAGTGTGTTGCCGTTGCCCTGGGCGACGACGTTGGCGATCACCGCGGGGTCGGTGGTGGTGATGGTGTACGACCATGGCAGCGGGGCGTTGTCGATCCGTTGCGGAGCGGCGTGCACGTCCTGGTAGTTGATGGTCGCGGTGGCCCCGGGTGTGCCGAAGACCTCGTACACCACGTGCTTGGGGTTGAACGGGACGATCTCGTCGGAGGCGCTGGCGCCGTGTGCGGCGTTCTTGCCCGAGTCGAAGGCGCCGTGCAGTCGGTCGACTCCGAAAGCGGCGAGGACGATCACGACGACCGCGACGATGAGCATCCATCGTCGCCGGACGAATGCCGTCGGCGAAAAGCTTTTCACCGGTTCACCTTTCGGCTGAGGCTCGGGAGCAGAACCTCGTCGACGAGGGCCGCCACCGTTGCCTTGGTCGGCGGGTTGTTCGGCATGATGATCCGGAAGATCAGGTAGCCGGGCAGCAGATCCCAGAGTTCGTCGCTGATCGCCGCGGCGTCGATCTCGCCGCGCTTGACTGCGTCGTGCAACACCTCGTCGATCAGCGCCTTGCGTTGGTCGAGGAACTGATGCTGCAGCGCCTCGTTTAGGGCGGGGTGGCGCGAGGTCTCGACGAGCACCGCGCGGATGGTGCCGCCTGGGCGGAGGCCTGCTCGCGGCACGCCTCCCCGAATGCGATGAGGTCGCCGCGCAGGCTGCCGGTGTGCGGATGCACCGCGACCTGCCGGACACCCTCGATAAAGGCGGCCAACACCAGTTCGGCCTTCGACGGCCAGCGCCGGTACACGGTGGCCTTGCTGGCCCGGGCCCGGGCGGCCACGGCGTCCAGGGTGAGACGGTCGTACCCGTGCTCCTGCAGTAGCTGCAGAGTCACGTCGAGCAACTCGGTTTCGCGCGGCGACCAGGGCGAAGCAGTCACGCCGTGCTGAACCGTCCCGGTCACAGCGGATAACCCTAGAGGGCAGGGGTAGTACTGTCCAGTACCGTACCGAACGGATGAATTCGCTACGTCAGTAGCTGAAGTCCTTGATCCCGTCCCACTCGACCAATGTCCAGCCCAGCACCGGGCTGCCGGTGATCACCACGCGGCCGAGGTTGGGCAGCGGATGGCTGGTCGCGAGGCTGTCCTTGGGGTTCTTCACGTTCATCAGCGTCCAGTACATGATCGACTCGGCGTGCGCGAACGCCACCGGCCTGCTGTTGCCGCTGTCGTAGATCTTCTGCACCGCCGCGCTGAACTGGTCGTTGAACTCAACACCGCTGATCGAGCCGGGGACCGCGTCCTTGACGTCGCCCTTCAACCACAGCGACGGGGCGATCAGGTAAGTGAGGTCGGCCCGCTTGGATGGGGAGTTGTTGTAGCGGCCCGCATCGATTTCCCGTAAGCCAGGCAGGATTTCGACGTGCTTGCCCAACGCGTGGGCCAGCGGTTCCGCCGTCTCCGAGGTGCGGACCATGTTGGACGCGTAGACGCCGTCGAAGTTGTTGCGCGACAGCTGATGCGCGAGTTGCTCGGCCTGCCCCTTGCCGTCCGCGGTGAGTCCCGGGCCGGGAACGTCGGTGTTGATGACGTGCTCGGCGTTGCTGGTCGACTCGGCGTGCCGGATGAACGTCAGCGTGATGCTGCGCACCTTCGGCGAACTCGAGCAGGCGGCGACGGTGATCACGGCGGCGAGGACGGCAGCCACCTTCCAGGCGACAGTGCGATTGCGCATGCGGACAGCCTGCCTTGCCGGGGCCCTCGGCGGGGCACGTTTGCCAGGGTTGGCTGAATAAATCACACCGGTGGGCGGGTGATGAAATGGCGTTGCCAAATCAATGAGACCCGGCCGACCGAAGAGGAGACCCGCATGGCGATCGACCCGAATGCCGTCGGCGCGACCACCGAGCCCCAGTTGTTCGAGTGGACCGACCGCGACACCCTGCTCTACGCGCTCGGGGTGGGGGCCGGTCTCGACGATCTCAAATTCACCACCGAGAACAGCCACGACATCGACCAGCAGGTGCTGCCGACGTACGCGGTGATCTGCTGCCCGGCATTCGGGGCGGCCGGCAAGGTCGGGTCGTTCAACTGGGCGATGCTGCTGCACGGTTCGCAGGGCATCCGGGCATGCGCCGCTGCCACCCGCGGGCAACTTTCGGTGACCACCGAGGTGGCCGACATCCAGGACAAGGGGAGGGCAAGAACGCGATCCTGATGCTGCGCGGTCGCGGCACCGATCCCGACACCGGCGCGCTGGTCGCCGAGACGCTGACCACGCTGGTGATCCGCGGCGAGGGCGGGTTCGGCGGACAGCCGGGCGAGCGTCCCGTCGCGCCGGAGGTGCCCGACCGCGAGCCCGACGCCCGGGTCGCGCTGCCCACCCGCAAGGACCAGCCGCTGATCTACCGGCTCTCCGGCGACCGCAATCCGCTGCACAGCGACCCGTGGTTCGCCAAGGAGCTGGCCGGCTTTCCCGAGCCGATCATGCACGGACTATGCACCTACGGGTTCTCCGGTCGCGCGCTGATCGCCGAGCTCGGCAAGGGCAACGCCGACGCGATCACCGCGATCGACGCCCGGTTCACCAAGCCCGTGTTTCCCGGCGAGACGCTGACGACGCTGATCTGGCGCACCGAGCCCGGCAGGGCGGTGTTCCGCACCGAAGCGGCCGGGCCCGACGGCAGCAATGCCCGACTGGTGCTCGAAGACGGCGCGGTGGAATACACCGAGGTTTAGCCCGGTCGTCCAGCGTAACGACAAACTAACTAGCTGATCAATCTGCTGCCGCGGGTGCGATGCAGGTAGCCTCCGGACCATGACTGTGACCGAGATCCCTCTGACCGGCCTCGACGGCGGTGCCCTGTCGCTGGCCGACTACAACGACCGTGCCGTCCTGGTCGTCAACGTGGCGTCCAAATGCGGCCTGACACCGCAGTACGCGGCACTGGAACAGTTGGCGCGCGACTACGGCGAGCGCGGACTGACCGTTCTCGGGGTCCCATGCAACCAGTTCATGGGGCAGGAACCCGGCACCGCTGAGGAGATTCAGACCTTCTGCTCCACCACCTATGGGGTGACGTTCCCGTTGCTGGAGAAGACCGAGGTCAACGGCCCGGATCGGCATCCGCTCTACGCCGAGCTGACCAAGACGCCCGATGCCGCCGGCGAGGCGGGCGATGTGCAGTGGAATTTCGAGAAGTTCCTGATCGCCCCGGGTGGGCAGGTGGTCAATCGATTTCGGCCGCAGACCGTCCCCGACGCGCCGGAGGTCATCGCCGCCGTCGAGGCCGCTTTGCCGAATTAGCTGGTAGCCGGGGCGAACTGACGCCTGCTGTCCGCGTGTACGTCACTATCTGGACACCTGAGATGGTCACCATTGACGTGTGTCTGGGAAGTTGATCGTCTCGGTATCCGGGATCCGCGACCGCACGCTGGACGACGTTGCCGAGTTCTGCGAGAAGATGGACGCCCGCTCGGTGCCGGTGTCACTGCTGGTCGCGCCGCGCCTCAAGGGCGGCTACCGACTGGACCGCGACCCGACGACCGTCGAGTGGCTGACCGACCGCCGCGCCTCCGGCGCCGCCGTCCTGCTCAACGGATACGACGACGCCGCCACCAAGAAGCGCCGCGGCGAATTCGCGACGCTGCCCGCGCACGAGGCCAACCTTCGGCTGATGGCCGCCGACCGGGTGCTCGAACACCTCGGCCTGCGCACCCGGCTCTTCGCGGCGCCGCGCTGGACCGCATCGCCCGGAACCGTGACAGCATTGCCGCGCAACGGATTCCGGCTACTTGCCGACCTGCATGAGATCACCGACCTGGTTCGGCGGTCCACCGTGCGGGCACGGGTGCTGGGCATCGGCGAGGGTTCCTGTCCGAGCCGTGGTGGTGCCGGATGCTGGTGCTCTCGGCCGAGCGGGTGGCACGCCGCGACGGCGTCGTCCGGGTTGCGGTGGCGGCCAGCCATCTGCGCAAGCCGGGGCCGTTGCAGGCGATGCTGGACGCGGTTGATATTGCCCGGCTGCAGGGCTGCGAAGCCACCGTGTACCAGTGGCGGGCGGATCAGGCGATTCTCGACGCGGCCTGACCATTCCGGTCGCTACTGTGTAGCGCCATGAGCGATACCCAAGCTGATGTCGTCGTCGTCGGGGCGGGCCTGGCCGGCCTGGTAGCGGCCTGCGAGGTGGCGGAGCGTGGCAAGCGGGTATTGATCGTCGACCAGGAGAACAGCGCCAACCTGGGTGGGCAGGCATTCTGGTCGTTCGGCGGCCTGTTCTTCGTCGACAGTCCCGAACAGCGTCGGCTCGGCGTCCGCGACAGTCACGAACTCGCCCTGCAGGACTGGCTCGGCACCGCGGCGTTCGATCGGCAGGAGGACTACTGGCCCAGGCAATGGGCGCACGCCTACGTGGATTTCGCGGCCGGGGAGAAGCGCAGCTGGCTGCGCGACCGCGGGCTGAAGATCTTCCCGTTGGTCGGTTGGGCCGAGCGCGGCGGCTACGGCGCTCAGGGACACGGCAATTCGGTGCCGCGATTCCACATCACCTGGGGCACCGGGCCGGGGATTGTCGAGATCTTCGCGCGCCGGCTGGTCGACAACCCGCACGTGCAGTTCGCCTACCGGCACCAGGTCGATGAGTTGATCGTCGAGGGTGGGGCGGTGGTCGGAGTTCGGGGCAGCGTGCTGGAACCGTCGTCCGAGCCGCGTGGCGTCACCTCGTCGCGAAATTCGATCGGCGAGTTCGAGTTTCGTGCCCAAGCGGTGATCGTCACCAGCGGCGGCATCGGCGGCAACCACGACATGGTGCGGGCGAACTGGCCCACCCGAATGGGCCGCGTTCCGGAGAAGATGCTCGCCGGGGTGCCCGCGCACGTCGACGGCCGGATGATCGCGATCGCCGAGAAGACCGGTGCGCGGGTGATCAACCGGGATCGCATGTGGCACTACACCGAAGGCATCACCAACTACGACCCGATCTGGCCGATGCACGGCATCCGGATCATTCCGGGCCCTTCGTCGCTGTGGCTGGACGGCAACGGCAAGCGGTTGCCGGTTCCGCTGTATCCCGGCTTCGACACGCTGGGAACGCTGGAGTACATCGCGAAGTCGGGCCACGACTACACCTGGTTTGTGTTGAACAGCAAGATCATTGGCAAAGAGTTCGGACTTTCAGGACAGGAGCAGAATCCCGACCTGACCAGTCGCAGCGTGCGGCAGCTACTCGCGTCACGGGCCGGGTCGGGTGCGCCGGGTCCGGTACGGGCCTTCGTCGACCGGGGCGTCGACTTCGTCACCGGAAACTCGTTGCGCGAGTTGGTGTCCGCGATGAACACGCTGCCCGACGTAACGCCGCTGGACTACGCGACGGTCGCCGACGAGGTCACCGCCCGCGATCGGGAAGTGGTCAACAAATTCACCAAGGACGGTCAGGTCACGGCGATTCGCGCAGCCCGCGAGTTCCTCGGCGACAAGCTGGGCCGGGTCGTCGCGCCGCATCCCATCCTCGACCCCAAGGCCGGGCCGCTGGTCGCGGTCAAGTTGCACATCCTGACCCGAAAGACGTTGGGCGGCTTGGAGACCGACCTCGATTCGCGGGCACTCGGTGCCGACGGCACGCCACTGGACGGGCTGTATGCCGCCGGCGAGGTGGCCGGCTTCGGTGGGGGCGGTGTGCACGGCTATCGGGCGCTGGAGGGCACCTTCCTCGGCGGCTGCATCTTTTCCGGGCGCGCGGCGGGCCGCGGCGCGGCCAACGACATCGGCTGAGTTCGCCGAGGATCTAGAAGGTGACGCCGGTTTCTTCGGGCAGCACCTGGAAGTCGGTGTCGGTCATTTCGGTGAGCCGGCCGTAGTAGATGCCGCGCGCTTCCGGCGCGACGACCGCCTGGTGGATCGGCACCGCGCGGGCCGGCGCTACCGCCCGCAGATAGTCGACCGCCTCGGAGATCTTCATCCAGGGCGCGGCGGCCGGAGTGGCCAGCACATCGATCGGCTCGTCGGGCACGAACAGCGCATCGCCGGGATGCATAAAGCTGCCGGCGTGCTGGCCGTCATCGATGACATACGAAATGTTGTCTATCACAGGAATTTCCGGGTGGATGACGGCGTGCTTGCCGCCGAGCGCGCGGATCGTCAATTGGCCGACCGACAGCGCATCACCGACGTGTACAACCTGGCACGGCACCGAAAGTTGCCCGGTGGTCTGCGGATCGGCGTACAGCGCGGCATCCGGATTGCCGTCCAGCAGCGCCGGCAACCGCGCCTCGTCCACGTGGTCGGGGTGCTGGTGGGTGATCACGATCGCGGACAGGCCGGTGATGCCCTCGAACCCGTGCGAGAAGTTGCCCGGATCAAACAAAACCTTCGTGTGGCCGAAATCCGCAAGAACGCAGGAATGACCGAAATGCGTGAGTTGCATGTCTACGATTGTGCGCTCATGGGGTGCAGGGGCATGCGCCTAGTCTTGGCGACGGCGCTGATCGCGGGAGGCCTGCTGGTCACCTGCGTGGTGGCGCCGGCCGCGCGCGCCGATCCGGAGACCTGCCCGCCCACCTGCGATCAGATTCCGGCCACCGCCTGGATCCCGCGGGAGGCGATACCGCTCAGCGCGACCTACCGCTGGCCGTCGCCGGCCGCCTCGGCGGTGGTGATGACCGGCGGTGCTACGCCCCGATTCCGGTTCGAGGAAGCGTGCGCCACGCCGCCGTTCCCGCAGGACACCCGCAACTCCGCCGTCGCCGCGCGGGCATCGGTCGACAAGCCCGTGGGCCAATGGCAGCTACGGGCCGAGATCATGCATTGGCGGGGCGACACCGCACACGGCGGTCCGGTCGCGAGGTCGGTGTTCGACCTCGTCGCGCCGTCGCTGCGCGCCTGCCAGCTGGGCGCGCCCGCGGAGTCGCCGTCGGTAACCGTGGACGAGCCCAACCGACTTGCCGCGGTGATCAGCGGGCCGACCATCCTGCACACCTACTTCGTCGCGCACCCGGAGAGCAGCACGATCAGCGAGCTCACGCTGTGGGGGGCCGACCCGGTGCAGCCGCCCTGGCCGATCATTTCGGACGCCCAAGTGCTGGACGCCATGACGGGTTCGGTCTGCGCGGCATACGTCGGCTCCTGCTAGAGCGCCGGCCGGGAGCCCGACCGGTACAGTTGGCGCCGAGCAGCCAAGACAGTAGTGAGGAGTGCGGGTGGCCCGGGTGGTTGTGCACGTAATGCCCAAGGGCGAGATTCTCGACCCGCAGGGCCAGGCGATCGTCGGTGCGCTGGGCCGGCTCGGCCACGGCGGCATCTCGGATGTCCGACAGGGCAAGCGGTTTGAGCTCGAGGTAGACGACAGCGTCGACGACGCGGCGTTGGCCGAGATCGCCGAGTCGCTTCTGGCCAACACGGTGATCGAAGACTGGACCGTCAGCCGAGAGCCGCAGTGACGCCCCGCATCGGCGTCATCACCTTCCCCGGGACGCTGGACGATGTCGACGCCGCGCGCGCGCGCGGCTCGCCGGCGCCGAGGCCGTCAGTCTGTGGCACGCGGACGCCGACCTGAAGGGCGTCGACGCCGTGGTGGTGCCCGGTGGGTTCTCCTACGGCGACTACCTGCGCTGCGGCGCCATCGCGAAGTTCGCCCCGGTGATGGGCGAGGTGGTCGCCGCCGCGGGGCGTGGATTGCCGGTTCTGGGTATCTGCAACGGTTTTCAGGTGCTTTGCGAGGCAGGTCTGCTGCCCGGGGCGCTGACCCGAAACCTCGGCCTGCACTTCGTCTGCCGTGACGTCTGGCTGCGGGTGGAATCGACGTCGACGGCCTGGACGTCGCGTTACGAGCAGGGCGCGGACCTGCTGATCCCGTTGAAGTCCGGCGAGGGCCGGTACGTGGCCTCCGACGCGGTGCTCGACGAGCTGGAAGGCGAGGGCCGGGTGGTCTTCCGCTACCACGACAACGCCAACGGCTCGCTGCGTGGCATCGCGGGTGTCAGCTCGGCCAACGGCCGCGTCGTCGGCCTGATGCCCCACCCCGAGCACGCCACCGAGGCGTTGACGGGGCCGTCCGACGACGGTCTGGGCCTGTTCTACTCGGCGCTCGACGCAGTTCTGACGGCCTAGCGCAGTGCGTGCTCGGCCATCAGGTCGACCGGACTATCTTGCGCGGAAAGTCCAGCGGTGCAACGTAGTTCACCGAATGCCGCACTGAGTGCTTCGGTGGCCTCGTGCGGGTCGTCGAAGGTCTCGTCGTCGGTGAGCACCGCGACGCCGAGCTTGTCGACATAACTCCAGACGGTGATGTTCACCGGGGCACCAGGTGACAGCACCCCCGTCGAGTAGATCTCGCTGACCGGCGCACCCGCGAAGTGGCCGCGTTCGCGCGGCCCGGGCACGCTGGACACCGCCACGTTCATCATCTTGTTCGGCGCATCGCGCCGGCCGAGCCAGCGGAACGCCGCGGGGGCAATCGCCGTCGGTAGGTAACCCATCAACTGTCCGTACAGCTTCGGGCCGAGGATCTCATGGTCCTCCTTGGCGATCTTGGTGGCCAGCGCGACGAGCTGGGCCCGTTCGGCCGGATCGGCGACATGCACGGGCAGTGAAATCGACAGCCCGCTGATCTCGTTGCCGGTGACGCGGTCCGATTTGTCGGTGGCCGTGGGGACCGAC
Organism: Candidatus Mycobacterium wuenschmannii; assembly: GCF_030252325.1. Lineage (NCBI taxonomy): Bacteria > Bacillati > Actinomycetota > Actinomycetes > Mycobacteriales > Mycobacteriaceae > Mycobacterium > Candidatus Mycobacterium wuenschmannii. Next base: position 3,087,934 of record NZ_CP126981.1, on the reverse strand, counting down.
GCGATGATCGGCCGGTCGGCTTTGCCGTCGTAGTGCAGCAACAGCCGGCGCAGCGCACCCGCAGCCGTCGCGAGCACCACGTCGTTGACGGTGATACCGAGTGCCTTCGAGGTGGCCTTGACGTCGGCCAGGCGCAGCGCCGTGGTGGCGAACCGGCGCTGCGGTGACACCACGTGGTTGAGGAACGTCGGCGGGGCATCGAAGGCGTCGGCGAGGTCGGGATGATCTCCGCGCTCTTTCGTGCGCCGGCGCACCCGGGTGAAGCCTTTCGCCGCATCGCCGACCAGACCGGGAAGATCGGTGATTTGCCGGATGTGATCGCGCCCGGCGGCGACCAGCAGACCTGCCGTCGTCGGGCTGACGCCCGCCTCATCGTTGTCGCGTTCGTCGGTCGGCGCGCCCCTGAGGTCCATCGCGCGGGCGAGCAGGTTCACCGAGGCGACGCCGTCGGCGAGGGCGTGATGGATCTTCCCGATGAGCGCGAACCGTCCGCCCGCCAATCCCTCGGCGATGTGGAACTCCCACAACGGGCGGCTGCGATCCAGCGGCGTCGACGCCACCTCCCCGATGATCGCGTCGAGTTCGCGGCGACCGCCGGGCGCGGGCACCTGGACCCGGTGCAGGTGGTAGTCGAGGTCGACGTCGCAGTTCTCCAGCCACATCGGGTGGTGTAACCGCCATGGGATGTCAACGAGCTTGTAGCGCAACGGTTCCAGGAGATGCAGCCGCCGCAGCAGATGGTGCCGGAACGCCTCGAAGCTGAATTCCGTGTCGGCGGCCTCAGGGTCGACGATCGCCACCTTGAGCGTGTGGGTGTGCAGGTTGGGCGTCTCGCTGTAGAGCAGCATGGCGTCCATGCCGTTGAGTCGTTTCATCGGCCCACCTCCGTGCGCTCATGCAAGCACTTCGGAGCTGGCGAAACCGCGAAATGGCGCATTCAGCCCAGGATCGGGAAGCGGCGCTGCTTGGCCAACCGGTCCAGCGCGGCTTGCATCACCGAACGGACGTACTCGTCGACCGTGTCGACGTCGGGGTCCTTCCCGAAGCGCTTGGTGATGTCGATCGGTTCGAGCACCTCGGTGACCACCTTCGACGGCAATGGCAGGTTCGGCGGAAAGATCATGCTCAGCCCGAACGGGAAGCCGACGCTGATCGGCAGAATGTCCATGCGCGCCTTGGTGATTCCCAGTTTCTTGGCCAGCCAGTGGCCGCGGGTCAGGAACAGCTGGGTCTCCTGGGCGCCGATCGAGACCGTCGGCACGATCGGAACGCCGGCCTCTATCGCGGTACGCACGTAGCCGGTGCGACCGTTGAAGTCGATGGTGTTGGCGAACGTCGGCCGGTAGGAGTCGTAGTCCCCGCCGGGGAACACCAACACCACGGCGCCGGAATGCAGTGCTGTGGAGGCATTTTCGCGACTGGCCTCGATGACGCCCAGTCGTCGTAGGATGCCGTCCAACGGTCCCATGAAGATGCCGTAATGGCCGAGTGTGTAGACGGGACGGTCGTAGCCGAACTTCTTGTAGAACGCCGGCGAAAAGATGAACACGTCCGGCGTGAGCATCCCGCCGGAGTGGTTGGACACCACCAGTGCCCCGCCGGTGGCCGGAACGTTTTCGATGTTGCGCACCTCGGCGCGGTGATACTGCTTGATCACCGGGCCGACGGTGTTGGCGACCTGCTTGGTGAACTCGGGATCCCACTTAGCCGTCTCGCGGTTCTCCGCGTTGCTGCCCGCCATGCTGGAGCCCTCGAATCGTCGTCGATCGTCGTCGTGAGCATGATACTCTCCATTTTTGAGAACGTCATATCCGCTGCGTAGGCAAGGGAAAATGACCGAAAAGGTACTGGTCACGGGTGGATTCGGCCTAGTCGGGTCGCAGACCGTGCGCCGACTGGCCGCGGACGGGCATCGAGTGGTCGTCACCGACCTCGGTACCCCGGATCAGCGCACCGCGGCGGCGTTGTTGCCGTCCGGGGTGACCACTCGGTGGGCCGACCTCACCAAGCCCGACGAGGTCGATTGCCTGCTCGCCGAGGAGTCGCCGACGGCGATCGTCCACCTCGCCGCGCTAATCATCCCGGCGATTTTCCGCAACCGCGAACTGGGTCGACGTGTCAACGTCGACGCTACCGCCGCGCTCGTGCGCGCCGCGCAGTCGCATCCACGACCGCCGCGCTTCATCCTGGCCTCGAGTAACGCCGTGTACGGGTCGCGCAACCCGCATCGCCATCCCGAGCGGCTGACCGCCGATTCCCCGGTGCGTGCGTCGGATCTCTACGGCGCCCACAAGATCGAGGCCGAAAATCTAGTACGCGCTTCGAATTTGGAGTGGGTGATCCTGCGACTCGGCGGGGTGATGAGCGTCGTACCGGGCGCGATCCCGTTCAGCCGGGACGCACTGTACTTCGAGAGCACGCTGCCGACCGACGGCCGGATCCACACCGTCGACGTCCGCGACGTGGCGACGGCTTTCGCCGCGGCGACCACGGCTGACGTTGTCGGCGAGACGCTGTTGATTGCGGGCGACGACTCGCATCTGCTCCGGCAACGGGACGTCGGGCCGGCGTTGGCGGCGGCGCGCGGGCTCTCGAACGTGCTGCCGGTCGGTAGACCGGGCGACCCGGACAGCGAGGATGACTGGTTCGTAACGGACTGGTTGGACACCACGCGCGCGCAACAGGCGCTGTCGTTCCAACACCATTCATGGCCAGCGATGCTGGCCGAGATGCGCGCGACCACCGGGTGGCGGCGCTACCCGATCGCGTTGATCGCACCGCTGGCCCGGGCGTTTCTCAAACGCCAGGCCGCGTATCGCGATACGCCGGGCCGCTACGCCGACCCGTGGGGCGCGATGCGTGCGCGACTCGGCGACCCCAGGCCGGAATAGCCGGACGCTTCAAGGCTGCGTATCTCGGTAGGCCTCGAGAAGCCTCAGCCACACCTCGCTGATCGTGGGAAAACACGGCACGGCGTGCCACAGTCGGTTGATCGGCACTTGGCCGGCGACGGCGATGGTTGCGGAGTGCAGGAGTTCCGAGACACCGGGACCGACGAACGTCACGCCGAGCAGGTACTTGTGATCGGCATCCACCACCATCCGAGCCCGGCCGGTGTACCCGTCCGCGTAAAGTTTCGCGCCCATAACGACATCGCCGATGTCGACGTCGACGATGTGCACGCGGTAACCAGCCCGTTCCGCTTCATCGCCTGACAGGCCGACCGCCGCCGCCTCGGGGTCGGTGAAGAAGACCTGCGGCACCGCATGGCGGTCTGCCGTGGCGGCGTGCGCACCCCACGGCGCATCGTCCACTGCCTGTCCAGTCGCGCGTGCCGCGATCGCCGCGCCGGCGATTCGTGCTTGGTACTTGCCTTCGTGCGTCAAAAGGGCGCGGTGGTTGGCGTCGCCCGCCGCGTACAGCCAGCCGTCGTCGATCGCGGCGACGCGACAGGTGTCGTCGACGTCGAGCCAGCTGCCGGGCGTGAGTCCCACTGTCTCCAAGCCGATGTCGTCACTCAGTGGAGCGCGGCCGGTCGCGAACAGCACTTCGTCGACCTCGAGAGTGTCGCCGTCACTCAGCTCCAGCGTCAGTGAACCGTCTGGGCGTGCGCGGCGCAGGCCGACCACCGAAACGTTCGTCCGCACATCGACCCCGCGGTCTTGCAAGCCGTCTGCCACCAACTCTCCGACGAATGGTTCCAAGCGGGAAAGCAGGACTGGTCCGCGGGCGAGCAGAGTGACCGAAGCGCCGAGACCTTGCCACGCGGTTGCGAGTTCGACGCCGACTCCGCCCGCGCCGACCACGGCAAGGCGATCGGGTACCGCACTGCTGTCGGTGCCGCTGCGATTGGTCCACGGTCGAGCCTCGGCGATACCCGGCAGATCGGGCAGCACCGCACGGCTTCCAGTGCAGATCACGACGGCGTGACGCGCGAGGAGCGTCACCCGATCGGCTTCCGTGGTCGTCACCGCTACCCGGCGAGGCCCGGCCAGGCGTCCGTGGCCTCGGAAAAGGGTCGCACCGATGTTCGCCACCCATGCGGCTTGGCCGGTATCGTCCCAGTTGCTCACATATCGGTCGCGGCGGCCGAAGACGCCGGACACGTCGACCGACCCGGCAATGGCTTCGCGGGCGCCGTCTATACGACCCGCGTCGGCTAGCGCGATAACCGGGCGTAGTAGGGCCTTGCTGGGGACGCACCCCCAATAGGAACACTCACCGCCCACCAATTCACGCTCGATGACCGCGACGCTGAGACCAGCGGAGCGAGCTCGCTCCGCTGCGCTCTGGCCGACCGGGCCCGCTCCGAGCACGATGACGTCGTAGGTGTCCTGGTCTGCAACCATGTCGCCCCTCCGTTGGATTCCGGGCCAGCATAGTGCGATTCCAGCTAAGTGGGTCATACGACCCATAAATCAGGCTATGTCGATCTGCGGCTGATAGCCCGCGCTCAGAACCGCGACGTTCGATGCCGGAGTGATCACGGTCACCGAATCCGTTGCCGGCTCCGCTAGTCGATGGCCGTACGTATAGGTATCGGCATTGAAGACCGTCAGGTGATCCTGGATGACGACGGCCGGACCGTCATCGGTTTCGACAAAAGTTCCTTCAGGCAACGATCGCCACAGCGCCTTTTGTGATGGTCCCGTACGCTCGCAGTGCAGGACGACGTCCATCTCCTTGGCGTAAGGCATTGCGCCACCGTGGCTTTGCTGCCAGGCGTGCCGGTAGGTGTGGTAAGCGCCGCGACGGCATTCGGCACAGGGCCGGTGGCCGGCCGCCAGAGCGACGGCCTCATCGAGAAAGAACAACTGGGTGTAGTGCGTCGGGTCCCACTGCCGCGTGTAGCGGCCGCGGAATTCGAGCAGGCAGGTGATCCAGGCTCTACTCCGGTGGTTACGCACGACATCGCGGGTGCCGGCGCCCTCGTGCAATCTTCCCCGGTTTCCCATCCATCGACCGCGGCCAGGGGCGGCAATGATGTTGCCGCGCGGCGAGACTCGGTTGCGGGCCGGCGTCACGCGGCACCCTCCAGGTCGAGAAGCACCCGCTTGGCGACCGGGCCGCCGCGGTAGTTGCCCAGGCGGCCATCCGAGCGAACGACCCGATGGCAGGGCACCACGACCGGGATGGGATTAGTCGCGCAGGTCGTCCCGACGGCACGAACCGCTCTGGGAGAACCCGAGAGTCGGGCCAACGTGCCGTAGCTCGCCGTGCTGCCGTAGTGGATGTCGTGCGCCAAGTGTTCGAGGACCACCCGGCGAAAACCCTTGGAGAGCTGCCAATCCAGCGGTACGTCGAAGGTGTGCCGACGTCCGTCGAAGTACTCGTCGAGTTGCCGGGCAACGACGTCGAGTCGTCCGGGAGCATACAGCAGGCGGGAGCTGATCCGGTCGGACAGGTTTTGTAGCACGGAGTCGTGGCCTTCGTTGCTGAAGGCGACGCGCACCAGCCCGGCCGGGGTCGCGGCGATCAACAGCGCACCGACCGGTGAATCGACTGTGCGGTAGGCGATGTCGAGAAGGTCGTCACGCGCGGCTGCGGTCGCGAGTTTGATGCGTAACCGGGCAAGGTCGCCGTCGCCGACCGGGTAGTGCGAGGCCAGGTCGATGTCATTCATGGTCAGACTCCAAAGGGTAAGTGCGCCGCAGCGCCGCGATGCCGTCCGCGGCGGCACGGCGGGCAGCCGCGGGTGTGCCGCCGAGGATCGTGGCGATCTCGGCGTAGGGCAGTCCAGCCAGGTAGTGGTAGGCCACCGCCTGGCGTTGTTTCGGCGGCAGCGCCGCGACGGCTTCGGTGAGGTCCGTGTGGTCGTCACCGGCGTGCTTAGGCCGGTCCGGTGTCTCGGGCACCGGGGTGGCGCGTCGTGCGGTGGCGCGCGCAATGTCGATCGCCTTGCGGTGGGCAATGGTGACCAGCCACGCTTCGACGTTCGCGTCGGCGGGCAGGTCGGGGTAGGCCTTCAACGCCGCCAGGAACGTCTCCGACCACGCGTCGTCGGCGTCGGCAACGCACAGCACCGCGTGCACTACGCGCAGCACCGTGGCGCCGTGGGCCGTAACGACGCTCTCGAACGGCGGTTTCACCGTCGCACTACCAAAGTGCCTGCGGTGCAACGGGAATAGCCTTCTCCAGCTCGAGCAGGTATTGCTTGCGGTCCAGGCCGCCGGCATAACCGGTGAGCTTGCCGGTGGACCCGACGACTCGATGGCAGGGGATGAAGATCGACAGCGGGTTGTGGCCGACGAAGCCGCCGATGGCCCGCGGGCTGATGCCGTCGCCGATGCCGCGGGCCAGCGCGCCGTAGGTGGTGGTCTGACCGTATGGAATCTGGGTCAGCAGTTGCCACAACGTGCGGGCCCGTTTGCTGCCGAGGGGATTGAGCGGCAGGTCGAAGTCGTGGCGCTCGCCCGCGAAATACTCGGCCAACTGATTGACCGCCTCGTCGAAGCCGTCGTCCTCAGTCGTGGCGACGCGTGGCCCAAAACCGTTCTGATCCGGGTTGGTCCAGTGCCCGGGGTAGTAGAGCCCGGTGACGCCCTCATCGTCTCGCACCAGCGTCAGTGCTCCGATGGGCGAGTCGACGACGGTGTGACGCGTAGTGGACATGATGACCTCCGGTAGTTGTTGTCTATCAGGTAGACGACTGGCACGCCCGCAATGTGAGGTCGCTATCGGCCGAGTTGGGCGGCCAGCGCGCGCAGGTCGGTGACGACGATCGTCGGGCGCGGCAGGCCCGCGACCGGCAGTTCCGCGTTACCCGGGCGGGTGATCAATGCGCCGCCGAACCCGGCGGACTGGGCGCCGATGGTGTCCCACACGTGGGCGGCGACCATCATGCATTCGGCCGGATCGACGCCGAGCTGCTCACTGACGTAGCGATATCCCGCCGGAGCGGGTTTGAAAGAGCGTACTTCGTCGATACTGAATTGCCGCTCGAACAAATGACTCAGCCCAGCGTGTTCCAACGGGGTGGGCCCGTCCAGGTTGGGCGGCGAGTTGGACAGTGTAACCAGTCGCAAACCGCTGTCTCGCAACACTTCCAAGCTGTCTTTGGCATCGGGGTGCGCGGGCATGGTGAGCAGCAAGTGCTTGAGTGTCAGCGCATCGTCATCGGTCACGTGCACGCCGGCAGTGGTTGCAAGCATCCGCAACACGGCCTGGCCGAGAGTGAAGAAGTCGACGTAACGGCCCGACAACGTCGCCGACATCGAATACATGACCAATTGGCCGAACCAGATCCTCATCGCCGAGGAGTCACCGAAAAGGCGCTCGAAGAACGGCGCCATCGACTCGATGTCGATCAGCGTCTCGTTGACGTCGAACACCAGGACGGACGGCGCGGGGGTCATGGTGCCATCATTCGGTTCTCATTCGATGACGACAACCATCTTTCCGCCGGCCCCGCCTGACTCCATCGTGCGGTGCGCTTCGTGGATTTCATCGAAGGTGAAGACGCGCGACGGCGCAGCCTCCAACTGTCCCGAAGCCACCTGCGCGGCAATGTCCTGCAGCGGCACGTCGGACAACGGGAACCCCGGGTTACCGAAGACGAAGCTGCCAAAGAACGACCAGTTGACACCGCTGGCCATCCGCAATAGCGGATTGAAGTCAGCGATCGGATCGAGTCCGCCGAGCCAGCCGGCCAGACAGGCGGTGCCGTCGCGGCGCAGCATGTCCAGCGAGTCCAGGATGGTGCTGTTGCCCACGAGATCGAGTACCGCGTCGATCTGTTTGGCCTCCGCGATTCCCGAGGCTAACGTTCGCGACTCCACCTCGACCCGGGTAGCTCCGAGTTCCTCGAGCAGCGCGAAACGACTTTGGCTGCGAGCGGTCGCGATGACACGCGCGCCCGCGGCAACTGCCATCTTCACCGCCGCCTGCCCGAATGACGATGTTGCGCCGCGGATTACCAGAGTCTGACCGGCGGACAGCTTGAGATTGCGGAACAGGCATGTCCAGGCGGTGGCGTACGTCTCTGGCAGTGCCGCAAGTTGTGACCACGGCAATTCGGACTCGATGAGGGCGACATTCGCCGCGCGAACCCTGGTGTATTCGGCATAGCTGCCATTGATGGTCCGGCCGAGACCGCCCATCAGGGCCGCGACTTTGGCCCCGATGGGGAACTCGCCGCCGGGGCACGAATCGACGACGCCGACGCATTCGATCCCACTGACTTCCGCTGCTTCGGCCCATTCGCCGCGACGCATGTGGAGTTCGGCGTGGTTGATGCCGAAACCGCGGACTTCGATGACGACTTCACCGTGCCTGGGTGCCGGCTTCGGTATCTCGGAGTACACCAGGCGATCGAGTCCGCCGAACCCATTGAGGATGATCGCCCGCATCGTCTCCCCGCCCGAGGCTTCCCGTACCACCGCGGGTGCCGGCGGCGTGTTGGTGGAGTCGGTAACTGTCACAGCGCGATCCTTCACAAATAATGGGTTATATAGCCCATTATTATGAGCGCGGCCATCCAGGGTGTCCAGTCTCAGATGGCATTGGACACGCCGAACAGAACTCCCGGCTGCCGGGAGTCCGTCGAGTCGACGCCGAAAACACTGTGCGCAGGCACTATTCGCGTGCCTCGCGCCGAGTCTTCGACGCTCGCGCGGACCGGGGTGCGACCGCATACGATTCGACGTACGCGAGCGCAGCGCCGACGGCCGCTCGGAGCGGCGCCGCCTCACCCAAGACGTGCGTGAGCATCGCCCCGCCCTGGTGCGAGGCGACGAGCGATGCCGCCAGATGGCGTGGATCTGCCTCTGGGTGGAGGTCTCCCCGTCGCCGCATCGCGCCAAGTCCGGCTTCGAACAATTCGAGCCATTCGTCATAGCCGACGGCGAGATCACCCCGGACCTCGTCGTCGGAGTCGATCAACTCCCCGGCCAGCGACCCGTATACGCATCCGCCTTTCCGGTAGACCGTGTCCACTTCATCGAAGCAAGCCGCGGCCCATGCTTGGAGGTCTGCAAGAGTCGCCAACCCACCTAGCTTCGGCTGGGTATGGAACGCGACCACGTCGGCGCGCCTGGCCGCGACGACATGCCGGACGAGGTCTCGCTTGTCGCGGAAGTAATGCGATATCTGTGACCCGCTCACGCCTGCGGCGGTGCGCACATCTTCGACACTGGTGTTGGGCGCGCCGCGCTCGAACATCAACGCGGCGGCGGCGGACACGATGCGTGATTGAGTGGCTAACCCTTTGCGCGTCAATGGAAATGCATCATCAACACCATCGCTGTGTGCGGCTCGGCGACGCCGCCGGCCGGTCCGCGGGCCACGACGCTCGGCCGGCTCGACAGCAAAGAGTCGCAAGTAGTTGACGGCGAATCGAGTGGCTTCGGCGTGCGGCCATTGCGCGCCGTAGGTGAAGCTGAGCGTCCCTCCACCTTGATGTGCGCCGACGATTGCCATTGCAATTTGCCGCGGATTAGCTTGGCTTACAAGAACATTCCGCTTCTTCAACCGCTGTACGGCCGACCGCAACACGTCGATCCAGCTTTGGTACGCGTCCGCCAGCGTCGCGCGGACGGCATCGTCTGATTTGGCCAACTGTGCTGCCAGAGCATGGAATGTCGGTGTGCCGCCCGACGTGCCGATCTGGCGCAGATAGCGCATGTTCAGGTCGATCCAGCGTTCGAAGTCGGCGATCGATCCCAGGTCGTTCAGTGCCGGCTGTCGATGAAAGTCGAGCACGATGTCGCTCTGCCGCCTGATCACGGCACGGATCAGCGCGTTCTTGTCGGTGAAGTAGTGGGAAAGCTGAGAACCACTGACAGCGGCGGTGTTTCGAACTCGCTCCATGCTTGTCGCCGCGAGACCGTCAGCGACGATGAGCTCGGCGGCGGCCTGCACGATGCGGTCCCGGGTGGCCCGGCCTTTAGGGGTGAGACGCGACTCGTCGCTGGCCTTCCGCTGCGCCATCGAGTCAGATTACCTGGGCGGCAAACCTTTAGTCTCGATTGCGATGTCCGTCTCGATCCTGGTATCGCGCAGTGCGGCCAGGGCGCGGCGCTCACTGGCGCGGGCCGCATCGGACAGCGGCTTGTCTTCCGCCTCCGGATCGGCGGTTAGCGGACTGCCCTCAATCCGGGCGATCCCCAGTTCAAGTTTGTTGAGCCGCTTGGGGATCGACGTGCCTTGATATGGCAGCTCCACCGGGTGACAGTCGCGATCGCGCTGCAGCAGCTTGACCGTGAAGATCAGCATCACGCGCGAGCCTGCGGCGAACCTTGCATAGGTATGTCGACCCGCTTCGAGGGTGAACGCCGGTGTACGTCACTCCGTCGATCGGGTTGAAGAACAACGTCAGATAACCACCACTAAGCAGCACCTCGGAGGTGATAGCGATTTTCAATCGGGCGCATCAGGCCGCCTTGGGAAAATAAACACCCCTAACTTCTTAACTAAAATTGCTCATCAGCGGGTAGTCAAGCGAAGTCGAAACGCAGTCGATACGTATGGGAGAAGACATGACTAACGGAGGCGTCGCCACCGTGTGGATGCCGGTGGACGACATGGACCGTGCAGTCCGGTTCTACGGCGACATCCTTGGGCTCACGGTGAAGTCGACCGGAGATGACTGGTCGGAACTAAGCGCCGACGGCCTGACGATCGGGCTGAATGCTCGCGAAGCGACCCACCGGGACGGCACCGGCGGGGCGGTCGTCACCTTCCATCCGGACGGCGACCTGTTCAACGAGGTCGTGCGGCTCACCGAGGCCGGCGTCGAGTTCGTCGACGACGTCGCCTCGCACCCGTGGGGGCGTATCGCCTCGTTCAAGGACTCGGAAGGCAATGACCTCCAGCTCTTCGAGCCACCGCCGGAGTGAGCCTGTTACTCGCTCAGCGCGACCGAGGCCTCGGCGGTGTAGTTCAGGAAAGTCAGGGTCTCCTGTAGGTACAGGTCCACGGTGTCGGCATTGTGTGAGAGATAGCCGATCGACACGTCCGTTCCGAGCTGCAGATCGAAATCTCCACCGCGCGTGGTCAATACGAACGCACCGTCGATAGCGGGCGCCCAGATGATGTCACCGTTCACGAGGCGGTTGATGTGCTCGAGAATCGGATACCCGTGCTCGGTCGTCTCGCTCACCTTGGTGTAGACGTCCGCGGACAGCAGCACCGAATAGGGCCCGTCGACGCCGGCCAGTCGGAGTTCGGACAGCGCCTGGGTGATGATGTCCGGAATGGCGCGCGGATCCTCGGGGAGCTTCAAGGGCGGGTTGCTGCTTCCGGTGCGAATGCCCTCGATCGACGCCGCCGGGTAGCCCTCGAAGATCGCCCGGTCCTCGGCGAAGGCAAGCTTCTTGGCGGCGTCCTTCACCGGGTCCCAGTCGGAGTCCCGCGATCCACGTTCTACGTCGTCGATCTCCGAGCGCGACAGCGAAAACGGAACGCGAAGTCGCACAAGCGGTTTACTCGCCCGCAGGTGGGTGATCACGCCATCGGAGGGTGGCGTGACATCGAGCAGCCGCCCGGTGCTGACCGCGGCGGCCGCCGGTCCGGCCGGATCGCTCACGTCGACGACCCGACGGCCCGCGATGTGACGCTTGAAGGTGCGCCTGGCCTCGACTTCGATTTCGTCCCAGGCTTCTTCGGCGATCGGGGCGAGATCGCGATACAGGTTGTTCATTGCAGGATTCCTTTCAAACTGCCGATCGCCAACGAGCCATCCGCTGATGTCTTGAGTACCGCCGGCGTCGGCGCCGCGGAGATCGGCAGCGGCGGCGGGTCGTCGAGGAAGTCGACGGTGGGGGAGAAGAACAAACCGCCGGTGACGGCGGTGGAGAAGTCGAGGATCCGGTCGGTGTTGCCGGGTGGGTCGCCGAGAAACATGTTGTGCAGCATCCGTTCGGTCACTCGTGGCGTGCGGGAGTAGCCGATGAAATACGTCCCGAACTCACTCTTGCCTAGTTCGCCGAAAGGCATGTTGTGCCGCAGGATTTGGAGCTGGGTGCCGTCGTCGTCGGTAACGACGTTGAGCGCAATGTGTGCGTCGGCCGGCTTCTCGTCGTCGCCGAACTCGATGTCCTCCAACTTGGTCCGGCCGATCACCCGCTCCTGCTGGTTGACCGTGAGCGAATCCCAAGCCGCCATGTCGTGCAGATACTTCTGTACGTGCACGTAGCTCCCGCCGGCGAATTCGGGGTTTTCAGAACCGATTTGGGTGGCCGCCACCGCCGGCGCGTCCTGGGGGTTCTCGGTGCCGTCGACGAAGCCCAGCAGATCGCGGTTGTCGAAGAAGCGGAACCCGTGCACCTCGTCGACCACGGTCACCGCACCCGCCATCGACCGAAGAATGTTGTTGGCCAGCTCGAAGCACACGTCCAACGTCTCGGCCCGGACATGGAACAACAGGTCGCCGGGTGTCGCCGGAGCCTTGTGCCGGGGCCCGTCCAACTCGACGAACGGATGCAGCTCGGCCGGGCGCGGTCCATCGAACAGCCGGTCCCAGGCGTGCGAGCCGATCGAGGCGACCACCGAAAGATTCTTGGCGGGATCACGGAAGCCGGTGGACCGCACCAAACCCGATATACCCGACAGCGCGTCGTGCACGACCTCTTCGCCGCCCTCGTCGACGGTGACCACCAGGAAGATCGCGGCGGGCGTCAGCGGCGCAACGACCTGCTGCGGCTGCGGGGTGGGCACGTCGTCGACCCTATCGGCTCGACTGACCCCGTGATGAAAAGATGGGTCCCATGGCGGCCACCGCACAAGGGCTCTGCGCATTCATCGACGCGTCCCCGTCGCCGTTTCACGTCTGCGACACCGTCGCGGCCCGGTTGCGTGCGGCGGGGTTCGCCGAACTCGCCGAGGGCGATGAGTGGCCGGCGTCGGGCCAATTCTTCACCGTGCGGGCCGGGTCGTTGGTGGCTTGGGACAGCACGGTCGCCGGGGGCAGGCCGTTCCGCGTGATCGGCGGTCACACCGACAGCCCGAACCTGCGGGTCAAACAGCATCCGGATCGCGAGGTCGCGGGCTGGCAGGTGGTGGCGCTGCAGCCCTACGGCGGCGCCTGGCTGAACTCCTGGCTCGACCGCGACCTCGGCATCAGCGGCCGCCTGTCGGTCCGCGACCGCGGCGGCATCATCGACCGTCTGGTCCGCATCGACGACCCGATCCTGCGAGTGCCGCAACTGGCGATCCACCTGGCCGAGGACCGCAAGGCGCTCACCCTGGACCCGCAGCGCCACGTCAACGCCGTGTGGGCGGCGGGATTCGGGACCCGGTCATTTCTCGGCTACGTCTCCGAGCGGGCCGGTGTCGACCCGGGCGATGTGCTCGGTGCCGACCTGATGACCCACGACCTGACGCCCTCGCGGGTGACCGGCGCCGAGAATGACTTCGTCAGCGCCCCGCGGCTGGACAACCAGGCCTCCTGCTATGCCGGGCTCGAGGCCCTCCTCGACGCGGAGTCGACCGAATACCTGCCGGTACTCGCCCTGTTCGACCATGAAGAGGTCGGTTCGACGTCGGACCACGGCGCCGACTCCGAACTGCTGCTGACCACGCTGGAGCGGATCGTGCTGGCCGCCGGCGGTGGTCGCGAGGACTTCCTGCGGCGGGCGTCCGGGTCAATGGTCGCGTCGGCAGATATGGCTCATGCCACGCATCCGAACTACCCCGAGCGGCACGAGCCGGGCCACCTCATCGCGATCAACGGCGGGCCGGTGCTCAAGGTGCACCCCAATCTGCGCTACGCCACCAACGGCCGGACCGCCGCGGCGTTCGCGCTGGCCTGCCGCCAAGCCGGGGTACCGCTGCAGCGCTACGAGCACCGTGCCGATCTGCCGTGTGGTTCGACGATCGGCCCGATGACCGCGGCGCGGACCGGGATTGCAACGGTCGACGTCGGCGCCCCCCAACTCGCGATGCACTCAGCGCGAGAGTTGATGGGCGCCAACGACGTTCCGGCTTATGCGGCAGCGCTGCGCGCGTTCCTGTCGCCGGGCTAGACGAAGACCGGCTCGTAGCGGATCACGTTCTCCACGACGACGCCGTCGCGGGTCCGGACCCGGTCCAGGCCTCTGATCTCGATAGGCCCGTTCGGCCCGGTAGCGTGCCCGACGTAGTGCAGGAAGAACAGTTCCTCACCGTCGGCCGGGCCGGGAGCGGTTGCGCTGTCGACGAGTTGGAGCTTCAGATCCGGCGCGACGGCCAGGATGTCGGCGATCTTCTGCGTGTACGCGGCGTATCCCCGCACCGGCTCGATGTCGCCGGGCCAGTAGCCGACGATGTCCTCGGCCAGGATCTCCATCCCGTGCGACATGCTGGGCGCGGCCCAGAACGCCGCGAACACCTCGGCGCTGAATCGTGCTGTGGGAGCGGCGGTTTGAGTGTCGGTCATGATTCCCTCCAGGTTGTGAATGGTTCGGAGGAAAGTCTGTTCCGTCGCGATGAGGCTGCACAATTACCTCCGCGGTCATCGACGGCACGCTTAGAGTCAGCGGTATGGCACTCAACGTGGAGATGATCACCTTCGACTGCGCGGATCCCGCGCGCCTCGCGCAGTGGTGGGCCGAGCAGTTCGACGGCACGACGCAGGAACTGATACCGGGTGAGTTCATCGCGGTCGCCCGGCCGGACGGGCCGAAGCTGGGCTTTCAGAAGGTCGACGACCCGACACCGGGCAAGAATCGGGTGCACCTCGACTTCGGTGCCGCCGACGTCGACGCCGAAGTGGACCGGTTGAAGTCCGCCGGCGCGACGGAGGTGGACCGGCACAGCATCGGCGACAACTTCCGCTGGGTGGTGCTGAACGACCCGGCCGGCAACGCCTTCTGCATCGCGGGCGCGGGCTAGCCGTCGCGCCACCTAGACTGTGTCCGTGACGTCTGGGCTCACTCACGCGACCGACACCGTCGAGCGGGCCGCGGCCACCCCTGACCAGCCGCAACCATTCCGCGAGCTCGGTCTCGAGGACGACGAATACCAGCGCATCCGCGACATCCTGGGCCGTCGGCCCACCGATGCCGAGTTGGCGATGTACTCGGTGATGTGGAGCGAGCACTGCTCCTACAAGTCGTCCAAGGTGCACCTGCGGTACTTCGGCGAGACCACCACCGACGAGATGCGGGCCGGCATGCTGGCCGGCATCGGCGAGAACGCCGGCGTCGTCGACATCGGCGACGGCTGGGCCGTCACCTTCAAAGTCGAGTCGCACAACCACCCGTCCTACGTCGAGCCGTACCAGGGCGCGGCGACCGGCGTAGGAGGCATCGTCCGCGACATCATGGCGATGGGCGCCCGCCCGGTCGCGGTGATGGACCAGCTGCGCTTCGGGGCTGCCGACGCGCCTGACACCCGCCGCGTGCTCGACGGCGTGGTGCGCGGCATCGGTGGCTACGGCAACTCGCTCGGCCTGCCGAACATCGGCGGCGAGACCGTTTTCGACGCTTGCTACGCCGGCAACCCGTTGGTCAACGCGCTCTGCGTCGGCGTGCTGCGCAAGGAAGACCTGCACCTTGCGTTCGCCTCGGGGGCGGGCAACAAGATCATCCTGTTCGGCGCGCGGACCGGGCTCGACGGCATCGGCGGTGTGTCGGTGCTGGCGTCGGAGACCTTCGGCGGCGACGAATCGGGTTCCGGCCGAAAAAAGTTGCCCTCGGTGCAGGTCGGTGACCCGTTCACCGAGAAGGTGCTCATCGAGTGCTGCCTCGAGCTGTATTCGGCTGGGTTGGTGATCGGCATCCAGGACCTTGGTGGAGCCGGGTTGTCCTGTGCCACATCCGAACTCGCCTCCGCGGGCGACGGCGGCATGGCCATCGAACTGGAGACCGTGCCGCTGCGGGCCAAGGACATGACGCCCGCCGAGATCCTCTCCAGCGAGTCGCAGGAGCGGATGTGCGCGGTGGTCGCGCCGGAGAACGTGGATGCGTTCATGGCGGTCTGCCGCAAGTGGGAGGTGCTGGCCACCACCATCGGCGAAGTCACCGACGGCGATCGCCTGCAGATCACCTGGCACGGCGAGACGGTGGTCGACGTGCCGCCCCGCACCGTTGCCCACGAGGGCCCGGTCTACGAGCGTCCGGTCGCCCGCCCCGACTCGCAGGACGCGCTGATCGCCGACACGTCGGCCGGCCTGAAGCGGCCCGTCTCCGGTGCGGAAATGCGCGCGACTTTGCTTGCGCTGCTGGGCAGTCCGCATCTGTGCAGTCGCGCGTTCATCACCGAGCAGTACGACCGCTACGTGCGCGGCAACACGGTGCTCGCCGAGCATGCCGACGGCGGGGTGTTGCGCATCGACGAGGCGACCGGCCGCGGTATCGCGCTGTCGACCGACGCGTCCGGCCGCTACACGCTGCTCGACCCCTACGTCGGCGCGCAGTTGGCGTTGGCCGAGGCCTACCGCAACGTCGCGGTCACCGGTGCCACGCCGGTCGCGGTGACCAACTGTCTGAACTTCGGCTCGCCGGAAGACCCGGGTGTCATGTGGCAGTTCTCGCAGGCGGTCCGCGGCCTGGCGGATGGCTGTGCGGCACTGGGTATTCCGATCACCGGCGGTAATGTCAGCTTCTACAACCAGACCGGGACGACGGCGATCATGCCGACCCCCGTCGTCGGTGTTCTCGGCGTGATCGACGACGTCACCCGTCGCATCCCGACAGCGATGGGCACCGAACCCGGCGAGACGCTCATCCTGCTCGGAGACACCCGCGACGAGTTCGACGGGTCGATCTGGGCGCAGGTCACCGCCGACCACCTCGGGGGGCGGCCACCCGCGGTCGACCTGGCCCGCGAGCGACTGCTGGCCGACGTGTTGAGCGCGGCCTCCCGCGACGGTCTGGTGTCCGCGGCCCACGACCTGTCCGAGGGTGGGCTGGCCCAGGCGGTCGTCGAATCGGCGATGGCCGGTGAAACCGGTTGTTGCATCGTGCTTCCCGAGGGCGCCGACCCCTTCGTCACGCTGTTCTCCGAATCCTCCGGCCGCGTGCTGGTGGCGGTCCCGCGCACCGAGGAGAGCCGCTTCACGGCGATGTGTGAGGCGCGCGGCCTGCCCGCCGCCCGGGTCGGCGTCGTCGACCAGGGCTCGGATTCCGTTGAGGTGCAAGGCTTGTTCACCGTGTCATTGGCCGAGTTGCGCAGCACGTCCGAAGGGGTGCTGGCCGCTCTACTGCGATGAGCGACGAACCCGGCGGACGCCACCCGTTGTTGGCGTGGGCGTGGAGCCTGCTCCGGCTGAAGTTCGTCGGGGTGGCATTCGGGGCGTTGTTCTTCTGTCTTTCCATGACACCGTCGCTGGTGCCACGAGACTGGTTGTTCGAGGGGCTGATTGGCGGGGTGAACGCCGCATTCGGCTACGGCCTCGGGGTGTTGATCGCCTACGCCGTGTACCGCGTTGTGCTGCGCGGGGCTCGCTGGTGGCCACCGTCGCCGCGGCTGCTGTGGTGGCTGAAGGCAGCGGTCGTGGTGCTCGCACCGACGGCCTGCGTGCTGATGCTGATCCCGGCCGCGGCCTGGCAGCGGCAACTGGCGGCGGTGATGGGCATCGAAGGCCCGACCAACCCGGGCTACCTGCGCACGCTCGCCGTCGCGGTTGTTGTCGCCGCGCTGTTGGTGTCGGTGTTCCGGGTGCTGATCGACGTCGTGAAATCGTTGGCGCGCATCTTGATTCGGCGCTGGCACCTGCACGACGAGGTGGCGCTGTTCATCGGCACGGCGGTCGTGGTGGTGCTGCTCGCGATGCTGTTCGACGGCGTGTTGGTGCGCGGGTTCTTCGCCGGCGCCAACGCCGTCTTCCAACCGCAGGACAGTGCAACCCCGGCCGGCGTTTCGCAGCCGCGGCTATCGGAAAAGTCCGGCAGCCCAACGTCATTGGCGGCGTGGGACACGCTGGGGTTCCAGGGACGCGAGTTCGTCGGCACCGGGCCGCATGCCGCGGAACTGACCACGATCAACGGCTCACCCGCCAAGGAACCGATCCGGGTGTACGCCGGGCTGCACACCGCCCCCGACGACCCGGGCCGCCTCGACGTCCTCGTTCACGAACTCGAGCGAACCGGCGCGTTTACCCGCAAGGTGCTGGTGATCGCCCCGACCACCGGCACCGGCTGGATCGATCCGGTGGCGGCGAGTTCGATCGAGACGATGTACAACGGCGACACCGCGATCGTCGGCCTGCAGTATTCCTATCTGCCCAGCTGGATTTCGTTCCTGGCGGACAAGCAGAAGTCGAGGGACTCCGGGCGAATGCTGATCAACGGCGTCCACCAGCGGTGGGCGCAACTGCCGGCCGACCACCGGCCGAAGCTGATGCTCTACGGCGAGAGCCTGGGCTCGATGGCCGGCCAGGCCGCGTTCGACTGGCTGCCCGACATCCGGCGGATGGGCTTCGATGCGGTGCTCTGGGTCGGCCCGCCGCACGAGAGCACGCTCTGGCACGCGCTGATCGCCCGCCGCGACCCCGGCAGCACCGAGGTGCAGCCGCGCTACGACAACGGGCGGACCGTGCGGTTCTCCGAAGCCAACGACCCGGCCGACGTCGCCCGGGTCAACGGTCCGCCGTGGGATGGCACGCGGGTGCTGTTCCTGCAGCATCCGTCCGACCCGGTCGTCTGGTGGTCGCCCGACCTGTTGTTCGGCAGGCCTGACTGGCTCACCGAACCGCGCGGCAGCGACCGCAGCCCGGCCATGCAGTGGAGCCCGGTCGTCACGTTCTGGCAGGTCAGCGCCGACCTGACGAACGCCGAAGGGGTTCCCGGCGGGCACGGCCACAACTACAGCAACGACATCCTGGACGGCTGGGCCGCCGTCGCCCCGCCGGACGGCTGGACCGCGGCCGACACCGAGCGCGTCCGCGCCGCGCTGAAGCTGTAGCGCCATGCCGCCCCGTCAGCAGGCCGATCCGGCCCAGACCCGCGCCGCCGTCCACGCCGTCGAAGGCTGGCTGCGCGACGACACCCTTCCGGCACCGGGGCGAGTCGACCTCGGGGCCGCGGTCCGGCTCACCGCGCGCACCCTGGCCGCCGAAGCCCCGGGCGCCAGCGTCGAGGTCCGGATCCCGCCGTTCGTTGCGGTGCAATGCATTACGGGGCCGCGACATACCCGCGGCACCCCGCCCAACGTCGTCGAGACCGATCCCCGGACCTGGCTGCTGCTCGCCACCGGTCTGCTGCGGCTGTCCGACGCGGCGAGCACCGGGGCGCTGCGCCTCTCGGGATCGCGCGCGGGGGAGGTCGAAACCTGGCTGCCGGTGGTGCGGCTGAGCGATTCCGATCACATATGAGCGTGGCCGGTGTGGCGTATGCGACATCTGCACGCGCATGGGGCTGTTGAGCTGGGAAAAATGGCGGCAACACGCCGCAACACGCCCGGCGAATTCTTGGCCACGCCGAACGTTTCCGTAGACTTCACCGAGTCACCATCCGTTCCCCGGGGAGCCGCCGCACTGTGACCGTTCAGACAGCCGACATCTCTGAAGGCTTAGAGAACCCGCCCGGCGAAGAATGTGGTGTATTCGGGGTCTGGGCCCCCGGCGAAGAAGTCGCCAAGATGACCTACTACGGCCTCTACGCTCTGCAGCACCGCGGTCAGGAAGCCGCCGGTATCGCGGTCGCGGACGGCTCGCAGGTGCTGGTGTTCAAGGATCTCGGCCTGGTCAGTCAGGTCTTCGATGAGCAGACGCTGGCAGCCATGGAAGGCCATGTCGCCGTCGGGCACTGCCGGTACTCCACCAGCGGCTCGCCGACCTGGGAAAACGCGCAACCGGTCTTCCGTAACACCGCGGCAGGAACCGGAGTTGCGTTGGGGCACAACGGCAATCTGGTCAACAGCGCCGAGCTGGTCGCCCGTTGCCGCGACGCCGGCCTGCTGAACTCCCGGGTTCCGGGCGCGGCCACCACCGACTCCGACATGCTGGGCGCGCTGCTGGCCCACGGCGCCGCCGACTCCAGCCTCGAGCAGGCCGCGCTGGAATTGCTGCCCACCGTGCGCGGTGCGTTCTGCCTGACCTTCATGGACGAGAACACCCTCTACGCCGCCCGCGACCCGTACGGCGTGCGCCCGCTCTGCCTGGGTCGGCTGGACCGCGGGTGGGTGGTCGCCTCCGAGACCGCGGCCCTCGACATCGTCGGCGCCTCGTTCGTCCGCGAGATCGAGCCCGGCGAACTGCTGGCGATCGACGCCGACGGCGTGCGCTCGACCCGGTTCGCCAACCCCGAGCCCAAGGGCTGCATCTTCGAATACGTCTACCTGGCCCGCCCGGACAGCACCATCTCCGGCCGTTCGGTGCACGGCGCCCGCCTCGAGATCGGCCGTCGCCTGGCTCGCGAGCACCCGATCGACGCCGACCTGGTGATCGGCGTGCCGGAATCCGGCACCCCCGCCGCCGTGGGGTACGCGCAGGAGTCCGGCATTCCCTATGGCCAGGGCCTGATGAAGAACGCCTACGTCGGGCGCACCTTCATCCAGCCGTCGCAGACCATCCGCCAGCTCGGAATCCGGCTGAAGTTGAACCCGCTCAAGGAAGTCATCCGCGGCAAGCGGCTGATCGTCGTCGACGACTCCATCGTGCGCGGCAATACCCAGCGGGCGCTGGTCCGGATGTTGCGCGAGGCCGGAGCCGTCGAGGTGCACGTGCGGATCGCGTCGCCGCCGGTGAAGTGGCCGTGCTTCTACGGCATCGACTTCCCGTCACCGGCCGAGCTGATCGCCAACGCCGTCGAGGACGAAGACGAGATGCTCGAGGCGGTCCGGCACGCCATCAACGCCGACACGCTGGGCTACATCTCGCTGCGGGGCCTGGTCGCCGCGACCGAGCAGCCCACCTCGCGGCTCTGCTCGGCCTGCTTCGACGGCAAGTACCCGATCGAATTGCCAAGCGAGACAGCGCTTGGCAAGAACGTGATCGAGCAGATGCTCGCCAACGCCGCGCGCGGCGCCGGCCAGCCGGACATCAGCCACGAGTTGTCGCCAGAGGCCGAGCAGGCCGCGGTGCTACGGCATCCGTAGCTCAAGTGAGTGGGAGATACCAGCGCCGGGCCTCGCCCGGTAGCCTTTAGCGCGATGACCGCCCGCGGAAAAGACCCGGCTTCGAAATCAGAGCCGGGCGCCACCTATGCATCGGCCGGAGTCGATATCGAGGCCGGTGACCGCGCCGTCGAATTGTTCAAGCCGCTGGCCTCCAAGGCGACCCGGCCGGAGGTGATCGGCAAGCTCGGCGGCTTCGCCGGACTTTTCGCGCTACGCGGTGATTACCGTGAGCCGCTGCTCGCCGCGTCCACCGACGGCGTCGGCACCAAGCTGGCCGTCGCCCAGGCGATGGACAAGCACGACACCGTCGGCCTGGACCTGGTGGCGATGGTCGTGGACGACCTGGTGGTCTGCGGGGCCGAGCCCCTCTTCCTGCTCGACTACATCGCGCTCGGCCGCATCGTTCCCGAACGCCTCAACGCGATCGTCGGCGGCATCGCCGAAGGCTGCCTGCGGGCGGGTTGCGCGTTGCTCGGCGGCGAGACCGCGGAGCACCCCGGCCTGATCGAGCCCGACCACTACGACATCTCGGCCACCGGCGTCGGCGTCGTCGAGGCCGAGGCCGTCCTGGGACCCGAGCGGGTCCGGCCCGGCGATGTGCTGATCGCGATGGGGTCGTCGGGTCTGCATTCCAACGGCTACTCGCTGGCCCGCAAGGTGCTGCTCGAGATCGACCGCGGCAACCTGGAAGGCTACGTGGAGGAGTTCGGCCGCACCCTCGGCGAGGAGATGCTGGAGCCGACCATCATCTACGCCAAGGACTGCCTGGCGTTGGCGGCCGAGACTCAGGTCCGCACTTTCTGCCACGTCACCGGTGGCGGGTTGGCGGGCAACCTGGAGCGGGTGATCCCGAATGGCCTCATGGCAGAAGTGGATCGCGGTACCTGGACGCCGGCGCCGGTGTTCGCGATGATCGCTCAGCGGGGTCGCGTGTCACGCGCCGAGATGGAGAAGACATTCAATATGGGCGTCGGCATGATCGCCGTCGTAGCGCCGGAAGACACCGACCGTGCGCTGGCGATCCTGACCGCCCGGCACCTGAACTGCTGGGTCCTGGGCACGATCACTAAGGGTGGAAAAGGCGGTCCGCGAGCCAAGCTCGTCGGGCAGCACCCGAGGTTTTAGGCTCGCCGATCGGACGAACCAGGTGGCGCGTCAGCGGTGCTGATCGCTCCAGGGGTCGTCGCCCTCCGACTGGTCGCCATCGTCGGAGTCGGAACCGGACAACTCCTGCTGAAGCCGATTGAAATCGGTCTGCGGAGAGCTGTATTTAAGGTCTCGTGCGACCTTGGTCTGCTTCGCCTTCGCCCGGCCACGGCCCATGGGGGGACCCCCTCGCGCAATAACGGAGCGGCCCAACGAGTAGGCGGCTCCGATCGTTTTGTGTTTATTGTCCTGTCGACAGTTTAGCGTGCCCGGTGGCCGCGTGCTGTTGCGCCCCGCACCCGCTGAAGAACGTCATCGGACCGTTCCGCGCAGCCGGTCCACGGCCATCCGACCGGCACCCGGCCCACCGGCCGTCGGTAGCGATTCGGCGTCGATGGTCGCGGCAACACCGGCATCGCCGCCGGTGCTCAGGGCGGTGTCGGCGGGGATGCCGCGCTTGAGCAGCGCCAGCGCGACCGGGCCCAGATCGACATGCTCGACGACGGTTCCCAGCCGACCGACCGCGCGCCCCCCGGCCAGCACCGGGTCGCCGGTCGCGGGCCGATCGACCGACCCGTCCAGGTGCAGCAACGCCAGCATCCGGGGTGGTTTGCCCAGGTTGTGGACCCGGGCCACGGTCTCCTGACCGCGATAGCAGCCCTTGTCGAGGTGGACCGCGCCACCGATCCAGCCGACTTCGTGCGGGATGGTGCGCTCGTCAGTGTCGACGCCGAGCCTCGGGCGGACGGCCGCGACGCGGTGAGCCTCGTAGGCCCACACTCCCGCCGGGCGTACCCCCGCGTCGATCATCCGCTGTCGCACATCCGCGAGATGGGCGCGGTCGACCAGGACGTCGAGTTCGATCTGGCCCGGGTTCGCCTCCGGCATCCGGCGCACGAACCCACCGCCGCTCAGCGGTGTCGCGAATGACGTGTCAGGCAGCGCGTCCACCCCGAGTGCGTCGAGCACGGCCGCGTCGCCGAGTCGCGGTCCGAGCAGCGAGAGCACCGCCAGATCCGCCGCGGCCGGAGTCACCTTCGACCAGAACACCATCTTGGTGAGAAACGCGAGCAGCGGTTCGGCCCGCCACGGCTCGGTGTCGAGATAGGTGACGCCGTCGAGTTCGGTCTGGACCCAGTGATCCTCGACGCGGCCCTGCCCGTCGAGGCTCAGGTTCTGAGTGGTCGCGCCGTCGGGCAGGTCGCTGACGTGCTGGGTCGAGATGGTGTGCAGCCAGGTCTGCCGGTCGGCGCCGGACAGCGTGAGCACGCCGCGGTGCGACCGATCGACCAGGGCGGCACCGGTCTCGCCGGCGCGCTGCTCGCCGAGCGGATCGCCGTAGTGCCAGATGGCGCCGGCGTCGGGGCCCGTTTCGGGTGCGGGAACTGCGGACACACACCAACTCTACGGAACCCGGCGATAGGCTCTTCCTCCATGACCGGCGTCATCGTCACCCTCGACGGCAAGGTACATCCGCCGGACGCTCCGCTGCTGTTCGCCGACGACCTCGCGGCGGTCCGCGGCGACGGCGTCTTCGAGACGCTGCTGGTCCGCGACGGCCGGGCCTGCCTGATCGAGGCCCATCTGGGCCGGCTCGGCCACTCGGCGAAACTGCTCGACCTACCGGAGCCGGACCTGCCGGCGTGGCGGCGCGCCATCGACATCGCAACGCGGCAGTGGACCGGCGGCACCACCGACGAGGCCGCGATGCGGTTGGTCTACAGCCGCGGGCGGGAAAGCGGCTCGGGGCCCACCGCCTACGTGATGGTGAATCCGGTCGCCGAGCGGATTAGTGCCGTCCGCTCCGACGGACTTGCCGCGATCACGCTGCCCCGCGAACTGCCGTCGGCCGGGGTCGAGCACATGCCGTGGCTGGTGGCCGGCGCCAAGACGCTGTCGTACGCGATCAACATGGCGGCGCTGCGGCACGCCGACCGCCACGGCGCCGGCGACGTCGTCTTCGTCAGCTCCGACGGCTACATCCTGGAAGGGCCGCGGTCCACGGTCGTCATCGCCGCCACCGGCGACGACGGCAATGTGTGCCTGTTGACCCCGCCCCCCTGGTATCCGATTCTGCGTGGCACCACCCAGCAGGCGTTGTTCGGCGTCGCGCGGGCCAAGGGCTACGACTGCGACTACCGGGCCCTGCGGGTCGCCGATTTACATGCCGCACAAGGCATCTGGCTGGTGTCGAGCATGACTCTGGCCGCCCGGGTGCACACCCTCGATGGCAAACAATTGCCGCGCACTCCGCTGTCAGCTGAATTCGCCGAGTTGGTCGACGCCGCCATCGTCAGCGATCGCTGAAATCGGTTGTCGGCGTGGTTTGCGCCTGATCGAAGGCAATTGGGCTAAATCCCCGTGGTAGAGAGCTTCTTTCAGCGCGGCCTTGGCGTAGGTAACCCGTCATCGCCGCGCTGTGGCGGTCGTTCAGGTCAAGGCGTCGGGTAGCTACACCGTCTCAGCGATCAACCTGTAGGCGCACGATGGCGCACACAACGCTTGATGACTGGCCGTTCCACTACGACGAACCGCGAAGCTGCGGCAGGCCGTCCGAATACAGTCACGGTGCAGGGTTGACCCCTCGCGGGCTAGAGCACGTCGAACCTGACGACGGCGGTGCCTACAGTGGCAAGTCAGCGGGCGTTGCACCCGACTACCGCACGCAACGGTGTGCAGCACGACAGGTGCGCAGATGAAGTTTCCCGGCGCTGGCTGTCCTCGCTGGTGCCGGGTCAAGCGGGGTGACTTTTAGTGACTGGCGTCACCCGTCGGTGGTGGGGCCGTAGGTACAGCCAACTCACCAAGCCACACCTGCGGTCCTCCACCGACACCCGTTGCAGCGCTTGCATTTCTGGGGGTTAAGCAGGTTTCGCGGGTGCCTGTTCTGGAACGCTCAGCCTGAGTAGCTCGTGTTCTATCGTCTCGCCGAACGCCCCTCGAAGGCTGTTCAGTTGGTCTATGTCCCGTTCGAACCGCGCACGCATCATTCGCACGGCGTCCGTGAGTTCCGCATCGTGTGCGCTGCTGGGTTCAAGGGATCGCCGGTAGTGCTGGTTGAACTCAAGCATTCCGTTCAACATGTCGCGACTACCGATGAACGTTCGGAGATCGCGACAACGGTCGCCCGCTTTATGTGCGCCTAAAAGGCGCAACTGCAATCCGCAGACACCGATCTTTCTGCCCGACTGCTCGATAATGTCTGGTACATCTCTGGTCAGTGGCATGATTGCAATTCGGTTTAGGTCGTCTTGCACATTAAGCGCGACTTCGATTGCCCTGGAGCCGATTTGCAACAGCGAATCGCGTCGCCAAGTGTGAAAGTCTCTATCGCATAACTCAATACGGTCGTCAGCCGCTCGCTTGTCAGCAGCGGCAGTGGCGTCACGGGTCGTCTTGTTGCTCTTCAGGATGCCGAAGAACGTGACACCTGTCGCCACGATTGATGCACCAAATAGGAGCATCGGACCTAAGTATGTCCAAACCGATACCGCTTGGCTGCCGAAGTTGAAGATCATTGTTCAGTTCCCCAAAGTTATTTGCGCCGTTTGCGTTTGGTTGTCCGCTTTGGCTGCTTCCGCTGGCTACGCCGCTGTGACCTATTTCCTTCTCCGGGCGGGGGACCAAACAGCTTGCGATAGTTCTCGGTGTTCATCCCCATTTCTTCCCTGTACCACTTGTTGTAGTCATCTACGGCCTTGCTGTACTGAGCAATGTCGTCGGCGTTACGCTCCCTGATCTCGTTCACGAACCAGTCGTAGAACTCCGCTGCGGTAGTGACGTAGCTGTAGAGAATCGGTAGAAGGTCGAACCTTTCGTCTTGGGCTCGCAGATACCCTTTCGCGGGCGCAGTCCAACTGTCCCAATCAAGCAGCTTGTCGCGGTCCAGTGTCAGCTTGTTCTCCATGATCGTCGGTCCACCTTGAACCCAGGAGAAATTAGTGCTGATGCCTGGCAAGGGAATTGAGCGATGCGTGCAGTAGCTCCGGAGATCCTTCATGAACTCGGCTTCACCGGTACTGAATGACGTCTTGACGTGTTCTCGGTACGCGCCCGTCTCGAAATCCGAACGGTTACCCCAGCAGTGCCGCATCACAACCCGCTGCGAGTCGATCAGCGACGTAACTGACGTGAGGTAGTTGTGCAGGTACCGAACCAGTTCGTCTGCGTATTCGTCGGTGGTGTCGCGAGCCATCTTTCGCCGTTGCAGGAACTTCGCGGCGTGCCTATTCAGCTCCTCGGCGTTCTTGGACATAACGTGCCCAGCGCGCCTCAGAGAGTCGATGTCATCGTGCAGTCGGAACCCAGGCATCGCCTGCAATTCGGCCTTGCGTTTGGCGTACTCGGTGCCGAATGGGGTCTGAAAGGTCTCGGTCACTTCGGTTGCCGTTTCATCGGCTTTAGTGCCGGGGTCGGCGTCCTCATCGTTCACGCGGCAATCGTCCCAGCGGGCACCGACACCTTCGGGCGTGCCGCGCCGCGCTATCCGCCCCTGATACCTATGGGGCGTATGGGGTTTGGTCAGTTATAGGACCGTTGGTAGATCTTCTTAAGGTCTTCGCCAAGGCGGCGCGGGGGCGAACCGAGCGCCAGCAGGTATCCGGCGACAAATCGGTAGGAGTACCCAGCTTCGCGCAAGATGGTGACCGGCTCTCCGCACTTCGCGAGCAGGAAGGCCCCTGGCGAGTGGTAACCGTTGTATCCGGCGTCCTCGAGGTCAACAAGGGCTTCGTGATTGTCGTCAGGCACGCCGGGGTGGCGTTCGCCGGTCAACACGTTGAGTGCCTTCGTCGCCGCGACCCACCCCGCAATTTCTTCGTCGGCATGAGCCGCGACGGCGAGTAGAACCCCATCAGCGGCCTGCAGCGCGTAGCCGAGCAACTGAATATCGGGCGCGAAGGCGAACACCGGGCCGCCGCGTGTAACGCCGGGACTCTTGTTCGTGCCGATGTTGCCGTTGCCGCCGTACACCTTCACCGCGTCGTCACGAGCGTCGAAGTGGTTCGTGCTCGGGACGAAAAGCACGCGCCGGGTGTAGTCGCCGTCGCTGACGTTCTGCCCGATCCACCGCACGATCACAGCGGGATCCCCGCCAGCGGGCAGGTAGACGTTCTCGGCGGGTGTGGGAGGTTCCATACCTTCGAGTATCCCAGCGTGCGCCGACATGTGCCGCAGCCGACGTTCAGCTATCAGCAAACCCGCTCACCTCGGCGTCACCCCGGCCGCCGGGGGTGTTTCGGGGCGTACGGGCACGTACCGCCGCCCTACTTGAAATGGCCTGAAATATATCCCTAGCAGCCCCTTCAGGGTCAGTGGTAACTTCGCCAGTACACAGGAGAGGAGGTGGTCCGAGAAATTGATAGCTTATTGGACTTGTGAGGTGGCTGCCCGCTAGCAGCACCAGGGGAAGAGTCACCTGCGTGCGCTGGCGAATTCCCCGCAGTCACCCGGCCCCCGAGCCTCCGGTCTGTCCAACCAGGAACTACGGCTCGGGGGCTGCCCCATTTCTGGACAGCCCGAATTACCTTGTCAGCCCACGAATCTCGACAGCCGCGCCGACAGATGCGGAATGAGTCCGCCGTCGGCGTCCACCCGCTCCTCGACGTAGGCCAAATCGCCGCCCTCGACGATCCCGTACAGCCGCTTGGCCCCGCCGACCAGCACACCGGATCGGCTGCGGGCCAGCGCGTCGGTGGCCAGCTCCCACGATGACTGATTGAGTGGGCGTCCGTAGAACAGTTCGACATAGCCGGCGGAGTGCGCCAGCAGTAGTTCGATGGCCTGCGACTCGGACGGGTCGTCGGGTTCGTCGACGAAGCGCCAGTACCCGGTCTCGCGCAGATCGGGCGCTTCGTACTCACCGGTCTCGCCGATCCGCCAGGACCGGGAGTCCCAATTCAGGTAGTCGCTGCCGTCGTGCGACACGATGATCTGCTGGCCGAACCGGTAGTCGCCGTCGGCGCCGCGGCCTTCACCTTCCCCGCGCCACACCCCGACCAGCGGCAGCAGTGCCAGCAGGGCGTCGTTGAGGTTGGCGCCTTCGCGCAGGTTGGCGGTGTCCGCGGGGCCCGGCAGGTCGTCGAAGACCGGGATGTTGCGGCTCGCAGTGGCCTTGGCGCGCTCCGCCGCGGCGGCCACCGCACGGTCGCCCGACCCGGGGATGCGACCCACCGCGTCGTCGGCGTCGTCGGAACCCTCGCTGCCCGTCACGACTCGTCGGTGATCAGCCGATACAGCGTGTACAGCGCGAACCAGGAAATGAACACCACGGCCGCGATGAGCAAGATCTCGAAGAACAGAACCACGTCGACGAGTCTAGTTCGACAACGCGCTCAGGCGATCTTGACGTCGACCTCGTGGATGCCGGCGCCCTTGGGCTCGACGATCGCGTCGCCGTTGCCGGCGGCGGACAGCGCACGCAGCGTCCACGAACCGGGGGCCGCGAAGAACCGGAAGTCACCGGTCGCCGACGCGACCACCTCGGCGGTGAACTCGCCCGAGGAGTCCAGCAGCCGCACGAATGAACCGCCCACGGTCTGACCCGAGCCATCCACCACGCGTCCGGTGATGACGGTTTCCTTCTCCAGGTCGACGCTGGCCGGCAGGGTCTGTCCTTGCTTCGGCGCAGAGCACATAATCAGCTTCCCAACTCGATCGGGGCCCCAACCAGGGAGCCGTATTCAGTCCAACTGCCGTCGTAGTTCTTGACGTTCTGGTGTCCGAGGAGTTCCTGCAGGACGAACCAGGTGTGCGACGAACGTTCCCCGATCCGACAGTAAGCAATCGTTTCCTTCGAACCGTCCAGACCGGCGTCGGCGTAGATCTTGGCCAACTCGTCGTCGGACTTGAAGGTGCCGTCGTCGTTCGCGGCCCTGCTCCAGGGCACGTTGATCGCGCTGGTGATGTGTCCGGGCCGCTGGCTCTGCTCCTGCGGCAGATGGGCCGGGGCCAGGATCTTGCCGGAGAACTCATCCGGCGAGCGGACGTCGACCAGGTTCTTGGCGCCGATGGCGGCGATCACCTCGTCGCGGAAGGCACGGATCGAGTTGTCGGCGGGCTTGGCGGTGTAACTGGTGGCGGGACGCTCCACCGCGTCGGTGGAGAACGCGCGGCCGTCCAGCTGCCACTTCTTGCGGCCACCGTCGAGCAGCTTGACGTCCTCGTGGCCGTACAGCTTGAAGTACCAGTAGGCGTACGCGGCGAACCAGTTGTTGTTGCCGCCGTAGAGGACGACGGTGTCGCCGTTGGCAATGCCTCGATCGCTGAGCAGCTTGGAGAACTGCTGGGCGTCGACGAAGTCGCGGCGGATCGGGTCTTGCAGATCGGTACGCCAATCCAGCTTCACCGCGCCGGCGATGTGGCCGTCGTCGTAGGCGCTGGTGTCTTCGTCAACCTCGACGAACACCACGTGATCGGCATCGAGATTGCTCTGGGCCCAGTCTGCGGAGACCAGGACGTCGGAGCGTGCCATAGGGGAGATCCTTTCGATCGCTAGGAAGTGCTGTGGGCCGGCTTCAGGCGCGCCACGAGCGGGTAAAGCTGGCAGCCCAGGCAGATGCCGAAGGCCGCGTTGAGGAAGGCGGCGACCAGCGCCGCCCCGGTGAGCACGACGCCGAACAGTAAAGCGCCCGTAGCAAATCCGATCGACGCCGGGGCCGCAAAGAGCAGGCCGACCAGCTGAGCGAACTTCAGGGGGGCGACGGGCTCGCGCTCGCTGACCGGGCTCAATCGCGGCGCGACGAGCTTGGCGAACACCAAGCCGTAGGGGTGACGGCGCGGTCCGGCGGCGGCGCCGATCGCGAAGACGACGCTCTGCGCGGCGAGGATGACCGCGGCGGCCTGCGGGTTGACACCGGACACCAGCAGCGCGACGACCAGGACCGCGGTGGTGATCCAGGCCGCGAAGCGCGGGCCACGGACGTCCACCTGATCGGGGGCCTTGGTGTCCGACATGTTGCTGCTCCTGATTTGCCTTGTGCACGAGATTCGTGGCGGCGCGCCACGGGGTTTGGTTGCTCCGAGCGCGGCGCGAAAGGCGCGGCTACTCAGCAGCTACAACAACAGCAGCCCGCGATGCGGCACAGATCGACTGCGCGGCGAGTGGTGAGCATGAGCTCTACGCGGGCGGACACGTCACGGAGCTTACCTAATGTCGACGTCATCGGGCCAATAGCGGTGTCAGGGCCGATCGCAGGTCATCGGCTTTCGGTACCCCGGAGGTGCGATAGCGCTGCCGGCCGTCGGCATCGAAGATGAACGTGGTCGGCAGCGACAACACCGAAAGACGGCGCGCTGCGGCCGGATTCGCGTCCATGTCGATCTCGACGTGCGCGACCCGGTCGAGGCCGTCGCATACCTGATCGACCACGCGTCGCACCTGGGTACACGGTCCGCACCACGATGCGCTGAAGTGCACGACGGTCGGTCCGTCCGTGGACAGGCCGAGATCGGAAGTGTCGACGGCGTCCGAGGCCGCCGGATCCGTCGCCTGCACGTCGCCGGAGCGACGGGTCATCAGCCAGCCGATCAGCCCTGCAACCGCCAGCGCCGCGACGACGGCGGCGATGGAAGCAATCATGCTCGGTTGAACCCGTCGAGGGTGATCGTTAATCCCGAGGTGATGCCCTCGATGATGACGTCCGAACCGCGGGCCCCCTCGGTCGTCGGCATCAGCCCGAACGGCAGTTTCTGGTCGGGTAATCGTCCCGCGAAGGCATTCAGCACCTCGTCGCGCTTGTCGTCGGGCACTGGCTCGTCGGCGGTGCCCGGTCCGGTGAGCACGCGGGTAGGGGTGAACACCAGCGTGGTCTGGTCGTCGCCGGCCATCGACAGATCGACGGCGACGCTGACCCGCTTGTAGAAGTGGGCCGCCCGCGGGGTGCCGGTGAAAACCAGGTCGTGGCTGCCGGAGATGCCTGACTCGGTGGTGCCGCCGGTCGCGTTGTTGGTGTCCTTGGTCGGCGCCTCGACGATCAGGTCGCGCACGCCGAGGAATTGGCCGACGTACCGGGAGCCAATGATGATGCGGCTCTCCAGCTTGCCGACGGGCAGCCTGGCATCCGGCCTGATCAGCCACGACGACTCGGTCAGGTCGACCGCATGCATGGTGGCCTCGAGGGTGGCCTTCCCGACCGCCGGTCGATCGACGGCGGTGGCCTTGATCTCCACGTCGTCGTAGCGGTGCCGCAGCGCCTGGGGGATGAGCGGGAAGGCGATGATCGCGACGAACGGGTCGAAGCCCAGGTGCGCCTTCTCGCGCACCACACGAGCCAGCCGATACTCGGCATAGATGCTGGTCCCGAAGTCGGCGCCGACGGCCGCGAGCAGCACGACCACGATGGACAGCAGTACTGCCGCCGCACCGGTCAGGGCCTTACGCATCCGCATATTGTGGCGCATCGCCGCGGTTCAAGTGTGCTCGGTCACCCCTGTCGGCGCGCGAAAGACCTGGTTGCAAGCTATCGTTTAATGACCTGGCCGTTAAACTTCGTATCTCGCCAATGAATATTGGGAGACGCCTTTCCCACGAAAGCTGGAGGGGCTTGCTTGGACCTGCTGCTGCTAACCCCTGAGCCGAATCCGGATGTGGTTCTGCCGTCCTTGTCGCTGCTCGCCCACACCCTGCGCACCGCGCCCCCTGATGTCTCGTCGCTGCTGGAGGCCGGCAGCGCCGACATCTTGATCGTCGACGCGCGGCAGGACCTGCCCGCGGCCCGTGGCCTGTGCCGCCTGCTGGGCTCCACGGGTCGGTCGATTCCGGTGGTGGTTGTGGTGAACGAGGGCGGGCTGGTGGCGGTCAACGCCGACTGGGGGTTGGACGAAATACTGCTGCCCGGGACGGGGCCCGCGGAGATCGACGCGCGGCTGCGACTGTTGATCGGCCGGCGCGGCAACCTGGAGGACCAGGAGGGCGTCGGCAAGATCAGCCTCGGCGAACTCGTCATCGACGAGGGCACCTACACCGCGCGCCTGCGGGGCCGCCCGCTCGACCTCACTTACAAGGAATTCGAGCTGCTGAAGTATCTGGCCCAGCACGCCGGCCGGGTGTTCACCCGGGCCCAGCTGCTGCATGAGGTCTGGGGATACGACTTCTTCGGTGGCACCCGCACGGTCGACGTGCACGTGCGACGGCTACGCGCCAAGCTCGGCCCGGAGTACGAGGCGCTGATCGGCACCGTCCGCAACGTCGGCTACAAGGCGGTGCGCCCGACCAGGGGCCGTCCGCCGAACCCCGAGGCCGCGTCCGACGACGACGAACCCGATGCGGACAGCCAGGCGGAGCCGCTCGCCGATCCGCTGCACAGCCAGTGACGGCGCCGCGATGGCGGACGGCGCTGACTGTCGAAGAACAGCAGCACATTCGTGAACTGATCACGGCAGCAACAGAATTCGATGGGGTTGCACCCGTCGGCGAGCAGGTACTGCGCGAACTGCCCCACGACCGCACCGGGCACCTGCTGGCCGTCGAGCATGGCAACGTGGTCGGCTACCTCAACCTGTCGGCAATAGCGGAACTCGTGGTGCACCCCGACGCCCGCCGCAACGGCATCGGCACGGCACTCATCCACGCGGCGCTCTCGAAAACCGATGGTGGAAGCCAGTTTTGGGCACACGGCACGCTGGCGGCAGCACGCGCGACCGCGTCGGCGTTGGACCTGTCCACGGTTCGTGAGCTCGTCCAGATGCGCCGCGACCTCAACCACATCGCCGAACCGGCGGTGCCCGACGGCGTCCACATTCGCACGTACGAAGCCCCGGCCGATGACGCGGAATTGTTGCGGGTCAACAACTCCGCGTTTGCGACGCATCCCGAGCAGGGTGGCTGGACCGCCGCCGATCTCGACGAGCGACGCGCCGACTCCTGGTTCGACCCGGCGGGACTGTTCCTGGCATTCAGCGAACAGACCGGCGCGCTGCTCGGCTTCCATTGGACGAAAGTGCATTCCGAGGCCGACGGCCTCGGTGAGGTCTACGTTGTCGGCGTCGACCCGGCCGCGCAGGGCAGCGGACTGGGCGGGGTGCTGACCGCCGTCGGAATCGCGCACCTGGCGCGACGGTTGAACAGCGGCGCCGACCCGACGGTGCTGCTGTACGTCGAGTCTGACAACACGGCAGCGCTGAAGACCTATCGGCGCCTGGGTTTCACCCAGTACAGCGTGGACACCGCGTACGCGCGCAGCTGACCTGTTCACCTTGAGTTCACGCCCAACGCATACTTTCGCGGCGTCCGCCATCCGCAGAGTGGATGGCACGCTCAACATTGTCGAGGAGACCGGTGACGGTGCATGCGTTGCGCGCGGCCCTGGCGGCGGCCGTGATCGCCGGTGCGGTGTCGACCGGCTGCGGCAGCGACAGCAACCTGCACGGCATGAAGGCTCCGACGGGCCCGGTGAACTGCGACGGCAAACCGGATCTGACCGCCGAGGGATCGACCGCGCAGCAGAACGCGATCGCCCTGTTCAACATGGACTGGTCGCAGCTGTGTCCCGGTAAGCAGCTGGCCTACAACCCGACCGGCTCGGGTGCCGGCCGCGAGCAGTTCATCGCGCGGCACGTCGACTTCGCCGGCTCGGACTCACCACTGAGCAGCGACCAGCTCGACGAGGCCGCCGCGCGCTGCAACGGCAACCCACCCTGGCACCTGCCGATGGTCTTCGGGCCCATCGCGATCGTCTATCACCTCGACGGCGTCCAGAACCTCGTCGTCAATGCCGACGTGCTGGCCAAGATCTTCAGCGGCTGGATCACCAACTGGGACGACCCCGTTATCGCGAAACTCAACCCGGGCACCTCGCTGCCGAACACCCGGATCTCGCCGATCTACCGGTCGGACTCCTCGGGCACCACCGACAACTTTCAGAAGTATCTGGCCGCGGCCGCCGCGGGCAGCTGGAACCGCGGCGCCGGTAGCGAGTTCCAGGGCGGGGTGGGCGAAGGCGCGCAGAAGTCGGCCGGCGTCATCCAGGCCGTGCATTCCGCTGTCGGCGCGATCGGCTACGTCGAAAAGGGTTTCGCCGACCAGAGCGGCGTGCCCTACGTGCAGATCAACGACGGCAGCGGACCGGTCAAGCTCACCGACGATGCGGCCCGCAAGGCCATCGACGGAGCCACTTTCGTCGGAACCGGCGACGACTTGCAGCTCAACCTGAAATCGATCTACCGGACCCGCGAATCCGGCGCGTACCCGCTGGTGCTGGCCACCTACGAAATCGTCTGCTCCAAGGGCTACGACCCGGCCACCACCGCCGCGATCAAATCGCTGCTGACCGTGGCCGCCGACAATGCTCAAGACGGCCTGTCGACCGCCGGCTACATCCCGCTGCCGGAGAAATTCAAGAAACGGCTGCTCACGGCGATCAACGCGATCCGGTGAGCCGACGAATTACCCTGTTGCTCAGAACAGCCGAGTGATGGGGACCCAGTGACGACGCCGAATCCAGCCGAGACCGGTTCGGGTGAGGTCGTCGCTACGTCGCCATCGCGCGCGCTGACCGGCATGCCCTTGAGCTGGGGTGCTGTGCGGCCCAGCCGGGGCGACCGGCTGTTCCGCAACCTGTCCGAGGGGTCCGGCGTCCTGATCGTCGCGCTGATCGCCGCGATCGGGCTGTTCCTGCTGGCCCGCGCGATCCCGGCGCTGACCCGCAACCAGGTCAACTTCTTCACCTACGGCGGCAACTGGAACACCACGAACCCCGAGGCGATGCGGTTCGGCGTCTTCGACTTGCTGCAGGTGACGGTGCTGATCGCGGTGTTCGCCCTGGTGCTGGCCATGCCGGTGGCGCTGGGCATTGCGATCTTTCTCGCGCAGTACTCGCCGCGGCGCGTGACCGGACCGCTGGCCTACGTGGTCGACCTGCTCGCCGCGGTCCCGTCGATCATCTACGGCGTCTGGGGTCTATATGTGCTGGCGCCGCGACTGCGGCCGGTGGCGGCGTGGCTCAACGACCATCTGGGCGGGGTGTTCCTGTTTGCGACCGGCAACGCGTCGGTATCCGGCGGCGGAACGATCTTCACCGCAGGGATCGTGCTGGCGGTGATGATCCTGCCGATCATCACCGCGGTCACCCGTGAGGTGTTCATGAAGACGCCGCAGGGCCACATCGAGGCGGCGCTGGCGCTCGGGGCGACCCGCTGGGAGGTCGTCAAGACGGCGGTGTTGCCGTTCGGGCGGTCCGGCTACATCAGCGGCGCGATCCTGGGGCTCGGCCGCGCGCTGGGCGAGACGGTTGCGCTGCTGGTCATATTGCGGGGCACTCAGGCGGCATTCGGATGGTCGCTGTTCGACGGCGGCTACACCTTCGCCACCAAAATCGCTGCCACCGCATACGAATTCAACAACCAGTACAAGGCAGGGGCCTACATCGCCGCGGGCCTGGTGCTGTTCGTGCTCACGTTCATGGTGAATGCGGTTGCGCGCGAGTCTGTTTCGGGCAAGCGAGTCCGATGACGTCGATCCTGGACCGCCCCCTCAAGGCTCGCACCTTCACCGGTGTGAGCCTGCGCCGGCGAGCCTCCAACGGGGTGGCCTCGGTCCTGGTGACGCTGTCGGTCGGGGTGGCGCTGATCCCGCTGGCGTGGGTGCTGTACTCGGTGGTGGCCAAAGGCTTCGGCGCAGTGAAATCGACTGTGTGGTGGACACATTCGCAGGCCGACATGACCGCGTTTCTGGCCGGCGGCGGCGCATACCACGCCATCGTCGGCACGGTGTTGCAGGGCGTTGTCTGTGCCGCCATCTCCATCCCGATCGGCGTCTTCGTCGCCATCTACCTCGTCGAGTACGGCCGCGGCAGCACGATGAGCAAGGTCACCACCTTCATGGTCGACATCCTGACCGGGGTGCCGTCCATCGTTGCGGCCCTGTTCGTCTACGCGCTGTGCATCGCGACGCTCGGGTTTCCGCGATCCGGGTTCGCGGTATCACTGGCGCTGGTGTTGCTGATGATCCCGGTGATCGTGCGCACCACCGAGGAGATGCTGCACATCGTCCCGGTCGAATTGCGCGAGGCGAGCTACGCGTTGGGCGTGCCGAACTGGCGGACCATCACCAAGATCGTCCTGCCCGCGGGGATGTCCGGCATCATCACCGGCATCCTTCTGGCACTGGCGCGGGTGATGGGCGAGACGGCGCCGCTGCTGATCCTGGTCGGCTACTCGCAGGCGATGAACTTCAACATCTTCAGTGGATTCATGGGCTCACTGCCCGGCATGATGTACGACCAGACGTCGGCGGGAGCCGGCACCAGTCCGATTCCTACGGATCGGCTGTGGGGTTCCGCCCTGACGCTGATAGTGGTGATTGCCGTCATTAATCTGGTGGCCAGGGTCGTCTCGCATGTCTTCGCATCCGAAAGGTCAGGTAGGAGTTCCGGTGGCTAAGCGGTTGGACCTCAAGGACGTCAACATCTTCTACGGCGCGTTCCAGGCCGTCGCCGACGTTTCGCTCTCGGTGCTGCCGCGCAGTGTGACGGCCTTCATCGGACCGTCGGGTTGCGGCAAGACCACGGTGCTGCGGACGCTGAACCGGATGCACGAGGTGACGCCCGGCGCGCGCATGCAGGGCACCGTGCTGCTCGACGACGACGACATCTACGGCTCGGGCATCGACCCGGTGGGCGTCCGCCGCGCGATCGGCATGGTTTTTCAGCGGCCAAACCCGTTCCCCACCATGTCAATTCGCGACAACGTCGTGGCGGGCCTGAAGTTGCAGGGCGTGCGCAACAAGAAACTGCTGGACGACACCGCCGAGTACGCGCTGCGCGGCGCCAACCTGTGGGACGAGGTCAAGGATCGGCTGGACCGGCCCGGCGGCGGGCTCTCCGGCGGTCAGCAACAGCGGCTCTGTATCGCGCGGGCCATCGCCGTCCAGCCCGACGTGCTGCTGATGGACGAGCCGTGTTCGTCGCTGGACCCGATCTCGACCATGGCGATCGAGGACCTGATCGCCGAGTTGAAGCAGGACTACACCATCGTGATCGTCACCCACAACATGCAGCAGGCGGCCCGGGTAAGCGACCACACCGCCTTCTTCAACCTCGAGGCCGTCGGCAAACCGGGCCGGCTGATCGAGATCGACGACACCGAGAAGATCTTCTCCAACCCGACGCAGAAAGCCACCGAGGACTACATCTCGGGCCGCTTCGGCTGACCCGCGCAGCGCCTAGCCGGACTGCGCGACCTGCTCCTCTTCGGGGAAGCGGCCGGTGGCCTGAAAGATGACCCGGCGCGCAACCTCGACGGCGTGGTCGGCGAAGCGCTCGTAGAAACGGCCGAGCAGCGTCACGTCGACCGCGGCGGCCACGCCGTACTTCCATTCCCGGTCCATCAGCACGGTGAACAGGTGGCGGTGCAGGTCGTCCATCGCGTCGTCTTCTTCGCGGATGCGGGCGGCTTTCTCCGGGTCCCGCGACCGGAGCACCTCTTCGGCACTGTTGCCCAAATCGACTGCGAGCCTGCCCATTTCGGCGAAGTAGCCGTTGACTTCTTCGGGCAGCGTGTGCTGCGGGTGGCGCCGGCGGGCGATCTTGGCGACGTGCAGCGCGAGTGCGCCCATCCGGTCGATGTCGGCGACCATCTGGATTGCGCTGACGATCGAGCGCAGATCGCCGGCGACCGGCGCTTGCAGGGCGAGCAGCACGAAAGCGCTCTCCTCGGCCTGTGCGCTCAGTTCGGCGATCTTCTCGTGGTCGGAGATGACTTGCTCGGCGAGGACCAGGTCGGCCTGCAGCAGCGATTGGGTGGCCCGCTCCATCGCGGCCCCGGCCAGCCCGCACATCGCGCCGAGCTGTTCCGAGAGCTCAGAGAGCTGCTCGTGATAGGCGGTGCGCATGAAGACCAGCGTACGTTCCGAAGATCCGAACGGGCATGAACCCGCGCGAAGCGAAGCTGAACTCGCGGTGAATGCCCGTTGAGCTGCCGATTCGCGGCTGCGCTACTCGCAGTGGGTGTCGGCGGCGTTGGTGACGGTCAGGTCGTCCGGCAGCTTGGTCTGTGCGCTGCTGGTGGTGCTGTTGCGCTCGAACTGGAGGCTGACCGGGGAACCCGCCGGCGGTGGAGCGCCCACGGTCGAGAAGTCCGAGCCGAGCACCACCTGGATGACGTGCCCGGTCCCGGTGATCCGCTCGACCTTCGAGTTCGCGAAGGCCCCCGCGACGGTGGCGGCCGCTTCCTCGTTGCCCGGCGAGAACAGCACCTTGGTGGACTTCAACGGGTTCGGGTAGTCGTCCGGCGACTTGACCCGGAATCCCTTGCGCTTCAACTGATTGCTCGCGGTGGTGGCCAATCCGGATTTCGAGGTCGAGTTCGACACCTGAACGGTGACGTCCTGCGGCGAGGCGGCGACGGCCTGTAGATGCTCGGGGTGCGGGTTGGCGGGCTGGCTGGTCTGAGAACCGTTGGGGGACTGCGCTTTCGACGACGAGGTCGGCGGACTCGACGTGGCGTTCATGTCGTTTTCGCCGGGCAGCGGGTCGTCGTTGATGATGGAGTCGAACAGTGCCCGCATGTCTGAGGTGCGCGGCGGCTCGTCGCCGTTCTCGTCGGTGATGCCGGTGGGCACCGTCACGAACGAGACGTGGCCGGCGTTCATGCCCTGCACCGACTGGCCCAGCTGGACGAGATCGCGGGTCTTGATGTTGTCGACATAGCTGTTGCTGATGAACATGTTGACGACGCCGTTGAGCTTGCTCAGCGAGAAGAAGGTCTCCTTGGAGATCAACGAACGCAGCAGCGAGGACAGGAACAGCTGCTGACGCTTGATGCGGCCGTAGTCGCCGTTGTTCTCGGTCGTGATGTTGCGGGCCCGCACGTAGTTCAGCGCGGTCTTCGAGTCGATCAGCTGGCGGCCGGCGTGCGCCAGCACGGTGCCCAACTCGTAGTCCTTCAGTGCGGTCGTGCTGCATACCTCGACGCCGCCGAGCGCGTCGACCATCTTGGCGAAGCCGGCGAAGTCGACGGCGATGAACCGGTTGATGCTCAGCCCGGACAGCTTCTGGATCTCCTTCACCAGGCACTTGGGGCCACCGAAGGAGAACGTCGAGTTCAACTTTGTCTCGGTGTAGACGTTCTTGGGGCCCCACTTCTTGGTGTCGGAGTCGTAGAGCGGTCCGTACTCGAAGGTGTCGGGATTCCACGATTCGCACTGGATCGGCGTGATGGCCAGGTCACGCGGAAACGACACGGCGACAACACGTTTGCGGTTGGCCGGGATGTTGACCAGCATGATGGTGTCCGAGCGCGCACCGCCGGCATCATCGGTCGTCCCGACGTCCATCGTGCTGTTGGCGCCGGCCCGCGAGTCCATGCCGACGATCAGGAAGTTCTCGTCGCCGAACTGCGCGTTCGGGTCGACGATGTCGCGCGAGCCCATGTCCAGCGCGCTGATCGTGTTGAGCTTGTGGTTCTTCGAGGTGCTCCATTGATACGCGCCACCGGTCATGGCCAGCGCCCCCGCCGCGACCGTGGCCACCACCAGGCGGCCGAACACCATCAGGCCGCCGTGCTTGCGGCGCTTGGCCTTCGGCTTCGATGCCGGTCTCCGCTTCGGCTTCGGCGCGACCTCGGGTAGGTCCTCGTCGAGATCGAGCTCGGGGGCGTCGAGCAGGCCGACCGCGGTCTTGGGTAGCACGGTGGTCGGCTCGGCGTAGTTGTCTCCGAGCACCGACTTGCGTCGGATGGCGTCGAGGTCGGGAAGTTCGTCGGCGTAGTCCGCCGGGCTCAGCAGTTCGTAGGCGTCGTAGTCCTGGGGGGCCGGTGGTGTGGGTTCCGGTGCGACGGGGTCGTTCTCCGGGGCGGCGTGATGGCGGCGGGGCCGCTCGGCCGTCGTGCCACCGATCTTGGCGATCAGATCCGCGACGCTGAGTCCGCCCTCGGCGTGGTGTCCCGCGTAGTCGTGTTGCTCGACCCGCGCCGGCTCATCCCGCGCCGCGGGTTCGTCGTGCTCGACCGGATCCGGCGTGGCCGACGGTCCGACCCAGCGGTGGGCGATGGTCGCTGTCTGGGCGACACCGAACCGCTCCCACGGCGCGGCGGCTCGCGATCCCGGCGGAATTCCGGTAAGCCCTAAGTCATCGCCGTCAGGGCCGTGAGTGGCTGAATCGCCGTCACTCATGTCCTAGCGGCCTCCGAATCACCGGTGATGCTTCCAGCGCGCGCTTCGGCGCGGCGCGGATGATGGCACGTGGCTCGGCCATCTGCGCATGATGCAACAAGATTCACATCGTATAGAGACCGCACCATAAACGCGATCTCGGGACGATCTCGACGGTGTAACTGGGCGTTAGCCGCCGGAGTGCATGACGTCGGCCCCGGCCGGGACCGTGCAGTCGTCGCGGTCGGCGAGCCAGCCTTCGGGCAGCGCCACCTTCGCCGGTGATCCCTGGCGGCCTCGCGGCCCGTTGGCCGCCGTCGGGAACGGCGTCTCCCCGTCGAGACCGTCCAGCAGTCGGTCCAGCTCGTCGAGGGTCTTGACCAGGGCGAGTGCGCGCCGCAGATCCGACCCGGCCGGAAAGCCGTGCAGGTACCACGCGATGTGCTTGCGCATGTCGCGCATGCCTTTGTCCTCACCGAAGTGTTCGCTGAGCAGCGCGCCGTGTCGGCGGATGATGTCGGCGACCTCGCCCAGGTTCGGTGGTGTGGGCGCCGGAGTTCCGGTGAACGCCGCGGACAGCTCGGCGAACAGCCACGGGCGTCCCAGGCAGCCACGCCCGATCACCACGCCGTCGCAGCCGGTCACGGCCATCATCGTCAGCGCGTCATTGGCTTCGAAGATATCGCCGTTGCCCAGCACTGGGATGGTCTGGACGTGCTCCTTGAGCCGGGCGATCTGCTCCCAGTCCGCGGTGCCCGAATACCGCTGGGCCGCGGTCCGGGCGTGCAGCGCGACGGCCGCCGCGCCTTCGGACTCGGCGATCTTGCCGGCCTCGAGGTGGGTGTGGTGCTCGTCGTCAATGCCGATCCGGTACTTGACCGTCACCGGGATGTCGGTCCCCTCGGTGCCGCGCACGGCCGCCGCAACGATCTGACGGAACAGCTGCCTCTTGTAAGGCAGCGCCGCTCCGCCGCCGCGACGGGTGACCTTGGGTACCGGGCAGCCGAAGTTCATGTCGATGTGGTCGGCGAGACCCTCGTCGGCGATCATCTTCGCCGCGGCATAGGTGGTAGCCGGGTCGACGGTGTACAGCTGCAGCGACCGCGGGGTCTCGTCAGCCGAGAACGTCGTCATGTGCATCGTGACGGGATGCCGCTCGACGAGGGCGCGCGCGGTCACCATCTCGCAGACATACAGTCCGCTGACCGTGCCGACGCGCTCCTGCTCGAGCTCGCGGCACAGCGTTCGGAAGGCGACGTTGGTGACGCCGGCCATGGGGGCCAGCACCACCGGGCTGGCCAGCTCGATGGGTCCGATCCGCACGGCGGGCTACCGCCGGCTGAGGGTCAGCGTGCCCGCGGTGTGGTGCAGCTCCTCGGCGGTGACCCGCTTGCCCGTGCGGGCCTCGCGGTCCAGCTGGCGCTGCTTGGATATCTCGAACTTGTCGCAGGACACTTCGAGTTCCTTGATCAGCACGGCTAGGTCGTCACGCATCATCGCGGCTTCACCGGTGAAGTCCTCACGCTCGAAGATGCGCCACTTGCGCAGCACCGGCATGACGACCTCGTCGAGGTGGATGCGCGGGTCGTAGACGCCGCCGACGGCGATCATCACGGCCTTACGCCGGAATTCAGGCACCTGGTAGCCGGGCATCTGGAAGTTGCGCAGCACCTTGTGAAGTGACCTCATCGCCTGGTTCGGCTCGATCTCGAAGCCAGCCTCGGAGACATCGCGGTAGAAGATCATGTGCAGGTTCTCGTCGGCCGAGATCTTGCCCAGCAGCTTGTCTGCGATCGTCTCGTTGCAGGCCTTGCCGGTGTTGCGGTGCGAGATCCGGGTGGCCAGTTCCTGGAACGTCACGTAGATGACGGAGTCGAACAGACTCGCTGCGAACAGGTCCTCCCGGACCTGCTGGTTCTGGCCCGGGCTGAAGCCGCGGTTGACCACTTCCAGGCGCAGCCGCTCCAGCTCGACGGGGTCGATGGCGCGAGTGACGACCAGGTAGTCGCGCAACGCGATACCGTGCCGGTTCTCCTCGGCGGTCCAGCGGTTGATCCACTGGCCCCAGGCGCCATCCATGCCGAAATTCATGGCGATCTCGCGGTGGTAGGACGGCAGGTTGTCCTCGGTCATCAGGTTCTGCACCATGGCAACCTGGGCGACGTCGCTGAGCTTCGACTGTCCGGGTTCCCAGTCCTGCCCGCCGAGCGCGTAGTAGTTCTTGCCATCCGACCACGGGATGTAGTCGTGCGGGTTCCAGGGCTTGTGCATGCTCAGATGACGGTTCATGCCCTTTTCGACAACCGGCTCGAGTTCGTGCAGTAGGGCCAGGTCTGTCAGCTCCGGCACAACGCCTCCCAGTTATCTGTGTCTGTCGGTTTCAGTCAATATATCTGTGTACGTCGGTGACATCAAGTTTCTCGGACTAGCCTGTCGCGGCCCTGCTGAGCAGCATGTCGACGCAGTAATCGATGAACTGCTCGCGGGTGGCCACCAGCCGTCCGTCCAGGTAGGCGGTGAACAACGCGGTAAGGCCCCCGATCAGACTGGTGGCGATCATCTTCTGTCGAATCGGGTCGCTGATCTGGGTCAGCTTGGCCTGTAGCAGGTCGATGAAGTTGGGCATCCACTCCGCACCCGAGCGGACCAACACCGGCTCGACCGCCGGGGCCAGCAGCAGCACGCGGCCTCGGACCGGATCGTCGACCATCAGCGCCACAAACCGCTCGACGGCCTCGCGCGGCGTTTTCGCCGACATCAGAGCCGACATCGCCTTGGCGCACACGTCGTCGTAGACGGCACGGACGAACTCATCGCGGTCGGCGAAGCTCTCGTAGAAGTAGCGCTCGGTCAGCTCCGCCTGCCGGCAGACCGCCCGGACGGTCACCGAAGGGCCGCTGGCCTCGCCGAGCAGGCGCACGCCGGCGGCGACGAGTTCGTCACGCCGCAGGGCCTGGCGATCCCCGAGGGGTACACCGGACCAGCGGCGGGCACGTTGACCGGACGGCACGACACTCCTAAGCTGGTACTGACAACGCGTGTAGTCAGTCGGGCAAATTTGTACAGGAAACTTAACTAGTGACTCAAGATACGTCTGAGGTGTTCCCAGTTGCGCAGGGTTGCCCGGTTTCGCCGACGGGATATGAGGCGCCCCCGGCGCCACTCGGTCCCGACTCGCTGACCTGGCGGTACTTCGGTGACTGGCGCGGCATGCTGCAGGGGCCGTGGGCCGGGTCGATGCAGAACATGCACCCGCAACTGGGCGCGGCCGTCGAGGACCATTCGTCGTTCTTCCGTGAGCGCTGGCCGAGGTTGCTGCGGTCGCTGTATCCGATCGGCGGGGTGGTGTTCGACGGCGACCGCGCGCCGACCACCGGGGCCGAGGTGCGCGACTACCACCTGGAGATCAAGGGCACCGACAGCCAGGGCCGGCGCTATCACGCGATGAACCCTGACGTCTTCTACTGGGCGCACTCGACGTTCTTCGTCGGCACAATCCATGTGGCAGAACGATTTTGCGGTGGTCTCACCGAAGCGCAGAAGCGGCAACTATTCGACGAACATGTCGAGTGGTACCGGATGTACGGCATGAGCATGCGACCGGTTCCCAAGACCTGGGAAGACTTTCAGGCCTACTGGGATCACATGTGCAGCGAGGTGCTGGAGAACAACTACGCCGCACGCGAGGTCCTGAACCTAGCCGAGTTGCCGAAACCGCCCTTCGCGGAATGGATTCCGAATCCACTCTGGGCGCTGCAGCGCAAGCTGCTCCACCCGTTCTTCGTCTGGGTGACGGTCGGCCTGTACGACCCGCCGGTGCGCGCGCTGATGGGCTACAGCTGGTCCCGTCGCGACGAGTGGCTGCACCGCCGCTTCGGCGACCTGGTCCGTCTCGTATTCACCGCCGTGCCGTCGCGCTACCGCAAGCACCCGCGGGCCCGGGCCGGCCTCGACCGGGTCAACGGCCGGATTCCCGTCGACACCCCGCTGGTGCAGACGCCGGCACGTAACCTGCCGCCGCTGGACGAGCGCGACGACCCAAAGCACTACTGCCCCAACGTCTGACGTTTCTCCCATTCGCGATAGACGTCGATCGCGTCGTCGCGCGGGTCGTGGCGCATGGGCAGGCGCCGCTGCTGCCAGTCCTTGCTGAACTCGTCGTAGAAGGTAGACAGTTCGAAGTATTTGCGGTCGTCGACGTAGTACTGCTCGTACTGGTCGCGCTGGGTCAGGAACACGACCTCGTCGGGGGAGCAGTAGTACAGCGAGCCCAGGCACATCGGGCACGGGTGAGCCAGTACGTAGATCGTTGCGCCCGACAGGTTTTCGGTGCCCAGCTTCATGCACGCGTCACGAATCGCAAGAATCTCGGCGTGGGCCGTCGGATCATGGCTCTGCGCAACCCTGTTGGCGCTCTCGGCGAGCACCTCGCCGTCTTTGACGATCACCGTGGCGAACGGTCGGCCGCCCTCCTCGACGTTGCGTCGAGCCAAGTCGATGGTTCGTTGCGCGAAGTCCATCACGGGTCCTCCGTCCGCGAGCCGGGCAAATAAGTAGCTGCTCTATATTAATTTGATGTCTCAACGTAGCGAAAGCGACAGCTGGGATCTGGCGACCAGTGTGGGCGCAACCGCCACTATGGT
Organism: Candidatus Mycobacterium wuenschmannii; assembly: GCF_030252325.1. Lineage (NCBI taxonomy): Bacteria > Bacillati > Actinomycetota > Actinomycetes > Mycobacteriales > Mycobacteriaceae > Mycobacterium > Candidatus Mycobacterium wuenschmannii. Next base: position 3,043,084 of record NZ_CP126981.1, on the reverse strand, counting down.
GGCCGCTCAGCGGGCCCTGGCGTCAGATGCCGGACTGATCGACGACCCGTTCGCGGCCCCGTTGGTGCGCGCGGTCGGCATCGACGTCTACACCCGGTTGGTCAACGGCGAGATTCCGGTTACCGACGGCGTCGACTTCGACCCGGCCCGGATGGGGCGCGGAATGGCCGTGCGGACGCGCTTTTACGACGACTACTTCGTCAACGCCACCCGCGACGACGGCATCCGGCAGGCGGTGATCCTGGCGGCCGGGTTGGACGTCCGGGCGTACCGCTTGCCGTGGCCGGACGGCACCGTCGTCTACGAGGTCGACCTGCCGGAGGTGATCGAGTTCAAGACGTCGACGCTGCGGGGCCTCGGGGCCGAGCCAACCGCCGAGCGCCGCACCGTCGCCGTCGATCTGCGTGACGACTGGCCCGCCGCACTGCGGGCCGCCGGCTTCGATCCGCAGGCCCCGTCGGCGTGGAGCGCCGAGGGACTGGTCGTATATCTGCCACCGGAGGCGCAGGATGCGTTGTTCGGCAACGTCACCGCGCTGAGCGCCGCCGGCAGTCAGGTCGCTTCCGAATTCGTGCCGGACACAACGATTTTCGCCGACCCGCGGTGGCGCGCCCATCACGACCGGATGAGCGAGTTGGGCTTCGAGGTCGACTTCAACGACCTCGTCTACCACTACGAGCGCAGCCACATCATCGAAGACCTGACCACGCGCGGCTGGCAGGTGTCGCATCGCAGCGTCGCCGAGATGCACGCGGCGAACGGCTTCCAGTACGCCGAGGACGAGCTGGCCCAGGCGTTCTCTGACATCACCTATCTGAACGCGGTGAAGGGCTGATCGGACGTGGTGCCCCCACCAGGGCTCGAACCTGGGACCTGCGGATTAAAAGTCCGTAGCTCTACCAACTGAGCTATAGGGGCGGCGACGCATCAGGATAACGGGTGGCCGTTTGAGGATTCGGCCCCCGGTGCCCTAAGCTAGCGAGGCTCCAACGAACCACGTTGTGAGTACCCCCGAAGAAATTCGGTTCTGGCCCCCATCGTCTAGTGGCCTAGGACGCCGCCCTTTCACGGCGGTAGCACGGGTTCGAATCCCGTTGGGGGTACGCGCAGCGGCGGTATCGCCGGAGCGAGCAGTAGAGCAAGGCCCTGTGGCGCAGTTGGTTAGCGCGCCGCCCTGTCACGGCGGAGGTCGCGGGTTCGAGTCCCGTCAGGGTCGCCACCGTTGTGGTGAGGCACTTGGATTGGTCACAGTGCCTTCCGGCCAGGTAGCTCAGTTGGTACGAGCGTCCGCCTGAAAAGCGGAAGGTCGCCGGTTCGATCCCGGCCCTGGCCACCGTCTAGTCGAATTCGATGGGCAGGCTCTTCGGGCCGCTCAGGCTCACGATCGGTTTCCACGGCACCGGCCCGACGATCCGCGGGTTGCGCAGTCGCGCGGTCAACACGTTCAGCGCCTCGGCGATCTCACGCCGCGCCAGGTTGGCGCCCAGGCAGTAGTGCACGCCCGCGCCGAAGGTCAAAATCGCCGGCGCCCCCTCGCGGGTGATGTCGACGCGATCGGGTTCGTCGTAGACGCTCGGATCACGGTTGGCGGCAAAGGTATTCACCAGCACCATCGACCCGGCCGGAAAGATGTAGCCGTCCAGTTCGGCGTCCTCGGCCACCAGGCGCAGCGCGCCGCCCGCGACCGGGGAGTGGCGCATGGTCTCCTCGACCGCCTGCATCGCAAGATCGGGGCTGTCGCGCAGCAGATTCCACTGATCGGGGTGCTCGCACAGCACCTGAACCGAGGCGGCCACCTGGTTGCGGGTGGTGTCGGTGCCCGCCAGCAGCAGGCCGCCGGCGAGCATCTGCAGTTCGGTCGCATCGAGGCGACCCTCGTCGTCCTCGGCGTGAATCAGGTCGGAGATCAGATCGTCGGACAGGCTGTGCCGGCGCTGCTCGATCATGTTGTCGACGTAGTCGTCGAGTTCGCCCCAGGCCTGCATCACCGACGACTCGAGGACGCCGATGTCGGCGGTGAAGCTGAACGCTTGGAAGATGATGTCTGCCCAGGACGCGAAGCGCTGCCAGTCCTCCGGTGGCGCGCCCAGCAGCGCGCAGATGATCGGCACCGGGTAGGGACGGGCGAGGTCGGCGACGACATCGCAGTGGCCCCGCTCGGCGATGTCGGAGACGAGGCCGTCGAGCACGCCGACCATCGTGTCGTGCAGCCTCGCGACCGTTCGCGGGGTGAACGCCTTGGACACCAGCCCGCGTAGTCGTCGATGCTCGTCGCCCTCCAGGCACAGCAGGCTGGTGATCACCTTGTCCCATAAGGGACCCGACGTGACGCCCTGCGCCTGCAGCACGATGCCCTGCGGAACCTCGAAGCGCTTGTCCCGCAACACGGTTCGCACCATCTGGTAGGAAAGCACTTCGGGTCCGAAAGGACCGAGCGCGATGGGCGCCTGCTCCTGCGCCTCGCGCAATCGCGGATAGACCTGCGCCGGATTCTCGTCGGCGCTGTAGTCCAGCGTCGGCAGGTCGGCGTCGGAAAGTCGCCGTGCGGTGGTGCTGACGGTCATGACGGTCTCCTTTGACGCGTCGAGAGTTGCCAGCCTAAGTCCGGCTTTTCCGCCTGCCCGAAAACGTCGCTAAACTACAGACATGTAATTCGAGAGGGCCGCGCGTCGCGCCCTCGCCGGCACAAGGGACAGCGATGGACCAGCTCAAGATCTGCAACGTCGAGTTCGACGACCGGGATCCGTTTCTGGCGACCTTCAACGTCCATTTGTCGCGCGACATGACGGCCTTCGAGCGTCAACTGCTGCCGCCGCTACTTACCAGCGGCTTCTCACCGTCGGAGGCGCGGGGCTCCGCCGTGGTGGCGATCCGGAATGCGACCATCACGATGATCGAGGACCATCGCGACCTGCTCAAACAGATCGTCGCGGAGGCCGAAACCTTGGCCGGCACACTGGAACACGAGCAGCGTGCCGTCGCCGCGCAGTCCGCGGCCCGCATCGAGGGCGTCCGGGAGCGAGCCGCGGCGATCGACTGGAGCTGACTGCCGCGGCCGCATACTGAGCGCATGCGTCGCTTTTTGCTCGCCGTCCTGCTGGCCGCCGTGACGTGCGCCGCGCCCGCCCATGCCGACGTGCCACCGCTGAGTCCCGAGGCACGGGCGGCGGGATTCGTGGACGTCCGCTCGGTGGTCGCCAACGCGGTGCTCGATCTGCGCTACGCGACCCCGAACAACTTCACACATACCCAGCTGTATCCAAGAAATGCGCGCTGCCTGGTGCACGAGTCACTGGCTCCCGGCCTGGCGTCGGCCGCGAAGGCGCTGGCGGCGACGGGCGACTTTCTCGTCTTCTGGGACTGCTACCGCCCGCACGACGTGCAGGTCAAGATGTTCGACATCGTGCCGAACCCGGCGTGGGTGGCCAAGCCCGGCAACTTTGCGAAGAGCCACGAGTCGGGCCGCTCGGTCGACGTGACGCTGGGCAACATGACCGAGAAGTGTCCGCAGTGCCTCGTCGACATGGGCACTGACTTCGACGACTTCTCGCCGCGAGCAACGGCTTTCGCTACCCAAGGGGTCAGTATCGGACAGCAGGCCAATCGGCGACGGCTGCGCGACGCGATGGCCGCCGCCGGGCTGTCGGTGTACTCCGGTGAGTGGTGGCACTTCGACGGCGCCGGTGCCGGCGCGCAGCGCCCTATCCTCGACGTGCCCGTGAACTAGCCGTTCCATAATTTGAGATAGCTGTTTCGTATTTTGAAACAGTCGGCGGTACCGTGGCGTTATGGCCGACAACTATCAAGCCGTCTACACCCACGGGCACCACGAGTCGGTGCTGCGGAGTCATCGCGTTCGCACCGCGGAGAATTCCGCGGCCTACCTGCTGCCACATCTGCAACCCGGCATGTCTCTGCTCGACGTCGGCTGCGGCCCGGGCACGATCACCGTCGACCTCGCCGCCCGAATCGCGCCCGGTCACGTCACTGCCGTCGAAATGACCAAGAATGCTTTGGATTTGGCTCGCGCCGAAGCACAGGAGCGCGGCCAGTCCAACATCGAGTTCGTAGCGTCGGACGTCCACGCATTGGTCTTTGCCGACGACACCTTCGACGTCGTGCACGCGCACCAGGTGCTGCAGCACGTCGCGGACCCGGTGCATGCGCTGCGTGAGATGCGACGGGTGTGCAAGCCGGGCGGCATCGTCGCCGTCCGCGACTCCGACTACGGCGGCTTCATATGGTTCCCGCAGTTGCCGGCGCTGGATCGCTGGATGACCCTCTACGTGACGGCGGCCCGCGCCAACGGCGGCGAGCCCGATGCCGGGCGACGGCTCTTATCGTGGGCCAGGCAGGCTGGGTTCGAGGACATCACCCCCACCGGCACGTTGCAGGCCTACGCGACACCGGCGACCCGCGATTGGTGGGGCGGCATGTGGGCGGACCGCATTCTCGAGTCGGATCTGACGAGGCAGTTGATCGACTCGGGCCTGGCCACCCGCGCGGAGCTCGAAGAGATCTCGGCGGCATGGCGGGAGTGGACCGCCACCCCCGATGGCTGGTTCTCCATCCCGACGGGTCAGCTCATCTGTCGCGCCTGACTCATTTTCGCTGCTCAGCGGCACGGTATTGGCATTCTCTTTTTTGGCAAGTACGTTATCGGTGACAGATAACGACACTTTGGAGGAGCCGTGCGTCTCGGAGTAATGATCGGCGCCGAGCGTGGTGATTCCGCGCGTAAGGTCGGCAAGCTGCTTGCCGACATCGAATGGGCCGAAGCTGTAGGCATGGACACTGCCTGGATTCCGCAGGTGCCCAACGACTTTGACGCTTTGCTGGCCGTCGCGCTGATGGGTACCAGGACCACCCGCATCGAGCTCGGCACCGCCGTCGTCCCGTTGCAGGCCCAGCATCCGATTGCGTTGGCGCGTCAGGCTTTATCGACGCACGCCGCGACCGGAGGCCGGTTGGCGCTGGGTGTCGGGCCGTCGCACCACTGGATCATCCAGGACATGCTTGGCCTGCCCTACGAGAAGCCGGCCGCGTACACCCGTGACTACCTCGAGGTGCTACGTGCGGCCTTCGCCGGCCCGGGCCAAATCGACGTGGAGAACGACCACTTCACCGTGCACAACCCGAACGACCTGGCCCCGGTGGCGCCGTTGCAAGTGTTCGTCGCCGCGCTCGGCCCGGTGATGCTGGCGCTGGCCGGTGAGCACGCCGACGGCACCGTGCTGTGGATGGCCGACGAGCGATCCGTCGCCGAGCATGTGGTCCCGCGCATCACCAAGGCGGCCGACAACGCCGGCCGCCCTGCACCACGCATCGTCGCGGGAATCCCGGTATGCCTCTGCGCGACAAACGAAGTGGATGCGGCCAAGGAGCGGGCGAACAAGATCCTCGGCGAGGCCGAGGTATCGCCGAACTACCAGCGGCTGCTCGACTACGGCGACGCCCGCGACGTCGGCGACATCTGCGCGGCCGGCGACGAAGAGGCCATCCTCGCGCGGATGCGCCGATTCGCCGACGCCGGCGTGACCGACCTGTCGGTGCGACTGCTGCCCATCGGTGACAACCGAGACGAACTCATCGCGTCCAAGCGGCGTACCCGCGAGGTCATCGCGGAACTGGGCAAGCAGCTGCGCTGACTAGGGCGCCGTGAGGTGTTGCTCGGCCAGCCTGCGAAAGGCCGCGACGAGCCGGCTGCGGTCGTCGGCGCGGCAGGCGACCACGACGTGGCTGGGTTCGACGCCCTCCAGCGGAATCGTGGTCAGATCCGGGCGCAGAGCGCCGATGTGTGGGCCGCTGGCCGTGATTGCCACCGCCTGACCGGCCGCGATCACCTCGAACTTATCCTCGAGCGCCTCGATGAACGGCCCGTCGGGCGCGCGTCGTCCATCCGGGCGCGGATCGACGCGCCAGAAGGCGCTCCACGCCGGATCCGAGTCGCGGATGCGCGGCATCGGCTCGTCGGCGATGTCGTCGATCGTGATCGACTCCTTGCCCGCGAGCCGATGATTCCGCGGCACGACCACCACTCGGGGCTCGTCGTACAGGATCGTGACGTGCAGTTGGTCGGTCGGAAACGGCAGCCGGGTCACCACCGCGTCCACTCGGTGATCGAGCAACGACTGGCGAGCGACATTCCAGTCCAGATGGATGGCCCTGACATCCGCGTCCGGATGAAGGCGCCGCATCTCGAGCACAGCCGGCGTGACGATCAGCCCCATCGTGTAGCCGACGGTGATTCGGCTGGGCTGAGCGGCGGCGCGGGTCTCCGCGGCCGCTCGGATCGCCGAGCGCAGCAAGGCCTTGGCCGCCGGTAGAAAGACCTCGCCGGCTTCGGTCAGTTGGGTGCCCTGCGGAGTGCGGTCCAGCAGGCGGGCGCCCAATTGCTGTTCTAGACGGCGGATTTGGCGACTCAGCGACGGTTGCGCCACCCGCAACGCGGACGCCGCGCGGCCGAAGTGTCGATGCTCGGCCACCACGACGAAGTAGCGCACCAGCCGCAGGTCGAGATCGACCGACGCATCTTCCATACCTGAAGCGTAACTGCCTGACCGGCCCCGACGCCCCCACAGAGCAGCGTCCAGCTGTGGTGATGCCTGATCGGTATTGAGCTATTCGAAACGAGCCTTGGACGCATCCGATGCCGCGACGCAGGGTGGGGTTACCGCTTCAACATCGTCTCAGGGAGTTCATCATGCGAGTTTTCGTCACCGGCGCGACGGGCCACATCGGGTCGGCGGTCGTACCCGAACTGCTTCAGGCCGGCCACCAAGTCGTCGGCCTGTCGCGCTCGGACCAGGGGGCCGCGACGCTGCGCAAGTGGGGTGCCGAGGTACACCGCGGCGATCTCGACGACCTCGACGGCCTACGTCAGGCCGCCGCCGCATCTGACGGCGTCATCCACCTCGCGTTCAAGCACGACTTCGACGACTTCCTCGGCTCGGTCGAATCAGACCGGATCGCCGTCGAAACGCTCGGCGAGGCACTAGTCGGATCCGACAAGCCCCTTGTCACCACCGGGGGAACCCTGATGGTCGCGTTCGTCGAAGGTCGCCACGCCACGGAAAGCGACACCCTGCCGGCCGGGCCCCGGATCGATGCGGAGAACGCCACAATCGCATTGGCGGACAAGGGTGTTCGGTCGTCGGTCATCCGATTGTCGCCACTGGTGCACAGCGACCTGGACCATCACGGGTTCGCCCACCACATCATCGACTGCGCCCGCAAGGCCGGTGTCTCCGCCTACATCGGCGATGGCGCCAACCGCTGGCCCGGAGTGCACACCTTCGACGCGGCCCGTCTCTACCGGTTGGCCCTGGAAAAGGCCCCGGCCGGAACGCGTTTGCACGGCGTCGCCGACGAAGGTGTGGCGTTCCGCGACATCGCTGAATTGGTCGGCCGGCGTTTGGATCTGCCGACCAAGAGCATCGCCCTCGAAGAGGCTCCGGAACACTTCGGATTTCTGGCCGGGTTCGCCGGATTGGACGACGCGACGTCCAGCGAGCTGACCCAGAAGCTGCTGGACTGGAAGCCAAAACACCCAGGGCTGCTTGAGGATCTGGAGTCTGGTCATTATTTCGACAGCGACCGTTGACTCTGCGGTGACGGCGTTGCTCACTCGCCCTTTTGCGCCGTAGGCGCAGAGTCAACGTGCTAATCGCGCGACGGGTTGGTGTAGACGCGGGTCGGCGAGATCAACACCGCGGTGCGACGCTGCTCGCGCATCGTCTGGTCGTAGGTGTCCCAGTCGTCGTGGGTTCCGCCGGCCGCGGTGAATATCTCGCGAAGCAGCACCCGCAGCCGCTCGTCGTCCACGTCGGGATGCGGGTCGTCGGGTCCGATCAGCTGAGCGAGCCCCTCGACGGTGGCCCACTGCCAGCCGCTGCGGGCGGTGACGGTCGTGCGGGGATCGGCCCGTAGATGCGCGAGCTTGCGGGCACCGCCGATGGCGACCAGCCCGACGACCGGCTCGCCGGTCAGCGGGTGGGGGAGCACTCCGGCGTTGACGACGGACGCCTGGGCGCTGCCGTCGCGGCGCAGCGTGGTGAAGACGACGAGGCCTTGATCGGCGGAGGCGACATCGGTGAAGGCGGGTAGGTCGGCCATGTGTGCTTCAGCCCACAACGGCCGCGATTCATTCCCTACTCGTACTCGACCGTGATCGACGCGGTGTCCGGCACGGCCTGACAGGTCAGGGTGTAGCCATCCTCGATCTCGTCTTCCTCGAGCACATCGTTGGTGCGCATGGTGGCCTCGCCCTCGATCAGCTTGGCCATGCATGTCCCGCAGTTGCCGGCCTCGCAACTGAACGGCGGTGACAGTCCGGCCCGTCGCGCGCTCTCCAGCAGCGTCTCGCCGGGCACCCGCGGCACCGACACCTTCTTGCGGTCCAGCCGGATGTTCACCGTGCCGCCGGTATCGACGTCGCCGGCAGCCTCGGACACCTCGGGCGCGGGTGCCTTGACCGGCGGCGACGCATCGAAATCCTCGACCAGGACGGTCGCGGTGTCCGGCAGCGCCGCCCGCACCACGGCCATGAATCCTTCCGGCCCGCAGACATAACAATCGGCCCCGGTGTCCGCGCCGACGAAAGCCGTGACGCCTGCGGAATCGAGCAGCCCGTCGGCGTCGTCGAGGTGGCGCTGCACCGTCAGTCGACCCGGGTACCGCGCGACCAGGTCGTCGAGCACCGCATCGAAGATCACCGAATCCCGGTCCCGGTCGGCGCACAGAATGCGCACCGCCCGGTCGGTGCCGGACAGCGCGCTCTTGGCCAGCGACAGTATCGGCGTGACACCGCTGCCGCCTGCGAATGCGAGCAGCGGCGCCGACGACCCACCCAGCACGAAGGTCCCCGCTGCGCGGGTCATGGTCAGCTCGTCGCCCTCAGACACATTGTCCACCAACCAGTTCGACACCGCGCCGCCGGCGACCCGCTTGACCGTGGTCATCAGCTCGGCATCGGTCTCCGGCGCGCTCGACATCGAGTACGACCGGTAGAGGTCCTCGCCGTCGACGGTGACCTTGAAGGTGCTGAACTGCCCGGCCTTATAGGTGAACGGCTGTTCGGCCGGGGCGAGCACGTAGGTACGGCTGTCCGCGGACTCCTTGACGATCCGGGTCACCCTGGCCTGCTGGAACACGTGGCGTTCCGCCATCCGCACACCTTCCACACTTTGCGTTCTTCGCCTGAGAGAATACTATTCTCTCAAAACGATAGGATCTTCTCAATGCCTTCGACGTCGCCGACCGCGCTGGTCTTCGAGGAGCGGCACTACACGTTGCCGCAGCTCGAGGCGTTGTCGGAAGGCCTGGCCCACACACTGCGCGGTCGGGGCGTGACGGCCGGTGCGCGGGTTGTGTTGATGGCATCGAACCGCCCCGAGTTCGTCGTCGCGCTGCTCGCGATCTGGCGACTGGGGGCGGTGGTCGTACTGATCAGCCCGGCGTGGAAGCGGCACGAGGTCGAGCACGCGCTGGCACTGACGCACCCCTCGCACGCCGTCGGCGACCATGAGGTGCTGGCCGAGTTGATGCCGATGCTGCATCTCGACGAGCCGATCAGCCCCGCTGAACCGGTGCCGGCCCCGGCTGCTGTGCCCGATGCCGACGCGGTGCTCGCGTTCAGCTCGGGGACGACGGGTTTGCCGAAAGCCGTTCGCCACACGCATCATTCGTTGCAGGTCGCTGTGGAGCACTGGCGCACCGCGCTGGGTCTGACCGATCGCGATCGCATCCAGATCGCCACGCCGCCGTCGCACATTCTCGGTCTGCTGAACATCGTGACGGCATTGCAGACGGGGGTGTGGATGCGGCTGCACCGCCGGTTCGATATCGATCGGGTGCTGCAGCACATCGAGGATGATCGAATCACGATCGAAATGGCCGTCGCACCAATCGCTTTGGCCATTGCGTCACACCCGCGGCTGGAGACCTACGACCTGTCCTCGCTGCGGTTCATCATGTGGGGCGCGACGCCGGTCAACGCCAGTGTCGCCGAGACGGTGACCCGCCGTACCGGCGTCGAATGGGTGCCCGCCTACGGCGCCACCGAGTTACCGGTGATCGCCTGCAACCCGATCGACGGCGCCCGCCTCGACTCAGTGGGTCGCGCGGTTCCCGGTGTGGACCTGCGGGTGGTGTCGATGCAGACCGGTGCGCCGGTCGGTCCGGGAGAGATCGGCGAGATACAGGCGCGAGCGGACTCGCTGATGGCCGGCTACCTGCCAGCCGAGGCGACTCGAGATGTGTTGTGCGAGAGCTGGTATCGAACCGGTGACGTCGGCTACCTGGGCGGCGACGGATGGCTGCGGATCACCGACCGGTCCAAAGAAATGATCAAGGTCCGCGGTTTCCAGGTCGCCCCAGCGGAGATCGAGGCCGTGCTGCACGAACATCCCGCCGTCGACGACTGCGCGGTGTTCGGCATCGCGGACGGTCTCGACGGCGAGGTGGTGGTGGCCGCCGTCGCCGCCCGCGAAACGGTCGACGCCGACGAGTTGGCTGCCCGGGTAGCCGAGCGTCTGGCGTCCTACAAACGTGTGAGTCGTGTTGTGTTCGTGCCCGAAATTCCTCGGCTGCCTTCCGGGAAGGTGCTGCGCCGAGTCCTCAAGGAGCGCTATGGATGTACGTCTGACCGCTGAACAGCAGCAGTTGCGTGACGCGGCCGCAAAACTGGCCGACGACCTCGGACCTGGGTCCGTGCAGGACCTAGGCGATGCCGAGCGAATCGCCCGGCTCGACAAGCAGATTCAGATCACCGGCTGGCGGTCGCTGCGCTCTGACGAAGCCTCTGCCGTCGAGGTGGCCATCGTCGCCGAGGAGTTCGGCCGCGGGCTGGTCGACGCCCCCTTCCTGGGCCCGGTTCTCGCCGACGACCTGGCCCGGCGGCTGGGCGAGGACGGCGCGGGTTCGACTGTCGCGGTAGACGGGCACGCGATCGACGCGCGAGGCTACGGCCGTGCGCTGAGGCTGGACGGCGCGACGGTGTCGGCCGTCGACGTGGGCGTTCCTCTGGACACCGTCGACCTGACCCGCTCCCGCGCCGATCTCGGCGGAAATGCTTCCACGGTAGGCGATCTCGATGATGATGCCGCGCAGCGCTGGCACGCTCTGGCACTGGCCACCACGTCGGCCGACCTGGTCGGCGCGGCGCGCGGGGCGCATTCACTGGCGGTCGAGTACGCGAAAATCCGTGAGCAGTATGGCAATTCGATCGGCTCGTACCAGGCCGTCGCGCACCTGCTCGCTGAGAGTCTGGCCCTGATCGAGGGCTCGGTGAGCATTTCGCGGCATGCCGCCTGGGCGGTCGACGCACTCGACCCGGCGGAGGCAATCCGAGCCGGCCAATTCGCCAAGGTCTACTGTGCGCGCGCCGCGCGGACCGTCTGCGAGACGGCGATCCAGGTGCACGGCGGCATCGGCAACACCTGGGAATGCCTGGCGCACGTCTTCCTGCGCCGCGCGCTCACCTCGACCCAACTGTGGCCCGTCAAGCTGGAGGAGATCAGCGTTGGACTTCCGTGACTCGACCGACGAAGCGGCTTTCCGCGATCGGCTGCGCACCTGGCTTTCCCGGCACGCCAAGGAGTTTCCCACCTCCGGTGACGAGTATTGGGCCCGCCAGGGCGACTGGCATCGTGCCCTGTACGAGGGCGGTTTTTTCGGGCTGTCCTGGCCGCGCGAGTACGGCGGTCAGGAGTTGCCGCCGGTGTACGACGTCATCCTCGACGAGGAGTTGGCCCGCGCCGAGGCCCCGGCCCGGCCCAGCCTCGGCTACCTGGTCGCGGGCTTCAGCCGACACGCCAGCAAGGAGCTGTGTGACCGCTTCCTGCCGGCAATGATCAACGGTAGTGAGCGGTGGTGCCAGGGCTTCAGCGAACCGGGCTCCGGATCCGACCTCGCGTCGCTGACCACCACCGCCGTCCGCGAGGGCGAGCACTACGTGATCAACGGGCACAAGATTTGGACCAGCTACTCCGATGTCGCCGACTGGTGTCTACTGCTGGCGCGCACCGATCCGGAAGTCAAGCGCCACCGCGGTATCTCGGCGTTCATCGTTCCGATGAAACAGCCTGGCGTGCAACAGCGTCCGCTACAGATGATCAGCGGCGTGACCAAGGAATTCGGTCAGGTGCACTTCGACGGCGCGACGGTTCCGGCCGAGAACATGGTCGGGGCGCCGGGGGAGGGATGGCCACTCGCCATGACCGTGGTGGGCCACGAGCGGGAACCCTCGACCCTGGGGTTCGCGGCACGTTACGGCAAGCTGGTCCGCCAGCTGGCTGCCCGAAGCAACGGCTCGCCCAACGAGGAACTCGGCTGGGCCGCAGTGCAAGTCGAGATGCTGACCCACCACGTGCGACGACGGTTGTCCGAGCAACTCGACGGGGTGACACACACTTCGGACGGGTCGCTGGACAAGCTGCTGATGACGTGGGTCGAGCAATCGGTCGGGCATGCCGCCCTCGCGGTGTGCGGCATTGACGATCCCAACCTGCTCGAAGCCTATTTCTACAGCCGCGCGCAAAGCGTCATGGGCGGCACATCGCAGATCCAGAAGAACATCATCGCCTCGCGAATCTTGGGATTGTAGGAGTGATCGCGAGCGCGGGCGGAGCCCGGGTGAAGCGGGTCACGAACATAGAAGGAGCCTGACTTGTACGACATGCCAAAGGAAATCGACGTCCAGGCCGATGGCCCACTGCGGATCATCACGCTGAACCGGCCAGATTCACTCAACTCGGTCAACGACGACCTACACCATGGATTGGCCAAGCTCTGGCAACGGCTGAGCGATGACCTCAGCGCGCGCGTCGCAGTGATAACCGGTGCAGGACGGGCTTTTTCAGCCGGCGGCGACTTCGTCTACCTCAATGAGCTCGCCGGTGATGCGCAGCTACGCGCCAAGACCATCATCGACGGACGCGAGATCGTGCTCGGCATGGCCCGTTGTCGCATCCCGGTGCTGGCCGCGGTGAACGGCCCGGCCGTCGGATTGGGTTGCAGTCTGGTCGCTTTGAGCGACATCGTCTACATCGCCGAGAACGCCTACCTGGCCGACCCGCACGTCCAAGTCGGGCTGGTCGCCGCCGACGGTGGACCGCTGACCTGGCCCCTGCACATCAGCCTGCTGCTGGCCAAGGAGTACGCGCTGACCGGCGCCCGGATCCCCGCCGCCAAGGCGGTCGAGCTGGGGCTGGCCAACCACGTGGTGGAAGACCCGGTCGCCGAGGCGATCAAGGCGGCGAAGAAGATCCTCGAATTGCCGCAGCAGGCCGTCGAGAGCACCAAACGCGTCCTCAACCTGCATCTCGAACGCGCGGTGCTCGACACCATCGACTACGCGCTGTCGGCAGAAAGCCAGTCCATGCAGACCGAGGACTTCCGGGCGATCGTCGCCAAGCTCTCGGCCGGCAAAAACTAACCTCACTCACACCTGCCCCTGCGGGATGGGCACACCCGAGTTGCCCGCCTTCGAGCGAATTCAGATTCAAATTCGCTCAGAGGCGGGCAGATCAGTGTCCGCCGCGGCTGGAGACGCGTGTGGCAGGTGTGACCACCACACTGTCACTCCTATTTCGGCGGGAAGCGCAGCGCGCCGTCCAGCCGAATGACTTCGCCGTTCAGGTAGTCGTTTTCGACGATGCTCTGCACAAAGGCGCCGTACTCCGGCGAGCGGCCCATCCGCTTCGGGAACGGAACCTGCGGGCCCCAGTACGCCTCGAGTTGGTCGCCCGCCTTGCCGTAGGCCGGCGTCAGGAACGTGCCGGGCGCAATGGTGACCACCCGAATGCCCAGCGGAGACAGGTCCCGCGCCGCGACCAGCGTCATCCCGACCACACCGCCCTTGGCCGCCGCATACGGCAACTGGCCGATCTGACCCTCGTAGGCGGCGATCGACGCGGTATTGATGATGACGCCGCGGGCGCCCTCGTCGAGCGGCTCTTGGCGGGCAATGGCCGCAGCGGCCAGGCGCAAGACGTTGAACACTCCGGTCAGGTAGACGTCGATGGTCGTCTTGAAACCGTCCAGGTCCAGCGGCGACCCGTCCTTGCCGATCAGCCGTCCGCCGCTGGCGGGTCCGCCGTGGGCGTCCACCGAGATACGCAGCGGGGCAAGCGATTCCGCCTCCGCCAACGCGGCGTTGACGTCCTCGGTCTTGGTTGCATCGGTGCGGACGTAGCGGGCGTCCAGCTCCTTGGCCAGAGCCGCGCCCTTCTCGTCCGCCAGATCGGCGATCACCACCTTGGCGCCGGCGGCGTGCAGCCGGCGGACCGTAGCCTCGCCCAAGCCGCCCGCGCCCCCGACGACAACGGCCGAACTCCCGCTGATCTGCATCGGTGTTTCCCTTCTTGCAATCGATACTCTCGGTCAATGAGAATAATATTCTCATACGGCCGCAGTAGCCTGGGGTCCCCGTCAGCTGGAGTGGAGACAAGCCGTGAACAACGACGTTCTGGTCATCATCGGAGTGGGTGGCATGGGGTTGGCGGTGGCACGCCGCAGTGGCGCGGGCCGGACCATCGTGTTGGCCGACATCGACGCCGAAGGACTCGAGACCGGCGCCGCAGCTCTGACCGAAGACGGCCACCATGTCTTGACCCAGCAGGTCGACGTGACCTCGCGCGGCTCGGTGGCGGCGGTCGCCGACGCGGCCACGGCGGCCGGCCGGGTGACCGCGGTCGTCCACACGGCAGGGCTCTCCCCGCAACAGGCATCCGCGGACGCCGTACTGGCCGTCGACCTACTCGGCGTCGCCCTGAGCGTCGAGGAGTTCGGCCGGGTGATCGAACCCGGCGGCGCCGGCGTCGTCATCGCCAGCATGGCCGGCCACATGCTGCCGCCGCTCGATCCGGACCTCGAGAAGCAGTTCGCGACCCTGCCGGCCGAGGAGCTGCTCGGCCTCGAAGCCTGTGCCGCGGTCACCAGCAGCCAGATGGCTTACCCATTGGCCAAGCGGGCCAACCAGATTCGAGTGGCCGCCGCTGCGGGAATCTGGGGCGAGCGTGGCGCCCGGATCAACTCGATCAGCCCCGGCGTGATCTCGACGGCGATGGGTCGGCTGGAACTCGAGAGCGAATCGGGCGCGCTGATGCGGGCGATGGTCGAGAATTCCGGCGTCCGGCGATACGGCACCCCGGAAGACATCGCCGCGGCCGCCGAGTTCCTGCTCGGACCGTCGGCGTCGTTCATCACCGGCACCGATCTACTGGTCGATGGCGGGGTGGTGGGCGCGATTCGCACCGGCACAATCGATTTGGCGAAAGCGCTCGCCGAACGCTAGCAGCTGGTGTTGCATGAATCCATGACGCGCACCGCCGACGAATTGGTCACCGAATTCTGCTCGCTCTGGTCCTCACCGGATCCGGAACAGTTGGCCGGCTTCTTCACCGAGGACGCCGTGTATCACAACATTCCGATGGAGCCCGTCCACGGACGTGAGGCGATCGCGCAGTTCATCGCGGGCTTCCTCACCGCATTCGACGGTATCGACTTCAACGTGCACCGTCAGGTCAGCGACGGCACAGTCGTGATGAACGAGCGCACTGATGTCATGCGGCGCAAGGGCGGAGGCGAGATCCCGCTGCCGGTCATGGGCGTCTTCGAAGTGCACGACGACCGGATCGTCGCATGGCGCGATTACTTCGACGCGGCGACCATCACCCAGGCCTTCAGCTAGTCAAGCGACGTGCCGGTCGCGGCGGTGTGCCCGGCACGGTAGCCGAAAACCATTGCCGGGCCGATGGTTCCGCCTGCACCGCCATACGCGCGGCCGGTCACCCCGCCCATCGCGTTGCCGGCCGCGAACAGGCCGGGAATCGGCTCGCCGCTGACGTGCAGCACGCGGCCGTCGCGGTCGGTGCGCGGCCCGCCCTTGGTACCCATCGCCCCGACTGAGATCGGGACCGCGTAGAACGGCGCAGTGTCGACCGGGCCGAGTGTCTTGCCGGCCGGCGTCGTCGCATGCTCGTCACCCCAGTAGCCGTCGTAAGCGCTTGAGCCACGGCCGAAATCGGGATCAACACCGTCGCCGGCATTGTGGTTCCACGCCTCGATCGTGCGATTGAGCCCGTCGAGGGCGATACCGGTCTTGGCGGACAACTCGCTCAGATCCGACGATTCGCAGAACCAGTCCGGCACGGGGCCGTCGGCGTCGATGCCGAGGAATCCGTAGCGCTTGAGGTGCTGTGAATCGAACACCATCCAGGCCGGGTCGTTGACGTAGCCCTCGCGCGGGTCGAGGTAGTGGAAGGCGCCGGCCATCGAGTTGTAATCGCAGGCCTCGTTGACGAAGCGCTTGCCCAGCCTGTTGACGATGATGCTGCGCGGTCGGGTGCGTTCTAACCGGACACTGCGGCTGCGCTGATGCCCGTCGATGGTGTCGCCCGGAATCTGCACGATCGGGACCCACCACGCCTCGCCCATGTTGGCCAGGTCGGCGCCGTGGGCCATCACCATTCGCAGGCCGTCGCCGGTGTTGTTCGGGGGCGAGACGGCGCCGTGCATCGGTCCGCGCAGAAAAGCGTTGACCAGACCGGGATCCCACTCGAATCCACCGGTCCCGAGGATCACGCCGCGGCGGGCGTGCACGTCCAGGTGTGTGCCGTCGGCGTTCACCCGCACGCCGACGATACGGCCGTCGTCGGCGATCAGTTCCTCGGCGCGGGCATTGGTCTGTGGTGTGACGCCGGCGTCCAGCAGGCCCTTGAGCAACCCTGCGATCAGCGCGGTGCCGGCCACGCACAGGTCGGCGTTCGGGTCGGCGCCGGCGTACAACCGGGCGCGTGTTTCGGCGTCGAATCCGACGTTGGACCAGTCCTGTGGGAAGGCGGTGATCCGGTCGCTCCAGTCGCCGAGCTGGTTCAGGTCGAACGGCGCGGCGCTGTGCGATCGGCCGCCGCCGGGCTGGCCCCCGGGCAGTTCGGGCTTGTAATCGGGGAACCCCGAGGCGATTTCGAAGCGCAGGCTGCTGTGCGCCTCGATGAAGTCGAGCATGGCCGGGCCGGTCCGCACGAACGTCTCGACCAGAGCGTCGTCCATCGAACCCAGCGACTGGGCATGCAGGTAGCTCAGCGCGTCCTCGACCGAGAGTTCGCCGTCGGGGGAGCGGTTGTGCGCGGGGATCCAAACGACGCCCCCCGAAACCGCAGTGGTACCACCGACTGTCGCGGCTTTCTCGTACACCGCGACCGAGGCGCCACTGGCGGCCGCGGTCAGCGCAGCGGCGAGTGCGGCCCCGCCGCTGCCCAGCACGACGACGTCGCCCTCATGGTCCCAAGACGGCATCAGTTCTGAATTCCTTTCGGTCAGTTGAGGATCGTCGACAATTCCTTGGCTGCCTGGACAACCGCGTCCTTGCCCTGCATCACCACGTCCTCGCGGTGCGAGATCAGGTTGATGCACGCCGGCGGCGATGGCGCGTCACGATGCACCGGCACCGCCAAACCGTAAGTGTTGGGCTCGATTTCGCCGTGGGTGATCACCCATCCCTGCGCGCGGGCGCTGACCACCAGGTCGCGCTCGTCCGGCCTTGGCGGCAGGCTGGCCAGCAGCGCGATGCCCGCGGCACCCCGGTCGAGCGGGTAGCGGCTGCCCTCATGGAACGCCAACTGATACGGCACCTGGGTGGGCACGATCACCGCGATGGCCACCTGCTGATCCCCCTCAGCGACCAGCAGCGAGACCGTCGTCCCCAGGTCGTCGGCCAGGCCGCGCAGGATCGGCACGCTGAGCTGACGGACGTTGCGGTCGAACGACGAACCGAGCAACGCCAGGCCCGCGGCCGGCCGGTAGCGACCGTCCTCGCCCTTGGCGACGAATCGGAACTGGGCCAACGTGGCCAGCAGGCGGTACGCGATGGTCCGGTGCACGCCGACGGCGTCGGCCACCTGCTGCACGGTCAGACCCGCGGGAGCGTCGGCCACGTGCTGCAACGCGTTGAGTCCCCGCGCCAATGTCTGCGACCCGGGCGCGGTGGTGGTGGGGACCTCGCCCATGTCAGCGCCCCGCAATCTTGCTTGACAGACACCCCGTCGAGAGTGATGCTCTATACATAGTGCACATTAGTGTGCGATTTTAGCACACATGATTCACCCGGTACGAGAACAGAATTTCCGCCAGGACGGCAAGAGAGGAACCGGTGGCCGAGCACGAAAGCGTGTGGAGTGACCTACAGGGGGTCCCGTTTGCGCAGGGCTACCTCGATGCCGGCGGCGTGCGGACCCGCTTCCTGCATGCCGGCGACAAGACTCAGCCGACGCTGATCCTGTTGCACGGTTCCGGCGGTCATGCCGAGGCGTACGTCCGCAATATCGAGGCGCATGCCGAGCACTTCTCCACCTGGTCGATCGACATGCTGGGCCACGGCTACACCGATAAACCCGGTCACCCGTTGGAGATTCAGCACTACGTCGACCACCTCCTCGCCTTCATGGACGCGATCGGTGTCGAGCGCGCACACCTGTCCGGCGAATCGCTGGGCGGCTGGGTGGTGTCGCGCGCGGCCGCCGACCATCCCGACAAGGTCGACCGCCTCGTGCTCAACACCGCCGGTGGCTCGCAGGCCGACCCGGAGGTGATGAAGCGGATCATCACGCTGTCGATGGCCGCCGCCGAGAACCCCACCTGGGACACCGTGCAGGCACGCATCAAGTGGCTGATGGCCGACAAGTCCAAGGACTACGACGACCTGGTGGCCAGCCGCCAGCGGGTGTATCGCCAACCCGGATTCGTCAACGCCATGCGCGACATCATGGCCCTGCAGGACCCCGACATCCGGGCCCGTAACCTGCTGGGCGCCAACGACTATGGCGCAATCAAGGCACCCACGCTGGTGCTGTGGACCAGTGACGACCCGACCGCCGACGTCACCGAGGGCCGCCGCATCGCGTCGATGATTCCGGGCGCGCGCTTCGAGGTGATGTCCGGCTGCGGGCACTGGCCGCAGTACGAGGACACCAAGACATTCGACCGCCTGCACATCGATTTCCTGCTGGGCCGCTGATGACCGACAGCAACCAGGAAGTCGACGTCGACGTTGTTGTCGTCGGCGCCGGTCCGGTCGGCCTGACCCTGGCCAATATCCTTGGGCTGCAGGGTGTCAGCACGTTGGTGGTCGAAGAGCGAGACACACTGATCGACTACCCGCGCGGGGTTGGTCTGGACGACGAGTCACTGCGCACTTTCCAGGCGATCGGTGTCGTCGAGCAGGTCCTGCCGCACACCGTGCCCAACCAGATCCTGCGGTTCGTCGACGCCAAGCGGCGAATCCTGGCCGAAATGGCACCGCCCGACGCGCGATTCGGCTGGCCCAAGCGCAACGGCTTTGTCCAGCCGCTCGTCGACGCCGAATTGCTGCGCGGGCTCGAGCGTTTCGAGCACGTCGAGGTGCAATGGGGCCGGGGTATGGCGTCCTACACCGAGGCGACCGACGCGGTGACGGTCGAATTCGACGGCGCCGGCGGCCGCACGAACGTGCGGGCGAGCTACGTCGTCGGCTGCGACGGCGGCCGCAGCGCCACCCGACGCCTGATGGGTGTTTCGTTCGACGGCACCACCTCGCCGACCCGCTGGCTGGTCGTCGACATCGCCAACGACCCGCTCGGGCATCCCAACAGCGAGGTCGGCGCCGACCCGGCCCGCCCCTACGCGTCTATCTCGATCGCACACGGAATTCGCCGCTTCGAGTTCATGATTCACGCGGACGAAACCGACGAGCAGGCCGAGGACCCCGCGTTTCTCACCCGGATGCTGGCGTCGATGGTGCCGCACCCCGACCGGGTTGACGTGATCCGGCACCGCCTCTACACCCACCACAGCCGGATCGCCGGAGCGTTCCGCAAGGGCCGTGTCCTGCTGGCCGGCGATGCTGCGCACCTCATGCCGGTGTGGCAGGGCCAGGGCTACAACAGCGGTATCCGCGATTCGACGAACCTGGGCTGGAAACTCGCCGCGGTGGTGAACGGGTACGCGGGGGACGCGTTGCTCGACACCTACGACGTCGAGCGCCGCAAGCACGCCCGCGCCATGATCGACCTGTCGACCATGGTGGGCCGGGTCATCTCGCCGACCAATCGCCGGGTCGCCGCCGCCCGCGATCTGCTGGTCCGGTCGGCGTCAATTGTGCCCTCGCTCAAGCGATACGTGCTCGAAATGCGGTTCAAGCCGATGCCACGCTATGAGCAGGGCGCGGTGGTGCACCCCGAGCCGCGCCGGCCGGACTCCCCGGTCGGAACGTTGTTCGTCCAGCCCCGGGTCGACACCCGCGAACAGCAGAATGTCCTGCTCGACGATGTCCTCGGCAACGGGTTCGCGGTCATGTGCTGGAACAACAGCCCGCGGGAGATCCTCGGCGCCAAGGCGTTTACGGATTGGCAGGCGCTCGGGGCGAAGCTCGTAGCGGCGCGGCCGCTGACCCAGCTGCACTGGGACGGCGACGACGATCCCGACGTGGTCGTGGTCGGCGACCGGACCGGTCAGCTCAAATCCTGGTTCGACGCCCACTCCGAATCGGTGTTGTTCCTGCGTCCCGATCGCTGCATCGCGGGCGCGTGCATCGCGCAACTCGCTCCCGAAACGAGTACCTCCCTGTTCGATGTCCTCACCCTGACACCGGGGGGCGGTGATCCTCAACGTGCCTCTCGCCCTGTGCTGTATGTCCCACAGCCCACTGCTCAATCTGCCCGGGCCGTCCCAGGACCTGCTTGACGACATTGATCACGCACTCACGCGGGCAAAGGATTTCGTCATCGACTTCGATCCGGAGATCGTCGTCATCTTCGCGCCCGATCATTACAACGGCTTCTTCTACCGGACGATGCCGCCGTTCTGCATCGGCACCGACGCCCAGGGGGTCGGTGACTACGGCACCCACAAAGGGCCACTCGACGTACCCGAAGCCACGGCGGTCGCGTGCGCGAAAGCGGTCTTGTCGGCCGGTGTCGACATCGCGATCTCGGCCAGCATGGATGTCGACCACGGCACCGTCCAGCCACTGGAGAAGCTGTTCGGCAACGCGAAGGCGAAGCCGGTGATCCCGATCTTCATCAATTCGGTCGCCACCCCGCTGGGTCCGCTGCATCGCTGCCGCACCCTCGGCGCGGCGGTCGGCAGTTACCTGGCCACGCTGAACAAGCGCGTGCTCGTCATGGGATCCGGTGGGCTGTCCCATGATCCGCCGGTGCCGACGCTGGCGACCGCCACGCCGCAGATCGTCGGCCGTATCGTCCACGGCGAGCCGATGACCACCGAACAGCGGTCCGCGCGACAGAGCGCGGTGATGGAGGCGGCCAAGAACTTCGCCGCCGGCGACAGCCCGCTGCAAAAGCTCAACCCCGACTTCGACCAGAGGTTCCTCAGCATCGTCGACAGTGGTCAACTCGACGACCTCGATAACTGGTCGAACGCGTCGATTGCCGCTCAGGGAGGCAACTCCGCGCACGAAATCCGCACCTGGGTAGCGGCTTTCGCGGCGCTGGCTGCCGCCGGCGCCTACGAGACCGGTGTGCGTTACTACCGGCCGGTGCCCGAGTTGATCGCCGGCTTCGCGATCCGGACGGCGGTGCCGGCATGACCTCCTTCGACCACGTCGTCGACGTCCTGGTGATCGGCTCCGGTGGCGGCGGCATGACCGCAGCGCTGGCCGCGAACGCTTCGGGTCTGTCGACACTGATCGTCGAGAAGTCCAGCCAATTCGGTGGTTCCACGGCGCTGTCCGGCGGCGGCATCTGGGTGCCCGGAGCGCCGTCACAGCGCCGGGCCGGGTACTCACCCGAGCCGGAAGAGGTCGTCGGCTACCTCAAGCGCATCACCGACGGTCTGGTGAGCGAGGCGCGCATCCGGCAGTACGTCGAGTCGGCACCGTCCATGATGGAGTTCCTCGAAAAGCTCAGCCCCTGGTTGGAATTCGTCTGGAAGCCGGGCTACGCCGACTATTACCCGGAACTGCCCGGCGGGTCCGAGCTCGGCAGCACCATCAACGTCCCGCCGATCGATCTGCGCACCCTCGCCGACGAGGAGCAGAATCTGCTGACCCCGTTGGCGCTGGCCCCACGCGGAATCTGGTTGGGCCCTAAAGATCTTCGCAAGTTCTACCAGGTTCGCCAGTCGTGGGCCGGCAAAGGCGTATTGCTCAAGCTGATCTGGCGGATGGTGCGGGCCCGCGTATTCGGCGACCGGATGGCGGCGATCGGTCAGTCGCTGTCCGCGCGGCTACGACTGGCCCTCAAAGACCAGGGCATCCCGCTGTGGCTGGACGCGCCGATGACGCAACTGCTCACCGACGACGATGGGGTGGTGATCGGCGCCGTCGTGGAGAAGAACGGCACGGCGCAACGCATCGGGGCCAACCGTGGTGTGATCGTGGCCAGCGGCGGCTTCGACCACGACCTGGCGTGGCGCAAAGAGCATCAGCCCACGGTGGACCAGGACTGGAGCTTCGGCAATCCCGCGGCCACCGGCGACGGCATTCGGGCCGGCCAACAGATCGGCGCCGCCGCCGACATGCTCGACGAGGCCTGGTGGTTCCCTGCCATCCAATGGCCCGACGGCCGACTGCAATTCATGCTCAACGAGCGCATGATGCCGGCACAGTTCATCGTCAACGGCGCGGGCGAGCGTTTCATCAACGAGGCCGCGCCCTACATGGACTTCGGCCACGCGATGATCGCCGGCCAGGAATCGGGCATCACCCACATTCCGTGCTGGCTCGTCACCGACCACCGGTCGTTCTTGAAATATGTTGTCGCGGGTCATCTTCCGATTCCGAAAATCCCCTTCGCCCCAGTGCCGACCGGTCGCAAGATCCCCAAGGCGTGGCTCGAATCCGGCGTGGTCAAATCGGCCACGACCTGGGACGAGCTCGCCGCCAAGATCGACGTCCCGGCCGACCAACTCAACGCCACCGCAACACGTTTCAACGAACTCGCGCTCCAGGGCCATGACGACGACTTCAACCGAGGTGACAGCGTTTACGACAATTACTACGGAGACCCGACCCTGCCCAACCCGAATCTGCACCCGCTGGGCAAGCCGCCCTACTACGCATTCCGGATGGTTCTCGGCGACCTGGGCACCTCGGGTGGCCTGCGCACCGACGAGTTCGCGCGCGTGCTGCGGTCCGACGACAGCGTCGTCCGCGGCCTGTACGCGGTGGGCAACGCCTCGGCGGCGGTCATGGGGCGCAGTTACGCCGGCGCCGGGGCGACGATCGGACCCGCCATGACCTTCGGCTACGTCGCGGCCAAACATCTTGTCAGCCAAAGCTCGACTCACTCAATTGTTCCGGGAGGCACAACGTGAAAATCTCACTGTTCTACGAGTTCGCTCTGCCGCGTCCGTGGTCGGACGACGACGAGCACGTCCTGCTCAAGGACGCCATGGACGAGGTCGAGGCCGCCGACAAGGCCGGCTTCTCCACTGTCTGGCTGACCGAGCATCACTTCCTCGAGGAGTACTGCCACTCGACCGCGCCGGAGATGTTTCTGGCCGGAGCGAGCCAGCGCACCAAGGATATTCGGCTGGGATTCGGCATCATGCACCTGCCGCCCGCGGTCAACCATCCCGCGCGGGTCGCCGAGCGGATCGCCACCCTCGACCTGATCTCCGACGGCCGGGTGGAGTTCGGCACCGGCGAATCCTCGTCGATCGGCGAGCTCGGCGGTTTCAACATCGACCCCGCCGACAAGCGCGCGCAGTGGGAAGAGGCGCTCGAGGTGTCGATCCGCTGTATGACCGAGGAGCCGTTCACCGGATTCAAGGGCGAGCACATCGAGATGCCAGCCCGTAACGTAGTTCCCAAGCCGTTGCAGAAGCCGCACCCTCCCGTATGGGTTGCCTGTACGCGTCCGGCTTCGGTACAAATGGCCGCCCAGAAGTGCCTCGGCGCACTGAGTTTCGCCTACACCGGCCCGGGTCCGCTGACCGAGCGGGTGAACGGTTATTACAAGGAACTCGAAGAGAGCGGGGTGCCATGCACGCCGGCGATCAATCCGAACATTCTCGCGATCGGCGGCGACCTGTCCATGATGGTGGCCAAGACCGACGAGCAGGCCGTGCAGCGCCTCGGCATGGGCGGCGGATTCTTCTCGTTCGGAATCATGCACTACTACATGACCGGCGTGCACACCCCCGGCCGTACCGGGGTCTGGGAGCGTTATCTCGAAGAGTGCGAAAAGGATCCGACGTTGGCCTACGGTCCGGGCCGTGGCGCGATCGGCTCGCCCTCCACCGTTCGTGAATTCCTCCGGGGGTATGAGGAGAGCGGTGTCGACGAGATCATCCTGCTGCTCAACCCGCGCAGCCACGAGGGCACCATGGAGTCCATCGAGCTGATGGGCAAAGAGGTGCTGCCGGAGTTCATCGAGCGCGACCAGAAGGCGGTGGCCGAGAAGGCCAAGCGACTCGAGCCGATCATCGAGAAGGTCGAGGCACGCCGTCCGCAGTCCACCGCACCGAAGTTCGACGAGGCCTACTCCTTCGGTGGCCTGCCCACTGGCCGCGGCGGAAACTTCACCGCGAGTGAGATTCCCGAGGCGATGGCCGAAATCAACGAGGGCCGCGTGCAGGCGGCCCAGCGGCTCAAAGACGAGTCGAAGAAGTAGTCGTTGGGGCAGATCGACGAGCTGTGGCGCTACGACGGGCGACGCGCGGTCGTCACCGGGTGCTCGTCGGGCATCGGGGCGCACGTTGTCCGGCAGCTCACCGAACTGGGCGCGCACGTCGTGGGGCTGGACAAGCAGCCGCCCCGCGATGAGATCGCCGAATTCCACCCCGTCGACCTGATCGATCCCGAGTCGATCGAGAATTCCGTGGCCTCGCTCGGCGACCGGGTCGACGTGCTGTTCAACGTCGCCGGCGTGTCCTCCGGGATCGGCGACCCGCTGCTCGTCGTGACGATCAACTTCCTCGGCCTGCGGTATGCCACCGAACTCATCACCCCGAAGATGCCCGCTGGGTCGTCCGTCGTGAGTGTTTCCTCGTTGGCGGCCAAGGCTTATCGGGACAACCAACAGGTCACGGCCGGGTTGCTGGCCACCCGCACCGTGGCTGACGGCATCGACTGGTGCAAACGCCATCCCGAAGCGTTGGCCGACGGCGGTTACCGGCTGTCCAAAGAGGCGATCATCCTCTACACGATGAGCAAGACCAGCGAACTCGGCGGCCGCGGCATCCGGATCAACTGCACCGGGCCGGGTGTCACCGAGACGCCGATTCTCGACCAGCTACGCGGCGCCTACGGCCCGAGCTTTCTCGACGACATCCCCAAGCCGCTGGGCCGGGCCTCCGACCCCGAGGAACAGGCCGCCGCGCTGGTGTTCCTGAATAGCAAAGCCGCCAGCTATATTTCGGGTCAAATACTGTGGGTCGACGGCGGCAACATCGGTGCCGCGGTGGCGCGCGAACTAGAGGAAGGGCAAGCAACGTGGCCAGCCTGACCGATTTTCGCCGGGTGTCCGGCGAGGTGTCCAACTGGGGTCGCTGGGGCGACGACGACGAACTCGGCACCCTGAACTTCATCACCCCGGAGAAGATTGCCGCAGCGGCCGGTCTGGTCAAGCACGGCAAGGTGTTTCCGCTCGGCGTCGACTTCGGGTCCTCCGGTCCGCAGGGCGCATTCAAGTTCCGGCACAACCCTATTCACACCATGACCGTCGACGGTGGCGACGCGTATTCGCTGCCGCAGTTCGGCCCCGACTGGGTGGGCAACCCGAGCGCCCAGGACATGGGCAGGTACTTCCAGGACGACCTGTTCCGCTTCAACGACGACATGATCGTCATGCCGCTGCAGTGCGCCACCCAATGGGACGCGCTGTCGCATGTCTACTACGAGGACAAGCTCTACAACGGCTTTCCCGCCGACTCGGTCACCAGCTTCGGCGCGCGGCACTGCGGCATCGACAAGGTCGACGGCAAGGGCATCACCTCGCGCGGCGTGCTCCTCGACGTCGCGAAACACCGCGGCGTGGACACCTTCATCGAGCTGGGCAATCCGATCACCGCAGAGGAGCTGGACGAAGTCGCCCGCGCGCAGGGCGTGACGATCGGCAGCGGCGATATCGTGCTCATCCGAACCGGTTGGTGGGCAAGATTTTTGGAGACCGGCAACGGCGGCGAACCGGGTTCCGGTTTGGACTGGCTGTGCGCGCCGTGGCTGCACGACCACGAGGTCGCCGCGGTTGCGGCCGACAACCTGATGGTCGAAGACCCGGTCTCCGGTGTCAAGGGCACCTTCATGCCGATGCACATGCTGTGCCTGCGCGACATGGGGTTGATGCTCGGCGAGTACTGGGACCTCAACGCATTGGCGGCCGACTGCGCGGCGGACGGGGTCTACGAGTTCCAACTCATCGCGCCGCCGCTGCGATTCACCGGCGCGGTGGGCTCCCCGGTGAATCCGATCGCGATCAAATAGTGGACACCCACAGCCGAACGACGCTCATCGACGGTCTGACCACCCACTACCTGGAGGCCGGCGACGGCGACCCGGTGATCCTGCTGCATGGCGGCGAGTTCGGGGTCAGCGCCGAAATCGGCTGGGAGAAAACGATACCCGCGCTCGCTGAGCGGTACCGCGTGCTGGCGCCGGACATGTTGGGATTCGGTGCCTCGGCCAAGGTGCTCGACTTCAACGACGGTCGCGGAATGCGGATCCGGCACATCGCGCGGTTCTGCGCCGAACTCGGCATTGGCGCAGCGCATTTCGTCGGCAACTCGATGGGCGCCATCAATCTGCTCGTCGACGCGACCTCCGAGTCACCGGTGCTGCCGTTGCGCAGCCTGGTGGCCATCTGCGGCGGTGGCGAGATCCAGCGCAACCGACACATGGAAGCGCTCTACGACTACGACGCCACGCTGCCGGCGATGCGTCGGATCGTCGACGCCCTCTTCCACGACCCGAAATATTCCGCCGATGAGGCGTACGTCCAACGGAGATACGAGTCGAGCACCGCTCCCGGTGCCTGGGAGACCTTGGCGGCGGCCCGGTTCCGTCGCCCGGGTGCGCCCCCGCCGCCCCCGCCGTCGAGCACCCGCGCCTACCAGCGGGTGGCGGTGCCCGCATTGGTGATCGAAGGGGCGTGCGACAAGCTGTTGCCGACCGGCTGGGCCAAGGACATCGCCGACCGGCTTCCGCTGGGCAGGTCGGCCGTCATCGAGGACGCCGGCCATTGCCCTCAACTGGAGCAACCGGAGGCCCTCAACGCCGTCTTGCTGGAATTTCTGGCGACCGTGCGAGGCTGAACCGGGCCCTGTGCCCCCGCTTGGAATGCGCCATTCATCTGCTATTAAGCCCCACGCCGTCTCTCGTTAACGGTAGGCTCGGCGTCCAGTTGCCGATCATGTAGAGGACGTGGCAGTGAAGGTCAGCCGATGTATCGCGGCGTTGAGCACGCTGTTGATGGGTGCATCGATCCTTTCGGCGTGCGGCGGGGGCGGGAGTAACACGTCGTCGAGCACAGGGTCCGGGCCGCCGCCGGTGCCCGTCGACTGCGGTGGCAAGAAGAAGCTCATGGCGAGCGGATCGACCGCCCAAACCAACGCGATCGAACAGTTCGTCTACGCCTACATCCGCGCCTGCCCCGGCTACACGTTGGACTACAAGGCCAACGGCTCGGGCGCGGGCGTCGACCAGTTCCTGACGAACGTGACCGATTTGGGTGGATCGGACAAGCCGCTCGATCCGGCGAAGGGCGAACCGGATAAGGCGCAGCAGCGATGTGGTTCTCCCGCTTGGGATTTGCCGGCGGTGTTCGGCCCGATCGCCGTGACCTACAACCTCGAGGGAATCTCGACGCTGAACCTCGACGGCCCGACCACCGGGAAAATCTTCAACGGGGCGATCACTACGTGGAACGACCCGGCGATCAAGGCACTCAACTCCGGAACCAACCTGCCGGCAGCGCCGATCAACGTCGTGTTCCGGGCCGATAAATCCGGCACCACCTACAACTTTCAGAAGTATCTGGATGCCGCTTCGGACGGCTCCTGGGGCAAAGGCTCCGGTGACACCTTCGCCGGCGGCGTGGGCCAGGGTGCGGCCGGAAACGAGGGCACCTCGGCCGCGCTGAAAGCGACCAACGGGTCGATCACCTACAACGAGTGGTCCTTCGCGGTCGGCCACCAGTTGGGGATGGCTCAGATCGTGACATCGGCCGGACCAGACCCGGTGACGATCACACCCGAGTCCGTGGGCAAGACGATCGCCGGGGCCAAGTTCGCCGGCCAGGGCAACGATCTGGTCGTGGACACGTCGTCGTTTTACAAGCCGTCGCAGCCCGGCGCGTATCCAATTGTTCTCGCCACGTACGAGATTGTGTGCTCGAAGTATCCGGACTCCTCGACCGGTGCGGCGGTGAAAGCGTTCATGCAAGCCACGATTGGCGCCGGCCAGAGCGGCCTCGACCAATACGGCTACATCCCGATGCCGAGCTCGTTTCAGTCGAAGCTCTCGGCCGCGGTGAACGGCATCTCGTGATGGAGCAACGATAATGACTACTGGCCAACAGAATTCACGGGTGGGGTCGTGGTTCGGTCCGTACCGGCTGAACCGGTTGCTCGGTCGTGGCGGAATGGGTGAGGTCTACGAGGCGGAGGACACCCGCAAGGGCCGGGTCGTAGCGCTCAAGCTGATATCGCCGGACTTCTCCAACGACCCGATGTATCGCGAGCGGATGCAGCGCGAGGCCGGTGCTGCCGGACGACTGACCGAGCCGCACGTGGTGCCCATCCACGACTACGGCGAGATCAACGGCCAGCTGTACCTGGACATGCGCCTCATCGACGGCGAGAGCTTGGCGGCGGCGTTGAGCCGTACCGGACCCATGAGCGCGCCCCGCGCGGTCGCGATCGTGCGTCAGGTCGCGGCGGCCCTGGATGCCGCGCACGCCAACGGCATCATCCATCGAGATGTGAAGCCGGAAAACATCTTGATCACCGGCGATGACTTTGCCTACCTGGTGGACTTCGGCATCGCCCGCGCCGGCGAGGACGCCGGTGTGACCCAGGCCGGGATGGCGATCGGTACGTACCGCTACATGGCGCCGGAGCGATTCAGCGACAGCGAGGTCACGTACCGGTCCGACATCTACTCGCTGGCTTGTGTTCTCGGCGAGTGTCTCATCGGGGCACCGCCGTTCCGCGGCGAAAGTGTCGAGCGATTGGTCGCCGCCCACTTGATGGAGCCGGTGCCGCGCCCCAGCCAGCTTTTACCCGGACGGGTACCGCCGGCGCTCGACGAAGTGCTTGCGAAGGGGATGGCCAAGAACCCGGCCGATCGTTACCGCAGCGCCGGTGAACTGGCGCAGGCCGCCTTGCATGCGCTGACGAACACCGAGCAGCACCAGGCGAAAAGCATCATCCAGCAGACCGAAGCCGCCGCCGGCGAGCACACCTCAATGCGTCCCGCGCCGTCCGATCCCGGCAACGGCGGGTGGCGCTCACCACCCACCGCGATGAGCGGCGGCGGTTACCCGGCGCCACCCACCACGGGTTTCAGCACCGGCGGTCACCCGGCGCCACCCACCACGGGTTTCAGCACCGGCGGTCACCCGGCACCGCCCACCACGGGTTTCAGAACCGGAGAGCACTCGGCGCCGCCCACCGGCATCGCCCCCGCCCGCCGAACCCCGCCGCCCGCGGACACCGGGGGATGGGCGGGCCCGCCCACCGGCATCGCCCCCGCGGCGCGCACGCCGGCGCCGGCGCCGCGGGCACCCGATTTTCACCCGCAATCGCAGGAGCAGCCCAACAAGCGGAAGCTCTGGTTGATCCTGGGCGCCGCGGCGGCCGCGGTACTCCTCGCCGTCGTGGCCGTGTTCGTCTTCAAGCCCGACAAGGGTCCGGCGGCCGAGGCGTGCGGCCAGAATGTGTTGCCGTTCAACGGGCTGACGTTCCGGCTGTCTCCCGGCGCGGTGGCGGTGGACTCGGCCGGCGCGATCTACGTGACCAACCAGGGGATGTACGGCCGAGTGGTGAAGCTGAGCCCCGGTTCCGACACGCCCGCTGTGCTTCCGTTCACCGGCCTGTATCAGCCGCAGGGAGTGGCCGTCGACTCGTCCGGCGCGGTGTACGTCACCGACTTCAACCATCGCGTCGTCATGATGGCATCCGGGTCCAACAGCCAGACGGAGTTGCCCTTCACCGGTCTGAGTTTCCCGGAAGGCGTCACCGTCGACAAGGCCGGCAACGTCTACGTCGCCGATCGCGGCAACGATCGGGTGATGAAGTTGCCGGCCGGCAGCAAGACTCCAGAGGTGCTGCCGTTCGACGGGCTTGACAATCCCGATGGCGTGGCCGTCAACGATGCCGGCGACGTGTTCGTCACCGACACCGACAACAACCGGGTGCTCAAGCTGGCGTCCGGGTCGACTGAGCAGACCGTGCTCCCCTTCACCGGGGTCAGCGTGCCCTGGGGGATCGCGGTCAACGCAGCCGGGGATGTCTACGTCAGCGAGCACGACGACAACCAGGTCGTGAAACTGCCGGCCAACGCGACCGCCCCAACTCCGTTGACGCTCAACGGGCTCAACACGCCGCTACAACTGGCGGTGGACAAGGACGGCAATCTCTACATCGCCGACCGCGGCAACGACCGGGTGGTCAAGCTGCACGTCGCCGGCTGCTCGAGCTAGCGCCGCGCCCGCGAAGCAGGAGTCACGACTGCGGGTTCGGCCGAGTCGCGAGCTTGGTCGCCGTCTCGCGAACTCAGCGGCGGCGGACGGTGATCAGCCAGTTGGCCACGGCGGCCGCGAGATACACCACCGTGACGACGATGATCAGCGTCAGCGCCGAGCCCCACA
Organism: Candidatus Mycobacterium wuenschmannii; assembly: GCF_030252325.1. NCBI lineage: Bacteria > Bacillati > Actinomycetota > Actinomycetes > Mycobacteriales > Mycobacteriaceae > Mycobacterium > Candidatus Mycobacterium wuenschmannii. Next base: position 3,012,278 of record NZ_CP126981.1, on the reverse strand, counting down.
CCCGCAGGAAGCCGGCGTGCTCGGGGTTGTTGAGCTCCGAATAGATCAGCAGCGGCAGCGAGGCCATGTTGCCGTTGAAGATGTCGAAGTTGATCGATCGGCTGTAGCCGACCAGCACCAGCACCGGCGCCGTTTCGCCCATCACACGCGCGATGGCCAGCAGGACGCCGGTGACGATCCCCGGTAACGCGACCGGAACCACGATCCGCAGAATGGTCTTCCATTGTGGAATTCCCAACGCGTAGCTGGCTTCTCGCAAGTCCTGCGGTACCAGTCGGAGCATCTCCTCGGTGGACCGCACCACGACCGGCAACATCAGCAGGACCAATGCCAGCGACACCGCGAACGCGCTCTGCTGGAACCCCATGGTGGCGATCCACAGGCTGAACACGAAGAGGGCCGCGACGATCGACGGCAGGCCTGCCAGCACGTCGACCATGAACGTGGTGAACTTCGCGAGCCGCCCGGAACGATATTCGGCCAGGTATACCGCCGTCATGAAGCCCAAGGGCACGGCGATAGCGGCAGCCACCGCGGCCTGCACCACAGTCCCGTAGAGCGCGTGATAGACACCGCCGGTGAACTGCTCGGGCAGCACGCCGCGCAGCGAGTGGCTCCACCACCCCTGCCGGGTGATCGCGTACCAGCCGCGCTGAACGACGACCCACAACACCCAGACCAGCGGCACCAGCGCAACCGCGAAAGACGCGACGAAGAACGTTGCCGCCGCGTTGTTTTCTATCCGCCGCCTGAGGCTGATCGACTGCACCGCGGGGCTTTTGACCGGCAGCGCAAGATCCGGAGCGCTCATACCTTGACCGCCCTACCGACGACCGCGCGTGCGACGGCGTTGACGACGAAGGTCAGCACGAACAGGACGAAACCCGCCGAGATGTAGGCGCCGGTGGGTAACGGCGCACTGAATTCGCTTGCCGCAGAAGCAATTTTGGAGGCAAAGGTATAGCCGCCGTCGAACAGCGACCAGCGGCCCGCCGAGGCGGATGCGCGCAGGATGATCAGCACCGCGACGGTTTCACCGAGCGCACGGCCCAAACCCAGCATCGAGGCCGCTACCGCGCCGCTGCGGCCGTACGGCAGCACGGTCATCCGGATGACCTCCCACTTGGTCGCGCCCAGCGCCTGAGCGGCTTCGGTGTGACTGGCCGGCGTTTGCCGGAACACTTCCCGCGACACCGAGGTGATGATCGGTAGCACCATCACCGCGAGCACGACTCCCGCGGTGAAGATGTTGCCGCCGCCGGCGAGCGACACGTTGCCGGCCTTGAACAGGAACAACCATCCCAATTTCTCGTTGAGGATGGATTCGACCGGCGCGAGTTGCGGTGCGAGCACGAAGATTCCCCAGAGGCCGAAGACGATCGAGGGGACGGCGGCCAGCAGGTCGACTATGGCGGCGAACGGACGCGACAGCCGCGGGGGCGCGTATTGGGTCAGGAACACCGCAATGCCGATGGCGATCGGCACCGCGAGCACCATGCCCCACACGGAGCTCAGCAACGTCACCATGAACAGGTCACGGATGCCGAATGCCAGGTTCGCGCCGTCGCTGGTGTTGAACTGCGTGCTGGTGAAGAAATGCGCGTGGTTGGCGCGCAATGCCGGCAGCGCCTTGACGAACAGGAAGACAGCGATCAGGGCGATCACGATCGTGATGGTGGAACTGGCCAGGGCGGCGACCGACTTGAACAGCCGGTCGCCGACCCGTGCCTTGTTTTCAGTTGTGGCGCTGCGCGCGGGCGCTGTCGTCACTGTCTACTTTCGATCAGGCGATGGCGTCCACCGCGGACGACAACCTCGATTTGAAGGACTCGGGGATCGGGATGTAGCCGTTGTCGGCCAGGCCGTCCTGGCCCGCTCCGATGGTGCTCTGCAGGAACGCCTTCACCGCCGTGCCGACCTGGCCATCCGAGTACTTCGAGCAGACGACCTCGTACGTCGCCAGCACGATCGGGTAGGCCCCGGCCTGCGTCGGCTTGTAGAAGGACAGCGTGTCGAGGATCAGGTCGTTGCCCTGCCCCTTGACCTTCGCACCGGCGATGGTCTTACCCACCGAGTCCGAGCTGATCGCGACCGGATCGGGCCCCGCCGACGTCACGATCTTCGCGACGTTCAGCTTCTGCGCCTGCGCGAACGACCACTCGTTGTAGGTGATCGAGCCGGGCGTGTTCTTGATGGCGGCCGACGTTCCGTCGTTGCCCTTGGCGCCCTCGCCGACGCCGCCGGCGAAGGATTTGCCGCTGCCCTTGCCCCAGGCGCCGTCGGACGCGCCGTCGAGGTACTTCTGGAAGTTGTCCGTCGTCCCCGATTGGTCGCTGCGGAAGACCACGTGAATCGGCAGATCAGGCAGGTTGGTCCCGGCGTTGAGCGCCGCGATGGCCGGATCGTTCCACGTCTTGATCGTGCCGTTGAAGATTTTGGCCGCGGTGGGTCCGTCCAAGTTCAACGTGGTCACGCCGTTGACGTTGTAGGTCACCGCGATCGGACCGAACACCACCGGCAGGTCCCACGCCGGCGAACCGCAGCGCTGCTGGGCCTTGCCGTGCTCGTCGTCGCTGAGCGCGGAATCCGAACCGCCGAAATCGGTTTGGTTGCCGACGAATTCGTTGATACCGGCGCCCGAGCCGTTGGCTGTGTAGTTCAACGTCTGACCCGAGCATGCCTGCTCGAAGGCCTTGACGAAGCGCGCCATCGCGTTGGCCTGAGCGGTCGATCCGCTCGCCTTCAGTGTCTGCTTTCCGCCGCAGTGCACGTTCGCGGCAGGGGCGCCGGAACTCGCACTGCCTTCGCTACCGGTGTTGTTGTTGCCACATCCGGACAGGACGAGCGCGCCGGAGGCCACGATGCCTACCGCGGCGCCAAATCGATTGAATCTCAATTCATTTCCTTCGAACGGTCGGGTTGACGGCCAAATTCACTCGGTCATGTGGCCGGGACGGGTCACGGCGTAGCCCCGACATACGGCAGCGTGGCTGCCCACGGCAAACGCCAGGTGAATCCGACGTTAACGAACCGGCTCACCAAGCCGAAGTTAGCATCGCGATCTAGGAGCCAACTGTGTTCGCCGTAAATCAATCGCTTGACTTAAGTAACGCCGCGCCGATTAACTCGACGACATGGTCAACGAACTAACCGGCAAGGTTGCGATCGTCACCGGCGGTGCCTCGGGCATCGGCGCAGGGATCGCCGAGAAGTTCTTGACCGAGGGCGCACGGGTGGTGATCGCGGACGTCGAGGAAGACCGTGGCGAGCGGTTCGCCGAGAGCCTGGGTGGCGACGTGGTCTTCCGCCGCACCGATGTCTCCGACCAGGCGCAGGTCACGGCCCTCGTGGACAGCACGGTGGAAAGCTTCGGGCGCCTCGATGTGATGGTCAACAACGCCGGGGTCTCCAGCAAGATGCACCGCAGCTTCCTCGATGACGATCTCGCCGACTTCCAGCGCGTCATGTCAGTCAATGTGCTGGGCGTGATGGCCGGTACCCGCGATGCCGCCCGGCAGATGGCCTCGACCGGCGGCGGCTCGATCATCAACCTCTCCTCGATCGGCGGTATCCAGGCCGGCGGGGGAGTGATGAGCTACCGCGCCTCCAAGGCCGCGGTCATCATGTTCACCCAGTCGTCGGCAATTGAGTTGGCGCACTTCGATGTTCGGGTCAACGCCATCGCGCCGGGCAGCATACCCACTCCGATTCTGGCTTCGTCGAACTCGGGAAAGTCGCGGGAGGAACTCGAGATCTTCGAGCAGAAGATTCGAGCCCAGATGCGTGCCGACCGACCGCTGCAGCGGGAAGGTACGCCCGAAGACGTCGCCGAGGCGGCGCTGTATCTGGCCGGTGACAGATCGCGGTATGTGACCGGCACGGTGATGCGCGTCGACGGCGGGACGGCGGCCGGCAAGGTCGTCCGGCGCCGCAGCCAACCATCCAATTAAATCAATCGCTTGACTTAATCAAGGTCAGCGCGTTGACTTGCTCGGGTGACCACTGCCAGGGCCGCGCGCAGCGATCGGGCCAGCACCACACAGGATGCGATCCTCACCGCCGCCGAGCGATTGTTCGCCGAGCACGGCGTCTTCGCGGTCTCCAATCGGCAGGTCAGCGAGGCCGCCGGGCAGGGCAACAACGCCGCGGTCGGCTACCACTTCGGCACCAAGACCGACCTCGTGCGCGCCATCGAGCAACGGCACCGCGAGCCCATCGAGCGGTTGCGCGAAGACATGGTCGCCCGGATGCGGGAGTCGAACGACCCACGGAAATGGGTCGCCTGCCTGGTGCGCCCGCTCACCGAGCACCTCGCGGCCCTGGGCAACCCCAGTTGGTATGCCCGTTTCGCCGCGCAGGTGATGACCGACCCCGCGTACTACAACATCGTCGTCAAGGACGCACTCACCTCGGAATCCCTGGTCCAAGTCATCGACGGGATCAACCGGTGCCTCCCCGAACTTCCAATCGACGTCCGCGTGGAACGCAACCTGATGGCGCGCAATCTGCTGGTGCACACCTGCGCTGATCGTGAACGGGCCTTGGCCGCAGGCGCATCCGCGCCGTGGACCTCCTGGGCGGCGGCCGGCACCCGCCTCATCGACGCGGTGGTGGGACTGTGGCTTGCGCCCGTCACGCCACACGAGTGAAGAGTAGAAGATGAAAGTTTCTGTGGAACAGGACAAATGCGCATCATCGGGAAACTGCGTGATGCATGCGCCGGAAGTCTTCGATCAGCGCGACGACGACGGCGTCGTCATCGTGCTCGACGAGAACCCGCCCACCGAGCAGGCGGACAACGTCCGCAAGGCCGAGGCTGGTTGCCCGGCCCTGGCCATTCACATCGAGGAGTGAGACGTGTCGGAGACACTCACCGAAACCACCACTGACGCACCCGAATACCCGATGGCTCGAGCCGCCGGATGCCCGTTCGCGCCGCCGCCGCAGGTGATGGAATTGGCCGCGGGCCGGCCGCTGTCCCGGGTCAAGATCTGGGACGGCAGCATGCCCTGGCTGGTCACCGGCTACGAAGAGGCGCGCACGCTGTTCTCCGACTCCCGGGTCAGCGTCGACGACCGGCGCGACGGCTTCCCGCACTGGAACGAGGGCATGCTGTCCACCGTGCACAAGCGGCCGAGGTCGGTCTTCACCTCCGATGCCGAGGAGCACACGCGCTTTCGGCGGATGCTGTCAAAACCGTTCACGTTCAAGCGGGTTGAGGGTCTGCGCCCGGCGATCCAGCAGATCACCGACGAGGCCATCGACGCCCTGCTCGCGGGCCCGAAGCCGGGCGAGGTCGTCAGCACCATTGCGCTACCGGTGCCCTCGCTGGTGATCAGCCAGCTGCTGGGCGTGCCGTATGAAGACGCCGAAATGTTCCAGCACCACGCCAACGTCGGCCTCGCGCGGTATGCCGCCGCCGAGGACACGATGAAGGGCGCGATGAGCCTGCACAAGTATCTCGCGCAGCTGGTTGAAGCCAAGATGGAGAACCCGGCCGAAGACGCGGTGTCGGACCTGGCCGAGCGCGTCAAGGCCGGCGAGCTCAGCGTCAAGGAGGCCGCGCAGCTGGGCACCGGCCTGTTGATTGCGGGCCACGAAACCACCGCCAACATGATCGGGCTGGGCGTGCTGGCCCTGCTGGAGCACCCCGATCAGGCGGCGATCCTGCGGGAGACCGACGACGCGAAAGTCATTGCGAACGCTGTCGAGGAGCTGCTGCGCTACCTGTCGATCATCCAGAACGGCCAGCGTCGGATCGCCGCCGAGGACATCGACATCGCGGGGGTGACGATCCAGGCCGGCGAGGGCATCATCATCGACAACGCGCCGGCCAACTGGGACGCAAAGGAATTCAGCGAGCCCGACCGGCTGTACCTGCACCGCTCGGGTGCCGGCCAGCACGTGGCCTTCGGCTACGGCCGGCATCAGTGCGTCGGGCAGCAACTCGCCCGCGCCGAGCTTCAGATCGTCTTCCACACGCTGTTCAAGCGGATCCCCACGCTGGAACTCGCGGTGCCATTCGAGGACGTCCCGCTCAAGCACGACCGCCTCGCCTATGGCGTCTACGAACTGCCGGTGACCTGGTGAATACCCTCGCCAGCCGACCCGGGATAACCGATTTCGATTACTCAATTCGATTGGAGGGCCACTGATGTCGCCTCAAACCAGCACGCTGTATCCGCCCGGGGGCTTCGGCGCTCCCAAGGATCGCCACGGCCATGCCGACGGCACCAAGACCGGTCTGCCCGAGGGCACCGTGGTGTTCTCGGCGGACAACCACATCTCGATCGCCGACGACATCTTCTACAACCGATTCCCGGACGAGCTCAAAGACAAAGCACCACGAATTTGGTATGAGGACGGCGCGTATCAGGTTGGGCGCAAGGGACAATCGTTCCTGCCCGGTGACTTCAGCGCCGTGCTGATGCAGTACGACGACCTGCCCGGAGCGGCCAGCACCAACATCGCGGCGCGGATCCAGGAACTACGTGAGGACGGCGTCGAGAAGGAACTCGCCTTCCCCAACGCGATTTTGGCGCTGTTCCACTATCCGGACAAGCAACTGCGCGAACTCGCATTCCGCATCTACAACGAATACATCGCCGAATTGCAGGAGCAGTCCCACGGCCACTTCTACGGTGCCGGCCTGATCAACTGGTGGGACCCGACGGGTGCGAAAAAGACACTGGCCGAGCTGAAGTCGCTCGGCCTGAAGACCTTCCTGCTGCCGCTGAACCCGGGCAAGGACGACGACGGCAACGTCATCGACTACGGCAGCGACGCCATGCGGCCGGTGTGGGACGAGATCGAGGCGGCCGGGCTGCCCATCACCCACCACATCGGTGAGACGCCGCCGAAGACGCCCTGTCAGTTCAACAGCGTCGTCGTCGGCATGATGATCAACATCGACGGCTTCCGTGAGCAGTTCGCCAAATACCTATTCACCGGGATTCTCGATGATCACCCGAGCCTGCGAATCGGCTGGTTCGAGGGCGGGATCTCCTGGGTGCCTTGGGCTTTGCAGGATGCCGAGCACCTGGTGGCGTCGTACCAGCACATGTTCAACCGCCCGCTGCAGCACGATGTGCGCTACTACTGGGACACCCACATGAGCGCCTCGTTCATGGTGGACCCGCTGGGCCTGCAGTTGATCGACCAGATCGGCGTCGACAAGGTGATGTGGTCCAGCGACTACCCGCACAACGAAAGCACATTCGGCTATTCGGAGAAGTCCCTTGCGTCCGTCGTCGACGCGGTGGGCGCCGATGACGCGGTCAAGATAGTCAGCGGCAACGTCACAAAGTTCTTGGGGCTGTAGGCCATTCGATGACGACAATATTACCGTCGCCGTCGTCTGCCCTCGACATTCCGGAGACGCCGGACCTCGAGCGGATGCGCCGCGAGACCGGCACGCGGCTGCGCTCGGCGATGGCCGACCGTGGCGTGGACGCACTGATCCTGTTGGGGAACAACAGCGTCGTATACGCGGCCGGAGTGAGTTGGCCGCTTGGCGATGCGGGGCTGTCGTACGTCGAGCGCCCGGTGGCGCTGGTGCTGGCGGACGACCCGTACCCGCACCTGTTCCTCCCGTTCCGCGAAGGCGCGTCGTCGGAATCCGGGTTGCCGGCCGACCATCTGCACGGGCCGGTCTATCTCGAATTCGACGAGGGCGTCGAGCATTTCGCGCGAATGGTGCATGAACTCGTTCCGGCGACCGCGGTGATCGCGGTCGACGAGCTCACCGGGGCGATGCGGCGCGCGCAGTCGCAGCTGTTCCGGTCCGGTCCGCCTACCGACGCCGCCCAGATCGTGGGGGCGGCCAAGCTCATCAAGACTCGGGACGAGATCGCGTGCATCCAGACCGCGGTGAAGATCACCGACGCGGCCATGGTCGACGTGCAGGCGGCGCTTGCACCCGGAATTCGGCAGATCGACCTATCCGCCGAATTCACCCGCCGCACTTTCGAACTCGGTGCGATGGCCAGCATGCTGGAGCCGATCTGGCAGGTGATGCCCAAGTTCAAGGCGGACGGGGTGTGGACCACACACGGGGATTTGGCGTTGCCGCTGTTGACAACCGAGCGCGAACTCGCCGCCGGCGACGTGCTGTGGACCGACGTCAGCATCACCTATCAGGGTTACTGCTCCGACTTCGGCCGCACCTGGGTGGTCGGTGAGGAGCCGACACCCCGACAGCATGCGCAGTACTACAGGTGGCAGGACATCATGGACGCCGTGCTCGGCGTGGTGCGCGCCGGTGCCACCGTCGCGGACCTCGGCAGAGCGGGCACGAACGCCAACGGCGGTACCAAGCCGTGGCTGCCGCACTTCTACCTGGGGCACAGCATCGGCGTCAACGCTGCCGAAACACCCATGATCGGAACGGATCTCGGTGACGAGTTCGACGAAAACTTCGTCCTCGAGCCGGGCATGGTGATGGTGCTCGAGCCGGTGGTGTGGGAGGAAGGCACCGGTGGCTACCGCAGCGAGGAGATCATCGTGATCACCGACGACGGACATATCCGGTTGACGAACTACCCCTATGACCCGTACGGAGAACGATGAGCACCGAAGTTCTTGCCGACGACCGCGCTTTGCGCACGGGTCGTCGCGACCGCGCATTGGCGCAGATGGAGAAGCACGACCTCGACGTGCTGGTACTCGGCCGGCAGGCCAACGTCCGTTATGTGTCGGGTGCGCCGCAGTTGTGGGTCGCGGGGACCCGGCCGTTCGGTCCGACCTGTGTGGTCGTGCGGGAGACCGGTGCGATCCACCTGCTGAGCACCTGGGACGAGGGCGTGCCGGAGGACATCCCCCACGAAAATCTGTACGGCATCGCCTGGAATCCGATGAACACCATCGCAAATCTGCAGCGTATCGACGGTGCTGCTACGGCGAAACGCGTTGGCACCGATGCGCTTTCACCGGGCTTCGAGCAGCTGCTGCCGATGGCCTTCCCGAACGCGAAATTGGTCGACGGTGAGCTGGCGATGCGTGCCGCGCGGCGAATCAAGACACCCGAAGAGGTGGTCGCGCTCCGCGAGGCCATCCGGGTGGCCGAACTTGGTCTGGCTGCGGCGGTGGCCGAACTGCGGCCCGGCATCAGTGAAAAGGCCTTGGCCGGTGTGCTGTTGGAGGCGATGGCGGCGGGCGGTGTCAGCACCCCATCCACCCAGGACGCCGCATGGGTGACCGCGCGTGACCACCCGTGGCGCCGGGCCAACCCGGACGGGCTGGTGCACGAGGGCGACCTGGTGGCATTCTCGTCCGGGGTCCTCGACGGCGGCTACACCGGCGAGGTCGGCCGCACCTGGCCGGCCGGCGACATCGACGGCTCCTCCGATCTGTACCGGCGTTGGGATGCTTTGTGGGACAGGTTGTATGAAGCCTGTCGACCCGGTGCGCCGGCGATCGATCTGGTGTCCGCGTATCAGGCGGCCGGCGAAGAACTGCCGCCGATGCCCATCGCGCGTGGCCTGGGTCTCGGATTCGACCCGCCGGTGGTGTCGCAGCACCTGCCGGCGACCGCCGCCGAGGAGCGACTGGAGCCGGGCATGGTGCTCGCTGTCACCGGCTACGTCTGGCAATCCGGCGTCGGCGCGGTCTTCGGGCGCGAGGCGGTGTTGATCACCTCCGACGGTCCCGAGGTTCTCACGTCGAGCCCGTCGGCGAACGTCGCGGTCGGCGCCTGATCATGTCGGCAGGCGAACGTCCGTCGGCCGAAGAGATCATCCTCTACGCCAAGGACCCGACGACCAAGATCGCCACGATCACCTTCAACCGCCCCGAGTTCCTCAACGCGCCCACCACCGCGGCCCGGCTGCGCTACGCCGAACTGCTGCACGGCGCGAACGTCGACGACGATGTCCGGGTCGTGGTCATCCGTGGCGTGGGCGACGACTTCGGCAGTGGGGCAGACCTTCCCGAGGTGATGGAGAGTGCTGACTCACCCGCGTTCCGGCTGGCTGAGCTGAAAATCGCCGACGAGGACGTCAGGTATCCGCCGAAGGGATCGTTCCGGCACGGCGCGACCATCGGCTCCTGGTATGCGAATTCGCAAGCGGGCAACCGTTCGCTTCAGGAATTCAAGAAGATCAGCATCGTCGAGGCCAAGGGCTACTGCTACGGCTGGCACTTCTATCAGGCCGCCGACGCCGACCTGGTGATCGCGAGTGAGGATACGCTTTTCGGCCACCCCTCATTTCGGTACTACGGCTGGGGCCCGCGGATGTGGACCTGGGTGCAGACGATGGGATTGCGCAAATTCCAGGAGATGGTCTTCACCGGACGACCGTTCACCGCCGAAGAGATGTTCCAGTGCAATTTCTTGAACAAGGTCGTGCCGCGCGAGCGTCTCGAGGCCGAGGTCGACAAGTACGCGAACTCGTGTGCCCGTAATCGCCCGACCGACACCATCTTCATGCAGAAGGCCTTCTTCGAGATGGTGAAGCAGCACCAGGGGGAGTACATGGGCAGCATGCTCACTGCGCTCTTCGAGTCGATGGGCAGCGCGGTACGGCCCGACGGCGACGACATGATGCTCGGCGACGCCATCGACAGCGGTCTTGCCGACTCGGTGCGCGACAACGACGCCAAGTTTCCGCCCGACTTCCGGTTGAGCAAGTCCGGCCGGGCGAAGAAGGACTGAGCCGTGGCGGCGCTGGATGGCTACACCGTCGTCGAACTCTCCACCGGGATAGCGGGCGCATACTGCACCAAGTTGCTGGCCGATGGCGGCGCGCGCGTGATCAAAGTCGAGTCGCCCCAGGGTGATCCGCTGCGGAGATGGTCGGCCTCTGGCGCACGCGTCGACGGGGACGGAGCGTTGTTCCAGTTCCTCGCCGGCGGCAAGCACAGTGTGGTGGCCGATGCCGACTTGATCCACGAGTTGCTGGCCGCCGCGGACGCGGCGGTGTGGTCCCACGGGCCGACGGCGGCCGAAACCTTCACACCGGCAGTACTGCGCGAGTCGCATCCGCACCTCGTGGTCACGTCGATCACCCCGTTCGGGCTGACAGGCCCGTGGAGCGATCGGCCCGCGACTGAGTTCACCCTGCAGGCCTGGTCCGGCGGCATCGTCGGACTGGGGCGTGGATCCGCGGATCGCGCACCGGTATTCGTCGGTGGACAGGTCGGCGACTACCTCGCCGGCGCTTACGCCAGCGCCGCCACGCTCGCCTCTCGGATGCGGCAACTGCGGACGGGTGCGGGCGAACTGCTGGATCTGTCGATGCTCGAGGCGCACATTCTGGGGCTCACCTACTATCCGGTGACGTTCTTCGAGATGCTCGGCCGTCCGTGGCGCGACGCCCGCAAGCTCACCATCCCCGGAATCGCCTGCACCAAGGACGGTTTGGTCGACGTCGGTTGCGGCACCGCCCAGCAGTGGTTCGATCTCTGCGCGATGATCGGCCGGCAGGACTGGATCGATGAGGACTCGCCACTGTCGATCACCGAGATGGCCAACCAGAAGGCCGCCGAGATCTACGCCTGGTTCGAGGGCGAGAACTCCGACGACATCCGCGACCTCGCCACCGCCTTCCGGATCCCCAACGCGCCGGTTGCCAACGGCGCCAACATCACCGGGTTGGAACAGTTCCAGCATCGCGGATCGTTCGTCGCCAATCCCCGCGACGGGTTCAGCCAACCTGGCCCGCCCTACCGCACGCATCCGGCGACCCTGGTCGCCCCGAAACCCGCCCCGGGCCTCGGTGAGCACACCGAGCGGTACCGGCAGGCACCGGTGACCGTCCCCGAGCGTCGGTCGGTCACGCCAACAGAGAGTCTGCCGCTCAGCGGAATTCGCATTCTCGACCTGACGACCTTCTGGGCCGGACCGAGTTGCACACATTTCCTGGCGATGCTCGGCGCCGAGGTGATCCACGTCGAGTCCACCCGCAAGCCGGACGGCACCCGGTTGATCGCCGGTATCCCGGTCACCGAGGATCGCTGGTGGGAGAAGTCGCCGATCTTCTCCGCGCTGAACACCAACAAGAAGGGCATCACTCTCGACCTGCAAACCGATGCGGGCCGAGAGCTGTTGCGCCGCTTGATCGCAACCGCCGATGTGATTGCCGAGAACTTCACGCCACGGGTGCTCGACCAGATCGGCCTCGACTTCGACGCGATACAGCAGATTCGGCAGGACGCGATCCTGCTGCGCATGCCCGGGTTCGGGCTGGACGGACCCTGGCGCGACAACCCGGCATTCGCCTACGTGATCGAGGCCGCGTCCGGGGTGAGCTGGCTGACCGGTTACCCCGATCGCAACCCCTACGAGCCATATTCGATCGGCGACCCCAACGCGGGTATCCATGCCGCCAACGCCTTGCTGCTGGCGCTGGAGCATCGGCGTACCACCGGGCAGGGCGTGATGATCGAGGCCGCGATGATCGACGCGGCGCTCAACATCGCCGCCGAACAGGTCATCGAATACTCCGCATACGGAGCACTGCTGCAACGCGCGGGCAACCGCGGACCATCCGCGGCACCCCAAAATATCTACCGCAGTGCGGATATCGACGAATTCGGTCGCCTCGACAGCTGGGTCGCGATCGCGGTCGCCGACGATCGACAGTGGGCCGGACTCAGCGCGGCATTGGGCTCGCCCCCGTGGACGCGGGATGCCGCGCTGTCGACGGCGGACGGCCGCCGCGGCGCACACGACCTGATCGACGAGCACCTCAGCGAGTGGTGCGCGGACAAGAGCAGCGACGAGATCGTGGCGCTGCTCTGGGATGCCGGTGTGCCCGTCGCCAAGGTGATGCAGCCACACCGCCAGACCGAGATCCCGCAACTGCACGCCCGCGGATTCTTCGAGGACGTCGGCCACCCCGTCAACGACACCGCGCCGCACAGCACCATGCCCGTGCGATTCTCGGCCGGGCCGGACCGGTTCCACGCCCACCCGGCGCCTTTGCTGGGCCAGCACAATCACGAGTTGCTGGCCGAAATCGGGCTCAGCCCAGCCGAAATCGCCGACCTGGAGGCCGACGGTGTGATCGGCCACGCGCCCGGCGGTGCACGAAAGGCCGCGACCAAATAGTCAGTGGCTCCAGCCGTCGTTGACCTGCTCGTCGAATGTCTGGTCGATGCGGTCGAACCGCTTGCGGATCGATCTGCGTGCCGCCGAATGCGGCAGTACGTAAAGGCGGTTGGCCGCGATCGCGTCGACCGTCAGGCGGGCCACATCGTCGACGTTCAACGTGTCCGGTTGTGCCGGGGCGCTCGACGACGCCAATCCGTAGTCGGCGCCCATGATGCGTTCCGAGTTCGACACCAGCTTGGTCTCGACGACCATCGGGCACAGCACCGATACCCCGATGCCGTTGTCTTTGACCTCACGGGCCAGGTTCTCGGCCAGGCCGACGACGCCGTACTTGGCGACGCTGTACGCGCCGAGGCCGACGTTCGGCATCAGGCCGGCGAACGATGCGGTGAAGGCGATGTGGCCGCCCTTGTCCTGCTCGATCAGCCGGGGCAGGAACGCCTCGACGGCGTGGATCGAGCCCCACAGGTCGATGTCGATCACCCAGTGCCAGTCCTCGTGGGTCATCTGTGCGATCGGGCCGGCCACCACGATGCCGGCGTTGCTGAACACCACATCGACCTGACCGAGTAGCCGGAAAGCCTCGTCGGCCAGGTGGTTCACCTCGTCGAGTGAGCGCACATCGCACATCACCCCGTGCGCGTCGAACCCCTGGCCCTGCAGATGCGTGACGGCCTGCTCCAGCGCCGGCTTGTCGACGTCGGCCAGCACGAGACGTGCGCCGCGCGTTGCCAATTCAGTTGCAGTCGCTAGCCCGATGCCGCTCGCTCCGCCGGTGATGACGGCACTTTTCCCCTTGAAATGCCCTTGAATCCCAGTCATGGCGCGACGGTAGCACCCGGCTAGTCGGCGATGGCGTCCAGCGCCGCGCGGGTGTCCAGGTCGACGAACGCTGCGGCGTAGCGCTGCGTCAATGCGAGACAGATGTCCGCGCCCTGCCAGGCGTCGCCGCCGCTGAGCGTCGCGACCCAGATCGCCAGGCCGTGCGCGACCGACGCGCGATAGCGCAGCCACACCTCGTCGGCGCTCGGCTTCTCGTCGGCCGGCAGGTCCAGCGCACCCCGGTACTCCTCGACCAGGTCACGTTCACCCGCACGGCGGTCCTCGATGGTCAACGCGCCCTGCAGGAAGTAGCCGAGGTCGAGAGAGAAGTTGCCCCGGCGTGCCATCTGCCAGTCGAGAAATCCGACGGTGTCGTCCGGCAGCACGTAGGTATTGCCGATGTGTGGATCGCCGTGCAGCAGTGTCTGCGGCGACTCGGTCAGCGTTCGGATATAGCGGGCCCAGATGTCAACGAACAACTCGGCGCCCGTCATCGCCGGGATCTCGGCGGGGACCGAATCACCCATTCGTTCGTGGGCGATTTCCAACGGCGCGTACTGCAGACCCTCGAAGGCGACGAACGGCTCGAGCCAGTCGAGCGCCGCGTTACCCGAGGTCCGTTCGCCCCAGAACGCGCTGTGCAGTTTCGCCAGACCACGGGCGCCGCTGGCCGCCTGGTCGATCGTCAACGGCCGGGTGGAGTCGCGGGGGTCGGCGCCGCGGGCCACCACGTCCTCCATGATCATCAGGAAGTCGGAGTGCCCTTCGTCGATGATTGCGGTGTATACGGCCGGATGATCAAGTGGCAGAACGACTCCCGAGTTGAAGAGCCTCGGCTCGTGATACAGCCCACTGGTCAGTGCGACCAGTTCGGCGTGGGCCGGATCGACGGCCTTCGCGAACACCGTCGCCGGTCCGGTACCGGCCGAATACGTGAGGCCGAGCCGGGCGCGCCGGTTGGTGCCGTCGTCGCGCAGCACCACCTCGACGCCGCTGACCACGGCATCGGGGTGCTCACCCCGCAGGGCATCGGTCATCCACGCCGGGGTGATCTCGTCCCACCCACCGGGGATCGACAACTCCGAAAGTGTCACGGTGGACGGCTATTTCAGGCAGCTACCGCCATCGATCGGCAGCGTGACACCGGTGACGTAACGCGACTCGTCGGATGCCAGGAACAGCACCGCGTTGGCGATGTCCTCGGGCTCGACCCAGCCGATCGGCAGGGTGTGCATCAGCTGGCCGACGACCTTCATGTCTTCGGGGCCCGGATTCTCCAGGTCGGGGCGGAACAGTCGCATGGTGCCGTCGTTCATGAACAGCGGGGTGTTGACGTTGGTGGGGTGCACCGAGTTGACCCGGATGTTCTGCGCGCCGAGCTCGACGGCGAAGGTCCGCATCAGGCCGACCACACCGTGTTTGGCCGCAACGTAGTGACCGGTGTGCGGGTAGGCCTTGAGTCCACCGACCGAGCTGGTGAGGATGATCGAGCCACCGTTACCGCCCGCAAGAAGGTGTGGCACACCGGCTTTCACGGTCTTCCACACGCCGCCTAGGTTGATGTCGATCATCTCGGTCCAGTCAGTCTCGCTGGTCTTGTCCAGCGTCTGGCCGCCGTTGCCGATGCCGGCGTTGGCGACGATGATGTCGAGCTTGCCGAGTTGTTCGACACCGGCGTCGACGGCCTTCTTGAGCGCGTCGTAGTCACGGACGTCGACCTCGGCGGTGTAGATCCGCCGGTTGTGCCCCTTGACCAGGTCCGCGGTCTCGGCCAGGTCCTCCGGCGTCGAGGCGGCGATCAGATCCACGGTGTCGAGCTTCTTACAGACGTCGACCGCGATGATGTCGGCGCCCTCCTGCGCCAACCGCACCGCGTGCGCACGGCCCTGACCGCGCGCCGCGCCAGTGATGAACGCGACCTTGCCTTCGACGCGACCCGCCATCGTTACCCTCGTTTCCTTACTTGTGATTGCTCAACCGATGACCGCGGGCATCGTGTCCCAGCCACGCACGGTGGACGTCGGAGACAATGCGGCACGGCTGAGGTCGACCTGCCATTCGGGGAAGCGCTTCAATATCTCCTCGAGCGCGATGCGTCCCTCCAGCCGGGCAAGAGCCGAGCCCAGGCAGTAGTGGGTGCCGACGCTGAAGGACAGGTGCTGGCGAGGTTCCCGGTGGATGTCGAAAACGTCGCCGTCCGGCGGGAATTGGCGGTGGTCGCGGTTGGCTGCGCCGATGAGCATCATCATCGCGCTGCCCTCGGGCACGGTCTGCCCGTAGTAGGTGATGTCGCGCGTCACGTACCGGGCCACGTGTGGGGCCGGCGGCTCGAAGCGCAGCAGCTCCTCGATGGCCGCGGGGACCAGGGCGGGGTTCTCGACCAGTTCCCGTCGCTGATCGGGATGCTCGGCCAAAACCTTTCCGGCCCAACCGATCAGCCTGGTGGTAGTCTCGTTGCCCGCGCCGGATACCACTGCGATGTAGGTCAGCAGTTCCTCGCGGGTCAGCTTCCGCGTGACGCCCTGCTCGTCGACGAACTCGACGTTCAACAGGTCGGTCATGATGTCGTCGGAGGGGTGTTCGGCACGCCAGTCGATGAACTCGGCGAAGAAGTCGCCGCTGTCCATCGCGGTGGAGGCGTCCATGGGTTTGCCTGCCTCGGTGCGCATTTGGTCGTTCGTTCGGTCGCGCGCGGCTTCCTGATACTCGTCGGGAACGCCGAGCAGCATGCCGATCACCTTCATCGGCATCTGCGCGCCGAGATCACCGACGAAGTCGAAGCCGTCGCCCTTGCCGATGGGATCCAAACTGTGCGCGCAGAATTCGCGGATCTTGGGCTCCAGCGCGTTGATCTTGCGCGGGGTGAACATGCGGGCCAACAGCTTGCGGTGGACGTCGTGGATCGGCGGGTCTTCGAAGATGATGACGCCCGGCGGAATGTCGATGTTGGCCTTGATCAACTCGATGATCGCGCCGCGGGACGAGCTGAAGGTCGAGTGGTCGACAAGCGCGTCGTCGACGTCGGAAAATCGGCTCAGCGCGTAGAAGTCGTGTTGCTCGTTGTAGTACAGCGGCGCCTCTTCGCGAATCGCCTTGAATGCAAGGTAGGGGTCGGCATTGATCTCCACGTCGTACGGGTCGTAATAGACGCCGTCGGGTGCAGTCACTGTCACAGGGATTCGCCTCTCGCCGGGCGCGCATGGGTGATGGCGCTCAGAATCTGCGGCAACTCTGTCATCAGGCGGCTACGGGTGTCAACGTGGGATCCGTTTTCGCTACCTACCATTCTTTGATAGCGAGAATGAGCTTCTCCGAATTGGCCTCGTGGTGCGATATGCGAACACTTTCGGGTCATGGGCCGACCTTTTCGGGGTCGCCGCGAAAGCGCAGCAAAGCCTCCTGTGCGTACGAGGCGACCAGCACGCCGTCGGCGGTCAGCACGTCGCCGCGGCCGAAGCAGCGGCCGTGGGCGAGCACCGGGCTGTGCTGGCGTAGCAGCAGCCAGCGATCGGTGCGGAACTGCCGGTGGAACCACACGGTGTGCGAGGTGACGGCGGAGGTGAACTGCGTCCCGTTGCCGCGATGGCTGAAGCCATCGAAGGGGCGCAGGGCAGTGCCGATCAGCGTGAGGTCGGTGGCGTAGGCGGTCAGGGCCGGCGCTAAGTCGGCATCGGCAGCCGGCGTGCGCATCCACACCTCGAAGTTCGGTGGGCCGGTGGTGGTCGCCGTGAGGTCGTCGGCGCTCCGGGTCTCCCACGGGATCAGGTCGAGGTCGATCCGATGCTTCTCGTCCAGCAATGCCGAAACCGGTTCGCAGGCTTGGTTTTCCGGGCCGTCTTCACTCGCGTGGAGCGAGACCGAGGTACTGGCCAGCACGGCATGCGGCTGCCGCGCGGTGATGCTCAGCGAGGCGAACGACCTGCCCTCGTGCTGGCGGGTCGACTGGTAGTGAACCGGTTCGGCGGCGCGTCCTTCTCGGGCGAAGACCGTGTGAAAGGACTTGACCGACTTCCCCGGGCAAGCCAGCGTCGCGACCCGGACGAATTGCGCGAGCAACTGCCCGCCGAACACTCGGTGGTAATCCAATTCTTGGCTGACGGCATCGAATTCCAGGACGTCGTCGGCGCCGTCGGAAGGGCCCGCACGATTCAGATCCAGGCAGCCGAGCAGGTCGGCCCAGAGGTCGAGCACGCGGTCAGTGTAAGTCAAATTCTCGCTGGCCGGTAAGCGGATTCTCGAAGGCTAGGCGCCGACAAATCCTTGCGAGCAGAAGTCCCATACTTCGTCCGCGGTGATGGGGTGAACGGTCGCCTCGTCGGGCCCGCCGCTGGACTGTGCGATGAACATGACGGTCTGCATGGTCATCGCGGCCATCCGCTTCGGGTTGACGCCCGAACGCAGTTGACCCGCGTCGCACGCGGCCTCCATCAGTTCGGTCAGCAAAGTCACCAGCGGCGCGTGTGCCACCTTGACTTCCTCTGGATGCGACACCAGCAGGCGCGGAGCAAAGTCGGTGAACAGCGGGCGCTTGGCGGTCGGGTCGGGTCGCGAGGCCTCGAACAGCAGCTCGACGGCGACTTTCAGCCGCTCTATCGGGTCGGTGTGGTTGGCCGTCGCGGCGCGGATCTGGTCCGATGAGCGACTCAGCGCGTCCTCGAAGAGTGCCAGCAGGAGTTCGTGTTTGCCGTCGAACTGCAGGTAGAAGCTGCGCAGCGACTGCCGAGAGCGATCGACGACCTCTTGGACGGTAAAGTCCGTGCTGCCCTTCTCGATGATGATCGACTGCGCGGCGTCGAGGAAGCGCTGGACGCGCTGCGCGGCCCGCAGCTTTGCTGTTTTGATCGACCTCTCGACGGCGCGCTGCTTCCAGGCCGGCTCTTCGCTGGGGCTGGTCACGGGCGGCTCAGAAGATTGCCGCGAGGGGAGAACATGGTTGGACTGTACCGGAGAACGCCGTGTCATTGGTGTGCTCTCCCCCTCGCGGGACGACGTGTCTGAGATTGTAACTTTCTCTTGGCGAGAATAGTATTCTCTCACTGCTCGGCAGGGAAGTGGAATGCGAATTACGGAGCGCCCATGCAACTGACGTTCGACGCCGACGTCGAGGCATTCCGGGCCGAATTCGTGGCATTTCTCGACGAGCACTTGCCGGACGAGGCCGAGGCTGTGCAGCGTTCGCGATCGTCGTCGGACGTGCCGCCCTGGGCCCGGCGATGGCAGCGACTCTTGTTCGACAGCGGGTGGCTGCTACCCGGCCAGCCGCCGGAGTTCGGCGGTCGCAACGCCACGGTGCTGCAGCAGTACGTGCATGCCGAAGAGTTGTCGCGACGGCGTATCTATCAGAGTTTCAATCCGCAGGGAGTCGGCATCATCGCGGCATCGCTGCTGTCGTTCGGGACGCCGGAGCAGAAGCGGAAATGGGCGGTGCCGATCCTGCGGGCCGAGATCACCGCGTCGCTGGGGATGAGCGAACCCGGTGCGGGTTCGGACCTGGCTTCGCTGCGGACGGCCGCGGTGCGCGACGGCGATCACTTCGTGGTCAACGGACAGAAGGTATGGACGTCGGGCGCGCATGACGCCGACGTGTTGCTGACCTTCGTGCGCACCGACCCGGATGCGCCAAAGCACAAGGGGATCAGCGTGCTGCTGATCTCGACCGACAGTCTCGGGTTGTCCCGCCGGCCGTTCGCGTCGGCGGCGGGTCGCGATGACGAGGACTTCAACGAGGTGTTCTTCACCGATGTGCGGGTGCCGGTCGAGAACCTGGTCGGCCCGCTCAACGAGGGATGGCGGGTGGCCAACGGCTCGCTCGGCCACGAGCGCAACATGCTCTGGATGGGCTACGCGGACCAATTGCAAGAGATGACAGCCGATTTCGAGCCGGTAGGCGACCTGGAGCGTGACCGGTACGCGACCTTGGTGATGGACTACCAGGCGCTACGGCTGCTCGGCTCGGTGACCTTGTCGCGGGCCGCCCGCGGCGAAGAGGACGTGGCGGGCCAGTCGGTGCTCAAGCTGCTCGGGTCCGAGGCGGTGCAGTCCGCGACCGAACACGTGCTGGGCGCCGACGGAGTCGACGGCCTCGTCCATCCCGCGCTCACCGGTCCCTATGCGCCGCTGAATCTGGATTCCCACTTCGGCAGCTGGTTCGACCGTTACCTGCGAACCTTCGCGGCGACGATCGCCGGCGGCACGTCCGAGATCCAGCGCAACATCATCGCCCAGCGGATTCTGGGCCTGCCGCGAAACTAGAGCTGGGCCAGCCGCGGCGCAAAACCCTTGTCGCGCAGCGCCGCTCCGGCCTCCCGGGTCAGCTCGCGAGAGCTTCCGAGCAGCCCGTCCAGCACCAGCGCCCGCTTGACGTGCGTGTGCAGGGCATGCTCGGCGGTGAAGCCGATACCGCCCAGCACCTGCTGGCAGTGCCGCGCCGCGGTCATCGCCGCCTGACCCGCGGCCGCCTTGGCGAGTAAATAGCTCAGATCGTCGGGCTCTGCCGCGGCCGCCACCAGCGTCGCCTCCGCGCCTTCGATGGCAACCAGCGTCTCGGCCAGTCGATGCCGAATCGCCTGGAACGATGCGACCGGTCGACCGAACTGCGTCCGGTCCAGGGCGTGCTGGCGGGCCAGCGTCAACATCGCGCGGCCCGTACCAACCAGCCACCAGCCGACCGCCTGCCGCCCCGGCCCGACCGGCGCCGAATCACCTTCGTCGACAGGATGTATCGGCAGATCATCTCCCAGTACCGAACTCGGGTCGTCGGATCGCGCCCAGACCACCCAGGACCCACCGGTGTACCGCATCGGTACCGTTCCACCACCGTCGCGACCTGCCGAACGGAGTATCACGTCGTTGAGAACGGGGGCGTGCGCACCGGTCTCGCCGAGCAGCCGGAACACCAATGGCACTGCGGCGTGCGGCATTTCGTCGAGCATTTCGAGCCAGCCAAGCTCGGCCAGCGCGGCGTCGAGTTGTTCGCCCGACGCGCCCGCCATGGTCTTGCGCAGGCCGTCTTCCAGGAGTTGCAAGGATTCGCTGTCCACGCTCACTCCTTGCCCAGATCCAGCAGTCGGCGCGCGATGATGTTGCGCTGGATCTCTGCAGTGCCGCCGTAGATCGTCGACGCGCGGGAGTAGAGGTACTCGGACCGCCACGGGGAGTCACCCAGTTCGAGGGTTCCCGGCAGCAGGTCGCGCACGGTGTCGTAGAGCCGTTGCTCGGCCTCGGCGAGCAGCACCTTGTCGATCGATGTCTGCGGTCCCAACGGCTCGCTGTTGGCCAGCCGATGCTGGGTGCTGCGCGACCGGCACCGCAGGGTGTGTAGTGCGAGATAGGCTGCGCCGAGCTCGTATTCGTCCGGGTCGTTGGCCTCCGCGATCAATTCGTCGAACCGGGAGTAGAGGTACGCGATGCGCTGCCAGAAGCAGGTCGAGCGCTCGTAGGGCAGCAGATCCATCGCGAGGCGCCAGCCGTCGCCGGGCTGGCCGAGCATGCGGCTGCCCGGCACCACCACGTCGTCGTAGTAGACCTCGCAGAACTCGTCGACCCCGTGCATCGTCTGCAACGGACGCACGCTGATCCCCGGGGTGTCCAGGTCGACAAAAAAAGCGGTGATGCCGTCATACCCGGGCGCGGTGCGGGTGAGCAGGATGCAGCGGGTGGAGAACTGCGCGTAGCTGGTCCACACCTTCTGCCCGTTGACGATCCAGTTGTCGCCGTCCTGAACGGCGCGGGTCGTCAGCGAGGCGAGGTCGCTACCCGAGCCCGGTTCGGAAAAGCCTTGACACCATTGCTCTTCGCCGCGCAGCAGCCGCGGCACCATCTCCGCGGCGAGCCCATCGGGCGCGTAGTCGATCATGGTCGGCGTGAGCACTTCGAGCATCGAATAAGGACCCGGCTCGGCCAGTCGGCGGCCCACGACCTCCTCGCCGACCACCGCGCGCAGAATTGCGGGACCGCCCAGCCCGCCGACCTCTTCGGGCCAGCCGTAGCGCATCCAGTCGGCGTCGTAGAGCGCCCGGCTGACGCGGGCCATCTGGCGCATGTGGCCTTCGAGCGAATGATCGTCGGGCCCCGGCGTCAGGTCGTGCTCGTCGAGCCAAACCCGAAGATCTGCCCGGAACTCGTCGACCTTCATGCAGGCGGTCGGCCTATGGCGTGCGGGCGGCCCGAGTCATGCACGCCGCTACGCCGAATGAACGTCATGGCACGGGTTTTCAGCCGCCAGCCTTCGGCGGTCCGCACGTAGTTGTCCTTGTAGTAGCCAATCCTCATGTCATGGGTGGCGTTGTCGATGAAGCACAGCGGCTGGGTGCCGGTCGCGGTGTCGCCGTCGAGGTCGATCACCGGTGTCGCCGTCAGGAACAGGCCCTTCGGCGCGGCATCGACCAACACCGGAAACCGGTCCAGCGAATAGGTTTCGCCGAAGGCGCTGTACGTGCCGTCCGGGGTGAAGACCTTGACCAGGCCGTCGATGTCTTCCTGTGTGATGGTCACCGCGTACCGGGCCAGCAGTTGCTGGATCTCGACGAGGTCCTCAATTCGGTCCGACATAGACTTTGCCGCCTTTCATCACAAAGTTCACGTGCTGGGTAACGGTGATGTCGTTCAAGGGATTTCCCGGCACCGCGATGATGTCGGCGAGTTGACCCTCGGCCAGCCGGCCGCGGTCGGTGACGTTGATCAGGTCGGCCGCGACCGTGGTGGCGGCGCGCAGCACCGCGATCGGCGGCATACCCCACTCCACCAGCGTGACGAGCTCGTCGGCGTTCTTGCCGTGCGGAATCGCGGGCGCGTCGGTGCCGACCGCGATCTTGACGCCTGCCTCGTAGGCCGCTTTGATCGACGTCTCGGCCTTCGGGAACATCTCGGCCGCCTTGTCCTGCAATGCTTTCGGGGCGCGGGACACGTCCATCGCCTGCGCCAGCCGACGGGTCGTCACCAGGAAGCGGTCGTTGTCGACCAGCATCTTGATGGCCTCGTCGTCCATCAGGAACCCGTGCTCGATGCAGTCGATGCCGCAGGCGACGGCGTGCTTGACGGCTTCCGCCCCGTGCGTGTGGGCGGCGACCCGCAGCCCGCGACGGTGCGCCTCGTCGACGATCGCGCGGAGCTCCTCGTCCGAATAGTGTTGTGCGCCAGCCTCACCGGTCAGCGACATGACGCCGCCGGACACGCAGACCTTGATCAGCTGGGCGCCGTGCTTGATCTGGTAGCGCACCGCCTTGCGGATCTCGTCGACCCCGTTCGCGATGCCCTCCTCGATCGTGAGCTCGAGCGCGCCCGGCATGAACGCGGCGAACATCGTCGGGTCCAGATGCCCGCCGGTGGGCGTGATCGCGTGCCCGGCCGGCACAATGCGGGGTCCGTCGATCCAGCCCGCGTCGATGGCCTTGCCCAGCGCGACGTCGAGCAGATACCCACCGGTCTTGACGAACAGACCCAGGTTGCGCACCGTCGTGAAGCCCGCCCGCAACGTGCGGCGGGAATTGCCCACCGCACGAAGTACGCGCGTTGGGGGATCGTCCTGCACCTGGGACAGCCCGGGGGTCTCGCCCCGCCCGCCCATCAGCAGGTTGACTTCCATGTCCATCAGGCCGGGCAGCAGAATCGAGTCGCCCACATCGATGATGTCGCCCTCGGGTTCGCCACCGACACCGACGATCCGGTCGTCCTCGACGCGGACGATGCCGGGCGAGACGATCTTGCCGGCGTCGACGTCGAGCAGCCCGGCGGCCTTGAGCGTGAGCACCGGCTAGATCACCGGCTCCCGCAACACCTCGACCCAGGCCGCCCCGCTGTCGGGGACTCGCGGCTGCTTCCACGCTTCGATCGGGAACGACACCATGACCAAGGATTGCATGATGTGCATCAGCGTCTTGGCGTCATCGGGCAAGTCGTCGAGCGGAAACTTGTCGCAGTACTCGATGACCTCGTTGAGCTTGGGAAACGCCACGTCGTAGAACGCCTGCATCTCGGGCATCGTGGACGCCAGCCGTTTGGCGTAACGCTCGGGCTCGGTGGCCAGATCCCAGTCGAGATATGGCTCGAGAGCGGCGAATTCAGACGGTAACGCCATTGTTCTGGTACTCCTTCACGTAGTTGGCCGTCGTCTTGTGCAGGTGCCGGATCAGGATTTCCTGGTCGCAGAGCAGGAACTCCTTGACGGCGCGGGTGCCGATCATCGTCTGGGTCGCCTCCAGGGTGTTGGCATCCTGCAGCGCGTACTCCTTGAACGTCACCGCGGCCAGTTCCTGCGCCAAGCGTTCACGCGCGTTGCGCGGCGGAACGAAGTAGAGCGTCGACTCGAAGATGTGCTTGTCGACCGCGGTCGGCCAGTAGTGGTAGGTCAGGAACCAGCCCGGCTCCCAGATCAGCAACATGAAGTTCGGGTAGAACAGCCACGAGTCGATGCCCCACTGCGGGACGCGCTTGACGTTGACACCCGGTGGCAATTCCAGGTTTTCGATGATCTCGGGCTTGTCCCAGGGGCCGAACAACCCGCTGCGCAGCACCTGATCCAACGGCTTGACCATGGACATGTCCGGCGGCGGCGCCTGACCGCCCCACGTCGACTGCAGGTTGTGCGGACCGGCCAACTCGTAGTGCAGCGCCTCGTAGCCGAACTTCTGGATCTTGGCGGCCTCTTCCTTGGTGTACTGACCCTGATGCAGGATCGGCGCGTGGTAGAACTCGACGAAGGCGTCGATGAACAGTTTCCAGTTGCTGCCGACTTCGCTTCGGTACGAGTAGGTTTCGGTCATCTCACCGAACGGGTAGCCCTCGATGCTCTTGGCCAACGGGCCGAGGTAGTCGACCAGGGGTGCGGCGTTGTCGTCGAAGTTGATGAAGATGAAGCCTTCCCACACCTCGCAGCGGACCGGCGCCAGGCCGTAGTTGCCCTTGTCGAGGCCGAAGAACTCCTCCTCCTGCTGGACGAATGTCAAATCACCGTCCAGGCTGTAGCGCCAGGCGTGGTACTTGCAGGTGAACTGCCGGCAGGTGCCTGACGTCTCCTCATTCGGAAAGTCGTTCCACACCAACTTGTTTCCGCGGTGCCGGCAGACGTTGTGGTACGCCTTGACCGAGCCGTCCTTGGTCTTGCAGATGATGACGGACATGCCCTTGCCGGCCGACGGCATCTCCTTGGTGAAGTAGCTGCCGGTGCGGGGGAGACGGTCGATGCGTCCCACATTGAGCCACTGCTTCTTGAAGACCGCCTCGCGTTCGGCCTCGAAGAAGGCCGGGTCGATCGAGTCGGTGTAGTCCACCGGCTCGGTGCCGAGCTCGGGGTAGTTCTCGGTCCAGCTGCCGGCAGCCGGTTTCGGGAAGTGTGCCAATGTCCTTACCTCTCTTGTGTTTCGAGCTCGACGCCGAAAGTGTTCAGTGCCATTGCCAGTGCGATGTAGTTGCCGGTGGTGAAGACCAGGTCCATCCGCTGCTGCTCGTCGAGGCGTTCACCGAGCGCTTCCCAGGTCTGATCCGAGATGGCGCTCTGTTCGTCGAGTTCGTCGACGGCGCGAAGCAGCGCACTGTCGAAGGCGTCCGCAGCCTTGCCGGCCCGCGCGGCCTCGATGTCCGCGTCGGTCAACCCTTCTCGCTTGCCCATGTCGACATGGTGCGACCACTCGTAGGTGCAGGCGCGGCGGTGCGCGACACGCAAGATGACCAGCTCGCGGATCCGTGGCGGCAGCGTCGACCCGTACAGCAGGTAGGTGCTGAACTTCAGGTAGGCACGGGTCAGCTTGGGGTGCCGCACCAGCGTCGACAGCAGCGTGCCGGCGTCGGCGGCGTTGCGGCGCTCTTCGGGAAGCATGACCGACAGCGCATCCCGGGCAGCGTCGTCCCACTGATCCGCCGGTAGCGGGGGCAGGCGCATGTGGGCTCCTCGAGTAAGAGAATCATATTCTCATATTTGATCAATAGGTTTTCACGAACTTCTGGATTGGTCAATATTCGGGCTTCACCTGGGACGACGGGGCCGGTCTCCGACGCCCTGTGATACGAGGCAACACGACCCGCACCGTGGTCGGGATAGCCTTGGCATGTTGATTCTCGTGAATCGAGAAGATAGTTTCCATAAGTACGGGAGAAGTCAGCGGCGACAGCGATTCGACGACGGGCCGAGCAGAGGTTCGCCACAATCACGAGATAACCGCGAGCCACAGACCAGGTGGGCCCCGAACGCCCCCGATGGAGAGGACCGGGCAGTGAACAAAGACGACATGATTTTGATCAGCGTCGACGACCACACCGTCGAACCGCCCGACATGTTCAAGAACCACCTGTCGAAGAAGTACATCGACGACGCTCCGCGTCTGGTGCACAACGAAGACGGTTCGGACACCTGGCAGTTCCGTGACACGATCATCCCGAACGTCGCGCTCAACGCCGTCGCCGGTCGTCCGAAAGAGGAGTACGGCCTGGAGCCGCAGGGCCTCGACGAGATCCGCCCCGGCTGTTACAACGTCGACGAGCGGATCAAGGACATGAACGCCGGCGGGATCCTGGCGTCGATCTGCTTCCCGTCGTTCCCCGGTTTCGCCGGCCGACTCTTCGCGACCGAGGACCACGACTTCTCCGTCGCGCTGGTGCAGGCCTACAACGACTGGCACATCGACGAGTGGTGCGGTGCCTATCCGGCCCGCTTCATCCCGATGGCGATCCCGGTGATCTGGGATGCCGAGGAGTGCGCCAAGGAGGTGCGACGCGTTTCCAAGAAGGGCGTGCACGCGCTGACCTTCACCGAGAACCCGGCCGCGATGGGCTACCCCAGCTTCCACGACGACTACTGGAAGCCGCTGTGGGATGCGCTGTGCGACACCAACACCGTGATGAACGTGCACATCGGCTCCTCGGGCCGGTTGGCCATCACGGCCCCCGACGCACCGATGGACGTGATGATCACGCTGCAGCCGATGAACATCGTGCAGGCCGCGGCGGATCTGTTGTGGTCCAAGCCGATCAAGCAGTACCCCGACCTGAAGATCGCCCTGTCCGAAGGGGGCACCGGGTGGATTCCCTACTTCCTCGAGCGCGCCGACCGCACCTACGAGATGCACTCGACGTGGACGCACCAGGACTTCAAGGGCAAGCTGCCCAGTGAAGTCTTCCGTGAGCACTTCCTGACCTGCTTCATCAGCGACAAGGTCGGAGTGGCGCTGCGCAACGAGATCGGCATCGACAACATCTGCTGGGAAGCCGACTACCCGCACAGCGACTCGATGTGGCCGGGCGCTCCCGAAGAGCTGTGGGATGTGTTGTCGCTCAACAATGTTCCGGACGACGAGATCAAGAAGATGTCGTACCAGAACGCGATGCGGTGGTACTCCTTCGACCCGTTCAGCCACATCTCGGAGGCGCAGGCCACGGTCGGCTCGCTGCGTGAGGCGGCCAAGGGGCACGACGTGTCGATCCAGGCGTTGTCGAAGCACGCACACGGTGGGGCCAGTTTCGCTGACTTCGCCGCCAACGCCAAGGAATTGACCGGCAACAAGGACTGACACGCCACCGGATTTCGTGTGCCGGTGGACTGATTCAAAGGAGATTTTGCAGTGGCCGGCGGTGGGATGAGCTTCGAGCTGACCGATGACCAGGAGCTGATCCGCAAGTCGGTCGCCGAGCTGGCGTCGAAATTCGACGACCAGTACTGGATGGAAAAAGACCTCGCGCACGAGTTCCCACAGGAGTTCTACGACGCGATCGCCTCTGGTGGCTGGCTCGGCATGACCATCCCCGAGGAATACGGCGGCCACGGCCTCGGCATCACCGAGGCCACGCTGCTGCTCGAAGAGGTGTCACGCTCCGGTGCCGCGATGAACGGCGCCAGCGCCATTCACCTGACGATCTTCGGCATGCAGCCCGTCGTCAAGCACGGTTCCGACGAGCTGAAGGCCAGGACGTTGCCGCGCATCGTCAACGGCGATCTGCATGTGTGCTTCGGAGTCACCGAACCCGGCGCGGGACTGGACACCTCGCGCATCACGACGTTCGCCAAACGCGAGGGCGACAACTACCGGATCAACGGCCGCAAGGTCTGGATCTCCAAGGCGCTGGAGTCCGAGAAGATCCTGCTGCTGACCCGCACCGAGACGCCGGCCGACCTGGAGAAGCGCGGCGCCAAGAAGACCGACGGCATGACGTTGTTCCTCACCGACCTCGATCGCGACCATGTCGACATCCGGCCGATCAAGAAGATGGGCCGCAACGCCGTCAGCTCCAACGAGGTGTTCATCGACGACCTGATCGTTCCGGTCGAGGATCGCGTCGGCGATGAGGGCAAGGGCTTCAAGTACATCCTCGACGGCCTCAACCCGGAACGGATGCTGATCGCCGCCGAAGCCCTGGGCATCGGTCGAGTGGCGCTGGAAAAGGCCGTCAAGTACGGCAACGAGCGCGTGGTGTTCAATCGCCCGATCGGGATGAACCAGGGCCTGCAGTTCCCGTTGGCCGACTCGCTGGCGCGCCTGGACGCCGCGGAACTGGTGCTACGCAAGGCCACCTGGCTTTATGACAACGGGAAACCCTGTGGGCGCGAAGCGAATACCGCCAAGTACCTGTGCGCCGATGCTGGATTCGGCGCAGCCGACCGGGCCCTGCAGCTGCACGGCGGGATGGGTTATTCCGAGGAGTACCACGTCTCGCGCTACTTCCGCGAGTCGCGCCTGATGAAGATCGCGCCCGTCAGCCAGGAGATGATTCTCAACTTCCTCGGCGAGCACGTGCTCGGATTGCCGAGGAGCTACTGATGCCAGCACTGTTCGACCTCACCGGCCGTTCAGCATTGGTCACCGGGTCGGGTACCGGAATCGGTGCGGCGGTCGCCGAGGCCTTGGGCGCGGCGGGTGCAGCGGTCCTCGTCAGCGACGTCGACGCAAACGCCGCTTCGGCTGTGGCCGAACGCATTCGCACCAGTGGCGGCACAGCCGAAAGCACCGTCCTCGACGTCCGTGACCGATCGGCCGCCGAAGCCGCCGCGGCGCAGGCCGCCGGGCTGTCGGGCGGCGTGCTGAACATCCTGATCAACAACGCCGGAGTGACCGCGCCCGGAATGTTCGCCGACCTCACCGACGACAGCTTCTACAAGGTGCTCGACATCCACTTGATGGGCGCGGTGCACTGCGCGCAGGCCGCGCTGAAATTCTTGCCCACCGACGGCAAGGGCCGCATCATCAACGTCGTCTCCTCGGCCGGCATCACCGGCACGCTGGGCCAGGTGAACTACTCGGCGGCCAAGGCCAGCATCATCGGCTTCACCAAGTCCTTGGCCCGCGAGCAGGCGCGCAACAATATTCTCGTCAATGCCCTTGCGCCGCTTGCCGCTACGAAGATGACCGAGACCATCCGCACCAACGAGAAGTTCGCGGCCAACATGATGAACCGCATTCCGCTGAGGCGCTGGGCCGAACCCGAGGAGGTCGCCGGCGCCTTCGTGTTCCTCGCCTCCGACGCCGCCTCCTACATCACCGGTCAGGTGTTGCCGGTGGACGGCGGCATGGTGATGTGATGCCACGCCGGCCCCTGACGGGCATCACGGTGGTGGCTCTCGAGCAGGCGGTCTCTGCGCCGATGTGCACGCGGGTGCTCGCCGATTTCGGCGCCCGGGTTATCAAGGTCGAAAACCCCAAGGGCGGCGATTTCGCCCGCTACTACGACGAGGTCGTCAACGGCCTTGCCGCGCACTTTGTCTGGGCGAACCGCGGCAAGGAGTCGGTGACACTCGACCTGAAAACCGAATCCGGCCGCGCCATCCTGCACCAGTTGCTCGATCGCGCCGACGTGCTGGTGTCCAATCTCGCGCCGGGTGCGGCGTCGCGCATCGGCATCGGGGCCGCCGAGATGAAGCAGCGGCACCCGAACGTCGTCGCGGTCGAGATCGACGGTTACGGACCGGGAGGGCCGTTGTCGCACAAGCGCGCCTACGACCTGCTGGTGCAGGCCGAGTCCGGCGCCTGCGCGATCACCGGCTACCCGGACATGCCGGCCAAGCCGGGTCCGCCGATGGCCGACATCAGCACCGGGTTGTACTCGGCGCTGTCGATCGTGGCGCTGCTGTACTCGCGCGACGCCCAGTCGACACCGGCGCCGCATGGCAACACAGTCGGGCTCAGCCTCTTCGACACCATGATGGAGTACATGGGCTACCCGCTGACCTACACCCAGCACTCGGGCATCGACCAGCAACCGCTGGGCGTGGGCTCGCCCGCTGTGGCGCCCTACGGCTCCTATCCCACCGCGGACGGTCACACGGTCGTGCTGGGGACCACGAATGATGCTGAATGGCAACGGCTTTCCCGGCAGATCATCCAGCGTGAGGATCTGGCCGACGACCCGAGGCTGGCCCGCAACTCGGGCCGGTGTGCGCACCGCGCAATTCTGGACGAGGCCATCGGCGCGTGGTGCGCCCGGCACGACCTCGATCACATCCAGAAGACGGCGGATGCGGCCAACATCGGTAATTCGCGGTACAACGTCCCGAGCGAAGTCGTGGTGCATCCGCAACTCAAGGCCCGCGATCGCTGGCGGCAGGTCGAGACACCGGCCGGGCCCATCCAGGCGCTGCTGCCGCCGCCCGTCATCGCCGAGTACGCGGTGCCGATGGGCGCGGTGCCGGGACTGGGGCAGCACACGGATGCGGTGCTCACCGAATTCGGCATCGCCGACATCGACGGTCTGCGAGAACAGGGCGCCATCGGACCGGCGTACTCCGTTGACTGACCAGCCCGTACTGCTGTGCAGCGACCGTGACGGCGTCCGGACGCTCACGCTGAACCGGCCGCACCGCAAGAACGCGATCAACCGCGAGCTCTGGATCACGTTGGCGCAGGCGTTGATTGACGCCGACAAGGATGCCCAGGTGCGGGCGGTGGTGCTGACCGGCGCCGCGGGGGCCTTCTGCTCCGGTGCGGACATCGGAACGCCCGACGACAGCCACCCCGTCCAGAAGCTGCAACGCCTGACCGACGTCGCGCTGGCCTTGCACGAGCTGTCGAAGCCGACCATCGCGAAGGTCAACGGCGTGGCCGTCGGCGCGGGCTGGAACCTCGCGCTGGGCTGCGATCTGGTGGCCGCCACCCCGGAATCGACCTTCTCGCAGATCTTCTCCAAGCGCGGGCTATCGGTGGACCTCGGCGGCTCATGGCTGCTGCCGAAAATCGCGGGTCTGCAACAGGCCAAGCGGCTGGTGCTACTGGCCGAGACCATCGACGCCGCCGAGGCGCACGCCCTCGGGCTCGTCACCTGGACAGTTGCCGCCGACGAGATCGACGCCTTCGTCGACGGCATCGCCGACCGGTTGGCCGCGGGCCCGCCGATTGCGTTGGCGTACAGCAAGAAACTATTGAACGAGGGCGCCGACCGGACCCTGCGTGACGCCCTGGCCAACGAGGCCCGCGCGCAGGTCGGTAACTTCGCGACAGTCGACTCAGCCGAGGCGTATGCGGCCTTTGCGGAGAAACGTGACGCATCGTTCACGGGTCAGTGGGCGGTCAAGAGATCGGAGCAGAAGGATGCGTGAAACAGTCATCGTCGAGGCGGTCCGGACCCCCGTCGGCAAACGCAACGGCGGCCTGTCGGCCATGCACGCCGCCGACTTGTCAGCGGTCGTCCTCAACGAACTCGTGGAGCGCACCGGGATCAACCCGAACCTCGTCGACGATGTGGTGTGGGGCTGCGTTTCGCAGGTCGGCGACCAATCCAGCAACATCGGCCGGTGGGCTGTGCTGGCGGCCGGATGGCCCGAGCACATTCCGGGAACGACGATCAACCGGGCGTGCGGATCCAGTCAGCAGGCTCTTGATTTCGCCGCCCAGGCCGTGATGTCAGGTCAACAGGACATCGTGGTGGCCGGTGGCGTGGAGGTGATGAGTCGGGTGCCGCTCGGCTCGGCTCGGGCCACCGGGCAGCCGTATGGCCCCAAAGTGCTTGCCCGCTATGATGATTTCTCGTTCAACCAGGGCATCTCGGCCGAGATGATCGCCAAGAAGTGGGAACTGTCCCGCACCCAGCTCGACGAATACTCAGCCCTGTCGCACGAACGCGCCGCCGCCGCGCAGGACAACGGCGCGTTCACCGGACAGATCGCCCCGGTCTTCGTCGACGACACCGCCGTCACCCAGGACGAAGGAATCCGGCGCGGAACGTCGGTGGAGAAGCTGGCCGGTCTCAAGCCCGCGTTCGACGAGGCGGGTGTGATCCATGCCGGCAATTCGTCGCAAATCTCAGATGGCGCAGCGGCTTTGCTGATCACGACCTCCGACATTGCGGTGGAGCTCGGACTGACTCCGTTGGTGCGCTACACGGCCGGCGCGGTCACCGGCTCGGACCCGATCCTGATGCTGACCGGACCGATCCCCGCGACTCAGAAGGTGCTGGCCAAAGCCGGTGTGTCGATCTCCGAGATCGGTGCTTTCGAAGTCAACGAGGCGTTCGCACCGGTTCCGTTGGCGTGGCTCGCCGAAACGGGCGCGGACCCCAAGGCGATGAACCCGCTCGGCGGCGCCATCGCGCTCGGCCACCCACTGGGTGCGTCGGGCGCAGTGCTGATGACCCGCCTGGCGCATCACATGCGCGACAACGGAATCCGCTACGGATTACAGACCATGTGCGAGGGCGGCGGCACCGCCAATGCCACCATCGTCGAACTTGCTGCCTGACAGGAAGACTCATGCGTAGAGATCTCTTCACCGAGGACCACGAGGCGTTTCGCGAACTGGCTCGCGACTTCATCGAGAAGGAGGTCGTGCCCGCCTATCCCGAGTGGGAGAAGGGCGGGCGGATGCCACGCGACGTCTTCAAGAAGATGGGCGCG
The DNA here is from genome assembly GCF_030252325.1 of Candidatus Mycobacterium wuenschmannii. Lineage (NCBI taxonomy): Bacteria > Bacillati > Actinomycetota > Actinomycetes > Mycobacteriales > Mycobacteriaceae > Mycobacterium > Candidatus Mycobacterium wuenschmannii. Next base: position 2,979,600 of record NZ_CP126981.1, on the reverse strand, counting down.
CTCGGGATGCTCGGGATGGCGATTCCCGAAGAGCACGGCGGCGGCGGAATGCCCGACTACCGCTACAACGTCGTCCTGCAGGAGGAGGCCGCCAAAGCCCTGGTGACGCTGTCGACGGTCCGGACCCAACTCGAGGTGATCCTGCCGTACTTCCTGCACTACGCGAACGAGGAGCAACGCAAGCGCTGGTTCCCGGGTCTCGCCGACGGCACACTGCTGACGGCGGTCGCGATGACCGAGCCGGGCACCGGGTCGGACCTGGCCGGTATGCGGACCAACGCCGTCCGGGACGGCGACCAGTGGATCATCAACGGCGCCAAGACATTCATCACCGGCGGGATGCAGGCCGATCTGGTCATCGTGGTGGCCCGCACGGCGACCGACCCCGACAATCGGCGTAAAGGCCTGACGCTGTTCGTCGTCGAGGACGGAATGGCGGGCTTCACCCGCGGCCGCGAACTGGAGAAGATGGGCTGCAAGGTGCAGGACACCGCGGAACTCTCCTTCGTCGACGTACGGGTTCCCGCCGAGAACGTGCTGGGCGAGGAGGGCGAGGCGTTCGGCTATCTGGGGCACAACCTGCCGCAGGAGCGGCTCACCGTCGCGGTGGGATCGGTGGCGCAGGCCCGCTCGGCAATTGCCGCGGCGATCGATTACACCAAGGACCGCAAGGCATTCGGCCAACCGGTCGCATCGTTCCAGAACACCAAGTTCGAAATGGCCGCGTGCTCAACCGAAGTGGAAGCCGGTCAGGCGATGCTGGATCGCGCCGTCGCGTTACACGTCGAGGGTGAGTTGTCGGCCGCCGACGCCGCCCGGGTGAAGTTGTTCTGCACCGAGATGCAGGCCAGGGTGGTGGATCGCTGCCTGCAGCTGTTCGGCGGCTACGGCTACATGATGGAGTATCCGATCGCCCGGCTGTACACCGACGCCAGGGTGGCACGCATCTACGCCGGCACCAGCGAAGTGATGAAGGTGATCATCGCGAAGTCACTCGGGCTGTAGGAGCGGACTGTGTTCAGCGGCCCGGTCGAAGATCGCCTCGGCATCCGCGAACGCTTCGATGCCTACAGCGATGCGGTCACCCGTCAAGATCTCGACGACTACCTGGCCTGCTGGACTGACGACGGCACCCGCCTCGGCGAAGGCGGCGAGTGCCAGGGCATCGAAGCGCTGCGCGCGCATTGGCACGGAATCTGGAAAGTGTTGTCGCAGATGGTGTTCATTACGCAAGTTGGCGCCATTGAGGTGGACGGTGCGGCCGCGACGGCGCGATCGTACTGCCTGGAGACGTTGCGATTCCGCGATAGCGCCACCCATCAGCTTGTCGGCGCGTACGACGACGAACTGCGACGCGTCGACGGCGCGTGGAGATTCAGTGTGCGCCGCTACCGAGTGCTGGAGGCAGGCGCAGCGCACAGATCGTGATCGGTCAGCGCTGCATGCTGCGTAGCGTGCTCTTCACGAATTTCGCCATCACTTCGTCGCGTCCGGCGCCGGTTTCCAGCGCGCTGTTCAGCAGTGCGTACACACCTACGAGAAAGAACGCGGCGCTGTGGTACGCGTCGACATCGTCGTAGAGGTCGCCGCGCACGCGTGAGCGTTCGATCTCTGCCGCGAGCAGGACGAAGGTGGGATGTCTGGACCATTTTTCGTCCTCACGGCGCATCGGCGAGAAATAGAGGCTGATCACGTCGCGGAAAAGTGCTGCACCCCATTGTTTTTCAAGAGCGACAACCAGCCGAATGATCTCCTCGAGGACCGCTCCCAGTTCGCGACGGGAATCCAGAAACCGGCTCAGCTTCTCGGCCAAGAAGTCCTCGTCGCGGGCGATCAACTCCAGCAACACGTGTTCTTTGGTTGGAAAATGGAAGTAAAAGGTGCTGCGCGCCACCCCGGCGGCCGCAACGATCGCGTTGATGTCGGCGGCGCTGGTGCCGACCCGTTGGAACTCCACGATCGCCGCATCGAGCACCCGCGCCCGTGTTTGGCGGCGCTGGGCCTCGCGACTGGTCACCACATTCGGCACCCGTCCATTGTGCAGTACTCGACCCACTCGCCGACAGGTGTCATTCATATCCGGTGGGATTGAAGATTACGGCTGGCCACGATCGGGTTGAATCGGCTACGGAAATGGCAGATTGAGGCCATCGTCGGTCACGACCGTCTGGAGCGAAGCCGAGAGAAGCGGCAGATTTCGTTGTCATCTGTCAGCGAACGTGCTAGACCTGATGCGATGAACACTCGAGGTCAGCGCATCCTGCTGTGGACCGCGCCGCCGGCGATGGCGCTGTTCGTCCTGGCCTACTTTCTCTTCCCGGTGTTCTCGCCACCGTTGTCGCCGACGCTGACTCCCGAGCAGGTCGCGGCCTTCTTCCAGCACAACACGACGGGGATCCTGGGAGTGTCGATCCTGTGCAACCTGATCGCGTGCTCGCTCGTGCCACTGTTCGCGGTGACGGCGGTGCAGATCTCTCGGGTGTCGACCTCCAGCACGGTCCTGACCTATGCCTACATCATCTGCGTCGGGGTCGGCACCACAGCCTTCATCCTGGCCGACTATTGCTGGGGCATGGCCGCTTTCAGACCCGACCGCGACCCCCAGCTCATCAGCCTGCTCAACGACATGGCGTGGTTCTTCTTCATCGCGCCGGTGGGCACAATCATGGTTCAGAATCTTTGTTTCGCGCTCAGCGTCTACCTCGACGGTCGTGCGGACCCGGTGTTCCCACGCTGGGTGGCGCACTTCAATGTCGCGACGGTGGCGCTGCTGGCTCCGAGTGCGTTCTCGATTCTGAACAAGACCGGACCCTTGGCGTGGAACGGCAGCCTGTCATTCACGTTGCGTCTGACCACTTTTGCGGTCTACATCGTGGTGATGTTCGCGGTGCTGCTGCGGGCGGTGCGGAGCCAGGGTGACGAGCGGGTGGCACTCGCGTGAGCAGCGACCTGACGACGGCTCCCGCCCCGCTTGCGGAACAACGCCTGCGGTGGCGCCGGAGTCCGAAACTCGACCAGTGGATCACCTTTTGGACCGTGCCGTTCTTCTTCAATGTGTTCGGGCTGGTGTTCGTGCCGCTGAGTTGGATGATGCCGCCGCGATCACCGAGCGCGCCGATGCCGAAGATCCTCGACTTCATGCACTCCCACAACTTGCTCGTCGCGTGCACGATCCTCACGCTGGCTTACGGACTCGCTCCCGTGTCGAACGCGGTGTACTTGATGCAGATCAAGCGAATGTCGGTCAGCCCCGCGTTCCGTTACTCGATGATGATGGGTGCGATCACCGGCGCCATCGTCGGCATGCTCTTTCCGATGTTCTGCTTCGGCCTGGGCGCATTCCGACTGGGGTACCGGCCGGCGGTACTGGCGATGCTCTACGACTTCGGCTACCTGGCCTTCATCGGTTCGCTCGGATGTTTCTGCGTGATGTGGATGGCGTTCGGGCTGGCGATCATTCTCGACGAAAACAATGTGCTGCCAAAGTGGTTGGGCTACTACACGGTGTGGCAGTACGTGACGGAACTGATGGCCGCGCCGGTGTGGGTCGCCAAGTCCGGGCCCTTCGCGTGGAACGGCATCATGACCTTCTGGTTCGCGATGGCGCTCTACGTCTCCTGGCAGATGATCGTCTACGTCTGCATTTTCCGCTCGATCAAGAACCAGCCCGAGGCCGAACTCGACAACGTGGGAGCCGACGCGTGACTGACGTCGCCGAAGAACCGGCAACCGATGTCGAGCGTCCTCAGCCTGGTGCCGCCGCGCGCGGACATGTCCCGGGCGACGCGAGCATGTGGTTCTTCGTCGTCGGCGATCTCATCATCTTCGGCGTGTACTTCGTCGTGTACATGTACTACCGCGGCGTGAATCACGACCTCTTCCTGCGCAGCCAGGCCCGACTGAACCTCGACATCGGCGCCGTCAATACCGTTGTCCTGCTGACCAGTTCGCTCTTCGTCGTGCTCGGCGTCACGGCGGCCCGTGCCGGCGACTCCGGCGGCGCGCTCCGCCGGTTTTGCGTCGCCTTCGCGTTCGGTCTGGCCTTTCCGCTGCTCAAGATGTTCGAGTGGATCCCGGAAATCAGCGACGGAGTGACGCCGGGCGCCAACCTGTTCTTCATGTACTACTTCGTGATGACGGGAATGCACCTGTGCCACGTGCTGCTCGGCCTGGTCATCATGTCGTTCATCATCCGCAACCTGAAAACGCCGGGGCCCCCAAAGATTTCGTTCATCGAGACCGGCGCAACCTACTGGCACATGGTCGACGTGTTGTGGTTGGTCCTGTTCGCTCTGCTCTATTCGATGAGGTAAACCATGACCGCGCTGATTCGCAACCGGCTGACGATGGTCTGGGCACTGCTCACCTGCGTCACCGTGGTGTCCTGGCTGATGGCCCGCGACGGCGGCGCGGCGCACCAACTCAACGCGACCGTGACGGTGGTCGTACTGCTGATCGCGGCGGTCAAGGCCCAGCTCGTGGTCTCGCAGTTCATGGAGGTGCGCAGCGCACCCCGGTGGCTCAAGGCGACCACCAGCGGGTGGGTTCTTGCGCTCTTCGCCCTGCTGCTGGGCGTGTATTTCGGCGGCCACTGACGAGCTTCACCTATCCGTGCAGCACACCTGAGTGATGAAGGTGGTCATCGCCAAGTCGCTCGGCTTCTAGCGTGCGCCTAAAACCCCGCGACGAACGCGTTGTACAGCGCTTCGAGCAGCCCGTCGATGCCGAGCGTCGGCATGGCCATGATGGTTGTCATGCCATCGACAATCGGTATGGCCGAGTCGATTTCGGCCGGTGTTGTCCAGAGGTATGCGAGATGGAGCAGCAATTCGTACTCGATGTCTTGCAGATTCGTACCGAGTAGGCCGGGAAAGCTGAAGAAGTCACCGTAGATGTCGAACACCTCGGTTGGGTACAGGCTGTCGGGGACGACGAGGGGGTCGGCGCCAGTCAGCACGAAACGTAAAGCGTCGCTGGGGATTCCGTCGGCGGAGAGCTGCTGTTCGGCCAAAGCCGCGACAAGGCTGCTCTGCGAGTAGGCGAAAATGGTCAACGGGTCGTTGCACAAGCCGAGCGAGTTGCAGTCCATGGCCCCGGAGCTGTAGTCGGCGAGAACGGCGTTGATGAGGTCTTGTTCACCCTGCGGCACGCTCGAGGTGAAGTCGAAGGTCTCCGGAGTGGTCAGTGCCAGCGTCGTCGCGGTGGTGCCGTCGTAGCCGCTCGGGTCGAGATACAGGTTTTCCGCACCGGCGATGTAGGCGGCGTCCGGTGTCGGGATACCGGTCGAGCCCAGGACGAGCGCGTGGGTCGAGCCGAACAAAAAGTCCTCGTCGTCGGCGTTGGCGGCACCGGCCGACATCACCGCGGCGCTGCATAGCGCGGCGCCGAGCACGATCTTCTTCATTTATCCCCCTCGCCGAGACGACGAGACGTCTCCGCGCCAATAGACAGCCCTGACGAACCCATTACTCCCGCGGACATGCCTAGGTGCCGCTTAATTGACGCCCAGGAAACGAATATAGGTCACGCAAGCATTCGGCGAAGACCACATCGGAATTCTCGATGAGACCCTTGTCACAGCGCCTACAACCAACCTACTGTGTATTCAGTTGGTTGGTTGGTTGACGTCGGTAAAGGAGTCAGGTGCCCGAGACACGGCCGTACGAGTCGCTGCGGGCCAAGGGCGAGGATCGCAAGCAGCGGATCCTCGCCGTCGCGCAGCGGTTGCTGACCCGAAACGGGTGGCGCAACACCACGCTCGCTCAGATCGCCGGCGAGGCCGGCGTGAGCCCGGCCGGCCTACTGCACCACTTCGAGTCCAAGGAGCAGTTGCTGCACGCGGTGCTCGACATTCGCGATGCCGACGATGACGCGCACGGCGACCGCGCGGGCGACCTGATCTCCGAGATCGCCGCCGTCGCCGAGCGGTACTACCGGTCGCCGGAACTGATTGGCACCTACAGCGTGCTACTGGCGGAGAACGTCGACCCGGAGGCTCCGCTGCACGACCGGCTCACCGCCCGTTACCAGGCCGCGATCGACATCATCACCGAGCTCATCCGGAAGGGCCAGCGAGCCGGCCAGTTCCGCATGGATATGGACGTGACCGTCAAGGCAGTGCAGATCCTTGCCTTCATCACCGGAATGGAGACGACATGGCTGATCAATCCCTCGATACCGCTGACCGAGGTGTTCAAGGAGTATTCGGAATCGTTGGCGCGGGATATGGCACCGCCGAACCCGGCGTGAGGTATCGCCTCGACGTCGTCGCCGCAAATGTCGCCGACGTCGTGCGATTCGCCGGCGGCTGGCTGTTCGATCGGACGATGGCCGGTTGGGACGTGACGGTGCTGGTCGCCGACCACGCCGACGAGCGCCCGCTGCAGATCCTGGGCGCCCGGATTCTCGATCTCGAGTACGCGCTGGCCACCGTGGGTCACCGCCCGCCACCGCAGACCCTCGCCGCGGCGGCCGACCTGTTCGACTGCGATCCGCGCGTCCGCGAGGGGGTCCTGCAGGCCCTCGACCAGGGTGCGACCGAGGTCACGCTGTGGGGGCAAACCTGGCCGGTGGAACTGGACGCCACGGTCGGGCTCGTCGAGCACCGGCTCAGTGCGGCCGCCCTGGCATTCAAGGCGCAGGCCCTCGCGGCCGCCGGGATGGGCGCCGCGCCGATCGGCCCGATCGAGACGTTCCGCAGCCGGGTGACGACCAGCCCCTCGGTCCAGGCCGATCTCATCCCCGCGGGCTGACACGCGACTCAGCGGCGCGTTGACGTTGCGCCATGCTCTATGGAAATCTAATACTCATCTCTGAGAGGCACATTCTCACTGATCGAGATTGGAACGGTGCGAGACCATGAGTGACCCCGCCGAGCTGGACTTTTTCCGTGGCACGGACCTCATCGCGGACCCTTACCCCTACTACGAGTCGCTGCGTGGACAGTGCCCCGTGGCTAAGGAGAAGCATCACGACGTCACGATGGTGACCGGCTGGGAGGAGGCCTGCGCCGTCCTCAACGACGCCGAGACATGGTCGTCGTGCAACTCGGTGACCGGGCCGTTCCCCGGATTCCCGGTGAGCCTCGAGGACAAGGGCGACAGCGACATCACCGAGTTGATCGTGCAGCACCGCGACGAGCTGCCCTTCAGCGACCAGTTGCCCACCCTCGATCCGCCGACGCACACCAACCACCGCTCGCTGCTGATGCGGCTGATCACCCCGAAGCGTCTCAAGGAGAACGAAGACGCCATGTGGGATCTGGCCGATCAGGCCCTCGACGATTTCCTGGCGCCCGGTCACGGCGAGTTCATCAAAGGCTTCGCCAGCCCCTTCACGCTGCTGGTGATCGCCGACCTGCTGGGCGTTCCGATGGAGGACCGGGACAAGTTCGTCCAGGGCATCCGCGAACACTCCGGTGGCGGTGTCGGCGGCACCGGCAAGGAGTCGCTGGCGCACAGCCCGCTGGAGTTCCTCTACGGGTTGTTCTCCGATTACGTCAACGACCGCCGCGCGAATCCGCGCGACGACGTGCTGACCGGGCTGGCGACCGCCACCTACCCGGACGGTTCAACACCGGACGTCGGCGACGTGGCTCGCGTTGCGGCGAACGTCTTTTCGGCCGGCCAGGAAACCACCGTGCGACTGCTGGGCGCCTCGCTGCAGACGCTGGGAGAGCGGCCGGACATCCAGGCCCAGTTGCGCAAGGACCGCAGCCTGCTGCCGAACTTCATCGAGGAATCGCTGCGCCACGAGAGCCCTGTTAAAGGCGACTTCCGGATGAACCGGAGGCCGGTCAACGTCGGCGGGGTCGACCTGCCGGCGGGCAGCACGGTGATGATCGTGCAGGCCGCGGCCAACCGTGATCCGCGCCGATTCGAGGACCCCACCGCGTTCGACCCAGCCAGAAAGAATGCGCGCCAACACATTGCGTTCGGCCGCGGCATCCACAGCTGCCCAGGCGCGCCGCTGGCGCGGGCCGAGACGCGGGTGGCGCTGGAGCGACTGCTCGACCGGACCTCCGACATCCGGATCAGCGAACAGCATCACGGGCCGGCGAATGACCGCCGCTACCAATATGTTCCGACCTACATACTGCGTGGGCTCATCGATCTGCACCTGGAGTTCACGCCGGCATGAAGGTTTGGGTAGACGATCAGCGTTGTCGCGGCCACGGGATGTGCCTGACCCTGTGCTCCGACGTGTTCAGCCTGACCGATGACGGTTACGCGGTGGCGATCGACTCCGAGGTTCCGACCGATCTGGAATCGGCCGCTCAGGAGGCCATCGAATGCTGTCCCGAGCAGGCCATCAGCGAAAGGTAAGGAGCGGCAACGACTATGCCCAAAGGCTATGTCATTCTCACCGAAGCCATCAAAGACCCGGAAGGCATGAAGGCCTACGGCAAGGCCGCCGGCGCTGCGATGGGTGGTGTCAACATCCTCGCCGTCGACACGAAGGCCGAGACGATCGAAGGCACCTGGCACGGTGACCAGACCGTCGTGCTGGAATTCGAATCGGTGGAGGCCGCGCGCGCGTGGTATGAGTCCGACGCTTATCAGGCGGCGGCCAAACTGCGTCAGGCCGCGGCCGACTGCAACGCGGTGATACTTTCCGGGTTCTGACACCCTCCGCCGCGAAACAGAGGCCACGGCTGTGGAATTGGCCGACGCGCGACCCTGAGGTCGGTTTCGCGACAGGCGTTAGGGGGCCGGCTCGGTCTTGGCCGGACCGGGCACAGGGCCCCCGTGCAGGCACTGCTGATACTCGGGGGTGCCCGGGTGATTGTCGGAGCCGCAATTGCAGTCGTGGATCTGCGCGGGGTTGCCGAGCGAATCACAGAAGTCGCTGGCCGAGGCCGATGGAGCGGTAAACACAAAGGCACCAGCGGCCAAGGCTGCCGCTGAGAGCAACACTCTCGTTTTCATGCTCGAATAGTAGGGCCTCTCGGCCGTCGCCGCGAAACAGAAGCCACGGCTGTGGAATTGGCCGAGCCGCGACCCTGCCGTCAGTATCGCGGCTATTCGTTGATCGCGATGGCCTGCCTGGGGCACTGCCGGACGGCGTCGAGCACCACGTCTTCGTTGTCGGGGGTGACCTCGTCCTGCAAGACGGTCAGGGTGTCGTCGTCCTCGAGCCGAAAGATGTCCGGGGCGACGCCCATGCAGACCCCGTTGCTCTCGCACAGACCCCAGTCGACGTCGATCTTCTTTGTCACGCAACCCACCTCATCGCAGTACCTTCACCGGGACGTTCAGCCAGCCCGCGACGTTCTGCATGGTCACTCGCTTGCAGCCATCCCAATTCACCTCGTAGCGGGGCATGAAGTCGAGCAGTTTCTCCAGTGCGATCCGGCTCTCCATCCGGGCCAGCGCGGCGCCGAGGCAGCTGTGAATGCCGTACCCCAGACCCATGTGCTGTGCCTCGGTCTGATCGCGATCGATGTCGAAGGTGTCGGCGTCGGTGAACGCGTCCGGGTCGCGGTTGGCCGCGGCGTTCATCACGAACACCGGCTTGCCGGCCGGTATGGAGCCGCCGCTGGTGTGCGCTTCCTTGAGCGTCCAGCGGACGTTGTACTGCACCGGACCCTCGTAACGCAGGAGTTCTTCGATGGCGCCCGGAATCTTGCTGCGGTCGTCTTGCAGCTTCTGCCATTCGCCCGGGTTGCGCGCGAAAAGCACTGCGGCACTGCCGATCAGCTTGGTCACCGTCTCCGCACCCGCACCACCGAGCAGCGTGGCGAAGCTGGTGATCTCGATGTCGTCGAGGCGGCGCATCTCGCCGTCCTCGCCGGGGATCTCGGCGGCGATCAGCCGGCTGATCATGTCGTCCTGCGGCGTCTCCCGGCGTTCCCCGATCAGGCCGAAGTAGTACATCGCGGTGTCGATGTTGGCCTGCATGCCGGCTTCGCTGACCTCGATCTGGCCGGGTTCGCGGCTCAGGCTGATGTCGATCCAGTGCCGCACCTGCTGGCGATACTCTTCGGGCACCCCGGCCATCCGGGTGATGACCTCGACCGGGAACGGACCCGAGAAGTCCTGCACCACATCGAAGTTGTCGGGATCGACCGCACCCAGGTACTTGTCGGTCACCTCGTGCACGTCATCGAGTTGCGCCTGCACGGCGCGCGGGGTGAAGGCCTTGTTGAGCAGGCTGCGCATGGCGCGATGATCCGGCGGATCCATGAAGATGATCGATCGCATGTCAGGGGAGATGCCCTTGCGGACCATCGCCAGGTCGCAGCCCCGACTCGACGAATAGGTCTCGTGGTCCTTCAGCGCCGTCGACACGTCTTCGTGGCGCGTGATCGCGTAGAAGTCCTCCCGCTCGTCGTAATACAGCGGGGCGTCCTCGCGCATTCGTCGATAGATGTCGAAGGGGTTCGTGAAGAACTCCTCGGAGAACGGATCGAAGACGACCTTTGGCTTGGTCATGACACCCTCCTGACCGCCCAGTGAGCGGCGTACACCGTTACGACGGAATGCTCGACTGTAACGCTAACGGTAGACGCTTCGTCGCGGGTCGAAAAGGCCCTATCCGACGCCGGGAATTACCGCCGTGACGATGTCGTCGAGGCCGCCGAGGTCGCTGCCCAGTTCAGCGGCGATCTGCCGGACCACCGCGACGTCCTTGCCGACGAATTCGCCTGCGGTTTCGATGAAAGACGCCACCGAACCGCCCGCCGCGACGATGTCCACCACGCGACTCGCCGCGCTGCCGTGTGGAAGGGCGGTGAGCAGCGCCGACTCCGTCACGCCGAGTCGAGAGGCCAGGTCGACGGCGTTGGCGAGCAGACCGATCTGCGCCGCGAACAGGGTGTTGTTGATCAGCTTCACCTTCTGGCCCGCTCCAAGGGGGCCGACATGCAGAATCGGATCCCCGTAGCAGGACAACGCCGGGCGTGCCTTCGCCACCGCGTCGTCGGAGCCACCGACGAACAGCGTCAGCGCACCGGCGGCCGCGTCGTGCGGGCCGCCGCTCACCGGCGCGTCCACGACGTCGACCCCTCGCGCGGCGATCGCCTCTGCGGTGCGCGGGCTTCCGGTGGTGTGCAGCACCAGCGTGCCGGTGTCCGCCATCGCGCCGGCCAGGCCGTCGGTCAGGCAGACCTGCCGTACCTGTTCGTCGGTGAACACGCAGAGCACCACCAACTCCGCGTCTGCGCAGACGGCCGCGATGTCGCCGACCGCGTCGGCGCCCAATTCCGCTATCGCGGAGCGCTTCTCGTCCGATCTACCCAGGACCCGCACGATATGTCCCGCGCCGACGAGCCGGCACACCATCGGGCGGCCCATTCGTCCGGCGCCGATGAATCCGATTCTCACCGTGGATGTTCCATGAGGGCCAGCGTCGCGTCGGCCGCGTCGAGCACCGCTCCGCCGCCGGCGGTCGCGGCATCCGCGACGTCGGCCAACAACCGGACATCCTTTTGCAGTAGGGGCCCGGCCATTCCGGCGAGCCGGGCCAGGCCGGCGGTATCGCCACCGAGTACGTTGAGCGCGAAACTGTTTCCGCTTCCGCGGGCGATCACCTCGGCGAGTCGGTCGGGCAGCACGCCGAGCGCCTCACCGAGTGACAGCGCCGTGGCCGCCGTGCCCAGATTGGCGGTGAACAGCAAGTTGTTGAGCAGCTTGGTGGTCTGGCCGGAGCCCAGTGCGCCCAGATGCACGATCGGATCGGCGTAGCTGGCGAACACCGGGCGGCACCGTTCGACCACATCGTCGTCACCGCCGACCATCACCAGCAGCTTGCCCTCCGCGACGGCCGGGGCCCCGCCGCTCACCGGCGCGTCGATGATCGAGACGTCCTGTGCGGCAGCTTTTTCCGCCAGTCGAAGACAGCTGTTTGGATGCACCGTGCTGTGGATGGCGATCACGCCACCCGGTTCGAGCCCGGCCAGCACCCCGTTGTCGCCGGTGACGACCTCGTCGACATCGGCGTCGCCGACCACGCACAGGCACACCAAGTCGCTGGCGGCGGCCAGTGCCGCGGGCGTCTCGGCGACCGCGGCCGCGGTGTCGGCGTACGGTTCGAGCGACGCGGGCCGTCGCGCCCACAAGGTCGTGGGAAAACCGGCGTCGACGATGCGCCCCGCCATGGGACCGCCCTGGCTACCCAGACCGATGAATCCGACGCGCATCACCGGGTCTCCGCGCACTGGTCGACGAAGGCGAACACCGTGGCGTGATAGGCCGCTGCCGTGTGGCCCACGCTGATATTGTGCCCGGCGCCGGCCTGCTCGTTGATCTGGAACTTGGTCGCGTTGCTGAACATCGAGGTGAGCTCCGTCTGGGCCGCCGCGTCGCACTGCCAGACCTTCTCGTGCTCGGCGATGCTGAATTGGACGGGTATTCGCACATTCGGGGCCAACGCCGGAAAGTCCTGGCGTGCCCAGTCGGACACCATCTTGTCCTCATACGGGGGAGCGCCCGGGTAAACGGTTGCCCCGCCGAGCATTTCAGGCGGATAGAGCTCCGGCGGGTGCCACAGCAATTCGCGCATCCCGGACGGGCGATGCTCCCGGGTGGCGGTCTTGAGGATCTCCCGCGCGGCCGGATGGTAACGCCGACCGGTGCCGGCCAGTTCGATCCCGATCAGGTCGACGCGCCGCCCGTCGGATGCTTCCACGGCCATTCGTATCGCGAGCTCGCAGCCGCCGGAATGCCCCATCAGGAAAAGGCCGGCACCGCGCGGCTTTTCGCCCAGCACCTTGTCGACCAGTCCGTACGCGAGCCGCACCCGCTGCTCGGGTTCGGCGACCGCGTCGGGATAGGCCGCCGAGCTGCCATAGCCGGGCCGGTCGATCGCCACCACCGTGTAGCCGCGCTCGGCGCCGCACCGCAGCAGCGACAGGTCCGGATGGCCGGGGCAGTCGAAATACAGTGCGGTAGTACCGCCGCCGTGGATGGCGACGATGACCGCCTTCGGCTCGGGTGCCTCGGCCACCAACGCCGACATCGGCACGCCGTCGACGATGACGAGCCGGGGCTGCACCGAAATCGGTGTCACCGGTCGGCCCGCAACAACAAGACTCCACTGGGCGTGAGGCCACCGCTGCTGACCACGCCGACCCGCGCGTCGGCGACCTGGCGATCGCCGCCCTCCCCGCGCAACTGGGTGATCGCCTCGTGCAGCAGACCCATGCCATGCGTCCGCCCGTGTGACAGCTGTCCGCCGTGGGTGTTCAGCGGCAATTGCCCGTCACGGGCGATGTTCTTGCCACCGTCCAGAAAGTCGCGCGCCTCGCCGATGCCACAGAATCCGAGCGCCTCGATCCACGACAGGCAGTTCATCGTGAACCCGTCGTACAACTCGGCGACGTCGACATCCTGTGGCGTCAGCGACGTTCGGGTCCACAGGTGCGCGGCCTGGCCCAGCACCTGCGGCTCGTGCGTCAATGTGCTTTGGTCCCAGTCGATTCGCTCGATGATCTGGGTGCCGACGGCATCGACATACACCGGTGGCTTCGCCGTGTCCTGCGCCGCGTCGACGGCGGACACGATCACTGCGACGGCACCGTCGCACGGCACATCGCAGTCGTAGAGCCCGAACGGCGAGGTGATCGGGCGCGCGGTCAGGTAGTCGTCCATCGTCATAGGGGTCCGGTACACCGCGGTCGGGTTGAGTTCGGCGTTGGCGCGCTGATTCAGCGCGATCCAGCCCAGCGTCTCCTTGGTGGTGCCGTAGCGGTGAAAATGGCGCTGGGCGTTCTGCGCCAACGTGTGTGCCGCGGAAGTCGCGCCAAACGGCAGCAGCCAGTCGGCGCGGCGTCCGCCCGACGGGACGATCTTGCCCAGCTTCATGTGCTCGTTGAAGGTCGCCTCCCACAGCGTTCGGAAGCACAGCACATGGCGGGCCAGCCCACCCGCGACCGCAAGCATCGCCGCGATCACCGAACCGCCGGGACCGAAGGTCTCGATGCCGCCGTTGTGCCACGTGGGCCGGATACCCATGGCGGCCTCCAGCGCGGTGACCCCGCCCTCGCCGAACCCGCCCATGTTCCCGCCACCGGGATACGTTGAGAGACCGTCGATGTCGTCGATGGACAGCCCGGCATCGGCGATCGCCGCCTCGCACGCATCGATGGTCAGCGACAGCGCCGGCACCATCAACCGGCGACCGATCTGCGACATGCCGATTCCGGTCAGCGCCACCTTGTCTTCGAACTTCTCCGTCGTCAGCATCGGCCGGACGAACTCACCGAAGCGCTCCGGTTCGATCTCGTCGATCGGCAACTTCGCGGGTTCGGCGCCGTCGACCAGACGAAACAGCGGCAGCCACACGTCGTCGTCCTGCTCGAAGACCACCTCGACGTGCTGACCCAGTTCCAGCAGTTCGGGCTCGCAGTCGATGATGTTGGTGGTCAGCCGCACTCGCGGATCTTCGGCGATCGCAACCTGGGCGACGACGTAGGGCGCGGGAAGACCTGGCAGGCTGAATCTTTCGTTGATTGTGAACCCGGCGAGCGTGGCACGGCCCGACACCGCCCGCACCCCGAGGTTCCGGGAGCGGCAGTATCGGCACACGGGCGCGGGCGGGTGGATCAGCGCGTTGCAGTCGGTGCACTCCTGCAGACGTAGCGTGCCGTCGGCGCCCGACTTCCAGAAGAACTCGTTGTCGTCGGTGAGCAACGGCAGCGGACGTCCGGTCAACGGGTGAACCCCCACTCCGCTTCGTTCGCTTCGGTTTTCAGGTGTTCGGCCGGATCGTCGACACCGATCGACCGGTCGTGCGGTTCGGCCTCGCGGCGTTCACCCCACTCGGTGATCGCGTGCACGGGACAGTCCAGCAGCGCCCGCATCACCGCGTCACGGTCACCCTCGGCGACCTCGCCATCGCCTTCCAGCGACGCATACCCCCAGTCGTCGAGGGAGAAGTGCTTCGGCGCGTGCTTGGCGCACAAACCAAAGCCGTCGCAGATGGTGCGGTCCAGCCGGATCTTCACAGCGCCTCCACCTGGTAGGGGCGGTCACCGGTGAAAGCGCCCGATTGGCATGTCTGGCAACTGTTGTCGAGGTGACTCTGGACCAGGTCGGGGAAGTGGCTCAGCAGGCTCGCGGCGATGTTGGTCGCGGCGTCCAGCGTGGCGCAGGCCCCGCGACCGCGCAGCACCACCGACCAGCGGCGCAACCGGGCCACGTCGTCCTCGGTGGCGGCGCCGTCGCGCAGGGCCCCGGCGACCGCGGCCATCGCCGCCGTTCCGTTGAAGCACGACCCGCACTGTCCGGCATTCTCGCGGTCGAAGTACGCCAACACCGAGGCGGCCACGGCGAGCGGGCAGTCGTCGGTGATCACGCTGATCGCACCGTTACCCAGCCCACTGCCGAGTGCGCGGAGCGCTTCGTGGTCGAGCGTGGCGTCGAGCACGGCACGGTCGAGCAGTCCGGCGAAGTAGCCACCCATCAGTACCGCTTGCACCTGATCTGGCGAAATGCCACGCAGTGCAAGCAGATCGGTGAACGACAGGCCGTGGGGAAGCTCGTAGAGTGCGGGTGCGTGGCCGGCCCCGGTAAGCGTCACCAGGAAGCTGCCCGGCGAGTCCGAGGTGCCGAGCGAGCGGAACTCTGCCGCTCCGTGCTGCTGCACGAACGGAAGGCCGGCCAGCGTTTCCACGTTGCTCACCAGTGTCGGCAGACCGTCGACGCCCTCCTGGAATGGCCGCGGTGGCTTGTCCGTCGGTTTGACGGGTCCACCGTTGAGCGCGCGCACCGCCGCGGTCTCCTCTCCGGCCACGTAGCCCGCCTCGACGGTGTAGACCTCGACGGCGACCCCGCCGAGGGCATCCGTCCCGAGTTCGGCCAGGGCGGATTCCACGCTGCGTGCCGAATCCGCGTCGGACACATAGACGTACGCGCGGTCGGCGCCGACCATCGCGGCGGCCAGCCGGAGGCCGTCGAGGATCAGATGCGGCCGGTTGCGCAGCAGCCAGCGGTCCTTGATCGACGCCGGTTCGCCCTCCTCGCCGTTGGCGACGACGACCGCGCCACCGGCGACTCGTCCGTTATCGCGGACCGCGCGCGCCTTCACCGCGAACGGAAAGCCGGCCCCGCCCCGCCCGAGCAAGCCACTGGCCTCGACCTCGTCGAGCAGGTCGATGGTCAGCGGTTGGTAGCCGCCGTAGGCCGCGAGGTCTTCGCGGCCGGCCTGAGTCAGCAGTCGGGGGGTCAGGCCGGGCGAGGTGCCGAGCGTGATCGGCGTCGCGGCGGTGGTCGCCATCAGCTGAGCTCCGCCGTCGCGGTTAGGCTTACGTGCATGCGAACCGCAGTCGTGCGCATCAACGTCGACCCCGAGAACGTGCTGACGCCCGCGCGGCTAAACGATGGCATGGCGGCTCTCCTCGACAGCGTGGGCAGTGGCGGCGTGATCGCCAAAGACCTCGGGGCGATGCCCGTGGGCCGTCGCGAGGTGGAGCTGTTGATCAGTAGTGAGGATGCCGACGCCGCCACGCACGCGGCGATCAAGCTGTGCGCCAACGCTTTTGCGACCACCCCGGTGCCCGGTGTCATCACTTTCGTCAGCCGGGGGACCGATGACGATGCGCACGGCGTGCTGGCCGGATTCGGGCTCACCGGCGAGATCCTCCGCACCCCTGGCGACGACGGCTTCGACATCGTCGACGTGACGCTGCGAGAAGTCGACCTCGACCGCGTCCCCGAGAGCCGGGTCCACACTGCGCTGGAGGCCTCGCTCAACTGCGAGGTCCGCATCCACACGGTATAGCCCCATCACGACCCCAGGAACTCCAGGATGGCCGGGGCGGCCTGCACCCAGGTGTCGAACATGTTGAAGCGCTTGACTTTTCCCTGCGCGCGCTCCTCGGAGGCGCGCTCCCAGGCGTCTTCCGGCCACGGTGGGTCGATCAGCTTGGATCCCTTGATGAGGCAGCTGACCTCCAACGAGGTCCGCTTCGGATGATCCATGTCGTTCTCGCCGCCCCGAATAATCAAGGTGGGGACCCTGATTCGGTCGAACATCTCGTCGTCGACACCCGGAATCGTCTGGCCAGGCTTCGAGACGAAGGCGTTGAGCCAGCGCAGCATCAGCTTGAGGAATTCGTCGGCGTCGAAGTCGAGGATCCGCTGCTCGTTGGCCGAATTCTCGGCGATGCGCTCCTGCCACTCCTGGACTTTGGCCACGCCCGCCATGCCGCTGCCGCGCACCGCGAGGATGTTCGGCACGATGTAGTACGAGCCGAGCACGAACGTGCCGTAGATGCCGCCGACGATGTTCCACACCACGAGCTTCTCCACCATCTCGGGGTAGAGCATGGTGGTCAGCATGGAATCCCGTGCGCCGCCGGACCCGCCGGCCAGGATGCACCGTTCGAACCCCAGCCCGGTCACCAGCTTGTGCAGCGTCTCAGCGCGCATGTGTGACTCGCTCTGCCCGTAGAACTGCACGTCGGAAGCGCCGCAGTTGGGCCGGTCCCACAGCAGTACGCGGTAGCCCCCGGCGGCCAGCGCCTCGGCCAGCGGGCGCAACCCGGGGATCTCCTTGCTGAACCGACCACCAGGCGTCAGCGCGATGAGATCACCTGACTCACCGAGGATTTCGTAGACGACCTTGCCGCCGTTCACCTCAAGCGAAGACACAGATTCCCCTTCTCGATCAGGCCTGCACCAAGACGTCGTTACCGACGACTCGCACCGGATAGGTGCGGATGCTCCACTCCGGCTTGACCGCGGTGGTGCCGGTCGCCAACTCGAAGCCCCACTGATGCCAGGGGCAGTAGATGTACTCCTTGTCGCGCACCATCACCGCGTCACCCGGTGCCGTCTCATCTACGATCGTGCGCCCGCGGGCACGCCCGGAGCACAGCGGACCACCTTGATGTGGGCAGTAATTCGCGATTGCGTAGAAGGTCCCGTTGACGTTGTACACGCCGACGCCATGCCGGCCGATCGGCACCAATTTGTGCTTCCCCGAAGGAATCTCGTCGACGGTCGCGACAATGTGCTCGCGTCCCTGCGCGAGACGCGGCTCGACTTCGTCTGGCAACTCAGAGCACCCGGACTTGACCCTCGAGGACGGGGACCGTCTCCGGAAGGTGGTACGTCGCAATGCCGTTCTTGTACATGACGGCGTCCCGGGCGTGCTTGGGCAGGTGCTTGACCAGCCAGCGCGGGTCGTCGAACGTCCAGTGCGGGTAATCGGAGGAGAACAGCAGGATCTTCTCGCACTCCATCCACTCCAGCGCGCGCGTCAACTCGGTCTTGTCCTCCGGGTAGTCGAGCGGCTGCGTGGTGAACTTGATGTGCTCCTTGACGTACTCCGACGGCTTGCGCTTGATGTCCAGCCAGGACTTGCGCGCTTCGTAGATCGCGTCCATTCGCCACATCAGCGGCAGGATCCAACTGAACGCGTGCTCCACGAACACGATGTGCAGCGTCGGGAAGCGGTCGAAGACGCCGTCGAAGATCAGGCTCATCACCTGGTTCGCGGCCAGCAGCGAGTACGTGACCATGAAGTCGTGGTTGTAGCTCGGGTAGCCGACCGGCGGGGCGGGCAGCTCGTCGAACTGGCTGCGCGACAGGTGGCAGCTCACCGGCATGTCGGCCTTTGTGGCGGCGGCCCAGATCGGGTCGTACTTCGGGTTGCCCCACGACGGCCGCGGCTCGGCCTTGATCAGGATCTGCGCCATGAAGGGGTGTCCGGCCCACTTCTCGATCTCGCGGACCGATTCCTCCGGCTCCTCGATGGCCGCGCAGATCGAGCCGCGCCACCGCTCGTGCCAGTTGTTGTGGCTGTCGAGCCAGTGATGTGCCTGCCATTCGTTGAGCGCCGCCGACATGGCGTGCTGCGCCTCGGGAAGACGGGCCGGGTAGGCCGCGGGTTCCAGGATCGCGATGTCCGAACCCGCCTCCATGATCAGCTGCCGGAACGCCATGTCCGGGTCACTGCAGGCGAATTCACCGTCTTTGGGGAAGGCGTCGATGCGCATCGCATAGCTGTGCGCGTAATCGGGGGCGTCGTAATAGATCTGCTCGCCGACGTCCCGGTTGAGGAAGTACTTGCTGCGCCACGGCTCCGGGATATACGGGGTGAGCTCGCCGCGTTTGGGCGCCGGGTGGACGTCCGAGTCGACGCAGCGGACGGCGATGCGCTCCGCAGCCGGTACACGCTCTTGCGAATGGGTCAGCGTCATCTCGATCTCCTCGCTCTCCCTGGGTTGCTTCTATTCTGCGACTAGCCGGCCGCGAGATCGGCCGAAATGTCGATCCCGTAGAGGTTGGCTGCATTGCGCCAGCACAGCTTCTCCCGCTGCTCGGGGGACAGTGCCTTGGGCAGTTTGGTCATGTCGCCGAGCTGCCAGTGCGGGTAGCTCGAGCCGAACATCACCATGTCTTCCTTACCGGTGAAGCCGAACCACTCGCCCGCGAAATCCGCGTCGCCGGGCCCGTCGAGGCTGCCCTGGACGAAGTAGATGTGCCCCGGTAGATAGTCGCTGGGGATCTTGGGTGCCCACGGCGTTTGCTCGAGGTGCGGCCGGCCGAAGGTGTCCATCCGCCACATGAACGGCGTGATGAAGTCTGCGGCGCCGTCGCCCCAGACGAACTTCAGCCCCGGAAAGCGCTCGAAGACGCCCTCGGCGATCATGTTCATCTGGTGGTACAGGAAGTTCAGCGCCATGAAGCTCACGTAATGCTCGTAGACGCGGGTATTGCCGTTCGGGGTGGGCGGATTGGCGATGCCCGAGCCGACCTCGATGTGCGCGGCAACCGGCAGGCCCGCGTCGACGGCGGCCTCCCACAGCGGCCAGAACTGCGGCTTCCCGTACAACTCCCGGGACTGCAGCGGCACCCCGATCTGCACCACCCGGGGGTGCGAACGCCATTTCTCGATTTCTTTCAGCGCGCCGGCGATGTCGTCGGGGTTCACCCGGATCGTGCCGCGGAAACGGTCGCCGAAGTGGCTGTGCTCCAACCACTTCGACACCATCATCTCGTTGTGCGCGGCGTGCAGGGCGCTGCCGAGGTGGCGGTCAGGCATGATGCCACGCGCCATCGGATGTAGCACCGCGACATCCACGCCACGATTCGAAAAAAGCTCATTGCCAACGAAATCCGGGTCCGAGCCGGGGTACTGACGTTCGGGTCCGCGGGTCTTGGGCGCGTACTCTCCGCCCGGCGCGCCGTACCAGTCCATCTCGTAGTCGGGGAACCCGCGACTCTTGAACGGCTCGCGCAGTACCGAGCGCAGCTCCTTGTTGGACGAGAAGAAGATGTGCACGCTCGCGTCGATCAGCGGCGTGCGTGTCCCGTCCGGGTGCTCGATCACCTACACCATCCTTCGCGAGCAGGGAAGACTGCGTCGAGGGCGCGAGCAGTCTGCTAGCGAAACTAACATCTCGGCGCGCCGCTAATCAACAGGGTTCCCGTAAGCATTTCGATTATTCATCGCGCCTGCTAGTGACCACAATCGAAGCAACCAGCTGAAAGTGCTGTTCTACGCACGCGATAATATCATTCTCCCGGTTTGCGGAGCCCGAAGGTGACTCCGGCGGCCCGTTCGAGCGGCTTGATCGCGGAGGTGAAATCGGAGTCGGCACCCTCGTCCTCGAGGGTGGTCTCCCAGAGGCCCGCGACGGCCTCGGCGATCGCGACCGGGGCCTCGAGCGCCCGCGCCTCCTCGAGATACAGCCGGACGTCCTTGACCATCAGCCCGGTGGCGAAGCCGTAGTCGAATGTGCGCGGCAGAATCGACCGGGGGAATTTGTCCCGGCTGGCGCTCGTCGCGCCCGACCCCGCGTTCAGCACATCGATCATCACCTGCGGGTCGAGGCCCGACTTCGCGCCCATCACAACGACTTCCGATGTCGCGACCATAACGGTGGCGGCCAGGATGTTGTTCATCAGTTTCATCGTCTGTGCCGAGCCGGGTTGCTCGCCGACGTGCATCGGTCGGCCCAGCGTTTCCAGCACCGGGCGCAGTATCTCGAATTCCGGGTGAGGTCCCGACACCATCAGTGCGAGGGTTCCAGCCTCGGCGCCGCCGACTCCGCCGCTGACCGGGCAGTCGATCGCGGCGATGTCGTGCGCGGCCAGCAGTTCGTGGATGCGCGCCGCGGTGGCACTGCCGATCGTCGACAGGTCGACGTAACGCACGACCCGGTCACCGGCGGCGACGCCCGCGGCCACCTCGAGTGCTACCTGCGGGGACGGCAGGCTGGCCAGCACGGTCTCGGCGCGGGTTGCGACCTGCGGCGGGGAGGCGGCCGCTCGAGCGCCGAGGGCGACCAGACGATCGACGGCCTCCGCACGGGTGTCGTAGGCCACGACGTCGTGGCCCGCCTCGAGCAGCCGCCGCGCCATTGGAAAACCCATGTGGCCCAACCCGATAAACCCGATGTCCATGATCGCTGCCTGCCTCCTCGGGCCGTGCGCGCGCAAGTGGCGCAGTCGGAGCGAGATTGTCACTGTGCTATTAAGAGAATAGTATTCTCACGGCACGTTGAACGAGCGAAGGAGCTGGCCGGAATGCTGCTGGAATTCGACGCCGATCAGCGGCTCTGGCAAGAAACCGTGCGCGACGCGGTCGGTAAGCAATGCCCTCCGTCACTGGTCAGGGCCATAGCCGAGGACGGCACCGACCCCGCACCGGTCTGGAAGGCCTACCGCGAGCACGGCTGGACCGAGATGAGCGACGCCGAGAACGCCGTCGAACTGGCCATTGTCCTCGAAGAGCTGGGGCGCGCCACGGACCCGACCCCGTTCCTGGCGACTATGACCCAGTACGCGCCGCTGGTCGGGGAGCGTTTCGACCCGCAGGCGTCCGGCACCGCCGTCTACGGCGGGATCAGCGCGCACCGAGACGGCGACGAGTG
Source organism: Candidatus Mycobacterium wuenschmannii (assembly GCF_030252325.1). Lineage (NCBI taxonomy): Bacteria > Bacillati > Actinomycetota > Actinomycetes > Mycobacteriales > Mycobacteriaceae > Mycobacterium > Candidatus Mycobacterium wuenschmannii. The sequence goes on along the minus strand of NZ_CP126981.1, from coordinate 2,957,777 downwards.
GGTGCTGGACGGCACCGCACGGCACGTGCTGGACGGCGATCGTGCGGAGCGGTTGGCCGTCGTCACCGACGCCGCGGTGTTCGTCGTCGACACCGGCGATGCGGGCGGGCAGTTGTCCACGCGCCGCAGCGCGGTGCTCGACCCGGTGCTGCACGTCGCCGACCTGACCTTCGACGGGCTGCGTCTGCCCGACGCCGCCCGTGTGCGGGTCGACACCGAGGCCGCGCATCACGTCGCGCTGATGGGGATGGCGATCACCATGGTCGGAGCGTGCCAACGCATTCTGGACCTGGTGCTCGACCATGTCCGTAGTCGGCAACAGTTCGGGGTGGCGATCGGGTCGTTCCAGGCGGTCCAGCACAAGGCGGCCGATATGCACGTCGCCATCGAGCGGGCCCGGGCGCTGGCCTACTACTCCGCGCTGACGATCGCCGGTAACGACCCGCGCCGCCGACTGGCTGCCGCGATGGCGAAAGCCGGTGCGGGCGAATGCCAGTCGTTGGTTTTCCGGCACGGCCTGCAGCTCTTCGGCGCGATGGGCTTCACCTGGGAGAACGATCTGCAGTTCGCCCTCAAACGAGCGAAGGCCGGCGAGCTGATGCTCGGCGGAACCGCCGAGCACCGCGCGAGGGTTACCGAGGAGTACCGTGCAACTCACCTTTGAGCCCGACGTCGAGGCCTTCCGCGACGAGTTCGTCGCGTTCCTCGACCAGCACGTGCCGACCGCCGCCGCCGAGGCGGTGGAGCGACCGAAATCGGTGTCGCACATGCCTGATTGGGCCCGTCGCTGGCAGCGGTTGCTCTTCGACAACGGCTGGCTGCTGCCCACTCAGCCGCCGGAATTCGGCGGCCGAAATGCCACCGTCCTGCAGCAGTACGTGTACCTGGAGGAGTTGTGCAAGCGGCGGATTTATCACAGCTTCAATCCCCAGGGTGTCAATATCATTGCCGCGTCGCTGATTTCGTTCGGCAGCGACGAGCAGAAGCAGCGCTGGGCGGTCCCTATCCTGCGCGCTGAGATCACCGCGTCGCTGGGCATGAGCGAGCCCAGCGCCGGATCGGACCTGGCGTCGCTGCGTACCAAGGCGGTGCTCGACGGCGATCACTTCGTGGTCAACGGACAGAAGGTGTGGACGTCGGGCGCGCACGACGCCGACGTGTTGCTGACCTTCGTGCGCACCGATCCAGATGCGCCGAAGCACAAGGGAATCAGCGCGCTCGTCATCCCCACGGACACCCCGGGTGTGACGCGTCGGCCCTTCCCGGACATCTGCGGTCAGGACAACCTCGACTTCAACGAGGTGTTCTTCGAGGACGTGAAGGTGCCGGCGGAAAACCTGGTCGGTCCGCTCAACGGCGGCTGGGGCGTCGCCAACGGCTCACTGGGACACGAGCGGACGATGATGTGGCTCGGATTCGCCGACCGGCTCGACAACGTCATCACCGACTTCCACCCGTCGAGTGCCCTCGAGCGCGACCATTTCGCGACAGCGATCATGGACCGCCAGGCGCTGCGACTGCTCGGTTCGGTCGCGCTGGCCCGCGCCTCTCGCGGAGAGGAAGACGTGCCCGCCCTGTCGGTGCTCAAGCTGCTCGGCTCTGAAGCCGAGCGGCAGGCGTGCGAAAACGCTTTGTCCGCAGCGGGTTCCGACGGATTGTTGCACCCGGCGATGTCCGGACCCTACGAGCCGATGAACCTCGATCACTACTTCGGCAGTTGGTTCGAGCGCTACGCCCGCAGCTTCTCCGGCACCATCGCCGGGGGTACGTCGGAGATACAGCGCAACATCATCGCCCAGCGGGTGTTGGGGCTGCCCGCCCGCTGAGAGTCACTCCCGGACGAGATTGAACGGCCAGCTGGCGGTGCCGCCTGGGCCGTCGCCGCAGCTCTTGTCGAAGGTGGACGTCACCGACCCGTTCAGCGAAGTCGCGTCCCAGGTGTAGACGTCGTGCGAGGGCAGGAAGTAGACCAGGCATCGCACGCCATCCGGCACGTCGACGACCATCGTGTATTGGTTGTTGGCCAGATGCGCGACCGAGTACCACGGCTGCGCTTGCCCGTTGGGCCTGGGTTGGGCCTGGTCCTGAAGGCAGTCGTCGGGGTGACCGGGCTCGCATGGCCGGAGGGCCCATATCCACGAGTGACCCGGATCGCGGGGCGACTCCACCCGGTAATTTCCGTAGGTCATGTGGGCGTCGGCCCCCGGCGCCCACGTCACTGCGGCCGCCACCAATGTAGAGCTGATCGCCAACGACTTCACGTCCCGCACCTTCCGTTACTCGGCTGAATATAAGCCGATTGTCAGTCGATGACGGCGGTTTCTTTGCGTTCGGTGATGGGCAGTGCGAGTTCCTGCTCGTCGCAGATCTTCTGCAGCTTCTCCAACGTCTCGTCCAGTCCGGCGCCCACCCGCTTGCCGGGTGTGAAGGTGGCCGGCAGGTTCCGCATGCCCTGAATGACACCGATGGTTTCGTAGTGCACAGTGCCCTCCGGGTCGCACACATAGTCCGGCATCCGGTCGAGCACCGCGGTGAGCATCGACTTGAACACCGTGCGTGCCACGTTCGATCCGATGCAACGGTGCACCCCGAGGCCAAAGCTGAAGTGCCGGTTCCCTTTTCGGTCCATTAGAATCTTGTTCGGCTCGTTGAACACCGACGGGTCACGGTTGGCCATCGCCCACGAGATCCACAGCCGTTCACCTTCTTTGAACTGGGTGCCCTCGAGTTCGACGTCGTCGGAGAAGGTGCGGCCGTCGCCGGGAGCCGGCGTGTAGTAGCGCAGGAACTCCTCGGTGGCGGAGTCCAGCAGCGTGGCCCGGTCACGGCTCAATCGTTCGCGCTCGTCGGGATGCTGCGACAGCCACTCCATCGAGTGCGCGGTCAGCGCGGTGGTGGTGTCGAAGCCGCCGCCGATCACCAGGCCCAGGTTGCCCATGATCTCGAGGTCGGGGGCGGGCTCGCCGTCGATGCGTAGTTGCAAGAGGCCGTTGACGATTCCCGGTCGCGGGTTCTCCTTGATCTCGACCATGTTGGTCAGCAAGTCCAGGCCCATCTGGCGGTGCATGGCGACGATCTTGTCGATGTCGGGCGAGTGCTCGGGGGTGTACACCGAGGCATGCACCGGCTCGCTGTAAATCGCCCAGTTCTTCAACGGGATGCCGAGCATCGCCAGCGTCAGAACCGCCGGCACGATGTTGGCCAGGTCGTCGACGAAGTCGATGCGGCCTTGTTCGATCTTCTCGTCGAGGCAGGCGCGGGTCACGTCGTCGATGAACGGCACCCAGCGCTTGACCGCCGCCGGCGACAGATATGGGTTCAGAACGGTGCGATAGATGCGGTGCTCGGGCTCGTCCATCTCCAGGATGCCGCCGCGGACACCGCTGGCGCGTTTGGCCTTCGGTATCGAAATGCCTTGGTAGCCCTTGCGCTCACCGTTGATGTCGTGGTCGTTGGAGACGACCGGGCAGCGGGCGAGTTCGAACACAGCGTTGCTGCCGCCGGCCACCCAGTGACCGTCGTAGGTGTCGGTCCACGCGACCGGGCACTTCTCGTGGATCTCTTCGGTGATCTTCTCGAACTGGCCGCGGTACTCGGGGGTGTGCCGGTCGAAGTGGTAGCGGTTCTTCTTGCGGTCGGTGTCGTCCTCGATGCTCATGAGCTCTCCGTCAGCAGAATCGCTTGCTCGGGGCAGGAATGCGCCGCCTCGCGGACGGCGTCTTCCTGTTCTGCCGGAACATCTTCCGACACGGCCGACGCGTGGCCCTCGATGTCATCGAGTTCGAAGGACTCCGGCGCGATCATCGAGCACAGCGTGTGTCCCTGGCAGCGATCTGAATCAACTCGAACTTTCATGGCTTCCCTTACGTGCGGTAGTCGTACCACTTGAGGTATCCGCCGGCATCGACGCGCAGTTGCGTACCGGTGACGTACCTGGCCTCGTCGGAGGCCAGCCACAGCACGGCATTGCTGATGTCCTCCGGTTCGACGAATGGAACCCTCATCGCTTGCTGCACACCGAAAACCGGCTCGGCGTCCGCGCGCGTCGGGTTCTCGAGATCCGGCCGGAACGAACGGTACATCGGTTCGCTCTGCAGCATGGGGGTATTGGTGTTGGTCGGGTGCACCACGTTGGCGCGGATGCCCAGCACCGAGAGCTCGGTGGCAAGGTCGTGCACGTAGCTGGACAGCGCGCGCTTGGAGTGCACGTACGCCATGCCGCCCGGGTCCTTACCCGGGTTGTCCTTCTTCGACGTGTCCATCAGCGCGGCGGTGGATCCGGTGGCGATGATCGACGCCCCCTCGGTGAGGTGCGGCAGCGCAACCTGAATCGCGTTGATCGTCCCGATCAGGTTGGTGTTGATCACGTCGGTCCAGGCCTGCAGCGGAGGCTGTCCCTTCATGCCGGCGACGCCGGCCGCGGTCACGACGATGTCGAGCTTGCCGAACTCCGCCAGGCCGTTCTCCAACGCCGCCTGCAGCGCGGAAGCGTCACGAACATCGGCCTCCGCGAACGAGATTCGCTGACCGGTCTTCTCGACCAGCCGAGCGGTTTCCTCGAGGTCTTCCAGGCTGGACATCGGATAGCCGATGGTGTCGATGTCGTGACACACGTCGACAGCGATGATGTCGGCACCCTCTTCGGCCAGACGCACCGCGTGACTGCGGCCCTGCCCGCGGCCCGCGCCCGTCACGAAGGCGACCTTGCCGGCTACCCGACCCTGCTGTTCTCCCACTAGTTCTCCTCTTGAGTACGAAATGTTCTCGCGTGCTAGGTGTTTCGGCCGCCGTTGACTCCCAGGATCTGACCGGTGATGTAACCGGCCTCCTCGGAGATCAGAAAGGCGCAGGCGGCTGCGATGTCTTCGGGTTTGCCGATGCGGCGCACCGGCGTTGCGGCGATGGTCTTTTCGATGTCACCGAGGTTGCCGCGCCGCTCCGCGCTGCGCAGCATCGGAGTGTCGATGAAGCCCGGCGGCACCGCGTTGACCGTGATGCCGTTGGGTCCGTACTCCAGAGCCAGCGACTTGGTCAGCCCGTTGACGGCGGACTTGGCCGCAACGTAGTGCGACATGAACGGCGCACCCGAGTGCGTGCTGGACGAGGAGATGTTGACAATGCGTCCCCAGCCGGCTTCGAGCATGTCGGGCAGCACCGCCTGGATCATGTGGAAGACGCCGTTGAGGTTGACATCGATCAGACGCCGCCAGTCGCTGAATTCGATGTGGGCGAAGCGCTTGAAGCCGTCCAGGCCGGCAGCGTTGACCAGCACGGTGATCGGTCCGGCCTGCTCGCGGATGCCGGCGAGCGCGCTGTCGATCTGGCCGCGGTCAGTGACGTCGGCGGTAAACGCCAACTCGGTGTCGGACGGGTTCAGGTCGAGGGTCGCGACCCGGTAGCCGTCCTTGCGGAGTCGCTCCACGATCGCCAGGCCGATTCCGGAGCTGCCGCCGGTGACAACCGCCGTTCTCATAGGGTCACCGGGACAGGAACCGTATCGCTCACCAAGAATCTCCCTTCCGAATACGAGAACCTTACTCTCGCGTTGCGGCGGCTCGCAAGACGGCTCAAAAACCTGCTCCGGCCTGCGGCGACTCCGTAATCACGATGTGCGCATATCGCCCACAAGTATGGCAGTCTCGTTTCTTCCGTTTGGTTGAATTCTCGTAGTCGGAATGTAAGATTCGCCCCGGATGAGAATGCAATTATCCACGTGTTGAGGAGCCTGAATGCCACCGCAGCAAGCCGCCACCGCCACCGTGGGCCACGGCCCATCGACGGACGGTAACTCCGACCGGCGGCTGCTGATCGACGGTCAGCTCGTCGCAACCGAGCGCGTCTTCGCTTCGGTCAACCCCGCCACCGGTGACGTCATCGGCTACGCCCCTGACGCGGGCATCGGCGAAGCGCTGGAGGCCATCGCGGCCGCGCGCCGGGCTTTCGACACCACGACATGGTCGACCGACGCCGCGTTCCGCGTCCGGTGCCTCGAGCAGTTGCATCAGGCGCTGCTGGACCACGCGGAGGAACTGCGCGAGCTCACCATCGCCGAAGTCGGTGCCACTCGCGCCCTGACCCAGGGCGCCCAACTGGACGAGCCGATCAAGATCGTTCGCTACTACGCGGACCTGTTGCGCGACTACTCGATGACCGAAGACCTCGGTGAAATCGAGTCGCGCGGCATGCGGCACAAGCGGTGGGTAGAGAAGGAAGGCGCCGGGGTGGTCGGCGCGATCATCGCCTACAACTACCCGAACCAGTTGGCGCTGGCGAAGCTGCCGCCGGCGCTCGCCGCCGGATGCACAGTCATTCTCAAGGGCGCGCCGGACACCCCGCTCGTCACGCTGGCGCTGGGCGAGATCATCGCGAACCACACCGACATCCCGCCCGGCGTCGTCAACGTGCTGAGCTCGTCGGATGCCGCTGTCGGCGAGGCCTTGACCACCAGCCCCGATGTCGACGTCATCACGTTCACCGGCTCCACTCCGGTCGGGCGCCGGATCATGGCCGCGGCCAGCGAGACCGTCAAGAAGGTCTTCCTCGAACTCGGTGGCAAGTCCGCGGCGATTCTGCTCGACGACGCCGACTTCGCCGGCGCCAGCATGTTCGCCGCGTTCTCCATGGTCACCCATGCCGGCCAGGGCTGCGCGCTGACCTCGCGGCTGCTGGTGCCGCGCACCCACCACGACGAGATCGTCGACCTGATTGCGCAGAACTTCGCCAAGGTCCGCCACGGCGACCCGGCCGACCCCAAGACCTACATGGGCCCGCTGATCAACGAGCGCCAGCGCGAGAAGGTCGACGGCATGGTGCAGCGCGCCGTGGCCGACGGCGCGACGCTGGTCACCGGCGGCACGAAGCTCGACCCGGGTTACTTCTATGCGCCCACACTGCTGACCAACGTCGACCCCGACAGCGAGATCGCGCAGCAGGAGATCTTCGGTCCGGTGCTCGCGGTGATCGCGTTCGACGATGACGACGACGCGGTTCGCATCGCCAACAACTCCATCTACGGACTGGCCGGAGCGGTGTTCAGTGCCGATCAGGACCGCGCGCTGGCCGTCGCGCGGCGTATCCGCGCCGGATCGTTCTCGGTCAACGGCGGCAATTACTTCAGCGCCGACGCGCCCTTCGGTGGGTTCAAGCAGTCGGGCGTGGGTCGTGAGATGGGCGTCGCGGGTCTCGAGGAGTTCTTGGAGCGCAAGACGATCGCCGTCCCGGCGGTATCGGCTGCCGGGGGTGCGGCGTGAGCGGGCCGCTGGAGGGCATCCGCGTCCTCGAGGTCGCGATGTACGGGTTCGTTCCGTCTGCCGGTGCGGTGCTCGCCGAGTGGGGCGCCGACGTCGTCAAGGTGGAGCATGCCGTGACCGGCGATCCGCAGCGCGGTCTGCGGCAGACCGGCATGCTCAAGGTCGAAGGCGATCCCAACCCCAACATCGAGCACGCCAATCGCTGCAAACGCAGCGTCGGGCTGGACATTTCGGTGCCCGAGGGCCGAGAAGTGCTGTACGAGTTGGCCCGCCGCTCGGACGTGTTCCTGACCAGCTTCCTGCCCGGCCACCGTGAGAAGTTCGGCATCGACGTCGACGACATCCGCGCGATCAATCCGACGATCGTCTATGCCCGCGGCAGCGCGTTGGGTCCGCGCGGCGCGGAGGCGGAAAAGGGCGGCTACGACATGACCGCGTTCTGGTGCCGGGCCGGCACCGCGGCCACGATGACCCCGCCCGGAACCGAGGGCATGGTGGGGCCGCCCGGACCCGCCTACGGCGACACCATTTCCGGTACCAACCTGGCGGGTGGCATCGCCGCCGCCCTGCTCAAGCGGGAGCGCACCGGCGAGCCGTCGATCGTTGACGTCTCGCTGCTGGGTAGCGGCCTGTGGTCGCTTGGGCACACCGTGGCGCTGACCGTGCACCTGAACCAGCGCATGGAAGCCTTCCCGCCCGGCGCCCACGGCTCGCCGATCAATCCGTTGGTGGGGCTGTATCGGACATCGGACGACCGCTACATCTCGTTCGTGATGATGCAGGCGAGCAAGTTCTGGGCCGACGTGTGCCGGCACATCGACCAGCCCGACCTGGCCGACGATCCGCGCTTCGACAGCGGCGAGAAGATCGCCGCCAACACCGCGGAGGCCGTGCAGATTCTGAGCAAGGCGATGGCCACCCGCACGCTCGCGGAGTGGAGCGAACGCTTCGCCACCCTCGCCGGGCCGTGGGCGCCGGTGCAGGACACCCTCCAGGCGGCGGGCGACGCTCAGATCCGCGCCAACGAATATGTAGTGCAGGCCGGTGAACTCGAACTGGTTGCCAACCCGGTGCAGTTCGACGTGGCCGCGCCCGTCTCGGGACCCGCCCCCGGGTTCGCCGAGCAAACCGACGAAATCCTGCAGGAGCTCGGCCTCGATTGGGACCGCATCATCGAGCTCAAAACTATCGGTGCCGTCACTTAATTCGGAGGTCCCTCGGTTGTCAATTTTCACTCCCGGCGCATCCGGCGTGGGTAATAATCGCCGGACGCTTCTAGAAGTGGGGGTCGTCCGGCCCGCCCCGCTCGAGAGCGTGGTTTCACGCGAACGACGCGGAGGGACGGTGGTTGTCGATGGCGACCAAAGGCGCTGAGCGCTGGTCCACGGGGATCACGCTGCCCAATGGTGTCGCGGGTGCGATGCAGGCCGTGGGCGGTCTTTTCGCGATGGGTGCCGACGCCATCAAGTTCATGTTTCGCCGGCCGTTCCAGGGACGGGAATTCCTCGAGCAGTCGTGGTTCATCGCGAGAGTGGCCCTCGCTCCGACGTTCTTGGTGGCGATCCCCTTCACCGTTCTGATCAGCTTCATCCTCAACATCCTGTTGCGCGAGCTCGGCGCGGCCGACCTCAGCGGTGCGGGCGCGGCGTTCGGTGCGGTCACCCAGGTCGGCCCGCTGGTCACGGTGCTGATCGTGGCGGGCGCCGGCGCAACGGCGATGTGTGCCGACCTCGGCTCACGAACGATCCGCGAAGAGATCGACGCGATGGAAGTGCTCGGCATCAATCCCGTACAGCGGTTGGTTACTCCGCGGATGCTCGCCGCCGGCTTGGTCGCCCTGCTGCTCAACAGCCTGGTGGTGATCATCGGAATCGTTGGCGGCTACGTGTTTTCAGTCTTCGTGCAGGACGTGAACCCCGGCGCCTTCGCCGCCGGAATCACCTTGCTCACCGGTGTGCCCGAGGTGGTCATCTCGTGCGTCAAGGCCTCGCTGTTCGGATTTATCGCCGGGCTGGTGGCGTGCTACCGCGGATTGACGGTATCCGGCGGTGGTGCCAAGGCTGTGGGCAACGCAGTGAACGAGACTGTGGTCTACGCCTTCATGGCTCTGTTCGTTGTCAACGTGGTCGTCACGGCGATCGGCATCCGATTCACGACGAAGTGATAGTAGGAGACATGCCGTGTCGGTGAAGACGCTGAAAGCCGCGTATCCGCGGGCCTTCCGGGCCTTCGGTTACTGGCGCAGGCCCGTCGGCGCCCTGACCTCGGTCGGTGACCACACCGCGTTCTACGGTAAGGCGTTGGCCGGCATTCCCTTCGCGGTTACCCGATACGGCCGGGAGATCATTCGGCTCATCGCCGAAATCAGCATGGGCGCAGGAACACTGGCGATGATCGGTGGAACGGTGGTCATCGTCGGCTTCCTGACCCTGGCCGCCGGCGGCACTCTCGCCGTACAGGGTTACAGCTCGCTGGGCAACATCGGCATTGAAGCCCTCACTGGATTCCTGGCCGCCTTCATCAACGTCCGCATCGCGGCGCCAGTCGTCGCGGGGATCGGGTTGGCGGCAACATTCGGTGCCGGTGTCACCGCGCAACTCGGCGCCATGCGGATCGCCGAAGAGATCGATGCGCTGGAAGCGATGGCGATCCGGCCGATCTCGTATCTGGTCAGCACCAGGATCATCGCGGGCATGCTTGCCATCACACCGCTGTATAGCATCGCGGTCATATTGTCTTTCCTGGCAAGCCAATTCACCACGGTGGTGCTGTTCGGCCAGTCCGGGGGTCTCTACAACCATTACTTCGACACCTTCCTGAACCCGATCGACCTGCTGTGGTCTTTCCTGCAGGCGGTGTTGATGGCGCTCGCCGTCCTGCTCTTGCATACCTACTACGGATATTTCGCGTCCGGCGGGCCGGAAGGCGTTGGCGTCGCCACCGGCAATGCGGTACGCACCTCGCTGATCGTGGTGGTGTCGGTGACGCTGCTGGTCTCGCTCGCGATCTACGGCTCCAACGGCAACTTCAACCTCTCGGGATAGGGAAAACGCCATGCCCCACAACGGGATACGCGCGCTGACGGGACTGGTGACCGTCGCGGTCCTCGTCGCGATCGTCGCCGTCGCCGTGGGCCTGTTTCAGGGCAGCTTCACTGAGAGCGTGCCGGTGACCGTGCTATCGCCGCGCGCCGGTCTGGTGATGAACCCGGACGCGAAAGTGAAGATGCACGGTGTCCAGGTCGGCAAGGTCGCTTCGATCGAGTCGCGGCCCGACGGTGAGGCGGTACTGCACCTGGCGATGTATCCCTCCGAGATGCACCTGATTCCGTCCAATGTGCTCGTCGACCTCACCTCGCCGACGGTTTTCGGCGCCAAGTTCGTCGAGCTGGTGCCCCCGGCTGAACCGGCGGCGTCGGCATTGCACGCCGGTCAGGTGCTCGACAGCCAGCACGTCACGGTCGAGGTCAACACGGTGTTCAAGCAGCTGACGGCGGTGCTGGGCAAGCTCGACCCCGCCAAGCTCAACGAGACGCTGGGAGCGGTCTCGCAGGCACTCAGCGGCCGTGGCGAGAAGATCGGCCAGGCATTCAGTGACCTCGATTCGTTCCTGGCGAAGTTTCAGCCGGAACTTCCCGCGCTGAGTCACGACATCGCGATGTCGGCGCCGGTGTTCCGCGCCTACGGCGACGCGTCCGCGAATCTGGTCAAGGCACTGGACAATTCGGTCAAGATCAGCAAGTCGATCGTCGACGAGCAACGCAATCTCGACGCGTTTCTACTCAGTGCGATAGGGCTCGCCGACGTCGGCAATGACGTCCTGGGCGCCAACCGCAAGGATCTGACGAACGTCTTCCATCTACTCGCGCCGACGACCGATCTGCTCAACGAGTACGCTCCGGCGTTGACCTGCACCATGCGGGGCGACGCGGAGCTGTCCAGAACGCCACCGTTGCCGGAACCAAGCATCGCGATCTCCGCCAGCCTCACGTTCGGCGCCGAACGCTATCGCTATCCGGCGAACCTGCCCAAGGTTGCGGCCACGGGCGGCCCACACTGCATGAATCTGCCCAAGATCCCTTTCAACAGCAAGGCCAAGGTTCTCATCGCAGACACCGGCTCGAACCCGGTGGTGTACGGGAACCCGCAACTGCTGCTCAACTTCGACGGCCTCAAACAGCTGTTGTACGGCCCGATCGACGGCCCACCTCGCAACCCCGCCCAGATTGGACAGCAGGGATGAGGGGCTCACTGCGCGGCCCGCTGATCAAGTTCGGTGTCTTCGCCGTCGTGATGTCGGTGCTGACCGCGTTCCTGTTCTTCACCTTCGGCCAGTACCGCACCGGTGCGGTCACCGGCTATTCGGCGATCTTCAACGATGCCTCGCGGTTGAAGGCGGGCGATTCGGTGCGGGTCGCCGGCGTCCGGGTGGGCACCGTCAATGACGTTGCGCTGCAGGCGGACAAGAAGGTCGTGGTCAAATTCGACGCGGACAACACGGTCGCGCTCACCGATGGCACCAAGGCGGCGGTGCGTTATCTCAATCTTGTCGGCGATCGTTACCTGGAACTCGTCGACGGACCGGGTTCGGCCAAGCGACTGCCCGGCGGAGGGCAAATCAATGTGAGTCACACCGCGCCCGCGCTCGACCTCGACCTGTTGCTCGGTGGGCTGAAACCCCTTATTCACGGGCTCAATCCACGTGACGTGAACGCGCTGTCGTCGGCGCTGCTGGAAGTGTTCCAGGGTGAGGGCGATTCCCTGCAGTCGCTGTTCAACAAGTCGACTTCCTTTACGAACACGTTGGCCGACCACGACCAGACGATCGAGCACCTGATCGAGAACCTCAACACCGTCGCGGCAACCCTGAACAAGGATGGTGGCCAATTCTCCGGGGCAATCGACCGTCTGGAGAAGCTCGTGACGGGGCTGGCGGATGACCGCGACACCTTCGGCCCGGCCATCGACTCGCTCAGCACCGGCACCGTCACTCTCGCAGACCTGCTGGGCAAATCGCGAAAGCCACTGTCGGCGACCGTGGATCAGCTCAGCCGATTGGCTCCGAACCTCGACGACGACAAGGACCGCCTCGACGCCGCGTTCCAGAAGGCACCGAGGAATTACCGAAAGCTGGTCCGGCTCGGCGTCTTCGGCGCCACCATCCCCTACTTTCTGTGCGAGATTACGATCCGGGGCACCGACCTACAGGGCAAGACCGTCTTGGCGCCCTTTTTCAGGTCCGATGCTCAACGGTGCGAGGAACCGGAACCGGAGGATCCCTGATGCTGAAATACCGCGGAGCCGGGTTGATCAAGGCCGGGTTCATCGGCGCCGTCCTGATCGCGATGGTGATCTTGGTCGGCTTGTCGCCCGATCGGCTGGTGTCGCTGGCGAGCGACGTCCGTTACCAGGCGCTGTTCTCCGAGGCCGGCGGCCTTGCCGTCGGCAACGCGGTGACGGTGTCGGGAATCAAAGTCGGCACGGTGCAGGACGTTTCGTTGCACGAAGGCGACGCCATGGTGACCTTCATGATGCGGGGCAGCGTTCCGCTCGGCAAGGACACCAGCGCCCACATCCGCACCGGCACACTGCTGGGTGAACGCGTGCTGACCATCGAGTCGGCCGGCAGCGGAACGATGCATCCCCTCGACGTCATTCCGATCACGCGCACCTCGTCGCCGTATTCGTTGACCGAAGCGGTGAGCGACTTCACCGCCTACGCGGAGCAGACGAACACCGCGACCCTCAACCAGTCACTCGATACATTGACGACGACGCTGAATCAGATCGCCCCGCAACTGGGACCGACCTTCGACGCGGTCACCCGGTTGACGCAGAGCCTCAATGCTCGCAACACCAGCCTCGCCGACCTGTTCAAAAGCGCCAGCGCCGTCACCGGCATCCTGTCCGAACGCAGCCAGCAGGTGAACAAGCTGATCCTCAACTCCGATGATCTGCTGCAGGTCCTGGCCGCGCGCCGAAACGAGATCGTGCAGTTGTTGTCGGCCACATCGAATGTGTCCAAGCAGTTGTCCGGGTTGGTGCATGACAACGAGAGCAAGCTGGCGCCCGCGTTGCAAAAGCTGAACTCGGTGACCGCGGTGCTGGAGAAGAATCGCGACAACTTCGAGAAGGCGCTGCCCGGTCTCGCGAAGTTCGAGATCACCGTGGGTGAGGCCATCTCGAGCATGTACGCCTACTCCGCCTTCGTGCCGAACTTCCTTGTCCCGCAGCTGTTCCAGCCATTCTTGGACTACCTCTGGGGATTCCGCACCTTCGACACCAACAAGGGCCCGGGCTTCCCGTCCCCGGTGCCGCGGGCGCTGCTTCCGTTCCCGTACAACGGCGCTCCGCAGTGCCCGGGCTGTACCTTGGGCGGCCGGATCGGGGGCAGTCAATGAGCCCCCGGATTCCTCGCGGCAAGCTGACGAAGATTGCCGCAGTGGCGCTGGCGGTCCTCCTTCTCGGCGGTGCAACCTTTGCGATCCAGCAGTTCTTCTTCGGCCCCAAGACCATCACCGCCTACTTCTCCTCGGCCACCGCGATCTATCCCGGCGACGAGGTGCGGGTTTCGGGCGTCAAGGTCGGCACGATCAAATCCATTGATCCGCAAGGCACTAAAGCGAAGATGACTTTGCACATCGACCACGACGTGCCCGTTCCGGCGGACGCGAAAGCGGTCATCATCACCCAGAACCTGGTGGCGGCCCGCTACGTCGAACTCACGCCCTCGTATCGGACCAGTGGCCCGAAGATGGCCGACGGTGCGGTGATCCCGATCGAGCGCACCGCGGTTCCGGTGGAGTGGGACGAGGTCAAGTCCCAATTGATGCGGCTGGCAACGGACTTGGGTCCCAACGCGAAGGTTACGACGCCCTCGATATCGCGTTTCATCGACAGCGCCGCCAACGCGCTGGACGGGAACAACGGCGAGAAGTTGCGCCAAACGCTGACTCAGCTGTCCGGGGTGGCGCGGACCATCGCGAACGGCAGCGGCAATATCGTCGACATCATCAAGAACCTGCAGACTTTCGTCACCGCGTTGCGCGACAGCAACATTCAGATGGTGCAGTTCAACAATCGGCTGGCCAGCCTCACCAGTGTGGTCGACGACAACAAATCCGATCTGGACGCGGCGCTGACCGATCTGTCGAGCGCGGTGGGCGAGGTGCAACGCTTTATCGCCGGGACCCGCGACGAGGCGAGCGAGCAGATCGACCGACTGGGCAAGGCAATTCAGCCGCTGGTCGATCAGCACATGGCCTTGGAGAACATCCTGCATGGCGCGCCGACCGCGCTGAGCAACTTCTTCAACGACTACAACGCCGACACCGGAACCATCGTGGGCGGGTTCGGCATCATGGACTTCGCCAACCCCACCCAATCCGGACTGCTGCTGCCGGTTCCCATCCCCGGTTGCGCGCAGGTCCAGGCGATCGAGAACGTCACCGCGACCGAGTCGGGCAAGCTGTGCTCGCTGTTCCTCGGCCCCGGTCTGCGGACACTGAACTTCAACAGCTTGCCGATCCCGATCAACCCGTTCATCGCGAAGTCGGTCGACCCGGGCAACGTCGAATACAGCGAAGCGCGTCTGGCACCCGGCGGTGCCGGACCGAAACCCGGACCGCCTGAAATCCCGCCCGCGATTTCGGCGTGGACCGGTATCAACGGAGACTCGCTGGTGCCCGGTCCGGCGCCGTCGGTGCCGCTACCCCGGATACCGGGCGCGGCGATGCCGGAACCGCCGCCACCCTCCGTCGCCGAGGCGCCGCCGCCCGGGCCGAGTCTGCCGGGCATGCTGCTGCCGGCCGAAGCGGGCCACCCGTGATCGCCGCCCGGACAACGCTGCGGGCCTTTGGCCCGGGAAGGAGTCGGGCGATGAGCCGGGGTGCCGTGCGGCGCGTGTTCGCGATCGCGTGTTGCGTGCTGTTGATGAGCACCGGTTGTGCGTTCCACGGCCTCAACTCGCTGCCATTGCCCGGAGCCGTCGGGCGCGGCCCGGACGCCGACGTCTACCATGTCGAACTGGCGAATGTCGTTACCATGGAGTCGAATTCGCCGGTGCTCATGGACGACGTGACGGTCGGCAGCGTCGGCCCGATGACGGTGAAGGACTGGCACGCCGTCGTCCAGATCTCGGTCAAGCACGGCCTTGTCATCCCCGCCAATGTGGAAGCCAGCATCGGCCAGACCAGCCTCCTGGGGTCGATGCACCTGGAACTCAATCCGCCGCTCGGTAAGCCCGGCGTCGGTCGGCTCCGCCCGGGCGCCACCATCCCGCTGAATCGGTCGTCGACCTTCCCCTCGACCGAGCAGACCCTGTCGTCGCTGGCGCTCGTCGTCAACGGGGGCGGACTCGGTCAGATTGGCGAGATCATCCACAACTTCAGCGCCGCGCTCGCCGGTCGCGGTGGCGCGGTCCGCGACTTGATCAACCGCTTCGACACGTTCGTCGGGACGCTCGACGAACAACGCGACAACATCGTCGCGTCCATTGAGGCGCTGGATCAGATCGGCGGCACCTTCGCTGCGCAGCGCGAGGTTCTCACGCAGGCATTGCGCAAGGTACCGCCCGCGCTTGATGTGCTGATCAAGGAGCGACCACGGCTGACGACCGCGCTGGCCGAGTTGCGCAAGTTCAGCAACACCGCCACCGGGCTGATCAACGACACCGAGGCCGACCTCGTCCGAAATCTGAACAATCTCGGGCCGACAGTCAAGGGTCTCGCGGACGTGGGCGGGGACATCGACACCGCGATCGCGGCGTTGACGGTCTTCCCGTTCACCCAGAACTTCGTCGACCGTGCCGTTCGCGGTGACTACTTCAACTTGCATGTGCAGCTGGACCTTTCGATTCCACGGCTGAAGCAGGGCCTGTTTCTCGGAACGCACTTCGGACAGCTCGGCGAACAGCAGATTCCCGCCCCCGGGGACCCGCCGTACCTGCAGTACACCCGCGACCCGTTACACGAGGGCTTCGGTCCGCCCCCGGGTAGGCCGAGCACGACGCTGCCGGGTCCGGCAGTCCAGCCGGGCCCGCAGGCGCCGCCGCCGTCCGGTCCCGGGCAGCCGAATCTCCAATTCACCGGTCCCGCCGTTCCGGCACCCGCATTCGGTCCGCCACCCGGGCCCGCGCCGACGGACGGGGGTAGATAGATGCTGACGCGCTTTGTCCGTATTCAGTTGCTGATTTTCGCGATCGTCGGCATCGTCGGCGTGATCGCGATGGCCCTCTTCTATGTCCAGGCGCCCATGCTGCTCGGCATCGGTCGGATGACCGTCACGCTCGAGTTACCGGCGACCGGGGGTCTGTATCGATTCTCCAACGTCACCTATCGCGGAGTGCAGGTCGGCAAGGTCACCGCGGTATCGCTGACCGCGAGGGGCGCCAAAGCAACGCTCTCACTTGATAGTTCGCAGAAGATCCCGGCGAACCTGCAGGCCGATGTGCTGAGCGTCTCGGCGGTGGGTGAACAGTATGTCGACCTGCGACCGCGCACGGACGCGGGGCCGTATCTACGCGACGGCTCCGTTATCGCGGCGCACGACACCGCGATTCCGCAAGCGGTAGGGCCGATGCTCGATCAACTGAACGCCTTGGTGAAAAGCCTGCCGAAAAACAAGATCGGTCAGCTGCTCGACGAGTCGTTCAAGGCGTTCAACGGGGCCGGCTATGACCTCGGTTCGCTGAGCGATGCGGCGTCGCGGATCTCGGCCGACTCCAACGCCATCGTCGACCGGACCCGCGCCCTCGCCGAGGATTCACAGTCGTTGTTGAACGCCCAGGCGCAGACAACCGACTCGATTCGGACGTGGGCCCGCAGCCTGGCCGGGGTATCGGATGTGCTGGCCAACGACGACTCCAAGGTCCGCACGGTGCTGCAACAGGGACCCGGCGCGTTGGACG
The DNA here is from genome assembly GCF_030252325.1 of Candidatus Mycobacterium wuenschmannii. Classification (NCBI taxonomy): domain Bacteria; kingdom Bacillati; phylum Actinomycetota; class Actinomycetes; order Mycobacteriales; family Mycobacteriaceae; genus Mycobacterium; species Candidatus Mycobacterium wuenschmannii. The sequence goes on along the minus strand of NZ_CP126981.1, from coordinate 2,940,621 downwards.
AGGCGTCGCGGCTCTTCCAGCAGATCAAGCCGACATTGCCTGTGCTGCTTGCGAATTTGACCACGATCGGTCAGATCGGCGTCACCTACCACCCCTCGCTCGAGCAACTGCTGGTGCTGCTGCCTGCGTCCGTCGCCTACGAACAGACGGCGGGCAGCACGAACTGGCCCGACGGTCAGGCCCGGGGCGACTTCTCGCTCACGGTCGACGATCCGCCGATCTGCACGGTCGGCTTTCTGCCGCAGAACCAGTGGCGATCCCCGGCCGACACGACCGTGATCGATACGCCGGACGGCTTGTACTGCAAACTGCCACAGGATTCACCACTCGCCGTGCGCGGCGCCCGCAACTATCCGTGCATGGGGCATCCGGGAAAGCGCGCGCCCACCGTCGAAATCTGCAACAGCGACAAGCCGTACATGCCGCTGGCCATGCGCCAGCATGTGCTCGGCCCGTCGCCGTTGGATCCCAACCTGCTCGCCCAGGGCATCCCGCCCGACGACCGGGTGACCTCGGACAAGCGGATCTTCGGTCCGCTGGAGGGGACGCCGCTGCCGCTGGGGGCCGTCCCGCGCGGCACACCCCCGGGACCGCGCGGAGCAACGCCCCCACCGGGCACGATGGGCGCGGCGACGCCCCCCGTCCCGTCGGGAGCGAACATGTCGACTCAGGCTCACGACTTTCCCTCGATAGCGCCACTCGACGTGCCGTCCCCCCCGGCCGCCATTCATCGACCGGCAACGCCCCCGCGGCCACCCGCCGTGATCGACGGCGGCGGCCAACCGAAGGCTCACCCAAGTTCGTTTGACGGCAAGGCAACTCAGGCCGTCCCGCCGGTTGCGGTCGCCACCTACGACCCCAGAGACGGGCGTTACATCACGCCGGACGGGAAGTTCTACGAGCAGTCGGACCTGGGCGGGTCGGCGCACAAGAAGTGGCAGGACATGTTCCCGGTATAGAGCGGACGTCGACTGTCAGGTCAGCTGATCTTGTCGATACGCAGCGGCATATCGATGGTCAGCCACTGGTTCTGCCCGCACGCGCCGCTCGGGCCGACGGTCTTGTTGCGGCCCGCCATGACCGGTGACCCGAGCTCGAAATAGCCGCTACCGTCGGCGCTTGCGGGATAGAAGGAGAAGGTCTGCTTACCGGTGAACGCGGTGCCGTCTTGGCACCGCTCCCAATCCGGAACCTCGCGTTTGACGTACCAGGAAGTCCCGTCCAGCATGTACATCCGGGCGCTCCAGCCCTCGTCGCTCTTCATCGAGCCGTCGCACGCCAGGAACGTGCTGCAGGTCGAGTGCACCGTCCAGGTCTGCACAGTCGTCGGCTCGCCGTTGTACTGGTCGTTGATCTTGGCCCAGTTGCCAATTGAGGTAACTCGATAGGTTCCATTGATCGCCACGTCCTCCTTCGTCGTGGCATGAGCAGTGGTCGTCGCGGAACCTACAAGGCCAATTGCACTGGCAGTCAACAGCATCGCGGTGGCAACAGCTCCAGGTGGTCGCATCGTCTACTCCTCGACGGCACCGGTAGTGGCGTTCTCGTCCGACGAGAATAACACCGCCGAGTTTTCCCTGGCACGGGTTCGAACGAGACGGTGACAGCGGTCAGACGACTGGGTCCAGCTTGGAGATGAGCCAGCTCCCGCGCACTTTTGTGAGCGTTATCCGCACACCGCTCGGCGTCATCAGCGGTTGCGGTTTGTCTTTGCTGAGCGTGGTCTCGTTGAGGAAGATCAGCACCACGGCCGAGCCCGCGTCCAGCTCCGAGACGGCGGCCCTGACCACCGCGGCGGTCTGCGAGAGATGCTTGTCCTTGACCGCGGGCACCACGTAGTCCTTGGTGAACTTGTCGTAATAGGCCAGGAAGTCTCCGGTGAGATGCGAGCGCGCCCTGGTGAAGTCGCGATCCAACGAATCGGACGAATACGACAGCGCCGCAACGGCACCCTCGGAGGCCGCAGCGATGACCGTCCGGGCCGCGGCCTCGTCGATTTGCCGATCCGGCAGGTATTCAGCCAGGAACAGGAACACCGCAAGTCCCACCGAGGCGAGTACCGATGCCGCCAACGCGACCGGGCGCCAGTGGGCCACCACGCTCGACACGAAACGGTCGATCGCTCCGGTGCTCTCCGGGTCGTTCGAGACGGCCGCATCGCCCTCGATCGACAGCTCTGATTTGGAAATCATTGGACGAAGTCCAGTTTCGACATCTTGAGCCGATCTCCATCACGATCGATATTGACACTGATCCGCCAAAACGCTGAGGGCCGTTGGGATTTGTCCGCGTTGGTGGTGTCGGACTTCGCCACCACGAGCAGGACCGCGGAGTTGTCGGTCATCGACTCGACGGCGACTTCCTGCACCGTGGCTTTGGTCGTGACCTGCGCCTCTTGGGCGTTTTTGACCATGTACCCGGACGTCGCTTCGAGCTGGCTCTTGAGTGCACCCGTGGTGCTGTCGATGGTGTGCTGAATGCTCTCCTGGGCGTGCGCTGGATCGATGGACATCAGCGTCGCGACGTCTTCCCGCGCCGCTTCGGTGAATTCCGCGACATGCTGCCGGCGCTGTTCGAGCGCGCGATGCTGCCAGACGATGTAGCCGCTGGCGGCCAGCGATGCGCCGACGAGCACGATCGCGGCGCCGATCCCCACCGTCTTTCCGCTGGGCCGGTGGAACCGCCAGGGCAACCGGGGGCGCTTCCGCCACCGTGTGGGCGTGAGGTCTTCGGGCTCATCGCCAGGATCGGACTCGTCGCCCGGATCGGACTCCGCCTCGCGCCGCAATTCGACCGCACGCGCACGGGCGGCCTCGGCGCGTTCCTCGGCGCGCGCGAGCTCCCGTTCGGCTTCCGCGAGCGGGTCCGGGGCTTCGGTGCTGGATGGATCGCGGTCGGAGTCCGTCACTGGTCCTGGGCTCGTTCCGGGCTACACACGGATAGTCACGTTATCACCCAAACCTGCAGGCCCGATGCGGTGAGACAGCGCTCGACCTTCTTCTCCGAATAGGAGAATTTTCTTATCGCGCGTGCAAAACTAACGACGTGCGTTGCTTTATCGCGTTGGTTGCTGCGCTGATCGGAGTCAGTGCGTTGGTGCAGCCGTTGGCTGCGGCAGGGCCGACCGTGTGCGACTATCCGGCGTGTACGCCCGGCATCGCCTCGAACATGGTCCTCGGCGCACCGTGCGACAACACCACCTACTACGCGTTCGGCGTCTCCGGCGGCTATACGCCGGCGACGCAGCCCGGACGACTGATGTTCTGCGGCTCGCCTCGGCGATACCAGGCGAGGTGGTTCCGCTCACCTCCGATGGCAGGCATCAAAGAAGAGAACGCCGATTGCCACACGTTCATGAACTACGTCGCGCAGGCGCCCGACGGACTCTTCCTGATCTGTATCGCGCAGGCCGGCCACACCTTCTGGACCCGCGCCGACACGTAAGTCACCGCGCGACAAGGGCGTTGTGCGGGATGGTCAGCGGCAGATCCACCGAGCTGAGCAACCCGGCCGGCGCGTCGACGACATAGGGCACGGCGTTGACGACGCGCATCGCAGTGGCCACCATTGCGCCGGCGCCGGACGTCATTCCGGCGATGCCGGCCCGCTTCGGATCCCGCAGCGTGGCCGCCAGGGTGCAGTCGATATCGGGGTCGCCGGTGATCATCACCCGGTAGGACAGATCCCCGATCCCGACCGGCCAGTCCGGCGCGACGTCGTGCGCCAGCCGGGTGACGTGCTCGATGACGATCGCCTCCCTGCCGTCCACCACCCCGATGGCCTGCATCCTGATCGCACCGCAGGTGCCGGCCTCCACGGTGCCCATCGCGACGTTGAGCGTTCGGTTGGTCACCGCGCGGTCGAAACCCTCACGCAATTCCTGTAATTCGGCGCCCAGTGCGTCGGCGATCAGTCGGATCTGGCCCTGCCACTCGCCGGCGATCGCGCCCGGAAAGCTGATCCACGGTTGGTAGTCGAGGGGCTGGCCGAAGCCCAGCCCGTTGATCATGATGTCGGGTACGCCGTAGTCGTCGTACAGCCCCATCTCGAATGCGTGGATCTTCTCGATGGACGACGACTGGGTCGCGAGCACCAGCGGCAGGTAGTCGGCGGCGAAACCGGGTTCGATGCCCGACGCGTATAGCGACACCTGCCCCTGCTTGGCCGCGGTGACCAACTGGTCGCGCCACTCCGCCGGCTCGTACAGGTGCGGGTTGACCAGTCTGGTGGTGCTCGTCGTGACAACGTTGATGCCGGCCTCGAGCAGCTTGACGTAATCCGGGATGGCGAGTGCGTCTCGCTCGGGCCCGCTCGCGGCGTAGACGACGCAGTCGGGCTGGAGCGCGATCAGCGCGTCCGCATCGGTCGTCGCCGCCAGTCCGATCGGCTCACCGTTGGCGAGCTCACCGACGTCCTTGCCGTCCTTCTCCGGCGAATGCACCCACACCCCAACAAGTTCGAGCTCGGGTCGCCGGTCAATCGCGCGGATCGCTATCGAACCGATGCCGCCGGTAGCCCAGACGACGACTCGATAGGGGCGTTGCGCCATGTGTATCCTCCTTGATGTGACCAAATGTTAGGTTCGAACAATGTTCACGCTCAGGTTCGATATGCGTGCCTCGGACTGGGGCGCGCCCGCGGCCGATCTCTACGGTGCCGCGATCGACATGTGCGCGTGGGCCGAGACGCGCGGCGCGATCATCGCGGTGCTGTCCGAACACCACGGCACCGACGACGGCCACCTGCCGACCCCGTTGATATTGGCGTCGGCGATTGCGGCGCGGACCACTCATTTGGCGATACTGCTTGCGGCCGTGCCGATTCCGCTGTGGGATCCGGTGCGGCTGGCCGAGGAGATGTGCGTGCTCGACCTGGTCAGCAGGGGTCGGGTGTCCTATGCGCTGGGCGTCGGCCACCGGATCGAGGAGTACGAGCACTTCGGCGTCGACATCGGCACCCGCGGCCGGGCAGCCGATGAGATCGTCACCCTGCTCGACGGACTCCTGCACGGCGAAACCGTTGAGTACCAGGGTCGTCGGGTGCGCGTGACGCCCGCGTGCGGGTCGGCTTCCGGGCCGATGGTGCTGATCGCCGGTGGCAGTAGGGCCGCCGCCCGCCGTGCCGCGACGCACGGTCTCGGATTCATCTCGCAGACCGACTCGCCGGACCTGCGGGACTTCTACGAGGCGCAGTGCCGGGCCGCGGGGCACGATCCCGGTGTCGTGCAGTTCCCGGTACCCGGTTCTCCAACAACGGTTTTCGTCGCCGAAGACATCGACGAGGCATGGCGGCTGCTGGGGCCGCACCTGCTGCACGATGCGGTGACCGCAGCTTCCTATCGGCCGCAGGACAATTCGGTGGCCAGTATCACCCGGGCCGACACCGTCGATGCGCTGCGCGACGCGGATGGGCCGTACCGGATCTTCACCCCCGACGAGGCGGTCGACTACGTCCGCAGCGGACGTCCGCTCCCGTTGCACCCACTGTGCGGCGGCATCGCGCCCGATGTGGCGTGGCGCTATCTCGAACTCGCCGGCGCCGTGAGCGCGCGGGCGCAGTCCAACTGAAGGAGAGTTCCGATGCCCAGCACCCGCGTCGTCGCTTGGTCCACCGGAGGCGTGGGGGCCGCCGCCATCGAGGCGATCATCCGTCGCCCCGATCTGGAACTGGTTGGCGTATGGGTTCATTCGCCGGACAAAGTCGGCAGGGATGTCGGCGAGCTGGCCGGTGGTGAGCCGATCGGGCTGGCGGCCACCAACGATGCCGACGTGCTGATCGCGCTGAAGCCCGACTGCGTGGTGTACTCGGCCAGTGGCCCCGAGCGCGACGCCGCCGCGGTCCGCGATTATCTGCGACTGCTGAAGGCCGGTGTCAACGTGGTCTCGACCTCGTCGACCAGTTTGGTCTACCCGCCCGCATACTTCGCGCCCGACTGGTACCAGCAGCTCGACGCCGCCGCCACCTCCGGGGGCGCGTCGTTCTACGGCTCCGGCATCTTTCCCGGCTTCGCCTCCGACCAGCTCGCGCTGTTGATGAGCACCCAGTCGAGGAACATCCGTTGCATCACGGCCAGCGAGGTCGCGCTCAACGATCACTACCCTGTCGCCGACGTGATGATGGACGGCATGGGCTTCGGCCGTCCACTCGACTTCGAGCCGATGCTCAAGACACCGGGATTCATCGAAATGGCCTGGAAGGCACCGATACACCTGATGGCTTCGGGCCTCGGTGTCGAGATAGAGGAGATCCGCGGCACGCTCGACCGGGAATTGACCGATCGCGACATCGAAGTCGCGTTCGGCACGATCCCGGCGGGGACCTGCGGGGCGGTCCGGACCCGGGCAGCGGGCTTCGTCAACGGCCGCGAGGCCATCGTGATCGAGCACATCATCCGGATGGCACGCGACGTCGCGCCCGACTGGCCGAGCTCGGAGAGCGACGCGACCTACCGGGTCGACATTGCCGGCGATCCCGACGTGCACTGCGAGATGACGCTCGGCGAGGCCGAGGGCCACGGCGCCGGCCGGGCCGCGATGACGTCCACCGCGATGCGTGTCGTCAACGCGATTCCCTACGTCGTCGCTGCCGCGCCCGGACTGCTCAGCTCGCTGGACATCCCGATGACGTTGCCGCGGCACGCTTTCGACTGAGCGGGGCACGACGTGTCCTATTTGGGCTGATTCGGCACGCCCGGGAACAGTTGGCCGGGAGGCTCCGCGGTGACCCAGCCCCCGAGCTTGGTGATCAGGTGTGGCGCGAAAACAGCGCCGTACAAGACGTTTCCGACGACGATCACCCCGACGACCGAGAGTAGCGAGGCCTGCAGCGGAGTCTTCGCCCGCCTGGCGGCGACCATCTCGATGACGTTGCGGCCTTCGGCGTCGGTACGACCCAGCAGGTAGGTGAAGACCATCATCTGGATGGCCATCGCCAGTGAGTCATACAGCGGGTACTGGTGCAGGGTGCCCTCGCGGATCGCGAGGCCGGGAATCACCCTGCCGTAGTAGAAGACACCGAGTTTGGCGCCGAGGAAGCCGTTGAAGAACAGTGCCCAGGCGAAGCCGACCACCAGGCCGACGATCAAAAGCGTTGGGGGCCTGCGCCAGCCGAAGCGCGCGATCAGCCAACGCCCGAGTGCGGTGGCGGTGAAGGCCGGCAGCACGAAGTACGAGATGTAGCCGATCGGCACGAACAGCGGCAGCCCGCCCCACGTCATGTTCAGCGGCCACCAGGACGGCATGCGCGGGATGGCGGCGGGAAACTGCGCGTACATCGCCCAGTCGTATGGAGCCTCGATCCATGAGAAAGAGATCGCCGAAATGCACAGCAACAGTAGGGGATGCACACGTCCCTGGCGAACGCTAAGGACGACTGCCAACACGACGAAGGAGATGCCGCCGATGAGCGCGAACCCACTGGCCGCCTGCATGACCGGTGTCATCTGATCGTTCCTCGGTCGCGGGCCTCCGGGTCGAACCGGAACACCAGGCCGAATATCAACACGACCAGTCCGAACAGCGTGCCGAGCATGATCAGGGCGCCCACGTCGACCATCCTTCCGAGACAGCTTTGGCTCTTTGGGTAGTGAATACTATCCTAATTGAATAGCACATACTATCCTCAATTTGTGCCCCAACGATCAACCGCCAAGCGGACCACCGTTGCCGCGCCCACTCCGATCCGCCGGCCCCGTGGTGAGCCCCGCAGGCTGCTGCTCGACGCCGCCCGGCGGCTGTTCGGCCGCCAGGACTACCGGAGTACGACCACCCGTGAAATCGCCACGGCGGCAGGCGTTACCGAGCACCTGCTGTTCCGCAACTTCGGCTCGAAGGCCGCGTTGTTCCGTGAGGCACTGGTCGAGCCGTTCACCAGCTTCATCGACCAATTCGGCGAGACCTGGCAATCGGTCGATCACGAGGAGGCCGTCGAGGAGGAGCTGACGGGCCACTTCGTCAGCCAGCTCTACGACCTGTTCGTCGAACACCAGGGTCTGCTGCTGACCCTCATGGCGGCCGACGCGCTGAGCGCGGACGAGCTCGCCGAGACCGGCGTCGACGACGTCAAGCGGGCCTTTCAGGTGCTCGGCCGGATCAGCGGCGAGGGAATGAATCTGCGCGGCATGCATTCGGATCATCCCGACCTGCCGGCGCACTCCACGGTCGCGATGATCGCCGGGATGGCGGCGCTGCGGTCGACTTACTTCGGCGCCGCGCCGCCGTCGAGAGAAGTGATCGTCGACGAACTCGTCCAGGCGATTCTGCACGGCTTCCTGCACCGCAACGACTGAAGGGCTCCGGCGAACATGTCAGACATCAACACCGTCGAGTTATATTACGACCCATACGATTCCGACATCGATGACAATCCGTATCCGGTATGGAAACGGATGCGCGAGGAAGCTCCGTTGTACTACAACGAGAAGTACAACTTCTACGCGCTCAGCCGGTATGAGGACGTCGCACGGGAGCTGCACAACTGGCAGACCTACCGCTCCGGCCGCGGCACCACCGCCGACATCTTGTTCAACAACATCGAAGTGCCGCCGGGCATCCTGCTGTTCGAGGATCCGCCGCTGCACGACCTGCATCGCAAACTGTTGTCGAAGGTTTTTACCCCGCGGCGCATGCTCGCGGTCGAGTCACTGGTCCGCGACTTCTGTACCGGCGAACTGGATCCGCTGGTCGGCAGCGACGGATTCGACTTCATCGCCGATCTGGGCTCCGTGCTGCCGATGCGGACCATCGGCTACCTGCTGGGCATTCCCGAAGAACACCAGGCCCGCATCCGGGATCGCAACGGCGCGTTCATCGACGTCGCCAAAGGGGCCGGCCCGGAAGCCGTCAGCCAGAAGATCTTCGAAGAGACCATCACGATGTTCGCCGAGTTCATCGAATACCGGGCGGAGCACCCTTCCGACGACTTGATGACCGAGTTGCTCGCGGCCGAGATCGAGGAGGCCGACGGAGTCAAACGGCCGCTGACGCGCACCGAGGTGCTGTCCTACACCGCGATGATCGCCGGCGCCGGCAACGAGACCACCACCCGCCTGATCGGTTTCATGGCGCAGCTACTTTCCGACCACCCGGAGCAACGCCGCGAACTGGTTGCCGACCACTCGCTGATACCGGGCGCGATCGAGGAGTCGCTGCGCTTCGAACCGCCGTCGCCGGTCCAGGCCCGCTACGTCGCGCAGGACGCCGACCTGTACGGTCGCACAGTGCCGGCGGGCTCGTTCATGTTGCTGCTCAACGCTTCTGCCAATCGCGACGAAAGTCAGTTTCCCGACCCGGATCGTTTCGACATCCACCGTCGCGGCGCCCATCTCAGTTTCGGCCAAGGCCTGCACTTCTGCCTCGGCTCCGCGCTGGCCCGCCTCGAGGCCCGGGTGGCCTTCGAAGAGGTGCTCAAGCGCTGGCCTGACTGGCAGGTCGACTACGCCAACGCCGAACGCGCCCACACCGCCAGCGTCCGCGGCTGGGCGCGGCTGCCCGTGGTCACCGGATAAGGGTCGCCGTGTCCGGGACGCCCACTGTGTTGGTTACGTCTGGAAAGTCGTCCCGGGAACGCTCACAACCTGCACACTCGGGGCTTTGCTCAGCTCACCGGTGCGAGCGCGGGACGCGGTGTGAACGTCAGGTGTAGATCACTGAGCCCGCGCAGGATGTAGGTCGGCTCGAAGGTGTAGCGCCGCTCGTCGATCGGACCGTGCTGCGGCTCGCTGATCGAGATGTCCGACATCCGGTCCAGGATGCGCTCGATCGAGACGCGGCCCTCGACGCGGGCCAGCGGCGCGCCCGGGCAGGAGTGCACGCCGCGCGCGAAAGCCATGTGCTCGCGGACGTTCTTGCGGTCGATCTGGAACTCGTGCGGGTTCTCGAACCGGCGTGGGTCGCGGTTGGCGGCGCCGGGCAGGATCATCACCACGGTGCCGACCGGGATGTCGACGCCACCGATGGTGGTCGAGCGCACCGCGAGCCGGGAGTCGCTCTTGACCGGGCTCTCGAAGCGCAGCGACTCCTCGATGAAGCCGGGAATCAAGCTGCGGTCCTCGCGCAGCCGCTGCTGTATCTCGGGCCGGTCGCCCAACGCCTGTAGTGCCGCGGAGAGCAGCTTTGCGGTGGTCTCTTGGCCGGCGGCGAAAAGGAATGTCGCGGAACGACTTACGTCGATCACCTCGGGAGTGGTTCCGTCGGGGTACAGCGCCGTCGCCAACGACGTCAACACGTCGTCGCGCGGGTTGGCGCGCCGGTCCTCGATGTAGGAGCAGAACTTCTCGTCCAACCACTCCAGCGGGTTGATGCCCACCGACCCGCCGTCGATAGCACCTACTCGCGTCTCAGGACGGTCCGCGCCCAGTACCGTGCGGAACTGCTTGTGGTCGTCTTCCGGCACGCCGAGCAGGTCGGCAATCACCAACGTGGCGAAGGGCTTCGAGTACTCCGCGATGAACTCACACTCGGCGTTGCCGAGGAATTCGTCGAGCTGACGGTCGGCGAGCCGCCACATGAATTCCTCGTTCTCCTTCAGCCGGCTCGGGGTGAGCAACCGGCTCAGGATCGAGCGCGCCTTGGTGTGGTCCGGCGGATCCATGGTGACCATGTGCTCGAACATCGGGAACTGGCTGCGGTTGGCCTCGATCAGCGGGGTGAGGTCGTCGCAGTCGACCTCGAAGGGCAGCGGCGGGAACGGACCACCGAGCGCGACGCAGTTGGAGAAGGTCTCGGGGTCCTTGTAGACCGCGTTGGCCTCTTCCCACCCCGTCACCGCCACGACGTTGTAGACCGGCAGCCGCAGCACCGGGTTCTGGCTCCGCAGGTAGTCGAAGTAGGGGTGCGGGTCGGGAACCAGCGACGGGTCGGTGAAGAAATCGATCGAGTCGTAGGTGCTCATGGTGTTACGCGCCTCCCGAGGCTGTCTTACCCGTGGTGTGTGAGCGGCCAGATGTGATGCCGCCCAGGACTGAATCCGGCGAATGTGCGGAACTTGCTGAGCACCTGCTTAGCATGACGCTAATGTCGTGGTCAAGGCGAGAACCTGGGCCGACGCTACGATCACCCATGTTCAGCAAATTTTCGGCGAGAGCGTGGAACCTCAGCATGACTTCGGCCCGCAGGATCGGGGCACCGGACGCCAAGAACCGGACGGTGCTGCTCGACGCCGCCGAGCAGTTGATGCTCGAAGAGGGTTACGCCGCAGTGACTTCGCGCCGCGTGGCGGAACGGGCGGCGCTCAAGCCGCAGTTGGTGCACTACTACTTCCGCACGATGGACGAATTGTTCCTGGCCGCGTTCCGCCGTCGCGCCGAGGAAGGACTCGAGGTCCAGGCGCAGATGCTGCAGGCGCCGCAGCCGCTGTGGGCGCTGTGGCGGTTCAGCACCGATCCCGCGGCGACCACGATCACCATGGAGTTCATCGCGCTGGCCAACCATCGCAAAGCGCTGAAGGCCGAGATCGCCTATTACGCCGAGCGCTTCCGCGAGGAACAGCGCAAGGCGCTGACCACGATCCTCGAGGGCTACGGTGTCGACCCGGTGAAATTTCCCCCGCTGGTGTGGTCGGTGCTGATGACCAGCGTGTCTCGCGTCCTGGTCATCGAGCGGGCGCTCGACATGTCCGCAGGCCACCGCGAGACCGTCGAGATCGTCGAGGAGTACCTCCGCCATCTCGAGGGCGACCCCGAGATCTGACCCACTCACCAGGTGCGCAGCGAACAGAGCGTGCCTTTGGGGCCGTCGTTGGATACGACCACCGCTCCGTCGACGACCAGCGCGCAATGGAACATCGGCGTGCCAGGCTCGGTGCCCGTGCTGACCACGACCATCGCGTAGTTGTTGGGGTCGGTCAGCATCACCGGTGGCGACGTCCACGGATGGCCGGGCGCGATGTCGGCCTGGACGTTGGGGGTGTACTGGTACGGGTTGTGGCTGTAGTCGGAGTACTTCTGGGGCTGCTGGTCCAGGTAGTAGATGTCGGCCCAGATCGGGCTGGCCGCCGTGATCACGTAGCGAACCTGGTGCATCGGCGGGTCGTCGGCCCGCGACGGCGCGGCGGTTCCGGTCCCCACCACGGCTGCCAAGGCGACCCCCAGCGCGGCTCTACCGATGGTTGTCATGCGCACCTCCGGCCGCACTGGAGCACAGTGCGATATTGGCATTCTCCTGAGCGGAGAATAGCATCACCGCTCCCTTTCCTCAGACCCTAACCTCTGCAGGTCGGAGGCCTGAGCCGATTCGACAAAAGGCTGTCAGCGGTCCGTCGTAGCGTGACGGCATGGACTGGACCACCGAGCTTGTCGACCAGCTTCGCTTTCACTGGGAGACCGCGCTGCGGCCGCGGTTCGAGTCCCTGTCCGACGCCGAATATCACTGGGAACCCGTGCCGGGCTGTTGGGGTGTTCGCGCGCGCGGGCAGCAGCGCAGCGAGGGCGCCGCGGGCGGGGGCGAGACGGTGATCGACTTCGCCTTCCCCCAGCCCGAACCCCCACCGGTGACGACGATCGCCTGGCGGCTCGGCCACATCATCGTGGGCGTATTCGGAATGCGCGCCGCATCGTACTTCGGCGGCCCGGCGATGGATTACGGCTCATTCCGGTACGCGGCGACCGCTGCGGAGGGGCTCGCTCAACTCGATGCCGGCTATGCGCGCTGGACGGCCGGGGTCGCCGCGCTGGACGCCGACGAATTGGCGAGGCCGTGCGGGCCCGCCGAGGGGCCGTATGCGGACAAGCCGATGGCGACCCTCATCCTGCACATTCACCGCGAAGCGATACACCACGGCGCGGAGATTGCACTGCTGCGTGACCTCTACGCCGGCACGCAAACGGGGGGTGGAGGCATTGCCATAAGCTCCGCGTGAGAATATCATTCTCACAAATTGTGAAGGAGGATTTCATGGGGCAGTTGTCGCACAAGGTGGACGTGCCGTTTCCGATTTTCGACGCAGACAACCATCTCTACGAGCCGCCGGAGGCGCTGACCAAGTTCCTGCCCAAGGAGTACAAGGACTACGTCCAGTACGTGCAGATCAACGGGCGCACCAAAATCGCCATTCGCGGCCAGATCAGCAACTACATCCCCAACCCGACCTTCGAGGTCGTCGCCCGGCCGGGCGCGTGGGAGGAGTACTTCAAGTACGGCAACCCGGACGGCAAGAGCAAGCGCGAGCTGTTCGGTGAGCCGATGCGCGCGATTCCGGCGTTCTTTGAGCCCGGCCCGCGCCTGGAGACGATGAACGAGCTGGGCCTGGACAAGACGCTGATGTTCCCGACCCTGGCCAGCCTGCTGGAGGAGCGGCTGCGTGACGACCCGCTGGCCATCCACGTGCTGGTCCACGCGCTGAACGAGTGGTTGGACGAGGTCTGGGGCTTCAACTACCAGAACCGGATCTTCACCACGCCGGTCATCACCCTGCCGATCGTCGAGAAGGCCATCGAGGAACTGGAGTGGGCGGTCAAGCGCGGTGCCCGCGCCATCCTGGTTCGCCCGGCACCCGTGCCGGGTTTCCGGGGCCCACGGTCATTCGCGGTGCCCGAGTTCGACCCGTTCTGGGAGCGTGTCGTCGAGCACGACGTGCTGGTCGGCATGCACTCCAGCGACAGCGGCTACTCCCGGTACACCTCGGAGTGGGACGGTGCCGACCAGGAGATGCTGCCGTTCCAGACCAATGCGATGGGCATCCTTAACGAGTGGCGGCCGATTCAGGACTCGGTCGGCTCGTGGGTGATTCACGGCGCGCTGTACCGGCACCCGAAGCTGAAGGTCGCCATCGTCGAGGCCGGCTCGAAGTGGATGACCCCGCTGCTCGACGGTCTGGCCGAGGTCTTCCGGAAGGCCCCTGAGGCATTCCCGAGCGACCCGGTCGAGATGGTCAAGAACCGGATCCACGTAAGCCCGTTCTTCGAGGACGGTATCGACGACCTGGTCAAGCTCGTCGGTGTGGACCAGGTGCTGTACGGATCGGACTGGCCGCACCCGGAGGGGCTGGCGGAGCCGACCTTCTACATCGAAGCGCTCTCCCACCTGAAGCCGGAAGACCAGGCAAAGATCATGGGCGGCAACCTCGGTCGGCTTGTCACGGTCTGACACTTAAATGTGGCAGACCATCCCCGAGATGGTCGTCAGCGCGGCGGACCGGTTCGGCGACGCGGAAGCGGTTGTCGACGGTCCGCTGCGCTTGACCTTCCGCGACCTGGTCCATCGGATTCGCTGCGCCGCAGGCGCTTTCCGCGACCTCGGCATCGGTAAGGGCGAGCGAGTAGCCGTCTGGGCGCCCAACTCGGCCGACTGGATCGTCGCCGCGTTCGGCGTGCTCACCGCCGGCGGCGTGCTGGTGCCGGTCAACACCCGGTTCAAGCCCGACGAGGCCGGGGACATCATCGTCCGCAGTCGTGCGAAGGCCGTCCTGGTGCAGAAGGGCTTCCTCGACCAGGACTTCACGGCCCCGGCGGGCGTTCCGGTGATCGACCTGAAGTCTGACTTCTTGTCCAGCGGTGCACCTTTCGAATGCCCGGTGAACGGCGGCGACATCGCCGACATCATCTTCACCTCAGGCACAACCGGCCGCCCCAAGGGCGCGATGATGAACCATCGGCAGACGTTGCGGATGTACGAGGAGTGGGCGACGCTCGCCGATCTGCGCGAGGGCGACCGCTACCTGATGATCAACCCGTACTTCCACACGTTCGGCCTCAAAGCGGGCCTGATCGCCTCGTTCCTGCGCGGCGCGACCATGCTCCCACTGCCGGTGTTCGACGTCGACACGGTAATCGATCTGATTGAGCGTGAACGCATTTCGATGCTTCCCGGGCCTCCGACGCTCTACCACTCGTTACTGACGATCCCGGACAAAGCCAAGCTGTCGTCGCTGCGTGCCGGCGTCACCGGCGCCGCCGACATACCGGTGGAACTGGTCCGCCGCATCCACGACGAACTGCCGTTCCAGACGTTGATGACCGGTTACGGGCTCACCGAGGCCGGCAACGTAACGCTGTCGCGTCCCGGGGACTCGTTCGAAGAGGTGGCCACCACCGCCGGCCTGCCCTGCGAGGACGTCGACGTGCGCATCGCCGAGGACGGCGAGGTGTTGGTGCGGGGCTACGGCGTCATGCAGGGGTACCTGGACGACCCGGAGGCGACCGCGCTCGCCATCGACGACGACGGCTGGCTGCACACCGGCGATCTCGGCAATTTCGACAAGTCCGGCCGGTTGAGGATCGACGGGCGTAAAAAGGACATGTTCATCGTTGGTGGGTTCAATGCGTACCCGGCCGAGATCGAAGGCTTCATGCTGGAGCACCCGGCGGTTGCCCAGGTCGCCGTGATTGGGGTGCCCGACGAGCGGCTCGGCCAGGTAGGGAAGGCCTTTGTGGTGCTGAAAAGACCTGTGTCAGAAGACGATCTGATCGGATGGTGCCGGGACCGGATGGCCGGGTTCAAGGCGCCGCGCTACGTCGAGTTCCTCGGCGAACTACCTCTGAACGCCACCGGGAAGGTGATGAAGGACCAGCTCCGGTGAGCAATGGCGACGCGCATTCGCATTCGCTGGTGATCGCGTCCGACTATCGGGTGGCCGACCCGGAACAGGTATGGCCGTTGCTCACCCGCCGCAGATCGGCACTCGCCGACATCGGCGCCCATCATGTTCTGCTGTATGCCTCGACCCACGATCCCGGTCGCGTGCTGGTGACCATCGGCGTGCGCAGTCGGGAGCCGATCGTCGAACTGCTGCGCTCGCGCGTCTTCTTCGAGTGGTTCGACGCCGTCGGCGTCGACGACATTCCCGCCGTGTTCGCCGGGGAGATCGTCGAACGGTACGGATCGGGGGCGCGGTCCGCGAACTCCGCGCCGGGCGTCGTGGTCGCGGCGATCTCGTCGGTCGACAGCGTTCCGGTGCTGACCCACGAAATCCGCGATGCGCAAGCCAGATTCGAGTCAGCCGGTATCCGGGAGACCCGCCTGTTCCAGGCTTTTGACGACAGTCACGAAGTGATGATCCTGCAGGAACTCGACGACGAGGACCGCGCGCGGCGCTGGATCGAGCACCCCGACACCGCGGCCCCGTGGATCGACGGCGCCGGTGTGGGTGCCTATCCGCCGGTATTCGTCGGCACGTTCTGCGACATGATGCGGATCGACGAGTAGGCGGGCCCGCCGGTGTTCGTCTGCCTGTGTAACGGGATCACCAGCCAGGTGGTGGCCGACGTCATTGCCGGCGGGGCATCGACGACGAATCAGATCGCCGCGGCGTGCGGAGCGGGAGCCGATTGCGGGCGATGTCGCCGGACCCTACGCAAACTGCTCGCCATGCCCGGTGCGGAGCACGGGGTCTGATCAGCCGAGGTCGGAGACGAGATCGGTGAGCAAATCAGGAATGTCGAGGCGACCGACCACCGCCTCGATGAGCACGAATCGATTCCGGTGCTCGGCGGCCGCGACGAACGCGTCGTCGAGTTCGCCATACGTCTCGGCCCGGAACGTCAGGTG
Source organism: Candidatus Mycobacterium wuenschmannii (assembly GCF_030252325.1). Classification (NCBI taxonomy): domain Bacteria; kingdom Bacillati; phylum Actinomycetota; class Actinomycetes; order Mycobacteriales; family Mycobacteriaceae; genus Mycobacterium; species Candidatus Mycobacterium wuenschmannii. The sequence goes on along the minus strand of NZ_CP126981.1, from coordinate 2,924,140 downwards.
GTCGGTGACGCCGAGCGCGGTCGGAATGTCAGCCCAGCTCCATCGCACAATGTCGTTGTAGGGCGCGGTGTTTCCGTGGATCATCCGTTCGATGGTGTAGCCGTCGTTGTTCACCACGACGACGACCGGGGACAGGCCCTCGCGGGAAAACGCGCCCAGCTCCTGCACCGTCAGCTGCGCGGCGCCGTCACCGATCAGCAGCACCGGGCGCCGATCACGCTCCGCCAGGCCTGCGCCGAGCGTGGCGGGCAGCGTGTAGCCGATTGAGCCCCAAAGTGGTTGGCCAATAAACGTCACGCCCTGCGGGAGCCGGTGGGTGGCCATCCCGTAGAACGAGGTGCCCTGATCGGCGAGCACGATGTTGCCGGGCGTCAGTGCGTCACAGAACCTGTCCCACAACACTTTCTGGGTCAACGACTCGTCCCGGTTCGGCGGCTGCACCGGGGCGTCCTCGGCGGCTGTCGTCACAGCGGGGGATCGAACGCCGCGTTCGGTGAGGATCGCGGTCAGCGCGTCGAGCGCCGCCCCCATTTCCAGTGGCGCGAACACTTCGTTGCCGACGGTGCTCTGCTGTGGCCCCACGTCGATGGTCCGGGCCGGATCGACGCGCTGACTGAAAAATCCACTGACCATGTCGGTGAACACCACGCCTGCGGTGACGAGCGCCGGGGCCTCCTCGATCGCCCGCCGCACGGGCTCTGCGCTCGCGGATCCCGCGTAGATGCCGAGGAATTCCGGAGCGCTCTCATCGACGAGGCTCTTGCCCCACATCAGCGTGGCGTGTGGCACGACGTCGGCAGCCAGTAGTGCCTCGAGCTTGTCGACGGCATTCAACCGATGGACCAGCAGGTCGGCCAGCACGGTCAGCTGGTGGTCGCCGATGAGTTGGCTTGCGGCCTCGGTGAATAACGCCAGTGACCGCGGGCTGGTACCGCCGGTGTAGTGCGGCAGCGGCGCGCCCGGCGGCTCGGTCTCGAAGCGGGCCACGTCGGTGGACAGCAGCAGATAACCCGGCCGCCGCTGCTCGCGGACCTCGCAGAGCACCCGGTCGATTTCCCGAGTCGCAGTGGCAGGCATGAGATTGGCTTGCGCACAAGTGAACTCGCGGCTCACCCGCAAGAAGTGCTCGAAGTCGCCGTCGCCCAGCGAGTGGTGCAGGGCGCGGCGGGTGCCCTGGGCGTCCTTCGACGGTCCGCCGACGATGTGTACCACCGGGACATGTTCGGCGTAGCTACCCGCGATCGCATTGGCCGCTGACAGCTCGCCGACTCCGAATGTGGTTACCACGGCTGACATTCCGCGCAGGCGGCCGTATCCGTCGGCCGCGTATCCGGCATTGAGCTCGTTGGCGTTGCCGACCCAGCGCAGCTGTGGATGCGCGACGATGTGATCCAGGAATTCAAGGTTGTAGTCGCCGGGCACACCGAACACCTCGGTGACCCCTAGCTCTGCGAGCCGGTCGAGCAGGTAGTCGCCGACGGTGTACGAAGCAGCAGCGTTCACCGCATCGACGCTACGCGTCTGCGTGCGAAATCGCCCTCAGCGCGGCGCCGTCTCGCTATCGTCCGCTCATGGCAATCAAAGAAACCCGCGAAATCGTGATCGAGGCGTCTCCCGAGGAGATCCTCGACGTGATCGGCGACATGGACTCGGTCACCAGCTGGTCGCCGCCGCATCAGAGCGCCGAGGTTCTGGAGAAGGACAAGAACGGGCGGCCGCTGAAGGTGAAGATGAAGGTGAAGGCCGCAGGCATCACCGACGAACAGGTGGTTGCCTACACGTGGGCCGAAGACAAGGTCAGCTGGACGCTGGTCAGCTCCGGCCAGCAACGCTCGCAGGACGCGTCGTACACGTTGACCCCGAACGGCGACAAGACCAAGGTCGTCTTCGAGATCAGTGTCGATCCCGTTGTCCCGTTGCCCGGCTTTGTCATCAAGCGGGCCATCAAAGGAACCGTCGACACCGGTACCAAAGGGTTGCGCGACCAGGTGCTGAAGGTGAAGAAGGGACAGTAGCGACCGTGACCACCCGTGGACCCCTCGATGGGGTACGAGTGATCGAACTCGGCGGCATCGGACCGGGCCCACACGCGGCGATGGTGCTCGCGGATCTGGGCGCCGACGTGGTGCGGGTGCGCCGCCCCGGCGGGCTGGTCCTGCCCGCCGAGAATGTCGACCTGTTGCACCGCGGCAAGCGGATCGTGGACCTCGACGTCAAGGCCGACCCGCAGAAATTGCTGGATCTCGCGGCCAAGGCCGACGTGCTGCTGGACTGCTTCCGGCCGGGCACCTGCGAGCGTCTCGGTATCGGCCCGGACGATTGCGCGGCGGTCAACCCGCGGCTGATCTTCGCGCGCATCACCGGCTGGGGCCAGGACGGGCCGCGGGCCAGCACCGCCGGACACGACATCAACTACCTGTCGCAGACCGGCGCGCTGTCGGCGCTCGGCTACCGCGACCGGCCGCCGATGCCGCCGCTGAATCTGGTGGCCGACTTCGGCGGCGGCTCGATGTTCGTGCTGCTCGGCATCGTCTCCGCGCTCTACGAGCGGGAGCGGTCCGACAAGGGGCAGGTAATCGACGCGGCGATGGTCGACGGCGTCAGCGTGCTGGCGCAGATGATGTGGACGATGAAGTCGACCGGCGCGATGCGCGACGAACGTGAGTCGTTTCTGCTCGACGGCGGCGCCCCGTTCTATCGCTGCTACGAAACCTCCGATGGCGGATACATGGCGGTCGGCGCGATCGAGCCGCAGTTCTTCGCCGCGCTGTTGGCCGGCCTGGGACTCTCGGCCGACGATGTGCCGGGTCAGTTCGAAATCGGGGAATTCCCAACGATGTTCGACGTCTTCACGGAGCGGTTCGCCGCCAAGACCCGCGACGAGTGGTCGACGATCTTCGACGGCACCGATGCTTGCGTCACCCCGGTGCTGACGTGGAGCGAAGCCGCCGCCGACCCGCACCTGAATGCGCGCGCGACGCTGGTGAACGCACACGGTGCCGATCAGGCCGCACCCGCGCCGCGGTTCTCCCGGACACCTCCCGCGCAGGTCGGTCCGATTCCGCAATCGACCACTCCGCTCGACGAAATCGACTGGTAATCGGCCCAATTCCGCTGCGAAATTGCTAGCTTGGTCGTTAGTGGCCGTACGAGCATCGCGAGAGATCGTCATCGACGCGCCGCCGGGGGTGATCCTGGAGGCGTTGGCTGACGTCGGGTCGTTGTCCTCATGGTCGCCGGTGCACAAGCGGATTCAGGTGATCGACTGGTATTCCGACGGGCGGCCACATCACGTCAAGGCCACCATCAAGATCTTCGGGCTCGTCGACAACGAGATCCTGGAATACCACTGGGGTCCGAACTGGGTGGTGTGGGACGCGAGCGACACTTTTCAGCAGCGCGGCCAACACGTCGAGTACAACCTCCATCCCGTCGGGGAAGACCGGACGCGGGTGCGTTTCGACATCACCGTCGAACCCGCCGGACCGGTACCCGCCTTCGTGGTTCGGCGGGCGAGCGAGATCGTGCTCGACGCGGCGACCAAGGGCCTGCGCGACCAGGTGATGGCCGTCGTCGAATCGGAACGCTCGCAATAGCGATCCCGCCGAGTCAAACCGTGGCCCGCCGGCGGCGCTGCTGGCACGGTAGTCCCTCATGCGGGTGTGGCTGAGCGGCTAGGCAGCGGCCTGCAAAGCCGTACACACGGGTTCGAATCCCGTCACTCGCTCTCACTGCGCGATGGAGAGCAACTCATCGAAGGCGTGCTGCATGCACTCGGCGTAGTTGCCGGGGTCGGGCAGCGAGTCGCGGTCGGCGGTGGCGCTGATCGACAACGTGCCGTTGTAGCTGGCGACGACATGGATGAGGTTCATCCCGCCGATCAGCGGCCCGAGGCCGGCAGCCCGTAGTAGTTGCGCCCCACAGAAATACAGCGGCACGGGCGGGCCCGGGACGTTGGTGACGGTCGTGTTGGCGACATTCGGGCCGGAGAACGGCAGCACGCTGGCGGCCTTGGCTGCGATGCCCAGCAGTGCGGTCGGCACCGTCCCGATGACGTCGATCAGCTGGCTGTGAGACGAGCGGTCCGGGCCGTTCCGGCTGCCCGATGTCGACTCGGTGATCGTGGCGAGCCGCACCAGCGGGTCGGCGATGTCGGTGCCGAGTGACTGCAACCGGCCGAACAGCGCGTTGCCCTGGCTGGTCGTGTCGTCGGCCTGCCGCAGTGTCATCGGGCAGGCCGCCACCAGTGATTCGTCGGGAAGCTCGCCGTGCCCGTCCAGGTAACACCGCAGCGCGCCGCCCACGTAGGCGAGCGCGACGTCGTTGACGGTCGCGCCGGGCACCCGCGCCTTGATCCGCTTGAAGTCGTCGAGTGAGTGGAAGCGGGCCTCGAAAACCCGGTGGGGCGAGACGGTTTGGTTGAACCGGGTCTTCGGCGGCAGCGAAGGCGCGCTGAGCTCGGTCATCTTGGACACGCTGTTGACCAGCTTGATGGGCAGGCCGGCCAGTCCGAGTACCGCCTTGGGTGCATGTGTGGCGAACACCGCGCTCGCCCGCACCGGGTAGGTCATCGCCTTGATAGCCGTGCGCGACAACAGGTTTGCGGTCGAGGGCAGTTCCGCGGGCTGCCACGGATGGTCGGGCGGCGCGGGCCGTGGGCTGTCCGCGGCGAGGTTGTGCAACGCCGCGATCATCTGCACGCTCGCCATGCCGTCGACCGCGCAGTGGTGGAGTTTCAGCGCCATCGCGAACGAGCCTTTCGGCACTCCCGGAACGGCGTTCAGTCCCTCGATGACGGTGATCTCCCAGGGCGGCCGGCGCAGGTCGATCTGCCGGCCCATCAGTCGCGCGACCTGGATGCACAGCTGTCGCCAGTCGCCTGGCTGCGGCAGACCGATGTGCCGAACGTGGTACTCGAGGTCGAAGTTCGGGTCGTCCACCCAGTACGCCCGATCGAGGCCGACCGGTGTCTCGGTGATGCGGCGACGGAAGATCTCCGCGAGGTGCAGGCGCGCGTCGAGTTCTTCGAGAATTCCTTTGAAGGTGACCTTGCCGCCCGGGGCGGTCGACGGGTCGTAGATCAGCAGCAGCTGGATCTGTTGCGGTGTCGCCGGCCGCTCGGCCCGCAGCAACATGTCGTCGGTCCAACTCAGTTGCTGCATTTCGCCAACAGTAGGCCGCGCCGCAGGTTGCGTTGCTAGTTTGCTCGTAGTGGCCGTACAAGCATCGCGAGAGGTTGTCATCGATGCGCCGCCGGAGGTGATCCTGGGGGTGCTGGCCGACATTGGCTCGGTGCCGACCTGGTCGTCGGTGCACAAGCGGGCAGAGGTCATCGATCGCTACCCCGATGGCCGGCCGCATCACGTGAAGGTCGGCATCCGCGTCTCCGGCATCGTCGACAACGAGGTGCTCGAATACCACTGGGGCCCGGACTGGGTGGTGTGGGACGCCCGGAAAACCATGCAGCAGCACGCGCAGCACGTCGAGTACACGATGCAGCGCGAGACCGAGGACCGGACGCGGGTGCGCTTCGAGATCACCCTCGAGCCGTCGACTCCCATTCCCGAGTTCCTCGTCAACCGGGCGCGCAAGAAGATCCTCTATGCCGCGACCGAGGGTCTGCGCCGCAAAGTGACGGCGATCGTCGCCGCGAAGGGCCTAACCGCGTAGCTGCCGCAGTCGGCTGATGGCCTCGTCCAGGGTGTCGTCACGTTTGCAGAACGTGAAGCGCACCAGGTGATTCCACGAAGCCCGGTCGTCGGCGCCGGGATCGCAGAACGCCGTCATCGGTATTGCGGCCACGCCGACCTGTTCGGGTAGCGCCGCGCAGAACGCGGTGCTGTCGTCGTAGCCGAGCGGGCGCGGATCGGCGCAGAGGAAGTAGGTGCCGGCGCTGTCGAGCACATCGAAGCCGATCTCCGTCAGTCCGCGGCTGAGGCGATCGCGTCTGTGCTGCAACGAGTTTCGAAGCTCGTCCACCCAGGCGTCCTGGGTATCGAGGGCTTCGGCCACCGCCGGCTGGAAGGGGGCGCCGCCGACATAGGTCAGGTACTGCTTGGCGGCCCGCACGCCCTGGATGAGTTCGGTCGGCCCGCAGGCCCAGCCGATCTTCCAGCCGGTGCAGTTGAACATCTTCGCCGCGCTGGAGATGGTGATTGTGCGCTTGGCCATCCCGTCCAACCCGGCCAGGGGGAGGTGCCGGTGCCCGTCAAAGACGAGATGCTCGTAGACCTCGTCGGTGATGACCAGTAGGTCGGCGGCGACGGCGATCTCGGCGATCGCGGACAATTCGTCGGCGCTCAGCACGGTCCCGGTGGGGTTGTGCGGGGAGTTGAGTATCAGCGCCCGGGTCCGCGGCGTCACCGCGTGGCGTAGGGCGTCGGTGTCGAGTGCGAAACGACGCCCGTCCGGCACCATCGGCACGACGACCCGTTTGGTGCCGGCCATCGCCACCACCGGGGAGTAGGAGTCGTAGAACGGCTGGATCAGGATCACCTCGGAGCCGGGTTCGACCAGTCCGAACACCGCGGCGGCGATCGCCTCGGTGGCGCCGACGGTGATCAGCACCTCGGTCGCGGGGTCGTAGTCGATGCCGTACTTACGCTTGCGCTGCGCGGCGACTGCCTCCCGCAGTGCGGGGATGCCGATCCCCGGCGGGTACTGGTTGATGCCGTCGGCGATGGCGTCCCGGGCGAGCGCGAGCATGGCCGGCGGCCCGTCCTCGTCGGGGAAACCCTGGCCGAGGTTGACTGCGCCGACGCGCGCCGCCAGTGCGGACATCTCGGCGAACACCGTGGTTGCGTACGGCTGGAGTCCCTGCACCGTCATGGCTGTCGAGCCTAGGAGAGCGACGATGCGGGCCGCATGCGGCCCGGTGAGGAGCCCGACCATATGCCTAGCCGCGAACCTCCCAACCAACAGGTTGGCCGGGCCTTTTGTTAGGGTGGCGTCCAGAGGACTAGCGTCGCCCTCGGCCGATCCGTCGCACGGATCGAAAAATCAATCGTGAAGAGGAATCAGTCATGTCCGAAGAAGCCTTCATCTACGAGGCCATCCGCACGCCGCGCGGGAAGCAGAAGAATGGATCGCTGACCGAGGTCAAGCCGCTCGACCTGGTGACTGGTCTGGTCGGCGAACTGCGTCGGCGCCACCCCGATCTCGACGAGAGCCTGATCAGCGACATCGTGCTGGGCGTGGTGTCCCCGGTGGGCGACCAGGGCGGCGACATCGCCCGCACGGTGGTGCTCGCGGCAGGTATGCCCGACACGGTCGGTGGCGTCCAGCTCAACCGGTTCTGCGCCTCCGGTCTGGAAGCAGTGAACACCGCCGCGCAGAAGGTGCGCTCCGGTTGGGACGACCTGGTGCTGGCCGGCGGTGTCGAGTCGATGAGCCGCGTGCCGATGGGCTCCGACGGTGGCGCGATGATGGCCGACCCGGTCACCAGCTACGACGCCTACATCGTCCCGCAGGGCATCAGCGCCGACCTGATCGCCACGATCGAAGGCTTCACCCGCGACGACGTGGACGCCTACGCGTTGCGCTCGCAGGCGAAGGCGGCAGAAGCCTGGTCGGGCGGTTACTTCGCCAAATCCGTCGTCCCGGTTCGGGATCAGAACGGCTTGACGATCCTCGACCACGACGAGCACATGCGTCCCGACACCACCGCCGAGGGCCTGGGCAAGCTCAAGCCCGCCTTCGAGGGGTTGGCCGCGATGACCGGCTTCGACGACGTCGCCCGCCAGCGCTACCACTGGGTCGAGAAGATCAACCACGTGCACACCGGCGGCAACAGCTCCGGCATCGTCGACGGTGCCGCGCTGGTGCTCGTCGGCTCCGAGGCCGCCGGCAAGTCACAGGGCTTGACCCCGCGGGCGCGCATCGTCGCGACCGCCACCACCGGCGCCGACCCGACGATCATGCTGACCGGCCCGACGCCGGCCACCCAGAAGGCGCTGGACCGCGCCGGTCTGACCGTGGACGACATCGACCTGTTCGAACTCAATGAGGCATTCGCCTCGGTGGTCCTGAAGTTCCAGAAGGACCTGCACATCCCGGACGAGAAGCTGAACGTCAACGGTGGCGCCATCGCAATGGGCCACCCACTTGGCGCCACCGGCGCGATGATCACCGGAACCATGGTGGACGAGCTCGAGCGCCGCAACGCGCGTCGTGCGGTGATCACACTGTGCGTCGGCGGTGGCATGGGCGTCGCGACCATCATCGAGCGGGTTTAGGGGTTAAGGCAATGGCAGAGAACACTATTCACTGGGACAAGGATGCCGACGGCATCGTCACGCTGACGCTGGACGATCCCACCGGGTCGGCCAACGTGATGAACGAGCACTACGCCGAGTCGATGCATAACGCGGTGGAAAAGCTTGTCGCGGAGAAGGATTCGATTACCGGAGTGGTGATCGCCAGCGCAAAGAAGACCTTCTTCGCCGGTGGTGACCTCAAGGGCATGATCAAGCTCGGCCCGGAGGACGCCGGCGAGGCGTTCGACACCGTCGAGAACGTCAAGCGTGACCTGCGTGCGCTGGAGACCCTGGGCAAGCCGGTGGTGGCCGCCATCAACGGCGCCGCGCTCGGCGGTGGTCTGGAGATCGCGCTGGCGTGTCACCACCGCATCGCCGCAGACGTCAAGGGTCTGGTCGTCGGTCTGCCCGAGGTGACGCTGGGCCTGCTGCCCGGCGGTGGCGGTGTCACCCGCACCGTTCGCATGTTCGGCATCCAGAACGCGTTCATGAACGTGTTGAGCCAGGGCACCCGGTTTAACCCGACCAAGGCCAAGGAGGCCGGCCTGGTCGACGAGTTGGTCGGCAGCGTCGACGAACTGGTTCCCAAAGCCAAGGCGTGGATCAAGGCGAACCCCGAGTCGCACACGCAGCCGTGGGACGTCAAGGGTCACAAGATTCCGGGCGGCACTCCGTCGTCGCCGGCGCTGGCGGCGATCCTGCCGTCGTTCCCTTCGCTGCTGCGTTCGCAGCTCAAGGGCGCGAACATGCCTGCGCCGCGGGCGATCCTGGCCGCGGCCGTCGAGGGCGCGCAGGTCGACTTCGACACCGCCAGCCGGATCGAGAGCCGCTACTTCACGTCGCTGGTCACCGGTCAGGTTGCCAAGAACATGATCCAGGCGTTCTTCATGGACCTGCAGACCATCAACGGCGGCGGGTCCCGCCCCGACGGCATCGAAAAGGTCAAGATCCACAAGATCGGTGTGCTGGGCGCGGGCATGATGGGCGCCGGAATCGCCTACGTGTCGGCCAAGGCCGGTTACGAGGTCGTGCTGAAGGACGTCAGCATCGAGGCCGCGGAGAAGGGCAAGGGTTACTCGGAAAAGCTCGAGGCCAAGGCGCTCGAGCGGGGCAAGACCACCGAGGAGAAGTCTAAGGCGTTGCTGGCCCGCATCACCCCGGCCGCCGACCCCGAGGCACTCAAGGGTGTCGACTTCGTGGTCGAGGCCGTCTTCGAGAACCAGGACCTCAAGCACAAGGTATTCCAGGAGATCGAGGACATCGTCGAGCCCAACGCGCTGCTCGGGTCCAACACCTCGACGCTGCCGATCACCGGTCTGGCGACCGGCGTGAAGCGCCAGGAGGACTTCGTCGGAATCCACTTCTTCTCGCCGGTCGACAAGATGCCACTGGTCGAAATCATCAGGGGCGAAAAGACTTCCGACGAGGCGCTGGCCCGGGTGTTCGATTACACCCTGGCCATCGGCAAGACCCCGATCGTGGTCAACGACAGCCGCGGCTTTTTCACCTCCCGCGTCATCGGCACCTTCGTCAACGAGGCGCTGGCGATGCTCGGCGAGGGCGTGGAGCCCTACAGCATCGAGCAGGCCGGTTCGCAGGCCGGCTACCCGGCGCCGCCGCTGCAGCTCTCCGACGAGCTCAACCTCGAGCTGATGCACAAGATCGCGACCGCTTCGCGTAAGGGCATCGAGGATGCCGGTGGCACGTACGAGCCGCACCCGGCAGAAGCCGTGGTGGAGAAGATGATCGAGCTCGGTCGTCCGTCCCGGCTGTCCGGCGCCGGCTTCTACGAGTACGTCGACGGCAAGCGGACCAACCTGTGGCCGGGCCTGCGTGAGACGTTCAAGTCCGGCTCGTCGCAGCCGCCGCTGCAGGACATGATCGACCGGATGCTGTTCGCCGAGGCGCTGGAAACCCAGAAGTGCCTCGACGAAGGCGTGTTGACGTCGACCGCCGACGCCAACATCGGGTCGATCATGGGCATCGGGTTCCCGCCGTGGACCGGCGGCAGCGCGCAGTTCATCGTCGGCTACGAGGGGCCGCTGGGCCGTGGCAAGGATGCTTTCATCGCCCGGGCCAAGGAGCTGGCCGCTAAATACGGCGACCGTTTCCTGCCGCCGGCATCGCTGACCTAACTCACCACCCGCGAAAGCCCCTGGGACTCAACGGTTTCAGGGGCTTTTGCGTTCGTAGAGATAGAACTTCGCCGGGGTCTGCTCCTCGTCAAGTTGACGTTCGGTGCCGCTGGACAGCAGCGTCCAGGTGTCCGTGAACCGTCGTTCCATCTCGGTGGGCTGCGCGCCGCGTACACCGAAGCGGCCGCCGGGGAGGAACGCGACGATGAGCAGTCGCGCTTGTGGGGCCGCGACGGCGCTGACCTCGCGGACGTAGTGGTCGCGATCGCCGTCGCTCAAGTTGTGCAGGCAGCCGTTGTCGACGATCAGTTGGAAGTTGCTGCCGATGCCTTCGCGGCTGAGCTTGGTGACGTCGGCCTTGACGAAGTTGACGTTGGCTTTGGCCGCGGCGGCCTTGGCGCGAGCGGCTTCGAGTGGTTGGTCGACGTAGTCGACGCCGGTGGCCGTCCACCCGTGTTGCGCCAGGTAGATGGACGCGTCTCCGGTGCCGCAACCGAGGTCGAGCGAGTTGCCCGCGGGTAGGTCCGCGACCAGGTCCTGCAGGTTTTTCGCGATCGGGTGGCCGTCCCACGGCGTGAACCCGAAGCGGTACAGAAGCCGAAATAGCGTCCGCTTGAAACCCATGGCTTCAATGTAGGCCGCGTTGGTTTCATATGGGCCACACGTGTATCCCGTCGGATGCACCACTCAAAGTGCCCGCCTCTCAGCGACAACGGCCGCGCGCAGTGAGAGGACGCGTTGATGGATGCGATATTCGGTCGAGCGCGGCGTGTATCCCGGGCCGTATCGTCCGCGACCGATGCGGTGAACCCGGCCGTGTTCGATCTCCCAACGCAGCGCATCGGACACGACTTTCGACGGCCGGCCGCGGACACGAAAGCCATGGTGCTCGAGTGCTTCCAGAAGTTGGGTGATGGTTGCCGGGCCGTGGACCGCGAGATTCTGGGTGAGCACGTATCGCAATGCGATGCCTCGGAGTTCCATCGCCGAACCGTCGCACGCCGGTGCGACACATTCGCGATTGTCGCTGTGAGGCGGACACATCGGGTGCCGCCTCGGCGAGGCGCAGGTGTTACTTCAGCGCCGCGGCGATGCGCCGCCACTCCTCGCGCGGGTAGGCCTTCGGGTCGCTCAGCAGTACCTGGATGCAGACATGGTCGGCGCCCGCCGAGCGGTGCTCGGAGACCCTGCGCAGGATGGCGTCCTCGTCGCCCCACGCGATGATCGCGTTGAGCAGTCGATCGCTCACCTGGCTCACGTCCTCCTCCGAGAAGCCGGAACGCAACAAGTTGTTGGCGTAGTTGGGCAATGCCAAATACGAACGCAACCAATCGGTTCCGATGGCACGTGCTTCGTCGGCGCTGTCGGTCAGGATCACCGTCTGCTCGGGCAGCAGCAGCGGGCCGTCGCCGAGCGTCGCGCGGGCGGTCGCGGTGTGGTCCGGGGTGACCAGGTAGGGATGCGCGCCGGCGCTGCGGCGTGCCGACAATGCGAGCATCTTCGGACCCAGGGCGGCCAGCGCCCGCCGCTCCACCGGAACCGGCTGCGGCGTCGCGTCCAACTCGTCGAGGAACGACTCGGTTGCCGCCAGCGGCTTGCGGTACCGGCCGGGCGATCCGGCGTCGATCAACGGTGCGTGACTGACCCCGATGCCCAGCAGGAAGCGATCGCCGTGTTCAGCGGTCAGCGACGCGAAGTTTGCCGCGACGTCACCGGGCGTATGCATCCAAAGGTTCAGGATGCCGGTGGCGATCGTGGTCTGCTTGGTCGCGCCCAGCAGGTTGCCCACCGCGTCGAAAACATTGCCACCCACGTCGGGTATCCACAGCGCCCGGAAACCTAATTCGTCCAATTCCGCTGCCGCGTCCGCAGATTCGGCGGCGTTGCCGTAGCGAAGTTGACTGCTCCAGATACCGATACCGGTGAGGTCCATCGGGCCAGCCTACGGCGCGCGCTAGGCTCCAGGCTATGCGCTTCGGATTCTTCATCCCGCAAGGTTGGCGATTGGATCTGGTCGGCATCGATGCCGACAAGCATTGGGCGGTGATGCGCGACCTGGCCGCCTACGCCGACGGCAGCGCCTGGGACTCGGTCTGGGTGTACGACCACTTCCACACCGTGCCGATGCCCACCGACGAGGCCACCCACGAGGCTTGGTCGCTGATGTCGGCCTACGCCGCGACCACATCGCGAATCAAGCTCGGCCAGATGTGCACCGCGATGAGCTACCGCAATCCCGCCTATCTCGCCAAAGTTGCTGCGACGACGGACATCATCTCCGGTGGCCGCGTCCAGATGGGCATCGGCGGCGGCTGGTACGAGCACGAGTGGCGGGCGTACGGCTATGGCTTCCCGTCGGCGGGAGTGCGACTGGGTCGCCTCGACGAGGGTGTGCAGATCATGCGCGATGCCTGGCGGGACGGCAAGGTCTCGTTCGACGGCAAGCACTATCGGGTCGATGGCGCAATCGTGCAGCCCAAGCCGTTGCAGGACAACGGTATTCCGCTGTGGATCGCCGGCGGTGGTGAGCAGAAGACGCTGCGCATCGCGGCGAAGTACGCGCAATACACCAACTTCACCGGCGAACCGGAGGGCTTCACGCACAAGTCCGAGGTGCTGGCCGGCCACTGCCGCGACTTAGGCACCGATTTCGACGCGATCGTCCGGTCGGTCAACGTCAACGCGATACTCGACCCGACCGAGCAAGGCGTCAAGGACCGCATCGAGCGCGTCCGCGACCGTCTGACCGGCTACGTCCCCGAATCGGCGGCGGACTCGATGGTCGGCAACACCAGCGGGCCCGACTCGGCGGCCGGCACTCCCGAGCAGGTGATCGAGCGGTTGCAGAAGCTGCGCGATCTCGGATGTGAGTACGTGATCTGCTACTTCCCCGAGGCCGCGTACGACCGCTCCGGCGTCGAACTCTTTGAGCGCCAGGTGATTCCGGCGCTGACCTAGATGTCGCTGTCGTTGTAGCGGATCTTGACCGGGGGAGCGGCCAGCAGCGGCGGAAGCTGCGTCACCTTGCCCTCACCGGCGCGGAATGCGCGGTAGGCCTCGTCGGCCTCGACGCTCTCCCAGATCTCGTAGATCAGCCAGTGCGCCTCGTCATCGGCGTCGATGAGCGTGTAGGTCTTCACGTTGCCTTCGAAGGCCCGGGTGACGGCCAGCGTCCGGCCCATCAGCTCGCGCCCGGCGGCGACCTCTTCGGGTTTGAAGCGCAGTTCAAGTGTCACCGTGACCGTCATCGTCGTCTCCTCGTGGTCGTCAGCTCGCGCCGCTCGCTCGCAGCACAGTGTTGAACCTACGGTCGACCCATTTGACGAAGTCGGGCGCCTCCGGAATTTGGTCCGCGGCCGCGAACACCTCGGCCAGTCGCTGCTCGGCGGTCACCACCTTGTCGTCCAGCGGCACCGGCATCCGGCGCAGCCTGCTCTGGGCCAGCGTGGCGACCGGGACGCTCATTCCCACGGCGGCGGAATACTTCCTGGCCCACTGGTCGGGATGGTCGCGGGCCCACTGCGCCGCCCGGTCGAAGCGGACCAACAGATCGGCCAGCGCGGCGTTGCGTTGCGGGTCACTGAGCGCCTTCGCCGATGCGCTGGCGAACTGGTAACCGTTGGCGGCCGAGCCGATGCTGCGCACCTTGAGCGTCAGATTCGCTTGCGCCGTATAGGGATCCCAGATCGCCCACGCGTCGCCCTGCCCATTCGCGAATGCCGACAGCGCATCGGCCGGCTGCAGGTAGATCAGTTTGACGTCCTTCGGTTTGAGACCCGCGTCGGCGAGATGCTCGAGCAGGTCTCCGTGCGCCGCGCTGCCCTTGGCCACCAGGACCGTCTTGCCGCGAAGGGCCCCGACGTTCGTGATCGGCGACGCGGTGCGTACCAGGATCTGCTCACCCGTTCCCGCGCCGTCCCACACCGCGACCACCCGGGTCTTCGAGTTGGCCGCCGCGCCGAATATCGGCGGGGTGTTTCCCGTGACCGCGATGTCGATTCGGCCGGCGTTCAGCGCCTCGATCTGCGGCGGCCCGAAGGTGAACGTCGAGAAGGCAACGCGATACGGCAGACCGTCGAGGGCGCCCGCGGCGCGCAGCAGCGCCTCGGTGCCGCCCTTCTGATCCCCGACGCGCAGGGTCAGCCCGGACAGTTCCGCCGTCGGCACCGGCGGCGGTACCGCGATCGGCCGCGGCCCGAGTTCCCGCGACACGCAGCCCGTGACGAGCAGCATCGCGACGCTGATGTGAAAGACTATGCGCCACTTGGCGTTCAATGGCGAACGCCAAGCTTGTCCAACAGTTCGGCGCGATACCCATCGTGGCGGGCGGTGCGCTCCGCCGGCCGCGGCGACTCGATCACCAACGAGTGGGCCACCCGGCCGCGCTCGAGAACCAGCACCCGGTCGGCCAATTCGACGGCCTCGTCCACGTCGTGCGTGACGAGCAAGACCCCGAAGCCATGCGTGCGCCACAGGTCGAGCAGCAGCGCCCGCATCGACAGTCGCGTGAGCGCGTCCAGCGCGCCGAACGGCTCGTCGAGTAACAGCAGCTGAGGCTCGGCCACCAGTGCCCGGGCCAGCGAAACCCGTTGTGCCTGACCGCCGGACAGTGTCAGCGGCCATGATCGGGCATGGTCGCTGAGCCCGATCTCGGCCAGCGCCCGCTCGCTGCGATCGCGCGCCGCGTCCTGAGACAGCGGGATGCGGTTGAGCCCGTATCGCACATTGGTGAGCACGTCTCGCCAGGGAAACAGCCGTGGCTCCTGAAACGCGACCGCGGGTGCGCCGGTGACCTCGCGCTGCCCGGTGTGGTCGTCGGAAAGCCCTGCGAGAACCCGCAATACCGTCGACTTGCCGCATCCGCTGCGACCGACGAGCGCGACGATCTCGCCTGCGCGGACTTCCAATGAGATGCCGTCGAGAATCTGCTTGCCGCCGTAGAACTTATCGATGTCGCTGAGCCTGCCAACGACGGTGGTCTGCCGTTCGGATGTGACCGTCATGTGCGATACCTCGAGGCTCGGTGTTCCAGCGCGCGGACGCCCGCGTCGGTGAGGATGCCCAGCAGTCCATAGACCGCCAGGCAGAAGATGATGATGTCGATGCGCAGGAAGTCGCGTGCGTTGTTGATCAGGAAGCCGATCCCCTTGTCGGCGTTGATCTGCTCGGCCACGATCAACGTCATCCACGCGATCGCCAGTGACTGCCGCAGGCCGACCAGCACCTGTGGCGCTGCGCTCGGCAGCAGGATGATGCGCAGTCGCTGCCACAGCGAAAAGCCAAGAATTTCAGCTGTTTCCAGTAGTTTCGGGTCCACCTGCCGAATCGCGGAGAAGGTGTTGAGGTACAGCGGAAATGCGACCCCGAGCGCGACCAGGTTCACCTTGGCCAACTCGCCGATGCCGAACCAGAGGATGAACAGGGGGATCAGTCCCAGGTGCGGCAGGGCGCGCAACATCTGCAGTGGTGGGTCGACGGTGGCCTCGACCCATGGCGACAATCCGACGGCCACTCCCAGCGCGACGCCCACGACACCGCCGAGCAGCAGGCCCTCTGCGACGCGCAGGGTGGACACTTCGAGCGCATCGAACAGCTTCCCGTTCTGGATCAACTGCCATCCGGCGTCGAAGATCAGCTGCGGGGCGGGTAATACGTCGGCGCGCAGGATCCCGCTGGCACTCAGGAGTTGCCACAGCACCAGCAGTGCGACCGGCGACGACCATCGCAGAATGCTCCATCGATGGGTGTCCCAGATGTGGGTGACTCTCGGTGCCGTCGCGTCGGTGACGGTCATTGCATCGACGGTCGCAGGCGGGCGCCGTGAGCTGAAGGGTTTGGCTCCGGGTGAAGGGAACCACGTGCGCCGAGCAAGAATGAGAATGCGGTTTCCACTTTCGTGGAATGCTGTTGTACCGTTCGGTGAGCGCGTTACCAGTTCGGCGGCTGACGGAGGATCCCTCGATGCAGAAGGCAATCGATCCCAGCATCTCTACCTGGCCCGAGGACAACCCTCAGCTGCTCGGGAGCAAGTGCGGCGACTGCAGCGCCACCACGTTTCCCGCGCAGGATCTGTGCCCGCGGTGCAGCGGGTCGGCGATGTCGGAGGTGAAGCTGCCACGCAGCGGGACCCTGATCGCCTGGACCACTCAGGGCTTTCCGCCCGGTGCGCCCTATGCCGGCCCGACCGGCGACGACTTCGTGCCGTTCGGGGTTGGCCTGGTGCAACTCGACGACGTGATCCGCGTCGAGGGCCGGCTGACCGAGAACGACCCGGCGAAGCTCAAGTTCGGTCAGGCGGTCGAGCTGACCATGATTCCGTTCACCACCGACGCTGACGGCAACGAGATCGTCACCTTCGCGTTCCAGCCGGTCTGACAAGGAGCTGCAATGACCAGTGATGTCGCCATCATCGGCGTCGGCCTGCACCCGTTCGGCAGGTTCGACAAGACCGCGATTCAGATGGGCGCCGAGGCAATCCAGTCCGCGCTGGCCGATGCCCGGGTGGACTGGAAGGACATTCAATTCGGCTTCGGCGGCAGCCACGAGGTGTCCAATCCGGACGCGGTGACGCGTCTCGTCGGGCTCACCGGCATCACGTTCACCAACGTCTTCAACGCCTGCGCGACGGCGGCCAGCGCGATCCAGCAGACCGCCGACACCATCCGGCTGGGTAAGTACGACATCGGCATCGCGATCGGCCTGGACAAGCACCCGCGCGGCGCGTTCACCGACGACCCGGCCAAGCTGGCGCTGCCGCAGTGGTACGCCAACAACGGTCAGTTCGTCACCACCAAGTTCTTCGGCATCAAGGCCAACAAGTACCTGCACGACCACAACATCTCGCAGGCCACGCTGGCCAAGGTCGCCGCGAAGAACTTCCGCAACGGCGCGATCAACCCGAATGCGTTCCGCCGCAAGCCGATGTCGGAAGAGGCGATTCTCAACTCGACCGTGCTGAACTATCCGCTGACGCAGTACATGTTCTGTGCGCCGGACGAGGGCGCCGCCGCGGTGATCATGTGTCGTGCCGACATCGCGCACAAGTACACCGACAAGCCGGTGTATGTGAAGGCCAGTGAAATTCGCACTCGGACCTTCGGCGCCTACGAGGTGCACGCGACGTTCGCTCCGCTCGACGAGGACGTCTCTCCGACGGTGTACGCCGCCAAGGCCGCCTATGAGGCCGCGGGCATCGGGCCCGAGGACGTCGACGTCGCTCAGCTGCAGGACACCGACGCCGGCGCCGAGGTGATCCACATGGCCGAGACCGGTCTGTGTGCTGACGGCGAGCAGGAGAAGCTGCTGGCCGACGGGGCCACCGAGATCCATGGCTCGATCCCGGTCAACACCGACGGCGGGCTGATCGCCAACGGCGAGCCGATCGGCGCGTCCGGTCTGCGTCAGGTGCACGAGTTGGTCCGCCAGTTGCGCGGCGAGGCAGGGGAGCGTCAGGTGCCGGGCAACCCGCGCGTCGGGCTGGCCCAGGTCTACGGCGCACCCGGTACCGCATCAGCAACCATCCTGTCGCTGTAAAGCTTTTCGAGGAGTCAGATCGCCGGACCGAGCAGGTCGTCGGCGTCGCGAATGACGTAGCCGTAGCCCTGCTCTGCCAGAAAGCGCTGCCGGTGTGCGGCGTACTCCGCGTCGAGGCTGTCGCGGGCGACCACCGAGTAGAACACCGCCCCGCCGCCGTCGGCCTTGGGGCGCAGCAGCCGGCCCAGTCGCTGCGCCTCTTCCTGCCGCGATCCGAAGGTTCCCGAAACCTGTACTGCCACAGACGCTTCCGGTAGGTCGATGGAGAAGTTCGCCACCTTCGACACCACCAAGGTGCTCACCTCGCCGCGGCGGAAGGCATCGAACAAGGCCTCGCGTTCGGCGTTCTTGGTCGACCCCTGAATCACCGGGGCCTCCAGCAGCGTTCCGAGTTCTTCGAGTTGGTCGAGGTAGGCGCCGATCACCAGGGTCGGCTCACCCGGGTGCTTGTTCAGAATCGACTTCACCACAGCGACTTTCGAGTGCGCGGTCGAGCAGAGCTTGTAGCGCTCCTCGGGTTCGGCGGTGGCGTAGATCATCCGCTCGTTGTCGGTCATCGTGACGCGGACCTCGATGCACTCCGCCGGCGCAATCCAGCCCTGGGCCTCGATGTCTTTCCACGGCGCGTCGTAGCGCTTCGGGCCGATCAGCGAGAAGACGTCACCCTCGCGGCCGTCCTCGCGGATCAGCGTCGCGGTGAGCCCGAGCCGACGACGGGACTGCAGGTCGGCGGTCATCCGGAACACCGGCGCCGGCAACAGGTGCACCTCGTCGTAGACGATGAGCCCCCAGTCGCGGCTGTCGAACAACTCCAGGTGGCGGTACTCGCCCTTGGTGCGGCGGGTGATCACCTGGTACGTCGCGATGGTGACGGGGCGAATTTCCTTGCGCTCACCGGAGTACTCGCCGATCTCCTCTTCCGTCAACGACGTTCGCGCGATCAACTCACGCTTCCACTGCCGGCCCGCGACGGTGTTGGTGACCAGGATCAGCGTCGTCGCGCTGGCCTTCGCCATTGCCGCGGCGCCGACGAGCGTCTTACCCGCACCGCAGGGCAGCACGACCACGCCCGAGCCGCCGGCCCAGAACGAGTCGGCCGCCATCTCCTGATAGTCGCGTAACTCCCAGCCGTCCTGCTGCAGGCTGATCGGATGGGCCTCGCCGTCGACGTAACCGGCGAGATCCTCAGCGGGCCAACCGATCTTGAGCAGCATCTGCTTGACCCGGCCGCGCTCGCTGGGATGCACCGCCACTGTGTCGTCGTCGATGCGCGCGCCCAGCATCGGCGCGATCTTCTTGTGCCGCAACACTTCTTCGAGCACCGCGCGGTCGAAGCTGACCAGAGTGAGGCCGTGCACCGGGCTTTTGACCAGCTGCAGCCGGCCGTAACGCGCCATCGTGTCGACGATGTCGACCAGCAGCGGTTGCGGGACCGCGTACCGCGAGAAGCTGACCAGCGCGTCGACCACCTGCTCGGCGTCGTGGCCGGCGGCGCGGGCGTTCCACAGCGCCAACGGGGTGACCCGATAGGTGTGCACGTGCTCGGGTGCCCGCTCCAGTTCGGCGAACGGCGCGATGGCGGCACGCGCCGCGCCGGCGAGCTCGTGGTCGACTTCCAGTAGCACTGTCTTGTCGGACTGCACGATCAGGGGTCCGTCGGTCATGACTCCATTATCCAGAGAGCGCCGACACCGTCAGGCCTCGTCGGCGGGCATCACCGAGGTGATGCGGTGAATCGCGAAGTCACGGGCGCTGCTGGACGCCGAATCGAACGCGAGCAGCTGACCGCCTCGCACCGCGATCGGCGAGACCACCCGCTGGGTGGCGACCCCGGCGGCGTCGACGTATTTGATCAGCACCGTGTCCTGATCGCGGGCGGCCCGCTGCAGCAGAGACATGGCCACCGCGGGGTCGATCCGCACGCTGTCGAACGGGGCGGTGGTCACCTTGCGCAGCACCGCGACGACGGCGCTGAGCGTGTCGCTGCTGGGCTGGGTAGTCGGTCGGCGGGTGCGGTGCCGTTGCGGCGCGGGCACCCGCGCGCCGCGCGCCCGGATGTCGACGATGGTGCCGGTCGAGTCCTCCGCCGCGGGGGCGAAGCCGGCGTCCTGCAGGGCGGCCAGCACCTCGCCGATCGGTGCCTGTGAGATCGCCACCGTCGGGGCCAGCACGCGCAGACCGAGATGCTCGGCGCCGGCCGCGGCCTGGGCCAACAGCGTCGGGTCCTCGCACCGCACGAATGACGCGGCCATCCCGATTCGGAGCTGACCGTGACGGCGGGCCACATCGTCGATCAGATACGTCAAACCTTGTGGCACAGGCGTTTTGGAATGCTTGCGAAACAGCGTGTGCAACTCGTCGGCGGTCTTGCCGATGTCGAGGGCATGCCGGATCGATGGCTCGCTGACCCGGTAGACCATGGCGGTACCCGCTGACTCGACGGCGGCCACGGTCGAGAGTTCCTCGGCGAGATGGCGTTCCAGCGGGCCGGGCACCACCACCGTCAGGTCGGCCTGGACCAGGAAATGGTCGATCGGAGTGGGCAGGACGCGGTCCATCGCGGCGACCACGACGCGGTCCTCGGCGCCGTCGAGGAATACCCGGCCGGGGGTGCTGAGCGCGCCGCGGCCGACCAGGCCGAGTTGTTGCGCCTCGTCCAGCAGATAGCTGATCGGTGCGGGCTGGAGTCGTCGCGCCCAGCGCGGGCGCCGCCAGATCAACGCCGCCGACGCGGTGTTCTTGTCGACCCCCGCGCCCGGCGGCAGGCCGGAAAGCATGTCGAGCAGCAGCCGGCGGTCCAACGGGGCTGCCGTCGAGTACAGCGAATCCGACAGCGCAGCATAGGGTTTGGCGTCCGGACCGCGACTGCCGATCAGCGCCGGCCGGGCCGCCAGATCGAGCCAGGTGGTGGCCAGCAGATGCCAGCGCTCGGCGGTGGTCGCCTCGCTGAACCGGTCGGCAGCCACCGTCGGCGCCCAGTACGGCGGATCGCCGGCGGTCGGCAGCGGGTCCGGCAGGCCGCTGGCGATCAGACCCGCGGCGGCGGCGAGTTCGAGGACCAGCCCCAGCCTGCTCTCGTCGATGCCGGTGATCTTGGCCAGGCGCCGGACCTCACGCACCCCGAGGCCGCCGCTGCGGAGCTCGGAAATCGGTGCGGTGCTGAGTGTTTCGATCAGGACGTCGAATTCGCGCAGCAGATCGATGATCGCGCCGGCCGCTGCGGCATCCGCGTCCGCCGGCGTGGTGGTCGACACCACCGGATCGGGTGCCGCGAGGCGAACCGGCCCGGGCTCCTCGCCGCGCATCACCTGTCCGACGTGCCGGGGTAGGATCACCGTGTCGGCGTCGATCCGGCGCAGCAAGCCGACCGCAATCAGTTGCGGCACAGGGCGATCCGCCGGCGCGCCGGGCGCGGCGTCGCGCGTCCGTCCCAGCGGGGAGCCCTCCAGTAGGCGGTCCAGCAACTCGCGCTGCGGCTCGTCGAGTCCGTCGATGAGCTCGGCGATGTGCTCGGGGCTCTGAGCGGCATCCTCCAGCGTGACCTGCCCGATGTACCAGGGCAGCCCGGCTCCGGCGTCGGTGGTCACCCGCACGTCGACGTCACCCCAGGCGAGCGCGCGTGCCCTCAGGTCGTCGAGCGCGTCGAGCACGTCCGCCTCGGGCGCCCGGTCGCCGATCAGCGTCAGTAACTTGGCGACCGGGACCGGGGCCGAATCCGCCTGCAGCACCAGAAGCGCATCGATCACGGCCAGCCGCAGGAAATCCAGCTCGTCGGTGGCGGCCTTCAGCGACTGGCGGGCCTGCGCGCGGGCGGCCAGCGCGGCGATGCTGCCCGGCGGTGGCTGAGCGAGGTCGGGCCGCAGCTCCAACAATCGGATCAACCGGTCGTCGGGCAGCTCGGCCAGCCAGGACCCCAGCGGGACGCCCGGGGTGTGTTCGGTCATTGCTGACCAGCGTAAAGCAGTCGCGCGATTGGGCCATCCCGGCGGACGGAGGGTATTGCGGGCACCGCCGCACCGGACCTGTCAGAATGGAGCGCGTGGCTGACAAGAAGGCGCAGAAGACTCGTTACGTCGACAACGGCTGGCCGACGACCAACCCTGACGACCACGCCGTGAGTGAACTGGCATCCGACCGAGTGGGCGCGCTGTCGCCGTTCGGCGACCTGGTCTTCCCGCTGCCCGCCGACGAACTGCCCTACGTTCATCCGGTCACCGACGTCAACCGCTAGGCGGGTCGACCGCCTTTAGCGAATCCCTCGCCGATCAGGCGAGGGACTGCAATGCCGGGTTGCTGCTGACGCCCTGCGACTGAGCCGCGTGCAGCAGGTCGTTGACGTAACCAACGGCGTTGGCCTCGTGTACTTCCTGACCGTCGTCGCCGCTGTTCATGGCGACCGATTCGGCCTGCACCGGCGCAGCGGGCTCAGGCGCGGGATCGGCCGGCGGAGCCTCGGGTGCCGGCGCCTGGGCGGCGACGGCCTCGGCCTGCACCGGAGCCTCGGGAGCGGGGGCCTCGGGGGCTGGAGCTTCCGGAGCGGGCGCTTCGGGCGCCGGCGCCTCGAATGCGACCGGCTGAACCGGCTGGGGCTCGGGCTGTGGCTCCGGCGCGGGCGGCGGAAGTTCGGCCGGCGGCGGGGGCGCCGGAAGTTCGAATGCAGGCGGCGGAGCGTCCGGAGCGGGGGCGTCGGCGACCACGTTGCGCGGAGTCGCGGCCGACAGGCCACGTCCACACACCGGCCAGGCGCCCTTGCCCTGCGTGGCCAGCACCCGCTCGGCAACGGCGATCTGCTGGTCACGGCTGGCCTGATTGGCCGACGAGGCGTATTCGCCGCCACCGTGAGAGGCCCAGGTGCTCTGCGAGAACTGCAGGCCGCCGTGGTAGCCATTGCCGGTGTTGATGGCCCAGTTGCCGCCCGACTCGCAGGACGCGACGCGGTCCCACTCGTTATCGGGGGCCGCGGCCGCGTGGCCGGCGAGTGCGACGCCGCCGCCGCCGATCACTGCGCCGGTGAAGGCGAGTTTGGCGACGCTGACGGTGGACGTGGTGGGTTTACGGTGACGGCCGCTCATAGCCCTAGGGGATTCCTCTCGTATGCGCCTACGAGGTCAGCTGTCGGGTTCGGGCGGAAGAGGTCGCCCGGCCGTCGGTTTCCTGACGGAAACGTTCCGGCTTCACCCCAAGGAGCCGCGGACGGCTCCGGGTCGATTTCGGTGGACCGTTGGGTCCCCCGCCTCCATCCACGGGATTGGCTTGGCTCGCCTATTGGATGGAGCTCGGCGCTATAGGCGAGAAGGCCTGCCAGGCAGGGAGTCTCGGCGGGCCCGCGAACGACGCTAGCTGCTGTTAGCAGCGGAGTCATTTTCTGCGGAAAGTCGCGTTTCGCGTGTCGCGAACTGGGGAAATGCAAAGGGTCAGCGGCGTTTTCGCAGGTTGAGAGCGTCGCAATCGAGTCGTTGCCGGGCCGTGATCAAACCGTTATGTGACTGATTTCACACCCCGGTCCGGGACTAATCCCAGGTCACGCCGCGGCGTTTTCGACGCGAATTTTCAGACCCGCGCTGCCGGAGCGCCGGACCACGCCGCGGACTGACGGACCGTAACGATCTCCTTGCCGAGCGGCACCAGGGACACCGGGATCAGCTTCAGGTTGGCCAGCGCCAGCGGAATGCCGACGACCGTCAGCGCCATCGCAACCGCGCTCACCAGATGCCCGATCGCGAGCCAGACGCCGCACAGCAGGATCCAGATGACGTTGCCGATCAGGGCGCCGGTGCGGATGCCGGGCCTGTCGACGATCGTCCGCCCGAACGGCCACAGCGCATACGACGCGATCCGCAGCGAGGCGAAGCCGAACGGAATGGTCACGATCAGCAGGAAGCAGATCAGGGCGGCCAGCAGATATCCCAGGGCCAACCACAGACCGCCGAAAATCAACCAGATGACGTTCAGGATCAGGCGCATGGTCTCCTCCAGCAACGACATCAGCGTACCGAGAAACTCCCGTGCTCAGCCGTCGTCGACCCGAGTAGGATCGGTCGGCATCGCGTCCTGCGCAGGCGGGGCGCTTCGTTGTGTGAACCCAGTGATCGATCCGTTAGACAAGCAGGTGAGACCGGTGCCGACTGGCAAGGTGAAGTGGTACGACGCTGAGAAGGGTTTCGGCTTCCTCTCCCAGGAGGAAGGCGAGGACGTCTACGTCCGCTCGTCGGCGTTACCCGCCGGCGTCGAAGGCCTCAAGGCCGGGCAGAAGGTCGAGTTCGGCCTGGCATCCGGACGACGAGGGCCGCAGGCGCTGAGCCTCAAGCTGATCGACCCGCCGCCCACGCTGAGTAGCCGTCCCCGTCGTGAGGGTCCGGCCGAACACAAGCACAGTCCCGACGAACTGCACGGCATGGTCGAGGACATGATCACGCTGCTCGAGGGCACTGTGCAGCCCGAGCTGCGCAAGGGTCGCTACCCGGACCGCAAGATCGCCCGCAAGGTCTCCGAGGTCGTCAAGGCCGTGGCCCGCGAATTGGACGCCTGACAGTTCGCGCGTGTACTGCGCCGTGTGACGGGGAACACTCCGACCGAAGCTCCGCAGGGAGTCGGTTCCGAGTGGGAGAAATCCGATGGCACAGCAGGCGCAGGTCAGTGAAGAGCAAGCGAGAGCCGTAGCGGAGGAGTCCCGCGAAAGCGGCTGGGACAAGCCATCATTGGCCAAAGAGCTGTTCCTCGGCCGATTTCCGCTGGACCTGATCCATCCCTTCCCCCGGCCGGCCGACGACGAGGCGGCCCGGACCGAAGAGTTCCTGGGCAGGCTGCGCGAGTTCCTGGGGACCGTCGACGGCAGCGTGATCGAGCGCGACGCGAAGATCCCCGATGAGTATGTGAAGGGCCTCGCCGACCTGGGCTGCTTCGGCATGAAGATCCCCGCGGAGTACGGCGGGCTGAATCTGTCGCAGGTCGCCTACAACCGGGCGTTGATGCTGGTGTCGAGCGTGCACGCCAGCCTTGGCGCGCTGCTGTCGGCGCATCAGTCGATCGGTGTACCCGAGCCGCTCAAGCTGGCCGGCAGCGAAGAACAGAAGCGAAAGTTCTTGCCGCGCTGTGCGGCCGGGGCGATCTCGGCGTTCCTGCTGACGGAGCCGGACGTCGGCTCTGACCCGGCGCGGCTGGCGTCGACGGCAACCCCGGTCGACGGCGGCTACGAGCTGGACGGCGTGAAGCTCTGGACCACCAACGGCGTGGTCGCCGAATTGCTCGTGGTGATGGCGGCCGTGCCGAAGGGCGACGGGCACCGCGGCGGCATCAGCGCGTTCGTCGTCGAAGCCGACTCGCCGGGCATCACCGTCGAGCGGCGCAACTCGTTCATGGGACTGCGCGGCATCGAGAACGGCCTCACCCGCATGCACAAAGTTCAGGTGCCCGCCGAGAACTTGATCGGCAAGGAGGGCGACGGGCTGAAGATCGCGCTGACGACGCTGAATGCCGGCCGGCTCTCGATTCCCGCCATCTGCGCGGGCTCGGCCAAGTGGTCGCTGAAGATCGCCCGCGAGTGGTCCGGCGAGCGCGTGCAGTGGGGCAAGCCGGTGGGCGAGCATGGCGCGGTCGTCGAGAAGATCTCGTTCATCGCGGCGACGAGCTACGCGCTGGAATCGGTATTGGAGTTGTCCGGCCAGATGGCCGACGAAGGCCGCAACGACATCCGCATCGAGGCGGCGCTGGCGAAGCTGTGGTCGAGTGAGATGGCGTGCCGCATCGGCGACGAACTGCTGCAGATCCGTGGCGGCCGCGGCTATGAAACCGCCGAGTCGCTGGCCGCGCGCGGCGAGCGGGCGGTGCCCGTCGAGCAGGTGGTGCGCGACCTGCGGATCAACCGCATCTTCGAGGGGTCGAGCGAGATCATGCGTCTGCTGATCGCCCGCGAGGCTGTCGACGCGCACCTCAGCGCGGCCGGCGATCTCGCCAACGCGAAGGCCGACCTGAAGCGGAAGGCAAAAGCAGCCGTCGGCGCGAGCGGGTTCTATGCAAAGTGGTTGCCGCAGTTGGTGTTCGGAGAGGGACTACGACCTACGGCGTATCACGAATTCGGCAACCTGGCTAAGCATCTGCGCTTCGTCGAGCGCTCGGCGCGCAAGCTGGCCCGCAACACGTTCTACGGGATGGCGCGCTGGCAGGCCGCGATGGAGCAGAAGCAGGGCTTCCTGGGGCGGGTGGTCGATATCGGCGCCGAACTGTTCGCGATCGCGGCGACCTGCGTGCGGGCCGAGTCGCAGCGCGAGGCCGACCGGGCCCGCGGCGACCTGTCCTATGAGCTGGCCGAGGCGTTCTGCCAGCAGGCCACGCTGCGGGTGGAGGCGTTGTTCGAGGCGCTGTGGACCAACACCGACGACGTCGACGCGAAGCTGGCCGCCAATGTGCTCAAGGGTCGCTACACCTGGGCCGAGGAGGGGATAATCGACCAGTCCGAGGGGACCGGGCCGTGGATCGCGCATTGGGAAGAGGGCGCATCGACCGAGTCCGACCTGGCCCGCCGATTCCTGTCGGTGGCGAACACCTGACGGAGGTCGAGATCGCTTCCTACCTCGCCGAGAACGGCGACTTCACCCGCGACACCAAATACATCGAAACCCGGATTACCGCCGACGGCCGAGACGGCTATCCCGTGGAGGCCGGCCGTTACCGACTGGTCGTCGCGCGGGCGTGTCCGTGGGCCAACCGGGCGATCATCGTCCGGCGGCTGCTGGGCCTGGAAGACGTTCTGTCCATTGGGTTTTGCGGCCCGACGCACGACGAGCGCAGCTGGACCTTCGACCTCGACCCCGGCGGCGTCGACCCGGTGCTGAAGATTCCGCGGCTCCAGGATGCGTACTTCGCTCGATTCCCGGACTACCCGAAGGGCATCACGGTGCCCGCGATCGTCGACGTGCCGACCGGCGCCGTCGTCACCAACGACTTTCCGCAGATGACGCTGGACCTCTCGACCGAGTGGACGGCGTATCACCGCGACGGCGCCCCGCAGCTGTACCCCGAACCGCTGCGCGACGAGATCGACGAGATTGATCGCCGGGTGTATTCCGAGATCAACAACGGGGTCTATCGCTGCGGGTTCGCCGGCTCGCAGGAGGCATACGAGAGCGCCTACGACCGGTTGTTCGCGGCGCTCGACTGGGTCAGCGAGCGGCTTGCAGGACAACGCTTTCTGGTCGGTGAGACCATCACCGAGGCCGACGTCCGGTTGTTCACCACGCTGGCCCGCTTTGACGCGGTCTACCACGGCCACTTCAAGTGCAACCGGAGCAAGCTCGCCGAGATGCCGGTGTTGTGGGCCTACGCGCGAGACCTGTTCCAGACGCCGGGTTTTGGCGACACCACCGACTTCGTGCAGATCAAGCAGCACTACTACCTGGTGCACAAGGACATCAATCCCAGCGGCATCGTGCCCAAAGGTCCCGACCTGTCCAACTGGTTGATACCGCATGGCCGGGAGTCGTTGGGCGGCAATCCCTTCGGCGATGGCACACCGCCGGGTCCGACGCGCGACGGCGAGCGAGTGCCCGCCGGCCACGGCGCCTAGCGGCTCTCGCCGAGCGTCGACTTGTTGGGCTGGAACCCCTACTTTTAGCCCGACAACTCGACGTTCGCGGTGGGGGCGGCTAGCCCCAGACCGTCCGGACCGACCACTCGGCGTGCGGGACACCCTGCACCTCGCCGTTGGGGTCGACATAGGCGGTCATCAACTGCACGGCAATGCCGGTCAGTCGCCCGTGGTGCGGGTCGACGGTCGGAATGGTGACCGCCAGCCGCGTGCCCGGCCGGTAGAACGTCGTCGTGGGAATCGGCGAATCCTCGTAGACCGTCAGCAACCACCACGGTGCGTCGCCGATCGCCGTCGCCACCGAAAGTTGAACGGGCCCAGCAGAAGTGACCCGGAGTTCGCCCTGGGTCTGGGCATTCTGGCAGTCGGTCAGGTCTAAGACGTTGCAGTAGCGGTATGGGCCGACCCGGGTCGAATGGCCGCTGGAGTAAGCGCTGATCTCGGGTCGCTGCGGGCCGGGTTTGCGCGTCAGCGCCCATGCGCCGACACCGGCGCCCACCGTCAAGACGGCCACAATCGCCAGCAGTGCAAGCCTTTTCAGCGACGTCACGAGCGCGGCACCGCGGCGGCCCGGCGCGCGCTCTGCTCGCCCTCCTGCTCGACCATCACCGGCCGGTTGCCGCCCAGGCCCGGGATCAGCGAGTCGCCGTGAAAGCTGACCACCGTCTGCGCCAGGCTCAGGATCAGCACCGACGTGACGACGCTGAAGCCGACCCACAGGTCGGTGTAGAGCAGTACGCCCATCGCGCCCCCGAGCACCCAGGCCAACTGCAGCGTCGATTCCGAGCGTCCGAACGCCGACGCGCGTGATTCCTCGGGCAGATCGTCCTGCAACGATGCGTCCAAGGCCGCCTTGGCAATTGCGCTCGCACACGACGTCACCAACGTGGCGATCGCCACCATCGTCAGCGTGCCGGCCACCGCGGCGGCGAGGGCGATTCCGGTCACGGCCAGTGCGCAGCGCAGTACGAGCACCGCGGGCCGGCCGAGGCGCAGCCGGGCGCTGGCGAAGTTGCCACCGAAGTTGCCGATCGCGGCGGCAGCGCCGATCATGCCGAGCATCGCGAGCTGGCGCCAGCCGTTGGCGTGATGTGCCTTGGCCACGAATGCCGGATACAAGAACAGGAAGCCGACCATCACCTTGATCGTGCAGTTGCCCCACAGCGAGGTGATGATGTTGCGGCCCAACGGTTGTCGCAGCGCGCCACTCGCCCGCCGGACTTCTTCGGGCCAGCTGCGGCGCGACGGGCCCTGCCGGTAGCTCAGCGTGGCGGGGACCTCACCCGCGGTCACCTCGACCCAGCGCGGAATCCGCATGGACAGCGCGGCGCCGGCCACGGTGGCCGCGATGACCACGAACAGCGCGCCGGGCAGTTGCAGCAGCCGGTCGCAGGCGTACTCGATGCCGCCCGCGATACCACCGCCGACGATGGTGCCGCCCAGCAAGCCGAACATCGTCAGCCGCGAATTCACCCGGACGAGGTCGATCGTCGGCGGCATCACCCGCGGCGTCACCGCGCTGCGCAAGACGCTGAACGATTTCGAGAGCACCATCATCATCAGCGCGCACGGGTACAACACCCAGGACTGATACCCGCCGGTCGCGGCGTCGTAGTTGGCGACCAGCACCACCGCGAGCGCAGTACGTAGCGCGAACGACGCGGCCAGCGCCGCGCGGCGGCCGTGTTGCAGCCGATCGAGCGCCGGGCCGATCAGCGGTGCGATCACCGCGAACGGCGCGATCGTGATCAGCAGGTACAACGCGACCCGGTCCTTGCTCTCGCCGGTGGCCGCGGCGAAGAACAGCGTGTTGGCCAGGGCGACGGCCATTGCGGCGTCGGTGGCGAAGTTCGCGACCACCGGCCAGGTGAGCGCCGTCAGCCCGGACTTGTCGGCGCCGTCGGCGGTGGCGGCCCGCTGCACCAGGTCGTACATCCGCGAACCCATCTCGCGGCTGCGCTGGGCGGCGGCCCGGGTCACGGTCACGCGCTCGCCGGAGGGCACGCGGCGCGGCCGATCGGTGCCGCGCCGGGGGTCGTCGTCGCGGTTCAAAGGCGGCAGGTAGCGGTTGGAACTGGGCATCGCCGGACCGCGCTGCGAGCGGCGGTGATCGTGCTCGTCGGCGGGGTAGTTGGCCATCCCGGGATGTTCGGCGCCGGGCCTGGGGCGCGCACGCCGGCCGGGTGCCGAGCCTCGGCCCGCATCCGGGTGATCACCGCGCCGTGCCGCCATACGTCGATTCTCACCCATGCCGGCGACGCCGGGGCGCAGGCGACCGGTGTGGCCATGTGTCGCATCTGTGCGGCAGAATCGAAGGCCCATGGAAACAACGGACGATGTGACGGGCTCGACCACGACGGAGTGGTCGCCTGAATTGGCGACGGTTCTCACCGATGCCGCCGACTTGGCGCGCGCCGCCATCGTCGAGGGCAGCGGCGACGACACCGTGGGCGAGTACCTCGGCGTCGGCTACGAAGACCCGACCAGTGCAACCCATCGTTTCCTGGCCCACCTGCCCGGCTACCAGGGCTGGCAGTGGGCGGTCGTCGTGGCCGCCTATCCCGGTGCCGACCACGCCACGGTCAGCGAGGTGGTGCTGGTGCCGGGGCCGGAGTCCCTGCTGGCCCCCGAGTGGCTGCCCTGGGACCAGCGGATCCGGCCCGGCGACCTAGGCCCGGGTGACCTGCTGGCCCCGGCATCGGGCGACCCTCGGTTGGTACCGGGCTTCATGTCCTCCGGCGACCCGCAGGTCGACGAGACCGCGGCCGAAATCGGGCTGGGGCGTCGCCAGGTGATGGGCCCGTGGGGTCGCGCCGACGCCGCCGAGCGCTGGCACGAGGGCGACTACGGCCCCCGTGCGCAGATGGCGCAGTCCACCAAGCGGGTCTGCCGCGACTGCGGCTTCTTCCTGCCGCTGGCCGGCTCGCTGGGCGCGATGTTCGGGGTCTGCGGCAACGAGATGTCGGCCGACGGGCACGTCGTCGACTTCGAGTACGGCTGCGGTGCGCATTCCGACACTCCGGCCCCCGCCGGCGGCGGTTCGCCGATGAACGACCCCTACGACGACGGCGTGCTCGAGGTCAGCGAGAAGCCCGCGGAGCCCGAGGCCCCGACGGAACCCGAAACTCCGACGGAGCCGGACGTCGCTGAAACCCCGGCCGAGCCGGAAGCCCCCGAAACCCCGGCGGAGCCCAGCTAGCCGTTCTCGGCTGCGGCCTTGATCTTGGCCAGGGACTGATTCATACCCGCGACGAGTTCGCGTTCGAAGCTGTCGGTGCCGCCCATGAAGTTGTTGACGGCCAAACTGGAGATGGGCTTGACGCCGTTCTCCGCATGCCGGCTCTCGATCAGCCTGGTGCCGTTCGGAATCGGCTGCAGCTCATAGCTCCAGATGGTGTTGTTCAGGTTCACCCGGAACGCGAGCTTCTGCTCCGGAACCAGCTCGACGACCGTGGAGGTGGTCGGCCAGACCAGCAGGTTGCGGCGGTTGAGGTTCAGCGTCCTGGTGCCGGGTCGCAACGCGCCGAGCGGGCGCATCCACCGGCACTGCGGGCTCCACTGTGGCATCCGGCGCAGGTCGCTGATCAACGCCCACACCGCCGACACCGGGGCGTCCACGTCGACCTGGGCCTGCAGAAGCGGTGCTGCCATGACCAACCTCCTAGTTCGTGAGTCCGGTTTGGGCGCCGCGCGCGCCTCGGCGGGCAGCCGCGCGCTGCCACAGGAAGATCGAGGTGCCCAGGACGCCGACCGCGAGGCCGGCCAGGGTCAACGGGCGCCAGGAAATCAGGGCTGGGACGACGAAGGCAACCACCGTGGCAACCAGCCAGGCCAGCGCGCCGATCGCGATAACCGGCCATGGGTCCAGCAAGACAGCAGGTAGCGGTGGCGGCTCAACGATCTCGCCGGGCTGGTCGGACATCGTGATCAAGATAGCTTGACGACGATGCCGGCCGCGAGCGGCCGGAGGAGAAGTCGAGCAGTGGACATAGCGGGTGTGGGCCGGTCTCGGTGATTCGATGTTGACGTTCCGGCGTTCTGTCGTAACCTTCGCGCTGTGATCGATGGCGATAGCCGGTTGGCCAGCGACTTGTCGTTGGCGGTGATGCGGCTGTCCCGGCAGCTGCGCTTTCGCCGTCCACAGTCCCCGGTGTCACTGTCGCAGCTGTCGGCGTTGGCGACGTTGGCCAACTTCGGGCCGATGACGCCTGGCGCCCTGGCGATCCGGGAGCGGGTGCGCCCGCCGTCGATGACCCGGGTGATCGCCTCGCTCGCCGAACTCGGCTTCGTGGACCGGGTCGCACACCCGGACGACGGGCGGCAGGTCCTGGTGTCGGTATCCGAGGCGGGCGCGGAGCTGATGGAGGCCGAACGTCAGGCCAGCCAGGAGTGGCTCGCTCAGCGGCTGGAGAACCTCGGCGTCTCCGAGCGCGACACGCTGCGGGTGGCTGCTGACCTGATTCTCGCGTTGGTCGACGAAAGCCCTTGACTGCCAATGTCGTTGACATCGACGATCCCAGTGATGAGCGGCTGGACAACTTCCGCGACCTGAACAGCATCGACCGCCGCCCGGATCTGCCCAGCGGGAAGGGCCTGGTGATCGCCGAGGGCGTGCTCGTCGTGCAGCGCATGCTGGCCTCCCCGTTCCGGCCGTTGGCATTCCTCGGCACCGACCGCCGGCTCGTCGAACTCGGCGCCGACCTGGATGGCAATCCTGCTCCCTACTACCGGGTTTCGGCCAATGTGATGGCCGAGGCGGTCGGCTTTCACCTGAACCGGGGAGTACTCGCCGCGGCGCGCCGCGAACCCGACCGCAGCGTCGCCGACGTCGTCGACGGCGCCCGGACGGTCGCGGTACTCGAGGGCGTCAACGACCACGAGAACCTCGGGTCGATCTTCCGCAACGCGGCCGGGTTGGACGTCGACGCAGTCGTGTTCGGCAGCGGCTGCGCCGACCCGTTGTACCGCCGCGCGGTTCGCGTCTCGATGGGCCATGCACTGCTGGTGCCGTTCGCCCGCGCCACTGAGTGGCCAGGCGAGCTGAAGATGTTGCAGCAGAACGGCTTTCGTCTGCTGGCGATGACTCCCGGAGACGGCGCGAAGGCGTTGCCGGAGGCGATGGCGACGGTCCACGGCGAACGGGCCGCGATCCTGGTCGGCGCCGAGGGGCCGGGCCTGAGTCATGCCGCACTGAAGGCGAGCGACCTGCGGGTGCGGATCCCGATGTCGCGCGGCACCGACTCGCTCAACGTGGCCACGGCCGCGGCACTGGCGTTCTACGAGCGGGCTAGAGTCTGACCATGACCGACGAATCCACGCCCTGGGCAACGGGTTTGACCGTCGCGGGGTTCGTCGCCACGATCACCGCGGTCGCCGTTCTGGTGTTGAGCATGGGCCTGATCCGCGTGCATCCGTTGCTGGCGGTCGGGCTGAATGTCGTTGCCGCAGGCGGTCTCGCGCCCACGCTGTGGGGATGGCGGCGCACACCGGTGGTGCGCTGGATGGTGCTCGGCGGCGCGGTCGGAGTCGCCGTCGCCTGGCTGACCCTGGTGGGGATGGCCTTCTAGCGCTGACCGCTGGAGCGAACGCCCAGCAGCACGTCTTCCCACGCGGGTACGGCCGGCTTGCCCTTGCCGCGGCGGGCCCGGGTCTGCTCGACCTTGGGCTCGGGCTCCGGGGTCTCGACGACGACCGGCGCGGGGGCGGGCGTCTCCTCGGCCTCCTCGAAGTCGAGCTGGGCCAGCGGGGCGACCGGGCGCAGCAGCGGACGGTCGAAGTCGGGATCGATCAGCTCACTGGCGGCGTCGTCCACCGCCGTAACGGTGCCGCCGTGCGAGCCGGGGCAGAACCGGAAGTGTGCGAGGTTGTCGGAGCGGCCGGCCTTCCAGCCCAGCTGGACGGTCCAGCGGCCGTCCTCGTTGCGCCAGGCGTCCCAGGTGGTGCTGTCGGGGTTCAGGCCCCGCGCCACCAGCGCCGAGGTGACCGTCTCCAGCAACGTCAGCACCGCGGGGCCGTCGGCCAGCACCGGGTGGGCGGCGGTTGCCAGCTCGGCGGCGCGGGCGCGCTCCAGCAGCACCGGGTGGGCGAAGCGCTCGACCCTGGCGACATCCACTCCGGCGGACTCGGCGAGCTGCTCGACCGACGCGCCGGCGCGGATGCGGGCCTGAATATCCTTGGGACGCAACATGGTGCTCGCCTCGATGTCGATGTGGGTCTGATTCACCCGGGCTCCGTCGCCGCGGACCGCCGCACGCAATCGGTCGTCGATGCGGATCTTGTACTTGTCTCCCGCGTTGTCACCCTCGCAGATGATGTGTTTGCCGTCGAGATCGAGTCCGACGATCTTGAGTTCCCGCATGGTGTCTCCTCGCAGGTTCCTCGCAGACCAGCGCGCCAGGCCTGTCAGGGCGCACTGTAACTCAGTGAGCGTTCTCGACCCGGGTGGACACGCGGTAACACCTGGGGTTTTTCGAGATGAACGCTAGATTCGCTCGACCACCCAGTCGATGCACTCGGTGAGCGCGCTGACGTCATCCGGCTCGACGGCCGGGAACATCGCGACCCGCAGCTGGTTGCGGCCGAGTTTGCGGTACGGCTCGACGTCGACGATGCCGTTGGCGCGCAGCACCTTGGCCACCGCCGCGGCGTCCACATCGTCGTTGAAGTCGATGGTGCCGACCACCTGCGAGCGATGCTTGGGGTCCGTGACGAACGGAGTGGTGTACGCCCGGTCGGCCGCCCAGCTGTATAGCCGGCCCGACGAGTCGGCGGTCCGCTTGACCGCCCAGTCCAGCCCGCCGTTGCCGTTCAGCCAGTCGAGCTGCTCGGCCAGCAGCACCAGCGTCGCGATGGCCGGCGTGTTGTAAGTCTGGTTCTTCAGGCTGTTCTCCACCGCGATCGGCAGCGAGAGGAAGTCGGGCACCCACCGGTTCGAGGCATGGATGGCCTCGACGCGGCTCAGCGCCGCCGGGCTCATGATCGCCAGCCAGAGGCCGCCGTCGGCGGCGAAGTTCTTCTGCGGCGCGAAGTAGTAGGCGTCGGTGTCGGCGATGTCGACCGGCAGTCCGCCGGCACCGGACGTGGCGTCGATGACCACCAACGCGTCGCCGGCGTCACGCGGACGGACGACGGGCACCGCGACACCGGTCGAAGTTTCGTTGTGCGCCCAGGCGATCACGTCGACGGACGGGTCGCCCTGAGGCTCGGGAGCACTGCCGGGGTCGGCCTTGACGATGATCGGGTCGCCGACGAACGGGTTCTTGGCGACCGAGGAGGCGAACTTGGAGCTGAACTCGCCGTAGCTGAGATGTAGTGAACGCTTGTCGATCAGCCCGAACGCCGCGGCATCCCAGAACGCCGTCGCCCCGCCGTTGCCCAGGATGACTTCGTAGCCGTCGGGTATCGAGAAGAACTCCCGCAGCCCGGTGCGGACCCGGCCGACCAGATCCTTGACCGGCGCCTGGCGATGTGACGTGCCGAAAAGCGGAGCGGCGGTGGTGGAGAGGGCCTGCAGCTGTTCGGGGCGGACCTTCGACGGGCCGGATCCGAAGCGTCCATCGCCGGGTTTGAGGTTGTCGGGGATTGTGAGCTGGTCAGCCATGTTCATCAGGTTAGTGACCCGTCCGGGGCCGACTTCCAGCCGGTCGACGATCCGAGCGGGATGTGATGGCGGTCACAGTGCACACATGTTCACCGGATCCGGCACAATTGGCGATTCGGGTCTGGTTAAGTGCCCATTACCTTGGGTACTGTGTTGGACATAGCACGTCCAAATGTAAACCTCATTGGGGAGGCCCGGGCATGACTCAGACAGTGACCGCGCAAAAGCCGGCCAGGACGAAGATGATCCGCCGGTGGCGCCGCAATATGGACGTCTTCGACGACGCCAAGTACGTCGACATGCTGAACACCCTGTCCGAGGGGTCAGTGCGTCGTAACTTCAACCCCTACACCGACATCGACTGGAAGTCGCCGGAGTTCGCGGTCATCCCTGACGACCCGCGCTGGATTCTTCCCAAGACCGACCCGCTGGGCATGCATCCCTGGTATCAGGCGCAGTCGCGGGAGCGTCAGATCCAGATCGGCATGTGGCGCCAGGCCAACGTCGCCAAGGTCGGACTGCACTTCGAGTCGATCCTCATCCGCGGCCTGATGGAGTACGCGTTCTGGGTGCCCAACGGATCGCCGGAGTACCGCTACTGCCTGCACGAGGCGGTCGAAGAGTGCAACCACACGATGATGTTCCAGGAGATGGTCAACCACATCGGCGCCGATGTCCCCGGCATGCCGCGCATGCTCAAGTGGATCCAGCCGGTCATCCCGCTGGTCGCCGGGCCGCTGCCGATTCCGTTCTGGTTCGGCATCCTGGCCGGCGAGGAGCCGATCGACCACACCCAGAAGAACGTGCTGCGCGAGGGCAAGGAACTGCACCCGATCATGGAGCGGGTGATGGCGATCCACGTGGCGGAGGAAGCCCGGCACATCTCGTTCGCCCACGAGTACCTGCGCAAGCGGATTCCAGACTTGCCGCGACGCAAGCGTTTCTGGCTCTCGCTCTACGTGCCCATCGTCATGCGGGTGCTGTGTTCCGCGATCATCGTGCCGCCCAAGGCGTTCTGGCAGGAATTCGACATTCCGCGCGACGTTCGCAAGCAGGTGTTCTTCAAGTCCCCCGAGTCACGCCAGATGTTGCGCGACATGTTCGGCGACGTCCGGATGCTGTGCACGGACACCGGTTTGATGAACCCGCTGGCCAAGTTGATCTGGCGAATCTGCAAGATCAACGGCAAGGCGTCGCGCTACCGCAGTGAGCCGCAGCGCGAGCACCTCACGGTCGCCGCGTAGAGCCTATGCCGCACGTCATCACCCAGTCGTGTTGTAGCGACGGGTCCTGTGTCTACGCCTGCCCGGTGAACTGCATTCACCCGTCGCCGGACGAGCCGGAATTCGCTTCCGCCGAAATGCTGTACATCGATCCGGTGGCGTGTGTGGACTGCGGCGCCTGCGTCAGCGCGTGCCCGGTGGGCGCGATCGCGCCCGACTCGAAACTGACGACGGAGCAACTGCCGTTCATCGAACTCAACTCGCTGTTCTATGAGCCGGTCCACTCTGCCCGACCGGCCGACACGAAGCTGCCGCCGACGTCGAAGCTGGCGCCGGTGATCCCTGCACCCGAGGTGCACGGCAGGCACGGTGGGCCGTTGACGGTCGCGATCGTGGGATCGGGTCCGGCCGCGATGTATGCCGCCGACGAGTTGCTGACCCAGCAGGGCGTGCGGGTCAACGTCTTCGAAAAGCTGCCCACCCCTTACGGATTGGTGCGGGCCGGCGTGGCGCCCGACCATCAGACCACCAAGCGGGTCACCAAGCTGTTCGACCGGATCGCGCGGCGTCGCGAGTTCCGGTTCTACCTCAACGTCGAGGTGGGTAACCAGCTGAGCCACGAGGATGTGCTCGCGCACCACCACGCCGTGATCTACGCGGTGGGCGCGCCGAACGACAAGCGGCTGGACATCGGCGGGATGGATCTGCCCGGCACCGGCACCGCGACCGAATTGGTGGCCTGGATCAACGGCCACCCCGACTTCGTTGATCTGCCAGTCGATCTCAGTCACGAGCGGGTCATCGTCATCGGCAACGGAAACGTCGCGCTCGACGTCGCACGGGTGCTGACCGCAGACCCGGACGAGCTGGCGCACACCGACATTGCCGACCACGCGTTGGCCGCATTGCGCGAGTCGCGGGTCCGTGAAGTCGTGATCGCCGCCCGGCGCGGACCCGAGCATTCGGCGTTCACGCTGCCAGAGCTGATCGGTCTGACCGCAACCTCGGAAGTCGTTCTCGCTCAAGAGGATCGAGATGCCGTACTGCGTGACCTGGAGACCACCACCGACACCCTGACGCGGCAGAAGCTGGAGGTCTTGAGCAGGCTCGAGACCTCGTCGGGCGACACGTCCAAGCCGCGAATTCGGTTCGCCTACAACCTGACTCCAAAGCGGGTGCTGGGCGATCGGCGCGCCGCCGGAATGGAGTTCGGCGTCACCGATTCGGATGCCGTCCAGACCATCGACGCCGGTCTCGTCCTGACGTCCATCGGGTACCACGGCAAGGCCATCAAGGGCCTGCCGTTCGACGACAAGGCGGGCGTGGTGCCCAACGACGGCGGTCGCGTTGAGCAGGCCGACGGCGCGTACGTCGCGGGCTGGATCAAACGCGGGCCGACCGGCTTCATCGGCACCAACAAGTCATGCGCGGCGCAGACCGTGCAGCGACTGGTCGATGACTACAACGCCGGCCTGCTGCGCGACCCGGTCGGAAAGCCGGCGGCTCTGGACAAGCTGGTCCGCCAGCGTCAGCCCGACATGGTCGACGCCGGCGGCTGGCGGGCGATCGACGCAGCCGAGGTGGCGCGCGGCGAGGCCGCCGAGCGACCGCGGACCAAGTTCACCTCGGTCACCGACATGCTCGCCGCCGCGGCCGACGCGCCGACACCGTCGCTGCGCAGCCGGGTCACCGGCCGGCTGCGTGAGCTCGCCGACCTGACCTAGCCGTTCATGGCCGCGGCGAGGTCGTCGTAGTTGACCTCTTTGACGGGCTGACCCAATGACCAGTGGTGGCCGAACGGGTCCGCGACCATGCCGTAGCGATCGCCCCAGAACTGCTCCTCGAGCGGAACGACCACGGTCGCGCCGGCGTCCAGCGCCCGCTGGAACCAGGTGTCGACGTCGGTCACGGTCAAATGAATGCCCACCGGAGTACCGCCCAGGGCGACCGGGGTGAGTGACTTACCGTCGGCCATCTCGGGGAAGTCGTCGTTGAGCATGACCATGAAACCGTTGATCCGCACCGAGGCGTGCACGATCTTGCCGTCTGGCCGGGGTAACCGCACGAGCTCTTCCGCGCCAAAAGCCTTGACGTAGAAATCGATCGCCGCGGCGGCATCGCCGACGGTCAGGTGCGGGGACAGGGCGGGTTCAACGGCGATTGCCATCGGGGACTCCTTGCTCACGGGTTGTGTCGCAAGTATTGACTCCCGGTGTGACAGAAAGTCGTCGCGACGGAATCAATCCGTGTGAACGCTGTCCCAACCCTCGACCGACTCGGGGCTGCGCGGTCCCGGGCCGACGTAGATCGCCGCCGGGCGGACCAGCTTGCCCAACCGCTTCTGCTCGAGGATGTGCGCACACCAGCCGGCGGTCCGGCCGCAGGTGAACATCGCCGGCATCATGTTCGGCGGAACCTCGGCGAAGTCGAGGATCACCGCCGCCCAGAACTCGACGTTGGTCTCGATCGCCCGGTCCGGTCGCCGCTCTCGCAGCTCGGCCAGCGCGGCCTGCTCGACGGCCATGGCGACCTCGTAGCGGGGCGCGCCCAGGCGCTTGGCGGTGGCCCGCAGGACGCGGGCGCGGGGGTCTTCGGCCCGGTACACCCGGTGGCCGAAGCCCATCAGCTTCTCTTTGCGGTCCAGGATGCCCTTGATCAGGCCACGTGCGTCACCGGTCTTCTCCGCCTCTTCGAGCATCGGCAGCACCCGGGCGGGCGCGCCGCCGTGCAGCGGGCCGCTCATCGCGCCCACCGCGCCGGACAGCGACGCCGCGACGTCGGCACCGGTCGAGGCGATCACCCGCGCGGTGAACGTCGAGGCGTTCATGCCGTGCTCGGCGGCCGACACCCAGTAGGCGTCGACGGCCTCGACGTGCTTGGGGTCCGGCTCGCCTTGCCAGCGGGTCATGAAACGTGCTGTCACGGTTGAGCATTCGTCGATCAGGCGCTGCGGCACGGCCGGCTGGTAGATGCCGCGCGCGGACTGCGCGACATACGACAGCGCCATCACCGAGGCGCGGGCCAGCTGGTCGCGGGCGGTCTCGTCGTCGATGTCGAGCAGCGGCTGGTAGCCCCAGATCGGGGCCAGCATCGCCAGTCCGGCCTGGACGTCGACGCGGACGTCGCCGCTGTGGATCGGCAGCGGGAAGGGCTCGGCGGGCGGCAGCCCGTTGCCGAATTTTCCGTCCACCAGCAAAGCCCAGACGTCACCGAAAGTGACGTGCTGGCTCACGAGGTCTTCGATGTCGACACCGCGGTAGCGCAGGGCGCCACCATCCTTGTCAGGCTCGGCGATCTCGGTGGTAAATGCCACCACGCCCTCGAGTCCGGCAACGAAATTCTCCGGGATCTTGTCCGAGATGACAGTCATGCCGGAATTCTCCCACGGGTCCGGGTGTGACTTGCTACCGGTCGGTAACTAACGCTGCGGGTAGCGTTGGCGCGATGGCGGGCCCCGACAACGAACACCTGGCGAAGATGCGCAAGGAGTACGGCTCCAAGGAGCGCGACGGCAGCCCTGACCTCGACGTCGACTGGCTCGACGACGGCTGGCTTGCGCTGCTGCGCAACTGGATTGGCGACGCGGAGCGCGGCGGCGTGGCCGAGCCGAACGCGATGGTGCTGTGCACGATCGACGCGGGCCGGCCGGTCAGCCGGTCGGTGCTGTGCAAGGGTGTCGACGAGGATGGGATCGTGTTCTTCAGCAACTACGACTCGGCCAAGGGCGAGCAGCTGGCGGAGACGCCGTACGCGTCGGCGACCTTCCCGTGGTACCTGCTGAACAGGCAGTTCCACATCCGTGGGCCGGTCACCAAGGTCGAGCCGGAGGCCACCGAGGCCTACTGGAACAACCGGCCCCGCGGCTCACAGCTGGGCGCCTGGGCGTCGCACCAGTCCCGACCGATCGCGTCTCGTGCCGCGCTGGTCGACCAACTGACGGAGGTGACGGAACGCTTCGCCGACCGCGACACGGTGCCGGTGCCGCCGAATTGGGGCGGCTACCGCATCGCGCCCGCCGAGATCGAATTCTGGCAGGGCCGAGAAGACCGGCTGCACAACCGGATTCGCGTCGTGGACGGCCGCGTCGAACGGCTTCAGCCCTGAGCAAACTGTTCGCCGACACCGCGCCACTGCGGAACGCCGATTTTCGGCGGCTGTGGACGTCGGGAATCGTCACCGTCATCGGCGCCAACCTGACCGTCTTCGCCGTTCCTGTCCAGATCTACGCGCTCACCCAGAACTCCGCCTATGTCGGCCTGTCCGGGCTGTTCGCGCTGATCCCGCTGGTCGTGTTCGGCCTGCTCGGCGGCGCCTGGGCCGACGCAATGGACCGCCGGTTGCTGCTGATCATCGCCTCCTGCGGGCTGGCGGTGGCCTCGGCGCTGCTGTGGGCGCAGTCGGCACTCGCGCTGAACAACGTCTGGCTGGTGTTGATCCTGCTGGGCGTGCAGCAGATCTTCTTCGCGATCAACGCGCCCGCCCGGTCGGCGGCCATCCCGCGGATGCTGCCCGGCGAGCAGCTGGCGGCGGCCAACTCGCTGAACATGACCGTCACGCAGTTCGGGGCGATCGTCGGCCCGCTGCTGGCCGGTCTGCTGCTCAACTGGGTCGACCTGTCCACGCTCTACCTGATCGACACCGTCACCACGGTCGCGCCGATCTGGGCGACGTTCCGGCTGGCGCCGATGCCGGTGCTGGAGTCGCGCGACGGCTCCGGCCAGTGGGGGCCGGCCGCGGTGCTCGACGGCTTTCGCTACCTGGCCGGCAACACCGTCGTGCTGATGTCGTTCGTGGTCGACCTGATCGCGATGATCGCGGGCATGCCGCGAGCGTTGTTCCCGCAGATGGCGCACCAGAGCTTCGGTGGGCCGGTCGCGGGCGGCACCACGATGGCGCTGTTGGCCGCGGCCATGTCGGCGGGGGCGGTGGCCGGTGGGGTGTTCTCGGGATGGCTGCCGCGGGTGCGGCGCCAAGGCCTGGCCGTGGTCGTCGCGATCGTGCTGTGGGGTCTGTCGATGGTCGGTTTCGGACTGGCCGCCGGGGCGGCCCATGGCCGAGCCGGGCCGCTGCTGTGGGTGGCGCTGGCGTTTCTGGCCCTCGGCGGCGCGGCCGACC
The DNA here is from genome assembly GCF_030252325.1 of Candidatus Mycobacterium wuenschmannii. Taxonomy (NCBI): domain Bacteria; kingdom Bacillati; phylum Actinomycetota; class Actinomycetes; order Mycobacteriales; family Mycobacteriaceae; genus Mycobacterium; species Candidatus Mycobacterium wuenschmannii. The sequence goes on along the minus strand of NZ_CP126981.1, from coordinate 2,882,696 downwards.
TGGTCTCGGCGGCGTTCCGGTCGACGATGCTGCAGGAGGCCGCCTCCGACGACGTCCGCGGGCGGCTGCAGGGCGTCTTCGTCGTGGTGGTCGGCGGCGGGCCCCGGCTGGCCGACACCGCGCACGGGGCCGCGGCCGCTGTGGTCGGGACCACCGCCGCCACCGCCGGGGGAGGGGCGCTTGTCGTCGTCGGCGTGCTGGTGGCGGCGCTGGCCGCGCCCGCCTTCATCCGTTATCGCGCAGCGCAATTGGCGGCCGACTGAGGCCCACGGCGGGCCGCCCGCACACCGACGTGATCTGCGTCGCACCCTGAGCTCACCCCCGGGCAGGCACGCCGTCTCGATAACGACTACCTTTGCGCTATAGGCAACCAGCCGGGCCAGCATTCACACGCAAGCGCAAAGGGGTTCCCGTGGCCGCAACCGACGACTCCGCCACCCTCAAATACCCGGGTGGAGAGTTGGACCTGGAAATCGTCCACGCCACCGAAGGGGCCGACGGCATCGCGCTGGGCCCACTGTTGTCCAAGACCGGTTACACGACCTTCGACAACGGCTTCGTCAACACGGCGTCCACCAAGAGCGCCATCACTTACATCGACGGTGACGCCGGCATCCTGCGCTACCGGGGCTACCCGATCGAGCAGCTCGCCGAGAAGTCGACCTTCATCGAGGTCAGCTATTTGCTAATCAACGGCGAACTGCCGAACAAGCAACAGCTCGCCGAGTTCACCGAGCAGATCCAGCGGCACACGATGCTGCACGAGGACCTGAAGCGGTTCTACGACGGCTTCCCGCGCAACGCGCACCCGATGCCGGTGCTGTCCAGCGTGGTCAACGCGCTCAGCGCCTACTACCCGGACTCGCTGGACCCGGCCGACACCGAAGAGATCGACCTGTCGACCATCCGGCTGCTGGCCAAGCTGCCGACGATCGCGGCCTACGCGTACAAGAAGTCGGTGGGTCAGCCGTTCCTCTACCCGGACAACAAGCTGAACCTCGTGGAGAACTTCCTGCGGATGACGTTCGGCCTGCCGGCCGAGCCCTACGAGCCCGACCCGGAGATCGTCCGCGCGCTGGACATGCTGTTCATCCTGCACGCCGACCACGAGCAGAACTGTTCGACGTCGACGGTCCGGCTGGTCGGCTCGTCGCAGGCCAACCTGTTCACCTCGATCTCCGGCGGTATCAACGCGCTGTGGGGCCCGCTGCACGGCGGGGCCAACCAGGCCGTGCTCGAGATGCTCGAGCAGATCCGCGAGAGCGGCGACGGCGTCAGCGAGTTCGTCCGCAAGGTGAAGAACAAAGAAGAGGGCGTGAAGCTGATGGGCTTCGGGCACCGGGTCTACAAGAACTACGACCCGCGCGCCCGCATCGTCAAGGAACAGGCCGACAAGATCCTGAAGAAGCTCGGCGGCGACGACGACTTGCTGAACATCGCCAAGGAACTCGAAGAGGCGGCACTCACCGACGACTACTTCGTCGAGCGCAAGCTGTACCCGAACGTCGACTTCTACACCGGCCTGATCTACCGCGCCCTGGGCTTCCCGACCCGCATGTTCACCGTGCTGTTCGCCCTCGGCCGGCTGCCCGGCTGGATCGCGCACTGGCGCGAGATGAACGGCGAGCCCAGCAAGATCGGCCGTCCGCGCCAGATCTACACCGGCTACACCGAGCGCAACTACCCGACGATCGACTCGCGCTAACCAGCTAGCGAGTTTCGAGCAGCGCCATCGCGGCGTTGTGGCCGCCGATCCCGGAGACCGCCCCGCCGCGGCGTGCGCCCGCGCCGCACAACAGGATTCGCTCGTGCGCGGTGGCGACACCCCAGCGCCGTGCCGGAGTGTCCAGCGGCTCGTCGTCCTCGGCGAATGGCCACGCCAGCCCGCCGTGGAAGATGTTGCCCCCTGTCATGCCGAGGCGCTGCTCCAGGTCCGCCGTCGTGGTGGTCTCGATGCAGGGCGTTCCGTGCGCATCAGCTAATAGCACGTCCTCAATCGGCTCGGCCAGAACCGAATTGAGCGACGCCAGCACGGCCTCGGTCAGCGCGTCTTTATCGAACACCGCGTGCGGGGTGTGCAGGCCGAACACCGTCAGTGTCGCCGCGCCCGAGTCGCGCAGCGCCGGTGACAGGATGCTCGGGTCGGCCAGCGAATGGCAGTAGATCTCACACGGAAGCGGCTGGGGCAGAACGCTTTTAGCCGCCTGCTGGTATGCGGCATCGAGTTGCGTCCAGGTCTCGTTGACGTGGAACGTGCCGCCGAATGCCTGCTCGGGGGAGACGTTCGGGTCGCGCAGGCGGGGTAGCCGCGAGAGCACCATGTTGACCTTCACCTGCGCGCCCGGCGCGGACGGCGGTGCGGGCTCGCCGAGTAGTCCGGCCAGTGTCGTCGGGGTGACGCCGGACAGCACGAAACGGCCCCGCGCGACGCTCTCGCCGTCCCGGTGCCGGTAGCGCACCTCGCCGCTCGGATCGATGGCGTAAACCTCTGCGCCGGTGACGATCTCGGCCCCCGACGCAGCCTCCGCCAGTGCCGTGCTGACCGCGCCCATGCCGCCGACCGGGACGTGCCAGCCGCCGTCGCCGCCTCCAAGCAAGTGGTAGAGAAAGCAGACGTTCTGGTGCAACGACGGGTCGTCCAGTCGGGCGAAGGTACCGATCAGCGCATCAGTCGCCACGACGCCCCGCACCACGTCGTTGCCGAAAGCCGTTGTGATAGCGGCACTTATCGGCCACTCGATCATCTCCCGCCAGAAGTCACCGATCAGGGCGCGGGCCTGCGAGCGGGTGCGCAGTGGCTCCAGCAGCGTCGGCCACAGCGGCTGCGTGACCCGCTGGCAGCGGCGGTAGAACTCGGCGAAGGCCCGCTCGTCTGCCGAGGCGCCGATCGCGCCGAAGGTCGACTCCCGTCCGACCAACAGGCCGGTGCGCCCGGCCGTGGCGGGGTCGGGGGTGTACGAGGAGTACGCCCGCGGCGCCAGTCGCACCGACGCGCCGAGGTCGGCGAGGATGCGCGGCGGCAGCAGGCTCACTAGATAGGCGTACCGGGACAGCCTCGCGTCGACACCGTCGAACAGCCGTGCCGACACCGCGGCCCCGCCGACCTGCCCCAGCCGTTCCAGCAGCAGCACCCGCCGGCCAGCCCGGGACAGGTAGGCCGCGGCGACCAGGCCGTTGTGTCCGCCGCCGACGATGACCGCGTCGAACTCCCGCGCTGCCATCGCTCAGCCCAGGTAGCCCTCGACCTCGCCCTCGGGGCGCACCGCGGCGTCGGCCGGATTGCCGCCGGTCTCGCGCAACGCACGGCGCTGCCGCAGCAGATCCCAACACTGGTCGAGTTGGATCTCGAGATGGCGCAGGCGCTTGTGCTCCTCGGACTCGCTGATCTCGCCGTGCTGCAACTGCTCGCGCAGAGCCTTTTCCTCGGCGACGAGTTCGTTGATGCGCGACAGAGCGTCATTGTCGGTTGTCACGCCTTGAGTCTGCCCGACTAGGGTCACCCTTGTGTCAAGCAAACCTGAGATTCAGTTTCCCGACGGCCCCGCGCCGGCCCAACTCGTGATCGAAGACCTGACGGTCGGCGACGGCGCCGAAGCCAAGCCGGGCGGCACCGTCGAGGTGCACTACGTCGGCGTCGACTACGAGTCCGGCGAGGAGTTCGACAGCTCCTGGGGCCGTGGCCAATCCATCTCGTTCCCGCTGCAGGGCCTGATCCAGGGCTGGCAGGACGGGATCCCGGGCATGAAGGTCGGCGGACGCCGTCAACTGATCGTCCCGCCGGAGCAGGCCTACGGCCCAGCGGGCGGCGGGCACCAGCTGTCGGGCAAGACGCTGATCTTCGTCATCGACCTGCTCGGCACCCGCTAGGACGTCAGCTCGGCGGAGGCAACTGCAGCTGCAGGCGGGCGCCGCCGAGCGGGCTCTCCTGCAGCGATGCCACGCCGCCGTGCAGGTGCGCCTGCTGGGCCACCAGGGCCAGGCCGAGCCCGGAGCCGGAGTGCGACGCGGTCGAGCCGCGGGAGAACCGCTCGAACACCACCTGGCGTTCGGACTCGGGTAGACCGCTGCCGTTGTCGTCGACGCAGATCTCCACGCCGGCCCGCGAGCTGACCGCCGATAACTGGACCCTCGTCGCGCCACCGTGTTTGACGGCGTTGGCGATCGCGTTGTCGACCGCGAGGCGCAGGCCCGCCGGCAGCCCGACGATGATGCACGTCGGCGACGGCACCAGGGACACGTCGAGGTCCGGGTAGATCCGCATGGCGTCATGGGCCGCCCGGTCGAGTAGCTCGGTGATGTCGACGGGGACGTGGTCCTCCGACGTCGACAGCTCACCCTGGGCCAGCCGTTCCAGCGCGGAAAGCGTTGCCTCGATTCGTGATTGGGTGCGGATGACGTCGCTGAGCACCTCTTTGCGCTGCTCGTCGGGGAGGTCCAGGGTGGCCAGTACCTCGAGGTTGGTGCGCATCGCGGTCAGCGGCGTGCGCAACTCGTGCGACGACACCGCCGCGAAGTCGCGCGCCGACGCCAGCGCCTCGAGCGTGCGGTTCTGCTCGTCCCAGATCCGCTGCAGCATGCCGCGCATGGCCTCGGCGATCTCGACGGCCTCGCTGGCGCCGCGTACCCGCACTTGCGGATTCTCGTCACCCGCGTTGATCGAGCGGGTCTGCTGCGCCAGCCGCTTGAACGGTCGCACCGCGAAAGTGGCCAGCAGCCAAGCGAATACGGCCGCGGCCGCGATCGAGAACAGACAGATCAACAGCACCCGGCGATGCAGGTTGTTGGTGTCGGCGACGGTCGCGTCGTAGGTGGCGCCGACCTCTACCAGCATCGGGTGCGGCTCGGGGATGTTCACCGTGCGGATCCGGTACCGCACTCCGTTGATGTAGGTGTCGGCGTAACCGGCCGGCAGCTGCGGCAGCGTCACGGTGGTGTTCGACGTGACCGTGCCGTTGACGTGGCGGACGGTGATGACCGCGTCCTGGTCGCTGGGTGACTTCGGAATCTGACCCAACCCGCGGGGCAGGAACGGGATCGCGAAACCAGCCGCCTCGTCGAGACGACGGTCGAGGCGCTCCTTGCGGTCGTTGGTGATGCCGAACCACACGACGACGCCGACGATCAGTACCGGGATGGCCGCACCGATGACCGTGGCCACCACGACGCGGGCGCGCAGCGAGGGCGTGCGGGTCAGGATTCTCGACAGAAAATTCATGGTCTGTCCCTCACTGCATGCGCAGTACGAATCCCACGCCGCGGACCGTGTGCAGCAGGCGCGGACCGCCGCCGGCTTCCAGTTTGCGGCGCAGGTAGCCGATGAACACGTCGACGACGTTGGTGTCGGCGGCGAAGTCGTAGCCCCACACCAGCTCCAGCAGCTGGGCACGCGACAACACCGCCGTCTTGTGCTCGGCCAGCACGGCCAGCAGGTCGAACTCGCGCTTGGTCAGGTCGACGTCGACGCCGTTGACCCGGGCCCGGCGGCCGGGGATGTCGACCTCGAGCGGACCGACGGCGATGGTCTCCGATGACGTCGACGGGGTCGAGCCCTTGCGGCGCAACAGCGCCCGCACTCGGGCCACCAGCTCGGCCAGCACGAACGGCTTGACCAGATAGTCGTCGGCGCCCGCTTCCAGGCCCGCCACCCGGTCGTCGACGGAGCTGCGCGCGGAGAGCACGCAGACCGGAACGTCGTTGTCCATCGCGCGCAGCGCGGTCACCACGCTCACCCCGTCGAGCACCGGCATGTTGATGTCGAGCACGATCGCGTCCGGCCGGGTTTCGGTGGCGCTGCGCAGCGCTTCGGCGCCGTCGACCGCGGTCGATACTTCGAAGCCGGACAACCGCAGGCCGCGCTCCAACGAGGCGAGCACGTCAGAGTCGTCGTCGACAACCAAAACACGGGGCGAGGTCCCACCAGCGTCCATGCCGCCCATGATGCCTGATCGACGCCCGTACCTGTGGGAACCCCCGCCGGGCCATGCCCAAAGAGCTCAGGGCAAGCCGATGTCGCGGTAACGCCGCAGCCGGGTGGCCAGCCGGTCGGCGTCGGGGATGCCGCGCAAGCCGTCGAGTTCGACGGCGATGGCCGCCGACAGCCGGGTGGCGAACTCGACCGGCTCGTCGGCGGCGTCGGGATGCTCGGGCACGACGGCGTCGACGATGCCCGAGGCAAGCAGGTCGGTGGACCGGACGCCCTGCGCCGCGGACAGTTCCGGGGCGTGGTCGGTGTCGCGGAAAACGATCGCGCTGGCCCCCTCCGGCGGCAACGGGGCGAGCCAGCCGTGCAGCGCGGCCAGCACCCGGTCGGCGGGCACCATCGCCAGTGCCGGCCCACCGCTGCCTTGGCCGAGTAGCACGGAAACCGTCGGGGTGTCGAGGGTGACCAGCTCGGACAGGCAGTGGGCGATCTCGCCGGCCAACCCGCCCTCCTCGGCCTCGGCCGACAGCGCCGGACCGGCCGTGTCGATTACCAGCACCAGCGGCAACTTCAGCCCGGCGGCCAGCGTCATGCCGCGGCGGGCCTCGCGCAGCGCGGCGGGCCCGACCAGCCCGCCTGTCACCCGTTGCTGGCCCAGCAGCACCGCGGGCTGGCCGCCGAAGCGGGCCAGCGCCAGCAGCATCGTCGCCGCCTCGCCCTGCCCGGTGCCAGACAGCAGCACCTGGTCGGTGCAGCCGTGCCGCAGCAGGTGCGCGACCCCCGGGCGGTCCGGCCGCCGCGACGCCAGCACCGAGTCCCAGGCCGCGATGTCGGGCAGCGACTCCCGCGCCGGCCTGTCGGGCGCCGGCCCGGCCTCGTCGGCGACGACGGTCAGCGTCCGGTCCAGGATGACGCGCAGTTCCTCGATCGGCACGACCGCGTCGATCACCCCGTGCCGCTGCAGGTTCTCCGCGGTCTGTACGCCGGACGGAAACGGCTCGCCGTAGAGCTGTTCGTAGACCCGCGGCCCGAGGAAGCCGATCAGCGCGCCCGGCTGGGCGATTGTCACGTGGCCGAGCGACCCCCACGACGCGAACACCCCGCCGGTGGTCGGATGGCGCAGGTAGACGAGGTAGGGCAGGTGGGCCCGCTTGTGCAGGGTCACCGCCGCGGCGATCTTGACCATTTGCAGGAACGCGACGGTGCCCTCCTGCATGCGGGTGCCGCCGGAACTCGGGGAGGCCAGCAGCGGCAGCCGCTCGGCGGTGGCGCGCTGGATCGCGGCGGTGATCCGTTCGGCCGCCGCGACGCCGATCGAGCCGGCCAGGAAATCGAACTCGCAGACCACCACGGCGACCCGGCGGCCGAGCACCCGGCCTTCGCCGGTCAGCACCGACTCGTCGTAGCCGCTGGACGCGCGGGCCTCGGCCAGCTCGCGGGTGTAGGACTCGCTCATCGGGATCGCCAGCGGTTCGGTGTCCCAGCTGACGAACGAGCCCTCGTCGAGCACGGCCTCGCGCAGTTGGGCGGTCCCGATCCGCTTCACTCGGCCGGTGCCTCGAAGAACGACAGGGGGTCCAGGACGACTCCGGTGTCCTCCACATAGCGGTCCCACTGCTGCAGCAATTCGGCGAGCTTGTCGGGATGCGTGGCGGCGAGGTCGTTGATCTCGCCGCGGTCGGCGGACAGGTCGTAGAGCTGCCAGTCACCCGGTCCGTATGGCTCGGGCAGGTGTACGGCCTTCCAGTCGCCTTGGCGAATAGCCCGGCGGCCGAACAACTCCCATCCGGTCCCGGTGGTGTCGTCGTGCACGGCCTCGGACTCGCCCGACAGGTAGGGCAGCAGCGACCGGCCGCGCATCGGCGCGATCTCGCGGCCCCGGTACTCGGTACCCGGGTGCGTGACTCCGGCGAGTTCGAGGAATGTCGGGGCGATGTCCATGACGGTGCTGAATGCGGTGCCGATCTGCTGTTGCCGATCGAAGCCCGGCCAGGTGGCGAACCCGACGACGCGGATGCCGCCCTCGGTGGTGAACGCCTTGTGCAGTCGCGACGGCGCCGTCGCGGCTTGGGCCCAGCGCGGTCCGTACCAGATGAACGAATTGGGGTTACCGATGTTGTCGAGGCTGTTGTCCAGGTTCCGTTCGATCTCGGCGGCGATCATGCCCCCGAGGATCGGCATGGCCTCGACGATCGCGCCCTCGGCGCCGTTGTCGGACATGAAGACCACGACGGTGTTGTCGAGTTCGCCTGTCTCCGTGAGGTAGTCGAGCACCTTGCCGATGTTGTGGTCCATCCGGTCGACCATCGCGGCGTAGATCTCCATGGTCCGGGCCGAGAACGCGCGCTGCTCGTCGGTCATCTCGGACCACTCCGGCTCGCCGTCGGGGACCACCGGGTGCGGGACGACGTCCTCGGCGCACAGCCCGAGCCGCTTGAGCGCGGCCAGCCGCTCGTCGCGCAGCGCGTCTGGGCCGGCGTCGTAGCGGCCGCGGTACTTGGCGATCGTCTCCGCGGGCGCCTGCAGCGGCCAGTGCGGCGCCTGGAAGGGCAGGTACGCGAAGAAGGGCCGGTCGTCGTCGGCCGGACGCTCGCGGAGGTAGCGCAGCATGGTGTCGGCGTAGAAGTCCGACGAGTAGAAGTCGTCGTCGACCGAGACGAACCGGCCGTCCTCGGCGTACAGCGACATGGCCGGCAACAGGTCGCCGGGCACGACCCCGTAATGGCTTGCGCCACCGGGCAATAGCGCGAAAGACCGGTCGAAGCCGCGGGCCGACGGCGTCCGGTCGAGGGTTCTGCCGAGATGCCACTTGCCCGCCATCAGCGTGTGGTAGCCGGCGTCGCGGAGCAGTTCGGGCAGCGCCACGACGCGGTCGTTCAGGTAGCCCTCGTAGCCCGGCGGGGGTGTGAACCCTGGGGGCGTGACCTCCAGCATGGTGCCGATGCCGGCGATGTGGTGATCGGTTCCCGTCAGCAGCATCGACCGGGTGGGGGAGCAGGCCGGCGCCGAATGGAAGTCGGTGAACCGGATGCCGGCGTGGGCCAACCGGTCCAGATTCGGCGTCTCGATTTCGCTGCCGAATGCGCCGATGTCGGAGAAGCCGAGGTCGTCCGCCACGATAACCAAAAAGTTAGGTCGTCTCACGATTGACCATCTTGCCACCGCGGATCTACCGGCCGCCGGCTCCCTTACTAGGCTTACCCGCATGATCGGTGTGACCCGCGTCGGCGACGTGTTGACCATTGAGTTGCAGCGTCCTGAACGGCGCAACGCGCTCAATTCCCAACTCGCCGAGGAGTTGCGGCAGGCCATTGAGCAGGCCGCAGGCGAGGACGTCAAGGTCGTTGTGCTGACCGGGCAGGGCACGGTGTTCTGCGCCGGCGCCGACCTCAGCGGCGACGCGTTCGCCGCCGACTACCCCGACCGGTTGATCGCGATGAACCTGGCGATCGACGCAACGCCGGTCCCGGTCATCGCCGCGATCAACGGCCCGGCGATCGGCGCCGGCCTGCAACTCGCGATGATCTGCGACCTTCGGGTCGTGGCACCTGAGGCATTCTTTCAGTTTCCGACCTCGAAATATGGCCTGGCGCTGGACAATTGGAGCATCCGCAGATTGTCTTCACTGGTGGGGCACGGGCGTGCCAGGGCGATGCTGCTGACGGCCGACAAGCTGACCGCACAGGACGCTCTCATCACCGGGATGGCCAACCGGATCGGGACACTGGCCGACGCGCAGACGTGGGGCGCGGAAATCGCCGGACTCGCCCCGCTGGCGCTGCAGCACGCCAAACGGGTGCTGAACGACGACGGCGCCTACGAGGACCAGTGGCCGGTGCACAAGGAACTGTTCGACAAGGCGTGGGGCAGTCAGGACGTGATCGAAGCGCAGGTCGCCCGGGTGGAGAAGCGACCGCCGAAATTCCAGGGGGCCTAGTCGGATGCTGCGCGGTGCGCTGCGGTTTGCAGTCGGCACGGTCTCGCTCGCAACGGGCGGGTGGGTGTTGCGCGCGCTGCACGGCGCCCCCGCCGCGCTCGGCGCCCAGCCGGGCGACATTCGCGGGGTCGCCGAACGCTCACCGAATTTCCACGACGGCGTTTTCGTCAACCTCGAGCCGGCCTCGTTCAACCTCGACACCGAGGAACAGCGCAACATCTTCTGGGAGCTGATCACCGGCCGGGCCGCGGCCAAACCCGTCGCCGACATCCCGTTGATCACCCCCGAGCCGCGGACGTTCGACGCCCCCGCCGGCCGGATCGCGGTCAGCTGGTTCGGACATGCGACGGCGTTGCTGGAGATCGACGGCTACCGCGTGCTCACCGACCCGGTCTGGAGCGAGCGCTGTTCGCCGTCGGACGTGATCGGTCCCGGTCGGCTGCATCCGCCGCCGGTGTCGCTGGAGTCGTTGCCGGCACTGGACGCGATCGTCATTAGCCACGACCATTACGACCACCTCGACATCGACACGATCATCGGGTTGGCCCGCACGCAGTGGGCTCCGTTTGTGGTTCCGCTCGGGGTGGGTTCACATCTGCGCGAGTGGGGCATTCCCGACGAGCGCATCGTCGAACTCGACTGGAACGAGCGCACCCAGATCGACGAGCTGACACTGATCTGCACACCGGCGCGGCACTTTTCGGGCCGGTTCCTCAACCGCAATGCGACGCTGTGGGCGTCGTGGGCGATCATCGGCCCGGCGCACCGCGCATACTTCGGCGGCGACACCGGCTACACCAAGAGCTTCGGCGACATCGGTTCCGAGCATGGACCTTTCGACGTGACGCTGCTGCCGGTCGGGGCCTACAACAAGCAGTGGCCGGACATCCACATGAACCCCGAGGACGCGGTGCAGGCACACCTGGACGTCCACGGCGGACTGCTGGTGCCGATCCACTGGTGCACCTTCCGGCTGGCACCGCATCCGTGGGCCGAACCGATCGAGCGGTTGCTGGCCGCCGCGGACGCCGCGGGTGTCACGGTCGCCGTGCCCAAACCGGGCGGACGGGTAGACCCCACGGCGCCAACGGAATTGGAGCCGTGGTGGCGGCTCGACGCATCCCCGCAGTAGAAGGGCTAGAAGCACGCCATGGCAAAGCTTTCCGGATCCATCGACGTTCCGCTGTCGCCCGAGCAGGCGTGGGAGGCCGCGTCCGACTTGTCCCGCTACAAGGAGTGGCTGACCATCCACCGGGTGTGGCGCAGCAAGCTGCCCGACACCCTGGAAAAGGGCACGGTGATCGAGTCGATCCTCGAGGTCAAGGGCATGGCCAACCGGATCACATGGACGATCGTGCACTACAAGCCGCCGGAGTCCATGACGCTCAACGGGGTTGGAGTCGGCGGCGTCAAGGTCAAACTGCTGGCCAAGGTCAAGCCCAAGGGCGACCAGTCGGTGGTCAGCTTCGATGTGCACCTCGGCGGCCCGGCGCTGTTCGGCCCGATCGGAATGATCGTCGCCGCTGCGCTGAAGGGCGACATCAACGAGTCCCTGCGCAAGTTCGTGACGGTGTTCGCACCCGCGCGATGAGTTTTAGCACCGGCGCCGGTCTCTATCGCTGAACCCCGCATCGGGGCCTGTCATCTCAGGAGGTCATTGTGCCCACCCGTAACGACGCGCCGCTCGGCGCTCCCTGCTGGCTCGACCTGTTGACGTCGGATTTGGAACGCGCGCAAGACTTCTACGGCACCGTGTTCGGGTGGACGTTCGAATCGGCCGGACCCGAGTACGGCGGATACGTCAACGCATCCAAGGATGGCCACCAGGTGGCCGGGCTGATGGCCAACTTCCCGGAGTCGCAGAGCCCCGATCGGTGGTCGACGTACTTTCGCACCGGTGACATCGGCGCAACCACGTCCGCGGTGGCCGAGGCCGGCGGAGCCACTTTCATGGGCCCGCACGAGGTGCCGGCCAAGGGTTTCATGAGTCTGGCCACTGATCCGTCGGGCGCGGTATTCGGGGGTTGGCAGCCGCTGGAACACCACGGTTTCGAGGTGATCGGCGAGGCCGGGTCGCCGGTGTGGCATCAGCTGACCACTCGAAACTTCTCCCGCGCGCTCGAGTTCTACCGCCGGGTCTTCGGCTGGCGGACCGAGGTCGAATCCGACACCGACGAATTCCGCTACAGCACAGCCTGGTTCGGCGATCAGCAGTTGCTCGGCGTGATGGACGGTGACAATTTCCTGCCCGAGGGCACGCCGGCGACCTGGACCACCTTCTTCGGCGCCGAGGATGTCGACGCAACCCTGCGGGTGATCGTCGAGCACGGCGGTGCCGTGGTGCGCGACGCCGAGGACACCCCCTACGGCCGGCTGGCCGCAGTGACCGACCCGACCGGCACGGGGTTCAATCTGTCGTCGCTGGAGGGCTAGCGGCTACTGTCGCAGTATGTCCCGTCTGCGCCCCGGTTGGATGGTCGCGCTGGCCGCGGTTGCGGTGGGCGTGAGCGCCTGGCTGCCCTGGTTGTCGACGGGCGCCGATGGGGGCCGGTGGGCCGCCGCGATCGGCGGTCAGCACGTCCAGCATCGATTCGGCACGGCGCAGCTGGTCGTCGTGTTGTCCTCGGCGCTGTTGGTGACGGGCGCGGTGGTCGGCCGTGGGCTGTCGACGCGCGCGGCATCGATTGCGGCGCTTATTATTTCGGCCGTTGTGCTGGCGCTGATGGTCCGGTACTACTCGGTCAACGTCAAGGCGCCGGTATCGGCGGCCTACGGTCTGTACGTCGCCGCGGCGGCGGCGGTTGCCGCTTTGGTGTGCTCGTTGTGGGCGCTGGCGGCCGCGCTGCGTCGCTAGTCGACGTCGACGTGCGCACCTTTCAGTGGTCGCGCGCACTGATCGCAGGTGAGTTGCCCGACAAAGGGTTTGCCGCACCCGACGTGGGTGAGCAACACGGCCGGGCCCTCGGGTGCGTGGAACCAGTGCTGTCCGCATTGCAGAGCGGCGATGATGACCGGGAAGAACGCCCGGCCCTTCTCGGTGAGCCGGTAGTTGGCCTCCCGCGACGTGCACAGCACGCCGTTTGCGCAGAACGTCTGCAACCGGTCCGACAGCAGCGACGGCGGGGCCCCGAGCTGGGTCTGGAAGTCGGAGAAGCGGCTGGTGCCGAGGAATGCGCACACCAACAACGCAGCGGCCCAACGGTTTCCGAAGACGCTCATAGTCTCCGGAAACAGGCCGGCCTGGCCGGCGCCCGACCGGCGACGGGTCGACCCGTCCGGTACCGAGCGCGGCCACGATCCGCTCGGGCCCCAGCGTGCCGACACCTCCTTCTCGGTCACCGCTTCGCCGCAGGCCCGGCAGGTCAACGTCGGCGCGAAGGCGCCGCCGCACTCCGTGTGCCGCATCCCCGGTAGCCGGTGGGCATGCTCGGGCACCCAGCGTCGTTCCCACTCCCAGATCGACAGCAGCACCGGCCAGAACGCCCGGCCGCGCTGGGTGATCAGGTATTCGGCCCGCACCGGACGGGTCTGATACTCGACCCGGTCCAGCAGGCCGTTGTCGACCAACACGCGTAACCGGTTGGCCAGCACGGTATTCGAGATCGGTAGGCGCTGCATGAATTCGCCGTAGCGGGTCGCGCCGAGCAGGGCCTGCTGGACGATCAGCAGCGTCCACTCGTCGCCGAGCAGTCCCATGATGCGGCCGACCGCATTGGTGCCGCCGGACGCCAGGGTGGTCGGCTCAGACGTCATGCCAGCGGCGCAACTGCGAACCGGGCGCCCAGGTGGCGTGCGTCCCGCTGGAAATCCGTTCCGGCAGAGCAACTTTGCACACCGGCCCGTCGCTGAACCGGGCGGCATCGAAGATCACGCAGTAGGAGGCGTCGGCATCCATGTCGGTGGTCAGCGTGATCAGGTACCCGTCGTCCTCGGCGGTGGCGTTGGGCCGCGGTGCCATCGCGGCCTCGCTGCCGAAGACCCCGTCGGCGAACTGGTAGTGCTGCTCGCCGCCGGTGCGCAGGTCGTGCTTGACCAGTCCGTCGAATAGGAACCAGCCCGGCTTGCCGGTCGCGGCGTAGGTGTAGCGGTAGCTGCTCGCGGCGTAGTCCGGGTTGATCGTGCCGAACTCGGTGATCGACTCCGACAACTGCTCTTCCTTGACCTCGCCGGTAACCAGGTTGAACCGCCACCGGTGCAGGCGGGCCTGCATCCGGTCGAGCGCGAGAAAGCGAAACAGCTTGTCCCACTTGTTGCCACCGGTGTCGGCGGGCTGCGGATCACCTTCGTAGAATCCGTCCAGCACGATCCAGTCACCGTCTTCGTAGGCATTCGTGAAATGCAGCACGAACGTCGGGTCGGCCTCGAACCAGCGAATCTCGCCGCTGCTGCCGTGTCGCGGCACCACAGCGAAGCGCGAGGGCATGTCCGGGTAGAACCGCGGCACATGGACGTCGTGCTGGAGTAGCTCCGGATCCCAGAACAGCGGGAAATCGTTGAGGATCGCGTAGTTTTCGGTGAATGCCATGTCGTGCGGCAGTCGCGGGCCGGGCAGCGGAATGTCGACGTAGTGCGCCAAGTCGTTGTTCTCGTCGACGACGCCGTAGTGCATGTACGGTGCCTGCTTGCTGTAGTTGAAGAACAGCAGCTCACCGGTTTTCGGGTCGACCTTCGGATGCGCGGACACCCCCCACTCGACCGGGAAGCCTCCGTTCCAGCTCTCCTTGCCCAGCGTGTTGGCCGAGAACGGGTCGACGCGGTACAGGTCGCCGCACTGGTAGAAGCTGGTCAGCGCGATACCCCGGTGCACGATCACGTCGGTGCTCGACGCGTCCTTCATCCGGGTGCGAGCGCCGCAGCCGCCGTCGCGCTTGGCCAGTTGCACCGGCTCGGCGAGGCCGGGCCACAGCGGCTCACCGGCGTCGTTCTCGGCGAGAAACCCGTCGGTGCGGACAAAGCGGTTGCGGTAGAACGCTTTTCCATCGCGGAAGCCGACGATGTGCAGCATGCCGTCGCCGTCGAACGGATGATATGTCTTGAGCGCCGGGTGTAACGGATTCTCGGTGTTGCGCAGGTAGACGCCGTCGAGGTCGCGGGGGATCTCTCCTTCGACGGCGACCAGGTCGTCGGCATCCCACTCATTGGTCTGCGGCCGCCACGGGCCGGTCCGGTACGGGTGGTCGTCGTCCTCGGGCAGGGTGGACAGATACTTGGCGACAACCTCGACATCCATCAGTTCACCTCGTTGACGACGAAGCTGACCGTGGTCGCGGTGCTGCCGCCGAAGTTCAGCGTGCCAAAGGTTTTCGCATTTTCGACCTGGTAGTCGCCGGCCGCGCCGCTGACCTGTTTGGCGGCGTCGACGAGCATCCGGATGCCCGACGCGCCGACCGGGTGGCCGCCGCCGATCAGGCCGCCGCTGGGGTTGACCGGCAGCCGTCCGCCGATCTCGATCTCGCCGTTCTCGATCGCCTTCCACGACTCGCCCGGCCCGGTGAGGCCGATGTGGTCGATCGCCAAATACTCACTGGGAGTGAAGCAGTCGTGCACCTCGATGCCGTGCAGGTCGTCGAGGTTGGCCTCGGCACGGCGCAACGCGTCGAGCACCGCCGCGCGTACATGCGGCATCACGTACGGATCGTCCGCCGCGCGGTCGAGCTTCTGCTGCAGCCCGAGTCCAACGGTGCGGTGACCCCAGCCCGCGATGCGGGCAATCGGCCGCGCGGTCGGATGCTCGCGCAGGTACTTGTCGGTGACCAGGACGACTCCGGCGCCGCCGTCGGTCATCTGGCTGCAGTCGAATCGCCGTAGCCGGCCCTCGATGGGCGGGTTGGTCTCGGCGTCATCGGTGATCGGGTCGGGGACTTTCCATTCTCTGGTCTGTGCGTTGGGGTTTCGCCGGGCGTTGCCGAAGTTGAGCTGGGCGACGGCCCGCAGGTGGGTCTCGTCGATGCCGTAGCGGCGGTCGTATTCGTCGGCGACGGTGGCGAACATCGACGGCCAGAGGAACTTCGCGTCGGCGCCTTCGTGCCCGGTCCACGCCGCGGCGCCGAGGTGCCGCGCGGCGGTGTCGCCGGGCACCGTCTTCTCCAGTTCGACGCCGAGCACCAGGGCGGTGTCGTAGTTGCCGGCCCGCAGGTCGGCCATTGCGGCGAGGGTGGCGATGCTGCCCGAGGCGCAAGCCGCCTCGTGTCGCGATGCGGGGGTGTCCCACAGCCCGTCGCAGACGGTCGCGGGCATCGCGCCGAGGTGGCCCTGCTCGGCGAACATCTCACCGAATGCGTTGGCGACGTGGATGACGACGATGTCGGCGGCGTCGACCTTGGCCGCGGTGAGGGTGGCGTCGACGATCTCGCGGGTCAGATCCGCGAAGTCGAGTCCTTCTTTGGTGAGGTTTCGGGCGAAGTCGCTTTGATAGCCGCCGAGGATCCAGACGTCAGTGTCCATGGATCGCACGTTACTACAACTAAAAGAGTGACACACCGCTGGAATATTTAGAGCGGCCTCACCAGCTCTCGGCTGAACCGGCGAGACCTGAGTAGGCGCGATGGTCGACCATCGTGCCTACCTCCCGAAGCGCATTGCCGTCGACGCCGAGAGGCAAACCTCATTCCGCGGAACCGGATTACTCGTCGCCGCGCGCCACCGGATTGGCCGGGTCCGAACTCCACTGCGACCACGAGCCGGGAAACATCGCCGCGTCGTAGCCCGCCGAGGCCAACGCCGCCACTGTGATCGCCGCCGTCACACCTGAACCGCAATACGCACCGATCCGGCTGTCGTCGACGCCGCGCTCGGCGAGCAGTCCGGCGATCGCGTCGCGCCCGAGGAAGGCGCCGTCGCCGTCGAGAACCGTGCCGCTCGGCAGATTCTTGGCGCCGGGAATATGGCCCGCGACCGAATCTATCGGCTCGACGTCGCCCCGGAAGCGTTCCGGCGCACGGGCGTCGAGCAGATCGACGTCGCCGACCTGCTGCGCGGTCAGGGTCGGTAGCGCGCCGCGGTAGAGGTCGTCGTGCCGTGCGGTGACGTCGCCGGGTGGCGGGTCGACCGGACCCGTCGACAGTCCACCAGTCCACGCCGGCAGGCCGCCGTCGAGGATGCGGACATCGGCGATGCCGGCCGCGGTGAGCACCCACCACGCCCGCGCCGAACCGGCACGATTCCAGTCGTCGTAGACGACGGTCGGCACGCCCTGGCGCAGACCCCAGCGCCGCGCCGCGGCCGCGAGATTGTGACCGGACGGCAGCGGGTGCCGGCCCCGACCCGCGACGGCATGGTCGCTGAGGTCGTCTTCGAGCGAGACGTAGACCGCGCCGGGCAAGTGGCCCTGCAGGTAGGCGGCGTGACCGTCGGGCTGGTCGAGGCGCCAGCGGACGTCGAGAATTGTCACAGGACCCCCGGCGTCGACCAGCGCAGCCAACTCCGCGGCCGTGATCAGCACGGTTATGGCTTGAACCCCAGATCATGCAGCGCGGCGACGCAGCCGGCCACCCAATCCGTCGCGCTCGCCGGCGCGGGGCCGCCGCCCATTTCGAGCTGGCAGACCGTCGCGGCGGTGTAGCCGGTCTTCATCTCGCTGGCCAGGTACGCGTGGTTCTGGGGGGTGGCGAAATAGTCGTGCTCGCTCTTGTAGCCGTCCTTGTACGACGGGCTGTTGACGTTGGCCGGGGGCGGGCCGTTGGTCGGACCGTGCGGACAGCCGTCGGCCGTGCAGGGCGGATCCGCGTGGGCCAGGGGAGCAGGCGCTAGGACAGCGGCCGCGACGGCTACGGCAACGATGGCGCGGTCGAGCATGTCTCGCATGATTCCACGGGCGCCGGACGCCGCACCGCGGAACTCCCGGGAAATCGCGGTATCTAACTAAATGCAAAGCACTTGGCGACGTCAGCCGAACACCGGCAACGCGCGCTTGCGTGCCAGCGCGTCCATCCCCCGCTGAATGCTGTCCTCGACTTCGTAGTACTTGCGATTCACGTAATCGTCGTCGTCGGCGCGGGCAGGATCATGGTCGAGGTTGATCGCAGGCATGAAGCGGGTCCGGATCTTGGCCGGGAGTGGGAGTTGCGGCAGCGCGGCGGGCGCGATGCCCCACGGCAGTGACAGTGCTAATGGAAAAACCTTGAGGCGCAGCAACTTATCGAGCCGCAGGGCCCGTGACAGCCGGTCGCCGCGGATCAGGACGGGCATGGCGTCGGCGCCACCGACCGTCGCGATCGGCACGATGGGGACTCCCGCGCAAATCGCCATCTTCACAAAACCTGTTCGGCCGGCGAGATTCGCCTGGTCGCGCTCGCGCCACGGGCGCAGCGAATCGACCTCGCCGCCGGGCCACAACGCGACGTCGTGCCCCTCGGCCAATGCCGTGGCGATCGCGTCCGGCGCCGCGGGTAAGACTCCCATCGAACGGAAGAATCTGCCGAACCCCGGAATCGCCATCAACGCGTCGTGTGCGGTGCCGTGCAATGTGCGCTCGGTTCCGAACCGCCTCCACCACTGCACTCCGACCGTCCAGGCATCCCAAACGAATGGCGCCCCCGAGTGGATGCCGATGAGCAGAGCCGGCGGATCGCCGACGTTCTCCCAGCCGTCGATCTCCATCCGGAACCAGTAGTCCATCAGCGCGTTCCAGAAGAACTTCTGCACATGCAGCGCGGATTCGTCCGGGCCGCTCAGGTCCCACTCGCCGGCGCGATCGGCGATCCAGCCACCGACCCCGCCGGATTGTTTCTCACGCCTGCCCTCTAACCGGGCACGCGTTTGCTCGGCGTGCTCATACGCCTGCTGCCGAAGGTCCGCTGACCTGTGATCGGTGTCACTCACAAGCCGCCGAGTACCCAAGCCTCAGGAATTGGAATCTGGGAGCGGGCCCGCTGGCGTGTTGTCGTTGGGTCCCTCTGGGTCTCGCTCGGACCCCTGCTCGAGGTCCTCCGCGGTGCGGCGCAGCTCGTTCTCTACCTCGTCCGCGCCCTCTGCTGGTGTGCTAATGGTGCCCGCCCCTCACGATGTTGCCGTTGATTGCTGTCCGACTGCGAGTACCCGCCCCCGCTCCGAATCTCGCGCGATGTTGCGTGTCAAGGCGTCAGGTTTGAAATCGGCCCCGCGCGGTATCCGTGACTGCCGCCAACCGACGGCAGGTCACGCGCCCGGGCCGCCATCCGCTGTCAGAGGAGACTCGTCGTGGTACTGCACATCATCTGGTTGATCATTCTCGGACTCGTCGTCGGTCTGATCGCCCGCGCCGTCGTTCCCGGCCGCCAACCCATGGGCTGGATCGCTACGGCCGTGTTGGGCATCGTCGGCTCCTACGTCGGTGGCACCCTGGGCAGCGTCGTCTTTCCGCCGCATAAGTTCGACATCCACCCGCCGATTCAGCACGCATTCCTTGGCGCGTTGGTCGGCGCGGTGCTGCTGTTGGTGCTGTTCAAAGCGGTCACGTCACGGACGCGCACCCTGTAAGAGCACCGGCCATCGACGAAACAGAGTTGTCATGAGTCAAGCATCGAAGGCGCTGTACTTGCCGCTTTCGGCAGCCACCAGCGTCGCTGGCGGCCTACTGGCCAGCGCACTGTTCGGCGTTATCTGGAAACGTCTCAGCGATGAGGAGCCGGCTCCACCAAACCCGAAAGACCTCAACCGTTCAGGCAGCACCGTCCTGCTGGGCGCGGGGCTGCAAGGCTTGGTGTTCGGCGTTGTAAAAGCGGCTGTCGATCGGGTGGGTGCTCGCAGCTACCAAGCGATCACGGATGAGCCAGCACCACAGAACGCACCGCTGGGTGTCGGCTGACCCGGCGCGAACTCCTTGCGTGATAGACGACCTGTGCCCCCGGCAGGATTCGAACCTGCGACACCGGCTTTAGGAGAGCCTGCAAGCTCAACCGGTCGAGGACTTGAAAGGTACTCCACACTGGCGATACGACGCCATCTGGTACCACCCGAGACCACGGTGTGTCGCGGATTTACCGACCAGGCACCGACCACAGATCAGCGTTCGATTCCGGGCTCATAAAAGAGCGAAGCCCCCAGCTGCAACCAGGGGCTTCATCACGGAGGCGAATATGGAAACCATCGCTTACACGCGCGCCGCGATTCTATCGCGGGCGGCCGACCGCATCACCGATCTCGATGGCGGGGGTGATGCGAAATGAATCCCTGGCGGGCCTCGACCCCAGACGAGATCGTAATCAAAACCGAGACTTATTCAATCGAGCAGCTGAGCAACGAGCTGGGCCCGCAGTACGTCCAGCTCTGGTCGCACGCATTGTCTAGAACGTTGGCCTTCGCCGCGCCTACAGATTGGGAGTTGGTGGATTGTCTCTGGCGAGTCGACATCCTCTCGCCACTTCGTTCACACGCCGTTGGTAGTGAACTTCCGGAGACAGAGCTGCACGATGATGTCGACAGCGCGCTCAAACGGCTGAAAAAACTGGGGCGCCTAGCGACGAAGCTAGGGAAGCAGTGACTCGGGACGTTCATGGTGAATGCGGGGGCGGTGCGACGAGCCGTAGCGCCGAAGGCGCGGAGGGCCGGAGCGTCGGCAGCGCGAGCGCAGCGAGCGCTCTTGGTAGTACTCAGAGTTATTGCTTCACAACCGGTCTGAGCGGCAAGGACGGCGGGCCGGCGAAAGCGCCCGATGTCAGCGAACGTCGACGTGAGCGGTGGGGTGCTCGCGCAATGCTCTGGCAGGCGTCCTCGCTCAAGGCGGTGCGCTGCTGCGGTCGGATGCTGCATAACGACGGCATCGGAGATCCCGATGATGGGCAAGGCGTGCTGGTGCGCCGCCGTAAGGTTGACGGCCGGATGGTGGCCAGCTTTCAGGGCTTGATGACGTGCGGGTCGGTGTGGGCGTGCCCGCGCTGCTCCGCGGTGATCGCTCACACTCGGGCGGAAGAAATCGGTGCGGCGGTGCGGGAATGCTACCGACGTGGCGGCACGGCGTACTTGTTGACACTGACGCTCCGGCATGCCAATCGCGACAAGCTCGCTGACCTTTGGGACGCGTTGAGTGCAGGCTGGCGGTCGGCATTTGGAACACGTGCCTGGACTGGTCAGAAGCCGCGGGAAACGCAGCGTCGCGGGCGAGTGGTCCAGATCGGCGAGATTATCGGCGATGCAGAATGTTTCGATGTCGCGGGGCTGGCTAGGGTCGTCGAGACGACTTACGGATTACCAGTTGATGGCGGACATGGATGGCACCTCCATATCCATGCGCTTGTGTTTTGCGCTTCGTCACTTGCTAGCGGCTTGGCGTCCGAACTGCCGGCTTGGCTGCCGCGAATCGATAATCGAGATTGGCTGGCCCGCAACGTCTTCGCATCTCGAATCCATGCTCGGTGGTCGACCGGTGTGAAGCGGATTGGCTACCGAATGCCGGGTGCGGTCGCGGTCGATCTGCGCGAGATCAACGACGACGGCGCTGAGTACCTAGGCAAGTACCTCGCGAAGGCGACGTACGATGCTGCCTCCAGGATCGGCATGGAAGTCTGTGGCGGTCAACTATCAAAGACCGCCCGCATCAACAGGAATCGCACGCCGTTCGAGGTATTGGCCGACTTGGCGTCGTCGGTCGACGCACGAGGATTTGGGGTCCGCACGCCGCGTCGGTGGTCGGTCGTGGAGGCTGGAGACGGCGACTGGGCCGTGATCGACGCCGAGACGGGGGAGGTGCAGTCAGTCACGGCACCCGGCGAATGGAAGATCTGGCACGAATGGGAGCAAGCCTCGAAGGGCCGTCGTCAGATCATGTGGTCACGACGTCGGAAAGACCCAACAACGGAGCGCGAGCATCTCTGGAATTTGCTACTTGCGGCCCGCGGGGCAACGGCTAACGAATCGGACGAGGCTCTCGCGGCAGTTGATACCTGCGATCAGGTCGTAGGAGAGATCAGCCGTGCTGACTGGTATCGAATCGTCATGTGGCGACCCGAACTGATCGTAGAAATTCTTGAGGCAGCGGAAAACGGCGGCACGCATGCTGTTTCAACGGCCTTGTCTGCCGGCGGAGCAACTAACTTGTATGAGCATCCGCCGCCAACGCTACAAGTGATTTCTGTTCGGAGATAAGCGCTGCTAGGGGGAGCCGGCTCAGGTTGCGGTTCCGCGAAATCATTCTGGGCGGGCTGCAGGGGCGGATCGTCAAGGATTTGGTGGCAGCAGGACGAGGTCATAGACGGAAGAGTGTCGGTCCCAGTCGCTAGCGTGAGCTCAGTGTGAGATGACCAAGGGCTCGAAAGGTGGGGTTTGTTGACTGGAAGGGATTTTCGGGTCGGGTATGCGCCGCCAGCTGTGAGCACGAGCCTTGGCGGAGTGGAAAGCGCCCGCGACGCTGTA
This sequence comes from Candidatus Mycobacterium wuenschmannii, assembly GCF_030252325.1. NCBI lineage: Bacteria > Bacillati > Actinomycetota > Actinomycetes > Mycobacteriales > Mycobacteriaceae > Mycobacterium > Candidatus Mycobacterium wuenschmannii. The sequence goes on along the minus strand of NZ_CP126981.1, from coordinate 2,860,512 downwards.
GCCGTGCGTGCGATACGTGCGGAGCCATTGGACGGACTATGAGACTTCGGAGCTTGTCGCTAACGAATTTCCGCAGCTGTGAGCACGTCCAGGTGGAATTCGCCGACGACCTCACAGTGATTGCCGGAGAAAACGCGGCAGGCAAGAGCGCCTTGATCGATGCGCTCAGACTTGCGACGACCTCGGCAATTGAGGGAAGCGGCCTCGGTTTCCTCGCCGATTCGGATCCGACTCGCGGCACCGACGAGGCCACCGAAGTCAAGATTTCGGCCTCCTACGATGGACTGACCAGCAGCGAAAAAGCGATTTATCTAGCTGAATTGGTCGACGACGATGACGTGTTGACGTACAGCACCTCATATTCTCGGGACCCTGATCTTCCATATTGGCGCTCTGCCCGGCACTCTGTCGGGCGTCTCGGCGTCGACGATCCAGAGCCCCTTAATCGCAAACGGATCGCGCACGTCTATTTACCGCCGCTACGCGACGCGATCCGCGAGCTCGACACCCGCGGGGAACGCATAGCCGAGGTCTTGAAGGTCTTGACCTCAAGCGCGGAAGAAAAGCCAAAACGCGAGGAATTTGCGCTCGAAGCCAACGAAGCGCTCAGCTCAATTGCGTCGATGGATCTGCCGAGGGCCGCGCGTGACCGCATCGCCGACCATATGGACCGGATCACCCCTCCATCGCGGCACCATGATGTGCAGCTCGTCGGTAAAGACCAAGACCTCCGCCGGCTTGCCGGGCTGCTACGCGTACAGCTGGCCGACGAGGATATCGATCCAATCCGGTTGGCATCGTCCGGCCTTGGTTACGCCAACCTGGCTTTCATCGCCACCATCATCGTGCAGCTCGTCAACGCAAAAGATTACGACTTGACGTTGCTACTGGTCGAAGAGCCGGAGGCGCATCTGCATCCGCAGTTGCAGGCAGTGTTGTTGAGGTACCTCGAGGATCAAGCGGCGCAGTCGCGCCTCCGGGCTGAAGCTGACGCCACACTTGAACCGGCTGGACGTGTGCAGGTGGTGGTTTCAACGCACTCACCGAACATCGCCAGCGCCGTCTCAGTGGCGAAACTCGTTGTCACATCTCGCGCCAGACCCGGTGGACCGACACTGAGCAGTGGGTGGAGAACCGAGGTCACTGCGTTAACGAAGCTCGGTCTGTCACCTTCAGAGGTGCGCAAGCTCGATCGTTATCTGTCCGTGACGCGGTCGGCCTTATTATTTGCCAGACACGTTGTGCTGGTTGAGGGCATCGCCGAAGCAATCATCATTCCCGAGCTTGCCCGACTCGCGTGCGCTGGCGACGAGGTGAAGTTGCGCCACCTGGCCGCCACGTCGTTCATCGCCATCGACGGGGTGGACTTCGAGCCTTACCTGAACCTCCTGCTGAAGGGTTCTGCGCACCGTGTCGACCAGGTCATCGTTGTCACCGACGGTGATCCGGTCGACAAGCCGACTCCGCGAAAGTTAGGTGAACAGCGCCGCGAGCGGTACCTGGCAGCATTTCCCGAGGTGCCTCGTCTCGAAATATTAGTCGGCGGAACAACTCTGGAGGCGGAATTGTTCGCGATGGTCGACAATGAGGCACTCCTTAAGCAGGCTTACCTCGCGATGCATCCGCTATCGGAGGACAAATGGGAGCAGCTGTTCAGTCAACTCGGCGATGATCCCGAGGTTCGGGCGAAGGCCTTCGCCGAGGCGATCAAGACTAAGACAGGCGAGATCGACTTGGGCAAAGGCGATTTCGCTCAATTGGTATGCGAAGCCATCGCTCAAAGCCGCACGGAGGAACCGCAAGCAGCCTTCACCCCGCCTGCCTATCTAGCGAGCGCCATCAGCGCATTGATGAACGGCATCACCGACTCGCTCGACGCTGAGGACGCGGATGCCGACGGAGCTTAGCGATGCGCAGCAGGCGGTCCTAAAGCCTGAGATCCGTCTTGTGGAAGCATGCCCCGGTGCGGGCAAAACACGAGCGATCGTGGCGCGATACATCGCGACAGCAACGTCGAGAAACACAGCCGCCGCGCTACTGTCGTTTACTAACGCCGCAGTCGATGAAGCGGCGCGGCGTTGCGCAAACACTCCGCAAGCGACTCAAGCGCCAAACTTCATGGGAACCTTCGACAGCTTCCTTCGACGATACCTCCTAACGCCGGTCATCACCCGGCAGAACGGGAAGCCGCCTCGGTACGTCGACACGTGGAATGACCTGCCTGCCAACGTGTTCAGCACCGATCTTCGATTCGTAGGCGTGAATGGAAAGGGGCTCTCGCTGGCACACTTCCATGCGGACATCAGCGGCAGCCTGCATTATCCAGCTGACGCTGCCGACGCCGCACCCGCGGACGATCGCCCGTACGTAATAGAGCTGGCGAAAGCTGGCTACATGCCGTCGGATCTGCGCGAACTCGCCGAAGCGAGGGTCGGGCATCTCACCTCGGCGGGCATCTTCGACTGCGAGCAGACGCGCTTAAAGGCCCTCAGCGTGCTGCGTGAGTCAGACATGACCTGGCTACATGAGCGGTTGGCTCACCGCTTCAGTGAAATCATCGTCGATGAGTTTCAAGACTGCTCAGCGATCGAACACGAGATCTTGCGATCACTGGTTTTGTTGGGTATCAGTGTAATCACTGTCGCCGACCCCGACCAGGCCATCTACGAGTTCCGCCAAGCCGAGCCAAGCAGCTACGTCGACTATCGGGACGCTCTGCCCGCCGACCAAGTTGTCTACTTGGACGAAAATTGGCGATCATCACCAGCGATTTGCGCCCTCGCCTCAAGCCTGCGGTCCATCAGCAACCGTCCGATCGTGTCTCGCCGCGACGCAGCCCAATCGCCGCACGCTCCGACGATCTACGTGACGGTAGGAAAGCCGAAATTCGCTCGTGCTCAATTCATTAGGCTCGCGAACGAGCTAGACGTCGAGAGCGGGCAGAGGCTGATCCTGGCGGCTACCCGTAAAGCGGCAGCCACCTTGTCGGGGCGGATCGACAATGCTAGTACCGCGACTACGAAGACGGGCCGAGTCATCAGAAATGTCGCCACGTTGCGGTACTCAGGCAGCGCTCGGGAGCGCCTCTCTGCTATGTCCGCGATCGAAGACGATCTGCTGAAGCTCATCAAAATACCGGATGATCTCCAAGGGGCCACCCGTGAAGAGCAACTCGATGCCGCCGCGCTGAGCAAATCGCAGTTGCGCGCCATGGTCTCGCGACTCGTGGACGCTTCCGCCACGTGGACCGACGCCGACACCGCAACGGAATCGATCCGTGTAACAGCCAAGGAGTTAATGGCTGACATTGAACTCGGTCATAAGTCGGTCAAGCAGCAGTTCAAATCCGCGAAATCCGCCGACTTCAAGGCCTACGCCAAGGCGGCATCGGTCGGCGGCCCGCAGACTGAAGTGGCTGGGGCGCATATCCATTCAGTCAAGGGGGGCGAGCGCGATGCCGTAATGCTCCACATAGAGGACGAGCCAGTCGGCGCCCGCCCGCATATCCTCGCGCTGTGGGCGTCCGGCAACACTCACGAGGCGCGACGTGTTCTCTATGTCGGAGCGAGCCGTGCCAGTAGGCTACTGGTCCTGGCGGTGAGTCCACAGCATCTGGATGCTCTACGAGCGATACTGAAAAACGCTGGAGTCGACGCGACGTACCTGGTCGAGAACTAAACCGCGCCTGCCGATGTTGCGGCGGTGCCTTTCGGCGAGTCAACGCCCCCCGCTTGTCGGTGCCGGCGCAGATACTGTCGTCGTGTACTCGCCCTACCGACCCTTGGCCTCCGGCGAGGTGCTGCCCCGCCACCACACTGATTTGCCCGAAGATAGCTTCAAGCTTCTGGTGTGGAATCAGATGGAGCACAGGACGATGCCGGAGATCGAGTGGGAGTCGCTTGTTCACGCTCAAAGTCAGTGTCCGCTCCTGAATTCAGGCACGAAACGCATCGACAACCATCATGGCCGCAAAGCTGTGCTGGGAAGCGATGGCGCGTATCACCTTGTCGGCGTTGACGGTTTAATGTGCGGAACCCCTGATGAGTCGGGGGTAGTGCATCATTCGCGGAGCTACTCCACGATGCGCAAAGACGGCGTTTACAAGGCTCGGCCGCGCATCACGACGGTCGATGAATTGACGGATTGGGAGAGTGTCTGCCGAGAATACGATTGGAATTTCACGCTCACTTCGGAGTCGCGCGACCCAGCCAGTGTTCATACGCGGCAACGTTGCGATGGAGGCCACTGTCCAGGTTTCAGGAATCCGGCGAGCGGCGTCGGGAGGATTCGGGTAGCGCTAGCGGACAAGTTGGGTAGCGAATGTCATTGTTGTTACCGGTGTCCCAGCCAATACGTGGACCATGACCACCTGGCCGGAACCGTTCGCGGATTGCTGTGCGCCGACTGCAACGGTCAGGTTGACCAATGCACCCATCTGTCCGGGTGCATGTATGCCGACTACCTCAATGCTCCGCCCGCTGCTCCGTTTGGGCTGCGGTATCCAAAATATCGAAAGACTGCGTCCGACTTGAGGCGCGAAGCCGCGCTCGGCGTCCCGATGACTGAGACCCCACCAGTTTCTCAATGGCGTTGGACCCCAACGCTTAACGCCGGTTTCTACCCCGCAAGCTACAGCGTCGATCACTCGATGATGCTCGTTCAGAATGTAGTCAGGTCGGCACGTAGATGTCTTTGTTCAAGCAGCGCGCGGGCGCACTGCACAGAGATTTATTCGGGAGTCGCAACGGTGACGCGCCACGATATTTGCGGTGGCGTCATCAGTATCTCGTACCGGTGCTCGGAGGGCTGCCGGCGTGCGCGCGGCACACGGACGGCGTTGGGACACGGGTTGTTTCGGTGTGTCACCTGCCAAATGCCACTATGTGGCAGCTGCACGCGAGTTCCCCGTCGCGTAGATCCAGGGCAGCGTTACTGTGACGGATGCACCGCTGGCAAGCCATGAGCTGTCGCGCTCGCGTCCCCCTCACCAGTGTTAGCGACGCGGCCGAAGACTTACCCGAATACGCGAAAGCCGGGCGACCGAACAAAACGTGCTGGCTCCCGGCTCCACTTCCTTGGCTCTTCGCCAAAGCGCTTCTAACGCTACACCAGAGTCTTGCCGTAGAGACTCTCGGTCGACCAGAGATTTCGAGCATCCTTAGAAATATGGAAGAGACCTCAGTGTCGCGATTGCCTTAACTAGCAGCGAGACTGCTCAAGGACCGTCACTGTCAGTGATGAATGCCTTCGCGGCGCGGTGGACGGGCGGGTAGTCATCTCTGCGGATGAGCGCGACGGGCGTTTCGCTATCGAGGCGTGAATTCGCCGATAGCAGCCAGCTACGGGCCACTTGATCCCCATCGAAGTCCTCGATCGAGCGGAAGATTTCGTAGGCGATTTTAAGGCGTCGGGCTTCTTCGCTCGAAGGTTTGGCATGAGCGCTATCGCCTGGAGGTGCCGCCCAGCGGTTCGGCAGTGTTCGGCTTCTCGACCGAGCGATGTAGGCAACAGCGGTGCGGCCAAGCCGGTCCAGCAGATAGGCGCTCATTTCATTGGTACTAGTTGTGAGCCAGAACATTTCGATTCCCAACTACTTCGGCTCATAGCGAAGCGTCTCTGCGCACGTCGCGCACAGAGTCTTCACCCGATAGGTGGTTCCATGAAGCAGGCCCGGCTCAGCGCAGCATTCGCATGTACTGGCCGATAGACGTTCCGCTTCAATCACAAGGCTTTCAAACGCATTCCACACTTCTTCCGAAGCTTTATCGCTCGGTCTGCAGTAGTAGCGCAGCGTGCCGAACTTCTCTTTGACCTGGTGTACCTCGTAGTCGGAGTCGAGGGCTGACAGACGCTCATCGAGAGTCGCAATAATCGCGTACCAGCCGGCATCATGACTGATCCAGCGTCCCCAGTCATCCGGGATTCTGCGCAGGATCTGTTCCAGCACAGCGGAGTACGGTCCTGCATCCGGCGGGACATGTAGCGCGTTAGTTAGCTTCTGTTGGTCGATGTCGATAGACATCAGGCGGTTCAACGCTCCCTGTATGTCATCGCGGGTGGTGGTGCCATCCTGCAGCCCGGAAGACATCTCTTGCATATCCGAATGCGCCGCTGCCCAACGCGCCTTCTCGGCATCCGTCAGGTCTGGAAAGTGCTTCTCGTCGGATGTCATAGGTACAAGCCCTCGGGAGTAGCAGTGCGATAGCGACCGCTCCCTACTTCGGCGAGAAGCCTTGCGGTGGAGACATATCCGTCTTCATTCGCTAGCAGCGCGCGACGTACGATTTCCCGGATGTCGCTGCCGCTGGTTTGTTCGGGCATCGCGGCCGCTACCGCTGCAGAGTCGACAGTCCCGCCGCCCGGTAGACCTCGGCTGAACGCCGCCACGATTCTTGCGGCATCACCGCGATCCGGGTAGCCAACGGCGACAATGGAATCAAACCGACCTGTGCGAATCGCCGCCGCGTCCAATGTTGCAGGGTCATTGGTTGAAGCCAGCGTCAAGATGCGCGCCTCCGGTTGAATATCCATGGCTTGCAGCAACTCTGACAGGCCGGCTCCGCCCCCCACGCCGCGGCGTTGGCACCACAAGTCGACGTCTTCTACTACCAATAAAACCGGACCGCCGAGCCGCTGAGCTTCTTCGACAACGACTGTCAGCAATGCTGCGCCGGCCTGGGCCTCGACATAGATAACACTGAATTCGCCAACCAGCTCGTTGGCGATGACGGCGCTGACCGCTGACTTGCCGGTACCGGGTGGGCCGCACAGCAGCACTCCACGTCGGGTTCCTAGCCCGTGCGCGTTGAGGACAGCATGACGATCGCGAACCGCGGTAACCGAAAGGTCGACTTCGGCCCACACATCGGCGGGCACGATCACGGTGCGGCGACTAGCCGTACTAGGCAGGTCGATGATTGTCAGACTGAGGCCGTCTGTGTAGGTAGCTCGTAGTGCTCGTCCCCGGTAAGGATTGAGTTCGCGGCCACGCTCGGCCAGGCGGTCAAGCACATCGCGGGCCTGCTTCTGCACGTGTGGCCGCACATAGACGCTCAGTTGCGCTTGATGCATCATCCCTTCGGCAATGCCAATGACGCAGCCCGCATCGTCGAGGAGCGTGCCCGGGGGAAAATGCACGCGCAGACAAGACGGGTAACGATAGAGCCGTCCTCCAACCTCCGTTTGAGTCCACCTGGGCGGGCTGCCGTTGAAGTGACCGGAACCGATTTCGCAGCTCTCGGAATATTCGTCAATCCACTCCGCGAGTGCTATCGCGTCGGTCAGCCGCGATACCCCGTTCAGCGGTCGGCTCTCGTCTAGCAGGTGTCCACAGTCGGCCACATCCAGGCAGCGCGCTGTGAACCGCTCGGCGTTTTCGCCGCTGGCCTGAGTCTCGAAGACTCCGGTCAGCAGCTCCCCAAGGGCATGCAAGGTCTGCAGAATGGCCGAATCGAGGCCAGCGAGCCAGGCGTCGACGTCCGTGATGTTGCGGCGCCGCAGTCGGGGACCGTCAGCTACATCATCCATCGGCTCAATCAGTTCGTCATCAGACAGTGTCATGGCCCCATCGGTTTCTTCGGTAAAAGATCAGCCGTCCAGAATTGCATTCGCGCCAACCAAGGTCAAGGCCTATCTAGCCGGCTAGCGCATCGAATTACGTTGTACCACAACATTAAAAGAAATACATCGTCTCCAAATGGAGGTGCTCATTAGCCGCCATTCGGGGCCGCGCTTAGTCAAGCAGTGCTGACTAGCGGTAAAGATCGTCCTGCTATGAACAAGACTCGATAGCTGCCAGTCGCAGCGCAGTGCAGTGCAGTGCTTGCTGAAAACGGCTGTATAGCAGTGATTGTGGTGCAAGTCCGGCAATGATGTAAAGGAGTGGTGTCATCGCTCTCGTTGCAAGCGCTGCCAGCGAGCTCGTGGCGCGAGGCCAAGCATTCCGAGTTCGCCTCATTGTCGTACCGCTGCAATATCCTGGCACCAGGGAGGCGGAATGATCAAGACAGATAGCGCAATTGCGCGGAGCGATGAGTCTGCGTGGAGGAGTAAAAACGTATGAACCTTCGAAGACTTATGACGAAGCTAAACTTTCGCGAAATCGATGATTACTTCGAACCAACGAAGACTCGGTCCGTTTTGGACGACTTCGGGGATGAGACGAGCGGGATTCAAGGCATCGTGCTCGGGGCTCGAATGGTCGGCGTCTCCTGGGATGCTATCCGGGCGCGTACCGGCGAGGACCTGTACTCGGCTGTGGCGAAGACCGCGTTGCCCAAGACGTCGGAATTGGGAAGAGACCAACTACGCGACCAACTCGTGGTTTCGACCTTGATGTTCAAGTCGATGCTGACAATCCGGATGGTTGCTTCGGCGATCCTGGAGATCGAAGCCATGCTGGCACGATACGGCGCCACCGAGTCTGATATCCGAAGCACCACAGCGTATTTGCGCACCGAGGACATGCGTCGGCGCGAACTGACAGGTGTGCGATCAGTCAGACCCGATGGCCTGCGATACGCCGCGGAAGTGCGTAAAGCGGAAGAATCGCGACGTGCCACGAAGCGCCTCGAGTCGACCGTGCCCGCGATCCGGCGCGAGTGCATCAGTGCCTTGGCAATGCTCGGAGCAGATTCGTCGGTAATCGCGGAAGCTGTTGGCATATCGCGAAGATCAGGTAGCCGGGCTTGTGCGCAGTGGGCCAGTCTGAAGCCAGCGAGCGTCGACGCGTGGCCGGTGGACCATGAACTCATTCAAGGCTGGGACGTCTACCGACGTGAGCTCTTAGACATCGCGTACGCCAGGGTTCGGAACGACCTACCTTGGGCTGAACGACTGATTGCCAGTGCAAAGTCCTCCTACCGAGAGATTTCGGCTAGGGGGCCACGCTGAAATGCGTCGCTGAGGCAGGCCGGCGCTAGATAGAAAAAGGAGCCCAGGTCGGTCGCAAGGACTGAATACCGGGCTCCTCGTTCTTCAACCGGACTACGCCAACGTTAAACCGGCCTTTGTCGTTCGATCTTACTTCGACACGGACTTACCTGTCCAAGCGCGACTCTGGCGGTCTCGCGACCGGCGTCGATCACTCATCGTCAAAGCCGACCTCGTCTCATCCGGCGTTCTTGAGCGATCGCGCTCCCTGACGAGACATGTTGGGAGATAGGTGTGATGCTGCTCACCGGCTGACCTTAAGCAGTCTGGGAATTGCCTTTGGGAAGGGATGTCGTCTTGGCGCAGCTCACCCTCGAAGGGAGAGACGCCATCACTCCGCTGCTCAGGTGCCTCGCGGGGCAAAGAGACGCGGCCGCGCATAGCGGGAACGCCTGTGCGGGGACCGGTAATGTGTGGAGTGCGACTGGCGTTGGCCGGGGTTTACCGGCATGGAGCGCGATGACTGGCATCGACCGCCTGGGTGCCACACAGTGCGAACTAGGAGCCGTCGTATGCGCTATGGAATGAATCCTCATCAGTCCGCGACGGTGGTGTCCGCCGGCGGACCAAAGGTCGTGAACGGCGAACCGTCGATGATCAATCTGCTTGACGGACTCAATGCTTTCGAGCTCGTCCGCGAAGCAGACGCTGTGAGCGGGTCTGCGGCGGCAGCATCGTTTAGCATGTCTCGCCGGCAGGAGCGGCGATCGCCGGCAGCGTCGACGAGACCGCAGCTCGAGTATGGCGCGTCGAGGGTGATGACTGTCCACCTTCGATATCCGCGTATGTGCGGGCGCGCGACGCTGATCCCAAGTCCTCGTTTGGCGACGTGGTCGCTCTGTCGAGGACTGTTGACGTGCCGACCGCTGAATTCTTGAAGACCGTCATCTGCGACGCGGTCATCGCCCCAGGTTTCGAACACCGTGCAGCGGCCATCTTGTCAGCGAAACGCAACGGACGATTTCTGGTCCTCGAGGCCAACGTGAACAGGTCAATGCCAGCCACCGAACGCCCCGACGTATGTGGAGTGACAATCGAGCAGGCACGCGACCATGCGTCTGTGGCCGCGGCGCTGCCTGACGATGGCCGTCTGGATCAGGCCCGCCGTAGGGATGCGCTTGTCGGGATGATCACGGCGCGCTACACCCAATCGAACTCCGTCGCATTCGTGCGGGACGGCGCGGCGATCGGCATTGGCGCCGGTCAGCAGAATCGTGTGGACTGCGTTCGATTGGCCGGCGGCAAGGCGCAGACCTGGTGGCTTCGACGACACACCTTCGTCGAGGAGCTCGCAGCCGTGGAAACGATGAGCCGCCAAGACCTCCTCAACTGGCAAATCCGCTTCGCCGCAAAGGAAATGACCGCCACTCAACTCGTCGACTTCACCGAATTATTCGGTCAGGAGGCCGGCCACCGCTACACCGACTCGACGTGGCGCAACGAGTGGCTCACTGGACTCACCGGCCTCACGATGGTCTCTGACGGGTATCTACCGTTCCGGGACAACGTCGAACACGCAGCGGCTGCAGGAGTCTCGACAATCGTTGAGCCGGGCGGCTCGGCACCATCCGCGGAGGTCGCCGAATGCGCCCAGAAACTCGGGATAACGCACGTGCAAACCCGACTGCGACTATTCCGCCACTAGGGACGTCGCTATTGCGCTGGTGACGGGGTACCAGATGCAGGTTCACAGCGAATGCACCGCCACCCGTTGTCTTATTGTTACCACATAATTCCCTTAAGAATCTTATTTTTGGGATAACATGGGCCGGGTCGATGGAACCTGCACCGAGCGCCTACCCGGTAATCGTTGCCCAACTGCGTAGGTTCCTCGGCTCGATCTAACCCGCACGAAAGGACCGCCACCCTGTGCCTGACCACTCACTCGACCAGCTACTCGCCACGATTACTGCGACCGCGTTACGTGCTGAGCCCGTCGGTCGTGACGAGCTCCTGGCGGTGCTGGGCAGCAGCGACGACCAACTCCTGGACGTGATTGCCGCCGCTGCGCGGGTGCGCCGGAAGTATTTCGGCAACCGCATCAAACTCAACTACCTGGTCAACGTGAAATCCGGTCTGTGCCCGGAGGATTGCAGTTACTGCTCTCAGCGCCTCGGGTCGACCTCGGACGTTCTGAAGTACTCCTGGATCGCCGAAGCCGAGGCCGTCCGCCACGCTCGCTGCGCGATCGAAGCAGCTGGGCGAAGGGATTGCCCTAACCCATGGTCCGGAATGGTCACCGACGAAAGTGGTGGTTTGTCGCTCGCGGTTCGGCGCCACTCCTTGAAATCAAGTCAGCACTGCATCTCCGAACCAGTCACACATGAGCAAGGCGACTTCGAGATCCAAGCGACTGGCGGCGACCGGCTGACCACGACGCGCGACTGCCCGACTGACGCGGTATTTAACCGTGTTGGTGTGTATTTGGAGCTCTTCTGCTGCTGCCTTGTAGCTCGATCCGGCACGCAAAAACACTCTGAGGGTCTCGCGCAGGCGGTGGTCGGTATCGTTGGACTGGGCCAGCGTGCCGAGCACGGTGTGAATCCAGTACTTCAGTGTCGGGATGTCGACGACCAGCATCGAGGCGAGCGCGAGGCCGGGGTCTTGGGTTGCGACGAATCGGTGCTTGGGGCTTTCGCCGGCCATGGTGACCGCGCGTGCCTGCGCAGCCTGCTGGTACGAACGGCGGAAGCCTTCAACCCCACAGAGGTGTTCTCCGACAGTGACTTTCGGGCTGTCAGTTTGTGCTAGAACAAAGGAACGCAGCTTCGCTATGGCGTCTGACCCCTCGGGCATCGTCATCCATACGCATGCGACGAGGCGGTCGATGGAATGGTAGATCAACCGGGTGGCTCCGGCTGCGGCAACCGCTTGGCGGGCGAACCGCTCCAGCACGATAACTGCATCAGCATCGCTGCTGGTGTCTTGGGTCAACCAGACCAACAGCGCCAGATGTGTTGCGTCCAGGGGGTAGTCCATGGTTTTCGAGGTTTGGCTCACGTCTACGTCGCGTCCGTCGAGAATGTCTCGAATGGCTTGTGTGCGCAGGCTTCGCCGGTTCTCGTCCCACTGCTGGCGTTCAGCCTGATATGTCGCCAGGACTTGCTCGGACATCCAGTCGATGTAGCGAAACGAGACATGGGTGATGTGTTCGTAAAGTTCAAGTTTCTGATCAGGGGCCAGGTCGGCGCGCCGCAACTCGGAGATAATTAGATTCAGTCCGTGCTGATGCCCCAACCTGTACGCGCGCAGTAGCGCGTTGACTGGGATGTCTCGTTGTGCCATTCGCCGCGCGTGTTCGAGCGCCGCGGTCGGAGGTTCGACGTTGTCGATGGGGATCGAATAGCGGATAGCGGAGAACCAAGTATCGACGTTCGCGGCGACAGTGTCGTTCAACAATTCTGTGAGTTGCTGATCGGCCGTGAGCTCAGGAACCTCATCGACCAGCAACCGGTGTATCGATTCGGGCAGTTCTCGGACGAGGCCGCCGAGCCCGCCGAGCATGTCGGCGACATCGTCGGCGGCGCCGCCCCGACCTGACAGAGGATCGGTCATATCCGGTGACGATACGCGGGTCTTTGTCCCCGTGAGACAAATAACCGTGAAAAATTGAACGCTCGGGGACGTAGCGGGCCCGACTAAAAGAGGCCTAAATTTTATTTGGAAGCTCTTCAGGCCAGGGTCTTCGGGGACACCAATCGGGTTGGTGCCAGGCAGAGAGTGTTGGTGGACGGCGAACGCGGCGATGGAGTGGTGAAATGGTGTTCTGTCTCCTGGCGCTAACTATGTTGGCGATTGTCGCATGGTCGGCGATCTCAGTGAAGGGCCATGGCGCCGACATAAGCGCCCCCATCACGCGACTTCTCGACAATTACGGCCATGATGCTTGCGCGTTGGCTCGGGCGAGCGAATGCCCGCCGCTGTAACTTCTAGTCGCTAGCGTGCGAGTCACACCTTGCGCTCAAGGAATTCGGCGACAGCGAGGGTGAACGCGTCATTGTCGTCGCCGGCGATCATGTGGCCGGCTCCGGTGATGTCGACGGTTTCAGCGTGCGGGACCAGGTCGATGAACTCGTCGACGGTCTGTTGCGAGACGACGTCGGATAACAGGCCGCGGACTAGCAGTGTCGGCGCCGATATGCATCGTGCACCATCGATGAGTAGTTCGCCCATTGCCGCGAACTCGTCGGCGCCGCTTTCTGAATCTCCCTGTAAGAACTGAAAATTCGACTTGATGAACGAGGGGTCCCATCGCCAGACCCATCGGTTATCTTCGCGCTGGCGCAGTACCTTGCGTAACCCCTGGAGGTTCTCCGGACGTTCCCGGTGCGGGTTATGGGCGGCGATAACGTCGGCGGCATGATCGATGGTGTCAAAGCCATCGGGGTGCGCGGCCATGAACGCCACGACACGACGCGCCCCGTGTAATTCCATCCTGGGTGTGATGTCGACCAGGACGACAGCTGCCCAGAGATCCGGTGGTGCAACAAGGTGAGTGCCCATAATTGTCAACCCGCCCAGCGAAGCTCCTACAGCGACGACTGGGTGGCCGGCGCACGCGTGTGCACGCACTGCCAGCAGATCGGAGGCGAGCCGCTCCAGGTCGTAGAGCCCGTCGGGATCCCAGTCGCTGTCACCATGGCCGCGCGCGTCGTAGGCGACCACCGTGTAACCGCGTGCATGCAATCGACGTGCCGTCGTCTCCCACGCGTGCCGATTTTGCCCGCCGCCGTGTAAGAGCACGACGACCGCGCGGGGGCCGTTGCAAGGGTATACGTCCGCCGCCAGCGACAGCGAGGGGCCGATCGGTATCCGCTCGAGGATCGGAGTCACGGTCGCCAGGCGTAGCTTGACACGGCGATCAACCGGCCTTCGGGGCCACGATGGTTACTGTGCCTTGCGCCGCGCACACGGCATTGTCGCCGTTGGTGATGTCGATGCGAGCCACGCCGCTGCGCCGACCGAGCGCGATGATCTCGGTAGTCGCGACGCAGGTTCCGCTGGACACCGGCTTGAGCAAATTGAGCTTGAATTCGGTTGTGGCGACCCATGTCCCAGTCGGTATGACGGGGTAGAACACCACGCCGAGGCAGTGATCGACCATGGCCGACAGGCAGCCGCCGTGCAGGTTGCCGAACGGGGTCAACAGATCGGGGCGCGCATCCATCTCCGCGATGAGACGCCCGGCGACGAACTCGGTGTGCCGAAACCCGAGATAGCCGGACAAGCCCTCCGACAGCATCGGCGCGTTTCGCAGTTCTTCGGCGATCTGCTCGTCGAAACTGGCGAACGTCATGTGCATCGATCACGCCTCCTTCAGGATCATCAGTCGAGACAGTACGCTCATTCTGTCGCATCCAGAACCTTTCGGTCGTGCCTGACGATGGTGGGAACCAGGAACCGCGCCAGATAAGCCGCTAGGCCGTCTCTGCTGCGCTCCCGCGGCCCGCGGACGGTCAGCAGGCTCAAGATCGTGCGCACCACCCACTCCGAAGCGTCATCGACAGACACTCCTGGCTCGACGTCGGACCAGTGCGCCACGAACACCGGGCGCAAGAACTCGGTGACAAGTTCAAACAACGACGCTGACGTGGCTTCGCCCAGACCCACGACGGCAAGCTCAAGGTCACTGCCGAACAACAACCCGATGATCGGTTCCCGGCGAGCGGCTCGTAGCGTAATTCCTACGAAATCCACGAGAGCGGAACCTAAATCGGTGTGTGCGGCGATCCTGGGTGCGATTCGACCCAGGTAACGCTCGGTGGCTCTCAAGATGACGCCGGAGATCACCGCCTCACGACTCGAGAAGTACCGGTAGACGGTGGCTCGTGACACGCCGGCCCGCCGGCCGATGTCGTCCATCGTGGTGCCACCGAGGCCTTGGTGTTCGAGGCAGCGCTCGGCCGCATCGAGGAGTCGGTCGCGCGCGGAGTCACGGTCGGCGGGAATGGAGGCGCCCCACCGCGAGAGCCTGGTTGCCATCGCGCCAGTATGACCGGTCCTGAAGTCTGGTGTTGTGAGCGCCTCTCCGACGTGACAGTATCGTTTACATGTCTCATCGCGGTCAGCTGCACTGAATGTCAGCGGCCGCGTCGTTACACCCGCGAACACCGGTCGTCGTCGGTGTCGGCGAGATCACCTATCGCGGCAGCGATGCCGTGGACCCGATCGCTTTGGCGGTCCAAGCAGCACAGCGGGCTGTTGCCGATACCGGTCGGGCGATCTCCGCGCGGATTGACACGGTCGCGACACCCGGCATCCTGATGGTTGCGCGCGACAACCCGGCCACCAGGATCGCCGACGTTATGGGGCTGACGCCGCATCGCCGCATCAGCTGCCCCGTCGGGGGTAACACCCCGCAATATCTGGTAGAGGTATTCGCCGCCGAGATCGCCAGCGGCGCAACGGATGCCGTCCTGGTCGTGGGGGCCGAAAGCGGGCGCTGGGCGGGCAAGACACCTCCCGGGTTCCAGGTCAAGGCGCAACCCGGCAGCGGCCGCCCCGACGAGTCGCTCGGTGATTCACGGCCCGGCTTGAGTTCGGTCGAGTTGTCCGCGGGCCTGCAGTGGCCGCACGAGGTGTATCCGATGTTCGAGTCCGCGATCGCCGCTCGGCACGGCCGCGACTTCGACGCCCAGCGTGCATGGCTCGGCACGCTGATGGCGCCGTTCACCGAAGAGGCGGCGCGTCATCCAGATCAGGCGTGGTTTCCGCAGTCACGCACCGCGCAGCAACTAAGCGATGTCTCGGCCGCAAATCGCATGGTGTGCCAGCCGTACACCAAGTTGCTCAACAGCATCATCACCGTCGACATGGCGGCCGCGTTCATTCTGGTGGCGGCCGAGGTCGCCGATGAGCTCGGTATTCCGCGCGATCGGTGGGTCTTTCCTTGGTCGGCGGCGAGTTGCAACGACGTGTACTTCCCGGTGCAGCGGCCAGACCTCACTCGCTCAACCGGGATACGCGCCGCCGCCGGCCACGCCTTTGACGCGTGCGGTGTCACGGTCGACGACATCCGTTGGCTCGACTTCTACTCCTGCTTCCCCTCGGCCGTGCAGATGGCCATCGACGCACTCGGGCTTGATGCCGCCGACTCCCGTGGGTTCACCATCACCGGCGGCCTGCCCTACCACGGCGGGCCGGGCAACAACTACGTCAGCCACTCGATCGTCGAAATGGTGCGGCGCTGCCGGGACGATCCGGGCGGCGTCGGACTGACGTCCGGCCTAGGCTGGTACGTCACCAAGCATTCGATCGGCTTATGGTCCGCCTCGCCGCCGCCCAATCGCTGGCGACGCATCGATACACGCTCCGCCCAGGCCGCGATCGACGCGTCGGCACTCGCTGTGGCAGCCCCCGACGAGGCGCGGGGCACGGCGACGATCGACTGCTACACCGTGATCTATGACCGAGCCAACACACCGATGTCGACGCCGATATTCGCCCATCTGCCTGACGGTCGTAGGGTCGCGGCACGCAGCAACGATCCGCTGACGGCCAAGGTCATGGCCGAAGCGATGTTCGTCGGACAGAACGTCGAGCTCCGTCCCGCGGTGACCTCGTTCGAATTCGAGCTGCCGTGACCGCGCAAGCGCTGGTGTTGACACGGCCGCTGACCTTGCAGCGTCGCACCCTGGCCCTGCCCGAGGTGCGTGAGGACACCGCGCTGCTGAGGATCGAAGCCTGCGGCCTGTGCGGGACAGATCACGAACAGTTCAGCGGACTCATCCCAGCGGACTTTGCGTTCATCCCGGGCCACGAAATCGTCGGCGTCATCGACCGTATCGGCGAAAGAGCCAGCGCGCGATGGGGTGTCACGAACGGGCAGCGGGTCGCCGTCGAGGTGTTCCGCTCGTGCCGCGAATGCGCGCAGTGCCGCAGCGGTGAGTACAAGCGATGCGTGAAAAACGGCCTGGCCACCATGTTCGGTTTCGTCAACGCCGATACCGGCTCGGGGCTGTGGGGTGGCTACGCGACGCACCTCGAGCTGCCTGCCGACGCGATGTTGCTGCCGATTCCTGATGGGATGGAGCCTGTAACGGCCACGCTGTTCAATCCGCTCGGCGCCGGCATCAAATGGGCCGCAACGCTTCCCGGTACCGCCGAGGGCGCGGTCGTCGCCGTCCTCGGCCCCGGCATCCGCGGCATCGCCGCGGCGGTGGCGGCCAAGGAAGCCGGCGCGTCGCTCGTGGTAATGACAGGCCTCGGAGCCCGCGACGAAGCGAGGCTGAATCAGGCACGCTCGTTCGGTGTGGATGTGATCGTCGACGCCGCCCACCAGGACCCTGTCGATGCGCTACTGCGGGCTACGGGCGGCCGGTTGGCCGACGTCGTCGTCGACGTCACCGCCAAGGCGCCGGCCGCAATCGCCGACGCGGTCAACCTCGCCGCGCACGGCGCCACGGTGGTCATCGCCGGTACCCGGGGTGTCGGCGGCGGACCCGGCATCGAGCCAGATCTCGTCGTCTACAAAGAACTGCACATCATCGGTGCCCTGGGCGTCGACTACCCCGCCTACCAGCAAGCGATCAGCCTGCTCACCTCCGGGCGGTGGCCGTTCGACGAAATAAGCCGCCAGACAGCGGGATTCGACGATCTCCCCGTCCTGCTCCAAACGTTGGCCAGCCCGGATGCCGGGGCGCCGCCGGCGTTGCACAACGTCTTCATCCCCACTGCGTGAGCAGCATGAGAGACCGAGAGAGGCAATGCGCATGACTGCCGGCCAGCGTGTGACGATGCTCGACCTTGATGCGGCGCGGGCACGTGCGGTGCAACACGGTATCCCCGAGTCGATGGCGGAGCTATCGGTTTTTCGCATCGCGCTGCACCAACCCGTAGTGGCCGCCGCTCTATACGGGATGCTCGATGCATTGCTGTTGAACGGAATTCTCGATGCACGTCTGCGCGAGCTGATCATCATGCGAATCGGGTGGGTCACCGGATCGGAATATGAATGGACTCAACATTGGCGTGTCGCCCTGCTCCTCGGAGTAGCTGAACACGACCTGCTCGCCGTGCGTGATTGGCAGCACGCAGATCAATTCGGGGAGATCGAACACGCGGTGCTCGCAGCCACCGACGAGACACTGCAACACGGCAGCATCTCAGACGCGACCTGGGGCCGCTGCCGGGAAGCACTCGGTCATGATCCAGCGACCATGGTCGAACTCGTTGCGGCGATAGGGAATTGGCGGATGTTCTCCATCCTGCTACGCGCACTTGACGTTCCGCTCGAGGACGGTGTTGAGGGCTGGCCACCAGATGGAGCAGTACCGAGCTGAGTGCGTCGCGCAACGCATTTGTAGGGCGGATGTCAGGCGAAAAGGTCAGAGCGGGGCGGCGGTTGCTCGATGAAATTCCCGTAGTGTGCACGCAGCGCTACCAGGATCTCGGTGAGTGGCAGGTCGTCGAAGGCCCCGCGATCGCGGAGGTACTCCATGTGCTGCGCGCCGTCGGCGGTGAAGCTGTGCAGTAGTGCGTCGTTGCGGCCGTCGAATTCAATAGGCGCAACACCGAAGCGTGCACACAGTTCGTGGTTGAAGGCCGGTGTCGCCTTGACCCAGGCGCCGTCGAGCAACATCAGGCTGTAACCGTGGTAGACGAAGACGTCAGAGCCGCGCATCCGCTCGCGCAACGTATCGGTCTGCAGGCGTATGCAAATGGTATCGCTGAGGGTGCTGCGGTGGCGGTTCTCGTCAGGTGCGCCGGTTGTGGCGTGTGGTTCGCATGGCCACTGGCCCGGAACTGAGTTCAACTCAGGATCAGTTCGATTTCAATGGTTTTCGGTCTGCTTTGGGATCGCGATACTGGACGAGTTTTGTAACTGGATCTGACGGAGGGGATCGAGTGGGCGAGCCTCGGCAGTTGCATCTTGCGGGGTTTTTCTCGGCTGGCAATGTGACGCATGCGCATGGGGCGTGGCGCCATATTGGGGCCACCAACGGTTTTTTGACCGGTGATTATTACAAGCGGATCGCGCGAACCCTTGAGCGCGGAAAGTTCGATCTGTTGTTTCTTCCTGATGCGCTGGCGGTTGAGGACAGCTACGGCGAGAATCTAGATATCGGTGTGGGGCTGGGCGGGCAGGGTGCGATTGCCCTGGAGCCGAAGAGCGTCGTTGCCACGATGGCGGCGGTCACCGAGCGGCTTGGGCTCGGTGCCACCGTTTCTACCACTTACTACCCGCCCTACCATGTGGCCCGCATCTTTGCCACGCTCGATCATCTCTCGGGCGGCCGGGTGTCGTGGAATGTGGTTACCTCGCTGAATGATTCGGAGGCCCGCAACTTCGGCGTCGATGAGCACTTGGAGCACGACACTCGTTACGACAGAGCCGACGAATTCTTGGAAGTGGTTCGCAAGCTGTGGAGTTCCTGGGACGACGACGCACTGCTGCTCGACAAGGCGGGCGGGCGTTTCGCCGGCCCGAAGAAGGTTCAGTACCTAGACCATCGCGGCAAGTATCTGTCGGTGCGCGGCCCGTTGCAGGTGCCCCGCTCGAGGCAGGGCGAGCCGGTGATTCTGCAGGCGGGATTGTCGCCGCGGGGCCGCAAGTTCGCAGGCCGGTGGGCGGAGGCTGTGTTCAGCATTTCGCCGAACCTCGACGTCATGCGTGCGACGTACCAGGACATCAAGGCCAATGTCGCGGCGGCGGGCCGCGACCCGGATAAGACCAAAGTGTTTACCGCGGTCATGCCCGTGCTCGGGGACACCGAGTCTGCGGCGAAAGACCGTTTGCAGTATGCAAATTCGCTCGTGCACCCGCAGGTCGGATTGTCGACCTTGTCCAGTCACAGCGGCATCGACTTGTCGATCTACCCGCTGGACACGAGATACTCCGAGATCGTTGGCGACTTGCGAAACCGTCAGGTTCCGACGATGTTGCAGATGTTCTCCGCGACGGCCGGCGGTGACAATCTGACGCTCGCCGAGTTGGGAAGCCGCTATGGCACCAACGTTGGCTTCGTCCCCCAGTGGGCAGGAACAGCTGAGCAGATCGCTGATCGACTGACTGAATATTTCCAGGCCGGTGCCGCCGACGGCTTAATCATCTCGGCGGCCTATTTGCCCGGCACCTACGACGAGTTCGTCGATCAAGTGGTGCCGTTGCTGCAAGAGCGCGGCGTCTTCCGCGAGGAATACTCGGGCTCAACGCTGCGCGAACATCTAGGTATCGATGTGCCCGGATTCGGCGGGATCGCATGACGACAAGCCTGGATCACGAAGTGTTGACGTACAGCAATTGCCCCGTCCCGAACGCACTGTTGACCGCGCTGGAGTCCAGACGCCTCGCTGAGGCCGGCATCACGCTGGAGGTGCTGACAGGAACGCTGGGAGCGTTGCATTTCACCTACGACCACCCTCGATACACTCGTTTCGGCGGTGAAATCCCACCGTTGATTAGCGAGGGGCTGCGGGCCCCAGGGCGCACGCGTCTTCTGGGCATCACCAGGTTCGCCGGTCGGCAGGGCTTCTACGCAGCTGCCGACAGTGCGTTGACTGCGCCAAGTGATCTTCGAGGAACGCGAATAGGAGTGTCCTCGGCGGCGATTCGCATCCTACGACGAGACCTTGGTATCTACCGCGAACTGGACCCGTGGGCGCAAACCCTCACAGCTTTGGGCACCTGGGAGGCTCGAGGTTTGCTGTCTACCCTTCAAAGCGGCGGTGTCGAGCTCGATGAGGTCAGGCTTGTTGCGATCGAGACTCCTGGAGTGGACTTGTCGCCAAATCAGCTGCACGCGTCCCCAAGTGTGAGGGGCGCCGACTTGTTTCCAGCTGTTGCCGTGCACCAGGCCGCGATTTTGGACAGCGAGCGTGTCGATGCGCTATTCAGTCGGTTGCCCTGGGCCGCGGAGCTCGAGGACCTCTGCGGCGCAAGGTTGCTCACAAACCTCAGTGATAACGACCGCAATATCTACGCTAGCGTCTGGACGGTCAGTGCCGTGCTGGTGGAGGCCCATCCCGATCTGGTGCAGCGCATGGTGGACGCGGTGGTCGATGCCGGTGTCTGGGCGCGCGATCACGATGACGAGGTCGTGGGCATCCATGCCGAAAACCTCGGCGTCGCACCGGCAGCGATCGGGCGGGGCTTCGGTTCCGAGTTCGCCCAGAACCTGATCCCTCGACTCGACGACTACACCTTCAATCTTGTGGAGCAAACCCAACGGTTTTTGTACGACCGCAACCTGATCGACCGTCTCACGGATCTGAGCCGGTGGGCGGCGCCCGCCTTTCTCGTCGAAAGCCGCAGACAACTCGTCAAAGGAGCATGAACGATGACATTGACCACCGAAGCGCAGCAATCCGAGCGGCAGGATCGGCGCGATCCGATTGCCGTGGCCCGCGAGTTGGCCCAGACCTGGTCTGAAGGGCTTCTCGAGCGGGATCGTGCGGGCGGCTCCGCTACCGCCGAACGAGAAGCATTGCGTAACAGCGGATTACTATCCCTTGGTGTGCCCGAGCAATTCGGTGGTTGGGGCGCCGACTGGCCCACCGTATTCGATGTGGTCCGCGAGATTGCGCGAGTGGACGGCTCGCTGGGGCACTTGTTCGGGTATCACATCGTTGATATCGCGTTTGTCGAACTGCTCGGATCGGCCGAGCAGAAAGACGCGACCTATCGGGCTGTAGCTGAACGTAATTGGTGGGCAGGTAACGCCTCAAGCGAGAACAACAGCCACGTTCTGGACTGGAAGGTCCGCGCCACGCCGACCGGCGACGGCGGCTACCGGTTCAGCGGAACCAAGCATTTCAGCAGCGGCGCGAAAGGTTCGGATCTACTGTTGGTATTCGCGGTAATCCAGGAAGAATCGGAGCAGCAGGGCGCGATCATCACCGCGGTGATCCCGACCGATCGGGCCGGAGTGAAGGTCAATGATGACTGGGACGCGTTGGGTATGCGTAGAACAGACAGTGGCACAACGGATTTCGATGATGTCGTAGTGCGCCCTGACGAGGTCCTCGGCGGGCCGAACGCGGTTCTGAATGCGTTTTTCCAATTTCAGCGCGGAAGCTTATTCGCACCTCTGGTTCAGCTCATCTTCGTCAACGTCTATCTCGGCATTGCACAAGGGGCACTAGATGCCGCGCGAGATTACACGCGCACCCAGGCTAGACCGTGGACACCAGCAGGCGTCACGCAAGCCGTCGAGGATCCCTATGTCATATGCACCTACGGCGAATTGGGGATCGCCCACGGTTCTGGCGAAACATTCGGACACATACCTTGCACGATCCGGTCGCCTACAAGATCGCTGAGGTCGGTAACTATGTGCTGAACGGCCGCTATCCGTTGCCTGGTTTCACCTCGTGATGGCTACCGCCCGAAGTTAGAGCTTGCAGCTACTCACACATCGCCCAATCGGCGCGACGCATTGTGCGTCGGCGTTATAGCTTTGGTGTTGTGCGCTGCGGCCACCAGCTTGCTTCGCGGAGCAGGGTGGCGATGGCGGGAACAGTGAGGGTACGGACCAGGAATGTGTACAGCAGTAGTCCGCAGCCGATGATGAACCCGACTTGGATCATAATGGCGATGGAGCCGACCATACGGCCGAACATGCTGGCGGCAAAAATTAGTCCGGCTGAGGTGATGACGGAGCCTGTGCTGGAGACGGTGCGCAGGACGCCGACGCGGATGTTGCGGTCGGATTCTTCGCGCAGTCGTGAGACGAGCAGCATGTTGTAGTCAGCGCCGACCGCGACGAGGATGATGAACGCGAGTAGCGGCACTGGCCAAGCGATTTGGTAGCCGAGCCACGTTTGGAACACGAGAACGCCGATGCCGAGAGAGGCCAGGTAGTTCAGGACGCCCATCAGCCATCAGGCGATCTGCCAATCGCTGTTCATCGAGGGGCGTAGGGCGCTCTGGTCTCCAGCCGCTAGGAACCACGCCTGGCTGATCTTGACCTCGAACCCTGCCCTCCGCCAGAGCCGATAACACGGCTTAATGACCACGACGACATGGCCTACTTTTACCGTCGCTTCTGGCCCAATTTTCGACCGTCGTCAACACGAAGGAAGCGTCCCGCTCGATGAATCGCGTCTCGGGCTTCGGGAAGAATCCGGAACATAGCCTGGAATACATGGATCTGTCCCCGGTATACCTGGATCTCGACGTGGGATCCAGCTGATTGAAGTCGCTCGGCGAGACGGCGCGAGTCATCGATCAACATTTCTCTCCCGCCCACCTGAATGAGGATCGGCGGCATCGAGGTCAGGTCCGCGTCAAGCACGCTGAGGCGCGGATCTCCGCGATCTGCGCCACCTACGTAGAGGTCAAGAGCGCGCGCCGCTGATTGAGCGGAGGCAAAAGGATCCCGGCGGCGAATTTCACGCGCTCTGGCAAGTTCGCACCTGAGATCCAGGACGGGAGACATCAGCAGCATCGCATCAGGGAGCGGCAATCCACCTGCACGTGCGCCCAAGGCCGTGGCCATCGTGAGCTGACCGCCCGCTGAATCTCCGGCAACCGCGACGGTGCGCTGGCAAGAACCCGGGGACCCTCCGCTGGTAAGCCAGCGATACGCATTCAGCGCATCGTCCGCGGCTGCGGGATAGGGATACCGCGGGGCAAGACGATACTTCACTGCGAAGATGGGGCGCCCGCTCGCCGAGGCGAGTTCACCAAGAAGACCGCGGTGCGTCTCCGGCGAGCACATAGAATAGGCGCCGCCGTGGATGTACAGCAAAGGGTTGGCATGCGGATTAATGGCAGGCGTGGTGATCCAGTCCCCACGAACGGGGCCTCCGGCGAATACAGTGTCAACCTTGCGCACTGTGACGCCGCGCCGAGGCCGTGAGGCTACGAGCGCTGTTCGAAGCACGCGATCCATCACCGCAAGTCCGTAGGCGTTTGATGGCATCAGCTGCGCCAGTGGCCGCAGCGTGGTTCGCGAGGACATCGCGACGAGATGACTGGCAAGACTGGGCTGCCAGTCAGGGGCATCCATTCTGGTCACCGGGGACACACCTCTTCGGGCCGATTCTCGAATCGGTAGTCCGAGAGGCGAAAGGTGCGGCTCCGCCAATAGGTCTCCAGAGTCGTTGATGGACGGAGTGGAACGTCACCGTGCCTGTCGAAGTAGTAGCTGTTGGCATTGGAACAGCTCGGCTGCCAGAAAACCTGTCTGTGACGCCGCCTTAGCACTTCGGCGAAATAACGGTCGTTCGCCTCCTTCTTGACCTCCACGCAGTTAGCACCCAGCGCCCGCGCGCGACGAAGACACCGGACGATGTGCCGACTCTGCGCCTCGATGAGCGTGAAGTACGAGGAACCGTTGTAGCCGTACGGGCCGAAGATGTTGAAATGATTCGGAAATCCCGGGACGCTCACCCCTTCGAAGGCCTGCAGTCGATGCTCGTCCCACCATGTAGCCTGCTCCAGCCCGCCGCGTCCCTTCAATACGTAAGTTGGCATGTTGCCCGACTCCATCACTTTGAAGCCGGTGGCCAGGATCAAGACGTCAATGGGATGAGCTTTGCCGTCTCGAGTATGGACGGATGCATGGTCGATATGGGTTATGCCGCTCGTCTCGAGCGAAACGTTGGACCGGTTGTACGTTGCGAGATAGGAATTGTGGAAGCTGGGTCGTTTACAGCCCAACGAGTAGCGCGGAATGAGTTGTTCTCTCGTCGTCGGGTCATGGACCTCACGCCGCATGTACCGCTTTGCGGCGCTCTCCATGACATCGGCGAACGGTATCACCGTATGAAAGTGAGCGGCGATTGGGAAAGTGATTTCCACGAACGCCTGGCTGGCGGTCCGGGTCGCCAATTGTGCCCCCGGCAGGAAATGTAGAAGCCTTCCACCCCACGTCGGTATGGGGAAGTCTGGCTTCGGCAGACAATAAATTGGAGTTCGCTGAAATACCGTCAGACTCTCTGCTTTCTTTGCGACTTCGGGTATCAGTTGCACCGCCGATGCACCGGTACCGATTACTGCAACCCTCTTCCCGCTGAGATCTTTGGCATTGTCCCATCTAGCCGTGTGGAGCGTGACGCCGGCGAAATCTCGCACCCCCTTGATTTCAGGCCACTTTGGCCGACTGAGAACGCCGGAGCAATTTATCACGAAGCGTGCCGTGAACTCCTCACCATTGGCACTGGTCAAATGCCACCGTGTTGCGTTCTCGTCGAAACAAGCCTCGGTAATGGTTGTGTTGAAACGAATATGGTCCCAGAGCCGATACTTTTCAACACATCGCTCGGCATAGGCTTTGAGCTCATTGCCGTGGGCGTACGTGCGCGACCAAGAGGGCCGCATTTCGTATGAGAATTGATAACTGAACGACGGTATATCGACAGCGATACCCGGGTAGGTGTTCCAGTGCCACGTACCACCTACGCCATCGGCGTCATCAACCATCAAGAAGTCGGTAAATCCCGCCTTCATCAAGCTAATGCCAGACCCGATGCCGGAAAATCCAGCTCCTATGATAATTATCTCGTAATTACGGTCGGACTTGCGATCCATTCCTGTATTTCACCGTTCTGACGGTCAGCCTTGCAAACTTGTATTCAGAGTGATTGCGTCAGCTCGACGTGTGTATCGTCGCGCCGGGTTATCACGTAATCATGAGGATCCAAGCGGGATAGTTCTCTCATAAACTGGGTCGCGAAACCTGGGTACATCGTGCCGTTGTAGCCGTCCTCGGTCAAATACCAACTGCTGCACCCCGAATTCCAAGTCGTTCGTCGAAGGCGGCGCTGAATTTCGAAGTGATAGCGGTCCTGACGATCCTCCCTCACATCCAAAGTGCCGATGTCATTTTGCTGAAGGAGCTTGATCGCCTTGACTATATAGTCAATTGCAGCCTCCATATATACGAGCGCCGAGTTGTGGCCTGGCCCGGAATTCGGTCCGAAAGTGAAGAACAAATTCGGATACCCGGCCACGCTCACGCTCTTGAAGGCAAATGTCCCCTGAGACCATTCATCGCCGAGCTTCCGACCGCCGAGGCCGCTAATCGGGAACGGGGTGCCACGTTTGGCCACGTCGAAGCCAGTGGCAAATACGATACAGTCCACTTCGTGTTCGACACCGTCGGCGGTCCGAACACCGTTGGGTGACAATGTGGCGATCGGCCAGCTGATCAGCTTGCAGTTATCCGCCTGTAGCGCAGGGTAATAATCACTGGTCATGAGCATGCGCTTGCATCCAGGCCTGAAATGGGGCGTCAACTGACGTCTCAACCAGGAGTCTTTCACCTGCCGACGGAGATGAGCCCTGGCCGCCAGCTGTATCGCGGACGTCGCGGCGGTGTTCCAGACCATACCCACTGCCATCACTTCGTGGGCCCAAAACCAGGCGTCGCGGAGCGCTTGTTCGCTCATCGGCAGTCGTTTGAAGGTCGAACGCGCCCAAGCCGGATGCTTGAAGTTCACCCTGGGCAACACCCAACCGGGCGTTCTCTGGAAGACTTTGACCGAGGCAGCCGACTTCACGAGCTCAGGAATGATCTGAACCGCGCTCGCGCCTGTCCCGATGACTGCAACCCTCTTACCGCCGAGATCGTAGCCATGGTCCCATCGAGCGCTGTGGATCTTCATTCCACCGTACGAGTCGATACCCCGAATATCGGGAAAGCTGGCGTTGGCAAGTGGTCCACTGGCCATTACAACTGACCGGGCTTGATACCGCTTTCCATCTGCCGTGTCGGCCACCCAGATGCCGGCACCCTCATCGAATTCCAAGCAAGTCACGTCGGTATCGAACTGGATGAACCGGGCAAGATCGTACTTGGCGACCATATCGTCGATGTACCCGAGGATCTCAGCGCTCCCCGAGTAGGTACGAGTCCAGCCCGGATTCGGCTCGAACGAGTAGGAGTAGAGAAGCGAGGGAATATCGCAGGCCGCACCGGGATAAGTATTATCTCGCCAGGTGCCTCCGACGCGATCTGACCGTTCCAGGATGACGAAGTCATCCGTGCCCTCCTGAAGCAGTCTGATCGCCGCACCGATACCGGCGAACCCGGCGCCGACGATCAACGTCGTCGTGGTGCCTGTCATTTGGCAACCGGTTCGTAGGTCAGTTCGTCCGTCCACGATGGCGGCCGACCGAAAATCTGAACAGGGAAAACATCGATCGCATTGCCAAGGCGTTGAGACACGAAGTGCAGAGGCTGGGACCGCTTGATGGAAGACGACATGTGCGCCTTCAAGATGTGATAGCCGGGCACCCTACGCGTATGTTCACTGCGATCGCCGACATTGGCATACCGCGTCACTGCGTTGTATAACTTCTCCTCGGACAGACCCATAGCGTTGAGATTCATCAACATGCGTGTCAGGAGCGGGATATACAGCAACGCGCCGGTGAGAATGCGCGGGTCGACCAGAGCACCCGCAGTTTGAATGGCGTGGATTCGCATCGGGCTGGCGCCCAGGTCATTCAAGACCTGGAAGCCAACCGCGAGATGCCGCGATTCGTCGCTGTTGACCTTGTTGAACACCTCCCCGCACACAGGGTCGTCAACCTCATCGAGGAGAAACTTCAGCAGCGCTCCGTCGAGCGCAGTCTCCAGTGCCGGAATCGCGGCCCCGATGACGGTCAGGGGAAGGGCTTCGGCATAACGGTCCAGCCATTCGATGACCAGCCGAATATTCTTGTTCGGGACCGGTTTCTCGCCTTCCTCGAGCATGCCCCAGCGACGCATCAGGGCAAGTTCGGCATTGGCGTGACGCTGCTCCTCGGCGTGAAAGTAACGGTAAATGTCTCCGAGCGCTTCGAATGGCGCCTTCGGAGCCATCGCGGCGAAGGCACGTGCTCCAACATGCTCAATCCACACCACGTCGGACATGAATTGCTTGAGTGTGGGACGCTGTTCATCGGTGATCAGTTCCGCGCCAGGGGCGTCCCAATCGATATCGGCGAGAGCCCATTGCTTGTTTTTGATTGTCTCGAGCATGTCGCTGTATGCGAAAGCCATTTTCCCTGCTCCTCTACTCGGCTGAATCGTTCCATGAGACCATGCGCTCTGCGAGGCCCAGCGTGCGTGTAAAGAGACCGGGTAGGGCTCTCTTGAGTTGCCACAAGACTTTGGCATCGAGTTGGGGTACTACATAAATTTGTCCGCGATCGTGCGCGTTCAACGTCGTTCGAGCAACGTGCTGTGGCGAAATGCCGGTCCATTTCATCAGGTTGGTCGCGAGTCGTGCAGCCGCCTCGTCGATTTGAGGATTATTGGCGATGTTCGTCTTCACGAAGGTGGGGCAAAGCACTGTGACGTTGACGTCAGTACCGCTCAGTTCGGCCGCCAGTGTCTCCGACAGAGCGAGCACTCCGGCCTTGCTCACGTTGTAAGCCGCCATCCGAGGGGCCGAGCCGAAGCTCGCTGCGGACGCCACATTGATGACTCCGCCATGCCCATTGCTCCGGAGCCGAGGCACGAAAGTCTCGCAGCCGTAGATAACGCCCCAGAGGTTGACAGAAATCGCCGCGTTCCAGTCCTCGATCGACGTCGCGCCGATGCGGTTGCCGCCCGCACCGATTCCGGCGTTGTTGATGACGAGGCTCGCAGCCTTCCCGAACCAGTCTTCGCTCACATCAGCGAGGTTGCGGATCTGCTGAAGATCGGTGACGTCGCATGCGATGTCGAAGCCCTCGCCGCCAGCCTGCCTCACCAACTCTGCCGACTCTTTTGCAGTGACGGGATCTCTGTCGGCGCACACCACGCGTCCGCCTCGGCGTGCAAGCTCCACGGCGAATGCGCGGCCGATACCGCTTCCTGCGCCCGTGACGACTGCATCGGCTCGGTGCGTTCTGCCTGGTGCGCCGCCGAATGGCAGCAATCTCATTCGTCTGCCTTTCGGGTCGCGCCATTGACGTCTGCTGTGGGGGAACTCTCATCTGGGGGCACCAGCCACCATTGGTGTCGCATGCCACCAGTTTTGTCGTGGACCGAGGGCTTTGTCAAGATGGAGAGGTGCGGTCGAGAAACAAGCGCTGGGGTGGTCGGACCGGCGCCGAGCGTCGTGCAGAACGACGGCAGCAATTGATCGAGGCCGCAACCGAGATTTGGAGTGAGAGCGGTTGGGCCGCTGTCACTATGCGCGGCGTATGCGCCCGCACGAGGCTGAACGATCGATACTTCTACGAGGATTTCAAGACGCGCGATGAGCTGCTCGTCGCAGCGTGGGATGGCGTCCGCAATGACATGCTCGGCGAGGTCGCTGCGCTCTTCGACGAGCGTGTGAATCGGCCGCCGATCGAAACCATCACTGCGGTGATCGCCATCGTGGTCGACCGGATCGCATGCGATCCCGGTCGAGCGCACATCCTCCTCGCTCAGCATGTTGGTAGCTCACCGCTACAAGACCGCCGCGCCGTGGCCCTACAGGAAGCAACGCAGTTGGTCGTTGAGGCAAGCCGGCCACACCTCCGACAAGATGCCGACGAGATAGCCCTTCGCATGGACACTCTGATCGCTGTCGGCGGGTTCGTCGAAGTCATGACGGCCTGGCACTCGGGTCTGCTTGCGGTGACCGAGAAGGAAATGGTCGCGCACACGAGCAGACTGGCTGAAACCCTGGCTCAACGCTATGTCGTCAGCGACTGATCCAGGCTCACAGGCCAGCCAGCTCCGTGGCGATCGCTGCCGAACCGCATTCTTGGCCCGACCGCCGCCTTGATCGGCTACCAGAACCGCACCCATGAGTCGACCGGCGCGCACCCTGTTCGGAAGGAGCGACGCAGGAAAGGTGCTCCTGCGTCGCCAAACTTCCACACCTTTGCTATCCGAGCTGAGCGATTACGGTCTGTGAACCGTCTTGGTCGAACAGTTCCTTGCTCCAACGCTCCAGGACCGCAGCACTGTCCCAATCATCAGGGTGGAAACCCGGGCGGTTGTAGGAACGGAAACGCCGCAGCGCATCAGCGGTGAACATCGGGGTGCGACTGAAGCGGTACAAGCTGCGCACCAACGTGACCGGGTTATACGAGGCCTTGTCAGACGCCATGGACAAGGCGGTCTGCAGAATGAGTTCGCCGAACAAAATTACTGAAGCGATCCGCATGCCCA
Source organism: Candidatus Mycobacterium wuenschmannii (assembly GCF_030252325.1). NCBI lineage: Bacteria > Bacillati > Actinomycetota > Actinomycetes > Mycobacteriales > Mycobacteriaceae > Mycobacterium > Candidatus Mycobacterium wuenschmannii. Next base: position 2,830,558 of record NZ_CP126981.1, on the reverse strand, counting down.
GTACACGGGTGCGCTCGGTTCCTCCAATCAGCCGATAGACGTCGAAGGCGACCGCTTTGTGCTCCGACTCCTCGAACGCATGCCACAGCAGAATCGGTCGAACCTCTGTCTGTCCAATGAGCGTCTGGGCGTCTTCGCTGGTAAGAATGATTTCCGCCAGCGTAGCGGTGTAGTGCTCCAATGCGGAAGTCATGGACAGCCGCATTTCCGGCGAAAAGCGCCGTTCCAATCGCTTGATCAAGCGTGCGACGTGACGATCGATTCGCGCGGTCGGATAACCCATGGCCTGGAGTCGTTCGTTGAGGAGCCGATGCTGGTGTCGGTGCGTGGCCTCTTGTCCGATGAAACCCTTGACCGCTGTCTCCAATTGGGGATCGTCGATGGAACTCTGGAAGTTCCTGACCGAGCGGATGAAGAAATCCTCGCCTTCCGGGAACGTCGCGGAGAGCGTCGAGATGAAATGGCTCATCACCAAGTCGCCGTCTACGAAGTGTTGCCGCTTCGTGGAGGTCGGCATCGGAAACCGAACACGCCGGGGTTTTGGCAGCACCCGGGTCCTGGTCGGGGCTTGATCGTCCGACATTTGAGGTCCTTCCTCGAAGTTTGATCTGACTTTATGCCTTGTCAGATAAGACTGCCAGACTGTAGGACATGAGTCCAGCACGTGTTTATGGCGGGCTGTCCGCAACTCAACGCGATGCGCAGCGCCGCGTGAGGTTGATTGATGCCGCGGTCTCAATCATGGGCACCCACGGAGCTACCGCGTGCACCGTGACTGCCGTGTGTGCGAAGTCAGGATTGACGAGCCGCTACTTCTACCAGCAGTTTCGCGACCGAGACGCGCTCTTGCGCGCAGTCTTTGCCAAGATCTCCGCCACCTTCCAAGCGGTGATAACCAGCGCCATTCCGGACGACACGGTTGCGCCTCAAGAACTCGCTCACGCTCCAATCAAGGCCCTGGTTCAGGTAATCGAGAACGATCCCAGCATGGCCCGCATACTGTTTGTCGAATCTGGCGCCGAACCCCTCCTTCGGCAACTGCGAAGTGAACTGATGACCGATTTTGCGGAGCTGGTCCTCAGAGAGGCCCGTTTGCACCTCGATATACCCAGCGATGTGCTTCAAGTCGCAAATCTCGCCGCTACCTACGGTGTCGGGGGCCTGTTCGAGATACTCCGTCGCTGGATAGACGGACAACTACACCTGTCGACGGAAGTGCTCATCGAGCACTGTGCGGGTTTTCTGGGAATTCTCGGCCTGTACACCCTTGGGCTAGTGCCAGGTCAGGCCGCTCCACCGCTGGCCGCGGTTGAAGAAACCCGATAGCTTCTGATCGGCTTGATGCGCGACTGAACTGGCTGACGGACACGGCGCGACGTAGGCGAACACTCCAGGCGTTTACCCACGGTCGCGACGGTGGAGTCTCAAAGCCAAGATTGGGGAACTCGATACGAACTCGCAAGTAGCTGGCTGCTGGCGTGTTCCCGTTGAACAAGTCCATCTGATCTGTACCCGTGTAGTAGGTCCACCGTTGTGAGAGTCCAGGGCAGAGTGACCAGCAGGAGTTCACATGCCCCGTCGGCACTAGTGGTCGGTGCGCCGGCAAATAGTTGCGCGGCTACGCTCAGGTGAACCGTGGCCGTGCCGTGGCGCCCGAGACCGGGTTCTGCCAGGCCACCCTGTTCGGTTGAAAACGTCAGGCATACATCGATGCCGGAGTCATTGAGGGCACCCCTAGTGTCGAAGCCGACGAGCTGGCCGCCGCCCACAAGCGCATCGCCGCGCTGGAATTCGAACTGGCGTTGACTCGGGATGCCTGCGAGTTGTTCGATGAGCAGGCGGGGTGCACCCAAAACGCAAAATGCCGACGCGCGATAACTCAAGGGCTGATCGCGCGATGGCATTCAGCCCGATCTGCCTGTCGGATAACGGGATTAGCGCGTTTCCTTTGCAATACCACCGTCGTCGCCCAGTCCCGGACCGCAAGGTGAGCGGCTCATCGTGACCGACACGATCACCGAGATCTACCAGCGATCTCGCGGCACCTACGGGCGCCGCCGAGTCCGTGCGGCGTTGCGGCCGAATACGAGATGAACGTAAAACTCAAGTTGGTCCACTCGATCAGACCGAACACGGCCTGTGCGGACTATTGCGGCCGGGAGGACGAAAACCCCGCGGCGACATACCTGTTGACCTGATCCAACGAACAGTTCAGCTCCACTCGGCTCAACGAACTGTGGTGCACCGACATCGCCGAGCACCCAGCACACCTTGGATTTCAGCAGTCGCCGCAACGGTCAGGGTCAATAGGCGTCTACTAAAGCAGCCAGCCGTTCGGCGGGGGTGTCCAGTTGAGTATTTGCGGGGTCGTCCGTTGAGCTCTTCGGCGACCGCCGTAGTTCCTGGCATTGTGGTGTGACGGGTCGGTCCCGCATGGGCAGTACCGGCGCAGTGGCCCGTTGGTGTTTTCATTGCTGCCGCGCTCCCGCGGCGATCCGGGATCTGCGAAGTAGACCTCCATATTCGTAGCCATACTGAACGCACTAAGTTCGACCATCTCTGCGCCTTGGTCTCAGGTCAAGCTCGCTCGCAGCGCCTCGGGCAGCTCAGCTGACGGTGGTGATCAGGCTGTCGCGCACCGCGTCAGCGTTTTGCTCACGATCGAGGTGTCCAAGCATCATGTAGCGGCTGGACCGCTCTACCAGAGTTGCGATCGCTGAGCCGCCGGCGGTGCTCGTGATAGCTACCGTCCGGAGTAAGTGCTTGCTGTTACTCACAAATCGCCCGATCGGCGCGCAATGTGCGACCAGGCCCTGGTCGGTCTTAATTTGCGAGCCCCGTCCTCCGACCGAACACCATCGCCTCGGTGATCCGGTCGAACCGGTAGTCGATGGCGTCGGCGTAGTAATTTTGCCGGACGTTCCAGGGCCGCTTGATTCCGGACTTGGGCAACGCGTGCGGGGCGCGCAGCACATAGCCGGCTTGGATGTCCCACGCCGGCTTCTCCGGCATCGGCTCGCCGGACAGATGCGGATAGGCGTGGGTGTAGCCGTGAGAGGCCATGTGCGCCAGCAGTTTTGCCGTCGCCCGGGCGGTCATGTCGGCGCGCAGCGTCCACGATGCGTTGGTGTAGCCGACGCACCAGAACAGGTTCGGCACTTCCTCCAGCATGTGGGCCTTGTAGACGAAGCGGTCCTGCGGCTTGACCTCGCCGCCGTCCATTGACACCGTCACCCCGCCCAGCGCCTGCAGTTGCAGCCCGGTCGCGGTGACTATCACGTCGGCATCCAAGTGCGCACCGGACTTCAAAGCGATTCCGGTGGAATCGAAGTGGTCGATGTGATCGGTCACCACCTCGGCTCGCCCGTCACCAATCGCGACGTAGAGGTCGGCATCGGGAATCAGGCACAGCCGCTGATCCCACGGGTTGTAGCGAGGCTTGAAATGGGTGTCGACGTCGTAACCCTTGGGCAGGTAGTGCACGGCGATCGAGCGGATCCACCACTTCACCAAGCCTGGTGCCGTGCGGGCCAGAAACCAGATCACGCCTTCCAGCAGCGCGTTGCTCTGCCGCGCGTAGGAATAGGCCAGCTTGCGCGGCAGGAACTTTTGTATGAAGTTCAGCCCTCCACTGCTACGCGCCGCGGAGAACAGGTACGTCGGCGACCGCTGCAGCATCGTCACCTTGGACGCCTTCTCGGCCAGCGACGGGATCAGCGACATCGCGGTCGCCCCACTGCCGATCACCACGACCTTCTTGCCCCGGTAGTCGAGGTCCTCGGGCCAGTACTGCGGATGCACGACGGCGCCCGCGAACTCGGTGAAGCCGGGGAAGTCCGGGGTGTAGCCCTCGTCGTAGTTGTAGTAACCGGAGCCGAAGAACACGAAGCGGCCGCGAAACACCTTCTCGTCGCCGTCCTGCGTGGCGGTGACCGTCCAGGTGTCTGACGAGGAATCCCAGTCCGCAGAGCGGACGTGGGTGTTGAACTCGATGTGCTCGTCGAGGCCGTACTTGTGCGCCGTCGCGGTCAGGTAGGCGCGGATATCCCCGCCGTCGGCAACCCGTTGCTCTTTCGTCCACGGCTCCCACGGGAAGCACAGCGTGAAGATGCTGCTGTCAGAACGCACCCCGGGATAGCGGAACAAGTCCCAGGTGCCGCCGATCTGCTCACGGCGCTCCAGGATGACGTAGGTCGTCCCGGGATTGCGCTCGGTGATGCGATAGGCCGCGCCCAGCCCCGAGATGCCCGCGCCGATAACGACGACATCAACGTCGGTTACGTCCATCGCGATCCTCGTTTCTCGGCCGGCACCGTGAGGCCGCCTTAGTCGGGTGATGTCGAGATTCCATGTGGAACGGCGCAACGAAATTCTGGGCCGCGGTGGTTCCGCTGACTTCGGTGAGAATGCTCCTTCGGCAACCCGACAGTGCGCTGCGTCGGGCTGATCTTGGCTGGCGGGCGGCCGGTGGACTCCCAATTACGAAGAGCCGTCATAAAGAGCGCGAAATGATTTCTTTCATCACTTCGTTTGTGCCGGCATAAATCTTTTGCACGCGCTGATCGACCCACAGCCGAGAGATTGGGTATTCCATCATGTAGCCGTAGCCGCCGTGCATTTGCATGCAGTCATCGAGAACCTTCATCGCACGTTCCGTGGTCCACCATTTCGCCATGGCTACTGTTGGAACATCGAGTTGGCCAGCCAAGTGCAGCTCAATGCAGTGATCGAGAAAAACGCGAGCAATCCGCGTTTCCGTCGCCGCTTCCGCAAGGGTAAACTTTGTGTTCTGGAAACCAAACACCGGTCGCCCGAAAGCTTCGCGCTCACGTGTGTACTTCAGTGTAAGCTCCACCGCGAGTTCCATTGCGGCCACCGCTCCAATCGCCACGATCAAGCGTTCCTGCGGCAACTGCGTCATCAGCTGGACGAAGCCTTGACCTTCGTCCTCGCCAAGTAAGTGAGTACGCGGGACCCGGACACCATCAAAAAATAGCTCGGATGTGTCTTGGCCGCGCTGCCCAATCTTGTTCAGTACTTTTCCTCGCCGAAAACCGGGGCTGTTGGCTTCGACGACAAACAGGGAGACTCCAGCCGCACCCTTAGTCGAATCGGTCTTGGCCACTACCACGATCAGGTCGGCCTGTTGGCCGTTCGTAATGAAGGTCTTCGAGCCCGTGATCACGTATTCGTCGCCGTCCAGAACGGCTTTGGTCTTTACACTCTGCAGATCCGAGCCGGTTCCGGGCTCTGTCATGGCGATGGCGCCCACAAGATCGCCAGATGCCATCCCGGGCAACCACTTTCGCTTCAAATCCTCGGTGGCATAGTGCAGAATGTAGTGCGCAACGATCCCGCTGTGCAGTCCCGCGCCCCATGAGCTGTCACCCACTCGAGCCTGCTCCTCGAGCACGACTGCTTCATGGGCGAACGTACCCCCGCCGCCGCCGTATTCCACGGGTATCGACATACAAAGCAAGCCCAAATCTCCCGCCCTGTTCCATAGGTCACGATCGACATGATGCTGTTCGGCGAATCTTTCGGCGTGGGGCGATAACTCAGCAGCGAAAAATTTTGCGGCTAGATTGCGTAACTCGTGAAGTTCAGAGTTCATCCAAGGTGAAGTAGGGGTAGACATTAGATCCTTTCAATTTCAACGTCGACCAACTTTGGCAGTCGATCAAAAAGTTTAACGATATATTCGCCTAGCGAATGCAAGGTCGGATTGGTTTGCACCGCACTTGTTTCCAACGCTAGACCATGGCATCTCAGAGCCGCCACCTCCGTTCCGGGGCGACCATTACGCAATCTTGGCGATCAAGTAATTCGTCACGGCTAAATCTAGCTCCGTCAAAAATCATAGCCTGCGTATCACCGTGAAATTCCGAGAAGATGCTCGTTAATGCGGTGATCGCTAGTGAATCGTCCCGCGTCCTACCCAGCATGCTGATGTGGGCTCGCTTCCCTGGCGAAGAGGTCTACACAGCTGCGCGGTTGCTCGATGAAATTCCCGTAGTGTGCACGCAGCGCTACCAGGATCTCGGTGAGTGGCAGGTCGTCGAAGGCTCCGCGGTCGCGAAGGTACTCCATGTGCTGCGCGCCGTCGGCGGTGAAGCTGTGCAGTAGTGCGTCGTTGTGGCCGTCGAATTCAATCGGCGCAACACCGAAGCGTGCGCACAGTTCGTGGTTGAAGGCCGGTGTCGCCTTGACCCATGCGCCGTCGAGCAACATCAGGCTGTAGCCGTGGTAGACGAAGACGTCAGATCCGCCCATCCGCTCGCGCAACGTATCGGTCTGCAGGTGGTTTCGCACGTCGGCGAAGCCGAGGAGCGCTGGGATGCCGACCGCTCGGCACGCGGCGGTCAACAGCACGGCCTTCGGGATGCAGTACGCGCGCTCGGAACTAGCTACCGTGCTCGCGCGGTAGCTAGTCGGGTCCGCGCTGACCGTGTAGGGGTCGTACCAGATGGAGTCACGCACGCTGGTGAAAAGGGCGATGGCCCTGTCGGTTTCGCTGTGCGCGCCGCGGGTGGCGGTGGCGGCGAAGTCTTGAACCGCCTCGTGTTGCCAATCGAGGAATTCTGTCGGTTGGAGATTGCGGGTGTGGCCGGCGCTCATCGGCGCCGCAAATTCAGCGGTAGCCCATCGACGGGAATGGGCAACGAGGTGTTGTCCCAACGTATGTCGTAGCCCGACGGGACCGTCCAGGTGTAGGTGCGCAGCATGCGGTGCAGGATGGCCTTCACTTCGAGCGTGCCGAACTGCATGCCGATGCATTTGTGCGCTCCGCCGCCGAACGGCACCCATCCGAATCGGTGTGCTTGATCCTCACGTCGTGGTTCGTCGAAGCGGGATGGGTCGAAGCGGTCAGGGTTGCGCCAGATTGCGCGATCAAAATGATTCACCGCTGGGGTCACTGCACACATGGTGTCGGCAGGAATGTGATAGCCGTCGATGGCTGCGTCGCGGACGGTTTTGCGCATCACCAGCGGTACGGGCGCGAGCAGCCGCAACGACTCTTTAAGGACAAGATCGATAACTTCCATGCGATCGAGAGCTTCGATATCGGGAAGCCCGTCACCTATGGCGTCAGCTTCGGCCGCTGCAGCCTCCTGCCACTCGGGGTGTTTGGCGAGAAAATATGCGACAGCGGTCGTGGTGATCGTCGACGTGTCGTGGGCGGCCATCATCAGAAAAATCATGTGATTGATGACATCGTCGTCGGAGAAGCGCTCGCCTTCCGGGGTGCTCGCTTGGCACAGTGCGGCGAACAAATCGTCGGTGTCCCCGCCGCGCGCGTCCGGTAGATGCCGCGCGAAGTAGTCTTCGAGCAGGCGCCGGCCACGCACCCCCGCGCGGAATCTGGTGCCGGGAAGCGGCACGCGCACAATGGAACTGGCTGCGCGAACTGTAGCGACAAAGGCCTCGTTGATTGCGTCACTCTCACTCTTTCCGCGACCGCCCATGAAGACGTCCGTCGCAATGTCTAGGGTGAGGTTCTTCAGCAACGGGTAGATCCTTACCTCTGATCCTGTCGGCCACAGGGGTATTGCCTCGCTGACGCACGGCGTCACCTGATCGACGTAGCGGGTGAGCCGGGGGCGGGTGAAAGCCTCCTGCATGATCCGTCGATGCATGAGATGTTCATCGAAGCTCATGAGCATCAGTCCGCGGTGAAAGAATGCGTCGATCAAAAAGGACCAACCGTCTTGCGAGAATGCTTTCGCCTCGCTGGTCAGCGCCTCTCGAGTGGCATCGGGACCCGCGATGACCACCATCTTCGTGCCGAACGCCCCCATCCATGACACTGAGCCGAGCCGTTCGTAGCGCTCCCGAGTGAAGTCCGCCCCGAAGCGGATGTAGTCCAACGTGTGCCCCAGCAGGGGAACGCCCGGGTCGCCCAGCACCGCTTTCAAACTGCTGCCGGGTGGTGGGGGAGCGAGTTCACTGGCCCTCCAGTCGCGGCTGAATCGACGCCAGCGTTCCTCTACGGCCTGTGGTGCCGGCGTGAGCACGACCGAAGACAGTCGCTCTCGGAGGTGCTCCACCGGCGACTTAACACGACTGGGCATGTTCGCTCCTGCACGGGTAGGGATCCAACGCGTCGATCTATTTACATTTATAGCAAGTTTGTCAATACATGAACATTAATGCGAAATCCGTAAAGGTCACTGTGGGGCGCTGGTGGCCTCTCGGGTCGTCCGGAAGCACCCCGAAATCATGGGAATGACACAGCGTGATCCTGGATTCCGATCGAGGGTTCACGATCGAATGTGTTGTGGCGATGGGAAATCGGCGGGATTCGGTAACGGGGGACTCGTGGTGCGTTGGGGCCACCAGCTTGCTTCGCGGAGCAGGGTGGCGATGGCGGGGACGGTGAGAGTGCGGACTAGAAAGGTGTCGAGCAGCAGTCCGCAGCCGATGATGAGCCCGACTTGGATCATGATGGCGATGGAGCCGACCATGAGGCCGAACATGCTGGCGGCGAAGATCAGTCCTGCTGAGGTGATGACGGAGCCGGTGCTGGCGACGGTGCGCAGGACGCCGACGCGGATGTTGCGGTTGGATTCTTCGCGCAGTCGTGAGACGAGCAGCATGTTGTAGTCGGCACCGACCGCGACAAGGATGATGAATGCGAGTAGCGGTACGGGCCAGGCGATTTGGTAACCGAGCCACGTTTGGAACACAAGAACGCCGATGCCGAGGGAGGCCAGGTAGTTCAGGACGACGGTGCCGAGCAGATACAGCGGGGCCAGGACCGCTCGGAGTAGTACGACCAGGATCAGGCCGACAATGAGCAGGGTGGCTGTGGCCAGTAGTGCGAAGTCTGACCAGAGCAGTCGTTGGATGTCGGCGTTGAGGGCGGGGAAGCCGGCGACGGAGATGGTGGCGTTGGCCAGTGAGGTGTTGGGCCGGGCCGCGTTGCCGACGGCGACCATCTGGGTGGCGAGGTGTGTGGCTTGGCTGCTGTAGGGGTCGTAGCTGGATTCGATGGCGAATCGTGCTGTTTTGCCGTCGGCCGACAGGAATAGCTTTGCTACGTCGGCGAATTGGCGGTTCTCGAAGGCGTTGACGGGTAGGTAGAAGCCGCTGGCGGAGTCGGCGATGGTGCTGGCGCGAGCGGAGTTTTGCAGTTGGGCGGCGATCTGACTCATCCCGGACAGTAGTTGCAGGTTGCTGTCAACGAGGGTGTGCACGCCGGTGGCGAGTGCTTGCGCGCCGGAGGCGAGTTGGTTGATGCCGTCTTTGAGGCGGCCGATGTTGGCGGCCATGTCATCGGAGTTGCCGAGCGCGCCGAAGGCGTGGTCGAGTGCGGCGACGGCGGCTTGTACGTCGTTGAGGGTGCCGGCGACGGTGGCGTTGGCGGAGGGGTTGTAGTGGTCACCGAGGTCGGCGACCTGGTTGAAGAAGCCGTTGTTGTTCAGGGTGGTCAGAATCTGGACTTGGTCGCGGATTTGGGCGCACTGTGGTGTGGTGGCGCACCACGGTGAGGTGTTGAGCGCGCCGACGAGTGGGTCGATGGTGGTGATGGCGTTGTGTGCTTGGTCGGCCAGCGGGCGGATGCCTGGGCCGGCTTGGATCGCGCCGTCGATGTTGGGTGCTGTTGCTGAAAGTTGTTGCAACAGTGGCTTTAATTGCTCGACGCGGACGCCGGCTGCCGATGCCTGACGTAGAACGCCGGTCAATGGTGTGAGAGCGGTGCGCACGGTCGTGTCGAGTTGGGCGAGCCCCCCGGCGAGCAGGTCTGCGCCGTTGGTGAGTTTGGCGAGGTCGTTTTTGCGGGCGTTTCCTTCGTCGAGTGCGCCGGCCATCTTGTCGCCGATTTGCCCGTTCTGCCAGGCAAGTTTGGCTTGGTCAAGACGCGCTCCGGCTGGGCGGGTGACGCCAGAAACTTTTGTGACACCGGGGATTTGGGCGATGCGGGATGCCATCTCATCGAGGTCGGCGAGACCGCGACCGCTGCGCATGTCGGTCGGGTTTTCCACGACGACGAATTCGCTGATGACGACGTCTTTGCGGAAGTGGCGGTCTAGCAGTCGGTAGCCCTGGTTGCTGGCGGTGGTGGCGGGTTGGCCTTTGCGGTCGTCGTAGCTGATTTTGATGGTGGTCGCGACCGCGGACAGCGCGAGCAAGATGATGAGGCTGATCGCTAGCAGGGGGACGGGGCGTCGGACGACGGCGACGGCGACACTGTTCCAGTAGCGGCGGGTGCGGTCGGGTTTGGGGTCGCCGATCCCGCGGCGACCGGCAAGGCTCAGTACGGGGGGTAACAGGGTGACGGTGGCCAGGAAGCCGACGAGGACCGACAGTGCGCAGGCAGGGCCAAGGGCGGCGAAGACACTGAGTTTGGCGAACACCATGGATAGGAACGCGAAAGCGACGGTGGCGGCTGAGGCGAGGATGACGCGCCCAATGCTGGCGGTGGCGTAGATGGCTGCTTCGTCGGGGGATACACCGGCGCGGCGTTGTTCGTGATAGCGGCTGATCAGAAACACCGAGTAGTCGGTGCCAGCTCCGAGCAGGATAGCTCCCATGAACGCGATGGTGAATTCCGATACGGGCATGCCGAATTCGCCGAGCGCGGACAGCACGCCGCGGCCAAGACCAAGGCTCAGGGCAATGACCAGCAGCGGCAGCAGAGCAGTGACCACGGAGCGGTAGACGACCATCAGGATCAACGCGATCAGCGCGGCGGTCGCCATCGAAATGAACAGCAGCGCGTGCTCAGCACTGGCGATCTGATCGCTGAAAGTCGATGGCGGACCAGTCACATACACAGTGGTTGTTGTGCCGGCGAATTCGCGTGCCGCGATGGCGCGCACCACGCCGACGGATTCAGCGGCTTCGGGACCGCCCAGGGTGCCGGCCACACCGACCGGCAGATACCACGCCTTGCGGTCTTGACTGACGGCCTGGGTTGCGGTGACCGGGTCGGCGAGTAGGTCCTGCACCAGCAGCACGTGGCTGGTGTCGGCGCGCAGTCGGGCGACCAGGTCGCCGTAGTGGCGGCGGGCGTCCGGCGTCAGGCCGGCGGGATCTTCCATCGCAACGAACAGCATGGTTTTGGAGCCTTGCTCGCCAAACGCCTTACTCATCCGGTCGATGGTTTGCAACGCGGGCGCATCCCGAGGTAACAGGTCGACCGACTGCTGGCGCACCACGGTCTCCAGTTGCGGAAACAGTATCGCCAGGGCAACAGCAGCGCCGATCCACACCGCGAACACCACGGCCTTGTGACGGACGGCGAAAGAGCCGACCCGCGCCAACCGCGGGCTGTATTCACTTGCGCCGCCCGGTCGGTCAGCGCGGCGTTGGGCTGGGCGTGTGGTGTTGGGCGTGAGGGTGGTGTCGGTCATGTTGTCCTGGAGGCGATTTCGGCTGGTACGTCCTCGTCGTCGGGTAGGTCGTGGCGCACAGTGCGGACCCGACCGCCCGGCAGGCACGCCATGTAGCCGTGGTGTTTGCCATAGAGTTCCCAGGCCGCGATCTGGGTGTCGGCGGCGACCTCGATGGCGTGGCCGCGGGAAAACCGCACGTGCAGCGTGCCGTTCTCGGTGCACCACGCTTCGGTGCACACTGAACCGGCCAGGTCGAATAAGGGCCGCTCGCACTCCGAAAGGTTTGTCGGGTCGATCTCCACGACTTCGGCCGGATGCGGCCCTGTTGGGGGGAGCGTGAGGTGCAGACGCCCCGAGATGACCAGTTCGTTGTAATCATCCATATTCAGCACCAGGCCGTCTTTGAGGGACATCCGCTGTACTGTGCAACACTCGATCCACTGGTTGATCATCACATGCTCCTTTGACTCAGTCGCCGGATCAGACCACCAACGGTACTACTAGTATCGCTACGATACTAGTAGTACCTAAATGCCGTTGAACTGGCCATTCAGTAATAGGGTCACGCCGCGGTTGATGCGGTCGTAGGCATCGGACGCGGAGATACGATCACCGCTATAGGCGCTCAGATTGGCCAACCACACGTCGGTGATCAGGCGGGCGATCTCGTAATGGTGCTCGGTGGCAGTCGCACCGCCGAGTGCGTTGGCGAAAAGCTGCTGAACCACCGCGACGGTCTCGGCCGTCACAGTCGCTGCGGCGCTGTCGGCCACGACCATCGCGCGCGTCGTGGCCTCGGTCAGTTTCGGGTCGCGCTGCCACTCGGCGTGCAATCGGGATGTGAGCAGCGCCAGCCGCTGGCCGGCGGTGGTCGCGCAGGCCGCCCAGTCACGGTCGGCGGCGACCCGTTCGAACTCCCGCTTGAGCACCGCGATCAGCAAATGGGTTTTCGATGGGAAACGCTGGTACAGCGTGCCGACGGCGATACCGGCAGCGCTGGCTACCGAGCGCATCTGCACCGCATCAAAGCCACCCGTAGCAGCGGCACGCAGTGCCGCATCCAGAACCGGCTCGTATCGAGCCGGATCATCAACGGTTTTGCGTGACAGACGCTGGCCCCCAGCGTCTTTACGTGCGCGTGGTGTGCCGGTCCGGGGTGTCGCTGATGCGGTCACGGCGTGGGGTCGCCCGATCCTGGCGACTCGGAGATGGCCGCGAGCCTCTGGAACACGTCGCTGAACGCCGTCAGGTCACCGTGGGCGCCGAAATGCTCGGCCGTCACGATGATGAATAACGCTTTCGCCGTGAACCTGACCATTCCGTCGCTGCTGCTTCCCGCGCCCGTGACATGCAGGGCGCGGCCATCGCGTGACTCGACGTGCGCGGTGATGCGGTGGGGTTGGTATAACGGCACGGGCTGCAGGTAGTCCACGGTTAGACTTCGGGTGACCGCCGGGGTGCCCGCCACCCACAAGGTGAAGCCAAACAGGTCATCGCATACGGCGGCGACTGCACCACCATGCGCCAAACCCGGTGCGCCGCTGTGGCGTTCATCGAAGGTGATGTCGCTGAATACGCTGTCACCATCGCGAAAGACGGTCAGCTGGAAGCCATGCGGATTGTCGGGTCCGCACCCCATACACGTCGGCGTGTGAAACGGTAGACGGCTAGGCGGCAGCGTTTCCTCGCTCAATTCGCACTCCCCGGTACTTTCGGTGTCGCTACGCTACTCTTAGTACCACAACGAGAAGGACCGCGTAATGTCATCACCCGAACACTGCGCAGCGACCAAGGTGGTGACATGACCCGCGAACAGGCGAGCACAGAGCCGGACTATGACTCCGACGACATCGATCCGCGCCGGATTCGTTCGCGCACAAGGCTGCTCGACGCCGCAGCCAACCTGCTCAGCACCGGAGGCGTCGAAGCCGTCACCATCGACGCCGTCACCAAAGCCTCCAAAGTCGCACGCACCACCCTCTATCGCCACTTCACCAGCTCATCGCACCTCCTCGCAGCCACCTTCGAGCGGCTACTACCGCACGTCACACCCCCGACCCCAACCAGCGGCACGCTGCGCGAACTCCTCGTCGAACTACTCAGCCGGCAAGCAACGCTGTTCAGCGACGCCCCGCTACATGTCACCACCCTGGCCTGGCTCGCCCTCGGCCCCAGCGGCGCCGCCGACAGCGAACGCCAACGCGCATCCGGGGCGTTGCGTGCCCGCGTCATCGACCAATACCGCAAGCCATTCGACGCCCTGCTCCAAAGCCCCGACGCACAAACCCAACTCGGCGACTTCAACCTCGAACTCGTCCTCTGCCAACTTGTCGGACCCCTCGCGTTCGCGCGAATGACCGGCTTCCACACCATCACCCACGACGACTGCGCCCAGATCGTCGACGACTTCCTTACGGCCCACCGGCGCGCGCCGCAGATTGCTGCACCGACGACAAACGCGGCCAGCGCCTCGTAAGCTCAACACCAGGTCGCGATCGATTTCGTTAGCGGCAATAGCCTTGACTACCAACACATATCGAACTGGCTAGGTCTGCGGCTCAGTCGGGACTATCGCGTTAACGGTGTTTCCGGCGGTTTCCATTAGTAGGTTTCGGCCGCCGGGAAACGGTCGCTGAAGGTGATCGCGAACGCGTTGAGCGCTGGCTTCCACCGCATCGTCCATCGTGCCCTGCCGGTACCCGTCGGGTCTAGGGAACGCGTCACCAAGTAGAGGCATTTCATCGCGGCCTGCTCGGAGGGGAAGTGGCCGCGGGCCTTGATCGCTCGCCGGTAGCGGGCGTTGAGGGACTCAATGGAATTCGTCGAACAGATGACTCGGCGGATCTCGACGTCGTAGTCCAGGAACGGGATGAACTCGCTCCAGGCGTTGTCCCAAAGCCTTATCACCGCTGGGTAGCGCTGCCCCCATTTCTCGGTCATCTCGTCGAACGCTGAGCGGGCTGCTGCGGCGTTGACCGCGGTGTAGATCGGGTTCACGTCGCGTTTGATCTCGTCCCAGTATTTGCGCGAGGTAAGCCGAAATGTGTTGCGGATCAGATGGATAATGCAGGTCTGCACAATGGCTGGGGCCAGACGTTGCTGACCACCTCGGGCAACCCTTTGAGTCCATCGCACACGACGAAGAAGACGTCCTTGACACCGCGGTTGCGTAAGTCGGTCAACACGCTCATCCAGAACTTCGCGCCCTCACCACCGCTGCCGGCCCACAGGCCAAGGATGTCGCGTTCCCCGGCCAGGCTCACCCCGATCGCGGCATAGAACGGCCGGTTGGCGACCTGCCCATCACGGACTTTGACCACGATGGCGTCGATGAAGATTGCCGCGTAGATCTCATCCAGGGGCCGCACCGCCCAGTCGTTCATCTCCTCGATCACCTTGTCGGTGATCCGGCTGATCGTCTCCTTGGACACCGACGCCCCGTAGATTTCGGCGAAGTGCGCCGAGATCTCGCCAGTAGTCAGGCCTTTGGCATACAGCGACAGCACCACCTCATCGACGCCCGATAGCCGCCGCTGGCGTTTCTTGACGATCTGCGGTTCAAACGTGGCGGCGCGGTCGCGTGGCACGTCGAGCTCGACAGCTCCGGTGGTCTCGGTCAGCACCGTCTTGGCCCGGGTGCCGTTGCGGATATTGCCACTACCGGCACCGGCGGGGTCATGCTTCTCATAGCCCAGGTGCTCGGTCATCTCCTCATTGAGGGCAGTCTCGAGCACCACCTTGGTTAGCTGCTTGAGCAGCCCATCAGGCCCGGTCAACGACAGGCCTTGTTCTTGCGCCAGCCGCACCAGCTCGGCCGCGGCCTGCTGCTCGGCGGACTGCTCCACCGGCTTTTTCTTTGTCACGCCATCCAGTGTCGTCATCACGGCACCTTCCTCGCCGAGGATCCCTCAGCGCATCAGGCCGGAAACACCGTTAAATCCACAGTCCCGCTCAGTCGGCTGCAAAGAAGTCGCGCCGTACCAGTCGTGAAAGAGTAAGAGCTATTTCCGCGCCCAGCCCCAGTTACTGCAAATTCACACGGCCGAGTTGGCTCGTGTGGTCGAGGCGGTCTGCTCAGTCATGTCGTGAGATGCTGTGGGGTGGTGGCCTGGACAGTTAGGACCTTCGCGGCGATGCGGCAGGTTTTGGCACCGGAAGGATGTCGACGTGGTGGATACCGTTGCTCGCAGCCGACGGCGCGGAGAGGACCGTCGGGCGCAGATCATTGCGGCAGCGACACAACTGATCGCCGATCGCGGTTATCACGCTGTCTCGATGGCTGATATCGGCCTGGCGGCCGGGGTGGTCGGTCCGGCTATCTACCGGCATTTCGATAGCAAGGCCGGGTTGCTGTCGGCGTTGTTCGAGCAAGTTATCGACGCTTTACACCAGCGCGCGTCGGCAATCGTTGAGCAATCCAGGGCCGGAACCGAAGGACAGGCTTTGACGGCGCTGGTGGCTGACCATGTGGCGCTGGTGATGAATCAGCGCGAGCTCGCCATTGTCTACTACCGGGAGGTCCACAATCTCGCCGACCATCAACGCAGTCGGCTACGCCGGAAGCAGCGCCTGTACCTGCAGGAATGGGTGCACGTCCTCGGCGAGTTGCGTCCTGAACTCGACGAAGCCGAGTTGCGCGCCTTAGTGCACGCCACAATCGGCGCGATCCAGTCAACCCTTCACTACCGCGATACAGGACTACCACCGGAGCGGGTTTCTGCATTGCTCGCCCAAGTTGCTCACGGCGTCCTGGGCGTGCACCCCGCGCGTTCTCAGAAGCAATCCAGACGCGCGCAGGGTATCGACGCCACCGCTTAGCGCCTCCACAGGATGCTTGTGGGGCCGTGCGTGAAACGCCTAGAGTTAATCCTCGATAACATAGGCTCCGGTTGTCCATAGAGCTTATGCCGGCGTGACACGAGAAACGGGGGCGCATCGATGTACCTCACTCAGGGCCTGCACAGAGCTGTGCAGCATCACCCGAACCGACCGGCCACGATCCACGGGGATCGCATCAGGACCTACGCGGAATCGGCGCAGCGAGTAGCGAAGCTGGCCGGCGCTCTGCGCAGTATTGGTGTGCAGCGAGGCGACCGGGTGGCGATGCTTGCACTGAACTCGGACCGCTATCACGAATACCTACTCGCGGTCCCATGGGCGGACGCGGTGCTCAATCCGCTCAACATTCGGTGGAGCGCCGCCGAGATCGGCTACGCGCTGACCGACTCGCAGACCGATGTGTTGTTCGTCGACGACGCCTTCAGCGCGCTGGTTCCGGCGCTCCGTTCGTCGTGCCCGCACCTGCGTTACGTCATTCATTGCGGTGACGGGCCGACCCCGGCAGGCATGCTGCCGTATGAGGAACTGGTAGCTAGCGGCTCCCCGGGCGACGATATACGGCGTAGCGGCGATCAGATTGCTGGGATCTTTTATACCGGCGGCACGACCGGCCTGCCCAAGGGTGTCATGCTCAGCCACGCGAACCTGGTTACTTCGTCGCTTGGAATGCTCAGTGTCGGAAGCTTTTTAGGCGACGGAGCGCGCCTGCTTCACGTCGCACCACTGTTCCATCTGGCCGACTTGGCGACGTGGGCCGCTCAGACCGCGCTGGGGGGAACTCATGTCATGCTCTCGACCTTCAATCCAGAAGATATTCTGACTGCTGTTGAACAGCAACGAATTACGGATGTGCTTCTCGTACCCACGATGCTACAGTTGGTCGTCGATCACCCGCGCGTCGACCAATTCGACCTCTCCAGCCTGACAAACGTGATGTACGGTGCTTCGCCGATCTCGGAAGCGGTCCTTACGCGCGCGATGAGGGCGCTCCCTGGAGTGCGGTTCATGCAGGGCTACGGCATGACGGAGTTATCACCGCTGGCGACCGTTTTGCGCCCTGAAGATCACGCCGACCCTGAGCTGCTGCGTTCCGCCGGACGCGCCGCTCCGTGTGTTGAGGTAAAGATCGTGGGTCCTGACGACCGGGAGCTCCCACGCGGCGATACCGGCGAAGTCGCGGTGCGCGGGGGCAATGTAATGCTGGGCTACTGGAACAAGCCCGAAGAGACGTCGGCAGCTCTACGCGGCGGATGGATGCATACCGGAGATGCCGGTTACATGGACGAACAGGGTTACGTCTTCGTCGTGGACCGACTCAAGGACATGATCATCTCAGGCGGCGAAAATGTCTATTCGACCGAAGTCGAGAACGTGTTGGCCGATCATCCGGCAGTCGCGGCATGCGCGGTCATCGGTCTGCCCGACGAGAATTGGGGCGAACGCGTACACGCGGTTGTCGTCTTGGCCAACGATCACACCACCACAGCACAGGACCTCCGACAGTTCTGCAGAGACCGAATTGCCGGCTACAAAGCACCTCGAACCGCATCCTTCGTCGACGCGTTACCACTCTCGGGCGCCGGCAAAGTTCTCAAACGGGAACTAAGGAACCAACTGCAAAGTCAAAGCGCCGCCCAGGCTTGACCGTGATGACCTCGGGAAGTGCGCGAGTTACGCAGATGCACTCGGGTGATCGAGGCGGTGCCGGGGCGGCGCCCAGGTTACGACTTGCACGGTGATTTTTGCACGGATATCACAGGCCGATCTGCTTGGCGATGATCTCCTTCATGATTTCAGTCGTGCCACCGCCTATGCCGAGGATGCGCGAGTCGCGATAATGGCGTTCGACCTCGGTCTCCCGCAGATAGCCCATGCCTCCGTGTAATTGCACAGCGCTGTCGACCGCAAGATCGCACGCGGCGACCGCCGCGTTCTTGGCCATCGACACCATGGTCACGTTGGTGTCGCCCGCGACGATGCGGTCGACGGCGGCGCGGGTGTAGGTCCGCGCTACATCGACGGCCGTTGCGATGTCGACGATCTTGTGGCGGACGACCTGGCGGGTCGACAGCGCGCGGCCGAATGTCTCGCGTTGCTTGACCCACTGCAGGGTTAGATCAAGGCAGCGTTGCGCGGTGGCGTAGCACTGGACGGCGATGAAGGCGCGCTCGACCTGGAACTGTTGCATGATCTGGACGAAGCCGCTGTTCTCCGCGCCGACGAGGTTGGCGACGGGAACCCGCACGTCGGCGTAGCCCAGTTCGGCGGTGTCCGAGCACCACCAGCCCATCTTTTTCAGCGCGCGTGACACGCTGAATCCGGGCGTGCCGCGCTCGACGACGAGCAACGAGATTCCGCCCGCGCCGGGGCCGCCGGTCCGTACGGCCGTGGTGACGAAGTCGGCACGCACCGCCGACGTGATGAACATTTTGGCTCCGTTAACGACGTAGTGGTCGCCGTCGCGCACGGCGGTGGTGCGGATCCCGGCTACGTCGGAGCCGGTGTCGGGCTCTGTGACACCGAGGCTGCCGATCTTCTCGCCCGAGAGCGTCGGCGCGACGAACCGCTGAATATGGTCCGGGTCACCCTGAGCGACCATGTGCGGCAGGGCGATGTTGTGCGTCAGCAGGCTCGCCAGCACCCCTGATGAGCCGCCGGCCGCCATCACGCCCTCGGTGAGCAAGACGAGGTCGCGCAGGTCGCCACCGGCGCCGCCGACCTCCTCGGCGAAGCCGATACCGAGCAGTCCGGCCCGCGCTGCGCTGCGGTGCAATTCGCGCGGCAGCTCCCCGGCCTCCTCCCATTCGGTGATGTGCGGGGCGATTTCCTTGCGGGTGAACGACTGCGCCAGATCGCTCAAGGCGAGCCGCTCCGGGGTCTTCCAGGGGTTGGCCGTCGCTGTTTCGGCGTGCTCGTCCAGTTGGGTCATGTTGACTCTCTCCTGATCGACCGCGACTCCACCTAGCCACGGTTGTCTCCTGATGTTAATTGCGGCTAACATTAGCGCGTCACCAGGTCGACGTCGATGCTCGTTGGGAGGGAAGCGTTGGTTCACGTCTTGCCCGATCAGGTTGATGACACTGCGCCGGCTTATCTCGAGAACCGCCAAGGATTGAGCGAGCATCTCGACACGATCGCAGAGCAGCTGGCGATGGCCAACGGGGGTGGCGGCGCGAAATACGTTGCGCGGCATCGCAAGCGAGGCAAGTTGCTCGTCCGCGAGCGCATCGAGCTCCTTCTCGACCTCGACACGGCGTTTCTCGAGCTGTGTCCTTTCGCGGCCTGGGGTACGAAGTTTCCCGTCGGGGGCAGTGTGGTGGTCGGCATCGGCATAGTCGAAGGCATCGAGTCGATGATCATCGCCCACGACCCGACAGTCCGCGGCGGCGCATCGAACCCTTACACCTTTCGTAAGGTGTTTCGCGGCATGGCCGTGGCGCGGGAGAACCGCCTGCCCATCATCAATATCGTCGAGTCCGGCGGGGCCGACCTGCCCACACAGGCCGAGATCTTTGTGCCCGGCGGGCAGCTGTTCCACGACTTGACTCAGCACAGCGCCGCGGGACTCCCGACGCTGGCGTTGGTGTTCGGCAACTCGACCGCGGGAGGTGCGTACATCCCGGGCATGTGCGACTACGTCGTGATGGTGCGTAATCGTTCGAAGGTGTTCCTCGGCGGTCCGCCGCTGGTCAAAATGGCCACCGGCGAGGTGTCCGACGACGAGTCGCTCGGCGGCGCCGACATGCATGCGCGCACATCAGGGCTGGCCGACTATATGGCCGAAGACGAGCAGGACGCGATCCGCATCGGCCGGCGCATCATGGCGCGGCTCAACTGGCGTAAGGATGGCGTGGGGCCCACTATGCCCCCACTTCCGCCCGTTCATGACCCCGACCAATTGCTCGGCATCGCGTCGGTCGATCCGAAGGTGCCGTTCGATCCCCGCGACGTCATTGCTCGAGTGGTCGACGGATCGGCTTTCGATGAGTTCAAACCGCTCTACGGCACGTCACTGGTCACTGGCTGGGCCTCGATTCATGGTTTTCCGGTCGGCATCCTCGCCAACGCCCGCGGCATCTTGTTCAGTGAGGAGGCCGAGAAGGGATCGCAGTTCATCCAGCTGGCGAATCAGATCGACACTCCACTCATCTTCTTGCAGAACACTACGGGTTTCATGGTCGGCGCCGAGTACGAGCAGGGCGGCATCATCAAGGACGGCGCCAAAATGATCAACGCCGTGTCCAACAGCACGGTCCCGCACGTGACAATCACGATGGGTGCGTCCTACGGAGCCGGGAATTACGGCATGTGCGGGCGGTCGTACTCGCCGCGCTTTTTGTTTGCCTGGCCGAACTCGAAGTCGGCTGTGATGGGTCCGGCGCAACTGGCCGGCGTGCTGTCCATCGTGGCGCGCGAGTCCGCCGCCGACCGCGGGCTGCCGTTCGACGAGGAGGCCGACGCGCAGATGCGTGCCGCTGTTGAAGGGCAGATCGAGCGCGAGTCCGTCGCGTTGGCCAACAGCGGACGCCTCTACGACGACGGGATCATCGATCCCCGGGATACGCGGACCGTTCTTGGGTTCTGCCTTTCTGTGATCCATAACGGCGAAATCCGTGGCCAGCGCGGCTACGGCGTGTTCAGGATGTGATGGCGGTGCCTGTGATTCGCAAGGTCCTGGTCGCCAACCGTGGCGAGATTGCGCGGCGGGTGTTTCGCACCTGCCGCGACCTCGGCATCGTGACGGTGGCGGTTTATTCCGACGCCGATGCCGACGCGTGGCATGTCGCTGACGCTGACGAGGCGGTGCATTTTCCCGGTTCGTCTCCCGCCGAGACGTATCTCGACATTCAACGGCTGATCGCTGCGGCTTCGCTGACTGGCGCGGATGCTGTCCACCCCGGCTACGGCTTCCTGTCCGAGAACGCTGCGTTCGCGCGTGCCTGCGCCGCCACCGGCCTCGTCTTCATCGGTCCGCCGCCCGAGGCGATCGACGCTATGGGCTCGAAGCTGCAGGCCAAGAAGATGATGTCTGACGCGGGGGTGCCAGTGTTGCCGGGCGGCGACACCACGGGCCTGTCGACCGAGCAGCTGGCGAAGTTGGCCGCCGACGTCGGCTACCCGGTCCTGGTCAAGGCCAGCGCTGGTGGTGGCGGCCGGGGCATGCGCGTGGTTACCTCGCCGGGCGAACTCGACGGGGCGGTCGCAGCGGCCTCGCGCGAGGCCGCTGCCGCGTTCGGCGACGGCACCGTTTTCCTCGAGCGCTACCTCCAGCGCCCGCGCCACATCGAGATTCAGGTTATGGCCGACACGCACGGCAACGTCGTCGCGCTGTTCGAGCGGGAGTGCTCCGTGCAGCGTCGGCACCAGAAGGTCATCGAGGAGGCGCCGTCCCCGGTCGTCGACGAGGCGTTGCGCGCACGGATGAGCGAGGCCGCCGTCGCCGCTGCGCGCGCGGTCGGTTACGTGGGGGCGGGCACGGTTGAATTCGTCTACGACGCCGGCCAGGACGGCCAGGGCGGCACCTTTGCGTTCTTAGAGATGAACACCCGGTTGCAGGTCGAGCACCCCGTTACCGAGCTGATCACCGGTCTCGACCTGGTACGTGCCCAACTGCTGGTAGCCATGGGCCGCCCGTTGCCTGCGGAGATGCACAACCTGCGAATAAACGGCCATGCGGTCGAGGCCCGTCTGTGCGCCGAAGATCCGGCGGACGAATACCGGCCTTGCACGGGGACCCTGCGCACCATGGACATCCCGGCGCTCGCCGGCGTGCGCGTTGACTCGGGGTTTCGCGCCGGTTCGGTGATCGGTCACCACTACGATTCGCTGCTGGCCAAGGTCATCGCGTGGGCGCCCACCCGCGACGAGGCCCTCGCCGGCCTGTCGGCCGCGCTAGCCCGCGCTCGTATCCACGGCGTGACCACCAATCGCGACCTGCTCGTGCGCGTTCTGCGCCACGACGAGTTTGCCGGGTGGGGCACCGACACGGGCTTCCTTCAACGACACGACGTCGCCGAACTCGGCGCGGCCCTGGTTGACGCGCAGGCCGAGCGCTTGCACGCCGTCGCGGCGACCGTGGCCGGCGTTTCGGCACGGCGTGCTGTAGCGACGCTGCAGTCCACGCTGCCCGCCGGGTGGCGCAACAATCCTTCTCAGCCTCAGACCACGACCTGGCAGACGAGAGACGGGCGCGAAGTGCGTGTCGGATACACGCTACGTCCGACGGGAACTTGCTTGTGGGTTGACGACGATCTGCTCACCGACATCGAGATCGCCGAAAGCAGCAGTGAGCGCGTCGTGCTGTGTGTCGGCGGCGTGAGGCGCGCCTACGATGTCGTCCTCGATGACGATCTTGCCCATGTCGACTCGGTCGCGGGGTACTCGTCACTACGCATAGTGCCGCGCTTCGTCGATCCGAGCACATTGGCTCCGCCCGGATCGCTCACCGCGCCAATGCCGGGCTCGGTGATTCGACTGCCGGTCGCCGAGGGCGAGAAGGTGTCGGCGGGCCAGAAGCTCGTCGTCCTCGAGGCGATGAAGATGGAGCACACCGTCGCCAGCCCGATTGACGGGGTGCTCAGCACACTTCCGGTCCAGGTCGGCCATCAGGTCTCCACCGGTGACGTGCTCGCCGTCGTCGAGGCGGTGGACGGCAGTGAGGTGGCGTCGGACGCGACCGAGCCCTAGGAAAACCGACGGCGCTGCCGACCGGGCAGCGTGCCACCACAGACGTTAGGAGCGTCATGGAATTGCACGAGACAGAGGAACGCCAAGACCTGCGCAAGGCGGTCGCTGAGATTGCCAAGGACTTCGGACACGAGTACTACCTGGAGAAATCGCAAGCTGGCGAGAAGAGCACTGAGCTCTGGCAGGCAGTGGGCAAGCAGGGCTTTCTCGGCGTGAACATTTCGGAGCAGTACGGCGGTGGCGGTGGCGGAATATACGACATGCAGATCGTCGGAGAGGAACTCGCCGCGGCCGGCTGTCCGCTGCTGATGACCGTCGTCTCGCCGACCATCTGTGGCACGATTATCGAGGCCTTCGGAAGTGAGGAACTCAAGCAGCAGTGGCTGCCGGGCATCGCCAGCGGAGAGACGATCATGTCTTTCGCTATCACCGAGCCGGACGCGGGGTCGAACTCTCATAACATCTCCACGACCGCCAGACGCGACGGCGACGACTGGGTCCTCAACGGCACCAAGTACTACATCTCTGGTGTCGACGAAGCCGAGGCGATCCTCGTCGTTACCCGCACATCCACTAACGACAAAGGTCGCGGGCTACTCAGCCTCGTAGTCGTGCCCACCGACGCTCCTGGGTTGACCAAGTCGCTGATCCCGGTCCAGGCGGTCACCCCGGAGAAGCAATTCACTTTGTTCTTCGACGATGTCCGTGTGCCTGCCGCGAACCTCATCGGCGCTGAGAACGAGGGCCTGCGCCAGGTGTTCATGGGCCTGAACCCTGAGCGGATCATGGGCGCAGCGCTCGGCAACGGCATCGGCCGCTACGCGCTCGACAAGGCCGCCAACTACGCGCGCGAGCGCCACGTGTGGGGCGCGCCGATCGGCTCGCACCAGGGGGTGTCGCACCCGCTCGCCCATGCCAAGATCCAGGTCGAGTTGGCCCGGTTGATGACCCAGCGCGCCGCCGCTCTGCACGATGCCGGCGACCCCGGGTCGGGTGAGGCGTCGAACATGGCGAAATACGCCGCGGCTGAGGCAGGGATACTAGCGCTCGACCAGGCGATCCAGACCCACGGCGGCAACGGTATGGCCACCGAATACGGCCTGGCCACGCTGTGGGGCCCGGCCCGACTCATGCGCACCGCGCCGATCAGCCGCGAGATGATCCTCAACTTTGTGGCGCAACACAGCCTGCACCTTCCGGCGTCCTACTGAGTCGGGGCTGGCGGGAGAAGGGCCACATGCAACGCGGAATCAGTCATTGGATCACCCGACGTTCCTTGCTCAACGGTGGGCGCGCCGCGTTGGTCAGCGACGGTGAGCACATAACTTATGCCGACCTCGACCGGCGCACGAACCAGGTCGCCGCCGCGTTGCTCGCGCTCGGGGTGCGAAAGGGTGATCGGGTCGCGGCACTGCTGGTCAATTCAGCCGAGTTCATCCAGGTGCTGATGGGCTGCGCCAAGATCGGCGCTGTCACAGTGCCGATCAACGTACGGCTCGCCGGACCGGAGATCGGTTACATCCTGGCTGACTCTGGCGCTGATGTTCTCATCTTCCATGATCCGTTGGCCGCGCAGGCCACACGGGCCGTCACCGAACCCGGGGTCCGCGTGCGCCACCTCGTGCGCGCCGGCGGAGTACCGGCGCCGGGTGAGTTCGGCTACGGAGACCTCGTCTCGGGCGCGGAGCCCGAACCAGTCGACGGTGACGTCGACGGCCGCGACCCCGCGTTCGTCATGTACACATCGGGGACGACAGGCCGTCCCAAGGGAGCCATCCTCACCCACGACAACCTGCTGTGGAACGCGATCAACGTCCTCGGCACAGACATGGGCCTGCGCGCCGAGGACGTCACGGTCGCGGTAGCGCCGATGTTTCACATCGGCGGGCTGGGAGCACACACGCTGCCGTTGCTCTACGTGGGCGGCACCAGCGTCATCATGCCGTCCTTCGACCCGAGGGCGACATTGCAAGCAATGGCTGATCACCGCGTGACCGTCCAGTTCATGGTGCCGGCCATGTGGACCGCGCTCACACAGGTGCCCGATTTCGATTCGTTCGATCTGTCCGCGCTCCGTTTCGCGATGGGCGGCGGGTCGCCCGTCCCATTGACGGTGATCGATTTCATGCGCGAGCGAGGAGTGCCCTTCACCGAGGGCTTCGGCATGACCGAGACCGCTCCGCTGGTGACCATTCTCGACGCCGACAACATTACCAAGCGGGCAGGTTCGATCGGCCGCGTCGCAATGCACGTCGATGCCCGTATCGTCGACGACGACGACCGCGACGTTGCGACCGACACCGTAGGCGAACTGATCGTGCGTGGCCCGAACGTATTCGCCGGCTACTGGATGAAGGCCGAGGCGAGCGCCGAGGCCTTCCGCGGTGGCTGGTTCCACACCGGCGATCTCGGGCGCATGGATGCTGAGGGCTACATCACTCTCGTCGACCGCAAGAAGGACATGATCATCTCCGGTGGCGAGAACGTCTACCCAATCGAGGTCGAGCAGGTCCTCTTCCGCCACCCGGCGCTGCTCGACGCCGCAGTGATCGGCGGCAAGGACCCGAAGTGGGGCGAACGCGTGGTGGCGGTCGTCGTCGCCGACCCCGCAACACAGGCTCCGTGTGCCGAGGAGATAGTGGCCTGGTGCCGGGAACGGTTGGCGCACTTCAAGTGCCCACGCGACGTGCACTTCGTCGCCGAACTGCCGCGCAACGCCACCGGCAAGCTGCTCAAAACCGCACTGCGCGAGCAGTTTACGGGTATCAAGGGCGGAGTCGTCCTGCGCTGAGTTTGCACCCGTTACGGCTCGCCTGCGCGCCCACAATTGGCGGCCGGCGAGACCGCTCACGCGTTGAAGCCGCCCCCGCAGATCACGACCTGGCCGCTGATGTAGTCCGACTCAGGGATACACAGTAGGTAGACGGCACCAGCGCCGTCCGCTGGCGTTCCGGCTCGGCCGAGGGGGATGGCACGCTCCATCGTGGCGAGCAGGTCGGGGTTGACGCCGACCGCCAGTTCGCGACCCTGGATGTCGATCGTGCCGTCGCCTCCGGCGGGAGTCTCGGTGAGGCGGGTGCGGATGAGCCCGAACGCGACAGCATTGACCGTCACGTTGTAGCGGCCCCACTCCTTCGACATGGCCTTTGTGAGCCCGAGGATGCCGGCCTTACCAGAGGAGTAGTTCGCTTGGCCGGCGTTGCCGCCAGTACCGGCGATCGAGGAGATGTTGACGACTTTGCGGCACGTTACGTGACCGGCCTCGCGCTCCCTTTTCACCGCCGCGCTGATCACCGGTTGGGCAGCGCGCAGGATCCGGAACGGCGCTTTGAGATGCACGTCGAGGATCGCATCCCACTGCTCGTCGGTCATCTTCTGCACCACCGAGTCCCAGGTGTAGCCGGCATTGTTAACGATGATGTCCAGTCCGCCGAACTCATCGACGGCCGTCTGTACGAAGCGTTCGGCGAAGCCATCCTCGGTGACGCTGCCGGGGCACCCGACAGCGGTGCCGCCGGCAGCTTCGATCGCGGCAATCGTCTCCTCAGCTGGAGTGGCGTCGAGGTCGTTCACGACCACCTTGGCGCCGTCCCCAGCAAGCTTCTCGGCGATGGCACGTCCGATGCCGCGCCCCGACCCGGAGACGAGCGCGATCTTGCCCTCCAGTTTGCCCATGTGCATTTCACCTTCTCTTCGGGGTGCCGCCGGTGCCGCACCGGACGGTTCAGTGTGCGTTCAGCAGCGATTCGGGGATGTCCACCACGCGGGACCGCACGCACTCACCTAGCCCCTTGGCCTGCGCGTCCGGCCGGGTCGAGGACGCTACCCCGTCGCCGAGCAAGCCATGCGCGACGAAGTTCAGTGCGCGCAGGTTCGCCAGTTCGAAGCGCTCGATTCGCAAGTGCGCCGCCTCCGGCCCCAGCAGCGCGCGCACGCGCTCGACGCTGAGGAATGCACGCGCCCACGTGTAGCTGGCATTGTCGCGCGCCCACAGGCCGAGGTTGACGTTGCCGCCCTTGTCTCCGGACCGCGCGCCGAGTACCGATCCGAGTGGCGCACGTCGCGTCGGCCCGGATGACGCGGGCAGATTCGCAGGCGGAGCGGCGGCAGCGGGGACGGCGGCACCCGATGGCGGATCGGGGATCGCCTGCCGGGTGCCGTCTGCGTCGACGAGTATCTGAGTAACCGCCGAGCGCGGCACGTAGGCCGGCCGGTAGATACCGAAAGCAGTCTCCGAGGACGGCGGCGTGGTGGTGTGGAAGCCGGCGAAACCGGCCAGCGCGATCTCCATGATCCCGCCGGAGAAGGCCCGCCCCACCTTGCGCGGGTCGGCGTCCTTGACCGTTACCCGCAGGTGCGCGCAGGCCTGTTCGTTCGTCGGCGCATCGGACACGTCGAAACGCAGCAGTCTCACATCGACCTCATCGAAAGCGTCGCGTCCGCCGAGTACATCGAAGAGCTGCTGCTCGGCGAAGGCCGCCTTGTCCTCAATGTCGAGGCCGGTGAGCACCATCGTCATCGTGTTTCGGAACCCGCCCACCTCGTTCAGCGCAACCTTGAGTGTGTCGGGTGGCGAACTACCTTTGGTGCCGCTGATCGCAACACGATGCTCACCCTGTTGGCTCAGGCGGATGGTGTCGAAGTGGGTCACGACGTCGGGGCCGAGATAGGCGGGTTCTGCGATCTCGTAGAGCAGTTGGGCGGTGACCGTCCCGACCGAGACCAGTCCCCCGGTGTCCGGATGTTTCGTGATCACCGAAGAGCCGTCCTCGGCGACCTCGGCGATCGGGAACCCGGGGTAGCGGCGGTCGGTGACCTCATCGAGGAATGCGTAGTTGCCGCCCGTCGCCTGCGGGCCGCATTCGATCACATGTCCGGCGACCACGGCACCCGCGAGTCGATCCCAGTCTTCAAGCGCCCAGCCATGCCACCACGCGGCAGGGCCGACCACCAGTGAGGCATCGGTGACCCGGCCGGTCACAACCACGTCGGCGCCGGATCGCAGCGCCTCCGTGATGCCCCAGGCGCCGAGGTAGGCGTTCGCCGACACCGGTTTGGTCTCGCCGACGGGCGGCGTGATTGCGGCGAGATGGCCGCGCAGGTCGTCGCCCTCAACGTGCGCGACGGTCGCTGTGAGGCCGAGGCGCCCGGCCAGCTCACGCAACGCGGTCGCCAGGCCGGCGGGATTCAGTCCGCCCGCGTTAGCGACGATCTTGATGCGACGGTCCAGACAGGTGCCCAGCACCTGCTCCATCTGGGTGAGGAACGTGCGAGCGTATCCGCTGGTCGGGTCCTTGGCCTGGGCCTTGGCCAGGATGAGCATGGTCAGTTCAGCCAGGTAGTCGCCGCTCAGGACGTCGATCGGGCCACCCTCAACCATCTCGCGGGCCGCGGCGATGCGGTCGCCGTAAAACCCGGAACAGTTGCCGATGCGAATTGGGACGCTCACCGCGGTAACCCCGCAAACTGGCCCGCGGCGCGCCCCCCGCCGGGTGGCCCGGCGAATGCCTGGGCGATCGAGAGCCATTGGTCGGCAACCGGGCCGTCGGCGACCAAAGTCGTGTCGTCGCGGTGGCGGCGCTGAGTCACCAACAGGCAGAAGTCCAGTGCGGGCCCCCGCACACGATCGCCGGCATCAGCTGGGCCCCACGCCCACATGGTGCCGTCAGGGGCGTCCAGCTCGACGCGTACCGGGTCGGTGAGCGGCTCGAGACCGTTGGCCAGGTAGCTGAATGCGCGTGCACCCACACCGATGTGGGCCACGTGCCGCAGCCGTGAAGTCGGCTCGCTGGTCGCGCCGAGCGCATCGACGACGTCTTGACCGTGTGCCCAGGTCTCCATGAGCCGCGCGGTGAGCGACGAGACCGCGCTCATCGGCGGCCCGAACCACGGGAGGCGCGTCGCCGGTTCGATGCCCGCGAATGTGGTGACGAGGACCGCCCGCGACGTGTCGAACCACGCGAGGACGTCGGCACCCGGCATGAGACGGTAGCGGTCGGCGATGACGTCGGGTGAGATGCTGTCGTCGGCCATCATCGGGAGGTACTCGCTGCTGAACCCCTCGGGGTCGGTGGCCGATCGCACCGCCACGTCGTCGAAGAAGGCCAGATGGCTGATCTGGTCTTGGATTGACCAGCCCACCGCCGGAGTAGGCGTGTCCCAGCCGTGCGGACCTTCGGGTAGCGGCGCGACCAGTTCGCGTAAGGCGGCCGTCTCCGCTTCGATGTCGGTGATAACCGACTGCATGGTCACCGCCATGTCACCGTCCTTTCCACTGCGGTGCGCGCTTCTCGCGGAACGCGGCCGGGCCTTCCTGCGCGTCGTCGCTCAGATAGACCGGCTCCCATATCTCGTCGGCCATGTCGTAAGCGGCGGCCAGGTGATGCTGCGCCGACAGATAAACGGTGCGCTTGGATGCGAGCACCGATAGCGGAGCGTTTGCGGCGATCCGAAGTGCCAATTGTTGGGTGCGCTCACGCAACTGCTCCGCCCGCACCACCTCGTTGACCAAGCCGACCTGGTGGGCGCGTTCAGCGGTGATCGGGTCGCCAGTCAGCAGGATTTGCATAGCGATGCGAGGCGGTACCAGCCAGGACAGGGGTGCCGCCCAGGGCGACCCGCGGCCCACTTTGACCTCACTGACGGCGAAGGTCGCATGCTGGGCGGCCACGACCAGGTCGCATTGCTGCGCGAGAAGGAACCCCCCGGCGAACGCGACACCGTTGACCGCGGCGATCGTCGGCTTCTCGACCTCGATATTGCGGCCGAACTGCGGAGCGAAGTCCTTCGGCGGCACTTTGAGCGCATTCTGCGCCATCTCCTTCAGATCACCGCCCGCGCAGAACGCCTTATCGCCTGCGCCGGTGAGGACGAGCACCTTCGCCGCGTCGTCGTCGTTGAAGCGGCGCACTGCGTCGAAAAGCCCCAAGCGCACGGAGTCGTTGAGCGCGTTACGCGCCTCGGGGCGGTTGATCGTCAGCCAGGCCACGCCGTCGACGACCTCGTAGCGAATCGGTTGCTCGCGCACTGGTCTCCGTCTCTTAGCGTCGCTGCGGGCGTGCTCGGTGGTTCACGCAGGCGCCCCGCCGGATTCGGCGGCCAGGTCGACCGTGGCTTCGCTCGGTACGCACGGACCGTCCTCGCTAGAGACGAGTAATTCGAAGTCGACCAGGCCCCGCCCGCCGTCGCGGCGTTTGGCGACGACCTTGCCGCTGAGAGTCGCCGTCTGGCCCGGATAAATCGACCGGATCATCGCGATCTTGCGGCGACGGATCAGCGCGTCGGGGCCGGCCCATTCGTTGAGGCCACGGTCAATGAAGCCGTGAAAGAACAGGGTCGACAGGTAGATCGTGCGCTGGCCCTGACTCCGCGCGTACTCAGGGTTGTGGTGACCGGGGAACCAGTCCCACGTCGAGGCCGCGTTCATGCAGATGCGCTTGTAGGTGACCTCGATCGAGACCGGTCTCAGCGCGTCGCCGACAACGACGTCCGCGAACCGTACGGCTGGCCGCGCGTCGCTCGAATTCACGATGGCTCCTGGTCAGCGTCGGTGTCGTAGCGGAACAGCACGTTGGTGTTGCGTCCGATGACCTCGCCGTACTGATCGGAAAATGTGCTGACCGTCGTGATGAACACGCCGGTGCCCACCCGCGTCGTCTTCGGCGCGGAGATCGAGGCGACCTCCTCCACAATCGACACGAGATCGCCTACCCGTGGGCGGCGTTCGAACTCCGTTGTCGTTGAGGCGTTGATGATGTGGTGGCCGGGCAGTGGCACGCTCACCGCGAGCATCATGTCCGCACGCGCCAGATGCTCGGGCGCCCACTGCGGCGCGAAGCCGAGTGTCATCAGTAACCCGGGCGGGCAGTCCTCACCCTCCCAGTAGTTGGGGTTCGAGTCCTCGACGAGCGAGCAGTAGTACAACACCATCGATCGGTCGATCGGGAACCATGCGCGCCGCGGTTCGGAGCGATGACCGACCCACGCCCGGCCCTCTTCGAAGGTCCCGAAGGTCATGCCGAGGCCGGTGACGTCGCTCGTCGGCGCGCTCACGGAGCCACCTGCACGACGGCGCTCGCCTTTATCGCGGTGTCGCCGGTCTGCCGCGTGACTTCGAGTTCGAGATCCGCTACCTGTTGGCCTCCGGCCTCGCGGACGCCGGTGACCCTGCCGGCGAAGCTGAGCACGTCGCCGGGCCATACCTGGCCGGTGAAACGGACCCGGAACGACCGGATATTGGCCAGTCCCACCCAGCCGGCCAGCCGCTGCGCCAGGACGCCGCCGTGCAGCAACCCCATGCCGAACACGCCGGGCATACCAGCCGAGCGGGCGAACTCCTCGTCGTGATGTATCGGATTGAAGTCGCCGCCAGAACCCGCGTAGCGCACGATGTGTGAGCGCGTCAGCGGGCCGAACCAGGAGGTCGGCATCTCGTCGCCATCGGCCAGTACCACCGGTGTCGCGGTCGTCATGCGGGGCCTCCCGTCTCGATCAGAATGTCGGTCTGGCGCACAACGAGTTCGTCGCGCTGATTGGTGAAGTCGGTCTCGATCGTCACCATCGTCATGGTGCCGCCGCGTTTGCCTTGGCGACTGGTCACGTTCGAGACTCGACGCGTCTCGGTGAGTTCGTCCCCGACGAGCACCGGTGCGAAGTATTCCCAGCCGCACTCGCCGTGCAGTACGCGCCGAAGGTCGAGGCCGAGAGCGCCCGCCACATCGTCGTCGTCGCGCCAGTGCGCCGCGGCGACGACGAAGGTCGGGGGAGCGGGGATTGCTCCGAAGCCGGCGGCGCGAGCGGCGGCGGCGTCCTGGTACACGGAGTCGTCATCGTCGAGCGAAAGCGCGAACTCTCGCACTTTGGAACGGTCGACGGGGAACGTGGTAGTGCCCAGGTGCGTCCCGATGAGCGAGGCGTCAGCCATTATGGACTCCTTTCGCGCTGGCGATGGTCGGCGCACAGTCTCGGATGAGGCTGCCCAGATTCTCGGCGATGCGTTCGGGTGCGAGCCCGATCGATGGCGAATACAGAACGATGTGGTCCAACACGCCTTCGTACCGGCGCAACCCAGCGCGAACCTCAGCCGCGGTGCCAGCCACGGCCATCGTGTCGATCATGTCGTCGGTGACGGCGGCGAACATGGCCGGCAGGTCGCGCCGAGCGAACGCCTCCCGAATCACGGCCCCCTGGCTGGCGAAGCCACTCACATCGAGCACGTGCTCATACGATTTCACCGAGGAGTAGAACGCAATCTGCTGCGCGGCCTCACGACGTGCGATCTGCGGATCATCGTGCACCGAGCAGATCACCATGGAGACGATCTCTACGTCGGCGGGATTGCGCCCAGCCCGTTCGGCGCCGCGGATGACGGCCGGGCGGGCAACCTCCTCGACGTAGGCCGTGGTGAACAGCGGATGACCGGCCAAGCCGTCGGCGACGCGCCCAGCCACCTCGCACATCCGCGGACGCACCCCGGCGGTGATGATCGGGATTGTCCGCGTCGGCGGCGCGACCTCCCCCGTCGGAACGAGGTTCAGCCGGTAGAAACGCCCCTCGTGGCGTACCGGGCCCTCGTGCAGGTTCCAGATCCGTCGCACGAGCGGGACCAGTTCCTCCATGCGCAGGGCGGGTGCGGAGGTGTCCTCGACACCGTGCCAGTCGCTCATCATGCGGCGTGTGCCGTTGCCGAGGCCGAGCACCAGGCGGCCGCCGGAGAGCTCGTCGAGGTCGCGCGCTTCGGTGGCCAACACGAGTGGGCTACGCCCCACCCCGTACAGGATCGACGATCCGAGGCGACAGTGGTGTGTGCGGGCGGCCATGGCGGCCATCGAGATCGAGCCGGAGCGCGAGTAGAACTCCGACGCCCAGGCGGCGTCGAATCCGGCGCGGTCGGCGGCCTCGGCGGTCTCGACGAGGGTGGCCAGGTCCGCACCGAGTACCGAGACACCGTAGGTGCTCACGATGCCGGCCCGAATCGGACCAGCCCGAGGTCCTCGCTCACCCGCTCGAACACCGCGCGCACCCGGGCGCCCATGCCGACGTCGTCGGGTGCCACGCCCTCGAGGCTGGCCAGCAGCTGCGGCCCCTCGTCGAGCCGGACGAGCACCACGATGTAGGGCTCACTGCGCGGGAAGGAATCCCACGGAGGGCGATACACCGGCGCGAAACTGAGGATTTCTCCCGTACCCGCTGCGGTCTCCCAGGCCAGCTCGGCGTCATGGCAGACGGGACACACCAGCCGCGGGTAGAGGAACGGGTGGCCGTTGGCGCACCGCTGGAAGACGAGTGCGCCGCGGGCCGCGGCCGCGAAGTAGGGGCGGTTGACGTCGGTCAGGGGCGGCAACGCCTGACGATCGTGCAGACCGTCGAGAGAACTCGAAGCTGCGGTCATGACGCCCCCTCCATCACCATGCTGACGTGACTGCACAGCATCGAGCCGTAGCTGTGCACGAACGCGGTGTCCGCGCCGGGTACCTGGCGACCCTCGGCGCGACCGGACAACTGCCAGTAGCCCTCGAGGATCTGCGAGATGCCAGAGGAGGTTCCGGTGTGGCCGAACCGGATCAGGCCGCCGTCGGTGTTCACCGGAAGGTCGCCGCCAGGGTCGGCGCGGCCGTCGCGGTAGAAATCGCCTGCGCCGCCGGGCTTCACGAAGCCCGCCTCCTCGAGGATCATCGCCGGGTTGGAGGCGAAGGCGTCGTACAGCAGGGCGACATCGACGTCGGCCGGGGTGCGCCCAGAGCGCTCGAAGGCCATCGGACCTGACCGGGCGGCCCCGGTGCGACCCGGCCGGGCCAGCGAGGTCAGAAAGCCGTGCGTGTGGCCCTCTCCGAAGCCCAGCAGGTGCACCGGCCGGTGCTCACCCTCGCGGGCCCTGCGGGCGGAGCGCAGTACGAGCGCGCCACCGCCCTCGCACGGGATGGAGCAATGGTAGAAGTGGAACGGTCCGGCGATAGGTCGGGACGTCAGCACGTCCTCGACGCTCAGGCGTTGCGCACCGTGGGCGATGGCCGCGGGATTCAGGGCCGCCCAGCGATCCTGCGACACGGTGACCTCGGCGATGTCCGCCTTACCCTGGCCGGTTTCGTGCATCCAGGCCTGCGCGATCAAGCCGTAAAGCGCCGGAACTGATGGCCCGTAGGGCATCTCGAACGCGTGATCACACACCAGCGACATCAGTTCGCGCCCGCCGTCACGGATTGGCGGGAATTTGCCGGCTGAAACAACCAGCACCGTTTCGGCCTCGCCCCGGGCGATGATGTTAGTCGCCATTCGCGTCATGGCGAGATGGGTCCCGCCGCCGAGTTGGCAGGTCATCTGAAGTTTCAGGTTGTGCAGTCCGAGGTAGTCCATGAGGTCCTCGGACAAAAAGATCGAGCCCTCGTTCGTCATCGGGCCGGCGCACACGAGACCGTCGACTTCGTCCGGGGCCACCCCTGCATCCGCGAGCGCCGCGACCGCGGCGCGCACGTGCATTTCGGTGGAGGTGCACGCCGATTTCCTACCCGGAGTGAGTTCGGCGGCACCGATGATGGCCGGCGCGTCGTGTGGCATCCGCGCTCCTCTCGACCCGCGCGTTCAACGCCGGCTTAATGTGAACGGCCATTAGCATAACGTTCTCAAGCCATCCGGGTAACCCCCGACCCGTCCCCAGCTATGGATTGACTCGGAATCCGTTGTGCGCCTTGCCAAGAGGGGCCATGATCGGTAAAGCCGCGCCCGTCACGTCGTTACTGGACACCGCGTTCGCGGAACCTTACGGGTGGATGCGATCCGAATCATGCTCTCTGAAGTAACTCGGAGAACGACCGGTCCATCGTTTGAAGGCGTGGGTGAAGTTGGTGATATCCGTGTAGCCGAGTTCTGCCGCGATCTCGCTGACGGACGCGGATCGGTCGAGAAGTCGCACAATCGCGTGCTCCCGCATGAATGTCTGACGCAACTCGCGGAAGCTGGTCCCCTCGTCCGAGAGGCGGCGCTTCAAGGTGCTCGTGGACATCGAAAGCTCGCCCGCAGCACGGCTGCTACTCGTTTGCGCGGGGTTTGTCTCCAGGAGTTCCCGCACCCGCTCGGAGACCGACGTGTCGCGTTGTTGATCGAGAGTTCGCTGTAGATCGGCGACGGCAATCCGATAAGCAACAGGATCAGAGAATCGACAGACCTCGTCGAGCGTATCCGCGGGGACGTGGATGAACGAGGTAGGGGCGTTGAAGAAAAGCCGCCCGGACAGAAGATTCTGATCCAGTGCCCACCCCGCCGGTGCTGAATGACCCAGGTGCAGTTCAACACTCGGTACGACTCCTGCGAGCATATCGAGCAGGCGCAGCAGCGCGAGGCCGCCGTAGGTGACGGCCAAGCAATTCAGGCCAGCGTCACCCGTGCGACCTGCGAGCCCGATTGTGAGGCCACATTCAGTCGAGTGGAACGACGGGCTGAGAGCGGTTGTGATGACCGGCAGATAAGCGAGCAATTCGACGACCTCGGCTACGGAGCCCGCACTGACCAGCGGAACGCTGAGTGCCCCGAATGACGTCAGCTTGGCGTGTTCAGCGAGAGCGAAACCTAGACGGGTGCCCTGATCACGGTCGAAATCGGGATAGATCTCCCTGAACCACCGCAACGGAACCTGGGCGTCGCGTCCGACCAGCATCGGCTCGGTAACGCGCTCTCGAGCCATGATGTCGCGAAGCGCATCGACCTCGCAGCGCCCCAGCGCCTCACTATCGAGCATCTGCAGGAATGCCAGCGCCGGCATACCCGCGTCCTCGGGCTCCACGTACCCCCCGCGTGAGCTAAAAACACAACTCTTTGACTTCTGCGAGCCTAGCGATGTCAGCTCGGGCCGACAACAGTGAGATGTGAATCACTACGAGGAGAGCACCTAATGGCAGTCGTAA
The DNA here is from genome assembly GCF_030252325.1 of Candidatus Mycobacterium wuenschmannii. Taxonomy (NCBI): domain Bacteria; kingdom Bacillati; phylum Actinomycetota; class Actinomycetes; order Mycobacteriales; family Mycobacteriaceae; genus Mycobacterium; species Candidatus Mycobacterium wuenschmannii. The sequence goes on along the minus strand of NZ_CP126981.1, from coordinate 2,794,797 downwards.
CCTTCATCAGCCACGACGGCGAGAAGTATGAGGCGCCCCTAGTCGAGGGCCAACCGCTGATGCGGATCGCGGTCGACAACCTAGTACCGGGCATCGACGGTGATTGCGGCGGGGAGGCCGCTTGCGGGACATGCCACGTGATCGTGCACCCCGAGTGGTCGGACACGGTAGGTAGGTCCGGCCCTAACGAAGAAGAGATGCTGTCGATGCATCCCGAACGTCAGCCCACGTCCCGATTGTCATGCCAGATGTTGGCCTCCGACGCGTGGGATGGTTTGACACTCGAATTGCCCGAATTTCAGCTCTGAGATAGGTAGTGGAGTAGAAGATGAGCATTTCTGCGGCAGTCACCGCCAAAGTCCAGTCCGCTGTGCCGCTTGATATGCAAATTCGCGGCGCGCACCTTTACGATAAAACGCGCCGTTGGATTACCCGAACCAACGGCCAGAAGATTTTCATTGAAACTCCGGTCCCGCCCGTCGAGGATGTCGATATTGCCGACATCGACCTGAGCAACCCGTTTCTGTATCGCCAAGGGCGCTGGAAGTCATACTTCGAGCGGGTCCGGAACGAGGCGCCTGTCCACTATCAGGCCAAGAGCCCATTCGGTCCATTCTGGTCGGTGACGCGACACGCGGATATCATCGCCGTCGACAAAAATCACGGCGCCTTTTCCGCGGAGCCATTCATTATCATCGGCAAGCCGCCTCGGTTTTTAGACATCGCAATGTTCATCGCCATGGACCCGCCACGCCACGATGCGCAGCGCGCCACCGTCCAAGGCGTCGTGGCGCCGAAGAATCTGCGCGAGATGGAGGGACTCATCCGCTCGCGTGTCCAAGAAGTGCTCGACAATCTACCGGTCAACGAACCGTTCGAGTGGGTGCAGAACGTTTCTGTCGAGCTGACCGCTCGGATGCTCGCGACACTGTTGGATTTCCCGTATGAGCAGCGGCGCAAGCTGGTGGAGTGGTCAGATCTCGCCACGTCCATGGAGCAAGCCAACGGCGGACCTTCCGACAACGATCAAATTTTCCCCGGCATGGTCGACATGGCACAGGGGCTCAGCGCTCTCTGGCGAAATAAGGCGGCCCGACTGGCCAACGGTGAGGAGCCCGGCTTTGATCTGATCACGATGTTGCAAAGCAACGAGGCAACGAAGGATCTTATCGACCGGCCTATGGAGTTCCTGGGCAACTTGGTATTGCTTATCGTCGGGGGAAACGACACCACCCGCAATTCGATGAGCGGGGGAGTCCTCGCACTTAACAAATTCCCCGATCAGTTCGACAAGTTGAAGGCGAACCCCGATCTCATCCCCGGCATGGTTTCCGAGATCATCCGGTGGCAGACTCCGCTCGCCTACATGCGGCGAATCGCGAAAAAAGACACCATGCTGAACGGGCAGTTCATCCGCAAGGGTGACAAGGTCGTCATGTGGTACGCCTCAGGCAACCGCGACGAGCGTGTTTTTGAACGGCCTGATGAGCTGATCATCGATCGGAGTAACGCGCGCAATCACATCGCATTCGGGTTCGGCGTACACCGATGCATGGGCAACCGGCTCGCCGAGTTGCAGCTTCGAATTCTTTGGGAGGAACTGCTTCCGCGCTTCGAGAACATTGAGGTGATAGGCGAACCTGAATACGTACAGTCGAATTTCGTGAGGGGCATCAGCAAGTTGATGGTCCGCCTCACACCAAAGCAGAGTGCATGACGTGCGAGCGGGTGGTGGTCGTCGGCGCCAGCCACGCCGGCGCGCAGCTGGCAGGTAATCTTCGCCGCGAAGGCTGGGCTGGCGAGGTCGTGCTGATCGGCGATGAGGGGAAACTGCCGTATCACCGACCTCCGATGTCGAAGGCCTATCTGGCCGGCAAGAGCTGCCTCGACGAGATCTTGATCCGCGGCGCATATTTCTACGCCAAGCAGAACATCCAGCTCGTCGATGCGACCGTGGATTCGATCGATCGGAACGCCGGACGGGTGTGTTTGAGCACCGGCGACACCGTGGACTACACCAAGCTCGCATTGTGCATCGGTGCGAGGGCCAGGCGACTGCCGACCCCAGGGGCGGAGCTGCTCGGAATTCACTACCTGCGCACCGCCGCGGACGTCGAATTGATCCGAGCGGCCGCCGTACCCGGCCGTCGGGTGGTGATCGTGGGCGGCGGCTACATCGGGCTGGAGACTGCGGCCTCGTTGTGTTCGCTGGGCATGCAGGTCACTGTGCTGGAGGCGACGGATCGGGTCCTCGAACGGGTCACCGCGCCGGTGGTGTCGGATTTCTTCACGCGGATCCACCGCGACGCGGGCGTGGACATCAGGACACAGGCCATTGTCGAAGCCTTCACCGGCAACGGCATGGTGCAGGAGGTGGTGCTGGCGGACGGCGAGTCGCTCCCCGCCGATGTGGTGATCGTAGGCGTCGGCGTGGTACCGAATACCGAACTCGCTTCTGCCGCAGGCTTATCCGTGGACAACGGCATAGTGATCGATGATCAGGCTCGAACCAGTGACCCCGGTATAGTGGCCGCTGGCGACTGCACCAGCCACGTCATGGCCAGGTACGGTTCGCGTATTCGCCTGGAATCCGTGGCGAGCGCCGGCGAGCAGGCCAAGATCGCGGCGGCGACCGTCTGTGGGAAGCACAGCGCCATTGCTGCGCTACCGTGGTTTTGGTCCGACCAGTACGATCTCAAACTTCAGATCGCCGGTCTGAACACCGGATACGACGAGGTGGTGCTCAGCGGTGACCCCTCGCGCGACCGGGAATTCAGCTGCTTTTACTTCCGTGGTGGCGAACTCATCGCCGCCGACTCCGTCAATCGTCCTCGCGATTTCATGTTCAGTAAGCGGGCGATCACCAATTGCCTTCCTATCGACCGGGCCGAACTGCTTGCTGCTTCGACCTGAGTTCGAACCGAAGCAGCGACTAACTCGACAGGCTTGCATGCGCCTGGCGCCCGGGACGGATGCGGATCCCATCAAAGGACGAAGTAGTTTCGAGACAGATTAAGCCAGGAATTAGATAGTTGACGCAATACAACAGACTCACTGAGTATTGGTCGCTTGATAGACGACAAGGTCGAGCAATGCGTCGCGCCTGGCACGGCACAGTGACCAGATACTCTGAGGGTGAACGCTGTTGAATGCACATACCTCAGCCGTTATTGGCCGTTTGAGATCAATCGCGCGTCGATTGAATCGCGACATACAGCTCGCTGGTACATAGTTGTGATGATATAAACAGGCGCATGGCACCGCAGGTCAGTGAACGCGAAATGCGTGAGGACGTCGTGGACTTTCTCGATGGCGCGGCAGACCTGATAATCCGATTCCTGGCCCAACGCGAACCCCTGTCGATCCCCGCGGCGTTCGTGCTGAACCGCATAGGCCGCGAGGGCCCGATGCGACTGACCACGCTCGCCGCCCGTGAAGGCGTCACGCAGCCGTCGATGACTCAGCTGGTGCAGCGCCTGGAACGTCATGGATTGCTCCTGAGGTGCTCCGATCCCAGCGACGGCCGAGCGACGCTCGTGGCGATCACCCCTGCGGGCCGAGACGTTATGGCGCACCGCAGGAACGTCCGCGAGGAACGCCTGACACAGCTGATGGAAACGCTGACCGACAAGCAGCAGCGCCTGTTATGGCTGTCTGCGACGTCTGCGGGCTCGGTCATTCACCAGCTCGTCGAGAGCGCCGAACAGTGCGCGGCTCCCGCTCCGGCGCCCGCCGATCGGGAGGTGTGTGGATGAAGTCGATTCCGGTGGGCCGCTGGGTGGCCCGCGGGGTTTCGAGACTCGGGAAGGTCTGGATCGCTCTCGTCTTCGTCGTCGTGCTCGGGGTCTCGGGTCTCGTCGTCTCGCGACTGCACAAGGTGTTCGCATCGCAGGACCTAAACCCCGACGCAGGGGCGGGGATTGAGATCGTCCAGTTCAACCCCAAGGTTGTGGTCTACGACGTGTGGGGCCCGCCGGGAGCAACCGCACAGATCGGCTACTTCGACCCCGACGCGAAGGTGTACGAGGTCACCGCCTCGCTCCCGTGGACGGTGACGTTGTCTACGACGTTGCCGACCGTTAGTGCCAGCCTCATGGCCCGGGCCGACGGCTATCACATTGGATGCCGCGTCACCGTAAATGGAGTCGTCCGTGAGCAGCGGTCTGCTGACGGTGTACAGGCCCAGACGTACTGCCTGGTGAAGTCCGCGTGACTCACACCGGCGTCCCGGAGGTTGCACGCGGCCAGCGGCCATACTTCCCGCGCCTGCTGCGCATCTTCTCGGTGCCAGTCGTCATCTTCTGGGTCTTCGTCGCGGTGGTCGTCAACACGGTCGCTCCGCCGCTCGAGGTAGTGGGCGAATTGCACGCGGCGCCAATGGCTCCGGAGGACGCTCCGTCGATGAAGGCCATGAAGTTGATGGGTGGCAACTTCCACGAGTTCAATTCCAACAGCACGATCATGGTCGTGCTCGAAGGTAAGAGGCCGCTCGGCCCGGATGCCCACCAGTACTACGACCAGATCATCGCCAAGCTGCGCCGGGATCCCCAGCACATCCAGCACATCCAGGACTTCTGGGGTGACACCCTCACCGCGGCGGGCGCCCAAAGCGCCGACGGCAAGGCGTCTTACGTGATGATCAATCTCGCCGGCGAGCAAGGCATGACGCTGGCCAACGAGGGCGTCGAAGCCGTCCGCAAGGCGATCGAGGAAACGAAGGCCCCGCCTGGGGTGCAGGCCTACGTCGCCGGCCCTGCCGCGCTGACCCGCGATGAGCACGTCGTCGGCAATGCCAGCCTCGGCGTCATCACGCTCATCACCCTCGCCGCCATCGCGGTCATGCTGCTGATCGTCTACCGATCAATCGTCACGACGCTGATCCAGCTCTTCCTGACGTTTCTCGGGCTGCTCACGGCTCGTGGCGTGGTCTCCGTGCTGGCTTTGCACGGCGCGTTTGGACTCACCACCTTCGCGGGCAGCATCCTCACGATGCTGGCGATCGCGGCGGCGACCGACTACGGCATCTTCCTGTTCGGCAGGTATCGCGAAGACCGCGGTATGGGACTTGATCGCGACGATTCCTACTACGCCACCTTCAAATCCGTCGCACCTGTCATCGTGGGCTCGGGTCTGACGATCGCCGGCGCCACCTATTGTCTGAGCTTTTGCCGACTGCCGTACTTCGCCACGATGGGCGCTCCGGTCGCGATCGGCATGATCGTGGTGGTCCTCATCGCGGTGACGCTCGGCCCGGCCGTGCTGTTCCTCGGCAGCAAGGTAGGTCTCTACGAATCGAAACGTCCGCCCAAGAGTGTCTTCTGGCGCAAGGTCGGGACCGCCGTAGTCCGTTGGCCCGCACCGATCTTCGTGGCCAGCCTAGCTGTGGTGTTGATTGGCCTGGTGGCCATCCCGGGGTTCAAGCCGGCCTACAACGACCGTTACTACCTACCCGACGACGCCCCGGTCAATGTCGGCTTTGCCGCCGCCGATCGACACTTCTCGCAGGCCCGGATGAACCCCGACATCCTGATGGTCGTGGCCGAGCACGACATGCGAAATCCTGCCGACATGCTGGTCTTGAACGCGATCGCGCGCAACGTGATGCACACCGAGGGCATCGCGATGGTGCAGAGCATTACGCGCCCGTTAGGCATTCCGATCCAGCACAGCTCGATCCCATTCCAGACGAGTATCTCCGGGCAGACGAGCAACATGAATCTGCCGTTTCAGCGGGATCAGCTGGCTAACCAGCTCAAAACGGTCGATTCGATGAATAAGTCCATCGCGATCATGGAGAAGCAGTACCGACTGTCGGTCGAGCAGACCAACCTCACGGTGAAGTCCGACAAGGTATCGCAGGAACTGCTCGCGGTCACCAAGGAAATCCGTGACCACATCGCGGATTTCGACGACGAATTCCGGCCGTTACGCTCCTACTTCTACTGGGAAAAACACTGCTTCGACATCCCGTTGTGCTACGCGCTGCGGTCGCTCTACGACGCCCTCGACGGGATCGACGAGACCACCAGCCTGACCGAGGCGAGCCAGGTTTACACCGACAAGTTAGCGGACCTCGCTCCTCGGTTGACGGCATTGTTGCCGCAGTCGATTGCCGAGATGAAGACCAGTCGGGACCTCGCGCTGGCGTCGTACAACTCGCAGAAGGCGCTGATTGATCAGATGCAAGCGACCAACGACACAGCGCTGGCGATGGGCACGGCGTTCGACGACTCCAAGAACGACGACCTGTTCTTCCTGCCTCCAGAGGCATTCCAGAACCCGGATTTCAAGCGCGGTCTGGAAATGTTCCTCTCACCGGACGGCAAGTCCGCCCGTATGTTCATCACCCACGAGTCGGACCCCGCCACCGTCGAAGGCATCGCGCGGGTCGCCTCGGAGCGCAAGGCCGCCCAAGAGGCGCTGAAGATGTCGTCGCTGTCGAGCGCCAGGATTTATTTAGGTGGCGTCGCGGCGACGTATAAGGACATGGCGGACGGCGCCAGGTACGACTTGATGATCGCTGTGGTGTCGTCGCTGACGCTGATCTTCTTGATCATGCTGATCCTGACGCGCAGCGCCATAGCGGCGCTGACAATCGTTGGTACAGCAGGTAGTTCGATCGCCGCGTCGTTCGGCATATCGGTCCTGTTGTGGCAGGACCTGTTCGGCAAACCGATCGAGTGGCTGGTCATGTTGATGTCGGTCATCATCCTGTTGGCGGTCGGATCGGACTACAACCTGCTACTGGTGTCGCGGTTCAAGGACGAAATCCATGCCGGCCTGCATACCGGCACCATCCGGTCCATGGCTGGCACCGGCGGCGTGGTCACCTCGGCCGGGTTGGTGTTCGCAGCCACCATGGCCGGCATGGTGTACAGCGACCTCATCGTGCTAGCGCAGATGGGCTCGACCATCGCTATCGGTCTGCTCGTGGACACCTTCATCGTGCGCTCGCTGCTGATGCCGTCAATCGCCACCATGCTCGGCCGGTGGTTCTGGTGGCCGCAGGTGGTCTATCCGCGCGGCGATCACCAGCGGCCGCAACCGCGCAGCGCGCCGGATGACCGCAATGCAGATACCGCGGCGCTGCCGGTGATGTAGGCGTAGTCGGTCGCGGCTGCGTAATTGAGTGCCTTCCCGCCAGGTTGGAGTTCACTCGGCGCGATGAGTCGCCGACGGATTGCTGCCGCACTCGGGTCGTCGCGACGACGATCAGTAGCCCAACGGCCCGGATCTCAGAGCCTGCGTCGTCGTCAGATGACGCGGAACCCCAGCGTCTGGCCGCTTATCCTGCTCACCATGCCCACCGACTCCGTCCGCCTGTCTTTTCGCCGGCATATGCGCGAACAGGTTTTGCGAGCGGCACGAACCCTCACCATCGAAAAAGGGTGGGAGCGTGTTCGCATCAGTGAAGTCGCCCAACTCGTGGGTGTGTCCCGTCCGACGCTCTACAAAGAGTTCACCGACAAGCAAGGTCTGGGCGATGCGCTTGTCGTCGCGGAGGGTGAGCGCTTTTTGGAGGGCATCTTTGCCGTGCTGGCGCGTCACGGTGGAGACGTCGAAGGCGGCATCACGGCCGCCGTTTCCTACACACTTCACGAGGCCGAGGCGAGCCCCCTGCTCAAAGCGGTACTGACCTCAAACCGGTCAAATGGTGGCGCCACATCCGAGTCGACGGGTGTGTTGCCGCTACTACCAACGTCGGCGTCGCTGCTGGAACTGTCTTCAGCCGCGCTCGTCACCTGGTTCAATGAGCAGTTTCCCGGCCTCGATCGCGATGACGTCAACGATGTTGCTGACGCGCTTGTGCGGTTGACCGTAAGCCACGTCGTTCTGCCGACCGCCGACTCCGAGGCGACCGGGAGACGGATTTCGCGTATTGCCTTGCGTTATCTAGGGGTCCGGTCTGGTCCGGCAGGCTCCGAGGACAGATCACCATGATATGTCCAGATATTGACTAAATCTCTATCATTGTAAACATTGAGGAGGCTTGGGTCATCGGACGGACCCATGAGCGTCGGCACGCCGCATTGCTCGACTCCGCGATCAAGCGGACCTGTCCTCGGCGGCCGACAAATCTGTAGGCGTCATTGTGTGGCGGCAGTATGGCCGCGTAAAAGTTTGGAGTAGCAGCTATGAGCACGTACGGCCTTTCCGTACTCGCCCCGGGCATGAAGGCAATGCAGGCCACCGCCGCTGCCGCTGATCAGGCCGGCTTCGACGCCGTGTGGGCCTCGGAGTTCTACACGAGGTCGGGATCAATCTCGATGGCGGCAATAGCCGCGGCTACCAACACATGTCGCATTGGCTCGTCGATCCTCTACGGCATCGGGCGCAGCCCACTCGTTCTCGCGACCGAAGCTCGCGACCTCGACGAGTTGTCCGGAGGGCGCGTCGTGCTCGGCATCGGCAACGGCACCAAGCGGATGATGAGCGACTGGCACAGCGTCGCCGACGTCAGCGCACCCGCTCTGCGCATTGAAGAACTCATACCTTTGATCAGGCGGATCTGGAATTTGCATGAAGGACCAGTCCACCATGACGGTCGCTTCTACAATATGAACCTCATACCCACCGGTCCGGTCGAGCCACCGCGACGTCGCATCCCAGTCATCACCGCCGCCGTACGCCCGCGGATGTGTGAAGCGGCTGGCCGCGTTGCCGACGGCCTGGCCGGGCATCCGCTGTTTACAACCGACTACGTCGAGGAGGTCGTGCGGCCCCGCAGTGACCAAAGGCGCGCAACACGCAGGCCGCGGCCCTCGCGAGATCGAAATCGTTTCCATGGTCATGTGCTCAATCCACGACGATCCCACAATCGCCCGCCGCAAAGTCGCCCAACAAATCGCGTTCTACGCCGCAGTCAGAACCTACGAACCACTACTGGACTTCTGCGGATTCGCCAAGCAGGGCAACGTCATTCGCGAGGCTTTCACGCGCGGCGACTTCGCGGCCATGTTCGACGCGGTGACCGACGACATGATTGATGTCATGGGTGTGGCCGGCACCGCACCCGAAGTTCGAGCCGGGCTACGCCGCTACGAGGGCGTACTCGACCACATCATGCTCTACCCGCCATCCGTGGGCATCGAGGACCACCGAGTGAGCCAAAATCTTCACGATCTGATCGCATACTGCTCCCCCGAGTTCGTAAGCGACCGTGGAGGCACTTCACCTGCCGCGCACTGCGGTTATTCGGTGATGTCATTGACCGCTGCCGATCGCGCGCCGGTGCTGAAGCTTTTAAGTTGCTGCCGTCTCGATGGATGATGGTGCACCAATGCTGTTGCGGTGAGGAACGGGGGAAAGCCATGCCGGCGCAGCCAAGCAATGTCAGTCCGCGCCCGCCCGACGGCGACTGGATGGGGTCGCCGTATTTGAGGTTCGAGCGCGATAACGGTTTCGCGGTGCTCACGCTGGACCGGCCAGCTGCGCGCAACGCAATGACGGGCGCTATGTACTTCGGGATCCGCTACGCGATTTCACGAGTGAACGCCGATGACGACCTCAGCGGCTTGCTGATCACAGGCGTCGGTGATGTCTTCGCACCGGGCGGCGACCTGAGTCAAAATGCGGAAGACAGTTGGATGGACTTCGGCTCGACGATGGGGATGCACGTGACGCCCTTCGACAGTCTGCGCCAGTCTGTGAAACCAGTGGTCGCTGCGGTGAACGGTCTGGCGCAAGGCGGCGGATTTCAGATTGCCCTATGCAGCGACATCGCGGTGGTCAGCGAGCGCGCCACCTTCCGAGTGCCAGAGTTGTTCCGCGGAATTGCAGACACCTACTACAGCCACATCTTGGCGCACGTGATCGGGCCGGTTCGAACGCGTGACTTGATGCTGACCGGCCGCGTGCTGTCGGCCCAGGAAGCACTCGAGTGGGGCTTGGTCGCGCGAGTGTTAGCTCACCACGAACTCGTTTCGGCCGCGCGGGATGTGCTGGCTCAATGTTGCCGCACTGCACCGAGAGCGCGCGCTCTGGTGAAGTCAAGCCTGGACAACTACCTGGGTCTATACGACCGGATCGGTATGACGTCGAGTTTGGACAGCCCCGAGGCGCGCGGAGGTTTTCTCGCGTTCAAAGACCGGCGATCGCCAAACTGGGTGCACCCCGACCTGCGGGTCAACGGTCGACTATAGGTGCGTATTCGCAAGCGCGATAACCGATTTCCCGCTTGGCCGACTGTCACTTTGCTTGCGAATCGCGGTTGCTGAGAGCCATGCTGGCGGCCGATTTCTGCGAACATGGCGGCCCGAATTCTTCCTGTCGCAAGTCTCCGGTGGGGTAGCGCGGTGTACTATTCGGTGTAGCTTGCGGATGTGTTGCGGGGTGTTGATAAGGTAACGTCGTAGATAGAATTACTGTGGAGGTGCGATATGCCGGTCTTGACCGTGTCCGCGGCGCAGCGGCTTGATGATGAGTCAGCGACACTTTCGCTCCGCGAGATCGCCGCATATCTGCAAAAAACTGTCGGCCAGCGCGTCGCGGCGGCGATGGCGGGCCTAGCTGACGCCAAACAGATCGGTCGGTACGCGCGCAATGGCGGCCCGCAACCGCACGGCGCGACCGAGCGCCGGTTACGCGAGGGCTACAAAGTCGTCAGGATGCTCGTCGACGCCTACGACGACAAGACAGCACGGGCGTGGCTGTTTGGCACCAATACGCGCTTGGACGATCGCGCGCCGATTGAGGTGCTCGGCGCGGCGATCGACACCGCAGAGTTCGCGATGGTCGTACGGGCCGCACGGCAGGTCGCCAGCTTCCAGTCGTGATTGCGGCGCCCCAGCAAGGGCGAACCTTATGGCGGGTCGGCTACTACGCAGACCCTTTGGATTTCACTCCACGCGAGCTGTATCAGTTCAGCCATCGCTTCGACGATGTCCACCACCGCTTCCGCACGCTCTATTGCGCTGACTCGGCCGAGACATCGCTACGCGAAGTGCTCGCCGACTTCCGGCCTAACCTGGGCGCGCTGCAACGCCATGTCGAGCGCTACGGACCCGAGGCCGCAGAAGACTTCATCGAAAAGCCGGTCACTGCGCAATGGCGAAGACAGCACGTCCTCGTTCCTACCGTCCTCGAGCTCGATGGCCCCTTGATCGACCTGACCGACGTCCCTACCCGCCAGGAGATCGAGCACCGCCACGTCCAATTGCTGCTCGAGCACGACCTGCAGCACCTCGATCTGCACGAGATCACCACCAGCCGCCGAGCCATCACCCAGACGATCGCCGCGGACCTCTTTGACCGAGGCGCCAGCGCCGTCCGGTTCCCGTCCCGACTGGACGGCAACGCGTGCATCGCGCTCTTCGAAGGCCGAGGCGCCGCGAGCTCGGCCGGGGAACTCATCGCGCTCACCGACCCGCCGCCCACACCGCTCATCAGCGTTGTCACGCCATGGGGCCTGACGCTTGAGCCGGCGCTGTGAAACGGCTCGCAGCTCGGGAAAGTCAGTGCGATGCCTACCGAATAACACGCAGGAAAATAGGACGGCACCCGGCCCGTCAGCCGCGACTCATGCGGGCCATCTCATGGGGCCAAAATGGGGCCAACCCGCCAGACCGACTGGTCCAACACGTCCAGATGCCAGCTGCGCCACCAGCCTGAGCAGCTGAAACACATTCGTGTAAGCCGCAACTCCGTCTGAAAAGCGGAAGCTCGTCTAGGTCAATTCGTAATCCAGCTCGGCAGCATACGGATTTCCCGCGTTGTGGCGATGTGAGACCGTGGAGCCGTGGCTTTTTCATGGCTCGTCGCGATTCAGGGCCGCGGTCTCGTTGCCCTGCCGGCCGAGGTGTGTCGGCGGCTGCGCCTCGACGAATCGGGCGCTCAAGTCGAGATCACGGAGCGCGAGGACGGGGTGCTCGAGCTTCGGCCAGCGCTACCGATTGCCGCCGACCAGCGTTGGTTCTGGGAGGATCGCTGGCAGCAGCGGGAAATCGAAGTCGACGAGCACGCGGCGGCGGGAAGGGTCACCGCGCACGACGACGGCGATGCCTTCCGCGATCATCTGGATCTCCTCGACGCCCAGGCCCAGGCCGACGACGATAGGGGACCAGAGTAGGGAATGCAGACTTAACGAAAGCTGGAGGAACTTATGGAGCATTCGGCAGCTGCACGGCCTCACGTGATCTTGTACCGATCGCAGCTCGAGGAATGGGCCGGCAGGACTTTGACGGACGAAGAGGTTAGCTGGATCGCAGCGGCGATCCCGCGCTCCTCGATCCCTGGCGCTATCGACACGATCGCCAACGAGGGCATTTTCTTTAACCCGAGGGGACTGTGACGCACCCCAATTTCGGCGAAGTTGGTTGCGTTGGTAGCGAGATGGCCCGGCGATATCCGATGATCCGAACTAATCGGATATCGCAAAGGAAACACGGTGGCTGCATCTCGCTCAACGGCAACGGTGTCCGCGGTTTTGAAACCTTCGAAGCCGCAGGCTGATACGCCTCAACTTGGCACATTACTGACCATCCAAGAGCTCGCGGAGCGGCTGACGGTGAGCGTCGGGTGTATCCGTGCCTGGCGCCTGCGTGGCGACGGCCCGCCGGCGATTCGTGTCGGAACCGCGCTCCGGTGGGACTCCCGAGAGGTCGATGAGTGGCTCGATACCCGGCGTGAATCACGCTGGCAAGCAGGGTGATTGAACCGCGCGTCGGTCCAAACGGCGCGCGAGTCTACCGCGCTCGCATCTACTACCGCGGCCGATACGTCGCTTCGCGCACATTTCAGCGGAAACGTGATGCGCAGGAATGGGAACGGCGCCAAACGGATAGCCTCCGATCCGGCGTGTGGTCGGATCCCGCGGCAGGGGACAGGCCGGTCGGAGAGTGGTGTCAGATCTGGCTGGATGCCCAGCCACTCAGGCAGCCGGCAACTACCCGCAAGATTCGTGGGGTGATCGCGAAACAGATTGCGGGGACTTTCGGGCGTCGGCCGCTCGTATCGGTTCGACCATCCGAGGTGCAAGCCTGGGCCGCCGACTTGTCGCGCACGCAATCAGTCGCAACAGCCCGCCATTCGTTGGGCGTTTTGCGCAGGGTGTTCGACTACGCCGTGCGCGACGGCGCCATTCAGCGCAATCCCGCTGCAGGTATCCGATTGTCGAAGGTGCAGGGCAACGACCCCCGGCCACTGACTAATGATCAGCTCTGGCGTCTTGCCGGAGAGGTCGATCAACCGAGGGACCGCTTGCTGGTGCTCGTCGCCGGTTATTGCGGATTGAGGTGGGGTGAACTCGCCGCCCTGCGATGGGCCGATGTCGACAAACAATCCCGGACCATACGCGTCGCTCGGGCGTATTCGGAGGAGGCGCCGCGGGGAGAGTTATCGCCGGTCAAAAACCATCAGGCACGTACAGTGCCTGTCCCTGAGATCGTGTCGGACGAGCTGGCTGGGTACAAAGCTGGCCAGCCTCAAGGTGAATTGGTCTTTCCGTCTGCCTCGGGCACGCCGCTGCGCAATCGCAACTGGCGACGCGACGTGTTCGATCCCGCAGTCGAGGCGCTGAGCTTGAACATCACTCCACACAATCTTCGCGACACCGCCACATCGCTTGCTATCGACGCGGGTGCGTCGGTCGTCGCTGTGGCCCGCTTGTTAGGTCACGAATCGCCGGCGACCACGCTTAACCACTACGCGGCTCTGTTCCCGAGTGATCTTGACGACATCGCTTCACGGCTCGACGCTGCGGCTCGTGTGGCTATCGGCAACCAGAGCAAGTCATCTGATGCCAAATAATGTCGAATAATCACCGACCAAGCACCGACCAGACGAACCCGAGTAGCGGGTCGAGAAGCAGCCAACAACCCTCTGACCTGGAAAAACTCTAGCGCCCCCGGCAGGATTCGAACCTGCGACACCGGCTTTAGGAGAGCCGTGCTCTATCCCCTGAGCTACGGGGGCGGAAAACCTCGTCAAATCTACCTCCGGATCGGCGCGCGGCGTCACAGGCTGTGGCGACGGTACCGACGCAGGCGGTGCGCGTCGGCCAGGGTCGCCGGTTCGGCCGACGGGCGCAGCGCCGTATCGAGGCGGGCGCGTACCTCGTCGGTATGTAGGTGCATCCCGATCGCGACCAGAAAATTGCCGACGGCCCCGGCCGGTGCGCTGGCGATGTGAATCGTCGGCCCGACCAGGTTGACCGCGAAGGTCGGCGCGCCTCGTCCGTAGCGCATCTTCACCGCTCCCTTGAGCCGGTACACCCCGGTCGGCGGGTCTTCCAGCAGGTCGATCAGCGCGCCGGGGTCGACCTCGCCGTCGGTGGTCACGGTCACCGAGTCGGCGTGCACGTGGTCGTGGTGGTCGTGGGCGTGCGGGGCCTCGTCGACGAGCAGTTCGCGCAGCGAGAGTTGGCCCGGTTCGTCATCGGAGCCGGCGACGTCGTAGAGCAGTCGCGGGTCGATCTGCCCGCCGATCGCTCCTACCACGGTAGCCCGGGCATTCTGGCTGCGCACCCGCTGCTGCACCCGTTCGACCAAAGCGGTGCGGTCGCCCTCGGGGAGTTGGTCGAGCTTGTTGACGACGACGAGTGACGCCGCCCGATAGCGCGCGGGCAACACCCCACCGGTGTCGACGACGTCGAAATGAGTTGCGGCATCGATGACGTCGACCAGTCCGCCGTAACGCAGCCCGCAAACCTTGCTGAAGCCGATGATGCGGGCGACGCTCAGCGGGTCGGCCAGACCACTGGCCTCGACGATCACGGCGTCGAGATGCAGCCGCGGGTCGGCGAGCTTGGCCAGCGCCTCGTCGATGCCGCCGTCGTCGGGCAGGCAGCAGATGCAACCGCCGGCAATCGATACGGGCTCGTCCACCTGGCCGGCCACCAGCATGGCGTCGACGTTGAGCTCGCCGAAGTCGTTGATTATCACACCGATCCGCGCGCCCGGGCTGCGCAGGACGTGATTGAGCAGTGTCGTCTTGCCCGCGCCGAGATAGCCGGTCAGGCAGATGACGGGGATGGCCGTCGCCAGGGGTCTTACATCCAGACCAGGAGCTTCGGGCTGCCCGGCGTCTCCCGCGGAAACGCGATCGGCCCGTCGATGCCGTCCAGCTTCAGCCGCACCTCGGCCGCGTCGGCCGAGACCGCGAGGATCGTGCCGATCGCGTACTGCTTCTCGTCAGCCCATTTGACCGTCGCGTACTGGCCAAGGTGTTGCACCGCAAGATCTTCGGGCGCCACCTCGGTGGGGTGCGGCGGCAACTCGGTGATCGCCCTGTCGAGCCGATCGTCGTCGGACGGCGCGGGCCCGGAGTCGTCGGCCCACGCGTTCTCGTCGCCGAAGTATTCGCTGTCGTCGCCGGCGTGCCGGAGCCGGCCCAGCGCCGACGGGGGCTCCGGACCCTCCTCGTCTTCCTCGACCCACAACCGCCAGCCCTGCGGTGGCGGCGGCCAGGACGGATCCGGCGACCAGTCCGCATGCGGCGCCCAGCCCTTCGGGGGCTTCGGCCAGTTCGGAGGCGGGTTGTAGCGCATCAACCCAGAATACGGAACCCGGCGGTCAACGGAGTGCGGCGATGACTTTCGCGATCGTGTCGACGTGGTTCTCCTGGAACGTGAACGATGTCAGCCCGTACTTCTCGCGGTAGCCGAGCAGCGTCTCGACGAGGCCGCTGGTCGAGCCGCTGAGCACCGACGGCAAGGCCAGCAGTTCCTCGTCGGATACGCCGGGAAGAAATCGTCGGGTCAGCGCCAGGTCGGCCTGATCGGAATCGCCGGACGGCACGGCGGTGATCGCCAGGTTCAGCTCGAGATCGGCGAATCGATCGCCGGCGGCGTTGCGGACGAACTCGACGCGCTCGGCCAGCGGGTCGGCGGCGTCGGAGCTGGCACCGGTGAAACCGATGATGTCGGCGTGCTTGGCGGCGACGGTGAGTAATCGATTTCCGTTGCCCGCGATGAGGATTGGCACCTTCGGGAGGTGCTTCTTGAGATAGACGGTGACGTGCTCGAGGTAGTCGACCCGTTGCCGCGCAGTGGGATACGGCAGCTCGGCCGCTTCGAATTCCTCTTTCACGTAGCCGGCACCGAGGCCGAGGTCGAGCCGGCCGTCGCTGATCTGGTCGACTTCGGCGGCGTCGCGCGCCAGCAGGGCCGGCTTGTAGAAACCCGCGTTCAGCACGTAGGTGCCGAGCCGGACCCGCGACGTCGCCGTCGCGATCGCGGTCAGCCCCGGAAATGGCGCGGGCGCGCCCAGGTGGTCGGGTAGGTGCAGCGCATCGAATCCGCTGTCCTCGATCCGTTTCACCTTGTCTCGCAGGGCTTTCAGCGATTTGACGGCGTGAATGCCCACCGAGAAGCTTAGGGCGCGTTCGGCCATTGGCCACCTCCGATTGTGTCGTTACTTCCAGGTACGAGCGGCTGCTGCGAGACCTTCGATCAATGCCGCGGTCACGGGCGACAGTCCGTCGTCGCCGGGGAGCGGGCTGCGTGGGCTGATCCCCCGGACCCGGGTCGGTAGTTCCAATTGCGTTCCACCACCGCGGGTTTGGTTCACTGGATTCTGCGGATGTTGCCCACGTAGTTCCGGCGGAATCTCGTCGAGGTCGGTGACGACCCGATAGCCCGGCAGGTCGAGGTGTGTGGCGACGTGCGCGGCCAGTGCGCGGTTGCGTCCTCCGGCGAGCAGTTGGGTGGCGCGGCCGATCCGTCCGTAGCCGTGCAGTGACACGGTCACGTCGACGTGGGCGAGGAACTCCGTCAACCGCGCCGACTCGGCCGCCAGGAAATGCGCCGACGACAGGTGATGCGGATACCGGTCGGGATGGCGGATCAGATACACCGATGCGCCGGCTGCGTCGGCGGCACGCTCGGCGATCACGTCGGTCATCTCCTCCAACCCACCGCCATGGATGGCCAGGAAGCCGAACCGCGACCGCAACTGGCTTGACTCGACAACGCCGGGCTCGGCCAGCAACTCGGAAAGCGATTGTGGCGCAGGCGTTGTGGGCCGCGGACGCGGCTTGGGCCAGCGCGATGGGTCCCATCGTCGCAAGAAGTCGATCCAGCTCTGCGGCAGCTTGTGATGCTCCGCGCCGTCGATGATGCGTTCCAGGTAGCCGGGCCGCGGCGGGCCCGGATGCACGCGGTGGTCGATGTAGACCCACGCGTCCGCCGGCCCGTCCTCGGTCTGCACGAGCATCTGGTTGCGGCTGTAGTGCGCCGGCACGCTCTCGGCGCGGTCCAGCGTGTCCAGATCGTGGTCGGTGAGATCCCAGACGATGCCGTGCACCTGCGTCCCGTCGAATGGCTCGACGGTTGCAACCCCCCGCTGGTTGATCAACCAGTCATGGTCGGCGAGGACGGCGCGGCGTGGGTTGACCGCGTCGGGGCAGCGCTGCGCCATTTGCTGCACGCACAGGTTGGACCCGTACGCGAAGTAGGAATGACGGCGGCGCTGCGTCACGGATCGATGTTAGCCGAGCGAAGTATTTGCCGGACGGTCGCAGCGTTCGAACGACTTCTGAGCGAAAGGTTAATTCCACGCGTCGCGGTGATGGGCTGCGGCACAAGGTGACAGGATTGACCGATGAGCGGCGCGCACTTTGACGGCACCCGGGATCGCCAGAGTATCGAGCGCGAATTGCGGCTACTGGCCACTGTTCGCGACGCCTACCGCGAGAGCGGTAAGGAGATGCCGTCGCTCGCCCAGATGGACGCGCTGCTCGACGAACTCAACCAGGTCGAGGGCACCGGAAAACACCGCTGGGAGAACGAGAATTCCGACGCGCGACCTAGCCTCTGGCGGTGACCGTCAGGTAGATCAGGACCACGTTCAGGCCGCTGATCAACGTGCCGATCACCCAGCCGGCAGCGGTCGTGACGCGGTGGTTGGCGTCGTCGCCCATCAACGTGCGATCACCGGTGAGCCGAACCAGGGGCAGCAGCGCGAACGGAATTCCGAACGACAACACCACCTGCGACAGCACTAACGTGCGGGTCGGATTGAAACCCAGTGCCAGGATCAGCAGCGCGGGCGCCAACGTTGCGAGTCGGCGCCACACCATCGGCACCGAGCGGTGCAGCAGGCCCTGCATGATCATCGCGCCGGCGTAGGCGCCCACCGATGCCGACGCCAGTCCCGAGGCGAGCAGGCCGATCGCGAACAGCGCGGCGATCACCGGGCTGACGGTGTCGTGCACGGCGTTGTAGGCGACCTCGATGGAGCTGATGTCGCCGCGGTTGCGCATGTTGAGCGCGGCGACCAGCAGCATGGCCGCGTTCACCCCGCCCGCGACCACCATCGCCAGGCCCACGTCCAGTCGGGTGATGCGCAGCAGCCGTCGCCGCTGTGCGCCGGGCTCCGGATGACCGTGCCGGTCGCGGGCCAGCCCGGAATGCAGGTACACCGCGTGCGGCATCACGGTCGCACCGAGGATGGCCGCTGCCAACAGAACGCTTTCCTTGCCGAGGAAGCGTGGCACCAGACCGCCGATCACGTCGCCGGGCGGCGGTGTCGCGACGAAGAAGCTCGCGGTGAAGCCGATCGCGATGACCAGTAGTAGACCGGTGATGACGCGTTCGAAGATGCGCTGGCCGCGCTGATCCTGAACCCGCAGCAGAAGCAGCGACACCACCCCGGTGATGACGCCGCCGAGCAGCAGCGGCAGCCCGAACAGGATGTGCAGCGCGATCGCCCCGCCGATCACCTCGGCCACGTCGGTGGCCATCGCGACAATCTCGGCCTGCAACCAAAACGCCAGCCGGGCAGGACGATTGAGCTTCGTGCCGATCGCCTCGGGCAGCGTGCGCCCGGTCACCAGGCCAAGTTTTGCGGACAGGTACTGCACCAGCCCGGCCATCACGTTCGCCAGGACGATGACCCAGAGCAGCGCGAAGCCGAACTGCGCGCCCGCGCTGATGTTCGCGGCGACGTTGCCCGGGTCGACGTAGGCGATGGCGGCGACGAACGCGGGCCCGAGCAGGTACCACCCAGTCTTCAACCGGGCACGGGTGTCCTGGGCCACCTAACTCACTTTCCGACGGCGAATAAGAAAGTTAGGTTAGCCGAAACCGCTAGGCGGGCGCGTACAGGCCGCGACCGGTGACCAGCGGAAGATCCAACGTGGTGCGGATTCCCGCGGGCGCCGCGACGACGGCCGGGATGGCGTTGACGACGCGCATCGCGGTCGCGACCAGACCGGCGTGGTTGTGGTCGCCGTTGGGGCTGCTCAGGCACACGTCGATGGCGTAGGACGGTTCACCGGTGATCTCGATCCGGTAGCAGCCGCCGGGCTGCGCCGGTTGCGGCCAATCCGGGCACAGGTCTTCGCGCAGCCGGGTGACGTGTTCGAGGACGACGACGGGGTGACCGTCCTTGTTGCCCTGCACCTCGAACCGCAGCGCCGCGGCACTGCCCTTCGGGATGTGTCCGGAGGCGATGTCGAAGTCCTCGGGCGCCGGGATGCGCTCCTGCTTCTCGGTCACCGAATCGAGTTCGACACCCAGGCCGGCGGCGAGTTGGCGCACCACCGACCCCCAGGCCAGGCTCAGCACGCCGGGCTGCAACAGCATCGGAACCTCGTCGAGCGGCTTACCGAAGCCCATCACGTCGAACATCACCGTCGCACTGTCGTAGGTGGCGTAGTCGACGATCTCCATGCAGCGGATCTGCGTGACGCTCTGGCAGGTGCCGGCCAGCGCCAGCGGAATCAGGTCGTTGGCGAATCCGGGGTCGATGCCGTTGACGAACAGGCTCGAATTGCCCTCGCGGGCAGCATCTTCGATGGGCTTGAGCATGTTGTCGGGCAGCGTTGCCCAGGGGTACTGCAGGAACACGGCGCTGCTGCCGACGACGTTGACGCCGGCGGCCAGGATCCGTCGGTAGTCCTCCAGGGCGTCGGGGAGCCGGTTGTCGGCCATCGCGGTGTAGACCGCGCACTGCGGTCCGGTGGCCAGCACCGCGTCGAGGTCCGTGGACGCCTTGATCCCGGTCGAAACATCAAGGCCGGCAAGCTCTCCGGCGTCTTTGCCGGATTTGGCTTCCGACGAGACCCAGACCCCGGTGAGTTCATAGTCGGGGTTGGTGATCAGCGCCTTCAGCGCGTGGATGCCGACATTGCCGGTGCCGATTGCGGCGACTTTGATTGTCATGGTCACAGGTCCGGGATCGGGAGGTCGAGGTTCGGGAAGGTGATGCCGCCATCGACTTCGATCACCTTGCCGGTCAGGTAGGCGCCCGCAGGAGAGGCCAAATAGACCGCGGCGGCGGCGATTTCGTCGGGCTGCCCCAACCGTCTGAGCGGGGTCGCCTGCTCCATCGGCTCGCGGAGTTGGTCGTTGGAGGCCACCACATCCAGCGCGGAAGTGGCGATCGATCCGGGTGCGATCGCGTTGACCCGAACCCGCGGGCACAGGTCGAGCGCGGCCAGGCGGGTGTAGTGCGCGAGGGCCGCTTTGGCGGTGCCGTAGGCGGCGAAACCGCGGCCGGCGACCCGTCCCATTGTCGAGGTGATGTTGATGACGCTGCCGCCGCCGGAGTGCTCGAGCATCAGCGGAACCGCCGCGGTGGTCAGCGCGTGAGCGGTCGCGACGTTGAACGTGAAGGCGGCCTTGAGGTCCTTGGTCGACGTGGTCAGCAGACCGTTGGGCATCGTGCCGCCGACATTGTTGACGACGATGTCCAGCCGGCCGAAGGCCTCGACGGCCTTATGCGCCAACTCGGCGGTGACCTCTGGCTGGGCCAGGTCCGCGGTGACGATGTGGGCCCGGCGGCCGGCCGCTTCGACCTTTTCGGCGACGGACTCTAGTTCGGATTGGGTGCGGGAGGCGATGACGACGTCCGCGCCGACGTCGGCGAACGCCAGCGCGATGGCCGCGCCTAGACCGCGTCCGCCGCCGGTGACGACGGCGACCTGGTCGTCGAGTCTGAATTTGTCGAGGATCACGGCGCCACCGTAACAAGGTGCCGGCGGCCGGGGAACCCTATTTCTGAAACACGTTCTAGTTTGTCGTCGTTAAGAATCTGACAAGCGGCCGCACCTACTTTTTCGGTCATGAACACTTCGCTGAAGAACATCGTGGGCGCCGGACTGCTGTCGGCGGTCGTGGCGGTAGGGATGGTCGCGACCGCCGGAACTGCCGAAGCGGACGCCTGGCCTGGCTGTCCGAACGACCATCCGGCAGGGCCGTGCCGCTGGTGCCCCGGAGATCCCCCAGTGCAGACCGGCAACCTTCGGGTGAACCCGGTCCGCTGGGACGTCAACGTCTGCCACACCTACTGGTACGTCGACCACGGCCAAGGCAATGTCGCCCAGAACATCTTCGAGGGGGAGGTACCGCCTGAGCCGGTGCCGTACAACCCGGGACCGTTCGTGATCGATCGGAGCAACTGCCAGCAGATCCTCGGCATGTTCTGTCCGCGGGCGTGAAGTTGTCGGCCACGTCCGTATAATCGAATGTATGTTCGAATCGACGTCGCCGATCGACCCGATCTGCGAGGCGGCGCGCGCGGAGTCGCAAGCCACCGCCCGGCGGCTGAACGCGGTCGCCGATCTGATGGAACTGCGCTTCCGTCAGCACGGGGACCGCGCGGATTGGGTCGCCGATGTGTGGGACGAGGTCTCGGCGGAATTGGCTGCGGCCCTTCGGATCAGCCGTGCTCAGGCGTCGAGGTACATGAGCGATGCGGAGATCATGCGCGAGCGCCTACCTAAAGTCGGGGAGTGTCTGGCCGCTGGCGACATCAACTACGTCGCATTCTCGGTCATCGCGTTGCGCACCGCGCTGATCACTGACGAGGCGGCCCTGGCCACCGTCGACGAACAGGTGGCCTTGCGCGCACCCCGCTGGCCGTCGTCGGCCCGCGGCAGGCTCGCGATGCGGGTCGACGCCATCGTGGCACGGGTCGATCGCGACGCCATTCGCCGGGCCAACAAGGAGATCAAGGACCGCTACCTGAATGTGTCGCGGTCGATGTCGGGCGTTTCCGAGATCTACGGCAACGTATTCGCCAGTGCGGCCAAGGCTTTCGATCGACGACTAAACGAACTTGCGAGCTCGGTGTGTGAAGCCGATCCTCGCACCAAGGCGCAGCGGCGGGCCGACGCGCTGACCGCGTTGGTCGCGGGTGTCGACCGGATGGCATGCACCTGCGAGGGTTCGGCATGCGTCGGTGCGCGCGGCCGGCTGCGCGATCGCAACGTGATCATTCACGTGGTCGCCGATCAGTCCGCTGTCGACGGCAGCGGCGGGGCGCCCGGATACATGGCCGGGGTGGACGAGTTGATCCCGCCGCAGGTGGTTGCCGAGCTGGCGAAGACGGCGACGTTGCGGCCATTGGCATTTCCGTCCGAGGCCGAGCCGCGCTACACGCCGTCGGCGAAGCTTGCCGAGTTCGTCCGTTGCCGCGACCTGACCTGTCGCGCGCCCGGCTGCGATGTGCCGGCGGTGCGGTGCGACATCGACCACACGAAGCCCTTCGCCGACGGCGGCGCGACACATCCGTCGAACCTCAAGGCATTGTGCCGAAAACACCATCTACTCAAGACTTTCTGGGGCTGGCAAGACCGGCAGCTGGCCGACGGCACGGTGATCTGGACGCTGCCGTCGGGGCGGGTGTACGTGACCAGTCCGGGTAGCGCGCTGCTGTTTCCCGCGCTTGCGGTGTCGACGGGTGACGTGCCCCAGGTGCCGCCGGCCTACGACCTCCGTTGTGGCGACCGCACCGCGATGATGCCGACCCGGAGCCGGACTCGTTCGCAGCATCGCGCGCAGCGAATCGCCGCTGAGCGCAGGCACAATCACGACGCCCGGATGGCCCGGGGGCGCGCCTTGGGCTACACCTATTCGTCCGCCGACGACCCGCCCTTCTAATCGCGTCAGGAGTCGGGCCGACCCTTGTACTCGGGGCAGTAGGCCGACACCGCGAGCCCGACCAGGAAGCTGGCCTGGCTGACGTTGAGGTCGGTGTCCCCGACGATCTTCATCGCCAAAGCGCTTGTCGTGTAGTGCTTGTCGAAACCGTCGCACACCATGTGAGCCTCGGCGAGTAGCACGTCGCGATTGTCGTCGTTGACGGGAATGTTGCGCTTGGCGAGGGCATTGATCACCGCGTCATCGGTGGCGTCGGCGGAAGCGGGGGCGGCGCAGACCACAGTGGCGATGGCCAGCAGCGCCGCCCAGCCGGTACATCGAACCTTCATGCAACAACGCTAGACGAGATCGACGCACTTCGCCCGTCTCGGCCGAACCGGCTCAGCCCCAGCTGCCCGGAGTGCCCTGTGGCACCTGCTGGCCCTGCCAGTTGCAGGGCATCATCGTGCGCCAGGCGGTGTATGCGCACTGCTGCTCCGGCGTCAACGGACTGCCGCCGGCGCAGGGTGGTGTGCCCTGGGTGCCGCAGATGGGTGGATCGGCGTGCGCGGCGGCCGCGCCGAGAAGTCCGTACATCGCGGCGGCTGCGGTGATTGCGAGCCCCGCTGTTGATTTGTGGATACGAGCCATGTCGAACTCTTCTGTGAACGCGGCCTGCATCCGGCCGCACTAGTCCGGACGATACCGTCGTATTACGGGCGCACGCTGTGGAAATGAAGAAATCTAGCTCTTGGAGCCGGCCTTCTTGGCGGCCGCTTTTTTGGCTGGGGCCTTCTTCGCCGCGGCTTTTTTGGCGGGAGCTTTTTTGGCGGCCGCCTTCTTTGCTGGCGACTTCTTGGCCGGCGCCTTTTCCGAGCGCGCCTTGACGCTGGCCTCGAGCTTGGCTAGCAGATCGGAGACATCCTCGGTCTCGTCGAGCTCCTTCGGCTGCTCCTCGGTGGTAAAGGCCTCTCCGCCTTCGAGTTTGGCGGTCACCAACTCCTGCAGCTGTTCCTGGTAGTCGTCGTGATAGCGGTCGGGGTTGAACTCGTCGGCCATCGACTCGACCACTTGGCCGGCCATCTTGAGCTCGGTTGGCTTGACCTCGACCTTCTTGTCGAGCACCGGAAAGTCCGGGTCGCGGATCTCGTCGGGCCACAGCAGGGTGTGGATAACCATCACGTCGCGCTTGCTGAAGTCCTTGACCCGCAACGCAGCCAGCCGGGTCTTGTTGCGCAGCGCGAAGTGCACGATCGCCACCCGGTCCGTCTCGGCGAGCGTCTTCGCCAGCAGTACATAGGATTTCGTCGACTTGCCGTCGGGTTCGAGGAAGTAACTTTTGTCGTACATCATCGGGTCGAGGTCGCTGGCAGGCACGAACTCCAGCACCTCGATCTCGCGGCTGCGCTCCTCGGGCAGCGTGGCGATGTCGTCGTCGGTGATGATCACCGTCTGACCGTCGTCGGACTCGTAGGCCCGGGCGATGTCGCGATACTCGACGACTTCGCCGTCGACCTCGCAGACCCGCTTGTACCGGATGCGGCCGTTGTCCTTGGCGTGCACCTGGTGGAACTTGATGTCGTGGTCCTCGGTCGCGCTGTAGACCTTCACCGGCACATTGACCAGCCCGAAGGAGATCGAGCCCTTCCAGATCGAACGCATGCTGCCAGTATGCCCACACAACTGGGCGGATACGCGTCTATCGCTGCTGCGCCGCGGCGCTCAGTGCCTCGCGATCCGGCAGGTCAGCGCCCGCCCGGCCGACCGTCACCGCCGCGACGGCGCTGCCCGCCTCCAAGGCGGCGGTCAGCGTCTCCAGGTCGAGCGCGGCCAGTGCGGCACGCCGGTCGGCCCCGAGCAGGTCGCGCTCCCACAGCGCGTCCAGCAGGCCGACCATGAAGGAGTCACCCGCGCCGACGGTGTCGACCACCCGCGCCGTCCGCGCCGGCACCCGCACCACGCCGGCGGCACAGACCGCCTCGGCGCCCTGATCGGCCATCGTCACCGCGACGATCGCCGGACCCAGCGACTGCCAGGTCTGCGCGATGTCCTCGGGCTTGCGGTTGGGGTCTAGCCAGCGCAGATCCTCGTCGCTGACCTTCACGATGTCGCTGCGCTCGACCAGGTGCTCGATCCTGGTGCGGGCCAACTCCCGATCCGCGATCAGCGAGGGCCGTACGTTCGGGTCGAAGCTGACGGTGCCCGACACCCGGTAGGCGTCGATCAGCGCGGCGACGGCCAGCGCGCCCGGATCGTGCACCGCAGCAATCGATCCGGTGTGCACAAACAGCGGCGGCGGCACCGGCGGCGTGCCGGACAGCTGCCAGTCCAAGTCGAATTGGTAAGTGGCCGAACCATCTTGGGCCACCGTCGCCCGCGCGGTGGTCGTTCGCTCGGCGCTGTCGCTACCCGGCACCAGGTGCGCCCCGGACGCGGAGACGTAGTCGGCGATGCGGCGGCCGTATGCGTCGTCGCCGATGTGGGTGAGGAAGTCGACGTCGCGCCCCAGCCGGGCCAGTCCGACCGCGACGTTGAGTGGACTCCCGCCGACATGTTCCCCGATGACCTGGTGGCCGTCCTGGACGATGTCGATGAGTGCTTCGCCGATCACCAGACCGCGGCTCATTGCACCAATGCCTCCAGTGTCGCGCGAGCGCCCTTGCTGTGCAACGAATCCAGCGCCCACCGGTAGGCCTCGACGAACCGGTGCTGGTGGGCGAGGTCGTTGAACACCGCGGTGATCTCGATGAAGGCGTTCGGGTTCTCGTGCTGCGAGCGGGCTATCGGGATCAGCGCATCGGCCAGCCGGTCGAGCACCTCGTAGGGCTCGCCCCACTCGTCGACACCCTCGGCGTAGCGGGCCCAACTGGCCACCGCGGCCGACGCCATCGCCACCGGGCCGTCGTTGGCCAGATTGTCGCAGATGACCGGAAACAAGAACTTGGGAATGCGGTCCGACGAATAGGCGCAGATTCGCGAAACTGTGTCGCGCACAGCCGGATTGGCGAATCGCTCGACCAGTGTGCGGGCGAACTCGTGCAGGTCGATCCCGGGCACCGGCGGCAGGGTCGGGATGGCCTCGTCCTCGAGGTAGGACAGCAGGAACTTGGCGAACACCGGGTCCTGCGCCGCATCGTGCACGAACTCGAACCCGCACAGATGCGCGAAGTAGCACAGGCACTGGTGGCCCGCGTTCAGCATCCGCAGCTTCATCAACTCGTAGGGCCGGACGTCGTCGACGACCAGCACACCCGCCTTCTCCAGCGGCGGCCGCCCGTCGGCGAAGTCGTCCTCGATGACCCACGCGCTGAACGGCTCGGCCACCACCGGCCATCTGTCGTCGACGCCGAAATCGCGGCGCACTTCCGCGGCCATCTCCAAAGTCGTTGCGGGAGTGATGCGGTCGACCATGGAGTTGGGGAATCGGGCGTGCTCGCCCACCCACTCGGCCAGTTCGGGGTCGACGCGTTCGGCACTGGCCAGCACGGTCCGCTTGGCGACCTCGCCGTTGTTCTCGATGTTGTCGCACGAGACGATCGTCGGTGCGGGGATGCCCCTGCTGCGACGGCGGTCCAGCGCCTGAGTGATCAGCGTGAACGCCGGCCCGTCCGGATCGAGGTATCCGCCCTCGGTGATGGTCAGCGAGATGATCTTGGTCGTCGGCGCGGCGAGCACCTCGAGAGCCGATTCCGGATCGTCCGGGGCGAAGCGGTAGTCGATGATCGAACCGATCACCTGAGCGCTGCGGGTACCACCGGGATGCTCCAGTATCAGCGTGTAGAGGCCGTCCTGGCCGTCCATGACTTCGCGCATGGTCCAGTCACCCGGCATCACGCCGATACCGCAGATGCCCCACTCGTGCGCGAGGCCCTGCTGCAGCAACAGGTTGATGTAGGCGGCCTGGTGCGCGCGGTGAAAGTGGCCGGTGCCAATGTGTGCGATGCCGACGCTGACGCTGCCACGGTCGTACTTCGGTGCGTCGATCGGCAGATCTGCCAGGGCCGAATTGTTCAGGGGTATTGCGTTAGGCACGACAAGACTCCTTCCGGGATGGCGGTGCCTAGCTGAGCGCGGAACCTCCAGTCGTCACTGCCGCCAAGATAAGCGAGTCGGCGAGCGCGCGCCACGAGTCGGTGACGGCGACCGCACCGGCGTCCAGTAACTCCTTTGTGCGGCTTCGCTTTTCGTCGGCAGGCACAAACATCACGTTACCGACGGCGTAGTACCCGGCCGCGACCGCCGAGCTCACGCCGGGCACCGAGTCCTCGACGGCCAGCCCGCGCGGGCCGTCGACGCCCAGGATCCGGCCGGCCTGCAGGTACACCGCGGGATCGGGCTTGCTGACGGGCACTGCCAGCGAGTCCTCCGCGCTGAAGCGCACCGCTTCCGGGATCAGTTCGTCCAAGCCCGCGGCGGTGAACGACGCCTTCAGCCGGACGAGGGCACTGGAGCTGACCGCGGCCATCGCGAACCGCGGCGCCAGGTCCTGCAGCGGGCCGAGTACCTCGGGGTCCGGC
The DNA here is from genome assembly GCF_030252325.1 of Candidatus Mycobacterium wuenschmannii. Lineage (NCBI taxonomy): Bacteria > Bacillati > Actinomycetota > Actinomycetes > Mycobacteriales > Mycobacteriaceae > Mycobacterium > Candidatus Mycobacterium wuenschmannii. The sequence goes on along the minus strand of NZ_CP126981.1, from coordinate 2,767,479 downwards.
CGCAGCGTCACGGCGAGATGAGCGGTCACCTGCTCGCGCTCCTTGCGCACCCACTGCTCGAGTTCGTCGGCGGTGAGCGCACGACCTTCGGCGAGGTCGGCCTCGGTGGCGACCACCGCGTCGGGGCGCTTGTCGGCGAGCGACGTCTCGAACGGAACCCCGCTCAGCACGGCAAGGTCGGTGGCGGTGCTACGGAAGTTCTTGCCCACCGCCTTCTTTCGCAACTCGTCGCCGCTCAGCGGGGAATTGACGCCGAAGCGCGCCAGGAACTGGGTGGTCACGTCGGCCGACGCGTCGAAAGCCGGCGCCTCCGAGGGGAACAGGTTGTCGTCGGCATCCAGCAGCAACGTCGTGATCGATGCCGGGTCGAACGGTCGGACGAATTCCAGGGGCTGGTTCATCAGGACACCAGCTCCCGCGCCTCGGCCCGCAGCGCCCTGCGCAGCGTCGGGACCACACCGTGCTCGTCGATGTCGACGATCATCTCGCGTAGACGGTCGGTGAATCCAGGGACCATCCGCAGTTCGGCGAAGATCTCGTGGCGCAGCACCGGCTCGGGGTTGGTGCCGCCCATCTTCGCGAGCTTGGTCAGCAACTCCTTCTCCGGGTCGTCGACCTGGATGTTGCAACCCTTCAGGTCGGTGCCCTGGAGGTACCGGATCCAGCCCGCGAGCGCCAGCATCAACAGGGTGTGCGGGCGGTTCTGCTCGATCGAGTCGTGCAGCGACGGCAGCAGGAAGGACGCGATCTTCTCCGAACCGCGGCGCGCCAATCGCGACAACTGGTCGCTCATCTGCGGGTTACTAAGGCGCAACAGCAGCGAGTGCCGGTACTCGGGCGTGTTCATCCCGGGCACGGCCGGCAGCAGCGGCTGCACCTCGTCGCGCATCAGCTGCTCGACGAAGCCGTAAATGGCCTCGTTGCGCATGGCCTCGTCGGTGCGCCGGTAACCGGCCAGCGTGGCCAGCGTCGACATCGCGATGTGCGTGCCGTTGAGCATCCGGGTCTTGACCAGCTTGTGGTCGCTGACGTTCGACACGAACTGCGCGCCGACCTCGTCCAGCGGCGGACGACCGGCACAAAAGTTGTCCTCGATCACCCACTGGCTGTACGGCTCGGTGAGCACCGGCCACTTGTCGGAGATCCCGAAGGTCTGCCGGACGAACTCGACCTCGTCTTCGGAGGTCTGCGGCGTGATCCGGTCGACCATGGTCGATGGGAACGCGACATGGGTGTCGATCCAGCGGGCGAGGTCGGGATCCTTCAGCGCGGCGAAGGACACCAGCGCGGTGCGCGCCGCCTGCGTGTTGTCGGGGATGTTGTCGCAGCAGAGCACCGTGAACGGAGCGGTACCGGCGCGGCGGCGCAACTCCAGCGCATCGGTGAGGTAGCCCCACGCGGTGTTGTAGGTACCGGTCTGGACCAGATCCGCCTGCACATCGGGATGGCCGGCGTTGAACTCGCGGGTGGCCGGGTCGAGGAAGTAGCCGTTACCTGTGATGGTCAGGCTGACGACGCGGGTGCGAGGGTCGGCCAGCGCGGCGCGAACCGCGGCGCCGTCGTTGGGCGCGTAGTGGACCGAGCCGATCGAACCGACGACGCGGGCGGTCTCGCCCTCGTGACCCCGTTCCACGACCGTGTAGAGACCATCCTGGGCCGACAGCACGTCCTTGACGTCGCGGGACCGTAGGCTGACGCCGGTCACGCCCCACTGGTTCGAGACGCCCGAGCCGGCCAGGTCGTCGAAGTAGACGGCTTGGTGCGCACGGTGGAAGTTGCCGGCGCCGATGTGGACCACGCCGCGCTGCAACGTCGAACGGTCGTAGGCCGGCACCTCGATGCCCTGGGCTCGCATCGGGATGGTGTCGAGAGTGTCGTTACTGAGCGGAACTCCGGCGCTTGGCCGCCAAGGAATCACTTTTCGCATGTGGGTCTGTATCCACTGGTCAGGAGCACTTAAACGGTTTAGTGGGTTATGTCACGTTTATCTGACACAGAGCTATTCGGGAAACGCGGAATCGCCCGTGGTGAGCAGGGTGGCGGGCGGCGTAGGTTGACAAACATGCCGCCGCGGGTCAAGTTGACGAACGCCGACAAGGTGTTATACCCCGCAGCCGGAACAACCAAGGCCGACGTATTCGATTATTACGTGCGGGTTTCCGAGTTCATGGTGCCCCATATCGCGGGCCGGCCGGCTACCCGGAAACGCTGGCCTAACGGCGTTAACCAACCTTCTTTCTTCGAAAAGCAGCTTGCCGCTTCGGCTCCCGAGTGGTTGCCGCGCGGCAGCATCGCGCACAAGTCCGGCACGACCACCTATCCCATCATCGACAGCGTCGACGGTCTGGCCTGGATCGCGCAGCAAGCGGCGCTGGAAGTGCATGTGCCGCAATGGCGTTTCGGTGCGCGCGACCCCGGACCGGCCACCCGGCTGGTGTTCGACCTCGACCCGGGCGACGGGGCGACGATGGCGCAACTCGCCACCGTCGCCCGCGCGGTCCGCGATTTGATCGCCGACATCGGGCTGACGACGTTTCCGTTGACCAGCGGCAGCAAGGGGATGCACCTCTACTGCCCGCTGGACAAGCCGGTGAGCAGCCGCGGTGCATCGGTGTTGGCGAAACGGGTTGCGCAGCAACTGGAAACGGCGATGCCGAAATTGGTCACCTCGACGATGACCAAGAGCGTGCGCGCCGGCAAGATCTTCGTGGACTGGAGCCAGAACAATGGCTCGAAGACCACGATCGCGCCGTACTCGTTACGGGGCCGGGAGTATCCGACCGTCGCGGCCCCGCGTGACTGGGATGAGTTGGACGACAAGAAGTTACGCCAGCTGCGCTACGACGAGGTGCTCGAGCGGGTCGAGCGCGACGGAGATCTGTTGGCGGGCTTGGATGCCGACGTGCCGGATCGACTGACCAAGTATCGAAGCATGCGCGATGCGGGCAAGACACCGGAGCCGGTCCCTTCCGCCAAACCCGGTTCCGGACAGGGCAACACGTTCGTCATCCAGGAGCATCACGCCCGCCGGCTGCACTACGACTTCCGGCTCGAGCGCGACGGCGTGCTGGTTTCGTGGGCGGTACCGAAGAATCTGCCGGAGACCACGGCCGTCAATCACCTAGCCGTGCACACCGAAGACCACCCGCTGGAGTACGGCAGCTTCGAGGGAACGATTCCCAAGGGGGAGTACGGCGGCGGGACGGTGACCATCTGGGATGCCGGCACCTACGACACGGAGAAGTTCCTGGAGAACGAGGTGATCGTCACGCTGCACGGACAGCGAATCTCGGGCCGCTACGCGCTGATTCAGACCGACGGCAACCAGTGGCTCGCTCACCGGATGAAAGACCAGCACGTCTTCGACTTCGACGACCTTGCGCCGATGCTGGCCACCCACGGTTCGGTGGCGAAGCTGACCGCGGCGCAGTGGGCGTTCGAAGCGAAGTGGGACGGGTACCGGCTGCTGGTAGACGCGGACCACGGCGAGGTCCGGCTGCGTTCGCGCAGTGGGCGGGACCTCACCAGCGAATTCCCTCAATTGCAGTCACTGGCAAGCGATCTCGCCGATCACCACGTCGTGCTCGACGGGGAGGTTGTCGCGTTGAATGAATCCGGGGTGCCCAGCTTCTCGGAGATGCAGAACCGGGCCCGCGCCACCCGCATCGAGTTCCGCGCGTTCGACCTGCTGTACCTGGACGGGCGGTCACTGCTGCGGGCGAAGTACCGCGATCGGCGAAAGATGTTGGAAACACTCGCATCTGCCGGGGGCCTCAACGTCCCGGAACTGCTGCTCGGCGACGGCGCCGAGGCGCTGGAGTATTCGCGCAAGCAGAAGTGGGAAGGCGTGATCGCCAAGAAACGGGACTCCACCTATCAGCCGGGTCGCCGCTCGGCATCGTGGGTCAAGGACAAGTACTGGAACACCCAGGAGGTCGTCATCGGCGGCTGGCGTGCCGGTGAGGGCGGGCGCAGCAGCGGTATCGGCTCACTGCTGATGGGCATCCCGGGCGACGACGGCCTGCAGTTCGCCGGCCGGGTCGGCACCGGTTTCACCGAACGCGACCTGGACAACCTGAAAAAGACCCTCAAGCCGCTGCACACCGCCAACTCGCCCTTTGCTGCAAAGCTTTCCACCCAGGACGCCAGGGGCGTTACGTTCGTTCGGCCGACGTTGGTCGGCGAGGTCCGCTACAGCGAGTGGACGTCGGACGGGCGGCTGCGTCAGCCCAGCTGGAGGGGGCTGCGTCCGGACAAGGCGCCCGACGAGGTGGTCCGGGAATAGGAGTCGACCGCTTCCTGTAGCCCGCGCGTCGCCAACTCGTCGGCCAGCTCGTTGTCGGCGACGCCGGAATGTCCCTTCACCCAGAACCATTCGACGCGGTGGCGTGCGCACGCGGCCTGCAGCCGCTGCCAGAGGTCGACGTTCTTCACCGGCTGCTTCGCGGCGGTCAGCCAGCCGTTGCGCTCCCAGCCGAGCACCCACTTGGTGATGCCGTTACGGACGTAGGTGCTGTCGGTGTACAGGTGCACGGTCACGGGCCGGGTGAGCGCCTCCAGCGCCATGATCGGCGCCGTCAACTCCATGCGGTTGTTGCTGGTGTCGCCGGGCTCACCGCCACACATCTCGCGGACGTGTTGGCGCTGGCGCAGCACAGCTCCCCAGCCGCCGGGGCCGGGATTCGGCCGGCAGCCACCGTCGGTGTGGATGATCACGGGATCGTCGACGGAGTCGGTCACCCGCCGAGAATAGGTGCTGAGATGAGCGCCGTGCGGACCGACATTCCAAAGGCGCGGTGATGCAGTGTAGTGATCCGCCGTCCGGGCTGAACGGCTGGCTTCACCGGGGTGGTGCGGTCGCCAAGTAGGGCGGCGGTCGCGTCGATGTCGGCGACGGTGTAGGTGATGCCCCACAGCGTCGCCGGGCCCGCACCGGTGGTGTCCGGTGCGCCGACAACCTCGACGATCACCGCGCCGAGGCGAAAGAAGACCTGCCGGATCGGTCGTCCGCCGAGTTCGCCGTCGCGCTCGCGGCGCGGTTCGACGCCGATGGCGGTCAGGGCCCGGACCGTGCGGTTCAGGTCGGGGGACAGCACCACGACGTGGTCGATCTCGGTGACGCCGTTCGGGTGTCGCGCGGGTTCGGGCGGGTCGGCCTCGGACCGGGTGGTCGGGATGCCGTCGAGCGGGTCGTCCGCGGTCAGGCCCCTCAGCGACCAGCCGGCGATGCCGTCCTTGCCGCCGACCAGGCGGACCCGGACGGTGCCGATCCGGCAGACGTCGTCGGCGTCGACGGTGAACCCGGCCTGTGACCACGCCTGGGGTGGGTCGGCGACCTCGATCTCGTCGACGGTGATGCTCATCGGTGCCACGGTAGCGCGGGGCATTTGTATGTTGGAGCCCATGCGGTTCGTGACATTTCGCAATGGCGGCGACGAGCGGGCCGGAGTTCTCGACGGCGAGGCGATTCACGAGTTCGCACCCGGTGTGACGCTGCTCGAGCTGATCGGCGATGGCGGTCTGGCGACGGCGGGGCAGCGGGCGCTGCGGTCGGCCAAGACGGCGCTGCTGAGCGAAGTGACACTGCTGGCACCGATCCCGCGGCCGCCGTCGATTCGGGACAGCCTCTGCTTCCTGGACCACATGCGCAACTGCCAGGCCGCGATGGGCGGTGGGCGGGTGCTCAAGGACACCTGGTACCGCATCCCGGCGTTCTACTTCGCCTGCCCGACAACCGTTCTCGGCCCCTACGACGATGCGCCGATGGCGCCCGGCAGCGTCTGGCAGGACTTCGAACTGGAGATCGCGGCGGTGATCGGGACTGCGGGTCAAGACCTGTCGGTCGAGGAGGCCGAGCGGGCGATCGTCGGCTACATGATCTTCAACGACTGGTCGGCACGCGACCTGCAACAGCTCGAAGGTCAACTGGCGATCGGTCAGGCCAAGGGCAAGGACAGCGGCGTCACCCTGGGGCCGTACCTGGTCACCCCCGACGAACTCGAGCCGTACCGCAGGGACGGCAAGCTGGCCCTCGACGTCGTTGCGATGGTCAACGACGACGTCGTCGGATCAGGGTCGACCGGGCAGATGGACTGGAGCTTCGCCGAGGTCATCTCGTACGCCTCGCGCGGGGTGCGACTCACGCCCGGCGACGTGATCGGGTCCGGTACGGTGCCCACCTGCACGCTGGTGGAGCATCTCGATCCGCAGGCCCCGGAGTCCTTCCGCGGCTGGCTGCACGACGGCGACGTCGTGACGCTGCGCGTCGAGGGGCTGGGCGAAACCCGGCAGATCGTGCGCAAAACGCCTGCGCCGCAACCACTGTCGTCGCGGCCCAATCCGGATGTCCGGGCGGAGAAGCCGCGGGTCAACCGGGCGCCGACGAAGATCCCCTACACTCGTGGCCTGCACTCCGTCGGTGACCGGGTGTGGGCCTGGCTGCTGCCCGACGGCGGATTCGGTTGGAGCAACGCGGGTCTGGTGGTGGGCGACGGGGCGTCCCTGCTGGTGGACACGCTGTTTGACCTACCGCTGACCCGCGAGATGCTGGACGCGATGGCGCCCCTGACCGACGTCGCGCCGATCACCGATGCACTGATCACCCATTCCAACGGCGACCACACGCACGGCAACCAGTTGCTGGATCCGTCGGTCCGGGTGATCGCCGCGACCGGCACCGCCGAGGAGATCGCGCACGGCATGGCGCCCGAGATGCTGGTGATGGCGAAGAACACCGACCTGGGCCCGGTCGCGACGCCATACCTGCGAGAACGATTCGGCCCCTTCGACTTCGGCGGCATCACCCTGCGCAACGCCGACCTAACCTTCGACGATCGGCTCACCGTCGACGTCGGCGGTCGCGCGGTCGAGTTACTGAATCTGGGCCCGGCGCACACCGCCGCGGACTCGGTGGTGCACATACCCGACGCCGGGGTGCTGTTCGCCGGGGACCTGCTGTTCATCGGCTGCACCCCGATCGTCTGGGCCGGACCGCTGGCCAACTGGGTCGCGGCGTGCGACGCGATGATCGCGCTCGATGCCCCGACGGTGGTGCCGGGACACGGACCGGTGACCGACCCGGACGGAATACGAGCGGTACGTGGATATCTCGTGCACGTCGCCGAACAGGCCGAAGCCGCGCACCGGGCGGGCTTGTCGTTCCTCGAGGCCGCGGACACCATCGACCTCGGTGAGTACGCGACCTGGCTGGACGCCGAACGCGTGCTGATCAACATTTACACGCACTATCGACACCTCGACCCCGACACACCACAGATACCGGCGATGGGATTGATTGCCATGCAAGCAGATTGGCTGGCGAAGCGATGAGGGAGTGGCGCCGATGACTTCCGTTGAGTTTGCAACGCTCGAGGAAGGCATCGCCGGGGTGACGTTGAATCGGCCCGACCGGCTGAACGCCATCGACGGCTCGCTGATCAACGAATTCGACCGGGCCCTCGACGCGCTGAGCAGTGGGGAGTTCCGGGCCGCGGTGCTGACCGGGGCCGGGCGCGGCTTCTGCGCGGGTGCCGACCTCAGCGGCACGGGCGAGGCGTGGACCGAGAACGCGCCGACCGCCCCGGCGTACAAGGTGAACTACGACGCGCAGGTGCGACTGGCCGAGCTGTACCTGCGCCTGTACGAGCTGCCGATACCGGTGATCGCCGCGGTCAACGGCGTCGCGGTCGGCGGCGGGCTGGCGTTCGCGCTGCACTCCGACATCCGGATCGCCTCGGAGCACGCTCAATTCGGCTCGGTGTTCATCAAGGCCGGCTTCTCATCGATGGACATGGGCACCAGCTACCTGCTGCCCAAGATCGTCGGCGCCGGCGTCGCCCGGGAACTGATGCTGACCGGACGCATCATCGACGCCGACGAGGCCTACCGGATCACGTTGGTGCACAAGGTGGTTCCGCACGACCAGCTGATGACGGCGGCGCTCGACAAGGCTCGCGAGATCGCTGCGAACAACGCGTTCGGCGTGTGGCAGACCAAGATCGGACTCAACGCCGCTTTGGATGCGCCCAGCCTGCGGCACGCAATCGAGATCGAGAACCGCACCCAGATTCTGACCGGGTTCACCAACAACCCGACCGAAGCGGCCCGCGCGCACATGGAGAAGCGCCCGCCGGTGTGGGATCCGATGTAGGAGTCGACGTCAGGTTTTCGCGGCGGCCCGCTGCACGCGGCTTCGCCGCGTTGCGACCGCCGACGTCAGGCCTTCGCGATCACGTTCTCCGCAAACATCTCCAAGTTGCGGATCTTGGTGTCCAGCGGTTCGGTGTCCTGACCCATGATGTAGGGGATCCGGAAGCCGACGATCACATCGGTGACGCCCTTGTCCTCCAGACGTTTCACGCCGTCGAGGGTGAAGCCGTCCACCGAGATCACGTGAATCTCGAACGGGCCGGTCTTGCCTTCCGCCTCGCGAAGTTGCTTGACCCGCGCGATGAGTCGGTCGAGTTCCTCCGGGTCGCCGCCGCCGTGCATCCAGCCGTCGGCGCGGGCCGCGCGGCGCAGCGCGGCGTCGGCGTGGCCGCCGATCAGGATCGGAATCGGTTGCGTCGGAGCGGGAGTCATCTTGGTCTTGGGAATGTCGTAGAACTCGCCGTGGAACTCGAAGTAGTCGCCGGTGGTCAGGCCGCGAATGATCTCGATGCATTCGTCAATCCGCTTGCCGCGCTTGGCGAATGGAACACCCATCAGTTCGTAGTCCTCTGGCCACGGGCTGGTGCCCACGCCGAGGCCCACCCGGTTGCCTATCAGCGCCGCCAGCGAGCCGGCCTGCTTGGCGACCAACGCGGGCGGACGGATCGGGAGCTTGAGGACGAAGAAGTTGAACCGCAGCGTCGATGTGACCGCGCCCAACGCGGCGGTCAGCACGAATGTCTCGATGAAAGCCTTACCGTCGAGGAATTCACGGTTGCCATCGGGCGTGTAGGGATACTTCGAGTCCGATTCGAACGGGTAGGCCACGCTGTCCGGGATCGTCATGCTGGCGTAGCCGGCCGCCTCGGCGGCCTTCGCCAGCGGAATGTAGAACGCCGGATCCGTCATGGCTTCCGCGTAGCTGAACCGCACACCGTCTCCCTACCTCGATGAACTCCGAATATCGGACAAATACTAGGGATGCCTGATAATCGACGGGTTCGATTCGCACGTTGCCGGGTAACTCAGAAGGTTGGACAATCGGACGTGCGATCGAAGCAGACGATCGGAGAAGGCCCCTGATGACCCATCAGTCAGGCGGGCTGATCCGCGAAGTCGCGGACCTGGTCCAGGACCTGCAACACAAGAAGCACGTCGAACTCGATGACGTGCTCGCGGAGTTGACGAACACCGCCGTCGAGGTCATGCCCGGCGCCCAGTATGCGGGCATCACGCTGACATCCCGGGACGGGAAGGTGCAGTCGGCATCGGCCACGGACCGCTACCCCGAGTTGCTCGACGAGATCCAGCAACGTCACGCGCAGGGGCCGTGCCTGTCGGCAGCGTGGGAGCACCACACCGTCCGGATCGACGACATGACCCGAGAGGAGCGCTGGCCGCTCTACTGCAAAGAGGCCGTCGCGGAGACGCCCATCCGCTCGATAATTGCCTTCCAGTTGTTCGCTGACCACAACCACATGGGCGCGCTCAACTTCTATGCCCAGACACCCGGGGCCTTCGACGACGACGCCGCCGAGACGGGTTACCTGCTGGCCACACATGCCGCAGTGGCGTGGAACATCGTGCGACGCGACGAACAGTTCCGCAGCGCGTTGGCCTCCCGCGACATCATCGGCCAAGCTAAGGGCATGATCATGGAGCGTTTCACGATCGACGCGATACAAGCCTTCGAGTTGCTCAAGCGACTGTCGCAGAGTTCGAACACTCCGTTGACCGAGGTCGCGCGCAAGCTTGTCGAGTCCGAGCGGTCGTGACCACTGCTGAGTCGGGATCGGCCGGCCGTAGAGCCGCCGCGGCACGCGGAGAGGCTGCTCGGCGCCGGATCGGTGAGTTGCAGCAGCGCAGGGCCGAACTGGCCGCGGGCATTCCTGCCACGCTGGAGAGCGTCCAACAGGCGCGGCAGCACGCGGTCGAGTCGCTGGAACGCGTCAAACAGGCACACCGGGACGCGGCCGCCCGGCACCTCGACGCGAGTGCGGCGCATCGCCGAGCCGCGGCCTCGCACGAGCAGGCTGCGCTGCGAGCGAGCGGCAAAACCGTTGAAGGCCACCAGGATGCGTCAGCCGTCCACCGCGCAGCGGCCGCGGTTCACGACGCCGCCGCGATAGTGGAGGACGAAGCGGGGGAGGCCGCCGGTCAGGGCTGGGCGTCCATCAACAGCAATGCTCCGGAGACACCGCCCTCGGGGCTCTGAAAACTGGTGCACACGACCCGCACCTGAGTCTTCCGGCCGCGGCGATTGACCGCCTCGACCGTGGCTTCGCCGGGGTTCTCCGGGTCGACGAATGCGTGGCCGATCAGCGGACGCACGTTGTCCATCGGCAGGCCGATGTCCAGGCCGGTCAGGATCTCTCCGGTGGTCTCGTCGGCGCGCAGACCCCACAGCTCCTCGCAGCCCTTGTTCCAGACGACGACGCGCATCTCGCGGTCGACGACGACCATGCCGAAGCGCACGGAGTCGACCAACGAGTCGAGGAAGGTGCGGGCATCATCGAGTTCGACGCTGCGTTCGCGCAGGGTGTCGTTGATGGTGTGGAGTTCGTCGTTGGTCGACTGCAACTCCTCGTTCATCGTCTCGAGTTCTTCGTTGGTGGACTGCAGTTCCTCGTTGGTGGTTTCGAGTTCCTCGACCGTGGACTGCAGTTCTTCGTTGGTGGTCTCGAGTTCTTCGTTGGTGGACTGCAGTTCCTCGTACGCCGCCTCGAGCTGGTGATTGGTGGAGACGACCTTGTCCAGCAGCGCCCGCGTGGCGGTGACGTCGAAGAAGACGATCGAAACGCCCAGCAATCCGTTCTCGCCGTCGATCAAGGGGTTGACGTGGATCTCGAACCAGACGGTCTCGGCGCCGGCGCGCTGCCATTTGACATCCGGGATGCGCGCCGAGCGGCGGTCCACCTTGGCCTGCTCCAGGTAGGCGCGCAGCTCGACTGGCCGATAGGACACTTCCAGGTCGCGCAGCAGCCGGCCGATGTCCCGGGCGGAGAGACCGAACATGGTCTCGGCCTGGTGGTTGATCATTGCCACGGTGTCGTCGCCCGTCACCACGATCTGGGCGACCGGGTTGGCGCGAAATGCCAAGTCGCGCACGGTCGTCAGGCCGGGTAAGTCGCCTTGTCTTTCGTACATGGTCGCCGCCGGGTCGTAACGCTCCAGGCCGCCGTGCGAGCCCGGAGTCTTGCGGAAGATACGGTGTTTCAGGTTCAACGGTGTGAAACGGTCGCTGTGGCTGAGCAACATCTCGGCGTGCCCCAAGAAGAGGGTGCCTTGCGCGCCGAGCGCAAAGTGCAAGCGACCCAGCACATTTCGCTGGGTCTCGGCATTCATGTACATCAGGGTGTTGCGGCACACCAGCAGGTCCACCCGGGAGATCGGGGCGTCTTTGACCAGGTCGTTGCGCCCGAAGATCACCGCCCGCCGCAGGTCCTTGTGGAAGGTGTAGCGCCCGTTCTGCTGCTCGAAGTACTTGGACAGCATTGCCGCCGGCGCCGATTCCACGGCCTTGGCGTCGTAATTCGCTGCTCGGGCCTCGGTGAGCGCGTCCTCGTCGACGTCGGTCGCGTAGATCTTCACCCGCTGCCGGAAAGCCTCGGGACCCAGCGCCTCCGCCAGCATCATGGCCAGCGTGTACGCCTCCTGGCCGGACGCGCAGCCCGCGCTCCAGACGCGGATCGGCGCGTCGGGGCCGCGCTCGGCCAGCAGGCGCGGGATCACGTCCGTGCCGATGTACTCCCAGGCCTCCGGGTCGCGGTAGAACGCGGTGACGTTGATCAGGATCGTGTTGAACAGCGCCGCGAACTCGTCGCTGCTGGCCTGTAGAACGTCGAGGTACTCCTCGAAGGTCTCGTAGCCGGCGTGGGTCATGCGGTGCCGAACCCGCCGCATCAGGCTGGTGCGCTTATAGCCGGTGAAGTCGAATCCTCGTGAGTCGCGCATGTAGCGCAGCAGCGCCTCGAACGATTCGTCCGTCTCGGTGTCCATGAGGTCCTGTTCGCCGGGTACAGGTCGTTCGGTGAACACTACTCGGGGTCAGAGCCGGTTTTCCGGACCGATGACGGCCCAGACGGTCTTGCCTGATGGTGTCGGCGCGCTGCCCCAGACCCGGCACACCGACGCGACGATCGCGAGGCCGGAGATTTGTTCGCCACTGTGGACCGGGTCTTCATGTCGCGCGGCGGCGGTCGGGCTGTCGTCAGCGACCGAGACGCTGACTGAGGTGCCGTCGGTTTCCAGCACCAGAGCCACCCCGCTGATGGTGTGCTGCAGGACGTTTTCCACGAACACGTTGGCCACCACCGTCGCGACCGGGGCGAGAGCCTCGAAAGACCATTCCGCGAGGCGCTCCGTTACGAACTCGCGCGCCGCGCGCAGGCTGGCCAGTGCTGCGGGCAATTCCGTTTTGGCCCGCAATCGTGGGCACTGGGTGTCGCTGAGGGTGTCCAAGGCCGCGCCGACGGTCGGATGAACTGCGACATAGCGCGTTATTCCGTTGCGCGCAATGCTGTCTCGCTGAGCGGCACTATCGGATACCAGATGGATGGGAATCGCCGGCCAGGTGTCGACCAGCCAGCGTGCACTGGTGAATACCGCCCAGGCCGACGGAGCCGGAACCGCTAGCTTGTTGACGTCGATCAGCACGGCCTGCGGCTCGTCGAGCGCGGCCTTGACGATGGTGTCGCGCAACTGCAGGTAGGTGCTGCTGTCGAGAAGGCCGTCGGCGGTGAGCAGGCACGCCAGGCCGGCAGAGGTGGCGGATATCGCCAATGGGCTTACGGCGCTACCCATCGGAAGGTCTTGTTCCGGAGTACATGTCTGACAGCCGCTCGCTCAGTACCGCGGTCGCGTGCTCGGCCTCGTTGGCGATGGCGTCGTACCGTTCACTGAGCATGCCTTGCGCTACCCGGCCGGCGAGCCTGCGCGACAACTTGGCCTTCTCCTGCAGGCTGCGGATCGCGATCCATAACGCGTTGTCCACCTCGTCGTCGCGAGCGCTGAGCAGCGCCTCCGAGGTCCAGGCATGGCCGACCCGGCAGCGATAGTTGCCTTCGCTGATCGACATCAGCGATCCGTTGCAGTCCGGACAGGTATATCCAGACGGTGGACCGAGAGATTCCGAATCGATTTCGGTGGAGAACCGTCGTGCCATCGCGATGCGGTTCTCGAGCTCCATTCTGAGATCTGGCTCCATTTCGCGTACCTCGAACTCTCGTGCGGCCAATTCGGCAAGCAGGCTGCCGACCGCGGCGGCGGTCGCTTGGTGGTCGATGACTCCGGCGTGAATGGCGTTCAGGGGCATCGCGGAAAACAATGCGTCGTCAGGCTTTTGGGCTATCGTTGTGCCCCCTCGCGACCGAATGGCCGCCGCGCCGAGCGTGCCGTCGTCGAGCACACCGGATAGCACTACGCCGGTAGCGCGTTGGCCGAAAGTCAACGCTACCGAGCGAAACAGCGTATTGATGGCCGGTCGGTGGCCGTTCTCCGTCGGGCCCTGAGTGAGGGCGATCCGGTCGTCGTCGACGACGAGATGCCAATTCGGTACCGAGACGCGAATGGTGCCAGCCTGCAGCACCTCGCCATCAACTGCTTCTTTCGTGGGAAGCGATGCGTTGCGGCTCAGAATGCGGGCCAGCACGCTAGGCGCGCCGGCCGGCATATGCAGAACCACAAGAACTGCGTACGGCAGGTGAGCCGGCAGACCCGCGACGAAGTCCTTCAGCGCCTCGACCCCGCCGGCCGAGGCGCCCACTGCGACTACGTTGAGCGTGGTGCTGTTTGGCATTGCAAATCCCCGCTCATCGCATACCCAACGGGTGATCGGCGCAACCCGCGATCGTGGACCGTATTGGCGGCTAGGTGAGTTGCAGTTCCGGAAGGGGGAAGGGCGGGTCGCCTGCACCGGAGATGGAATAGGTGCCCTGGGCTGTCTGCTCGGTGATGCGGGCCGGCGCGGAGCGCTCGCCGACAGTGATGGTGATGGACCGCGCCTTGATCAAGTCATTCGATATCGGCCCGAAAACTGTTCCCTGCCAGTGGTATTGGCCGTCGTAGGGTTCGACACGGCCAGTCAGCGCAACTCGCAGTTGATCGGCGGTGTCGTTCGCCGTCAGGGTCGCCGGACCTTCGTAGCCGTCGTCATGCACGCCGCCGGTTGAAGACACATCGAACGCAGAGCTGTCCAGGTGCCACGAGGGTTTTTGCAGGTGGACCCGTTCGTTGAACACGCCCTGGGCGCTGCGACGTACCTCGATGCGGGTGTTGCGGCCCAGCAGGCGCAGGCAGTCGACGATGTAGCGCATCGCCGCGGTGAAATCCGGTCCGGCGGCGGTGAAGTAATTCGGGAAGCCATGCATCGCGAGGCCGAGGTAGGGCTCGCCGCCGTCGACCCACACGTCGTGAATGCTGCGGCCGTGCGCGCCCACCAGGGTGTCGGCCGGCAGCCCGGCGCGTACGGCGAAGCCGGTGCCGTACACGATCGCGTCGGCATCGTGGTGGACGCCGTCGACGGTCCGGACCCCGACCGCGGTGACTTCCTCGATGGCCTGCGGAATGACCTCGACGCGGCGCCGGCGCAAGGTGCGTTTCGGGCGTCCCACGGCGCGACGCGGCGCGAGCGGGAAGACCTGGACGCGTGCGCCCGCGGCGACCATCCGCTCGATCAGCGCGCCGGCGCTGGAGTCGGCGCCGACGACGGCCACCCGCTTGCCGGCCGGGTCGAAGAAAGTGCAGGGAATCGCTGCGTGCATGGCGGTAGCGCGAAAATCCCTGCGCCCCATCAGGTCTGGAACCAGCGGAATGAGCGGCGACTCGCAGGCGATCACGACCCGGCCGCGGCAGGTCTCGCCGTCGTCGCCGGTGAGTGTCCAGGTGTCGGTGTCGTCGTCGAAGACCGCGCTGACCACATCGCGGTCGACGATCAGAAAGTCATGGACGCCCGCCGTCAGCAACTCGGTGGCAGCGTCGCCGTCGCCGATCAGGACGACGTCGTGGGCGCGGTCGTTCACAGGAACCTGGTACGCGTCCAAGCGCGACGCGCGAGCGGTCCCATCAACCCCACCTCGGACAGGAATTCGCCCAGCGGTGCAAATCCGTCGACCTGCACCTCGCGGCGGTGCGCGCTGGTGCGCGCGATCCGGCGTGCCTCCCGCGCGTTCATGCCCGCGCGCGCGTACTGCACCTTGTTGGTGAACAGGTAGCGGAAGAACCAGCCGCCCAGGCCGTTGACGTTGCCAACGAACCACCGCTCCGGTCGGCGCATCTGTGGCGCGCGCTTACGCAATCCGTCCCGGGCGAACTGGATGTGGCGCGCCTCCTCGGTGACGTGAATGCGCATGAGCCGCTGGACGATTGGTTGCAGCTCCGGGTCGTCCATCATCTGCCGCTGTAGCGAGTCGAAGATCTCCTCACCGATCAGCGCCGCGACCCAGAGCACCGAGCCGCGGAAGAAGAGCGGGAGCGTGTTGATGATCATCCGGTGGTAGAGCCGCGGTCGCACCGGCCTTGCGCCCACGCGCTCGATGGCCTTGCCGAACATCACCATGTGGCGGGTCTCGTCGCCGAGTTCGGTCAGCGCGTAGTGGGTCGCTCGGCTGGTGGGATCGGTGTGCATGATCTTGCGCAGCAGAGCCTGGTTGAGGATGTTCTCGAACCAGATGCCGGCGGAGAGGGTGTTCACCAGCTCTTGGCGGGACAGCTCAATCTGTTGGGAACGAGTCATGTTGTCCCACAGCGGTGTTCCGTACAGCGACACCACCCGAGGTGGCAGGTAGAACTTGTCCGGGTCCAAGGGCGCGTCCCAGTCGATGTCGACGATGGGCGCGTAGGACTTCTTCACCGAACCCTTGAGCAGCCGGTCGGAGAAGTCTTCGCGACCGCGTCCTGCCGGCTTCACCGCACTCGTCATGCTGCCGCTCCTCCTCGGCGCGCTGCGCCGCATCGTCGCCGGCGGGCGTCATCATCGACATCCCTTCGCAGGCGTTACTGAAACGGTAAGGAGCGTCCGTGGAGATGTCAATACCAGCGGTACCGGGTACTTGCGGTATCTGTCCGGCGCCCGGTTGCCCACCTGGGTCGTCATTGGCTGCGCAGTTAACTCCGCGCGGCTCATAGCGGATTCAAATGATGTTTAAAAGACAAAAGGCCCTGTGAGTCCCCTGTAGGTTATCTGCCAGATTCCGGATGGCGATCTTGAGGGGGATTGCTGGTGCGGCAGGCGGACGTGCATGCGGTGCATGAATTCCTGGACCGTACTTTGTCCGGACCAGCGGGGATGGTCATCGAGGGCGAAGCGGGCATCGGCAAGACCACCTACCTATTGCGCGTTGCCGAGGCCGCCACAGCACAGGGTTTTCGGGTGCTCTCGACGGCGGGTGCGCTGACTGAGGCGCGGTACGCCTATGCCGCAGTCGCCGACCTGCTCGAGACCGTCGATCCCGCCGTCATCGCAAACCTGCCGGCGGTGCAGCGCACGGCACTGGAGCGGGTCCTGTTGTTGACCGGCGACGGGCCGCCGACCAACGAGCGGACCGTCGCCGCCGCGTTCCTGTCGGTGCTGCAGCACCGCGGCTCGGGGGCGCCGATCTTGGTCACCATCGACGACGCGCAGTGGCTGGATGTCTCAAGCCAGGTGGTGTTCGGCTACGCGGCGCGGCGCCTCACCGGCCGGATCGGGGTGGCGGTCAGCGTTCGGATCGGCGAGCCGCGCCGCAACGAGACGCCGGGCTGGTTGCGATTCGCGCGGCCCGATTCGGTGGCGCGGATCAGGTTGCAGCCCCTGCCGCTCGGTGGCGTGCACGCGCTGATCTCGCAGCGGCTGGGGCGAACGCTGCCGCGCCCGGTCATCACCCGTATCCACGAAATATCAGGTGGTAATCCGTTTTTCGCGCTCGAGATGGCTCGTGCGGTTGCCGACGAGCCGTCGCGCGGCGTGGTAGGTCTGCCGGATTCCCTTGCCGCACTAGTGCGTCAGCGGATCGGCCGGCCCGACGATGAGCTCAGCGCAGTGCTGCTGGCCGCGTCGTGCGCCGTCTTTCCGACCGTCGAGCGGTTGAGCCGCGCCATCGAATTGAGCGTCGATCGCGTGGTTGAGGTGGTCGAATCGGTCGGGGCGTCCGGTGTCGTCGAGTTGGACGGCAACAAGGTCCGCTTCTGCCACCCGTTGTTCGCCCGCGGTGTGTACAGCGGCGCCAGCCCGCCGCAGCGCCGGGCGATGCACCGCAGGTTCGCCGACACCGTCGAGGAACCGGAGTTGCGGGCGCGGCATCTCGCGCTGTCGGCCACCACCGGTGACCCGGCGATGTTGGAGGCGCTCGACAAGGCCGCTGAGGTGACGATGGCGCAGGGTGCCCCGGCGGCCGCAGCCGAGTTGCTGGATCTGGCAATCAAACTCGGGGGAGACACGTCGCTGCGTCGCATCCGCGCCGCCGAGCACCACTTTCGGTCCGGCGCGCTGGATCAGGCGGGCGTGCGCCTGCAGTCGACGATCGACCGTCTGACACCCGGCAGCAGTTTGCGCTGCGTCGGACTGATGCTGGTTGCCGCCATCACCGGTCACGACGACAGCATGCTTAACGCGGTCGCCGCGCTGACGCAGGCGGTCGCCGAGGTCGACGACCCGGTGCTGGCTCTGCAGGGTCGACTATTGCTGGCGCCGGCCACCGGACTGATCGGAGAGATGCAGGAATCCGTCGAGCACGCGCAGGCGGCCGTCGTCGAAGCCGAGCGGCTGGGTCTCGACGGCCTGGTCAGCCAGGCGTTGACGATGTGGGTCACCGTCACCTTCATCCACGGTCTGGGATTCGACCGGTCGGCGTTACAACGAGCGCTGGAGCTGGAAGACCCAAACGGTTGGGCCGGAGCCACTTTTCAGGCGACCGCGGTGGCGGCGGTGGCCGCCGGCTGGGCCGGCGAACTGGTCGACGCCCGCGAACAGATGAGAAAGGTGCAGCGTCGTTACCTGCAGGAAGGCACCGAGATCGACATCCTGTGGGCCGACCATCACGCGACGATGATGGACATCTGGCTGGGTCGGTACGGCGACGCCACGGCCGGCGCCGAGGACGCCGTGCAGCGTGCCGAGCAGTTGGGCGGCAAGCACATGCTGACCACATCGTGGACGTGTCAGGCCGCCGCCGCCGCGTACACAGGTCGTGAGGACGAGACGCGGCAGGCCGCGCGGTCGGCGATCGATGCGGCGCAGTCCATGGGCACCTTCCATTTGCTCGCGCCGGCGATGACGGCGCTCGGATTTCTCGAGGTGTCGCTGAGCAACTATGCGGCCGCGCTCGCCGTGCTGGAGCCGGTGCTGGCGTCTTTCGACCCGGCCCACGACACCGAAATCATGGTCGGCGCTTACCTTCCCGATGCGATCGAGGCGCTGACCGCGCTGGGGCGGCACGACGAGGCCGAGCCGCTCGTTGAGGCATTGGAAAGTGCTGGGGTGCAGCATGATCGGCCGTGGCTATTGGCCGTCGGCGCACGCGGCCGAGGCCACGTGCTCGCCGCGCGAGGCGATCTCGAGTCGGCGGAGAGTGCCGCGCAGAACGCGCTGAGCCATCACCAGCGACTGCCGATGCCGTTCGAGTTGGCACGCACCCAGTTGCTGCTCGGTCAGATCCAGCGCCGGCGGCGGCGCCGGCAGGCGGCGGAGACCACGCTCCAGGAGTGTCTGGAGATGTTCGAGCGACTCGGTGCGCCGCTGTGGGCCCAGCGGGCCCGGGGCGAGTTGGAGCGGCTGAACATTCCGGTCGCCGATGGTCACGGACTGACCGCCGCCGAACGACGCGTCGCCGAACTCGCGGCGTCCGGAATGTCTAATAAGCAGATCGCCGCCGAGTTGTTCATCGCGCCGAAGACCGTCGAAATGAATCTGAGCAATGTGTATCGGAAGCTGGGCATTCGGTCCCGCGGCGGGCTCGCGGGTGCGTTAAATCCAGGGAACTCCCAGGGAAAGCCCTGATTCGCGGCGGCCGATTGCAAGGTAACGTCGTACACGTGTTCAGTAGCGAGCAGACCGAACCGTGTTACCTGGTCGAGTGGTACCAACCCGACCTGGTTGCGATGTCTTTCAATAAGGCCGTCGAGCGGTTGCAAAGGGTGGCCGACGCCGCGCGCGTCCGGTTATTGGGCGCGCTGACTGCCCCCAGCGATGACACGATCTACGGCGTGATTGCCGCCGACTCCGCCGAGGCAGCCATCGAGGCATGCCACCAGGCCGGGTGGCACGCCGACCGCGTCACCGCCGTCGTGCGGGCTCAGCTTCCCGCCTGACCCTCCTGCTGACTACCAGGGAAATCCCTGTATCGCGTATGTGGCGCGCGGGCATAGCGTCGGTGCCATGGTGAAGAAGACTGTCGCGTCGCCGCTTATTGTCGGTGCTTCTGCTCTGCTGCTGTGGATGCCGGTAGCCAACGCCGACGAGCCCGACTGCGATCAGGTGCCCGCCGATCAGGTGCAGCAATGCCAGCAGGACAAGGCAGCGGCAGCCGCGAACAAGGCCATTGGCGAGACGAAGCAGGGCGTCGACCAGGCCAAGCAAGCCGCGGATCAAGCAAAGCAAGCCGCGGACCAGGCGAAGCAGGGCGCGGATCAGGCGAAGCAGGCGCCGGAGCAGGGCAACAAAGCCATCGACCTGGCCGACAAGCACTGCTGGCTCATCAACGGCGTCCCCACCATGTGGTCGCCCGGACTCTTCACCACCGTCGGCCAGACCGCCGAGCCGTGTTATTCGCATTTCGGGCTCACACCGCACTGAGACTGCGCTCAGATTCAGGCCGAATGCCAGGGAAATCCCGGTATCGCGGCGCCGCCGCCACGCCTAGCGTCTGCCTCATGATTAAGAAATCCGTTGGCATCACGGTGTTTTCGTTGTTGGCCGCCGCTTCCATGGCGTGGCTGCCGGTCGCGGCTGCTGACAACCCGAACGACTGCGACCAGCAGCCCCCGGAACAGGTGCAGCAGTGCAAGGAGAAGCAGGCCAAGGGGATCGTCGACGACGTCCTCAACAACGCCAACCGCGGGAACAATCAGCAGCCCAACAGCGGCCAGGATCGCAACAAGCCTCTCACCGGTGGCGCGTGGATGTACGTCAACGGCGTACTGACGTGCGTGCCGAACGGAGCCGTGTTCCGCAACAACGAGCGGCTCGACTCCTACATCCCGCCCAACGGTGATCCGCGCTGCTAACGCGCCCCACTAACGTCGCCCACATCGATTGCAAGGGAAATCCCTGTATCGACGCGCGCGCGATCGGCCTAGCCTTCGGCTGAGCGGCTACCTGAGATTTTCCAAAGACTAGACAAAGGAAAACCTGAGCCGCCCGAGTTGAAGGGTGCGGGATGGCTGGTCGGCGGGGTAGCAAGCGCAATCGTCAATCGCGAGGGGCCGTCGCGCGCCGCGTGCGCGCGGTCGGCCTGGGGGCGAGTGCCGGCGCGCTGTTAACGCTTGGAATGAGCTCGCTTGCCGCGGCGCCGGTGGCGCGCGCCGACGTCTTCGACCTCGACTGGATCACCGATGTGCTCGGGCCGAGCCTGGCAGGCGCTATGGAGAATCTGGCCGATCCGGCCGCGCTGCAGGTGTTCCTGGACCCCGCCGCATGGGACACCTTCCTGGCCAACCTCGCGGATCCGACGACCTGGGCGCCCAGCGCAGACCTGGCCGGTCTCGCGCCCGCGGCCGGTAGCGATCCCTTCGTCGACCTGCTCGCGAACAGTTATGCGTCGTGGCATCAGGCCGGCCAGGACTGGATCGAGAGTCCCTTCGGCATGTGGGTGGACAACAACCTGATCAACCCGTTCGGCGAGGCGGTGTACGGCCACATCCTGATCGGCAACGGCGCTGAGGGCATCGATGGTGGGTCGCTCGCCGATGCCGCGGGCGGGGACGGCGGCCTGTGGTTCGGCGACGGCGGAATGGGCGGGACCTCGCTCGAGGGTATCGGTGGTGACGGCGGGGACGCCTTCTTCTTCGGCGACGGCGGCCAGGGTGGTCTGGGGATCGACGGCGGCGCGGGCGGTGACGGCGGTGCCGGCGGCCTCTTCATGGGCCTGGGCGGCGGCGGCGGTGCGGGCGGTGACGGTGGCTCCGGTCTGGCTGCCGGCTCCGGCGGCGACGGTGGGAATGCCGTCGCCTACTTGTTCGGCAACGGTGGCGATGGTGGGCTCGGTGGCACCGGCATCGGGGCCGGGCAGCTCGGCGGCGACGGCGGCAACGGCGGGGCGGGCGCGGCGTACGGCGACGGTGGTGACGGCGGCAACGGCGGCGTAGGGGCGTTGGGAGACAACAGCATTGGCGCTGCCGGTGGCCACGGTGGTGACGGCGGCATCGGTGGCTCGCAGTCAGGTGATGGCGGTGACGGAGGGTTCGGCGGCGTCGGTGGGGCCGGCGCGTCGGGCATCGTGGGCAAGGACGGCGACGCCGGGGTCGCCGGGATCAACAACGGGGTTGGCGGCAACGGAGGCGACGGCTACGGGAACGGCTACGACGGCGGTCAGGGCGGCACCGGCGGCAGCGGCGGCGCGGCGGCGCACGGCAGCGCGGGGCTCAACGGCGACGGCGGTAAGGGCGGCGACGGTGGTGCCGCCGGTACGCCCGGCAACGGCGGCACCGGGGCGACCGGGGTCTGGGGTGAACACGGCTCGGGCGATCTGGACGGTGCCGGCGGCGACGGCGGCAACGCCGGCGACGGGTCGATCGGGACGGCCGGGCACGGCGGTCTGGGTGGCTTGGCCGGCGGGGCCGGAGCGAGCAACGGCGAGTCCGGAGGCGATGGTGCCGCCCCCACGTCGACAGACATTCACGGCGGTGCCGGTGGCGCCGGTGCACACGGCGACGCGGCTCATCCGAATGGCGGGCACGGCGGCGACGGTGGTGACGGCGGCTCGATCGGCTCCGGTGGCGCCGGCGGTGCGGGCGGGGCGGGCGCGAATGGGGCCGCCCCACCGTCGACCGGTTTCGCCCGGTTCGCGACGCTCGAAGAAGCCGACCCGTACACCGGTGGAGTTGGCGGCAACGGTGGTGTCGGAGGTGACGGCGGAGCGGGTGTCACCGGCGGCGCGGGCGGTGTCGGCGGCGCGGGAGGTATCGGAGCGCCCGGCACCGACGGGGCCGACGGTCCAGACGGCGTGACTCCCGGCAGCGCCGGAGGCAATGGCGAGGACGGTGGCGACGGGTTCGCTGGAGGGCACGGTGGCGCCGGCGGCAGCGCCGGCCTGTCCAGTGACGGATCCCTCGGTGCAGCCGGCGATGGCGGGGCCGGTGGCGCGGGAGGTGCGGCGGGCGCGGCCGGCGCCGGCGGCGTGGGTGCAGCGGGCGCCTTCGGCTACCCCGGCTCCGGTGGTGTGGACGGTGCTGGCGGTGACGCGGGCGCTCCCGGCCAGGCCGGCGCGGCGGGTGCCGGTGGTGCCGGCGGCCAGGCGGGTGCCGGTGCTGGCGGCGAAAGTGGAGCTGCCGGCACTGCGGGCAGCGCTACGCCGAGCGACGGTGGCCCGGTCAATCAGGCGGCAAACGGTGGTGACGGCGCCAACGGCGACGCCACGCATCACGACGGCGCGCCCGGCGGCAGGGGCAGCGACGGCGTCGACGGCACCGGTCAGGCCGGTGGCGACGGCGGCCGCGGCGGTAACGGCTATGACGACGGCCGAGGGGGTGACGGTGGTGCCGGAGGCCGGGGCGGTAGCGGTATCGCGGGCGATGCCGACAACGTCGACGGTGGTGTCGGCGGACTGGGCGGCAGCGGCGGCGCCGGCGGAGACGGCGGCACCGGAGGCGGCAGTGGCGGCAACGCCGGCGCCGGTGGGTCCGGCGGCGCGGGTGGCGACGGCTTCAGTCTCAACTCTGACGGGCTGGCCGGTGGCAATGGCGGCGCGGGCGGTGCCGGCGGGGCAGCGGGCGTGGGCGGCCTGGGCGCCGGCGGCGGAGCCGACGGGAGTGGCAATGCCGGGGGCTGGGCGGCAATGGGGGTAACGGCGGGTCCGGTGGCGCCGGGGTGTCCGGTCCGACGCCGACAGACGGTGGCGTCGGCGGTCAGGGCGGCGATGGCGGAGCGGGCGGTCTCGGCAACGGCAACTTCCCGTCGGGTGCCGGCGGTAACGCCGGATTCGGTGGTGACGGCGGTCGAGGTGGCGACAACACCGGTTCTGTCGCCGGCGCCGGCGGCGGCGGCGGAGCGGGCGGCGACGCGGGAGCGCCCGGCCTCGGAGGTGCGGGTTCTCTCGACGGCTTGGGTGCCGCCGGCGGTGCCGGCGGTGCCGGCGGCGCGGGTAGCTCTCCGCTGATCGGCGACGGCGGGGCAGGCGGCGCGGGCGGTCATGGCGGCGACGGCCTCGCGGGCGGCAGTGGTGGCCTCGGGGGTGTGGGCGGCAACGGCGCGGCGACCGGCGGGCCGAACGGTGGCCCCGGCACTGGTGGCGTGGGCGGCGCGGGCGGTGACGGTGGCGCCGGTGCGGCCGGGCACACCGGAGCGGCCGGTGTGCTCGGGGTCGAGCAGGGCAAGGGTGGTGTTGGCGGCGACGGTGGGCCCGGTGGGGCGGCCGGTCACGGTGGCAACGGTGGCAACGCCGGGGTGGCCGGCGACGGAACCGTCGGCACGGCCGGTTGGGGTGGCGCCGGCGGTCAGGGTGGAGCAGCAGGAGCGCCAGGTGCCGGCGGTGACGGTGCCGATGGCCAGTTCGGGTTCCTCGGCTCCGGC
The DNA here is from genome assembly GCF_030252325.1 of Candidatus Mycobacterium wuenschmannii. Lineage (NCBI taxonomy): Bacteria > Bacillati > Actinomycetota > Actinomycetes > Mycobacteriales > Mycobacteriaceae > Mycobacterium > Candidatus Mycobacterium wuenschmannii. The sequence continues at coordinate 2,743,631 of NZ_CP126981.1, read as the reverse complement.
GGCCAGGACGGCGCCGGCGGTGATGGCGGCGCTGCAGGAAACTTCGGCCAGCCCGGCGCCGGCGCGTTGGGCGGATCGCCTGGCGTCGGCAACGATGCCTATCAAGGGGCGACCGGTGGCGAGGGTGCGGGCGGCCCCTACAGCGGAGTCCAGCTCGACCAGCAGGCGGGCAGTGGCGGTAACGGCGCCGACGGTACGGTGGCGCACCCCGACGGCGCCAACGGTGGCAACGGCGCTGACGGCGCGGACCGGACCGGCCAGGCCGGCGGTGACGGCGGCGCCGGCGGCAAGGGCTACGTCGACGGCAACGGCGGCAATGGCGGCGCCGGCGGCCACGGCGGCAGCGCTGCCACACCCCCTTACTCGCCAGTCAACGGCGCCTACGGCGGTGACGGCGGAGCCGGTGGCCACGGCGGGGCCGGTGGTGACGCGGGCAGCAATTCCGGTAACGGCGGCACGGGCGGTGCCGGCGGTTACGGCGGCATTGGCGGTCAGGGCGACCAGGGCGGTTCCATGGGCCAAATCCCCGGCGGCGACGGCGGATCCGGCGGTGCTGGCGGCGGTGGTGGCGACGGTGGGGCCGCCGGTGCGAACGCCGGCTACGGCGGTGCTGGTGGCGATGGCGGTTACGGCGGCAACGGGTCCGGCGGCGGCTTAGGCGGGCCGAGCGGAGATGCCGGTGATGGTGGTGACGGTGGTGCCGGGGGTAATGGCGGCGCGGGCGGCATCGACGGCCTTCGCGGAGGTGCCGGCGGTTACGGCGGCGACGGCGGCAACGGCGGACAAAGCCTGTTAGCCCTTGGCAACGGCGGAGACGGCGGCAGCGGCGGCGACGGTGGCGATGCGGGGCGCGGCGTCGACGGGGGCGCCAGCGGCCACGGAGGCGACGGCGGAAACGGGGGCGGCGGTCTTCAGGGCATGACGTCCAACGTCGGTGGCGGAGATGGATCCGATGGCGGCGCCGGCGGCAACGGCGGGGCCGGCGTTGACGGTGTCGGCGGAGGCAATGGCGGCAACGGCGGCAACGGAGGCGGCGGTGCCAGCGAGTCCAGCGGCGGCCTGAGCGGCCACAACGGTGGAAACGGTGGCGACGCCGGCCGCGGTGCCGACGGCGGCAGCAACGGTTACGGCGGCAACGGCGGGTTCGGCGGGCACGGGAGCGCCGGCGGCAACGGCGTCGCCGGGACCGCAAGCCAGGTGGACGGCGGCGCCGGCCAAGCCGGTGCGCCCGGCGGCAACGGTGGAAACGGCGGCGCCGGAGTCGACGGCTCGCACGGCGGCAACGGCGGCGACGGGGGCGGCGGTGGAACTGGCGGCGCCGGCGGCGATGGGTACAGCTCCACTACGGCTGGCGTGGCCGGTGGTAATGGCGGCGATGGTGGGGCCGGCGGGATGTCGGGAACCTCTGGTCAACCGGGCGCTGGAGGCTCCGACGGAACGGTCAACGGCGGCTCGGGCGGCCGCGGCGGCGACGGTGGGGCCGGCGGGCCGGGTTCGGCCGGTGGTAACGGCGGCGACGGCGGCAGGGGTCTGGATGGAGCGAGCGGCGCTTTCGGCGGCGCCGGCGGTAACGGCGGCGCCGGTGGCGACGGACTGTCGGGATCGTCACCAGCCGATGGCGGCGCGGGTGGTCATGGCGGATCCGGCGGAGCCGGTGGCAACGCCTTGGACCACCTCTTCACAGGCGGCTTCGGTGGCGGTGGCGGTGACGCCGGTAATGGCGGCGCTGGTGGCTTCGGCGGCGATAACACCGGCGACCTCACCGGTGCCGGTGGCAACGGCGGCGCCGGCGGCGACGCGGGGATCGCGGGCGCTGGTGGCTCTGGTGATTTGGCGGGTTCCGACGGTTTCGGTGGCGTCGGCGGTGCCGGCGGCGACGGCGGTGCGGGCAGCTCTCCGTCGATCGGCGACGGCGGCCTCGGTGGTTCCGGTGGTCACGGCGGCGACGGTTACGTCGCCGGTAGCGGCGGTGCCGGCGGACAGGGTGGAAACGGCGCCGCGGGAAGCGCCAGCAATGGCGGCGACGGCGGTCAAGGTGGCGCGGGCGGCGACGGGGCCGCAGGGGGCGACGGCAGACCGGGACTGATATTGGCGGACAACGGCACTGGCGGCCAGGGCAGCGACGGTGGCGCGGGCGGCGCCGGAGGCCAAGGTGGGCAGGGCGGCGACGCTGGGACTGCGGGCGACGGAAGTGTCGGCGTGGCCGGCGACGGCGGGGCCGGCGGCCAAGGCGGCGCGGCCGGTGCGCCCGGCGCGGGTGGTGACGGTGCTCAGGGGCAGTTCGGCTTGATCGGGTCCGGCGGGCAGGACGGTGCCGGCGGTGACGGCGGGGCTACCGGAAACTTCGGTCAGGCCGGGGCGGGTGGCCAAGGTGGGCTGGGGGCTACGTCGGATCCGGCGGCCTGCAAGGCGCGGCCGGCAGTCCCGGGACCAGCAGCGCCTCGATCAGCGGCACCGCCGGCAGCGGTGGCGCCGGCGCAGACGGCACGGTCGCGCACCCCGACGGGGGCGCTGGCGGCAACGGGGCCAGCGGCCTGGCGGGTACCGGGCAGGCCGGTGGTAACGGCGGTCACGGCGGCGCGGGCTATGTCGACGGCAACGGTGGGGCAGGCGGTGCCGGCGGCAACGGAGGTAGCGGCTATACACCGCCCTACGCGCCGCTCAACGGCGCGGACGGTGGTGCTGGCGGTGCCGGCGGCAATGGCGGAATCGGCGGCGATGCCGGGATTCACTCTGGCAACGGCGGGGCGGGCGGCGTCGGGGGTAATGGCGGCGTCGGCGGCCAGGGCGATCAGGGCGGCGGCAGCCAGCTGGACAACATCCCAGGCGGAAACGGCGGAGCCGGCGGTGCCGGTGGCAACGGCGGCGGAGGTGGAGCAGCCGGTGCGACCGCCGGAACCGGCGGCGCGGGCGGCGCCGGCGGGAACGGGGCTACTGGCAACGTCGGCGGTCCGGGGTCCGTGACCGGCAGCGCCGGTGACGGCGGGAACGGTGGGGCTGGCGGCGACGGGGGTGCCGGCGTCGCTGGGGTGCGTGGTGGTGCAGGAGGAGATGGCGGAGCGGGCGGCAATGGGACCAGCAACTTCGTTCCCAACATCGGCAATGGCGGTGCCGGCGGCGACGGCGGTGACGGCGGCGCGGCCGGCCATGGGCTCGATGGCGGCAGCAACGGCGTCGGTGGCGACGGTGGCCGCGGTGGCGACGGCAGCTTCGGAGTCCTCGACAGCAACGGTGGGAACGGGGGTGCCGGTGGCGACGGCGGTGCTGGCGTAGGCAATGCCGGCGGAGGCGACGGTGCGAATGGCGGCCACGGCGGCACGGCCAGCAACGGCGCTCCGGGCAGCTCGGGTGTGCCGGGTAGTCCCGCTAGTGGCGGATCCGGTGGTGCGGGCGGCGCCGGTGGTGCCGGCGGATTGAATAGCTGAACGGAGCCGTTGACACCTGACATAAATTAGGTAAGCCTAACCTTAACTGAGGTTAGGGGCTCAATGGATTCACTTTTCGCGGCGCCAGTAGCGGACGTACTGACGCGACTGTTCGACGAGGCGCAGGCGCAGGACGGGCCGCTCCATGAGCGGTTCGCCGAGGTCGCGGCCGACCCGGTGGCGCTCGCCGATTTTCTGGCCTTCGAGGCGAACGACTACAAGGGCACGTATCAGCAGCTCGCGGGTTACTACCTGAACGTCAGCGCCGAGTTTGGCGAGTTCCTGTATGTCTGTGCGCGGGCGCGGCGGGCCCGCCACGTCGTGGAATTCGGCACGTCGTTCGGCGTCTCGACGATCTATCTCGCGGCCGCTCTGCGTGACGGTGGCGGCGGACGGCTGATCGGAACTGATCTCGAGCCCTCGAAGGCCGATCGGGCCCGCGAAAACCTCTCGGCCGCAGGACTTTCCGATCTGGTTGAGATTCGCGTTGGTGACGCGTTGGAGACCTTGCGCGACGATGTGGACGACGGCATCGACCTGGTTTTACTCGACGGGGCGTTCAGCCTGTACCTGCCGGTGCTCAAACTCCTCGAACCGCGACTGGCCCCGGGGGCCTTGGTGATCGCCGAGAACGCCGTCGAGGAATCGGGTGAGTACCTCACCTATGTGCGCAATCAGCGACATGGCTATCGCACCGTAGCGCTGCCCTTCGGGGGCGAGCGCGGCAACCAAATGTCAGTCAGAACAATCTGATTCGGAGACCACAGTGCCAACCCTCATCGACGCGTTCCCGCTGATCAAATCCTTGCGCGACGCCGTGTTCCTGTCCGCAACCGTCAGCGACACCGAACAGCTCACGCCGACGCTGCGGCGTATTCGATTCAGCGGCAAGCGATTACAGGGCTTGACGTGGGCACCTGGGCAGCACGTCCGACTACAGGTGGCGGGGCTGGGCGAGTCGCTGCTACGCCTGCAACTGCACGACGCGCTGCGCACCTACTCGATATACGACGTAGATCCGGAGCTTGGCACTCTCGATATCGTCATGTTCGATCACCGGGAGACCGGCACGCCCGCAAAACGCTGGGCAAGCGCCGTCGCTGTTGGTGACAATGTCCAATTCACAAAGCCGCAGGGCAATCTCGTGATCCGCGGCGATGCTCCCTATCACCTGTTCGTGGGAGACGAGACCGCATCGGTCGCGTTCGCCGCGATGCTGCGCGCCCTGCCTGCGAGCGCCGATGTCTACGGCGTAGTGGAAGCTGCGGCCCAACCCGATCACCTGCCGCTTGCCCGTCCGCTGCAACAGGTGCAGCGCGGGGAGGCGTCGGCGAAAGACTCGGTCGTGCTCGCCGAAGCCGTGCGCGAGCTCACGCTGCCCGACGATCCTGGGGTGGCCTATCTGGCCGGTGAAGCACGCACGATTCAAACCGTCCGCAAGATCCTCGTCGCCGAACGTGGTTGGGACCGGCGGAACATTCGCACCTCACCCTTCTGGACGCCGGGCCGTAGCGGATTAGAGTGAAACGGCGCGCGCCCGTCGTTTCTATGAGTTTGCCGAGGATGCGGATGCCAGGGTTTTCCCTGTATCTATAACCGCCTGTCCCCTTTAGCGTCGGGCGCGCGGCTTCGCTGAGAATTTCCCAAGACAATGCGAAGGAAAGGCTTAGCCGCAGGACTGGGGAAAGCGTCTGATGGCTGGCCGGCGGGGTTGCAAGCGGAATCTTCAGGGACGAGGGGTCGCATCCCGCAGCAGCCGAGCCATAGCCGTAAGTGCAAGTCTCGGTGCAGCTTTGGCGTTTGGTATGAGCCCCCTAGGTGCGGCGCCTGTCGCGCGAGCCGACGTGCTGACCGACTGGATCGAGTTGATCATCGACCCGATGGTTGAAGCGGCGCCGCCGGTCGAGGCGTTCGACATGTCGGCCTGGCTGGACCCGTCGGCGTGGAACCTGGATTGGGCCGGCACCGACTGGATGAGTCTGTTTGCTGGGTCGGCCGTTCCTTCGCCCGAGGTGGTGTCATTCGACGACTGGTTCAACGAGGCCGTCTACTCGCCGCTGCACACCAGCATCCAGGACTGGATCACCAGCCCCGAGGGGCTGCAGTTCGGTGAATTCGTCAACACCTGGTCCGGTCAATTCCTGATCGGCAACGGAGTCGACGGGACAGAGCTGACCCCCGACGGTGGGGACGGCGGTCTGTGGTTGGGCGACGGCGGCGACGGATGGTTCGGCGGCGACGGCGGCGACGCGGGGTGGTTCCTCGGTGACGGTGGCGACGCCGGCGGCCTCGAACCCCAGTCCGAGCTGAGCCTCCTCGCTGTCGGGGATTCGCCGGTCAATGGCACCCCGGGTGAGGCCGGTAACGCCGCGTTCCTGTTCGGCAATGGCGGCAACGGGGCCGACGGAACCGACGGTCTCTACGGCGGCGACGGCGGCGCGGGTGGCGCTGGTGGGGCAGGCGGCTACTTCTTCGGACTCGGCGGCAATGGCGGCAACGGTGGCGACGGCGGTGCGGGCACCGAACTGAACCCTGACGGCGGCAGCGGCGGTGCCGGCGGCGCCGGCGGTGTTGGTGGCCTGTACTTCAGCAATGGCGGCAACGGTGGTCTCGGCGGGAACGGTGGAGAGGGCTACACGTCCCTGGAAACCGCCTTCGGCGCCAACGGCCTCAACGGGGGTATCGGCGGCAACGGCGGGGCCGGGGGTGCGGGCGGTGCTGGCGGCTTCTTCTTCGGCGCCGGGGGCAACGGCGGCGACGCCGGCTTCGGTGGCGCCGGGGGCGACGGCGGTAACGGCGGAGCCGGCGAATTGGGCAGCTTCATGAACGGCGGCACCGGCGATGGCGGTAATGCAGGTGACGGCGGTACCGGTGGAGCCGGCGGGCTCGGCGGTGTCGGTGGGGACGCCGGTAAGGGCTCGTTCGCCAGCGACGGCACGACCGGTAATGGCGGCGCCGGTGGTGCGGGCGGCGACGCCGGGGCTGGCGGAACGGGTGGCGCAGGCGCGCTGGGGACGTTCGATCATCCCGACGGCGGCGACGGCGGCGACGGTGGCGACCCGGGGACGTTCGGGCTCGGTGGCACCGGGGGTGCCGCCGGAACCGGCGGGCTCGGCGGCGGAACTGTGGGTGGCGACGGCGCCGACGGCAGCGCCTCCACCGAGCTCGCCAACGGCGGCAACGGCGGTAACGGCTACTTCAACCTGACCACGGGCGGGACGGCGGGCAGCGGCGGTGACGGCGGTGACGGCGGCGCGATCGGTAACGGTGGTGACGGCGGTAGTGGCGCCAATGGGATCCGCACGATCGGCGACGGCACCCCGGGCGGTCACGGCGGCGACGGTGGGAACGGCGGCCTTGGCGGTTCGACGTCGGGCAACGGCGGCGCGGGAGGCGTTGCCGGCAACGGCGGCGACGGTTACTCGGGGTCCGCCAGCCATGTCGACGGCGGTGCGGGTGGTAACGGCGGCAACGCCGGCATCGGCGGCACGGCCGTGAACGGAACGGCGGGGTCGACGCCGACCAGCGGTGGCGACGGCGGCAACGGTGGCGCGGGTTACAACGCCTCGACCGCGGGGGCATCGGGCGGTAATGGCGGTGCCGGTGGCAACGGCGGTTCGGTCGGTAGTGGCGGCGACGGGGGCAAGGGCGGCAACGGGTTTGCCGGCACGGCGGGCACCAACGGCCCAGCGGCGACGACCGCGGGCACCAACGGTGGTAGCGGCACGATCGGTCAGGCCGGCGGCTCTGGCGGTAATGGCGGCGCGGGTGGCCTCGGCGGGTCGACATCCGGCGACGGCGGTAACGGCGGCGCGGGCGGTGCCGGCGCAAACGGGGGCGCCGGCGGGTCCGGTATGAACGGCGCAGCAGGCTCGGCAGGCTCGAACGGTGGCGCGGGTGGTAGCGGCGCCAACGGTGGAGCGGGCGGCAACGGCGGTAACGGCGGAGCAGGCGGGACTGCTGCGAACGGTACGGCGGGCCAGGCCGGGGTCGGCGGCAACGCCGGCAGCGGCGGCAACGGCGGTACTGCGGGCAACGGCGCGACAGGCGGCGCCGGCAATTCCGCCAACCCCAACGGTGGAGCGGGCGGTAACGGCGGCAACGTCGGGACGGGTGGTTCGGCCGGTACCGGAGGCAGCGGTCTGACACCCGGATCGACGGGAACCGCCGGGTCGACGCCCGTCAGCGGCGGCAACGGCGGCAACGGCGGCAACGGCTTCAACGCCACGACGGCTGGCGCCAGCGGCGGCAACGGTGGCGCCGGCGGAAACGGCGGCAACGTCGGCAACGGCGGCACAGGTGGCAACGGCGGCAACGGGTTTGCCGGCGCGAACGGCACGAACGGCCCGTTCGCGACGACCGCAGGGGCCAACGGCGGCAGCGGCACCATTGGTCAGGCCGGTGGGTCGGGCGGCAACGGCGGCGCCGGTGGCCTGGGCGGTTCGAACGCCGGCAACGGCGGTAACGGTGGTGCCGGCGGCGCGGGCGCCAAGGGTGGTCTCGGCGGCTCGGGCGTCAACGGCGCAGCGGGAGCCGTCGCTTCGAACGGTGGTGCCGGCGGTAGCGGCGCCGACGGCGGCGCGGGCGGCAATGGCGGCAACGGCGGAATCGGTGGGACTGCGGCGAACGGCACTGCAGGCCAGGCCGGGGCCGGCGGCAACGCCGGCAACGGTGGTAACGGCGGCAGTGCGGGCAACGGCGCCCTGGGTGGCAGCGGCAACGCCGCCAGTCCCAACGGCGGCGCCGGGGGTAACGGCGGCAACGTCGGCAACGGTGGCGCGGCCGGCAACGGCGGCACCGGGTCGACTCCCGGCTCGAACGGCACAGCCGGGTCGACCCCGACCAGCGGTGGCAACGGCGGTAACGGCGGAGTCGGCTACAACGCCACCACTCCGGGTGCGCCTGGCGGCAACGGTGGTGCCGGTGGCAACGGCGGCAACGTCGGAAACGGCGGAAACGGCGGAATCGGCGGCTATGGAGCGGCCGGCGGAAACGGCGCCAGCGGCAGCACGCCGGGCACTCCCGGCGCTGCGGGTGGAAACGGTGACAACGGTCAGGCGGGCGGAGCCGGCGGCAGCGGCGGTGCGGGCGGTAAGGGTGGCTCGACCTCCGGCAACGGCGGCATCGGTGGAGGCGGCGGCAAGGGCGCGAACGGCGGCACCGGCGGAAACGGGGCTACCGGTGCGGTCGGTGCAGCAGGCTCGAACGGTGGCGCCGGCGGGCTGGGCGGTACCGGCGGTGCCGGCGGCAATGGTGGCAACGCCGGCATCGGCGGCACGGCCGCTAACGGCACTGCGGGCGGATCCGGCGGCGGCGGTAGCGCCGGCAACGGCGGTCAGGGTGGTAGCGGCGGTAGCGGCGGTAGGGGCGGCGACGGCTATGCCGGCCAACCCAACGGCGGCAACGGCGGAAACGGAGCGAATGTCGGCTCCGGCGGAACCCGCGGTCTGGGTGGTACCGGGTCCGTGCCCGGCGCAAATGGAAACCCCGGTGCGAGCGGGTCCTTCGGCGGTAGCGGTGGCAGCGGCGGCGATGGATACGACCCGCTGAACGGCGACGGCGGCAATGGCGGGTCGGGCGCCTACGGCGCGGTGCGCGGCGGGTACGGCGGCAATGGTGGCGAAGGCGGCTATCCGGCTGGTTCCACAGTCGGACACCCCGGTGGTGACGGCGGTGACGGTGGCGCGGGTGGCTCGAGCGCGGTGACTGGCGGCAACGGGGGTTACGGCGGTTACGGAGGATTCGGTAACGGCGGTAACGGCGGTAATGGCGGCAACGGCCTGCAAACCGGCGGGACGGGCGGATCCGGAGCTGCGGGTGACCTCGGAGGACGCGGTGGTAACGGCGGCTTCGGGGGTAGCACTTCCGGCGGCCAAGGTGGTGCCGGCGGCATCCAAGGCAATGGCGGCACCGGTGGCGGCAACGGCGGTGGTGGTGGCGGCGGTGGCGGCGGCAGCTACCTGGGCGGCGTCGGAGGAGACGGCGGTGCCGGCGGAACCGGCGGCAGCGTCGTGGGCGCCAGTACCGGCAGCGGACCTGCCTACTTCTACTCCGCGGGCACCGGCGGTGACGGCGGAACCGGGAGCGTGGGCGACGGCGGCGACGGCGGCGCGGGCGGCATGGGTGGAAACGACAGCTATGGGTCTGACACCTTGGCCGGCGGCGCCGGCGGCAACGGTGGCGACGGCGGTAACGGAGGCACGGATCCTGGACCGCTCGGTAACGGCGGTAACGGCGGTGCCGGCGGTCCGGGAGGCTACGGCGGACCTGGTGGCACGGGTGCCTTCGGAACGCAGGGAGCGGCCGGCACGCCGGGGCGCAACCTGCCGTAGGTCGCCCGTTTGACCCACTTGACGAATGCGAGGGTTTTCCCTGTATCGAATGTGAGGGACATCGACATACCGGCGACGGCGGTCCCGGCACGCCGGGCACTCCTGGGCAGAACTAGTGACGCGCCCGCGTCGTTGACACTTAACGACGCGGTTAGCCGAGTACGTTCAGCCCCATGACAGCTTTCGTCATCCGGGCCGGGCTCACGGGGCTAGCGCTGTGGGTGGTTACCAAGCTCGTCCCCGGGCTGTACTTCGTCGGCGGTGACACCCGCCTGCAGCGGATCGGCATCATCTTCGCCGTCGCGGTCGTCTTCGGCTTGGTCAACGCCTTCATCAAGCCGATCGTGCAGATCCTGTCGATCCCGCTCTACATCCTGACCCTGGGCCTGTTCCACATCGTCATCAACGCGCTGATGCTCTGGATCACCGCGCGCATCACCGCGAACACCACCCACTGGGGTCTGGCCATCGACTCCTTCTGGTGGACGGCGATCAAGGCCGCGATCGTCTTGTCGATCGTCAGCTGGATGCTGTCGCTCGTGACACCCCGCGCCCGGCGCTGACCGGCACACTGGACTCATGCCCGAACTGCCCGAAGTCGAGGCGCTGGCCGACTACCTCCGCCAGCACGCCGTCGGCAAGACCGTTGGTCGCGTCGACGTCTCCGCGTTGTCGGTGCTAAAGACCTTCGATCCGCGGATCGACGCGCTGCACGGCCTGACCGTCAGCGGCGCCGACCGCTGGGGCAAGTACCTCGGCATGCGCGTCGGCGAGCTGATCCTGATCACCCACCTGTCGCGGGCCGGTTGGCTGCGCTGGTCGGAGAAACTGTCTCCGATGCCGCTGAAACCCGGCAAGGGTCCGATCGCATTGAGGGTTCACCTCGGCCCGCCCGGTGAATCGCCGGGCTTCGACCTCACCGAGGCCGGCACCCAGAAGCGGCTGGCCGTGTGGCTCGTCGACGACCCGCAGAAGGTTCCCGGCATCGCCGCACTTGGCCCAGATGCCTTGCAGCTCAGCCAAACTGACCTCGCCACCCTGCTGGCAAAGAACACCGGCCGGATCAAAGGCGTCATCACCGACCAGAAAGTCATCGCCGGCATCGGCAACGCGTACAGCGACGAGATCCTGCACGTCGCCAGGCTGTCGCCGTTCGCCACCGCGGCCAAACTCACCGAGGCCCAACTCGCAGCCCTGTACGACGCGATGGTGTCGGTCCTGTCCGACGCGGTCGGCAGATCGGTCGGCCAGCAGGCCGCCGAGCTGAAGGGCGAGAAGCGTTCGGGAATGCGGGTGCACGCGCGCACCGGCCTGCCGTGCCCGGTCTGCGGCGACACCGTCCGCGAAGTGTCGTTCGCCGACAAGTCGTTTCAGTACTGCCCGACCTGCCAGACCGGCGGCAAAGTTCTTGCCGATCGGCGGATGTCACGCCTGCTGAAATAGGTGAATACCAGGGAAATCCCTGTATCGCCGACGGCGCCGCGCGGCTTACGTTCTTGCCATGATTCGACGTCAAGCACGCAACGGGATAAGGGTGGCCGCCGCGGCGGGACTTTTCGTGGCCGTCATGATCGGCGCCGGACCCGCCAGAGCCGACCAAGCGCAGGACGACCAGTACTTCGCCGCCCTGCAGCAGATCTACCAGGGTCGAAGCCTCGACCCCGCGGCGAACATCGGCAATGCGCACCGCATCTGTAGCCACCTGGCCAACGGAGACAGTTTCGACAAGGTGGTCAACGACGTCCGCCAAGCCGACGACAACCAGGAATCCGTAGAGCAGACACAGCGCGAAGTGCAGCTGGCGAAGTCGACCTACTGCCCCTAAGGAGACAACATGCTTTCTCGTAAACGAGGCCGGGTCGCCGTCGGCGTGGCCGGGCTGCTCGTCGCCGGCATCCTCGGCGCAGGGCCGGCTGTCGCGGATCAGGCCCAGGACGACGCTTACCTGCAGGGCGTCAGAGACATTTTCCCGGACCGGACAAACTGGCACCCGGACAAGGTGATCGCCAACGCGCACAAGGTCTGCGAACTCCTGGGTGGCGGCGAGCCCTTCGACAGCGTGGTCAGCGACCTGGCCCAGGCCAATCATGGGGCCAGCCTGGACCAGGTTCGGCGTGAAGTGCAGCTGGCGAAGTCGACCTACTGCCCGTAAATCGGAGCCGGCAACGCGTCTGCTGAAATGGGCGGATGACTCGGCAGAAGATCCTCATCACCGGTGCGAGTTCCGGTCTCGGCGCCGGAATGGCCCGCGCGTTCGCCGCCAAGGGCCGGGACCTCGCCCTGTGCGCCCGTCGCACCGATAAGCTCGAGGAACTGAAAGACGAACTCGCGCAACGATATCCAGACTCGAAAGTGGCCATCGCCGCGCTGGACGTCAACGACCACGACCAGGTGCCCAAGGTCTTCGCCGAATTGTCGGATGCCCTCGGCGGCATCGACCGGGTGATCGTCAACGCCGGCATCGGCAAGGGCGCCAAGCTGGGCTCGGGAAAACTGTGGGCCAACAAGGCGACCATCGAGACCAATCTGGTCGCCGCCCTGGTGCAGATCGAGACCGCGCTGGAGATGTTCAAGGCCCAGGGCTCCGGGCATCTGGTGCTGATCTCCTCGGTTCTGGGATCGAAAGGTGTGCCCGGCGTGAAGGCGGCCTACGCCGCAAGCAAAGCGGGCCTCAGCTCGCTGGGGCAGTCGCTGCGCGCCGAATACGCCAAGGGTCCGATCACGGTGTCGGTGATGGAGCCCGGCTACATCGAATCGGAGATGACGGCGAAGTCGCAGAGCACAATGCTGATGGTGGACAACGACACCGGGGTCAAGGCGCTCGTCGCGGCCATCGAGCGTGAGCCGGGGCGGGCCGCCATCCCGTGGTGGCCGTGGGGCCCACTGGTGGCACTGCTCAAGGTGGCGCCGCTGTCGCTGGCCAAACGGTTCGCTTAGTCCGCCCGACCCCTCTGGGCTCGATAACGGCGCACCAGGGCATCCGTTGAGCTATCGGATTGTGCTGCGGGAGAAGCGTCTTCGGTCAGCACCGGCAGGAGCGCCTTGGCCTGCGTCTTACCGAGCTCGACGCCCCACTGGTCGAACGAGTCGATGCCCCAGACGACGCCCTCGGTGAACACCTGGTGTTCGTACAGCGCGACCAGCTGGCCCAGCACCGACGGGGTGAGCCGGGTCGCCAGGATCGAGGTGGACGGACGGTTTCCCGGCATCACCTTGTGCGGCACCACATCTGACGCCGTGCCCTCGGCGGCGATCTCCTCGGCGGTCTTGCCGAACGCCAGCACCTGCGTCTGCGCGAAGAAGTTGCTCATCAGCAGGTCGTGCATGCTGCCGGTGCCGTCCATGGTGGGCAGGTCGTCGGTGGGCTGGCTGAAGCCGAGGAAATCGGCCGGCACCAGCCGCGTGCCCTGGTGCAGCAGTTGGTAGAAGGCGTGCTGGCCGTTGGTTCCCGGCTCGCCCCAGAAGATTTCGCCGGTGTCGGTGGTGACGGGCGTGCCGTCGGCGCGAACGGACTTGCCGTTGGACTCCATCGTCAACTGCTGCAGATACGCGGCGAAGCGGGCCATGTCGTTGGAGTATGGCAACACCGCGCGGGCCTGCGCGTCGAAGAAGTCCGAGTACCACAGCCCGATCAGGCCGAGCAGAGCCGGCGCATTCGACTCCAGCGGAGCGGTGCGGAAATGCTCGTCGACGATGTGGAAGCCTGACAGGAAGTCCGCGAACGCTTCTCGGCCGATCACGGCCATCACCGACAGGCCGATTGCGGAGTCGACGGAGTACCGGCCGCCGACCCAGTCCCAGAAGCCGAACATGTTGTCGGTGTCGATGCCGAAATCGGCCACCAACTCGGCGTTGGTGGAGACGGCCACGAAGTGCTTGGCCACCGCGTCGTCGCCGAGCGCGTCGGTCAGCCAACGCCGCGCGGCCGTAGCGTTGGTCAGCGTCTCGAGCGTCGTGAAGGTCTTGGAGGCGATGATGAAAAGCGTTGTGGCCGGGTCCAAGTCGGCGAGCTTCGCGATCAGGTCGGCCGGGTCGACGTTGGACACGAAGCGCGCCGAGACGCCGGCGTCGGCGTAGTGCCGCAGCGCCTGATAGACCATCACCGGGCCGAGATCAGAGCCGCCGATCCCGATGTTGACGACGGTGGTGATCCGCTTGCCGGTGGCGCCGGTCCAGTCGCCACTGCGCAGCCGGTCGGTGAAATCGCCCATCCTGTCGAGGACTTCGTGGACGTCGGCGACCACATCCTGCCCGTCGACCGTCAGCGATGCGTCGCGCGGCAGCCGCAGCGCGGTGTGCAGCACGGCGCGGTCCTCGGACACGTTGATGTGCGTCCCCTCGAACATCGCATCGCGATGCCGCTCGAGCTGGGCCGCGTGGGCCAGGTCGATCAGCAGTCGCAGCGTGTCGCGGTTGATGCGGTGCTTGCTGTAGTCGATGTACAGGTCGCCGACGGTCAGGGTGAATTCGCGGCCGCGGTCGGGGTCGGCGTCGAAAAACTCCCGCAGGTGGGTGTCACCGATCTGCCGGTGGTGCTGCTGCAGCGCGCTCCACTCCGGGGTCGCTGAGATGTCGGGGATCTGGTCAACCGCAGTCATCCCTCGACCCTAGTCAGGTCGATGGGAGCATTGCTGACGCGCAGGTGAACAGCGGGCTAGTGACCGAGCCGGCCGCGGCCGAGCCGCAGCAGCAGCATCGCCAGGTCTTTGCCCTCGGGCCCGAGTTCGCTGTAACGCTCGATGACCTGCATCTCGCGGCTGTGCACCAGCCGGGTGCCGCCGGACGCCATCCGTGCCTTGCCGATTTCCCTGGACACCTCGGCGCGGCGTTTGACCGCGGCCAGAATCTCGGCGTCGAGCCGGTCGATCTCCACCCGAAGGGCGGCGATATCGATGGGGTGTTCGGTGTCGATTGTCATTGGTAACTCCGAATTCTCGTGTGGGTTCTGCGGTGTCATCCGGTTTCGGGCCTCACACAAGAGACGAGCCCCGGATCCGGAAGCGGACCGCGGGGCTCTGGGAAGCAGCTAAACCACGGGCACCGCTGGCCGGTACCCGTAGAAAAATCGCCACTGCGCGTTGAGCACGAATCGAGTCTGCCACTTGCAGGCGTTCCAGCGCAAAGGTGTCGGCGAACGGCGGTAGGTTGGACGGGTTATGAGTCTGCAGCACGTGACCGAATCCGAAACCGAACAGCTTCTCGACGGACTGAATCCCCAGCAGCGTCAGGCGGTGCTGCACGAGGGCTCGCCGCTGCTGATCGTCGCCGGTGCCGGGTCCGGCAAGACGGCCGTGCTGACCCGCCGGATCGCCTACCTGCTGGCCGCCCGCGACGTCTCACCCGGCCAGGTCCTCGCGATCACCTTCACCAACAAGGCCGCCGCGGAGATGCGCGAGCGGGTCGCCGCGCTGGTCGGTCCGCGGGCGCGCTCGATGTGGGTGTCGACGTTCCACTCGACCTGCGTGCGGATTCTGCGCAACCAGGCCTCGCTGATCTCCGGCCTCAACTCCAACTTCTCGATCTACGACGCCGACGACTCGCGCCGGCTGCTGCAGATGATCGGCAAGGACATGGGCCTCGACCTCAAGCGGTACTCGCCGCGACTGCTGGCCAACAACATCTCCAACCTGAAGAACGAACTCATCGACCCGCAGCAGGCCATCGCCAACCTGTCCGACGACGACCTGTCCGACGATCTGGCCCGCACGGTCGCCGCGGTCTACTCCGAATATCAGCAGCGGCTGCGGGTGGCCAACGCCCTCGACTTCGACGACCTGATCGGCGAGACGGTCGCGGTGCTGCAGGCCTTCCCGCAGATCGCCGACCATTACCGTCGGCGCTTCCGCCACATCCTGGTCGACGAGTACCAGGACACCAACCACGCGCAGTACGTGTTGGTCCGCGAACTCGTCGGCCCCGAACTCGAGGACGGCGAAGACGGCACTCCGCCCGGCGAGTTGTGCGTGGTCGGTGACGCCGACCAGTCGATCTACGCGTTCCGCGGAGCGACGATCCGCAACATCGAGGACTTCGAGCGCGACTATCCGAACGCGAAAACGATTCTGCTGGAACAGAATTACCGCTCCACCCAGAACATCCTGTCGGCGGCCAACTCGGTGATCGCGCGCAACCCCGCCCGCCGCGACAAGCGGCTGTGGACCGACGCCGGCGAGGGCGACCTGATCGTCGGCTATGTCGCCGACAACGAGCACGACGAGGCCCGGTTCATCGCCGAGGAGATCGACGCGCTCGCCGGTAAAGACGACATCACCTACAACGACTTCGCCGTCTTCTACCGCACCAACAACTCGTCGCGATCGCTGGAAGAGGTGTTCATCCGCGCTGGAATTCCCTACAAAGTCGTTGGGGGAGTGCGCTTTTACGAGCGTAGGGAGATCCGCGACATCGTGGCCTACCTGCGGGTGCTGGACAACCCCGGCGACGCGGTGAGTCTGCGGCGCATCCTGAACACGCCGCGGCGCGGCATCGGCGACCGCGCGGAGGCTTGCGTCGCGGTCTACGCCGAGAACACCGGGTCCAGTTTCGCCGACGCCTTGGAGGCCGCCGCCGAAGGCAAGGTGCCGCTGCTGAATACCCGCTCCGCCAAGGCAATTGCGGGTTTCGTCGAGATGATGGACGAACTGCGCGTCAAACTGGCCGCGTCGGAGGGCGATCTCGGCGAACTGGTCGAGGCGGTCCTGGAGCGCACCGGATATCGCACCGAGCTGGAGTCGTCGTCGGATCCGCAGGACCTGGCCCGGCTGGACAATCTGAACGAACTCGTCAGCGTCGCACACGAATTCGCGATCGACCTGGCCAATGCCGAAGCTCTGGGCGCCGACCTGGACGACGAGGACGTGCCGGACACCGGGGTGCTGGCGCAGTTCCTGGAGCGGGTGTCGCTGGTCGCGGACACTGATGAAATTCCGGAGCAGACAGCCGGTTTGGTGACGTTGATGACGTTGCACACCGCCAAGGGCCTGGAGTTCCCGGTGGTGTTCGTCACCGGCTGGGAGGACGGCATGTTCCCGCACATGCGGGCGCTGGGCGATCCGACCGAACTGTCCGAGGAACGCCGGCTGGCCTACGTCGGGATCACGCGGGCGCGGCAGCGGCTCTTCCTCAGCCGCGCAAAGGTCCGCTCGTCGTGGGGTCAGCCGATGCTGAACCCGGAATCCCGCTTCCTGCGCGAGATTCCGCAGGAGTTGATCGACTGGCGGCGCACCGACCCGACGCCGTCGTACAGCGCGCCGGTCAGCGGTGCCGGACGGTTCGGCACCCCGCGGCCGTCGCCGGCCGCACGCGGCGGAGGCGGCAGCAAGCGTCCGCTGCTGGTGCTGGAACCCGGCGACCGGGTCACCCACGACAAGTACGGCCTCGGCCGGGTGGAAGAGGTCTCCGGGATGGGCGAGTCGGCGATGTCGCTGATCGACTTCGGCAGCTCAGGCCGGGTCAAGCTGATGCACAACCACGCCCCAGTGGCGAAGCTTTAGATCTAGTCCTCGAGCAGCCACTCTCGGGTGCGCGGCAGCAACGTCAACACGGCGCTGGCGATCGGCAGGATCGGCAGGGTGTGCACCACCCAGGCCACCCGCGCCCCGGCAATGAAGACGCCGAGATAGGTCAGGATTGCCACCACGGCGCCGGCCACGATCAGGTAGCGGCTCAACGACTGGCGCAGCAGCAACAGGATCACGCCGGAGATCGTGGCGACGGCGAAGATCAGCGCCAGGAAAGCCACTGCGACGCAGAACAATTGGTCGGAGTGCCACCAGCCCGCGATCAGGTCGGTCGCCACCACCGAGGTGGCCCAGCCGCTGACGATGCTGACGGCCGCGGCGGCCACCGCGGTGGTCCGGCTGGGTTCACCGAACGACGCACCCGTGGGCGTCGGCGCGAACTGCGGCTGCGGTGGCGGAGGCGGACTCTGAGGTCGGGGAATGTGCGTGGTGCGGGCGTCGTCCAACTGGGGAAGCGGCCCGGTAGGCGCGCGCCGAATGATGCGTGTCTCGGGGTTGCTTGGGCGCTCGGGGTTGACGGGGCCGGTCACCGGCTCAACCGGCGAAAGTACCGACGGACAGCCCGCGCTTGGCCAGCCACGGCACCGGGTCGACGCGCTGGGTGCCGCCGAGCAGCACCTCGAAGTGCAGGTGCGGGCCGGTGGAGTTGCCGCGGTTGCCGACGGTGGCAATCTGGTCGCCGGCGAACACCCGCTCGCCGAGCGAGACGCTCGCGGTGTTGATGTGTCCGTAGAGCGTGACGGTGCCGTCGGCGTGCCGCAGCTTGACCCACATGCCGTAGCCCGCGGTCGGGCCGACGGCGATCACGACGCCGTCGGAAACGGCGTGAATCGGGGTGCCGATCGAGTTGGCGATGTCGATGCCGGCGTGCAGCACGCCCCACCGGTAGCCGAAGTTGGAGGTGAAGACGCCCTTGACCGGCATCACGTAGAGCGGCGCCTGCAGCCGAGCCTCGCGCTGGGCGCGCTCCGCGGCGAAGGCGACGCCGTGGGCCAGCTCGGCGTTGTGCACTGCGACATTCGTGGACGGCTGGACGGTGACCATCTGCATGCCACCGTCAGACGTGCTGATCGGCCCGGTCGCCGCGGACTGCGCGGCGAGCACGGTCTCTGACTTGTGCTGCGGGGGCTCGGAGGCCGAGTGAGCGGCGGCCGCGGCCGCGCCGGCGGCCAGCGATCCGATCAAAACCCGGCCCCGCGTAGCGCCGCTGAGCTGTTTGCGGTGCGCGCCGCGACCGGCGGCCGAATCGGCGTCGCCGCGGGCCCGGTTGAGGCCGCGCTCGAGTGCGCTGAGCTGACGCTCGGACGCGCTCGGCCCGAGAAGATCGAGGACGGTCAGGTTGTCGGTGGCGTCCAGGTCATCAAGTTCGGGCGCGCCCAGGACCTGCGCTTCTTTGTCGAAAGCGGAGTTCGCGCTGAATTCCGAATCGGCCAGTTTGCCAAACTCGTTGAACGGGATGATGTCCGTGACTTCGTTGCGGTGAAGGGTCGACCTGCGCTCGCGGGACGCCGAAAGATCTCCCTGTCCAGGAGAAAGCGCCGGAGTTTGCTGGGTCAACCTGATTGTCCTTCGAGCCGTAACCATAACGTTATCTGGACTCTGAGACGTTAACCGTCGGGCGCGAAGCATCGCAAGTTAAGCCAGAAATCCGCCCGCGTTTGTGACTTGTATCACTCACCGTGCTCCGGTGAGTTCTGCCACATCCGTCCATGCCCATGGCGGAACACTCTGACCGTCTCGATACAGTTCCCGCAAGCGGACAACTGAAAACTTAGTCCGCTCACAAAATGGCCGACACACAGAAGTGAGCCCATGGATCTTTTCGAGTACCAGGCGAAAGAGCTGTTCGCCAAGCACAACGTCCCAACGACTCCCGGCCGGGTGACTGACACCGCCGAAGGGGCCAAAGCGATCGCCGAAGAGATCGGGCACCCGGTCATGGTCAAGGCGCAGGTCAAGGTTGGTGGACGAGGCAAGGCCGGTGGCGTGAAGTACGCCGCGACCCCCGACGACGCGTTCGAGCACGCGAACAACATTCTCGGCCTGGACATCAAGGGCCACGTCGTGAAGAAGCTGCTGGTTGCCGAGGCGAGCGACATCGCCGAGGAGTACTACATCTCCTTCCTGCTGGACCGCTCCAACCGCACCTACCTGGCCATGTGCTCGGTCGAGGGTGGCATGGAGATCGAAGAGGTCGCCGCCACCAAGCCCGAGCGGCTCGCCAAGGTCCCGGTGGACGCCGTCAAGGGTGTCGACGAGGCCTTCGCCCGCTCGATCGCCGAGCAGGGTCACCTGCCCGCCGAGGTGCTCGACGCCGCCGCCGTGACCATCGCCAAGCTGTGGGAGGTGTTCATCGGCGAGGACGCCACCCTGGTCGAAGTCAACCCGTTGGTCCGCACCCCCGACGACCGGATTCTGGCGCTGGACGGCAAGGTCACGCTGGACGGCAACGCCGACTTCCGTCAGCCGGGCCACGTCGAGTTCGAGGACCGCGACGCCACCGACCCGCTCGAGCTCAAGGCCAAGGAGCACGACCTCAACTACGTCAAGCTCGACGGCGCCGTCGGCATCATCGGCAACGGCGCGGGTCTGGTCATGTCGACGCTCGACGTCGTCGCCTACGCCGGCGAGAAGCACGGCGGCGTCAAGCCGGCCAACTTCCTCGACATCGGCGGTGGCGCCTCGGCCGAGGTGATGGCCGCGGGCCTGGATGTCATCCTGGGCGACGCACAGGTCAAGAGCGTGTTCGTCAATGTCTTCGGTGGCATCACCTCGTGTGACGCCGTCGCGACCGGCATCGTCAAGGCCCTGGAGATCCTGGGCGACGACGCCAACAAGCCGCTCGTCGTGCGCCTCGACGGCAACAACGTCGACGAGGGCCGCCGGATCCTGACCGAGGCCAACCACCCGTTGGTGACGTTGGTGCCCACGATGGACGAGGCCGCCGACAAGGCCGCCGAGCTGGCGAACGCCTGAGCAAAGGACTGACTGACATGGCTATTTTCGTGAACAAGGACAGCAAGGTCGTCGTCCAGGGCATCACCGGTTCCGAGGCGACCAAGCACACCGCCCGGATGCTCAAGGCCGGCACCCACATCGTCGGCGGAGTCAACGCCCGCAAGGCCGGAACGACGGTGGCGCACAAGAACGTTGACGACCAGCCGGTCGAGTTGCCGGTGTTCGGCAGCGTCAAGGAAGCCATCGAGAAGACCGGCGCCGACGTGTCGATCATCTTCGTGCCGCCGGTGTTCGCCAAGGACGCGATCATCGAGGCGATCGACGCCGAGATCCCGCTGCTCGTCGTGATCACCGAGGGAATTCCGGTGCAGGACAGCGCTTATGCGTGGGCATACAACGAGTCGAAGGGCAACAAGACCCGGATCATCGGCCCGAACTGCCCCGGCATCATCACCCCGGGGCAGGCGTTGGTCGGCATCACCCCGGCCAACATCTCCGGCTCCGGCCCGGTCGGCCTGGTGTCGAAGTCGGGCACGCTGACCTACCAAATGATGTACGAGCTGCGCGATTTCGGTTTCTCCACGTCGATCGGCATCGGCGGCGACCCGGTCATCGGCACCACCCACATCGACGCGATCGAGGCGTTCGAGCAGGACCCGGAGACCAAGGTCATCGTGATGATCGGCGAGATCGGCGGCGACGCCGAGGAGCGGGCGGCCGACTACATCAAGGCCAACGTCACCAAGCCGGTTGTCGGCTACGTCGCGGGATTCACTGCGCCGGAAGGCAAGACGATGGGCCACGCCGGCGCCATTGTGTCCGGCTCGTCGGGTACCGCGCAGGCCAAGAAGGAAGCCCTGGAGGCTGCGGGCGTCAAGGTCGGCAAGACTCCGTCGGAGACCGCCGCGCTGGCCCGGAAGATCCTGCAGAGCCTGTAGGTAGCCCGACGGAATTGGAACACGTTACAGGTTTCGGTTAGCCTGACGAATTAACACTTGTCAGGAGGCCTGTAATGCCGGCTAGTCCGCATACTCCCGTCGTCGTCGGCGTAGGCCAGTTCACCGAGCGGATCGACGATCCGGGCTACCGCGGCATGTCCTCGGTGGATCTGGCGACCGAGGCCGTCCGCGCCGCAATCGCTGACACCGGCGCAGACGTGGCCGCGGTGACGCAGGCCATCGAGGTGTTCGCCGGGCTGCGGCAGTTCGAGATCAGCACGCCGTTCAACACGCAGCCGTTCGGCTGCTCGGACAACTACGTGCGTTCGGTGGCGCAGCGCGTCGGCGCGAATCCGGCGCGTGCGGTGCTCGAGCCGATCGGCGGCAGCGGCCCACAGAAGCTGATGACGGAGTTCGCCGGGGCGATCGCCGCCGGCGACACCGAGGTCGCGTTGCTGCTCGGCTCGGAGGCCGGGTCGACGGTGAAGTACTTCGCCGGCCGCGACGACAAGCCGGACTTCACCGAGCACGTCGGCGGTCAACTCGAGGACCGCGGTTACGGCTTCGAGCAGTACATGAACGAGTACACCGCCAAGCACGGACTCACCGGAGCGCCGGTGCAGTACGGGCTGCTCGACAACGCCCGGCGCGGCAGGCTCGGGCTCAGCGTCGCCGACTACCGGCACGCGATGGCCGAGCTGTTCGCCCCGTTCTCGAAAGTTGCTGCCAAAAACCCGTTTTCGTCGTCTCCGGTGGAGCGGTCGGTCGGGGAGATCGAAACCGTCACCGACGAGAACCGGATGATCTGCGACCCGTATCCGCGCTACCTGGTGGCGCGGGACACGGTCAACCAGGGCGCCGCCGTGCTGGTGATGTCGGTAGCGGCCGCCCAGCGCCTGAACGTGCCCGAGGACAAGTGGGTGTACCTGCGCGGGCACGCCGACCAGACCGAGCAGGACCTGCTCGACCGCGAAGACGTCAGCATCAGCTACTCCGCCAAACAGGCTGTGGCCGAGGCACTTCGGGGTGCGGGGATCGGTATCGATGATGTGGCCACGTTCGACCTGTACAGCTGCTTCCCGTTCCCGGTCTTCGCGGTCTGCGACGAATTCGGGCTCGCCCCGGACGACCCCCGCGGCCTGACACTCACCGGTGGCCTGCCCTACTTCGGCGGTCCCGGCAACAGCTACTCGCTGCACGGCATCGCCGAGACCGTCGCCGCGATGCGCGACAAGCCGGGCGCCTACGGTCTCGTCGGCGCCAACGGCGGCGTGATGAGCAAGTACTCGGTGGGCGTCTACTCCACCGAACCCGGCGACTGGGAGCCGGATCGCAGCAAGGAGCTGCAGCAGGACATCGCGAAGCTGCCCAGGGTATCGGTGACGCGAGACCCCAACGGCGCGGCCACGATTGAGACGTACTCCGTGCGCTACGACTGGCCGACGACGACGGGCGTCATCATCGGCCGGCTCGATGCCGACGGCTCGCGATTCATGGCGCTGACCGAGGACCCGGAGCTGGTTGCGCTGCTCACCGACGGCGATCCATTAGGCGCCGCGATCACGGTGAAGTCGACCGACGAGGGCGTCAACCAGGCTCGCCTCTAGCGCGCGTCAGAACAGCGTCGTCGTCTTTGGCGCCAGGATGAAACCGTGCTCGCCAACGTGGCACGCCACGATCGAGTCCTGGGTTACCAGGCATAGCGTGTCGCCGGAATCGACGACGAAGTGGCGCGGCGGCAACACCTTCGCGTGGTGGCCCCGCGGAGTCCGGTTGGGATCGCGCCTCGATTCCCTCGTGATGGTGGTCTCGCCGAAGCGTTCCGCGGTGACGGTCCAGACGCCGGGTCCCTTGTCCCGCCGCCGCCCCGTGCAGAACGCACGCGCGGCCCGCCAGATCGGGAACGAGCCCATGCCGCAGCGCAATCCGTTCGGTGCTCGAAACCCGAAGCCGTACTCGGGATTTCCGTCGCGAATGTAGAACGATGCGGCGTCCACTTCGGTGAACCCGCGGGTGTCGGGGAAATTGGCGACGGGCAGCGTGAATCGTGCGGCGGCGGTGCCGTCGACGGCGTGGGTGCAACCGGCGAGCACGGCGGCCGCCAGCAGAATGCTCAGTCGACCCGCCCTCACGCTGCTCCCGTCAACGCGGCGACCAGACCCTCGCAGTCCTCGACGGTGACGTTGAGGGCCGAGTGGTCACGCAAACCGATCACGCGATGGATCCGTGGCTCGAAGTGAATGCAGACGCCCTCGCTGGCGTTGGTGCCGAACGTCAGGCCGTCGTCGGCCAGCGACAGTCGCGCGCCGACGGCCGTCCACCACCGGTACGGACCGGTGATATGCGCATCCTGAATCTGAGTCACCGGCACGTCGACGCGGAACGGTCCGTAGCGGGCGACGAACCGGCCGTCGTCGGTCACCGTGACGCCCTGCGTGCTCGGCCACGCCCGGAATGCCAGCCACAACGGCGCCAGCCGGGCCTCGTAGCGGTACGGGAAGTGCCGACCCTGCTCCGCCACGATGCAACTCCCGTCAGCTAGACCGCCGCGGCTAGTTTGCCTGCCAATCGCTCGACGTATGCGGCCACCTCATCTTCGGACTTGTCGGGCAGTCCGAACAACACCTCGGTGACCCCGATCTCGGCCCAGTGCGCCAGCTTCTCCGGAACCGGCTTGAAATCCAGCGCGACGATCTGCGGGGCGCCGTCGCGGCCGGCGGCGGCCCAGGTGTCCTGCAGCACCTTCACCGGCTCGTCGATGTCGAAGTCGCGCGGCGTGGTGATCCAGCCGTCCGCGCTGCGGGCGATCCACTTGAAGTTCTTCTCGGTGCCCGCCGCCCCGACCAGCACTGGGATGTGCGACTGGACCGGCTTCGGCCACGCCCAGCTCGGTCCGAAGTTGACGAATTCGCCCTCGTAGGAGGCCTCTTCCTCGGTCCACAGCGCCCGCATCGCCTCGAGGTATTCGCGCAGCATCGTGCGGCGACGGCCCGGCGGCACGTTGTGGTCGGTGAGTTCGTCGGTGTTCCAGCCGAACCCGACGCCCAGGCTGACGCGCCCGCCGGACAGGTGGTCCAGCGTCGCGATCGACTTGGCCAGGGTGATCGGGTCGTGCTCGACCGGCAAAGCCACCGCGGTGGACAGCCGGACCCGCGACGTGACCGCGCACGCCGCGCCCAGGCTCACCCACGGATCGAGCGTGCGCATGTAGCGGTCGTCGGGCAGCGTCTCGTCGCCGGTGGTTGGATGTGCGGCCTGACGCTTGATCGGAATGTGCGTGTGCTCCGGGACGTAGAACGTCGTGAAACCGTGGTTATCGGCAAGAGTCGCGGCCGCCGCCGGGGAGATTCCGCGATCACTGGTGAACAGCACAAGCCCGTAGTCCATGGATGAATTAGAACGTGTTCCAATCTGGCGGGCAACCACCGGGGTCGGTACCGGTGGCCAAAGTGTGTGCGGACGGGGTGCCCGCGGTGCGCTAGCGTGGTTGATCGGCTCGCGTCGCACCGCTGCCGGGTAGCCTCGCGAGGAGCGGCGCGCGGGAGTAACCAGCGCCGCACGACAATGGCGCCGCACACGCATCGGAAGGCACAGGAGAAGCCATGACCTACCCGCCCGGCAATCCCGGATATCCGCCCGCGCAGTCGCCCGGTTCCTACGGGGCTCCCGCCGCGTCCTCGTTCGCGAAGTCCGAGGACGCCGACAACAACCTCAAGCACTACCTGACCATTGCCGCGGTCGTGCTCGGCGTGGCGGCGTACGTCCTGAGTTTCGGCGACCTGCTGTCGGTCCCGTCGGACGACGCCAAGGAATTCCTCGGCCTGCTCAACGGCCAGGTGAAGGGCATCGCCCCGGTGCTGCTGGCCGGCCTGCTGGCCGGTGTCAGCCTGCTGCCGTCCAAGAACTACCTCGGTGTCGTCGCCGCGGTGTCGGTGTTCGGCGCGCTGCAGGTGCTGCTGTCGATCGCGCACACCCCGGACGGTATCTCCGTCACCTGGGAGCTCTGGCTGATCATCGCCGCCGCCGTGATCCAGGCCGCTGTCGCCATCGGTGCGCTCCTGCTGGACGTCGGCGTGATCACCGCCCCGGCCCCGCGCCCCAAGTACGACCAGTACTACGGGCAGCAGTACGGCGGCTACTACGGCCAGCAGCAGCAGGCGCCCTACCAGCAGTCCGGCTATGGCACGCAGTACGGCGGCTACCCGTCGGGCCCGAACACCGGCGGCTTCCCGGCCCAGCAGGGCCCGCAGCCGAGCTCGGCGTCGCACCAGCAGGGATCGCCCACTCCGCCAACCGGTTTCCCGAGCTTCAGCCCGCCGCCGTCGTCCGGTTCCGGCGCGCCGAGCCCGGGCAGCACCGGTCCGCAGCCGCAGTCGCCGTCGTCGCCGTCGGGTCCGTCACAGTCCTAATTGGGCGCGGCGGGTCGCCGACGAGCTGATTCGCTAGGTAACGTCCTCAGACCGTGAGGCCGGACAGTCGAACGCCGGGCGCGCATCAGGCGCGCGACCTGCTTCGCGTCGCGTTCGGTCCGGCCGTGGTGGCCCTGGTTGTCATCGCCGCAGTCACCTTGCTGCAGTTGGTGATTGCCAACAGCGACATGACCGGCGCGCTTGGCGCGATCGCCAGCATGTGGCTTGGCGTGCACCAGGTCCCGATCTCGATCGGCGGCCGCGAACTCGGTGCGCTGCCGCTGCTGCCGGTATTGGCAATGGTCTGGGGGACCGCACGGACCACCGCGCGCGCCACCACGCCGACCGCTTCGTGGTTCGTCATCCGCTGGATCGTGGCGTCGGCGCTGGGCGGCCCGCTACTGATCGCGGCCGTCGCGCTGGCGGTCATCCACGACGCGGCGTCGGTGATCACCGAGTTGCAGACTCCCAGCGCGCTGCGGGCCTTTTCGAGCGTGCTGCTGGTTCACCTGATCGGCGCATTGATCGGCGTCGGCTCCCGGGTCGGCCGCCGCGCGTTGGCGATGTCGCCCCTGCCGGACTGGGTGGCCGACTCGCTTCGCGCCGCGGTCGCCGGGGTGCTGGCGCTGTTCGGGCTGTCCGGCATGGTGGCGGCCTGCTCGCTCGTCGTGCACTGGTCGACGATGCAGGACCTGTACGAGGTCACCGGCTCGATCTTCGGTCAGTTCAGCCTGACCCTGCTGTCGGTGTTGTACGTCCCCAACGTGATCGTGGCGACGACGGCGATGGCCGTGGGCTCCAGCGCCCACCTCGGCTTTGCGACGTTCAGTTCGTTCACGGTGTTCGGCGGCGACGTTCCGGCGCTGCCGATCTTGGCCGCGGCCCCGCACCCGCCGCTGGGTCCGGTGTGGGTGGCGCTGCTCATCGTCGGCGCATCCTCGGGCGTCGCGCTGGGTCAGCAGTGTGCGCGACGGCCACTGCCGTGGTCCGACGCGATGGCGAAGGTGGGCATTGCCGCGTTGCTGGCCGCGCTGATGCTGGCGCTGCTGGGCCATGCCGGCAGCGGGCAGCTCGGCAACTTCGGTGGCGTCGGAATCGACCAGGGCACTTTCGGTTTCGCGATCTTCCTGTGGTTCACCGCGATCGGCTCGCTCACCGTCGTGATGGCCGGCGGCATCCGGCGTCGCCCGCGCGCTCCGAGGCCGGCCCCCGTCGCCGAGCCTCCGCCCGAGCTTGTGGAGGACGTCGCCGACGACTTCGGTGACGAGGACACCACGGGCCTCGATCTGCCCCCCGACGAGTTCCGATAGGCTTTGACCTGTGCAGCAATCGTTCCGGGTGCCTCCCAGTGCACCGGCACGATTGGTGGTGCTGGCATCGGGTACCGGATCGATCCTGCAGTCCCTGCTGGACGCCGCCGTCGGCGACTATCCGGCCCGCGTGGTCGCCGTCGGAGTCGACCGCGAGTGCCCTGCGATCGACATCGCGGCCGCCGCATCCCTGCCGACCTTCACCGTCCGGTTGGGCGACTACCCGAACCGCGCCGAGTGGGACGTTGCGCTTACCGCGGCCACCGCCGAGCACACGCCGGACCTCGTCGTGTCGGCGGGCTTCATGAAAATCCTTGGCTCACAGTTCCTTTCGGAATACGTTGGCCGCACCCTCAACACCCATCCCGCGCTGCTGCCGGCCTTCCCCGGCGCGCACGGGGTGGCCGACGCCCTGGCGCACGGCGTCAAGGTCACCGGATGCACCGTGCACCTGGTCGACGCCGGCACCGACACCGGCCCGATCCTGGCCCAGCAGGCCATTCCGGTGTTAGACGACGACGACGAACAGACCCTGCACGAACGCATCAAGGTCACCGAACGGCGACTCCTGGCGGACGTGATCGCCGCGGTCGCGACCGGCGGCGTGACCTGGACCGGAAGAAAGGCAACCATCGGATGAACAGCACAAGCGACGGCAAGCGGCCGATCCGCCGCGCCCTGATCAGCGTCTACGACAAGACCGGACTGGTCGAACTCGCCCAGGGCCTGGCCGGTGCCGGCGTCGAGATCGTATCGACCGGCTCGACGGCGAAAACCATTGCTGACAAAGGCATTCCGGTGACCCCGGTGGAGCAGTTGACCGGCTTCCCCGAGGTGCTGGACGGCCGGGTGAAGACCCTGCACCCGCGGGTGCACGCCGGCCTGCTGGCCGACCTGCGCAAGCCCGAGCACGCCGCCGCCCTCGAGGAACTCGGCATCGCCGCGTTCGAGTTGGTGGTGGTCAACCTGTACCCGTTCAGCGCGACCGTCGAATCCGGTGCCGGCGTCGACGAGTGCGTCGAGCAGATCGACATCGGCGGGCCGTCGATGGTGCGCGCGTCGGCCAAGAACCACCCGAGCGTGGCCGTGGTGACCGACCCGCTCGGCTACGACGGGGTGCTGGCCGCGGTGCGCGGTGGCGGCTTCACGTTGGCCGAACGAAAGAAGTTGGCGTCGTTGGCGTTCCGCCATACCGCCGAGTACGACGTCGCGGTGGCCGGGTGGATGGAGTCGACACTTGCGCCCGAGGAACCGGCCACCGCCTTCGCGGAGTGGATCGCGGGCAACTGGCGCCGCTCGGCCCAGCTGCGCTACGGCGAGAACCCGCACCAGCAGGCCGCGCTGTACGTCGATGACGGCGGCTGGCCCGGCCTCGCGCAGGCCGAGCAGCTGCACGGAAAAGAGATGTCCTACAACAACTTCACCGACGCCGACGCGGCGTGGCGGGCGGCGTTCGACCACGAGGAGACCTGCGTGGCGATCATCAAGCACGCCAACCCCTGTGGCATCGCCGTCTCGTCGGACTCGGTCGCCGATGCGCACCGCAAGGCCCACGAGTGCGACCCGCTCAGCGCTTTCGGCGGCGTGATCGCCGCCAACACCGAGGTCAGTGTCGAGATGGCCGAATACGTCAGCACGATCTTCACCGAGGTGATCGTCGCGCCCGCGTACGCGCCAGGCGCTGTCGACGTCCTCGCGAAGAAGAAGAACGTCCGGGTGTTGCTGGCCGGCGAGCCGGTCGATGACGGGGTCGAGCGCCGACAGATCAGCGGCGGACTGCTGGTCCAGCAGCGCGACAAGATCGACGCGCCCGGTGACGACCCGAACAACTGGACGCTGGCCACCGGCGACCCGGCCGACCCGGAGACGCTGGCGGACTTGGTATTTGCCTGGCGCACCTGCCGCGCGGTGAAGTCCAACGCGATCGTGGTCGCCGGCGGCGGCGCCACCATCGGCATCGGCATGGGTCAGGTGAACCGCGTCGACGCGGCCCGCCTGGCGGTCGAGCGCGGCGGCGATCGGGTCAGCGGCGCCGTTGCGGCCTCAGATGCGTTCTTCCCGTTCCCGGACGGGCTCGAGACGCTGACCGCCGCGGGCGTGAAAGCGATTGTGCACCCCGGTGGTTCGGTGCGCGACGATGAAGTCACCGCCGCCGCGGCCAAGGCCGGTGTGACCGTGTACCTGACCGGCGCGCGGCACTTCGCGCACTAGCAGCGCGCTAGGCGCTGACTTCGGAGTCCTGCTCCGCGGTCGCGTAGCGGATGAACGCCGCCACCTCGTCGACGGCGCGCCGGGCGTCGGGGTTGACGTCGAAGCTGAGCTGGAACATGTGCATTGCCTTGTGCCACTGCTGAACCCAGACCTCGACGTGCTGCGCGCGCAACCGCTCGGCGAACACGATGGTGTCATTGAGCAGCATCTCGTGGGTGCCCACCTGCAGCAGGAACGGGCCCAACCCGTGCAGGTCGGCCTCCGGTGGCATCAACGGCGGCGGACGGGTGCCGTTCACGGTCGCGAACACGTCGTAGATGAACTTGACCGTCATGAACGGGAACATCACGTCGCGGTGCGCCTTGAGTGCCCGGTACTTCAGATCCATGTCCGACGACGTCAGCGGTGACATCAGCGCCTGGCCGGCGGGCACCGGTAGCCCCGCGTCACGGGCCGCCAGTGCGACGTCGGCGGCCATCAGCCCGCCCGCCGAGTCACCGGCCAGCACAATCCGCTCGGGCGCGAAGCCCTGGGCGAGCGCGAAGCGGTAGCCGTCCAGGCCGTCCTCGACGGCTTCCTCGATGGTGGCCTGTGGCGCCAACCGGTAGCCGACGTTGAGCACCCTGGCGCCGGTCGCCGCCGACAGTCGGCTGACGAAGCGCCGGTGCGAGTTGAGCCCGAGGGTCACCAGCGCCGAGCCGTGGAAGTAGACGATCAGCGACGTCGACTCGCGCGCCTCCGGGGCGACGACCCATTCGGCCGGGCAGTGCGGCAGATCGATGCGGGTGACGTCGGTGCCGGGCAACGGCCGGATCAATCCCAGCGGACCGTCGATGCCGTCGAGGCGGACCCGCTGCAACGTGGCGGGGCTGACGCGATTGACGATCATGCCGACTAGCGTGAGCGCGCCCAGCACCGGTCGGACGAAGATTGCGGTGAGCAGAGCCAGCACGCTGGACTGCCACGACGCGGGACCGAAGTGGGCGGTCTGGGGCCGGGTACGCCAATCGGAGGAATTCACGGTACTGAGGGTATCGGTTAGCTGGGCGCGGACGAGTATGAGCTTCATAGAGAACGCTCGCGTGAGTTGCCTAGGTCACTTGCTGACGCGCGGCTTAACGGCCGTCGACCATTGAGCAAACCGGCGCCGTGCGCTGACCGGGTCGTCAGAAACCTCTTCCGCACAAGATCAGATCGGCCTAGAGTCCGAAATTGGGCTTGTCTACCGGGGCGGGTCCGGTGCGAATCGAAATGTATTCGAGAGGAAATAATGCGCGCGATAACTAGAAGAACAGCGTCGTTCTCGGTCGCTTTGGCAGCTTTCGCTCTGCTCGGTGCAGGATGCCACCAGTCGGACAACTCGAAGAGCTCCACCAGCTCAGCGTCTTCCGGGATGTCGTCTGCAGCGTCGTCGGCGTCGTCGGCCGTCGCGGAACCGTCGTCGAGCGCGGCGGCAGCCACGCCCAGCCCGACGCAGATCGCCGGCAAGAACGGCACGCTGTACACCGTCGAGGGGCCGATCCTGGCCAAGTGGGAGACCCTCAACGACGAGCAGAAGAAGGACCTCGGCGCGCCCTACGACAACCAGAAGAACACCGCTGACAACAGCGGCGTCTACCAGCAGTACGACGGCGGCGTTCTGATCTACAAGAACGGCGGCCCCGTCTACTTCGTCTGGGGCAAGATCCGTGACGCGTGGAACGACGTCCAGGCCTCGCAGGGCAAGCTGGGCTACCCCACCGCCGATGAGATGAAGGAGCCGGACGGCAGCTACAAGTCGACGTTCGAGCACGGCACCGTCACCTGGAAAGAAGGCGACGAGCACGCGACTGTGACCACCAACTAGTCACTCGCATTTTCACCTCGGAGGGCCGGGCAATCGAGATGATTGCCCGGCTTTTCGATTTGTCAGTAGCGTGGAGTGGTGACCGCTGCGAATAACCTGCCCCGAACCGTTGGTGAACTCCGTGCCGCCGGGCACCGCGAACGGGGCGTCAAGCAAGAACTCCGGGAAAATCTGCTCACCGCGCTCGCCGAAGGAGCCGACGTCTGGCCCGGCATCCTGGGGTTCGAGGACACCGTGCTGCCGCAGTTGGAACGGGCGTTGATCGCCGGCCACGACTTCGTCCTGCTGGGTGAGCGCGGCCAGGGCAAGACCCGGTTGCTGCGCGCGCTGATCGGTTTGCTCGACGAGTGGACGCCGGTGATCGCCGGCGCCGAACTCGGCGAGCACCCCTTCAGCCCGATCACCCCGGAGTCGATCCGCAAGGCCGCCACCTCCGGCGACGACCTGCCGATCGAGTGGCGACACCGCAGCGAGCGCTACACCGAGAAGCTGGCCACCCCCGACACCAGCGTCGCCGACCTCGTCGGAGACATCGACCCGATCAAGGTCGCCGAGGGCCGCAGCCTGGGGGACCCGGAAACCATTGCCTACGGCCTGATCCCGCGCGCCCACCGCGGCATCGTCGCCGTCAACGAGCTGCCCGACCTGGCCGAGCGCATCCAGGTGTCGATGCTCAACGTGATGGAGGAGCGCGACATCCAGGTCCGTGGCTACACCCTGCGACTGCCGCTGGACGTGCTGGTCGTCGCCAGCGCCAACCCCGAGGACTACACCAACCGCGGGCGCATCATCACCCCGCTGAAAGACCGCTTCGGCGCCGAGATCCGCACGCATTACCCGCTCGAACTCGACGCCGAGGTCGCGGTGATCACCCAGGAGGCGCATCTGAGCGCGCAGGTGCCCGAGTACCTGACCCAGGTGATCGCCCGCTTCGCCCGCTATCTGCGCGAGTCCAACTCCGTCGACCAGCGGTCCGGGGTGTCGGCGCGCTTCGCGATCGCCGCGGCCGAAACCGTCGCGGCGTCGGCCCG
The DNA here is from genome assembly GCF_030252325.1 of Candidatus Mycobacterium wuenschmannii. NCBI lineage: Bacteria > Bacillati > Actinomycetota > Actinomycetes > Mycobacteriales > Mycobacteriaceae > Mycobacterium > Candidatus Mycobacterium wuenschmannii. The sequence goes on along the minus strand of NZ_CP126981.1, from coordinate 2,711,651 downwards.
GCACCGTGGCGCGGTGCTGGGGGAGACCGACCCGGTGGCCCGCGTGGTCGATCTGAGCACGATCATCGACGTGCTGCGCGGCAAGCTGGAATTCGAGTCCGGCGAGGAGGGTCGCGAGCAGGCGGTGCTGGAACACCTGTTGCGCCGCGCGACCGCCGACACGGCGTCGCGGGCGCTCGGCGGCATCGATGTGGCGCCGCTGGTCTCCGCGGTCGAGGGCGGATCGGCGGTGACGACGGGTGAGCGGGTCGCGGCGAAGGACGTGCTGGCGGCGCTGCCGGACCTGCCGGTGATCGAGGCGATCGCCGAACGGCTCGGCGCGACCTCCGAGGGCGAACGCGCTGCCGCCCTCGAATTGGCTTTGGAGGCATTGTATTTGGCCAAGCGCATCGATAAGGCGTCCGGCGAGGGTGAAACCGTCTATGGCTAGAAGCCATTCCTCGCGTTATTCGGCGTACACCGGCGGTCCGGATCCACTGGCGCCGCCGGTGGATCTGCGCGAGGCGCTGGAACAGATCGGGCAGGACGTCATGGGCGGCACGTCGCCGCGCCGGGCGCTCTCGGAGTTGCTGCGCCGAGGCACCAAGAGTACGACCGGCGCCGACCGGCTGGCCGCCGAGGCCAACCGGAAGCGTCGGGAGTTGTTGCGCGAGAACAACTTGGACGGCACCCTGCAGGACATCAAGAAGCTGCTCGACGAGGCGGTGCTGGCCGAGCGCAAGGAGCTGGCCCGCGCGCTGGACGACGACGCGCGCTTCGGCGAACTGCAATTGGAGTCGCTGTCGCCCTCGCCGGCCAAGGCCGTGCAGGAGCTGGCCGAGTACGACTGGCGCAGCGCCGAGGCCCGCGAAAAGTACGGCCAGATCAAGGATCTGCTTGGGCGCGAGATGCTCGACCAGCGCTTCGCCGGCATGAAGGAGGCCCTCGAAGGGGCCACCGACGAAGACCGGCAGCGGGTCACCGACATGGTCAACGACCTGAACGAGCTGTTGGACAAGCATGCGCAGGGCAAGGATTCGCCCCAAGACTTCCAAGACTTCATGGACAAGCACGGCGAGTTCTTTCCGGAGAACCCGCAGAACGTCGAGGAGCTGCTCGACTCGCTGGCCAAGCGTGCCGCCGCGGCGCAGCGCTTCCGCAACAGCCTGAGCCCGGACCAGCGTGCCGAGCTGGATGCGTTGGCGCAGCAGGCATTCGGTTCGCCGGCGTTGATGCAGGCGCTCGACCGGCTCGATGGCCACCTGCAGGCGGCCCGGCCCGGCGAAGACTGGGACGGCTCGTCGGAGTTCAGCGGCGACAACCCGCTCGGCATGGGTGAGGGCGCGCAGGCGCTGTCGGACATCGCCGAGTTGGAGCAGCTCGCCGAGCAGCTCTCGCAGAGCTATCCGGGCGCGACCATGGACGACGTCGACCTCGACGCGCTGGCCCGTCAGCTCGGCGACCAGGCCGCGATCGATGCCAAGACGCTGTCCGACCTCGAGAAGGCACTGGTCAATCAGGGCTTCCTGGACCGCAATTCGGACGGTTCCTGGCGGCTGTCGCCCAAGGCGATGCGGCGCCTCGGCGAGACGGCTTTACGCGATGTGGCCCAACAACTTTCGAGCCGACACGGCGAACGTGAGCTGCGCCGGGCCGGTGCCGCGGGCGAGCTCACCGGCGCTACCCGGCCCTGGCAGTTCGGCGACACCGAACCGTGGAACGTCACCCGGACGCTGACCAATGCGGTGCTGCGGCAGGCCGGCACGCGCACGCTGAACGGCCCGCTCGACATCACCGTCGACGACGTCGAGGTGTCGGAGACCGAGACACGCACCCAGGCCGCGGTCGCGTTGCTGGTGGACACGTCGTTCTCGATGGTGATGGAGAACCGGTGGCTGCCGATGAAGCAGACCGCGCTGGCGCTCGACCATCTGGTGCGCACCCGGTTCCGCTCGGATGCGTTGCAGATCATCGCCTTTGGCCGCTATGCACGGACCATGACCAGCGCGGAGTTGATGGGCCTGGAGGGCGTCTACGAGCAGGGCACCAACCTGCACCACGCGCTCGCGCTGGCCGGCCGGCATCTGCGCCGGCATCCCAATGCGCAGCCGGTGCTGCTGGTCGTCACCGATGGCGAGCCGACGGCACACCTCGAGGACTACGGAGACGGCCGCGATTCGTCGGTCTTCTTCGACTACCCGCCGCATCCGCGGACGATCGCCAACACCGTGCGCGGCTTTGACGAGATGGCGCGCCTGGGTGCGCAGGTGACGATCTTCCGGCTTGGCAACGACCCCGGCCTGGCCCGGTTCATCGACCAGGTCGCGCGCCGGGTCGAGGGCCGGGTGGTCGACCCGGATCTCGACGGGCTGGGCGCCGCGGTGGTCGGCGACTATCTGCGCGCGCGCCGTCGGCGGTAACACGGCGCAGCCCAATTACTTTGGGCAGGTATCGAACTGCTTGCGCATCCGCTGCTGCAGCGCCAGGGCGTCGGGGGTGAGGTACTTCTCGGGATGCAGTTCGCCCTCGCTGTTCCGGACGTACCGGCAGGCGCCGACGTCGACCGAGCCGCTGAACTGTGGGGTTTGCGTCGCACCGTCTAAGCGCCAGTTGATGTTGAGCGGGTGCGCGGGTCCGGCACCGGTAATCCCGATGACCGAGACCAGGTCCTGGTAGGCGGAGTCCTGGTTGTGCACCCGCACGCCGAGAGCGCTGATCGTCCCATCGGATCCCACCGCGACCCTGAAGACCTCGACCGGCATCGCGGCCAGTTGCTGATTCACCCGCTGCTGGTCTGCAATGGAGAACGGGAAGGCGGCCCGCCACGACGGCCGGTCGCTGCCAAGCGAGAGCAGGTCGACGTCCAGGCGGGCGGTGTCGCCGAATCCCGCTCGCACGGCAGCGAATACGTCGTCGGCCGGTCCGGCAACCTTTCGGAGGTCGAGATCAGCGGTGGACTTGTTGCGGAAGAGGGTCGCCTCGCCGGCGCCGACGGCCGCCGTCACCTTTCGAAGCCCCTCCGCGTCGGAGGCTACGCCGGGCGGGTCGAGATCGGCGCCGCGCTTGACCACGATGGTCCGGGTCGGGGTCACGGCGAACTCCGCTGTCTGGTCGAACTTCGTGAAGGAGTCGCCGCGCACCTCGTTGATGCGGGCGACGACATCCTCGATCTGTTTGGCGGATGCGTCGGGCACGAACACATTGATGTGGACGGTGGCGCCCCGCTCGAAATCGTTGGTGTAGCTCACCATTGCGTCGTGGACGCCGGGCATGCCCTTGATCGCCTGCTCCAGCTTGTCGGCATCGGGCTTTCGATCGGGTGCGCCGCACCCGCTGAGCGCGAGGCACAGCGCGAGCGCAATCGCCATGAGTGAGCCGATGATTCGCGTCATGGGTGATAGTCCGGGTTGGGGATGGGCAGCCCGAACGGTCCGGGGCCGCTCGGAATGGTGGGCGGTGGCAATACGGGCGGCGTCACCAGGTCCGTGCTCGGCAGACCGCCGAGAACCGCCGCCATGTTGTATCCGCTCATCCGAAGCTGCCTGTTGTCCCCGTCGCGCGCATATTCCGAGTGACCATAGGCGCGCTCGTGCCACTGATTGTCACCGGGTCCCATTCCACTGTTCACCGACAACTCGGTGAAGCCGGGCACGTCCTGCGGCGCGCGACCGAAGGCCCCGAACTCCGGAATGATCTCTGAGACACCGTCATTGACGCCGATCATGTAGTACGCGTGGCCCGGCTGCACACCCAATTGCGACGCGTTGGTCAGCTCGGTGCCGGGCGATCCGTAGAGCACGACGTCGCTGACGGGTGCGCCCTGCTGGAGCGCGAGGCTGGTGACCAGCGACCCGTAGGAGTGCCCGAACGCCGTGATGTGCTGGTCGGAGACGTTGCTGGTGGCGGCGATGCCCTTGTAGAAGCTGTTGAGCGGACCGGCGGCGTCGCGCGCCATGTAGTCGTGCGTGACGCCGACCAGATTGCTCGGCGCGTCATAGCCGAGGTAGGCGATGGAGGCGACGGCGTCTGGGTTGCTGATGCCCGCCTCGGTGCGCATCTTGGAGGCCGAGGCGCGCTGCGTCTCCGCCTCCCGAACCATCGAGTCGACGCTGGAGCTCACCCGCGTGTTCAACCCGCCCGTCGTGACTCCGACGCGTTCGGCGTTGTCGACGTCGCCGATGCCCACCGCGGCCAGCACCTTGAAGGGGTTACTCGTCGTGTCCAGCTCGATCAGGCGGGCGTCCGGACGAGTGGCCAGGGTCTGACTCAGCGAGGTGAGGTCCGCCAGCTTCGCCGGATCGGTGTGCCAGACACCGTTGCGGTCCAGCCAGCCGTTCTGCAGCCGGAGGATCTCGCTCTGCAGCACAGGCTTGTTCAGTGCGCTGCGGATGTCGGTGGGGATGCCCTCGAGGTTACGAATCGAGTCGGGCGACGCAGCCCTGACCAGGTCCTGCTGCGACGGGGTCAGCGAGTGCCACCACTTGGTGACGTCGGTGGGTTCGGTGCCCTTCGGCGGCACCCGCGGCATTGTCGTTGGCGCGCCGCTGGTTTCGGCGTTGACCTGATCGGGCGACAGGTCGCCGTCGGCGCCGCGAATGGCCGCGGCGAGGTCGTCGTCGGCCGCCTGGGCGTCGCTCAGCAACTGCGCGATCGCCAGCATCACCCGGATCTGGGCGTCCCTGATCTCGCGCTGGTCGGCCGCGGAGAACGACGACAGGTTGGCCGGCAGGCTCACCATTCCGGTGCTGTTGTCGATGCTCAGGCGATAGTGGTTGGCGGTCTCGCGAATCTGCGCCAGGCGGTCCTTGATGCCCTGCACCTCGCCGGCGGCCTTCTCCGCGGCCCGGCCGACGGCCTCGCACGCGGCGGCGTGGTCGTCGAGGGTGAGCATCGTGCGATGGGTCGCGGCCTTGGCCGCGTCGGCGGCGTCACCGCCCCAGTCCAGGAATCCCATTGTCTGGCCGATCGCGTTGGATGCGGTGCGGGTGCCGCGGGCTCGGCTGATGGCGGCCTGGAAGACGGTGGTGATGGCTTGCGGATTCCACCGGTCGATATCGGCCAGCGAGATCGTCATTGCATGGGTGGGGTCTCGCCGTGGGTGGCGTTGAGCCGTTCCAATCGCTGCGTGCTGTGCTGGTCCAGGAGGGTGAACTCCGCGACGGTGACGTGCATGTCGCAGGAATGGTTGCCGATGCGATGGAAGTGCTCGGTGCCGGCCGTCTGCCAATCGTCGAGCAGTCCGGCTAGGGCACCGGCCGACGACCCGACCCATCCCGCGTGCGCACCGCTGGCCTCGCTGTGCGAGGACTGATGCGACGACATCAGGGTTTCGCCGTGATCCGCCATGTCGTTGGCCGCCTGGGATACCTCATGGGGCTTGAGCCACACATTGTCGGCCATCGTCACGCTCGCTTTCGCCAGAGCTGTAAATATTACCGTCGGGCGGAGAGCGGTGACGTCGCCTTTTGCCGGGCCGGACTAGCCCTGGGTTTTGCGGTTCTTTCGGCGTACCCCGACGCCGCCCCACAGCGAGAAGCCGTGAATCCGGACGGTCGGCGCGCCGGGCGTACCCTCGCCGGTCACTTCGTGGTCGAAGCCGCCCATCACGCCGTGGCCCTTGATCTCGACGTTGACCTCGGGTGGCAGCAGGATGGTCTGCCCACCCATGATCGAGGTGGCGCGGATCTCGACGTCGGTGGACGTGAAGTCGGCGTAGCGCAGGTCGATCACGCCGCCGCCCCACAGCGCGAACGTCGTCAGCTTCTTGGGCACGTTCCATCGCCCGCGCCGTTCGAACGCGCTCATGATCGCCAACAACAACATCGACGGCGCGGGCTTGGTGGCGCCGCCACGCTGCGGGTTCACCGATGACCCGAGCAGGTCCGATCGCAGCTGGTCGAGTTCGTCGTAGGTGCGCGCCGCGTAGGCCTTGGTAAGTCGATCTTCGTAATCGCTCATCTGCAACTTGCCCTGCGCGGCGGCATCGGTGAGCAGCTGCGCGACCTGAATGCGATCGGTCTCCGCAGCACGCGTCTCGACGTTCTGCTGGTCGCGCGCGCCTCGCTGCGCTGACTTGCTCATCAGTGACGAGCGTACGACGTTGAGATTTTGCTGCAAGGGATGTTCGCCAAACTGATGCGGCGCCCTCAGATTGCGCTCAGGTGTGGTCGGACGCGTTTGCCCGCGCCGCCCGGTGGGCGAGACGGTCATAGATCGGCTCGGAACGCACCGCGACGGCGACGAGCATCGCAACCGCGCATGCGCCCAGCATCGGTGGCAATTGATTGGTGTTGCCGGTCATCTCGGTCGCCAGAATGAGCCCGGTCACCGGGGCATGGACCGATGCGGTGAAGAAGGCGGCCATACCGATCAGCGCGCACGCTCCCAGACTCGGCATGGCGTGCGGCGTGAAGTGCGCGGCGACGAGGCCCACCAACAATCCCGCCTCCGAGCCCAGGACCAGCATCGGCGCGAACAGACCGCCAGGGGTGGCGGCGGCGTAGGAGACGACGCCGAGGGCGAATCGCACCGCGAATATCCCGGCGATCGCCAGCAGGGTGCCGTGACCCAGCAGTGCGCTCTGGGTGAGGTTGTCTCCGCTGCCGGCGAGATCCGGTGCGGCCCAAACGATCAGCCCGACGAGTGCGCCGGTCGCGGCGGCCCGCACCTCCCTTGGCAGTCGGCTGGCGTCGGCGTGCCGCAGCGCCCCCATGACCGCCTCGTTGTAGAGCACCCCGAGCACCCCTGTGACGATGCCGATCGCGAACACCCAGCCAGACTCGAGCAGCCGCGGATCGCCCAGCGGCGGCATGTAGAACTCGTTGTCCGGGGAGACCAGCAGCCGGGCCGCGGCGAAACCGGACCCGGACGCCACCAGGGTGGCGATGGTGGTGCGCGGGTCGAACCGCTTCAGCAGCTCTTCGAGCACGAACACGCCGCCGGCGATCGGCGCGTTGAAGGCGGTGGCCAGCCCGGCCGCGGCCCCACCGGCGACCAGCACCCGCAGGTCCGCCATGTTGCGTCGAGTGAGCGTGGCGACGATGACAGCCGCGCTCCCGCCCATCTGCACCGACGGCCCTTCGCGGCCCAGCGCCATCCCACTGCTGATGGCCAGCAGACCGCCGATGTATTTGATCGGCAGGATGCGGAAGCGGTCGGGCCGCACCCGCCCGTCGGCGACCGCTTCGACTCGCGGGATCCCGCTGCCCTCGGCATGCGGCTCGATGCGGTGCACCAGGGCCGCGGCGATCGCGGCGGCGGCCATACAGACGAGGACTACGACCGCCAATCCCCACCCGCTGCCGTGCGCCCAGTGGGCCAGGTCGGCGCGCAGCCGCGCGCCCCGGTGCAGCAAGAGTTTGAATGTCGCCGCGCTGAGACCGGTGAGGACGCCGACCAACGCGGCGGCGATGACGAAGCCGATGAGGCTCTCGGCGCCCTCGCCTTCGCTGTCGACCGGATGGACGGTGGGTCGCTGCCATCCGGTGAACAAGCTGCGCAGGACGCTTTGCCAGCTGTCGGTCTCGTCGCTCACCCGTCCTGCATAGCGGAGAAACCTGGGCGCGTTTCAGGTGGCCCAGTTGGGCGGGCGCTTCTCGAGGAACGCCATCATGCCCTCGCGTGCCTCGTCCGAGACGAACAGCCGGGCCGACTCGGCGCCCAGCCGTTCGGCGTCACGGTCGAAGCCGTCCAGCACCGCGGCCGTCGTCAACGCCTTCGACGCCGCCAGGCCTTGCGGCGAGCCTTTCCCGATGTCGGCGACCAGCGACCCGACCGCGGCGTCGATGTCGTCGGCTGCCTCGGTGATCAGCCCGATCGAGGCGGCCGTCGCGGCGTCGAACTTCTCGCCGGTCAGGTAGTAGCGGGCGGCCGCGCGGGCCGACAGCTTCGGCAGCAGCGTCAGCGAGATGATCGCCGGCGCCACCCCGATGCGGGCCTCGGTCAACGCGAACGTGCTCTTCGGCCCCGCGACGGCGATGTCGGCCGCGGCCACCAGTCCCATGCCGCCGGCCCGGACGTGGCCGTCCACCGCGACGATCACCGGCAGCGGCGCCTCGACGATCGCCCGCAGCAGCGCCGCCATCTCCCGGGACCGTTGCGCGGTCGCCTCGGCGGGATCGCTGCTCGAGGTTCCCTCGGATGCCGGTTGTGGCGACCCGCTTCGCCCGGCTTCGCCGCCCTCGCGATCGCCACGGAGATCAGCGCCCGCGCAGAAGGTGTTGCCGGTGTGCCCGAGCACCACCACCCGCACCGCGTAATCGGCGGCGGCGTCGCGCAGACCCTCGTGGAGTTGGGTGACCAACGCCGTCGACAGCGCGTTGCGGTTATGCGGCGAATTCAGCGTCAGCCGCGCGGTGTGACCGTCGACGGCGTAGTCGACTACCCGGTCCATCAGTAGCTGCGCGGCAGGCCGAGCGAGGTCTGCGCGACGAAGTTCAGCACCATCTCCCGGCTGACCGGCGCGATCCGGGCCAGTCGTGCCGCGGCCATCATCGCGGCGACGCCGTACTCCTTGGTCAGGCCGTTGCCCCCGAGTGACTGTACGGCCTGGTCCACCGAGCGGTTAGCCGCCTCGGCCGCAGCGTATTTCGCCATGTTGGCGGCGGTGGCCGCGCCACCGTCGTCGCCGGCGTCGTACAGCGACGCGGCCTTCTGCATCATCAGCTTGGCCAGCTCGACCTCGATGTGGCACTGCGCCAACGGATGTGACAGACCCTGGTGTGAGCCGATCGGGGTGCCCCACACCTGCCGGGTCTTCACGTAGTCGGCGGCCCGGTCCAGCGCGAAGCGGCCCATGCCGACGGCGCTGGCGGCTCCCATGATGCGCTCGGGGTTCAGGCCCGCGAAAAGCTGTGCGATGGCGGCATCTTCGGCGCCGACGAGCGCGTCGCTGGGCAGCCGCACGTCGTCCAGGAACACCTGGAACTGCCGCTCGGGGCTGATGATCTCCATGTCGATCGGGGTGTAGGTGAAGCCGGGCGAGTCGGTGGGCACCACGAACAGCGCCGGGCGCAGCTTGCCGGTCTTGGCTTCCTCGGAGCGGGCGACGACGAGCACCGCCTGCGCCTGGTCGACGCCGGAGATGTAGACCTTCTGCCCCTTGAGGATCCAGTCGCTGCCGTCGCGGCGGGCGGTGGTGGTGATCTTGTGTGAGTTGGAGCCGGCGTCGGGTTCGGTGATCGCGAACGCCATCGTCAGCGTGCCGTCGGCGATCCCCGGGATCCAGCGCTTCTTCTGCTCGTCGGTGCCGAACTTCGAGATGATCGTCCCGTTGATGGCGGGGGAGACCACCATCAGCAGCAGCGCGCTACCGGCGGCCGCCATCTCCTCCATCACCAGCGACAGCTCGTACATGCCGGCGCCACCGCCGCCGTACTCCTCGGGCAGGTTGACCCCGAGGAAGCCGAGTTGTCCGGCCTCGGACCACAATTCGTCGGTGTGCTCCTGGGCCCGGGCCTTCTTCAGGTAGTACTCGCTGCCGTACTTCGATGCCCAGTCGGACACCGCCTTACGCAGCGCCCTGCGGTCCTCGTTCTCGATGAAGCTGCTGTCGGTCATGGGGTTTCTCCTTCTGCTTCGGGTGCATCGACGCGTGCCAGCACGGCGCCGACCTCAACTTGTTGGCCGGTATCGACATTGAGTTCTGCGAGCACGCCGTCGGACGGGGCGGTGATGGTGTGCTCCATCTTCATCGCCTCCAGCCAGATCAGCGGCTGCCCGGCGGTGACGGTGTCGCCCACCGCGGCGCCGAGCCGAATCACGTTGCCGGGCATGGGCGCGACCAGCGAGCCCTTCTCGACGGCCGACCCCGGCTCGGGGAAGCGCGGCTGGGCGACCAGGTGCACCGGGCCCTGCGCGGAGTCGACGAAGACGTCGTGTCCGTACCGGGCGACGGTGAAGTGTCGCTCGACTCCGTGGTCGTCGGCTAGCACGACCTCGTGCGGCGTCGCCGACACCAGGTGCACCGATGCGTCGCCGGACACCGTCACACTCGTTCTGCTGAAACGATATTCGACGCGATGTTCCTCGCCTGCAACGTCGACGAAGGTCTTGGCCTGGTAGCCCGACGCCAGGTTGCGCCAGCCGCTGGGCAGCGAGCCCAGCACGGTGGCCGTGGCCCGGTTGTGCGCCGCGTCGGCCAGCGCCGCTGCCACCGCCGACAACCGGACGACGGCGTCGTCGGCCAGCGGGGCGGACAGCTTCGCCAGGTCGTGGGTGTCGAAGAACGCCGTGTCGGTGTCTCCGGCCAGGAAAGCCTTGTGCCGCAACACGTTCACCAGCAGGTCGCGGTTGGTCCGCAGCCCGTGCACCTGCGCCCGGGCCAGCGCGTCGGCGAGCACCAGCGCCGCTTGCCGCCGAGTCGGGGCGTAGGAAATGACCTTGGCCAGCATCGGGTCGTAGTGGATCGACACCACCGAGCCGTCGACGATGCCGGAGTCCAGCCGGATGCCGGTGCGCGCGCCGAGCGAGGCGAACTCGGTGCGGGCCGAGGGCACGTCGATGCGGTGCACCGGGCCGGCCTGCGGCTGCCAGTTCTGCGCCGGGTCCTCGGCGTAGAGTCGCGCCTCGATCGACGAGCCGTGTGCGGCAGGCGGTTCGGCGCCTAGGTGGCCGCCGTCGGCGACCTCGATCTGCAACTCGACGAGGTCCAGGCCGGTGGTCTCCTCGGTGACCGGGTGCTCGACCTGCAGCCGGGTGTTCATCTCCAGGAAGAAGAACTCGCCGTTGTCGTCGGCGAGGAACTCCACCGTGCCCGCGCCGGTGTAGCCGATCGCGCTTGCGGCCAGGCGCGCCGCCTCGAACAGCCTGTCCCGCATCCCCGGTATGCGCTCCACCAATGGTGACGGCGCCTCTTCGATGATCTTCTGATGGCGGCGCTGGATCGAGCACTCGCGCTCGCCGACCGCCCACACCGTGCCGTGCGAGTCGGCCATCACCTGCACCTCGACGTGGTGTCCGGTGGGCAGGTAGCGCTCGCAGAACACCGTCGGGTCACCGAACGCCGACTGCGCCTCGCGCTGGGCGGCGGCGACTTCGCTTGGCAGCGCGTCCAATTGGTCGACCACCCGCATGCCGCGGCCACCGCCACCGGAGGAGGCCTTGACCAGCACCGGCAATTGCGCGGCGGTGACGGTGTCGGGGTCGAGTTCCTCGAGCACCGGGACACCGGCCGCGGACATCATCTTCTTGGACTCGATCTTGGAGCCCATCGCCCGCACCGCGTCGACCGGCGGACCGATCCACGCCAGGCCGGCGGCCTGCACCGCGGCGGCGAAATCGGCATTCTCCGAAAGGAACCCGTAGCCGGGGTGCACGGCATCGGCGCCGGACGCCTTGGCGGCCGCGATGATCGCCTCGGCATCGAGGTAGCTGTTCGTCTGCGGCAGCCGCACCCGGGCGTCGGCCTCCGCGACGTGCGGGGCATCGGCGTCCGGGTCGGTGTACACCGCGACGGTGCCGATGCCGAGGTTGCGGCAGGTGGCGAACACCCGTCGGGCGATCTCGCCGCGGTTGGCCACCAGAACTCGAGTGATTCCCATTTGCGTCACATCCGGAAGACGCCGAAGCTCGACGTCCCCTTGATCGGGCCATTCGCGATGGCGGACAAACACATTCCCAACACGGTGCGGGTATCCCGCGGGTCGATGATGCCGTCGTCGTAGAGCATGCCGGACATCACCATCGGCAGCGACTCGGCCTCGATCTGACCTTCGACCGCGGCCCGCATCGCCGCATCGGCGTCCTCGTCGACCTGTTGCCCACGCGCCTCGGCGGCCGCGCGGCTGACGATCGACAGCACACCGGCCAGTTGCGCGCCGCCCATCACGGCGGACTTGGCGCTCGGCCAGGCGAACAGGAAGCGTGGGTCGTAGGCGCGGCCGCACATGCCGTAGTGCCCGGCCCCGTAGGACGCGCCGATCAGCAGCGAAATATGCGGGACGGTCGAGTTGGAGACGGCGTTGATCATCATCGAGCCGTGCTTGATCATCCCGCCTTCCTCGTAGTCCTTGCCGACCATGTAACCGGTTGTGTTGTGCAGGAACAACAGTGGCGTGTTCGAGCGGTTGGCCAGCTGGATGAACTGGGTGGCCTTCTGTGACTCCTCGCTGAACAGCACGCCGCGGGCGTTGGCGAGGATGCCCAGCGGGTAGCCGTTCAGCCGGGCCCAGCCGGTGACCAGCGACGAGCCGTACATCGCCTTGAACTCGTCGAATTCGGAGCCGTCGACGATGCGGGCGATCACCTCGCGCGGGTCGAACGGGATGCGGAGATCCGCCGGCGCGATGCCGATCAGCTCCTCGGCATCGAACAGCGGCTCGACCACCGGTGCGGGCGTCGGGCCCTGCTTGGTCCAGTTCAGCCGCGCGACGATGCGCCGCCCGATCCGGATCGCGTCCAGTTCGTCGACGGCGAAGTAGTCCCCCAAACCCGATACCCGGGAATGCATTTCGGCGCCGCCGAGGGATTCATCGTCGGACTCCTCGCCGGTGGCCATCTTCACCAGCGGGGGACCGGCGAGGAACACCTTGGAGCGTTCCTTGATCATCACCACGTGATCCGACATGCCGGGGATGTACGCGCCGCCGGCGGTCGAGTTGCCGAACACCAGCGCGATGGTCGGAATGCCGGCCGCCGACAGCCGGGTCAGGTCGCGGAACATCCGTCCGCCCGGGACGAAGATCTCCTTCTGGGTGGGCAGGTCGGCGCCGCCGGATTCCACCAAAGAGATGACGGGAAGCCGGTTTTCGAAGGCGATCTGGTTGGCCCGCAGGATTTTCTTCAGCGTCCACGGGTTGCTGGTTCCGCCCTTGACGGTCGGGTCGTTCGCGACCACCAGACACTCGACGCCCTCGACCACGCCGATGCCGACGACCGTGCTCGCGCCGACGGTGAAGGCGCTGCCGTAGGCGGCCAGTGGGCTGAGTTCCAGGAACGGCGAGTCCTCGTCGAGCAGCAACTCGATCCGCTCGCGGGCGGTCAGCTTGCCGCGGGCATGGTGGCGCTCAACGTATTTCGCGCCACCACCGGCCAGCGCCTTGTCGAGTTCGGCGCCGATCTCCTCGAGCCGCGACTCCGCGGCCGATGCGGCAGCCGCAAAAGCGTCACCCTGGGCATCTAGCAGCGACTTCAGGGCCGTCATGACTGGAATCCCAGCAGCTTGGCGGCCAGCGAGGTGAGGATTTCGGTGGTTCCGCCGCCGATTCCGATGATGCGCATGTCGCGGTATTGGCGTTCGATCTCCGACTCGCGCATGTATCCCATTCCGCCGAACAACTGGACGCCCTGGTTGGCCACCCATTCGCCGGCCTCGACCGCGGTGTTCTTGGCGAAGCACACCTCGGCGATCAGGTTGGTCTCGCCGGCCAGTTGCCGCTCGACCACGTGATGCGAGTAGACGCGGGCGACGTCGATCCGGCGGGCCATCTCGGCCAGCGTGTTCTGCACCGACTGCCGCGAGATCAGCGGCCGGCCGAACGTCTCGCGGTCGCGGCACCACTGCACGGTGATGTCCAGGCAGCGCTGCGCGCTCGAATAAGCCTGCGCGGCAAGGCCGATGCGCTCGGAAACGAAGGCCTCGGCGATTTGGGCGAACCCGGTGTTCTCGACACCGACCAGGTTGGCCACCGGCACCGCGGCGTCGACGTAGGACAGCTCCGCGGTGTCGGAGGACCGCCAACCCATCTTGTCCAACTTGCGGCTCACCTCGAACCCCGGCGTGCCCTTCTCGACGAGCAACAGCGAAACCCCCGCCGCGCCAGGGCCGCCCGTGCGCACCGCGGTCACGACGAAGTCGGCGCGCACCGCCGAGGTGATGTAGGTCTTGGCGCCGTTGACGATGTACTGGTCACCGGACCGGGTCGCGGTGGTGCGTAGGTGCCCGACGTCGGAGCCGCCGCCGGGCTCGGTGATGGCCAGCGAGCCGATCTTCTCCCCGGCCAGCGTCGGGCGGACGAACTCCTCGATCAGCCGCTCGTCGCCGGAGGCGATCATGTGCGGCACCGCGATGCCACAGGTGAACAGCGACGCGAACACCCCACCCGGCACCCCGGCCTGGTGCAGTTCCTCGCAGACGATCACCGCGTCGGCGCCATCACCGCCCCCGCCGCCGACCGACTCGGGGAAGTTGGCCCCCAGCAGGCCGGCTTCGCCTGCGGCACGGTGCAATTCGCGCGGCAACTCGCCGCTGGCCTCCCACTCGTCGATGTGCGGCAGGATCTCGCGTTCGGCGAACGAGCGCACGGTCTTGCGGAGCGCATCGCGCTCCGGCGTGGTCCAGATGTTCACAACAACCCTTCTGGAATGTCGACATGACGGCTACGCAGCCACTCGCCGAGCCCCTTGGCCTGCGGGTCGAACCGCGCCTGATACGCAACGCCCTGACCGAGTATTTCCTCGATGACGAAGTTGATCGCGCGCAGTCTCGGCAGCAGATGCCGGGTCACCGGCAGATCCGCTGTCTCCGGCAACAATTCGCGCAGCAGCTCGACCGTGAGATTGTGGGCCAGCCAGCGCCACTGCTCGTCGGTGCGTACCCAGACACCGACGTTGGCCGAGCCGCCCTTGTCGCCGCTGCGGGCGGCCGCGATAGTGCCCAGCGGCACTCGCCGCGTCGGCCCGTCGGGAAATGGCTCGGGCAGAGCCGGAACCGGGGCCGGCTCGAGCACGAGAGTGTCGGTGGCGCAGGGGATCTCGACCCGGGTCCCGTCGGCGTGCACCGCGGTGTGCGCCACCTGGGCCGCGTCGACGTAGCCGGGGGTGTAGACCCCGTACACCTGGCCGTCGCCCGGCGGCGCGGTGACGGTGAATCCCGGATAGCTGGCCAGCGCCAATTCGACTGCGGCCGAGGAGAACTGGCGGCCCACATTGGCCGGGTCGGGGTCGCGGACCACGCAGCTCAGCAGCGCGCTGGCGCCCTGCTCGGTGTCGGCGTCGACGTGGTCGGTGCGGGCCAGGCTCCACTCCAGCTCGGCGGGCTTCACGCTCAGCGCCGACTCGAGCTGGCGACGGACCAGGTCGGCCTTGGCCTCGATGTCCAGGCCGGTCAGCACGAACGTCGTCGCGTTGCGGAACCCGCCGATGCTGTTCAGCGACACCTTCAGCGTGGGCGGCGGGGCTTCGCCGGTGACGCCGCTGATCCGCACCCGGTCGACGCCGTCGGCGCTCAACTCGATGCTGTCCATCCGGGCCGTCGCGTCGGGGTTCGCGTAGCGCGCGCCGGTGATCTCGTAGAGCAGTTGCGCGGTGACGGTGTCGACGCTGACCAGTCCGCCGGTGCCGGGATGCTTGGTGATCACCGAGGAGCCGTCGGCGTGGATCTCGGCCAGCGGGAAGCCGGCGTAGGTCAGGTCTGGAATTTCGGTGAAGAACGAGTAGTTGCCGCCGGTGGCCTGGACGCCGCATTCGATGACGTGTCCCGCGACGACGGCGCCGGCCAGGCGGTCGTAGTCGGTGCGCTGCCAGCCGAAGTGCGCGGCCGCGGGGCCGACGGTCACCGAGGCGTCGGTGACCCGGCCGGTGACAACGATGTCCGCGCCACTGTTGAGGCAGTCGACGATGCCCCATGCGCCAAGGTATGCGTTCGCAGTCAGGGGCTTACCCAGGCCAAGTTCCTCGGTGCGGCCGGACAGGTCGTCGCCGTCGACGTGGGCCACCCGGACCGGCACGCCCAGGCGCTCGGCCAGCGCGCGCACCGCGTCGGCGAGCCCGGCGGGGTTCAGGCCGCCGGCGTTGGCGACGATGCGCACGCCGCGCTCGTGGGCCAGGCCGAGGCATTCCTCGAGCTGGGTCAGGAAGGTCTTGGCATAGCCGCGCTCGGGATGCTTCATCTTGTCGCGGCCGAGAATCAGCATGGTCAGCTCGGCGAGGTAGTCGCCGGTCAGGTAGTCCAGCTCGCCGCCGGTGAGCATGTCGCGCATGGCGGAATGCCGGTCTCCGTAGAAACCCGAGCAGTTTCCGATGCGCACCGGGGGTGAACCCACCCGTGCCTCCCTCCATTGGGACGTGCCAACCAACCGGTAGGTTAGCCGGTACCCGAGGTGTCGCGTCAAGGCTGCCCGCCGCTGATTTTTGCCCCTAGCTGGTCAGCCATTACTATTGGGCTAATCGTTGCTGCCGGGACATCTTGCGCGGCGACCCACCTACCAGGAGTAAGGCCTGATCATGGCTGTGCCAAAGCGGCGGATGTCGCGCTCGAACACCCGTAGCCGACGCGCGCAGTGGAAGGCTGAGAAGCCCGAACTGGTCGGTGTGACGGTCGCTGGTAAGCAGCACAAGGTGCCTCGTCGTCTGCTCAAGGCGGCGCGCCTCGGTCTGATCGACCTCGACCGCCGCTAACTTTTTAGCCGTGAGCATTGTCTCCGGCGTAATTGCCAGCAATTTGCGGCAGACCGGTTTTGTCGACCTCTCAGCAGGTTCTCAGGGGATTGGATAAAACTGGTGGCTGTGCGAATTCTTGTTGTCGACGACGACCGTGCGGTGCGTGAGTCACTGCGCCGGTCGCTTTCCTTCAATGGTTACTCGGTAGCCCTCGCCGAAGACGGTGTCGAGGCGCTCGAGATGATCTCCGCCGACCGGCCCGACGGGCTCGTGCTCGACGTGATGATGCCGCGGCTCGACGGGCTCGAGGTCTGCCGTCAGCTGCGCAGCACCGGCGACGATCTGCCGATCCTGGTGCTGACCGCCCGCGACACCATCTCCGAGCGCGTCGCAGGACTCGACGCCGGGGCCGACGACTACCTGCCCAAGCCTTTCGCCCTCGAGGAGCTGCTGGCGCGGATGCGCGCATTGCTGCGGCGCACGAGAATCGAAGACGCGTCGGAATCCGTGGCGATGTCCTTCGGTGACCTCACTCTCGATTCGGTGACTCGCGAAGTCACCCGCGGTAGTCGGCAGATCAGCCTGACCCGCACCGAATTCGCTTTGCTGGAAATGCTGATTGCCAATCCGCGACGGGTATTGACGCGTAGCCGCATTCTCGAAGAGGTGTGGGGTTTCGACTTCCCCACGTCGGGTAATGCGCTCGAGGTGTATGTCGGCTACCTGCGTCGCAAGACCGAGGCCAACGGCGAGCCGCGACTGATCCACACCGTGCGTGGGGTCGGTTACGTGCTTCGCGAAACCCCTCCCTGATGCCACTGAAGTCCCTGAAGACACTGTTCCGACGGCGAAGCACAGGTTCGTTGCGAACCAGCACGTCGCTGTCGCTGCGGTGGCGGGTGATGCTGCTGGCGATGTCGATGGTGGCGATGGTGGTCATCCTGATGGCCGTCGCGGTGTACGCGGTGATCTCCGCCGCGCTCTACAAGGACATCGACAACCAGCTGCAGAGCAGGGCCCAGTTGCTGATCGCCAGCGGGTCGCTGGCCGCCGACCCGGCGAAAGCCATTGAGGGAACGGCATATTCGGACGTCAACGCGATGCTGGTGACGCCCGGTCGGTCGATCTTCACCGCCAACCAGGAGGGCCAGACGCTCCCGGTCGGCCAGCAGGAGAAGGCCGTCATCCGCGGTGACCTGTTCATGTCCCGCCGCACCGCCGCCAACCAACGGGTGCTGGCCGTGCATCTACCCAACGGCAGCTCGCTGCTGATTTCCAAGAGCCTCGGTCCAACCGATGCGGTGATGACGAAACTGCGCTGGGTGTTGCTGATCGTCGGTGGCGTCGGCATGGCCGTCGCGGCGGTGGCCGGTGCGCTGGTCACCCAGGCCGGGTTGAGACCGGTGGGCCGCCTGACCGGGGCGGCCGAGCGCGTCGCCCGCACCGACGACCTGCGACCAATCCCGGTCTACGGTAGCGACGAATTGGCAAGGCTCACACAGGCTTTCAACATGATGCTGCGCGCGCTGGCCGAGTCGCGGGATCGGCAGACCCGGCTAGTCGCCGACGCCGGCCACGAGCTGAAGACCCCGCTGACCTCGCTGCGCACCAACATCGAACTGCTGATGGCGTCCAGTGCCCCGGGCGCGCCGCCGATTCCCGAGCAGGAGATGACCGACCTGCGCACCGATGTGATCGCCCAGATCGAGGAATTGTCCACGCTGGTAGGCGATTTGGTCGACCTGACCCGTGGCGATGCCGGCGAGGTGGTGCACGAGCCGGTCGACATGACCGAGGTCATCGACCGGTCGCTGGAACGAGTGCGGCGGCGCCGCATCGATGTCGAGTTCGACGTCGAGGTGGCTCCGTGGGAGGTCTTCGGCGACTCGGCGGGCCTGTCGCGGGCGGTGCTGAACCTGATGGACAACGCGGCCAAGTGGAGCCCGTCCGGTGAGCACGTCGGGGTGCGGCTGCGTCAACTCAACGCAACGCATGCCGAGTTGGTGGTGTCCGACCACGGACCCGGCATCCCGGAGCACGAGCGCGAATTGGTCTTCGAGCGGTTCTTCCGGTCGATCACCGCGCGCGCCGTGCCCGGCTCGGGCCTCGGCCTGGCGATCGTCAAACAGGTGGTGCTCAAGCACGGCGGGGCGCTGCGGGTCGAGGAGACGGTCCCGGGCGGCGAACCGCCGGGCACGTCCATCTATGTGCTGCTTCCCGGCCAGCCGATCGCGGCGGTGGACTACCCGTCCGACGTGGACGCGGCGTCGAATGCCGGGGAACCGGCCACCCCGGGGAACTCTGCAGGAGCGACACACGTTGTCTCAGTCGAATCTCAGACCACGCAGGCAAGGTAGTTGTCCAGTTACTGTTTGGATCTGCACGACGGCACAAGAGAGAGTGACCTAGCGACATGACGAATCACCCGAGGTATTCGCCACCGCCGCAGCAGCCCGGATACCGTCCGGTGTCCGATCAGCGTGGGGCCACAAGCCATTCGGCTTATGGACAGCAGCAAACCTACCCGCAGGGTTACGAGTGGCGGCAGGGCGCGCACCAGCCCCAGCAGCCGCAGTTCCGGCAGCCGTACGGTCCGTTCGCCGGTCAGGGCGGACACTCCGCCGGTGGCCCGCCGCCGCAGCTCCCCGCACCCCGAAAGCGTTCTCGCGCAGGCGCTTTGACGGTCGGTGCCATCGCGGTTGCCGTCGTCTCCGCCGGCATCGGCGGGGCCGCCGCGTCGGTCGTCGCGCACCACGGCACGCTCGCCTCCGTCGCCGACGGCGCGATGCCCGGCGGTGCCACCCCCGGCATGCCGGCCTCCAACGCGCCGCTCGGCAGCGTCGAGCAGGTCGCCGCCAAGGTGGTGCCCAGCGTCGTCATGCTCGAGACGAACATCGGCCGGGCGTCCGAAGAGGGCTCCGGCATCATCCTGTCCTCGGACGGCTTGATCCTGACCAACAATCACGTCGTCGCCACCGCGGCCGGGAAGGCGCCGCCCCCCGGCGGCGGTCCGCACCAGCGCCCGAACCCCGAGCACCAGGGTCCCGGCCCCGACGACGACCCGGGCGCCCCGGGCCTGGACCCCGACCAGCCCGCCCCCGACCCGGGCCCGCGCGGCGGCAAGCCGAAGACCACGGTGACGTTCTCCGACGGCCGCACCGCGGAATTCACCGTCGTCGGCGCCGACCCCACCACCGACATCGCGGTGGTGCGCGTTCAGGGCATGTCCAACCTGACCCCGATCAGCATCGGCTCGTCGGCCAACCTGCACGTCGGCCAGCCGGTCATGGCGGTCGGTTCGCCGCTCGGCCTGTCCGGCACGGTCACCACCGGCATCGTCAGCGCGCTCAACCGCCCGGTGTCGACCACCGGCGAGACCGGCAACCAGAACACCGTGCTGGACGCCATCCAGACCGACGCCGCGATCAACCCGGGCAACTCCGGCGGCGCGCTGGTCAACATGAGCGGCCAGCTGGTCGGCGTCAACTCCGCGATCGCCACCCTCGGTGGTGACTCGCCGGACGCGCAGAGCGGCTCGATCGGACTCGGGTTCGCGATCCCGGTCGACCAGGCCAAGCGCATCGCCGACGAGCTGATCAGCTCGGGCACCGCGTCGCACGCCTCGCTGGGCGTGCAGGTGACCAACGACAAGGAGACCCCCGGCGCCAAGGTCGTCGAGGTGGTGCCCAACGGCGCCGCCGCAGCCGCCGGCCTGCCCGGCGGGGTGGTCGTGACCAAGGTCGACGACCGCACGGTCAACAGCGCCGACGCGCTGGTCGCCGCCGTCCGCTCGAAGGCACCCGGCGACAAGGTGATGCTGACGATCAAGGATCCGTCCGGCGAGACCAAGAAGATCCAGGTCACGCTCGGCAAGGCGCAACAGTGACCAGAGCCGCCGCGCCACGGTCGGACGCCAGATATACGGTTGCAGCCATGGAACAGGGCGCCGAAATGATCGGCCGGGCACTCGTCGTCGTTGTCGATGATCACGGCGACGAGGACCACAGCGGTCCGTTGGTCACCGAACTGCTGAGCGAAGCGGGATTCGTGGTGGACGGCGTGATCGCCGTCGCCGCCGACGAGGTGGAAATCCGCAACGCGCTCAACACCGCGGTCATCGGGGGAGTGGACCTGGTCGTGTCGGTGGGCGGCACCGGGGTGACGCCCCGGGACGTCACCCCCGAGGCGACGCTGGACATCCTCGACCGCCTGGTGGCCGGCATCGCCGAGGCCATCCGCGGCTCCGGTCTGTCCGCGGGCATCATCGAGGCGGGCCTGTCCCGCGGGCTGGCCGGCATCTCGGGCAGCACGCTGGTGGTCAACCTCGCCGGTTCGCGGCAGGCGGTCCGCGATGGAATGGCGACGCTCAACCCACTGGCGGCCCAGATCATCGGGCAGCTTTCCAGCCTGGAGATCTGACGCCCGGCATGTCCGGCCCCATCGGCGACGACCACGAATGGCAGTCGTCGTCCGACGAGCGTGACCCGGACGCCAGCCGGGAGGACGCAGAGCGCGACCAGTGGCTGCGCGACAACGTGCCGCCACATCACGGCTGACTAATTCGCCGCAAATGGCGCGAATGTCGTTGAGCAGTCTTAACGTCAATTCAGGGTGATCTTGAGTTGCCCTGTCGATTCCTGCTCACGAAAGGTTGGCTCGGGTGTTAAAGGGTTTCAAGAATTTCGTCATGCGTGAGGACGTCATTACCGTTGCGGTCGGTTTGGTTGTGGCCTTGGCCTTTTCGGATCTGGTCAAGGTGTTCACCGCAAGCATCATCAACCCGTTGGTGGCGGCCGCCCAGCCGGATACCGCGCTCGGGCTCGGCGTGCAGCTGGGTAAGGAAGGCAATGAGAAGACCTTCCTCGACTTCGGCACCCTGATCGGCGGGTTCATCTACTTCCTGGTATTCATGGCCACCGTCTATTTCGCGATCGTGGTGCCCTATCGGCAGATCCAGAAGCGCCGCGGCGTAACGGTTTTCGGCGAGGCGCCGGCGACCAAGGCGTGCGGGGAATGCTGTTCGGACATCCCCGAGGCCGCACACAAGTGCAAGTTCTGCGCCAGCGAGCAGTCCGCGCCGGCCGCCTGACCGCGGCGCTCAGTGCAGGGTGAGGGTGACGGTCGCGACCAGTGCCGCGCCGGCCACCGCGGTGGCTGACACGGCCGGCAGCGCGACCAACACCACCCGGTCGTTGCCCGCGCTCTGAGCCTTCGGTTTCGCCGACACCGAGACGACGATCGCGTTGGTCGCGACCACGTGCGGACTCGCCTGGGTGCTGCCCTCGGCGGCCGCGACGATGTCGACGACGTCGCCCGGTCGCACCAGATCGATCAGCGCGCCGTCGGACGGATGCACCGGCACGATGCGCGCGTCGGGGCCGGCGGCGGATTCCGCGAGGCGACGGCCGAGCAGTCGCACGTCGGTGAGTACCTCCCCGCGTCGGGCCGGACCAGCCAGCGTGCCACCGATGACCGCGCCCACATCCGTTGCTGAACCGTCCGGAACCGTTAGCGCCGAATGGGTTTCGAGCCGCACGTCGTCGGCGGTCAACTCGGCGCCGGGGCCCAGGTCCCGCGCGGCCACCACCACCTGCATACGGCCGTCGTCGGGATCGGGTCGCCACGCGGCGACAGCGGCCAGCAACACCAGACCGGCCGCGGCGAGCCGCCGGGCCCGGATGGTGCGTGACCAGTCGGGCCGCAGCCACTGCGAAAAGCGGTCCGGCAGCGAAGGATTCAGCGGGTGACTGCCCACGCGCCCACCGTAGGCGCCGCGAGACGAGGCATGCGACCGCCGATGGGCCGCCTGTGGATAACCGGCTAGCTGGACGTGGTGGCCGGTGACTTCGAGGACGATGACGAGGACGAAGAGCCGGAGGACGACTTCGACGAATCGCCCGACGAGCTCGACTTCTCGGACGCGGAGGAGCTGGAGCTCTCGGAGCTCGAGCCGGAACTATCAGAGCTGGACTTGGAACCCTCGGAGCTAGCGCTCGAAGACGAGCCCCCGCCGGTGTTCTTGGACGCCTCGCGGCTGTCGTTGCGGTAGAAGCCGCTGCCCTTGAAGACGACGCCGACGTTGCCGAACAGCTTGCGTAACCGGCCCGAGCACTTCTCGCACGTGGTCAGCGCGTCGTCGCTGAAAGCCTGGACCACATCGAAGCGATCACCGCACTCGGTACACGCGTAGCTGTAAGTCGGCACCCATACCTCCAAGATGGTCTAAACGCTTAGCACTCTACAGTCTTAAGTGCTAAAACCGCCACGTGGCGTGTGTCATTCCCGCTGCCGTCCGAGAATCAATTCGCGCACCGCGACGCGGGTTCCGTACGGCTGCAGCATCGTGCTGGCCGGGCGCAGACGCACCCGTTGCGGCCACCAGAACCACCGGCCCAGCAGCGTCGCCACCGAGGGCGTCATGAACGACCGCACGATCAGGGTGTCGAACAGCAGGCCCAGCGCGATCGTCGTCCCCACCTGGGACATGACGCGCAGCGGGCTGAACGCGAAGCTCGCCATGGTCGCTGCGAAGACCAGGCCGGCTGACGTCACCACTGAGCCCGAACCGGCCATGGCGCGGATCGTCCCCGTCTTCAGACCGGCGTGGATCTCCTCCTTGAACCGGGATATCAGCAGCAGGTTGTAGTCCGACCCGACGGCCATGAGCAGGATGACCGCCATCGCCAGCACCATCCAGTGCAATTTGATGCCCAAGATGTACTGCCACAAGAGCACCGAGAGGCCGAACGAGGCGCCCAGCGAGAGCAGTACCGTGCCGACGATGACGACGGCCGCGACCACGCTTCGGGTGATGATCAGCATGATGACGAAAATCAATGCGGCGGCGGCGATTCCGGCGATCAGCAGGTCGATGTTGGATCCGTCGTGCATGTCCTTGTACGTGGCCGCGGTGCCACCGAGGTAGATTTTGGATCCTTCCCACGGGGTGCCCTTGATCGCCTCGTGCACGGCCTGCTTGATCGGCGCGATGTGGCTGATGCCCTCCGGGGTGGCCGGGTTGCCCTCGTGGGAGATGATCAATCGAACCGCATGCCCGTTCGGTGAGATGAACTGCTCGAGACCGCGCGCGAAATCCGGGCTCTGAAACGCTTCGGGCGGCAGGTAGAACGTGTCGTCGTTCTTGGCCTTGTCGAATGCGTCGCTCTGGGCGGTGGCGTTGTCGGACTGCGCTTTGGCCTGGTCGTTGAGACCCTTGGTGGTCGCGTAGGTCGACATGATCGTGTCGAGGTTGCGCTGTTGGCTCTCGAGCTGCGGCGGGATCAGTGCTACGAGCTCGGGCTGGATGCGGTCCAATTGATCGAGGTTTGCGCTGAGGTCTTGAATATCTTCGGCCAGCTGATCGGTGCCGTCTAGTGCGTTGAAGATCGATCGCAAGGTCCAGCAGAGCGGGATGTCGTAGCAGTGCTTCTCGAAGTAGAAGTAGCTACGGATCGGCCGGTAGAAGTCATCGAAGTTGGCGATGTCATCGCGCAGCGCCGCGGTGATTTCGACCGTCTCCCTGGTGAGCTTGGTCGTTTCGTGCGTGATGTCGCTGGTCTGCTGCTGGAGTGCCATCTGCTGCCGCAAATTGTCGATGCCGGTGCGAATTTCCGCTACCTGGTTCAGCAGGTATTTGGCCTGCTCCTCCTGGTAGTGCTGGGTCTGGATGCGGCCTGCGGCTTGGGCGCCCATCTGGAAGCCGAGCGTGCTGTGGTCCAGCGGGGTGCCCAGCGGCCGGGTGATGGTCTGTACCCGGCCGATGCCGGGGATGTGGAAGACCGCCTTGGCGACCTTGTCCAGCACGATGAAGTCGGCCGGGTTACGCAGGTCGTGATCGGTCTCGATCATCAACAACTCGGGATTGAGCCGGGCCTGGTCGAAGTGCCGGTCGGCCGCGGCGTAGCCGACGTTGGCCGGAGTGTCCGGCGGCAGGAAGTGCCGGCTGTCGTAGTCCGTCTCGTAGCCAGGCAGGGCGAGCAGACCGACCAGCGCGATCGCGATCGTCACCGCGAAAACCGGTGCGGGCCAGCGCACGATGGCGGTGCCGATCCGCCGCCAGCCCTGGGTCTGCAGCTTGCGCTTGGGGTCCATCAGTTTGAAGAATGAGGCGATCGTCAGTACGGCGGGACCCAAGGTCAGCGCCGCGAAGACCGCGACCAACATGCCGACCGCACAGGGCACACCCAGTGACTGGAAATAGGGCAGGCGGCAGAAACTCAGGCAGTACATCGCGCCGGCGATGGTCAGGCCCGAGCCCAGCACGACGTGGGCCGTGCTGTGGAACATCGTGTAGAACGCTTCTTCGCGCGTCTCGCCCAGACCGCGGGCCTCGTGGTAGCGGCCGACGATGAAGATCGCGTAGTCGGTTCCGGCGGCAATCGCCAACAGCACCAGCATGTTAACGGCGAAGGTTGTGAGTCCCATGACGCCGTAGTTGCCCAGCGTTGCGACCATGCCCCGGGCCGCGGCCAGCTCGATGAAGACCGTCACCAACATGATGAGAACGGTGCTGACCGATCGGTATACGAACAGCAGCATGATCAGGATGACAAGGACGGTGACGGCGGTGACCTGTGCGACGCCCTTGTCACCCGCGTTGTTCTCGTCGGCGAACAACGGACCTTCACCGGTGACGTAGGCCTTGATCCCGGGCGGCTGGGGCACCGATGCCACGATCTCGCGGACGGCCTCGGTGGATTCCCCGGATAGGCCGCTGCCCAGGTCTCCGGCGAGGTACACCTGGACGTAGGCGGCCTTCTGATCGTGGCTCTGCGAGCCCGCCGCAGTCAGCGGATCGCTCCAGAAATCCTGGATGTGCTGGACGTGCTTCGTGTCGCGCTCGAGGCGCCGGACGATCTCGTCGTAGTACTCGTGGGCGGCCGCGCCCAGTGGCTTGTCGCCCTCGAGCAGCACCATCGCCGAGCTGTCGGAGTCGAACTCTTTGAATGTCTTCCCAATCCGCATCATCGATTGGTACGAGACCGCGTCCTCCGGACTTTCCGAGACAGCGTGAATCTTGGACACAACCTCCAGCTGCGGGGCAACGGTATTGGTGACGAACACTATTCCCAGCCACACCAGCACAATTGGCAGCGCCAATCGGTGGATCATCCGCGGTAAGAACGGTGGGATCAGCGGTTGATCGACAGTCGGCGGAGCCTGAGTGGCCTCATTCAGGCGGTCGGATTCAGACAATGGACCGAGCACTCATGTCGTCGCCACCATCACTGTTGGTCACCAGTCCACCTCGAAGATGAGCGTCCGCAAGCCAAATCTCGCGCGTCGCTAGCAAGAAATATCGTTTTCAGATGACGCGAGGACCCTACAGCCGCACGCTCTGGCTTGAGGCCAATACATGGTCTTCATACCAACCGCACCGCTACCTGTGGGCACCTCGCTCGCTGTCGCGAGCGACAAGTCAATCAGGTTCGCGCGCTGGCGCGTGGGACGGCTTCACAAGCGTCTCAACAACATTAGCGCCGGCCGAATCGCGGAGAAGCTCGAGTAAGGCGATTTGGCCGTCAATCCGACGGCAGCGCCTCGGCGAGCATCACGAGGATGCCACTCGGGCCACGGATGTACGTCAGCTTGAAGGCGTCCTCGTAGGTCGCGACGCCACGCAGCGGGTGGCAGCCGTGCCGCGCGGCGATAGCCAGGGCTTCGTCGATGTCGTCGACGGCGAACGCGATCCGGTGCATCCCAATGTGGTTGGGGGCGGTGGGTTCCGACTCGATCGCCGCCGGATGGATGTACTCGAAGAGTTCGATGCGGCCTTGGCCGTCGGGGGTCTCGAGCATCGCGATGTTGGCGTGGTTGCCGTCGAGCCCGACAGCGGTGTCGGTCCACTCACCGCGGACGGTGTCGCGGCCGACGACCGTGAGGCCGAGGTCGGTGAAGAAGGCGATGGTGGCATCCAAGTCGCGCACCGCGATGCCGACGTTCTCCAGTCTGATGGCCACCGACCGGATGCTACCGAGTCGAGTGTCAGGGGCACATGAACTGCCACGGCTGGCACACGAAGGTGCCCGGGGGCAGTGGTCCCTCGGCGTAACCGCCGTTTTCGCTTCCGGAGATCTGGTGAAACTCGTGACACACGTTCATGTCCCACGACTTCGCCAGTTCTCGCGCCTGCGAGTACACCGGATCGCCTGGGCACCAGTTGCCGTGGCACACCGGATCGCAGCGCACGTCGGCGTGCGCCTCACCGGTGGCCAGGCCGAAAATCCATAAGGAGGCGACCGCGCCGAAGATCGGCAGCAAAGCCCAAGCCGCGGCGCGCCTCACGTTTTCGATACCAACCATGATTGCCAGTGAAGTCCCGGTGAGTTCTCTGCGACCGGGATTTCACTAGCTCATAGGGTTTTCATGTGTTAGCTCAGAACGCGTACGGACCGAACCGCTGCACCGCGACGAACACCGCGACAGCAAGCAGCACAGCGGGCGCGACGAGCCCGGACCATTCTTTGCGTTGCACGTGAACGACGATCGCCCCGACCATGACGAGGGCGAGGCATGCGGCGGCGACCGGAACGAGCACCGGCGCGATGTGCACCAGTCCCGGCACGACCACCCCGATAGCGCCGGCCACCTCGGCCGCGCCGAGTGACTTCAGAAAGGCCGGCGAGACCTCCGAGGCAAAGCCCATGCCCTTCTCGGCCAGGGTCTTGCCGTCGAACGACAGCTTCATCAGGCCGGCCCCCGCGAAGGCCAGCGCGAGCACACCTTGGCAAATCCACAACGCGAGATTCATGACGAGCCTTTCGTTCCACCATTGAGTTGACGCTTCAACCGAAGCTAACAGCGGTGACTTGAAGCGTCAAGTGAGCTAGGGTGACGTCGTGCCCGACCAACCGCGGTGGCTGAACGATGCCGAACGCCACACCTGGATGGAGTTGGTACGCGTCATGACCCGCCTGCCGGCCGCGCTGGACACGCAGTTGCGGCGCGATTCGAAACTGACGCAGTACGAATACCTCGTGCTGGGAGTGCTCGCCGAGCAGCCGGACCACCGGCTGGGCATGAAAGCGCTTGCGGCAGTGACGAATGGCTCGCTGTCGCGTCTCTCGCATGTGGTGAAGCGTCTCGAGGCGGCCGGCTGCTTGCGCCGCGACACC
The DNA here is from genome assembly GCF_030252325.1 of Candidatus Mycobacterium wuenschmannii. NCBI lineage: Bacteria > Bacillati > Actinomycetota > Actinomycetes > Mycobacteriales > Mycobacteriaceae > Mycobacterium > Candidatus Mycobacterium wuenschmannii. The sequence continues at coordinate 2,684,241 of NZ_CP126981.1, read as the reverse complement.
GATCCTTGCGACGGGCGACTCACCCGAGCGGAGTTGACCCCCAAAGGTTTACGGATCGTCCGCGCGGCCGCCCCGGGCCACGTTGCTGCGGTGCGCCAACACGTCTTCGGCAACCTGTCGAAGAAGGAAGTGTCGCAGCTGGGGGACCTCCTTGGGCGGATCGCTCAGGAGTGCAACGTCGACGCGGACGGCTGATCCGCAGTGGGAGGCCGATTCAGGAATGCGGTGGCGGTCGGCATCCTCGCCGCGGTCGCCGGGGCAGTCCTCTGGCAGTACCACCGGGGCTCGCATCCGGATGCCGGCCCGTCGCCGACGGCCACTCCGGACTATGACGTGGCGCGCGCGCAACTGGAAGCGCTGCCCGTGCACGGCTGGGACCGGGTGAGCGACTTTCAGCGCTTCCGGTTCGGCGAGGCGTGGAGCGACGACGTGAACGTCGAATTCGGCCACAACGGCTGCAACACCCGCGACGACATCCTGCGTCGTGATTTGGCCGACCTGCAGGTGCGGCCGGGCACCTGCTTTGCCCAGAGCGGTGTGCTGCACGACCCGTACGCCGGGGCGACCATTGACTTCGTCCGCGGTCCCGACACCTCGTCGGCTGTGCAGATCGACCACGTCGTCTCGCTGTCGGACGCCTGGTACAAGGGGGCGCGGGTGTGGGACGACCAGCGCCGCCGCGACTTCGCCAACGATCCGCGCAACCTGCTGGCGGTCGGGGGAAACATCAACTTCGACAAGGCTTTTCGCGATATCGGGTCCTGGCTGCCACCCAACGCCGCGTTCCGCTGCGCGTTTGTGGCCCGCGCCGTCGAGGTGAAGACGGTCTACCGGCTCTGGGTGTCCGCCAACGAGAAGGACGCCATGCGACGGGTGCTGCGGGACTGCTAGCCCGGGTCTAGTAGAAATCGGGGTCGAAGAGGGCTGCGATCGTCCCCAGCAGCGCGGTGAAGACCCCGCTGTCGGCATTCCCATTCGTGAACAGGCTCAGCAGCGCATCTGGACTGTCGGCGAGGGTGATGGTCGTGATGGTGCCATCGACCGTCGGCACGCCCGCAGCAATATCCTCCGGCGTCAGTCCGAGGTATTCGACGTGATTGGTGAAGAAGGCGATCAGGCCATTGCCGAGCGCGCCGAGGTAATTGCCGGGCTGGCTGATGAGGGTCTCGTCCCAGACGTCCTGCCAGGCGGCGACGCCGTCGCCCTCGATCGTGTAAATGGTGGTGTCGTACAGATCGTTGGGGGTCAGACCGACGAGCTCGCCACCGGGGAGGAACTGAGTCTGGCCGGTGATCGTGAAGAGGGAGGTGGTGAACTCTTCGCCGCTCGACCCGCCACCGAAAAGCTGCACGAGGTCGGCGTAGATGTTCGGGGCTATCCCCGCTTCGGTGCTTGGGTTGCCGATGAAGACGAATTTCAGTGCGTCCAACGGTATTCCGTTGCCCTCGTCGTAGAGCGTCTCGTACGCCGCGGACAGCGCCATGGCGCTCTGCGAGTACGCGAAGACCGTCAGCGGATTGTCGGAGTCGAACCCGCCCTCGGCGTAGGAGTTCTCCACCGCATCGATGAAGATGTCCCGGCCCATCAGGGCGCTCGGGCCGAATTGGAGCAAGTTGGGAGTGGTCAGCACCTGCAGCGCTGTGTCACACGGCGCGTCGACTCCTGCGATGTTGCAGATGGTCAACGAGTTCGCCGCGGGGCCGGCGAAATCGAGTGGGTTCAGAAAGAGTCGCTCCGCGTTTCCGACGAAGGCGAGCGACGGCGTCGGCTGAAAAGTGCCGCCGAGGAACATCGCGGTCGTGCTCTCTGCCAGAGCCCCGGCGGACGGGACTATCAGCGCGTCCGCGGTGTCGGCGTGGGCCGGTGCGGGAATTAGCAGAGCGGATGCACCCAGCACGCCGGCGGCGACACCAACGCCTGCAAAGAATCGTTGCTTCATTCGGACTGCGCTCCACTCATTCGCGTGCGTTTATGTTGCGCTCAGGTTTACCTCAGTCAAAATTCAAGATGCAAGGGTAAGCCGCGCAGAAATGTGCAGGCGCAAAGTGCGGCATGCGCAATAAATGAGCAGAGTTTGCCAGTACCACCGCTCCTAACAGCCAAAATGGCCTCACGCAGCGGCATTCTTCCGATCTTTTTGAGATGAGCGACGACCAACTGTTACTCAGTTTAAAAGCAGGCAAAGTTCATGTTGAAAACATATTTGTCGTGCGAAAGTGCGCAGCGACTGTCGGGAATGCGCCGTGAATTCGATGCAAGCGAGCATTGGTCAGCTCGGAAGCCCGACCAGACCCAACCCGGGCGTCAGCGCGTGGGTCACCGGCACGTCGTGTGGCTCGTGCGGCACCTCGTCGAGCAGTTCCTCGTCACGGATTACCGCTATCAGCCGGGACGACGGATCTCGTAACGCCAGCGTTCGGTCGTAGAAGCCGCGGCCACGGCCCAGTCGAGCGCCCGAATGGTCGACGGCCAACGCCGGCAACACCACGACCGCCGCATCGGCGATCGTCGACGCCGGCAGATGCGGCCCGGGTGGCTCGAGCAGCCCGAACCTTGCCGTCACCAGCTCCCCGGGTCGGTACTCACCCCACTGCAACGCCACGGAGTCGTCGGCGGCGGTGGTGCGGGCGACCGGCAGCAGCACCCGGTCGGCGCGGCCCAGCAGCGCGTCGAGCATTGCCATCGACCCCGGTTCCGCGCCGACGGGCACGTAGGCACAGACCGTACCGCCGCGAATGTCCAGTCCGGCAACGTGATCGAGCAACGCGGTGGCCTGCCGCGCCCGGTCGTCGTCGGGCACCGCTCGACGGGCTGCGAGCAGCCGTTCCCGCAACGCGGCCTTGCCCTCGGTCGCCACGTGGTCAACGATATGGTTTCAACGATGGCAACCTCACCCAATTCGGTTCCGCGCACCGCGATCGTGCCCGCGGCCGGTTTGGGCACCCGGTTCCTGCCCGCCACCAAAACCGTGCCCAAGGAGCTGTTGCCGGTCGTCGACACCCCCGGCATCGAGCTGGTGGCGGCCGAGGCGGCCGGGGCCGGCGCCGAGCGGCTGGTGATCATCACCTCCGAGGGCAAGGACGGCGTCGTCGCGCATTTCGTCGAAGACCTCGTGCTGGAGAGCACCCTGGAGGCCCGCGGCAAGAAGGCCATGCTGGCCAAGGTGCGCCGCGCGCCCGGCCTGATCAAGGTCGAATCGGTCGTGCAGACCGAGCCACTGGGCCTGGGCCACGCCATCAGCTGCGTGGAGCCGGTGCTGTGGGAGGACGAGGACGCGGTCGCGATCCTGCTGCCCGACGATCTGGTGCTGCCGACCGGCGTGCTGGAGACCATGTCGAAGGTGCGCGCCGACTACGGCGGTTCGGTGCTGTGCGCGATCGAGGTGTCGCCCGAGGAAATCAGTGCCTACGGCGTGTTCGACGTCGAGCCGGTGGCCGGGGCCGGCAAGGACGTGCTCAAGGTCAAGGGCATGGTGGAGAAGCCGCGGACCGAGGACGCGCCCTCGCTCTACGCCGCGGCCGGTCGCTACGTGCTGGATCGCGCCATTTTCGAAGCGCTGCAACGCATTCAGCGCGGCGTCGGCGGCGAGATGCAGCTGACCGACGCCATCGACCTGCTGATCGCCGAGGGCCACCCCGTGCATGTCGTCGTGCACCGCGGCTCCCGACACGACTTGGGAAATCCCGGCGGCTACCTCAAGGCTGCGGTTGACTTTGCCTTGGACCGTGACGACTACGGGCCAGATCTACGGCGTTGGCTGGTGACTCGATTGGGTCTGGCCGGGGACTAGGCGCCGACCAACGGAAGAGGCGCTGTGCGTTCGGTAGAAGAGCAACAAGCCCGGGTGACGGCCGCCGCGGTGGCGCCGCGGCCGGTGCGGGTCGCGATCGCCGAAGCCCAGGGCCTGCTGTGCGCCGAAGAGGTCGTCACCGAACGCCCGCTGCCCGGCTTCGACCAGGCCGCCATCGACGGCTACGCCGTGCGCAGCGTCGACGTGCTCGGGGTGGGGGAGCCAGACCCGACTGATGAGCACGACGGCGACGAGGCGGAGGTGCCGACTCAGGGGGGCGTGACGCTGCCGGTGATGGGCAGTGTCCAGGCCGGCGCTCGGACGCCCAGCCGACTGCAACCCGGCCAGGCGGCGCGCGTTCAGACTGGGGCGCCGCTGCCGACACTGGCCGACGCGGTGCTGCCGCTGCGCTGGACCGACGGCGGGCAGGCTCGGGTCAGGGTGCTGCGCGGTGTGCGGTCGGGCGCCTACGTCCGACGGACCGGTGACGACGTGCAACCCGGCGACGTGGCCGTGCGGTCCGGAACGATCATCGGCGCGGCCCAGGTCGGGCTGCTGGCCGCGGTGGGACGCGAACGGGTGCTCGTGCATCCGCGCCCGCGGGTGTCGATCCTGGCGGTCGGCGGCGAGCTGGTCGACATCTCCCGCACGCCGGGCAACGGCCAGGTGTACGACGTCAATTCCTACGCGCTGGCCGCAGCGGCGCGCGATGCCGGCGCCGAGGTCAATCGTGTCGGCATCGTCGGCAACGACGCCCGCGATCTCGGGGAAGTCGTTGAGGGGCAAGTGAATCGGGCCGAGATCGTGGTGATCGCCGGCGCGGTCGGCGGCGCGGCGGCCGAGTCGGTGCGGTCGGTGCTCGCCAAGCTCGGCGAGATGGAGGTCACCCGGGTCGCGATGCATCCCGGTTCGGTGCAGGGTTTCGGCCAGCTGGGCCGCGACGGGGTGCCGACGTTCCTGTTGCCAGCCAACCCGGTCAGCGCGCTGGTGGTGTTCGAGGTGATGGTCCGGCCGCTGATCCGGTTGTCGCTGGGCAAGCGGCAGCCGATGCGCCGGGCGGTGCAGGCTCGCACGCTGTCGCCGATCACCTCGGTGGCCGGCCGCAAGGGCTTCCTGCGCGGCCAGCTGATGCGCGACCAGGACACCGGCGAATACCTCGTGCAGGCGCTCGGCGGGGCGCCGGGCGCCTCGTCGCATTTGCTGGCGACGCTGGCGGAGGCAAACTGTCTGGTCGTGGTTCCCCGTGAGGCTGAGCAGATCCGCACCGGCGAGATCGTCGAAGTCGCGTTCCTGGCGCAGCGTGGCTGAGCGAACCGGCTCGTGAATATCTGGGGTAGTGATTCCCAGCACCCCGGCTGGCCGGGCTCGGTGGGCCCGCTGCGGGTGGACGCCGGGGTGGTCCGGCTGCGTCCGGTGCGGCTCCGCGATGCCGGGCAGTGGAGCCGGGCCAGGCTGGCCGACCGTACCCAGCTGGAGCCGTACGAGCCCGGCACCGAGTCAGATTGGATTGCGCGACACTCGATGTCGGCGTGGCCGACGGTGTGCGCGAGCCTCAGGTCCGAGGCCCGCAAGGGTCGCATGCTGCCGTATGTGATCGAGGTCGACGGCCAGTTCGCCGGGCAGCTGACGATCGGCAACGTCACCCACGGCGCGCTGCGGTCGGCGTGGATCGGCTACTGGGTATGCAGTTCGATGACCGGCCGCGGCGTCGCGACCGGTGCCCTGGCGCTGGGCCTCGATCACTGTTTCGGCCCGGTCCGGCTACACCGGGTCGAGGCCACCGTCCGGCCGGAGAATGCGGCCAGCAGGGCGGTGTTGGCAAAGGTCGGGTTCCGCGACGAGGGACTGCTCAAGCGCTACCTCCACGTCGACGGCGACTGGCGCGACCACCTGCTGGTCGGCCTCACGATCGAAGAGGTCTACGGGTCGGTGGTGTCGGCCCTGGTGCGCGAGGGTCATGCCCGCTGGGCCTGACTGATTTAGTCCGTCAATAACTCGCGGCGTGTCGTGTTACAAACGTGACTTTTGTGACTAATGATGCTTTGCAGAGGCGTCGTCAACTGATCGCGCCAGGCGGGGAAAGGAGCGGGTCGCATGCCAAGCATCCCGCAATCGTTGCTGTGGATCTCACTCGTAGTGCTCTGGCTCTTCGTGCTGGTCCCCATGCTGGTCAGCAAGCGCGACGCGGTGCGACGCACCAGCGATGTCGCGCTGGCGACCCGCGTGCTCAACAACAGCACCGCTGCCCGGCTCATCCGGCGCGGCAAGCCGGCCGCCGGACACCGCAGCGACCCCGACTGGCAGCCCGCACCGGACGAGGCCGAATACGACGACGACCTGGACGACGACGAGGATGAGGCCGACGACTCTCCGCCGTCGCGCGTCATGGCCACCGTCGCCGCCCCGCTTCCGGTCGAGGAGGCCGACCCCGACTCGGCGGCGCTCCCGGTCGCGAACGCCGACGACCAACCTGGCGACGACGCCGACACCGATGTGAACCTCGCCGTCGAGTACGACGACGAGGGCGAGGCCTTCGACGACGAGAACACCTACGAGTACATCGACGACACCTCCGGCATCCCGATCGCCGACGACACCCCGATGGTCGCGTCCCCATCCTTCGACCGGCGGCACCGCTTCGACGTCGACAAGGCCGCCGCCGTCAGCGCCCGTAAATACGCGGCCCGCAAGCGGGTGCTGCTGCTGATGGCCGCGACGCTGGTGGCCTCGGCGACGACGGCCTTCCTGTTGACCACGGCCGCGTGGGGCTTCTTCGGCGTGATCGCCACGGCGACCGTGGTGTACCTGGGTTACTTGCGCAAGCAGACCCGCATCGAGGAGCAGGTGCGCCGGCGCCGGACGCAGCGGATGGCCCGCTCGCAACTCGGCGTGGAGAACACCTACGACCGCGAGTACGACGTGGTCCCGTCGCGGCTGCGTCGGCCCGGATCGGTCGTCCTGGAGATCGACGACGAAGACCCGATCTTCGAACACCTCGACTACGCGCCGTACGCGCGGGAGTACACCTGGGACCGCGACCTGCCCCGGGCGGTCGGGCAGTAGCTGGTTCGGCGACGCCCACCGCGGCTGGTAGCCTGATCTACCGGTCAGGGGCTATAGCGCAGTTGGTAGCGCGTCTCGTTCGCATCGAGAAGGTCAGGGGTTCGATTCCCCTTAGCTCCACAGAGTTTGAGCAGGTCAGGGCCGTCACTTTGGGTGATGGCTGAGATCAGCGGTATCCGCAGCCCGACGATGTTGCAGACGGATACGTCAGCGGCAGCAATTCGGATCAAGCACCGAACACAGCGCGACCAGCGATTCACTATGGGCGCGGTGATAGACGTTCATACCGCGCCGTTCTGACACGACAAACCCCGCACGGCGCAACTGCGACAGGTGATGGCTGACCGTTGATTCGCTGAGCTCGACCGCCCTCGCGAGGTCGCAACTGCACTCCTCGCCCGCGCTGCTGCCGAACAGGAGCGACATCAGCTTGACGCGGACCGGATCAGCTAAAGCCTTGAGGCGCAACGCGATTTCCAACGCTGCGTCATCATCGACGGGACCAGCTGCCACCGGTGAGCAGCACACCGGGGCGGTGACGTCGACTTCGGGCAGTGTCTTGGGCACCCACCCATCGTGCCACACCTTATTGACAAATATCGAAGAGGTGGCAGGATCGGCGCGGTAAGTAGTTCGACATATGCCGTAGAGGTACGGAGGACAGGTGTTCCGAGCTCAACTCGCGCTCAACGTCGACGACCTTGACGAAGCAATCACGTTCTACTCCAAGCTGTTCAACACGACACCGGCCAAAGTGAAACCCGGCTACGCCAACTTCGCCGTCACCGAACCGCCCCTCAAGTTGGTACTCATCGAAAACCCCGGCCGCGGCGGCAGTCTCAACCACTTGGGCATCGAGGTCGAGTCCAGCGACACCGTCCACCGGGAGATCGCCCGCCTATCCGGAGAGGGCATGTTCACCGACGAAGAGATCGGCACCACCTGCTGCTTCGCCACCCAGGACAAGGTGTGGGTCACCGGCCCCGCAGGGGAACGATGGGAGGTCTACACGGTGCTGGCCGACGCCGACACCTTCGGCACCGAACCCCCTACCGCCGACGCCGACGGCTGCCGCTGCCGCGGAACCGGCGAAGCAGGAGGCACACAGTGACGCAGACGGCGCAGCATGAAGACTCCGGTGTCGTACAACAGCTTTCACCGCTCGACCGCTTCCTACCAGTCTGGATCGGATCGGCCATGGTCGCCGGACTACTCCTGGGCCGATTCGTTCCGGGACTGAATACCGACATCAATCACGTTCAGGTGGACGGAATTTCACTGCCGATCGCGCTGGGGCTGCTGGTCATGATGTACCCGGTCTTGGCCAAAGTCCGCTACGACCGCCTCGACACCGTCACCGGCGACCGCCGACTGCTGCTGAGTTCCCTACTGCTGAACTGGATACTCGGCCCCGCCCTGATGTTCACCCTGGCATGGCTCTTACTGCCCGACCTGCCTGAGTACCGCACCGGCCTCATCATCGTCGGCCTGGCCCGCTGCATCGCCATGGTCGTCATCTGGAATGACCTCGCCTGCGGCGACCGCGAAGCCGCTGCGGTCCTGGTCGTGCTGAACTCGGTCTTTCAAGTCGTCATGTTCGCCGTACTTGGTTGGTTCTATCTATCCGTCCTCCCCCGCTGGATAGGTTTGCCGCAGACCACCATCAGCACCTCGCCGTGGCAGATCGCCAAGTCCGTGCTGATCTTTCTGGGCATCCCACTTATCGCCGGATACCTGTCACGACGGCTCGGCGAAAGAGCAAAGGGCCGAAGCTGGTACGAGAACACGCTGCTACCCAAAATCGGCCCATGGGCGCTCTACGGGCTGCTGTTCACCATCGTCATCCTGTTCGCCCTTCAAGGCGGCCAGATCATGAGCCGGCCACTCGACGTTGCCCGTATCGCCCTGCCCTTGCTGGCGTACTTCGCGATCATGTGGGGTGGTGGCTACGCCCTGGGCGCAACTCTCGGCCTGGGATATCCACGCACGACCACGCTGGCATTTACCGCTGCTGGCAACAACTTCGAACTCGCCATCGCCGTCGCCATCGCCACTTACGGGGCCACCTCCGGCCAAGCACTCGCGGGTGTTGTCGGCCCACTCATCGAAGTTCCGGTACTCGTCGCTCTGGTCTACGTGTCTCTGTTCCTACGCAACCGATTTCGCACCTCACCCCGCGACCACACGACAGAAAGCATCAAGCGATGAGTGACGCGAGACCCGCCGTTCTTTCCTCTGCACCCGCCGATCTCACATGGACATGGGCTTCTTCAGCACTTTGCCGCTGGCCGAGCGAATCGCAGTTTCACGCCGATTCGCGAGCGCTACGAGCGAACAGTGATGCGTCCCGCAAGCGTCGCGACGCCGGCGCCGGACAATTGGGCAACCGCATCGGGCCGGCCCGTCATCGCCATCAGCAACGCCTCGGCCGGCCCGGTGACTTCCGGGCCGTCGCCGTGCTGCCAGTCGATGTCGTTGGCCGCCACGCGAAGTCCCCTGATTCGACGGCCGGCACCAAGGCGGGGGTTACCCGGCACCAGCGGTAGTACCCGCTCCAGGCGCTCCGCGGGCACGGCTCGCGAACGGCCGAGCGCCCGCCGGATGTCCTGATGATGGACCGTGCCATCGACCAAACCGATCATGCCGCCGAACGCGGCCGTCAGGCCCCGCGGATGTAGATGCTCGCGCAAGAAGTTCACCAACTCGTAGGGGGACAACGGCGCGAACTCGCGTACACCCACCTCGTTGGCGCGCACGACCCGCCCTTTCGCGAAACGCTTAGCCAGCCCAAACGCCGACAATTCCTCGTAGCTGACTACATGTGCGACAACGTCTTTCACGGTCCATCTCGCGCAGAGGCTCGGCGCTTGCCACTCCTGCGGGGTCAGCGTCGCGAGAAAGTCGGCGAGGTCGACGCGCTCCTCGTAGGCCAGGGTCATCAACGCCTTCTCGTCGGCGCTCACCGCGCGACCGCCAGTTCGGAGAAGCGGGAGAGGTATAGCTGCCACCCGCGTTCGCCGCCAATCCCGTCGGCGACGGACCGCCAGCCGTCACCGTGGCGCTCGAGATGCCGGTGCTCCAGAGCGACCCGTGTTCGGGCGTCGGACTCGGCGGTGAACCGCACCTCCACCTCGCTGGTCTTGGCCGGGTCGGGTTCCAACTGCCAGGTCGGTCCGATGTCCCAGGAGAAGACCAGCCGGTCCGGTGGCTCATAGGCGAGCACACGCGACCACCTGCACTCGCTGCCGTCGACACCGACGTCGTAAATGTGGCCGCCCACATGCTGCTCGAAGATGGTGCGGGCGATCGGGACTGCGAGCAGGTTGTGTTCGCGCGGTTTGATCGCGTCGAAGCGTTCGACGAAGAGCGCGAAAGCCCGCTCGATGCCGAGGTTGACGACGAGCGTGTGCCGGACCGGTTCGATCATGGATGCTGCCCTTCTTCTTCGGCCAGGGTCTGGTATGCCGTTAATGCCCTGCCCCAGAACACATCTAGCTCGGATCGCAAAGCTTCGAGGCCGCTCGGGTTCACGTGGTAAAGCCGCCGAGTGCCGGCGGCGCGGTCTGAGACGAGACCCGCGCGTTTCAGGACGCCGAGGTGTTGGGAGACGGCGGGCCGACTCACCGGTAGGTCACGGGCGAGGTCGCCCACCGCCTTAGGGCCGTCGGCCAGGCGTTTGAAGATCGTTCGTCGGGTGCCGTCGGCCAGCGCGGCCCACGGATCGACAGTGTCGGTCGGCATTGCATCGGTAAGTCTACACTTACGGATGACTATTGTTCGACGGTTCCGCCCGTCGTCTCGAAGACCACGCGGCGGCCGATCTCGACGGCGTGGTCGGCGAAGCGTTCGTAGAACCGGCCGAGCAGGGTGATGTCGACGGCGGCGGCTACGCCGTGCTTCCACTCGGTGTCCATCAACACGTTGAACAACTGCTGGTGCAGCCGATCCATCGCGTCGTCCTCGCTACTGATGTCGGCCGCTCGCTGCGAATCCTTGGACACCACAACGGCTTTGGCACTTTCACCGAGTTCGACCGCCACGCGTCCCATCTCCTCGAAGTGGCTCCGTACCTCTTCGGGCAGCACGTGGTTGGGGTGGCGGCGGCGCGCAATCTTCGCCACGTGCAGTGCGAGACCGCCCATCCGCTCGGCGTCGGCCACGTTCTGCAGCGAGCCGACCACCAAGCGCAGGTCGCCGGCCACCGGCGACTGCAGCGCGAGCAGCACGAAAGCAGTCTCCTCGGCCTTCCTCTGCAGCTCCACGATGCGCTCGTGCTCGCCGATCACCTGCTCGGCGATCGCCAGATCCGCTTCCAGGAGCGCGCGGGTGGCAAGATCCATCGCCACCCCGGCGAGACCGCACATGTTGCTGAGCGTGTCCGTCAGCGCGTCGAGTTGCTCGTGAAACGCCGTCCGCATCGCCTGACCCTTACCGAGACGCGTCCAAGCGCATCCACGTCGATGAACTTGGCATGAATCCTATCTTTACTGATCATCATCGTCGTTGCCTCGGGAACCGTCGAGGGTCAGTGTTGAGCCAGGACGACGAACGTCAGGGGGTCGACCATGCCGCTGTCGAGGTTGCTCGCGCGGATCGTCGCCTACCTGCGAGCGGGCTACCCCGACGGCGTCCCGTCCAACGATTACGTGCCGCTGTTGGCTCTGCTGCGCCGGCGACTGTCCGACGACGAGGTGCTCGAGGTCGCCACGGAGTTGATGGCTACCGCACCCACCCCGATCGAGGGCGCCGACGTGCGCGTTGCCATCACCAAATTGATCGACGACCTGCCGTCGTCGGAGGACACCGAGCGGGTCGAGCGGCGATTGGTGGCGGCCGGCTGGCCGGTCACCGACGCCCAGGGCTTTCTGGGGTGAGTGGCGGTGGCGGCGACGAATTCGAGCGACGATCCATTGGCGGGCAACGTGATTCCGCTGACCCGTCGTTCTGAGGGGGCGCAGGCTCAGCTGTTCGCGAAGCTACTGCGCCGCGACATCGAGACGATGAAGCGGAAGGTTGCCAAGGCCGAGTCGGCGTGGGAACGGCGCTGCGAAGCCGATGGGTATGTCGATCCGCCGAAGCGCCTGGTGGTGGTGCGCGAACGTCTGACCGAAGCGCGACGGATGCTCAGCGCGCTCAACGCCCGATTTCCACGCAGTGGCGGCGGTTGAACCGATTCCGGCGCCCATATCCAAGACACATGGGTTGCAGATTTCGACAGATTTCGCTGATTGAGATCAAGCGCACCTTTCGCGGGTCCGAATGCACCATAATCAGCGCGTGGAGCGACGACGCAATGGCCAGACGGGCCTTTCGCCGATGGCAACCCTGAAACAGTTGCCCGCCCTGGTCGTGCTGGAGCGCATTCCGATTCCGGTGCTGGCGATCGCCAATGACGGAGCACTGGTCTTCGCCAATTCGGCGTTCTCCGAAATGGTCGGTCGCTCCCGCGACGACGTTCTACTGCTGAAATTCGATGAGATTTTCCATCTGCCGCTCACGACCGGATCGGCCGTGGCGATGGTGCAATCGCTGGCCAATGAGGTCGTCGAATTGGCACATCAGGACGGGTCGAGCGTGCACGCATTGATGAGCAAGTCGGCGCTGATTCGTGCCGACGATGATATCGCGCTCGCGACATTCCACGATTTGACCGAGCAGCTGTGGCTCGACGAGCGCTAGCCGCCCTCAGGGCGTTGGCGAAACGGCCTTGATCGCCAGCGCCGTGCGGCGCTTCAGGAATTGCCCGAAGTAATCGATCTTGTCCGGTTGCACGATTCCCCGCAGAACCGTCGACAGCGCCTTCTCGTAGTCGCCGAGCAGCACGACCGGGTCGTCGAGGTGGCTGGCCTGACGCATCCCCATGTAGATCGAGACCAGCAGCCGGCCGATGTCCTCGGGGTCGCCGCGGTCGATGATGTCGCCCTCACGGACCCCGCGCCCGGCAATCTCCCCGAGCAGCTGAATCCAGCCCCCCAGCAGCCGCTCCTGGAGCTTTTCCGTGCGGCCGACGGACTCGAGCAGGTTGAACGCCGCACGTGTCACGTTTTCGGTGATGTCGGCCATGGCGATCAGATACGAGACGTCGATCAACGTCTCCAGGCCCGACAACTTACGAGTGAGCAATTCCTTCACCGCGACGCCCGACTTCGCGGTCTGCTCGTCGACGATCGCGAGCGCCAACGCGTGTTTGGAGCGGAAGTGGAAATACATCGCGCCCTTGGTCAACTGCGCCTCGGCCAGAATGTCGTCGAGGCCGACGGCGTAATAGGGGCGCTGGGCGAATTGGTGCGCCGCGGCACGCAGAATCTGCTCGCGGGTCGTGTCCGAGCGCTTGTCGCTTACTTCGTTCATGTTGTCAGATCGTTTTTCTCAGATCGTGGTCGAAGACAGAGCCTGGCTGTCCGCCAGGAATGGCATCGGCATCCAACGTGTCGAGAGTAGCGATTCCATGGCCTGACCGGGGAGAGGACGCGATAATAAGTATCCTTGGGCTCGATGGCACCCATGCCGCATCAGCGTCAGAGCGGCCGCTGGAGTCTCCACCCCTTCGGCCACTAACTGCAGGTCAAAGGCCTCGGCGAGGCCGATAATCGCCCTTACGATGGCCAAATCCCGGCTGCTGGTGCCTAAATCTCGAACAAAAGATGTGTCAATCTTGAGAATGTCGACCGGCAGCGACTTGAGGTGCGACAGCACTGCGTAGCCGGTTCCGAAGTCGTCGATGGCGATTTGGACCCCGACTTCTTTGAGCGCTTCCAGGGTCTTGCGGGTGGTGTCGATGTCGCGAACCACCGCCCGCTCAGTGATTTCCAGGCACACCGAGCCGCCGTCGATGCCGAATTCGTCGATGGTCTCGGCGACGCTGCTGACGAAGCCCCGGTTGACCAGCTGTGCCGGCGACACATTCAGCCGCAGGGTGGTGTCTCGCCCGACGCCGCGCGAACGCCAGCGACTGAATTCCGCCATCGCGGTGCGCATCACCCATAGACCCAGATCGCCGCCCAGGTTGGCGGACTCGACGATGCCGATGAACGACTCCGGCAGCAGCAGCCCCCAGGTCGGATGCCGCCATCGGACCAGCGCCTCGACGGCCACGATTGCGCCGGTCCACAGGTCGACCTCGGGCAGGTAGTGCAGGAGCAGCGCGTCGCTGTCGATATCGCCGCGCAGGTGCATCTCGATGTCGTTGCGGAACAGGCGCTGCAGCGACATGTCGTCATTGGAGGTCGCGACGTTGTTGCCGCCGGCCCGTTTGGCGCTCAACACGGCCTCGTCCGCGCGGTGCAACAGGTCGCTGGTGTTGTCGCGGCCCGGTGTGCCGACCGCGACGCCGATGCTGACCGTCCGGGTGATCATGTGGCCGCCCAGGGCCATCCGATCGCGCAGTGCCGCGCAGAGTTCGTCGGCCGTCTTCTCCGCCGCCTCCAACGACATCGAGCGGTCGGGGACGACGACGAACTCGTCGCCGCCGAGGCGGGCGGTCATGCTCTTGACGCCGGCCTTCATCCGAAGCTGCTCGGCGAACGTGCGGATGTACCAATCGCCGGCCGTGTGGCCGAGATAGTCGTTGATCGACTTCAGCCGGTCGAGGTCCAGGTACAACACCGGGACCGGGCCCGGCTGGCCGGCGGCGAGGCGCTCGGACAGATGGGCCATCAGCGCGCGGCGGTTGTGCAGACCGGTCAGATCGTCGCGCTCGGCGAGGTTGCGCAGCTTCGCCTCGGCGGTGATGCGGGCCTGCAGCTGGGCCAACAGCGATGCGACCGTCTGAATTGCGTTGAGCTCCTCGGTTTTCCACTTCTTCTTCTTGAACCGCACGCAGGTGAGCTGCCCGGTGGTGACGCCGCCGGAGATGAGTGGTGCCGCGACGACCGACGGCGAGGTGATCTTCGATGCGTCGAGACCCCAGCGCTCCTGAGCCGCCGCCACCCAGCGCTCGGCGGTGGCCTCGGAAGGCTCCGGCCGGACGATCGTCAACTTCTTGCCGTGCTCGCACAGCGCCAGGACCGGGTCGGCACTGCTGAAGTGGGCGATGGCCGACGGGTCGGGCACCGACCGGTCGCGCCGCGGCGGCCACAGCGCCACCAGCTTGGACACCCTGACCTTGTGGTCGTTGTGCCGCAGGAACGCGCAATCGATGTCGAGATGCTCGACGAGTTCGGCAAGGACCTGCTCGTTGACTTCCGCAACCGTCGACGCCGTCGTCTCCATCAGTCGCGTGGCGACCCGGGTGACGAGATTGCGCGGCAACGTCTCCTCCGATGTGATGCGAAGCTCGGGGTGCCGCGTCGGTTATCCGCGATAGGTTATTGGACGTCTATCAAGTTCGGTATCGAAGTCGGAGCGCAGCAGTTCGCTTGACTATATACGCCGAGCATTCCCGGTGCCGACCAAACGTTTAGTTGGTCTACTGACTGTTAAATAAATTGCTTGATTTAACTCTGGGGCGGGTGTTCACTGGGTCGGTGACCGCCGCCCGAGTCCTGCGTAACGATCGATCCACGGGAACCCGGGAAGTGATCCTCGCGGCGGCCGAGCGATTGTTTGCCGAGCGCGGCATGTACGCGGTATCCAACCGGCAGATCAGCGAGGCGGCCGGCCAAGGCAACAACGCCGCGGCGTGTTACCACTTCGGCACGCGGACCGACCTGTTGCGCGCGATCGAGAGCAAGCACCGCGTGCCGATCGAGGAACTGCGTGCGCAGATGCTCGCCGACGTCTCGAGGTCGAACGAGTTGCGGGACTGGGTGGGCACCCTCGTCCGTCCGCTCACCGATCACCTCGCCGCACTGGGCAATCCGAGTTGGTATGCGCGCTTCGCCGCGCAGGCGATGGCCGATCCGACCTACCGGCAGGTGGTCACCAAAGATGCTCTCGGGTCCGAGGTGCTGGTGCGGGCGATCGACGGCATCAACCGCTGCCTACCCGACCTGCCCAAGCGGGTGCGGTTCGAGCGCATGGTGATGGCCCGAAACCTGTTGATGCACACCTGCGCCGAGCACGAGGGCGAACTCGCCGAACACGGGCCGCGGGCGCGGTCCAGCTGGCCGACCGCGGCCGAGGGGCTGACCGATGCGATCGTCGGCCTGTGGCGCGCGCCGGTGACCGACTTGGGTTCGTCACGTGAGAAGGAGCGGCATGTCTGACACTTTGATCCCGGACTATCCGATGGCCCGCGAGGCGCGCTGCCCGTTGGCCCCCGCGCCAATTGCATTGCAGCTCAACGCCACCAAGCAACTGAGCAGGGTCCGGATCTGGGACGGCAGCACGCCGTGGCTGATCACCGGCTACGAGGCTATCCGCTCGTTGTTCACCGATGCGCGCGCCAGCGTCGACGACCGCAAGCCCGGCTACCCGCACTGGAACGAGGGCATGCAGGCCACCGTCGACAAGCGGCCGCGCTCGGTGTTCACCGCGGATGCCGAGGAGCACACCAGGTTTCGGCGCATGCTGTCCAAGCCGTTCACCTTCAAGCGGGTCGAGGGTCTACGCCCGGCCGTCCAGAAGATCACCGACGACCACGTCGACGCGATCCTGGCCGGCCCGCAGCCCGCCGAGCTGGTCGAGACCTTGGCGCTGCCGGTCCCGTCGCTGGTGATCAGTCAGCTTCTGGGCGTGCCGTATTCGGACGCTGAGTTCTTTCAGCAGCAGGCCAGCCGAGGGATGGGTCGTTACGCCAGCGCCGAGGAGTCGGCCGAAGGCGCCACCGAGCTGGCGCGCTACATCGCCAAGTTGGTGCGCACCCGGATGGAGAACCCGACCGAGGACCTGGTCGGCGATCTCGCCGAGCGGGTCAACGCCGAGGAGCTCAGTGTGCGGGAGGCGGCGCAGCTGGCCACCGGGGTGCTGATTGCCGGGCACGAGACCACGGCCAACATGATCAGCCTGGCGATCGTCGCCCTGCTGGAGCACCCCGACCAGCTGAAGCTGTTGCGTGACACCGACGATCCGAAGGTCGTCGCCACCGCCGTCGAAGAATTGATGCGCTACCTCAGCATCATCCAGACCGGCCAGCGGCGGATCGCGACCGAGGACATCGAACTCGACGGTGAGCTGATCCGGGCCGGCGAGGGCATCATCCTCGACGTCCCGCCGGCGAACTGGGACGCGCGGCGCTACCCCAACCCGGATCAGCTGGATCTGCTGCGCGAGGACAACCCGCACGTCGGCTTCGGTTACGGCCGGCACCAGTGCGTCGGGCAGCAGCTGGCCCGGATGGAGCTGCAGATCGTGCTGCACACGCTGTTTCGCCGCATCCCGACGCTGCGGCTGGCGGCACCGATCGACGAGCTGCCGTTCAAGCACGACGCGCTGGCGTATGGAATTTACGAGCTGCCTGTCACATGGTGAACCGCGGTGCTCTCGCGCTGTCCGTACCCGACCTGTCGGGCCGCCAGGCCGTGGTCACCGGCGCCAACAGCGGCCTGGGTTTCGGCCTGGCGAAGCGGCTCGCGGAGGCGGGCGCCGACGTCGTGCTCGCGATCCGCACCCGGTCCAAGGGCGAAGCCGCCGTGGCCGCGATCCGCGCCGACGTCCCGCACGCCAAGCTGACCATCAGGACGCTGGACCTCGCATCGCTGAAAAGCGTTGCCGCACTGGGCCGTGAGCTGGTCGCCGAAGGCCGGCCGGTCGACATCCTGATCAACAACGCCGGGGTGATGACACCGCCGAAGCGGGAGCAGACCGACGACGGCTTCGAACTGCAGTTCGGTGCCAACCACCTCGGGCACTTCGCCTTGACGGGCCATCTGCTGCCGCTGCTGCGTGCCGCACGGGTCGTGACGGTCAGCAGCCTGGCCGCCGGCCAGCGCAAGGTCGACTTCACCGACGCCAACGCACGCAGCGGGTACCAGCCGATGGGCTCATACGGTATCGCGAAACTCGCGCAGTTGATCTTCGCGCTCGAACTGAATCGTCGTAGCAGTGAGGGCAATTGGGGCGTGCTGTCCAACGCCGCCCACCCCGGGCTGAGCAAGACGAACCTGCTCAGTGGGGCGTCGTACGGCGCGGGAAAGCCGACGCTGTCGGCGCGCCTGGCCCGGCTGTCCTGGCGGCTGATCCCGTTCATGTGGCTCGACGTCGACGAGGGCATCAAGCCCACGCTGTATGCCGCGGCATCACCGGACGCGGAGGGCGGCGCCTACTACGGGCCGCGCGGGCTGTACGAAACCTCCGGCGGTGGAGTCACTTTCGCACGCCTGCCGGCGTTGGCGCGCGACCAAGACGTCGTCGACCGGGTGTGGCGGATGTCCGAAGAGCTCACCGGCGTCACCTATCCGCCCGTAACCGCCAGGCACCGGTACTGATGGTCGTCGAAGAGTTAATCCCCGATCGCCTGACGGATCTGACGCAGTGTGGTGCGCTGGAACAATGACCCAAGCCAACACGCTTTATCCACCCGGAGGCTTCGGCGCGCCGAAGAACCGGCACGGCCGGGCGCAGGGGAGCGTCGGTCTGCCCGCCGGCACCGAGGTGTTTTCCGCCGACACGCACATCTCGCTGGCCGCCGACATCTTCTACGAGCGTCTGCCAGACGACCTCAAGGACGCCGCGCCGCGGATCTGGTACGAGGACGGTGCCTATCAGATCGGCCACCAGGGCCAGTCGTTCCTGCCCGACGTGTTCAGTGCGGTGCTCATGCAGTACGACGACCTGGCCGGGGCCGCCACCAACAACATCGACGCGCGCATCCGCGAATTGCGCGAGGACGGCGTCGACCGCGAACTCGCCTTCCCGAACGCACTGCTGGCCATGTTCGGCTTCCCCGACAAGCCGATGCGCGAGCGGGTGTTTCGGATCTACAACGCCTACATCGCCGATCTGCAGGAGCGCTCCGACGGCCACTTCCTAGGCGTCGGCCTGATCAACTGGTGGGACGCCGACGGCGCGAAACGCACGCTGGCCGAGCTGAAGTCGCTGGGACTGAAGACGTTTCTGTTGCCGCTCAACCCGGGCAACGGCGACGACGGCGTCATGATGGACTACGCGTGCAGCGCAATGAGACCGGTCTGGGAAGCCATCGAAGAGTCCGGCCTGCCGATCACCCACCACATCGGCGAGACGCCGCCGAAGGCGCCGTGCGAGGTCAACAACGTCGCGGTCGCGATGATGGTGAACATCGACGGGTTTCGAGAGATGTTCTCCAAGTACATCTTCGGCGGCATCCTGGACCGGCACCCGAGCTTGCGGATCGGCTGGTTCGAAGGTGGCATCGCCTGGATCCCGCCGGCCCTGCAGGATGCCGAGCATGTGCTGGCCTCCTACCAGCACATGCTTGATCACCCGCTGCAGCACGACATTCGGTACTACTGGGACACCCACATGAGCGCGTCGTTCATCGTCGACCCGCTCGGACTGAAGCTGATCGACCAGATCGGCGTCGACAGGGTGATGTGGTCGTCGGACTACCCGCACAACGAGAGCAGCTACGGCTACTCGGAGAAGTCGCTGGCCGCCGTCGTCGACGCGGTCGGTCCCGAGAACGCCGCGAAGATCGTCAGCGGCAACATCAAGAAGTTCCTGGGCATCTGATGACGGCTTCCGTCCAGAGCTTCGTCATTCCCGACGAGCCCGACTTCGCGCGGATGCACCGCGACATCAGCGCCCGATTGCGCGCCGCAATGGGCGAGCACGGCGTCGACGCGATGATCCTGCTGATGAACGACAACGTCGTTTACTCCACCGGTGCCAGCTGGCCGGTGCTCGACGCCGGGCTGTCGCACGTCGAGCGTCCGGTCGCCATCGTGTTGGCCGACGACCCGCACCCGCACCTCTTTCTGCCGTTCCGCGGCGGTGCCGCGTCGGAAACCCAAGTGCCGCACGATCATCTGCACGATGCGCTGTATCTCGAACTCGACGAGGGCGTGGACCAGTTCGCCCGGGTGCTCGCCGATCTGATTCCGCCCGGGGCCCACGTCGCGGTCGACGAGATGACCGGCGCGATGCGGCGCGCCGCCAACCGGATCTTCCCCGGCGGGCCACCCTCGGAGGCCGCACTGGTGATCGGGGCATCGAACCTCGTCAAGACGCCAGACCAGGTGGCCTGCCTGCGCGCGGCCATGCGGATCACCGAGACCGCGATGGTCGATGTCCAGCAACAACTCAAACCCGGTGTGCGGCAGACAGATCTGTCGGCGAAGCTGGTGCGCCGGGTGTTCGAACTCGGTGCGACCGCCAACATGCTGGAGGCGATCTGGCAGGTGATGCCGCGCTCGCGGGCCGAGGGTGTGTGGACCACGCACGGTGATCTCGCGCTGCCGTTGCTGACCAACGAGCGCGAACTCGAAAGGGGCGACGTGCTGTGGACCGACATCAGCATCAGCTATGCGGGTTACTGTTCGGACTTCGGGCGTACCTGGATCGTCGGTGAGCAGCCGACGGCCCGCCAGCAGGCCCAGTACCAGCAGTGGCAGCACATCCTCGACGCGGTACTCGGCGTCACCAAAGCCGGTGCCACGTCGGGTGATCTGGCCCGCGCGGCGATCGCGGCCAACGGCGGCAAGAAGCCGTGGCTGCCGCACTTCTACCTCGGGCACGGCATCGGCATCTATCCGGCCGAGGCGCCGATGATCGGCACGGACCTCGGCGAGGAGTTCGACGACAACTTCGTCTTCCCGGTCGGGATGACTCTGGTGCTGGAACCCGTGGTGTGGGAGGACGGCACCGGCGGCTATCGCAGCGAGGAGATCGTGGTCATCACCGAAGAGGGCTGCACGCGGATCACCGACTACCCGTATACGCCCTACGGTCCGCGCTGATGGCCGTGGATGTTCTTCCCGACGGCCGCGAACTCCGGTTCGGCCGTCGGCAACGCGCGCTGGAGCAGATGGACGCGCACGACATCGACGTGCTGGTGCTGGGCCGTCAGGCCAATGTCCGCTATGTGACCGGGGCCCCGCAGTTGTGGATCGGCGGCACAAGGCCTTTCGGGCCGGTCTGTGTGATGCTGCGCGGCAGCGGCGAGATCTTCATGATGAGCACCGACGACGAGGGCGTCCCCGAGGAGATCGGCCGCGATCGACTCTACGGCCTGGCCTGGAATCCGATGACGTTCATCGACGTGCTGAAGAACATCGACGGGTCGTCGACTGCGAAGCGGGTCGGAACCGATGCGATCACACCGACTTTCGCCACACTGCTGCCGTTGGCGTTCCCGAACGCGGAGTTCGTCGACGGCGAACTGCCGATGCTGGCGGCACGCAGGACAAAGACGGCTGACGAGGTCGCGGCGATGTCGGCGGCGGTGCGGGTCGCCGAGGCCGGGGTCGCCGCAGCCGTCGCCGAGTTGCGGGCGGGCGTGACCGAGCAGTCGCTGGCGGGTGCGGTGCTGGAAGCCATGGCGGCCGGCGGAGTGAGCACCCCGGCGACCCAGGACGCCGCCTGGGTGACGTCGCGCGAGCGCCCCTGGCAACGCGCCCACGGCGACGTGCGCGACGGCGACCTGGTCGTGTTCAGCGCCGGTGCGCTGGCCGACGGCTACGTCGCGGAGGTGGCCCGCACCTGGCCGGTGGGGGAGACTACGGACGCGACGCGCGACCTCTACCGGCGTTCGAACCATCTGTGGGACAAGCTGATTGCCGTCTGCCGACCCGGCGCGCGAGCCGGCGACCTGCTCGCCGCCTACGAGGCCGCAGGTGAGCCGGCACCACCGATGGCGGTTGCGCACGGCCTGGGTCTCGGCTTCGACCCGCCGGTGATCTCGCGGCAACTGCCGCTGACCGCCGATGCCGAACGACTCGACCCCGGCATGGTGCTGGCGCTCACCGGCTACGTGTGGCAGCAGGGCGTGGGCGGGGTGTTGCGGCGTGACAGCGTGGCCGTCACCGACGACGGGCCGCGGGTGCTGACCGCCAGCCCGCTATGGCAGTAGGTCGCCGAATCGCTGTGTCTCCCAGAGATTCAGCGCATTGGTGAGCATCTGCAGCGGGGCGCGCACGCCCTCGTCGTCCTGGATGCCCGGGTCCGTGCGGGTCATCGTCGCGGCAGCGGCGCCGAAACGCTTGCGGATCAGCGCGGGAATGTCGAGCAGCCACGCGACCGTCATGATCCCGACGTAGAGCATCACCTGTCGCTTGAGCTCGGGTAGGCCGAGTTCGGGCCCGCCACAACGACGTACTTCCGTGGCGAATACGTCCAGCAGTTCGTCGAGGTGGTCGTCCCACATCCGCGTCTCGGCGCCGGACATCGCGCCCCACAGCGCCATCGCGACATTCATCTGCCCGACGCAACCCCAGTCCATCAGCCCGCAGCGCAGTACGTCGTCCGCGCCTCGCCAGAACCAGGCGTTGTCGACGTTGGCGTTCCAGTGGCACAACGCGATGAAGTCGGGGTGGTCGGTCAGGTGGTCCCAGACGGCGGGTTCCTGATCGAGGAATCGCGGGGCATCCTGGCGGAGACGCGAAAGAAACTGTTGTGAGCAAATATTGGCGGGTAAAAGCCCCGGGCAGGTGTCCGCGAACTCGGCGAGCCGGTCCAGCCGTCGGCCCAGCTGTTCGGGGCTCATCGGCGCGCGTTCGCCGACCTGCGCGGCCTGCATGTCGACCGGAAATTGATCGCCGACCGGGATCCGCCCGGACCGGTGGCCGCCGACCACGCGGCCCAGCGCGGTCATCAGCGCTCGATAGTGCTCGAGCGGCACCGGCATCTGGTAGTCCAGACACTTGTGATACTGCGGCTCGATACCGTTGCTGCCGAACGGGATTCGCTGCGAGATCAGCAGGCCTGTGCCGGTCGCGCGGTGATAGTCGGCGAACTGGGTGGCCGGGACGGTGACGGGAAAGCCCGGTTCACGGGAGAGGAGGGCAAACAACACCTCCGACTCCATCTGCGTCTTGCCGCGGTCGCGAATCGGGTCGTCGAAGTCGCGGGAGAACTTCACGAACAACTCGGTCGGGGACCCGGGCTGTTCGTATTCGACGTCCAGGCTGACCTTGCGGCCAGTGCTGCCACCGGGAACGTCGACGAAGTGGCTGATCCGCGCGACCGGGCTGTCGAGCGCGCCGTAGGCACGAAAAGCGTGGGTGAGAAAGGTTGTGCCACTGGCACGTAACGCGTCCGGATCGGCGGGTATCGGCAGACCGAGGTGGTCGCCGGTCACCCATCGGTCGGCCGGCATCACCACGTCTGTTCGGC
The DNA here is from genome assembly GCF_030252325.1 of Candidatus Mycobacterium wuenschmannii. NCBI lineage: Bacteria > Bacillati > Actinomycetota > Actinomycetes > Mycobacteriales > Mycobacteriaceae > Mycobacterium > Candidatus Mycobacterium wuenschmannii. The sequence goes on along the minus strand of NZ_CP126981.1, from coordinate 2,661,257 downwards.
GGCGCGCACCAGCATGTGGTTGATGGCGACGCGGCGGTTGCGGGTGACGACGTACAGCACCGCGTCGGCGATGTCCTCCGACGCCAGCTTCACCATGCCGGCGGTCTGCCGGTCGAAGGCGGCGCGACGCTCCGGGGGCAGGTGCTCGCTGATCTCGGTGTCGACGGTGCCGGGGCCCACCACGCCGACCCGGACCCGGCTGCCGATCAGCTCCTGCCGGATTCCCTCGCTGAAGGCGTTGACGCCGAACTTGGTGAGCGAGTAGACGGCGGTGCCCGGCCGGGCCACCCAGCCGGCGGTGGAACTGATCGTGACGATATCTGCGACGCCGCGCGGCGAATCGGCGGCGGCACCGATCAGGTGCGGGATCGCGGCGCGGGTGACGTAGAGGACGCCTTGGATGTTGACCCGGACCAGGTCGTCCCAATCCTGCAGTGGTGCTTCGGAAGCCGGCGACATCCGCATCAGTCCGGCGTTGTTGACGACGGTGTCCAGCCGGCCCAGTCCGTCGACGGTGCGCTGCACCGCGGCGGCGACCTGGTCGGAGTCGGTGACGTCGGCGGGCACCGCGAGCGCCGTGCCGCCGGCGGCCTCGATCTCGGCTTTCAGTTGGTCGAGTCGGTCGGCACGGCGAGCCAGCAGCGCGACGGCGGCGCCCTCGGCGGCCAGTGCCCGTGCGGTCGCGGCGCCGATGCCGCTGCTGGCGCCGGTGACCAACGCGGCGGTGCCGGCAAGGGTGGTGGTCATCTGCCCTCCCTCAGGATCTCGTTACGAACATAGTCGTCGTGCTCACCCAGGTCGGGGGCGCCGCGGGCGATCTCGGCCTCACGAACCGACATCCGCCACGGCGCGGCGAGCACCGGTCGCTGCCCTTCCCGGTGATCGCTGACGAAGCGGTAGAGTTCGCGATCCCACAGCAGCGGGTGGCTGATGACGTCGAGGGTGGTGGCGCTCTTGCTCGCGGGCACGCCGGCGGCCCGAAGCCGTTGTGCCAGTGCGTCCGCGTCATGGGTTCGGGTCACCGCCGCTAGGTCTCGGTCGAGTTCGTCGGTGTGGGCGAGCCGTCCGGCCGATGTTGCGTAGCGGGGGTCGGCCACGCCAAGCGCGTCGCACAGGTGCTGCCATTGCGTGTCATCGGCCACGGCGATGCTGATCCAGTCGCCGTCGGTGCACGGGTAGCAGCCGTGTGGAGCCATGTCGGCGTGCCGGTTTCCGTCGGGCAGTAAAGGGATTCCGGTGAGTTCCTGTGCGAGTAGACAATCGCCGATCATCGACGAGAGGGTTTCGACGGCGGACACGTCCACGAATTGGCCCTCGCCGGTGAGGTCCCGATGAAGCAATGCCGCGACCGCAGCGAACGCGGCGGCGGCCCCGACGGTCGAATCGCCATAGCGCATGCTGGTGCCCAGCGGTGCTCCGCCCGAGTAGCCGACCAATGACGCGACCCCGGCGAGCGCGGCGAAGCACGGCGCGTAGCCGGTCTGATAGCCCAGCGGGCCGTCGTTTCCCCACATCTTGATCGACACCGAAATGATGTCCTGCTTCACGCTTTTGAGATCCGGGTAGCCCAGGCCCATCCGCTCCATCGCGCCGGGGCGCAGGTTGTTGAGCACGATATCGCTCTGCGCGATCAGGGCGCGAAGACGCCCGATGTCGTCGGGTGACTTCAGATCCAGTTCGACGCTGAGCACCTCGGGGTTGATGCTGAGAAAGAACGGCGCGTGGTTGATGTCGGTACCGCCGTAGGCCCGCATCTCGTCGGGGTGGGTCGAGCTCTCGACCTTGATCACCTCGGCGCCCAGGAAGGCCAGCAGTTTGCCCGCGTACGGGCCGGCCCATACCTTGGTGAGCTCGACAACTCGCACCCCCTGCAGCGGCCCGCCACGCGCGAATTTCGATGGTTTCAGTTGCTGGGAAACGGCTTTCGGAGCACGATGCACGGCGACTTTGTCTTGCCCGAGCGCGGGCGCCGGACCGGTGATCCGCGCCGGCGATGCGCTCAACAGGTAGGGCACGCCGGGATACGCCGCGTCGCCTAGGACCGGATGGGTGACGTCCTGAAAGAAGCCGCGGTGCCGGTACTGTGGTGCGGTTCTCAGATCGGTGGCCCCGGTGACGGGCACCAGCGGAACGTTGAGGCGCTGGGCCCGCTCGGAGGCCGAATCCTTGTCCAGCCCGCTGACCCATTCCGCGAAGCCCTGTCGAAACCTCGCCACCTTGTCCGGGGTGACCGAGAACTCCAGCCAGTCGTCTTCGAACTCGTCGAGCCAATCCGGCCGACCCATCAACTCTTTCACCCCGGCCCAGTGACTGCCGCTGGTCATGTAAAGGTAGACGAAGCCGTCCGCGCACTCGAAGAACGAGGCGGGTCCTTGCTGGTCGTAGTCGTCGCGGGTGTTCTCCGGCGAGATCTCTCCGGTGATGTAGCGGCCCAACACGCAGTCGGCGCGCGACGCCAGCACGGCATGCATCGACACATCGACGAATTGTCCTGCGCCGCTGTGCAACCGGGAGAACAGCGACGACACCACACACAGCGCAGCGTCCAGGCCCGCCTCGTAGTCGGCCAGGAAACGGCCCGGTCCCTTCAGCGGCGGTTTGGCTGGATCGGCATGGCTGGGGTGTGAAAGCCCCAGCCGCTGGCGTGAAAGACGTTGAGGCTGGCGGCATTGTGCAACTCGGCAGGCGCCTGCACGCCGTACGGAGTGACCGCGCAGAACACCGTGTCGGGATGGTCGCCGGCAATCTCGGCGACCGACTGCTCTCCGATCACGGCGTCGGCCGACGCGATCAGAGCGTTCATCCCGTCGCCGTCGATCACGACCGAGCGCTTGTTGGTGTTCAGGTAGGCGAACACCGCGCTGCACTCCGGGCCGCCCTCGCCGACGATCGGCGCCATCGCCCGGGTGGGGCTACCACCCGGGCGTTCGACCTTGATCACTTCGGCGCCGAAGTCCGCCAGCAGTTTCCCGCAGTACTCCCCGGCAACGGACTCCGCCAGCTCGACGACCCGAAAACCGGTCAGCGCCGACATAACTCAGGGCTTGGCGCGTCCCGAGCGGCTCAGCCGCCACTCGGGCGGGAAGTTCAGGTCGTTGTCCTTGACCACATTGTTGAGGCCCTTTTCGAAGGTGCCACCGGTGAGGTCGACGGTGTTGTCGACGTCGTTCTGGATGAGCGGCAACATGCCTTCGACCATGCCGGTCAGCAGGCTGCCGAAGTACTCACCCTTGTGCTGCTTGTACAGCTCGAGGAAGGTCTTCTGCACTGCAACGGTATCGGTCGGACGGGACTTCGAGCAGGCCAGCGCGTACTTTTTGGTCTCGTCCTCGAGCTTGTCGCGCGGCACCACGCTGTTGACGAAGCCGCAGTCGTACATCTCCTTGGCGCTGAACGGCCTTCCGGTGAACAGCATTTCGGAGAACTTGCGCAGGCCCATCGTCTCGGCCCACCACCACAGCCGCGGTCCCCAGCCGACGTAACGGAAGGCCGGATGGCCGAACAACGCGTCGTCGGAGGAGATCACCAGGTCCGCGTCGCCGGCCTGGTAGAAGTGCCAGCCGTAACAGTAACCCTTGGCCTCGATGATGCTGATCTTCCGAAGCTCTTGCAGCGGACGGTTTCCGGCCTTCGCCTTGGCGTAGAAGTCGGTGACCGTGGACAGGTAGCGGTACGAACCCCCGGGCGGGTACTTTACGTCGTCGTCGTTGATCGCCAGCTCGTGATGCAGGGGCAGGCCCGGATTTTCCAGCATCGGTCGCTGCTCGGGAAGGTCTCCACCACTGCCGAAATCGTCGCCCTCGCCGCGGATCACGACGACCTTCACGTCGTCGTCGACGTTGCACTTGTGGATCAGGTCGGCGTAGTTCTGCCGCATGCCCAGGCTGGTGGCGTTCTGCGCCTCGGGCCGGTCGAACGTGATGTAGGCGATCCGGTTCTCCCGGTCCTTCTCGAACTTGATGTACTGCTCGGCTTCCTTCTTCATCTTTTCGTAGTCGAACTCGACCATGAGCCATCTCCCAATCGGTTGTTGATTATTTGAGCAAGCTGCCCGCGTCGACGGGAAGCGAAACGCCTGTGATGTAACGGGATTCATCGGAGGCGAGGAACAACACGGCGTTGCTGATGTCGACCGCGTCGACCCAGGGCACCGGAAGCGTGTGCATCATCTGCGAGATCGGGGCGAAGTCGTCGGGGCCGGGATTCTCCAGGTCCGGCCGGAACAGCCGATAGGTTTGCTCGTTCATCACCATCGTGGTGCTTACCTGGGTGGGCAGCACCGAGTTGACCCGGATCATGTGCTGGCCGAGTTCGACGGCGAAGGCGCGCATCAGGCCGATCACGCCGTGCTTGGCCGCGATGTAGTGTCCGGTGTGCGGGTAGGCCTTGTGGCCGCCCACCGAGCTGGTCAGCACGATCGAGCCACCGTGGCCGCCCGAAAGAAGATGCGGCACCGCGGCTTTGACGGTGTGCCAGACGCCGCTGAGGTTGATGTCGATCATGTCCTGCCACACGTTCTCGCGGATCTTGTGCAGCATCCGGCCGTCGGTGCCGACGCCGGCGTTGGCGACGACGATGTCGAGGCGGCCGAGTTGCTCGACCCCGCTGTCCACCGCCGCCCTCAGTGCGTCGTAATCACGGACGTCGACCTGCTCGGTCACGATGCGGCGGCCCAGCCCCTTCACCAAATCGACTGTCTCGTCGAGGTCTTCGGGCACGGCATGCGGGTAGCTGAGATTGTCGATCGGCCCGCAGACGTCGATCGCGATGATGTCGGCGCCCTCCTGCGCCAATCGGACGGCGTGGCTGCGGCCCTGCCCGCGGGCCGCCCCGCTGATGAAGGCGACCTTGCCCTCGACGCGACCGGTCATGACGTGGAAGCCGGCATGGTCTCCCATCCCCGCACCGTCGAGGTCGGGCTGAGCCTTGCTTTCGTCAGATCGACGTCCCACACCGGGAAGCGGGCGAGGATCTCCTCGAGCGCGATGCGTCCCTCCAGTCGCGCAAGCGCCGAGCCCAGGCAGAAGTGGGTGCCCACGCTGAAGGCCAGGTGCTGGCGGGGAGTGCGATGAATGTTGAATTCCTCGCTGTCCGAACCGAATTGGCGTGGATCGCGGTTGGCGGCGCCGATCAGTGTCATCATCACCGAGCCCTGCGGAACGGTCTGGCCGTGCAGGGTCACGTCGCGGGTCACGTAACGCGCCGCATGCGGGGCCGGCGGCTCGAATCGCAGCAGTTCCTCGACGGCCTGCGGAATCAGTCCCGGGTTCTCCACCAGTTGGCGGCGCTGGTCCGGATGTTCGGCGAGAACTTTTCCGGCCCAGCCGATCAGCCGCGTGGTGGTCTCGTTGCCCGCGCCGGCGACGACGTTGAGGTAGATCAGCAACTCGTCGCGGGTCAGCCGGCGGGTCTGGCCGGTCTCGTCCACGAATTCGACGTTGAGCAACTCCGTCATGATGTCGTCAGACGGATGTTCGGCCCGCCAGTCGATGTAGGCGGCGAAGATCTCGCCGGTGACCAGGCCGCCGTCGGCGTTCATCGGCTTGCCGGCTTCGGTGCGCATCTGCGCGTTGGTGTGGTCGCGGATGAATTCCTGGTCGTTCTCCGGTATTCCGAGCAGCATGCTGATGACCTTCATCGGCATCTGCGCGCCCAGGTCGCCGACGAAGTCGATACCGCCCGTGCCGATCAGCGGATCCAGTGACTGAGCGCAGAAGTCGCGGATCTGCTGTTCGAGCGCGGCGATCTTGCGCGGGGTGAACATCCGCGAGAGCAGCTTGCGGTGGATGTCGTGGATCGGCGGGTCTTCCATGATCAGCAATCCCGGTGGAATGTCGAGATTGGCCTTGATCAATTCGATGATGATGCCGCGCGCCGAACTGAAGGTGGCGTGATCGACCAGCGCCTTGTCGACATCCTCGAAGCGGCTGACGGCGTAGAAGTCGTGCTCGGTGTTGTAGTACAGCGGCGCCTCTTCGCGCAGCCGCGCGAAAGTGGGGTAGGGGTCGGCGTTGACGACCACGTCGTAGGGGTCGTAATGAACGTCTGAGCCGGTGCTGATCGTCACGAAATCTTGCCTTTCGCCACAACTTCGGTGATCCGGATGGGCCGTACGCCGAGTCGATGCCGCCAGTGTGTCAGCGTCCCGGACAGTTAGGGCGATTTGTACTTTTCGCTTAATGAAACCGTGCGCGGACGCGTACTCGCGACCCGTCAACTCTATTGCCGTAGAGAGCTATGCGGGCCGGATTCGGCGGGCTATTTTGCGGGCTTTGCAGACGGTCGCAGGGCGCCGCCGTCATGCGTGAGTTGGCCCTGCTGCTCGCTGGCGAGCACCCCGGCGACGATCGCCGACAGGACGCCGTCGAGTTGTTCGGGGGTGTCGATGATCCGATCGCCGTGGACGAACCGCAGCATCAGCCCGTTGATGAATGTCAGCGTCACGTTGCTGAGATCGTCGACGACGTCGGGGTCGAGATCGGCGCCGTGCGGCAGCAGTTGAACCAGGATGTCGTGGTGCAGCTTGGTGAAGGCGTCGGTGGCGCGCTGCAGCGTCGCCGCGATCGCCGGATCCCGGGTGGCCTGGATGGTCAGCTCGTAGCGGGCGCGGGTGCGGCTCAGCTGCGGTTCTTCGCCCGATTGGATGACCACCTTGGCCAGCGTGGACGCCGAGGCGCCGTCCTCGACGGCGGCGCTGTCGGCGACCGTCTGCAACGTCGCCAGGTCGAGTTCGGCCATCCGTTCGGCGATCGCGAGCAGTAGCGCCGAGCGGGTGCGGAAGTAGAACGAGGTGGTGCCGTCGGGAACCCCGGCGCGGCCGTCGACCTTGAGGTGGCTCAGGCCTTTGGCGCCGTCGTCGGCAAGCAGCTGTATCGCCGCGTCGCAGAGTTCGCGGCGGCGTTGGTCGGGATTGGGCTTGCGTCTGTTCGGTATCCCGGCAGTGTAGCGGGCTGGGCTTTCACCGGGAGCGCCGCTACTCTATATTCGTAGTGTTAGCTCAGAATTGCGCACACCGTCGAACGGACCACACGTGACCGCTGCCGCCAGCACGCTCAAGCCCCTGCACTGCCCGACATCGGGATCGTCGTCGCGGCGCGAGGTCCGCGAAGGACCCGGTCGTTACCAGTTTCAGGTGGTGGCCCCGAGCGTCGCCGACGCGGTGATGTCGATCGGCGGGCTGATCTTCGACCGAGCGATGGCCGGCTGGGACGTCGGCGTGGTGATCGACGGCGACACCGAACGCACGGTCGACGACCGGCCGTTGCGCATCCTCGGCGCACACGTGGCCAAGCGCTTGTCGGACCCGAATTACGCACGGGCACTTCCCCGTCCGCACCAGCTCGCGGTCGCGGCCGACGTGCTGGTCCGCAGTGACTCAGTGTGCCGGCACGTGCTCGAGATGGGCAGTGTCGATGAGACAGAGGTGCTGCTGTGGGGCCGGCACCACCCGACGAATTTGAGCCGCACCTTCGTCGCCGCCCGGCACCAGCCGAGCGCCGCCGCCCACATCTTCAAGGCGCAGGCCCTGGCCGCCGGCGGCGCGCAGGCGATCGGCCGCGCCGACGAGGCCTTCTATTCAATGGCTTGAGCTACTCGATGGCCTGAGCCTCAGGCGGGCTTGTCCGCGGCGACGAACTGCAGGTTGCGCTGGATTTCCTGCTCGATGCCCGTCAGGCCGGCCTCGCGGAACAGGTCGACGAAGGTTTCGCGGTCGAACAAGCGAAGCCCGATCACCTTCGCACTGGCTTCGCTGACCTGGCGGAGTCCCGGTACCCGGCTGACGTAGCTGGTCAGGATCGCCACCCGGCCACCGGGTTTGAGCACCCGCAGCATTTCGCGCGCGACCTGGAACGGCTCGGGCATCAGGTACAGCGCGCCGAAACAGCAGACGGCGTCGAAGGTTTCGTCGTCGAACGGCAGCGTTCCCGCATCGCCGCGCACGTAGCAGGTGCGCGGCCCGCTGTTGTCCTGCACGGCACGGGTCAGCATCGGCACCGAGATGTCGAAGCCGATCGCGAGCCCGTCCTCCGGCAGCTGCTCAGCCAACTTTCCAGTGAAATTGCCCGGGCCGCAAGCAATGTCGAGCAATCGGGAGGTGCCGGGCAGGTTCAGCGCCTCCGCTGCGCGGCGCTGCTCGGCGCCGGTCGTGACGCCGCTCGCGACGTAGAACGCCACCGGCCGCCAGAGTCGCTCGTACACCGTCGCGACCACCGGGCTGTTCATCGCCACCTGAGCCAGTGTCGGGGTGTCGCTGGCCACCGACGCGCCGAGCACGTCCAGGAAGCCGTGCCGCAGGGTCGCGTCGCGGTCGAGCAGGTCACGGGTCGTCTGCAGCGGATCGTCGGTGCGGGTCACGGGAGTGAGTCTGCCGGTGGGCGCGTCCTTGCTGCAACACGCGCCCAGCCCCTAGCCTTGGCACCATCTTCAATGGTGACGGGGGCGGCAGTTGACCGAACTGACCACGTTGCGCGCCGCCGAACTCGCGACGCTGGACATCTTCAAGGGCTGCCCCGCCGAGGACCTGATGCCGTTGGCGGCCAGCCTGGAACCGCTGCAGGCCGCGCCCGGGCAGGTGCTGATGCGCCAGGGTGAGCGGGCGGTGTCCTTCCTGCTCATCGCATCGGGGGCCGCGGAGATCCAGCACGTGGCGGACGACGACGTGGTGACCGTCGAGCAGGTCTCGGCCGGCATGATCGTCGGCGAGATCGCCCTGCTGCGAAACATCCCGCGGACCGCGACCGTGACCACCACCGAGTTGCTGACCGGGTGGTGCGGCGACAGTGACGCGTTCGCGCGCCTGGTGCACATTCCCGGGATCATGACGAGGCTGGTCCGCACGATCCGTCAGCGACTTGCCGCGTTTCTGACGCCGATCCCGGTGCGGACCCGCGACGGCACCGAGGTGCTGCTGCGTCCGGTGCTGCCCGGCGACAGCGCCCGCACCCTGCAGGGTCACGTCCGGTTCTCCGCCGACACGCTGTATCGGCGGTTCATGTCGGCACGGGTGCCCAGTCCGGCGCTGATGGACTATCTGGCCGAGGTCGACTACGTCGACCACTTCGTGTGGGTGATGACCGATCGCGAAGGCAATCCGGTGGCTGACGCGCGATTCGTCCGCGAAGACCACGACCCGAACGTCGCCGAGATAGCCTTCACCGTCGCCGACGCCTACCAGGGGCACGGCATCGGGACGTTCTTGATCGATGCGCTGTCGGTGGCGGCAGGGATCGCCGGCGTGCACAAGTTCTCCGGGCGGATGCTCGCCGACAATGTGGCGATGCGCGCGATCATGGACCGCTACGGCGCCTTCTGGCAGCGCGACGACGTGGGGGTGGTCACCACCGTTGTCGACGTGCCCGACGCCAATCATCTGTCGCTGAGCAGGGACACCGTGACTCAGCTCAAACACACTGCACGTCAAGTCATTCGGGCCGTCAGCTAAATGCGTATCGCGGCGGCCGCTCCGATACTGCTGCTGCTCGCCGGGTGTGTGCATCCGGCCGAACACCGGCCGGCGCCGTCCACAACGGTGTCGGCGGGTCGCGTCGACCCGGGCAACATCAGGCGGGTGCGGCGCGACCTGCCGCCCGGCTACGAGGTCGCGCCGGTCGCGGATGTGGTTGCGCCGCCCGGCGTTTGGGGCCTGGGTGGTGTCGGAGCCGCCACCCCCGCACGTTGCGGTCCGCTGGCCGACCCGACGGGCGGCCGGGGTCAACGTGCGCAAGGCATTTCGGGATCGGGCCCGGGCGGCACGGTGTACGCGGTGGTCGTCGCCGCGCCGACCGGCCCAGTGGCGCTGGATCACTCCGCGCTCGCCGGGTGTCGGCAGTGGAGCATGACCGGCCGGCGGGCCAGAGCCCACGTTCACGTCATCGACGCGCCACACGTCGACGCCGCCGACACCCTGGGGATGGCCGCCGACATCGTCACGTCTGTCGAGGGCGGCAACGAAATCGCTTCGCGGGCAAGCACCTTCACCGCGTACCTGGGTGATTACTATGCGTTCACTGTGCTGGTCAGCGATCCCGGTTCGCCCAATCCGGCGCTGACGCCGCAATTCGCCGCCGACTTGCTGGTGAAAACGGTATCAGCCGTACGTGGCTGACGGTGGTGCGTTAGATTGGCCGGAATGATGCGGATTGCGGTGGCGATCGGGAGTGTCTGCCTGTTGACGGCATGCTCCCACGGATCGTCTCAGGAGGCCCCTTCTGCGGATATCACCAAGATTTCTCAGGTGAAGTCCGATTTCGGGCCGGGTTTCAAGGTCAAGGAGCAGGCCAAAACCGGGATCGACCCGAAGATGCTGCAATCCCATAAGCTGCCGCCAGGCCTGACGTTCGATCCGCCGGACTGCGCGTCGTTCGTGGTCGGCGAAGACATGCCGTCGGGATTGGAAGGCAACATGGCCGCGGTGGCCGCCGAGGGCGCCGGCGAGCGCTTCATCGCGATGGCGGTGCAGACCTCCGTGCCGGTGCCCTTCGCGGAGCCGGGCCGAAACTGCCACAAGGTGGCCTTCCAGGGCGGCCGCATGCGCGGCCTCTTCGAGGTCATCGACACCCCACAGATCGACGGCACCAAGACGCTGGGCGTGCACCGCATCCTGCAGACGGTGGTGCAGGGCAAGCCGCACAGCGGCGAGTTGTACAACTACACCGCGCATTTCGGCGATTACCAGGTGATCATCACCGCGAACCCGGTGCTCGTGCCGGGGCAGCCGCCGAAGCCCGTCGACACCAAGAAGGCCCAGGATCTACTCGTGAAGTCGGTCGCCGCGATCAGGAACTGATCGCTAACGGACGTCGCGCGGCCGGAACTGGATACTGACCCGCGGCCCGGTATGGGCCGACGTCTTCGGCACCGCATGCTCCCAGGTGCGCTGACACGATCCGCCCATCACCAGCAGATCGCCGTGCGCCTGCGGCAGGCGCAGCGACGTGCCGCCGCCGCGCGGTCGCAACGCGAAGGTGCGGGTGGCGCCGAGGCTGACGATCGCGACCATGGTGTCGTCCGTCCTGCCGCGACCGATGGTGTCGCCGTGCCACGCCACGCTGTCAGACCCATCGCGGTACCAGCACAGGCCGGCGGAGGTGAACGGCTCGCCGAGTTCGCCGGCGTAGATGTCGTTGAGCCGCCGCCTAATCCGGGCCAACTGCGGGTGGGGCGCCTCGTCGACGGTGAGGTCGTGGAAGCTGACCAGTCGGGGGACGTCGAGAATCCGGTCGTACATCTGGCGGCGCTCGGCGCGCCAGGGGATGGTGTCGAGCAATTCGCCGAGCAGGTCCTCGGCATCGGTCAGCCAGCCAGAGCGGACGTCGATCCACGCTCCGTCGCCCAGCGACCGTCGGTCGTTGCACTCGAACAACGACTGCTGGACCTCGATCGCCATGGCCACGATCTTATCGCACAATTGTTCGATTCACAGGAGGGCGGCACCGGGTCCTTCGGCGCCGAGCGCGTCGTCGGGATTGAACAGCGCGCACGCTTTCAGGCTGAGGCAGCCGCAGCCGATGCAGTCGGCGAGGTTGTCGCGCAGTCGCTGCAGATGCAGGATCCGGTCGTCGAGGTCGGCGCGCCAGCCGGCCGACAGTCGGGCCCAATCCCGGCTCGTGGGAACGCGATTGGCGGGCAGCGTGGTCAGCGCGTCGCGGACACGTGCCAGCGGAATGCCCAGCCGCTGTGACATCTTGACGAATGCGACGCGGCGCAGTGTGTCGCGCGCGTAGCGGCGCTGGTTGCCCGACGTGCGGGTGCTGGTGATCAGCCCCTGTCGTTCGTAGAAGTGCAGCGCCGAGACCGCGACGCCGGCGCGGGCTGCGAGTTCGCCGGGAAGAATGAGGTCCTGGCCGTGCACAACCGCAACAATACTTGAGGTTTTGGGTAGGTCACCGACACGCGCGGGCTTGGACACCGAACGATCACGATCCGGCTCCGCCCCTGCCGATGGTGCGCGGAACCTGTCACTGTCGAGGGCGTGACTATGGATGTTGACGACGAACTCGTCTTGTATACGGATAAACGTCCGTATCGCTGCGCGAATGGCCACTGGCTGCTGCCGGGCCACATGATCGTGGGGAGCCGGTCGTGCTCCTGCGGTCGCGGCCGGCACACCACGTGGGAGTGCGAGTGCGGCGACGTGACGTATTCGCCGAAGGTGCGCGACGCCTGCTCGCTGGGCGGAAGTTAGCGCCGCCGCGAAACAGACGCTAGGGCAGTGAATTACGCCGCACCGCGACCGTGGCTTCGGTTTCGCGGCGCCGGTGCGTAGCCGCGCTGGGCGAGCGCTCGTGAGACGCGTCCCACGATTTGCCGTGGATGGTCCTCCTTGATCACCCGCACGACGAGCCAACCGAGGCCGTCGAGCAGCTCGGCCCGTCGCACGTCCTTCACGTACTGCTGACGATCTAGGCGATGATGATCGCCGTCGTATTCCACTGCCACCATGGGATCTTCCCAACCCATGTCGAGGTAGGCGACCTGCTGACCGTCGCTCACGCGAATCTGCGTGACGGGCCGGGGCAACCCGGCCTGCGTCAGTATCAGCCGCAACCACGATTCCTTCGGCGATTCCGCACCGGCGTCCATCGCCCTCGATGGATGACCGCGCGAGCTTGTTGCCACGCGCCCCGGGATACCGCTCGAGCAGAGTTATCAACTCCTGCTTCGTAATACGCGTCCGTCGAGCGAGCGCGTCGAGATGCGCGACGGCTGTTGCCCCGATCAGGTGGCGGGCGAGGTCGACACCCACGCGCGCAGGCGTCGCGACCCGGACACCGCCGACAACGGCGACCTCATCGCGAGCGAACCGCTCGTCGCGCGCGATGATGCCGGGCGGGCAGTGTGCGTTGCGCCAAAGCATCTCGATCGGTGCGGTGTCGCTGACCCATCTCGCGCCGTGCCACGCCGCCGCGGCGCGCCCGGTGATCGTTGCCCGGTGGCCGGACCACAGGTAGGCGCCGACGGTCAGCGCCGCCAGCGTTCGATCGCTCGTCTTCGGCAGGTAGACATCCGGGAAAATGGGCCGGTAATTCGAGCGCAGTTGTCCGCGGGTGAGCGCGCCGCGGGCCAACGCCTCGCTGCCGACGATCGGTGCATCCATGCGGGCGATGATGCGGGGTCACGCGACAATGCTGCGCCAACCTGAAGCCAGGGTTGTGGATAACCGGAATTCGCGACCGTGGCTTCTGTTTCGCGGCGGCGGCGGCGGCGGGCGAGCTCAGCGCCAGCTGGGCAGCCAGATCTCCATGTTCCAGGTGTTCTGCGAGATCGGCTGGCCGGTGAGAATCGGGAACAACCAGGCAAAGTTTGTCAAAACCAATGCGACGTAACAGGATACGACGATGAGCCCGAGGCTGCGCCGCTCCGCGCCTTGAACGGGTTTGTAAAGGATGTCGCCGAGGATCAGCGCGATGCCCATCGCCAGGAACGGCGCCATGGTCGCCGCGTAGAAGAAGTACATCTGACGGTCGATGTCGGCGAACCACGGCAGCCATCCCGCGCAGTAGCCGACGAGGACGGCGGCGTAGCGCCAGTCGCGGCGCACCGACATCCGCCATACGGCGTACAGCAGCATGGGCACCGAAATCCACCACATCGCCGGGGTGCCCACCAGCATCACCGCTTTGACGCACGACTGCGCGCCGCAACCCGGCACGTTCTGCTGGTCGATCGCATAGAGCACCGGCCGTAACGACATCGGCCAGGCCCACGGCTTGGACTCCCACGGGTGATAGTTTCCCGCGGAGTTCGTCAGGCCGGCGTGGAAGTGATACGCGTTGTAGGTGTAGTGCCACAACGAGCGAATCGCGTCGGGCAGTGGAACATTCGAGTGCCATCCGACCGACTGGCCGACCTCGTGGCGATCGATGGCCGTCTCAGAGGCGAACCAGGGCGCATAGCTGGCCAGGTAGACCCCGAACGGAATCAGCAACAGCGCGTAGGCCGTTGGGAACAGGTCGCGGCGCACGGTGCCCAGCCACGGCCGCAGCACCCGGTACTGCCGGCGCGCCGCGACGTCGAAACCGAGTGACATCAACCCGAAGAAGACCACGAAGTAGAGGCCGGACCATTTTGTCCCACAAGCCAATCCGAGTAGTACGCCGGCGCCGAACCGCCACCACCGCACGCCCAGCCGCGGGCCCCACACGGTGTCGCCGATGCGGCCCTCGGTGTACGCGACGTGTAGTCGTTCGCGGACCTGATCGCGGTCGACGATCAGCGCGCCGAACGCGGCCAGTACCAGGAACGCGAGGTATCCGTCGAGCAGCGCGGTGCGGGCCACCACGAAGCTGACGCCGTCGGCGATCACCAGCAATCCCGCGATGGCGCCGACGAGTGTCGAGCGGCTGATCCGTCGCACGATCCGCACCACCAGCGCCACCATGATCGTGCCGAGGATCGCGCCGGTGAACCGCCAGCCCAGCCCGGTGTAGCCGAACAGCGCCTCGCCCATCGCGATCAGTTGCTTGCCCACCGGCGGATGCACGACGAGGCCGTAGCCAGGGTTGTCCTCGACGCCGTGGTTGTGCAGCAGCTGCCAGGCCTGCGGCGCGTAGTGCTTCTCGTCGAAGATCGGGGTGCCGGCGTCGGTGGGGGACCCGAGGTTGATCGTTCGGGTCAGTGCCGCCAGTGCGGTGACGACGGCGGTGACCACCCAGCCCTCGAGCCGGTCGACCGGGCCGAAATCGGGTGCCGGGGCGAGCGGCCCGGGGCTGATCACCGGAACAGCGTCCTGCGCGACGAGGTCGTCGGGCTCGGTGATGGTCATCGGGTCCGATCGTAGGCTGTGGCTCATGACGACCGGCCGACTGCTGCTGGGTGCCACGCCGCTTGGTCAACCGGCCGACGCGTCGGCGCGGCTGATTGCGGCGCTGGCTACGGCAGACATCGTCGCCGCCGAGGACACCCGTCGGCTGCGGATCCTGGCCAAGGCGCTCGACGTGGAGATCGGCGGCAAGGTGATCAGCCTCTTCGACCACAACGAGGCCGCTCGGGTGCCGCAACTGGTCGAGCAGCTCACCGCCGGCGCGACGGCGTTGGTGGTCAGCGATGCCGGGATGCCGTTGATCAGCGACCCGGGGCACCGGCTGGTGGCGGCGTGCGTGGATGCGGGCATCGCGGTGCAGTGTCTGCCCGGACCGTCGGCGGTGACTACCGCGCTGGCGGTGTCCGGCCTGCCGTCGGAGCGGTTCTGCTTCGAGGGGTTCGCACCGCGCAAACAGGGCGCGCGCCGCAGCTGGCTGGCGTCGCTGGCGACTGAGCAGCGCACGACGGTGTTCTTCGAGTCGCCGCGGCGCTTGCAGGCGTGCCTCGAGGACGCGGTCGCCGAACTCGGCGGCGACCGCCGCGCCGCGGTATGCCGCGAGCTGACCAAGGTGCACGAGGAGGTGCTGCGCGGGTCGCTGCACGAGCTGGCGGAGTGGGCCGCCGGTGAGGTGCTCGGCGAGATCACCGTGGTGCTGGCCGGCGCGGTGCTGAAGACGGACCTGCCGACACTGGTGGCCCAGGCGGTGGCATTGATCGACGACGGGATGGGCGTCAAAGACGCTTGCGCGCAGGTTATTTCGGCTACACCGGGAGCGGTGTCACGGCGTGAGCTCTACGACGCGGTGCTGCGCGCCCGCGACTGAGGCGCCGATGATCGGGGCGGCCTTGTGCAGGCACTCCTCCCACTCGGCGTCGGGGTCGGAGTCGGCGGTGATCCCGCCGCCGGAACCCAGCACCGCGTTGCCGGTGGCGTCGAACTCCACCGTTCGGATCGCGACGTTCAGCTCGCAGCCCGCCACCGGTGACGCCAAACCGACTGTGCCGCAATAGACGCCGCGCCTGGACCGCTCCCACTGCCAGATGAGCTGGCGGGCACGAATTTTCGGGGTGCCGGTGATGGACGCCGGCGGGAAGGTCGCGTCCAGCAGTGCGGTGGTGGCCAGCCCGATCGGCACCTGCGCCGCGACCGTCGACACCAGGTGCCACACCCCGGGCGCGGGACGCACCACCAGCAACTCGGGCACGGTGACCGATCCGGTCACCGCGACCCGGCCCAGGTCGTTGCGCACCAGGTCGACGATCATCACGTTCTCCGCGACGTCCTTGGTCGACGCGCGTAGGGCCGACGGGGGAGCAGACAGCGGCAGCGTGCCCTTGATCGGGCTCGAGGTCACCAAATCCCCACGGCGACTGAGGAACAGCTCCGGCGACAGCGAGGCCACCGCGCCCCAACCACCGGCCAGATAGGCCGCGCGGGCCGGCGCCGTGCGGGCGACGCCGTCGAGGAAGAAGTCCAGCGGGTCGCCGGCGAGGGTGCCGGTGAATTGCGTGCACACGCAGGCCTGGTAGACCTCGCCGGCGCGAATGGCCTCCAGGCAGGCCAAGACTCCGGCTCGATGGGCAGCGCGGTCGGCGGCGTCCCAGTCGATCCGGTACGCGCGGGCCGGCGTCGGTGACGTCAGCGCCTCGGCGAGCCAACCGGGCACCGGCGCCCCGGACAGGCTCTCGAACCACCACTGCCGATCACGGTCGCAGCGCAGCACGCAATCGGTCCAGCCGCCGGCGGCCTCGGGAATTCGCGCGGGCTGTCCGTCGACACCCGGATCGGGGTAGGACAGATAGCCGATCCAGCCGCCGCCGATCGTGGTGCTGTGCGAGCCGGGCCGCACATCGAAGGCCTCCGTGGCGTCGACGGGCTGTACCGACAGGCTCGGCGCGATCACTGCCAGGGCACCGAACCACTGGCCGGTCAGAGCCGCCGGTGGCGGCAGATCCAGCCGTTTCGTGGCATCGGCGACGGCACGCAGCACTTCGTGGGGGCTGCCCAGATCGCCGAGCCGGTCGATTCGCACGCCCCTAGCTTGGCAGAAATCTCAGCCGCGGCTGATTTTGCGTGCGGTGGTGACCGCCGCCAGCTTGTCGGGATTGCGCATCGCGTAGAAGTTGGCGATCTTGCCGTCGACTATCTCGACGGTGAAAACGCCTTCCAACTTGTCGGCGGCGTACAGCAGGACCGCAGGGGCAGCGTTGCAGACCACCATCTCGGCCCGCACGTCTGGCATCTGCAGGCCACGGCCGATCAACCCGACGATCGCGCGGGCGACCTTGTCGGCGCCGACCACCGGCCGCCGCGCCGCGCTGGCCTTGCCGTTGCTGTCGGCGGTCCACACCACGTCGGGGGCCAGCATCGACATCACCGCCGCGACGTCGCCGCCGGCCGCTGCGGCCATGAACTCCGCGGCGATCCGGGTGTTCTGCTCGGGGTCGGCGGGCGCGAAGCGCTTGCGCCGGGCCTGCACGTGTTCCCGGGCCCGATGGGCGACCTGGCGCACGGCCGGCTCGGATTTGCCGACCGCAGAGGCGATTTCGCCGTAGTCGAAGCCGAAGGTCTCGCGCAGCACGAACACCGCACGCTCGTCGGGGCTGAGCGTCTCCAGTAGGACGAGCATCGCCATCGAAACCGATTCGGCCAGCACGACATCGGCCGACGGGTCCTGCTCGTCGAGCAGCAGCGGTTCGGGCAGCCACGGGCCGACGTAGTCCTCCCGGCGCCGGGCACCTGCCCGGAGCGCGTTGAGCGCCTGGCGGGTGACCAGCCGGGCCAGATAGGCCTTGGTGTCCTGCACGCTGTCGAGATCGACGTCGGCCCAGCGCAGGTAGCTGTCCTGCAGCACATCGTCGGATTCGGTTGTCGAGCCGAGGATTTCGTACGCGATGGTGAACAGCAGCGGGCGCAGCAGCATGAACCGTTCGGCGTGCTCGTCGGTGGCGGTCACGACACCGGCACCGCCTCGTCGGCCAGTCGCTGCGCCCGCTTGCCGCCCTTGAGCCAGCGGTACCAACCCGGCTTGGCGGCCTCCTTGCGGATGCCCCACACCGTGCCCTTGCAGACCATTTCCTTGATCGAGGCGGCGACCCGGCCGCCGATGAACAGGTTCAGTGGGGTGTCGTCGGAGCGGGCCAATTGCACGGTCGCGTACTTGCGTCCGATGCTGATGCACTGGCCGGTGAAGGCTTGGTTGATGCCCGCGGCCGGGGTGCCGGCAATCCGGCTGAGCACCGTGTTGGCGGCCTGCGCGCCCAGCGGGATCGCGGCCTGGCAGCTCATCCGCAGCGGCTGGCCCGACGGCGCGGCGGCGTCACCGGCCGCGACGATGCGTGGGTTGTCCACGCAGGTCAGTGTCTCATCGGTGAGCAATCGGCCCAGCGCATCGGTGGGCAGTCCGCTGCGGGCGGCCAACTCCGGCACCCCGAAGCCCGCAGTCCACACGGTGGCCGCGCTGCGCAACACGGCGCCGTCGTCCAACAGCACCCCGTCGCGATGGACCTCGGCGACCCGCGCGGCCTCCAGCACGTCGACGCCCAGGCGGCGCAACCATTTCGCCACCGAGCGGCGGCCGGGCGCACTCAGCGAAGGGCCCAACGTTCCGCCGCAGACCAGATGCACCCGCCGGCCCTGCTCGGCCAGTTCGGATGCGGTCTCGATGCCGGTCAGCCCGGCACCGACGACGATGATGGGCGCGTCGGGGTGTAGTTCGTCGAGCGCAGCGTGCAGTCGCTCGGCCTGTTCGAATTCAGCGATCGGATAGGCGTATTCGACCGCCCCGGGCACCGCGGCCGGGACCACGCCGGTGCTGCCGACCGCATAGATGAGGTAGTCGTAGTCCAGGTTTTCGCCGGAAGCCAGCTCAACCGTTCCGAGGGCGGTGTCGATCCGGTCGGCGTTGTCGACCACCAACCGGACGCCCTCGCCGAGCAGCGTGCCGTAGTCGACAGCGGCGCTGCCGCTGCCGGCGACCATCTGGTGCAGCCGGATGCGCTCGACGAATTTCGGCCGCGGGTTGACCACGGTGATGTCTACGGCATCGGCGTTGAGGCGCAGGTGGTTGGCGGCCAGCGTGCCGGCGTAGCCGCCGCCGATCACGACGATGTGAGTGCGCTGGGCGGTCATGGGTGTCTCCTGTCTCGCGGGTGTGATGCCCTCAAGACACCGCCGGGAGCGTCGCTGTGACAGCTTGTGACCAGGCTCACAGGCTCCCGCAGATGTCGGCGACCAGAGTCTCGATGCGATCGTCATGAAAGTCCGGGCGTAGGCGCCCGCTGCGATCGAGGGTGATGAGCCCGTGCAGGGCGGCCCAGACCACTTCGGCGAGGGTGTCGGGGTCGCGATTCCCGGCGATTTGTTCGACCGCCGCGCGCAGCTCGTCGAACGCGTTGTTGAGCTCGGGTGGGGTGTCGTCGGCGGCGAACGCCAGGGTGGTCGCCCGGGTGAACATCGCGTCGAACAGCGCGGGGTTGTCGCGGGCAAAACCGATGAACGCGTGGGCAACTCGGGACAGCGCGTCGTGGCCGTCGGTGGCCGGGGCGCGCGCCGCGGCCAGCGCGTCGCCGAGCTCGGCGAAGCCCTGAACGGCGACCGACGCGACGATGCCCTCCATGCCGGCGAAGTGCTTGTAGAGCACGGGCTGGCTGTACTCGATCTCGGCAGACAGCCGCCGGGTGGTCACCGCGTCCCAACCCTCCGCTTCGGCGATCGTGCGCGCGGTGGCGGTGATCAGGTCGCGGCGGGCGGCGCGCTCGCGCGTCCGGCGGTCGTCGATGGCCATATCGATGATGTTAGCGGCGATACGAATGCTAGCGCCGCTATTGACACGCTCGGGATGCGGGGTTAGCGTCGCTAACACCCGGATGGAGGAGGACGCGATGGTCGCGAAGTTGTTCGCGTTGACCGCGGTGCTCGGCACCGCGGTGGTCTACGGCACCGACGTATTCTGCGCGATGGTGCAACGGCCCGCACTGGCCCGTGTCGACGACCGGGCCCTGCTGTCGGTGATGGGCAACATCCACCGGTACGGCGACCGGCGGATGCCGGTGCCCGGGGTGCTCGGCCTGTTGGCCGCGGCGATCAGTGCGGGGGTGGCCGCGGCGTCGGGCCACTGGGTGCAGGCCGGTGCGGCGGGCGTCGCGTTCGTGCTACTGGTGGGGTGGCTGGTGATCTACCTCCGGGTGAGCGCGCCGATCAACCGTGAACTCACCGCCGCGGCCGACGGCTCGGGGGTGACCATCGATGCGCCTGCGCTGCAACGAAAGTGGGACGCGGTCATCACGGCACGCGCGACCCTCCAGGGACTAGCGGTCGCGGCGCTCGGCGCGGCCATGGTGATGTGAAAGGTTAGTCAAAATGGTCAACATCGCTCGGCTCGTCATGAAGGCCGCTCCGCTGTTCAACGCTCCGGTCACGGCGATCACCGCCTCGCCGCGGTTCGGAAAGCTGTTGCGGCGCAGCGTCACGACGATCAGCTACACCGGGCGGCGATCCGGAAAGACGTTCAGCATCCCAGTCGCCTACCGCCGTCGCGGCGACGAAATCGAGGTCGGCGCGAACCTGCCCGACGCCAAGACGTGGTGGCGCAACTTCCTCGGTGAGGGTGGACCGGTCACGCTGACGCTCGATGACACCGAGCGCGCTGGACATGCTGTCGCGCAACGGGATTCGAACGGCCGGGTGACCGTCAAGATTCGCCTGGCCTAGTCGACCTGGTAGCGCGGAAAGACGCCGGTGGGCGCCGGGAGCGCAGTGCCGGGCAACACCCGAGTCCCGATGGACGTGAAGTTCCGTGCTTCCGGCGACTGGCCGAGTAGGTCGAGCAGCGTGCCCGCCGACTCCGGCATCACCGGCTGCACCAGCAGTGCAGCGATGCGCACCGCTTCGATCGTCACGTACAACACGGTGGCGAAGCGCACCTGATCGGCCTCGGTGTCGCTCTTGCGCAGCACCCACGGTTCCTGTGCCGAGAAGTACCGGTTGGCCGCGCCGAGCATCAGCCAGATCGCCTCGAGTCCGAGATGCATTGCCTGATTGTCGAATTCGGCCCGCACCCGCTCGAGAAGGCCGTCGGCCAATGAAAGCAGCTCGGTGTCCTCGGCGCTGAACTCACCGGGCGTCGGCACCACCCCATCGAGATTCTTGCCGATCATCGACAGCGACCGCTGCGCCAGGTTGCCGAGTTCGTTGGCCAGGTCGGCATTGATCCGGCTGATGATCGCATCTTCGCTGTAGCTGCCGTCCTGGCCGAACGGCACCTCGCGCAGCAGGAAATACCGCACCTGGTCGACGCCGAACGTGTCGACCAGCGTGTTCGGGTCGACGATGTTTCCCACCGACTTGCTCATCTTCTCGCCCTTGTTGAGCAGGAATCCGTGCGCGAAAACCCGTTTGGGCAGGGCGATTCCAGCCGACATCAAAAAGGCCGGCCAGTAGACGGTGTGAAACCGGATGATGTCCTTGCCGATCATGTGTAGATCGGCCGGCCAATACCGTTGGAACAGTTCGGATTCGTTGTCCGGGTAGCCGACGCCGGTGAGGTAGTTGGTCAGCGCGTCGACCCAGACGTACATCACATGGTCGGGATGCTCGGGCACCTTCACGCCCCAGTCGAACGACGTGCGGGATATCGACAGGTCGCGCAGACCGCCGGAGACGAAGCTGACCACCTCGTTGCGGCGCACCTCGGGCGCGATGAACTCCGGGTGGGAGTCGTAGTGCACCAACAACTTCTCGGCGTAGGCGGACAGCCGGAAGAAGTACGTCTGCTCCTCGGTCCAGGTGACCGGGGTGCCGGTCTCGACCGCGATCCGCGTTCCGTCGACCTCCGCGGTCTCGGATTCGACGAAGAACCGCTCGTCGCGCACCGAGTACCAGCCCGAGTAGCTGTCCAGGTAGATGTCACCGGCGTCGTGCATCCGCCGCCAGATCTCCTTGGACGCCTCGTGGTGGTCGGCGTCGGTGGTGCGGATGAACCGGTCGAAGGAGATGTTCAGCTTCTGTTGCAGACGCTGGAACACGTCGGAGTTCCGCTTGGCCAACTCGGCGGTCGGAATGCCTTCCGCGGCCGCGGTCTCCACCATCTTCAGGCCGTGCTCGTCGGTGCCGGTGAGGAAGCGGACGTCGAAGCCGTCAAGCCGCTTGAACCGGGCGATCGCGTCGGTGGCGATGTACTCGTAGGCGTGCCCGACGTGCGGGTTGCCATTCGGGTACGTGATCGCCGTGGTGACGTAGTACGGGTTCATCAAGATGCACCTTATGGTGTGCGCGTGAGTTCCAAGCGTCCGCCGCCGCCCGCTCCGGAGCGGCTGAGCCCGCTGATCGACGCGCACACCCACCTCGACGCGTGCGGCGCAACCGACGCCGACGGCGTGCACGCGATTCTCGACCGTGCGGCCGCCGTCGGCGTCGTGGCGGTGGTCACGATCGCCGATGACCTGGCGTCGGCGCACTGGGCGACCCAGGCCGCCGACTGGGATCCGCGCGTCTACGCCGCGGTGGCCCTGCATCCGACCCGTGCCGACGCGCTGACCTCCGACGCCCGCGCCGAGATCGAGCGGCTGGCCGACCACCCGCGGGTGGTGGCGGTCGGCGAGACCGGCATGGACCTGTACTGGCCGGGCAAGCTCGACGGCTGCGCCGGACCGGCGGTGCAGCGGGAGGCCTTCGCGTGGCATATCGACCTGGCCAAGCGCACCGGTAAGCCGCTGATGATCCACAACCGCGACGCCGACGCCGACGTGCTCGACGTACTGCGGGCCGAGGGTGCCCCGGAAACCGTGATCTTCCACTGTTTTTCGTCCGGCCCAGAGCTGGCGCGCGCCTGCGCCGACGCCGGCTGGCTGGTCAGCCTGTCCGGCACGGTGAGCTTCAAGAACGCCCGCGAACTGCGCGAGGCCGTCCCGCTGGTGCCGCCCGATCAGCTGCTGGTGGAAACCGACGCGCCGTTCCTGACACCGCATCCGTACCGCGGCGCACCCAACGAGCCGTACTGCCTGCCCTACACCGTGCGCTCGCTGGCCGACCTGCTCGAGCGACCCGCCGCGGAACTCGCCGAGCTGACCTCGGGCAACGCGCGGCGGGTCTATCGGTTGCCGGCGGAGGGTTAAAAGTCGGTTAATGTGGCCGGGGCCGAGTTGCTCTCGCCAGGGCTTTTCGTTACCGTCCTGTTATCGAAAAGGTGGGGGCCCTCGAGGGCCCCTTTTGTTTGTTAAGCATGTGGTTGTTGAGGTCGGGGATACACGCGCGTTGAACATAATTACGAAACTCCATCAGGCTCCTTCTCCCGCTCTGCGCTTTCTGGTCGCAGGCCTTCTGCTGGTCTTGGCCTTCGCCGGCGCCTTCGCGGTAGCCGACTACAAGACCGTGACGCTGAGCGTCGACGGCAACGCGATGACCGTCACCACGATGAAGTCGCGGGTCATCGACATCATCAAGGAAAACGGGTTCTCGGTCAGCGACCGTGACGACCTGTACCCCGCCGCGGGCGAGAAGGTGCACGGCGACGCCAGCATCGTGCTGCGCCGTAGCCGGCCGCTACAGATCTCGCTCGACGGCCAGAACACCAAGCAGGTGTGGACCACGGCGTCCACGGTCGACGAGGCGCTGGCCCAGCTGGCGATGACCGACACCGCGCCGGCGGCGGCGTCGCGCGGCAGCCGCGTCCCGCTGGCCGGCATGGCCCTGCCCGTCGTCAGCGCCAAGACCGTCGAACTCGACGACGGTGGTGTCGTGCACAACGTCCACCGGGCCGCCGCCCGCGTCGGCGACCTGCTCGCCACCCTGGGGGTGCCGCTGGAGCAGAGCGACCAGGTCACCCCCGGCGCGGTTGCGCCGGTGATCGACGGCATGCACATCCAGGTGATCCGCAACCGGATCGAAAAGGTCACCGAGCGGGTGCCGCTGGACCCGCCGAAGCGCCGGATCGAAGACCCGCAGCTGAACATGAGCAAAGAGATCGTCGAGGACAAGGGCGCCGCCGGCAGCCAGGACATGACCTTCGCGGTGTCCAAGGTCAACGGCGTCGAGACCGGCCGACTGCCGGTCGCCAGTCACGTCATCAACCCTGCTCGCGAGGCGATCGTGCGGGTCGGCACCAAGCCGGGCACCGAGGTGCCCGCTGTCGCCAACGGCGAGATCTGGGATGCCATCTCGCGTTGTGAGGCCGGTGGCAACTGGGCGATCAACACCGGAAACGGCTACTACGGCGGTGTCCAGTTCGACCAGAACACCTGGGTGCGCAACGGCGGCTTGCGATTTGCGCCGCGCGCCGACCTGGCCAGCCGTGAAGAGCAGATCGCCGTGGCTTCGGTGACGCAGGCCCGTCAGGGCTGGGGAGCGTGGCCCGTCTGCAGCGGAAGAGCGGGTGCCCGCTGACCGTCCAGTTACTTGGGCGAACCGAAATCCGCCGGTTGGCCAAAGAACTCGAATTCCGTCCGCGTAAATCGTTGGGGCAGAACTTTGTCCACGACGCCAACACCGTGCGCCGGATCGTCACCGCGTCCGGAGTCAACCGCGACGACCACGTCCTGGAAGTCGGCCCCGGCCTGGGCTCGCTGACGCTGGCGCTGCTCGACCGCGGCTGCACCGTCAGCGCCGTCGAGATCGACCCGGTCCTAGCCGAACGCCTGCCCCAGACGGTGTCCGAGCACTCCAACAGCGAGGCCCAGCGGCTGAACGTCGTCAACCGCGACGTCCTCACCATCGGCCCCGACGACCTGCAGACGCCGCCGACCGCGGTGGTGGCGAATCTGCCGTACAACGTCGCAGTGCCGGCGATCCTGCACCTGCTGGCCGAATTCCCCACGCTCCGAACGGTGATGGTGATGGTGCAGGCCGAGGTCGCCGAGCGGCTCGCCGCTGAACCGGGCGGCAAGGAGTACGGCGTGCCGAGCGTCAAGGTGCGCTTTCACGGGGAAGTGCGCCGGCATGGCACGGTCTCGCCGACCGTCTTCTGGCCGATCCCGCGGGTCTACTCCGGGCTGGTCCGCATCGACCGCTACGCCGCAGCGCCCTGGCCGACCGACGCCACCTTCCGGCAGCACGTGTTCAAGCTCGTGGATACCGCATTTGCTCAGCGCCGCAAGACATCTCGCAATGCATTCGTTGACTGGGCGGGTTCGGGCAACGAGTCGGCGAGCCGGTTGCTGGCCGCGAGTATCGACCCGTCGCGGCGCGGTGAAACGCTGACCGTCGAGGAGTTCGTCCGGCTCTACCAACGATCCGGCACGACCGGGGAGGCCCCACCGCGGGGGCAGGCGCCGCGGCACGCGTCCGCGAGCTGAGCTCGGGCGATAGTCTCGTTCGGTGCCGATGGACGGAAGCACCGCAGCTCAGTGGGCGCCCATTGGGGCGGTGACGGTCCGCACGCCCGGCAAGATCAACCTCTACCTGGCCGTCGGAGACCTGCTGGACAGCGGATATCACGAGCTGACGACGGTGTTTCACGCCGTCTCGCTGGTGGACGAGGTCACCGTCCGCAACGCCGACGTGCTGTCGCTGGAGATCACCGGCGAGGGCGCCGGCGAATTGCCTCTCGACGAGCGCAACCTGGCCTGGCAGGCCGCCGAGCTGATGGGTGAGCACGTCGGCCGCGCGCCCGACGTGTCGATCACGATCGACAAGAGCA
Organism: Candidatus Mycobacterium wuenschmannii; assembly: GCF_030252325.1. Classification (NCBI taxonomy): domain Bacteria; kingdom Bacillati; phylum Actinomycetota; class Actinomycetes; order Mycobacteriales; family Mycobacteriaceae; genus Mycobacterium; species Candidatus Mycobacterium wuenschmannii. The sequence continues at coordinate 2,635,821 of NZ_CP126981.1, read as the reverse complement.
TTCCGGTGGCCGGCGGCATGGGCGGCGGCAGCGCGGACGCGGCCGGTGTGCTGGTCGCGCTGAACTCGCTCTGGGAACTCGGCGTACCCCGCCGCGATCTGCACACCCTGGCGGCCAAACTCGGCAGCGACGTGCCGTTCGCTCTGCACGGCGGTACCGCGCTGGGCACCGGCCGCGGCGAGGAGCTCGCTACGGTGTTGGCCCGCAACAACTTTCACTGGGTGCTCGCGTTCGCCGACGGTGGTCTGTCCACGCCGAAGGTGTTCCGTGAGCTGGACCGCCTGCGCGAGGCCGGCGATCCGCCGCGCCTTGGCGAGGCCGGCCCGGTGCTCGCCGCGCTGGCGGCCGGTGATCCGGAGGAGTTGGCGCCGCTGTTGGGCAACGAACTGCAGGCCGCCGCCCTGAGCATGAACGCGCGCCTGCGCCGCGTCCTGCGGGCCGGCGTCGAGGCTGGCGCGCTGGCGGGGCTGGTGTCGGGTTCCGGGCCTACCTGCGCGTTCCTGTGCCGGTCGGCGTCCGCGGCGGTCGATGTCGGCATCGAACTGACCGGGGCCGGGGTGTGTCGGACGGTGCGCGTCGCCAGTGGGCCGGTGCACGGCGCGCGGGTGGTGCCCACGCCCGCGTCGGGCGACTGACGCGGCGGCGATTTCGCCACACAGTTTGGCACTTCTTTAAGAGGAGTTTAAGATGTTCGACGGTGATGATTTCCGGTCGAGCAACGAGCCTGGCTTTTTCGCCCGCCATCTCCGTCGGCGGGCTTGCCAGCAACGATGCGACCACAGTGCGGCCGGTTACCGCTTCGCAGGCGATTCGAGACCAAATCGCTGCCCAATTGTGGGCGCGCGGCTATCCCAAAGTGTGCTTGAGCAGGAGCAACATTAAGGGTCGGGCGATGGCGCCGGAACCGAGGAGGCAATCGTGAGCAGGTTTACCGAGAACATGTTCCGCAACGCTCATCAGAGTTCGCGGGGCATGGTCACCGGCGAGCCCCACGAGCCGGTCCGGCACACCTGGCTCGAAGTGCACGAGCGTGCCCGACGCATCGCCGGCGGCCTGGCCGCCGCGGGAGTCGGACACGGTGACGCCGTTGGCGTGCTGGCCGGATTCCCGGTCGAGATCGCGCCGACCGCGCAGGCCCTGTGGATGCGCGGCGCCAGCCTGACGATGCTGCACCAGCCGACCCCACGCACCGACCTCGCCGTCTGGGCCGAGGACACCATGAACGTCATCGCGATGATCGAGGCCAGCGCGGTCATCGTCTCCGAGCCGTTCCTCGTCGCCGTCCCGGTGCTCGAAGAGAAGGGCATCAAGGTCCTCAAGATCGGCGACCTGCTCGAGTGCGAGCCGATCGACCCGATCGAGACCGGCGAAGACGACCTGGCGCTGATGCAGCTGACGTCCGGATCCACCGGTTCCCCGAAGGCCGTGCAGATCACGCACCGCAACATCTACTCCAACGCCGAAGCGATGTTCATCGGCGCCGAGTACGACGTCGACAAGGACGTCATGGTCAGCTGGTTGCCCTGCTTCCACGACATGGGCATGGTCGGCTTCCTGACGATCCCGATGTACTTCGGCGCGGAGCTGGTCAAGGTCACGCCGATGGACTTCCTGCGCGACACCCTGCTGTGGGCCAAGCTGATCGACAAGTACAAGGGCACCATGACCGCGGCGCCCAACTTCGCCTACGCGCTGTTCGCCAAGCGGTTGCGCAAGCAGGCCGAGCCCGGCCAGTACGACCTGTCGACGCTGCGTTTCGCGCTGTCGGGCGCCGAGCCCGTCGACCCCGCCGACGTCGAGGACCTGCTGGACGCCGGCAAGCCGTTCGGCCTCAAGCCGTCGGCGATCCTGCCCGCCTACGGCATGGCCGAGACCACGCTGGCGGTGTCGTTCTCCGAGTGCAATGCCGGCCTGGTGGTCGACGAGGTCGACGCCGACCTGCTGGCCGCGCTGCGTCGCGCCGTGCCCGCCGCCAAGGGCAACACCCGGCGGCTGGCGTCGCTGGGCCCGCTGCTCAAAGACCTCGAGGCGCGCGTCGTCGACGAGAACGGCAACGTTATGCCCCCGCGCGGTGTCGGCGTCATCGAACTGCGCGGCGAATGCGTCACGCCCGGCTACATCACCATGGGCGGTTTCCTGCCGGCCCAGGACGAGCACGGCTGGTACGACACCGGTGACCTCGGCTACCTGATGGAGAACGGCCACGTCGTGGTCTGCGGCCGCGTCAAGGACGTCATCATCATGGCGGGCCGCAACATCTACCCGACCGACATCGAGCGGGCCGCCGGCCGCGTCGAGGGAGTCCGCACCGGCTGCGCCGTCGCGGTTCGACTGGACGCCGGCCACTCACGCGAAACCTTCGCCGTCGCAGTCGAATCCAACCATCACGACGACCCGGCCGAGGTGCGGCGCATCGAGCACCAGGTGGCCCACGAGGTCGTCACCGAGGTGGACGTGCGGCCGCGCAACGTGGTCGTGCTCGGCCCCGGCAGCATCCCGAAGACGTCGTCCGGCAAGCTGCGCCGGGCGAACTCGGTCACGCTGGTTACTTAACCGCCGGCGACGATGCGCGCGTAGTTTGCGCGAGGAGGAGCCGGTTAAATCGACTGCGCCGGCTGCTTGGCCTCGTAGAGTCGCGCCCATTCCTTGCGCGGCCGGATCGACACGTCGACGTCGGCGCCCTTGGCGCGCAACGCTTTCACCGTCGCCTGCGTACGCGGCGTGCGGGCGAACGGGTCCCAGCCGAAAAAGCCACAGGCGTTCTGCCAGGTGATCTTGTTGATGTCGGTGTCGTCGGCGCCGGCCGCGTTGAGTTCGGCCAGCACCTGCTCGGGCGCGTCCGGCCAGAAGCAGTCCGAGTGCGGGTAGTCGCATTCCCAGGCGATGATGTCGATGCCGATCTCATGGCGAAGCTTCAGCGAGGTCTTGTCGGTGACGTAGCAGGCCAGCGAGTGCTCGCGGAACACGTCGCTGGGCAACTTGTCGCCGAAGTCGCGGCGCAGCCATTTCTGGTTGGTGTAATGCCGATCGCTGCGATCCAAATAGAAAGGGATCCAACCGATTCCGCCTTCGGAGAAGGCGAATTTCAGGTCCGGGTACTTGCGCATAGCCGGGCCCCACAGCAGGTCCTGCGCGCACATCGCCGACACCTGGGTGGCCAGGATGATCATGTTGTCGATCGGCGCGTTGGGCGCCATGCTGATCGCCCCGAAGCCGGTGCCGATGTGCAGGCACATCACCACGTTCTCCTCGGACAGGGTGCGGAACACCGGGCCCCAGTAGTCGTCGTCGTGGTAGCTCGGAAGTCCCTCCAGATGTGGCAGTTCCGGCATCGTCACCGCGTGACAGCCCTTCGCGGCGACGCGGCGGATCTCGTCGCACATGCCCTCGGGGGTCCAGGTCGGCAGGATCGCGATCGGGATGAAGCGGTCCGGGTAGGAGCCGGCCCACTCGTCGATGTGCCAGTCGTTGTAGGCCGACACCATCACCAGGGTGACGTCCTCGCGGGTCATGTTGAGGTGTCGGGCGGAGAAGCCGGTGAACGTCGGGAAGCACATCGAGGCGAGGATGCCGTTGCGGTTCATGTCGCGGACCCGCTCGTGCACGTCGTAGACGCCGGGCCGCATTTCCGCGAAGCCCGCCGGGTCGCGGCCCCACTCTTCGGCCGGCCAGGACACCACGGCGTTGAGGCCACTGACGCCCTGCGGGCGGCCCTGGTACATCCACTGATCGACGCCCTTGTCATCGGTGACGACGACCGGCGCCTCGTCCTTGAACTTGGCCGGCACGTGGCGCAGGAACATGTCCGGTGGCTCCACGACGTGGTCGTCGATGCTGACCAGGATCAGGTCGTCAGTGTTCATCCCTCAACTACTACCCTGGACACCGATGACCGTCTCCGCATCTTCGGCCAGACATTTGCCGCAATCGGCCAATGTCGTCGAACTTCGCCGCGGTGGCCGGGCGCGCGGTGGCAGCTATCTGTACGAGGGCAGCCAGCTGGTGACCGGTTGGCATTCTCATGACCTGCACCAGATCCAGTACGCGATCGGCGGCGTCGTCGAGGTCGAGACGGCTAGCGCGCACTATCTATTGCCGCCGCAGCAGGCCGCGTGGATTCCGGTCGGGTTGGAACACCAAGCGACCATGACGCCGGACGTTCGCAGCGTCGCGGTGATGTTCGACCCGGGGTTGCTGCCCGCAGTGGATCAGCGCGCCCGCATCGTGATGGTGTCGCCGCTGATCCGCCAGATGATGATCTACGCGCTGCGCTGGCCGATCGGCCGCCCGGACAGTGATCCGGTGTCCGACGGCTTCTTTCAGACCCTCGGCCACCTGGTGTTCGAGGCGCTCGACCACGAGGCGCCGCTGAGCCTGCCCACCGCCGACAACGCGATGGTCGCTGCCGCAATGGAATACACGAAGGCGAACCTGGCGTCGGTGACCGCCGCCGAGGTGTGCCGCGCGGTCGCGGTGTCGGAGCGGACGCTGCGGCGCCAGTTCGATGCCGCCGTCGGCATGTCGTGGCGGACCTATCTGCTGCACGCGCGCATGCTGCGGGCAATGGCGCTACTCGTCAGCCCGGGTGAATCGGTGCAAAAGACCGCCAGCGCAGTCGGTTTCGACAGTCTGAGCGCTTTCACCCGGGCGTTCACCAAGTTCTGCGGCGAGACCCCGTCCAGCTATCGGCAGCGGATCGGGGAGACCGACTAGGCCTTCGAAAGATGATGCGGACAATAGAATTTCGCCGAGATCATGGCGAAGTCGGACGCGTCTTCCAGGTTGAACCCGGGATTGCGAATCTTGAGGTCATGGACGAGCTCCAACCCTGACTCGCCGTTGTTCAGCAGGCCGCACACCGCCCTGCCGGCCCCGAGGGCGCGTGCCGGGTCGGCGAAGCGGATCCCGACCTGGTTGAGCGCGGACAGGAACCCCACGTCGTCGCCGTCCGGTGGCTCGGCAGACGCCGGAACGGCCAAAGCCACTGTGATGCAAACACATAACGTTGCAGCGAATGTTCTCATCGGTGTGCCTTTCGGAGATGAACGGCGTGGATGCCGGGTTTCTTGGCGAGCTGTTCGAGCAGGCTGTCCAGCCCGTCCTGGTCGACGGTGTGGTGCTGGACGCTCTCGGGCTTGTCCGAGATCTGCGCGACCAACTGCTTGAGCTGCTCCGGTGACTGCTTGACCTTGAGGTCCTTCAGCCGCTTGATGCTGCCGCGAACACCGTTGCCGGACATCGGGGTTGGCGTGCCGGCGCCGATCGCGCTACCGAGCATCCCGGCGGCGGACATCGAGTTGAACAGTCCGGCTTCACCCAGCGCCGCCGCGGGCACCGCCGTCTCCGCGCCTGCCGACAGCGCGGCGGCGACGGTCCGGACCGCCGGGGTGGCCACCGCCCAACTCGGTGGGACGGAGAGCTTTCCGGCGAGCGTGCCGGACCCGCCCATGTCGGCCGAGACCGAACTGGTCAGCCAGCCGCGGCCGTACCACGGGCCCAGAAGTCCGCCGCCCAGCGCCTCCTTCGGCGGCAAGGCGAAGCCGGGCGCCGGTGCGAACTTGAGGAATTGCGACACCGGGAAGTTGGTCAACAGGCCGATGTCGTTGAACTGCGTGCTGAAGCTGGCCGGCACCTTGACCGCGGTGAACAGCGCCGCGAACGTCGATGCCCCGTTCGGGCCGAACAGGCTGTTGATCATGCCGTTGAGGGTGGTGGTGTAGTCGGTGCTCAGGTCCGCCAGCCACTGCAGCAGTGGTGAACCTTCGACCGGGTTGGTGGTCTGCGGTGGCTCGGCGTAGGGGGTCAGCTTCGTCGCGGCCGCCGAGGAGGCCGCGTAGGAGTCCATCGCCAGCGCGTCCTGGGCCCACATCTCGCCGTAGGCGATCTCGGTGGCCGCGATCGCGGCGTTGTTCTGCCCGACGATGTTGGTCGCCGCCAACTGCGCCAATTGCGCTCGGTTGGCTGCGATTTCGGTGGGCGGCACGTGCGCGGAGAACGCCGCCTCGTACGCGCCGACCGCCGCGGTGGCCTGGCTGGCGGTCTCGGCGGCCTGCGTGGCGGTGCCCTGCATCCAGGCGAGGTAGGGGCCGACCGCAGCCGCCATGCTCAGCGCCGACGGTCCGAGCCAGGGTCCGTTGGTCAGCGAGGCGATCACGGTCGCGTAAGAGTCAGCGGTGGAATGTAATTCGGTCGCCAGCTCGCTCCAGGCCGACGCGGCGGCCAGCAACGGCTGCGCGCCTGCGCCGCTGTACATCCGGCCCGAGTTGATCTCCGGTGGAAACGCCGCGTAGAACATGTCGACTCCCTCAGTCGTCGAAGGCCGGGATGACGATGATGGTGGCCGCGGCGGGGTCGGCCTCGGCTTCGCCGACGAGGCCGCCCAGCGGGGCTGTCGCCGGCCCGCCGCCGACCGAGCCGTTCGCCGTCGCCGCGACCGCCCGCCCGGCCAGGCTCGACAACGCCATCTGACCGAAGATGCCGCCCTCGCCCGCCGACGCCGCGGCCGGAACGGCCGCCAGATTGGCCGGCAACGCGTTGGCGAGCATCCGGATCTCCGGCGCGGCCTGGGTCCAGCCCTGCGGCACCGACATGCTGCCCACCACGGCGGCGCGGCCCATCGCCGCGGACACCGGCGCCGCCCGGACGCCGGCCGACGTCAGGTGCGGTCCCACTCCGCCGGCCAGCGGCGCCAGGGCCCCGCTGATCGGCTTCGGGCCCGCCATGAAGGCCGCGGCGGCCTGCCCGTTCTGTGCCCACGAGTAGACCTGGCCGAACGACAGGAACGGGCCACCGGGGATCGCCGTCCAACCCTGCAGCGAATACGGGCCGGTGAGGGCCGCGAAGATGGTGTTCCAATTGGCCAGGTCGGTGGCGAGTGCCGGTGGCAGCAAAGAGGCCGTTGCCGTGCCGGCCGCGTTCGATGCGCCCGCCTGGACGGCTGCCGCTGGTTGTTGTGCCGCGGCAACAGGATTGGTCGTGCGCGGCGGCTCGGTGAACGGCGTCAACACCGACGCGCTGGCCGCGGAACCGGCGTAGCCGTACATCGCGGTGGCGTCCTGGGCCCACATCTCCATGTAGTGCGCCTCGGTGGCGGCGATCGCCGGGGTGTTCTGGCCGAGGATGTTGGTGGCGACCAGCGCCGCCAGTAGCGCGCGGTTGGCCTCGATCACCGGCGGCGGCACGGTCGCGGCGAACGCGGCCTCGTACGCCGCGATCGCCGCCTTGGCCTGGCCCGCAGTCTCGTCGGCTTGGGCGGCGGTGGCATTCATCCAGCCGACGTACGTGCCGGCCGCGGCGGCCATCGACTCCGATGAGGGGCCCCGCCATGCGGCGCCGGTCAAGCCGGTTGTCTCCGAGGAGTAAGACGCTGCCAACGAACTGAGTTCGGCGGCCAGGTCGTCCCACGCCGTCGCCGCGGCCAGCATCGGTGCGGAACCTGGGCCGGTGTACATCCGACCGGAGTTGACCTCCGGCGGTAGGAATGCGAAATCCATGGTTCGCCCACCTCCGACGGCGCGGCTGATCGCGTTCTGAGTATTTCGGCGACGTTGCCGCACATGACTTTTCGAGCATCAGCTCGTCAGTCGCATGGCAGCGATCGTGCGGGCGCCGTGTTCGCAATAGGTTCCCGCGACGTAACGGGGGAGAAAATTGGCATTCACTCCAGGGTTAAAACCGCTGTGAGCGTATTTGCGTGAAAACGCCATGACTGTGGCGTCGAGACGACCGGTCCTGAATCAGATTCAGCCGCAGTATATTTCGCGCTCGACTTGACGCCAGGACGATCGATCGCACAGCACGCGCCGGGCGCGGGTGAGGCCGGCTTAATGCGGGCGTTACGCGCCCGACGTCAGGCGATCGGGAACCACTTCTCCACGACGTGCGCGATCTCGATGTAGAGCGGAAGCCCGATGGTGACGTTGTAGGAGAACGTCAATCCCAGTGAGGCGGCGAGCGGCAGCGTCGGACTCGCCTCGGGGATGGCCAACCGCTGCACCGCGGGCACCGCGATGTAGGAGGCCGCACCGCAGAGCACCGCGAACAATACGTAGGTGCCCGGCTCGAAGTCCTGATGGATCAGGTACGCGTAGGCATGCGCGACGATGATGCCCAGCGGCGCAAAGAGGTTCGGTGCAACCAGGCCGAAGATGATGAAGCCCTTGCCGGCGGATCGCAGGTCGCGCAGCTTGCGGGCCGCCGTCATGCCCATCTCGAGCAGGAACAGGCACAGCGCACCCTGGAACGCCGAGATGAAGAACACGTCGTCGTCGTGGGTGACCTTGTGCCCCTGCAAGCCGCTGATGAACCCGATCGCGATGCCGCCGAACAACAGCAGCAGGCCCGGGTTGAGGAACACCTCCCGCAGCAGTTGCAGGGAGAGCACGGCCGGCTTGCGCTCGGGGTCGGCGGCGGCCTGCGTCTGCAGCGAGAAGTCAAGCGGCTGAGCGCTTCCGGGGTCGTTCTCGAGGTGCTGCCCGTGCGAAGGCAGCGTCGCCGCGCCCGGTGCGAACTTCGGTGCGATGTAGCCGGGTTCGCCGGGCATGGCGCCGTCGGCGTCCATGCCGCGGTCGCGCAGCCTGGCCACCAGATAGAGCGCCACCAGACAGCCCGGGACCTCCATGACCGCGAGCATCACCGGCATGTACGCGTCGAAGGCGACATCGGCGGCGACCAGAATGCCCACCGCGGTGGCGAAGGTGCCGGCCGAGTCTGAGCCGTAATAGCCTGCGACGGTGGCCTTGTCGACCTTACGCAGCGACGTCAGGCGGGTCAGCAACGCGTAGGCGAGCATGCCGATCACGAAATTCAGCACGAAGCCCAGCACCATGAATCCGGCGATCTGACCGATGCTCGAGGCGTGGATCGCCGCGAGTTCCTCGCCGCCGTGCCAGCCGATGGCCAGCAGCAGATACATCGTCAGGCCCTGGTAGATCACCTCGGGAAATTCGAAGTCCACCTTGAGCAGCGGAAGCATGAAGCCGAAGTAGAAGAACAGCAGCAGCGGCTTGAACAGGTTGTGCCCGACGTTACTCAGAAACTCATGAAGCAACATGGTCAGCCCCCTTGCCACCGTCGCCGGTCGATTTCACCATGCGTGCACCCGGTTTTGGGCCGGTTCGAGACCAAGCTCGATCAGCAGTTCGGTGGCGTCGGCGGCCTGCTCGCAGACCGTCGGCACCTCGCGACGCTCGCTTGCGCTGAAGTTCTCCAGTACGAACGCCGCCGGATCCTTGCGCCCGGGCGGGCGGCCGATCCCGATCCGCACCCGCTGAAAGTCCTTGGTGCCGAGCGCATTCGCCACCGACCGCAGCCCGTTGTGACCGCCTTCGCCACCACCGATCTTCAGCCGGATCTGGCCGAACTCGATGTCGAGCTCGTCGTGGATGATCACCACGTCGGCGGCCGGTACTGAGTAGAACTTGGCCAGCGGGCCCACCTGGCGGCCGGACTCGTTCATGTAGCAGCGCGGCTTGGCGAGCACGATCGACTGCCCGCCAAGCCGGCCGGTGGCGACTTCCGCGCCGGACTTCTTGTGCACCTTGAAGTTCGAGCCCAGCCTGGCGGCGAGCACGTCGGCAACCATGAACCCGAGATTGTGCCGCGTCTGCGCATAGTTCGGTCCGGGGTTGCCCAGACCCACCACCAATTGTGGGCCGGCCACGGCCTACTCGGATTCGGACTCGGCCTCGGACGCCTCGCCCTCGTCCTCGCCCTCGGCTGCTTCGCCCTCGGCGGCCGGCTCCTCGCCCTCGACCGCCTCGCCGGCGCCTTCGGCCTCGAGGTCCTCTTCCGTCGGCGCGACGACCACGTTGACGACCAGGCTGTCCGGGTCGGCGATCAGGTTGACGCCCGCCGGCAGCAGGATCGCGCCCGCGGTGAACTGGGTGCCGGCCTCGGCGCCCTCGACCGACACGGTCAGCGACTGCGGAATGGACAGCGCGTCGGCCTCGATCAGGATCGTGCTGGTCTCCTGGGTGACCAGCGTGCCCGGGACTGCGTCGCCGACGATTTCGACGTTGACCTCCACGGTCACCTTCTCGCCGCGGCGCACCACGAGCAGGTCGGCGTGGGTGATGGAGCGGCGGATCGGGTGAATGTCCAGCGCCTTGGTCAGCGCCAGCTGCTCCTTGCCCTCGATGTCGAGGGTGAGCACCGCGTTGGTGCCGGAGTGGCGCAGCACGGCGGCGAAGTCGTGGCCGGGCAGTGCCAAGTGCTGCGGGTCGGTGCCGTGGCCGTAAAGGACGGCGGGAATCCAGCCGTCGCGGCGGGCGCGGCGCGATGCGCCCTTACCCGTTTCGGTCCGTACCTTGACGGCGAGCTGGTTCTGAGACTTGGCCATTGGTATTGCTGCTCCTGTGTGAGATACCGAGGCACGGCCAGGAGTCGCGACGAATGTCGGTCCCCGTCGATAACGGCAGCCCGTGCTGAGCCGCCCTCGCCGTGACGCCTGGTCAGGCTAGCGCATCAGCACCTCAGAGCGGAAATTTGGTGTCGGTCAGCCGCTCGGACAGCTCCCACAGCGCACCGGCGGTGGCGTCCCGTTTGGCCAGCGGGCTGCGGCCTACCGCCTTGGTCCGGCCGAACATCCCGAACGCCGGGCCGATGAAGCTATCGCCGGCGACGTCCTGCGAGATCGCGTACAGCGACTGGCGGGCGCCGAAGTCGGCGTCGGTGGCCAGCTTGTTGCCGACGGCCATCAGCGCGTCACCGATCCTGCTGCCGGAATGGCCCTGCAAGTTGGTGTGCGAATAGCCGGGGTGGGCGGCCACCGCGCGCAGCGTCGAGCCGGCGGCCTGCAGGCGGCGTTGCAACTCGCTGGTGAACAGCAGGTTGGCCAGCTTGGACTGACCGTAGGCCACCCACGCCGAGTAAGGCCGTGACGTCCAGTTCAGGTCCCGCAGGCTGACGTAACCCATGTAGTGCATGAGGCTGGACACGGTCACCACCCGGTCGGTGACCTTGGGCAGCAGCAGGTTGGTCAGCGCGAAGTGACCGAGGTGGTTGGTGCCGATCTGGCTCTCGAATCCGTCGGAGGTGACGGCGTGCGGGACCGCCATGATGCCGGCGTTGTTCACCAGCACGTCGACGCTGTCGACCCCCTCGGCGAACTGCCGCACCGACGCCAGGTCCTGCAGGTCGAGCTGGCGGACCTCGACGTCGCCGGTCATCTCGCGGGCGGCGGCCTCACCCCGGCCGGCGTTGCGAACGGCGAGGATCACCTGCGCGCCGGCCCGGGCGAGCTCGCGCGCCGTGACCGCGCCCAGCCCGCTGTTGGCGCCGGTGACGATGGCGGTGCGCCCGGCGAAGGACGGCAGGTCTGCGGCGGTCCAGGTGCTCATGGCACACACAGTAATCCGGCGCGGCGCTACTTTGCCGCGACGGTGAACCCTCGAATGATCGTCTCGATGTCGACCGCGTCGGTCACGGCCTTGTCGGCCAGGCTGGTGATCGCGAGCTGGACCAGGTAACGCTCGGGGTCGTCGCCGTTGCCGTGGGCGATGACGATCCGGTTGATGGTGTGCAGCCTTTGGTCACCGAGGTTGTAGCTGCCCTCGACCATCGACGACGGAAAGCCCTTGAAGTCGGCGTCCGACGACTCGAGCTGCTTGAAGTTCTCCGCGAGGCGGGCATCGTCGTTGCCGTGCTTGACCAATTCCTTGGCGTCGAACTCGCCGCCGAGCTTGAACACGATCAGCATCGCGTTGGGAAACGCGTCGGCCTTGGCGATCAGCTCGGTGGTCGGCGGGATGTTCGGCCGGTTGATCCGCTGCCAGCCCTGCGGCGTCGGGATCGACACGGTCACGTCGGTCAGCTCGGTCGGTTCGACCGGCGATCCCGAGACGCCGGCGCTCGACAGATACTGCGAGAACGGCACCGGGCGACCGGTCGGCTCTGCGCTGGTGGTCGTCGGTGTGGTCGACCAGATCGACTGGTAGTCAGGGTTTTTCGGCCCGCATCCGGACGCCGCCAGCGCAACCGCCGTCAGCGCCGCGGCGAGGCGGGCCGAATACCTCACAGGATCTCGCGGACGTTGTCGACCGGGCGAGCCAGCCGCGTGCCTTTCGGTGTGACAACGAACGGCCGCTCGATCAGGATCGGGTGTTCGGCCATCGCGTCGAGCAACTGGTCGTCGCCGGCGTCCGCCAGATTCAGTTCGGCATAGAGCGATTCGCGCTTGCGCACCGCGGCGCGCACCTCGATGCCGGCGGCCCGGATCATCGTGGCGATCTCCGTGCGTGACGGCGGGTTCTTCAGGTACTGCACGACCTCGGGCTCGATGCCGTTGTCCCGCAACAACTCCAGGGTCTTGCGCGACGTGCTGCACTTCGGATTGTGGTAGATGACGGTGTCCCGAGCCATCTAGGCGTCTCCGTCGAAAAGCCCTGTGACGGAGCCGTTTTCGAAGACGGCACGAATGGTGCTGGCCAGCAGCGGGGCAATGGACAGCACGGTGAGTTGCGGGAACCGCTTCTCCTCGCCGATCGGCAGCGTGTTGGTCACGATGACCTCGCGGGCGCCGCACGCCGCCAGCCGCTCGGCGGCCGGGTCGGACAGCACGCCGTGGGTGGCCGCGATGATCACGTCCTTTGCGCCGTCGTTGTGCAGCAGCTTCACCGCGCCGGCGATGGTGCCACCGGTGTCGATCATGTCGTCGATCAGCACGCAGGTCTTGCCCTGCACTTCGCCGACCACCCGGTTGGACACCACCTGATTGGGCACCCGCGGGTCCCGGGTCTTGTGGATGAAGGCCAATGGCACGCCGCCCAGGGCGTCGGCCCATTTCTCGGCGATGCGCACCCGGCCGGAGTCGGGGGAGACCACGACCATGTTGCCGCCGGCGTAGTTGTCGCCGATGTATCCGGTGAGCAGGTTCTGTCCGCGCATGTGGTCGACCGGGCCGTCGAAGAAGCCCTGGATCTGGTCGGTGTGCAGATCGACGGTCACGATCCGGTCGGCACCGGCCGTCTTGAGCAGATCGGCGACCAGCCGGGCCGAAATCGGTTCGCGCCCACGGTGTTTCTTGTCCTGACGCGCATACGGGTAGAACGGCAATACCGCGGTGATCCGCTTGGCGCTGCCGCGCTTGAGCGCGTCGATCATGATCAGCGATTCCATCAGCCAGTCGTTCACCGGCGCGGGCGCCGACTGCAGGACGAACGCGTCGCAGCCGCGCACCGACTCGTTGAAGCGGACGAAGATCTCGCCGTTGGCGAACTCCCGGGCGGTCTGCGCGGTGACGTGGGTGTCGAGCTCCTTGGCGACCTGCTCGGCCAGCTCGGGATGGGCGCGTCCCGAGAAGAGCATCAGATTCTTGCGGTTATCGGTCCAGTCGTAGCTCACGTGCTGCCTTTACGGATTCGAATCGGATGGCTGCCATGGAAATACTAGGTGGTCTCCGTCGGCGTCGACGTCGACTTATCGTCGCGGGCGCGCTCGGCGGCCTGAGCCGCGGCGCTACCCGGCCGTTTGCGCTCGACCCAACCCTCGATGTTGCGCTGCTGGCCACCGGAGACCGCCAGCGCGCCGGGCGGAACGTCTTCCCGCACGACCGTGCCGGCGCCGGTGTAGGCGCCGTCGCCGACCGTGACGGGCGCGACGAACATCGTGTCGGAACCGGTGCGCACGTGCGACCCGACGGTCGTGCGCTGCTTGGACGTGCCGTCGTAGTTGACGAAGACGCTGGACGCGCCGATGTTGCTGTGTTCGCCGATGTCGGCATCGCCGACGTAGGTCAGGTGCGGCACCTTGGTGCCGGCGCCGATGACGGAGTTCTTGGTCTCGACGAACGCGCCGAGCTTGCCGTCGGCGCCCAGCACCGACCCGGGCCGTAGATAGGTGAATGGGCCGACCACGGCGCCGTCGCCGATGGTGGCCTCGGTGCCGTGGGTGCGGACCACCGCCGCGCCGTTGCCGACCGCGACATCGGTGAGCGTGGTGTCCGGCCCGATCGTGCAGTGTTCGCCGACGCGGGTGCCGCCGAGCAGCTGCGTGCCGGGCTGGATGACGGTGTCGCGGCCGATGGTCACGTCTACGTCGATCCAGGTGGTGGCCGGGTCGACGACGGTGACGCCGGCCAGCTGATGGGCCGACACGATGCGCCGGTTGAGTTCGGCGCCCAACTCGGCCAGCTGCACCCGGTTGTTGACCCCGGCGACCAGCGAGCTGTCGTCGACGTGGCGGGCCTGCACCACCTGGCCGTCCTGGCGGACGATCGCGATCACGTCGGTGAGGTAGAGCTCCTGCTGTGCGTTGTCGGCCGACAGCCGGCTCAGCGCCGAGTGCAGCGCGGCGATGTCGAAGGCGTAGACGCCTGCGTTGACTTCACGGATCTCCTGCTGCGACGGGGTCGCGTCGGCCTGCTCGACGATCGCGATGACCTCGTGGTCCTGGGTCCGCAGCGTGCGGCCGTAGCCAGTCGGGTCGACCAGCGTGGTGGTCAGCACGGTGACCGCCGCGCCGCGCGCGTTGTGCGCGGCGACCAGGTCGGCCAGGGTGTCGGCGTCGAGCAGCGGGATGTCACCGGAGGTGACGACGACGACGCCGTGGAAGTCGTCGGGCAACGCCGACAGCCCGCACAGCACCGCGTGCCCGGTGCCGAGCTGCTGCTCCTGGGTCGCGGTGTCGATCGGCCGGCCCAGCGTCTCGGCCAGCTCGCCGATGGACTCGGCGATGCGCTGGTGGTCGCGGCCCAGCACGACGACCAGGTGCTGCGGCGCCATCTTGGCGATCGCGTGCAGCGAGTGGGCCAGCATGCTGCGACCGGCCAGGGTGTGCAACACCTTGGGAATGTCCGACCGCATCCGGGTGCCGGCCCCGGCTGCCAGGACGAGGACCGCTGATTCGCCGTGGGTCGTCATCCACCCTCCTCGCTGTGCCGCCACCGGTTCAGCGTGTCATTATCCGCACGTCTCCGGCAAAACCGGCCGCCAATGCAGGATTCGGCAATGAACGCCGCGATGGACAATAATCATGTGGTGGACCGACGACGAACCGCGCAGGCCAGCCCCTCGCCGATCGAGGCACTCAAGCAATTGCCCGCCCTGGTTCTGCTGGAGCGGATCCCGGTCCCCACGCTGGCGGTGCTGCAGGACGGCACGATCGTGTTCGCCAATACCGCGTTCGCCGAGATCCTGGGCCGGGCCCCGGAAGAAGTCGTGGCGCTGCGGTTCTACGACATCTTCTATGGCGCGCTGGAGAACGAGTCGGTGCTCGAGTTGGTCGACGGCCTGGCGAACATGGTCGTCGAGCTCGCGCACAAGGACGGATTCTCGGTGCGGGCGCTGATGAGCAAGTCCGCGCTGCGGAGGGCCGACGACGAGATCGCACTGGCGACGTTCCAGGACCTCACCGAGGAATTGTGGGCCAACGAGCAGTGAGTCAGTTCGAGATGTCGTGCTCGACGTGGCGCAGCGCCTCGCGCGCCAGGAACTCGCGGTAGTACCCCAATGACGTCTCGGTGACGATGGCGGGAAAGAGCAGCTCCCACATCTGTGTCAGCCGGCGGACCAGGTCGTTGTCGTTGCCGTTGCCGGTGTTCTGACCCATCATCCGGGCGCCGAAGGTCGCGCCGATGATCGCCTCGCTGACCATCTTCGGGTCGAGGTCCTCGCGAATGTCACCCTCGGTGATCGCGCGTTGCGCCTCGGTCGTCATCGCCGTGATCCAGGCGCCGTAGGCGGAGCTGGCGTTGTCGTTGAACTTGCCGAAGGCGAGCGTCAACTGCTCGGCGGTCCGCACCACCTTGTTGGTGGCGAACAGATCCGCGGTGACGAAGGTGCCGTGCAGGATGTTCTCCAGGGCGGGGGAGAAGGAGTCCGACATCGCGCCCAACTCGGACACCACGAGGTTGGCGCCATCCTCGATGATGGCCGACGCGAGCGCCTCCATCGAATCGAAATGGTGGTAGAAGGCGCCTTTGGTCATCCCCGTGCGCTCGATGATCGCGCCCCGATCGGCCGAGGCGAACCCCACCTCGGTGAACACATCGACTGCGGCGTCGAGGATCTTGCGTCGCGTCGCTTCCGATCGGACTTGCCGGGCCATCGCCTAACACCTCCCGAGTTCGGCGCCAAACCCTAACAGGCTGGTGGACGCCTCACGAATTGTCGACTGCGGGGTGGACCACCTCATAGTCAATTCGAACCCGCCAGCGTCGACGTGCTCCCGATCGCCAGCTTGGTGCGTCGCTTGATGAACTGCCGGAAATAGTCGACCCGCTCGGGCCGGACGAATCCCGGCAGCATCAGCGCCCACATCTTCTCGAAGTCGGTGAGGAAGAGACCCGGTTCGTCCAGGTCAGCGGTCTGTCGCAGGCCCATGTACGACGAAGCCACCAGCCGGCCGACGTCCTCGGGCTCGCACTGCTCGAGCACGTCGCCTTCGCCGATGCCGCGCCGCACGGCAACGGTCAGGTTGTCGATCCAGTGCCGGTGCAGCTTGGTCTGCAGCCCCTCGACCCGGCCGATCGACTCGACGAGATGCAAAGCCGCCCGCGAGATGTCCTCACCGATGTCCCGCACGGCGAGCTGGTAGGAGAAGTCGATCAGCGTCTCGAGACCGGACAGCTTTCGGGCCAGCAGATCCGCGATGGTCTCGTCGGAGCGGGTGATCTGGTCCTCGATGATCGCCAACGCCAGCGCGTGCTTGGAACGGAAGTGGAAATACATTGCGCCCTTGGTCAATTCGGCTTCGGCGAGCACGTCGTCCAGGCCGACCTGATGGTAGGGCAGACGGGCGAACTGACGCGCGGCGGCGCGCAGGATCTGCTGGCGTGTGGAGTCGGCGCGGGTGTCGCTCGTCTCGCTCATTCTCAGCCCACCTAGTAATCCGCCGCGTAAGCCTCACAACGGGCCCCTAGGTCTCGAGGCGTTGTTGGTTGAGCTTAATTCAACAGGTATCCACAAGTCGCGATAGACGCGGCACGCGGACTGGGCGGGCCGTACTGACACTCGTCGGTTTGTGGCCTGTGCAAGCTAGCAGCGGTTGACCGAGTTAAGCAAGTGTTAACGACATTCAGTTTGGCTATGGCTTCACACCATCCAAAAAGTATGCAATAGTCCTCAGATCAAGAACGTGAGTTTGTTCCACCGAGAGCGTGTACGAGATCGATGAGTGTTGGTGAGGAGAGCACATGTCGTACGTAACCACACAGCCGGAATCGCTGGCCGAGGCCGCCGACAGCCTGGCCGGAATCGGTGCCGGGGTGAAGGCTGAGAACTCTGCGGCCGCCGCTCCGATCGTCGGCGTTCAGCCGCCGGGAGGCGATCAGGTCTCGATCCTGACCGCCGCGCAGTTCGTCGCGCACGCCGCCACCTACCAGCAGGTGAGTGCGCAGGCCGCGGCGGTGCACGACATGCTGGTCAACGCGCTGCAAGCCAGTTCCGGCTCGTACGCCGCGACCGAAGCCGCCAATGCGGCGGCGGCGCGCTAGGCCGCGACCATGGATTTCGGTGCACTACCGCCCGAGATCAACTCGGGGCTCATGTACGCCGGGTCGGGGTCGGGGACGATCCTCGGCGCCGCGTCGGCCTGGGACGGGTTGGCCTCTGAAATGCGTTCGGCGGCAGCCTCATACGAGTCGCTGATCAGCGCGCTGACCACCGGCCCATGGCAGGGCCCGTCGTCGCAGGCGATGGCCGCGGCGGCCGCGCCCTACGTCTCCTGGGTCAGCACGACGGCCGAGCAGGCCGAACAGGCGGCCGGCCAGGCCCGCACGGCGGCGGCCGCCTATCACGCGGCGTTCGCGATGACCGTGCCGCCGCCGGTGATCGCGGCCAACCGCGCACAACTGTTCGCGCTGATCGCGACCAACTTCTTCGGGCAGAACACGCCGGCGATCGCGGCCACCGAGGCCCAGTACATGCAGATGTGGGCGCAGGACGCGACGGCAATGTACAGCTACGCCGACAGTGCCACTGCCGCTTCGGTATTCACGCCGTTCAGTGCGCCGCCGACCGTCGCCAACACCGAGGGCCTGGCCAATCAGGCCGCCTCGGTGAATCAGGCCGCCGGCAACTCGTCGGGCTCGGTCACCCAGACCATCACCAACGCGTTGCAGAGCCTGACCTCGCCGGCGGCGTCGACGTCGTCCGACTCGTGGCTGACCGACATTCTCAACGCGCTGGGCCTCACCGGGTCGTCGACGAGCTCGACGGGCAGCGGAATCGTCAACCCGATCACCGGGGCGATCGACAGTGGCTCGCTGATCCAGCAGCTCGTCGCGCAGTACGCGATTCTTCCGGGCTTCTTCGCGATGCAGATGGGCGTCACCGGCCTCGCCCCGATGATCTACACGGGCGAGACCCAGGCCATGACCGCACCGCCCGCGGCGGCAGCCGCCGGCGAAGGTGCGGCCGCGGCGGCCGAGGGCGCCGCGCAGGGCGCGGGTGCGGCCGCCGCCGAAAGTGCGATGGGGTCGGGGTTCGGCGCGCAGGCGTGGGCCGGCGTGGGCGAAGGCGCTCAGCTGGGCCAACTCTCGGTGCCGCAGAACTGGTTGTGGTCCGCGGCCCAGCCGATGGACGCGGTGGTCCCGATGGGCACGCCCATCCTGATGCCGGCCACCGGCGCCGCCGCCGCAGAAGGCGGTTCGCCGATGTTGCTCGGCGGCCTGCCGCGGGCCGCGGCGGTGGGTGCCGCGGCCGGCGCCGGGGCGGCGGCGGTCAAGTACGGAACCCGCTCGAGGGTGATGGCGCGCCCGCCGGCGGCCGGATACCCCGCGGAAGAAGCCGCCCGGGTGGAGCCCGCGGCGTCCAATGGGCAGGCGTCGAACGGCCATGCGCCGCACGGCTATCGCCCGGCGATCGTCTACGTGCCGGCCAACGGCACGGCCCCGGCAAACAACTGATGTTTCGAGAATCTAGGAGAGAGCAATGCCTTCACGTTTTTTGACCGATCCGCACGAGATGCGTTCCATGGCAGGCCGTTTCGACGTGCACGCGCAGACCGTCGAGGACGAGGCCCGCAAGATGTGGGCCTCGAGCACCAACATCGCCGGGGCCGGCTGGAGCGGCTCGGCGCAGGCCACGTCGCACGACACCATGGGCCAGATGAACACGGCGTTCCGCAACATCGTCAACATGCTGCACGGGGTGCGGGACGGACTGATCCGCGACGCCAACCACTACGAGAGCCAAGAGCAGGCCTCGCAGCAGATCCTGTCCAGCTAACCCGTCATCGAAAAGGCTTAGGAGAACACTCATGTCGATCAGTTACCAGTTCGGTGATGTCGATGCCCACGGCGCGCTGATCCGCGCCCAGGCCGCTTCCCTGGAGGCCGAGCACCAGGCCATCGTCCGCGATGTGCTGGCCGCCGGTGACTTCTGGGGCGGCTCGGGTTCGGTGGCCTGCCAGGAGTTCATCACCCAGTTGGGCCGCAACTTCCAGGTCATCTACGAACAGGCCAACGCCCACGGCCAGAAGGTGCAGTCCGCCGGCAACAACATGTCGAGCACCGACTCGGCGGTCGGCTCCAGCTGGGCCTGACGGGCGCAAGGAACGCATAGTCTGCTGAACCGTGTGTTCCGTACCGAAAGTATGAAAAACTGGCTTGAATGGCGGCCCCCGAGATTCTCCGCTCGGGGTTCGCGCCCGAACGGCCTGCCCGGTCTGACGCGGCGGGAGGCGCCGTGACAACCCGGTCGCCGGCTCGCTTTAGGCTCAGGTCAGCATATCTGCGACATTTGCTGGAGCGACGCGTCGACACCGCGGACTTCGGCCGATTCCGGGCCGCGAACCGGTTCGACGCACTCGACGGTCTGCGCGCGCTGAGCGTGATCGCGGTGGTGTGGCACCACACCTCCGGATCGACGGGTGGCACCCTCGCCGCCAGGGGCTACCTGGGGGTGGACTTCTTCTTCGCGATCAGCGGCTTCCTGATCACCACCCTGTTGCTCCGCGAGTTCGATTCGACGCGGCGGATCTCCCTGCGCAAGTTCTACGCCCGGCGCGCGCTGCGTATCTTCCCGCTCTACTACGCGACGCTGCTGGTGTACGTCGCGCTCGTCGCGGCTACCCGCCGCCACGACGCGGACGGCCGGGAGTTCGTCGAACACCTACCGGCGTTCCTGACCTACACGTCGAACTGGTTCGTCGACCTGGGGCACGCGAACTCGGTGATCTTCTACTTCGCCTGGTCGTTGGCGACCGAGGAGCAGTTCTATCTGCTGTGGCCGCCGCTGCTCGTGGCGGCGTTGACCCTGGGTCGTCGGAGAATCTGGCTGCCTCTCGCGGTTCTGGTTGTGCTGGTGACGATTTCGCAGGGGACCGGCCTGATCGCCGACGCGACGGCGCTGCCTGGTCGCATCGCGGCCAGCATGTCGCTGCCGATCCTGCTGGCGTCGGCACTGGCGCTGATCGTGGGTACCCCAACCGGATACGCCGTCGTGGCCAACGTGCTCGCCCGGATCTGGTCGGCCCCGCTCGCGGCCGTGGCGTTGATCGTCGCGGTGGCGCTGGATGCGCCGCAACCGGCCACCCAGTGCCTGATGGTCGCCGTCGTCGTCAGCACCTGCCTGGTCGGCTGGACGCCACTGCATCCGGCCCTGCGCTGGCGTCCGCTGGCGTTTGTGGGAGTGATCAGCTACGGCGTGTACCTCCTGCACATGCTGAGTGCGAACGTCGCGCGCCGCGCGCTGCATCTCGACCATGGCAGGCTGCTCTTCGCCGCCACGCTGCTGCTGGTGACCCTGGCGGCCTACCTGAGCTTCCGGTACTTCGAGAGCCCCCTATTGCGGCTCAAGCGCCGCTTCGAGACCGGCGCGCAGCGGGGCGGCGACGAACTGTCCCGGATCGCCGCCGGGCCGGCCGCGCACTGACTTCTGGGCGACCCCCTCGGTTTGCTGTGGCTAATCCGCTCACGGCCTGTCGAGACCCTCACCTGGGTCTTCCTGGCCCGGCCTTGGCGGCCGCCGCAGTGAAAGTCGAGATGCAGAACAAGGAGTTTGGTATGAACTTCACATCATCCCAAAAGTATGTATACTGCCTTCTATGGTGAAGGTCGGTTTGTGGAAGCCGACTCGGGGAAAGGGTCGACAAAGATGAAGGTTGTCCTGTTCTGCGGCGGTTACGGCATGCGCATGCGAACTGCCGAAGACGACGTCGTGCCCAAGCCACTGCAGATGGTGGGGCCTCGCCCGTTGGTCTGGCACGTGATGCGGTATTTCGCGCACTACGGCCACACCGAGTTCATCCTGTGCCTCGGCTACGGCGGGGCCAAGATCAAGGACTTCTTCCTCAACTACCGCGAGGTGGAGTCCAACGACTTCGTCATGAAGTCGGGCAACGTCGAACTCTTCGACTCCGACATCGACGACTGGACCATTACGTTCGTCGACACCGGCCTGGAGTCGCCGATCGGCGAACGGCTGCGGCGGGTCCGCAAGTACCTCGGCGACGACGAGTACTTCCTGGCCAACTACGCCGACGTGCTGACCGACGCACCCCTCGACCAGATCATCGAGAACGCCACCGCCGCCGACGCCACCGCCTCGATGGTGGTCGTGCCGCCGAAGTCGTCGTTCCACTGCGTCGACATCACCTCCCAGGGCGACATCAAGGACATCGCGCCGATCGAGCGCTTCCCGATCTGGATCAACGGCGGCTACTTCGTGCTCAAGCAGGACGTCATCGATTTGATCCCGGAGAACGGCGACCTCGTCGCGGACGCGTGCATGGCGCTGACCGGCACCGGCAAGTTGATCGGCTACCGACACGACGGCTTCTGGCGGCCGGCCGACACCTTCAAGGAGCGCGCCGAACTGGACGCCAACTACTACCGGGGAGTGCACCCCTGGATGGTGTGGAACAACGACGCTCCCGCGGAGAAGTCCGCATGATGTCGTTGACGCCGATCAACCTCAATTCCGTGGCGGTCATCGGCGCGCACTGCGACGACATCGTCATCGGGGCCGGCGCGACACTCACCGAGATCGCCCGCGACAAGCCGGATCTCGTGATCCACGCGCTGGTCCTGACCGGCGGCGGAACCATCCGCGAGGTCGAGGAGAAGAACGCGTTCGCGGCGTTATGCCCGACGGCGGATGTCCGCCTGACGGTCGCCGATCTGCCTGACGGTCGGCTGCCGGACAACTGGGGAACGGTGAAGCAGACGCTCGCCGACTTCCGCCGCACCTGCGAGCCGGACATGGTCCTGGGCCCGCAGCGCGCGGACTACCACCAGGACCACCGGCTGCTGGCCGAGCTGATCCCGACCGAGTTCCGCGACCACCTGGTGCTGGGCTACGAGATCCTGAAGTGGGAGTCGGACCTGCCGAATCCCACTCTCTACCTTCCGGTTTCGGACGACGCGGCGCAGCACAAGACGCGCATGCTCGCCGAGTGCTATCCGTCGCAGGCCGGCCGCGGCTGGTTCGACGACGAGGCCTTCCTCGGCCTGATGCGGGTGCGCGGCGTGCAGTGCCGCTCTCGCTACGCCGAGGGTTTCACGATCGAAAAAGCCGTGCTGGATACCGAATCCGACTACTCGGTCAACTAGCGGCAACCACGGACGACAAGGGGATACAACAGTGCGCGTGCTGGTCACCGGCATCGAAGGCTACCTGGGGTGCTTGCTCGCCCCCGTGCTGATCGAGGACGGCCACGAGGTGGTCGGCCTGGACACCGGCTACTACAAGACGGGCTGGCTGTGCCGCAGCCAGCTGGCCGGCGTCGCGGCCCCCGTCGCACCGACCACGCTGGTCCGCGACATCCGCCACGTCACGGTCGACGATCTGCGCGGCTTCGACGCGATCGTGCACATGGCCGAGTTGAGCAACGACCCGATCGGCGACCTGATCGGTGACGTCACCTACGAGGTAAACCACCACGGCAGTGTGCATTTGGCGGACCGCGCCAAGCAGGCCGGAATCAGCCGCTTCATCTACATGTCGTCGTGCAGCGTCTACGGCATCGCCGACGGCACGGTCGACGAGACCAGCCCGATGAACCCGCTCACCCCGTACGCCAAGTGCAAGGCGCTGGTCGAGCGCGACGTCAGCGCGTTGGCCGACGACGAGTTCTCGCCGGCATTCCTGCGCAATGCAACGGCTTTCGGCGCCTCCCCGCGGATGCGGTTCGACATCGTGCTCAACAACCTGGCCGGGCTGGCGTGGACCGAGCACGAGATCAAGATGACCAGCGACGGCACCCCGTGGCGTCCGCTGGTGCACGCGCTCGACATCGCCCAGGCGATCCGGTGCGCGCTGCGCGCCGACCGGCAGGCCGTGCACAACCTGGTCGTCAACGTCGGTAGCGACGAGAACAACCGGACGGTCCGCGAGATCGCCGAGACGGTCAGCGCCGAATTCCCCGGTTGCGAACTGTCTTTCGGTCCGCCGAGCGCCGACAACCGGAGCTACCGGGTGGCTTTCGGCAAGATCCGCGAGGTCTTCCCGGACTTCCGTGCCGAGTGGGATGTCGCCGCGGGAGCGGCTCAGCTGCACCGCGTGTTCGACAGCATCGCGATGGACCCCGAGACCTTCAACGGTCGTGGGCACACCCGGCTCAAGCAGATCCAGTACCTGCTCAAGTCCGGACAGGTCGACGAGCGTCTCTTCTGGATGGGAGAGCCGTGATGAAGTACACCCCGACCGACGTCGACGGCGTCATGATCGTCGACATCGAGCCGCACCGCGACGACCGTGGCTTCTTCTCGCGTTCGTTTTGCGCCGACGAATTCCAGGAGTTCGGCCTGCCGCCCGGCGTGGTGCAGACCAGCATCTCCTACAACTACGCCCGGGGAACGCTGCGCGGCCTGCACCGTCAGGTACCGCCGTACGCCGAGGCTAAGCTGGTGCGCTGCACCCGCGGCGCGATCGCCGACGTCGCCGTCGACGTGCGTCCCGAGTCGCCGACCTACGGCAAGCACGTCATGGTGCAGCTGAGCGCCGACAACCGCCGCGCGCTGTTCCTGCCCCCGTTCGTGGCCCACGGTTTTCAGACCCTGGCCGACAACACCGAAGTCTTCTATCAGATGAGCGGCCCGTACCAGGAGGGCGCGGGTCAGGGATTCCGTTGGGATGAACCGGAATTCGCGATCGACTGGCCGCTGCCGGTCACCGTCATCTCCGACAAGGATGCGCACTGGCCGCTGCTGCGCCCGGTCAGCCGACTGACCGGGACGCTGCGGGTCCCGCAGGGCCGGGCCGCGTCATGACGGCCCCCGCGGTGGCGGTGCGCATGGTGGTCAGTGGCAGCATCGTCGAGCGTCGTGACGCCGACGAGGTGCTGTCGATCATCGACTCCCGGCTGCGCTCCGGGTCGTCCACCGGCCTCGCGGTCGGCTCGGTCAATCTCGATCACCTGCACCACTTCCGGACCGTCAGCGCCGCGCCCAGCGGTCAGCTGGAATGGCTGCTGCTCGCCGACGGCATGCCGATCGCCTGGCGCGGCCGAATCCTGACCGCGCGTGATTGGCCGCGGATCACCGGTGCCGACCTGCTCCCCGAGGTGCTCGCGCTCGCCGAGGCCGGCGGCAGCCGCGTCGGCTTCTTCGGCGGCAGCGCCGAGGCCCACCGACGGTTGGTCCAGCGGCTGGCCGAAACGTATCCCGCACTGGCCATTTCAGGCATGTGGTCACCCGACGCGGCAGAGATCGACGCGCGTTCGGAGCTGCTGAAGGCCGAGATCCTTTCGGCGCGTACCGACATCCTCATCGTCAGCCTCGGCAAGCCGCGCCAAGAGCAGTGGATCGACCGGCACGGTGCCGGGACCGGCGCGCGCATCTTCCTGCCCAGTGGCGGCGCCATCGACTTTCTGGCCGGCGGCCAGCTGCGGGCACCGGCCTGGATGCAGCGGGCCGGGCTGGAATGGCTCTACCGGCTCAGTCGCGAACCGCGCCGACTGGCCCGCCGGTATCTACTGCAGGGCCCCGGCGCTCTGCTGCGTGCCGCGCGTGCCCAACTGATCTGCTACCCAGGCGTGTCCTACGGCGGAGTCGAATCGTGACGACATCGACTTCGCCTCTGGCGGGCCAACGTTCGAGGCCGCTGCCCAGGCGCGCGGCCGAGGCCCCGGCCCCGCCGTGCCACTCCCGCCGACCGTCGAGCCGGCCCGGCGCTGGCAGAACTGGTACTCGTCCCGACTGCGCGTCACCGACACCGTGATCGTCTGCGCCGCAGTAGCGCTCGCGCAGGTCGTCCGGTTCGGCGACTCGCCGAGAGTGTCCGGCTATCCGGGCCCGTTGATGACGATCTTCTCGGTCGTCTTCGCCGTGCTGTGGCTGACGTCGCTCGCCATGTTCAACGCCCGGTCGATCCGCATCATCGGCGGCGGAATCGAGGAGTACCGGCGGATCATCAGCGCCTCGTTCTGGACATTCGGCATCATCGCGATGGCCACACTGCTGGCGAAGATCCTGCTGGCCCGTGGCTATCTGGCGGTGGCGCTGCCCGCGGGCACCTTCGCGCTGTTGGTGAGCCGGGTCTGGTGGCGGCGCCACATCGCGGCCCAACGCGCCCGCGGCAAGTTCCAGACCAAGGTGCTCGCGATCGGTGACCGCAAGGCCGTCACCCACCTCGCGGAGGAATTGACGCGCAACGCGGGCGACGGCTATGTGGTTGTGGGCTGCGGGATTCCGGGATACGGACCCTCGCGCGGCAAGAAGCTGATCATCAACGGCCGCGATGTCCCGATCCTCGGCGACGACGCCCATGCGGTCGCCGCGATCGGGCACTGCGGCGCGGACACGGTGGCGCTGACCGGAACCGAACGGTTCGGGGTGCAGGGCGTCCGGCAGTTGATGTGGCGGCTCGAGACCATGGACGTCGACCTGGTGATGGCGCCGGGCGTGATGGACGTGGCGCAGGGCCGGCTGGCGCTTCGGCCGGTGGCCGGCTTCCCGCTGCTGCACGTGGAGAAGCCGCAATACAAGGAGGCCAAGCGATTCCAGAAGCGGGCCTTCGACTTCTGCTTCGCGCTGGCCGCGGTGATCGGCACCTCGCCGTTGCTGATCGCCGCCGCGATCGCGATCAAGCTCACCAGCAAGGGGCCGGTCTTCTACCCCTCCGAGCGCATCGGTCTGGACGGCAAGCCGTTCAAGATGTTCAAGTTCCGCACCATGGTCGACGGCGCCGACCAGCAGATCGATCAACTGCTCGCGCTCAACGAAAGCGCCGGCGGGGTGTTGTTCAAGATCCGCGAGGACCCGCGAGTCACGGCCGTGGGCAAGGTACTTCGCCGCTTCAGCATCGACGAGCTACCCCAGTTCTTCAATGTCCTCACCCAGGACATGAGCGTGGTCGGGCCGCGGCCGCCGCTGCAGCGCGAGGTCGCCAAGTACGACGGCGACGTGAAGCGGCGCATGCTGGTCAAGCCCGGCGTGACCGGCCTGTGGCAGGTCAGTGGCCGCTCGGACCTGTCCTGGGACGAGTCGGTCCGCCTGGACCTGTCCTACGTCGACAACTGGTCGATGACCAGTGACGCGCTGATCATCGCCAAGACGCTCAAGGCCGTGCTGGCCAGCGACGGGGCGTATTGATGACCGACACCGCAACGAAAGTGTCACTGAGCGTGCCGGATTCGGAGATTCCGCACGCCCGCATCGCGCATGCGGTCTCGATCCAACTGGTCTGCCGCGTGCTGGGCATGCTCGCATCGGTGTTCTCGGTCGCGATGACCGCGCGTTACCTGGGCCCGGGGCGGTACGGGCAGCTGACGATCGCCATCGCGTTCGTCGGCATGTTCACCAGCCTGGCAGATCTCGGCACCGGCACCGTCGTGGTGCGGCGCGTCACCTCGGGCCGCGGCGACCTCGAGCGGTTGGTTCGCGTCAACAGCGCGCTGTCCCTAGTCTACTGCGTCCCGCTGGCGGCGCTGGCCACCGTCGCCGGGCTGCTGGTGTACCGCGACGCCGACGTGCGCATCATGTTGGTCGTCTCCTCGGCGCAACTGCTGATGCTCACGCTCACCACGCGATTCGAGCCGATCTTCCAGACCACCGTGCGGTTCTCGGCGGTCGCGCTGTCCGACGTCGTGAGCCGGCTCGCCACCCTCGGCGCGGTTGCGTGGCTGGTCGCTACGCACCACGGGGTCATCTGGTTCGCGGTCGCGCAATTGATTCCGCCCGCACTGCAATTGGCGATCCAGGGGATCGCCGCGGCCCGCCACGTCACGCTGCGGCCGGCCTTCGCGCCGCGCGAGGCCGCCGACCTGCTCCGCGAAAGCCTGCCGCTGCTGGGCGTCATGGTGATCGGGGTGCTGTACTGGCGCGCCGACGGCGTGATCGTCTCACTGGTCAGCACCCACGCCGAGGTGGGCGTGTACGGCCTGGCCTACACCATCGCCTTCAACACCGAGGCGCTCTCGGTGTTCTTCCTCAAGTCGACGCTGTCGACGGCGACGTCGCTGTTCGCCCGCGACGTGTCCGCGTTCAACGGATTCCTGCGCCGCAGTGTCGAATTGATGAGCTTCCTGGCCGTACCGGTCGCCGTGGTCGGCGCGTTGTTGGCAGGCCCGCTGGTCAAGCTGTTCGGCGAGCAGGAGTACGTGAGTCGCGGCGCGCCGACTCTGGCGTTGCTGTTCGTCGCCGTCGCGCTGCGGTTCGTCACCGGCACGCTCGGCCAGGGCCTGTTCGCGTGCCACCAGCAGAAATTCTTCTTCCGCTGCTTCGTGGTCTGCCTGTCGTTCAACGTCGCGCTGAACCTGTTGCTGGACAGCCACTTCGGCGCGGTCGGTGCGGGCGCGTCGCTGGTCTGCACGGAACTGTTCGGCTTCGTGGTGACCAGCTGGTGGCTGCACCGCACCTGCGGCTATCGCACGCCGACGACCTTCATGCTCCGCCTGGCACTGCCCGTGGCGGCCAGTGCCGTTGTGGTGCTGACGCTTTCGGGCTATCACGTACTTCTCATTCTGGCCGCTGCAGCGATCGTCTATCTGGCGGTCAACATGGCGATCGGTCCGGTCGATTGGTCGAGTCTGACCTCGCTACGTCGGAAGCAGGTGTTCGCATGACACGCGTAACCGACCGGGCCTATCTGAAGCGCCCGGACCGCGGTGTGCCCCCGCCGCGGTCCGGGCCCCCCCTCGTGGCGGTGATCGTGACCTACAAGAGTCACGAACTACTCGAGCAGTGCCTGGCCAGCCTCGATCAGCACATGCCGGCCTTGCCCGTCTACGTCTACGAGAACAGCGGCGCGGACTACCCGGGGCGCGAAGAACTGGCCGCCCGCCACCCGGACGTGCACTGGGTGTTCGGCCCGGTGAACATCGGCTACGCCGCCGCGCTCAACGCGTTGGTGGAGCACACGCCGCCGGCGTCGGATCTGTTGCTGCTCAACCCCGATGCCCGCCTGCTCGGGCCGCTGACCCGCACCCCGGAGTTGCTCCGGCAGCCCGGCGTCGCCGCCGTCTCAC
This sequence comes from Candidatus Mycobacterium wuenschmannii, assembly GCF_030252325.1. Classification (NCBI taxonomy): domain Bacteria; kingdom Bacillati; phylum Actinomycetota; class Actinomycetes; order Mycobacteriales; family Mycobacteriaceae; genus Mycobacterium; species Candidatus Mycobacterium wuenschmannii. The sequence continues at coordinate 2,607,474 of NZ_CP126981.1, read as the reverse complement.
CGATGCTGCTCGACGAGTCGATCGGCGGACCACAGCCGTGGGACCACGTCAGCCGGCATGCCACGCTGACCCGCGCCCTGGTCGCGGCGACCGGGTACAGCCCCGCGCTGCGCGGCACCTCGCTATCGCACCTGTACGCCCGCAAGCCGGCCGAGTCGCTGAGCATCGACGGCTACATGGCCGGCGCGTGCATCGCGTTCAAGCGCGCGGCGTGGAACCAGATCGGCGGCTTCGACGAGGAGTTCTTCCTCTACGGCGAAGAGGCCGACTGGCAGCACCGGGCCCGCGCGGCGGGTTGGCGTCTGCTGATGGCCGACGAACTACCCGTCGAGCACGGCAATCCGGCGCTCGACAAGAAGGCCGCCGGGCCCGGCGCCACCCACGGTGCCGAGGTGTTGCCCATCGAGCGCCTGCGCAACAACGACATGCTGCGGGCCAATGCCGCGCTGCTGCTGGAGCACCAGCACGGCGTGCACACGGCCGATGTATACCTGGCCGGCACAACGCTTTTGGACCGCATTCAGCGGTCCAAGCGGACCATCCGCCGTGGGGCCATCGCCGCGCAGCGCCGCACCGACCGGCCGACCGTGGTGATCACCACCAACCGCCTGGTGTACGGCGGCGCGGAGCGCCAGAAGGCGCTGCTGGCCGGCGAACTACAGCGTCGCGGTTACCCGGTGACCATGGTCTGCGTCCAGCGTTTCGGCCCGCTGATCAAGGAGATCCCGCACGGTGTCCGGGTGGTGCGGCAGCCGTGGTGGGCACCCGCGCTCGACATTCCCGACGGTCCCGCGGTGCTCATCAGTGGCGACACCAACACCGAGACGGGCTTCGCGACGTTGTGGCGGGCGGGCGGCCGCGGTCGGCGCTGGCTGGTCGCCCCGCATGTGCCACCCGAGCAGGACCGGCGGATCTACTCGCGGCCGTTGACTGCTGCCATGTCCCGATCCGATGCTTTTGTCGTTCTGGCGCAACGTCATTGGGAGATGATGGTGGCGCAGCACCGGCTTCGTGGCCGGCACTTCGTCGCACCCAACGGCGTACCGGCCCCGGAGGTCCCGGTGCGCCCGGTCCGGGCCGCCGGCGAGCCGCCGCATCTGGTCATGCTCTCGCGCATCCTCGAGCACAAGAACCCGCAGGTGCTGATCGAGGCGCTGCACGGGCTGGCCCACCTGCCGTGGAAGCTGTCGATCTTCGGCGACGGCCCCGATCGTGAACGGTTGCAGGCCGGCACCCCGGCCGAATTGGCCGACCGGGTGCGCTGGCGGGGTTGGTCCGCCGGGCCCGGCCCGGCGCTGTCCGATGCGGACTTGCTCTGTGTACCAAGCCGTTCGGAAGCTTTCCCGATGGCGATCATCGAGGCGATGGGTCGCGCGGTTCCGGTGGCGGCCTCCGCGGTGTGTGCGATCCCGGAGATGCTGCACTTCGGCGCTGCCGGCTTCGTGGTGGAGCCGATCACGGTCTCGGCGTGGCGGGCCCAGCTGGCCGACATCCTGACCGATCCCGGCGTACTGCCGGCGGTGGGACAACGAGGGTACGAGCACATGCAGGCGCACTACACCGTCGGCGCCATGACCGACGCCTACGTCGATGCCATCGAGGCGGTGCTGTGAACCCGTATCGCCCGTCATTCCAAACACATTGGCCTGAAAGGGGGGAACTGTGATGTTCCGTTCGCGGTTGACGAAGCTTGTCCCATCGCCGTTACGCAGTGGCAGAGCGGTCGCCGCCGAGGGCCGTCCGACGTTCGAGACGGTGATCTTGGGTGGCGGACCCGCGGGTACCGGCTCGCTGGTGTGGGCGGCGCAGAACAGTCAGCTCGGTGCGTGGCTGAATCGCGGTGTCGCCGTTGTGGAACGGAGCGCCTCCGGGAGTTCGCTGGGTCAGTACGCGCTCAACGCGGACTCGCCCGGGCGCTCGTTTCTGGAATGCCTGGACGGCTCGGAGTGCGAGCCGCCGCTGCTCGAGGTCCGCCGTGACCCGGTCACCCGGGAGATGGAGGGGTGGCGTACCGGCCACCCGCCGCTGGAGTTGGTCGACCGATTCGAGCGACGCGTCCACGCCGCGATCAGCGCGGAGATCGACCGCCACCCCGCCAGCCGCGTCTACGCCGATTCCACGGCCCGCGCGCTCTACCTCCAGCCCGACGGGTCGGTCGTCGTGGTGATCAGTACGGCCGATGGCGAACGCGAGACCATCCATGCCGCAAGCGCTGTGATGGCGTTGGGCGGGCAGCCGAACACGTCCTGGGGCGCGGTCGAGCAGGCCACCGGTGCCGATTTCGAGCGCTGGCGGCACAAGATCATCTCGAGTCATCAGTTGTTGAAGCACGGCGCCGCCGAACAGGTAGGGCAGTTGCTGGTGAGTAAGGACCGGCCGGTCCGCGCCGTCATCGTCGGCGGATCGCACAGCGCTTTCTCGTCGGCGTGGATGTTGTTGGACCGCATGCCCGATGTGCGTTTCGACACGCGCGGTGTGCAGATTCTGCACCGCAGCGAGCCGCGGGTCACCTACTACTCCCGAGCCGAGGCGGAGGCGGACTCCTACCGCTTCGCCGAGACCGACGTCTGTCAGGCCACCGGACGGGTGCACCGGTTGGGCGGCCTGCAGGGCGACGGCCGGCAGATGTGGCGGCGGATCCACGGCAAGGACGGAATGGCGCCGGACAACCGCGCAGTGCTGCGGCCGATGGCGGACCTGCCCCGTGCCGAGCTGGTCGACCTGCTCGAGGGAGCGGACCTGATCGTCTCGGCGTTCGGCTACCGGCTGGCCACGGTCCCGGTGTTCGACAAGGACGGCTACCCGTTACCGCTGGCGAAAACCGGCCCCTCGGTGGGGTCGGACGCACGCCTGCTCGACGCCGACGGACGCGCGATCCCCGGCCTATTCGGGGTCGGGCTCGGCAGCGGCTTCACGCCGTGGGGCGGCATGTCGGGCGAGGCCTCGTTCACCGGTCAGCAGAACAGTCTCTGGCTCTATCAGCACGGGCTGGGAGAGCTGATCCACAACGGATCGCATCAGCATGCGCAGGAGTGGGCGACCGCACACGCCCGCGACGAGAAAGGTTCCCGGGCAACGGTATCCACCGATGGCGACGACGCCGTGCCCATGGATGAAGTGAGGATTCGATGAAGTGCCGTTTGTGTGACTCGGAGCGACTGGTCAGCATCTTGGACCTCGGCGCCACGCCGCCGTGCGAGAAGTTTCTCAACCCCGACGAGCTCGACCTGCCCGAGCCGACCTTCCCGCTGCACCTGCGGCTGTGCGAAGACTGCCTGCTGCTGCAGATCCCCGCGCTCATCACACCGCAGGAGACCTTCACCGAATACGCCTATTTCTCCTCGTTTTCGGACAGCTGGGTGGACCACGCGAAGACCTTCGTCAAGCAATCGGTCAAGCGGCTCGGGCTGTCGTCCGACTCGCTGGTGGTCGAGGTCGCCAGCAACGACGGCTACCTGCTGCAGCACGTGGTCGCCGCGGGCATCCCCTGCCTGGGCATCGAACCGTCGGTGAACGTGGGCGCCACCGCCCGGGGACGCGGCGTCCCCACCGTCACCGAGTTTTTGGACGAGACGCTGGCGCGCAAGGTCCGCGAGGAGTACGGCCCCGCGTCGCTCGTTGTCGCCAACAACGTCTACGCGCACATCCCGGACCTGCGCGGGTTCACCCGCTCGCTCCGCACACTGCTGGCCGACGACGGCTGGCTGAGCATCGAGGTGCACCACGCGCTTCCGCTGGTGCGCAACGCGCAGTTCGACACGATCTATCACGAGCACTTCCAGTACTACACGCTGCTGTCCGCGACGCGTGCGCTCGCGACCGCCGGCCTGACGGTCGTCGACGTCGAACTCTTGCCGACTCACGGTGGCTCCCTGCGGATCTGGGCTCAGCCGACCCGGATCGCCGCACCACCCAGCGAACGGGTGGTGGAGGTGCTGCGCACCGAGAAGGCGGCCGGACTGCACCGCGCGCAGGGATACCAACAGTTGCGTCACCGCACCGAGACGCTGCGGCAGAACCTGCTGCGGTTCCTCTTGCAGGCCCGGGCCGAGGGCAAGCGCGTGGTGGGGTACGGCGCACCGGGTAAGGCCAACACCCTGCTCAACTACTGCGGCATCCGCAGCGATCTGCTGGAGTACATCGTCGACCGCAACCCCTACAAGCACGGTCGCTACACGCCGGGCACCCGCATCCCGATTCGCGATCCGAAGTCCATCGCCAGGGACCGCCCGGACGTGGTGCTCGGCCTGCCGTGGAACCTGGAAACCGAACTGCGCCAACAACTCAGCTATATCCAGGAATGGGGCGGCGAACTGGTGTTCCCGCCGAGCCTGCAGAGCTCGAGCCTGCTGGTGACGAATGGGGCGGGGGCTCTGCTGGCATGAGTGTGTGTCGCGGTTGCGGCAGCACCGACCTGACTCGAGTTCTCGATGTCGGGAAAGTGCCTGCCGCGGACCACTTTCCGTTAGCCACCGAGCCAGTGCGCTCGGAGGAGTCCTCGCATGCGTTGGCGATGGATCTGTGCGGCGGCTGCGGCCTCGCGCAACTCAGCGACGACGACACCGTGACCGACGAACCGCGCGGCATCGAGCCGGAGGCGTTGCGGGACCAGGCCGCCCTGGCCGTCAGGCGGGTCGCCGACGCCGGCTGGCTGCGCGGGGGCACGGTGCGCGAATTCGGCAGCCCGCACGGCGGCACCTGGCTGCCGCTGCTGGCGCAGCGCGGTTTCGCCGAAGTCAGCGGCGGCAACATCGCCGATGTGGTGCTCGATTCGTTCGGCATCATGCACGATGCGGACCAGCGGGAGGCGTTCCAGCTGCGGGCCAAGGCCACCGCGCCCGGTGGTGTATTGCTGCTGCAGTTCCACTCGTTGCACACGATCGTGGCCAAGGGGCAGTGGAATGCTTTGCGGCACGGGCACTTCGCGTACTACTCGATGCACGCGCTGACCAGACTGCTGCGTGCGGCCGGCATGCGCATCGCCACGGCCTGGGAGTTCGATCTCTACGGTGGCACCGTGCTGGTCGCCGCGGTGCACGGCTCGGTCGAACCAGATCGGAGCGTCACCGAAATCCTGCGCCGCGAAAGCGACTTCGGCATCGCCGAGACCGCCGTGGTGGGCCGCCTGCAGCGGGTCGCAGAAAGCCATGCGGCCCGGCTGCGCTACTGGCTGGAGGCTCAGGCACGCAACGGACGCCGGGTCTACGGGTACGGCGCATCGTCGCGCGTGCCGGCCCTGTTCAGCATCGCCGGCGTCGACCGGCGTCTCGTCCTCGGCATCGCCGACGCCTCGCCGGGCAAGCAGGGCCGGCGCATCTCGGGAACCGACGTGGCCATCATCTCGCCGGAACAACTCGTCGACGCGGATCCCGACTGCGTCTTCCTGACCATTCCGGAACTGTACGAGGAGGTAACACGACGGTACTCACAGCTCAGCGGACGTTGGTCCCTCGAACCCATCGCAGCGTTGTGAATCCTCCACGGGTGCTGTGGCTTTCACCTCGGATGCGGCCGCTGGCGCGGGTGCATGCCGAGGCGCTGCGACGCCGGGGCGTCGAGGTGATGCTGGTGACGTCTGACCAACATCCGGAATCGGACGCCCCGCGCGACTACGAATTCGTGGTCGAGCCACGCTTCCGCACCGCCTCGAGTTGGCCGGTCACCGTCGCCGCCTGGAACGAGGTGCGCGACTACCGGCCGGACGTGGTGATCGCCGAGTCGGTCCGCGATCCGCGTTGGATGGCGTTGGGCGCCAAAGCTCCACGCATCCAGCTCGTTCACGACCATCGCGGTCACGATGCGATCCAGCACCGTCCGCTGCTCAAGCGCGCGGTGTTCGACCGATGGGGTGCGCGCTCGGCGGCCACCATCACCTACAGCAGCTACGTGGCCGCGGCCGTGGCCACCCGTCGCGACGTGCTCGGCACCCCGGTGCACGTGCTGCCGCTCGCCAGTGATCTCGACCCGACTTTGGTTCCGCCGCTGGCGGATCCGGAAGCGCGGCGCGACTTCGTCATGGTCGGCCGGCTGAGCCCGTACAAGAACATCGACGTCGTCCTGGAGGCGTGGCAACGGCACGTCGACGGCGGCAGCTGGCGCGGCGACGAGCTGGTGCTGATCGGCGACGGCCCGCTGGTCCTCCAGTCGCTGCCCGAGTACGTGCGGTGGCGGCCGGGCCGATACCGCTACGCCGAGGTGCTGACCACCCTGGCGGCGGCCAAAGGCTCGGTGGCGCATTACCGGCGTGCGTCGCAGAGCGGTGTGCAGGTGCTGTCGATGCAATTGGGCGTGATGCCCATCGTGTCCACCGTCGGCGGTCTGCCGGAATACCAGCCGCCGGGCTGCCCGCCGCTGGGCGTGGACGACGTCGCCGGCCTGACCGCCGCTTTCGACGAGCTGGCCGACCCGTTCACCGCGACGCTGCGGGGCGCCTCGGCCGCCCGGCACTACGCCGACAAGTTCACCGTCGACCTTGTCGCCGATGGCCTGATGAACGTCATCAACGAAGTCCTCTCCAACCGACTCAACTGAATCCGACCCAACCGCAGGAGAACGCCATGAGCTCAACAGCTGGACCATCGACAGCCGACACCCGGACCCTCGCGCAGCGCGTCGTCGGCCGGCTGTCCGACCTGACCATCGCGAACCTGCTGCCGTCGAAGTCGGCCAACCTGCGCCAGTGCGCCCGAGATGACATGTGGGACGTCTACTTTCGCGAGGCCGAAGGGCAGTTTCACGAGCAGTGGGTCGGGACCATCCGGCCGCTGATCGAGGACTTCGATTTCGAGACCGTCCTGGAGCTGTCGCCGGGCGCCGGTCGTAACACCGAGAAGCTGAGCGAGCTCACCTCCAGGCTGATCGCGGTCGACTACAACCAGCAACCGTTGGAGCAGACCAAAGCCCGGCTCGACGCGCTCGGCACCCGGTGCGAGATCACCTACCACCAGAACAACGGATGCGATCTGCGGATGGTGGACGACGCGTCGGTGACCGCGATCTATTGCTGGGACTCGGCCGTGCATTTCGACAAGAGCGTGCTGTCGGCCTACATTCGCGAATTCGCCCGCGTGCTCAAGCCCGGCGGGTCCGGCTTTTTGCACCACTCGGATCTGGGCGATCGTGCGCACAAGAGCATCAAGCGCAACTCGCACTGGCGCAGCAACGTGAGCAAGGAACTCGTCGCCGAGCAGTGCCGGGTCAACGGCCTCACGGTGGTTCGTCAGCAGCCGGTGCCGTGGCCGCCGATCGTGGACTGCGCGACGATCTTCCGCAAAGACCTCTAGCCCAGAATTCACGAACGGCCGAGCGGGGGAGGTAAAGGTGGCACGGCCATTTCGGTTCATCGCGCCGATGCCGAGGTTCGACACACCGGCGACATGGCGCGACGAGATCCGGCGGATCGAGGACATCGGGTTCAGCACGGTCGCTGTCGCCGAACACATCAGCGGCTGGCAGATGGAGCCGGTCGTCGCGCTGACCGCCGCCGCGGAGGCGACGTCGTCGCTGCGGCTGCTGAGTCTGGTGATGTGCAACGACTTTCGACATCCGGTGCTGATGCACAAGTCGATGGCGATGCTCGACGTGCTGTCCAGCGGCCGGGTCGAGATCGGCCTCGGCGCCGGCTGGCTCGACGATGACTTTCGGCGCATCGGCGTGCCGATGGACTCCCCGGCAGAACGCATCGACCGACTCGGCGAGTCGGTGCGACTGCTCAAGGAACTGTTCGCCGAAGGGGCGGCGGACTTCCACGGAAAGCATTACACCGTAACGGAACTCGAAGGACTGCCCAAGCCGATTCAGCGCCCGCATCCGCCGCTGTTGATCGGCGGCGGCGGTCCCCGGGTGTTGCGGCTGGCGGCGCGGCACGCGGACATCGTCGCGATCCATCCCAGGATGGCCGCGGGCGCGCTCGGCCCCGACGTGGCCGCCGACCTCTCTGCGGAGCAGGTGGAGAAGAAGATTCGGCTCGTCGAGAAGGAGATCTGCGCGGTGGGACGCGCGATTGACGACGTCGAGATCCAATTCAACGTCTATCTCACCGATCTCGACGGTCACCCGTCGTCGCGGTCGTCGTTCAACGCGCACCTGCGCGCCGATCCGGATCTCTACGCGCATTCGCCCGCTGTTCTGTCGGGCAGCGTGGACCGCTGCTGCGACCTGCTGGTCGAACGGCGCGAACGGTTCGGTATCTCGTACATCCAACTGAAGTCCGACATCGAGTCAGCGGCGCCGATCGTGGCGCGACTCGCCGGAACCTGAGCCAGATCATGAAGGAGCAACCTGCCGTGGGAGATCTCGAAGAGTTCGCCGAGGAACGTCGCCGCAACATCGCGAGGTTGGGCGGCGACGAGGTGCTCGCCAACGACGCCGTATCCATGACCGAGACGCTGATCCGGCAGCGCTACGTCTTCAACTTCGACTGGCTCGGGTTGCCGATCATCCAGTTCCCGCCGGATATCATTGCGCTGCAGGAGATCTGCTGGAAGCTCAAGCCGGCCGTCGTGATCGAGACGGGTATCGCGCGCGGCGGCTCGCTCGCCCTGTACGCCTCGATGATGCAGCTGCTCGGATCGGACGGCTTCGTGATCGGCGTCGACGTCGACATCCGCAGGCACAACCGCGAGGCCATCGAGGCCCACCCGCTGGCCAATCGCATCAAGCTGGTCGAGGGGTCGTCGACCGACCCCGACACCGTCGCCACGGTGAAGTCGATGGTCGGAAATCGTGGGCCGGTGCTGGTGGTGCTGGACTCACTACACACCAAGGACCACGCGCTCGCGGAGCTCGAGATCTACTCGCCCCTGGTCACACCGGGATCCTTTGTCATCGTGCAGGACACCGCGATCGAGGTGCTCTCCGAGGACGTCTACCCGGACCGGCCGTGGCATCACGGCAACTCGCCGGCCAATGCCGTCGACGAGTTCTTGGCCCGACCGGACTGTCGGTTCGTCGTCGACGAAGACTACGCGTCGAAGCTGGTGTTCACGTCCACGCCCGGCGGATTCCTGCGCTGCGTCGCGTGATGGACTGCAGAACTTAGGATTTGACCGTCTGCAGGTAGACGCTGAACATGTGCCGGTAGAGCCAGCCGAGCAGCGGCAGGGCAGCCGCCGGGGCACCCGGCAGACGATCGCCGATCTTCTGCTGCGAGGAAGCCTTTGCCTCACAGCGCAATCCGTGCCGCTCGATGGTCGCGACGCTGGAGCGAACGGACCGGTAGAAGGTCTCGTCCTCACTGAACCGTCCGAAGATCTCGGCGCGCTCGCGCACGGAGAACTCGGTGAAATATGGTGCCGCCAGGCCGAGACGCAACGCCGCGGAGACCGCGGCACGGCGCAACGGCCCCTTGGGCAGCCAGTGCACCACCGGCGCGCGCAGGTGACTTTCGATGGGACGCCACTTGGCATCCCAGATGTGCAGACCACCGGCGCCGGGCGCCGACACCCGGGCCACCTCGGCCGCGAACGCACCGAGATCGGCGACGTGTTCGAGAACCTGGTCGGATAGCACCACGTCGAACGCGCCGTCGTCGAACGGATAGCTGAAATCGGGGTTCATCGGCCGCAGCCGCGCGGGGTCGGCGCCGACGCGGGTGAGGTACTCACGGCCGCGGTCGATGTAGTCGGCCGAGACGTCGGTGCCGTACGCGTCGAAGCCCGCGTCGCACAGCCAGGCGACGGTGTCGCCGCGTCCGCAGCCGACGTCCAGGACCCGCAGTGCCGCAGGATTGATACCGCGCTCGCGCAGTTGATGTTTCAGGTAGCGCTGGACGTAGTCGGTGGGAACGATCGGCGATTCGATGAGGTGGTTCTTGCTGTCCTCGTCGTGCTCCGCGAAGTTGGGTAGCAGACCCTCGCGCGTGATCGTCATGACCAGGCAACCGGCAGGCCGGCCAGCGACTCCGGTCTGCGCACCGCGCAGAAGTCGTGGACGTATCCGTCCGGCATGGCGAACGGGTGAAACTCTCCCGAGCGGACCATGGACATCTGGTCGCGCTCCACGTCGAACTCGGCGATGGGCCGCAACGCCGTCGGGGTCACGTAGAACACCTGGTAGTCCAGCGCCTCGAGTTCGGCGAACACGCCGCCGATCGGCGCGCTGAGATGGCGTTGCTCGATCTCGATCAGGATCGACGGCCCGCTACGCCGGAAAAGCGATGCGCCACCGCGCAATACCGACAGCTCGTGGCCCTCGACGTCGATCTTGACGAAGTCGACGTCGACATCGATCGCGTCGTCGAGTCGCACGGTCGCGACGTCGATGGTCTCGACGTCCACCCCCTGGCCGTCGAATCCGTGCGACAGACTGGCCTGGGCGGTCACCAGCCGGGACTGCTGGCGGGGTACTTGCAGTTGGGCGTGGCCGGGGGCGTCGGACACCGCCGACGGGCTGAAGTGGACGTGCGGTCGCGCGGCCGCCAGCCTGCTCAGCATCGGGGCATTCATCGGATGCGGTTCAAAGCTGTAGACCCGGCCGGACGTCCCCACCCGGTGGGCGAGGTGATACGTGAACAGTCCCCAGCTCGCGCCGACATCGACGACCGTCGCGCCGCGGGGAGCGCAGCGGTCCGCGAACGCCAGGGCTAGGTCCCGGGCCTGCCGCCGGCGCCAGAGCGCCTCGGTGGTGGCGGCCATCGCCGGGCGGCCGAGGTACCGGCCGATGTTGCGCACCGTTGCATATCTCGCAGCCCAGTTGGCTGCGTCATCGCGCAGCGCACGGTGGTTTGTCACCGACACCATTCTCAGCGCCCTCCCGCGGTAGCCCGTCCGGACGAGGATACCAGAAGTAGATAAAAAGATTGGTAATCATTCAAAAAGTATGTAGACTGCGGAGCGAGTCGGTTACCGGTCTGGGTGAGGACATATGACTTCAGCGAATGCGCTCAGGGTGCTGTGGTTGTCGCCCGGAATGCGCCAGTTGGCGCGGGTGCGGGCGGAGGCGTTGCGCGAACGGGGAATTGACGTCCTGCTCGTGACCTCCGACCAGTACTTCCCGAAGTCGGATACCCGTGACTACGAGCTGGTGCTCGATCCGCAGTTCCGCAAGGCCGCGACGTGGTCGCCGCATCTCGCGGCGTGGCGCCGCGCCCGGCGGTATCGACCCGACGTCGTCATTACCGAGCTGGTCACCGATCCGCGCTGGATCGCGTTGGCCGGCAAAGCTCCTCGCGTTCAGCTGGTGCACGACGACCGCCCACACGACCCGGACGAACAGCAGCCCGCCTACAAGCTGGCGGTGTTCGACCGCTGGGGCGCCGGGTCGGCGGCAACCGTGGCCTTCAGCGACTACGTCGCCACCCAGATCGCCGACCGGCGCGACGTCGCCGGCACCGACGTGCGGACGGTGCCGCTGTGCAGCGACCTCGACGCACACGAGGTGCCGCCGCTTGTTCGTGCCGACGGGCGGCGCGACTTCGTGATGCTCGGCCGGCTCAACCCCTACAAGAACGTCGACGTGGTGCTGCAGGCCTGGGAGCGACACGTCGCCGGGAAGCATTGGCGCGGCGATGATCTGGTGTTCATCGGCGACGGACCGGCGATGAACCGCGACCTGCCCCGGCACGCCCGCTGGATGTCCGGCAAGTATCGCTACAGCGACATCGTCGGGACGCTGGCCGCGGCGAAGGCGTCGCTGGCGCCGCACCGGCGCGCCTCGCAGAGCGGCGTGCAACTGCTGTCCATGCAATTGGGCGTGATGCCGATCGTGTCCACCTCCGGCGCACTGCCGGAGTTCCAGCCGCCGGGCTGCCCGCCCGTCGACGTCGACGACGTCGCGGGGCTGGCAACGGCTTTCGACACGCTGGCGAGCGCCCGGACCGCGGCGCGCTACGGCGCGGCCGCAGCGCGGCACTACGACGAGAACTTCACCATCCATCACAGCACCGAAGGACTGCTGAACGTGCTGACCGATGTCATGACGTCGACGGTTGCGACGTCGGCGCCGGAACCCGTTCGCGCCCAGGTTTAAGGGGAAGACCACATGCCCGTCGCCGTCTCGGCCAAACGTTCGCTCGCGCCATTGGTCAAAGCCGTTGCGCCCCGGCCGTTCTACCGCCGCAAGTACCGCATCCTGCGCGAGCTTGCCGCCTCAAACGCCGAGATCCAACTCGTGCAGTCGCTGTGCGATCCGAACCGCGTCTCGCTCGACATCGGGGCCGACGTCGGCGAATTCAGCATCGCGATGGCGGCGTCGTCGCGCTCGGTGGTCGCGTTCGAGCCGCGGCCGGCTCAGGCCCGTGCCCTCGTTGCCATGTTCGACGCGGCGGCCGCGCCGGTGCGCGTCGAGGCGATCGCGCTGTCCGACACACCGGGTACCGCGGCGATGCGGGTGCTGGAACTGGACCCGGGCCGCAGCACCATCGACACCGGCAACTCCCTGACCGATGCCGACGGCAGCCCGGTGCAGACCATCGACGTGCCGGTCAAGCGGCTCGACGACCTCGATCTGGGCGACGTCGGGCTGGTCAAGATCGACGTCGAGGGCCACGAACTCGCCGTGCTGCGCGGGGCCGCCGGTACGCTGCGTCGCTGCCGGCCGACGCTGGTCGTCGAGGCCGAAGAGCGTCACCACGCCGGTGCCGTTGCGGCCATCACCGAGTTCCTGTCCGGGCTCGGCTACGCCGGCCACTTCACGGTGGCCGGAAACCGCTTGCCGATAATCGAATTCGACGCCGCCCTGCATCAGGATCCGGCCAACATCGCCAGCTGGAAAGACGGCTGGGCGACGCGCGGAACCTACGTGAACAACTTCGTGTTCGCGGCGTCCTGAGGCGCTGGGCTGGCCAGTTCGGTCCACAGCAGGGCGAGCCGCTCGTACCAGCGATCGATCCCGAAGTCGTTGGCCCTACGCCGCGCCGCCGCGGCCAGCGCGGCCCGCTGCGGCTGGTTCCGGACCAGAGCGGACAGCGCTTCGGCGATCTCACCGGGCGAACCGGGTTGCACCACAACACCGTTCACGCCGTCGCCGACGGCCTCGCCGATGCTGCCGACCAGAGTGGTCACCGGGACCAGGCCCCGCGCCATCGCCTCCAGCAACGCCATCGGCAAGCCCTCGTCGTAGCTGGGCAGCACGAAAAGATGAGCGCTGCTCAGCAATTCGTCACGGGCCGGCGCATCCAGCCAACCGGCGACATGAATCGTCTCGCCGAGGCCCGCGGCGGCGACCGCCGCGCGCACCTCGTCCACCTCGCCGTCCCCGGCGAGGGTCACCCGCAACCGGCTCCGGACGTCGCCGTCCAGTTGGTCGACCGCGGTGATCAGGTCGTAGCTGCCCTTGCGGACACCGAGTCGGCCCAGCGCGACGGCATGCACCGACGCCACGCCCTCGTGGGTGACCGGGTGAGCGGGAATCTGAACCGCGTTGTGCAGTACGCCGATTCGATCCTCGGAAAGCTTCAACCGGGCGGTGTACTCCGAGACGTGCCGGTCGCCCAGCACCAACCAGCGGTCCGCGACCAGCAGGCGTCGAACCACCGCCCGACCGGCCGCGGGAAGGCGGTCGAACCAACCGCCGAAGTCGTAGCTGTGGCCGTGGATCACCGACGGCACGCCCGCGCACCGGGCGGCGGCCAGCGGCAACGCCTTGCGGATCACGCTGCCGCCGTGCGCCAGATGGACGTGCAGGACGTCGACCTTGCCGGTCGACACCAGCCACGCCGAGCGCAGCATGCCGGAGAGGCTGGTCGCGAACCGGTACCACCGTGTGCCTTCGACGTAGGTCGGCACGGTGGTGACGGCGAACCGGCGATCGGGTTGCGTGGCCATCAGTGCGATCACCGTCGCCATGCCGCCTCGGCTGGCGGCGCCGGCCGGGGCCGGTCCCACGACGAGCACCCGCAGAGTCATTGCGCCGAACCGGCTTTGAGATCGCTGCGCGGGATGTCGAGCGTGGCGATCGGATACCAGCCCGATCCGTCCCGGCCGTCGCGAGCGAGTCGCATCGGCGGGTAGTTCACCACGTGCGTCGCCCCCGGTTTGTGGTGTCGCCATTCGGCGGCGGCTTGCACGGTGTAGTGCCCGGGGGGCAGGCCGGCCAGTTCGACACGGACCGTCTCGGAGGTGGATTCGGGAACCGGCTGCGAGCTGTCGGTGTCGTCGGAGTGCACCAGGTCTTTCAGCGCGACGTGTGAGGGGATGGTGCGGACGACCGCGCCGGAGAAGTCCACCACCCGGTACCCGGGCGTCCACTTCTCGATCGCGGCGGCGGCGCCGTAGTTGGTCCACGTCGCGGCGATCGTCGCAACCCGGTCGCGCACCGACTCGGATCCCGCCCGCGCCGACACCGAATAGCGGTAGCCCGCAATCACATTGGCCTGCGCCCACTGAAGATACAGGCTCGGGTCCATCGCCTTGTCCGACCGGCTGTCGGGGAAGTTGACGCTCGAGGTCATCGCCACGTGGTACTTCACGATGTCGCGCAGGGACTGCTGGTAGTAGCTCGGCAGGTCCTTCGCCCGGCCGTCGGTCAGGTCGGCCCACTCGGTGATCACCGGCGCCGTCGCGAACCGCTTGCGCACCACGTCGATGAACGGGTTCTTCTGCAGGACGTACTGGGAATAGGGGTTGGTGGCCCATGCCGGCATCGGCGAGTACATCCCCAGTGCATTGGTCCGGATGCCGACCGGCGAGTCCAGTCGCTTGGTGATGTTCGGGTCTTCGAACAGCTCCCGCATGATCTCGGGATTGTTCGAGGTGACGTCCATCTGGGTGTGCGGGAAGGACCGGGCGTGCGCGGCGACGAGGCGACGGATCGAATCGAGTGTGATGGTCTGGTCGCGAAAGACTGCGTAGTAGCCGAGTTCCTTCATGCTGTCTTCTTGCGACGGGCCGGGTGCCTTCAGGGTGTCGCGCACGTAGGAGATGTGGTTCTCGCTGAAGTCGCCATAGCCGGAGAACTCGAACACCGAGAGCCGCTCGTCGGTGTCGTAGCGGCGCCCCAGCGCTTCGATCAACTTCTCGAAGCCGTCCAGGTAGTGCGGGTCGTTCCAGTTCGGGACCACCTGGGTGATCCTGGGCGAGCCGGTGGCGGGTCCGGGATAGCTGGTGCTGGAGCCCGGAAACGCCCGAATCCAGTCCGGGATCTCGATATTCGTGTTGTCCGGGTACTGCGCGTTGCAGCACGAGTTGTACGAGTAGACCTGAAGCATCAGCCGCGCACCGTGGCTGGCCGCGTCCGTCAGCGCCTCGTCGATGACGTGAAAGTCGTACTTCTGCTCGTCGGCGGCGTCAGCGGGCAAGGTGGCCGGATCGATCGGTTGCAGTTGCCGCCAGGACAGTCGCAGGCTCGCGTCGTGGGTTGCGGGCCACGCGGGATAACGCTTGTCCGCGGGGTTGCCCTGCGGGAACAGGGTTTGCTGCAGGTCCTCGTACTGCCCGCGAAGCGGATTGACGACTTCCTGGGTGTCGATCGCGATGCTCGGCGACGCGATGGCGATCAGCGATTCGCGTTGCGCGACATCGTGTGTGTCGCAGCCGCCGACCGCCAGCAGCGCGCAGGCCAGCACGAGCAGGAGGTTGCGTGGACTACGCCGCATCGAGAACCTCGGCGGATTGCGGAAGTGGCTGCAGTTCAATGGTTTCCGCGTTGGCGGCCTGGTCGCGCTTGGTTGCGCGGTCCGCGTTCGCGAACGCCAGTGCCGAGCCCAACGCCATGCCCAGCACCAGCGCGCTGGCCGGCTCTTCGGGAAGCGGTGCAACGTTGCAGATCACCAATAGTCCGAGGCTGACCGCCACGCTGGCCTTGGCGAGGCTGGAGGTGCTACGCAGTCCGCGAATCAGCGGGGTCAGCGCGAACCACACGAACGCGGACATCCCGACCGCCCCGGTCTTGCACAGCCACCAGAGATAGAAGTTGTGCGCGTAGGTGGTGCCCAACGTGGCGGTGAACCAGTTCGGGTCGTTACCGAACGGCATCTGGTACGCGTAGCCGAGCCCGTGCCCGAACACCGGTGCCTCGCCAATGGCGTGATTGAGCTTCGCGTTCTCCCGCAACCGGTCCAGGGTGGATTCGTCGACGGCGAGCGCATCGGTCGACACCCCACCGAGCACCCGGTTGTTGTAGCCGGTGATCTGGGTGCTGAGCCAGGCGCCGGCCGGCGAATGCTGCAGCAGGAACAGGGCGCCCGGCAGCGTGATCGCCAATAGCGCTGCGCCCCAGAGCAACAGCGTGCCGGTTCGGCGCAGGGTCGGCCAGCCCATGTTGGTGAGGATTGCGACCAGCGCGGCCACGCCGATGGCGAGCAGCGTGCTGCGGGCGAAGGTCAGCGCGGTGATGATCAGCGCCGGCGGGAAGAACACGAACCACGCCGCGGTGCGCCCGCGGCCCAGGATGTGCAGGGCGACCAATGTGGTCAGCGCGGCGATCGCGGGCGTCTCCGCGGTGGTGATGATCCGGTTGGTGTCGACGGCGCCCGCCATGTCCGCCATGCTCTCCGAACGACCCGCAAGCTGAATGCTGTGGAACGATCCGGCGATCACCATGCCCGCCGAGAACCACAGCGTCGCCGCGACGGCGTAGATCGTTCCCTTGATGTAGTCGGCGTAGACGATCAGCAACGCGAGCACCAACCCGACGACCAGCTCCACCATGTACATCGCCTCGTGGACGACGCGGTCGGTGGCATTGTCGGCGGCCAGGCCTACCTCGGTGAAGAAGACGATCGTCAACAGAAACATCGCCGGCAGGCGGAACATCGAAAGTTTCGGGCGGACAATGGGAATCAGATAGCAGAGCGCGAGGATCAGCGCCACGTGGTACGCGTACACCGGAATCGGGCCGAAGACCTTGCCGATATGCAACCCCTCGGGCAGTGCCGCGAAGGACAGGAAGAGCGCGACGCTGACCATGATCTGTGGCTTGACCCAGTACAGGACCAGGCAGAACAGCGCGCCGATCAGGAGCAGGCCGTAGACCGTGGTGCGCACCGCGAGGATGCCGAAGACGAAGCAGCCGAACAGGAATGCCGCCACCGTGGCGGTGTCGATCACCCTCCGTTCGCGGCTGTCCCGGACATACAGGATCATGCCGACCCGCTGATGACCAACGCTCGGGACGGCTTGCGGTGGTAGGCCCGGACGGCCGCTTTGGTGTAGCGCGGCATGCGGGCATCGGTCAACACGGTGCCGACGACATTGATCCCCGCCGAACGCATCACGTGCAGCGCGTCGGTGACCTCGTCGAAGGTGGTCCGCCCGGCGCGCACCACGAGCACGGTGGCCTGCGCGGTGTCGGCCAGCAGACCCGCGTCGGCGGTGGCCAGCACCGGCGAGCTGTCGATGATGGTCCGGTCGAAGCGGGTCGCCAGATCCTGCACCACAGTGGCGAGTTGGGTGCTGCGGGCCAGAATGTCGTCCTCGCGGGCGTTGCGCGAGGCGACCATGAAGACCTTGTCGACCGATGTCGCGGAGACCGCGTCCATCGGGGCGACGTCGCGGTCGGCGAGGATGTCGGCGAGGCCGATGCCGGACTTGACGCCCATCACCCGGGCCAGCGCCGGCTTGCGGATGTCGCCCTCGATGACCAGGGCGCGCTCGCCGAGCTCGGCGAAGGCGCTCGCCAGGTTGAGCGCCGTCGTCGTGGTGCCCTCGCCGCCGAACGGCGCGGCCACCAGCACCCGATGGGTCTGTGGCTCGAGCACTTTGAGCAAGCGCGTGCGGAAGGCGCGCACCGCGTCGTCGAAGGAGCCGTCGGCGCCGAACCGGGAGGCGATCTTCGGGCGGGCCGGCAGTTCGGCGAGCGTCGGAACGCCGGACAGCTCTTCGAGTTTCGTGCGGTCGCGGACGCTGCGGTCGGTGGCCTTGCGCGTCAGCGCGACACCGACCCCGAGCAACACGCCGGCCACCAATCCCATCGCCATGTTGCGTGACGGCACCGGCTTGACCGGCACCTGCGGAATGCCCGGGCGCTCAACGACTGTCGCCGTCGCCAGCGGCAGCGGCTGACGTGCCGCGTCCGGCGCCGGTGCCGGTGACTGCGGGGCCGGGATGTCCGCCGCCGCATCGAGTTGGGTGTCGGGGGAGGGGCGCGGCGTGTCCGAGGCGTCGGGGCGCGGCAGCCGTGGGTGCACCGGGGGACGCGGCCCTTCACCCAGCGTCGGCACCATCGCGGCGAACTGGTCGGCCATCGCGCCGGCGAGCGCGGCGACCCGGACCGGGTCGGTGTCCATCACGGTCAGGTTCAGCAGCATGGACTTCGGCGTCGATGCCACGTGCGTCTGGCTGACCAGGGTGTCGGGGTCGACCGGGACGTGGAGCTGGCGCACCGCACGTTCGGCGACCGCGTGCCCGCCGGCAACCTGGCCGTAGGAGGCCAGCCGGTCCTGAGCGGCCTGGGTGGCGTAGTAGACGTCGGTCAGGTTCTGCGCACCCGAGAACGAGATCAGAATCGTGGCCGACGACTGGTAACTCTTGGTCTGCACCGCGGTCAGGAAACCCGCCCCCACCAGGCACGCGAGTAGCGCGCCGACGACGAGTTTCCAGCTTCCGACAATCGTGCCGATAAAGGTACGGAAATCCATGCCTTGCCCCTAGATCAGTATGCTACGAACTGATACACATACATAATGACCGGATCTAAGGTTAAAAGCAAACTTTTAGAATCATTCCGACCGATATAGCAAGTCTGCAGTTTGTTGGCTCGGTTGCCCGGGGTTTAGATGACGGCCCGGGTGAGGGCCTCTTCGTCGGTGAAGAACGGCATCGGGACCCGACGTGCCGCCAGCAGCGCTTCCATGGTCTCCGCGGTCACCGGCCGGGAGAACAGGTATCCCTGCGCACGCCGGCAGCCGTGGTGCATCAGCGCCTTCGCCGCGGCGGGGGTTTCGACGCCCTCGGCGATCAGGTCGAGATCGAAGGCCTCGGCCAGCCCGATGATCGCACGCACGATCGCCAGGTCGTTGACGCTGGAGCCAAGGTCGCGGACGAAGCGCGGATCGATCTTGAGCGCGTTCACCGGCAACGACTCGAGGTGCGATAGCACCGCATAGCCCGTGTCGAAGTCGTCGATGGAGGTCTGCACGCCGAGCTCGTTCAGCTGGGTCAGCGTGCGGGTGGTGCTCTCGACGTCGTTGACGACGGCGCGCTCGGTGATCTCCAGGCACAACGACCCGTCGTCCATGCCGAACTCCGCCACGGTCTCGCCGACCATCGCCACGAAGCCCGGCGTGGTGAGCTGCAGCGGCGAGACGTTGACGCGCAGCGACGCGCTGTGGCCCACGCCGCGCGAGCGCCAGCCACTGAAATCGGCGCAGGCGGTCCGCAACACCCAGCGGTCGAGGTCGCCGGCGAGGTTCATCGACTCGGCCACCCCGATGAAGGAGTCCGGCAGCAGCACCCCGCGGGCCGGGTGCCGCCAACGCACCAGCGCCTCGGTGGCCACGATCGCGCCCGTCCACAGGTCGACCTCGGGCAGGTAGCGCAGCAGCAGGGAGTCGTTGCGTGGGTCGCCCTGCAGGTGGCCCCGGATGTCGTTGCGGATCAACCGCTTGAGCGAGTTGTCGCTGGCCGTGATGATTCGGTTGCCGCCCGCGCGCTTGGCCGTCAGGACGGCCTCGTCGGCCCGGTGCAGCAGGTCGGCGACGAGATCGCGGCCCGGCATGCCGGATGCCACGCCAACGCTCACGGTCCGGGTGATGGTCTGGTCGTCGATGGTCAGCCGGTCATGCACCGTGTTGCGGATGCGGTCGGCGAAGACCTCCGCGGCATGGGTCGTCATTGGCTTGTTCGGAACGACGACGAACTCGTCACCGCCCAGCCGGGCGACCACACCCTCGTCACCGGCGCAGGCGCGTAGGCGATCGGCGAAATTGCGGATGAACCAGTCGCCGGCGGCATGGCCGAGGGAGTCGTTGATCGCCTTGAGGCGGTCCAGGTCGATGTAGAGCACCGCGACCGGGCCGGTCCGGCGCGGCGCTAGGCGATCTGTCAGGTGCGCGAGCAGCGCCCGACGGTTGCGCAGGCCGGTCAGATCGTCGTGCTCGGCGAGGTGGCGCAGCCGTTCCTCGGCGGAGATCCGGGCCTGGAACTGGGTAAACAGCGAGGCCACCGTCTTGATGGTGTGCCGGGCCTCTGCCTTCCACTTGCGGCCGCGGCACTTGACGAAGCCCAGCACGCCGGTGGTCAGGGTGCCGGCGATCAGTGGCGCGGCAGCGACCATCGGCGGGCCGGTACGGCCGCCGGCCACCAGCGGGCACGCGGACATGCCGTCGTCGTAGTCGCGATGCACGGTCACCAGTTCCTTGCCGTTGTCGCAGACCGCCAGCGCGGGGTGGTCGCTGCTGAACGAGACGACGGCAAACGGGTCGGGATCCCCGACACCCGTGCGCGGCGGCCATTCCGCGGCCAGCACCGAGGCGCGGATGTTGTGGTCGCTGTAGCGCAGGAAGGCGTACCGCAGGTCGAAATGCTCGACCAGCTGCGCCAGCACCTTTTCGCTGGCCCGGGGTGCGGTCTCGGCCGTCGCCTCGAGTAGCTGGTTGGCGATGGAGGTGATGAGCGCCAGATTGGCCGGCACAAGGCCTCCAATCCGCGATGAATATGTTCCAGCCGAATCGTCCGATAAATCGGAAACCACTCGGGCACTGCCTATTTGGCGTCATCGACAAGACAGTTAGTTCAGATATTGAATATTACATAGACTGAGCTAAATCTGAAGACCCGCTGAGGGATGCTCAGGTCACATTCCAGATTTCGCCGCCCGGAGCGGTAATACTGCTCATTGCAGCCGACCCCTGCGCGCGCTGACCGGAACCACCTCACGAAAGCAGCGGTGACCCGCCCTATGCCTGACATCTCGTATCCGACACCTGACGGGCCGGGGTCCGGTTACCTCGCCGTTCCCAGCGGTCCGGGGCCCTGGCCCGGTGTGGTCGTGGTCCAGGACATCCTCGGCTTGACGTCGGACCTGAAACGCATCACCGATCGATTCGCCGATTACGGCTACCTGGCACTTGCCCCGGCGCTCTACCGCGACCACGGCCCCAAGATCACCTGCATGTTCAGCGTCATCCGGTCCAATTTCACCGGCCGCGGCTCTGCCTTCGCCGATCTGCGTGCGGCGCGCGACCATCTCGCGGCCGAGTCACGCGGCACCGGCCGGGTGGGCGTGGCGGGATTCTGCATGGGCGCCGGACTCTGCCTGCAGATGGCGCCCAGCGGTGTGTTCGAAGCCGCCGCTTCCAGCTACCCCGTACTTCCGAATCCCATCGAACAGCTGCGACAGTCGTGTCCGGTCGTCGCGAGCTTCGGGACCAAAGACCCGATCGCGAGGCGCGGCTCCGCGGCCAAGCTCGAGGCCGTCCTCCGCGAAGGCGACGTGCCGCACGACATCAAGGAGTACCCCGACGCCGGCCACAGCTTCATGAACGATCACGACGTGCCCGCACCCTTTCGCGTCGTCGCAGGCATTGCCGGAATCGCCTACTCCGAGCCCGAAGCCGAGGACGCGTGGCGGCGCATCACCGAGTTCTTCGGAAAACATCTCGCCTAACCCGGCCGGCGCGCTCGCACTCTCGCGCGGATCGGTCCACCCGCGATCATGGTGAAGTGCAGGGCGAGCGGGAACTCGTCGTCCAGGGAATGGATGTCGAATTCACGAACGATGCCTGCCAGCGCGAGGGTGACCTCGAGTACCGCGAAGTGATCGCCGATGCACGAGCGCGGCCCACCGCCGAACGGGAT
The DNA here is from genome assembly GCF_030252325.1 of Candidatus Mycobacterium wuenschmannii. NCBI lineage: Bacteria > Bacillati > Actinomycetota > Actinomycetes > Mycobacteriales > Mycobacteriaceae > Mycobacterium > Candidatus Mycobacterium wuenschmannii. The sequence goes on along the minus strand of NZ_CP126981.1, from coordinate 2,585,800 downwards.
GTACTGCCAGCGATCCAGGGCCTTGAACCGTTCCGGGCTGAACCGATCGGGGTCGAATCGAAGCGGGTCCTCCCACAGGGCCGGGTCGCGTTGCACCGCCATCCGTCCGACGATCAGCATGGTGCCCTCCGGCACCAGATAGCCGCCCACCGCGATGTCCCGGCACGCCATCCGCGTTCCGGTGGGCGCCGGCGGGCATAGGCGCAGCGACTCGCGGACGACCTGGACGGTATAGCTCAGCGCGGGGAGATCGTCCGGAGTCAACTCCCGCTCGGGCAGCGCCGCGACTTCGGCGGCGACCCGGTCCTGGAAGTCGGGATTGCGGCCCAGCGACCACAACGAGTGCGTCAACGTGGTGGCGGTGGTGTCGTGGCCGGCGAACAGGAAAATGATCAGTTCGTTGCAGATCTCTTCGTCGGTCAGACGATCGCCCGTCTCCGGGTCCTGGACGGCAAGCAGGGCCCGCACCAAGGGGGCCTCGCGTGTCGGGTCGGCGCGACAATCGTCGAGAATCTCGCGGGTCAGGGCGTGCAGTTGGGCACTGGCCGCCCGGGCCCGGCGGCGTGCGCTGGTCGGTAGCCAGGCGGGTGCGCGGACCGGGCGCGTCGCGCGCTGGATCGCATAGGTCAGGGCGACGCGCAGCGGCGTGGTGATCTGATCGGCGCGTTGCTCGAGATCGAAACCCAACACCGTCCGGCCCAGGGCGGACATGGTCAGCGCGCGGCACTCGGCATCCAGATCGACCTCGACGTCCGCGCCCCAACGCGTGTGGACCATCTCCGCGGCCTGCGCCATGTGGCCGGCGAACTCGCTCACGCGCTGCTTGGTGAACAACGGTTGGAGCGTGCGTCGGCGCGGCTTCCACAACTTGAACGGTAGATCAGCCAGGTTGGGCCCGATGGCACGACGAAGCTCGTTGAACACCGGGGTCGTCTTGTCGACCGAATCGTCCTTGCTGCTCAACACATCTCGGATCGCCTCCGGCGAGGTCGCCAGCACCATCGGGGGCATCAGGCGGCGGGGCCCCAACGTGAACGCCGTTACCGGGCCGCCGGCGTCGCGCAGTCTTTCCGCGCCGGTGCTGAACTCTTTGATCGCGGCAAGGCGTTGCCGGAAGGGCAGCGGATTCACAGGCGGACTGGGCAGTGAATGCAGCGCGTCGTGCGACGCGCGAGCCTGAACCATGTCACCCTCCCCGAAGATCTGTCAGCGCAATGACCGTGCAGTAATGCCGATGCCCGGCCGCCTATGGGATTGCGTTGCGCCGCAGTTGAACTCGACTCATGCTGCGTCGACTCACGGCCGACGGTGGCGGGGCCTCGCTGAACCGGAGCACGAGCACCAGCGCCTCGTCGTCACCGGTCGCGGTCAACTTCATGAAATCGCGGTAGAGACTGAGCAATTCGTCGGCGTACCGAGGCGACAGCGCGGTGAACTCCTCGCGGGTGCGCGCGTGAATGAACACCGGCGACAACGGCTGGACGCTGATGCCGGCCCGCTGCGCGAGAATCCACAACGCCTCGGTGGCGGACCCACCCCGTGCGTAATCGGTCAGGCTGTCCCCGGCCACGGTGATGACCGCCAGCCCGGAGCTGGCGCTGACGCGATCATGCATGTCCGCGCCGAGCGCCGTACCCGCGTCCCACTCGGCGAGGTGCGCCATCACATCGGATCGCCGGAGAATCTCGAGCATCGCCTCGCCACCGGCGCCGAGTTCGAGTGTGTGGACGTCGAGTCCCGTGTCGAGATCGGGATCCCCGGCCAGCCGGAGTTCGGCGAACATCTCGTCGTGCAGGTGTGGGGTGAGGTAACGGATGCGGTCGGCTGCGGCGAAAAGCGCTGCCGCATGAGACAGTTCGGCCTGTTCGGTGATCAGGTGGAGACGGGCTCCCTCGCGGTGCGCGGCGTCGGAGAGCAGTTCGGCGATCGCGTCGTCGATCGGCTTCGCGATGCCGCGGTGCCGATTGGTCTCGCGTGCCAGCATCGGTCGGTACAACTCGGCCAGCGCGGGGTCGTCGCCGTCCTGGAGAATCAGGTTGGCGCGCAACGGGGTTCCGTCGATGTTCTCGGCGATGTCGGCGGGACCGAGAACTCCGTGCGCGGCGGCGGCGACCCTGACATTGAACAGGGCCGCGCCCGCCGCGAGGGCGCTGCCCCGTAGCCCCACATCCATCGCCGACTGGTATTCGGGGGCGATGCTGATACTGATCTGCGATGCGTCCGCCTCGATGCGCCAGGGTTGGCAGTTCCCCCCGGACGGCGCACGCACGGCCGCCGCGACGATCGGATCATCGATCGTGGAAGTCGTTGGCGAGCTGGCGGTTTCGGGCTCAGCCGACGGATTCGACGGTTCCTCCAGGTGCTCCAGTGCCCATCCGAGGTCGATGCGGCACCGGCCGGAGCGCATCGGCTCGCCCAAGCCGATGCGGCGCACCGCCTCGGCCACCGCCGCGCCGCCGTGGACGACCTCGGATGCCAGCTGCGGCCAGGTGGACAACGTCTGATCGATCTCGATGAGCGAAGCCGTGGCACGAGACGACAGCTTCTCGGCTTGGAGGTGCCGCAGCATGTAGGGAATCTTGTCCCGACTGCTCATGTCCGGCAGCAGACCCACCTCCAGGTCGCCTACCAGCCCATGCAGGATCGGACGCTCGGGATCATGATCGAAGCGTTCGACGTCGATCATCCCGCGGTCGCTGGTCGCCATCACGACGGGGATGCCCCGGTCGCGCGCGCCGAGGCGGGCGATCGCCTTCATCTCGAGCGAATCACATTCCTCCACAAGGACATCGAGTCCGTCCAGGAACGGGCCGACCGTTTCGACCGTGAGCCCGGTGTCGAACACCTCTACGCGCAGATAGGGATCGAGCTCCGCGATCCTGCGCGCCGCCACGTGTGCCTTGTTGACCCCTAGATCGAACACCGTGGCGGGCACGCGGTTCAGGTTCGACAATTCAAGGTGATCGAAGTCGGCAAGTCGGATGGTGCCGAACAGGCCTTCGAGCGCGAGGGTGTGGGCGATCACGTGACCGACGCTGAGACCCGCGACGCCGATGGTCAGCGAACCGAGCCGGGCTTGTTCCTCGACGGTGATGTTGTTCCTGTTGCGGTCGAATCGCAGCGCCCGAAAGGCCATCGGACCGAGGATTGCGACGACGCTGCGCCGCCACGGGTAGTAGGCCCAGCGGATGCCCTCGGCCAGGATCGCTTCGGCGGGTGTCGGTCGCAGCTTGTTCAGACCCGCGATCTGCTCGTCGGCCTGGTCCACGAATTCAATCGCGGGGTCGGCGCGCAGGGCGGCCAACGTCTCGCCGTCGGCAGGGTTGGCGGGGTCGAGAATGTGTGCCGCGTGAGCGATTCGGTCGGGGTCGATCACGCGTGCCCTCATCTCGGTGGTGGGAGTGCCAGACCCGCCGGCACCTCCGCCGGCGTCTCTCGCCGGTATAGCTTAGCTGTGCTCGCTTATAGTCCGATGCAGCTCAGACAGTCGTTTCGCCCGGCCCGTCGGTATAGTCGAGAGAGCGAAAACTAGACCGAATCTATTTGCGGTTACGTCAATCAAAGCTACGGTATTTGACATGTCCGGCGGCCTGGATGACCTGGTGACGACGGCGGCCGCCCAACTCATGGCGGCCACCGCGGCCGACTATTCCGCTGTCAGCCAACAAGTGGTTGCCACGCTGGTGGACCGCCTGGCCGTCGACATCGGCTTTCTGCGCCGCACCGACCACGCGATCCGAGCGACGATTCTCGTTGCCGAATGGCCGCCCCGGCCCGTGATTCCCGATCCCGATCCGATCGGTGTGGTGTACTTTGCGGAGGCTGACTCGGTGTTCGCGTTGATCGAAACCTACACGGAGCCTTACGTTTTGCGGCCCCAGCCGGCGAACTCCGACTACCAGCGCAGCATCGCGGAGAGCGGCGGCGCCCCCGAGACGTCGATGGCCGCCGTCCCGTTGCTCTCGGGCGACCTCACCACCGGAACGCTCGGCTTCGTGAAGTTGGGCGACCGCGAGTGGTTGCCCGACGAACTGAGCGCGCTGCAGGCAATCGCCGCTCTGTTCGCCCAATTGCTCGGCCGTGTCGATGCCGAGGAGCACATGCGGTTCCTCGCCAACCACGACGAGCCGACGGGGCTGCAGAACCGCCGCGCGCTGATCGCGCATCTCGATGAGCGGCTGGCCGAGGGCGAACTCGGTCCGGTCGCGGTGCTGCAGATCGATGTCGACCGGTTGAAGGTCATCAACGACCACCTCGGCCAGGTCGCGGGCGACCGTTACGTCAAGGCCTTCGCCGGACTCTTGCGGGAAACCGTCCAAAACACCGCCGCCATCGCCCGATTCGGCGGTGACGAGTTCGTAGTCGCGCCGTTTGGGCCGATGGACGAAAGCACGGCCGAGGCATTCGCGCAACGCGTGCAACGTGCCGTCAGCCAACAGATCGAAATCGACGGCGAGAAGGTCAGCCGAACCGTGAGCATCGGGATCGCGGTCGGGGAACCGGGCGTCGACACCACGTCGACGGTCCTGCGCCGCGCGAACCAGGCGCTGTCGGCGGTCAAGAGCGCAGGCGGACGCGAAATCGCCAGATTCAGCCACGACCTGTCGGACAAGTACGCCATCCGTAACGACATCGAGTTGCAGCTGGAGGGCACGATCGACAGCGGTAGCGGAGCCCTGGTGCTGCACTACCTGCCCGAGTTCGACATGCGCACCGGTGAAGTGCTCGGCACCGAAGCACTGGTCCGCTGGCAACACCCGACTCGCGGCCTGATGATGCCGGAGTCGTTCATCAGCGTCGTCGAGTCGATCAACCTGGCCGGCCGGCTCGGCCGACTGGTCATGCGCTCGGCTTTCGAGCAGTTCAGCGGCTGGCGCTCGCGCGGCATCGGGGAGCATGCCGTGCTGCGGGTGAACGTGTCCCCGGTGCAGCTGGTCGCCGAGGGCACGGTCGACCTGGTGGCGGCATCGCTCGACGCCTTCGGTCTCGACTCGGACTCGGTCTGCCTGGAGATCACCGAAAGCGTTGTGGTGCAAGACATCGACGCCACCCACAAGACACTCGCCGGACTCAAGGACATCGGCGTGCGGATCGCCATCGACGACTTCGGCACCGGATACAGCGCGCTGGCGTACCTGAAATCGCTGCCGGTCGACACGCTCAAGATCGATCGCGGTTTCGTCCGTGAACTCGGCACCGACGAAGGCGACCAGGCCATCGTGCGCTCGATCATGTCCCTGGCCGACGCCTTCAACCTCGAGGTCGTCGCCGAGGGTGTCGAGACCGCGGCCGCGGCACGGACCTTGCTCGACTTCGATTGCTATCGGGCGCAAGGCTTTCTGCTGTCCCGCCCGCTCGAGGCCGATGCGATGGAGGCGCTGCTGGCGCAGCGTTACGTCCCGCTGGACTTCAACCGCGCGTGACCGATCAGGTAGCCGCCGACGCTCGCTGATCGAACGCCGAGGTACCGTCGAAACGACGAGCCAGAAACTGGGTCTCGGTGAGGATCTTCGAAACCTGTTCCGGCTTGGCGTGATTGACGAAATCGTTCCTGTCCCACCACATCATCTTCGTTTGGTAGCGCTCGCTGGGGTAGGGCGTCGCGGGTATGGACGACACCACTCCACCGGATGACCGCCAGCGGTTCAGCGCGTAGGCCGCCGCGGTGGCCATGCAGAACTGATTTCCCAGCAGCGTCATCATGTGGAAGGCGCTGCGCGCCATCGCCTCGGTGATGCGGTGACTGCGTTCGGGATCGTCGGTCGCCCACGCGGATTTCATCTCTAGAATCCCGAACGGCGCCCGATCGTCGATCATCTGACGTACCGCGTGCTGGCTGGGCTGGCCCGCCCACTCGACGAGCGCGTGCGAGTCCTCGGCGGACTGCAGCGGTCCGATCGCTCGCAGGCCCGCCACGGTGCGCCCGGCCTGATCGACGACGGCGAAGAACATCACTGTGTCGGCCCCGCTGCGCAACGCCTCGGTGTCGAGTGCGCACTCGACGCTGTGCTTGCGGTAGTTGCGCAGCGCGCCGCCGGCGTATTCGGCCCACAGCACCCGGTCAGCTGTGGGGGTGGACACGACCAGCGTGCAGTCGATATCGGGGTCGTGCCATTCGAGGCTCTCGTGGAGCTTGAAGCCGTCCGCGTAGGGGCCGCTGAACGAAGCGATCGACATGGGTATCACCCGGCCTGGTGTTCGCTGGAGGAGCGTGCCCACAACGATTTTCGGTGACGGTCATCGCCGGCCGTCCGCTGGAGGCGCGCCGGCGCGCTGCTGAAGTGGAAGCCACCCCGGTGGAAGCTCGTCAGAATGAACTCCGCAGCCGTTGTGTGATCCATCGAAACATTGGTCATGTGGGACCCTTCCCTCGCGAGGGGCCGACTTCCAGTTTGTTTCGTGGCACAAATAGTGCTCATAGAATGAGTCGGGGCTTTTTCATAAACCTCGCACTCGACAAACTCGATGAAACCGATATTCAGTTGTTGAAATGACCGAAAAAATCCAATGATCTGAGTCTCATTTGAGGTCCGGCCGGTTGGACGATACTACATTTTCTAGCCCTTGACCTGCAACGCCGCGCCCGCAACCGGCCGACGCGCGCGACCGTTCGGATGCTTGACAATTCCATTCGAAATCGTTCGAACAAATGCTGTTAAAGCGACGCGAACGTGAAGGAAAACGTTCCGAAGCGCCGTTCGAATTCCCAGCATTCGGATGCGGGTGGATCAATCCCAGCAGAAACCGGCGGAAATTACGCTTCTGCTCTCAGAAATGACTAAGGAACTGCCTGGTGGCGTCTCGAGGGGACGGACGGCGGTGCCGACCTGAGACGACCTGCGGTGCGGGACCGGCGCGCCCGAGAAGCTCCGTCGCCAGGACTCGAACCTGAACTGTCTGAACCAAAATCAGAAGTGCTGCCGATTACACCACGACGGATTGCTGCGACCAGCGGTGAAGACCGCGTTCACTCTAGACGACCCCGAGGTCCGATCGTGGACGGCAACCGAGAGATAACCTGTTGGACGTGGCCGCGCCGGATAAGGAACCCAAGGCTCCCCGCACCCGGATGACCGGGAGCGAGCGCCGCCACCAGCTCATCGACATTGCGCGATCGCTGTTCGCCGAGCGCGGCTACGAGGGCACGTCGATCGAGGAGATCGCTCTTCGTGCCAACGTCTCCAAGCCGGTCGTCTACGAGCATTTCGGCGGTAAGGAAGGCCTGTACGCGGTCGTCGTCGACCGCGAGATGTCGGCGCTGCTGGACCGCATCACGTCCTCGCTGACCAACAACCGGTCCCGGGTGCGGGTCGAGACGGTGGCGCTGGCGCTGCTCACCTATGTCGAGGAACACACCGACGGGTTCCGGATCATGATCCGCGACTCGCCCGCATCGATCAGTTCAGGCACCTACTCCAGTCTGCTCAACGACGCCGTCAGCCAGGTCAGCTCGATCCTGGCCGGCGACTTCGCGCGCCGCGGGCTGGACTCCGACCTGGCCCCGCTGTACGCGCAGGCGCTGGTCGGATCGGTGTCGATGACCGCTCAGTGGTGGCTGGACACCCGGGAGCCGAAGAAGGAAGTCGTTGCCGCCCATCTGGTCAACCTGGTGTGGAACGGCCTGACCCATTTGGAAGCGGACCCGCACCTGGCCGAGGAGTAGCTGGTACGCCCCGTCCCCAAATCCCATGGCGCTGCGGACCCTTGACAGCGATCGGCCAGAAAACGACGACGCCGGGCACCCATAGAATGGGTCCATCATGACCGCAGGGGGAACCATAACCACCGATACCCCGATTGCGGGCCTGGTGGAGATGGCGCTCCGCGCGCCCACGCTGCAACGACTGATCGACCTGGCGGCCGACCGCCCCAAGGACATGGCACTGGTCGGTCCTGCCAGCGCTCGGCTGTTCGTCGGCTGCGCACTGGCCCGTCAGGGACCGTTGCTCGTCGTCACCGCGACCGGGCGGGAGGCCGACGATCTGTCGGCCGAGTTGCGCGGCGTCCTCGGCGACGCCGTCGCGATGTTCCCGTCCTGGGAGACGCTGCCGCACGAGCGGCTGTCGCCCGGCGTCGACACCGTCGGCGCACGGATGATGCTGCTGCGCAGGCTCGCTCACCCGCAGGACGCGCAGCTGGGCCCGCCGCTGCAGGTGGTGGTCACCGCGGTCCGGTCGCTGCTGCAGCCGATGGCGTCGCGGCTGGGACTGGCCGAGCCGCTGACCCTGGCCGTCGGCGACGAGGCGGCGTTCGAGGACGTCATCACCCGGCTGGTCGAGCTGGCTTACACCCGGGTCGACATGGTCGGCAAGCGCGGCGAATTCGCGGTCCGGGGCGGGATTCTCGACGTCTTTCCACCGACCGCCGAGCATCCCGTGCGGGTGGAGTTCTGGGGCGACGAGGTCAGCGAGATGCGGATGTTCTCCGTCGCCGACCAGCGGTCGATTCCCGAGATCGACGTCGACACGGTGGTCGCGGTCGCCTGCCGCGAGCTGCTGCTCACCGACGGCGTTCGGGCCCGGGCGGCCGAGCTGTCGCGTCAACAGCCGCCCGCCGAACACGGCGTGACCGGCGGCGTCGGCGACATGCTGGCCAAGCTCGCCGAGGGTATCCCCGTCGACGGCATGGAGGCGCTGCTCTCGGTGCTGAGTCCCGACCACGTGACCTTGCTCACCGATCAGTTGGCCGAGGGCACGCCCGTGCTGGTCTGCGACCCGGAGAAGGTCCGCACCCGCGCGGCCGACCTGATCAAGACCGGCCGGGAGTTCCTCGACGCGTCCTGGTCGGTGGCGGCGGTGGGCGGCGATTCGCCGATCGACGTCGAGCAGCTCGGCGGCTCGGGGTTCCGCGAACTCGACGAGGTGCACGACGCCGCACGCGCGGCGGGCCACCCGTGGTGGACGCTCTCGCAGCTTTCCGACGAGTCGGCGATCGAACTCGACATCCGCGCCGCGCCGTCGGCGCGCGGCCGGCAGCGCGACATCGACGAGGTCTTCGCGATGCTGCGCGCCCACGTGGCTACCGGCGGGGCCGCGGCGGTTGTCGCTCCTGGCGCCGGGACCGCGCACCGCGTCGTTGAGCAGCTGGCCGAATCCGACACCCCCGCAACGATGTTGGATCCCGGAGCCGAGCCCACGCCGGGCGTCGTCGGCGTACTCAAGGGGCCGTTGCACGACGGGGTGGTGTTCCCGGACGGTGGCCTCGTGGTCGTCACCGAGACCGACCTGACCGGCAACCGGATGACCGTTACCGACGGCAAACGCCTTGCCGCCAAACGCCGCAACACCGTCGACCCGCTGGCGCTGACCGCGGGCGACCTGGTGGTGCACGACCAGCACGGCATCGGCCGCTTCGTGGAGATGACCGAACGCACGGTCGGCGGAGCGCGTCGGGAGTACCTGGTGCTCGAGTACGCATCGAGCAAGCGGGGCGGCGGGTCGGACAAGCTGTACGTGCCGATGGATTCGCTCGACCAGCTGTCCAGGTATGTCGGCGGGCAGGCGCCGTCGCTGAGCAAGCTGGGCGGCAGCGACTGGACGAACACCAAAACCAAAGCGCGCAAAGCGGTTCGGGAGATCGCCGGTGAGCTGGTGGCGCTGTACGCGAAGCGGCAGGCCACCGCCGGTCACGCGTTCGGCCCGGACACCCCGTGGCAGGCCGAGATGGAGGACGCGTTCGGCTTCACCGAAACCGTGGACCAACTCACCGCGATCACCGAGGTCAAGTCCGACATGGAGAAGCCGGTCCCGATGGACCGGGTGATCTGTGGCGACGTCGGCTACGGCAAGACCGAGATCGCGGTGCGAGCGGCGTTCAAGGCGGTGCAGGACGGCAAACAGGTCGCGGTGCTGGTGCCCACCACGCTGCTGGCCGACCAGCATCTGCAGACCTTCACCGCGCGGATGGCGGGTTTCCCGGTCCGCGTCAAGGGACTGTCCAGGTTCACCGAGCCAGCCGAATCCCGCGCTGTCATAGACGGTTTGGCCGAGGGCACGGTCGACATCGTGATCGGCACCCACCGGTTGCTGCAGACCGGGGTGCGGTGGAAAGACCTCGGCCTGGTGGTCGTCGACGAGGAGCAGCGCTTCGGCGTCGAGCACAAGGAGCACATCAAGTCGCTGCGCACCCACGTCGACGTCCTGACCATGAGCGCCACCCCGATCCCGCGCACGCTGGAGATGAGCCTGGCCGGGATCCGGGAGATGTCGACGATCCTGACGCCGCCCGAGGAGCGCTATCCGGTGCTGACCTACGTTGGCGGACAGGATGACAAGCAGGTGGCCGCGGCGCTGCGACGTGAGCTGATGCGCGATGGGCAGGCCTTCTACGTGCACAACCGGGTCAGCTCGATCGACTCCGCCGCCGCCCGGGTGCGGGACCTGGTGCCGGAGGCGAAAGTCGCTGTCGCGCATGGGCAAATGCCGGAGGAGTTGCTGGAGACCACGGTCGAGGGCTTCTGGAATCGCGAGTTCGACATCCTGGTGTGCACCACGATCGTCGAGACCGGTCTGGACATCTCCAACGCCAACACGCTGATCGTCGAGCGGGCCGACACCTTCGGGCTGTCCCAGCTGCACCAGCTGCGGGGCCGGGTGGGGCGCAGCCGTGAACGGGGCTACGCCTACTTCCTGTATCCGCCGCAGAATCCGCTCACCGAGACCGCCTACGACCGGCTCGCCACGATCGCCCAGAACAACGATCTGGGCGCGGGCATGGCGGTGGCGATGAAGGACCTCGAGATCCGCGGTGCCGGAAATGTGCTGGGCGCCGAGCAGTCCGGGCACGTCGCCGGGGTCGGCTTCGACCTGTACGTCCGCCTGGTCGGCGAGGCGGTCGAGGCGTACCGCGCCGCGGCCGACGGGCAGACCGTTGTGGGCACCGAGGAGCCCAAGGACGTGCGGATCGACCTGCCGGTCGACGCGCACCTGCCGCCGGACTACATCGCCAGCGACCGACTGCGGCTGGAGGGATATCGGCGGCTGGCCGCCGCGGCCGACGATGCCGAGGTCGACGCCGTCATCGAGGAGCTGACCGACCGGTACGGCGCGCTGCCGGAGACCGCCGAGCTGCTGGTGGCGGTCGCCCGGCTGCGATTGGTCTGCCGCGCCGCCGGTATCACCGAGGTGTCGACGGCTTCCGCTGCGACACTGCGGGTTTCGCCCCTTGTCCTGCCCGACTCCGCGCAGGTGCGGTTGGCCCGCCGGTACCCGGGCGCGCGCTACCGCGCCACCACGTCGACGGTGCAGGTGCCGATCCCGCGAGCCGGTGGCGTGGGCGCGCCGCGCATTCGCGACCTGGAATTGATTCAGTTCGTCGGCCAATTGGTCGCCGCGCTGGTCGGCAAACCGGAACAATCGACCTCATGACCGTGATTCTGGTCGACCCGCGACGGCCGTCGCTGGTGCCAGTGGAGGCCATCGGGCTGCTCACGGGCGAGGTGCAGTACACCGAGGAGATGCCGGTAGCGGTGCCCTGGTCGCTGCCCGCGGCGCGCCCGGCGCACACCGGGGAGGACGCGCCGGTGCTGCTGTCCTCGGACCCGGACCATCCCGCGGTTACGGCCCGGCTGTCCGCCGGCGAGCGGGTGATCTCCGCGCCGGCGCGGCAGCCCGGGGATCGGTTGATCGACGCCGTCGCGATGATGGACAAGCTGCGCACGGCGGGGCCGTGGGAGAGCGAGCAGACCCACGATTCGCTGCGCCGGTACCTGCTCGAGGAGACCTACGAGCTGTTCGACGCGGTCCGCAGCGGCGACGCCGACTCGCTGCGCGACGAGCTCGGCGACGTGTTGCTGCAGGTGCTGTTCCACGCCCGCATCGCCGAAGATGCGCCGGCGCATCCGTTCACCATCGACGACGTCGCCGATGCGCTGCTGCGAAAGCTCGGCAATCGGGCGCCGGGAGTCCTTGCTGGGGAATCGATTTCACTGGACGAACAGCTGGCCCAGTGGGAGGAGCGCAAGGCACAGGAGAAGCCGCGCGGCTCGGTGGTGGACAACGTGCCCACCGGGCAGCCGGCATTGGCGTTGGCGCGCAAGGTGATTCAGCGAGTCACCAAGTCGGGCTTTCCGGTGGACCTGATCCCGTCGGACATCACGTCGATCACCGTGACCGCCGACGCCGATGCCGAGGACACCGTGCGCACCGCGGTACTGCAGTTCATGGACACCGTGCGCGGCGTCGAAAAGGCGGTCGCCGCGGAGCGTCGCTCGGCGGACGTTCCGGCGGAATTGGACGCGCGACCCCCGGCGGAGTCGATCACAGAAGCGGAGTGGCGCGCGTGCTGGCCTGCCGAGGGCGCCGACGGCTGACGCCGTATTTGACGCGCGCGACACAACCGCGGTGCAGCGGTGATGTTCGACACGCCCGGCGGTTCGGCCGGATCCCGGCTAATCGCAGCTGAGCCGCACGTCATCGACGCTGGCCACGCGGGTGTAGCCGGCACCCGGCGGTCGGGGCGCGATGATGCACCCGAATCGCGTGGGACCATGGTCGGGAAGTCCGGTTTTAGGGGTGTGTCGTGTCGCGGGTCCGCTGGCTGCGCGCGTTGGCCGTCGTGGGTGCAACGTCGCTGCTTTTGGCTTCCAGCTGTAGCTGGCAGCTCGGTCCCATCATTCTCAAAGGAGTCCCGCCGCCTACCGGCGCCATCGTGCCGCCGGTCGACACCTACGCCAAGGGCCGCCCAGCCGACCAGCTGCACAAGTGGGCCGCCGAACGCGCGCCCGCGTTGCACATCCCGGTGACCGCGCTGGAGGCGTACGGCTACGCCGCGCGAGTGGCCGAGGTGGAGAACCCGCACTGCCACATCGCCTGGACGACCCTCGCGGGCATCGGGCAGGTGGAGAGCCATCACGGCACCTATCACCACGCGACGCTGTATCCCAACGGCGACGTGCGCCCGCCGATCCGCGGTGTCGTGCTCGACGGCACCAACGGCACGATGCGCATCATCGACAACGAGCCGCCCCTCGTCGACGCCGAGGCGGGCGGCATGGCCGGCGAACCGGACACGGTGCGGGCGATGGGGCCGATGCAGTTCATCCCGGAGACCTGGCGGGAGTACGGCGTCGACGCCAACAACGACGGCAAGATCGACGTCGACAACATCGACGACGCGGCGCTGTCCGCGGCCGGCTACTTGTGCTTCCGTGGCAAGGACCTCGCCACGCCACGCGGCTGGATCACCGCCCTGTGGGCCTACAACGACTCCGACGTCTACGCTCGCGCAGTGCGCGACGCGGCTACCGCCTATGCCGCAGGGCACTCCCTCTGAGCAGGCTTTAGGCTCTCTAAGCTAGGGCAGGCTGTAACCGTCACGACGCAAGGAGAACCAGTGCCGATTATCGAGCAGGTCGGGGCCCGCGAAATCCTCGACTCCCGCGGCAACCCGACCGTCGAGGTCGAGGTGGCCCTGATCGACGGGACGTTCGCCCGGGCTGCGGTGCCGTCCGGCGCATCGACGGGCGAGCACGAGGCCGTCGAACTGCGCGACGGCGGCGACCGCTACGGCGGCAAGGGCGTCAAGAAGGCCGTGCAGGCCGTGCTCGACGAGATCGCGCCCGCGGTGATCGGCCTCAACGCCGACGACCAGCGACTGGTCGACCAGGCGCTGCTGGACCTCGACGGCACCCCGGACAAGTCGCGGCTGGGCGCCAACGCCATCCTCGGTGTCTCACTGGCGGTGGCCAAGTCCGCCGCCGACTCGGCCGAGCTGCCGCTGTTCCGCTACCTGGGCGGCCCCAACGCGCACATCCTGCCGGTGCCGATGATGAACATCCTCAACGGCGGCGCGCACGCCGACACCGCGGTCGACGTCCAGGAGTTCATGGTCGCGCCGATCGGCGCGCCGAGCTTCTACGAGTCGCTGCGCTGGGGCGCCGAGGTCTACCACGCGCTGAAGTCCGCGCTGAAGAAGCAGGGCCTCTCCACCGGCCTGGGCGACGAGGGCGGGTTCGCTCCCGACATGGCCGGCACCAAGGCCGCGCTCGACGTGATCAGCCAGGCGATCGAGTCCACCGGACTCAAGCTCGGCGCCGACGTGGCGCTGGCCCTGGATGTTGCGGCGACCGAGTTCTACACCGAGGGAACCGGATACCAGTTCGAGAAAAAGACCCGCACCGCTGACGAGATGGCGCAGTTCTACGCCGAACTGCTCGACGCCTACCCGCTGGTGTCCATCGAAGACCCGCTCTCCGAGGATGACTGGGACGGCTGGGTGGGCCTGACCAACGCCATCGGCGATCGGGTGCAGATCGTCGGCGACGACCTGTTCGTCACCAATCCCGAACGGCTGGAAGAGGGCATCGACAAGGGTGCCGCAAATGCGTTGCTGGTCAAGGTGAATCAGATCGGTACCCTGACCGAGACGCTCGACGCGGTCGCGCTGGCCCACCACAGCGGCTACCGGACGATGATGAGCCACCGCAGCGGCGAGACCGAAGACACCACGATCGCCGACCTGGCGGTGGCGGTCGGCAGCGGCCAGATCAAGACCGGCGCCCCGGCCCGCAGCGAGCGGGTGGCGAAGTACAACCAGCTGCTGCGCATCGAGGAAGCTCTCGGCGACGCCGCCCGCTACGCCGGCGACCTGGCGTTCCCCCGGTACACGCCCTAGTCCGGCAGCCCATGCCCGAATCCAAACGGCCAGAACCGAAGCGGCGCACACCGGCGTCGCGTCCGGGTCGGCCCGCTGCGTCGGGAGGGGGCAAGCCGCGCAAGTCGACGGCGGCGCGGCGGGGTCCCACCGCGTCGACGCGCGCGATGCCAGAGGTCGTCGAGCCGATCAAGCAGGCCATCGCCGAGTCGGCCGAGCAGCGCTCCGACCAACGGCTCGGCCTGACCGCCCGGCGGGCGGCGATTCTCGCGGCGGTGATCTGCGTGCTGACGTTGACCATCGCGGGCCCGGTGCGGACGTACTTCGCCCAGCGCACCGAGATGAAACAACTGGCTGCATCGGAAGCCTCACTGCGACACCAGATCTCGGAGTTGGAACAACAGAAGGGCAAGCTCGGCGACCCGGCCTTCATCGCGGCGCAGGCGCGCGAACGCCTTGGCTTCGTCATGCCGGGCGAGGTTCCCTATCAGGTGCAACTGCCCCCGGGCGCCGCGCTGCCGACCGACCCGGGGTCGCAGCCGAAGGCGGCGCCGAGCGGCGACCCCTGGTACACGTCGCTCTGGCACACCATCGCCGACAACCCCCACGGGCCGCCGGCTCCCAGTCCCGTACCGCCCGGCCCGCCGCCGCCCGGTCCCGTGCCGCCCAGCCCGCCGCCGCCCGGTGGTTGATCCCGCCGACCTCGAGGCGGTCGCCCGTCAGCTCGGCCGCGAGCCGCGCGGAGTACTCGAGATTGCCTACCGCTGCCCCAACGGCGAGCCTGCCGTCGTCAAGACAGCCCCGAAACTGCCTGACGGAACTCCTTTTCCGACGCTGTTCTATCTCACCCATCCCGCGCTCACGGCGGCCGCGAGCCGGCTGGAGACGACCGGAATGATGCGCGAGATGACTGATCGGCTGCAGGCCGACGCCGACTTGGCGGCCGCATACCAGCGCGCCCACGAGGCCTATCTGGCCGAGCGCGATGCCATCGAGCCGTTGGGCACGACGTTTTCCGGCGGCGGCATGCCCGGCCGGGTCAAGTGCCTGCACGTGCTGATCGCGCACTCGCTGGCCAAAGGGCGTGGCGTCAACCCGTTCGGCGACGAGGCGCTGGCGGTGCTGGCGGACGAGCCGTCGATGGCCGGGATTCTGGCACCGGGGGAGTGGAGCTCATGACGCAAGTCGCCGCGATTGACTGTGGGACCAACTCGATTCGGCTGCTGATCGCCGAGGCGTCGGGTGGTCGGCTCACCGACGTCCACCGTGAGATGCGCATCGTCCGCCTCGGCCAGGGTGTCGACGCCACCGGGCAGTTTGCGCCGGAGGCGTTGCAACGCACCCGTTCCGCGCTGGTCGATTACGCGGCGCTGTGCACCGTGCACGGCGTCGACAGGATCCGGATGGTGGCGACGTCGGCCACCCGGGACGCGGGCAACCGGGACGTCTTCTTCGCGATGACGGCCGAAGTCCTCGGCGACGTGGTGGCCGGCGCCGTGGCCGAAGTCATCACCGGCGTCGAGGAGGCCGAGTTGTCGTTCCGCGGCGCGGTCAACGAATTGGATTCCGCCGCTGGACCGTTCGTCATCGTCGACCTGGGCGGCGGCTCGACCGAAGTGGTGCTGGGCACCGACACCGTGGAGGCGAGCTTCTCCGCCGACATCGGCTGCGTCCGGTTGACCGAGCGTTGCCTGCATTCCGATCCGCCGACCACCGCCGAGGTGGCCGCCGCACGCGACGTGGTGCGCGAACGACTCGGCGAGGCGCTGCGGGCGGTTCCGGTGCAGCGGGCGCGCACCTGGGTCGGAGTGGCGGGCACGATGACGACCGTCGCCGCGCTGGCCCACGGCATGTCGAGCTATGACTCTGCGGCGATTCATCTTTCGCGGGTCGGCACCGACCGCCTGCTCACCGTCTGCGACGACCTGATCGCGATGCCGCGGGCGCAACGCGCGGCGCTGGGGCCGATGCACGAGGGTCGGGTCGACGTGATCGGCGGCGGCGCGATCGTGATCGAAGAACTGGCCGTGGCGCTTCGGGAGCGTGCCGGGATCGCGGAGTTGACGGTCAGCGAGCACGACATTCTCGACGGCATCGCGCTGTCGATCGCCGGCTGACCTACTGCCCGAACGAGATCTGCAGTAGGTGCTTCTTCTGCTCGGCGTAGTCCTGCTCGGTCAATAGGCCCGCATCGCGCTGTTGGGTGATGTCGCGGATCGCGGCCGCGACGCCGGTCATCACGGTGCGCGGCGCGGGCGTGGCTTCGGCGTCGTCATCGTCGTCGGCCGTAGCCGCCGACTCGCTGCCGACGAGGCGGACCGGTCGGCCGTTCTCCGCGACGGCACCCGCGGCGCCCGGGGGGCCGGCCATGGCCTGGCCGGCCATGCCACCAATTCCCATCTGGTTGACCGTGTTTGCCGCACCCGCCTCCGCGGCCGGGGCCGCGGCGGCATTCGCTCCGGCCAGTGGCGATGTGAACGCAGCGGGCTTCACCTCGGGTGCGGCGACGGTCCAGTTCGACGGCACGGACAGGCCGCCGACCATATTGGCCTCGCCCAGACCCGCCGAGACCGTAGACGCGCCGGCGCTGAGGGGGGCCGGAAACGGTTGCACCGGAGCCGGACCCGTTCCGAAGATCGCCTCGCCGTTCCAGCCGCTGACGACCTGATCGGTGTGCAGACCAGTGGAGGTCGCCGATATGAGGGGCACCAGGTCTACCGGTCCGGCGGCGATTCCGATCGGCAGAATCGTGGTGAACAGGGCCAGGTTGCTGGGCACCGAGAAGAAAACCGTGATCAAGTCGGCCAACGTGTCCAGCGGGTCGGTCGCGGCGGGAGCGGCCGCCGAGTCGGCCGTCGCCAGGCCTTGCAATGCCTGAGGAACTGCGGAAAATGCTTGTTGCGCAGACGAAACCGCGCTCTGCGCGTTTCCGGCCGCGGTATTGACGGCTTGCCCGACGGCGGCGGCCTGACTGGACGACGACGCGGGGTCGGTGGTCTGCTGGGGCTGAGTGAAGGGCGCCAGCGCGGTCGCGGCCGCCGAGGATGCCGCGTAGCCGTACATCGCCACGGCATCCTGTATCCACATCTCGGCGTACTGGACTTCGGTGGCGGCTATCGCCGGCGTGTTCTGCCCGAAGAAGTTGGTCGCCACCAACGTCGCCAGCAGACTGCGGTTGGCCGCGATCACCGGGGGTGGCACCGTCATCGCGAACGCGGTCTCGTAACCGGCGGCCGCGGATTGCGCTTGGGTAGCCGATTGTTCGGCCTGGGCGGCGGTGGCGCTGAGCCATTCGACAAAGGATGCGGCCGCGGCGTTCATCGACGACGACGACGGGCCCGACCAAGCCCCGGACGTCAGCTCCGACACCACCGAGTGATAGCCGCCGGCCGCGGTGTACAGCTCGTCAGCGAGTGCCATCCAGGCTTGCGCAGCGGCGAGCATCGGCCCCGATCCAGGACCGGAATACATCCGGCCGGAGTTTATCTCCGGCGGATAGAGCCCGAAATCCATTGCTGCGCATTCCCTTAATCTCGAAAACCTGGGCCAGATGAACGACGTCTCCGCCAGACGGAGGGGGACGTATCAGCGACCAAGCAGGCGGTTCTTCTGCTCGGTGTATTCGGCGTCGGTCAGGATTCCCTCGTCGCGTAGCTTGGTGAACTCGCGCAGCTCCGCCGCGACTCCGGTGATGACGGTTCGAGGCTTGGCGCATGTGGCGTCGTCGTCACCAGTTGTCTTGCGGTCGGGGGTTTTTGCCGCCTCATTGGGTCGAGCTACCGCGCTCTTGGCGGCCCGCGCGCCACGTCCGGCGCCGGCGCCGACAGTGCCGGCCATGGCACGTCCGGCCATGCCTGCCAGCGCCATTTCGCTCAGGGTGCCTCCGGACGCGCCCGACAGCGGTTCCGCGACAGCGGCCGCCGGCAGCGCCGGCAACGTCACCGCGGTCGGACGCACCGCAGGGGTGGCGATGGTCCACGTCGGCGGCACCGAAAGGGCGCCGACGGTGTTGGCCTCACCCAAACTGGCCGCCATGCTGGGTGGCGGCACGGTGCCCACCGGCAGGTTGAGCAGCGGCGCCGGGAATGCCTCCACCGGCGCCGGTCCGTCGTCGGGCCATGCCTGAACGCCGGCCCAGCCGCTGACGATGTCGTCGGTGTGGGTACCGGTCAAGGCGCTGACGACGTCCAGGGGCAGGGCGACCACCCCGAGACTGCCCAGCGGTATGTCGGCACCGAAAGTTGCCAGGCTGGCCGGCAGGTCCAGGAAGATCGCGATGAGGTTGCCGAGCGTGTCCAGTGGATCGCTTGCGGCGGGCGCTGCGGCGGCACTCTGCAGCGCGCTGGGTACCGCGGAGAACGCCTGCTGGATGGCGTTTTGGGCGTTGCCCGCGGCTGTTCCGGTGGCCTGGCCGACCGCGGCCGACTGGCCGGCCTCCCCGGTCGGGTTGGTGTTCTGTTGCGGCGGAACAAAAGACGGCAACTGCGTCGCGGCGGCCGACGAGGCCGAGTAGCCGAACATCGCGGCGACGTCTTGGGCCCACATCTCGGCGTATTGCGCTTCGTTCGCCGCGATGGCCTGGGTGTTGATCCCGAACACGTTGGTGGCGACCAGGGTCGACAGCAGACTGCGGTTGGCAGCGACCATCGGCGGTGGCACGGTCGCGGAGAACGCCGACTGGTAGGCGGCGGCCGCCGACCTGGCCTGCGCACCGGTCTCTTCGGCCTGCGCTGCTGTGGCGTGCAGCCAGGCCACGTACGTTGCTGCCGCCGCGCTCATCGACGCCGACGCCGGACCCAGCCACGGGCCGGCCGTCAACTGCGAGACCACCGATTGATAGGAGTTGGCCACCGAATGCAGTTCACCGGCCAGCGCGTCCCAGGCCTGGGCCGCGGCCAGCATCGGCGCCGACCCCGCGCCCGCATACATCAGGGCGGAGTTGACCTCAGGCGGGTAATTCCCGAATTGCATTGCTCGCCGACCCCTCTAATTCACCGCGGTCGAGCCGGCCGGGCCTTCAACCGTCGCCGTCGACTGAATGGTGGCACGCGCGGCGACCGATGTCGCTCGCGCGCTCGGCGCGTCGTGCGAGCATCCACGCGTGAGCAGCAACGAATGCTCGCGACATCCCGGCCCCACGCTCACCGATGGCATTGCTTCCCTTTCCGCGTCATCGTCGGGCATTGGCTCGAATTCCGCTTCACCAACTGACTGTCTTTGCTGGTAGACATGCCATTATCAGGTTTTGACAGGAGATAGACAATTCGATGCCGCCGCGCATTCACATTGCGCGGCGGCAAGCATCGTTATCTCTCAGGTTAATCCTGTGTATTTCTCAGGTTAACCCACTCGTCGGCGGTCGTTTTTGCACCCGGACCGCTAGTTCGGCCCCTACTTTAAGGGTTCACCGGCACATTCGACTCGTTGGGACGGCCGTCTCCAGGGAGTTAGCAGGTGGCCGTAAGGATGTTGTAAAGGTTTTGCTGAATGGCACTCAGCCGGTGCGGGCCTGCCGGCCGACGTCGACGTTCTCGGCGATAGCGGACCCGTCCACTACCTCCTCGGGGGCAGCCTCGACCACCACCGGATGCTGCGGCGGCAGGCCCTTGCGCAGGGTGGCCACCAGGTCCCGGTAGGGGCCGACGAGATAGACCGTGTCGCCGTCGCGGAGCTCGTTCTCGTGGCGCGGCTGCAGGTCGATGGGGGAGTCCTGGCGGCAGATCGCGATCACCCGGGTGCGGCTGGACAGGTCGCCCATCGGCATGCCGTCGAGTTCGCTGCCCTCGGCGACCAGCATCGCCCCGACCATGAACGAGCTCTGGCCGATCGAGAAGGTGCCCAGCACCTCGACCCCCATCGCGGCGCCGATGAACCACGGCGCGGCCAGCGCCACCGACGACCGGACGTTCTCGAAGCCGAACCGCTGCGCGACCGCTAGGCCCAGCGCGCGGTCGTACACCCGCAGCACCACCGAGATGTCGGCCCGCTTGTTGGCCTTCGGCACGACCTTTGGCCCCAGCATCTCGGCCAGCACGATGCCGGTCTCGATGTTGATCATGTCGTCGCGGGTCAGCACCGCCACCGCCCGGGCCCGTTCGACGCGGGCGGACTGCAGGGTCTGCTTGAGCGTCGCGTCGCCGAAGATCACCGGCACGTCCAGTGCCCGCGCCGCGGACAGGAATCGGTTGTTCTCGTTGATCTCGATGACCGCGACGTCGTAGCCGGCCTCGATCAGGTCCGAGATCACCCGCATGCCCAGCGCGCTGAGCCCGACCACGATCACGTGGTTGCGCAGATGGCGCATCCGCGGCCGCGCGGAGGCGAACACGAAGCGCCGCGACAGCAACACATCGGCGATGAATGCGACCAGCAGCGCGATGGTGGTCGCCCCACCGAACATCAGCATGGCGGCGAACATGCGCAGCCAGGTCTCCTGATGCGCGAAGCTGAAGTCGCCGTAGCCCGTGGTGGTGATCGTCTCGATGGTGAAGTACAGCGCGTCCACCCAGGACATCCGTGGGTGCTGATAGTTGAAGCGCAACAACAACATCGAGATGACGACGAGCGTCAGGGCGGCGGCCAGTGCGGGATAGAAGGCCGGGTTGAAGTCGTTGACGACGGCGCGGACCGCATCCGTAACGCGGCGCAACCCGGCGCGTTGCGACCGCGTCCCGACCGGCAGCCGGATTTTGATGCCGCGCTCGGCGGACTCGTCGGCCGTTCCGATCATCACCGCGCGGTCGCCGGCCAGCACACGTTGATTGCGGGTCGGACAGACCTCGATCTCGCCCGGGCTCGACGAGTTCTCGCCGTGGATGATCGCCACCGGGGCCAGTTCGCCGTAGATCTCGCGGAGCGTGGCCGCACGCGGTGCCTCGCTGCCGGAGACAAGGAACTGGGTGCCGGCCGCCTCGAACGGGTGCGTGCGGCGCGACAGGCATGCCTCGACGATGAACGGCGCGGTCAACTCGGCGACGTCGAGAATCGCGCCGGGCCCGTTGTCGGCGGCCACCGCGGCGCGCAGCACATCATTGGCCAGTCGCGCGACGACTCGCACGGACGGGTTGGAACGTCGTGCCAGCAAAGCGATTTCGAGGTTGGCGGCATCGTCGTCGCCGGCGCACACCACGGCGAGCGCATCGGCGATGTTGGCGTTGTCGAGCACGTCGCACATTGTGCTGAGTTCGTCGTTGCCCAGCCGCACGACGGTCGCGCCCGCGCTTTCCAGCTCTTCGATGATCGTGGTGGCCAGCGCATCGTCACCGCTGACAATGATGTGATGCTGCATTCTCTCGGCTTTGCTCACGTTGTTACCGAACAGGTTACACCACAGCTATACGACATCTCGTCACAACGCACGATTTTGCTGACGCGCCGGGTGTCTCGCGCTTCGCGGGCTAACATGTTCTGCCGCAACAACTCTCATACCTCGAACCGATACCCCATGCCCGCCTCGGTGAGCAGGTGGGCGGGGTGCGACGGGTCGTCCTCGAGCTTGCGTCGCAGCTGCGCGAGAAACACACGCAGATAATGGGTTTCCGTCGCGTACTTGGGCCCCCAGACCTCGCGGAGCAGTTCCTCGCGGCCCACCAGTTTGCCGCGGTTGCGCACCAGCATCTCGAGCATGCCCCACTCGGTGGGCGTCAGGTGGACCTCCGCGCCGTTCTTGATCACCTTCTTCAGCGACAGGTCGACCAAGAACGACTTGGTCTCCACCACGGGGTTGTCCGCGCCGGTGGCCACCGCCGCCCGGCGCACCGCGGCGCGCAGCCGGGCCAGCAGTTCGTCCATGCCGAACGGCTTGGTCATGTAGTCGTCGGCGCCCGCGTCGAGCGCGCCGACCTTGTCGGAGGAGTCGGTGCGCGCGGACAGCACGATCACCGGTGCCGTCAGCCAGCCGCGCAGGCCGGCCAGCACCTCGATGCCCGACATGTCGGGCATCCCGAGATCCAGGATCACCACCTGCGGGGGATGCTCGGCGGCGACGGTCAGCGCCCGCGATCCGGTCGGCGCGGTGACCACCTCGTAGCCGCGCACCGACAGGTTGATCCGCAGCGCCCGCAGCAACTGGGGGTCGTCGTCGACGACCAGAACTCTTGTCACGAGCGCCACTCCTCAGCATCGCGACCGCTGACGCAGCGCTCTGCATCGTCGATGGCGCGTGTCATCAGCGATGGTCCTGCAGCGGCGCGGCCACGTCGACCAGTATCGTCAGGCCGCCGCCGGGGGTGTCGCTGGCCGTGATGGTGCCGTCCATCGCCTCCACGAATCCCTTGGCCACCGACAGGCCCAGCCCCAGGCCGGTGGTGGTATCGAAGTCGCCGAGCCGCTGGAACGGCTGGAACATCTGCTCCGCGGCGCCCTTGGACACGCCCGGCCCCTCGTCGACGATGTTGATCAGCACCCGCGGCCCGACCTGGCCCGCGTTGACCCGAACCACACTGGCCGGCGCGTAGCGCAGGGCGTTGTCGATCACGTTGGACAGCACCCGCTCCAGCAACCCCGCGTCGCCCATCGCGACCGTCCCGCCGACCTCGACCTTGACCCGGTCGATGCTGGCCCGCCCGTAGATCGTGCTGCGGCCGCCGATCCCGACCAGCGCACGCTGGACCACCTCTTCGAGGTAGACCTCGGTGAGCTCGGGCCGCACCACCCCCGCGGCCAGCCGCGAGGAGTCGAGCAGGTTGGCCACCAGCAGGGTCAGCTGGTCGACCGACTCCTCGACGGTGGCCAGCAGTTCGCCGGTGTCCTCGGGGGAGAACCAGACGTCCTCGGCGCGCAGGCTGGACACCGCCGCCTTGGCCGCGGTCAGCGGCGTGCGCAGGTCGTGGCCGAGCGCGGACAGCAGCAGCCGGCGCAGCTCGTCGGCCTCGGCCAGCGACTTGACCTTGCCGGCCTCCTCGGCCAGCTCGCCACGCTTGACCAGCCCGGCCGCCTGGGTCGCGACCACCGACAGCACCCGGCGGTCACGGCCGGTCAGGCCGCGGCCGGTCATCAGCATCCAGAACTCTTCGTCGCCGACCTTGACCGCGGTGTCTGCGGCGTCGACCGTCACGCACGACTCGGTGCCCACGCCGGCGACCGGCACCAGCCGGCCGTCCAGCTCGCGTACCAGGCACACCGACCGTTGCGAGTAGGCCTCGCGCACCCGCTCCAGCAGCGCGTTGAGGTCGGCGCCGCGTAGCACCGACGCGGCGAACAGCGACAGAAGTTCGGCCTCCTGGCTGGCCCGTCTGGCCTCGCGGGCCCGGCTCGCGGCGGCGTCCACCAGCACCGCGATCGCCATCGCGACCCCGAGCAGGATCATGATCGTCAGCGCGTTGCTCAGGTTCTTGACCGCGAACGAATAGCGCGGCTCGGTGTGGAAGTAGACCAGCAGGGCCCCGGACAGCAGCCCGGACAGCACCGCGGGCGCCACCCCGCCGAACAGCGCGACGCCCACCACCCCCGCGAAGAAGAGAGCCGATTTACCGCCGACGTCCAGGGTCGGGTCCAGTCGCATCGTGATGGCCAGGATCGTCAGCGGCAGCACGACGGCGGCCAGCCAGGACACCACCTGGCGGACCCGCGGCGGGACCGGTGAGAACGCCAGGCCGCGGTTGGCCGCCTCGTGGCTGACCATGTGGACGTCGATCTTGCCGGAGTTCTTGATGGTGGCCGCGCCGATGCCCTCGCTGAAGAAACTCGCCCACCGGGAGCGTCGTGACGTGCCGAGCACCAGCTGGGTGGCGTTGGTCTCGCGGGCGAAGTCGAGCAGCGCGCCGGACACGTCCTCGCCGACGACGGTGTGCACGGTGGCGCCGATGCTGCCGGCCAGCTCGCGCACCTTGCCCATCTCGCGGGGCGACACCCCGGACAGTCCGTCGCCGCGGACGACGTGTACCACCATCAGCTGCGCGCTGGACTTCGAGGCGATACGAGATGCCCTGCGCACCAACGTTTCCGACTCAGGCCCTCCGGTGACCGCGACGACCACGCGCTCGCGGGCTTCCCAGGTGTCGGTGATCTTCTTGTCGGCACGGTATTTCGCCAGCGCCGAGTCGACCTGGTCGGCCAGCCATAGCAGCGCGATCTCGCGCAGCGCGGTCAGATTGCCGGCGCGGAAGTAGTTGGTCAGCGCCGCGTCGATGCGTTCCGACGGGTAGACGTTGCCGTGAGCTAGTCTGCGCCGCAACGCTTCCGGCGTGATATCGACCAGTTCGATCTGGGCGGCTTTGCGAACGACTTCGTCGGGCACGGTCTCGCGCTGTTCGACACCGGTGATCTGGGCGACGACGTCGTTGAGGCTCTCCAGGTGCTGAACGTTGAGCGTCGAGATCACCGTGATGCCGGCGTCGAGCAGGGCTTCGATGTCTTTCCAACGCTTTTCGTGGGTGCTGCCCGGAATGTTGCTGTGGGCGTACTCGTCGACCAGCGCGACTTCGGGCTTGCGGGCCAGCACCGCCTCGATGTCGAGCTCGGGGAAGGTGCTGCCACGGTAGGAGATGTCATGCGGGGGAATGACTTCGATCCCCTGGAGGAGTTCGCCTACCTTCTTGCGGCCGTGCGTCTCGACGACGGCCGCGACGACGTCGGTGCCCCGCTCCAGCCTGCGGTGCGCCTCGCCGAGCATGGCGCAGGTCTTCCCGACGCCCGGGGCCGCGCCGAGGTAGATGCGCAACTCGCCGCGACGCTTCGGGTGCACCCGGTGAGCCAGCGGGTCATCGTAGGCGGCCGGCTCGTGCGTGGAGGTCACCTCGCCATCATCCACCGGCAGGGTCAAGACTTCACCGGCGATACGCGATCCAGTTCGAGGTTCACCGCGAGCACGTTGACCACCGGCTCGCCGACGAAGCCCAGCATGCGGCCGTGCTGGTTGTGCCGGACGGCGTCGCGGACCTGCCCGACGCTGACGCCGCGGGCCCGGGCCACCCGGGCCACTTGGAGTTCGGCGTAGGCCGGGGAGATGTCGGGATCCAGCCCGCTGGCGCTGGCGGTGACCGCGTCAGCAGGCACCTCCGGTTGTTCGGGCGCCGAACCGCGAATCGGAACCAGCCGGCCGACCGAATAGTCGCGGCCGTACTGAGCGCACTGCACGACCACGCCCTCATACAGCCGCTGGAACACCATGGCGGGCGGGCGGCCGGGTTTCGAGCAGGGCTCGTTCACGCTGACCACCGTCACGGGGTGGGTGACGTTGCCCACCCGGTCGCGCGGCCCGATCACCGACAGTACGGCGCCGACGCCGCCGCCCGTGCAGAACGGCCGTGAGCCGTCGACCTTTTCGAGCCGGCCGATCGCCAGGCTGCGCGAGCACACCTGGGTCAGCAGGCTCGGCTTGAAGCCGGCGCCGGACGGGTCGGCGGGGGTGTCGACGATGCTCTCGGGTCCCAGGTTGCTGCCGCCCGAGGCGGTGGGATCGTAGCCCGCGCCTGCCGCCGACGGTCGGCTCTGGAAGTAGCGGGGCAGCGGGTTGCCGTTCTTGTCGGTGAAGGACTGGCCAATCATCTTGCTGCCCATAGCTTTTCCGCTGACATCGACGATCGATCCATCGGCCTTGTGCTGCAGCCCGGGCAGCTGGGCGACGCCCCAGACGACGAGCGGGTAAGCGATGCCGGTGATCACGGTCAGCGCCAGCAGCGCGCGTAGCGCCGCCCAGTGCTGCCGAAGCACGTTCGAGAGGTTCATCGCTCAGCCCATCCCCGGAATGAATTGCACGGCCAGGTCGATCAGCTTGATCCCGACGAACGGGGCGACGACCCCGCCCAGCCCGTAGATATAGAGGTTGCGGCTCAACAACTTCGACGCGCTGCTCGGGGTGTACTGCACGCCCCGCAGCGCCAACGGGATCAGCACCACGATGATGATCGCGTTGAAGATCACCGCCGACAGGATCGCCGACTGCGGGCTGTGCAGCCGCATGATGTTGATCGACGCCAGCCCCGGGAACAGCGAGACGAACATGGCGGGAATGATCGCGAAGTACTTGGCGATGTCGTTGGCGATCGAGAACGTGCTCAGCGCGCCGCGGGTGATCAGCAGCTGCTTGCCGATCTCGACGATCTCGATGAGCTTGGTCGGATCGGAGTCCAGGTCGACCATGTTGCCGGCCTCTTTGGCCGCGCTGGTTCCGCTGTTCATCGCGACGCCGACGTCGGCCTGCGCCAAGGCCGGCGCGTCGTTGGTGCCGTCGCCGGTCATCGCGACCAGCCGGCCGCCCTGCTGCTCCCGCTTGATCAGCGCCAGCTTGTCTTCTGGGGTGGCCTCGGCGAGGAAGTCGTCAACCCCGGCCTCGTCGGCAATTGCCTTGGCGGTCAACGGGTTGTCGCCGGTGATCATCACGGTGCGGATGCCCATCTTGCGCATCTCGTCGAACCGGGCCCGCATGCCGTGCTTGACGATGTCCTTGAGGTGGATGACGCCGAGCACCTCTGCCTTGGCGTCGCGATCGCTGACCACGCCCACCACCAGCGGAGTCCCGCCGGCCGCCGAAATGCCGTCGACCACGTCGCCCAGCGCGTCGGGGATGTCGCCGCCCTGCTCACGAATCCAGTTCGTCACCGAGTTCGCCGCGCCCTTGCGCAGTTGCCGCCCATCGATATCGACGCCCGACATCCGGGTCGTCGCGGTGAACTCGATCCACTGCGCGTGGGCGAGTTCGCCGGGTGGGCGCTCCCGCAGGCCGTAGGTTTCCTTGGCGTACACCACGATTGAGCGCCCTTCCGGCGTCTCATCGGCCAGGCTGGACAACTGCGCCGCATCGGCGAGGTCCTCGGGGGTGACACCGCCCACCGGGATGAACTCCGCGGCCTCCCGGTTGCCGAGCGTGATCGTGCCCGTCTTGTCCAACAGCAGTGTGTCGACGTCGCCGGCGGCCTCGACCGCCCGGCCCGACATGGCCAGCACATTGCGCTGGATCAATCGGTCCATGCCTGCGATGCCGATCGCGGACAGCAGCGCGCCGATCGTGGTGGGAATCAGGCACACCAACAGCGCCACCAGGACGACGCCGTCGACGCCGTCGTTGGTCAGCGCGGCGGTGTCGGCGACGCCGGGGGTGTTGATCTTGGAGTAGATCGCCAGCGGCTGCAGGGTCACCACCGCGAACAGAAAGATGATCGTGAGCGCGGCCAGCAGGATGTTGAGCGCGATCTCGTTCGGGGTCTTCTGCCGGTTCGCGCCCTCGACGAGCGCGATCATCCGGTCGATGAAGCTCTTGCCCGGTTCCTGGGTGATCTTCACGACGATCCGGTCGGACAGCACGGTAGTGCCGCCGGTCACCGCGGACCGGTCGCCGCCCGACTCGCGGATCACCGGCGCCGACTCGCCGGTGATCGCCGATTCGTTCACCGACGCAATGCCTTCCACGATCTCGCCGTCGCCCGGGATGGTCTCGCCGGTCTCGACGACGACGATGTCGCCGCGCTGCAACTCGGGCGCCCGCACGTCTTCCTCGGTGCCCGCCTTGCCCGGCGCCCAGCCCCTGAGACGGCGGGCGATGGTGTCCGCCTTCGACTTACGCAGCGTGTCGGCCTGGGCCTTGCCCCGGCCCTCGGCAACCGCCTCGGCGAGGTTGCCGAAAAGCACTGTCAGCCATAGCCAGAACACGATGAGCCAGCCGAACCAGGACTCGCTGCGGACGGTGAGCACGCTCGACCAGACCGCGCCGATCTCCACGATCAGCATCACCGGGTTGCGCCACAGCGTGCGCGGGTCGAACTTGCGCACCGCGTCGGGCAGCGCCTTGAACAACAGCCCGGGGTCGATCAGCCCACCCTGGATCGGCGCGGGGCCGCCGTGGTGCTGGCGCTGCGGCCGGTTGGACCTCGCCTTGACCGCCGTGGAGGTTGATGTCATCTCAATGGATCCCTTCGGCGAGCGGCCCGAGCGCCAGAGCCGGCAGGAAGGTCAAGGCGCACAACACGACCGTCACCGCGGCCACCAGGCCGACGAATTGGGGCCGGTGCGTCGGCAGCGTCCCCGGCGACTCCGGGATACGGCCCTGACGGGCCAGCGATCCGGCGAGCGCCAGCACCAGAATCATCGGCACGAACCTGGCCAGCACCATCGCCAGCCCCAACGCGGTGTTGAACCAGGTGGTGTTCGCGGACAAGCCGGCGAATGCCGAGCCGTTGTTGTTCGCCGCCGAGGTGAATGCGTAAAGGATCTCCGAAAGGCCGTGTGCCCCGGCATTGTTCATCCCTGCCCGCGGGCCCGGCAGAGCCATGGCGACCCCGGTGCCGACCAGCACCAGCAACTCGGTGACGGGGAAATAACTTGCCGCCAGCTTCATTTCGCGCGGTCGGATCTTCTTGCCGAGGTACTCCGGGGTCCGGCCGACCATCAGGCCCGCGACGAACACGGTGAGGATTGCCATGATCAGCATCCCGTACAGACCCGAGCCGACGCCGCCGGGTGCGACCTCGCCGATCTGCATGTTGAACAGCTGGATCAGCCCGCCCAGGCTGGTGTAGGAGTCGTGCGCGGAATCGACTGCACCCGTTGACGTCAGCGTGGTTGCGTCGGCGAACACCGCGGAATTCGCGACGCCGAAGCGCTGCTCCACGCCCTCCATCGCCGCCCCCGCGGCCGTCGGTACCGTCCCGTGGTGGCTGAGTTCGAACACCTCGATCGAGCACAGGCTGAAGGTCGCCAGCACGCCCATCACCGCGACGATCGCGTAACCCTGCTTGGTGTTGTCCACCATCCGGCCGAAGGTGCGGGGCAGTGAGAAGCTGATCGCCATCATCAGGAAGATCTCGACCCAGTTGCTCAGCCTGGTCGGATTCTCGAACGGGTGCGCGGAGTTCGCGTTGTAGAAGCCGCCGCCGTTGGTGCCGAGTTCCTTGATGGCCTCCTGGCTGGCAACCGGACCGCCGGTGATGGTCTGCTGCGCGCCGTTCAGCGTGGTGACCACCTGGTCGTGCAGATGGAAGTTCTGGATGGCGCCGCCGGCGATCAGCACGATCGCGCCAATGAACGCGATCGGCAGCAGGATTCGCACGGTGCCGCGAACCAGGTCGACCCAGAAGTTGCCGATCTCGTGCGTCCGGCTACGGGCGAAGCCGCGAACCAGGGCGATCGCGACGGCCATACCGGCTGCGGCGGAAACGAAGTTCTGCACGGCCAACCCGGCCATCTGCACCAGGTGGCCCTGCGTCGACTCACCCGAATAGGCCTGCCAGTTGGTGTTGGTGACGAAGCTGATCGCGGTGTTCCACGCCAGCGACGGCGTCATCTTCGTGGCCGGGTCGTGCAGGTGCAGCGGCAACTTGTCCTGCAGCAGTTGGAAGAAGAACAGGAACAGCACGCTGACCGCGGAGAACGCCAAAAGGCTTCGCGCATAGGCGTACCACGGCTGTTCGGCCTCGGGGTCGGCGCCGATGACGCGGTAGACGACCTTCTCGACCCGCCAATCTTTCGGCGAGGAGTAGACGCGGTACATGTAGTCCCCGAGCGGCACGTGCACTGCGATCAGTGCCAGCACCAGCAGGGCGATCCCCGCGGTGGATGTGCTCAACCTAGAACCTCTCCGGGAAGAACAACGCGGCGACGAGGTAGACGGTCAGGGCTGCGGCGAGCCCCAGTCCGATGACGTTGTCGTAGCTCATCGACGCCACTCCTCCTCATCGCTGCGCTCTGCATCGTCGTTGTCGTAGCTCATATGCCTGCGCCTACAGCTTCTCGACCAGCTTTTGCGCCCAGCCCAGAATGGCGAATATCGCCACCGTCAGCAGGACGTAGGCAACCACTGCCATCGCTTCTCCGTTCGTGACAAGCCGGTCTGGTCGATCGGCGATCGAGGTTTGGTCCCGGCATGCAAATTTAGTCTCGACGATGAGGTCTGGAAAGAAGTTAAGCGCGTTCGATGGGTAATGCGCTGCCGCTAACGCTTTCTTTACAGTGTGTCGGCGATTCTTGTTTGCGGGAAGCGATGCAACGACGCGATCAGCTGGCGCTAGCGGTGGATTGCCGTTTGCTGACTACGGTGTGATTCGGACTACTTCGCGAGTGGCAGGCGCACGCGGAAAATGGTTCGGCCGCGGGCGGATTCGGCCACCACCGTCCCGTCGTGGGCCTTGACGATCGAGTCGACAATGGCCAGGCCGAGCCCGTTTCCGCCGAGTTCGGTGGACGCATCCTTGGCTCGCACGAAGCGATCGAACAGATGCGGAAGCAATTCGGGGTCGATGTCGGGACCGTCGTTGGCCACCGTCAACTCGGCATACGGCCCACCGGTCCGGTAGCGGTGACACGTGATCGCCGCCGTCACCGACACGCCCTCCGGCGTGTGCACCCAGGCGTTAGTCAGCAGGTTGCTCACCAATTGGTGCAGCCGGTCGGAGTCGCCGATCACCCAGACCGGGTCGTCGGGTAGGTCCTTGATCCACTCGTGGCTCGGCGCCGCGACCGCCGCGTCATTGAACGCGTTGAGCACGATGTCGGCCAGGTCGACCTCTTCGGTGCGCAGATCGTCGCCCTCGCCCAACCGGGACAGCAGTAGCAGTTCGTCGACGAGCGAGGTCATCCGCCGGGCCTCCGCCTCGATGCGGGCCAGCGCGTATTCGGTGGTCGGTGGCAACGCCTCGCTGTCCTGGCGGGTGAGCTCGGAGTAGCCCGAGATGGCCGCCAGCGGCGTCCGGAGCTCGTGGCTGGCGTCGGTGATGAATTGCCGCATGCGCCGGTCGGATTCGGCTCGGTGCGCGAGCGCGCTGTCGACGTTGTCCAGCAGCCGGTTCAGGGTGTGCCCGACGATGCCGACCTCGTTGTCCGGGTCGGTGTCGTCGGGTTGGACGCGGGGACGGATGCGATGGTCGTCGCCGGTGAGCTGCGTGCCCGCGACCTCCGCGGCGGTCACCGCAACCCGGCGCAGCGGCCGCAGGGCATAACCGACCACCAGGGCGGTGAGTCCCGACGTCACCAGCAGCGCCGCCACCGAAAGCACTGTCTCGCTGATGATTCGGCGATTGATAGTCTTGTTCACCAGATCCAGCGACACCCCGACCATCAGCACGTCCCCGGAGGCCGTGGTCTGGCTGCTGACCCGGTACGGCCCGAGACCGCCGAGTTTGGTGTTGTGAATCTCGTTGTCGTGCAGGGGCAGCCGCTTGATGGCGGCGATGACATCGGGAGTCGCGGGCCGCGGGTCGTTCTCGAAGAAGACCGCAGACCCGATCACATTGCCGCCGCGGAGCACCGCGATGACGTTGAGCGGGTTCTGTTCGGTGAACCGCAGCATCGCGTGCTCGATGTCGCGATTGCGGCTGATGTCGCCGGCCCGGTACCGGGCGTACGAGTGTTCCAAAGCGTCAAGCGATTCGGACACTTCCGTGTCGTTCATCGCGTTGACGTAGGACCGCAGGCTCAGCACCGAGATGGCGCCGACCACCAGGATCACGACGGTGACCACTGCCGAAACGCCCAAGACCAGCTGATGACGTAATGTGCGCGGCCGCCACCACGGAGTCTTTGGGGCTCCGGTCATTCCACTGCTACCTCGGGGTTAAGCCGGTGAGCGGAGCATGTACCCGACACCTCGAACAGTGTGGATCATCGGCTCTCTGCCGGCGTCGATCTTCTTCCGTAGGTACGAAATGTACAGATCGACGATGCTGGTGCGCCCGGCGAAGTCGTAATTCCAGACTCGGTCCAAGATCTCGGTGCGAGTCAGCGCCCGGCGCGGGTTGCGCATCAGGAAACGCAGCAGCTCGAATTCCGTTGAGGACAGCGAGATCAACGAACCGGCGCGGTGCACCTCGTGGCTGGCTCCGTCGAGCGTGAGATCGCCGATCGTCAGGCTTTCCTCCGCGGGCGGGGCGAGGTGGTTCGACCGCCGGAGCAGGCCACGGAGCCGAGCGACCAACTCCTCGAGGCTGAACGGCTTGGTCATGTAGTCGTCGGCGCCGGCCGTCAGGCCCGTCACCCGGTCCATCACCGAATCGCGCGCCGTAAGGAACAGGGTGGGCGTGTAGGGGCCCGATTGGCGGACGCGGTGCAGGATTTCGAGCCCGTCGATGTCCGGCAGCATGATGTCGAGCACCAGCACGTCGGGTTCGACGTCGTCGAACTTGTTGACGGCTTCACGGCCATTGTGGGCGACCTCTACGCTCCAGCCCTCGTAGTGCAGAGCCATTTTCACGAGGTTGGTCAACGCCGGCTCGTCATCGACGAGCAGGACGCGGATCGGAGATCCATCGTCCCGGCTGATCCGGGGAAGCTGACCTAGAATCGCCTGACGCGGCCGCTGGTGCTCGCGCGTTGCTGTGGTTCCTGACATAACCGCCATAGTTCTAGATTCTCCCTCCCCCACAGCCCATTGTCACGAAGCTCATACTGATCTCAAATGTAGCGTCTAGGCGTGTGACCTGCGTCAACGCGCGGTGTCTCGCGCCGGAGACCGCTCGGTGCCCCGAAAATGCTTGTGGCCCGCACACCTTGGGTGTGCGGGCCACAAGTGGTCGTGCGGGGTGTCAGGCCCAGCTGGAGCCAACAGCCGAGTCGGTGCTCGACATGTTGTTGCCGGCGGACTGCACCTTCTGGCCGTGGGCGTTGGCCTGTTCGTAGATGACCTGGAAGTTACGACCCAACTGGGTGATGAACTCCTGGCACGCGACCGAACCCGAGCCGCCCCAGAAGTCACCGGCAGCCAGCACATCGCGGACGATGGCCTGGTGCTCGGCCTCCAGGGAAGCGGCCTGGGCGCGGATCAGGGCGCCGTGGGCATCGACATCACCGAACTGGTAACTGATCGACATGACTGTTCTCCTAAGTAGTTTCGGTGGTCGGCTAGCTGGACAGGATCTGCTGCGAGGCCTGCTCTTGGCTCTCGTAGTGGTTGGCGTCGCGGATCAGTCCGTCACGGACCCCGTGCAGCATGTTGACGATGTTGCGGAAGGCCGTGTTCATCTGGCCCATGGTGTCGTAGGACGTGGCCTGCGCCGAGCCGCTCCAGCCGGCCCCGGCGATGTTGGTGCTCGAGGCCCACATCTTGCGGGCTTCGTCCTCGACGGTCTGGGCGTGGACGTCGAAACGCCCTGCCATGGCGCGCATTTCGTGCGGGTCGGTCATAAAGCGAGTGGGCATGTGTTTCTCCTTGTTGATGTGGAATATCTGGTATAGGGCGGCGACGTCGTCGCCCTGCGGGTTCTTAGATGAGCACCTTCGGCATGACCTTGGGCTTGACGCCGTAGCGCGGTCCGCTCAGGCCCATGCCCGACTTCGCGCCGGCCGAAGCCATGCCGGGCATGACGCCCGGTGCTCCGCCGGTGCCGGTCGCGCTCGCGTCGGCGGCGGCGGTCCATCCGCTGCCGGACAGCACGCTCTCGTTGGCGGCGAGGGTGACGGGAGCGTTGCCGGCCCAACTCGTCGGTACCGACATCCCGCCGACCGAGCCCGCGGAGCCCATCCCGGCAAGCGTTGCGCCGCCGCCCAATCCGGACGTCGAGCCGGCCAGCGTGGTGCCGAAGCCCAGCCCGGCGCCGAGCGGCGTGACGTCACCGATCGTGACACCGAACGGAGCCCCGGAGATGAAGTGGTTCAAGGTACCCAGTGCCGTACCCATGGTCGCCAGGCACCAGGAGTTCGTCACGTTGAAGGTGTTGAAGCTGTTGGAGAAGAACGGGATTCCCGCCGTGCCCTGAATTGCGGTCAGCAGGTCGCCGATCGTTGCCGCGGGCGCGGCGGCTCCCGGCTGAGCTGCCGCCGCCGAGGCGTTGGTCAGCTGGCTGAGCACGCCGTTGGCACCCGAGTTCGCCGCATTGCTGCCGACGGCGTTGCTCACCGCGGAGTCCTGAGCCCCCGCGCCGGCAGGATTAACCGACTGCGGTGGTTCGGTCAACGGGGTCAGCTGTGAGGTGGTCGCCCCGGTCGCGGCGTACGTGCTCATCGCGGCGGCGTCCTGCGCCCAGAACTCGCCGTACATCGCCTCATTGGCGGCGATCGCCGGCGTGTTCTGCCCAAGGATGTTGGTGGCCACCAGAATCGCGAGCTGAGCGCGGTTGGCGAAGACCACCGGTGGTGGGATCGACGCGGAGAACGCCGCCTCGTAGGCCGCCGCCGAGGCGGTGGCTTTCGCGGCCGCCTCCTGCAACAGCGCGGACGTGGTTTGCAGCCATTCGATGTTCTGCTGGGCGGCCGCCGCCATCGCGGTGGACGACGGGCCTTGCCATTCCGAGCCCACCAGTGACGAGACCACCGACTCATAGGCGGTCGCGTTCGTGCCCAACTCGGAGCTCAGGCCGCTGAACGATGCGGCCGCAGCCATCATCGGTCCTGCGCCGGCGCCAGAGTAGATGAGCGTGGAGTTGACCTCTGGGGGTCGCGCTGCGAAATCGAAAACCATTTTACGGGTCCTGTCTATTGAGTGGTATGAGGTCGAATGGTGTTGAGGCCGAACAACGTTGGCGGCAGCGGGCTACGTGACGGTCGGCTTGGGAACCAGCGGCATGACCTTGGGCTTGACGCCGTAGCGCGGGGCGCCGAAGCTCGAGCCGCCGCGGCCTCCGTTCGCGACAGCCGGCATACCGGCGATCCCGTTGGTCCCGCCGGCCGTTGCCGGTGCGCCGGTGCCGAAGGTCTGCGACGCCAGGGTGACGGGCGCGCCTCCCGCCGCCGGGATACCCGCTCCGCCGGCCCAGCCCGGCGGCACCGAAAGCGCGCCGACCGACGATCCCGCGCCGGCCCCGGCCAACACCGGCGCCGATCCGATGCCGCCCGCACCGGCGATGCCTGCCGCGGGGGCAACGTCTCCGGCCAACGCCGTACCCAGCCCGCCGATGTCGGCGCCTGCCGTTGCCGGCCCGGCCAGCGCGGTGAGCAGTCCACCACCGCCGAGCGAGATGAAGACCGACATGGCGGATGCGTAGTTACCGACGTTGATGTTGGCCAGGTTGGCGATGTTGCTGCTCAGGAAGCCGACCAGAGGATCGTTGAGCATGAAGCTGTTGAAGCTGTTGATGCCGTTGACCAGGTCGTCGAACGCGTCGGCGGGCTGCGCGGCGGCCGACGTGGCGTTGCCGGCCCCGTTTGACAAGGCGTTCGCGGCCGCGCCGGCCTGGTTGGCCGACTCGGTCTCCTGGTACGACCCCGATGTCTGGCCGAGCAGCTGGTTGAACTGCTGTTGAATGGCCTGAGCCTGTTCGCTCACCGACTGATAGAGCGTGCCGTACGTGGAGAACGCAGCCGCCTGCAGGATCGACACCTCGTCTGCAGCAGCGGGGAGTACGTCGGTTGTCGACGCCGCTGCGCCGGCACTCTCCGCGGCGAACGAGCTGAAGATCGCCTCAAGTTGCGTCGCGGCGGCCGATATTGCGGCGGGCTGCGTATTCACGAAGGCCATGTATGTCTCCTGGTGTAAAAAGCCGACCCGGTGTCGGGTCGGCCACGATGATCAATGCGTGGGTGTAGGTCGGGCTCCGCTGGCGTCCACGGGACAACCTTCGCGGAGCCGCGGGTCCCTTGCCCAGCGGGTTAATTGCTTCTTAACAAGGAGGCTTAATTTTTAACAAGACCCAGACGTCGTCCTGCGGCAACAGGTCTCGGATGGAATCTGGCGTTAACACGCTAGATTCGTCGCTGGCCCCCATAGCCCAATTGGCAGAGGCAGCGGACTTAAAATCCGCCCAGTGTCGGTTCGAGTCCGACTGGGGGCACGATGACCCGTTCCGGTCATGTTGTGTTCTGGTGCGAGACAAAGGGTTCTCACATCATCAAACACTCGCCGGGAGCTCGACGCGACAAATCTTGACGATATTTTTGCGCTCGCCGAGCCGTCGCCAGACCTGTCGCTGCCGCGGTCATGGAAGCCCGCCCGCGCATATAGTTTCCCGGTGGTCAATCCGAATCCCGCCGCCGAGGACGGCCAAGACTCGGGCGCCTCGGCGCCGACGGTATTCATCGCCACCCCGATGTATGGCGGCACGGCAACGGCTACCTACACCTGGTCGCTCGCGCAGACCCCAGTGATCTTCATGCGCAGTGGGATTGGCCTGCTGTACCAGTACCGAACACGAGACGCGCTGGTGACTAATTCGAGGAATCATCTGGCAACGCAATTTCTCGAGACGCAGGCCACCCACCTGATGTGGATCGATGCCGATATCGGCTTCAACGGCCTCGACATCGTCAGCATGTTGGTCGCGGATCAGGACATCGTGTGTGGCATCTACCCCAAGAAGGGCATCGACTGGAAGCGCGTCGCGCAGGCCGCCAATGACGGTGTGCCGCCCGAGGAGCTCCATCGGCACACCGGCACCTTTGTGGTCAAGCCACTCGCGAAAGCCGACGAAAACAGGGTGGCCGACTCCGATGAAGTAGTGGAAATCGCCGCTGGGGGAACTGGATTCATGCTGATCAAGCGAGCAGTCTTTGAGGCACTACAGGACCATGTCCCGTCCTACGAGATCGGCGGGGCGACGGTGAAGGAGTTCTACGCGACCGACATCGATCCTGAGACGCGCCAGTTGATCGGCGAGGATTATTACTTCTGTCTGCTCGCGCGCAGCCATGGGTTTGGGGTATACGCGGCGCCCTGGGTTCGGTTGTCGCACACCGGACCTTACGAGTACGCCAGCGAATTGCAACCGAACTGGCTAGTCAACCCAGGTATCTGAAGGTAGACGCCTAGCCGCGATTACCGAATATGTATGTGCCCGTGTGGTTTAGATTGACCCAGAGCGCGGCATGGATCTTGAAGCCGCGATCGCGCGCCAGTTTGCAGAAGTGGTAGTCCTCGGACAACAGGCTGTTGCCCGCGTCGGGGTCGATGCTGACAGCGTAGAACTCCTTCAATTCGATACCCGGGGTGGAACCGTCCACGTAGGACGCCGTGCCGTCGGCAAGAGCCTCGAACACCGCTCGCTTGATCAGCATGAATCCGGTTCCGGCATTGGCGATTTCGATAAGACCATCGGACGTCAAGCGATCCGGGGAACGGTCTATCAGGTTCAAGACCATTGACCGCTCGTGTTCGTGCAGACGCTCGGGTGGCACGCCCTCAGACGCCGCCTTCGCGACCGCGGGCCAGAGGATCTCCTTTTTCGGGTAGATGCCGCAGACGATGTCCTTGTCGGCCCGGACCATCTTGACGATGTCGATGGGATCGAAGCCTATGTCTGCATCGATCCACATCAGATGTGTCGCGGCTGAGTCGAGGAACTGATGAGTCAGGTAGTTCCGTGCGCGCGTCACGAGACTGTCGTTGACTGCGACGCTGAAATCCAGGCCGATGCCGTGTTGGGCAAAGACGGCCGGACTGTGGGCGAGCGACATGGTGAAGGTGGCCGCGGCCATCCCGCCGTACATCGGTGTGGCGATGAACACTCGCGGACCGGCCGTCGCCGGCCCAATGTCGAGACTCCGCGACGACGACTCTTCGGAGGTCACATCAATCTCCCAACCGGCCCGCGTCGAGCGCCATTGCGACCAAGTCCACGCGCCACAACGTCTGGAACAAATGAACGACGAAAGCGTCCATGTCGGGTGTGCGCTCGCCTGTTGCGCCGTGCTGAGCCAGAGCCGATTCCACGATCTCGCGGATCGACTGTCGCCCGTCGACCTGCTGGATGAACGGCAGCTGCACCCGGTTGAGGGTGATTCGTGAACTGGGCCAGTAGATCTCGTTGTTGGCCAGCCCGCAGCGGTATCGGAACACCGGAATGTAGTCGAGAGCCGCGGGGTCCGAGAAGTCGATTGCATAGCTGCTTTTCGGCCGTTGCGGATGACAGGCCATGAAGAAGTGGCAGCCGTTCATGGTCTGCAGGCGCTCCATCACCGACCAGATCTTGTTCTCGGGCAACGCATTAAGGGTCGGCAGGTATGTCGGTCCCTGGCCGACAACTTCTTGTGGATAGTACGGCGTCTTGTGAAACCACCCCTGAAATGCCAGCCCTGCCGCGTCCACGAAGTCGACGCACTCGTCGACGGTGTAACTGCGTGCGCGACCGTGCAGGAAGGTATCCACCAGGGCGGCATCATCTCTGAGATCCGTGGCCCGTCGGAGATAGCCGTTGACGGGATGGTCCTCTGGCAGCGCCGCGAGGGTGTCCTTGACGATCTGGACCGACGCCTCGTCCTGGCCGAGTCCGATGTCGCGAAAGACGGACTCCAGCAATTCAACCCCGATGCGACCATGCTTGCCGTAGAGCATCAGCGCCATGACCCCGTCCGAACGCAGGCAGCCGGCAAGGGATTTCAGGCCTGCAAGGGGATCGGCCATGTGATGCAGCACGCCGGTCGACACGACCAGATCGAATTGCTTTCCGAGGGTGGACAATTCCTCGATGGGTAACCGGTGCAGGCGCAGGTTGTGCAGGCCGTGCTTGTCTTTGAGGTACTGCTGGTGATCCAGCGAGTGCTGGCTGATGTCGACCGCCACCACGGTCGCGCCGGGGTTGTTGAAGGCGAAGACCGCCGCCTGGTTGGTGCCGCACCCGCCGATCAGGATGTCGAGGCCGGGTTGGTACTCCCGGTCGGGCCACAGCACCCGATGCGCGTGCGCCGGGTCGTACCACTCCCAATTGGACACGGTCCAGGTAGCGAGGTCGGCGATCGGAGGTGGGTAGCGCCACCGTTCGTACTGACGGCTGACCACGTCGTCACGCGTGTCGTCGTTCACGTCAGCGGTGACTCCTTCGCTGTGGTCCGGCAATCGGTTCGGATTATCAGCCACCCCCGGTAACCCGGCAATCGGTGGGCGACACGCGGCGCTCGGGCCCTTGTGATGTACGACTCTTTTGCAAGGAACATTAAGAAACCCGCACCGGCATACACCTCGTTTTCAGGTCATTTTCGGTTCGCGAAAAGTATGAACTACCTGGCGCAACCGGTTGCGGTGTTTGCTCTGTGGAAGTGGTTGCGGCACTGGGCGAATATTGCTTAAGGACGCTCTGAGTTAATGGCGTGACGTGGGTGACAATCGATGAAAATGCGTAATTCCCCTGGTAATTTCAGCAACTAGACTCGACCCGACGCAGCGCGAGAAGCGCACGCAAGTACGGATCTGAGGATGCGGCCCGCGGAAGGTATCGGACCGCGCGAAGCGTTTACCGCTCAGATGCCGAAGTCCGCCCACCACGGACCAACAAGGAAGCTGGTACCACTGTGAGCGAATCAGTTCCTGCCCTGAACAAGGCCGACGGGTTCACCGTCACCGGCGCGATCGCCGCCGGACGCGGCGCGGTGAGCGGCATGGCCGTCAGCGCCGACGGCGGTCTGCTGACCGTCACGCACTACGGCGACGACAGCGTCTCGCTGATCGACACCACCGACGCAACCGCCCGATTGACCGTCACCGACGTCGACGAGCCCACCGCCGTCGCGATGTCCGGCGCCCGGGCCTACGTGAGCAGCGTGTCCAAGGCCCACGACGAGGTGCTGGCCTTCGACACCCACGCCGAGCGCATCGTTGCCAGCTACCCGGTCGGGTTCGGCATCACCGACTTGGCGGTCAGCCCGAACGGGCGGGTTGTCTATGCCGGCCGCACCGGTGCAGAAGGCGCCGACGTCGTCGTCCTGGACACCGCGACCGGCAAACAACAGTCCATCGGCCTCGACGCGGCCTCGGTCGCGTGCGTGCGGGTGAGCGCGGACGGTCGCCGGCTCTACGTCGCGGCCAATAGCGCGTCGACCTCGGCGCTCGTGATGATCGACACCCGGCGCAACCGGGTGCTCAGCACCGTCGACATCGGTTCTCCCATCCGGGACATCGCACTCAGCCCGGACGGCGCCGTCGCCTACATCGGCAGCTGCGGCCCCGACTTCGGCACGGTGCTGGACATCGTCGACACCCGGAGTTCGGCGGTCAGCGCGACGTACAAGATCGGCGACGCCGCGGCCTCGCTGGCGCAACTGACCCTGAGCCGCAACGGCGAGCGGGCCTACCTGGTCGGCGACCAGCATGTGACCGTGTGGTCGACCCTGACCCAGGAGGTGCTCGGCATCATCACCGTCGGCGAGGAGCCGTCGGGCGCGGTCGAAAGCACCGACGGCACGCGCCTTTACATCGGCGACTACGCCGGCACGGTCACCGAACTGGCCATCTCCGCCGCCGCCGCGCAGGTCGGCGGCCTCACCACCGGCGACGAGTGGACCGCCCCGCACGGTTGGGCCGTCTCCGACCTGCGGATGCTGGAGCCGACCCTGGCCTAGGGGCTGCATCGCCGATCGAGCGTGCAATGATCGCCACGAGGGCGGGCGCTTGGCGGGCCTGCCCGGGTAGCACGGCGCAACCTGAGGGCGGTCCAGCGATGTACAGCACCATGCACAGCTTCCCCTTGACGATCACCGCCATCCTGCGGCACGCGGTTCGCGTGCACGGGGCGCGCAAGGTGTTCACCGCAACCGGCGACGGTTACCGCGAATGCACGTACGCCGAACTCGGGCAGCGGACCGCGCAGTTGGCAAATGCCTTGCGGCGCATCGGTATCGACGGCGATCAGCGGGTCGCGACCTTCATGTGGAACAACGTTGAGCACCTGACCGCTTACACCGCAGTGCCGGCCATGGGAGCGGTGCTGCACACCCTGAACATCCGGCTGTTCCCCGAGCAGATCGTCTTCGTGGCCAACGAAGCCGAGGACCAGGTGGTGCTGGTCGACGTGTCGCTGATCGACCTGCTTGCGCCGATTCTCGGCGAACTCGAGACCGTGCACACGGTGATAGTCGTCGGCGACGGCGACACCTCCGCGCTCGAGCAGTCAGGCAAGACCGTGTTGCGCTACGCCGATTTCGTCGACGGCGAGTCGACCGAGTTCGACTGGCCCGACGTCGACGAAAACTCTGCTGCCGCAATGTGTTACACCAGCGGAACGACCGGCAACCCGAAGGGCGTCGTCTACAGTCACCGGTCCAGCTACTTGCACACGATGGCGATCTGCACCAGCAACGGGATCGGCATCGGGTCCAGCGATTCGGTGCTGCCGATCGTGCCGATGTTCCACGCCAACGCCTGGGGGCTGCCGTTTGGCGCGTTGATGGCCGGCGCCGACCTGGTGCTGCCCGATCGGCACCTGGACGCCAAGTCGCTGGTCGACATGATCGAGACGCTGCGACCGACCATCGCCGGCGCTGTGCCCACAATCTGGAATGACGTCATGCATCACCTGGAGAAGAATCCGGGCCGCGACGTGTCCTCGCTGCGCATCGTGCCCTGCGGCGGCTCGGCGGTGCCGGTGTCGCTGATGCGCACCTTCGAGGACCGGCACGGCGTCCAGATCCGCCAGCTGTGGGGCATGACGGAGACGTCGCCGACAGCCAGCATGGCCTGGCCGCCGCCGGGCACCCCGGAGGATCAGCACTGGGCGTTCCGTGCGACGCAGGGGCAGCCGTTGTGCGGGGTGGAGGCCCGGATCGTCGATGACGACGGCAAGGTGCTGCCCAACGACAACGAGGCCGTCGGGGAGGTGGAGGTCCGCGGCCCGTGGATCACCAGCTCCTACTACCAGGGCCACGACGAGTCGAAGTTCGACAACGGCTGGCTGCGTACCGGCGACGTCGGCCGCCTCGACGAGCACAGCTTCATCACCCTGACCGACCGCGCCAAAGACGTGATCAAGTCCGGCGGCGAGTGGATATCCTCGGTCGACCTGGAGAACGCCCTGGTCGCGCACCCGGACGTGGTCGAGGCCGCCGTGGTCGCGGTGCCCGACGAGCGCTGGCAGGAACGCCCGCTGGCCGTCATCGTCGCCGGTGAGGGATCCGGACTGAGCGCCGATGACCTGCGAAAGTTTCTGTCCGACAAGGTAGTTCGGTGGTGGCTGCCGGAGCGCTGGACGTTTGTCGACGAGATCCCGCGCACCAGCGTGGGTAAATACGACAAGAAGACCATCCGATCCCGCTACGCCGACGACGTCTACGAGGTCAGCGAAGCGCGAGACTGAAAGGACCGCGTAGATGAGCCTGCGGGTCGTGCAATGGGCAACGGGGTCGGTCGGGGTGGCCGCCATCAAGGGCATCCTCGAACACCCCGACCTCGAGCTCGCCGGGTGCTGGGTGCATTCGGAAGCCAAGGGCGGCAAGGACGTCGGCGACCTGGTCGACTGGTCCCCACTCGGCGTGACGGCCACCAACAGCGTTGACGAGATCCTGGCACTGGACGCCGATGCGGTGATCTACGCACCGCTGCTGCCCAACGTCGACGAAGTGGCGGCCCTGCTGCGTTCGGGCAAGAACGTCGTCACGCCGATCGGATGGTTCTATCCCGGCGCGAAGGAAGCGGCTCCATTGGAGGAAGCCGCCAAGGCCGGGGGTGTCACGCTGCACGGCGCCGGCATCGGCCCCGGCGCCGCGACCGAGCTGTTCCCGCTGCTGCTCTCGGTGATGTCTACCGGGGTGAATTTCGTTCGCGCCGAAGAGTTTTCCGATCTACGCACCTACGGCGCGCCGGACGTGCTGCGCTACGTGATGGGCTTCGGCGGCGAGCCGGACAAGGCGCTGACCGGACCGATGCAGAAGATTCTGGACGGCGGGTTCTTCCAGTCCGTCCAGTTGGTGGTCGACAAGATCGGCTTCGCGGCCGACCCGCAGATCCGCACCACGCAGGAGATCGCGGTGGCCACCGGCCCGATCGACTCGCCGATCGGGATCATCGAGGCCGGCCAGGTCGCGGGGCGCCGTTTTCATTGGGAGGCACTCGTCGGGGACACCGTTGTGGTCCGGATCACCGTCAACTGGCTGATGGGCGAGGAAAACCTGGACCCGCCTTGGTCTTTCGGGCCCGAGGGGGAGCGCTACGAGATCGAGGTGCGCGGCCACCCGGACACCTTCGTCACGGTCAAGGGCTGGCAGCCGGAGAGCGTCGCGGAGGGGCTCAAGAGCAATCCCGGGGTGGTGGCGACCGCGGCGCACTGCGTCAACGCGGTGCCGGCGACCTGCGCTGCGGCCCCGGGCATTCAGACGTTCTTCGACCTGCCGCTGCTCACCGGCCGGGCCGCACCCGGGTTGTCGCGGTAGCCCCCGCCGATGTGCCGACTGTTTGGGCTGCACGCCGGGACGAACATTGTCACCGCGACGTTTTGGCTACTCGACGCTCCCGACAATCTCGCCGAGCAGAGTCGGCGCAATCCGGACGGCAGCGGGCTCGGGGTGTTCGACGGCCAGGGCCGGCCGCAGGTGCACAAGCAGCCGATCGCCGCCTGGCAGGACGCGGAGTTCGCCACCGAGGCGCACGATCTGACCGGCACGACGTTCGTCGCGCATGTCCGCTACGCAACCGCCGGGTCGCATGACGTCGTCAACACCCATCCGTTCCTGCAGGACGGCCGCATCTTCGCGCACAACGGCATCCTGGAAGGCCTCGACCCGCTCGATGCCCGGCTGCGTGAATTAGGCACTGCGGAAATGGTTTTGGGGCAGACCGACTCCGAGCGGGTGTTCGCGTTGATCACCGCGTCGATCCGGGCCCACGACGGCGACGTGACCGCCGGACTGATCGACGCGATGCGCTGGCTGGCCGACAACGTGCCGATCTACGCGGTCAACATTCTGCTCAGCACCGCCACCGACCTGTGGGCACTGCGCTACCCGGAATCGCACGAGCTGTACGTTTCGGATCGCCGCACACCGGCCGCTCACCATCGGTTCCACCTGCGCACCAACCGGATTCGCGCCGACTCGGCCGCCCTGCATCAGCAGCCGTCGGTGGTGTTCGCCACCGAGCCGATGGACGACCCAGGACGGTGGCGACTGATCGAGCCGGGGGAACTGGTGCACGTCGACGCCGACCTGCACGTCACCCGGCATCTGATCCTGCCGGATCCGCCGC
This sequence comes from Candidatus Mycobacterium wuenschmannii, assembly GCF_030252325.1. Classification (NCBI taxonomy): domain Bacteria; kingdom Bacillati; phylum Actinomycetota; class Actinomycetes; order Mycobacteriales; family Mycobacteriaceae; genus Mycobacterium; species Candidatus Mycobacterium wuenschmannii. Next base: position 2,541,471 of record NZ_CP126981.1, on the reverse strand, counting down.
GACATCTGCTGCGCGCGGACGAACTCAGTCCCGCCGCCCGGTCCTCGTTGCACCCGGTGGTCCGATGACCACCCGCGCCCTGGTGCTCGGCGGCGGCGGTGTCGCTGGAATTGCTTGGCAGACAGGCATTCTGCTTGGCATCGCCGACGAGTCGCGCGCCGCGGCACGGGCGTTGCTGGACTCTGACGTCCTGCTCGGTACCTCGGCGGGTTCGGCGGTGGCCGCGCAGATCGGCAGCGGGCTCTCCCTGGCGGAGCTGTTCGCCCGCCAGGTCGACGAGGCGTCCGCCGAACTCGACCCCGGTGTCGGGATCGACGGCATCGCGGAGCTGTTTCTGGCCGCGCTGTCGGATCCCGACGCCACGCTGGCAGAGCAGCGAAAGCGGATCGGCGCGGTGGCGCTGGCCACCGACACGGTGTCGGAAGCCGTGCGGCGCACGGTGATCGAGCACCGGCTGCCATCCCACGACTGGCCGGAGCGGGTGTTGCGGATCACCGCGGTCGACGCCGTCACCGGCGAGTTGGTGGCCTTCGATCGTGAATCCGGGGTCGAGCTGGTCGACGCGGTGGCCGCCAGCTGCGCGGTGCCCGCGGCGTGGCCCCCGGTGTCGATCGGTGGGCGCCGCTTCATCGATGGCGGTGTCGGCAGCACGATCAACCTGCATGTTGCCGACGACTGCGGCTCCGCGGTCGTGCTGATTCCCGCCGGCGAGTCCACGCCGTCACCGTTCGGAGCCGGCGCTGCAACCGAACTCACGGCATTCCCCGGCGAGGTCCTCGGTCTGTTCGCCGATGAGGCGTCGTTGGCGGCGTACGGCGAGAACCCGCTCGATCCGCGCTGTCGTCCGCCGTCGGCGCAGGCCGGTCGCACGCAGGGCCGTCGGGTCGCCGGGGCGGTCGCCCGGTTCTTGGGCGTGTGAGCCTAGGCGTGTGAGCCTCGGGGTCAGGTGACCCGGCGACCGAGGTCTACCGTGTCCAGCGCCTCCGCCGCCAGGGTCTGACCGACCTCGATCACCTCGGCGGCGCGATGGAACTCCAGGCTGCGGCAGGCCGACCGGGGCACCTCGATCAAGAGATCCGGCGGATAGGCGGCCAGCGTGTGGCGGGCCAGCGCGGCCTGGGCGATGTCGATGGTCCGGTTCATCACCTCGAAGCTGCCGAGCTTGGGCACCTCGGGCTCGTCGACCGAGTAGTCCGAGGCCGGGTCGTCGCCGCCGTCGTGGTCGTCCTGGTTCGAGGCCCCGAACCGGCTGAGGACGTTGCGCGCGGTCTGGGAGTCGAACAGCGCCGACGTGCTGCTCAGCACCCGGTTCAGCCACTCACCGGACGACTTCGGGTCGGGTTCGGGCTCGTCGCCGGATTCGCTGCCCGACAGGCTCACCGCGATGGTCAGGTCGGCGTTGACCGCGGCGATCGGCGCCATCGGCAGCGGGTCGAGGATGCCGCCGTCGGCCAGCAGGCGTCCGTCGACGGCGTGCGGTGAGATCACCCCGGGGATGGCGATCGACGCCCGGATCGCCTCGTCGACCGGCCCGCGCTGCAACCACACCGGCTTGCCGGTCAGCAGATCGGTGGCCACCGCGGTGTAGGGAATCGGCAGTTCCTCGATGGTGACCGCGCCGAGGATGTCGCGCACGGCGTCCAAGATCTTCTCGGCGCGCAGCACCCCGGCCGCGGTCAGCGTCGGGTCGAGCAGTCGCAGGATCGCCCGCTGCGTCAAAGACATTGCCCAGTCGGCGAATTCGTCCAACCGGTCGGCCGCCTGCAACCCGCCGACAAGTGCACCCATCGAGGAACCGGCTACCCCGACGATCTGATAGCCGCGGTCGTGCAGTTCGTGGATCACTCCGATATGGGCGTACCCGCGGGCGCCGCCACTGCCGAGCGCCAATGCCACCCGCGGGCGGGGGGCGTCGAGCCGCCCGGGCGCCGGCTCGGACGTGATGTCTGGGTCGGTCATGGCTACATCTTTGCCTGCGTGCCGCAGGTTTTAACAATCGTGATTCGAACTAGCCCGACTCAGCCGCACTCGTTGCCGGCGGCTGCCTGGGCCGCGACGATCACCCCGGCCTGGCGCGCCAGCGGCAGCGCGGCCCAGGCGATGTTCCAGGTGCCCGGGCCGACGACGCCCGGCACCTGCACGGCCGCCAGATAGTCCTCGGCCAGCGTGCGGCGGTCACCGGGGTGGGCCTGCATCCACACCGTCGCCGCGTGACAGGCCTGGAAATACTCCTCTTCGGTCGAGTGCGCCGGTACATCGATCTTGGTCGTGACGCCCGCCGGATTCGTCGAGACGGCACCCGGCGCCGGAGCGGCGGGCGCGGTGGTGCGGGACGGCGGTGCCGGGGCGGGCGCCGGGGCGGGACCGCGGGTCGAACATCCGGCCACGGCCGCGGCGACGGTCAAGAGGACGGCCGCGATCCACGTCGAGGGGTCAGTCGGGCGCGGCCACACCTGGTCAATCTATGCAACACTGGCGGCCGTGATGCAGCGAACGCGGTTTTGGGAGTGTTGTCGGCCCTAATCCACCGCCGACCCCTCAATACGCCCGCTCGCTTTGGAGTTCTCCCGCATGGTTTCTGCAAACCTTGTCGCTGCGCCTGCCCCGACCCGACCACCGTCGCGGCTGCGATCCGTTCCCGGCCCGACCCGCCTGCGACTCGCCGACCTACTGCACATCACCGACCGCACCGCCGACGACGTACTCAGCGGTCGCTACGACAACGTGGTTCCGCCGGGCGGGGTGCCGTCCGACGACCGATGGTTCGCGCGGCTCTACGGCGACGACGAAGTCGACGTCTGGCTGATCAGTTGGGTGCCGGGGCATCGCACCGAGCTGCACGACCACGGTGGGTCGCTGGGCGCAGTGACGTTGCTGTCCGGATCGCTCGACGAATTCCGTTGGGACGGAGATCAACTGCGCTGCCGACGACTTCGGGCGGGCGATCAGGCCGCGTTCCCGCTGGGCTGGGTGCACGACGTGGTGTGGGCGCCGCCCGGTCCGCGCGCATCGGTCACCGCACTGTCCGGGCCGCAGCAGCCGTCGCTGAGCGTGCACGCCTATTCCCCGCCGCTGACCGTGATGTCGTACTACGAGGTGACCGCCCAACAGCGGTTGCGGCGCAAGCGAACTGAACTGACCGACCAACCGGAGCAGTCATGAGCCGGATCGACGATGTCCTGGAGTCGGCGCGAAAGCGGTTGCGCCGGTTGACTGCCGACGAGGTGCCGGCGGCGCTGCGCCGGGGTGCGCTGCTGGTCGACATCCGGCCGCAGGCCCAGCGTGCGCGGGAAGGCGAAGTCCCGGCGAGTTTCGGTGCGCTGGTGATCGAGCGGAATGTGTTGGAGTGGCGCTGCGATCCGACCAGCGCCGCACGGCTGCCCGAGGCGGTCGGCGACGACGTCGAGTGGGTGCTGCTGTGCTCGGAGGGATACACCTCCAGCCTGGCCGCGGCCGCGCTGCAGGACCTCGGCCTGCACCGCGCCACGGACGTGGTCGGCGGCTACCACGCGCTGATCGCCGCCACACTCAGTTCCGTTTAGCCGCCGCCCCCGCCGCCGTCGGCGCTGTGGTTGTACCACCAGTCGTTGTAGTCGTTCGGGTTGTAGTACTCGCCCTGGTGGACGGGCGCCGGACCCGGATTCGGGTCGTCCGGCGGGTCCGCCACCGCTGACGCCGATAGGCACACCGCGGCGATCGGTATCGCGGCCAGCACCCCCGTCACCGCGATCTTGGCAGCTGTCCAGGTCATCGACCACTCCCTCCACGGGATTCGTATCCGTGGATAGTGCCATCAAACGCAGGGCTTACTCATACACAACGCACAACCGTCCGCGTCCGTTCATCTGGTGTTAGCCGTCGCTGGCGTGCAGCAGTGGTCGCAGCCTCGCAGTCTTGTCCGCCGTCCATCCGGGCGGCTGTAGCACCGCCGCCCACCCGTCGGCGACATCGCCGACGTAGTCGTGGCCGTGTCCGGCCGGAACGTCTTGTGCCACAGCCATATCGGCGGAGACCTGAAGGAACGTCACCACCGGAATCCATCTCGTCTCGGGCAGCACGTCGTAACCCCGCCGTTCGCGGAACCAGTCCGGCTCGCTGAACAGCAGGCCGGGGTGCCACCACGCGATCGGGTCGGAGGCGTGCTGTAGATACACCACCCGCGGCGTATTCCATTGCGGGTCAGGGCGATCCAGGTCCTGCGGCCTTGCCACGAAGCGGACATGGTGTCCGTGGTCGTAGATCGGCAGCCATTCCGGTGAACCGCGGTCGCGGGTCGCGGTCAGATCTGTCCAGATGGTGTTCTTGAACGTCGGCCCGGAGAACAGGGCGCCGTCGGTGCGGGCGAGCACGTTGTTGAGGCTCATGAACGGCGCCTCGCCGCCGAAAGAGCCCAGGCTCTCTCCGAATACGACGAGTTTGGGCCGGTGACCCTCCGGTAGCCCGCGTACCAGTCGGTCGACGGCCTCGAACAGCGCCTGCCCCGCGTGGCGGGCGTTCTCCTTGTCCACCAGGAACGACAGCCAGCTCGGCAGGAACGAGTACTGCATGCTGACGACCGCACTGTCGCCGTTGTACATGTACTCCAGCGCATCCGCCTCGGCCTCGTTGATCCAGCCGGTGCCGGTGGTGGTCCCGACGGCGACGACGGCGCGCTGTAAACCGCCCGCGCGCTGCAACTCTCGCGCGGCCAGTTCGGCGGCGGCGGTGATGCCGTCGGCGGAGTCCAGCCCGGCGTAGGCCCGGATCGGCTCGGTCGCCGGGGCGCCGTTGAACGCCGCGAGTTGCTCGACGCTCGGCCCGCCGCGAACGAAGATGCGGCCCTGGTGCCCAAGCGACTCCCAGGACACCAGCGATTGCGGACCGCCCGAGCGCAGCGGCGTCGGGGGCGCGGCGGTGTCGGGGTCCATCTCGTCGTTGACCGTGGCGAAGGTGTTGTTCATGGTGCGCATCGCGAACTTCACCACGACGCCGTTGAGCACCGCGATCGTCAGCACCAGCAGCAGCGATACCACGACCACGGCCGAAACCCGCGGCGGCGCAAAACGATCCAGCCGTAGGTCGAGGAAGTGCACCAGCCGCCGGAGGAGCTGGCCGGCTTCGACGACACCGAACAACACCAGCAACGACAGCGCGGAGGTCAACGGATAGTCCAGCCGGGCAAGGTGTTTGACGCCCATCAGGTCGCGCACCGGTCCTGCCAGACGTGAAACCAGACGATCATCGCGACCATGCCGAACACACCGACGCCGATCAGCACCCGCCAGGCCACCCGGGGTGCGGGCGGGCTGGAATCCTGGGACCGCATGAATCGGACCAGCCACACCGCGAAAACCCCGATGGCGTAACCGGTCGCGCCGGCGATGCCGCTCACCAGCCCCTGGAACAACGGCCCCCGCGGTAACAGCGACGGCGTCATCGAGAACCAGAGGAACACCAGCCCGACGGCGGTGCCGGTGAACGTGTAGTGCCGGACCCACCACGCCTTTCGGCGCTGCGGCTCCGACCCGCTCATTGCAGTGTCTTTACCGGTGGGTGAAGTTCGGCGGCCGCTTCTCGACGAACGCCGCCATGCCCTCGGACTGGTCGTCGGTCGCGAAAGTCGAATGGAACAGCCGACGTTCGTAGAGCAGGCCCTCGGTCAGCGTGCTCTCGAAGGCGCGGTTGACCGCCTCCTTGGCCATCCGGGACGCCGACCGCGACATCTGCGAGATCGTGGTGGCGACGGCCTTGGCCTCGGTCAGCAGGTCGGCGGCGGGCACCACGCGCGCCACCAGGCCGCTGCGCTCGGCCTCCTCGGCGCCCATGTTGCGTCCGGTCAGGATCAGGTCCATCGCCTTGGCCTTACCGATGGCCCGGGTCAGCCGCTGCGACCCGCCCATGCCGGGCAGCACGCCGAGCTTGATCTCCGGTTGCCCGAACTTGGCGCTGTCCGCGGCAATCAGCACGTCGCACATCATCGCGAGTTCGCAGCCGCCGCCCAGGGCGTAGCCGGCCACCGCGGCGATCGTCGGCGTGCGCACCGCGGCCAGCTTGGCCCAGGGCGCGAAGAAGTCGGCGTCGAACACCTCGGAAAAACTGAGGCTGGACATCTCCTTGATGTCGGCGCCGGCGGCGAATGCCTTCTCCGACCCGGTGATGATTATCGCCCCGATGCCTGGGTCGTCGTCGAATTCTGCTGCCGCGCTAGTGACTTCGTCCATCACCTGACTGTTGAGCGCGTTGAGCGCCTTCGGCCGGTTGAGCGTGATGATGCCGACCCGGTCTTCGCGCTCGACGAGGATTGTCTCGTAACTCATTGCTGCCTCCTAGAACGTCAGTTCGTCGTCGACGGGTGCGAAGTACGCCGCGACGTCGGACTCGGTCACCCGCGCCAGCGACGCCGGCGACCACTTGGGGTTGCGGTCCTTGTCGACCAGTTGGGCTCGGATGCCCTCGACCAGATCGTGCGAGCGCAGCGATGCCGAAGACACCCGATAGTCCTGCGCCAGAACACCTTCCAGCGTGTCGAGTGTCGCGGCCCGCCGCACCGCTTCCAATGTCACCGACAGCGCGACGGGGGAGCGGGTTTCGATCAGGTCCGCGGCCTTGGTGGCGGCTTCGGCGCTGTGTCCGCGCAGTGCCGCGACGATGTCGCCGACAGTCTCACCGCCGTAGCACTCGTCGATCCAGTCCCGTTGCGCGGCAAGCTCACTGGCGGGCGGCTCGACAGTGTGGGTGGCGATCGCCTGCTCGACGCCGACCTCGGCGATGGCCTTGGTCAGTGCGTCCAGTTGGTCGTGCGGCACGAAGTGGTCGGCGAAACCGAGGGCGATCGCGTCGGCGCCGGAGAACGGTGCGCCGGTCAGCGCGGCGTGCAGACCCAGCGAACCCGGTGAACGCGAAAGCAGGTAGGCCCCACCGACATCGGGGATGAAGCCGATCCCGACCTCGGGCATGGCCATCTTGGTGGTGTCGGTGACCACCCGGGTGTTGGCGTGTGCTCCGACGCCCACCCCGCCGCCCATCACGATGCCGTCCATCAGCGAGACGTACGGCTTCGGGAACCGGCCGATCTGCGCGTTGACCAGATACTCGTCGTGCCAGAACCTGCGCGCGTCGGCGCCGTCGGCTCGGGCGCTGTGGTAGATCGCGACCACGTCGCCACCGGCGCACAGCCCGCGCTCGCCGGCTCCGGCCAGCACGACCGCGCTGACGTCGGAGTCCTGCGCCCAGGCCGTCAGCACGGCGCCGAGGCGAGAGACCATGTTCTGGTTGAGCGAGTTGATCGCCTTGGGCCGGTTGAGGGTCAGATAGCCGATGCCATTGTCGATGTGGCTGAGAATGTCGTCGGATTCGTCCGTCACGCGCGCAGTCTCCCATCGATGAATCGTCTTTGAATGCCTGATCGAAAGCTGTTCGTGGCCTGCTAGGCAATCTAGATCGTTACCCTCGTCGCAGCGCCCGCGGGTAAGGTTTATCGCGAGTAGCTCCCGCCGGGAACACGGCTGGACTACCGTTCGTTGATCAGTTGTTCGCAAGCTCAGAAACCACAGCTCACGAGAGGAACCGACGGTGCGGGAGACCAGTAACCCGGTATTTCGCTCGCTGCCCAAGCAGCGTGGCGGATACGCGCAGTTCGGGAGCGGCGTCGCGGGCGCCGCGACCCAGTCAGTTCACCAGGCTGACCCCTATGCTCCGTACGCCGACGAGCGGTCCGGCGTTTCACGTCCGCTGACGATCGACGACGTCGTCACCAAGACCGGCATCACCCTTGCGGTGCTGTCCGCCGTCGCGGTCGTCTCCTACTTCTTGGTGGCGCGTGACATCGCGCTGGCCACCCCGTTCACCTTCGTCGGCGCGTTCGGCGGGCTGGGCGTCGTGCTGATCGCCACTTTCGCTCGCAAGCAGGACAGCCCGCTGGTCGTGTTGAGCTACGCCGCGCTGGAGGGCTTGTTCCTGGGAGCGCTCTCGTTCGTGCTGGCCAACTTCACCGTGGGCAGCGCCAACGCCGGATCCATGATCGGGCAGGCGGTCCTGGGCACGGTCGGCGTGTTCTTCGGAATGCTCGTGGTCTACAAGACCGGTGCGATCCGCGTGACGCCGAAGTTCACCCGCATGCTGGTTGCCGGCATGTTCGGTGTGCTGGCCCTGATGCTGGGCAACCTGGTGCTAGGCATGTTCGGCGTCGGCCACGGCGAGGGCATGGGCCTGCGCAGCGGCGGCCCGTTGGCGATCATCTTCTCGCTGGTCTGCATCGGCCTCGCGGCGTTCAGCTTCCTGATCGACTTCGACGCCGCCGATCAGATGATCCGCGCCGGCGCCCCGGAGAAGGCGGCATGGGGCATCGCGCTGGGCCTGACCGTCACCCTGGTCTGGCTCTACATCGAGATCCTGCGTCTGCTCAGCTATCTGCAAAACGATTAGCTGTAGACCAACCAAAAAAGCCGGCACGCGTGCGTGCCGGCTTTTTTGATGCGTTGACTCTGCGCTGAGGGCGCACCCCACTCGCACTTCTGCGCCGTGGACGCAGAGTCAACGCCGTTGTCGGTGTGCCCCGGCAGCATGCCCGCATGGATCAGGGCAGGGGGCCGTTCATCGGCAGCGAGGCGCTCGCCGCCGGTGACCTGAGTCGGTACGAGCTGCGCCGCTACTACCGCGCGCTGCTGCCCGGGGTCTACCTCGACAAGCGGGTATCGCCAACGCTGCAGGAGCGCACGACGGCCGCCTGGCTGTGGTCGAGGCGGCAGGGAGTGGTCGCCGGTTCGGCCGCCGCCGCGATCCATGGGAGCAAGTGGGTCGACGACGGTGTCCTGGTCGAGTTGATCTGGCGCAACGCCCGAGCGCCGCGAGGGGTCCTGACGCGTCACGATCGTCTGTGTGACAACGAATTCGAATGCCGCGACGGACTGCTCGTCACGACACCGGAACGCACCGCCTTCGACATCGGCCGCCGGGAGAGTCTGGGCCGCGCCGTCGCGTCCCTCGACGCACTGGCCGCGGCGACCGATTTCAAGGTCCGCGATGTCCAGGAGCTGGCCGCGCGTCATCGCCACACGCGCGGTCTCGGTCGACTCGCGAGGGCGCTGGATCTCCTCGACGCGGGAGCCCAGTCGCCGAAGGAGACGTGGCTGCGGTTGTTGTTGATCAGCGCAGGCTTCCCCAGGCCGCAGACCCAGATCGCCGTTCCGGGCGCGGACGGCTTTCCGCGCTACTTCCTCGACATGGGCTGGGAGGACATCAAACTCGCCGTGGAGTACGACGGTGGGCAGCACTGGACCGATGCGTGGCAGTACGAAAAGGACGTGACACGGCAGGAGTACCTGGCAGGCATCGACTGGACCGTCGTCAGGGTGGTGTCACGGCACCGGGCGTCCGACGTCGTCCGCCGGGTCCAACGCGCCTGGGATGCGTTGAGTCTGCGCTGAGGGCGCACCCCACTCACACTTCTGCGCCGTGGACGCAGAGTCAACGCCGAGGAGCTAGTTCAGCCGCTCGATGATCAGCGCCATGCCCTGGCCGCCACCGACGCACATGGTCTCCAGGCCGTACTGCTTGTCGTAGGTCTCCAGGTTGTTCAGCAGCGTGGTGGTGATGCGCGCGCCGGTCATGCCGAACGGGTGGCCCAGGGCGATCGCGCCGCCGGACACGTTCAGCTTGTCCTCATCGATACCCAACTCGCGAGCCGAGCCGAGTACCTGGACGGCGAACGCCTCGTTGATTTCGAACAGGTCGATGTCCTTGACCGACATGCCGGCCCGGGCCAGCGCCTGCTTGCTCGCCTCGATCGGCCCCAGTCCCATGATCTCCGGCGACAGGCCGCTGACGCCGGTGGCGACGATGCGGGCCAGCGGCTTGAGGCCAAGCTCCTTGGCCTTGGTGTCGCTGGTGATGACCACCGCGGCGGCGCCGTCGTTCAGGGGGCAGGCGTTACCCGCGGTGACCGTGCCGTTGGGCCGGAAGACCGGCTTGAGCTCGCTGATCTTCTCGTAGGTGGTGCCGGCCCGCGGGCCGTCATCCTTGCTGACCGTGCTGCCGTCGGGCAGCGTCACGGGGACGATCTCGCGGTCGAAGAAGCCGCTCTTGATGGCCTCCTCGGCGCGGTTCTGGCTGCGCACACCCCAGTGGTCCTGGTCCTCGCGGCTGACGCCGGTCAGCAGCGCGACGTTCTCCGCGGTCTGGCCCATCGCGATGTAGACGTCCGGGATGTGGCCGTCGGTGCGGGGGTCATGCCACTCGTCGGCACCGGCGGCCGCCGCGACCGAACGCTCTTGCGCCTCGTCGAACAGCGGGTTCTTGGTGTCCGGCCACGAGTCGGAGCTGCCCTTGACGAACCGCGACACGGTCTCGACGCCGGCGGAGATGAACGCGTCGCCCTCCCCGGCCTTGATCGCGTGGAAGGCCATCCGGGTGGTCTGCAGCGACGACGAGCAGTACCGGTTGACGGTGGTGCCGGGCAGGAAGTCGTAGCCCAGTTCGACGGCGACCGCGCGGGCCAGGTTGTAACCGGCCTCGCCGGCCGGCTGACCGCAGCCCAGGATCAGGTCGTCGATCTGGTGCGGGTTGAGCCCCGGCACCTTGTCCAGGGCGGCGCGCACCATCTGCGCGGCCAGGTCGTCGGGCCGCATGTTGACCAGCGACCCCTTCATCGCGCGCCCGATGGGCGAGCGGGCAGTTGAGACAATGACGGCTTCCGGCATGACGGCTCCATCTACGAGGATCAGGTCTGGCCCCGAATCTAGCCCCGAGAGCCCGCACGACGTTAAACGGCCTAGCCGGAGGCGGGAGCGACGATCGGCGCGGGCACGCCGGTGGTCGGCCGCCGCCACAGCCGCGACAGCAGCCGGAGCATCGAGTAGCCGGGGCCGGCTTCGGTGGCCGTCGCCGACGGCAGTGCGGGCACCGGGGCGCCGGCCCAGTCTCCCAGCGCGTGGCACAGCGCCGGCAGCAGCTGGCTGGCCGCCAGGGCGTAGCCCGCGGCCGAGGGGTGGAACTGGTCGTCGGACAGCATCAAGTGCGACGAATGCTTGAACTGGTCGTTGACCAGCGACGCCAGCGGCACCGGCACGCCGCCGGCGGACCGCACCGCGCCGGACTGAGCGCGGGCCAGCCGCAGGCCGAGGGTGCGCACCGTCCAGCGCAGCGGTTGCGGAATCGCCTTGACCACACCGAAATCCGGGCAGGTAGCGACCACGACCTCGGCGCCGCTGGCGCACAGTCGGCGGACGGCGGCACCGAGCCGTCGGGCGGAGGCGCCGATGCCGTTGAGCGCGGTGACGTCGTTGGCGCCGATCAGGATCACCGCGGCGTCGGGGGGTGGCCCGGCCACGAACATCGCGTCGACTTGTCCGGACAAACCCTTGGAGGTGGCACCGACAATTGCCTTGGTGCTCAACCGGATTCGCTTGCCGCTCTGTTCGGCCAGCCCGCGGGCAATCAAGACGCCGGGCACTTCGTCGGCGCTGCGACAGCCATACCCGGTCGCGGTGGAGTCGCCGAAGATCATCAGATGCAGGTCGAAATCCATGCCGCGCTGCCAGCGGTCGACAGGGCCGCCGCCGGGGGAGTACACACCATCGGCGCGGGGCGGGACGTCCCAGGATTTGGGGATGACGCTGCGCGCCTTCGCCGCCTGCCCGATCAGCAGATTGCGCGCCCCCACATAGGCGGTGCCGGTTGAAGCCAGCGCACCCGCTGCGGCCAGCGCGACCATCGAACCCCGCGGCGCGCGTCGTACCACGCGTCCAGTTTAAGTGTCGATTTGATGACGGTCGGCTGCCCCTCCGTTTGGGACGTCACGGGTCGGGGCAATCTCGGCATCGAATCAGACTCTTTGATTGTTGAAGTTCTTTAAAGTGTCAAGCTAAGTTCTCGAGGTCGTTGGCTCAGCATCATGAGACCTCGTCGACATGCACTACAACGGCGTAGGAGTGTTGAACATGACCGCACCGAGCAAGGTCTCAGGCTCGCCCCGGACCCCCGTTCGTGCCCGTGACGTGTTGCGGGCCCGGAGGTTTCCCCTCACCGACGGCAAACCCGTCGAAGTAATCGAGAGTGGGCCCAGTCTCCCCGGCATGGTGGCCGCCCTGGCCTGCAAGCTGACCATCCGTCCGGCCCTGGGTGTGGTCAGTTACATCCCGTTCGTGCCGTTCCCGTTCGGCATCATCGACTTCGCCTGCCGGGCGTTACTGCCCGGACCGGGAACCGTCCGGAAAACCGTTGAGTTGCCGCACTGCAACGCGCAGCTGGTGCGCGCCCCCGGGGTGCTGCCGGCCGACGGCAAACGGCGCGTGGTGCTGTATCTGCACGGCGGTGCGTTCCTGACGTGTGGGGTCAACTCGCACGGCCGAATTGTCAACGCGCTCTCCAAGTTTGCCGATGCGCCGATCCTGGTGGTCAATTACCGGCTGATCCCGAAGCACTCCGTCGGGCAGGCGCTCGACGACTGTCACGACGCCTACCGGTGGCTTCGGCTGCGCGGATACGAGCCGGACCAGATCGTGGTGGCCGGCGACTCCGCCGGTGGATACCTGGCTCTTGCCCTGGCGCAACGACTTCAGCAGGCGCACGAGGACATCGCGGCGCTGGTGGCGATATCGCCGCTGCTGCAGCTGGCCAAGGAGCCCAAGCAGACGCACCCGAACATCAAGACCGATGCGATGTTCCCCGCCAAGGCCTTTGACGCGTTGTTCACCTTGGTGGCCAAGGCGGCCCGCAAGCATGTCGTCGACGGCAAGCCCGAAAAGCTGTACGAGCCGCTGGATCACGTCGAACCCGGACTGCCGCGGACCCTGATCCACGTGTCCGGCTCCGAGGTGCTGTTGAACGACGCCCGGCTGGCCGCCAACGCACTCGCCCAGGCCGGCGTGCCGACCGAGGTGCGGGTCTGGCCCGGCCAGATTCACGACTTCCAACTGGCTGCGCCGGTCATCCCCGAGGCCCAGCGGTCGCTGCGGCAGATCGGCGAGTACATCCGCGAGGCAACCGGCTAGGCGAGGTCGCGTCGCACCTGAGACCATCTACGCATGCGGATCGCGCGGCACATCAGTGAACTCATCGGCAACACCCCGCTGGTTCAGCTGAATTCGGTCGTGCCGCCGGGCGCCGGCCGGGTGGTGGCCAAGGTGGAATACCTCAATCCCGGTCTGAGCAGCAAAGACCGGATCGCGGTGAAGATGATCGACGCCGCCGAGGCCAGCGGCGAGCTCAAGCCGGGCGGCACCATCGTCGAGCCGACGTCCGGCAACACGGGCGTCGGACTGGCCCTGGTCGCGCAGAACCGCGGCTACCGCTGCGTGTTCGTCTGCCCCGACAAGGTCAGCGAGGACAAGCGCAACGCCCTGCGCGCCTACGGCGCCGAGGTGGTGGTGTGCCCCACCGCCGTGCCGCCCGAGCACCCGGACAGCTACTACAACGTCTCCGACCGGCTGGTCACCGAGATCGACGGCGCATGGAAGCCCGACCAGTACTCCAACCCGCAGGGTCCGGCCAGCCACTACGAGAGCACCGGACCGGAGATCTGGGCCGACACCGACGGCCAGGTCACCCATTTCGTCGCCGGGATCGGAACCGGCGGAACGATCACCGGCGCGGGCCGCTACCTCAAGGACACCTCCGGCGGGAAGGTTCGCGTGATCGGCGCCGACCCGGAGGGCTCGGTGTATTCCGGCGGCACCGGGCGGCCGTATCTGGTCGAGGGCGTCGGTGAGGACTTCTGGCCGAAGGCCTACGACCCCAGCGTCGCCGACGAGATCATCGCGGTCTCGGACTCCGACTCGTTCAACATGACCCGGCGGCTGGCGCGCGAGGAAGCGCTGCTGGTCGGCGGCTCGTGCGGGATGGCGGTGGTCGCGGCGCTCAAGGTGGCCGAGCAGGCCGGGCCGGACTCGCTGGTCGTCGTGCTGCTGCCCGACGGCGGCCGCGGTTACATGTCGAAGATCTTCAACGACGCCTGGATGTCGTCCTACGGATTTCTGCGCACCCGGCTGGACGGGGCCATCGAGCCGACGGTCGGCGACGTGCTGCGCGGTAAATCCGGTCACCTGCCTGACCTCGTGCACACCCACCCGTCGGAGACCGTGCGCGACGCGATCAGCATCCTGCGCGAGTACGGGGTGTCGCAGATGCCCGTCGTCGGCGCCGAGCCGCCGGTGATGGCGGGCGAGGTGGCCGGCAGCGTCTCGGAACGCGAACTGCTGTCGGCCGTCTTCGAGGGCCGCGCCCACCTCGCGGATGCCGTGAGCCAGCACATGGGCCCGCCGCTGCAGATCGTCGGCGCCGGCGAACAGGTCAGCGCGCTGGCCAAGACATTGCGCGACCTGGACGCCGTCATGGTCGTCGAGGAGGGCAAGCCGGTCGGCGTGATCACCCGCTACGACCTGCTGGGCTTCCTGTCCAATGGCGTGTCGCGCAAATAACCGTGTCAGGAGAAAGTCACAGATGACCGAACAACCATCGTCGTTCCCGCCGCCCCCCGCCCGGCCCGAAGCTGCGTGGGCTGGCGCGCGAGCAGTACACACCGTGGGCGACGCGCGTCGCCGCCTACGTCGTCGACCACCTGCCGCTGCTGCTGATCCTCGGCGTCGGTTGGCTAGTGCTGGAGAACTCCATCGACAGCGCGTGTCTGACCAACATCACCACCGACTCCGTCGAGCAGATCTGCTCGATCGGATACTCGACGGTTGGACTCACCGTGATGTGGATTGCGGCGCTGACCGCGCTGGGCTATTTCATCTGGAATTTCGGCTATCGCCAGGGCACCACCGGCTCCAGCATCGGCAAGTCGGTGCTGGGATTCCGCGTCGTCAGCGAAAACACTGGGGAGCCAATCGGATTCGGCATGTCGGTGTTGCGGGCGTTCGCGCATGTGATCGACAGCGCGATCTTCTACGTGGGATATCTGTTCCCGCTGTGGGACGCCAAGCGGCAGACGCTGGCCGACAAGGTCATGGCCACCGTGTGCCTTCCGGTGGAACGGCCGGCCGCGGCAGGCTAGCTCACTAGGCTGGTCGACGATGAGCGCGCACGAGCATTTCGCCAAGGCAGGGCTGGCGACCAAGGCCATCCACGCCGGCTACCGGCCCGATCCGGCGACCGGCGCGGTGAACGCCCCGATCTACGCCAGCAGCACCTTCGCCCAGGACGGCGTCGGCGGTCTGCGCGGTGGGTTCGAGTACGCCCGCACCGGTAACCCGACGCGGGCCGCACTGGAGACGGCGCTGGCCGCGGTGGAGGACGGCCGTTTCGGCCGGGCGTTCAGTTCCGGGATGGCGGCCAGTGACTGCGTGCTGCGCGCGGTACTGCGACCCGGCGATCACGTGGTGATCCCCGACGACGCCTACGGCGGCACCTTCCGGTTAATCGACAAGGTCTTCACGCACTGGGGCGTCGTCCACACGCCGGTCGCGTTGTCCGACCTCGACGCCGTTCGGGCGGCGGTCACCCCACAGACCCGGTTGATCTGGGTGGAGACGCCCACCAACCCGCTGCTGTCGATCGCCGACATCGCCGGGATCGCCGAAATCGGACGGGAGTTTGGCGCAAAGGTGTTGGTGGACAACACGTTTGCCTCGCCCGCCCTGCAACAGCCGCTGACCCTGGGTGCCGACATCGTGCTGCACTCGACGACGAAGTACATCGGCGGGCACTCCGACGTGGTGGGCGGCGCGCTGGTGACCAGCGACGAGGAGTTGGACGCGGCCTTCGCCTTCCTGCAGAACGGCGCCGGCGCGGTGCCGGGGCCGTTCGACGCCTACCTGACCATGCGCGGCCTCAAGACGCTGGTGCTGCGGATGCAGCGACACAGCGAAAACGCTGCCGCCGTAGCGCAATTCCTCGCCGAGCACCCGGCGGTGGACACCGTGCTGTACCCCGGCCTACCGGGCCATCCAGGTCACCAGGTGGCCGCGCGACAGATGCACGGCTTCGGCGGCATGGTGTCGGTGCGGATGCGCGGCGGCCGGGCCGCGGCGCAGGCGCTGTGCGCGGGCACCGAGGTGTTCATCCTCGCCGAGTCGCTCGGCGGGGTGGAGTCGCTGATCGAGCACCCCGGCGCAATGACGCATGCCTCGACGGCGGGCTCGCAGTTGGAAGTTCCCGACGACCTGGTGCGACTGTCGGTCGGCATCGAGGACGTTGCCGACCTGCTGGCCGACCTGGAGCAGGCGCTGGGTTGATTGGCGGCGGGACGGGCCGTCAGGAGTGGTACGGCTCCGCGCTGACCAGCGTCACCTTGACGGTGTTGCCGTTGGGCACGGTGTAGCTGCGGGTCTCGCCCTCTTTGGCGTCGATCAGCGCGCCGCCCAGCGGTGACGCGGGCGAGTACACCTCGAGCTTGCCGTCGTGCACGGCCTGCTCGCGGGTGCCGATCAGGAACGTCTCGGTGTCGGACTTGTCGCCGTCGTAGTAGACCTTGACCACCGAGCCGGGCAGCGCGACGCCGGACTGCTTGGGCGCCTCGCCGACCTTCGCGTTGTTCAGCAGGTCCTGCAGCTGGCGGATGCGGGCCTCTTGCTGGCCCTGCTCCTCGCGGGCGGCGTGGTAGCCACCGTTCTCACGCAGGTCGCCCTCTTCGCGGCGGTCGTTGATTTCCGCGGCGATGACCGGACGATTCGCGATCAACTGATCGAGCTCGGCCTTCAGTCGATCGTGTGACTCCTGGGTCAACCAGGTCACCTGGGTGTCCGTCATCTCGTCGTGCTCCTTGTGGTGTCGGTTGGGCGGTATACCGCCTCGTCAGGCTGTCTGTCGTGCTGCCGGGCGGTCCCACCTCGGGTACTGCCGACCTCAGTAGTCGGGTGAACCCCCTGTGCGGCACATCTGGCCGCTAATGCAGCAATACACGGTCCCAGCCGGAACCGTGCATTCGAGCAGCCTACCACCGCCGCGACGGGGTCCGAGGGCATTTCCGCAGTTCGGCGTTTGTCGCCGGGGCGCCCGGTCAGGGTGCGCGCAGGTAGCCGGGCACATCGGTGCCGCAGCCGTAGATGTCGCCGACGACGGGCGGCTTGCTGGATTTGAGCACCGTGGTCACCTGCACCGTTGCCTGCGGCGACGGCCCGACCAGCACCTCGCGGCGGCCGGTTTCGCTGCCATCCTTGGCCCGCACCCGCACGATGCAGTCGACCGGGCGCGACGGGTCTTTTCGCGTCACGCTGATCGTTACCGAGACCGTCTGGCTGTCGATCAGTTGATAGCCGGCCAGCGTCCCCTCGACATCGCTGCGGCCCAGCCGCTGATAGCCGATGCCGGCGAGGATGACGCCGACCACGCCGACCACGGCCGCCAGGATCGCGGCGCGCCGCCGCGACGGCAGCGGCGCGCGGCGTTGCCCGTAACGGGTCTGCGGTGGCGCTGAGGAACCTTCGGTCATGATGTGTGGCTGTCGGTGCCGGGTGATCACCCGGCGTCCGGGATGGAACTATAGGCGCTATAAGACAGCACACAGTCAGGGAGCACGTGAGCGAACTGCGGTTGATGGCGGTGCACGCCCACCCGGACGACGAGTCCAGTAAGGGCGCTGCCACCCTTGCCCGCTACGCGGACGAGGGACATCGCGTTGCGGTGGTGACCCTGACCGGCGGCGAACGCGGCGACATCCTCAACCCGGCGATGGACCTGCCGGAGGTGCACGGTCGCATCGCCGACGTCCGCCGCGACGAGATGGCCAAGGCCGCCGAGATCCTCGGCGTCGAGCACACCTGGCTCGGCTTCGTCGACTCCGGCCTGCCGCAGGGGGATCCGCTGCCGCCGCTGCCGGAGGACTGCTTCGCGCTGGTGCCGCTGGAGGTGTCCACCGAGGCGCTGGTCCGGGCGATTCGCGAATTCCGGCCGCACGTGATGACCACCTACGACGAGAACGGCGGCTACCCGCACCCCGATCACATCCGCTGCCACCAGGTTTCGGTGGCGGCGTATGAGGCCGCCGGCGACTACCGGCGGTTCCCGGACGCCGGGCCGGTGTGGTCGGTGTCCAAGCTCTACTACAACCACGGCTTCCTTCGGCAGCGGATGCAGAAGCTGCAGGACGAGTTCGCCAAGCGCGGGCAGACCGGTCCGTTCGAAAAGTGGCTCAAGCACTGGGATCCCGCGCACGATGTGCACGCCGAACGGGTGACGACGCGCGTCGAGTGCTCGGCCTACTTCGGTCAGCGCGACGACGCCCTGCGCGCGCATGCCACCCAGATCGACCCCAAGGGCGACTTCTTCGCGGCGCCGATCTCGTGGCAGGCCGAGCTGTGGCCGACCGAAGAGTTCGAGCTGGCCCGCTCGCGGGTTCCGGTGCGGCTGCCCGAGACCGATCTGTTCGCCGGAATCGAGGACGAGCTGTGACGCATCTACACCTGGCCGCGATGACGCTGCTGGCCGAGGAGGGACCGCACAACAGCGGACCGGACTTCGGCAAGGCCAGCCCATTCGGCCTGCTCGTCGTGGTGCTGCTGCTGATCGCCGTGGTGTTCCTGGTCCGATCGATGAACCGGCACCTGAAGAAGCTGCCGGAGTCGTTCGACCCGCAGCATCCCGAGCCGGATCAGGCCGCCGACGACGGCACGATCGACCAGCCGCCGCATGAACCCGACAGGTAATCAGCTCGCCGGGGCCGCCAGTCCCTACCTCCGCCAGCACGCCGACAACCCGGTGCACTGGCAACAGTGGTCGCCCGCGGCGCTGGCCGAGGCCGCCGAGCGCGACGTCCCGATCCTGCTGTCGATCGGCTATGCCGCCTGCCACTGGTGTCACGTGATGGCTCACGAGTCGTTCGCCGACGACGAGGTGGCCGCGGCGACGAATGCCGACTTCGTCTGCGTCAAGGTCGATCGCGAGGAGCGGCCCGACATCGATGCCGTCTACATGAACGCCACCATCGCGCTGACCGGGCAGGGCGGCTGGCCGATGACGTGCTTCCTGACGCCGGACGGGCGACCGTTCTTCTGCGGCACCTATTATCCGAAAGATGCCTTCCTGCAGTTACTTTCGGCGGTCTCGGAGACCTGGCGGGAGCGCCGCGACGAGGTCGAGCGGACGTCGGACGACATTGCGGGCGAGCTGCGGGCACGGTCGGGCCAGTTCGGTGGTGGTCCGCCGGTCGACGCAGCGCTGTGCGACCACGCCGTCGGCGCGGTGCTGCATGACGAGGACTCCGCGCACGGCGGGTTCGGCGGCGCCCCGAAGTTCCCGCCGTCGGCGCTGCTGGAGGGCCTTTTACGGCACTGGGAACGCACCGGCTCACCGGAGGCGCTCGCCGCGGTCGAGCGGACCGGCAATGCGATGGCGCGCGGCGGCATCTACGACCAACTGGCCGGTGGCTTCGCCCGCTACAGCGTCGACAACGCTTGGGTGGTACCGCATTTCGAGAAGATGCTGTACGACAACGCCCTGCTGTTGCGGGCCTACGCGCACTGGGCCCGGCGCAGCGGCGTGCCGCTGGCCCGCAGGCTCACCGCCGAGACCGCGCGGTTTCTGCTCACCGATCTGCGCGACGGCGCGATGTTCGCCTCATCGCTGGATGCCGACGCCGACGGTCGCGAGGGCTCGACCTACGTGTGGACGCCCGCGCAGCTGGTCGAGGCGCTCGGTGACGACGATGGGCGTTGGGCCGCAACGGCTTTCGGGGTGACCGCTGACGGCACCTTCGAAGACGGTGCGTCGGTGCTGCAGCGGCCCGCGGACCCCGACGACCCGGCCCGCTTCGAGCGCGTTCGCACGGCGCTCCTGGCGGCGCGCCGGACGCGGCCGCAACCCGCCCGCGACGACAAGGTCGTCACCGCCTGGAACGGGTTGGCGATCACCGCGCTCGCCGAGGCCGCGGTGGCGCTCGGGTCGACCGAATTGGCCTCTGCGGCAGCAGATTGCGCCCGCGGACTGCTGCGCCTGCATCTGGTGGATGGTCGGCTGCGGCGGGCCAGCCTGAGCGGCCGGGTCGGCGACAGCGCGGCGATCCTGGAGGACCACGCGATGCTGGCCACCGGCCTGCTCGCGCTGTATCAGCTGACCATGAACCACGCCTGGCTGGCCGCGGCCACCGCACTGCTCGATATTGCGTTGGCGCACTTCGCCGATCGCGACAACCCGGGTCGTTGGTTCGACAGTGCCGACGACGGCGAGCAACTGCTGCTGCGCCCCGCCGACCCCTATGACGCGGCGACGCCGTCGGGCGCGTCGGCGATCGCCGAAGCGCTGCTGACCGCCGCACACCTCGCCGGCGAGGAGCGCTACCGGCAGGCGGCAATCGTGACGCTGCAAGCGCATTCACCGCTGCTGGCCCGCGCGCCGCGGTCGGCCGGGCACTGGTTGGCCGTCGCCGAGGCGGCCGCGCGCGGACCGTTGCAGATCGCGGTGGCGTGCGCCGGCCCGGACTCCCAGCTGCTGGTCGACGCGCGCAGGCTGGCACCGGGAGGCGCGATCGTCGTCGGTGGGGCGGTCGACTCCTCGACGCTGCTGGTCGGCCGCGACCGAGTCGGCGACGCCGACGCCGCCTACGTGTGCCGCGGTCAGGTCTGCGATCTACCGGTCACGCGCGTCGAGGAGCTCGCTCGGTCGCTCGCCCGCTGACAATGCGGGCCGCGACACGGCCCGCGGAGGAGGCGGGCCATCAGACCCTGCGCGGTAACGTCTCGACCCATGCCGAGTGCCGAACAGATCACCGCGGTGGTCAACCGCTACATCAGCCTGGTCAACGACGGAACCGCGGACGATCTCGTCGAGTTGTACGCCGACGATGCCACCGTCGAGGACCCGGTCGGCGGCGAGGTGCACATCGGCCGCCAGGCGATCCACGGCTTCTACTCGGCGATGGAGGCCGTTCAGCGGCACTGCGAACTGGTGACGCTGCGGGTTGCCGGCCACGAGGCCGCTTTCCACTTCAAGCTGACCGTCACCGCGGGCGACAGCAAGATGCTCATCGAGCCGATCGACGTGATGGTGTTCGACCGCGAGGGCAAGATCGCCGCGATGAAGGCCTATTGGTCGCCGGACAGCGTCACCCAGTTATAGCGGCAGGTCCACGTAGAACACCGCGAACCAGATCGCGATGTAATGACAGATCGCGGCCACCGCGGTGCAGGCGTGGAAGAACTCGTGATAGCCGAAAGTGTGGGGCCACGGGTTGGGCCAGTGCAGGGCGTACATGATGCCGCCGATGCTGTACAGCGCGCCGCCGACGGCGAGTAGCACCATCGCCGCCACGCCGGCGTTGTGCAGGATCATCGCGATGTAGAACGCCGACACCCAGCCCAGGATCAGATACAGCGGCACCCCGACCCACCGCGGCGCGGTCGGCCAGCACAGCTTGAGCAGCACCCCGGCCAGCGCGCCGCCCCAGACCATCCACAGCACCAGTTCGCCCGAGTCGTGCGGCATGGCCAGCATCGCGAACGGGGTGTAGGTGCCGGCTATCAGCACGAAGATCATCGAGTGGTCGAGCCGCTTCATCCAGGTGCGGGCCTTCACCGACTTCCAGTTGACCCGGTGATACACCGCGCTGGTGGTGAACATGCCCACCACCGCGAAGGTGTAGATGAACGTCGCCATTCCGGCCTCGAGGCCCTCCATCGGCCACGAGACGGAGATCAGTGAGGCGCCGGCGAAGACGGCAATCACCGCTGACACCAAGTGGATCCAGCCCCGGGCCCGCGGTTTGACCAGCGCCTGCGCGGTGTCCTTGACGCCCTCGGCGATGTGCTCGGCGACGTCTCCAACGGTGTGGGACGCACCGGCCTCGCCGGGCTTGGTGGCCACCTCGGTTTCGCGACTCAACGACACTCCTTAACCCCCGCCCGCCTCGTGGGGCCCACAGTAATCTGGTTCGCTGTGGAGATCATTCCGCCGCGCGTCAAGGAACCGCTATATCGCCTGTACGAGCTGCGGCTTCGGCAAGGGCTTGCCGCCTCCAAATCCGAGCTACCTCGGCACATAGCAGTTTTATGTGACGGTAACCGCCGCTGGGCCCGTGACGCGGGTTACGACGACGTCAGCTACGGCTATCGGATGGGTGCGGCCAAGATCGCCGAGATGCTGCGCTGGTGCCAGGAGGCCGGCATCGAAATGGCCACGGTCTACTTGCTTTCCACCGAAAACCTGCGCCGTGACCCGGCCGAGTTGGCCGCGCTGATCGAGATCATCACCGACGTCGTCGAGGAGATCTGCGCCCCCGCCAACGGCTGGAGCGTGCGCACGGTCGGCGACCTCGAGCTGATCGGCGAGGAGCCCGCGCGCCGGCTCCGGGACGCCGTCAACGGCACCGCCGGCAAGGGCAACTTCCACGTCAACGTCGCGGTCGGCTACGGCGGCCGCCAGGAGATCGCCGACGCCGTGCGCGGGCTGCTCGGCAAGGCGATCGCCGACGGTGCCAGCGGCGACGAACTTCTCGAAGCGGTCACCGTCGACGCCATCTCGGAGAATCTGTACACCTCCGGCCAGCCCGATCCCGACCTGGTGATCCGGACGTCGGGGGAGCAGCGGCTGTCCGGATTCCTGCTGTGGCAGAGCGCCTATTCGGAGATGTGGTTCACCGAGGCGCACTGGCCGGCGTTCCGCCGGGTCGACTTCCTGCGTGCGCTGCGCGACTACAGCCAGCGGCATCGCCGGTACGGCGTGTAAGACTGAGATATGGCTGCGCTCTCGGCGTTGGTGTTCTCGCTGAGCTGGTGGCTGGGGCTGTATCTGCTGGCCCGCAATCCGCGCAAGCCGGTCCTGGTGTTCTCCGCGGTGGGCCTGTGCAGTTTCGCGACGGCGGTCGCCCTGGACGCGGTCCGGCTCGTGACCCATTCCGCGGCGCTCGGCCACGTCGAGATCTATCTGGTGGCGGTGCCCGGCATCGCCTGGTTCGCGGTGCTCGTCGAACTCGCCCGGCCCGGCGACAGCGGGCGGGGGCGCTCCGTCGAGGTGCTGGTGGTCGGCGTGGTCGCGGCGCTGACGCTGCTCGCCGCGTCGCTGGCCGGCACGGTCGAGGGCCCCTTGCGGGCCGGGCACGTGCTGATGTGCGTGGTGATTTCGGTGTCCAACCTGTACGCGATGGTGACGGCGCTCGTGCGGCGCGCACAGAAGATCCCCGTGGTCGGGCTCATCATCACCGCGACGATGTTCTTCGCGCTGGCCAACGCGATCCTGATCATTCCGCTGGGCGTGGTACCGAGCTGGCTGGCGCTGGCGTCGACGGGCTGTGACGTGTTCTGCCTCGGCGTCGCGGTCGCGCTGTGGGACGCCTTCGACGAGGGCCAGGCGCTGCGGGCCGACATGTTGCGCTCGTTCACCGGCGCCGGTGTGGTCGTCACGCTGATCGGCGGTCAGATGCTGGTCGCGATCGCGCTGACCCGCAGCGAGAGCACCGCGCAGATCGCGCTGACCGTCTTGCTGTTCACCAGCCTGGCCATCGCGGCGTCGGTGCAGGTGCTGGCCGACCCGCTGGCCGGCCTGCTCGACCGGATGGTGTTCTCGCGGGCGCCTCTGCTGCGGGCGCATCGAGAGACGTTGCGCCGCACGCAGTCCGCGCTGCCGCTGCGGCTGGCCGACCCGCTCGACGACGTCGACGACGACAGCTTCGCCCGGCTGACCCGCCGCGCGCTCGGGCACTACGGCGACCTGTCCAAGTTGGTCGCCAACCCGTTGACGGCGCTGCCCTGCATCGACGAGCGGCTGGCCGCCCGCGGCGCCCCGGACCAGCCGCTGGAGCGGGCCATCGAACTCAAGGCACTGCTGGCCGACCGGATCGCCGCGCTCAAGCCGCGCGACGGCGGCGACTTCGGCACCAGCGAGCAGTGGCGGCACTACAACTCGCTGTATTTCCCTTACGTCGTCGGGGTGCGGGCCTATGCGCAGAACGCCACCGCCGCGGGCCTGGATCCGACCGCACGCCAGGCGTGGCAGTGGTTCGTCACCGACGTGCCGCAGCGCTCACTGCACAACTGGCAGAACGCCGCCGCGAAGTTGATCGCCGCCGACCTGCGCGGCAGGGTGGCCGTTTCCATCGAGTAGCGGACCTGACATCGTGGCGGCATGTCGCCGTCGAAAGTTCCGCCGCTGCCCGTCGTCCGCGCTGTCGATGCCCTTCGTCACCGGGTCGGGCAGCTCTACAGACGCCTGGTTCCCGCGCCGGTCGCGATGATGGAAATGATCACCAATGCCTGGGCCGCGCAGGCGATTACCGCGGCCGCGGATCTCGGTATCGCCGACGCGCTGGCCAACGGGCCGCTGACCGCCGACGAATTGGCCGCAGCGGTCGGCGCCGATGCCGACGCCGTCAGCCGGCTGCTGCGCGCGCTGATCAGCCGCGGCATCTTCCGGCAGCGCCGCGACGGCCGCTTTGACCTCACCCCGCTGGCCGACACCTTGCGCAGCGATGCCGAGGTGTCGGTGGCCGGGTTCGCCCGCTTCATCGGTTGCCCTGAGCATCGCGAGCATTGGAGCCACCTCACCGGCGCCGTCCGCACCGGCCGCGCCGTGATCCCGGAGCTGCGCGGCATGCCCGCCTTCGAGTACCTGCACAGCGACGAGCGCCTCGCCGCGATCTTCAACGACGCGATGACGAGCGGCTCCGAGCTCGCCATCGCGGCGGTGACCGCGGGATACGACTTCAGCCGGTTCGCGACGGTCGTCGACGTCGGCGGCGGGCACGGCCGGCTGCTGTCGGCGATCCTGACCGCAAGCCCGAAGTCGCTGGGCATCCTGTACGACCTGCCCGATGTGGTCGCCGGTGCGACGCGCACCGATCGCCTGCAGATCGCGGAGGGTTCCTTCTTCGAGTCCGTGCCACCGGGCGGCGACGCATACGTCCTCAAGAACGTGATCCACGACTGGACCGACGAGGACGCGGTGCGCATTCTGCGCAACGTGCGGACCGCCGCCGGCGTCGGAAACGTGGTGCTGCTCGTCGAGTTCGTCATCCCCGAGCACGACCGCGAATTCGTCGGCAAGTGGGCCGATCTCGAGATGCTGGTCGTGGCGGCCGCGCGTGAGCGCACCGCCGAGGAGTACGGCCGGATCCTGCAGCAGGCGGGCTTCGAGATGACGCGGGTGGTCGGAACCGCGTCGCCGTTCAGCCTCGTGGAGGCCCGAGCGGTGTAGCCGCCAGGGTCCTTAGCTCGGCTAGGTGCGGAATACGTGCGCTGGATCACCCGGTTGACCTGCGCATGGCAGTGCCTGGCAGTGCCGCGCGTCGATCTGGCAGTGGCGTCACGGCAGGCTCAGAGGTGTTCGACCCCCCATCGCAAGGAGTTCCGACATGACCGCTGTTACTCCACTGGCCACCCGGCCCTTCAACGACTCGACCGACTCCCTGTTGCGGTTCGCCATGCGACTCGACGCGACACTGTGCGGGGCGATCGGTCTCTTCATCGCCTTGATGGCGGACCCGATCTCGGCGCTCACCGGCCTGAGCTCCGTCACCGAATTCCTCGGCGGCGCACTGCTGGTCATCGTCGGGCTGGCGGTGTACGCCCTGGCCGCGTCGCCGGACCTGCACCGTGCCGGGATCGCCATCATCGCCGGCAACGTCGTGCTGGCGGTGGCCGCGCTGGTCGTGCTGGCAGTCGGCGCGCTGCCGCTGACCGAGATCGGCGTCGCCTCGACCCTGGCTGCCGCCGGCTACTTCGCGCTGATGGGTTACCTGCAGTACCTCGGAGTACGCCGCCTCCCGGCGTAGCTCCCGTCCCGCCGGTGCGGGGCGCCGCTGTCAGAGGTTGCGGCGTGCGTCCCCGCATCGGCCTTTTTGTCCCATCGAACGTCGACTTGTCGGGCCGAACTACAGGTGATCCGCCCGACAACTCGACGTTCGCGCAGAAGACTTATCCCGCAGCGACTTTCACCACGCGCGCGTGCATCGGGTCCGTCACGTACACGTTGCCGGCCGCGTCGACTGCTATGCCGCCGGCCGAGTTGAGTCCGGCGACCGGTAACTCGGTCTGACCCGTCGCACCAGGCGCCAGGGTCAAGACCTTTCGGGTGTTCGCGTCGGTGAGGTAGACCCTGCCGTCGCGAGCCACCGCGATGCCGTCGGGCTGGCTCAGGCCCGTGAAGGGAAGGGTGGTCTGGTTCGACCCGGCCAACTTCACCACGCGGTTGTCGTTGGTGCGGGTGTCGGTGACGTAGACGCCGCCGGCGCCGTCGACCGCCACCCCTTGAGCGAACTCCAACCCGGTGAAGGGCAGCACCGTCGGACTGGTTGATCCGGTGGCCAGCTTCTGGACCTGATGCTTGCGCCGGTCCGCGACGTATATGGCCCCACCGGCATCCACGGTCACCGCCCGCGGGTCGACGAGGTCGGTGAACGGCAACTCGCTCTGGACGTTGGTGCCCGCCTCCAGCTTGACCACCTTGCCAACGAACGGGTTTCCGTCGGTGAAGTAGGTGACGTAGACGCTGCCGCCACCGTCGACCGCGATGCCGGTGAGATTCTGCAGGCCGGTGAACGGCACCTCGGTCTGCGCGTCCGAGCCTGCGGCGAGCTTGACCACCCGGCGGTGGCCCGCGTCGGTGACGTAGACGTCGCCGTTGGCGGCGACCGCGACGGCGTTGGGATCGGTGAGGCCGGTGAACGGCAGGTCGGTCTGCCCGGCGGCCGACGCCGTCGGCGCTACGAGGCCGACGAGCGCCAGCGTCACCGCGAGCAGTCGGAGCATCACAGCTTGCGCAACCGCAACCGGTTGATGGAGTGATCGGCGTCCTTGCGCAACACCAGGGTCGCCCGTGGTCGGGTCGGCAGGATGTTCTCGATCAAATTGGGGCGGTTGATCGATCGCCAGATGTCGCGGGCCGCGATCTCGGCCTGCTGATCGGTCAGCCCGGAGTAATGGTGGAAATGCGACGCGGGGTTGGCGAACGCCGTCGAGCGCATCGCCAGGAATCGCGAGATGTACCAGCCCTCGATGTCCTCGATCCGGCCGTCGACGTAGAGCGAGAAGTCGAACAGGTCCGACACCATCAGCGTCGGCCCGGTTTGCAGGACGTTGAGCCCCTCCAGAATCAGGATGTCCGGGTGGCGGACCACCTGCTTGGCGTCCGGCACCCTGTCGTAGTGCAGGTGCGAGTAGACCGGCGCGCACACGTAATCCGATCCCGATTTCACCGAGGTGACGAACCGCATCAGCGCGCGGCGGTCGTAGCTTTCCGGAAAACCCTTGCGATGCATCAGGTTTCGCCGACTCAACTCGGCATTCGGGTAGAGGAATCCGTCGGTGGTGACCAGGTCGACGCGGGGGTGGTGATCCCAGCGGGCCAGCAGTGCCTGCAGCACACGGGCCGTCGTCGACTTGCCGACGGCCACGCTGCCGGCCACGCCGATGATGAACGGCACCGGCCGGTCGGGATTCTGCTGCGGCTCGCCCAGGAACTCCGCAGTGGCCTGGAACAGTCGCTGCCGGGCCGCGACCTGGAGGTGCAGCAGTCGCGCGAGCGGTAGGTAGACCTCTTCGACCTCGCGGAGGTTGACCTGCTCGCCGATACCGCGCAGACCGACGATTTCCTCTTCGGTCAGTGGCTGCGGCGTCGACATACGGAGCGCGCGCCACTGACGTCGATCGAACTCCACGTAGGGGCTCGGCTCGCTGGGCCGCGGCATGTCCCTCAGTCTTGCAGCTTCGGCCACGCCGTGGGCGGCTGGGATAGCGTTGGCGGGCGTGAACCCCGACGCGCTGATCCGCGAGTACCTCCTTCTCGGCTTGCGTTTCGACCGCGTCGAGGAGGGCTACGTCGACGCCTTCACCGGCGATCCGGCGCTGCGCCAGACGGTCGCGGCCGAGCCGGCACCCGACCCGGCAAACCTCGCCCGACAGGCCGTGCGACTGCTTCATGCGCTGCCGGATGTGCCGCGCGGCAACGGCTTCGACGCTCAGCGCGCCGACTTTGTGGGCGCCCATCTGCGGGCCCTGGAATGCGCGGCCCGCAAGTTCGCCGGCGAGGACATCGGGTTCGTCGACGAGGTGCACGCCTACTTCGACGTCCGCATCGCCAAGGGCGACCCGGAGGCCTACAGCCGGGCGCACGCCCGGCTCGACGAGGCGCTGGGCGGCACCGGTCCGCTGGCCGACCGGATGGAGGCGCACCGCGTCGGCGAGGAAATCCCGCCGGAGAAGTTGGCTGCCTGCATCGAGGCGTTTTCCAGCGCCCTGCGCGACCGGGTCCGCGCCGAATACCCGCTGCCGGACGCCGAGACGGTCGAGTACCAAGTGGTGACCGACAAGCCGTGGTCGGGCTTCAACTATTACCTGGGCGACTACCGCTCGACGGTCGCGGTCAACGCCGACCTCAAGCAGCTGATGTCCAACCTGCCTCGGTTGGTCGCCCACGAGTCCTACCCGGGGCACCACACCGAGCACTGCCGCAAGGAGGCCGGCCTGGTTCAGCGCCGCGGTCAGGCCGAGCAGACGATCTTCCTGGTCAACACCCCGCAGTGCCTGATGGCCGAGGGGCTGGCCGACCTGGCGCTGTACGCGGCGATCGGCCCGAGTTGGGGGAGTTGGGCCCGCGAGATCTACGCCGACCTCGGCCTGCGCTTCGACGGCGAGCGGGCGGTGGCGGTATCCGAGGCGTCGGCGGCGCTGGCGGGCGTGCGGCAGGACGCGGCGCTGATGCTGCACGACGAGCACCGCGATGCCGACGAGGTCGCCGAATTCCTGCGGCGCTGGCTGCTGGTCAACGACACCCGGGCCCGGCAGATGCTGCGGTTCCTGTCCTCGCCGCTGTGGCGGGCCTACACCAGCACCTACGTCGAGGGATATCGGCTGCTGCGCGGCTGGCTCGACGAGCGGCCAGCCGAGGTGGGCCTCGTGGAGCGTTTCGGTCGCCTGCTGGACGAGCCGCTGATCCCCTCGACGATGCCCGCATAACCCGGTGCAGCGTCCGCAACGTTCGCAAAGCGGGCACGTCAAAAGGCTCGTCTCCGCCGTTTAGACTGGCGGGGTGACTGCCGCACCCGACGCCCGTACCAAATCCGTGATGTCCGCGCCGCTGGCCGACGTCGATCCCGACATCGCCGAGCTTCTCGGCAAGGAGCTCGGTCGCCAGCGCGACACGCTCGAGATGATCGCGTCGGAGAACTTCGTGCCGCGCGCGGTGCTGCAGGCCCAGGGCAGCGTGCTGACCAACAAATACGCCGAGGGCCTGCCCGGCCGCCGCTACTACGGCGGTTGCGAGTACGTCGACGAGGTGGAGAACATCGCCCGCGACCGGGCCAAGGCGCTGTTTGGCGCCGACTTCGCCAACGTGCAGCCGCACGCGGGCGCGCAGGCCAACGCGGCCGTGTTGCACGCACTGATGTCGCCGGGGGAGAAGCTGCTCGGCCTCGACCTCGCCAACGGCGGTCATCTGACGCACGGCATGAAGCTCAACTTCTCCGGCAAGCTCTACGAGAACGCCTTTTACGG
The DNA here is from genome assembly GCF_030252325.1 of Candidatus Mycobacterium wuenschmannii. Lineage (NCBI taxonomy): Bacteria > Bacillati > Actinomycetota > Actinomycetes > Mycobacteriales > Mycobacteriaceae > Mycobacterium > Candidatus Mycobacterium wuenschmannii. The sequence goes on along the minus strand of NZ_CP126981.1, from coordinate 2,512,141 downwards.
CGTCGACGCCACCACGCATCTGATCGACATGGACGTGGTGCGCGCGCAGGCGCTGGAGTTCCGCCCGAAGGTGATTGTCGCGGGCTGGTCGGCCTACCCGCGGACGCTGGACTTCGCGGCGTTCAGGTCGATCGCCGACGAGGTCGGCGCGAACCTGTGGGTCGACATGGCGCACTTCGCGGGTCTGGTCGCGGCGGGTCTGCACCCGTCGCCGGTGCCGCACGCCGACATCGTCTCGACGACCGTGCACAAGACGCTCGGTGGTCCGCGGTCCGGCCTGATCATGGGCAAGCAGGACTTTGCCAAGAAGATCAACTCGGCGGTCTTCCCCGGCCAGCAGGGTGGGCCGCTGATGCACGTGATCGCCGCCAAGGCCGTCGCGTTGAAGATCGCCGGCACACCGGAATTCGTCGAGCGTCAGCAGCGCACGCTGTCCGGCGCGCGGATCATCGCCGAACGCCTCCTGGCCGCGGACGTCGCCAAGGCGGGCGTCTCGGTGGTCAGCCGCGGCACCGATGTGCACCTGGTGCTGGTCGACTTGCGCGACTCGCCGCTGGACGGTCAGGCCGCCGAGGACCTGCTGCACGACGTCGGCATCACCGTGAACCGCAACGCGGTGCCCAATGACCCGCGGCCGCCGATGGTCACCTCCGGCCTGCGGGTCGGCACCCCGGCGCTGGCCACCCGCGGTTTCGGCGACGCCGAGTTCAGCGAGGTCGCTGACGTCATCGCGACCGCGCTGGCCGCCGGTACCGCCGCTGACGTCGCGTCGCTGCGGGACCGTGTCACGCGTCTGGCCAGGGAGTTTCCGCTCTACGACGGCCTGGAGGACTGGTCGCTCGCCTGACCGCACCGACCCGCGCGGGTCAGATTTCGGATAACTGTGTACGCGGGTTATAGTTACTTTTATGGCTGTCAAACCCGTCGCTGACGCATTGATGCTCGAGCTCGAGCCGGTGGTCGGCGCGAACCTCGACCGGCATATCGGCACCGAGAAGACTTGGTACGCGCACGACTTCGTGCCGTTCGACCAGGGTGAGAACTTCGCCTTCCTCGGTGGCCGCGACTGGGACCCCGCCGACGTGACGCTGCCGAAGGCCATCACCGACGCCTGCGAGATCCTGCTGATCATCAAGGACAACCTGGCCGGCTATCACCGCGAACTCGTCGAGCACTTCATCCTCGAGGACATGTGGGGCCAGTGGATCGGCCGTTGGACCGCCGAGGAGCACCTGCACGCGATCGCGTTGCGCGAATACTTCGTCGTCACCCGTGAGATCGACCCGACCGCCAACGAGGACGTCCGCTTCGAGCACGTCGCGAACAAGGGCTACCGCGCCGACCAGTTCTCCAAGATCGAGACCCTGGTGTTCATGGCGCTGTTCGAGGGCTCCCATGCGGTCTTCAGCAACAATCTGGCGGCGCAGATCGAGGAACCGGTGCTGGCCGGGCTGATCACCCACATCGCGCGGGACGAGGTGCGGCACGAGGAATTCTTCGCCAACCTGGTCGCGCATTTGCTGACCTACAGCCGCGACGAGACCGTCGCCGCGATCGCCGCGCGCGCGGCAGAGATCGACGTCATCGGTGCGGACATCGACGCCTACGCGGACAAGGTGCAGATCGTTGCCGAGGCAGGCATTTTCGGCCCCGACCAACTGCGCGAGGTCATCTCCAAGCGGATCACCGCCTGGGGCGTGGCCGACGAGCCTGCCCTTCAGCAGTTCGTCATCAGCTAGTCACGGCGCGCCTGCGCGGCGCGTGTGCTTCGACGCGGGTACCGTCGCAGTCGATGGCTAGCGACATGCTCTGCTATCCGGGCGGCGCCTCTCGATTCGACCTCGAAAGGACCGCCGGCCCCGGTCCTTGCGCCGCGGCCCCCGCCGATTCGTCCGTGCGGGCCGCACGGGCATTTAGCCCGGTGAGAAAGCCTCGCGCGCTTGGGTGGTGGTGGGGACTCCACCCGCATGCGGCAGCGAGCCGGGCGATGAGCTCGAGGAGCGCTCGTGACTGAATCTCCGGCGGTTATTTCGGACCAGATGGACCAGGACACCATCAGGACCTACGTGCTCGACACGTCGGTGCTGCTGTCCGACCCGTGGGCCTGCTCCCGCTTCGCCGAACACGAAGTCGTCGTTCCGCTGGTGGTGATCAGCGAGCTGGAAGCCAAACGGCACCACCACGAGTTGGGTTGGTTCGCCCGTCAGGCGCTCCGCTTGTTCGACGACATGCGCATCGAGCACGGGCGCCTCGATCAGCCCATTCCCGTTGGGACACAAGGCGGTACGCTGCACGTCGAACTCAACCACCAGGACCCGTCGGTGCTGCCGGCCGGTTTCCGCACCGACACCAACGACTCCCGCATCCTGTGCTGCGCGGCCAACCTCGCCGCCGAGGGCAAGCGAGTCACGTTGGTCTCCAAGGACATTCCGCTGCGCGTCAAGGCCGGCGCGGTCGGCCTGGCCGCCGACGAGTACCACGCGCAGGACGTCGTGGTCTCCGGCTGGACCGGCATGACCGAGGTGGAAACCACCGCAGATGACATCGACGTGCTGTTCGCCGACGGCGAGGTCGACCTCGAAGCTGCGCGAGACCTGCCGTGCCACACCGGAATTCGTCTGCTGGCCGGTAGCTCACATGCACTCGGCCGGGTGAACGCCCACAAGAAGGTGCAGCTGGTCCGCGGCGATCGCGAAGTGTTCGGCCTCCGGGGAAGGTCAGCCGAACAACGCGTCGCCCTCGATCTGCTGCTCGACGAGTCGGTCGGCATCGTGTCGCTGGGCGGCAAGGCCGGCACCGGGAAGTCGGCGCTGGCCCTGTGCGCCGGCCTGGAAGCCGTGCTGGAGCGGCGCACCCAGCGCAAGGTGGTCGTGTTCCGTCCGCTCTACGCGGTGGGCGGTCAGGAGTTGGGCTACCTGCCCGGCAGCGAGAGCGAGAAGATGGGCCCCTGGGCTCAGGCCGTCTTCGACACCCTTGAAGGGCTGGCCAGCCCGGCGGTGCTGGAAGAGGTGTTGTCCCGCGGCATGCTCGAGGTGTTGCCGCTGACTCACATTCGCGGTCGCTCGCTGCACGACTCCTTCGTGATCGTCGACGAGGCCCAGTCACTGGAACGCAACGTGTTGCTGACCGTGCTGTCCCGACTGGGTGCTGGCTCGCGGGTGGTGCTGACCCACGACGTCGCGCAGCGCGACAACCTCCGCGTCGGTCGGCACGACGGCGTCGCGGCGGTGGTCGAGAAGCTCAAGGGGCACCCGCTGTTCGCGCACATCACGCTGCTGCGCAGCGAGCGGTCGCCGATCGCGGCGCTGGTCACCGAGATGCTGGAAGAGATCAGCGGCGCTCCGATCTAAATCTCTGCGGCCGGTAAACTTCGGCCGTGCCGAAACGACCCGACAGCCAGAAGTGGCGGTACCTGCGGACCGTCGCCGGCGTCGCGGCCGCCGCGGTCGTGGTCACGGTCGGAGCGCTCACCGGACACGTCCGGTTTGCCCACGCCAACGACGTGGTGGATTGCGCACAGGTCAAGTGCGTGGCGCTGACGTTCGACGACGGGCCGACGCCGTTCACCGACCGGTTGCTGGGCATCCTGAAGGCCAACGACGCCAAGGCGACGTTCTTCGAAATCGGCAACAAGGTCGCCGCCAACCCGGCGGGCGCCAAGCGGGTCGTCGAGGCCGGCATGGAACTCGGCAGCCACACCTGGGAGCACCCCAACATGACGACGCTGCCGGCCGCCGACGTGCCGAGTCAGTTCTCCCGGGCGACCGACGCGATCGCCGCGGCCACCGGGGTGCGGCCGACACTGTGGCGGCCGCCGGGCGGGCTGACCAACGCCGCCGTCAACGAGCAGGCCGCCAAAGCCGGTCAGGCCGCAATCCTGTGGGACGTCATCCCGTTCGACTGGATGAACGACTCCAACACCGCGGCCACCAGGTTCATGTTGTTCACCCAGATCAAGCCCGGGTCGGTGGTGCTGATGCACGACACCTACTCCAGCACCGTAGATCTCGTGGAGCAGTTCATCCCGGTGCTCAAGGCCAACAACTATCACCTGGTCACGGTCAGCCACCTGCTGGGCACGCGCGCACCCGGCAGCGTGTACGGCTCACGCGACAACGGCCCGCCGGCCAACGCACTGCACGACATCCCGGCCTCGGAGATCCCGTCACTGCCGCATACGCCGTCACCCGCACCGATGCCGAACTTTCCGATCACCGATGTGGCAGGCCAGAATTCGGGCGGACCGAACAACGGGAGCTAGGGCGATTCACCGATTCGAGCTGCCTGACGGCGCCGCGCTGACCTACACCGATACCGGCCAGGGGCGGCCCGTTCTCCTGCTGCACGGCGTCTGCATGTCGCGAATGTTCTTCGAGCGCAACATCGCTCCGCTATCCCGGCAGCATCGCGTGATCGCGGTGGACTTCCGTTCGCACGGTAAATCACCCAGACGCGAGGGCGGTCACACTGTGGCGCAGTACGCGCGCGACGTGCACGCGTTGATCGAGCACCTCGGCATGGATGGCGTTATCGCGATCGGGTGGTCGATGGGAAATTTCGTGCTGTGGGACTACCTACGGCAATTCGGCGCCGACCAATTCACCTGCTTTGTCAATGTCTCCCAAGGACCTTCGGACCTGATCCAGGAAGACTGGCCGATCGGCTTCGCCGACATCCCGCAACTGCACGGCTTTGTCGCGGACATCCAGGACGACTTCCGGGCATTCCTGGCCGATTACATCCCCACCATGTTCAAGAACGAACTCCCACCCGAGCAGCTGACCAGATTCGTCGACTCGGCCTGCGCCGTGGGCGCCAACGCTGGAGCACTGATCCTGATCGACCAGACGCTGCAGGACTACCGAACCGACATACCCGGCTTCACCGTTCCGCATCTGCTGGTGTGGGGTCGCGACGAGAAGACGATGAAGCTGGCGTCCCAGGACTGGCTGATGAAGCAACTGCCCAGCGCCGAGTCGGTCGTATTCGACGACAGCGGGCACTGCCCGATGTGGGAAGAGGCGGACCGCTTCAACGACATCGTCGTCGACTGGATCAGCCGCCACTAGAACCCTACTGCCCGGGCAGGTCACCCGCCGCGGCCAACGCCAGCAGCTCACCCCGCCCGATCTGGGTGACCAAGCTGGCACTGTCAAAGTAGATGCGCTCGTTGGTGATTCGCTCACCGTCGAAGGAGAACACCGCGATGATCGGCACCCGGAACGCCTTGCCGGTCGGCGGCATGCCATAGAACTCGCCGAGATTCGTTCCCAGAAGGTCGAATTCGGTGATCACCGCGTCGTGTGTCACGTGGAAGCGCGCGTTCTCATGACGCTGGTCGGGGAAGGCGGTGCGCGTGATCCGGTAGTAGTTCATGACCTCGTCGTCGCCGTCGTACACCTGGCCGGTGGCCATGATCTCGTAGCGCGGATGCCCGTTGAAGGTCGCCAGCGTGCGATCGAACTCCTTGGTCACCTCGGTGTCCATGTGCTCCTGGATGAGCGCGAGGCGGCGTTGGCGGAGTCCGTCGTCGAGCATGGCTACTCCTTGACTTTGGCCATCGCGAGCACGTCGAGACGGCGGTCCAGTTCCTCTTCGGACAGCTTGTCACCGATCAGGCCGCGGTCGATGACCGTTTGCCGAATCGTCTTCTTTTCCTTGACCGCCTGCTTGGCCACCGCGGCGGCCTCCTCGTAGCCGATCGCCGAGTTCAGCGGCGTCACGATCGACGGCGACGACTCGGCCAGTTCGCGCAGGTGCTCCTCGTTTGCCTTCAGGCCGACAATGCAGCGCTCGGCGAACAGCGTCGAGACGTTGGTCAGCAGCTTGAACGACTCCAGGATGTTGCGGGCCATCATCGGGATGTAGACGTTCAACTCGAACGCGCCCGACAGCCCACCGACGGTGATGGCCGCGTCGTTGCCGATGACCTGCGCGGCGACCTGGGTAACCGCTTCTGGCAGAACGGGATTGACCTTGCCCGGCATGATCGAGCTGCCCGGCTGCAGGTCCGGCAGCTGGATTTCGGCCAGGCCGGTCAGCGGTCCGGAGCCCATCCAGCGGACGTCGTTGGCGATCTTGGTCAGCGACACCGCGATCGTGCGCAGCGCACCGGATGCCTCGACCAGCCCGTCACGGGCGGCCTGGGCCTCGAAAGAGTCGGTCGCCGTGCGCAGTTCGGTCACGCCGGTGTCCTTGACCAGTACCTCGACCACCTTGGTGCCGAAGCCGTCGGGGGCGTTGAGCCCGGTGCCGACCGCGGTGCCGCCGATCGCCAGCTCGCCCAGGCGCGGCAGCGCCGCCTGCACCCGCTCGATGCCGGCCTCGATCTGACGCGCGTACCCGGAGAACTCCTGGCCCAGGGTGACCGGGACGGCGTCCATCAGGTGGGTGCGTCCCGACTTGACCACGGTGCGCCACTCACGGGCCTTGCCGGCCAGCGCATCGTGCAGCACCTGCAACGACGGAATGAGTTGGCGCACAGCGGCTTCGGTGGCGGCGATGTGGGTGGCGGTCGGGAACGTGTCGTTGGACGACTGCGACATGTTGACGTCGTCGTTCGGGTGCACCGTCACGCCGTTGGCCGCCGCGATGCTGGCGATCACCTCGTTGGTGTTCATGTTGGAACTGGTGCCGGAGCCGGTCTGGAACACGTCGATCGGGAACTGGTCGTCGTGCTTGCCGTCGGCGATCTCGGCCGCGGCGGCGATGATCGCGTCGGCCTTGTCCGCGGCCAGCAGACCGAGGTCCTTGTTGACCTGGGCGCAGGCGCCCTTCAGCAGGCCGAGCGCGCGGATCTGGGTGCGCTCCAGGCCGCGGCCGGAGATCGGAAAGTTCTCGACAGCGCGCTGAGTCTGGGCCCGCCACAACGCTTTCGCGGGCACCCGAACCTCGCCCATGGTGTCGTGTTCGATGCGGTATTCGGTGTCGTCCGCCATTGAGAAACGTCCTCGCTAGGTAGTTGTTACGGCAGGGGGTATGCGGCGCTGCTGTCGCCGGTGAAGTCGATCGCGGAGTATTCGTTGAGCTTGGCCAGCCGGTGGAAGCCCTCGACCATGCGCAGCGTGCCGGACTTGGACCGCATCACGATCGACTGGGTGGTGCAGCCGCCCGGCTCGTAGCGGACGCCCTTCAGCAGGTCGCCGTCAGTGACGCCGGTGGCGCAGAAGAAGACGTTCTCGCCGGACACCAGATCGCGGACGGTCAATACGGCGTCGAGGTCGTAGCCGGCGTCCAGCGCCTTGCGCCGTTCGGCGTCGTCGGTCGGTGCCAGCTGGGCCTGCAGTTCGCCACCCATGCAGCGGATCGCGGCCGCGGCGATGATGCCCTCGGGCGTGCCGCCGATGCCGGCCAGCATGTCGGTGCCGGAGCCGGGACGGCAGGCCGAGATCGCGCCCGCCACGTCGCCGTCGGTGATCAGTCGGATCCGCGCGCCGGTGGCGCGCGCGTCGGCGATCAGCTGCTCGTGCCGCGGCCGGTCCAGGATGCACACCGTCATGTCCGGCACCGAGAGGCCCTTGACCTTGGCGACCGCGCGGATGTTGTCGGCGATCGGCTTGGTGATGTCGAGGACGTGGGCCGCCTCGGGGCCGACGGCGATCTTGTTCATGTAGAACACCGCCGACGGGTCGAACATCGCGCCGCGGTCGGCGACCGCGAGCACCGAGATGGCGTTGGGCATGCCCTTGCTCATCAGCGTGGTGCCGTCGACCGGGTCGACCGCGAAGTCGCACTCCGGGCCGTCGCCGTTGCCGACGTGCTCGCCGTTGTAGAGCATCGGCGCTTCGTCTTTCTCGCCTTCGCCGATGACCACGACGCCGCGCATCGACACCGAGTTCACCAGCTGGCGAATGGCGTCGACGGCCGCGCCGTCGCCACCCTCCTTGTCGCCGCGGCCCACCCAGCGGCCGGCGGCCATGGCGCCCGCCTCGGTGACGCGGACGAGCTCGAGGGCGAGGTTGCGGTCCGGGGCTTCACGACGGCTCTCGCTCATAACGGTCGATTGTCCCAGAGGCAGGTTGCCGCTCGGGAGCTGGGATACTCGTGCTGTGACGACGCAGCCACCGCCCTCGGCTGAACAGCCGGAGCCCTCACCCAGACCCGCGAAGCCCCGGCTGCTGCAGGACGGCCGGGACATGTTCTGGTCGATTGCCCCGTTGGTGCTGGCCTGCATCGCGCTGGCGGGGGTGGTGGGGATGTGCTCGTTCTCCCCGAGCGGCGTCAACCGCGGGCCGGTGCCGGCCTACGACGCGGCCGGCGCGCTCAAGGCCGACGCGCTGGCCCTCGGTTTCCCCGTCCGGCTGCCGCAGCTGCCGCCGGGCTGGCAGGCCAACTCGGGCGGGCGCGGCGGGATCGCCGACGGCCGCATCGACGCGGCCGGTCGGACGCTGCGCGCCGTCACCTCCACCGTCGGCTACATCAGCCCGGGCGGTCTGTACCTGCGCCTGACCCAGAGCAACGCCGACGAGGACAAGCTGGTCGGCTCCATCCACCCGTCCATGGTTCCGAACGGGACCGTCGACGTGAACGGCGTCCGCTGGGTCACCTATCAGGGCGACGACGGGGTAGAGCCGGTGTGGACGACACGACTCGACGGCCCTACCGGTCCGGAGCAGGTCGGCATCACCGGCGCCGGCAGCACCGACGAGTTTCGTACGCTGGCGGCGGCCGTTCAGACACAGCAGCCGCTGCCTGCCCGTCGATAGGAGAACCGTCCATGACCGCACCGGAAGCCGACCTGACGGGCTGGACCGCGACGCCGTTCACCGGCGGCGGTTACACCCACGACGTCTACCGCCGCGGCGACGGGCCCGGCGTCGTGCTGATCCCCGAGATTCCCGGCATCCACCCGGGCGTGCTCGGGCTGGGAAACCATCTGGTGGACAACGGTTTCACCGTCGCCATCCCGTCGCCGTTCGGAGAACCGGGACGTCCAGTGACGCCGGGCTATTTGCTGTCGACCCTTCGGAAGGTCTGCGTGGCACGGGAATTCGCCGCGCTCGCAACCAACAAGCACCGGCCGATCGCGGACTTCCTGCGCGCGCTGGCCCGCGACCTCAACGGGTCGACGCCCGGCAAAGGCGTCGGCGTGATCGGCCAGTGCTTCACCGGTGGCTTCGCGCTGGCGGCGGCGGTCGACGACAGCGTGTTGGCGCCGGTGCTCAGCCAGCCGTCGACGCCGTTCCCCATCACCCCCCGCATGAAGCGCGATCCCGGCCTGAGCGACGTCGAGCTGAACGCCTTCAAAGACCGCGCCGCCAAGGAGGGCGTGTGCGCGATGGGCTTGCGGTTCAGCAAGGATCCGTTGTCGCCTGGCGAGCGGTTTGTCACGCTCAAGGACCGACTCGGCGACGCGTTCGAGGTGATCGAGATCGACTCCGGCCCCGGCAACGAGCACGGCTTCACCCGGGCGACGCACTCGGTGCTGACCCTCGAGGTCCGCGAGGTCGACGGGCATCCCGCCTACGAGGCGCGCAAGCGCGTCGTGGAATTCCTCAACGAGCGCCTGCGTTAAAGGGTGCCGGCGTTAGCCGCCTGCCGCTTGCGCTGTTCCGCGATGAAGCGGATTGACATGCGTTGCAACAGATTCGGCGCGAGCCGGGCGAAGACCCAAGACGCGTAGGCTTGCCGCGGCTTCACCAGCAGTGCCTTTTTGCGTGCGATCGCTCTGAGCGTGTCGGCGGCCAGCTTGTCGGCGCTGTAGGCGTTCTTCATGCCCTGGCCGCGCAAGTAGTAGTCGCGGCCGACGAAGCCGCCGATCGCGCCCTTGTCCAGGATCGGCGTCTCGACAGCGCCGGGGCAGACGGCCAGCACGCCCACGCCGTGCGGGATCGCTTCGGAGCGCAGCGCCAGCGACAGCCCGACGATCGCGTGCTTGGTCATCACGTAACTGGTGATCTGGCCGGCCGCGGTCAACCCGGCCATCGATGCGGTGTTGACGATGTGCCCGTGGCCCTGGCGCAGCATCACCGGGTAGGCGGCGGTCACACCGTGTACCACGCCGCGGATGTTGACGTCGATGATCGCGTTCCACTGGTCCAGCGTCAGCAGTTCGGTGTCGCCGCCCCAAGCGATTCCGGCGTTGTTGAACATCAGGTCGAGCCGTCCGGCGCGCGCGACGACGTCGTCGACGGCGGCTTGCACCGCGTCGGGGTCGGTGACGTCGAGGGTCGCCGATGTCGCGGTGCCGGGACCTTTCAGGGTCTCGGCCGTGCGGGCCGCGGCCGCGCCGTCGACGTCGGTGCACACCACGTCGGCGCCGGCTGCCGCCAGCGCGCGGCACAGCGCCGCCCCGATGCCGGATCCGGCGCCGGTGACGATGGCCTGCCGGCCCGTGAAACTTCCAGTGCCCGTGATACTCATTGCGCCGCAAGCTTCATGACGTGGCTCATCAGATCGGGATAACGCTTCATGTGGGCCCCGCCGTTGATGTCGAGCACCTCGCCGGTGAGCCACGGCGCCGTGCACAGGAACAGCACGGCGTCGGCGATGTCCTCGGGCGTGCCGGCCCGGCCCAGTGGGGTGTTCTCGACGTACTCCTCGACGACGCCGGGGATCTGGGTCGCCGGCTCGGTCAGCGGCGTGTGCACGAACCCGGGCGCGACGGCGTTGACCCGAATGCCTTGCGGTGCAAGCTCCAACGCGGCGACCTGGGTCAGCATCGACAGCCCCGCCTTGGCGGCGCAGTAGGCGCTCATCGCGGCGGCGGGCTGCCGGCCGTTCAGCGAACTGATCGACACCAGCGCGCCGCCGTCGTGCAAACGTGGCGCGGCGTGCTTGATCACCAGGAAGGCGCCGTTCAGGCAGACGTCGACAACCCCGCGGAAGTCGTCGGCCGACAATTCGGTGATCAACCCGAGCGCGCTGTAGCCCGCCGTGTTCACCACGATATCGAGATCACCGGCGCGCTCGAACAGCGACCGCACCGAGTCCTCGTCGGTGACGTCGACCGCCGCCGCGCTGTGCGGATCACCGAGTTCGGTTGCGACGGAACGCGCTCCGTCGGCATTGCGGTCGGCGACGACCACCCGGCAACCGTCGGCCGCCAGTGCGTGACACACGGCTTTGCCGATACCCGAGGCGCCGCCCACCACGACAGCTGTCCGACCTGTCACAGGTGTCCCTCCCACTTCGCATCGATGACGCCCCACGGGTCGGCGTAGTGCCCGGGGTAGCGATGGTACGGCGAGCGGCGTTTCAGCAGCGCACGTGTCAGCGGCGCGATCACCCGAGCCGGGTGGCGGCGCCAACCCATCCGCGTCGCGGTCTCCGCCAGCAGCTGCGGCCACGAGATACGCTGGAAATCAAGCGCATTGGCCGACCGGCTGGTGTCCATCCAGTCGGTGGCGAACCAGTTGCCATCGTGGTCCGGGTCGCCTTTGCGGCCGGTGGGGATGCCGCCGGCCAGACCCATCGCCGCCGCTGTCGATGGCGCGATGTCGCCCTGCACCAGTCGGTGCGAATCGTCGCCGCCGATCAGCAGGGTCTCGCCGACGACTGGTGCGGTAGTCGCGGCGATGAACGCCCGTGCGACGTCGCGCACGTCGACGGTCTGGATCCGCCCGTCGATGGGCAGCGAACCCTCGAAGAAGATGGTGTCCAGGTCCACATCGAGCCGAGGCTCGGCGGTGAGCACCCCACCGAGTCGCAGGATCACCCAGTCCAATGACGATGCACGGACCAGTTTCTCGGCCTCCACCTTGTGCGTGCCGTAGATGTCCGACGGCCGCAGCGGGGTGTCGGCGGTGAGCACGTCGTTGATGCGGTGCGGATTGCGGGCGCCGTAGGCGGCGACGCTGGATGCCTGAATGAAACGCGGTGGGTTCGGCAATGCGGCGGCGGTGTCGATCAGCAGGCCGGTCGCATCGATGTTCACCCGCCGGGCCAACTCCGGCCGGGCGTAGCAGACCGGTGGGATGATCGCGGCCAGGTGGATGATCGCCGACGGCGAAACCGCTTGCAGCAGTTCGGAAACCGCTTGCGGGTCGGTGAGGTCGGCCCAGCGCACCTCGGTCGACGGCATCGCCGCGGCGGCCTTGCGATTGGCCGGAACGTCGAGATCGGTGGCCACGACATGCCGCCCCTCGACCGTCAACTGTCGCACCGTCTCCGAGCCCACCAACCCGAACGCGCCGGTGACAAGCACGGTCTGGGCCATAGGCGATTACGCTACACGCCGTCGCGGAATCTCCCGGCTATTCGGCGACGGCGGGTGCGACAACCGCGACCGGCGCGGGGTGGGCGGCCGCCTTCATCTGATCGAACAACTCGGTGTAGTACGGCAGGCATTCGGCCATCGCCTGCTCGGTGGTGAACAGCGGCCGGTAGCCGAGGTCGCGGGTCGCCTTGGCCACGGAGAAGTAGTTGTCGAGGTACAGCCGCTCGACGGCCAGTGGCTCCAGCATCGGCTCACGGATGCCGAACCGGAAATGCAGCCGCTGCCAGCCCAGCATCGCTGCGCGCACCAGCCTGCCGGACACCCGCAGCCGCGGCAGCCGCTGTCCGCAGGCCGCCACGACGGGCCGGGCGAACTCGAACATGTTGATCGGCTCGGCGTCGTTGATGAAGTACGCCTGGCCTGGTGCCGTCCCGCCCGGCACCAGGTGCTGCGCGGCGAGGATGAAACCGTGAATCAGGTTGTGCACGTAGGAGTTATCCAGCCGGGCGGATTTGCGACCCACCAGCACCTTGACGTGTCCGGCGAGCACGCTCTCGAACACCTTGCGGAACATCGTCTGATCGCCCCGACCCCAGATGCCACTCGGTCGGATCGAGCAGGTCAACAGTCCATCAATGCCATTCTGGGACAACACAAATCGCTCGGCGACGACCTTGGTCTCGGTGTAGAGGTCGGCGAACCGGTCGGTGTAGGGCAGCGACTCGTCGCCGCCGGAGATGGGCTTGCCGCCCATGACCACGCTGTTGGAGGCGGTGTAGACGAACCGTTTGACGCCGGCCGCCTGCGCGGCGTGCACGAGATTTTTGGTGCCCTCGACGTTGACGGCGAAGCTGCGCTGCCGATATTCGTCGGTGACCGATGCGCCGCCCATCAACTCGATCAGTGCCGCGGTGTGGAAGACGGTGTCGACGCCGGCGACCGCGCCCGCGACGACGTCCCGATCGCAAATGTCACCCTGCAGCACCTCCAGGCCGGGCCGCTCCGGGAGTGGGGACGGCGCTCGGTCGAAGGACCGCACTTGATAGCCCCGCTCGAGCAGGGTGGTCACCAGGTTGGCGCCGACGAATCCCGAGCCGCCGGTGACCAGCACCCGGCCCAGCTCGACGGTCGGCGCAGGTGAAGAGGACGCAGCGGAGTCAACCATGCCGACGAGAGTAACTGAAACGTGTTCCAGTTTCGACCAAACGACAGAGAATTGCTTGCGTTGTCAAGAATCTTGCGCGTCGCCGGCGGCGAGCGCATCGGTCACCCTCTTGCGTGCTCCAGCTAAGTGCTCTTCGCAGCGTTTGGCCAGCTGTTCGCCTCTTTCCCAAAGTTTCAGCGATGCATCGAGGTCCAGCCCGCCCTGCTCCAACTGGCGCACCACCTCGATCAGTTCGTCGCGGCACTGCTCGTATCCGAGCTGACTAATAGGCGTCACTTCATCACCCGTCATCGGCTGGCCCCTTCACTTGTCGCCACGATTGCCCCGTCGCTGACCCGTACTCGTAACCTGCTGCCCGCCGGGGCGTCGTCAGCGGATCGGAGCACCGCCGCGGCCCCGTCGGCCCCGACCGTCTGCACCACGGCGTAGCCGCGGGCCAGCGTGGCCGCCGGCCCCAGTGTCGTCAATCGGGCCGACAGATGCCCGACTCGCTCGGCCTGCACGTCGATCAGCCGGGTGATGTCGCGCCGGACCGCGGACCGGGCCCGGTGGATCTCCTCGCCCCGCGCGTCGAGTGCGGCCAGCGGCTCGGCCAGCGCCGGCCGGCTGCGCAACTGCGCGAGCACGCGCTCTTCCCGGCCGACCCAATTGCGCAACGCCTGCGCGCTGCGCCGGCGCAGGTCGTGGATCAGGTGCTGTTCGGCCGCGGTATCCGGGACGATCTTCTTCGCGGCGTCCGTGGGGGTGGCGGCGCGCAGATCGGCGATCAGATCGCACAACGGGTTGTCCGGCTCGTGGCCGATCGCGCTGACGACCGGTGTGCGGCACGCCGCGATGGCCCGGCACAACGTCTCGTCGGAGAACGGCAGCAGGTCCTCCACACTGCCGCCGCCGCGGGCCAACACGATCACGTCGACCTCGGGGTCGGAGTCCAAATCCCGCAACGCCTTCACGATCTGTGCGACCGCCGTCGGCCCCTGCACCGCGGTGTTGCGCACAGCGAACCGCACCGCGGGCCACCGGGTCGCCGCCACCGTCGTCACGTCGTGTTCGGCGGCACTGGCCCGGCCGGTGACAAGACCGATCATGTTGGGCAGGAACGGAATTGGCCGCTTCAGTCGGGCGTCGAACAGTCCCTCGGCGGCCAGCAGCTGTCGCAATCGCTCGATGCGGGCCAGCAGCTCACCGATGCCCACCGCGCGAATCTCGTTGAGCCGCAACGTGAGCGTGCCCCGACCGGTGTAGAAGTTCGGCTTGCCGCAGACCACCACCTGCACGCCCTCGACCAGCTTGACCGGCGCGCTGTCGACCAACATGCGCGACGCGGTCACGCTCAGCGACATGTCGGCCGCCGGGTCACGCAGCACCATGAACACGGTTCTGGCACCGGGCCGAATGTTGATCTGCGTCAGCTGGCCCTCGACCCAGACCACGCCCAGCTTGTCGATCCACGCGGCGATCCGCGTCGCGACCGCGCGAACCGGGAAAGGGTCTTCGGCCGAGTTCTCGGTCACTTCGCCGTCGCGCGCGTGATCCTGTTGGCAAGCAGCGTCTGGAACGGGGCGCGACCCTTGGTGGCCTCTTCGTAGGCCAGCAGGGCTTCGAGCTCGGTGATGTCGAGAGATTGCAGCCGGGCCCGCAACTGGGCCAGGGTCAGCTGCTCGTAATCCAGTTCCTCGACCACCTCGGGGGTCGAGGCCGACTTGTTCGCCGGCTTGGCGGCCGATCGGGCCCACGTGTCGTCCGCCGCCTCGGGCGAGGAGTACAGCGCGAACCGGCCCTCGGTGCGACGCTCGGTATCGGCGGCCGCGCCGGCGTCCTCGTCAGCGGGCAGGTCCTCGTCGAACGTGGCCCACTCGGGTTGCTCGTCCTTGGGCGGGAAGATCTGCTCCAAGGTGGCGTCGCCCTTGATCACCAGCTCGGCGACGTTCTGCTGGAACCGCATCACGACGTGCGCGGCCGTGCTGGCCAGCGTCATCGGGTACATCAAGATGGTTTTCGGCAGCCTGATCGTCTCCTCGACGGCGATCGTGGCGGCGCCAACCAGCAGCCGAACCCCATACGGTGCAGTAGCCATGCGGTCAAGCCTGCCTTAACCGGCGGACAACTCCAAGCTGAGCGCGCGAGTTGGCGAGGTCGAGTCGGCAGAAAGTACCCTGGTTGGCATGCCACCGACCGTGAATATGGGCATCCCTGGTGCCACCGCCTCGGTGACCGAGCCCGTCACCGGCAAGCGAGTGCTGCTGGCCGAGCCGCGCGGATACTGCGCGGGCGTCGACCGCGCGGTGGAAACCGTCGAGCGCGCGCTGGAAAAGCACGGCGCGCCCGTCTACGTCCGCCACGAGATCGTGCACAACCGCCACGTCGTCGAGACGCTGGCGAACGCGGGCGCGATCTTCGTCGAGGAGACCGACGAGGTCCCCGAGGGCGCCATCGTGGTGTTCTCGGCCCACGGCGTCGCACCGACCGTGCACCAGACCGCCGCCGAGCGTCAGCTCAAGGTCATCGATGCGACCTGCCCGCTGGTCACCAAGGTCCACAACGAGGCCAAACGCTTCGCCCGCGACGACTTCGACATCCTGCTGATCGGTCACGACGGACACGAGGAGGTCATCGGCACCGCCGGTGAGGCCCCCGACCACGTGCAACTGGTCGACGGCCCGAGCGCTGTCGACGGCGTGACGGTGCGCGACGAGAACAAGGTGATCTGGCTGTCGCAGACCACGCTGTCGGTCGACGAGACGATGGAGACCGTGCAGCGGCTGCGGGCGAAATTTCCGAAGCTGCAGGACCCGCCGAGCGACGACATCTGCTACGCGACGCAGAACCGTCAGGTTGCGGTGAAGGCGATGGCGCCGGAGTGCGAGCTGGTCATCGTGGTTGGTTCGCGCAACTCGTCGAACTCGGTGCGGCTGGTCGAGGTCGCGCTGGGCGCCGGGTCGGATGCCTCGTACCTGGTGGATTACGCCGACGACATCGACCCGGCCTGGCTGGCGGGCGTGACCACCGTCGGCGTGACGTCCGGGGCATCGGTGCCCGAGATCTTGGTGCGTGGCGTGCTCGAGCGGCTGGCCGAGCACGGCTACGACGTGGTGCAACCGGTGACGACGGCCAACGAGACGCTGGTGTTCGCGCTGCCTCGGGAGATCAGGCCCGCCCGCAGCTAGTCCCGATCGGCCGATGGCCGGCGCGGACGGCGCGGGCGCTCGTCGTAAGACTCGTCGCCGGCGGCCTTCCGATACCTGACCTGCGAGATCGGGTGATGCGTCGCGCCATTGCCGTTGGGCGTCGGGCGGCGCCGCGGTGGGGGGGTGTCGAAGGGCTCACTCGGGTCGAACCGGCTGGTGCGGGGCTCCGGGCGGATCCGGCGAGCGCTCGGGTCGCGACGGCCTTCCCGCGACGGGCGGCCGCGCAACTCCGGATCCCGCGGTTGCCGGGTGCGGCGTGGCGGCTCGGCGTCATCGAATTCGCGCGCGGGACGGCGTCGCCGGGCTGGTTCGCGGGTCGGCTCGGCATCGTCGATCGGCGGTCGCGGGCGGCGGGTGCGCGACGAGGTAGCCGGACGCCTGCCGGTCCGGCGCTCAGCCGACGACGACCGCGTGGACCGCTCGACGGCGTGCTCGCGCCGCGCCCGCGGGCGGCCGGGCCGCTCGGTCGTCTCGGCCTCGTCATCGGCGACGCCGCGGTTCAAGAGTCCGGCGAGCTTGGCGGCCAGCCCCCTCCGTGCGACGTCGGCCGCGTCGGAGCCGTCGGCAGCGTCGGCCTGCAGCCGGCCCAGGAGCCAGCGCACGACGCCGATGATCAGCACGCCCGCCGAGGTGAACAGCATCAGCGGGAATCGCTCGATCAACGGGTAGCCGCAGTTGATCACGAGGTCTTTCACGCCGGTGAACTTGGCGCCGTGGAACACGAAGTAAGCGCCGGGCACCGCGAGGAACAAGATCAGCGGCGGCTGGATGACGGCGGTGAAGACGCCGTTCTGGCGGACGGCGAGCACCGCGGCAAGACAACCCAGGACGTAGAGCCCGGAAAAGACGCTGGTCAGCTCCTTGCCGGAGCCCGCGTCGAAGGCGAATCCGGCGGCGACGCCGGTGACCGCGACCACGATCGCGCCCCACCACGGCACCCCGGGAACCGACGGAACGATCGAGCGGTGATCCGCTGGTCCCGCGGACCGGTCCTGCTCTTCTGACACATGTCGACCGTACCGGCTGGACGCTGAAAGACGCGTAACGACCTCGTTAGCACTGGGTGGGCGCGCCACTCCTACACTTGGGTCCCTGTGAGCCTCAGCCTTGGGATCGTCGGTTTGCCGAATGTCGGTAAATCAACTCTGTTTAACGCGCTGACCAGAAACAACGTGGTCGCCGCCAACTACCCGTTCGCCACCATCGAACCGAACGAGGGCGTGGTGCCGCTGCCCGACCCGCGGCTCGACAAGCTCGCGGTGATGTTCGACTCCGAGAAGATCGTGCCCGCGCCGGTGACCTTCGTCGACATCGCCGGAATCGTGAAGGGTGCCTCCGAGGGGGCGGGCCTGGGCAACAAGTTCCTGGCCAACATTCGCGAGTGCGATGCCATCTGTCAGGTGGTCCGGGTGTTCGCCGACGACGACGTCGTGCACGTCGACGGCAAGGTCGACCCGAGCGCCGACATCGAGGTGATCGAGACCGAGTTGATCCTGGCCGACATGCAGACGTTGGAGAAGGCCGTGCCGCGGCTGGAGAAGGAAGCCCGCAACAACAAGGAGCGAAAGCCGTTGCTGGACGCGGCCGTTGCCGCGGAAGGCGTGCTGGACTCGGGCAAGACGCTGTTCGCCGCCGGCGTCGACGCGTCGGTTCTGCGCGAGCTGAACCTGATGACCACCAAGCCGTTTCTCTATGTGTTCAACGCCGACGAGTCGGTGCTGACCGACGAGGCCCGCAAGGACGAGTTGCGCGCGCTGGTCGCGCCCGCCGATGCGGTGTTCCTCGACGCCAAGATCGAGTCCGAGCTGATCGAGCTCGACGAGGAGTCCGCCGCGGAGCTGCTCGAGTCGATCGGTCAGACCGAGCGCGGCCTGGATGCATTGGCGCGGGCCGGTTTTCACACCTTGAAGCTGCAGACCTATTTGACCGCCGGACCAAAAGAGTCGCGAGCGTGGACGATTCACCAGGGCGACACCGCGCCGAAGGCGGCCGGGGTGATTCACACCGACTTCGAGAAGGGTTTCATCAAGGCCGAGATCGTGTCCTACGACGACCTGGTGACCGCCGGTTCGATGGCATCTGCCAAGTCCGCGGGCAAGGTGCGCATCGAGGGCAAGGACTACGTGATGGCCGACGGCGATGTGGTCGAGTTCCGGTTCCAAGCATCGTCAGGTGGGAAGTCGGCGGCACGCTGAACCAACGCACTTGACGAGTCGAGTCGGTATCCGGCGTCGTTTAGTCTCCGGCGTGAGTCACTTATCGATGCGTCGGCCCGTTGTAGGGCCTGATCTGCTTTTTCGAGTACCTCGCGCGACCTGGCGCGTCGGTCCAGCAGTGCGGTTAGGACTGCTGCAACGCGGGCTTCGACGTCTTCGACGATGTTGCTGCAATGACTAGATTCCATGTCCATCTATCCATCTGTCCATGTCCTGTCGCGACGGTTACCCTCTCTGCAGGGCAACAATTCTCGACAAGATGGGAAAGTCATGACAGTTGGGTCTGTGAGCGACCCATCGGGTGACGATGAACAGTCAGCAGCAGCCCTCGATGTGCGCCAGAACGCGATCGCGTTGCGCGAAAGGGAGCTGACCAGCCGCGAACACCTGGCCGACGAGCGCGACCGCATTGCCGACGATCGGGAACGGATCGCGGACGAGCGCGAGAAGATCGCCGACGCACGCGAGCGGTTAGCAGACGAACGCGACGGCTCGAGTGTCGAACAGGAAGTAGCGCGAAGACTTCGCGAAACGGACCGCGCAGAGCGTCAGGTCGCCGGCGAACGCCGTGAGGAGGCCGAAGTGACGCGTGAGATGGCCGCGACTGAGCGACGGGAACGCCTTCACTAGGAATCCTGACCCGGTCGAATTGCGGTCCAGCGTCTGAAGGCACGCCTTTCGATACCTGAAGTATCGAACTGCCCTTTCCTGACGAGAAATTCCAATCCAGTCAGCCGGAATCAAAGTCTAACTTTCCGGCAGACCAAGGAAATTAATGTGAAGTTCGAATGAGAAGTAATTGTCTTTCATTCGTTTAAAACGCTCCTAACAGCATTAATTGCTGACCAAAAAAGTCTTGAAGTTTAATTTTTAATTCGGCCTTTCGCACAAACCCTGAGCGTTAACTTATTCAAGCCTGAGTAATTGAACGGGCGTCGGGGGACTCGCCGTACGCGCAGGCAGCACCGTCGAGAACAGCTTTGGGGGACCGATGAAGAAAGTAATTCTGGGCGCCGCACTGTGCAGCGCGGGTATTGCGTTGGCGACGCCGGCCACCGCCGACGACGGCAACGATTGGCTGGCCGCTTTGACCGGTGATTGGTGGACGTCGTTAGTCGGCTCTACCTCCACCTCCACCTCCACCGCCGCCAACGACTGGTGGACCAGTGCCTTCGGCTGGCTGTTCGGCGTGACCGGCACCGACGGCTCCGAGGAATTGATCGATGACGCCGAAGGGTTCCTGGCGGGCTCGACTCATGCGCTTATCCTGGGCGCCACCGGAGTGCCGACGCCGAACGAGGCCTACATCAGCGCCGCGATGAACCTCTACCTCTTTCCGAACGGGTACGAAGGCGACGCCGCGACAACGCTGGCCCTGACTACCCCGCAGACCATGGACTTCGAAGCCAGCGTGGCGGAGGGTCAGCAGATCCTCATCAACGCGATCATGGAGGAGTACGACGCCGGCAGCATGGGTTGCGACCTTTCCGGGGTGTGCAGCGACCCGCTGACCATCTTCACGTACTCGCAGAGCGCCGCTATCGCCGCGTTGGCCGAGCAACAGCTCTTTGACGACGGAATCCCCAGCGACGCTTTACGTTTCGTGATGCTCGGCGCCAACCCGCTCGGTGTTCCGAACGACCTGTTTCCCACCGAGATCTTCAACATCGACGGCGACGTCTGGGCGGATCCCGCCTCCGTCGGCTCGACCTGGCAGGACATCTTCCTCGGGATGCAGCTGCACGAGGCCTACCTCGGCCTGTCGGCGGAGCAAATCGCCTCGGCGACAACGACAGTCGACGGCTTGACCACCATCAACGAAATCCCGACGCTCACCATGGCCGAGCTGTGGGAGGCGTTGATGGATGCGTGGGCCGCCGGGGTCACCTAACCAGCGGCGTGTTACGAGCTGGGTCGCAGCGCCCGTAGGCCGCGCAAGGTTCGTTCGATCAGTTCGCGCCGGTCGTCGACGGGCATCGAGTCGCCGAGCGGGGTATGCACGCGCAGATACCCCTGCGTCGCCAACTCGTCGATCAGGAACCGCGTCGCCCCGAGCGGCAAGGACAGTTGCGAGGCGATTTCCGCAACCGATGGGCCGCCGGCGCTGGCGGTCAGAATCTGGCCGCGCACATCGTTTTTCGACCAGCGCGCTTTCGCCTGCGTGGTGATGGCCTCGATCGGAGCGTCGAGGGCGATGTCGACGCCGGCGTCGGTGCGCCCGGCGGTCAGCGTGTACGGCCGCACCAGACTCGGCTCGACCGCGGATTCGGTGTCGACGAACCAATCCCCGACCGGAGGACTGTCGATCTCCGGTGGCGGTGCCGGCACCTCGCGGTTCTTCAGCAGCCACAACGCCTCGTCGGCGTGCGCCATGGCCCGCACCTCGCTGGAGACGACCTTGAGAATGGTGCGGTCGGTGTCGATGACGAATGTGGTTCGCCGCACCGGCAGAAATCGGGCCAGCAGGCCGCGGCGCCGGGTGTGCCGTCCGCGTCGGGACGTCTCCCGCTCCACCACGGAGTTGCGCAGCCTGGCCAGGCGGCCGCGGTGCACCCCGAAGAGTTCGGAGACCACGCCGTCGGTGTCGGAGAGCAGCGGATAGTCGAACGATCGCTGCTGGGCGAAGTGGGCCTGCTTATCGACGGAGTCGGTGCTGATGCCCACCCGCTGGGCGCCCACCCGGGCGAACTCGTCGCTCAGATTGCGGAAATGGCAGGCCTGGGCAGTGCAGATGGGCGAGGAGGCCAGCGGAAAGAAGAACAGCACCACCGGCCCCTCGGAGAGCAGCGCAGACAAGATCCGAGGCCGACCGGCGTGGTCGTACAGGGTGAAGTCAGGCGCCCTATCGCCCGCGAACATCAGCAAAGAGTAGCGCTAGGCGACGTCGTCTACAGCCGAGTCAGATAATTCGGTTGTCGTCGAGGTCAGGCGCCGTCGCGCGACAATATCGACGTGGACTTCGCGATGCGTTACGACCGCTGGTATCTCCCGCTGGCAACCGTCGTCGGACTCGGACCGAAGCGCACGATGATCAGAGTGACCGATGACGCGCTGCAGGTCAGGCACGGCTGGGCTTTTCGGTTGGACGTCCCGCTGACGAAGATCGCGTCGGTGCGCGCCATCGACCGGCGGCCCTTCTCGTGGGGAGTCCACCCAAGCGGAGACGTGTGGTTGGTCAACGGATCGCGCGACGGCATCGTGGAGATCGCGCTCGCGCCGGCGGTTACCTCGAAATCGGTTCGGCTGCAGAGCAATAGCTGGGGTGAGGTTCGTACGCTGTGCCTCAGCCTGGTGGACCCGGAAGATTTCGTCACTGTGCTCAGGACCTACATCTAGTTCCGGCAAATAAGGTCTAGCCATGATCGCATCGGCAGTGTCAGCGTTCGCGCAACGCCTCAACCGCAACAGCCGCCGAATCGGCCGTCCTTTCGATCCCCGCACGCCGCTCGCGCCGCCCCACGGTGTGCGGTCGAGTTGGGCGCACTACGGGCTGATGGTCCCGAACCTGCCCGAGCCGTACCGCACCTTCGGGGTCATGTCGATCGTCGGGACGCCGGGTATCGCGATCTTCTCCAACGATCATGCGATCACCACCAGCGCGCGCGATACCGCATATCTGGTCTCGGCCACCGGCGGTATGCGTGGCGAGGGCCTGCACACCTACTCGATCGCGCGGGACTGCGAATTCAGCGCCGACGGCCGCCTCGTTCGCTTCGGAGACGACCTGACCATCGAAGGCGCCTACCCGGACTTTCACCTCCGGCGCTTTCATCGCGATGTGTCCGTCGACCTCGCCATCCGGGCGACGGACAAGGTGACGTATTTCGTCGATCTGCCGGGTGACCTCTACACCCACTGGAGCCTGCTGTGCCAGTACGACGGATCGCTTGGCGGACAGTCGATTTCCGGATTGTGCACGCTCGAGTACGCCACCGGCATCGGGCTGCACTCCGTCCGGATACCCGGCAGCCCGAACCTGCCGGTGCCGTTCTTCTCCTATCACGTCCTCAACATCGACGACCGCACCCAGGTGTTGACGTCGAAGGTGGTGGGCGCGGGCGGCATCGAACTCATCTACGCGACATGGATTCGCGGACTGGACGACTACGGGTCCGAACTGCTCGACACCACGTTCGAGATCGAGGAATACGAGCCGACGCCGCGTCCGACGCCAGGCGGCCACGACATGCCCATGCCTGCCACCGTGCGATGGTCGGCGCGCCAGGACGGGGTCGAGGTGATCAGCGTCAGCGGCCGGTGCAACGGCGACTGGGTGTACGGGCTGGGAGCCGGATTCGTTGGCAGCTACGACTATGTCGGAACGTTCCGTGGCACCGCGATTCGCGGCACCGCGTATTTCGAATACGTCGACCTGCGATGAGTGCCTACGGGTGGTTGTCGATCCGGCAGTTCGTGAAGGACTCGGGGTCGCAGTAGACACCCATCGGCGGCCCGGGCCTGGCCGGCGGATTGTCGCCGTCCCAGATCAGGCTGGAGACGTTGCCCATCCCGGGCCACAGGAAGTAGTAGGTGTGGCAGACGTTCCAGTCCCAATTCAACGGATCGGTGACGTGGTTTCCGGTAGCCGGCCGGGGTTGTTCGCCAGGGCACCAGTGATGCGGCGGTCCCCACCCGTTGTCGTCGGTAGGGGCCGGAATGCCAGGCTGTGCCTGGGCGGTGGCGACCATGCCGAGGCTGCCCGACATCAGAGCGGCGGCCGTCAGGCCCGCGAGAACGCGGCTTGTGTTCATTGCTCGACCTTTCGTTGGCAACGACGATTGCCCGATCGTGCGCCGCGAGCCGGTGTCATGGACGAGAACCGCACAATCATGCTGGAATTGCTCACAAGTCGAGGAGGCGCAATGCGGTGGCGGGGTGTCAGTCACGTCGAGTTCGCGGTGCTCGATTACGAGAAATCGATCGAGTTCTACGACGCGCTGTTCGGCTGGCTGGGCTTCAGTAGCTTCTCGTCACTCGACATGGAATACCAGTCGATTTACTACATGACACGAAATGTCAACCCGCACAGCTACATCGGCATCCAGCCGGCCCGCGCCGGGACGAGGTTGACGCACGCCGATCAAGCCGTCGGCATCAATGAGCCGGAAAGACCTCGCACCCACGGTGCCCGGCGTTCTCCTGCAGGCGCGAAGGGCGCTGTCCTAGCTACGGATTCACCGGCTCCGCCGCAGAATGATCCGAGCTTTCATCCGTAACTCATAGCGAATACCAGGGATATCCCCGTAGCGCCGCGCGGGCTCCCGTACCTAGGCTCGGCCGATGGCAGACAAGCGATTTGGGGTAATGGCGGCGCTGCTGGCGAGCGTCGCGGTGGCAATGGCGGTCCCGGCTCATGCCGAACTCACCGGCGGTACCTATCACGTCACGGGGGATGGACTGCGAGACGGCGGCTTCGAGTGGGCGATGTCGTCCTGTGGCGCGGGGTGTCTCAGCATCGACGGTGGTGCACATGGTCAGTTGCACCGGCAGGGCGGTGGCTGGTCCGGCACCACCAACGCCGGTTGCGCGACGACCATCGACGACGGTGCGCTGACCGGCACCTACCATTGCCCGATGATTGCTCCCATCGCCATTCAACTGACCAAAACCGGCTGAGTCCTCACCGCGAATGTCGGTGGCCGCTTTTACCATCGACGCGAGATGACGATCACCAACCTGTTCCTCCCGGTCTACTTCGGGATTTTTGCGGGCCTCGTCGCCCACAGCGTCGGGGTGGGTCTGGCGGGCGCCGCCGTCGGATTGCTGCTCGCCGTTGTCCTCTCGGCCGAGCGGCGGCGGCCCAAGGACGGCATGGCGGCGGTCGACGCCATGACGGGAACCGATTTCGAGGACTACGTCGCGGCCCGCCTGCATCGCGCCGGCTGGGACGTGATGTTCACCCCGGCCAGCGGCGATTACGGCGTCGACCTGATCGCCCGGCGGGATGACGCGTCGATCGCGGTCCAGTGCAAGCGTCTAGGCAGGCCGGTCGGCGTCGCCGCGGTGCAGCAGGTGGTCGCCGGCGCCCGGCACCACGACTGCGTGCGAAGCATCGTCATCAGCAACCAGGAGTTCACCGATGCGGCCAAGAAGCTGGCCTTCACCCACAATTGCCAGCTGATCGGCCGTCGCACGCTGCAGTCGTGGGTGCCGCCTCCCGCCCGCCGTGCGGTTTAGCGCCGCGCCCGAGTCTGACTAGGGCACACTCTGGGAGATGGTGACGATGAAGCGGGCGATGCTCGTCGCGATCTCGGCGCTGGCACTTGCCGGCGGGATTTCGAACGCGGCCCCGCCACCGGCCTTCCACTGGTGTCCCGGCCAGCCTTGGGACCAAAGCTGGGGCAGCATCTACGACTGGGACTGGAACCAGTGCCATGACTGGCAGCGCGCCGCCGGCCAGGGTGGGCCGATAGGGAACGGCCCGTGGGGCCTACCGCCGGCCTGGGCGTCGCCGCAACCTCCACCGCCACCGTGGGCCCCGGGCGCCCAGGTGATGTGGAATATGACCGCACGCGCTTGGGGCTTCTGGAACAACAAGATCTGGACGCCGATCTGACGGGCTTTCTTGTCACAGGCGCCGCCTAACATCGCCCGCATGACATTCGTATCGACTCGGCTCATCACCGCCGACGTGCAGCAACTCGTTGACTTCTACGAGCAGGTGACGCAGACGCCCGCGGTGTGGGGCAACGAGCTGTTCGCCGAGATACCTACTGACGTCGGCACTTTGGCGATCGGCAGCGAGAAGACCGTGCCGCTGTTCGGCGCCGGGTCTGCCGAGCCGGCCGCCAACCGTAGCGCGATCATCGAGTTCCTCGTCGACGACGTGGATGCCGAGTACGAGCGCCTGCGTCCCCATGTCGGTGAGGTCGTGACGGCGCCGACGACCATGCCGTGGGGCAACCGCGCGCTGCTGTTTCGGGATCCGGACGGCAATCTCGTCAATCTGTTCACCCCGGTGACGGACGAGGCCCGGGCTAAGTTCTGGAGCTGACACTGCCCGGAGGCGATAGTGCCGGGCCGACCCAGCGGCGGAGGTAGCCGCGCAGTTCGCCCGCCGAACGTGGCGGATCCGGTGGCGCGATGACCATCGACTGAATCATCCGCAGCAGGAACTCGATCAACTCGTCGATGGTCGCGTCGTCGAAACCCAGTTGATCCCAGTCGATCTGGGCATGATGCAGGATCGCCCGGCATCGTTCGATGACCTCGGGCGTCAACATCGCGCGGCTGAACGTGTTGGAGCGGTCGTTGGCCAGCAGCAGCACCAGCTGCGGTTCGTGTGGCAGCCGCTCGACGATGTGCGCGACGACCTCGACGAGCTGGCTGGCGACGTCGAGGTCGGCCACCAGTCGGTCGATCTGCGCGACGAAGCTGCCGAGTGCCACCTCTGCGACCGCGGTGAACAGCTCCTCGGTGCCGGCGAAGTAGCGGTACACGGTCCGCCGGGTGATCCCCAGCGCATCGGCGATGTCAGCCACCGTGGTGTGCGCCGCGCCTCGGCGGTCGACCTGCCGCAACGCCGCGTCGACGATTCGCTTGCGCGCCTCCGCGTCGTCCGCCGGCGGCGACCCCGCCCAGCCTTTGCGTCCCATCAGCCTTGACTCTCCCGCTTCGTTGAGCCAAGAATACACACATGACACATTCCTGAGCATTGTGTGCAATTACCGACTGGAGCGTTGATGACAGCCCTCGAAGTTCGCCGCCCGAAGTTCGACTTCACCGGCGACGTGCCCTGGGAGTGGAACCCGGCCAACCCGCGGTTCTCGTTCTTCATGAACGCGACGTCGATCATCGCGATCTGCTTCGAGCAATTCATCGTCGCCGCCGTCCAGGAAGCCAAGCCGCTGATCACTGACCCGCAGGTGGCCGCCGAGGCGACGGCGTTCCTGCGACAGGAGGCCCAGCACTCCAGCACGCACCGCAAGCATGTCTCGGCGCTCGTCAAGCGATACCCCGGACTGCAGACCACCTTTGACGCCGCGACCGTCAGCTTCGACGAGGTCACCAGCACCACCCCGCTGAAGTACCGGCTGGCCTACATCGCCGACCTGGAGGCCACGTTCACCCCGAGCTTCAAGATGTTGCTCGACAACGAGGCGACGCTGTTCCGCCCGGGCGACGAGCGGGTCGCGTCGTTGTTCCTGTGGCACTTCGTCGAAGAGGTGGAACACCGGAGTTCGGCCCTGGTCATCTACGACTCCGTGGTGGGCGACAACTGGTATCGGATTCGCGCCCTGCCCAGAATCTTTCGCCACCTCATCGAGGTGACGCGGATCATCGCCGACGGTGTGAACGCCCACGTACCCGAGGCGGACCGCAAGGTCGATGCCCGGACACTGCTGCCGACGTTCGGGCTGAAACAGGGTCTGCGCGCCAGGCTGGCCCGGGAGCGCTCGACGATTCCCAACGCCTTCGCCACCGTGCCCCGCCTGCAGCGTTTCCGCGCCGTGAGCCGAGTCTTGTTGAGCCAGACGCCCTATCACAACCCGGAGCACCAGCCGCTGCCGCGCTTCGCCGACGCGTGGTTCGAGCGCTGGAACGGCGGCGGCGACGTGACGCATTGGTACACCGGTCGGGCCGCGTCCTGATGGCCCAGCAGTGCACCGCGGCGTTCGACGAGATCGCCGGTCCGCTGGGTCATTTCAGCTGCCGGCACGCTCCGGCGCTCGTCCACCTGCGCAATCCGCTGCACCTGACCAACCTGACGCTGCCCGTCGTGGAGTTCATGATGGTCACCGGCGCGGTGCTGGCGCTGGTGCACGCCATCCGTCGGCTTCGCCGCCACGGCGATCCGACCAACCTCGCACTCTGGTTCGCCACGGTCGTCTACCTGTTCGTCATCGAGGTCCCGCTGTACTTCCCGAACGTCTTCGGGATCGAGGACCAGCTGGGAATCGTGTTCGTGCACAACGTCTTCACCGTCGACTTCCTGTTCGACCGGCTGCCGCTCTACATCGTCGCGCTGTACCCGGCCGTGGTCAGCGTGGCCTACGAGATCGTCCGCGGCCTGGGGGTGTTTCGCGATCGGGGGATCATCGTCGGCGCCGTCTGCGTCGGCTTCGTCCACCACTGCTTCTACGAGATCTTCGACCAACTCGGGCCCCAATTGCATTGGTGGGCATGGAACACCGCCAACCCGATCAATCACCCGATGCTGACCGCGGTGCCGATGACAAGCGTGTTCATTTTCGCCACCCTCGGTCCCATCGTCGTCACGGTGCTCGTGCTGCGACTGGTCCAAGGGCCCCATCGGGTGGGGCGGACGGTGCTCGCCGGCGCGCTGGTACCGGTCGGCATCGCCGTGCTGAGCATTCCGACGTCGTTGTTCGGCGGCCCGCACCCGCACACCGCGGTGCAGGCCGCGCTATTCACCGTCGAGTTGGCGGCCGTCGCCGTGGTCGCGTTGCCGGCGCTGATCGGCCAGTCACGGAACGTAACGCCGGAGCCCAGCGGGCTCGTTCGCGTCTTCGGGCCGCTGTACCTCGTTGTGCTGGCGGCACTCTGGATCACGGCGCTTCCGCCGACCGGGAACCTGCCTTACGCGGCGGGGTGTCTGGCACTCGCGGTGTGGGCGGTCAGTCTGCAACGACCGCGATCTCACGACCCAGGCGATACGGCGCGATCAGCGGCAGATCGTCACCGCTCCAAAACCGGCCCGGATCAAACCAATTCGTCCGCTTCTCGGTCTCGATGAGACCCATCTCCTCGTAGGTGACGGCGACCGTCTCTGCGCAGTAGGCGGATTCGAAGCGCCCGCTGCGCTGCTCAGCCCGCCGCCGCCGGGTCGACTCCCGAACTTTGGCGTCGATCCACGGGATTCCGCGCACCCAGTCATACCGGGTCGGCAGCTGACCGCGCAGCCACCGCAGCGTGAGCCGGGTGGTAGACGGGAACGGCGTGCCATCCATCCGCGCGATCACCTTCAACAACCGATTCTCCTGGGCGTGGTCGATATCCGGCGTCATCTGTCGGAACCAGGCCCGCTGCCCGTACTGCTTCAGCCACCGCTCGACAGCGTCACGCGCGTCGTTGAGTTGCACGCCGCGGTGGTTGGTGGCAGTCCAGACGTCGGTCAGCTTGTCGCCCAATTCGGCGTGCCACATCAGCGGCGGCAGGTCCTCGATCGCGACGGTCATGCCGACGTGATTGACCGGGCTGTTGGACATCGTCTGGATCGCGCGGTCGGGTCCGGAATGCCCGCGGAACAGCCAGACGTCGCCGGTCCTGGTTTGCTCGAGGGCTTGGCTCACGGTCACGGTGTGCGTATCCACTACCGAACCATATGCACATACCCACCCCGCCGGGATGCAGTCGCGAATAACCCCGATCATGAATAATCTGGGTCGATGCGCACCGTCTGGAAGTTGCTGGGATTGGCCGGAGTTGTCGGAGTGGCGGCCGGTGGCGTGCTGGTCGTCCGCGACCAACGGCGGCGGCGGGCCTACACGCCCAACGAGATCCGCGACCGCCTGCAGCAGCGCCTGGCCGAGGCCGGCGACGACTAGCTGTACTCGGCTAAGACGTTGTTGTCAGTCGGCTGATCGGGGGTTGGCCTCCGAGTGCTGTGTGGCGTCGTTGATTGTTGTAGTGGTCAAGCCAGGGGGCAAGGGCTGCGCTGCGGGCGTCATTGGTGGTGAAGATCTGGTGGTAGGCCCATTCGGTTTGCAGGGTTCGGTTGAAGCGCTCGACTTTGCCGTTCTGCCAAGGGCAATGCGGACGGATGAATTTGTGCGTGGCATTGAGCGAGGCGATCACGTCGGCCACGGCGGCTGATCGCCGGTAACTGAAGTGGTTGTCGGTGATGACGCGCTCGATGCTGGTGACGCCGTACGCCGCGAAATACGTGGCGGCCCGGGTGAGAAACGCCGCGCACGTTTGGCCTTTCTCGTCAGCAAGGATCTCGGAATACGCCAAACGGGAGTGGTCATCGACAGCTGAGTGCACGTAATCGAATCCGGTGCCGGCGACCTTGTGGGCGTAGGTATCTCCGGCAGCCCGGCCGTTGGCCTTCCATCCACCGCCGGCCGGGATGCGGCCAATCTTTTTGACGTCCATATGGATTAGCTCGCCAGGTCGTGCTCGTTCATAGCGGACCGCGGTGGTTTTCGATGCGCGGATTGGTGTGCCGGTGAGCGGATCACAGTCACGCAGATACGGCACCTGGTGGCGTCGCAGGATCGTACTGACGGTGCGCGGCGAGACTCCAAGCTCGGCCCCGATCCAGTCTTGGCCGCGGCGCTCGCGCAGACGCAGGGCGATCACCTGAGCTTCGATCTCGGGTGCCGTACGGCGCGGGCACCGCTGCGGCCGTGACGATCGATCCGCCAAACCCGCCGATCCGAGCTCGCGGAAACGCCGCACCCAGCGATGCGCGCACTGTCGTGAAACACCCAGTTCGGCCGCGACATGGGCAACCGGTCGTCGACCACCGATGATTCGATCGACGAGCAAAGCGCGGCCGTGAACGGTCAAACGGGCATTAGCGTGGGACACGAGGACCTCCGTGTGGTCGTGAAGACGTCAGATATCTCCACTAAGCCCGGAGGTCCTCCTCTCAATCAACAACCGTCACCAACGTGTCCGCCGAGTACAACTAGACGCTTCAGGCCGCGGCGACGGCATACAGCCGGTGGGTGCCGGCGAAGCCTTTCAGTTCGGCCTCACGGCCACCGTCGAACTCGAGATCGTCGCAGTCGCCGAGCGCGTCGCGCACCGTCGAGCTCACCAAAACCTCACCGCCGCAAGCCTCTGCGGCCACCCGCGCCGCCATCGCGACGTTTCGGCCGAACAGGTCGTCACCGCGGCGCACCGACCGTCCGACGTGAACGCCGATCCGAACCCGAATTCCGTTGCGGCGCTTACGGTGTGCGTCACGGTGCAGCGCATCCTGCATGTCGATGCCGCAGCGCACCGCCTCCTCGGCGCGGCCGAAAGCGATCATGAAGCCGTCGCCCTGGCTCTTCACCACGTGCCCAGCGTGCGCCTTGACCAGCTTGCGGACCTGCTTGTCGTGCTCGCCGATGAGTCGCACCCAGGCCCGGTCGCCGACGCGTTCGTTGAGCGCGGTGGACTCCTCGATGTCGGAGAACAGGATCGCGAACTTGCCGTCGTGGGTCACCCGCGCCAGGTCGGGACGTTCGACTTCGGCCCAGTCGGCCAGGTCTTCGATCGAACTGCGCACCGCGGCGCCGAACCCCTCCTTGCGCACCAGGTTCGCGGTCTCCCACACGGTCTTGACCGCCTTGGAACCGAAGCTCAACAGATCGGGTTGCCGCTGCAGCTCCTCGACGATTGCCTTGCTTCGCGACCACAGCCGCCACAGCACGCCGATCGCCACGGCCTCGATGAGCGTCACGGCGGCCAACGCGTACACCATGATGTGGTCGGGCATGTCATGGATCTTTCCTGATCCGCGGCGACTTTCGTGGCGGCCCCGCCGAATTGGCCAGAGAGTGTCGTCGGCGCGCTCAACCGGCAGGTGCGCGAAAGGTCAACTGAGCGTGTACCTTCCGCGAATTCTTCTACCAGCGGGTTTGACGGTGACTGCCAGCGGCTACGCAGCATGATCTCCGGTTGTCGCGCCGATCCGCAGTGTTTAGGGTTGTACCTGGCCACGGCGGGAGCCGAGTCGAATAACTCGTGGAGGTCCCGATTGGCCGAACCCGGCGCAGGAGCCTCAGATCTGCTGGTGGTTTTCGGAATCACCGGCGATCTGGCTCGCAAGATGACCTTCCAGGCGCTCTACCGTCTGGAGCGCCGCGGCTTGCTGGAGTGCCCGATTCTCGGCGTCGCCAGCGACGACATCGGCGTCGACGAGTTGATCACCCGGGCCCGCGCGGCGATCGAGGGTGCCGGCGAGACGATCGAGCGCGACGTCTTCGACCGGTTCGCCAAGCGGCTGTCCTACCTGCACGGCGACGTCACCGACTCGAAGCTCTACAGCGCGCTGGCCGAGCAGATCGGTCCCGGCCGCCGCTGCACGTTCTACCTGGAGATGCCGCCGTCGCTGTTCGCGCCGATCGTGGAGAACCTGGCCCAGGCGGGGCTACTGGGGAAGTCCCGCGTCGCGGTAGAGAAGCCGTTCGGGCACGACCTCAAGTCGGCGGGTGAGCTGAACTCCCGGTTGCGCGCGGTGCTCGACGAGGAACAGATCTTCCGAGTAGACCACTTCCTCGGCAAGGAACCGGTCGTCGAGCTGGAATACCTGCGGTTCGGCAACCTGGCGCTGGCCGAGATATGGAACCGCACCAGCATCTCCGAAATCCAGATCACCATGGCCGAGGACTTCGGCGTCGAGGATCGCGGCAGTTTCTACGACAGCGTCGGCACGTTGCGCGACGTCGTGCAGAACCACCTGCTTCAGGTGCTCGCCGGCGTCGCGATGGAGCCGCCCGTCGGGCCGAGCGCGGATGACCTCAACGACAAGAAGGCCGACGTCCTCCGTGCCATCCCGGCTGTCGATCCAGAGCGCGCGGTGCGCGGTCAGTACCGCGGCTACCGCGACATCGCGGGCGTGGCCAAGGATTCGGAGACCGAGACGTTCGTCGCGCTCCGGCTGGGGATCGACAACTGGCGCTGGGCTGGCGTGCCGATCTTCCTGCGCGCCGGTAAGGCGCTGACCGAGCGGGTCACCGAGGTGCGGCTGTTCACCCACCGCGTCCCGTCGCTGGCGTTTCTGGGTGGCCGCCGGCAGGCCCAGTCCAACCAGATCGTCCTGCGCATCGACCCCGACCCGGGGCTGCGGCTGCAGTTGACCGCCCTCGACGGTGACCGCTGGCGCGACCTGCATCTGGACTCGTCATTCATGGCCGACCTGGGGGAGCCGCTGCTGCCCTACGAGCGGTTGCTGCACGGGGCGCTCACGGGTGACCGCCAACTGTTCGCGCGCGAGGACGGCATCGAGGAGACCTGGCGCATCGTGCAGCCGTTGCTGGACAACCCCGGCGAGCTGCACCTCTACGAACCCGGCTCGTGGGGCCCGGACGCGGCCCGCGATTTGCTACGAGGACATCGCGGCTGGCAACAGCCGTGGCTAGCCAGTCACCACTAACAAGGAGAACGAGCGAGATGCAGTTAGGCATGATCGGCCTGGGCCGAATGGGCGCCAACATCGCCCGCCGCGTCGCCGACCACGGACACGAAGTCGTCGTCTACGACCACAGCGAGGACGCCGTCAAGGCGATGGCCGGCGAGCAGAACACGACCGGGGTGTTCTCGCTGAAGGAGCTCGCCGAGAAGATGTCGACGCCGCGAGTCGTCTGGGTGATGGTCCCCGCCGGGACCATCACGACCGGCGTGATCGAAGAGCTGGGCGACACCCTCGAATCCGGGGACATCGTCATCGACGGCGGAAACTCCTACTACCGCGACGATATGAAACATTCGAAGCTGTTGTCCGAGAAGGGCATTCACCTGATCGACTGCGGTACCAGCGGTGGTGTATGGGGTCGCGACCGGGGCTACTGCCTGATGATCGGCGGCGACGACTACGCCTTCGAGCACGCCGAGCCGCTGTTCTCCGTCATCGCTCCGGGCGTCGACGCCGCACCGCGCACACCGGGGCGGGACGGCGAGGTCGCGCAGCCCGAGAAGGGCTACCTGCACTGTGGTCCGTCCGGTGCGGGCCACTTCGTGAAGATGGTCCACAACGGCATCGAGTACGGGATGATGGCCTCAATTGCCGAGGGGCTCAACATCCTTCGCAACGCCGACATCGGCAAGCGGATCGAAGCGGGCGACGCCGAAACCGCCCCGCTCTCGGATCCCGAGGCCTACCAATACGAGTTCGACATCGAAGACATCGCCGAATTGTGGCGCCGCGGAAGCGTTGTCGGCTCCTGGCTGCTCGACCTGACCGCTATCGCGTTGCACGAGTCGCCGGATCTGCACGAGTTCTCCGGCCGGGTGTCGGACTCCGGTGAGGGTCGCTGGACCGCGATCGCGGCGATCGACGAAGGCGTCCCCGCGCCGGTGCTGACCACCGCACTGCAGTCCCGGTTCGCCTCACGCAGCCTCGACGACTTCGCCAGCAAGGCGCTGTCGGCGATGCGCAAACAGTTCGGCGGGCACGCGGAGAAGCCCGGCGTCGGTGGCTAGCTAGGGCCGCGTCGCGAACGTCACCACGACGTCACTGAACGCATCGTTGTCGTCGCCGGCGGCGGTGTGCCCGGCGCCGGACAACTCGACGAACTCCGCGTTCGGAACCGTTTCCAGGAAGTGCTCGACTCCCTCAGGGCTGACGACGTCGCTGAGCTTGCCGCGGATCAACAGCACCGGGATCGTCAGGTCGGCCGCGGCGCGCTCGAAGTTCTCGGTGCGCAATTCGGGGTCGTCGCCCGGCTTCGTCATGAACGCCGGGTCCCAATGCCAGTACCAGCGGCCGTCGCGTAACCGAAGGTTCTTCTTGAGGCCCTCCGGGCTGCGCGGCCGCGTCCGGTGCGGCAGGTAGGCGGCGACGGCGTCCGCGGCCTCGTCGAGGGTGGCGAACCCGTGCAGCCCGCTGAACATGAAGTCGCGGATGCGGGCGCTGCCGTTCTTCTCGAAGCGCGGCACGACGTCGACGAGGATCAGCCGGGTGACCCGCTCGGGGCCGGCCCGATCGGCGACCAGGATTCCGGTCAACCCACCCATGCTGGCGCCGATCAGGATCACCGGTCGGGCGATCACGTCGAGGACGTGCATGACGTCGGCGGTCAGCGTCTCGATGTCGTAGTCGGCGTTGGGGGAGCGGTCGCTGTCGCCGTGGCCGCGGCTGTCCAGCGCGACGACGTGGAAGCCGTGGTCGGCAAGGATCTGGCCGGTGTTCTTCCAGGAGTGCCGGTTCTGCCCGCCGCCGTGCAGCATGAGGATCGACGGCCGGCCGGCGGCCTCCTCAGTGCCGCGGCCCCACTCGTCTGCGACCAGGGTGAGCCCCTGAACCCCGGAGAATTCGACGGTCTTGGGGGTGTTGCGCACTGCGGTCACGGGCAGTCCTCTCGGTCGATCGCACTTTGACGTTACTCAGATGAGTTTTGGAATTCGCCGGGGTCTACCTATCCAGACACTCGCAACGACTTCCAGGAGAGCGCATGCCCCCGATCACGCCGACGCTGTGGTTCGACAACAACCTCGAAGAGGCGGCGACGTTCTACGCCTCGATCTTTCCCAACTCGAGCCTCGACGGCCTGCACCGGACCACTGATGCGGGGCCAGGCGAGCCAGGATCGGTGCTGTCCGGCAGCTTCGTTCTGGACGGTCAACGGTTTATCGGAATCAATGGCGGGCCGCACTTCCAGTTCAACGAAGCGGTGTCGTTCACGATCAACTGCAAGGACCAGGACGAGGTCGATTTCTACTGGGACCGACTGACCGCTGACGGTGGCCAGGAATCGCAGTGCGGCTGGTGCAAGGACAAGTTCGGCCTGAGCTGGCAGGTCGTTCCGCAGCGGCTGTATGACCTGCTCAGCGACCCGGATCCGGCTCGCGCCACCGCGGCCACCCAGGCGATGTACGGGATGCACAAGATCGTGGTTGCCGATCTGGAGAAAGCGGCTGCTTCGGTCTGACATCTTGCGCGACCACGTACGTTGGGCACTGTGCCCGCGGTCAACGGCTGACTGATCGCCTACGTGAAGGATTCAGGTGATGACCAAACACCGTTGGATCGACGTCAAAGCGCCCGCCGTCGAGCTGAAGGCTCTGACGTGGGGACCGCCCAGCGCGCCGATTGCGTTGTGTCTGCACGGTTTTCCTGACACCGCTTATGGCTGGCGCAAGGTTGCGCCGCGACTGGCCGAGGCGGGCTGGCGGGTGGTGGCGCCGTTCATGCGCGGGTATGCGCCGTCGTCGATACCGTCTGACGGCAGCTATCACATCGGGGCGCTGATGGACGATGCGCTGCAGGTGCGCGCCGCCATCGGTGGCACCGACCGCGACGTCATCATCGGCCACGACTGGGGGGCGATGGCCGCCAATGGTCTGGCGGCGATTCCCGACAGTCCTTTCGACAAGGCGGTGATCATGTCGGTGCCGCCGGCTGCGGCGTTTCGGGGCAAGGTGTCCGACACCGGTCGGCTGCTGGCTCAGATTCCGCCGCAACTGTTGCGCAGCTGGTACATCATGTATTTCCAATTGCCCTGGCTGCCAGAGCGTTCCGCGTCCTGGGTGCTGCCGCGACTCTGGAAAACCTGGTCGCCCGGCTACGACGCCAAGACCGACCTGCGCCACGTCGACGCCGCGATCGGCACGCCCGAGAGCTGGCGTGCCGCGCTCGGCCCGTACCGGGCGACGATCCGCAACACCCGTCCGCCGACCCAGTACCGCGACCTGCATCGGCATTGGACGGCGCGGCCCAAGCTGCCGAGCCTGTACCTGCACGGCCGTGACGACGGTTGCATGACAGCGGCTTTCACGCGCTGGATTCCCAACGCCTTGCCCGACGACAGCGACGTGACCGTCGTCGACAGCGCCGGGCACTTCCTGCAACTCGACGAGCCGGACAAGGTTGCCGATCTGGTGCTGAGCTTCATCGGCTCCGCATAGCGGTCGCTGAAGTCGCGGATTGCGGCGATCGATGTCAGGCTGAGCCATGGTTGGCAACTTTTTCGCCTGGCTGGCAGCCGCTGGCGCGGCGGTCGTGACGGCGGGGGCGGTCGCACATGCCGACCCGCAGGACGACCAGTTTCTCGCGCTGCTGGCTCGCGACGGGATCACCGCGGGCCCACCCGAGGAGTTGATCGCCCTGGCGCACGAGCGCTGCGACGACGACAAGCTCTCTCGCTCAAACATTTTCACTCTTCGCCTCGGGGCGCTGCCCAGTCCATTCAGCACCGCCCTGCTGCAGCTTTCCGGCAAGTTGGTCAACCAGGGTCTGGCCGGCGCGCAGGTGCGACCGTTTCTGCTCGACGCCATCAGCGTCTACTGCCCCGACGCGCACAGCTAGGGTGCCTCGTCGTCGTCGCTGTCCCGTAGCTGTTTTTCGGGGTGGTGGTAGGTGTTGGTGCGGGGTTGGCCGTGGTCGAGGTGGGGTGGTGGGATCCATTCGGTTTCGTACCGGTGGTTTTTGCGGGTCTTCCAGCCTTTTTCGGTCATCTCATGGTTGGGGTGGCAGGCGAGGGTGAGGGTGTTGACGTCGGTGACGGGGTTGTTTCGGTAGGGGTCGTCGTGGTGGACCTCGCACCGGTCGGCGGGCGTAGGGCAGCCGGGGAAGGTGCAGCCGCGATCTCGGGCGTGGAGGACGAGGCGTTGGGCCGGGGTGGCCAGGCGTTTGGTGTGATACAGCGCCAGGGCTTTGCCGTTGTGGAAGATCGCCAGGTAGTGGTGGGCGTGGGAGCCGAGCCGGATCACATCCGACATGGGTAGCAGGGTGCCGCCGCTGGTGAGGCCGCGGCCGGCGCCTCGTTCCAACTCCTGCAGGGTGGTGGTGACGATGATGCTGGCGGGCAGGCCGTTGTGCTGACCCAGATCGCCGGAGGCCAGCAGTGCTCGGCCGGCGGCCAGGAGCGCGTCGTGGGTGCGCTGCGCCAGGCTGCGGGTGTCGCCTTGGATCTGGGCTTCTGAGGGTGTGCCGCTGATGCAGGGTTCGTGGTCGTCGGGGTTGCACATGCCGGGGGCGGCGAGCTTGGCGAAGACAGCGTCCCATGTCGCCCGCGCCTCGGGCGTCAGGTAGCCGGTCACCTTGCTCATACCGTCGATGTCTTGCTTACCGATCGTGACGCCGCGCCGTTTGGCGCGGTCGACGTCGGAGAAGTCGCCGTCAGGGTTGAGACAGTCCATCAACTTGTCGGCGAGCTTGGCCAGTTCGTCGGGCCGGTGCTGCAGGCTCAGTCCAGCCAACCGGGCCTCGGCGATGCCGCGGGTCTCGATGTCGACGAAGTCGGGGATCCGCTGCCAGAACGAGCGGATCACCGCGACATGACCGGCACCCACGTGCCCGTGGCGCTGCGCGGCGGCGGTGGCCTCCAATACCGGCGACAACGCCTCCCCGTTCAGCGCCCGCCGCTCGCCCAGATCCTCGGCTTCGTGTACGCGCCGCGACGCCTCGGAACGGGTGATCCGCAACCGATCCGCCAACACCGCCGGCAACTTCCCGCCCAACACCGCCGGCTCCACCCGGGCCAACTCGGTGAGCAGTGCGTGTTCGATCGCGGGCTGCATCCGCCGAAACGTCTCGAAGCGTTCCAGCACCGCGAGGCGCTCCGGGGTGGTGAGTGCATCGAAGCTCAGGTCGAGGGCGGCTTTGTAGCCGGCCTCCAGGGCGTCGAGCACCCCGACAACCTCCTCACGACTACTCGAACGCATGTTCGAATTATAACGACACCCTCCGACAAAGGCACCCGGCTGAAGCCTGCCTCTGGATAAAGCCGCGACTGTGGATACCTAGGATGCTGAGATGTCGAACCGGATGACTGCGATCGACGCGCAGTTCTACTGGATGTCGGCCAAGGTCCCCACCGACGAGATCATGCTCTACGCATTCGACGGTGTGCCAACCGATTTCGAGCGCACCGTCGACGAGATCCTGGCCAGAGCAAACGACTGCCGCGCTCTGGCGGTCCGCGTGGAAGACGGGTCGCCCTTGACTTATCCGCGGTGGGTGCCGACCACCGTCGAGCGAGACTGGATCGCGCGACACGACCTGGCCGACACTCGGTGGCAGAGCTGCATCGATGCGGTGGCCAAGCTGGGCGATGACCCCCTCGATGTCTGTACGGCGCCGTGGCGCATGCACGTTTACACCCCGGTGCATGGCATTCCGGGCAGCACCGGCCCCGGCACGGTCGCGGTCATGCAATTCGCGCACACGCTATCCGACGGCCCGCGGGCAATTGCGTTGGCCGCCTGGCTATTCGGCCGACCGGACCCAGTCGCCCCGGTGGCGGTGGAGCGGCCGGGCTTCCTGCCATTGCGCGCGATCGAGGCCGCCCGCGCCCATCGTAAACTGGTCAGCGACACCCAATTCGGGCTGCTGCCACCCGCTATCGGACCTCGACCGGCATTGTCCACCAACGCTTTTCCGACGGGACGACGCTCCGCACGCACGCTGGTGCGAAACCGCACTGAACTGCACGGACCCACTGCCACCGTCGCGACGCTGGCCGCCGTCACCGGGGCGCTCACAGCGCACTTGGGCGACGAGGCCGAGGACGCTGTCGCCGAGGTGACGATGGCCAAACCCGGCGTGCCCCGGTCCAACAACCATTTCGCCAACGTGACCGTCGGGCTGTACCCACAGCTCGACCGCGCCGATCGCTTGCAGCGGATCGCCGCAGATCTGACCAATGCCCGCCGCCGCGCGGAGCACCCGGCATTCCGGGCGGCGGACCGAGCGTTCGCCGCGACGCCTGCGCCGCTGTTGCGTTGGGGAATAAGTCTTTTCGACCCCAACGACCAGCCGTCGCTGGTGGCGGGAAACACCGTCATCTCCAGCATCTTCCGTGGCCTGGCCGATCTGCATTTCGGCGACGCGCCGGTGTTACTGACCGCTGTGTATCCGGGGCTGTCGCCGGCGATGGGACTCGTCCACGGCGTCTGGGGCATCGGCGACACCGTGACCGTCAGCGTGCACGCCGCGGAGTCGGCCGTTGGTGACATCGACGACTACGTCACGCTGCTGGACGCCGAGCTGTAATCGCTTACGCGTCTTCACCTTCGCGGGTCAGTCCCGCAGCCAGGATCAGCTCCTCGTGCAGTTCGAACCAGACGGTGTGGTACGAGTCGATCAGCGGCCGGGAAAGCCACATCGTGTCGCCGGCGTGCACCCGGTCGAGTGCCGCTTGTAACTTCTCCGAGTAACGACCCAGCCGCGGAAGCTCCGCGGCGGCACTGTCCACCAGAGGCGTCACTCGCCGATGCACCTCATCGAGGCGGGCCAGCACGGCGGCGTCGTAGTCGGGGTCGTCGTGAGTGTTGGGCTGACCGCCCCGGAGTTGCCAGTCGGTGACCAGCGCCTTGAACTCGACATTGACCGAGCGGAACTCGCCGTGCACCGCCGCCAGCGCCGCGGCGTCGGCGGACGACCGCTCCGCGGCCAGTAGCTCGGCGAGCCGCGTGCGGCCCTCGGGGCTCAACCGGATCATCGGCCCGTCGAGCAGCAGCCCCGATGCGACCAACGCGTCGACGTCCCCGTCCACGTCCTCGCGGCGAGCCCGACCTTTCAGTCGAACAGTCTGTAGGACAACAAGATCGGTCATGACGAGACTCGGACCGCCTCCAGCATGGCGACCAGTCCGCCGGCGTGCGCTCGTGGCGGGCTGACTCGCCGCGCGATGTCGGCCAGCTCACGAAGCTCGGGCGTATTGTCCTCGGACCACGCGGACAACGGCAGGCTGCCGGAGCGCACCTCGCCGGAATTGCCGTCGACCGTGACGAGCTTGCCCGCCAGCGTCGCCGCCACTCCACTGCCGCAGCCGACCACGGCCACCCGGCCCAACTCACGGCTCACCACCGCCGCATGGCTGGTGGCGCCCCCGGTCTCGGTGACAATGCCTCGTGCGACCAGCATGCCGTGAATGTCGTCCGGGCTGGTGTGGCTGCGGACCAGGATGACGTCCTCGCCCCGATCGGCAGCGTCGATGGCCGCGTCCACCTCGGTGTAGGCCCGACCCGAGGCGATGCCGGGGCCGGCCGGCAGCCCGGTGGTCAAAAGCTCTGCGGCCAAACGTGTTTCCGGTTGCAGCGACGGCTGTAGCAGTACGCCCACGTCGGCCGGTGTCACCCGTCGCAGCGTCTCGGCCTCGTCGATCAGGCCGTCGTGAAGCAGTTGCAGCGCCAGTCGCACGGCTGCCTGTGCCGAGCGCTTCGCGGCCCGGGTCTGCAGCAGCCACAACGTGCCGTCCTCGACGGTGAACTCGATCTCCTGCACGTCTGCCGTCAACCGCTCCAATGTTTCGGCGGCACGGATCAATTCGGCGTAGACGGCTGGCTGCTGGTCGCGCAGACAAGTGATCGGCTCGACGTCGACCGTGCCTGACACCACGTCGTCGCCCTGCCCGCCCGGCAGCCACTCGCCGTACTCGTCGCCGGATCCCGTCATCGGGTTGCGCGAAAAGATCACGCCGGCACCGGAATTGCGGCCTAGGTTGCCGAAGGTCATTGCCTGCACGACCACCGCGGTGCCGCCGTGGCCGTCGAAGCCGTGGTGGGTGCGGTAGGCAACGGCACGCGGCGAGTCCCACGAGGCGAACACCGCCTCGATCGCGGCGCGCAGTTGGTCGTACGGGTCGGCGGGCACCGGGCCGGTCGCGATGCGCGTGAAAGACTCGGTGAAGCGCCGACGGGAATCGCGGGCGAACGACACCGAACCCGCTGCCGCCAAGGCCTTTTCGACAGCGTCGTCGAAGCCGAGGTCCAGCAGGGTGTCCATCATTCCCGGCATCGAGACCGCCGCACCGGAACGCACACTGACCAGCAGCGGATGCGGCCCGTCGCCGAAGGTCCGCGAGGTCGCCGCCTCCAGGGTGCGTATCCCGTCCAGCACATCCGACCAGATCGCGTCGATGGTCGACCTGGGATCGGCGCGATACCGCGCGCCGACTTCGGCGGTGATGCAGAACGCGGGTGGCACCGGCAAGCCGTTGCGGCGCATCATGTCGATGCCGTAACCCTTGTGGCCCAGCACTTCTGGCGGAGCCGTGGCGGCGCCGTCCAGCAGTATCACCGCCCGTGTCGACATGTAAGAGTTCAGGATTGACCGCGCAGCAGGCCGAATCCGAAGCCGGTGCCGAGACCGCGGCGCAAGGCGAGGTGGATCCAGAGCAGCGCGTACGGCTCGAGCAGCCGGGCCAGCGCCAGCTCGCCGGCGTCGACGGTCTCGAATCCCAGCTCACCGACCAGACCGGCCGTCACCGACTTGGCCGCGTCGTCATCGCCGCAGACGAACATCACCGGAGTGCCGTCGAGTTGGGGGTGGTCCATCATCGGGGCGCCGATCTGGTTCATCGCCTTGCAGACCCGCGCACCCGTCGCCCAGCCGGCCACCAGCTCGGCGCCCGAGCTGGATAGCCCGACCTCGAGCGTGCTGAAGTCGGGGGACAGCGGGTTGGTTGCGTCGATGACAACCTTCCCGGCGAGGTCGCCGCAGCTCTGCACGGCGTCCTGGGTGCCTTGCCACGGGGTGCACAACACCACCACGTCGGCAGTGTCCGCGGCGGCGAAATTGGTCCGTACAGAACCGAGCTCCGCGTGCTTCGGGTCGTCGGGATTGCGCACGCCGAAGGTCACGTCGTGGCCGCCGGTGCGCCAGGCGGTGCCCAGCGTGCGGCCGACGTTGCCCGCTCCAATGATCGCGATCTTGATGGGTCGCTCCTTTATGTCGGGTGCGGCTGGCAGGATACCTCTGCCTATCCCGTGCCTACCCGATGATCTAGGTTCGAGTCTATGAATGATGGCTTTGACGTCGCCTTGCTGATCCTGCGGCTGGTGCTGGGCCTGACGCTGGCCGCGCACGGCTACAACAAGTTCTTCGGCGGTGGCCGGATCCCCGGCACCGCGGGCTGGTTCGAGAGCATCGGGATGAAGTACGGCAAATTCCA
Source organism: Candidatus Mycobacterium wuenschmannii (assembly GCF_030252325.1). Classification (NCBI taxonomy): domain Bacteria; kingdom Bacillati; phylum Actinomycetota; class Actinomycetes; order Mycobacteriales; family Mycobacteriaceae; genus Mycobacterium; species Candidatus Mycobacterium wuenschmannii. Next base: position 2,469,902 of record NZ_CP126981.1, on the reverse strand, counting down.
GGCCGTCGTCGCCGCGAGCACCGAGATCGCCGCCGGGCTCGGCCTGGCCGCGGGCCTGCTCACGCCGATTCCCGCCGCCGGGTTTGTTGCGCTGATGCTGGTCGCGGCCTGGACGGTGCACCGCCACAACGGCTTCTTCATCGTCAAGGAGGGCTGGGAGTACAACCTGATCCTGGCCGTCGCGGCGGTGGCCATCGCGGGGACCGGGCCCGGCAGGTTCAGCCTGGACTACGAGATCTTCGGCCCGACGCTGTTCCACCCCGGCTGGCACGGACTGTTCGGTTCGCTGCTGCTGGGCATCGGCGGGGCGCTCGGCCAGCTGGCGCTGTTCTACCGGCCCCCGGTCAAGCCGGCCCAGTAGCCGGCGAGTACGGCAGCCCGCTGCCGGTGTTCTCGTCGACCGCGACGCGCCCACCCAGGTACGGGAAGGCGCGCTGCGCGCAGACCGATCGGTTGCAGATCTTGCAGCCCGCACCGATCGGCACTGCGGTGCTCGGATCGTCGAGGGCCACGCCCGTGGAGTAGACGAGCTTGTCGGCGTGCACCAAGTCGCAACCCAGGCCGATGGCGAAGCTCTTGTGTTGTCCGAGGTAGCCCTGACCCTCGGGCGGGGTGGTTTTCGCGAGCCAGAAATAGGACCGTCCGTCCGGCATCTGCGCGACCTGGGTGACGATCCGCCCCGGCTGCGCGAAGGCGTCGTGCACGACCCACAGCGGGCAGCTGCCGCCGACGCGGCTGAAGTGAAATGCGGTAGCGGACTGTCGCTTCGAGATGTTGCCGGCCTTGTCCGTGCGCACGAAGATGAACGGCACGCCACGCAGCTTCGGCCGCTGCAGCGTCGATAGCCGGTGACACACGGTCTCGAAGCCGACCTCGAAACGGCGGGCGAGCAGGTCGATGTCGTACCGCAATTCGGTTGCGGCACGGTGAAATTGGCGGTAGGGCAGCAGAAAGGCGCCGGCGAAGTAATTGGCCAGACCGATGCGGGCCACACCGCGGGATTCCGACGTGAGCTGATCGTCGGTGGCGATGAGCTTCGACAACAGCTCTCGCTGGCTCACCAATGCCAACTGGGTGGCGATCTGGAAGGCGCGCTGACCCGGCAGCAGCCAGTGGGCGATGCGTAGCACCTTGACATCGGGATCGTAGGAACGCTTGGTCTGCTCGCCGAGGCCGGCGTCGATCATCACCCGAACGCCGAACCGCTCGAACATCATCGTCGACAGTTGAACGTCCAGACCGCCCAACGTCATTCCGCTGTCGACGAACATTCGCTCAGCCGCTTCGTCGAGCTCGCCGACGTAGTTGTTCCGGTCGTAAAAGAAATCGCGCACCTCCTCGAACGGCATCGGGCGCTCGGAGGGTAGCGGCGTCTCCGTCGTCGCGTGCGAGCGGTAGGCCTCCAGTTCTTCGGTCGCATCCCGCAGCCGTCGGTACACGCCGACCAGGTTCCGGCCCACCTCCGGCATTCTGGCCACCAGTTCTTCGATGTGCGCTGCGCTGACGGAGTCGTCGGATGCGGCCGCGGTGAATACGTCGGACAGGTCTGCTACCAGCCGCGCGTCCGCGTCCGAGGAGAAGTAGTTCGCCGGCAGGTCGAACCGCTCGGTGAGCGCCAGCAGCACGGGCACTGTGATGGGCCGCTGGTCGTTCTCCAACTGATTCACGTAGCTGGTCGACAGATTCAACGCCCGGGCCAGCGCCGCCTGACTGAGGCCGCGTTCGTTTCTCAGCCGGCGCAGCCGGGCACCCGAAAACGTCTTCGCCACGCGACGAACTGTACCCCGCGCGTGCGTACACAACGTTCGCAATTTGCGCCAAGCAAGGACGCAAATTTACGCATATTCAGGACCTTTCGCATGGAGCGAAGTTTGCATAGTGTGCGAATCATGTTGACCCACGAGGTGCGGACCCACCGCAGCGCCGACGATTTTCCGATCACCGAGCACCTGGCTTACAAGATCGCCCAAGTGGCCGTCGACCCGGTCGCGGTCGCACCGGAGACCGAAGCAATGGTGATCAACCGGATCATCGACAACGCGGCTGTCAGTGCCGCCTCCGTTATCCGGCGCCCGGTCACGACAGCCCGTCAGCAAGCTCTGGCCCATCGGGCGCGATCGGGGGCGACCGTCTTCGGCGTCGACGGCAGCTACTCCGCAGAATGGGCGGCCTGGGCCAACGGCGTGGCCGTGCGCGAACTGGACTACCACGACACCTTCCTGGCGGCCGAGTACTCGCACCCCGGCGACAACATCCCGCCACTGGTCGCGGTGGCCCAGCAACTCGGTGTCCGCGGCAGCGACCTGATCCGCGGTCTGGCCACGGCCTACGAGGTCCAGGTCGACCTGGTCAAGGGAATCTGCCTGCACGAGCACAAGATCGACCACGTCGCACACCTCGGCCCGTCGGTCGCCGCCGGACTGGGGACCATGCTGCGGCTCGACGTCGACACGATCTACCAGGCAATCGGGCAGGCGCTGCACCTGACCACTGCGACCCGGCAGTCCCGTAAGGGGTCGATCTCGAGCTGGAAGGCCTTCGCGCCGGCGCTGGCCGGCAAGGTCGCCATCGAGGCCGTCGACCGCGCGATGCGCGGCGAGGGCGCGCCCGCACCGATCTGGGAGGGCGAGGACGGCGTCATCGCCTGGCTGCTCTCCGGCCCCGGACACACTTACCACGTACCGCTGCCCGAGCCCGGTGAAGCCAAGCGCGCCATCCTGGACACCTACACCAAGGAGCACTCCGCCGAATACCAGAGTCAGGCCCCTATCGACCTGGCCCGCCGGCTGCGGGAGCGCATCGGCCACTTGGACCAGATCGCGACGATCGTGCTCAACACCAGCCACCACACGCATTACGTGATCGGCACCGGTTCCGGCGACCCGCAGAAGTTCGACCCGGACGCCTCGCGCGAGACGCTGGACCACTCGCTGCCCTATATCTTCGCGGTCGCGCTGCAAGACGGCAGCTGGGATCACGAGCGCTCGTATGCACCCGAGCGGGCGCACCGGCCCGACACCGTCGAGCTGTGGCACAAGATATCCACGGTCGAGGACCCCGAGTGGACCCGCCGCTACCACTCGAACGACCCGGCCGAGAAGGCATTCGGCGCGCGCGCAGAGGTGACACTCAAGAGCGGCGAGGTGCTCACCGACGAACTCGCCGTCGCCGACGCGCATCCGTTGGGCGCTCGGCCGTTCGAGCGCGAGCAGTACATCGGTAAGTTCTCGCATCTGGCCGACGGAGTGGTGGATCCCGCTGAGCAGCAACGGTTCCTGCACGCCGTGCAGGACGTCAGCGCGCTCAAGGGCGGCGACCTGGTTGCGCTCAATGTGCGGGTACTGCCCGAGGTGCTGGATAAGGCGCCGACGATTCCGTCCGGGATCTTCCGGTGACCGGTTTGCTGGGTGCGGCATCCAGCGCCGCCGACAAGCGCGCAGCCTTTCGGGCGGGGCTGAATTCGGGCCGGCTGCAACGCTTCCCGGGGGCCTTCTCACCGCTCGTCGCCAAGCTCGTCGCAGAGATCGGATTCGAGGGGGTCTACGTCTCGGGCGCGGTGCTGTCGGCCGACCTCGGACTGCCCGACATCGGGCTGACCACACTGACCGAGGTCGCCGGCCGCGGCGCTCAGATCGCCGCGGTGACCGACCTGCCCACGCTGATCGATGCCGACACCGGATTCGGCGAGCCGATGAGTGCGGCGCGCACCATCACGCAGCTGGAGGACGCCGGCCTGGCCGGCTGCCATCTCGAGGACCAGGTCAACCCTAAGCGGTGCGGCCACCTGGACGGCAAAGCCGTTGTGCCGACCGCGGATATGATCAAGCGGCTGCGCGCCGCGGTGGCCGCCCGCCGCGATCCCAACTTCGTCATCTGTGCGCGCACCGACGCCGCGGGCATCGAGGGCATCGATGCCGCCGTCGAGCGGGCCAGGGCGTACGCCGACGCCGGCGCCGACCTGATCTTCACCGAGGCTCTCAACGGGCCGGTGGACTTCGAGAAGTTCCGTGCCGCAGTGGATGTTCCGCTGCTGGCCAACATGACCGAGTTCGGCAAGTCGGACCTGCTGACCACCTCGCAGCTGACCGACATCGGCTACAACGTCGTGATCTACCCGGTCACCACATTGCGCCTCGCGATGTTCGCGGTCGAAGAGGGTCTGCGCGAAATCGAGACCAAGGGAACGCAATCCGGCCTACTCGACCAGATGCAGCACCGCAGCCGGCTCTACGAACTCTTGCGCTACGCCGACTACAACCAGTTCGACGACGAGATTTTCAACTTCACCGTGAAAGGGCACGACCAATGACCACTGTCGCTCCTGCCGAGCCGAAAATCTACAAGGGATTAGCCGGCGTCGTCGTCGACACCACCGCGATTTCCAAGGTGGTGCCCGAGACGAACTCGCTGACCTACCGCGGCTACCCGGTCCAGGACCTGGCCGCGCACTGCAGCTTCGAGCAGGTCGCCTACCTGCTCTGGCACGGCGAACTGCCGAACGACGGCGAACTGGCGCTGTTCAACCAGCGCGAACGGGCCAGCCGGCGGATCGACCGATCGCTGCAGTCACTGCTGGACAAGCTGCCCGACACCTGCCACCCGATGGACGTGGTGCGCACCGCGATCAGCTACCTCGGCGCCGAAGACCCCGAGGAGGACGACAGCTCGGAGTCGGCCAATTACGCTAAGTCGCTGCGGATGTTCGCCGCGCTGCCCACCATCGTGGCCTACGACATCCGGCGCCGCCGCGGTCTGCCGCCCATCCAGCCGCACAGCCACCTCGGCTACGCGCAGAACTTTCTGAACATGTGCTTCGGGGAGGTACCCGAGCCGGTCATCGTCTCGGCCTTCGAGCAGTCGATGATCCTCTACGCGGAGCACAGCTTCAACGCGTCGACATTCGCCGCCCGGGTAGTGACGTCCACGCAGTCGGACATCTACAGCGCGGTGACCGCGGGAATCGGCGCTCTCAAGGGCTCGCTGCACGGTGGCGCCAACGAGGCGGTCATGCACGACATGATCGAGATCGGCACTCCCGGCAAAGCTTCGGAGTGGCTGCGAGACAAGATCTCTCGTAAAGACAAGGTGATGGGCTTCGGGCACCGAGTCTACAAGAACGGCGACTCCCGGGTGCCGACGATGAAGCTGGCGCTCGGCCGGGTTGCCGCCGTTCGCGACGGCCAGAAGTGGCTCGACATCTACCAAATCCTCGAGGAGGAGATGTACGCCGCCACCAAGATCAAGCCCAATCTGGATTTCCCCACCGGGCCTGCGTATTACCTGATGGGATTCGACATCCCCAGCTTCACTCCGCTTTTCGTGATGAGTCGCATCACCGGTTGGACCGCGCACATCATGGAGCAGGCCGCGTCCAATGCACTGATTCGGCCGCTGTCCCAGTACTCAGGCCAGCCGCAACGCAGTCTGTCGTAGGCGATGTTCGCCAAGATCCTCGTCGCCAACCGCGGCGAGATCGCGATACGCGCCTTTCGTGCGGCCTACGAACTCGGTGTCGGCACGGTAGCGGTTTATCCGTTCGAGGACCGAAACTCGCTGCACCGGTTGAAGGCCGACGAGTCGTATCAGATCGGTCAGCCCGGGCACCCGGTCCGGGCCTACCTTTCCGTCGACGAGGTCGTAGCCACCGCAATCGCGTGCGGGGCGGACGCGATTTATCCCGGATACGGATTCCTGTCCGAGAATCCGCTGCTGGCCTCCGCGTGCGCCAAACGGGGTATCACCTTCGTCGGCCCCAGCGCAGAGGTATTGGCGCTGACCGGCAACAAGTCTCGCGCCATCGCAGCGGCTCGCTCAGCCGGCCTGCCCGTTCTGGCTTCGTCGGAGCCCTCGTCGACGCTGGACGAATTGGTCAGTGCGGCAGAGTCGTTGACCTATCCATTGTTCGTTAAGGCGGTGGCGGGCGGTGGTGGTCGCGGCATGCGACGGGTGACGGACGCCGCGGAGCTACCGGAGGCGATCGAGGCCGCGAGCCGCGAGGCGGAGTCGGCGTTCGGTGACCCCGCCGTTTTCCTCGAGCAAGCCGTCGTCAACCCGCGGCACATCGAAGTGCAAATCCTGGCCGACACCCGCGGCGACGTAATCCACCTCTACGAGAGGGACTGCTCTGTGCAACGACGCCACCAAAAGGTCATCGAGCTCGCGCCGGCGCAGAACCTGGACCCTGTAGTGCGCGAGAAGATCTGCTCGGACGCGGTGGCCTTCGCGCGGGAGATCGGTTACAGCTGCGCCGGCACCGTCGAGTTCCTGCTCGACGAGAACAACCAGCATGTCTTCATCGAGATGAACCCCCGCATCCAAGTCGAGCACACCGTCACCGAAGAGATCACCGACGTCGACCTGGTCTCGGCGCAGATCAGAATCGCTGCCGGGGAAACGCTGGCACAGCTTGGCCTGCAGCAGGATTCGATCGTTGCGCGCGGTGCGGCCGTGCAATGCCGGATCACCACCGAGGATCCGTCCAACAACTTCCGGCCCGACACCGGCCGCATCACCACTTATCGCTCACCCGGTGGAGCCGGCATCCGGCTGGACGGCGGAACGCCGTTGGGAGCGGAAGTCAGCGCATATTTCGACTCGATGTTGATCAAGCTGACGTGCCGCGGCCGCGATTTCAACACCGCCGTGCAGCGGGCCCGCCGCGCGGTCGCGGAGTTCCGGATCCGCGGGGTGTCCACGAATATTCCGTTCCTGCAGGCGGTTCTGGACGATCCCGACTTCCAGGCCGGCCGCGTCACCACGTCGTTCATCGACGAGCGCTCGGACCTGCTGACCGCCTACAGCTCGGCGGACCGCGGCACGAAGATTCTCAACTATCTGGCCGACGTGACGGTCAACAAGCCGCACGGCGAACGCCCGTCGACCGTGTATCCGCACGACAAGCTGCCCGACACGGACATCTCGACCGTGCCGCCGCCAGGGTCGAAGCAACGGCTCATCGAGCTCGGCCCGGAAGGATTCGCCGCCTGGTTGCGCGAGTCGCGCGCCGTAGGTGTCACCGACACCACGTTCCGCGACGCACACCAGTCGCTGCTGGCCACCCGACTGCGCAGCACCGGTCTGCTCAAGGTGGCACCGTACATCGCGCGGTCGATGCCGGAGTTGCTGTCGGTCGAATGCTGGGGCGGGGCGACTTACGATGTGGCACTACGGTTTCTGAAGGAAGATCCGTGGGAGCGGCTGGCGGCGCTGCGCGAGGCCATCCCGAACATCTGCCTGCAGATGCTGCTGCGCGGCCGCAACACCGTCGGGTACACCCCGTATCCGACGATCGTGACGTCGGCGTTCGTCCAGGAGGCTGCGGCGACGGGTGTCGACATTTTCCGGATCTTCGACGCGCTCAACAATGTGGACTCGATGCGGCCCGCGATCGACGCGGTGCGTGAAACCGGAAGCGCGATGGCCGAAGTCGCGATGTCCTATACCGGTGACCTCAGCGACCCCGGTGAAAGCCTCTACACGCTGGACTATTACCTGAAGCTGGCCGAGCAGATCGTCGAAGCCGGCGCGCACGTGTTGGCGATCAAGGACATGGCCGGCCTGCTGCGGGCGCCGGCGGCGACCACGTTGGTCACGGCGTTGAAGTCGCGGTTCGACCTGCCCGTGCACGTGCACACCCACGACACCGCAGGCGGTCAGCTGGCGAGCTACGTCGCGGCCTGGCAGGCCGGCGCCGATGCGGTCGACGGCGCCGCTGCGCCGATGGCGGGCACCACCAGCCAGCCGGCGCTGAGTTCGATCGTGGCCGCTGCCGCGCACACCGAATACGACACCGGTTTGTCGTTGCCCGCTATCTGCGACCTCGAGCCGTATTGGGAAGCCCTGCGAAAGGTCTACCGTCCGTTCGAATCCGGATTGCCATCCCCGACCGGACGCGTGTACTCCCACGAGATTCCCGGCGGGCAGTTGTCGAACCTGCGTCAGCAGGCGATCTCGCTCGGGCTGGGCGACCGGTTCGAGCAGATCGAGGAGAGCTACGCGGCTGCGGACCGCGTTCTGGGCCGGCTGGTCAAGGTGACACCGTCCAGCAAGGTCGTCGGTGACCTTGCGTTGGCGTTGGTGGCCGCGGGCGCCTCGGCCGACGAGTTCGCGGCCGAGCCCGACCACTACGACATCCCCGACTCGGTGATCGGATTCCTGCGCGGCGAGCTCGGCGACCCACCAGGCGGCTGGCCGGAACCGTTGCGCAGCAGGGCTCTTGACGGCCGTGGCGCCGCCAAGCCCGAACAGGAGTTGACGGCCGAGGACGAGGATCAGATCTCCCGGCCCGGACGGGTGCGTCAGGCCGCACTGAATCGGCTACTGTTCCCCGCGCCGACACGGGAGTTCCTCAGCCACCGAGAGGAATTCGGTGACACCTCGAGTTTGAGCGCCAATCAGTTCTTTTATGGACTACGACACGGCGACGAACATCGGGTGGAGCTGGAGAAGGGCGTCGAGCTACTGATCGGGCTAGAGGCGATCTCCGAACCCGACGAGCGTGGCATGCGCACTGTGATGTGCATCCTCAACGGTCAGCTCCGGCCGGTGCTGGTCCGCGACCGCAATGTCGCCACCGACGTGCCCGTCGCGGAGAAGGCGGACAGGAGCAATCCCGGCCACTTGGCAGCTCCGTTCGCCGGCGTCGTCACTGTGGTTGTGGCCGAAGGGGATTCGGTCGCGGCGGGACAGAACGTCGCGACCATCGAGGCGATGAAGATGGAAGCCGGCATCGCGGCGCCGAGAGCGGGCACGGTGAAGCGTGTGGTCGTAGCGGCAACCGCGCAGGTCGAGGGCGGAGATCTACTAATCGAGCTCGACGAGTGAGACTGCGTTGTCGTCGGCGTTCGGCGACCAGTAGTCCAGCATTTCGGCGAACGTGTCGAACGCCGGCGCCGAATTACCGTAGGGCGCTTCGAAATGCAGGCTCAGCGGAAAGCTGAGGTCGACAACCCCGTCGATGACGCGCTTGTACAGGTCGAGCAGGTCGCGTCGCTTGGCCGAGGGCTCGCTGCCGGCCAGCCGCCGGACGAAGGCCTGTTCGGCCGCCACCGCCGCATTGCCGGGATCCTGGATGAGCCAATCGATCAAGCCGTTCTCGGTCTCCATTTTCGGGACGAAGCCGAACGACAGCAGGATTTCGGGCCGGTGGTCAGTGGTACGGGCGAACTCCTTGAGAAACGTGACGATGGCGTCGGAGTACAGCAGCTGCGTCATGCCGAACGTGGCGCCCTTGTCGCACTTGAAGTGAAAGCGTCCGCGCTCGCCGTCACGCGTCGGAATCAGGATCACGCCGCGGTTCGTGACGACATCGTCGAAGATCGACAACGCGTCGGTCGGCGCAACACCGGCGCCCTCGCCGTCGTTCATCGTCCTCGGTACGCCGACGAAGATCACACCGTCGAATCCGGCGTCGCTGAGGGCGCCGATCCTATCCCGCAACGCAGCCTCGTCCAGGAACGCCGTGACCTGAGTGCACAACCCATGCACGCCAGGCAGTTCCGGGCTGATCAGCTTCCAGAAGTCGAGCACATCGAGCTTGGGTTTCATCTCCACGGGCCGGTCGTCGTCCTCGGCGATGATTCCCGGCATCATCACATGGCCGACCCGCCCCGCGATGCCGGACTTTTCCGTGTAGCGCAGCACCTTCAGCGCTTCTTCGTGAGCCTGCTCGGCTCCGTGATCTTGGTTGGGCGGTACCAACTCCAGTGCGATGGTGTTCAAGGGCACGACTGGTCTCCAGCTATCGTCAGGATGGAGATCGCCCACGAACGTCTGCCCACGCGGTCGCCGACCGCAGAGAAGGACATCCGCCCATTCCACGAGGCGATGCACCGCCGGACGCGGCGCGCCCGGCACAGCTGGCAGGTCTTCGGACTCGCAGGCGCGCACTTGATCAGTGCACCTAATGGCCGTCGCTTCCCAGTCGATGTGACCAGTGCCGTTGACGGCGGTCGTTCCTGCATACCGCTGCGGGACAGTTCCGGTTTCTCACCGGATTCCCTCTCGCGGCGCCGAGAGCGCCGCTCGATGCCAGGGTCGTTGCGGCCCCGGCAGACCAGTTGCGCGGTCATCGTACCTTGGGTGCTAGTGGTTCGCGGCCAGCAACCGATCCACTGGACTTCCACTCGTCGGCGTGTGTCGAATGCGAGCAGGCCGCGAGCGAACTTTGATGGGCCACCAGAACCAGCGACCGAGCAGTGCTGCGACAGACGGTGTCATGAAGGCGCGCACGATCAGAGTGTCAAATAGAAGTCCGAGGCCGATGGTGGTACCGACCTGACCGATCATCCGGACGTCACTGACCACCATGGAAGCCATCGTGAACGCAAATACCAGGCCGGCGTTGGTCACGACTTTGCCTGTGCCGCCCATGGATCGGATCATTCCGGTGTTGAGGCCGGCGTGGAGTTCCTGTTTGAATCGGGACACCAGTAGCAGGTTGTAGTCCGAACCCACCGCCAGCAGCACGATGACCGACATCGCGAGTACCAGCCAGTGCAAGGGCACGCCCAACAGGTACTGCCAGACGAGAACGGACAGCCCGAACGAGGCGCCGAGAGAGATCAGCACGGTTCCCACGATGACGGCGGCGGCGATGAATGCCCGGGTCAACACCAGCATGATGATGAAAATCAAACAAAGCGAGGCTATCCCGGCAATCACAAGATCCCACTTCGCTCCCTCGGAGATGTCTTTGAAAACGGCTCCCATACCGGCCAGGTAGATCTTCGAGTCTTCCAGCGGGGTTCCCTTCAGCGCCTCCTCGGCCGCCGTGCGGATCGCGTCGATACTCGCAATTCCCTCCGCCGATGCGGGATCGCTGCGGTGCAGGATGATGAATCTGGCGGCACGGCCGTCAGGGGACAGGAAGTTGGCCATCGCGCGCTTGAAGTCTGGGTTCGCGAAAACCTCAGGGGGCAAATAGAACGAGTCGTCGTTCTTGGCGGTGTCGAACGCGTGACCCATGGCTGAGGCGTTCTCGCTCATCGTGTCCATCTGGCTGAAGATTCCCGACATGGTGCTGTGGGTTGTGAGCATCATGTCGCGCATCTTTGCCATCGTCTCGATCATCGGTGGGAACTCCGAAATCATCTGCGGCATCAACCGATCGAAGTCTTTGATGTCCGTGACGAGCGTGTCGAACTTTGCGCTGATCCGGTCGACGCCATCCATCGCATCGAAAATCGATCGCAGCGACCAGCACACGGGGATGTCGAAACAGTGTTTCTCCCAATAGAAGTAAGAGCGGATCGGCCGCCACTCGTCGTCGAAATTGGCGATGTCGTCTCGCAGTTCGTTGGTGATCTGTTGGATCTCTGAGGTGTCACCCACCATGTGATGGGTGGTGGCGACGAGCTGCGCGGTCACGCCATAGATCCGCTGCATCGAGGCGATCGTCTTGTCCAGCTCGTGGGCCTGCTCGAGCATGTCGTTCATCCGGTCGCGCTGAAATTTCATTGTCTGGACTGAAGCCGCGTTCTGCATGCTGATCTGGAACGGGATCGTGGTGTGGTCCATCGTCGTCCCCTGGGGCCGAGTTATCGCCTGCACGCGAGAAATACCGGGAACTTTGAAGATGCCCTTGGCCAGCTTGTCCAGAATCAGGAAGTCGGCAGGATTGCGCAAGTCGTGATCCGCCTCGATCATCAGGATCTCAGGCTTCATTCGAGCTTGGGAGAAGTGCCGGTCGGCGGCGGTGAAACCCTGGTTGGCGGGAATGGACGTGGGTAGATATGCGCGGTCGTCATAGCTGGGCTGGTAGCCGGTCAAACTCACCAGACCGACGAGGGCAATCGCGCCCGTCGCAAGCAGGATCGGCAGCGGCCAGCGGACCACCGCAGTCCCAACTCGTCGCCAACCGCGGAAATTCAGCTGTCGCTTCGGGTCGAACGCGCCGAAGCGGCCGCCGACGACCACGACGGCAGGTCCCAACGAAAGCGCGACGAGGACAGCGACCAGCATGCCGACCGCGCAAGGCAGTCCGAGCGTCTGAAAGTAGGGCATCCGCGCAAAGCTCAGGCAAAAAGTTGCGGCCGCGATCGTCAGACCGGACCCGAGGATGACGTGGGCGGTCCCTTTGTACATGGTGTAGAAGGCGGCTTCGCGGTCCGCGCCGGCGTGCCTGGCCTCCTGATACCTGCCCACGAGAAAAATCCCATAGTCGGTCCCGGCGGCCATCGCCAGCGACGTGAGAAGGCTGACCGCAAACGTCGACAGCCCAGCCAGTCCGACATGCGCAAGCAGCGCGACAGCGCCTCGTGCAGCGGACAACTCGATACCGACCGTGAGCAAGAGCAGAAGTGCGGTGACGGTTGAGCGGTAGACCAGGAGAAGCATGATCAAGATCACCGCGACAGACGTCAGCGTCATCTTGATCATCGACTTGTCGCCGCTGGCATGCATGTCCGCGGCCATCGCCGAAGCGCCGGTGACGTAAGCGCTCACCCCGGGTGGTGGCGCTTCGCTGTTGACAATGGCGCGAACCGCGTCCACCGATTCGTTGGCTAGTTGTTCGCCTTGGTTGCCGGCGAGGTTGACCTGAACGGTGGCTGCCCGCGCGTCGTTGCTCTGTGCGCCGCCCGCGGTGAGCGGATCACCCCAGAAGTCCTGAATACCAACAACATGCGCCTTGTCCTGGCGGAGCTTGCGCACCAGCTTGTCGTAGTAGGTGTGGGCGTCGCTGCCCAGAGGTTTGGCACCCTCCAAGACAATCATCGCCACGCTGTCGGTCTCCCCTTCTTTGAAGGTTCGACCGATGCGCTTGAGCGCCACCAGCGACGGTGCATCTTTGGGACTCAACGACACCGAGCGCTCTTGTCCGACGACTTCCAGCGGCGGAACGCAGATGTTGAGGGCCGCGACCACCGCTATCCACAGCAGGATGATCGGGATGGCGAATCGGTGAATTGTCCTGGCCAGCAACGGGCGGTCGGCTTCGAGGTGCTCGCTCATCGAAGTAGGTAATCAGGAGAAGATTTAACGTGTTGTACCACAGAGTTTTCCGTCATGAGAGTCTTCCGAGTAGCGACAGACGGCAGCATCGACGATCGCTTCCATCGATTGTTGTTGTGTTTTCAGCTCGCCGACAGCTTCGACACCGAGGGTGACGGTCGGGTAGTCGGAGAGGTAGTCCGCGTACGAGCGGCCGCCCAGCATCATGCCCAAGGTGATCCAGGCGTCGACCACCGACCACCGTCGCGGGTTCAGTTGAGCCCAATCACTGCTGTCCACGCGACTTTTCCACTCGGCAATGTCGAGTTCTTCGGAGCCGTAACGGCCCAAGAAGTCTCGATACGCGAGCTGTTGTCCCCGCACTACTGTGAGGCCGCATCGGGGTTGCGATTGGGGTTCGAGAGCCAAAATGCTGACTGCTGCCGCTCGGGCAGTGGTGACCTCCTCGGTAAGGGTCAGCGCGGGACGAGCACCCAGCGCAGCGCAGGCGTCGGCCACGGCCACCAAAACGTCTGCCGAATCGCGCATCTGGTAGTCCTCACCCAGCACTCTGGGCAGCCGGATCAGCCTGAAGTCCAGGTCTGGACGTGAGCTCGCTACCGTAATCTCGGCCAGCGACTTGGATGCCGCGTAGGGGTAGGGCGCCCGTCGCGGGTCGGTGACGCGCGCCGCCGTCACATCGGCGCTCACGACGTGGGTCGACAAGTGCGCCAACATTGCGCCGCGGTTCGCGCAGAGTTCGGTGAGCTGCGAGACGAACTCGACGTTGGCGAAGCGAAGCTCGCGGTAGGGGACCAGGACATTGGTGTTGCCAATGCAGTTGATCACCGTTCCGGCGTCGGCCACGAGGTGGGCCACGTCGGCGGCGGCGAATTCCGACGGGAGGTGCTCGACGCGCAGGCCGCCCGAATCGCGAAGCGCCACCCACGGGCCGTGTGCGGGCAGATCCGTCCTGGTGACGAAGACGAGCTCCGGGAGATCTGCACCCGATCGTCTGTGGTCGAGATACGCCTGGGCAAAGCCGGTGCCGAGGATTCCCGTTGCGCCGAGTACGACGATCGAGCGTTGCCCTCGTCTCTCGGTCGACCGTCGATCGATCGAGCCCGTTATAGACGTGCGCGCGGTGAGTTCCGACAGATCCTGTTCGATGCAGTCTGCGGTGGCGGTGTCCATCCAATCGTCCACCAGCGGCTCGGACTCGACGAGGTTGATGGCGGTGTCCGCGCTGATCAAGTCGAGGATGGTGATGTGCCAACCGAGATAGCTGCGAGACTCGGGCAGGATTCTGATGAGATCCAGCGAGCCGACACCCTCATCGAGAAGTGACGACGACGGCCCGATGCGCCGTCCGAGACAGCCACTCCAGATCTCCGCGAGATCGATCGCACGTCGCGCCGGCTCAGTCCCTTCCGTTGTGTCTCTGCGTATTTCGGGCACCATCCGTAAGACAGTGCTGTCGACCTTGCCGTTGGGTTGACGCGGAATGCTGGGGACGTCGATGACCAACGAGGACGGCACGCGCAGGTTGGCGAGGATCAGGCTGATGCGTGCCGCGACGGTGGCGTCCTCGGCGCCCCGACGGGTGTGGTGGGTTTCGAACCAGACCGCCAGCCTGCCGTCGTGCACCTCGACAGCGACGTCGGTGACGTCAGGATCCGCGGAGATATTCCTGATCACCTCGGCGGTGTCGATGCGCTTGCCGGAGACCTTCACCACGGCGTCTTTTCGACCGGCGAACACGAAAAACCCGCGTTCGTCGAGGATTACGCGGTCGGCGGTGGCGAACGCGCGGCTCCGTGAGCCGTCAGGGGTGGCCACCGCGCCGAAGCCGGCGTTGTCGCTGCCGAGGTAGCCGTGGGAGACCAGGTCGCCGACGACGACGACCTCACCGAATGCGATGAACACGGTGCCGGCCACCAGGGGCCGGCCCAGCCTGAGTCTGGCTGCAGCTTCGACCGTCGTCTGCGAGTCGACCAGCGGCAAGTAGGTGACAACCACCGTGGTCTCGGTGGGCCCATAGGTGGAGATGAGCGAGACCTGCTGGGTGCCAATGGCATCGACCCATTTGTCGACGGCGGTAGGACGGACAGGTTCACCACCGATGACGATGTGGCGAAGCCGGGAGCGCCGCACAGCCTCCAGGGCGCTTGCGTCGTCACACAGCAGGTGCCAGATCGCGGTCGGGAGATCGAGGATCGTCGATCCACTGACGGTGAGGTCCCGAACGAGCGCCACCAGGTCACCGGTTCTGGTCGCGGTCGACCGGACGAGACCCGAACCGCACATGGCGGCAACGAAGATCTCCTCGACAGAGATGTCGGACGTCAGCGGCGCGCATTGAAGCACGATGTCATCCGCCGTCCACCCGTACCCTTCCCGCGTCGCCTCGCAGAACAGCGCCAACGATCCGTGCGAGACACGGACCAACTTGGGTTGGCCGGTCGATCCCGAGGTGGGCATCAGATAGGCCGTCATCTCGGCGAGGGTCGGATCGTGCGCGACGCCGTCGATGCGCCGATCGATCGCACGACATGCGTCGTAATCCGGTTCGGCGAGTTCGGTATTCGCGACGTCGACCAGGTACGTCCCGGGGAGGTCGCGGTGGTCGGCAATTGTCTGCGCGCGCGACGACATGCCGGCCGGATCATCGCAGACGCTGTAGCCGCATCCTGCTAGGTGACAGGCGATGAGCAGATCCGTGGTCTTGTCGGTGTTGTCGTCGGCGCACACCACAACCGTGCCCGGTGCGATGCTGCCGCGAACGAGCCAGGCGAGCCACCGGTCCACAAATCGGTGGGTCAGCCGAATCTCGGGTATTCCGCCCGTCGATGCCAGAAACCACGCGGCCGAAGGGGCGGGACAGCGGGTCCCGTCCGTGCCGAGCTCGAACCACTCGTCGACGGTCGCCGCAATTGGCTGATCCCAGCCCGCTGCCATCGACTCTAGAGCCGCGGCGATCCGCTGTGCGATCCCCGCGCCCTGCCGGCTGGCCGGTAGGTCATCGCGATCCCAAATCGACAGCGTCAGTGAACTTTCCCGCTCGTTCAGGACGCTGGCCACCGTCATTCCCTCAATGGGCCCGACATTTGTGGCTACCGGGGTGCCGAGCAGGAAGGGGCGGAGTTCGGGTGCGCATGGTTCGCGAATGAAGTTGAGGGTCAACGTATCGATCTGTGACGTGTGGTTCGTCGCCATGTACATGCGACGGTAGTGCTCTTCGCGGATCCACCGGCGTCGTACGGCTCTGACGTAGCTTCGGTCGAGTGTCCGTAGCAGGTCGTGCACCGACGTGAACGGCGGGAATTGGACTGCGTGTGCGACCGAATTGACCAGGCAGGTAGCCACATTGAGGTCGGGGTCGCCGAAGCGGTTGTCCACCGCATGTACCAGAAGGCATTGGGTGCTCTGTCGCAAACTTGCGTTCACCGCCAGTGCCGCGGCGGCGACCAGGATATTGAAGGGTATGTGATGCGCCTCCGACAGGGCGACCAACGCCTCATAGGACTCACCCTGCAGCGTCACCGATTCCTGCAGGACACCCGTTGCCGCAGCCGCGGGGGAGTTCGAGCCATCGATGTGATGAGACCGGTGCGCGTCGTCGACGAGTTCCCGGCGCACGGTGTCGGCGAGACGCCGTCGCGCATCTTCGACGCGTTCTGCCTCGCGGTGGTGGGCGTTCGCGAGTTTGACGAGACCCGCACGGATACCGGGGGTTTCGTGATCAGCGTCGGATGTGAGAAAGCGGGCGAGGTCGGTTTCGATGATGCCGGTCGCGCCGCCGTCGAGAAGAATGTGATGCGTGTGCACCTCGAGTCCTGATACCGCACCGGCTTGATCGGTTCGGACCGTATAGCGCACAAGGGGCTTGGCCAGGATGCCGGATCGCCACGTGCTCTCGAGACCGTGTTCGACATGGTCGTCGCATTCCGCGACCACCCGTACCACGTCGTCGAACTCCAGCCGGGCAACGAGATTCGGGTACCCACCCGGGTCCGCGCTCGCCTCCAGGACACAGAGTTGAATCGGGCTGGCGAGCGTAGCCGCCTGCAGAGCCGCGAGAAACCTGGGGAGCGCTACCGGGCGAAATTGGTAACTCTTGCCGATCAGGTACCTGGAGGGGTCACCGTCCTGCAGCACTCCGCCGTAGAGATTTTGCTGAGACCTGCTCAGCGGCAGAACTTCTGGACCATCTTCAAGCGTGCGCACGTCGACCTGCCAATTCGGCCATCCAGTCCGCAATCGACAGATTGTCCGCCAACCGGCGCTGCAGCTCGGATCCCTTCTCCACGCCGAGTCGATTCATCAGCAGGACAAACCGAACCGAGTCCAGCCCGAGGTCCCGCAGGTCTGTCGCATCGCCGTCGACGAACTCCGCCTCGTCCACGTAGAGAACTTCGCAAACGGCGTCGACAATCCTCTCGCGGATATCGTCAGGCACGCACGGCTGCTTCGAGCCTGTCGCCGCCCGCAGCGGCCGCGGCCAGCGAAGCGCGCATCACCTTGCCGGACTGGGTCCGCGGGATGTCGGCGACGATGACGATCGTCGCCGGCCGCGCCATCGACTCCGACTCGCGTCGATAGTGCGCGGCGACAGCCTGTTTGAGGCTACGGGCCGAGACCTCGTCGAGGGGCGCCGAGGGAACGACTGCGAGGCCGACGAGCGCTCCGAACTCGGCGTCGGGAATTTCGTAGCAGGCGGCCTCGGCGACCCCGGGCACAATTTCGGCGATCCGGTCGACCTCGTCCGGTGCGATGTTGACCCCACCGGAGATGATCATCTCCGACGACCTGCCCTTGATGTAGAAGAACCCGTCGTCGTGGCACTCCAAAAGATCGCCGGTATTCACCCAGCCATCAACGAGTATTTCCTGAGTGCGCTGAGGACTGTTCCAATAGCCCAACATGTTGGCCGGTGACTTGATCCACAGCGTGCCGAAGGTTGCAGATGGGGGCGCGCCGGGCAGGGTGGGTGCGCCACCGTCGGGGCCGGCCAGGTAGACACCGACGCCGGGATAGGGTCGCCCCACCGCTCCGGCTTCGATTTTCGTGATCGATTCATCATCGGTCGGCAGACACAAAGCCGTGCAACCGGTTTCGCTCAGTCCATACACCTGCGCCGTACGGATTCCCGCAGACTCGATGTAACGCACGTCGGACGCGATGGCCCGCGATCCGCCGTAACCGAGGAGCCGCAAGGACGGGACCGATGCATCACCGGACTTCAGCTCCGCGATCAGCTTGGAAATGAGCATGGGGACAAGGCATGTCGAGGCAACGGCGTTCGTAGTGAGAATTTCCAGCAGCGATGACGTGTGCTCACCTCCGGTGATACACATTCCGCCGTGCATCAAGCAGGTGAGAATCCACCACAGGCCGCCGATGTGGGTCGCAGGCAGTGGCGAATAGGTGGTCTCGCCCTCCACCCAGGTGATCCAGTCCAGACCCGTCTGCTCAAGCGTGTCCGGGATCGCGAAGAACGTGCGGTTGGCCAGCAGCACCGCCTTCGGTTCCCCGGTGGTACCGCTGGTGAAGATCATCGCGAGAGGGTCGTCGGCGCCATGCGCAGGTCTCTCGGCCAGCTGATCGGTGTCTGCCGGTCGACCGTCGACGGTCACAACGATCGTCGGTATCGATTGCAGGGCGTCAGGCAACGACGACGTCTGGACCTTACTGCCTGGTGTGACGAGAACCGCTGTTGGATCAGTGATCTCACCGAAGCGGCCGATCGCCGCCGGCGGCATGTTGCCATCCGCCATGACGGCGATCGCGCCCAGTGCTGCGCAGGCCAGCACCGACAGGTAGGTCTCGGGGCCGTTGTCCGAGATGACGAGCACCCGGGACCCCTCGACCACAGAGTGGCCCGCCAGGTCGGCGGCCAGCCGGTTTGTCTGGACGATGAGGTCGCGATACCGCAGAGCGCTTCGGCCGTCGCAGCGCCGTAAGGCAATTGCCTCGGGTCGCCGCGCGGCCTGCCGCAGAACACGCTCCAGCACGGAAGAAGGCGAGTTGGACATGTGAAGGTCTTTCTTTGAGCGGTCTACGGGATATTGAGCGCCGCGAGTTCGACTTCGCCGTAGGCGGCCCCGCCGATCCCGTCCCAGAACTCGATCGAGCACGGAATCGACAGATAACGTATCGACCGATCGATGACCTGAAAGTCTTTGCACAGCAGTCGCGCTGAAAAACTCTCTGCATTGATCGGTCGTCGGAATCGCTGAGATGCGTTCTTGATCAGCATGCTCGGCAACTGATAGTTGAAGTAGTCCTCGATCGACCAGCCGCGAAGCACGGGAATCTCTTCGTTGAGGATGGCGGGCGCGAAGGCGCAGTACGCGAGTTGGTTGAAGCACAGGATGAGCTCCGCGGCATTGAAATGACCGGTGCTCCGGATGTACGCGGACTCGGTGATGCGAAAATTCGCATACCCGAGCACGGAGGTCTCGGTGGCTTTGTACTCCGCGTCGATCAGGTAACGGCAACCTTTGTAGGAGTACGGCTCAAGGACTTTGACGAGTAGATCTTCGGCGATCGGAGTCGTGTCCGTGGCCCCCGAGTCCGTGTTCGCAGCCAAGTCGATGGTGCTCATGCCGCGTATCCCGGTGTCGCGAGGCCGTCGAGCATGGTCAGCCGATGAGTGGTCAGAGTGCCCGAGGCGGTGCCGTGCTTCGCCCGATGCATCAACACCCGGTTGTCCCACAACACGATGTCGCCTACCTCGTAGTGCTGGGTGTGGATGAACGGAGAGGTGTAACCGGTGTCGAGCTGCCCCGTCGCTGCCATCAGGTCCTGCAGAACGGCCGGATCGACGAGCTCGCCGTCGCTGTCTTCCATCTTGTTGGTGCCCGACGCGCAGATGTAGAGAATCTCCTGCCCGGTCTTGGGGTGCCGAATGACGGTGGGCCACTTGATCGGCGGAGTGGTTTGGGTGATCTCGTCCCAGATCTCGCCAATCGGCTTGTAGACGTCCGCGGGGCGGATCTTGATGTGCCGACGTGGATCGTGGGTGCTCAGAGTGCCGCGGGCCAGATCCTGTTTGGCGGCCGGCAGCGACTCCCAGACCCTGTTCAGGTCGATGAAATACGTTCCGCGATCTGATCCAGGCACGGCGAGAGGCACGACCATGGAGAACGCGAACGGCTCGGGCATGAACATGTAGTCGATGTGCCAGAATGCGCCCGTCTTGGGCACGCCCTGACCTTCTTCGGTCGACGACACGAAGATCTCCGAATGATCCTCGTGGTGGTACATCGGTTCGTAGTAAGGCACGATCTGCCCGAGAATTCGCCCGAGCTGGATGAATTGCGCTGGAGTCGGGTGAACGTCTTTGAGGACTACAAGCTTGTTCTCGTAGACCAGGTTTCGTATCTCGTCGGTGGTGATGTCTTCCAGGTTTGCGGGGTCGATCCCGGTGATCTGCGCACCGAGACCCTCACCCTTGACGTTGAGCGTCATCAGCTGTCTCTTTCATTCGAATCGTTTGTTCTGGCTCGCCAATTCGTGACACGGCTTTTATCTGGACCCCCCGTTCGCCCAGGTGTTCGGAAGGAGCGGCATCCGGGTGCCCGCGTCCTCAGCGAGTCGGGAAAATCCCGACGCTCGGACCCGATGCGCATCGGTGGTGCCGGTGAAGCCGAGCGAACCTGAGCCCTGCTCGCTTGCCTGAGTCGAGCGAGCTTCGGAATCGCCGGTGGGAGTGTCGGATTGGTCGATGGTCGCGTTGGCGTCCAGGAATTCGTCGCGGTGACCATGCTGGCCCGCTGTCATTTTCTTGCGCCTTCTCCGGTGGATCAAACTGACAGCCGGGACTGACGCCGCCGCGGCCCGGCGCGGGCTGTCGGCTACTCCGACGCTGGATGTCGCGCCCGTCCGCGGACTGACGCCCCCGTCCGGTGGTGTCAAGCCGGGTACGGCATAGAGGACCGCCGCTGACGGCGCAGCGCCGGCGGGTGTGGAGGTCGCCGCGCCGGCCGGCGCATTGGTGGCTTGTGCGGTACCGCTCGAAGCGCTGGATGCCGCCGGGGCGGCTGCGCCGGCGATATCCGATGTGGATTGCTGCTCATGGCTTGTCGCAGCCGGCGCCGGGTCCAGGTCGAAGAATCCATCCTCGAGCCAGGGATAGAGCAGGACGAGTGCGCTCAAAGCGCTCAGCGCCGGGGCGAAGAACGGCAGCAACAGAAGTGCGTAGGAGGCGTAGTACGGGTAGAACAGCACGTCGTACAGGAACAACGCGATGACCGCCAACACGGCGGTCTCGACGGGGCCGAGCCCGAGCCGCTGCAAGAATTCGTAGATGTAGGTGTAGGGATCGTCGATGAAGTCGAGGATGTCTTGAGATGGGTCATCCGAACTCGAAGCGGCCGGCTGGGCGTTCTGTTGAGAGTCGGCCTTGAGGATCGGGGGAGCCGGTTGAGTCGCCGGCGTCGCCGCAGTGGCCGCGGCAGAGACGGCCTGATAGGTCGTCATCGTGTTGGCGGCCTGCACCCACATCCGCACGTAGTCGGCTTCGTTGAGGGCGATGGGGATAGTGTTGACGCCAAAGAAGTTGGTGGCCAGCAGAACTCCGTGAGTGACGTGGTTCGCCGAGAGTTCGATGAGCGTCGGCATGGCAGCCAGGGCGCTGGTGTAGGCGGCGGCCGCCGTCTCGTGCTGCGCGGCGGTGACCGAGCTGTCTGCTGCCGCCTGCTCGAGCCAAGCGAGATACGGGCCGTGAGCGGCAACATATTCCGTCGCGGTGGGCCCTTGCCAGCTTCCTGATTCGACCTCGGCCAGCAGCCGGCTCAGGTCATCGGCGGCGATGCCGTACTGGCCACTCAGTTCGCGCCACTGCGCTGCGGCGGCGATCAGGGAGCCGGGTCCCTGGCCGGCACTCAAGAGTGCGGAGTGCACCTCGGGAGGCGCAGCCATCCATACCGGAGCCGTCACACAGCCACACCCCCTTCCCGGGCTGAGCGCGTCGCCCGATGGCACGGGGGCGCTAGCGGAGTAGTCGGGCGAAGCCGGCAAAAAGTTCCACCGCAGATGCGGGCAATTTCTAAGATGTTGGACTTCACACCCGTAAAACTGGACTGACCTGCGGAAAGCCGCCGTGAAGTGATGCACGGCATCGGCGCGCGGTTGGCGCCGCCGCGCCGTGCGACGGCAGCGTGAGTCATCTTGCGAATACTGCGATCTCGTGTATCCCGGCGCGTGCTAGTACAGTCGGCGCCATGTCGGCTGTCGACGCCCGCCATCTCGACGGCGTATCCGAAACCGCGCTCCTCACGCTGCACCAGCGAGCCACCGAGGCCGCCAGGCCCGATGGGATTCTCGACGATCCGATGGCGGTCGTTCTCCGTGACAGCGTCGATTACGACTACCACCACTTCGGTCGCACGCACCAGGCAACGGCGTGGCGGGCCGTCGGATTTGATATCGCGTCACGCGAGTACCTCGACGCGCACCCGCGTACCACAGTCGTCGCGCTCGCCGAAGGTCTGCAGACCAGCTTCTGGCGCCTCGATAACGGCGAACTCAACTGGCTGTCAATCGATTTGGCGCCGGTCATTCGTCTGCGCGAGCGTCTTCTCCCCACCTCGAGCCGGCTTCGTGCCAGCGCTCAGTCCGCGCTGGACCCGTCTTGGATGGACGTCGTCGACGATGCCGACGGCGTGTTGATCACGGCCGAGGGTTTGTTCCAGTATCTGGATCGTGACGAGGTGTTCGGCCTCATCGCCTTGTGCGCCAAGCGCTTTCCTGGCGGCCGCCTGGTGTTCGACAGCGTGCCAAGATATTTGAGTCGGTATTCACAGCGCCGCGGTGTGAAGCTGAGCAAGCACTACACGGCACCGCCGATGCCGTTCTGGTTCACCGCCAAGCAGTACGACGAATTGCGCCAACTCGATGGCGTCCAATCGGTTCAGGAGTTGCCGGCGCCTCCTGCACGGGGCAGACTGCTCCGGCTCGCCACCCGGGTGATGTACGGGTTGCCGCAATTCAGCGGGCTTCGTGCGCCGACGACAGTCGTCGACTTCCGCTGATCGCTCGACGCAGGCGTGCCGGTAAGGCCTTTCGCGCAGCGGTTAGGCCAGATGTCCGAAACTGATCCGGCGCAGTAGGGTCCGCACGGCGGCAGGAGCGCCCGCGAGCGGGCCGTGCTGATCCGGGACGTCGAGGATCGTTCCGCTGGAAGCGGATTCCGCTCGGACCTCGGCGGCATACCCGGCTTGCTCGACGACCTCGCGCAGTGCCGACGCCGAGATGTCACCGTCGACGTCGATGGACGCGACCTTCGTCGAGAACTTGACCGAGGCGCGCACGCCGGGCATCTTGTTCAGCGCATTCTCGACCCGCCTCGCGCACGCCCCGCACGACATTCCCTCGATATCGAGTTCGATTCGCCGAACCTTCGCCGCACCGTTCTCCGGCGTCGCCACATCCGTCACACAACATCCTTGCTGGTCGGGGCAGCCCAGCGCGCCCACGTAATCAAATAGTCGTTCACGAACGGCCGCGAGTTCCAGCACCGGCCCGGATTGTTCGCCGGTGTGACGCACACGGGGGAACATTTCGCCGCCGGTAGGCGACTATAGGAGTATGGACTGCGATGTCGCCCGCGAAGCTCTGTCTGCGCGGCTCGACGGCGAGCGAGAGCCGGTGCCAACCGCACGAGTCGACGAACATCTCGACGGATGTGTTGATTGCCGAGCCTGGTTCTCCCAGGTATCAGAGCAGGCGACGGCATTGCGCAAGCTGGTGCAGTCGAGGGCGGTGATCGCTTCGCTGGGGCCGATCGGCACAGCCCAGTCGCAACCGCGTTTGTCGATGAGCTGGCAGCGGTGGGTCTTGCTGTTGGCCGGGGGTGCGCAGGTCGTGCTCGCGATCGTGCAGGGTCTGGGTGTCGACGTCGGGCTTTCGCACAGTCATCCGCTGAATGGTCATCACCATCTGCTCAACGAATCGACATCGTGGTCCCTGGCGATAGGCGTGGTGATGGTCGGCGCCGCGTTACGCCCACGCGCCGCCGCGGGTCTCGCGGGAGTTCTTGTTGTGTTCGCGGGCGCGCTCACGGCTTACATCACCGTGGACGCGCTGTCGGGAGCGGTCACGGTCGTCCGGATGATCACGCACCTGCCGGTAGTAGTAGGGGCGATCTTCGCGCTGATGGTCTGGCGGGGCGAGTCGGACTCCGGGCCGACTCCCGAGTCTGTAGCGGCTGAACCGGATATTGTTCTGCCCGAGAACGCATCTCGAGGTCGGCGCCGTGGACACTTGCGGCCCACCGACGGGTCTGCCGCGTGAGCGCGGACCGTGCAATCGAGCGAGGGCGGCGTGCGATCGAGCCCATCTACGACGAGTCGTCGTAGACTCGGCGGGTCCCATCGCCTCTGCGAAAGGTCGCGGCACAATGCCGTCGAGCCAGTCATCTACGCCTGAGCCTCCGGCTCGACGCGGGTCGCCGGCCTGGCTGGCCACCGGCTACGCGCTGGCGGCCGCAGGCCTGATCGGTTACGCGGTCTGCGCGAGTGCTCGCACATATTTGGCTGTCGGCGATTCGTACCCCGGGATCGTGACCGCGGTGGCCGAGCGGCTCGGGCTTTTCTCGGCGGCATTGGCGGGCGGGGTGACCGTTGGCGGACTGCTCTACGGCATCGTCGTGGCGTCCCCGGACGGGCGCGGCGTCATCGATGCGCGCGCATACCGGGCCCATGTCGCGGTCGAGCGGTCGTCTGTTGTGTGGGTTCTCATCTCGGCGGCGATGGTCATCGTGCAGGCCGCCGACAACGCCGGCGCGGCGGTGACTCGCCTGCTTGGCAGCCCAGTACTGGCTGACGCCATCCGCGTCTCTGAACTATCCCGCGCGTGGATCGTGGTGACGGTGGCCGCCGCGGTGGTAGCGGCCATCGTTCGCCTCTCGTTGCAGTGGGTGACGCAATGTGCGTTGCTGCTCCCCGGATTCATCGGCGTTGTTGCGGTCCCGGTGAGCGGCAATGCGGGCCAGGGGCCGGATCACGATTACTCGACAAGCGCGATGATCGTCTTTGCCGCCGCGCTCGCGGCGCTGACGGGTCTGAAGATCATGGCAGCGACGAACCCGACCGTCCACGGCTTCGCGCCTCACCTCGCTCGTATCGAAATGGTCTGCGAGACAGCGGCTCTGATCTATGGCGGCCTGCTGATGTCGACGCTGACGACCGCGCGGGACCTGGTGGATACCGGCTACGGGCGGGCGGCCGTCGCGGTCGTGACGGTCTTGACGGCGATCTGGGTCAACGATGTTGCGGCGCTGGTGTCCGCGCGACGTCGGGCGCCGGTCGGGTTCGGCAACTCGGCGCAGGCCGTGGCGATGATCGCGGTTGTGGCTCTGACGACGTCGATGGCGACGCAGACCGCTCCACACCTGCTCTCTCACCGATTCACAACCTGGGACGTCTTCCTCGGCTACGCGTTGCCGCGGCCGCCCACTGTCTCGACGTTGCTGTGCACCTGGCGATTCGACACCCTGATCGGCGCCGGCGCGCTCCTGCTCGCGGTCGTCTACATCGCCGGTGTCATCCGGCTGCGTAGGCGCGGCGACCGTTGGTCGAACGGGGCGCTCGTTGCATGGCTGGCCGGCTGCTTGTGCCTGCTGGTGGCCAGCAGTTCGGGCGTAAAGGCTTACGGGTCAGCGATGTTCAGCGTTCACATGGCCGAGCACATGGTGCTGAACATGTTCATCCCCGTGCTGCTCGTGCTCGGTGGTCCGGTTAGCCTTGCTCTGCGTTCGCTCAGACCGGCCGGCACGGGTGCGCCTCCCGGCCCGCGGGAGTGGCTGCTCTGGATGCTGCATTCCGACCTGAACCGGTTCTTGTCCCACCCCGTCAGCGCTTTCGTCCTCTTCGTCGGCTCGCTCTACGCGGTGTACTTCACTCCGCTGTTCGACACGCTGGTCCGGTATCACTGGGGCCACGAGTTGATGAGCTTCCACTTCCTACTCGTCGGACACTTGTTCTTCTGGGGCATCATCGGTATCGACCCCGGGCCGAGGAGACTGCCCTTCCTGGCCCGCCTTGGATTGCTGTTCGCCGTCATGCCGTTTCACGCTTTTTTCGGCATCGCGGTCATGACGATGACGTCGACAATCGGAGATCGGTTCTACCGCAACGTCGATCTGCCATGGTTGTCCAGCCTGTCGGCGGACCAGCACCTCGGTGGAGCAATCGCCTGGGGGTCGAGCGAATTGCCGGTGATCCTGGTGGTGATAGCACTCGTTGCGCAGTGGGCGCGTGCCGACCGCAGAGCCGCGACACGATCGGATCGGCACGCCGACTCCGACTATGCGGATGACGAACTCGACGCCTACAACGCGATGCTGCGGGAGCTGTCACGCAATCGACGTTGATCGATTCCGTCAATGCCGGCCCCGCGCGAGACCTCTGCGCCTCGGCCGCCAAAGTTCCTGAGTCGCAGGCTGTTTGACACCACGAAGAACGACGAGAACGCCATCGCCGCTCCGGCCACCAGCGGGTTGAGCAGCCCGGCGGCCGCAATAGGTATGGCGGCGATGTTGTAGCCGAACGCCCAGGCCATGTTCACTTTGATGGTCCGCATCGTGGCGGCGGCAAGGTCGAGCGCCAACGGCACGACAGTGAGGTTGTCGCGCACCAGAATGACGTCCGCGGCGCCGATGGCGACGTCGGTACCGCGCCCGATCGCCATTCCGAGATCGGCGCATGCCAGCGCGGGTCCGTCATTGATGCCGTCGCCCACCATCGCCACGGTTCGGCCACGATCGCGCAGTTGCTCGATGACATCGACCTTGCCTTCGGGCAGGACGTCGGCAATCACCTCGTCGATCCCAACTTGGGCGCCCACGGCGGCCGCCGACGCCGGATTGTCGCCGGTCAGTAGAACGGTTCGAAAACCCCTGTCGTGCAGTGTCGCAACGGCCTCGGCGGCGGAGGCTTTGATGGCGTCGGCGACCGCGATCACTCCGCAGAGTTCGCCGTCGACCTCGACAAGGACCGCGGTCTCGCCGCGCGACTCGGCGTCGTACCGTGCCCTCAGCAGGTCCGCCGAGCCCGAGGCGCCGTCGATCCACGACGAATTCCCGACTCGTACTGCCCGATCTCCGACCACACCACTCACTCCTCGGCCGGGCACCGCGCGGAAGTCGACGACATGCTGGGGGGCGGGCACGGCGGCCGAAATCGCCAGCCCGATCGCATGTTCGGACGCTGCCTCCACCGCGGCCGCGAGTTGCAGGACCTCCTGCGTCTGCCAGTCGTCGGCCGCCGTCACCGCGCTCACCGAGAGTTGCCCCTCGGTGAGGGTGCCCGTTTTGTCGAACACCACGGTGTCGACGGCCCGGGTTGCTTCCAACGCGCTATGGCCCTTGACGAAAATGCCCAGCTGGGCACCGCGTCCGGCGGCCACCAGCATCGCGGTCGGCGTCGCCAGCCCCAGCGCACATGGGCACGCTATGACGAGGACGGCAAGGGCGGCCGAGAATGCTTTGGCGAGGTCGCCGCCGACCACCAGCCACCCGATCCCTGTCATCGCCGCTACCGCGAAAACACTGGGAACGAAGACCGACGAGATGCGGTCGGCGATTCGCTGAGCGTCCGCCTTCTCACTCTGCGCTTGCTCGACGAGCCGGACCATGCCGGCGAACTGGGTGTCGGCACCGACCGATGCGGCTTCCACGATCAGACGGCCGTCTAACACCACCGTGCCGCCGATCACCTTCGCGCCGGGCTCGACGTGCGTCGGCGTGGCCTCACCGGTCATGGCGCTCATGTCCACCGCGGCCGACCCGTCGACGACCAGACCATCAGCCGCGATGGTCTGTCCCGGGCGGACCACGAAGGTCTGCTGCTCACTGAGCTCGTCGGCCGCAATGATCAATTCCGACCCGTCTGGCTGCAGGACCGCGACGTCTTTGGCGCTCAGCGCGGCCAGCGCCCGTAATGCCCCGCCGGCCTTGGACTTGGCCCGGGCCTCGAAATAGCGACCTGCCAAAACGAACACCGTGACGCCCGCAGCGACCTCGAAGTAGATGGCATCGCTGCCCATCAGGGCCTGCCAGACACCCCGGTGCTCGACCGACCCGTGATCGCCGAACATCGTGTACAGCGACCAGGTCGTCGCGGCCGCAATTCCGACCGAGATCAAGGTCTCCATCGAGGCGACGCGGTGACGCGCGTTGCGCAGCGCAACCCGATGGAAGGGCCACGCCGCCCACATGACGATGGGAAGGGCCAGTGCGGACAGCACCCATGCCCATCCGGGAAAGCGCGTGCTGGGCACGATCGCGAACATCCCCGAGAGGTCCGCGACCGGAACAAACAGCACCGCCGCTACCGCGAGTCGGATCAGCAGATAACGAGCATGGTCTGCGTCCGGGTCCTTGACGTCCCCGGCGCGGACGGTGCGTGGTTCCGCGGCGTAGCCCGCCCGTTGGACCGCGTTGCAAAGCTCCGACGGTGTGACGTCCGCGTCGGCCTCGATGGTTGCCACCCGGGTGGCGAAATTGACCGAGGCGCGCACGCCCGCCAACTTGTTCAGTTCGGATTCGACCCGGGCAGAGCATGCGGCACAAGACATTCCAGACACCGTGAGCTCGACGCGCTGGACGTCCACAAGGTCCTGGCCGGGTGGCGCGGACGCGATCGACATTGCTGCGTTGCCTCTTTCTGAATCTGTACCTGTCGCACGGAAAGTCGTTTCAACCTATCCGGAAGTTCCCCGGAGCCATGGCTTAGTCTGATGCCCGTGGTGAGCGACGACGACGATCTCGATGACCAAATTACTCGTCTCGCCAAACTTGCCGGGAAAGGCGACCGCGCAGCGCTGTCCCAGTTCATCGAAGCCACCCAGCGCGATGTCTGGCGCCTGGTGGCGCACCTGGTCGATCCGGGCAGCGCGGACGACCTGACGCAGGAGACGTTCCTCCGTGCCATCGGTGCCCTGCCACGGTTTACCGGACGATCGAGCGCGCGGACCTGGCTGCTGTCGATCGCCCGCCGGGTTGTCGTCGATCAGATCCGCTACAAGTCCAGCCGACCGCGGACCACCCAGTTGGCCGACTTGACCGAAACCCATCACAGCCGCCGGGGCAGCCGAATCGAGAACATCGTCGAGATACGCATGCTGCTCGACGCGCTGGAGCCCGAGCGTCGTGAGGCGCTGATCCTCACCCAAGTCATGGGAATGTCGTACGCCGAAGCGGCCGCCGTCTGCGGCTGCCCGATCGGGACGATTCGCTCCCGCGTCGCCCGCGCCCGCGACGATCTGTTGCGCGAGGCAAACGAAGGCGGCTCCGCGGAATCACAGGCCTGACGCAGGTCCTGGTCGGGCGCTCTCGCTCGTCGATGCTCCGTATCCGGAACGCCGGAACTTTAATCTAATGACGGGAACTTCTCAGGGTTCGCGTGCGACTACTGCATCGAGACTGTCACGTAGCCCAGAAGGAGACCGCCTTGCACGCAGGCGTCCGCACCCCTGTCACTATCGGAACCGCACTGCTCGGGGCGGGCATCATCGCTGCCGTGCCGATGGCGGCGCAGCCGCCCACCAGCGTGCACGTGCCGTCCATCAAGCTGGTCGATTCCATCGATCCAAGCGGAGCCTGGCTCGACGCCTTCGACAGCGCGTCGACCAATGCCACCCAGGTGTTCGACTCCCTGTCCGATTCAACCAGCGCCCTCTACCAGAGCCTCGGCGCCACATTCGGCCAGCTCGGCGATATTTCCTCGATAGGTGCGAGCCTCGAAAACGCCTTCAACGCGGCCACATTCGCCGACGTAGATGTCGCGACCCCTGCCGGTAGCGACCTCGCCGCCCAAACGCTCGATTTCAACCACTTGTGGGCCCTGCAATACATCTCGGGTATGGACATGGGCGACTACATGGGCGCTCCGGTGCAGATTCCTGAAATTCAGCCGGCCGCCGACATCCTGACAATGTTGTCGTCGCCGATGAGCGGTGTGATGATCGGGATCATCGGACCGATCGTCAGCCCCGGAGTGGCGTTGCTCAACAGCCTCGAAGCCATTGGGACCGACCTGGGGACCAGCGACCTCACCGGCGCAACGCAGGGCATGTTGGATCTGCCTGCCAATGTGTTCGACGCCTTCTTCAACGGCGCAACCCTCAATCTCGACTCGCTTGCACCGGCGTTGACCGAACTCTTGCAGGTGCCGGCCGGCAACGAGGTCACCGGTATCGAGTTCGCCTTCGGCGGCTTGTTCACTCCCGGGGTCACCGAGGCCGGCAATGTCGGTGGCTCGCTGTTCAATTCGCTCGGTCTCGACCTCATCATGCAGGGAATGGGCATGCCGTACGACGCTCCGGGTGAAGCGATCGGCCCGATCGGTGCCCTGGCGGACCTCGCTCAGATGATCGCCGATGCGCTCGGAGCCTCGGGTGCGGCAGCAGGTTCTTCGTTGGCCGACGCGGCCTTGGCGGCTTTCTGAGCGTTGAGGTGTCGTCCAGCTTGTTGACAGTGACTGCCAACCGGTCATACCGTGCCAACGGTGACCAATCCGGCGAAGTTGCGTGTCATCCAGTGGGCCACCGGAGGCGTCGGTAAGGCCGCCGTCGAATGCGTGCTGAACCATCCGCAACTGGAGTTGGTGGGTTGCTGGGTGCACAGCGCGGACAAGAACGGCCGCGACGTCGGTGACATCCTGAGCATCGGATCCGTCGGCGTCACCGCGACGTCCAGCAAGGACGAAGCGTTGGCCGTCGATGCCGACTGCGTGATGTACAGCCCGCTGATTCCCAGCGACGACGAGGTGATCGCAATCCTGCGGTCCGGCAAGAACATCGTCACGCCGGTCGGGTGGGTGTATCCCGATCCGGCCAACAAGCGGCACCAGGCCGTCGCCGACGCCGCGGTCGAGGCCGGCGTCACGTTACACGGGTCCGGTATCCACCCCGGCGGCATCACCGAACGCTTCCCGCTGATGATCTCGTCGCTGTCCTCGGCCGTCACTCATGTTCGCGCCGAAGAGTTCTCGGACATCCGCACCTACAATGCACCCGACGTGGTGCGCCACATCATGGGCTTCGGTGGCACACCCGAAGAAGCGATGCAGGGGCCGATGGCCGGCCTGCTCGAGGCCGGTTTCAAGCAGTCGGTGCGAATGATCGCCGACCACATGGGTTTTCGCATCGATCCCAATATCCGCACCATCCAGGACGTCGCGGTCGCTACCGCCGAGATCGACTACGCGCCGTTCCCGATCACCAAGGGCAGCGTCGCCGCGCGCCGGTTCCGCTGGCTGGCGACGGTCGACGGCGAACCGGTGATCACCGCCGCGGTCAACTGGCTGATGGGTGAGGAAAACCTGGAGCCCGCCTGGGATTTCGGTGGCATCGGCGAGCGCTTCGAAGTGGAGGTCACCGGTGATCCGCCGGTGAAGCTCACCTTCAAGGGGCTCCAGCCGGAGACCATCGCCGAGGGACTGGTGAAGAATCCTGGTGTGGTGGTGACCGCCAACCACTGTGTCAACGCCATCCCCGACGTCTGCGCCGCGGGACCGGGCATCAAGACCTACCTGGACCTGCCGCTGTTCGCCGGACGACCGGCCTCGCACCTCGCCTCATGAGCTATACCCATCCGGACTCGATGCGCGGCCACGTCGCGATCGTCACGGGCGGAGCGCAAGGCGTCGGAAAGGGCATTGCGACAGCGCTTCTCCAGCGCGGCGCCTCGGTGATGATCGCCGACATCCAAGCCGACAAGCTGGCCGCCACTGCCGGGGAGCTGCGGGCCCTCGGGCGCGTCGAGCAGATCAACGTCGACCTGCGCGACACCGAAGCGGGACAACGCATTGCCGCTGCGGCCGTCGAGGTGTTCGGGACCGTGCACGGGCTGGTCAACAATGCCATCGCCACCAACGAGCCCAAAGCCTTCGTCGACATCACCCTCGAGGACTTCGCCCTCGGTCACGAGGTCGGACCACGGGCCAGCTTCCTGCTGATGCAGGCCGTGCACCCGGTGATGGTGGCGGCCGGCGGCGGCTCGATCGTCAACCTCGGCTCGGGTACCGGCACCGGCGGCGAACCGAAGTGGGGCGGTTACGCCACCGCCAAGGAAGGTATCCGTGGGCTGTCGAAAGTCGCTGCGCTGGAATGGGGCCGGGACAACATCCGGGTGAACGTGGTCTGCCCGTTCGTCGAATCCGACGGCATCAAGTTCTGGCGCGAGTTCGCGCCCGACGACTACGTCAAGGCCGTCAAACGCGTCCCGATGAAACGCATCGGCGACGTGAAAGACGACGCGGGTGCGTTGGTGTCGTTCCTACTCAGTAGCGACGCGGCATTCATCACCGGGCAAACCATTCACGTCGACGGCGGGATCGGCTCGTTCCGATGACGGAGTCCCTGCGCGACCGGCAGCGCGCGCAGATCCGCGCCGACATTCGCCGGGCCGCGTTCCGGCTTTTCGTCGAGCGCGGCTACGACGCCGTGACGACCGAGGAAATCGCCTCGGCCGCAGGGGTTTCGCCGCGCACCTTCTTCCGCTATGTGCCGACCAAAGAGGAACTGCTGCTGGCACCGGTCCGGCATGGCGGTACCGCGATCGTCGCCCTGCTCGAAGACCGGCCCGCCGCAGAATCGCCCGACGTCGCGCTGGTCAACGCGATCATCACCCGGACCCGGTCGTTCGGGGTGGCCGACACCGAGGAGTGGCGGGCCGCCCTGCTGGTCGCGCCGGACCTGCTCGACAAGCTGACCGTGCACCTGCCCGCCGATCGCGAACGGGTGGTCAAGCTGGTCGCCGCGCGGATGGGCGCCAGATCCGACACGGACATCCGGCCCGCGCTGCTTGTCCAACTAGCCTTCGCCGCAGCCGATTTCGCGTTTCAGCGCTGGGTGCGCCAGTCGGCGAGGAAGCCGCGCGCGCTCGACCACTACGTCACCGAGGCACTCGAGGCCGTCAAGAGCCCACACTGGGAGGGACACATTCGATGACTGGGATGAGAAGCAAGGCGCAGTCACTGGTACTGGTCACGCTGGCGTACGTCGTCGCGATCGCGGTCGGCGCGGCCTGGCTGGTGTGGGGCGCGCACACCGCGAATTTGTTGCTGGACACGCTGATCGCCGATCTGTTGGGGACGCTGGTGATCTTCGGATTCAGCCGGGCGTACGGTAACTCGAGCTTCTACGACGCCTATTGGAGCGTCATTCCGCCGGTGCTGCTGTTCTATTGGTGGAGCCAGTCCGGGATCCACCAACTGCGCTGCTGGCTCATCGCGGTCGTGATGATGCTCTGGGCGATCCGCCTGACCGCCAACTGGCTGTACTCCTTTCCCGGTCTGCACCATGAGGATTGGCGCTACCCGATGTTCCGGGAGAAGGCCGGCTCGTGGGAGTTCGTGGTCGACCTGGTCACGATCCACCTCATCCCGACGCTGCTGGTGTTCGCCGGCATGCTGCCGGTGTACGCGACGGTGACCTGGCCGCGCGGCGACATCGCGTGGCTCACCGACGTGGCGTTCGCGGTCGGCCTCGCCGCGGTGGCGCTCGAGCTGGCCGCCGACGTGCAGATGCACCGCTTCGTTCGCACCAAGGCCGAGGGGCAGGCGATGGACCAAGGATTGTGGGCATGGTCGCGACACCCGAACTACTTCGGGGAGTTCAGCTTCTGGGTCTCGCTGGCGCTGTTCGGGGTGGCCGTCTCACCGCACGATGCGTGGTGGCTGTGCCTCGGCGCGCTGGGAATGCTGGGCATGTTCCTCGGCGGCAGCATCCCGATGATGGAGACCCGCAGCCTCGAACGCCGGCCGGAATACCAGGACGTGATCGACCGGGTCTCGAAGTTCGTGCCGCGACCGCCGCGTCGCGCTTAACAGGCGGCGGGGTAGGCCTCGCAGTGCGGCGTGGTCCCCGGGAATTTGTAGCGGTGGTCGACCACCCACTGGTAGACGACATTCTCGAGGGAACGAATACCGGGAATTCGGTAAAATGCCAACGGAATTCGGGTGCCGAGCGCCGTCGACAATGCGGCGTTGACGGCCTCGGCGCCGGAATACACCGTGCCGGCGGAATCGATCCACCGGACCGCATCCAGCAGGTGTTCGGGCGCGACGCCGAGACGCTGCGCGACTCCGGCGCCCTGCAACGGCTCGGTCTGGATCTTGCCGGTGCGGTCGAATCGCATCAGGAAATCCTTGGAGCGCGTGCACATTCCGCATGCTCCGTCGAAAAACAGCGTGCCAGTTGGAGTGCTCATCGCGGCGCCTTCCGCTGCAGTGGTACTACCGAGGCTACGCCGGACGGGCGGCGTGCCCGTAGGCCCGCAACCGCGAACACCAGGCCGGTGCCGATCTCAGCGACCGCGCTGACCCAGGAGAACCAGGTCACGTTGATGCGCGGCCCGGACACGAAGCTGTCTTGGTAGGCCGGAAAATAGCTGGGTAGCAGGTGTGCGTAGGTAAACAGCAGCGCGCTGCCGAAGCCGACGCCCATCGCCCATTCCGGCGCCCGGTCGCGCGCGGTGAGGGCCAACCAGATCGCCACCACGACGAACACGCCCTGAATCATTCCGCCGACCATGATCGCGTGCGGCGACGCCGCCATGCCCCGGCGCAGATGGTCGACGACGTGGACCCCCCAACCGACGCCGAAAAGTATTGCCGCCCAACGAAGATTGCGTTCGGCAGCGGTGGCGGAGTGCGGTAGCTGAGTTGTCATCTCGGATCACCGTCCTGAAGTGCTTGCCCTCCGTTCTACTACTACGCATGGTAGTAATCAAGGGGTTCGGGCGAACCCAATCCGCCGGGCTAGAACACGTTCTAGTCTGGCCGTCATGGGATTCCTCAAACAGGACACTCCGCAGATCGATTTCGAGGAGTGGAGCAAGGGCACCCGGGCGGAGAAGATCATCCCGATGGCCCGGCACTGGGCCGAGGTAGGCTTCGGCACCCCGGCGCTGCTGCACCTCTTCTACGTAGTCAAAATCCTGCTCTACATTCTGGCGGCGTGGCTGTTGGCGCTGACCACGACCGGTATAGACGGCTTCACGAACGTCGCGCATTGGTACGCCGAACCGATCGTGTTCGAGAAGGCCGTGCTCTACACGATGCTCTTCGAAGTGGTCGGCCTCGGCTGCGGATTCGGGCCGCTGAACAACCGCTTCTTTCCCCCGATGGGATCGATCCTGTACTGGCTGCGACCCGGCACCATCAGGCTGCCACCGTGGCCGGGCCGGGTGCCTCTGACGAAGGGGGATAGTCGTACCCCGCTCGACGCGTTGCTCTACGGTGCGTTGCTGGTGCTGCTGACCATCGCGGTCTTCTCCGACGGCACCGGACCGGTGCCCGCCCTCGGGACGACGGTCGGGGTGCTGCCGGCCTGGCAGATCTGGGCCGTGTTGGGTGTGCTGGCCGTGCTCGGACTGCGCGACAAGGTGATCTTCCTGGCGGCCCGCGGCGAGGTGTACGCGTCGTTCACGGTCGCGTTCCTGTTCGCCGGGTACGGCGTCGACATGATCCTGGGCGCCAAGCTGGTGTGCCTGGTGATCTGGCTGGGCGCGGCGACGTCGAAACTGAACAAGCACTTCCCGTTTGTCATCTCGACGATGATGAGCAACAACCCCTTGTTCCGGACGAAGTTGCTCAAACGTCAGTTCTTCGAACACTTTCCGGATGACCTGCGACCAGGTTGGCGGTCACGCTGGCTCGCGCATTTCAGCACGGCAATCGAGGGATTAGTGCCGTTGGTGTTGTTCTTCAGCCACGGCGGCTGGGCAGGTGCGATCGCCGCCTTCGTGATGCTGTGCTTCCACTTCGGCATCCTGTCGTCGATTCCGATGGGCGTTCCGTTGGAGTGGAACGTCTTCATGATGTTCAGCGTGCTCGCGCTGTTCGTCGGCCATGCCTCGGTCGGACTGCAGGACCTGACCACGCCGCTGCCCCTGCTGTTGTTCGCCGCCGTGGCGGGCACGGTCGTGACCGGAAACCTGTTGCCGCGCAAGGTGTCCTTTCTGCCCGGCATGCGGTACTACGCCGGCAACTGGGACACCACGCTGTGGTGCATCAAGCCGTCGGCGGAGGCGAAGATCGCCGCGGGCGTCGTCGCGATCTCGAGCATGCCCGCCGCCCAGTTGGAGAAGTTCTACGGCAGCAAGGAAGCCGCGCAGATTCCGATGTACATGGGATATGCCTTCCGCGCGTTCAACACTCACGGCAGGGCACTCTTCACGTTGGCCCACCGGGTGATGGTGGGTCACAACGAAGACGACTACGTGCTGACCGACGGCGAACGCGTAACCAGCACCGCCATCGGCTGGAATTTCGGCGACGGTCACTTCAGCAACGAGCAGTTGGTTGCCGCGCTACAGCGGCGCTGTCACTTCGAACCGGGCGAGGTCCGGGTGGTGATGCTCGACGCCCAGCCGATCCATCGGCAGACCCAGCAATATCGTCTCGTCGACGCCGCGACCGGAGAGTTCGAGCGCGGTTACGTCCGGGTCGCGGACATGGTGACCCGCCAACCGTGGGCCGACGACGTGCCGGTGCACGTCCATGAAAGTTGACACTTACCGGCGATTGCTGCGTTCGTGGCGCGGCGGCGTTCCCGGCCGTGTGACGGCGGCCTGCGACGATCTCGCCGGCAATCGCGAAACCTGACCAACGTGCCTCTTCAGCGGCGCGTTCTCCCCGCGCCAGACTCATAGTCAGCTAATTAGGAATTCGATTGAAAACTGACAACACAGTGAGTCAACGACTGTTTGCTCAGCGCCTCGAACCTGGCTGACTCTCAGTTGAACCAGCGAACAAGCTGTTCAGACACTCAAATATTTATTGGATGTGTGTCTTGTTTCTTACCTTACTCAAAGGTAATGTTCCGCCACGCCATGTGGTCTACGCCACAGTCAATTGTTAGCAAAGGAGATGCCGTGCAGCTGGTACGTACTACCGGTAACCACGGGGGGAACATCGAATTGCGCTCATCGGGTGCAGCCACCCGGATGCGCGCGTGCCTGGCCGGTGCCGTCGCCGTCGTCGGAGCCGGACTCATCGCCACCAACCCGGCCGCGACGAACGTCGGGCCCGCGGTGGTACATCGCGA
Source organism: Candidatus Mycobacterium wuenschmannii (assembly GCF_030252325.1). NCBI lineage: Bacteria > Bacillati > Actinomycetota > Actinomycetes > Mycobacteriales > Mycobacteriaceae > Mycobacterium > Candidatus Mycobacterium wuenschmannii. The sequence goes on along the minus strand of NZ_CP126981.1, from coordinate 2,432,912 downwards.
CGTGCAACTGGTCAACGTCGACGCGATCGCCGACCTGGCGGCCGCGACCGACCCGCTGAGCGAATGGTCCAGCGTCTTCACCGAGGCAGCCGCGAACCTTCAGGCAATCGGCACCGAGATCCAAGCCGATCCGCTGCCGGTGCTGTCCGAAGTGATTGCCAACCAGCTGGCGTTCGGCCAGACGATCGGTTCGAACCTGTCGGATCTGGCCAGCGGCCTGAACACCTTGTTCACCGAGCAGTTGCCCGCGCAATTCCAAGATCTCATCACCGGCATCGGCGCCGGGGACATCAGCGTGTCGGTGAACAATTTCACCGAAGGCCTGCTGATCGACCTGCTTCCCGGTGCGTCGTCGCTGGTGAACATCTCCGAGATTCCCGGCGAGATCGCGCAGAACCTGGCCAACGTGTTGACCAACGATCTGTCCAACGTGGTGCTGACGGGATTGCTGTCTCCGACGGCGGCGCTGCTGGGTACGACGCAGGCTTTCGCCGACAGTGCGCAGTCGATCGTCGACGCATTCGACGCGGGGCAGACCGACGCGGCATTCACCGATCTGCTGAACATCCCGGCGGTTCTCACCGGCGCGTTCCTCAACGGCTACGACGCCACGGACACGCTGGGAATTTCCTACGCCGGGATCCTCTCGACGTTCGAAACCGGCATCAGCCCAGGGCTTCTCGACGAGTTGCTGGTTCAACTCCCGCAGGAGATCGCCCAGACGCTGGCCGGCGACGGGACGCCCGCCACGCTGGCCGCCGACTGGAGTGCGTTGCTGGCCGAGTTCGCACCCAACCTGGCCGCGGACGCGCTGTCGGGCTTCTGACGAAGAAGGCCGGGCGCCGAACGTGAAACTGCTGCGAGGATCGGGCGATTGCCTCGCAGCAGTTTCACTCTCGACGCTGATGTCAGGCGCTGGCGCGGACTTGCTTCGTCGCCTCGACCAGGTTGGCCAGCGACGCGTTCACCTCGTCGGGGTTGCGGGTCTTCAGGCCGCAGTCCGGATTGACCCACAGCCGTTCAGCCGGAACGGCTTTCAGGGCCTCCTGCAGCGACGTGGCGATCTCGTCGGTGCTCGGCACCCGCGGCGAGTGGATGTCGTAGACACCCGGCCCGACGCTGTTGGAGAAGCCGATCGAGTTCAGGTCGTCGAGCACCTCCATGTGCGAGCGGGCCGCCTCGATCGAGGTCACGTCGGCGTCCAGGTCGGCGATCGCCCCGATCACCTCGCCGAACTCCGAGTAGCACAGATGGGTGTGAATCTGCGTCGAGTCCGCCACGCCCGAGGTCGCCAGCCGGAACGCGCCGACGGCCCAGTCCAGGTAGGCCTGCTTGTCAGAGTCGCGCAGCGGCAACAACTCTCGTAGCGCCGGCTCGTCGACCTGGATCACCGCGATACCGGCTTCCTGCAGATCCACCGTCTCGTCGCGGATTGCCAGGGCCACCTGGTTGGCGGTGTCGGCCAGCGGCTGATCGTCGCGAACGAACGACCAGGCCAGGATCGTCACCGGTCCGGTGAGCATGCCCTTCACCGGCTTGTCGGTCAGCGACTGCGCGTACTTGGCCCACTCCACCGTCATCGGGTGCTGACGGGTCACGTCGCCGAAGAGCACCGGCGGACGCACGCAGCGGCTGCCGTAGGACTGCACCCAGCCGAGCTTGGTGGCGAAGAAGCCGTCCAGTTGCTCGGCGAAGTACTGCACCATGTCGTTGCGTTCGGGCTCGCCGTGCACCAGCACGTCCAGGCCGAGCGACTCCTGCAGCCGGATCACGTCGGCGATTTCGGACTTCATCCGCTCGGTGTATTCGGCATCATCGATCTCGCCCGCGACCAAAGCCGCACGCGCCTTACGAATCTCGACGGTCTGCGGGAACGACCCGATGGTCGTCGTCGGCAACGGGGGCAGGTGCAACCGCTCGACCTGTGCCTCCCGGCGCTCGTCCGCTGGACCCCGTTCGGTGCCACCGGATTTCGCGATCGAGTCGAGACGCTCACGCACTTTGCTGTTGTTCAGCCGCGGGTCCTTCTGCCGCGACGCGACCGCGGCGTTCGACTCGGCGATCTCGTCGGCCACCGCCTCGCGGCCGTCCCTGAGTGCCCTCGCCAACGTGGCGACCTCGTGCACCTTTTCGGCGCCGAACGCCAGCCAGCTGCGCAGTGCATCGTCGAGATCGGTCTCCGGCTCGAGCGAGTAAGGCACGTGCAGCGTCGAGCACGACGTAGAAACAGCAACCGCCCCAACCGATCCCAGCAGGCTGGCCAGCTTGCTCAGCGCGGCTTCCAGGTCGGTGCGCCAGATGTTGCGACCGTCGACGATGCCGGCCACCAGCGTCTTGTCGCGCAGCCCCAGAGCCGACGCGATCGGAGCATCGGCGCCGTAGACCAGGTCGACGCCGATCGCTTCGACGGGCGTGCGGGCCAGCGCTGCGAGGGTGTCCCCGGGGTTGCCGAAGTAGGTCGCGACGTGGATCGCCGGCCGCCGGTCCAGCGCGCCCAGGGTGCCGTAGGCCCGCTCGGCGAACGCCGCGGTGTCGGCGGAGATGTCGGTGACCAGGGCCGGTTCGTCGAACTGCACCCAGTCCACGCCCTTGTCGGCGAGCTGACCAAGCAGGTCGCCGTACAGCGGCACCAGCTCGTCAAGCCGGTCGATCGGGGTGCCCGCGCCGTCGACCGCCTTGCTCAACAACAGAAAGGTGATCGGGCCGATGACGACCGGACGGGCCGGAATGCCTTGATCCTGAGCCTCTTTGAGCTCGGCCAGCACCTTCTCGGGGTGCAGCGAGAACTCGGTGTTGGGCCCGATCTCCGGGACGATGTAGTGGTAGTTGGTGTCGAACCACTTGGTCATCTCCAGCGGTGCGATCTCCGCCGTGCCACGGGCCGCAGCGAAGTAGCGGTCCAGATCGTCAGCCACGTCCTCGACGCGAGATGGCAACGCGCCCACCAACACTGCGGTGTCCAGCATCTGGTCGTAATACGAGAAGGTGTTCACCGGCACCGAGTCGAGTCCGGCGGCGGTCAGCTGGGACCAGGTGTCACGTCGCAGCGTGGCGGCGACCTTCTCCAGGTCGGCGCGGCTGGTTTTGCCCTTCCAGTAACTCTCGGTGGCGCGTTTGAGTTCGCGCTTCGGGCCGATGCGCGGCGAGCCGGTCACGGTGGCGGTGAAAGGTGTTGCGGTCACGGGTTTCGTCCTTCAATCGACGGGGTGGTCACCGCCAACGGACGCAAACCGATCCGGCGCAGCGCACACAGCTACTGCAACCGGTACGGCCAGTCGCCCATTCCACGAGGCGGTGAGCCGCCAGGCGCGGCGCGCCCGGCACAATCGGCAGGTCTTCGGACTCACAGGCATGCACCGGGTGGTGCTCCTACTGGCCGTCGCTTCCCGGTCAGGTGACCAGTGCTATTGACGACGTTCGTTCCTGCATACCGCTGCGGGACAGTCCCGGACTCACACCGGGTTCCCTCTATGAAGCACATCTAACATGCTTCATTCGATGCCGGCTCCGTCGCGAACGATGGAACCGGCAGACCGACTGCGAGGTGGATATTACCTGCTCGCGAGTGCTTCGAGTATCGGCACGTCGCCGTTGTTGAAGTCGATGGTCTGCCGGACCGTCGACGGGTCGTGCAGCACGGCGGCCGCCACCAGCGCGACGTCTTCGCGCGAGACCTCACCCTTGCCTTCGCCGATCTCAATCCGGCCGGTCGACGGCTCCAGCGTCAGCCGGCCGGGGCCGAGCACCGTCCAGTCCAGATCGGTGGCCCGCAGATGGGCGTCGGCTGCCGCCTTGGCCTCGGCGTAGGGGAAGAACGAATTATCCTCGGCCACACCGTGATCGGGCCCGGCGCCGAAGTACGAGACCATCACGAACCGCTTGACACCGGCCTGCCCGGCCGCGTCGATCACCCGGATCGCGGCGTCGCGGTCGACGGCGTAGGTGCGGGCCGGGTCGCCGCCACCGGCACCGGCGGAGAACACCACGGCGTCGTAGCCCTTGACGACGTCGGCAAGCGCGGCGGTGTCCAGGTGCTCGACATCCGCGACGACGGGGTGCGCGCCGGTGGCGGTGATGTCGTCGCCGTGATCGGGATTGCGGATGATCGACGCCACCTCATCTCCGCGGTCGGCGAGCATGCGGGCCAGATGCAGGGCGACCTTTCCGTGGCCGCCGACGATGACTATGCGCAACATCCCTCCGACGTTACCCACTGGTAGGGCACCCCGGCCGTGACCCAACTAAGCGGTTGGTCAACAATCGACGGAAGACCTCATGTCAAAGGAGATAGAGCCATGGCTGAAGCCGTCATCGTCGAGGCAGTTCGTTCACCGGTCGGGAAGCGCAACGGGGGCCTGTCCGGTGTCCATGCCGCCGATCTATCCGCGCAGGTTCTCAACGGCCTGGTTCAGAAGGCCGGCGTCGACCCGGCGCTCGTCGACGACGTGATTTGGGGCTGCGTCATGCAGGCCGGCGAGCAGTCGATGGACATCGGTCGCACCGCGTTGCTCGCGGCCGGTTGGCCTGAGACCGTGCCGGGCGTGACCGTCGACCGTCAGTGTGGTTCCAGCCAGCAGTCGATCCACTTCGCCGCCGCCGGTGTGGTCGCCGGGCACTACGACGTCGTCGTCGCCGGCGGTGTCGAGTCGATGTCGCGCACCCCGATGGGCGCCTCGTTGGCCAACGGTGGCAACCCGTTCTCGCCGGGCTTCAAGGCCCGCTACGACCGGACGCCAAACCAGGGCATCGGCGCCGAGATGATCGCCGAGCAGTGGGGCTTCGACCGCACCACGGTCGACCAGTTCTCCCTCGGCTCGCATGACAAGGCCGCTGCCGCACAGGATTCCGGTGCGTTTGACGACCAGATCGTCGGCATCAAGGATCAGGACAACAACGTCGTGCTCAAGGACGAGGGCATCCGCCGCGGCACGCCGATCGAGAAGATGGCTCAGCTGAAGCCCGCCTTCAAGGAAGACGGCGTGATCCACGCCGGTAACTCCAGCCAGATCTCGGACGGCTCGGCGGCACTGCTGATCATGACCGCGGAGAAGGCAAGGGAGTTGGGGCTCAACCCGATTGCCAAGGTGCACACCGCCGTGCTGGCCGGTGCCGACCCGGTGATCATGCTGACCGCACCGATCCCCGCCACCCAGAAGGCGCTGAAGAAGTCCGGTCTGTCGCTGGACGACATCGGCGTGTTCGAGGTCAACGAGGCCTTCGCGCCGGTGCCGCTGGCCTGGCTGAAGGACATCGGCGCCGACGAGAAGAAGCTGAACCCCAACGGCGGTGCGATCGCGCTCGGCCACCCGCTCGGTGGATCCGGCGCCCGGATCATGACCACGATGCTGTACCACATGCGGGACAAGGGAATTCGTTACGGCCTGCAGACCATGTGTGAAGGCGGTGGCCAGGCCAACGCCACCATCGTGGAACTGTTGTGACCGACGCTCCCGCGGTTCTCACCGAGCGCCGCGACGACGTCCTCGTCATCACCATCAACCGGCCGGAGGCGCGGAACTGCGTCAACGGCGCGGTCAGCATCGGTGTGGGTGACGCGCTCGAGCAGGCACAGCAGGACCCCGACATCCGCGCGGTGGTGATCACCGGTGCCGGTGACAAATCCTTCTGTGCCGGAGCCGATCTCAAGGCCGTCGCGCGCCGGGAGAACCTGTATCACCCGGACCACGGCGAGTGGGGTTTCGCGGGCTACGTCCACCACTTCATCGACAAGCCGACGATCGCCGCGGTCAACGGCACCGCGTTGGGTGGTGGCACGGAACTGGCGTTGGCCAGCGATCTGGTGGTGGCCGAGGAGCGGGCACAGTTCGGTCTGCCCGAGGTCAAGGTCGGCCTGATCGCCGGAGCCGGTGGGGTGTTCCGCATCGCGGAGCAGTTGCCGCGCAAGGTGGGCATGCAGATGCTGCTGACCGGTGAGCCGATCAGCGCCGCGGAGGCCGCCGATTGGGGACTGATCAACCAGGTCGTCCCCGACGGCACCGTGCTGGAAGCGGCTCTGGCACTTGCCAAGCGGATCACGGTCAACGCGCCGTTGTCGGTGCAGGCCAGTAAGCGGCTCGCGTGCGGCGCCGAGGACGGTGTGATTCCCCACGAGGAGCCGAGCTGGGCGCGCACGGTCGTCGAGTTCGGTGCTCTGCTGCGCAGCGAGGACGCCAAGGAAGGGCCGACGGCGTTCGCCGAGAAGCGCCCACCGGTCTGGAAGGCACGCTGAGGGCCACGGCGGGTCGCCGTCAGAGGCGACGGCCTACCAGCCGAGCAGTACAAGTTCCGAGCAGAATGCCGGCCCCATCGCGATCATCAGGCCGAACGATCCCGGTCCGGGTGGATCGGCGAGGTTCCTGCTGAGCACGTCCAGCACCGACACCGATGACAGGTTGGCGTTCTCGCGCAACGAGTTTCGGGTGTGGTCCATCGCGTTCGGCGGCAGGTCGAGCGTGTTCTCGATGGCCTCGATGACCTTTGGTCCACCGGGATGGCACACCCAGGTCGCGATGTCGTCGGGCGTCAGTCCGTGCTCTGCGAGGAAGTTGCGCACGTCGTCACCGACGTACTTCTCGGCGACGGTCGCCACCTCGGTGGAAAGTTTGATCTTGAAGCCATTACTGCCGATGTCCCAGCCCATCACGTCTTCGGTGTCGGGGTAGAGCCGGCTGCGGGTGGCCAGCACCCGGGGCCCGGCCGCTGCCCGGGCCGAGCCCATACCGACGACGGCGGCGGCGCCGTCGCCGAACAGGCTGGCGGCCACCAGGTTTGCCACCGAGAGGTCGTCCCGCTGCAGCGTCAAAGAGCACAGTTCGACGGCCAGCAGCACCGCGACCTGGTCCGGGAATGCCAGCAGATAGTCGTGCATGCGGGCGACGCCCGCCGCGCCGGCCACACAGCCGAGGCCGAAGAGCGGCACCCGCTTGACGTCGGGACGCAGGCCGAGGCGCGTCGCCAACCGGGCCTCCAGGGTGGGCACCGCGAGCCCGGTCACCGTCGTCGAGAACACCACGTCGACGTCCTCAGGCCGCACGCCGGCGGCGTCCAGAGCGGCCCGGATCGCCCGCTCGCCGAGGGTCAACGCGACCTCGATGAAAACGTTGTTGGCCTCGGTGAAACTGCCTAGCGTGGCGTAGTCGGCCAACGGCATGGCAATTCGGCGCTTCTCCACGCCCGCGCTCGCGCCGAAGCGCTGGAATTCAGCGCCGCCGAAGCCGGCCAACCCGGACAGCGCCTCGGCCTGATCGACCTGATACGGCGGGAACTCCACCGCGACAGCGGCGACGGACGGAGCCGGTGACATGTTCGCTCTCACCCCTGGCAATTCGGTCACCCCTTGCGATTCGGCGAATACGAGGCATCGTTGCTCCATCGTGGTCACGATCTGACGCCTGCGTTAGTTCAATCCGGATAGTTGGACCCTAACCACAATCACCTGGAATCGCAGCATGTGACGAACCCGCCGGTTTGCCGGAGAGGGGACTCGGCAACAACTGAACTCAACTCCCTCGTCCATCACGATCGATAGGTTGAAAACTGTGCGAATTCTGGTGACCGGCGCGACCGGATATGTGGGATCGCGTTTGGTCACGGCTCTGCTCGAGGCGGGTCACGAGGTCGTGGCCGCCACCAGGGACCCGGCCCGTCTGGTCGACTTCGGCTGGGTCGACGACGTGACGGTGGCGCAGCTGGACGCCTCGGACGCCGATTCGGCGGACGCGGCGCTGGCTGCCGCCGGCCCCATCGATGTCATCTACTACCTCGTGCACGCGATCGGCCAACCCGGCTTTCGTGAGGCCGACCGCGCCGCGGCCCACAACGTGGCGGTCGCCGCGAGGAGTGCCGGCGTGCGTCGCATCGTCTACCTCGGCGGTTTCGTCCCGTCGGACGAAGGGTTGTCGGAGCACTTGACCAGCCGCGCCGAGGTGGCCGAGGCGCTGACCGTCGACGGCGGCGCCGAAGTGGTGTGGCTGGGCGCCGCGGTGATCTTCGGTGCGGGTTCGACGTCGTTCGAGATGCTCCGCTACGTCGCCGACCGGTTCCCGGTGATCCCGATCCCGTCGTGGATGGACAACCCGATCGACCCGATCTCGATCCGCGACGTGCTGCACTATCTCGTCGCGGCCGCGGACCCCGAGCAGGTGCCGGCGGGTTCGTACGACATCGCCGGGCCGGACACCACGTCCTACCGGGAGTTGCTGAAGACCTACGCGCGCATCGCCGGGACGTGGCACACCGGCCTGCCGGTGTGGGGGATCGACACCACGCTGGCGTCGTGGGTGACCGCGCTGGCGCTGCCGGTGCCCGACGGTTTGGCGGCCGACTTGGTCGAGTCGCTGGACTATCCGATGCGGGCCAGCGGTACCGGCCTACGGGATCTGGTCGCCGAACCGCAGGGCGGGCTGCTCTCGATCGAGGATGCGATCGGCCGCTCGCTGTCGCATCACCGGCCGCGCCCGGTGAACGCGCTGGCCGACCCGCACCACCTCGCGGATAGCGATCCGGCCTGGGCCGGTGGCGATGCGCTGCGGTTGCGGCGGCTGGCGTGCATAGTGACTCCAGCGATCGCGCGACCCGGTCTGGGGTTGGTCAACGTCGTGCCCGGTCCGATCGCCGGGGCACTGCGGACCGGGCTCGACATCTTGATCACGCTCACGCCGAAAGTGAGATTGAATGAGTCCCGCTAGCGACGGTGCAGAGCGCTTTGATGAGGAGGAGCAGCGGAGTGAGTGACGTGAGTTCTCAGCCCAGCGCGCTGGAAGAAATCCGTCGCGGCATCGTCAATGTCGCTGTGCCGCACAACGAACCGCCGTCGACCGTGCGCCGCAGGCGGGTGGTGGTGGCGGTGGTGCTGGTGCTCGGCGTCGCATCGCTGGCGTTCGCACTGCGCGAGCGTCCCGGCCAACCCGCGTTCTACTGGTGGTCGCTGGCGCTGTCGGGGGTGTGGGCGCTGGGCGCTTTCGCGTCCGGTCCGCTGCACCTGGGTGGCGCCCGCTGGCGCGGCCGCAATCAGCGCCCGGTGGTCAGCGGCACCACCATCGGGCTGATCGTCGGCGGCGTCTTCATCGTCGGCGGGTTGATCGTCCGGGAGGTCCCCGCGATCGCCGAATACGTCACGAAACTGCTGCACTACACCGATCAGGGATCGTGGCGGCTGACAATGGCTATCGCGCTGTTGGCGGCGATCGCGGAGGAGTTGTTCTACCGCGGCGCGCTCTATACCGCGCTCGGCAACCATCACCCGCTCTTGATCTCGACCGTCATCTACGTGATAGCCACGCTGGCCAGCAGTCAGAACCCGATGCTGGCCTTCGCGGCGATCATCCTCGGCACGGTCTGCGCGCTCGAGCGCCGGGCCACCGGCGGAGTGCTCGCGCCGATCCTGACCCACTTCGTCTGGACCTTGGTCGTACTGCTCGGACTGCCGCCGCTGTTCGGCCTGTAAACCTCAGCTGTCCGTGAACTCCGGATTGCGGCGCTGCTGGAAAGCCCGTGCGCCCTCGCGGAAGTCGTGCGAGTTCAACAGGATTGACTGACCCTCGAGTTCGCGCTGCAGGGTCGGCTCCAGCTCGGTGAGCGTGGCCGCGTTGATCGCCTGCTTGGTCTTGGCGAAGGCCACCGCCGGCCCGGTCAGGAGTTTGGCCACCACCGTGTCCACCTCGGAGCCGAAGTCGTCGGCCGGGTAGACCGCGCTGACCAGTCCGGCGGCCAAGGCGTCCGCCGCGGAGAGTCGCTCGGCGAGCAGGGCCATCCGCATCGCTCCGATCCGGCCGATCGCGGCGGCGATCAGCGCCGAGGCGCCACCGTCCGGCATCAGGCCGATCTTGGTGAACGCGAGCATGAAAAACGCTGTGTCCGAAGCCAATACGAGGTCGCACGCCAATGCGATCGACACCCCGACACCGGCGGCGGCACCGTGCACCACCGCAACGACCGGACGCGGCAGCGCGGTGATCGCGCGGACCACCCGATTGGCCGCCAGGATCAGCTCGTCGCCGGGACCGGCGCCCGCCACGTCGTCGGCGCTCATGCCGGCGCCGGAGCAGAAGCCCCGGCCCGCGCCGCCGAGCCGCACCACCTTCACCCGCGGGTCGTGGGCCGCGTGTTCCATCACGTCGGCGAGCCCCTCGAATACCGGCAGCGTCAACGAGTTCAGGCTGTCCGGGCGGTCGATCGTCACCGACAGCACGCCGTCGGCGAGGCTGACGGCGAGCCCGTCGACGGGTGCGAGGGCGTCGATTCCGGAATCGATAGCGGTCATGGGATCGACTGTAGTTCGGTGGCGACGCGCTGCGCGTGGCTGCGCCGCGCTTGCGATCGCCACCGACCGTAGTTGGGTGGCGACCCGCTGCGCGTGGCTGCGCCGCGCTTGCGATCGCCACGTAAGCCACCGGGGTGCGGGCACGACGAGGCCGACTGTCAAGATGCATTGACAGGTGTCGACCCGCTGCGCCCGGCTTCGCCGCGCTTGCGATCGCCACGAACTGGTATCGACAGAGAGGTCGTGTGCAATGGCGGGTCCGCTGACAGGTTTGCGAGTGATCGAGCTCGCCGGAATCGGGCCGGGCCCGCACGCTGCGATGATCCTCGGTGACTTGGGCGCCGACGTGGTGCGCATCGACCGGCCGGGTGCCAGCGGCAGCGACCCGATGCTGCGCAACCGGCGCTTCGTCATCGCCGACCTCAAATCCGACGAGGGCCGCGAACTGGTGCTCAAACTCGTCGCCAAGGCCGACGTGCTGATCGAGGGCTACCGGCCGGGTGTCACCGAGCGGATGGGCCTGGGCCCGGAGGACTGCGCCAAGGTCAACGAGAAGCTGGTCTACGGCCGGATGACCGGCTGGGGGCAGACCGGCCCGCGCAGCAGACAGGCCGGCCACGACATCAACTACATCTCGCTGAACGGCGTGCTGCACGCCATCGGCCGGGCGGGCGAGAAGCCGGTGCCGCCGCTCAACCTGGTCGGCGACTTCGGCGGCGGGTCGATGTTCCTGTTGCTCGGCATCCTGTCGGCGCTGTTCGAGCGGCAGACCTCCGGCAAGGGCCAGGTCGTCGACGCCGCAATGGTCGACGGTTCCTCGGTGCTGGTGCAGATGATGTGGGGCATGCGGGCGCTGGGCCTGTGGACCGACGAGCGCGGCACCAACATGCTCGACACCGGTGCGCCCTACTACGACACCTACGAATGCGCCGACGGCCGCTACGTCTCGGTGGGCGCCATCGAGCCGCAGTTCTACGCGGCGATGCTGGACGGGATGGGCCTCGACCCCAAGGACTTGCCTGGGCAGAACGACCGCAGCCGCTGGCCCGAGCTGCGCGACACGTTCACCAAGACCTTCGCCGCCAAGGACCGCGACCACTGGGCCAAGGTGTTCGCCGACTCCGATGCGTGCGTGACCCCGGTGCTGGCCTTCGGTGAAGTCGAGACCGAGCCGCACATCACCGAGCGGAACACCTTCTACGAAGCGGGCAAGGGGTTGCAGCCACTGCCCGCGCCGCGGTTCTCCCGGTCGCAGCCGAACCAGCCGACCCCGCCCGGCCAGCCCGGAGCCGACACCGAGGCCGTCCTCGCCGACTGGGTATAGTCCCGGCCAACCAGTAGGTCGGCTCGCCTGGCCGCTTCGAAAGGATGTCTTCGTGCAGATCAACGATGCCGTCGCACTCGTCACCGGCGGGGCGTCCGGGTTGGGCCTGGCCACCACGCGGCGGCTGCTCGACGCCGGCGCCCAGGTGGTCGTGCTCGACCTCAAAGGCGAGGACGTCGTCCGCGAGCTGGGTGACCGGGCGCGCTTCGCGCCGGCCGACGTTACCGACGAGAAGGCGGTGACCGCGGCGTTCGACATCGCCGAGTCGCTGGGGCCGCTGCGCATCGTGATCAACTGCGCCGGTACCGGCAACGCCGTCAAGACCCTGGGCAAGGACGGGCCCTTCCCGCTGGAGGCGTTCCGCAAGGTCGTCGAGATCAACCTGATCGGCACGTTCAACGTGCTGAGGCTGGGCGCCGAGCGGATCGCCCAGCACGACCTGGTCGGCGAGGAGCGCGGCGTCATCGTCAACACCGCTTCGGTCGCCGCTTTCGACGGCCAGATCGGGCAGGCCGCCTACTCGGCATCCAAGGGCGGAGTCGTCGGCATGACGTTGCCGATTGCCCGCGACCTGGCCAGCAAGGGCATTCGGGTCGTCACCATCGCGCCGGGTCTGTTCGACACCCCGCTGCTGGCGGGCCTGCCCGAGCCGGCGCGCGAGTCGCTCGGCAAGCAGGTGCCGCACCCCAGCCGGCTCGGCAACCCGGACGAGTACGGCGCGTTGGCCGTGCACATCATCGAGAACCCGATGCTCAATGGCGAGGTGATCCGCCTCGACGGCGCGATCCGGATGGCCCCGCGGTAGCCGCTGTCACCCCGAACGTCGAGTTGTCGGGCCGTTTCGGCCGTCCGAGCCTCGACAAGTCGACGTTCGCGCAGCTGAGGCCCACAAAAAATGCCCCCGCCGCAGCGGGGGCATTTTTGCTCAATAGGACATTGCCGAAGGTCTAGCTGAGGCTCACGATCGCCTCGACACGGCCACGCTCCTTTCCGGAGCGCGCGTCGCGCGGACTAACTCGCGTCGGCCAGCGGGTGCCAATCCTCGAGTTGCTCCGAGCACTCACCCTCCACCAGGAAGTCCCCGTGGTAGAGGGCCTCGAAATCAACCTTGATTACGTCGGCATTGGAGTCATCGATCCACATGCACGTGAGCGTATGGGCAACGTTTAAGGAATCTTTGAGTCACGATTCGGAAAATCGTGGCAATTGTTACTTTCCGGTAGGTCTGGCGGTAAGGGCTTACTCACCGGACGCCGCGTCCGGATGCTCGGAAGTGACCTATTGGGCAGGCGTTCAACCGCATATGCTCCGCAAATGTCCTGCGTATCGGGCGCCGCATCGAACCATCGCGGGTTTCTGTCCCGTTCCCTCTAAAGAGGTTGCGTCGGTAACTTATCGCTGATAAGTTACCGACGATAACGAATCAGAGGACACCCATGTTGCAGCGAATCGCCCGTCTGGCCATTGCAGGGCCCCGGCGCATCCTTGCTGCTGCGGTCGTGGTCCTCGTCGCGGCTGCCGTGTTCGGCCTGCCGGTCGCCAAGAGTCTGTCCGCCGGCGGCTTTCAGGACCCGGCCTCGGAGTCGGCGCAGGCGACCAAGTTGCTGGGCGAGAAGTTCGGCCAAAGCGATCAGCAACTCGTCCTCGTGGTGACCGCGCCGAGCGGCGCGCAAAGCGAGCTGGCCCGCCGGGTCGGCAGCGAGATCGTCGCGCAGGTCCAAGGGTCGGACGGGGTGTACAACGTCGTCTCGGCCTGGAACGGGCCGGCCAACCTGGTGAGTAAGGACGGCAAGTCCGGACTGATCGTCGCCAACCTCAAGGGCGGCGAGAACAACGCGCAGAAGTACGCCAAGAAGATCGCGGCGAAAGTGGTCCACGACCGCGACGGCGTCACGGTCCGCGCCGGTGGCGCGGCGATGATCTACGACCAGATCAACCACCAGAACGAGCGCGATCTGCTGCTGATGGAGTCGCTCGCGATTCCACTCAGCTTCCTGGTGTTGGTCTGGGTGTTCGGCGGCCTGCTGACCGCGGCCCTGCCGGTGTGCTTGGGCGGGTTGGCCATCGTCGGGTCGATGTCGGTGCTGCGGCTGATCAGTTTCGGCACGGACGTGTCGACCTATGCGCTGAACCTCAGTAGCGCGCTGGGCCTGGCTCTGGCGATCGACTACACGCTGCTGATCATCAGCCGCTACCGCGACGAGTTGGCCGACGGCGCCGAACCGGACGCCGCGTTGATCCGCACGATGGCGACCGCGGGCCGCACGGTGCTGTTCTCGGCGACCACCGTCGCGTTGTCGATGGTCGTGATGGTGCTGTTCCCGATGTACTTCCTGAAGTCCTTCGCCTACGCCGGCGTGGCCACCGTTGCATTCGTCGCGACGGCAGCGATCGTCGTGACGCCCGCGGCGATCGTGTTGCTCGGGCCGCGGTTGGACGCGCTGGACGTACGCAAGCTCGGACGCCGGCTATTCGGCCGGCCAGATCCGGTGCGCAAACCCGTCGAGCAGTTGTTCTGGTACCGCTCAACAACTTTCGTGATGCGACGTGCCATTCCGATCGGATTGGCCGTCGTCGCGCTGCTGCTGATGCTGGGGCTGCCCTTCCTCGGGGTGAAGTGGGGCATGCCCGACGACCGGGTGCTGCCGGCCTCGGCCTCCGCCCACGCAGTCGGTGACCAGTTGCGTCACGATTTCGCCGATGATTCGGCGACCGCGGTGTCTGTTGTCGTCCCGGACGTTCGAGGGGTGCGTCCGGGCGACCTCAGCCGCTACGCCGCCGACTTGTCGCGGGTGGCCGACGTGTCGGCCGTCTCGGCGCCGACCGGCACATTCGTGCACGGCACCCTGGTCGGCCCACCGTCGGCGGCCACCGGAATGTCTTCCGGCAGCGCCTTTTTGACGATCGCCAGCACCGCGCCGCTGTTCTCCAAAGCGTCCGATGCCCAGCTCGACCGGCTGCACGCCGTGCCCGGACCGGCCGGCCAGCCGACCCAGCTGACCGGTCAGGCGCAGATCAATCGCGACAGCGTGGACGCGATCACCGACCGGCTGCCGCTGGTGCTGGGCCTGATCGGTGTCATCACGTTCGTCCTGCTTTTCCTGCTCACCGGTAGCGTGCTGCTGCCGTTGAAAGCGTTGGTGTGCAATGTTTTATCGCTGACCGCGGCGTTCGGCGCACTCGTCTGGATCTTCCAGGACGGGCACCTCGGCGCAATGGGCACCACGTCGAGCGGCACGGTCGTCGCCAATATCCCGGTGCTGTTGTTCTGCGTCGCCTTCGGCCTGTCGATGGATTACGAGGTGTTCCTGGTCTCCCGGATCCGCGAATACTGGTTGAGCGCGCTCGCGTCGCATCCGGTCCCTCCGGACAACCGAACCAAGCGCGCTGACAACGACAGGAGCGTCGCGCTCGGGCTGGCCCGCACCGGCCGGGTCGTGACCGCGGCCGCGCTGGTGATGTCGATTTCGTTCGCCGCGTTGATCGCCGCCCAGGTCTCGTTCATGCGGATGTTCGGTACCGGGCTGACGTTGGCCGTGCTGGCCGATGCGACGCTGGTGCGGATGGTGCTGGTGCCGGCGTTCATGCATGTGCTGGGCCACTGGAGTTGGTGGGCGCCCAAGCCGCTGGTGTGGCTGCATGAGCGGTTCGGCATCAGCGAGTCGGGCTCGGAGCCCGAGCCGTTGCTGGTCGATGCGGCCGTATCCGCCGTTCCCGCTGCCGCTGCCGCACGTACTGCAACGACGGTGGTAGATGGTCGCTGATCCGTCCACCGAAACTCTTCGCCGGCGGCGCGCGCCGCGCGGGTCTGGTGACCTGCTGCGCGACGAAATCCTCGATGCCGCAACCGAACTCCTGCTCGACATTGGGCATGCCAAGGCGGTCTCGATCCGTTCGGTCGCAGAACGCGTCGGCGTCACGCCGCCGTCGATCTATCTGCACTTCCAGGACAAGGACGCCTTGCTGGATGCGGTGTGCGCGCGCTACTTCGAGAAGCTCGACGACGAGATGCAGCGGGTCGCCTCGGTGCAGCCGAGCACCGTGGAGGTGCTGCGCGCGCAGGGCTTGGCCTACGTCCGGTTCGCGGTCGAAAACCCCGAGCTGTATCGGATCGCGACGATGGGCGAATGGAAATCGAACAGCAATGTCGATGCCGCCCTTGCCAGTTCGGCCTTCGAGCACATGTGCGCCTCCGTCAAGACATTGATGGCCGAGGGCGTGTTCCCTGCCGGAGACGCCACCGCGGTCGCCCTGGAACTGTGGAGCGCCGCGCACGGCGTGGCCGCGTTGCTGATCGCCAAGCCGCATCTGCCGTTCGGCGATGCCGATGCGTTCACCGACCGGGTGCTGCGCGCCGTCTTCTCCGGGAATATGGTGACCGGATTGGTCGGCGCCGACGCGACACCGCAGCAGGTGGTGGAGAAGCTCACGGCGCTGGGGTCGAAAGGCTGACAGGCATGGCGTCACCGACGGCGGAGACCGTCCACCATCCGTTCTTCGCACGCGTCTGGACCAGGATCGCTGCGCACGAGACCGAGCAGATGCGCGAAACTCGCCGAGAGAATCTCGCCGGCTTGTCGGGGCGCGTCCTCGAGGTGGGCGCCGGGACCGGCAGCAACTTTGCGTTCTACCCCGACACCGTTGAGCAGGTCGTCGCGATCGAACCCGAGCAGCAGTTGGTCGGCCTGGCCCGGGAGGCCGCCGCCACCGCGCCCGTCCCGGTCGAGGTGACCAACCGGACCGTGGAGAGCTTCTCCGCCGAAGCGCCGTTCGACGCGGTGGTGTTCTCGCTGGTGCTGTGCTCGGTCGGTGAACCGGATTCGGTTCTGCGACAAGCGCTTTCGCTGATGAAGCCGGGCGGCGAGCTGCGTTATCTGGAGCACGTGGCCAGCAAGGGATTGCGGGGCGGGTTCCAGAAGTTCGTCGACGCGACGACGCTGTGGCCCCGGCTGGCCGGCAACTGTCACGCGCATCGCCATACCGAGCAGTCGATTCGCTCAGCGGGCTTCGAGGTCGAGCGCTCCCGGACTGAGTTCCTGTTCCCGGCGTGGGTGCCGGTCCCGACGTCGGAATTCGTCATCGGCCGGGCGCACCGTCCCGCCTAGTTCAGCAGGGCTACTTCAGCAGGGCCGGCAGCCGCTGTAGCAGTGTCGGGAGCGCGGTGCTGGCCGATTCGCGCACGGTGATCGTGGCGCTGTCGGACAGCGGTGTGGGTTCCGGATTGACTTCGACGACGACGATTCCGCGGGCCAGCGCCGCCTCGGGCAGGCTGGCGGCGGGGTAGACGATGCTCGACGTTCCGACCACGACCAGCACGTCGGCGTTCGTCGTCGCCTCGACCGCGTGCTGCCAAGGCTCCTGGGGGAGCGGCTCGCCGAACCAGACGATGTCCGGCCGGATCAGGCCACCGCAGTGGCACGTCGGTGGTTCGACCTCCAGTGCGGGCTTGGTCATCTCAGGTAGGTCGCCGGTGTAGGGCGAATCGCATGTCGCGCAACGAAACTCGAAGAGGCTGCCGTGCAGATGGTGCACCGGCGAGCTGCCCGCGCGCTCGTGCAGATCGTCGACGTTCTGGGTGACGACGCTGACCTCGGCGTGGTCCTGCCACGCGGCGACGGCGCGGTGCCCGGGGTTCGGCTCGACGGTGCCGCACAAGTAGTGCCGCCACAGATACCAGCCCCATACCCGTTCCGGGTTGCGTTCCCAGCCTTGGACGCTGGACAACTCGTAGGGGTCGAACTTGGCCCACAGGCCGTTCTTGTCGTCGCGGAACGTCGGCACGCCGCTCTCCGCGGAGATCCCCGCGCCGGACAGCACCGTGATTCGCACCTCACCAAGATAGCCCGGCGACGATGCAGAGCGCGTAGCGCGATGAGGAGGAGCTGGGCAGTGGATTTAGCCCGGCGATGAGGAGGAGCTGGGCAGTGAAACCAGCGGTGCTGCGGGATACTGGGCGGGTGGAGTGGGGCGAATGGCTGCGGTTGGACGGGCAGGCGGATCGACCGCTGTTCGATCAGCTGCGCAACCAGATCATCGATGCGATCCGGGCCGGCACCCTAGCGCCCGGCACGCGGTTGCCGACGGTCCGCGAGCTGGCCGGCGAACTGAACCTGGCCGTCAATACCGTCGCTCGGGCTTACCGCGAACTCGAAACTGCCGGCATCGTCGAAACCCGCGGTCGCTTCGGCACTTTCGTCGCCCGGGCGGACCCCGCGGACACCGCGATGGCCGCGGCGGCCGGCGCGTTCCTCGACGTGGCGCGCGGGCTGGGCCTCGGCAAGGCCGACGCGCTGCGCTACCTGCAGGACTACGTCGACGACTGAGCGGCCACGACTTTGGCCAGCGTGCGCAGATTGCGGGTGGTGGTCGACGACTTGTATTTCTTCTTGCCCATCGTCTTGCCGATGGTGCTGTCCAGTGTCTTGCCCTTGGCGACCTGCCAATAGATTACACCGGCGGATTTGGAACCACGCTTGATCTTTTCGTCGGCGCCGGCATCCTTGGTCAGCCCCGTGAGCTCGTCGAGCACGTCGGCGTCGCTGACAAAGGTGACATAGGACTGGTATCCGTCGACCTCGGCGTCGAATGGATAGCCGTCGACGATCGACGCCAGCTTGGTGCGTGGATAGACCAGCACCCAGGCGTCGTAGCCGAACGCCTTGCGCAGCGCCTGCTCGGCGGCCTCCCGCACGGCGTCGGCGCCCTTGGGCGACGTCAGTGTCACGTTGCCGGTCGCCAGGATGGTGCGGACGTCGGCGAGTCCGGCATCGGTCAACGCCGTTGCGACATCGGCCATTTTCAGGTTGACGCCACCGACATTGACGCCCCGCAGGAATGCCGCGTACTCGGTCATGAGCGTGATGGTAGCCAGCCGATCAGGTCGGCCCGTAGGCTTTCGACATGGGGCGCGATGTTTTCGACGACAAGCTGTTGGCCGTGATCGCGGACAATTCTCTCGGGGTGCTGGCCACGCTCAAACGGGACGGCCGACCTCAGTTGTCCAACGTCTCCTATTACTTCGACGTCCGCAGTCTTGCCATCCAGGTGTCGGTCACCGAGCCGCGCGCCAAAACCCGCAACCTGCGTCGCGACCCGCGGGCGTCGCTGCTCGTCAGTTCGGACGACGGCTGGTCGTATGCCGTCGCCGAGGGCACCGCGACGCTGACGCCGCCGGCGGCCGCTCCCGGGGACGACACGGTCGAGGCGCTGATTGCGTTGTACCGCAACATCGCTGGCGAACACTCAGACTGGGACGAATACCGCGAGGCGATGGTCACCGATCGCCGCGTGGTGCTGACGCTGCCGGTCGCACATCTCTACGGCATGCCGCCCGGCCTGCGTTAGGCTGCGGCTATGGCTGGATCGAAGTCCGGGGACACACCGCCCGAGGACGACAACAAGCGCAAATTCCGTGAGGCGCTGGAGCGCAAGAACGCGAAGTCCTCCGGCGGGGCCGATCACAAGGACGGCGGCGCCAAGGGGACTCGGGCGCACGGCGCGGCCGGAAACCATCGAGAGTTCCGCCGCAAGAGCGGCTAGCGCGCCAGCTCCTTCTCGTCGGCCGTCGCTATCCCCAGCTCGGTCATTCCGAAAAATGCTGCGGGAACGACGAATTCGACCGCTGTCAACACCTCCTGGAACCAGTGCGGCCGGCCGTTGGCGACCAGCGAGATCACCCGTCCCACCGCGCTGACCAGCATCAGCCCAGCCAGTAGGCGAATCTCGGTGGCGCGGATCGGGGACCGGCGGGCGGCGCCCAGCCACGCGACGCCGTAGCCGGCGAAATAGGCGGAGTAGAAGCGCTCGCGCGAGTCGACCGTCGCGTTGGCGCCCGTCGCGCCCGGCACCGACGAGACGCCCAACAGGAAGTGGTAGATCCCGATCGCGATGCAGGACAGGCCGGTGAAACCGGCCAGGTTCTTCAGGTGACGTGCGGTGGGCTGAGCCATCTCGCCACGGTAACCGTCAGCCCCGCCACTCATTGCCGCAACCACCCGGCGGCGCGTCCTGCAGGATCAACCCCGAGTGCAGCTTGCAGCGGGTGGTCTCCTCGAAGTGCTCGGCGCCGGTGAAGCCGGCCGCGTGCCAGAAACTGCCATCGGGATAGTCGACCCCGTCGCAGTAACCGCGCGCTCCCGCGGCGCCGGTTCCGCCGCCGGGACACCAATTCTCGTCGTAGTTGGGGTGGTACCGATCGTGCGGCGAGTCGGCGTGGGCAGGCACGGCGACGAGCATCGCCGCCGATACCGCAACGGCGAACGACCACCTTGCGCGAAGCGAAAAGTGAGCGGGCCGGCTCATCGCTTCATTGAAACTCGTGACGGGCGAGATTTCTGCGAAACAGCGGGGTTAGGATCGCGATCATGGGTGTCGACCGTTGACGATCAAGCTGTGCCTGGCCCAGGATCCCGAGGCCGACCAACTGCTGGCTGACGATCCGCTGGCGTTGGTGATCGGGATGGTTCTCGATCAACAGGTCACCTTCGAGACGGCATTCGCCGGGCCGAAGAAGATCGCCGACCGGATGGGCAGTTTCGACGTCGCCGAGATCGCGGACTGCAACCCGGACAAGTTCGCCGCGTTGTGTTCGGAAAAGCCTGCAATTCATCGCTTTCCGGGTTCGATGGCCAAGCGGATCCAGACGTTGGCGCAGATCATCGTCGACCGCTACGACGGCGACACCGCCGGCTTGTGGACCGCCGGCGACCCCGACGGAGCCGAGTTGCTGAAACGGCTCAAGGGCCTGCCGGGGTTCGGGGAGCAGAAGGCGCAGATCTTTCTGGCGCTCCTCGGCAAGCAGTACGCGGTGACGCCTAAGGGCTGGCGCGCCGCGGCAGGCGACTTCGGCAAGGCCGGCAGCCACGTATCGGTCGCCGACATCGCCGACGCGAAGTCGATGGAAAAGGTCCGTTCGTACAAGAAACAGATGAAGGCAGCCAAGAAGGCAGCAACCGGAAAGGCGACACCATGAAGACGCATCTGAACTGTCCGTGTGGCGAGGCGATCACCGGCAAGGACGAAGACGAGCTGGTCGACCTGACGCAGGAGCATTTGGCCAGCGCGCACCCCGGCCTGGAATACGACCGGGACGCGATTCTCTTCATGGCCTATTAGGGCCATGAACGACTAGCACGGCATGGCCTATTAGGGCCATGACCGACTGACGCAAAATCCGCCGGAGCCTATGTGCCCCGGCGGATTTCGTCGTCTCTAGATCAAGGCACCACCGTCGAGCCGATGGTGGGCATGAACTGGCACTGCTTGTCTTTGGTGCTGACCTGTCCGAAGACGGTCGACATGATGCTGCCCGAACCGGTGTCGACGACGGCGGTCAGCGTGGTCGGTCCCTGCGGGTTGATGTCGGCGTTCGGCTTGAGTGTCGCGCTGCCCGACTTGCCGCTGGTCAGGTTCACCCAGGTGACGTTCAGCGGGAGCTTCTGCACGTCGGCGGGGCCCGAGGTGCCCACCGCGGTGAACACGTAGGCGGTCTGGCCCGCGGCGGGGCCGGGCGTCGGGATCTTCGCCGGTCCGGCGACCGACAGCACCGGCGCCATCACCGTGCCGCCGTCGCCGCCACAGTTGTTGCTGATCGACGGGTACATGAAGTCCTGGGTGGGCGGTGCGTCCGGGCTGAAGGTCGGCGTCGCTGCCTCGGGCGCGGGTGCCGGGGCGGCAGCCTGAGGCGCGGGGGCGGCGGCCGGAGCCGGCGGGGTCGCTGCCACCGGAACGGCATTGGCCGCGGCGGGTGCGGCGGCCGGTGCGGCTGCTGCTGCTGCGGGGCCGGCGGCATGCTCCGGGTCGATGCCGGTGGGCAGGTGGGCCTGCGCGCCGGGTTCCACGCCAGGCGGGACGACGTGCGCGGTTGATGCGGCTTCGGGTGCCTGGGCGAATTGATTCACCGATGCCGCAACGTTTTTCGCTTCTTCCGGCGCCGACGGGTTCTTGCTGAACGCCTGCGCGGCGGCCATCAACAGCTGGGTGGCCTGCTCGGGGTTGCCGGCGGCCTGCTGGATGATCGGGCTCAGCTCGGTCAGCGCGGGCAGGCCGGGCATGCCGGGGATGGCCGGCGCCTGCTGGGCGGGGATCGGCGCGGGCGGCGCCGGGTCGGCGGCAGCGGTGGGGGACAGTGCCACGGCGCTGGCGGCAATGGCCGCGGTGGCGAAGGTGCTGATCAGGTTTCGGGTGATGTACATGGTGTCCTCCCAGTCGTCGAAGTTGTTGGTGGCCGGCTAGCGCGCGTTGGCGCTAGCCGGCCAAGGGCTCGGTCAGGGCAGGGCGGAGACCGGGAACAGCGCTGCACCGGCGGTCGACGGCAGCACCGGAGCGGTCGCCAACGGCGCCGCCGTCAGCGGCAACGTCGCCGCCGGGGCGGCGGTCAGCGGCAGGGTCGCCGCGGGAGCCGCAGCGGACGGGATGCCGGCCGCCGACGCGAGGCCACTGGTCAGCGGCGAGCCGCCGATCAGCGAGGTCAGGTCACCGGGCAGCGACACCTGCTGCGGCAGCGGGAAGGGCATCCCGGGGATCTGCGGCAGGTTGAGCTGAGCCTGCGGCAGCATGCTCGTCGGGCTGGCCGCCGCCGGCGCGGCCGCAGCCGGAACGGAGGGAGTCAGGCCCGGGAGGCTGAGCCCCGGCGTCGACGTGGCGGCCGGAGTCGGCGCGCTGAGGCCCGGAATGCCCAGGCCCGGAGTTGAACTCGCGGCGGGGGCCGGCGACGCCAGACCCGGAAGCAGCGACGAGCCCGTGGTCGGGGCCGCCTGCTGCGGCATCTTGATCGCCGCGCTGGCCAGCGGCGGCGGCGTGGCGGGCTGGCCGCCCAGTGCGCCGGCGACGTTCTGCAGCAGCTGCGGCGCCTGAGCCGCGGTGCCGACGAGTTGCTGGCTGATGTCGGGCGTGGGCACCGGTGCGATCGGGTCGGCGTGGGCTGTGCCCATCAGGCCGCCCAAGAGCAACGCTGCCGACGAGCCCGCCACGATGGCCGTGGCGCGAACGAAGGTTCCGATAGTTGACATGACTCCCCTTGAATCTCGATGACAGGTCCTCGCCGGAGACGATCCGTCAGGAGGCGGGAGTGACTCAAGTGACACGTGTGGCATTTATCCGACCGTTACTGAACCGAGTGACGGCGGTGACCGAGCGGCGCGCCGATAGAGTCGTGCAGATCGACACCTCCTCGGCCGCTCCGGCGGCAATCGCCAACCGCCGCCCCGCGATCTCGGTGGACACCATCGGGCCGGTGGTCCTGCTGGTCAGCGTGCTGGCGCGGCTGGCCTGGACCTACCTGGCGCCCAACGGCGCGAACTTCGTCGACCTGCACGTCTACGTCGGCGGGTCGGCGATGATCGACCACCCGGGCAGCCTCTACCACTACGTCTACGCAGATCAGACACCGGATTTCCCGCTGCCCTTCACCTATCCGCCGTTCGCGGCGGTGGTGTTCTACCCGTTGCACTTCCTGCCGTTCGGCCTGGTCGCGTTCTGCTGGACGGTCGGGACGATGGCCGCGCTCTACGGCGTGATCCGGCTCAGTCAGCGACTGCTGGGTGTCGCCGCGGGCGAGGGCCACCGGTGGGCGATGTTGTGGACGGGCATCGCGATCTGGCTCGAACCGCTGCGCAGCACCTTCGACTACGGGCAGATCAACGTGGTGCTGGCGTTGGCGACGCTGGGCGCGGTGTACAGCGCGCGCTGGTGGCTGTCCGGCCTGTTGCTGGGCACGGCCGCCGGGGTGAAGTTGACGCCCGCGATCGGCGGCTTGTACTTCGCCGGCACGCGACGGTGGGCGACGGCGGTGTTCTCCGGCGTCGTGTTCGCGGCCACCATCGGGTTGTCGGCACTGGTCGTCGGGGACCAAACCCGTTACTACTTCACCGATCTGATCTTCAAGACTGACCGCGTCGGCCCGATCTGCACCATCTTCAACCAGTCGTGGCGCGGCGCGGTCTGCCGGATCTACGGCTACGACGCCGGCTACAGCCCGGCCGTGCTGATCGGAATCGCCGTCACCGCACTACTTTCCGTATTCGCTTGGCGGGCAATGAGTGATCGGCTGGGCCGACTGCTGGTGGTCGAGATGTTCGGGCTGTTGCTGTCCCCGATTTCCTGGACGCACCACTGGGTCTGGTTGGTGCCGTTGCTGATCTGGTTGTTCCACGGTCCGCTGGCCGAGCGCTCGGGCGCGCGAATCCTTGGCTGGACGTGGTTGGCACTGCTCGTCGTCGGCGTGCCGTGGCTGCTGAGTTTCGCGCAGCCGAGCATCTGGCAGAACGGGCGGCCCTGGTACCAGGCGTGGGGCGGCCTGGTCTACATCGTGGCGACGCTGGCCACGCTGGCCTGGGTTGCCGCTAGTTCCCGACGATCCGATTGATGTCGCGGGCCATCGCCACGTCCTTGTCGGTGATGCCGCCCTCGGAGTGCGTCACCAACGCGAAAGTCACCGTCCGCCAACGAATATCGATGTCGGGGTGATGATCCTCGGCTTCGGCGTGTTCGCCGACCCGTCGCACCGCGTCGATGCCGGCGAGAAACTCCGGAAACTTGACCTCGCGCCGTAGGGCGCCGTCCTCGCGTTCCCACCCGTCCAACTCAGGCAGTGCGGCGTCCACTTGTTCATCCGTTAACACAGCCATATTTCGACGGTATACCGTCAGCCGCGATGGTCAACCAGATCGTGGTCGCCGGAGCGATCGTCGTGGGGTCGAGGGTGCTGATCGCGCAGCGTGTCCGGCCGCCGGAACTGGCCGGCCGCTGGGAGTTGCCGGGCGGCAAGGTCGCCGCGGGGGAGACGGAGCCCGAGGCGCTGGCCCGCGAACTAGCCGAGGAACTCGGCGTCGAGGTCGCCGTGGGTGACCACCTCGCCGACGTCGCGCTCAGCGACACGATGACGCTGCGGGCCTACGCCGCGTCGCTGCTCAGCGGCGAACCCCAGGCGCATGACCATGCCGCGCTGCGCTGGGTGTCCGCCGCGGAGTTGGACGCGGTCGACTGGGTGCCGGCCGACCGCGCCTTCCTGCCCGCGCTCCGCCGCCTGCTTTAGAAGAGCGCGACCAGGGAAGCCCAGTCGGCTTCCAGCGCTGAGGTGAAGGCTCCGGGTTCCAGCGCCGTGGCCAGGTCGACCGCGGCCGCTGACGTCGGGGAGACCGGGACCTCGAACGCGGCGGCATCGAACGTCGTCGGGATGTCGAAGGCGCCAAACGGGGTGATCAGCTCATCGGTGATCTTGTTGGCGCCGTCCGTGCCCTGACCGACGAGGTCGACGTAGATGTTTTCAAAGCCTTCGCCGAATTTCCACAGATCGACGACCGAGTTGGTCGGAACATTGACGAGGCCGTCACCACTCATGCCCCCGGTCGTCACCACGAGGTCGTCGTTGGTCGAACCCATCATCTCGGTGACTTGGAGAAGGCCAGTGATGCCTGGTCCCTCCCCGCCACCGTCGGGGTATTCGGGAAAGTAGATGGGGGCGAAACCGCCCTGCTCCAGGACGGTTTGAGAAAACGGCGGAAATCCGCTCTCCGAAAGAATTGTGGCTGGTTCCGTCGGCTGGATGGCCCACAAGTACTCATCGGCGCCGGCGGCGGCCATCGACAGCGACGCCGCGGCGAGCACACCTCCGGTGGCAGCGGTCAGGGCAAGCGAGAAACGGCGGACGTGCGGCGGCATGAAGATCCTTCGGCTCGGGACACAGCTGAAAATCATCTGAGTTCTGAATGAAAATCATCTGTGAGCGAGCGGCGTTTGATCAATAAGGGGTTTTACTACACTTTGAGTTCGTGCCCCGGCGCTCTCAATGTTGCTGCAGGTCCTGGGCACACGCTCGAACATCCTCGTCACGGCATTCTCTGAGCCCGATCCGGACTGGTCGAAAGTTTGCCCACCACGGCGCGCCTACCGCTACCCTGTCCGGCCATGGGAATCCTCAGGTTCATCTGGCGCGGAGTCCTCGCGTTCGACCGGATCGGGTCCCGCATTCCGCAGATCGTCCAGATGTGGCTCATCGAACTGTTCTTCATGATGCCGGTGACGTTCTTCATCAGCTCGATCATCGACGCGCACGGCGCGTGCGGCGTGCCGGGCACCGGCGAGCACCTCGACGGCGGCGACTGGACCGCCCTGGCCGTCGGCCTGTTGGCCGGCTTCTTCTTCGTCAAGAGCCTGGTCAAGCCGCGGGTGAAGACGGACACCTGGACGCCCACCGTGCACGCCGACATCGGCGACTCCACGGTGTACGGAGGCAACCGATCATGGGCGGTGGAGTACACCTACCTGACCAGCCACCCGTCCTACATCCTGCTCGGCCTGCTGACCGCTCCGATTCCCGTTGTCATGTTGTGGGCCAACGAGAATCACGGCGGCAATTCGTTCTACTTCCGGGTCGCGGGCACGGTGGGCCTGTGTGTGTTGGCGTTCATCGCGCTGGCCAGGTTGCTGTCCTGGTACGTGTTCCGTTTGGGCAGAAGAGAGTTGGCGGTGCAGGCCGGCGATCTGGAGATGTCCGAGCGCCGGCTCGGTTGGGAGGTTGCCTGGAAGCCGGTGCTGATGCTGCTGATCATGATCTATGCGATCGGCGGAATCCCGATCGGCTACATGTGGTGGGACGAGTTACGCAAGATCGACCGGCTACCCGTGTTGACCGCCGCGGACGCCGTCGATCACGACGGTCAGTACTTCCGCATTCGCGGCACGCTGAGCGGCAAGCCGGTGTGGTGGCCGCACGGTGGCGGCGGACGTGGGGGCGACAACTACTCCGGTGCCGGCGTGCTGGTCAACCTCGAAACCGGCGGTGAGGCAGTGCTTCTGGCGGAATCACTCTCGGTGCCGGACCTCATCGGCGTACTGAAGAAGGTCCACGACGGCCACATCGACGCCCACGGTCGTGTGGTCGACGAGATCACCGCCAACCAGCGGCGCTACTACGGGTTCAGGCTCAAGGACTTTCCCGACGCGAGTCCCGACGGGCGGGTCCTGGTGTTGCTCGAGTATCCATGATCCGGTTCATCTGGCAGGGCGTACTGGCGTTTGATCGCCTCGGATCCCGTATCCCACAACTGATTCAGATCTGGCTGATCGAGTTCTTCTTCGTCATGTCGCTGGCGTTCTTCATCGGCAAGATCGTGGACATCCGTGGCGCATTCGGCGTGCCCGGCGTGGGCGGCAGCATCCCGATGGTGTTCTGGGGCGCTCTCGTGCTGGCCGTGATCACGGGATTCTTCGTGCTGCGCACTATGATTCGACCCCGGTTGGTCGAGGGAGAATGGGTGCCCGCGGTGGGTGTTCCAATCGGTGACGGCATCGACGCCGTCGTACCGAACCGACGGGCTACGGTGCGCTACGAGTACCTGACGAGCCATCCTTCGTATGCGCTGCTGCTGTTGCTGACGCTGCCCCTGCCATTGTCGATGTGGTACTTCAGCCTCGACGAGGGCGACGACGTCTTCTTCTCGCGCGTCACCGGCATAGTCGGCATGATGATCCTCGGCGCCCTGGCCGTCATGCGCGTATTGGCTTGGTATGCCTTGCGTTTCAAGCGAGGCGCACTGTCACCATCGACCGCGCGGATCGGTTGGGAGATCGCCTGGAAGCCCGTGCTGATGCTGGTCGTGGTCTGCTACGCGGTGGTCTGCATCCCGCTGGCGGTGATGTTCGCCCAGGACGCGCACCGGGTCGCGGGCTGGCCCGAGGTGACGGCCGGCGCCACCCCAGGCCAACTCGTCCGGGTCCGCGGCTCGATCGCCCAACGTCCGGTGTACTGGGCGCCGCACGGGACCGGTCGTGGCGGCAACAACTATGCCGGGGCCGGCGTCGTTCTCGACCTGCCGACCGGTGGCCAGGCACTGCTGCTCGCGGAGTCGATGACGGTGTCGGATTTCGTCGCCGCGCTGCGTGGGGCGCACGGCGGCCCGGTCGCGACGCAGGGTCAGGTCATCGGTGAGATAACCGCGGACCAGCGCAGGTACTACGGCTTCGATGCCGCGGACTTCGGCGATCCACCGCCCGGCCCACGCGTGCTGGTGCTGCTGAAGACGCCGTGACATGCGGCACACCCGTTCGACGGAGCTGGTGCGACGCCTGAACCCGGTGAGAGCGGATCCGAGGATCGACGCACCCGACAACACCGCCACGGCCGATGTCGTGGCCGGCTGATCCCGCCGGCGGTCCGACGTCGCAGCTCACCGCGCCTTTCGGGCGCGCTTGAACACCTTGTCCAACTCCTTGCCATGGATCCCGCTCGCCTCGGCCTTACTGACCTTGTGCAGCACCAATGGACAGCGCTTACAGCGTGGTGTGGAGCGGCAGCACTTCTTCTTCGCCTTGGCCATCGCGTACTTCTGTACACGTCGCGTTTTCGCGATTGGTCACCTCCGCTGCGACAATTCTCGACGTGGATTTTCGTAACGTAGCCATCGTCGCGCACGTCGACCATGGGAAGACGACCCTGGTCGACGCGATGCTGCGGCAGTCGGGGGCGTTGACCCACCGCGGCGACGACGCGATCGAACGCCTGATGGACTCCGGTGACCTGGAGAAGGAAAAGGGCATCACGATCCTGGCGAAGAACACGGCCGTGCACCGGCAGCACGCGGACGGCTCGATGACCGTCATCAACGTGATCGACACCCCGGGCCACGCCGACTTCGGCGGCGAGGTGGAGCGCGGGCTGTCGATGGTCGACGGCGTGCTGCTGCTCGTCGACGCGTCCGAGGGCCCGCTGCCGCAGACCCGCTTCGTGCTGCGCAAGGCGCTGGCCGCGCACCTGCCGGTGATCCTCGTCGTCAACAAGACCGACCGGCCGGACGCCCGCATTGCCGAGGTCGTCGAGGAGAGCCATGACCTGCTCCTCGACGTCGCCTCCGATCTCGACGAGGAAGCTCAGGCCGCCGCGGAGAAGGCGCTCGACCTGCCCACGCTGTATGCCTCGGGCCGCGCCGGAATCGCCAGCACCACCGAGCCGGTCAACGGCGAGAACCCCGACGGCGAGAACCTCGACCCGCTGTTCGACGTCCTGCTCAAGCACATACCGCCGCCGCAGGGTGATCCCGAGGCGCCGCTGCAGGCCCTGGTGACCAACCTCGACGCGTCGGCCTTCCTCGGCCGGCTCGCGCTGATCCGCATCTACAAGGGCCGCATCAAGAAGGGCCAGCAGGTGGCCTGGATGCGTGAGGTCGAGGGCCACCCCGTCATCACCAACGCCAAGATCACCGAGCTGCTGGTCACTGAGGGCGTCGAGCGCACACCGACCGAGGAGGCCATCGCCGGCGACATCGTCGCGGTCGCGGGCATCCCGGAGATCATGATCGGCGACACCCTCGCCGACATCGAGCACGCGCACGCGCTGCCCCGCATCACCGTCGACGAGCCCGCCATCTCGGTGACCATCGGCACCAACACGTCGCCGCTGGCCGGCAAGGTCTCCGGTCACAAGCTCACCGCGCGAATGGTCAAGTCGCGCTTGGACTCCGAGCTCGTCGGAAACGTGTCGATCAAGGTCGTCGAGATCGACCGGCCGGACGCCTGGGAGGTCCAGGGCCGTGGCGAGCTGGCGCTGGCAGTGCTCGTCGAGCAGATGCGCCGGGAAGGCTTCGAGCTGACCGTCGGCAAGCCGCAGGTGGTCACCCAGATGGTCGACGGCAAGCTGCACGAGCCGTTCGAGGCGATGACCATCGACTGTCCCGAGGAGTTCGTCGGCGCGATCACCCAGTTGATGGCCGCCCGCAAGGGCCGCATGGAGGAGATGACGAACCACGCCGCGGGCTGGGTGCGGATGGACTTCATCGTGCCGAGCCGCGGCCTGATCGGCTTCCGCACCGACTTCCTGACGCTGACCCGCGGCACCGGGATCGCCAACGCGGTCTTCGACGGCTACCGGCCCTGGGCGGGCGAGATCAAGGCGCGGCACACCGGCTCGCTGGTCTCCGACCGCAGTGGCTCGATCACCCCGTTCGCGATGATCCAGCTGGCCGACCGCGGGCAGTTCTTTGTCGAGCCCGGCGAGGACACCTACGAGGGCCAGGTCGTGGGCATCAACCCGCGCGCCGAGGACCTCGACGTCAACGTGACGCGGGAGAAGAAGCTGACCAACATGCGGTCGTCGACGGCCGACGTGATGGAGACGCTGGCCCGTCCGCTGGAGCTGGGGTTGGAGCAGGCGATGGAGTTCTGCGCCGAGGACGAGTGCGTCGAGGTGACGCCCGAGGTGGTGCGGGTGCGCAAGGTCGAGCTCACCGCGACGCTGCGGGCGCGGGCGAAGGCTCGGGCCAAGGCCCGCGGCTGACGAATAGCGACCCCGATACATTGTCAGGCGTGCCGACACGAGCCCGCCGCGTCTCCCTGACCGCAGGCATGCTGGTTTCGCTGTTGGCCTTCGGCGGCTGCGCCGTCAGCCCGCCGCCGGCACCGCAGAGCACCGAGACGTCGCGCAGCGCGGCCCCGCCGCCGCAGCGCAAGACGCAGATCATCATGGGCATCGACTCGATCGGCGCCGGCTTCAATCCCCATCTGCTGTCCGATCTTTCGGCGGTCAACGCCGCGGTGAGCGCGCTGGTGTTGCCGAGCGCGTTCCGTCCGGTGGCTGACCCGAACACCCCGACGGGATCGCGCTGGGAGATGGACCCGACGCTGCTCAAGTCCGCGGAGGTGACCAACGAGAACCCGTTCACGGTCACCTACAAGATCCGGCCGGAGGCGCAGTGGACCGACAACGCGCCGATCGCCGCCGACGACTTCTGGTACCTGTGGCGCCAGATGGTGGGCCAGCCCGGGGTGGTCGACCCCGCCGGGTATGACCTGATCACCGGGGTGCAGTCGATCGACGGCGGCAAGCAGGCCGTCGTCACCTTCGCCCGGCCCTACCCTGCGTGGCGCGAGTTGTTCAGCAACATCCTGCCCGCCCACATCGTCAAGGACGTGCCGGGCGGCTTCCCGGCCGGTCTGGCTCGCGCGCTGCCGGTCACCGGTGGGCAGTTCCGGGTCGAGTCGATCGACCCGCAGCGCGACGAACTCCTGCTGGCCCGCAACGACCGCTACTGGGGCCCGCCGGCCAAGCCCGATCTGGTGCTGTTCCGCCGTGCCGGGGCACCCGCCGCGCTGGCCGACTCCGTCCGCAACGGCGACACCCAGGTGGCCCAAGTACACGGTGGCTCAGCGGCTTTCGCGCAGTTGTCGGCGATTCCCGACGTGCGTACCGCCCGGATCATGACGCCTCGGGTGATGCAGCTGACCCTGCGGGCCAACGTGGCCAAGCTGGCCGACGGGCAGGTGCGCAAGGCGATCCTAGGGTTGCTCGACGTCGACCTGCTCGCCGCCGTCGGCGCGGGCAGCGACAACACCGTCAGCCTGGACCAGGCGCAGATCCGTTCGCCCAGCGACCCCGGCTACGTACCTACCGCCCCGCCGGCGATGAACCGGACCGCGGCGCTCGGGCTGCTGGAAGCGGCGGGCTACCAGATTGACAACGACAACTCGTCGCCGGACAGCACCCACGGCCACGTCACCAAGGACGGCAAGGAGCTGTCGCTGGTCCTCGGGGTCGCGGCCAACGACCCGACCTCGCAGGCCGTCGCGAACACCGCCGCCGACCAGTTGCGCAACGTCGGCATCGACGCGACCGTGTTGGCGCTCGACCCGGTCGCGCTGTACCGCGAGGCGCTGGTGAACAACCGCGTCGACGCGCTGGTCGGATGGAGCGAGGCCGGCGGAAACCTGGCCACGCTGTTGGCATCTCGCTTCAGCTGCCCGGCGCTGGAAGCCACCGCGGTGTCGACGGCCGCGGCGCCGGCCTCGTCGGGCTCGACCGCCAAGCCGGCCCCCGCCACCACGCCGACCGCAGCCACCTCCGCGCCGCCGTCGCACGCGCAGGAGCCCGGCGCGTTGGTGCAGGCGCCGTCGAACCTGACCGGCATCTGCGACCACAGCATCCAGGGCGACATCGACGCCGCCCTCGGCGGCACCAAGGACATCAACGACGTCATCAACGCCGTCGAACCGCGGCTGTGGGAGATGGCGACCGTGCTGCCGATCCTGCAGGACACCACGATTGTGGGGGCAGGTCCGAGCGTTCAGAACGTGAGTCTGACCGGAGCGGTACCGGTCGGCATCGTCGGTGACGCCGGACAATGGGTGAAGACGGCCCGCTGAAATATCTCGTGACCTGCGGTCTGTAACGATTCGGTCTCTGTTGGACAGAAGTTAGTGATTCGCCGTCACTAAGGTTGCCCTCAGGTAGCGTTCGACCTACCGGTTCAGCCAATAGCCGGGGGCATGCACTAGAACTACGAGGCCGCGCGGCATTTCCGCAGCAGGTTGTTCCGACCACCGTCTCGCTTCGTGCACACCCCATACGCCAAAGGCGGACCGACCAGGGGGCGGCCCGCCTTTGGCCCATTGTGCGGCAACGTTTTTCAGTGACGGTTCGGCAGCACCGTGTCGACGATCTGGGCCAGCTGACGCTTGCTCGGCGGGGCGCCGGTCAGCAGCATCTGCTGGTTCACCAACGCGGTGCCGACGCGGGCCGTGTAGGGCGTCATGGTGTCGGCGTCGATCTCGCCGTGGTCGGCGCCGGCCTGCAGGATCGTCTCGGTGATCCGCAGCCGGGGCCCAACCACGGCGTCGGCGAAGATCGCTCGCAGTTCCGGCTCGTGCAGCAGTTGCTGCATGCTGTCCAACCCGGGAAATGCCGTCTTGCCCGAGACGACGTCGCAGTGCGCGCTGAGGACCGCCAACAAGTTCTCCCGCGCCGACCGGTCCGCGCGTGGCTCCGGCAGCGGGGGCAGCGCGTAGAGCAACGCGGCCTGCACCAGGTCATGCTTGCTGGACCAACGCCGGTACAGCGCGGCCTTCCCGGTGCGGGCCCGGGCGGCAATGCCCTCCATGGTCAGTCCGCCGTAGCCGACCGCGGCCAATTCGGCCAGCGTCGCGTCATACAGGGCGTCTTCGAGTTGCTTGCCCCGCCGCCGGGTGCGGACCGCCGCCGTCTGCTGTCCCATCCGACGATAGTAGCCAGCTTCGTGCCTTTCGTCGGGACCGGGCTTTGCCAATCCGTCGACTGTCTTTGCAGCTCAGGCGGTCTGCTCGCGAAATCCTTTGCCGCGCAGCGCAGCGGTAGTGTTCGAGCCATGCAGGAGACTCCCCGGCTGTTGTTCGTGCATGCCCATCCCGACGACGAAACGATCACCAACGGCGTCACCATCGCTCACTACGTGGGGCGCGGCGCACAGGTCAAAGTCGTCACCTGCACCCTCGGCGAAGAGGGCGAGGTCATCGGCGACCAGTGGGCCCAGCTCGCGGTGGATCACGCCGACCAACTCGGCGGCTACCGCATCCTCGAACTCACCACGGCTTTGCGGGCCCTCGGCCTCGACGGGCCGGTCTACCTGGGCGGGCCGGGCCGCTGGCGCGATTCGGGCATGGCCGGTAGCGAAGCCCGCGGCCAGCGGCGCTTCAGCGACGCCGACCAGCACGAGGCTGTCGGCGCGCTTGTCGAGATCATCCGCGAGATGCGGCCGCACGTCGTGGTGACCTACGACCCCAACGGCGGTTACGGGCATCCCGACCACATTCAGACCCACGTCGTCACCACCGCGGCGGTCGACGCCGCCGGCAGCACGAACGAGTACCCGGGCACCCCGTGGACCGTGCCGAAGTTCTACTGGACCGTGATCTCCCGCAGCGCGTTCATCGCGGGCTGGGCGGCGCTCGGCCCCGATGACACCCGCGACGACTGGATCGTCCCGCCGCCGGACGGCGAATTCGGCGAGATGGGCTTCCCCGACGACGAGATCGACGCCGTCATCGACGACCCGGCCGCACTGCCGGCGAAGATCGCCGCAATGCGCGCCCACGCCACCCAACTCACCGTCGGGCCGACCGGGCGCACCCTCGCGCTGTCGAACAACATTGCGCTGCCGGTGATCGCGCAGGAGCACTACATCCTGGCCGGCGGTACGGCCGGCGAACGCGGCGACCACGGCTGGGAGAGCGACCTGCTCGCCGGACTCGACCTCGCCGGGGCCGACTCGCGGTAGGCTGCCGACATGGATCCGGATCTGGATTACAACCAGCAGCACTGGCAGGACCGACTGGACAGCTTCCAGTGGACGGTCATGTCCATCGTCTCGCAGTTGGACAGCGTCCCCACCTGATCGCCGCTCGCGTCGCCATCCTGGCGCTACTGGCGATCGACGGTGTGTTGTCGGCGGTCGGCGGCGCCCTTCTTTTGCCGTCCTACATCGGCTCGTTTCCCTTCCCGATCAGCGCGCTGATCAGTGGCTTAGTCAACGCCGCGCTGGTGTGGGCCGCCGGGCGGTGGACCGACTCGACCCGGCTGGCCGCGCTCCCGCTGTGGGCCTGGCTGCTGACCGTCCTGGTGATGTGCCTGCCCGGTCCCGGTGACGACGTCATTTTTGCCGGCCGCGGACTCTTCGCCTACAGCCCATTGCTGCTGCTCGCGGTCGGTTTACTGCCACCGGTCTGGGTGCTGATGAGGCGCGCGCCCGCCCGCTGAGGGCAGGCACGCCCCGGCGCACCGCCGGAGGCTACTGTTGTCGCTCAGGGCACGCGTCGGGTCGCGGATAGTAGGGACGTGCGGATGAACTTGCGGATGAATTGGCGTTGGCCGGGAGTTACACAAACGTGCCGTTGACTCCGGACGAAGAGCCGACCCTGCTGCCCAGCCCGTCGGTCCCACAGCAACATCGCAAACCCGGCGGTTCCGCGATGCGCCGGGTACTGCGGCGGGCCCGTGACGGGGTGGCGCTCAACGTCGACGAGGCCGCGATCGCGCTGAGCGCCCGCGGCGACGACCTGGCCGATCTGTGTCGCAGCGCGGCACGGGTGCGCGATGCCGGGCTGGAATCGGCCGGGCGACGCGGCGGTACCGGACGCCTGCCGGTGAGCTACTCCCGCAAGGTCTTCATTCCGGTCACGCATCTGTGCCGGGACTCCTGTCACTACTGCACCTTCGTCACGGTGCCCGGCAAGCTGCGCGCCCAGGGCATGGGCATGTACCTCGAGCCCGACGAAATCCTCGACATCGCCCGCCGTGGAGCCGAACTCGGTTGCAAGGAAGCCCTTTTCACTCTCGGCGACCGACCGGAAGAGCGGTGGCCCGAGGCCCGCGCGTGGCTGGAGGAGCGCGGCTACGACTCGACGCTGTCCTACCTGCGGGCCATGGCGATCCGGGTGCTGGAGGAGACCGGCCTGCTGCCGCACCTGAACCCCGGCGTGATGAGCTGGTCGGAGCTGTCGCGACTCAAGCCGGTCGCGCCGTCGATGGGCATGATGCTGGAGACGACGTCGCGGCGACTGTTCGAGACGAAAGGCCTTGCGCACTACGGGAGTCCGGACAAGGACCCCGAGGTGCGGCTGCGCACGCTGACCGACGCGGGCCGGCTGTCCATTCCGTTCACCACCGGGCTGTTGGTCGGTATCGGCGAGACGCTGGTCGAGCGGGCCGAGACGCTGCACGCGATTCGCAAGTCGCACAAGGAGTTCGGCCACGTCCAAGAAGTGATCGTGCAGAACTTTCGGGCCAAGGAGCACACCGCGATGGCGTCGACGCCGGACGCCGGTATCGACGACTTCCTGGCCACCATCGCCGTGTCGCGACTGGTCCTCGGCCCGACGATGCGCATCCAGGCGCCGCCGAACCTGGTGTCGGAAGAGGAATGCCTCGCGCTGATCGCCGCCGGCGTCGACGACTGGGGTGGCGTCTCGCCGCTGACCCCCGACCATGTCAACCCGGAGCGGCCGTGGCCCGCGCTGGACCGGCTGGCCGAGGTCACCGCCGCGGCGGGCTACGACCTGGTCGAGCGGTTGACCGCGCAGCCCAAGTACGTGCAGGCCGGTGCAGCGTGGATCGACCCGCGGGTGCGCGGACACGTTGTCGCACTGGCTGATCCAGACACCGGGCTGGCCCGCGACGTCATTCCGGTGGGCATGCCGTGGCAGGAGCCTGACGACGTCGCCTCCGCCGGTCGGGTCGACCTGAACGCGGCGATCGACACCGAAGGCCGCAACACCGAGACCCGCAGCGACCTCGACAGCGCGTTCGGCGACTGGGAGTCGATCCGGGCGAAAGTGCATGACCTGGCCGCCCGCACGCCCGAACGTATCGACACCGACGTGTTGGCCGCACTGCGCGCCGCCGAGCGTAACCCCGCCGCATGCTCCGACGCCGAATACCTGGCCCTGGCGACGGCCGACGGCCCTGCATTGGAAGCCGTTGCCGCGCTGGCGGATTCACTGCGTCGCGACACCGTCGGCGACGACGTGACGTTCGTGGTGAACCGCAACATCAACTTCACCAACATCTGCTACACCGGCTGCCGGTTCTGTGCCTTCGCCCAGCGGAAGGACGACGCCGACGCGTTTTCGCTGTCGGCCGACGAGGTCGCGCAGCGGGCTTGGGAGGCGCATGTCGCCGGCGCCACCGAGGTCTGCATGCAGGGCGGCATCGACCCCGAATTGCCGGTCACCGGCTACGCCGATCTGGTACGTGCGGTCAAGGCGCGGGTGCCGTCGATGCACGTGCACGCCTTCTCGCCGATGGAAATCGCCAACGGCGTCACCCGGAGCGGAGTGAGCGCCCGCGAGTGGCTGACCAGCCTGCGCGAGGCCGGACTGGACACCATTCCCGGCACGGCCGCGGAGATCTTGGACGACGAGGTCCGCTGGGTGCTGACCAAGGGCAAGCTGCCCACCTCGGAGTGGATCGATATCGTGACGACCGCGCACGAGGTCGGCCTGCGGTCGTCGTCGACCATGATGTACGGCCACGTCGACGACCCGAAGCACTGGGTGGGCCACCTCAATGTGCTGCGCTCGATCCAGGACCGCACCGGTGGCTTCACCGAATTCGTCCCGCTGCCGTTCGTGCACCAGAATTCGCCGCTGTACCTGGCCGGCGCCGCGCGCCCCGGGCCCACGCATCGCGATAACCGGGCCGTCCACGCGTTGGCACGAATCATGTTGCACGGCCGCATTTCTCAGATCCAGACCAGCTGGGTCAAGCTCGGCACCGAGCGCACCCAGGTGATGCTCAATGGTGGCGCCAACGATCTGGGCGGCACGCTGATGGAGGAGACCATCTCGCGGATGGCCGGCTCGGAGTTCGGCTCGGCCAAGACCGTCGCCGAGTTGACCGCGATCGCCGAGGGTATCGGCCGGCCGGCCCGGCAGCGCACCACCGACTACAACCCGCTGGCGGCGTAGTTCGCTTCACTCGGCGCATCGCTAGAGCCGGGCGGCCAATTCGGTGCCCTGCCGGATCGCCCGCTTGGCGTCCAATTCCGCAGCCACCGCGGCGCCGCCGATGATGTGCAGGCTGACTCCGTCACGGCGCAACTCGTCCTCGAGATCGCGGACCGGCTCCTGGCCGGCGCAGACCACGACGTTGTCCACCTCGAGCAGTTGCGGGCGTTCCCGCTTCGGGCCGAAGCTGATGAGCAGGCCCTCGTCGCTCACCCGTTCGTAGTTGACTCCGGAAAGCTGTTGCACGCCCTTGGCTTTCAGCGACGCGCGATGCACCCAGCCGCTGGTCTTGCCGAGCTTGCGGCCTTGGGCGCCGCTGGAGCGCTGCAGCAGGTAGACCTCGCGGGCCGGTGGTGCGGGGAGCGGAGTGATCAGCGCACCCGGCGCCTCCCAAGGGTCGGCGGCGCCCCATTCGGTCTTCCAGTCTTTGAGGTTCAGCGTCGGCGAGACATCGGTGACCAGGAATTCGCTGACGTCGAAACCGATTCCGCCGGCACCGATCACCGCGACACTTTTCCCGAGCGGTTTGACCCCGGTGATGGCCTCGCCGTAGGTCAGCACCATCGGATGGTCGATGCCCGGGATGTCCGGGATGCGCGGCGCCACCCCGGTGGCCAGCACGACGTGGTCGTAACCGGCCAGATCGGCCGCCGACACCCGGGTGCCGAGGCGCACGTCGACACCGTTGGTCGCGAGCATCGTCGTGAAATACCGGATGGTCTCGTTGAATTCCTCTTTGCCCGGGATGCGACGGGCCATGTCGAACTGGCCGCCGATGTGCTCGTTGGCCTCGAACAGGGTCACCCGATGGCCGCGTCCCGCGGCGTTCACCGCGGCGGCCAGACCGGCCGGCCCGGCCCCGACGACCGCGATCGACCGGGTGCGCCGGGTGGGGGACAGCACCAGTTCTGTTTCGTGGCCGGCCCGCGGGTTGAGCAGACACGACACCGTCTTGTGCACGAACGCATGGTCCAGGCAGGCCTGATTGCAGGCGATGCAGGTGTTGATCTCGTCGTCACGGTCGGCCTGCGCCTTGAGCACCCATTCCGGGTCGGCCAGCAGCGGGCGTGCCATCGAGACCAGCTGCACGTGCGTGTCGGCCAGGATCTGCTCGGCGGCCTGGGGCATGTTGATCCGATTCGACGCCACCACCGGGATATTCACGTGACCCGCGACGGCGTGACTGATGTCGACGAAGGCATTGTTGGGCACCGAGGTGACGATCGTAGGCACCCGCGCCTCGTGCCAGCCGAAGCCCGAGTTGATCATCGTCGCGCCGGCGGCCTCGACTTCGGTTGCGAGAGCGAGGACGTCGTCCCAACTCTGGCCGCCCTCGACGAAGTCGGCCATCGACATCCGGTAGCAGATGATGAAGTCGGATCCGGTGGCGGCGCGGGCCCGTCGCACGATCTCGACGGGAAAGCGCCGGCGCTTCTCGGCGGACCCACCCCAGCCGTCCTTGCGCTTGTTGGTGCGCTCGGCGAGGAATTGGTTGAGCAGATAGCCTTCGCTGCCCATGATCTCGACGCCGTCATAGCCGGCCTCGCGGGCCAGTTGCGCGCAACGGGCGAAGTCGTCGATGGTGCTCTGCACGCCGCCCGACGACAGCTTGCGTGGTCGAAATGGATTGATGGGGGCCTTGATTGACGACGCACTCACCGACAGCGGATGGTAGGCGTAGCGGCCGGCGTGCAGGATCTGCAGCAGGATTTTGCCGCCACCATCGTGCACCGCCGTGGTGATCGAGCGGTGTCTGCGGACCTGGGCCGACGAGGTCAGGTCGGAGGCGAACGGCAGCAGCCATCCGGTCCGGTTGGGCGCGTAGCCACCGGTGATGATCAGCCCGACGCCGCCGTGCGCGCGCTCGGCGAAATACTCGGCGAGCCGTCCGGTATTACGGGCGCGATCCTCCAGTCCGGTGTGCATCGAGCCCATGATCACCCGGTTGCGCAGCGTGGTGAACCCGAGATCCAACGGCGACAACAGGTTTGGATAAGTCATCGGTTTACCTCCAGGGCTGAGGCGACTTCGTCGAGCCAATCGATGGTGCCTTCTTCGGTGCGAATTCCGCCGCGCAGCACCAAATACTGGTCTAAGGCGCTGTCCCGCAACGCCTTCGGGTCGGGAAATTGCGTCTTCTCGAATCCCCGGTAGGTGTCCAGGACGGCGGCGCGCTCGGCGCGGAAGGCGACGACCTGCTCGAGCAGCGCCGCGCGATCGCTGTAGGCCGCGCCGCGCAGCTTGACGGCGAGCTCGCGTGTGCTCGGGTTGGTCAGGGGTGCCGCGATCCAGCGGGCCAGCTCGGCGCGCCCGGCGGTGGAGACCGTGTAGACCTTCTTGTCCGGGCGGCCCCGTTGCGCCACCACCGTGGCCGACACCCAGCCGTCGCCCTCCATGGCCCGCAGCGTGCGGTAGATCTGCTGGTGGGTGGCGCTCCAGAAGTAGCCGATCGAGCGGTCGAACCGGCGCGTCAGCTCGTAGCCGGACCCGGATTGTTCGCAGAGCGAGACCAGGATCGCGTGGGGGAGTGCCACCGGCGCAGCATAGGTAGTCGCGACCACCCTATGCAACTAGGTGCAGTGCAGCGACGCGCATAGTGACCTGGTGCTTGCGTTGTATATGCAACGTCTAGTATCAGTAACCAAGACATTTCACCGCCGGGAAGTCAGCAGCACCTACCGGCGCACCCAGCCAGCCACTGGAGACCGTGAGGAGACGTCTGTGACGTACACGATCGCCCAACCCTGCGTCGACCTGAAAGACAAGGCATGTATCGAAGAATGCCCGGTTGACTGCATCTATGAGGGCGCTCGGATGTTGTTCATCCACCCCGACGAATGCGTCGACTGCGGTGCCTGCGAGCCGGTCTGCCCGGTCGAGGCGATCTACTACGAGGACGATGTCCCCGAGCAGTGGAGCCAGTACACCCAGATCAACGCGGACTTCTTCGCCGAACTCGGATCTCCCGGTGGCGCAGCGAAAGTCGGCCAGACCGACAACGACCCGCAGCCGGTCAAGGATCTTGCGCCGCAGGAGCATGACTGACCCCGCTGACTGATCGCCGGCGCGTGTCGGCGTTATTGCCGGAGTTCCCGTGGGACACCCTGGCCGACGTGACCGCGCTGGCCAGGTCGCACCCCGGCGGCATCGTCGACCTCTCGGTCGGCACGCCGGTCGACCCGGTGGCCCCGCTGATCCGCGACGCGCTCGCCTCGGCCAGCGCCGAGCCGGGCTACCCGACCACCGCGGGCACCCTCGAACTGCGTGAGTCGGCAGTCGCCGCGCTGGATCGCCGCTACGGCATCACCGGGCTGGCCGAATCGGCCGTGCTGCCGGTGATCGGCACCAAGGAGCTGATCGCCTGGCTGCCGACGCTGCTGGGCCTGGGCTCCGCGGATTTGGTCGTGGTGCCCGAGCTGGCCTACCCGACGTACGACGTCGGGGCCCGGCTGGCCGGGGCGCAGGTGCTGGTCGCCGACTCGCTCACCCAGATCGGCCCGCAGTCGCCGGCGCTGCTGTTCGTGAACTCGCCGGGTAACCCGACCGGGCAGGTGCTGGGCGTCGACCATCTGCGCAAGCTGGTCGGCTGGGCGCGCGAACGCGGCGTCGTCGTGGCCTCCGACGAGTGTTACCTGGGGCTGGCCTGGGACGCCGAGCCGTTGTCGGTGCTGCATCCGTCGGTGTCCGACGGCGACCACACCGGTCTGCTGGCCGTGCACTCGCTGTCCAAGAGTTCCTCGCTGGCCGGCTACCGCGCCGGCTTCGTCGCGGGCGACCCCGCCTTGGTCGGCGAGCTCCTGGCGGTCCGCAAGCACGCCGGGATGATGGTGTCGCGGCCCGTGCAGGCGGCGATGGTCGCCGCGCTCGACGACGACGACCACGAGCGCGAGCAGCGCGACCGCTATCGGCGGCGCCGCGACGTCCTGCTTCCGGCGTTCCGCGCGGCCGGGTTCACCGTCGACCACTCCGAGGCCGGCCTCTATCTGTGGGTGACGCGCGGCGAACCGTGTCGCGACACCGTCGGCTGGCTCGCGCAGCGCGGCATCCTGGCGGCGCCCGGCGAGTTCTACGGGTCCCGCGGCGCCCACCACGTCCGGGTGGCGCTGACGGCCACCGACGAGCGCATTGCCGCCGCGGCCGAGCGGTTGCAATGAGCCGGTACGCCGAAGAGCAGGTCGACCAGCTGCCGTTCAGCACTCCGGAGAAGTCGGAGCGCTACCGGACCGAGAACTACCGCGGCGCCGTCGGCCGCAACTGGTACCTGAGCGATCCCACCCTGCAGCGGACGGTGGCCTACTACTTGACGCCCGACGAGTTGGCCGTCGCCGAGCCGCATCTGGACGGGATCGGCGCGCTGATGGGCGGTCCGGTGGCCCGGTGGGCCGAGCAGACCGACCGCAACCCGGCGCACCTCGAGCGCTACGACCGCTGGGGCCACGACGTCAGCGAGGTGGTCCAGCCGCCGTCGTTCGTCGAGTCCAAGCGCGCGGTGCTGGCCGCGCAGCAGGCGCTCAAGGACGACGCGCGGCAGGCCGGTTTCCGGTCGTCGATGCCGCTGTTCGCCGCGAACTACCTGCTGGATCAGGCCGATATCGGCCTGGGCTGCGCGCTGGGAACCGGCGGCGGAATGGTCAAGTCACTGGTTGCTGCCTACGCTCCGGCCGACGTTCGGGAGCACGTGCTGGACAAGTTCGCCAGCGGCGAGTGGGAGGGCGAGACCGCGCAGCTGCTGACCGAGCGGGCCGGTGGCTCCGACCTCGGGGCGCTCGAAACCACCGCCACCCGAGACGGAGATGCCTGGCGGCTCAACGGTTTCAAGTGGTTCGCGTCCAACTGCGACGGCCAGGTGTTCGTGGTGTTGGCCAAGCCCGAGGGCGCTCCCGACTCCAGCCGCGGGGCGGCGAGCTTCCTGGTGTTGCGCAATCGACGCGACGGCTCCCGCAACGGGATCCGGATCCGACGGCTCAAGGACAAGCTGGGCACCCGGTCGGTGGCCTCCGGCGAGATCGAGCTCGTCGACGCCGAGGCTTTCCTACTGTCCGGCGAGCCAACCGCCGAGTCCGAATCGCAGGCCTCCGACGGCAAGGGTCTGGGCCGGATGATGGAGCTGACCAACGCCGCCCGGCTGGGCATCGCCCTGTTCGCGCTGGGTAATTCGCGGCGCGCGCTGGTCGAATCGCTCTGTTACGCAAGGCAGCGAGAGGCCTTCGGTGGCCGGCTGATCGGTAAGCCGCTGATGCGCCGCAAGCTCGCCGAGATGATCGTCGACGTCGAGGCGGCGCAGGCGATGGTGTTCGACGGCGTCGGATTACCGAACCACCGCCAACCCCGGCCGATCCGCCAGCGCATCGCGGTGCCGGTCACCAAACTCAAGGTGTGCCGGCTCGGCATCACGATGGCCTCTGACGCCATCGAGATCCACGGCGGCAACGGGTATATCGAAACCTGGCCGGTGGCAAGGCTTTTGCGCGATGCTCAGGTCAACACGATCTGGGAGGGTGCCGACAACATCCTCTGCCTGGACGTGCGGCGTGGCATCGAGCGCATCGGCGCCCACGAGCCGCTGCTGGAACGGCTGCACGACGCGATCTCGGTGTCCGACGACGACGAGACCACCCGGCTGGTGCGGCGGCGCGTCGAGGACCTCGAGGCGGCCATCGCCGCCTGGGCCAAACTGCCCGCCGACGTGGCGGAGGCACGACTCTTTCCGCTGTCGGCGTTCATGGGCGATGTCTATGCGGGCGCCCTGTTGACCGAACAGGCGGCCTGGGAGCAGGCGACCGGCGGCACCGACCGCAAGGCCTTGGTGGCGCGACTCTATGCCCGCCGCCACCTCATGGAGGCGGGCCCGCTGCGCGGTATCGACCACGACGTCGACGAGGGACTCGAGCGCTTCGACGAGCTTGCTGACGGAGCATTCACTGCGGACTCTCCACAGGCTCCGGCCGCGCCGACTGGCTAGCCGGCGCCGTTCGGCGTCAGGATTCCGTTAAGAACGGTAAAAGACCAGCTGGATACGCGGTTTCCGACGGGCGTTTATCAGCTGAAACTCGTAGGCTTTGCCGGGGTCCAAGCCCGTTTTCAGTGAAATCCCGGAATTTGCGTGAGGTGTTTGCTATGTCACAACTGGCCGGCGAGCTACGGATATCGCCGTCGTTTTCCGACCGGTGTAAGCGGGTCTTCCTCGGAAGGCCGATGATCAACGATCAGCTCCAGCACGAGCGGCTGTCGAACCCCGTCGCGCTCGGCGTGCTGTCGCCCGACGCCATCTCCTCGACCGCCTACGGTCCCGAGCAGATCATGATCGAACTGCTGCCGGCGGCCGGCCTGGCTGCGTTCACGCTGCTGATCCCGGTGACCGGCGTCATCCTGTTGATCCTGGTCCTGGTGGCGGCGTCGTACCGGCAGGTGGTGATGGCCTACACCCGTTCCGGTGGCTCGTACGTCGTCGCGCGGGAGAACTTCGGGCCGAAGGTCGCGCAGATCGCCGCGGCCTCCCTGCTCATCGACTACGTCGTCACCGTCGCGGTGCAGTGCGCGGCCGGCACTGTCGCCGTGGTGTCGGCGATTCCCGCGCTCGGGCCCTACAGCCTGGAAATGACCGTCGGGATCGTGCTCATCATGTGTTACGCGAATTTGCGCGGATTACGCGAAGCCGGCGCTCCTTTCGCGGCACCGACTTACTTTTTCACCGGAATGGTTTCGCTGACAATTATCGTCGGAGTTACTCGGGAATTGCTGGGAGGATTGCCGCTCTACGACCCTGAGCACACCGCCGGCGCGATCCCGGTACACCAGGGCAACGGCCTCATCATGGGCGCCACCCTGCTGATCGTGCTGCGGGCCTTCGCCAACGGCGGTTCGTCGCTGACCGGCGTCGAGGCCATTTCCAACACGGTCAACGCTTTCCGGCCGCCCGAGAGCAACAACGCTCGCAAGGTGCTTACCGTCATGGCGTGCCTGCTCGGATTCCTGTTGGGTGGGGTGGCCTGGCTGGCCCACGCCACCCACGCCTTCCCCTACGCCGACGGGTATCCGTCGATGCTGTCCGAGATCGCCCGCGCGGTGTTCGGCGCCGGGACCGTTGGCAACATTTTCTACTTCCTGGTGCAGGCCGCGACCGC
The DNA here is from genome assembly GCF_030252325.1 of Candidatus Mycobacterium wuenschmannii. Taxonomy (NCBI): domain Bacteria; kingdom Bacillati; phylum Actinomycetota; class Actinomycetes; order Mycobacteriales; family Mycobacteriaceae; genus Mycobacterium; species Candidatus Mycobacterium wuenschmannii. The sequence continues at coordinate 2,388,961 of NZ_CP126981.1, read as the reverse complement.
TTTGATCCTCTACACAGGCGGTAACACCAGCTTCAACGGCTTTCCCGCCCTGGCGAGCTTCGTCGCGGAGGACAGCTTCCTGCCCCGCCCGTTGATGAAACGTGGTCAGCGGCTGGTGTTTTCGAACGGAATCATCACGCTGACCGTGCTGGCGGTGGGCCTGCTGATTGCCACCGGCGGTTCGGTGAACGCGCTGGTGCCGTTCTACGCGATCGGGGTGTTCACCGGCTTCTCGATGGCCGGCTACGGGATGACCAAACATCACCTCCGGCTTCGCGAGCCCGGATGGCGGTACAAGCTGGTGATCAACCTGTCCGCCGGCATCCTGTCGACGATCGTGGTGCTGATCTTCGCGATAGCGAAGTTCACCGAGGGCGCCTGGCTGGTGGTCGTGGTCTTCCCCATCCTGGTGTTCGCGCTGATGCGGCTCAACAAGCAGTACCGAGCCGAGGCGTCGGTGCTGGAGACGTCTGCGCTCGACCCGCCCGCACTGGTCGAGTACGACCGGCACCGGGTGCTGATCTTCGTGGATTCGGTCGACCTGGCCGAGGTGGAAGCGGTGCGCTACGCCAAGGGCCTCAGGGCCGACGATCTGAGCTGCGTGCACTTCGTGCTGGATTCCGCGCACGCGGAACGGCTCCAGTACGAATGGGAACACTTCGGGCACGTCACCGATTTGCGGCTGATCGACTGTTACGACCGCAATCTCGGCCGCGCCGCCCAGGAGCTGGTCGAACAGATCATGGCCGAACATGCGGAGACCAAGGTCACGGTGCTGCTGCCGCGCCGGGAGTACTCGCAGCTCCTGGGCCGGTTCCTGCACGACCGCACCGCCGACCAGATTGCCAAGGTCGTGAGCCGGATTCCGGGTGCCAGCGCACAGATCGTGGCCTACGACGTCAAAACCCGGATCCAGCAGGCGAGTGCTGCACAGGCCGAGACCGCGAGTTCAGCAGACCAGCAGGTTGATCCGTTACAGTTGCCCCGGACCGCAGCCGACCTACGTGGATGACTTGTCTCCGCAGGTCGTCGACTCCGGAGGAAAGTGATTCGTGGTAACAGCAACACAGCGCAATTCGAGTATCCCGCCGTCGTTCAGTGACGGCTGGAAGCGGATCTTTCTCGGCAAGCCCTTGACGAGCGAGCAGCTGGAATCGGAGCGCTTGTCTAATCCGGTTGCGCTGGGAGCGATTGCGCCCGACGCGATCTCCTCGACGGCCTTCGGTCCCGAGCAGGTCATGGTGGAGTTGTTGCCGCGGGCGGGCATGGCGGCATTCACACTGCTGCTCCCGATCATGGGTGTCGTGTTGTTCATCCTGTTGCTGGTGTCGGCGTCCTACCGCGGCGTTGTCATGGCGTACACCCGCACCGGTGGCGCGTACATGGTGGCCCGCGACAACTTCGGACCGCGGATCGCCCAGATCGCGGCCGCCGCGCTGCTGATCGACTACGTCGTCACGGCCGCCGTGCAGCCCGCCGCCGGAACGGTCGCGGTGGTGTCGGCGATCCCGGTCTTACGGCCGTACCACCTGGAACTCACGATCGCCGTGTTGGTTCTGATCTGCATCGCGAACCTGCGCGGGCTGCGGCAGTCCGGCCGGATCTTCGCGGTCACCACCTACTGGTTCGTCGGCATGATCGTGCTGACCATCGTGACCGGCCTTATCCGCGAAGTCATGTGGGGCCTGCCGAAGTATGACTCGGCGCACATCGACGGCGCCGTCCCGGTGCACCAGGGCGGCGGGCTGGTGATGGGCGCGACGGTGCTGGTGGTGCTGCGGGCGTTCGCCAACGGCGGTACGTCGCTGACCGGTGTCGAGGCAATCTCCAACACCGTCAACGTCTTTCGTGAACCGCAGGGCAGCAACGCCCGCAAGGTGCTGACCTTGATGGCCTTCATCCTGGCGGTCCTGCTGGCCGGCGTGGCCTGGCTGGCTCACGTCACGCACGCGACCCCGTACATCGATGAATACCCGTCGATGCTGTCGGAGATCGCGCGCACCGTGTTCGGTCACGGTGCATTCGGCAATGTGCTCTACTTCTCCGTCCAGGCATCCAGCGCCGCAATCCTTTTCGCCGGTGCCAACACCGGGTTCAACGGATTCCCGGCGCTGGCGAGCTTCGTCGCCGAGGACCGCTTCCTGCCGCGTCCGCTGACCAAACGCGGCCACCGGCTGGTGTTCTCGAACGGCATCATCACGCTGACCGCCCTCGCGGTGGCCCTGCTGCTGGTGACGCGCGCGAAGCTGAATGCGCTGGTGCCGTTCTTCGCGATCGGTGTGTTCACCGCATTCGCGATGGCTGGCTTCGGGATGGCCAAGCACCACTACACCCGTCGCGGCCCGGGCTGGCGCCGCAAGGTCGCGGTCAACTTCTCCGCGGGCCTGATGTCGACGATCGTGGTCGGCATCTTCGTGGTGGCCAAGTTCACCGAGGGCGCCTGGCTGGTGGTGATCGTGTTCCCGATCCTGGTGTACGCCTTGATTCGACTGAACAAGCAATACCGGGCCGAGGCTTCGGTTCTGGAGATGTCGCGCACCGAGCGGCCCGAGTTGGCCAAGTACGCACGGCTGCGGGTGTTCGTCTTCGTCGACTCGGTCGACCTGGCCGAGGTCGAGGCGCTGCGCTACGGCAAGGGCCTGCACGCCGACGAGTTGCTCGCGGTCCACTTCGTGGTCGACGCCGAGCATTCCGGCAAGTTGCAGGAACGCTGGCAGCACTTCGAGCACGACACCCAGCTTCGGGTGATCGACTGTCCGGACCGCAACTTGAGCCGCGCCGCACAGGAATTCGTGCTGCAGGTCAAGCGCAACCACCCGGAGACCAAGGTGACGGTGCTGCTGCCGCGCCGGACGTACTCCGCGATGCTGGGCCGCTTGCTGCACGACCGCACGGCGGACAAGATGGCCCGGGCGGTCAGTCGCATCCCTGGTGCGACCGCGATCATCGTCCCCTACGACGTCGAATCGCGCATCGCACGAGTCGATCCCGACGCCTTGGCCCCGGCCGGTCACGCGTAGAACCGGCCGGCGGTCGTGACGGCGTCAGACGACGAAAAGGAAGTACCCCCGTCTTTCTCCGACGTCTGTAAACGCGTCTTCCTGGGCAAGCCGCTCATCACTCAGGAGCTGTCCAACGAACGGCTGTCCAATTCTGTTGCGTTGGGCGCGCTTTCACCGGACGCCATCTCATCCACGGCGTACGGCCCCGAGCAGATCCTGACCGAGTTGCTGCCGCACGCCGGGCTGGCCGCGTTCATCCTGCTGTTGCCCATCATGGGCGTGATCCTGCTGATCCTGTTGCTGGTGACCGCGTCCTACCGGCAGGTGGTGATGGCCTACACGAAGGCCGGCGGTTCCTACATCGTGGCGCGGGAGAACTTCGGGCCCAAGGTCGCTCAGGTCGCGGCCGCCGCGCTGCTGATCGACTATGTCGTGACGGTGGCGGTGCAGTCGGCCGCGGGCACGGTCGCGGTGGCCTCGGCGATACCCGCGCTGGGGCCGTACAGCCTGGGGATCACCGTCACCGTCGTCCTGCTGATCTGCTATGCGAACCTGCGCGGATTGCGAGAAGCCGGAAAGCCTTTCGCGTTCGCCACCTACGCCTTCGTGGTGATGGTCGTGGTGATGATCGTGACCGGTGTGGTGCGTCACCTGATCTGGGGCCTGCCGCAGTACGACCCGGGCCATGCCGCCGGGGCGGTGCCCGTGCATCAGGGCGGCGGCGGACTGGTGATGGGCGCGACGGTGCTGGTGCTACTTCGCGCGTTTGCCAACGGCGGTTCGTCGCTGACCGGTGTCGAGGCTATTTCGAACACGGTCAACGTCTTTCGAAAGCCGCAGAGCGAGAACGCCCGGCGCGTGCTCACCACGATGGCGTGCATCCTCGGCCTGCTGCTGGCCGGCGTCGGCTATCTCGCATACGCCACTCATGCCGCGCCGTATCTGAGCGAGTACCCGTCGGTGCTCTCGCAGATCGCCCGCGCGGTGTTCGGCAACGGGATCGTCGGCAACGCGATGTTCGTGATGGTCCAGGTGTCGACCGCGGCAATCCTCTACACCGGCGCCAACACCAGCTTCAACGGCTTCCCGGCGCTGGCGAGTTTCGTTGCCGAGGACCGCTTTCTGCCGCGCCAGTTGATGCAGCGCGGGTATCGGTTGGTGTTCTCCAACGGCATTCTCACGCTCGCGACGCTGTCGGTGGCGCTGCTGGTGTTCACCGGCGGATCGGTCAACGCGTTGGTGCCGTTCTACGCGATCGGGGTGTTCACCGGCTTCTCGATGGCCGGCTACGGAATGTCGAAACATCACCTGACCGAACGCGAGCGGGGCTGGCAGTACCGGTTCGCGATCAACTTCTCCGCGGCGGTGCTGTCGACGATCGTGGTCGGGATCTTCGCGGTGGCCAAGTTCACCGAGGGCGCCTGGCTGGTCGTGGTCGTCTTCCCGGTACTGGTGTTCGGCCTGATTCGGCTCAACCGCGAATACCGCGCCGAGTCAGCGATTCTCGAGGGGTTCCGCACCGATCGCCCGAAGATGACCAAGTACGCCCGGCACCGCGTGTTCGTCTGCGTCAACTCGCTGGACCTCGCGGTGCTCGAGGCGCTGCGCTATGGCAAGGGCCTGCGCGCCGACGACTTGATCGCGGTGCATTTCATGATCGACTCGGACCACGGCGCCGCACTCCGAAAGCGTTGGGACGACTTCGAACTCGATATCGGGCTGCGGGTGATCGACTGTCCGGACCGCCAGATCGTCCGTGCCGTGCAACGGCTGGTGGTCAAGGTCCGCAACGAACACCGCGACACCCACGTCACGGTGCTGCTGCCGCGCCGGACGTACGCGCCACTGCTGGGGCGGCTACTGCACGACCGGACGGCGGACAAGATCTCCCGCGCGGTCAGCCGCATCCCGGATGCCGCGGCCACCATCGTTCCCTACGACGTCCAGTCCCGGATTCGCCAGGCATTCCCCGACATCCTGGAACAGCGCATCGCCTCCAAGATCGAGGAGATCGAGATGCGGATCTGGCGGGGCGAAGAGGAGCCTGCCGACGACTACGAGCACCCGGAGAAGTCGCCGACGGTGATCGACGTGGACAGCCTCGTCCCCGGGCGCCGCGCGACCGTCGAGGGGCGGGTCAGCCAGGTCGAGGACATCACCAAGCGGGGCAAGACGTTTCGGTGGATCGTCGTCGGTGACGACAGCGGTGAAGTCCGCGTCACGTTCGGACCCGGCAACGGCGACGACATCCAGCCCGGCCAACTGCTGCGCGTGACCGGCAAGGCCAGTCAGAGCGGCAACAAGCAGGTGGCGATGGAGGATCCGCGGTACGCGGTGATCGAGACACCCGAAGAGTCGTAGGCGATCGTGCGCGTCCACCCCGAGGTTGCCGACGCGTTGGCCGCCGAGCGCCCGGTGGTGGCGTTGGAGAGCACCATCATCAGCCACGGCCTGCCTCGGCCGGACAACCTGCGGGTGGCCCGCGAGATCGAGGCCGCCGCGCGCGCAGGTGGCGCGGTGCCGGCCACGATCGCGATCCTCGACGGTGAGCCCCACATCGGCTTGGACGACGCGGCGCTGCGGCACATCGCCGAGAGCGACGGCGTGGTGAAGGCGAGCGTGCGCGACGTCGCGGTGGTCGCGGGGTTGCGCGGTGACGGCGCGACCACCGTCGCGTCGACCGCGCATCTGGCTGCGGCAGCAGGTATTTCGGTGTTTGCCACCGGCGGTCTGGGCGGGGTGCATCGCGGTGCGCGGGACAACTGGGACGAGTCCGCGGATCTGGTGACGCTGTCGCGGACCGGGGTGCTGGTGGTCTGCGCCGGGGTCAAGTCGGTCCTCGATGTTGGAGCGACGCTGGAGCGATTGGAGTCGCTGAATGTCGGGGTGATCGGTTATCGGACCGATCGTTTACCGGCGTTCTATCTGGCCGACTCCGGCCACCCGGTGAGTTGGCGGGTAGAGACGCCCGGTCAGGTCGCCGACGTACTGCGGGCTCGCCGACGCTTGGGCACCGACGGTTATGGTCTGGTGCTGGCGAATCCGATTGCGGCAGAGGATGAGATGGACCGCGCACTGCACGATCGGGTACTGGCCGACGCGCTGGCCGCGGCCTCGTCCGAGGGTGTGCGGGGCAAGGATGTCACGCCGTTTCTGCTCGACTTCTTCCACCGCGAGACGCATGGTGCGTCCTTGGCGGCGAACGTCGCTCTGGTGCTGTCGAATGCGCGACTGGCGGGGAAGTGGCCCGCTCGTTCAGCGGCTGAGGATGTAGTCGGCGTCGTTGGGTTCGGAGAGCATGCGGGTCAACCGCTTTCGATCGAATGGCCACAGGTCGATCTGGTTGTCGTCGGCGAAGTACCAGGAGTTGCAGCCGGTGTTCCACACCGTCGGGACCATTCCGTCGGCGATGTCGTCGGCGAACCGGTCGGTTGCCTCCTCGGTGACCTCGACGGCGGTGATCTCACCGTCGCGAAAGCGGTTGAGCCACTTGGTGATATAGCGGGCCGTCAGTTCGGCGGTGTGCTGCAGCGAGATGGATCCGGTCGGCGAGTTGGGGCCCAGCACCATGAACAGGTTGGGGAAGCCGGGGATCGCGGTCATGCCCCACGCGCGCGGGCCCTTGGCCCAGGCGTCGTCGATCGATACGCCGTCGCGTCCGCGCAGTTTCATCGGCCGCATGTAGTTGTGGGCCTCGAATCCGGTGGCGAGCACGATCGCGTCGAGATCGTGCTGGACGCCATCGGTGGTCGTCAGGCCGGTCTCGTTGACCTCCGCGATCGGTTCGCTGACGAAGCTGGCGTTCGGCTTGCCGATCCGGCGGTAGTAGTCACCGGAGAGCACCTGACGCTTGCAGAAGGGTTGGTAGTCCGGGGTCAACCTGGCGCGAAGTTCTTTGTCCCGCACCAGGGCTCGCAGACAGATGCGGCCGTATCGCTGGGCGGCGCGTCTGCGCCACGTCGGGCGGATGACGAGGTCGACCAGGTAGTCGGAGCCGATGAACTGCGAGAGCCGGACGGTCTTGTCCTGTCGGGGCAGCCGACGCAGGATCCGGCCGACGAAGCGTGGTTGGGACAGTCGCATCGGCATCCACATCACCCACTGCGGTGTGCGGACGAAGTGGGTGATGTGGGCGGCATCGGGCTGAAGTGCCGAAAAGACCTGAACACCAGTCGAACCCGCTCCGATCACCCCGACCCGTTTGCCGCTGGGCTCGATGTCGGACCACCGCGCGGTGTGGACTACCGGACCGGCGAACGAGTCCAGACCGGGAATGTCGGGGATGAACGGATGATGCAGTACGCCGGTGGCGGCAATGACGAAGTCGGCCTCGATCCGGTCCCCGTTCGCGGTGCTGATGCGCCAGCCGTCGCCGCCGAACACCGCCTCGGCGACTTCACAATTCAGCCGTAGATGAGATTTCAGCTGTAGGTCGTCGACCAAGTCGCGGTGATAGCGCTGGATCTCGTCGCCCGTCGCCCAGATGTGGCTCCAGTCCGGCTTGGGGGCGAACGCGAATTGGTAACCGTACGAGGGCACGTCGCAGCGCAGGCCGGGGTAACGGTTCCAGTGCCAGACGCCGCCTACGTCCGAGCCCTTCTCCAGGATGGTGAAGTTCTTGAAGCCGGCCTGGCGCAGCACATGAGCAGCGGCGATGCCCGACATGCCGGCGCCGATGATGACGATCCGTGGATCCCGCCGCTGGGTCATACCGGGCACGCTATGCCCTACGGTCCCTCGTCGTCTTCGTCTCGGAGAAGCTTTTCGGGGTGGTGGTAGGTGTTGGTGCGTGGTTGGCCGTGGTCGAGGTGGGCTGGTGGGATCCATTCGGTTTCATACCGGTGGTTTTTGCGGGTGGTCCAGCCTTTTTCGGTCATGTCGTGGTTGGGGTGGCAGGTCAGGGTGAGGGTGTTGACGTCGGTGACGGGGTTGTTTCGGTAGGGGTCGTCGTGGTGGACCTCGCACCGGTCGGCGGGCGTAGGGCAGCCGGGGAAGGTGCAGCCGCGGTCTCGGGCGTGGAGGACGAGGCGTTGTGCCGGGGTGGCCAGGCGTTTGGTGTGATACAGCGCCAGCGCTTTGCCGTTGTGGAAGATCGCCAGGTAGTGATGCGCGTGGGAGGCCAGCCGGATCACACCTGACATGGGAAGCAAGGTGCCGCCGCTCGTGAGGCCCTGCCCGGCGCCTTTCTCCAACTCGGCCAGTGTGGTGGTGACGATGATGCTGGTGGGTAGGCCGTTGTGGTGGCCGAGGTCGCCGGAGGCGAGCAGGGCGCGGGCGGCGGTGAGCAGTGCGTCGTGGGTGCGTTGGGCGGCGGTGCGGGTGTCGCCCTGAATCTGCGCCTCGGAGGGCGTGCCACTGACACAGGGGGTGTCGTCGTCGGGGTTGCACATGCCGGGGGCGGCGAGTTTGGCGAAGACGGCATCGATGGTGGCGCGGGCTTCGGGGGTGAGCCAGCCGGTGATTGGTGACATCCCGTCGATGTCCTGCTTACCGATCGTGACGCCGCGCCGTTTGGCGCGGTCGACGTCGGTGAAGTCGCCGTCAGGGTTGAGGCAGTCCATCAACTTGTCGGCGAGCTTGGCCAACTCGTCGGGCCGGTGCTGCAGGCTCAGTCCAGCCAGCTTGGCTTCGGCGATGCCGCGGGTCTCGACGTCGACGAACTGCGGCATCCGGTTCCAGAACGAGCGGATCACCGCGACATGCCCGGCACCCACGTGCCCGTTGCGCTGCGCGGCCGCGGTGGCCTCCAATACCGGCGGTAGCGGCTCGCCGTTCAGCGCCCGCCGCTCGCCCAGATCCTCGGCTTCGTGCATCCGACGGGAGGCCTCGGCACGGGTGATGCGTAGCCGATCCGCCAACACCGGCGCGAGTTTGCCGCCCAACACCGCGGGCTCGACCCGGGCCAACTCGGTGACGAGTGCGTGTTCGATCGCGGGCTGCATCCGGCGGAACGTCTCGAAGCGTTCCAGCACCGCGAGGCGTTCCGGTGTGGTGAGTGCATCGAAGCTCAGGTCGAGGGCGGCTTTGTAGCCGGCTTCCAGGGCGTCGAGGACCCCGACGACTTCTTCACGACTACTCGAACGCATGTTCGAATTATAGCGACGGGGTCCGACAAATCCCTGTGGTTAAGTGGGGGCCGTGAAGAAACTGACCGCCGCGCTCGCCTCCCTGGCCGGCCTCGCGATCACGGCCGACGGGTATCAACCGCTGAGCAGGCGGGGCTACCTCTCCATGTACGCCTTCGCGTTCGGCGTATTCGCCTCCGAGTTGCCGCTGCAGTTGATCGCCGGCCAGTTCGCACTGCTCGCCGCGGTCACCCGCAGACTCCCGAAGGGAACGCGCCGGTTCAGTTGGTTCGTGTCGGTGCTGTCCTGGCTCGGCCTGGTCGGCATGAACCGGATCGGGCACCAGGCAGACGAGCCGCTCAAAGCGGCGCTCGATGCGGCGCTGGGCCCCGACCGCCGCACCGGCGGCGCGGACCTGTGGAAGCGGCCGGACGGCGCGGGCTTGGCGAAAACCCCGGGCCTCGTCCGGATGGCCCGCATCTACGGTGACTACGCGCACGACACCGACATCGCGTACGGCGACCACGGCAAGCGCAACCATCTCGACATCTGGCGTCGGCCCGACCTAGATCGCGGCGGCAAAGCGCCTGTGCTGCTGCAGGTTCCGGGTGGCGCCTGGATGGTGGGAAGCAAACGCCAGCAGGCCTATCCGTTGATGAGTCACCTGGCCGAGCTGGGCTGGGTGTGCGTCGCCGTCAACTATCGACTCAGCCCGCGGTCTACATGGCCGGACCAAATCGTCGACGTCAAGCGGGCTTTGGCGTGGACCAAGGAACACATCGCCGAATACGGGGGTGACCCGGACTGGGTCGCGATCACCGGCGGATCGGCCGGCGGGCACCTGAGCTCACTGGCCGCGCTCACGGCCAACGACCCGCAGTTTCAGCCCGGCTTCGAGGACGCCGACACCAGCGTGCAGGCCGCGGTTCCGTTTTACGGCCTCTACGACTTCAACCAGCAGGACGCGGTCCATCCGCTGATGGCGCCGATGCTGGGCAAGTATGTGTTCAAGCAGGGACGTCGCGACATCGTCGAGGCATTCCGGGCCGCGTCGTCGATCAATTACGTATCACCCGATGCGCCACCGTTTTTCGTCTTGCACGGCCGTAACGACTCGCTGATACCGGTCGAACAGGGCCGCACGTTCAGCAAGCGACTGCGCGAGGTCAGTCGTCAACCGGTGGCCTACGCCGAATTGCCCTTCGCGCAGCACGCTTTCGACATCTTCGGGTCGGTGCGGGCCGCCCACGCCGCAGTGGCCGTCGAGCAGTTTCTCGCCGAGATCTACGCGAAGCGCCAGGTCCGAAGCTAGTCCGACGGTCGGGGGCTGCGCTTGTCGAGCAGCGCGATCACCTGCGCCGCCAGTTCGTCGGTGTCTGCGCCGGCCGTGTCGAGCACCAGGTCCGCGTCTTCGGGTTCCTCGTAAGGGGCGTCGACGCCGGTCAGGCCCTTCAGTTCGCCGCTGCGGGCACGCTTGTACAGGCCCTTGGGGTCCCGCTTTTCGCATTCGGCGAGTGGCGTGGCGACATGCACCTCGATGAACGGCAGTCCGGCCGCGTCGTTCAGGGCGCGCGCGGTCTCGCGGTCCGACTTTAGGGGTGACACCAGCGATGCCAGCGCGACCACCCCCGCGTCGGCCAGCAGCCGCGTCAAATGCCCTACCCGCCTGATGTTTTCGGTGCGATCGCCGGGGGAGAAGCCCAGATCGTCGGACAGCCCGTGCCGAAGGTTGTCGCCGTCGAGCAGGTAGGCGGTCCGGCCCGACTCGACCAGCGCGCGCTCCACCGCGACCGCGATGGTCGACTTGCCGGAGGCGGGCAGGCCGGTGAACCAGATCGTCGCGCCGGCCTGACCGGTGGCCTGCCAGCGGTGTTCGCGGTCCAAAGCCGATGGGTGCCAACGGATATCGGTGCGCGAGTGGGTCCCCGGCTTGATCTCGCGGGCCTCGATGATGGTGCCCGCGCCGATGGTGTCGTTGGTGGTCTCGTCGATCAGGATGAACGCGCCGCTGTCCCGATTCTCGGTGTACGGGTCGGCGATGACGATCGAGCTGGTGCGCAGTGTGACCGTACCGATGTCGTTGAGCGCCAACTCGACCGGCTGGTCGACCTCGTCGAGGGTTTCGGGATCCAGCCGCGAGTGCAGCTCCTGCACGGTGGCCCGCACCGCGGTACTGGTCTGCTTGAGCGCCAACCGATCTCCGGCCCGCAGCGGGTAGTCGACAAACCAGCACACCGTCGCGTGCAGTTCGCGGGCCAGCACCGGCAGTTCCGCCTCGTCGGCGCCGCTGACGAACACGTCGCCGCGTCCCACGTCGATGTCGTCGGCGAGCTCGAGCGAAACGGACAGCGGCGCAACGCCGGTGGCGCGGTCATCGTCCAGGGTGTCCAGCGCGGTCACCGTCGATCGGGTACCGGCCGGCAGGGAGATCACCGGGTCGCCGATGCTCAGCGTGCCGGCGGCCAGGCGACCGGTGTAGCGGCGACGCTGGTCGTCGGTCGGACGCGACACCCACTGCACGGGCAGCCGCAGGCGCGACGCCTCGGCCTGCGGCGCGGCCAACTCGATGCTCTCCAGGTAGTCCAGCAACGTCGGGCCGTCGTACCACGGAGTGTTGCCCGATGCGTGCACGACGTTGTCGCCGAGCTTGGCCGCGATCGGGATGACGGTGATCTCGATGTTGCCCAGCCTGGCGGCCAGTTTCTGCAGCTCCGCCTCGACCTCGTTGAACCGCTTCTGCTCGAAGTCGACAAGGTCGATCTTGTTCACGGTGGCGACAAAGTGCTTGATGCCCAACAACTTCGCGATGCGCGCGTGCCGACGGGTCTGCCGGAGCACACCGGCGCGCGCATCGACCAGCAGGATCGCGACGTGGGCGTTGGAGGCGCCGGTGAACATGTTGCGGGTGTAGCGCTCGTGGCCCGGAGTGTCGGCCAGGATGTAGCTGCGGCTCTCGGTGGAAAAGAAACGGTAGGCGACATCGATGGTGATGCCCTGCTCGCGTTCGGCGCGCAGACCGTCGGACAGCGCGGCGAGGTCGGCGACGCCCTCGGCGTCTTTGACGGCTTCGAGGTGGTCGAGCGGCAGGCTGTCGGTGTCGTGTAGCAGACGCCCGATCAGCGTGCTCTTGCCGTCGTCGACGGAACCCGCGGTGGCGATGCGCAGCAGCTGCCTGGTCATCAGAAGTAACCCTCTCGCTTGCGGTCTTCCATCGCGGCGACCGACGTGCGGTCGTCGGCGCGGGTTTCGCCGCGCTCGGACACCGTCGCGGCCGAGATCTCGTCGATGACCCCGGCGATGCCGGTAGCCCGGGAGCGGACCGCGCCGGTGATGGTCAGGTCGCCCACCGTGCGGTAGCGGACCCATTCGGTCGAGGCCTGCTCGTCTTCTTCCGGGCTGGTGTACTCCGACACCGCCAGCAGGATGCCGTCGCGCTCGAACACCTCGCGCTCGTGCGCGTAGTAAATCGACGGTATTTCAAGGTTTTCCAGCTCGATGTAGCGCCAGACGTCGAGTTCGGTCCAGTTGCTCAACGGGAATACCCGGACCTGTTCGCCCTTCTTGATCCGGCCGTTGTACAGCGACCACGGCTCGGGGCGTTGCGCACGCGGGTCCCACTGGCCGAACTCGTCGCGGAAGCTCAGGATCCGCTCCTTGGCGCGGGCGCGTTCCTCGTCGCGGCGGGCACCGCCGAATGCCGCGTCGAATCCACCGGCTTCGAGGGCGTCGAGCAGCGTGCGGGTCTGCGCCCGGTTGCGTGATGCTCGCGGTCCCGGGTCGGGCACCCGTCCCTTGTCGATCGATTCCTGAACCGAGGCGACGATCAGCTTGTGTCCTTGGTCGGCGACCCGGCGGTCGCGGAACTCGATCACCTCGGGGAAGTTGTGTCCGGTGTCGACGTGCATCACCGGAAACGGCAGCGCCAGTGGTCGGAAAGCCTTCTCCGCCAATCGAAGTAGGACAATGGAGTCCTTGCCGGCCGAGAACAGCAGAACGGGCCGCTCCAGTTCGGCGACAACCTCGCGGATGATGTGCACCGCTTCGGCTTCCAGCAGACGCAGTTCGTCGACGTGTGTGGTCTCAACAGATGCGGTCACAGCGGCAGTCCCTCCCTTTCGGCATCCTCGCGATAACGATCTACCCATTCGTCGGATCGCTTGTCGGCCTGGCGTTCCAGCACCGGGTCGGGGGCCAATCCCCGGTCGAGGCCCAACGATTCGAGGATGTCGCCGACGACCTGAGTCAGGTTGCGCCACAACACCGGATACGGAATCTCCAACGGCGCCACGTTCTCCTCGGCGAACCACTTCCGCCAGCCGTCTTCCTGGCCGCGCAGCATGGTGATGACGTGCGCGATGGCGCCGGCGTGATACGTCGCTCGGGCGTCGCGGCCGGGGTCGGGGCGGCCGCGCCACACCCGGGTCTGCACGGCCCGCCAGAACGACACCGCTTGCGAGACCACGTCGGGTCGGTAGACGTACACCAGCAGCGGGTCCTGGCCGACGACGTCGCGGATCGCGGACAGCAACCCCTCGCCGGAGCGATCGGGCAACCCGGCGGCACGATCCAGCAGAAGCGGCGTCTGGTTCCACATCAACTTGCCGCCCCACACGCCGTTCGGCGTCCGGCCGACGGTGCGGATGTAGTCGCGCCAGATCTCCGGCGGCGCGAGATCGGGCTTACCCGCGTCGAGCGGATCGAGCAGGCTCAGGATCGACTCGTCATCGACGCCGGCGAACCACTCGCGCGGTTGCGGCGACTGGCTGGTGTTCGGCAGGTACTGAAAGAACTCCTGCGGCTCACCCGCCACACCGGTCGCGCGCAGCGACTCGACGAGAAGCGTGCTGCCACTTCGCTGGGAGGCCAGCACCAAGTAGGCCGACGGGCGATCTGTCACCTGCGCAGCTTAGCTGACGGAAAAATGTTGCCACTCTTCCAATTACCGTCAGGCTGAACATAACTGTTGCGCGAATCGGGGCTCGGTTAACCGATCCGTTCGGTGGCCCGCAGTCCCAGCGAAAGTAGCAGCCGGACATCGGGATCGGCCAACGATGTTGTGAGGATCGTCTCTATTCGGCGGACACGGTAGCGCACCGTGTTGGGGTGCACGTGCAGTCGCGCCGCGGCGGCTGCGACGTCGCCGAACTCGTCCAGGTAGACCCGCAACGTGTGGGCCAGCGCCGGGTCTCTGGTCTGGAGTTCGCGCACCCGGGGGTCGACCAATCGCTCGTCCGCGCCGACCATTTCCACGATCTCGTCGAGCAGAACCGTTGTCCGCGCTTCGGCCAACGACGTCACCGCCGCGAACGAATCCGGATGGCGCTCAGCACTATCCAAGACGCGGTCGACGTCCGCTCGCACGGTGGACAGGCCGGTCAGCCCGGCCAGCGGCGCCGCGACCACCGCCCGCAGCTGTAGTCCCAACTCGTTGTGCAATCCGGCGATAGTGCCGCGAATCCATGACTGCAGCGACGACCGTTTGGTGGTCTGCGGAAACAACACGTACACCCGCGAACCGCGTGAGGCCACCTGGGCGTCGGTACGAAAAGCGTTGGCGCTCAGCGCCAGAACGTCGGCCAGCCGGTCGTGCCGGCCGTCGAAGGCAACGAGAGCGGCCTGCCCGTCGGCCACCACCCCCAACTCCCGCGCGACGCCGTCCGCCTCGACCGGCCCACCGTCACCGAGCCCGAGGAGTTGGTGCACCCGCAGCGCATGCGCCGACGGCCGGGTCGTCAGCCGGGACATGATCCGGGCGGCCAGCACCGCGGCGCCGCGCAGCACGTCCTCGGCGTCGTCGGCCAGCGGCCGGGAGCCCTGCTGCACCCAGATGGACCCGGCGAACGTGTGGCGGGCGCCCATTCGGTGCACACCGACCGCGAGCCGGGGCCGCAGCCCCAACTCCGGTCGCTCGGCGACACGGACGACGTCGCCGCCGATCCGCAGCGCGTCGAAGATGCCCCACTGCCCGATCCACCGCAGATGCTCGGGCGGCCCCGCGCGACCGAGGATCGACAGCCGGCGAAGCTCGTCGGCTTCGGCATTGGACGCCGAATAGGCCAGCACGTGCGACTGCTCGTCCTCGATGCTGACCATCCCGTGGATCCGGTCGGCCAGCGACTGGGCCAGGCCGAACAGGTCCGTGTCCGAATCCTGCGGGGCGCTGCCGTGGTGTTCCAGCACGTGGTCGACCAGCCGGTACAGCCGCTCCCAACGCGCCCGCGGATCGACGGCCACCACCGAAGTCCCGCTCGCGACGGCCCGGCTGACCAGCTCGTCGGAGGGCCGCTTGGCAAAGATGGCCACCGGCGCGGGCCCGGTTGTCAGCCACTGCAGCGCCTCGGTATCGGAGACGCCGAGCAGGAAGAACATGTCCACCGAGTCCGCGCCCCGGCCCACCCCGAGGCGTACGTCGTCGGAGTCGATCAGCGCCACCGAGGCGACGACCAGGTCGAGTCCGCGCGGGGCTTCGACCAGCCGCGCCATCGTCGTGTCCAGGGCCAACAGCAATTGGCCGAGCCCCACGCCCATGTTGTCCGATTTTACTAGACCGACGACAAAAGCCTGTCCAATCAGCCAACACCGAGGGGTGCCGTCGCTGAGACCCTGAGACATGGACGCCGTCACCGATGTACCGCTCCCCGTCAACGAGCCCATCCACGATTACGCGCCGCATTCGCCCGAACGGGCCAGGCTGCAGGCCGCTCTCGCCGACCATGCCGACCACCCGATCGACCTGCCGAACGTCATCGGCGGCACCCACCGGATGGGCGACGGCGTCACGATCGACGTTGCCGCGCCCCATCGACACGCGCTGAAACTGGGCACGCTGACCAACGCGCAGCACCGCGACGCCGCGGCAGCGGTGCAGACCGCGTCGCTGGCCCGAACCGACTGGGCGGCAATGCCGTTCGATGACCGCGCGGCGATCTTCCTGCGCGCCGCCGACCTGCTTTCTGGGCCGTGGCGGGAGAAGATCGCGGCGGCGACGATGCTGGGACAGTCGAAGACCGCCTATCAGGCCGAGATCGACTCGTCGTGCGAGATGGCGGACTTCTGGCGCTTCAACGTCGACTTCGCCCGCCGGATCCTCGCCCAGCAACCGTCGAACGTCCCTGGTGAATGGAATCGCACCGACTATCGACCGCTAGACGGATTCGTCTACGCGATAACACCTTTCAATTTCACCGCTATTGCTGCGAACCTTCCGACCGCGCCCGCGCTGATGGGCAACACGGTCGTGTGGAAGCCGTCGGTGACCCAGACGCTGTCGGCCTATTTGACGATGCAGCTGCTCGAGGCGGCCGGGTTGCCGCCCGGTGTGATCAACATGGTGACCGGTGACGGCTACGCGGTATCGGAAGTGGCCCTGGCCGATCCGCGACTGGCCGGCATCCACTTCACCGGGTCGACGCCCACCTTCCAGCACCTCTGGCAGCAGGTCGGCGCCAACATCGGCCATTACCACTGCTATCCGCGACTGGTGGGGGAGACCGGCGGCAAAGACTTTGTGCTGGCGCACAGTTCGGCTGACCCGGACGTGCTGCGCACCGCGCTGATTCGGGGCGCCTTCGATTACCAGGGACAGAAGTGCTCTGCGGCGTCCCGGGCCTTCATAGCGCACTCGGTGTGGCACCGGATGGGCGACGACTTCCTGGCCGCCACCGCCGAACTGCCGTACGGCGACGTCGCCGATCTGACCAACTTCGGCGGCGCACTGATCGACGAGCGCGCCTTCGCGAAGAACGTCGCCGCCATCGAGCGCGCCGAGAGCGCCCCGGGGGTGACCATCGCCGTGGGTGGCGAATACGACGACAGCGAAGGATATTTCGTCCGTCCGACGGTGCTGCTGTCGGACGATCCGACCGACGAATCGTTCGCCACCGAGTACTTCGGGCCGCTGCTGTCGGTCTACGTCTATCCCGACGGTGAGTTCGACCGCGTGCTCGACGTCATCGACGCCGGGTCGCGGTACGCGCTGACCGGGGCGGTGATCGCCGACGACCGCACCGCCGTTCGCGCCGCGCAGAATCGGCTACGGTTCGCCGCCGGAAACTTCTACGTCAACGACAAGCCGACCGGAGCGGTGGTGGGCCGGCAACCGTTCGGCGGATCGCGTGGCTCCGGTACCAACGACAAGGCCGGGTCGGCACAGAATCTGTTGCGCTGGACGTCCGCCCGGTCGATCAAGGAGACCTTCGTGCCAGCCACCGACCACCGCTACCCGCACCAGGCGGTATGAGCATGAGCGGCTTGTTCGGCAAGACGTTACGGCCCGCGATCCTGGCCGCCAGTCGATCACACGGGCTGCAGCACACCGCCGAGCGGCTGGCGGTCACCCGCCGGGTGGTCGACCGGTTCGTGCCGGGCGCGACGCTGGATCGGGTGCTGGAAAGTACTGCGGCGCTGCGCGGTTCGGGACGAATGATCAGTATCGATTATCTGGGTGAGCAGGTCGCCGATGCCGGGGGCGCGAGTGCCACTGTGAACGCCTACCTTCGACTGCTCGAGGAACTCGGCCGACGGGCGGACGCTGCACACGACGGTGTGCGACCGCTGGAGGTGTCGCTGAAACTCTCCGCGCTGGGGCAGGCGCTGACACGCGATGGCGAGCGGATCGCGCTCTGGCACGCCCACCGGATCTGCGAGCGGGCCGAGCAGGTGGGGGCGTGGGTGACGCTGGACGCCGAGGACCACACGACCACCGACTCGACGTTGTCGATCGCCGCCCAACTGCGCACCGAGTTTCCGTGGCTGGGCGTCGTCGTGCAGGCCTACCTGCGCCGGGCCGCGGGCGACTGCGAACAACTCGCGGCCTCGGGGGTCCGGGTGCGGCTGTGCAAGGGCGCCTACGACGAACCGGCGTCGGTGGCTCACCGCGACCCCGGCGCGGTGACCGCCGCCTACCTGCGCTGCCTTCGGGTGCTGATGGCCGGGCCGGGGTACCCGATGGTCGCTTCGCATGACCCCGTGATCATCGACGCCGTGTCCGCGATGGTCCGCGAGACTGGCCGGGCCACAGACGATTTCGAGTATCAAATGCTGTACGGGGTCCGCGATTCCGAGCAGCGGCGCCTGGCGGCCGACGGTAACCGGGTGCGCGTCTACGTGCCCTTCGGCACGCAGTGGTACGGCTACTTCATGCGACGGCTGGCCGAGCGGCCCGCGAATCTCACCTTCTTGATGCGGGCCCTCGCCCGGCCGTAACCCGCGGCGTTTCGGCCACTGTCAGGCGGGTACGACCTGAAGATGAAAGCTGTCACGTGGCACGGCAAGCGCGACGTTCGCGTCGAGTCGGTGCCCGACCCCAAGATCCAAGAACCCACCGACGCCATCATCGAGGTGACGTCGACCAACATCTGCGGCTCGGACCTGCACCTGTACGAGGTGCTCGGGCCGTTCATGAAACCCGGCGACATCCTCGGTCACGAACCGATGGGCATCGTTCGCGAAGTCGGCACCATGGCCGGCGATCTGCGGCCCGGCGACCGGGTGGTGATCCCGTTCCAGATCTCCTGCGGAAGCTGTTGGACCTGCGACCGGCAGCTCTACACCCAGTGCGAGACCACCCAGGTACGCGACCAGGGCATGGGCGCGGCGTTGTTCGGCTATTCGGAGCTCTACGGCGAAGTGCCCGGCGGTCAGGCTGAGTTGCTGCGCGTTCCGCAGGCCCAGTTCACGCACATCAAAGTGCCGGTCGGGCCGCCTGATTCGCGCTTCGTCTACCTCTCCGATGTGCTTCCCACCGCGTGGCAATCGGTGGCGTACGCCGACATCCCCGACGGCGGGTCGGTGACCGTCCTGGGCCTCGGCCCGATCGGTGACATGGCGGCCCGGATCGCCGATCACCTCGGCTACCGCGTGATCGCCGTCGACCTGGTGCCCGAACGGCTGGCCCGGATCGCCGAGCGTGGCATTCAGACCATCGATCTCAGCGCCATCGACGGCCCGGTCGGCGATGTCATACGTGACCTCACCGACGGTCGCGGCACCGACGCCGTGATCGACGCCGTGGGCATGGAGGCGCATGGTTCACCGGCCACCAAGGTGGCGCAGCAGGTGACGGGCCTGTTGCCGGACGCGCTGAGCAAACGACTCATGCAGACCGCCGGCGTCGACCGCCTCGGCGCGCTGTATTCGGCGATCGACATCGTGCGCCGTGGCGGGACGATCTCGCTGATCGGCGTTTACGGCGGGATGGCCGACCCGCTGCCGATGCTGACTTTGTTCGACAAGCAAATCACGCTGCGGATGGGGCAGGCCAACGTCAAGCGCTGGTCGGACGACATCATGCCGCTGCTGACGGACGACGACCCGCTGGGCGTCGACAACTTCGCCAGCCACGTCTTGCCGCTCGACGACGCGCCGCATGCGTACGACATCTTTCAGAAGAAGGAAGACGGCGCGGTGAAGGTGATACTGCGGCCCTAATGCCCCGGCATTGCGGAGCAACTATCGCGATCTGGTAATTTTCCCGCCACCAAAGTTTAAAGTTTGGTGACCCGAAAAATCAGCCAGAGGGGCGGTGGATGTCCTCACCGGTATGGATGGCCTCGCCGCCCGAAGTGCATTCGGCCCTGCTGAGCAGCGGTCCCGGCGCGGGTCCCACGCTTGCGGCGGCGTCGGCGTGGCAGTCGCTGAGCGCCGAGTATCTGGAGGCCGCCGACGAGATCGACCAACTGCTGGCCGGGATCGCGGCGGGTGTCTGGGAGGGCGCCGCGGCCGAATCGTATGTAGCCGCCCATGCGCCGTACGTGGCATGGCTGTCGCACGCCGCCGCCGACAGTGCCGCGCGGGCGGCTCAGCTCGACGTGACGGCCGCCGCTTACGACGTCGCGCTCGGGGCGATGCCGACCCTGGGCGAGTTGGCCGCGAATCACGTGGTCCACGGCACCTTGGTGGCGACGAACTTCTTTGGCATCAATACCATTCCGATTACGGTCAACGAGGCCGACTACCTTCGGATGTGGGTCCAGGCGGCCGCGACCATGACCGGCTACCAAGCGGCGTCGGCCGCCGCGGTTGCGGCGACGCCGCCCACGGCGCCCGCGCCGGCGATCGTGAAATCCGCTGCGTCGCAACCGCCGCAGTTCAACAATCCACTGCAGCCCCTGCTGGACCAGCTCGCGCCGTGGCTGAAGAGCCTCGGCATCGAAGACGGCGTCACCGCCCACGACCCGATGATCTCGAACGAACTCACCACGTTCGTGTCGCAGATCCTGCAGAACTTCGGCGTGAATTGGGACCCCGGCGCGGGCATCCTCAATGGCCACGTGTACGACTTCTATGCCGATGCGAGCCAACCGATCTGGTACCTCGCCCGGTCGCTGGAACTCTTCGAGGACTTTCTGAACATCTCCCAGAATCCGGGCCAGGCGCTCCAGGCATTCCAGTACATCGCCGCGCTGGCGCTGTTCGACTGGCCCACCCATATCGCCCAATTGGCAAGCACCGTCAGTCAATCCCCGGCACTGCTGGCGGTGGCGGCCGGTGCGATCGTCGCACCCGTCGGGGCCGCGGGCGGGCTCGCAGGTCTGGCCGGACTCGCGGTTCCTGTGCACGCCGCGCCGCCCGCGTTCGTCGCCGCCCCCACCGCTCCCGGCGTCTGGCCGGCCTCCACGACGGGCACCGCGTTCGGATCGCCCGGCACGGCGCCCAGTTCGGCGCCCGCGCCGGCCTCCACCGCGGGCACTGTCGCCGGGTCGCCGCCCCCGCCGACGCCCCCATCGGCGGGCGCAACGGGATTCGTGGCCCCCTACGCGGTGGGTCCCCCCGGCATCGGCTTCGGCTCCGGGCTGGGTATCGGCGCCGCCGCCTCGGACAAGCGCCGCGCACCCGAACCGGATGCCACGGCGACCGCGGCCGCGGCCCGCTCCGCGACGCCGACCAAGCGACGGGCCCGCCGTCGGCAACGAGAAGCGTTGCGGGAGTACGGTAATGAATTCATGGACGCCACCGACGAGGCGCCGGCCGACCGGGTGGAGTCGTCGACGCACGGGTCCGGGCCGCTGGGCTTCGCGGGTACCGTGGCGACCCACACGTCCGACGCGGCGGGACTGAGCACGTTGGCCGGCGACGCTTTCGGCGACGACCCCGTCGTGCCGATGCTGCCGACCAGTTGGGGTGCGGGCTAGCCGCGCCTCGGCCGCGAGCGGTCGTTGGCGAAGCCGTGCACTACATGCGCGCGCACGAAATCGGCGACCACGTCGGGATCGTCCATATCGAGTGTCGACGACGGAGTGCTGAACAGCGAGAACAGGATTCGGGCGAACCATTCGCCGCCGGCCTGGACGTCGAGGTCCTTACGCACTTCGCCGGTGAGCTTGGCTGCGACCAGGTGCGGAGCCAGGAAGTCGACACATTCCCGCAGCAGCACGGCCGCGTCCTTGGTCAGCAACAGGCTGACCGCGTCTTCGTCAAAGTACTTCTCCGAGGCGATGACTCGACGCGCCTGGGTGACGAACACCGCCGCCCGGGCAAGCTTGTCCGCCAGGGACTCGCCCCGGGCCATCGCGATCGACATCTCGCGGTAAAACCGCTCGGAGGCGTTCTCCGCGCACGCCTCCAGAATCGCCGCCTTGTCGCGGAAGTACTCGTAGATCGTGCTCCGGGAGACGTTGGCCGCGCGGGCGATATCGACGATCGTCGCCCGCTGCAGCCCCTGTCGGCCGAAGCAGGCGTACGCGGCCTCGATGATGGTCTCGCGGGTGTCGGCAGCGGTCGCCTGTGTCATGGTCAGCCCGTCGCGAGAATCAGCCCGCTGGTCGGCACCCCGGTGCCCGAGGTGACGAGGACGTGCTCGACATTGTCCACCTGGTTGTGGGACGTGCCGCGAACCTGGCGCACGCCTTCGGTGATGCCGTTCATGCCGTGGATGTAGGCCTCGCCCAACAGGCCGCCGTTGGTGTTGATCGGTAACTCGCCGCCCAGCGACAGCCGCTCGACGGTGGCGAAGTCCTTGGCCTCGCCGCGCCCGCAGAAGCCGAGTTCCTCGAACTGGGTGAACACGAACGGCGTGAAATGGTCGTAGATGAAGGCGGTTTGGATGTCGCTCGGCTTCAGTCCGGAGTCGCGCCACAGCTTGTTGGCCACCACACCCATCTCGGGCAGGCCGGTGATGTCGTCGCGGTAGTAGCTGGTCATCATCTCGCCGTTGGACGCGGCGCCCTGCGCCGCCGCGGAGATGATCGCGGGCGGCTGCTTCAGGTCACGCGCCCGCTCGGCGCTGGTGACGACCAACGCGACCCCGCCGTCACTCTCCTGGCAGCAATCCAGCAGTCGCAGAACGGGTTCGATGATCCAGCGCGATTTCTGGTGATCCTCCAGCGTGATCGGTCGCTCGTAGAACCAGGCGTCGGGGTTCGTGGCGGCGTGCTTGCGGTCCACCACCGCGATGCGACCGAAGTCCTCGTTGGTAACTCCATACGTCGACATGTAGCGCTGCGCGTGCAGGGCGACCCACGCCGCCGGCGTGAGTAAACCGAACGGCGCGTAATGCGCCATGAACAACGGTGTTTCGGCGCTGGTGCGCCCGCTCCCGCCGAACCGGAAGCCCGACCGCTCGTTGAAGGCGCGCCAGCAGACCACCACGTCGGCCTCGCCCGCCGCCACCGCCATCGCCGCGTGCGCGACGGTGCCGGCGGCCGCTCCGCCCCCGTGTGGGACGCGGGAGAAGAACGTCAGATCGCCGATGCCGACATTGCGGGCGACCTCGATCTCGTCGCTGGAGTCCATCGTGAAGGTGACCATGCCGTCGACGTCGCCGGGTGACAGGCCCGCGTCGTTGAGTGCGGCGCTGACCGACTCGCACGCCAATTGCAGTTCGCTGCGGCCGGATTCCTTGGAGAACTCGGTCTGGCCGATGCCGGCGATGGCGGTGGTGCCGGCCAATTTCGACTCCGTCATGCGCCGCCACCGTCCAGCAGGCTCACCACAGCGGTGCCGGAGACGTGGTTGCCGAGGCTGTTGGCCGCCTTGAAGGTGACCTCGATCAAACCTTCACGGTCCCGCCCCTCGCCCCTTTCGGTCTTGCCGGTGACCTCGCCGGTGAAGCGCAGCGGGTCGTCCGGAAACGACGGCACGCCAAGGCGAATCGCGAGCTTGGTGATCATCGCCTCCGGGCCGGCCCAGTCGGTGAGAAACCGGACGCAGTACCCGTTCGACGTCAGGATGTTCATGAACAGGTTGGGCGAGCCCTGCTGTTTGGCGTAGACCGCGTCGTGGTGCACCGGCATGAAGTCGCGGGACGCGATCGCGCCGGCCACGATCATCGTGGTGGTCACCGGAACCTCCAGCGGCGTCACCTCGTCGCCGACGTTGATATCGGCCCACTTCAAGGTCTCGGTGCGTGCTTTGGCGGTCGTCATGGCCGTCCTTTCGAGTATGTGCTGCCGAGGTGGACCAGCTGCTGCGTGGCTGACCCCAAGGTGAGTTCGTTGTGCTTGGCCCACAGGAAATATCGATGCAGGGGATAGGTGACGTCGATACCGATCCCGCCGTGCACGTGTTGGGCGGTGGCGGCGATCCGCGCTCCGGCCTCGGCGGCCCAGAACTTGGCGATGTGCGCCGCGCGGTCGGCCGGGCGGCCTTCTGCGATCAGCCAGGCCGCGTGCCAGGTGGTCCACCGGATCGCTTCGAGGTCGATGAAGGCATCAGCCATCCGTTGCTGCACGGCCTGGAAGCTGCCGATCGGACGGCCGAATTGCTCACGGCCGCTGGTGTATTCGGCGGCCATCCGCAGTGCCCGGTCTGCGACGCCGACCTGGACCGCGCACAACCCGATCAGCGCGCGGGTGTACAGCGACTCGACCAGCCGGTCGCCGTCGAGTCGATCGGTCGCGACGGCGCCGTCGAGGAACACGTCGGCGTGCGGCTCGCGGTTGGTGGTCGCCACCGGGCGGATCTCGACACCGGGCGCGTCGACCGGCAGCAGGAACAGCGCCGCCCGGTCGTCGACCGTCGCGGGAATCAGCAGGGTGTCGGCGAGTTGTCCGTAGGACACCAGTTCCTTGACCCCGTCCAGCCGCCAGGCGTCGCCGTCGCGGCGGGCGGTGGTGGCCGGTGCGGTCGGGTCGGTGCGGCCGGGCTCGTGCAGACCCGCGGTCAGGATGCGGCTGCCGTCGATGACACCGGGCAGAAAGCGTTGCTGCTGTCCGGAATTCCCGTACCGGGCGATCGGGTCGGCCCCGAGTAGCAGCGTCGGGTAGGCGGGCACCGCCGCCACCGTCGACCCGACCTCGGCCAGGAGAACGCCGAGTTCGACGAAGCCACCGCCGTTGCCGCCCAACGACTCCGGTAGCGCGGTGCCGAGCAGATCGACCCCGGCCAATTCCTTCCACAACGACGCGTCGTAGCGCAGGTCGCCGGCTTCGAGTTCGGTCAGCCGCTCCGGCGTGGCGCGGCGCTCCAGCACGTCGCGGGCGAGCTTACTGATCGTCTCCTGCTCTTCGGTGAAGGTGAAGTCCATGTCACCCCGCCGGCCGGAACTGGTGCAGCACAAGGTCGTCGAACTCTCCGAAGTACACCTCGACCGGCATGCCGACCTGCACGTCGCCCGGGTCGATGCCGGTCAGGTTCGACACGATCCGCACACCCTCGTCGAGTTCGATCAACGCGACGATGTAGGGATAGTCGAAGAACGGGAACTTCGGCTCGTGTGGCATCACGAAGCTGTAGACGGTGCCGCGGCCGGACGACTCGATCGGAGTCCAGTCCAGCGATCGGCACTTCGGGCACATCGGCTGCGGTGGGTTGCGTACCGTCTGACATCCGTTGCAGCGTTGGATCAACAGCTTGTGGTCCCGCAGCCCGTTCCAGAAGAACTCGGTGTCCGGGCTGACGGCGGGCGGGAGTCGCGTCGCCATCAGTTGGCCGGCTTGAATCGCAGGACCCGAAAGCGTTGCTTGCCAAGCACTTCGCCGTGTTGGTCCGAGTAGGTCAGCACCCAGGTGACGAAGAAGCCGGTGCCCAGCGCCGTGGTCTTCTCGTCGGAGACCTCCTCGTACACCGAGGTCGCGCTGATCTCGTCGCCCAGCTTGGGGTAACGGTTGATCTCGAATTCCGAGTTGGTCGCGACGATGCTGGTGTAGCCGGCCTCGTCGAGAAACGCGGTGGGGTTGTTGGTGATTTCGACGGGGGAGCCGCCGCGCTCGCCGATGCCCTCGAGCTTCGGAGCCGGCATCGTCCAGGTCTGCAGCATCACCGGTGGCGAGACGATGCCGCCGAACCGCGACTTCTCCGCGAACTCCGGGTCCAGGTAGACCGGGTTCATGTCGTCGAGTGCATACGCCCAGTGCCGGATCATCGGCTGGTTCACCGGATCCGGCGCCACCGACGGCTTTGCGGCGCCACCGGTGTGCTTGCCGACGAGGGCCTTCAGTTTGTCGTGCAGGTCGGTGTCGGTCACTGAGAGGATCCTCCTGATTTCTCGGTTGCTCGCAGGTCGCGTGGAGCGCGCGGCATGCCCAGTCCGGCCATCGCGATGATGTCGCGCTGAATTTCGTTGGCCCCACCGCCGAAGGTGCTGATCACCGCGACGCGGTAGGCCGACTCCAGCGCGCCGCGCAGCGGGGCGTCGGCGCCGCGGCGTAACCCGTTGTGGTCCAACACTTCCAGCAGCTGACGGGCGACGGTCGGCGCCAGCTCGGTGCCGAACACCTTCGCGGCCGACGCCTCACCCATTTCAAGCCCGATGTTCTTCCCACCCTTGGTCATCGCGGCGTTGACATGCAGGTTGATCAGCTTGTAGGCCGCGACCTCGGCCTCGACGCGGGCCAGCGCCTGCTGCACCCACGGTTGGTCGATCACCCGGCCGCCGTCGAGTTCGGTCTCCTGCGCCCACTCCAGCGTCTGCTCGAACAACGGCTCGAGGGCGCCGAGGTTGCCCAGTGCGGCGCGTTCGAAATTCAGCTGGGTGGTGATCAACTGCCAGCCCTGGTTCTCGCCCGCCACGATCGCGCTGGCCGGCACTCGCACGTTGTCGTAGAAAGTGTAAAAGGTCGAGACGCCGGGCATGGTGTGCAGCGGCTGCCACGAGAACCCGGGCGACGAGGTGGGAACGATGAAGATCGAAATACCCTTGTGCTTCTTGGCAGCTGGATCGGTTCGGGCGGCCAGCCAGATGTAGTCGGCGTAGCCGGCGCCGCTGGTGAACATCTTCTGGCCGTTGATGATGTAGTCGTCACCGTCGCGAACGGCGTTGGTGCGCAACGACGCGAGGTCGCTGCCCGCGCCGGGCTCGGAGTAGCCGATCGCGAACTCGACGCTGCCGTCCAGGATCGCGGGCAGGAACTGCTGCTTCTGCTCCTCGGTGCCGTAGTGCATCAGCGTCGGCCCGACGGTGTTCAGCGTCACCAGCGGGATCGGCGCGTTCACCCGTCGCGCCTCTTCGGCGAAGATGAACTGCTCGATCGCTGAAAAGCCGCGTCCACCAAACTCTTTCGGCCAGCCCACGCCGAGCAGGTCGGCCTTCGCCAGAGCCTGCACGCATTCGCGGACGGCGGGGCCGCCCTCCATCCGTTCGCTCACCGCGGCCTGACGCTCCGGCGTCATCACGGTCTGCACGGTCGCGCGGATCTCGTCGCGAAGCTGCTCCTGCTCGGGGGTGTACTCGAGTCGCATCGTCTCAGACCCCGAGCCTGACCGGCATCCGCTTGACGCCGGGCACCATAGTGGCCCGCATCCGGTCGACCTGGCCGACCAGTTCGAGGCGTGGGAAGCGGCGCAGCAGCTCCTCGAACATCACGGTTGCCTCCAGGCGCGCCAATTGTGCTCCGATGCAGGAGTGTTCGCCGCAGCCGAACGCGATGTGCGGGTTGGGGTTGCGGGTGAGGTCGAACGCCTCGGAGTCGGGGCCGAAGACGTCCTCGTCGCGGTTGGCCGAGCCGTACAGCATCACCACGACTTCGCCCTCGGCGATGCGCTGGCCGCGGATCTCGGTGTCGACCGTCGCGGCGCGGGCCATGTGCACCACCGGGCTGTTCCAGCGCAGCATCTCCTCGATGGCGGCGGGAATCCGCGACGGGTCGTCGACCAGCAGCCGCTGCTGATCGGGATGCGTCATCAGCGCCATCGTGCCGAGCGCGATCAGGTTGCGGGTCGTCTCATTGCCGGCCACCAGCAGCAGGAAGGCGAAGTTCAGCAGGTCCTCGTCGGTGAGCCGGTCGCCGTCGATCTCCGCTCCGGCCAATACCGACAGCAGGTCGTCGCGTGGCTCGACGCGTCGTTCGCCGATCAGCTTCTGGAAGTACTCGAACAGCTGCCCCGCGGCGACCATCGGGTCGAGTTCGATCTCCGGGTCGGCGGTCCCGGTGGCGGCGTCGGACCAGGCGCGGAACTGCTCCCAATCGTCGGGCGGCGCGCCGATCAGCTCGGCGATCAGCCGGGTGGGCAGCGGGGCGGCGATCGTCTCGGCGAACTCGTGCACCGAATTCGGCTCCAGGCCGTCCAGGATGCCGCGGACCAGCTCGCGGATCTTGGGTTCCAGCACCGAGACGCGGCGTCGAGTGAAGCCGGAGTTGATCAGCTTGCGCATCTGCCGGTGCCGCGGCGGGTCGGTGAAGATCAGGCCGCCCGGCTGCACCGGGCTCGGCAGCGCCGGGTCCGGGATGGTGATGCCCTGCGTCGAGGTGAAGATCGCCGGGTTGCTGGACACATACCGAACGTCCTCGTATTTGAGCAGCGCCCAGAAGTTGGTGACGTCGTTCCAGACCACCGGCGCCGTCGCGCGCAGTTCGCGGTAGGCGGGATAGGGATCGCCTGCGTAGAAGTCCGGGGAGTGCAGCGGAATCGTCGAGCTGGACTTGACCTGCACCCACGCCTCCTCGACGAAGCTGATCGGACATATCGGTTCGATCTGTCCGGTTGACTCTGTCTACTCCGGCCGTCCCGGCGATGTCAATATGCTTGCCGTTGAACTGAAATGCCCGCAGAGTTCGTCAGAGCATTGACGACACCCATCCGACAGGTGTAGACCAAACGTTGATCCGCCGGAAGGAATCGACATGTCTTTGATCGACACCTACGCGGTTTACATCGACGGCCAGTGGGTGGACCCGGAAAGCGGGCGCTACGACGACGTCAACCCGGCCACCGAGGCCGCGTTCGCGTCGGTCCCCGACCCCAGCCAGGCGCAGGTCGGCAGCGCGGTCGCCGCGGCCCGGGCGGCCTTCGACTCCGGCCCGTGGGCCGACACGAGCCCCGAGGACCGGGCTCGGTTTCTCAACCAACTAGGCGAGGCGTTGCTCGCGCACGCCGACGACTTTTACGCGCTGGCGCAACAGGAGTGGGGCTGCACGTCCAACGAGCGCGTGATCCACGTCGAGGGGCCGGCGTTCGCCGCGCTGAACGCGGCCGAGTTGGCGACCCATCCGGTCGAGGAGCCGATCGACGCCTTCGGCGCGGCGGGCAAAACCCTGCTGCGCTACGAACCGCTCGGTGTGGTGTCGATCCTGACGCCGTGGAACTTCCCGCACACCCTCAACGTGATGAAGGTCTGCGCCGCGCTTGCCGCGGGCAACACCGTCGTGCTCAAGCCGTCGCCGCTGGCACCGCTGGCCGGTCTCGCGCTCGCCCGAATCATCGACGAGCACACCGACATTCCCGCGGGTGTGGTCAACGTCGTGACCCCGACCGATATCGAATCCAGCAAGCTGCTGACCGTCGACCCCCGGATCGACATGGTCAGCTTCACCGGCAGTTCGGTGGTCGGCCGCGAGGTGATGACCGCGGCCGGGCCGGGCATGAAGCGGTTGCTACTCGAACTCGGCGGCAAGTCGGCCAGCATCGTGCTCGACGACGCCACGCTGGACGACGCGACATTGCAGCGAATGTTGTTCGAATCGTGCTCCTTTCACGCCGGCCAGGCGTGCATCCTGCACAGCCGGCTGCTGCTGCCGGACGCGATCCACGACGAGGTAGTCGACCGGCTGGTCGCGCTGGCGCGGGCGGTCAAGGTCGGCGACCCCACCGACCCGGACGTCACGATGGGACCGCTGATCAGCGATGCCCAGGTCAAACGCGTTCAGGCGCACGTGAATACGGCGCTGGACGACGGGGCCAAGGTGGTCACCGGCGGCGGCCGGCCCGCAGGCGCGGACAAGGGCTTCTACTTCGAGCCGACGATTCTCACCGGAGTGACCCCGGATTCGACGATCGCGCAGGAGGAGGTGTTCGGCCCGGTGCTGTCGGTCCTGCGCTACAGCGGCGATGACGAGGCGGTGCGGATCGCCAACAACTCGCAGTACGGATTGTCCGGTGCGGTGTGGGGCGGCGACGTCGACCGGGCGCTGGCCGTCGCCCGCAAGGTGCGCACCGGGCAGATCGCCGTCAACGGATTCGGCCCGGGCGGTGCGCCGTTCGGCGGATTCAAGCAGAGCGGGGTCGGCCGGGAGAGTGGCGGCATCGTCGGGATTCGTCAGTACATGGAGCCGAAGGCCATGGGACTGCCGGCGTGACAGGTGCTCTGCAAGGGGTGCGCGTCGTCGAACTCGCCGACGAGATCTCGGGCCCGTACTGCGGCAAGTTGCTCGCCGATCTCGGCGCCGACGTCACGAAAATCGAACCACCGCAGGGTGATCCGCTGCGGCGCTGGGGACCGTTTCCCGGCGACCGGCCGGACCCCGATCGGGCCGGGTTGTTCGAGTACCTCAACGGCAACAAACGCAGCGCGCCGGCGGGTGATGCCGGCGCATTGATCGCCGAGGCGGATATTCTCGTCGACGGGCACGGAGCCGTTGTCCCGCACACGAATTCGCGCCTGGTGGTGGTGCGGATATCCGACTTCGGGCAGCACGGGCCGCTGCGCGACCGGGCGGCGTCGCCGCTGACCATGCAGGCGATCTCCGGGTGGATCAACGCCCGTGACCCCGACCGGCCGCCGGTGCAGGCCGGCGCGCGGATCGCCGAGTACGTCGCCGGTGGGTACGCGGCCCTCGGCGCGCTGACCGCCCTGCGGATCGCGCCGCCCGGACAGGTGACCGAGGTCGACGTCTCGGTGCTGGAGTCGCTGCTGTCCACGCTGCCCTATCCGATGATGACCCATCAGCGGATGCGGGCGCTCGGCCTGCCCACGAACATCCGCCAGGCGCCGATGCTCGGCGTGGTCCGCGCCGCCGACGGCTGGGTCGGGATCAACTGCCTGACCGGGCAGCACTGGCTCGACGTGTGCGACATGCTCGAGTTGCCCGAGTACGGCGAGCAGCAGTTCGCGATCCTGATGGGCGGCCCGGAGCGCGCGGCGTTCTATGCCGCCGCCCAGCCCTGGCTCGATCAGCGGTCCGTCGACGACATCGTGGAACTCTGTCAGGCCATGCGGATTCCGGCGGCGCCGGTCGCCGACGGCGCTGCGGCACTGGACAATCCGCAGTACCGCGCGCGCGGCTTCTTCGTCGAGAGCGGCGGCAAGGACTGGTCGTTCCGACAGCCCGGCCCGCCGGTTCGGCTGTCCAAGACGCCCCCCGGAGTTGCCCACGGACATGAGGCGCGGCCGCCCGCCGCGCCGGTCGCGGAACCGTCGTCGCCGTTCGCCGGGCTCAAAGTGCTTGACCTGAGCACCTTTTGGGCGGGCGGCTATCTCACCTGCTATCTCGGCGCGTTCGGCGCCGACGTGGTCAAGGTGGAGTCAATCCAGCGGCCGGACGGGTTTCGCTACTCGGGTGCCCAACCCTTCGAGGGCGAGGACTGGTACGAACGCAGCCCGCTGTGGCAGGCCACCAACCTCAACAAGCGCGACATCACGCTGGACCTCGGCTCGCCGCGCGGCCGCGAGATCGCCCGCCGCCTCGCCGCCCGGGCCGACGTGGTGGTGGAGAACTATTCGCCGCGGGTCGTGGAGCAGTTCGGGCTGGACTACGACTCGCTGGCAGCGTTGCGCCCCGACGTGATCGCCGTCCGGATGCCGGGTTTCGGCCTCGACGGGCCGTGGCGCGACTACGTCGGCTGGGCGCTGAACATCGAGCAGGTCTCCGGCATGACGGCCGTCACCGGCTATGCCGACGGCCCGCCGTGCAACGTGCAGGGTCCGGCCGACCCGATCGTCGGCGTGCACGCGGGCGTGGCTTTGCTTGCGGCACTGGAACATCGGCGCCGCACCGGGGAGGGCCAGCTGATCGAGGTCGCGCAGATCGAGGTCGGCGCCGCCGTCACCGCCGAACCGGTGATCGACTACTCGATGAACGGCGTCGTCCGGCCCCGGGAGGGCAACCGCAGGCGCGGCGTCCGCCAGGGCGTCTACCCGACCGCCGACGACGCGTGGGTGGCGCTCACCGTGCGCGATTACGACGACGCGGCCCGCCTGGCCGGCGCGATGGGGTGCGACGACCTGCCGGGCGACCACGACGCGTTCGACGCGGCGGTCGCGGCGTGGACGCAGACCCTCGATTCCGCGAAAATCGTTGCGGCCCTGCTTGATATACCGGTGGAGACCGTGACCACGGCCGAGCACATGTACGACCTGCCCGGCCTCGACGAGCGCGGCTTCTACGAAGAGTTCGAGCATCCGGTCACCGGCCGCCTGCGCTACCCGGGCTGGCCGCTGCGCATCGCCCCGGGCCCGGACCGGCATCACCGCTTCGTCGCGCCCACTCTCGGTCAGCACAACGACGAGATCCTCGGCGCCCTCGGACTGACCGGCGCCGACCTCGACGCCCTGCGTCACGACCGGGTGATCGGCGAGAGGCCGATGGGCTAGCCTGCTGACGTGCTGCTCACCTCGCTCGATCCCTCCGTTGTCGCAGGTGGCCGCGATCTCGAGGCCGCCGTCCGGTTCGGTGACACCGCGCTCAGCCGCAGCGACGTGGTCGGCGCCGCCAACTCGGTCGCCGAGCGGATCCGCGGCGCCGGGGTGATCGCCGTGCTGGCCACGCCCACCGCACCGACCGCGCTGGCGATCGCCGGCTGCCTGATCGCCGGGGTGCCGGTGGTGCCGGTGCCGGCCGACGTCGGGCAGGCCGAGCGGCGCCACATCCTCACCGACTCCGGCGCCCAGGCCTGGCTTGGACCGCTGCCGGACGAACCCGAGGGGCTGCCGCACATTCCGGTCCGGATGGGCGCGCGGTCGTGGCATCAGCAGCCCGAACCGTCGCCGCGGGACACCGCGCTGATCATCTACACCTCGGGCACCACCGGTCCGCCGAAAGGGGTGCAGCTCAGCGGCCAGGCGCTCGCTGCCGACCTGGATGCCCTCGCCGAAGCGTGGCAGTGGACGGCCGATGACACGCTCGTGCACGGCCTGCCGCTGTTCCACGTGCACGGCCTGGTGCTCGGCCTGCTCGGTTCGCTGCGGGTCGGAAATCGCTTCGTGCACACCGGAAAACCAACACCCGAGGCATACGCGGCGGCCCAGGGGTCGCTGTATTTCGGCGTGCCGACCGTGTGGTCACGGGTGGTGGCCGACCCGGCGGCGGCCGAGGCGCTGCGTTCGGCGCGGCTGCTGGTGTCGGGCAGCGCCGGCCTGCCGGTGCCGGTGTTCGACAAGCTGGTCGAACTGACGGGGCACGCACCGCTGGAGCGCTACGGCTCGACCGAGTCGCTGATCACGCTGTCCACCCGAGTCGACGGCGAGCGCCGGCCCGGCTGGGTGGGCCTGCCGCTGGCCGGCATCGAGACGCGGCTGGTCGACGACAACGACAACCCGGTGCCGCACGACGCGGAAACCATTGGGCGACTGCAGGTTCGGGGTGCGACGTTGTTCAACGGCTACCTGAACCGGCCGGACGCAACCGCGGAGGCGTTCGACGCCGACGGCTGGTACCGCACCGGCGACGCGGCCGTCATCGACGGCGACGGTATGCACCGCATCGTCGGCCGCGAGTCGGTCGACCTCATCAAATCCGGCGGCTACCGCGTTGGGGCCGGCGAGATCGAGACCGTGCTGCTCGGGCATCCCGGTGTCGCCGAGGCGGCGGTGGTCGGCCTGCCCGACGACGACCTGGGCCAGCGCATTGTCGCTTTCATCGTCGGCGACGCCCAGCCGCAGGAGCTGATCGACTATGTGGCCCAGCAGCTTTCGGTGCACAAGAGGCCGCGCGAGGTGCGGATCGTCGCCGAGTTACCGCGAAACGCCATGGGCAAGGTGTTGAAGAAGCAACTCCTGACTCAGGGCTGATCGCGCGCGGCAGGTGTGACAGCGGCGCCGGTTTCTCCTACCGTCGTAGCCGTGACGACCTCTGGCACCTCCATGCGGCGCATCGCCGCCGCGTGCCTCGTCGGCTCCGCCATCGAGTTCTACGACTTCCTGATCTACGGCACCGCCGCCGCGCTGGTGTTCCCGACGGTGTTCTTTCCCGACCTCAGCCCGACCATGGCGACCGTCGCCTCGCTGGGCACGTTCGCCAGCGCCTTCATCTCCCGCCCGATCGGCGGAGCGACCTTCGGGTACTTCGGCGACCGGCTCGGGCGCAAGCGGACCCTGATCGCGACGTTGCTGCTGATGGCCGTCGCCACGGTCGGGGTCGGCCTGGTCCCGACCACGGCGTCCATCGGGGTGGCGGCGCCGCTGATCCTGATCGCGCTGCGACTGTTGCAAGGCTTCGCGGCGGGCGGCGAGTGGGCCGGGTCGGTGCTGCTGAGCGCCGAATACGCGCCGGCCGACCAGCGCGGGCGGTACGGCAAGTTCACGACGCTGGGCGGGGCAATGGCGACGATGATGACCTGCCTGACGTTCCTGGGCGTCAACGTCAGCATCGGCGAGGGCAGCTGGGCATTTCTGCAGTGGGGCTGGCGGATCCCGTTTCTGATCAGCGCGGTGCTGATCGGCATCGCGCTCTATGTGCGGCTGCGGATCGACGAGACGCCGGTGTTCGTCGAGGAGAAGAAGCGCAACCTGGTTCCCGACGCGCCCATCACGGAATTGCTGCGCCTGCAACGGCGCGAGATCGTGCTGGCCGGAGGCAGCATCCTGAGCGGGATGTGCTTCGTCTACATGGCCAACACGTTCCTGCCGCTGTACGCGCACTCCCACCTCGATTACAGCCGCACCTTCGTCTGGTCGGTCGGCGCGCTGGGTGGGTTGGCCGGCCTGGTGTCCATCACGGTCTCGGCGAATCTGAGCGACCGGGTCGGCCGCCGCCGGATGATGCTGTGCGGCTGGTCGGGTTGCGTGCTCTGGTCGTTCGTCGTGATGCCGTTACTGGACACCGGAAAACCGTTGTTCTACGGCGTCGCGGTGGTGGGCATGTTCGCGATCACCGGGATCGGGTCCGGGCCGACTGGCGCGTTCGTGCCCGAGTTGTTCGCCACCCGCTACCGCTACAGCGGATCGGCGCTGGCGGTGAACCTCGCCGGCATCCTCGGTGCGGCCCTGCCACCGCTGATCGCCGGCACCCTGCAGGCCAGCTACGGCAGCTGGGCGGTCGGCCCGCTGTTGACGGTCATGGCGCTGGCCAGCGCCGTCTGCACCTACGTGCTCCCGGAGACCATGGGCACCGCTCTGCGGTCGCCGGCCGGAGTCAGACCAGGACTCGAGTCGGCATCACCGTCGGCTTGACGCCGTACCGCGGCGTCGCGACGCTGTAGCCGCCGCGGCCGGTGGTCGCCGCCGCGGGCATGCCGGTTGCCACGTTCGTCACGCTGCCCTCGTCGACGTCGGCGGTCCAGGCCGCCGCCGTCACCGTCTCGGTGGTCGGCTCCGGTGCCGCCGCCGTCCACGCCGCGGGCACCGACATCCGGCCGACCGTCGCCGCCTGGCCCGCGCCGGCCAGCACCGGCGTCGCGGACGGTGCGACCGATCCGGCCAGCGCCGGGGTCAGTGCCGCGGGCGCGAGCGCCGCGGCAGCGGGGGCGGTCGACGCCGCGTTGCCGGTCACACCGGTCGCGATCGCCTCGAACACGTTCCACGCGACGGCGTTGGAACCCGCGCCGATGAGCGCGACCCCGCTGTTGTAAATGCCGATGTTGCTGCCTGAGCTGAACAGGTCGTTGAGGAAACCCTCGGAGGTTGTGGCGTCGGCAGGCGCGGCGAGCTGCTGCATCGCGCTCGGCAGGGTCGACACCAGCTGGTTGAGCTGGCCCTGCGTACCGGCGGTCGAGACCGCGGCGCCCTGGGCGGCGGTGCCGCCTGGGTTGGTGGTCGATGCCGGGGCCTTCAACGGCGTCAGCTGACCGGCGCTGGCTGACGCCGCCGCATAGCCGTACAGCGCGGCGGCGTCCTGGGCCCACATGGCCGCGTACTGCGCCTCGTTGGCGAGTATCGCCGGGGTGTTCTGACCCAGGATGTTGGTGGCGATCAGGGTCGCCAGCTGCGCGCGGTTGGCCGCGATCAGGGGCGGTGGCACCGTCATCGCGTACGCGTTCTGGTAGGCGACGGCCGACGCGGTGGCCTGCGCCGCGGCGCGTTCGGCCGCTGCGGCGGTGGTGTTCATCCACTGCACGTACGGTTCGACCGACGCGGCCATCGCCAGTGAGGCCGGGCCCAGCCACTCGCCGCCGGCCAATTCGGAGATCACCGACTCGTAAGACGCTGCGGCCGTGCTCAATTCGGCGGCCAGGTTGTTCCAGCCCGCCGCGGCGGCCATCATCGGAGCGGCTCCCGGGCCGGCGTAGATCAGCGCGGAGTTGATCTCAGGCGGGCGGGATGCGAAGTCAAAAGGCATGTCTCGTGGTCCTGTTCAGTAGTGAGCGGCGGGGTCAGACGACGGTCGGGCGGGGCATGACCCTGGGTTTGATGCCGTAGCGCGGCGCCCCCAGGCCGGAGGTTCTGCCACCGGTCGCGACGGAGGGCACTCCGCCGGGCACGGTCGACACCTGTGGGGTGTGCGGTGCGGGCGCGGTCCACCCGGCGCCGGTCAACTTCAGCGGGGTCGTGCTCGGCGGAGCCCCGCCGCCGGCCCAGCTCGGCGGCACCGACAAGCCGCCGACGGTCGGCGACTGGCTCATGCTCGCCAGCACGGGCGCAGTGGGTGCGGCGGCCGCGCCGACGGCAGGCGTCGGTGCCGGCGGCGCGGGGTCGCCGACAAGTGTCGTGCCACCACCGCTGGACTGGTTGGCCAGTGGAATGAAGTCGGATGCCGCGGCGCCGAAATTCTGTCCGCCCGCGATCACGCCTAATCCGGTGTTGGTGAGCAAGCCCGGAACGAAGCCGAATTGGCCGAACTGGGTTAGCTGACCGAACAGGTCGAAACCGCCCGGATCGGCTGCACCGGTGGCGGCGGAGTTAGCGGCCTCGGTCACGCCGTAGGAACCCGCGCTGGTCCCGAGCATCTGCACGAAGGCCTGATGGATAGCCGTGGCCTGCTCGCTGACCTGTTGGTAGAGGTTGCCGTAGGCGCTGAATTGTGTTGCCTGCAAAGCCGAAACCTCGTCGGCGGCGGCGGGGGCGACGGTCGCGGTCGAGGCTGCGGATGCGGCGTTCTGGGCGGCCAGCGCCGTCCCGATGCCCTCCAATTTGCCCGCCGCGAATTCCAGCGCCTCGGGGTTAGTGGTCACATACGACATGCGTCATGCTCCTCCGGTAGTCCACTTAGGTTGACCTCTGTCCATTTCAGCAGACTAGCGATGCCAGCCGGTGGACATCCGGCGCGAGTTTGCTGACCGGAAACGAGCGTGGCCGCACACCCGAAGGTGCGCGGCCACGTCAGCGGCGGAGCCTCGGTTGTGGTTACACGAGAACGGATTTCGGCATCACGGTCGGCTTGATCCCGTAGCGCGGCGTGCTGAAGCCGTAGCCGCCGCGACCGGCCGACGCGACCGCCGGCATGCCGGCCGCCACGTTCGTCGTACCCATGCCCTCTTCGGTCGGGGCCGTCCACCCCGAGCCGGCCAGCAGCGAGTTGCCGGCCTCCGGCGTCGCCGCCGACCAGCCGGCCGGCACCGACAAGCCGCCCACCGTCGACGACGAGGCCATGCCCGCGAGCACCGGTGTCGACGCCAGGCCGGCGATCGGTGCAGCGGCCACGGCGGGAACCGCGGTACTCGACAACCCGGCGGCTACACCGCCCGCGGCCGCCGCGCCGGCGGTCGCGTCGCCCACCGTCTTCGCGTACAGCACCGCCGACGGGATGGCGGCGAACATCTGCCATGCCGCGACGTTGAAACCACCGTTCGTGAGATTCGATATCAGGCTGTTGGAGAGGAAGTCGTCGATCGGGTTGTCGGCCGCCGCTGCGGCCAGCGGCGTCGCCATGGCCTGCATGGCGTTGGGTGCACTGCCCACCAGACTGTTGAGTCCGGCGGACTGCGCGTTGTTCGCCGCACCTCCGGCGACCGCGGCCGATTGTGCCCCCTGCCCGGCCAGGTTGGTGGTCTGCGGTGGCTCGGTCAGCGGGCTGAGCACCGCGGCGCTGGCCGATGACGCGGAGTAGCCGTACATCGCGGCGGCGTCCTGAGCCCACATCTCGGCGTAGAGCGCTTCGGTGGCCAGGATCGCCGGGGTGTTCAAGCCCAGAAAGTTGGTCGCCACCAGTGCGGCCAGTTGGGTGCGGTTGGCGGCGATCGCCGGGGGCGGCACCGTCATCGCGAAGGCGGCCTCGTAGGCGGCCGCCGACGCCATCGCCTGGCTGGCCGCCTGGGCGAGTTCGCCCGCGGTGGTCTCCATCCATTCGATGTAGGGCTGCACGGCGCTGGCCATCGCCAGCGACGACGGACCCAGCCACTCGCCGCCGGCCAGCTCCGTGATCACCGACTGGGCGCCG
Organism: Candidatus Mycobacterium wuenschmannii; assembly: GCF_030252325.1. NCBI lineage: Bacteria > Bacillati > Actinomycetota > Actinomycetes > Mycobacteriales > Mycobacteriaceae > Mycobacterium > Candidatus Mycobacterium wuenschmannii. Next base: position 2,351,272 of record NZ_CP126981.1, on the reverse strand, counting down.
GCCGCCGTCGTGCTCAGATCGGCGGCGGTGCTGTTCCAGGCTGCCGCGGCCGCCATCATTGGGCCCGATCCGGGGCCGGTGTACATGAGTGCGGAGTTGATCTCGGGAGGCATTGCTGCGAAGTCGAAAACCATGTCAGTGCACCTGTTCTTTCGTTGCTTTGTGGATTAGACGACGGTCGGCTTGGGCATCACGGTGTGCTTGACGCCGTAACGGGGCGCGCCGACGCCGAGGCCGCTGCGTCCACCCGAGGCCACCGACGGAACACCGGCCGGCATCGTGTTGACCTGCCCGGCATGTGGCGCGGGGCTGGTCCAGCCGGCCGCCGGCGACGTCGTGGGCACCGGGCTGGCCGCACCCACCTCGCTGACGGTCCAGGCCGGCGGCACCGACAGCTTGCCGATCGACGAGGCCTGACCCACACCGGCGGTCACCGGCAGCGCGCCCAGGCCCGCGCCGCCCATCGGGGTCACCGCCCCGGCCGTCCCGGTTGTTGCCGGCACTGCGACTGCAGCTCCACCGCCCGCCAAGCCCGAGGAGTCGGCCGCGGCCTGCGCCTCCGGGGCGTACTGACCCTGTGAAAGGTCGAACATGTCCGAGGAGGCGGCGCCGAAGTTCTGCAACCCGTTGAAGGCAGTCGCGAGACCCGCACCGCTGCTCGAAGAGATACCGGTGTCTCCTGGCGCCGCCGGAGAAGCACCTCCGGTCAACGAATTCAGCAGGCCGGTCAGCGAATTGGACCCGGTGGTGGCCTGGTTGGTCGCCTCGGTGTCGCCGTACGCGCCGGCGTTGGAGCCGAGGGTGTTCACCAGCATCTGGTGCACGGCCTCGGCCTGCTGGCTGACCTGTTGGTACCAGGTGCCGTAGGCCGAGAACTGCAGTGCCTGAAGGGCCGAGACCCCGTCGGCGGCCGCGGGAGCGACGTTGGTGGTGGGCGCGGCCATGGCCGTGTTCTGGGCGGCCATGGCGGTGCCAAGGTGTTGCAGCTTGGTCGCCGCAGCCGTCAACGCCGGCGACTGCGCGGTTACGAAGGACACGAGTTTTCTCCTTTGTGATTTCGACGGTGAGAGACAGAGGTTGCGAGCGTGGGTCTCAGCCGGCCTCCTGACACGTTGCGCGAGAGCAGCTTTGAGGCGATCCGCGCGTCGGACCGGAAATCGGCGCAAAGCGGCGCGGCCCAAGTACAACGTCCACATTGCCCGATCGCGCGCCCGGGATACGCGCTGTGCAGATCCTTGACGGGTTCTTAACGGCGGGCCGATTGGCGGCCGCCATCGTGGGCATGCCGGCTCAACAGTCTTTTCGTGGTGGTGGCGCGACCCGGACGTCGTCGAACCACGCCACTTTGGCCAGCCAGGACCGCGCGGAGCCGTAGGCGAAACCGACGGCGCCCAGGCAGGCGCACAACCAGACCGGCAGCGTGATGTCGATGCCGGCCTCTGCCGTCGTCACCTGAATCACGGTGGCCGCCAACCCAAATGCGGCCGATATCAGATACAGGGTGGCGGTCACGGTAGACCGGGGATCCTTGCGCACGATCAGCATGACCCTGGCCGCATAGCCGAACAGGTACACCAGTAGAACGCCCAGCACAATCCAGTAGGCGGCGAACCATGCGGTGCTGACATGCGCGGGAAACAGGTCGGAATGGTAGGTCTCATTGGCCGCGAAGAACACCGCCACTAATACCGGAACACCAAGCCACAGCGGAACTTCGATGTGCCGACGGAAGATTCGGCGCCACTCGAGATTGTCTCCGAGTCGGGCCAGTCCGTGCTCGACGATCGCCGCGGCGGCGAACATCAGGCAGATGTGCCCGACGAGATCCTCGACGTTCCAGCGTCCGAAGAGGTCGTGCAGCGGCGGACCGAGCGTCTCCGACGCCCAGGGCGACATCAGCAGCACGGCGCATCCTTGCAGCGCGATGTTGAGACTCGCGTCCACTTCCCAGCGGGAACGCCAGGTATGCCGACGGATCCACAGGCTGCAGAAGACGACGACCAGGGTTGCGATGATGAGTGCGGACATCATTGTCGCGAGCGACTCCTCTGCTGCGATCAGACCGGCGGTTTGCCCGGGTCGGGGCGCAGGTCGCGCAGTTTGGGCGCGGCGCGCGCCGACGCCAGGTATTCGGTGACCGTCTCGTGCTGGATGAGCCCGAACCGGACGAGCAGGTCGATCGGGTTCAGCCGGAGATATTTCGCCGCTTTGAGCAGGCTGTCGGCCGTGACCAACCGGCCTTCGCGGACCGCCTTGTAGTACGCGGACTTGCGATAGCCGAACGCCTCGTAGACCTCGGTGGCGGCGAGGGGGCGGCCCACGAGGTACGGCAGCACAACAGCCGGATCCTTATCGGAGTCGTCCATCAGTAGACAATAACCCGGATCCGTAGACGCTCAGCAACATTACAGGACCCGTGGTCCTATTTCGCTACCTTTGTCTACTTTAGTGCACTAATGTCCGTCACTGGACCGGGTTGGTAAGGGCCCGCCGAATGGTGGCGAAGGGGGCGACAGTGCAGTCATACGCGCGTCGGGCGGCGATCGGGGCCGCGGCGATACTGGCGATCGTCGGATCGACCGGCGTCTCGCCCCGGGCGACCGCGGAGGGGCCGGACTGCGTGCCCGACGCCACCGTCCAGTGCGCCCAGCAGGCTCAGGAGGTCCGGCCGGACCCGCACGCCGGCAAGCACCTCACGCTCACCTGTTCGCCCGCGATGACGGGGGCGCACTGCACCCAGCGATGGGTGCCCTGACCGGATCGCCGTTCAGTTGGCGTGCAGGTCCTCGTTCAGGGCGATGCCCCGGCCGTCGCGGGAGACGACCTCGACCGCCCCGCTCACCGAGTTGCGGCGGAACAACAGGTTGCTGCTGCCGGCGAGTTCGCGCGCCTTGACCGAATTGCCATCCGGCAGAGCGACTTTCGTGCCCGCTGTGACGTACAGGCCGGCCTCGACGACGCAGTCGTCGCCCAGCGGGATGCCGAGCCCGGAGTTTGCGCCCAGCAGGCAGTGCTTGCCGATCGAAATCACTTCCGTGCCACCGCCGGACAGCGTGCCCATGATCGACGCGCCGCCACCGACGTCTGAGCCGTCGCCGACCACCACGCCCGCCGAGATGCGACCTTCGACCATCGACGCGCCCAGCGTGCCGGCGTTGAAGTTGACGAAGCCCTCGTGCATCACCGTCGTGCCGGACGCCAGATGCGCGCCCAGGCGGACGCGGTCGGCGTCGGCGATCCGCACGCCGCTCGGCACGACGTAGTCGACCATCCGCGGGAATTTGTCGACGCCGTAGACCGCGACCGGTCCGCGGCGCCGCAGCCGCGCCCGGGTCAGCTCGAAACCGTCTACGGCGCAGGGACCGTGGCTGGTCCACACCACGTTGGTCAACACCCCGAACAACCCGTCGGCGTTGAGTCCGTGCGGCGCGACCAGTCGGTGCGAGAGCAGGTGCAGCCGCAGGTAGCCGTCGTAGGCGTCGACGGCCTTGTCGTCCAGCGAGCCGATCACGGTGCGCACCACCACGACCTCGACGTCGCGCTCCTCGTCGGGGCCGGCCAGCGCGGCGAGTTCGTCGGGGACCTCGGCCACCGACAACCGCGTCGTCCCGGTCTCGCCCGACTCGATGAGTTCCGGTGCGGGGAACCAGGTGTCGAGAACCGATCCATTGGCGGCGATCGTCGCCAGCCCAATACCCGAAGCTGCAGTCACGGGACCCACGCTACCCACCCACTACGCTGGGACCGTGCTGGACCTACGCGGTGACCCGATCGAGCTGACGGCGGCTCTGGTCGACATCCCCAGCGAGTCGCGGCACGAGGAGCGCATCGCCGACGAGGTCGAGGCCGCGCTGCGGGCGCAGACGAGCGGCTTCGAGGTGATCCGCAACGGCAACGCGGTGCTGGCCCGCACCTCGCGGGGCCTGTCCAGCCGGGTGTTGTTGGCCGGGCATCTCGACACCGTGCCGGCGGCGGGGAATCTGCCGAGCCGCCGCGACGCCGAGTCGTTGCATGGTTGCGGCACGACCGACATGAAGGCCGGTGACGCGGTGTTCTTGCATCTGGCCGCGACCGTCGCCGCACCCGCCCACGATCTGACGCTGGTGTTCTACGACTGCGAGGAAATCGATTCCGCCGCAAACGGTTTGGGCCGCATCGAGCGCGAGTTGCCGGACTGGCTGGACGCCGACGTGGCGATCCTGGGGGAGCCGACCGGCGGCTTCATCGAGGCGGGTTGTCAGGGCACGCTGCGGGTGGTGATCCGCGCCAACGGAACCCGTGCGCATTCCGCGCGATCGTGGTTGGGCGACAACGCGATTCACAAGCTGGGCGCTGTCCTTGACCGGCTCACGGACTACCAGCCCCGCACCGTCGACATCGACGGCTGCGTTTATCGGGAGGGCCTGTCGGCGGTGCGCATCGACGGCGGCGTGGCCGGCAACGTGATCCCCGACGCGGCGTCGGTGACGGTCAACTTCCGCTTCGCGCCGGATCGATCGGCCGACGCCGCGCTGCGGCACGTCCACGACGTCTTCGACGGCCTCGACGTGACGATCGAGTCGACCGACTCCGCGGCCGGGGCACTGCCTGGTCTGTCGGCGCCGGCGGCCAGGGCCCTCGTCGACGCGGCCGGGGGGCAGGTGCGGGCGAAGTACGGCTGGACCGACGTGGCGCGGTTCTCCGCCCGCGGGATCGCCGCGGTCAACTACGGACCCGGCGACCCCAACCTCGCGCACACTCGCGAGGAGTTGGTGCCACTGCATCGGATCACCGACGCGGTGACGATGCTGCGGGCCTACCTGAGCGGTTAGAGGCGTCGCTTACGGTGCGCCTAGAACGGCGGCGGGGGTGGCCCCCACGGACCGGGCCCGCCCCACGGCGGCGGAGGTCCCCACGGGCCTGGGCCGGGCGGACCCCACGGTCCGGGCGGACCCCATGGTCCGGGACCGGGCGGACCCCATCCCGCGGGTCCGGGGCCGGGAGGTCCCCACGGTCCGGGACCAGGTCCCCAGCCGCCGGGTCCGGGGCCAGGCCCGCCCGGGCCCGGACCAGGACCCCAACCGCCGGGGTGAGCGGGATGACCGACATGAGCCGATCCGGCCGATGCCGGTGCGGGGTTGGGCGCCGCGTTCGCCACCGAGGTGGCGCTGGCCAGTAGTGCGCCCGCGAGGGCACTCGTGCCGACCGCACTTACTGCGAAGCGGCGGACTGATGCCAATGAGATGGCCATTGTCTCAGCTCCTCGAATTACTAGGTACGAATGTAAATGACGTTATTCGCGGACACTTAGCAAAACTTATAAATGCGCGGCAATTCTCCTGAGAAATTTGAAACCGCGAAATGCGACACAAGCCATCGATCCACCACTGGCTCCGGGCGCACAGCGGTAAATACCTAGCTCATCGCCCATATACTGATTTAAGGACACACGGAAATCCGTGCATCATGAAGGACATCTTTCAGTAGAGGAGGAAATCCGTAACGCGGGCTACGGATAAACAGTCAGCAAATACTATAGGCGCTCGGCCTGGGCTTTCGCGTCGGCGGCCGCGGGATGCAGCCCGCGATCGGCCAGGTCGGTGGCGACCTCGGCCAGCGCTGCTACGTCGCCGGCGGTCAGGGCCCGGGCGTGCGCCAGTGTCAAGCGACCGAGCACGCAGTTCACCTCGCCGGCCAGACGTCCGGCCCGCTGCGCGGCCCGGAGGTCGCCGAGTCGCGCGCAGTCCTGCAGCGCGCGCAGCGCGACGGCCGACTGCCCGCCGCGCTCGGCGGTCTGCACGGCCTCGCGGGCGGCCTCGATCGCGCCGGTGGTGTCGCCGTGGGCCGCCCTCGACCAGGCCCTCGCCAGCGCCAACTCCGGTGCGAACAGCGCCGACTTCAGCCCGTGCAGTTGCTCGGCGCGGCTCAACACCTTGCCGGCATGCAGTTGCTCGCCCTGCTGGCCGAGCGCCTGGGACAGCAGCATCAGTGACAGCGGCCCCCACGAGTAGCCGGTGCGGGCCAGCGGTTCGGTCGCCCGGCTCAGCAGCGTCACGGCGTCCTCGAAGTCGCCCTGGGCGATCGCGACGTAGCCGACCAGCGTCTCGCCGATCGCCCGGCCGGGCTGCTGCAGTTCGGCGAAGTCGGTGTAGCGCTGGGCCAGCGTCCGGGCCTCGGTCAGCCGGCCCGCCATCAGCAGCGCGGTGATCCGGCCGAAGCCGCTGGTGAACCGCAGCAGGCCGGGATGATCGGCGGCGGTGGCGCGCCGGGCCAGGGCCTCCACGTCCTCGAACCGCCCGGTGCGGGCCGAGCTGAGCGCCGCCGCCGAGGAGGCCCAACCGACCGCCACCGCGTCGGCGTGCGGTGATGCCAGCACCTCCTCGGCGATCCGCAACGTGCGCAGCGGGGTGCCGGCGTTCATCGCGAACGTCGCGGAGAGGGCGTCGAGGGTGGCCTGCGCGCCCGGCGAATCGACCCGGCTGCGGGTGGTCTGCAGGAACGCGGTGGCCTGCGCCGGCTCGCTGAGCATCCAGAACTGGTTGGCCGCCCGCGGCAGCGCCCACGCCATCACCTCCGGCGGAGACAGTCGTTCGGGATCGACCTCGGCCAGCACAGCGTCGGCTTGCAGCCCGCGGCCCTGCCAGGCCAGCGCGTAGCCCAGCGCCAGCCGCGCGGCCAGGCCCTCGGCGCGATCCAGTGCCGCGCGGGCCAGCCGTTCGGCCAGGGTCAGCTCGCCGAACCGCAGAGCCTGCTGCGCCGCGGTCACCAGGTGGTCGCTCGGAGCGTCTGCGTCGACCGCCAGCGAGGCCAGGCGCAGCTGGTCGCCGACCCATCCACTCGGCGTCTCCGAAAGCCGCTCGGCCAGCGCCAGCCGCAGCGCTCGTGCGGTGTCCGGTGGCTGTGCCGCGCCCGCCCGGGCGGCGTAAAGCGGGTGCGCCGCATAGGCGTATCCGTCGGCGTCCACGGTGACCGCGTCGGCGGCCTCGGCCTGCGCGACCGCGTCGGCACCGGCCAGCGCCGCAAGGTCGTCACGCCGCAGCGGCTCGGCCAGCGCCAGGTAGTCCAGCGTCGCGCGGGCGGCCTCCGGAAGGCCGGCCAGGAAGTCGTCGACCGTCGCCGGCAGCGAGGCGGCCGTGTCCGGCGTCGCGACCTCGACCCGGGCCAGCAACCCGTCGTCCCAGAGCGCCCGCACGGCCTCTGGCAGCTCCGCGCCGGAGCGGACCGTCACGATGAGCGTCGCCGAACCGGTCAGGGCCAACTGGTAGACCAGCGTCGCGGACATCCGGTCGAGGTGGTGCGCGTCGTCGACGACGAAGTGACCCGAGCCGGCCAGCTGGTCCTGTGCGGACCGCAGCAGCTGGGCGGGCCGATCGTCGTCGCCGATCTCGAGGTCGGCCAGCAGCGCGCGGAACGCGCCGAACGGGATCGACCGCTCGGTCGCGGTTCCCCGGACCCAGTGCGCGTCGGCCGGGGCGGCGCCGCGGGCCAGCGTCGTCTTGCCCACCCCGTCAGCGCCGGCGATCGCCACGCCGGAATGCTGCGCATCCTCCAACCCGGCCGCGATCGCACGCAGCGCGGCCTCCGGTGGCGCGGCAACCCAGGGACTCGGCACCGCCGGATTTTATGGCCCGGGCACCGCGGCGTATGCGGTTAGGCCCAAATGCGCTCGGCGACAACGGTGGTCTACGTTTCGTCTGTGCACGCGATCTGCGTCTATTGCGCGTCCGGACCCACTGACCCGGCGTTGCTGGCGCTGGCCGCCGAACTCGGCGAGGCGATCGCCGAGCGCGGCTGGACTTTGGTCTGGGGAGGCGGCAACGTCTCGGCGATGGGCGCGCTGGCGACCGCGGCTCGGGCCCGGGGCGGCTGGACCGTCGGCGTCATCCCGAAGATGCTGGTAAGCCGCGAGGTCGCCGACCATGACGCCGACGAGCTGATCGTCACCGACACCATGCGCGAGCGCAAACAGATCATGGAAGACCGCGCCGACGCATTCATCGCACTGCCGGGCGGCATCGGCACCCTCGAGGAGTTCTTCGAGGCCTGGACCGGCGGATACTTAGGCGCACACGACAAGCCGGTGGTGCTACTGGATCCGAACGGCCACTACGACGGGCTGCGGACGTGGCTGTCGGGGCTGGTGGACGGTGGATATGTCGCGCAGGTGGCGATGGACCGACTGGTGATCGTCGACGAGATCGAGGCGGCGATTGCGGCGTGCGCACCCCGCTGAGCGCCTTTGCTGGCCGTCGATAGGCTGGCCGCCATGTCCGACAAGAAATCCGGTGACCACACTTCGATCGGTCTGATCGATATCGCGACCCGGGCACCCAAACTGCTGGCCGACCTCCCGGTGATCGCCCGCGGGATGCTCACATTGGCCCGGGCGCAGCCGAACTTCAAGATCTCGATCGGCAAGGTCTTCCAAGACCGGGCCGAACGCTACGGCGACCGGGTCTTCATCCGCTTCGGCGACCAGCAACTGACCTACCGCGAAGCCAACGCCGCCGCTAACCGGTACGCGGCGGTGCTGGCCGCCCGCGGGGTCGGCCACGGCGACGTCGTCGGGATCATGCTGCGCAACTCACCCAACGCGGTGCTGATGATGCTGGCCGCGGTCAAGTGCGGCGCGGTCGCCGGGATGCTCAACTACAACCAGCGCGGCGACGTGCTGTCACACAGCATCGGCCTGCTGGACGCGAAGGCGTTGGTGGTGGAGTCCGACTTCGTCGATCCGATCGCCGATTGCGGGGGCGCCCCCATCGAGCCGACCACCATCGAGGAGATGGAGCGGCTGGGGGCCACGGCGCCGACCACCAACCCGCCGTCGGCATCGACGGTGCTGGCCAAGGACACCGCGTTCTACATCTTCACCTCCGGTACCACCGGGCACCCCAAGGCCAGCGTGATGACCCACAAGCGATGGCTGTCCGCGCTGGCGGTGTTCGGCGGACTTGGCTTGCGGCTCAAGGGTTCTGACACGTTGTACAGCTGCCTGCCGCTGTATCACAACAACGCGCTGACCGTCGCGGTCGGATCGGTGATCAATTCGGGAGCGACGCTGGCGCTGGGCAAGTCGTTCTCGGCGTCGAGGTTCTGGGACGAGGTAATCGCCAGCGACGCAACGGCTTTCATCTATATCGGCGAGATCTGCCGCTACCTGCTGAACCAGCCCGAGAAGAGGACCGACCAGGCCCACAAAGTGCGCATGATTGCCGGCAACGGCCTGCGCCCGGAGATCTGGGACGAGTTCACCGCGCGGTTCAACATCCCGCGGGTCTGCGAGTTCTACGCGGCCAGCGAGGGAAACACCGCGTTCATCAACGTTTTCAACGTGCCGCGGTCGGCGGGCTGGGCGGCGATGCCGGTGGCCTACGTCGCCTACGACGCCGACACCGGCGAACCACAGCGCGGCGAGGACGGCAAGGTGCAGCGGGTGCCCGCCGGCGAACCGGGTCTGCTGCTCAGCCCGGTCAGCAAGCTGCAGCCCTTCGACGGCTACACCGACAAAAAGGCGAGCGAAAAGAAGTTGGTGCGCAACGTTTTCCGCAAGGGCGACGTCTACTTCAACACCGGAGACGTGATGAGCCCGCAGGGCATGGGCCACGCCGCCTTTGTGGACCGGCTCGGTGACACCTTCCGCTGGAAGGGTGAGAACGTCGCCACCACGCAGGTGGAGCGCGCGCTGGGTGCCGACAAGGCCGTCGAGGAGTGCACGGTCTTCGGGGTGGAGGTGCCCAACACCGGCGGCCGGGCGGGCATGGCCGCGGTGAAGCTGCGCGACGGCGCCGAGTTCGACGGCAAGTCCGTCGCTCAAACGGTCTACGACAAGTTGCCGGCCTACGCGCTGCCGCTGTTCGTCCGCTTGGTCGAGTCGCTCGAAGCGACCAGCACGTTCAAGAGCCGCAAGGTCGACCTGCGCGACCAGGCCTACGACTCCGAGATCGAGGACCCGGTCTACGTGCTGGCCGGGCGCGACGAGGGGTACGTGCCGTTCTACGACGACTATCCCGAGGAAGTTGCCAGCGGCAAGCGGCCGCAGGGCTAGACCCCACGCGTCACATCAGTACCGGCTCTCGGGTGGCTCTCTTTTTTGGAATCGTGACCACATGCGATATCACTCCGGTGGGTGATATCGCCGGCGGTCACGACACGAAAAGTGGATGCCCACCGACTCAGTGACGGATGTTGCTGGTGAGATTGGACCACCCTCAGCTCCGCATAGTGCCGGCACCAGGCACCATGGTCTGGTGTCGTCCACCCTGTGCGGTCGCTCGGTGAGCGATGATCGCGCACTGATCATGGCGATCGTCAACCGCACCCCGGACTCGTTCTACGACCGCGGCGCGAACTTCGCCGACGACGCCGCCCGGGCCGCCGTGCACCGGCTGATCGCCGAGGGCGCCGATGTGATCGACGTCGGCGGCGTCAAGGCGGGCCCGGGGGAGACCATCGACACGGCAGCCGAGATCGACCGCGTGGTGCCGTTCATCGAGTGGCTGCGCGGCGCGTATCCCGACCAGTTGATCAGCATCGACACCTGGCGTTCGGAGGTGGCGAGGCTGGCGTGCCGGGCGGGCGCGGATCTGATCAATGACAGCTGGGGCGGCTATGATCCCGCGATGCCCGAGGTAGCGGCCGAATTCGGCGCCGGCCTGGTGTGTTCGCACACCGGCGGCGCCCAGCCGCGCACCCGCCCGTTCCGGGTCAGCTACGGCACCAGCACCCGCGGCGTCGTCGACGATGTCGTCGCCGAACTCACCGCTTCCGCGGACCGGGCGGTCGCCGCCGGCGTGGCCCGCGATCGTGTCGTGATCGACCCGACGCACGATTTCGGCAAGAACACTTTCCACGGGTTGGCGCTGTTGCGGCACATGGAAGATCTTGTAAACACCGGATGGCCGATTTTGATGGCGTTGAGCAACAAGGATTTCGTCGGGGAGACTCTTGGAGTGAACCTGACCGAACGTCTCGAGGGAACCCTGGCCGCCACCGCGCTGGCGGCCGCGGCGGGCGCCCGGATGTTCCGGGTTCACGAAGTCGGGCCGACCCGGCGGGTGTTGGAGATGGTGGCGTCGATCAGTGGGCAACGCCCGCCGGCGCGCACGGTGAGAGGACTGGCATGACGGCTTCTGAGCTGGTCGATCTCGTCGCCGAGGGGGCGCTGGCCGCCTCGCCCGGCGACGTCTGGCTGGCCGACCGCAGCTGGACCCGTCCGCAGTGGACGGTCGAGGAACTCGTCGCGGCCAAGGCGGGCCGAACGATCTCGGTGGTGCTGCCCGCTCTCAACGAGGAAGACACCGTCGAATCGGTGATCGAGAGCATCTCGCCGCTGGTCGGCGGCCTGGTCGACGAGCTGATCGTGCTCGATTCGGGCTCCACCGACGACACCGAGATCCGGGCGATCGCCGCCGGCGCCAAGGTCGTCACCCGTGAGCAGGCGCTGCCGGAGGTCGCGCCGCGGCCGGGCAAGGGCGAGGTGCTGTGGCGCTCGCTGGCGGCCACCAGCGGCGATTTTGTGGTCTTCGTCGACTCGGATCTGATCGAGCCGCACCCGATGTTCGTGCCGCGACTGCTCGGCCCGCTGCTCACCGAGGACGGCATTCACCTCGTCAAGAGCTTTTATCGACGACCGCTCAACGCCCACGACGCCAGCGGACGCGAGGGCGCCACCGGCGGCGGGCGGGTCACCGAGCTGGTGGCCCGGCCCCTGCTCGCCGCGCTGCGGCCGGAGCTGGGCTGCGTGCTGCAGCCGCTGGGTGGCGAATACGCGGCCTCCCGCGAGCTGCTGACCTCGGTGCCGTTCGCGCCCGGCTACGGGGTCGAGATCGGCCTGCTCGTCGATACCTACGATCGGCTGGGCCTCGACGGGATCGCCCAGGTGAATCTCGGGGTGCGGGCGCACCGCAACCGCCCGCTTGCCGAGCTGGGCCCGATGAGCCGCCAGGTGGTCGCGACGCTGCTGTCGCGCTGCGGCATCCCGGACTCCGGTGTGGGCCTGACGCAGTTCTTCGTCGACGGTGACGGCTACACGCCGCGCACATCGACGGTGTCGCTGGCCGACCGGCCGCCGATGAAGGCGATCCGGCCGCGCCACTAACAGGCCTGCACACCCTCGTCGGACCGATAGGGCAATATCGGTGCCGTGGCATTGGTGTTGCTCTACGTGGTGGTGTTGGTCCTGGTAGCGATCGTGCTGTTCGGGGTGGCCAGTCTGCTGTTCGGCCGCGGGGAGTCCCTACCGCCGCTGCCTCGTGGCACCACGCCGACGGTCCTCCCGGCCTCGGGCGTGACGCGCGGCGATGTCGACGCGGTCAAGTTCACCCAGACGCTGCGCGGCTACAAGACCAGCGAAGTCGACTGGGTGCTGGACCGGCTCGGCCAGGAACTCGACCTGCTGCGCGGCCAGCTGTCGTCGGTGCACGCCGCGGTCGCGGTCGACGAGCCGACGGACGATGCGGCTGAGGAGGTGCCCGATGGCCACGCCTGACGACGGTCTGGTCCGCTGCGACTGGGCGGTCGGCAAGCCGGGCAGCGCCGATTTCGACCTCTACCGCGACTACCACGACACCGAATGGGGCCAGCCGCTGCGCGGCGCGGTCGCGCTGTTCGAGCGGATGAGCCTGGAAGCCTTCCAGAGCGGCCTGTCCTGGCTGATCATCCTGCGCAAACGGGACAACTTCCGGAAGGCGTTCAAGGGTTTCAATCCCGAGAACGTCGCCCGCTTCGCCGATAAGGACGTAGCCCGCCTGCTGGCCGACGAGGGCATCGTCCGCAACCGGGCGAAGATCGAGGCGACGATCGCCAACGCACGGGCCGTCGCCGACCTCGACGTCGACCTCTCCGAGCTGTTGTGGTCGTTCGCGCCGGCTACCCGGACGCGGCCGGCGACCCTGTCCGACGTGCCCGCCATCACCCCGGAATCCACCGCCATGGCACGCGAATTGAAGCGCCGGGGGTTCCGCTTCGTCGGCCCGACGACGGCCTACGCGCTGATGCAGGCGACCGGGATGGTCGACGATCACCTGGCCGCGTGCTGGGTGCCGCGGACGGCCGCCTGAGGGGCCGCCGGAAACGCCGAGCCGGAGGTCATGTGCACCTATTCGCGCGGATAGGGAACAATGGTCTGGTGAATGTGCAGTTGACGGGCCAGCTCGACTCTGGAGGGAGCGCTCGATGGCGGCGATGAAGCCCCGGACCGGTGACGGTCCACTGGAAGCGACGAAGGAGGGGCGCGGCATCGTGATGCGGGTACCGCTGGAAGGCGGTGGCCGACTCGTCGTCGAGCTGACACCGGACGAAGCCGCTGCACTGGGCGACGAGCTCAAGGGCGTCACGAGCTAAGCTCCGCGCCTTACGCGCACACTTTGCGGTAGATCTCCAGCGTCTGCTGCGCGATCTGCGCCCAGGAGAACTCCGCGATGCAGCGCTGCCGTCCCGCGGCGCCGTACCGTTCTGCACGCTGTGGGTCGGCGACCAACGCGTTGACCCCCTCGGCGATCCGCTTCTGGTAGCCCGCCGCGTCGTCCGCGTCGTAGTGCACTAGCGACCCGGTCACGCCGTCGTCGACCACCTCGGGGATTCCGCCGACATCGGAGGCCACCACCGCCGTCCCGCAGGCCATCGCCTCGAGGTTGACGATCCCCAACGGCTCGTACACCGACGGGCATACGAAAGCCGTTGCTGCCGAGAGTATTTCGCGAATCTTGCCGGTCGGCAACATGTCCCGGACCCAGAACACCCCACTGCGCGCGGCGGCCAGTTCGGCCACCCCGGCACTCACCTCGGCGGCGATCTCCGGGGTGTCGGGCGCCCCGGCGCACAACACCAACTGGACATCGGGTGCGAATTCGTGGGCAGCGGCCAGCAGATGCGAGACGCCCTTCTGCCGGGTGATCCGGCCGACGAACGCGACGATCGGACGAGTGACGTCGACTCCGAGGTCGGCCAGCACCGACTCGCCCGGCACCGGCGCGGCGGGATGCCAGACCTCGGTGTCGATTCCGTTGCGCACGACGTGGACTCGGTTGGGGTCGACGGTCGGATACACCCGTAGGACGTCCTCACGCATCCCGGCACTGACGGCAATGACGGCGTCGGCGGCATTCACCGCGGTGTGTTCGACCCAGGACGAGATCCGGTACCCGCCGCCGAGCTGCTCGGCTTTCCAGGGCCGTAACGGCTCCAGCGAGTGCGCGGTCAGCACGTGCGGCACGCCGTGCAGCAGCGACGCCAGGTGTCCGGCCATCCCCGCGTACCAGGTGTGCGAGTGCACGACGTCGGCCGCCGCGGCGGCACCCGCCATCACCAGATCGGTGGACAGCGTCGACAACGCCGGGTTGGCGCCGCGCAGTTGGGTGTCGGGCTGATAGGCGAACGCGCCGTCGCGGGGCGCGCCCTGACAGTGCACATCCACCTCGCACAGGCTGCGCAATTGCGCGACGAGTTCGGTCACATGCACGCCGGCCCCGCCGTAGACCTCCGGCGGATACTCCCGAGTCATCATCGCCACGCGCATACCCGGCACCGTAGTAGCCGTCGCCGGACCCTGCAGGGGGCGACCCCTCACCGACATGTGACCGTCGTCTCGTCGTGATGGAGGGTCCCACGACGTGGGTATAGCTGGTTTGATCTGGCAGGGGTTCACGACGGCCGTTAGGTTTGTTGCATGAGGGAAGCACCGCACGTGCTGGGCATCGTGCTGGCCGGAGGTGAGGGCAAGCGGTTGTATCCGTTGACCGCCGACCGCGCCAAGCCCGCGGTTCCCTTCGGCGGCGCCTACCGCCTGATCGACTTCGTCCTGTCCAATCTGGTCAATGCCCGATATCTGCGCATCTGCGTTCTCACGCAGTACAAGTCGCATTCGCTCGACCGCCACATTTCGCAGAACTGGCGGCTGTCGGGCCTGGCCGGCGAGTACATCACCCCGGTGCCGGCGCAGCAGCGTCTCGGCCCGCGCTGGTACACCGGATCGGCCGACGCGATCTACCAATCGCTCAACCTGATTTATGACGAGGATCCGGACTACATCGTGGTTTTTGGCGCCGACCACGTCTACCGGATGGACCCCGAGCAGATGCTGCGGTTCCACGTCGAGAGCGGCGCGGGCGCGACGGTGGCGGGCATCCGGGTGCCGCGGGCCGAGGCGAGCGCGTTCGGGTGCATCGACGCCGACGAGTACGGCCGCATCCGCGGCTTCGTTGAGAAGCCGACCGACCCGCCGGGCACCCCCGACGATCCGGACGCCACCTTCGTGTCGATGGGTAACTACATCTTCACCACGAAGGTGTTGCTCGACGCGATCCGTGCCGACGCCGACGAGGACCACTCCGATCACGACATGGGCGGCGACATCATTCCGCGCCTGGTGGCCGACGGCCGGGCCGCGGTCTACGACTTCGACGACAACGACGTCCCCGGCGCCACCGAACGCGACCGGGGCTACTGGCGCGACGTCGGGACGCTCGACGCGTTCTACGAGGCCCACATGGACCTGGTGTCGGTGCATCCGGTGTTCAACCTCTACAACCGGCGCTGGCCGATCCTCGGGGCGGCGGAGAACCTGGCACCGGCGAAGTTCGTCTACGGCGGCTCCGCTCAGGAGTCCGTCGTCGGCGCGGGCAGCATCATCTCGGCTGCGTCCGTGCGCAATTCGGTGATCTCGTCCAACGTCGTGATCGACGACGGCGCGATCGTCGAGGGCAGCGTGCTCATGCCGGGGGCCCGCGTCGGCCGCGGCGCGGTGGTGCGCCACGCGATCCTGGACAAGAACGTCGTCATCGGGCCGGGCGAGATGGTCGGGGTCGACCTGGAAAAGGACCGCGAGCGGTTCTCCATCAGCGCCGGCGGTGTGGTCGCCGTGGGTAAGGGCGTCTGGATCTAACCGGCTCGGCTTTTGTCGCGAAACCGAAGCCAGGGCCGTGAATTCGGCCGAACTACGACCGTGGCTTCAGTTTCGCGGCGAAAATCACCACACGTAGGGCAGCAGCCGGTAGCCCACCCGCCCGGTGTACTCGCGATACCCGCTGAGGTCCTGCGTCAGCAGTTCCTCTTCGTCGCGAATCCGCAGGACCAGCACCAGCATTCCGGGGACGAGCAGCAACAGGCCCCAGTACGAGCCGAGCGCCAGCGGGATGCCCGCCATCAGCAGCACGTTGCCGGTGTACATCGGGTGGCGCACCAGCCCGTACAACCCGGTCGAGACCAGGGTCTGGCCGTCCTCGACGCGCACATTGGCCGCGGCGTAACTGTTTTGGATGATCACCAGCATGGCCACGCCGAGACCGGCGGCGACCAGCACGTCGCCGGCGACACACAGGGCAACGGGCACCTGCGACCACCCGTAGCGCCAGTCGAGCGCGCAGACGATGAAGGTGGCCGGAAACGCGAGGAAGATGACGGTGATGAGAATCTTTTGCAGCGGCCGGGTTTCGGCCTTCGGCCCGGCCTGCATGCGACGCTCCAGGGCGGCGGGGTTGGTCCGCATCAGGTAGACGGTGGGGATCCACGTCGACAGCGCGAACACCGTGAGGAACGCCCAACCCTGCCAGTAGTGCGTCGTGCCCGCCGGGACGAACACCAGTAATCCGAATGCCACCAGGCCGAGAACGGCCGAGAGTGAGCCTTTGACAAGGGTATTCATCAGAGACAGACCTCCTTATGCCTGCACATCGCGGCGGCGGAAGGCCGCCAGGCCGAGCGTGATCAACGCGGCGTCGATCGCGAGCAGCGCCAGCAATGGGACGAGCGTGAAAGTGTCGTGGGCGACAAGCGGAATGTGTGCGAAGGGCTCCAGGTCGAGCACCCACTGCGGGAAGCCGGACAGTTCGCCGATCAGGTAGAGCGATACGAATCCGACCAGTACGCCCCACGCCACCGGGCTGAAGCGCGGCGCCAGCCCGAACAGTGCCACCGCCGCGGCGGCGGGCAACCACACCGCGGGCAGTTGCACCAGCGCGGTGTCGACGACCATCGCCGTCTTGCCACCGACGTCGTGGGCGGCGACGCCGTAGGTCAGCCCCGCGACCAAGCCGCCGAGCACGATCGCCAGGGCCGAGCCGACGACGGCCAGCACCAGATGCCCGGCCAGCCAACGACTTCGGCTCACCGATCCGCTGAGCAGCGTTTCGGCGTGCTGGCCGGTCTCCTCCTGGTGCAGCCGCAGGATCAGCGAGACGGCGAACGCGGCCGCCATCATGCCCAGCATGGTGAACGCGGCGGCGACGAACGCCTGCTCGAGCACCCTGCTGCCACCCATCCGGACGACGATGTCGCGCGCGGCGTCGCCGCCGAGCTCGTCGCCGATCCCGGGCACTATGCTGCCGATCAGCATCCCGTACAGGCAGAGCCCGACCGTCCACAGCACGAGTGCGCCACGGTCCAGCCGCCAGGCCAACCCGAAGGCGTTGCGCAACAACGGTGTTGCGGTGCCGGGCCCGGGGCGCTCGGCGATCAGCCCGGAGCCGACGTCGCGGCGCCCGAGCAACAGGTAGGCCACCGCCGTCAGTGCCGCCGTCAACGCCAGATGCAGCAGCAGCACCCACCAGCGGTCGCCGGCGTACGGGCGGACCTGCAGCGACCAGCCCAGGGGAGACAGCCACGACAGCGCGGGCGATCCGGCGTCGCCGGCGGCTCGCAGCGTGAAAGCCGTTGCCAGCGCTGCAAATGCGGCCCCACGGGCGAATCGTGCGCTGGTGGACAACTGGGCTGTCACCGCGGCGACCGCGGTGAAGACCAGGCCCGAGCAGGCCAGCGCCGCGCCGAATGCCAGCGACCCCGCGGCCGGAACGTTGGTGGCCAGCAGCCCGGCCGCCCCGATCACACCGGTGAGCACCGAACCGCCGAACGACAACAGCAGCGCCGCAGTGAGATTCGCGTAGCGACCGACGGCCGTCGAGTCGAGCAGTTCGGCGCGGCCGGTCTCTTCGTCGGCGCGGGTGTGCCGGATCACGGTGAGAATCACCGCGACGCCGATCAGCAGATGGAACATGCCGGCCTTCCAGATGCCGGTCGCGCCGAGGCTGTCGTTGTAGATGTTGCCGTACAGCGCCCGCTGTGCGGGGCTGGCCATGATCGTTGCGGCGAAGCCGGTGCGGGCCGCCTGGTCGGGGTAGACCTTCTCGATGCCGCCGATGTACACGCTGGCCAGCGGGGTCGACAGCAGTAAGACCCAGAGCGGCAACACGATTCGGTCGCGGCGCAGGTAGAGCCGCAGCATGCCGAGCGTCCCGGTGAAGGCGGATGCGTGCGCGACCGGGGCCGGCCGCTCCAGCACCGCGGTCATGATCGCACCAACTCAGACCCGTAGTGCCGCATGAAGAGCTCCTCCAGCGTCGGCGGCTGGCTGACCAGGCTGCGCACCCCGGTGTCACCGAGCACCCGGATCAGCTCGCCGAGTCCTTCGCTGTCGACATGGGCGTGCAGCACGGTGCCCTCGTAGCTGACGTCCTCGACGCCGCGGATGTGGGTCAGGTCGCCCGGGTCGCGCAGCAGGTCGGCGGTGATCGTCGTGCGGCTGAGGTGGCGCATCGATTCCAGCGTCCCGCTCTCGACGGTGCGTCCGGCGCGGATGATCGTCACCCGCTGACACAGGCGCTCGGTCTCGGCGAGGATGTGGCTGGACAGCAGGACGGTGGCGCCGCGATCGCGGGCCTCGGCCACGCACTGCTGAAAGATGTTTTCCATCAACGGGTCCAGGCCGCTACTCGGCTCGTCCAGCAGCAGCAGCCGGGCCCGTGACGAGAAGGCGGAGATCAGCGACACCTTCTGCCGGTTGCCCTTGGAGTAGGTGCGGGCCTTCTTGTGCGGGTCGAGTTCGAAGCGCTCGATCAGCTCGGCGCGCCGTTGCTCGTCGATGCCGCCGCGCATGCGGGCCAGAGGTCGATGGTCTCGCCGCCGGTGAGGTTCGGCCAGAGCGTGACATCGCCTGGCACATAGGCGATCTGCCGGTGCAGCTCCACCGCGTTGGTCCAGGGGTCGCCACCGAGCAGGCGCACGGTGCCGCTGTCGGCCTTCACCACGCCCAGCAGGACCCGGATCGTCGTCGACTTGCCGGCGCCATTGGGGCCGAGGAAGCCGTGCACCTCGCTCTCGCCGACGGTCAGGTCCAGGCCGTCGAGCGCCCGTGCCTTACCGAAAGCCTTTGTCAGGCCGTGAATCTCAATGGGATGCATCGCCATCTTCTCCTTCTGCTTGAGCCAAAAACGCGTCGTACATGTGGCTGTCGGTCATCAGGCCGTCGGTGTAGATCTCCAGCGCGGGCAACACCATGTCGTCGGCGTAGTCGCGCAGCACGGCCCGCAAATCGGTTGGGGTGTCGTGCATCTGGATGTAGAGCAGAAATCCGCCGCCGCCGGTGACGGCCAGGTACTTGGCCCGGGCCGCGGGGTCGCGGCTGGGTTTGAGGATGCCGCTGCGAACGCCCTCGTCGAGGTAGCTCGCGGCGTTGTCCATCATCGTGCGCCAGAACGTCTTCGCCAGGTCGCCGCCGGCCTGCATGCTGCGCACCAGGTAGGCCATCATCGGCGCGTACTCCTCGATTTCGGCCATCGCGGCGAACCAGGTGGCCGGGTCGCTGGAGTTCATCGCCTCGGACTTGCCGGTGCGGATCTCTTCGGCGACGTGGTCGTCGCAGGCCTTGCGCAATCCGTCCTTCGAGCCGAAGTGGTGGATCACCAGTGCCGCGCTCACCCCGGCCGCCTCGGCGATCGACCGCAACCCGACGCCGAAGCCCTTGTCGCCGAACTGGGCGATCGCCGCGTCGCGGATGCGGGCCGCGGCGGTGAGATCGTCGACTGAACGCATGTTCAAGACACTAAACACTCGTTCAGTGCGACGTCAAGCCTCTAGCCCGAAGCGAACCTGAACGGCGAGGACGACTCTCCCAGTGCCCGGCCGGGCGGGCGTCGGGCCCCGAGCGCCCGACCCGCCGGGCGGCCGACGGGGCCGAAAGGCATGAATTCAGTCGCGGACGGCGGCCAGCAGGCCGTCGCCGAGCGGCACCAGAGCGGGCGTGAGCAGCTCGTTTTCCGCGATCAGCCGGGCCGCCTCGCGCACCGCGGCCACCTCGGCGTCATGCGCCGCGGGATCGCCGGCCCGGCCACCCGCCGCAGCGCCGTGCACCACGATGACGCCGCCGGAGCGCAGCAGCCGCACGCCCTCGACCACGTAGTCGGGCTGGTCGAGAGGATCGGCGTCGATGAACACCAGGTCGTAGGAGTCGTCGGCCAGCCGGGTCAGCACTTCCTGCGCGCGGCCGCTGATCAGCCGGGTCCGCGACGGGCCGATGCTTGCATCGGAGAACGCCTCCTTGGCGATGCGCTGATGCTCGGGCTCGATGTCGATCGTCGTCAGCACGCCGTCGGCGCTCATCCCGGACAGCAGCCACAAGCTGCTCACGCCGGCGCCGGTGCCCACCTCGACGACGGCCTTGCCGCCGCTGAGTTTGGTCAGCAGGCTCAGCAGCGCGCCGACCGCCGGGGTGACCGCGCCGGCGCCGATGTCGTTGGCCCGCTCGCGGGCGGCCAGCAGCACCGAGTCTTCGGAAATCGACCCCTCGGCGTGCGCCGAGAGGGACTCGGCCCGACTCTTTGCTGGTTGCCCCATGGCGTGAGCGTAGGTGCAACGCCCGTCCGGCGTGGTCAGGCGGGTCTGCGACACGCTCAACGAATCGGCGTGATCGAAATGTGATGTTGAGTGTTTAGCCAGCTCAAGGGGTAGATCGGGGCCGTTCTCAGTCAAAGCTCAGTGCGGTCACATACCGCACATACGCCGATAGACGACGGTATCTCCCATGGAGCGTGGAGGCCGCTGGTCCGGGAATACATCCCGCATTCTTCGCGTTGCGCGCGGTGATGAATTGCCCAGCATCGATGGCAATCTGAATCCGGAGGATCTGAACATCACCACACTGATGAGCCCGTCGAGCATGTCGCACCCCGAGCAGTACCGCGACGCCGACTGGGTCGAGCCCGCCGACGAGCCGTACGGCACCGCGGTGTTCGACGCGACCGGTGACAAGACGGCGATGCCGTCCTGGGACGAACTGGTTCGCCAGCACGCCGACCGGGTCTACCGGCTGGCCTACCGCCTCTCCGGTAACCAGCAGGACGCCGAGGACCTCACCCAGGAGACCTTCATCCGGGTGTTCCGGTCGGTGCAGAACTACCAGCCGGGCACCTTCGAGGGCTGGTTGCACCGCATCACCACGAACCTGTTCCTGGACATGGTGCGTCGTCGCACCAAGATCCGGATGGAAGCGCTGCCCGACGACTACGACCGGGTGCCGGCCGACGAGCCCAACCCCGAAGAGATCTACCACGACGCGCATCTGGGTCCTGACCTGCAGGCGGCGCTGGATTCGCTGCCGCCGGAGTTCCGCGCCGCGGTGGTCCTGTGTGACATTGAAGGTCTGTCCTACGAGGAAATCGGTGCCACGCTGGGCGTCAAGCTCGGGACCGTCCGCAGCCGTATCCACCGTGGACGGCAGGCCCTGCGCGACTATCTGGCCGCGCACTCCGAGGACGCCAGCGCCGTCCAGGGCTGACGAGACACGCCGGTTGATCGGCTGTTGAACGGTGTTCGGTATGAGTCAGCGCGCTACATTCGAGATAGTGCCGCGACGCCTGACGCGATACCGAAGGGAGTTGGTGATGGTCGAGCGGGGACATGTGTTCCGCCGGGCCTTCTCCTGGCTCCCCACCCAGTTCGCCTCGCAGAGTGATGCGCCGGTCGGCGCTCCGCGGCAGTTCGGCTCCACCGAGCACCTCTCCATCGAGGCGATTTCGGCCTTCGTCGACGGCGAACTGCGGATGAACGCCCACCTGCGCGCCGCCCACCACATCTCGCTGTGCCCGGACTGCGCCGCGGAGGTCGACGGCCACCGCCGGGCCCGCGCGGCGTTGCGGGACTCCCAGCCGATCCGGGTGCCCAGCACCCTCCTGGGCCTGTTGTCGCAGATTCCGCACTGCCCGCCCGACGACGAGGAAGACATCCCGGGCGCGCCGCAACCGCCCGAGCCCCGCCGACCGCAGACGATGCGCGATCGGTTCTCCGACGGCAGCAGGCGCAACCGCCCCGAGCCTCGGTAGGGTGGTTGTCAGTTTGGCCAAGCCGGTGCGCGGCGCCGTGCTCGAATCCATAGCGCGTGTTTGGTAGCGCTCGGAAGAGGATGACGTGAGCTCCGATCAAGACAACAACGGCGCCCCCCGGCTGGCGCCGCGTCCCGTGTCCCGTCCGCCGGTCGACGCGGCAACCGGTCAGGCCTTCGGGCGGCCCGACGGCGTGCACGGCTCGTTCGTCGCCGAGCGGGTGCGGCCGTCTAAGTATCGCGACACCGGCGAGTTCACCCCGAGCGCCGAGCCGAAGGATCCGGTGCTGACCGAAGCCTTCGGTCGTCCGTTCCCCGGGGCTGACTCCCTGCAGCGCCACCCCGCCGATGCGGGCGCGCTCGACGACGACAAGCTCAAGGACGACGAGGATCCCGAAGACCCGTGGCGCGATCCGGGTGCCGCCGCCGCGCTGGGCGAACCCGCGGTGGTGCGCGACGGCGCGCAGGGCCCGGAGGTGTCTCACGACAGACTCGGCGTGCGCGACGTGCTGTTCGGCGGACGGGTGTCCTACTGGGCGCTGGCGGTGCTTGCCGTGCTGTCGCTGCTGATCGGCGTGGTCGGCGGTGTGGTGGGCCGCAAGACGGCCGAGGTGGTCGAGGCGTTCACCACCTCGAAGGTGACCCTGTCGACGAACGGCAACACCGAGTCCCCGGCGGGCCGGTTCGCGAAAGTGGCTGCGGCGGTTGCTGATTCGGTGGTCACGATTCAGTCGGTCAGCGACCAGGAGGGCATGCAGGGCTCCGGCTTCGTGGTCGACGGCCGTGGCTACATCGTCACCAACAACCACGTCATCTCCGAAGCGGCGAACAACCCGAGCCAGTTCAAGACCACCGTGGTGTTCAACGACGGTAAGGAAGTTCCCGCCCACCTGGTCGGCCGCGACCCCAAGACCGACCTGGCCGTGCTCAAGGTCGACAACGTCAACAACCTCTCGGTCGCCAAGCTCGGCGACTCGGACAAGGTTCGCGTCGGCGACGAGGTGCTGGCCGCCGGTGCGCCGCTGGGCCTGCGCAGCACCGTCACGCACGGCATCATCAGCGCGCTGCACCGCCCGATTCCGTTGTCGGGTGAGGGATCTGACACCGACACCGTGATCGACGGTGTGCAGACCGATGCCTCGATCAACCACGGAAACTCCGGTGGCCCGCTGATCGACATGGACTCTCAGGTCATCGGCATCAACACCGCCGGCAAGTCGCTGTCCGACAGTGCCAGCGGCCTCGGCTTCGCGATTCCGGTCAACGAGGCCAAAGTCGTTGCGCAGACGCTGATCAAGGACGGCAAGATCGTGCACCCGACGCTGGGACTGAGCGCACGCTCGGTGAGCAACGCCGTCGCGCAGGGCGCACAGGTCGCCAACGTCAAGGCCGGCGGCCCCGCCGAAAAGGGCGGCATCAAGGAGAACGACGTGGTGGTCAAGGTCGGCAACCGCGGCGTGGCCGATGCCGACGAGTTCGTTGTCGCGGTGCGGCAGTTGACCGTTGGGCAACCCGCGCCGGTCGAGGTGGTCCGCGACGGCCGGCACGTCACGCTGACGGTGACCCCGGGGCCGGACGGCGGCTAGTGTTCGCCAACGTCGGCTGGGGCGAGATCCTGGTTCTGATCGTGGTCGGCCTGGTCGTCCTGGGACCCGAACGCCTGCCCGGCGCGATCCGCTGGACGTCGACGTCCCTGCGGCAGGCCCGCGACTACCTGAGCGGCATGACGACGCAACTGCGCGAGGACATGGGCCCGGAGTTCGACAACCTGCGCGAGCCGCTGTCGGAGTTGCAGAAGCTGCGCGGCATGACGCCGCGGGCCGCACTCACCAAGCATCTGCTCGACGGCGACGACTCGCTGTTTCGCAGTTTCGAGCAACCGCCCATGACGCCGCTGGCACCCGAAGCGCCTGCGCCGCAACCGATGATGACGCCGCAGAAGATTCAGCCCGCGGCGGGCCCGGCGCCGTTCGACACCGACGCCACCTAGTCCGGCGACGATGCAGAGCGCAGCGATGAGGAGGAGTCGGACAAAGTCGCCTAGTCTGGCGAGCTCAGCGGCGGCTGGTGTCCAATCCCAGTGACATGCCGGCCAATCCACGCCGCCGCGCCGACAGCGTATCGGCGACCTTGCCCAGTTCCTTGCCGACGGGGGAGTCGGGGGCGCTGAGCACCACCGGCACCCCGGCGTCGCCGGCGGCGACCAGTGCCGGGTCCAATGGGATCTGCCCGAGCAGCGGGACGTCGGCACCCATTGTGCGAGTGAGCCTTTCGGCGACCTGAGCACCGCCGCCCGCGCCGAACACCTGCATCGTCGACCCGTCCGGCAGCAGCAGCCCGGACATGTTCTCCACCACGCCGATCACGCGTTGCTTGGTCTGCAAAGCGATGCTGCCGGCTCGCTCGGCGACCTCGGCCGCGGCGAGTTGTGGCGTTGTGACGACGATGATTTCGGCGTTCGGGATCAGCTGGGCAACCGAGATCGCGATGTCGCCGGTGCCCGGCGGCAGGTCGAGCAGCAGCACGTCCAGGTCGCCCCAATAGACATCGGCCAGGAACTGTTGCAGCGCCCGGTGCAGCATCGGCCCGCGCCACACGACCGGGGTGTTCTCCTGGGTGAACTGGGCGATCGAGATGACCTTCACCTCGTGCGCGATCGGCGGCAGGATCATCGACTCGACCTGGGTGGGCCGGTCGGTGGTGCCCATCATGCGCGGGATGGAGTGGCCGTGGATGTCGGCGTCGAGCAGGCCGACCGACACCCCGCGCGCGGCCATCGCCGCCGCCAGGTTGACCGTCACGGTCGATTTGCCGACGCCGCCCTTGCCGGAGGCGATCGCGTAGACCCGGGTCAGCGAACCCGGCTGGGCGAACGGGATGACCGGCTCGCGGGAGTCGCCGCGCAACTGCTTGCGCAGTTCGGTGCGCTGCTCGTCGTTCATCACGTCGAGGCTGACCTTGACGGCCGCGGTGCCCGGCACGTCGGCGACGGCCTGGCGCACCCGCTCGCTGATCTCGTCCTTCTTCGGGCACGCGCCGGTGGTCAGGTAGATCTCGACATGCACGTCGCCGCCGTCGCCCACCTCGATTCCCTTGACCATTCCGAGTTCGGTGATGGGACGGCGCAGTTCGGGATCGATCACCTTGGCCAGCGCGGCGCGAATGTTCGTAGTCGGATCAGACATCAGCGCCGAGTCTAATGCGGCGCCGGTGGGAGGGTGAAACGGCAGGTCAGGCAGTTGCCTAGGGGCCGTTACCGGGGGCGGGCACGACCGGCGCGGCCGGCGGCACCGCGGCGGCCGGCGCCGGAGCCGCAGCAACGGCGGGAACGGGGCCGACGGGCAGCGCCGCGGCGGGCGGCGGAACCTGTTGCGGCGGAAGGAAAGCCGGGGCGCCGAACGGCGGCGGCATCAACCCGATCGGGGCCTGCGGCGCCAAGGCGTCCGGCACCGGCGCGTTGATCTGGGCGGGACCCGGCGCCTGCTGGCCGATGCAGATCACCGTGCAGGACGGGCCGAGACCGGCCGGGCCTTGCGCCGACCACGGCTGGCCGTTACCGGGGTTGCCGCTCAGGTCGATCAACGGCATTCGCGACATCGGGTCCGCCGTAGACAGTCCGTGCATGTTCAGCGGCAGGTTGGGGCCGAGGCCCTCGGCGGCGTGCTCGAGGTGGGCGTCGCCCAGCGGCGGCGGCGCCCCGGTCAGCGGCGGCAGGTCGACCGGCACCACCCCGGTGGCGTAGGCCGCGGCCCAGCCCAGCACGTTCTGCGCATACGGCATCGAGTTGTTGTAGCGCAGGATCGCCGAGAGCACCTGCTGCTGGTCGCGCAGATTCAGGCCGCCGCTGCACAGATAGCGGGCCGCCGCGAGCGTCGCGTCGTACAGGTTCTGCGGGTCGGCGGTGCCGTCGCCGTCGCCGTCGGAGGCGTAGTGCGCCCACGTGCCCGGCAGGAACTGCATCGGGCCCATCGCGCGGGCGTAAGACACCCGGCCGGGGGCGCTGCTCTGCACGATCACCTCGTTGCCGGGCAGCGTCCCGTCCAGCGACGGCCCGTAGATCGGCCGGACCGCAGTGCCCTTGGCGTCGGTGGCGCCGCCGTTGGCGTGGCTCGACTCGATGCGGCCGATGCCGGCCAGCAGGTTCCAGCTGATGCCGCAGTTCGGGTCGGAGGTGGCCATCATCCGCTCGGCGTTGCGGTACGCGGTTAGGGCCATGTTCGGAATGCCGAGCGTGCCCGGCGTGCTCACGACGAGGCTCGGCGGCGGCGCCGACAGGGCCGACTCGGCGATGTGGAAGCCGGTCTTCGGGTGCAGGGCCGCGATCACCAGCGGGCCGGTCGGGTCGGTGGAGGCCCGCGCGACCGCGGCGACCGGGGTGACGGCGGCGTCCCGGACGGTCGCCTTGGTCAGCGGGAAGGGCGGCGCGCCGGCGCCGTCGACGCTCACGTAGACCAGGCAGGCGATCATTGCGACGCCGAAGGCGGGCGACTTCGCGCCGCGGCTCAGGGTTTGCTGGACAGCCGTGGTGGCGGTCTCCGCGGCGTCGGCAAGGATGTCGTAGGCGTCCAGGATGCGCATCGCGTCAGCCGCGTTGTACACCGCGTCGCCGATTGCGGTAGCCGTATTGCCCACTGCCGCAGGCAGTTTCGGGGCCTTCGGCAAATGCGGGGCACGCGGCTGCAGCTTTGCAAGGGCCGAGCGTAAGCCCATGCGTCCCCCTACTCGGACTCGGCGTGCCTGGGCTCGAAAGCCTAGTGAACTAGGTCACCATACATAACACCGGTGACTGCAGTGACAACAATGGCGGACTCACTGCCTGTGAAAACGCCGTGTTCGGACGGCCGTGTCAATTAGACGACGCGGCCCGTCGCTCGGCCTCGTCCCCGGCGTCGTCCGGGGTGCCGTGCCGCTGCTCCAGCAGCAGCTCGCGCAGGTCTTCCAGCTCGCGGCGCAGCGACTCTCGGGTCTTTGCCACGTCGCCGATCGCCAGTCGCAGCGCGGCCAGCTCGCGGGCCAGATATTCGGTGTCGGCCTTGGTTTCCTCGGCGCGTCGGCGGTCCTGCTCCAAGGCCACCCGGTCGCGGTTCTCCTGCCGGTTCTGGGCCAACAGGATCAGCGGGGCGGCGTAGGCGGCCTGGGTGGAGAAGGCCAAGTTGAGCAGGATGAACGGGTAAGGGTCCCACTGCATGCTGACCGCGAAGACGTTCAGCAGGATCCATGCGATCACCACGATGGTCTGGATCAGCAGATAGCTGCCGGTGCCGAAGAAGCGGGCGATCGACTCGGTGAAGTTGCCGACGGCCTCGGCGTCCAGCCGCGGCGCCGACAGCCGCGAGATGCGTGGGGTGTACAGCCGTGACCGCGGCGCGGACGACTTGCTCATGCCGAGCCTCCCGCCGCGTCGAGCGCCGGCTCCTCGGTGGTGTCGCGCCAGTCATGCGGCAGCAGGTGATCGAGCACGTCGTCAACCGTGACCGCGCCCAGCAGGTGGTGCTGGGCGTCCACCACCGGGCCGCAGACCAGGTTGTACGCGGCGAAGTACCGGGTCAGCATCGGCAGCGACGTGTCGGGCTCCAGCCACGGCAGGTCGGCGTCGACGATCCCGCCGACCAGCATCGACGGCGGTTCGCGCAGTAGCCGCTGCAGCGCCACACAGCCCAGGTACTGCCCGGTCGGGGTGGCCGTCGGCGGGCGGACCACCAGCACCAGCGACGACAGCGCCGGCGTCAGGTCGGGGTCGCGGACCCGGGCCAGCGCCTCGGCGACCGAGGTGTCCGGCGTCAACACCACCGGTTCGGGCGTCATCAACCCGCCGGCGGTGTCGGGCGAGTGCTTCAGCAGCCGTCGCACCGGGTCGGACTCCTCGGGGTCCATCTGCCGCAGCAGCCGCTCGGCCAGCGTCGGCGTCATCGTGCCCAGCAGGTCGGCGGCGTCGTCGGGGTCCATCTCCTCGAGCACGTCGGCTGCCCGCTCGTCGCCCAGTTGCATCAGCAACTCGGCCTGCTCCTCCTCGGGCAGCTCCTGCAGGATGTCGGCCAGCCGGTCGTTGTCGAGCGCCGAGACCACCTCGTGCCGCCGCTTGGGCGGCAGCTCGCGCACCGCGTCGGCCACCTCGATCGGCCGCCACTTCTCGAACTGATGCAGCAGTTGCGCGACGCCCTGGCCGGGCATCGCCAGCGCCGACGGGGTCAGACCCTGGACGTTGCGCCAGCCGACGATGTGGGTGCTGCTGCGCCGGCCGAGCCGACGCGGCACCCGCACCGAGACCCGGGTGGCCATCCAGTCCCGGGTCCGGGTCTGCTCCAAGCCGAGGTCGGTGACGACGACGTCGGTGTCGGCGAGCTCGGGGAGTTCGGGGTCGTTGACCCGCACCTTGGTGTCGATGATCTGGCCCAGCACCAGCACCTCGCCGGGCCGCTGCTGGAAGCGCAGCATCGAGACGTTGTTGGTGATCAGCGTCACCGCGTTCGGCTCGATCGCGGACACTCGCAGGATCGGCACGAAAATTCTTCGGCGCGAAGCCATTTCGACGACGAGTCCCAACACCCGCGGTTGCTGGCGCACGATGCTGATGCTGACGACGACGTCGCGAACCCGACCGAGGGCCTCGCCCATCGGGCCCAGCACCTGCATTCGCGCCAGGCGCGCGGCGTACACCCTGTTGATCGAGGCCATAGGTCAAAGGGTAGGAGTGAAGCGTGACGAACGCGTACCGCCCCCGCCGCACGTGCCTGTCCGTGCCGGGGAGTAGCCAGAAGATGATCGACAAGTCCAAAGGTCTTCCGGCCGACGAGGTCTTTCTCGATCTGGAGGACGCCGTCGCCGCCGACGCCAAGGCGGAGGCCCGCGGCCGGGTAGCCGCCGCGCTCGCCGCGCCCGGGTGGGCCGGGCAGCTGCGCGGGGTGCGGGTCAACGACTGGACGACGCCGTGGACGCACGCCGACATCATCGAGGTGGTCTCCGCCGTCGGCGCCGCGCCCGACGCCCGGCTCGACGTGGTGGTGCTGCCGAAAGTGTCTGACGTGTCGCATGTTCACGCGCTCGACCTGCTGCTCACCCAGTTGGAGACGACCCACGGGTTGCCGGTCGGCGAGATCGGCATCGACGCGCAGATCGAGGACGCCCAGGGGCTGATGAACATCAACGCGATCGCCGCGGTGCCGCGGGTGCATGCCCTGGTGCTCGGGCCGGCCGACCTGATGGCCAGCCTGAACACCCGCACGCTGGTGGTCGGCGAGCAGCCCGAGGGCTATACCGAGGGCGACGCCTACCACCACGTGTTGATGACGATCCTGGTCGCGGCGCGGGCGCACGGAAAGGCGGCCGTCGACGGCCCTTACCTGAAAGTGCGTGACACCGAAGCCTTCCGGCGGGTGGCGGGCCGCTCGGCGGCGCTGGGCTACGACGGCAAGTGGGTGCTGCACCCCGACCAGATCGCGGCGGGCAACGAGATCTTCAGCCCGCGGCAGGCCGATTACGATCACGCCGAGCTGATCCTCGAGGCCTACGAGTGGCACACCTCGGCGGCCGGGGGCAATCGCGGAGCGGTGATGCTCGGCGACGAGATGCTCGACGAGGCCAGTCGCAAGATGGCGTTGGTGATCGCCGCCAAGGGCCGCGCCGCGGGTATGCAGCGCCAGGGCGAGACGTTCCAGCCGCCGAGCTAGACGACCCCGAACATCGGCGCGTGCATCATCGCCGCCGCGTACATCACCATGAAGAACAGCAGCAGCGCCGCGGTGCCGGCGCCGATCACGATCCCGGCGATCGCGAGCCCGCGACCTTGCTGGCCGGTGCGCTTGATCTGGTTGAGCGCGACGCCGCCCAGGACTGCGCCGACCACCGGGATCACCCAGCCGATGTAGCAGAAGATGGCCAGCGGGATGCCGAACACGACGCCGAGGATCGACGTGATCAGCGAGGCGATCGCCATCCCATTGGTTTGCGGCGGATAGGGCTGATACGGGTTGTACGGGTTCGAATACATCGGCGGCGTCGGGGGATAGCCGTATGGCGGCGGCTGTCCGGGTGGTGGGCCGGGGTAGTACTCGGGATAGTTGACCGGCTCCCGCGGATCGACCGGCGGGTGCTGGTACTGCTGCCATGGGCCCGGCTGATCGCGGTAGGGGTCGCCGCCACCCGGAGCTGTCATGCGTTCAACCTAGTCGCGGATCGCGTTGATCCTGCACATACGGCGTCGGCCACTCGCACTTCTGCGCCCCGGACGCAGACTCGATCGCCTGAATCGCCCCCGACGGAGCAGAATGGGCAAACATGAGCAGCCCTTTTCAGCCTGGACAGCTTCCCGGTGCCGCGCCCGGCGCCCCGGCCGGGAGCCGGCGCGCTCCCGGCCTGCCGACGCCGCCGAAAGGCTGGCCGGTCGGGTCGTATCCCACCTACGCGGAGGCGCAGCGCGCCGTCGACTATTTGTCTGACCAGCAGTTCCCGGTCCAGCAAGTCACCATCGTGGGCGTCGACCTGATGCAGGTCGAGCGGGTGACGGGCCGGCTGACCTGGCCGAAGGTGCTGGGCGGCGGTGTGATCAGCGGCGCGTGGCTGGGCCTGTTCATCGGCCTGATGCTCACCCTGCTGTTCTCCAACCCGCACCCCTTGGAGGCGCTGACGACGGGCCTGGTCGCCGGGGTGTTCTTCGGCCTGATCACCTCCGCGATCCCGTACTCGCTGGCCCGCGGCACCCGCGACTTCAGCTCAACGCAGCAGCTGGTGGCCGGCCGCTACGACGTGCTCTGCGACCCCCAGAACGCCGAACAGGCCCGGGATCTGCTGGCCCGGTTGGCCATCTAGGTCGTGCGTCGCAGGCTGGGCGCACTCGCGCTGGCGGCGTCGATGGCCGCGTCGTTGACATCGGGCTGCGCCGCGAGCGGCGAGGGGCTGGTGATCAGCCTCTACACCCCGGCCGGCGACGGTGCGACGTTCAGCGCGCTGGCCAAGCGCTGCAGCGACGAATTTCACGACCGGTTCGTGGTGCGGCAATTCAGCCTGCCCCGCGCCACCGACGACCAGCGCATCCAGCTCGCCCGCCGGCTCAGCGCGCACGACCGCACCGTCGACATCATCGCGATGGACGTGATCTGGACGGCCGAGTTCGCCGAAGCGGGCTGGGTCGTGCCGCTGGTCGACGATCCCGCGCGTCGCGCCGAGACTGACGCCACCACCGACACGCTGCCGGGACCGCTGGCGACCGCGACGTGGCGGCACCGGCTGTTCGGTGCGCCCGTCACGACGAACACCCAATTACTCTGGTACCGGCCGGATTTGATGAGCGAGCCGCCGACGACCTGGGACGCCATGATCGGCGAGGCCACCCGGCTGCACGCCGGCGGCGGGCCGAGCTGGATCGGCGTGCAGGCCAACCAGAACGAGTCCGTTGTGGTGTGGTTCAACACCCTGCTGGAAAGTGCTGGGGGACAGGTGCTTTCCGATGACAGCCGAACCGTCACACTCACCGACACCCCCGAACACCGGGCCGCGACCGTCCGGGCACTGCGGATCATGAAGTCGGTGGCCGACGCGCCGGGCGCCGACCCGTCGGTGACCCGCAGCGACGCGGGCTCCGCGCGGTTGGCGTTCGAACAGGGCAAATCCGCCCTCGAGGTCAACTGGCCCTACGCGCTGGCCTCGATGCTGGAGAACGCGGTGAAAGGCGGCGTGCCGTTCCTGCCGCTGAACCGCCGTCCGGACCTGGCGGGCAGTGTCGACAACGTCGGCTCGTTCGCCCCCACCGAGCAGCAGTTCCGCGACGCATATGACGCCAGCAGAAGGGTTTTCGGCTTCGCGCCGTATCCGCGGGTGCAGCCGGGCCAACCGGCCAAGGTGACGATCGGCGGGCTCAACCTCGCGGTGTCGTCGACCAGCCGGCACCGGGCCGAGGCGTTCGAGGCGATCCGGTGCCTGCGCAGCCCGGCGGGCGAGAAGTTCGTCTCGCTGCACGGAGGGCTGCCCGCCGTCCGCGCGTCGCTGTACGCCGACCCGCAGTTCCAAGCGAAATACCCGATGTACGAGATCATCCGACAGCAACTCTCCGACCCAGCGGTCCGGCTCGCGACGCCGGCCTACCAGTCGGTGTCGACGCGGATCGCCGCGACGCTGGCCCCGATCACCCGGATCGATCCGGAGCGGACGGCCGACGAGTTGGCCGTCCAGGTGCGAAAGGCCATCGACGGCAAGGGTTTACTGCCGTGAAAACCGAACGAAGATTGGCGTTCGTCCTCGTCGCGCCCGCGGCGTTGCTGATGCTGGCCGTCACCGCGTATCCGATCGGCTACGCGGTCTGGCTGAGCCTGCAGCACAACAACCTCGCCACCCCGAACGAGACGCGCTTCATCGGCCTGGCCAACTACCAGACGATCCTCACCGACCGCTATTGGTGGACGGCCCTGGCGGTGACGCTCGCGATCACGGTGGCGTCGGTGACCATCGAGTTCGTGCTCGGTCTGGCGCTGGCACTGGCGATGCACCGCACGCTGATCGGCAAGGGTTTGGTGCGCACGGCGGTACTGATTCCCTACGGCATCGTGACGGTGGTCGCGTCCTACAGCTGGTTCTACGCGTGGACGCCGGGCACCGGATACCTGGCCAACCTGTTACCACAGGGCAGTGCGCCTCTGACACATCAGGTTTCGTCGCTGGGTGTGGTGGTGATCGCCGAGGTGTGGAAGACAACGCCGTTCATGTCGCTGCTGTTGCTGGCCGGGCTGGCCATCGTGCCGGCTGATCTGCTGAGGGCCGCCGAGGTGGACGGCGCCGGCGCGTGGCGGCGGCTCACCAAAGTCACGCTGCCGCTGATCAAGCCGGCGATCCTGGTGGCGTTGCTGTTTCGCACGCTGGACGCGTTCCGGATCTTCGACAACATCTACGTGCTGACCGGCGGCACCGGCAACACCGGATCGGTGTCGGTGCTGGGCTACGACAATCTGTTCAAGGGGTTCAATGTCGGCCTCGGCTCGGCGATTTCGGTGCTGATCTTCTGCTGCGTCACGCTGATCGCGCTGGTGTTCGTCAAGGTGTTCGGCGCGGCGGCACCGGGTGGTGGCGATGGGCGCTAGGCGGGCCGCTGGCTGGGTGATCGTCGACGCGTTGGTGCTGACCTACGCGCTGGTTCCGGTGCTGTGGATATTCAGCCTCTCGCTCAAGCCGACGTCAATGGTCAAGGACGGCAGGCTGATTCCGGCGCGGGTGACGTTCGACAACTATCGCGGCATCTTTCGCGGCAACTACTTCAGCTCGGCGCTGGTCAACTCGGTCGGCATCGGCGTGCTCACCACGGTGATCGCCGTCGTGATCGGGGCGATGGCGGCCTACGCGGTGGCGCGGCTGGACTTCCCCGGCAAGCGGGCGTTGATCGGTGCGGTGCTGCTGATCTCGATGTTCCCGGCGATCTCGTTGGTTACCCCGCTGTTCAACATCGAGCGCCGCATCGGGCTGTTCGACACCTGGCCCGGGCTGATCATCCCGTACATCACCTTCGCGCTGCCGCTGTCGATCTACACGCTGTCGGCGTTCTTCCGGGAGATCCCGTGGGACCTCGAGCGGGCCGCGAAGATGGACGGCGCGCCGCCGGCCCAGGCGTTCCGCAGGGTGATCGCGCCGCTAGCCGCGCCCGGCATCGTGACGACGGCGATCCTGGTCTTCATCTTCGCCTGGAACGACCTGTTGTTGGCCTTGTCGCTGACCGCCACCAAAGCCGCGGTCACCGCGCCGGTGGCGATCGCGAACTTCACCGGCAGTTCGCAATTCGAGGAGCCGACCGGCTCGATCGCGGCGGGCGCCATGGTGATCACGGTGCCGATTATCGTGTTTGTTCTAGTCTTCCAACGACGGATCGTCGCGGGATTGACGTCCGGTGCGGTGAAGGGATAGCGCGATGGCCGAGATCGTCTTGGACCGGGTGACCAAGAGTTACCCCGACGGCGCGCTGGCCGTGCAGGAGTTCAGCCTCACCATCGCCGACGGCGAGTTCATCATCCTGGTCGGCCCGTCCGGCTGCGGAAAGTCGACGACGCTGAATATGATTGCCGGTCTTGAGGATATCTCGTCGGGGGAGCTGCGCATCGGCGGTGACCGGGTCAACGACAAGGCCCCCAAGGACCGTGACATCGCGATGGTGTTCCAGTCGTATGCGCTCTACCCGCACATGACGGTCCGCCAGAACATCGCCTTCCCGCTCACCCTGGCGAAGATGAAGAAGGCCGACATCGCCAAGAAGGTCGAGGACACCGCGAAGATCCTCGACCTGACCGAGGTGCTGGATCGCAAACCCGCGCAGCTGTCCGGCGGGCAGCGTCAGCGCGTCGCGATGGGGCGTGCGATTGTGCGGCAGCCCAAGGCTTTTCTGATGGACGAGCCGCTGTCCAACCTCGACGCGAAACTGCGTGTGCAGATGCGCGGCGAGATTGCCCGACTGCAGCGCCGGCTCGGCACCACCACCGTCTACGTCACCCACGACCAGACCGAGGCCATGACGCTGGGCGACCGCGTCGTGGTGATGCGCGGCGGCGTGGTGCAGCAGATCGGCACGCCCGACGAGTTGTACGAACGTCCCGCGAACCTGTTCGTCGCGGGCTTCATCGGCTCGCCGGCGATGAACTTCTTTCCCGCGACGACGACCTCCACCGGCCTGCGCCTGCCCTTCGGCGAGGTGACACTGACCCAACCCGTCCTCGACACGCTCGCCGAGGCGCCGGAGAACGTCATCGTCGGCGTGCGCCCGGAACACTTGCACGACGCGGCGTTGATCGACGGTTACCAGCGCATCAGCGCGCTGACCTTCGAGGTCAAGGTCGACATGGTCGAGTCGCTGGGCGCGGACAAGTACGTCTACTTCACCACCGACGGCGCGGCGGTACACGCCGAGCAACTGTCCGACCTGGAGGACGAATCCGGTTCGGGAGAGCATGAATTCGTCGCCCGTGTGCCGTCCGCGTCGAAAGCCGCGAAGGGCGCGACGCTGGAATTGGCGTTCGACACCGCCCAGCTCGCCGTCTTCGATCCCGACACCGGGGTGAATCTGACGGTCGCCACGTGAGCCCCTCGGTCCGGGAGCATCTCGATACGCACTTCGGCAGCGAGCCGGACATCGCCAGCGTGACGTTCCTGGGTGCCGAGCCGATCGACGTACTGCGCTACCGGCCGGGCGCCGATGGGGTCGTGAGTTACGTGTCGCTGGGCTGCTCACGGCACCCGATGGTCGACCCGACCGCGATGATCGCCGACCCCGAACTCGGCCCGTGCGCCGAAGTCGTTCTGCGACTGCGCAATACCGAGGCCATCACCGGGCTGGCCCGCAGCCTGGCGATCGTCGCGGCGTCGCCCGCGGTCGAGGGCGTGGTGTTGATGCCCGACGGGCTGGTTGATCTCAGCGGGCCGCTGTGGTCGCATCCCACGGCCCGCGTGCCGTTCACGGCGGTGTTGTTGGGCGACAGCGAGATTGCCGAGTTGCCGCTGGACCCGCCGCGTGACCCGGTGCGCTTTCTGGCCGCCACGCCGATCACCGCGACGGAAGCGGCCTGGGTCCGGCTCAAGGGCGCCGACGCGATGCGCGAGGCATGGCGGGCCGACGGTGTCGACGTGCTCGACCCGAATCGCCCGGCCGCCCAGCCGAATTAGCTCTCGGGGCCGATCTGGTAATCCCGGCTCGACAGCGCCGTGCGGATGCGCTCGGCGGTGATGTCGGGGGTGTCCGCCGTCGTGTCGATCACGTTCCGCTCATAGGCGCCTAGGTCTGCGAACTGCGCGTACATCGACCCAATCGGAACCGGGTCAGTGAGGGCGTCGTCGCCGCGCGCCAGCGCACGCCGCACAGTGGTCTCCTCGTCTGGGCGCAGGACCAGATAGTCAACTGCGAGATTCGCTTCGGCGCAGAATGTCTCGATGAACCACGGGCCGATCACACCGTCCACGATCACGGAGTAGCCGCCCGCGGCGTAGGTGGCCGCGGCCCGCGCCAGCGCGGTGACGACGACGCGATTCTGCTCATGTGCCTCCGCGCGATACGGGGGGATGGCGCCCCGGCGCAAGAAGTGCCAGAAGTCGTCCGCGTGCAGATGCACTGACGGCGAGTAGCTTTCGGCCAGAATTGCGGCGACCGTCGACTTGCCGGCGCCGGGCGGACCGGTCAGCACGACCATCCGGCCATCAACGCCCGTCATCCGTCCAGCTCCTTCCTGCAGAAACCCCGCTACGTCAGGCCCGCCGCGTCAGCACCCGCGCGCCGACCGACTACCGAGTTGCCCGCCTTCGAGCGAAATCCGCCACCAAATTCGCTGTGAGGTGGGCACTTCGGTGGTCGAAATTTTCGACAGCCAACGGCGCCAAAAACTACAGCCAGTCCCGCCGACGGAAGTTGCGGTGCAGTAGGAAGCAGATCAGCGCCGTCCCGAGCACGGTCGTCGGATAGCCCCAGTGCCACTTGAGCCCAGGCATGTACTCGAAGTTCATCCCGTAGATACCGGCGACCATCGTCGGGATCGCCAGCAAGGCGGCCCACGCCGACATCTTGCGCATGTCGGTGTTCTGCTGCATCTCCACCCGCGCCAGCGCCGCCTGCACCAGCGAACTCAGGTTCTCGTCGTAGCTGGCGATCTGGTCGGCCGCATGGGTGTGGTGGTCGCCGACGTCGCGCAGGTAGCGCCGGACCTCTTTGGAGATCAGGTCCTTGTGCTCGCTCTGCAACCGCGCGAACGGCACCTGCAGCGGGTTCACCGACCGGCGAAGCTCCACCACCTCGCGCTTGATCTGGTAGATCGGCTCGATCTGCGTCCGGTGGTCGGGCGCGAACGCCTCTTCCTCGATGGCGTCGATGTCGCTTTCCATCGACTCGGTGACCTCGAGATAATGGTCGACCACGGCGTCGGCGATCGCGTGCATCACCGCGAACGGGCCGAGCCGCAGGTGCTCAGGATCGGAGTCCATCCGCTTGCGCACATCCGACAGCCGGCCGTGGTCACCGTGCCGGACCGTCACCACGAAGTCCCGGTTGACGAACACCATGATCTCGCCGGTCTCGACGATCTCGCGGGCCAGCAGGGTCGACTCGTGCGGTACGTAGTTCAGCGTCTTGAGCACCAGGAACAGCGACTCGTCGTAGCGCTCCAGCTTGGGTCGCTGGTGTGCGCAGACGGCGTCCTCGATGGCCAGTTCGTGCATGCCGAACGCGTCGCCGACCTCCTGCATCTGATGCTCGGTCGGCGCGTGCAGACCGATCCAGGCGTAGGCGTTCTGGCCGCTCAGTTGCAGGTCGGTCACCTTGGCCCGGGCCTCGGCGTAGCTGAAGGTGCCCGGCAGTCGCTCGCCGTCGACGTAGATGCCGCAATCCACCACGGCCTGATCGGCGGGCGGGTCGATCGGCAGCGGACTGGGGGGCTCGTCCCGCTCAGGTCGTGCCAGAGGACGCAGCGTTTCCGGGATATCGCGAAACGAAGGCATCCCTCACCTCCCGTCGCTGCTCGGATCGGACAAAGCCTCGGTCATGCTACGCGCGTTCAATGGCAATCGCCTGCGAGAAGTAAGCGTCCGATCGGAGCTCAGTGCGCGCCGGCCAGCAGCGGACTCAGGTGTGCGTGCCGCTCGGCGCTGGTGTCGTTCATGCCGACGATCGAGACCGTTTTCCCTTTGGACTCGTATTTGCGCGTGATGGCGTCGAGCGTGGCCACGCTGGAGGCGTCCCAGATGTGGGCATCGCTCATGTCGATCACGATATTGTCCGGGTCCTCGGCGTAGTCGAACTGGTAGGGGAGGTCGTTGCTCGAGGCGAAGAACAGCTCGCCCTTGACCGCGTAGACGCGGGTGTCGTCGTCGGGATGCGCGACGTCCACGACGTCGGTCACGTGCGCGACCCGGCGGGCGAACAGGACCATTTCGGCCAGCGTGCCGACCGCCACGCCGTACGCCAGGTTGTCGGTCGCCACCGTCGCGGCCACCGTGGCCAGCATGACGAAGGTCTCGCTTCTGGGCATGCGTCGCAACGTCTTTGGGTTCACGCTGTGCCAGTCCATGGTGGCCACCGACACCATGATCATCACCGCGACCAGAGCGGCCATCGGAATCTTGGCGACCAGATCGCCCAGGCCGACCACCAGGGCCAGCAACAACGAGCCGGCCAGGAACGTCGAGATCCGGGTGCGGGCCCCGCTGATCTTCACGTTGATCATGGTCTGGCCGATCATCGCGCAACCGCCCATGCCGCCGAAGAATCCGGTGACGATGTTGGCCACGCCCTGCCCGACCGCCTCCCGCGACTTGTCGGAGTGGGTGTCGGTGATGTCGTCGACCAACTTGGCGGTCATCAGCGATTCCAGCAGGCCGACCAACGCCATCGCCAGCGCGTAGGGGGCGATGACGGACAGCGTGTGCGCCGTGAACGGGACGTGCGGTAACAGCAGCTGCGGCAGGCTCGTCGGCAACTGGCCCTGGTCTCCAACGTTCGGCACCGACCAGCCCAACCCCACCGCGGCCGCGGTCAGCACCACGATGGCCACCAGCGGCGCGGGCACGACCGTCGTCAGCCTCGGCAGCAGCACGATCATCGCGATGCCCGCCACCACCATCGGATACACCAGCCACGGCACCCCACGCAGGTGCGGCATCTGGGACAGGAAGATGAGGATGGCCAGCGCGTTGACGAAGCCCACCATCACGCTGCGCGGCACGAAGCGCATCAGCCTGGCCACTCCCAACGCGCCGAGGACAAGCTGGAACACCCCGGCCAGAATCACCGTCGCCACCAGGTAATCCACGCCGTAGCGCCGGGTCAGGGGCGCCACCACCAGAGCGACGGCGCCGGTGGCGGCCGAGATCATCGCGGGGCGTCCGCCGACGATCGCGATCGTGACGGCCATGGTGAACGCCGCGAACAACCCGACGCGCGGGTCGACCCCGGCGATGATCGAGAACGCGATCGCCTCGGGGATCAACGCCAGGGCAACCACCAACCCGGCCAGTACCTCCCGGCGCAGTCGGCGCGGCGAGCGCAGAGCCCCTAATACCGACTGGTCGTCGGTCGGCGAGACGGGCACGGTCGTCATCTCAACTCCGTTTCATACGGGCGCGCGTCACCGCGCGACTTCAGGTCAATTTCCAGCAGAATCGCTGCACTGTGCACGAGAAGCGTTGCCGCCGAGCGCCTTTGCCTCGGCCGCGAATGAATAACGCCTACCCGATCCGATCGGATCCGGGCCAAACTCGGCTATTGCAAACATTACCCATGCGAAAGGGTTCGCCCGCAAACGCAGCGGCGGCAATGTGGTCAAGCGCACAGCCGCGCGGAAGTAAGATGGCGCAGCTCACACCGGGGTGGGGTAGGGATTTTCCGGGTACGCCGGTGCACTAGTTTGGACCCGACGCCCCAATCCAGGCCTGCCCATACCTCCACTAAGGAGCGAATGACCGTGAGCACTGCCCCCCTGAAGGTCGCCGTCACCGGCGCCGCCGGCCAGATCGGCTACAGCCTGCTGTTTCGCCTGGCCAGTGGCTCGCTGCTGGGTCCCGACCGCCCAATCGAGCTGCGGCTGCTGGAGATCGAGCCCGCGCTGAAGACGCTCGAGGGTGTGGTGATGGAGCTCGACGACGGCGCCTTCCCGCTGCTGTCCGGTGTCGAGATCGGCGCCGACCCGAACAAGATCTTCGACGGCGTGAACCTGGCGCTGCTCGTCGGCGCCCGCCCGCGCGGCCCGGGCATGGAACGTGGCGACCTGCTGGAGGCCAACGGCGCGATCTTCACCGCGCAGGGCAAGGCGCTGAACTCCGTCGCCGCCAGCGATGTCCGCATCGGTGTCACCGGTAACCCGGCCAACACCAACGCGCTGATCGCGCTCAACAACGCCCCCGACATCCCCAAGGAGCGGTTCTCGGCGCTGACCCGTCTGGACCACAACCGGGCCATCTCGCAGCTGGCCAAGAAGACCGGCGCCAAGGTCACCGACATCAAGAAGGTGACCATCTGGGGCAACCACTCGGCCACCCAGTACCCGGACATCTTCCACGCCGAGATCGCCGGCAAGAACGCCGCCGAGGTCGTCAACGACGAGAAGTGGATCGCCGACGACTTCATCCCGACCGTCGCCAAGCGTGGCGCGGCGATCATCGACGCTCGCGGCAGCTCCTCGGCCGCGTCGGCCGCGTCGGCCACCGTCGACGCCGCCCGCGACTGGCTGCTGGGCAGCCCGAAGGACGACTGGGTGTCGATGGCCGTGGTGTCCGACGGCTCCTACGGCGTGCCAGAGGGTCTGATCTCGTCGTTCCCGGTGACCACCAAGGGTGGCGACTGGAGCATCGTGCAGGGTCTGGACATCAACGACTTCTCCCGCACCCGGATCGACAAGTCGACCGCCGAGCTCGCCGACGAGCGTAAAGCGGTCACCGACCTGGGCCTCATCTGACACACAGCGTCAAGCCGTCGATTAGGGCTACTAATGGGTAGTCAGTACGCTTGGCCGTGTGTCTGAGTTGATTGAATCGATACAGACCCGCATGGAAGAAAACGCGATCACCGATGCGGAGATTTTCGAAGCGCATTCCGGTGGCAAGCTCTCGGTCGGCCTGACGACCGCGCTGGACAGCCAGCGTTCGTTGTCGATCGCCTACACCCCGGGCGTGGCCCAGGTGAGTCGGGCGATCGCGGGCGACCACACGCTGGCATCGCGCTACACCTGGTCGGGCCGCCTGGTCGCCGTCGTGAGCGACGGCAGCGCGGTGCTCGGCCTCGGTGACATCGGCCCGGCGGCGTCGCTGCCGGTGATGGAAGGCAAGTGCGGGCTGTTCAAGGAGTTCGCCGGTCTGGATGCCATCCCGATCGTGCTCGACACCAAGGATCCCGACGAGATCGTCGAGACGCTGGTCCGGTTGCGCCCGACATTCGGCGCGGTGAACCTCGAGGACATCGCCGCCCCGCGGTGCTTTGAGATCGAGCGTCGCGTCATCGAGGCCCTCGACATCCCGGTCATGCACGACGACCAGCACGGCACCGCGATCGTGGTGCTGGCCGCGCTGATGGGCGCGGCGACGACGCTGGGCCGCGACATGGCGACGCTGCGCGTCGTGGTCTCCGGTGCCGGGGCCGCCGGCGTCGCGTGCGCCAATCTGCTTCAGGCCAAGGGCATTTCGGACATCACCGTGCTCGACTCGCAAGGCATCCTGCACCGCGACCGGGCCGGGATGAACGGCGTCAAGGCCGAGCTGGCCGGCCGCACCAACCCGTTGGATCGCACCGGTGGCATGGTCGAGGCGCTCGAGGGTGCCGACGTCTTCGTCGGGGTGTCCGGCGGTGTGGTACCCGAGGAACTCATCGCGACCATGGCGCCCAAGAGCATCGTGTTCGCCCTGTCGAACCCCGACCCGGAGGTGCATCCGGACGTGGCGGCCCGCCACGCCGCGATCGTCGCGACCGGACGCAGCGACTTCCCGAACCAGATCAACAACGTGCTGGCCTTCCCCGGTGTGTTCCGCGGCGCGCTGGACGCCGGCGCCCGCCGGATCACCGAAGAGATGAAAATGGCTGCGGCCGAGGCGATTTACTCGATCGCCGCCGACGATCTGGCGCACGACAGGATCGTTCCGAGCCCGTTGGACCCCCGGGTCGAACCGGCCGTCGCCGCCGCGGTGGCCGCCGCCGCAGACCCCACGGAGTGACCAGAGCCCGCTTCGGCGCGCTGGCGCTGAGCGCCGTGTTGGCGACGGCGGGGTGCGGTCACAGTGCCCACGGCCCCGCCGAGTTGGTGGTCGGTTCGCGCGCCGGTGTCGAGGCGACGCTGCTGGCCGACGTGTACACCGGCGCGCTGCGCTCGTACGGCTTTCCGGCCCGCACTGAGCAGGCGCCGAACCCGTTGTCCGAGTTGGACTCCGGGGCCTTCGTGGTAGTGCCCACCCTGACCGGCCGGGTGTTGCAGGCTTACCAGCCGGGGGCCGACGCGCGCGCCGACGCGCAGGTCTACAAGGCGATGATCGGCGCGCTGCCGGAGGGCATCGCCGCCGGCGACTACGCGACCGCGGCCGAGGACAAGCCCGCGCTCGCGGTGGCTGCGGCGACGTCAAAAGACTGGGGCGCAACCGATCTCGGCGTGCTGACCAAGCATTGCGAGGGCCTGATCGTGGGCTCGATCGCCGGCGCGGTGGTGCCGATGCAAGTCGGCAGCTGCCGGCTACCCGGGCCGCGCGAATTTCCCGACGACGCAGCGCTTTTCGCGGCAGTGAAGGCAGGCGAGGTCACGGCGGCCTGGACCACCACCGCCGACCCCAACGTGCCGACCGACCTGGTGGTGCTGACCGACGGCAAGCCGGCGCTGGTGCAGGCCGAGAACGTGGTGCCGCTGTATCGCCGCAACGAGTTGTCGACCCGGCAGCTGCAGGCCGTCAACGAGGTGGCCGGCGTGCTCGACACCGCGGCGCTGGTCGACATGCGACGCCAGGTCACTACCGGGGCCGATCCGCAGGCGGTAGCCGACGCGTGGCTCAACGAGCACCCGTTAGGCCGCTGAGGAGATCCCGCGGCTAGCGCGACGGCGGCTTGAGTCGGGCGATGACCGGGGCGAACAGCCGCTGGTAGCTGGGGCCGCTGAGCCGCACCAGCGCATCGAGGACGACCGCGTCCGGCCCGACCAGCACCCGCACCTTCTTCTGGCGGACACCGTCCAGGATGATTTCGGCCGCCCTTCGCGTGGTGGTGTTGGCCAGTCGCCGGTCGAACAGCTTGGCCACCTTCTCGGGGTTGACCCCGTCGGCGGCCAGGCTGTTGCGGGCGATCGCGGTCTTGATGCCGCCGGGATGCACCGAGGTGACCCGCACCGGGTGACCGTTGTGCACCATCTCCTGCGCCAGCGATTCGGTGAACCCGCGCACGGCGAATTTGGCGGCGTTGTAGGCGGCCTGGCCCGGCATGGCCATCAACCCGAAGAGGCTGGAGATGTTGATGACGTGGCCGTCGCCGGAGTCGATGAGGTGCGGCAGAAAAGCCTTGGTGCCGTTGACAACTCCCCAGAAGTCGACGTCCATCACCTTTTCGATTTCCTTGAACTGAGTGACTTCGACGTCGCCGGTGAAGGCGATGCCGGCGTTGTTGTAGATCTGGTTGACCTTGCCGTAGTGCTCTTTGATGTGGTCGGCGTAGACCTGGAAAGCCTCACGCTCGGTGACGTCGAGCCGGTCGGAGCGGACGGGTACCGAGATGGCCTTGAGTTGCTCCTCGGTGTCGGCCAGGCCTTCGAGGTCGACGTCGCTGATCGCCAGCGAGGCGCCCGAGCGGCCGAGCTCGAGGGCCAGGGCCTGGCCGATTCCCGATCCGGCGCCGGTCACGACGGCAACTTTTCCGGCAAAGCCTTCCATGGACGCTTCCTTGTCGCGGGGGTGTTGTTCAGGCTAGCCGGTACCGGCGGTATCGCCCGCGCGCGGGGTAACGCTGACGGCCCAAAAGCTGTGGCCCGCACACCTTGGGTGTGCGGGCCACAAGTGGTCGTGCGGGGTGTCAGGCCCAGCTGGACCCAACGGCGGAGTCGGTGCTCGACATGTTGTTGCCGGCGCTCTGCACCTTCTGGCCGTGGCTGTTCGCCTGTTCGTAGATGACCTGGAAGTTGCGACCCAACTGGGTGATGAACTCCTGGCAGGCGACCGAACCCGAGCCGCCCCAGAAGTCGCCGGCAGCCAGCACATCGCGGACGATGGCCTGGTGCTCGGCTTCCAGGGAAGCGGCCTGGGCGCGGATCAGGGCGCCGTGGGCATCCACGTCACCGAACTGGTAACTGATCGACATGACTGTTCTCCTAAGTAGTTTCGGTGATCGACTAGCTGGACAGGATCTGCTGCGAGGCCTGCTCTTGGCTCTCGTAGTGGTTGGCGTCGCGGATCAGTCCGTCACGGACCCCGTGCAGCATGTTCACGATGTTGCGGAAGGCCGTGTTCATCTGGCCCATGGTGTCGTAGGACGTGGCCTGAGCGGTACCGCTCCAGCCGGCGCCGGCGATGTTGGTGCTCGACGCCCACATCTTGCGGGCCTCGTCCTCAACGGTCTGGGCGTGGACGTCGAAACGGCCTGCCATGGCCCGCATCTCGTGCGG
This sequence comes from Candidatus Mycobacterium wuenschmannii, assembly GCF_030252325.1. NCBI lineage: Bacteria > Bacillati > Actinomycetota > Actinomycetes > Mycobacteriales > Mycobacteriaceae > Mycobacterium > Candidatus Mycobacterium wuenschmannii. The sequence goes on along the minus strand of NZ_CP126981.1, from coordinate 2,307,145 downwards.
GTCGGTCATAAAGCGAGTGGGCATGTCTTTCTCCTATCGTGGGCGTTTGTCAGTGGGGCGTGGTGGTGCGATAACGAATTTTATCCGCCGGCCGGCGAACGGGGCATGACCTTGGCGGCGACACGCGAACCCATCGCGCTCATACCGCGTCCGGCCAATGCGCCCATCAGGCCCTGCGAGAACGGGCTGCTGGGCAGGCCGGTCGACATGCTCGGCGAGGCAACGCTGTTGCCCGGCAGCAGCGGGGCGGCGCGATCCATGCCCGCACCGGCACCGGTGTGCCAGGAGTGCGGCACGGACAGTCCGCCCGCGTGCATGGCGTTGGACATCTGGGCCTGGATCCCGGCTTGGATGCCGGCACCCCACTTGCCCAGCTGGCCGCTCACGCCTTCCATGACGGTCCCGGCCTTGCTGTCGATCAGCTTGCCGACGTTGTCCAGCAGCGAGTCCTTCATGCCGACCAGCGTGTCGCTGCTGATACCGGCACCGGAGCCGCTGCCACCGCCGCTCATGAACATACGAGCGGGCGTGCTGCCCAGCATGCCCATGTAGTACGTCGCCTGGACGGGCAGCAGGGCGGCCGACGGGTTAGCAGCAAGCGCCGTACCCAGTGCTGGCAGATAGGTCGACAGGCCAGTCAGCGAGGTCAGCGGGGCCACACTCGTACCCCCGAACAGGTTGCCGATGCCCTGGATCGCTCCCACGATTATCGACTCGAGACCGTTCGAGGCGACGTCAGCCGGCGCAGCCGCGGCAGCAGCTGCGGTGGCGTCCGACCCGCTCGTCACCAATGGTGCCGCCACGTGCTCGGGCAGCGTCGACGATGCCGTCGAGGCCTGGCTGTAGGTGTCCATGCCCAACGCGTCCTGGATCCACATCTCCAGGTACTCCGCCTCGTTCTGGGCGATCGCCCCGGTGTTCTGACCGAGGAAGTTGTTGGACACCAGCGTGGTGAGCATGGCGCGGTTGGCCTCGATCACCGGCGGCGGAACCATCGACGTGTACGCCGTCTGGTACGCGGCGGCCGCGGCCTTGGCCTGAGCGCCGGTCTGGGCGGCCGTCGCGGCGGTGCCCTGCATCCAAGCGATGTACGGCTCGGCGGCCGAGGCCATGTGAGCCGATGACGGCCCGAGCCACGGCCCGGTCGTCAGGTTGGTGACCGCGGTTTGGTACTGGGTCGCGGTCGCCTCGAGATCGGCGGCCAACTCGTCCCAGGCCGTCGCGGCCTCCAACAACGGACCAGACCCCGCGCCGGAATACATCAGCGCGGAGTTGATCTCCGGTGGTATCAGCGAAAAGCTCATCGACCTACGTCCTACCTAGCCGGCCGTCGCGGCGTTGGCCGCTTCGGTCAACGCGTAGGCGCCGGCGCCCGAGCGCAGCGCCTGCACGAGTGCCTCGTGCACCTCGGCGGCCTGAGCGGCGATCTGCTGATACAGCGCGCCATGCTGGCCGAACTGAGCCGCCGTCATCGCGGACACCAGGTCCGACGCCGCCGGCGCCAGGCTTGTCGTCGGCGCGGCCGCGGCGGAGTTGCGCGCAACCATCGCGTCCCCGATACCGGACAGCGTGCCTGCAGCCCCCTGCAACACGTCTGGTTGAGTAGTAACGAACATCTTCTAACCCTTTCCCACGACCCCGGCACGCACTGCCTGCGGACAGTACTCGAACCTGAGCGTTTGGATAGACCTCCCCTAGAGCGATTGCCACACGTGGTGGCGGGGAAATCGTAAGGCTTTTTTGCGATCCGCGATAGATGAATCGCGAAACCGCATCTCTCGAAAAAGGCTCAGTTATTTCTTGGCTTTTTCACAGGTTTTCAATTGATTAACTGAACGCCGTTAAGTCCGAGTGGTTCGGGCCGGCCCCGCCGCGCCCTTCCCGGCCACACATCGTGGGGACTGTATCGTTGCCGCGTGACTGGGCAGCCACCAAAGCTTTTCATCTTTCCGCACGCCGGGGGATCGGCCGAGTTTTACGTTCCCTTCGCCAAAGCCTTTGCCAGCGATATCAAACGCGTCGCCGTTCGGTATCCGGGACGCGGCGGTAATCACGACCTCGGGTCGTTCACCACGATCGGCGATCTGGCCGACAAGGTTTGCCAGATGATCAAGCCCCCGCAGGACCCGGAGGAGAAGTACGCCTTCTTCGGCCACAGCATGGGCGGCCTGCTGGCGTTCGAGGTGGCCCGCCGGTTCGAGCAGGCGGGCAGTCCGATTGCCGCACTGTTCGTCTCGGCCGTCGCGGCGCCCGGCCACGTCGGCTACGAACACATCCCCGAGTCGGACCGCGGCCTGCTGGACGCGGTGAGTGAGATGACGGGTGTCAATCCCGAGTTCCTCGAGAACGAAGAGTTCGCGGCGAGCATCTTGCCGACGCTGCGTGGCCTCAAGGCGATCTCTAAATACGACTGTCCGCCGGGTGAGAAGTTGTCCTGCCCAATCTCGGCGTTCCTGGGCTCCGACGACGAAGTGGCAACCCCGGAGAAGGTGCAGCCGTGGGTGGATCGCACATCTTCTGAGTTCACTATGAAAGCTTTTCCCGGACATCATTTTTATCTGACCGACCACATCGCTGAGTTGGTAAGCGAGATCGAGCCGAAGATCTTGTCCTCTTGTAGAGGTTGAGCCGCTGTAAAAAATGGCGATTGTCGGCAATAAAAAGCTGACGCAATCGTCAATCGAAAAGCTTTCGTGCATTGTTCCCAAACAATAGTTTATCGCCAATAACTTGGATATAACGACCGATAACTTGGACGGCTCGGCTGCCCCGTACCGGTTCGGGGTACCGCGCTTGGCCACCGACCGCGTTCAACTGGGGATTCTGAGAAAAAGTGAATAACGCCACATCAGCGCGTCGGCGTGGCGAAACCCAGCAAACCCCCTCGTTGGCGGAGGTTTCACGCTCGGCACAGGGGTCACACGGGCCCATCCCGACCGCAGGTGGCCGGCCCGCGCCGCGTCAGAACGACCTACACCCCCGCCACCACGCAAAAGGGGCGGCAAGTCTTTTCTTTATTAATAATTGGGCGATCGAACTGACCGTCCGGTAAGGTGGAGCCGCTGTGCCCGGCGAGTGGACATCTCCGGAAGCGGCGCGTATAGCAAACCTATGGTCCCAGCAATGACGCTGGCCGGAGCGGGTCTTATGTTTGGCGCAGGCATTAAGTTCTTGGGTTTTTGGTCCGAGATGCGCGAGGCCCCTGTTAATCTCCTGCATCACAAGCGCCCGTCTAGTTGGTGTCCGGGGCTCTAGATCTAAGGGGTGGTGGTCCCGATGGCAGTAACCGACGCATCGATTGCCGCAGTTCTACGTGAATGGGCCCGGCAGCAGCCGGAAGCACCGGCTTACACGTACCTCGACTTCGACGTCGACCCGGCCGGGTATCGCCAGACGCTCAACTGGGGCGAGCTCTACGGCCGTGTGCAGACGCTGGCCGCCGAGATCTCCCGGGTCGGCGCCCCTGGCGACCGCGCCGCGATCCTCGCCAACCAAGGCCTGGACTACGTCGTCGCCTTCTACGGCGCGCTGGAAGCCGGTCTGGTGGCGGTCCCGCTGCCGGTGCCGCAGTTCGGCGCCCACGACGAGCGGGCGACGGCGGCACTCCAGGACTGCGCTCCGACCGTGCTGCTGACCACCTCCGCTGTCGTCGACGACGTCGTGGGCTGCGCCCGGTCGTTGCCCGGCAAGGCGCCGGCGCTGATCGAGGTCGACAGCCTCGACCTGACCGCGGAGCCCGACTTCAACGTCCCGCCCGCGCCGCGGACCAAGACCGCCCTGCTGCAGTACACCTCCGGCTCCACCCGCACGCCCAAGGGCGTCGTGGTCACGCACAAGAACATCCTGGCCAACTGCCAGCAGGTGCGCGACGACTACTTCGAGGCCGAGGGTGCGGTGCCGCCGTCGGACACCACGCTGGTGTCCTGGCTGCCCGTCTACCACGACATGGGCCTGCTGCTGGGCATCACCGGCGCGCTGACCATGGGTCTGCACTCGGTGCTGATGAGCCCGATGGCCTTTCTGCAGCGGCCGGCCCGCTGGGTCCAGGAGATGGCGACCAACACCCGCGTCTTCACCGCAGTGCCGAACTTCGCGTTCGAGCTGGCGGCCCGCCGGACCACCGACGAGGACATGGAAGGTCTCGACCTGTCCGGCGTGCACACCATCCTGTCCGGCAGCGAGCGGGTGCACTCCGCGACCATCAAGCGCTTCACCGACCGCTTCTCTCAGTTCGGCTTCCCGGCCAGCTCGCTGAAGCCGTCCTACGGCCTGGCCGAGGCGATGGTCTACGTCAACTCCTCGGGCCCGAACAAGCCGCCGACCGTCGCGACGTTCGACTACGAGAAGCTGTCCGCCGGCCACGCCGAGGCCTGCGACACCGATAACGGGGTCGAGCTGGTCGGCGTCGGAACGCCGCGCGCGTCCACCATTCGCATCGTCGACCCGGAGACCCGGGTGGAGAACCCGGCGGGCATGGTCGGCGAGATCTGGCTGCACGGCGACAACATCGCCGCCGGCTACTGGCGCAAGCCGCAGGAGACGCAGAAGGCCTTCGGTGGTCAGCTGGTCGACCCGACGAGCGGAACCCCGCTGGGTCCGTGGCTGCGCACCGGTGACCTGGGCACGATCCACGAGGGCGAGCTGTACATCATCGGCCGCATCAAGGACCTGCTGATCGTCGACGGGCGGAACCACTACCCCGACGACATCGAGGCCACTACGCAGGAGATCAGTGGCGGTCGCGTCGCGGCCATCTCCATCGAGGACGGTCGTACCGAGCGTCTGATCGTGATCGCCGAGCTCAAGGACAAGGGCAACACGAAGGAGATGCAGGACCGTCTCCGCGACGTGAGAGCGCAAGTCACGTCAGCCATTTCGCAGTCGCACGGACTGCGGGTGGCCGACCTCGTCCTGGTTCCGCCCGGCTCGATTCCGATCACCACGAGTGGGAAGATCCGCCGTTCATCGTGTGTTGAGGTCTACCAACAGGACGACTTCAGCCGTTTGGATTCCACCGCTTAGTGGAGTCCCGACGGCTTTGCACCGCAGCGGGAGTAAAGCCAGTGTCTTCGTACAGTTTTTCAGTGTCCGCTGTGCAGGGGGGGTACCTTCGGCAACAGCCGTGTGGCGGTAACATCAGTCACTTCGGCTGGGTAGAACGTTGTGGGCGCGACGAGGCGAACCGACTGGACACGCCCGGATGACATCGGTGGGCGAGGCCGCGGTTCTCGCACACGGTGTACGACGACTACAACTTTCCGACAGACCGGGGGGAGCGCGATGACTGCTGCACCGTCGGACCGTCGGGCCATCATCACCGAGGCGTTGCGCAAGATCGACGATCTGACCGCGCGGCTGGAGATCGCGGAAAAAGGTGACACCGAACCGATCGCGGTGATCGGCATCGGCTGCCGGCTGCCCGGCGGCGCGAACACCCCCGACCAGTTCTGGCAGTTGCTGCAGGACGGCCGCAGCGGCATCGTGCAGGTTCCGCCGGAGCGCTGGGACGCCGACGCCTTCTTCGCCGACGACCACTCCATCCCGGGCACGATCGTCAGCAAGGACGGTGGATTCCTCACCTCTTGGCAGCCCGACGAGTTCGATGCCGAGTTCTTCGGGATCTCGCCGCGGGAGGCCGCGGCGATGGATCCACAGCAGCGGCTGCTGCTCGAAGTCACTTGGGAGGCACTGGAAAACGCGGGCATCACCGCGCCGATGATCCGCGGCAGCCAGACCTCCGTCTTCGTCGGAACGACGACGCACGACTACGGGCTGAGCCTGTCCGGCAAGCTGCCGCCGGAAGAGGTCGACCCGCACGTGCCATTCGGCAACGCGGCGAACTTCGCGGCCGGTCGGCTGTCCTACTTCCTGGGCGCGCATGGTCCCGCGGTCGCGCTGGACACCGCCTGCTCGTCTTCGCTGGTCACCGTCCACCTGGCCTGCCAGAGTCTGCGCCGCCGCGAAAGCGATCAGGCGCTGGCCGCCGGCGTGAACCTGATGCTCAGCCCGGAGAACAGCATCGCCACCTCCCGCTGGGGGATGCTCGCTCCCGACGGCCGCTGCAAGACGTTCGACGCCGACGCCGACGGCTACGTGCGCAGCGAAGGGTGCGGCGTCGTGGTGCTCAAGCGACTGAGTGACGCTGTGCGCGACGGGGATTCGGTGCTCGCCGTGGTCCGCGGGTCGGCGGTCAACCAGGACGGGCCGAGTAGCGGGCAGACCGTGCCGAGTGGTCCGGCCCAGCAGGCCGTCCTCCGTGCGGCGCTCGCCGCGGCGCGCCTCGAGCCGTCGGAGATCGACTACATCGAGGCCCACGGCACCGGCACCGCACTGGGCGATCCGATCGAATTGGGCGCTCTGCACCAGGTTTTCGGCGATCGGGCCGGTTCGGCACCGCTGGTGCTCGGGTCGGTCAAGACCAATGTCGGCCACCTCGAGTCGGCCGCCGGCATCGCCGGATTCATCAAGACCGTGCTCACCGTGCAGCACGGCGAGATTCCGCGGCACCTGCACTTCACCCAATTGACGCCCAACGCGGTCGAGGGGGCGGCGCAGTTCACCATCGCAGCCGACGGCATGGACTGGCCGGCCGTCGACCGCGCGCGCCGGGCCGGGGTGTCGTCGTTCGGTGTCAGCGGCACCAACGCCCACGTGATCATCGAGCAGGCGCCGGCCGCCGAAGTGGTTGCGCCACAACCGGAACCGACGATCACCACGCTGGTGGTCTCGGGTAAGACACCGGCGCGCATCGCCTCGACGGCGGCCACGCTGGCGGACTGGATGATCGGCGCGGGCGCCGCGGTGCCACTGGTCGACATCGCCCACACGCTCAACCACCACCGCACGCAGCACAAGTCGTTCGCGACGCTGGCCGTGCGCGACCGCGCCAATGCGGTCGCCGGCCTGCAGGCGCTGGCGGCCGGCCAGACCGCGATCGGGCTTGTCGAACCGCACGAGGGATTGTGTAAGCCCGGAACGGTTTTCGTGTACTCCGGTCAGGGTTCGCAGTGGGCCGGCATGGGTCGGCAACTGCTCCTCGACGAGCCGGTGTTCGCCGCGGCCGTCGAGGAATTGGAGCCGCTGTTCGTCGAGCACATGCGGTTCTCGCTGCACCAGATACTCGCCGAGGGGCAGCGAGTGACCGGCGACGCCCGCGTGCAACCCGTGCTGATGGGTCTGCAGCTGGCACTGACCGCGCTGTGGCGCTCCTACGGCGTGGAACCCGATGCGGTGATTGGACATTCGATGGGGGAGGTGACCGCGGCCGTGGTGGCCGGGGCGCTCACCCCGGACGAGGGCCTGCGGGTCATCGGAATCCGGTCGCGGCTGATGTCGCGGCTGGCGGGCCAGGGCGCGGTCGGCCTGCTCGAGATGGACGCCGACGCGGCGACGGCGTTCCTCGCCGACTACCCCGAGGTGAGCATCGCGGGATTGCTGTCGCCGCGCCAGACGGTGATCGCCGGCGCGGTGCCACAGGTCGACGCCGCGATCGAGGCGGCCAGTGCGCAGGAGCGCTTCGCGCGCCGGGTGAACATGGAAGTCGCCTCGCACACGTCGCTGATGGACCCGATCCTCGCCGAATTGCGTTCGGAGCTGGCCGATTTGAAGCCTCAGGCGCCGACCATCCCGTTCATCTCCACCGTCGCCGACCCGAACACCGCGCCGACGCTGGACGCCGACTACTGGGCCGACAACGTGCGCCAGCCGGTGAAGCTGCACCAGGCCGTCACCGTCGCCGCCGCGCAGCACGCCACCTTCGTCGAGGTCAGCCCGCACCCCACGCTGGCCCACGCGATCACCGAGACCCTGGAGTCATCGCACCACCACAGCGTTGGGACGTTGTCGCGCAAGGGCGATGACACCGTCAGCTTCCACACCAACCTCAACAGCACACACGTCCTGCGCCCGCCGACGCAGCCGCACCCGCCCGAGCCGCACCCGGTGCTGCCGAGTGCGCCGTGGCACCACGCGAAGCACTGGATCAGCCCCGACGAGTTCGTGAAGACCGCCGAGACTGCGCCGCAGCGCGGAACCCTGCTGGGCCAGCACATCCCGGTGGCCGCGTCGCCGCCCACGCACCTGTGGCAGGCCCGGCTGGCGTCCAGCACCAAGCCGTACCCGGGCGCGCACCACAACAACGGCGTCGAGATCATCCCGATTTCGGTTCTGCTGCAGACCCTTTCGACCGCGGCCAGCGAGTACGACGCCGCCGCGCTGTCCGACATCCGCTTCGACTACCCGATCGTGGTCGGCGAGTCACGGGCCGTCCAGGTCGTCGCCGACGGGGGATCCGTCACGGTGTCCTCGAGCGCCTCGGGGTCGGGCTGGATCCGGCACGCCACCGCGCGCATCGCCCGCGACGTCCCGGCCACCGGCCCGGCAGACGCCGTCGCCGCCGCGGGTGCGGTTGACGGCGAGTTCTCCGACGACGAGGTGACCTCGTTCTGGCAGACCTGGGGCAGCGAGGGCCGCCCCTTCGGCTGGTCGATCGGCTCGTGCGCAGCCAAGGCCGGCGAACTGCACGCCGACGTCGAACTCACGCAGGCATCGTCAGTTGCATTGCTGGACGCCGCAATTCACGTCGCCCGGCTGCTGGACAGCGATAATCCCCGCCTGATGGTTCCGGCCGCGATCGCCAGTGTGCGATTCGCCGACGCACTCGCCGACTCGCGCGGTCGCGTCGAGGTGCGCCGTCGCGGCGGCAACGACGACGAACTCGTCGTCGACATCACCGCCACCGCACCGGACGGGGGGACCGTCCTCGAAGTGCGCGGACTGCGCTACGCCGCGGTCGACGCGGCCGCCGCCGGCCGCAGCGACGACCCGACCGCGATGGTGCACGCCATCGACTGGCAGCCGTTCACTCCCGACGACGGCGAGCATGTCGCCGGCGCGAGCACCCTTGCGGTGTTGGGCGACAACGAGATTGCCGGCGGACTGCGCGACGGGCTGGCGGGCGGCGGCTACCAGACGGCCGCCATCGCCGACGCGCGCTACGTGCTCTACGTCGCCGAATCCCGTTCCGGCGAAAGCCATGTCGACGGCGCCGTGCGGATGTCTATGGAGCTGGTGGAGCTGGTTCGCACGCTGGCCGAGCGCGACGAGAGCCACCCGGCCACGCTGTGGATCGTCACCCGCGGGGTGCGCGAGGGCAGCTCGGACGCCGCCGTCGCGCAGAGCCCGCTGTGGGGCACCGCCGGCGTCATCCGCGCCGAGCAGCCGCAGCTGTGGGGTGGTCTGGTCGACCTGCCGGAGGACGCCGCGATCGGTGCCCTGATTCCGGCACTGGCCCCGATGCTGCGCACCCCGGCCAAGTCGATCCTGTCGCTGCGCGACGGCGAATTCACCGCGCCCGGTCTCAAGACCGTGACCGGTGAGCCGGCGCGCGAGCCACTGCGCTGCCGCCCGGACGCGGCCTACTTGGTCACCGGTGGACTGGGTGCGCTCGGCCTGCTGACCGCGGGGTGGCTCGCGGACCGCGGTGCCCGGCGACTGATCCTGGCCGGCCGCACCGCACTGCCGCGGCGTCGCGACTGGGACAGCGACGGCAACGACTCCGCCACGCGGGAGAAGATCAGCGCGATCCGGGCGCTCGAGGCCCGCGGCGTGGTCGTCGAAGCCGTCGCCCTCGACATCGGCTCGGTCGAGGCCGTGCAGGCCCTGCTGGCCAAGCGCGACGAGGAAGGCGCGGCACCGATCCGCGGCGTCGTGCACGGCGCCGGCATCACCGACGCCGAGCTGTTCACCGAGCTGGAAGAGGGCCGGCTGCGCCGCACCGTCTGGCCGAAGATCGCGGGTGCACAGGTGCTGCACGAGACCTTCCCGCCGGGCACCCTCGACTTCCTGTTCCTGACGGCCGCGGCCGGCGCGGTGTTCGGCGTTCCGGGCCAGGGCGCCTACGCGGCGGCCAACGCTTACCTCGACGGCCTGGCGCAGGCCCGGCACCGCCAGGGCGACTTCACCGTCAGCCAGGACTGGGTGGCCTGGCGCGGGCTCGGCTTCGGTGCCGAGGCGCAGATCGCGCTGGCCGAACTCGAGCGGCTCGGATCCCGCGCGATCACGGCCGAGGAGGCGTTCGCGGCCTGGGACCACCTGGCCCGCTACGACGTCGCGCAGGCGGTCATGGCGCCGATGGCTTCGGCCGACGCAGAATCCGGTGCCGACGAGCCGCGCGCGGCGACCCCGGCCTGGTCGGAGATGGACCCCGAGGACGTTCGCGAGCAGTTGCAGATTGGTCTGCGCGCGATCCTGGCCCGCGAGCTGCACCTGGCCGAGGCCGACCTCGACCTGGACCGGCCGTTCGCCGAATACGGGCTCAACTCGGTGATGGCGATGTCGGTCCGGCGGGACACGGAATTGTTTGTCGGGATCGAGCTATCCGCGACCATGCTGTTCAACTATCCGACTATCGTTGCGCTCGCGGAACACCTTGCGAAAAAGGTGGCACCACAGCCGGAATCGGATAACGACATCGACATTTTGGGCGATTCGGACGGCGGCATATTGGGCGAGCTGTTCGACAGCGTGGAGTCGGCACCGGCTGGCAGTGAAAGGGGCATCTGATGACGTCCTCGTATGACGAGGAAGCGCTACGGCACTGGCTGGCCGACTACCTGGTGACCACCGTGGGTTGCAGCCCCTACGACATCGACTTCGACGCCCCGATGAGCGATCTGGGACTGGGCTCACGGGACGCCGTGGTGCTCTCCGGCGAACTGACCGAGCTGCTCGGCCGCAAGGTCTCGCCGGTGGAGTTCTGGCAGCACCCGACGATCGCCGATCTGGCCCGGTTCCTCACCGGCACCGAGGCCTTCGGTGCTGAGGACGAGCTCGAGGTGAACCGCGGTCATCTGGACGAGCCGATCGCCATCGTCGGTCTGGGCTGCCGCCTCCCCGGCGGCATCACCGGGCCCGAGGAGTACTGGCAGTTCCTGTCCGAGGGCGGGAACGCGGTCACCGAGGTGCCCGCCGAGCGCTGGGCGCCGTTCGACGACGGCACGCCCGAGGTCGCGGCGGCGCTGGCGCACACCACCCGCCACGGCGGCTACATGGACAACCTCGACGACTTCGATGCCGAGTTCTTCGACATCTCCAGCCGTGAAGCCGTCAAGATGGATCCGCAGCAGCGCATGTTGCTCGAAGTCGCCTGGGAGGCACTGGAACACGCGGGCATCCCGCCGAGTTCGCTGCGCCGCTCGCAGACCGGTGTGTTCGCCGGCGCCTGCTACACCGACTACGGCTATGTCGCCGGCATCGACCTGACCAACGTCGACGCATGGACCAATTCCGGTGGTGCGCTGAGCATTATCGCCAACCGGCTGTCGTACTTCCTCGACTTCCGCGGGCCGTCGGTCACCGTCGACACCGCGTGCTCGTCGTCGATCGTCGCGCTGCACCTGGCCTGCCAGAGCCTGCGCATCGGCGACTCGGACGTCGCGCTGGCCGCCGGCGTCAACCTGATGCTGGCGCCCTCGGTGGTGCGCGCCTTCGACCAGACCGGCGCGCTGTCGCCCACCGGCGCCTGCCACGCGTTCGACGCCGACGCCGACGGCTTCATCCGCGGCGAGGGCTGCGGCGTCGTGGTGCTCAAGCGTCTCGGCGACGCGGTGCGCGACGGCGACCGGGTGCTCGCCGTGGTCCGCGGGTCGGCGGTCAACCAGGACGGCCGCTCGAACGGCCTGCTGGCCCCCAACCCCGCGGCCCAAATGGCCGTGCTGCGTTCGGCTTACGCGAATGCGGGCCTACAACCGCACGACGTCGACTACGTCGAGGCGCACGGCACCGGCACGCCGCTCGGCGACCCGATCGAGGCGCGCGCGCTGGGCACGGTGCTCGGTCGCGGCCGCGCCGAAGACGCGCCGCTGCTGATCGGTACCGCCAAGACCAACCTCGGCCACCTCGAGGCCGCCGCCGGCATCGCCGGTCTGATCAAGACCGTGCTGTCGGTTTACCAGGGCAGCATCCCGCCGAACCTGCACTTCAACAACCCGAACCCGCACATCCCATTCGACCAGTTGCGGCTGAAAGTCGTTGCCGAGCAGACGGATTGGCCGGAGACCGGCCAGCCACGCCGTGCCGGTATCTCGTCGTTCGGATTCGGTGGCACCAACGCGCACGCGGTGATCGAGCAGGCCCCGCCCGCCGTCCCGGTGATCCGGGAGGCCGACCCGGTCGTGACGACGCTGGTGCTGTCGGGCAAGTCGCCGGAACGGATCGCCGCCCAGGCCGCCTCCTTGGCCGAGTGGTTGCAGGGCGCCGGCGCCGAGGTGCGCCTGCCCGATATCGCCCACACCCTGAGCTACCACCGCGAGCGGCACGCCCAGTTCGCCACCGTGTGTGTCCGCGACCGCGAGCAGGCGGCGGCGAGCCTGCAGGCGCTGGCCGAGGGCCGCAGCGCCGACGGCGTCGTCGGTGCGCACGACGGACCCTGCAGTCCCGGAACGGTGTTCGTGTTCTCCGGGCAGGGGTCGCACTGGGCCGGCATGGGCAAGCAGTTGCTGGCCGACGAGCCGGTGTTCGCCGAGGCGATCGCCGAGCTCGATCCGATTTTCGTTGAGCAGGTTGGCTTTTCGCTGCAGGACATCATCGAGAACAGCAAGCCGATCAGCGGTGACGCGCAGGTGCAGCCGGTGTTGATGGGTCTGCAGTTGGCGCTCACCGAGCTGTGGCGCTCCTACGGCGTGCACCCCGACGCGGTGATCGGCCACTCGATGGGCGAGGTCACCGCGGCCGTCGTGGCCGGCGCGCTCAGCGTGGTCGACGGCCTGAGGGTGATCGCGAATCGCTCGAAGCTGATGTCGAGGATGGCCGGTCAGGGCGCGGTGGCGCTGCTCAAGCTCGACCCCGAGGCTACCGAGGCGTTGATCGCCGACTACCCGGAAGTCAGTGTGGCGGGCTACATCTCGCCGCGTGAGACGGTGATCGCCGGGCCGGTGGCCCCGGTCGACGAGGTCGTCGCCGCGGTCAGTGCGCAGAACAAGTTCGCCCGCCGGGTCAACATGGAGGTGGCCTCGCACACCGCGTTCATGGATCCGATCCTCGGCGAATTGCGCACGGCGCTGGCCGATCTGACGCCCGAGATCCCGACCATCCCGTTCTACTCGACGGTGATGGAGGGCTTCCAGTCGCCGATGCTGGACGCCGACTACTGGGTGGCGAACGTGCGTCAGCCCGCGCGGCTGAGCCAGGCCGTCGCCGCCGCCGCGGAGGAGCACGGCACCTTCATCGAGATCAGCGCGCACCCGATCCTGACCAATGCGGTGGGCGACACCGTCGAGTCCGGCAGCCACCACCACAGCGTCGGCACGCTGTGGCGCGACGGCGACGACACGCTGCGGTTCCACACCAACCTCAACACCGTGCACACCAGCCACCCGCCGCAGACCACCCACCCGGTCGAGCCGCACCCGGTGCTGCCGACCACGCCGTGGCACCACAGCAAGTATTGGGTGACCACACGGCCGATCACACCGATCAGAAGCGTTGCGAGCGGCGCTGATTCGGGCTCGGCAGCCGGATCTGCCGACGGGCCGATCCCCGCGGAGTGGTACCTGAAGCTGGCCTGGCCGGCCCGCGAACTGGCCGGCGCGGCCGCTCAGACCGACGCCACCGATGCCTCGTGGCTGGTCGTCACCGACACCGGTGTGGGCGAGGAGATCGGCCGGGTGCTCGGCGACGAGTTCGCCGCGACCGTCGAGCCGACCTCGCTGCTGGCCGAGGGCGCCGACGCATCGGCGATCACCGACGCGCTGGCCGGGGTCACCCACGTGCTGTACGCGCCGCAGGTCTCCGGCGGCCAGTTCGACTTCGAGGACGGCTATGCGCTGTTCAACGCCGCGCGCCGGCTCAGCGCGGCGATCGCCGAAATGGGCGTCGCGCCAAAGCTTTACCTGCTGACCCGCAACGCGCAGCCGGTGAGCGACGGCGACCGCGCCGTCGCGTCGCAGGCCGTGCTGTGGGGCCTGGGCCGCACGCTGGCGCTGGAGCACCCGGAGTTCTGGGGCCGCGTCATCGACCTCGACGAGTCGGTGCCGGACAGTGTGGCCGCCCGGTACGTGGTCGACGAGGCGCAGGCCGCCGACGACGAGGACCAGGTGGTCTACCGCGCCGGCTCGCGCCGGGTTCCGCGTCTGCAGCAGGCCTTCCCGCCGTCGACGCTGCCGGCCGAATTGTCGGCCGACAGCGCCTATCTCGTGATCGGCGCAACCGGAAACATCGGTCCGCACCTGGTCCAGCAACTGGCCGACTCGGGCGCGGGCACCGTGGTCGCGGTGTCCCGCAACCCCGGTTCGAAGCTCGACGACCTCGCGGCGCGGCTGAAGCCGTCGGGCACCACGCTGGTGACCGCCGCCGCCGATGCCGCCGACGAGGCCGCGATGAGCGCCGTATTCGACCGCTTCGGCAAGGATTTGCCGCCACTGGCCGGCATCTACGTGGCGGCTTTCGCCGGCGGCCCGACCGAGTTGCTGCAGATGACCGAAGAAGACGTCACCGCGATGTTCCGGCCCAAGCTGGACGTGGTGTCGGTGCTGCACCGACTGTCGTTGTCGCACAAGGTCGATCAGTTCGTGCTGTTCTCGTCGATCTCCGGCCTGACCGGGTCGCGCTGGCTGGCGCACTACACCGCGACGACGACGTTCCTGGACACCTTCGCGCTGGCCCGCCGGGCCGCCGGGCTACCGGCCACCGCGGTCAACTGGGGTCTGTGGAAGTCGTTGTCCGACGGGCAATCCGAGGAGGAGCGTCAGGTCACCTTGGCCTCCGGCCTGGAGCCGATGGCCGACGACGTCGCGATCAGGGCGCTGCCGCTGCTCACGGGACCGGGCGCCGGGTCGCGGCCGACCGTCGTCGCCGCGGACTGGCCGCTGCTCGCCGCGGCATACCGGACCCGGGCCGCGTTGCGCATCGTCGACGACCTGCTGAACACCGACGCGGCCGGCGCCGAGGGTGCCGCCGCCCGCAGCACCGAGTTCCGGGATGCGTTGCGCGAGGCCGACCCGACGCGGCGCCGCGGCCTGCTGGTCGATCACGTCACCGCGCAGGTGGTCGGGGCGATGGGCCTCGCCTCGGCGCAGTTGCTGGACCCCACCGCGGGCTTCTTCCAGTCCGGCATGGACTCGCTGATGAGCGTGACGCTGCAGCGGGCGCTGTCGGACAGCCTGGGCGAGACCCTGCCCGCGTCGGTGGTGTTCGACTATCCGACCGTCGAGGCGCTCTCGGAGTACCTCGCCACGCTGCTGCCGGAGGTGGCCGAGGCCGCCGAGGACGACAGCGCCGACGACTACGACGACTTCAGCGACGACGAGCTTCTGAAACAGCTGTCGGAAAGGCTTGGTTAGGCGATGACAGCGCCAGACCGTCGGGCGATCATCACCGAGGCGCTCCGCAAGATCGATGACCTGACAGCCCGGCTCGAGATCGCCGAGAAGGCCGACCTCGAACCGATTGCCGTGGTGGGCATGGCCTGCCGGTTGCCGGGTGGTGTCGACACTCCCGCCGATTACTGGCAGCTGCTCGAGGAGGGGCGCAGCGGCATCGTCCGGGTTCCCGCGGATCGCTGGGACGCCGACGCCTATTTCTCCGAGGACCACACCCGCCCGGGCACCATCTGCAACCGGGAGGGCGGCTTCCTCACCTCATGGCAGCCCGACCAGTTCGACGCGGAGTTCTTCGGGATCTCGCCGCGCGAGGCGGTCGCGATGGACCCGCAGCAGCGGCTGCTGCTCGAAGTCGCCTGGGAGGCACTCGAAAACGCCGGTGTCACACCGAAATCCGTGCGCAACAGCCAGACCGGCATCTACGTCGGCTTGACCACCTACGACTATGCGCTGATGGCGGCCGACGGTCCGGCGAACGAGATGGACCCCTACATCCCGTTCGGCAGCGCCTCGAACTTCGCCGCGGGCCGGTTGTCCTACTTCCTCGGGGTGCACGGGCCTGCCGTGGTGGTCGACACCGCGTGCTCGTCGTCGCTCGTCGCGATCCATCTGGCCTGCCAGAGCCTGCGGCGCCGCGAGTCGGACCAGGCGCTCGCCGCCGGTACAAACCTGATTCTGACGCCGCACAACAGCTTTGCCTGTTCGCGGTGGGGGATGCTCGCTCCGGACGGTCAGTGCAAGACCTTCGACGCGGCCGCCAACGGCTACACCCGCAGCGAAGGCTGCGGCGTGGTCGTGCTCAAGCGACTCAGTGATGCTGAGCGCGACGGGGATACGGTGCTGGCCCTGGTGCGCGGTTCGGCCGTCAACCAGGACGGCCCGAGCAGCGGGCAGACGGTGCCCAGCGGTCCCGCCCAGCAGGCGGTCATGCGCGCGGCCCTGGCGTCGGCGCGGTTGCAGCCCTCCGAGATCGACTATGTCGAGGCGCACGGCACCGGCACGGCGCTGGGCGACCCGATCGAACTCGACGCGCTCAGTGCGGTTTTCGGTGAGCGCGACGATTCGGCGCCGCTGGTGCTCGGCTCGGTGAAGACGAACCTGGGCCACCTGGAGAACTCGGCCGGCATCGCCGGCTTCATCAAGACCGTGCTCAGCATGAACCACGGTCAGATTCCACCGCATCTGCATTTCACCGAACTCACCCCGAACGCCGGTGCGGGGGCGTCGAAATTCACCATCGCCGCCGACGGAATGGCGTGGCCCGATGTCGCTCGTCCGCGCCGCGCGGGCGTCTCGTCGTTCGGTGTCAGCGGCACCAACGCCCACGTGGTCATCGAGCAGGCGCCCGCCCTGGAAAAGGTTGCGGCGCAACCGGAGCCGAGTGTCAGCACGCTCGTCATCTCCGGCAAGACCTCCGCCCGTATCGCACCGATCGCCGGGATGCTCGCCGATTGGATGTCCAGCGTCGGCGCCGACGTGCCGCTGTCCGACATCGCGCACACCGTGAACAACCACCGAGGCCGCTACCGCAGCTTCGCCGCCGTCGCGGCGCGCAGCCACGAGCAGGCTATCGCCGGTCTGCGGGCGCTGGCCGCGGGTGAACCCGCCACCGGCGTCGTCGAACCGATGGAGAAGCCGCACGGTTCCGGCACGGTGTTCCTGTACTCGGGTCAGGGTTCGCAGTGGGCGGGCATGGGCAAGCAGTTGCTGGCCGACGAGCCGGCGTTTGCTGCGGCGGTTGCCGAGCTGGAGCCCGACTTCGTCGCACAGGTGGGCTTTTCGCTGCGGGATGTGTTGCTGTCTGGTGAGCCGGTGGTCGGCATCGACCGGATTCAGCCGGTGCTGGTCGGCATGCAGTTGGCGTTGACGGCGTTGTGGCGCTCCTACGGGGTCGAGCCGGATGCGGTGATCGGTCACTCGATGGGTGAGGTCACCGCGGCCGTCGTGTCCGGTGCGCTGAGCCCGGCCGACGGGCTGAAAGTCATTGCGACGCGGTCGAAGCTGATGAAGCGGTTGTCCGGCCAGGGCGCGATGGCACTCGTCGAACTCGACGCCGCGGAGGCCGAGAAGCTGGTCGGGCAGTATCCCGACGTGACCGTCGCGGTGTATGCCGCGCCGCAGCAGACCGTGATCGCGGGCCCGCCCGAGCAGATCGACGCCGCGATCGCCGCGGTCGACGCGCAAGGCCTGCTGGCCCGTCGCGTCGAGGTGGACGTCGCGTCGCACCACCCGACCGTCGACCCGATCCTGGCCGACCTCAAGGTCGCGCTGGAGGACCTCAAGCCGCAGAAGCCGCGAATCCCGTTGATCAGCACGGTGGGTCAGTCCGCTGACACGGCCGCACCGGCCTTTGACGCCGAGTACTGGGTGGTGAACCTGCGCAACCCGGTGCGGTTCAAGCAGGCCGTCGCGAAAGCTGCCGAAACGCACACCACGTTCGTCGAAATCAGCCCGCACCCGCTGCTCACGCACGGCATCGGCGAGACGCTGGCCTCGGTGTCGTCCCGCGACCAGTTCAGCGTCACCGCGGCGATGAAGCGTGGCGACGACGAAACCCTTTCCGTCCATGAGCAACTCGCGACGATCGGGGTGACCGGCGAGCCGGCCGAGGGCCGTCGTCGCATCGAGATCCCGGCCTCGCCGTGGCTGCACGCCAGCTACTGGCAGGAGAAGAAGCCATCCGGTCACCGGCGCAGCGACGGGCACCCGCTGCTGGGTTCACACGTCGACCTGCCGTCGGGCCGAGAGCATGTGTGGCAGACCGACATCGGCGTCGCCACGCTGCCGTGGTTGGCCGCCCACACGGTGCACGGCCAGGCCGTGGTTCCCGCCGCCGGTTTCGCCGAGATGGCGCTGGCCGCCGCGGTCCAGGCGCTCGGCGACGGCGTCGCGGTGAGCAAGTTGACCATCGAGCGGCCGCTGATCCTCGACGCGCAGACCCGGGTCAGCACCCAACTCTCGTTGAACCCCGACGTGAATCGCGTGGAGATCCAGGCCCGTTCGGCGGGCGGCAGCTGGACCCGGTACGCGGTGGCCGACGTGATCACCCAAACCGGACCGACCGGCGCGGCACCCGGGGAGGGTGTCGAGATCGCCCTGCCGGAGGACGTCGCCGACCACGCCGAGTACCGCGTTCACCCGGTGCTGCTCGACGCCGCGCTGCAGCGGCTCGCGGCCGGCATCGAGTCCGAGGACGCCAACTACCAACCGGTTTCGGTCGAGTCGATCCAGCTGTTCGCTCCGGTCCGCGGCCGGGCGCGGGTGCACACCGAGCTGGCCGACGAGCGCGGCCGTGTCGTGCTCACCGACGATGCCGGAGTCGTCCTCGCCGAACTGACCGGCATCGAACTCAAGCCCGTCGACCTGGCCAGCGTGCCGCTGTCGCTGGAGCAGAAGATCTTCGACGCCGCGTGGGTGCAGAGCCCGGCGCCGCAGGGCGGCTCCGTGGCCGACGGCACCTGGGTGGTGCTGGCCGAAAAAGATTCCGAGACAGCCGATCTCGCGGCACGGGCGACCGACGCGCTCACCTCGTCGACCCGCCGCGCGATCAGCGCCCCGCTGGGTGACGAGGCCGCGCTGGCCGAGGCGTTCGCCAAGACCGCCGACGCGAACCCGGTCGGCATCGTCGTGCTGCTCGCCAACTCGCCCTTCGACATCGAAGCCACCGACGCCGCCCTGCACCGGGCCCAGCAACTGGTCGTCGACATCACCGCGGCGGCGCACGCGGCCGTCGACGGCTGGACGGGCACCTCGCCGCGGCTGTGGCTGGTCACCCGCGACGGGCTGTCGGTGCACGACGACGAACCGGGCGACCCGGCGATCGGCGCCCTCAAGGGTCTGATCCGCAACTGGCGGTTCCCCGGCGAGGCGGCCCGCGTGCTGGCCGGCGAACCGGACCTCGGCGCCACCCTGCTCGACGTCGGCAATGCGAACGTCATCGACACACTGACCGCCGAACTCGCCGCCGCGACCGGTGACGACGTGGTGGCCCTGCGCGAAGACGGCCGGTTCGTCGAGCGCCTGGTTCGCGCCACCGTGGACGGCGGCCCGCACGAGGCGGTGGTCCGCGACGACGGCTCCTACCTCATCACCGGTGGTCTGGGTGGCCTGGGCACCGTCGTCACCCGCTGGCTCGTCGACCGGGGCGCGGGCCGCATCGTGCTCAGCGGCCGCAGCGAGCCGTCGGACGAGCAGCGCGCCTACCTGGACGGGCTCGGCACCGAGGTCGTCTACGTCGCCGGCGACATCGCCACCGCGGGCGTCGCGGAACGGCTGGTGGCCGCGGCCGAGGAGACCGGCAAGCCGCTGCGCGGCCTCGTGCACGGCGCCGGCGTCACCGGCGACGGCCTGGTGAGCGCCCTGACCCAGGAGGGCCTGGAACGCGTCTGGACGCCCAAGGTCGCCGGCGCGCTGCGGCTGAACGCCGCGACCGCCGACAAGGACATGGACTGGTGGGTCGGCTTCTCGTCGATGGCCACCATGCTCGGCCTGCCCGGCCAGCTGGCCTACGCCGCCGGCAACGCCTGGCTCGACGCGCTGATGACCTGGCGTCGCGCCACCGGCCGGCCGGCCACCGCGATCAACTGGGGACAGTGGTCCGCCGTCGGCATGAGCAGCAAGCTGACCTACAGCGTGCTCGACCCGATCACGCCCGACGAGGGCGTCGAGGCGCTGCAGGCCCTGGTCGGCGGCCCGCTCAACCGCGTCGGTGTCGGACGGCTGCGGCTCGACCGCGCGGTCGCGGCGACCCCGGAGTTCCGCGAACTCGCCTACTTCGAGCGGATCGCCTCCGAGTTCGAGGCAGGCGTCGAGGTCATCGACCAGCGGCCGGACGCCGAGGAGATGGCCGCCGCGGTGGCCGAGGCCCCGGACTGGTCGACGCTGTCCACCGACGAGCGGCTCAGTGAACTGCAGAGCCGGTTGCAGGCCATCCTGGGTCGCGAGCTGCGGATGTCGCCGTCGTCGATCAACCTCGACGCGCCGTTCCCGGAGCTGGGCCTGGACTCGATGATGGCCATGACGGTGCTCAAGGAGACCAAGAAACTGGTCGGCCTGGACGTGTCGGCGAACATGTTGTTCAACCACCCGACGATCGCCTCGCTGGCCACCTACGTCGCCGGCCTGCTTGCACCGCCGGACACGCCGGAGGAAGATACCGCCGAGCTAGCGGCCGACTCGGCGAGCAGCGTGTTGGATGAATTGTTTGACAGCGTGGAGTCGGCTTCGGCGGGCAGTGAGAGCGGTATTTTTTGATGGCGACGATTTACGACAGAGTTTCGGCGATGCCCGGCGACAAGCGGGACGCGCTGACGCAGCAGTTCGACAAGGCGTCGCGGATCGCGTCTGCCGAGCCGATCGCGGTCGTGGGGATGGGCTGCCGCTTTCCCGGTGACGCCAACGGCCCGGAGGGCTACTGGGACTTCCTGACCAAGGGTGGCGACGGGATCAGCGAGATCCCGGCCGACCGGTGGAACGCCGACGAGTTCTACGACGCCGACCAGTTCGCGCCCGGCCGGATGCAGTCCAAGTGGGGCGGCTTCCTGTCCGACGTGTCCGGTTTCGACGCCGACTACTTCGGCATCTCGCCGCGCGAGGCCGAGGCGATGGACCCCCAGCAGCGGCTGATGCTGGAGGTGGCCTACGAGGCGCTCGAGCACGCCGGCATCGCCACCGAGGACCTGTCCGGTGTGCGCGCCGCGGTGCTGATGGGCGTGTATTACGGGGAGTACCAGACGATTTCGGCGGCCAACCCGGACGCCATCGACGCCTACTCCGCGACCGGCAACGCCCACGCCGTCGCGGTCGGGCGCATCGCGTACCTGCTGGGACTACGCGGCCCGGCGGTCGCGATCGACTCCGCGTGCTCGTCGTCGTTGGTGACGATCCACCTGGCCTGCCAGAGCCTGCGGCTGCGGGAGAGCGACCTGGCCCTGGCCGGCGGGGTCAGCCTGATCCTGCGTCCCGAGACGCAGATCGCGATGGCCAAGTGGGGCATGCTGTCGCCGAATGGCCGTTGCTACTCCTTCGATTCGCGCGCCGACGGCTTCGTCCGCGGCGAGGGCTGCGGTGTCGTGGTGCTCAAGCGCCTCACCGATGCGGTGCGCGACGGCGACCGGGTGCTGGCCGTCGTGCGGGGTTCGGCGGTCAACCAGGACGGCCGCTCCAACGGCCTGACCGCGCCGAACACCATCGCGCAGCAGGACGTCATCCGGGCCGCGCTGCGCAGCGCCGACGTCACCGCGGGCTCGGTGAACTACATCGAGGCTCACGGCACCGGCACCGGCCTGGGCGACCCGATCGAGTTCGAGGCGCTGGCCGATCAGTACGGCCGCGGCGAGGGCGAATGTGCCCTGGGCGCAGTCAAATCCAACTTCGGCCACCTGGAGGCGGCGGCGGGCATCGCCGGCTTCATCAAGGCCGCGCTGTCGGTGCAGCGGGCGCAGATCCCGCCGAACCTCAACTTCGCGCAATGGAACCCGGCGATCGACCACAAGTCGACCCGGATGTTCGTCCCCACCGAGCTGCGGGACTGGCCGCTCGAGGAGGGGCCGCGCCGCGCCGCGATCTCGTCGTTCGGGATCGGCGGCACCAACGCCCACGTCGTGATCGAGCAAGGCCCCGAACCGGTTTCGCTCGCCGGCGCCGACGCCGCTCCACCGGTGACGACCCTGGTGATCTCCGGCAAGAACGAGCAGCGCATCGCCTCCTGGGCCACCGCGCTCGCCGACTGGATGGGCGAGCAGGGGGCGCAGGTGCCGCTGGCCGACATCGCGCACACCGTCAACCTGTATCGCAGCCGCCACAGCAAGATCGCCACCGTGTCGGCGCGCGACCGCGCCGAGGTCATCGCCGGCCTGCGGGCGCTGGCCGCCGGCCAACCGACGCCGGGAGTCGTTGCCGCGCACGACGTTCCGCGCGGCAAGGGCACCGTCTTCCTGTACTCGGGTCAGGGTTCGCAGTGGGCCGGCATGGGCAAGCAGCTGCTGGCCGACGAGCCGGCGTTCGCCGCGGCCGTGAACGAGCTGGAGTCGGACTTCGTTGCGCAGGTGGGCTTTTCGCTGCGGGATGTGTTGCTGTCTGGTGAGCCGGTGGTCGGCATCGACCGGATTCAGCCGGTGCTGGTCGGCATGCAGTTGGCGTTGACGGCGTTGTGGCGCTCCTACGGGGTCGAGCCGGATGCCGTGATCGGTCACTCGATGGGTGAGGTCACCGCGGCTGTCGTCTCGGGCGCGCTGAGCCCGGCCGACGGGCTGAAAGTCATTGCGACGCGGTCGAAGCTGATGAAGCAGTTGTCCGGCCAGGGTGCGATGGCGCTGCTGGAGTTGGGCGCCGCCGAAGCCGAGAAGCTGGTCGGGGAATACCCCGACATCACCGTCGCGGTGTATGCCGCGCCGCAGCAGACCGTGATCGCCGGCCCGCCCGACCAGGTCGACGCGGCCATCGCGGTCGTCGACAGGCAGGGCAAGCTGGCACGTCGCGTCGAGGTGGACGTCGCGTCGCACCACCCGACCGTCGACCCGATCCTGGCCGACCTGAAGACCGCGCTGGCCGACCTGAAGCCGCAGACCCCGCGAATCCCGTTGATCAGCACCGTCGGTCAGTCCGACGAGGCCGCACCCGCGTTCGACGCGGACTACTGGGTGGTCAACCTGCGAAACCCGGTGCGGTTCAGCCAGGCCGTCGCAACCGCGGCCGAGAGCCACGCGAATTTCGTCGAAGTCAGCCCACACCCGCTGCTCAGCCACGCCATCAACGGCACGCTGGAATCGGCCAAGCCGCGGGGCGGCGCGCTGGTGTCGGGAACGCTGACCCGGGACAACCCCGAGACGCTGACGTTCCACACCTCACTGGCCACCGTCCGGCCGCCGTCGATCGCGGCCGCGCAGAGCGCCACTGGCACAAAGACACTCATCGACCTGCCGCCGACACCGTGGCACCACGTCCGCTACTGGGCCGCGCCGACCGCGACCAACCGGCAACCGGCCAGCGCCCACCCCTTGCTCGGCACGCACGTCGAGTTGCCGTCCGGCCGCGAGCACATCTTCACCGCCGACGTCGGCACCGACCTGGTGCCCTACATGCTCGACCACAAGGTGCACGGCCAGCCGGTCATGCCCGGCACCGGCTTCGGTGAGATCGCACTGGCCGCCGCCAGCGAGGCGCTCGGCCTGCCCGCCACGTCGGTGTCCGTGGGCGTCGAGGTCGAGCAGATGCTGCCGCTGGCCGAGTCGACCCAGCTCACCACCCAACTCACCCGCGGCGAGAAGGATGGCGACGAGATTCGCGTCGAGATCCACTCGCGTTCGGCCACTGGGGCATGGATCCGGCACGCCGTCGGGAAAGTCACTGTGACACAGGGGGATACAGGGGGACAGTCGGATCCGCCCAGCGTGCCCGCCGCGTCGTCGGAGCCGGGCACCGCGCTCTCGCCCGCGGACCTGTACTCGGCGCTGCGCGCCACCGGTCTGCACCACGCGGAGGCGTTCGCCGCCCTGACCCGCATCGTCCGCCGGCCCAACGGCACCTCGGAGACCGAGATCGTGTTGCCGGACAAGGCGACCGGGCACCGCGGCTACCGCATCCACCCGGTGCTGCTCGACGCCGCGCTGCAGGGCCTGGCCGCCGCGCTGTCCAGCGAAGCGCTGGCCGACGCCGACGAGGCCACCTACCTGCCGGTGTCGTTCGAGAAGATCCGGGTCTTCGGCGAGGTCGGCCGGCGCGCCCGCTGCCGCGCCGAGTTGGTCAGCACCGACGGAGCCGGCATCAACGGCCGCGTGCTCATCAGCGACGAGACGGGCACTCCGACCGCCGAGATCAGCGGCATCTACCTGCAGCGCGTGCAGCGCCGCAGTGTGCCGTTGCCGTTGGAGCAGAAGATCTTCGACACCGAGTGGGTCGAGACCCCGGTCGACGCCGCGGCCACCGCGCCGGACGGCAGCTGGCTGGTGCTCACCGATGGAGCCGAATCCGAGTCCGCCGCCAAGGAATTCGCCGCCGCGTTCGCCGCGCCCACCCGGCGGGTGCTGACCGCCGACCTGGGCAGCGAATCCGCTGTCCTGGAGGCATTCTCGCAGGCCGCCGGCGACGCCGAGTTGCCGCCCGTCGGCGTGGTGGTCTTCGCGGGCCGCCAGTCTTTCGACGGCTCCGAGTCCGGCGACGCGCCGGGCCGCGGCCGCGACCTGACGTGGGGCGTCGCGTCGACCGTGCGCACGATCCTCACCGGCTGGCACGGCAAACCGCCGCGGCTGTGGGTGGTGTCCCGCGACGGTCTTGCCGTCGAGGACGGCGAGGCCGGCGATCCGTCGATCAGCGCGCTGGCCGGCCTGATCCGCGTGCTGGCCTACGAGCACCCTGACCTGCGCACCACGCTGGTCGACCTCGCGGGTGCCGACATCGCCTCGCTCACTGGGGAATTCGGCCTCACCGGAGACGACGTCATCGCCCGGCGCGGCGAGAAGCGTTACGCCAAGCGACTTTCCCGTGCGACGCTGTCAGCGGGCAAGGGCGGTAACGCCGTTCGGTCCGACGGCGCCTACGTCATCACCGGTGGCCTGCGCGGTCTCGGCCTCGCGATGGCCCGCTGGCTGGTCGACAGCGGCGCCGGCCGCGTCGTGCTCAACGGGCGATCCGACCCGTCCGACGAGGCGCAGACGCTGGTCGAGGAACTGCAGCAGCGCGCCCAGATCGCCGTCGTGCTCGGCGACATCGCCGCGCCCGGAGTCGCCGAAAAGCTGGTCGCCTCCGCCGAGGAGACCGGTCTGACGCTGCGCGGCGTGATGCACAGCGCCGTCGTACTCGACGACCAGATCGTCGCCGGCCTCAGCCAGGACAGCCTGGAGCGGGTCTGGGCGCCGAAAGCCCATGGCGCGCTGCGCCTGCACGTAGCAACCGTCGGCAAGGACCTCGACTGGTGGCTCGGCTTCTCGTCGACCTCGTCGCTGCTCGGCGCGCCCGGTCAGGGTGCCTACGCGGCGGCCAGCGCCTGGCTCGACGGCCTGGTCGACTGGCGACGGGCTTCGGGGCTGCCCGCCACCACCATCAACTGGGGCCAGTGGGCTGACATCGGCGTGGCCCGTGCGCTGACTTTCAGTGCGCTGGACCCGATCTCGCCCGCCGAGGGCATCGAGGCGCTGGAGGCCATCCTTGCCGCCCACCCCACCAACATCGGGGTGGCGCGGCTGCGGCTGGACCGGGCCGCGGCCGCGTTCCCGGAGATCCAGCAGCTCGGCTTCTTCTCGAAGCTGGCCGCCGAACTCGACATCGACGACGAGGACGACGACTGGGCCGGCCCCGACGCGCTGCGCGAGCTGGATCCCGCCGAGGCGAGCCGGGTGATCATCGGGCGCTTGGGCGCTCGCATCCTGGCGATCATGGGCTACCCGAAGGGCAGCACCCTCGACGCCGACCAGCCGCTCACCGAGTTGGGCATGGATTCGCTTATGGCGGTGCGAATCCGCAACACTGTGCGTGGCGACTTCGGGGTGGAACCGCCGGTGGCCCTGCTGCTCCAGGGCGCCTCGTTGACCGCATTGACAACCGACTTGATCCGCCAGCTGGGCCTGGAAGAAGCAGACAAGGCCGACAGCGGTGGCGGTGTTCGTGACCGAGCCAACAAGCGT
Organism: Candidatus Mycobacterium wuenschmannii; assembly: GCF_030252325.1. Lineage (NCBI taxonomy): Bacteria > Bacillati > Actinomycetota > Actinomycetes > Mycobacteriales > Mycobacteriaceae > Mycobacterium > Candidatus Mycobacterium wuenschmannii. The sequence continues at coordinate 2,281,149 of NZ_CP126981.1, read as the reverse complement.
GCCGCAGCCCGGCAGCGTGCGGCGGCTCGGCGAAAGGTAGGAGATCGAGTGTGACCAGCAACAGCGAATTGCCGCCCAACGCAATCGCGGTGGTCGGCATGGCGGCCCGCTTGCCCGGCGCCAACACGCTGTCGGCATTCTGGGACAACCTGCGCCGCGGCGAGGAGTCGATCGTCACGCTGGCCGAAGACGACCTGCTGGCCGAGGGCATTCCCGAGAAGACGCTCTCGAACCACGCGTATGTGCGGCGGGCCGCGTTGATGGACGGTATCGACGAATTCGACGCCGACTTCTTCGGTTTCACCCCGCAGGCGGCGCGCTCGACCGATCCGCAGCACCGGCTGTTCCTGCAGACCGCGTTCCACGCCATCGAGGACGCGGGCTACGACCCCGCCGAGATCGAGGGCACGGTGGGGGTTTACGCGACCAGCACCACCAGCGGCTACCTGTTGCACAACATCATGTCCAACCGCGACCCGAATGTCGTGATGGGACAAGGCATCACGTTCGACATGGTCGAGCTGTCGATGCAGAACGACAAGGACTACCTGGCCACCAAGGTCGCGTACGCGCTGAACCTACGCGGCCCCGCGCTGTCGGTGCAGACCGCCTGCTCCTCGGCGCTGGTCGCCGTGCACCTGGCCTGCCAGAGCATCCTCAACGGCGAGTGCGAGCTGGCGCTGGCCGGCGGTGCGTCGCTGCGCATCCCGCACCACGTCGGGTACTGGTACGCCCCGGGCTCGATGGTGTCGCCGACCGGCCACTGTCGGCCGTTCGACGCGCGCTCGGACGGCACCATCTTCGGCAGCGGCGTCGGGGTCGTGGTACTCAAGGCGCTGCAGGACGCCGTCGACGACGGCGACCGCATCCACGCGGTGATCCGCGGATCGGCGCTGAACAACGACGGCTCGACCAAGATGACCTACGCCGCCCCGACCGCGGCCGGTCAGGCCGACGTCATCGCCGAGGCGCACGCGATCGCCGAAGTCGACGCCTCGGAGATCAGCTACATCGAGACGCATGGCACCGGCACCCCGCTGGGTGACCCCATCGAAATCGAAGGCCTGCGACAGGCTTTCGAGGTGTCCGAGGAGCCCCGCTCCGGCCCCTGCTACGTCGGCTCGGTGAAATCCAACATCGGTCACCTGGAGTCGGCCGCCGGAATCGCCAGCCTGATCAAGGCGATCCTGTGCCTCAAGCACCGGGCCATCCCGGCGACGCTGCACTACACCAGCCCCAACCCCGAATTGCATTTGGACCGTGGACCTTTCAAGGTTCGTAGCGAATACGGCCCCTGGGAGTGGGACGGCGTGTTGCGCGCCGGCGTCAGCTCTTTCGGTGTCGGTGGCACCAACGCGCACCTGGTGATCGAAGAGGCGCCGCGCGTCGCCGCCAGCTCACCCGTGAGCGGCCCGCAGGTGCTGCTGATGTCGGCGCGCAGCACCGACGCGCTCGAGCAGTCACGCAAGTCGCTGGCCGCAGAACTCGCCAAAGGTGAGGCCAACCTGGCCGACGTCGCCTACACGCTGACCCGCCGCCGCAAGGACGACGTCCGGCTGGCCGCCGTGGTCAAGGACACCCAGGACGCGATCGCCGTGCTGGAGGCCGGCGAACACGACAACGTGTTCATCGGTGAATCCGCGCCCAACGCAAAGGGTTCCGACCGGGTCGCGTTCCTGTTCCCGGGGCAGGGCGCGCAGCACATCGGCATGGCCCGCGGCCTCTACGACCACGAGCCGGTATTCGCCGAGCACTTCGACCAGTGCGCCACCGGCTTCGGCGACGAACTCGGCATCGACCTGCGCGCCGAGATCTTCGAAGGCACCGCCCGCAACCTGGAGCGCACCGACCGCACCCAGCCGGCGCTGTTCGCCGTCGAATACGCGCTGGCCAAGCTGATCGAGAGCTACGGCGTCCAGCCCGCGGCGCTGGCCGGACACAGCATCGGTGAATACGTCGCCGGCACCATCGCCGGTGTCTTCGACATCGAGACCGCCATCAAGGTGGTGTCGATGCGCGCCCGCCTGATGCACGCCGCACCGCGCGGCGTGATGGTCGCGGTGGCGCTCAGCCCCGAAGCGGTCGCCGAGTATCTCAACGGCGACGTCGATATCGCCACCATCAACGAGCCGGGCGGCTGCGTGGTCGCGGGCTCCGAGGACGGCATCCGCCAGTTCAGCGACCGCCTCACCGAGAAGGGCATCGTGGCGCGGCGGGTCCGCACCTCGCACGCGTTCCACTCGCGCCTGATGGACTCGATGATCCCGGAGTTCACCGGCTTCCTCTCCCGTCAGACGTTGCGCGAACCGCAGATTCCGTTGCTGTCCAACGTGACCGGGACGTGGCTGGCCGCCAGCGAGGCCACCAACCCGCAGACCTGGGCACGCCAGGTGCGCGCCACCGTTCGCTTCTCTGACGAGGTCGACGTGCTGCTCGGCGACCCGAACCGCGTCCTGATCGAGGTGGGCCCCGGCGGAACGCTCACGTCGAGCGCCAGCCGGCACCACCGCTGGGGCGCCGGGCATCGCGCGGTGCGGTTGATGCGTCACCACGCACAGAACCGCGACGACCGCGACGCGTTCCTGCTCGCGCTCGGCCAACTCTGGTCGGCCGGCGTCGAGGTGGACTGGTCGCCGCTGCGCGGTGGGCAGTCCGGGCAGCTGATCACGTTGCCGGGTTATCCCTTCGAGCGGCAACGGCATTGGATCGAGCACCGCAACAACGTGTGGACCGGCGGCGACGCGGCGAGCAACGCGACCGCCGCCGTAGGCACTTCGGAGACGCCCCAGGCCGCCAAGAACGGTCAGTCGCCGATGGAGGCCACGCTGCAGCGCATCTGGGGGCAGTGCCTGGGCCTGGGCACGGTCGACCGCAAGGCCAACTTCTTTGAGCTGGGCGGTGATTCGCTGGTCGCGATCAGCGTCGCGATGACCGCCGGCAACGAGGGCCTCGACCTGACGCCGCAGGACCTCTACGAGAACCAGACGGTGGCCGAGCTCGCCAAGGCTCTGACCGCCCGGTACGCGGCCGGGGGACTGGCCCGCCAATCACTCAGCGATGTCGCCCATCCACCCGTCCCGCCCAACATCTCGTACTTCCTCGAGCACGGTTTGCGGGAGCAGGAACAATGGCGTATCCCGCTGATTCTGCACTTGCGGTCCGATGTCGAGGTCGACGACGTGTGCGCCGTGTTGACCGCGGTGCGTAATCACCACGAGGCGCTGAGGCTGCGGCTCGTGGAGCGCGCCGGCACCTGGGAGCAGGTCATCGGTGAGCCGGGCGACTTCGCCGACTTGGCCACCCGGGCGCTGCCGGAAGACATCAAGCCGGGCACGCCTCAGGAGCGCGACGCGCTGCTTGCGACCCTGATTGATGTTGTGCGGCAACAAGATCCGGCGAATCCTCTGATCGCGACCTATGTGCGGGGCGTTCCGGACGGCCCGTGCTACCTGGCGGTGAGTGTGCGCGCGATCGTGGCCGACAATGCGACCCGCGACATCCTGTTGACCGACATCTTCACCGCGTTCGGGCAGCAGCTTGCCGGCGAGGAGATCGCGTTGCAGCCGGTGCCGACGCCGTGGACTGAGTGGTCGCAGCGCTGCGCGGCGCTGGCCGTCCACCCGGCGGTGATCGAGAGCCGGGACTACTGGCTGTCGGCAGCGACCGCGTCCACGCTGAAGGTGGTGGGCGAGCGGGCCGACGGTGCACCCGGCCTCGCGGAGGTGGCCCGCATCGCGTCGTCGTTGACGGTGGCCGAGACCACCGAAATCGATGATGCCCGACGGCGACTGCGGGTACCGATCGACGAGATGCTGCTGGCCGCGCTGGGCCGGGCGATCGCGGAACTGGTCGGCGACGGTGTGGTCTCGGTCGACCTGAGTGGGGAGGGTCGCTCGGTACTCAAGCCCGACGTCGACTTGCGCCGTACCGTCGGCTGGTTCGACACCGTCTATCCGGTCGCACTCAACTGCTCGAAAAACGACGACGCCAAGACGCTGCTCGACGACGTGCACGCCAGGCTGACCGCGGTGCCGCATTACGGTCTGGGCTACGGGCTGCTGCGCTACCTCTACGCGCCGACGGCGCGTCAGCTCGGCGGGTCGGGCGTGGCCGACATCTTCTTCTCGTATATCGGCACGATCCCGGATCTGCCGCCGCTGGGCGAGGATATCGCGGTCCGCTTCGACTCCGACACCGCTCTTCCTGTGCGGGAGGCGCTTCCGGGCTTGGGCCACGGTATCGAGTTGCGCGTCTTCCGCACCGCCGGTGTGCTGCATCTGGATTGGTGGTACGACACCCGTCGGATCGACGGCAAGACGGTGCAGGCACTGGCCGAGGGATACTCCCGCACCTTGCTCGAGCTGATTCGAGAGGTTCTCGCCGCGGACGAGATGGACTCCGGCAGTGACGAAATGGAACTCGTCGACCTGTCTTAAGGCTTGGCTAGAAAGGCACCTGTGTTTCCCTCGTCGGTCATTCGCAAGCTGGCGCTCAGTGAAGAGATGCTCGCTGAGACGCACAACTTCGTGGGTCTGTCCGCGCACCTTGACGGTCCGATCGACGTCGACGCGTTGACGGATGCCTTCGATCTGCTGTTGGAGGCACACCCGGTGCTCACCGCGCGGTTGGAGCGCGGCGCCGACGGACGCCACGACCTGGTGGCCGACGACCTGATGCACGCCGGCCTCGAGGTGATCGAGGTCGACCCGGCCCAAACCGAAAACCCGCCACCGCATTTCGACCAGGGCGAGGCACTGGTGCACCTGCGGCTGTTCCTGCGGGACGGGAAGGCGAACCCGACGCTCTACGTGCACCACGCGCTGGCCGACGGCCACCACATGTACGGCCTGATCGAGGAATTGCTGTCGTTCTACACCGATCTCGTCACGAACGGCAAGACCGGCCCGGTGACCCCGCAACCAGCACCGGAGTCGATCGAGACGGTGCTCGCCGACCGGGGCATCCAGAAGGGATCGCGTTCGGGCATCGAACGATTCATGCCGGCGCTGTTCGCCTACGACCTGCCGCCGTCGCGGCGCGGCGACACCGGCGCGACACCCGCGTCGCCCGTGCGGGTTCCGATGGTGTCGTGCCGGCTCGACGAGACCCAGACGCACGCGATCGTCGAACTGTGCCGCGCCGAGAAGATCGGCCTGCACTCGGTGTTGTCCGCGGCGATCCTGATCGCGGAGTGGCAGGTGCGTGGCCGGCTGAACATCCCGGTGCCGTTCATCTACACCGTCGACCTGCGTTACTTTCTGTCACCGCCGGTGTCGGCGACCGGGTGCACGAACCCGGTCGGGCTGGGCACCTATCTGGCCGAGATCAACCAGAAGACCTCGGTCGTCGAGTTGGCCCGCGGCATCGCGGCGACCTTCAAGGGCGACCTCGACGAGGGCGTGATCCAGCAGTCGCGGCTGCACTTCAGCCCGCAGTACGTCGGCAACGCGCCGGGCATGCCCGACGTTGTCCTGTTGTCCGACAACGGTTTGGTGCCGCCGGTGCGCACACCACCGGGTGTCGAGGTGACCGCGACCCACGGCGAGCTCTACTTCCAGGTGAGCGCCGGCATCGAGATCTACTTCACCCAGATCTACGCCGAACAGCTCAACGTCGAGTACCACTCGCACGGGCCGGAACCGGAGAAGTCGATCGAGGCGATCCGCGCGCTACTGGTCGAGGTCGCCGAGCAGCGCGCGGCCGTCAGCTGACCGGGCCGTAGGCGTAGCGGTGATATTGGAAGGTGCGGCGCAGCGGCGGCAGGGGCCGGACCAACGGCCGCAGCAACCGGACGAGCCCCCGCGCGCGGCCGAAGGTGCTGGCGTCGAAAAAGGTTACGCCGCTGACCAATCGGGCTCCCGACAGCCGGTCGAGAACTTCCGATGGCTTGTTGACGGCCCAGTACAGCGTCGAGCCCGACTGCCGCTGCAGGCGATGCGTCTTCTGCGACCGCACGACGAGCCGGCTGTAGTAGTCGATGTTGATCTCGCCGGTCTTGAAGCGGTCGATCACGTGCTGCAGCAGCGCAATTCCGTCGTCCTCGGCCAGGTACATGCTGATGCCCTCGGCCAGCAGCAGCGTCGGCTTGTCGGCCGGGATCGCGTCCAGCCAGGACGGGTCCGTCGCGGGCGTGGCCACCAGGTGGTAGTTCGGACGGCCCGGAAAGACCTTCTCGCGCAACGAGATAACGGCCGGAAAGTCGACGTCGTACCATTGCACGCCCGGGCCGGGGTCCATCCGGAACACCCGGCTGTCCAGGCCGCAGCCGACATGGATCACCGTGGCCTCGGGGTGCGCGGCCAGGAACTCCCGCGTCCATTCGTCGAACTGCGCGGTGCGGACCGTCACCAGCGGCGTCCAGCGGTCGGCGACCTTGAGTTCGGCCCAGTTGTAGTCGATTCGGTCGACCGCGGCCTTGGCGAAGTTGTCGCCCAGAATCGGCCGGTCCCAGTCGGCGTCCAGCGCCTTGCAGTACAGCGTGGTCAGCATCGTCTGCGAAGGGCCGCTGAGGTCGATGGAAACTTTGTCGGTCACGGGGCTTAACCCTAGTAGGTGACTACTGTGCGAGATTTGGAGATGGAGGAGTCATGACGGATACGACCAGTAGTGGCGCACGGCCGCCGCGGGTGCTGCTGCTGTACTACTCGTACACGGGGCAGGCGCAGAAAGTCCTCACCGCCGCGGGAGACGTGTTCCGCGAGCGCGGATGCGACGTCAGCGAAGCCAGGATCACATTCACCGACCCCAAATACTCGGAGAAGTTCTCCCGGTTTCCGATGCGTCGGGTCTGGCCCGACATGCTCAGCGTGCTGAACGCCCAGAAGCGCAACGAGACCGGCGAAATCGAAACCCCGGACACCGTCCGCGACGGCGACTACGACCTGATCCTGATCGGATCGCCGACCTGGTGGGACAACGTCAGCATGCCGCTGCGGTCCTTTCTGAAATCCGACGAGGCTCGTAAGTTGTTGTCCGGCAAACCGTTTGCGGTGTTCGTCGTGTGCCGCACGTTCTGGCAGGCGAACCTCGAAGGAGTGCAGGAGCTGGCTCAGGAGGCCGGCGGCCGCTACGTCGACGAGATCCACTTCACCTATCCCGGCGACAACCTGCGCTCGATGCTGGCGTTGACCAGCTATCTCGGCACGGGGGAGTACCGCAAGAAATCTCTGGGCCTCAAACTCCCGCCGACCAACGTTCAGCCCGACCAGATCGAGCAGACCAAGACGTTCGCCGGCCGCCTCGCGGATCGGCTGCTGGCCAGGAGCTCGGCGCTGCCCGGCCAGGAACCGGTATAGGACGGACATGCCACGCCCCTTTGACGTATCGGTCGAATCGCCCGTCAGCGTCGACCAGGTCCACACCGCGTTCAGCAGCGAGGACTACTGGCTGGCCCGGCTGGGGAACATGAGCGGCGGCACCACGCTGGAGTCCCTGGACGTCGACGACGACCGGACCGTGCGGGTGACCATCACCCAGGACCTCGGTCGCGACCTGTTGCCCGGGATCGTCTCCAAGTTCTATCGACGCGACATCAAAGTCCGAAGCACCGAGACCTGGGCGCCCTCGGGTGACGGGTTGCGCGGGGAGATCACCGTCGCCGTCACCGGTGCGCCGGGTTCCGGCTCGGCCGCCGCCACGGTGGCGCCCACCGCGAACGGCTCGGTGCTGACCTTGAACGGCGAGGTGGAGTTCAAGGTCCCGCTGGTCGGTGGGACGGTGGAGAGCTTCATCGCGCGCGAATTCGCCAACGGCATCCCGGATGTCCAGGACTTCACCGCCCGCTGGGTCACCGAGCACGCCTGACCGATGACCGACACGCCGAGCCCCTACGCCGACTCCTTCCGGTTCGCGCCGGCCACGTCCGACGCGCTCGACGGCCTCAACATGCCGCTGCAGGACGCGATGCTGACGCAGCGCGCGGTGCGCCGGGTGTACTCCGAGCCGGTCGACGACGCCGTGGTGCTCAAGTGCATCGAGTTGGCGCTGCGCGCGCCGACCGGAGCCAACGGGCAGAACTGGGAGTTCATCGTCGTCAAGGACCGCCGGGTGATCAAGAAACTGGCCGGCCGGTACCGCAAGGGCTGGAAGTTCTCCTACGGCGGGCTGCTCAGCAGCGCCGGCGACGACGATCCGTCGCTGGCCAAGGTCATCCGCGCGGCGCAGTGGCAGGTCGACCACTTCACCGAGGTACCGGTTCTGGTGGTGGCCTGTCTGCGGCTCACCGTCCGCGAAGGCCGGACGCCCTATTCGTTGATGCCCCATGCCGCGGTGTCCGGCTATTGGGGCTCTATTTATCCGAGCGTGCAAAACCTGCTATTGGCGGCCCGTGCAATAGGGCTGGGTGCCTCGTTGATCACGCTGCCGCTGTGGGGAGTGACGCGGGCGCGCAAGATTCTCGGGCTGCCTCGGTCGGTGACGCCGTGCTGCGTGGTGGCCCTCGGTTGGCCGCGCGGGCGCTACGGCCCGACGACGCGGGTGCCGGTCGAGCAGGTCGCGCACCTCGACACTTACGGCAACCGCGCCTGGCTCAAGGACTGACCTCCTTCAGGCTGAGGGCTTCTTCCAACTCGCTCGCGATCACATCCGACGCTGCTGCCCGACGGGGCGAGTGTGAGCGCTGGGGGCGGCGTGTCCCGAAAAATTCATTAATTGCTCATATGTCAATTAACACTCAAATGGAATGAAAAAGGCCTTGGACACGAAATATGAGTTTCGAATGAGCCCCCAAACGAAGGCGACATCTGAGGGTTTCTGAGTTTATCGTCAGCAACTGTTCAGTTAGTCGTTTATGGAGGGGGAAACGCGTGAAACAGGTTGCTGCGCGTCCATATGTCTTGGCAGCCGCCGCGCTAGCGGCTACCAGTCTGGTCGCCGTCACACCGACGGCCTCGCGGGTCGCGTCAGGGTCTGCACAGCGCGCTGTCCACAGCATCGAGACCAGCCTGGTCGATTCGTCGATCTTCAACATCCCGTTCAACCTGCTTCAAGAGATCGTCAACATCCCGAACAGCGAGATCGGCGCGATCGACTACCTGTCGCAGTCACTGTTCAACAGCGGCCCGTGGTTCGTGGTCAGCGCGACCAACCTGTGGGGTGTCGACCCCGGCGACCCGAGCAAGTTCATCGGCGGACTGGGCGTCCTGCTGCCGTTCCCGGGTCTGAACGGCATCAACGAAGGCATGACCGACTTCAACGCGGGTCTGGGCCAGCAGTATTGGGGGCTGGTGGCGACCACGCTGCCGACCAGCGGCGGTTGCGACGCGACGGACTGCCTGCCCTACACGCCGACCAGCCCTGTGACCGGCATCAACGGCATCGACTCGTTCATTCGCCTGAACGACATCCTGACCGGTCGTCAAGAGTTCCCGTTGTTCGACAACTGGTTCAAGACCGGCCTCGACGACATCTTCCCGTCGGAGGGCGGCGGGCCCAGCGACTTCGTCTTCCCAGACGAGTGGACAACGGCCCCCAGTGGCCAGGTCTACGAGATTTTCCCCAACCTGCCGGGCACGACGCTGGATCCCGAAACCGGCGAGTACATGTATCCGTGGGCGGGCGACAACTTCACGTTCCAGCCGTGGGTGCCGTTCCAGAACTGGATCGAAGGCCTGATGGAGGACCCGGACTACACCGGTGGTGGCTTCGAGTTCCCATCGTTCGATGAAATCGGCCGGACGCTGCAGTCGTTCACCGCGTCGTTGGCGATGTTCACCCCGTTCACGCCGGGCAGCCCGTTCTGCCCTGGTGAATGCGAGTTCGTCACCGACAACAACCTCGACTACCCCGACCTGATCCGTTACATCGACCAGGCGTGGCCGGGCAACGACAACATCACCACCTGGCTGGAGGCCTACGACAACGGCGTGGCCAACGTGCCGACCGAGGAGCAGATCGAGAATTCGATCAGGCTCCTGCAGCAGGGCTTCTGGAGTTTCGGCAACCCGCAGCCGCCGGCGGGATCCGGCCCGGATTACACCCAGACCGTCGCCGATTTCCGGGCGTTCTGGGAGTCGCTGGGCTTCGATCCGGACAACAACCCGGCACCGGGCGACTTCGCCGGCCAGTTCGCGGCATTCGCCAACGCCTTCAGTCCAGAGCAGTTGACCGAGAACTGGGAGAACCTGGCCGCCGCGTTCACTCCGGAAGCACTGACCGAGAGTTATCAGAACCTGATAGAGGCTTTCAGCCCCGAGGCGCTCGCCGACCTCTGGGCGCCGCTGCTGGAGGCGTTCAACCCGGCCGAGGTCGCCGCCGATGCGGGCGCCGCGATGGACTGGACGGCCCTGCTGGCTGGATTCGGCCTGTAAGAACCGTCGCGACCAAAATCAGCCCCCGAGCCACGGCTCGGGGGCTGACTTATTTCGCGGGCGATGAAATAGGTACCTGCGCCATTCATTTATGTGCGCAAAACAATTCGCTATTTTGTCGACCATTTACTCGGACGTTGAATCCAATAAGTTGGACCTAACGTCCGAAATGGGCGGTGAGCGTTATTCACAATGTGAGGTGAGTCACGCGCGGGTTGATTAGTGATTGGTATGTACTTAGAAATCCTTAGTGTAAGTTCAGCTAGCGCCGCGTTCATGTAATCGTCTGGGAAGGAGGGCGCAGTGCAGGCTGTGAAGCGTCCATACGTCATGGCAGCTGCCGCGCTCGCGGCCACGGGTTTGGTCTCCGCCACCCCGATGGCTACCCAGATGACTCGTCAGGCCGTGGACCGCGCCGTCCGCAGCGTCGAGACGAACCTCGTCGACGCCTCGATCTTCAACATCCCGTTCAACCTGTTCCAAGAAATTGTGAACATCCCCGCCAGTGAGATCGACGCGGTGAATTACGCGTCGGAATCGCTGTTCAACAGCGGTCCGTGGTTCGTGGTGAGCGCGACAAACCTGTGGGGTGTCGACCAGGGCGACCCGAGCCACTTCATGTCGGTGATGAACTTCCTGGTGCCGTTCGAGGGTCTGAGCGGAATCAATGCCCCCGAAACGGACTTCGACGGCGGTCTGGGCCAGCAGCTGTGGGGCCTGGTGGCCACCACGCTGCCCACCAACGGTGCCTGCGACGCGATGGACTGCCTTCCGGTGTCGCCGACCAGCCCGATCACCGGGATCGGCGGCGTCGACTGGTTCCTGCATCTGAATGACATCCTGGACGGCAAGCAGCCGTTCCCGCTGCTGGAGAACTGGTTCCAAACGCCGCTGGATCAGCTGTGGCCCGGCGCCGAGGGCTACACCTGGCTGCCCGGCGCCGAGGGGGCCTACGACCCCAGCGGTCCGGCCTACACGATTTTCGACAACATTCCCGGGACGGGCGCCGGTGACGCGTACCCGTGGGAGGGGTTGACGTATCACCTGGAGCCGTGGGTGCCGTTCCAGAACTGGATCAACGACCTGATGGCCGATCCGGACTACTCGAACTTCCAGATTCCCAGTTTTGATGAGGTCGGTCGGGCCTTCCAGTCGCTGCTGGCGGCCTCGGCGGTCTTTACGCCGTTCACGCCGGGCAGCCCGTTCTGCCCCGGTGATTGCTCGTTCATCACCGACAACCACCTCGACTACCCCGACCTGATCAAGGACATCAACAACCTCTGGCCGGGGAACGAGACGATCCAGACGTGGGTTGACGCTTACGACAGCGGCATGGCCAATGTGCCGACCGAAGACCAGATCCAGAACTCGATCAACATCCTGCAGCAGGGCTTCTGGGACTTCAACAACCCGAGCCCGACCGACGGCCCGGATTACAGCGCCACGATCGCCGAGTGGCAAACATTCTGGACCTCGCTGGGCTTCGACACGACCAACAACGTCGCGCCCGGTGACTTCGCGGGGCAGTTCGCGGCGCTGGCCAACTCCTTCAGCCCGGAGCAATTGACCGACAACTTCACCGCGCTGGCCAACGCCTTCAGCCCGGAGCAGTTGACCGCGGACTTCGGCGCGCTGGCGACCGCGTTCAGCCCGGAGCAGTTGACCGCCGACCTGACGGCGTTGCTGGGGACCTTCGACACGGGCGCCCTGGCGGGTGCCGCGATCGATCCAGGCGTCTTCGCAAATGTTCTGGACCCCGCCGCTCTGACGGCGGATTGGACCGCGCTGCTGGCCGGCATCGGTCTGTAACCGAGTAATTATCGAATTAGCCCCCGAGCCACGGCCCGGGGGCTAATTCGTTTCGTGGACCGCCGTCGCATCCCCGTCCGTGAAAACTGCCGCCTGCCAACGGAACTCGTGCCAGTCGGTACAGCGATCTCGCGAAATCCGTTTGTTGGACACGCGTCGTATTTCGTTGCCGATCGAGACGTAATCAAACCGTAAAGATTTCTACGCATTTCGTATGAACTTAGAAAATCTTAGTGTAGGTTCAGCATGAACTTAGTTCACGGATCCGGAGGGGGAGACGGCATGCAGGGTGTATCGCGTCCATACGCAATGGCAGTTGCTGCGCTGGCGGCGACGAGTTTGGTGGCGGTTACACCGCTGGCGTCTGAGGCGGCCAACGAGGTGGCTCGCGCTCCGATGCGCAGCATCGCGACGAAGCTCGTGGACTTCGACCTTGCGGGTCTGGCGAACATCCCGCTGAACCTGTTTTACGACCTGGTCAACATCCCGGCCAACGAGATCTACGCGACGCAGTTCTTTACCGACAACCTGTTCATGGCCGGACCCTGGTTCGTGGTCGGCCCGACCAACCTGTGGGGCGTCGACCCAGGTGACCCGACGCACTTCATGTCGGTGACCAACTTCCTGTTCCCGTTCACCGACATCAGCGGCATGAACTCGTCTGAACTCGACTTCAGCGCGGGGCTCGGCCAGCAGATCTGGGGGTTGGTCGCCTCGGAGCTGCCGACCAATGCCTCCTGTGACGAATTCGCATGCATGCCGTTCGAGCTTGCGAGCCCGGTGACGGGAATCTCCGGCGCCGACTTCTTCGTGTGGCTGAACTCGATCTTGAGCGGCCAGACCTCGTTCGGGTTGTTCGACAACTGGTTCAACGCCGACTACAACCCGGACGGCTCCTTCCACTTCGACCCCACCGCCCCCGGCAGCATCGAGCCGGTGAACGACACGACGACCGGCAACGTCAGCGGATTCCTCGGGTGGTCTCAATTCGGCACTTCTGGCCAGCTTGACGGCTCCGGCGGCCTGCTGGGCGGCGAGGGAATTCCGGGTACGGTGACCGGCGCCGATGGCGCGCAACTGATGCCGTGGGCCGGAAGCGATTACCAGTTCGAGCCATGGCAGCCGTTCATCAACTTCTTCAACCACCTGACCGATGCGCCGTCCACCGATGGCCTCTTCGGCACCGGCATCGACCCGATCTACGGTGACTTCACCGAGATCACCCAGACGTTCCAGTCGTTCCTGGCCGGCCTGATGATGTTCGACCCAATCACCCCCGGAAGCCCGTTCTGCCCCGGCGACTGCAGCTTCATCGTCGACAACCACCTGGACTACCCGGACCTGATCAAGGACATCAACAGCTGGACACCTGGCGGCAACCCGGTGATCAACGAATGGCTGGAGGCCTACGCCAACGGCGCGGCCGGTGGACCGGCTGGAGACACTGGCGCCAACGTGCCGACTATGGCCGGCATTCTGCGGTCCATCGAACTGCTGCAGAACCACGACTACTGGGACTTCGACCACCCGGGCTACCCGGACATGAACACCCCGGGCAACCCCGACTTGGCCGATCTCGCACCGCAGTTCGAGCAATTCTGGACCTCGCTCGGCTTCAACGTCCACGACAACACGCCGGCACTCGAGCAGTTCACCAACCTGTTCAGTCCCGAGGCGCTGCAAGACAGTTGGGCGGCGTTGGCGGCCGGCTTCAGCCCGGAGCAGCTCGCGGCAGACTGGGCGGCGCTGGGAGCGGCGTTCGATCCAACCCAGATCACTGCGGACTTCACCGCGCTGCTGGCCTCGATCGGCCTGTAGACCGAGCAGAAAACAGTCGGCCCCCGAATCCTCGGGGGCCGACTGCTTTTCGGCTACTTCTTCATTCCGGCGTTCATGACCCGGTTCCACATGCGGTCGGTCAGCAACGCGCGGGCGAGCACCGAGCCCTTGCCGGAAAGACCGACGACGTAGCGGGGTTTGGGGTTTCGCATCTCGGCGGTGCGAACGGCGAGGCGCGCGACGGTGTCGGCGTCGACCATGAGCCCACGCGCCTGGGCCAGGCCGTGGGTGGTCGCGGTGTAACGTCGCTTGAACTCGGCGTACGGGTCGTCGGCGGCATAGCTCGCTGGCGCCGAATCAAGTTGCGACTGAACGAATTTGGTGCGCGTTCCGGTGGGGTCGATGAGTACCACCCGAACGCCGAACGGTGCCACCTCGGCGCCTAGCGACAGCGACAGCGCCTCGACGCCGTACTTGACGGTGTGGTACGCGCCTGCGCCGGGACTGGTGAATCGACCCCCGGTGCTGCCGATGATGATGATGCGACCGGTGCCGCGCTCCCGCATGCCGGGCAGGACGAGCTGTGACAGATGCAGTGTCGCAACAACATTGGTCTCGAACAGCCTGCGAAGGTCATCCCGCTCCACCTGCTCCAGGGGGCAGGGGAGTGGATACCCGGCGCTGTTCACCACGACATCGACGCCCCCGTGCGCGGCGCGGATCTCTTCGACGAGTTCGGCCACCGCACTCTCGTCGGTGACGTCAAGAGAGCGGGCCTGCAAGCCTTTTGACCGCAGCGCGTCCAATGCCTGCGGGGTGCGGCCGGCCGCGTACACGACGTAGCCCCGGTCGTGCAGCCGATGCGCGGTGGCCTCGCCGATGCCGCTCGTCGCTCCGGTCACCAGGGCAATCGGCGTTCTTGTCATCGGAACAGCCTAGCGAAGCGGCGTCGGCGTGCCCCGATGCGGCAGCGGCTCAGATGCCCAGGAAGTCCAGCGGGCTCGACAGCAGGTCGGGGCTGAACAGCGCGGCGAAGTCCGCAACGGCGTCGGCACCAAACAGCGACGTCAAACCGTTTGTCGCCCAAGTGCTTACGTCACCGAGGAAGGCGGCCCAACTGGCGTCGCCGAAGTCGACGGCGCTCGCCGTCGCCGCATCCGGCGTCGTCGAGCCGATCAGGCCCGGAATATCGGGCAGGTATGGGTACATATCCGGCAGGTCTGACTGCGGGCGCAACCCGAGATCGACCATCGCGGCGACCATCCCCTGCTGCCAGCCGAGCTGCATCTGGGCGGACACCTCGGCCCAGTCGATGTCGGGCATCGACGTCCAGTCCGCGGGTGTGACCAGATCGGCCGGCCCGGACCGGTCGTAGCCCAGATCGATCAGGACCCGCATGGCGGGCTGGATCAGGTCGGCGGACGGCTTTCCGATGAAGGGAACGGCCCGCAGGAGATCCAGGATCGGCAGGTTCTGGGTGGGGATCAGAAAGTAGTCGGTGTTGAGGTCGTCGACGGACGTCGGCAGCTCCACGGCACCCGCGATGGACGAGGGATCGAACGTCGTCGGCCAGCCCGGAAGGAAGGCGGTGTGCAGATTGAGGAAGCCGGCCATGGCGTTGGCGGTCGCCAGCAGATTCAGCGGGTACTGAGGAAAGTCGGAGCTCCCGCTGTACTCGATCGAGTAGATCGCCGTGTCGTACGGGGTGTCGGCGGGCGTGGCCGGAAACGGTATGCCTGCCAACTCCGGGAATCGCTCGAGGAAGCCGCCGTTGGGATTGTTCAGGTTCTCGAAGAGGATGAAGCTCAGCTGGTCGTCACCCGGCCGTTCACCGACGGGCAGCTGGCCGAGGTTGATCATCTCCTGGGTGGCGATGCTGCTGCTCTCGGAATACCCGAACACCACCACGTGGTCGTCCGGACTCATCAGGTGGTCACGGATGCCCTGGTCGAGCTGGCTGACGCCCTCGGTCAGCACCAGCTGATAGTTCGCGCCGAGCTCGACTGGTTGAACTTCGGGCGTATACCCCGGGTAGGTCGGCTGCCCGTCGAACAGGGGCGGGTTGGGGTTCACGAACAGCCTCATGATGTCTGTGACATATGACGGCAGCGGGTTGGGCGTCGCGGCGTAGCCCATCAGCAGCGCGGTGTCATCCGCTGCGCTCAGCGCCGGATTGACCAGCGACGACGCCTCCAGGAGTCCGGCGCCGGTAGTGGCCAGCAGACCGGCGCCGAGCCAGCGCAAACCGCGTCGTTTCATGAGTTCCCCAGTTTTCAATGAATCCGGCCGCAATTCACGACGCGGCAACGACTCTCGTTCAGAGCGATGGCAAGAAATTACCGAATAGGCCGGCAAGATCGTTGGCAAAACCAGGTAAGAATGTCAAAAGAGTCGACGCCAGCGGATTGTCCGATGCGGTAAGGGCGTCGACGAGCGCGTTGGCGGACGCCGTGGCGTCTGCCGTCGCCAGGGCGACAGAGGCCGGGTCGTGGGACGACAGCGCGCCATCGAACAAGCTCTGGACGTCCGGAACGTACGGATACAGATCCAACAGGTCCGATTTCTGCAGAACACCCACATCGACCAAGGCGGCCATGATGCCCTGATTGGCCCCCGCAAGCAGGTAGGCGTCGACGGCGGTCGTGTCGAAGTCCGGGGTGCCCATGCTCGCCGCGGTGACGACGTCCGCGTTGCCCGTGTAGTCGTAACCCAGGTCGATCAGAACCCGCATGTCCGGCTGGATCAGATCGGCGAATGTGTTGCCGCCCAAGTCGCGACCGAAATCGAGCAGCGGCAGATTCTGGGTGGGAATCAGGTAGTAGTCGGTGGTGAGGTTCGGGTTGGATACCGGTTCCAGAACGGCGTTGCCGAGGGACGAGAAATCGAAACTCGAGGGATAACCGGGGAGCAGCAACGGGTGCAGGTTGACGAAGCCGGCCATGGCGTTCTCGTCGGCGAGCAGGTTTGACGAGAACTGAGGGAAGTCGGAGCTGCCGCTGTATTGAACGGAATAGATGGCGACGTCGTACGGCGTGCTTGCCGGCGTTGCCGGAAACGGGGTGCCGGCCAAATCCGGAAAGCGTTCCAGGAAGCCACCATTGGGATTGTTGAGATCCTCGAGCAGGACGAATTGCAGTTGGTCCGGATTGAACTTGCCGGCGTCCCCCAGATTGACCAATTCCTGCGTCGCGATGGCGCTGCTCTCGGAGTAGCCCCAAACGACGACATGGTCGTCCGGACCGGTGAGAGCCTTGCCGATCGCCGCGTCCAGCTGCGCCGAGCCCGCGGCCATGACCTGCTGGTAGTCCGCGCCCTCTTCGGTGGTGACCACGAGCGGCGAATATCCGTCGTAGGTGGGCTGTCCGTCGAACAGCGGCTTGCTCGGGTCGATGAACAGGCTCATCACTTGATCCACATACGACTGCATCGGAGTCGGTGTCTCGGCGTAACCCATGATCAGAGCGGTGTCATCCGCAAAACTGACCGCCGGGTTCATCGTCGACGGAATCTCCAGCAAGCCGACGCCGGCCAGCAGACCGGCGCTGAGCCAGCGCGCACCACGTCCAGTCATGACGTCCCCCGGTTATGAAAAATATGAAAGCGCGAAGCGATGACCAGAGCGCTCAAATGTGATGCCTATCTTGCCTTCGTATGCGCTGCGGCGGAGTAATTTTCGCGAATTGGCGTGTCGCGTATTCACCGTCCGAAACACCCGCACATTCCGTCGCAGCGGGGCAATTGTTTGCCGGCGCCGGGCAGCACGCGGCGTCGCGGTGGCCGCCGCCCGAAATTGACGACGGCCGTTGTCCAAGCATCGCCGCGGCAGTCCGGTTAAGGTCGGGTACGTGGGGATTCCGGTACCGTCCGACGACCGCGTGGCTCTGGTCACCGGCGCGTCGTCCGGCATCGGTGAGGCCATCGCCATCGAGCTCGCGCTGCGGGGCCACCAGCTGGTGCTCGTCGCGCGGCGCGCCGACCGCATGCACGCGCTGGCCAGCAGGCTGAGCCAGAAGGCGCACGTGTTGCCGGCCGACCTGTCCAAGAGCTCCGAGCGCGCCGCGCTCCCGGACCGTGTCGCCGAACTGGGTCTCGAACCCGACATCCTGGTCAACAACGCCGGCCTGTCGGTGGGCGCCCCGATCGCGAAATCGCTTCCCGAGCAACAACTTAACTTGGTCGAGGTGGACGTCGCAGCCGTGGTCGACCTGTGCAGCAGGTTCCTCCCGGGAATGATCGAGCGCGACTGCGGCGCGATCCTGAACGTGTCATCGCTGGCCGGGTTCATGCCGGTGCCGGGGCAGGCCGCCTACGCCGCAGCCAAGGCGTTCGTGCTGTCGTACACCGAGGGACTGCGCAATGAGTTGCGTGGAACCGGCGTCACCGCGACGGCGCTGTGCCCAGGTCCGGTGGATACCGGATTCGACGACGCCGCCGGATTCGGCGTTGGGGAGCGGGCGGCCGTGTTGCCCGGGTTCATGTGGAAGTCGGCCGACGCCGTCGCGCGCGCCGGCCTCGACGGACTCGCCGCGGACAAGTGCCTCGTTGTCCCCGGCCGGATCAACCGGATCGTCGCCACGTGCAGTCGATTGGCGCCGCACGATCGGTTGCTACCACTGCTCGCCCGACGGGCGCTGGCAAAGAAAAACCCCTGACGTGACACCTAACACGCAGGACATACGGATTGTTGGACACCGTGGGGTTCCAGCCGATCGGAAAGATAGGCTAACGCGGTGCTAGAGGTGATCGAAAAGGGCGGCACCAGCGAAGCGCATCCGGTGCCGCTGCTGTTCGTCCACGGTGCCTGGCATGCCGCGTGGTGCTGGGACGAGAACTTCCTCAGCTACTTCGGCGACAAAGGGTACTGCGCCGTCGCGCTCAGCTTTCGCGGGCACGGCGAGAGCCCGAGCGACAAGCCGTTGCGCGCCTGCTCGGTCGCCGACTACGTCGACGACATCCGTTCGGTCGCCAAGCATCTGCCGACCCCGCCGGTGATCATCGGCCATTCCATGGGCGGCCTCATCGTGCAGAAATATCTGGAGAAATACAGCGCCCCCGCTGCCGTCCTGATGTCCTCCATCCCGCCCCGCGGAAACCTCGGAAATGCGTTGCGCTGGTTGCGGCAACGGCCGTCGGACTTCGTCAAGATGACGGTCACCGGTAAGGCGTTGCCCTACATCAATCCGCCGGAGCTGGCGCGGGAGCGATTCTTCTCGGTGCATACGCCGGAGGCCGACGTTCGCAAGTACGCGGCACGCATGCAGGAGGACAGCTCGCGCATCGGCATCGACGGCCTAGTGCTGCGGCTGCCGCGACCCAAGCGGGTGTCGGCGCCGGTCCTGGTGCTGGGCGCCGACGAGGACGGCGCGCACAGCCGCGAGGAGGTCGAAGCGACCGCCCGCGCCTACGGCACCCAGGCGGAGTTCTTCCCCAATATGGGGCACAACATGATGCTCGAACCCGGCTGGCAGAACGTCGCCGATCGCATCGACTCCTGGCTCGGTTCGCGCGGCCTCTGAGCTACGCGCTTTTGTCCGGGATCAGTTCCAGCGGAAGGTGTTCCAGCCCGCGCATGGTCGGGTTGTCGAGGTAGCGGTACTGCCCGGCCAGCCGAATCTCCGCGACGCGGGGCAGCAGCTGGGAGAACACCCTGGCGCCCTCCAGGCGGGTCAGCGGCACACCGAGGCAGTAGTGCACGCCGCCGCCGAAGGCCAGGTGATCGGTCGGATTCCGGTCCAGGTCGAAGGTGTCGGGGTCGGGGTATTTGCGTGGGTCCCGGTTGGCGGCGGCGAACAGCAGCAGCACTTTCGCCCCGGCCGGAATCGTCTGTGCCCCAACGGTGTAATCCCGCGTTGCGGTCCGGTAGAAGCCCTGTACCGGTGAGCCCATCCGCAGCTGCTCCTCGACCGCGGCGGGGATCAGCTCCGGATGCGCGCGCAGCCGCTGGTACAGCTCGGGCCGCTGCGCCAGCGTCAGCAGCAGGCCGGACAGCATGTTGGTCGTCGTCTCGCTGCCGGCGCCGATCAACATCGCGGCGCTCCAGAAGATTTCGTCGTCGGTGAGCACGTCGTCGGCGTCGGCCGGCGTCATCATCGAGATCAGGTCGTCGCCGGGAGTGATCCGTCGCTGCGCGATCAGCGGATCGAGGCTGCGGTGCATCGCCGCGGTCGCAGTGGCCGACTTCGCGGACAGCCGCATGCCGTGCGGCGTCAACGGTGCGAAGGCGCCGGCGACCATGTCGTCGGACCACGCCACGAACTGGGGCTGATCCTGCGGCGGGATGCCCAGCATCCGGGCGATCAGCCGCGTCGGCAGCGGCTTGGCGAGCTCGGTGACCGCCTCGGCGTGGCCTTGCGCGATCACGGTGTCGACGAGTTCGTCGGCGACCTCGTTGATGTTGGTCTGCCAGGCTGCCATCGCCCGTGCGGTGAACGCGCGGGAGACGAACTTACGCAGTCGGGTATGGGCCGGCGGGTCGGCGGCGTTCATCGACGGCAGGGACACGCGGAACCTGCTCTGGCTCTGCGCGGACGACAGTTCCTCGTTGTCGCGCAACGCCTTTCGCACGTCGTCGTAACCGGCGATGATCCAAATGGCGCGCTTGCGGCAGT
The DNA here is from genome assembly GCF_030252325.1 of Candidatus Mycobacterium wuenschmannii. Classification (NCBI taxonomy): domain Bacteria; kingdom Bacillati; phylum Actinomycetota; class Actinomycetes; order Mycobacteriales; family Mycobacteriaceae; genus Mycobacterium; species Candidatus Mycobacterium wuenschmannii. The sequence continues at coordinate 2,260,646 of NZ_CP126981.1, read as the reverse complement.
ACCAGACGTTCGGCACGTCGTTGCCGGTCAGCAACGACTGGTATCCCGGAAAGGGGTCGCGCATGACGGCCGCCGAAAACGGGTCGAACTTGGTGACGGGCGCCGTCTTTCGGCGGGTCAGCGCGTAGCCGTAGGAGGTCGCCTTATCCCGCGCCACCCCGCGTGCCCCGTCGACACCAACCTTCATCAGGCTGGCGCGAAATCGCAGCCTGCGCGTCAGCGACATGCGGACAAACCCCTCCGTGAAGACCTACCGACGCATGGGCGATCGCCCGGAAGGACTCAGTCTTTGGTGAGATGGTATGCGCGGTAGTCGATTTCGCCACGCTCGAGGTCGTTGTAGAACCAGGATCCGTCGACCACGGCGAACTCGCGACCGAACTTGCGCAGGAACGCCGGCAGCCGGGTGTTGATGATCTCGTTCGAGCGGGCCGAGTTCTTCTTCAGGCCGCGCAGCACCTCGTCGTTGATCACCCGGTGCGACACCTCGCGCAGGCCCGAGTTGGCCATGTCCGACTCCCAGCCGGCGAAGTTGTCCCGGTTGCGGAAGTCGACGTGCAGGAAGTGCCCGCCCGGCCGCAGCACGCGCTTGACCTCGCTGAGGAAGCGGTCGAAGTGCGGGTAGATGTGCGACGCCTCGACGTTGACGACCGCGTCGAATGACTCGTCCGGGAACGGCAGGTTCTCGGCGTCACCGTGTACGAAGCTCAGGCCCGGCACCTTGTGCCGCTCGTTGCAGAATTTGACGCCGGCCGCGTTGAAGTCCAGGCCGGTGTAGGAGGCCGGCTTCAGCGTGCGCGACAGGTAGGAGGCGCCGCCGCCGTGGCCGGAGCTGCACTCCAGGACCTTCTTGCCGGCCAGGTCGACGCCGTCCTGCGTCGCGGTCTGGTGGTAGAGCTGAATGCTGTATCGGTTGGGCTCGTCGGCGTCGTCGAGGGGGAGGCCGAGGGGCGGCTCCTCCTCGTAGCCCCAGTTCAGGAACTGAACGTCATCCTGGTTGTTGAGCCGCTTGGTCATCAAGGGGTACCAGTAGCGGAAGAGTTTCTTGTACGTCGCAGTCGAACCGATGCGGTAGACCAGACTTGCGCCGACGTTGTCCAATGAAGGGCTACGAACCATGCAGGAAGTATCGCACAGTGTCGGGTGTGCTTGTTGTGGCATGCCTTTTTCGGGTTTACCGCGTTCAACTGGGGAAAGCAGCACAGTCGAAATGTGGGTCAGGTCAGGCAAAGACGACCGCGTGCTGCGTTGATGCGTTGTGCGACAGCGGAATTAAGCAGCCGCGGCCGGGCTGGACACGTTGCCGCGCTGCGGTTCGCCGCGGTAGCGGGACGGCTCACCGTCGATCTTGCACATCCGCCACACAAACTGCGAGACCGGGTTCATCAGACCGACGTCCTCGCACAGCATTCGCACGTCGCCGTACATGTCCCGCAGCGCCTGACGGGATTCCGGGGCATCGAAGAACACGTCCTTGCGCACCGACCGTGGAATGTCGAACTTCCAGAAAAACCGGCGCGACGGCACGACGATCGCCTGGCACAGCACCCGCATGACGATCGGCACGTACAGCGACAGCGTGAACCGGCTCCGTCGCACCATCCGCGGAACCCGCTTGGCCAGGAACTGATCGGCGAAGGAGATGTGTCGCGCCTCCTCGGCGACGTGGATCGCCATCACCTTCTCCATGATCGGGTGCGGCGCCCAGTCTTCCCGCAGCATGCCCTTCTGCATGTGGTGGATCGGCAGCTCGCCGGCCAGCACCCCGAAGAAGAAAGTGCCCGGCAGCGGCCCGGCGTACAGCGGAACCACCGGCGAGATCCAGCGTAGGTACCACGGCATGCCCGGCGCGTTGACGCCGATCCGGTTCACCAGCTCCTGGAACATCATCGCGTGGTTGCACTCTTCGATGGATTCGTGCACGCAGTAGCGGTATTCGGGGGAGCCGTTCGGCACCCAGAAGGTGTAGTGCATGAGGCCGCGGATGAGGATGCTCTCCAATTGCAGAGAGACCTTGGCGGTGTTGGCTTGGTGCCAGAGGCCGATCTCGATCTGCTTGTCCAGCGGCTGAGCCTGGTACCAGGCATGGCCGCCCAGCGGGTCGCTCGCGGGCAGCACCCAGCGCGCATCGTCTTTACGGACGCGGTATTCCGGCGAGTCCCAGTCGATGTCGGTGTAGGGATTGAAATGACGACGGACCGACGCCTCGGACAGCGTCGTCAGCGCCGCGCAGTATTCGGGGTCATCGGTGACGTCCATGTTGCGCCGCCACCGCGCGAGCATGCGAGTCCACGCGAGGAAGAGCAACAGGTTCGCCAGTACGACAGCACCCAGCACGAGTGTGACCGGCAAACCGAGGCCTCCCTCCGGCTCAGCTTGGCATGCGACGTTTCTGCACATGCGCTCCACGGGCACAGATGGGAGTGACCCTACCGGGTGAGAGTGAAAGACCAAGTACGGAATGGCCTCATTCTCGTGTCTATCTTGTAAGCCCGGTGGTCCCCACCACGAGTTCGGTGTGCGCCCCTCGAACAGCCAAATCCCATTAGACCCTACACATGCACGGTCCGCCGGGTGACCCTCCGGCGTCATAGGCTACGGGATCAGGGTCATGAAATTCAGCAGGGTGCCCTCGATCGCGTTGCCGATCGGGCCCAGGCCCAGGAACAGCGAGAACGGGATCAGGGCGACGTCTGCGGCGATCGGATCACCGATCGCGGCGAGTAAATTGCCGGCCTCGAGCTGATCCACGAAAATGCTGAGGTCGAACTCCGGCAGGGTGGTCGTCAGCGCCGTGATCGTGTCGGCGATCGGCAGCAGCGCCGCGAAGTCGGCCGACAGGGTCGCGCTGATGTCGTTGAGGATGTCGGGCAGCGGCGACAGCAGCGTCACGTCGGAGAGCGGGAAGGTGCCGCCCAACAGCGCCTGGGTGAGTTCCAGCGTCGTCGGCTGCAAGGTGTCGATCAGACCCGAAGTGTAGGCCGCGTCGACCAGGGCGGCGATCGTAGGACTGTCCAGCAGCGACGGGATCTCGTAGTTGGCCGGATTCGCCAGGTCGGCGAGGGCGGCCTGAATGCCCTGTGGCACGCCGTTGATCAGGGCGGTGGCAACGTCGTGCCACTCGATGTCCGTGGGAAACAGCTCGAACGGGGTCAAGACGTTGGCCGGCCCCTGGCTCCAGCCCTCGCTGACGCTGCCGTAGCCGAGGTCGACCAGGACCTTCAGATCGGGTTGCAGCAGGTCGGCGAGCGGATTGCCGACCACGGGGATGAGCCGCAGCGGTTCCAGCAGCGGCAGATCGTCGACGGGAATCATGTAGTAGTTGGTCAGCGTGTCGCCCACGGTGTCCAACGGCACGGCGTTCTGGATCTGATCTTCGCCGACGGTCAGGTAGGTCAAGTGCTCGTAGATCATGCCCGCGAAGGCGTTCAGGTCGGCCAGCGGATTCAGCGGGTACTGCGGGAAGTCGGCGAAGCCGTCGTATTCGAGCGTGTAGATGTCGGTCGGGTAGAGGTCGCTCGGGGTCGGGTCGCCGAAGGTGATGCCGAAGCTGGGAACCGAGAAGTCGTGGCCGAGCAGGTCGAAGCGCTCCAGCAGGCCCCCGTTGGGCGCGGCGGTATCGCCGACCAGGACGAAGTGGACGTCGGTGGTGGGCACGCCCTGGCTCTGCAACTGCTCCATGGTCATGGTCGAGAACGCGGCGCTCTGCGAGTAGCCGAACACCACGACCGGGTTCTCGGCGTCGACGTCGCCGCGGGCGATCTCGCCGAGGATCGCGCCGTCCAGGATCTTCGCGCCCTGCGCCTCCGAGACGTCGGCGGTCAGGCTGTGCACTCCGGTGGTGGGATAGAAGCCCTCCGGCGTGTACAGCGCCTGCGCCGATCCCGTGAAGCCGTGCGGCTGCAGGTACAGGGCGTTGGCGGCGTCGACGTACCGCTCCGGCGGCAAGGGGATGCTGCTGCCACCGATGACCAGGGCCGTGCCGTCGCCGAGCGGCGAATCCGCGGAGTCGACGAGCCGCACGTCGCGGGTCTGGACAGCAGGTGCGGGCGGGGCCGCCGCCGGCGCCGGGACGAGGGCGACGGCGACCAGCGCGACGCCGGTGCTGACGGAGAAACAACTACGGGCGCAACGCATTTCGATCCTTCGGCCTGTGCGATGTGCGATCGGACAGTACTCGCTGGGTCCGAATCCTGTTGGACATTGCTCCAATTGACGTCGATCGGCGTCGTGTTCGGCCGTGCGACTACATGCGTTGTCGTTTTATCGTTCGCGCAGCAGAAGCTACCCTTTGTGCTTATGGGCGAGCAGCAGTTCGATGTCATCATCGTGGGGGCGGGATTCGGCGGAATCGGCGCCGCGATCCAGCTGAGCAGCCTGGGCTACGAGAACATCCTGATCGTCGACCGGGAAGACGACCTCGGGGGAACGTGGCACGTCAACCATTACCCGGGCCTCGCGGTCGACCAGCCGTCGCCCACCTTCTCCTACCGTTTCGAGCCGAACCCGTACTGGTCGCGGATGTACGCGCCGGGCGCCGAACTCAAGAGCTACGCGGTCAACGTCGCCGAGAAGTACGACGTGCGGCGCTTCATGCGGTTCAACACCACCGTCGAAGGGGCCCGCTGGGACGAGGACGCCCAGCTCTGGCGCTTGGCGCTGGCCGGCGGCGACACGCTGAGCACGCAGTACCTGATCGTGGCGACCGGCTTCCTGTGTCAGCCGAAGATGCCGGACATTCCGGGCATCGAGACGTTCGGCGGTCGCATCGTCCACACCGCGATCTGGGATGACGACTTCTCGGCCACCGGCCGCCGCGCCGCGGTGATCGGTACCGGCTCGACCGGCGTGCAGGTGGTCCCGGAGTTGGCGAAAGAGGTCGCCGAACTCACCGTGTATCAGCGCACCCCGATCTGGGTGCTGCCGAAATTCGACATGAAGTTCTTCCCATTGCTGCAAGGGCTGTTCGCCAAGTTCCCCGCGACGCAACGGGCGCTGCGCTGGTATACCGACGCGATCCTCGAAGTCTCCATGGTGCTGACCATGTGGAAGTTCCGCTACTTCAAGCCCTTCAACAAGGCCATCTCACAGTTCTCCCGGCTGTACCGACTGCTGCTGGTGCGCAACCGGGAGCTGTCGCGAAAGCTGGACCCGGACTTCGACTTCGGCTGCAAGCGCCCCACCATCTCCAACGACTTCTATCGGGCGTTCACCAAGAAGCATGTGCACCTGGAGACCAACGGGATCGACCACATCGAGCCCGATGGCATCGTCGGCAACGACGGCACCAAGCGCGTGATCGACACCTTGGTGCTGGCAACCGGTTTCGACGTCTGGGAGGCCAACCTGCCCGCGATCGAGGTGATCGGGCGCGACGGCAAGAACCTTGGAAAGTGGTGGCGCGAAACCCAATTCCAGGCCTACCAGGGTATTTCGATGCCCGGCTTCCCGAACTTCCTGTCGATGGCCAGCCCGTACGCCTGGGTGGGCCTGTCGTGGTTCAACACCGTCGAATACCAGATGAAGCACATGGAACGGCTTTTCGGCGAGATGCAGCAGCGCGACGCCCGCACCTTCGAGGTCACCGAAGAGGCCAACGCCCAGTTCCTGGCGCGGATGACCGAGCTCATGAAGGACTCCGCGTTCGAACTCGCCAACTGCGTCGGCTCGCGGTCCTATTGGTTCCGCAACCACACCGGCAAGGGCGAGGCACCGCTGTTCCGTCCGACCTCGGTGCGCAGCGCCGTCAAGGAGCAGGAGACGTTCCCGATCTCCGACTACGCGATCGCCTGACCGGCGGTCAGTCCTTGATGAACTGGTAGATGCGGTATTCCGCGTCGCCGCTCTCGATCACGTTGTAGATCCCGGTGCCCGGCACACCCGCGAAGTGGCGGCCGAACGGGCGGAACCACTTCGGCAGTTGAGCGCTGATCAAGTCGAGCTTCTGCTGTGCGCTGGCGTCCAACGAGCGGATCACGCCGTCGTTGATGACGCGCATGGACACCTGTCGCAGCGGCATCGCATCGAGAGCGCCTTCCCAGGCCGGGAATTCGGGGCGGCCACGGAAGTCGGCGTAGAGCAGGCTGCCGCCCGGCTTCAGCACGCGGTTGACCTCGGATAGGAACTTGTCCAGATTCGGGTAGGCGTGCGAGGCCTCGACATTCACAATCGCGTCAAAGCTGTTGTCCGGGAACGGCAAATCCTCGGCGTTGCCGTGCACGAAGCTCAGGCCGGGCACCTTGTGGTGCGCGTTGCAGTAGGCAACGCCGTCCGGGTTGTAGTCCAGCCCGATGTACTCGGCAGGCTTGAAGGTGCGCGTGATGTACGCGCCGCCGCCGCCGTGGCCGCAACTGCACTCCAGCACCTTCTTGCCGGCCAGGTCGATTTGCGAGGCCACCTGGTTGTACAGGTTGGTCGAGTACCGGCTGGCCGCGTCGGCGTCGTCCAGCGGAAGGTTCAGCGGCGGGTCGCCCTCGTAGCCATAGTTGAGGAAGGTGACGTCCTGGGTGTTGAGCCGACGGGTGAGGAACGGGTACCAGACCTTGTTCATGAAGGCCTTGTAGCCCCGGTAGCCGATGTCGGTAACGCGGTCCTTGGTCGTTGGCATGCCGGGAAGTATGCCAGGTCAGGGTTCGGGTCAGCTGCTGTGGTCGGCGACCGACACCGAGTCGCGATCGCGCGACGGTGAGTCGACGCGGCGGTAGACCACAGCGCGTGCACCCTTGCCCGGCGCGATCGCGACGCCGCGGAAATTACGGGCCTCGGCGGGCGCATCGGTGGCGGTGAACCGGAATTCGCGGAACAGCGTCCGGAGCGTCACGTCCATCTCCATATGCGCGAAAGCGGCTCCCACGCAACGGTTTATGCCACCACCGAACGGCACCCACCGGAACGACGGCGGGGGGCCTCCGAGGAAGCGGTCCGGATTGAAGGCTTCCGGATCGGTGTAGTTGGTGTCCGACTCGTGGGCGAGTTGGAAGTCGATCATCACGGCGGTGTCGGCGGGCAGCACCCACTCGTCGATCCGGACGCGGGTCTTCGTCGTGCGCAGTGAGGCCGCGATCGTCGGCCGGACGCGCTGAATCTCGTAGATCGTCGCCTGCCTGAGGTCGGATCCGCCGGCGTCGACTTCCTCGGTGAGCCGGCGCATCACGTCGGGGTTGCGGCGCAATCTTTCGACAGCCCAAGCCAATTGGGAGGCGGTGGTTTCGTGGCCGGCCGCCACCAGCGTGAGCAGTTCGTCGGCGATGTGGCGATCGGAGATCGGTGAGCCGTCCTCGTAGCGGGCCTGCATCAGCAGCGCCAGCATGTCGCTGCGGTCGGCCAGTGACGAGTCGGCGCGCGCCTCGGCGAGGAGTTCGTCGATCACCGCGTCGAAGCGGCGCCGGAAGGCGGCCAGTTTGCTGCCCGGGCTCCAGGATCCGTATTCGCGTCGCACGAACGGCGGCATCCGTTGCATCAGCGAGCCCAGCGTGATCAACGACGGGATAACGGCCTTGAGCTCGTCCAGCGCGTCGGCCCGTTCGCCGAAGGTGGCCCGCATGATCGCGTTGAGCGTCAGCCGTGTCATCGATTCGAGGGTTTCGAACTCCTGGCCCTCCGGCCAGCTCGCGGTCTCGCTCAGCACCTCGTCTTCGACGAGCTGCTCGTAGTTCTTCACCTTCTTGCCGGAGAAGTTGGGCAGCACCAACTTTCGGCGCTCCGAGTGCTCCTTGCCGATCAGGCTGAAGGTCGAGCCGGGTCCGAACGCCTGCCCGAGCACCTTGGTCGGCCGCTCGATCAGGTCGAAGCTGGCGCTGTAGACCTCTTTGACGATGTCACGGTCGTGGATGACGATCGTCTTACCGAAGATCGGCAGGTTGATCGTGAACGGCCCGCCGTACCGGCGGCTCAGCCACGGAGCGACGGAGTACTGCAGCGAGGTGAGAAACAGAACGCTCGTGACGAGCTTGGGCAGCCGCAGCGTGGGCGGCAGCCGCACGGGATCGGTCGTAGCCGTTGCCATGTTGCCCCCGTTTTACTTCTCTACCAACAGATTTCAGCGAACGACGCGGTGTCAGTCCTTGGTGAACAAGTACACGCGATAGGTGTACTCGCCCTCACGCAGCGCGCCGTTGAAGGCCCAGTCGGTCATGTCGCTGGCGTAGCGGGCGAAGGCGCGGCTGACCGCCGAGCCCTGGTGCTGGCTGATCCGCTCCTGCTTGCGCGGGCCGTTCTTCTCGTTGCCGCGCAACACGTTCTGGTCGATGATCGACTCGGAGATTCGGCGCAGACCTGAGTTCGCCATGTCCGACTCCCACTTCGCGACCTCGGAGCGCGGCCGGAAATCGGTGTAGAGGAAGTGGCCGCCCGGCTTGAGCACGCGCTTGACTTCACTGAAGAATTTCGGCACGTCGGGGTAGAGGTGCGAGGCCTCGACGTTGAGCAGTGCATCGAACGAGTCGTCGGCGAACGGCAGTGCCAGGGCGTTGCCCTCGACGAAGTCGAGGTTGTCCAGGTGGTGGCGGTTCTTGGCGAATTCGACGCCGGCCGGGTTCAGGTCCAGCCCCGTGTAGGAGGCCGGGTGCTGGGTGCGCACCAGATATGAGGCCCCGCCGCCGTGGCCGGAGCTGCACTCGAGCACCTTCTTGCCGGCGAGGTCCACCTGGGTCGCGGTGCGGTGATACAGCTGGATGAAGAATCGGTGTGGCTCGTCGCCCGCGTCGAGCGGAATGCCCATCGCCGGGTCTTCTTCGTATCCGTAGTTGAAGAACAACCAGTCGTCGCCGCCGAGCAGCTTGGTCTGGGTGGCGAACCGGTCCTTGGCGTTCGACTGGAAAATCAACCGAAACATAAAGGGGTTGATCACCAGTCGATGCACGAAAGGACGACGGGTCAGGCGGTTCGCGGTGGCCATCGCGGAAGTATGACAGACAGGCGCGGGCCACGAACAATGCGGCTGTCGTCGTCAACGGTCTGTGTTCGCGGAAACCGCAGGTCTATCCCACACGCGGTCGATGGCGTGCAACTGGGCGCGCCGAGGCGTCAACGTTTACATCTCGTCGCACGAGCGGCAATGCGGACGAATTGACGGCGTTTTCCGAATTCGAGGCAGGGGTAAATGCAATTGCCAGAAAATTGGCATCGTTAACGCCATCACCGCAGCTAGACGGCCTCATGTCGGTCCGGCGAATTCTTAGCCAAAGCATGGAGAAATCCCCTGACGCCGTGCCGCGACAGCGTGATTTACTCGTCCCACGGGTCGCTTGCGTATCGAAGCGCCACAGGCGTTCGGGACGGGGCAACAGGATGGCGGTCGCGGAGGTGCTCAAGCGGGCATGGATACCGCTGGTGGTACTTGCGGTCGTAGGCGGTGGCGGATTCTCGGTGTCGCGGGTGCGCGCCGCCTCGACCATGGACAAGCCTTCGGCGTATGGAAAACAAGAGGCCACGGGTGTCGGACAGCTCGCTCAGAAGTCGGTGATGTACGAGGTCTTCGGCCCGACGGGCGCCGTCGCGGACATCAGCTATTTTGATGTGAACTCCGACCCACAGCTCGTCGATAGGGCACGATTACCGTGGTCTATACGACTCACGACAAACAGCCCAGCCGTCGTGGGGAATGTGGTGGCCCAGGGTGACAGCAACAGCATTGGCTGCCGGATCGTCGTGGACGGTCAGGTCAAGGCCGAGAGGATCTCGAACGAAGTGAGCGCGTTCACGTACTGCCGGATCAAGGCATGACGAGCCATCACCTGCGGCACGAGCATGCCGCGGCGACGTTCGTCGCGCGCCTGGTCCGGCAGCTGTCGGTGCCGATCATCCTGGGGTGGTTGGCGATCACCGTGATCGTCAGTCTCGCGATCCCGTCGCTGGAGCAGGTCGCGCGCGACCATGCCGTGTCACTGGGCACCAAGGACGCGCCGTCGGTCCGGGCCGCCGCGCGCATCGGCAAAGTGTTCAAGGAATCCGACTCCGACGCGATGGCGATGATCGTCATCGAGGGCGACCAGCAACTCGGCGACGACGCTCACCACTACTACGAGCAGATCATCAACCGGCTCAAGGCCGACCCGAAGGACGTCCAGCACATCCAGGACTTCTGGGGCGACCCGCTGACCGCGGCCGGAGCCCAGAGTCCCGACGGCAAGGCCGCCTACGTCCAGCTGAATCTTGTTGGCAATCAAGGCGAGACGTCGTCGAACACCTCGGTGGCCAACGTCCGCAAGATCGTCGACAGCGTGCCCGCGCCCAAGGGCGTAAAGGCATACCTGACCGGCTCGGCCGCGATCGCTGCGGACGGCAACACCAGCGGCGACAAGACGATCGTGAAGATCATGGTCACCACGGTCGCGGTGATCTTCGTGATGCTGCTGTTCGTCTACCGGTCCTTCATCACGGTGGGCCTGCTGCTGGTGATGGTCGGCATCGAATTGGCAGCGGCCCGAGGCATAGTCGCGTTCCTCGCGCTGCACGACGTCATCAAGCTCTCCACCTTCGCCACCAACATGTTGGTGTCGCTGGCGATCGCGGCGGGCACCGACTACGGCATCTTCTTCATCGGCCGCTATCACGAGGCGCGGCACGCCGGCGAGGACCGCAAGACCGCCTACTTCACCGCGTATCGCGGTGTCGCACATGTGGTGTTGGCGTCCGGCCTGACGATCGCCGGCGCGACGTACTGCCTCAGCTTCGCCCGGCTGCCGGTCTTCCAGACCCTTGGCGCGCCCTGCGCGGTCGGCATGCTGGTCGCCGTCGCGGTGGCGCTGACCCTGATCCCCGCGGTGATCACGGTGGGCAGCCGATTCGGTCTGCTGGAGCCCAAGCGCCTGCACAGTGTCCGCGGCTGGCGCCGGGTCGGTGCCGCCGTGGTCCGTTGGCCCGCACCGATTTTCGCCGCCACCTGCGCGGTCACCATGGTCGGGTTGCTGGCGCTGCCGGGTTACAAGGTCAGCTACATCGACCGCGACTACATCCCGAAGGACACCCCCGGCAACATCGGCATGGCCGCCGCGGAACGGCATTTCTCCCAGGCCCGGATGATGCCCGAAGTCCTGATGATCGAGTCCGACCACGACATGCGCAACTCCGCGGACTTCCTGGTGCTGGACCGACTGGCCAAGCGGATCTTCGGGGTCGAAGGAATCGCCCGGGTGCAGAGCGTCACCCGCCCGCAGGGCACTCCGCTGGAGCACACCTCGATCCCTTTCCTGCTCAGCATGCAGAACGCCGGACAGCTGCAGAATCTGCAGGTGGCCAAGGGCCGGCTGGACGACATGCAGAAGCTGGCCGACCAACTCGGCGGGACGATCAAGTCGTTGGAGAAGGTCAACGTCTTGATGAACCAGATGGTCGGCACCACGCACCACATCGCCGGCCTCACCAAGGACACGTTGGCCATCACCAACGAAGTGCGGGACAACATCGCCGATTTCGACGACACGTTCCGGCCGCTGCGCAGCTACTTCTACGCCGAGCAGCACTGCTTCAACATTCCGTTGTGCTGGGGCATCCGGTCGGCCTACAACGCCACCGACGGGGTGGACAAGCTCAGCCAGAAGCTGGAGGAGCTGACCAAGGACGTCGACAGCGTCGACGCCGTGGTGCCGCAACTGGTCGCGCTGCTGCCGGCGCAGATCGAAACCATGCGCAGCCTGCGGACCATGGTGCTGACGCTGCACAGCACCGCGTCCGGGATGTTCGATCAGGCGAACGAACTCAGCGAAGACGCCACCGCAATGGGCAAGGACTTCGACGCCGCGAAGACCGGTGACTCGTTCTATCTGCCGCACGAGGTCTTCGCCAATCCGGACTTCCAGCGGGTCGAGAAGCTGTTCCTGTCACCTGACGGCAAGGCCGCTCGGTTCATCATCTCGCACAAGGGCGATCCCGCGACCAACGAAGGCATGTCGCGGATCGACGTCATCAAGACTGCGGCCTACGAGTCACTCAAGGGCACCGCGCTGGAGGACGCCAAGGTCTACATCTCCGGCACCGCAGCCACTTTCAAGGATCTGAAGGAAGCGTCCAACTACGACTTCATGATCGCCGGCATCTCGTCGCTGTGCATGATCTTCATCATCATGCTGCTGATCACCCGCAGCCTGGTGGCCGCGTTGGTGATCGTGGGCACGGTCGCGCTGTCGCTGGGCGCTTCGTTCGGTATGTCGGTGCTGTTGTGGCAGTACATCATTGGGGTCAAGCTGCACTGGCTGACGATGGTGATGTCGGTGATCATCCTGTTGGCCGTCGGATCTGATTACAACCTGTTGCTGGTCGCCCGCTTCAAGGAGGAGATCGGCGCCGGCCTCAAGACCGGCATCATCCGCGCGATGGGTGGTACCGGTCGGGTCGTGACGGCCGCCGGGCTGGTGTTCGCCTTCACGATGGCCTCGATGATGGTCAGCGACAACCGTGCGGTGGGTCAGGTGGGCACGACCATCGGCCTGGGTCTGCTGTTCGACACGCTGATCGTCCGGTCGTTCCTGATGCCGTCGATCGCGGCCATGCTGGGCCGCTGGTTCTGGTGGCCGATGAACGTCGCGTCGCGGCCGCCACGAATCCCGCGCCGCTCGGTGCCGACGTACCGGGAGCCCCTCGACAACGACGCCACCGGGCCGCTGCCGACGGCGGGCCACCGGGCGTCGAGCGGCATCAACGCCATGTACGAGCGGGCGACGCGCCGCTAACCCTTCCGCGCAGCGGCGGCCCGCCGAAAAGACGGGCCGCCGTGCGTAATTGGTGCTACAGGCTGCCGAACAGCGAAGTGACCAGGTCCGCGAACGACGTCGGGTCGATCAGCGACGCGCTGTCGACGAGCGTGCTGGCGGCCGTGTCCGTTGCCGAGATGCCGAGCGAGTTGGCGATTTCCGTCGGAATGGTCACGAAGAAGTACTCCAGCGCGCCACTGTTGAGATCGAGCAGACCCGGGAAGGCTTCGGTGGTCGGCACGCCGTCGACAACTGGGACGAAGCCGTTGAGCAACGCTCCGATGTAGCCGGACGGAATGTTCTGGATTTCCGCGAGTGCTTCGGTGTAGTCGCCGCTGGCGAACGAGGCCTCGATCGCATCGAAGTTGTTCGCCAACTCGAACGTCGCGGTGATTTCCGGCGTCAGCAGCGCCTTGCTCAGCTCGAAGGCGCCGCCCGTGGTGAACACCGAGTTGAATGCGTTCGTTGCATCTTGGGCAAGGGTCCCCAGGATGCCGAGCTCGGTGATCTCACCGGTGCCGCGTGCGGTGGTGTTCAGCAGATCGAACAGCGGCTTGCCGATATCTTCAAGGCTGTTCAGCCCCGTCGTGTCCAGCGTGACGAACGCGTCGGTGAACTTGCCCGCGGCGAGGTCCGTCGACACCGACTGCAGTGTGTCCGGTAGCGAATCGGCGAACGTCTGGAACGCCGTCGCCGAGCTTTGCAGGTCCGCAGTCAGCTCGGTCGAGAAGCCGCCGAACAGAGTCTCCAGATCGGACTGCAGCGGGACCGCGGCGATATCCGCCTGCAGTGCAGTCAGATTGGCCTGGGCGTCGGTGAACACCGTGCCCCAGTCGGTCAGGACGAAGTCCGACGCGGCGTCAATGAGCTTTACCTCGCGCTGCTGCAGGTTTGGCGTGACACCGGACAGGGTGGGCGCCGATTGGCCGATGGCGGCAAGGGCGGCGCCGGCCAGTGCGATGCCGGCCAGCGTCAGCCCGCCGAGTGCAGGAGTGGGACGGGAAATCGAGTGCACAGAATCTCCTTGGTACTCAGTAGAGGGGAGCGTTCCTTAATGGAACGCATGAAAACTATCTGAGTTTTCCCTGAGCAACAAGAGGTATGCCTACCCTAATTTAGGGTGACCTAACTCACGTGGGGTTATCCCCACGAAAGGGCTTTGACGTTCAGTTATCCGTGCTTGCGGGGCGGTTGTCCGGAATCCGGAACGTCGGCTCAGCGATGTGGCCGGCTCGACGCCATGACGACGACTGTGCAGAGACTGAGCGCCTCTCAGGCTGTTTGAGCGCCTACAACCCGCACACTCGGCGCTTCGCGACCTCAGTCGATCAGCGGAACGCCTCGTCGATGATCTCCTGCTGCTCGACGGCGTGCACCTTCGACGAACCCGACGAGGGTGCCGACATCGCGCGGCGCGAAATCCGTTTGATGCCAACGAGTTTCTCCGGGAACAGCTCGGGCAGCTCGAGGCCGAACCGCGGCCACGCGCCCTGGTTGGCCGGCTCCTCCTGAACCCAGGAGTACTGGTTGGCGTTCGGGTAGTGCTCCAACGTCTCCTTGAGCCGGTGGAACGGCAGCGGAGCAAGCTGCTCGATGCGCACGATCCCGATGTCGTCGCGGTTGTCCTTGGCCTTACGGGCGGCCAGTTCGTAGTAGATCTTGCCGCTAGTCAACAGGATTCGGGTGACCTTGTTGCGGTCGCCGATGCCCTCGGTGTAGGTGGGCTCCTCGAGCACCGAGTGGAATCGGTCCTCGGTGAACTCCTTGATGTCGCTGACCGCAGCCTTGTTGCGCAGCATCGACTTCGGCGTGAAAACGATCAGCGGACGCTGCACGCCGTCGAGGGCGTGCCGGCGCAGCAGGTGGAAGTAGTTCGCCGGCGTCGAGGGCACCGCGATGGTCATCGAACCCTCGGCCCACAGTTGCAGGAAGCGCTCGATGCGACCGGAGGTGTGGTCGGGTCCCTGACCTTCGTGCCCGTGCGGCAGCAGCAGCACGACACTGGACAGCTGGCCCCACTTGGCTTCACCGGAGCTGATGAACTCGTCGATGATGGACTGGGCGCCGTTGACGAAGTCGCCGAACTGGCCCTCCCACAACACCAATGCATCCGGGTTGCCGACCGTGTAGCCGTATTCGAAGCCGACCGCGGCGTACTCCGACAGCGGCGAGTCGAACACCAGGAACTTGCCGCCGGTCGGGTTGCCGTCCTTGTCGATGGTGAGCAACTGCAGCGGGGTGAACTCCGCACCGGTCTGGCGGTCGATGATCACCGAGTGCCGCTGCGAGAACGTGCCGCGGCGGGTGTCCTGGCCGGACAGCCGAATCAACTTGCCCTCGGCCACCAGCGAACCCAACGCGAGCAGCTCGCCGAAGGCCCAGTCGATCTTGCCCTCGTAGGCCATCTCGCGGCGCTTCTCCAGCACCGGCATCACCCGGGGGTGGGCGGCGAATTCCTCTGGCAGGGCGAGGAATGCGTCGCCGATGCGGGCCAGCAGTGCCTTGTCCACCGCGGTGTCCAGGCCGGCCGCCAGCATCTGGTTGGACTCCACCGACATGCTGGCCTGCACGCCGTGCTTCTCCACTTCGCGGACGTCGTTGAACACCTGCTCGAGTTGGCCCTGGTAGTCGCGCAGGGCGTCCTCGGCTTCTTTCATCGAGATATCGCCACGGCCGATCAGCGCTTCGGTGTAGGTCTTGCGGACGCCGCGCTTCACGTCGACGACGTCATACATGTACGGGTTGGTCATCGACGGGTCGTCGCCCTCGTTGTGCCCGCGGCGGCGGTAGCACAGCATGTCGATGACGACGTCCTTCTTGAACTTCTGCCGGAAGTCGACGGCCAGCTTGGCCACCCAGACGCACGCCTCGGGGTCGTCGCCGTTGACGTGGAAGATCGGTGCGCCAATCATTTTCGCGACGTCGGTGCAGTATTCGCTGGACCGCGAGTATTCCGGCGCGGTGGTGAAGCCGATCTGGTTGTTGACGATGATGTGGATCGTGCCGCCGACCCGGTAACCGGGCAGCTTGGCCAGGTTCAGCGTCTCGGCGACCACGCCCTGACCGGCGAATGCGGCGTCGCCGTGCAGCATCATCGGCACCACCGAGTTGCCGCGCTCGCCCTCGCCCTTGTCGAGCAGGTCCTGCTTGGCGCGCACCAGGCCTTCCAGTACCGGGTCGACGGCCTCCAGGTGCGACGGGTTGGCGGTCAGCGAGACCTGAATGTCGTTGTCGCCGAACATCTGCAGGTACACACCGGTAGCGCCGAGGTGGTACTTCACGTCACCGGAGCCGTGCGCCTGGGCGGGGTTGAGGTTGCCCTCGAACTCGCTGAAGATCTGCGAGTAGGGCTTGCCGACGATGTTGGCCAGCACGTTGAGCCGGCCGCGGTGCGGCATGCCGATGACCACCTCGTCGAGGCCGTGCTCGGCGCACTGGTCGATGGCGGCATCCATCAGCGGGATGGTGCTTTCGGCGCCCTCGAGCGAGAACCGCTTCTGCCCAACGTATTTGGTCTGTAGAAAGGTTTCGAACGCCTCCGCGGCGTTGAGCTTGCTCAGGATGTACTTCTGTTGGGCCACAGTCGGTTTGACGTGCTTGGTCTCGACGCGCTCCTCGAGCCAGGCGAGTTGCTCGGGGTCGAGGATATGGGTGTACTCGACACCGATGTGCCGGCAGTAGGCGTCGCGCAGCAGGCCGAGGATGTCGCGCAGCCTGCGGTACTCCCAGCCGCCGAACCCGTTGACCTTGAACACCCGGTCGAGGTCCCACAGCGTCAGCCCGTGAGTGACCACCTCGAGGTCGGGGTGGCTGCGAAACCTGGTGTTGTCCAATCGAAGTGGGTCGATGTCGGCCATCAGGTGCCCGCGGTTGCGGTAGGCCGCGATCAACTCCATCACGCGGGCGTTCTTGTCCACGATCGAGTCGGGGTTGTCGGTGCTCCACCGGATCGGCAGGTAGGGCACACCCATCTCGCGGAACAGTTCGTCCCAGAAACCGTCGGAGAGCAGCAGTTCGTGGATGGTGCGCAGGAAGTCGCCCGACTCCGCGCCCTGGATGATGCGGTGGTCGTAGGTCGAGGTGAGCGTGATCAGCTTGCCGATGCCCAACTCGGCGATGCGTTCCTCGCTGGCGCCCTGGAATTCGGCCGGGTACTCCATGGCGCCCACGCCGATGATCGCACCCTGGCCGGTCATCAGTCGCGGCACCGAGTGCACGGTGCCGATGGTGCCCGGGTTGGTCAGCGAAATCGTCACGCCGGCAAAGTCTTCGGCGGTCAGCTTGCCGTCGCGGGCGCGCCGGACGATGTCCTCGTAGGCCGCGACGAATTGGCCGAAACTCATGGTCTCGCAACCCTTGATGCCCGCGACGACCAGCGACCTCTTGCCGTCCTTGCCCTGCAGGTCGATGGCCAGACCCAGGTTGATGTGCGCGGGCGTCACCGAGTTCGGCTTGCCGTCGATCTCGGCGTAGTGCCGGTTCATGTTCGGGAAGCTCTTGAGCGCCTGCACCAGGGCGTAGCCCAGGATGTGGGTGAACGAGACCTTGCCGCCGCGGGTGCGTTTCAGTTGGTTGTTGATCACCACGCGGTTGTCGATCATCAGCTTGGCCGGAATGGCCCGGACGCTGGTCGCCGTCGGGAGGTCGAGCGACTGCGACATGTTGCGGACGACGGCCGCGGCCGCGCCGCGCAGCACCTGAAGCTCATCGCCCTCGGCGGGCGGCGGACCGGCGGGCTTGGGCGCCGGGGTCTGGGCGGCCGGCTGCGGGGTGGTGGGCGCGCCGTTGCCGGACGCGGCGGGCACGGGTGCGGCCTGCGGGGGCGTGACCGCGGGCGGGGGAGTCGGTGCCGCTTGCTGTGCGGGCTGGGCGGGAGCCGGCGTCACCTCAGCCGGGGCATCGCCGGCCGGGTCGGGGTTGTAGTCGACCAAGAACTCGTGCCAGCTCGGATCCACCGAGGAGGGGTCGTCGCGGAACTTGCGGTACATCTCCTCGACCAGCCATTCGTTCTGACCGAATGGTGAACTCGTGCTGCTCACAGCCGCTGCTCGCCTCGATTCCTCTGTCCGGGCAGGGCTCTGCCGCGCCTGCCGCTACGCCCCATAAAGGCTAACCCTTTGCCGCCGATCCGCCATGTGAGTTCGGTCGGAGGATCCTGCGGTGACGTGGCGCTCAGCGGACGTCGGACACCGTCGGCAACAGGTGCAGGGTGACCGGCCACTTCGCCGGCGGCGTGCCGAAGGCCTTGCGCGCGTTTTTCACGATCTGCTTGCCCGCCAACCGGTTGCCGACAGCGCCGATTCCGGCGCCGATGCCGACCGGCAGGACTTTGCCGAACAGCAGCGCGCTGCGGCGCAGCGTGAACCGTCGCACCGCCCGCTTGAGCAGTCGTGAGTTCAGTTGCGACAGCGCCGGCATCGGCAGCGACGCCATGCCCTCCGACAGCCAGGCCCCGCTGGTGCGGCCGCCGCCGATCAGCTCGGACATGGCGTGCTTGCTGTCGTCGCCCACCAACACCGATAGCACCAGCGTGCGGCGGCGCTCCCGCTCGTCGGTCGGGATGCCGTACACCGACGCGACGGCCAGCGCGAAAAACGCCGTCGCCTCCAAGAAGACCGCGGTCTCGCCGGCCGACGCCGACAGCGCGGCCAGCGTGCCCAGGCCCGGGAGCACCGCCGTCGAACCAACGGCGGCACCGCTTGCCGTCACGGCGGTGACGTAGTGCTTCTCGAGCTTCGCCACGATGGTGGCCGGCCCGGCGTCAGGATCGTTGCGCCGCAACCGCTCCACGTAGGCGGTCGCCAGCGGCCCCTGGATCCGGGAGCTGCGCTCGATGACGCTGGCCAGCGCGCGCGCCGACCTTTTCGGCTTGCCCTCGGGGGTGGCGGTCCGCGAGTCGGCCGAGGACCGGGTGCGCCAGGCGCTCATGGGATGCCTCCGGGTGGGATGGCCCGGCTCCGTCCGGGCTGCGACATTGCTTTCAGGCTAGCGGTGGCTCCCGCAAACGTGGGGTCAGGCGTGCATGCGATTAGTCCGTTCGGAATAATCCGCGACGGAAGCGACCGATCACCGACGACGACGGACACTCGATGGCCTACCTACTGAACTCGCTGGGTATCTCGGTGCTGTCGCTGCTCCGGGCCCGCCCGATGCACGGCTACGAGATGGTCCAAACCCTGGTCGAGCGGCATGCCGACCGCATCGTGAAGGTCCGGCCGGGCTCGCTCTACCACGCCGTCGACCGGCTGACCGAGGAGAAGCTGATCCGCCGAGCCGGGACGGCGCGTGACGGCAAGCGGCCCGAGCGGGCCATCTACGAGATCACCGACGCCGGTGTCGAGGCACTCGCCGATCGCGTCGGTCAGCTGATCGCGGAGCCGACGCACGAATTTCCGCAGTTCGCCGTCGCCCTGGCGGAGATCGATACTCTGGATGCCGACGCTGCGGCGAATGCCGTCGACGAACGAGTCGGGGCGCTGGAGGCGCGGGCCGCCGAAATCGTGGCGCTGCACGATGCCAGCGTCACGCCCGCCGGATATCTGGTGGCATTCGATTACCTGCTGGCAACGACGCGGGCCGAACTGGCCTGGCTGCGAGCTTTCGCCGGCTCGAGGCGATCGGGGCACTTGCGGCGGCGACCGATGGACGAGGTGAAGAGATGACAACGGCGAGCGCACGACGGCGACCGGGCGGCGGTCCGGCGACGACGCGCGTCGACGACCCGAACCCGTGGCACGCGCTGTGGGCGATGATGGTCGGCTTCTTCATGATCCTGCTGGACTCGACGATCGTCGCGGTCGCCAATCCGAGCATCATGGTCAAGCTCGGCACCGGCTACGACACCGTCATCTGGGTGACCAGCGCCTACCTGCTGGCCTACGCCGTCCCGCTGTTGGTGGCCGGCCGGCTCGGCGACCGGTACGGCCCGAAGAACCTGTATCTGATCGGCCTGGCGATCTTCACCGCGGCCTCGCTGTGGTGCGGCCTGTCGGGCACCATCGGAATGCTGATCACCGCGCGGGTGGCGCAGGGCATCGGCGCCGCGGTGATGAGCCCGCAGACCCTGTCGTTGATTTCGCGGATCTTCCCGGTCGAGGGACGCGGGGTGGCGATGAGCGTCTGGGGTGCCACCGCGGGGGTGGCCACGCTGGTCGGACCGCTGGCCGGCGGCGTGCTGGTGGACGCGATGGGGTGGGCGTGGATCTTCTTCGTCAACGTCCCGATCGGTCTCGTCGGCCTCGGCCTGGCGTATTGGAAGATCCCCGAACTACCGACCCACAAGCACCGGTTCGACGTGGTCGGGGTGGCACTGTCCGGCATCGGCATGTTCCTGATTGTCTTCTCGCTGCAGGAAGGGCAGTCGCACAATTGGGCGCCCTGGATCTGGGCGGTGTTGGTTGCCGGTGTGGGGTTCATGTCGGCGTTCGTCTACTGGCAATCGATCAGCAGGCACGAGCCGTTGATTCCGCTGGACATCTTCCGCGACCGGGACTTCAGCCTGTGCAACGCCGCCGCGGTGGTCATCGCCTTCGCGGCCACCGGGATGATCTTGCCGCTGATGTTCTATGCGCAAGCGGTGTGCGGCCTGTCGCCGACCCGGTCGGCCCTGCTGACTGCGCCGATGGCGATCACCAGCGGGGTATTGGCGCCCGTCGCGGGTCGCCTCGTCGACCGGGTACACCCGCGTCCGGTGGTCGGATTCGGATTCTCCTGCCTGACGGTCGGCCTGACCTGGCTGTCGATCGCGATCACCCCGACCACGCCGATCTGGGCGCTGGTGCTGCCGTTCTTCGTGCTGGGCTCGGCGATGGCCTTCATCTGGGCGCCGATCACCGCGACTGCGACGCGCAACCTGCCGCCGGAGTTCGCGGGCGCGAGTTCCGGTGTGTTCAACGCGACCCGCCAGGTCGGCGCCGTGCTGGGCAGCGCCGGCATGGCGTCGTTCATGACATCGCGCATCGCAAACGCGTTGGGGCCGATGCCCGATGGCGGAGCGGGCCCGCCGGGCGCGGCGGGCGCCTCGCTGGAAATGCCGGATTTCCTGCACCGGCCGTTCGCCGACGCGATGTCGCAGTCGATGCTGTTGCCGGCTTTCGTCGCGCTGTTGGGAGTGGTCGCAGCCATCTTCCTGGTCGGGTCCGACGGGTCGGCGGCCGAGTCTCGCCGCGGCGTGGCGGCCGCAGACGGCGCGGGTGCTCCGGGCCGTCGGGTGCGCGTACGACCAAGCACCCCAGAGGGTTTCGCGAGCGACTTCGATGGTTACCGTGACGGCTTCGACGACGACGATGACTACGTCGAGTACACGTTGCCGCCCGCACCCGGACGTCAGCGCCCCGACCCGTCGACCCGTCCCACCCCTCCGAGGCCGGTAGATCCGATGACCGAGCCGTTCACCGCGCACCAGGAGCCGCCGCGCGCCAGGCTGCTCGGCGACGACGTCACCGCGACCACCGAGATCGAGCCAATTCGGGATTCGCCCAACGGGTTTCGCGGCGTGGAATTCCCGCCGTTGGAACGGCGCCGCGGTCAGCCCGACGAGCCGTCGTTCGACGACATCCTCGACACCTACGGCGGCTCGAGCACCCACGACACCGGGCGCAACGGCCATCACCCGCCGCCCCGGCGACGCCGGATCGACCCCGGCGAGGGCCCGCGCCGGCGCTAGGCCGGGCCGTCTGCCGTCAGCGCCAGGAACGCCCCGAGTTCGACCAGTCCGGTCGGCGCGGCCGGCAGGTATTCGGTCAACGCATCCGCGCGGACGATCACCGCCGCGTATTGGGCCCGGCTGATCGCCACATTCAGTCGATTCCGGTTGAGCAGGAACGGAATTCCGCGCGGGATGTCGTCGACTGACGAGGCGGTCATGGAGACGATGGCCACCGGTGCCTCGGCGCCCTGGAACTTGTCGACGGTCCCGACCCGGACATCGCCGAGCCCGGCTTCGGCCAGGTGTTCGCGCAGCAGCAGCACCTGCGCGTTGTAGGGGGCGAGCACCAGGATGTCGGCGGAAGCCAGTGGCCGCGTGCCCTTTTCGCTTGTCCAAGTGCGCCCGACCAGCGTGCGGATGAGCTCTGCGATGGCTTGCGCTTCCTCGGGACTCTCGGTCGCGTTGCCCTCGTGGTGGACGCGAAGCACCTGCAGCCCAGGTGGATACCCTGCCAGTCGGCGCGCCGCGGTGATGTCGGAGTAGGGCTGCAACCGGCCCTCGTAGGCCAGCGTCGATACCGGCGCGCAGACCGCGGGATGCATGCGGCGCGACCGGTCGAGGAAGTAGCCGCGCTCAGCGGGCAGCGTCCGTTGGCCCTCCACCAGCCA
The DNA here is from genome assembly GCF_030252325.1 of Candidatus Mycobacterium wuenschmannii. Lineage (NCBI taxonomy): Bacteria > Bacillati > Actinomycetota > Actinomycetes > Mycobacteriales > Mycobacteriaceae > Mycobacterium > Candidatus Mycobacterium wuenschmannii. The sequence continues at coordinate 2,238,642 of NZ_CP126981.1, read as the reverse complement.
GCCCAGCGCGGACCCGTCGACGGGTTCGGGGTGGGTGCCCTGGCTGACTTGCGGCAACTGTTGCGGGTCGCCGAGCAGCAACAGGTTGGCGGCCGATGCGGCCACCGCGATCGTGTTGGCCAGGCAGAATTGGCCCGCCTCGTCGATCACCAACAGGTCCAGGCTTCCCGGTGGGACGCGGCCGGGGTTGGCGAAATCCCATGCGGTGCCACCGATCACGCAGCCCCCTGAACCGCCGGTACCGCCGATGAATGCGGCGTATTCGCCGTCGCCGATCTGTTGCCAGTCGACGTCGCCGCGTTCACCCTTCTTCTTCGCGACCCGCGCCGGGTCGATGCCCGCGTTGATCGTGCCCTGCAGCAGGTTCTCCACCACGTTGTGTGACTGCGCGACAACGCCTATGCGCCAAACAGATTCGTTGACCAGTCGGGTGATCACATGGGCGCCGGTGTACGTCTTGCCTGTTCCAGGCGGCCCGTGCACGGCGACGTAGGACGAGTCGAGGTCGAGCAATGCGACGGTGATGTCGTCGATGTAGTCGCCGCTGCGGGGGAGGTCCGCGCCGCTGCGCGTCCTCGGCGGATTGCGCAGCAGTATGTCGGTGACGGCATTGCGGGGGAGGGTCGGCAGGCTGGCGGCTAGGTCTGCGGCCGCCGCTTCGATCGCGTCGCGCAGCGGCTTGGTGTTGATCGGCCCGCCCGGGGTCAGCGCGAACGGCAGTTCGGGAAAGGTGTTGCCGTCGGGCGGAGTTCGCTCGCAGATGATGACCGCGGTCGGCACGGTCGGGTCGTCGACCTCGACCACGTCGGCGCGACCGGCCGCGCGCCGGTCGGGGTTGTCGATCAGCCCCGACGGGGCCGGCGGGTCGTAGAGCGCGAAGACTTCGGAGTTGAGCGCGCCGCGGGCCAACTCGCCGGTCAGCCGGGCACGCCGCTGCAGCTTGCGGGCCTTGGGCGGCTTGTTCCAGTCGACGTCCACCTCGGCCTCGTTGACGATGAAAACGTCGGTCTGGTCAGACCATTCGTCGACCGGATAGTTCAGCCGGTCGAAGTGCGCCCACCAGAACGGCTTGTCCTCGCGGCGGTGATACCCGCGGGCGGCCGACACCAGCGCCACCGCGGTCTGTTCGGTGGTGCGGTCACCGGTCGCGGCGTCGCCGCTGAACTTCTGCAGCTTCGCGGCGAGCGCATCGACCTCCTCGATCGCTCCGCCGTCCGGAACCGGCTGTGCGCCGATTGGAGTCACCCCGCCTTCGAGCGCCCGCAGCAGCAGCCAGTTGCGCAGTTCGCGCGTCGACGTGCAGTCGTAGTGGTTGTAGTCCTCGATCTCCTTGAGCACGGTCGCGGCTTCGTCGAGTTCCCCGTTGCCGCGCAGTTCGCTGTATCGCGCGTACTGCGTGATCGAGTCGGCGGCGTTGGTGACATCGCCGGACCGCAACTGCGACCCCATGTACAGCGGCTCCAGCGCCTTCAGGCTCAGCGACTCGGCGCCGGTCCGAATGCTCTTGCGCACAATCGGATACAGGTCGACCAGCGTCCCGCTACGCAGCAGATCGTCGACCTCGTCTTCGCCGACACCATGGCGCCCGGCCAGCCGCAGCAGCGCCGTCTTCTCGTAGGCGGCGTAGTGGTAGACATGCATGTTCGGAAACCGCTTGCGGCGCTTGGCCACCAGCTTGAGGAAGTCGATCAGGGCCTGACGTTCCTCCGGTCGGTCGTGCGCCCACAGCGGGTGGAAAGCGCCGGTCTTGCCGCCTTCGAGGACGCCGAACAGATACTCCAAGCCCCAGTCGACCCCGTCGGCGGTCCACAGCGGGTCGCCCTCGAAGTCGAAGAACAGGTCGCCGTCGTCGGGATTGGGCAGCAGCGTCAGCGGCTGCGGATCGGCCACCTCGAATTGCGGTGTCCCGCTCTCACGTTGGCTGATCTGCAGCTTGGCCTGGGCGACCATCGCCGCCAGCGGCCGCGCGGCCAGGCTGGTCACCGGGCCGCTGTGTTCGGCCAACTCGGTGATTGTCGTGATGCCCGCGTCGAGCAGCTTCGCGCGCTGAGTCACCCGCATGCCCGCGACCAGCAGCAGGTCGTCGGCCGCACGCACCTGCTCTTCGCACGCCGGGCACCGGAAGCAAGCGCGGACGCCCTCGTCGTCCCAACGTACCGGCGCACCGTGGGTGTAATGCGCGTCGAGCACACGCTGCAACCGGGCGCGCTGCTCGCGATACACCGGGATGAGCTCCTCCACCTGATAGGTGACCGCGGTGCCGTTGCCGAGAACCAATTCGGCCTCCGGGTGCACCTCGACCCCGGCCCGGCTCAATGTGTCGGCATAGGCGGCGATTTGAAGCAGGGCCGTGACTTTCGCCGACCGCGCCAGCTTGGTGTCGGCCACCTGATACCGCCCGTCGCGGCGCACCAGAAAGTCGGCGAATCCGACGAAGCGGCCGTCGAACATCGCGGCCTGATAGACCACCGCCGCGCCGCGGTCGATGGCCCGCCGGGTCTGGTCTGCCGCCGCGGTGACGTTCTCGACGGTGAACGGGACCGGACGGCCGATGACGGCGACGTCGCCGTACTCGTCGCGAAGCTGTTCGAGCCGGCGCTGCTCGTGCTCGTCACCGAGAGTCGCGGTGCGGTCGAGCAAATCGTCGACCACCGTGACACGTTGCCCCCGGCCGAGTTTCGCGTCGAATTCGCGCAGCAGGGCGTATTCGCAGCGCGCCGCGGATGCGAGATCCGACGCGCTGTAGATGACGCTGTCGCCTGCCATGAACACACCGCCACTGTAGGCGGCGGCACCGACAATCAGCGGCCGGCGTTGGCCACCAATTCGACTCCGTTGCCGTTCCAGCGGAACTTGACGATGCTCGGCAGGCCGATGCCGCCGGAATACACCAGCGCGACCGTGTCGCCGGTGCACTGGGAGGCGTCGATGCCGTTGAAGCCGTAGGTCTCGGGCACGTTCTGCGGCGGGATCAGCTTGCCGAGATGAAACAGCACCGCGCGGGTGTTCGGGCTCTCGGCGTTGGTGTTGGCCTTGACGATCACCGCGGACAACTGCGCGCACTGGTTGAAGTTGCCGGCCAGCGGCTCGGCGTTCCACGGCTGGTGGCTGCGCGGATCCTGCGGAAGCTCGGACACCCCGCGCGCGATGGCGGGGTCGGCGAGGTTCACCGCGCACGGATCGACGGGCCCGGGGCTGGTCGGGGCAGCGGTCGCGGACGGCTGCTGCGGCGCCGCCGAGTGGGGTGTCGCGGTCGCCTGGGTGGTGGGTTCAGGTGTCTTCGCGACGGTCGAATCCCCTGATCCGCAGCCGCTCAGCGCCGCGGTGAGCAGGGCGGCAGCGGCCAGGCCGGCCAGGGGGCGACGGTCGCCGCTGCTGCGCTGTCGTGTCCACACAACGCCGCACCGTACCTTGACCAGCCGCATCGACGTGGCAGGCGTGGCCGAGCAACGGCGCACGACGCCGTAAACTTTTGCCTCGAGATGAGCGCCCCGCATGATGACACCGTGACCTTCGCCGACCTGCAGATTCACCCTTCGGTGCTGCAGGCCCTGTCCGAGGTCGGCTACGAGTCGCCGTCGGCGATCCAGGCGGCCACGATTCCGGCCCTGATGGAGGGCTCGGATGTGGTCGGGCTGGCCCAGACGGGAACGGGGAAGACCGCCGCGTTCGCGGTGCCCATCCTGTCCAAGATCGACACCGGCAGCAAGGCCACCCAGGCGCTGGTGCTGGCTCCGACGCGGGAACTGGCGCTGCAGGTGGCCGAGGCGTTCAGCCGCTACGGTGCCCACCTGCCGCAGATCAACGTGTTGCCGATCTACGGCGGATCGTCGTACGGGGTGCAGCTGGCCGGGCTGAAGCGCGGTGCGCAGGTCGTGGTCGGTACGCCGGGCCGGGTGATCGATCACCTCGAGCGCGGGACGTTGGATCTGTCTCACGTCGACTACCTGGTGCTCGACGAGGCCGACGAGATGTTGACGATGGGCTTCGCCGAAGAGGTCGAGCGGATCCTGGCCGAGACGCCGGAATACAAGCAGGTGGCGTTGTTCTCCGCGACGATGCCGCCGGCGATCCGCAAGCTCAGCGCCAAGTATCTGCACGATCCGACCGAGGTCAAGGTCGAGGCGAAAACCGCGACCGCCGAGAACATTTCGCAGCGCTACATCCAGGTCGAGGGGCGGCGCAAGATGGACGCGCTGACGCGGGTCCTGGAAGTCGAGCCGTTCGAGGCGATGATCGTATTCGTCCGCACCAAGCAGGCCACCGAGGAAGTCGCCGAAAAGCTACGCGCCCGAGGGTTTTCCGCGTCCGCGATCAACGGCGACATCCCGCAGGCGGTGCGGGAGCGGACCATCGCGGCCCTGAAAGAGGGCGGCGCCAAGGGCATCGACATCCTGGTCGCCACCGACGTCGCCGCCCGCGGCCTGGACGTCGAGCGCATCTCGCACGTGCTGAACTACGACATCCCGCACGACACCGAGTCCTATGTGCACCGGATCGGGCGGACCGGCCGGGCGGGCCGGTCGGGTTCGGCGCTGCTGTTCGTCTCGCCGCGAGAACGCCACCTGCTCAAGGCAATCGAGAAGGCGACCCGCCAGAAGCTGACCGAGGCCCAACTGCCCAGCGTCGACGACGTCAACGCCCAGCGGGTTGCCAAATTCGCCGACTCGATCACCGACAGCCTGGGTTCACCGGGTCTGGACCTGTTCCGCCGCCTGGTCGCGGATTACGAACGCGATCACGACGTTCCGATGGCCGACATCGCGGCGGCGCTGGCATTGCAATCGCGGGACGGCGAGGCTTTTCTGCTGGCACCCGAACCGCCGCCCGAGCGCCGGACCCGGGAGTATCAGGACCGGCCGGCCAGGGGTCCGCGCGGCGCCGGCGAGGGCCCGAAGAAGGGATTCGCCACCTATCGCATCGCGGTCGGCAAGCGGCACAAGGTCGGCCCGGGGTCCATTGTCGGCGCGATCGCCAACGAGGGTGGTTTGCACAGAAGCGATTTCGGCCACATCACCATCAAACCGGACTTCTCCCTGGTCGAGTTGCCGGCAAAATTGTCCCGCGAGACCGTGAAAAAGCTTGAGAAGACCCGTATTTCCGGCGTTCTGATCAATCTCCAGCAGGATCGCGCTCCGGACAAGAACCGGCGCGGCGGCCCTGGCAAGCCGCGCCGGGACCATAAAGGATGACCCAGGCCGACACGTCGGCCCAGGGCGGGCTAGAACAGGTGGCCGGCCCCGATCGCGTCGCGTCGCTGACCGGTATTCGTGCCGTCGCAGCGCTTCTCGTGGTGGGCACTCACGCGGCCTACACCACAGGTAAGTACATCGAGGGCTACTTCGGGCTGTTCGTGTCGCGGATGGAGATGGGCGTCCCGATCTTCTTCGTGCTGTCCGGATTCCTGCTGTTTCGACCGTGGGTGAAATCGGCGGCGACGGGTGGTCCGGATCCGTCGGTCAAGCGTTACGCCCGGCACCGGGTGCGGCGCATCATGCCGGCGTACGTCATCACGGTGCTGATCGCCTACGTCATCTACCACTTCCGCCATGCCGGACCGAATTTCGGCCACACCTGGTTCGGGCTCTTACGCAATCTGACGCTGACCCAGATTTACACGTTCAACTACATGCGAGGCTATCTGCATCAGGGCCTGACCCAGATGTGGAGCCTGGCCGTGGAGGCGTCGTTCTACGTGTTGTTGCCGTTGCTGGCTTACCTGCTGTTGGTGGTCTTGTGTCGACGGCAGTGGCGCCCAAAGCTTTTGCTGCTCGGCATCGCGGGCCTGGCTCTGATTTCGCCGGCATGGTTGGTGGGAGTGCACCTCACCACCTCGATTCCCAACGGCGCCCGGCTGTGGCTGCCCACCTACCTGATCTGGTTTCTCACCGGCATGGCGCTGACGGTGCTGCAGCGAATGGGTGTGCGCTGCTACGCGTTTATGGCCTTGCCGCTCGCCGCGATCTGCTACGTGATCGCGTCCACCCCGATCGCGGGGGACCCCACCACGTCGCCACTCGGGATGTCGCAAGCGCTGTATAAGGCGGTGTTCTACGCGGCGATCTCCGGCCTGGCGGTGGCGCCGCTGGCGTTGGGCAACGAGGGTCTGTACGCGCGTCTACTGGCGAGCAGGCCGATGGTGTGGCTCGGCGAGATCTCCTACGAGATCTTCTTGATCCATTTGGTGACAATGGAATTCGCGATGGTCTACATCATGCAGGACCACGTCTACACCGGCTCGATGGCGGGTCTGTTCGTGGCGACGATGGTGATCACCATCCCGCCGGCGTGGTTGCTGCACCGGTTCACCCGAGTGCGCGACTGATCTCATCGGCCGGCACCACGACCGGGGCGACGAACTCTGCGAGCATCGCCCGCTCGTCGGCTTCGTCGTGGCCCGGGAAGATCAGCAGCGAGGTGATCACCCGAACCAGCCAGCGTCCACGGCCGACCACATTCGCCGGGTGATCGTCGCCCAGCGACGTGACGAACGCCGAGGCCAATCCGCTGATCACGTCGGACTGTTCCGCCAGCTCGGCGCCGAGTGGGCCCGCGCTCGTCGCGAACCACGCCGACAATGCGGGGCTTTCGCGAACCAGGCGCAACGTGGTGATGATGCCGGTGACCAGACGCTCCTGTGGGTCCTTGATGTGGTCGACGTCGATCGATTCGGACAGTCGGTGGGTCTCTCGGGCCACGTAGGCGGCGCGCAGTGCCTCGCGATTTTCGAAGTAGCGGTACAGCGTCGCGCGGGAACATCCTGCCGCTCTGGCGATTTCGTTCATGCCGACCGAACCGGGATCCTGTCGGGTGAACAGTGCTTCGGCCGCGTCGAGGATGCGGTCGGCGGCCACCTCGGTGCGACGCTCGGCGAGCCAGTCGCTGGCCGGCATCTACGTGACCCGGAACGGCACCGCCAGCGGACGGCGCACGTAGCTGCCGCCGGCCCAGACGATACCCGACTCGTCGACCTCGAAATCCGGGCAGCGCGTGAGCAATTCATCTAGCGCCACCCGGGACTGCATGCGGGCGGCGGCGGCGCCGAGGCAGTGGTGCGCGCCGTGGCTGAACGTCACCAGGTTGCGTGGTTGCCGTTCGACATCGAGTTCGCCTGCATTCGAGCCGAAGTGGCGCTCGTCCCGGTTGCCGGAGCCGTAGACCAGCAACACCCGTCGCCCCTCGGGAATGGTGGTGTCGCCGACGGTCACGTCCCGGGTCACCGTGCGGGCCAATGCCTGAGCGGGGGAGGTCAGCCGAAGGAACTCGTCGACTGAGGCCGGGATCAGGTCGAGGTTGTCGGCCAGCAGGCGTCGCTGATCCGGCCGCTGGTGCAGCAGTTGCACTGCGCCGCCCAGCATTCCGGTGGTGGTGTCGTTTCCGCCGGTGATCATCGTGAAGACGAACGCCAGAATCGACAGCGTGCCGGCGATGTCGCCGTCCGCGCCGACGCCCGCGGCGACCAGGTGCGAGATGGTGTCGTCGCCGGGCTCTTTGCGCCGGCGTTCGACCAGCTCACCGAAGTAGGCCATCATCGACCCGACCGCCTCGCCGACACTTTCCAGCGCGGAGGCGATGCCACCGTCGGCGGTGTTGGCCGCGACGATTGCCTCGGTCCAGCCGTCGAACTGGCCGCGGTCCTCTTCGGGAACGCCGAGGTAGTGCGCCACCACCATCGACGGCAACGGCTTGAACAGGTCCGCGACGATGTCGCCGCCGCCGTCAGCGATCAGCCGATCGAGGCGCTCCACGACGAACTCGCGAACTTTGGGCTCGACCGCCTCGACCTGCCGCGGGGTGAAACCGCGCGCCACCAGCTTGCGAAACTCGGTGTGCACGGGCGGATCCTGCATCACCATGGGCGGATTGTCCGCCAGTCCAATCATTTCCAGGTCGCCGTAGTTGATGGTCAGACCCTTGGCCGAGGAGAAGGTTTCGTGGTCCTTGGCTGCGGCCCAGATGTCGGCGTGCCGGGTCAGTACGTAGTAGTCGTCCTCGGGCTTACTCACCGGAACGACACGGTGCACCGGGTCGTGATCGCGCAGCGCGCGGTACATCGGCCAGGGGTTCGCCCACGTTTCGGCGGTGGCAAGCTCGAACCTCGGTGCGTAAGACAAAGTGGCTGTCATGTCTTATTGCTACGACATATCGCGACATATGTCAACGATTGACGGAAGGCCGACCGACTTCTGACATCCACGACTCGGCGCCGGCGAGCACGGCGGCGTGGACCGCCCGCGCGATGCGGGCGCCGAACGTCGAACGCGGCCCACCGAACGCTTCCGCGGAACCGCCGGTCGGACAGTGCACGACGATCGCGTCCGATGCGGTCCCCGTCGCCAGTAACCCCGCCTCGTGCAGCGCTTGCACCTTCGCTTCCGTCGCGGTGGCGGCGGCGTTGACCAGGGCCGCCGGAGACAGCTGGACCGGTGCCGCCACCACGATGTTGATCGTCCCCACTGGGAATGCGCCAGAGGGCAATTCGCGACGGAAGTGTCCGTCTGGCGCGGCCGCCCAAGTCGGACTGGACAGGCCGACGGTGGCCGATGCACACACGCCGCCGTCGGAGGCGTGGTGGTGCCGCGATACATCGACCGCCGTGAGCAGGCCGCAACCGGAGCCCGAAAGGTCGAGCCGGGCGGCGATCTCCATCAGGTGCCGGTCGGGATCGGTCCGTTGGTAATCGAGTGGGACCGTCGCATTGATCGCCCAATCCCGGAGCCCGATACCGCCGCCGAGCGGGCCCGACGAGATGCACAGTCGAGGCTCGGCGAATCGCCAGAGCAGGACGGGCGTTGGCCGGCCGTGCTCCATCCGGTCGGTCAGGCTGGGGCGCATCGTTGCATCCTCCCAGCAAGGCGATTACCTGCCTCCTGCCTGAGCGCCGGCATCACGTGCTCGGCGAACAACCGCATCGTGCGGTGCGCGTCCGCGCTGCTGCGCCCGACCCGGGTCTGGCGACGGCGATTAGCTTTTCCAGACCACCTTGTCGGTGCCGCCGGCGTCGCGGTAGACGACGCTGTCGGGGTTGGTTCCGTTGCGAACGTTGAAGTAGAGCTTGCCCTTGACCGGCGTGCCCAGCGGCAGCGGTCCCTCGGGCAGACCGTCGACCTCGTTGCCCTTCATGACCGCGAACGTCGAACTGTTGGCCGCCCGGGCATTGAAGTCGGCGATATTCGGGGTGGCGTTGCCGCTGACCCCGACCGCCGTGATGTCGGAGTACCAGACGCCGTCGTTGTGGCCGCTGGGCTGCAAGTCACCCACGGTGTAGTTGATAGTGCCGCCCATGCTGGAAATCTCGGCCTGCTGTCCGAATGCAAGCGCTTCCGGGTCGGCGAGAGCGGGGGCAGCCGAAAGAACTCCGGCCGCCGCAATACCGATTGCAGTCGTCGCCGTCTTGTGCGCGAATGAAGAAAATCGCATTTCATACTCCCTTAACATGCGGATACTGCCCATGTCGGCAGCAATGTTCGAATGTGGTGGGTATCCAAACGCGATCTTTTCAAACCCTGCGATTGCGGTTCGCCTATCCGCTCGACGACAGAGTATTTAAGGAAGTACGCACATTTCCATTAGCGTGACGGAGATTGCGTCGAGTCGGGCCGTGCCGGCCCGCGCCCCGATCGGTGGCGTAGACGGTGAATGCCGCGCAGGCCAGCGTGACCAAATTGTGTGTCGGCCGCTTGTCGCGGACGGCGGCGGCGATGTCTGCCAGACTCAGTAATAGCGTCGGGCTCAGGGTCGAGTCTATGGCCGGCGTCGTACCGGCCAGAGCGCAATTCAGCGACTCGGTGAAGTCGGCGAGCATTTCTTCGTAGGAGGCTGAGCCGGTCTGAATCATGAGTTGCCCTTTTCCCACCCGGGGCGCATTACCGAGAGAACCTTGATGTGCCGCATCGGCGGCTCGAATTATTGTCGCCATTACCCGGCGGTCGGCGGAGCGAAACGAATTCTCTCGAATGTTGTCAATTGCGCCCCGCGGCGGATCCGCATCGCTACCATCACGCGTTCGTTGCCCGCCGTGAGTGGTTGATACCACAGAAGCCGGCGGCATAACCGGGGCACGAATCGGGTAGTAACCGTGGATGTCTGCCGTAGTGGTGAGCCGTAGCCACAGCGGGCCTGCGGACGGTGAAACCGTCGCGCACATGCGAAATCGGGTCCGCGACTGGCTGAGCTGCACGGTCGACGTCGACGCCCAGCGGGTGTGCGACATCGTATTGGCGGTCGGCGAAGCGCTGGCTAACTCCGCGGAACACGCGTATCGGGACCACGCCGTAACCGGCACCATGACGCTGACGATCGTCTACGACTCGGGGCGCGCGGCCGTCGAACTCATCGTCGGCGATGACGGCACCTGGATCGAGCCCAGCGACAGCGCCTCGGTAAGCAGCTTTCGAGGACGAGGCCTGCGGTTGATCCGAGCGTTGAGTGACGACTGCCGCGTGCAGGGTCACCCTGGCGGCACGACCGTGCGTATGCAATTCCTGCAGTGCCCACCCCGCGACGAGTCGGCCACCAAGGCCAGCTGACGCCGTCGGGCGGTTTGGCCGCCCCTTCCATCGTCGTGCGGTACCCGCCGGGGTGAATAGACGGCGGGCCCCGAGATTGCAAGACTCTCCGCCGTGACCTGTGGACAACGGCCATCACCCGAGGTCGGGGATCGGATGGTCATCCCGTCGCGACAGCACACATCGGACAAATTTGTGCATCTGCCGTCTGAGGTCACAGCGGATAATTGCGTGGACCGAGCGCGCCGGCGCCGGAATGTCTGAAAGAGGTTTCAGTGACTGACTCGACTGGTGGCGGCGGATACGGCGGCCCGAATCCGCTCGGCCCGGGCGGTCCAACGCAGCCGCCGCCGGCGCCCGGGCCCGGACCCGCGCCGTGGTCGGCGCCGCCGCAGCAGCCGCAGCCCTGGCAACCCAACCCCGCGGGTCCCGGGCCGGGTATGCCGGCAGGACCTCCGCCCGGCCCCGGGCCCGGCGGCCCACCGGGGTCGTTCGGGCCGCCGGAGCCGTTCCGGTTCCCGCCGCCGCAGCAGCGCAACCGCAAGCCGTTGTTCATCACCCTCGGCGCCGGCGCGGCGGTGCTCGTCGTCATCATCATCGTGCTGGTGATCACTTTGGCCGGCGGAAACTCCGGTGGCGGTGCGGGATCCGCCGCGGATGCGGTCAAGGGTTATCTGTCGGCGCTGGCCCGCGGCGACGCCGAAGCTGCTCTGGCCTACAGCGACGACCAGCCCGCTTCGAAGGACTTCCTGACCAACGACGTGCTGAAGAAGCAGATCGCCAAGTGGCCGATCACCAACATCCGGATCCTCAACGACGACTCCAGTGCGGCCAGTATCGGCATGGGGCAGGTGCACGTGGCCGCCAACTTCGGAGACAAGGTCTCCGATGGCACCATTCGGACCAAGCGCACCAAGCAACGCTGGTATTTGGAGTCCGCGGCGATCAAGCTCAAGCCCGGTCCGGGATCGTCGGTCAACGGCGCCGAAAAGACGCTGACGCTGTTCGGCAAGCCGTTCAGCGGTGACACCTCCTACGTGTTCCCCGGCTTCGTCGACATCGGCAGCAGCAGTCCGTATATCGGCGTGAAAGCCCAACCGCTGCTTCTGGATTCGCTCAACTCCTACTCACCGTGGGTGCAGGCCGAATACTCGCTCAACGACGCCGGCACCAAGGCCGTCAACGAAGCACTGAGCAAGGCCTTTGCCTCCTGCCAGAACTCGAACCTGCTCAAGCCGCCGCCGCCGTGCCCGATGGGTGGACTCGACGACTACCGGTACGTCGAGGGAACCGCCCGGTGGGGTAGCTCCGACCTGAGCAAGGTCAAGATATCGGTCTTCGACCAGTACCACCTCAACGTCATGTTCAGCGGCGAGGTCACCACCCCGGTCAGCGTGCAGGCCAAGTTCGGCCGCAGCGGCGACGGCACCACCGAGACATTTCTCAGCGGAACCGCCGACATCTCCAAAGTTCCACCGGTACTGAGCTACCGGTAATCGACGACGAATCTCTTTGCGTCGCTGACAGAAAGGCGTCCATGACCACGACCCGGGTGCAGCAACAGCAGCCCGACCCTCAGCAGATGCAGACGGCCCAGCGCATCGTGGGCGCGGTTTCACAGGTGTTCGCCGACAAAGTGGTCGGTCAGGACAACCTTCGCGAAACATTGCTGATCGGTCTGCTCGCCGGTGGGCACGTCCTGCTGGAAAGCGTTCCGGGGCTTGCCAAGACGACAGCAGCACGCGTGATCGCCGAGGCGGTCGACGGCGGGTTCAACCGTATCCAGTGCACCCCGGATCTATTGCCCAGCGACATCATCGGAACCCAGATCTACGACGCGGCGCGAAATTCCTTCGTCACGCAACTGGGTCCCGTGCATACCAACATCTGCCTGCTCGACGAGATCAACCGGAGCAGCGCCAAGACGCAGAGCGCGATGCTGGAGGCGATGGAGGAACGGCAGACGACCATTGCGGGTACCAATTACCCGATCCCCGAACCGTTTCTGGTCATCGCCACCCAGAACCCGGTCGACCAGGAGGGCACCTACCCGCTGTCCGAAGCCCAGACCGATCGGTTCCTACTCAAGGAGATCTTGCGTTACCCCTCCCCGCAGGAGGAGGTCGAGGTGATGTTCAGAATCGACTCCGGCGTCTACGACAAGAATCGCCCGGCGCGTCATGTCGTTGGGCTGGAGGACATTCGGCATCTGCAACGCGTGGTCGCGGCCGTGCACATGGACCAGGGGCTGATGCACTATGCCAGTCAGCTCGTCGGCGTCACCCGCAACCCACAGCAGTTTCTGCCGCCGCAGCTCGCGCGGGTGGTCGAGTACGGCGCCAGTCCCCGCGCCACGATCGCGTTCTGTAAAGCCGCGCGCGCCCACGCCGTGCTGCGTGGCCGCAATTACGTCGTCCCCGACGATGTCGCCAAGGTGGCGCACCGGGTCCTGCGGCACCGGCTCATCCTCGGATTCGAGGCCGCCGCAGCCAACATCACGCCCGAGACCGTGATCGACGCCGTCCTGCAGAGCGTGCGCGTCCCGTAGCCGGCATGGGCAAGCATCTCAACCGCGCGAAACAATACTTCGGCACCGACAACCGTGGGCTGCTCGAGGGCGGCCGCTACGCGCTATTGCACACCCGCAGTCTGGAATTCGACGACCTGCGGCCTTATGTGGCCGGAGACGACGTGCGCGACATTGACTGGAAAGCCTCGGCGCGCTCCGGCTCGGTGCTGATCAAACGCTTCGTCTCGGAGAAGCATCACAAGATCCTGGTGATCGCCGACGCGGGTCGCAATATGAATGCCCTCGCGCCCAGCGGGGAATTCAAACGTGACATCGCCACCAACATCATCGGTGCGATCGGGCTGATCACCCTGGGCAGGTCCGACGAAATCGGTTTGGTCTATGGCGATTCGCGCGGATCGGTGAATACCCGCAACCGTCGCGGCGAGACACACATCGAATCGCTGCTCGACCGCTTTTACGGCCACACCGTGAGCGAGCCGGGCACCAGTGACATCGTCACCCAATTGCTCTACGCCGCAACCGGTTATCGACGGCGCATGCTGATCGTCGTCGTGTCCGACGAACCCGATACCGACGGGCGCCTGTCCGACGCCTTGCAGCAGCTGGCCGGGCGCCACGAGCTGATGTGGGCGATGGTGTCGGATATGGCCGCCGTCGGCTCATCGGAGACCGAGGCCGACGGATTCGACATCAACACCGGCGCTTTCGTGCTCAACGGCGCCACGTTGGGTCCGCGGGTCATTGCCGCCTACCGACGGGCGGAGCACGACCGGGTGGCGGCGCTCGACGCATTCATGACCGAGCGGTCGATTCGTTATACCCGCATCGGCGCCAGCAGCGAACTGCGCGCGCAACTGGTCGGCCTGACCGAGAGCTTTCGCCATGCAAACTGACCTGCTGCGTTACATCTCGGGTCCGAGCCCATTTGCGTTGTGGTGGCTGGTGATTGCCGCGGCGTTGATCATCGTGCTGGCGGCCTGGTACGCCGGGGTCTTCATGTGGACGATGCCGCCGGCTCGACTGCGCGCAATGCGCGGGATCTCGACGCTGCACCGCCGGTTGCTGGCACGCCGTTTCGCGCGGTCGGTAGCTGCGACGACGAACGCCTACCGATCCGGCGCGATCACCGCCGTGCAGGCGTGCGCTGGATACAGCCGCACCCTGCGCAGCTTTCTCAACGTCACGACCGGGCAGCGGGCTCAGTACATGCACGTCGACGACCTGTCCGGCGGGGCGCTGGCGCCGGCGGCGCCACTGATCGCCGCACTCAACGAGGCCCGCTTCACCCCGCTGGCGCGAGTCGAGGTCGAACGGTTCGGCACGACCGTCGAGGAGTTGATTCGTTCGTGGACCTGAAGTGGTGGCCCATCACCGTCGTGGGTGTGGTGACGCTCGTCGCGGTTATCCTTGCCGCACTGATCATCCCGCTGCCCTCGATAGTCCGGATCCTTCGCCCGCTGGCACATGTCAGGCGACTCACCGAGCTTCCCGAATACGCCCGGGTGGCGCGGGCCCGCTTTCTCGCTTTGATCATCACCGCGGTCCTGCTGCTGGTCTTGTTTCTGGCGGCGATCATCACCGCGGGGCGTCCGGTCGGTTTCTCTTCGGCGACAAGAAACTTCGAGTCGCTGCACCCCGAGGACATCATGATCTGCGTGGGTGAACCCGTGACCGACGCGGCGACCGCGGGGCTGCTCAACTACGTCAACCAACAGATGAAGACGTATCACACCCAGCGGATAGGGCTGACGTCGCCAACCCTGCGCGTGGTCCCGTTGACCCGCAACTACGATTGGGCCGCACAGCGCTTCACCGAATACGCGAAGCTGTCCGGACTGCAGCAAGACATCGACGCCGGCAAGAAGCTTAACGGTGGCGAGGTCGCGCAGCTCAGCAACGGCATCACCAGCTTTTCGCGCTCCATCGACTACACCGATTACGTGCGTTCCGTCGAAGACATCTTGGCACTGTGCATGACCGGCTTCCCCGGCTTCGAGGACAAGTCCGCACATCGTCGCTCACTGATCTACATGGGCTACAGCAAGATTCGCTCGGACGAGGATCAGCGTCGGTCGCTGTACTCCACGCAGACGGTGAAGGACATGGCCGCGCACGCCGGCATCCAGATCAACGCGATCGCCCGTACGGATGTTCTCAGCGGACCGAAGCAGTCGTCGGAGTCCCTGTCGTCGATCGTCGCCGCCACCGGCGGCCGCTTCAGCCTGTACAACCCAGCAGGGACCGGCGTCGACACCGGAGGTACCGATTCGACGCTCTCCGGCCTGTTGGATCGCATTCGTGATGCCCCGCCCAGCGTCGTGCTGCCGAACGGCACGATGATCACCCGCCGCTCGTGGGATTACCCGATTCTGCCGGTGAGCATCTCACTGGCCGCGGCCATCCTGCTGTGCGTGTCCCTGGCGGTGCTGCGGCGATGACCTTCGAACCCGTTCTGCCGGTGTGGCTTCTGGTCACCATCGCCATCGTGCTCACCGGTGTGCGCATGACCGCCCTGTACCGCGTGCTGGTCCGGACCGGACCCGGTCGCTACCGGCCCGTGGTGTTGCGCTGGAGCGGCTTGACGCTGGCCGTCCTCATGCTCGTGGTCGCCGCAGCGCGGCCGGGACTGGAAGCCAAGGACGCGCATCCGGACTCCCCGCCGCCCAACGCTTCCGCGGCGTCCACGGCAAACCTGAACGTGTTCTTCGTGATCGATCGATCAGTGGACACTCGCGTCGAAGACTTCGCCGACCGAACCTCGCGGCTGGCGGGAATCCGCGACGACGTGGTTGCGCTGATCGATCAGTACCCGCGCGCCCGTTTCTCGGCCATCGGGTTCGCCTCGAAAGCCACTGAGCTGTGGCCGCTTTCCGACGATGCATGGAGTCTCAAGCCGCTCATCCAAGGGCTGTCTTCTTACACCGAAGTGCCCGAAGACGCTATGTACCGGGTTGATTCCGGCGCCGCCAACGACACCTTACGAACTGCCTTGACCGTGGCCCGCAGCCAGCACAAGGGCTCCAAGAATGTGGTGTTCTACCTGGGTTGCGGGGCCGCTGGGTCGCGAGCCGCCCAAACAGCTTTCACGGTCAAGGATTTGGTGTCCGGCGGTGCGGTGCTCGGCTATGGAACACCGGCGGGTGGCCCGATCCCGCGCGGGTACATCGACGGCAACCTGATTTACATGGCCGACCAGCAGAGTGGCGCCCCGCTCACCAACGGCATCGGCGAAGACACCCTCAAGGCGCGGGCCTCGGACCTCGAGGTCACCTACCACCACCGTGACAAAGGTCAGTCCATCTCGCCCGTGGTGCCCGCGGTCACCGCCGAGCCGCCACCGGACGCCGCTCCGTTGCAGGCATCGCAGACCGTCGAACGCACCGAATTGTATTGGCTCTTCAGCCTTCTCGCTGCGACGTTCGTGGCGATCGAGATCTACCTGACCGCTCGTGACTACCGACGCGCCCGGCAGGCCGGATCGGGTGTGACGCCATGATGCTGCGGACAACCCCCCGACGTGCGACCGCGCGAATCGCGGGCTGGTGGCGCGCCGGTCCGACCCGGTTGCGGTTACGCCGGCGACTCGTGGTGATGTCGCTGCTGCCGGCGCTGCTGCTCCTGGTCGTGATCGTCAAGCTGATCTCGGTACAACTCGTCGGCAATGGGGCGATCGACGACTTCGCCCGCCACGACACCGAGGCGCTGCGCAATGACATCGACGCGCTGTCGCTGCTCAACGTCATTGAGCCGGAGCACGTCACCTTCGCGAATGGTGACCTGGCGGTACTCGAAGGTCGACTGGACGACGCGGAACGCAACTTCAGTTCCGCGCTGTCGCACGCCGCCGCCGACGACTGCACGTCCCGGGTGAATCTCGAACTGGTGCGTGAGACGTTGGGCGACCTGGCCGCGCGATCAGGGGACAAGGCCGGTGCGCGCGGGCGATACACGAGCGCGCTCGAGGTGGTCACCGGCGCGCCCGAGACGGCGCACTGCTTCAAGGGCAACAACGATCCGAACTCCGACCGGCGCCGGATTCGCGACGCCACCCCGGAGCGGTTGAAAGACAAGCTCGCCTCGTTGGACCGGCCGCCAGCACCGCCACCATCGCCGGCGGTGAGCGTCCCGCCGACGGATCCGTCCGCGCCGTTGACGTCCACGGCGTTACCGCCACCCCCTCCGCCGGCCGGTCCGCCGACTCCCGAGGCGCCCACGCCGCCGCCGTCTGGTGGCGGGCCCGGACCGGTCTTCGGTCCGGGCGGGGGCGGCGGGACCGATGGTCCCGGTGCGCTCAACGACGCCGATCCAGACCGTCTGCCGAGCCAGGGTTCGGGAGCGGCGCCCGGGCACGCCCTCGGCGGTGGCGGAGATCCGCTGGACAAACTGCGCGATGCGCTGGGGACTTCGGACTCCACCGGCGGCAGCCGCGAATAGCGCTATCCCGCTTGCAGTTCGCAGATCACCACCGGGATGTCACGGGTGGTACGTCGTTGATACCCGGCATAACCCTGGTACTGCGCAACGATTTTCGGCCATAGCTCGGACTTCTCGGCCGCGTCGGCAGTTCGGGCGCGAACCTTGTGTCGCCGACCGTGAATGACGATCTCCGCGTCGGGATGGGCCTGAAGGTTCTGGTACCAGTCCGGGTTGCGGTCGTCGCCGCCCTTGGACGCGACGAGCACGACGCGGTGATCGTCGTGGATGGGGGCGGTCAGGTAGCACGACCGGGAAAGTCCGGACTTGCGTCCGGTGGTGTGGAGTTCCACCGTCGGCATGCCGAACGGCGTCGACAGTAGCCGGCCTCCGGAGGCGGTGAGGATGACGCGGTGCGCCAGGTTCATCAGCCTGGCGCCGCTGTCCTTGACAGTATTGAAGTTCATTGCGCTCAGTTTAGGGCGTGAGGGAGGTCTACCTGGTCGTGAGGAAACTGAGCTGCGGGATCACGGTGTCACTCGACGGCTACATCAACGACCGCGACGGGCGCATCGACTGGAGCGTGCCGGACGAAGAGCTGCACCAATTCCACAACGACAGGTTTCGCGAGATCGAGGTCTCGCTGCATGGCCGCCGGCTCTACGAGCTCATGGCGCAGCATTGGCCGTACGTGCCCGAGGACGCGTCCCCGATCGAGCGCGAATTCGGCCGGCTGTGGACGGACAAGCCGAAGGTCGTCTTCTCGCGCACGCTCACCGAGGTGCAGTGGAACAGCACCCTGGTTTCCGAGAACGCGGTGGACGAGGTCCGTCGACTCAAGGCAGAGGGTGACGGCACCATCGAAGTGGGCGGTGCCGCCCTTGCGGCCTCGCTGATGCCGCTGATCGACGAATACCAGCTTTTCGTCGCGCCCGTGGTGCTCGGCGGTGGTACGCCGCTCTTCCCGCCGCTGGACGGCCCCTTTCAGCTGCGGTTGGCGGAGACCAGACATTTCAACTCCGTCGTGATGCTGCGCTACCTCGCGGCGTGACGCGGATACCTGCGCGCATTCGCGTGCGCATCAACGAAATTCGTCCAAGATACCCCCTACCCGGTCGGGGTCTTGCACCTACGACACAGCGTCGTATTCAATCCTCGACGTGACCACACCGGTGCTCCGGCGCAACGGCGGACGATGACGGCGCCAGTCTGGATGGCGGTGCCGCCAGAGGTGCATTCGGCATTGCTCAGCAGCGGCCCCGGACCAGGCTCGCTGCTGGCGGCCGCCGGAGCGTGGACATCGCTCAGCGCCGAGTATGACTCGGCAGCAGCAGAACTCACCGGACTGCTGGCGACCGTGCAGGGCGGGGCGTGGCAGGGTCCGAGCGCGGAGGCGTACGCGGCGGCCCACGCGCCGTACCTGGCGTGGCTGACTCAGGCCGGCGTCGACAGCACCGCGGCGGCCGCCCAGCACGAGACCGCCGCGGCCGCGTACACCGGCGCGCTGGGGGCAATGCCCACGCTGGCCGAACTAACGGCGAACCACACCACCCACGCGGTGCTGCTGGCGACGAATTTCTTTGGCATCAACACGATTCCCATCGCACTCAATGAGGCCGACTACGTCCGGATGTGGGTGCAGGCCGCCACCACCACGGGCGCTTATCAGGCGGTCGCGGCGGCAGCGGTGGCGTCCGTGCCGCCCGCGCAACCGGCTCCCCGCATCGTGAGCTCCGATATGACCACGTCCGGAATGGACATGGGTGGCGACATGGGAGACATGGGACCCCCGGTCCCGCCGTCCGATCCGGCGGCCCAACTCGGTTGGCTGATCGAGCAATTGGACATGCAGTACCAGTTCCTCATCCAATGGATGATCGATCCGGCGAGCACCGGCTTCACGCCGGAGATGATTCTCGAGGGCTTCACGGGCTCGGTCGACGGAATCTTCACTGAGATCCTTCCGCAGCTGCTGACCCAACCCACCAGCGGAGGACTGCTGCTTCTCGTCGTCTATGCGTCCATGGCTGCGGTGCACGGCGCGCAATTGGTCATGCTTGCGGCGCCGTCGTTGCTGCCGTTCGCGGCAGTACCGGCGATAGGCGTGGGCGCGCTAGGCGGACTCGCCGGCCTGTCCGGCCTGTCCGGACTGGCCCCGCCGCTGACGGTGCCCGCCGAGGTCGGACCTATTCCGGCGGCGCCCACAACGGCCACGCCCGTCGTCGCACAGGCGCCGGCCCCGACCGTGACGAGCCCGACCCCGAGTTCGGCCCCGGCCACGGCGCCTGCCCCGGGCCCGCCCCGGCGGGCACCCCGCCACCGTCGCTACCCGCCGCCTCGGGGGCTGGTGTCGTCGGCTATCCGTACCTGGTCGCTCCGCCCGGAGTCGGGTTCGGCTGGGGGATGAACGCCCGGGCTCAGGAACCGACGCCTGACAAGACAGCCGCCCCGGCGGCCGCGCCGGCCGCCGCAGCCGCCGCCCAAAAGTCGGCCGTACGCCGACGTCGCCGGGCATCGATGATCGAGCGCGGTCGGGGCACCGAATACATGGATCTGACAGGCGATCTGGAGCCGACGATCATCGCGTCGGACGTGGGTGCCAGCAACCTGGGATTCGCCGGCACCGTCAGCGCGGGACGCGTCGGTGCGGCCGTGGGGTTGACGACGTTGTCCGACAACGATTTCGGTGATGGCCCGACGATGCCGATGATGCCGAGTACCTGGGGTGCGACGGCGGCGGAGGCCTAGGGACTAGACGCCGGAGCCCGGATTCAACAAGCCCTGTGGGTCGAGCGCGTCCTTGATGCGACGGTTCAGCGCCATCGCCTCAGGCCCGAGGTAGTCGTCCAGCCACGGCCGCTTGAGCCGGCCGACGCCGTGCTCGCCGGTGATCGTGCCACCGAGATCGATTGCCAGCTCGATGATTTCGCCGTAGGCCAGCTGGGCGCGCTCGGACTCGGCTGAATCCTCGGGGTTGTAGACGATCAGCGGATGGGTGTTGCCGTCGCCCGCGTGGGCGATCACCGCGATCATCAGGTCGCGCTGCTCGGCGATTCGCGCGATTCCGCTGACCAGATCGGCCAGCGCCGGCAGCGGCACACCGACGTCTTCGAGGAGCAGCGGCCCCTTCTCCTCGACCGCCGGGATGGCGAACCGGCGGGCGGCGACGAACGCCTCGCCCTCGGCCGGATCGTCGGTCGAAAAGACCTCCGTCGCACCGAATTCGGTGAACGTCGACGCCATGAACTCGGCGTCGTCGCTGCCGCCGCGGCCGCGCTCGTCGGAGGCGCCCACCAGCATCGCCGCCGCGTCGCGGTCCAGGCCCATCCGCAGTTTGTCCTCGACGGCATTGATCGTCGCCCGATCCATGAACTCCAGCATCGCCGGGCGTAACCGCGAGGTCACTCCAAGTACCGCCGCGCAGGCCGCTTCCACAGAGTCGAACGTCGCGACCACCGTACTCAACGGCTGCTGGGCCGGCACCAGTCGTAACGTCACCTCGGTGATCACGCCGAGGGCGCCCTCGCTGCCGACGAACAACTTGGTCAGGCTCAGTCCCGCAACGTCTTTGAGGCGCGGACCGCCGAGCCGAACCGCGGTGCCGTCGGCCAGTACCACCTGAACGCCCAGCACGTAGTCGGTGGTGACGCCGTATTTGACGCAGCACAACCCGCCGGCGTTGGTCGCGATGTTGCCGCCGATGCTGCAGATCTCGTACGAAGACGGATCCGGGGGATACCAGAGGCCGTGCTCGGCGACGGCCTTCTTCACCTCGGCGTTGAGCAACCCGGGCTGACAGACGGCGGTCCGCGTCACCGGGTCGACCACGATGTCGCGCATCTTCTCGGTCGACAGGACGATCCCGCCGTCGACCGCGGTGGCGCCGCCGGACAGACCGGTGCCCATCCCGCGTGTGACCACCGGCACTTGGTGGGTGGTGGCCCACCGCAGCACGGTTTGCACTTCTTCGGTGCGCAGGGTTCGCACCACTGCCAACGGCTTGCCCGCCGACGGGTCCAGGGCGCGGTCCTGTCGGTAGCCCTCGGTGATCGAGGGGTCGGTGACGACCATTCCCTCGGGAAGCTCGGCGATCAGGCCGGCCAGCGCATCAGCGGCCATGGCAGCGATCCTACGGACGCATGCCTTACTTCACGCCGGGTAGTCGCCGCAACAACCGGAGCCCGTTGGTCATCAGCTTCGCGTAGATGTCACCGCGGACGCCGTGCGGCGCTCCGACCGGCAGTATGCGTTCGGTCGCGATCGTCTGCGACTCGGTGTATTTCAAGAGGCCGTGCTCGCCGTGTCGGCGTCCGAGCCCGGAATCCTTCATGCCGCCCATCGGGGCGTCGACGGACGCCCACGTCGCCGCGTAAGCGCCGTTGACGTTGACGGTGCCGGACTGCAACTGGTTGGCCACCCGCCGGCCGCGCGCCGGATCACTGGTCCACACCGCGGCGTTCAACCCGTAGGCGCTGTCGTTGGCCTTCGCGATGGCTTCCTGTTCGGAATCGACTCGATACAGCGACACCACCGGGCCGAACGTCTCGTCGGCATAGAGCGTGACGTCTTCGTGCACATCGCTGAGGATGGTCGGCTCATAGAAGTACGGTCCGAGGTCGGGGCGGGCCCGGCCGCCGGCCAGCACCGTCGCTCCCTTGGCCTTGGCGTCCTCGACGTGCTCGGTGACCGTCTGCAACTGCTTCTCGCTGATCAGCGAGCCCATGTCGGCCGAGTAGTCCAATGCGCCCGACAGCTTCATCGCCTTCGTGGCCTTGACGAACTCGGCGACGAATTCGTCCCAGAGGGCCTTGACCACGTAGATCCGCTCGATGGAGATGCACAGCTGACCTGCGTTGGAGAACGCCGCGCGGACGGCACCCGCGGCCGCTTTGCCGACGTCGGCGTCATCGAGCACGAGCAATGCGTTCTTGCCGCCCAGTTCCATCGAGCAGTCGATGAGCCGCTCGGCCGCCTGCTTGGCGACTGTGCGGCCGGTGCCGGTCGAACCGGTGAACATCAGATAGTCGGACTCCTCGATGATCGGTGTCCCCAGTTCGGACCCCGGCCCGGTGACCACCTGCACCAGGCCCGGCGGCAGGCCGGCCTCCTCGAGCAGCCGCACCGCCCACAATGCCGAAAACGGTGTGCTGTCATCGGGTTTCGTCAGCACCGCGTTGCCCGCGACGAGGGCGGGCACCGCGTCGCTGATCCCGAGGGTCAACGGATAATTCCACGGCGAGATGATGCCGACCAGGCCCTTGGGGTGGTGCTGCTCCCAGACCTCGGTGAGCGCCAGCTGCACACCCTGACGGCGTTTGGGCCGAAGGTACTTCTCGGCGGTGTTCGCGTAGTAGCGCGCGGTGATGGCGGCGTCGAGAATTTCCTCGAATGCATGACGCCGCGCCTTGCCGTTCTCGAGCTGAATGAGATCGAGCACCTCGTCCTGACGCTGCAGCACGAGGTCGTGATAGCGGAGCAGGACGGCCGCGCGCTCGGAGACGGGTCGCGCGGCCCACTCTTTCTGGATCACCCGGGCGCGTTGGGCCGCGGCTTTCACGTCGGCCGGCGTGCAGTGCGGCACGTGGCCCAACAGCTCGCCGGTCATCGCGTTGGTGATGTCTCGCTGCGGTCCGGGGTCGGCGGCCTGAACGTGACCGGCCAAGGTCTTGAGCAGCTGGTCGAGGTCTCGGGTCGTGGTGACGGTTGACGACATCGTCGATGACTAGCCCCGACCCGGTCCCGGCAAACACCGTTCGGCACAGTGGAGCTGTGAACCTCGCCCACCCGCGTACCGGCGTGCTGTTCGACTCCCCGGTGTCGCCGGGAACGGGATGGCCCGGGGACCCCGCGACCACTCGCACGGCGGTCGCGACGAACGCGGGCCAGGTCACCGAGCTCGCGGAGGCCGCCACGACGCTCGCGCAGCTGGACGCCGAGATCTCGGTGTGCCGGGCCTGCCCGCGCTTGGTCGAGTGGCGCGAGGAGTCGGCACTGACCAAGCGACGGTCGTTCGCCGACGAGCCGTATTGGGGACGGCCGGTTCCGGGCTGGGGCGACGAGCGCCCGCGGATCGTGGTCGTCGGCTTGGCCCCGGCGGCCAACGGCGCCAACCGGACCGGACGGGTGTTCACCGGCGACCGTTCCGGCGACTTCCTGTACGCGGCTCTGCACCGCGCCCGTTTGGCCAACTCGCCGATCGCCGTGGACGCCGCCGATGGACTGCAGCTCAACGACACTCGAGTGGTGGCCGCGGTGCGCTGCGCACCGCCGGCGAATGCGCCGACCCCGGCCGAGCGGTCAACCTGCGCGCCTTGGCTGACCGCCGAATGGCGGCTGGTAGGTGCTGACACGCGAGTCATGGTGGCGCTCGGTGGTTTTGGCTGGCGCAGCGCGCTCGACATGATCCGCGCGGCGGGCGGTGACGTGCCGCGCCCGCAGCCGAAGTTCGGCCACGCTGCCACCGCCACGCTGCGCGCCGCGCACGGCGAGGTGACGCTGCTCGGCTGCTATCACCCGAGCCAGCAGAACACCTTCACCGGCAAACTGACCCCCGCGATGCTCGACGACATCTTCGCGCAGGCGAAGAAAATAGGAGGACTCGAATGAGGACCGCGCTCGTTTCCGGTGCCAGTGTGTCCGGTCTGTCAACGGCGTATTGGCTTGCTCACCATGGTTATTCGGTGACAGTGGTGGAACGTTACGACGGTCTGCGACCGGGAGGGCAGGCGATCGACGTGCGCGGGCCCGCACTGGGCATCCTCGACCGGATGGGGTTGCTGCAGGCCGCCGACGACAAGAAGACCGCGATCCGGGGCGCATCGTTCGTCGACCGCGACGGCAACGAGCTTTCCCGCGACACCGAGGCAACCCCGACCGGCGGCGTCATCGACAACCCGGACATCGAAATCCTGCGCGACGACCTAGTCGAACTGCTGCACAGCGCCCTCGACGGCGTGGAGTTCGTCTACGCCGACAGCATCACCGGACTCGACGATCGCGGTGACACGGTCGCGGTCGGCTTCGAGCGCGCCGACCCGCGCGAGTTCGACCTGGTGGTCGGCGCCGACGGTTTGCATTCCAACGTCCGCAAGCTGGCCTTCGGACCCGAGTCGCAATTCGTCAAGCCGCTCACGACATACTTGGCGATCTTCACCGTGCCCAACTTCCTCGACCTGGATTACTGGCAGATCTTCCACCGGGGCGACTCCACAATGGCCGCTGTCTACAGCGCGCGGGGCAACAGTGAGGCCCGGGCGATGCTGGGGTTCCAGGACGCTGAGCTACGGCTCGACTATCGCGACACCCCAGCGCAATTCGCCGAACTCGACCGCCGGATGGCCGACGAAGGCTGGGTGCGCCCGCAGCTGCTGGAGTACATGCGCACCGCGCCCGACTTCTACTTCGACGGCCTGGCGCAGATCATCATGGACCGCTGGGCGCACGGCCGCGTGGTGCTGGCCGGCGACGCCGGGCACTGCAGCTCGCCGTTGTCGGGGCAGGGCACCAGCCTGGCACTGCTGGGCGGCTACATCCTGGCGGGTGAACTCGCCCGCGCAGACCACGATCACGAGCGCGGTTTCGCCAACTACGACGCCGCGTTCCGTGGCTACGTCGACCGCACCCAGCAACTCGTGGACTTCGACGAGGAATTCGACGGGCCAATCGACCCCGACGACTTCCAGGCCGTGGTGCACTCGATCGAGGTGCAGGACTACTAGCGGGGAACGTTCGGTGGACCGGAGGCGTTGACGTGCCTATGCGGCTTTCCGTACTCGATCTCGTCCCCGTCCGCACCGACCAGACCACCGCCGACGCGCTGCAGGCCACGGTGGGTCTGGCGCAAACCGCCGACCGGCTGGGCTACACCCGTTACTGGGTGGCCGAACACCACAACATGCCCTCGGTCGGCGCCACCAGCCCGCCGGTGCTGATCGCCTACCTGGCCGCACAGACCGACCACATCAGGCTGGGCTCGGGCGGCGTGATGCTGCCCAACCACGCGCCGCTCGCTGTCGCCGAGCAGTTCGCGCTGCTCGAGGCCGCGGCGCCGGGTCGCATCGATCTCGGCATCGGTCGCGCGCCCGGATCCGACCAGGTGACGTCGGTGTTGCTGCGCGGCGCGGCCGGTCGCGACGACCGCGACATCGATCAGTTTCCCAATTACCTCGACCACGTGCGCGCGATGATGAGCACCGACGGCGTCCCGGTGCAGTTGCGCGACGGCGACTACATCCTCAAGGCCACCCCGGCGGCCGCGAGCGAACCTAGGTTGTGGCTGCTCGGATCGTCGATGTACTCGGCGCAACTCGCCGCCGCCAAGGGTCTGCCCTATGTGTTCGCCCACCATTTCTCGGGCCAGGGCACCGAGGAAGCGTTGGAGATCTACCGGACGCGGTTTGTACCGAGCGAGCTGACACCTGAGCCGGTGACCTTCCTGACCGTCAACGCCGCGGTGGCCGAAACACACGACGAGGCAATGGCTTTGATGCTGCCCAACCTGCACATGATGGCCCGGCTGCGGACCGGCCGGCCGCTCGGGCCGGTACAACTCGTCGAGGACGTCGACGACGCACAACTCACCCCGCAGATGCGGCATGTCGTCGAGAGCGGTCTCGAGCGGGCGGTCGTCGGGTCGCCCGCCGAGGCCGCCGACCAACTCACCGCGCTGGCGCAGCGATTCGGCGTCGACGAGGTGATGGTGCACCCGGTGGCGTCCGCGCATCGCGGCACCGACCCCGCGTCCGCGCCCGCGCGCGAGACGACGCTGGAGTTGCTCGCCAAGGAACTCTTCTAGGCGGGCGCGAACGTCGAGTTGTCGGGCCGTTTGGCTGGATTTCCGCCCAACAAGTCGACGTTCGACGCAGCTACGCCGGCGTCAGCCGGACGACCGGGATCGGTCGCGACGTCCTCTCCTGATACGCCTCGTAGCGGTTGCTGTTGTTCTTGTTGACGATCGCCCAGAGCCGCTGGTAATCCGCGTCGTCCCGCAGCACCGGTTGCGCGGTGACGCGGAATCGCTTTGGGCCGACGTTGATTTCGACGCTCGGGTTGGCCTTCAGGTTGTGATACCAGCCCGGCGCCCTGGGGTCGCCGCCCTTGGACGCGACGATCAGATAGTCGTCGCCGTCGCGGGCATAGGTGAGCGACGCGGTGCGGGCCTGGCCGGTCTTGGCGCCGACGGTGTGCAGCAGCAGACTGGGCACCGGCAGCACCCGGTGTCCGATCCAGCCGTTTGTCGCTTTGTACACGGTGTCGTGGACCTTGAGCAGATACGGCAGCAAGGTTTTTTCCAGCGGGAGGGCCATGCGACCAGTATTAGCCGCCGGCGTCGATCTCCGCCAGCGCGTCCCGCAGGATCCGGCCGGTCGACTCGCGGTCGGGGTCGCGGCGTAGTAGCAGGCCCTTGGCGACCGACAACTTGTCGCCGTTGCGCCGCGGCAGCACGTGCAGATGGATGTGGAAAACGGTCTGGAAAGCGGCCTGACCGTCGTTGATGCCGATGTTGGTGGCGTCGGCCAGCTCCGTTGCCCGTGCGGCCTTGGCGATCCGCTGCCCGACCGTCGCCATACCGGCCAGCGTCTCCGGTGGGGTGTCGGTGAGGTCGACGGAATGTCGCTTGGGCACCACCAGGGTGTGGCCGCGGGTGAAGGGGCGGATGTCGAGGAAGGCCAGATAGTCGTCGTCTTCGTGGATCCGGATGGCCGGAGCCTGGCCGGCGACGATCGCGCAGAACACACAGGACATGAGGTCACGGTAGCGGCCCGCCGCCATGGTCGAGTGAGTAGTCTGCCTCGACGTGGACGACGCTGATCTGGCCTTTGCGGGAGCCGCCGAACAAGCCCGGATGTTGGCTGCGGCCACCATTACCGCCCCGGCGCTGCTGGAGATCTATCTGGAGCGCATCGCGCGACTCGATCCGCAGTTGCGCAGCTACCGCGTGGTGCTGGCGGAGTCCGCACGCCGCGAGGCGCTGGACGCGCAGCGCCGTCTCGACGCCGGTGAGCGGTTGCCGCTGCTCGGTGTCCCGGTCGCGATCAAAGACGACAACGATGTGGCAGGGGAGATCACCGCGTGCGGCAGCAGTGCCGTATCGACACCGGCGGCCGCCGACTCGGAGGTGGTGCGCCGACTGCGCGAGGCCGGAGCGGTGATACTCGGCAAAACCGCTGTGCCGGAACTGATGATCTTTCCGTTCACCGAGACCCTCACGTTCGGCGCGACTCGCAATCCCTGGGACACGGCGTTGACGCCGGGTGGCAGCAGCGGGGGCAGTGGCGCCGCGGTGTCGGCCGGTCTGGCGCCGCTTGCGCTGGGCTCCGACGGGGGCGGCTCGATTCGCATCCCGTCGGGCTGGTGTGGGCTGTTCGGCATCAAGCCTCAGCGTGATCGGGTGTCGCTGGCGCCACAGCAGGACGCCTGGTGTGGGCTGGCGGTCAACGGGCCGCTCGCGCGGACCGTCGAGGATGCGGCGCTGTTCCTGGACGCGACGACGACGTTGCCGGCCCCCGATGGGGGCTTCGTCGGTGCGGCGGCCAAGGCTCCGGGCCGATTGCGAATCGCGTTGAGCACCAAGGTCCCTCCGCCGCTGATAGCCCGGATCGGCAAGGAGCAACGGGCGGCCGTCGACGCGGCCGGTGCGCTGCTGCGCGATCTCGGCCACGACGTCGTCGTCAAGGATCCGGACTACCCGGCCTCGGCCGTCTACGGCAACTTCCTGCCGCGCTACTTCCGCGGGATCTACAACGACGCCCGCAAGATGCCGCACCAGGATCGGCTGGAAAAGCGCACGCGCGGCATGGCGCGCATCGGATCGCTGATCCCCGAGGGCCGGATGGCGAAGGTTCGCGTCGCGGAAGCCGAACTAGCGCAACGCATTCAGTCGATCTTCGACGACGTCGACGTGGTCCTCACGCCCGGCAACGTGGCGGGGCCGTCGCGCATCGGTGCCTACCAACGCCTCGGCGGCATCGCGACGCTGCTGGCGGTGTCGCAGCGGGTCCCGTTCTTCGAGATGTGGAACCTCACCGGTCAACCGGCCGCGTCGGTGCCGTGGGGGCTGGACGACAACGGGGTCCCGGTGTCTATCCAGCTGGTCGGCCGCCCCAACGACGAGGCCACACTGGTGTCGCTCGGCGCGCAGATTGAGGCCGCCCGGCCGTGGGCGCAGCGCCGCCCGCCGGTGTCATGACGGCGCGATGACCCGCCAGGCCCGCAACTTCCGGCCGGCCGGCATCGCGCGCGCCGGACTGCTCGACGGTAAGACCTGGTGGTCCACCGGCCCGTCGACCAGTCGTCCGTAGAGCTGATGCGCGGCGCAGCCGTTGAAGAAGACCCGCGTTATCGACGGATAGTCGGTGAAGAGTCGGCCAAAGTCGTTGGCCACCACACTCTTCGGGTCGATCTTGCTGTCGGCGCTGCCGGCCCGCCGACAACGGTGCAGCACGTCCCATAGCGATACGCCAGCCGATTGCAATGCGGCCAAACGGGTTTCGTATGGCGCCGCCGCATCGAAGCCGAACAATTCGCCGGTGATCGGCCAGAACGCGTTGCGTGGGTTGCCGTAGTACTGCCCGGTCTGCAGCGACAACACGCTGGGGAACGACCCGAGGATCAGCACCCTGGCGCGATCGTCGACGATCGGCGGGAACCCCTGGAGTAGCGGCGTGGCCATCGGATAACTTGACCACGTGGACGACGCGAAAATCGAGAAACTGCTCGACGGCCTGGAGGGCGATGCGCGCGCCGAGCGCGCCGAGTTGATCGAGTGGCTGTTCGACCAGGGCATCACGGCCGAGGAGATCGAAGGCACGTCCGCGCCGTTGATGTTGGCGACCCGCCGGCTGATCGGTCACGACGGTACCTTTGTCTCGACGCGAGAAGTGGCTCAGCAGTACGACATTGACCTCGACCTACTGCAGCGGGTGCAGCGCGCGATCGGGCTGGCGCGGGTTGACGATCCTGACGCGCCGGTGAACATGCGCGCCGACCTGGAGGCCGCCGCCCATGTCCGGCACTTCGCCAAGGCCGGCCTGAACCCCGAGAACCTGATTCTGGTCACGCGGGTGCTCGCCGAGGGACTCTCGCACGCGGCCGAGGTGATGCGTTATACGGCCCTGGCCGCGGTCGCCGAGCCCGGCACATCCGAACTGGACATCGCCAAACGGTCGCATGCCCTGGTGGGTGAGATCGCGCCGCTGCTGGGGCCGTGGATCCAGGACATGCTGCTCATGCAGCTGCGCAACATGATGGAGACCGAGGCTGTCACCGCCAGCGAGCGGGCCGCCGGAGTGCCGCTGGCCGGCGCGCGACACATCACGGTTGCCTTCGCCGACCTGGTCGGCTTCACCCGGCTCGGTGAGGAGGTGCCGGCCGAGGAACTGGGGCAGTTGGCCAACCGGCTGGCCGACCTCGCCCGCGATGTCGCGACGCCGCCGGTGCGGTTCATCAAGACCATCGGTGACGCGGTGATGTTCGTCTGCACCGAACCCGCGCCGCTGCTGGACGCCGTGCTCAAGCTGGTCGACATGACCGACAGCGACAACGACTTCCCGTCGTTGCGGGCGGGGATGGCGTCGGGTTCGGCGGTGAGCCGTGCGGGCGATTGGTTCGGCAGCCCGGTGAACTTGGCGAGCCGGGTGACCTCGGTGTCGCGTCCGGGTGCGGTACTGGTCGCCGAGTCGGTGCAGGAGGAACTCGGCGACGAGTCGGGTTTCAGCTGGTCGTTCGCCGGCGCGCGCCGGCTCAAGGGCATCAAGGGCGAGGTCAAGCTGTTTCGCGCCCGGCGCGGGGAGAGCTGATTTCACCCGGAGCGAACGGGCGCCCGTCAGCTTTGCAACGGTGTAATCATGTAATTATGAAACAACACCATGGACATGGACGGCGCCACGGCCGTCCCGGTGGCTGGCAGCAGGCCGGCCAACCCGAAGCGGGCGACGCGGCGGACTGGTTCGCCGGACGCCTGCCCGACGCCTGGTTCGACGGCGACCCGACGGTCGTCGTCGACCGCGAAGAAATCACCGTCGTCGGAAAGCTCCCCGATTCCGACAAGGACGAGAGCGACGCGCACGCCGAGGGCCGGGCCTCGCGGTTTCGCGAGGAGACCCGTTCCGAGCGGATGGCCATCGCCGACGAGGCGCAGAGCCGCTACGGCCGCAAGGTGTCGTGGGGTGTCGACGTGGCCGGCGAGCCGGTGCTCTTCACCCACATCGCGGTGCCGGTGATGACGCGTCTGAAGCAGCCTGAGCGTCAGGTGCTCGACACGCTGGTCGACGCCGGAGTGGCGCGGTCGCGCTCCGACGCCCTAGCGTGGTCGGTCAAGCTGGTCGGCGAGCACACCGAGGAGTGGCTGGCCAAGCTGCGCGACGCAATGACGGCGGTCGACGATCTACGGGCCGAGGGTCCGGCGCTGTAACGTCACCAGGCTGCGGAGGTGCCGAGCGTGAATCCTGCGACGCCCACGCGGTGTGTCGCCGCAGCATGCACACTCGTGCGGCGGGGTCCGCGTCAGGCCTGCGTCATCTGGTAGTAGGCGCCACGGCGGGCGAGGAGCTCGTCGTGGCTGCCCTGCTCGACGATCTTGCCCGCCTCCATCACCAGGATCACATCCGCGTCGCGGATAGTCGAAAGCCTATGCGCGACAATGAAGCTCGTTCGATCACGGCGAAGCTCGCGAGTGGCCTTGGCGATCAGCAACTCGGTGCGGGTGTCGACCGAACTCGTCGCCTCGTCGAGCACCAGCAACTGCGGGCGCGCCAGGAACGCCCGCGCGATGGTGATCAGCTGTCGCTCGCCCACGCTGATGTTGCTGCCGCCGTCGTTGACCTGCGTCTCGTAGCCGTTGGGCAGCGTGTGCACGAACCGGTCCACGTGGGCGGCCTTGGCCGCGTCGATGACCTCGTCGTCACTGGCGTCGGGCCGCCCGTAGGCGATGTTCTGCGCGATCGTCCCGCTGAACAGCCAGGCGTCCTGGAGCACCATGCCGATCCGCGAGCGCAACGAGTGTCGGCTCACCTCTGCGATGTTGACGCCGTCGACCAGAATCCGCCCGGAGTCGACGTCGTAGAACCGCATCAACAGGTTCACCAGCGTCGTCTTGCCCACCCCGGTCGGGCCGACGATCGCGACGGTGCTGCCCGGCTCGGCGACAAACGACAGATCGTCGAGGACTGGCGTACCCGGTTGGTAGCCGAAGCTGACATGGTCGAATTCGACTCGTCCCGTTGAATTTTCGGGCAGCGACTCGGTGCGGTCCGGTTGCTCCTCGGGCTCGTCGAGCAATTCGAAGACCCGCTCGGCGCTGGCCACCCCGGACTGCAGTGCGTTGTACATCGACGCCACCTGATTCAGCGGCGCGTTGAATTGGCGCACGTACTGGATGAAAGCCTGGATGTTGCCGACGGTGATCTGACCGGTCGCCACCTGAATCCCGCCGACAATCGCGACGGCCACGTAGCTGAGGTTGCCGATGAACGTCGTGGCCGGGGCTACCAGGCCCGAGATCAGCTGTGCGCCAAAGCTCGCCTCGTACATGTCGTCGTTGCGCCGCCGGAATTCGTCCTCGATCCGGGCGCGCTGCCCGAACGTCCGCACCAACGTGAAGCCGCTGTAGCTCTCCTCGATCAGCGCGTTGAGTCGTCCGGTGTTGGTCCACTGCGCGACGAACAACCGTTGCGAGCGCCGCGCGATCGCCCGCGTCACCACGATCGACAACGGCACCGTCAGCAGGGCAAGCCCGGTCAGCAGCGGCGAAATGCTCAGCATCATCACCAGCACGGTCGCCACGGTCAGCACCGCACTGAGCAGTTGGGTGATGGTCATCGACAGCGACGTCTGCAGGTTGTCGATGTCGTTTGTCACCCTGCTGAGTACCTCGCCGCGTTGCCGAGTGTCGAAGTAGGACAACGGAAGCCGGTGCAGTTTCTCCTCGACGCGGGTGCGTAGCGCCTGCAGCGTGCGCCGAACGGTCACGTTGAGCAGCCGGGCCTGGGCGTAGATCATCGCCGCGGCGATCACATACATGCCCAGCGCCAGACCCAGCGTGCGGATCACCGCTTCGAAGTCCACGCCGTGGCCGGGTATCACCTGCATCCCGGACAGCAGGTCGGCGAACGCGTTGTCGCCGTGCGCCCGCGCCGCGGCGACCGCCTGCTCCTTGGTGATGCCCGCCGGCAGCCGGCGACCGATCACACCGTTGAACAACAGGTCGGTGGCGTGGCCGAGAATACGCGGCACCACCACGCCGAGGACGGTGCCGAGAACGCTCAGCGCAGTCACCGCGATCGCCGTGCGACGTTGCGGGGCAAGCAACTTCACCAGGCGCACTGTCGAGCCGTAGAAGTCGCGCGGCTTCGTCGGCGGGGGAGCGGGCGGCCGCCGCGTCGGCGCGCTCACCGCTGACCACCCACTGCGGCATCCAGCGACTGCGATTCGGCGAACTCCCGGTACGTTGGCGACTCCGCGAGCAGCGACTCGTGCGTGCCGGTGCCCTTGACCTGCCCGTCCTCGACGACGACGATCTGATCGGAATCGGCAATAGTCGAGATGCGCTGCGCCACAATGATTCGCGTCGCATCTGTGGCGACCTCGGCGAGTCGGGCCCGGACCAGCGCATCGGTATGGACGTCCAATGCGGAGAACGCGTCGTCGAACACGTAGATCGCCGGACGGCGGATCACCGCCCGCGCGATGGCCAACCGCTGCCGCTGACCGCCGGAGAAGTTGACCCCACCCTGTGCGACGCGCATGTCCAGGCCGTCGGGGTGCGCCCGGACGAAATCGTCGGCGGCGGCGACGCGCAGCGCCTCCCACATCTCGTCATCGGCCGCATCGAACTTGCCATACTGGAGGTTGTCGGCGACGGTGCCGGAGAACAGGTAGCCGCGCTGCGGCACCAACCCGATCGTCGACCACAACTCCTCGATGGCGCGGTCACGCACGTCGACGCCACCGACCTCGACGGAGCCGCTGGTCGCGTCATAGAGCCGGCAGATCAGCGCCACCAGCGTCGACTTCCCGGAGCCGGTGCTGCCGATGATGGCGGTGGTGGTGCCGGGCGCCGCAGCCAGCGAGACATCTTGCAGCACAGCGCGATCCGCCCCGGGATAGCGGAACGACGCGCGGTCGAGCCGGACGGCGCCGCGGTCGGTCGGCGGCACCGGATTGGCCGGGTTGCGGACCGCCGGGACAGTCGACAGCACTTCGGTGATCCGCTCGGCGCAGACCGCGGCGCGGGGCAACACCATCACGGTCATCGTCGCCATCAACACGGCCATCAGGATCTGGGTGAAGTACACGAGAAACGCGATCAGCGAGCCGACCTGCATCTGGCCGGCGTCAATTCGCAAGCCGCCGAACCAGATCAGCGCCACGCTGGAGCAGTTGATGGTCAGTGTGGTGACCGGCAGCAGCAGCGCCTGCCAGTTGCCGGCGTCCTGCGCGGTGGTGGACAGCGCGACGTTGGCGTCGTCGAATCGCTTGCTCTCGACGGGCTCCCGCGCGAATGCGCGCACCACCCGGACGCCGGACAGCTGTTCGCGCATCACCCGGTTGATGTTGTCGATCAACCGCTGCATGCTGCGAAACAACGGAAGCGTCCGCGAGATGATCCAGTAGTTGGCCACCACCAGGACCGGAATGCTGACCACCAGCAACCACGACAAACCCGCATTCTGGTGGATCGCCATGGCGATGCCGCCCACACACATGATCGGCGCGGCCACCAGCACCGTGCACGCCATCTGCACCAGGAACTGAATCTGGCGGACGTCGTTGGTCGTGCGGGTGAGTAGCGTCGGCGCGCCGAAGCGGGCTGTCTCGTGCTCGGAGAAGGTGGTGATGTGGTGAAACAGCGCCGAGCGCAGGTCGCGGCCGAACCCCATGCCGGCGCGCGAACCGAAGTAGACCGCACCGACCGCGCACAGCACTTGTAACGCGGTCACGCCGAACATCAGCAGACCCAGTCGGACGATCGCCGCGCTGTCGCCGCGTGCGATGCCGTCGTCGATGATCGTCGCGTTCACCGTCGGCAGGTAGAGCGAGGCCAGGTTGCTCACCAACTGCAGCGCCATCACCGCCGCGACCAGCCATCGGTACGGCCGCACATACTGGCGCAGCAGTGCCACGAGCATCCGGTAACTGTTGCACACGAGAATGCACAGCTCACCGCGTGTGCGATGGTTGCCCATAGGCGGTGCCGCTACAGTGCATCCTGTGCGGCATAACCTGGCAGCGCTGGCCTGCGCGGCAGCAGCCCTGATACCCATGGCGTCCGCGTGTTCTGATTCCGGCTCGAACCAATCGCAGTCGCCCGGATCGACCGCGCCGTCGTCCGGAAACGGGAGTCACGGGCCGTCGTTCCCGCAGTGCGGCGGCGTCACCGACGAGACGGTGAACAAGCTGACGCAGATCAACGGACTGGTAAATACCGCCAAGAATTCGGTCGGCTGCCAGTGGTTGGCCGGCGGGGGAATCCTCGGCCCGCACTTCTCCTTCTCCTGGTACCGCGGCAGCCCCATCGGACGCGAACGTAAGACCGAGGAACTGTCCCGGTCCAGCGTCGAGGACATCAACATCAGCGGACACGGCGGCTTCATCGCCGTCGGTAATGATCCGCAGCTGGGCGATTCACTGTGCGAGGTCGGAATCCAGTTCAACGACGACTTTTTCGAGTGGTCGGTGAACTTCAGCCAGAAACCCTTCCCGGACGCCTGCAACATCGCCAAAGAACTGGCGCGCCAGACGATTGCGAACGGCAAATGAGCGCCGGCATGCGGAACCGAATGGTTGTCGGCGTGGCCGTGCTCGCCACCACCCTGTCGGTGCTGACGGGTTGCACCAAGTCAGTCGACGGCACGGCGGCGAAGGCGGGTGCGGGCGACAGCCAGCGCAACAACAACTCCGAGCAGCAGTACCCGAACCTGCAGAAGGAATGCGAGGTCCTGACCACGGACGTGCTGGCCAAGACGGTCGGCGCCGACCCGCAGGACATCCAGAGCACATTCGTCGGCGCGATCTGCCGCTGGCAGGCGGCCAACCCCGGTGGGCTGATCGATATCACCCGGTTCTGGTTCGAGCAGGGCAGCCTCGCCAACGAACGCAAGGTCGCCGAATTCCTGAAGTACCAGATCGAGAACAAGACGATCGCCGGCGTGTCCTCGATCGTGATGAAGCCGAACGATCCCAATGGCGCGTGCGGCGTCGCGAGCGACGCGGCGGGCGTGGTCGGGTGGTGGGTCAACCCGCAGGTGCCGGGTATCGACGCCTGCGCGCAGGCCCTCAAGCTCATGGAACTCACGCTCTCGACTAATTCCTGATTTCCAGCGCTGAAACGTTCGGTGCGCTGGTTAAGCTGCCAGCGCACCGGATTTCGCATCCTTAGTGCGGATATCCGTCCCAAAGCGATTGAGACAGTTAATTTTTATTGATCCCTGAAAGGGTTACCGGCCGATAGTTGCGGCCTATACGATCGACGAATGTCTGAAACACCCTCAAACGAGCCAACGTCCGCTGCCGAGGACGCCACCGAGACCGTCGCCGCCCCCACCGCCGCGCCGGCAGCTACGACCACCGCGCCCGCGCAGAGCCCGTCGAAGCTGCCGTTCTGGCTCGCAGTGGCGGCCCTGGTGCTGGCGATCCTCGGCGTTGCGGGTGCGGCTTACGGGTACTTCTACCCGAATGAGACCGCCGCGGCCGCGGGCAAGTACTCCGACCAACAGCGCGGCGACGCCAAGAAGAAGATCTGTGAGACATTCAAGATCGTCGACCGCGCCGTGGTCCGCAACTCGCACCTGAAGAACCCGGAAAACGGTGGTCCGATCGGCGCGCTCTCGGTCGCGACCGCTCAGCGTTTCGCCTTCTACGACGGCGGGGCCTTCCTGAAGTCTCAGGTGGCCGACCAGCCGGCGACCCCGAAAGAGCTGGCGGACAACGCAAGCCAGCTCGGCACACAGCTCGAGGAGCTGAGCATCGGATACCTGGCCGGTGCGCAGGACTTCGCACAGGACGAGCTACGGCAGAACCTCGACGACAAGATCAAGAAGATCGTCGAGATCTGCAAGTAACCCGTCGCCGCGGCTAACGCGGCACATGAAAATCGGCCAGCTGGGCGGACCCGAGTTCGAGGTCCGCCCAGCTGCCGTTCAGGTGCAATACCGCCATGGCCGAGGTCGGGAATTTGATCGAAATACGTTCCGCGACATCGGTGTTCGCGGCGGCCGGGTCGGCCAGCCCGAGTGCCAACTGGGTCATCGTCGGCTGGTGGCCGACCACCAGCACGACGTGCTCATTCTCCTCGACGCCGTTGATCAGGCCGATGACCGTGCCGGGTGTGGCGCCGTAGAGCCTCTCGACGTAGCGGACCGGCGCGTCAATGCCGGTGCGTGCCAACGTTTCCCGGGTACGCGTCGCGGTCGAGCAGAGCACCTGCTCGATCGCGGGCTGACGGGTTCGCAGCCATTCGCCGGCCAACGGGGCCTCGCGTTGACCGCGGGCTGCCAGCGGTCGATCGTGGTCGGCGACGCCGTCGGGATAGGCCGACTTGGCGTGTCGGAGCAGGATCAGTGTGCGGTCATGGTCGCTCACCGGGTCGACGTTACCCGGCCCGGTTGGGGGCCCGTGTGGCTGATGTGGCGCCTGCGCACCGATGAGGTTCGGCGCCGTCGACGCGTGCCGGACGTGCCGATTGAGGTCCGCAGTCTTGTCGGAGGGCGGTCCTAAACTCGCCATGCCCGGTCGTCAGACGGCCGGACATCACGCAGAAGGGACTCCGATCGCGATGCGATTCGTGCACACCGCCGACTGGCAACTCGGCATGACGCGGCGCTGGCTCGCGGGCGATGCGCAACCGCGCTACTCGGCCGCTCGGCGCGACGCGGTGGCCGGCCTCGGGTCGTTGGCGGTCGGTGCGGAATTCGTCGTGGTGTCCGGCGACGTCTTCGAAGACAACCAGCTGGCGCCTGCTGTCGTCAGTCAGTCGCTGGAAGCCATGCGCGCCATTGGAATTCCCGTCTACCTGTTGCCCGGCAACCACGATCCCCTCAACGCGGCATCGGTGTACACCAGCGCACTCTTCACCACCGAATGCCCGGCCAACGTCACGGTGCTCGACCGGGCCGGCATCCACGAGGTCCGACCCGGCCTGCAGATCGTGGCCGCGCCGTGGCGGTCCAAGGTGCCGACCACCGACCTGGTCGCCGAGGTGCTCGCGGACCTTCCGGCCGATGGCGTGATTCGGGTCCTGGTCGCACACGGCGGCGTCGACGTGCTCGACCCCGACCCCACCAAGCCGTCACTGATTCGGCTGTCCGGCGTGGAGGACGCACTGAACCGCGGTGCCATTCACTACGTGGCGCTCGGCGACAAGCATTCGCTGACCGACGTGGGCAGTACGGGCCGCGTCTGGTACTCGGGTTCCCCTGAGGTCACCAACTTCGACGACGTCGAAGCCGATCCCGGCCACGTGCTGATCGTCGACATCGACGAGGCGGACCCGCGGCATCCGGTGACCGTCGATGCCCCGCGCGTAGGCCGCTGGCGGTTCAGCACGCTGAACCGCAACGTGGACAACAGCCGCGACATCGCCGATCTGGACATGAACCTCGACCTGATGCCCGACAAGGACCGAACGGTGTTGCGGCTGGCGCTGATTGGCTCGTTGACGGTCACCGACCGCGCCGTGCTGGACGCATGCCTGGACAAGTATTCGCGACTGTTCGCGTCGCTGCGGGTGTGGGAGAGCCACAGCGACCTGGCGGTGATCCCGGCCGACGGTGAATTCAGCGACCTCGGCATCGGCGGGTTCGCCGCCGCGGCGGTCGAGGAGTTGATGGTGATGGCCCGTGGCGGCGATGACGAGACCGCCGGTGACGCCCAGGCAGCGCTCGCACTGTTGTTGCGGCTGAGCGACCACGGTCAGCAGAGTCGAGGTGCGGCGTGAAACTGCATCGCCTGGTCTTGAAGAACTACCGCGGAATCGACCACCGCGAGATCGACTTTCCCGATCACGGAGTGGTGGTGGTGTCCGGGGCCAACGAGGTCGGCAAGTCGTCCATGGTCGAGGCGCTCGATCTACTGCTGGAATCTAAGGACCGCTCGACGAGGAAAGAAGTCAAACAGGTCAAGCCGACGCACGCCGATGTCGGTTCCGAGATCACCGCCGAGATCAGCGCGGGCGCTTACCGGTTCATCTATCACAAACGCTTTCACAAAAAGCCCGAGACGCAGTTGACGGTGCTCGAGCCGCGTCGCGAGCAGCACAGCGGCGACGAGGCGCACGATCGCGTGCAGGCAATGCTGGCCGAGACCGTGGACACCGAGTTGTGGCATGCGCAAAGGGTTTTGCAGTCTGCGGCCACTGACGCTGTGAATCTCTCGGGGTGCGACGCGTTGACCCGTGCTCTCGATGTCGCCGCCGGCGACACGGCCGCGCTGTCGGGCAACGAGCCGCTGCTGATCGAGCGCATCGACAGTGAATTCGCCCGCTACTTCACCCCCACCGGCCGGCCCACGGGTGAGTGGACCGTCGCCATCAAGGCACTCGACGCCGCCACCCAGGAGGTCGAGCGGTGTGCCGCCGCGGTCGCGGAGGTCGACGACCGCGTCCAGCGGCACGCCGTGCTGACGCTCGAGTTGGCCGAGCTGGCCGAGCGGCGCGCTGTCGCCGCCACCCGGCATGCCGCGGCGCAGGCCGCGGCGGATGCGATCGCCCGGCTGACCGAGCAGGTGCGCGAGGCCGAGTTGATCGCCGCCGCCGCGACCGCGGAGAGCGCCGCGTCGACCGCGGAGCACGCCGAGCGGGTCCGGCTTCGAGGCGAAAACGATTCGCGCTCAGCCGCTGTCGCTGGGCTGACGGACGAAGCCCGTGAGGCCACCGAGGCGCAGGCACTCGCGCGCGACGTCACCGTCGATGCCGACGCGGCCGTTGAGCAGGCCGACCTGGGCATGGTTGCCGCCCGAGAGCGGGCCGACGGCGCCCGGCAGCAGGTCGACGATCTGGCCCGCCGTGAGGAGACGCAACGACTGACCGGCAAGCTCGCGAAAATCGACGCCGCGCTGCGTGAGCGAGACGCGGTCGCCGCGGAGCTGTCCGTGATCACCGTGACCGAGGACCTGCTCCGCCAGATCGAACAGGCCGCCGCGTCCGTCGACCGGGCTGAGGGTCAACTCGCATTGGTTTCGGCGACAGTCGAATTCGTCGCCATCGCCGACCTCGAATTGGTCGCCGGCGATCAGCGGGTGTCGCTGGCCGCCGGTGAAAGCTGGTCGACGGTGGCGAACTCCGCCACCGAGGTGCAGATCCCCGGCGTCGTGACCACCCGTGTCACACCCGGCGCGTCCGCGCTGGAGATCCAGGAGAAATTCGCTGCGGCACAAGGGAACCTGACCGAGGCGCTGACGGCCGCGAAGATAAGCGACCTGGACGCGGCCCGGCAAGCCGACCAGCGACGCCGCGAACTACAGAGCCTTCGCGACCAGCTCACCGCAACGCTGGCCGGGTTGACCGGTGACGATGACGTCGAGGAGCTGCGCGCCCGATTGGCCGAATTACAG
This sequence comes from Candidatus Mycobacterium wuenschmannii, assembly GCF_030252325.1. NCBI lineage: Bacteria > Bacillati > Actinomycetota > Actinomycetes > Mycobacteriales > Mycobacteriaceae > Mycobacterium > Candidatus Mycobacterium wuenschmannii. The sequence goes on along the minus strand of NZ_CP126981.1, from coordinate 2,198,643 downwards.
GACCTGCCGGCGGTTTCCGACGATATCGACGCAGCCGCCGCGCGCGCAGAACTCCTCGAGGCGGTTGCCGCCCGCGCGCAGGCGGAGGTCGACTGCGACACCCATCGTAAGGTGGCCGCGCTGGCGTTGAAGAAACTCAACGACGTCACCGCGCAGGCCACGCGTCTGCACGACAAGCTGGTCACCCAGCGCGCCGAGTTGGTCACCGTGGCCGACCGGTTGGCCGAGCAGCGTGCGTCCGTCGCCGATGAGCAACTGGCCGCGGCCGTCGATGCCCACGCGGCGGCGGCGCAGGCCGCCACCGGCCGGGTGGCTGAACTGTCCCGGGAGTTGGCTGCCAAGGTGCCCGACGCGGTGGCCGCGGAGTTGGCCGACGCCGTCGAGGAGACGACGGGGCTTCGTCAGCGCATCGGCGAGGTCGAGCGCACTCTGCACGAGATCGCCGCGCAGCTAGCAGTTTTCGGTACCGAAGGCCGCCAGGGCAAGCTCGACGCGGCCGAGATCGACGCCGAGCACGCCCGCGGCGAGCATGACCGGGTCGGTCGTCGGGCCCGGGCGGTGCAGCTCCTGCGTACCGTGATGACGCGACACCGCGACACCACCCGACTGCGCTATGTCGAGCCGTTCCGCGCCGAACTGGAGCGACTCGGGCGGCCGGTGTTCGGGCCGAGCTTCGAGGTCGACATCGACAGCGACCTGTGCATCCTCACCCGCACGCTCGCCGGGCGGACCGTGCCGTACGAGTCGCTGTCCGGTGGGGCCAAGGAACAACTCGGCATCCTGGCGCGGTTGGCCGGTGCGGCGTTGGTCGCCAAAGAGGACGCCGTGCCGATCCTGATCGACGACGCGCTCGGCTTCACCGACCCCGAGCGACTGGTCAAGATGGCCGCGGTGTTCGACACACTGGGGGAGCGCGGGCAGGTGATCGTCTTGACCTGCACGCCGGCCCGCTACGACGGCGTCAAGGATGCCCGGCGAATCGAGCTGTGCGCCTAGGGGATTGAGCTCAGAGGTTTGAGAGGCTGTTTTCCGAAATGTCCAGAGAACATCGCGAGCCAACTAAGGCAACCGCCAAACATCTGTATGCGAATGCAATCAAGTGCGCGTTTCCTGGTTGCGGCGCGCCGCTTTACAAGAACTATATTGATGGCAGGCCGCGCACTCTAAACACTCGTATCGCGCACATTCGTGCACGCAGTGAAGGCGGGCCGCGGTGGAGCGACGAAATGTCCGAGCCGGAAAATCGATGCGCAGAGAACCTGCTTATTCTCTGCATACCCCATGCGGATGCGGTCGATCGAAAAGAACTTGTCGAAGAATTCAGATTCGAAGTACTTCACGAATGGAAGCAGGAACAGATCGCGCTCTACGACAACGCGGTTCGGGCAGCTACTGGCGGCGAAGTTGGAGTGCAACTGACCGACGAGGAGGCCGCCGATGTCATCGAGCAATCGGCTAACCCGTCATCGTCATCCATCGTTATTTATGGCGACATCAACAACGGTGGATGGGGGGGGCACCGCACCTGGCAGCGGCGGGGGTGGGGGCGGCGTTATGGCCATCGGTGGAGACGTATTCAGCGGCGTCGCGGGGCACGGGGGGGACGGCAGACCGAAAATCTCAAACGATGGTCGGCCGGGCGAAGGATATGGCAGCGGAGGAGGCGGAGGAGGTGCTAGCTGGACCGCTCCGCTTCCGCGACCCGCACGTAAAGGTAAGGAGGGCAATGGCTTCGTCGAAGACGTGCAGCATCATGCGGATTACTCGGCACCGCCGCCCAACTGTGCTGGGCGCTGCGTAAGCGATCGCCTCGCGATGACAGCGCTCTTACTCGACAACTATGCGAGCATCGCTGGTGGCCTTGCGCAGATCGACGGCGGCGCTTGGCAAAACGTCACGGTTACTGACGACCTTCCCGTGCAGCTTCAATTTCCGGTGTTTGCAGTGATCGAAGCAGGCGGCGTTCCTTCTGGCGTGTATACATTGCTTTTCGAAGTCATTGATCCCTCAGGAGAAGTTAAGGCGCTCAGCAGCTTGGCACTTGTCGTCGACGAACCCGCTCAACTTGTCCGGGTTCCCTGCGCGTTTAATTTGACAGCACACGTTGACAACTTCGGGATCTGGTCTCTCGTGGTGAGAAGCGAGCTGGACGAGCTAGCCGCCATCGACTTAATGATCAAACCGCCAGACCCTGATGGTGGATAGCTGGGGGCTATCGAAGCCGCTCACGCCGGCGCGCTACGACGGCGTCAAGGATGCCCGGCGAATCGAGTTGTGCGCCTAGGGTTCAGCGCATGAATCCGATTGCGGTGTAATCCAAGTCGGCCAGCCCGGCCGCGCCGAAGTTGGCCAGTGAGCTGTTCACCGCGACATTGCCGGCGGACTGCACGAGCGGCAGGCTGAAACCCTCGGCCCAGATCAGCTTGTCGACCTGGTTGGCCAGCACCCGTGCCTTGGCAGGGTCCAACTCCTCGAGCGTCTGCTCAATCTTGGCGTCGATCTCGGGGCTGCCGATCTTGCCGAAGTTGCTCTCGCCTTCGGACGCGTAGATCTGTGTCAAGGCCGAGAGCGGGAAAGCGTCACCCATCCAACCGAATTGGGCCATGTCGAACGCGCCGACGTTGATGTAGTTGGTGAAGAACCCGCTGCCGGCCTTCGCCATCAACTCGAGCTTCACACCGATTGCGGCCAGGCTGTGCTGAGCGATCAGGCCGAACTGCTTGCTGGATTGCGCGTCGTAAAAAAGGTCGCGGACGACGAGTTGCTTGCCGTCCTTTTCGCGGACCTTGCCGTTGAGCTTCCAGCCCAGTGCATCCAGGTCGCGCTTGGCTTTCTCGGGGTCGTAGGCGACCACGCCGCTGTTGTCCTGGTAGCCTTGCTGACCCTCGACGTAGATGTGGTTGTTCAGCGCAGCCGGGTGACTGTTGAGCCCATGCTGGCTGACCGCGGCGATGCTCTGCCGGTCGATGCCCTCGGCGATTGCGCGACGCAGCGCGGGATCGGACAGAATCGAGCCCTTGGCGCCGTTGAACGTGACGTGATACCAACTCGGGGTCGGCGCCCGCCGGATCGAGATGCCCTTGGTGCGTCGCGCAATCGTCATCTGGTCCAGCCCGGCCAGCCCGGCCGCATCGATCGCCTTGTTCTGCAACGCCGGTATCCGGGCGGCGTCGTCGAGCACTAGGTATGTGATGCGATCCAGCCGCGGTCGCTCACCCCACCATTTGGGATTGCGCGTCAACATGATTCGCTGTTTGGTTCGGTCCAGTGACGACACCACGAACGGTCCCGCCGACGGTCCGGGCCCGGACAGCTGAGCCGTGTTGAACGCCTCAGGTGTCTCGGTCATCTTCTTCGGCAGCAGCATGGTGTTGCCGGCGAACATGCCGCGCCATTCCGCGTACGGCTTGGCGAAGGTGATCACGGCCTGCCTGTCGTCGACGCCGCGGGTCACCGACTTCACCCGCTCGCTGCCGTTGGTTCCGGCGATCGCGAAGTTCTTGTCAGCACCGCTGGTGGCGTGGATCTGACTGGCGATGTCCTCCCAACTCAGCGGGGTGCCGTCGGACCAGATCGCCTTCGGGTTGATCGTGTAGGTGACCATCTGCGGGTTGGTGCCGGTGAGTTCGACGCTACTGAAGTACTCGGTGTTGACGGACGTCGAGCCATCGGCCCCGATCACGAAGGCGCGCGGCATCGTGGCTTTCAGCATGCCGCCGACGTCGGCGGAGTTGCCGTCGATGTGCAAAGTGTTGAAGTTGGAGGGGAATTCGGTGAGCGCAAGACGCAGGTCGCCGCCGTTGCGCAGGGTCGCCGGATTCTGCGGGTTGATATCGCTGGTTGCGCCGACTGCGTTCGCAGGACCGGTGGGCACATCGTCGGCGCCCGACGAGCAGCCGGCCAGCAGGACGACCGCGAAGGCAAAAGCCAGAAGTTGCCTGAGCCGGTTACCCATGGGCCGAATCCGGTTGCGGCACAGCCGCCAACAGGCGCTGGGTGTATTCGTGTTGCGGTCGGTGGAAGATCGCGTCGCTGTCGCCCTGCTCCACGATCGCTCCGCGCAGCATCACCACGACGTCGTGGGCCAGCTGCTTGACCACCGAGAGATTGTGCGAGACAAACAGATACGACAAGCCGAGTTCCTGCTGCAGATCGAGCAGCAGGTTGAGGATACCGGCCTGAATGGACACGTCGAGGGCGGACACCGGCTCGTCGAGGGCCAGAATCTTGGGCCGCAGCGCCAGCGCCCGCGCGATCCCGATGCGCTGCTTCTGCCCGCCGGAGAACTCCGCCGGGTAGCGGCTGGCGTCACCGTGCCGCAGCCCGACCGTGTCGAGCAACTCGGCCACCCGCGAACGGGTGTCGGCCTTGCTGAGGCCGTTGGCGTGCAACGGCTCCGCGAGCAGATCGAAGACCGGCAGCCGAGGGTCCAGCGCCGCGGCCGGGTCTTGGAAGATGACCTGGATGTCGCGGCGCAACTCCCGCCGCTTAGCCGTATTCAGTGTCGCGACGTCGGTGCCGAGCACTTCGATCGAACCCGACTGCGGCGCAACCAGTTCAAGGATCTCGTGCAGCGTCGTCGACTTGCCCGATCCCGACTCGCCCACGATGGCCAGCGTGCGGCCCTGCTTCAGTTCGAAGCTGACGCCGTCGACTGCGCGGACTTCGCCGACGTTGCGGCGAAACAACACGCCCTTGGTCAGCGGGTAGGTCTTGATCAGGTCGCGGACCCGGACGACGACGGGCGGGTCGCTCGGGCCGGCGGTGTCGGCGGGCACGCTGACGCCGTAGACGTCCGCGGCGCTGCGTCCGACGACGTGCTCGGTGCGAATGCAGGCCGCGAGATGTTCGGGGGCCACCGGCAGCAGCTTCGGCTCCGCGGTGCGGCATTCGTCGACGACGAGGGGACAGCGCGGTGCGAACGGGCAGCCCGGGTCAAGCGCGGTCAACGCCGGGGGTGCGCCCGGTATCGGGACCAACCTGGTGCCCTGCGCGGCGTCCAACCGCGGCACCGACCCCAAAAGGCCAACGGTGTAGGGCATTCGGCGATCGCGGTAGACGTCGTTGACGGCCGCCGACTCGACGATCCGGCCGGCGTACATCACCAGCGCCCGGTCGGCGAATTCGCCCACCACGCCCAGGTCGTGGGTGATCAGCAGCACCCCGGCGCCGGTGACGTCGCGCGCGGTCTTCAGCACCTCGAGAATCTGCGCCTGCACGGTGACGTCGAGCGCGGTCGTCGGCTCGTCGCAGATCAGCAGATCGGGGTCGTTGGCGATGGCGATGGCGATGACCACCCGCTGTCGTTCGCCGCCGGACAGTTCGTGCGGGAAAGAGCGCGCACGCTTTTCGGGCTGCTTGATGCCGACCAGTTCGAGCAGCTCCACCGCGCGCTGGCGGGCCGCTCGCTTCCCAGTGCGTGGCTGGTGTATCTCAATGGCCTCGGCGATCTGATCGCCGACGGTGTAGACCGGCGTCAGCGCCGACATCGGGTCCTGGAACACCATGCCGATGGCGTTACCGCGAAATCGCGACATCGCGTCGTCGGGCAGCCCGATGAGCTCACGGTCCTGCAACGTCACCGAGCCGTGGACGTCGGCGTACTCCGGCAGCAGCGACACCACCGCCATTGCCGCCGTCGACTTGCCCGATCCGGATTCCCCTACGAGCGCCACCACCTCGCCGGCGTCGACGTGAAAATCTATGCCGCGCACCGCCTTCAGTGGCGGTCCGTCGGTCGGGAAACTGACCGCCAGGTTGGTCACGTCGAGCAGGCGGGTCACGGGCGACCCCCTCGGGACGCGGGATCGAGCGCATCGCGCAAGCCGTCACCGGTCACGTTGGCGCACATCAGGATCAGCACCAGCACCCCGGCCGGGAACAGGAAGACCCACGGAAATGTCGTCGCCGACTGAGTACCGTCGGCGATCAGCGTTCCCAGCGACACGTCCGGGGGCTGGACGCCGAACCCGAGAAAGCTCAGCCCGGTCTCGGCCAGGATCGCGACGGCGACGTTCAGCGCCGCGTCGATGATCAGAATCGACGCCACGTTCGGCACCACGTGATGAGTAATGATCCGGCGATTCGATACGCCCATATACCTTGCGGCGCGGATGAATTCGCGCTCACGCAGGCTCATTGTCATGCCTCGGACCATCCGTGAGCTGACCATCCAGCCGAAACCGGCGAGCAGCAACACGAGCACGGCGACGTTGCCAGAGCTCTTGGTGCGGGGTGTCAGGATCATGATCAGCAGGAACGCGGGCACCACCAGCATGAGGTCGACGAACCACATCAACGCGCGGTCGCGCCAACCACCGAAGTAGCCGGCGATCGAGCCCACGGTCGCCGCGATACCGGTGGAGATCACCGCCACGCACACCGCGATCAGCATCGACTTCTGCATGCCGCGCAACGTCTGAGCTAGCAGATCCTGGCCAAGGGCGTTGGTGCCCAACCAGTGTCGGGCGTTTGGCGGCTGCAGCAGCGCGTCGAAGTCGAGGTCACCGTAGGAGAACGGCAGGAACGACGGCGCCGTGTAGCAGCCGACGAACAGCACGAGCAGCACCAGCAGCGCAGCCACCGCCGAGCGGCGACGCAGGAAACGCCGCAGCACCAACGTCCGCCGCGACGCGAACTCCGGAGCGGTGGCCGTCATGACACCCGCACCCTCGGGTCCAGCGCCGCGTAGATGAAGTCGGAGAGCAGACCCGCGAGCAACACCACGGCGCCGGCGAAGACGGTGATCGCCGCGACGATATTGGCGTCCTGGGTCGCGACGCCCTGCACCATCCATTCGCCCATGCCGTGCCAGCCGAAGATCTTCTCGACGAACACGGCCCCGGTCACCAATCCGGCAACGCCGTAGGCGAAGAGCGTCGCCAGCGGGATCAGCGCGGTTCGCAGCCCGTGCTTGATCAGGGCGCGGCGCCGGGTCAAGCCCTTGGCCCGTGCGGTGCGGATGAAATCTTGGCCGAGAACGTCGAGCATGGCGTTGCGCTGATACCGGCTGAATCCGGCCGCGGAGCCGAGCGTCAGCGTGATCGTCGGTAAGGCCAAGTGCTGCAAGCGATCCACGAATCGCGCCCCGGCGCCGTCGATCAATGCCGGCGAGGTTTCCCCGGTGTACTGGAACAGTTGCCAGCCCAGCGCCCAGTTCACCCGAAGCGCGCCGAGGATCAGCAGGTTGGCAATCACGAACGTCGGCGCCGAGAGCACCAGCAACGACAGCAGAGTGATCACGCGGTCGCTGATGCGGTACTGCCGAATCGCCCCCCACGCGCCCAGGGCGACGCCGATCAGGGTGCCGGCCAGCGAGCCGATCAACAGCAGCCGCAGGCTGACGCCGATGCGCCGAGGCAGTTCTTTCGACACCGGTTGACCGGTGATTGTGGAGCCGAAGTCGCCGCGCACCGCGTGCGACACCCAATTCGCGTAGCGCAGCGGGATCGGCTTGTCGAGCCCCAACTGCGCGGCCTTGGCGTCGATCACGGCCTGCGGCGGGCGCGGGCTGCGCTGCATGAGACTCTCCAGCGGCGAGAACGCCACCGACGTCAGACAGAAGGTCAGGAACGACGCCAGCGTCAGCAGCACCACGTAATTCAAGACGCGACGAGCCAGGAAGCGGGTCATGGCTACCGGCCTCGCCCCTGTCGCATTCGCACAGACTAAGAGATTGCGATCCGTTTGATCCGGACCGGTGATTCGCGGGGCGTCGCGTCGTACCGTCGGGGAGATGAGCGCGACCGAGGGCTACCTGGCCAACAACGCCGCCTACGCGAAGTCTTTCGACGGGCCTTTGCCGCTGCCCCCGAGCAAGCACGTAGCCGTCCTTGCCTGCATGGATGCCCGAATCGACGTGTATCGCGTCCTCGGCATCAACGAGGGGGAGTCGCACGTCATCCGCAACGCCGGCGGCGTCGTCACCGATGACGCGATCCGCTCGCTGGCCATCAGTCAGCGGCTGTTGGGCACCACCGAGATCATCCTGATCCACCACACCGACTGCGGCATGTTGACCTTCACCGACGACGACTTCAAGCGCACGATCCAGGACGAGACCGGGGTCAAGCCGCCGTGGTCGGCCGAGGCCTTCCCCGACCTCGCCGAGGACGTGCGGCAGTCGCTGCAGCGCATCGAGAACAGCCCGTTCGTCACCAAGCACACGTCGGTCCGCGGCTTCATCTTCGACGTCGCCACCGGCAAGCTCGATGAAGTCACGCTCTAACCTCGTGCGCCGAGTGTGAATCCACGGCGAAAATCGCCCCGAAATCTTGCGCTGATTTCACACTCGACGAGTTGTCGGTCGGTCATCGGACACTCGTCCGCATGGGCACACCCTTCGTCGGCTCCGAGGCGGTCGCCGCGGGCGCCGTGACGCCATATCAACTGCGCACCCAGTTTTCGGCGATCTATCCCGACGTCTACGTGGCCGGCGGTGTCGTACTGCCGGCAACCACCCGGGCCCACGCCGCGTGGCTGTGGTCGCGGCGGCGCGGCGTTGTCGCGGGCCAGTCTGCAGCCGCTCTGCACGGTGCGAGGTGGGTGAACGCCAAGCGCCCTGCGGAGCTGATTTACGACAACCGTCATGTGCCACCCCTGATCAGGACATGGCGGGATCGCTTCGAAGACGATGAGTTGGGGCTTATGAACGGCGTGACTGCGACCAACCCCGCGCGTACGGCACTCGACATCGCGTCTCGCTACCCGACTGGACCGGCAGTCGCGGCGATCGATGCGCTCGCCCGGGCGACAAGTCTCAAGACTGCAGAAGTCGAGCTACTCGCGCAACGCTACGCAGGTCGACGAGGCATCCGAAAAGCGCGAATTGCCTTGAGCATGGTGGACGCCGGCGCTGAGTCGCCCCGCGAAACCTGGCTCAGGCTCATCCTGGTTCGGGCAGGGTTCCCCGCGCCGCGTACCCAGATTCCGGTGTACGACAACTACGGCCAACTTATTGCGGAGCTCGACATGGGCTGGGAGCACATCAAACTCGCGGTGGAGTACGACGGCGACCAGCATTGGACGAGTCGTCGGCAGTTCACCAGGGACATCACGCGCTCCGAATGCCTCAACGACCTCGGCTGGACCGCTGTGCGGGTAACGGCGGAGGACACCGAAGGGGGCGTGATCGCCCGGGTGTCGACCGCGTGGGAGCGTCGAGTGTGAAACTTCTGCGACAAAATCCTCAATTTTTCGCGGACGATTCACACTCGGCGGACGCGTAACTGCACAGTCGGCGAACAACGCGGCTACCAACACCGCAACGAATTCGTTGACAGACGTCCCCGCCGCTGGTTACATACTCGGTAATGTCTGTAATCTTGACCAAATCTACCAACTTTACCGAGAATGTGGAGAGTAGATGGTGAGCCAAGACGCGCCCGCCGCCGGGCAGTACGAGTTGAGCCATCTGCGCTCGCTGGAGGCCGAGGCGATTCACATCATTCGCGAGGTGGCCGCCGAGTTCGAGCGGCCGGTGCTGCTGTTCTCCGGCGGCAAGGACTCGATCGTGATGCTGCATCTGGCGCTCAAGGCGTTCGCGCCCGGGCGCCTGCCGTTCCCGGTGATGCACGTCGACACCGGCCACAACTTCGACGAGGTGATCGCCACCCGTGACGAGCTGGTCGAAGAAACCGGCGTGCGGTTGGTGGTGGCCAAGGTGCAGGACGACATCGACGCCGGCCGGGTCGTCGAGACCATCCCCTCGCGCAACCCCCTGCAGACCGTCACGCTGCTGCGGGCCATCCGGGAGAACAGCTTCGACGCGGCGTTCGGCGGTGCCCGCCGCGACGAGGAGAAGGCACGCGCCAAGGAACGGGTGTTCAGCTTCCGCGACGAGTTCGGCCAGTGGGACCCCAAGGCACAACGGCCCGAGCTGTGGAACATCTACAACGGCCGCCACCACAAGGGTGAACACATCCGGGTGTTCCCGCTGTCCAACTGGACCGAGTTCGACATCTGGTCCTACATCGGCGCGGAGAAGATCAAGCTGCCGTCGATCTACTACGCCCACCAGCGCAAGGTCTTCCTGCGCGACGGGATGCTGCTGGCGGTCGACCGCCACCTACAACCCCGCAGCGACGAGAAGGTCGTCGAGAAGACGGTCCGCTTCCGCACCGTCGGCGACGTCACCTGCACCGGCTGTGTGGAATCCGAGGCGGCCACCGTCGCCGAAGTGGTTGCCGAGACAGCGGTTTCGCGACTCACCGAGCGCGGCGCCACCCGCGCCGACGACCGGATCTCCGAAGCCGGCATGGAGGACCGCAAGAGGCAGGGGTACTTCTGATGGGCGCGTCAACGACACTGCTGCGCATCGCGACCGCCGGTTCGGTCGACGACGGCAAGTCCACGCTGATCGGGCGGCTGCTCTACGACTCCAAAGCCGTGATGGACGACCAGTGGGCCTCGGTCGAGCGCACGTCAAAGGACCGCGGTCACGAATACACCGACCTGTCGCTGGTGACCGATGGACTGCGCGCCGAGCGCGAACAGGGCATCACGATCGACGTCGCCTACCGCTACTTCGCTACTCCCAAGCGAAAATTCATCATCGCTGACACCCCGGGCCACATCCAGTACACCCGCAACATGGTGACCGGCGCGTCCACCGCGCAGCTGGCGATCGTGCTGGTCGACGCGCGCCACGGCTTGCTCGAGCAGTCCCGCCGGCATACCTTCCTGGCGTCGCTGCTCGGCATCGAGCACATCGTGCTCGCGGTCAACAAGATGGACCTGATCGACTGGGACAAGGATGCTTTCGAGGCGATCCGCGACGAGTTCCACGCCTTCGCGACCCGACTCGACGTCCAGGACGTGCTGACGATCCCGATGTCGGCACTGCACGGTGACAACGTGGTCAGCAAGTCCGAGCACACGCCGTGGTACGACGGACCCGCACTGCTGTCGCATCTCGAAGAGGTTTATGTCGCGGCTGATCGAAACCTCGTCGACGTCCGGTTCCCGGTGCAATACGTCATCCGGCCGCAGACCAAAGAGCACCAGGACCACCGCAGCTACGCCGGCACGGTCGCGAGCGGGGTGATGCGCCCGGGCGACGACGTCGTCGTGCTGCCCACCGGCAAGCCGACCCGCATCACCGCGATCGAGGGCCCCAATGGTCCTGTGGCCGAGGCATTTCCGCCGATGGCCGTGTCGGTGAGTTTGGCCGACGACATCGATATCTCGCGTGGCGACATGATCGCGCGGCCCTCCAACGCGCCGCGCATCACCCAGGAATTCGACGCGACCGTGTGCTGGATGGCTGACGCCGCGGCGCTCGAACCGGGCCGCGACTACCTGATCAAGCACACCACTCAGACCACCCGGGTGCGGGTCACCGCGTTGGACTACCGGCTCGACGTCAACACACTGCGCCGTGACAAGGATGCAAAGGCGTTGCAGCTCAACGAGCTTGGTCGCGTCTCGCTGCGCTCCCAGGTTCCGCTGCTGCTCGACGAGTACACCCGCAATGCCAGCACCGGATCGTTCATCCTGATCGACCCGCACACCAACGGCACGGTCGCCGCGGGCATGGTGCTGCGTGAGGCGACCTCGCTGGCGTCGAGCCCCAACACCGTCCGGCACGCGAACCTGGTCACCGCGACGGACCGCCTCACCCGCGGTCGGACGTTGTGGTTCACCGGTTTGTCGGCGTCGGGTAAGTCGTCGGTGGCCATGCTGGTCGAGCGCAAGCTGCTCGAAAAAGGCGTTCCCGCTTTTGTTCTCGACGGCGACAACCTGCGGCACGGTCTGAACGCCGATCTCGGTTTCAGCATGGCAGACCGAGCAGAGAATCTGCGGCGGCTGGCGCACGTCGCCGCGCTGATCGCGGACTCCGGACAGGTCGTGCTGGTGCCGGCGATCAGTCCGCTGGCCGAGCATCGCGCCTTGGCGCGCGGCGTGCACGCCGACGCCGGGCTCGACTTCGTCGAGATTTTCTGCGACACCCCACTGGAAGACTGCGAGCGCCGCGACCCCAAAGGCCTTTACGCTAAGGCGCGGGCGGGTGAGATCACGCACTTCACCGGGATCGACAGCCCCTACCAGCGACCGAAGAATCCGGACCTGCGTCTCGTCCCGGATCGCAGCCTCGACGAGCTCGCGCAGCTCGTCATCGACCTGATCGAGGAAAGGCCATGACCGATCACGAGCTCGCGGCGCGACTGGCCACCGAAGCGGGTCGACTTCTGCTCGGGGTGCGCGAGGAACTCGCCGACGCGACCGAGGCGGACCGAAAAGCCGCCGGGGACAAGCGCTCTCATGACTACCTGATGGAAGCGCTGACCCGCGAGCGGCCGGACGACGCGGTGCTCTCCGAGGAAGGCGTCGACGACCCGGTTCGGCTGAACGCCCAACGGGTGTGGATCGTCGACCCGCTGGACGGCACTCGGGAATTCTCCGAACTCGGCCGCGAAGACTGGGCCGTGCACGTCGCGCTGTGGCAATCCGGCGCGCTCGTCGCCGGCGCGGTGGCGTTGCCCGCGCAGGGTGTCACGCTGGCCACCCCGGATCCCGTTCCGCCACCGGCGTATTCGGGCGAGCCGCGGATCGTCGTCTCCCGCACCCGTCCGCCGGAAATCGCGCTCAAAGTGCGCGAGGCGCTGAACGGCACGCTGGTGCCGATGGGATCGGCGGGCGCGAAGGTCGCCGCCGTCATCCAGGGCATCGCCGACGTCTACGTCCACGCCGGTGGCCAGTACGAGTGGGACTCGGCCGCACCGGTCGCGGTCGCGCGCGCCGCCGGGCTGCACACCTCCCGCATCGACGGGTCGCCGCTGGAGTACAACCGCTCCGACCCGACGTTGCCGGACCTGATCGTGTGCCGCCCCGAATACGCCGACGCGGTGCTTGCCGTTACCAGCTGAGTGGTGACCGGGTGGGAGAATCTCATTCCATGCGGATGTCGGCGAAGGCGGAATACGCGGTGCGGGCGATGGTGGAACTGGCCACCGCCAGCGACGGCGTTCGCATGACCACCGACGAGCTGGCCACCGCGCAGGGCATCCCACCGCAGTTTCTCGTCGACATCCTGTCCGCGCTGCGCGCCGATCACCTGGTACGCAGTCACCGTGGCCGCGACGGCGGATACGAATTATCGCGTCCCGGAACCGAAATCAGCATTGCCGACGTGCTGCGCTGCATCGACGGCCCGCTGGCCAGCGTTCGCGACATCGGCCTGGGCGATCTGCCGTACTCCGGCGCGACCGCGGCGCTGACCGACGTCTGGCGGGCGTTGCGGGCCAGCATGCGCTCGGTGCTCGAGGAGACCAGCCTGGCCGACGTCGCCGCCGGTTCATTGCCCGAACATGTCGGCCGCCTGGCCGACGACTACCGCGACCAGCAGGCGCTACGTCGTGGACCCCGCTCCGCGAGCTAACTGCCCGAGCCGTACGGCCGGGTGATGATTTCGAGGTAGTGACCTGCGGGGTCCTGGAAGTAGACGCCGCGCCCGTCGTCGTTGGTGTTGAATTCGCCGGGCCGTTTGCCGGCCGGGTCGGCCCAGTGCTGCAGCCCGCGCGCGGAGATCTTGGCGTAGATCGCGTCGAAGTCGTCCTCGGAAACCAGAAACGCGTAGTGCTGCGGGCGGATCTGTTCGCTGGCGGCCACCTCGGCGTAGTCGAGGCTGGCGCCGTGCTCGAGGGTGACGACCAGGAAGGGGCCGAACGGCTGCGGGCCGGGCAGGCCGAACAGTTCGCTGACGAACTCGGCGGACTGCCGCTTGTCGTGCGCGGCGACGATGGTGTGGTTGAACGCGATGGGCATTGTGCTTGCCAGTCAACCACTCTGCCGATGTGCGTGCCAGAATCGCGATCGTGCAGGTATCGATGACCATGCCGGTAATGGAGCCGGACTTGGACGCCGCCGTGTTGCGGGAATGGGCGCGCACGATCGACGACGGACCGTTCGCGTCGTTGTGCTGGGGCGAGCGGATGGCCTTCGACAACCCCGAGACGCTGTCGTTGATGGGCGCACTGTCGGCGTGGACCGACCGCGTGCGGCTGGTGACGACGGTGATCGTGCCGCAGTTGCACGACCCGGTCATGTTGGCCAAGGCGCTGGCAACCGGCGACATGTTGTGCGGGGGACGGTTGACCGTGGGCCTCGGCGTCGGCGGCCGCGTGGAGGATTACGTCGCGGTTGGCGCCGATCCGTCGACACAGACCATCCGCGGGATGGCCGAGCGAGCCGCGGTCATGAAACGAGTCTGGGCCGGCGAGAAGGTCACCGAGTCGGTGCTGCCCGTCGGGCCCGCTCCGATGCAGGCGAGTGGCCCGCCGCTGCTGGTCGGGACGATCGGACCGAAGACGCTGCGCAGCGCCGCCGCGTGGGCTGAGGGTCTGGCCGGGACGACGCTCGATCTCGATGTCGCGAGGCAGAACGAACTTTTCGACGTCGCACGCCAGGCCTGGGCCAAGGCCGGGAAGCCCGCGCCGCACCTCGCGACGTCGTTCTGGTTCGCCTTGGGACCCGTCGAGAAAGCCCGCAAGCAGGTGCACACGCATCTGCGTCGCTACATGAACTGGATTCCGGCCGAGTACGTCGACGCGATGGCGCCGACGACCGGGTTCGCCGGCACCGAGGACGACCTGATCGCCGTGCTGCGCGCGTTCGAAGCCGTCGGCACCGACGAAATTCAGCTCATCCCAACGAGTTCCGATACCGACCAGCTGCGCCGCGCCGCGGAGATCGCGAGCGCGTTCGATGCCTGAGCGCAACGTGCTGGGTGGTCCGCTGGAGCCCTGCGGCAGCGAACCGCTCACCGGCTTCTACCGCGACGGCTGCTGCTCGACCGGGCCCGAAGACATTGGTCGGCACACGATCTGCGCGGTGGTCACCGCCGAGTTTCTCGAGCATCAACGCTCGATCGGCAACGACCTCTCAACGCCCATGCCGCAGTTCAGGTTTCCCGGGCTGGTGCCCGGTGATCGCTGGTGCGTGACCGCCGGCAACTGGCTGGTGGCCTACCGCGACGGCCGCGCCGCACCCGTGGTGCTGGCGTCGACGCACGAGCGAACGCTCGACATCGTTCCGGTCGAGGCGTTGCAGGAGCACGCCGTCGACGTTCCCGACGATCTGGGCGGCCTGTAGTTCTCAGTCGAAGAGTTGCATCAACTGCTCGACGGCGTCGTCGTCGGCGCGCCCACGCTGCTGGAGTTCCAGGATGCAGTAGACCGTGAGATCGACGGATCCGTAGATGTGGAAGCCGATCATCGCCAGGTGCGAAAGTTGTTCGCTGGTCATGCGTTCCGGGTGGGCGAGGTCGCGAATGTAGACCAGGTCGGCCTCGAGAACCTGATTGCCTGGAGCGTAGAAATTGTTGTCGAACACCGTGGGTGCGATCGCCCAACGCTTCACGTCCGCGATGGAATGTGGCATGAATCCCTGCGACCGCAGCTCGTTGTCCACGTCGCCGAAGGTTGGTTGACCGTGATACAGCGGCACCAACGACATTTCGGTTTGCACGGCGACCGCATTCTCGAGCCGACCGCGGCCGTTCTGGAACACCATCAGCTCCGAGCCCTGGACGTCGATCTTGAGCAGATCGAAGTCGTCGATATCGAGATCGTCGAGCCGGTGCGTCTGGACGTCGTGTTCCTCGAGGACCGCGCCCAGGTCAGCGAACGGGTGAAACAGTCGCAGCTGGTTGCGGTCCGGAGCCAGCAGGCTGGTCATGCCCGGAGCTTTGGTGATCCTCAACCGGTGGTCGCGTCCGTCGGCGACCACCTCGGGGCGGTATTTCTCCAGCGGACCCTTGCGCTGCTGCAGCGTTGCAAGCGCCTGCTGCTGGGGCTCGAATCCGGTGACCGAACACAGGCCGTAGCCGAGCATCTCCTTGTACGGCGGGTCGCCGTCGATAGGGTTGGCGCCGATGTCGAGGATGCTGGTGAGCTTCGAGCATCGCACCAGGTCACGGAGCAGGTGCACCGAGGTCATGTGCGGATAATCGCACGCGCTTGGCGCGACTGCGAGGCGGGCGAAATAGAATGCCGGTCATGAAGCCCGTGATGATCGGAGCGGCGATTGCCGCCGCCCTGTTGACCGCGCCGCTCGGCCACGCCGACCCAGACCCACACAAGCCGGACCTCAGTGCCCACTTCTGCCCCGGTGGCGGAACCGTCGACATGATGTCGCCGACCCAGCCGTCGTGCGACGGTGTGCCCTACGAGGACGGCTCCTACTGGCGCGCCATCAACCGCGCTGCTCCGGGAGCGCCTGCGTATGTGGTCGTGCAGTGCGTGAAGCCGCCGCCACCGCCGGGGCTTTTCACCCCGCCGCAGCAGGGCCCGGTTCCCGCCGGGCCGGGCGGGTGCCAGTAGCGACTCCGAATCTGGTTGTGAAGTAAGCGATTCAAACGGTAGATACTCCGGCGCGGGTTCGGTGAGTTGGCATGGAGGCCTCCGTCATTGCTGCTTCGGGGGCCCGGGCATGGGCGAATAAGGGTTTTCCCTACATTTTGGGAATTTCATTGGCCTGGGTTCAGGAATTCATATGAACGATCTCAGCACTTGTTAAGTTAGCTGGATTCCTGAATACCGCCAGCTAGAACCCTCGGGAGCAGCCATGAACCATCGCCTGACGACCCTCACTACCTGTGCTGGCGGGTTTGCCGCCGCACTGCTGATGCAGATGTCCGCCGCACACGCGGACGACACTTTCATCTACACACTCGACCCCGGTGACCAGGTCTTCAATACGGAGTTGAGCACGACGCTGTTCCAGAACATTTTGGAAGGGCATGCCGGCATCGACGCCCTGGACTCCAACATCAACCTGCCCTACAACGACTTCATCCAGGGGTCGGGCGTCGAGACGCTGAACCCCTTCACCGGTGCCGTGATGAACTGGGACCTTGTGGTGACCGACAACGGCGGCTTTCTGGCCACCTACCTGCCGGCCGGTAGTCAGATCGACGTCATGGAACTCGGCAGCGGGTTTTCCAACCAGTTCGTCGATATCCCCGGCGTCGCCGGAGCGCTCAACTCGATCACCGACACGTTGATCACCCCGTTCGGCGACTACACGTTGTTCAGCTTCTGAGCGCCTAAAGTCAGCCCTCGCAGGCGATTCCGTCGCCGTCGCGGTCTAACTTCGAGCGATAGTCTGGATCGCCCTTGGGAATGTTGTAACGACCGTCGGCATGTGCCTGCTTACAGTTGTCGTACGGTCCGCCCGCGTAAGCGCCTGGGGCGACGACCGTCGCGCCGATGAATCCCATAGCGGTGACAGTGGCAACGAGTGCTGCACGAACCATTGAAATTTCCCCCGAAAACTAGGCCCTGATACCGGCGAAGCGAATCTAGCCGTCGCTGGGCTACTCGATGGGGCTTTGATGAGAGTTGGCGGTTACGGCAGCAGATCTCTGAACCTTTACTTCCAGCCGGACTTCGCCACGACTTCGGCAATTGCGGCTTCCCTCGCGGGTCTGTCCATATCTCGGTGCGTTCCGTTTCGTTGCCAGGCAAATTCTTGAAACGCGGCCATGATGGATTCGAAGCGTGGGCGCGGATATTCGGCAGCTAAGGCATTGATTGCCCAAACTGTGTCGTCGTCCAGGTTCGTTGGGCAGGTCACGGCGTGAGGTCGGCCAAGAAGAATCGCATCCCGTAATGCGTTGTCGAACTCGGCTTGGGCATTCTCTGCCGTGAAGAAGTCTGGACCGGCGCACATAACCCTATTTTACCTGCTCAAGGTGACAATTTGGGGAGGCGAAGGGGCCCGGACCAGCGTCGCGGCGGCACCGTAGCGAGGACATGTCGCTGGTTCGGCACCGCCGTCGGGTCGCCCGCTTCGACGCGCGAAAGGCAGCGAGCAGCAAGTTGGCAGGTGTCGCACCAACCCGTGCCAGGTTCGCGCCCGCACAATGGCAATCATGCGGATGGCCGATGCCGACAGCTTGATCGCCATCGACTGCTTCAACGCCGCGCAGGCGGCGAGCGAAGTGGTTACCACGGCGTTGGTGCGCCGCGTCGTCGAGGAACTGTTGACCCATCCGACGCAATGCGATTGCGGGCATTGTGAGGCCGCTGCGATCGCCCGGATCGGCGACGTCTGCATCATCGCGACGAACTGGCAACGAGCAGTCGCCGCCGTCCCGCGCCGGATAGCGCGCTGATCGCGACTTGACTCGGCGCTCGAGCCCTAGGGGTTGACCGGTTTAGCCGGTTTGGCGGGCGCGGCCTTTCCTCCCATTTTCCCGCCGCCACCCTCCGTTCGCTGACCACCGCCAGCGGCGCTGCCACCGGGCGGAATGCCATGATCCGAAGGGTCCACTCCGGAAGCGCAGCTCGGACAAGGTTGGCTCGGGCCTGGGTCGGCGTAGGCATCCGCGGCCTCGCCCGCGGGAACCGCAAGCAGGAACGCCGCCCCGATCGCGGCAAGGACCATCTTCTTCGTGAGAAACAACATTCCGGCCTCCAAAAGCGAAATATGCGGTCGGATCTTTGCCCTGCCGGTAGGCGCCCGCCGTCGCAGTAGCAGTACCCGCTGAGTGAGCGGCCGATTGGCGCTAGCGGCATCGTTTACAAGGGATTAATCACCGGCAATCACGCAACGCCGGATTCGCCTGGATGAAGGATCGTGCCGTCAAACGGTGAGTGCCCCCGGCAGGATTCGAACCTGCGGCCTTCTGCTCCGGAGGCAGACGCTCTATCCCCTGAGCTACGGGGGCGCACGCGAGAAATGCTGCGCCAACGGGCCACGACAGACTAACGCATCACAGCGCCAGGTCTGGCACTGGAATGGATTCGAAGCCAGCGCACCCCAACCAATAGGATGGCCTGCGTGAATCCCGCCGATCTGGCCGAGCTGCTGAGGGTCACCGCGACCGCGGTGTTGACCGAGCATGGCCTCGACACCGCCGCTTTGCCGGTGGCGATCACCGTCGAGCGGCCCCGCAACCCCGAGCACGGCGACTACGCCAGCAATCTGGCGCTGCAGGTGGCCAAAAAGGTCGGCGCCAACCCGCGTGAGCTGGCCGGATGGCTGGCCGACGCCTTGACGAAAGCCGACGGCATCGCCTCGGCGGAGGTCGCCGGGCCCGGCTTCATCAACCTGCGCCTGGACGCCTCGGCGCAGGGCCTGATCGTCAACAACATCATCGACGCCGGCCACACCTACGGCCACTCCGACGCCGAAGCGGGTCACAAGATCAACCTCGAGTTCGTCTCGGCCAACCCCACCGGCCCGATCCACATCGGCGGCACCCGCTGGGCCGCGGTCGGCGACGCGCTCGGCCGGCTGCTCACCACGCAGGGCGCCGCCATCACGCGCGAGTACTACTTCAACGACCACGGCGCGCAGATCGACCGGTTCGCCAATTCGCTGATCGCCTCGGCCAAAGGCGAGCCCACACCGGAAGACGGCTACGCGGGTGACTACATCGCCGACATCGCCAAGCAGATCGTCGCGCAGGTGCCAGACGCGCTGAACCAGCCCGACACCGAGCAGCACGAGACGTTCCGGCGGATCGGCGTCGACTTGATGTTCAACCACATCAAGAAGTCGCTGCACGAATTCGGCACCGACTTCGACGTCTTCACCCACGAGGACTCGATGCACACCAGCGGCCGCGTCGACCAGGCCATCGAGCGCCTCCGCGCGAACGGCAACATCTACGAGAAGGACGGCGCAACCTGGTTGCGCACCAGCGCTTTTGGTGACGACAAGGACCGCGTCGTGATCAAGAGCGACGGCAACCACGCCTACATCGCCGGTGACCTCGCGTACTACATCGACAAGCGGGGTCGCGGCTTCGACCTGTGCATCTACATGCTCGGCGCCGACCACCACGGCTACGTCAAGCGCCTCAAGGCCGCTGCCGAGGCGTTCGGCGATAACCCCGGCACCGTCGAGGTGCTCATCGGCCAGATGGTCAACCTGGTGCGCGACGGGCAACCCGTCAAGATGAGCAAACGGGCCGGCACCGTCATCACCCTCGACGATCTGGTCGAGGCGATCGGCGTCGATGCGGCGCGCTACAGCCTGATCCGCTCGTCGGTGGACACCCCGATCGACATCGACCTCGCGCTGTGGTCGTCGGCATCCAACGAAAACCCGGTCTACTACGTGCAATACGCGCACGCCCGACTCTCGGCGCTGGCCCGCAACGCCGCCGAACTCGGACTGATCCCCGAGACCAGTCACCTCGAGCTGCTCACTCACGACAAAGAGGGCGCGTTGATCCGTAACCTGGGCGAGTTCCCTCGGGTGCTGAAAACCGCTGCGTCCCTGCGGGAACCGCACCGGGTAAGCCGCTACCTCGAAGACCTCGCCGGTGACTACCACCGGTTCTACGACGCCTGCCGGGTGTTGCCGCAGGGCGACGAGGAAGCCAACGAACTGCACACCGCGCGCCTGGCGCTCTGCCAGGCGACCCGCCAAGTGATCGCCAACGGTCTGGCCATCCTCGGCGTGACTGCTCCGGAGCGAATGTGAACGCACACCCCGCCGGCCCCCGCCACGCCGAAGAGTTCCACCACGGGGGAGTACCGCCGCGGCCGGACTCGGCAGAAGAGATGCTGCAGCTCGCGCCGAATGTCTGGCCGCTCAACACGGTTCGCGGCGACGACGGCTCGGTCAGCATCGCCGGCGTCTCGCTGCAGGCGCTGGCCCGCGACTACGGCACCCCGCTGTTCGTCATTGACGAGGACGACTTCCGGTCACGGTGCCGTGAGATCGCGGCCGCTTTCGGCGGCGGCGCCAACGTGCACTACGCCGGTAAAGCCTTTCTGTGCAGCGAGATCGCCCGCTGGATCAACGAAGAAGGTCTTTCGCTGGACGTCTGCACCGGTGGCGAGCTGGCCGTCGCGATGCACGCCGACTTCCCGCCCGATCGGATTGCCCTGCACGGCAACAACAAATCGGTCGCCGAACTCACCACCGCCGTCAAGACCGGCATCAAGCACGTCGTGGTCGACTCACTGATCGAGATCGAACGGCTGGACGCCATCGCGGGCGAGGCGGGTGTCGTGCAGGACGTGCTGGTCCGCGTCACCGTCGGAGTCGAGGCACACACCCACGAGTTCATCTCCACCGCCCATGAAGACCAGAAATTCGGCTTGTCGCTGTCCAACGGTGCGGCGATGGACGCCATTCGGCGGGTGTTCGCCGCCGACAACCTCCGCCTCGTGGGTCTGCACAGTCATATCGGCTCGCAGATCTTCGACGTCGGCGGCTTCGAGATCGCCGCGCACCGGGTCATCGGCCTGTTGCGCGACGTGGTTGCCGAATTCGGCGTCGACAAGACCGCGCAGATCGCAACCGTCGATCTCGGTGGCGGCCTTGGCATCTCGTATCTGCCCAACGACGACCCCCCTCCGGTCAGCGAACTCGCCGACAAGCTCGGCGACATCGTCCGCAGCGAGTCAGCGGCGGTGGGACTGCCGGCGCCGCGTCTGGTCGTCGAACCCGGCCGCGCGATCGCCGGTCCCGGGACGATCACCCTCTACGAGGTCGGCACGGTGAAGGACGTCGGCGTCAGCGCGACCGCGCACCGGCGCTACGTCAGCATCGACGGCGGGATGAGCGACAACATCCGCACCTCGCTGTACGCCGCCGACTACGACGTCCGTCTGGTGTCCCGGACCACCGACGCGGGGCCGACGCTGGGGCGTGTCGTCGGGAAGCATTGCGAGAGTGGCGACATCGTGGTGCGCGATGCATGGGTGCCGGACGACATCGCACCCGGCGATCTGGTGGCGGTCGCCGCAACCGGCGCGTACTGCTATTCGCTGTCGAGTCGGTACAACTTGATCGGTCGCCCCGCGGTGGTGGCCGTGCGCGACGGAGAGTCCCGTCTGATCCTGCGCAGGGAGACGGTCGACGATCTGCTGAGTCTGGAAGTGAGGTGAGTGGCGCAGATGAGCGATGAGAAGCCGGTCGGTGTAGCGGTTTTGGGGCTGGGCAATGTGGGCAGTGAGGTGGTCCGCATCATCGAGGAGAGCGCCGACGACCTCGCGGCCCGCGTCGGAGCGCCGCTGATCCTGCGGGGCGTCGGCGTACGGCGGGTGGCCGACGACCGTGGCGTTCCGGTCGACCTGCTCACCGAGGACATCGACACGCTGGTCTCTCGCGACGACGTCGACATCGTGGTCGAGGTGATGGGGCCGGTCGAGCCGTCGCGCAAGGCGATTCTGTCGGCACTCGAGCACGGTAAGTCCGTGGTGACGGCCAATAAGGCGCTGCTGTCGATTGCCACCGGTGAACTCGCGGCGGCCGCCGAGAAGGCCCGCGTTGACCTGTATTTCGAGGCCGCGGTCGCCGGGGCCATCCCGGTGATCCGCCCGCTGACCCAGTCGCTGGCCGGCGACACCGTGCAGCGGGTGGCCGGCATCGTCAACGGCACCACCAACTACATCCTGTCCGAGATGGACAGCACGGGCGCCGACTACGAGAAGGCCCTGGCCGACGCGGGCGCACTCGGCTACGCCGAGGCCGACCCGACCGCCGACGTGGAGGGCTACGACGCGGCGGCGAAAGCGGCGATCCTGGCTTCCATCGCGTTCCACACCCGCGTGACCGCGGACGACGTCTACCGCGAGGGCATCACCAAGATCAGCCCCGACGACTTCGCCTCGGCCCGCGCGTTGGGCTGCACGATCAAGCTGCTGTCTATCTGTGAGCGGATCACGACCGACGATGAGCAGCAACGGGTTTCGGCCCGGGTGTATCCCGCGCTGGTGCCGTTGGAGCACCCGCTGGCCACGGTGAACGGCGCGTTCAACGCCGTCGTGGTCGAGGCGGAGGCCGCCGGTCGGCTGATGTTCTACGGCCAGGGCGCCGGGGGAGCGCCGACCGCGTCGGCGGTTACGGGTGACCTGGTGATGGCCGCCCGCAACCGGGTCCTGGGCAGCCGGGCGCCGAAAGAGTCGAAGTACGCCCAACTTTCGGTCGCGCCGATGGGTGTCATCCCGACGCGCTACTACGTCAACATGGACGTCGCCGACAAGCCGGGTGTCTTGGCCACCGTCGCAGCCGAATTCGCCAAGCGCGGGGTCAGCATCGCCGAGGTCCGCCAGGAAGGCGTGGTCGGTAAGGGCGGGCGGCGCGTCGGGGCGCGCGTTGTCGTGGTCACGCACACCGCGACGGACGCCGCGCTGTCCGAAACCGTCGACGCGCTGGCCGAACTCGATGTGGTGCAGGGCGTGGCCAGCGTCCTGCGGCTGGAAGGAACCAACGCATGACCCCGTCCAAGGCGGCCGTTCATCGCCAGTGGCCGGGCCTGATCGAGGCCTACCGCGATCGATTACCCGTCGGCGACAACTGGACTCCGGTCACGCTGCTCGAGGGCGGCACCCCGTTGATCTCGGCGCCCCGACTCTCGGCCGAGATCGGCTGCACGGTGCACCTGAAGGTCGAAGGCCTCAACCCCACCGGCTCTTTCAAGGACCGTGGCATGACGATGGCCGTCACCGACGCCGTTGCCCGCGGCCAGCAGGCGGTGATGTGTGCGTCGACCGGCAACACCTCCGCGTCCGCCGCGGCGTACGCCGCTCGCGCCGGCATCACCTGTGCGGTGTTGATCCCGCAGGGCAAGATCGCGATGGGCAAGCTGGCGCAGGCAGTCATGCACGGCGCCAAGATCATTCAGGTCGACGGGAACTTCGACGACTGTCTGGAGGTGGCCCGCAAAATCGTCGCCGACTTCCCGACAATCGCGTTGGTCAACTCGGTCAACCCGGTGCGCATCGAGGGGCAGAAGACCGCTGCGTTCGAAATCGTGGATGTGTTGGGCGATGCGCCCGACATCCACTCCCTACCAGTGGGCAACGCGGGCAACATCACCGCGTACTGGAAGGGCTACTCCGAGTACCACGCCGACGGTGTGAGTACCAAGCTTCCGCGGATGCTCGGCACCCAGGCCGCCGGCGCCGCGCCGCTGGTGTCCGGCGAGCCGGTGAAGAACCCGGAGACGATCGCCACGGCCATCCGGATCGGGTCGCCCGCGTCGTGGGGCCCGGCCGTCGCCGCCCAGGAACAGTCCGACGGGCGCTTCCTGGCCGCCACTGACGACGAGATTCTAGCCGCGTATCACCTGGTAGCAGCCACCGAAGGCGTCTTCGTCGAGCCGGCATCCGCGGCCAGCGTCGCCGGCCTGCTCAAATCCGTCGCCGACGGCTGGGTCAAGCCCGGTTCGACCGTCGTGTGCACCGTGACCGGCAACGGCCTCAAGGATCCCGACACCGCGCTGCGCGACATGCCGACCGTCGAACCCGTCCCGGTCGATCCCGTCGCGGTGGTTGCCAAACTGGGGTTGGCCTAGTGCTGGCTCCCGGGCTGCTGGGCAGCTCGGTCGTACCGGCGTCCAGCGCAAATATCGGGCCCGGCTTCGACAGCCTCGGCCTGGCGCTGAGCCTTTACGACGAAATCGTGGTCGAGACAACCGATTCCGGTTTGGTCGTCGACGTCGATGGTGAGGGCACCGGCGAATTGGCCCTCGACGAAGGGCATCTCGTCGTTCGCGCCGTCCAGCACGGTCTCAAGGCCGCCGGCGTCACCGCTCCTGGTCTGAAAGTGCGCTGCCGCAACGCGATTCCACACTCTCGTGGTTTGGGCTCGTCGGCCGCGGCTGTGGTCGGCGGGCTTGGCGCGGTGAATGGTCTTCTCGTGCAGGCGGGTTTGACGCCGCTGGCCCAGAGTCAGCTGATCCAACTGGCGTCAGAGTTCGAAGGCCATCCCGATAACGCCGCCGCGGCGGTCCTCGGTGGAGCCGTCGTGTCGTGGACCGACACCAGCGCGGGCGCGCCCACCTATTCGGCCGCGCAGCTACGGCTACATCCCGAGATCCGGCTGTTTCCGGCCGTCCCGACGCAACGCTCGTCGACCGTCGAAACGCGGGTGCTGCTGCCCACCCAGGTCAGCCACGAGGATGCGCGCTTCAACGTCAGCCGGGCCGCTTTGCTGGTGGTCGCCCTGACCGAGCGGCCCGACCTGCTGATGGCCGCGACCGAGGACGTGCTCCACCAACCGCAGCGTGCGCCCGCGATGCCCGCCTCGGAGGAATATCTGCAGCTCCTGCGCCGTTGTGGAGTGGCAGCTGCGCTTTCCGGAGCTGGTCCAGCAGTGATCGCACTGAGCACAGCTCCCCAACTGCCGGCCGAGGTGCTGGAATACGCCACCGCAAATGGGTTTGCGGTCAGCGAGATGACGGCGGGCGACGGGGTGCGCTGGACTTCCGGCGTGGCAGTCCCCAGCTAGCGTCCCTCGACGCGGGGAAGGGGCTTCTT
Organism: Candidatus Mycobacterium wuenschmannii; assembly: GCF_030252325.1. Taxonomy (NCBI): domain Bacteria; kingdom Bacillati; phylum Actinomycetota; class Actinomycetes; order Mycobacteriales; family Mycobacteriaceae; genus Mycobacterium; species Candidatus Mycobacterium wuenschmannii. Next base: position 2,173,417 of record NZ_CP126981.1, on the reverse strand, counting down.
GCTTCCGGCATCGAAGCAGGTTATCCTCGGAGCCGTCCAGCAATCGCAGCATCTGCATCTGCGTCAACACTAGGACGAACACCAAATTCTTCTCGTGGACGATGGTTCGCCGTTTACATCGCCAATCCTGGCAATCACCGTTGCAGAGTCGATCTTTGGCAGCACTCGGCGAATTGGCTGAATGCAACGAACCCCTGGCTTGAGTCGATCAGCGAGGGAGAGAAAGGAAATCCGTGACTGATACGGACCTCGTTACGGCTGGCGACAGCACTGACAACGACAGTGTGTCGAACCCCGTGACCTCACAAACTTCCAGCGAGAACGACGCCCAATCAAACGCGTCGGACGGCTCGCTGGCATCGATGGTGCTTCCCGAACTGCGCGCGCTGGCCAACCGGTCCGGCGTCAAGGGCACCTCGGGAATGCGCAAGAGCGAACTGATCGCCGCGATCCGGGAATCTCGTCAGGGCGGTCAATCCAATGGCGCGTCGACCAACGGCGGCGCCAATGGTGAGTCGGACAACCACGACACCAAGTCCGACACCGTCGCGGCCGCCGACAACAACGCGGCTCAGAGCGATTCCGGCGACAAGCCTTCCACCGATGACAACCACGCGGGGGAGCGGAACGACAAGTCCGACAAGAATGAAAAGTCGGATAAGAACGACAAAAAGCAGCACAACGGCAACGACAAGCCGGCCCGCGACCAGCAGGACAACAAGTCCGAGAACCGCGACTCCGACAAGGATTCCGACAAGGGCGGCGACCAGCAGGGCGGCGGACAACAGAACCGCGGCAACCAAAACCAGAACCAGAACCAGAACGACGACGACGGCGACGGACGTGGTGGACGCCGCGGCCGCCGGTTCCGCGAACGTCGCCGCCGCGGTGACGGCCCCCGTGACAGCGGCAACGGCGGTGGCGACACCGAACTGCGTGAAGACGATGTCGTTCAGCCAGTGGCCGGAATCCTCGACGTGCTCGACAACTACGCGTTCGTCCGGACTTCGGGGTACCTCGCCGGCCCGCACGACGTCTACGTCTCCATGAACATGGTGCGCAAGAACGGTTTACGCCGTGGCGATGCGGTCACCGGCGCGGTTCGGGTGCCCAAGGACGGGGAACAGCAGAATCAGCGACAGAAGTTCAACCCGCTGGTGCGGCTGGACACCGTCAACGGCGGACCCGTTGAAAACGCCCGGAACCGGCCCGATTTCACCAAGCTGACGCCGCTGTACCCGAACGAGCGGCTGCGTCTGGAGACCTCCGGCGACAAGCTGACCACCCGGGTCATCGACCTGATCATGCCGATCGGCAAGGGACAGCGCGCGCTGATCGTGTCGCCGCCCAAGGCCGGTAAGACCACGATCATGCAGGACATCGCCAACGCGATCACCAGGAACAACCCGGAATGTCATCTCATGGTGGTGCTCGTCGACGAGCGCCCTGAAGAGGTCACCGACATGACGCGTTCGGTCAAGGGTGAGGTCATCGCCTCGACGTTCGACCGCCCGCCGACCGACCACACCGCGGTTGCCGAGCTGGCCATCGAACGCGCCAAACGACTCGTGGAACAGGGCAAAGACGTTGTGGTGCTGCTGGACTCGATCACCCGCCTCGGCCGCGCATACAACAACGCGTCGCCGGCGTCGGGCCGCATCCTGTCCGGTGGTGTCGACTCGACCGCGCTCTACCCGCCGAAGCGATTCCTCGGCGCCGCCCGCAACATCGAAGAGGGCGGATCGCTGACGATCATCGCCACCGCGATGGTCGAGACCGGATCCACCGGTGACACAGTCATTTTCGAGGAATTCAAGGGAACGGGTAACGCAGAGCTCAAGCTCGACCGCAAGATCTCCGAGCGCCGGGTGTTCCCGGCCGTGGACGTCAACCCGTCGGGCACCCGCAAGGACGAACTGTTGCTCTCGCCCGATGAGTTCTCGATCGTGCACAAGCTACGCCGCGTGCTTTCGGGTCTGGACTCGCACCAGGCCATCGACCTGCTGATGTCGCAGCTGCGAAAGACCAAGAACAACTACGAGTTCCTGGTCCAGGTGTCCAAGACGACACCCGGCATGGACAACGACTGATCGATGACGATGCGGGCCGAGTGCGGCCCGCTGAGGAGTCGATCGAATCGGCCTGAGCCGATTAGCACACCGGTGCCGGCCGCCGACGATGGCGGTCTTGCATCAGTACTGTTGTCGCGACGGTAACGTGCGCCCTGTCGAAGACCGACGGGGAAAGTGGTGAGCCGTGGCGGACACTGTCCAGCAGCTGCTGCGTGAGCGCAGCGACGACTCCACGCCGGCCGTCAAGTACGACGACCGCGTTTGGACCTGGCGTGAGCATCTCGCCGACGCATCCGCATCGGCCGCCGCGCTGATCGGCATTGCCGACGCCGCCCGCCCGCTACATGTCGGTGCGCTGCTGGGCAACACGCCCGACATGCTCACCGCAATGGCCGCGGCCGCGTTGGGCGGCTACGTACTGTGCGGCATCAACGACACCCGTCGCGGCGCCGCGCTGGCCAAAGACATCGCCCGCGCCGATTGCCAGATCCTGCTCACCGATCCTGACCACCGCGGCCTGCTCGACGGCTTGGACCTGTCCGGTGTCCGCGTCATCGACGTCAGCAGCGACGAGTGGTCGGAATTGCTCGCCTCGGCGGGGTCGCTGGTCCCGCATCGCGAGGTCAAGCCGACCGACACGCTGATGATGATCTTCACGTCTGGAACCAGCGGTGAGCCGAAGGCCGTCCAGGTCACCCATCTGACCGTTATCTTCGCTGGCGCCAACCTGATTGGTCGTTTCGACGTCGACTCGAACGGCGTCTGCTATCTGTCGATGCCGCTGTTCCACTCCAACGCGCTGCTGGCCGGCTGGAGCGTGGCCGTCGGCTCCGGTTCGGCAATGGTGCCAGCCACCTTCTCGGCGTCGCGGCTGCTGTCCGACTTGCGCCGGTACGGCGCCACCTACATGAACTACGTCGGGAAGCCGCTGGCCTACGTGCTGGCCACCCCCGAAGATCCCGACGACGCGGACAACCCGCTGCGCGTCGCGTTCGGCAACGAGGCCAGCGATCGCGACATCGCCGAATTCAGCCGGCGTTTCGACTGCACAGTCTGGGACGGGTTCGGCTCCAGCGAAGGCGCGATCATCATCACCCGCGAGGACGGCTGCCCGCCCGGCTCACTGGGACAAGGCTTTCCGGGCGTCGCGATCTACAACGCCGACACTCTCGCCGAATGCGCGGTCGCCGAGTTCGACGCCGACGGCGCGCTGACCAACCCCGACGATGCGATCGGTGAACTGGTCAACACCACCGGCGCCGGCCTGTTCGCCGGTTACTACAACGACAAGGCCGCCACCGACGCGCGCCTGCGCAACGGCATGTTCTGGTCCGGCGACCTGGCCTACCGCGACGCCGACGGCTGGATCTACTTCGCCGGTCGCAGCGGCGACTGGCTGCGCGTCGACGGCGAGAACATGACCACCGCGCCGATCGAGCGGATCCTGCAACGACTGCCCGCGGTAAGCCAGGTAGCGGTCTATGCGGTGCCCGACGAGCAGGTGGGCGACCAGGTGATGTCCGCTCTCGTGCTGGTCGACGGCGCCGCCCTGACTCCGGGGGAGCTCAGCGAATTTCTGGCCGGCCAGCCCGACCTCTCGCCGAAAGCCTGGCCCCGGCACGTCTGGATCACCGACTCGCTGCCCACCACCGCCACGAACAAGATCCTCAAACGCCAGCTCAGCGCCCAGGGCGCTAGCCCGCCCGGCGGTGCGCTATGGACCCGAGTCGGCCGCGCCACCAGCTATGACGTCGTCGATCGGCCCGCAAAAGCCCAGCTCAGACAAAGCTAGCGGCGGGAATGTCCCGGCGCTGGCGCGCGTTTAGGGCGATAGCGGCTGAACTGGCATAATCAGCAGCCGAAGTTCGGGTTCCGGTTCACGTCAGATTTTTCAGCACGGTCTGGCGACCCGGCGGCCCACGATTGAAGAGGACACCATGAAGGCTGACATTCACCCCGCATACGGCGAGACCACCGTGGTCTGCGGTTGCGGAAATACTTTCCAGACGCGGAGCACCAAGGAGAGCGGCCACATCGTGGTCGAGGTCTGCTCGCAGTGCCACCCGTTCTACACCGGTAAGCAGAAGATTCTGGACAGCGGAGGCCGCGTGGCCCGCTTCGAGCGCCGCTACGGCAAGCGCAAGGCCGGCGCCGAGCAGGAAGCTTCGGCCGACAAGTAGCACGATCGACGCCCGGACTGCCGCGACAATCGCGCAGGACGGGCGTCGTTTCATGTGCGGGAGTCCAGCGAGGAGGTGAGCATGACGCAAGGCGGACCGGCGATCGACGCCCTGGTGGCCGAGCATGCCGACCTCGAGAAGAAGCTGTCCGATCCCGAACTGCACAGCGATGCCGCCAACGCGCGCAAGGTCGGCCGGCGGTTCGCTCAGATCGCTCCGATCGTGGCGACCTTCCGCCAACTGACCACTGCGCGTGAGGATCTCGACACCGCACGCGAATTGGCCGCCGATGACGCATCGTTCGCCGACGAGATCACCGAGTTGGAAGCGCGCGTCGACGAGCTGGAGACCAAGCTCAGCGACATGCTGGCGCCGCGTGACCCGCACGACGCCGACGACGTGGTGCTCGAGGTCAAGTCCGGTGAGGGCGGGGAAGAGTCGGCGCTGTTCGCGGCCGACCTGGCCCGGATGTACGTCCGGTACGCCGAACGCCACGGCTGGACCGTGACGGTGTTGGACGAAACTCATTCGGACTTGGGCGGTTACAAGGATGCGACGCTGACGATCGCCAGCAAGGGCGACTCGCTGGATGGCGTGTGGTCGAAGCTGAAGTTCGAGGGCGGCGTGCACCGCGTGCAACGCGTGCCGGTCACGGAATCTCAGGGCCGCGTGCACACTTCGGCGGCTGGCGTACTGGTCTACCCCGAGCCCGAAGAAGTGGGCGAGGTGCAGATCGACGATTCGGATCTGCGGATCGACGTCTACCGGTCGTCCGGTAAGGGCGGTCAGGGCGTCAACACCACCGACTCGGCGGTGCGAATCACCCACCTGCCCACCGGAATTGTCGTCACCTGCCAGAACGAACGATCGCAGCTGCAGAACAAGGCCCGCGCGATGCTGGTGCTCGCGGCCCGGCTGCAGTCGCTGGCCGAGGAGCAGGCGCAGGCCGACGCGTCGGCCGACCGGGCCAGCCAGATCCGTACGGTGGACCGCAGCGAACGCATTCGGACATACAACTTTCCGGAGAACCGGATCGCCGACCACCGCATCAATTTCAAGGCGCACAACCTCGATCAGGTCCTCGACGGCGACCTGGATGCGCTCTTCGACGCCCTGGGCGCCGCCGACAAGCAAGCCCGGCTGCAGCAGGCATGATGCTGACCCGGCTGCGTTGCGCGATCGATTCGGCGACAACGCTGCTCGCGGAGGCCGGCATCGATTCGGCCCGTTACGACGCGGAGGAGTTGGCCGCGCATCTGGCCGGCACCGATCGGGGCCGGCTGGCGATGCTCGCGACGCCCGACGACGCGTTCTTCGACCACTACCGCGATTCGATCGCCGCTCGCTCGCGACGAATCCCGTTGCAGCACCTGACCGGGACGGCCGCGTTCGGCCCGTTGACGCTGACGGTCGGGCCCGGGGTGTTCGTCCCGCGGCCGGAGACCGAGTCGATGCTGGAATGGGCCGGTGCGCAACGACTTCCGGAGCCCACCGTGATCGTCGACCTGTGCACGGGCTCGGGCGCGCTGGCGCTCGGTCTGGCGCGGCGCTGGCCGACGGCCCGCGTGATCGGCGTCGACGACTCCGATACGGCCCTGGGCTACGCGCGCGCCAACGCCGCCGGCACGACCGTGCAGTTGCTGCACCACGACGTCACCGCGCCCGGGCTCCTGAGCGAACTCGACGGCCGGGTCGACCTGCTGGTGTCCAACCCGCCCTATGTGCCGGATGGTGCGGATCTGGAACCTGAAGTCCTCGACCACGATCCGTCGCACGCCGTGTTCGGCGGCCCCGACGGCATGGCCGTCATCGGACCCATCATCGAGGTGGCCGAACGACTGCTGCGCCCCGGCGGCCTGTTCGCCGTCGAGCACGACGACACCACGTCCGAGCGGACCGTCGAACTGATCAGTGCATCAACAGCTTTCGATGACATTGTGCCCCGGCGCGACCTCAGTGGACGCCCCCGATTCGTGACGGCCCGGCGGGCAGGCGGCCCGTCATGACCGAGACGATCGACTGCACCGATCCCGAACAGCGTTCGCGGGCAATCACATCGGCGGCCGCGGCTGTGAAAAACGGTGGCCTGGTGGTGCTTCCGACCGACACGGTCTACGGCGTGGGCGCCGATGCGTTCAACAGCGCCGCGGTGGCCGCACTGCTGGCCGCCAAGGGCCGCGGCCGCGACATGCCGGTCCCCGTGCTGGTCGGTTCATGGCACACCATCGACGGCCTGGCCATGACGGTGTCCACCTCGATGCGCGCTCTCGTGCGTGCGTTCTGGCCCGGCGCGCTGAGCCTGGTCGTCCGCCAGGCTCCGTCGGTGCAGTGGGATCTCGGCGACGCGCGCGGCACGGTGATGCTGAGGATGCCGTTGCATCCGGTCGCGATCGAACTGCTGCGCGAGGTCGGGCCGATGGCGGTCTCCAGCGCCAACATCTCCGGGCGTCCGCCAGCGGTCAACGCCGGTGACGCCCGCCAGCAGTTGGGTGACCTCGTCGACGTCTACCTCGACGGCGGACAGGCCGCTCAGCAGGCGGCGTCGACCATCCTCGACCTGACCGGTCCCGAGCCCCGCATCCTGCGATCCGGTCCGGTCAGCGCCGAGCGGATCGCCGAGGTGCTCGGCATCGCCGCCGAAAGTCTCACCGCCTGACCGACTCAGTGCGATCTCAGGGCGATTCAGTAAGGTTTTTCGGATGTTCAGCGGCGCCGACAACCTCGCCGGCGGTCTGCTGGCCCTGGCCGATCGCGGCGCCGGCGTTCCCTTGCGAGAACTCGCACTCGTCGGTCTGACGGCCGCGATCATCACCTACTTCGCCACCGGGCCGGTGCGGGTGCTCGCCACCCGGCTGGGCGCCGTCGCCTACCCGCGCGAGCGCGATGTACACGTCACGCCCACACCGCGGATGGGCGGCCTGGCGATGTACATCGGCGTCGTCGCCGCGGTCTTCCTGGCCTCGCAGCTGCCGGCGCTCACTCGCGGCTTCGTCTACTCGACCGGCATGCCCGCGGTGGTACTGGCGGGCGGTCTGATCATGGGCATCGGCCTGATCGACGACCGCTGGGGCCTCGACGCGCTGACGAAATTCGCCGGTCAGATCACCGCGGCCAGCGTGCTCGTCACGATGGGCGTCGCGTGGAGTGTCCTCTATATCCCGCTGGGTGGGGTCGGGACGATCGTGTTGGACCAGGTGTCGTCGATCCTGTTGACGCTCGCTCTGACCGTCTCGATCGTCAACGCGATGAACTTCGTCGACGGACTCGACGGGCTGGCCGCGGGGCTGGGCATCATCACCGCGCTGGCGATCTGCATGTTTTCGGTCGGGCTGCTCCGCGACCACGGCGGCGACGTGCTGTTCTACCCGCCCGCGGTGATCTCTGTGGTGCTGGCCGGAGCGTGTCTGGGTTTCCTGCCGCACAACTTCCATCCGGCCAAGATCTTCATGGGTGACTCCGGTTCGATGCTGATCGGTCTCATGCTCGCGGCGGCGTCGACCACGGCCGCGGGACCCATCTCGCAGACCGCCTACGGCGCCCGCGATGTGTTTGCTCTGCTCTCGCCGTTCCTGTTGGTGGTGGCCGTGATGTTTGTGCCGATGCTCGATCTACTGCTGGCGATCGTGCGCCGGACGCGGGCCGGGCAAAGTGCGTTCAGCCCCGACAAGATGCATTTGCATCACCGGCTGCTGCAGATCGGACATTCGCATCGACGGGTGGTGCTGATCATCTATTTGTGGGTCGGCATTGTCGCTTTCGGTACGGCGAGCACGATCTTTTTCAACCCGCGCCATACCGCCGCCGTCATGTTGGGCGCGATGGCAATTGCGGTTTTTGCGACGCTGATTCCGCTCTTCCGACGCGGTGACAACGTCTACGACGAAGAGTAGTAGAGTCCTTCCCGATGTGGTACGGTGCTGGTAGAACCCGAATTAACCTCGCGGGTTGCCGGCCACCGGTAGACGGAGTTCGCTCCGCTCCTGCCGACTAACGACCGACAAAGGGGAGCGGTCCCTTGGGTACTGCGAGTGCGATGAAAGCGCTCCGATACGCTCAACGGGCCACGCAACGAGCAACAAGGCAACTCCCCCCGAACGAGGACTGAGGTGCTGCAGTGACTACACCAGCGCAGGACGCGCCGTTGGTGTTCCCCTCCGTTGCGTTTCGGCCTTTTCGCCTCTTCGCCATCTCGCTGGTACTGACCGCTGCTGCAGTCGCGATCGCGGCGTCGCTCGGCTCCGTGAAAGTCGGTGTCTTCTTCGGTGTGGGCTTGATGTTGGGTTTGCTCAACGCGCTCGGCGTGCAGCGCTCGGTGACAGCGATCACCGCGGACGCGCACCCGCTGAAGAAGAAGATGGCGCTCAATTCGGCGACGCGCTTGTTCGTGATCACGGCGATCGGACTGGCGATCGCTTTTGTTTTCCGGCCCGCTGGGTTGGGTGTGGTGTTCGGGCTCGCGCTCTTCCAGGTGCTGCTCGTGCTGTCGACGGCTATGCCGGTTTGGAAAAAGCTGCGGGAGGGCACTGCCGACGTGATTGAAGGGACGGGAAACAGCGATGACTGAGGCGTTTCTGGCCGAGGGCGCGATCGAGGTCGGCCATCACGAAACCGCCAACTGGTTTGGGTTGACGGTCAACGTCGACACCATCACGTCGTCCGCGATCGCCGCCGTCATCGTCATCGGGCTGGCGTTCTTCCTCAAGGCCAAAGTCACCTCGACCGGCGTTCCGGGCGGCGTGCAGTTGTTCTTCGAGGCGATCACCGTCCAGATGCGCAACCAGATCGAGAGCGCGATCGGCATGCGCATCGCGCCCTTCGTATTGCCGCTCGCCGTCACGCTTTTCATCTACATCCTGATCTCGAACTGGCTGTCGGTGTTGCCGCTGCAGTACACCGATCACGAGGGCAAGGCCACCGAGCTGCTGTCGTCGGCGGCGGCCGACATCAACTACGTGCTGGCGCTGGCCCTCTTCGTGTTCGTCTGCTACCACGTGGCGGGCATCTGGCGCCGGGGTGTCATCGGGCACCCGGTCGCGGTCCTGAAGGGCCACGTCGCGATCCTCGCGCCGATCAACGTGGTCGAGGAACTCGCCAAGCCGATCTCGTTGTCGCTCCGACTCTTTGGCAACATCTTCGCCGGCGGCATCCTGGTCGGGCTGATCGCGTTGTTTCCGCCCTACATCATGTGGGCGCCCAACGCGGTCTGGAAGACCTTCGACATGTTCGTCGGCGCGATCCAGGCGTTCATCTTCGCGCTGCTGACGATCCTGTACTTCAGTCAAGCGATGGAGCTCGAAGACGAACACCACTAGAACCACTCACGCAGTACAGCTACAGACCTGGTAGATAGCTACCAAATATCAAGGAGGATAAGCAATGAACCCACAAATCGCTATGGGCGCCCTCATCGGCGGCGGACTCATCATGGCCGGTGGCGCGATCGGCGCCGGTATCGGTGACGGTGTTGCCGGTAACGCGCTGATCTCCGGCATCGCCCGCCAGCCCGAGGCACAGGGCCGACTGTTCACGCCGTTCTTCATCACGGTGGGTCTGGTCGAGGCCGCCTACTTCATCAACCTGGCCTTCATGGCGCTGTTCGTCTTCGCCACCCCGGTCAAGTAATCCGTCGAGATGGGTGACATGAGTGTTGTAGCTCTGTCTGCGAGCAGCCAGGCAGAGGGCAACTTCCTCGTGCCTAACGGCACCTTCTTCGTCGAGTTGGCGATCTTCTTGATCGTGCTCGGTGTGATCGGCGCCTTCGTGGTTCCGCCGATCTCGAAGGTGCTCAAAGAGCGCGACAACATGGTCACCAAGACGGCTGCTGACAACAAGAAATCGGCCGAGCAATTCGCTGCTGCCCAAGAGGATTACGAGAAGGCGTTGTCCGCCGCTCGGGTCACGGCATCAGCGGCTCGCGACGAGGCTCGGGCAGAGGGCCGCAAGGTCGTCGAGGAGAAGCGTGGGCAGGCCGAGGAGCAGGTTTCCTCGACGCTGCAGGACGCATCCGAGCAACTCAAGCGGGAAGGTGATGCCGTGGCTGCGGATCTTCGCGGGCGGGTGGAGAACATCTCCACCACACTGGCGAGCCGCATCCTCGGCGTCGAAATCACCACCTCGGTCTCAGCGGCCTCCGCAACCGGTTCGGAGCGATAAGCGCGACATGTCAACATTCATCGGGCAACTCATCGGGTTCGCCGTCATCGTCTTGATCATCGTGCGGTACGTCGTGCCGCCGGTGCGCAAGCTGATGGCGGACCAGCAGAGCGCCGTTCGTCAGCAGCTAGCCGACTCCTCGGCGGCCGCCGACCGGCTGGCGGAGGCCAACCGGGCGCACGCCAAGGCGAAGGAAGACGCTCACGCGGAGGCGCAGCGGCTGACCGAGGAAGCGCAGGACGATGCGAAGCGCATCGGCGAGCAACTGCGCGCCCAGGCCGACAACGACGCGGAGCGGATCAAACAGCAGGGCACCAAACAGGTCGAGCTGTTGCGTTCACAGTTGGTCCGTCAGCTGCGCCAGGACATCGGTGCCGAATCCGTCCGCCGCGCAGGCGAACTCGTCCGCGGTTACGTCGCCGATCCGGGCCAGCAGTCCGCGACCGTCGACCGCTTCCTGGACGAGCTCAGCGACATGGCGACCTCCACCGCCGACATCCAGTACCCGGTCGCGAACAAGATGCGGTCGGCCAGCCGACAGGCGCTGTCGGGTCTGCTGAAGAAATTCGACGGCATCGCCGACGGCCTGGACGACAAGGGATTGTCGACGCTTGCCGACGATCTGACGTCCGTTGCGGCGCTGCTGATTCGGGAGAGCGTGGTCACCCGTTACCTGACCCAGCCCGCCGAGGACGCGTCACCGCGCGTGCGGCTCGTCGAGCGGCTGGTGTCGGGCAAGGTCGGCCAGCCCGCCCTCGATGTGCTGAAAGAGGCGGTGGCCGAACGCTGGTCGGCCGAGGGCGACCTCGTCGACGCCGTCGAATTGGCGGCACGGCAGGCCTCGTTGATCCGTGCCGAAAAGGCCGGGCAGGTCGACGAAGTCGAGGATCAGCTGTTCCGGTTCTCGCGCATTCTGGACGCCCAGCCGCGTCTCGGCATTTTGCTGGGCAACTACGAGGTGGCGGCCGACGCGCGAGTCAAGTTGCTGCGCAACGTACTCGGTGGAAAAGGAACCGGAGCCAACGAGATCACGACCGACTTGCTCAGCAAGACAGTCCAATTGCTCCGCGGGCAGCCTGCCGAGGTGGCCGTGCAAAGCCTGGCCGAAGTGGCGGTGGCCCGCCGCGGCGAAGTCGTCGCACAGGTCAGCGCAGCGGCCGAACTCAGCGAGGCCCAGCACAAGCGCCTCACCGAGGTGCTGAGCCGGATCTACGGCCACCCGGTCACGGCGCAGATTTCCATCGACCCCGAGGTGCTTGGCGGGCTCGCGATCTCGGTCGGCGACGAGATCATCGACGGAACGCTCTCGTCCCGCATTGAGGCCGCCCAGTCCCAGTTGCCCGACTGACCCCATACCGACGAAACACCATCGACAAGCAGGAAGAACGAAAAGCCATGGCAGAGTTGACTATCTCGGCTGACGACATTCAGGGTGCGATCGAGGAGTACGTGAGCTCCTTCACCTCCGACACCACCAAAGAAGAGGTGGGCACCGTTGTGGATGCCGGTGACGGCATCGCACACGTCGAAGGTCTGCCGTCGGTGATGACCCAGGAACTCCTCGAGTTCCACGGGGGTGTCCTCGGCGTCGCGCTCAACCTCGACGAGCACAGCGTCGGCGCGGTCATCCTGGGTGACTTCGAGAAGCTCGAAGAGGGCCAGCAGGTCAAGCGCACCGGTGAGGTGCTCTCCGTGCCGGTCGGCGACGAGTTCCTCGGCCGCGTGGTCAACCCGCTGGGTGAGCCGATCGACGGCCAGGGCGACATCAAGCCGGAGACCCGCCGTGCCCTGGAGATCCAGGCCCCGTCGGTGGTGCAGCGCCAGAGCGTCTCGGAGCCGCTGCAGACCGGCATCAAGGCCATCGACGCCATGACGCCGATCGGCCGCGGCCAGCGCCAGCTGATCATCGGTGACCGCAAGACCGGCAAGACCGCGGTCTGCGTCGACACCATCCTGAACCAGCGGGAGAACTGGGAAACCGGCGACGAGAAGAAGCAGGTTCGCTGCGTCTATGTCGCGATCGGCCAGAAGGGCACCACGATCGCGTCGGTGCGTCGTGCGCTCGAAGAGGGCGGCGCGATGGACTACACGACCATCGTCGCGGCGCCGGCCTCCGACTCGGCTGGCTTCAAATGGCTTGCGCCGTACACCGGTTCGGCGATCGCGCAGCACTGGATGTACAGCGGCAAGCACGTGCTGATCATCTTCGACGACCTGAGCAAGCAGGCCGAGGCCTACCGCGCCATCTCGCTGCTGCTCCGTCGTCCGCCGGGTCGCGAGGCCTACCCGGGTGACGTCTTCTACCTGCACTCGCGGCTGCTCGAGCGTTGCGCCAAGCTGTCCGACGAGCTCGGCGGCGGCTCGCTGACCGGTCTGCCGGTGATCGAGACCAAGGCCAACGACATCTCGGCCTACATCCCGACCAACGTCATCTCGATCACCGACGGCCAGGTGTTCCTGGAGTCCGATCTGTTCAACCAGGGCGTGCGCCCGGCCATCAACGTTGGTGTGTCGGTGTCGCGTGTAGGTGGTGCCGCGCAGATCAAGGCGATGAAGGAAGTCGCCGGGTCGCTGCGTTTGGACCTGTCGCAGTTCCGCGAGCTGGAGTCGTTCGCGGCGTTCGCCTCGGACTTGGACGCGACATCGAAGGCACAGCTGGATCGTGGTGAGCGACTGGTGGAGCTGCTCAAGCAGCCGCAGTACCAGCCGTCGCCGGTCGAGGAGCAGGTCGTGTCGATCTTCCTCGGCACCGGTGGTCACCTCGACTCGGTTCCCGCCGAAGACGTACACCGCTTCGAGACCGAGCTTCTCGACCACCTCCGTGGCGGCAAGGACGGCGTCCTGTCCGACATCAAGGAGTCGCAGAAGCTCAGCGAAGAGACCGAGAAGAAGCTCGAAAGCGCGATCAACGACTTCAAGAAGGGCTTCTCCGCGACCGGCGGTGGCTCGGTCGTGCCGGACGAGCACGTCGAGGCGCTGGACGAAGACCAGGTGGAAAAGGAAGCGGTGCAGGTTCACAAGCCCGCACCGCCGGAGCAGAAGAAGTAATCGGAGATGGCTGCCACACTTCGCGAACTGCGGGGTCGCATTCGTTCCGCCGGGGCGATCAAGAAGATCACCAAGGCGCAGGAGATGATTGCGACGTCGCGCATCGGTAAGGCGCAGGCGCGGTTGAAAGAGGCCCGGCCCTACACCGAGGAGATCACTCGCGTCCTCACCACGCTTGCCTCGGAGGCGGCTCTGGACCACCCTTTGTTGGTCGAGAAGTCCTCGCCGAAACGGGTTGCCGTGCTGGTTGTTTCGTCGGACCGCGGTCTCTGCGGTGCGTACAACTCCGGCGCCTTCCGCAAGGCCGAGGAGCTGTTTTCGCGGCTGCGGGAAGACGGCAAGACGCCGGTGCTCTACACCGTCGGCCGTAAAGCCCAGGGCTACTTCAAGTTTCGTAACTGGGACATCAGCGAGTCGTGGACCGGCTTCTCGGAGCGGCCCAGCTACGAAAACGCGGCGGAGGTCGCCGACACGCTGGTGAGCGCCTTCATGGCCGGCGCCGGCGACAAGGACGAGGCGGCCGACGAGACCGCAGTCGACGAACTCCACATCGTCTACACCGAGTTCAAATCGATGATGTCGCAACAGGTCGGCGCGCACCGGATGGCCCCGATGGTCGTGGAATACGTCGAGGACAGCAACGAGCCGCACACCCTGTACTCGTTCGAGCCGGACGCGACGACGTTGTTCGACGCGCTGCTGCCGCGTTACGTGGCGACCCGCGTCTACACCGCCTTGCTCGAGTCGGCCGCATCGGAGTTGGCTTCTCGTCAGCGCGCGATGAAGTCGGCAAGCGACAACGCCGACGACCTGATCAAGTCGCTCACTCTCGAGGCGAACCGCGAACGTCAGGCTCAGATCACCCAGGAAATCAGCGAAATCGTCGGTGGCGCCAACGCGCTCGCCGACGCCAACTAGGCCCCATCAGGAAGCGAAGAAGGATATGGCTGCTAGCACTGACACCAACGGCCGCGTGGTTCGGATCACCGGACCCGTCGTCGACGTCGAATTCCCGCGCGGCTCGGTGCCGGAGTTGTTCAACGCCCTGCACGCGGACATCTCGTACAAGGATCTCGCGAAGACCCTGACTCTCGAGGTCGCTCAGCACCTCGGTGACAACCTGGTCCGGACGATCTCGATGCAGCCGACTGACGGACTGGTCCGTGGCGTCGAGGTGAGCGACACCGGCAAGGCGATCTCAGTTCCGGTGGGCGACGGCGTCAAGGGTCACGTGTTCAACGCCCTCGGCGACTGCCTCGACGAGCCGGGCTACGGAAAAGACTTCGACCACTGGGCGATTCACCGCAAGCCCCCGCCATTCGACGAGCTCGAGCCGCGCACCGAGATGCTCGAGACCGGCCTCAAGGTCGTCGACCTGCTGACGCCCTATGTGCGTGGTGGAAAGATCGCCCTGTTCGGCGGTGCCGGCGTGGGCAAGACGGTTCTGATCCAGGAGATGATCAACCGTATCGCCCGCAACTTCGGTGGTACTTCGGTTTTCGCCGGCGTCGGGGAGCGCACCCGTGAGGGCAACGACCTCTGGGTCGAGCTCGCGGACGCCGACGTGCTCAAGGACACCGCGCTGGTGTTCGGTCAGATGGACGAGCCGCCCGGCACTCGTATGCGAGTTGCCTTGTCGGCGTTGACGATGGCGGAGTTCTTCCGCGACGAGCAGGGCCAGGACGTGCTGCTGTTCATCGACAACATCTTCCGGTTCACCCAGGCCGGGTCCGAGGTTTCGACGCTGCTCGGTCGTATGCCGTCGGCCGTGGGTTACCAGCCCACGCTGGCCGACGAGATGGGTGAACTGCAGGAGCGGATCACCTCGACGCGAGGCAAGTCGATCACGTCGATGCAGGCCGTGTACGTGCCCGCCGACGACTACACCGACCCGGCGCCGGCGACGACGTTCGCCCACCTGGACGCCACCACCGAGCTGTCGCGAAACGTGTTCTCCAAGGGCATCTTCCCGGCGGTGGACCCGCTGGCATCCAGCTCGACCATCCTGGACCCCGCGATCGTCGGTGACGAGCACTACCGGGTTGCCCAGGAAGTCATCCGGATCCTGCAGCGCTACAAGGACCTTCAGGACATCATCGCGATTCTCGGTATCGACGAGCTCTCCGAGGAAGACAAGCAGCAGGTCAACCGGGCGCGCCGGATCGAGCGCTTCCTGTCGCAGAACATGATGGCGGCCGAGCAGTTCACCGGTCAGCCTGGTTCGACTGTTCCGCTGAAGGAGACCATCGAGGCGTTCGACCGCCTGGCCAAGGGCGACTTCGACCACATCCCCGAGCAGGCCTTCTTCCTGATCGGTGGCCTGGAGGACTTGGCCAAGAAGGCCGAAAGCTTCGGCGCCAAGCTGTGATGCGTTGCCGGCGAGCGAGTGTGAGCGTGGAAGGGCAGGTGTGACATGGCCGTGCTGAACGTGGAGATCGTTGCCGTCGACCGCAAGATCTGGTCGGGCGAGGCATCGTTCCTCTTCACGCGCACCACGGTGGGGGAGATCGGGATCCTGCCCAGTCACATCCCGCTGGTTGCGCAACTTGTCGACGACGCGATGGTTCGCGTCGAGCGTGAGGGCGAGGACGACCTTCGGGTCGCCATCGAAGGCGGCTTCCTGTCGGTGACCGAGGAGAGCGTCAGCATCCTCGCCGAGTCGGCACAGTTCGCGTCGGAGATCGACGAGGCTGCGGCGAAAGAGGATTCGCAGTCGGACGACGCTCGCACCGCTGCAAGGGGACGCGGCAGACTGCGTGCCGTCGGCGCGCTCGACTGACGGACCGCCGCGATGAGCACGCTCATGATTGTCATGGTCGTGCTCGTCGCTGTGTTGGGTCTTGCCGTTGTCGCACTGAGCTATCGGCTGTGGAAGCTGCGCCAGGGCGGTACGGCGGCGATCATGCGGGACATCCCTGCCGTCGGCGGACATGGCTGGCGGCACGGCGTAATCCGTTATCGCGGAAGCGATGCCGCGTTCTACCGGTTGTCCAGCGTGCGGCTGTGGCCGGACCGGCAACTCAACCGGCGCGGGGTCGAGGTGGTGTCGCGGCGTCCGCCGCGGGGCGACGAATTCGACATCATGACCGAAGAGATCATGGTGCTGGAACTGCGCGATACCGCGCAGGTTCGCAATGCCGGCTACGAAATAGCCTTGGACCGCGGCGCTTTGACGGCGTTTCAATCGTGGCTGGAGTCGCGGCCGTCGCCGCGTGCGCGCCGCCGTAGCGTCTGACGGCTAGTCGGCCCGCCCGCCGCCCGGCTGCCAGAGCACGTCCCCGTCGGGGTTGACCACCCGGCACAGGATGAACAGCAGGTCCGACAGTCGATTCAGGTACTTGGCGGGTAGCACGCTGACGTCGGTCGGGTGCTCCTCAATGGCGTCCCAGGCCGATCGTTCCGCGCGTCGCGCCACTGTGCGGGCAACATGCAGCAGAGCTGACAGGGGCGAACCACCGGGCAGCACAAAGGATTTCAGAGGCGTCAGGTTTGCGTTGAATTCATCGCACCAGGTTTCGAGGCGGTCGATGTAGTCCTGCGTGATGCGTAGCGGGGGATGTTCCGGGTTCTCGACCACCGGGGTCGAGAGGTCCGCTCCCGCGTCGAACAGGTCGTTTTGAATCTGGCGCAGCACGTCGGCGATCCGCTTTTCGGGAGAGCCCAGCGCGATCGCCGTGCCGATCGCGGCGTTGGCCTCGTCGCAGTCTGCGTACGCGACCAGTCGGGTGTCGTTCTTGGACACCCGCGAGAAGTCGCTCAAACCCGTCGTTCCGTCGTCGCCGGTTCGGGTATAGATGCGGGTCAGGTGCACAGCCATGCCAACGAACGTACCTAGCCGACTGACAGGGCGAAACCGCTTCACTAAACTATCCCGCGTGGCGGAGCGTTTCGTGGTGACCGGTGGCAGCCGGTTGTCGGGCGAAGTCGCCGTGGGCGGCGCCAAGAACAGCGTGCTCAAGCTGATGGCAGCCGCGCTGCTGGCCGAAGGCACCAGCACCATCACCAACTGCCCCGACATTCTCGACGTGCCGTTGATGGCCGAGGTTCTGCGGGGACTCGGCGCCAACGTCGAACTCGACGGCGCCACCGTCCGCATCACCTCGCCGGACGAACCCAAATACGACGCCGACTTCGCGGCGGTGCGCCAGTTCCGGGCCTCGGTGTGCGTTCTCGGCCCCCTGGTGGGGCGGTGCAAACGCGCCAAGGTCGCGCTTCCGGGCGGTGACGCCATCGGGTCGCGCCCGCTGGACATGCATCAGGCAGGGCTGCGCCTGCTCGGCGCGGTCTGCAACATCGAGCACGGCTGCGTCGTCGCGCATGCAGATTCGTTGCACGGTGCGGAGATTCAGCTCGAGTTCCCCTCGGTCGGAGCGACCGAGAACATCTTGATGGCCGCGGTCCTGGCCGAAGGCGTCACGACGATTCACAACGCCGCGCGCGAGCCCGACGTGGTGGACCTCTGCACGATGCTGAATCAGATGGGGGCACACGTCGAGGGCGCGGGCTCGCCGACGATGACGATCACCGGTGTCCCGCGGCTCTACCCGACCGAGCATCGCGTGATCGGCGACCGAATCGTGGCCGCAACGTGGGGCATCGCCGCGGCGATGACGCGCGGCGATGTCACCGTGACCGGCATCGACCCCGCGCACCTACAAGTGGTGCTGCACAAGCTGCACGATGCCGGCGCCACTGTCACCCAGACTCCGGACAGCTTCCGGATCACCCAGTACGAGCGGCCCAAAGCGGTCAACGTCGCGACGCTGCCGTTCCCCGGCTTCCCCACGGATCTACAGCCGATGGCGATCGCGATGGCTTCTATCGCTGACGGCACGTCGATGATCACCGAGAACGTGTTCGAGGCGCGGTTCCGATTCGTCGAGGAGATGATCCGCTTGGGCGCCGATGCACGCACCGACGGGCATCACGCCGTCGTGCGTGGTCTGCCGCAGCTGTCGAGCGCCCCGGTCTGGTCTTCGGACATCCGGGCGGGCGCCGGATTGGTGTTGGCCGGGCTGGTCGCGGACGGAGACACCGAGGTCCACGATGTTTTTCACATCGACCGCGGTTACCCACTCTTCGTAGAGAACCTGGCGAGTCTCGGCGCTGAAATCGAGAGGGTAGAGTAGGCCCGCAAGTACGGCGCACGCCTGCTGTAAAGCGGCAGATGGTGCAGTTTGACGGCGCTTTTGCGATGGAGTACAGTAGCAGGGTTGCCCGAAAACGGGTGTTGTTTGAGAACTCAATAGTGTGTTTGGTGGTTTTGTTTTTGTTGTTGTTTTTTGCCGTGCCCTCGTGTTTTTCCCGTTTGTGGGGGTGTGGTTTTTTGATGCCAGTTTTGGTGTCTTTTTGTTTGGATCAGGTTTTTCTGATTGAAAATGTGCCCTGCCTGTGGGTGGGGGGTTTTTGTTTGGAGAGTTTGATCCTGGCTCAGGACGAACGCTGGCGGCGTGCTTAACACATGCAAGTCGAACGGAAAGGCCCTTTCGGGGGTACTCGAGTGGCGAACGGGTGAGTAACACGTGGGTGATCTGCCCTGCACTTCGGGATAAGCTTGGGAAACTGGGTCTAATACCGGATAGGACTACGCACTGCATGGTGTGTGGTGGAAAGCTTTTGCGGTGTGGGATGGGCCCGCGGCCTATCAGCTTGTTGGTGGGGTGATGGCCTACCAAGGCGACGACGGGTAGCCGGCCTGAGAGGGTGTCCGGCCACACTGGGACTGAGATACGGCCCAGACTCCTACGGGAGGCAGCAGTGGGGAATATTGCACAATGGGCGCAAGCCTGATGCAGCGACGCCGCGTGGGGGATGACGGCCTTCGGGTTGTAAACCTCTTTCACCATCGGCGAAGCCGGGAGCTTTTGTTTCCGGTGACGGTAGGTGGAGAAGAAGCACCGGCCAACTACGTGCCAGCAGCCGCGGTAATACGTAGGGTGCGAGCGTTGTCCGGAATTACTGGGCGTAAAGAGCTCGTAGGTGGTTTGTCGCGTTGTCCGTGAAATTCCCTGGCTTAACTGGGGGCGTGCGGGCGATACGGGCAGACTGGAGTACTGCAGGGGAGACTGGAATTCCTGGTGTAGCGGTGGAATGCGCAGATATCAGGAGGAACACCGGTGGCGAAGGCGGGTCTCTGGGCAGTAACTGACGCTGAGGAGCGAAAGCGTGGGGAGCGAACAGGATTAGATACCCTGGTAGTCCACGCCGTAAACGGTGGGTACTAGGTGTGGGTTTCCTTCCTTGGGATCCGTGCCGTAGCTAACGCATTAAGTACCCCGCCTGGGGAGTACGGCCGCAAGGCTAAAACTCAAAGGAATTGACGGGGGCCCGCACAAGCGGCGGAGCATGTGGATTAATTCGATGCAACGCGAAGAACCTTACCTGGGTTTGACATGCACAGGACGCCGGTAGAGATATCGGTTCCCTTGTGGCCTGTGTGCAGGTGGTGCATGGCTGTCGTCAGCTCGTGTCGTGAGATGTTGGGTTAAGTCCCGCAACGAGCGCAACCCTTGTCTCATGTTGCCAGCGCGTTATGGCGGGGACTCGTGAGAGACTGCCGGGGTCAACTCGGAGGAAGGTGGGGATGACGTCAAGTCATCATGCCCCTTATGTCCAGGGCTTCACACATGCTACAATGGCCGGTACAAAGGGCTGCGATGCCGTGAGGCTTAGCGAATCCTTGAAAGCCGGTCTCAGTTCGGATCGGGGTCTGCAACTCGACCCCGTGAAGTCGGAGTCGCTAGTAATCGCAGATCAGCAACGCTGCGGTGAATACGTTCCCGGGCCTTGTACACACCGCCCGTCACGTCATGAAAGTCGGTAACACCCGAAGCCAGTGGCCTAACCCTTGTGGGGGGAGCTGTCGAAGGTGGGATCGGCGATTGGGACGAAGTCGTAACAAGGTAGCCGTACCGGAAGGTGCGGCTGGATCACCTCCTTTCTAAGGAGCACCACGAGATCTGGGCCGGCCCGCATCGTGCGGATCAGCCGGGTTCCAGACGATTCGATGGATGGCCTGTCACCTGTAGTGGGTGCAGGTCTGGTGCACAACAACAAAGTTTTCACTTCGGTGAAGGTCTCCCGGTGTCGGGAGGGCGGATCGCCAAGCACACTGTTGGGTCCTGAGGCAACACCTGCTGTTGTCCTTCGGTCGTTGGATCGAGGGGTGGGGTTGTCGCTCCATCTTGGTGGTGGGGTGTGGTGTTTGTTTATTGGATAGTGGTTGCGAGCATCTTTAGCAAAAAGCTGTTTTGTTTAGCGTTTTGTTGAGTGTGTTTTTTTGTGTTTGTAAGTGTTTAAGGGCACATGGTGGATGCCTTGGCATCAGGAGCCGATGAAGGACGTGGGAGGCTGCGATATGCCTCGGGGAGCTGCCAACCGAGCGTGGATCCGAGGATGTCCGAATGGGGAAACCCGGCACGAGTGATGTCGTGTCACCCGTATCTGAATACATAGGGTGCGGGAGGGAACGCGGGGAAGTGAAACATCTCAGTACCCGTAGGAAAAGAAAACAATAGTGATTCCGTGAGTAGTGGCGAGCGAAAGCGGAGGATGGCTAAACCGTGCGCATGTGATACCCGGCGGGGGTTGTGTGTGTGGTGTTGTGGGGTTTGTGTTCTCTGGTCCGCCGATCAGGGCTGCAGTAGTGGCGTGTTAGTCGAAGTGGCCTGGGATGGTCTGCCGTAGACGGTGAGAGCCCGGTAGGTGAAAACATGTCATCTGTAGTCACGAATACCCGAGTAGCAGCGGGCCCGTGGAATCTGCTGTGAATCTGCCGAGACCACTCGGTAAGCCTGAATACTTCCTGATGACCGATAGCGGATTAGTACCGTGAGGGAATGGTGAAAAGTACCCCGGGAGGGGAGTGAAAGAGTACCTGAAACCGTGTGCCTACAAGCCGTCAGAGCCTTCCCTTTTGGGTGGGGTGATGGCGTGCCTTTTGAAGAATGAGCCTGCGAGTCAGGGACATGTCGCGAGGTTAACCCGTGTGGGGTAGCCGCAGCGAAAGCGAGTCTGAATAGGGCGTATCCATCGTGAGGTGGTGTAGTGGTGTGTTCTGGACCCGAAGCGGAGTGATCTACCCATGGCCAGGGTGAAGCGCGGGTAAGACCGCGTGGAGGCCCGAACCCACTTAGGTTGAAGACTGAGGGGATGAGTTGTGGGTAGGGGTGAAAGGCCAATCAAACTCCGTGATAGCTGGTTCTCCCCGAAATGCATTTAGGTGCAGCGTTGCGTGTTTCTTACCGGAGGTAGAGCTACTGGATGGCCGATGGGCCCTACTAGGTTACTGACGTCAGCCAAACTCCGAATGCCGGTAAGGCAAAGCGTGGCAGTGAGACGGCGGGGGATAAGCTCCGTGCGTCGAGAGGGAAACAGCCCAGATCGCCGGCTAAGGCCCCTAAGCGTGTGCTAAGTGGAAAAGGATGTGCAGTCGCATAGACAACCAGGAGGTTGGCTTAGAAGCAGCCACCCTTGAAAGAGTGCGTAATAGCTCACTGGTCAAGTGATTGTGCGCCGATAATGTAGCGGGGCTCAAGCACACCGCCGAAGCCGCGGCAACAACTTTTGTTGTTGGGTAGGGGAGCGTCCTGCATCCAGTGAAGCCACCTAGTGATGGTGTGGTGGAGGGTGTGGGAGTGAGAATGCAGGCATGAGTAGCGATAAGGCAAGTGAGAACCTTGCCCGCCGAAAGACCAAGGGTTCCTGGGCCAGGCCAGTCCGCCCAGGGTGAGTCGGGACCTAAGGCGAGGCCGACAGGCGTAGTCGATGGACAACGGGTTGATATTCCCGTACCCGTGTGTGCGCGCCCATGACGAATCCATTCTGCTAACCGTCCAAAAGGCGGCATATCTGCGACCTTCGGGTCAATGAGTGTCGCCGGCTGCACGGGACCCGGATGGGTAGTAGTCAAGCGATGGGGTGACGCAGGAAGGTAGCCGTACCAGTCAGTGGTAATACTGGGGCAAGCCCGTAGGCAGTCAGATAGGTAAATCCGTCTGGCATATATGCCGAGAGGTGATGCATAACCGGATGAGGTGAATTCGGTGATCCTATGCTGCCGAGAAAAGCCTCTAGCGAGCTCACACACGGCCCGTACCCCAAACCAACACAGGTGGTCAGGTAGAGAATACCAAGGCGTACGAGAGAACTATGGTTAAGGAACTCGGCAAAATACCCCCGTAACTTCGGGAGAAGGGGGGCCCACACACCGTCATGGCCCA
This sequence comes from Candidatus Mycobacterium wuenschmannii, assembly GCF_030252325.1. Lineage (NCBI taxonomy): Bacteria > Bacillati > Actinomycetota > Actinomycetes > Mycobacteriales > Mycobacteriaceae > Mycobacterium > Candidatus Mycobacterium wuenschmannii. The sequence continues at coordinate 2,150,743 of NZ_CP126981.1, read as the reverse complement.
CGCGGCCGGCAGCGGGAGTGGGTCGCAGAAACCAGTGAGAAGCGACTGTTTACTAAAAACACAGGTCCGTGCGAAGTCGCAAGACGATGTATACGGACTGACGCCTGCCCGGTGCTGGAAGGTTAAGAGGACCCGTTAACCGTTAAAAGTGAAGCGGAGAATTTAAGCCCCAGTAAACGGCGGTGGTAACTATAACCATCCTAAGGTAGCGAAATTCCTTGTCGGGTAAGTTCCGACCTGCACGAATGGCGTAACGACTTCTCAACTGTCTCAACCATAGACTCGGCGAAATTGCACTACGAGTAAAGATGCTCGTTACGCGCGGCAGGACGAAAAGACCCCGGGACCTTCACTATAGCTTGGTATTGATGTTCGGTACGGTTTGTGTAGGATAGGTGGGAGACTGTGAAACAATTACGCCAGTAATTGCGGAGTCGTTGTTGAAATACCACTCTGATCGTATTGGACCTCTAACCTCGAACCGTCTATCCGGTTCAGGAACAGTGCCTGGTGGGTAGTTTAACTGGGGCGGTTGCCTCCCAAAATGTAACGGAGGCGCCCAAAGGTTCCCTCAACCTGGACGGCAATCAGGTGTTGAGTGCAAGTGCACAAGGGAGCTTGACTGCAAGACTGACACGTCAAGCAGGGACGAAAGTCGGGACTAGTGATCCGGCACCCCCGAGTGGAAGGGGTGTCGCTCAACGGATAAAAGGTACCCCGGGGATAACAGGCTGATCTTCCCCAAGAGTCCATATCGACGGGATGGTTTGGCACCTCGATGTCGGCTCGTCGCATCCTGGGGCTGGAGCAGGTCCCAAGGGTTGGGCTGTTCGCCCATTAAAGCGGCACGCGAGCTGGGTTTAGAACGTCGTGAGACAGTTCGGTCTCTATCCGCCGCGCGCGTCAGAAGCTTGAGGAAACCTGTCCCTAGTACGAGAGGACCGGGACGGACGAACCTCTGGTCCACCAGTTGTCCCACCAGGGGCACCGCTGGATAGCCACGTTCGGACAGGATAACCGCTGAAAGCATCTAAGCGGGAAACCCCCTCCAAGACCAGGCTTCTCACCCATTCAAGTGGGATAAGGCCCCCCGCAGACCACGGGATCAATAGACCAGACCTACACAACCAGCAATGGTTTCAGGGAACTGGCACTAACCGGCCGAAAACTTACACACACGCAACCACAACCCAATGCCACGCAAACCACTGCACCCCACCACCAAAAACACAACCACACATTTCACACCCCAGAAACGGGTGAATAAAGTTACGGCGGTAATAGCGACAGGGAAACGCCCGGACCCATCCCGAACCCGGAAGCTAAGCCTGCCAGCGCCGATGATACTACCCACCCGGGTGGAAAAGTAGGACACCGCCGAACACAACATAGAGAAATGCCCCCCGATTTACATCGGGGGGCATTTCCATTTCTACACAAACATCAACCATTCTTCGACAACTGGAAATTGTGGTGGTTCCCGGACTCATCCCGCATTTCTCCTGCGAGGGAGTCGTTGTCAATTGTTGTCGTGATTGATCCGAAAGTCTCGGTCCAGCTATTTCCGTCACGATGTAGATCGAAATCGCGCTTGGCGCCTGTCACCACGTGTTTGCAATCGGCTCCGCAGCTACTCACCACCCATGTCGAGGTCGCACCGGCTTTCAGCACAGCGGATTCAGTTGCGGTGTTCGTGTATGTCCCATCGGTCAGCTCCGCCGACGCGGGTGCGGCAAAGCCCACAGCCGTACCGGTTGCCAACAGGGCCAGTACCAGGCGATTCCTCATCATCACAGTTGCCTCCAGTTCAGTCACGCGCGGTCGGCAGTCCGCCGCCTGGGGGGCACGCTAATGAGCGAAGACGAGCGTCGATATAGGGAATTCCCTGGTATTCGCGCACGGCACGTCGAGGATCGAAAGAGCATCACTGGGAGCGCTCGGTGCCGGGTCAGGTGAACCGATCATCGTTGCATTCAGATCTCGGAGGTCGCGGTAGCGCAACGCCGAGGTCGCAAACAGTTATCCGATCGTGATACAAATGAGACAAAAGTACCCTACCGTTATCAAAGTGACATCCGTGCTCCATGTGCATGGAGTGCTGACGGAGGGGAGCTCTGCATGACCGCGAACTACAAGGCCGGCCTTTTGGGCAGGTCAAGCAAGGTGCGCAAGAATCCGGGAACCGAGCGGACCGCGTGGGACACGGTGGAGATCGTGGCGACGTCGGTGGTGCGCCCCGTTATCGTCACCGCGGCCGTCTTCGGCGCCGTCCTGGGATCGATCCCGGCGGCACACGCGGACTCGGCCGGCGATGCGATGGCGCCGGTACTCAATGGCGTGGGCATCGGCAACAACGGCCCGGTCAGCGGGGCGATTGCTCAGATGGGTCAGTCCATTTGCCCCATGTTGGTCAAACCGGGTGGCAGCCTGGCGAGTGGGGCGGCTCAGGTGACGGGTCACGGCGGTCTGGAAGCGCCCATGGCCGGCTTCTTGGCGCAGATGGCGATCCAGTCGCAATGTCCCGGGTGGATAAACTCGGTCGCCAACGGCAACATGCCGTTCCCGCTTCCCGGGGCCGGCGGCCCTGGCTTGCCGATCGGCCTTCCGGGAGCGCCGGCGCCTGGTTTGCCGCTCGGAATGCCCGGCGCCCCAGTCCCGCGACCATTCCCCGGGTTCTAGGCTCAGTCGAACAAAGGCAGCGTCGAGGCGCTGCGGCGCATCTCCAGTGCTAGCAGCGATCGTTTCCGATCTAGGCCGCCGCCGTACCCGGTGAGGCCGCCGTTGGCACCGATCACGCGGTGGCACGGAACGATGATCGCAATCGGGTTGTGGCCGTTGGCAAGTCCGACCGCGCGAGCCGAGCCCGGGGCGCCGATCTGCTCGGCGATGTCACCGTACGACCGGGTTTCGCCGAACGGGATGGTCAACAGCGCATGCCACACGCGACGCTGGAAGTCCGTGCCCCGCAGGTCGAGGTCGACGTCGAAGTCGGTCAGGCTGCCGGCGAAATACGCGTCGAGTTGGTCGACGACGTCGCCGAACGCGGCGGCGTCCGCCGACCAATCGGAGCGGTCCGGCTCGTAGGTCTGATCGACCATGCGCAGGTTGCTGAGCACCCCGTCGCGACCGGCCAACGTCAGTAGTCCGATCGGGCTCTCGATCGTGCGGTAGCGGATCACGCGGTCTCCTTGGCGGGCCATTCGTTCACAGAGTGCTCGAGCGTTGTCCACAGATGCTGTGTCGCGTAGGAGCGCCAGGGACGCCACTGCTCGCTTCGGGTGGTGAGCGCGCGGTGATCCGTGGGCAGGCCCAATTGCTCTGCTGCCACGCGTAATCCGAGGTCGCTGGCGGGGAAGGCGTCGGGATCGCCGAGTGCGCGCATCGCGATGACCTCCGCGGTCCACGGCCCGATTCCGGGGAGCGCCAAGAGATGGCTGCGGGCGGCCTCCCAGTCACAACCGGGGTCGAGCACAACGCTGCGCTCGGCCAGTGCGGCGATCAGGGTGGTGACCGTCCGCCGCCGGGTGGTCGGCACGGCAAGGTGAACTGGATCGATGTCGCTGAGTTGCTCGACGGATGGAAAGGTATGCGTCAGGGCGCCATTGGCGTCCTGCATCGGGTCCCCGTAGGCCGTCACCAGTCTGCTTGCGTGGGTTCGCGCCGCCTTCATGGACACCTGCTGGCCCAGTACCGTGCGCACGGCGAGTTCGGCCTCGTCGACGGTGCGCGGAATGCGTTGTCCCGGAGCCTTTGCCACCACCGGTGCCAACGTCGCATCGGAGCTCAGGACGTCGATGACCGCGTCCGGATCGGCGTCGAGGTCCAGCAGTCGCCGGCAGCGCGATATCGCCGATGTCAGGTCGCGAAAGTCGTCGAGTACCAGGACGCATCGGACGTGATCGGGAGCCGGTGCGAGACTTGCGATTCCGTTGCCGAACGGCAGTCGCAGGGTGCGCCGGTACGCGCCGTCGCGAACCTCCTCGCAACCGGGAACGACGCTGGCCGCCAGGTGGCCGAACACGCCCTCGTAGGCGAACGGAGTCCGGACCGGCAAGCGCAGCGAGACGGTTCCGGGGGAGCGGATGCCGGCGGCGTCGCGGCGACTGGCCGCTCGGCGGCGCAACTCGGTGGGCGTCGTGTCACACACCAGACGCACCGTGTCGTTGAACTGGCGGATACTGGAAAACCCTGCGGCGAAGGCGATGTCGCCGAACGGAAGGTCGGTCGTCTCGATCAGGATCCGCGCGGTCTGGGTACGTTGCGCACGGGCGAGAGCGAGCGGACCGGCGCCGGTCTCCTGTTGCAGGAGTCGCTGAAGCTGGCGAGTGGTGTAGCCGAGGCGGCTGGACAGCCCCGCGACGCCCTCGCGGTCGACCGTGCCGTCAGCGATCAGACGCACGGCCCTGGCGACCAGGTCGTCGCGAATGTTCCACTCCGGCGATCCCGGCGACGCGTCCGGGCGACACCGCTTGCACGCCCGGTAGCCGGCCCGTTGCGCCGCCGCGGCGGTCGGGTAGAACCGCATGTTGCGCGCGAACGGTGGCCGCACTGGACAACTGGGACGGCAATAGATCCCGGTGGTCCGGACGGCGGTGACGAACCATCCGTCGAACCGCGCGTCCTTGGATTGGACGGCCCGGTAACAGCGGTCGAAGTCTTCGTGCACGACTCGACTTTTACACCCGACGACCGACATTTCTAGCGGAAAAGCGACATCGTCGTCCCACGCAGAAGGCCCCCGTCGTTGTAGGATCTCAAACTTCTTGTCATATTCTCAGGTGGCGTGTCATATCGATGTCATATGTGACATGAAAGTGAGACGGTCTGAGTCCACCCGTCGGAGGTAATCCAAGCCGTCGAGGCCTCACAGCTGAGCTCGGCGCTGGGTCGGTCAGCCACTGCTCGAGCCCCCAAGCTTGGGTTTAACTGTGCTGTAGGGCCAGTCGGCGGCCAGCAGCACTTGTTATCGAGTCGGCTTGTGCCGGTCTAGGCCCGGGGCACGGGGAGTCCATCGGAGCCCTATTTGGGGCGCCTCCTGGACCACTCAAGTTTTACCGCTGCCGGAGAATTTACCTGTGGTGGTAATTCTCTTGTACTGCAGCGCTATTCGATGTGTGCCGGCTGTTGACTCAGGTCTCCGGCCGAGCGCATGATCAGCAAATCGGCTGGGCTTGTTGCAGTCGTCTCCGCTGTTCATCGAGGACAGGGAAGGGGTTGATACCGAACGGCGAACGAATCACCTGTCGCGTTCGATTCGCCCGAGAATACCCAACAAAGACTGAAAGCCGGGCTGCCACCCGGCTTCCAGAATAAAGAGTTCGCTGACTCCTAATCACCCCTTGGAGGGGATGTGTCTATTCCAACGCGCGCACAAGCCAATGTCAACAGTTTGTTCGATGTCCCGAGAATTAGTCGCACCTCGAACGGTTCACTCGCCCAACAATTCTGCGATGCATCAGTCCTGCACTCGGCCAACTGCCTACTTCGCTCGCTTTTTGGGGGATGGTCCTGATGGCCGCCCTGGTCGCGAACGCGTTGTTCGATAAAGCGACGGCGTTCGTTCGAGGTCCAGATGGGGTTCTTGAGGTCGACCCCAGTTGCCTGACCGAGACACTTCTGTCTGCAGCGAGTCCGTGGCGGACCTTCCGTTCGTATAAGGGCAAGATGCACTACTCAGGAAGCTACTACTCGATCACCGACGGCGGAGCCATCATCTACGAGTCACGTCTGGAGTTGGCTCGCGCAATGCTGGCGGACTTTTCACCCGAAGTCCGCCGGATCTGTGCTCAGCCGTGCTCGCTGCGAACGCGCGTTGACGGCCGATTAACCCGCCACACACCGGATTTCATATTTTTCGGTACGAAAGGGCTCACGCTCTGCGTGGTCAAACCAGCATCTCTGCTCGACGAGCCAAAAATCGCAGCGACGATCGCGTGGGTCCGCGGCATCGCCGAAGACACAGGCTGGGGGTTCGAGGTATTCAGCGAGCCAGACCCGGTTGTCTTGGGAAATGTTCGGTTCTTCGCCGGCTACCGACGTCCCGGCGGAATACGTCCCTTGCTCCTAACCGAGTTGCGGTCCCGCAAACTCGCGGGCCGCACGTTCGGCGGGGCGGTCAGAGCTGTCGACGCCCCGCCTCCGTGTGCCAGGGCCGCGCTGCTACACCTGTTGTGGCGCCAGGAGTTACGAATCGACCTGCGTCGACCACTGCGATACTCGACTGTCCTACTTGCAGGAGCGCGGTCGTGAGCGCCGAGCGCATACCGGTGAAGGCGGGCACGCGTTTCATCCATGACGGTGAAATCCTCACGATCACCTCAACGGCGGGCACCGTCTACGGGATGGAGGTCGTCGCAACCGGCGGCGACCGGGTGCACCGCATGACCCTCGATGAGGTGCTCGACCACACCCGCTCACGGTTCATCCCTGTCGATGGTGTCACCGGCTTGACGGAGGAGGACGAGATGGCGGCTCTGATCCTTGCTCAGTTGTCTGAAGCCGAGCTGTCGACTATGCGGCTACGTGTCGAGCACGTCCGTGAAGTACTTTGTGGATATCGTTCGGGCAGTGAGGAATTGAAGCGTTCAGACGAACCGCGTCGCGACTTCGAACCGACTTTGCCGCTGGAGGCGCGGTACAAGGCGAAGGCGGCTGAACTGGGCGTCACCGACCGGACGATCAAGCGGTGGACCTCCGATTATCTGCGGTTCGGCGAAGCCGGTGTGGCATCAAGCCGCTCGGTTAGTCAACCCCGGCTCGATGAGCGCTGGGTCGCTGAAGCGTTGGAGGTGATGATTTCCTACACCGACCTGTCTCGGCCGACTCGCTCCGCGGTCATCAATAAGGCTCGGCGCGCGTGCGAGGCCCGTTACGGAGTCGGCGGTGTGAGGCTGCCGTCGCGGGCGACCGCCTATCGAGCGTTGTCCTTGATGGAGCATCGGCATCCGCTATTTCGGTTGAGTACCAAACGTAATCGCGACATCGCTGGGCGGCTTCCTCAGCCTTACGGAAAGCTTCGGCCTACGCGTCCAGGAGAGATTGTCTATCTCGATACGACCCGCTTGGACGTGTTCGCGCTCGACCCGGCGACGTTGTGTTGGGTCAACTGCGAACTCACCGTGGCGCTCGATGCCTATACACGATGCGTGCTGGCGCTTCGGTTGACTCCGTCGACCAAATCGATCGACGTCGCTTCGGTGCTGTATCAGTGCTTTCGCCCGCGCCCGGCTCATCCGGACTGGCCACCCCATGCGGTGTGGCCAGATCACGGCATTCCACGTCAGGTCGTCCTCGACATCGATGCGATCGAGGGGCCAATGGCGCCGGCGAGCGGCCCGGCGGTGGTACCGGAAACCATCGTTGTCGATCACGGCAAGGTCTACGTGGGGGAGGACACCACCAGTGTGTGTGCCCGGCTTGGTATTTCGATCCAACCGGCCCGCATCCGTGAGCCGCGCGACAAGGCGCCGGTGGAACGATTCTTCAGGACAATCCGCGAGAGTCTGCTGCAGTACCTGGACGGCTACAAGGGGCCTGATGTGCATTCGCGCGGTCTCGACGTGGAGGCGTCGGCGTTCTATTACATCGATGAACTCGAAGACATCATCCGGGAATGGGTCGCCACGATCTACCACCATCGGCGTCATCGGGGCGTGCTCGAGCCGGAGTTGGCATCGGCACCGATGTCTCCAGCGATGATGTACGAACACGGGTTGAATCGCGCCGGCTATATCGAGGCGCCCAGCGATCCGCAACTGGCTTACCAGTTTTTGAAGGTGGTCGCCCGCACGATCCAGCACTACGGAGTGGAACTGGACAACCGCATATACAGCGGCGCCGTGCTGATGAAATGGGCTGGGCGCGTGAGTCCCTACACCGGGCGCTTCAAAGGCAAATGGCCGATCTACGTCGATCCTGACGACGTCCGCAACGTGTATTTTCACGATCACGACGATCACAGCTGGCATGCCTTGAAGTGGGAGCATGCCGAGGGGTTGGATGCGCCACTCAGTGATGAAGCGCTAAAACACATGCGGACCAAAGCTGCTAAGAAGTATCGCTTCGTCGACGATGTCTTGGCCCTCGACGAGCTACTGACACGCTGGCATGTGGATTCAAATTCCAGCGCTGTGGACCGAAGGGTCGCGTTGAACCTGGCCCGCGAAGAAGTGCCCCTCAGTCAGAATGCCCAGCCGACGGATGCTCAGCAGGTATCCGAAATGCGCTCCATCGCAGAACGATTCGAGACGTCAACCGACTCACTCGGCGATATCGAATCTTGCGAAACCGAACCCAGCGACGACGACAGCGACGCCGAACTCGACGCCGATTACGAGCCGTCCTCGGACGACGAATACTACAAAGACGCCTTGGAGGACCTGTGACGACAACATCACGGCCACCACATCCACCACATCAGACGTATGCTCGGCCGGATTCGGCCCCGCTGAAGCTCAGTTTGACCCGGAAGGAAGACTGGGAGGCGTTTGTCTACGCCACCGACCGTAACGAACCGGAACGTTTGTCGTGCAGGGAAATTGGTGCCTTGTCAACGAAAGCACTCGCGCAGTACAACAAGAGGCGGCGCGTGTGGCACGCCAACCTCGGTCCGTTCGATACCCCGCAATGCACGCTGTTACACGAACAGCTCTGGGACATTCTGGACAGCAATCTGCAAGACGGCCAAAAAGTACGGATTGCGATCGCCGTCGATGCATTTCCGGGCCTCGGTAAAACGACTGCGATGCTAGAGCTGGCCAAAGCATTTCACCTTCGAGAGATCGATGCCGAAGGCCCGCGGACCGACGACGGTGACGAGCGATGGCCGGTGTGCTGGTTGCCACTCACGGGCAGACCCACTCTACTGGGGCTGAACCGTTCAATGCTGTTCTTCTATGCACATCCAGGGTCACGTCGCGGCCAGAGCGACGATTTTCTGGAGCGCGCCCTCGACGTCATGAAAAGGTGCGAGACAAGACTTCTGGTCATCGACGATTTGCATTTCCTGCGATTCCCATCCACGAACAGCATCGAACTCAGCAATCACTTCAAGCGCATCGCCAACACCTTCAACCTCACGATAATCTTCGTCGGTGTGGGGCTCGCCGAGAGTGGACTGCTCACCGAAGGACGTCCACCAGACACGGGGCTCGAAGTCATTGACCACAAGCGGTCCTCGGGCGACCGGAAACTCAGATCTGCAGTGCCTAGCCAAACCGCCCGTCGCACAACCCCGTTCACCATGAATCCCTTTCTTGTGAACTCGCAGGAGGGGCGCCGAAACTGGCGCAATTTGTTGCTGGCCATCGAAAAGAAGCTGGTCCTTGCCAACACTGGCCGCGGCATGCTGGCCGACGCCTTGCCCGACTACCTCTACGAACGATCGACTGGCCACATCGGATCTTTGATGTCGCTCATCAACGTCGGGTGTTCACGCGCGATCCGCACCGGGCGAGAAGAGTTGACCAGGGAACTGCTGGAGTCGGTCAAGATTGACGGCGCTGCCGAAGCGGCCCGCAAGCAAGTCGCCGCAGCGATCCGCAACGGCGACCTGCGTGCCCGGATGACGTGATACGCAGTCTGCCGATTCGGCTCGAGCCGCGGCCGGGGGAGAGCGCCACCTCCTGGCTGTGCGCCTTGGCGTACCGCAATTGTGTGACCTGGCAACAGATCCTGGCCGCGGTCGGGCTGTACCGGCGACGGAACGACACCCGCAGGTTGCGATGGGCGGCGCGACTGCATCCACACGAAATCCAGAACCTTGCTACCGCAACGGGACTGACCGCCGAGGCGTTAACGGCGATGACGCTGGCCCGTTTTGACGGAATCGGCCTGACCACCGGCCGCCGCCCACCCCGCAAAGATCTCGGTGCGCTGCGCGCATGTCACAACCCGTGGCGCTACTGCCCGCACTGTCTGTCTGACTCTGGTGGACGCTGGCAGGTTCAGTGGGCGTTGGGGTTCTCATTCGCGTGCATTGAGCACAAGAGCCTGCTCGCGGACTTCTGCCCGGACTGCGGCCGCGTTCCCCAACGCCGCGCACCATTGGCCCATGCGATACCCAACCTCAGCGCCTGCGGACAGGCCAGTGCAAACCATACTCGCGGCCGCCGTTGTGGGGCAGACCTGACTGATGTGCCTCGTATCGCCCAGCCTGCCGGCAGCGACGTGATCCGCGCCCAACGCGTGGTCAATTCTGTCATCGCAGACTCCGCAACGCATTTCCGTCTCTACCGACAACGACCAGCGTCCGCGGCGGCGGTGCTGGCCGATCTTCGCGCGATCGGTAATCAGGCGCTCGCGTTGGGGGTGTATCGAAGCCCGCCGGCGCACTTTCGGGCCGCAAATCCCCGCGGGGAAACCCACTACCAGTCCCAAGCCACGGCGGCCGCGCTCACTGCCGCCGTACACATTCTCGACCTGCCAGATATCGACACCGCCGGAGCACGTCTGACCGCCCTGGCCGAGCAGGCACGCCCATCGACACGGCGCACCCAAACGAAATGGACAACGATGCGACTCGAGGCGACAACCTCGACGCTGACCGCATTGCGCATATCGGCGGCACGACATTCCCTCAGTCCCAGTGATCAACTTCGTTTCCGCGCGTTCACCTCTCGCCCACACCGACCCGCCCGCCCAGAGGCGGTGCTGGCGAAGGTGACCCGCGCCCTGCCAAGTCAACTATGGGGTGACTGGGTCAGAGACCTGTGCCCGCAGGAGGACACCAGCGATATCGTTCGCGGCGCGCTGTCCTGCGCGGTGACATTAGTGGGCACGCAGGCACCACTCAGATCGATCACAGCCCTACTGGGCATCGACGACAGCGCGTCATCGGTGTGGAAAACGTTGCGGCATTTGGAATCCGACAGCGACTGGACCCGGATCGCGCTCGGCGTGACCAGACTGGCCGATCACATCGCGACACACCCCGTTGTCATCGATTATCACCGGCGCCGCCGCTTGACCTACGACTTCGTGCTGACACCGACGCAATGCGAGCGCCTGCACGAGATCACCGCACACGCACGGCCAGTGGACGTCGCCGTCGTCAAATGTGTGCTGTTCGAGCGCCTGAGCGGCCAACCGATCCGCTACGCTCCGTGGTACCGCGACCACCATGACTTCCACGGTGCATGCCGCCACATTGGCGACGGCCCTTCAGCCGAGGTTCGACTACTACTGGACGAGATCGCCCTCGCCTATCTTGCGGGATGCGGGATTGCCGAACCGATTACCGCGTGCCCGGAGTTGGCACCGCCCGACTAGCGACACCCGCGGCCGGCACGCCGCGCTGCGGCGCCACACGCGAGTACTCGTGCCTACTTGGAGTCAGTCGGCAACAGGTCGCCGATCTCGACACCGAGCGCGTCGGCTAGATCGTAGAGGCGATCGAAGAGCAAGCTGCGCTGACCGTTTTCCAGCCACAGCAGGCTGTTGCGACTCATGCCCGCTGCCGCCGCCAACTGTTCCTGGGTCAACCCACGCTCATAGCGCAACAGCCGTACCCGCAGCCCCACCGCCACGCGCCGCCGCTCCCACAACCGGGCACGCTTAGCGGTGATCTTTCCGGGGCGTGGAGGCACCCTTTAAGTAGTCAACAAGTCGAGCCAAAAGTCTGCTCAACGAATTGAGCGAAATGTACTACTGAAGGCACTTTTAGTGCTACTCGTTGTACATAAAGTGCAATTCGTTGCACATTGGCGTTAGAGGGTGTCGGTGACGACTATTTCTGGAGTCAGAAGAACATTCCCGCTGCGCGTCACCCCCGTCGCCGGCGAAGCCCTCGACTCGTGGCTGGAGTTCATCGCCTACCGACATCACACCCCGCCCGCGACCATTCTGAGGTACTGCGGAATCCAGCCCCAGGTGTTCTTGCACTCCTGGCTGGTGCGCCCCGACACAGCCCAAGTTGAACGCCTGGCCGCGGTCACCGGCACACAGCCCGACCAGTTGATCGCCGGCACGCTGCACAGCTACGTCGGGATCGAAACTGACGGGCGTGCACGCACCGCACGCCCGCGGCCCAGCGCGTGGGGTTGGCGGGCATCCTCACGGCTGTGCCCGCACTGCCTTGCCGACAGCGGCGGGCGCTGGCAGATCGCATGGCGGCTGAACTGGTCTTTCGCGTGCCTCGCGCACCATCGCCTGCTGGTGGAGTCCTGCCCACACTGCGGTGGGCGTCTGCGCTGGGGGACATTGCTCGCCCGCGAGGTCCCCACCCCAGGCCGCTGTGCACGCGCCTACCTAGACCGCGTGCGACAAACGGCCGCCTCGTGCTCGGCTGACCTGACGCAGGCGAGCGGATTAAGCCTCGCCGCCGCGCATCCAGCGATCAACGCCCAACGAGTCATCGACACCCTGCTGTCACGAGGCCCGGTGGGCCTCCCGCTATATCGGGATAGCCAGACCACGAGGGGCCAGATCCTTCGCGACATCAAAATCATTGCCCGCTGGGCGATCTACAACGCCACCACCGCGGAGCTGGGACGCTGCGGGATAGACGACCTGGTCCGGGAGTTGGGCCGAGCAAACGTCCACCGCTGGTCGAACGTCGCTGTGAACTCGAGCTCAGTCTCGGTGAACCCCATGGCTGCAGAAGCCGCGATCGGCCTCATCATTGCCACCAACATCGTCAGTGCACCCAACCGTGGCGCGGCGGCGCGCGAATTAGCCCGACTGATGCGGTCCGCGCGTACAGCAGACCGGCACTGCGCGATACCAGGCCGCGCAGCACTGACTGCACCACTGCGTCATGTTCACGCCACCGCCCACGACAGCGTCACCGTCGACCTCGCCGAGGCGACGACTGCCGGCCCATCATGACCAGGCCAGCAGACGGCCGCAGCGCTGCCGAGAACCCGACGCCAGGCATCAACCGTCTCACCGCGGGCATGCGCGGGCGCTGGCTCGTCACCACACAAGGCAGTCGCCACGAGTGGGACCTCGATGCGATGACCTACATGCGCATCCCCGGCCCCGGGACCCAGTCCGGACAATTCCCGCACGACCACCAACGAATGACGATCACCCAGGTCGTGCGCTGGCCTCGAGTCGGGACGACCTCACTCGTGTTCTATGACGATCCCAGCGACCCGCAGCGAATCAGACTGTGGCGCAGATCCTCTCGGATCACTTCGATCACTGAACTCGGCGAGAAGGACTCGAACGTGAAGCCGGATCGATGATGCGCGTTCGGGCAGATGAGCCCTGGGAGGGCACACGGGCACGCGCGGTTGGCTTACAGCCCGCAAACCAACTCTTCAATCAAGCCACTCCCAGGGTCCGTACCAATGTACAACGAATTGCACATGACCGTGTGCGATAAACCCACCGTTGAGCCGCCGGGCCCCGAAGTGGTCTGGATGCCCCGTCGGGGGCGAACCGCCACAAGTCCCAATCCAGACGCCGACCAGGAGATACAGATGGGCATGTTCGACTACATCGCCTACGAAGCACCGTGCCCGATCTGTGGGCACGCCCTGACCGGCTGGCAGTCCCAGAGCGGCGGGTGTGAGTTGCGCAGGCTCACACCCGCTCAATTGTGGGAGCAGCGCAACGATCCCTATTACGGGGAAGAGCAGAATGCCGCAGGAATCACCGTGTACGACAACTGCGGTCGTTGCGGAACCTGGGTCGAATTTCACCTCAAGGACGGCAGCGTCGACTGGACCGACGCCGAACTCCAACAGTTCACCGACACCGGGACACTGCCGCCCAAAAAGCGCGGACCGCTGCTGCCCAACCGACGATCAGCGACCGAACCTCTCAGCGCTGACGAGGCGAAGCTGCTCGACGAGGCAGGGCTGCCGAAACCGTACGAGGACAACGCACATGCCGTCGACGGCGTTCTATCAGTCACCGCCCGAATGCTGTCCACCGCGTACACCGAGGACGAGGTCGCCTCGGCGCTGGGCATCCCGGCCTCGGAAGTCCGCGACCGCCGGGCGGCACGAACCCTGTGGGCGGTCGACGACGTCGGCGAATGGCATTACCCCGCAGTTCAATTCGATGGGACGCCGCCTCGACCCATTCCGGGTCTCGATGTCGTACTGCCCGCCCTGCCCGCTGACCTGCACCCAGCCGCGGTAGCAGGGTTCCTCGAGACACCCCAGTCCGACCTGGCTAAAGACGGCCGCCCGCTCACTGTCCGAGAGTGGTTGACGGGTGGAGGCGACATTGACGAGATCCTAAGCCTGATCGACACCGCAACATGGCTCGGAGCGTGACCAACAGTCAACGCCCCCAACAGCTGTCGACGCCGCCGGGTGCCCATCCCTTTGTCACCGCCGGAGGGACGGCTCACGAAAACTGTTGCGACGCTTCACCGAGCGCGCCGTCGAGATCGAGGAAGCAGGGACGCGCGAGACCCAATCGTCATCGAAGCCATCAACGACTGCCGCGCAGCACGCACCGGGCTCGACTAACAACCTGGATTATCGGCGCCGACGTACCCGGCGGATCGTCGACGACGCTGCGGCACGTGCGAGCAACATCTGCGATTCGGGGTCAGAATCGAACTCGCCTTGGGCGGTGGCATCAACATCGACGGGCCTCAAAAGAAGGCTTCCATCGGAATTTTCGTGCACCAGAAACCGCTGGTTGGGGTGTCCGCGCAACACGATGCGGCCTTGTGAGTCGGTTTTAACGAGCATCGGATCGACCACAACCGCAATCTACTTGAGCTGCCGGCCGATCGAACCCAGTCCGCTCGACGGAGCGTGGATGCGCGCGATCCTGTGGCGGTCGGCCGCTCGCGGGGCTGACATTCCGCAGCGCTATCGGCGCACGTCGGGCATATTTAGGTCCTCGGCCGAGGTCGCCAGCGGTGGTGCACTCCTTGCGCGGCGGTAGGACAGTGCAGCTTTCGGTGAACTAGGACCGGTCGAATAGTGATGCAGTGCACGCGGTTAGGCAATACGGCGACCTTCGCCGGAAACCCGACTTATTGAATACTGACCTACTCGTGCCGCAGATCAGGATCCGATTGCTGCCCCGTCGCTTAGTAGCACCGTTCACGACACGACACGACACGACACGATGTGCAGAGTATTCGCCTTTAGTAGTCGCGGTCTTGGCCAGCTAGAACCATCGCAGAAACTAAAATGAGTCAAATGGCTCGGTCTGCGTACGAATGGCTCCCCGACCGTCACCTCGGTGTCGCGGCAACCCTTTCCCACGCGGACGAGCTGATCGAGCAGATAAGCAATCTGCTCTACCCCTACCAAACACAGGAGGGCGGCATCGTCCGCCCACGCGAAGTCCGACACGGATCGGTAAGCAGAACAGTGGTGGAAGGGGTAGCCCCCATACCGCGCAAACTCCCTCTGTTGGTCGCAGATGCACTCGTAGCCATGCGTGCCTCCATCGAGCACGTACTTTTCGCGGAGGTTGAGTATCTCGACGGAACACTAAATGAGAAAGCTGCCAAGCTAGTTGAGATGCCCGCTGCGGAGTCGTGGGAAGCCTTCGAGGAATGGAAAAAGAAGCGGCGCAAGAACGGATCGCCATCACTTCAGGCTGGAAGTGAACTTGTACGACGGATCGCAGCACTGCAACCGTTTCATCGCCACCTAAATCCAGAGCTACATCCATTGGCACGGTTGGTGAGCCACACGAACCACGCCAAGCACCGAACACCAGCCGTCGTAGCTGTCGGCCTAGCGGGAATGTACGAGGACGCCAACGTGCCGCGGTCAATCGAGGAGCTGCCCCGTGGTCAGAAAGGCCCTCTATGCGCCGGCGACATTATTGCCGAGACGCCCTTAGGCATTCAGATCCCCGCCACGTTGTTCCCGACCGTCGGGATAAACCGACCCGGGACCGACGAATGGCCTGTGCTACTGAAGGAACTGGACGAGATTGTGACATGGGTTCGTGACCAGGCAGTGCCTCGCCTGATCACGGGTGGCGAGCCCCCGAAACCCGCGCTCCCTGTGCGCTACAACATCTCGGTCGCACACGCTGACGACCGACGGGCGATCGAACTCGGTACGTCGACCACGGCAGCGAAAAATCACGCTCTTCGCCTCTCGGCCGCCGACGGCCGCCGAGAGCTAGTCGAGCACCTCCACACGACTCACAGTTCTCTAACCCCTGAGGTACTCACGACATGGCTGACTGGACTGCCCGATGACGACGTCAACGAAAAGATGGAACGCTTAGCAGCCACAGCGCCCCAACGCGGCGGCAACGCACATCAAACACTCGCCGTCCTCGAGGATCTCCGCGACGAAGCCATTGCCTTCGCCAGCAACGATCCGGCACATCAATAAGCAGTGAGCTGCAATTCAACTCGCCCTCCACACTGCACTGAAGTGGTTGGCCCGGCCGGGACCTAAGTGGAGCAAGGCGTCGCTTCGAGATCGGCGAGAAGGGCCAGCAGGGACGACAGCTTCTACGATCTCGCCGTTAGACGTGCCCAAGTGCCGCGCTGTGGAGCCTCATCGCGCGAAGCCAAAACTCCGCGCACTTGGAGAGGCCTTAGATTATTGATTTATATTGCGCCAGTCTGCCATTCACGTTTGGCACCCAGCAGGCGTTCGGGCTGCGCTTCAACCATCGTCACTTCGCTCGAGGTCTTCTGAGTTAGTTCGCGAAGTCAACAGAGTGACAGTGAGCAGAGTGTGGAGAACGAGGGCGGCCGCTTGCGAGCTGTTAAAGAGTTCAATGCCGTGCGATAGCCGGTTGCGAAGGTTGATCCCAAGCGGATGGGTCAGCGTCGCTTTGAGGAATCGGTATCGGCTGCGGCTCAATGTAAACCGGTCAGGTAGCAGGTCGATCATTGCGCCTAGTCCTGGGTATTGCCCAGGCTTATGGATACTCTGCAGCGTGTAGATGCCCTGGTTTGCATCCAGAATTACTTGGCGCACCGCTGCCTCGATCCACGGCGTCGCGGCATACACCACGCCTTCGTAGTCGCCGCACCAAAACCGTTGCAGCCCAAGGGTAGTTGCGCGCATGACATATTGGTTCGTCGTTGGCCACTGGCTTAGGAAGGCCACAAGGGCCTCTTGATCAGGTATTCCGAATCGTTCGGGAATTGAGTGAAGGGCGGCCGTGAGTGGCCCGAGATTGCCGCCGATGACCTGTGCCTCCCATTTCGTCAGGTCACCATCGAAGCGATCGTCTGGGTCGACAGCTTCGTAGATCGGCAAGCCATCAGGCCCCAGGATCTTGTCGGGGAAGTACGCCACCAGCGGCGCTGCTGCTCGGAGCTGCTCGATTGTCGCGCGGTTCTGGTCGTAATCACCACTGAGCGGACCGCATTGGGCGAATGATATGAGGGCTTCCTGCCAGGTAGCTCCCTCCGCCATTTTGTCCCGGACCTGCTCGAAGTGTTCTTGGTAGATCGCGGCGCTGGTGTGCACGTGCATCAGGCCTAGGTCTTCGTGCCGGGTCGATTGCAGCGCCGCAGCGGCTCGTTCTTTGAGCTCGCCGATAGTTGATGTCTCGGCGCACTTCAAGGCGTCTTGCCGAAGGACCATCTTGATGATGCCGGTTTCGCTATCGGCTGCGGTGAGGAAGTTGTTTACGCGCCTCTCCCAAACCCGTCGCCGGCACTCGTTATCGGTGCAGCGCTGAAATATCAGCGTTAGCGCGCGTTCGCGGTCGCGAACGTTATCAAGCTCCACGGCTGTACGTTCTAGTAGCTCGTCGACCCGGGCCGGGCAGTCAGGCTCGTTAACGGCGTAGTCAAGGGGTCGGAGTACATAGCCAGGCTTCTTGCTCGGCTCGTCATCAAGGGCACGCTGTGCACCGTCGAGCAAGTACCCAAGGGCAAGTTGTGTTGTGGCCGAGTCGCCGACAATACGAGCGATCCGAGCCGCGATACGAAGGTACTCGTCAGAGTCGTGCTGGCGCCGCCAATGTTGCGCCGAAGCGATGTAGTTGTCGACCGCGATCGCCGCGTGAGCGAGGCCGGCCGATCCTCCGCACTGAAACAACGCGTGGGCAATCCGGGCGCGCGCCGGGGCTGCCGCGACAATGTCCAGCAGATCGCGCCAAACCTGACGGACCTCGCTGTCAACTGACTTGATCGGGGGTGGGTCGGGCTCGTCACTCGATTGCACCCGCGGCGCGAGTCGAGCGTTCTTGCCATCGAATTCGACCGCGTAGTCAAAGACCCAGCACACGGCCTTGAGTTCGATTGTCGCGGCAGTCGGTAAGTCGCCGAATAATGGAACACCGAGTTTGTCCCGTATCGCATGAGCCATCGAGTAAACGCTTTCCGCTGTCGCGGCGCGATCGATCGCGGCCGCGTACCACACCACGTCGCGAGTGACAGATTCCTCTGGCGTAGACAAACTTCCCCCTCGTTGAGCCACTCACGGGAGTTGTACCACCACCATCCGACACGAGCGGACAACCATGTGGTTGACGGCATCGAGCTTCGAAGACATGACTGGCAACTTCGGGTATCCAGTGCGATCTGCGATAGCCGCCCAACATAATTGGCCGTTATCGGCGCCGCCGCTACCCCCAACGCTGCTAAATTCCCTGAGCATTCAGTGCGACTACGCATGTGTGAAGGCGCATCGGTGAGAGGTAAACGCGCGCGAGGACCCGCGGAGCATTTCCACGGAATCCGCCGGTGCCGGGTCCACCTTAGCGGCGAGCATCGCCTGTAGTTTGAATGCGCGAGCGGCGGGACTGGGCTCATGCCTGAAATGTCGGATATCCGTACCCAATCCAGTAGGCCAGTCGTCGCCCAACATCGCTGTCGCTGCGTGGCCCTGGAGCAATGCTCTGGTGAAATAATCCCGCACCGTGATGTTTTGGCGGTAGACAGACGGCGAAGCGATGATCACACTGGGCCACAGCGCGCCGCGCGAGAAGTTGTCGATACTCGTCAGCGGAACGGTTCTGGCGCCGAGTATCTTCAGCGGCCTGTCGTCACTCGGCTGGGCCAAATGCACCACGACCTCCCACCCCCCGGACGACCAGTCGTAGGTGAGGCCTCCTGCGGCACGCACCACTTCTAACTCGTTTTCTCCCAGGATCAAGAGACGACGCCGAGTGGTACGACCGTTGACCGTCAGCTCCGACTTAGCCGCCTCGGCGACAGCTCCAAGACGAGTCTGCGCGCTCGCTGGCGTCATCTGAGCGTGCGAACAGATCGATACGGCAAGGCCTGCAGCGTTTCGCTCATGAGTCTCCCCGATACGGCGGGGATTGCGCGGTAGGCAGTCCGCGGCCCATCCTCGGGCCCGATTGTCCATCCGTTGTGGCGCGGAGGCTTAATGCAGCAGTTCCTGGCAATCGACGGGTCTGAGCCTTGTCTCACTGGTGAAAGCCTCCGTGTTGGCGGTCGTATCGGCCTCGTATAGCGCCGAACATTGATCGACCCAGGTCTAGGTATTACGCCCAAGCGTGTGAAAGCATGTCGATAATGAATACTTCTGTTTGTGAGAATACACATATCCGTTTACCGTCGCGGCAGTTAGCGATTGCGAGCCACCTGTCGGCTTCAGAGATCGGGCCACTTACTGCCGGCGAGCTCATCGGGCTTTCGGCATGAAACCTCTGCCACAGATCACGCCGTGGAATGAGTGGTTCTGGAAGTCCGGCACCGACGGCGCGTTGCGCATCCAGCGTTGCATCGAGTGCGAGACATACGTCCATCCTCCGGTGCCGATCTGCCCCTCGTGCCGCGCGACATCGGCGGAGCCCACGGTCGTTTCAGGCCAAGGGACGGTGGTGGGTTATACCGTCAACGAACACCAGTGGCTGCCCGGATTCGCGCCGCCGTACGCCATCGCAGTCGTTGCATTAGACGAGTCCGCTGACGTGCGCCTCACCACCAACATTGTTGGCTGCCAACCCGAAGACGTGCATATCGGTCAACGAGTCGCGGTGCGATTCGAAAGCATCGAGGATGTTTACATCCCGTTGTTCGAACCTACGGGTGCAACGGACGCCAATGACCTGATCGGCCCACCCTCCCCGCCATCGCCTCGACGGCCAATAAGAGATGAGAGATTCGAGCATCGATCGGTGATATCTGGGGTGGGTCGTTCCGCAGTCGGTCGCCGTCTGATGGTCGATCCGCTGTCGCTGACGATTGACGCGTGCTTAGCGGCCGTATCCGATGCTGGATTGAAACTTGATGACATAGACGGTCTTTCAACCTATCCCGGGCCGATCGGCATGGGCATGAGCGAAGGCGGGACAAGCGCGGTCGAGGAGGCGCTACGTCTCCATCCGACCTGGGTGAACGGCGGTGCGGAGCTACCCGGTCAAGGTGGTGCGATCATCGCGGCCATGTTAGCGGTGGCTTCCGGTCTGTGCCGACACGTCCTCTGCTTTCGGACCGTGTGGGAGTCAACATTCGCGGCGCTGAGACTCCACGGAGGTAGCGGCAGGGTGACGGGACCACAACAATGGTCCCTGCCTTTCGGCGCGGCGTCCGCGGCCAACTGGATCGGGGTGAACGCCAACCAATATCTGCACCGCTACGGCGCCGACAGAGAATTGTTCGGCATGATCGCGGTGAACGCGAGGCGCAACGCGGCGCTGAATCCCCAGGCTATCTACCGCGACTCGATGACGATGGACGACTATTTTGCGGCCAGGGTTATCACAACGCCATTCGGACTGTACGACTGCGACGTGCCATGTGACGGCTCGATCGCGCTCGTGGTGTCCGATGCGTCGGCCGCCGGCGACCTGCCTGGACCGGCGGTGCGCTGTGAAGCGGTCGGAACACAGATCACCGAACGGATTTCCTGGGACCAGGGAACGCTCACCCACGAGCCCCAGGTCATCGGCCAGGCTGCGCACTTGTGGAGCCGAACTGATTTGCAGCCCGGAGACATTGACCTCGCGCTGCTCTATGACGGCTTCACGTTTAACTGCGTCTCATGGATCGAGGCGCTGGGATTCTGCGGGTTCGGCGAAGCGCAGGACTGGCTCGACGGCGGTCGCCGCATCGCTTTGGACGGTGAACTGCCACTGAATACGCACGGGGGCCAGCTATCTGAGGGTCGTCTGCACGGGTTCGGCTTCGTGTATGAGGCGGTCCAGCAGCTACGCCACCAGGCTGGCGATCGTCAGGTCAAGGACGCGCAAACCGCCATTGTCAGCACAGGTGGGGGAGTGCCGTCGGGCGCAATGCTGTTCCAACGCGCGACCTGAAAAATCTTTGATGTTCAAATTATTCAAACGCAATGACTCCACGAATATTCTTGCCGGCGCGCAGATCCCTCATCGCCTCGTTGATGTCATCGAGTTTGTACTTCTGTGTGACGAGTTCATCGAGCTTGATCATGCCCGCCTCGTACATAGACAACAGCTTCGGCATCGCCTCGCGTGGATTCATCTCGCCGTAGAGCACACCCTTGAAGGTCTTGCATGAGCTGACCATGTCGCCCAAGACCATCGGCACCATGAGGTCGGTGACCTTGGCCATTCCGGTGAGGACACACGTTCCGCCTTTGCGCAACAACATCATCCCCATCATCACCATGTCCACTGGTACCACGCCCGGGGTCAGAATCACCCGGTCGGCCATCACTCCCCAGGTGATCTCCTTGACCAGCTCCAATGCGGCACCCGTATCAACAGCGGTGTGTGTTGCGCCGAACGTCGGTGCGATCTCGCGCTTGAACTCGTTGGGATCGACGGCGACGATCTGCTTGGCGCCGGCGACCTTCGCGCCCTGCACAGCATTCATGCCAATCCCGCCGACTCCGACCACCACAACGGTGTCGCCGACCTGGGTGCCTGCCGCGACCGAACCAGATCCGAAACCTGTTGTCACACCGCATGACACCAATGAGGCAGCCTCCAGCGAAATCCAGTCGTTGATCTTGACCAGCGAACGCTCGGATGCCACGACATACTCGGAGAAGGTGCCGACCTGCATCATCGCCATTAGATCTTCGTCTCCGAGGTGGCGCCGACGGGTGCCGTCGGTCGTCATCGCCTTGTTGTAGATGTCGGCACCCACGTCGCAGAGATAGGTAAATCCGGAGGTACACCAGCGGCAGTTACCGCACGCGGGTAGAAACGAGATCGCCACGTGGTCACCGGGTTTCAGCGTCTTGACCTCGGGCCCGATTGCTTCGACGACGCCGGAACCTTCGTGGCCGCCGAGCATTGGAAACCATTCGGGTACTGGAAGTCCCGCCCCCCGCATCATGTCTTCCATCTCCGGGGTCGGCACACTGTCGCCGGTGTAGAAGTGCTCGTCCGAGTGGCAGATACCCGCGTAAGCCATCTTCACCAGAACTTCGCCGGCTCTAGGCGGGTCAAGCTCGACCTCGGCGACTTCCCAGTCGACCCCGACACCGCGCAACACAGCTGCTTTCGACTTCATCACGCCTCTTTCGTTGGGGGAGGTCCGGTCAGGTGGCCGGCCAGCCGACAGTCTTTGTCTCAGTGAAGATTTCGAGTCCCTCGATGCCGCACTGTCGACCGATGCCGGACTGCTTGTAACCCCCGAACGGCGCATCGGCGCCATACCAGAGCCCGCCATTGATCCCGAGTGTCCCGGTTCTGATCCGGCTCGCGACGGACTTGGCACGATCGAGATCGTTGGCGAAGACCACACCCGACAGGCCGTAGATCGAGTCATTAGCGATCCGTACGGCATCGTCGTCACCGTCGAATCCGATCACCGACAACACCGGACCGAAGATCTCCTCTTGTGCGATGGTCATCTTGTTGTCAACGTTCGCAAACACGGTCGGCTCCACGAAGTAACCTTTCGGCAAATGCTTGGGCACCCCGCCTCCAGTCACGAGCCGGGCGCCTTCCTGCCGGCCCTTCTCGATGTAGCCCAGAACCCGCTCGTGTTGCTTCTTAGAAACCACGGGCCCCTGCAGCACCGACGGATCGGTGGGGTCACCGTATTTGTTCTTCTCCATTGCCGTCTTGACGATCTCGACCGCTTCGTCGTAGCGCGCGTTCGGTACCAGCAGGCGGGTAGGCATCGCGCAGCCTTGCCCAGCGTGCATGCAGATGAAGGCGCTTCCGCCGACCGCACCGCCGATGTCGCCGTCCTCGTCAAGAACCAGATAGACAGACTTGCCGCCGAGTTCGAGGAAGGTGGGTTTCACGGTTTCGGCCGCGGCAGCCATGATCCGCCTGCCGGTGGCCGTCGAGCCGGTGAATGCCACCATGTCGACCAGGGGCGAGGTCGAAATGACCTCTCCGACAAGGTGATCAGACGATGGGACGATGTTGATCACGCCCGGTGGAATATCGGTGTGCTCGGCGATGATACGGCCAATGCGGGTCGCGTTCCACGGCGTGTCCGGCGCAGGCTTGAGCACACAGGTGTTGCCCATCGCGAGAATGGGTCCGATCTTGTTGAGGATGATCTCGAACGGGAAGTTCCACGGCGTGATGACACCCACGACGCCGATCGGTTCTTTCCAGACCTCGCGCGTCGCGGGGGTGCGCATGCCGAATGCGTCCTTGTCGGGAAGTGAACGTTTCCAAGCGAATTGGCTGACCATGTCGGCGGGCCAGGTGAGGGCCTCCTTGAGCGGCACGTCGAGTTGCGGTCCGTAGGTGGAGAGCAGGGGACAGCCGACTTCGGAGATGAGTTCGCTCCGGATGTCTTCGCATTCGGCCTCGAGCGCCGCCTGGAGTTGACGCAACCCCGCCGCGCGCGCCTCGCCATCACGTGACCAGTCGGTGTTGTCGAATGCATGCCGCGCCGCGGCGATTGCACGCTCCATGTCGGCGCGGGTCGCATCGCAGGTAGTCCCGATGACCTCTTCGGTGGCCGGATTGATGTTGTCGAACAGGCGACCGGTCTCGGCCTCGACGAGCTTGCCGTCGATCAACATTCGCGATTCGTGGTTCACCATTGTCGAAGTTCCTTCACTGCGTCGGAGGCGCGTGGGGCCAGGGTTAGATAGGGAATGAAACTGCTACTGCCACAACGGATGACGGAGTCCACGACGTCGGTGAGATGCTGGGCGTCCACAAGGCCACCGACCATGTACTTGTTGTCCATCCAGTACTTGATGGCCGTTTCCAGGGTGTCGGGATCCCAGCTTTTGTTGAATTCGGTCTGTGCGTCGCCCTTGCCGCCGAGGCTGTCGCCCACTGCGAGACGGGTGAAGCCGATCTCCGGGTGCTCGATGCGCCAGGCTTCGACGAGCTTGTCAAGCGCGGCTTTGGTCACTGAATAGGATCCGAGCATGGGCCACGGCGTTGTATAGGACGCACTAAGCGAGGACAGGTACACCGCAGTGCCCGCGGCCGCCGCGAGATGTGGTGCGGCCGCCGCGGTCACCAGTGATGCGCCGGTGACGTTGGTAGCGAACAATTGCGCCCACTGTTCTGCCGTCACGTCGCGCAGCGGCGAGAGCACGCCCATGCCGGTCGTGTACACCAGGGCGTCAAGGCCGCCGAGCGCTCCGATCACCTCGGATATCGCCTTCTCGCAGGTGTCGGCAAGGGTGACGTCGCACGCGACCGCGACTGCGCCGTTGCCGGCTTCCTTGGCTGCCTCGACCAACCTGTCGTAGCGGCGTGCCAGCAGCGCGACATGCGCACCGCGCTGGGCCAGACCGGTGCCGATGCATCGGCCGAGACCGGCAGAGGCGCCGACGATCGCGATCCGCAGTGGCGGTGTGTCGTTGTCAGACATTGAGTTTGGCGCTGACGGAGCCGAGAGTCGCACCTGCGGTGCGCTCGAATCGGCCGTGGTCGAAACTACGGATCTCGACGTCGTGGTCGCCCACTGCGGCACGCAGGGCGCCGACGGTGCACTGGTCGCGGGTGCGGTGTTCGAAGGGGTCGAACGAGTACCAGCGGCAGGCGTTCTCGTAGGTGATCTTGTTGACCTCGTCGTCGGGCAGTCCATCCATCACGAATGCGAGTTCCTCGGCTGCCGCGGGCCACGACGAGTCAGAGTGCGGATAGTCGCATTCCCAGGCGATGTTGTCGATGCCGATGTCGTGGCGCAGCTTGATCCCGATCGGGTCGGCGATGAAACAGGTCAGGAATCGCTCCCGGAAGATCTCGCTGGGTAGCCGGTTGCCGAAGTCTTGCCCGGTCCACAGGTGATGCATCTCGTAGGTGCGGTCGAGACGATCGATGAAGTATGGAATCCAGCCCGTGCCTCCTTCGGAGAGCGCGAACCGAACGTTCGGGAATTCTTTGATCACCCGCGACCACAGCAGGTCGGCGGCGGCCGAGCAGACGTTCATCGGCTGCAGCGTGATCATCACGTCGATGGGCGCGTTGTCGGCGGTCATGGTGATCTTGCCCGACGATCCGAGGTGAACGGAGAGCACGGTGTCGGTGTCCGACAGCGCTCGCCACATCGGGTCCCAGTAGTCGTCGTGGAAGCTCGGGAATCCAAGGGTGGCGGGGTTTTCGGTGAATGTCACCGAATGGCAGCCTTTTTCGGCGTTGCGGCGGATCTCTTTGGCGCACAGCTCCGGATTCCACAGCACAGGTAGTCCCATCGGCAGGAAGCGCCCGGGGTAGGAGCCGCACCACTCGTCGATGTGCCAGTCGTTGTAGGCCTGGGTGACGGCGAGCGCGAGGTCTTTGTCGGCGTGTGTCGCAAACAATCTGCCGGCGAAGCCTGGGAAGGACGGGAAGCACATCGATCCGAGTACGCCTCCGGCGTCCATGTCCTTGATGCGCTCGTGGATGTCGTAGCAACCGGGCCGCATCTCATCGAAAGCGGTCGGTTCGATGCCGTACTCCTCGCGGGGGCGTCCCGCCACGGCGTTGAGGCCGATGTTGGGAACGATTGCGCCGTTGAACGTCCACACCTCCGAGCCGTTGGGCTGACGGATGACTCGCGGTGCCTCGTCGGCGTATTTCTTGGCGACCCTGCCCTCGAACAGGTTTGGAGGCTCTACGAGGTGGTCGTCGACGCTCACCAGGATCATGTCTTCGGGCTGCATGGGTCTCCTTGCGCAGAAGTTGAGAGCGAGGTTATCAGTGATGTAGAGGGGCTATATGCAGTTAGTGTAAATAGACGTTTTCACTACGGCGTGAGTAAGCCATGAGCATTGACCAGAAAATCACCGCCGCAAAGCGTTTCGGGGTTCCACTGCAAAGGCGAGCAGCAGGCGGTCGAGGATCTTGGCGGCCCGCCGGCGCGCTTTATTCGGGTTCGCGGCATGCGCGACGAGGAGTGAGGCCTCCTCGAGCGCGGCAACGATCATGTGCGTCAGCTCGGCAACGGGCTGGTCGTCGATGGCGCCCTCGGCGATCGCCTCGCGTATCACGTTGTTGATCAGAGCGATGCTGTTGCCCTCTTGTATTTCGCGCAGGGTTTGCCAGCCGAGCACCACTGGTCCGTCGACGAGCATCACTCGTTGCACGGCGGGCTCCTGTGCGGCCGCCAGGAATCCGTGCAGACCGCTCGTCAGCCGCTCCCACGCATCCGCTCCCCGCGGAGGAGCGGCGATCGACCGCAGCGTCAGGTCGTTCTCGACGTCTTCGAACACGGCGCGGAACAGCTCGGCTTTGTCCTTGAAGTGGTGGTAGAAGGCACCGCGGGTGCCGACACCTGACTTCGTGACGAGATCGCCGATGCTGGTGTTGAAAAACCCTTGTGATACGAAAAGTTCCCGACCAGCGTCGACCAGGGCGCGACGCGTTTGGTCGCCGCGGGCGCGCCGGTCGATGTCTGCTCCGCCGCGCTTCGCCATACCCACGATCGTAGCAACCTTCAGACTGTATGTTGAGTGGTGGGCCGGTGCGCCTTAGCGCACGATGCCCCGAACCGTCATGAGCCCGAGATCGGCATGGGACTTGAACCCGGGCGCGGCGTCGCAGATCGCCGGGATGGAGTTCACCGGTTCCATCGCGGTCCACGCGTAGCCGATGTAACCGGGTTTGGCGTGCTGTCGCGCCTCCGGGCTTCCGCGCAGGATCAACTCGGTGCCCGGGTCGCCTTCAATGATGACGCGATAGTGGTAGTAGGGCTCCCAATCGGGCTTGGGGTCGATGGCGTCGTGCTCGATGAATGAGTACAGCTCGTGCAAGGTGATGAACGGCCTACCGTCGACCCACGCCGTCCACAGATGATGCTGCGATGCGACGGTGCCCTTCTTGATCACACCCTTGAGCCCTGGCATGTCCATATCGGCCGTGCCCTCGTAGGGAATGTCGCGCGTGGCGGTGCCGAGTTCGACATCTGTCGTGAATTTCTCGACGGTCTTACCCAGCCCTTCGACGACCATCGAGAGCGATTGGGCGAACAACGACCAGGCGTCCTGGAAGAGATTGCCCTCGGCGAACTCGGCCGGCGTTTTTCCGAACCCCATTTCGTCGAGGTACTTCAGGGTGTCTTTGTTGAAGTTGACGGATTCATAGATGTGGATGTGGTCCGTCTTGCCGACGATGCGGGCCAGCGTCAGCACAAGCAGATCCGCGGCATAGCCAGGGTGGATTCCACCGCCGTGGAACGACGTACCGCCTGCTTGGCAGGCCGCCTCGATCTTGTCGATGTCCGCGCTGTTGGTGTCTGTTCGATGCCACCAGGCGCCGCCGGAGGCGACGACGCTCTTTCCTCCACGAAGCAGGCGGCAGATCTCATCCACGTCGGACCATAGGGGTGCGTAGAACACGCAGTCAGCGTCGAGCGCTTCCAGCGTGGCCTTGTCGTTGGTCGCGAGCACGCCGATGGGCGCTTCGCCCACCAACTCGCCGGCGTCCTTGCCGACCTTCTCCGGTCGATTGCACAGAACCCCGACTACCTCGTACAGGGGATTGTGCGCAAAGTGGCGCAGCGCCAGCGTGCCGACATTGCCCATCCCCCACTGGATCACGCGATACTTGCGCTGATCGGGCTGGATAGGTGGTGCCAGTTCCGACGTCAGCGTCACGGCGATCTCCTTTGGGCGGCCCCATCGGAACGGTACACCGGCAAAAGTCGGATATGCAGTTTTCGGAAACCAATATTTCCGCTCAAGACGTTGTGCTTTGCCGCTCAGTCGTCGCAACAACCTTCGTCATGTATGTTGCCGCTATGGCAGACGACGAGGTTCGTGCATACGGTTCGGTGGCGCCGCTGAAAGTCGGCCTGCTTAATGACTATCCGACTTCCGGAGACACCGACAATGACAGCGTCGACGCGCTGCGACTGGTGATGGACGAAGCATTGGCCACCGGGCTGATCGACCGCCCGATCGAACTGGTCACCCGCAACGTCGTCGGGTTGCCCAACGGCACTTACCTTGCTGTCGAGCGGGCCTATGACGAGTTGGTGGCCGAGGGGTGTCTTGCGATCTATGGGCCGTGGGTGTCGGACAACGTCGTTCCGTTGAGTTCGCACGTCGATGCCATCGCGCGGGTTCCGATCGTCACCCTCTCGGGGTCGGAGGGTGCGCTCGGTGAGTGGTGCTTCGCACTCAACAACGGCTCGATGGCCGAGGAGCCGGTGATGTTGGCCGCGGTCATGATCGGCGACGGACGCTCGCGGATCGCTATCGCCTACGAGTCGTCGCTGATCGGCAAGGAATATCTCGCGTTCGCTCAGCGCGCCTATGACGCCGCAGGCTTGAAGGTCGTTGCCACCGTAGCAATTCCCCAGGTTGAGGCCGACAAGTCGGAGGCGGTTGAGGCATTGCGCGTCGCGCAGCCCGACGCCCTGGTGCACGTCGGTTTTGGGCACGGGCTGTGGGGCTTCACCGACGCGCTGCTGGCCGCGGGCTGGGATCCGCCCCGGTACACGACGACGGCTTTCGAGATGGCTCACATCAACGCCGAGTGGATGCGCCACCTGTCCGGCTGGATCGGCTTGGACAGCTACGACGAACGCAATACCGTCGGCCAGGCGTTCCTCGACCGGTTCGAGGCTCGATACGGTCGCCGGCCGGGCCACTCGATGCCGGGGCTTTCCCACGACGCGGCCACCGTAATCGTCCGTGGCCTCGCCGCAGCGCGCCCGCTGACGGGGGGAGGGGTCAAGGGCGGGATGGAACAGGTGAAGCTTGTCCCGTCGGCGAGTGGCGCCCCGGGGACGTTTCTCCGTTTCGGCCGCTACATCCGCCAGGGGTGGCTGAGTTCGGACTACTTAGTGGCCCGTCGGGTTCTACCCGATGGAAGCGCGCACGTCTTTCACGCGGCGCCGAGCGATCACATCGCGCGCGCCGTCACAGGTGTTTCACGCTAACTGGATCGCGCCGAAAACCGGCGCGGTCACGATGCCGGGCGGCTGAGCGAGCACATAGGGAATTGCCCGCACCGCCCCCATCGCGATCATCAGATGGCCCGGAATCGCATGCTGGCCCGCCGAGGTCGCAGCGTCCGAGCCCACGTCGAGCTGCAGTTCGAAACTCGGCTCACCCTTGACGACCGCGCGGATGAGTGGCGCCTTCTCGCCGTGCGCCAGCGGCGCCATGCCCCACTGGGGAAGGTCGCGCGTCAGCACCCATTCTTCGTGGATGGCCAGTAAAGGTCGGCCGGACCAATGTCCGACCCACGAGAACCGCTGTCCAACAACGGTTCCCGCCTCGATTGTGCCAGCGAGGACTTCGATGTCGCGGGAGAGCGTGGTGGCGTCGACCGTCACGTCGATGTGGGACAAGGTGATTCCAAGGACGTCGGCGGTGGCATTGAGTGCCTGGCGGTAGGCGAGGTCCAACTTTTTGATGATCGGCGAGTCGACGCTGACGTCTTCTGGTGGCCTGCCCATGCCCATGAGGTCGACGAGCATCGGACGGCTGTCGACTGCCGACACGTCCGTGGCCTCGTAGAGGTCGATGCGGTCGATGGTCTTGCTCAGTCCGGTCAGCGTCGCGATGAGGCGTTCGAACATGAAGCCGGGGTTCTCGCCGGCAGCATGGAATCGTGATCCGCCCTGCCGGCAGGCGTCGACGAACGCTGCCTCGGTGTCGGCGCCGTAGGTAGGCAGGTGGTTGTACGACGTCGTGGTGATGACGGTGCTGCCCGCGGCGAGCAGGCGGCAGATGTCCTCGGCGTTCGTCTCGATAGCGTGGGCTTTGCTGGCCGCATGCACCACGACGTCGGCGTGCAGCGCGATGATCTCGTCTTTGTCCGCCGTGGCGACTACCCCGGTCGTGGGGGGAAGACCGCATAGCGCGCCAGCGTCGAGGCCGGCCTTTGCCGCGTCGTACACCAGTACGCCGACCAGTTGGTAATGCGGATTCTCAATAAGCTCCCGCAGTGCGCCGCGGCCGACGGCGCCGGTTGCCCACTGCACGACTCGTGTAGCCAATCGAATACTCCAGGTTGCACTTTCGCGATTTTGTGAGGTCGCTGGTTGGTTCAACCTACATCATGTACGTTTGCAACCGACAGTATGTAGGTTGCGATGCCGTACGAGAGGTGACCACGTGGCTGAGCCGACGGTTACTGATGACATCGAACAGCGCATCCGCGAGGCGCAGGAGAAGTTCAACGCGGGCATGGGCGCGGACGGGGATGCGACCCCGTACCCGCTGCTGCGCGAGCTGCGTCTCAAGGCGGCCGTGCACCCGGGGTGGCCGGAGATGGGTGTCCCCGTGGATGGGCCGGAGGGCAAGAAGACGTTCACGGCGTATTCGTTCGACGCGGTAAAAGGCGTCTTCACCGACAACATGACGTTCAGCACCCGCATTTATGAGGACATGGTGCGCCCGCTACAGGGCCCGACGATCCTCGAGATGCAGGAACCCGAGCACGCCGTCTACCGCCGGTTGCACGAATTCGCTTTCGCCAGATCGTCGATGAAGCGTTGGGACACCGAGCTTGTCGGGCCCCTCGTGGACCGCACGATCGAGAAGTTCCGCGACGACAAGCGCGCCGACTTGGTCGACGCGGTGTTTATGCCCATTCCGGTGCGGATCATCGCAGCGCTTCTCGGATTGCCCGAGTCGGATATCGGCGAATTTCACCGACTGGCGATCGACCTGTTGGGTTTTCGCGCCGATATGGATACCGCGATGAAAGCCTCTGCGCAGATGAAGGAGTACTTCATCGGGATACTGGCCGACCGGCGCAAGTCACCGAAAGACGACATGGTGACCATCCTGTCGCAGGCCGAAATCGAAGGCGTCAGGATGTCGGACGAGCAGATCTACGGGTTTATGCGCAATCTTCTGCCCGCAGGCGCGGAGACCACGTCGCGATCGACCGCCAGCCTCGCTTTGGGTCTGTTGACCCACACCGACCAATTCGACGCGGTACGCGATGACCGTAGCCTGTTGCCGCAGGCGATTGAAGAAGGCATCAGGTGGGAGACCCCGCTGCTGAACTTCATTCGCGAGGTGAGCACCGACACCACATTCTTCGGCCAGGACATCCCCATGGGCTCGACGATGATGGTGAACCTCGGTAGCGCCAACCATGACGAGACACGTTGGGACGACGCCGAGTCCTTCAATATCTTTCGGGACCGCAAGCCGCACATCGGATTTGGCCACGGGGCGCACGTATGCCTCGGTATGCATCTGGCCCGTCTGGAGAGCACCAAAATCTTCAATGCGCTGATCGACGAACTACCGGGACTCCGGCTCGATCCCAATGCGCCGGCACCTTACGTGACCGGAACGATGTTTCGCTCGCCACCGCGCCTCGACGTGGTGTGGGATTGAGGAGATCGCCTGACATGACTCGAGTGATCCAGTGGGCTACCGGCGTGACCGGGATGATGTCGCTGCGGCACGTCTTGGACCGGCCCGATCTGGAACTGGCCGGCGTGCGGGTCTACGACGCGGCAAAAGCCGGTATCGACGCCGGCGCTCTGTGCGGGGCGTCCGAAGCAGGCGTCCTGACATCCGACGATCGCGACGCCGTGATTGGCACCGATGCTGACGTGGTGCTCTACATGGGAAAGGTCGAGACCGATACGCCCGGTTGCTTCGCCGATGTCTGTGACCTGCTGGCATCGGGCAAGAATGTGGTGGCCACCGGCAGCCGCTTCATCCATCCCGGCTCGCTGCACGAATCGCTGGCCGAAGGCATCGAAAAGGCTTGCCGTGTAGGCGGTTCTTCCTTCCTGGGCCTGGGCTTATATCCGGGATTCGTCGGCGAATCGCTGGCGCCGATCCTTTCCCGGCTGACCGAGCACACCACGCGAATCGACGTGCGGGAGGTGCTGAACTATTCGACCTACGCCAGCCACGACCTGGTTTTTAATGCCATGGGCTTTGGTCACGCGCCGGATGACACCACACCGCTGCTGACCAACACCGACTACGCCGCAAGCGCCTGGATCGGCAGCGCGACGGTGCTCGCTCAGGCTCTCGGGCTCGAGATTCGGTCCGTTGAGGGATTTCGGGAAGTCGTGACCACACCGAGAGCGCTCACGGTGGCCGCTGGTGAGATTCCCGCCGGTACGGTCGGCGCCATGCGCTTCGGCGTCGAAGTCGACTGCGGTCGAACAACACTCGCCGTCGAACACCTCACCCGGATGGCCGATGATCTGGCCCCGGAATGGCCGACGGATATCGGTTACGCGGTGACCTTCCAAGGAAAGCCGAACATGTGTCTGCATCTGGTGATCGGATCGCACGGGGAGGATCACGCCGAGCAGGGCTGCCTGGCGACCGCGATGCACGCCATCAACGCCATTCCGGCCGTCGTCGCTGCGGAACCCGGCCTGTATGACTTGTCGACCATCAGTCCGTTCGTCGCGCACTGGACTGAGCGCGGCGCCGTGTCCACGGCATAGCTGCCTCGAGATCGCCTGCGCCAACGATGATCTCATTCACCGACCGCGTCGTATTGGTCACAGGAGGCGGCCGCGGACTGGGCGAGGCGTACTGCCTTGAAGTGGCCCGCCGCGGCGCGGCGGTCGTAGTTCACGACAATGGCGCCAACACCGACGGCAGCGGCGAGGACGCGAAGCCGGCTCACCAGGTCGCCCAGGCAATTCGTGATGCGGGCGGACGGGCTGTGGCGTCGGTGTCCGACGCCAGCACCGAATCGGGCGGGCAGGCCGCCGTGGATCTTGCTGTGGAGGAGTTCGGCGGGCTGGATGCGATCGTCGCCAACGCCGGCATCATTCACGAAGACCCGATCTCGGCATGGCCCACAGAACGCTTCGAGGCGCTACTTCGCCACCACCTCTTGGCCGCCTTCCACGTCGTTCGCCCGGGTTTCGCTGTCATGCGCTCCGCTGGGTATGGCCGGCTAGTGCTGGTGTCCTCCGCTGCGGGGGTCTTCGGGCAACCCGGCCTAACCGGCTACGCCACGGCGAAGACGGGGATGCTCGGCTTGATGAATGTCGCAGCGCTGGAGGGAGCCGCGCACGGCATCACGGCCAATGCGGTGATGCCGATGGGTGACACCCGGATGGCTGCCGCCCTGATGGGGGAGGCCGGCCAGAGCGCCGACGCACGCGCTTTCCTGGCGACGCTACGACTCGATCAGGTCGCGCCGGTTGTCGCCTACCTCGCCAGCGAGCAGTGCACGCTGACCCATCGGGTGCTCAGCGCATTCCGTGGCAGGGTGGCTGCGTTGCAGATCGGGACGACCCGCGGATGGTGCGCCACCGACGGCGCACTCGCGGCTGAGGACGTCGCCGCCAACCTTGATCAAATCCTGGATCCGTCGGGAATCTTGGTGCCAGGCAGCATCTTCGATGAGATGGAGCACGCGATGACAGCGACATCGCCTGTGGCGGAGAAAGAATCATGACGGATCAGGTGAAGATATCGCCGGCGATTGACGACAGCGATCTGGCGTCGCTGTCGTATCGGTATGCCGCGGCGCTCGATCAGCGAGACCTGCCTGCGCTGCTGGAGGTATTTCATCCCGATGCGACATTGCGCGCTAGACCTCCGGGACGCGGTCCCATGGTCTTGACCGGCCACCGAGAATTGGCGAAGCTCATCGCAGCGGTCAGCTACTGGCAGCGAACCTCTCACCTTGTCGGGCAAGGGCTCTTCCACGTCGAATCGACCCGCGCGTTCGGTGAAGTGCATTGCGTCGCACACCACTTCAACACCTGCGCACCGGACCTGCTCGACGACGATGTCATGTACATCAGGTATTTCGACACCTACGTGCGAGCCGATCACGGCCACTGGGTCATCATGAAACGGATGGTCAGCACCGACGCGCAGAAGCATGTCAAAACGCCCGCGGGCTAGGTCGCTCGGTCAGTCCGAGACCGGCCTGTCACCGAATCCTGTGTAGCTGCGGATGAGGGGGAGGTCAGCCATCGTCGCGAAACCCGCTGGGGCCGAGCATATTGCCGGTATCGCGTTGACGACCTGCAGTGCAACGGCGATGAGTCCGGCCCGCACGTGCTCCTCAACTGAGGCCGGACGTGAGTAACTGGCCAGGCAGAAAAAGTGCACCCGCATGGACGGGTCCCCCTCGAGAGTGAGGGTCCAGCCGTCATCTGGCGTGGGCCAGTGCTCTGGATACTCGCCCCCGACCGTCCATAGCGTCTCGAACTCGATGAGCGGTTCGCCCTTGCGCAACCCGACGAAGTTCCACCGCTGCCCGGCAGTGGTGCCCGCGCGCACCTGGTGGTCGAAAATCTCGAAATCCTTGGTTGCCGGCACGGCCTCGACGCTGACCGTGACGTCGTCGATGGCCGCGTTCAAGGTGTCGGCGATGAACCACGTCTGCTGCGTGAAGAGCGCGGTGTTGAACGTCAGAAAGTCGTTGGCCGTCGGGGTGATGTCCTCAGGAGGTCGCCCAAACCACATTCCGTCGAAGGTGATGTCGGTGCTCTCCCACAGCGACCAGTCGGCGCGCTCCTGGAGGGTGAATCGATCGATGGATCGGCTCATGCCCGACAACGCAAGCGGCAGCACACCTGACAGGTTGCCGGGGTTGAGGCCGCTAGCGTGAATTGTGCTGTTGCCCTTCTGGCAGGCGGCCAGCAGCCGCCGGCGGTCGGCGTCGTTGATGCGCCGGGGGTGGAACAGAAACGAGACGGTCGCAACGTTCTTCCCGCTCTCCAGCAGTGCGCAGATATCGTCGAGACTGGTGAACGACGGCGCGTAGAGCACGAGATCGGCGTCCATGGCGAGGATTTCGTCGACGTCGGTGGTCGCGGTCACCCCGATCGGGTCGCGGTCGACCAAGGTGCCGATATCGACACCGTTTTTTACGTCGGAGTACACCCGCGCCCCGACCAGCTCAAGGTCGGGGCGGTGGTCAAGGATCGTGTGGACCATCTCGGTGCCCACCGCGCCGGTGGCCCACTGGATGACTCGAAGTCGTCGGGAGCTCACAGCCAATTCGTGGAGTCCTTTCAACGCCTTGTGGAGATCCTCACTCTAGCCGTGGTGATAACGTGTGTTCTCGTATTTCATAAGTTCATGTTCTCAATCTCGTCAGGTCCTGTGGAAGGAACCGTTCGGTGAAAGATGCGCTTGGGTACGAAGGTAAATCCGTTGTGGTCACCGGCGCGGCGTCCGGGATGGGTCAAGCAGCCGCGCAGATCCTCGTCGATCTCGGCGCGCGGGTGACCGCACTCGACATCAAGCCAACCAGCGTGCAGGTGGACCGGGCACTCGAGATCGACCTGCGCGACCGCGCGAACATCGAGAAAGTCGCCGGCGCCATCGACGGGCCGGTGGACGGACTGTTCAGCTGCGCGGGATTGCCCGGGCCGCCATTCAGCGAGTTGGACACCATGCTGGTGAACTTCGTTGGCGCCCGTCACCTCGCCGAACAGCTGGCCCCCAAGATGCCAAAAGGTTCGGCGATCAGTGTTATCTCTTCCTCGGCGGCCATCGGCTGGCAGGACCACGCCAACGTCATCACCGAGCTGCTGGAGACCGATGGGTTCGACGGTGCGGTCGCGTGGCTGAAGGCAAACGAGAAAATCTGGTCGTGGAGTGGCTACGCCTACTCCAAGTACGTCATCGACGCGTGGGTCGGCTGGTGGTACCCGGTGCTGGCGCGCGATGGCATTCGCGTCAACTGCATCAACCCCGGGCCGACGGAGACGGCGATGATGCCCGCGTTCCAGGACTTTGCCGGCAAGGAACTCATCGACCAGTCGGTGGGACCTGTCGGGCGCTATTCCGCTCCGGAGGAGCAGGCCTGGCCGCTGGTGTGCCTGGGTAGCCCTCGGTTGAGTTACGTCGGTGGATCTATCTTGTGGACTGATGGTGGCTGGAATGGCGCCATGACCATGGGGCGCCACCAGGCGGTGTGGGCTGACAACCCAGAAGAGGCGATTCCGGCGAAGAAGGGCTGAAGGCGAGTCAGATGAAGTCTGACCCGCCGTCCACGTTGACGGTCGCCCCTGTCACGTAGCCGTTGCGACGCGAGGCCAGGTACGTGGTGACTGACGCGATCTCTTCGGGTAGGCCGGCACGGCCGATGTCACAGGGATGGCCGTAGGTTTTCTCGACCCACGTCATCACGTCGTTAGTGTCCGAGGAGTCAAGCCCGTCGGCGGCGAGCGCCTCGCGAAGTATCTCCGTGAAGCTCGCTGTCACGATGGTGCCCGGGCATACACAGTTCACCAGAATGCCCTCGGCACCAAGGGTTTTAGACAAGTTCTTGGTGAAACTGGACAGCGCCGATTTGGTAGCCGTGTAGGCCACAAGGCGAGCACTCTGGCGCTGGATCGAGTGCGCCGACAGGGTCACGATGCGAGCCCAGTCCGCAGATCGCAACATCGGGAGAGCAGCCCGTACTGACCGCACGGCAGAAAGCGTGCCCAGATCGAACGCGGCGTGCCAGTCGTCGTCGTCGAGATCGTCGAATGCGCCCGCCTTCGGGCCGACGGTGTGTACCAACGCATTCAAGCTGCCCCAGGCGTCGCCGACAGAGGCAAAGGCAGCGGCGATGGAATCGGCATCAGACATGTCGACG
The DNA here is from genome assembly GCF_030252325.1 of Candidatus Mycobacterium wuenschmannii. Lineage (NCBI taxonomy): Bacteria > Bacillati > Actinomycetota > Actinomycetes > Mycobacteriales > Mycobacteriaceae > Mycobacterium > Candidatus Mycobacterium wuenschmannii. The sequence continues at coordinate 2,114,023 of NZ_CP126981.1, read as the reverse complement.
CTGAACGTCAGCACCTGGGGGGCGCCGGCGTCGCGGATATGTTCTGCGGCTGAATCCAACGCGGATTGGCCGCGCGCCATGATGGCCACCGACGCGCCCTCGGACCCGAGGCTCTCGGCGATCGCCAGTCCCATGCCCTTACTACCTCCGGTCACGACTGCCGTGGCGCCCTTGAAACCGAGCTCCATTGAGTTGTCCTTTCGTTGCGGAATGACGAATATCTACTGGCCCTTGATGATTCGAGGCGCCAGGTGAACGATCTCGCTGACCACCGTGGGATTCGCGCGGGACATCGCGATGAGCGAGAGCATCGCGTTCGCGACGTCGGAGACACCGGACATGTTTTTCGGGATCTGCCCCTCTTGCGCCCACGACCGGTACAGCTCGGCCAGGAGGTCACGATCCGCGCCGCGCAGAATTTCGGTGTCTTTGGTGGGTCCGACGCTGACGCGGATCACGGCGAGATCGGGATGCTCGGCTCGCCAGGATCTCAGGATCTCGTCGAGCGCGGCTTTGCTTGCGTGATAAGCGGCCACGCCTGCCCGGGGCCGGCCGACATCGTGACTCGAGGCGACCACGATGGTGGGGTTGTCGCTCAGGTGGGGCAGGACCGTACGCAACACATGGGAGGCGCCGACGGCGTTCACTGCGTAAGCGTGCAGCCAGGTCTCCACATCGGTTTCGTCGATGAGCGCGAATGGCACGACGGCACTCGTGAATATGACCGCGTCGAGCTTGCCGAGATTGGCGGCGATGTCGCCGACGACGGATTCGATGGCACGCGGATCGGACACATCGAGTTCGTAGGACGAGCCGCAAAGCCGATCGGCGAGTTCGGTGAGCAGGTGCACCCGCCTCGCGGCCAGCGCCACCTCGGCGCCTCGGGAGTGGGCGGCAAGGGCCAGGGCTTGTCCGATGCCCGACGATGCCCCGATTATCAGCATCCGGGTGCCGGCGATGTTGGAGTGTCGATCGTTCATGGTCGGCTTCCTTTGGGTGAGGGCACGATTGACGGCTGCACCGCGTCGATGATCGACCGGATCGTGCGGCTGCAGCGGCCGCAGTCCGATCCCGCCCTGCAGGCAGTGGCGACCTGTTTACAGGTCGTCGCGCCGGCCACGACGGCATCGACAACCGCTTGATTTGTGATGCCGCAGCACAGACAGACGTACATCAGTACCAACCCGCCCCGGTGTTCTCGTCCACTCGCATGGCGGTGACGAACCGGCCAACGAAGACTGGAGGGTAGGCGCCGATTCCGGCGGCGATCAGCCAGGCAGCGGCGGTCTTCGACCTGCTCACCCACGTCAGTGCGGTGTCGGCGCTGGCGAGTTGTTGGAGGAACATCACTTCCCCCGGAGTGTCAAAGGCGCGGTATACCAGTGTCTTCCGGATATCGCCGGCGGCAAACTCGTCAACGGATTCGCGGACGTGCGCGACGAAGTCTGCGACGTCGTCGACCGGAGTAACAGCTGCCACGACGATCTCGCTACCTGGGGCCGGCGGTTCGCCGATGTCGAATCGCTCGACGGTTTCGCCGGCGAAGACCGCGGGGATATCCGCAATGCCCACCGCGTCGAACCACGCGAAGAAATAGGGGGAGCGCAACAGGCTGAGCAGTGGTTGCTCGGCGCGGATTCCGATGACCACCAGGACACTGCCACGCTCGATGATCGATTCGTAGACGAACGCGTAGCGTGCACCGAGATCGACGAGGGCGTCCTCGTGGCGCTGCAGAACAGGGCCGATACGGTCGGATTCGGCGACCTGGAACCCGACCGCAAACACGAAGCTGCGAACTGTTCTCCGCCTCCTCGTATCGGTGCGCCGCCCTCTCTAGCGAGCCGGCCGATGCTAATGACATTCTCGCATGTGAGAATAATCATTCTCGGCGAGGGTTGGTAAGTCCACAACTGCCCGATTAGGAGGCGACGTGATTGATTTCAACGGCAAGGTGGTGCTTGTGACGGGCGGGGGCGCGGGCATCGGCCGGGCCACGGTGGCGGCGTTCGCCGACCTTGGTGCCTCCGTGGTGGCACTCGAGGTCGATCCGGCACGAGCGGAAGACCTCCGGGGCCGGCACGGCGAACAGGTGCTCGTCGTCACTGGTGACGCGACCGCTGGCGCCGATGCGGCGGCTCTGGCCGGCACAATCGGCGAGCGGTTCGGGCGCCTCGATGTGCTGGTAAACAACGTAGGTCACTTCATGACGCGTCCCACACCGTTCGAGCGTCTCAGTGACGAGCAGATCGACGACATCTATCGCGTCAACCTCAGGCACATCTTCACGATGACCCGTGCCATGTTGCCGCTGCTGCGCGCCTGCGACGGGGGCGCAAGCATCACGAATGTCTCGTCGATCGAAGGCTTCCGGGGCATACCTCAATTCGCGGTGTACGGCGCATTCAAGGCTGCGGTGACTGGCTTTACGATGAGCCTTGCGCTCGAGTTGGGGCCTGAGGGTATCCGCGTCAACGCGGTTGCACCCGAGACCACCGACACTGCTCAGGTCCCGCTCGACTGCATGATTCACCCATCGCAGCGACACCACATTCCGCGCTGGATTCCACTGGGACGCTTCGGAACCCCGCAAGACATCGCGGGCTGTGTGTTGTTCCTGGCCAGCCCGCTTGCTGCGTGGGTTTCCGGGACCGTGGTCCACGCCGACGGGGGAGCGTTGGCCGCCGCCGGGTGGTACCGCGACGATCAGGGCACCTGGACGAACATGCCCGTCATCAACGGCAGCAGCTTGAAGCCGGCGGAGGGCGCGAGCTGAAGTCGGGACAACGTGGCAGAAAGCTTGTTCACGTTTTGCGATAACGCCTATTCTCGACTGGTTCGAGGATCTTTTCTCGCCGTGGGGAAGGAAGGGCGCCGGGTGACGCAAGCCGTGGATGCCGCTCCGTACTACGACTACACCACGGGCACAAGGTTCCGGAAGGGTCGATCATGCTGCTGCTCAACGGCTCGGCGAATCGCGATGAGCGCCAGTTCCCGGACGCGGACAGGTTCGACATCCACCGCAAGCCCGCGCATCTGTCCTTTGGGCACGGAATCCATTTCTGCCTGGGTGCGGCGCTCGCCCGCGTGCAGGCTCGGGTGGCGCTCGAGGAAGTGCTGTCGCGGTGGCCTGACTGGGAAGTCGACTACGACAGTGCTCAACGGGCGCACACCACCAGCGTACGAGGCTGGGCAACGCTGCCGGTGCGCCTCGCATGACGAATACCGTTGACTCGGGCGCTGATTCGGACGCCGTGCAGCCGATCAGCGACCGCGGGCCCTCCCGAACACGGGTCGGGTGGGCGCTGTTCATCGGCGCATACCTGATATTCGCGATCGCGACCGTCGCGACCATGCAGTCGGGCACGCAGGGGGACCCGCGGACCACCAACCCCCACCCCGGGCCGGCGCCCTACCCGCCGTTCCTCGGCTTCGACAACTGGCCCCTGGCGGTCGGGCTTAGCTCCATTCCGATGGCGATAAGTTTGATCGGAATGCTGGTGTGGCTCTCGGTACGACACCGCCACGTTCATTGGACGGTGGTGATCGCGTTCGCGGGGCTGGTCACCGGCGCGCTGGATCCGTTGGCGAACTGGGCCACGTTCGCGATTTTCGACCCTCGGATGCTGCACTTCCCGCTGTCGTGGCCGTACGTCAACATCTCGCCCAACCTCGAGCCGGCGCTGTCGTTTCTCGGCGGTTATGCGGCCTACTACCTTCTGAACGGGTTGGGGATGCTGGCACTGCATGACCGGCTAGTCGACCCGCTGATCCGTCGATCCAATTGGTTTGCGAGCCATCGGCTCTGGGCGGTTCTCCTGGGCTCGTTCGTCATCGCCATCCCGCTGAACGGGATCGTTCAGTTCACCTGGATGAGGGTTGGCATCTTCTACTACACGGAAGCGGTCGGGCCGACATTGCATGTCGGCCATGTCCATTTCCCGCTGATCATGGCGGTGTACGACGCGTTCATCTTTGCGATGGTCGCCGTCCTGTGCGTTCGCGACGACAGCGGCGAACTCGTGCTGATTAACCGCATCGCCCGCCGCATCCCAGCGCGTGGTGGCGGCGACAACGTCAGTCTGACCCGGCAGCTCCTCGTATCGGTCTCCGTTGCTCTGGTGTCCTTCGCGGTGCCGCTTGCAGTGTTGGCCGCCCTCCGCGTTGCCGGATTGTCCGAACCCTCCTATGAACAGAACCCTTTTCCGACCAGCAAGATCTACGACCCCTATGGCCATCTCGAGAAAGCCGGTAAGCCGGGGCCGTTTTACAAGTGAGGCGCACGATGAAACCTCGTCAGGAGTGGAATGACCACCAAATCGGTTGGCCGATATCGCGTCGTCCATATGGGGACGGGTCTTACCGGCAGAGAGGCGTTGCGGGCGACGATTCTCGATCCAACGTTAGATCTTGTCGGTGTGCATGTTTCGACGCCAGGCAAGGTCGGAACTGACGCGGGAACGCTGTGCGGCTTGGACGATGTCGGCGTGCTCGCCACCGGCGAGATGGCGAACGTCATTGCGCTGAAACCTGATTGCGTGTCCTACTGCGCGACGGCAGTCCGCCGCGAAGATGACGCCATCGCTGACATCGCCGCGCTGCTGGAGTCGGGCATTAACGTCGTCACGATCTCGACGATTCCGATGGTGTACCCCGCTGCGGCACCCGAACGTTGGCGTACTACGATCGATTCAGCTGCGAAACAGGGAAATTCGACCTTCTATGCCACCGGTAGCGAACCCGGCTTCATTAGTTTGAACATTCCGACGGCACTTCTCGCCGGTGCGGGAGCAGTGAAGTCCTACCGGATGGATGAATACGCGCTCGACCTGGACAAGTCTTATCCGATTTGGGACGTATTGCACGAGTCGATGGGATTCGGTAAGCCGGACGGCCACATACCGGCTCGTATCGCGTCGGGCAAGGTAAACCACGATTGGGAGACGGTCGTGCGTTATCTCGCGGACATACTCGGGATTGAACTGGACGGGGTGGAGCTGGACTGGGAGACATTGCTGGCGCCGGATGATTTGCCGACGGCCCTCGGCGTTGTGCGGTCTGGAACCATTTGTGGACACCGCTGGCGGCTGTCCGGCGTTGTCGACAGGCGGGAAGTCGTGGCAGTTCAATATTTTGCGACGGTGAGCTCGACCCCATGGCCTGATCGTTGGCCGAAGCCCTCGCGTGAAGGACAGGGCGGCATGGTGTTCCGCGTCGAAGGCAGCCCTAGCATGAGCCTGGAGCTGTATTTGGATGCGTCCAGCGCGGACCGCATCAATCCGGGGATCACAGCCACGGCGATGGCTGCGGTTAACGCCATTCCAAGCGTGGTGACGGCCCCGCCCGGCGTCATCGAAACACCGTTGTCCGGTCCTGAGATCGTCAGTCGAATCTCGCGCACCAAGCCATGACGTTGTTCGTTCTCTTACACGGTGGACTGCACCACAGCTCTTGCTGGGACGCGGTCAGCACTCAACTCGCAGAACATGGTCATCGCGTTGTCGCTCCGGAACTGCCGGTCGACGACGACTCAGCGGGAGCGCTCGAATGGGCGAGGGTCGCGATCGAGGCGATCGAGGGATCCGGCGCGCGCCCGGCAGCCGACACCGTTGTCGTTGTCGCGCATTCGATCTCCGGGTTGTGCGCACCTGTGCTTGCCACGCTGTACCCGGTGCACCAGATGGTGTTCGTCGGCGGGCTGCTGCCGGTGCCCGGTCTGACGTTCGCCGAACACCTCGCCGACAATCCCGACGCGATCACGTTTCCGGAGCCGCAGGAGCACGGAACGGGACCGTTCGGGCTCACCTGGGAGTCGGTGCACGCAGGCTTCTACCACGACTGTCCGGAATCCATTGCGCGGCAGGCTTTCAACGACCTGCGGCACCAGTCGTTCACGGTGTTCATCGAGCGCTGCCCGCTTAAGCGTTGGCCTGACACACCATCGGTCTACATCCTGATGCGTGACGACCGCGCGGTCGGGGAGTGCTGGGCCCGCCGCAACGCAGTCGACAGGATTGGCGCACGCGTCGTCGAGTTGGACGGTGGGCACTCGCCCTTCTTTTCCCGGCCGGCCGACCTGAGCTCGATCCTGGTAGGTCTGAACGACCACGACGTCAACTGAGATATCCGCAGCGGTAACGAATCCCGTAACCCTATATCCACCGTTTAAGCGAGATCCAAGGCGTGGCGGGGCGCGGTGATTGGTAAGTCCAGTGACGTCGCGATGCCGGGTGCCGCATCGATGACGTACGGGATGGCGTTGACCACACGCATCGCGGTCGCTTCCATGGCATCGTCGTTCGCGGACTGCGCGGTCGGTTCGGTGCCGAAGCGAAGATCGCAGTGGATATGGGGTTCGCCCTCGATGACGATGCGGTAGGTGCCGTGCGGTGCCGCCGCCCACTCGGGCGCCAGATCGGGAGCCATGCGGTTGATGTGTTCGATGGTGATGACGGGGTGGCCGTCGACGACCCCGGTCGTCTGGGCGCGCACGGCACCGCAGGTGCCTGCCGGAATCAGTCCGCATGCAACGTGCAAGTCGCGCGGCGTGATCACCCGCTCATAACGTTCGGTAACCTCGTCGAGTTCGAGGCCGAGGGCTCTTGCAACCAGACCGATAGGTGGTCCCCATGCGAATCGCTGTGCACCCTCCAACTCGAGCAGCGGCGTGAAGTCGAGTGGACGGCCGAAGCCCATCGCGTCGAACATCGAGTACTCGTTGGGGTAGGCCGAGTAGTCGAAGATCTCCTGTGCGCGGACCGACCGGATGGTGTTCGACAGGGTCGACAGCAGTACGGCGAACTGATCGCCGGCGAATCCCGGTTCGATACCCGAGGTGTAGATCGTGACACCGCCGGCGAGCGCCGCGGCACGCACCTGGTCCGCTAGATCGGGAATCCATCTGTCAGGGAACATCATTCCCGGTGTGTTGGTCGTGACAACGTTGATGCCCGCTCTGAGGAAACGGACATAGTCGGGGACCGCGGCCGCATCCATGTCGGCGGCCATCGCCGCGTACACCACGCAGTCGGGTCTGAGCTTGATGATGTCGTCGAGGTCGGCGGTGGTTGTCAAGCCGATGTTTCCGATGCCGACGACCTCACCGGCATCGCGGCCGGCTTTTTCCGGGCTGTACACCCAGACACCGATGAGGTCGACGTGGGCACGACGGTGGATCGCGCGTAGCGCGATGCTGCCGACACCTCCTGTCGATATGACTGCGACGCGTAAGACCCTCTCTGCCATGATGTTTGCTCCTCCGATGGATGCGGTGGGCTACAGGTCCAAACGTGGACGACGGCCAACCCGTTACCCCTTAACGGTGCAACAGCAGCCCGCTGAGCTGCTGCGCCAACTCTGATTTCTTGACCTTCCCGGTGGCGGTGAACGGGAGGTCCTGCTTGGCGGTGATCCAGATGAATTTGGGCACCTTGTAGGCCGATAGCCGGTCGCGCAGCTGAGCCCGCAGGGACTCGCCGTCGAGTGCCGATTCGCCGCGCGGCACCACCGCGGCGGCGACGACCGTTCCATCGTTGCCGTTTTCGGCGCCGACCACGTAAGCCTCGAGCACGCCATCGCATTGCGCCAGGGCCAGTTCGACTTCGCTGGGTGTGACGTTGGTACCGCCGCTCGTTTTGATGAGATCACCAAGGCGCCCGGTGAATCTGATCCAGCCGTCATCGTCCTCGATGCCGCAATCGCCCGTGCGGTAGTACCCGTCTGGGGTGAAGACATCCTCGCGTTCGCGCTTGTGCAGCCGCTGCATCAATGAGTATCCGCGGACCCAAATTTCACCGGATGTGCCGTGCGGCACCGGCTCTCCGGTGTCCGGGTCGACCAGCAGATGATGCAGGCCCTCAATGGACACGCCACCAGTTTCAGAGCGATCGGGCGGCTGAGGTACGTACGGATCGACCCCGATGTGATTGCCGCACAGCTCGGTCATTCCTAAAGCGTTGGGGCCCTTGGGTCTACGCTCGGGCGAAACCATCGCGGGCATGCTGGTGCGTTGGACCGAGCTCAAGTCGCGGTCGGCGAACCCAGGATGCTCGGCCAGCGTCTTGCCCTGCTGCGGCCAGCCTAGCGTGATGGTGGCGCGGTGCCGCTCAATGAGTTCCAAGGCCTCGGCCGCCTCGAAGGCAGGCTGGGTGATCAGGGTTGCGCCGTGGTGGATCACCGCATGCAGGCCGGTGATCAGCCCGCCGACCCAGAAGAACGGCATGGCGGTGAACATCACGTCGTCGTGGGTGACGCCGTAGCTGAACGTGAGGTTGTAGGTGTGGCGGATCAGCGCTCCATGCGTGTGCACCGGCCCCTTCGGCTCGCCGGTGCTGCCCGAGGTGTAGATGATCATCACGTCATCGGCCGGCGTCACGCATGATTCCACCGAGACGAGAAACTCGGTGTCACTATCGGATAAGGCGGGGTCGGGATCGAGCGTCGTGGTCCAGGAACGCTGGGAGGGGCCCGCCGTCACAACGGTCCGCAGGAACGGGGCGTGGCGTATCGCGATGCGGCCTGGTTCGTGCTGATCGGCCAGGCCGGGTAGCGCCTCCTCGAGGCGAGCGAGAAAGTCGTGGGTGCGGAATTGCGACCAGGTCAGAATCGCTCGCAGATCGGCATGGCGCGCAGTCCAGGCGAGTTCGGATTCTTTGTAGAAGGTGTTGAGCGGAACGGCCACTGCGCCGATACGTGTGGTGGCGAACCAGGCCAGAGCCCAGTCGATGCTGTTGGGCATCAAGATTCCGACGTGATCGCCCTTGCCGATTCCCCCCGCGAGCAGGGCGGTCGCCAGCGCAGCCGAGCGGCGGTCGAGATCGAAGTAGCTCAGTCGTTGGCCGTCGGCGATCAGGAAGGGCTTGTCGCCAAAGCGTGCTGCGCAAAACCTCACCAATGCGGGGATCGTGGGAGAGATCGCAGGGAAGGGCATGACCGCAGGATAGTAGGGTTTCCGGAAAACGAGAACATCAGTTCTCAATCGATTGCCTCCGCCTACAATTTCCACCATGTCCGCAGAGTCGATACGCCCGGAGGACGTCGACCGGTTCGACCGGATGGAGTCGAGCCTTGCGATCAGCCAATTGCCCAGTCGGTACGCGATGGCTCTCGACGCGCGTGACCTCGACGCGCTGGTCGCTTTGTTCGTCGATGATGTCGATGCGGGAGTCGAGGGGCGTGGCAGGGACGGGTTGAAGCGTTGGTATGACCGCGTTCTTCGGCGGTTCTATCGAAGCATTCATCTGATTTGCGGGCACCAGTTCGACTTCGTCGACGCCGACCATGCGACCGGGGCCATCTACTGCCGAGCCGAGCACGAAGACGGCGACGGGTGGTACGTGATCACGATGCGCTATGACGACGTCTATGAACGCCGGGACGGCCAGTGGTGCTTCGTGAGGCGTCGGGAGCACCCCTGGTACTCGGTGGACGTGACGCAGCGTCCGGGGCCGGAGTTCATGCGTTGGCCGCCGGATGTCGAGCTACGCGCTGCCATGCCGCAGCGGATGCCGACGTGGCGCGCGTTCTGGGACGCCGGAGATCCGGCGCTGCCAGAACGACTGTCGGCGTGTCCGTAGCGCTTCGAGCCGTTCGTATCGCCGTCGGCCGCGGTTTACAAACTCGGCAACAACTGCCATTCTCGGAATATGCAAATGGGCGTTTTCGCCATTGCTAGCCTGTTGGTGCGCTCGCACCTGGATCGCTGCTAACCATGGAGGCCGTCATTTCCGTCGACAAAGTGCTCAGCGGCGTCCGCGTCCTGGAGGTTGCCGCGTGGACCTTCGTACCGTCTGCCGGCGCCGTACTGGCGGAATGGGGTGCCGAGGTCATCAAGGTCGAGCCACGCGAAGGTGGCGACCCGCAGCGCGGACTGGTCACGATGGGCATCGTTGACGAGGGTGGCGGCACCGTCAACTACATGATCGAGATACCGAATCGGGGGAAAAAGTCGATCGGCGTGGACCTGAGCACTTCGGGCGGCCAGGAGGTGGTTCACAAGCTGGCCGCGACGTGCGACGTGTTTCTCACCAGTTATCTGCCGGCCCGTCGCAAGAAGATGCGCATCGATGTCGATGACATCAAAGCCGCCAACCCGAACATCGTCTACGTCCGCGGATCGGGCCACGGGCCGAAGGGGCCCGATTCGGATAAACCGGGGTACGACGGAGTCTCCTATTGGGCGCGCGGCGGCATCGCGACCATGCTCACCGAGGGCGCGGACGAACTCGTGCGCTCGCGTCCTGCCTTCGGAGATCTGCTCGGGGGCATGACAATTGCGGGCGGCATCGCCGCGGCGCTGTACAAGAAGGCCACGACCGGCGATGGGTCGGTCGTAGATGTTTCCCTACTGGGACTGGCCACGTGGAACCTCAGCCCTGACGTCGCGGTCAGCCAAATCCACGGCGGCAACTCGATCCCTAAATACGGCCACGCCGACGCGCCCAACCCGCTGGTCGGAACCTACCGAACCAAAGACGACCGTTACGTCCAGCTGATGATGCTGCAACTTGACAAGTTCTACCCGGAGGCGATGCACGCTATCGGCCTGTCCGAGCTGATCGAAGACACGCGATTCGCCGATCCCGCAGCGCGATTCGCCAACCGTGCGGAGCTCATCGCACTGATGGACGACGTGTTCGCTCAACGCACGCTCGCCGAATGGCGCGAAGAGTTGGCCGGCATATCCGGCGCCTGGGGCGTGGTGCAGACGCCGGCTGAGCTATGCCACGACCCAGCCGTCACCGCTAATGGCTACGTCGCGAGCACGACGACGATGAACGGTGCGCCGTATGCGTTGCCCACCAATCCCGTTCAGTTCGACGAACAGGCGGTCGTCCCGCCGGGCGCCCCAGAGCACGGTCAGCACACTGAAGAGGTGTTGATGGACGCGGGCTTGGACTGGGACACCATCGTGACCTACAAAGAGACTGGGGCGATCCTGTGAGTCCCGCTGCGCCGCACCCTGTTTCCGGTGAACCCCTGGAATTCGATCCCTTCTCGGAGGATTTCTTCAACGGGGCATTTGACACCTACCGACGGCTGCGCGACACGGCCCCGGTGTATTACAGCGCGAAGTGGGATTTCTGGGCTCTGACCCGTTACGACGACGTCGCCCCGGCGACCAAGGATCACGAACTGTTCTCATCGGCCAAGGGCGCGACACTGGACATGGTTCAGGCCCACGATGACGCGATACCGCTGCCGAAAGTGATCATCTCGATGGACCCACCCGAACATCAGAAGATGCGCAGACTGGTCAGCAATGTGTTCACCCCGCGCGCCATCGCTGCGCTCGAGGGCATGGTCCGCGAGAAAGTCTACGAACGCATCGACGCACTCGATCCCTCGTCGTTCGATGTGGTGGCGGACTTTTCGGCGCTGTTCCCGAACGAGGTCATCACGACCATGCTGGGAGTGCCGAAGCAAGACCGCGATCAGATCCGACGATGGCTCGACCTTTTGCTCGAACGTCATCCCGGTGAGATCGCCACCACCGCAGCAGGCCGGGATGGTTCAATCAAGACCGGGCTGTACTACTACGACCTCGTGCAGCAGCGCCGTGCCGAACCCCGCGACGACATGATCAGCCGCCTTATCGAGACCGAGGTCGAGCGCGACGGCCAGGTCGAGAAGCTCACCGACATCGATATCACCGGATTTGCCACCATGCTTGGAGGAGCGGGCGCAGAGACCGTGACCAAGCTCATCGGTAACGCGATGGTGGCCTTCGCCGATTTCCCCGACCAATGGAGGAAACTGCGCGACGACCGTAGCAAGATTCCCGCGGCGATCGAAGAGCTGTTGCGCTACGAGGCGCCGTCGCAGTACCAAGTGCGGACCGCTACCCGTGACTTCACCCTGCACGGCACAACAATTCCCGAGGGCAGCGCCGTATTGCTTGTCACAGGTTCGGCGACTCGCGACGAGCGGATGTTCCCCGATCCGGATCGGCTGGACATCGACCGAGAGCGCAAGATGGGTTTCAACCTGGCGTTCGGGTACGGCGTGCACAGCTGTCTGGGCGCAGCGCTGGCAAGGATGGAGAGTCGCATCGCGCTGGACGCGCTGCTCGATTTCGTCCCCGAATTCGAAGTCGATCGCAGCGGGCTGCGCAGAGTCGCGATGTCCAACGTGTGCGGGTGGTCGAACGTGCCGATACTAAAGGCCGCCTGACAATGACCTCCGATCGAGTTGCTCTGCACCGCAGAATCGCTCACGCCAAGTGGGAAACCTACGCGCAGGCGCCAGAGGCGAGAAAAATCAGCTACGGCGACGAATGGATCTACGCGCCCGAGGCAGTCATGATGTGCCCGCTGTTCAACGGCGGCGCGGAAAGCCGCATGGCCGACCTCGCTTCCGAAGAAGTCCTCGCGGCCATGCAGAAGTTCGCGCCGGACGGCGATATGTTGACTTGCGAGTTCCGCATGTGGTGGAAGCACATGCCCGACTTCCGTATCGTGACCCCGTTTGACTGCGTGGCCGCCGACTGGGGTTTCGCAGTCCGCGACACGTACGCGGGAACGCTGGCCGATGGCACAGTTCTCACGCTTCACGAGTGGGATTATGTGTGGACCAACGAAGACGGCCACATCATTCGTTGGGACTGGTTTGTCGATTCCCGGCAGTGGTTCCCATTTCTCGAGCTGATTGGCCTCGATCCCAACGGTCTCACGTACGAGGCGTACACCGTGAACTTTCTCCGCAACGGCGGCATAGCGGGGCATGACGATTCGACCGCCCGGAAAGGAGACACACGATGAAATCCGGCACGCGCCTCCAGAGCCAGGTGTGCGACACGCAGGTGATCGTGGTCAAGGCCGCCAATGATCTGACCGACTTGTGGTGCGGTGGAACGGCCATGATCACCCTTGACGCTGATGTCGATCCAACGGCGACCCTCGACCCACGGCTGGCCGAGGGAACCGTGATGGGAAAACGCTGGTTCGATGCAGCGGGTTCGGAAGTTCTCGTGACCAAGCCCGGCGCGGGCACGCTCACACTCGGTGACGTGCCGCTGAGCGTCAAGGACGCGAAGCCGTTGCCCGCCAGCGACTAACGCCGCTTGATTCGATCTACCACGAGACCCCGGACCACGTAAGAGCGGACGAAGTCAGCCACCATGGCGTCGTCGGACATATCGATATTCGGCGACGGGGTGGTGAACAGCGAGAACAGAATTCGCGCGACCCACTCTGTTGCTGACGGGATATCGAGATCGCCGCGTATCTCGCCAGTTCTCTTTGCGGCCGAGAAGTACGGCGCCAGGAACTCGCCGCATTCCTCCAGCAGTGTCGACGCGTTTTTGGTCAGCATCATGTTGACTTCTTCTTTGTCGAAATACAACTCGGGCTCAACGACTCGGCGGGCTTGCGCCACGAAGACGCCGGCCCGAACAAGCTTGTCCTCGAGGGTGCTGCCGCCGTAGCGGTCGATCGCGTGGGCCAGTCTGCGGTAGAAGCTCTGCGATGCGGCTTCCGCGCAATTTTCGACGATGGTCTCCTTGTCCCGGAAATACTCGTAGAACGTGCTCCTGGACACCTCGGCGGCCTTTGCGATGTCGACGATTGTTGTCTTCTGCAGCCCCTGAGTGCGAAAACACGCGAAGGCGGCCGAAATGAGCAGCGCGCGTGTGTCGACCGCAGTCGCGTATGTCATCGGGCCTCGCTTTCGGTGCTCAGTGATCCGGCGCGAGAATCAAGCCGCTCGTCGGAACTCCGGTACCCGACGTCACGAGTACGTGCTCGACGTTGTCGACCTGATTGTGTGATGTGCCGCGTACCTGTCGGACACCCTCGGTGATGCCGTTCATACCGTGGATGTAGGCCTCACCGAGCAATCCACCATTGGTGTTGATCGGCATCCTTCCGCCCAGCGACAATTCCTCCACTGAGACAAAGTCTTTGGCTTCCCCGCGACCGCAGAACCCGAGTTCCTCTAGCTGTGTGAACACGAAGGGCGTGAAGTGGTCGTAGAGGAAGGCTGTCGAAATGTCTTGCGGTTTCAGGCCGGAATCCCGCCACAGCTTATCGCCGACGACGCCCATCTCGGGCAGTCCGGTGATGCTCTCGCGGTAGTAACTGGTCATGACCTCGCCGTCGTAGGCCGCGCCTTGAGCGGCGGCGGTGATGACCGCGGGCGGCTTGGCGAGGTCCCTCGCCCGCTCCACGCTGGTCACCACCATCGCAACGCCGCCGTCGCTTTCCTGACAGCAGTCGAGCAACCTGAGCACGGGATCGATGATCCATCGCGATTGTTGATGCTGCTCAATGGTTATCGGCTTGCCGTAGAACCAGGCGTCGGGGTTTTTCGCGGCGTGCTTGCGATCGATCACCGAGATCTTGCCGAAGTCAGCGTTGGTCACACCGTATGTCGTCATATAGCGCTGCGCATGCAGAGCGACCCACGCGGCCGGCGTCATGAAACCGAACGGGGCGTACGGTGCCATCCACAGCGGGGTGACACCTGCCTGGCGGCCGGCGCCGCCGAACCGAAAACCTGAGCGTTCGTTGAACGCCCGGTAGCACACGACAGCCTCGGCCACACCGGTCGCGACGGCCATCGCGGCCTGCATCACTGTTCCCGCGGCCGCGCCGCCCCCGTGCGGAACTCGGGTGAAGAACGTCAGATCGCGTATGCCGACATTGCGGGCGACCTCGATCTCTTCGTTGTCGTCGACGCTGAAGGTGACCATGCCGTCGATGTCGGCGGGGCGCAGGCCCGCGTCAGCGATCGCGGCTTTGACAGCCTCACAGGCCAGCTGCATTTCGCTGCGGCCCGATTCTTTGGAGAACTCGGTTTGACCGATTCCCGCGAGGGCTGCCTTCCCGCCGATGCCGGCACTCATGCATTCACGCCTTCGAGCAGGCTGAGTAGTGCGGTGCCCGAGACGTGGTCGCCAAGGCTGTTGGTGCCCTTGAAGGTAACCTCGACAAAGCCTTCGTCGTTGGTCGACGACTTGTCTGTGACCGAGCCGGTGAAGCGCATCGGATCATTCGGGTACGCCGGCACGCCCAGTCGAATGGACAGCTTCTTGACCATCGCTTCGGGGCCGGCCCAATCGTGCAGAAACTTCACACAGAGCCCGTTCGTCGTCAGGATGTTGAGGAAAATGTCTTTGGAGCCTTGGGAATTGGCGAAGTCGCGGTCGTGGTGGACTGGCATGTAGTCGCGGGATGCGATGGCGCCTGCGACGATCAGGGTGGTGGTCACCGGGACGTCCATCGGGGTGACTTCGTCACCCACCGTGATGCTGTCCCAGGCGAGGGTCTTGGTGCGGTCGACGGTGGAGGTCATTTCATTCCTTCCGGGTATGCGGTGCCGAGCCTGGCAAGTTGCTGGGGTGCTGAACCGAGCGAGAGCTCGATTTGTTTGGCCCACAGGAAATATCGGTGCAGTAGGTACGTGACGTCGATACCCATGCCGCCGTGGACCTGCTGTGCGGATGCGACGACTCGTGCTCCCGCCTCGGCGGCCCAGAACTTGGCGATGGCCGCTTCGCGGGTCGCGGGCCGGCCCTCGGCGATGAGCCACGCCGCGTGCCAGGTGGTCCAGCGAATGGCCTCGACGTCGATGAACGCATCGGCCAGCCGCTGCTGTACGGCCTGGAATGAGCCGATGGGCCTGCCGAATTGTTCGCGCTCGCTGGTGTAGGAGGCGGCGATCTTCAGCGCGCGTTCGGTCACGCCAACCTGTATCGCGCAGAGTCCTATGAGCGCCCGGTTGTACAGTTCCGCGACGGCGTTGACCCCGCCGGCGGCGTTGAGCCGGCGTGCGACGGCTCCGGTGAGTTCGACGTCGGCGTAGGGCTCACCGTTGGTGGTACCTGCCGCGGTGACCGTGACGCCGTCGGCCGATGTGTCGACGAGAAACAGTCCGGGTCCATCGTCGGCACGCGCCGAGATCACGATGGCGCCGGCGAGCTGCGCCGCGGGTACGAGCTCCTTGCTGCCGTCGAGGATCCAGGTGTCGCCTTCCGCGCGCGCGGTGGTGCGCGGCGACGTCGGGTCGGAGTTGTTCGGCTCGGCGAGTGCGGCGGTCAGGATCAGCTCGCCGCTGATCACCTTCGGCAGGTACTGCTGATGAAGGGCCGAGTCGCCATGCCGCGCAAGGGCATCCGCGCCGAGGATGAGAGTCGCGTAGACCGGGATCGGGGCGACGCTCCAGCCGACTTCGGCGAGCAGTACGCAGAGTTCGAGGAAGTCGCCCCCGCTGCCGCCGACTGATTCAGGCAGCGCGATGCCCAGCAGGTCCGACGCGGCCAACTCGCGCCACAGCGCGTCGTCATGGCGAACCTTGCCCGCCTCAAGCTCAGAGAGATGTTCGGGCGTCGCGCGATGTTCGAAGAGCTGACGGGCAACCTTGCCGACGGTTTCTTGCTCTTCGGTGAAGGAAAAGTCCATGCTGGATTAACGCCTCGCTTATCAACTGGCAGGCCGGAACTGATGCAGCACCAGCTCGTCACCGCTCGGGATGGCTTCGAATTTTTCGTAAAAGACTTCGACGGGCATACCGACCTCGATGTCGGAGGGGTCGATATCGCAGAGGTTCGAGACGATCCGTACGCCCTCGTCCAGCTCGACCAGAACCACGACGTAGGGATATTGGAGAAAGGGCAGCGGGGGGTACTGCGGCATCACAAAGCTGTACACCGTTCCGCGCCCGGTCGATTCGACGAAATCCCAATTGAGGGACTGGCAGTTACCGCACATCGGCCGTGGCGGGACCCGCAACGTATTGCAGTCGGTGCACCGCTGAATCCGTAGCTTGTGATCCTTGAGCCCCGACCAGAAGAATTCGGTGTCCGGGCTGATCGACGGGGCGAGTCGGGTGGCCATCAGCTTCCTGTCTTGAATCGGAGCGTGCGAAAACGCTGGCGGCCGATCACTTCACCGTTCTGATCGCGATAAGTGGTGATCCAGGTGACGAAGTAGCCTTTGCCCATCGCCGTCGTCTTCTCGTCGGAGATCGTCTCGAACACCGTCTCGGCGGTGATGTCGTCGCCGACTCTCGGGTAGCGCTCCAGCTCGAACTCGGAGTTGGTCGCGACGGTCCCGGTGTACCCCGCGTCGGTGAGGAACTGCAGCGGGTTCTCCTTGAGCACGACGGGAACTCCGCCGCGCTCGTGGATACCGACCAGCTTGGGTGGCGCCATCGTCCAGGACTGCAGCATGACGGGAGGCGAGACAAGGCCGCCGTAGCGTGAGGATGTGGCGAACTCCTGGTCCAGATATGCCGGGTTCATGTCGTCGAGGGCGTAGGCCCAGTGCCGGATCATGGCCGCGTTGACCGGATCTGGTGCTTTAGCCGGCCCTCCGACACTGATGGGCTTGCCGATCAGCGCGTCCAGGCGCTCGCGAAGGTCGTCGTTCGATGTCTCGGTCACGGGTGTGGAACCTGCCTTTCAGGATGCGTTGGCCCGCATGTCCCGGGGTGCGCGCGGCATCCCGAGACCGGCCATGGCGATGATGTCGCGTTGAAGCTCGTTGGCTCCGCCGCCGAATGTGTTGATGACTGCCATGCGGTAGGCGCCTTCCAGCTCGCCCTTGAGTGGGGCCGCTGCGTCGTTGCGCACGCCGGCTTGCCCAACGACTTCAAGAAGTTCGCGGGCGACCTGCTGGGTGAGCTCGGTGCCGAACACCTTCGCCGCGGACGCCTCGCCCATGCCAAGCGCGCCGGCACTCATGGTCGCGTTCACCCGCAGGTTCAGCAGACGGTAGGCGGCAACCTGCGCTTCGACTCGGGCTAAAGCCTGTTGAACCCAAGGCTTTTCGATGACCATGCCGTCGTCGAGCGGTGTGGTCGACGCCCATTCGAGGGTCTTGCGGAATAGAGGCTCCAACGCCCCGAGATTGCCCAGGGCGGCGCGCTCCAGGTTGAGCTGGTTGGTCACCAGGGTCCACCCTTGGTTCTCGCCGAGCACGATGGCGCTCTCCGGTACCCGGACGTCGTCGTAGAACGTGTAGTAGGTGGAGACACCCGGCATGGTGCGCAGGGGCTTCCAGGAGAAGCCGGGGGAGTCGGTCGGCACGATGAACAGCGTGATTCCCTTGTGCTTCTTGGCCGTCGGATCGGTGCGTGCCGCCAGCCAGACGTAGTCGGCGAACTCGGCGCCACTGGTGAACATCTTGGAGCCGTTTATGACGAACTCGCCGCCGTCGCGCACTGCGGTGGTACGCAACGACGCGAGGTCGCTGCCTGCGCCCGGTTCTGAGTAACCGATGGCGAACTCGACCGTGCCCTTGAGAATGGCGGGAAGAAATCTGGCTTTCTGCTCCTCGGTGCCGTACTGAATGAGCGTGGGGCCCACGGTGTTCAGGGTGATCATTGGTAACGGAGCGTTCACCCTCCGAGCTTCCTCGGAGAAGATGTACTGCTCGAGCGCCGTCAGCCCGCCGCCTCCGAATTCAACCGGCCACGCGACGCCGAGAAGCCCGGCATCACCGAGTGCGCGCCTGCACTCGGACATCGCGTCGCCTCCCTCCATGAGTTTGGCGACGGCGGCGCGACGCTCGGGCGTCATCACCGCCTCTAGGCGAGTGCGGTAGTCCTTGCGGAGCTGTTCCTGTTCCGGTGTGTAGTCGAAGTCCATCAGTTGCCCGTCCCTAGTCGAATCGGCATACGTTTCACGCCGGGCACCATGGTGGCGCGCAGTCGCGTCACGTCACCGGTGAGTTCGAGCGTCGGGTAGGTGCCCAGCAAAACCTCAAACATCACCCGAGCCTCCAGCCGCGCGAGCTGCGCACCGAGGCAGGCGTGCTCGCCGGCCCCGAATGCGATGTGCGGGTTGGGGTTACGGGTGATGTCGAATTCTTCGGCCGTCGGTCCAAAGATCTCTTCGTCGCGGTTCGCGGCGCCGTAGAGCATGACCACGGTGTCGCCGGCCTTGATCTGCTGACCGCGGATCTCGACATCCGCAGTGGCGCAGCGGGCCATGTGCGTCACCGGGCTGGTGAATCGCAGCATCTCCTCGACTGCGCTCGGCATCAGCGACGGGTCGGCGCGCAGCAGCGCCAACTGGTCGGGGTGGTCGATCAGCGCCAGCGTGCCCAGGGCGATGAGGTTGCGGGTCGTTTCGTTGCCGGCGACCAACAGAAGGAAGGAGAAGTTGAGCAAATCGGCATCGGTGAGTTGCTCACCGTCGACCTCGGCGGCGGCCAGGATGCTCAGTAGATCGTCCTGACCACTGACTTCACCGGATCGCCGCGCGGCAATGAGCTTGGTGAAGTATTCGTACAGCTCGGCGAGCGCGACCATCGAGTCCATCTCGATATCCGGATCGGCGCTGCCGACTGCAGCATCGGACCAGGCGCGGAATTGTTCCCAGTCTTCTGCTGGTGCGCCGAGCATTTCGGCGATCAGCCGGGTTGGCAAAGGGGCGGCGATCTCCTCGGCGAACTCGTACTCGCGCGAAGTGTCGACGCCGTCGACGATGCCTTGAACGATCTGGCGCACCTTCGGCTCGAGCAACTGCACCTGCCTCCGAGTGAAGCCGGAGTTGATGAGCTTCCGGAGCTGCCGGTGGCGCGGGGGATCGGTGAAGATCAGGTTCCCCTCCTGAACGGGTTCAGGCTGATTGGGATCAGGAATTGAAATGCCCTTGGTCGAGGAGAAGGTCAGGGGGTGGCCCGACACGTAGCGGACGTCCTCGTACTTCAACAGCGCCCAGAAGTTCGTGACGTCGTTCCAGACGACGGGCGTTGTGTTGCGAAGTTCCCGGTAGATCGGGTAAGGATCCCCGGCGTAAAAGTCCGGAGAGTGCAAGGGAACGGTTGTGGTGGGCACCGTATGCCTTCCTTGGGATAGCTGACGGCTGGTCGGACAGATAAAGTAAGAATGTCCGTTTCCATGGTGTCTACAGGAAACGTGTCGAGTCTGTCAATTACGCGAGAGTTGCTCAAAATATGGTGAATTGCCCGTTGACGGCCTTGCGGTAATCGGTGTACACACAATTTGAGTATGTAAGTTCTCACTGCGGTCTGTCTGCGCCGTACCACGATCATGCGATTAGGAAGGCAGGTTGGGGATGGCCGGGTCGGCTTCTCTCATCGACGCCTACGGGCACTACATCAACGGGCGCTGGACCGATCCCGACAGTGGGCGCTACGAGGTGTTCAACCCCGCCACCGAAGCAGTGATCGAAACGGCTCCGGACGCCAGCGTGACCCAGGTGGATGAGGCGGTCGCGGCGGCGAGGTCCGCTTTCGACAACGGCCCGTGGCCCACTCTTGAACCCGCCGAACGCGGTCGATGCCTGCAGCAGCTCAGCGATGCCCTGATGGCGCGTGGTGAGGAGATTTACGCCCTGGCGCAGGCCGAGTGGGGATGCGCCGAGAACGAGCGTCTGATCCACGTCGAGGGTCCGGCATTCATGGTCGGTCACGCCGCCGAACTCGCCGTGGAGCCTGCCGAGTCGCCGATGGACGTGTGGGGTGCCGCGGGCACTACGTTGCTGCGGTACGAACCGCTCGGTGTGGTGGCGGCCATGACGCCGTGGAACTTTCCGCACACCCTTAACGTCATGAAACTTGGCGCGGCGCTCGCGGCGGGAAATACGCTGGTGCTCAAGCCTTCACCGCTGACACCTTTGGCGGGGCTTGCGCTGGCTCGCATCATCGATGAGAACACCGACATCCCACCCGGCGTCGTCAACGTCGTGACGCCGGCCGGCGTCGAGGCCAGCAGGCGTCTGACGCTCGATCCCCGCGTCGATATGGTCAGCTTCACGGGCAGCTCGGCGGTTGGTCGCGACGTGATGGCGAGTGCCGCGACCACCATGAAACGCGTGCTGCTGGAATGCGGGGGGAAGTCGGCGACGGTGCTGATGCCCGACGTCGAGGTCACCGACGAACTGCTGGAGCGCCTGCTGTTCGAGGGATGCACGATGCATGCCGGTCAGGCGTGCATTCTCAACAGCAGGTTGCTGCTACCCGAAGGTATCCACGAAGACGTGGTGGGCCGGCTTGCGGAGCTGGCTCGCGCAGTTGTGCTCGGAGACCCGGTCGATCCTGCGGTCACCATGGGGCCGTTGATCAGCCGTGAACACCTCGATCGTGTCGAGGGGTTCGTCAAACGCGCGGAAGCCGACGGCGCGACGGTAGTGACCGGGGGATCACGTCCCAAGGATCTGAGCAGCGGCTTCTACTTCGAGCCGACGATTCTCACTGACACCTCGGCCGATTCGTACATCGCGCAGGAGGAGGTGTTCGGTCCCGTGCTGACCGTGTTGCGATACCGCGACGACGACGACGCGGTGGCCATCGCCAACAACTCGGCCTACGGGCTCGGCGGCGCAGTGTGGGGGAGCGATATCGAGCGTGCGGTGGCCGTCGCCCGACGGATAAGGACCGGACAGATATCAATCAACGGCACCATCCCAGGAGACGCGCCATTCGGGGGATTCAAGCAGAGCGGAATCGGACGAGAGGGCGGTGTGATGGGGTTGCGGGCTTATATGGAGCCCAAGGCCATCGGGATACCGGCGTGACCCGGCCACTAGAGGGTGTGCGCGTCGTCGAGCTGGCATCCGAGATCGCCGGCCCCTACTGCGCAAAACTTCTCGTCGACCTGGGTGCCGATGTGTGCAAGGTCGAGCCACCGTCGGGCGATCCGCTGCGTCACTGGGGCCCGTTTCCCGACGGCCGCCCAGATCCGAACCGCAGCGGGCTGTTCGAGTATCTGAATGCCGGAAAGCATGGTCTCACATTAGATTTCACCGATGACGGTGATCTCGCTGCCGCGCAAAGGCTCATCTCCAACGCCGACGTTCTCGTCGAAGACCTTCCGGCCGGGGTCGCGGAGCGTCGGCAGTGGGGTCTCGACGCGGACACCCTCGAGCAACTCAATCCGAATCTGGTCGTGGCGAGGATCTCGAACTTCGGCCAAGAGGGACCGCTGCGCGAACGGGTGACGACCCCACTGACACTTCAGGCGGCGGCAGGGTGGATCAACGTCCGCGAGCCCGGCCGTCCGCCGGTACAATCCGGCGCCCGCATCCCGGAGTACATCGCGGGCGGCTATGCGGCGCTGGGGGCGCTCACCGCACTGCGCGTTGCGGCCGCTCGGACGAACCGGCCAGTAGAGGTCGACGTCTCGATGTTCGAGTCGCTGTTGTCGACACTTCCGTATCCGATGATGATGGCCGCGCGGCTGAAAAGCCTTAATCTGCCTACGAATTCCAAGGCTGCGCCGATGCTGGGTATCGTGCGGGCGGGTGATGGCTGGATAGGTATCAACTGTTTGACCGGTCAGCACTGGCTCGATGTGTGCGCGATGGTAGGGCTGCCCGAGTTCGGCGAGCATCAGCTTGCGATCATGCTCGGCGGCCCCGAGCGCGACGAGTTCTTCGCCAAGGCCCAGCCCTTCCTGGAGTCGATGTCCGTGGCGGACCTGGTCGAGTTGAGTCAGGCGATGCGGATACCCGCAGCGCCGATTTCCCAGGGCGACACCATCCTGGATTGTCCGCAGTACGCGCAGCGAGGATTCTTCATCGAGTCGGCGTCGAAAGAATGGCAGTTCACCAGACCCGGTGCGCCCTTTCGGTTTTCGAAGACGCCGGTCCCCCCGCCGTTAACGGCACCCACCACGGGGGCAGCGACGCTGCCCGCTGAATGGACTGAGCGTGACGCACACCGCCCAGACGACGCAGAGTTGGACGTGGCACAGCCGTTCGCCGGACTGAAGGTGTTCGACCTGAGCACCTTCTGGGCTGGGGCGTATCTGACGTGCTACCTCGGCGCGTTCGGGGCCGACGTGGTCAAGGTCGAGTCCATCCAGCGGCCCGACGGACATCGCTACTCGGGTTCGCTGTTGCGTTCCGGCGACGACTGGTACGAGTGCGGACCGCTATGGCAGGGAACCAATCTCAACAAGCGCGACATCACGCTGGACCTCACGTCTGCGGCGGGTCGAGAATTGGCGTTGCGATTGGCTGCTGAAGCCGACGTCGTGGTGGAGAACTTCTCACCGCGCGTGGTTGAGCAATTCGGCTTGGATTACGACTCCCTCGCATGTGTCAACCCCGGCGTGATCATGGTGCGGATGCCGGGTTTCGGACTCGAGGGCCCGTGGCGCGATTATGTGGGCTGGGCTTTGAACATCGAACAGGTGTCCGGCATGTCCGCTTCGACCGGCTACGGCGACGGACCGCCGTGCAATCTGCAAGGGCCCGCCGACCCGATCGCCGGTGTGCATGCGTGCGTCGCCTTGCTGGCAGCCCTCGAGCACCGGCGGTCCACGGGCGAGGGGCAGTTGATCGAGGCCGCGCAGATCGAAGTCGGTGCCGCCGTGACCGCGGAACCCGTGATCGAGTACTCACTGACGCATCGCGTACGTGAGCGGGAGGGAAATCGGCACCGCTCTTACGCGCAGGGGGTCTATCCAACCAACCATGAGGATGAGTGGGTCGCCATTTCGGTTCGCGACGACGCCGACTGGGCCGCCGTCGCCGATCTGATCGACCGGTCGGAACTGAAGGACGATCCGTTGTTTTCGTCGCAACAGGCTCGACTCGATAACCATGATGCGTTTGACGACGTGCTCACTCAGTGGACTGGGACGCGGGAACCCGATGACGTCGCCGACACCTTCCGCGGCCGGGGCGTGCCTGCTGAGCGACTGCTTGCTGCAGACCGGATGTATGACGTCGACCAGCTCGAGGCCCGCGGTTTCTACGAGGAGCTCGAGCATCCGCTCTCAGGTCGACAACGGTTCCCCGGCTGGCCTTTTCGGCTCAAGCCCGGACCAGCGCACCATCACCGCACGGCGTCACCGACACTCGGCCAGCACAACGACGAAGTGCTCGGCGCCCTTGGGGTATCGGCTGACGGGCTGGCAGAACTGCGCGAACAACGGGTGATCGGCGAGCGGCTGCTCGACGGGTAAGAGTTGCGTCGTCAGGCGTCGACCATCGCGGCGATGGTGTCTACGACACACGCAGGCCGTTCGCTTCCTTCGACTTCAACGGTGACCCGCACGGTGGCGCGCCCGCCCTTGTCGTTCCGCTCCACCTTCACCAGCTCTGCCCCTGCCCGGATCCGGGAATCGACAGGCACCGGCGCAGGGAAGCGCAGTTTGTCCGAGCCGTAGTTGACTTGCATCGCAAGACCGGTTATGCGGTATATCTGTTGTACGAGAATAGGTACCAGCGACAAGGTCAGATAGCCGTGCGCGATGGTAGACCCGTAGGGGCCGGCCGCTGCCTTTTCCGGATCGACATGAATCCATTGATGATCTCCGGTCGCCTCAGCGAATAGATCGATTTCCTTCTGTGTCACCTGGTGCCAGTCGCTGTAGCCAAGGTGTTGGCCGACGTGCGCCTCGAAGCCCGCGATCCCGTCATACTCGGTCGGAGAGGCGGGCGCCTGCGTCACGCCGGGACCTTGAGTTTCAGCTGCTCGATGGCGTTACCGCCCATGATCTTTGCTTTCGCGGACTCCGAGACTCCCTCGAGGCGGTCGACGAAACTCAACGGGTCGCCGATGCCTTCGGGGTGCGGGAAGTCCGAGCCGAACATCACGTGATCTTCGCCCATGATCTCGACGATGCCCTTGACGTCGTCTTCGAGGAACGGGTGGATGTAGATGTTGCGCTTGAACACCTCTACGGGATGCTCGTCGAACTCCTTGGGCATGATCTTGTATGCGGTGTTGAGTTGCTCGAGCAGGTTGCGCACCCAGCCGCTGCCGTTTTCGACGCAGAGGATCTTCAGGTCGGGGAAGCGCGACAACGCGCCGTGGCAGATCATCGCGGCCAAGGTGTCTTCGATCGCCCGGTGGCCCATCACGACCTCGCGGAGGGCACTCGGCTTGAAGGACAGATACTCGTCGCCGCCCTCCCACTCCATGAGGTGTTTCTGATAGCCGCTGTCGGAGGCGTGCATCGTGACCGGCATGCCCGTGTTGACCACTTCTTCCCAGAACGGGTCGAACTCCGGCAGACCCATGGAGCGTGATCCGCCGAAGCGGCTGGGCACTGGCGCGGGACGGACCAGGAACGTTTTCATGCCGTTGTCGCGGCACCAATGCAATTCGTTGATCGCCTCGTCTACGAGGGGCAGGCAGATCACAGGGGTCGGGAAGATTCGGTCTTTATAGTTGAACGTCCAATGCTCGAGCATCCATTCGTTGAGCGCGTGGATGATCGCGTGGGTGAGGATGACGTCGTCGGTGGTGCGTTCCTCGATGAGACTCGCCAGCGTCGGGTACATCACGCACTGGTCGATGCCCAGTTCGTCCATCAATTCCAGTCGCGGTGCGGGTGCCTGGTAGGCAGGGATGACATCCATTGCCTCACCGATGAATTGGCGGAAGTCGAGGCCCTCCGGATTGTTGCCCAGGAAGTAGTCCTCAGCGCTACCCGGTCGCGCGACCCGCGCGAACGTCGGGTTGGGAATCATATGACTGATGTGGTCTTTGACGACGAGCTTGGGCCGGCCGCCGACGTCGACGTAGCCGACTTTGCCGCGGTGCGCCTTCGGCAGGTGCTTCGTGAGCGCGTCCTCGGTTTCATACATGTGGTTGTCGATGTCGAAAACCGGATACGGCAGAGACCGGGAAGACATTGAACTTTCCTCCTGAACAGCGAATATGATCATTTACGCTAAGTGAGAACGACATTATCATCATCGTTCCGCAACATCCAGATCGGGTCACGGGGGACTGAGCTCTTGCCATGCGTCGACTACCGCAGCGGTGGTGGTCACGGTGGTCAGCAGTGCCAACGTGTTGTCGATGATGGACTCGGCGTATTCCCGCGGATATCCACTCACCGCGTCGCGCGGCAGCACAAACTGGTAGCTGCGATTCACGGCGTCCATCACAAAGTTCTGTATTGCGATGTTGACCGAAACTCCAACGCCCACAATCGTCTTGATGTTCATGTTCCTTAGGACGGAGTCGAGATCGGTACCGGTCATGGGCCCGACGCCATGGGTCCGGGTGAGCACCAGGTCAGTGGGCGCCGGACCGAGCTCGGGCAAAACGGACGCGCCGGGACTACCGGGAGTCAAGTCCGCGGCGAAGGACTTGCCCGCCATGAACAACCGGGCATTGGTGTTCGACCCGCGGTTGTCGGACCGCTTCTCGATGAGGCAATGCACGACGGCAACGCCTGCCGCCCTGGCGGCCTCGACCAATGCGGCGATGTTCGGAATCGCCTCGCGGCGAGCCTCTTCGGCAAGGAACGGTAGGCCGGCCTGTGGGCCAATAACCCCACCCTGGCACTCCTGAGTCACCAGCGCGGTAGTGGCGGGGTCGAGAAGGTCTTGCAAGCGTGGTTGCGGCATGAGAACACACGTTATCGTGTGACGCAAAAGCTTGTTCCAGATGAACCTTTGTGTGAGGAGGCCGGGTGGAGGCATGGGAGCTCGATGTTCGCGAGTCGGTGCGTCAAACATTGGCGGATTACACCGCGGCGACCGACCGCTTCGATCTTCACGCGCTAGCCGGGTGTTTCGACACCAGGGGCGTGCTGGAATTCACCGGCGGCGCCGAGCCTCTCACGGGTCCCGCGGAAATCGAAGCGGGTCTGGGTGCCGCAGTTACCCAGCCCGCGGGCTCTGGGCGACCAGTGCCGACGCATGTCCGGCATCACGTGTCGAGCGTCCGGTTCGGGAAAGTGGATCGCGACCGGGTCGAGGTCAGTAGCTACTTCGCTGTGCACACCGACATCGGGCTCGACCATTGGGGCCGCTACCGAGACGTGCTCGTGCCGGTGGAAAGCCGGTGGCTGTTCGCACATCGCCGTATCGCAGTGGACGCCTTCGCCGCCGACACCCTGATGGGCTGACGGCGGGTCACACCGTGATGAACTCCTTGGCGAAGGCGCGGGAACGTTCGATCACCTCGGTGCGGTCCGCTCCTGGCGGCGCGATCGTCAGCCACGTCACTCCAGCGGCTGCCAGCTTGGCAATGGTCGCATGTCGTTCGTCTGCCGACCTGTTGTCGTCCAACAGGTTTCCCGCGGAGAAGCAGATGTCCAGCGGTTCGGTACGGCCGATGTCGCTTGCGTAGCGCCGTGCCCAGGCGATCGCGAGTTCCAGATCCTCGATCGTGGAGATCTCCGCGGTACGCGAGGCTGCGGCATAACCGAACGTGTTGAACGGCGCCCATCCCTGAGCGCGCGACACGGCCCGTCGAACGGCAGGCTTGCTGTTGCCGCCGACCCAGACGGGCGGAGGACTGGCCGGTAGGGGTCGCAGACGAACACCGCGCGCGGCGAATGACGTTCCCTCATAGGCAATATCGGCACCGGTGAGTACCTGGTCCAGCACGTCGAGTGCCTCATCGAGCAGGGCGCCGCGGGTGTCGAAATCGATTCCCAGCGCCTTGAACTCGGGTTTGAGATATCCCGCAGCAGTACCCAGGATAAGCCGGCCGTTCGACAGCGCGGCGAGACTCTGAATCGATTTCGCGCCGAGAAACGGGTTGCGGTAGGCGGCAATGTAGACGTTGGTCAACAGCCTGACGTCGGTGGTTGCCGCGGCTGCGAAGGCCAACGCGACGAATGGATCGAGGGCGTGGTGACCACCATGGTCGAGCCACTTCGCGTCAGGTGCGGGGTGGTCGGTCACGTGGACCGCCGCGAACCCGGTCTCCTCGGCCACACGCGCAATGTCGGCGATGGCGCCGGCGGTGACGAATTCCTCCACCGCTTCGACACGCTGGGTGGGCAATTCGAGGGAAAACGAAATGGTCACAAGGATCCTTTCACTTCGGAGACGAGTGCGGCGAGGCGTTGGGCGTGGCTATCGGGGCTGCCGTAGATCAGCTGGGTCGCCTTGGCGCGTCGGACGAACAGGTGGGCATCGTGTTCCCAGGTGAAGCCGATGCCGCCGTGGATGCGCATGTTGTCGAGTGCGGCCTGTAGGAGGGCTTCCGAACAGGCCATTTTCGCGACTGATGCGGCCGTCGCGAGCTCCTCAGGTTCGGCCGAGTCGGCAATATCGGCGGCGTGCGATGCGGCCGAGCGAGCGCCTTCTACCTGGATCAGCATGTCCGCACAGCGGTGTTTGATCGCTTGAAAGCTGCCGATCGGCCGGCCGAACTGAATCCGGCTCTTGGCATAGTCGACGGCCATGTCGAGGCATCGTTGTGCCGCACCCACCTGTTCGGCCGCCAGCGCCACGATGCCAAGGTCCGAGGCGCGCGCCAGGAAGTCTGCTGCGCCACCATCGGTTCCGATTATCTGCGCGCTCGCGTTGTCGAACTCCACATGGGCGACCTTGCGGGTGCGATCGATTCCGGCCAGCGGCGTGCACGTGACCCCCTCCGATCGGGCGTTCACCGCGAACAGCGAGATCCCAGCGGGCGTATTGGCCACCGCCAGAACGATATCGGCGGTATGACCATCGATGACCAGAGGTGCCTCGCCGTGGATCCGGTGACCGGCGCCGTCTCGGTCAGCCCGCAACGTCACCGCCTCGGGGTCCCAGACGTCGAGGTGACCATTCAGGATCAACGTCGCGGTAGTCGAGCCGTCCACGAATCCGGGAATGAAGCGTTCGGCGGCTGTGTCGTCGCCGCTGGCGAGGATGGCTTGTGTAGCCAGGCCCACGGTGGCGTAGAAGGGGGAGCACAGCAGGGCGCGCCCCATCTCCTCGAACACCACCGCCAGCTCGGCAACGCCGGCCCCGGCGCCGCCCCAACGTTCAGGAACGGCGATGCCATGCAGGCCCAACTCGTGGGCCATCTTCAGCCACGCCGCCTCGTCGTAACCGGCTTCGGTCAGCATCAACTCGCGGACGGTCTCGCTCGGTGACGTCGCGGTCAGGTAGTCGCGCACCACGCCGCGGAGGTCGTCGATATCAGTCATTTGTTCGTTGATCTCGTTGTCCATCAATGGCTTTGATAGCTTTGAGCCTTTCAGTCGACGGTCGTGGTGCGCGCACAATGCGGCCGCGGCCGTCCTGCCGTCCACAACTCACGACACTGCCGGCGGATTCCTGGCATCGAGGCCCGGGATGGTCATTGCCGAATGAGGATAGTATCTTTTTTGAAATTAGAGAATAAGCATTCTCGCTGAAGGAGCGACGCGGTGACGACGAAACTCGAATACGGCATCTTTGACTGCGACACCCACTGCTACGAGCCGCGGGACGCATTCACCCGCTATCTGCCGGAAAAGTTTCGGGATCGCGCCATCACGACGGTGCGCGGCGCCGACGGAGTCGAGGTGATCCTTGCGGGGCACCGCGTCGCGACCTTCAACAGCGAAGGCGGTCTGGGCCTGGATGTCGCCTACCGGCCCGGCTCGCTCAAGGAGATGCTCCGGCAGATGGGGTCGGGTAACCCCGAGGAGAACTACGAGCCGCAGCCCATGCAACCGGAATTCGTGTCGCGCGTCCCGCGCCTGTCGGTGATGGCGGAGCAGAACATTGACCGGATGGTCATCTATCCCAGCGGTATGGCGTTGGCCGCTGAACACTACGTCGACGACACCGAAGCGCTGTATGCGAACCTGCGCTCGTTCAACCGGTGGTTCGATGAGGAGTGGGGCTTCAACTTCGACGGCAAGATCTTCGCAACGGCTCTGCTGTCGCTGCGTGACCTGGATTCTGCGATCGCCGAGACCGAGGCGATCATCGCCCAAGGCGCGAAGTTTGTGATGCTGCCAACGGGTCCTGCCTACGGTCGATCGCCGGGCGATCCCTACTTCGACCCTATTTACGCACGCCTGCAGGAGGCCGGTTGCGTCCTC
Source organism: Candidatus Mycobacterium wuenschmannii (assembly GCF_030252325.1). Classification (NCBI taxonomy): domain Bacteria; kingdom Bacillati; phylum Actinomycetota; class Actinomycetes; order Mycobacteriales; family Mycobacteriaceae; genus Mycobacterium; species Candidatus Mycobacterium wuenschmannii. The sequence continues at coordinate 2,084,332 of NZ_CP126981.1, read as the reverse complement.
GTTTACCACATCATGCCGTTCTGGTATTTCGACGCGATTTCACCCGCGTGGGGACAGAACTCCGACCCGGCGTCGTGGCATATGTCGGCGTGGCAGTGGATGAACATCTATGGGCAACGACCGATCGAGGACACGCTGTCCGCACTGATCTTTGACAACCTCTTCGGTCGCTTCCCGAACCTCAACGTCCTGGTCGCCGAGCACGGAGCGGAATGGGTGCCCTTCTTCGTTCGGCACATGGACAAAAGTCGCGGTATGGGCCGCAATGGTCCGTGGATCGGCGGGAAGCTGACCGAGCGACCGTCGTCAATTTTCCGCCGGCACGTCCGTGTGGTCCCCTATCCCGAGGACGACATCCCCGCGATCGTCTCGAGCATGGGATACGACGACTGCCTGGTTATGGGGTCTGATTACCCGCACGCCGAAGGCATGGCCGAGCCCGCAGACTTCGTCAAGCTGCTCGATCCACTGGACGACGCCGCTAAGCGGCGGATCATGCGCGATAACGCCGAGCAGTTGCTCGTCCGAGGCTGACGGCCGCATGGCAGGCGAGGACTCACTTGACGTCGACCTCGACCTCTTGAGGTTGTCGGCGCGCGAATTTCTCGCCGAACGGGGGGAGCGGGGCACCGTCAAGGACCTCGCGGCCATGGACTGGACCGGCTTGCTCGTCGACGAGGAACTTGGTGGTGCTGGGTGGCGCCCGGTCGAGACGTGCGTCGTGGCCGAGGAATTGGGGCGAGCGCAAGACGCTTCGGCATGGTTCGGCACCACGATGGGCGCCGCTGCGCTTGCCTCAGCGCCGGAGCAGGTCAGGGAGCAGCTATTGCCTGGCCTGCTGGCCGGCAGCTCATCCGCGGGTTTCGCGATCGCTGATGACCACGCGCGCGTCGTCCGCGGGGATCAGCTGGACCTCGTTTTTGTGTTGGATCCCAACGGAATTCACCTTCTCGGTGAGCTCACTCCGGGGCTATTCGCGCTGGATGACGATCTGCTGGATGTCAGTAGGACGGTGTGGCGCACCGACTTCGACCTCGCACCCGGCGAGGTGATCGGGTCGCCCGAACGGGCTCACGAGTTGCTCGGGGTGGCGCAGCTGCTTATCTCCGCTGATTCCATCGGGGCCGTGTCGATGACTGTGGAGCGGCTTACCGCCTACCTCAAGGAACGGGTGGCCTTCGGCGCCCCCATCGCCAGTTTTCAAGCAATCCAGCATCGGCTCGTCGAGCTATTGGTCTTCGTGGTCAAAGCGCGAGCTGTCGTGATGCGGGCGGCACGTGCGATCGCCATCGCGGACGTCAGAGCAACCGCCCTGACGGCGGCCGCACACGCCTTCGTCGCGGCGAAATCCATCGCCGCCGTGGATGAGTGCATGCAGTTGTCCGGCGGAATCGGATTCACGTGGGAGTACCCACTGCACTACGAATTGCGACGGGTGTTCACCAACTCGCATCTGATCGGTACGGCGCGTTCCAGTCGAGCCGCATTGGCGAAAGAGTCTGGCTGGTGAGCGCTTTCAGTATTCGCCCGTCCGAAGCTGAGTTGGCCGACTTCAGAAGCAAGGTCAAGACGCATATCGCCGAGCACGCACCGGCGATCGAGGCACGTGAAGGACACCGGGCACCGGAAACCGCCGAACAGGAAGCCCTGCTGCGCAGGTGGTTCGCGGGCCTGTTCGACGCTGGCCTGGCGGGCGCCGACTGGCCGGTCGAGCACGGCGGCCGCGCTGACTACCATCCGCTGCAGGACCGGGTCGTGAGCGAGGAGATTTTGCGCGCCCGCGCGCCGCGGCCGGTCGACCAGGTCAATCTGGCCGCACACGTGCTGCTGCATTTCGGTTCCGAGGAGCAGAAGCGCAAGCTGTTACCGCTGATCCGCTCCAGTCAGCACGTCTGGTGTCAACTGCTCAGCGAACCCGACGCCGGCAGCGACATCGCCGCGGTCCGCAGCCGTGGCGCACTGCAAGACGACGGTGCCTGGCTCATCGACGGGCAGAAAACCTGGATTACCGACGGTCACTGGGCTGATATGGGCCTCGCCTTGGTCCGCACCGACCCGGCATCCTCACGTCACCACGGGCTGTCGGTGTTCACCGTGCCGCTCGATGCAGAGGGTGTCGAGATTCGCCCGATCCGCACGGTCGGCGATGCTGTCGAGGTCAACGAGGTATTCCTCACCGGAGTCCGGCTCGGGGCCGAGAACCTGATCGGTGAGGTGGGTCAGGGCTGGTCAATCATCATGGCGGGACTGGACTTTGAACGATTTGGCATCGGCGGCAACGTGATTCTGCTCGAGCTGCTGATCGATGATCTGGTCGCGGTCGCCCGCCACGCCTACATCGACGACGAGCCTGCTTTGGAGTCCGCCGACATCCGCCAGAAGGTGGCCGAGTTGGCCGTCGAGGTCGAGGTGGCAAAGGCTTTCATCGATGATCATGTGGAGCGGATGACATCGGGTGACGAACAACCGGGTGACGGCTCGATCGCGAAGCTGAGCTTCGCCGAGACCTACCATCAGGTCGCGGCGTACGGCGCAGAACTCGCAGCGTTCGCGACAGCGGTAGGGGATAGCGCACCCGCCGTGCAGGCGGCCAAAAAACGGTTGCGCGAATGCTGGCTGTGGTCGCGCGCGTATACGATCTCCGGTGGTAGCTCGGAGATGATGCGCAATATCCTCGCCAAGCGCCGACTGCAATTGCCGAGCCAATGAGTCCAACTCCTGCCGAGCCCACCTACTGGTCTCTGGTCGAAACCGCGGCGCAGGCGCATCCGGACAGAGTCGTCCTCGCCGATGACTATGGGCGCAGTCTCTCGTGTGAACAACTGCGGCAATCGGCAACGACGTGTGCTGCGGCGCTGGCGACCCAGGGGATCGGCGCGGGCACCGTCGTGTCCTGGCAACTGCCAACCACCCTGGAGACGATGGTGGTCATGGTCGCGCTCACGCGTCTTGGCGCGGTGCAAAATCCAGTGCTGCCGATATGGCGCGAAAACGAGTTGCGCTATGTGACAGCACAACTCGACACTGAGTTTCTCATCGTGCCCGGAGCTTGGCGTAATTTCGACTACACCGCCCTCGCGCAACGGCTCGCCGACGAGCGGCCGATGAGGGTCACCGTCATTGACCACGAGACACCGATCACCGGGGACCTGCGGCTGCCGACCGGCGACCCAGCAGCGCTACCGCCGGCGCCGAGCAGCGGCGAGGAGCCGCGCTGGATCTACTATTCGTCGGGCACGACGGCGGCGCCGAAAGGCGCGCGGCACTGCGACCGCTCAGTCCTTGCCGGCTCAGCCGGGGTCATCGGCATCGTCGGTGCGTCCAGCAGCGACGTCAATCCGATCGCGTTTCCGGTGTCACATATCGGGGGTGCCGCCATGCTCGCCGCTGGGCTGCACACCGGCATGCGGCTGGTGCTCTTCGACTCGTTCGACCCCGTAGCGACACCTTTCGCAATTGCGGCACACCGGCCCACCCTGCTGGGCAGCGCAACCCCGTTCTTCGTCGCCTTCATGGCAGCGCAGGCCGAGCACGGCGACACACCGTTGTATCCCGCCCTGCGGGGCTGCGTTGGTGGAGGAGCCCCGATTACCGCTGAGCTGGGTCATAAAGTGCGGCAGACATTTTCAGTGGACGGCGTGGCCAACGCCTGGGGTTTGACCGAATTCCCGGTTGCTACCTCTCAAGCGCCCAACGGCCCGCCGGAGCTGCTGGATCACACCGTCGGCAAACCGGTGCCAGGCGTGACGGTCCGTGTCGTCGACGAAGCCGAGCGGCCCGTCACGCGGGGAGAAGTCGGCGAGTTGCGGCTCAAAGGCCCGCAATGCTTCCTCGGATACGTGGACACAGCGCTGGATGCCGGGGCGTTCGACGTCGACGGTTGGTTTCGCACAGGCGATCTCGGTCACGTCGACGAGGACGGCAACATTGTCGTCTCGGGGCGAATCAAAGACGCGATCATCCGCAACGCAGAGAACATTTCGGCACTGGAGATCGAAGACGTGCTGGCCGGTCACCCAGCGGTCGCCGACGTCGCGGTCATAGGTGTGCCCGATGATCGGACCGGGGAACGTGTCTGCGCGGTCGTTGTCGCACACCCACAGACAACCCTGACGATCTCGTCGATCTTCGAACACTGCCAGTCCAGAGGGCTCAGCAAGCACAAGACTCCGGAACGACTCGAAATCGTCGACGCGTTGCCCCGCAACCTCACCGGCAAGGTGCTCAAGACCGAACTACGGGCCCGGTTCGGGAGTCGTTGACCCGCAATCACCACCAGTTCAAAGGATGTGACGGGAGGCGCGAGCCTGGCGGCTTCCCGTAGCGAGGGTCGCAACGCTCTAAGTCTACTGGCCAACGGCGGGGTGCCAGGGATGCAAGAAGCCTATGAACAGGCGTGCCACCAGCACGGCCACGCGCCGGGGTTCGTGTTGATCCCTGACCGCGACGCTTCAACCAATTGCTTTGTCGCCGAAGATGTTGACGCCGCCTGGGACGAGATCGGCAAGTACCTCTTACACAACGCGATGGCGTATTCCCAATGGAATCCCCTTAATACGGTGTCCGCCAACATCACTCACGCTAAGACTGTCGACGAGCTGCGACGCCAGGCGACCACGCACGTCATTCTGTCAATCGAGCAGGCCGCCGAGCGCGTCGCCAGCGGCCAGGTCATCAACCTCTCACCGCTGTGTGGGGGGATACCACCAGATATCGTTTGGCCGTACCTCAAGCGATTCGCCGACCTCGCTTAGAGTCCGATGAGTTCCTTGAGGTTGCCGCCCATCACCCGGGCGGTGGTGGCCGCAGGCAGCGCCGCGAGTTCCTTGACGAAATCGACCGGGTCAGCGAGACCTTCCGGGTGCGGGTAGTCCGAACCGAACATCACACGATCCGCGCCGAGAAGGTCGACGAGCTGCGACATGTCCTCCTCGTGGAACGGATTTATCCACACATGCCGACGGAAGACGTCGCTCGGGTGCTCGCTGAAGTCGTACGGGCGTTTGCGGTGCACGCGGTCGAATACGTCGAGCAGGCGATGCGCCCACGAACCGCCGTTCTCGACGACTCCGATGCGCAAGCCCGGGAAGCGCTCGAACACCCCGTGCGCGATGAACGCCGCCAAGGTGTCGAAGATGTTGCGGCTCTCCTCGTAAATGAAACCCCGCAGCTTGCTCAGCGCGAAGCCGTTGAACTCGGCGGCATCCTCCCAGTCGTCGACATAGCGCTCATAGCCCGAGTCCGAGTTGTGCATCTGCACCGAGATGCCCGACGACTCGACCAGTCGCCAAAAGTCGTCGAACTCGGGTAGCGCCGCCGAACGTGATGGCCCGTCCTCCCGCGGTACTGGTGCCGGCCGGATCAGCACCGTCTTGGCGCCGTTCTCGAGGCACCAGTCGAGCTCCTGCACACCCCGTGCCGGATCATTCAGCGAAATCGCGGGCACCGGGAAGATCCGGTCCTGATAGTTGAGCGTCCATTCGTCGAGCAGCCAGCGGTTGAATGCGTGCGTGATTGCGTGGGTTAGTTCGGTGTCGGATTTGGTCCGTTCCTCGAGCATCCCCGCCGTAGTCGGGAACATGACCGCACCGTCCACACCCTGACGGTCCATAAGTGCCAAGCGCAGGTCGGGGCGCCGATACTCATCGGGGCAGCGGATGGGTTCAGCCAGCTCTCGCAGCGTCTTTCCTTCGGGGTTGATGCCGCGGAAGTAGTCCGACCACGCGCCTGGGGAGGGGATCACCTCGAAGGTCGGGTTGGGGATGCACTCGGTGACGACACCGAGAATCTGCAGCTTCGTGCGGCCCTTGACGTCGATGAATTTCAGCGCCTCAGAATATTTTTCCGGCAGATACCGGGTGTAGGCGTCGATCGTCTCGTACATGTGGTTGTCGGAATCCCACACTTCGAAGGCTCTCGTCTGGGTCATCGTCGGTCCTTTCGGGTAGCTGTCTCTGCCCCCAACAGTGTTATGGGTGCCCACGCATCGTGCGCTCGACAACCCAAGGGAGTGACTAGTGATGACGCCGCTATCGCAAAATGAGAGGGAACGTTCTCGAATCAAAAGTTACTGAGAATGGCGGCCGATCGCAAGTTTGGTTCGGAACGCTCACTGCTTGCGTTCGCCGGGGCCTTAGAGGTTGGTGAAGTGGCCACCGTCCACCCCGATAGTCTGGCCGGTCAGGTACCGGGCGCTCGGCCCCACCAGAAAACTGATCGCCGCTCCAATGTCATTGTCCGGATCGCCTATTCGGCCCAAGGGGATGCGTCGTTTGAGCCGCTCTTCCATTGCCGGTTCTGCTTCGATCGCGGAGGTCATCGCGGGCGAATACGCAAGGGGTGAGATGACATTGACGGTAATGCCGTGAGGTCCCCACTCGCGAGCGAGGCTCTTCGCGAAGCCGCGCAGCGCGCCCTTCATCGTGGCGTACAACGGCAGTGTCGCGCTGCCTTCGATACCGGCGGGAGAGGTCATCACCAGGTATGTTCCCCTCCGGTCACGCAGAGCCTCGAAGCCCGCACCAGCGCAGTGGTAGGCACCTGCCACCGACACGCTGAAGTGGTCCCGCCACAGGGCTTCATCGACGTCCTCAAGTCGGTGTGGCTGGCTCGACGCGTTGCTGGTGGCGTTGTGCACCAGCGCATCCAGCCGACCGGTATCGGCGATGGCCATCTCGACAGCGCGGGTTACCGAGTCCAGGGCGGTGACGTCGCAGCGGACCCAGGTTGCTCGATAACCCGAGTTTGTGAGCTGCGCGGCGACCTCGTGCCCGTTGTCCGACCGGGTACCGACAAAGACGTGGGCGCCGTCGAGGGCGAGGGCGCGGGCTATGCCCTGGCCAACACCGCGGCCGGCTCCGGTAACCAGCACCGTGTAGTCGTCTAGCGTCACGGCAGCATCACCGCTCCACCATCAACAATGATCGTCTCACCTACCACACCCGCGACCTCGCGCTTGAGCAGGAATCTCGTGGCCTCAACGACCGATTCGATGATTTTGTCGTCGTCTGGAACGGCGGCCGCGGTCACGTGAGCGGCTGATGCGCTCAACCTAGGCGCGACGAGGTGCAGCGGCATGGCAATCAGGTTGACGATCACATCTGCATGAGCCCACTGGCGCGCAGCGGATTTGGCCATCGCTCGTATCCCCTCGAGAGCCGTAGCCCACGGGACAAGGTGTGGCCCGCCGGTCATCCCGACCGACGGTAGTACCAGAACGATCCGCCCTCCGGCCTGCCGCATCGATGCGTAGGAGCTCTGCAACGCGGTCAGTGCGCGTCGCATTGGTTGCTCCGCGAAACGGCGCCAGTCAGCCGCGCTAAGCGTCGAGAGGTGGGTCGGCTCGAGCATCGGATCAACGCACACCACGATGACAACGGAATCGGTTCCCGGCGGAATCAATTCGTTGACATCGTGGACGACCGTCTTGAGGCTTGCTGCGATCGCGCACGACACGGTCTCACTGTGGCCGATCACATGAGGTGTCGTCATCATCGCCGGGCTGCTAGGGATTCGGAGCTGGAGTCGCCCTGTCCTGCCGCGCAATTCGCTCATCGTGGATCTTGATGAGTTGGCGAAAGCCGATTCGGTCGTAGCGCGGGCGGGGTTGGATTCCCCAGTCGTCTTTCGCGGTGTGCTGGCCCGCCGCTTCGGGTGGGCCACCGAAAGGTGGGCCGCCGATCGGATAAGGCTGGAGACACTCCAGCGTCTCGTTCGAGTAGCGGACTTTGAGCAACTCGCTGCAGATCTGGGTGAGGGACAGCGTGGGCCACCCGTACCAAACGGCGATCGCCGGCACAGTGAGCGAACCTTCGATCACCAGACCGAAAAGGCAGACGTACAGACCTCGCTTCAACCACTTGTGCATCCGCGCCCATACCGGCGCCGTACCGGCCGGCAACGACTCGGTCGATGCGCCAGCGCTAACTGCGGGTTCAGTCACGATGATCCTCTCTGGGACCTGCTAATCCGAGAAAACTTCCCGATTGACGGTGTGCAGGTAGGGAATTGCGAGAAACGGCGTGATGTAAAAGATGTTGAAGGCCCACCACGCAATCACCGGAAGTCCGACCGCCGCGTAGCGGACATCGGCGTACAACGTCATGTTGAAGATGTAGCCCGTCCACACCACCACGCCGAACCAGCAAGTCACGATCATCCATTGGTGGCCCCAGCGCGTCATCTGCAGGAAGCCGATTGCCGCAGCCATTCTCATAGGGAAGGCAATCAGCACGCAGACCAGCACCCACGCCTTCTCGCCTGGAGCGCCAGCGCCACCGATCCAAAGTTCGTTGTAGTGCCAGAAGTACCCCGCGTCCATCAGGTTGCCCCAAGCCGTGAAGACGGTGCGGGTTATTAGCGCATGGTTGGCGAAAAGGTCGAGCGCCCAACCGATGCTGTTCAGAGCCGCATCCAAGATGATGACGTAGCCGATGAGCGTGACCATCAACGGGCGAACCGAAAGTCCCGCGCGTTGTGCATTGCGCAATAGATACAAGCCACGCAAGAACAGCGGAAGTCCGATCACACCGAGCACGAGGGTGCCCATCAGGGCTGTCCCGGCAATCAGCCAGAGGTCTGCTTGCCGTTGAGCCACGCGGCTCTGACGGTCGTGTTCGTCCAGTGTTGTCGACACGGGTGCCGGTGCGGCACGGCGACGCCTCATCGGCTCACCAGTCCCTTGTCAGCAACATCGAAAGCTGGATGAGAAACATCGTCAGCAACAGGCCGTATATCCAGACCTGGAACACGATCAGCGCTCGTCTACGCCTGCGGTCCTGATCTTCCATTGCGCTGTGTCTTCCAATCGCTGGATGAATTCTGATGACGGCCGTCGGCGTAACGGCGCGATCGGGCTATGCCGATCCCGCTGTCAGAATGTGCCGATGTTCGACAGCATCCAGTAAAAAAATGCGACGAGTCCGCACATGACTCCCCATGTGACGGCCATGCGTATCAGTTCGTCGATCACAGGAGTTGCTCCCGTCGCAGCGATCCGGCAGTGGAAATCTATATTTCCGCTGTATGATATCAGCACTCTCGCTATATGAGAATGATGATTCTACATCTTGGCCAGCGCCGCCAATTCGCGCTTGACCACCTTGCCGACGTCGTTGCGGGGCAGTTGCTCGATAAAAATGATCCGCACAGGAACGCGGTAGGGAGTCAGGTGCTCGCGGCACCACGCGATCAACCCGTCCTCGGACACCTCGTCGTCGCTGCGCGCGACGAAGGCCCACGGCACCTCGCCGAGGCGTTCGTCGGGGATCCCTACGACGGCGGCCTCGCGGACTCCGTTGGCGGAGAGCAGGACATCCTCGACGGTGCCGGGAAAGACCTTGAGTCCGCCGCGATTGATCATGTCCGAGACCCGACCGTCGAGCCACAGGAATCCGTCGCCATCGAACCAGCCCAGGTCACCGGTGTGAAACCAGCCGTCGTCGGTGAGTCGATCAAGGAAAGCTGCATCGATCTTGCGTGCCGCTGTCGTCGGGGTGCGAACCATCACTTCGTCGTCGGTGATGGTGACATCGATGCCGGGCAGCGGCCGCCCGACCGAACCGAGTTTTGTTTCGCCCCAGTCGCGGGCGTCCGCGGCCGACCAGCCGACGACTTCACCGCCGAGTTCTGTTTGCCCATAGGAATTCAGGACGACGACCCCGAACTTGTCGCGGAACCGGCCCGCCTGAACGGGGGATAGGGGAGCGGTGATCGATCGCACGATCTTCAGCGGGGACAGGTCCGTAACCGAGTCGTCGTGCAGCACCATCGTGAGCGCGGCCGGCGGTAGGACCGTGGAGCGCAACTGGTGCCGCTTGACCAGCGCTGCGAAGTCGGTGGCGGAGAACCGATCCATCAGGACGACACCGGCGCCGGCGCGAAAGGCGAACAGCACCTGGTAAATACCGGCCCACAACGACAACGACAGCGGCACCAGATTGGGCATGGGCGACCGCTTTGGCTTGCTGCCTGCGGGTTTCGGACCGCGTAGTTTTTCCAGCAACCGGTCGATGAGATCGAGCACTGTGCTGTGACGCAGCGGGACCGGTTTGGGTGGCCCAGTTGTGCCAGACGTGAACTGCAGCAACGCGACGTCGTCTTCGTAACATCGCGCGTCGCCGGGCTGGCCTGATGATCCGACCGTGTCCCAGGTCAGCACCTCGCCGGTGACGATCGGTAGGTCGAAGCCCGAGAACCGTTGTGCAAGTTCAGGAGTCGTCACTACGGCGACGGGTCGCAACGCCGCGATCTGAGTCACGATCTCGCCGTCGGCGGCTCGGGGGTTCAGCGGGGTATAGACGCCACCGGCGCGCCAGGTGCCGAAAAGCGCGGCGATGGTGGTGGCATCGTTGGGCAGCATGGCCGCGACCACCTGCCCGGTGTGCAGTCCGCTCTGGCCGAGCAGCGCGCCGAGTTGTTCGGCGCTGGCTGCGAGTTCGCGGCGTGAAACGTCAGCGCCCAGCGTGTGGACTGCGAGGTCGGGCAGGCCGTCCAGCAGCTCTGCGAGGCTCACGAATCATTCTCCAGCGGAGACCAATTCGGAGTTCGCTTGTCGGCAAAGGCCAGCGGTCCCTCGTTTTGGTCTGGATGTCCCCACATCGAAGTGAGGTGCTTGGCACCTTCGCGGCATGCATCCGTGAGACCGAGTTCTAGTGCGCCCCATAGGGCTCGCTTGGTGGCGCGCATCGCGGCCGGGGAGTTACGTGCGATCTTCTCGGCGAGTTGTTGGGCTACCTCGCGCAGTCGGTCGGGCGGGTCGACGACCTGGCTGATCATGCCGAGCTCGTAGGCGCGCTGGGCGCTGAGCCGTTCGTGGCTGCCCACCAATGCCATCCGCAGTACGGCTTCTGCGGGCATCTTGCGCATCAGCGCGGTCGTCTCGAGCGCACTGACCTGGCCGATCGAGACATGCGGATCGACGAAGCTGGCATCCGAGGATGCGATGACGACGTCGGCGTCGGCCACCCAGTGCAGCCCGCCGCCGGCGCACACACCGTTGACGGCGGTGATGACCGGTTTGTCGACGTTGCAGTGCCACGCGGTCAACTTCAGATCGAGCGTGCGCATTGTTTCCTGGAACTGCAGCACAGCCTCGCCGTCGAGTTCCTCCACGTCGGCGCCCACTTGGAATGCGCGTCCGTTGCCCGTGTGCACGATCACGCGAACATCGGGATCGGCGTTGAGTTCTGCCCAGGCCCTGGGAAATTCCTCGCGCATCGCAGCGTCGTAGGCGTTGAGGCGGTCGGGTCGGTCGTTGATTATCCAACCCACCGGCCCGTGACGCTCTACGACCAGCCTCTGATAGGTCACGACACCTCCACTGCGTCCGCTAGCGGCTGCCACTGGGGCGTGCGCTTCTCGCTCCACGCCCTGGCTCCTTCACCGTGATCGGGGTGGTTGCGAAGCCGCCAAATCTCGTCGGCGGCCTCGTTGCGGGCCTGTGTCAGACCGACTTCCAGCGAACGCCACAGCGCCTTCTTGGTAGCACGCATCGCGGTCGGCGAATTCCTAGCGATCGTGGTCGCGAGCCTGCCCGCAGCAGTGCGGAGATCCTCGTTCGGGACCACTTCGGACACGATGCCCAATTCGTAGGCGCGTCGCGCCGAGATGCGTTCGCCCTTGCCGGACAACGCCATCCGCGTGATCGCCTCCATGGGTGATTTGCGCAGCAGGGTGATCGCCTCGTACGCAACGGCTTGTCCGACCGACACGTGCGGGTCGACGAACGACGCTTCCTCGGACGCGATCACGATGTCGGCGTCCGCCACCAGGTGTAGGCCGCCGCCGGCGCACACCCCGTTGACCGCCGCGATCACCGGCTTCCACACCCCGCAATGCCACGACGAGATCTTCAACTCCGCGTCCCGGGTCCGGCGTGAATGCCGCCGCATCGCCTCTTTGTCGCGCGCCACCTGCACCACGTCCATCCCGGTGCAGAATGGTTTGCCGTTGGCGGCGTTGACGATCACCCGAACGGCGGGATCGGCGTCGAGGTCGGCCCACGCGGCCTCGAGGTCGTCGAGCATCAGCGAGTCGAAGGCGTTGCCGGCGTCTGGTCTGTTCAGGATCAGCCAGCCGACTCCTTCGGACTTCACCACCTCGAGGCGCTGATAGGTGCTCACGAGCGTGGGATGTCCTTCCAGGGCTTGCCTTTCCACGGGTCAGGCTCTTTGGGCAGGCCTAGTACCCGCTCGCCCAGGATGTTTTTGTTGATGTCGGTGGTCCCGCCTTCGGTGCCGTTGGCGAGGCTGCGCATCATTCCCTGGACGTCGCGCGGCAGCGCATCGGGATCGTCGGTGGCCGGCCAGGCAATCGCCTCGGTGCCGAGCAGATCGACCATCAGATCCTGTATCTGCTGGTTCAGCACGGCCTGGTGCACCTTGCCGATCGACGATGCCGCTCCTGGTGATTGGCCGGCCGAAAGAGCGGCGCGCACACGGGTGTTGGTCCAACTGCGGATCTGTTCTTGCGCCCATAAGCGCATCACCTTGTTGCGGACCACGGGGTCGTCCCACCGGCCGGCCTGCTGTGCCAGTGTGATCAGGCGCTCCGCGCCCGAGCCGCCGAGGCGACCCATGCCCCCGGATCCCGAGCCAGAGACCATCTGCCGCTCACTGGACAGTGTCGATGCGCTGACGCGCCATCCGTCGTTGATCTCGCCGACTCGGTGCGCGTCGGGTACTCGCGCGTCGTCGATGAAGACCTCGTTGAATTCCGCTTCTCCGGTGATCTGACGTAGCGGTCGGACCTGTACACCGGGTTGATGCATGTCGAGCAGGAAGTAGGTAATGCCCTTGTGCTTGGGCGCTTCGGGGTCGGTTCTGGCGAGCAGGATCGCGAAGTCAGCTTTATCGGCCCAGGTGGTCCAGACTTTCTGCCCGGATATCACCCAGTTGTCGCCGTCTCGAGTGGCGCGGGTGGCCAGCGAGGCCAGATCGGAGCCGGCGCCGGGTTCGCTAAAGAGTTGGCACCACTTTTCCTCGTTGCGCACGATCGGCGGCAGGAAACGTAGCCGTTGTTCTTCGGTGCCGTGGCTGAACAGAGCGGCGGCGGCGTTGTTGAGGCCCAACGGGTTGAGCCGGGACAACCGTAATGGCCGCAGCTCCTGGTCGACGGCCCGGGCGAGCTCGTTGCCGATTCCGAGGCCGCCGTGTTCCGGCGCCCAGGTGGGTACGACGAGGCCCGATGCGGCGAAGGTGGGATACCACTGCTGGTAGTCGGCGGGGCTGCGCACCGAACGCAGGGCAGCGGGGCTTTCGGCTGCTGCGGTTCGCCAGGAGTCGGGCACCTCGGCCTCGACCCAGTGCTGCACCGCGGCAACGGCGTCGGCCGCGCTGGTGGTGTCGGTGATCGGCAGTGTCGTCATCGGCCCTGGAATTTCGCGTCGCGTTTGTCGCGGAAAGCGGCAAGGCCTTCTTTGAAATCGTCGCTCCGGCTAGATAATTCGAGTGCGAGGGCCTCGTTCTGTAGGTGGCGGTCCAGGTCAAGGCCATTGCCGCTTTGCAGCAGCCACTTGGTGAGCCCGAGCGACACTGTGGGCGCCTCGCCCAACTGTGTGACCAGAAGCTCTGCGGCTGAGGTTAACTCGCTGTCGGTAACGGCATCGTGGATGATGCCCCAATCGGCTGCTGTCGCTCCGGTGATCTCCTTTCCGAGCATGAGCAGTTGCCGGGTGCGCACCAATCCGATGAGCCTTGGCAACAGCCACGTCGCGCCACTGTCGGGGGTGAAACCCCTTGCCATGAAAGGTTCCCAGAACCGAGCGTCGTCCGTGGCGACGCAGAAGTCTGACGCCAGTGCGATGTGGAATCCGAGGCCGGCCGCCCAACCGCGTACCACCGCGACGATCGGCACCTGCGTCTCGAGCATCAACGGGATGAGCCGGTTGGCCTTGTTCGGTAGGCGGCGCTGGGTACTGCCGACTCTCGGTTTGCGTTCGGAGCGAGTGTTGTTGGACACCAAGTCGGATCCGGCGCAGAAGTCCGGTCCCTCGCCGTCGATGCGGATGACCCGCACCGACTCGTCAGTGCCGGCGGCGGCTATATGCGTGATCATCGCGTCGAGCACCGTGTCGTTGACTGCGTTGCGGCGATCGGCACGATCCAGCATCAACGTGAGGACGGAACCCTGTTGTTGGGCGCGAAGCCCGGGCACGCTGTCGTAAGTCATGGCCTCAGCGCTCGACGAACTCTGCTGATACGGCCGCCAGCAACTCGGTCAGATTGGTCGCCCGGCCGGGTGGATCGGGCAACCGCACGGGTCCGCGTTCGTGGCTGGGCAACAGAATCGTGGCGTGACCGGGGGACGTGACCTGCCCACGGTGATTGGTCGCCGCTAGTTCGAGGTCGACGGCTGGGCGGTCGTCCTCGGCGAGGTACTTGCGCACCACCGTTCCGGTGATGGTGTGGAGATCGCCGACGTAGTTGAAGAGCCTGAACTCGCAGTCGAGTTTCCACAGCCAGGCGTCGTCTCCCATCCAGTCTGTGCACAAGTGAATGAGCCAGGTTTCGCGCATGCGCCCATAATCGAAAGTTGTGGGATTGCCCGCATTTCGGGCCGCATCCGGCTCCCAGTGCACCCGCTGCTGAACATCGGGGACACCGTGCTCGTTGGGCGTGTAGAAACGGGGAATGCGCTGCCGGTTACGCCATGCGAGCCGTAGGGGCCGCACGCCGTACATGCCGGTCCCCATTCCGACGTGCCAGCAGACCATATCGGTCACCGTCAGCGGGCCTTTGGTCAACGGGCCGACCTCGTCGCCCTCGTTGACGTCCTCCCACCACCGCGGTTCGGCGCCGCGTGGCGACTCGCGCGCAAAGCGGTCGTCGATCTCGGCGATCTCATCCGGAGTCCACGACTTCAGCTCGACCGCTTCGTACTTCTTCCGGCCGCGCGCCTTGCTGCGCTCAGTCCGGATCATGTTGCGGTACTGGCCACCGAGGATGACGCCTTCGTCGTCGCGGAACACCTGCGCCGACCATTCGTGGACTGCGCGCTCGGCGAATTCGCTGCTTTTGTCCAGCGCCGCGACAAGTGCGTTGCGACGGAAGACGCGGTGATTTGCCTTAAGTGGTGCCCACCACTCGCGCGACGACGATGCGTAAAACGCGTGAACGCCGCGCAACGGATCGCCTTTGGTCAACGCGCGATCATCCTCGGAGAGTGTAGTGACCTCGTCCTCACCGATGAGAGTGTCACCGCCTACGAGAGCCGGCGGTGCGATCGACTCGCCCCACACGGATTTCGCGGCGTACTCGGGATCGGCCCACAGCGGGTTGGCGTCGCCGTAACTCTCCGCGACGTGGCGGAAGCTGTCCTCGTTCGGGCGCACGTAGTGCGGTGGCTGAGTGTGCGGGACGGCGATACCGATGGTGGCCCGCAACCGGGCCAGTCCCTCGTCGGAAATCTGGCCGCTCTCAGACATGGAAATTAAGATACCCGAAAAGCGGAAACGCCGTTAACGCAGGGAAGAGAAGATGAGCAACGAGGCATCCGGCATCCGTGTCGTCGTCGATGACAACGGAGTGCAACGCATTACCATCGATCGGTCAGATGTCGGAAACTCGTTGTCGCCCTTGGCGCGTGACGCGCTGACCGACGCCTTCATCCAAGCGCACAATGATCCAGCGGTCCGTGCCGTCCTGCTAAGCGCAAGCGGTGACCGACACTTCTGCGCGGGGGCGGGATTGGCGCCGCAGGCTCAAGACGCAGCAGCCACCCCGAGCCTGGCCACCGAGCGGCGTCCGGGCGATGTCGCCCGCATGCTCCAGCAGGGATGGCAGCGGTTGGTCGCGTCCGTGTTGGACTGCGACAAGCCCGTGGTCGCCGCAATCAAGGGAACCGCTGCGGGCGCGGGTGCCAGTCTCGTCTTGGCGTGCGATCTCGTCGTGATGTCCAGCGGCGCAAAGCTTGTCGAAGCGTTCGTCCACCGCGGGATCCTGCCGGACTCCGGTGCCATACACCTGCTGACCCGGATCGTGGGGCTACGCAAGGCCACCGAATTGCTGATGCTCGGCGAGCCCGTCGACGCGTCCACCTGCGAGCGGCTCGGACTGGTCAATCGCGTGACCAACCCAGAGGACACCGATGCGGTCGCCGAGCAGATCGTCGGGCGCCTCGCCGCCGGGCCGACGGTGATGCTGTCGCTGACTAAGCGACTACTCTCGGTGTCCTCGGAGTCGGGGCGCGATCGTGCCTTCGAGCAGGAGGCTTGGGCGCAGGAGGTGGTGTCACGCACCGCCGACCTGCAGGAGGGGCTGGCGTCGTTCGCCGAACGCCGTAATCCGAACTTCCGAGGTCGTTAGCCCTTACATCTTGGTCGGACCGCCGCGGATGGTGAAGGTCGAGGTGTCGTCGATTCGATCGATGGAGTCGGCGATGGTCTCCGCGGTGAGTGCACCCTCTTCGATGCCCTTCGTGACTCCGATGAAAACACGCGAGACTTTTCCGCCACCGACTGAATAGATATGTGCCGTGCGATCGCAATTTCGGTGCGACAGATAGACGACGACCGGGGTGACCAGTTCAGGGTCCATGGCTTTCCCGGCGTCTCCCATGATGTCCTCGGTCATCCGGGTGCGCGCGATAGGCGCAATCGCGTTGACCGCGATGCCGGTACGCTGACCCTCGATCGCCAGCACGTGCATCATCCCGACGAGGCCCATCTTCGCCGCGCCGTAGTTCGCCTGCCCGAAATTGCCGAAAAGACCTGTGCCAGAAGTTGTCTGGACAATGCGGCCGTAATTTTGGTCGCGCATGATTGGCCACACTGCGCGGGTCACGTTGAACGTGCCCGCGAGGTGAACCTCGATGACTGCGTCCACCTGTTCGGCTGTCATATTCTTGAACGCGGCGTCGCGCAGGATCCCCGCATTGTTGACCAGGATGTCGACCTGCCCGAACGCATCCATCGCGGCCGCGACGATCGCCGCACCCCCGCGGTCAGTGGCCACCGAGTCGCCGTTGGCGATTGCGGTGCCGCCGGCAGCGGTGATCTCGTCGACCACGCTCTGAGCCGCGGACGTCGACGCGCCGCTACCGTCGACCGCGCTTCCGAGGTCGTTGACGACGACGCGCGCCCCGCGCCGGGCAAGCTCCAGCGCGTGACAGCGACCGAGTCCGCCGCCGGCACCGGTGACGATGGCAACCTGGTTGTCGAAAGTCATTGACTGCATGGGTGAGAGGTTACATTTACTCAAAAGAGAACATGCATTTGCATCGGAGGACGTAATCATGGGCGGCCCGACAGAGTTGCTGCGATCCGCGCACCTGCGCGCCGGGCAGTTGCGGGCGCGCTACCGGGCAGCCGGGTTCTGGACCGCGGAGCCGCTCGACATGATCCGATCTGCGGCGGTGCGCCACCCCTCCGGTCTCGCCCTTGCGGGTCGTGGCGTCGAAGTGACTTACGCCGAACTCGACGAACGCGTCGACGCGGCGGCGCGAGCGATGCTTGATGCCGGTGTGTGCGCAGGTAGCGCCATTGTTTTGGTGGTCGGTAATGATGTCGATTCACTCGTCTGCGTTCACGCCGCGCTGCGCGTCGATGCGGTGCTATTGGTCGTCCCCCGAAGCGCCGGCGCCTCCCAGGTTGTCGACGTCGTCGCGCGCACCGGAGCGCGCTTCGGTGTGGCGCCGAACTGGCAGGCGATCACCGAGCCGGAACTGTCGGAACGGTGTCGCTGGATCCGACCGTGCGGCGGGGGTGACCCGGGCGAGTCCGTGCCATCGCTGAGCCCGGCCAGGTCGGCCGATGAGCCGTCATTCGTCCTGTACACCTCGGGCACCACATCGCGGCCCAAAGGCGTCATCCACTCACTGAGCACGTTGGCCAAAGCGTCGTCGAACTACGTCGTGGCGGCAGGTTTGGGCGCCGACGACCGGATCTTCTTGATCAGCCCTCTGGCGTCGGTGACCGGGGTCGTGCAGGCGCTCTTCATCGGGCCGGAGCTGGCGATACCGGTCATTCTCGAGGATCGCTGGGATCCGGAGGGGACGTGCGATCTGCTGATTAGGTCCGGCGCGACCTGGTACGGAGGTCCTGACCGACTCCTGAGCAGGATGCTCGACGAGGTGGCCAAGCGTCGCGTCGACATCGACCTGCGTGCGGTCTACCTGGGCGGCACGATGCTCGACCGGCGCATCGTGCAACGCATCGAAGATGAGTTCGGGATTGTGGTGATGCGCGCGTACGGCTCCTCGGAGATCCCGGTGAGTACCTCCGGCCTGCGTGACGAGTCCCGCGACGTGCGCCATGGCGACGACGGGGTGCCGCTCGGCGATGTCGACGTGCGCGTCGGATCGGCGTCCGAACCGAGCGAGTGTTGTGTCAAGGGCCCGCATACCTTTCTCGGGTATACCGACGCCGACGATGACGTACCCGCGTTCGACGGCGAGTGGTTCCGCACCGGCGACGTGGCAGAGATCGTCAGCGGTCGGGTGCGAATCGTTGGGCGTATCAAGGACATCGTGATCCGCAACGGTATGAAGATTCCGGCCGCCGAGGTGGAGGAGGCCGTGGCGAGAATGCCTGGAGTCCGCGAATGCGCTGCCTATTCGGTCGCCGACGCCACGACCGGTGAGCGACTGGCGATGGCTGTTGTGCTTGATCCCGACATCGAGTTCTCGCTCACCGATGTGGCTCGTGCCCTGACGTCCGAGGGTCTGCCGAAATACAAACTGCCCGAGGAGTTGGTTCTATGGAACGAGCCACTTCCTGTCAATGCCAACGGCAAGGTCGATCGCAAAGCTCTCGGCGCGCGCTCGGTCGGATGGCCGCGCCTACTTGCCGAGCGACTCGCGACGTCCGGGTGAGCGGTCCCGGTGGCGCAGACTAGTTACCGGGCAGGGCGGAACACCGGGACGACGAATCCGTCGTCGTCGTCGCGAAAGGCGATCGCCAGTTCCATTTCTGCGCTGAGCTTTTCGGCGTCGCACCCTTCCAGAACGGTCATCAGCCGCGGCCCTTCGTGGAGGTCCACCATCGCTAGCACGTACGGTGTCCGCGCGTTGAACGGTGGGCCGTTCTGATGGATCACGCTCCAGGTGTAGAGCCGCGCGCGTCCGCTCGCCGGCGTCAACTCGACATCGTCTGACCAGCACTGCGGACAGAAGGGCCTGGCGTACAGCGAGCTGTGGCTACAGCTGCGGCAGGCGTTGACCATCAGTGTGCGGTCCTGCACCGCTGACCACCACGCCTGCCCGTCGGTGTCGATCGTGGGCCGATCGGGAGCCGTCACTACTGCCTCCCCAGAATCATTGTGGCGCTGTGTGTGAAGAAACCGCCCATCGCGTGGACGCAGGCCAACCGGGCCTCGGGGACTTGGCGCGGTCCGCATTCCCCGCGGAGTTGCCGGACCGCTTCCACCATCAGGAACATTCCACGCATCCCGGGGTGGCACGACGCCAACCCGCCCCCGTCAGTGTTGGTGGGAAGGGCCCCGCCCGGTCGTAGAGCCCCGGACTCGATGAACTGCCCGCCCTCACCCTTGGCGCAGAACCCGAGGTCCTCCACGGTCAACAGCACAGTGGAGGTGAACGAGTCGTACAGCTGGCACACGTCGATGTCGTGCGGACCAACGCCAGCTCGCGCGAACGCCCGCGGACCGGAACGCGCCGCCACTGTCGTAGTGAAATCAGGCCACTGGCTCATGCTGACGTGAGACGTCGCATCGGCTGCGCCGAGAATCCACACCGGCTCCTTCGCACAGTTTTTCGCGACGCGCTCGCTGGCGAGCACGACGGCGCCGCCGCCGTCGGTGCGCAGGCACACGTGCTTGGAGGTGAACGGGTCGGCCAGCATCGGGGCGGCTGAGACATCGCCGACGGTGAGGCGGTCACGCTCAAATGCGTTCTCGTTCATGGAAGCCCATTCGTGCGCGGCGACCGCGACTTCGGCCAACTGCTCGACGGTGGTCCCGAATTCGATCATGTGACGCCGCGCAGCCATGGCGTATTTGGCGATCAAGGTGGCGCCGTAGGGCGCCTCGTACTGCAGCGCGCCTCCGGTGCCCATCGCGGCCGCGGAGGCGCGAACCTGACGCTTGACGTCGGAACGTGCGGTCGAACCGTAGGTCAGCAGAGCAACCTCGATTTCGCCCGCCGCGATCGCCGCGGCGGCGTGGCCGGCCATCACCTCCCATGACGACCCCCCGACGTTGGTCGCGTCTACCCAGGACGGTTGCAGGCCAAGGTATTCGCTGACTTCCACAGGGGGCAACAGCGATCCGTGGCCGCCGAATCCGTCGATGTCGTCTTTCGTGAGGCCAGCGTCTGCGACAGCGCGTCGTGATGACTGCGCCATGAGCGCCATGGCGGTCTTGTCAGGAACGCGCCCGCAGTCGGACAGGGCAGCACCCACGATGGCGACGCGGTTGGACGGCATAGCTAATGGTTATCACATCGGTGTCACTGCCGATAATGACCGTTGACGAGATTGTGGAAACACCATTCTCGGTCCGCTACGGTGAGCCTATGGCGACGGCGTTGCGGGATGCGTTGCAGGGGGAGGCGCTTGTCCTGTGTCTGGCGCTGCTGAATTCACGCACCCCGGAGGTTCCCGCGATCGCGGCGGCCTGTGGGTATGACGCCGTCTACGTCGACCTCGAGCACACATCAACGTCACTGGAGACGGCGCAGTTGCTATGCGCAACCGCCATCGGGGCCGGGATCGCCGGCTTGGTGCGCGTGCCGTCTCATGATCCCAGCATCATCGCGCGGGTCTTGGATGGCGGTGCTGTGGGAATCATTGTGCCACATGTTAATTCGAAGCAAGAGGCGGAGGCGGTCGTTCAGGCGGCACGGTTTCCGCCGATCGGGCATCGGTCTATTGCCGGCCCCAACGCGGTCAGCGGCTATCAGCCGCTACCGGCAGACGAATTGGTGGACTTACTGGAACGTCGTACCGTCGTGGCCGTCATGATCGAAACACCGGAGGCTGTCGAGGCGTCCGGCGCCATCGCTGCGGTCGAGGGGATCGACATGATCCTGCTCGGGCCGAGTGATCTGACCGCCGAGATGGGCATCCACGGCCAGTATGAGAATGAGCATTTCCACCATGCAGTAGAATCGGTCGCAGCGGCTTGTCGTGATCACGGCGTGGCGCTCGGGATCGCCGGCATAAAGTCTCTTGACCTGCTGAATCGGTTCGTGAGACTGGGATTGCGATTCATCTCGGCGGGAACTGACGTCGGGATGATGACCGAGGCGGCCACAGCCCGGGCGCACGCGCTCCGTGGACTCGAAGGGCCGCAACGAGAACCCTCGTGATGAGTCCGAACCGATAGCTGAAAGCGACGTCAACACACCAGGAGGACCGGATGCCCACCGCCATCTACACCGAACCCGTTGCCGATTCCATGGCGTGGACCGGCTCGGACTTCGCGAGCAAGGAGGACTTCGCCTTCGACCTGTCGGCCCGCAACGTGGCTGCGCTGGAATCGATTCTGGCCAAGACTGCGCAGAAGGACCGCGATGAAATCACCCCGGATGACGCTCGGCACCCAGACCTGGATGATGATCTGGGACGGCTCTACAACGATCTGATGTACGGCAAAGGGCTGGCGTGTGTGCGTGGCTTCCCAGTGGAGCAGCACTCCATCGAGGACCTGGAACGCATCTACTGGGCGTTCTGTACCCATCTCGGATATCTGGTGTCGAACAACTCGTTCGGGCACCGGATGGTGCGCGTTCAGGAAGAGATCCTGCCTGGCGGCGTCCAGCCAGCCCGTGGGACCAAATCCCGTGCGGAACTAGCCATGCACAATGATGCGGCCGACATCCTGTCGCTGTTGTGCGTGTACCCGGCGGCGCAAGGCGGGGAGAGTCAGTTCGCTAGCGGACCGGCGGCGCACAACCGGGTGCTGGCCGAACGCCCCGATCTGCTTGACGTGCTCTATCAAGGCTTTCCGCACCACCGGCGCAGCGAACAACCCGACGACCAGCCCGACGTCACGCCCTACGACGTCCCAATCTTCTCGCAGATCGACGGGCGAATCTGCATCAACTTCACCTACAGCAGCATTCTGCCGGCGATGAAGACCCTGGGCCGCGACTTCACCCCGCACGAGGAAGAAGCGGTGGAGCTGCTCCGCAACATCCTCGTCGACCAACAAGTCGAATTTCGTTTGGAATCAGGGGAAGCGGCCGTCGCCAACAACTTCGCGATGTGCCACTCGCGTTCCGACTTCGTCAGCAGCAACGACCCCAAGAAGGCTCGGTGCTTCCTGCGTGCGTGGATGGAAGTCCCGCTCGACGACCGCCGCCTGCCGATGGGTCGCGAGTACTTCCACATGGAGAACAAGGACCTCCGGCTCGGATACGACATCGTGCCCGGACGTGACGGAGCGATCGCACGCAACGACTACCGCAACGTCGACACCGCACTTGCCGACATGTTCAAGGCGGCGCAGGCGAAACCCAAGGCGCGGCCGTGACCGCCTGCGCATCAGGCGCACACCGGAGATGACCGACGCGCTACGACCGCAGTTGGTCGTCGAGCGATGGACTGATCCCGCGGCCGGCGATGTCCTCGAACACTCCGAGATCGACATCGTTACGCTCGATTTGACGGCGCCTGCCGAACAAGGTTGGGCGGCGATGGAGTCCGCGCACGGCTATCAGGTCGCCACGCGGACCGATGTCGCCCGCGTCACCGACGGCGCGCAGTGGCTAGCCGGGGAAGAGCTGCTTTCGCGGTGCCCGTCGCTGCTCGCGGTCTGTTCGGCCGGTGCCGGATACGATGTCATCGACGTGGACGCCTGTACGCGTGCCGGTATCGCGGCGTGCAACAACTCCGGGCCCGGCGCTGAGGCGGTCGCGGAGCACGCGCTGGGGTTCATGCTCGACCTCGCCAAGAAGATCACCGTTTCCGACCGAGCATTGCGGAGCGGTCCGCTCGGGGATCGGATGGCGCTGCAGGGATCTCAGCTGTTCGGTAAGACGCTCGGCGTTGTCGGGCTCGGCGCCATCGGCGGACGCCTCGTCGAGCTGTGTGCGCCGTTTGGCATGGAGGTCTTGGTCTTCGATCCCTACGTCGATCAGGCGGGCGCCGCAGCACGTGGTGTGCGGAAGGTGGGCCTCGACGAGCTCGTCGAGCGCTCGGACTTCGTTCAACTGACGTGCCCCCTGACCAAGGAAACTCGCGGTCTGATCGGCGCAGAGCAGTTCGCCGCGATGAAGCCGACCGCCTTTTTCATCACCACGGCACGCGGACCAGTCCATGACGAGGAGGCGCTGCGCGACGCACTTGTCGACGGCGAAATTGCCGGAGCCGGTCTTGATGTGTTCCATGAGGAGCCGCCTCGCCACGACAACCCGCTACTGCAACTCGACAACGTTGTTGCCACGCCGCACACCGCGGGCATCACCGTGGAAGCCGCACGGGATATCGCCGTCGCCACGGCGACGCAATGGCAGGCGATCTTTGATGGTCACAAACCGCCGCGCCTGCTGAATCCCGATGTCTGGCCGCGGTACTGCGAGAGGTTCCACGAGATCCTGGGAATTCACCCGACCGCGCAACTAGCCGCGACCCCGTCGAAGAGCACATAGAGAGGCGCGGCCCGGTGACACAGTACGACACGATCGAGGTGGAGGTCAGGGGTCGCACTGCCTGTGTGACCCTCAACCGACCCGAGGTGCTCAACGCGATCAACGACGAGATGATTGCTGAACTAGCCACCGCGTACGCGGAAATCGAACGCTCGCAAGATATCTGGACGGTGATTATCACCGGTGCGGGCCGCGCTTTGTGCGTTGGGGCGGACGTCAACAAGGCCGCCGACCACGATATGGAGAATGCTGCCGGCATCGACAACCAGGGCGAGCCCATTCTGAGCTCGATGCGGCAGTGGGATGCGCCGCAGGAAGCGACGCCGCCCTGGTTGCAGATGACCAAACCAATCATTTGCGCGGTCAATGGAATTGCGTGCGGTGCGGGCATGGACCTGGTGACCACTGCGGACATCACCATCGCATCGGAGCGCGCGACGTTGATGGACCCTCATGTCAGCATCGGGGTGACCTCCGGGCGTGAGGGTGTCAGACTTGCACGGATCTTGCCGCTGCCGATGGCGATGCGGCTGATCCTGATGGGCAAACATGAGCGGCTCGACGCGCAGCGTGCCTACGACCTAGGCGTCTTCACTGAGTTGGTCGAGCACGACTCGCTGATGACGCGGGCTTGGGAGATCGCTGACATCGTGAATTCCAATGCGCCGCTGGCGGTCCGGGGTTCACGGATGGCCGTACGCAAGGGGCTGACGTTACCCATCTACGAGGCTGAGCTCCTCGCAGAGAACTACCGTATGAAGGTCGCGCTGACCAAAGATGCGATCGAGGGCCCGCGTGCGTTCTTGGAGAAGCGCAAACCCGAGTGGAAGGCGCTTTAAACGGCTGACCGGACGGTTTCGGCCAGCGAGTTACACCATCCCGAAGAAGTTCTTGGCGTTGGTGGACAGCACCTTTCGCTTTGTTGCCTCGTCGAGACCTTCGGTCGCTTTGTTGGCGACTGCGGTGCTGTGCGGCCAATTGGTGTCATTGTGGGGATAGTCGGTCTCGAACATCAGCTGGTCTTCGCCGACCAAATCGAGGATGCGGAACGCGACTGGGTCGCCGAAGGTGGAAAACCACACCCTGCCGGGAACTTGGGTGCTTGGCGGCTCGGTGAGCAGCGGATGGATGCCGCCCCAGGCGCGCCGGTCTTCCCAGACCTCGTCGACGCGTTGGAGGTAGTACGGAATCCAGCCGGCTTGAGCTTCGGCGAACGCGAGTTTGAGGTTGGGAAATTGCCGCAGTTTGCCAGAGAACAGCCAATCGACCATGGCGATGGTGCAGTTGACGGCCATCAGTGCGCTCGTGACGACATGCGGTGAATCGGGGGAGGACTTGGTGAGCGTCGAACTCGACCCAATGTGCAACATGATGCCGACTTTGTTGCGCTCGCAGGCGGCGAAGAAGGGGTCCCAGTAGCCGCTGTGAATGGATGGCAGGTCCAGGCGGGCGGGCAGTTCGGAGAAGCAGATCGCGTGCATGCCCTTGGCCGCGACGCGTTCGACTTCTTTCGCAGCGAGTTCGGCATCCCATAGCGGGATGATGCCCAGCGGGATCAGCCGGCCGTTCGAGCCGCCGCCCCACTCATCGATCTGGAAGTCGTTGTAGGCCCGGACGCAGAGCAGCGCGAGGTCTTTGTCCTTGCCGTACAAGAAGCGTTGACCGCAAAAGCGCACAAGGGTATTCGGGAAACAGGCCGAGGCTTCGATGCCGGCGAGATCCATGTCTGCGAGCCGGTCTTCGACGCGGTAGCAGCCCGGCCGCATCTCGTCGTAGGTGATCGGGTCGGTGGTGAGCTCGTCGAGTTCATAGCCGGCCGCCGCGCTGATGAGCGGGATCGGGATCACCGAATCCTCGTAGTGCCAGATATCTGCGTCGCGGCCCTCGTCGTCTTCGATAAAGGCAACGTCGGAAGTGACTGCTGGATTCATCCGTCCGCGGGTGCGCACAATGCGAGGGCCGATGTCGCGGTAGCGCGCCGGCAGGCGACTGGTCCACAGGTCGGCGGGTTCCACCAGATGGTCGTCCGGCGAGACGATTCGGATGTCTACGCTCAAGGCTCCACTCCTTCGAAACGGCCTGCGGCTTCGGCTGCGGCACATTCACTCGAATACTGAGAATGATCATTTCCACCGTACCTCATGCCGTGACCGCAGCGCGCCCAGGCTTCGATCGGCGGCGAGCGTTCTCGGTCGTGGGTGCTCCAATGAGCCCATGGGGGTGGGATGTTGGTCCGAGGGATGGCCGGAGCGGCGATGCGCAGTGCCGAAGGACGCAGCCGCTCGACGGGACGGGATTCCGTTGCTCGAGGAAAAAGCGGAAATCAGCACTTCTGAACAGTGACAATCAACATACGCGTGTAGGTAGAACGCACATTTTGATGGTGGGGCGCGGTATTCTGGCGGCACTATGCCTACAAAGAAGCCCGCCGGAACTGACTTCGACTCCGGCCTGGAACTGGTTGATGCCGAGGTTGAGGTGCCCGGGTCGTGGCAAGAGCGCACGATTGAACGGCGTTTGAGCACGGCCAGAGCACGCGCTCTCGCGCGCAGCTCGCGGTTCCTGGCCACTGCCCTTGAACTGGTGGAGGAGTCCGGCAAGGCCGACTTCACCATCCAGACACTCATCGACAGGTCCAATCTGAGTCTGCGGGCGTTCTACCAACACTTCGCGGGCAAAGAAGAACTGATGTTGGCGCTTTATGAGAATGTCACGAGTCAGTTCACCGAGGACATCCGACAGGATGTGGCTGCGGCCGACGGCCCGATGGAGAAACTCGAGGCCTTCTGCCGTGGCGTGCTGTCGCGCGCCGAGTCCTCGGAAGCAGTCGGCGGCCGTGTCATGACGATCTACAACTTGAGTCTGGAGATCGAGCGGCCGGACGACTTCGCCAAGGTGTGGGAGCCGCATCTGAAACTGCTGACGAAGATCATCACCTCATGCGCCAAGGCGGGATTGGTGCGCACTGACCTGACTCCGGCGCAGCTCACCACACTGATGAACACGACGCTGACGGCGCTCGCGCAGATCGGCGTCTTCCATCTGGGCGGCAAGAGTTCGAAGCTGACCGAGGACCAGTTGTGGGCGTGGTGCAAGCAGGCTGTAACCCCGCCTGTCGACAGTCAGTCTAAGCCGGCGCGCAAGGCGGTGCCGCGCGCGACAACCCGCCGGTCGGCGAGCTAGCGGGGTAGGCCCAGACCGCGCTGCGCGATGATGTTGCGCTGAACTTCACTGGTGCCCGCATAGATCGTGGTTCCCAGCGAGAACCGCAGTGAGTGTTCGATCCTCCCGCGTTCTGGGGCGGTCGGGTCGAGATAGCTACGTAGTCCATCGGTGCCGACGAGTTCGATCATGTCCTGGCTCGCTCGCACGAGCGCCTCGGTGCTGAACACCTTGGACATCGGGCCTTCCGCAACCGGTATATCGCCCTCCTCGAGCATCCACACACACCGGCGCAGTAGCAGTTCCGACACCTCGTTTTCCATCGCGACCCTGGCGAGACGGCGGCGGACATCAGTGTTCGTAATAGGTTGTGTGCCTTCATCGTTGGTTGTGGTTGCCCAATGCTCGGAGTGATGGAGCAGTCGCGTCAGGTGCGGCCCCCACCCCGAGGCGTGCTCGTCCTGCAGGGACAATCCGAGCACCTGCCATCCTCCGTCGACTTCGCCGATCCTCCACTCGTCGCCGATACGGACGTCGCTGTAGAAGGTGATGTTTGTGCGCTCCCCGGACAGCGTCCACACCGCCTGCGCATCGAAGCCGTCGGTGTCGCGCGGCACCAGGAACATCGTCAAACCCTTGTGCTTCGGTTTGTCCGGGTTGGTCCGGGCGAGCAGGAACACGTAGTCGGCGATGTGGCCGTTGGTGGTGAACATCTTGGAGCCGTTGATCAGCCAGTCGTCGCCGTCGCGGACGGCCTTGGTAGCGGCCGCGGCGACGTCTGAGCCGCATTCTGGTTCGGTGAAGCCGAACGCGACGGTGATATCGCCGTTGAGCGCGCCGGTCAGGATACGGTCCTTCATCGCCGGTGTGCCGATCTCGCGGATGATCGAGGCAACCATTCGGGTGGTCTCCGAGAGGTATACCGGCGCGTCGAAGCGCATCAGCTCCTCTTTGACGATCTGGTTATCCCACAGATTGCGGTCTTGCCCCCCGAGTTCGACAGGCCACCCCGGTGCGAAGTATCCCTTCGTGACAAGACCTTTCGCGAACTCCTCATCGTGTGACACGCCGCTGCGATAGACGCGTTCCTCGAATTCAGGGGTCAGGACGTCGTTGAGGTGAGCTCGGAATCCGTCGCGGTATGCAGCGGTATCTGCGTCGAGCTGAAAGTGCATCTGTGCACGCCAATCTGTCGTTGCGCACGGCCAAGGTAGGTCACCGATAATGTTACTCTCAAATCTGAGAGCAATGATATCCGCACGTGATAGGACCGGATGCCGTGGACCTGAGCTTAACGGGCGAGCAGCGACAGCTGGTGGATTCGTTCGCCGCCTTGTTTGCGCGCGAATCAACTTCCGAGCGAATTCGCGCGGCAGAGCCGTCGGGCTTCGACCTCAAGTTGTGGAAAGCGCTGCAGGAGACGGGCGCACTGGAGATGTCGGTCAGTGAATCAGCCGGTGGCTGGGGCGCTTCGGAGCTTGAGCTTGGGCTGATCGCTGAACAATTCGGCCGCGCTGTCGCCTCAGCCCCGCTCATCGAAGCGCAGATCGCCGCACGCCTCCTCGCTCAATCGGGCGAGGCGGGTAAGGGCCTGTTGCACTCAGCACTCGACGGCGAGCAACTCGTCACGTTCGCGCCGCGCGAAGCCCAGGGGACGCGATTGGGCATGGTGCCCGGCGGGGCGGTAGCAGACCATGTCGTGACCTTGGTCGAAGGTCGGCTCCTGGCAGTGCCTATCGGGCAGAAC
This sequence comes from Candidatus Mycobacterium wuenschmannii, assembly GCF_030252325.1. Taxonomy (NCBI): domain Bacteria; kingdom Bacillati; phylum Actinomycetota; class Actinomycetes; order Mycobacteriales; family Mycobacteriaceae; genus Mycobacterium; species Candidatus Mycobacterium wuenschmannii. The sequence goes on along the minus strand of NZ_CP126981.1, from coordinate 2,055,876 downwards.
CGCAATGCGGTGGCAAACCTGGCGTCAATGCCATTGGCGGACATCATAATCGGCGATGCGCCCGTGGTGCTCGCCGAAGGATCGGGCGCGCGTGAAATGTTCGCCGATGCGCTCGACCTGTGGCTGGCGCTGACCGCGATCGCGATGGCGGCCGCAGCGAAGCGGGCCGTGGAGATAGGCGTTGAGTACGCCAAACAACGCCATGCCTTCGGCACCGCGATCGGCACGTTCCAAGCCGTGTCGCATCCCCTGGCCGACAGCGCTGCCGCCGCCGACGGGGCACGGCTGCTCGGACTCAAGGCGGCGTGCGCCTTCGCTGACGAGCCCGATCGCATTCGCGAACTGGCAGCGATGGCCTTCGCGTTCGCCTACGAGACAGCGCGCGACGCCACACGACGAAGCCTGCAGATCCACGGCGGATACGGATTCGGTATGGAGGGCGACATCCAGCTCTACTACCGCCGGATACGAGGTTGGGCAATGGTTTTCGGCGAACCTGCCATCGCTCTGGACCGAGTGGCCGACGCGCGCTACGGAGCCGTGGTGGGCTGAGCCGGTTCGCGCGGCTCCATCACGGCGAAACTCAGCGTCGCCCGGGCCGCCAGCCGGTCCCTGCCCACATCAACGACATCGACCGCCACCACGATCAACCGTCGGCCCGCACGGACCAGGGTCGCGGTCGCCCTGGCAGGACCCTCGACAATCGGCGCCAAGAAGTGAATCGACATGTCCGCAGTACCCGCTCCGGCTGTGGCGTACTTGATCGCGAGCCGACCGCCAGCCACATCGATGAGGGTGGCGACTAATCCGCCCTGGAGTGCGCCGCGAACGTTCACCAGATCATCTCGGTTCTGCAGATCCACCACCACCGTGTCGTCGTCGTCGACCACGTCGTAGAACGGCAGCTGTTCGAACAGGTGACCCGGGATGGTCACCTCCATGGGGCGGGGAGTGGGTGTCACGCGTCGGCCCGAACCCGGTCTTTCACCGACGTGACAATTGGGGGAGCGGTCCGCCAATCCGGAACCCCTTGCTCCACGCCGGCCAACGCACGCTTGTCCTCCCGCACGCCGACCCAGTGTGAGTGATTCAGCTGGTGCAACGTGAAGCACGAGTGCAGCGCGTTGTAAAAGCCCATGTTGTCGACGGACTGGTTCACAGAGTCCTTGATCAGCAGGGCCGCCATCGTCGGCACCGTAGCGATGCGTCGAGCCATTTCCAATGCCCGTTCGGGCAACTCGTCGCGTTTGAAGATCTTGCTGACCATGCCGAGTCGGTAGGCCTCCTCGATCTCGATGGCATCGCCGGTCAGCATGAGTTCTTTGGTGCGGCGCGGCCCGAATTCCCAAGGGTGACCGAAGTACTCCATGCCGCACATGCCGAGGCGGGTGCCGACGACGTCGGCGAATCGCACTTCTTCGCTGCCCACGATCAGGTCGCACGCCCAGATCAGCATTAGACCCGCCGAGAACACGTCGCCGTGCACCTGGGCGATGGTGATCTTGCGGAGGTTGCGCCAGCGCAGGTTGTTCTGGAAGAAGTAGTGCCATTCCTGCAGCATGATCTTTTCGGCGCCCTCGCGGGTTCCACCGTTGATCTTGGCGGTGGGGTGTTGATCGGGTCCGGGCGCGAACTCGGCGCGTGCCTGCTTGGAGCCGATGTCGTGGCCGGAGGAGAACATCGGGCCTTCGCCGGCGAGGATGACAACGCGGACGTTGTCGTCGGCCTCGGCCCGAGCGAACGCGCCATCCAGTTCGACGAGCATGCCGCGGTTCTGCGCGTTGCGTTGATCGGGACGGTTCAGCGAGATCCGCACGATCTGGCCGTCGTCAAAGGACTCCCACTTCAGGAACTCATAATCGCTCATCGTTTCCTCCACGGTTCTCTCGTCACGGCAATGGTGTTATCAATATATGAGAAGGTATGTTCTCACAGGTCAGTGGCGATGACCGGAAGGGGTGCAGATGGCGGACGGTCAGCGCAGGCCGCGAGTAATTCTGTGGGGTCCTGGCCAGGTCGGCATCGGCGCACTGCGCGCCCTGATCGCTCATCCGGGACTGCAACTCGCCGGGGTAGTGGTGCACGCCGAAGCCAAAAACGGCAAGGACGCTGGCGACCTCTGCGGCATGCCGGCGACCGGGATCATCGCCACGCGCGACATCGATGCGGCCCTGTCGATCGACGCCGACGTGGTCGCCTACTTCGCATCGGGCGACTATCGCTATCACGAAGCGGCGCAGGACATCGCGCGCTGCCTGCGCGCAGGTAAGCACGTCGTCTGCACGTCACTGGTTCCGATGTGCTACCCGCCGGCTGCGGACAAGGAAACCGTCGAATTGCTCGAAGCCGCATGCCTAGAGGGCAACACCAGCTTCTTTAATAGTGGCGTCGACCCAGGCTGGGCGAACGATGTCATCGCCTTGACGATGACCGGCTTCAGCAGCCGTGTGGATGGCATCACTATGCTCGAAATACTCGACTACGGCCCCATCAACCAACCCGACATCATGTTCGACTTCATGGGGTTCGGCCACACTCCAGATCACCCGGCGCCACTGTTCGACCCCGAGCGTCTCGCCGCGCTGTGGGCGCCGACCGTCCATCTGGTGGCCGACGGTGTCGGACTGCCGCTTGACCGCGTAGACACGTCTATCGAGAAATGGTTAGCCACAACGCGATACGAGGTCGCCTCGGGCTGGATCGAACCGGGCACGATGGGTGGAATGCGCTTCAAACTTGCCGGCATCGTGGACGGCGAGGAGCGCGTCGTGCTGGAACACGTCACACGCATGGGCGAGGGTTCGGCGCCGGACTGGCCTCGGCATCCCTCACCGCACGGCGGCTACCGGGTCATCGTCGACGGCCTGCCCACCTACACCGTCGACATCGAGATGCATGGCCGGGGCAACAACATGCGCGGCTTGACCTACGCCACCGTCATGCGCGAGCTCAACGCCATCCCCGCCGTGATGGCCGCACCGTCGGGGCTACTGTCGACGCTCGATCTGCCACTGGTCACTGGCCCCGTACGCGGCGGAACCTGGCACGGTGTGCTGCCCACGGCGGCGACACTGTGAGCGGGCCGATCGTGCCGACCGACCTGTGGGAAACCATGCGCACATCGTCGGCTGTGCGTCGCTACCGCGACGACCCCGTCTCCAACGAGGCCATCGAAACCTGTTTGCACGCGGCGAGCTGGGCGCCGTCCGGCGGCAATCAGCAGCCGTGGAAATTCGTCGTCCTGAGATCAAACAACGTGCGTGATGTGATCACTGCCGCAGCCCACCAGACGTGGGACGTGATGGCCGAGTTCTACAAGTTTTCAATGCCCGACGACACAGCTGACGACCCCAAGTCACGCGTTCTACGAGCGATGGCGGAACACATGCGCGTCGGTGGGGCGGCACCGGTGCTGGTGCTGTTCTGCGTGCAGCCACAGCGAGGAACCACAGAATTGCAGCAGGGCGGTTCGATTTTTCCCGCCGTGCAGAACTTTCTCCTTGCGGCGCGCGCACAAGGCCTCGGTGCGGCAATCACCTTGTGGCATGGATCGTGTGAAGACGAATTGCGTTCTCTGGTCCGCATTCCCGACGACTGGAAGATCGCGACGCTCCTGACAGTCGGCTGGCCTAAGGGTGGGCACCATGCGGTACGGCGCAAGCCGCTCAACGAGGTCGCGGCGACCGACCGTTGGGATCAAGCGTGGAAGGCAACTACGGCATGACACCGCTCGATCCGCAAATCTCGCTGTACCTCAAGACGTTTACCGATGGCCCCGAACATGATTGGCGCGCAACGCTGGCGACCGCGCAAGCCATGGATATCGCGGGCATCGATCGCGTCGTGGTATCCGATCACATCGTCTTTGGTGAGAACCTCGAGGCCTACGCTGACCCAGCTGTGGGCGGCGCGTCCGGCGGACGCCAACCCACCGGGCCCGACGGAAGCTGGCTGGAACCACTCGTTGTGTTGACGGCGATCGCCGCCACCACCAAACAGATCCGACTCGGAACATCGATACTGCTAGCTGCCCTGCGGCGACCAGCTGTGCTGGCCAAGGAGCTCGCCACCCTGGACGTGATATCCGGCGGCCGAGTCGATCTCGGCGTCGGAGTGGGCTGGCAGCGCGAGGAATACGACGCCGCTGGACTGCCGTTTAGCCGTCGTGGTCGACTGTTAGATCACACCCTCGAAGTCTGCCAAACACTGTGGACCGAACTGCGTGCGTCCTACGACTCGCCCGAACTGTCTTTCGACGGGATACACCAGATGCCCAAGCCGGTCCAGCCCGGCGGCGTGCCCTGCTGGATCAGCGGCACCGTCAACGACGCTGTCGCAAAGCGAATCGCGCGATTCGGTAGTGGCTGGATTCCCTGGGGCTCCGCATTTGCCGACCTTCCCGCCGCCATCACGGCGATGAAAGACAAAGTGCTCGCCCACGGCGGTGACCCCACCCATCTGCAAGTCCAGGGCGCCGCGCGAGCCGTCAAAGGCGACGACGGATCAATCGACTACGCCGCGTCCGCTGCACCTGTACCCGCCTTGGTTGCCGCCGGCGTTACCGATGTCAGGTTCACGATCGCAGTGCCCGAGAAAAGTTTGCAAGCGGTCGAGGTGCTGTCCCCGCTCGTCGAGGCTTTCCGCGACGTTACCCGCTAAAACCATCTACCGCCAAAGAGTCTTTCATGCAGCTTCGTGATCACGCGGCTTCCTCGAAACCCGCTGTGGTCCTTTACCAATCCGGCGCCACCGTTAGCTTCGCGGATCTTGAAGCTCGCGCGAACAGGCTCGCCCAATTCCTGCGCCGCTCGGGCCTGGCCCCCGGCGACACGGTCGCGTTGTTGATGGAGAACAACGAGCACATCCACGCCGTGATGTGGGCGGCCAAGCGAAGCGGGTTGTACTTCACGCTGGTCAACACCCATCTGAGCCAGTCCGAGATCGCCTACATCGTGGACGATTCGGGCGCGAAGGCCATCATCTCCTCTCGCGGGATGAGAGACGCGTGCGAACAACTGGCAGAACAACTTTCGAACGGGCTGCCCCCACTCTCCTTGATCGCGGACGATGACTTGGCGGGCTGGCAGTCATACCCTTCCTGCGTCTCGGGCGAAGCTTCGACACCGATTGACGATGAATGCGACGGGCAGCTCCTGCAGTACTCGGCCGGCAGCACCGGGAGGCCGAAGGGAATCCGTCGGCCCTTGCTACCGCGGCGCTCGGGGATTTCGAGTCTGTCGACACCGGTCTTCGAAGCACTCGGCGTCACCGAAGACTCGGTGTACTTGAGCCCAGCCCCGACCTATCACACCGCGCCGGCGATGTGGACGATGGCGGCTCAAGCTGCTGGTGCGACAACGATTTTGATGGAAAAGTTCGATGCCGAAGATGCTCTCGAATGCATACAGCGCCACGGGGTGACACATGCCCAGTTCGTGCCCACCATGTTCGTGCGGATGCTCCGGCTACCCGAGGAGACGCGGAGACACTACGACCTGTCAACGTTGCAACGCGTCGTGCACGCCTCCGCGCCGTGTCCGCCTGAGATCAAACGCCAGATGATCGACTGGTGGGGGCCGATCGTCGACGAGTACTACGGGTCATCGGAGGGCGCGGGAATCTCGTTCATCCGCGCCGACGAGTGGCTTGCGCACCCGGGATCGGTCGGCAAGCCGCTGCTCGGTACACCCCATATCCTCGACGATGACGGGGTCGAGCTGGGGCCAGGCCAAGTCGGCGAGATCTATTACGGCGGTGGTTATCCCTTTGAGTACCTCAACGACAAGGCGAAGACGGCCGCTGGGCGCAGTCCGCAAGGCTGGGTCACCGTCGGTGACGTCGGCTACCTCGACGAGGAGGGCTACCTATACCTCACCGATCGACGCAATCACATGATCATCTCCGGGGGAGTGAACATCTACCCCCAGGAAACCGAGAATCTTCTCGTCAGCCACCCACTGGTGATTGACGCCGCAGTATTCGGCGTACCGGACCCGGTGATGGGCCAGTCGGTCACCGCCGTCGTGCAGCTGCTCGACCCCGACCTCGCGTCTGTCGCGTTGGCCGGCGAGTTGATCGAGTGGCTACGAAATCGCCTGGCGCACTACAAATGCCCGCGGGCTCTGCACTTCGAGCCAGAGTTGCCCCGGACCGACGCCGGCAAGCTATACAAGCAGGAGCTGATCGCCAGATACTCAACTGCGAACGACGGTGTGACAGAACCACCGCCGATCGCGTAATCGAGCAAAAGCGAGTAATCGGAGGAAGTTCCGGTTCTGCTCGCCGAGTGATTGACATAGTCACCAGTTATCGGCGGGGCGAGTAGAACTACCCCGTTCGGGCGATAGCGGGTCGGTCCCTAGATGCAGTTAGCTGGCCTAAACCTGGCCGTGGCCCTCGCGGTAACCGCGCACAAGCACGTCTCCCGACTCGCTAGACTTGAACCCACTGCTGACTGCCTAGGCTGCGCAACAGTTTTCCTACCAACGCACCCACAGCGTCGTTGGGTGATCGGGCCAGCTCAACAAGGCTGGCCGCGGTCGATGCCTCGTATACGTCGCTTCCGTATGGGGTGCCGTAATCGGCCATGATTTGGTGCGAACGGGCTGCCGAATCTGCACCGCGGATCCCTGTTACTACTAGGCCGAAGCGCCAAGACCCGGTGAAACGGTAACGATCGGCGACCAGTGCACAAAGCCGAGCCAGCAGCTTTGTGTGCCCAATGATCATTGTCTCGAAGATATTTCGTTCATCTCGCCTGCCTGCCAAGATCGTCCGGTTGGACGCGACGTAAATCGCGCCTGACTCGAATAGGACCAATTCGGCTGCGGAACCGATACCGGCGAATCTCCCGGCGTGCATGCCAGTCGTCAGAGCGACGCCGCCTGGTCGTCGATCAAATCCAGAAGCCCCGGCGAGGGTCGGCGAATACTGATGTAAGTCAGCGCTCGCGGCCTGTTGCGCTAACTGAAACACGCTCGATTGCCACACGCCGTCGTCTGACAGTGGAAGCAGCAGATCTTCAGGGGCTCCGAGAGGCTCTGCGAGCACCAACATCATCTCAGGTGACTCATTCGGGCACTCTTCGCGGATCGCAGCGAGATGTTCGTGTGCCTTCTCGATAGCGCTTTTGCGGCCAACGAGTTGGCGCTCATGGAGGCGGAGCACTTCGGCGTGCGGCAGTACTCGGTTCGTTTTGTCGCCGCGACCGTAGTACTTGCCATCGGCCATGAGGGGGGCGCGCGGAGACGCTGGCACGCTGACGAGAACGTAGCCAAGCGCTGGGTTACGTTGCGATTCAATGACAGTGGTCGTGATGAGCGCGGGCTCGTCGACCGCTGTGGCGGCGATTTGCTCGATCCGTTCTGCTAGGCCGTCGAGGGGTACCGGCGTCAGCGACGGAGGTGAAGTCGTCTCGTCAACGCCGATGACGATAGTCCCGCCGTCGAGCGAGAAAGCGGCGATGTCTTTTGCTATGCCACGGGTGCCCGACGGTCCTTGCGGCAGCTCCTGTTTGATGTCCAGCGTGTGCGTCTCGGTCAGCACGCCATTCGTCGCGGCAGCCGACAGGGCGGGTTCGGTCGTCGGCGGCCAAGGTGGCGGCTGGTCGCTTGGGTTCATTTTTGGAGTCGCTCCTGCGTGCCGTCGCCCATGGTTTTCAACATAGAGCGCAACACCGACAGGCACATCCGTCCACACATTGATTTTTAATAGAAGCAGGTGCGGCGCCGAAAGTAACGAACGATGTTGCGAGGCGGGGTTGTATATTCCCGGCGCAAATCATGCCGACATAGGCGGACATTATCGGCCCGACCTCGTCTGATATGCCGTGCTATGGGAGGCGGGCCGCAAGCAGATCACGGAGCGCTCCAACGAGTTTTATCCAGGGCGGCTGTCCTGCCCAGTCGAGGTCGAGTGCGGCGGTGGTCACTTGCAGCTCTGGAAGCAACTTGATCAAACTCGTTGGTACGAGCCCGCTGGGGAGGGTTAATGTCGTTGGCCGCGTAGCAAGCCATCCCATGAGGGGTGGGATCACGGTCTCCGCGGTGCCACTGTGGCTTTTCAAGTCGTAGGCCGCGACATCACTCAGAAACTCGGCATACGGATGAGCCTCCGGTACGAGGGCAACCCAATCGTGTTTGACACCCGCTCCGCCCGTGCTCTCCGTGAGTTGGTAGGCCATTCCGAACTCGAAAGGCATGTTGAAGCGCGCCAGATTGTCCTGCTTGGGGTCTCCGTAAGCCCTGGTCAGGTCGTGTATGGAGTAGCGACTATCTTACAGCGCTTCGAAGATTTTCTTCATGCGAGGCATCGCGGAGGTGTTCGACTCTAAGGCGCTCCGCGGCTCGAACCCACAGGCTAGGACGGTCATGACAACGGAGTGGTGGATAGGGCGATAAGGGTCATCGAATGGGCAGTTGATAAATACGCCTTCAAGAGCCGTCACGAAGTCAGCCGCTCGAGCTCCCGAGTAACCGCAGCCAACTCGGGGCTATCTGGCGGGGTGACGCGACGGTAAGCATCTTCGGCCATTCTGAAGAGTCGAATAGCTTCAGGCACATCGCCATTCGCGGCGTTGATCAACGCGAGGCTGTAGGCGATTCCGGCGGTCTGCGGGTGGTGCGGTCCGAGACCCTGCTCGGCCGACGCGAGGGCACTTCTATAAAGAACTTCTGCACGCCCGACATCTCCTGATCGGGCGGCAGCCAGGGCTGCGTTATGCATCGACGCGATCGTCCGCGGATCGCTATCTCCTCTTACGGTCCGATTGATTTCGGCGGCCCGTTCGAACGCCGTTCGGGCCTCATCGAAAGCCGCAACTTCGTAAGCAGCTAAAGCCCTGGAGTACTCGGCGTCGGCCGATTCTGCCGTCGGAAGGAAATCGTTGCCGCCGGTATCCGCACGAATGAGCCGGTAAAACCTTTCCGCGAGCTCACGATCTCCAAGCGCTTCACTCAGAAGTATTCGGTTCAGCAGGTGTTCGAGATTCCCATCCTGGACGACGGCGGCGGCGCTGCTCCCGAACTCAAGCTCTTGCCTCAGGCTCTCGAGCACGGTTTGTCGGTCTTCGGTGGGTATCTCGTCGACCGGGGCGCGCCCAAGGTGGACAAGCCGGTTTCGCCATTGGCGCATGGCTTCGGCCTCACCGCCCAATTGCTTGTCACCATCTGCGCGAGGTTGAAGCAATAAATCCAGAAACCCATCGACAGCGGTAGGGCTTGAAGGCCACTTCTCCAGTCCGGCATCCTCGTGCGAGTAGTAGGTCACAAACTTTCGGTTGCGAAGCGCTGGAGGGATGGCTCCCACCGCCGGCGCCACCACGGCAACTCGCGCATCCGCGTCTTGCCACGCCCTTTCGAGGATCTGACCAATCTCGGCCCTCTGGACGTGGCTGTTCGCGCCCGCGATCGGTACCAAGACAACAAAAAGATTTGCTGCTTCGAAGGACTCGTTGATCGACCCTTGCAGGTTATCGCCCAGTCGTGGGCGGCCGTACTCGCCGACGCCCCAGCCACGAGCTAGCATCCTCTTCCGCAAAGAGTCGGCCTGAGCTGCCATCTCCTGCGGATACGACAGAAATGCACTGATGCCCGCTTCTGAGCTACCAACGGTCATTTAACGACCGTATCGCCAAACTGCGCTCGGATAGCGTCGGAAGCAACTTGAAGGCTGCCATCGTGCGGTGATCGTAGGGGTCGGCGCTAGGAGCCATTCCGGAGATCGGGCTGCGCGCTGGTGGGGCAGCTCCAAGCCGCTGACAAACAACGCAGCAGTGTCGGAGGAGCGCCATAGACTCGTGCCACGGACGCGGTCGGCCGGGCCCGTCGAAAATGAGTGATGGTGAGACGCCAGCGTGCACATCCGCGAGATCTGTATCCGCTTCTACAAATCTTTCAACTTCGACTACGAACTCAAGGCAACGCCCGGGGCGACGCCTGAACCATGGCAGTTAACGCAAGACGGATGGATGCCGCATGTCCGTATCGCGATCGAAGCGGACATCACCGCGATAGTGGGGGCTAATGAGTCTGGTAAAACACACCTACTTGACGCGATCAAAATAGTTTTGACCGGTGAAGGCTTACACCAACGTGACTTCTGCAGGTCATCCGCACTTTTCTCGGTCGAGCGCGGATCTCGGTTATTTCCGGAAGTCGGTGGCTCTTTCAACCTGAACGACAATGAGCGTGCCACTTTGAATGGGAGTCAGATCCCGCTTCGGAAGAATGGAGACCTTCTACTGTTACGTCCGGCGCCGGGTGCTGCGACGGTCGTAGACAAGGATGGCGACCGCGTCGACTTGACCGATGCCCAGGCCAGCGTCGTCCAAGGGCTTCTACCCAGTCCCTACGAGCTCAACACCGATACGCCACTCCCTGATTCGATATCGATCTCGGCACTGACTAATCGTAGTCAGCGCCTAACCAGCCGTAAGGCACGGATCGATTTTTTAACGTTCCTGACCAGTCTCACGTCCGAAGAAGAGGTAACCAAAAATGCGGCAAGCGTATTCGCCTTCGCTTCCGCTCAAGACGCCGAGGCATCCAAACAGCAGCAGCTCGGAGTCGATCTGCTGACTAAAATTGCACGAATCGAAGAGTCAAGTTTTGCGGAACTTCAGAACGCCATAGCAGAGGAACGAGAAGGCCTCGTCAACGGGCTTATCCAAGAAATGAATAATTCCATTGCCCGACACCTCAACGTGTCGCGTTGGTGGAGCCAGGATCCCGAGTTCCAACTCCGTGTCTCCCCATGTGAATACGAGCTCGTTTTCACGATCCGCGACCGCACCGGCACGGACTACTCGTTCACCGAACGAAGTCGCGGGCTGCGCTACTTTCTCAGCTACTACGTGCAACTGCTATCCCACCCTCGACCATCTGTCGGGACCGAAGTTCTTCTGATGGACGAGCCTGACGCCTACTTATCTGCCTCGGGCCAGCAAGACTTGCTGAAGATTCTCGAGCATCACGCTCGTCCAGAAGACTCGGACCGCGAGGATCAGGTCATCTACGTCACGCACTCGCCATTTCTGATCAACCGGAACGCCGGCCACCGCGTGCGAGTCGTCGATAAGGGCTCACGTGACGAGGGCACCCGCTACGTGAAAGATGCCACGAGAAACCATTACGAGCCACTTCGTACATCACTGGGCTCTTTTGTCGCAGAGACCGCCTTCATTGGCGGCGACAACTTGTTCGTCGAGGGCATAGCAGACCAAGTCCTTCTCGCTGGAATGAATACGAGGTTGCTGCGCGCTGGCGCGCCTCCCAGTCAGTGCCTCGACCTGAACCAGGTAACTATCGTTCCAGGTGGCGCCAACATCCCCTACATGCTCTATCTCGCACGCGGTCGTGACCAGGTTAAGCCAGCCTGCGCGGTGCTCCTCGACGGTGACGACGCTGGTCAAACCGCGCGTAAGCAAATCAAGCGAGGCGGAGCGCGCGGCAAACCGACCGTTGCGGACGACCTTGTTGTTGTGGTGTCCGAATGGGCGGATCAAGCGCAGCTGACCACGTCCCCGGGCGTCGTGGTCCAGGAGCCAGAAGACCTGATCCCGATCAACGTCGCTGTGCCGGCCGCGCGGCGCTACGCAAAATCCTTTCTCGGGTTGGACGACGATACGGTGAAAGCCCTTACGGAGGAAAATCTCACGGACGAATTGTCAGCCCAGGGTGGCAGTTTGTGGGACGCCTTGACGGGCGCCTTCGAAGCCGTCTTCGACACTCAGATCACCAAGGCGGGTTTCGCGAAGGAACTGCTTGCGTATTTGTCGGAGTTTGAAGGATCGAACAGGCCCGCCGGTGGACCCGCGCTCGACGCGAACTTCGCTGCTCTCATTCAATGCCTTGCCGAGACGCTGAGCCTCGCCCGTGAACGTGAATTGGAGGCGCGTCGCGATCAGCGCCTTGATCGCATAATCGACACTTTTACGGCTGACCACCCGAACGGGTGCACCCGCGACCGCGCAGCGGCCGCTCTCAAGCGAATTGACGCAGCGGTGGACGATACGATCGCCGGAGACTTCATTCAGGCTGCGACGGCTCGGATCAGACGCGACTTCAAACTTCTGGCGGAGCCGCTTAAGACAGTCGACGAGTACAGCAAATTCTTAGAGGCATTCAAGAACTTGCGCCATCTCGAACGTATTGGTCATCGCGATGCAGCGACTGTTCGTAACCGCGACTGAACGGCTGAAGCCGGCCGGCTTGGGCTGGTGAATTCAACATACGTCAAGATCGACCGGGTGTTGCCTTCTCCAGCCGTAGTGCCCGCTTCGGTGCCCTCGCTCACCGGTCAATGCATGCCCGGGGAGTGCGTCTGATCACGGCCGGACGGCGCCGGAGGATATGACACCAAAGTGAGACAAAATTCGTGTGACACGGGTTGAGACAGACTGCGTCACCGCAGCTCACGGCGCTGCCATATGACACCGAGAATGGGAACCTACAGTCGTGGTGACGGGGGCCTTCGTTGTGAGACAGCTACTTCGGTGGCATCCGGATGCCACCGTCGACTCGGACGACCTCGGCGTTCATGTAGGAGTTGGTGAGCAGTTCGACGACCATGGACGCCAGCTCGTCGGGCTTGCCCAGGCGGTGCGGGAACAACACCGATTCGCCGAGCTTGGCCTTGAACGCCTCCGAGGCCTCACCTTCGCCGTAGATCGGAGTATCGATCAGGCCGGGGGCCACGGTGTTTACCCGTACGCCGACGGCCGACAGGTCGCGGGCGACCGGCAGGGTCAGTCCGACGACTCCGCCCTTGGACGACGAGTAGGCCGCCTGGCCGATCTGGCCGTCGAAGGCCGCGACGCTGGTCATGTTGACGATCGCGCCGCGCTCGCCGGTCTCGGTGAACTCGTTCTTGCTCATCTGGGTGGCGGCGATGCGAATGCAGTCGAAGGTGCCGACGAGGTTGATCTCGAGGACCTTCTTGTACGCGCCGAGGTCGTGCGCCGAAGCGAACTCACCGTCTTTGCCGATGGTGCGTTGGGCCCAGCCGATGCCCGCGGAGTTCACCAGCGCCCGCAGCGGCCCGAGGTCGGCCGCGGTGTTGACCGCGTCGATGATCTGGTCGGTCTTGGTGACGTCGACGGTGACGAAGACGCCGCCGATTTCGTGGGCGAGTGCCTCGCCCTTGTCAGCCTGCAGGTCGGCGACGACGACCCGGGCACCCTTGGCGGCCAACTGACGGGCAGTCGCCGCACCGATTCCTGACGCGCCGCCCGTGACGACCGCGCTAGCTCCATTGATATCCACGTCGACATCCTAGGCATCGGCAATCGATGGACCGGCATGCCCACGGGCTTGCGATTGCCGACCCCTCGGCGGCAGCCGCGAGCACCTATGGCGTCAGACGAACCGGCAGTTGAATCGCGGCGCCGCTGAGCACTAGGGCGGTGGCGGTAGCAGCGTGCACCAGCAGCTCCGAACCCTTCGTGAAACCGGTCGATCCGCCCGCCGGCCGGACGTCGCTGAGTAACCTGATGCTCACCCGGTCAGTCGTCATGCGGGTACTGCCATTGCGGCGCTGCTACTCGTCGGTACGGGCATATCGGGAACGGTATGGGACGCCATTCGACGCGGTCAAGAGGTGTGGACAAATTGTCCGGAGTTCCAGAATTGCATCCGTTGGATTGCCGTGGATCGCGAGACCCTTACATTGACGGAATGGTAATCCGGTGCCCGTTCTGGAATGGAGGTATTTCATCTGAACGGTCGATTGCTAGTCGCGAGTTTTGCGGCTACCGTGCCTGCATGCCGTTGACCGACTGCGACGGCCGGACCGCGCGCCAGAGCGTCAGCAGGCTACTCAGCAGGGGAGTCCGCGACAGCGAGATGGCTGCCACGCTCGGCTTGTCGCTGAGCACCTACAGCCGCCGAAAAGACAAGCCCGACTTCCCAACTTACGCCGAACTCCGCCAGATCGCCGACCGTCTGGGCGTCGACGAGACAGTGCTGCTGGTCGACTTCGGGCACGTCGATGTCGCCAGCCTGAACGACGAACTCCGGCAGCGGTATGACACCTACCGAAACGCCATTGAGGTCATCAAGTCGATGCGTAGAACGCCCGCTCCCGGCGCTAACGGATTAAGTCCGTCTAAGACTTAGTTCGAAGGCCAGCCGCACCGGATTAATGGTGTGGCTGACCCCGAAGTAATGGTGAATAAAAGTTTTCATGCCTGAATCCTGTGTTTCACGGCGGTCAACTGAGGATTTTGACGGACACCGATAGAGCGTCTCGTCGCTAACTGCCGGATTCCGGCCGCGGGCGGGCAAAGGTGACGAATGGGCGAGTCCGCAGGGTGTCCTCGTTGAGGTCGTGCAGGCGCGCGACGAGCAGGTCGTCCATCACCAGGTGACCCTGCTCCGCGCCGTCTGGCGACACCACCCGCAGCGGTCGTCCGCCGGCCTCGGCCAGGACATTCGCCGCGTGCCGCAGGGTGTCACGAGTGCCGATGGTCCCGGCGACGGGCACGAGTGGCGCTTCGGTGTGCATCACCTCCTCGACGAAGAACGCCTCGAGCGGGTCGGTGGTGTAGTCGCAGGTCAGGTGCAGGCCGCGCCGCGCGATCTTCTCGGTCAGGACCGAGCGGTCGAGTATCAACACCGACGCCGCATATGCGGTGAACGACGCAATGATCAACGGAAGCAGAGCAGGCCACGCATGGGTGAGCTCGAGTGTGAACACGATGCCCGTCAGGGGTGCGCGCATGGCGGCGCCCACCACCGCGGCCAAACCGAGTAGCGCCCAGAACCCGGGGAACACCATCGGAAACCAGTGCCCGACAAGGCCTCCGAGCGCGCCGCCGATCATGAACAGCGGCGCCAGCACGCCACCTGAAGTCCCCGATCCCAGCGACAGTGACCAGATCGCGGTCTTGACAAGAAGTATGCCGACAATCAGCGACAGCGTGGCCTGGCCGGTGAGCAGCGCACCGATCACGTCATAGCCGACGCCGAGTGCGCGCGGCTGAATGAGCCCACCGATTCCGATGATCAGACCGCCGATCGCGGGCCACCACATCCAGTGAAAAGGCAAGCGCGAGAACAGGTCTTCGGATAGGTACACGAGCCGGGTGGCCAGGATGGCGATCGCCGCGCCGCAGATGCCGGCGACGAGTGCCAGCAGGTCGATGTTCCATGCGATGTGCGTGACATGCGGCGTGACCTGGAAAACCGGTTCGGTGCCGAGAATGAACTCGCGGACCACGATCGCCGTCGCGACCGCAGCGGTGACCGGCACCGTGCTGCGCGGGCGCCACTCGAACAGCAGCAATTCAATGGCGAGCAGGATCGAAGCCAGTGGGGAGTTGAACGTCGCCGCCATGCCCCCGGCCGCGCCGGACACCAGCAGGATCTTGCGTTCATCCGCGGTCAGATGCAGATGCTGGGCGAGGATCGATCCGAGCGCCCCGCCGGTCATGATGATCGGGCCTTCGGCGCCGAAAGGACCGCCGGTGCCGATGCTGACCGCTGCTGAAATCGGTTTCAGCACAGCGACTTTCGGATCAACCCGACTGCCTTGGGTGAGGATGGCCTCGATGGCCTCTGGCATGCCGTGGCCGCGGATCTTCTCCGATCCCAGTCGCGCCATCACCCCGACGACCAGTCCGCCGGCCACGGGCGCGCCGAGTACCAGCCACCACGGATGATGTTGGGCGCCAGGGGCTATCAGATCGACGGCCCAGCGTTGGTAGAAGACCACGTTGGTCACCAGTCCGATGAGGCGAAGCAGACACCAGGCCGCGCCGGCCGCCAACGCGCCGATGGGGGCGGCCAGCGCCGCCATCAGCAGCATTCGCCGATCGACCACGAAATCCGCCAACCGAGTACTCATGAGCCAACACCCAAGTGGTCGAGCATTGCGGCAGTATCGCGCACCATGCTGGTGTTCTTCTGGGGATCCCCACCCGGAGGGATCAGCCGGGCAGCAGCATGTCGTCGGGGGAGGTGTGCCAGGCGATCTCGGACAGATCGGTCAGCGCGACGACCGCCAGCGACTCGTCATCGCGGATCAGGACAGAGTCGCTGACGAGCGCGGGCATGGTCCACCCGTCCGCGTGCCGCAGTCGGATCACCGTGTTGGCGTACTCGCGCAGCGTCGCGACCATGCCGGAGTGGGCCGGGGTGTAACAGTCCACCAGCGACTGGGCGCTCATCACGAGCAGTTCCTCGCGGGAGTGGCCGACCATCGAGGCGAATGCATTGTTGGCGAACTCGATCGCGCCGCTGTCGTCGACCGCGAGGATCGGAACGGGCAGGCGGCTGAGTGCGAGCAGGGCCGGAAAGTCGCGCAGGAACTCCGTTGCGGACTCGCCACGTGGCCGCCCCTGGCGTTGGTCGGCGGCGAGCGACGCCGATTGAGAGCTCACAGTCGAGTGTCCTTTCGATCGCCCCGCTCCCCGAAGTGAGAGAGTACTTACTTACCCCTCAGGTTGCAATCGAGTAGCGTCAGATTCGTGCATTCGGCTGACACCCCTAGTCGTGAGCGGCTGCTGGACACGGCGCTCGAACTCTTCGCCAGGCGCGGATACGCGGCCACCTCGACCGCGGAAATCCAAAAGGCCACCGGGATGTCGCCCGGATCCGGGGCGCTGTACCGCCATTTCCGCAGCAAGAATGACGTTCTGCGGGCCGCACTGCGCCGGGGCTTGGACCGGATGCGCAATTCGCAGGCGTGGCGGCAGGCCATTACGCCGGCCGACCGCATCGATGCGCTGACGCAGGTCGCCGCGGCGGCGCACCAGACGATCACCGAGAACGCGGACCTAGTCAGGTTGATGCTGCATGAACCCGACGCCGCCCCGGACATGGTCGACGAATTGTGGATGCGCAATATGGCCTTCGCCTACACGACGATGGGGCACGCCATGCGGGCCACCGCGGCCGAGGCCGGCACCGAGATCGAGGACCCGGAGGCGGTCAGCGCGGTGCTGTTGGCCGCGCTGAGCTATGTGCCGGTCATGCAGGTGCTACTCGGGCGGCCACCCGGAGACATGGATCCCGAGCGCTTCCGCGCTGCGTGGCTTCGGCTCAGCCGCGCGGTCTTCACCCACGGGGTGCCGTCCAACTAGGCGAGCGAAGCCAGCCGCGTCGGCTGGTCGTGGCCGCGCAGGGTGACGGTCTCACCCAACGACCACCGCGCCTTCTCGTCGTCATTCGCGGCGTCGATGGTGTCTGAGGACGCCAGCAGCCGGTGCGGGTCTTTCTTGGCCAGCTCGCACAGCCGGGCCGCCTCGTTGACCGGCTCGCCGATCACGGTGTATTCGAATCTTTCCTTGGCGCCGACGTTCCCGGCGACGGCGTTGCCGGCGGTGACGCCGATGCCGGCCTTGATTTCGGGCACCTCGTCCTCGAGCCGGCTGGCGATGGCGCGACCGGCGCCCAGCGCTTGGTCCTCCGGGCTGTCGAGATGGTTGGGGGCGCCGAACACCGCGAGCACCGCGTCGCCCTCGAACTTGTTGACCAGCCCGTGATGGCGGTCGACCTCTTCGACGATGACCGCGAAGAACCGGTTGAGCAACTGGACGACTTCCGCGGCCGGCCGGCTGGTCACCAGTTGCGTCGAGCCGATGACATCGATGAAAACGACTGCGACATGGCGTTCTTCGCCGCCGAGCTGCGGCATGTCCCGCTCGGCGGCCGCGGCGACCTCGCGCCCGACATGGCGGCCGAACAGGTCGCGCACCCGCTCGCGCTCGCGTAGCCCGTCGACCATCGCGTTGAATCCGCGTTGCAGCTCACCGAGCTCGGTGCCGTCGAACACGACCAGGTCGCCGCGCAGGTCGCCGTCCTCGACGCGCTTGAGCGCCGCTCGCACGACCCGGACCGGCGTCGCCGTCAGCCAGGCCAGGATCCACATCAGCACGAAGCCGAAAGTCAGTGTGGCAGTGGAGATCACCAGAATGGCGACGGCCAATTGCGTCTTGCTCAGGTTGTCCAGCAGGACGCCGCCGAGCAGCGCGGTCACCATGATGCCGAGCACCGGGACGCCCGAGCCGAGCAGCCACACCGTCAGGGTCCGGCCCATGATCCCGGGGGCCAAGCGCCGCGTCGACCCGCCGGCCTCGAGCGCCTGCGCGGCCACCGGGCGCAGCGCGAACTCGGTGAACAGATAGCACGCCGTCGACACCAGGATGCCGCAGACGCTGACGCAGAAGCCGACGACCGGGATGAACGTGCTGTTCGCCAGCCCGTAAAGCGTTGTCAGCAGCGCGGTGCCGAGCACCCACAGCGCGAGCACGCCGAGCGCCAGCCAGAACGGCGCGGTGAAGGTCGCGCGCTCGTCTTCCGGGGTGGGCTCGTGCTCCTCGATCGCCCAGCGCAGCGCCCCGATGGTGCGCCGGGTGATCAGGTAGGTGCCAAGTCCGAGCGCCACCACGCAGTAGCCCGGCACCACACCGAAGGCGATCCACAACGGCGCGTCGCTGAAGATGCTCGGCTTGGGGAACGCGACGGTCAGCAGCAGCGTCGACACGCCGATGCCGATCACGTTGGCTCCGAGAATGAACGTGGTCAGGATGAGCTGGATCCGCACCCGCCGGCGGGCCTGACTCTCGGACACCTTGCCCAGCAACCACGAACCGTAGGCGGGAGTCTCCGGCAGTCGGCCACTCTGCTGCGTCACCCGCTCCAGCACTCGTCCCAGCCGCTGTGCGGTCGATCGCTTAGCCATCATGGTGGCGTCAGCCTAATTGCTTATTCGTCGCATGCTTAAGGTGTGGGGCGTGCGCCTCGTCATCGCCCGTTGCACCGTGGACTACGTCGGACGCCTCACCGCCCATCTTCCGTCGGCACGCAGGCTGCTGCTGTTCAAGGCCGATGGCTCGGTCAGCGTGCACGCCGACGACCGCGCCTACAAGCCGTTGAACTGGATGAGCCCGCCGTGTTGGCTGACCGAGGAGGCCGGCGCCGAGGCGCCCGTCTGGGTGGTGGAGAACAAGGCCGGCGAGCAGTTGCGCATCACCGTCGAGGACATCGAGCACGACTCCAGTCATGAGCTCGGGGTCGATCCCGGGCTGGTCAAGGACGGGGTCGAAGCGCACCTGCAGGTCTTGCTCGCCGAGCATGTCGAGTTGCTCGGTACGGGCTACACGCTGGTGCGAAGGGAGTACATGACACCGATCGGCCCGGTCGACCTGCTGTGCCGCGACGACCAGGGCCGCTCGGTGGCCGTCGAGATCAAGCGGCGCGGCGAGATCGACGGGGTCGAGCAGCTGACCCGATACCTGGAGCTGCTCAACCGGGACAGCCTGCTGGCGCCGGTGAGCGGGGTATTTGCGGCGCAGCAAATCAAGCCGCAGGCCAAGACTTTAGCCACAGATCGCGGAATTCGTTGTCTGACACTGGATTACGACAAGATGCGGGGCATGGACTCCGATGAGTTCCGGCTGTTCTGAGCTGCGTCACTAGACTGCGGGCATGGCCCGACGCCGCGATTCAGCGCGCCGACAGCAGCCGTTCCCGCCGCTGCCGGCGCCGAAGCGGGTGGAGATCGGGCCGGACGGCCATAACTACGAGGTGCGACCGGTGGCGGCCGCGCGTGCGCTCAAGACGTATCGCTGCCCGGGCTGTGATCACGAAATACGTGCTCGCACAGCCCATGTGGTGGTGTGGCAGGCCGACTTCGGCGAGGTGGCGGTCGACGACCGGCGGCATTGGCACACGCCGTGTTGGGCAAATCGCGCGACGCGATCGCCGACGAGGAAGTGGTCGTGAAAGGTCAGTGCGCGTCGTCGGCGGGTTCGACCAACTCGATCAGCACGCCGCCTGCGTCCTTGGGGTGGATGAAGTTGATCCGGGAGTTCGCCGTGCCGCGACGGACGGCGTCGTAGACCAACCGCACGCCTTGCTCACGCAGCCGCTGGCTGAGGGCGTCGAGATCGCTGACCCGAACCGCCAGCTGCTGGATGCCCGGCCCACGCTTGTCGATGAACTTCGCGATGGTGGACGTCTCGTCGAGCGGAGCCATCAGCTGGATCTGCGCCGAAGTGCCCGGCACCGACAGCATCGCCTCGCGGATGCCCTGATCGTCGTTGACCTCTTCGTGGACCAGGATCATGCCGAGGTGCTCGTGGTACCACTCGATGGAAGCGTCGAGGTCCGGGACGGCGATTCCGACGTGATCGAGCCCGGTCACCAGGGATGAAGCCAGGATCTGACGGGTGTCAACTTGATCGGTGGTCATCACGTAACGGTAACCTGACCGATGAGAATCCGCCCCTCCCGATCTTGTTGATCGGCCCCTGGACCACGCTGTGGAGGTAGTCATGACGACATCGGTGATCGTTGCTGGAGCACGGACGCCGGTCGGCAAGCTGATGGGCTCGCTGAAGGACTTCAGCGCCAGCGATCTAGGCGCCATCGCGATCAAGGCCGCGCTCGAGAAGGCCAACGTTCCGGCGTCGCTCGTCGAGTACGTGATCATGGGCCAGGTGCTGACCGCGGGCGCGGGCCAGATGCCGGCCCGGCAGTCGGCCGTCGACGCCGGAATCGGCTGGGACGTCCCGGCGCTGACCATCAACAAGATGTGTCTGTCCGGCATCGACGCCATCGCGCTGGCTGACCAGCTGATTCGGGCCGGCGAGTTCGACGTGGTGGTGGCCGGCGGGCAGGAGTCGATGACCAAGGCTCCGCACCTGCTGATCGACAGCCGCTCGGGCTACAAGTACGGCGACGTCACCGTGCGCGACCACATGGCCTACGACGGCCTGCACGACGTCTTCACCGATCAGCCGATGGGCGCGCTCACCGAGCAGCGCAACGACGTCGACAAGTTCACCCGCGCCCAGCAGGACGAGTTCGCGGCGCAATCCCACCAGAAGGCCGCCGCGGCCTGGAAGGACGGCGTTTTCGCCGACGAGGTGGTGCCGGTGAGCATCCCGCAGCGCAAGGGCGATCCGCTGCAGTTCAGCGAAGACGAGGGCATTCGCGCCAACACCACCGCGGACTCGCTGGCCGGCCTCAAGCCGGCGTTCCGCAAGGACGGCACCATCACCGCGGGGTCGGCGTCGCAGATCTCCGACGGCGCGGCGGCGGTCGTCGTGATGAACAAGGACAAGGCCGTCGAGCTGGGCCTGACCTGGCTGGTCGAGATCGGCGCGCACGGTGTGGTGGCCGGCCCGGACTCGACGCTGCAATCGCAGCCCGCGAACGCGATCAAGAAAGCGGTCGAGCGCGAGGGCATCACGGTCGACCAGCTCGAGGTGGTGGAAATCAACGAGGCGTTCTCGGCCGTCGCGCTGGCCTCGACGCAGGAGCTCGGCATCGACCCCGAGATCGTCAACGTCAACGGCGGGGCCATCGCGATCGGTCACCCGATCGGCATGTCGGGCGCTCGGATCACCCTGCACGTGGCCCTCGAACTGGCCCGCCGTGGCTCCGGCTACGGGGTTGCTGCGCTGTGCGGCGCGGGCGGCCAAGGCGACGCGCTGATCCTCCGCGCTGGCTAGTTACCGGCCAGTACAGTTTGTGGCTCGTGTGGCTGGACAGGCGTCCAGAAGTTTGCTGGACGGTCTTGCGCGGGTGGTCGTCATCGCCTGATGTGATGTTGCTCATACGGCTGTCCGAACCGGATGAAACGCGCTCGACGGCGCCGTGCCAGACTTGATCATGTGAGCCGTCCACGTCCCCCGATCGGGCCCGCGTTGGCCGGCGCGGTCGATCTCTCCGCCCTGAAGCAACCCCCGCCCACCGCCGGCGGAGGCCGTGCTGACGGATCGACCGCCGAGGCGGCGGGTGTCGAGGTCAACGAGGCCAACTTCCAAGACGAAGTACTGGTGCGCTCCAACCAGGTGCCGGTGGTGGTGCTGCTGTGGTCGCCGCGCAGTGAGGTCAGCCTGCAGTTGGCAGACATCCTGTCCGGTCTGGCGGCGCAGGACGGCGGCAAGTGGGTGCTGGCGAGTGTCAACGTCGACGCGTCTCCTGGCGTGGCACAAGCCTTCGGCGTGCAACGGATCCCGACCGTTGTGGCATTGGCCGCCGGACGGCCACTGGCCGACTTCGAAGGTGCCCAGCCTCCGGAGCAGTTGCGCAAGTGGGTTGACTCGCTGCTGTCGGCGACCGCGGGAAAGCTCAGTGGCGCAGGGGAGTCCGACGACGAGCCAGAGGACGTCGACCCGGCGCTCGCGCAGGCGCGTCAGCAGCTCGAGGACAATAATCTCGGCGCGGCGCTCGACTCGTATCAGGCGATCCTCGATGAGGATCCCAACCATGCCGAAGCCAAGGGCGCGGTCCGTCAGATCGCGTTCCTGATGCGTGCGACCGCGCACGGGCCGGAGGCGATCGACGCCGCCGACGCTGCCCCGGATGACATCGACGCCGCGTTCGCCGCGGCGGACGTGCAACTGCTCAGTCAGGACGTGGCCGGCGCTTTCGACCGACTGGTCGCGCTGGTCAAGCGGACTGCGGGTGACGACCGGACGTCGGTGCGCACCCGGTTGATCGAGCTGTTCGAGCTGTTCGACGCCGCCGACCCGGACGTGATCGCCGGTCGGCGCAATCTCGCTAACGCGCTGTACTAGAAGGCTTCTCGGGCTCCAGCCATAGTGCTGACATCGGCGGCAACGCCAGCACCGCCGACGCCGGCCGGCCGTGCCACGGCTCGTCGGTCGCGTCGACTCCGCCCAGGTTGCCGATCCCGGTTCCGTTGTAGACGGTGGCGTCGGTGTTGAGTACCTCCCGCCACCGCCCGGCGCCGGGCAGCCCGAGCCGGTAGCCGCTGTGCTCGGCGCCGGCGAAGTTGAACACGCACGCCATGACCGACCCGTCGCTGCCGTAGCGCAGGAAGCTGAGCACGTTGTTGGCCGAGTCGTTGGCGTCGATCCAGGAGTAACCCTCGGGCTTGATGTCCTGGCTCCACAGCGCGGCCGACTTGCGATAGATGTCGTTGAGATCGTGGACCAGCCGGGAGATTCCGCCGGAGAAGCTGTCCTCGTCGAGCTGGAACCAGTCCAGCCCGCGCTCCTCGGACCACTCGGCACGTTGGCCGAATTCCTGTCCCATGAACAGCAATTGCTTGCCGGGGTGCGCCCACTGGTAGGCCAGCAGGCTGCGCAGACCGGCGGCCTTGACGTGGTCGCTGCCGGGCATCCGGCCCCACAACGTGCCCTTGCCGTGCACCACCTCGTCGTGGCTGATCGGCAGCACGAAGTTCTCGCTGTACGCGTAGAGCATCGAGAACGTGATCGCGTGGTGGTGGTAACTGCGGTAGATCGGGTCGCGGCCGATGTAGTCGAGCGTGTCGTGCATCCAGCCCATATTCCACTTCATCGAGAAGCCAAGGCCACCAACGGTTGTCGGGCGCGTGACGCCCGGCCACGACGTCGACTCCTCGGCGATGGTGACGATACCGGGCGCGGCCTTGTGCGCGGTCGCGTTCATCTCCTGCAGGAATTGCACGGCCTCCAGGTTCTCCCGGCCGCCGTGAATGTTGGGGGTCCAACCGCCTTCGGGACGGGAGTAGTCGAGGTAGAGCATCGACGCGACGGCGTCCACCCGTAGGCCGTCGACGTGATACTGCTCGAGCCAGTACAGCGCGTTGGCGACCAGGAAGTTGCGCACCTCGGCGCGCCCGAAGTCGAAAACGTAGGTGCCCCAGTCGAGTTGCTCGCCGCGACGCGGGTCGGAGTGCTCGTAGAGCGGAGTGCCGTCGAAGCGGCCGAGCGCCCAGGCGTCCTTGGGGAAGTGGGCGGGTACCCAGTCGACAATGACGCCGATGCCGGCCTGGTGCAGCGCGTCGATCAGCCCGCGCAGTTCGTCGGGCGAGCCGAACCGTGACGAGGGCGCGTAGTACGACGTGACCTGGTAGCCCCACGATCCACCGAACGGATGCTCGGCGACCGGTAGCAGTTCGACGTGGGTAAACCCTTGCGCCAGAACGTAATCGGTGAGCTCGCGGGCCAGCTCGCGGTAGGACAGGCCGGGCCGCCACGAGCCAAGGTGTACCTCGTAGGTGCTCATCGGCTCGAACACCGCGTTGCGGGTGGCGCGAGCGGCCATCCATGAGTCGTCGCCCCAGCGGTATTCGCTGACGTTCACCCGCGAGGCGGTCTGCGGCGGCACTTCGGTCGCGAACGCCATCGGGTCGGCACGGTCGGTCACCGACCCGTCCGCGCCGTGTACGCGGAACTTGTACAGACCGTCATGGGGGAAGTCGGGCCAGAACACCTCCCAGACGCCGGAGGAGCCGAGCACCCGCATCGGCGCCTCGTTACCGTTCCAGCCGTTGAACTCGGCGATCAGGCTGATGCCCTTGGCATTTGGAGCCCACACCGCGAACGACACCCCGTCGACCACGCCGTCGGCGGTGGTGAAGGAACGGGGATGCGCGCCGAGGACGTCCCATAGTCGTTCGTGACGGCCTTCGTTGAACAGGTGCAGGTCGACTTCGCCGAGGGTGGGCAAGAAGCGGTAGGCGTCGGCGACGATGTGCGGTTCGCCGTGGTCGTAACGCACCTCGAGGCGGTAGTCGATCAGGTTGACGAACGGCAGCGCTACCGCGAAAAGCCCGGAGTCGATGTGCTGCAAGACAAATCGGTCGTCGCCGACGAGGGCGATTACCTCGGCGGCGTGCGGGCGAAAGACCCGTATGACGGTGTGGTCACCGTATTCATGGGCGCCCAGAATGCCGTGCGGGTTGTGGTGCTCGCCGGCGACCAGCCGGGCCAGGTCTCCCGGCTCTGGCGCCAAGCGGGCCCGGGCGAGTTGGTCTCCTACTTTCATCGCGTGGTCACCTCCGACGCTGTAGCTTGATTCGTGATTCGGACGGAATGAGCGGCATGTTGATGACGTGCGCTACGGCGTGGCCGGGATCGAGGCGCACGTAATTGGCTGCACCCCATTGGTATTCCTCTCCGGTGATCTCGTCGCGCACCCAGAACCGCTCGTGGTGCTCCATCCCCAGCGCGCCCATGTCCAGCCACAACGTGGCGTCTTCCGGGCCGAACGCGTTGAGTGTGACGACGACCAACACGCAGTCGCCGGTGATCGGGTCGAACTTGCTGTAGGCCAGCAGCGCGTCGTTGTCGATGGCGTGGAACGTGACGTTGCGCAGCTGCTGCAGGGCGGGGTGAAGGCGCCGAATGCTGTTGAGCCGCGCAATGAACGGCTCCAGCGAGCGGCCGGCGGCCAGCGCGCCGGCGAAGTCGCGGGGGCGCAGCTCGTACTTCTCCGAGTCGAGGTATTCCTCGCTGCCCTCGGCGACCGCGCGACCCTCGAACAGCTCGTAGCCGGAATACACCCCCCAGGTGGGGCTCAGGGTCGAGGCCAGCACCGCCCGGATCGCGAACATGCCCGGCCCGTTGTGCTGCAGGCTGGCGTGCAGGATATCGGGGGTGTTCACGAACAGGTTGGGCCGCCGGTAGTCGGCGATCTCAGGAATCTGCTCGCCGAACTCGGTGAGCTCCCACTTCGACGTCCGCCAGGTGAAGTAGGTGTAGGACTGCGTGAATCCCAGCTTGGCCAAACCGTATTGGCGTGCGGGCGGGGTGAACGCCTCGGACAGGAACAGCACGTCGGGATCGGCCGCCTTGGCCTGAGCGATCAACCACGCCCAGAAGTTGGGCGGCTTGGTGTGGGGGTTGTCGACGCGAAAGATCTTGACGCCGTGGTCCATCCAATACCGCACCACCCGCAGCACCTCGTCGTAGAGGCCCGCCGGGTCGTTGTCGAAGTTGATCGGGTAGATGTCCTGATACTTCTTCGGCGGGTTCTCCGCATAGGCGATGGTGCCGTCCGGTAGCTCGGTGAACCACTGCCGGTGGTCCTTGGCCCACGGGTGATCCGGCGCGCACTGCAGGGCGAGATCGAGCGCGACCTCCAGGCCCAGTTCGTCGGCGGCGTCGACGAACTTGTCGAAATCGGCGATCGTGCCCAGTGCCGGATGCACTGCGTCGTGGCCACCCTCGTCGCTGCCGATCGCCCACGGCGAGCCGACGTCGCCGGGCGCGGCGGTCGCGGTGTTGTTGCGGCCCTTGCGGTGCACCTTGCCGATCGGATGAATGGGTGGCAGGTAGACGACGTCGAAGCCCATCTGCGCGACCCGTGGCAGCGCCGCCGCCGCGGTCGCGAACGTGCCGTGCACTGGGCTGCCCTTGGCGTCCCATCCGCCGGTCGAGCGCGGGAACAGCTCATACCACGACCCGAACCGCGCCAACGGCCGGTCGACCCAGACGCCGTACTGCTCGCCGCGGGTTACCAGCTCGCGCAACGGATACTGCGACAGCAGCGCATCGATCTCCGGCGTCAGCGCCAGCGCGGCGCGGGGCACCGGGTCGCCGGGGGTGCGCAGCGCCGCGGCCGCCTTCAACAGCGGCTCCCGACGGGCGCGGGGCACCCCGGTGGCGGCGCGTTCGAATAGTTGCGCGCCGACCAGCAGGTCGTTGGACAGCTCGGTCTCGCCCTGGCCGGCGTCGAGCTTGGCCTCGATCGCGTGCCGCCAGGTGTGGATCGGGTCGCCCCAGCCGTCGACCCGATAGGTCCATAGTCCGACGGTGTCCGGGGTGAACGCGCCGTGGAAGACGTACGCCTCGAGGCCGTCGGGCGCCATCGGCAGGTGCAGCGGCTTGACCCGCACCGCCGGCAGGGTGGCCGGCTCGGCTGCCGCCGGAGCGGCGACCGCCTTCAGCCGCCGCGTCTCGCCCACCTGCGGGTAGCGCGGCCCCAGGTAGCGCACCACCAAGGTGGCGGCCACCGCGTCGTGGCCTTCGCGCCACACCGCCGCGCGCACTGGAACCACCTCGCCGACGACGGCTTTTGCCGGATAGGCACCGCACGAAACGACGGGCGCGACGTCATCGATCTCGACACGACCGGGCACCGATACTCCTTCTGAGCTAGTCGGTTGTCGTCCTGGGCGCGGCCGAACCGCGACCTGCGCGTCTTCGAAAACTCTCTGCGCCCAATACCCACCGTAGTGTCGGACCACACCCGAGGTCGGGTCGAGCGAGTTGTTTGAGCGGCGAAACCTGCCCACGCGTCAGTAAGGTAATGACGCGTGAAAGCACTCCGTCGGTTCACGGTCCGTGCCCATCTTCCGGAACGCCTGGCGGCGCTGGAACTGTTGTCCACCAACCTGCGATGGTCGTGGGACAAACCGACGCAGGATCTCTTCGCGGCGATCGACCCGGCGCTGTGGGCCCAGTGCGGGCAGGACCCGGTGGCCCTGCTGGGGGCGGTCAGCCCAGCGCGGCTGGACGAATTGGCCGTCGACAACGGCTTCCTGGACTGGCTCGACCGGCTGGCCGCCGAACTGACCGACTACCTCAGTCGTCCGCAGTGGTACCAGCAGCAGCAGAGCAACGGCACCGCCATGCCCAACGGCATCGCGTACTTCTCGATGGAGTTCGGCGTCGCAGAGGTGCTGCCGAATTACTCAGGCGGATTGGGAATCCTCGCGGGTGACCACCTCAAGGCGGCGTCTGATCTGGGGCTGCCGCTGATCGCGGTCGGCTTGTACTACCGGTCCGGGTACTTCCGGCAGTCGCTGACCGCGGACGGCTGGCAGCACGAGGACTACCCCTCGCTGGATCCGGCCGGCCTGCCGCTGCGTCTGCTCACCGATGCCGAGGGGGCGCCGGCGCTGGTCGAGTTGGCGCTGCCCGAGTCGGGGTCGCTGCGGGCGCGGATCTGGGTCGCCCAGGTCGGTCGGGTGCCGCTGCTGCTGTTGGATTCCGACATCCCCGAGAACGAGCACGAGATGCGCGGCGTCACCGACCGGCTCTACGGCGGCGACCAGGAACACCGGATGCAGCAGGAGATCCTGGCCGGCATCGGCGGCGTGCGCGCCATCCGCGCGTACACCGCGATCGAGGGCCTGCCCGCGCCCGAGGTGTTCCACATGAACGAGGGCCACGCCGGCTTCCTCGGTGCCGAGCGCATCCGCGAACTCGTCGACGCCGGTCTGGATTTCGACACCGCGCTGACCGTGGTGCGATCCAGCACCGTGTTCACCACCCACACCCCGGTGCCCGCCGGCATCGACCGATTCCCGGTAGAAATGGTGCAGCGCTACTTCGCCGGCAGCCCCACCGACGGCGCCGGTGTCGCCGCCGGCTCGGTGCTGCTGCCCGGCGTGCCGGTGGGTCGCATCCTGGCGCTCGGTGCCGAGGACGACCCGGAGAAGTTCAACATGGCCCACATGGGCCTGCGACTTGCCCAGCGCGCCAACGGGGTTTCGCTGCTGCACGGCGAAGTCAGCCGTGACATGTTCAACGAGCTGTGGGCCGGCTTCGACGCCGGCGAGGTGCCGATCGGATCGATCACCAACGGCGTCCACGCCCGCACCTGGGCGGCACCGCAATGGCTGCAACTCGGGCAGGAGTTGGCCGGGTCGGAGGACTTCGCCGACCCCGGTGTGTGGCTGCGAGTCAACGAGGTCGACGGCGGCCACCTCTGGTGGATCCGGTCCCAGCTGCGCGCGTTGCTGGTGGAGGACGTACGGGCGCGCATGCACCGGTCATGGCTGGTGCGCGGAGCCCCGGAGGCCGAATTGGGTTGGATCTCTTCGGCTTTCGACCCCGATGTGTTGACGATCGGCTTCGCCCGGCGGGTGCCGACCTACAAACGCCTGACGCTGATGCTGCGCGACCCGGAGCGGCTCGAGCAGCTGCTGCTCAATGAGGACCGGCCGATCCAGTTGATCGTCGCGGGCAAGTCGCACCCGGCCGACGACGGCGGCAAGGCGCTGATCCAGCAGGTGGTCCAATTCGCCGACCGGCCCGAGGTGCGGCACCGCATCGCATTCCTGCCGGACTACGACATGTCGATGGCCCGGCTGCTGTATTGGGGGTGTGATGTCTGGCTGAACAACCCGCTGCGCCCGCTCGAGGCGTGCGGCACATCGGGGATGAAGAGCGCGCTCAACGGCGGGCTGAACCTGTCGATCCTCGACGGCTGGTGGGACGAGTGGTACGACGGCGAGAACGGCTGGGCCATCCCGTCGGCCTCCGGCGTCGCCGACGAGGAACGCCGTGACGACCTGGAGGCCGCGGCGCTCTACGACCTGCTGCAGAAGTCGGTCGCGCCGAAGTTCTACGAGCGCGACGAGCACGGCGTGCCGCGCCGGTGGATCGAGATGGTCCGCCACACGCTGGAGACGCTTGGTCCGAAAGTGTTGGCGTCCAGGATGGTTCGCGACTACACCGAGGGCTATTACCTGCCAGCGGCCGAGTCGCTGCGCCGGACCGTCGCCGTCGACGGTGATGGCCAGGCCGCCTTCGACCCGGCCCGCGAGCTGGCGGCCTACCGGCGGCGCGCGTTCGACGAGTGGCCGAACATCCGCGTCACCGACGTCGACAGCACCGGGCTGCCCGATACGCCGATCCTCGGGTCGAAGCTGACGCTGACCGCGACCGTCCAGCTGGCCGGGCTGCGGCCCGACGAGGTCACCGTCCAGGCGGTCGTCGGCCGGGTGGAAACCGGCGACGTGCTGGTGGAACCCGTCACGGTCGACATGCCTTACACCGGAACTGCTTCCGGCGGAGACCATGTGTTCGCGACGACAACGCCGCTGCCGGTCGCCGGCTCGGTCGGCTACACCGTGCGGGTGTTGCCGCGCCACCCGATGCTGGCGTCCGG
This sequence comes from Candidatus Mycobacterium wuenschmannii, assembly GCF_030252325.1. Classification (NCBI taxonomy): domain Bacteria; kingdom Bacillati; phylum Actinomycetota; class Actinomycetes; order Mycobacteriales; family Mycobacteriaceae; genus Mycobacterium; species Candidatus Mycobacterium wuenschmannii. The sequence goes on along the minus strand of NZ_CP126981.1, from coordinate 2,026,294 downwards.
GGCCGAGCTGGGTCTGGTCACGCTGGCTTAGCCGCGCCGACGATGCGGGCCGGGACGGCCCGCTGAGGAGGTGGGCAATCAGGCTTGAGTCAGCCGCTCCAGCGCTGCGCGCACGGCGGCGGGATCGGTGGTCGCCCAGAACGGCGGCAGCGACGCGCGCAGGTAGCCGCCGTAGCGCGCGGTCGCCATCCGCGAGTCGAGCACCGCGACCACGCCGCGGTCATCGATGCCGCGCAGCAGCCGGCCCGCCCCTTGGGCCAGCAGTAGCGCGGCATGGCTGGCCGCAACCGCCATGAAGCCGTTGCCGCCGGCGGCGGCCACCGCCCGCTGTCGTGCCGACAGCAGCGGATCGTCGGGCCGCGGAAACGGGATGCGGTCGATGATCACCAGCGACAGCGACGGGCCGGGCACGTCGACGCCCTGCCACAGCGACAGCGTGCCGAACAGCGACGTCGACGGGTCCGCGGCGAACTTCTCTACCAGCGTGCCGGTGGTGTCGTCGCCCTGACACAACACCGGTGTCGACAGCCGCCCGGCCATCGCGTCGGCAGCCGCGCGGGCCGCGCGCATCGACGAGAACAGCCCGAGCGTCCGCCCGCCCGCCGCGGTGATGAGTTCGGCGATCTCGGTCAGCTGCTCGGCGGTGCCGGTGCCGTCGCGGCCCGGCGGCGGCAGCTGCGCCGCGACGTAGAGGATGCCCGACTTGGCGTGCTGGAAGGGTGATCCGACATCCATTCCGCGCCATGGCTTTTCGCTGTCGGCCAGCCCCCAGGCCTGGGCCATCGCATCGAACGAGCCGCCGACGGTGAGCGTCGCCGACGTCAGCACCGCGGTGGCGTCGGCGAACAACCGGGTGCGCAGCAGGCCGGCCACCGACAGCGGCGCGATGCGAAGAAACGTTCGCGTCGACCCGCGGCTCTCCTCGTGGTCTAGCCACACCACGTCGGTGCGGTCGGCGATCGCGGGTCCGAACGACGAGAGTATTCGCGTTGCCGTGTCGGCGATTTCGGCCAGGCTGGCCACCGCGTCGGAGCGGGCCGCCGCGGCCTTGGGGTCGGTGGGGGAGGTGTCGATGGTCGAGCGGGCCGCGGTGGCCGCATCGCGCAGCGCGGTCAGCTGCGTGGCGAGTTCGTCGTCCAGGCGGTCCATCCGGCCGGCCGACGCGTTCTGGATGAACGTGATGAAGCTGCCCGACATGCGTTCCCAGCGCTGCAGGAGTTCGGGCTCGACCAGCCCCGCGATGCGTCGCGACGCGATGCCGAGCGAGGTCGCGGTGATCTCGCCGGTGGCCACCGCGGTGACCCGGTCGACTAGGTCGTGTGCCTCGTCGACCACCAGCAGGTGATGCTCGGGCAGCACCGCGGAGTCGGCGACGGCGTTGATGGCGAGCAGCGCGTGGTTGGTGACGACGACATCGGCGAGGCCGGCCTTGCCCCTTGCCTTTTCGGAGAAGCAGTCGGTACCGAACGGGCAGCGGGCCATCCCGAGGCATTCCCGCGCCGACACGCTCACCTGGCCCCACGACCGGTCGGCGACACCGGGCTTCAGGTCGTCGCGGTCGCCGGTGTCGGTCTCCGACGCCCATTCGGTCAGCCGGACCACCTCGCGACCCAGCGCCGACGCCGCCTGGGGCCGGAACAACTCCTGCGGCTCGTCACCGGCGTCCGCGGCCGAGCCATTGTGGATCTTGTTGAGGCACAAGTAGTTCTGCCGCCCCTTGAGCAACGCGAAGCTCGGCTTGCGCGGGAGTGCGTCGGCCAACGCATCGACCAGCTGGGGGAGATCGCGATTGACCAACTGGCGTTGCAGGGCGATCGTCGCCGTCGACACCACCACCGGGGCGTTGTCGGACACCGCGCGCTCGATCGCGGGCACCAGGTACGCCAACGACTTTCCGGTGCCGGTGCCCGCCTGCACGGCGAGGTGTTCGCCGGATTCGAAGGCGTGCGCGACGGCGACGGCCATGTCGAGTTGGCCGCTGCGTTCACTGCCGCCGAGCGCTGCCACCGCGGAGGCCAGCAGTTGCCGTGCGGGCGTCGGCGCATCCTCGGACGTGGCTACTCCTGGTTGTCGGCCGGCGGACGTCGGGCTGGGATCTGAGTGGTGGGAATCGCCGGGTCGCCGTGCGACAACATCAGACCCTCCCACGGCAAGCTTCGCAAGCCCGATGCCACCAGGCCGCGCGCCGCGCCCAGATCCGTCGTCGCGACCGTCTCGCCGCCGCGGACCAGTGGGACGGTCAGCGCGCGCGACGGCTCGGTGTGCGGCGGCGGATGGCCCGCGGGATGGACGACCTCTTCGGTGATTGTTCCGGTCGAGCGGGACAGCCGCAGCGCATTCTTGCGCCCGCCGTGCGATTCCTTGCGCACGCTGCGCTTCTCCACCGGGACGCCGTCGACCTCGACCAACTTGTAGACCATGTTCGCGGTCGGCGCACCCGATCCGGTGACCAGCGACGTGCCGATCCCGTAGCTGTCAATCGGTTCGGCGCGCAGGGCGGCGACGGCGAATTCGTCGAGATCGCCCGAGACCACGATGCGGGTTCGGGTGGCGCCGAGTCCGTCGAGTTGCTCGCGGACCTGCCGGGCCAGCATGCCCAGGTCCCCGGAGTCGATGCGCACCGCGCCGAGGCCCGGTCCGGCGGCCGCGACGGCGTTGGCGACGCCGGTCGTCACGTCGTAGGTGTCGACGAGCAGGGTGGTGCCCGGGCCGAGCGCGGCGACCTGGGCGGCGAACGCGGCCGGCTCGTCCGGCCCGGCCGGGCCGTCGTAGAGCAGCGTGAAGGCGTGCGCGCTGGTGCCCTCGGTCGGGACGCCGTAGCGGCGGTGGGCCTCCAGGTTCGACGACGCGGCGAACCCGGCCAGGTACGCGGCCCGTGACGCCGCGACGGCCGCCTGTTCGTGGGTCCGCCGCGTGCCCATGTCCATCAGCGGCCGGTCCTGCGCGGCGCTGACCATCCGCGCGGCGGCCGAGGCGATCGCGGTGTCGTGGTTGAAGATCGACAGCGCCAACGTCTCGAGGATGACGCACTCGGCGAAGCTGCCGCGCACCGAAAGCACCGGCGAGCCAGGGAAGTACAGCTCACCCTCGGCGTAGCCGTCGACGTCGCCGGTGAACCGAAATTCGCGCAGGAACGCTAGCGCGTCCGGATCGAGGAACTCCGCCAGCGAGGCGGCTGCGGCATCGTCGAACCTGAAGTCGGACAAGGCTTCCAGAAATCGGCCAGTCCCCGCGACCACGCCGTAGCGGCGGCCGTCGGGCAGCTTGCGCGCGAACAGTTCGAACGTGCAGCGCCGGTTCGCGGTGCCGTCGCGCAGCGCTGCCGACAGCATGGTCAGCTCGTATCTGTCGGTCAGCAGCCCGGTGTCCGCCGAGTCGGTCACGCCGCAACGGTAGCGGTAATGCCGCGGAGGCTCGCTATCCTGTCAACCATGGTTGCGTCAGCCCCGACCAAACCGGGAACCACCGGGCAACGGGAAGCGGACACGGTCGAAGCCACGGCCGCGCCCTGGGTGACGATCGTGTGGGACGACCCGGTCAACCTGATGAACTACGTGACCTACGTGTTCCAGAAGCTGTTCGGTTACAGCGAGCCACACGCCACCAAGCTGATGCTGCAGGTGCACAACGAGGGCAAGGCCGTGGTGTCGGCGGGCAGTCGGGAATCCATGGAAGTCGACGTGACGAAGCTGCATGCGGCCGGGTTGTGGGCCACCATGCAGCAGGACCACTGAGTGCGTAAGTGGAAGCGGATCGAGGCCGCTGACGGTGCCCGTTTCCGGTCCGCCCTCGACGCGCACGAGGCGGGGCTGCTGCGGAGCCTGGTCTCGTCGATGATCGGGTTGCTCGACGAACGCGAATCCTCCTCGCCGCAAGACGAACTCGAACAGCTGACCGGGATGAAGACCGGCAACTCCGAGCCGCCCGACAACGCGACACTGCAGCGGCTGCTGCCGGATTTCGCCAAGCCCAACGACGATCCCGAAGAAGACACCGACAGCCTCAACTCCGCCCTGCGCAGCCTGCACGAGCCGGCCATCATCGATACCAAACGCGTTGCGGCGCAACAGTTGCTGGATACGCTGCCGGACGGCGGTGGCAAGATCGAATTGAGCGAGGAAGCCGCGCACGCGTGGACCGCGTCGGTCAACGACCTTCGCCTGGCGTTGGGCACCATGCTCGAGATCAAGCCGGACGGGCCGGATCGGCTGCCCGACGACCATCCACTGGCCGCCCACCTCGACGTCTACCAGTGGCTGACGGTGTTACAGGAGTATCTGGTGCTGGCGTTGATGGGCTCGCGATGAACACCATCACCGACGTCGCCGGCATCCTGGTCGGCCAGCATCACCGGCTCGATCCTGACGCATCGATGGGTGCGGGCTGGGCCAGCGGCGTCACCGTCGTCCTCACGCCGCCGGGCACGGTCGGCGCGGTCGACGTGCGCGGGGGCGCGCCCGGCACCCGGGAGACCGATCTGCTGGACCCGGCCAACAGCGTGCGTTACGTCGACGCGGTTCTACTCGCCGGCGGCAGCGCGTTCGGGCTGGCCGCGGCCGACGGGGTGATGCGTTGGCTGGAGGAGCACGAGCGCGGCGTCGCGATGACGGGCGGCGTGGTGCCGATCGTGCCCGGCGCGGTGATCTTCGATCTGGAGGTGGGCGGCTGGGGCAATCGGCCCACCGCCGACTTCGGCTACGACGCCTGCCGCGACGCGGGCACCGACGTCGCCGTCGGCACGGTCGGTGCCGGGGTGGGCGCGTGCGCGGGCGTGCTGAAGGGCGGCGTCGGGACCGCGTCGACCACCCTGCCGACCGGGGTGACCGTCGGTGCCCTGGTGGCGGTCAACTCCGCGGGCAACGTCGTCGACCAGGCCACCGGCCTGCCGTGGCTGAGCTACCTGGTCGACGAGTTCGGGCTGACGCCGCCGCCCGAGGTGCAACTCGCCGAACTGGCCGCACTCGAGTCGCCGCTGAAGTCGCTGAACACCACCATCGCGGTCGTCGCGACCGACGCCGCGCTGAGCCCGTCGGCCTGCCGGGCCGTGGCGAGCGCCGCCCACGACGGGCTCGCGCGCAGCATCCGCCCGGCGCACACCCCCGTCGACGGGGACACGGTGTTCGCGCTGGCGACCGGGGCCATCGAGGTGCCGCCGCCGGCCGACATGCCGGCCGCCTTTTCGCCCGAGACGCCGCTGGCGACCGCAGTCGGCAGCGCGGCCGCCGACTGCCTGGCGCGCGCGATCGTCGGCGCCGTCCTCGCCGCCGACAGCGTGGCCGACATTCCGACCTACCGCGGATTACTGCCAGGCGCTTTCGCCGCGCGCCGGTAGCGTGGACGCGACGGGGGTTGCGTGGGAAAGGCAGCGATGACCACTCACAGTCCGGCGCAGCAGCCGAGAAAACGGTCGGCATTCATCGTCGGCGGCGCCACCATCCTGAGCTTCGTGGCGCTGCTCTACATCGTCGAGGCGTTTGATCAACTCAACGGACATCGCCTCGACGACAACGGCATCCGACCGCTGGAAACCGACGGCCTCTGGGGCATCCTGTTCGCGCCGCTGCTGCACGCGAATTGGGCGCACCTCGCGGCCAACACCGGGCCCGCGCTGGTGCTGGGATTTCTGGTCACGCTGGCCGGGCTGTCCCGTTTCCTATGGGCCACGGCGATCGTGTGGATCGTGGGCGGGTTCGGCACCTGGTTGATCGGCAACCTGGGCTCGCCGTGTGGCCCGACCGACCACATCGGCGCGTCGGGCCTGATCTTCGGCTGGCTCACCTTCCTGCTGGTGTTCGGCTTCTTCACCCGCTCGGGCTGGCAGATCGTGATCGGGCTGATCGTGCTCGTCACCTACGGCGGGGTGCTGTGGGGAGCGGTGCCGGTATTGAACGTCTGCGGCGGCGTGTCCTGGCAGGGGCATCTCTGCGGCGGCATCGCCGGAGTGCTGGCCGCCTATCTGCTGTCCAGCCCGGAACGCGAGGCTCGCGAGCGGCGCCGCAGGGCGACGCAGCGATAATCGAGCCAACATGAATGACTCTCTGGCGCCCATCGGGGTGTTCGACTCAGGTGTGGGCGGGTTGACCGTGGCCCGAGCCATCATCGACCAGCTGCCCGACGAGGACATCATCTACGTCGGCGACACCGGCAACGGCCCCTACGGTCCGCTGTCGATTCCCGAGATCCGCGCGCACGCCTTGGCCATCGGCGACGACCTGGTCGACCGCGGAGTCAAGGCGTTGGTGATCGCGTGCAACTCGGCGTCGTCGGCCTGCCTGCACGACGCCCGCGAGCGCTATGACGTGCCCGTCGTCGAGGTCATCCTGCCCGCGGTCCGCCGGGCCGTCGCCACCACCCGCAGCGGTCGCATCGGCGTGATCGGAACTGAGGCAACCGTCGCCTCCGGCGCCTATCAGGACGCGTTCGCCGCCGCCCGCGACACCGAGATCACCGCGGTCGCCTGCCCGCGGTTCGTCGACTTCGTCGAGCGCGGCATCACCAGCGGCCGCCAGGTCCTCGGGCTCGCCGAGGGCTATCTCGAGCCGCTGCAACGGGCCGACGTCGACACGTTGGTGCTGGGCTGCACGCACTATCCGTTGCTGTCCGGGCTGATCCAGTTGGCGATGGGCGACGCGGTGACGCTGGTCTCCAGCGCGGAAGAGACGGCGAAGGATCTGCTTCGGGTGCTGACCGAGCGCGACCTGCTGCACCCCCACCCGGACCGGCCGGGGGCTGCGTCGCCGCTGCGCCTCTTCGAAGCCACCGGCGATCCGGAGGCGTTTCTCACCCTCGCGGCGCGGTTCCTGGGCCCGGCGATCACCGGCGTCGAGCCGGTCCATCGCCACATCGCGGCATCCGGCTGACTTACTCCTGAGTAAACCGGGGATGTTTTCAACAACATGACCTTGGGCATGGCACAGTAGTGACCGTGCGAATTACCGTGCTCGGCTGCTCCGGCAGTGTCGTGGGCCCGGACTCGCCGGCATCGGGTTATCTGTTGAGGGCACCGGACACTCCGCCGCTGGTTATCGACTTCGGGGGAGGCGTGCTCGGGGCGCTGCAGCGGCACGCTGATCCGGGATCGGTCCAGGTGCTGCTCTCGCATCTGCATGCCGACCACTGCCTCGATGTGCCGGGGCTGTTCGTCTGGCGCCGCTACCACCCGTCGCCCCCCACCGGTAAGGCTCTGCTCTACGGGCCCAGCGACACATGGTCGCGGCTGGGCGCGGCGTCGTCGCCCTACGGCGGCGAGATCGATGACTGCTCCGACATTTTCGATGTGCGGCACTGGGTGGACAACGAGCAGGTCACGATCGGCGCGCTGAACGTCACCCCGCGACTGGTGTGCCACCCGACCGAGTCCTACGGGATGCGCTTCACCAATGCCGCCGGCAATTCGTTCGTCTACAGCGGCGACACCGGTTACTGCGACGCGGTCATCGACCTGGCCCGCGGCGCCGACGTCTTCCTGTGCGAAGCGTCTTGGACGCACTCGCCGGATCGCCCGCCGAACCTGCACCTGTCCGGCACCGAGGCGGGCCGGATCGCGGCCGCGGCCGGAGTGGGGGAGTTGCTGCTGACGCACATCCCGCCGTGGACCGCGCGCGAGGACGTGATCAGTGAGGCCAAGGCCGAGTTCGACGGGCCCGTGCACGCGGTCGTGTGCGGCGAGACGTTCAACGTCGGACGGTCGTAGCGCCGCGCTAGCTGTTATTGCCCGGCTCCTCCTCATCGCGCTACGCGCTCTGCATCGTCGCCGCGCTAGCCCTAATTGCCCGGCTCCTCCTCATCGCGCTACGCGCTCTGCATCGTCGCCGCGCTAGCCCTAATTGCCCGGCTCCTCCTCATCGCGCTACGCGCTCTGCATCGTCGCCGCGCTAGGGTTGCGGCGTGTCAAAACGAGAAGACGGCCGCCTCGACGACGAACTCCGACCGGTCGTCATCACCCGCGGATTCACCGCACACCCGGCAGGCTCGGTGGTCATCGAATTCGGCCAGACCAAAGTCCTGTGTACCGCGAGCGTCATGGAGGGTGTGCCGCGCTGGCGTAAGGGCTCCGGTCTCGGCTGGCTCACCGCCGAGTACGCGATGCTGCCGTCGGCCACCCACACCCGCGGCGACCGCGAGTCAGTGAAAGGCCGCCCGTCCGGGCGGACGCAGGAGATCAGCCGGCTGGTCGGCCGGTCGCTGCGCGCCTGTATCGACCTTGCGGCGTTGGGCGAGAACACCATTGCGATCGACTGCGATGTGCTGCAGGCCGATGGCGGTACCCGCACCGCCGCGATCACCGGCGCCTACGTTGCGCTCGCGGACGCGGTGACCTACCTGTCGGCGGCCGGAAAGCTGTCCGACCCGCGGCCGTTGTCGTGCGCGATCGCCGCGATCAGCGTCGGTGTCGTCGACGGCCGCATCCGGGTCGACCTGCCCTACGAAGAAGACTCCCGCGCCGAGGTGGACATGAACGTGGTGGCCACCGACACCGGGACGCTGGTCGAGGTGCAGGGCACCGGCGAGGGCGCGACCTTCCCACGTTCGACGCTGGACAAGCTGCTCGACGCTGCCGAAGGCGCCTGCCAGAAGCTGTTCGTCGCGCAGAACGAGGCGCTGGCGCTGCCGTATCCGGGCGTGCTGCCCGAGGGGCCCGCGGGCCAGAAGGCATTCGGGAGCTAACGCGTCAGCAGTCGATTTGGGCGCCGGTGAACATGTCTCTGCCACAAGACGGTTGAGAATCCGGCGGCGGCACCTCACCGTCGAACAAGGTGCTGGGTAGCGATCCCTTGTATGGCACGTTGCCCTTGCCGTTCGTCACCCAGTACCAGGTGTGGCAGATGTTCATGTCCCAGTTGTAGGCCGGACCCGGCCCGGCCGGATACGTCATCGGGTCGCCGGGACACCAATGATGCGGCTGATGCGCCTGCGCGACGCCGGACCCGCCCAGGCCGGCGGTGGCCAGGCCGCCGGTCAGGAGTGCGGCGCCGATCGCCCGTGTCAGGGCGCGGTTGATCGTCATGTGGCGAATTGTGCGCCGCGTGGGCGCATAGGTCATGGGGCATTCGACCCATTTACGATGGCTAGCTGATGACACAGGTCCTGGTTGCGAGCCGCAATGCCAAGAAGCTGGCCGAGTTGCGCCGAGTGCTGGACGCGGCCGACGTGACGGGGCTGACGCTGGTGTCACTGGACGACGTCCCGCCGTTCGACGAGGCGCCGGAAACCGGTGCGACGTTTGAAGACAACGCCCTGGCCAAGGCCCGCGACGGCTTCGCCGCTACCGGGTTGCCGACCGTTGCCGACGATTCGGGCCTGGCCGTCGCCGCGCTGAACGGCATGCCCGGGGTGCTGTCCGCGCGCTGGTCCGGCACCCACGGCGAGGACGCCGCCAACACCGGGCTGTTGCTCGCGCAACTGCGGGACGTGCCCGACGGTCGGCGCCGCGCGGCGTTCGTCTCGGCCTGCGCGCTGGTGTCCGCGTCAGGCGAGGTCGTCGTCCGCGGCGAGTGGCCCGGGGCGATCGCGCGCGAGCCGCGCGGCGACGCAGGCTTCGGTTACGACCCGGTCTTCGTTCCGGACGGCGACGGGCGCACCGCGGCGCAGTTGACCGCGGCGGAGAAAGACGCCGCCTCGCACCGCGGTCGTGCGCTGGCCTTGCTGCTGCCGGCCCTACGCGCGCTATAAGTTGAACTGCGCCTTGACGTTTCGCGTCTGGAAGTGCTCGACGATCACGCCGACCAGCGGAATGGTGCCGGCCAGCAGCACCCCGATAGTCTTGCCGATCGGCCAGCGGACCTTGACGGCGAGATTGAACGCGGCGAGCACGTAGGCGAAATACACCCAGCCGTGCACGATTCCGATCCAGCTGGGCGGGTTCGGCACCTTGACGATGTAGTGGACCACGAGCTCGTAGCACAGCGCGATCAGCCAGATTCCCGTCGTCCACGCCATTACGCGGTAGGCGAGCAGCGGGGTCCGGATGTTCTCACCGGCTGTGGTCATGCGGTTGTCCTCTTCTACTGGGTTTCGTTGTCTGCCTTGGCAAGTTCGGCCAGGTAGGCGTTGTACTCGCGCAGTTTCGGGTCTTCGGCATCGCCGAATTCGGCTGTCGGTCGCTCGGGTAGCAAGCCCGCCGGAATTTCGTTGACGGCGTGGGTGTTTCGGGGTTTGGGCGGAGCCTCTTCGTAGCGGACGAACTTGCGGTAGGCGTAGACGCAGAAGGCGGCGAACGCCGGCCACTGCAGGGCGTAGCCGAGGTTCTGGAATGTGCCCGACGTCGACTCGAACCGCGTCCACTGCCACCAGCCCAGAGCCAGGCAGCCGGCCGCCGCGACAGTCGCCAGCGCGATCAGCGCGGGTCTCCGACGACGTGTAGTGGACATCCCTAGAAGGTACCTCGCGCAGATTTGCCCAGATCCATCACGTTTTCGGTCCGATGAATTCGTCTAGGCGCGCGACGGCCGCTTTGCGGTAGACCGCGATGTCGAACCAGCGTGGCCGGGTCCACGGGATGCCTAGCTGGTCCAGCGCCGCGCAGTACAGCCCGCGGATGTCGTCTGAGCGATTCGAGAAGTGATAGCGGACGCTGCGAACACCACGGTCGTTGGCGACAACACGACAGCCATCACTGTGGATGAGACCGCGCACGAAGTCTTCAGGGGCCGCGCGAACCAACTCCTCTTGCCACGGTGCGAGGCGAATAGGTCTCAGGTGTTTTCGGCCGGGACCATGTTGTGGAAACAGGCATGGCCAGTGCTTGGAATACAGCGAGACCTCCGTGCAATTTCTCGGGCGACGCAGCACTGCTGCTCGCTGACCCGGCATAAGTGCGTCGATCGCTTCGCGGCAGCGTTCGATGATCTGTGGGTATTTGCTGTCGAGAACGATCCTCAGGCGCCAGACTCGAGGATGCCTCGATATGCATCCATCGCCCAAGTACAGACCCAGCAGATAGCAATAGGTTTTGGCCGGCAGGTGGGAGAAATCGTGAGTGCACGCTGACCGGCCCGGCACTCTCGCTCGTAATGACGGACTGCGTCTCCAGTCGCGAACGGTGCACCGCGGAATGCCAGTCCGACGGGCGATTTCGCAATCGTTCACCCCGGCACTGATGAGGCGCTGCACCGCATCGAACTCTTCGGCGGATCGCATGTTATGTCCCCTCTCTCCGCCAATGTAGGAGGGGACACCGACAGGCTGAGGGTTGTCGAGGCATTAGGATCGCTTGGCACGCGGGCGTGGCGAAATTGGCAACCGCGCGGGTTTTAGGTGCCCGTGCTCGAAAGAGCTTGAGGGTTCGAGTCCCTCCGCCCGCACCAGAAGCGTCCACCCCGCTCCCTAACATGAGCGGGTGGACGCATTCTTCACCGCCGATGGCGACTTCCTCATCCCTGGCGAAATGACCCGCGGACCGTGGGGTCTCACCATGGGTGGTCAGATCGTCGGCGGGTTGCTCGGCTGGGCCCTGGACCGCGACGTCGACGACGACCTACAGCCCGCCCGGCTGACCGTTGACCTGCTGCGCCCGGTGCCCATCGAGCCCGTAACCATCGAGACCTCCATCCAGCGCGAAGGCCGACGCCTGAAACTCGTCGACGCGACGATGCACCAGGACGGCAAGGTCGTCGCACGGGCCAGCGCACTTTTCCTACGCCGGAGCGCCGCGCCCGACGGCGAGGTCTGGTCGGGACCCGTGACGATGCCACCTCTGCCGGCCGACGACGGCCCGCCTGACACTGACGTGCCGTTCGGAATCTGGACGTACAACTCCGAGTCCGACACCGGGACACCGGGAATGCCGCCACCGGAATGGGAGAAGCCCGGCGTGCAGAAGTACGCGTGGGGCCGCCTGTTCCGGCCGATGGTGGCGGGCCACCCGCTCACACCGTTCACCCGCGCGGCCTTCGCCGGTGACATCATCAGCTCGCTAACTCATTGGAGCACAGCGGGTTTGCTCTACATCAATGCCGACTACACGGTGGCGATCAGCCGACTGCCCGTCGGGGAGTACATCGGGTTGGCGGCACAGAGCTATTACGGCAACGACGGTGTGGGCTCCGGGTCGGCGACCATCTTCGACAGCACCGGTCCCATCGGGACGGGAAGCGCGCTGGCGCTCGGCCAGCCGCCCGGTTCGTTCATGCCGAATCCCATCTAGCAACTGGCACCATGGAGGTATGAACACCGCGATCGTCGTGCTGTTGATCCTGGTGGCGATCGGGATCGTGCTCAGCCCGCTGCTGCGGATGAGGGCATGGCTGCAGAAGTCCCCGCCCGCGCAAGAGTTCGAGCCACCACCCGAGGATGACGATCAGCCCTGAGCGGCTAGGACGAATCCAGCAGTGCCGCAAGGGCATTGGCGGTCCGATCGCAGAACTCCGCCGCGTCGGCCATGCCCAGGGTCACGGCTCGGAGCAGCGTGGAGTCGACGAGAAAATCGAACGCCGCTTCGGCATGCTCGGAGGCGCCCTCGGTACCCAACTGCGCGGCGAACAGCGCCCGCACGTCGACCTCGTTGCGCAGCAGAAACCGCTTGTACAGTCCCTCTTCCTGCTGCCATGCCAACAGCAGTCCGGGGAGTGCGGCCCGGATGACCGGGTCGGACAACTGGACCAGGAAGGCCTCCACCCACGCGTGTAGGTCGGCCCGCAGGTCGCCGGTCGGCGCGGGGAGTGGGGCCGGCCGGGCATGGCCGAAGGCGGCGTCCTCGATCAGGGCTTCGCGGCTTCGCCAGCGGCGGTAGATGGTCGGCGCTCCGATGCCGGCGCGACGAGCGATCGCCGCAATGGTCGTCGCTTGATACCCGGCTTCGGCCAGCAGTTCGCGGGCCGCGGCGATCGCACTCTCGTCCTTCTGGGGATCGCGCGGTCGACCCGGCGTCTGCGATTCGGGTTCGGGCACCACGTCAGAAAAGTACCGCAGACGCTTGTTTAATTACGTGTCGACATATAACGTAATGCGCTGCCGAGTGTGACTCAGACCACCCATGCCCGAGGAGGCAGATGTGCAGCAGATCGTTCGTCGACCCGTCGTAGGCGGCGTGGCGATAGCCGGCGCCAGCATGATGATCGCGATGTCGCCCACCGGCGGAACGGCCCTCGACGTGCAGCAGCGACCGGTCCGGCTCACGTCGGGCGAATCAGATTTAATTCAGGACATCACTATTGACTTCGTACGACACGGACAGTCGTTCGACAACCTGAACAACATCATCGGCACCGTCGCGCCGGGTCCGACCCTCACTCCGGAGGGCTACGCGGAGGCGAACGCGATCGCCGCAACCCTCCAGCAGGAATACGGCAGCAGCATCGCGGGGATCTACGACTCAGGGCTGCTCCGCACCGAGGAGACCGCGGCCCCGTTGGCCGCGCTGCTGAACATGCCGGTGCAGGATCTCTCCGGCCTCAACGAGATCAGCGCCGGGATTCTGGAGGGCTCGCAGCAGAACGATCTGACCGGACTGCTCTACCTCGCCGCCCCGCTGGCATGGACGCTTGGCTTCTATTCGGTTCCGGAGCTCGGCTCGTCCGACTACAACGGCATGGCGTTCGAAAGTTACTTCGGCGACGCCGTCCAAACCATGTACGACGGCACGATCTCGGGCGGGACGGGCAACACCGACATCGCGTTCTCCTCCGCGGCGGCGATCATGACCTGGACCATGATGAACGTGGACAACCCTGATCCGTTGCTGATGCTCGAGGACCCGTTGACCAACACCAGTCAGGTTGTCATACAAGGAAATCCGACGGACGGTTGGACGCTGATCAGCTGGGACGGCATGCCCGTTCCGGAAGCGTCACTGACGACTGAATTATTCGTCGACTTCCGCGACCTGATCACGGCGCCGCAGATGGCGTCCTACGAGATTTGGCAGGCACTGCTCACCCTGGACCCGACGACGATCTCGCAGGCGATCGACACCGGATTCGAGAACGTCAGCGCGGCGATCACGCAGTTCCCGGTCGCGGTCATCGACGACATTGTCGGCGCCATCGGCACCGGCACGCAGAGCGTCGGCGCGGACGCGTTCGGCTCGCTGTCGACCGAGCTGAGTACGCTGCTCACCGACGCAATGACGTCGATCTGATTGTCGAATAGTGTTGCTCAGCAACCCACTTCGATGGTGAACGGCTCGTCTATCGAGACGCGCGGATCATTGAGCCTGCTGCCGGATGCGGTGCCCGTGATCGTGTAGGTGTCGTGCGCAACGCGTATCTTCGCGTCGCCCGCACCGGAGTTGGAGACCCCGGAGAAGCCCACGAAGTTGTCGAAGTGGACGGATTCGACCTTGGGCTGATCCGAGTCCAACTTCAGCAGCACCTTCACGTTCGCGGGCGCGACGCTGATGTTCGCGGTCAGCAGCCAATTGACCTGATTGCAGGTCACGGCATGCGAGGTGCGGCTGTCGTTGTCCACCGTGATGTGCGCGGTTTTCTGGGTCGCTTTGCTGTCCTGCCCGAAGCAACCCGCGCAGGCGGCCGCCAGCACTGCAGCGGCCACCGCCGCCGTTCCGAGTCGTCGTCTCATCGCGAACTCCTAACCGAGCGAGATACGTCCCATCAGCAAGTCGATGATCGGCTTGCCGGCGGCGAAGGTTCCGGTATTGGACGAGTTGACGTGCCCGTAGTCGACCAGCAGTGTGACGCCGTTGATGCCGGCGGCGGCATCGCTGTTGAGAAACGCCATCACGTTGCCCATCTGCTCAGGCGTGTGCGTCGCGGTGCCGGTCGCCTCGCGGTAGTCCTGCGCGAACGACAGCCACAGGTCGGCGTTGGCTCGGGCCAGCGGGGTGTCGGTCGGCCCCGGGCAGATGGCGTTGATGCGAATTCCCTTGGCCAGGAACGGGAATGCGTGCGTCGCCACGTAGGCGTTGATCGCCTGCTTGCTGGTGCCGTAGTGCCCGAAATTGTCGGCCTCGTGAGCCTTGGACCACGCGTCGGCGGACTCGAAGTCGGGGGTGGCCAGGAATTCCTGCAGCCGCGGCAGGTCGGTCTCCCAGCCGATGCCTGCCACCGAGGAGATGAAGCAGATGGCCGAACCGCGGCTCATTTGGCCGTTGTTGATCAGCGTGTCGATCACGTGCCGGTGGCCGATGAAGTTGATCTTCATCAGGTCCGGGCCGTCCGCGATGCCGGCGGCCGAGAACAGCGCGTCGACCTGGCCGACCTGCTCGAGCGCGCTGTTGATTGATGCGGGATCGCGCAGGTCCACCTGGATGCCCTGGCCGAGTCCGGATTCCACCGGCGCGTAGTCCAGGTTGATGACCTCGGCGCCGAGGTCGCCGACGATCTTGGCCGCCGCGGCGCCCATGCCGGTCGCGCCTCCGACGACCAGGGCTCGCTTGCCGTCGTAGCGGAACTGATCGATACCAGTCATGTGGATCCTCTCCCGGGGTGCCTACGGTAAGCCTTGCGATGACCTTATGCAGGCCTCATCCCCGGCACAAGGACTTTGGTTGTCAGATGTGGGTCGAAGTGTCACGTTCGGCCGCGCCGCGCACGACGGTGTCCCGCGCGTTGACCAGCGCCGCATCCTTGCCCTGCGATCGCACGATGTTTTCCGGCACCCACAGCACGTCCATGACGTACCGCGCCAGCATCGACAGCGACGGCGCGTCCTCGATACGGATGTCGCCGGACTCGATCCCGTCGGACAGCAACCCGCGCAGTTGACGCAGGCGCATGGTGAACGCCAGGCCGGGATTGGGGGTGTCGGGCGGCGACTGGCGCATCCACGCGAGTTGAATCTTCCACTCATCCGGGAACTGGTCGAGGGCGTTGATGTTGACCCAGCTGAGCGCGTCCAGCTTCTCCACCGGGGTGGCATCGGTGCGGAGCACGCTGGCGAAGCCGCCGCCGGCCTTCTGTCCGAACGACTCCATGATCGAGGCGAGCAATTCGTCCTTCGACCCAATCAACCGATAGACCGTCCCGGTGCCCAGACCCGCCGCTGCCGCGATGTCGCGAATCGTGGTGACCTCGTAGCCTTTCTTGCCGAATTCGGCCCGTGCGACCGAGCGGACGTGGGCGGCCTTGTCGTTGCCGTCGGAATCGCTGTCGTCACTCCAGGTCTGGATGGCGGCCTCGGCGGCGGCGAATGCGGGGGAGGAGTTGAGCTCCTGGTCGCTGTAGGACCGACTCGCCAGGCCGTGCAACATGATCCGGCACATGACGACCGCGGTCTGGTCGGCCGCGCCGGTGTGCCGGATGATGTCGAGCCCGACGTGCATCATGGTCTGGCAGATCCGGTCGGCCAGGGTCGGCAGGTCGATGTCGGGCCTGATGAAGCCGCTCCACCTGCCCGCGCGCAGGGTCTCCAACATCGCCTGCTGGACGGCCGTCGGCGGGTTCTGTAGCAGCTCAACGAGTTCCGGATTCGCGCTCGGTGCTTCGTAGAACGACATCTGCAGCGCGGCGCGGTGCTGCACAGCGCAACGAGCGATCGCCGAACCCAGCTCGACGATCTTGTCGGCGACCGAGCGCGGGTCGGCGTTGTCCAATTTCTGGTGGGCGATCTCGCCGATGCGGTCCAGATCGGCGTAATACCGCCGCACCAGTTCGACGAGGATCGCTTCCTTCGATTCGAAGTGGTGATACAGGCTGCCGGGCAAAATTCCGGCCGCGTCCGCGATCTCCTGGAGCGACGTCCGCAAGCCCGACGAGGCGATCAACGTTGCGGCGGTGTGCAGGATTTCGGTGCGGCGGGTGCCGTCGTCGTACGCGCCGCCCCCACCAATTGCCGCGTCGGGAACACGCTTGGCAGCGCCACGTCCCCGTGGCGTCACGCGAGAACGCCCGGCACTGTCAGACCGGGCAGGTGAATCGGCATCGGGCAAGTCTAGGCGTGCGGAACTCGCAGATGCTGCAGCCTCGGCTGGTTGCTGAAGCCCCACGCCACCTCCACAGGCCGGTCCCGTGAAATCCATGACCGAATATTTGGTCTGACGCTACCAGGTGACTTCGGACTGATTGTGCAGGTTGAACGCTATTCGCGACGTGCGCGACCCGGGTCAGCCGAGCACCGACGCGGCGAATTCGGCGCCGAGACGCACGAGATAGCCGTCGGAGGAATCGAGGAACGCGCTCCAACTCAGCAGGCGCTTGAGATACAGATGGGCATCGTGCTCCCAGGTGTAGCCGATACCACCGAAGACCTGGATCGCGGTGTCGCCGACCGTGGCCAGTCGCCCGGCGAAGGCTTTCGCCCGCAGCGCGGCGGCATGCCGTTCGGTGCGGGTCCCGGCATCGGCGGCCCACAGGGCGTGAATGACTCCGCTGCGCGCCAACTCCACGGTCTCGTACATGTCCGCGCACAGATGCTGCACGGCCTGGAACGCACCGATCGGCTGACCGAACTGGCGGCGCACTTTGGCGTACTCGACGACCAGGTGCACGATTGCACGCGCCGCACCCAAGGCGTCGGCTGCCCAGGCGATCGTGACGTCGTCGGTCAGCGCTTCGATCGCCTCGGGCGAGGCGTCGGCCAGACGCTGCGCGGGCGTCCCGTCGAACCGGACGTGAAAGCGCTTGCGCGTCAGGTCGATTCCGTCCTGAATCGTGGCATCCAGGCCGTCCGCTGTCGTCTGCACCGCGAAAAGCCCTGTGCCGTGCCGATCATCGGCGAGCACGAGTATCACGTCCGCCGCGGCGACGTCCCACACGCTGTCGATCTCACCGCTGACCGTCGCGCCATCGACCACGCTCGGGCGCGCGCCGTCGACCGGGCCCACTGTTGCGATCAGCGACCCGTCGCCGATGCCGGTCAGCAGGGGAGCGGCCAGGTCCGGCGCCACGTCGAACCGCGTGAGCGCCCGGGTCGCGGCGACGGCCGAGGAAAGCCACGGCCCCGGATGCAATCCCGCGCCCAGCTCTTCGGCGACGATCCCGGCCTCGACCATCGTCATGCCGGCGCCGTCGTACTCCAGGGGCACGAGTAATCCGGTGGTGCCTAACTCGGCGAGGCCCCGCCAGACCGCCTCGGTGCTGCCGGTGTCGTCGTCGAGTAGCGGCCGGACATGCCCATTGATCGACGCGCGTTCGGCGAGAAAGCTCCGGACGGTGTCGCGCAAGGCGATCTGCTCGTCGGTCAGTTCGAGGTTCATCCGCGCGGCAACCCCAGGACGCGTTGGGCGGTGATGTTCTTGTTGATCTGGGTGGTCCCGCCGGCGATCGTCAGCGACCGGGACGTCAAGCGGTAGTCGGCCCATCGGCGGCCCGCGGCGTCCATGCCGATCAGGTCGAAGGCGAGTGCGGCGATGTCCTGGCCGACTTCACCCCAGACGGACTTGGCCAGGCTCGCCGAGCCGAAGGCGTCGCCGCCGTGGATGACCGCCGAGATCGAGCGCTTGCACAACACCTCGAGATACTTGATGCGCGTGGCGATTTCGCCGAGGCGCCGCAGCGTCGTGGGCTCCTCCAACACGGGGCGGTTTCCGATCCGGACATCGGCGAGGTCCGCGACGAGTTCCTCGAGTCGTGTCTGCATCTCGGTGTAGAGGCGCGCCGCCCCGGCGCGCTCATGGCTCAGCGTCGTGGTGGCGATGCCCCAGCCGCCGTTTTCCGGGCCGAGCAACGCGTCCGCCGGCACCCGCACGTCGTTGAAGAAGACCTCGGCGAAATCCGATTCGCCGCTCAGTGTGACGAGTGGTCGAACCTCGATGCCCGGCAACGACATATCCAGGATCAGGCACGAGATGCCCTTGTGCTTGGGAGCATCCGGGTCGGTGCGCACATAGAGCTGACACCACTGGGCCCGGTGGCCGAGGGAGGTCCAGATCTTCTGCCCGTTGACCACGTAATGGTCGCCGTCTCGCACCGCGCGGGTGCGCAGCGAGGCGAGGTCGGATCCCGCTTCGGGCTCCGACATTCCCTGGCACCAAATGTCGTCGGCGCGCATCATCCGGGGGAGCAGAGTGCGCTTCTGCGACTCGGTCCCGTGCTGCATGATCGCCGGCGCGATGTTGTTCATCCCGATCACGTTGAGGTGGACCGGCACCCGGGCGCGCGTGGTCTCCTCGGCGCAGACAAGTTGTTCGAGCACCCCCGCGCCGCGGCCGCCGTATTCCTGCGGCCAGGACACCGCCGCCCAGCCGGCGTCGGCGATTGTCGCGTTCCACTCGCGCAACGTCTGGAAGGCGGCCTCGTCCCGACCACGTCCGCGATTGGCTGCGATGACGTCGTCGGTCAGATTGGCAGCCAGCCACGCGCGCAGTTCCTTGCGGACCTGTTCGGCCTCTGGGGGGTAAGAGAAATCCACGGTTCCGGTTGACTCCGGGGCGATTGACTATGGGTAACGGCGAACTCTACGGTGGAACAGATATTTGGTCAAACGATCTCGCCGCCTCTCGAGGGTTGCCAACCGGCTATCTTCCAGTAAGGCTTCCCATAGTATTCTTCGACCGGCGCTCCGGTCAGCGTCCCTCCAACGAAAGAGCGACAAACATGTCTGACACTGTAAAGGTCCGCTTCGAGCCGAAGATGATGATCGACGGCAAATTGGTCGACGGCCAGGCGGGCACGTTCACCAATATCAACCCGGCCACCGAGGAGTCCCTCGGCGAGGTGGCGGATGCTTCGAAAGAGGACATGACCCGGGCGATCGACGCCGCCCGGCGCGCGTTCGACGACACCGATTGGTCGACCAATAAGGAGTTACGCAAGCGCTGCCTGCTGCAACTGCACGAGGCGATCGAGTCCGAGATCGACGAACTGCGTGAAGAGCTGATCCTCGAGGTCGGCTCGCCGCGCGCCATCACCTTCGGTCCGCAGCTGGACGCCCCGCTGCAGGACGGCCTGAAGTACCCGGCCCGGCTGATCGACGAATACGCGTGGGAGACCGACCTCGGCGACCGGGTCATCAGCCTGACCGGAGCCAACACTTCGATCAAGCAGTGGCGCGAGCCGGTCGGCGTGGTCGGCGCGATCGTGCCGTGGAACTTCCCGTTCGAGGTGACGCTGAACAAGCTCGGTCAGGCGCTGGGCACTGGTAACACCGTGGTACTCAAGCCGGCCCCCAACACCCCGTTCAACGCGACCCGGCTGGGTCGGCTGATCGCCGAGAAGACCGACATCCCGGCGGGTGTCGTCAACGTCGTCACCGCCTCGGATCACTTTGTCGGCGAGGAACTTACGCTCTCCCCGAAGGTCGACCTGATCTCGTTCACCGGCTCGACCGTGGTCGGCAAGCGGATCATGGAAAAGGGCGCGGCCACCATGAAGCGGCTGTTCCTCGAACTCGGCGGCAAGTCGGCCACCATCGTCCTGGAAGACGCCGACTTCGGGCTGGCCTGCGCGATCGGCATCGCCCCCTGCATGCACGCCGGCCAGGGCTGCGCCAACCCCACCCGGATGCTGCTGCCACGGTCGCGCTACGAGGAGGGCGTCGCGATCCTCAAGAGCATCTACGAGAACGTCACCTGCGGTGACCCGCAGGACCCCGGAACCTTGTGTGGGCCGGTCATTTCCCAGCGGCAATTCGATCGCGTGAACGAATACATCCAGAAGGGCGTCGACGAGGGTGCGACCGCGCTGGTCGGCGGACCCGGCGCCGAGACGGGCTTCGACAAGGGATACTTCATCCGCCCAACGCTTTTCACCGATGTCGATAACAAGATGACCATCGCGCAGGAAGAGATCTTCGGGCCGGTGCTGTCGGTCATCCCGTTCGACGACGAAGAGGACGCGATCCGAATCGCCAACGACAGCCCCTATGGCTTGGCCGGCAACGTGATGTCGGGCTCGCTGGAGCACTCGCTGGCGGTGGCGCGGCGGATTAAGGCCGGCTTCATCGGCGTCAACGGCGGCGCGCCCTACGGCGCCGACGTCCCGTTCGGTGGATACAAGGACAGCGGTGTCGGCCGGCAGAACGGTATCGCCGGTTTCGACCAGTACACCGAAGTCAAGTCGGTGGGTTACCCCGTAGCCTGACGCACGTTTCGCCCGGCGCGAGTCGTCAGCGGGCTAGTTTGATCTCGTGACCGACGCCGGACGAGCGCAGCGCGCGACCGGCCGCAGGATGGCGACCCGCTACGCGGCCGGTCTCGCGTGCGGTCACCTGATCGGCACTGCGGACGCGGCCGCGATCGTCATCCCGTTGCACGGTCAGTTCTCCGACAACGCGCGGGTGTACTTCGAGCCGACCAGCCTGATCACCGCTGCGATCATCGTCGTGCTCGGCACGGCGGCGGTGGCCGGCGGTGGCGTCGCGAACCTGATTCCGGTGTTGCGGTGGTTCGTCGCCGGTCGGCAACCGAATGCCGAGCAGCGCCGGTCGGCCATGCGCCTGTTGCCGCGACAGTCGGCGATACTCGCGGTGGTGTGGGCGACCAGCGGCCTGAGCTACCTGGTCCTGAATCTCAGTGGCGTTGCCGCACTGTGGGTTCCGACGCTGTTGGCGGTGGTGTTCGGCGGTACCGCGGCCGCGAGTCTCAGCCTGTTGCTCACCCAGCGGTCCCTGCGGCCGATCATGCTGGCGGCCACCCAGGGCTCCGACGGCACGGTGGTGGCGCCCAGTGTGCTTGCCCGGCTGATCGGCATGTGGCTCTTGGGCAGCGGGCTACCGTGCGTCGCGATCGCCGGGCTGGTGCTGACCCGCTCCAACGGCTGGATCATCCAGCGGACCGGGTCGGTCGAGATGCCCATTCTGGTGGTGACGCTCGTCGCGATCCTGATCGGGCTGCCGGTGATGATCATGACGTCCCGATCGATATCGGATCCGGTGCGCGAGGTGGTCGACGCGATGGCCCGGGTGGAGAAGGGCAAAATCGACACCGTCGTCGGCGTGTACGAGAAGTCCGAACTCGGCCGCCTGCAAAACGGGTTCAATCGCATGGTCGCCGGCATCGGCGAGCGCGACCGGTTGCGCGACCTGTTCGGCCGCCACGTCGGCGACGACGTGGCCCGTCGCGCGATCGAAGAGGGCACCACGCTGTCCGGCGACGTCCGCGAGTCGGCCGTGCTGTTCATCGACCTCGTCGGGTCCACGACGTTGGCGGCGAGTCGACCGCCGCAAGAGGTGGCCCGCGTTCTCAACGACTTCTTTCGCATCGTGGTCGACGCCGTCGACGATCACCACGGGTTGATCAACAAGTTCCAGGGTGATGCAGCGTTGGCCGTCTTCGGGGCGCCGTTGGCGCACGACGACTGCGCGTCGGCCGCGTTGGCCACCGCCCGGCTGCTGCGCACCGAACTCCAGCAGCTGCCGGAGGTCGACTTCGGCATCGGCGTATCGGCCGGGCCGGTCTTCGCCGGCAATATCGGGGCCGAAAACCGTTACGAATACACGGTTGTCGGCGATGCCGTGAACGAGGCGGCCCGCCTGGCCGACTTCGCCAAGACTGTGGGCCAGCGGGTCGCGGGCTCGGCCGCCGCGGTCGAGCGCGCCGACGATGCCGAGCGGTCGCGGTGGGCGCCGGACAGCGAGACCGTGTTGCGCGGCCGCTCGGATGCCACCCACATCTGGACCCCATCGGATGAGGAGTAGCCATGGTCGACCATGAGTTCGTCTTCGCGGCGGTCGCCCACCAGCGACGTGAGTTCGCGCAACTGATCGAGGGGCTCGACGACGCGCAGTTGGCGACGCCGAGCCTCTGCCGCGGCTGGGACGTCAAGACGGTGGCCGCGCACGTGGTGAGCACGGTGCTCGACGGCATGCCCGGATTCCTGAAGATGGCGGTCCGGTGCGGGAGCCTGGATCGCGGCATCGACACCCTTGCGCGCCGCCGCGCGCAGGCGCCGACCACCGATATCGTTGCCGATCTTCACGCGAATGCCGACCGGCCCGTTTCGTCGCCGGTATTCGGTCCGCGGGGCCCGCTCGCCGACATCCTGGTGCACACCGGTGACGTCCGGATCGCGCTCGGCCTGCCGTTTCAACCCGACGTCGAGCGCACGGCGACCGCGGTGGATTTCCTCACCGGCGGTTGGCCGATCGGCTTCGTGTCGTTGGGCCGGCTGCGGGGAATTCGGTTGTCCGCCAACGATATCGACCGGCGATGGCGCGACGGTGCCGAGATCAGTGGCCCGGTCGCCACGCTGATGATGGGCATCTGTGGGCGCACCACGGTATTGGCCGGCCTCACCGGGCCGGGGCTGCCGGTCCTGCGGGGTCGTCTGTCCTAACGTCAACTGCGCCGCCCCCGCTGCCGAATGGCTTACAGTATCGCCATGCCGATACCTCGCTTTCCCGCTGACGTCACCACCGACTGGCTCGCCGGGGTGCTCGGCGTGCCGGTGGCCGGGGTCGACGTGGTCGGCATCGGCACCGGTCAGACCGGCGCGACCTACCGAGTGTCAGTCACCTACGCCGACGCCGGCGACCTGCCCGACACCTTCGTGATCAAGCTGCCCGCCCAGGACGACGCCGTGCGCGACCGGGTGACCATTGGCTACCGCAGCGAATGCGCCTTCTACACCGGCGTGGTCGATCGAGTGCAGGTGCCGACGCCGCAATGCTTCTATTGCGAAATCAGCGACGATGCACTGGATTACGCGCTGCTGCTGGCTGACCAGGCACCCGCGGCGCAGGGCGACCAGATCGCGGGTTGTGGGGAGCGCGAAGCGCGGCTGTCGGTGACGGCGCTGGCCGGACTGCACGCCCCGAGCTGGTGCGACCCATTCTGGCTGGACTTCGACGGGGTCGCGTTCGCGCGGCCCGACGAAGCGTCGGCCGGCGGCCTGGGGGAGGTCGCCCGGATGAGTGCCGAGATCACACTGGACAAACTCGGCGACCGGATGAGCGCTGCGGACCGCGAGACCTTCACCGCAGCAATGAATTTGGTGACACCGTGGCTGCTCGCGGAGCGAGACAGATTTGCGCTGTTGCACGGCGACTATCGCCTCGACAACCTGCTGTTCTTCCCCGACGGGGGCGGCGTGACGGTGGTCGACTGGCAGACGCTCGGGGTGGGTCTGCCCGCCCGCGACCTGGCGTACTTCACCGCGACCAGCCTCAAGCCCGACCTGCGCGCCTCGATCGAGCGTGACCTCGTCGACGACTACCACCGCGCGCTGACCGGCTACGGAGTCACCGGGTACGACAGTGAAACCTGTTGGCAGGACTATCGACTCGGTATGACTCAGACGGTGCTGATCTCGGCGCTGGGATTCGCGTTCGCGACCGCGACCGACCGCGGCGACGACATGGTGCTCACCATGCTGGCCCGCGGCTGTCAGGCGATTCGCGAATTGGGTTCGCTGGATCTGGTCGCGGGGTACGCGGCCGGGCAGGAGGCGGCGACATGACGAACAGGCCGCGCACCGCGATCATTGGCGCCGGCATCAGCGGGCTGACCGCCGGAAAGATGCTCAACGACTACGACGTGCCGTACACGACATTCGAGACTTCTGACCGGATCGGCGGCAACTGGGCCTTCGGCAACCCGAACGGGCACAGCAGCGCCTACCGCTCGCTGCACATCGACACCTCGAAGCATCGGTTGTCGTTCAAGGACTTTCCGATTCCCGAACACTTTCCCGCCTTCCCGCATCACTCCGACATCAAGGCCTATCTGGATGCCTACGCTGACACCTTCGACCTCTTGGAGCACATCGAGTTCAACAACGGCGTAGCCCAGGCGCGCCGAAACGAGGCCGGCGGTTGGCTGATCGAGGATCAGGCCGGCGCCACCCGCGAATTCGACCTCCTGGTCGTCGCCAACGGTCATCACTGGGACGCTCGATTTCCCGACTTTCCCGGCACCTTCAACGGCGACGTCATCCACTCGCACCATTACATAGATCCGCACACGCCCCTGGAATTGACCGGCAAGCGGATTCTCGTCGTGGGCCTGGGCAACAGCGCCGCCGATATCACCGTGGAGTTGTCGTCGCGGGCGCTGCAGAACCGGGTCACGCTATCTACCCGATCCAGCGCCTGGATCGTTCCCAAATACATCGCCGGCCGGCCCGGCGACAAGCTGTTCAGAACCTCGCCCCATTTGCCGTTAGCGTGGCAGCGCAAGGCGATTCAGGCGTTGATGCCGCTGATGGGCACTGACCCGACGCTCTACGGTCTGCCCGCGCCCAACCACAAGATCTTCGAAGCTCACCCGACGCAATCGGTGGAATTGCCGCTGCGACTCGGGTCCGGCGACGTGATTCCCAAACCGAACGTCTCCCGCCTCGATGGTGACGTGGTTCATTTCGACGACGGCACCAGCGACGAATTCGATGCGATCGTCTATGCGACCGGATACAACATCACCTTCCCGTTTTTCGACCCCGGTCTGATCAGCGCGCCGGACAATCAGATCCGGCTTTACAAGCGGATGTTTAAACCCGGCTTGGCGGATCTGGCATTCATCGGCTTCGCGCAGGCTGTACCGACGCTGTTCCCGTTCGTCGAGTGCCAGGCCCGGCTGCTCGCTGCCTACGCGGTGGGGCGCTATGCACTGCCGTCGCCGGCGGAGATGGAACGGGTGATCGACGCCGATCAGCAGATGTATGTCGGCCATTGCACCGACCGGCCGCGCCACACGCAGCAGGTCGACTACTTCTACTACGAGCACGACATCCGGACGCGAGAACTACCCGCAGGGCTCAAGCGCGCCGCCGCATCGGCCTTCGCATGACGTACACCGCGCTGACCTTTCGCTCGGGCGAGACGGTTTGCGACGCATGGCATTTCCGCGGTGCGGGCGACCGCTTCGCCAGCCCGTCCGGCCGTCCCGTCGTTGTGATGGCTCATGGCATTGCCGGCACCAAGGACTCCGGCCTCGAGCCGTTCGGCCGTCGGCTGAGCAACGCGGGAGTCGACGTCGTTGCGTTCGACTATCGCGGCTTCGGCGCTTCGGGGGGCGAACCCCGCCAAACAGTCTCGGTCGCAAGGCAAGTCGACGACTATCGGGCCGCCGTATCGGCCGTGCGACGATTACCCGACGTCGACCCGGGCCGAGTGCTGCTCTGGGGAGTGTCGTTCTCCGGTGGCCACGTCTTGCGGGTCGCGGCGAACGACGGAGCGATCGCCGGTGTGATCGCGCTGACGCCGCTGACCAGTGGCGCGGCCACCAGCCGACTTGCCATCGCGCAGTGTGACCTGGTCTCCGGAATGCGCTGGACCGCCGCCGGCGTGAAGGGTCGCCTCGCTGCCGCCATGGGCGGCAGCGCAACCTTCATGCCCGTGGTCGGGCGGCCCGGTGAGGCGGGTGCGCTGACGCTCGACGGCGCCTACGAGAACTATCTGTCGATGGCGGGCCCGACCTGGCGCAACGAAATCGACGCCGGCGTCGGCCTGCAACTCGCGCTGGTGCGGTCGTCGGGCGCGGCCGCCAAACTGCGCTGCCCGCTGCTGGTGCAGATCGCCGACTTCGACCGGTTCGTGCCTGCGGAGTCGATCGCCAAGGTCGCGGTGCGGGGGAGGGCGGAAGTACACCACTACCCGTGCGACCACTTCGACGTGTGGCCCGGCAACGAGTGGTTCGACAAGGTCGTCGACCACCAAATCGCTTTCATCGCACGCACGCTGGCGCGCAACGCGGCTCAGATGCCCAGCGAGTGCTAATACTGCGTCGACCCCTGATCGACCGGCACCGCCGCCGCGGTGACATACCGCGACTCGTCGCTGGCCAGCCAGCACACCGCGTCGGCGATGTCCTCGGGCTCGGCCACCCAGTTGGGCAGGAACGGTGTCAGCACGTTGGCCATCGTCGGGACCGTCTCGTTGGCGCTCGCGATCGCGGAGACCATCTCGCCGCTGCCCATCGCGGAATTGACCGGGCCGGGGTGCACGCTGTTGACCCGGATCGCATACCGGCCCAGTTCGGCGGCGAACGCGCGGGCCATCCCGGTGACGGCGTGCTTGCTGGCGGTGTAGTGAATCATGAACGGCTGCATCTTGAGTCCCGCCGCCGAGCTGATCAAGATGATCGATCCGCCGCGGCCGCCGTCGACGATGTGCTGCGCACCGGCCATCACAGTGTTCCAGACGCCCGTCACGTTCACGTCCATCACGTCGCGGAACGAATCCGGGGTGATCTCATTCCACACCTGCGGGGCCGATATGCCTGCGTTGGCGACGATGACGTCAAGCCGGCCCAGGGTGGCGACGGCATTGCCTACAGTCTCGCGCAGGCCGTCAAAGTCGCGAACATCGTTGGCCGAGGCGATGATTCGGCGCCCAGCTGCTTCGACCAGCCGAGTGGTTTCGGCGAGATCTTCGGGGGTGGCCGGGTCGTAGGGCACGCAGGACGGCAGCTTGCCGGCGATGTCGACCGCGATGATGTCGGCGCCTTCACGGGCTAGCTTGACGGCATGCGCACGACCCTGACCCCGCGCCGCGCCGGTGATGAATGCGACCCTGTCTTGCAGCCGACCGGTCATACGCACTCCCTATGGTAAAGGCCACTGTAATGGGGACGATAATAGCGTCTGACGCTTCGGCCCGGTTCTGGCCCGGCACCGTGCGACAATTCCGCGGTGAAAAAGGGCATGGCGGCCGTCGCGGTTTTCGTCGCTGCGTACATCGCGACCATCGTGCTCTACAGCCACACCGGCATGGGCCGGCCCCACGAGATTTCGCACGGCCAGCCGACATCCAACGGCACCACCGTCATCTGCGACGTCGAGGAGGTCGCATCGGTCAAGGGCGTGCTGACGGTCAACCTCACGGTGGTGCCGGGGCCCGATCTACTCGATCCGGTGACGCACGGCCTCAAGGACGACCTCAGCGTCGCGGTCACGTCGGCCGTCACGCCAACCAAGCGCAGCTGGCTGAAAGGTGTTGTCCCGGGCGTCTTTCCGGTGCCACTGATTGTTTCCGGCGATCCATCGAGCTGGCCCTTCGACCGCTACGAGACGGGACCGGTCACCGTCGAACTCTTTCCGGGCGGCCAACCGCCCCAGCGCGCCTCGGTGACGGTCTTCGACCGAATTCCGGGATGGAAGGTCACCGTCCCGGACGCCGGTGGCGGCGCGACGCCGTCGCCGTACCACGTGATCTTGCACCGTTCACCGAGCACAGCCGCGTTCGCGGCCGTCATCCTCGCGGTGCTGATCGCGCTGGCCGGCCTGGCGTTGTTCGTCGCGGTGCAGACCCTCGCCTACAAACGCGAATTCTTCCCGCCGATGACGACATGGTATGCGGCGCTGCTGTTTTCGGTGGTGCCGTTGCGCACCGCACTGCCCGACGCACCGCCGATCGGGTTCTGGGTCGATGTCACCGTTGTGCTGTGGGTGATCGTCGTGCTGGTCATCTCCATGGGGCTCTACGTCTACTGCTGGTGGCGCCACGTCAGCAGGAAGACATGATCACTGCTTGCGCTGGGCGGCCTTGACCAGATTCCCGCCGATGATCAGACGCTGGATCTCGCTGGTGCCCTCGTATAGGCGGAGCAGGCGGACGTCGCGGTAGATGCGTTCGACCGGCACCTCCCGCATGTAGCCGCTGCCGCCGTGGATCTGCACGGCGAGATCGGCTACTTTTCCGGCCATTTCGGTGCAGAACACCTTCGCCGCCGACGGCGCGATCCGGCGGTCCTCGTCGTCGAGCCACAGCCGGGCCGCATCGCGGACCAAGGCGCGGCCGGCCATCACCCCCGTCTGCTGGTCTGCGAGCATCGCCTGCACCAACTGGAAGCTGCCGATGGGTTTTCCGCCCTGAGTCGCGGTCGCCGCGTAGGCGACCGATTCGTCGAGCGCCCGCTGGGCCGCGCCGACCGCGAGGGCCGCGATGTGAATCCGGCCGCGCGCCAGCGACGTCATCGCCGCCCGGTAGCCGATGTCCTCGCTACCACCGATCAGCGCGCTGTCGGGCACCCGCACATCGGTAAAGCGGACGTCGGCGGTCCAGGCGCCCTCCTGGCCCATCTTGGCGTCCTTCGGCCCCACCTCGACGCCGTCGGCGTCGGCGGGCACCAGGAACACCGCGATCCCGGGTCCGTCGTCGTCGGCGGGGCGCGTCCGTGCGAAGACGACGAACAGGTCGGCGACCGGGGCGTTGGTGATGTACTGCTTCTCGCCGTTGATCACCCAGTCGTCGCCGTCGCGAATTGCCTTGGTGCGCAATCCCGCTGGATTCGATCCAGCTCCGGGCTCGGTGAGTGCGAACGAGGCGACCTTGCCGGACGCCAGGCCCTCCAACCAGGTTGACTTCTGCTCATCGGTACCGAACCCGACCAGTACCTGGCCGGCGATGCCGTTGTTGGTGCCGAACATCGACCTCAGCGCCAGCGAGGTGTAGCCGAGTTCCATCGCCAACTCGATGTCCTGGGTGATGTCGAGCCCGAGCCCGCCCCACTCCTGCGGGATCGCGTAACCGAACAGCCCCATGTCTTTCGCCTGCTGTCGCAGATCGTCGGGCACCTTGTCGCTTGCGAGAATCTCCTGCTCTCGGGGCATGACCGCGGTGCGGACGAACTGGCGGGTCGCCGCCAGGATCTGCTGGAAGTCGTCGTCGTCGACGGCAGCAGGCATGAATCAACGCTCCTTCTTCGGCGATCGGCCTCGGATCCTGCAATTGCGGGACCCCACCGACCGCTGCTCGGCCGCGATCATATATGAAATATGATGTAGACGATGCCTCGGCGTGGAGGCCCCGACAGGAAGACGGTGATCGTGTGTCGTTGTTGAGCGGTAAGACTGCAGTGATCACAGGGGGAGCCCAGGGTCTGGGGTTGGCCATCGCGCAACGCTTCGTGGACGAGGGCGCTCGGGTGGTACTGGGCGACGTGAATCTCGACGCGACACACGAGGCGGCCGCGAAGTTGGGCGGGGACACCGTGGCCCTGGCGGTGCGCTGTGACGTGACCTCCGGTGCGGACGTCGACGCACTGCTCGGCGCCGCCGTGGACGGCTTCGGCGCGCTGGACATCATGATCAACAACGCCGGCATCACCCGCGACGCGACGATGCGCAAGATGACCGAGGACCAGTTCGACGAGGTCATCGCCGTCCACCTGAAGGGCACGTGGAACGGGCTGCGCAAGTCCGCGGCGATCATGCGCGATAACAAGAGCGGCGCGATCGTCAACATGTCATCGATCTCGGGAAAGGTCGGCATGATCGGTCAGACAAACTATTCGGCCGCCAAGGCGGGCATCGTCGGCATGACCAAGGCGGCGTCGAAAGAGCTTGCGCACCTGGGCGTTCGGGTCAATGCCATCCAGCCCGGGCTGATCCGCTCCGCGATGACCGAGGCCATGCCGCAACGGATCTGGGACGAGAAGCTGGCCGAGATTCCGATGGGGCGCGCCGGCGAGCCGGAAGAGGTGGCCAAGGTCGCGCTGTTCCTGGCCAGCGACCTCTCGTCGTACATGACCGGAACCGTCCTCGAGGTCACGGGCGGACGGCACCTGTGAGCCTGCGCGAGGCGGTCATCTGCGAGCCTGTCCGTACGCCGATCGGGCGGTACGGCGGAATGTTCAAGTCGCAGAGCGCCGTCGAACTCGGCGTCGCCGCGCTGACCGGTCTGCTCGACCGGACCGGCGTGCCGCCCGAAGCGGTCCAGGACGTCATTCTCGGCCACTGCTATCCCAACAGCGAGGCCCCCGCGATCGGGCGGGTGGTTGCGCTCGATTCCGGTCTGCCGGTGACCGTGCCCGGCATGCAGGTCGACCGTCGCTGCGGTTCGGGCCTGCAGGCTGTCATCCAGGCATGCATGCAAATCGGTTCCGGCGACAACGATCTCGTGGTGGCCGGCGGGGCGGAGAGCATGAGCAACGTCGCGTTCTACTCGACCGACATGCGCTGGGGCGGGGCCCGCGGCGTGCAGGTGCACGACGGTCTGGCGCGCGGCCGGACCACCGCTGGTGGCCGCGACTACCCGGTGCCCGGCGGAATGCTCGAGACCGCGGAGAACCTGCGCCGCCAGTACGACATATCCCGTCAGGAACAAGACGAACTCGCGGTGGCGTCGCATCAGCGCGCGGTCGCCGCACAGCAGGACGGCGTGCTGGCCGAGGAAATCATCCCGGTCACGGTGGTAAGCCGTCGCGGCGAGGAGGTGTTCGACACCGACGAGCATCCCCGCGCGGACACTACGATCGAATCGCTGAGCAAGCTCAAACCCGTTCTGCTACAGAATGATCCGGGTGCGACCGTGACGGCCGGCAACGCCAGTGGTCAGAACGACGCAGCAGCAATGTGCCTGGTGGCCACCCCGGAACGCGCGGCCGAACTCGGCCTGACGCCGTTGGTGCGCATGGTGTCGTGGGCGAGTGCGGGTGTGGCGCCCAACGTGATGGGGATCGGACCGGTGCCGGCCACCGCGGCCGCATTGGCCAAAGCCGGACTGCAACTCAGCGACATCGACCTGATCGAACTCAACGAGGCGTTCGCTGCCCAGGCCCTTGCGGTCATGCGGGAGTGGAACTTCGGCGCCGCCGACCACGAGCGCACCAACGTGCGCGGGTCAGGGATCTCGCTCGGACACCCAGTCGGCGCGACCGGCGGCCGGATGCTGGCGACGTTGTCCCGCGAATTGCATCGTCGTGACGCGCGATACGGACTGGAAACCATGTGCATCGGTGGCGGCCAAGGCCTGGCCGCGATCTTCGAGCGGGTTGTGCCGTAGTGACCGCGCCGCTTGCCGACCTCACCGTGATCGAAGTGTCCAGCTTCGTCGCGGCGCCGCTGTGCGGAATGACCTTGAGCCAACTCGGTGCGCAGGTGATCCGCATCGACCCGATCGGCGGAGCCTCGGACACCAGCCGGTGGCCGCTGACCGAGGACGGCACCTCGATCTACTGGACCGGACTGAACAAGGGAAAGCGTTCGGCCACCATCGATCTGCGCTCAGCCGAAGGACAGGAACTGGTCCAGCGGCTGATTGTCGAAGGTGACGGCATCGTGGTGACCAACATCGCGGGGCCGTCCTGGCTGTCGTACGAGACGCTCGTCGCCGATCGTCCCGACCTGATCCACCTCCAGGTGCTCGGTCGCCACGACGGTTCCACCGCCGTCGACTACACCGTCAACGCCGGCATCGGCTATCCCTTGGTCACCGGACCGGCGGACCACGCCGGACCCATCAATCACGTGCTGCCGGCCTGGGACGTCTGCTGCGGCCTCTACGCTGCGCTCGCCATCGTGACCGCGGCACGCCGTCGCGACCAGTCAGGGGTGGGCGCGCAGATCAGCGTGCCACTGGAGGACGTCGCGCTGGCCACCGCCGGCAACCTGGGATTGCTGACCGAGCCCCAGATCAACGGCACTCAGCGTGCGCGACTCGGCAACGCGATCTACGGCCAGTACGGGCAGGACTTCACCAGCCGCGACGGTGTCGCGTTCATGGTGGTGACGTTGACCAAGCGGCACTTCCAGGACATCGTCGCGGTAACCGGTTGCGGTGCAGCCGTTTCCGCGCTCGCCGAGTCACTTGACGCCGACTTCGCCGACGAGGGGGTGCGCTACCGCTACCGCGACGTCTTGAGCGCGCTGTTCGCGACCTGGTTCGCCGAGCACTCGGCCGACGACATCACCGCGGCCTTGTCCGCCACCAGCGTGCTGTTCGCGCGTTACCGTACCTTCGCCGAGACCGCCGCCGACGAGCGAGTCATGAAGAACCCCCTGTTCTCTCGGCTGCATCAGGACGGGCTCGGCGACTACCTGGCGCCCGGCCTGCCCGCCGTCTTCGACGGCCGACACGTCGCCGCTCGGCCCGCGCCGCGCCTCGGCGAGGACACGGCCGACCTGCTGACCCAGGCTCTGGGGCTTGGCGCCGAAGACATCGCCCGACTGACCGACGCGAACACGATCGCCCGCTGACAAGGAGACCCGGCCCATGACCAAACTCGCCCAGACCCTCGGCCTCACCGACGTCCAGAACGAAATCATCTCCACGGTAAGGCAATTCGTGGACAAGGAAGTGATCCCGAACGCGCCCGAACTCGAGCGCACCGACACCTATCCGCAGGCGATCGTCGACCAGATGCGTGAAATGGGGTTGTTCGGTCTGATGATCCCGCAAGAATACGGCGGGCTTGGCGAGTCGCTGTTGACCTACGCCCTGTGCATCGAGGAACTGGGCCGCGGTTGGATGAGCATCTCCGGCGTGCTCAACACCCACTTCATCGTCGCCTACATGTTGCGTCAGCACGGTACCGACGAGCAGAAGCAACGCTTCCTGCCCCGGATGGCCACCGGTGAAAT
This sequence comes from Candidatus Mycobacterium wuenschmannii, assembly GCF_030252325.1. Classification (NCBI taxonomy): domain Bacteria; kingdom Bacillati; phylum Actinomycetota; class Actinomycetes; order Mycobacteriales; family Mycobacteriaceae; genus Mycobacterium; species Candidatus Mycobacterium wuenschmannii. The sequence goes on along the minus strand of NZ_CP126981.1, from coordinate 1,993,223 downwards.
CCGCGGTTCGTTCTCGATGTCGGAGCCGGAGTTGGGATCTGACGTCGCCGCGATCCGCACCCGGGCTACCCGCGGCGACGATGGCGACTACACGATCAACGGCCAGAAGATGTGGCTGACCAACGGTGCCAGTTCCAGCCTGGTCGCCGCGCTGGTGCGCACCGACGAAGGCGCCGAGGCGCCGCACCGCAACCTGACCGCGTTCCTGATCGAAAAGCCCACCGGCTTCGGCGAAGTCAAGCCAGGGCTGGTTGTTCCGGGCAAGATCGACAAGCTCGGCTACAAGGGCATCGACACCACCGAGTTGATCTTCGACGGGTACGCGGCAAGCGCCGACGACGTTCTCGGCGGGGCCCCGGGGCAGGGCTTTTATCAGATGATGGACGGCATCGAGGTCGGCCGGGTCAACGTGTCTGCCCGAGCCGTCGGTGTCGCCATCCGGGCCTTCGAACTCGCCGCGCGGTACGCACAACAACGGCACACCTTCGGCAAGCCGATCGCCGAGCATCAGGCGATCGCGTTCCAACTTGCCGAGATGGCAACCAAAGTCGAGGCCGCCCATCTGATGATGGTCAACGCGGCGCGACTCAAAGACTCCGGAGAGCGCAACGACGTCGCCGCGGGCATGGCCAAGTACCTCGCGAGCGAGTACTGCGCGGAGGTGACGCAGCAGAGCTTCCGCATCCATGGGGGATACGGCTATTCGAAGGAGTACGAGATCGAGCGGCTGATGCGCGACGCGCCGTTCCTGCTCATCGGTGAGGGCACCAGCGAGATCCAGAAGCAGATCATCAGCAAGCGCCTGCTTGCCGAGTATCGGATTTGACGTGAGCGCACCGGATTTCGCCGCGCGACCGCAACTCTCCGAAGACGTCGCCCGCTATGTCCGCAGGCGCATCTTCGATGGCACCTATTCCGCGGGCGAGTATGTCCGCCTGGATCAATTGGCCGCCGAGCTCGGCATCAGCGTCACCCCGGTGCGCGAGGCGCTGTTCGAACTGCGGTCCGAGGGACTGCTCGCGCAGCAGCCACGTCGCGGATTCGTCGTGCTGCCCGTGACCGAGCGCGACCTTGCCGACGTGGCCAATCTGCAGGCACACGTGGGCGGCGAGTTGGCCGCTCGGGCCGCGACCAACATCGACGACGAGCAGTTGCGCGAACTCAAGGCGATCCAGTCACAGCTCGAAGATGCCTACGCCGGCAACGACATCGACCGCACGGTGCGCCTCAACCACGAATTCCACCGGGCCATCAACGTTGCCGCCGACTCGTCGAAGCTCGCGCAGATGATGTCGCAGATCACCCGCTACGCACCCGAGTCCGTGTTCCCGACCATCGCCGGCTGGCCCGACCAGTCCATCAAGGACCACCGTCGGGTGGTGGCGGCGCTGGCCAGACACGACAGCGAATCCGCCCGCAGGGCCATGTCGGAACACCTGGCGGCCGGGGCGGCGCCGCTGATCGACCACCTCGCCGAACACGGCGTGGTCGATCCGACCTAGATATCGGCGAGCAATTCACGAAGCCGCGGGACGTCGACTTTGCCGGTCGGGCCACGCGGAATATCGGCGTCGGAATCGGTCAACAGCCACACGGTCGGGACCTTGAATGAGCTGAGAAGCGACTTGGCGGATGCGCGTAAGGACTCGACCGTGGTGTCACACACCACCGCCGCCCCCACCTGGTCTCCCTGTGTGCCAGGCACATTCGTGACAAACGCGTTGGCGACGCCGTCGATCTCGCGCAGCGCCCGTTCGACTTCGGTGGGGTAGACGGAGGCCCCGCTGACTTTGAACATGTCGTCGGAGCGGCCGTGGTAGAACAGGAAGCCGTCGTTGTCGAGGAGCCCGAGGTCGCCGGTGGGATAGAAACCGTCGTCGGTGAACAACTCTTCGCGACTGCGGCGGCAGATGCCACGCAGGGTGTGCGGCCCGCGCAGCTGGATCATGCCGACGGTTCCCGCAGGGACGCCGTGCCCGCTATCGGGGTCGACGATGCGGACCGCCATGCCCGGGAACGGTTTGCCGCAACTGCCCCATGCCGCGGGTGGCATGTCGGTGTCGGCGGGGTAACCGCAATACGGCCCGAATGTCTCCGTCATCCCGAATAGCCTTGCGCGCGAACCAGGTCGGGCGCGCTGCTCTTCGGGCAGCAAAGCGTCCAAGCTGCCGGGGCGTAGGGCGGACAGATCGAACCGCTCCCGAAGCGGGTGCCGGGCCAACGCTTCGGCCTGATCCGGCCAGCCGCGAAACAAGCTCACCCGTTCGCGTTCCAACAGTCGCAGTGTCGATTCCGGCTGCGGTGACTGCTCGGTGATCAGCGTCGCCCCGGCCACCAAAGCCGAGAGCACACCGCCGCCGAAACCGCCCACCCAGAAAAAGGGCATCGGCAGATACAGGCGTGTCTCGGAATCGATGCGGCGACTGGGTAATCCGGATCGGACGGCCCCCAGCGCGCTGCCGTGCGAGTGCAGTACACCTTTCGGCGGGCCGCTGCTGCCGGAGGTGAACATGATGACTATCGGATCGCTCGGTGTCACCGTGTCCGTCAGCGCGTCGACGATCGCGGGGTCCACGGCTGCGGGTAGTTCGTCAGCTGTCCACACCTGCCGCAGCGCGGGCAGTGCCGGGGTTGCCGGCGCCAGGTCGCCGAGGTAGCGGTGTCCACGAAACTCCTCGACACCTATGACACACTGCACCGCAGCCGTTCGTAGCTGCGCTGCGAGTTCCCGCGGCGTCAGCAAGGTGCTCAACGGGACCAGCACCGCGCCGATGCGGGTGAGCGCGAAAGCGATCTGCACCCATCGAACGCCGTTGGGCATGATCAGCCCGACCCGGGTGCCTTTCCCCACCCCGGCGTGGATGAACCCTGCTGCGAGATCTTTTGTACTGGAATCGAGTGCGCGGTAGGTCACCGCATCGTCGGTGTCGATGACCATCGCAGTGTCGGGGCGCTCGGTCGAGCGGCTACGCACGAGCGAATCGATGGTGTCAGGCATCGAACATGCTCCTCATGCGCCGCACATCGGGCTTGCCGCTGGCGAGCAGCGGCACCTCGGGGATGAAGGCGAACCGGCGTGGAATCTTGTAGGCCGAGAGTTGCGCGGCGAGTCCGCGCCGCAGTGCGGTGGCGTCGAGTTCGCCACCGGCGACCACGGCAACCACGACCTGGCCTCGCTCGGGATCAGGGATACCGAACACGAACGCCGTTGCGCCATGGGTGACGTCAACGATCGCTTTCTCGACCTCGGTGGGAGAGACGTTGGCCCCGGCCGTCTTGATCATCGAGCCGCGACGGCCGAGGTAGTAGATGAACCCGTCGGTGTCCGTGGCGGCCAGGTCGCCGGTGTGGAACCAGCCGTCGGCGTCGAAGCACTCTTCCCGGCCGCGCCGGTAGTAACGATCCATCAAACATGCTCCGCGGATGCAGAGTTCGCCGCGTTCGCCGTCGTCGACGGGTGATCCGGTCTGTGGGTCGGCGATCTTGACCTGCACTCCGGGCGCGGGCCTGCCGAACGAGCCCCGCCGATGCTCGGGCTGGTCGGTTTCGTCACCGCTGAGCAGGGCAACGCTGCCGGCCTCGGTGAGCCCGAGCATGTTGTGACGCAACTCGGGATCGGCGGGCCGCGCCGCCGGGTCCATGATCGGATACAGGTTTCCCCGACGCATGGACGACAGGTCGCGATCCACGAAGCTCGGGTGCCGCGTCAATGCCGTGATCCCGGCTGCGAAACCATTGGTGATCGTTGGCTTTTCGGCCTCGATCAGATCCAGCGTCCGGCCGGGGTCCTCACCGGTCGAGCACACCAGGGTCGCCCCCGCGATCATGGTGGCGAGCAACGCGAACCCCAGTCCGCCGATCCAAAAAAACGGGGAGTTGCAGAACAGCGTGTCCGTCGCGGTGAGAGTCCGCACCGCATTGAGGTTTCGCTGGTGATCGAGCAGCGACGCCTGGGTGTGCACGACGCCTTTGGGCGTGCTCGACGTTCCCGACGTGTAGACGATCGACAGCGGGTCGGAGCCGTCGACGTCGTCTTCCATCGCCGCCAGCAACGCCCGGTCGACGGTATCGGCGAGCCGATCGAGGCGCGTGAGGTCGAAGATCACGTGTCGCAATTGTGGTGCGGCGGTGCTGAACAGCCGATCGTCGGAGTCGACGGCGCAGCCCGGCAACACCTCGGCCACGCGTCGAACGTAGTCGTGCGACCGGAATGACGGCGCTGCCAGCAGGACTTCGGTGTCGCTGTCGACGAGTTGCGCACGCAATTCGCGGCCGGTGCCGAAGGTGGAATACGGCACGACGACAGCGCCGATCCGCGCCGCCGCCAACATGGTGACGACGAACGCGACACCGTTGGGGTACAGCACCCCGACGTGCGTTTCCTTGCCGACCCCGAGGGCGATGAGGCCGCGGCTCAGTCGAGCGGAGCGTCGTTGTGCTTCGGCGTAGCTGACCCGCTCCGACTCGCAGACCAACAGCGGGTGATCGCCCCTGCTTTCGGCCTGAGCGCGGAGAATCTCGCCGACGGTGGTCATGTCAGTCCACCGCGGCCTGGAAATGGCGTCGAACCTCGTCCAGGTCAGGCTTGCCGGACGGCGTCCTCGGGATCTCGCTCACGACGGCGATGTCGGAGGGAATCTCATAGCGCGCCAGATGATGTCGTAGATAGTCGGCGATGTCGGCGGCGTTCGTCGTCTCCGGCCCCCGCAGTTCGACCATCGCCACCGGGGTCTCACCGAGGCGTCGGTCCGGCCGCCCGACCACCGCGGCGCCCGCCACGGCGGGATGGCTCTCCAGCGCGGCGCGCACGTCGTCCGGCATCACCTTGAACCCACCGCGAATGATGGCTTGATCGGCCCGGCCGACGATCCACAGGAACCCGTCGGCGTCGATGCGCGCGAGGTCGGTGGTTCGCATCCAGTCCGCTGTCGGGCCGAGCTGTGCGGGTTTGACCTCCAGCAGGCCGACGGCGTCGGGTCCCAGCGGAACGCCGTCGTCGTCGACCACACGGAGTCGCGCGCCGGGATTGGCGCGACCCACGCTGCCACGTTTGGCGAGCCAGTACTGCTGGTGGTCGGCCAGCGTCCAACCGGCCACTCCGCCGCCGAATTCGGTTGCGGCATAGGAGGTCAAGACCGGAATGCCGTACTTGTCGGTGAACGCGTCGGAGTCGTCGGGTGACAGTGGGGCGGTCCCCGAGGTCACCGCGCGGATGCTCGATAGATCGTCCCGCGGTAGATCCGCGTGCAGGACCATCCGTAATGCGGTGGGCACCAACGACACCGCGCGCGGCCGATGCGTGCGGACCGCCTCGGCCCACCGGTGGAGTTCGAACCGCTCCAGCAAGACGAACGGCCGCGCCTCGGCGACGCACTGCAGGATCCGGAAGACGCCGCCGATGTGCACCAGCGGGGAATTGACGATCGCCACCCCGCGACGCACGCTCGTCGGTGCCGATGCCTGGTCGGCCGGGCCGAGGACGCTATGCGCCAGCATGTCGTAACTGAGGTCGACCCGTTTCGGCGGCCCGGTCGTTCCGCTGGTCAGCATGCGCACGGCGATCGCGGGCCGCACGGCCGCCTCGTGCTCGTGTTGCGCCGCAGTCAGAGTCGGCGTGGACAACAGGTCCGGGATCGAGATGGTCGTGGTCGTGTGCTGTGTGCCCAGCAGCGCGAGATCGTCCGGTTCGCCGACGATCAGCGGTAGCGCAAGTCGATCGACATCGGCGCTGGTACGTTCGTCGCCGCGAGCCGGATTGATGACGACGATCGTTGCGCCGCGGCGCAATACGCCGAGCAGGGCCGCGACATGCGGAGGGCGGTTGCGCAGCATGATTCCGACCTGCGGGCACCCATCGCCGACGAGAGTGGCTATCCGGTCGGCCATCGAGTCGAGTTGCCGCCACGAGAACCATTGACGCTCATACTCCAGGGCCGGCGCGGCCGGATCGAGACGCAACACATCGTCAATGCGTCGAGTGAGCCGGTGCCCCGTCATCGGAGTTTCGGATCGGATGCCCGACGATCACCGCGTTTCGCCAATTGGGCGGCGCCGATTGGGTTTCCGAGCCGCGTGTAGATGAGGCCCTGCTCCATCGCCGCGCGGTAGGGCTTGTCCAGCGATTCCCAGATCGCCTTGACGGTGCCCTGAGTCGCGGACGGGGGTTTGGCGGCGATGCCCGCCGCGATCTCGTGCGCGCGCACCCAGAGGTCGTCGCGTGCGACCACCTCGGACACCAGACCGATCCGCAATGCGGTCTCGGCGCTGACCCGTTCGTCGTTGCCCATCAACGCCATTCGCAGCGTCTCACCCAGACCGATGCGGCGCATCAGCCCGATCGGCTCCAGCGCACACACCAGGCCGGCGGAGACATGCGAGTCGAAGAATGTCGCATCGCTGGAGCAGATCACCACGTCGGATTCGTTCACGAAATAGAACGCGCCAGCCGTGCACATCCCCTGAACCGCGCACACCACCGGCTTCCACATCTTCTGCCACTTAGGGCTGAGCGCCTCGCCGGGATCCTCGTGGTTCCAGACGTTGTCGGGCTGGCCGTAAGGCGTTTTGACGTCGAGACCCGCACTGAACGCGCGATCACCGGCGGCGCGCAACACCACCGCGTTGACGGAGTCGTCCGCCTTGACGATGCGCCAGGCCTCGGCCATCTCCTCGCACATCGTCCGGTTGAAGGCGTTGAGCTGTCCGGGCCGGTTCAACGTGATGGTGGCGACCTGGTCGTCACCCGCCACCTCGACCTCGATGGTCTCGAAGCTCATCGGCACTGCCATTCCGGGGGCCGCTTCTCGACGAAGGCGCGCGGACCCTCGAGGGAGTCTTCGGTGTGCAGATTGCGCTCGCGGAACGACTCGGCGAGCATCTCCGCCTCGTGCAGCGGGAGATCAAGGCCTTTGAGGATGGCCAACCGCGTGCCCCGAACGGCAAGTGGTGCATTCAGATTGACGGTATCGGCGATCTCGTGCGCGCGCTGCAGCAGGTGCTCGTGGTCGACGACCTCACTGATCATCCCGAGCTCGTACGCGCGTTGCGCGCCCATCCGTTCATGCTTACCCATCATCGCCATCCGCAGGGCGATGGAACGGGGGAGTACCCGGGCTACCCGGACCAGCTCTCGTGCAGCCACCAGGCCGATGCTGACGTGCGGATCGAAGAACGTCGCCTGATCGGAGGCGATCACGATGTCGCCGGTGGTCACCCAGTCGAGCCCTGCGCCGCAACACAATCCGTTGATGGCGGCGAGCACGGGCTTGGCCATGGTCCGGAACGGCGGGGTGCCCTCCTGCGGCGCCTCCCACTGTTCGTAGGTCGACAGGTACGGACGTTCGTTGATGACCTTGCCGTCCCCGGGGATCGCCTTGACGTCGGCGCCGGTGCAGAAGGCCCGCCCGGTGCCGGTGACGATGAGAATCCAGACGCTGTCATCGTTTTCGGCCTCGTCGTAGGCGTGCCGCAACTCGGTGACCATGTGCGGGCTGAGTGCATTCAGGGCATCCGGCCGGTTCAGCGTGATGGTGGCTTTGTGCCCATCCACCTCGTAGGTGATGGTGTCGTAGGACCGGGATGGCATCTCAGTAGTTCTCCTCACGCACAGTCATCGCCCCTGAAACCGCGGTAGCCGCTGCTCGCGGAAAGCCAGCATTCCCTCTTTGAAATCGGCAGTCCGACAGGAAAGTTCGACGTCGAACAACTCCTGTGTCATCGCTTCGCCCAGCGATGCGCGCTGGCCGTAGTGGATGGCCTGCTTCGCCAGGCCCAGCGCCACCGTCGGCCCGTCGGCCAGCCGGGACAGCAGGTCGTCGGTCGCGCGATCCAACTCTGGTGCGGCCACTGCCTGGTGAATCAGACCCCAGTCGGCGGCATATGCCGCGCCGACCTTGTCGCCGAGCAGCAGCATCCGCTTGGCGCGCGCAAGACCGATCAATCGCGGCAGTAGCCAGGTCGCGCCCGAGTCCGGGCTGAATCCCCGCGCCGCGAACGGCTCCCAGAACACCGCGTCGTCGGCGGCGAGGGTGAAGTCGGCGGCCAGTGCGAGATTGCAGCCCAGCCCGGCGGCGTAGCCCCGCACGCTGCAGACCACCGGCAGGTGAATCTCGTGCACCAGCTGGATCACCCGGTTCGCGGTGTGGGGGATGCGCCGCAGCATGTCGCCCGCCCGGGGACGCCGCTCGTCGTTGTTGGTGGCGACCCAGTCGACACCCGAGCAGAAGTCGTCGCCCTCGCCACGAATGTGGATGGCCCGCAGCGACTCGTCGGTGGCAGCGTCGGTCAATGCTTGCACGAATGTCGCAATCATGCTCGGAGTCAACGAGTTACGCCGGGCCGGCCGATCGATGGTGAGCCGAAGGACGGCGCCGTCGCGACTCGCGACCAGCGCGCCGTCGACCGCCGCGGGGTCCGCATCGTGGCTCACCGGTGAATCGGCCCTTCCCAGTGGATATGGATACCTCTACAGTAGGCACTACAATTGCTTCGCTGTATAACTTAGCAAGGAAAGCCGCCAGGTGGAATACGCGCCGGGAAGGGGACCGATGGGCGAACGGCAGACGGCGGCCGGCGCGCGGTTTGGTGAGGCGCCGCTGGAACAGACGGTCGCGGCGGCCGGGGCCATCCGGCGGCTGGGCGGTCTGCTGCTGTCGCTGGAGCATCCCCATCCGGCCGTGGACGCGATCGTCGCCCGTATCGCGGAGTGGGAAGCCGAGCTGGGCGCGGTCCTTCCGCCGGACAGTTCGCCGCGAATCGGGGCCGACGATTCCGGCACTCACCGCGTCTATCTGGACCACGCGACGGACATCGGGGCGTTCAATCCGTGCTTTCCCGAGTATCGCTTCGATCGGTTGGACGGCGACTTCGCCTCGGGGACGGTCGCTTTCCCGTTGGTCTACGAGGGACCGCCCGGTCTGGTCCACGGGGGATTTCTCTCGGTGTTCTTCGACAGCGTCATCCAGCACCAGAACTGCGTGACAGGGCTGTCCGGAAAGACCCGGTCGCTGCAGGTCACTTTCCGGCGACCGACGCCGTTGCAGACCGAACTACGTTTCGACATCTCGCGCGTGCAGGAGGAGCGCGGCATCACCTCGACGGCCCGGTTGTTGCTCGGCGAGGAGGTGCTGTGCGTCGGCGAAGTCACGACGCTGGCCCTGCCGCCGGAAAAGCTCACCGGGCACCGCCTGGGCAAGCGGCGAGTTGAGCAGGCCTGACGTGGCGTCCCAGCGTTTCCGTCAACCGCGGGTGGCCGAGCTCGTCGCCTCGAAGCTGCGCGACGACATTTTGTCGGGTCGCTTGAAGGAGGGTGACGTTCTGCCCTCGCAGGAATCGCTCTTCGCCGAATTCGGCGTGAGCCCGCCGGCGCTGCGGGAGGCGATCCACCTCTTGGAGACCGACGGGCTGATCTCGGTGCGGCGCGGCAATGTCGGTGGCGCGCTGGTGCACCATCCGACAGCCGAGCGGACGGCGCACATGATCAGCATGGTGTTGCAGACCAGGTCCGCAACGCCCGTTGATGTCAGCGAAGCGCTCATGCACCTCGAACCGGTCTGCGCGGGAATGTGCGCTGCCCGCGAGGATCGGATGACCGAGGTCGTGCCCTACCTGCAGGGTGAAATCGACCTCCAGACAGCTCAATTCGATGATCTATCGCGCTACGTTCCCAACGCCCGCAGATTTCACGAAACACTGGTGGCGCGGTGCGGCAACGAGCCGATGATCCTATTGATCGGATCGCTCGAGCTGATCTGGTCGGCCCACGAATCGGCCGTGTGGAACGGGCACGGCGAACCGCCGATGGTGGACAAGACCCGGCGGGCTGCGCTGCGTGACCACCAGCGATTGCTCGACGCCATCCGTGACGGCAACGCCGCCAAAGCGGTACGACTGGCACAGGATCATCTGGCCGCGGCGCGGCGCAACACGCTCGCGTTCGGCACCGAGCAGACCATCGAGGCCAAGCTGGTCTCGAATCTCGATGTGCCCCAGCACAGGAAGGGGGCCAGAGCATGATTGCCTCAGACGACGACCGCGTTCTCTTCGAGGTCGAGCCGGACAAGCGAATCGCGACGATCACGCTGAACAACCCGCAGCAGCGCAACTCCTACGATGCCGCCATGCGCGATGCGGTGGCCCGCTGCCTCGACCGGGTCGCCGACGACGACGACCTCACGGTCGTGCTGCTGCGCGGCGCGGACGGGGTGTTCAGCACCGGGGCCGACATGAACAACGCCTACGGCTGGTACGGCGAACGCGGCGCGAAGGGGCCGGAGAAGAAGCGCCCCAGCCAGCGACGCCGGCTCACCGTGGATCGCAAATCATTCGGCTTCTACCACAACCTGATGGGTTTCCCGAAGGTGACCGTGGGCGAGATCGATGGCTATGCCCTGGGTGGCGGCTTCGAGATCGCCTTGATGACAGACATTTCCGTCATCGAGCGCACCACCAGAATCGGGATGCCGGCCACTCGATTCCTCGGTCCGGCCTTGGGCAGCCTGCACATGTTCTTTCACCGGCTCGGTCCGGTGCTCGCCAGAAGGCTGCTGCTGACCGGCGACATCATCGAGGCGGCAGCGGTCGAACATCTCGGCGTCTTCACCGAGACGTGCGATGCCGGGCAAGCCCGGGCGCGGGCGCGGTACTGGGCCGAGAAGGCGGCGAAGATGCCCGCCGATGGTGTCGTCATTGCCAAGGAGGCATTCCGGCTCGTCGAGCAGAGCCAGGCCTATCAGGGCGAAGAGGTCGCGAGCTACCTCTTCCACGCATTCGGCACCAACCTGCAATTCGCGCCGGACGAGTTCAACTTCGTCAAGACGCGCGCACAGCACGGCACCAAAGAGGCATTCCGGTTGCGCGACAAGCACTTCCACGTGCCCGAGCCACCTGACAGCTGAGCCGCCGGCGAGCTCTGATCCGGCTCAGCGGCGAGCGGTCTTGCTACGGCCGGCGGGGGAGGCCTTGCGGGGCGTCGACTTACGTTGCCGGGCAGTCGACTTCGCGCCCTGCTCGATCAACCGGGTGGCGTGATCGAGGATGCAGTCCAAGCCGTATTCGAAGTTGTTGTCGTCGGGCGCGCCGATGTGGTGCCCCTTACCGGTCATCTGCGCGAGCAACGGCGCCACCTCCGGGTCGATCACCATCGCGTCTTCGAATGTGCGCCCGCCGTTCTCGGTCGTCTCGTTCTTCTCATGCAGACGGTGCAGCACCACCGACCCCCGAACGTGCACCGAGATCGCGGAGTAGGTGTCGAATGCCTCCGCCGGCGACAGCCCCGCGTCGACGAGACCTGATATCGCCTTCTCGATTTCCTGCACGCCGAGTTTGGCCGCCCGCGGGCTCAGGGCGGACCTGATCAGAATCAGATCGCACAGAATCGGGTTGCCCATGAACGTTTTCCGCATCGAACGGGCATGGTTGCGCAGTGTTTCGCGCCAGTCGTTGGACTCGACATAGGGAGTGGAGAACACGTACTTGCGCAACGCGCGATCGGTCATCGCGTTGAGGAGATCATCCTTCTTGCGGAAGTACCAGTAGATGCTGGTGACGCCGACACCCAGGTGCTTGCCGAGCAGTGGCATGCTCAGATTGTCGATCGACACCTGCTCCGCGAGTTCGAACGCGCCGCTGATGATGTCGTCGGGATTGATCGACCCGCGTTCGCGTCGCTGCCGTTTCTCGGCGGTTGCTTGCTTGGCCACTGCGGGCACCTCCCTCACCTTCAGCTGACTACTGTAATCGCTATCGTAGGGTTTCTGATACGTACGGCGCCGGGCGAACATCGGACGACCGCCCGCGCGATACCCGCATATGACTCCAAATAAGCCCAGCGACAAACGTTTTCGTGCGGCGCACCGGCCCCGGCGTGACGCCTTGCGCAAGGCCGAAATCAGGCTGCATGCAAGCCGCCGAACCAGCGCCGTCGGTTGTTGCGGAACGCCATACTGATAGGTATACAGTATGGATACAAACTTCCGCGAAATTGCCGCCTGAACTCAGGGGAGGACGGTTGATGAGCACCACCGAAGACCGCATCGCCGACCCCGGTCAGGACGCGGCGGTGGTCTACGAGGTCACGCCGACCGGCGTCGCGGTGCTGACGCTCAATCGACCCGATCGCCTCAACACGTGGGGCGGCGACATCGCGTCAGCCTTCTACGCCGGACTGGACCGCGCCGAGGAAGACCCGGACGTCCGGGTGATCGTGCTGACCGGACGCGGCCGGGCATTCTGCGCCGGAGCGCAGTTGGGCGCCACGGGAGACTTTGCGCAGTCGCTCGAGAAGACCGACGAAAGCAAATTGGCCAGCCTGATCGGGGATCGCCAGCCCTACCACCTGACCACGTTGTCGAAGCCGATCATCGCCGCGATCAACGGATCGTGCGTCGGCATCGGGCTCACCCAGGCGCTGATGTGCGACATCCGGTTCGCGGCGGCCGGCGCGAAGTTCGCTGCCTCGTTCGCCCGCCGCGGGCTGATCGCCGAATACGGCATCTCGTGGATCCTGCCGAGATTGACCGGCTGGGGCGTCGCGCTCGACCTGCTGCTCAGCGGCCGGACGTTTCTCGCCGACGAGGCGGCACAGCTCGGACTCGTCAAAGAGGTCGTTCCACCCGAGCAGCTCATGGAACGCACGCTGGCCTACGCCGACGACATGGCCCAAAACTGTTCTCCCGCTTCAATGGCCGTCATCAAGCGGCAGGCCTACGGTGACGCGATGCGCGAGGTGGCCGACGCCAATTCGCGCTCCGAGGTCTTGCTACAGCAGTCGCTGAAGCGTCCCGACCTCATCGAGGGCATCACCAGCTTCCTGGAAAAGCGCGCGCCCAGTTTTCCGGGGCTACGCGCATCCGACGAAACGTGCGGCAGCGGAAAGGATCACGATGGCCAGCTTGGACTATAAGGCGATCGACGTCGACAACCACTACTACGAACCACTCGACGCGTTCACCCGGCATCTGGACAGGAAATTCCGCCGACGTGGGGTGCAGATCCTCCAGGACGGCAAGCACTCCCAGGCCGTCATCGGTGACCGGGTCAACCGTTTCATTCCGAACCCGACGTTCGACCCGATCATCGTCCCCGGCTGCCTGGACCTACTCTTCCGTGGCGAGATTCCCGACGGCGTGGACCCGGCCTCGCTGATGAAAGTCGAACGGCTCGAACAGCATCCGGAATACCAGCAGCGGGACGCCCGCATCACGGTGATGGACAGCCAAGGCATCGAAACCGTCTTCATGCTGCCGACCTTCGCGTGCGGAGTCGAGGAGGCACTCAAGCACGACGTCGAGGCGACGATGGCCTCGGTGCACGCCTTCAACCTCTGGCTCGACGAGGACTGGGGCTTCGACCGACCCGACCACCGGGTCATCGCCGCTCCGATCATTTCGCTCGCCGATCCTGCGGGGGCCGTCGACGAAGTGCAGCACGTCCTGAGTCGCGGCGCGAAGTTGGTCCTGGTGCGTCCGGCGCCGGTGCCCGGCGTCGTCCGGCCGCGTTCGCTCGGCGATCCGGCGCACGACCCGGTCTGGGCCGCGCTGGCCGAGGCCGGTGTTCCGGTCGGCTTCCACCTCAGCGACTCGGGATACCTCCAGATCGCCGGAATGTGGGGCGGCAAATCGACTTTCGAAGCGTTCGGCGGCTCGAACCCGTTGGACCAGATCCTGGTCGACGACCGCGCGATCCACGACACGATGGCCTCGATGATCGCCCACGGGGTGTTCACCCGCCATCCCACACTCAAGGCCGTCAGCATCGAGAACGGGTCTTACTTCGTGCATCGCCTCATCAAGCGACTGAAGAAGGTCGCGAACAATCATCCGAAGCTGTTCCCGGTGGACCCCGTCGAACAGTTGCGCACCAATGTCTGGGTCGCGCCGTATTACGAGGACGATCTGCCCGAACTGGCCGAAGTGATCGGTGTCGAGAAGATCCTGTTCGGATCGGACTGGCCGCACGGCGAGGGGTTGGAGGATCCGGTGTCGTTCACCGATGAACTCGTCGGCTTCAGCGATTCAGATATCCGAAAGGTGATGCGCGACAACGCGTTGGACCTATTGGGTGTCAAGGTCGGCTCAGCCGCGTGAGCACCCGGAGCCGCATGACACCATGAGCGAGTGGACCATAGGCGCGGTTCTCGACGTCATCGCCGAAGTCATCCCCGATCGGGTGATGACCGTATGCGGTGAGCGACGCCGGACGTTTGCCGAAGCCGCCGATCGTTCCCGGCGGCTGGCGAACTACCTGTCCGGCAAGGGTTTCGGTGCCCACCAGGAACGCGCGTCGCTGCAGAACTGGGAGTGTGGCCAGGACCGCGTCGCGCTGCTCATGCACAACGACCTCTACGCCGACATGGTCATCGGATGCCTGAAGGGCCGGACCGTCCCGGTGAACGTCAACTACCACTACACGCCGCGCGAAGTTCAGGAACTACTCGATTACGTCCGGCCGCGCGCGGTGATCTATCACAAATCGCTCGGCGCCAAGTTCGCCGACGTATTGCCGCCGGAGAGCGCCGATCTACTGTTGTCGGTCGACGACGGCAGCGCGGCAACCGATCTGCCCGGCGCGGTGTCGCTGGACGACGCCCTTGCGCAGGGAGACACCGACCAGGACATCGCCTGTTCGCCCGACGACCTGCTGATGATCTGCACCGGCGGCACCACCGGCCGGCCCAAGGGTGTGCTGTGGCGGCAATCCGACATCTACGTCTCGTCGATGGTGGGCGCCGATCACGCGTCCGCGCAGGACATCCGCGACAAAGTCAGCCGTAACGGCGGGCCACCATGGTTCGCGGTGTCGCCACTCATGCACGCCGCGGGCATGTGGACCGCATTCTCGGCGATCATGGCGGGCCTGAGCGTGGTGCTCTACGACACCAGCAAGAAACTCGACCCACGGCTGGTGTGGCGGACCGCCGAGCGTGAGAAGGTCGCCATGATGACGATGGTCGGGGATGCGTATGCGGCGCCGCTGGTCGACGAGTTGCGGCGCGGCGGCTACGAGCTGTCCACCCTGGGGGCGATCGGCACCGGCGGCGCCGCAACGAATCTCAAGCATCAGGAAGCGCTTCTAGAGCTGTTGCCGCAGCTCACTCTGATCAACGGCTACGGATCGTCCGAGACCGGGAACATGGGATTCGGGCACAGTCGCCGCGACACCCGCACCGACACCTTCACCCTGCGCGAGGGCGGCCTCGTGCTGTCGCAGGACTACACCCACTTCCTCGCCCCCGGGGATGACGAGGTGGGTTGGGCCGCCCGCGAGGGCCGTATTCCGTTGGGCTACTTCAATGATCCCGATGCCACCCGTAAGACCTTCCCGGTCGTCGACGGTAAGCGGGTGGTGATCTCGGGCGACCGCGCCGCGCTCGCGGTGGATGGGACACTGCGTCTGTACGGCCGCGACTCTTTGATTGTCAACACCGGCGGCGAGAAGGTCTTCGTCGAGGAAGTCGAGGAAGTGCTGCGGGCGCATCCGGACATCGCCGACGCCTTGGTGGTTGGCCGACCGAGCGATCGGTGGGGCCAGGAGATCGTCGCCGTGATCCAGCCGCGGGGGAGCGCGGTGCCGGATTCGTTGGCCGAGTACTGCGCCGCGCAGCTTGCCAAGTTCAAGGTGCCCAAGGAATTCATCGGTGTGGACAAGGTCCAGCGCCTCGGCAACGGCAAGGCCGACTACCGGTGGGCGAAAAGGCAAGCGACAGAGAAAGCACCGATGTCGACATGAACGTGATCGACTGTCTCATCAACGTGCATTTCGGCGAGACCGAGACGCAACCCACGTGGATGGTCAAGGTCCGCGACGATTACTTCAAGGGTCCCGACTCGATGTTTGCGCCAGTCGATATGTCTGCGCTCCTCGACGAGATGGACTCCCACGGCGTGCGCAAGGCCGTGCTGATGGACAACCTGGCCGAGCCTTCGGTGACCGCGCGAAAGTTCGTCGAGGCCAAGCCGGATCGATTCGCTCTGGCGATGGGCGGGGTCAATCTGTTGCGGCCGATGCCGTCGTTGCGTGAACTCAGCGCGGTGGTCAACGATCTGCCTGTCGCGTATGCCGTTGTCGGACCGAGTTTCTGGGGCGACGGAATGTACCCACCGAGCGACGCGGTCTATTACCCGCTGTACACCAAGTGCGCCGAACTCGGTTTGCCGCTGTGCGTCAACACCGGCATACCCGGGCCGCCGATCCCCGGCGAAGTGCAGAACCCGATCCATCTCGACCGAGTCTGCGTGCGGTTTCCCGAACTGAAGCTGTGCATGATTCACGGCGCGGATCCCTGGTGGGAGATCGCAATTCGCTTGCTGATCAAGTACGAGAACGTGCGATTGATGACGTCGGCCTGGTCGCCGAAACGCCTGCCGGAGAGCCTGCTGCACTTCATGCGCACCCGTGGCGCCGGGAAGGTGATCTACGCCTCGGACTGGCCGGTGCTCAAGATGCACCGCGTCGTCCCGGAAGCGCAGGCGCTGGATCTGCCCGCCGACGTCCTGGAGAACTACCTCCACAACAACGCCCAGGATTTCTTTTTCGAAAGCCACGAGGAGCACTGATCATGGATCGCTACGAACTCCGCAGACTCGACTACAGCCTCAGCGACGATCATCAGGCGCTGCAGGCTGCGTACAAGGACTTCTTCACGACGCACTGCTCGATCGAGACCGTCCGCGCCGCAGAGGAATCCGGGTTCGACAAGAGCCTCTGGGAGCGGTTGTGCGGGATGGGCGCGACGACGATGGCGTTGCCAGACGAGGTCGGGGGGGACGGCGCGACGCTCGTGGACCTGACTCTGGTGGCCGAGGAGGTCGGTCGCGTGTTGGCGCCGGTGCCGTGGGTCGACCATGTCTGTGCGGCGCGACTACTCGCCAGGCTCGGCGCGGCGGAGCCTGATGTGGTCAGTGGCCGGCAACTCGCGGCGTTCGACCCCCAGCACGACGAGGTGAGCGGGCGGCGGCTCATCCCGACCGGATCGATCGCCGATCACATCGTCGTTCGCGACGGCGAGGACGTGGTACGACTCAGCTTCGGCACCCGGCCGGCCAAGGTGGACAACATCGGTCGGCTCCCGATGGCCTGGGTCGACCCGGCGGCCGCGGACAGCCGTACCGTCCTGGCGAGCGGTCCCGAAGCGCTAGCGGAATACCAACGCGCACTGGACGAGTGGCGTGTGCTGATGGCTGCGGCGATGGTGGGGCTCGTCGAGGAAACGATGACCATCGCGGCCGAGTTCGCCAAGACCCGTTACACGTTGGGCGTGCCGATCTCCACCCTGCAGGGCATTTCCCATCCGCTGGCCAACATCGCGATCACCGTCCAAGGCGGGCGCAACCTGGCGCATCGCGCGGCGTGGTTCCTGGACAACGAGCCCGACGAGCGGCCCGAACTGGCTCCCGCCGCGTTCGTGTTCATGGCCGAAGAAGCGTCGAAGGCCGCGACCATGGCGGTGCACGTGCAAGGCGGTCTCGGTGTTTCCGCAGAGGCAGCGGCTACGGCGTATCTCGTACGGGCGCGCGGCTGGGCGCTGGCCGGTGGCGACCCCGGCACCAGCGCAAAGTATGTCGGCGAGCTGGTCGCAGCCCGCGAAAGTCGTTGACGGAGGGACGGATAGATGGATTTCTCACGAGTCGCCCTTGTCGACGGCGATCAAGACTTCCGTAACCAGGCGCGCGACTTCCTGACGACACACGTGACCGACGAGGTCAGGCGTCGCGATCGGGAGACTGGTGACAACTTCGACGAGGGCGTTCACCTGGCTCTGGGTGCCGAGGGCTATCTGGAAGGCGAATGGAAAGGCGCTGCCGACGGTGGCTTTTCCCGGGTACGGCGGCGCATCTGGGAACTGGAGAAGCGTCGTGCCCACGTTCCCTGGGTGACGTGGGGGACCACCGCGATGGTGGCCCACTCAGTGGCGAAATTCGGCTCGCCGGAGTTGCAGGCCGAGGTCATGCCCAAGGTATTCAGCGGCGAGGTACGGCTGTGTCTCGGCTACACCGAGCCCGAGGGCGGTTCCGACATCGCGACCTGCAAGACTCGTGCCGTCCGCGACGGGGACGGCTGGGTCGTCAACGGTTCCAAGATGTTCACCACCGGCGCACACAAGTGCCAGTACGTGTTCCTGATCACCAACACCGACCCGGAGGCTCCAAAACACAAGAGCCTGACCATGTTTCTGGTACCGCTGGATTCGCCGGGCATCGAGATACAAGGCATCCGCACCGTCGACGGCGACCGCACCAACATCGTGTACTACAGCGACGTCCGGGTCGACGACAAGTACCGGCTCGGTGACGTGAACGCGGGATGGACGGTGCTTCGTGAGCCGCTCAATACCGAGCACGGTGCCGTCGCCGCGGCGCCCGACGGGCTGCAGGACGTATCGATCATGATGCACCAGGCCAGCTTCATGACGCATGCGCTCGATCGCACCGCCGCGACGGCCGGAGAGCGAGACCACAACGGGCACAGGCTGGTTGACGACGATTCGGTGGCGTACCGGCTGGGCCGCAGCACGGCCCGGATCGAGGCGGCGCTCAGCGCGCCGAGCATCTTCGGCCGGGTGGCCATCGCGCAGACCATGCGGGATGTCTCACCGGAGTTGATGGATCTGCTCGGCTCCGCGTCGACACTGCCGCTGGGCACCGACGGTGCCGCCGACGACGGGGCATCGGAATATGTCTACCGCTTCGCCCCGCTGGTCGGCATCTACGGCGGCACCCTCGAGGTGTTCCGCAACATGATCGCGCAGTACGTGCTCGGCTTGGGTAAGCCCAATTACTCGGCGCCGAAGAAGGTTTGACCTCGAATCAGCCGGCGAATGGTGGCCGTGCCATCACCTTCGGTCGAAAGCCATACTTCGGTCCAGTGGCTGCAGCACCCCCGTGCGGGGCGGACAACGGCATGCCGCCCAACATGTTCCCGGGTTCGGCGGAGGCCGGTGTCATGGTGTGGTGCGCCACCCGCGCGGCACCGCTCGACGCCCCGCTCACCTGGGCCCAGTTGGGTGGAACTGAGATATCTCCGATGACGTCAGACGTGCCGAGGGTGGCATTGACCGGGGCGCCCCCGCCGAGCAAGCCGCCCAGGTTGCCCAGCCCCGTCGCGGGAGCAGTGGCCGCTCCGCCCGCCGCCGCACCGCCGACGCCGTTGAGCAAGCCCAGCGTCTTTCCCATCTGGATCCCGAAGTTGCCCATACCGACACTGAAGTAGGGCAAGCCTTCGGTGTTGTAGAGCAGCGATGAAAATGGGGACACGCCGTTGAGGAGCGTGCCGAGATTTGACGGCAGCGCCGTCTGTCCGCTGATCAGAAACCAGATTTCACTCAGCGCCGAAGTCGACGAGGCATCGGCGGCGACCGGTGCGGCCATGCCGCTCAGCTGAGTGGGAATAGTGGACGTCAGCTGACTGAGTGCGGATTGCGATGTGCCGGCAGAGGTCGCCGCTGCGGAGTGGGTCGCGGCGGTTTGGGCGGCCTGAGCGCCAGGGCTGGTGATCGTAGGCGTGTCGGTGAACGGCGTCATCGTGGTGGTGGCGGCGGACTGTCCCGCGTAGCTGTACATGGCGCCGGCGTCTTGGGCCCACATCTGGCCGTATTGTGCTTCGATAGCCGCGATCTCGCCGTTGTACTGCCCGAATACGTTGTACGCAAGTGCCTCTGCAAGCGCCTCGCGGTTGGCTGCGATGAGAGGCACCGGAACCATTGTGGCCAGGGCGGTTTCATACGCGGCCGCAGATGCGCGGGCTTGGCTGGCGGCCTGCTCGGCCTGCGCGGCGGTGGCGTTCATCCACTCCACATACGGCGTCGCCGCCGCGGCCATCGCCGTCGACGCCGGGCCCAACCACTGTTCGCTGCTGAGTTCTGTCAATACTCTCTCGTAACCAATTGCCGCCGAGCTTAATTCGGCTGCCAACTGATTCCACGCCGACGCGGCGGTCATCAGCGAACCCGAGCCTGGGCCGGCGTACATGCGCCCAGAATTGACCTCTGGCGGCAGTGATCCATAGTCCTGCATGTTGAGACCTCGATTCTCGACAACGGGCGGCGGACAGTGGTTTCCCTATCCGCCCGCAGGCGGTCGGGCGACGACGTTGTATCGCCAGCCGTATTTGTGAATGAAACCTCCGGTGGGCCGGGTGCCGAATCGTGTTGGCACACCGCCCAACACCTCGTTAGGGTTCGCGCCGGCGACTGCAGAATGAGTCACGCTTGACTGTCCCAGCGGTACGGCCGAGTGCTGCGTCGACGCAGCGGACCAGCCCGGCGGGAACTCCTCGAATTCTTCGATCTCCTCGAGTTCGTCGAACTCCTCAGGATGTTCCTCAATCGACGCGCTCCAATTGTGCGGCACTGACAGGTGGCCGATTCGCACCGCCCGACCGGTACTGGCGGTTATCCCACTGCCGAAACCGGCATGCGCGAATTCGGGTGTGGCATACCAAGCACCGCCCGCACCCGCCGTCGTTCCCTGCCCGAAAGTGAGTTGCTGCCCGATTGACCACCCGCTGTTTCCGATGCCCAACGCGAAGTATTGCTGCAGCAGATCGTGAAAGACGGTTTTGTAGTTGGCGGGCACCAGTCCGAGCCAGTTGTTAGCCGGAGTGGGTAGCAGCGAGAACGGCCATGGAAGCTCGCCGCTCGTAGTCGAGTCTGCTCCGGTTGACGCGGCGGTGAAGACATTCTGCAGCAGGTGGCTTCCGGTCGAGCCCGACGTCAGGTGTGGGACTGCATTCTGGGCGGCGCTTTCCACCTGGGTAGCGGCGGATTGCGCTAACGGTGTGGTCTGTTGAACCACCCCGCTGTCGCCGGTGGTGTTCGGCGCCGACGTGAATGACTTGAGCCTTGCCGCTGCGGCCGAAGAGGCCGAGTAGGAATACATGGCTGTGGCGTCTTGCGCCCACATGTCGGCGTATTGGGTTTCTGTTGCCGCGATTGCGGCGCTGTTCTGTCCGAAGAAGTTGGTCGCGACGAGCGCGGCCAGCAGTATTCGATTGGTCAGGACCACAGGTGGCGGCACCGTCATCGCATAGGCCGCCTCGTAGGCCGCCACCGCGGCCATCGCCTGGTCGGCCGTGTGTTCGGCCAGCGCGGCGACGGTGCTCAGCCATCCAACATAAGGCATTACCGCGGTCACCATCGCTCCCGACGACGGACCCACCCACTGCGAACTCGTCATCTCGGAAATCACCGATCCATAGCCGCTGGCAGCGGCACTCAACTCGGCGGCGAGTTCGCTCCACGCTGTCGCGGCGGACAGCATCGGCGCAGCGCCTGGGCCGGCATAAAGGCGACCGGAGTTGATCTCCGGTGGGAGCGATCCGAAATCGATCACAGCGGACGCCTCATCGCACTGACCGGTCGGCATGTACGTTGCCTCGTACCAGTCGCAGTGGCTCCCACGCCCACGTGTGGAACCCGCCCTCGACCGGGTCGCTCGATGCCCGTGTCGACCAGAGGGCGGGAACCGACAACGGTCCGATGCTGTGCGCGATCCCAAATACCGAGGCGGTGCGTTCGCCACGCGTCGCTGCCAGTGCGGCCGCCCGGAGCACCATCAGCCCTCTGTTCGTCGCCTGCAGTCGCTGAAGGGCGACATCGGGCGGCGCCGCCGACGAACACAGGGTGGACAGGGCCGGGGTCACCGCTAGCAGATGGGTGTCCAGCGTGCCTTGTCCCGACGTTGAGATAGCTTGCAGCGCTTCGGGAAGTGCCTCGATGACCTGTCTTCCCGCGGTGATGGCACGTGGAGCTGCCGCCACCCGGCGAGCCCGCCGTCGAGCGTTCACATCGGTGCTGTCCTGTTGTTCGATGGCCGAGACAGCTGAGGTGAACGGCGTCAGAACCGAGGCCTTGGCCGAGGCTCGGGCATAGGCGTACATGGCCTCGGCGTCCTCAACCCACATCCGGTGATACTCGTGTTCGATCTGCGCCACCGCCGGGCAGGCCTGTGCCAGATAATTCGTCGCGGCCAGCGATGCCAGTCGAATTCTGTTGCATGCGATCACTTCCGGTGGCACCACTGCCGAGACTGCCGTGTCGTGAGCGCTGGCCGCGGCGGCGGCTTGAGTCGCCGTCTGGGCAGCGTGCGCGGCACATACGTTGAGCCAGGCGACGTACGGTGCCAGCACGCGGCCGATTGCCGCGGTTATGACGCCCGGCCAACCCGTGGCGAAGCTGACGGTCAGTGCTTCGTAGCAGGCCGCAGTTTTGCGCAGAGTGGCCGCCAACTCGTTCCACGCCCGGGCGGCTCGAGCCAGCGATTCCGACCCTGACCCCTCGAACAGCCGGCCGGAGTTGATCTCGGGAGGCACCCTTGCAAAACACATCGTCGGCTCCTGAATCTCGGCGATCGGCCTGAAAGTCATGCGCTGACAGGCACGGGAGTCATCGTCTGCGAGCGCGCGCGGCGGCAGTAGACGGTTTGACGTTGTGGCGTCACAAGCGTTGGTTGTGCCCGGTGTTATCCAGCGCATACGGCCCCACATCGCGGCGCAGAGCCCCGGAAATTCTCCATGTGTTTCCCAGCTAGTCATAAGTTCTGTGTGATTCGATCCGTCGACCATGACACTCAGTTCGCGAATGCCCGACCTCGACTCGTTCGAGGTCTTCCTCGCCGTCGCCGAAACCGGCAGTCTCGGTGGCGCAGCTCGCGAATTGGGGCTGACGCAGCAGGCCGTGTCTCGTCGGCTAGCCCTGATGGAAGCGAGAGCTGGCATCCCACTGGCGACGCGGACCACACGAGGGACCGAGCTGACCGCCGGCGGACAGTTCGTGTTCGATTGCGCTCAGCGGCTGCTCGAGGTGGCACGCGACATCGATGCCAACTTGGGTGCGCTGCGCCAGCAGCACCAAACGCAGATCCGTGTCGTGGCCAGCCCGACCGTTGCGGAATTCCTTGTACCTCTGTGGATGCTGTCCATGAAACTCACCGAAGCCCATGAGACTCATCCGCCACCGAAAGTTGTGCTTGCGGCGAGCTCCAGCTCTGAGGTCATCGCATCGATTCGCGAAGGCCGAGCCGACCTCGGTTTTGTCGAAAACCCTGGCGCGCCGGTTGGATTGGGGCATTGTGTGGTTGGTGAAGACGAGCTGGTCGTGGTCGTGCCACCCGGTCACCTGTGGGTTCGGCGCTCCAATTCCATTTGCGCCGAGGAGTTGTCCGAGACGCCGCTGATTTCGCGTGAGGCCGGGGTCGGTATCCGCGATTCCCTGACGGTCGCGTTGCGCAGGGTGCTGGGCGACGACATGAACCAGGCAGCACCTCTTCTCGAATTACCGTCGATGGGCGCGATGCGGGCTGCAGTCCTCGCAGGTGCCGGCCCCGCCGTCATGAGTCGACTCTCGGTCAGCGACGACTTGGCGGCTGGTCGACTACACGAGATCCCCGTGCCTGGATTGGACCTGCGACGGCAGTTCCGTGCCGTTTGGCAGGGCGGCCGCACCCCGCCTGCGGGCGCTGTCCGGCGTCTACTCAGCCACATCGGTAATTACGCGGCGGCGCAGAGCCGTTAGGCACTCACGTCGTCAGCACGGTGGCGGCCGCGGTCCCGGGCGCGCCGTACACCTGGGCAAAACCGACCTTCGGGTTGCCCGGGACCTGACGATCGCCGGCCTGGCCCCGTAACTGTCGCACCAGCTCATGCATCTGCCGAAGCCCTGATGCGCCAATGGGTTCGCCGTTGGCGATCAATCCGCCGTCGGTGTTGACCGGCAGCGAGCCGCCGATCTCGGTGGCGCCGTCGGCCAGCAGTCGCTCTTGGTCGCCGTCGGCGCAGAAGCCCGCCTCGGCCATGTGGATGACCTCGGCGCCGGCGTCGGTGTCCTGCAGTTGGATGACATCGACGTCCTGCGGTGCGACGCCGGCCTTCTCGAATGCCGCCTTGGCGGCGTACACCGTCGGTGAGACGTCCTCTTCGACCGGGGCGTAGGTGGTGTTCACCTCATAGGCGCCGTAGCGGCGAGTACGGAGTTCGACCGCCCGTACGTAAACCGGAGTGCTGGTGTAGCGGTGCGCGATGTCGGCCCGGCACATCACCACCGCGGCGGCACCCTCGTCCGGCGCACAGAACATGTACTGGGTCAACGGGTAGTTGAGCATCGGCGAGGCAAGGATGGCCTCCTCCGAGATCGGCTTACGCCGAAAGGCGTTGGGGTTCAACGCGCCATTGCGGAAGTTCTTGGCGGCGACCTTCGCCAGCGTCTCGACGGAGATGTGATGGTCGTGCAGATACCTGTTCGCTTTCATGCCGAAGAACTGAGTGGTGAGGTACTGGCCGTTCTGCGCGTACCAACTCGGCATGCCGACCAGTGCCGGGTCTTCGGTGAAGGCGCCTCGTGGATGTTTGTCCATCCCGACCGCGATGCCGATGTCGAAGTCGCCCAGCCGAATGCTGTCGGCGCACAACTTGGTTGCGCTCGCCGCGGTGGCGCAGGCATTGAACACGTCGGTGAACGGGATACCGGTCAGACCGACCATGCCCACGATCGCGTCGGGGTTGGCTACCGTCCAGCTACCTCCGACGGCGAATTGGACGTCCCGCCAACGGATGCCGGCGTCGGTGAGTGCGAGTTGGATGGCGTCACCTGCCATCTGCATTGCGGACTTGCCCTCGAAGCGGCCGAACGGGTGCAGCCCCACGCCGATGATCGCGACGTCGTTGCGACTCATGCGCGTGCTCCCGTCGGAACGAAGGTGACCGGAAGTTCGGTCGGCGAGCGGAAGGGTTGGCCGTAGATGTGCGGATCTTGATCGACGACGAGCTCGATCTCGGAGAGCCGACTCAGCAGACACTCCAGCGCGACCCGGGTCTCCATGCGGGCAAGGTGGAGACCGAGGCAGGTGTGCTCGCCGGCCGCGAAGGAGATGTGCGGTACCTGCTGACGGAAGATGTCGAATCGCTCCGCATGCTGCCAGCGGCTCTCGTCGCGGTTGGCTGAGCCGATGCAGAGGTCGACCGCCGAGCGCGCGGGAATCGGGACACCCTGCAGCACAGTGTCTTCGGTGGTGAATCGCTGCACTGTGGTGAGGGGCGTCTCGAACCGGAGAGCCTCTTCGATCGCCGGCCCGAGTAGCGCATTATCGGCCTGCACGGCGGCGAACTGCTCTGGGTGGGTGAGCAGTAGATACAGCAGATTGCCCGACGAGCGGTAGGTGGTTTCCAATCCGGCCGGGAGCAGTAGTCGGAGAAACGAGTAGATCGCTTCGTCGCTGAGCTTTTCGCCGTCGATCTCGGCGGCGACAAGATCGCCGATGATGTCGTCCGTCGGTGCTGCCCTGCGCTGTTCAATCTGCGCCACGAAGTAGTCCTTGAGGGCCGCGGATGCCTCAAACGCCCGCTCGTACCTGATGGTGTAGTTGATCAGTTCGACCGCGCGCCGGCGAAATGCCGGCAGATCCTCGGCGGGCAGACCGAGGAGCGTGGCGATGACCCGGGTCGGAAATTCGAAGGTGAAATCGCGGACCAGGTCCGCGCTCCTGGCGTCGATGAATTCGTCGATCAGTGCGTCGCAGATCGGGCGGACGATCTCGGGCTCCCAACGCGTAAGCGCCTTGGACTTGAACGCCGCGGAAACCAAATTGCGGTGTTCGCGATGGGTCTTGCCGGCCATCGCCAGGATCGACGGTCCGATGAACAACCCGATCGTATTGTCGTAGTAGGTCGAGCTGAAGGTCTGCGCGTCGCGAAACGCCGCGTTCACCGCCTCGAACGACACGGCCGCAAACGAGTTCTTGGGTCGCAACGACTCCGGGGTCTTCGAGTAGTCGACGACCGTGCCGTGGAATACGCCGCACTCGGCACGCTTCCCGGCGAAGTAAGGGTAGGGGTCGCGGATGTAGTCGGCCGGTTTGTCGTCGCCGACGGCGGCGTCCCGAAGTTGACCTTCCACAGCTGCGCTCCAGCCTCGTCGAGCGAAACGGCGTCTCGCCGCATGATCTTACTGTAATTATTACAGTAGAGCACATCAACGAGGAGACGTTCGACGCACTCGGTCATGGGCTGCGCCTGCACAGATCGGCCTCGGCGGTTACGAGCCGGCCGATGGCACTGGGACACGTTGGCGCATTGAACGATTCGCCGGCGGGGCGCGACTCGTCGGCTTGCGCTCGCCGCATTCCAAAAAAATCTTGTCTCGCCTCTTGCCTCCGACCTGATCCCGGTGCTATATAAAAATCTATGCCAGTTGGCACATATAAGCCGTTCTGGTAGACGCACAAAGTGTGGAAACAGGAAAGGATAAATGGAGGTGGCAACCATGCTGATGCGTACCGACCCGTTCCGTGATCTGGACCGGCTCACCCAACAAGTTCTCGGCACCGCGGCCCGGCCCGCCGGCATGCCTATGGACGCCTGGCGCAGCGGTGACGAGTTCATCGTTGAGTTCGATCTGCCTGGGGTGGACACCGATGCGCTGGATCTGGACATTGAGAACAACGTGGTGACCGTGCGCGCCGAACGCGCCGCGGTAGACCCGTCCCGGGAGATGCTCGCTACCGAGCGACCGCGTGGTGTCTTCTCCCGCCAGCTGGTGTTGGGCAACAACCTCGACACCGCGCGGATCGCGGCGGATTACCAGGACGGGGTACTGCGACTGGTGATACCGGTGGCTGAAAAGGCCAAGCCTCGCAAGATCACCGTAGGTCGTTCCAAGGCCGCGAAGGACAACACGGTGATCACCGAAGAAGGCAGCCCGGTGCTCAACGGAGCGTCTGCAAAAGAGCCCGCCGGGGTCTGATCCGTGGATGCCCGGGACCACGTGAACGGTCGGCTGGTCCCGGGCATTCGCAACCCACTGACTGATCCTCAGGAGTCGCGGTTGCGGTTCCGCTTGGTCAACTCGACGCCGAGCTCGTCCGGCGGGACCGGATGTCCTTCGGTGCACCGGACCTCGACGGTGGCGTCGGCGCCGCAGCCCAGGTGGGTCAGGCGTAATCGGTTGCGGCCGGGGAGATGTCGCTGGCCCCACTCGAACATCGCCCACACCACCGGCATGAAGTCGACGCCGGCCTCGGTGAGGATGTATTCGTCACGGGTGCGTTGCCCGGGCTCGCGGTAGGGCCTCCGCGTCAGCAGGCCGAGGTCGACCAGCTCGGACAGTCGGGCGGCCGCCGCGGCCTTGGTGATACCGACGCGGTGGGCGAAGTCGTCGAACCGGGTGGTGCCGTAATAGGCCTCGCGCATGATCAGCATCGCGGACTTGGTGCCGAGTGCGGCCATGGTCTTTCCGATCGAGCATTCACCGACCGCCGACCAGGCGTCGCGATCGGCCAGTACGCCCTGCAGGAGTGGCATACATCACCTCCGTTCTGGGTTGCTCCCAGTATACCTAGGTGTTACATCTGGGTATAGCTGGATAAACCTAGCGCGGACTCAAGGAGGAGTCATGTCATACCAGGATCGAGACGCCGTCATTGTCGGCGCGGTACGAACGCCCGTCGGCAAGGGCAAGGCAAGCGGGGCGTTGCACGACGTTCTGCCCGCGGACCTGCTGGCGCACAGCCTGCGCGAGCTGGTTGCGCGCACGGGCGTGGACCCGGCTCAGATCGACGACGTCATCGCCGGAGCCGTGACTCAGGTGGGCGATCAGGCCGTCAACATCGCGCGTAACTCGTTGCTGGGTGCGGGCTTTCCGGAGTCGGTTCCGGGCACCACCATCGACCGCCAGTGCGGCAGCAGTCAGCAGGCGATAAGCTTCGCCGCTCAGGGCGTGCTCGCCGGCGCGTACGACATCGTCGTCGCGGCCGGGGTGGAATCCATGAGCCGTGTGCCGATGGGCACCTCGGTACTGCCCGGCAGCAACCCGTTCGGTGCGGGCATGAAGGAGCGTTACCCCGACGGCCTGGTACCGCAGGGCATCAGCGCCGAACTCATCGCGTCGCGCTGGGGCTTTTCGCGCGCCGCTCTCGACGAGTTCTCCGCGAACAGCCACGAAAAGGCTGCGCGCGCAACCAAAGACGGGCTCTTCGACAACGAACTGGTCCCGATCGCGGGATTGAGCACGGATGAGATCATCCGGCCCGGTACCACCGTCGAGACGCTGGCCGGCCTCAAGCCGGCGTTCTACGACCCGGCAGTGGGGGAGCGCTTCCCGCAGATCAACTGGGAGATCACGCCCGGCAACTCGTCGCCGCTCTCCGACGGCAGCGCCGCGGTACTGATCACCAGCGGGGCGGCCGCCAAGAAGCTCGGCCTTCGTCCGCTGGCCCGCATCCACACCACCACCGTCGTTGGATCGGACCCGCTCTACATGCTGACCGGCGTCATCCCGGCCACCGAGAAGGTGCTGCACAAGTCTGGGCTGAAGCTGTCCGACATCGATCTGTTCGAGGTCAACGAGGCCTTCGCTCCTGTGGTGCTGGCCTGGGCCAAGGACACCGGTGCCGATCTGGCCAAGACCAACGTCAACGGCGGCGCGATCGCGATCGGACATCCGTTGGGCGCCAGCGGCGCTCGCATCATGACGACGATGGTCAACGCGCTGGAACAACGTGGCGGCCGGTACGCGCTGCAGACGATGTGTGAGGGCGGCGGCATGGCCAACGCCACCATCATCGAGCGACTGGACTAGTCCGCGGCACCGAACGACCCCTGCGCCCAGCCGTTTTGGGCGCGGGGGTTGTCGTTCACGGTACGACCGGGATGAAGCGGCGTCTGGAATTTCTATACCAGGCGTTCGTCAGGATGATGGCACTGTCATGGGTGATGAACCAGTGCCCGTGCTGATCGGCGAGCACGAATGGTCTGGCCGCTGTCTGGGTGTATCTCGGTCCCGGCCCCATCGTTTCGACGGTCGCTCCGGCCAGATCGTCAGGGGCTGGCTGGATGTTGGTGACGAGGAAGTCGATTGGTAGGCGCCCGCCATGCGCATTCATCTGGTTCAGGTGATCGTCGAGTGTCTGGTCTTCCTCGGGCGTAAAGCCGGGAACGACGATGTCGGTTTTGCTCGCGGCTGGCCTCTCTGGGTCAGTCAACTCGGCCAAGATTCCGACCACCTGATCGACGGTGGGCACAGGTCCGGTGCAGGGGTCTTGACCGGGGTCGCCACAGTCCGCGTGAGCCGTTGCGGGTGCCACCAGTGATGCAGCGAACAGCGTGGCAGCCGTGATGAAGCCGGAAAAGCTATGCAGCAACTGGATTCTCACCCGTATTCCTAGAGCCCGATAAACGACAGTAAGTCCGCGAAGATCGAGGGATCGACGGCGGTGACCGGGTCGACGCTTGCCGCAAGATCGGCCGCCGGCGTGAGATCGAACAGCTTGTCGACCAGGCTGCCGAAGATGTTGACGGGCAGCGATTCTCCCAGCAGCGACCCGTCGAATCCGAAGCCCGCTGAAATGAGATCGAGGGTGTTGGCTGCCGAAGTGGGGTCGGCGACGTAGGCGTCCGCGGCCGACAGGAAGGCCGCGCTGCTGTCCGCGAGCTGCTGGTCCGGGCCGTTGAACAGCACTTCACCCAGTCCGGAGAACACCGGGTTGCCCGACGTCAGGAGGGGCGTCTGGATGGCCTCGAATTGACCGGTGAGTTCGGCGAGTGCGGGCGGAATGGTGCCCTGCGTGCCCTCCAGTTGGCTCAAGGCGGTCAGTCCGTCGGAGATGTCAGTCTGTGCCGTCGTCAGCAGTCCGATGTCCGTGGTCACGCTGACTGGCGTGCCGTCGGTGGCCGCCGGGACTGCCTCCGCCGCAGCGGATCCCGTGTAGTTCATCAGGTACTGGATGATGGGGGTGATGTTCTCGTTCCCGAACGGTGTCTCCAGGAAATCGCCGACGGTGGTGGGGGACCCGGTGATGTTGACTTCTTCCAGAACGTTGCCCCATCCGCCGCCGAACTGCTCGACGAGGAAGCCGGTGTTCTCCGGCAGCAGTGTTCCAGGGACGCCGGTCACGTTGATGTCTTCGATGTAGGGGTTACCGAACAACAGGGCCAGCGGATTCGAGGCATCGCCGGGGCTGTATTCGACGTATCCGGTGAAGGTGCTGAGCGGGATGCCGAGGGTGGATAGCGAATACTCTTGAGTACCAAAGACATCCCCGGCCGCATCCGTGGCCGTCACCGTCTCGGCCCCTAGCGGCGCGACGCTGTAGACGGGCGAGAACACGTTCGTCGGGTCGGCGCTGTAGACGAACGACGCGGGGTCGTATTGATTGCCGATCGCGGCCAGGAGAGTGTCGGAGACGGCGGGATCCACTGCGACGCTTCCGGTGTCGCCCCGACTGATTGCAGCCCCGGTCACGCTGATGATGGCTGCAGCGAGTGTCCCGCCAACCAAACTGCTACCGGCGACCCACGCGCGAACTCTGCTCCTCATCATCGCGACACCTGTCTGCATTGGAACGCCAAACCTGAACGGGGCGTAAGCGTTACTAAGAGTCTCTAAGCGTCCATGAGGGTGTCAAGCTTGTTTAATCGACTGACAGCAAACTCGCAGCAGTCCTGACAGCGATTCGGGTGCAACACAATTCGGCTTCTGAAAATGAATAGCAGATCGCACGCCGGGTGTTTGGCGGTGAACTGAACACATGGCCGGCGACCGCGGCGGGGCCAGTTCAGATCTAGAACAGG
Source organism: Candidatus Mycobacterium wuenschmannii (assembly GCF_030252325.1). Taxonomy (NCBI): domain Bacteria; kingdom Bacillati; phylum Actinomycetota; class Actinomycetes; order Mycobacteriales; family Mycobacteriaceae; genus Mycobacterium; species Candidatus Mycobacterium wuenschmannii. Next base: position 1,962,671 of record NZ_CP126981.1, on the reverse strand, counting down.
GTCTGGATTTCAGCAGCCAACGATGCCAGCGAAGTCACGTCGCCCAACCCGGCCAGGTCGGCGGGGTTGAGAGCCGCGGCGGTGTCGCCTGCTGCCGGGATGTCGAAGATCGGTACGTAACCGACATCGGGTGTGCCGGGCCCGTAGACCAGGTAGTCGATCGTTCCGGCTGGGCCCTGGTAAAAAATGTTGTCTAAGTCGATCGAGGGGAATCCGGTGACATCGACAACTCCATCGCCGGTGCTCAAGGTGTCGTTCGTGGCAAACGTTATGCCACTTCCAAAGAAGTACAGCCCAAATACAGATTGGTCGTAGTTTGTTCCTACGGCGGGAGCTGATGCTCCGTCGCTGGCGATGACCTTTGCATCGAGATCTGTGTAGACCGGTGTGAAAAGTGTGCCCAGCAGGGTGTTGTTGTCCTCCACCTCATAACTGCCGCCGTCCGGCAGCAAGTACAACTGGTGGTCGTGAGAAAAATTGGCGATCAGTAAGTATGTAGATCCTTGGTCCGATTGCACGCTCGGATCGCCGGGTAGCGAGATGTAGTGCCCGACGGGGGGGTCGAACGGCGGAACGGGCAGTGTCGGTAGAACGTCGGCGTGTGCGATCGGTCCGATAGCAAATCCCGCGCTCAGTAAGGCTCCCGCAACGGCACCGAGCAAGTAGGCGGCTGCTGCTGTGTGGATTCGGCTCATCAGTGCGTCTCCTTTAGAACAGCGACGGAATGTCAGCGGCCAGCGTTGCCAGAGAATGGGCGTCGGCAAGCCCTACGAAATCGGCGGGGTTGATGGCCGCTGCGGTGTCACCGGCGGCGGGGAAGTCGAAAAGAAAAGTGTATGTAGGAGCGGTGGCGTAATCGTTGACGAGGTAGTCCATAGTCCCCGCCGGACCCTGGTAGTACACGTTTTCCCATCCTGAGTTACCGAACAAAAAGTTATCAACCATGCCCTCCGGGGTCGTCAGGTTCAAATGGTCGAACACCGAATATGTGCCCCCCAAGCCTAAATTGATTTCCGAGTAGGAGTTATCAAACGTCGTTCCCACTGCTGGGGCCACTCCGTCGCTGCTGGTGACCGTTTCCGTGTAGTCAGCGTAAAGCCCCGAATATTGAAACAACGGATGAATGGCGATCTCGTGAACCTCGAAGCTCCCCGTGGGCGACGAATAGGCTTGATCAAAGGACTCGGAAAAGTCGGTTCGGGTACCAACGTCGTTCGTTATGTCCCCCGGCGTCCCGTAGTTGCTTGGGTAGTAGAGGTAGTAGTACTGGTCGTAATCGAACGGCGGCACGGGCAGCGTCGGTAATACGTCAGCGTGCGCGACATCTCCGAATAACGCGACACTCAGCATCGCCCCAGTGGCAGCGCCGAGGATGGATGCCGTGATCGTTGCGCGAGCGGTGCCCATAGCGAACTCCCGATTGGCTAGGTGTGCGGGTTAGCCCGCGTGGCGTATCGGAAGAGTACCTGAGATTTGCCTGAAAAACATATGAGAATAATATCTCTGTATTGCAACACGCATCCCCCCCCGAACGCCGCCGGGCGGTCGCACCGCGCAGCAGTTACAGCGCAGCGGACATCGCATCAGTACAGCTCCACGGGGTGCGTAGCGATGTCGTCCAGCTAGTTCCAGCGCCAGCTTGATGTCTGCGGGGTTATACGGAGAGCGGAGCTCAACTCATTCCGGTGTCAGGCGCAGGGTCGTCGCCGCGGCGTCGTCGCCAACCATCCTGTCGGCTGAACTCCCGCCGTACTTGCCGCGGTAGGCGTCGTCGACGGCTGCCCGCAGCGTTGCAGACCCGGTGCCGACATCCTCAGCGCACACGTCGATTTCGACGCCCGGCACGCGAATGCGGGCTCGTGCCGTCTTCAGGACGCGGCCGAACCAGCCCGTCGAGCGGCGGTACCAGGTACGGACGAACACCTCGCCATCCGTCGTCACCACCCAGATCGGTGTCCACGAGCCCTGGGTCCCATCGCTGCGCGGCACCGCGATCTCGAGTTCGACGGCCGAGCCGATGTGGTCGAGCTGGCCCGGCGTCCAGCGCACCGTCAGAGCCAGCCGGTGCGAGCGGCCGCGACGGGTTCGGGGGGCTCCGGTGCCAACTCGCCGTCGCGCACGCCGTCGAGCATCCGCTTCACGGCAGCGACGATGTCAGGTGCGGCCGCGGCTAGCCCGGCCTTGTCGGCGTCGCTCACGTCGTCGGGGTCGACGCCGGCTCGGCTCAAAACCGCGTCAGGGTCGCCCAATTCGCCGGTGAGCCAGGCGACCGGATCGGCCGATAGTTCGGGAACGAAGTTTCGGCGGCCCGGCTCCCAGTCGCTGAATTTCGGATGGTGGTGCGCACGATCGAGTGTCCCGGGCGGGCTTTCGGTGGACCCGAACAGATCCACCCGCCACACCGGGCGGCCCAATGAGATCGGCACTCCGGCGTAGATCGAACCTTGCGGCTCACCCTTGTCGACCAGGCGCAGTTCCAGTCTGACGCCGCGTTCTGGCGTCTCCTGGCCCTCATTCGGTGTCGGGTCTACGAAGAACATGTCCCCGACGACGACTCCCATGGTCTCGAATCCGAATGCTGCAAACATGTATCCGAGGGTAGCCCTACCTATCGGCGGGGGTCGGGCTCGCGAAGCGTAGGGCGCCGGGCGCGGAACGTGGCACCGCAGGCCGAATCGGAGCCACCGGCGCCACCCGGACGTACGGCGATCCCAGTGGTGGACGCGCGTCCGCGTCGCCCTTGTTGGGCCACAACGACGTCGCGCGCTCGGCCAACGCGGTAATGGTGAGTGACGGGTTGACGCCCAGATTGGCCGTGATCGTCGAACCGTCGATGACGTGCAGCCCGGGGTGGCCGTGCATGCGGTGATATGGATCGACAACCCCGTCGTGCGCGGTCTCGCCGATGACGCAGCCGCCGATGAAGTGGCCCGTCATCGGGATGTCCGCCAGATCCGCCCACGCGCCGCCGGCGATCCCGTCGAGGTGATCCGCTGCGCGACGGGCGATTTCGTGGCCCACCGGAATCCAGGTTGGGTTCGGATCGCCGACGCCTTGACGCGACACCAGTCGCCGCCTGAACAGCCGACGCCGCGTGAAAGTTGTCAGCGAGTTGTCATGGGTCTGCATGACCAACAAGGGGATGGTCTGCTCCGACCAATTCGTCGGGTTGAGCAGCCGCCACAGGTCTCGGCGTTGCTTCACAAGCTCTTTCAGTCCGGTCCGCCAGCGCCGCCGCCCGTCCAGGCCGTCGACCAGAATCGTGCCGAGCAGCCCCATCAGATTCGAATCGTGGCCGTAGCGGCAGGGTTCGACATGGGTGTGATCGTCAGGATGTATCGACGACGTGATCGCGACGCCCTCCGAGTAGTCCACGTCGTCGCCGCGCGCCCGCACCGCCAGGATCGCCTCGGAGTTGGTCCGCGAGAGTTCGCCGAGCCTGGGCGAGACGTGCGGCAGGCTGCCACGGTCGCGCAGTCGGTGCAGCAGTCGCTGGCTGCCCAATGCGGCCGCCGAGAACACCACCTGCTCGGCGGTGAACGTCCGACGACGCCGGCGCACCTTGCCGCCCGTGCGGCGTGTGACGACGTCATACCCGCCGTCGGTGCGCGGGTGGACGTCGACGACCGTGGTGAGCGGATGGATTGTCGCGCCGAGGTTTTCGGCGAGATACAGATAGTTCTTGACAAGTGTGTTCTTGGCGTTCTGTCGGCAACCCGTCATGCATTCGCCACAGTGCAGGCACGCGTTGCGGTCCGGCCCGGCGCCGCCGAAGTACGGATCTCCGACCGGGGCGCCCGGCGCCGCAAGGTCACCGTCGGAGTCGCTGAAGCACACGCCGACCCGGGTGGCGTGGAAGGAGTCGGCGACGCCGAGGTCGGTGGCGATCTGCAGCATCACCTTGTCCGACGGCGTGGTCCGCGGATAGGTCTCCACCCCGAGCATCCGTTTGGCCTGGTCGTACCAGGGCGCGAGTTCGTCCTTCCAGTCGGTGATCCCACTCCACCGGGAGTCGGCGTAGAAGCCGTCACCCGGTTCGTACAGTGTGTTCGCGTAGACCAACGAACCGCCGCCGACGCCCGCACCGCTGAGCACGACGGCGTCGGACAGCAGGTCGATGCGTTGGATGCCGTAGCAGCCGACCGCGGGCTGGAAGAGATAATCCCTGACGTGCCAACTATTCTCGGCGAAGTCCTGGTCGCGAAATCTGCGGCCCGCCTCGAGCACGCCGACCCGATATCCCTTTTCGCTGAGGCGTAGCGCGGTCACGCTGCCACCGAAGCCGGATCCGATCACCAGCACGTCGTAGTCGAACTGAGTCACGCGTCAACTCCTTCCGCTATCGATGTCGGGAGGACCTGCCGATAGTCCGAGAACGCCACTGTCGTTGTGCGGCGCTGGTATTCGTGCACCAGCCCGGGCCAGTTCGTGGTGACGCGGCCGGAGTCGGTGCGGTACCAGGAGTCGCAGGTCGTCCAGACGCCGTTGTCCAGTCGCGTCTGCACATCGGTGTCGTAGGCCTGCTCCACCTCGGGCCGCACTTCGAATGCGCGCCGATCACCAGAGCGGATCAGTTCCTCGACCAGCTGGCGGATGTAGCGGGCCTGCTGTTCCATCATCAGGATTATTGAGCTGCTACCCAGGTTGGTGTTCGGGCCGTAGATCAGAAACAAATTTGGAAATCCGGGCACCGCCATGCCGAGGTGGGCCCGCGCCCCATCGGCCCACACCGACTGCAGGCTGAGCCCACCGCGTCCGGAAACCGTAATCGGCGAAAGGAATTCGGTGGCTTTGAATCCGGTGCCATAGATGATCACGTCAACCTCGTGATGCCGCCCGTCCGCGGTGCGTACGCCGGTCGCCGTCACCTCGGTGATCGACTCGGTCTCCACGTCGACGTTGTCGCAGGCGAGCGCCGGGTACCAGTCACTGCTGAACAGCACGCGTTTGCAACCGATCGCGTAATCCGGGGTGACCTTGTCGCGCAGCACCGGATCCTTGATGTGCCGCAAACGATTTGCCGACGCCCACCAGCCCACCAGCCGGGCCAGTGGCGCGGCCTTGGTCAGCGCGAGGCTGAAGAACTCGCTGAGGTACCAGATCAGCGCGCGCATCGCGGCGGCGAACCCGGGCACACGCCGGAACGCGGAGTGGTGGCCGTCGGTGTAGGCGCGGTCCAGCTTCGGGACCACATACGGCGCGGACCGCTGAAAGACCACGACGTGCTTCGCAACTCGACGAATGCGCGGAACGAATTGAATGGCTGAGGCGCCGGTGCCCAACACGGCGACCCGCTTGCCGGTCAGGTCGATGTCGTGTCGCCACTCGGCCGAGTGAAACGACGGCCCGGCAAAACTCTCGAGCCCGGGAATCGAGGGCAGCGCCGGGCGTGACAACTGGCCCACGGCCGGGATCAGGATGTCGGCCTCGAGCGTCTCGCCCTGTGACGTCCGCACCCGCCAGGTCGCGGAGGCGTCGTCGTACTCGGCCGAAGTGACCTCGACCCCGGTCCGCACCAGGTCGCGGAGTCCGAACCGGTCGGCGGTGTCGCGGATGTAGCCGAGGATGTCGGGCTGCTCCGCGTAGCGCCGGCCCCAGTCGGTCTTGCGGGCGAACGAGTAGGAGTACAGGTTCGACGGGACGTCGCAGGCCGCGCCGGGGTAGGTGTTTTCGCGCCACACACCGCCTATGTCTTCGGCCTTCTCCAGCACCGTCACGTCGGCCAGGCCGTCCCTGGACAACTCGTAGGCGGCGCCGAGGCCGCCGAAGCCCGCGCCGATCACCAGCGCTCGCGGGCGGTTGGTAGTCGTAGTCATGACGGCCACGTTAGGAGTGGTACCCGCCCCGGCGGGAGACGATTGCGGACGCAAAATCCATGATTCCGGCCAAATGGCCGATGCGGTTCAGACCGGCTGGCGCGCGCGGGGGCCGGCCGAGCGCTGAAAGCGGGCGGGAGTCGTACCCGTCCAGCGCTTGAACGCCGCGATGAAGCTCGTCGCCTCGGCGTAGCCCAGCCGCAGGGCGACGTCCTCAACCGACAGCGCGCCGGTCGCCAGCAGCTCCTCGGCGAGGCCCCGATGGACCTCGTCGGCGAGGTCCCGGAACGACGTGTTCTCTTCGGTCAGCCGGCGCCGCAGCGTCCGCTCGCTCATCGCCACGTGCCGGGCCACGCTCGCGACCGTGTGCGGTTCGCCACTGATCGACGCCAGTCGGTCGCGAACCCGGCGGGCGACGCCGGTCCGGGCCCGGCGGCGCTCCAGCAACTCCTCGCACTGCTGCGTGCACGTTGCGACCGTGATTTCGCTGGCCTGCGGCAGGCGGTCGGCCAGCATCGCCGCCGGAAACCTCGCGGCGTTGAGCGCGGCGTCGTATCCTGGGGCAACGCCGAACATGTCGCGCATCGCCCGGTCACCCGAGATCGGTGCGGGAGAAGCGAATTCGATCGACGTGAACGGCACGGGACTGCCCAGCAGGTCGGCCATGACCTGCGCGATCGCCGCGAGATCGCGTCGCACCAGGAACTCCGCCACCGGCCCGGTCAGGTCCGGCAGGTCGAGTCGCAACGCCGCCACCGGTCCCTCGACCGTCACGCTCGGTAGGCAGAACCCGTAGCTGAGCTCGTAGAAGCGGGCCGCGAACCGGACGGCATCGCCCAGCGTCGAGCTGGTCAGGCAGGCGAAACCGAAGATCCCCATGGATCCGACGTGGTAACCGTTGCCCACGCGTATTCCGAGATCAGCCGGGTCGCCCAAGAGGTCGACCAGGTTGGTGGCGACCGTCAACTCCTGGCGCCCGACGATCGTCGATGTGGGGTCGCGCAGATCGGCGTCGGTCAGGCCGGAATCCCTCAGCACGTCTGCGGCGGCAAGTCCGTTGTCGCAACCGAATTCGGTCATCAAGGCAACGCTGACGGTGCTTCGCGGGAAGTCCCAGTGCGACACCTGCTGCCCCGCGAACACGGTCATGCACCTCAGTATGACCAACGATGTCGAAGACGCCGAAGACAGAGCATTAGGCTCGTGCGCAATCAGGTGACAGGGAGTGTGGGTACGTGGACCTTCCGATCCGCGACGCGGTGCATTGGGCGACGGGCTACGGGCTGCCACGGACGATGCTGGGCCTGCTGGCTCGGCGAAACGATCCAATGGCCAAGCTGCTGACGATCGACAGCAACCCGGTCGACGACATCTATCCCCTGATCGAGCAGGTGCGCGCCCGCGGCCGGATGTCCCGCGTGGCTGGCGCCGGCTGGGTCTGCGCCGACGCGCGGATCCTGCGCGAGCTGCTGCGCGACAGCCGGATCAGGACCGCCAAGCCCAGCGATCGGGCCCCCTTCCGGCTCGGCCAGTGGATCCTGGCCAGAACCGACCCGGGCGTGATGAACCCGATCGAACCGCCCTCGATGCTGGTCACCGACCCTCCGGACCACGCCCGGCTGCGCCAGCCGGTGACGCGCGCCTTCACGCCGCGGGCCCTTGATCGGCTGCGCGCCGGCATCCAGGATCTCGTCGACGGGCTGCTGGACGGTCTCGACGGCAGGACCGACTGCGATCTGTTCACCGAGTACGCCTCGCAGATCCCGATGGCGGTGATCGCCGACCTCATGGGGATGCCGCGCGACGACACGCCCTATCTGCTGCACGTCGCCGAGACGGCCACCAGCCTGCTGGGCAGTGTCGGGCCGTCGTGGCGGCACTACCGCGCCGGCACGGACATCCTGCGGGAGTTCGAGAGATACGTCGGCGACCACATCGCGCGGCTACGCCGCACCGGCGGCGACAGCATCCTGTCCGATGTCATCCGCAACAGCGACTTGACCGAAGCCGAACTCAAGATGCTCGCCGCCTTGCTGTTCGGCGCGGGGTTCATCACCACGACGCACATCCTCGGCAAGTCCGTCATCGCGCTCACCCGTCACCCGGATCAGTTGGCGACGCTGCGCGCGAACCCCGACGGATGGCCCAACGCCGTCGAAGAGGCCCTGCGCTACGACACCCCGGTTCAGTTTGTGCCCCGGGTCGCTGCGGAAGACATTGAGATCGAAGGTTATTCGATCCGGGCGGGCGAGGCGGTGTTCGTCATGTACGGCGGGGCCAATCGGGATCCGGCGGTCTTCGACAACCCGAACGCCTTCGACGCCGCCCGTGCCAACGCCCGCGAACACATCACCTTCGGCACTGGCGTACACACCTGCCTGGGCGCGGCGTTGGGGCGGATGGAAGTCCAGATCGGCTTGCAAACACTGTTCGAGCGCTTTCCACGGTTGAGTCTCGCCGGCCCGCCGGTCTACAACCACAACATTGGACTGCACGGGCTCAAACATCTGCCGGTGTCACTCGGCTGATTCGCCGACCGCCTGCTCGCGGGCCCACCGGTAGTCGGCCTTGCCGGCGGGGCTACGCACGATGGCCGCACGGAACACGATTGCTTTCGGCAGTTTGTAGCGCGCCAAAGTCCGTGCGGCATGGTCGATCAACTCGCCTGCAGCGGCGGTAGCACCGTCGGCGAGCGCGACCACGGCGACGACTTCCTGTCCCCATCGCTCGCTGGGGCGTCCGGCGACGACGACGTCGGTCACGGCCGGATGCGACGCGATCGCGGTTTCAACCTCTTCGACGAAGATCTTCTCGCCTCCGGAGTTGATCGTCACGGAGTCGCGGCCCAGCAGTTCGATCCGGCCACCGTCGAGATGCCGCGCACGGTCGCCCGGCACCGCGTAGCGCACACCGTCGATCACCGGGAACGTGGCGGCCGTCTTGGTGGCGTCGCCCTTGTAACCCAAAGGCACGTAACCCCGTTGGGCCAGCCAGCCCATCCCGTCGTGACCCGGCTGTAGCAGCGCACCGAGACCCTCGGCGGCGACGAAAGTGTCCGGCCCGGCGTTGAAGGTGCCGGTCGACACCGTGCCCGATGTCGACATGTGGTGCATCTGCGCGCCGGTCTCCGACGAGCCGACACCGTCGACGACGATCGCATTCGGCAGCACCTCGATCAGGCGCTGCTTGACGTACGGGGTCAGCAGCGCGCCGCCGTTGGCCACCACCGCCAGCGACGACACGTCGGCTGTCCCGTCCTCGCGCGCCTTCTCGATCGCGGCGACCAGCGGGCGCGCCATCGCGTCGCCGACCACCGTCACCGTCATCACCTTCTCCCGATCGATGGTGCGGACAACGTCGTCGGCGTCCAAATGGTCGACCACAGAAGGGAATACGACGGTCTGGCCGGTCGTGATCGCCGTCATCACACTCCACTGCGCGGCGCCGTGAATCAGCGGCGGCAGGATCATCAGCTTGGTGGGGGTGCTGCCGTCCAGGCGCCCCAGGATCTGCTCGAGAGAATCGGTGGGCTCGCCGGTCATCAGGTTTCGACCGCCGAACGACGTCATGAAGATGTCGTGTTGCCGCCACAGCACGCCCTTCGGCATGCCGGTGGTGCCCCCGGTGTACAGGACGTACAGGTCGTCGGGGGAGTGCTCGACGGCCGGTGCCGGAGACTCGGCGTTGATCGCTTCTTCGTAGTCCACGGCGCCGTCGAGCAATTCGTTACCCGAGTCGTCGGCAATCTGGATCAGGACGCGCAGCTGCGGAAGATCCGGCAGCACCTCGGCGACCCGCGGGGCGAAGGCGGCGTGATAGATCAACGCCGTCGCGCCGGAGTCGGCGAGCAGGTACTGCAGTTCGCTCTTGACGTAGCGGAAGTTGACGTTGAACGGCGCCACCCGCGCGGCGAAGGCACCGACCAGCGACTCGACGAACTCGTTGCCGTTGTAGGCGTACAGACCCACCAGATCCTGCCCGACCTCATGGCCACCGAGTGTCGATCGTTCTGTGTGGCAACCCAATCCGCGGGAATGCAGATACGCGGCCAGCCGCTGCGAGCGATCCATGATCTGGGCGTAGGTATAGCGCCGGTCGCCCTGGATGATGAGCTCTCGGTCGGGAATCGTCGCCGCAACGGCGGCGGTGACGGCGGGAACGGTGAATTCGACTGCGGTGGCGGGCATCTGGACCTTACGGCTGGTGTGGAAGCAAGCGGACCATCAGGCCGTTGGCTTCGCTGAGCACGGCGCCGTCGGCCGATGTCATAGTAGCCTCTATGAAAACTTTCCGGCCGTCGATCCTGCTGACCGCGCACCTGGCTTCCAGCGGCTCGTCGATCGGGGTGATCTTCCGGTAGTCGACGTGCAGGAATGCGGTCCTGGTCGGGAAGACGTCGGCCGCGGTCACTGCCATCCCGAACAGCCAGTCGTACAGCAGCGGGATGATCCCGCCGTGCACGGCGCGGTTGCCGCCCACGTGTGCCTCGGTGAAACCGCCGGCCATCGTGACGCCGTCAGGTCCGGACCGGATCACCGTCCACGGGGGCATCAGCGGATGGCCGAGGCCCGGGATGCTCAGCACCCGACCGGCCACGTTCTCCGCCTCCGGAACCTGATGTCCATCCAGCAGCGCGCATGCGCTTTCGAGATGCGCGGCCGCGTCGGCCCACAGCGCGTCACCCGGGTTGGTGGACACGGTCAGGTCGTGCAGTCGGCGCAGCGCTGCGACATATCGGCGCAGCTCGTCGGGCGCGTCTTCCACCGGTCGAACGTCGGGGAATCCACCCCGATCCGCGGGTGCGGTGTCGGTCACGTAGTCCCCCCGTCCGGCCGGCCCCACGTCTGCATCAGATCGTCGGTGGTGGTGATCGTCGCCAGCAGCGACAACATGTTGTCGATGATCGCATTGCCGTAGTCGGTAGGGATGCCGGCGACGGCATCGCGCGGCACGACAACCCGATAGGCGGCGTTCACCGCGTCCATCACGACGTTGGGGATCGCCAGGTTCAGCGACACCCCGACTACCACGATGGTGGTCACCCCCAGGTTGCGCAGCACCGCGTCGAGATCCGTCCCGCCCATCGGGCCGATGCCGTGCCAGCGGCTCAACACGAGATCGCTTGGCTCGGGTCCCAATTCGGGCAGCACGGTCGCGCCGGGAGTGCCGGGGAGGATGTTCACCTCGCCGCGGCCGATGGTGAAGATCTTGGCGTTGTGGTTGGCTCCGAGCCCGTCGGGCCGACGCTGCACGGTGCAGTGCACCACCCGCACCCCGGCGGCCCTCGCCACCGGCAACAGCCTGACGATATTGGGCAGCGCGACGCGGCGGGCCTCGTCGGCCAGTTGCGCCAGGCCGGCGTTCGGGCCGATGACCGCGCCCTGGCATTCCTGGGTGACGATCGCCGTGTGCTCGGGCGCGGCGATCTCGGCGAGGGGACTCACGCCGGCACTTCGTAGAACTGGGTGGCCCACTTGCGCAGGGCCATATAACCTTTCGCGTCTTCGCGGGACAGCGCGGGATTCTCGACGTACCGCTGGTAGCGCCAGATCTCCAGGTCGTCGAAGACCGTTGAGAGGAAGTGCTTTTCGATGGTGTCGCGCAGTTCGCCGTGTGGGACGTCGGCGGTGTCGCCGGGCAGGCGTGGCCACCAGATGGAATAGAACAGGTCCGAGCACTCGTCGTCGACCGGCGTGCAGGTGAAGATCAGTCGGTGGTTCTGTGCTCCCTCGAACACACTGATCGCCCCGCCCAGACCGAACAGATTGCTGTGAAACCTCAGCGCCAGGTCCTCGGGGTCGTCGCTGCGGGCGTCCGGCCAGCCCGCGACGAATCGCCATTCGTGGTCGACGATCTTCCAGTCCAGCACGCGGGGCGTAACGGTCGCGTGGTGGACGTACTCGAAATGTGCACTGTCGGGTGCATTCTCGGCCACGATCTGTGGATGCACCGGCTCGCGTTCGGCCCGTCGGGAGAACTCCGGGTAGGCCCGATAGTAGGTCGCCGGGTCGGTCTCGAACTGCGGGAACGAGCCGAAGATGTCCGGCATGTCCCATTGCGGCTCTTTGCCTTCCGGCTGATGCCAGATGAATACGCAGTCGTGCTGTTCGCGGACGGGATACACCCGCAGCCGCAGCACCTTGTTGGGCCGGTCCGGCTGGTAGGGGATGTAGCGGTTGCTGCCGTCGGGCCCCCAGCGCCAGCCATGGAACGGACACTGCACGCAGTCGCCGACGACGGTGCCGCCGTGGCCGATGTGGGCCCCCAGGTGTTTGCAGTGGGCTTCCATGACGTGCAACTCGCCGTGCTCGTCGCGGTAGGCAACCAGATCCTCGCCGAAGTAGTGCAGCGGCCGCGTCTCGCCGACCGGGAATTCCGGCGACCATCCGACCATGAACCAGCCGGTGACTTTCCAGGTGAAGGGGACTTTCACGCCGGCGCCTCCTGGCCTCGTCGCGATGATACTAAATACGTTACAGTATTGATTTCAGCTGAAGGAGGCGCTGCGGAATGTCTGACGATCTCGAAGCGATCCGGCAGGTGAAAGCTCGTTATTGCCGCTTTCTCGACGCCAAGGATGCCAGCGGGTGGCGCAGCGTATTCGCCACCGACGTGGTGGTCCTGTTGGACTTGGCGGTGTCGACCGGCGGGGCCGATCCGATGACCGCCCCGCCCGTCGAGGGCGTCGACAACTTCGTTCCGATGGTGCTGGCCAGCCTCGAGGGCGCGCAGACGATGCATCATTGTCACACGCCGGAGATCACCTTGACCTCATCGGAAACCGCCACTGGCATCTGGGCGATGGAGGACTGGATCGTCTTCGCCAACGGCAATGAACTGCACGGCGCGGGCCACTATCACGAGACCTACGAAAAGCAGGACGGCGCTTGGGTGATCAAGACGCTGCATCTCACGCGCACCATTCAGCAAATCACGGGTGACAATGCCTGAGACCGGTCGGCGTCTCGACGCGATCGTGATCGGTGCCGGCTTTTCCGGGCTGTATTCCTTGCATCGACTGCGTGAGCTCGGTCTGCGGGTACGGGTGCTGGAGATGGCCGAAAACGTCGGCGGTACTTGGTTTTACAACCGATATCCGGGCGCTCGCTGCGACATCGAGAGCATCGAGTATTCCTACAGCTTCTCCGACGCGATTCAGCAGGAGTGGGTGTGGACCGAGACGATGCCGGCCCAGCCCGAGGTGGAGGCCTACCTGAATTTCGTCGCCGACCGACTCGACCTCCGCCGGGACATCCAGTTCGGCGCCAGGGTCGTCGCGATGACTTTCGACGAAGACGCCGCGGAGTGGGAGGTGCGCACCGATGCGGGGCAGTCCTTCGTCGCGCCGTTCGTAATCGCAGCCTCGGGCATCCTGTCGGTGGCACTGCAACCCGGCTTCCCCGGCATGGACGAGTTCGCCGGGATGTCGTTACTCACCTCGCAGTGGCCGCGGGGCGGTGTCGACTTCACCGGCAAGCGGATCGGCGTCATCGGCACCGGCTCGACCGGCGTCCAACTCATTCCTGTGGTTGCTCGAGAAGCAAAGCAGCTGTTCGTGTTTCAGCGATCGCCGGCATACACGCTGCCCTGGAAGGTGCGCCGCTTCGAGCCGGGCGAACTCGACGCGATGAAGGCCGACTACTCCGGCATCCGTGCCGCGCAGCGGATGCACCCGATCGGGGCCGCCCGGCTGAGCGCGTTCTCGGTGCTGCTCGAGATGCTCGGCAAGCCACCGCTGAAGTCGGCGTCTCGCGAAGAGCAGTTGCGCGCGATCGACGAACACGGCGTGCTGGGCGCGCTGAATTGGGGCGACATCTTCTTCGACATCGAGGCCAACCGGATGGCCGCAACGTTGTACGGCGAGGCGGTGGCCCGGATCGTCGAGGACCCGCAGACCGCGGCGTCCTTGGTGCCCGACTATCCGTTCGCCTGCAAGCGGCCGATCATCGACCAGGGCTACTACGAAACATTCAACCGCGACAACGTGACCCTGGTCGATCTGCGAGCCGCGCCGATCGAACGTCTGACGGCCGCCGGTATCCGGACCGCGCGTGAGGATTTCGACCTCGACGTGATCGTCTACGCGACCGGCTTCGACGCCATGACCGGCGCGCTGAGTCGCATCGACATCCGCGGCCGCGACGGCGCTTCGCTCGCCGAGTTCTGGGCTGACGAGGGGCCGCTGTCGTATCTGGGCATAGCGGTCGCCGGCTTCCCGAACCTGTTCACCATCCAGGGTCCAGGCAGCCCGAGCGCGGCCACAAACTTCGTCGCTGCGCTGGAACAGCACGTGGAATGGATCGGCGACTGCCTTGAATACCTGCGCGCCAACGGTATTCGCACCATCGAGGCAATGCCATCGGCGCAGCAGGACTGGATCGAGCACGCCACCTCGCTGGTTGCCCCCACCGTTCTCGTCCACCCGTCCTGCAACTCCTGGTACAACGGTGGCAACGTGCCCGGCAAGAAACGGATGTACATGGGTTATACCGGCGGAATTCCCGAATACCGGCGCCGCTGCGACGAGATCGCGGCGGCCGGGTACACCGGCTTCACGCTCGCGTAGGTGACCTGCATGTCATTGGCGACGATCGGTTTCACCGCGGCCCGTGAGCTCAGCCTGGTGGTGCCGCGCACGATAGCCGGGCTCAACGAATCGACCGGCTGGAACCCCGCGTCCCCACGCGGCGTCCGGCAGTTCGGTGAGGTCATGCTGGACGAGCTTGTGCTGTCCGGTTTTTCATTGGTGGGCGGAATCCCTGCGGATGTCCGATCACCGGGAGCGTGCGTCGCCGCGGCACAAGAGTTGTCCGCGCTCGGCGTCGACGGCGCCCACGCCGACCCGGAGCCCATCCGGATACACAAGCTCGAACTCAAGCGCATCGCCGGGTTGGCTTACGAGCGCCTCACTTTCGAGCACGACCCACGATTGCCGCACAGTCTGGCGAGCGAACGGTTGGGCGGACCTGCCAAGGCCGTCGTTCATCTGTGCCGGCACGCGGGCGGGCCGAGGCCCTGGCTGATCTGGGTGCACGGCGCGGGCCAGGGCGGCGTCGAGGACTTGCTACTCACCCGGGTCGCGCGCATCCACCGGCAGTTGGGTTTCAACGTCGCGATGCCGGTGCAGCCCGGTCATGGTTGCCGACGACGGGACTGGCCCGCCTACCCCGACATGGATCCGCTCGGCAATGTGGCCGGCATGATGCGGGCGGTGTCGGAGGTTCGGGCGGTCGTCCAATGGGCGCGGCCGAAGGCGAGCGCCGTTGTGGTGGGCGGTATTTCGATGGGCACGCCCGTCGCGGCGCTGGTGTCCCACTTGGAGCGCGACATCGACGCGGTCGGACTGTACACACCCATCCTCGGACTCAACGCGATGATCGCGCGACACCTCGGGCGCTGGGGTGCGTCACGGCGCGAGTTTCGTGAGCTGCTGAGCTCGCCGGTGGTCGCGAGGCTGACGTCGGTGATCGACCCACTTGCCGTCGACCCGGCGCCACCACCGCACCGCCGGCTGATCGTCGGAGCCTGGCACGATCGGATGGCGATGCGCGATCCCACCGATGCGTTGCAGGAGCGCTGGGGTGGTCAGTTGTATTGGTATGACGGCGGCCATGTCGGCCATGTGTTCTCCCGCAAAGTTTTTGGGGTTACCGAACGGTTCCTGCAAGGAGTTGCCGAGGAGTCTTCGGCATGAGCTCGCCGGCCCGCGTCGTCGCAGGGGAGATCACCGAAGTCTGGAATTGCGGCTACAAGCAAGGAGTGTGGCGTTGACCAAGACACTGGACGAACTCGGTTACTACCTGCTGGCCGGCGCCGGCGGTGAGGGCCCGGCGACGTTGATGGACGAGGCCCGTCGCGGCGAGGAGTTGGGCTTCGGCACGGCGTTCATCTCCGAACGCTGGAATGTCAAGGAGGCGTCGTCACTGGTCGGCGCCGCCTGCGCGGTGACCAGCCGGATGCAGATCGCAACTGCCGCAACCAATCACAACACCCGGCATCCGCTGATCACCGGCTCGTGGGCCACCACTATGCACCGGTTGTCGGGTGGCCGCTTCACCCTCGGTGTCGGCCGCGGCATCGCCGCTATCTACGGCGCCTTCGGCATTCCCGCGGTGACCACCGCGCAGATGGAGGACTGGGCCCAGGTGATGCGCCGGCTATGGCACGGCGAGGTCATCTTCAACCACGACGGGCCGATGGGGAAGTACAACATCCTGTTCCTCGACCCCGACTTCAAGGAGGACATCCGCCTCGCATTGGTGGCATTCGGGCCGAATACTCTGGCGCTGGGCGGCCGGGTGTTCGACGACGTCATCCTGCATACCTATTTCACCCCGGACACGTTGCAGCGCTGCGTGAAAACCGTCAAAGACGCCGCGGAGAAGGCGGGCCGTGATCCCGACAGGGTGCGCGTCTGGTCATGCTTCGCCACAGTCGGCGACCACCTGCCCGAGGAGTTGCGGTTGAAGAAGACCGTCGCCCGGCTGGCCACCTACCTGCAGGGCTACGGCGACCTACTGGTGCGGACCAACGACTGGGATCCTGCTGTCCTGAACCGGTTTCGGGCCGACTCGGTCGTGACGTCGATCGCCGGCGGCATCGACCACAAGGCCACCGCCGAGCAGATCGAGCACATCGCGGGACTGATTCCCGACGAGTGGCTGGAACCGTCGGCCACCGGGTCGGCGCAGCAGTGCGTCGACCGCATCCGCAAGGAGTTCCAGTACGGCGCCGACGCGGTGATCATGCACGGCGCGACACCCGACGAACTGGAGCCGATTGTCGAGGAGTATCGGGCCACCAGGTAGGAATGACCCATGTCGACGTATCTTCAGGACAAGGTCATCATCGTCACCGGTGCCGCCAGCGGCTTCGGCAAGCTCATCTCGGAGAAGTGCGCCGCGGGCGGCGCGAAGGTGGTCGGCGTCGACGTCAGCGCCGACGCCTTGAACGAGGTCTTCGAGGGGATCCAGGCTGCCGGCCACGACGGCACCAGCCAGCTGGCCGACGTCGCCGACATGGCTCAGATGCGGGCCGCCGCCCAGCACGCCGTCGACACCTACGGCCGCATCGACGTGATCGTGAACAACGCCGGCGTGATGCCGCTGGCCTACTTCTCCGACCATGAAGCCGCATGGGCGAAGTGGCACAAGGCAATCGACATCAACATCAAGGGCGTCGTCAACGGAATCGCGGCCGTCTATGACACGATGATCGCGCAGGGGCGCGGCCAGGTGGTCAACATCTCGTCGATCTATGGCAACGCCGGCACCGAGGGCTCCGGCGTCTACAGCGCGACCAAGGCCGCCGTCGACGCACTGTCGGAGTCGTTGCGGATCGAGGCCCAGGGCCAGATCAAGGTGACCAACCTCAAGCCGACCGGCGTCCTGGGGACGCACCTGGCCGGCGGGGTGGTCAACCAGGCGGCGGTCACCGGCATCCTCGGACACAAGGCGCCGCTGTTCTTCGAGAACGCGATCAAGACGCAGAGCGGTGAGCTGCAGCCGGAGCAGCTCGACGTCGACTCAATCGGCTACTGGCTGATCAACCCCGACGATCTGACCGACGCCGTCATCCACGTCATCGACCAACCGTGGGGCATCAACATCAGCGACATCACCGTGCGGGCCAGCGCCGAAAACTATATCTACTGAGGCCTTCTCACGGCATGATGACGGTGCGGCTGACCGGTTCCGCCGCAGCCTGACGGCTGGACAATCCGCGCTGCAACGCAGCCATCAACGCATCGCGGGTCTCCCGCGGGTCGATCAGCTCGTCGAACCCCATCGACTCCGCGGACCGGAACGACGCCTGCAACTCCGCGTCGCGCAGTTTGGCCGTGAGGTCCTCGCCGGCGTGCGACGCCTTGCTCAGTGCCGCCGCGCTCATCGCGCCCATCGTCGCGCCGGGGTAGGCGAAGGTCGCGCCTTGGCTGTCAAAACTCAACAGCGACATGACCATTGACCCGAACCCGTAGGCCTTGCGCAGCGTGACATGGAGCTTGATGGTCGTTGCTGCCGTCTGCGCGGCGAACATCCGCGCCCCCGCCCGCAACACACCGCTGCGCTCCGAACGGCTGCCCGGCAGCATCCCGGGGTTGTCGGCGAGGAACACGATCGGCAGATGGAACGAGTCGGCAACCATGATGAAATGCGCCGCCTTGTCCGCGGCGTCGGCATCGATGGAGCCCGCCAACACTTTTGGCTGATTCGCCACCACCGCGACCGGATGACCGCCCAGATGGGCCAGCGCGCAGATGATGGCCTTGCCGAACCGCGGCTGCACCTCGAACCAGTCTGTGCTGTCGAAGACCACGTCGAGGACGGCCCGCATGTCGTAGACCCGGCGGTTGTCCCGCGACACGATGTCGGTGAGCTCCGGCAGTGGGCGCGGCTTCGCAACTTCGGCGTCCGTGTGCGACGGCGGATACGACCATGCGCTGGAAGGGAAGTAGGACAGGTACCGACGGATGTCGTCGAGGACCGCTTCGTCGTCGTCGGCGACGTTGTGGATCACGCCGCTGGGCAGGGCGACACTGGGTCCGCCGAGGTCTTCCTTCGAGATGTCTTCTCCGGTGGACTCTTTCACGACGGGCGGGCCGGCTGTGAAAATCGCGCCCTGTTCACTCATGATGCGGAAGTCGCAGACCGGGGCCACCAACGCACCGTGGCCGGCCGAAGGGCCCAACACGGCGCCGACGGTCGGCACCTTCCCCGAACACTGCGCCTGCGCGAGAAGATCGGTCGGGGAGCGGCCGTAATGCCCTCCGCCGGGCCGAAAGCCGGCACCCTCGAGCAGCATAACCAGCGGGATCTTGTCGCGCAGCGCCAACTCCGCAATGCGATAGCGTTTGGAGTTTCCGCCGGGGCCGATGCTGCCGGCGAGCGTGGTGAAGTCCTCGGCGCCGAGCATCACCGGTGCGCCGTTGATCAGGCCGGAACCGACGATGATGCCGTCGGCGGCAACGTCGCCACCGACCAGTGTGCCGATCTCGCGAAACGACCCCGGGTCGAGGAGGTGCTCGATGCGCCCGCGGGCGTCGAGCTTGCCCTTGCCGTGGTGCTTGGACAGCCGTTCCGGGCCGCCCATCGCCCACGTCCGTTCGCGTCGACGAGTCAGGTCGTCGAGCGTCTCCTCCCAATCTGGGGGTTTCGTCATCGGCACGTCCTATCTACTGAAGTGCTTACTGTAGCGTCTGCGAGAGGTGGACGGCGAGAGGCGGTGCGATGGGCATCCGGTTGACGGAAGACGAGGCGTGGGAGGCCGTGGACGCGGCGCACACCGGAACGCTGACGACGCTGCGCCGTGACGGCATGCCGATCGCGCTGCCGGTGTGGTTCGCCGTCGAAGACCGCACCGTCGTGCTGACGACGCCGTCGACCACGAAGAAGGTCGCTCGAATTCGCCGCGACCCCCGGGCCTCGTTCCTGGTCGAATCGGGGGAGAAGTACGTCGACCTTCAAGGCGTGCATCTGACCGGGCGCATCGAGGTGGTCGACGACGCGAACGCCAAGGCGCGCATCGAGGAGGCCGTAAACGCCAAGTACGCCGCGTTCCGCCCGGCCGCCGGTGCGCTGCCCGCGAAGGCGCAGGCGTTCTACGCCCAGCAGGCGTTTCTGCGTTTCGTGCCCGAAGGCCGGATCCTGACGTGGGACAACGCTCGACTCGGGCTGCCGAAGTGACGAAGCTGCTGTGCCGCAGCGTCATTGACCTTACCGAATTGCTTACTGTAGCTTCACGAGTATGACGCCCCTCAAAGTCGACGGCGGCATCTTCACCGACCTGGCGCGGGTGCCGGAGCTGGTCGGCGAACTCGAGACGCAGGGCTACGACGCCTGCTGGACCGGGGAGATCAACCACGATCCGTTCTTGCCATTGCTGCTGGCCGCCGAACACACGTCGCGGCTGGAGATCGGGACCAGCATCGCGGTGGCTTTCGCGCGCAGCCCGATGACCGTCGCCAATATCGGCTGGGACTTGCAGACGTATTCGCAGGGCCGTTTCATTATGGGACTCGGAACGCAGATCAAGCCGCACATCGAGAAGCGGTTCAGCATGCCGTGGAGCCGCCCGGTCGCCCGGATGCGCGAGTATGTGCTTGCGCTGCAGGCGATCTGGTCCGCGTGGAACGACGGAACCAAGCTGCGGTTCGAGGGTGAGTTCTATACCCACAAGCTGATGACGCCGATGTTCACCCCTGAGCCGCAGGTGTCGTGGGTGGCGCCACCGATTTTCATCGCCGCCGTCGGCGAGGCGATGACCGAGATGTGCGGCGAGGTCGCCGACGGCCTGCTGGCCCACGCCTTTACAACGCGGCAGTACCTGCACGAGGTCACGTTGCCCGCAGTCGAGAGCGGGTTGCAGCGCTCCGGCCGGAATCGCAGCGCGTTTCAGGTCGCGTGCCCGGTGTTCGTGGTGACCGGCTTGCAGGAATCCGAATTGGACGCCGCCGCAGTCGGTGTCCGCAAGCAGATCGCCTTCTACGGGTCGACGCCCGCGTACCGCAAAGTCCTTGCGCTGCATGGCTGGGGTGAGGTGGCCGACGAGTTGCACCGGCTGTCGCTGCAGGGCGAGTGGGACGCGATGGCGACGCTGGTCGACGACGACATATTGCGGGCGTTTGCCGTAGTGGCGACGGTCGACAAGCTGGCCGTTGCCATCAAGCAACGCTGCGACGGTGTCATCGATCGGGTGATGCCGTCGTTTCCCCGCACCCTGCCCGCCGACACGGTCGCCGCGGTGCTGAACGAGTTGCGCCAGTAGAGGAGTTGCCGATGAGCACGCCGACGATGGACGAAGCTGCCAAGGTGTTCGCCGACCCGCAGGCCTACACCCACGAGGCGTCGTTGCATGCGGCGCTGACGCATCTGCGGGCCAACGCTCCGGTGTCGCTGGTTGATGTGCCGAATTACCGGCCGTTCTGGGCGATCACCAAACACGCCGACATCATGAATATCGAGCGCAACAACATGTTGTTCACCAATTGGCCCCGCCCGGTGCTGACGACGACCGAGGGCGACGAATTGCAGGCCGCCGCCGGGGTGAAGACACTGATCCACCTCGACGATCCGCAGCACCGGGTCGTACGGGCGATCGGTGCGGATTGGTTTCGCCCAAAGGCGATGCGGGCGTTGAAGCTTCGTGTCGACGAGCTGGCCAAGACCTATGTCGACAAGATGCTGGCCGTCGGGCCGGAATGCGACTTCGTGCAAGAGGTCGCGGTGAATTACCCGCTGTTCGTGATCATGTCGCTGCTCGGCATACCCGAGTCCGACTTCACGCGGATGCTCAAGCTCACTCAGGAGTTATTCGGCAGCGACGACAACGAATTCAAGCGTGGCAGCAGCAACGAGGATCAGCTGCCGGCGCTGCTGGACATGTTCGGCTACTTCAACGGCGTCACCACGTCGCGGCGCGAGCACCCGACCGAGGATCTGGCGTCTGCCATCGCCAATGCCCGCATCGATGGCGAGCCGCTGTCGGATATCGAGACGGTGTCGTACTACCTGATTGTCGCGACGGCCGGGCATGACACGACGAGCGCGACCATCTCCGGGGGGCTGCACGCGCTCGTCGACAACCCCGACCAATTACGCCGGCTGCGTGAGGATCTCGACCTGATGCCGCTGGCCACCGAGGAGATGATCCGGTGGACCACTCCCGTCAAGGAGTTCATGCGGACCGCCGCCGAGGACACGACCGTGCGCGGCGTCCCGATCGCGGCGGGGGAGTCGTTGCTGCTGTCCTATGTGTCAGGCAACCGCGACGAAGAGGTCTTCACCGATCCGTTCCGCTTCGACGTCGGCCGCGACCCCAACAAGCACCTGGCCTTCGGCTACGGCGTGCACTTCTGCCTCGGCGCGGCGCTGGCCCGGATGGAAGTCAGCAGCTTCTTCTCCGAGTTGGTGCCGCGGTTGAATTCGATTGAGCTGACTGGCGATCCGGCACACGTCGCAACAACCTTTGTCGGTGGGCTCAAGCATCTGCCGGTCCGGTATTCGCTGCGCTAGAGCCCCTCGTCGTCTTCGCCGTCGCGGAGCAGTTTTTCGGGGTGGTGGTAGGTGTTGATGCGTGGTTGGCCGCGGTCGAGGTGTGCGGGTGGGATCCATTGGGTTTGGTAGCGCGTGTTTTTGCGGGTGGTCCAGCCTTGTTCGGTCATGGCGTGGTTGGGGTGGCAGGTGAGGGTGAGTGTGTTGATGTCGGTGACGGGGTTGTTTCTGTAGGGGTCGTCGTGGTGGACCTCGCAGTGGTAGCCCGATACGTCGCAGTTGGGGAAGGTGCAGCCACGGTCCCTGGCGTGCAACATGATTCGCTGCGCAGCCGAGGCGAGACGTTTGGTGTGATACAGCGCCAACGCTTTGCCGTGGTCGAAGATCGCCAGGTAGTGGTGGGCGTGCGATGCGAGGCGGATGATGTCGGACATTGGCAGCAGGGTGCCGCCTGCGGTGAGGCCGCGGCCGGCGCCGGCTTCGAGTTCTTGCAGTGTCGTGGTGACGATGATCGAGGCGGGCAGGCCGTTGTGTTGACCCACATCGCCGGAGGCCAGCAGCGCGCGGCCGGCGGCGACGAGGGCGTCGTGGGTGCGCTGCGCCAGGCTGCGGGTGTCGCCCTGAATTTGGGCTTCCGACGGTGTTCCGCTGACGCAGGGTTCGAGGTCGTCGGAGTTACACATGCCGGGGGCGGCCAACTTGGCGAAGACCGCGTCCCACGTCGCCCGCGCCTCCGGTGTCAGGTAGCCGGTCACCTTGCGCATGCCGTCGGTGTCCTGGCGGCCGATGGACACCCCACGCCGCTTCGCGCGATCGACGTCGGAGAAGTCGCCGTCGGGGTTGAGGCAGTCCATCAGCTTGTCGGCCAGCTTCGATAGCTCATCTGGGCGGTGCTCCAGGCTCAGATCAGCCAGCTTGGCCTCGGCGATCGCGCGGGTCTCGATGTCGACGAACTCCGGAATCCGGTTCCAGAACGAGCGGATCACCGCCACATGCCCGGCACCCAATTGCCCGTTGCGCTGTGCGGCGGCGGTCGCCGAAAGCACCGGGGCCAATGGCTCACCGTTCAGCGCCCGTCGCTCGCCCAGATCCTCGGCTTCGTGCACCCGCCGCGACGCCTCGGAACGGCTGATCCGCAACCGATCCGCCAACACCGGCGCGAGTTTGCCGCCCAACACCGCGGGCTCGACCCGGGCAAGCTCATTGATCAGCGCGTGCTCGATGGCCGGTTGTGCGCATCGCATCTGCTCAAGTGCTTCCAGCACGTTCAGCCGCTCAGGGGTGGTGAGCGCGTCAAACGTCAGCTCCAACATGCGCTTCCAGGCAGTTCGCAGCGCGTCGAGACCCTCGAACACTTCGTCGCGGCTACTAGAACGCATGTTCGAATGATAGCCAAAGACTCTGACACGTGCAGAAAGTTGTCCACAGGCGAAACCACAGTGACACAAGTGATTTCGCGGGCCGGGGTGGCCGCGGGCCAGGTGACTGCGCGGCCTCAGGAGTACAACCGACACCGCTCGAGCAGTATCTCCGCGACCAGCCGCGGCTCGCTGATCATCAGGTCGTGGCAGGTATCGACGGGAATCAGCGTCTGTACCCCGCCGAGCGCTTCGATGCTGCGCAACTGCGTCCTGCGAAACAGCGCGTGATCGCGCAGCGTCAGAATCCAGGTCCGCGGAACGTCGGCGGGCAGGTCGCTGCGATCGACCGCCTCGGCGATCACCGTTACCGCCTCCGGGTGAATCCGCGACAGCGCGTAGCGGCGTTGCGCTCGCGTCATACCGTTGCAGAAGATCAAGCGGCTCAACAGGTTCGGCGTCACCGACGGCGACTTGCGCAGCCGCACCGCACGCCGCACGTACCAGGCCAGCGGCCCGACGAGAGTGTCGACAATCGCCGTGCCTTGGGCCGGCACACAGGCTGCAGCCAACACCATCTCCCGCACCCGCGACGACCCCAGCGCGGCAACCATTCCGGGCACTGTCAGCCCGGCCAGCGAATGCCCAACCACGATCACCTCGTTCAACCCTGCGGCATCCACTTGCGAGACCGCCGACCGCACGCATTCCGCGATACCGACCGTCGTCAGGTCGCCGGGCACTGCGCCATGGCCGGGCATGTCCACCGCTAGCACCGGCAACGACGGCGCCAAGAGACGTAGTTCGTTGACAACTAAGTCCCAGCAGTCCGCCGAGTGCTCGCCGCCGTGGACGAGAACGAGAGCCGGCAGGCTAGGCCGTCCCGTAATCGATTATGCCGCGGACGATTTCACCGTTGAGCAGATCTGCGTAGGCCTCGTTGATCTGGTCGAGACGGTACCGCCGGGTGATCATCTCGTCGAGCAGCAACTGCCCGCTCTGGTAGAGCTTCGCCAACTGGGCGATGTCGGACTTCATGTTGCACGAGCCGAAGATGGTGCCCGCCAACGTCTTGTTCATCAGGATGAAGTCCTGCAGATTGATCTTGACCGACTGGGTCAGCTGCGACGTCATCCCGGTGAGCACACAGGTGCCGCCCTTGCGGGTCAGTGCGACTCCGTCGCGGACGTCCTCGCGGCTCATCAACGACGGGGACACCACCACCGCGTCGGCCATCACGCCCAAGGTCAGGCCACGCACCAGATCCATCGCCTCTTCGGCCGACGCGGCGGTATGCGTCGCACCGAAGCGCAGTGCCGACTTCTGTTTGAACTCAACGGGATCGACGGCGACGATCTGCGCGGCGCCGTTGATCCGGGCGCTCTGGATCGCGGCCGTGCCGATGCCGCCGACGCCGATCACCACGACGGTGTCACCGGCGCGCATGTTCGAGCGGTTGGACACCGATCCGTAACCGGTCGGAATGGCGCATGACAACAATGCGATCGGCACCAACGGCAGATGCGGCTCGACCTTCACCAACGAATTGGTCGACGCGACAGTGTGTTCGGCGAAGGTCCCGACCTTGGCTAGGTGGCCCAGGTCGCGCCCGTCCGAGGTGTGGTGGCGGAAGGTGCCGTCGGTGGGCATCCCCGGGATCATGGTTCCGATGCCGGCGTCGCAGATGTACTCGGCTCCGGTTGCGCACCAACGGCATTGGCCGCACGCCGCGACGAACGACATCACCACGTGGTCGCCCGGGGCGTAGTCGGTGACGCCGGGCCCCACTTCCTGCACGATGCCAGAACCCTCGTGCCCGCCGATCATCGGGAACATCGAGGGCAGGCCCATCGACTTCATCACCTCGTTGGGCGCGGACATATCGCCCTTGAGGATGTGGTCGTCGGAGTGGCACAGACCGGCGGCAGCCATCTTGACCAAGACCTCGCCGGCCTTCGGGGGATCGAGCTCGAATTCCTCGACAGACCACGGCCCGCCGACGTCGTGCAGGATCGCGCCGCGGCTTTTCATGCGACCGGGGTGAACGACACCGGCAGGCTGTTGGGAGAGCGGAACGTCACGCCGACGATCCGGGTCTCGTCGTCGGGCTCGAGCCTGAGGTTCTCTACGCGATCGAGCAGGCTTTCCAGCATCACGCGAGTTTCCAAGCGCGCCAGATGCATTCCGAGACACATATGAATACCGCCGGCAAACGCGATGTGCGCCTGGCGGGGCCGCGTGATGTCGAAGGTGTTGGGATCCTTCCAGCGGCTCGCGTCCCGGTTGGCAGACCCCATACACATGTCGACTTGAGCGCCGGCCGGGATCGTCGTCCCGCTGATCTCGACGTCGCGGGTCGTGGTGCGCATGACCATGGTCAGCGGGGTCTCGACGCGCAGCCCCTCTTCCATCGCGGCCGGTATCAGCGAGCGATCCTTCTGAACCATTGCGAGCTGCTCGGGATGCGTCAGCAGAAGGTAGAGCAGGTTGCCCGACGACCGATACGTGGTCTCCAACCCCGCGGGCAGCAGCAGCCGCAGGAACGCGATGATCGCCTCGTCGTCGAGTTTCTCGCCGTCGATCTCCGCGGTGCACAGGTCGCCGATGATGTCGTTGGTCGGCTTGCGGCGGCGCTGCGCCACCTGGTCGGAGAAGTAGGTGTGCAACTCTCCGGCGGCGATCAACCCCGCCTCGATATCGGTCTGAATGGAGATGAGGCCGAGGGAAAGTCGGCGGAACATGTCGAGGTCTTCGCGGGGCAGGCCGAGCAGCTCGGAGATGATCCGGGTGGGGAACTCGAAGGTCAACGCCTTCACCAGGTCAGCGTGACCGTCGGCCTTAATCTCGTCGACCAGTTGGTTGCACACGGGTCCGACAACCGAGGGCTCCCACCGCTGCAGTGCGGTCGCGCGGAAGGCCTTCGCCACCAGGCTGCGGTGGTCGTGGTGCTCTTTGCCTTCCATCGCCAGGATGGTGTGGCCCATCACCAGGCCGATGGTCTTGTCGTAGGCGGCGGACGTGAATGCCTTCTCGTCGCGGAACCCCTGGTAGACGCCGTCATACCCGAAGAGCACCCATTCGTCGTCCGCCTTGAGTTCCGGCGGCATCAAATCGTTCTCCATGAACGTGCCGTGAAACACCGGATCGGTGCGGCGCATGTACTCGAAGTACGGGTAGGGGCTGGTCTCGCCGGTGGTGTCGAGGACGACCGGCTGATCACCAACATCGGACTGTTCGGTGCGCAGCGTCATTGCCGCTCCTTCGTGACCGGGTATCTCGTTATCATAATATAAATAGCAACGAAGCCCAATGGCTTGTAGGCGGTTACCGTAACGAGGACAGTATCTAACGTGGCTGAACGTCGACTTGTCTGTTCGCTCGACGAATTGCCGCCGGGCGCCATGAAACTGGTCGACGTCGGCAAGTTCGGTGTCGGCGTGTACAACGTCGCCGGCACGGTGCACGCGATCGTCAACTACTGCTCGCACGAAGGCGCGCCGCTGTGCGAGGGCCTGCTGGGCGGCACGAACGAATTCGATCCCGACGAGCCGGGTGGGCTCAAGCGTGTCAAGGACGGCCAGATCGTCCGATGCCCTTGGCACAATTGGGAATTCGACGTCACAACGGGACAGAACCTGGCCGATCCGAAGCGGCGGATCCGCACCTACGACGTCGATGTCGCCGACGGGAAGGTGTACCTGACCGCATGATCATCGACACAAATGTCCAGCCGCATTTTCGCTATAACGCCGAAATACGGCGCTACCTACCGGCCGCGCACAAGCTGCGATCTATCCCTGACGTGGAGCAGCAGTGGTACCAGGCGCCGGGCGGCAACTACCGCGAAGACCTGTACGGCGAGCACTATCCGGGGTCGGATCGCGAGACAGTGGCCCGGCACCTGTTCGACGATGCCGGCGTCGACTACGCGGTGCTGAACCCGTTGACCCGCGGCAACATTGCTGACTACCTGCTCAACAGCCGGATCTGCGCCGCGGTCAACGACTGGCTGCTGGATCGCTGGCTCGAACCGGACACCACTAACCGCTTCCTCGGCACCATCCGGGTGAACCCCGAAGACCCGCGCGGAGCGGTGGCTGAGATCGAACGACTGGCGGTGCATCCCAAGCTGGTCCAGGTCGGTGTCCCGATGCAGTCGCGCGAGCCGTACGGCAAGCCGCAATTCGAGCCGATCTGGGAAGCCGCTGCGGCACACGGGCTTCCGGTGGCCGTCCACATCAACGGCGGCAATGGGGTCGATTACGCGCCGACCTTCGCCGGGCACGCCGGCACCTATCCCGGCTACGCGTCCTTCATGCCGCTGAACTACTTCGTCCACCTCGCGACGCTGGTCGTCGAGGGCATGTTCGGCCGGCACCCCGGCCTCCGATTTGTCTTCGCCGACGGCGGCTACGACATTCTCACGCCGCTGATGTGGCGGCTCGACACGTTCTGGCTGTCTATGCGTGACCAGACCCCGTGGGTCGACCGCTATCCCAGCGAGTACCTGCCCGGCCATGTCCGGTTCTGCTCGTCGTCCCTCGACGGGCCGACCGACCTCGACCAGATGCAGCGCTGGATGGAGTTCTCCGGCAAGGCCGATCTGCTGATGTACGGATCGGGCTACCCGCACTGGTCGATGTCGACGCCCGAGGACGCCGCGGGCGGTTTGGACGACGCCCAGCGCGCCGCCGTGCTGTGGCGAAACGCCGCCGAGCTCTATGGACTTCACGAACCCGCCGAGGGGAGTACTGGATGACCATCATCGAGCGGGCCGAACCGCACACCGAGAGCGATGAGATCGCGGTTGCGATCGTCGACACCGACGTGCACCCGATGCCGGTCTCGGCTGACGTCCTCAAGTCTTACGCGCCGGCGGAGTGGGTCGACAAGATCTGGCCGACCGGCAACGCCGTCACACCGCTGCCGCACTTCTACGACACCCCGGACTCGTACAAGACGATGTCGATGCGCGTCGACGCCGCGCCGCCCGGCGGCGGCTTCGCCGGCACCGATCCCGACTACGCCGCCAAGCAGTTGCTCGTCGACGCCGGGGTCAGCATCGCGACCCTCGAGCCGATGTGCGACGCGCAGTTGCCGCAAGCCGAACACGTGCTGAAGTCGACCTACAACGACTGGCTCGCCGATGTCTGGCTCGAGCGCAACAACGCCCACGGCCGCTGGCGCGGATCGATCAGCGTCACCGCGCAGGCGCCGGAGATGGCGGCGCGAGAAGTGCAGCGCTGGGCGGGCCACCCCTACATGGCCCAGGTGCTGATGACGCCGCAAACCCGCGGAATCCCCTTCGGCAACAAACATTTCGACCCGCTGTACAAAGCGGCGTCGGCCAATGGTCTGCCGGTGGCC
Organism: Candidatus Mycobacterium wuenschmannii; assembly: GCF_030252325.1. NCBI lineage: Bacteria > Bacillati > Actinomycetota > Actinomycetes > Mycobacteriales > Mycobacteriaceae > Mycobacterium > Candidatus Mycobacterium wuenschmannii. Next base: position 1,934,141 of record NZ_CP126981.1, on the reverse strand, counting down.
ACCCATTTGATGGGGCAGACGCCGTTCGAGTTGATTCCGATATTCCCGGTCGGCAACCCGGCGCACTGGCACGACTTCTTCGCGTCGTGGCCGCTGCTGTACGTCTCGCATCTGATGAGCCTGGTGTTCGACGGCGCCTTCGACCGGCACCCCGATCTTCGGGTGGTGTTCGTCGAGGGCGGCTTCACCTGGGCCATGCCCGTGATGTCGCGGATGGACCGCATTTGGGAAGCGCGGCGCGGCGACCTGCCGCATGTGAAGCGCCGGCCGTCGGAGTACGTCCGCGAGCACGTCCGGTTCACCACCCAGCCGTTGGAGGACGCGGACGTCAAGCAGTTCCGCGACTACGTCGAGATGATGGACATGGGCGACAACCTGATGTTCTCGACCGACTATCCGCACTGGAGTTACGACGCCCCGACCTACGCGATCAACCGGTTCCCCGCGGCGCAGCGCGAGCGGATCATGCGAGGCAACGCGACCAAGCTGTACGGCCTGCCGCCGACGGTGAAGGCACTGCCCGGCGAGCGCCCCCCGCCAACCGTTTAAATAGGGTCACCTAACTACTCCGAGGGGCTAGAGCATGACGACTGAGACCGACCGCGCACGCCCCCGTGGCTTGGGCCGCATCGACCCCACGCTGCGTGACGCCGCGGCCGGCCTCGACATTGCCGAATTCCACTCCGAATCACTGCCGGCCGAGCGTCAGCGGGCTGCTCAGGTTGCCGCCGAGCGCGCCGCTGCCGTCGACACCGCAGGCGTCCAGATCGAAGACCGCAGCATCGACGGACCCGGTGGGCAACTACGGGTTCGGCTCTACCGCGGCCCGGTCACCTCGGCGGCGCCCCTGGTGGTCTACGCCCACGGCGGCGGCTTCGTCACCGGCAACCTGGACACCGACCACGGGCACTGCGTGGAACTCGCCCGCGACGCCCACTGCCTGGTGGTGTCGGTCGACTACCGGTTGGCGCCCGAGCACCCCTGCCCGGCGGCGCTCGACGACGTCGAGGCGGCGTTTCGCCACGCCGTCGAGAACAGCTCCGCGCTGGATGCCGACGGCAGCCGGGTCGTGGTGATGGGCCGGGACGCGGGCGCGGCGCTGGTCGCGGCCCTGGCCCAGCGGACCTTCGACCTGGAAGGCCCGACGATCCTGGCGCAGGTGCTGCATCAACCGATGCTCGACTCCGATGCGACGCCGTCGCGCCGCGAGTTTCAGCTCACGCCGGGCCTCAACGGTCCCGCGGTGAGCCGGGCATGGGGTCACTACCTCGGCCACGGCGCCGCGACGGCGCACGACGTCCCGGCGCACCGGGCGAACCTGGAGGGTCTACCGCCGGCGTTCATCAGTTGCGCCGAGATCGACCCGTGCCGCGACGAGGCCATCGACTACGCCAACCGGTTGCTGCACGCCTACGTGCACACGGAACTGCATGTCAATGCCGCCACGTTCCACGGGTTCGACTCGGTGGTGCCCGACTGGGTGGTCTCCCGAGAGGCCACGGCGTTGCACGCCCAGACGCTGCGGCGGTCGTTCGCGGTCTAGCTAGACCGGATCGAACTTGGTGATCATCCACTGACCGTTCAGCTTGGTCAGCGACACCTTCACGGCGCTCGACGTCATCGCCGGATCGGGCCGCTCCTTGCTGGTCGTCACCTGATTGACGAAGACCAGCACCACCGCCGAATTGGGATGCAGTTCGGCCGGTGCCGCGCCGACGACCTGAGCGGTGGTCGCCACGCCTTTCGTCTTGGCGGCCGGCGTCACCACATGTTCGGTGAAGTCGTTGTAGTAGTTCAGGAAGTCGCCGCCGAGGTGCGACTTCGCCGCCGCGAAGTCGTTGTCGAGCGTTTCGGGCTTGTACGACAGCAGGGCAACCGTGCCGTCCCGCGCCGCGTTGACGACGCTCTGCGCCACCGCGTTGTCGGTCTGCTGGTCGGGCCGATACTGCGTGAAGAACAGCCATCCGGCCAGAGCGCCGGCTGCGAGCAATCCCAGTACCAATGCCAACGGGACGACCGGGATGGCGCTCGATCGGCCCAGCGTCTCGCCGGTGACGGACTCGGCCGCAGTCGAGTCTTCTTCCTTCTCAACCGACTTGTCGATCTCGACACCTTCGGTCGGCTCGACGTCGGCGGTGGTCTCCTCGTCGCTCACAGCACGAACTCCACTTTCGACACCTTCAGGTCGTCGCCGTCGTGCACAACGTGCACCCGGAACCGGAAGGTGCGCGGTGCGTCCTTGGCCCCGGCGTTATTGGTGACGCTCTCGTTGACCAGTAACAGGACGACGGCGGAATTCTGGTTCATCGACTCGACGGCGGTGACGGTGACCGTTCCCTCGCTGACTGCCTTGGAATCCTTCACCACGGACTCGAAATCGGCTGCGCGCTTTTGGAAGTCGTCTTTGAATTCACCGGTCGCGATGTCCAGGACGCGTTGGACGTCCTCTTTGGCTTTGTTGAAATCCAGCGAGGTCAGGTTGACGGCGCCCTGCCGCGCGACCGCGACGTAGGCCGCGGCGCGCTGGCGGTCCCGCAAGACGTTGTGGTGCTGATAGGCCATCCAACCGCTCGCCGCCAGCAGGCCGACGATCGCGACTACCGCGGCGACGGTCAGGGCCAATGAGAGCCTCGGTGCCCGCAGCCGCCGATCCGACTCGGTTGCTTCCGCGGTCGCGGGCTCGTCGATTGACTCGGACGCCTCGGCTTCCTCGGTCGTCTCGGCTTCGGCGGCTTCAGCCGTTTCGACAGCGTCGTCGGCGTCGGACTGTGACGCCGCTTCCCGCCGCAGCTTGATGGCGCGGGCGCGCGCCCGGGCGGCCGCCGCGAGCGCTTCGGCCTCGGCGGCCTCGGCCTCGGCCTGCTCGGCAAGCGCCAGCGCGTCCGACTTCGCCTCGGCGGAATCCTGCGGCTCGTCGACCTGCTCAGCCATGGCGGCCGCGGCTTCTCAACGTCATTATCGATTGAACTCCGGTATCTCTTACGGTATTGCTCATTGGTACCATCGCGTCACCCGCGACCAGCGACTGGGAAGCCAGGTCCAGCCAGGTCCAGAAAGGCCCAGCCAACATCATGACTGCCGTCGATTCCCCCGAAAAGATACTCTTCGCCTCCACCACCCAAGCATTTCTGCAGAAAGAGGTTCCGCTGAGCCGGGTGCGCGAGTTGCACTCTCAGGCGGTCGCGTTCGAGCCGGCATGGTGGCGGCGTGCAGCCGAGTTGGGGTGGACGGCGCTGCTGGTTCCGGAGGAGCTCGGTGGCGGCAGTGTTTCCGGCGACGGGTTCGCCGATCTGGCCATGGTCGCCGAGCAACTCGGCAAGACGGTCGCCCCCGGTCCGCTGTTCCCGGTCAGCATCGTGTTGGCCGCGCTGGTGGAGTCCGCGGACCCGCAGGCTCACGCGGAGACGATCGAGGCGCTGATAGCCGGCGAGACCGTTGCGTCCTGGGCGGTGTACGAACCCGGCCAGGGTTGGGCGCCGCAGGAGCCATCGGTCACCGCGACGGCGACCGACGCCGGCTTCCGGATCGACGGCGTCAAAGACCGGGTCGAGGCCGGTGCGCAGAGCGACCTGTTGCTCGTGGTGACCCGCACCGACGACGGGGTACGGCAGTTCCTGGTCCCCACCGACGCGCCGGGCGTGCAGGTCGAACCGCAGCAGTCGATCGACATGGTCAAGCAGTACGCCCGGGTGAGCTTCAACGGCGTTGAGGTCGACGGCAACGCGGTGCTGGACGGACCCGCCGACCTGATCGACCGGCAGGGCCAGATCGCGCAGGTGCTGCAGTGCGCCGAGGTGGTCGGAATCCTGCGGACCGTCTTCGATTTCACCGTCGCGTGGGCCTTGGACCGGCACAGCTTCGGTCGGCCGCTCGCGTCCTATCAGGCGCTCAAGCACCGATTCGCGGACATGAAGATGTGGCTGGAGGCGTGCCGCGCAACCACCGCCGCCGCGGCGACCGCCATCTCCACCCGGGCTCCGGACGCGTCGCTGTCGGCCAGCATCGCGAAGTCCTATGTCGGCGAGATGGCCACCGAGATCATCCAGGCCTGCGTGCAGATGCACGGCGGCATCGGCGTCACGTGGGAGCACGACCTGCATGTGTACCTGCGCCGAGCCGCGTTGTACCGCGCCATGTTCGGCACGCCGGAGGAGCACAACCTTCGGGTGTACGCGCTGCAGGAGGCGGGGCAACCCGCGGCGAGGTCCGCCTGATGACCGAGACCGCCGGCACCGTGACCGACGCGGAGACCATCGACGAGTTCCGCGCGCGGGCCCGCGCCTGGCTGGCTGAGAACATGCCGCCGATCGACCCGGCGCACCCGCCGGCGGCCCACCGCGACGAAGAGAGCTGCTGGCTGCGCGCCCGCGAGCTCCAAAAGCGGCTCTACGACGGCGGATTCGCGGGCATCTGCTTTCCCCGCGAGTACGGCGGGCTGGGTTTGGACTACGAATACCAGAAGGCGTTCAACGACGAGAGCCTCAGCTATGAGATGCCGCTGATCCTCAACACGCCGACCTTCACGATCTGCTGTGCGACGTTGCTGGACACCGCAAGTGAGGAACTGAAGCGTCAGCACATCCACGCGGCGCTGCGGGGCGACGAGATCCTGGTGCAGCTGTTGTCCGAGCCCAGCGGCGGCTCGGACCTCGCGGGCGTGCTCACCCGCGCCGAGCGCGTCGGCGAACACTGGGTGCTCAACGGCGCAAAGACGTGGAGCACCAGCGCATTCGGCGCCGACTACGGTCTGTGTCTGGCGCGCACCAACTGGGATGTGCCCAAGCATGAGGGCTTGACCATGTTCCTGGTGCCGATCAAACACCCCGGAATCACGTTGCGGCGCATCACCCAACTGAACGGGTCGACGGAATTCTGCGAGGAGTTTCTCGACAATGTCGACGTCGGCGACGATGCGGTCGTCGGCGAGGTCAACGACGGGTGGTCGGTGGCCTCGCGCCAGCTCTACCATGAGCGCCGCGCGGTCGGGATGGGCTCCGAATTCGCCAGCGGCAGCGGCAGTGAGGGCGGCCGGGCGACCCCGGTGAACTACCCGCGACTATTGGCCACGACCGGGCACTCCGACAACGAGCGGTTGCGGCAACTGGCGGGGCGGGCCCTGGTGCACCGCGCGGTCAGCGACCAACTCGGCGGGCATGTGTTCCGCAGCGTGAACGACGGGTCGCTGCCACCCGCGGCGGGCACGCTGCTGCGGTTATTCCACGCCGAGACAGTCACTTTGGAGATGGACACTGGGCTGGCCATCACTGGAACGGCGGGCGTCGTCGGCGCCGAGGGGGACGGCCTGGAGACCGGTGTGCGCTACCTGTCCCGTCAGTCGGTTTGCATCGGCGGTGGCACCAGCGAGCTGGCCCGCAACGTGATCGGCGAGCGGGTGCTGAACTTCCCCCGTGAATTCGCCGCCGATCGTGGCGTGCCGTTCAATCAGGTCAGGCACGGCAGGGTCGAACGCTAGACCGTCCGCGACAGCCGGTTGGCCAGCAGTTCGGCGAACCGCGCCGGGTCCTCGGGCGCATTGCCCTCGGCGAGAAGTGCCGCGCCGTAGAGCAATTCGGCGGTCTCACCGTTCGTCGGGTCGTCGCCGCGGTCTTTGTGCGCCTGCTGCAGACCGGTGATCAACGGATGGGTCGGGTTGAGTTCCAGCGTCCGCTTGCCGACCGGAACGTCCTGACCGGTAGCCCGGTAGATGCGCGCCAACGACGGCGTGATGCCGAAGGCGTCGGTGATCAGGCAGGCCGGTGAGTCGGTCAGACGGGTGGACAGCCGCACCTCCTTGACCTGGTCGGCGAGTGTCTCGGTGAGCCAGGCCAGCAGGTCGGCGAAGTTCTCCTCCTGCTCTTTGCGCTCGGCCTCGTGCTCCGACTTCTCTTCCTCGGTGTCGAGGTCGACATCGCCCATCGCGATCGACTGCAGTGGCTTCTCGTCGAACTCGGTGACCGAGCCCAGCCAGATCTCGTCGACGGTGTCGGTGAGCAACAGCACCTCGTAACCCTTGGCCTTGAACGCCTCGAGGTGCGGGGCGTTGAGAATCTGCTGCGGCGATTCACCGGTGGCGTAGAAGATCTGCCGCTGGCCGTCTTTCATCCGCGATACGTAGTCGGCCAGCGTGGTGAGCTGGTCCTCGCTGTGCGTCGACGCGAACGACGAGATCTCGAGCAGCGTCTCCTGATTGTCGAAGTCCCGCATCAGGCCCTCCTTGAGGACCGTGCCGAACTCCTTCCAGAAGGTGCGGTAATCGTCGGGGCGCTCGGTCTGCAACTCCTTGATGGTCGAGAGGACCTTCTTGGTCAACCGGCGTCGGATCGCGGTGATCTGTCGGTCCTGCTGCAGGATTTCGCGGGAAACGTTCAGCGACAGGTCTTGTGCGTCGACCACACCCTTGACGAAGCGCAGATATCGCGGGATGAGCTGGTCGAAGTCGCCCATGATGAAGACGCGCTTGACGTACAGCTGCACGCCCGTGCCGGCCTCGGGTTCGTACAAGTCCAGCGGGGCGCGCGACGGAATGAACAGCAGCGCCTGGTATTCGAACGTGCCCTCGGCCTTCATCGAGATGACCTCGAGCGGCTCGTCCCAGGCGTGCGCGATGTGCTTGTAGAACTCCTTGTACTCCTCGTCGGAGACCTCGTCCTTGGGCCGCGCCCACAGCGCCTTGCCCGAGTTGAGCGTCTCGACCTCGGTGGTGACGGTCTCTTCGCCATCGACCTCGGAGCGCTTTTCGACCTCCATCCGGATCGGCCAGGCGATGAAGTCGGAGTACTTCTTGACGAGCGTCCGCAGCTTCCACTCCGAGGTGTAGTCGTGCAGCGCGTCCTCGGCGTCGACCGGCTTGAGGTGCAGCGTGACCGACGTTCCCTGCGGAGCGTTGTCGACGGCCTCGATCGTGTAGGTGCCGTCGCCGCTGGACGCCCACTTGATGGCCTCGCTGTCGCCGGCCTTGTGGGTGAGCAGTTCGACCGTGTCGGCCACCATGAACGTGGAGTAGAAGCCGATGCCGAACTGGCCGATCAGTTCCTCGGAGACCGCTGCGTTTTTCGCCTCCTTCAGCTGCTGGCGCAGCTCGGCCGTGCCCGACTTGGCCAGCGTGCCGATCAGGTCGACCACCTCGGCGCGCGTCATCCCGATGCCGTTGTCACGGATGGTCAGCGTGCGGGCATCCGTGTCCACTTCGATCTCGATGTGCAGGTCCGACGTGTCGACGTCGAGGTCCTTGTTGCGGAACGCTTCTATGCGCAGCTTGTCCAGTGCGTCGGAGGCGTTGGAGATCAGTTCCCGCAGGAACGAGTCCTTGTCCGAGTAGACCGAGTGGACCATCAGGTCCAGGAGCTGGCGTGCCTCGGCTTGAAACTCCAACTGCTCGACGCCGGAAGTCATGAGATTCCCCTCTACCAGACCGTATTCGAGGGCAGGCTACAGGACGAGCCGTTGGCATGACTTCGTGCACCTTTTCGGTGTCTTTCCTATTTTAGGTAGAATAGATACGATAGATTTTTGGTCAGCCTGTCCTGCAATGACGCAGCGCCGTGGAAGAGAGCTATGAAGGTGAACGCTCATCCGATCCCAGTCATGGGTCGGGTCAGCGCACCTGCCGCGCCCACGACGACCCATGCAGCCGCCGGCTCCCGTACCGAATGGCTTGAGCGCCAACGCTGGTCGTGTTGCTGAGCGGATGAGAGGGAATCGGCTATGAGCAGAGTCGCGGGCAAGGTCGCGGTTGTCAGCGGGGCCGCGCGTGGTCAGGGACGTTCCCACGCGCGCATGCTTGCGGCCGAGGGTGCCGACATCATCGCGATCGACCTGTGCGCGGACATCGAGACCAACGAGTACCCATTGGCCCGCCCGGAGGACCTCGACGAGACCGCCCGCCTGGTCGAAAAGGAGGGGCAGCGGGTCCACACCGAGATCGCCGACGTACGGGACCGGGCCGCGCTCGCCGCCGCAGTTGACCGTGGCGTTGCCGAGCTCGGCCACCTCGACGTCGTCGTCGCAAATGCCGGGATCTGCCCGCTGACGGCGGGCCTGCCTGCGCAGGCGTTCGCCGACGCGGTCGACGTGGACCTCGGCGGGGTGATGAACCTGGTGCACGCCAGCCTCAAACACCTGGAATCCGGCGCCTCGATCATCGTGATCGGCTCCAACGCCGCGTTCATGTCGTCGATGAACACCACCGGCATCGACGGCGGACCCGGCGGTGCCGGCTACGCGTTCGCGAAAATCGCTGCCGCACACTATGTCAACGACTTCGCCCGCGCGCTCGCCCCGTTCTCCATCCGGATGAACGCGGTGCACCCGACGAACGTCAACACCGACATGCTGCACAGCGCCCCGATGTACCGGGCGTTCCGGCCCGATCTGCCGAACCCCACCCGCGAGGATGCCGAGCCCGTCTTCCCGCTGGTGCAGGCCATGCCGATCCCGTACGTCGAGCCCGAAGACATCAGCGAGGCGGTGCTGTTCCTGGCTTCCGACGCCGCCCGCTACATCACCGGCCAACAACTGCGCGTCGACGGCGGCGGCTTCCTGAAGGTGAAGCCGTGGTCGGGAAGCTGAGCGACGCAAGCGAATTGGAAAGGTCAAGCAATGCCTAAAGGCGTCATCTACCTGCAGACCATGCCGGTGTCGTCGGACCTCGAGCAGGAATACCACGACTGGTACAACGACACGCACCTCGCCGAGATCTGCTCGGTGGACGGGATCGTCTCGGCGCGCCGGTTCGCGCCGACCGACGGCGAAGGTCCATTCGTTGCGATCTACGAACTCGACTGCGACGACCTCGACGGCGTGGTCGCGAAATTGGGTGAACTCGGGGCCAGCGGCAAGATGTCGTCGCTGCAATACCTCAGCATGGACAGCCCGCCACCAATTCCCAAGGTGTATCGGGAGATTGGGTCCTACACAAAGTGACTGAAGCGGTCCAGAAGCGCCTCTATGAGCTGATGGTCCTGATGAAGGCCGCCGACGACCGGCTTTCCAAGGGCATCGGCACCGGAGAGTTCATGTGCGTGTACTGGCCGTCGCGCGGCCAGGAGGCGATCGCCGCCGCGATGGGCGTGGCGCTGCGTGCCGACGACCAACTGGTGACGACGTACCGCGGGCTGCACGACCTGATCGGCAAAGGCGTTCCGCTCGAGGAGATCTACGGCGAGATGATGGGCCGCGTGGTCGGCGCCAGCCGCGGCAAGGGCGGCACGATGCACATTGCCAAGCCGGAGAACGGCGTGATGCTGTCAACCGGGATCGTGGGCGCCGGGCCGCCGGTGGCGGTCGGCCTCGCGATGTCGGCCCAGCGCAAAGGTTCCGATCGCGTCACGGTGGTCAGCTTCGGCGACGGTGCGACCAACACCGGTTCCTTCCACGAGGCTGCGAACATGGCGGCGCTGTGGGATCTTCCCATGGTCTTCGTCTGCCAGAACAACCTCTACGCCGAGATGACCCCGACCGAGGACACGATGAAGATCGCGCAGGTCGCCGACCGGGCGGCCGGCTACGGCATGCCGGGCGTGCGCGTCGACGGTAACGACCCGCTGGCGGTGAAAGCCGTTCTGGACGAGGCGCTTCAGCGCGCCCGCGGCGGCGGCGGCCCGACCTTCGTCGAGTGCGTGACATTCCGTTTCCGCGGCCATTACTTTGGCGACCGGATGCCTTACATCCCCGAGGAGCAGTTGGCCGCCGCGATGGAGGCCGACCCGGTGCCAAGATTCCGGGCGCACCTGGCCGACGCGGGCGTCTGCACCGCGGCCGAGCTGGACGGCATCGACAGCGAGGCGCTGGCGACCGTAGAGGCCGCGCTGCAGGCCGTGATGAGCGCCGAGTCACCGACGGCCGACGAACTGGACCACGACGTGTACGCAACCCCGATCAGGTACCCGGTGTAATGGCATGAGCGACAAAGAGATGACGATGCGTGAGGCGCTGAACCTCGCGCTGGATCAGGCGTTGGACAGCGATGAGCGGGTGTTCCTGCTCGGTGAGGACATCGCCGACCCGGGAGCGTCCGGGCCGACCGCCGGGCTCTCGACGAAGTACGGCCACCAACGGGTGCTGGACACCCCGATCTCGGAGGCCGCGATTGTCGGCGCCGCGATCGGCGCTGCCATCGACGGGATGTTGCCGGTCGCCGAGATCATGATCATGGACTTCATCGGTATCGCCGCCGACCAGTTGATCAACAACGCCGCCAAGCTGCGGTTCATGACCGCGGGCCGGACTACCGCTCCGATCACGATCCGCACCCAGGTCTACGCGGGATTGGCCACCGGCGCAACGCATTCGCAGAGCCTCGAGGCGTGGTTCATGCACATCCCGGGCATGAAGGTGATCGTGCCCTCCACGCCGCGTGACGGCAAAGGCCTGCTGGCGTCGGCGATCTTCGATCCCGACCCCTGTCTGTTCGTCGAGACCGTGCGCTTGCAGGGTAAGAAGGGCCCGGTGCCCGTCGACGCGGAGTTCCGGATCCCGCTGGGGGAGGCCGACATCAAGCGGCCCGGCAGCGACGTGACGCTGATCGGCTACGGCCGCGCCGTGCACGACGCGCTGTCCGCCGCGGAAATGCTTGCGGGTCAGGGAGTCAGCGCGGAGGTCGTCGACCTGCGCACGCTGGTCCCGCTGGATGTCGACACCCTCGTCGAGTCCGTGCGCCGGACCCGCCGCGCGGTGATCGTCCACGACGCAGTGCAATTCGCCGGGCCTGGCGCGGAGGTTGCCGCGATCCTGCAGGCCGAGCTGTTCGGCGAACTCGCGGCGCCGATCGAGCGGGTGGCGGCCAGGTTCGTTCCCAACCCAGCGGCCGCGGCGCTCGAAGCGCTGGTGTACCCGTCGCCGCAGCGGATCGTCGCCGCCGCGCAGCGGACGCTCGAGCGGGCGGAAGCCCATGGCTGACTTCGTGGTTCGCATCCCGCGGGTATCGGTCGCCGTCTCCGAGGCCGAGCTGACCGAACTGCTCGTCCCGGCTGGGCAGCACGTCGACGAGGGCGCCCCGCTCTTCACGATCGCCACCGAGAAGGTGGAACAGGAAATCGTAGCCGGGGCATCGGGCACCGTGCAGTGGACCGGCGAGATCGGCACGACCTACGACATCGGCGCGCAAATCGGCGTCATCACTTCACAGTAGAAGGGCGAAAATATATGGATCTCAATGAAACTCGTGAACGGATCATCTACCAGAAGGATGGCCCGATCGCGAAGATCACATTGAACTGGCCGGAGAAGGCCAACGCGCAAGACCAGAAGCTGGCCGAGGAAGTGGACGCCGCGCTGCTGGACGCCGACCGCGACTATGACATCAAGGTGCTTGTGCTCAAGGCCAACGGCAAGGGCTTCTGCTCCGGGCACGCGATCGGCAACAACGCCGTCGACTACCCGTCGTTCGTCGAGAACGCCATGGTGACCGGTCACCCGTGGAAGGCGCAGTCGGATCTGTTCGTCAAGCCGACGCTGAACCTGTGGGAGTTCTCCAAGCCCACCATCGCGCAGGTGCACGGCTACTGCGTTGGCGGCGGCACCCACATGGGCCTGACCACCGACATCGTCATCGCCTCCGAGGACGCCTACTTCTCCTACCCGCCGCTGCAGGGCTTCGGCATGCCCTCGGGTGAATGCTCCATCGAGCCTTGGGTGTTCATGAACTGGCGCCGGGCGGCCTACTACCTGTTCACCGCCGAGGTGATCGACGCGAAGAAGGCGCTGGAAGTCGGTCTGGTCAACGAGGTGGTCAAGAAGGAAGACCTGGACGACCGGGTCGACGCGATCGCCCGCCACATCGCGCAGGCGCCGCTGACGACGCTGATGCTCACCAAGGCCAACCTGAAGCGGGCCTGGGAGCTGATGGGAATGCGGGTGCACTGGCAGAGCTCCAACGATCTCGTCGCGCTCGCCTCGATCAGCAAGGACGTACAGCAGCTGATCCAGACCGTGTTCAAGGACAAGGTGCTGCCGTCCGAGCACGCCCGCCGGCAAGCCGCGGCGGCTGCATCGACCGACGGCGCATCCGGCTAGTCGTGAACATCGCCGACCACGCGATCATCGCCGGCCCCTCGCCTGCGCTGGTCATGTCCGACGGCGATGTGCTCTCGTTCGGCGACTTGTACGCCAGAAGTCAACGGGTCGCCGCAGCCCTGCATGATGCGGGGTTGCGCCCCGGTGACGGCGTGGCACTGGTGTTGCCGAATCGGCTAGAATTCTTCGAGATCACCTGGGGCTGCCAGCTTTCCGGCCTCTACTACACCGCGGTGAATACCCACTTCACGCCCGACGAGGTCGCGTACGTCATCGACGACTCGGACGCGAAGGCGGTCTTTGTCGACGCGTCGATGGTTGACCTCGCCGCGCACCTGGGCGGCTCCGACCACCTGCACGTCGCGGTCGGCGGCGACCTGCCCGGCTGGTTGCCCTACGCCGAGACGGTCGCGGCGGCGGGCGATCCGCCGGCGGTGGCCGACGGCTCGGAGATGCTGTACTCCTCGGGAACGACGGGACGACCCAAGGCCGTTCGTCGGCCGTTGCCGACCGACGGCAACGGTTCGTGGGCGCAGTCGGTGCTGGAGATGGCGCTGATCCACAAGTACGGCATGACTGCGGAGAGCGTCTATCTGTCGCCCGCGCCGATGTATCACGCGGCGGGAGTCAACTACACGATGGCGGTCAATCGGGTTGGCGCCGCGGCGATTATCGTGCGCAAGTTCGACGCCGAGGACGTGCTGCGGCTGATCGAGACGCACCGGGTGACCCACGCCCAATTCGTGCCGACGATGTTCGTCCGGATGCTGAAGCTGCCTGAGTCGGTGCGCCGCCGCTATGACGTGTCGAGCCTGCAGTGTGTCATCCACGCGGCCGCGCCGTGCCCGGTCGACGTCAAGCAGCAGATGATGGACTGGTTCGGCCCGATCATTCACGAATATTACGGCGGCACTGAGGGATTCGCCGGCACCACGATCGGCCCGCTCGAGTGGCTCGCCCACCCGGGATCGGTGGGCATCCCGATGTCACCGGTGCACGTGGTCGGCGACGACGGCGACGAGGTCGCGGCCGGGCGGACCGGCGAGCTGTTCTTCGAGGGCGGGCCGAAATTCGAGTACTTCAAGGACCCGGCCAAAACGGCGTCGGTCTCCAACGACCGGGGCTGGCGTTCGCTGGGCGACATGGGCTATGTCGACGACGACGGCTACCTGTATCTCACCGACCGGTCGACGTTCATGATCGTCTCGGGTGGGGTGAACATCTACCCGCAAGAAGCCGAGAACCTGCTCACCATGCATCCCAAACTGGTCGATGCCGCGGTGTTCGGGGTGCCCAACGACGAGTTCGGCGAAGAGGTCAAGGCGGTCGTCGAACCGGCCGATGGCGTCGCCGCCGGACCGGACCTCGAGGCCGAGCTCATCGAATATTGCCGAACCCACCTCGCGGGCTACAAATGCCCGCGCACAATCGAATTCGACACCCTCCCGCGTGACCCGAACGGCAAGCTCTACAAGCGGCGCATCCGCGAACGGTACTGGCAGGGACGGGCGTCCCGGATCCTGTGAGGTGACACGATGACAAAACGGACGACAGTGCCGTGGGCGGTGGTGAACCCGAGCCGGATTCCCAAGCAGCGTTACTACGATCCCGACTTCTACGCGGCCGAGGCCGAACTGTTCTGGCCGCGGGTGTGGCAGATGGCCTGCCGGCTCGAGGAGATTCCCAAGACCGGCGATTTCGTCGAATACGAGATCCTCGACCAGTCCGTCATCGTCGTGCGGGTCGACTCCGACACCGTCCGCGCCTACCACAACGCGTGCCGCCACCGCGGGGTGAAGCTGGTGGAGGGCAACGGCAATCGCCGTACGTTCGTCTGCCCGTTCCACGGCTGGTGTTGGGGGATCGACGGGCGCAACACGTTCGTGCTACGGCCCGAGGCGTTCGACGACGCCAACATGGCCGCCGACGACCTGCAACTGATCACCGTCAAGAGCGAAATCTGGGGCGGCTGCGTCTGGATCAATCTCGACGACGACGCGCCACCGCTGCGCGACTGGATGGAGCCGTTCGCCTCGATCTACGACGCCTGGAAAGTCGAGTCACTGCGTGTCGAGTGGTGGCAGTCCTGCCGGCTGCCGGTGAACTGGAAGCTGGCGACCGCGGCGTTCATGGAGGGCTACCACGTTCCGCAGACGCATCCACAATTGCTGCCGTCGGCGTCCACCGGAAGTGCTTCGGAGGCCGTGCATCCCGTCGTCGCCAGCAGCCTGTACTTCATGCGCACGCTGGGCGACGGCATGGGCGGCATGACCCACGAGAACGACATTCGCATCGCCGAAGGCATGCAGACTCTCGCGCTGCCGTCGGATCCCGCGGAGGCGCTGGCCGCTTGGCGCAGCGCGCTCAATGATGCGGTGGTGCAGTGGCATCGCGCCCGGGGTAGCTCGATGCCCGACCTGAACGGCCTAATCCGGCAGGGCATCACCGAGGCGATCAATTTCGCCTTCCCGCACCATTTCATCCTGCCCACCTACAGCAGTGCCTCGTCGTACCGGATCCGGCCGCTCGGCCCGGAGGAGACGCTGTTCGAAATCTGGTCGCTGACCCGCATGCCCGACGACCAGTCGACCGGCAAGCCGACACCGCCCGAGCCGTTGGCGCCGGACGACCCGCGCTGGCCACCGATCCCCGCCCAGGATTTTTCCAACCTGCCTAAACAGCAAAAAGGGCTGCACTCCAAGGGCTTCGAATTCATGCGGCTGTCCAGCCAGATCGAAGGGCTGATCTCGAACTTCGAGCGCGTCGTCGACGGATTCCTTGCCGGTCTGCCCTACGAGACGCTGCTGCCCGCGATCCAGAAGACCAACACCACGATCGATGTTCCGATCGCCGATCTCGGATTCACCTCGGAGGCGCAATGACGACGCATTGGGACCGGTCGGTCGACCTCCTGATCGCGGGCAGCGGCGGGGGTGGCATGGTCGCCGGCCTGGCCGCGCTGGACAGCGGCCTGGAGCCGCTGATCGTGGAAAAGCAAGCGCTGGTGGGTGGTTCGACCGGATTGTCCGGTGGCATCGTCTGGTTGCCCAACAACCCGCTGATGCGCGCCGACGGGATCGCCGACTCGCACGAGGACGGCCTGGCCTACCTGGCCGACGTCGTCGGCGACATCGGCGCGCCGTCGTCGCCCGAACGCCGGGAGATGTTTCTGACCGCGGGCTACGAGATGATCAACTTCCTCATCCGTCGCGGCATCGCACTCATCCGGTGTGCCGGCTGGAGTGACTACTACCCGAACCACAAGGGCGGCAACGCCGCCGGCCGCGCCGTCGAAGGCATCCCGTTCGACGCCGCCGAGCTGGGGGAGTGGCACGACAAGGTGCAGCCGTCGCTGGCCAAGAACTACGGCTACACCGTGCTGACCAACGAGCTCCGCTCGGTGCAGTACTTCAACCGTGCGCCAAAGGCTTTCGCGGTTGCGACCAAAGTCTTCCTGCGCACCGCAGCCGGGCGGGCGCGCCGACGGCTGATCCTGACCAACGGGGCGTCACTGATCGGGCAGATGCTCAAGTCGTTGATCGACCTCAGCGACGGCCGGCCGCCGCTGTGGATCAACGCGACGTTCGCCGACCTGATCGTCGAGAACGGTCGGGTCGTCGGTGCACGAATCGTCCACGACGGAGAATCGGTCAACGTCGAGGCACGCAAGGGAGTCCTGTTGGCCGCGGGCGGATTCGGGCACAACGCCGAGATGCGTCAGAAGTACAGCGGCGATCAGCCCAACGACGCCAAGTGGTCGATCGCCAATGCCGGCGACACCGGCGAGGTGCTGCAGTCCGCGATGGAACTCGGCGCCAAGGTCGACCTGCTCGACGAAGCATGGTGGCTGCCTTCGGTGTTCCTGCCCGACCGGGTCGTCGCCGCGTCACTGGGTTCGGGGCGGCAACGGCCCGGGGCCATCTACGTCGACTCGAGCGGCCGCCGGTTCTGCAACGAGTCGAACTCCTACGTGGAAGTCGGCAAGGCGATGTACGCCAACAAGGCGGTGCCCTGCTGGATGATCTTCGACGAAGGGTACGTGCGGCGCTACGTCACCAGTGTCAACCCGCTCAAGCGTAACCAGCAATTGCCGGCCGAATTGGTCGAATCGGGCGGGGTCAGACGCGCGGACACCATCGAGGCTCTGGCCCGCGACATCGACGTTCCCGCAGACGAATTGGCGCAGACGGTTCGGCGCTTCAACGAGTTCGCGGCCAAGGGTCTCGACCCCGACTTCGGTCGCGGGCAATCGGCGTACAACGACTGCCTCGGCGATCCGGGGTTTCGGCCCAACGCGGCGGTCGGGCCGCTCGAGCGCGCGCCGTTCTACGCGACCAGGGTGCTGCCCGCCGACGTCGGGACGTGTGGCGGGGTCGTCACCAACGAGTACGCGCAGGTGCTCGACGAGCAGGACCGGGTGATCGATGGCCTCTATGCGACCGGTAACAACACCGCGACCGTCATGGGCCGCACCTATCCGGGCGCCGGCGCGAGCATCGCCAGCTCGATGGTGTTCGGCTATGTCGCCGCGCGGCATGCGGCCGGCCGCGCGCTACCCGGTGAGCGCAGCCGCTAGTCGGCTTGCGGCTCGCCGTCCTCGCGGCCGATGAATTCCCTTGGCTTCAAACCGGATTGCATGAGCTGGGCCCGACGCTCCTGAACGTCAGACGCGGCGCCCACCATGTTCGTCAGGATGTGGCTGACCTGTAGGTGCACCCGCATGCCCATCAGCTCGTAGGCGCGCTTGACGCTGTTCTTGACCGCCATCGACGTCGTCAACGGGACCTGGGCGAGCTTGCGGGCCATCTCCTCGACGGTGTCCTCGAGCTGGTCGCGCGGCACCACCTTGTTGAGCAGGCCCCACTCCAGCGCCTCGGCCGCCGTCAGGGTCGGCGCCAGCAGCAGCCAGTCCATGGTGCGGTGCCAGTTCATCAGCAGCCACGGCTCGATCATGGTGTGCCCGCCGGGTTCACCGAGGCTCTGCGCCAACGGCATCTGGAAGTACGCGTCCTCGGACGCCACACAGAAGTCGGTCAGCAGGCCGAGGTAGATCCCGCCGCCCATGCAATAGCCGTGAATCTGCGAGATGGTCGGCTTCGGAAACTCCCACAGGTACAACGTCGGCCAGAGGAACAGGTCGGCGGTGCCCTTGTAGAGGTCTTCGAACGAGTCGCCGAAATCGGGATAGGGGTTTTCGTCCGGACCCCAGCGGGCGACGTGCCCACCGCAGAAGCCGTTGCCGTTGGCCTTGAGGATCACGACCTTGATCTCACGGTCACGGTCGGCTTCGTGCAGGCAGGCGTCGACCTCCTGCACCAGCGTCGCGTCTTTGGTGTTGGCCTTGTCGGCCCGGTTCAGGATGATCCGCGCGATCGGTGGTTCACGTTCGTAGACAACCGCTTCCAGCGTGCGCCGCTCCATTGTGGGGGCTACGCGTTGGCCGGCGCCGAGACCTTCATCAGCTTCATCAGGTTGCCACCCATGATCTTGGCGACGTCCTCTTCGCTGAAGTCGGTGAGCTCGTCGACGAAGCTGATCGGGTCCTTCAGGCCCTCGGGATGCGGCCAGTCCGAGCCGAACAGCACCCGGTCGGTGCCGACCATGTTGACGATCTCGGTGAAGCGGTCCTCCCAGAACGGGGTGATGTAGACGCAGCGCTTGAAGGCCTCGATCGGGTCTTCGGCGAACGCCTGCGGCATCTTCTTGTAGACACCGGTCAGGCCCTTGAACAGATCCGGCACCCAGTCGGCGCCGTTCTCGATGGACAGGATCCGAAGGTCGGGGTTACGCGACAGCGCGCCGTGGCAGACCAACGCACCCATGGCGTCGAGGATCGGCCGGTGGCCCATCGCGAAGCTGCGGAACGGGGTCGGCTTGAACGGCAGGAACTCGTCGCCGGGCTCCCACACGTTCGCGAACTCCGAGTAGCCGCTGTCGGAGGCGTGCATCGACACCGGGATGCCGGCCTTGACGCAGGCCTGCCAGAACGGGTCGAACTCTTCGAGGCCGAACGAGCGGCTGCCCTTGAATCCGGGGACCGGGGCAGGGCGGACCAAGACCGTGCGGGCGCCGCGCTCCAGACACCATTCGAGTTCCTCGAGCGCGCGCTCGACGATCGGCAGGGTGATCACCGGCGTCGCGAAAATGCGGTCCTTGTGGTTGAACGACCACTGCTCGTGCATCCACTCGTTGAGCGCGTGGATGACGTCGTGGGTCATCTCGGGGTCGTCCTTCATCCGCTCCTCGACCAGGCTGGCCAAGGTCGGGAACATCAGGGCGTAGTCGATGCCGAGTTCGTCCATTACCTCCAGGCGCGCGGCCGGTTCCCGGAAGGCGGGGATCGACTTCATCGGCTCGCCGAGGATCTCGCGGTAGCTCTTGCCCTGCGCGCCGTTGCGGAAGTAGTCCTCTTGGGCGCCAGGTTTGGCGACCACCGAGAAGGTCGGGTTCGGGATGTACTCGCTGATGTGGCCGCGGACCACGATCTTCTTGCGGCCACGGACCTCGACATAGTCGATGACGCGTTTGCGGTTGTCCGGAAGGAACTTGGTCAGTGCCTCCTCCGACTCGTACATGTGGTTGTCGGCGTCGAAGACGGGAAAGGAAAGTTCGCGAGACGGCATGGCGATCTCCTGAAGGGCTGGTTCTCACTTGGTGGTAATGACGTTACCACCCGGTGTGGGCGGCGGGTAACCGCTTCAGCTCGAAGGCCAGTCCGGCAGTTTCGGGGTCGCCCCGTTGATCACGGCGAAGTTCACCGTCGCCGAGGCGAGCAAGGCTTCGTCGCCGCCTTCGTCGGTCAGCACGTCGACCTGCATGACCAGCGCGCGCCGGCCGCCCCGCAGCATCCGCGGCACCGCGTAGGCCGTGCCCTGGCGGATCGGTCGCAGATAGCGGATGTTCATGTCGGCGGTGGTCATCGTGGTGCCGTCCTGCAGGTAGTCCAGCCCGAACTGCCCGCCGGCGACGTCGATCAGCGTGGCGATCAGCCCGCCCTGCAGCGCGCCGGAGGTGTTGACCACCTGCGGGCTGACCGGGATGGTCATCGCGAACTGGCCGTTGTGGCTGCCCGGCCGCATCCCGATCTGGTTGAACAACTCCGCCAGCGTCGGGGTCTCCGGTTGCACGCTCTCGTCGGCGCCGAGCGCACGAACGCAGAAGTCGTACAGGTGTGCGGAATCGATTGGCGCGCCGTTCAACTCGGCACCCAGCCAATGCAGTCGCAGCGCGCCGAGGATGGTCTGCATGACAATCGCGGCAGCCGGCCCGACGTCGAGGTTCGGCCGGAACACCCCCTCGCTGATGCCCCGCCGGATGACGTCGCGGAGCAGATCGTGCAGGGGCGAGAGCACCCGGGCGTAGTCGCGTGGGCGGGTTTCGGACAGGTGCTGGTTGTACAGGTTCATCGCCCGGTTGAGGCTGTCCTGGGTGCTCGACTCGGGCTCGGCGCTGATCCGGTCGATGATCAGCTTGATCGCCGCGGTGCTCGCCAGTCCGGTCGTCTCGGCCCGCCAGGCCGCACTGGACTGCGCCATGGTCCGTTCCAGCAGGGCGATCAGTAGCTCGTCCTTGCTGCTGAAATGCTGGTAGAACGCGCGCAGCGACGTCTTCGAGCGGGCGACGACTTCCTGCACGGTGAAGTCGGTGCGCCCGGTCTCGCGCAGTATTTCGACGGCGGTCTTGATGAAGCGGGCATCGCGGGCCGTGGGCTCGTTGGACTCGTCGGCTTCGCTCTTGATGGCCATGCCGCCCTCCCTCAATCTCATGGCGTTGCGCTGTGAGAATGAGGTTACCGCGACGGGGTGAGGCGTGGCGGGAGGACGCTCAGGGCAGCAGCGGCAGGCGCCATACCGGAGTCGCGGGGTCGAGAAACCACATGCGCACCGCCGTCAGGCGCACCAGCCGCAGTGCGCCGACGATCATGATCGCCGCGAGCGGCACGTTGATCAGGCCCGCGGTCGTCGCTGACACCCACACCTGCCCAGTCCCGGCGGTCATGATGTCGAACCAGGCGTCGCAGATCAGCAGCACTCCGGTGGTAAACGCGGGGAGGATGACCCGTTGGCGGCGTAGCCAGCCGAGCGTTGCGGTCGCGATCATCGAGGCGATCAGCACGCAGTCGAAGCCGATCCAGGTGGCCGGCCAGTTATGGGCCACGTAGTTGTCGGGCAATGTGAAGGCCAGGTAGACCATCCACGGAATCAACGCGATGGTGCCGCCCACCATCAGGGTCAACCGACTTCTTCGCATACGTCTCGCGAGCGTCGGCGGAAACACCTCGTCGAGCGGACGCTCCAGCCGATGGATCAGGTCACGGCGCTGCGCCGGCGACATCGCCGCGATCTGAGCGTCCGACAGGGCGTCGTCCTCGGTCATGACTGACGGGGGGCTAATCGATGTGCGTTGGCGGGTCGCCGAAGGCGATGCCCAGGGGGAACTGGCCGGGGCCCATCAGCCTGCAGGTGCGCTCCCGCCCGAAAATGGAGGAGCCGCTGGAGTCGGTGGTCGTCCGGTGCGTCTCGACACACCTTTGCCAGGTGCCGTCGGGCTGGACGGGATCGTCGCAGCGGCTGATGCTCAGCCCTCCGCCGTACAGACAGCCGGCGCCGGCCGGCGGTGCTGAGGCCAGCAGACCTGAAGCCAGCAGCGTGGCGGCCAGTGCTACGGCCGTGCGACGTTCCATGGTGGGCAGGCTAGTGGCGAGAGTCGCTCTGCGCCTTGTGATTCGCCGAACGCGTACCGCGCTAGGACGTGGTGGCGGCGGGCGAGGCCTCGTCCTTGCCGATGTCTTCCAGGTTCAGGCCGGTGGTCTCGATCCGGAAGAAGTAGGTCACGACGGCGCCCAGCAGGAAGCAGACGACGAGGCCCCAGAGCAACGCGGTGGTGCCGATCGTCTTGAGCAGGATCGGGAACATGAAGGCGGTCAGCACGGCGCCGATCTTGGCGAACGACGCGGCGAAGCCGGCGCCCTTGCCGCGAACTTCGGTCGGAAAGACCTCGCCCGCAAGCAGATACGTCATCGCGTTCGGCCCGAAGTTGACCATGAAGTAGAAGATCGTGAAGCCGAGGAAGAGTAGCCACATCGTGTTGCTGCCGTCCGGCTTGATCGACAACCCGGAGAGCAGCAGGCCGGCCGCGCAACCGATGAAGCCCCAGATTTGCAATTTGATGCGGCCGATCCGGTCCACCAGGAAGATGGCCACGATGACGCCGAGGACGAACAGCACGTCCATCATCGCCGAACCCTTGGCGCCCAGGATGTCGTTGTGGATGGTGTCGGCCAGACCGTGCGACTTGGACTCCTTGCCGATGACGGCACCCAGGATCGTCGGCGTGAAGATGCCGATGCCGTAGACGCCGAGGTCCTGCAGGAACCACGGGACCGATGCCAGGATCGTCGCGCGACGGTTGCGCTTTTTGAACAGCGCCAGGTAGGTCGCGTGCTCCTCGGCGGCTTTGTGGGTCTGGGCGAGGTGTCCCAGTGACACGCTCTTCGGGTACTGCGGGGTGCGCTTGAGCAGTGCGGTGGTGGCCTTCTCGCCTTCTTCGGTGCGGCCCTTCGAGATCAGCCAGTGCGGGCTCTCGGTGACGTAGAGACGGCCGATGACGACCAGGACCGCCGGCACGATCGCGGCGGCGTACATCATCCGCCAGGCGCCCAGGTTCGGGTTCGCGTACAAGATGCCGAAGCCCAGCGCCGTGCCGAAGAACGCTCCGACGGCCTGGAAGGCGAACGCGCTCAACACAAGTCGGCCACGCATCGAGGTGGCGATGCTCTCCGAGATCACCATGTGCGCGGTCGGGTAGTCACACCCCAGCGCGATGCCGGCGCCGAACAGGCAGACGACCAGCGTGATGAAGTTCGGCGCGGCGGTCAACCCGACGAGAAACACAGCGAAGATGATCATCTCGATGATGAACATCTTCTTGCGCCCGTAACTGTCGGCCAGGCCGCCGAGAGCGGTCGCGCCGACGAGGATGCCCGCCAGCGAGGACGCGGTGACGAGTCCCTTGTCGGTCGCGTTGAGATGGAATTGGATCGAAATGAGCGGCAGGGCAACGCCGGTCATGAACACGACCATGCCCTCGAAGAACTTGCCAGCACAGGCGAGCGCCCAGATGCGGAACTGCATCGCGGTCATCGGCATCGATTTCAGCGCGGTGCCGTCGGGCCATTGCGGCAATTCGTCGATGTATTCCTGCACCGTTTTGCCGTTGACCTGCGGCTTGTCGAGCATGTCCGTCATGTCGCCTCTCCCGGAGCCATCGCGCAACCCACCGGCCAGTGCCAGCCTCGCCAGACGCTAAGTCAGTTAGCTGAACGCGCGCTGACAGCCGGATGAATTCGGCAACCGATATGAGCTTCACCTGTTGTTCGTTTGCGGCTTGATTCGAATTCGGCATCGGTGCCATTTAATGTTCGCGGACGCGCTCGAGCCGACGCGCGGTGCTGCGACGCGCCGACCTATGCCCACGAGGAGGCAAACATGAAGCAGCACAAGGGAATCGCGGCCACGGCCGGGCTGCTCCTCGCGGGTGGCCTCATCCTGTCGGGATGTACGCATCTCGACACGCCGCCGACCTACGCCAAGGGCGTCAAGGTCGACTGCGGCGGCAAGCAAGACTTGACCGGCAGTGGCTCGACCGCTCAGGCCAACGCGATCAGCCACTTCATCACCAGCTACCAGGAGTCCTGCTCGGGCAAGGAACTCAACTACGCGGCCACCGGATCGGGCGCCGGCGTCGCGGACTTCCTCGCGGCCAAGACCGACTTCGGCGGCTCGGACTCCCCACTCAGCGGTGGCGAGTACGCGAACGCCAAGCAGCGCTGCGGCGGAAACGATGCGTGGAACCTGCCGGCCGTCTTCGGCCCGATCGCGATCACGTTCAACGTCGCGTCGACCGACGTGCTCACCTTCGATGCGCCCACGCTCGCGAAGATCTTCAGCGGCGCCATCACCCGCTGGAACGACCCGGCCATCACCGCGTTGAACGGCAACAGCAGCCTGCCCGACGAGGAGATCAAGGTCGTCTACCGCGGCGACGCGTCGGGGACCAGCGACAACTTTCAGCAGTACCTGCAGTCGGCCTCGAACGGCGCGTGGACCAAGGGTGCGGGCAAGACGTTCAACGGCGGCGTCGGTACCGCCGCGCGGGGCAACGAGGGCACGTCGGAAGCGGTCAAGAAGACCGAGGGCGCGATCAGCTACAACGAGTGGTCGTACGCGATGAAGCAGCACCTCGACGTGGCCGGCATCGCGACCGCCGGCGGCGTGGTGCACATCGGCAACGACTGGGTCGGTAAGACGATCTCCGACGTCACCATCAGGGGCACCGGCAACGACCTGGTGCTCGACCTGTCAAAGGTCTATGCCACCGGCACGCCCGGCGCATACCCGATCCTGCTGGCCAGCTACGAGCTGGTCTGCTCGAAATACCCTGACGCACAGGTGGGTACGGCGGTGAAGGCGTTCATGGAGTCGACGGTGTCCACCGGACAGGACGGCCTCACGCCGCTCGGCTACATCCCGCTGCCCGCCGACTTCCAGACCAGGGTTGCCGCCGCGGCCAGAGCCATCAGCTGAGGTCAACCCCCGCGGGCGTCGACCATCGCCGAGCGATTGACCTTGGTCGCCGCGGTGCGCGGTATCTGGTCGACGAACTCCACGCTCTTGGGGACCTTGTAGGCGGCCAGCCTGGTCTTGGCGTAGGCGATCACGTCACGCTCGGTGAGCGGATTGGCCAGTTGGATCACGGCGTGCACCCGCCGGCCCCACTCGCTGTCGGAGAGGCCGATGACCACCACGTCGGCGATATCGTCGTGTTCGACGAGCGCGGATTCCACCTCGGCGGGAAAGACATTGGCGCCGCCGGTGATGATCATGTCGCTGCGGCGATCGGCGATGTAGAGGTAGCCGTCGGCGTCGACGTGGCCGATGTCGCCGGCCGTGCGGAAGCCGTCAGGGGTCGACGCCAGCAGGGGCGCGCCACCCAGGTAGAGGTATCCGGCGCTCATCGGCGAGCGAAGGTACACCTCCCCGAGTTCGCCGGGCGGCACGGGCTGGCCGTGCTGGTCGAGAATGCACACCTCGGTGTCGCGGAAGCCCCGGCCGACGCTGCCCGGGTGGGCCAGCCATTCGTCGCCGCGTAATGCGGTGAGCCCCAAGTTCTCCGTCATCCCATAGGCCATCACCACCTGCTCGGGGCTGAGCAGGTCGAACCAGGTGTGCAGCAGGGCGTGCGGCATGACCGCGGCGCCCTGCAAGATCCAGGCGATGCTGGACAGGTCGCGGTCGCGGACGCCGGGCACCGCCGCGATGCGCGACAGCATGGTCGGTGTCGCGGTGAAGTTGGTGATGCGGTACTGCTCGATGGCATCGAGAACCAAAGCGGCATCGAACTTTTCGAGCACGACCAGCTCGTCACCGCCGAGCAGGTAGGTCAGCGGGGAGAAGCCGTTGGTGTGATACATCGGGCCGGGCACCAAGATGGTCTGCGGTGTGGGCGTGGGCGTCCAGGCGGCCAGGAACGGGAACGACGACTCCGGTGTCCAGGCACCCTGTGCCAGCGTGAGGATCACCTTCGGCAGCCCGGTGGATCCGCTGCTGCAGATCCCGTTCGCCTTGGGGGATATCACGTCCGGTAGTGGATCGGTCGACTGACCGGCCGCACTCGCGGCGAGGGTGGGACGGGTGTCGTCATCGACGGTGACGGCCGGGGCGATCACCTCGAGCACGCGAGAGCGCTCCCAGTCGGGCAGATCCCAGCGCATCGGAACCGGGACGGCACCGATCTTCCAGCAGCCCAACGCCGCGAGGATCAGCTCCTCGGAGTTCGGAACTCCCAGTGCGACAAGCGAACCGAGCTGGGCGCCGGCGGCCGCCAGTGCCCGACCCCACTGATTGGCCCGCAGATCCAGCTCGGCGAACGTGATCGACCGCCCGGCGCCGTCGCGGCCGAGCAGGGTCAGCGCCCGCTCGTCGCCGCGTTGTTCGGCGAGCTGCCTGAGCTTGGCGCCGAACGGGATTCCCTCCTCGACCGGCGGTATCACTTGGCGCCACTCCTCGGCATCGCTTCGCTCTGCGTCGTCGTCGGCGGTGTCATTTGGCGCCACTCCTCGGCATCGCTTCGCTTTGCGTCGTCGTCGGCGGTGTCATTTGGCGCCACTCCTCGGCATCGCTTCGCTCTGCGTCGTCGTCGGCGGTGTCATACCGAGACCGGGCCGGAGAACAACGTCTCGAGCCCGCCGCCGCGCACCGCCGGCAGCAGCCGCATCGCGAGTCCCTCCGCGCCGAGCGGCAACCGGATCAGCGGCTGCGTGTGCCGATCGAGCACGCTGATATCGGACTCGTCGCAGAAACCCAGCGCGCCCAGCAGCTGGTGCGCGGTGCGGAACATCTGCCGAGCGGTCTCGGTGGCCTTCAGCCGCAGCACCAGCGCATCCGCCGAACGAACTTGCGCCGGAGCCGATTCCATGCGGCTGATCGTATACTTTGCCAGCTCTGACAGTCCGCGAACGGCAACCGAGGCGTCGGCGACGGTGAAGCGGACGGCCTGGAATTCCGCCAGCGGCTTACCGAATTGCACGCGATCTGAGACGTGCTGCCGGGCGATGTCGTAGGCCTGCTGCACAGCGCCCAGAATCCGCCAAGACCCGAGGTTCAGATGAAGGTCGACGTCGGCCGACGGAACGCTGCGGTCTTCGCTGAGCGTGGCGGGCACCAGAAACGGCCCGAGCTTTGCCTCAGAACGCGATGCGGGCTGCACCCGGTATCGGATGCCGTCGAGGTCGGAGGCAAGCCAGTCGCCGGGCAGGTCGCCGTGGTCGATGCGCGGCGCCGAGGGGTTCACCAGTGCCAGCCGCGCGCCGTCGACCGCGAGTAGGTCCTCGACGAGCGGGTACGGCAGCGCGGTCGCGCCGGCGGCGTGACAGAGCACCGCGGCCGCCAACAAATCCTCGTCGCTGGAGCGGACGTCGAGATCGAATGCGCCGAGATCGGTCAGCGCGGTGCGGGCCTCGGCCCGAAGCGCTTCGTCGGTCTCGGCTTGCAGCGCGGCCTGCGGTCCGCCGAACCTGGCGAGCCGCTTGGCCGCGACTGCGCCGAACTCCGCAATGTCTTCTGGCAGAGCGGTTTTCATCCTCTACCTCCCAGAGCTTCACGCGCTACGAGCATCCGTTGGACCTCGATGGTGCCCGACGCCACGGTGGCGGCCTGTGCGTAACGCCAGTGGTCGTCGATGGCGCCGTGCAGGGCTGCCGACGAGCCGCTGTCCAGCGCCGTCGGACCCAGCACGTCGAACAGCAACTCGGCAACCTGCTGGTCGCACGTCGTGGTGGCGATGCGGGCGGCGCTGGCCGCGGCTCCCGCCGACGGGTCGTCTTGCAGCGACACCGCGCGGTAGGCCAACAGCCGGGCCACCCGGAGGTCGATGAGCGCGCGCACCCAGCGGGTGCGGATCGACTCGGGCAACCGGTCCCAGTCGTCACCGAGCTCGGTCTGCATCCGGTCGAGTAGTGACTCGCACCGGGCGTACCGGGCTATCCCGACCCGCTCGAAGGCGAGTGCCTCGCGCATCACGCGCCATCCGTCGCCCACCTCGCCGAGCACATCGCCGGCCGACACCTCGAGATCATCGAGGAACACCTCATTGAGGTGATGCGGCCCGAGCATCGAGCGGATCGGTCGCACGGTGATGCCCGGACGATCCATCGGAACGAGAAACAGCGTGATCCGCTTGGGTTTCGGCGCACTTGGATCGGTGCATGCGGCGAGTACACACCACGACGCCATGCGGGCATAGGACGTCCAGACCTTCTGTCCGGTGACGCGCCAGCCGTCACCGTCGGCGACGGCCCGGGTGCGCAGCGAGGCGAGATCGGACCCCGCTTCGGGCTCGGAAAACCCTTGGCACCAGATCACTTCGCCGGCGGCGATGGCCGCCAGATGCCGGGCTTGCTGCTCCTCGGTGCCGTATCGCATCAGTGCCGGCCCGACCCAGTTGATGCCCATGTACTGGGCGCCGCGTGGTTCGTGATGGGCCCACATCTCTTCGCGCAGCACGGTCTGCTGCCAAACCGAACCGCCGCCGCCCCCATGCTCTTTCGGCCAGGCCAGGGCGAGCAGTCCGTCGGAGGCGAGCATCTTGCAGAACGATTCGGTGATCGCGAGATCGCGCGGGTCGTTGGTGCAGGCACCCAGGAAGTCTTCGGGAATGTGCTTCGTTATCAGTTCCCGCAACCGTGTTCGGAGTTCGGCGGCGTCGGTGCCGAGGTCGTAATCCATCGTCATCCCTTCGGCAGTCCGAGTAGTCGCTCGGCGATGATGTTGCGCTGGACCTCCGATGTACCGCCGTAGATGGTCGCCGCGAGGGCGTCCTGGCGTTCGAAGAGCAGGTCGGTGTCGTCGATCGAGCGAGGTCCGGCCGCCGCGGCGGCCAAGTCCCAAACCCGCTGCAGCGTAACCGAACCCAGCAGCTTGAGGGTGTCGGCCTCGGGGGTCGGCAATCCGGCGAGTTCGTTGTTCAGCGCGCGATAGCCGTTCGCCCGCAACGCCTCCGCGTCGGCGAGCAGCGATCCGAGTTCGGCGTACACCTCACCGGAGGCGTGGTCGTCGTGCGAGGCGTGGGAATCCTTGACGTCCTTGAGGCCACGCTGAATCTCCACCCAGTTCATGATCCAAATCATCTGCCGCTCATGGTTGAGCGACGACATGGCCACCTGCCAGCCGCCGTTGAGCTCGCCGAGCAGGTTGTCCGCGGGTATCTCCACGTCGTCGAGAGTGACTTCGCAGAACGTCTCGTCGGAGATCGACGACATGCGGATCGGCTCGATGGTCAACCCGTCGGACTCGAGATCCAAGATGAAGCAGGAGATTCCACGATGCTTGGGGGCGTCCGCGTCGGTGCGGGCGTACAGCGTGCACCAACGTGACTGGTGCGCCTGGGTGGTCCAGATCTTTCTGCCCCGGACCCGAAACATGTCGCCGTCGCGCACCGCGCGCGTGCGTAGGCCGGCGAAGTCGGACCCCGCCTCGGGTTCGGACATGCCCAGCGCCCACCATTCGTCGCCGCGCAGCAACGGGACCAATAGGCGCTCGATCTGTGCGGGGGTACCGAATTGCCGGACCCCCGGCGCCGCCACCCCCGGCCCGGCGACGTTGGGCAGCTTGGGGGCCGACCGCGTCGCGGCTTCGATCCGGATCTCCATCGCCTCGGCCAGGCCGAGCGATCGGCCACCGTGTTCGCGGGTCCACGTCGGCTGCAGCCAGCCGGCCTCGAACGCGGCGCGCTGATGATCGCGACGAAGCTCGATGTCCCAGCGGTAGTCGTCGTAGCGCTGGTAGTAGTCCGCGGGCAGGAAGTCGGCCAGCCATGCCCCGTATTCGCGGGTCAGGTCGCTCATTGCGTGCTCCCGGCGAAGCGGCGTCCCACCGAGTGATACAGCGCCCGGCTGTCGCCCAGCGTCGAGGCGCCCTGCCAGGCGTGGCGAAGGTAGAGGTGCATGTCGTGTTCCCAGGTCTGTGCCAGCGCGCCGTGCACCTGGACGCCGGTCCGTCCACAGCTGACGGCGGCCTCGCCCGCCGCCGCTTTGGCCAGCGCGGCGGCGGTCCAGCCGGCAGCGATCGGCGTCGCTGGATCGTCGAGGCGCGCGGCCGCGGCGTAGGTGAGGCCCCGAGCGCGCTCCACCGCGACGTAGTTGTCCGCCAGTGCGTGCTTGATGCCCTGGAATGCGCCGATCGGCTTGCCGAACTGCTCGCGGGTCTTGGCGTGCTCGACCGCGCGGGCCAGCGCTGCGGCTGCGACACCGACCAGGTCGGCGGCCGCCGCGAGCAGCGGGGTCGACAGCGCCGACTCCAGGTCCACCGCCGCCACGGCGACCGGTTCGGCGTCGATCTCGACGTCGGCGATCGGTTGAGCCGGATCGGTGCACTCGGTCTCGCGCACGGTGACGCCGTCGCCGACGCGAACCACCGCGGCGACCGGTCCGTCCGGCGACGAGGCCAGGGTGACGATCAGCTCGGCGCGGGGCAGGCCGGGCACCGCGATGGCGCGGCCCCTTACGCGGCCGTCCCGCAGGGTCATCGGGACGCCGGGCAGGCGATCGCCCGGGGCGTGGACGGCCAGAGCCGCGACAACGCCCGCTCCGATGTCGGCCAGCACGTCGGCGACCGTGGGGCCGGCCTGCCGGAGCAGACCCGCGGCGAGTCCGACGCTGGACAGCAGCGGGACCGGCGCCAGTGCCGCCCCGCATTCCTCGAGGACCATGGCGAGATCCATCCGGCCGAACGCGCTGTCACCGCCGGGAACGGCAAGCTCGGTCCAGCCCAGTTCGACAACCGTCTTCCACACGGTCTGCCACCGCTCCGGATCCGTCATCGCCTGTCGCGCGATGGCGGGCGGGCACTCCGTGCGCAGGACGTCACGCACGCTGTCGCGCAGCGCCAATTGTCCGGAATTCAGTCCGACGTCCATAAGGCCCCTAACATAGTAAAAATAGTAAACTAGCGCGACAATCGTCAATCGCTGCGGCGAGGCATCTTCGCGCCCGCGGAATGGTGGAGGGTCATGGCGGAGTGGTATTTGTTCTTGCCGCAGGTGCGATTGCCGATGGTCGACATCGTCGAGCGCGCACGCAACGCGGAGGCCGGCGGCTTCGACGGGATCGCGTTCATCGACCACCTCGAGGCGCCCGGACTTCGCGACGAAAACATCTGGGAGGCAATGAGCGTCGCGACCTGGGTGGCCGCCAAGACCGAGCGGCTCCGCATCGGCCACCTGGTGCTGTGCGACGCGTTCCGTCACCCGGCGGTGCTGGCCAAGCAGGCCGTCACCCTGTCCGACGCTTCCGGCGGCAGGTTCGAACTCGGCCTCGGCTCGGGCTCATGGCCGGACGAGTTCACCAGATTCAATGTCGGTCAACAGGATCCGAAGGCACGGGTCGCTCAACTCGGTCAGCACCTCGATCTGCTGAACCACTACTGGGGACGTAGCGAGGACCCGTCCGGAAGTCAGGCTCCGCTGCCGACCTATCACATCCCCTTGGTGCTCGGCGGCATCGGGCCGCGAATGATGGAACTGGTTCGCAGACATGCGGATTGGTGGAACATTCCGGTCACGCACCTGAATCGGCTGGCGGAATTGGCGCCGAAGGCGGGATCGGCGCGGGTGTCCATCCAGCAGATGGTCGGCTTCATTCGCAAGGACAGCGATCCGAACAAGGTCCGCGAAGTCAGCGCCAAGCGCTTCGGCAACCTCGGGTCAGGGTTGGTATGCGGCGACGCCGACGAATTGTCCGGACATTTCAGGCATTTGTCCGGTCAAGGAGTTGAACGCTTTTACGTCTGGTTCGCCGATTTCGCGGCGCCGGAGTCGCTGCAGGAATTCGGCGAGACGGTCATCGCGCCTTTTCCGCGCTAGCCGCCCGCCGGTGCACCTCGTCGGGCACCACCGGCACGCGCGCGTATGGCCCGCGACGCACCGCGCTCAGCCGGATCTCCGGCAGTTTCACCGACGGGTCTACGGTGTCGAGCCAGGCGACGGCATCGGCGACGTCGGCGGCCTGGATGGCCTGCATCTCGAACGGAACGTCTTGCAGCATCTCGGTTTCCACCGGGCCGGGGGTGACGATGTGGACGGCGATACCGTCCCGGTCCACCTCGAGAGCCAGGGCGCCGGCGAATCCGTTCATTCCGGCCTTGGATGCGCAGTAGGCGGTGCGGGCCATCTGTGGCTCGTGGGCCCCGGATGAGGAGATGAAGACGAACCGAGAGCCGGCACGCATCTTGGGCAGCGTGGCCGACGTCAGCACGAAGCAGGAATCGAGGTTGGCGGCGATGATCGTCTGCCATTGCTCGAATGTCTGCTTGCGCGCGTAGGTTCCGCCCAACGCGCCCGCGGCGTGCACGACCAGATCGACGGTCTCCAGCGGCGCGATCGCCGCTGCGAACCCAGTCGGGTCCGAGGCGTCGGCGACCAGGTAGCGCGCGCCGATGTCCTCGGCGGCCGCGCGCAGCGGTTCTTCGCGACGCGCGGAAAGCACCACGTCGTAACCCAATTCGCACAGCTTGGCCGCGCACGCCTTGCCGATGCCGCCGCTGCCACCGGTGACCAGGGCGGTCCTAGAGATGGCGGTTGTCCCGTGGGCGGGACAACGCCTGCGGCGACAGGGCGTAGATCCGTTGGTCGGGTCCGGTGGCCAACACGTGACTCTGGGTGTCGGACAGATGCCGCGCCGCCACCCGGCGGGCCCGGTCCACGTCGCCGGCCGCGATCATCTCGGCCATCTTGATGTGGGTGTTGAGCACGGCGCGCCGCTTGCTCAGCGACGGGTAGGTGCCCTTGGCGGCGCTCTCGTCAGCCCACTGCTGTTCGTGGCTGGTCCACAGCGTCTCCAGGGTGCCGACGACGGCGATGATGGTCTTGTTTCCGCTGCCCTGCACGATTGCGTCGTGGAATCTGCGGCCGATCTCGGTGAATTCGGGCCCGTCCTCCAGGTGCGTCTCCATCGCCTGGTTGATCTCGTTGAGCTCCTTGACGATGGTGTCGGCGCGGTCGGCGCGCTGCGCGGCCAGTGCGGCGCACGCGGGTTCGAGTTCGAGGATCGCCGTGCCCAGGTCGGAGACGACCACCGATTCGCTCTGCAGCACCAGACCCAGCATGTAGGCAGCGCTGGTTTTGGCGGGCGCGTGCACGATCGCGCCGCCGCGGTTACCACGTCGCACCGAAACCAGGCCTTCAGTTTCGAGGATTCGCAACGCTTCTCGCAGTGACACCAGGCTGACGTTGAACTGCTCGACGAGAACTTCCTGGCGCGGCAGCAGGTCGCCGTCCGCCAATTCACCGTCGATGATCTGCCGCCGCAACTCGTCGGCGACGATTTCGGCGATCCGCGGCGCCGACAGTCGGCGACGGGCCTCGGGACCAATTCCCAGAGCAGTCATCTGATTCCAGCAGCGGACGGACCGACTGGAGTTTGCGGCCGCCGCGCCCGCAAACTCCATATACTGCAATCTTAGCAGTAATGGCATAATAGCCGCGCTGGTCAATACTGCGGATTTTCCGCGACGGGGCCGGCGTGGACAGCGTACCGACGAGTGCAGACGGATACAGGTTGAGCGACGGGCAGGGCGGCCGACCGACACCGCTGAAGGACGTTCGCGTCGTCGAGATCAGTGACCGGATCGCCGGCAGTTACTGCGGCAAGCTTCTGGTGGACGCCGGTGCCGAGGTGCGCAAAGTCGAGCCGCCGCAAGGGGATTGGCTCCGGGGGTTCAGTGCGGGCGGGACGAAGGTCCCGGACGGCGCGGATTCACCGCTGTTCGGCTACCTCAATGCGGGCAAGAGCAGCGTCACCTGGCCGGCCGATCTCGCCGCCGAATTCGCCGGGGCGGACATCATCGTGGTGACGGCGACCCGATCCCGCGCGACCCAGTGGGGAGTCGACCCGGCACGGTTGCTGGCCGACTCTCCGCGCGCCGTCGTCGTGACGATCTCCGACTTCGGCTGGACCGGGCCCTACGCCGAGCGCGCCGCCAGCGAATTCACCCTGCAGGCGTGGTCTGGCCTGACCGGCTTCCGCGGTGACCCGGCGGGTCCGCCGATCTCGATCGGCGGCGACCTCGGCGAGTACATGGGTGGGGTGTTCGCCGCCTTCGGCGCCCTTGCGGTCCGTCGCCGCGTCGACAGCGGCGGGCCGGGCGAACATCTGGATCTTTCTCTGCTGGAAGCGATCACGTTGATGCAGAGCGGCGAATGGCTGCACTCGCATCTGCTCAACTCGCCGCCGGTGACGCGAACCATCGAGGTGCCGTCGATCGAACCGGCCAAAGACGGCTACATCGGGATCACGATGGTGACCGGTCAGCAGTGGCTGGATTTCGCGGCGATGGTCGACTGTCCGGAGCTGACGGAGAATCCGCAACTGAGTTTCCAGATCGGCCGGTGGCAGTACCGCGGCGTCATCCGTGAGCAGATCAGGCCCTGGTTGGCCGAACGCACCGTCGCCGAGGTGGTCGAACTGGGTCAGTTGTTCCGGTTGCCGATCGCGGCACTGGGCAACGGCTCGACGATTCGCGACACGGCCTACGCCACCGAGCGGGGCGTCTTCGCGCGCAACCCGGCGGGATTTCATCAACCCCGTACGCCCTGGCTGATGTCGGAATGCGCGCCGGCGGCACTTCGCGTCGCGCCCGCGCTCGGCGACGCGGACGACACCGTGCCATGGCCGGCCCGCGAGTACGCCGGGCCGCCGTCCGCCGCGCGACTGCCGTTCCAAGGACTGCGCGTCGTCGACCTGACGGCGTTCTGGGCCGGGCCGGCTGCCACGCATCTGCTCGCCGCGTTCGGCGCCGACGTGATCAAGGTGGAGTCGATCCAACGGCCCGACGGCATCCGGTATTCCGGCGGGATGCGCAAAGACGTCGACGACTGGTGGGAATACGGCTGGGTGTTTCACGCCATGAACACCAACAAGCGTTCCGTCACACTGGATTTGGGATCCGAGGAGGGGCGCCGACTGTTCGGTGAGTTGGTTGCCGACGCCGACGTGGTGATCGAGAACTTCTCCCCGCGGGTGATGGACCACTTCGGGCTGACCGCCGACGCGCTGCTGGCGATCAACCCGCGGCTGGTCGTCGCCCGGATGCCGGCATTCGGATTGGACGGGCCGTGGCGAGACCGGGTTGGCTTCGCGCCGACGATGGAGCAGATCGCCGGGCTGGCCTGGGTCACCGGCGAGGCGGACGGGCCGCCCGTCCCGCCCCGGGGCGCATGCGACCCACTCGCCGGCGTGCACGCGGCGTTCGCGGTGACCGCCGCTCTCTGCTTCGCCGACCGCACCGGGCGAGGCCAACTCGTAGAACTGCCGATGATCGAGACGGTGCTCAACGTGACCGCGATCCAGCCGATGGAGGCCGAGGTCTTCGGGGTGACGCTGAGCCGCCGGGGCAACCGCGGACACGGCCGGGCCGTGCAGAACCTGTACCGCTGCGACGGCGACGACGACTGGATCGCGGTGACGGTGAGCACCGACCAGCAGTGGCGAACCTTGGTCGAGGTGCTCGGCGCGCCGGCATGGGCGGACGATCGCCGATTCGACTCCGTCGACGGGCGCCGGGCACACGCCGACGAGATCGACCTGAATCTGCAGGACTGGTTCGCCGGCCGGAAGCTCGACGATGCCGTGAATACGCTTGCCACCGCATCGATTCCGGCCGCGCCCGTCGTGTCGCCATCGCTCGTCACCGAGAACGATCAGCTCAACGACCGCGGGTTCCTCGAGACGCTGGAGCATCCGCGTACCGGGTCGGCCCGCTACCCGTGCCCACCGTTCGCGCCGTTGCGTGGCCAGCGCGCCTGGCTGATGCGCCCACCGCCCACCCTCGGCGAACACAACGGTGAGGTGCTGCGCGAGTTGTGCGGTCTGAGCGACGAGGACCTGGCGCGCCTGACGACCGCCGGGGTGATCGGCACCCGGCCCAGGGGACTATGACATTGCTCGGAAGGGAGTAAAGCGATGCGAATCGTCGTCGACGAATCATTGTGTGAGGCCAACGGATTCTGCGAATCGCTGGCACCGGACATCTTCGAGATCGGAACGTCCGACGTGGTGCACGTCGCCGACGGCGAGGTGCCGGAGCACTTGGAGGTCGATGCGGCGGCGGCCGTCGACCAGTGCCCGAAGGCCGCGCTGCGGATCGTCGAGTGACGCGTCAGCGCGCCTTCAGCGTGATCGGCATGTCGTCGTAGATCGACATGTTGGTGGTCAAGTTCGGATAGCTCACCCGCGCCGGCCCGAGCGCGAATCCGTCTCCGCGCAGCAGCAATTCGTCGAACACCGCGCGTAGTTCCGCGCGGGCCAGCATGGCGCCCAGGCAGTGGTGCGGCCCACCGCCACCGAAGGCCACGTGCGGATTCGGTTGGCGTCCAATGTCAAAGGTGAACGGCGAGTCGAACACCTCCTCGTCGCGGTTCGCCGATCGCAGCATCGAGACCACCCGCTCGCCCTTCGGGATGTGCTGGCCGTCGATCTCGATGTCCATCGCAGTGGTGCGCGTCCAGTACGCCACTGGAGAAGACCAGCGCAGCACCTCCTCGATGGCGCTCGATCGCAGCGACTCATCCTCGCGATAGCGCTCGATCTGCACCGGATTGGCGACGAACGCCTGCAGTCCGATCGCCAGTGAGTTCTTGGTGGTGTCACTGCCCGCGAACGCCAGCACGAAGAAGAAGAACTCGAGCTCGTTGTCGGCCAGGCTGAACTGTTGGCCGTCGTCGCCGGTGATCACCGCGGACGCCAGCGTGCTCCAGATGTCGTCGGTGGGATTGCGCCGCTTCTCGGCGGTGAGTTCCATCGCATAGCCGAAGATGTTGGCGAAGATGTTGGCGTCCACCTGCTCTTGGCTGGACTGCGACTTCAGGATGTGGTCGAAGCCGTCGAAGATGCGCGGCCGGTCCTGCTCCGGAATGCCGATGATGTCGCCGATCACCGTCATCGGCAGCAGGTCGGCCACGTCGTCGATCCAGTCGCCGCCGCCTCGGGAAATCAGGTCGTCGACCATCCGCGCCGCGCGCGCCCGGATGCCGTCTTCGAGCTTGGCGATCGCCCGTGGCGTGAAGGCGCTCGAAATCAGCTTGCGGTGCTTGCTCTGTTCCGGCGGGTCC
This sequence comes from Candidatus Mycobacterium wuenschmannii, assembly GCF_030252325.1. Classification (NCBI taxonomy): domain Bacteria; kingdom Bacillati; phylum Actinomycetota; class Actinomycetes; order Mycobacteriales; family Mycobacteriaceae; genus Mycobacterium; species Candidatus Mycobacterium wuenschmannii. The sequence continues at coordinate 1,898,468 of NZ_CP126981.1, read as the reverse complement.
AGCGTGATCACGGTTGGATACGACGCGAACAGGTCGGCGGGCTGGATCAGGGGGCCGTCGGTGGCGGTGAACGATTCGTAGTCCCTGTGCAGGCGCATCGCGTGCCGATGCTTGGTCGTCATCCAGAAATTCCGCTTGACCGTCTTTTCGACGCCGGGCGTCAGGCCGTGCCGGAACAGCGGGCGGTCGCGGCGCAGCTCGGTGAACACGTCGTCGGGAAAGCCGTTGCGCCACAACGCAAAATCGGACAGGTCGACTGTCGAAGCCGTCATTGGCATCCTCGCTTAACTCAGACGTCCGCGTCGCCGTGGGGACGGGTCCGGTGACTGACCCTACCGCCGGTGTGCGCGCTCGTTGACGTTCAATGCTTAAAATAGTAAAAATAGACGAAGTCTTCACGAAGCGTGGCGCGCGTCAGCGCGGCCATGCGCCAAGGAGCAGCCAATGACGGACACCATGCCTGATGCGTCCATCGACCCTTCCGAGCGCGAATTCGGGCCCAGCGGCATCAGCTTGTCGCCGTACCGATTCCCAACCGGATGGTTCATCGTCGGGTTCGCCTCCGAACTCGCGCCCGGCGAGGTCAAGCGGGTGCACTACTTCGGCGAAGAGATGGTGCTGTTCCGGACGCAGTCCGGCCAGGTCAATGTGCTCGACGCCTACTGCCAGCACCTCGGCGCCAACATGGGCGTCGGCGGCACGGTCGAGGGCGAGAACATCGTCTGTCCATGGCACGGGTGGCAGTGGCGCGGCGACGGAACGAACGCGCTGATCCCGTACAGCAAGATCGGCTGCAAGAACAACGTCCGCGTCAAGACCTATCACAGCGCGGAGTGGTACGGCTTCATCCTGGTGTGGCACGAGCGGCACGGTCGTGCGCCGTACTGGCAGCCGCCGGTGCTGCCGGAGTTGGAGACCGACGAGTACTACCCGCTGCACCCGCACAGCCGGATGCTGAACCGCGTCAAGGTGCACGCGCAGATGATCATCGAGAACGCCGCCGACCCGTATCACGTGCAATACGTGCACAAGGCCGCGAACCCGGCCAACACCACGTCATTCGAAGTAGCCGGCTACCACCTGCACGCGACGGTCAGCGCCCATTTCGGCGGCGGCCGCGCGGAAACCTGGCTGACCCCGAACGGCCCGGTCGACGCCAAGATCATCTACGACAACTACTCGTTGGGCCTGGGCATCGTGCGCTTCCCGAGCGACCTGGTGGCCACCATCGAGGTCACCGGGCAGACCCCCGTCGACGAGGACTACACCGACTACTTCTACACCCAGGCGTCGGTACGCGAGCCCGGCGACTCCGGCGATGTTCCCACCGGTCGGGCCGCGAAATTCCTTGCGCTGCAGCAGGAAGTCATCAAGCAGGACTTCTTCACCTGGGAGAACATGAAGTACCTGGAGAAGCCGAACCTCGCCCCGGAGGAAGCCCGCGACTACGCGGCGCTGCGCCGCTGGGCGCATCGCTTCTATCCGGACGAAGAAGCCGCGGCGGACGACTTCGGCTACACCGCCAGCGGTGAACCGGACCCGGCGGCTGCAGGGGCCTGACATCGGTCCGGCCGAATTCGGCGTCGAGCGGTTCAGCGTCGCCGAGGTCCTCGACCGGCGGGCCGAGCAGTTCCCCGACCGGGTGATGATGTCGATCGACGGCGTCGACGTGACCTACGAGCAGATGCGCCGACGGTCCTGCGCGGCCGCGCACGCCTTGCAGGAGTTGGGGATTGGGCCGGGTGATGGCCTCGCGTTGTTCGCCGGGACCTGTCCCGAGTGGGTCTATTTCTGGCTGGGTGCGGCACGAATCGGGGCCGTCGCGGCCGCGGTGAACACCGCCAACAAAGGTGACTTCCTGCTGCATGCGCTGCGGCTGTCGCGGGCGAAGGTGGTCATCACTGACACCGACCGGTTGACCCGGGTCGCCGAGGTGGCCGACCGGTTGCCCTGCCTCGTCGTCGAGGACGTCGCGCTGGACGAGAGTGCCGCGGTTGCCGCGCACGTCGGTGCGATCGACGACGTCGGCTCGCTGTTCTTCACCTCCGGCACGACCGGGCCCTCCAAAGCCGTTGCCACTACCTGGCATTATCTGTTCACCACGGCCGCGACCGCCGCGTCGGCGTGGGAGTTCGGCGCGGGGGAGGCGTTGTGGACGGCGATGCCGCTGTTCCATTTGAGCGCCGCGCCGGCCGTACTGGCACCGATGCTGGTCGGTGGCACAACGGTTTTGGCGGCGGCTTTTCATCCGACCTCGGTGTGGGACGAGATTCGGAACTGCGGTGCGGTGGGCTTCGTCGGTGCCGGCGCGATGGTGTCGATGCTGTGGAACCAGCCACCCGATAACCGCGACGGGGAGTTGCCGCTGCGCTTCATCTCCGCGGCGCCGATCGCCGCCGGGATCTATCACGACATCGAAAAGCGTTACGGCTGCCGGATTGTGACCATGTACGGGCTCACCGAGGCGTTTCCAATCGCGGTCAAGGGCGTATCCGAGGACGGGGTGCCCGGGACGTCCGGCAAGCCGAATCCGCACTTCGACGTCAACATCGTCGACTCCGACGGCACCCCGCTGCCGGCGGGTGCCGTGGGCGAGATCGCCTGCCGCTCACGCTGTCCGCACGTGATGAGCGAAGGCTACGTGAACCCGACGGACCACGCCGTCGTCCCGCACCCGGAGTGGTTCCGAACGGGTGACCTGGGTGTGCTGGACGGGGACCGCAACCTGACATACGTGGATCGTGTGAAGGATTCGCTGCGCCGCCGCGGCGAGAACATCTCGTCGGTCGAAGTCGAGGCGGTCGTGACGGGGCACCCCACGGTGCTCGAGGCCGCGGTCGTCGGTGTGCCGAGCGACCTGGGCGAGGACGACATCCTGCTGTTCGTCACCGTGGCGCCCGGCGACGACGTGGATTACCCAGAGCTGCTGGACTTTTGCGGCGCCCGGATGCCCTACTTCTCCGTACCGCGGTACGTGGAGGTGGTCAGCGAGCTTCCCAAGAACGTCATCGGCCGGATCCGCAAGGACGTCCTGCGCGGCCGGGGAGTCGGACCAGGGACGTGGGACCGCGAAAGCCATGGATACATCGTCAGTAGGTGAGACAGGGAGAACAACGCATGGCCATGACCTATCAACAGCAGTATGTCCTCGACGGCTCGGTGGGCCGCGACGCGATCTTGAACCTGACCGCTCGGCACAATCGGTGCTACTCCGACGGGGATCGCAACGGATGGATCGCGACCTTCCGTCACTCGGGCGCCAGCTTCACCCGGGACGGTGCCGAATTCACCGATCTGCGTGAGGCTTTCGACGGCGGTGGCGGGCGACTGGTCACCGTCGACCACGAGATCACCGTCGACGGGGTGAACGCGACACAGCGCTGTGTGGCGCTGCTGTTCGCGGCCGGTGACGGCGGCGCGACGCTGCGCGCTACCGGAAGCTATCGCGATCAACTGGTCTACGAGCGCGGTGGCTGGTACTTCACTTCCCGCGAACTGCACTGGGATTCGGTTCCGGTATCGGCGTGACGGGGAGCCCGATCAGCTACACGCTTGCGTTCGGCACCTACGAGGACGCCCTGCGGATGGTCGGCGTGACATCCGAACCGCGGGTAGCGGGCACCGTCGTCAGCGCCGCGCGGATCCAGATGTTCGCTGCGACGGTGCAGGACGGCAATCCGTCGTACTGGGATCCCGATTTCGCGGCGCGGACGTGGGGCGGCCTGGTGGCGCCGCCGGCGTTGCTGATGGGCTGGCTGGTGCCGACACCGTGGCAACCGGATGGGCAACGGCCGGTTGGCGCGATCGCGCTGCGGGTTCCGTTGCCCGGCACCACGATTGTGAACGCCGCCAACGAGGCGGAGTTCCCGGTGCCGATCCTGGACGGCGACCGGCTCACCATCGTCGAAGAAGTCGTGTCGGTGTCACCGGAGAAGCGGTCCAAGCTCGGCGTCGGGCATTTCATCGAGACGCTGGACACCTTCACCCGGCAGGACGGCACGGTGGTGGCGACCAACCGGAACACGTTGTTCCGATTCACTCCGCTGGCGGCGACGATGCAGAGCGAAGCGATGAAGAGGAGCTCCGAATGAGCACCGGGGGCGGCGTGAGTCTCGCCTGGGCAGATGTCGCCGTGCCGACGGAACTGCCCGAAGTACGCGACGAGATCAGCTACCAACGGGTGGTGATGAATTCGGGATCGACCTGGGACTACACCCCGGTGCATTTCGATCCTTACTATGCCGAAAAGCAAGGTCACCCAGGAATTTTCGTCAACACCATGCACGTCGCCGGTTTTGCCGACCGGATCGCGACCGAGTGGGCCGGCCCGCTGAGCCGCGTGGTGCGGCGCAAGATGCGGCTGGTCGGTTCGATCTACGCAGGGGACACGATGGTGGGCCGGGCCCGCGTGGTGGGCAAGCCGGCGCCGGGACAAGTCGAGCTGCAGATCGACGTCGTCAATCAACGTGGTGAGCTGTGCAGTCCGGTCGAGCTCACACTGCAGCTGCCGGAGCGGTGATGAGCGACGGCGCGCGCCATCTGGCTGTGTGCCGAAGGTTTGGCTCGGCAGTTCGCGCCGTGGGCGGAAAGTGGGATCGACAGTCGCCCTGTGATGCATGGGATGCCAGAGCAGTACTGGAACATGTCATCGGATTTCACGACGTGCTGCTGTTGCGACCGATGGGCCTCAAGCCCGACCGTCCACGGGATGATCCTCGGCAGCGTTGGGAGCTGACCTACGAACAGCTTGAAGTTGCGTGTGAACGCGAGCTCGAGCCGGATGCGGTCGCGGTCCTGCCGAACCTGACTCGTGATGTGTTGGTGCACACCTGGGACCTGGCCCGGGCGGTCGAGGCCGATGATCGGTTGGACCCCGAATGGTGCGAATTGTTTTATACGCCGTTGCGTGACGACCCAGGCGCGTTCGCCGGTTCCGCGATGTTCGACGCCCCGGTCGCAGTTGGCGCCCAGTCCGACGTGCAATCGAAACTTCTTGCCCGGCTTGGCCGTAACCCTGGCTGGCGCGCGTAAGCAGGCGTCACTCACTTCACATCAGCCACGCCGAGGACGTACACGTCGACTTGCCCGCCTCATAGCGAATTATTCAGTGCCGCCGGAAAATTCGCGCGAAGGCGGGCAAACCGGGACTTCCAAGAATGCGGAGACTGAAGTGATAGGAGTGACGAGCACCGGCCCTAGCTGGACAGCGGCGGCATCGTGCCCTTGCTGATCACCGACTGCAACTCGACGTACTCGTGCAGGCCCTCGGGCCCGAACTCGCGGCCGATGCCGGACTGCTTGAAACCGCCGAAGGGGCTACCGATGTCGAGCGTGTACATGTTGATCCCGTAGGTCCCGGTGCGCACGCTCGCGGCCACCTCCAGACCGTGCGCGATGTCGGCGGTCCACACCGACCCGGCCAGCCCGTAGTCACTGTCGTTGGCGATGCGCACCGCGTCCGCCTCGTCGCGGTAGGTGAGCACACTGAGCACCGGGCCGAAGATCTCCTCGCGCGCGATCCGCATGTCGTTGGTGACGTCGGTGAACAACGTCGGTCGCACGTACCACCCCTGATCGTGCGGGGCGTCCTCGCCGCCGAGGATCATCCGGGCGCCCTCTTTCACCCCGGAGCGGATGAAGTCCTGCACGCGGGACTGCTGACGCTGAGCCACCAACGGACCGACGTCGGTGGCCTCGTCGGTCGGGTCGCCGACTTGCAGGCCGGACATCATCTCCGACAGGGCGTCGATCACCTCGTCGTGGCGGCGTTCGCTGACCAGGATCCGGGTCTGCGCAACGCAGGCCTGCCCGTTGTTCATCAGGCTCGCGGACTTCAGCTCCCGGACCGTCTTGCCGATGTCCGCGTCATCGAGAATGATCGCCGCCGACTTGCCGCCGAGTTCCAGGCTGTAGCGCTTGAGCTGCTCGCCGCAGAGCGTGGCGATCCGGCGTCCTACCGCGCTCGACCCGGTGAACGACACCTTGTCCACCCCGGCATGGCGGACCAGCGCCTCGCCCACGTCGGTACCACCGGGCAGCACGGACACCACCCCCTCGGGCAGGTCGAGCTGCTCGATCATCTCGGCCAACCACAAAGCGTCGAAAGGGGTTTCGGGCGCGGGCTTGACGATCACCGGACAGCCCGCGATCAGCGCCGGGATCAGCTTGGGCATGATCAGGAACTGCGGCACATTCCACGGCACAATCGCCGCGACGACTCCCACCGGCGCCCGGCGCAGGTGGACTTCGCCTAGGACGCCGTGCCGCCGTTCGGTCCAGTGGAAGTCGCGGGCGACGCCCAGCGTCAGGTGGATCATCGAGACCGCCGCTGCGGCCTGACCCAGCCGGCTGAAGCTGCGCGGCGAGCCCATCTCGTCGGTGATCAGGTCGGCCATCTCGTCGAGGTGTGCGCCGTAGATGGTCGCGAGCTGCTCGACCTTCCGCATCCGTTCCTGCGGGTCGAGCCGCGGCCATGGACCGTGGTCGAACGCGTGCCGGGCGGCGGCGACGGCGTCGTCGACGTCCGCCGGCGTCGCCGCCGGGACATCGCCGATCGGCTTCTCGGTATGCGGGGAGATGACCGTCAGGCGCTGCTCGGAGGACGGCTTGCGCCACCGTCCCCCGATGAAAAGCTGGTCGTAGCAACGATGGTCACGGGTTTCCGGCATGGGCACGACCTTAAACAGGGCGAGACAAGGCGATGGCAAATTCGCTATTGATGCTAACATAGCAAAAAAGCCGGGGCGCCTGGCGTCTGTCGCGGAAACCAGAGGCGTGAGATGAACACTGACTGGCGCAAGTACCCGTTCCGCTTGGTGGACAACGACCGCGCGCTGGACTTCCCGGAGGCCGAGGGATTGCACGAGGACCAGGAGTCCGACACCTGGTTCATCGCCGGCGAGCTGACCAGCACCACCGGCCGCACCTTCGCCTACCTGACCATCTTCAACAAGAACCGTCCGGGCGGCACCGTGGTCGCCGACTTTTATACGATGGCGCTCTTCGATTGCGACACAGGCGAATACGGCACCTATACCGACTACGACATGCCGCCCCGGAACATGGAGCCAGGCGCACAGCCGAAGATGACGATGGCGACCGGATACCTCGACATCCGGTACGAGAGCAGCGCAGGCCCGGTGACGTGGACGTCGTGTCGCGACGAGGCCGGCGAGCTGGAGCCCTATAGCTACCGGGTGAGCCTGCGCGGTACCGACCAGGCCGGTCAGCCAATGGAACTCGACCTCGACGTGACGCCGACGCGCGCGCCGGTGCCGGTAGGCGCGGACACCTATGACGGCAAGATCATCTGCTTCGGCCAGGCCGGAACGTACTCCTACTTTCAAACCGGCATGGTGATGAACGGGACGCTGCGCTGGGGCGACGAACGTGAAGACGTCAGTGGCAGTGCCGGACACGTTGACCGGCAATGGTTTCCCAAGTACGCCAACGACGGTGGACCGACCGGCGACCCGCGGTCCAGATCACACGAATGGCGCACGATCAACCTCGACAACGGGGTCGACATGAGCATCTGGCATCAGTTCGATCGGATCGAAGGCAATGCGCCGCAACCATTTTCGGGCGCGACGGTCAGCTACCCGGACCCGGACAGGGTCCCGGAGTGCGCCGAAGACGTCGAGGTGACCACCACCAGCTATGTGCGCTGGCCGGATTCGATTCGCCCTCTGGTGCGCCCGCCGGCCAAGGACCGGTTCATGCCCAATCTGCATCGATTGAGCAGCGCCGCATTGGAATTGGACCTCACCGGCGAACCGCTCGTGCCCGCGCCGGCGCACGGGCTGCCGATCGAATACATGGAGGGGCCGTACCGCTACCACGGCACCATGCGTGGTGAGCCAGTGAGCGGGTTCGCATTCTACGAACGCTCGCTGGCGATGTACCGCGACTGGGAGCTGATCGACGTGCTGGCGTCCACCCTGGACGACCGCAGCGAGCTCCTGGAACGGCTCAGCCCGCTGATTGCGGCCGGCAAACGGCCCGATGCGCTGAAGCTGTTGCAGGACAACCTAGCCGAGCTTCCGGTCGCGGGCCGTGAGGTCGCCGAGGCATTGATCGCGGTGCTGTCGGCCGAAAGCTGACGTCGCTCAGCCGGCGCCCGGCGGTTGCCAGGCGGACCCGCCCGGCGTGCCCACGCAGGTGACCGGTGCGCCCGAGTTGGAGACGGCGACGGAACCCTCTGGGCCGCAGGGCATACCGACGGCCGGCCGGGTGTCGAGCACGTTCGGCCCAGACGGGGTGGTGGTCGCCGGCTTCGGCGGTTTCGCCACGGTGGTCTGCGGTTGGGTGCTCTGCGCCGGTGTGGTGGCGACCGGAGCCTTGGTCGTGGCCGGCACCGTCGTGGTGATCACCGGTGTGGTGGCCGCCGGCGGCGGGGAATGACCGGGGGCGGCGGAGGCGGGGCGACGACGATCGGCGCCGGCGCGACGAACGACGGCGACGGGGAGGCAGGCTCGTTCGACGTGGTCTCGACGGTGCTCTGCGTGTCTTCGGGCTGCGACGCCGATCGCAGGGCCTTGACGCCGGCGAACCAGGCGATCAGAACGACCACGATCACGCCGCCGATTGCGGCGGAGTGCTTCAGGCGCCGCTTGCGGGCCTCCGCGGCTTCGTCGTCGTATTCGTCGTCGTCGTCGTCGAGGTAGTCGTCGTACTCGTCGTCGAGTTCGTCGAATTCCTCGGGGGCCGGCGGCGCGGCAGGTGCAGCGGCGACTGCGGTGGCCTGGTCAATGTGGTTGTGCGAGCGGCCATTCGGGGCTGCGGTCGTCGGCACGGCGGTCGTCGGCACGGCGGACGTCGGCTCGTGGTCCGCCGCCTTCGGCGTTGCCACGAACGCCGCGGTCGCCCCGTTGCCGTTCTCGGTTGCCTCGCGGAAAATGGACGCAGCCCGCTCCTCAGAGGTGGCGCGAATGTGCGAGCGGGTGCCGCCCGTCGATTCGAGAGCCTTGGCGAAGTCGCGGCAGCGCCGGAACCTGTCGACCGGATCGGACGAGAGCGCGCGGGCGAAGATCGCGTCGAAGTCCGTCAGGTCGGGCCGGATCTCGCTCGGCCGGGGTGGCCGGTCGTTGAGTTGGCGGTTGACCACGACCGACGGATTGAAGTGCGCGAACGGCGGAGCGCCGGTCAACAGGTGAAAAGCGGTGGCCGCCAGAGCGTACTGGTCGATCCGGCCGTCGATCTCCTCGCCCATCAGCTGTTCGGGCGCGGTGTAACCGGCGGTCCCGATGAACATCCCGGCGCGCGTCAGTGTGTTGTGCGCACCCTCGGGTCGCGCTACACCAAAGCCGGTCAACGCGATTCGTCGTCGATCCGCGGCCGCGTTGCTGATCAGGATGTTGCCCGGATTCACGTGGCGGTGCAGGATCCCGCGATCGTGCGCGTAGTCCAGCGCGTCGGCGATCGCCGACACGATCTCGATGACCATCCGCGGCGGCATGCCGTCGAGGTGACCGTCGCCGAGCACTTCGGCCGCGTCGGAGCCCTCGATGTATTCGGTGGAGATCCAGAGCTGGCCCTCGAATTCGCCGCGGTCGGTCAGGCCGGCGATGTTCGGGTGCCACAGCGTGGCCGCCTGGTCGGACTCCTCGTTGAACCGGATCCGGTAGTCCAGGTCGAGTGAGGTCTCGGCGGGGATCAGGTGAAGGACCTGCTGACGGGGGAGCCGCGGGTGCTCGGCGACGTAGATCTCGCCGAACTCCTCGTATCCGAGCTGCCGAACGATGTTGAATCCAGCGGCCGTCGCTCCCATGACCAGCGGCATGGGGAGATGGTACAGACTGCCGCGCATCGTTCTCGGTCTCGGTATTAAGCGGTCACTCAATTGAGACCGGGGGAAAATATTTGGGTGAGTGAACCTGGAAGCCACCACACCCACGAGGTGCGGACCCACCGGCTGCGTCGCATGTCGGGGCGCGACCCGCACGAGTCGAATCGGGTCGCCACCCCACTCGAGCTGCTGTTCGACCTGACCTTCGTCATCGCCTTCGGCGTCGCCGCCGCGCAGTTTGCGCACTCCCTGGCCGCCGGCCACGTCGAGTCCGGGCTGATCAGCTTCACCTTCGCGACCTTCTCGGTGTGCTGGGCGTGGATCAATTTCAGCTGGTTCGCCTCGGCCTACGACACCGACGACTGGGTGTACCGGCTGACGACGATGCTGCAGATGGTCGGCGTCCTGGTGCTGGCCTTGGGCATTCCGCAGGTGTTCAGCTCGATCGCGGACGGAGCCCACGTCGACAACCGGGTCCTGGTCGGCGGCTATGTCGTGATGCGGGTGGCCATGGTGATCCAGTGGCTGCGGGCCGCCAGCCAGGACCCGGCCCGTAAGTCGGCATGCCTGACGTACGCGGCGACCATCACCGTCGCGCAGATCGGCTGGATCGCGATCGCCGTCGTCAACACCACGGTCGGCGTCACGTTCGTGCTGTTCGCGCTGATGGTGGCCATCGAGGTCAGCGGCCCGCTGATCGCCGAGAAACACAAGGGCGGCACGCCTTGGCACGCGCATCACATCGCCGAGCGCAACGGGTTGTTGACGATCATCGCGCTCGGCGAGGGCGTGGTGGGAACGGTTGCGTCGCTGTCGGCGATGGTCGCCGAGCACGGTTGGACCACCGATGCAGCGCTGGTGGCGGTCGCCGGGACCGGTCTGACCTTCGGGCTGTGGTGGGTGTACTTCGTGGTGCCGTCGGCGCATCTCCTGCACGACCACCGCGAGCGTTCGTTCGGGTATGGCTACCTGCACATCGCGGTGTTCGGCTCGATCGTGGCCACCGGCGCCGGACTGCACGCCGCCGCGGACGCCATCCAGCACCACTCCGCGCTCGACCCGGTGGCTACGGTGCTTGCGGTTGCCGTTCCGGTCGGCGCCTACGTCGGGGCGGTATACGGGACCTATCAGCTGCTGACCCGGGCCTGGGACGGCTTCTACACCGTCATCGTCGTGGTGGCGCTTTCCGTGCTGGGCGGCGCCGTGGCTCTCGCATCCGCGGGTGTGTCCGTCCCGGTGTGCCTCTTGGTGGTGATGGCGGCGCCGGCGGTGGTGGTGATCGGCTACGAGTCGCTGGGGCATCAGCGGACGAATGCGGCACTGGCGCGCGGCCGGAACTTAGCTGACTCCTGAGTAAGTTCCCAGCAAACTCGCGCCTACCGTCCGGTTGGCCGGATTCGTAACAGTCGCACGGCGTCATCTCGTCCGTGTGGGGCCGAGACGGCTGATATGGCGCAAAATTTTTAGATAACGATTAGGTAACAATACTGCCTTGATCTGCGCAGTTATAGCTACTCAACCGTAACCACCCGCACGCAGCGGGTTTGGTCCGGACGCTGTCGGCGACCCCAGAGCGGAGTGTTACCCAGCCCACCATTACTCGCGCGTAGAACTCACCAGTAACCAAAATCCCCCGGAAAGCTCCAAATTTCTTATGACACTCTTAGTGCAGCCGATGACGCCTCCTTGGCGGCGCCCGCGTGAGCCGGGACAGCCAAGACGTAGCCACTGTGGACCGGGGCTCAGTCGGGACTTTGACGGTATTTACGGGGCAGCGCGGCTCTGGCACCTGAGCGGACGAGCGCTATTTAGGGAGATACACACGTGACGATCTATGAGCATCATCGAGTGTCCGCGGACCGCGACGGCTTCGACGCGGATACTCATGCGCTCGTCGATCGTCTGACGGCCGGTGAGGCCTACGCGGTCGCCTTCGGCGGCCAGGGCGGTGCCTGGTTGGAGACGCTGGAAGAGCTGGTCTCGTCGTCCGGGATCGAGTCCGAGCTGGCGACGCTGGCCGGTGAGGTGGACCTGCTGCTCGAGCCGGTGGCCAACGAACTGGTGGTCGTGCGGCCGATCGGCTTCGAGCCGTTGCAGTGGGTGCGCGCGCTGGCCGCCGAGGACCCCATCCCGTCCGAAAAACACCTGACCTCGGCCGCGGTGTCGCTGCCCGGAGTCCTGCTCACCCAGATCGCCGCGATCCGCACGCTCGCCCGTCAGGGCATGGACCTGATGGCCACCCCGCCGGTGGCCGTGGTGGGCCACTCGCAGGGCATCCTCGCCGTCGAGGCGCTCAAGGCGGGCGGTACGCGCGACATCGAACTGCTCGCGATGGCGCAGCTCATCGGCGCGGCCGGCACGCTGGTGGCGCGCCGGCGCGGCATCTCGGTGCTCGGCGACCGTTCGCCGATGGTGTCGATCAGCAACGCCGATCCCGAGCGCATCTACCGGCTGCTCGAGGAGTTCTCGCAGGACGTCCGCACGGTGTTGCCGCCGGTGCTGTCCATTCGCAACGGCCGGCGCTCGGTCGTCATCACCGGGACGCCGGAACAGCTGTCCCGCTTCGAGCTGTACTGCAAGCAGATCTCGGAGAGGGAAGAGGCCGAGCGCAAGAACAAGCTGCGCGGCGGCGACGTCTTCGCGCCGGTGTTCGACGCCGTTCAGGTCGAGGTCGGCTTCCACACGCCGCGGCTGTCCGACAGCATCGACATCGTCGGCGACTGGGCGGAGAAGGTCGGCATCGACGTCGACCTGGCTCGCGCGATGGCCGAAGCCATCCTGGTGCAGCCGGTCGACTGGGTCGACGAGGTCATCCAGGTGCACGAGGCCGGCGCCCGGTGGATCCTCGACCTGGGTCCCGGCGACATCCTGACCCGGCTCACCGCGCCGGTGATCCGCGGCCTCGGGGTCGGCATCGTCCCCGCCGCGACCCGCGGCGGCCAGCGCAACCTCTTCACCGTCGGCGCCGTGCCCGAGGTGGCCCGGCCGTGGTCGAGCTACGCCCCGACGGTTGTCACCCTGCCCGACGGCCGGGTGAAGCTCTCGACGAAGTTCACCCGACTCACCGGCCGCTCTCCGATCCTGCTCGCGGGCATGACTCCGACGACCGTCGACGCCAAGATCGTCGCCGCCGCGGCCAACGCGGGCCACTGGTCCGAACTCGCCGGCGGCGGGCAGGTCACCGAGCCGATCTTCGACGCCCGCGTCGAGGAGCTCGCCGGTCTGCTCGAGCCCGGCCGCACCTACCAGTTCAACTCGCTGTTCCTCGACCCGTATTTGTGGAAGCTGCAGGTCGGTGGAAAGCGGTTGGTGCAGAAGGCCCGTCAGTCGGGCGCCGCGATCGACGGGCTCGTCGTCAGCGCCGGCATCCCCGAACTGGAAGAGGCCGTCGAGCTGATCGAAGAGCTCAACGACATCGGCATCTCGCACGTGGTGTTCAAGCCGGGCACCGTGGAGCAGATCCGCTCGGTCATCCGCATCGCCACCGAGGTTCCGACCAAGCCGGTCATCATGCACATCGAAGGTGGACGCGCCGGCGGACACCACTCGTGGGAAGACCTCGACGACCTGCTGCTGGCCACCTACTCCGAACTGCGGTCGCGGCCCAACATCACCGTCTGCGTCGGTGGTGGCATCGGCACACCCGAGCACGCGGCCGAGTACCTGTCCGGCCGCTGGGCCCAGGCCTACGGCTTCCCGCTGATGCCGGTCGACGGCATCCTGGTCGGCACCGCGGCGATGGCGACCCTCGAGGCAACCACCTCGCCGTCGGTCAAACAGATGCTGGTCGACATCCAGGGCACCGACCAGTGGGTAGGCGCCGGAAAAGCGCAGGGCGGCATGGCCTCTGGCCGCAGCCAGCTCGGCGCCGACATCCACGAGATCGACAACACCGCGTCGCGCTGCGGGCGACTGCTCGACGACGTCGCCGGCGACGCCGAAGCCGTTGCGGCGCGCCGCGACGAGATCATCGCCGCGATGGCCAACACGGCCAAGCCGTACTTCGGCGACGTCGGCGAGATGACCTACCTGCAGTGGTTGCAGCGCTACGTCGAACTCGCGATCGGCGACGGCGACAGCACCGCCGACACCGCCGCCCCGGGCAGCCCGTGGCTGGCCGACACCTGGGTCGAGCGATTCGCGGCGATGCTGCAGCGCGCCGAGGCCCGCCTGCACCCACTGGACTCCGGGCCGATCGACACACTCTTCGCGGATGCCGACCTGCTGGAGCGTCCGGCCGAGGCGATCTCCGCGCTGGTGGCCCGCTACCCGGATGCCGCGACCGTGCAGTTGCACCCGGCCGACGTGCCGTTCTTCGTCACGCAGTGCAAGACGCCGGGCAAGCCGGTGAACTTCGTCCCGGTGATCGACAAGGACGTAAGGCGTTGGTGGCGAAGCGATTCGCTGTGGCAGGCGCACGACGCCCGCTACGACGCCGACCAGGTCTGCATCATCCCCGGCACCGCCGCGGTCGCCGGCATCACGCGGCTCGACGAGCCGGTCGGTGAGCTGCTGGACCGCTTCGAGAAGGCCGCCGTCGACGACGTGCTCGCATCCGGCGTCTCGCCGACTCCGGTCACCGCGCGCCGGCAGGGCCGTCTGGACATCCGTGGCCCGCTCGCCACCGTGCTGGACGCGCCAGATGTGTTGTGGGCCGGTCGTGTTGCGACCAACCCGGTGCACCGGATCGCCGATCCTGCCGACTGGCAGGTGCACGGCGAATTCGGTGGTCTCGAAGAACCCCGGGCCACCCACTCGTCGACCGGGGCACGCCTACAGATCGAGGGCGACCAGGTGGTGCTCAGCACCCCGATCGCCGGCGTGTGGATCGACATCCGATTCAGCTTGCCGCCCAACACGATTGACGGCGCAATCCCGGTGATCCGCACCAAGGACGCAATCGAGGCCATGCGTGCGGTGTTGGCCATCGCCGCCGGCGCGGACAGCCCCGAGACGCTGCCGCGCGTGCACAACGGCACCGCGACCGTGACCGTGCAGTGGGACCCCGAGCGCGTCGCCGACCACACCGGCGTCACCGCGATCTTCGGTGAGCCGTTGGCGCCGACCCTGAGCACGGTGCCCGACGCGCTGGTCGGCCGCTGCTGGCCGGCCGTCTTCGCGGCGATCGGCTCCGCCGTCACCGGCGCGGGTGTCCCGGTCGTCGAGGGCCTGCTGAGCCTGGTTCACCTCGACCACGCCGCGCACCTCGTCGCCGCGCTACCGAAGGTGCCGGCCGAATTGACCGTCACCGCAACGGCTTCCGTCGCCACCGACACCGAGGTCGGCCGGGTGGTCCCGATCAGCGTCACGGTGACCGATGCCTATCGCACGGTGCTGGCGACGATGGAGGAGCGGTTCGCGATCCGCGGCCGCACCGGGCCCACCGAGCTGACCGACCCGCAGCGGGCCGGTGGTGCGGTCTCCGAGAACGCCACCGACACCCCGCGCCGTCGCCGGCGCGACGTCACGCTCACCGCACCGGTCGACATGCGCCCGTTCGCCGTCGTGTCCGGTGACCACAACCCGATCCACACCGACCGCGCCGCTGCGCTGCTGGCCGGCCTGGAATCGCCGATCGTGCACGGCATGTGGCTGTCGGCCGCCGCCCAGCACGTCGTCACCGCCACCGACGGCCAGGCCCGGCCGCCGGCCCGGCTGATCGGCTGGACCGCCCGGTTCCTCGGCATGGTCAAGCCCGGCGACGAGGTGGACTTCCGTGTCGACCGCGTCGGAATCGACCGCGGCGCAGAGGTTTTGGAGGTCAGCGCACGAATCGGCTCCGACCTGGTGATGTCGGCGACGGCGCGGCTCGCCTCGCCGAAGACCGTCTACGCCTTCCCGGGACAGGGCATCCAGCACAAGGGCATGGGCATGGACGTCCGCGCCCGCTCCAAGGCGGCCCGCAAGGTCTGGGACGACGCGGACAAGTACACCCGCGAGACGCTCGGCTTCTCGATCCTGCACGTGGTGCGCGACAACCCAACCAGCCTGATCGCCAGCGGTGTGCACTACAACCACCCCGAGGGCGTGCTGAACCTGACGCAGTTCACTCAGGTCGCGATGGCCACGGTGGCCAGCGCGCAGGTCGCCGAGATGCGGGAGCAGGGCTCGTTCGTCGAGGACGCGATCGCGTGTGGGCACTCCGTCGGCGAGTACACCGCGTTGGCCTGCGTGAGCGACATCTACGGGCTGGAAGCGTTGCTGGAGACCGTGTTCCAGCGCGGCTCCAACATGCACGACATCGTGCCGCGGGACGAGTTGGGCCGGTCCAACTACCGGTTGGCTGCGATCCGCCCGTCGCAGATCGACCTCGACGACGCCGACGTCGTGGCGTTCGTCGAGGAGATCTCGCAGCGGACCGGGGAGTTCTTGCAGATCGTGAACTTCAACCTGCGCGGCTCGCAGTACGCGATCGCCGGGACGGTCCGCGGGCTCGAGGAGCTCGAGGCCGAGGTCGAGCGCCGTCGCGAGATCTCCGGCGGCAAGCGCTCTTTCATCCTGGTGCCGGGCATCGACGTGCCGTTCCACTCGCAGGTGCTGCGGGTCGGTGTCGGCGAGTTCCGCCGCTCGCTCGAGCGCGCCATGCCGCGGGGCAAGGACCCCAAGGTGATCATCGGGCGCTACATCCCGAACCTGGTGCCGCGGCCGTTCACCCTCGACCGCGACTTCATCCAGGAGATCCGTGATCTGGTGCCGGCCGAGCCGCTGGACGAGATCCTGGAGAACTACGACTACTGGCGCACCGAGCGGCCGTTCGACTTGGCCCGCACGGTGCTCATCGAGCTACTCGCCTGGCAGTTCGCCAGCCCGGTGCGCTGGATCGAGACCCAGGACCTGCTGTTCACCGAGGAGGCCGCCGGCGGTCTGGGTGTGGAGCGGTTTGTCGAGATCGGCGTGAAGTCCGCGCCGACCGTCGCCGGGCTGGCCACCAACACCCTGAAGCTGAACGAATACGCCCACAGCACAGTCGAAGTGCTCAACGCCGAGCGCGACGCCGCGGTGCTGTTCGCCACCGACACCGACCCCGAGCCCGAGGACATTGTCGACGAGGCACCCGCTGCAGAATCGGAGGCCGCCGCCCCCGCGGCGGACGCCGCACCTGCCGCCGCTCCGGCCGCTCCAGTGGCGCCGTCGGGTGCCCCACGCCCCGACGACATCGGATTCGACGCGGCCGACGCGACTTTGGCGCTGATCGCGCTGTCGGCCAAGATGCGCATCGACCAGATCGAGGAACTGGACTCCATCGAGTCCATCACCGACGGCGCGTCGTCACGACGCAACCAGCTGTTGGTCGACCTGGGTTCGGAGCTGAACCTCGGCGCGATCGACGGCGCCGCGGAGGCCGATCTGTCCGGGCTGCGGGCGCAGGTGACCAAGCTGGCCCGCACGTACAAGCCCTACGGCCCAGTGCTTTCCGACGCAATCAACGACCAGCTGCGCACGATCCTCGGACCGTCCGGCAAGCGACCGGCCGCAATCGCCGAACGGGTCACCAAGACCTGGGAACTCGGTGCCGGCTGGGTCAAGCACGTCACCGTCGAGGTGGCGCTCGGAACTCGTGAAGGAACCAGCGTCCGTGGCGGCTCGCTGGGCAACCTCCACGAAGGTGCTCTGGCGGATGCCGCCGCGGTCGACAGCGTCATCGACGCCGCTGTCACATCCGTGGCGGCCCGTCGGGGTGTCGCGGTGGCCCTGCCGTCCAGCGGTGCCGCCGGCGGCGGCGCGACCGTCGACGCGGCGGCGCTGAGCGAGTTCACCGACCAGATCACCGGCCGCGACGGCGTGCTCGCCTCGGCGGCGCGCCTGGTGCTGGGTCAGCTGGGCCTCGACGAGAAGGTCAGCGTGCCGCCGGCCGCGACCGACGCCGAGCTGATCGACCTGGTGACATCGGAACTCGGTGCCGACTGGCCGAGACTGGTGGCACCGGTGTTCGACGGCAAGAAGGCCGTCGTGTTCGACGACCGCTGGGCCAGCGCGCGCGAAGACCTGGTCAAGCTGTGGCTGGTCGAAGAGGACGAGGCCAACGCCGACTGGGCACGCCTCTCGGAGCGCTTCGAGGGCGCCGGTCACGTGGTGGCCAAGCAGGCGACCTGGTGGCAGGGCAGGGCGCTGGCCGCCGGGCGGCAGATCCACGCGTCGCTTTACGGCCGGATCGCGGCCGGCGCCGAGAACCCGGACAACGGCCCGTACCACGCTGAGGTCGCGGTGGTGACAGGTGCGTCGAAGGGCTCGATCGCCGCGTCGGTGGTCGGCAAGCTGCTCGACGGCGGCGCGACCGTCATCGCGACGACGTCCAAGCTCGACGACGACCGGCTTGCGTTCTACCGCAACCTGTATCGCGACCACGCCCGCTTCGGTGCGTCGCTGTGGGTGGTAGCGGCCAACATGGCGTCCTACTCCGACATCGACGCGCTCGCCGAATGGGTCGGTAACGAGCAGTCCGAAAGCCTTGGGCCGCAATCGATTCACATCAAGGACGCTCAGGTTCCGACGCTGCTGTTCCCGTTCGCGGCGCCGCGGGTGGTCGGCGACCTGTCCGAGGCGGGTTCGCGCTCGGAGATGGAGATGAAGGTCCTGTTGTGGGCCGTGCAGCGCCTGATTGGCGGACTGTCCAAGATCGGCGCCGAGCGTGACATCGCCTCGCGCCTGCACGTCGTATTGCCGGGTTCCCCGAACCGCGGCATGTTCGGTGGTGACGGCGCCTACGGCGAGGCCAAGTCGGCGCTCGACGCCGTGGTGACCCGATGGAGCGCCGAGTCGTCCTGGGCGCAGCGCGTCAGCCTGGCTCACGCGCTGATCGGCTGGACCCGCGGCACCGGGCTGATGGGCCATAACGACGCGATCGTCAGCGCCGTCGAAGAGGCCGGTGTGACAACGTATTCCACCGACGAGATGGCCGAGATGCTGCTCGGGCTCTGCAACATCGAGTCCCGGGCACACGCCGCGACCACCCCGATCAAGGTGGACTTCACCGGCGGTCTCGGCGATGTCGACCTCGACATGGCCGAGCTGGCCGCCAAGGCGCGCGAGGAGATGACCTCAGAAGCTGCCGTCGACGACGACGCGGAGCGACGGGGAGACCGGGGAACGGTGGCCGCGCTGCCGTCACCGCCGCGGGGCTTCACGCCCGCCCCGGCGCCGGAGTGGGGCCACCTCGACCTCGACCCGTCGGAGCTGGTGGTCATCGTCGGTGGCGCCGAACTCGGGCCGTACGGCTCGTCGCGGACCCGCTTCGAGATGGAGGTCGACAACGAACTGTCGGCCGCTGGTGTTCTCGAATTGGCGTGGACCACAGGGCTCATCAAGTGGGAAGAGGACCCGACGCCGGGCTGGTACGACACCGAGTCCGGTGACCTGATCGACGAGGCCGAGCTGGTCGAGCGCTATCACGACGTCGTGGTCGAGCGGGTCGGCATCCGCGAGTTCGTCGACGACGGCGCGATCGACCCCGACCACGCATCGCCGTTGATGGTCAGCGTCTTCCTAGACAAGGACTTCACGTTCGTCGTCTCCTCGGAGGCCGACGCGCGTGGATTCGCGCAGTTCGACGCCGAGCACACGGTGGTACAGCCGGTCCCGGGCTCCAGCGACTGGCAGGTTACGCGCAAGGCGGGCACCGAGATTCGGGTTCCGCGCAAGACCAAGCTGTCGCGAACTGTCGGCGCGCAGATCCCGACCGGGTTCGACCCGACCGTGTTCGGCATTAGCCAGGACATGGCGAGTTCGATCGACCGGGTGGCGCTGTGGAACATCGTGGCGACCGTCGACGCGTTCCTGTCGTCGGGCTTCACCCCGACCGAGCTGATGCGTTGGGTGCACCCCGGCCTGGTGGCCAGCACGCAGGGCACCGGCATGGGCGGTATGACGTCGATGCAGACGATGTACCACGGCAACCTGCTCGGCCGGAACAAGCCGAACGACATCCTGCAGGAAGTCCTGCCGAACGTCGTTGCCGCACACGTGATTCAGTCCTACGTCGGTAGCTACGGCGCGATGATCCATCCGGTCGGCGCGTGCGCCACCGCGGCGGTCTCGGTCGAGGAGGGCATGGACAAGATCCGCCTCGGCAAGGCCGAGTTGGTGGTGACCGGTGGATTCGACGACCTGACGCTGGAGGCCATCATCGGCTTCGGTGACATGGCCGCCACCGCCGACACCGGCATGATGCGTGGTCGTGGTATCAGCGACGGCAAGTTCTCCCGGCCGAATGACCGTCGCCGCCTTGGCTTCCTGGAAGCCCAGGGTGGTGGGACGATCCTGCTGGCCCGCGGTGACCTCGCGGTCAAGATGGGTCTGCCGGTGCTTGCCGTGGTCGGCTACGCGCAGTCGTTCGCCGACGGTGTGCACACCTCGATCCCGGCTCCCGGTCTCGGTGCGCTGGGCGCCGGCCGTGGTGGCAAGGACTCGCCGCTGGCCAAGGCGCTGGGCAGGCTAGGCGTCACCGCCGACGACGTCGCGGTGATCTCCAAGCACGACACCTCGACGCTGGCGAATGATCCCAACGAGACGGAAATGCATGAGCGGCTGGCGGATTCGATCGGCCGGTCCGACGGTGCGCCGTTGTTCATCGTCTCGCAGAAGAGCCTCACCGGGCACGCCAAGGGTGGCGCGGCGGTCTTCCAGATGATGGGCCTGTGCCAGATCCTGCGCGACGGAGTGATCCCGCCGAATCGCAGCCTGGACTGCGTCGACGACGAACTCGCCGACTCCGCACACTTCGTCTGGGTTCGTGACACGCTGCGGCTCGGGGAGAAGTTCCCGCTGAAGGCCGGTCTGGTGACCAGCCTCGGATTCGGCCACGTGTCCGGTCTGGTCGCTCTGGTGCATCCGGAGGCGTTCCTGGCCACCCTGGGCGCCGACGAGCGTGCGGACTACCAGCAGCGGGCTGACGCCCGTCTGTTGGCCGGCCAGCGTCGCCTGGCGTCGGCGATCGCCGGCGGCCGCCCGATGTACGAGCGGCCCGCTGACCGTCGCTTCGACCACGAGGTGTCCGAGAAGCGGCAGGAATCGGCGATGTTGCTCGACGCGAACGCGCGATTGGGCGACGACGACGTCTACCGCCGATAGGCATCCGATAGGTTTCCTCTAATGAGCATCGTCGGAGTGGGGATAGACCTTGTCTCCATTACTGAATTCGCCGAGCAGGTGGATCAGCCAGGGACCATGTTTGCCGAGACGTTCACGCCCGGCGAGCGGCGTGACGCCTCGGACAAGAGCTCGTCGGCGGCCCGCCACCTGGCGGCCCGGTGGGCGGCCAAAGAAGCGGTGATCAAGGCATGGTCCGGGTCGCGGTTCTCGCAGCGGCCGGTGCTGCGCGAGGATATCCACCGCGACATCGAGGTGGTCACCGACATGTGGGGCCGGCCGCGGGTGCGGTTGACCGGCGACATCGCCACCCACCTCAAGGACGTCACGATCCACGTGTCGCTGACGCACGAGGCTGACACCGCCGCCGCGGTGGCGATCCTGGAGATGCCCTAGCCTTCACAGCTGTCACACGAGGCGGGTGGGTACCGAATTGCCCACCTCCGAGCGAAAACTCAGCGGTGCCGCGGGATTGTCGCTGTGAGGTGGGCAGAATGCTTGCCGCTGCTCCCAGTGACTGACGTGGCGGATGGGATCTTCGACTAGCCTCGTGGCCATGAACGATCTGGTCGAGCGGGTGCGTGAAATCCTGCCGTCGGTGCGGAGCGATCTCGAGGATCTCGTCCGCATCCAGTCGGTGTGGGCCGACCCGGCCCGCCGCGACCAGGTGCATCGCAGCGCCCAGGTCACCGCAGATCTACTGTCGCAAGCCGGTTTTGGCGATGTGCAGATCGTCAGTGAAGGTGGTGCACCCGCCGTCATCGCGAAGCATCCCGCGCCGCCCGGTGCGCCGACAGTTCTGCTGTACGCCCACCACGACGTGCAACCCGAGGGCGATCTCGCGCAGTGGGTGTCGCCGCCCTTCGAGCCGACCGAGCGCGATGGACGGCTCTACGCCCGCGGCAGCGCCGACGACAAGGCCGGTATCGCAACGCATTTGGCGGCCTTCCGGGCGCACGGCGGCAACCCGCCGGTCGGTGTGACGGTGTTCGTCGAGGGGGAGGAGGAGTCGGGGTCACCGTCGCTGGGCCGGCTGCTGGCCGCGCATCGGGAAGCGCTCAAGGCCGACGTGATCGTCATCGCCGACTCGGACAACTGGAGCACCGAGATCCCCGCGCTGACCGTGTCATTGCGTGGCATGGCCGACTGTGTGGTCGAGGTCGCCACCCTGGATCATGGCCTGCATTCGGGTCTGTGGGGCGGGGTCGTGCCCGACGCTCTGTCGGTGTTGGTTCGGTTGCTGGCCAGTCTGCACGACGACGACGGCAACGTCGCGGTGGCGGGCCTACACGAAAGTACCGCAGCGGCAGTCGATTACCCCGCCGACCGGGTCCGGTTGGAGTCCGGTCTACTCGATGGCGTGAGCGAGATCGGCTCCGGCTCTGTGCCGCAACGCATGTGGGCCAAGCCGGCGATCACGGTGATCGGCATCGACACCACTTCCATTGCGGCGTCGTCGAATACGTTGATCCCGCGCGCCCGCGCCAAGGTGAGCATGCGGGTCGCGCCCGGCGGCGATGCGGCCGCACACCTCGACGCGCTGCGTACCCACCTCGAGCAGCACGCGCCCTGGGGAGCCCACGTCACCGTGACGCTCGGCGATGTCGGTCAGCCGTACGCCATCGACGCCACCGGGCCGGTGTACGACGCCGCCCGCGCGGCGTTCCGGCAAGCGTGGGGGACCGAACCGGTCGACATGGGCATGGGCGGCTCGATCCCGTTCATCGCCGAGTTGGCCAACGCGTATCCGCACGCCGCGATCCTGGTCACCGGTGTCGAGGACCCCGGAACTCAGGCGCACAGCGTCAACGAGAGCCTGCATCTCGGCGTGCTGGAGCGGGCCGCCACCGCAGAGGCGCTATTGCTGGCGAATCTGGGCTGACGGCGGCCTAGACCTCCAGGTCGCGGCGCAGCTTGGCCACGTGGCCGGTGGCCTTCACGTTGTACTGCGCCTCGGCGATCTTGCCCTTCTCGTCGACAACGAACGTCGAGCGGATGACACCCTGGACGGTCTTGCCGTACATCTTCTTCTCGCCGAAGGCGCCGTAGGCCGTCAAGACCTTGCGCTCGGGGTCGGACAGCAACGGGAACGTCAGCTTCTCCGCGTCGCGGAACTTGGCCAGCTTCTCCGGCTTGTCGGGGGAGATGCCGATGACGTCGAGGCCCGCGCCGTTGAGTTCGCTGAGGCTGTCGCGGAAGTCGCAGGCCTGCTTGGTGCACCCGGGTGTGGAGGCCGCGGGGTAGAAGTACACGATCACTCGGCGGCCCTTGTAGTCGGAGAGCGAGACTTTCTTTCCGTCGGCGTCGGGCAGGGTGAAGGCGGGCGCTTTGTCGCCTTCGGCGAGGCGGGCGGTGTCGGTCAAGGAGCTGCCTTTCTGTTCACCGGCAGGTGTGGAGCGCGCCGGCTGATCTAGGGTAGGTCGGCAGGCACCAACCTAGACCGCGCCGGTTTGGGTTCGCCGACGACAGGGAGGACGAGCGTGGCGGAGCGGGACCCCGACACCATCAAGCAGGAGATCGACAAGGCCCGCGACCAACTCGCGTCGACCGTCGACTCGCTGGCTGTGCGGGCCAATCCCCGCCGACTCGCCGATGACGCCAAGGCGCGCGCTATCGCATTCGTCAAGAAGCCGCCGGTGATCATCTCGCTGGCTGGGGTCGCGGCGCTGGCAGCCGCGCTTGCGGTGCGCCGCATTCGCAACAGGTAGTCAGGGGACGTCTGCGAGTGGAGCTTGGTGCGCCGTCAGGGTTTCGAACCCCGGACCCGCTGATTAAGAGTCAGCTGCTCTACCAACTGAGCTAACGGCGCGTGCGGCCTGCTGGACCGCGTTTGAGACAATAACAGTCATTCCGTCGACGGACGAAATCGTCGCATCTGGGATTGATTGCTGACCGCTGTGTACAGGCGTCTACGCCTTAGACTACTCCGCAGAAACGCAGCATTACCGATCGTGAAGGGAAACAGCGCAGGTGGCACGTCGCTTTAGCAGGCTTCAGCACGGAGGCCGGCGGTGGCTGGCTGTGCTGATGATCCCGCTTGTCGTCTTCGGCGTGGCGGCCTGCAGCGGCGGCGGTAACGCGCCGGCCCCCAAGGCGATCATGGACAAGGCCACGCCGTTCGGCGACCTGCTGGTCCCGAAGCTCAGCACCTCGGTGACCGATGGCGCCGTCGGGGTGGCGGTCGACACACCGGTAACAGTGAGCGCCGACAATGGGGTGCTGGCGTCCGTCGAGATGGTCAACGAGAACGGTGGCACCGTCGACGGCCAGTTGAGCCAGGACGGCGTGCACTGGGCGACCACCGAGCGGCTTGGCTACAACCGGATGTACACGCTGACCGCCAAGGCGCGCGGGCTGGGCGGCGTCGCAACCCGGCAGCTGTCATTTCAAACGCATTCGCCGCAGAACCTGACGATGGCCTACCCCCGACCGAGCGAGGGCGAGGTGGTGGGCGTCGGGCAGACGGTCGCCGTTCAATTCGACGAGAACATCGGCAACCGTCAGGCCGCGGAGAAGGCGATCCGCGTGACGACCGACCCTCCCGTCGAGGGTGCGTTCTATTGGCTGAACAATCGCGAAGTCCGTTGGCGCCCAGAGCATTTCTGGAAGCCCGGGACCAACGTCGACGTCGCTGTCAACACCTACGGCATCGACCTCGGTGACGGGTTGTTCGGCCAGGACAACGCGCGGACGCACTTCACCATCGGTGACGAGGTCATCGCGACCGCCGACGACAACACCAAGATCGTGACAGTTCGGGTCAACGGCGACGTCGTCAAGACCATGCCAACCTCGATGGGTAAGGACAGCACGCCGACCGCGAGCGGCACCTACATTCTCGGCGTCCGGTTCGCGCACATGATCATGGATTCGTCGACGTACGGCGTTCCGGCCAACTCGCCCAACGGATATCGCACGGAGGTGGACTTCGCCACCCAGATGTCCTACAGCGGCATCTTCGTGCACTCGGCGCCGTGGTCGGTCGGTGCGCAGGGTCACTCGAACACCAGTCATGGCTGCCTCAACGTGAGCCCGAGCAACGCGCAGTGGTTCTTCGAGCACACCAAGCGCGGCGACATTGTCGAGGTGCAGAACACGGTCGGCCCGCCGCTGTCGGGCACCGAGGGTCTCGGTGACTGGAACATCCCGTGGGACCAGTGGCACGCCGGCAACGCCAAGGCCTGACACCCGTTCGCAACGCCACATTGGTTATCGCGCAACCTCATTCGCCCGCAGTTCAGCCGCTGGACGCCTGACACGCCGAATTGGTCACTCGTCCGCGCATCGACGCAGCGGCGCTCTTAGCCTGGTCGGTATGAGTGCAACTCTCAGTGAGCATGCGGCATCCGGAGGGCGCGGCCGTCTTGCGACGTTGAGCGGCATCGTGCTGTGGCAGGTGGTCGGCGCAGCGGCCACCGCAATCAGCTACGCGGCCGAGGCGGGTGGATTCGAACTCGAAATGCGTCGGGCCGCGCTGCGCGCTCAGCGTTAGCGATCAACGCCGAGCGCGTGGCGCCCACTTGGGGTGACTGACGGGACTCGAACCCGCGACATTCAGGATCACAACCTGACGCTCTACCAACTGAACTACAGCCACCATTGCTGCCTCGCGAGAAGCAGCGCCGTCGATCTTAGCGGCTCGGGTCCTCGGCGGCCGAATCCGTTTTCCCCGGCGCGGCAGAGTCGACCCCCAGCACATCGGCCACGGCGGCGATCTCGCTGGTCGAGGGCCCCGGCTGGGGCACGAACGCGGTGCCACGGTAGTACTTCAGCTCGCGGATGGACTCGTGAATGTCGGCCAGCGCGCGGTGTGCGAGGCCCTTGGCCGGCTGGCCGTAGTAGATCTTCGGGTACCAACGCCGGCAGAGCTCCTTGATCGAGCTCACATCGATCATCCGATAGTGCAGGAACGAATCCAGCGCCGGCATGTCGCGCGAGATGAAGCCACGGTCGGTGGCGATCGAGTTGCCCGCCAGGGGAGCCGTTTTGGCCTGCTTGACGTGTTGACGGATGTAATCGAGCACGGCGGCCTCCGCGGTCGCGAGGTCGACCGAGGAGGCGCGCACCTCGTCGATGAGCCCGGACTTGGTGTGCATCTCGGTCACCACCGGCAGCATGCCCGTCAGCGCGGCGTCGTCGGCGTGAATCACCAGGTCGAGGCCGTCGCCGAGGATGTTCAGGTCGCCGTCGGTCACCAGGACGGCGATTTCGATCAACTTGTCCGAGCCAAGGTCCAGCCCGGTCATCTCGCAGTCGATCCACACCAGTTCGTCCCGCACAGCGTTCACAGTAGGCAAAGTTAGCTGGCCACCCGACAGCCACCCCGCCTCTGCGCGGTTGCCAGTAAGGTCGTGCGTGATCTTCGACCACAGCATCAGGGGAGAGGCAACGGCCGTATGAGCACTGAATCGACTTCGACCCCCGCCGGCCAGATCGCAGCCGGCTACGCCGTCGGGGGCCAGGCGCTCGAACTGGGCAGCGTCGTCATCGACGGCAAGACGGACTCGAAAGCGCAGATCCGCATCCCACTGGCAACCATCAACCGGCACGGCCTGGTGGCCGGTGCGACCGGTACCGGCAAGACCAAGACGCTGCAGGTGATCGCCGAGCAACTCTCCGCGGCGGGTGTGCCGGTGCTGATGGCCGACGTCAAAGGCGACCTCGCCGGCCTGTCGAAGCCCGGTGAGAGCAACGACAAGATCACCGCACGCGCCAAGGAAATTGGTGACGATTGGCAGCCGAGCGGCTTCCCGGTGGAGTTTCTGTCGTTGGGTACCAAGGGCATTGGCGTGCCGGTACGGGCCACTATCGCCAGCTTCGGTCCGATCCTGCTGTCGAAAGTGTTGGGCCTCAACGGCACTCAAGAGTCGACCCTCGGCCTGATCTTCAAGTGGGCGAACGACCAGAAACTCGAGCTGCTGGATGTGAAGGACCTGCGCGAGGTGATCGGCTACCTGACCAGTGATGGGGGCAAGGCCGAGCTGAAAACGCTGGGTGGCGTGTCGGCGCCGACGGCGGGGGTGATCCTCCGAGCTCTGGTCAACCTCGAAGGAGAAGGCGGCGACACGTTCTTCGGCGAGCCGGAACTCGACCCCAACGATCTGCTGACGGTTGACGGCGGGCACGGCCGGATTTCGTTGCTAGAGCTCGGCGATCAGGCCGCCCGGCCGGTGCTGTTCTCTACCTTCTTGATGTGGATGCTGTCCACCCTGTTCAAGTCGTTACCCGAAGTCGGCGACATCGACAAGCCCAAGTTGGTGTTCTTCTTCGACGAGGCGCACCTGCTGTTCGCCGACGCGTCGAAGGCTTTCCTGGACCAGGTGGAGCAGACCGTCAAGCTGATCCGCTCTCGCGGTGTCGGGGTGTTCTTCTGCACTCAGCTGCCCACCGATATTCCGAACGACGTTCTGTCGCAGCTCGGAGCCCGTATCCAACACGCGCTGCGCGCCTTCACGCCCGACGATCAGAAGGCGCTGACCAAGACCGTCCGCACCTACCCGAAAACCGATGTCTACGACCTGGCTTCGGCGCTGACGTCGCTCGGCATCGGCGAAGCGATCGTGACCGTGCTGTCCGAGCGCGGAGCACCGACACCGGTCGCGTGGACGCGGCTGCGGCCGCCGCGTTCGTTGATGGCGGCCATCGGCGACAACGCGATCAGCTCGGCGGCTCAATCCAGCACGCTGAACCAGAGGTACGGCAAGACCGTGGACCGCGACTCGGCCTACGAGAAGCTGCAGGCCAAAAAGGCTGAGGCGCAAGCCAATCAGCCCGCACCTGCGGGGTCCAAGAATGCGCCCGAGGCCGCGAAGAAGCCCGGGTGGTTCAGTCGCTTCGTGAACAGTCGTGGCTTCCAGACCTTCCTGAAAGCGCTTGGCACCGAACTGATCCGCAACCTGTTCGGCGGCGGCAGCAGCAAGCGCCGGCGTTAGGTTAGCCGCCGCCCATCTTCTTGTAGAACGCGCCCACGATGGGTGCGACGATCGCGCGCGGCGCGTACTGGCTGGCCGCCGACATCGCCTTCGACGTCAGACCCGGCACGATGCGCATCTTGTTGCGCGCCAACGCATCCAGCGACTTCTTCGCGGTGTAGGTGGTGGAGATCCAGAGGAATTCGGGCACCAGCTTCTCGACGAGAGACGCATCCGCGGGGCCGGGTAACTCGTTACGCACCGGCCCGGGCGCCAGAACCGTCACGTGCACACCGGTTTTGCGCAGCTCGCCGCGCAGCGACTCGCTGAAGGTGTTCGCGAACGCCTTCGTCGCCGCGTAGGTCGCATTGTTGGGGATCGGCGAATTCCCTGCTGCGGAGCCGGAAATCAATATTCCGCCGGCCTGGCGCTCTAGCATGCCGGGCAGCACCGCCAACACCATGTCGTGCACCGCGACCGCGTTCAGCTGCACCTGGGCCCGCTCGACCTCCGGGTCGAGACCGGAAACCGGGCCGAATGTCGCCGTTCCGGCGTTGGCGCACAGGATCGAGATGTTGCGAGTGGCCAACTCGTCGACCAGTTTTGCGCGATCGGCGGGGTCGGAAAGATCGCATGCGCGCACTTCGACCAGGACGCCGTGCTTCTCGCTCAGCTTGGTGGCCAGCGCGTTGAGCATGTCCTCGCGGCGCGCCGTGATGATCAGGTGGTGGCCTTGAGCGGCCAATTCGGTGGCCAGAGCCTCACCAATGTTCTGTGAAGCTCCGGTGACAACTGCGCGCGCGTCGGGACTGGGAGCGGGTACCGGCATGCGCCAATGGTAGACAGACCAACGATGTCTGAATCCAACGGTGACGATTCGCGGACTCCCAAGCGGTCTCAGGTGCTGGCATGGGCCCTCTGGGATACCGGCTCGGCCGGGGTGACCGCGGTCGTTCTGACGTTCGTGTTCTCCGTGTATCTGACCACCGCCGTCGGCAAGGGCGCACCAGGGGGCGCGACGCCGGCCAGCTGGCTGGGGCGCGCGCTGGCCATCTCCGGGGTGCTGGTCGCCCTGCTGGCGCCGATGATCGGCGTGTGGGTCGACGATCCCCGGCGGCGACGGATCACGCTGACCGTGTTGACCGGTCTAGTGGTGGCGTTGGTCAGCACGATGAGCCTGGTTCGCGAAAGCCCGGGATACCTGTGGCTCGGCCTGGCTCTCCTCGGGATCGGCGCCGCATGCGGCGATTTGGCGAGCGTCCCGTACAACGCGATGCTGCGCCAGCTCTCGACGTCGCGAAACTCCGGCCGCATCTCCGGGTTGGGCCTGACGGCGGCATTCATCGGAAGCGTCGGCCTGCTGCTCGTCGTCATGTTCGGCTGCATCGCAGGCGACGGCGCCACCCGCGGATTCCTGCACCTCCCCGCCGCCGACGGGATGAACATCCGGATCGCGATGCTGGTGGCCGCCGGATGGTTCGTGGCGTTCGCCACCCCGCTGCTGCTGACCGCGCACCGGCTACCGACGGCGGTCGAGGCGGAGCGTCGCGGGCACGGCGCCCTCGGCGGCTACCGTCAACTCTGGCGGGACCTGGTCGCGGAATGGCATCGCGACCGCAACCTCGTCTACTACCTGCTGGCCGCGGCGGTGTTCCGGGACGGATTGGCGGGCGTCACCCAGTTCGGTGGGGTGCTCGGCGTGAAGGCCTACGGAATCGACCCCGCCGTCGTGCCCATCTTCGGGGTGGCGTTCTGCGTGGTCGCGGCGATCGGGGCGGTGGCGGGCGGATTCCTGGACGACAGGATCGGCTCGAAGCCGGTCATCATCGGCTCCCTGTCCAGCATCCTTGCCGCGGGCCTGGCGATGATGCTGCTGTCCGGGCCGGGCGCCTTCTGGGTCACCGGTCTGCTGCTCTGTTTGTTCATCGGGCCGGCGCAGGCGTCCGCGCGCACCCTGTTGCTCCGCCTGTCCAGCGAGGGCAAGGAGGGCGTAGCTTTCGGTCTCTTCACGATGACCGGGCGAGCGGTGACTTTCGTTGCGCCGCTGCTGTATTCGATCTTCGTCGATCAGTTCCACGCCGAGCGGGCCGGCATGGGTGGCCTGCTTCTTGTGGTGGCTGTCGGCTTGGTTGCCTTGCTGATGGTCCGCGTCCCGCGCCGGGCCTAGCCGTTGCCGTTGCAGATGGTCAGGCCGACTCCGCTGCGCTGATTGATCTCGACCCCGTCGACCGTCACCGAGCACGTGACGTCGTGGCCGATGTTCACGATCGTGACGTTGGGTGTGCGGCTGCCGGATTCGGGCAGGCTGACTTCCTTGATCCACGGCAGCGCCACGTTGAACTCGGTCTGCATCATCCCGTCGTTGTCGACATAGGTGATGCTGATCGCGCGGCCGTCGCCGCTGACGTTGTAGAGCACGGTCTGCATCGAGCCGGGGTCGACGGGCTGGCTCGGCTCAGTGGTGGCCTTGTGCGATGGCGAGCGCGGGACGACCGGGATCGGCCGGGGCGAACTCGGTGACGACGGCAGCGCCGGCACCGCCGTCTGCTTGCTGGCCGTGCCGTTGGCGATCACGAGCGCGATCACCAATCCCGCCACCAACAGCACCGCCGCGCCCGCGGCGATCCACAGCCAGCGCGGCGCCTTGGGCTTGTCCGGATCGAGGTCCTGCGGTGTCGGGCCCGTAGACGGCTGACCGTGCTGCCAGTACTGCGGCAGGCGGTCGGTCGGGTTTGCCGAGTTGGGGTCTTGCGACGACCGCGGGTAGTACGGCGGCGGGTAAGAAGGCTGGCCGCTGTAGGCAGGGTCGATTGGCGGCCGATAGGACTGCTGCAACCGCTGAGTTTGCTCGGTCCGCTCTTGGGTCGAACGGGTGTTTTCGGGGTGACGTCGATCGCTCATGCCCACCTCATTTCTGCAGGGTACCTGCAGCGCAACCATCGATGCCGAAACGTCTGATGAACAGTGAAAATGCTGGTCATGGCGGCACGCGGCGTGGTGATCAGACGGGTGTCAGGCGAAGCGACGCCGGAGCGCTCGCCGGCACGATCGGGTGCCGCGGTGGCACCGGCGCAACGGGTCGGTAGCCGGCGCCGGGTGCGGGTCGGGGATCGGGCTCGCCGTTGTTCGGCCACAACGCCACCGCCCGTTCGGACATCGCCGTGATGGTCAGCGCCGGGTTGACGCCGAGGTTGGCGGTGATCGTCGAGCCGTCGATGACATGCAGGCCCGGATGCCCGTACAGACGGTGATACGGATCGACGACGCCGGTGGCGGGCGAATCCCCGATGGGGCAGCCGCCGATGAAGTGCGCGGTGGTGGGCCGGCCGATCAGATCGAAGTAGTAGCCGCGAGCATCCCCGTCCAGCTTCTGGGCGGTACGCCGGGCGACGTCGTTGGCCGCGGGAATCCAGTTCTGGTTCGGCGCGCCGACGCCCTGGCGGGACGCCAGCTTCCGGCCGAAGAGGCCGCGTCTGAGATACGTCGTCACCGAATTGTCGAGGTCCTGCATCACCAGAATGGTGATCGACCGCTCGGCCGCTCGGCTCACATCGAACGCGCGCAAAAAAGCGGCCGGATGACGCAGATTGGTCCCTATCCATCTCGCCAGGCGATGCTTGTCGCCGTCGATCAGGGTGGTCGCCAGCAGGAACCCCGAGTTGCTGCCCTTGCCCAGATGGAACGCCTCGGCGTGGGTGTGCTCGTCGGGACGGATCGACGATGTCCCGACGACACCTTGCGACAGGTCGGTACGGGTGCGCGAGGAGACGATCAGGGTGGCTTCGGAGTTGGTCCGGGCCAGCTCGCCCAGCCGCGGCGAGATCCCTGGCAGAGATCCCTTGGCCCGCAACCGATGCAGCAGCTCCTGGGTGCCGATGCTGGCGGCGGCGAAGACGACCTGATCGGCACTCCAGATTCGGCGCTCCTTGCTGAACCAGCGGCCGCTGCGCACCGTCTCGACGAGGTAACCGCCCGTGGGAGATTCGCGTACATCGATAACGGTGGTCATCGGATGGATCTGCGCGCCAGCCTTTTCCGCGAGATACAGGTAATTACGTTCGGTGGTGTTCTTCGCATTGTGCGGACAGCCGGTCATGCATTGCGAGCAGAAGATGCATCCGGCCCGCTCGGGGCCGGCGCCTCCGAAGTAGGGGTCGGGCACCGTCTTTCCCGGTTCGCCGAAGAAAATCCCGACGTCGGTCGGTTGGAAAGTGTCCGCGACACCCAGGTCCTCGGCAACCGCCTTGAACGCCTCGTCGGCCGGGGTCAGCCGCGGATTCGTTGCGACGCCCAGCATCCGCTTGGCCTGGTCGTAGTACGCCGCCAGCTCGGCTCGCCAGTCGGTGATCGATGCCCACTGCGGGTTGTCGTAGAACGTCTGCGGCGGTTCGTACAGGACGCCGCCGTACATCAGCGAGCCACCGCCGACGGCGATGAACGTCTGGACGAGAACGTTCTTCAGCGCGGTCAATTGAAGGGGACCGATCATGCCGAAATGCGGGCGCCACGCGACTTTTCGGGTGTGCTCCGAGTTCGGCGGGTGGTCCTCGGGCGCCCAGCGGGCACCCTTCTCGAGCACGCCGACGCGATATCCCTTCTCGCTCAACCGGAGTGCCGCCACCGACCCGCCGAAGCCCGACCCGATCACAAGGACGTCGTAGTCACGACTCACTGGCGTCTCCTCAACGTGAAGGTGACGTCGAGAATATCGCCGGGTGCGTTGGCGCGGTGCGGGTATCGCCGCGGTTTCCCGCGTTAACCGGCCGGCGAGCCGACGGAGAGTGCGGCCACCGTCATCGCCCGCATCACGGCCCGGGACCGCGCGGCGCCGTCGGGCTTCAGGCTGTGCGGGGTGGAGTTGAGGAGCCCGAACGCGGCATGTGCCATCAGCCTGGCGTCCGTCTCGGCGAGCCCGGGATCGATCTGGCGCAACACCCCGACCCACACCTCGACGTATTGCCGCTGGGCCCGTCGCACCTGACGCTCGGCGCCGACCGGCAGGTAGGCGAGGTCGCGATCCTGGATGCGGATCAGGTCCGGCTCGCCGAGGGCGAAGTCGAGGTGGAAGTCGATCAGGCCGTCGAGCGCCGCGGCGGCGTCGGTTTCGCGCGCGCGCACCTCGCGGGCGCCCGAGAGCAGGCGCGTGCTGATCCCGACGAGCAACTCGACGAGCAGCGACTCCTTGTTGGGGAAGTGCCGGTAGATCGCGGGTCCGCTGACCCCTGCCGCGGCGCCGATGTCTTCGAGGCGCACCGCCAGGAATCCGCGCTCGGCGAACAGTCGCTCGGCGGCGGCCAGCAGTTGCAGCCGGCGATCGGATTTGGCTCGGCTACGGGGGTTCGGCGCCGGGTGGTCGTCACCGTGCTCGGCCGGGGCGGACGCTGCCATCCAGCCTCCCTGGACAGTTCGGTTAATGGCCACTAACATATCACGAGTTAGTGACCATTAACCGAAATTGGCGTGTGATCGATGACCTCACCGGCGGAGAACCGCAGCGCGCACGACACCCTCGTGGGGCAGTTGCGCGGCAAGCTCGCGACGGCCGCACTCGGTGGCTCGGAGCGTTCCCGCGCCCGTCACGTGGATCGCGGCAAGCTGCTCCCGCGCGACCGCGTCGATGGCCTGCTCGATCCTGGTAGTCCCTTCCTCGAGATCGCACCGTTGGCCGCCGACGGGATGTACGACGATGAATGTCCCGGCGCCGGCATCATCACCGGCATCGGCCGGATCTCCGGTCGCGAGTGCATGATCGTCGCCAACGACGCGACGGTCAAAGGTGGCACCTACTATCCGATTACGGTCAAGAAGCATCTGCGCGCCCAGGAGATCGCCGCGCAAAATCGCCTGCCGTGCATTTACCTCGTCGACTCCGGAGGCGCGTTCCTGCCACGGCAGGACGAGGTGTTTCCCGATCGCGACCACTTCGGCCGAATCTTCTACAACCAGGCCAATCTCAGCGCGCAGGGCATCCCGCAGATCGCCGCGGTGCTCGGATCCTGCACCGCAGGCGGCGCATACGTGCCGGCGATGAGCGACGAAGCGGTGATCGTGCGCAACCAGGGCACCATCTTCCTGGGTGGCCCGCCGCTGGTGAAGGCCGCGACCGGCGAAGTGGTGTCGGCCGAGGATCTCGGTGGGGGAGAACTGCATTCGAAGACATCCGGTGTCACCGACCACCTCGCCAACGACGACCGTGATGCGTTGCGCATCGTCCGGAACATCGTGTCGACGCTGGGTCCGCGCGAGCGGCCGATCTGGGACGTGCTGCCCGCGGCAGACCCGATCGCCGACCAGTCCGAGCTGTACGACGTGGTCCCGGTCGATCCGCGCATCCCGTACGACGTGCACAACGTCATCACCCGGATCGTCGACGGTGGCGAATTCCAGGAATTCAAAGCCGAATACGGCACCACGCTGGTCACCGGCTTCGCGCACATCCACGGCCATCCGGTCGGCATCATCGCCAACAACGGCGTGCTGTTCTCCGAATCCGCGGTCAAGGGAGCGCATTTCATCGAGCTCTGCGACAAGCGGATGGTGCCGCTGCTGTTCCTGCAGAACATCTCGGGCTTCATGGTCGGCCGCGAATACGAGGCGGGCGGCATCGCCAAGCACGGCGCCAAGATGGTGACCGCGGTGGCGTGCGCGCGAGTACCAAAGCTGACCGTCGTGATCGGCGGATCCTATGGCGCAGGCAACTATTCGATGTGCGGGCGGGCGTACTCGCCGCGCTTCTTGTGGATGTGGCCGAACGCGCGGATCTCCGTGATGGGTGGCGAACAGGCCGCGTCGGTGCTCGCTACGGTGCGTGGGGAGCTGACCGCCGAAGAGGAGGAAGCGTTGAAGGCGCCGATCCGTGCCCAGTACGAGCATCAGGGCAACCCGTACTACTCGACGGCCCGGCTGTGGGACGACGGCGTGATCGATCCCGCCGACACCAGAACGGTTGTCGGACTAGCGCTTTCCGTGGCATCCACCGCACCGGTCGACCCGGTGTCCTACGGCGTCTTCCGGATGTGACCGCGATGGGATTCCATACAGTTCTGGTGGCCAACCGCGGCGAGATCGCCGTCCGGGTGATCCGCACGCTCAAGGCGATGGGTATTCGGTCGGTTGCGGTCTACAGCGACGCCGACTCCCATGCCCGCCACGTCGCGGAGGCCGACGTCGCCGTGGCGATCGGCCCGGCGGCCGCGCGGGAGAGCTACCTCAACATCGCCAAGATCGTCGACGCGGCGGCACGCACCGGCGCGCAGGCCGTGCACCCCGGCTACGGATTCCTTTCGGAGAACGCGGAATTCGCCGCGGCCCTCGACGCCGCCGGCATCGCGTTCATCGGGCCGCCGGTCGGCGCCATCGAGACCATGGGTGACAAGATCGCCGCCAAGAAGACCGTGTCGGCTTTCGACGTGCCGGTCGTTCCCGGCCTCGCGCGTCCCGGCCTCAGCGACGACGAGTTGATCGCGGCCGCCGACGAGGTCGGCTACCCGGTCCTGGTGAAGCCGTCCGCCGGAGGCGGCGGCAAGGGCATGCGCATGGTCGAGGAGCCGGCAGACCTGCCCGCCGCTCTGGTGAGCGCCCGCCGTGAGTCGGCCGCCGCGTTCGGCGACGACACCCTATTCCTCGAGCGATTTGTACTGCGGCCCAGACACATCGAAGTGCAGGTGCTGGCCGACAACCACGGCAACGTGGTGCACTTCGGTGAGCGGGAGTGCAGCCTGCAGCGCCGCCACCAGAAGGTGATCGAAGAGGCGCCGTCGCCGCTACTCGACGCCGAGACCCGCGCCCGGATCGGCGCCGCCGCCTGCGAC
This sequence comes from Candidatus Mycobacterium wuenschmannii, assembly GCF_030252325.1. Taxonomy (NCBI): domain Bacteria; kingdom Bacillati; phylum Actinomycetota; class Actinomycetes; order Mycobacteriales; family Mycobacteriaceae; genus Mycobacterium; species Candidatus Mycobacterium wuenschmannii. The sequence continues at coordinate 1,862,874 of NZ_CP126981.1, read as the reverse complement.
ACCGCCCGCAGCGTCGACTACTCCGGCGCGGGCACTGTCGAATTCATCGTCTCCGCCGACCGTCCCGACGAGTTCTTCTTCATGGAGATGAACACCCGCCTGCAGGTCGAGCACCCCGTCACCGAACTCGTGACCGGCTGGGACCTGGTCGAGTGGCAGGTCCGGATCGCCGCGGGGGAGAAGTTGACCGTCGAGCAGGGCGATATCGCGTTGCGCGGCCACGCGATCGAGGCCCGCGTCTACGCCGAGGATCCGGCGCACGGCTTCCTGCCCACCGGCGGTGACGTGCTGGGGTTGAAGGAATCCCATGCCGACGGCGTGCGCAACGACTCCGGTTTGTCTGCCGGGACGGTAGTCGGCAGCGACTACGACCCGATGCTCGCGAAAGTCATCGCCTACGGCCCGGACCGGGCCACGGCGCTACGCACCCTGGATCGCGCGCTGGCCGACACCGCGGTGCTCGGCGTCGTCACCAACATCGAATTCGTCCGCTTTCTGCTGGCCGACCCCGACGTGGTCGCCGGTCGGCTCGACACCGGTCTGCTGGACCGCCGGGCCGGCGACTTCGTGGCCGCCGAACCGTCCGACGCGGAGTTCATCGCCGCGGCGGCTTACCTATGGCTGCAACGCTTCCCGGCCGCAGGGGCCGACCTGTGGACGGTGCCGTCCGGGTGGCGGGTCGGCCGACACGCGCCGGTTGGCGTCCGGCTGCGCTCCGGCGAGCGCACCGACCATGTTCACCTCGTCGGCAGTCCGGACGCCGCCGAGGCCCGCGTCGAAGATGGCGAATCCCGTTCGCTGCGAGTGTCTTTGGTTGGCGATCAGCTCACCGTGGCGCTCGACGGGTTGCGGACGACCTACACCGTCGCGGCGCAGGACAGTGCGGTCTGGTTGGCGGGTGAAGGCGTCGTCGCCGTGCTGGAAGAAGTGCGCGAGGCGTCGGTCCGCGCGGATGAAGAGCATTCGGGCGATGCCGAGTTGACCAGCCCGATGCCCGGCGCGGTCGTCGCTGTCGGCGTCGAGAACGGCGCAGAGATCGCGGCCGGCACGGTGGTCGTCACCGTCGAGGCGATGAAGATGGAGCATGCGCTGCCCGCGCCCGTCGATGGCGTGGTCGAACTTCTTGTCGCCGTTGGCGATCAGGTGAAAGTGGGCCAGACGCTGGCCCGAATCCAGGCAGAGGACAAGACTGATGAGTGACTTCCTGTCGACCGGGACGCTCCCGGACGAATACCAACAATTGGCCAAGACCGTCCGCGACTTCGCCCAGAGTGTCGTCGCCCCCGTCGCCGCCAAGCATGACGCCGAGCACTCCTTTCCGTACGAAGTTGTCGCGGGCATGGCCGAGATGGGGTTGTTCGGTCTGCCGTTCCCGGAAGAGTGGGGCGGCATGGGCGGCGACTACTTCGCGCTCTGCCTGGCGTTGGAGGAACTAGGCAAGGTCGACCAGAGCGTCGCGATCACGCTGGAGGCCGGCGTCTCGCTCGGTGCGATGCCCGTCTACCGATTCGGCAACGACGCGCAGAAGCGAGAATGGTTGCCGCTGTTGGCCAGTGGGCAGGCGTTGGGCGCGTTCGGGCTGACCGAACCAGGTGGCGGCACCGACGCCGGCGCGACGAAGACCACCGCGCAACTCGACGACGGCCACTGGGTCATCAACGGCTCCAAGCAGTTCATCACCAACTCCGGCACCGACATCACCAAGCTCGTCACCGTCACGGCGGTGACCGGTGACCGGGACGGCAAGAAAGAGATCTCGTCGATCCTGGTGCCCGCTCCGACAAAGGGATTCACCGTCGAGCCCGCATACGACAAGGTCGGTTGGAACGCCTCGGACACCCACCCGCTGAGCTTCGACGACGTGCGCGTGCCCGAGGAGAACCTGCTCGGCGAACGCGGCCGCGGGTACGCCAACTTCCTGCGCATCCTCGACGAGGGCCGGATCGCGATCGCGGCGTTGTCCACCGGCGTCGCGCAGGGCTGCGTCGACGAAAGCGTCAAGTACGCCAAGGAGCGCGAGGCGTTTGGACAGGCGATCGGCCGCTACCAATCCATCGCGTTCACCATCGCGCGGATGGAGGCCCGAGCCCACACCGCCCGCACCGCCTACTACGACGCCGCGGCGTTGATGCTGGCCGGAAAGCCGTTCAAGAAGCAGGCGGCGATCGCCAAGCTGGTGGCCAGCGAGGCGGCGATGGACAACGCCCGGGATGCCACCCAGATCCACGGCGGGTATGGGTTCATGAACGAGTTCACGGTGGCCCGGCACTACCGGGACAGTAAGATTCTCGAAATCGGCGAGGGGACAACAGAAGTGCAGCTGATGCTGATTGGCCGCGAGGTCGGCCTGTGAGTGAGGAATTTCGCGAAGTCGTCCAGAGGGGCTTGTGGTTCGAGGAATTCGAGACCGGCGTGCGTTATCTGCACCGCCCGGGCCGGACGATCACCGAGGCCGACAATGTGTTGTTCACGACCCTGACGATGAACACCCAGGCGCTGCACCTCGATGCGGCGTTCTCGGACGCGCTGCCGCCGTTCAACCAGCGGCTGGTCAACTCGATGTTCACGCTGTCGACGCTCGTCGGCCTGTCGGTCGCACAGCTAACCCAGGGCACCATCGTCGGCAACCTCGGGTTCTCCGAAATCGCCTTCCCCAAGCCGCTTTTCCACGGCGACACGCTGTACGCCGAGTCGGTCATCCTCGAGAAGCGCGAATCCAAGAGCCGGCCGGGCGAGGGCATCGTGACCTTTGCGCACACCGGCCGCAACCAGCACGGCGACGTGGTCGCCACCGCACACCGCAAGACCATGGTGCGGATGCGTCCCGCAGAGGAGCATGACTGATGCCGCTCAGCAACCCCGGCCCCGCGTGGTTGTTCTGTCCGGCCGACCGTCATGAGCGCTACGAAAAGGCCGCCGCGGCAGCCGATGTCGTGATCCTCGACCTCGAGGACGGCTGCGCGGCCGCCGACCGGCCCGCCGCCCGCAAGTCACTGATCGACGTCCCGCTCGACCCGTCGCGAACGGTGGTGCGCGTCAACCAGTTCGGCACCGAAGACCAGAAGCTGGACCTGCAGGCGCTCGAGAACACCCCGTACGACACCGTCATGCTGCCGAAATGCGAAGCGGTTGAACACGTCAGCGCCCTCGCGTCGCTGCACGTGATCGTGCTCGTCGAGTCGCCGCTGGGTGCCCTGATGGTCACCGAGACCGTACGGGTCGACAACGCGATCGCGGTGATGTGGGGTGCCGAGGACCTGTTCGCCGTGCTGGGTGGCACGGCCAACCGCTACCCGGATGGCAGCTACCGGGAAGTGGCCCGTCATGTTCGCTCCCAGTCGCTGCTGGCGGCCAAGGCGTACGGCCGAATCGCGCTGGATTCGGTCTATCTCGACATCAAGAATCTCGACGGGCTACGCGGCGAGGTGGACGACGCCGTCGCCGTCGGCTTCGACGCGAAGATTGCCATCCACCCCAGCCAGGTTCCCGTGATCAGGGCCGGTTACGCGCCGTCGCAGAATCAGATCGATTGGGCGCGAAAGGTACTCGCCGCCGCCGTCGATGAGCGGGGCGTCTTCGCCTTCGAGGGGCAGATGGTGGACGCTCCGGTGCTGCGACGTGCCGAGCGGATCGTGCACCTGGCAGGAGAGCCGGGGGCTTAGCGAATTCGGTTGCCGCTACTTTCGTTTGGCCGCGGCCAGCCGGGCCGCGAACTCCGGCGACTGAATCGAATGGGCCTGCGGCCCGATCTCGGTGTTCTTGGCCTGCTCGTGCAGGTCGGTGTCCAGCGACCCCGGGTTGGCGGTTGCGCGCATGGTGGCTTTGGTCGCGAGCACCACTTCACGCGGCGCGGACGCCGGACCGGCGGCCAACTCCAGCGCCGCGGCCACCGGGTCGTCGGCCACGCTGAGTGCAAGGCCGTGCCGCACAGCGGATTCGGCGTCGAAGCGCATGCCGAACAGCAGGGCCGCCCGGGCCACCTGAGGCCCGACGCCGCGGTGCAGCATCCACGTCGCTCCGCCGCCGGGATGGATGCCCAACTTCTGAAAACGGGCGTCGAACAACGCATGTGGGCCCGCGATGCGTACGTCGGCGGCCAGCGCCAGGTTCAGGCCGGCGCCGACCGCGGGGCCGTTCACGGCCGCGATCGTCGGCAGCGTGCACTGGCCGACGGCCATGAAGCCGTCGTACAGCAGGCGCAGACCTTCCTCGGCGGCGCTGCCCAGCGCGCTGAGATCGGCCCCGGCGCAGAACGCCTTGCCTGCGCCGGTCACGACGACGGTGTGCACCTCGGGGTCGGCCTCGGCGCGCTCCACAGCGACCCGCAACAATGCGGACGATTCGGCGGTGACGGCGTTGCGGCGGTCGGGGTCGTTGACGGTGATCAGCGCGACGCGGTTCTCCACGCGATATAAGACCAGCTCAGGGGACATCAGGCACCTCCGCGAGTTTGTCGAACGACATGCGCCACATGTATCCCGTTGGTCACAGGAGCATCTGATGCATCAGCCTTTCAGTGCCCCCGGCAGGATTCGAACCTGCGACCACAAGATTAGAAGTCATGTGCTCTATCCAGCTGAGCTACGGGGGCCGAAGACTCCAAGCGCAGGTCAGTGTAGCCAACGTGAAATCTGGGTATAGACCGTCCGCAACGCCGCTGGAAATGTTGTTGGCAATACGTCTAATTGGGCTAATGTGAGGCCCGCCACACACGTACGCTACCCACGGCCATGCCGTGCGCCATGCGGGCGACGTGTGCTCAACGACGAGGAGTGGCAGGTCATGACCACAGTCCTGGAAGTACGGGAGCGTTACTCCCGCGCGTGTGCCGACATGGTGCGCCACGGGTTGCACCTCGCGTCGGGGCCGATCGGCGCGTACCGCACGGGTTCGCTGCTGCTGCGCGGCTCGCCAACCGTCGCCGGGTTCCTGGCCGGCTGGCTCACGTCCGAATTCCCCCCGCAGGTCCTCACCGGGCACGCGTTGTCGGGAGTGGCTCCGCTGTCCAAGGTCGCCACCGGCTGGGCGGCCCAGCGTTCCGACCGGATTCTCACCGCCGCGCTTGACGAGGCTCTTGGTGAGCACTACCGCGATTCCGTTCATCACCCGATCGACGACCGGCCCGAGCGCCGGGGCGGTGTGCTGCACTCCGCGGGCGGTCATCGCCGCTACGCCGCGGAGACCTCCGACATCGTGTACGGCCCCAACGTCCGCGACAACATGCTCGACATCTGGCGGCACCGCGACATCAAACCGGGTCACAAGGCACCCGTACTGCTGCAGATCCCGGGCGGTGCGTGGACCGTCAACGGCAGACGGCCCCAGGGCTATCCACTGATGGGCCGGATGGCCGAACTCGGTTGGGTCTGCGTGTCGATCGACTACTGCAAGAGCCCGCGCAACGCGTGGCCGGGACACATCGTCGACGTCAAACGCGCGCTGGCCTGGGTCCGCGAGAACATCGCCGACTACGGCGGCGACCCCGACTTCATTGCGGTCACCGGCGGTTCGGCGGGCGGCCACCTGGCTGCCCTCGTCGCGCTCACCGCGAACGATCCGAGTCTGCAGCCCGGTTTCGAGGACGCCGACACGACCGTGCAGGCCGCCGCACCGTATTACGGCGTCTACGACCTGACCGATACCGCGAAAATGCACGACATGATGATGCAGTTCCTCGAACTGTTCGTCATGAAAGAGCAATATGCCGACAACCCCGGCCTTTTCGAGCTGGCCTCGCCGATTTCGCACGTGCACCGCGACGCGCCGCCGTTCTTCGTCCTGCACGGCGAGAGCGATTCGGTGATCCCGAGCGTGCAGGCTCGCTCGTTCTGCGACGCACTCCGCGACGCCGGTGCGGCCACCGTCGGCTACGCCGAATTGCCCAATGCACACCACGCTTTCGACTTGTTCGCGACCGTTCGCTCTCGTCTGGCGGCCGACGCGGTCGCCGACTTCCTGGGTGCCGTTCACGGTCGGCATCAGCGCTCGGGGACGAGGTCGATGCGCAAGCGCGTCGCATCGACCGGCTAGGTCGCCAACCGCTCAGGCGTTTGCTCGCTGCCAATTCGGCAGCACCACAGGGTGATTCGTACGGCACCTGAGACGTGGTTGAACTCGGACTCTGATCCGGACAATCGGCTACCGCCGTCGCGTGAACCGGACTAGTTTGGAGTTGCCCACGCTGGCCCGAGATCGGGGCGCGCGGCCGATTCGAAACGGGAGGTCTGAGTGGCAATGGCGGCGTTGACGCGGGGGGCTGTCAATGGCTGAGCAGGTCGACGCGGCCGGGTTGCCCACGGCGCTGGGACCGGTCGATTACCTGTTGCATCGCGGGGAGGCCAATCCCCGTACCCGCTCGGGAATCATGGCGCTGGAGATCCTGGACCGCACGCCCGACTGGAACCAGTTCCGCACCCGCTTCGAGAACGCGTCGCGCAAAGTGCTGCGGCTGCGCCAGAAGGTCGTGGTGCCGACGTTGCCGACGGCCGCGCCACGCTGGGTGGTTGATCCGGACTTCAATCTGGATTTCCACGTGCGCCGGATGCGCGTCTCGGAACCCGGTTCGCTGCGCCAGGTGCTGGACCTCGCCGAGGTGATGGTGCAGTCTCCGTTGGACATCGCCCGACCGCTGTGGACGGCCACGCTGATCGAGGGCCTGCCGGATGGCAAGGCCGCGACGCTGCTGCATCTCTCACACGCCGTCACCGACGGTGTGGGCAGCGTGGAGATGTTCGCCCACATCTACGACCTCGAACGCGATCCGCCCGCGCAGCCGACCCCGGACCAGCCGATTCCGCAGGACCTGACCGCCAACGACCTGATGCGCGAGGGGTTCAACAACCTGGCAGTCCACGTCGCCAAGGGGGCCGGCGGCGCACTGTGGGGTGCGGCCTCGGCCGTCGGGCGGGCAGTCGCCCGGCCCAGCGCCGCGATGTCGGGCGTGCTGAGCTACGCGCGATCGGGCGCCCGGGTGGTGGCCCGTGCCGCCGAGCCGTCCCCGCTGCTCAGTCGTCGCAGCCTGGCGACTCGCAGCGAGGCCATCGACATCCCGCTGTCGGATCTGCACCGGGCCGCGAAAGCCGGTGGCGGATCGATCAACGACGCCTACCTGGCCGGCCTGTGCGGCGCGCTCGGTCGCTACCACGAGGCACTCGGGGTGCCGATCTCGTCGCTGCCGATGGCCGTACCGGTCAGCCTGCGCGCCGAGTCGGACGCGGCCGGCGGCAACCGATTCACCGGCGTGAACCTGGCCGCTCCCGTCGGCACCAAGGATCCGGTCACCCGCATGCAGAAGATCCGGCTGCAGATGACCCAGCGTCGGGATGAGCCCGCGATGGACATCATCGGCTCGATCTCGCCGGTGCTCAGCGTGTTGCCGGGTCCGCTGCTGGAATCACTGACCGGCTCGGTAGTGGGATCGGACGTGCAGGCCAGTAATGTTCCCGTCTATCCCGGCGACACGTTCCTCGCGGGCGCAAAGGTGTTGCGGCAGTATGGCATTGGCCCATTACCTGGCGTGGCGATGATGGTGGTGCTGATCTCCCGAGGCGGCTACTGCACGATCACCGCGCGCTACGACCGCGCGGCGATCCGCGACGAGCAATTGTTCGCGCAGTGTTTCCTCGACGGGTTCAACGAAATCCTGGCGCTGGCAGGCGATCCCGATGCGCGTGCGGTGCCCGCGTCGTTCGATGCAGAGCGCAGCGATGAGGAGGAGCGGCGCAGATGAGACCCGCCGGCGACGATGCAGAGCGCAGCGATGAGGAGGAGCGGCGCAGATGAGCAAGCAGAACGGCGAGGCGCAGAAACCGGCTCGCGAACTCCGGCTGCCGGGCTCGGTGGCCGAGATCATGGCCAGCCCACCCGGGCCCGAGATCGGTGCCTTCTTCGACATGGACGGCACGTTGGTGGCCGGCTTCACTGCGGTGATCCTCACCCAGGAACGACTGAGGCGCCGCGACATGGGCGTCGGCGAGCTGATCAGCATGGTCACCGCCGGGCTCAACCATCAGCTCGGCCGCATCGAATTCGAGGAGTTGATCAGCAAGGCGTCGAGCGCGCTGCGCGGTCGCATGCTCAGCGACCTCGACGAGATCGGTGAGCGACTGTTCATGCAGCGCATCGAATCTCGGGTCTATCCGGAGATGCGCGAACTGGTACGCGCCCACCTGGCCCGCGGGCACACGGTGGTGCTCAGCTCGTCGGCGCTGACCATCCAGGTGGCACCGGTCGCGCGCTTCCTCGGCATCGTCAACACGCTCACCAACAAGTTCGAGACCGACGACGACGGGGTGCTCACCGGTGAGATCGTCGCCCCCATCCTGTGGGGTCCGGGCAAGGCCACCGCGGTGCAGAAGTTCGCCGGCGAGAACGGGATTGACCTCAAGGACAGCTACTTCTACGCCGACGGCGACGAAGACGTCGCGTTGATGTATCTGGTCGGCAATCCGCGGCCGACCAACCCCGAAGGCAAGATGGCAGCGGTCGCGAAGCGGCGGGGCTGGCCCATCCTGCGTTTCACCAGCCGCAGTGGCGGCGGCATCACCGCGCAACTACGCACGCTGGCCGGCGTCGGCTCGGTGGTTCCCGTCGCGGCCGGGGCGCTCGGCATCGGGCTGCTGACCCGCAGCCGGCGCCGAGGGGTCAACTTCTTCACCGCGACGTGGTCGCAGATGCTGTTGACCGCCAGCGGTGTTCAGCTCAACATCCTCGGCGAGGAGAACCTGACGGCCGAACGGCCCGCAGTGTTCATCTTCAACCACCGCAACCAGGTCGACCCGGTCATTACCGGTGCGCTGATCCGCGACAACTGGGTCTCAGTCGGCAAGAAGGAACTCGAGAACGACCCGATCATGGGCACCCTGGGCAAGGCGCTCGACTCGGTCTTCATCGATCGGGACAACCCGGCCGCGGCCATCGAGACGTTGCAAAAGGTGGAAGAGCGTGCCCGGCAAGGGCTTTCGATCATGATCGCCCCCGAGGGCACCCGGCTGGACACCACCAGCGTCGGGCCGTTCAAGAAGGGGCCGTTCCGGATGGCGATGTCGGTGGGCATACCGATCGTGCCGATCGTGATCCGCAACGCCGAGATCATCGCCGCCCGCAACTCGACGACGATGAACCCCGGAACGGTGGATGTCGCGGTGTTCCCGCCGATTTCGGTCGCCGACTGGACCGTCGAGACGTTGTCGGAACGGATCGCCGAGGTGCGCCAACTCTATATCGATACGCTGGCCGACTGGCCGGTCGAAGAATTGCCCGACCACGACGTGTACCGCAAGAAGCCCGCCAAGGCCGCCCCTGCGAAGAAGGCTCCCGCGAAGAAGGCCGCACCCGCCAAGAAGTCTCCCGCCAAGAAGGCTCCCGCGAAGAAGGCTTCACCCGCCAAGAAGGCCGCACCCGCCAAGAAGGCCGTGCCCGCCAAAAAGGTGGCCGCGAAGAAGGTCGCGCCAACCAAAGCGACCAAGGCACAACCGAATACGCCGCGGCCCAAGGGGCGATCGTGACGACCGAGTCCGACGACGTCGGGCAGTTCACCACCGGCGCCCCCACGCTGGTACTGGCGGCGGCGTCCTCGCCCATCGAGTCGGAGTTGCTGGCCGCGTGGGTCGACCAGCAGCGTGCTCGACACCCTGAGTCCAGTCTCGAAGTGCTCGCGCTACCCGAGCAGGACCCGTCGCCGGGCGCACTGGCACAATTGGTCGAACAACTGGAGATGGACGAAGACCGGTCGATCGTGCCGGTGCGGGTCTTCTGGATGCCGCGCGCCGATGCGACGGCACTGAACCGCCTGACGGCGTTGCTGCCGGGCCGAAACCCCTACCAGCCCAGCGAACGTCTGCAGCGCCTGATCCTTCGGTCCGATCGGGCTCGCGCGCAAGTGGTGGCCGGTGAGTCGGCCAAGGTATCCGAGCTTCGTCAGCAGTGGCGCGACATCACCGTCGGCGACAATCCCCGCGAATTCGCGCACTTCGTAACCCGCCGCGCGCTGTTGGCCATGGAACGTGCCGAATACCGGATCCTCGGGCCGCAGTACAAATCGCCGCGACTTGTTCGGCCAGAGATCATGGCATCGGCCAGATTCCGCGCCGGCCTGGAAAAGATCCCCGGCGCCGACCTGGAAAAGGCCGGCAAGATGCTCGACGAACTGGCCACCGGCTGGAGTCGCGCGTCCGTCGACCTCGTCGGGGTGCTGGGACGGCTGTTCAGCCGCGGGTTCGACCGCGAAATCGACTACGACGAATATCAAGTCGCCGCGCTGCGCACCGCCCTGGAAGCGCACCCCGCGGTGCTGTTGTTCTCGCACCGGTCCTACATCGACGGCGCTGTCATGCCCGTCGCCATGCAGGAGAACCGGCTGCCACCCGTGCACGTATTCGCCGGTGTCAACCTGGCTTTCGGGTTCATGGGGCCGCTACTGCGCCGCGCCGGGACCATTTTCATCCGGCGCAACATCGGCAACGACCCCGTCTACAAGTACGTGCTCAGGGAGTACGTGGGCTACGTGGTGGAGAAGCGCTTCAACCTGAGCTGGTCGATCGAGGGCACCCGCTCACGCACCGGGAAGATGTTGCCGCCCAAGCTCGGACTGATGAGTTACGTGGCCGACGCATATCTGGATGGCCGCAGCGACGACATTCTGCTGCAAGGGGTTTCGATCAGTTTCGACCAGTTGCACGAGACCGCCGAGTATGCGGCCTACGCCCGTGGCGGCGAGAAGCGTGCCGAGGGTCTGAGCTGGATGTACAACTTCATCAAGGCGCAGGGCGAACGCAATTACGGCAAGATCTACGTCCGCTTCCCGGAAGCGGTGTCGATGCGCGACTACCTCGGCCCCTCCCACGGCGACGTCGCCGACGACGATGCCGCCAAACGGCTTGCGCTGCAGAAGATGTCGTTCGAGGTCGCCTGGCGGATCCTGCAGTCGACGCCGGTCAACGCGACCGGTCTGGTCTCGGCGCTGTTGTTGACAACGCACGGCGTGGCGTTGACGCTGACCCAGTTGCATCACACCTTGCAGGACTCGCTGGACTACCTCGAACGCAAGAACACCCCGATGTCGACCAGCGCGCTGCGCTTGCGCACCCCGGAAGGTGTTCGGGCAGCCGTCGATTCACTGTCGAACGGCCATCCGGTGACCCGGGTGGACGGCGGCCGGGAACCCGTGTGGCGCATCGCCCCCGAGGACGAACACACCGCGGCGTTCTACCGGAACTCGGTGATCCACGCGTTCCTGGAGACCGTGATCGTCGAGTTGGCGCTGGCCTACGCCGCCCGGGCGGAAGGCGATCACCTCGAGGCGTTCTGGACGCAGGCGATGCGCCTGCGCGACTTGCTGAAATTCGACTTCTACTTCGCCGACTCGGCGGCTTTCCGGCAGAACATCGCCGACGAGATGGCGTGGAACGACGGGTGGGAGGCGCAGGTCGCGGCCGGCACCGCCGAGATCGACGCAATGCTCTACGCGAAGCGGCCGCTGATGTCGGACGCGATGCTGCGGGTGTTCTTCGAGGCCTACGAGATCGTCGCCGACGTGCTGCGCGATGCCCCGGCGGACATCGGCGCCAAGGAGCTCACCCAGTTGGCGCTCGGCGTCGGCAAGCAATACGTCGCGCAGGGCCGGGTGCGCAGCAGCGAACCGGTGTCGACGCTGCTGTTCGACACCGCGCGTCAGGTCGTCGGCGATCAGGATCTGCTTGAACCCGCACCGGATCTCGCCGAGCGCCGCGTCACATTCCGCCGCGAATTGCAGGCGATCCTGCAGGACTTCGACCACGTCGCGCAGATCGCGCGCAACCAGTTCATCGCGCGCGAGGTTGAGGCACGCGGCGCGGAACGGGCGTAGGTAACGCGGCCGTACCCTTTGGGGTATGACGGGTCCTCCGGCCGCCACCCGCCGCGCCGCGGCGTGGCCGCTGCTCATCGGGGTGGCGGCGTTGGCCGGGTGCACCGCTGCGGGCATCGGGGTGCTGTCTCTGGCGGCTGCGTTGACCGCGACCGGGCTGCCGAATCCGGGCCCGGTCACCACGCTCGGGCTGCCATTCGTCCGCGCGGCCGGCGAGACCGCGGCGGTGGTCGCGGTGGGATCGTTCCTGACGGCCGCGTTCCTGGTGCCGCCGCAGGACAGCGGCGTCCTGGACGTCGACGGCTATCGGGCGCTGCGCGTCGGGACGGTGGCTGCCGGGGTGTGGACGGTGTGCGCCGCGCTGCTGGTCCCGCTCACCGTGTCCGACGTGTCGGGTCAGCCGGTCACCGCGCACCTGGGTCCCGCCGACCTGTGGTCGCTGGCCGGCATCATCAACATCTCGGCGGCGTGGCGATGGACCGCGCTGCTGGCCGCGGTGGTGACGATCGCCAGCCTCCCGGTGCTGCGCTGGTCGTGGGCGCCGCTGCTGTTGGCCGGGTCGCTGGTGACGCTGGTCCCGCTCGGTTTGACCGGCCACTCATCGGCGGGTGGATCGCACGACCTGGCGACCAACAGCCTGCTGATCCACCTGTTCGCGGGCGGCCTGTGGGCCGGTGGGCTGATGGCCCTGCTGGCGCACGTGCTCCGCGGCGGCGGCCATGCCGATCTGGCCGCGCGGCGGTTCTCGACTATCGCGTTGTGGTGCTTCGGGGCGATGGCGCTCAGCGGTGTCGTCAACGCGGCGGTGCGCATCCGCCCGGCGGATCTGCTCTACAGCGACTACGGACGGCTGGTCGTGGTCAAGTTCGTGGCGTTGTGTCTGCTCGGTGCCGTCGGGTGGCGGCAACGACGCGCGGGAGTGGCTGCGCTGCAAGAGGATCCGAGTTCGCGAGACCGACTGGTCCGGCTGGCGGTCGTCGAGGCGGTCTTGTTCGGTCTGACATTCGGCGTCGCGGTCGGGCTGGGCCGCACTCCGCCGCCGCCGCTGCCCATCGGCATCCCGTCGATACCCGACGTCAAGATCGGCTACGACTTCGCCGGGCCGCCGACACCGGCGCGGGTATTGATCGACTGGCGGTTCGACCTGATCTTCGGCTCCGCATCGATCATCTTCGCCGCGCTGTACCTGGCCGGCGTGCGACGGCTGCGGCGGCGCGGCGACGCGTGGCCGAAGGGGCGGACGGTGGCCTGGCTGCTGGGCTGCCTGACGCTGCTGTTCGTCACGTCGTCGGGCATCGGGCGCTACATGCCGGCGATGTTCAGCATGCACATGGCCGCGCACATGATGCTGTCGATGCTGGTGCCGATCCTGTTGGTGCTGGGCGGGCCGGTCGGTCTCGCGCTGCGCGCCCTGCCGGCCGCCGGGCGGGGCGAACCGCCGGGCATGCGCGAATGGCTGCTGGCCGCTCTGCACAGCAGGATCTCGAAGATCCTGACCAACCCGGTGGTGGCGACGGCGCTGTTCGTCGCGGGGTTCTACGGGCTGTACCTGGGCGGGATTTTCGATGCCGCCGTCGGCAGCCACATCGGCCACCTGGTGATGAACGTGCACTTCCTGGCCAGCGGCTACCTGTTCTACTGGGTGGTCATCGGCGTCGATCCGACGCCGCGGCCGATCCCGCCGCTGGCCAAGGTGGCGGTGGTGTTTGCGTCGCTGCCTTTGCACGCGTTCTTCGCGATCATCCTGATGAGCATGGAGAAGGTGCTCGGCGAGAGCTTTTACCGGGCGCTGCAGCTGAGCTGGCACACCGACCTGGTCGGCGACCAGCGGCTCGGCGGCGGAATGGCTTGGGCCGCAGGTGAAATTCCGTTGGCCGTCGTGATGATCGCGCTGTTGGTGCAATGGTCGCGCAGCGACGAGCGAACCGCCCGTCGGCTCGATCGCGCCGCCGACCGCGACGAGGATGCCGAACTCGTCGCCTACAACGCGATGCTGGCCGAGATGGCCCGTCGCGAGCGGTAGCGCCTCGCTCCGCCGCGAGACTGAAGCCAGGGCTGCGATTCGCGCGGCGGTTTCAAGGTTTGGTTGCAACAGTGGTTTCTGTCGGGGCTGACAGTAGTGCGTTGAGGCGGTTGGTGGGGTTGTCCCAGCCGAATCGTTTCCGTGGGCGACCGTTGAGTTCGTCGGCGACGAAGCTGAGGTGTTCAGCCGAGTGGATCGACAGGTCGGTTCCCTTTGGAAAGTATTGCCGCAACAGGCCATTGGTGTTTTCGTTACTGCCTCGCTGCCAGGGTGAATGCGGGTCGCAGAAATAGATCTCAATGTCCGCGGCGAGGCTGATCCTGGCGTGCTGGGCCATCTCGTGACCTTGGTCCCAGGTCACGGTGCGACGCAGGGTGGGCGGCAGTTCGGTGATCGCGGCGATCATGGCGTCAGCGACCATTTCAGCGCTGCGGCTGGCGGGCAGATGTAGCAGGCGCACATAGCCCGTGGAGCGTTCGACAAGGGTGCCGATCTGGGAGGCCTGGTTTTTACCGATGATCAGATCACCCTCCCAATGCCCAGGCACGGCCCGGTCGGCGGCCTCAGCGGGGCGCTCAGAGATGTTGACCATGCCCGGAATACGGCCACGACCGTCAGCGGCGCGGACTCTGTTACGGGGTTTGCGCAGCCCACGCCCGGTGCGTAGGCATTGGGTCAGCTCGCGACGCAGCTCACCGCGTCCTTGCACGTACAGCGACCTGTAAATGGTCTCGTGGGACACCTGCATCTCCGGACGGTTGGGATACATCGTGGCTAGCTCGCCGGCGATCTGTTCGGGGCTGTACTTCTTGAGCAACAACGTTTGCACCTTGTCGTGCAACCCCGGGCAGCGGGCCAGCTTGCCAGCCTTGGGGCGACGCGCCCGCTCTTCGCTGCGGCGCTGAGCGATCCGCGCCGAATAACCCGACTGAGCATCCCAGCCACCACGGTAAGCGCCGAACCGATGCAGGGCCCGATAGCGGCCTGTGCGATTGCGCGCAGCACCGTTGATAGCGATCTCACGCATGATCGTCGACGGCGCCCGCCCCAACCGACCAGCGATCGAGCGGATCGACTCGCTCTGCGAGGTACCGATCATGATCTGCTCACGCTCACTTGGTGACAGCCGCGGCCGAATTCGGCCCTGCGGCTCGTGCATTCGTGGATTCACACCACCAAATCTGCGGAACCACTTCCTGCCACACGTCGCCGACACGCCGACCGCAGCGCCGGCATCTTCCGACGACCACCCATCAGCAATCAACACCCAAAACCGACGCTGCACCGACAACACCTGAGGCTGCCCGGCCATCAACACTCCTCACCGCAAAGTGTTGCAACGACCCCCTGAGCCCAAGCGCCGATTCACGACCCTGAGTTCTGCGTCGCGAGACCGCTGACCCCACGAGTCACACCTGCAACGTCAGGTCGACGGCACTCGATTTGCCCGCCTCTGAGCGACAACTCGCGAATCCACAGTCACGCCTTTCTCCACAACCCGTGCCGCTGAGGCCCTGTTGATGGCCCGGCCCGTCGGTGATCCCGAGCTGAATGGCGTTCATCGAGCACCGGTTGCGGTGCATCACAGGAAAGGTGAACAAGAAATGTTCGAAACTCCGCTGACCGTGGTCGGCAACGTCGTCAACGACCCGAAGCGCCGCCGCGTCGGCGACCAGGAGGTGCTCAAGTTTCGGGTGGCCAGCAACTCACGGCGCCGCACCGCCGACGGGACCTGGGAGCCCGGCAACTCGCTGTTCGTCACCGTGAACTGCTGGGGCCGGCTGGTCACCGGCGTTGGCGCCTCACTGGCCAAGGGCTCGCCGGTGATCGTCACCGGGCACGTTTACACCAGTGAATACGAGGATCGCGACGGCAATCAGCGGTCGAGCCTCGAGATGCGCGCGACCGCCGTCGGGCCCGACCTCTCGCGCTGCCTCGCCCGAGTCGAGAAGACGGTGGCGGTGCCGGTTCCGACCGACGCGGCCGAGGACGAGCAGGCCGACACGGCGCCGGCCGAGGAGGCCCCGTTGCCGCTGTCGGCTTAGTCGCGGCGTTGCCTAGGATGGGTCGCGAGCAATACCTCGCAATCAGAAAGGCAACACCGCGGCATGGCTGAGTTCATCTACACGATGAAAAAGGTCCGCAAGGCGCACGGCGACAAAGTCATCCTCGACGACGTCACCTTGAGCTTCTATCCGGGCGCCAAGATCGGTGTCGTCGGCCCCAACGGGGCGGGTAAGTCGAGCGTCTTGCGGATCATGGCCGGACTGGACAAGGCCAACAACGGCGAAGCATTCCTGGCGCCGGACGCGACCGTTGGCATGCTCCAGCAGGAGCCGCCGCTGAACGAAGAGAAGACGGTCCGCGGCAACGTCGAAGAGGGTCTGGGCGACATCAAGGTCAAGCTCGACCGGTTCAACGAGGTCGCCGAGCTGATGGCCACCGACTACTCCGACGAGCTGATGGAGGAGATGGGCCGACTGCAGGAAGAGCTCGACCACGCCAACGCGTGGGACCTCGACTCGCAGCTCGAGCAGGCGATGGACGCGCTGCGCTGCCCGCCGCCCGACGAACCGGTCACCCACCTGTCCGGTGGTGAGCGTCGTCGCGTCGCGCTGTGCAAGCTGCTGCTGTCCAAGCCGGACCTGCTGCTGCTCGACGAGCCGACCAACCACCTCGACGCCGAGAGCGTGCAGTGGCTCGAGCAGCACCTAGCCGCCTACGAGGGCGCGGTGCTGGCGGTCACCCACGACCGCTACTTCCTCGACAACGTCGCGCAGTGGATCCTCGAGCTCGACCGCGGTCGCGCCTACCCCTACGAGGGCAACTACTCCACCTACCTGGAGAAGAAGGCCGAGCGCATCGCGGTGCAGGGCCGCAAGGACGCCAAACTGCAGAAGCGTCTCACCGAGGAGCTCGCCTGGGTTCGCTCCGGCGCCAAAGCCCGTCAGGCGAAGAACAAGGCCCGGCTTGGGCGCTACGAGGAGATGGTCGCCGAGGCCGAGAAGACCCGCAAGCTCGACTTCGAGGAGATCCAGATCCCGACCGGTCCGCGGCTGGGCAACCAGGTGGTCGAGGTCGAGCACCTGGACAAGGGCTTCGAGGGTCGCACGCTGATCAAGGACCTGTCGTTCACGCTGCCGCGCAACGGCATCGTCGGCGTCATCGGCCCCAACGGTGTCGGTAAGACGACGCTGTTCAAGACGATCGTCGGGCTCGAACAGCCCGACAGCGGTTCGGTCAAGGTCGGCGAAACCGTGCAGCTCAGCTACGTCGACCAGACCCGCGGCGGGATCGACCCCAAGAAGACCGTGTGGCAGACCGTCTCCGACGGGCTGGACTACATCCAGGTCGGCCAGAACGAAATCCCGTCCCGGGCCTATGTGTCGGCGTTCGGCTTCAAAGGCCCCGACCAGCAGAAGCCGGCCGGGGTGCTGTCCGGTGGTGAGCGCAACCGGCTCAACCTGGCACTGACCCTCAAGGAGGGCGGCAACCTGATCCTGCTCGACGAGCCGACCAACGACCTCGACGTCGAAACCCTCGGCTCGCTGGAGAACGCGCTGGAGAAGTTCCCCGGCTGCGCGGTGGTGATCTCCCACGACCGCTGGTTCCTCGACCGGACCTGTACCCACATCCTGGCGTGGGAAGGCGACGACGACAACGAAGCCAAGTGGTTCTGGTTCGAAGGCAACTTCGGCGCCTACGAGGAGAACAAGATCGAACGCCTCGGCGCCGACGCGGCGCGGCCGCACCGGGTAACCCACCGAAGGCTCACACGGGACTAGTGTCGCGAGCATGCCAGCGTTGGTATGCCCATTCCGGGAGCGGTCGGCATGACGGTTGACGCGCATGCCTGGACGAGTTTCACCGACAATTACGCGATCCCCGAGTGGATCTCGGCCGCCTACGCCGAGAGCTATCAGGGTCCGCACGAAGACGAAGCCGAACTGGCCGCGGCGCCGTCGGTGACGCCGGCCCTGCTGGGCGCCCACTACCGGCTCGGTTCGCACCGGCCGGCGGGGGAGAGTCGTGTCGCGGTCTATCCGCCCGACGACGAGGGCGGTTTCGGTCCGGCGCTGCAGGTGGTCACCGACGACGGCGCGATGCTGATGGATTCGGTGACGGTACTGCTGCACCGGCTGGGCGTGGCCTACGCCGCGATCATGAACCCGGTCTTCCAGGTCAGGCGCGACGGCAGCGGCGACCTGATCGCCGTCGGCCCCAAGGATTCTGGCGGCGGCGGTATCGACGAGACCTGGATCCACATCCAGCTCTCACCGTCGGTGGACCGCAACGCTTTACACGAAGCCGAACGCCTGCTGCCGGGCGTGCTGGCCGACCTTCGCCGCGTCGCGGCGGACGCGACCACCATGCTCGCCGTGCTCGACGACCTTGCCAACGATGTCGAGACCAACGCCGAAGGCCATTACCCGGGCGCCAACAACGCCGACGTCGCCACGCTGTTGCGCTGGCTCGCCGCGGGCAACTTCACGCTGCTCGGCTACCAGCGCTGCCCGGTGCGCGACGGGCGGGTCTCGGGTGACGCCGCCACGGCCAGCCTCGGAGTATTGCGGCGGCGCAAGGGTTCTCGGCCCCGGCTCACGCTGGACGATGAACTGTTGGCGTTGGCGCAGACCGACGTCGCGAGTTATCTGCGCTTCGGCGCCTACCCCTATGTGTTCGCGGTCCGCGAGGACGCCGGCGGCGAGATCTTCGAGCACCGCCTGATCGGCCTGTTCACCGTCGCGGCGATGAACGCCGACGTGTTGGAGATCCCGATCATCTCCCGGCGGGCCCACGAGGTGCTGACGCTGGCCGACCTCGACCCCGGCCATCCCGGCCAGCTGGTCCTCGATGTTCTCCAAACCGTACCGCGCTCGGAACTTTTCGCGCGCACGGCCGAAGAGTTGCTGGCGATGGCCAAGTCGGTGGTCGATCTCGGGTCGGGGCGACGGGCGCTGCTGTTCCTGCGGGCCGACCGTCTCGAGTATTTCGTATCCTGCCTGGTCTACCTGCCGCGCGATCGCTACACGACGGCCGTGCGCCTGCAGATCGAGGACATCCTGGTTCGCGAGTTCGGCGGCACCAGTCTCGAATTCACCGCCCGAGTCACCGAATCGCCCTGGGCACTGCTGCATTTCATGGTTCGGCTGCGCGAAGACCATGCCCCCAAGGTCGACACCTCCGACGCCAACCGGGTCCGGCTGCAGGCGATGCTCACCGAGGCGGCCCGCACCTGGTCCGACCGGCTGATCACCGAGGCGGCCACGGCGGGCATCGATCTGCTAGAGGCCGAGCACTACGCGGGCACATTCACCGAGGCGTACAAGCAGTTCGTCACCCCCGCGGACTCGATCGAGGACATCGCGATTTTCGACGAGTTGACCGACGACTCGGTCAAGCTGGTGCTCTCCGACCACAGCGACGACGAAACCGTGCGGTTGACATGGTATTTGGGCGGGCGGACCGCGTCGCTGAGCGAATTGTTGCCGATGCTGCAGTCGATGGGCGTCGAGGTGCTCGAGGAGCGGCCCTTCACCGTCACCCGGCCCGACGGGCTGCCGATCTGGATCTACCAATTCAAGATCACCCCGCAGCCGACCGTTCCACTCTCGCAGCCCGGCCCGGAGCGTGAGGCGACCGCGCAGCGTTTCGCCGACGCAGTCACCGCGATCTGGGAAGGCCGCGCGGAGATCGACCGCTTCAACGAACTGGTGATGCGCGCCGGCCTGACCTGGCAGCAGGTCGTGGTGATACGCGCCTACGCGAAGTACCTGCGGCAGGCCGGTTTTGCCTACAGTCAGGCGCACATCGAAGCGGTGGTCAACGAAAACCCCGCCACCGCACAGGCGTTGGTGGCGCTGTTCGAGGCGCTCTTCGATCCGGATCCCTCGACGTCGAAGAACCGCGACGCGCAGGCCGCGGCCGTGGCGGTCGCCCAGGACATCGACGCGCTGGTGAGCATGGACACCGACCGTGTGCTGCGCGCCTTCGCCGAGCTGATCCAGGCCACCCTGCGCACCAATTACTTTGTCACGCGCGAGGGCTCGGCACGCAGCCAGAATGTGCTGTCGTTGAAGCTGGACGCCCAACTCGTCGAGGAACTACCGCTGCCGCGACCGAAATTCGAGATCTTCGTCTACTCGCCGCGGGTCGAGGGCGTGCATCTGCGGTTCGGCTTCGTCGCGCGCGGCGGACTGCGCTGGTCGGACCGCCGGGAGGACTTCCGCACCGAAATCCTCGGGCTGGTCAAAGCCCAGGCGGTCAAGAATGCGGTGATCGTTCCGGTCGGCGCGAAGGGCGGGTTCGTCGTCAAGCAGCCGCCGCTGCCCACCGGCGACGCCGCCATCGACCGTGACGCGACGCGCACCGAAGGCATCGCCTGCTACCAGCTGTTCATCTCCGGCCTGCTCGACGTCACCGATAACGTCGACCACACCACCCGAGAGGTCAGCGCCCCAGCCGAAGTCGTGCGCCGCGACGGCGACGACGCCTACCTGGTGGTGGCCGCCGACAAGGGCACCGCCACCTTCTCCGACATCGCCAACGAAGTCGCCGGGTCCTACGGCTTCTGGCTGGGCGACGCCTTCGCCTCCGGCGGATCGGTCGGCTACGACCACAAGGCGATGGGCATCACCGCCAAGGGCGCGTGGGAAGCGGTCAAGCGGCACTTCCTCGAGATGGGCGTCGACACTCAAACTGAGGACTTCACCGTCGTCGGCGTCGGCGACATGAGCGGCGATGTGTTCGGCAATGGCATGTTGCTGTCCGAGCACATTCGGCTGCTGGCCGCCTTCGACCACCGGCACATCTTCCTCGACCCCAACCCCGACGCGGCGTCTTCCTGGCGGGAACGCCAACGGATGTTCGATCTGCCGCGATCCAGTTGGGACGACTACGACACGTCGCTGATCAGCACCGGCGGCGGGGTGTACAGCCGCGAACACAAATCGATTCCGATCAGCGAACAAATCCGCGAGGCGCTGGGCATCGACGGCGACGTCACCGAGATGACGCCACCCGCACTCGTGCGCGCGATCCTGCAGGCGCCGGTGGACCTCTTGTTCAACGGCGGCATCGGTACCTACATCAAGGCCGAGTCGGAGTCCGACGCCGACGTCGGTGACCGAGCCAACGATGCGCTGCGCGTCAACGCGAACCAGGTGCGCGCCAAAGTCGTTGGCGAGGGCGGAAATCTGGGCGTCACCGCGCTCGGCCGCGTCGAATTCGACCTGTGCGGTGGACGGATCAACACCGACGCGCTGGACAACTCGGCCGGCGTGGACTGCTCCGACCACGAGGTCAACATCAAGATTCTCGTCGACGCGCAGGTGACCGCGGGCGCGATCGACGCGAGCGAACGCACCGCCTTGCTCGAATCGATGACCGACGAGGTCGCCGAGCTGGTGCTCGCCGACAACGCCGACCAGAACGACCTGATGGGGACCAGCCGGGCCAACGCCCCGAGCCTGTTGCCGGTACACGCCGACCAGATCAAGTACCTGGTCGCCGAGCGTGGACTCAACCGCGAACTCGAAGCGCTGCCGTCGGAGAAGGAGATCGCCCGTCGCCTGGAAGTGGGCCTCGGGCTCACCTCGCCGGAACTCGCGACATTGATGGCGCACGTCAAGCTGACGCTGAAAGACGAACTGCTGGAAACGGATCTGCCGGATCAGGAGGTGTTCGCCCGCAAGCTCCCGCAGTACTTCCCGACGCAGTTGCGCGCGCGGTGCGGCCCGGCGATCCGGTCGCACCAACTGCGGCGCGAGATCGTGACCACCATGTTGGTCAACGACCTGGTCGACACCGCCGGCATCAGCTACGACTACCGCATCTCCCACGACACCGGGGTCAGCCCGGTCGACGCGGTGCGCACCTACGCCGCGACCGAAGCCATCTTCGGGATCGGCGAGTTGTGGCACGAGATCCGCGACGCGGGCCTACCGATCGCGGTGTCCGACCAGATGACGCTGGACACCCGCCGATTGATCGACCGTTCCGGGCGCTGGCTGCTGAACTATCGCCCGCAACCGTTGGCCGTCGGCGCCGAAATCAACCGTTTCGCAAGGAAAGTCGCGGCGCTGACCCCACGGATGTCGGAGTGGTTGCGCGGCGACGACAAAGCGATCGTGGAGAAGGAAGCCGCCGACTTCGTCCGCCAGGGCGCGTCGGAGGACCTCGGTTACATGGTGGCCGTCGGGTTGTATCGCTACAGCCTGCTGGACATCATCGACGTCGCGGACATCGAGGATCGCGAGCCCGCCGAGGTGGCCGACACCTATTTCGCGTTGATGGAGCGGCTCGGCACCGACGGCCTGCTGACCGCGATATCGGAGCTGCCGCGGGCGGACCGCTGGCACTCGTTGGCGCGCTTGGCGATTCGCGACGACATATATTCGTCGCTACGCTCGCTGTGTTTCGACGTGCTCGCGGTCGGCGAACCGGACGAGACCGGCGAAGAGAAGATCGCCGAATGGGAGCACACCAGCGCGTCGCGCGTGGAGCGGGCGCGACGGACCCTGATCGAGATATACGAAAGCGGCCAGCGGGATTTGGCCACACTGTCGGTGGCGGCGCGTCAGATTCGTTCGATGACGCGCACCAGCGGGCGAGGAGCAGCAGGTTGAGCCAACCGGGTTTTGTGGCACCGGTCCCGGTCAGGTGGTCGGACATCGACATGTATCAGCATGTCAACCACGCGATCATGATCACG
This sequence comes from Candidatus Mycobacterium wuenschmannii, assembly GCF_030252325.1. Classification (NCBI taxonomy): domain Bacteria; kingdom Bacillati; phylum Actinomycetota; class Actinomycetes; order Mycobacteriales; family Mycobacteriaceae; genus Mycobacterium; species Candidatus Mycobacterium wuenschmannii. The sequence goes on along the minus strand of NZ_CP126981.1, from coordinate 1,840,293 downwards.
ATCATGGAAGAGGCGCGGGTCCCGTTCCTCAAGCCGGCGTTCGAGGCCGACATCCTAGAAATCGGCCTGCTGATCGCCGACGTGCGGGTCACGTACAAAGGCCAACTGCGGCTGATTGATTCGCCGCTTCAGGTGACCATGTGGACCAAGCGGTTGCGGGCGGTCGACTTCACTGTCGGCTACGAGGTGCGCTCGGTCAACGCGGATCCGGACTCGAAGCCCGCGGTGGTCGGTGAGTCACAGTTGGCCGCTTTCAACATCGACGAGCAGAAGCTGGTTCGCCTGTCCCCACATCATCGGGAATACTTGCAACGGTGGCTGAGGTAGCCGACCGGGGCGTGTGGCTGGGCCCCGAATCCGTCACCGCCCACCGCGCCGACCTGGCCGCCTTCGTCGAGCGCGCGGTGCGACTCGACGCCGCCACGGTCGTGCGTCTGCACGCGCGTTCTTCCCGTGAGTTCACCGCCTGGGTGTCAACGGGTTTGGACGTCCTGGCCAGCAGGGTCGTGGCCGGCGTCGTGCGACCCGACGACCTGTCGGTGGGGGCCGACGAACTGTCCCGCGGCCTCGCCGCGGTCGACGACTCGGGTTACGTCGACCCGGGATTTCCGATGGACTCCGCGTGGCGCGGCGCACTGCCGCCGGACTCCGCGTTCACCCATCTCGACGACGTGCCGGCTCGGTTGATGCTGGATCTGGCGCAGCGCGGATCGCAGTTGGCCAAGGAGCACGGCAGTTCGCAGGGGCCGCCCACATCGCTGCTGGACCAGGAAGTGGTTCGGGTCAGCGGCGGCGACGACAGCGTCGGCGTGCCGATGCGGTGCGTATTCGCCTTGACGGCAATGGGTTTCCTGCCGGCGGATGCCGACGCCGTCGACTCCGATGAGATCGTCCGGGTTCGCGTACTGCCGGCGTGGCTTCGCATCGATGCGCGATTCGGATCGGTGTACCGGCGTCGCGGCGACCCGGCCGTCGTGCTGCGCTGACTAGGTCGAGTAGCGCGTCCACAGCGGCAGGACCTCGTAGAGGTAGTCCATGAATTTCTTCAGACCGACGCGGTATTCGACATAGCCGTACGGGTCGACCGCGCGCTGTGGAAACGCGATCCCGAGACCGAACAATCCCGGCGCCAGGATGCCGTTGTCGGGGTTGTAATCAAGCTGACCCCATTGCGGGGTTTCGGGCAACGTCCGGCGTTCGAGGCCCACGGTGTACACCGCGAGATCGCACTCGGCCAGCTTGTCGCCGAAGTCGGGTCCGTCCACGAGGCAGCGCTCCAGGCGATCCGGCAGCACGCCATCGATGTTCTCCCGAGCCCAATCCGCGGCCCGGCCCTTGAGACCGGTGTCGTCGTAGAAGATCCAGTCGTCCAGGTACACGGCGTACTTGACGGGGCTGCGATAGAAGTTGACCACCTTCGCGACCGGAAGGCGAAGCAGATGCGGCAGCGCGATCATCGACGAGTGCGACGACCCGAACACCGCGACGGTCGCGTTCTCCAGCGGCTGTCGGGCAAGCTTCTCTGGATCGAGAGCAATCTCCAGCGGAATCTCTTGCAGCTGAGGATAGTTGAGCTTCCTCGGGGTAGCCCCGACCGCCAGGATCACATTCTGCGATGTGAGCGGCTGTTCCTGGGTCTCGATCCGCCACCGGCGGTCGGTCAGGACCAGTGCGGTTGCGGTGGTCTCGAAAGTGTCGACCCGTTGCCGCAGATGCTCGGTGATCCACAACAGCGGATCGGCCACCAGGGCGAGCGCGCACGTCTCCTCGGTATCGGTTTCGGTCAGTGGCATCGGAGGCGCCTCGGAGAACCGAAAGGCCTTGGCGCCGTTGAGGTATTCCAGAAACGCGCTCACCTTGGTGTTGCTGGACACCGATCGCCACTTCGCGCCGAGGTCGCCCGCCGCGAATTCCGGGTCGATCCAGGCGATGTCCTCGCCGGCCACGCCGTGATCGAGAAGTTTCCCGATCGCGGCGATGCCTGCGGGCCCGGCGCCGATCACCGTCCATGCGTACGTCATGCGTTATGTATGCCAGATTCCCGCAGCTACGCGCTACTCGGGAGCCACCAGCCACGCCGCCGCGTCCGGCGCCAATTCGCCGTCCACCAACGGCGCGCTCGTCAACAACACCTCGCCGTCGGGCAGTGTGATCGGCGCGGTGCCGGCGTTGAGCACGCAGCGCAACCCCTGATCGCCGCGGGCAAAGGCCAGAACGCCGCCGGGTGCCTCCAGCCACTGGATCCCGTCACCACTGAATTCGAGGTAGCTGCGCCGTATTTCGAGGGCGCGCTGAAAGAACGACAGCGTCGAGTCGGCGTTGAGGAGTTGCTTCTCGACCGTGAGCGACTCCCAGTCCGGCGGTATCGGCAACCAGGTATCGGCGTTGGTGGAGAAGTCGAACGGGGGCGTGTCGCCACGCCACGGCATCGGGATGCGGCATCCGTCGCGCCCGCGGACGGTGTGCCCCGAACGTTCCCAGGTCGGATCGCGCAGGGCCTCGTCGGGCAATTCGACGTTGGGCAGACCCAATTCCTGACCGTTGTAGAGGAACAGCGCGCCCGGCAGGGCGAGGGTCACCAGCGCCATGGCCCGGGCCCGATCCAGCCCGAGCTCGCCGCCGCCGTAGCGGGTGGGCGCCCGGACCACGTCGTGGTTCTCCAACGTCCATGTGGGAGTGGCGTTTTCCATCGCGGCCGCAGTCAGCGTGTTGTCGATCGCGTCGTGGATTTCGGTCAGGTCCCATTCGGCCCGCACCATGCGGAAGTTGAAGCCGAGGTGCAACTCGTCGGCCCGCACGTACTCGGCCCAGCTGGCGTTGTCGAAAACCCAGACCTCGCCGATGGTCACCGCCTCGGGAAAGTCGTCCATCACGCGGCGGATATTGCGGTGAATCGCATGCACATTCGGGTGGTTGAACCGCGGATCGCCATCGCTGAGCATGCGCGGACGCATCTCGACATCAGTGTCCGGCAGTCCCGGCGGTTTGGCCATCCCGTGCGCGACGTCGATGCGGAAGCCGTCGACCCCGCGCTCCAACCAGAATCGCAGCGTCTTCTCGAGATCGTCGAACACCTCCGGGTTCTCCCAGTTGAGGTCCGGCTGCTCGACGTCGAAGAGGTGCAGATACCACTGGCCCGGGTTGCCGTCCGGCTCGGTGACCCGCGTCCAGGACGGCCCACCGAAGACTGACTGCCAATTGTTGGGCGCCTCAGCCCCATCGGGGCCGCGCCCATCGCGGAAGATGTAGCGCTCACGTGCCGCGCTGCCCGGCGCGGCGGCCAACGCCTCCTGGAACCAGGGGTGCTCGGAGCTGGTGTGGTTGGGCACCAGGTCCATGGTGATCTTGATGCCGCGCTGGTGCGCCGCCTCGATCAGTCGCTCGAGCGCGGCCAGGCTACCGAACAATGGATCGATGTCCCGCGGGTCCGACACGTCGTAGCCGTGATCGGCCATGGGGGACACCATGATCGGGCTGAACCAGATCGAGTTGACGCCCAGCCGGTCGAGGTAGTCCAACTGCGCTGCCACGCCGTCGATGTCGCCGACACCGTCGCCGTTGCTGTCGGCGAAGGAGCGCGGATACACCTGATAGAACAGGGCGTCCCGCCACCATGTCCGCTGCTGTCGGGTGCTCATCAGAAGGGCGAGTTGACCATTGAGTGCGCCGCCATTTCCAGGTAGTCCAGCAAAGCCTTGCGATGTGCGTCGTCGAGGGTTGCCGAGTCGATCGACGCCACCGCGGTGTGCATGCACCGCAGCCACGCGTCACGCTCGAACGGGCCGATCTGGAACGGCGAGTGCCGCATCCGCAGTCGGGGATGGCCGCGCTGATCGGAGTAGGTGCGCGGGCCGCCCCAGTACTGCTCGAGGAACATTCGCAGCCGTACCTCGGCGCCCGCCAGGTCGTCCTCGGGGTACAGCGGCCGCAGGATCTCGTCCTCGGCGACCAGTTCGTAGAAGCGCGCCACGATCGCATGGAACGTATCCGCACCGCCGACGGCGTCGTAGAAGGTTTGTTGTGGTTGTTCCATCGCATCCCATTGTGGGCCATGCCCGGACCGGGTTGCTGAGCGACATGTGAACCTTGGGCGCGCGCCCCGCACCGGGTGTTCACCGGATTGACCAGCGGACACCGGCCAATTTGGCGTGCGTTCGCTGGCGAATCGTGGTGGACTGGTCAGCGGAGGACGTATGGCGCAGCGCACAAAACGCCGCAGCCACCACAGTTCTGGTGCCGCGGCAGGCCTCACCGGGCCCGCGATCGGCTCCACCCTGCACAGCGTTCCCACCGTCGACCCCCATTCGGCGGTGCTCGGCGAGCCAGGATCGGTCTGGAATCGCCGTCGGGTGCTGCTGCTGAATTCCACCTACGAGCCCTTGACCGCACTGCCGGTAAGGCGGGCGATCATCATGTTGATCTGCGGTAAGGCCGAGGTCGTGCACGACGACCCAACCGGTCCCGTCGTTCATTCCGCGACCCGGACGATCGCGGTGCCGTCGGTGATCCGACTGCGCACGTACGTCCGGGTGCCGTATCGGGCCCGGGTGCCGATGACCCGCGCAGCCCTGATGCACCGGGACCGATTCTGCTGCGCCTACTGCGGCGCCAAGGCCGACACCGTCGACCATGTGGTGCCCCGCAGTCGCGGCGGCGAGCATTCCTGGGAGAACTGCGTCGCGTGCTGCTCCACCTGTAACCACCGCAAGGGCGACAAGCTGCTCACCGAGCTGGGCTGGTCGTTGCGGATGCCGCCGAGCCCGCCGAAGGGCCAGCACTGGCGGCTGCTCTCGACGGTCAAGGAACTCGACCCGGCGTGGGCGCGCTACTTGGGAGAGGGCGCGGCCTAGCGCTCTGTGGCTCCGGGATCGCCGGTGGGATACGGTTTGCGTCGTGAGCATGATGGAGATCCACTCATTGTTCTTGGGCGTTCCGCTGGTGCTGGCGATCCTGCTCGCGGCACTGATCTGGTCGCGCAAGGGTCCGCACCCAGCCACTTACAAGTTGTCGGAACGCTGGACCCATGCGCCCATCCTGTGGGCCGCAACCGACGAGGCCGTCGGGCACGGCGGTCACGGCCATGACGAATTCAGCGTGGGAGGCGGCGCAAGTGGCAAGTGGTGAAGTAGCAACCGTCGCTCACCCCGAGCTGCCGTACGGCTCGGCGATCACGACCAGCGGTCGCATCTCGGGCGTCACCGAGCCCGGCGAGCTCTCGTCGCACTATCCGTTCCCGATCAGCGACCTGGTCGCCATCGACGACGCGCTGACCTTCGGGTCGCGTGCCTCGGGTGCGCGTTTCTCGGTCTACATCGGGGACCTGGGTAGCGACACCGCGGCCCGGGCGCGCGAGATCCTGGCCAAGGTGCCGACGCCCAACGACGCCGTGCTGATCGCCGTGTCACCGGATCAGCACGTGATCGAGGTCGTCTACGGCTCCGCGGTCCGCAGCCGCGGGGCCGAGTCCGCCGCCCCGCTCGGTGTCGCCGCTGCGGCGGCGTCGCTGAAGGACGGCAACCTGATCGACGGCCTGGTCAGCGCGGTTCGCGTGACCAGCGCCGGCATCTCACCGGCCTAGGCCTCGCCACCCGCGTCGAGTCGGCGCGCCCGCAGCGACCTTTCGATGCCCGCGCGACCCTCCAGCACCAGCCGCCGAAGCGCTGGCGGCAGTTCGGAGTCGGCGAGAAACGCGTCGGCGGCCGCTATGCCTTCGTCGCTGATGTCCCACGACGGGTACAACCCGACCACCACGGTCTGCGCGACCTCGCTGGATCGCCGCTCCCAGATGCCGGGGATCGCGGCGAAATACCTTGCGCCGAATGGCTTGAGCAGCTCGGCCTGACCGGACTGCACGAAACCATTGATGATCGACCGGCCGACGATGTTGGCCAGCGTGTCGTCCTCGGTGACCTGTGTCCACGCCGATTCCTTGACCGCCTCCTGCGGCCGCGCGGCGGAGGCCTGGGCGCCCAGCCGCTTGCCCGCCGACGTCGGGTCACGCTCGACCTCGGCATCGATGAACGGCGTCTCGGGCCCGTCGGCGTCGACGGCTCCGGCTGCGGCCAGGGCGGTGACGATCCGCCAGCGCAGGTCGGTGTCGACGGTCAGCCCGTCCAGTCCCACGTCGGCGGGATTCTTGTCGAGCAACTCGGTGAGCGCCGAGACATGCTGCTCGGACAGCACCGACGAGCACAGCGCGTTGACGAACGCCAACTGGTGATCCGAGCCGGCAACCGCGCCGCGGGCCAACTCCAGCAGCCGGTCGGCGAACGCCGGCCAGCCCTCGGCCCGCGCCCACCCGGGGTCGGCGTAGGAGCCCAGCGCCGTCTGTGCCTGCAGGAGAAGACGTTGCGCGACACCGACTTCCGTCTCGGCCTGAATGCCGCCGGACACCAGCGCGACGAAATCGCGGGCCCGCAGCTCCGCGTCGCGCGTCATCTCCCACGCCGCCGACCACACCAGCGTCCGGGGGAGCGGCTCGGCGATATCGGCGATGCGGCCCAGCGCGGTGTCCAGTGAGCCCGAGTCCAACCGCAGCGAGCAGTAGGTCAGGTCGTCGTCGTTGACCAGCACCAGCCTGCCCGCCGAAACGCCTACCAGCGCAGGGACATCGGTGCTCGGGCCGTCGATGTCGAGCTCTTCGCGATGCGACCGGGTGAGCTTGCCGGTGCCGTCGTCGTCATAGATGCCGATCGCCAGTCGGTGCACCCGCGTTTCGCCGGCGCCGGGTGCGGCGCCGCTCTGTGTCACCGCGAACCGGGTGAACTTGCCGTCGGCGTCGACGTCGAAGTCCGCCCGAAGTGTGTTCAGCCCAGTGGTTTTCAGCCACTGCCGACCCCAGTCGGAAAGGTCGCGGCCCGATGCCTTCTCCAGCGCGGTGAGCAGGTCGTCGAACGTGGCGTTGTCGAACGCGTGCGCGCGGAAGTAATCCCGCAGACCGGTCAGGAAGTGCTCCAGGCCGACGTAGGCCACCAGCTGCTTGAGCACGCTGGCGCCTTTGGCGTAGGTGATGCCGTCGAAGTTGACCTCGACGGCGGCCAGGTCGGGAATGTCCGCGGCCACAGGATGTGTCGAGGGCAACTGATCCTGTCGGTAGGCCCACGACTTCTCCGAGTTGGCGAACGTCGTCCAGGCCTCGGTGAATTCCGTCGCCTCACTCTGGCACAGCACTGAGGCGAAGGTGGCGAAAGATTCGTTGAGCCACAAGTCATCCCACCACCGCATGGTGACCAGGTCGCCGAACCACATGTGCGCCATCTCGTGCAGCACCGTCTCGGCGCGTCGCTCGTAGGATGCCCGCGTCACCTTGCTGCGGAAGACGTAGTCCTCCAGGAACGTAACGGCACCGGCGTTCTCCATCGCACCCGCGTTGAACTCCGGCACGAACAGCTGGTCGTACTTTCCGAACGCGTATGGCACGCCAAAGTTGTTGTGGTAGAACCTGAAACCCTGCTTGGTCTGCGTGAACAGCCGTTCGGCGTCCATGTATTCCGCGAGCGTGGCCCGGCAGAACAGGCCGAGCGGGATCTCGCCGTGCTCGTCGCGGTACACGTCGTCCCACCGGGCGTATGGACCGGCGATCAGCGCGACCAGGTAGGTGCTCATCTTCGGGGTGGTGGCGAACGCGTGGACGCCGTCGACGGCGCTGGTCGTGGCCCCGTTGGACACCACCTGCCAGTGCGTCGGCGCGGTCACCGAAATATCGAAGGTGGCCTTCAGGTCGGGCTGGTCGAAGCAGGCGAACATCCGCTTGGCGTCCGCGGTTTCGAATTGGGAGTACAGATACACCTCGCTGTCGACCGGGTCGACGAATCGGTGCAGTCCCTCGCCGGTGTTGGAGTACCGGCACTCGGCGTCGACCACGAGGGTGTTGTGTTCGGCGAGCCCGCTCAATGCGATGCCGGTCGCCTCGTCGTAGCCCGACACGTCGAGGTCGCGGCCGTTGAGGGTCGCACCGTGCACCCTCGCGGCGGCGATGTCGATGACGGTGTCGGCACCGGGGAGCGCATCGAACGCCACGGTCGTCGTGGAGCGGAAGGTGCGTTCGCTTGGCTTGCCGTCACCGTCGGTGAGGTCCAGAACGATTCGGTAGTTGTCGACGGTGACCAGTGCGGCGCGTTCGGCGGCCTGGTCGCGAGTGAGGTTGGGGAGAGCCACGTGTCCAACTTAGGCGCACCGCGGGAATGCGACCGCCGGGGCTAGGGTTGTGCTGGACGACTTGCCGAGGAGTTGACGAGAGGATCCGCATGTCCGAGAAGTCAGTCGCCGATTTCTGGTTCGACCCGTTGTGCCCGTGGGCATGGATCACGTCCCGCTGGATCTTGGAAGTGGAAAAGGTCCGCGACATCGAGGTGAATTTCCAGGTGATGAGCCTCGCGGTGCTCAACGAGAACCGCGAGAACCTACCCGCGGAGTACAAGGAAAAGCTCGCTAAGGCGTTCGGCCCGGTTCGGGTGGCGATCGCCGCCGAGCAGGCGCACGGCTCAGAGATCCTCGCCCCGCTGTACGAGGCGATGGGCACCCGCATCCACAACGAGGGCAACAAGGACCTCGATGACGTCATCACGCAGTCGCTGAAAGCGCTGGATCTGCCGGCCGAGTTGGCCGATGCCGCAACGACGGACGCGTACGACGAGGCGCTGCGTAAGAGCCACCATGCGGGCATGGACGCGGTCGGCGACGACGTCGGCACGCCCACCATTCACATCAACGGCACGGCGTTCTTCGGACCGGTGTTGTCACGAATTCCACGGGGCGAAGAGGCCGGCAAGTTGTGGGACGCGTCGGTGACGTTCGCCGCCTACCCGCACTTCTGGGAGCTCAAGCGCAGCCGCACCGAGGCACCCGAGTTCGACTAGATCCGTTCGGCGGTGCAAGGATCACCGACATGCGCGTCTACCTCGGCTCCGACCACGCCGGCTTCGAACTCAAACAGCAGATCATCGAGCACCTCACGAAGACCGGCCATGAGCCGGTCGACTGCGGCGCGTTCACCTACGACGCCGAGGACGACTACCCCGCGTTCTGTATCGACGCCGCGACGCGGACGGTGGCCGATCCGGACAGCCTCGGCATCGTGATCGGGGGATCGGGCAACGGTGAGCAGATCGCGGCCAACAAGGTGCCGGGCGCGCGCTGCGCGCTGGCGTGGAGTGTCGAGACCGCCTCGCTGGCGCGCGAACACAACAACGCGCAGCTGATCGGCATTGGCGGACGGATGCATACCGTCCCCGAGGCGCTGTCGTTCGTGGATGCGTTCTTGAGCACGCCGTGGTCGAAAGCCGAACGCCACCAACGACGTATCGACATCCTGGCCGAATACGAGCGCACGCACCAGGCTCCGCCGGTGCCCGGCGCGCAGGGCTGAGGACTGCGTTGCCCGAAGGGCATACCCTCCACCGGTTGGCGCGGCTGCACCAACGGCGCTTCGCAGGCGCCCCGGTCGCGGTGTCGAGCCCGCAGGGTCGTTTCGACGCCGAAGCTGCAACGGTCAGCGGTCAGGTGTTCAAGAAGGCCAGTGCTTGGGGTAAGCACCTTTTCCACCACTACGCCGACGGCGCGATCGTGCACGTGCACCTCGGCCTGTACGGCAAGTTCACCGAGTGGGGGCGCCGGCCGGACGAGGAGATACCGGCCGCGGTCGGGCAGGTCCGGATGCGGATGATCGGCGACGAGTACGGCACCGATCTGCGCGGGCCGACGGTGTGCGAGCTCATCGACGAGGCCCAGGTCGCCGACGTCGTCGCACGGCTGGGGCCCGACCCGCTGCGCCGCGACGCCGATCCGTCGTGGCCGTGGGCGCGAATAGCCAAGTCGCGCAGGCCAATCGGTGCTTTGCTGATGGACCAGACCATCATCGCCGGCGTCGGCAACGTCTATCGCAACGAGTTGCTGTTCCGGCACGGCATCGACCCGTACCGCCCCGGCCAGAAGATCGACGAGACGGAATTCGCCGAAGCCTGGACCGACTTGGTCGCCCTGATGAAAGTCGGTGTGCGGCGGGGCAAGATCATCACGATTCGGCCCGAACACGACCACGGCGCGCCATCCTACGGACCACGGCGGCCGCGCTCCTACGTCTACCGACGCGCCGGCGATCCGTGTCGGGTGTGCGGAACCCCGGTTCGCACAGCCGAATTGGAGGGCCGAAACCTCTTCTGGTGTCCGACCTGCCAGACCTGAGCGGCTCGTCGTGACCGCTTGTTGCTCAGCAGCTTTCGACGCCGAGCACCCGGTATATCTCGTTGCTCATGACCACGCTGCGGGGATCGGCGTTGGCCTTGGTCGGGTCGAAGTGGTTCATCACGTAGGCGTAGCCGATCCGATTTTCCAGGTCGACGAAGCCGAACGAGCCGCCGAGCCCGCCATGACCGAAGATCGACGGGTTGGGTCCGTTGACACGGCGCTGGTTGAGCATGTAGCCCAGGCCCCAGCCGTGGTCGGCGACGCGAGGGCCCAGCACGAGATCGGTCTCCAAGCCGCCCTGTGACACCCGAATCCGGTCCATGTGCGCGCGGCTGAGCAGCTTCTCCTGAGCGAGCGCGTTGTAGAACGTCGCCAGCCCCAGCGCCGACACCTGTCCGTTGGTGCCCGGGAATTCGAGTTCGCGCCACAGTTCCAGATCGTTCGAGCCGACCTCGTCGTCGGGCGCAAACCCCATCGATATGGCCAACCCCGCCTTCGGGTGCTCGTTCAGTGAGGTGGGGTACCCGGGTGCGTTGAGGTCGGCCAGCATCTGGCGGATGTGCGGCTTGGCGACCCGATCGGCGCACCGGTTCTGCACGGAACGCGGTGTGCCGATGTGGATCTCGGCGCCCAGCGGTTCGGCGATCTCGGTCCGCAGATACCGACCCACCGTGTCGCCCGTGACGCGGCGGAAGATCTCGCCGAGGATGAAGCCGAACGTCGTCATGTGATAACCCTGCGCGGTCCCGGGCTCCCACCAAGGTTCGGCCTCGGCCAGGCGCGCGCACACGTAATCCCAGTCGGTGACGTGCTTCCAGTCCATTCGCTGCCGCGGACCGATCACGCCGGACCGGTGGCTCATCACCATCGCGAGGGTGATGTCGTCCTTGCCCGCCTGCGCGAATTCCGGCCAGTACCGGGCGACCGGCGCATCCAGATCCAGCTCGCCGCGTTCGACGAGTTGATGGACACAGGTGCTGGTCAGGCCCTTGGTGCCGGAGAGCACGGTCGACAGCGTGTCCACCTGCCACGGCTGGGTGCCGGCCTCGTCGGCCCAGCCGCCCCAGAGGTTGACGACGAGCTCGCCGTCAACCCACGCGGCGACGGACGCGCCGATTTCCTTGCCCTGCACGAAGTTCTCGGCAAACGCGTCGCGCACACCCTGGAAGCGCGACGCGCAGGTGCCGTGGATCTGAATGTCCGTGGTGGCGCTGGAGTGCTGAATGGTCAGCCTCCTCAGCTAGCCGGTTCGGCTCAGATTGTAAGACTTCCGCAAATCCCGTGGTCGACGCCACGCCAGGGGCCGGGTCGCCGCTGCTGCAAGATCCGCTCGGCCACGATCGGACCCCCGATCGACGGTTTATAAGAACACCGATTGCTCCAATCACGATCACATATGAGGTTGCCCAGAAGAGTGGACGATGACGCGGGACGGTGGTCCCCTGGGAGGGTGCCCGTTTGTACCGTCCTCGGCCGCGGCCTTCCCCGGAGTCCCGGGTCGAAGCCGCGTTCGAGGTCATCGATGGAAATATGCCGGTTGCTGACCGACAACCGGACGTCGCCCGATCCTGTTGACCGTCAATCGCTTTCACAAGGTGGGAGCGCGAACGAAAGGGCCGCGGCGAACTTTGCGGGCACGCACCTAACGTGATCCGCCCGTACACCTCCGCGCCGATCGCCGCACTGGCGCTGTGAGCACATCCGCGTCGGGGCTACGACCCCGCTTTCCTGATCGGTCGTCGAAACAGCTACAGGCAACGGCACCCACCGCGGTGCCGCCAGGGGGTAATAAGCGATGGAATTCGTGAGCTATCCGCCGGAGGTCAACTCGGCCCGGATGTATGCCGGCGCCGGAGCGGGGCCAATGCTGGCCGCTGCCCAGGCCTGGAATGCGCTCGCCACCGAACTGCAGTCGGCAGCGGACGCCTATCAGGCGATCACCGCGGAATTGGTCGCCGGTCCCTGGCAGGGGCCGTCGTCGGCGGCGATGAGCGCGGCAGCCGCGTCTTATGCGACATGGTTGCGAGGAACCGCTGCCCAGGCCGCACAGAGTTCCGCTCAAGCCAGGTCTGCAGTCGCCGCGTACCAGACCGCGTTTTCGGCGACAGTCCCGCCGCCGATGGTGGCGGCCAACCGCAGCCAACTGGCCGCTCTCGTGGCGACCAACCTGCTCGGCAGAAACACCCAGGCGATTGCGGCCACCGAAGCGCAATACGGGGAGATGTGGGCCCAGGACCTGGAAGCGATGTTCGGCTACGCGGCCTCGTCGGCCTCCTCGACGGTGCTCACGCCCTTCGATCCGCCCCCGGAGACCACCAACCCGGTCGGCGTTGCCGAGCAGGCCGTCAGTCAGGCCAACGGAGCCGTAGAAGGTACCGCTCAGCAAGCCGTCTCCGCCGCTGGAGAAATGCTCAGTGCGGCCGCGACGCCCGAAGAAGAGTTCCTCATCCTCCTGGCCGACATTCTGACCATCCTGTTGGCCGGTCCAGCCCTCTTCTCACTGTTCATCGCCGTGCCAGCCAGCGTGGTCGGCGTCGTCGGCTTCCCGGTGAGCCTCGTCGGCGTCGGGGCCGGCCTGCACACCGACGAGATCATCAGCGGCTGGAACGGCGAAGAGCCCTACCCGGGCACCGACCCGGCGCCGGTCAAGCCATTCCCGGCTCCGCTGCTCAATCTGCCGGCCGGCACGATACCGCCGGCGCGGGTCGACGCCAGCCTGGGTGAGGCCAAGATCGTCGGAAACCTATCGGTGCCGCCTACCTGGACCGTTGCCACACCCGCAGTCCAGCCCGTCGCGTACACGTTGCTGGGGACCGCGGCCGCGGCCAACGCCGCGCCCGATGCGCAAATCGACTCCAACAGCACGCTCAGCGAGATGGCCCTGGCCGGGATGGCCGGGCGGGTCATGGCCGAGACGGTGAGCGCGGGTGCGGGGCGGGTGGCACAGGGCGCTCGTACGGCGGCGCGGGCCGGTTCCGGGGCGGTGAACGCAGCGCGGACGACCGCAGGTGGCGACGAGGCCGCCGCGCAAGAGGGGCCCCGCCCGGTGGTGACCGGCGTAGCGGCAGAACTCCGCGAGTTCGCCAAGCTCGTCGACGAAGGACTCTTGACGACAGACGAATACGCCCACCAGAAGAAGCGGCTGCTCGGTCTCTGAAACGACCCGCCGAGCGCCCTCATCATCTGGAAGAAGTAAGCGTGCCAATAGATTTCGCGATCTATCCACCCGAGGTCAACTCCCTTCGGATGTACACAGGTCCGGGGCCGGGCCCCATGCTTGCCGCCATGCAAGCCTGGGCCGCCCTAGCCGACGAGCTGTACACCGCGGCCAGTGCATATCGGTCAGTGGTGTCGGAGCTCACCCAAACGGCCTGGTTGGGACCGTCATCCAGGACGATGAACACCGCCGCCGAACGCCATGTTCACTGGCTGAGCGCCACCGCCGCGCAGGCCGAGGAGACCGCCACCCAAGCCCGAATGGCCACTGCCGCGTACGAGGCGGCGTTCCTGGCGACGGTGCCGCCGGCCGAGGTCGCTGCCAACCGCAGCCTGCTGGCGGCGCTGATTGCGACCAACTTCCTGGGACAGAACACACCAGCGATCGCCGCCACCGAGGCGCTCTACGCCGAGATGTGGGCGCAGGATGCGCTGGCGATGTACACCTACGCGGGCTCGTCGGCAGCTGCGGTCGTACTGTCGCCCTTCAGTTCTCCGGAGCAAAACATCAACCCGGGTGCGCTTGCCGGCCAGGCCGCCGCCGTCGCCGGGCAAGCGCAGAACGCCATATCGGTTGTGCCGCAGGCATTGTCGGTGTTGGCGGCTCCGGCCCAGGGCGACGACTTCGGCTTGCTGGCCGCTTTGGCCACGCTGCTCCTGGTTGCGCCAGGCGACTTCTTGGGCGTCATCGTGTTGGCGCCGGTCGACGTGCTGACCGGATTCGCCGAAGTGCCGGGCGCGACCTTCACGACCCTGTCGGGTATCGAGGACGACGAAACCTTCAGCCACTACAACGGCGAGCAGCCCTGGCCGGGTGACGGCCCGGCACCGTTGTGGGCGTTCCCGGCACCGCTGACGAACCCGCCCGCCGGCCTGCTTTCCGCGTCGACGACCGCGGCGTTGGGCGAAGCGAACCTGGTCGGGACGCTGTCGGTCCCGTCGAGTTGGCCCGGCCTGGCTTCCGCGATCCGTACCGTTGCGCTCAGCACGCAGCTCGCCCCCACGGCCGCCGCGTCCCAGGTCGGCGCGGCGATGGCCGGGCAGGCGATGGTCGGACCGCCGCCATCGAGCGTCGACCAGAACGAGAAGCCCATCACCCACGCGCGGCTGACCAGAACGCCGAATGCCGTACCGGCCGTCACGGCGTCGTCCGCGCCGCGGAAGGTGGTGACCGGTGTCGTGGCCGCGATCCGCGCCATCGCCAGGCAGCGCGCCGACGGTCTGCTCACCGACGAGGAATACGACGAGCGCAAGAAGGACCTGCTGGAAAGCGCCAGCGGCGTCCTGGTGGAGCGGGCGACGGGAATCGAACCCGCGTAGCTAGTTTGGAAGACTAGGGCTCTACCATTGAGCTACGCCCGCGCATGTTGGTCGAGCGCGACTTTACGGCTCGGCAGACATCAAATCCAAATGATGCCGCGTCCCGTGATCTGGTCGTGAGGCCAGTACACAGGGCTGGCTGGCCGTGGCCGTAGGATCGCGTGGTCACCGCGGGGTGTAGCGCAGCTTGGTAGCGCATCCGCTTTGGGAGCGGAAGGCCGCAGGTTCAAATCCTGTCACCCCGACTGGCACGCCACACCCCATGGGCCCGAGCATGACAAGTCCATCAGCACAAGCAAGGAGCACACCCGTGAAGAGCACCGTCGAGCAGCTGAGCCCCACTCGGGTTCGGATCAACGTAGAGGTGCCATTTGGGGAACTGAAGCCAGACTTCGACCGCGCGTACAAGGAGCTCGCCAAGCAGGTGCGGCTGCCAGGCTTCCGTCCGGGCAAAGCACCCGCCAAGCTGCTCGAGGCGCGCGTCGGCAAGGAAGCGATCCTCGACCAGGTGATCAACGAGGCGCTGCCGAGCCGCTACGGCCAGGCCGTCACCGAGGTCGACGTGCGACCGCTCGGCCAGCCCGAGATCGACGTCACCAAGAAGGAGTACGGCGAAGACCTGGTCTTCACCGCCGAGGTCGACGTGCGGCCCGACTTCACACTGCCGGACCTGAGCGCCCTCAAGATCACCGTCGACCCGATCAAGGTCAGCGACGAGGACATCGACACCGAACTGCAGAACCTGCGCGCCCGGTTCGGCACCCTGACCGGGGTCGAGCGCCCCGTCGCCACCGGCGACTTCGTCTCGATCGACCTGTCGGCCACCATCGACGGCGAGGAAGTGCCCGACGCCGCGACGGAGGGCCTGTCCCACGAGGTCGGCTCCGGCCAGCTGATCGACGGACTCGACGATGCGATCGTCGGCCTGTCCGCCGGCGAGTCCAAGACCTTCACCACCGAACTGGCCGCCGGGCCGCACGCCGGCAAAGAGGCCGAGGTCACCGTCAAGGTCGGCTCGGTCAAGGAGCGCGAACTGCCCGAGCCGGATGACGAATTCGCCCAACTGGCAAGCGAATTCGACACCATCGACGAATTGAAGGCCAACCTGTCCGAACAGGTCAGCCGCGTCAAGCGCGTGCAGCAGGCCGAGGAGATCCGCACCGCCGCGCTGGATGTGTTGCTGGACGGCGTCGAGATGCCGCTGCCTGAGGCGATCGTTCAGGCTCAGGTGGACAACACAATTCACAACGCACTGCACGGTCTGGACCACGACGACGCCAAGCTCGCCGAAGCCCTCGAGAAGCAGGGCACGACTCGCGAGAAGTTCGAGGTCGACGCCCGCGCCGAGGCCGAGAAGGCGATCAAGACGCAGCTTCTACTCGACGCCTTGGGCGACGACCTCGACATCCAGGTCGGCCAGGACGACCTCACCGAGCGTCTGGTGATGACGTCGCGCCAGTACGGCATCCAGCCGCAGGAGTTGCTCGGCTACCTGCAGCAGCAAAACCAGCTGCCGGCGATGTTCGCCGACGTGCGCCGCGGCAAGACGATCGCCGCGGCGGTCGAGGCGGCCACCGTCAGCGACAGCGACGGAAACGTGATCGACACCTCGGAGTTCTTCGGGGGCCGCGGCCAAGAAGGCGAAGAGGATCTAGAAGACGGCGAAACCGACGAGGCGGGCGACGCGGAGTGACGCTCTGAGCGAACGCGGGGGCTTCGGGGACTCCTCGAGGGTCGTCGTTGGTTAGTGTCGGTGCATACGGAACGTGGCAATCAAGAAAGCAGGTAACCCACTGTGAGCCGTGGGACTGAAATGCGCGGCAGCGCGCTGGGTCTGAACCTCACCGACTCGGTCTATGAGCGATTGCTCTCCGAGCGCATCATCTTCCTGGGGTCGCAGGTCGACGACGACATCGCCAATCGGCTGTGCGCGCAGATCCTCCTGCTCGCCGCCGAGGACTCGACCAAGGACATCCACCTCTACATCAACTCACCCGGTGGATCGATCAGCGCCGGCATGGCGATCTACGACACGATGGTGTTGGCGCCCTGCGACATCGCCACTTACGCGATGGGCATGGCCGCCTCGATGGGTGAGTTTCTGTTGGCCGCCGGCACCAAGGGCAAGCGTTACGCCCTGCCGCACGCCCGCATCCTGATGCATCAGCCGCTCGGCGGCGTGACCGGTAGCGCGGCCGACATCGCCATCCAGGCCGAGCAGTTCCACGTCATCAAGAAAGAGATGTTCCGGCTCAACGCCGAGTTCACCGGCCAGACCCAGGAACGCATCGAGGCCGACTCCGACCGCGACCGGTGGTTCACCGCCCAGGAAGCGCTGGAGTACGGATTCGTCGACCACATCATCACCCGCGCCGCTCACATCACCGGAGAAGCCGAATGAACCCCGAGATCCAGCCGCAGGCGCGCTACATCCTGCCGTCGTTCGTCGAGCACTCCAGCTGGGGTGTCAAAGAGTCGAACCCGTACAACAAGCTGTTCGAGGAGCGCATCATCTTCCTCGGCGTCCAGGTCGACGACGCGTCGGCCAACGACATCATGGCCCAGCTGCTGGTGCTCGAGTCGTTGGATCCCGACCGCGACATCACCATGTACATCAACTCGCCCGGCGGTAGTTTCACGTCGCTGATGGCGATCTACGACACCATGCAGTACGTGCGCGCCGACATCCAGACGGTGTGCCTCGGTCAGGCCGCCTCGGCCGCTGCGGTGCTGCTGGCCGCCGGCACCCCGGGCAAGCGGATGGCGCTGCCCAACGCGCGCGTGCTGATCCACCAGCCGTCGCTGTCCGGCGTGATCCAGGGTCAGTTCTCCGACTTGGAGATCCAGGCCGCCGAGATCGAGCGCATGCGCACGCTGATGGAGACGACGCTGGCGCGCCACACCAACAAGGACCCCGGTCAAGTCCGCAAGGACACCGACCGCGACAAGATCCTGACCGCGCCGGAGGCGAAGGACTACGGGATCATCGACACGGTCCTGGAGTACCGCAAGCTGTCGGCGTCGACGGCCTGATCTCGTCGCACTCGCCGAACGTGCTCGCGTTGCGACGCTTTCGCGGGCCACGGCGCGCTTATCGGTCAGATAACGGCCGCGACACTGCGGCGCGCCCGCCGAGCGTAGGGGCGCTGCAAGCGATATGTTCTTGCGCACAACACGAATATCACCGACGCGATTCACCTCTATCGGTCGCATCGCCGTGGAGCAAGCGGGTAGCGTCGGTCCTTACACGTGACGTAGCACAACCACGACGGTGAACAGGAAGTAGGCCCCTAGCACCATGGCGCGCATCGGAGACGGCGGCGATCTGCTGAAGTGCTCGTTCTGCGGGAAGAGCCAGAAGCAGGTCAAAAAGCTCATCGCGGGGCCTGGCGTATACATCTGCGATGAATGCATAGACCTGTGCAACGAGATCATCGAAGAGGAACTCGCCGACGCCGACGACGTAAAACTCGACGAACTTCCCAAGCCCGCCGAGATCCGGGAATTCCTGGAGGGTTACGTCATCGGCCAGGACACCGCCAAGCGGACGCTGGCCGTCGCGGTCTACAACCACTACAAGCGGATTCAGGCCGGCGAGAAGGGCCGCGACTCGCGCTCGAGCGAGTCGGTCGAGCTGACCAAGTCCAACATCCTGATGCTGGGCCCCACGGGCTGCGGCAAGACCTATCTGGCCCAGACGCTCGCCAAGATGCTCAACGTGCCGTTCGCGATCGCCGACGCCACCGCGCTGACCGAGGCCGGCTACGTCGGCGAGGACGTCGAGAACATTCTGCTCAAGCTGATCCAGGCCGCCGACTACGACGTGAAGCGCGCCGAGACCGGCATCATCTACATCGACGAGGTCGACAAGATCGCCCGCAAGAGCGAGAACCCGTCGATCACCCGGGATGTCTCCGGCGAGGGCGTGCAGCAGGCGCTGCTGAAGATCCTGGAAGGCACCCAGGCCTCGGTCCCCCCGCAGGGCGGTCGTAAGCACCCGCATCAGGAGTTCATCCAGATCGACACCACGAACGTGCTGTTCATCGTGGCGGGCGCGTTCGCCGGGCTGGAGAAGATCGTCTCCGACCGGATCGGCAAGCGGGGCCTGGGCTTCGGCGCCGAGGTGCGCAGCAAGGCCGAGATCGACACTCAGGACCACTTCGCCGAGGTCATGCCCGAGGACCTGATCAAGTACGGCCTGATTCCCGAGTTCATCGGGCGTCTGCCGGTGGTCGCCTCGGTGACGAACCTCGACATGGAGTCGCTGGTCAAGATCCTGTCCGAGCCCAAGAATGCGTTGGTCAAGCAGTACACCCGGCTGTTCGAGATGGACAACGTCGAACTCGAGTTCAGTCAGGACGCGCTGGAGGCCATCGCAGAACAGGCGATCCACCGCGGCACCGGTGCCCGTGGGCTGCGCGCGATCATGGAAGAGGTTCTGCTGCCGGTGATGTACGACATCCCGAGCCGCGACGACGTCGCCAAGGTCGTGGTGACCAAGGAGACCGTGCAGGACAACGTGCTGCCGACGATCGTGCCGCGCAAGCCGTCGCGTGCCGAGCGCCGCGACAAGAGCGCCTAGCCACTCTGCCGTAACCGTTGAGCCCGGCGAGCGCGGTACCGGGCCGCATCGCTCGCGCGCTGGATCTGTCGAACTTCTTCCTGGCCGATGTTCGTGATGGCCTCGGCCCGTATCTGTCGGTCTACCTGCTCCTGACTCACCACTGGGATCAGGCCTCGATCGGCGTCGTGATGGGAATCGGGGGCATCGCCGCAATCGTCGCGCAAGCGCCCGTCGGTGCCCTCGTCGACCGCACCTCGGCCAAGCGCGCGCTGATCGTCGGCGGCGCGGTCAGTGTCACCGCCGGAACGCTGGCGATGCCGCTGTATCCGCGCTTCGGTGCGATCGCGGCACTGCAGGTGCTGACCGGAATCGCCGGTTCGGTTTTCGCCCCGGCGCTGGCCGCGATCACGCTCGGCGTGGTCGGCGCGCGCCGATTCTCGCGGCGGATCGGGCGCAACGAGTCGTTCAACCACGCCGGCAACGCGACCGCCGGCGCGATCACCGGGGGACTGGCCTACGGCTTCGGGCCGGTCGTCGTGTTCTGGGTGCTCGCCGCGATGGCCGCGCTCAGCGTGGTGGCGACGCTGTGGATCCCGGGTGACGCGATCGACCACGACCGCGCCCGCGGGATGGATCACGTTGCGGGCGAAGCTCATCCGCAGCCGTCCGGGTTCGCGGTCCTGCTGCGCGACCGTCGGCTGCTGATCTTCGCGGCGGCCATGGCCGCATTTCATCTCGCCAACGCCGCGATGCTGCCGCTGGTCGGCCAGGTGCTGGCACTGCAGAACAAGGACGTCGGCACCGCGTTGATGGCGACCTGCGTGGTGGCCGCCCAGGTGGTGATGGTCCCGGTGGCGTATCTGGCCGGCACCAAGGCCGACAGCTGGGGTCGCAAGCGCATCTTCCTGATCGGCTTCGCCTTCCTGACGGCTCGCGGCTTCCTCTACACGCTGTCGGACAACCCGTACTGGTTGGTCGGCGTCCAGGTGCTCGACGGCGTCGGCGCGGGGATCTTCGGCGCGCTGTTCCCGCTCGTCGTGCAAGACCTGACGCACGGCAGCGGGCGATTCAACGTCAGCCTGGGCGCACTCACCGCCGTGTGGGGCGTGGGTGCCGCGCTCTCCAACATCCTCGCGGGCTCGATCGTGGTGGCCGCGGGCTATCGCGCGGCTTTCGTATCGCTGGGAATCATCGCCGCCGCGGGCCTCACGCTGTACGCGGCGGCCATGCCGGAGACGGGCCCGAGGGCCGCGCGAATATCGAGTTAGCCCAGGCTGGCGGCCTCCCCCAAATGGGGGAGACGGCAGGGGAGCAAATGTTACTCATGCGTAACTACGACTCTTAGAGTTCGTCACCCGAAAATAGTGACCAACGCCACACTCGATGTTCACCGGTGCCGACCGCGCATGTCTGACCTCGCGCTTTAGCAGCGAAGCGGTAGCGTGAGGACGTAGACGGGTGTCCATGAATCCCTAAGAGAAGTGCAATAATCGGTACTGCCAGTGACATAAAAATCGACCGGGCCGGTACTCGGACGATTCGCTCCGGTTTCGGCGATATGCCGGGACGGTGAACAGCTACGGAAGGCGGCGACGTGGGTCCGAACGGAAACGGAGCCGACACGGCGCGCCCCGGCCGGAAGAAGCCGGAGAAGCTGGAAAAGATCGTCATTCGTTTCGCGGGCGACTCCGGCGACGGCATGCAGCTGACGGGTGACCGATTCACTTCGGAGGCAGCGCTTTTCGGCAACGACCTGGCCACCCAGCCGAGTTACCCCGCCGAGATCCGGGCACCGCAGGGCACGCTCCCCGGCGTCTCGTCATTCCAGATCCAGATCGCCGACTACGACATCCTGACCGCCGGCGACCGGCCCGACGTGCTGGTTGCGATGAACCCGGCGGCGTTGAAGGCCAACATCATCGACCTGCCGATCGGCGGCCTGGTGATCGCGAACTCCGACGAGTTCACCAAGCGCAACCTCGCCAAGGTCGGTTACGAGAACAACCCGCTCGAGACCGGTGAGCTGTCGGACTACAAGGTCGAAGCCGTCCCGATGACCACGCTGACGCTCGGCGCCGTCGAAGTCATCGGCGCCACCAAGAAGGACGGTCAGCGCGCCAAGAACATGTTCGCCCTGGGCTTGCTGTCCTGGATGTACGGCCGCGAACTCGAGTCCAGCGAGCGCTTCATCCGAGAGAAGTTCGGCCGCAAACCCGACATCGCCGAGGCCAACGTCCTGGCGCTCAAGGCGGGCTGGAACTTCGGCGAGACCACCGAGGCCTTCGCCGTCACCTACGAGGTGGCGCCCGCCAAGCTGCCGCCCGGGGAGTATCGCCAGATCTCCGGTAACACCGCCCTCGCCTACGGGATCGTCGCGGCGGGCCAGGTGTCCGACCTGCAGGTGATGTTGGGCAGCTATCCGATCACGCCCGCGTCGGACATCCTGCACGAGCTGTCCAAGCACAAGAACTTCAACGTCATGACGTTCCAGGCCGAGGACGAAATCAGCGGCATCTGTGCGGCTTTGGGCGCTTCCTACGGCGGTGCGCTCGGCGTGACGAGTACGTCCGGTCCGGGTTTGTCGCTGAAGTCCGAGGCGCTGGGTCTGGCGGTCATGACCGAGTTGCCGCTGATCGTCATCGACGTGCAGCGCGGCGGCCCGTCGACCGGTCTACCCACCAAGACCGAGCAGTCCGATCTGCTGCAGGCGCTCTACGGCCGCAACGGCGAGTCGCCGGTCGCCGTGCTGGCGCCCCGCTCGCCATCGGATTGCTTCGACGTCGCGCTCGAGGCCGTGCGCATCGCGGTGGGCTATCACACCCCGGTGCTGATCCTGTCCGACGGCGCGATCGCCAATGGCTCGGAGCCCTGGCGGATCCCGAATGTCGATGAGCTGCAACCCATTCAGCACACCTTCGCCAAGCCGGACGAGCCGTTCATGCCGTACGCACGGGATCCGGAGACGTTGGCCCGCCTGTTCGCCATCCCCGGCACGCCCGGTCTCGAACACCGCATCGGCGGCCTGGAGTCCGCGAACGGGACCGGCGCGATCTCCTACGACCCGGCCAACCACGACCTGATGGTCCGGTTGCGGGAGGCCAAGATCGAGGGCATCACGGTGCCCGACCTCGAAGTCGACGACCCGACCGGTGACGCCGAACTGCTGCTGATCGGCTGGGGCAGTTCCTACGGCCCGATCGGCGAGGCCTGCCGACGCGCGCGCCGCAACGACATCAAGGTCGCCCACGCACACCTGCGCAACCTGCGCCCGTTCCCGGCCAACCTCGGCGAGGTGCTGCGACGCTACCCGCAGGTGGTGTGCCCGGAGATGAACCTCGGTCAGTTGGCGCTGCTGTTGCGCGGGAAATATCTGGTCGACGTGCAGTCGGTGACCAAGGTGCAGGGGGTGTCGTTCCTGGCCGACGAGGTCGGGCGCGTCATCCGCGCGGCGCTGGGCGGAACGCTGGCCGAAATCGAGCAAGACAAGACGATGGTCGCCAGGTTGGCGGCGGCCACGGTTGGAGCAGGGAGCTAGGCGAATGACTGACCTGATCGGCACGGACCTGGGCCTCACGGACATGCTGTCCGGACACGGCCGGGTGCCCACCACGGACCAACCGCAGAAGGCCAAGGACTTCACCAGCGACCAGGAGGTCCGCTGGTGCCCGGGCTGTGGGGACTACGTCATCCTCAACACGATGCGAAACTTCTTGCCCGAGTTGGGATTGCGGCGCGAGAACATCGTCTTCGTCAGCGGCATCGGCTGCTCGAGCCGATTCCCGTACTACCTGGAGACCTACGGCCTGCACTCGATCCACGGTCGCGCGCCGGCGATCGCGACCGGGCTGGCGCTCTCGCGTGAGGACCTCTCGGTGTGGGTGGTCACCGGTGACGGCGACGCGCTGTCGATCGGTGGCAACCACCTGATCCACGCGCTGCGGCGGAACATCAACCTGACCATCCTGCTGTTCAACAACCGCATCTACGGCCTGACCAAGGGGCAGTACTCGCCGACCTCAGAGGTCGGCAAGGTCACCAAGTCGACGCCGATGGGCTCGCTGGATCAGCCCTTCAATCCCGTGTCGCTGGCGCTGGGCGCCGAGGCGAGTTTTGTTGGGCGGGCGCTGGATTCAGACCGCAAGGGACTTTCTGAGGTGCTGCGGGCCGCTGCCGAGCACCGGGGTTCCGCGCTCGTGGAGATCCTGCAGGACTGCCCGATCTTCAACGACGGCTCGTTCGACGCGCTGCGCAAGGAGGGCGCCGAGGAGCGGGTGATCAACGTTCACCACGGCGAGCCGATTGTGTTCGGCGCCAACGGTGAATACTGCGTCGTCCGGTCCGGCTACGGCCTCGAGGTCGCCAAGACCGCCGACGTCGCTACCAGTGAGATCGTGGTGCACGATGCGCACGCCGACGACTCCGCTTACGCCTTTGCGTTGTCCCGGCTCTCGCAACAGAACCTGGAGCACACCGTGATGGGCATCTTCCGTCAGGTCAGCCGGCCCACCTATGATGACGCTGCGCGGTCGCAGATCCAGGCCGCGCAAGAATCCAAGCCCTCCGACGGCGCCGCCCTGCAGTCGCTGCTGCGCGGCCGTGACACCTGGACTGTGAACTGACATGACCGCTACGGGTAAGCCGGCCTCGCTCGCCGGTGTGGTGTTGGCTGCCGGCGCATCGCCCTGGCAGGGCCGCGCGAAGGCGCTCAAACAGGTCACCGGCGGGCACACCACGGCGGTCGAGCACGTCGTGAGCGTCCTGGCGGAGCGCTGCCAACCGATCTTCGTCGTGACCTCCCCGGGTCAGTCCGTGCCCGACGTCCCGGCGCAACTGGTTCGCGACGATGTCCGCGGCCACGGACAGCTCTCCGCGATCGGGCGCGGGCTGCGTGCCGCCGCGGATTCTGGTGCCGCGTATGCGTTTGTGGCGGCCACGGATGCCGAGCTCTTGCGCGCCGACGTGATCGACGTGCTGGTCGCCCGGGCGGCTCAGGTCGATGCCGGCATCGTGTTGCCGTGGGACGGCGAGAACCATTATCTGGCGGCGGTGTACAAGACCGAATTGGCTTCTGTCGTAGACGATCTCGTCGCCGCCGGGGAGCGAGATGTCTCCGCTTTGATCGCCCGGGTCGACTCGCAGCGAGTCGTTCTCGCCGACGTGGCCTCGCTCGTCGAGGCCTAGGCGCGTCCGGGCGCACGACGGCCATCTCCTCAATTCTGCGCGAAAGCTGTTAAAGCACTGTCGTTTTCCTGTTCTGGCGTTGGCACACCCAGTTCGGATTGCTGAAATAGCCTGCGACACGGCGTTCTTGCGTGTGATCTTGATAACTTTCGACCTCAACTTCGCATGTCAGACACAGTTTGAGTAATGCGGTCTCGAAGCCGAAAACTGGTGGCGCAGTTCACAAAAAGAGCGTGATTTGACTCACCACAGGAATTTCAGATGCCGTAGCTGACGCTGGCGACAAACGTGTCGTTGACCTGCGCAGTCCATTGGCCGAGTCGCCCTCGGCCGCAACGCGATCGGGTCAATCTCCGGCGTGTCTCGAGATGACGGGTGCGGCCGGCGTCTCGTACGGTCCGATGCGACCTGAAAAGGCGAACAAAAATCGAAACCACGGACCCGCGTGTGAGCGGGGGCTACGGATGGCGACGACGCCCCCGTGTGGCCACCGGGCTGACGCCCGGCATTGGCTGACGCCCCGGCTGTCGTGCCTGAACGAGACGGCGCGATTCGAAGTATCCAAACTGCCGAGCGATCGGCTCACAGCCCATATTGCTGGGCTTGCTTCGGCGCGCGCCCCGCGAAAGGAACGATGTTGAAGAACGTCCGCCAGACGCTTCGCATGGCTGCGCTCACTGCTGTGCTCGCTTCGACCCCGCTGACCCTGTCCACCGCGATCGCCTCCGCCGATTTCGAGCGGCTGACTCCGAACGATCCGGTCCAACTGGCCGGGTTCGTGCCGGCTCCTGCCGCGCCGGCCGCGGACGACGCCCCGGCCGCTCAGCCGGCTCCGGACGCTCCGAACGTTGCTCCGGTCGTCAACAACGCTCCCGAGGCCCCGGCCCCGGATGCTCCGGCTCCCGAGGCCCCGGCACCTGAGGCGCCCGCCCCCGCAGCTCCCGAGGCCCCGGCTCCTGAGGCCCCCGCGCCCGAGGCTCCGGCCCCGGCGGCTCCCGAGGCTCCGGCGCCCGAGGCGCCCGCGCCGGATGCTCCGGCTCCCGCGGTCGAGGAAGCCCCGGCCCCCAAGCGGGTCTACAGCGTCAACTGGGACGCGATCGCCTCGTGCGAGTCCGGTGGCAACTGGGCCATCAGCACGGGCAACGGCTACTCCGGCGGCCTGCAATTCACGCCGAGCACCTGGCGCGCCAACGGCGGCTCGGGTTCGGCGAACGGCGCGAGCCGTGAGGAGCAGATCCGCGTGGCGGAGAACGTCCTGCACTCGCAGGGCATCGGCGCGTGGCCGGTCTGCGGCCGTCGCGGCTGACCAACGCTTCGCTCACAACGGCGGTGGCCGGGCTCATGCCCGCCACCGCCGTTGGCGTCTCCAGAGCGTGTGTTACCAACGACGGATGACCGCAACGGCATTCGACAGCCTCGACGACTACCTCGCGCTGCCACGCGTCTCCGGCCTCGCCGTGTCGGCGGACGGGTCACGGGTGGTGGCCACGGTTGCCGCTCTCAACGACACACAGTCCGAGCACATCAGCGCCATCTGGGAACTCGATCCGGCCGGCCGACGACCGGCGCACCGCCTGACCCACAGCACGAACGGCGAAACGTCGCCCACCTTCACCGGGGACGACGACCTGCTGTTCCTCTCGTCGCGGGCCGCCGCCGCGACCTCCGACGAGGCCAAGCCGCCGGCCTCGCTGTGGCGACTGCCGGCGAGCGGCGGCGAGGCGTTCGAAATCGCGAACATGCCCGGCGGCATCAGCGCGGTGCGCACTGCCCGTGCCGCCGACGCGACCGTGATCGGCGCCGCGATGCTGCCCGCGGCGCGCGACGCCGACGACGACCGTCGTCTGCGCGAGTTGCGCAAAGACGGCCGGGTGACGGCGATCCTGCACACCGACTATCCAGTTCGGTTCTGGAACAAGGACATTGGCCCCGACGAGCTCCGCCTGCTCGACGTGCGCGAGTCCCGCGTGCTGACACCGGATCCCGGCACCGCGCTGCTCGAGGCCGGGTTCGACGTCAGCCCCGACGGCAGCTTTCTCGTGACGACCTGGCGCGTCAGCGGTCCCGGCCCCACGCAGCGGTCGGTGCTGGTGCGCATCGAGTTGTCCACCGGCGACAGCGCCGTGATCGCCGACGACCCGGACGCCAGCTTCGAGCAACCGGCGATCTCGCCGGACGGGCACGCAGTGGCTTTCACCCGGGACACCATCTCCACTCCGCACAGCGCCCCACGAATGACGTTGCAATACCTGCGATTCGGCGATGAGCGCCAACCGGTCGCGGAGCGGTGGGACCGTCGGCCCAGCTCGCTGACCTGGGCCGCCGACGGCACGGCGCTGATTGTCACCGCGGATCAGAACGGTCGTGCGCCAGTCTTCAGCGTCGACGTCGCGACCTCCGCGGTCACCCAACTCACCGCCGACGACTTCGGCTACACCGACGTCCTCGCCGCGCCCGGCGGCGTGCTCTTTGCGTTGCGGAGTTCCTATGCGGCGCCGCCACATCCGGTGCGCATCGAACCCGGCGGCGCGATCACAGTGCTGCCTTGTGTCGAGTTGCCCGCGCTGCCGGGCACTTTGACCGAGGTGGCGACGACGACCGCCGACGGCGCGTCGGTGCGGTCGTGGCTGGTCCTGCCCGAGAGCGAACATCCCGCGCCGCTGCTGCTGTGGGTGCACGGCGGGCCGCTGGGCAGCTGGAACAGCTGGACCTGGCGCTGGAACCCGTGGCTGATGGCGGCCCGCGGCTATGCGGTGCTGCTGCCCGATCCGGCCCTTTCGACCGGTTACGGACAGGAATTCATCCAGCGCGGTTGGGGCGCGTGGGGCGGGCCGCCCTACGACGACCTGATGGCGGCCACCGATGCGGCGCTGGAGCACCCGCGCATCGACGCGACGCGGATCGCGGCGATGGGCGGATCATTCGGCGGCTACATGGCGAATTGGATTGCAGGCCACACCAATCGATTCGCCGCGATCGTGACGCACGCCAGCCTGTGGGCGCTCGACCAGTTCGGGCCCACCACCGACACCGCCTACTACTGGCGGCGCGAGATGACGCCGGAGATGACCGCGGACAACTCGCCACACCACTTCGTCGGCGACATTCGCACGCCGATGCTGGTGATCCACGGCGACAAGGACTATCGCGTGCCGATCGGCGAGGGCCTGCGGCTCTGGTACGAGTTGCTGGCCAACTCGGCGCTGCCCGCCGGCGACGACGGCAGCAGTCCGCACCGGTTTCTGTACTTCCCCACCGAGGACCACTGGGTGATCGCGCCGCAGCACACCAAAATCTGGTACCAGTCGGTGTTCGCGTTCCTGGCCGAGCACGTGCTGGGGGAAAGCTCGGAATGGCCAGAAGCGCTCGGGGTAGCGTCGCGGCTGTGAGTGCAACGCGCGAATACGACATCGTCCTGTACGGCGCGACCGGCTTCGTCGGCAAGCTGACGGCCGAATACCTGGCCCGCGCGGGCGGTGACGCGCGCATCGCGCTGGCCGGCCGCTCGACCGATCGACTGCGTGCGATCCGGGACACGCTGGGGGAGTCGGCGCAATCCTGGCAGCTGATCACCGCCGACGCCACGTCGCCGAAGACGCTGGATGCGATGGCCGCGCAGACCCAGGTCGTGGTCACCACGGTCGGCCCCTACACCAGGTACGGCCTGCCGCTGGTTGCCGCGTGCGCGGCCGCGGGCACCGACTATGCAGACCTGACCGGTGAGTCACCCTTCATCCGCGAGAGCATCGACCTGTATCACAAGCAGGCCCATGACACCGGTGCGCGAATCGTGCACTCCTGCGGATTCGATTCCATCCCTTCGGATCTCACTGTTTACGCGCTCTACCGACGGGCGCTGGAGGACGGCGCCGGCGAACTCACCACCACCGACCTGGTGGTGCGCTCGTTCTCCGGCGGGCTGTCCGGCGGCACCATGGCGTCGATGCTGGAGGTGCTGGACTCGACGTCCCGGGATGCCGACGTGCGTCGCCAATTCATCGACCCGTACACCCTGAGCCCAGACCGCGGTGCCGAACCCGAACTCGGCGCCCAGCCGGACCTGCGCCGTCGCCGCGGCCGTCAGATCGCGCCGGAACTGACCGGGCTGTGGACGGCCGGCTTCATGATGGCGCCGGCTAACACGCGAATCGTTCGGCGCAGCAACGCCTTACAGGATTGGGTGTACGGGCGACGGTTCGAGTACAGCGAACACATGAGCCTCGGGTCGTCGGCGCTGGCACCGGTGGCCTCCGCCGTCGTCAACGGAATCGGCAACGCGACGTCGGCCATCGGCAGCCGCTACTTCCGTTTCTTGCCACGCAAATTAGTGGAACGGGCCATGCCCAAACCCGGCACGGGACCCAGCGAAGCCGTCCGCGACAAGGGCTTCTACAAGGTGGAGACGTACACCAAGACCACCTCCGGGGCGCGCTACGTCGCGACCATGGCGCAACGCGGCGACCCGGGCTACAAGGCCACGGCGGTGCTGCTGGGGGAGAGCGGGCTGGCGCTGGCGCTGGACCGCGGCGCGCTCACCGACCTGCGCGGAGTGCTGACGCCCGCGGCGGCCATGGGCGACGCACTGCTGGCCCGATTCCCGGCCGCCGAGGTCTCGCTGGAGACCGCCCGGCTGATGCACCGCTGACGCACCGATTCGCTCTGGAAGAACCCCTGTCGGACAAGATCAGCTGGGCTAGTGTCATCTCAGCAGCACACCATCCCAGCAACGTTAGGTGGACGGGTCCATGTCTGGCCTAGAAGATCTTCTGTCTCAGATTCCCACGAGTGACATCGCCAGCAAGATCGGCGCTGACGAAAGCGAAGTCAACAAGGCGGTGCAACTGCTCGTCCCGGTGCTCGTCGGCGGCCTGCAGGAAAATGCCCAAAACCCCGACCACGCCAGCAGCATCGAGTCGGCGGCCGACAACCACGCGGCCAGCGGCCTGCTTGACGGCGGCGTGAGCCTCGGCGACGTCAACGAGGCTGACGGCCTGCAGGCCATCGCAAAGATCTTCGGCGGCAACGACGCCGGACAGGTCGCGAGCGCGCTGGCCGGCGGTGGCGGTGGCAACAGCGACCTGCTCAAGCAACTGTTGCCGATCCTGGCGCCCATCGTGCTGGCCTACGTCGGCAAGCAACTCGGCCAGAAGAGCGAGCCGGCCAAGCAGGAGTCGTCCGGCGGCCTCAACGACGTACTCGGCAGCATCCTCGGCGGGATGGCCGGCGGCAACAAGTCGTTGGGCACCGTGCTGGGCAACGCGCTCGGCTCCAAGGCTGGCGACATCCTCGGCGGACTGTTCGGCAACAAGAAGTAGTCCTGCCCGCCCGTGACGGGCGGTGTTCGTCGCATACATCAGGACTTCCTAGAATCGACGCGTGACGACAAGCCCAGAACGCGCCGCCGACTCGCGGGCAGATGACCTGCCCAAGGCGTGGGATCCGGGCGCCGTAGAGCGCGAGATCTATGAGCGCTGGATCGATGCCGGGTATTTCACCGCCGATCCGACCAGTGGCAAGCCCGCTTATTCGATCGTGCTGCCGCCGCCCAACGTCAACGGCACGCTGCACATGGGTCACGCGCTGGATCACACGCTGATGGACGCGCTGACCCGGCGTAAGCGGATGCAGGGCTACGAGGTGCTGTGGCAACCGGGGATGGACCACGCCGGCATCGCGGTGCAGATCGCGGTGGAGAAACAGCTCGCCGCCGACGGCAAGAGCAAGGAAGACTTCGGCCGCGAGCTGTTCATCGACAAGGTCTGGGACTGGAAGCGCGAAACCGGCGGCAACATCGGCTGGCAGATGCGCGCGCTGGGCGACGGCGTCGACTGGAGCCGGGACCGTTTCACCATGGACGACGGGCTGTCCCGGGCGGTCCGCACGATCTTCAAGCGGCTGTACGACGCCGGGCTGATCTATCAGGCGGAGCGGCTGGTCAACTGGTCGCCGGTGCTCGAGACCGCGATCTCCGACCTCGAGGTCAAGTACTCCGACGTCGAAGGCGAGCTGGTGTCGTTCCGCTACGGCTCGATGAACGACGACGAGCCGCACATCGTGGTCGCCACCACCCGGCTCGAGACGATGCTCGGTGACACCGCGATCGCCGTCCACCCCGACGACGACCGGTATCGCGCGCTGGTCGGCTCGACGCTGCCGCACCCGTTCCTCGACCGCGACATCGTGATCGTCGCCGACGCGCACGTCGACCCCGAATTCGGCACCGGCGCAGTCAAAGTCACACCCGCCCACGACCCCAACGACTTCGAGATCGGGCTGCGGCACAAGCTGCCGATGCCCACGATGCTCGACACCAAGGGCCGGATCGCCGATACCGGGACGAAGTTCGACGGGCAGGACCGGTTCGAGGCGCGGGTCAAGATCCGCGAGGAACTCGCCGCCCAGGGGCGCATCGTCGCCGAGAAGCGGCCGTACCTGCACAGCGTCGGCCACTCGGAGCGCAGCGGCGAGCCGATCGAGCCGCGGCTGTCGCTGCAGTGGTGGGTCAAGGTCGAGTCGCTGGCCAAGGCGGCCGGGGACGCGGTTCGCCACGGCGACACCGTGATTCACCCCAAGAGTCTCGAGCCGCGCTGGTTCGGCTGGGTCGACGACATGCACGACTGGTGCATCTCGCGGCAGCTCTGGTGGGGCCACCGCATCCCGATCTGGCACGGGCCCGACGGGCAGAAGGTGTGCGTCGGACCGGACGAGACGCCGCCGGAGGGCTGGGAGCAGGACCCCGACGTGCTCGACACCTGGTTCTCCTCCGCGCTGTGGCCGTTCTCCACGCTGGGGTGGCCGGACCGCACTCCCGAGATCGAGAAGTTCTATCCGACAACCGTTCTGGTTACCGGCTACGACATCATTTTCTTCTGGGTGGCCCGGATGATGATGTTCGGCACCTTCGTCGGTGGCGACGAGGTCATCACGCTCGACGGCGCGCGCGGCCCGCAGGTGCCGTTCCAGAACGTGTTCCTGCACGGCCTGATTCGCGACGAGTTCGGCCGGAAGATGAGCAAGTCCAAGGGCAACGGCATCGACCCGCTGGAGTGGGTCCAGATGTTCGGTGCCGACGCGCTGCGGTTCACCCTGGCCCGCGGCGCCAACCCCGGCGGTGACCTGTCCATCGGTGAGGACGCCGCCCGTGCGTCGCGCAACTTCGCCACCAAGCTGTTCAACGCCACCCGGTTCGCGATGATGAACGGTGCCGCCCCGGCGCCACTTCCCGGCCTCGACGAGCTGACCGATGCCGACCGCTGGATCCTGGGTCGACTGGAAGAGGTTCGCGCCGAAGTGGATTCGGCGTTCGACAGCTACGAGTTCAGTCGCGCGTGCGAAGCGCTCTACCACTTCGCGTGGGACGAGTTCTGCGACTGGTACCTCGAACTGGCCAAGGTGCAGCTGTTGGGCGCAGACGACGCGCACACCACCGCGGTGCTCGCCGCGGTACTCGACGCGCTGCTCAAGCTGCTGCACCCGGTGATCCCGTTCGTCACCGAGACGTTGTGGAAGAAGCTGACCAGTGGCGAGTCCGTCGTGATCGCCGACTGGCCGCAGCCATCCGGCATTGCGCTGGATACCGTTGCGGCGCAACGGATCACCGACATGCAGAAGCTGGTCACCGAGATCCGCCGGTTCCGTAGCGACCAGGGGCTGGCCGACCGGCAGAAGGTGCCCGCCCGGTTGTCGGGCATCGACACCGCCGACCTGAGCACCCAGATTGCCGCCGTCACGTCGCTGGCGTGGATCACCGAGCCGGCCGCGGACTTCACCCCGTCGGCGGCACTGGAAGTCGGGCTCAGGGGCGGCATCGTCATCGTCGAACTCGACACCTCCGGCACCATCGACGTCGCGGCCGAGCGTCGCCGCCTAGAGAAGGACTTGGCCGCCGCGCAGAAGGAATTGGCCCAGACCACAGCCAAACTGGGCAACGACGAGTTCATGGCCAAGGCCCCGGAAAAGGTCGTCGAAAAGCAGCGTGAGCGACAGCGCGTCGCGCGCGAGGACACCGAGCGGATCGCCGCCAGGCTGGCCGGGCTCAAGTGATCCTGGAACCCGAACCCGAACCCGACGACTACGACGACGTAGGCGAGCCGCAGCCCGTCGACGCCGCTCCGACACCCGACGAGATCGCGGCGCTGCTGCAGGTCGAGCACCTGCTCGACCAGCGCTGGCCGGAGACCAAGATCGAGCCCAGCCTGGATCGGATCTCGGCGCTGATGGATCTGCTCGGCTCGCCGCAGCGCACCTATCCGGCGATCCACATCGCCGGCACCAACGGCAAGACCTCGGTGGCCCGGATGGTCGACGCGCTGCTGACCGCGCTGCAACGGCGCACCGGACGTACCACCAGCCCACACCTGCAGTCGGCGGTCGAACGCATCGCTATCGATGGAAAGCCCATCAGCCCAGCCACATACGTGTCGACCTACACCGAACTCGAGCCGTTCATCCAGATGATCGATCAGCAGTCGGAGGCGGGCGGCGGCCCGGCGATGAGCAAGTTCGAGGTGCTCACCGCGATGGCCTTCGCGGCGTTCGCCGACGCGCCGATCGAAGTGGCCGTCATCGAGGTCGGCCTGGGCGGGCGCTGGGACGCCACGAACGTGATCGACGCACCGGTTGCCGTGATCACCCCGATCAGCGTCGACCACGTCGAGTACCTCGGCGACGACATCGCGGGAATCGCGGGCGAGAAGGCCGGCATCATCCACCGCGCTGAGGACGGTGCCCCGGACACCGTGGCGATCATCGGGCGGCAGGTGCCGGAGGCCATGGAGGTGGTGCTGGCGGAGACCGTGCGCGCGGACGCCGCTGTGGCGCGCGAGGATTCGGAGTTCGCGGTGCTGAGCCGGCAGGTCGCGATCGGGGGCCAACTGTTGGAATTGCAGGGCCTCGGCGGGGTGTATTCCGAGGTGTTCCTGCCGCTGCACGGCGAACACCAGGCCCACAATGCGGCGATCGCGCTGGCGGCGGTCGAGGCGTTCTTCGGTGCGGGCCCGCAGCGTCAGCTCGACATCGACGCGGTGCGTGCCGGATTCGCCGCCGCGAGCAGCCCGGGGCGGCTGGAACGGATGCGCAGTGCGCCGACGGTCTTCGTCGACGCCGCGCACAATCCCGCCGGAGCGGCCGCGCTGGCCCAGACCCTGGCCGAGGAATTCGACTTCCGGTTTCTGGTCGGCGTCGTCAGCGTGATGGGAGACAAGGACGTCGCCGGCATTCTGGCGGCGCTGGAGCCGGTGTTCGATCGAATTGTTGTCACCCACAACGGATCTCCCCGCGCCATGGACGTCGAAGGGCTGGCGCAGGCCGCCGAGCAGTATTTCGGGCCCGACCGGGTGATCACCGCCGAGAATCTGCGCGACGCCATCGACGCCGCCACCGCGCTGGTCGACGACGCCGATGCCGAGGACGAGTCGTTCTCCGGAACCGGCATCGTGATCACCGGTTCGGTCGTCACCGCCGGCGCCGCGCGCACGCTGTTCGGGCGTGATCCCGCATGAGTACCCCCACCGAGCCCTCTGGAGCGCGAAAACCCGATCCGTGGAAGAGCTTTCGCGGCGTCACGGCGGGAACGCTGGTCCTGGAGGCCATCGTGGTGCTGCTCGCGTTGCCGGTGGTCGGTGCGGTCGGCGGTGGCCTGAACTCCGGCGCGCTGACCTATCTGCTGGGGCTGGCGGCGATCCTGATCGGCCTGGCCGGAGTGCAGGGCCGGCCGTGGGCGATCTGGGCGGACCTCGCGGTGCAGCTGATCCCGATCTTCGGCTTCGCCGTCTATCCGGGTGTCGGCGTCATCGGCCTGATCTTCGCCGGGGTGTGGGCGCTGATCTTCTACGTGCGCTCGGAGGTTCTGCGGCGGGAGCGACTGGGGCTGCTTCCCGGTCAGGACGGCCCGCCGGAATGATCGGCTACGCTGTGCGCCGTGACTGAGCGGACCTTGCTGTTGATCAAGCCCGATGGTGTCGAGCGTCGCCTGGTCGGCGAGATTCTCGGCCGCGTCGAACGCAAGGGCCTGACCATTGCGGCCCTCGAACTGCGGACCGTCAGCGAGAAGCTGGCCAAAAGCCACTACGCCGAGCATGACGGCAAGCCGTTCTTCGGCTCGCTGGTGGAGTTCATCACGTCATCGCCGCTGGTAGCGGCAATTATCGAAGGCCCACGGGCGATCGCCGCGATCCGGCAGCTCGCGGGCGGAACCGACCCGGTCGAGAAGGCTCTGCCCGGCACCATCCGCGGCGACTTCGGGCTGGAAACGCAGTACAACCTGGTGCACGGCTCGGACTCGCCGGAGTCCGCGGAGCGCGAGATCGCGCTCTGGTTCGCCCACGCTTGATAACAGCTCGGCGCACTTGGTCCGACCCGGTACATGGGTATGGGATACTGCTAGACGGGTGAACGTCGCCGGACCGGCTTAGGAACGTCGACAGACGCCCGAATGAAGACTTTGACAAGCGCGACCACCGCAGACCCGCGGCGCGGCTGTCCAGCCATCATTCAGACCGGCACCGAGTGTGTTCGACCCGAACTGCTCGGGGCAAGACCATCACAAGCCCGGGAGAAAGTGACCCGGGTACATAGCGAAGCCCTCGCGTGGCCGCGTCGACTCAGACGCGCCCGGGGGCTTGAGGAGAATACGTGACAGACGGTGGCCCATTCTCAGCAGTCCCCGAAGCGTCAGCTCAGGCAGAAGACCTGCCTGAGCGGTTGAGGGTTCATTCACTGGCTCGAGCGCTCGGAACCACCAGCAGGCAGGTTCTCGACGCGCTGATCGAACTCGACGGCCGGGTGCGCAGCGCCCATTCCACCGTTGAGCGCGTCGACGCGGTCCGCGTTCGCGACCTGCTGGCCAACGCGCCGGCGGCCCCTGCGTCGGTCGCGACGGCCGAGGCGGAGGTGTCCGGCGAGGCGGCGGAACCCGAGTCGCGGCTGCTGTTGGAGGCCCCGCCGGCCGACCGTCCGGAATACATGCCGCTGTTCGTGGCGCCTCAGCCGGTGGAACGGGTCGAGGCCCCGCCGAAGAAGGTCGAGAAGCCGGTCGCCGACGACGCCGACGACACCGATGACGATGACGACGACGACGATTCGGACGATGACTCCGACGACGAGCAGTCCGACCGCCCGGCCAACCGCCGGCGTCGCCGCGGACGCCGCGGCCGTGGCCGGGGCCGGGGCGAGCAGAACGGCGCCGAGAACGGTGAGGGCGGAAAATCGGACAAGTCCGGTGACGACGATTCCGACGACGGAAACGACGACTCCGACGACGACAGCGACGACTCGGATTCCAGCGATGACGACAACGGCTCGGGTGACGGGGCCACCAAGCGCCGCCGTCGCCGCCGGCGCCGCAAGTCCGGCGCAGGAGACGACGGTGACGCCGAAAACTCGTCGCCCGACGACCCGCCCAACACCGTCGTGCATGAACGGTCGCCGCGGGCCAAGAAGCAGTCCGACAACAACGAGATCCAGGGCATCGACGGCTCGACGCGTCTCGAGGCCAAACGCCAGCGCCGCCGCGACGGGCGCGACGCCGGTCGTCGCCGCCCGCCGGTCCTGACCGAAGCCGAGTTCCTCGCCCGCCGCGAAGCGGTCGAGCGGGTGATGGTCGTCCGCGACAAGGTGCGCACCGAGCCGCCGCACCCCGGCAGCCGCTACACCCAGATCGCGGTGCTCGAGGACGGCATCGTCGTCGAACACTTCGTCACCAGCGCGGCCTCGGCGTCCCTGGTCGGCAACATCTACCTGGGCATCGTGCAGAACGTCCTGCCCTCGATGGAGGCGGCGTTCGTCGACATCGGCCGCGGCCGCAACGGTGTGCTCTATGCCGGTGAGGTGAACTGGGAGGCCGCCGGCCTCGGCGGGTCCAACCGCAAGATCGAGCAGGCGCTCAAGCCGGGCGACTACGTCGTCGTGCAGGTCAGCAAGGATCCGATCGGCCACAAGGGCGCGCGCCTGACCACCCAGGTGTCGCTGGCCGGCCGCTACCTGGTGTACGTGCCGGGTGCGTCGTCGACCGGCATCAGCCGCAAACTGCCCGACACCGAACGCCAGCGGCTCAAGGAGATCCTCAAAGAGGTCGTCCCGTCCGACGCCGGCGTGATCATCCGAACCGCCTCCGAGGGCGTCAAAGAGGACGACATCCGCTCCGACGTCAACCGCCTGCAGGAGCGCTGGACCGAGATCGCCGAACGCGCCCAGACGACCAAGGAGAAGGCTGCCGGCGCCGCCGTCGCGCTCTACGAAGAGCCCGACGTGCTGGTCAAGGTGATCCGCGACCTGTTCAACGAAGACTTCGCCAAGTTGGTCGTCTCCGGTGAGGACGCCTGGACCACCATCAACGACTACGTGAGTTCGGTTGCGCCCGAGCTTGTTTCAAAGCTGAACAAGTACGAGCAGCCGGCCGACGACGGTCCGGACGTGTTCGCGGTGCACCGCATCGACGAGCAACTGGCCAAGGCGATGGACCGCAAGGTGTGGCTGCCGTCCGGCGGCACCTTGGTCATCGACCGCACCGAGGCGATGACGATCGTCGACGTCAACACCGGAAAATTCACCGGCTCCGGCGGCAACCTCGAACAGACCGTCACCAAGAACAACCTCGAAGCCGCCGAGGAGACCGTGCGGCAACTGCGACTGCGCGACATCGGCGGCATCGTGGTCATCGACTTCATCGACATGGTCCTGGAGTCCAACCGCGACCTGGTGTTGCGGCGACTGACCGAGGCCCTGGCCCGCGACCGCACCCGTCACCAGGTCTCCGAGGTCACCTCGCTGGGGCTGGTGCAACTCACCCGCAAGCGGCTGGGCACTGGGCTGGTCGAGGCCTTCTCCACGACCTGTCCGCACTGCTCCGGGCGCGGCATCATGCTGCACGCGGACCCCGTCGACTCGGCACCCGCGACCGGTCGCAAGTCCGAGTCCGGTGGCGGCCGGCGCGGTCGACGGTCCAAGAAGGGCAAGACCGAGGAGACGCCGGTCGCGACCGTGCCCGCTCATCCGCAGGGCGAGCACCCGATGTTCAAGGCGATGGCCGCGGCCAACGGTGGTCATCACGAGGACGACGAGTCCGCGCCCGCCGAGGACACCGACAACGTCGCCGCCGATCAGTCCGCGACCGACGCTGAAGCCGACGAGCAGCTGAAGAAGCAGGTCGCCACTGAGACCGTCGAGGAAGACCTCGACGACGACGACTTCGACGACGGCGACGACGAGGACTCGGATGACGACGCCGACCAGGTCGACCTCGACGACGATGACGACGATCTCGACGATGACGACGAGCTGGACGACGACGAGGACGACGAAGACGACGATGACTTCGAGGACAGCGACGACGACGACGAGGACGAGGACGACCAGCAGGTCGCCGCGGCATCCGAGCGTCCTCGGCGGCGTCGGGCAGCGGCCCGACCGGCCGGGCCACCGACCCACTAAGCCCAATACGCCCTGCTTCTCCTCGGTTCGTCGCGCGAACCGCATCGTCGCAGGGCGGACTGATCGGCCGGTTTGACCCTGTACCCGCTGGTCACGTACCCTGGACCAGTTGTCGCCAGGCCGTACGACCAGCCTGCTGGAAAGTGCGTGGCCGACACCCCCCGACAAGCCCGCGCAGGTTTTCGCTGCGCGACGCCCGTGAGAACAAGAAGAGGTAGACGTAACCATGGCGACCTACGCAATCGTCAAGACCGGCGGTAAGCAGTACAAAGTTGCCGTTGGTGACGTCGTCAAGGTCGAGAAACTCGACTCGGAGCCGGGCGCGAATGTGTCGCTGCCGGTCGCCCTGGTCGTCGACGGCGCGACCGTCACCACCGACGCCACCAAGCTGGCCAAGGTCGCCGTCACCGGCGAGGTGCTCGAGCACACCAAGGGCCCGAAGATCCGCATCCACAAGTTCAAGAACAAGACCGGCTACCACAAGCGTCAGGGTCACCGTCAGCAGGTGACGGTCCTGAAGGTCACCGGAATCAAGTAGGAGGCGACAGACATGGCACACAAAAAGGGCGCTTCCAGCTCACGTAACGGCCGCGATTCCAACTCGCAGCGGCTGGGCGTGAAGCGTTTCGGCGGCCAGGTCGTCAAGGCCGGCGAGATCATCGTTCGCCAGCGCGGCACGCACTTCCACCCCGGCGTCAACGTCGGCCGTGGCGGCGACGACACGCTGTTCGCCAAGGCGGCCGGCGCGGTCCAGTTCGGCGTCAAGCGCGGCCGCAAGACGGTCAACATCGTCTTGGCCGGATCCCCGGAGTAGGTCTGCATCGCGAGTGTGAAACCACTGCGCGGTTGAGGCCGATTTTTCGCAGTAGGTTCACTCTCAGCGGTTGAAAGGACTCTTCGATGGCTCCTCGGTTCGTCGACCGGGTCGTCATCCATGCACGCGCCGGTTCCGGCGGTAACGGCTGTGCCTCGGTGCATCGCGAGAAGTTCAAGCCGCTCGGCGGACCCGACGGCGGTAACGGCGGTCGCGGCGGCAGCATCGTGCTGGTCGTCGACCCGCAGGTACACACGCTGCTCGACTTCCACTTCCATCCGCACGTCGTCGCGGCGTCGGGCAAGCAGGGCATGGGCGGTAACCGCGCCGGTGCGGCCGCGCCCGATCTCGAGATCAAGGTTCCCGACGGCACGATCGTCGTCGACGAAGACGGCCGCATGCTCGCCGACCTGGTCGGCGCGGGCACCCGGTTCGAAGCCGCCGCCGGCGGGCGCGGCGGGCTGGGCAACGCCGCGCTGGCATCTCGGGCCCGTAAGGCGCCCGGTTTCGCCTTGCTCGGTGAGAAGGGCGAAGAGCGTGACTTCACCCTCGAACTCAAGTCCGTCGCCGACGTCGGCCTGATCGGTTTCCCATCCGCGGGCAAATCCTCACTGGTGTCGACGATTTCGGCGGCCAAGCCGAAGATCGCCGACTACCCGTTCACCACGCTGGCGCCCAACCTGGGTGTGGTGTCGGCGGGGGACCGGACGTTCACGGTCGCCGACGTGCCGGGCCTGATTCCCGGTGCGTCGCAGGGCCGTGGCCTCGGCCTGGACTTCCTGCGGCACATCGAGCGATGCGCCGTGCTGGTGCACGTGGTGGACTGCGCGACCGCCGAACCGGGCCGCGACCCGATCTCCGACATCGACGCACTCGAGGCCGAGTTGGCCGCGTATACCCCGACACTGCAAGGGGATTCGACGCTCGGCGATCTCGTCGAGCGGCCGCGTGCGGTGGTGCTCAACAAGGTCGACGTGCCCGAGGCCCGTGAGATGGCGGAGTTCGTCCGCGACGAGGTGGCCGCGCGTGGCTGGCCGGTGTTAATCGTGTCGACCGTGGCCCGAGAAGGGCTGCAGCCGTTGATCTTCGGGCTGGCTGACATGGTGGCCGCCTACCAGGCCGCCCAGCCGGAGGTCGTGCCGCGACGACCGGTGATCCGGCCGGTGCCGGTCGACGAGTCCGGCTTCACCGTGGAGTCTGACGGGCACGGCGGATTCGTGGTGCGCGGCCGCCGGCCCGAACGGTGGATCTCGCAAACGAGTTTCGACAACGACGAGGCGGTCGGTTATCTCGGCGACCGGCTCGCGCGCCTCGGTGTCGAGGACGAACTGATGAAGCTCGGCGCCCGTCCGGGCTGCGCGGTCACCATCGGCGACGTCACGTTCGACTGGGAACCGCAGACACCCGCCGGCGTCGACACGCTGATGACCAGGCGCGGTGAGGACACCCGACTGGACACCAATGAGCGGGTCGGCGCCGACGAGCGCAAGGCGGCGCGTAAGCAGCGGCGCGAACATGGCGAATAGCTCTGCGCGCGAAGCGGTTCGCACCGCGCGCAGC
This sequence comes from Candidatus Mycobacterium wuenschmannii, assembly GCF_030252325.1. NCBI lineage: Bacteria > Bacillati > Actinomycetota > Actinomycetes > Mycobacteriales > Mycobacteriaceae > Mycobacterium > Candidatus Mycobacterium wuenschmannii. The sequence continues at coordinate 1,800,025 of NZ_CP126981.1, read as the reverse complement.
GTCGTCGTCAAGGTCGGCACCACCGCCCTGACCACCCCCACCGGCATGTTCGACGCCACCCGACTGGCCGGACTCGTCGACGCCATCGAGGCGCGGATGAAGGCCGGCTCCGACGTCGTCATCGTCTCCTCGGGCGCCATCGCCGCAGGCATCGAGCCGCTCGGATTGAGCAAGCGGCCCACCGATCTGGCGACCAAGCAGGCCGCGGCGAGCGTCGGTCAGGTCGCGCTGGTCAACGCATGGAGCACCGCGTTCGGCCGCTACCAGCGCAGCGTCGGCCAGGTCCTGCTGACCGCGCACGATGTCTCGATGCGGGTGCAGCACAACAACGCTCAGCGCACGCTTGACCGGCTGCGCGCCCTGCACGCGGTGGCGATCGTCAACGAGAACGATACGGTGGCCACCAATGAGATCCGGTTCGGCGACAACGACCGCCTCTCGGCTCTGGTCGCGCATCTGGTCGGTGCCGACGCGCTGATCCTGCTCAGCGACATCGACGGCCTCTACGATGCCGACCCGCGCAAGTCCGACGAAAGCCATTTCATCGCAGAGGTTTCCGGGCCGGGCGACCTGGACGGCGTGATCGCCGGGCAGGGTAGTCACCTCGGTACCGGCGGCATGGCGTCCAAGTTGTCGTCGGCGCTGCTGGCCGCCGACGCTGGGGTTCCGGTGCTGCTGGCGGCCGCGGCCAATGCCGAGGAGGCGCTGGTGGACGCCTCGGTGGGCACCGTGTTCGCGCCGCGTCCCAATCGAATGTCGGCCCGCCGCTTCTGGGTGCGCTATGCGGCCGAGTCCGCCGGGGTGCTGACCCTGGATCAGGGCGCGGTGAATGCCGTTGTCGAACAACGACGGTCGCTGCTGCCCGCGGGTATCACCGCGCTGTCGGGTCGCTTTCACGGTGGCGACGTCGTGGACGTGAACGGTCCCGGCGAGGTGTTGGTGGCGCGCGGAGTGGTGGCCTACGACGCGGCAGAACTCGCCACCATGATCGGCAAGTCGACGTCCGACTTGCCCGCCGAGTTGCGCCGGCCCGCAGTGCACGCCGACGATCTGGTCGCCGTTTAGTCCTTCGGGATCGGCTTCAAATACAGCGCGGCCCAAGCAATTTCAGTGAGCGACGTGGTGAGCTCGGCGTCGTAGGCCGGTGGCCGGCTGGGCAGGTTCTGCTGGCAGGCCCGCTCGACCATCCAGCACAGCGCGCTGGCCGTGGTGGCCGCGGGTAGCTCGGGGCGGATCGACCCGTCGGCCTGGCCGTCCTCGACGACCCGCGTGAGCCGCGCGGAGATACCGGTGAGCAGTTCGCGGTAGGTCGCCGCCACCTGCGGGTCATAGCCGGTCATCTCGTTGAGCGCGACCAGCACGGACTGGTGGCGTCGGTAGCTGGCGACGATGCCGGCCATAGCGGCGCGCACGTCGGCGGGGTCGTGCCGCCACGCCACGCCCCACCAGAGTTCGGCGCTGTCGGCGAGCTCGCCGAACACCTGCTGGGCCAGCCGGCGCAGTAGATCGCCCTTGTCCTCGAAGTAGATGTAGAAGTTGGCCCGCGACATCCCGGCCTCGGTCGACAACCGGTCCACGCTCAACTCGGTGAAGCTGGCGCCGTCGCTCATCAATCGCTCGGTGGCGTCGAGCAGTCGGCGCTCGATCTGCTCACGGCGCTCCTGCCGCTTGGCTTGCGGCCTACGGGTCACGGACGGCATGGCAGCAAGTATGACACCTTGACTAGACACTATGTCTAGTCCTAGTGTCGTCGGTGTTCCGAAACTGTGACCCGCGTCATATCCGATGGAGGATTTCCCATGACAGCGACGGCTGCCACCCCGCGTCCCTACGACGCCCTCGACCTGTCGTCCCGCGCGTTCTGGTCGACCAGCGCCGCGGAGCGCGACACCTCGTTCGCGGAGCTGCGGGCCGCGCGGCCGGTGAGCTGGCATCCGCCGGTCGAGGACTCGCTGATGGCGGACCCCAACGACACCGGCTACTGGGCGGTCACCCGCCGCGACGACATCGTCGCGATCAGCCGCGACAGCGACACGTTCCTGTCGGGTAAGGGCGTGCTGTTCGAGAACGTTCCCGAGGAGCTGTTGGAGGCGTCACAGTCGTTCCTGGCCATGGACGCGCCGCGGCACACCCACCTGCGCAAACTGATCAGCGCCGCCTTCACGCCGCGCCAGATTCGACGGATCGAAGACTCGATCCAGGCAAACGCCAAGACCATCGTCGAGGAACTCAAAGCCGCGGGCAGCGGCGCCGACTTCGTCGACCTCTGCGCCAAGGAACTGCCCATCCGCACGCTGTCGGACATGGTCGGCATCCCCGAGTCGGAGCGGCACAAGGTCGCGCACGCCGCCGATGCCATGGTCTCGTGGGCCGACCCGGTGTACCTGAACGGCCGTCCGCCGATGGAGGTGCTGTTCGAGGCGCAGATGTACATCCACCAGGTGGCGCTCGGCCTCGCCGCGGAGCGACGGGAGAACCCCGGCGACGACTTCTTCAGCGCGATGGTCAACGCCGAGGTCGACGGGGACCGGCTGTCGGACGCCGACGTCGCGGCCTTCTTCGTGCTGCTCACCGTCGCCGGCAACGACACCACCCGTCAGACCACCAGTCACGGGCTGAAGGCCCTCACCGACTTCCCCGACCAGCGGGCCTGGCTGCTCGAGGATTTCGACGACCGCATCGGTGGGGCGGTCGAGGAATTCGTCCGCTTCGCGACGCCGGTGATGACGTTCCGCCGCACGGCCGCAAAGGATGTCGAACTCGGCGGCCAGAGCATTCGGGCCGGCGAGAAGGTCGTGATGTTCTACTCCTCGGGCAACTTCGACACCGAGACGTTCGAGCACCCCGAGCGTCTCGACCTGGGTCGCAACCCCAACCCGCACGTCGGCTTCGGCGGTGGCGGCGTGCACTTCTGCCTGGGTGCGAACCTGGCCCGGGCGCAATTGCGGGCGATCTTCAAAGAGCTGCTACATCAGTTGCCGGATATCCAGGCCGGGGACCCGGTGTACTTGGCGGGCAACTTCATTCACGGCATTCGCAGCATGCCCTGCACGTTCTAGCCGACGGCCGCGGGGGACAGCTCGTCGGTCAAGAGCGTCAGGATCTCCGAGCAGCCACCGTCGAGTTTGACGGTGGCGTGCTCGTCGCCGCGGGTGGCCCCGCGGTTGATGATCGCCACTGGCATGCCGTGTGCCGCGGCATGCCGCACGAAGCGGTAGCCGGAGAACACCGTCAGCGACGATCCGGCGACCAGCAGCGCGTCCGCGTCGTCGACCAGTGAAAATGCTTGTTGGACAATGTCTTTGGGGACACTTTCGCCGAAGTAGACGATATCGGGTTTGAGCATGCCGCCGCATGACGGGCAATCGAGGTAACGGAACGAGGCGGTGTCGTCGATGACAGCGTCGGCGTCCGGGGCCACCGCCAGCCCGCCGAGCGCTTGGACCCGTTCGGTGAACCCGGGATTGAGCGCGTCCAGCTCGTCGCCCAGCGCCGCGCGCGTCATGGTGTGGCCGCAGTCCAGACAGACCACCTGGGCATAGGTGCCGTGCAGGTTGATGACGTTGCGGCTGCCGGCTTTGGTGTGCAGCAGGTCGACGTTCTGGGTGATGACCCCGGTGACGACGCCGGCGAGCTCGAGCGCGGCGATCGCTCGATGCCCCGCGTTGGGCCGGGTGTCGTCCATGTGCCGCCACCCGACGTGATTACGCGCCCAGTACCGCTGCCGGAATTCCGGATCCGAGGTGAACTGTCGGATCGTCATCGGGTTGCTCGGTGGCGAATCCGGGCCGCGGTAGTCAGGGATGCCGGAGTCGGTCGACATTCCCGCGCCGGTGAGCACGGCGATGCGGCGGCCGGTGAGCGCAGCGACCAACTCGGGAGCTTCCGCACGCGCAGCCGTCACTCTTTCGAGGGTACGGATCGGCCCGAACGGGCCAGGTCCGCGCTCTGCTGGCTAGAATCGCCAATCACCGTGATTCACATCATTTGCATGCATTCGATATGTGGTTAGTGACTGGCGTATTTACGCGGTTACTGTTGGAAATGTGGTGTTCACCGGCTGTTTCGGCGCCGGGCGGGGAAGATGACGCCGTAGGCGCGCTGCGGTCGAGTTGCGGTGCAGCGCGGGATAGCGGTGGTGACCCAGCCGCAGACGCGCTCCGACGGCACTCGATCGCCGTGGCCAATAGAAAGTAGGTAACGCCAGTGTTTGATTTCGGTGCACTGCCGCCCGAGGTCAACTCGGGTCGATTGTATGCGGGTCCCGGTTCGGGCCCGGTCATGGCCGCAGCGTCAGCCTGGCAGGCGATGGCCGGCCAACTGGAATCGATCGCGCGCGGCTACACCGCGGTGATCTCAGGCCTGCAGGGCGAATCGTGGTCGGGCAATGCCTCAACGGCGATGGGCGATGCCGCTGGGCCCTACGTCGCATGGATGGCGACCGCCGCGGCGAAAGCCGAGGAGACGGCCAGCCAGGCGCGCGCCGCAGCCGCGGCCTACGAAGCGGCCTTCGCGGCAACGGTGCCGCCGGCCCTGGTGATGGCCAACCGCGCGCAATATGCCGCGCTGGTGATGGCCAACATCTTCGGTCAGTACACCGCGCAGATCGCGGCCGCGGAGGCGGCCTACGCCGATATGTGGGCCCAGGACGCGCAGGCGATGTACAGCTACGCGTCGGCCTCGTCGGCCGCTACCGCGCTGACTCCGTTCACCACGCCACCTGAAACCACAACGGCGACAGGCCAACTGGCGCAGAACGCGGCGGTCGCGCAGGCCGCCGGGGGATCGGGTGCGACGAATGCACAGTCCGGGCTGTCACAGCTGATGGCCGCCGTGCCTCAGCAGCTGCAGAACCTCGCGACCGCCGCACCCGCCGCCGCCCCCGCCGACCCGGTCGCCGATCCGGTGTTGACCGCGTTCAGCAGTTTCAACACCTTGTCGGGGCCGACGAATCTCAGTGCTGCGCTGAGTCGTACGGTCACCAGCGCCGGAAGCTTTTTCACCGCGCTGCAGCGGACCGCAATCCAGTCCGAGGATCTGCCCAAGATCGCCGAAGAGGGCTTGGGCGCCGAGGGCGCTGTCGGCGCGGCAACCCAGGGGTGGGCCCCGGGCGCCGCCGCCAGTCCGGTGCTCGCCGGCATCGGACAGGCGGAGCCGATCGGTGGTCTGTCGGTACCACAGAGCTGGGCGTCGGCCACCCCGGTCGCCAGCGCGGTCGCAGACCCGCAGTGGCTGTCGGAGGCGGACCTCGGGGCGGTTCCGGCATCGTCGGACACGGCAATGGCGGGTACATCGGGCGCGCCGATGGTCGGAATGACTCAGCAGCCGGGCGTGTGGTCGCGGCCAACCGTCAGCAACATCCTTCGCGTGCAGGCTGCTCGGTTCAAGATGCCCCGCCCCTTCCTCGGCGGTTGATCGTCTTCCGCTCGACTGTGTGCACCCACAGAGGGAGGGTTGATGTTTGATTTCGGGGCGCGGCCGCCCGAGATCAACTCGGCCAGGATGTATGCGGGCCCCGGGTCGGGTCCGTTGATGGCCGCTGCCGCGGCGTGGGACGGCCTGGCCGCGCAACTCGAGACGTTCGCGGCCCGCTATACGGCGGTCGTCTCTGAGCTGCAAGGTCAGAGCTGGTCCGGACCCTCGTCGACCGCCATGACCGCCGCGAGCGCGCCCTATATCGCGTGGGTTACCGAGACGTCGCAGCAAGCCGTGCAGGCGGCGAACCAGGCCCGTGCGGCGGCGGCCGCCTACGAAGCGGCGTTCCTGGCGACCGTGCCGCCGGTGGTGGTCGCTGCGAACCGGGCGTTGCTGGCCATGCTGGTGGCGACCAACTTCTTCGGCCAGAACACGCCCGCGATCGCCGCCACCGAAACCGCCTACGCCGAGATGTGGGCGCAAGACGCCGCGGCGATGTACAGCTACGCCGCGTCGGCGTCGTCGGCAACGGCGCTGACCCCGTTCGATCAGCCGCCCCCGACCACGAATCCGGCAGGGCCGTCCGCTCAGGCCGCCGCGACATCCCAGGGCTCCGGGACGGCCGTCGAACAGTCGTCGAGCGCGCTGTCGCAGTTGATGTCGGCGCTGCCGCAACAGCTGCAGAGCCTCGCGTCGGGTGGTAGCGCCAATGCGGCCGCGACGGACCCGGCGGTGTCCCCGATCATTTCCGCGTTCGAAACATTCAACACGCTGACCGGACCGCTGGTCCCCGCCTACCAGATTCCGTTCGCGACATTCCAAGCGGGAAATTTCTTCACCGGGTTGGCGCAGCTGTACATCGAAGAGCAGACCCTGCCGGAGATGGCTGCCCCCCTGGGAGGCGTCGCGGCGCAAACCTCGGTTTCGTCGCTAGGCGGCCAGCCCGTGCTGGCTCAGATGGGTCGCGCCGAGTCGATCGCCGGTCTGTCGACTCCCGCGAGTTGGACGCAGGCCGCGCCGGGATCCGCAACGGTCGAGGCCGCGGCGGCCGGCGAGTCCGGCTTTCGGGTGTTGCCACCATGGGTCGATCAGCCCGCGCCCGCGGGCCATTCGGGGGTGCCGGCGGTGGCTCAACTGAACAACGCCGGCGCACGTCGAGGCGACAACACCGTCTTCCGGATGCGCGACCGCCGCTACCACATGCCGCGGCCGGCGCCGGGCGGATAACACCCGATAGTCGCCAAATACGGCACGTATGGCGACAATGAAGGGGACATGGACTTCCACAACGCCTATGACCAGGGGTTCGCCCGGGTCGCCGCGTGCACGCATCACGCCGCGATCGGCGACCCAGCGGCCAACGCCGCCTCGGTGTTGCGGCTGGCCAGGGAGTGCCACGACGACGGTGTGGCGCTGGCGGTGTTCCCAGAACTGACGCTGTCCGGTTACTCCATCGAGGACATCCTGCTGCAAGACGTGCTGCTGGACTCGGTCAAGGACGCCGTGCTCGAGATCGTCACCGCCTCCGCCGATCTGCTGCCGGTGCTGGTCGTGGGCGCGCCACTGCGCCACCGGCACCGGATCTACAACTCCGCCGTGGTGATCCATCGCGGCGCGATCCTGGGGGTCGCGCCCAAGTCGTATCTGCCCACCTACCGTGAGTTCTACGAGAGCCGTCAGATCGCCCCGGGCGACGAGGAGCGCGGCACCATCCGGATCGCCGGGGCGGATGCGCCGTTCGGCCCAGACCTGCTGTTCACCGCATCCGACGTTCCCGGCTTCGTGTTGCACGTCGAGATCTGCGAGGACATGTTCGTCCCAATCCCGCCCAGCGCCGAGGCGGCTCTCGCGGGCGCGACGGTGTTGGCCAACCTGTCCGGCAGTCCGATCACGATCGGCCGCGCCGAGGACCGCTCGCTGCTCGCACGGTCGGCGTCGCAACGCTGCCTGGCCGCCTACGTGTATGCCGCTGCCGGAGAAGGCGAGTCGACCACCGACCTGGCATGGGACGGCCAGACGATGGTCTGGGAGAACGGCCGCCTGCTCGCCGAGTCGGAGCGCTTTCCCAAAGGTGAGCGCCTCAGCGTCGCCGACGTCGACCTGGACCTACTGCGCGCCGAGCGGACCCGGATGGGCACCTTCGACGACAACCGGCGCCACCACCGGGCTTCGGCAGATACGTTCCGCCGCATCGACTTTCGGCTGGGTGCGCCGTCCGGCGACATCGGGTTACGGCGCGCGGTAGAGCGGTTTCCGTTCGTACCCGCCGATCCGAACCGCCTGCAGCAGGACTGCTACGAGGCCTACAGCATTCAGGTCGCCGGGCTGGAACAACGGTTGCGCGCGTTGGACTTTCCGAAGGTCGTCATCGGGGTCTCCGGCGGACTCGACTCGACGCATGCGCTGATCGTCGCCGCGCGCGCGATGGACCGTGAGGAGCGGCCGCGCAGCGACATTCTGGCGTTCACGCTGCCCGGCTTCGCCACCGGCGAGCACACCAAACGCAACGCGGTCGAACTCTGTCGCGCGCTCGGTGTCACCTTCGCCGAGATCGACATCCGCGACACCGCGTCTCTGATGCTCAAGGAGATGGATCATCCGTTTTCCCGCGGCGACAAGGTCTACGACGTCACCTTCGAGAACGTCCAGGCGGGATTGCGCACCGACTACCTGTTCCGGCTGGCCAACCAGCACGGCGGCATCGTGCTGGGCACCGGCGACCTGTCCGAACTTGGATTGGGCTGGTCGACTTACGGTGTGGGCGACCAGATGTCGCACTACAACGTCAACGGCGGGGTGCCCAAGACCCTGATCCAGCATTTGATCCGCTGGGTCATCTCCTCGGAGCAGTTCCCGTCGGAGGTGGACGCGGTGCTGCGGTCCGTGCTCGATACCGAGATCACCCCCGAACTCGTGCCCGCCGGCGAGGACGAAGGGTTGCAAAGCAGCGAAGCCAAAGTCGGACCGTATGCGCTGCAGGACTTTTCGCTGTATCAGGTGCTGCGCTACGGATTCCGGCCGGCGAAGGTCGCTTTTCTGGCGTGGCATGCATGGAACGACGCCGACGCCGGCGAGTGGCCGCCCGGATTCCCGGAGAACAAGCGGCCGTCGTACACGCTCAAGGAGATTCGGCACTGGCTGCAGGTCTTCGTGCAGCGGTTCTACTCGTTCAGTCAGTTCAAGCGGTCCGCGCTACCCAACGGGCCCAAGGTGTCGCACGGCGGGGCGCTGTCGCCGCGCGGTGACTGGCGTGCACCGTCGGATATGTCCGCGCGCGCCTGGCTCGACGCGATCGAGCGCGACATCCCCGAGGACTGAGGCTCACGGCTTTCCGCTGACCGAGCTAGTTGTTGCTGGGTGGTGGTTGGGGTTGGTAGGGGTCATACCACCACCATTGGGCGCGTTCGCCGAGTGGTCCGGGGTATGGGGGGACGTTGGGTGGGGCGTTGGTGGGTGGTCGTGCGAGGGAGGCGTTGGTCAGTGGGTGGTCGTCGTTGTCGGTGATGGTGAGCTGGTTGGCGGGGCCGGTGATGGTGATGTCGCCGTGGTGGTGTTGGCGGTGGTGATAGGGGCAGACCAGGATCAGGTTGGTCAGGTCGGTGGGGCCGCCGTTTTCCCAGTGGGTGAGGTGGTGGGCGTGTAGGCCGCGGGTGGCGCCGCAGCCGGGGACTGCGCAGCTGGGGTGGCGGTGTTCCAGGGCGCGGCGTAGCCGTCGGTTGATGGTGCGGGTGGTGCGTCCGGCGCCGATGGGGTGGCCGTCGCGGTGGAACCAGACTTCGTAGGTGGCGTCGCAGGTCAGGTAGGTGCGTTCGGCGTCGGTGAGCAGTGGGCCCAGGTGTAGTGCGGCGGCGCGGGCTTCGACGTCGACGTGGACGATGACGGTGGTGTGCGCGCTGTGGGGGCGGCGGGTGGCTTCGGTGTCCCAGCCGGTTTCGACCAGGCGCAGGAACGCCTCGATGGTGCCCGGCATCGGCGCCGCGGGGGGCCCACCCTGGTCGTGGTCCTGTTTCCATTCGGCGTACAGCGCTTCCCGGTGCGAGGCCAGGGCGGCATCGAAGATGGCGGCGTCATCGTGGGGCAGGGTGATGCGCCAGCTGGTGGACTGCTCGCTGGTGGTTTTGTGGATCGCGCGTGGCGGTTGCGGGCGCGGGTCGGGGTCGGGGCGGGGTTCCAGGCTGACCGCGGTGCGCAGCTGGGCGACGGTGGCGACCGCGGCCAGTTGGGCGTAGTGGGCATCGGAGCCGTCGCCGGCGCGGGCGGCGATGACCCCGACCTGATCCAGCGACAGCCGGCCCGCCCGCAGCGCGCCCACACAGCGGGGGAACTCCGGCAGCCGAGACGCCACCGTGGTGATCGTGTGGGCGGTGCCCGTAGAGCAGCCCATCTTCCAGGCCATCAGCGCCGCGACCGAGCGTGCCCCGGTCGCCCCCCACAACTGGTCGCGGTCGATCTCGGCGGCGATCTCCACCAGCCGCCCATCGATGGCGTTACGCTGACCGGCCAACTCCGCCATCTCGTCGAACAACACCTCCAGACGCCCCGGCTCATTCACCAACTCCGGCAGCGACGCGGTCAACGACATGACCCCATCATGGCAACGGGGTCCGACAACTTTCCGCCCCCGCGGCTACCAGTTCGTCAGCATGAAGTGGTTGATTGCCAAGGCACCGACCACATTGGCGGCCAGCCACCACCGGTGAGATCGGGCGGGCAGTAAGGCGGGGGCCGCGGTCAACCAGACCATGAACGGCAGCCAGATGCGTTCCGTCTCGGCCTTGCTGAGCATGCTCAGGTCGGCGCACAGCATCGCGGCGACGGCGGCAAGCACCAGCAGATGCACTCCCGAACGGCGTCGGATCGCCGCGACATCGACGACCCGCCCCAGCGCGGCCACGCTGCCCAATCCGATGGCACAGGCCACAGATGCCAAGTTCGCCCAGCCCCAATACTGAAATGGCCGGTTCATCGCAATTCCTTGCCAATAGCGTTGCTGGACAAGGGTATAGCCGTCGAACCACCAGAATCCGGTCGCGGCGAAAGCTGCCACGACAGCGAGGGAGACGGGAACCGCGGCCGCGAGCACCGTGGACGCGGACTTCCGGTCTCCCGCGGACATCAGCACAGCGAGAGCGAGCAGCCCCATCAGCACCAGCCCATAGTTGAGAAAAATCGCCCAGCCGAGCAGTAGCCCGGCGCCTGCCGCGACGATCATCGGCCGGCGCGCAGTGCGACTCGCCGCGAGCGCCAGCAGCGCGACGCCCCAGGCGGCGACACCGGCGAAGTATGCGTCTGCGGACACGGCAATCCAGATCGCCGTCGGCGCGACGGCGACGAACGGCGCAGCGGCACGGGCGGTCGCCTCGTCGGAAACGGCACGCAGCGTGACAATCACGGCCGCGGCCGCGCTGGAACCGACAAGCAGGCAGAACGTGCCCGCCCAAGCGCCGCCGGCCAGACCGATTCGGTCGAGCCACACGAACGTCAGCAGTGCGCCGGGCGGATGCCCGGAGACGTGGGTGATCCAGGAGTGCGGCTGATAATCGAGGATGCGGCTGGAGAAGGTGCGGAGCATCGACGGGATGTCGTTGACGGTCGGCACTTGACGCAGGTATTCGTGACGCGCAACCAGTCTGCCCGCGAATCCGAATTCCCAGCCGTCGATCATCGCCAACGCGAACGCCCACCCGCATGCTGTCGCCCAGGTGACGAACGTCAGTGTGCGCCATGGCAATCGGTGCGCCAGTTCCGGTCCCCACCGGATCGCCATAATGCCGATCGCGACGGCGGGGATGGTGCCCCAGCCGACGTGGGCGTGCCACCAGCCGAAAATCGGGGCGGTGTCGGCCAGGTCGTGAATAGTTTTCGGCGAGCTGTGGATCAACGGGGTGACGATGCCAAGATGCAGGTGCGGGACCACAAAAGCCGCTGTCACCAGCGCGATTCCCAGCGAAACCGCGATAGCGTCGCGGCGTGCGATTTTCACGACAATCCGGCCATGGTCAGGCACCACACTAAGCCAGTGCTTTCCGAGCGACAGCGACACGCACGGCGTAGGCCAACGCGCTGACCCCGTACACGGCCGCTACGAGCAGCAGCCAGCGTGCGAGGAACGGTTCCTGGGTCTGGCCCGTCGCAGCGAAGTAGCTGGATCGCCCCTGCCGAATGATCCCGGGAAAGAACAGCAGTAGCGACAGTCCGGCCGCCAGGGTCGGGATCCGCACGTAGTTCACCGGTGACACGGCCAGCGTGGGCGGTCGGCGCACGGCGGCAAGGCCTTTGACTATCGAACGATCGGCGAGCGAGTAGAGCGGAAACAGGATCAGGTCGTGCGAGACGATAGCGGCGACAAACCAGACGCCGATCGACTGCCACCACACCCGGGAATTCCACAACGCGTGCGGGCCGAGTTCGATCACCGCGTATCCCGCCACCGCCCAGGCCGCGACGGTGCCCAAGAGGTGCAGCGGATGAGCCCCGTAAAACGCGGTGAATTTCCTGATCGGACCGACCATCTCACGGCCGCCGAAAATCGATCGAGCGCACCCACTTGGTGTTGTGCACGCCCGGCAGCGCGGGCACGATGATGCGCGCGGGATAGCCGTGGTCGAGCGACAAGTCGACGCCGTTCACCCGCAGGGCGAGCAGCGCGTCAGGATTCGCCACCTGATTGTCCTGCAGCGCGGCATGATTGAACCCGCCTGCTCGTTCCAATGAGCGCACGACGGCGATCGCGGAGTGCGGCAGTCCCGCCAGCGCGGCGAGATCCCGGAGCCGGACTCCGCTCCACGTCTGAGTCGTCGACCAGCCCTCGACGCATGCGATCGGCAGTTCGGCGGTGTGCTGCGGCATGTTCTCGAGAGTGGCGCGGTCCAGCAACAATTGGCCCGATGGTCCGCGCAGTGCCAGTCGCCAATTGGCGCCGATATCGCCGCCGCGGATCGCCGCGGCCGTCGCGGTTCTGTTGACCGGAAAGTCGTTTGGACCGTCGCCGCGGATGCGTCCGCGCGGGATCAGCAGCGCGGCACGACGGGTGACACCTCCGAGTGTTTGTCCCGCGGTGAGCACCGCGACGAATACCGCGCCGCCACCGACCAGTGCCAGCGCTCCGCGACGACTGACCGTCGCAGGGGCGGGGTCTGTGGCGACCAACCCGTCCTCGTCCGGCGGCTCGGGGCGGGTGTCGGCGCGCGACGTGCGCAAGACGGCGCGAAACGACTGCGAGCGTAGGCCGCGCACCATCTTCGGCAGTTTGATCAGCACGTGAATCGTGAACCCGGCGATGAGAATCCAAGCCCCGAAATAGTGCGCGGTGTAGAAGCTGAAGCCGAAAATGTAGTCGTACTGGATGTTCAGCACGCCGGTGGCGAACTCGAAGATGATGCCGCCCACCAACATTGCCAGCGACAGCCGCTCGACGAGCTGGGCAACAGACCGCAGCGGCGGCCACGCGAACAGCCGTGGCATGACCGACCAGAGTTTGGCCAGCACGATCGGGATGAGGACAAGGCCAACGCCGACATGCGCGCCTTGCGTCAAGCGATATAGCCAGGGCGGGCGGGTCGGCCAGTGAAAGCTTGGAAGTTTCAGCCAACCCACGTCTTTCGGTATCGCCTGACCGAGCTCCGGGCCGTACGCGATGTAAGAGAGCAGGCCGGTAAGGATCACGACGGGCAGGCCGATCAGCAGCACCGAGCCGAATACAGAGGTCAGCCACGGGCCGCGCAGCGGGCTACGCCACCTCTGCAGCAGCGTGGTTCCGGGTGGGCGATGCCGTTCCAGGGCGCGCCAAAGTGGCTCTGGGAAGCCATAAGTCGGCCCGACCGAGTCATCATCGTCGTGGTCCGAGCTCGTGGTCACCCGTCCGTACCGGGCGGAGAAGCCGTGAGCACGGCGATCACCCGGTCGTGAACGTCGATGACACTTACGACCCGCAGTCCGGCTGCGCGTGCGATGTCGACCAGCGATCCGGCGCCGACACGGGACCATGGGAACCAGTGCCCGAGGTAGCTCTCGGTCTCCCAGCGCAGCCACTCGTAACAGGAGTCGCTGGCCGAGGAATCGGTTTCGACCACAACGACACCATCCTCGGCGAGCAGCGCCGCGGCTCGGCGCAGCATCTGAACCGGGTCGCCACCGATCCCGATGTTGCCGTCGGTGAGCAGAACCTGTGCCCAGCTGCCCTCGGCCGGGAGCGGGGCGAAGAGGTCGCGACGAATCGCGGTTCCACCACGCTGCCGTGTCATCTCTACCGCGGCGGTCGAACTGTCCACGCCGAGCGCGGGCAGCCCGCGCGCCTGCAACGCCGCGGCGAAGCGACCGGGACCGCAGCCGAGGTCGAGGGTCGGCCGCGAGGAGCACTGACGAAGCATGTGCTCATCCGCGAGGCGGTCTTGAGGGGTGGCGGCCCGGCCGCCGATCCATCGCCCCATCGGCAACTCACGCCGATTCCCGAGGTGGTTGCGCGACCAACATGAATTGCCCGACGCGGCGGACTGATAGATCACGTCCGCCGACCACACCGCCGGCGCCTCGCAGGCGTCAGCAGTCATCGCTTTGTCCGGCGAATTCAACAGCAAGCATTCCCCATCCGCTCATTTGCATCGTCGGTGTCTTTAATTGTGGTTCGGTGCTGACCCGAGTGAGGATTGCCGAAGTTCCGCTTTCGAAACGTCGCGAATGCCGAGGCTGGGTCAACGCGGGTCGACACTGGGACCGCGCGCGAGCGTCGGCGTCGCGGGTTGTCAGGCCGGCGCAGGCTGGTGAGACTCCTCGCCTGGCGCCCAGAGGAGTTGTACGATCCGCCGCCGGTTGCGCGCTCGGGCACAGTGGAGGGGTGGCTTCGCGTCGGATGCTGGTGTTCTCGCTGACGGCCGGCCTGCTGGTGTCTGGTTGCGGTGGTGACACCCGGTCGCCGGCCCCGGTCCCTCGGACGGCAACGATGCCCGCCGAGCCCGCAACTGCCGGCCCGCTGGCCACGCGACCGGCAGGGCGGGTGGTCCCGGTCGGCAATGCGCCCGAGGGCGTCGTCGTTGGCGCATCGGGGATCGCGGCGGTCGCGGTGCGGCAGCCCGACGCGATCCAGCTGGTCGACGTGGCGACCGGCGCCGTCCGGCAGAGCGTTCCGACAAGGGGCGCGGCCCGACACCTCGGCCTCGCCGCACCGAACGGGCCGGTCCTGGTTCCGCTGGAGGGCTCAAACCAGTTGTGTGAGCTGAACTTCGACGGCCAGACTTCGGCGACCGTCGCGGGTGTCGGCAGGCAACCGCACGATGCTGCGCAGACGGCCGGGGGCACGATCGTCGTGACGAACGAGCTCGGCGGCGGCGTGGTGTTCGTGCGGGACGCCGCGGTCGTGGGGTCACTGCCGCCCGGCCCTGCTCAGCCCGGCGGCGTGGCGGCGGTCGGCGACTACGCCGCGGTCGCCGACGTGCGGGGCAACGGGGTGTGGGTCTACGACGGAACGTCTCGGCAGCCGCGCGCACACTTACCGGTGGGCGTGAAACTGACCCATGCGGTCGGGCTTTCCGGCGACGCGGCAGCCTTCGCGGACACCGACGGCGGCGCCGTCCTGATCGAGCGTGTCGACCCGCAACTGACCGAGGTGGCAAGGGTCGACGCGCCGGGCAAACCGTACGGTCTCGCGTACGACGCGGCGCGGAACCGGATGTACATCACGCTGACCGCCACCAACCTGATGCGGGTCGTCGATGTCTCGGACACGAACCGGCCGCGGATACTTGGCGATCTGCCGACCGTGCGGCAACCTAACTCGGTGGCCGTCGATCCGCGATCGGGCGCTGTACTGGTCACCGGTAGCGCGCCCGGCGGGGACAGCGGATTGCAGATCATCACCCCCGACGAGTTGCCGCGGGGCTGAAGGGACGTGAACCAGGCGTGAGAGTGCTGCTGACCGGTGCTGCCGGATTCATCGGCTCGAGGGTGGGCGCGGCGCTGCGCACCGCCGGCCACGAAGTGATCGGCGTCGACACCCTGCTGTCGGCTGCGCACGGACCCGGTGCGGAGTTGCCGCCCGGTTGCCACCGGGTCGATGTACGGGACGCCGAAGCCCTGGCGCCTCTGCTCGCCGGCGTGGACCTTGTCTGCCACCAGGCCGCGATGGTCGGCGCCGGGGTGAACGCCGCTGACGCGCCCGCATACGGCGGGCACAACGACCTGGCGACCACGGTGCTGTTGGCGGAGATGTTCGCCGCGGGCGTGCGCCGGCTGGTGCTGGCGTCATCGATGGTGGTCTACGGGCAGGGCGGTTACGCCTGCCCCGACCACGGGCCGGTCGAGCCCGTGCCGCGGTCGCGTGCCGACCTCGATGCGGGCGCGTTCGAGCACCGCTGTCCGATCGGCGGCGAGCCGCTGCGTTGGCAGCTCGTCGACGAGGACGCGCCGCTGCGTCCACGCAGCCTGTACGCAGCCAGCAAGACCGCGCAGGAGCATTACGCGCTGGCCTGGTCCGAGTCGACGGGTGGTTCGGTGGTGGCGCTGCGCTACCACAACGTCTACGGGCCGGGAATGCCTCGCGACACACCGTATTCCGGGGTCGCCGCGATCTTCCGTTCGTCGCTCGAAAGAGGGGAGACGCCAGAGGTTTTCGAAGATGGCGGCCAGATGCGCGACTTCGTCCACGTCGACGACGTCGCAGCGGCGAACGTGGCTGCCACGGCCGAGCGGGAGGGCTTCACCGCGGTCAATGTCTGCTCCGGGCAGCCCATTTCGATTCTTGAGGTGGCCGCCGCTCTGTGCGACGCCCGCCACGCGGATCTGACACCGGAAGTGACCGGTCAGTACCGCAGCGGCGACGTGCGCCATATCGTCGCCGATCCCGCCCGCGCCGCGGCGATCCTGGGTTTCCGCGCGGCGATCAATCCTCGTGATGGCCTGCGCGACTTCGCGTTCGCCCCGCTCAGGTAGTGGGAGGCTCGATGCCGGATCTGGTCACTGTCGTGCTGCCATGTCTGAACGAGGAGGAATCGTTGCCGGGCGTGTTGGCGGCGATACCCGCGGGCTACCGCGCGCTCGTGGTCGACAACAACAGCACCGACGACACGGCCGGGGTGGCCGTTCGGCACGGCGCGGCGGTGGTCGTCGAAAAGCGACCCGGTTATGGATCGGCCGTGCACGCGGGCGTCGTCGCGGCGTCGACGCCCGTCGTCGCGGTCATCGATGCCGACGGATCGATGGATCCCGCGGACCTGCCGCGCCTGGTGGCCGCCCTAGACGACGGTGCCGACCTGGCGATCGGCCGGCGTCGACCGGTCCGGGGCCTGCAATGGCCGTGGGTCGCGCGGGTGGGCACCGTCGTCATGAGCTGGCGGCTGCGCACCCGGCACGGCCTGCCGGTCCACGACATCGCGCCGATGCGAGTGGCCCGGCGAGAAGACTTGCTGAATCTCGGTGTGGCCGACCGACGTTCGGGATATCCGCTCGAACTATTGGTGCGCGCGGCCGCGGCCGGCTGGCGGGTGGTCGAGTTCGACGTGGACTACGGTCCCCGGACCGGTGGCACGTCGAAAGTCAGCGGCTCGCTGCGCGGCAGCATCACGGCGATCCTGGACTTCTGGAAGGTGATCTCGTGAACGCACTTCCGGTGATCGCGCTGGTGGTCGCGAAGGCCCCGGAACCGGGGAAAGCCAAGACACGACTCGCGAAAACCGTGGGCGATCGGATCGCCGCCGACATCGCCGCTGCCGCTCTGCTCGACACCTTGGACGCAGTGGCTGCGACGCCGGTGGCGGCGCGGGTGGTGGCGCTCACCGGCGATCTGGACGCCGCAAGTAGTAGCGCCGAAATCCGCCGCCGTCTCGACACTTTCACCGTGATCGCGCAGCGCGGTGACGGCTTCGCGGACCGGCTGGCCAACGCGCACGCGGACGCGGGCGCAGGCTCTCCGGGGCTGCCCGTTCTGCAGATCGGGATGGACACCCCGCAGGTGACGACCGACTTGTTGACCGCCTGCGCACGCACGTTGCTGGGCGCTCCGGCGGTGCTGGGACCGGCGTGCGACGGGGGGTGGTGGATCCTCGGCCTGCGCGATCCCTCCGTCGCCGAATGCCTCCGCGATGTCCCGATGTCCCAGCCAGATACCGGGCTCTTGACGGCGCAAGCACTGCGCGCCACCGGTATCGAGGTGTTAAGTGTGGAAACTCTGGCCGATGTCGACGTGATCGACGATGTCGCGGTAGTGCGGGATGCGTGCGGTCCGTCCAGTCGCTTCACCACTGTCACCCAAGGCGCGGGGCTTTAGGACCGTTTGGCATCTGACTAAACTTTTTTCAAGTTAGGGGAATAAAGCGGTTACCGGCGCCCCTTGCACGTGATGTCGCTTCTCTAATGCGCACTCACGGAAGGTGTCGATATGTTCTTGATCGCGATAGGAACGGGCTTTCTACTGCTGTTCGCGGTGCTGATCTCCGACGGGATATCCACCGGCACCGCACGGGAAAGCAGCACGTCGCGGACCCGCGAATCGGACACCGAGGCGGCGTCGACGCCGTCGTCCGCGGTTCGGCGCTTCCGCCCGTCCGTCAACCGTCGGACGGTCGACGACACCGATCTGGCCGCCTGACCGATCAGCCGGCGGCCGCGGCCTGCTCGATCGCGTCGGCGTCGGGCGCGCAGTCGCCGGCACCGGCCGTCAGCGTCGCCAATGCGCCGGCAGCGCAAGCCCGTCGCAGCGCGCGGTCGCGGTCGCGGGCCCAATTGGCGGCCAGCACTCCGGCGAACACATCACCCGCACCGGCGGTGTCGACCGGATCGACCTCCGGCGCGGGAACGGTGAACTCGACGCCGTCGCCGGTATAGGCCGCGCCGCGCGCACCCAGCGTGGTGACGCGATGTGCCACCGGCCAAACCCACTGCGCCGCTTCGGTTTCGTTGACGATCAAGACATCTATCACGTCGGACAACTGGGCGAGTGCCGTGTCATCTCCGCCGGGCGGTGACGCGTTGAGCATCACCGTCGCCCCGGCCGAACGTGCCGCGCGGGCCGCGTCGGTTGCCGCCGCGATCGGAATCTCCAACTGCAGCAACACCACATCGCATCCGGCGAGCAGATCGGGCAGCCTCGTCGTGTCTAGAGTCAGCCGGCTGTTCGCCTCCGGTGCAACCACGATGAGGTTCTCGCCACCGGAGTCGACAACAACGACGGCGGTACCGCTGCGTCCCGGGACCGTGATGAGACCATCGGTGTCCACGCCGTTGTCGACGAGGTGTTCGCGCAATTGGGCGGCCGTCGCGTCGTTGCCTACAGCACCGACAAATCGCACGTCAGCGCCCGCGCGGGCGGCGGCAACGGCCTGATTGGCGCCCTTGCCACCCGGCGCCGAGCGCATCGACGTGGCCAGGGCCGTTTCGCCCGGTCGTGGCAATTCGGCGACATCCAGGCCGATATCCATGTTCACACTGCCCACCACGCACACGCACACCCGGGTCATGGCGCCGACGCTAGGGAGATGCACGCGGATACACAAACATCGTGTTGATAACGGTTTTCGGCAAACCCGTTTTCGCCCTGCCCCAGGCGATATTCTGCTGCGTGATCTGGGCTTTCAGCCTGGCTGCGAAAGGACGTCGATTGACGCCGCAGGGCACAGCCGATCCGGCGCCGAGCGAACAGCCGGTATCGGCGAAAGCTGGTTGGCGTCGCCGTCCGCGCCGTCGGGCCAGATTGAGCATCCAGTCGAAGATCATGGTGATGCTGTTGGTCTCCAGCCTGGCGTCGCTGGGCATCATCGGGATCGTCGAATACGTCTCGGGTAGCCGCACGTTGATGCCGATCGCCGCCGAACGGATGACCCAGTTGCGCGAAGGTCAGAAGCGGGCGATCGAGATGTTGTTCGCCGACCTGTCCAACTCGCTGGCGATCTACAGCCGCGGCTACACCGCGGACCAGGCGGTGCAGGCCTTTGCCGCGGCATTCGACCAATTGGCCGACGCCCCTACCGATCCGGCGCAGCAGCTGGAGCTGGAGAGCTATTACACCGACAAGTTGATCAAGCCGATCCAAAAGTCGACGGGCGTGAAACTCGACCTGGCTGCGATGCTGCCACGTGGCAACGCCGAGAAATACCTGCAATCGCACTACACCGTGCACGCGTCGAACGCCTCGCCCGCACCCGTCGACGCCGGTGACGGCAGCGCCTGGTCGGCCGCGAACATGCAGTTCGACAACTACTTCCGCGAAATCACGACCCGATTCGAGTACCGCGACGCGGTGTTGCTCGATACACGCGGCAACGTTGTGTACAACGTGAACAAAGGGCCCACTCTCGGTACCAACATCACTACCGGGCCGTACCGTTCGTCGAATCTGCGCGGCGCGTACGAAAAGGCACTGGCCGCAGACTCCGTCGATTTCGTCTGGATCACCGACTTTCAGGCGTTCCAGGCCGCCGGTGGGATGCCGATCGCGTGGCTGGTGTCGCCGATCGGCGTAGCAGGTAAGACCGACGGCGTCATGGCGCTTCCGCTCCCCATCGACAGGGTCAACCGGATCATGACCGCCGACAAGCATTGGAAAGCGGCGGGCATGGGGGCCACGGCTGAGACGTACCTGGCCGGACCCGATGGGCTGATGCGCTCCGATTCGCGGCTGTTCCTCGAGGATCCCGCGAAGTATCAGCGCGATGCCGTCGCCGCCGGCACCCCCGCCGACGTGGTCGACAAGGCAATCCGTTGGCACGGAACCACATTGGTGCAGCCGGTGGAAGGGCCGGCGTTCCGTGCCGCGCAACGCGGGCAGAGCGGCACCGTCATGGAGACCGGCTATCTTGGCGATCACGAGCTCGCGGCCTACGCGCCGGTGGCCATCCCCAATTCCGATCTGCGCTGGTCGATTCTGGCCAGCCGGGACAGCGAGGAGGCATTCGCGCGGATCGAGGCGTTCGCCCGGACGCTGGTCGTCGCGGCCACGGTGATGGTCTTCGCGCTGTGTCTGCTCGCGATGCTGATCGCCCAACGCTTCGTCCGTCCGATCCGGCGGCTACGGGCCGGCGCGGAAGAGATCAGCTCCGGCAATTACGCCGTCGCCATCCCACTTACCTCGCATGACGAAATAGGCGACCTGACAACCGCATTCAACGAGATGGCGCGAAACCTCGAGATCAAGGAAGACCTGCTCAATGAACAGCGCAAGGAGAACGACCGACTGCTGCTGTCGCTGATGCCCGAGCCCGTGGTGCAGCGCTACCGCGACGGGGAGCAGACCATCGCGCAGGAGCATCAGGATGTGACGGTCATCTTCGCCGACATCATCGGCCTCGACGAGATGTGCGGCGGGCTGTCCGGTGACGAACTGGTCGGCACCATCGACGAGTTGATGCGCGAACTCGACTCGGCCGCCGAAACCTTTGGCGTCGAGCCGATTCGGACCGTGCACAACGGCTACCTTGCCAGCTGCGGGCTCAATGTTCCGCGACTCGATAGCGTGCCGCGGACCATTGATTTCGCCGTGGAGATGCAGCGCATCATCGAGCGATTCAATTCCGGTAGGGGCTACCACCTCAGCATCCGGGCCGGGGTCAACACCGGCAACGTGATCAGCGGGCTGGTCGGCCGATCCAGCGTCATCTACGACATGTGGGGCGCGGCGGTGAACCTCGCCCACCAGATGCGCAGCGGTGCAACTGATTCCGGTGTCTTCGTGACCTCCGACGTCTACGAGGTGATGCGCGATCTGCGCCAATTCACCTCGGCCGGCACGGTCACCGTCGGCGGCGAGGAACAGCCGATCTGGCGATTGGCGGACCGCAAATGACCGTCGTCGACACCTTCTGGCTGTACTGGGCCGTCGGGCTGGCCATCGGACTGCCGCTGCTGCTGATCAGCCTCACCGAACTGCACCAGTTTTTGGCGCGACGCGACAGCGCGCTGGCCACGCCGGTCAATCTACTGCGCAGCTACCTGGTGCCGTTGGCCGCGCTGCTTGTGCTGCTGGTCAAGATCGCACGGGTGCCGGCCCATTTCGACTCGGTGCGCGTGCTGGCAACCGTTTTCGGTTTCGTCGTGCTGCTGCTGGTGTTGTCGGGGCTCAACGCCACGGTCTTCGAGGGTGCGCCCGAAGGGTCCTGGCGCAAGCGGGTGCCGACGATATTCCGGGACGTCACACGGTTTTTGCTGATCGCGGTCGGCCTCGCGCTGATCTTCTCCTACGTCTGGGGGGTACGCGTCGGCGGCTTGTTCACCGCGCTGGGCGTCACGTCGGTGCTCATCGGCCTGATGCTGCAGAACTCTGTCGGCCAAATCGTGTCCGGCCTGTTCATGTTGTTCGAGCAGCCTTTTCGGATCGGCGACTGGTTGGACACCCCGTCCGCGCGCGGGCGCATCGTGGAGGCGAACTGGCGCGCGGTGCACATCCAGACCGGGCACGGTTTGCAGATCACGCCGAACTCGGTGCTGGCCGCCACGTCATTCACCAACCTCAGCCGGCCGTCCGGCGCGCACAAGCTCTCGATCGCCACCACGTTCTCGGTCGACGATCCGCCCGACCAGGTGCGCCTGCTGCTGGTGCGGGTGGCCGACGCGCTGCCGCAACGCAAGGCCGGCGTCGCGCCGACCGCCTCGGTTGCCGGGTCGGGGGAGTACGAGGTGAGCATCGCGCTGAAGTCGCCCGCCGACGACGGGCCCGCGAAAGCGACCTTCCTGCGCTGGATTTGGTACGCGGCCCGGCGCGAGGGCCTGCACCTCGACGGCACGACCGACGACTTCTCGACGCCGGCGCGGGTGCAGATGGCGATGCGAGACGTGGTGGCGCCGGCGTTGCGGTTGAGCCTCGCCGATCAGCAGTTGCTGATCCCACACGCCAAGCTGGTTCGCTACGGCACCGACGAGATCGTGCACTACGCGGGCGAAGTCCCCACGGCCATGACGTTTTTGATCAAGGGCACCGTCCGCCGGACGAGCACCAACGACGACGGGTCGGTGACTCCGCTCAGCGTGCTGGAGGAAGGCTCGTTCCTCGGGCTGAGCGCGCTGACCCGCCAACCGAGTCTGTCGGGCGCCCACGCGCTGGAAGAAGTGACGGCTCTCGAAATCGACCGTGAGTACATCGAAGATCTCGTGCTCCGCGCGCCGTTGCTGCTGCAGGAGTTGGGCCGGATCATCGAGGACCGCCGCAGGGAGTCATCGTCCATTGGGGCCGTCTCTACCCGGCGCTAGTTTGGCCGCTACCCTGGGTTAATGAGTGTCCCTACCTTGCCGGCGACCGACGTGCGCCAGCAGGTGCACGACGCGGCGCGACGGGCCCGGTTGGCCGCTCGGATTCTGGCCGCACTCCCGACTGTTGCCAAGGACCACGCGCTGCGCGTCGCCGCCGACGCGCTGGTGGCCAACACCGACCGGATCCTGGCGGCGAATGCCGAGGACCTGCGGGCCGCCCGCGCCGCCGACACCCCCACCGCCATGCTCGACCGGCTCGCGCTGGACCCCACGCGCGTCGAGGGGATTGCCGCGGGCCTGCGGCAGGTCGCCGGGCTGCCCGACCCGGTCGGGGAGGTGCTGCGCGGCTACACCCTGCCCAACGGGTTGGCCCTGCGACAGCAGCGGGTCCCGCTCGGTGTCGTCGGGATCGTCTACGAGGGCCGGCCTAACGTCACCGTCGACGCGTTCGGGCTGACGCTGAAATCCGGCAACGCCGCACTGCTGCGCGGCAGCGCGTCGGCCGTGCACTCCAACGAGGCGTTGGTCGCGGTGCTGCGCGACGCGCTGCGCGGCGAGGACCTGCCCGTCGACGCGGTGCAACTGCTGCCGTCCGCCGATCGCTCGTCGGTCACGCATCTGATCCAGGCGCGTGGCCTGGTCGACGTGGTGATACCGCGCGGGGGAGCCGGTCTGATCGACGCCGTGGTGCGCGACTCGCAGGTGCCCACGATCGAGACCGGCGTCGGCAACTGTCACGTGTACGTGCACGACGCCACCGACCTCGACATGGCCGAGCGAATCCTGTTGAACTCCAAGACCCGTCGGCCGAGCGTGTGCAACGCGGCCGAGACGCTGCTCGTCGATGTGTCGGTGGCGGACCAGGCGATGCCGCGACTGGTCAACGCGCTGCAGGACGCCGGGGTGACCGTGCACCTGGACCCCGACGAGGATCACCTGCGCCGGGAGTACCTCGAGATGGAGATCGCGGTGGCGGTGGTCGACGGCGTCGACGCCGCGATCGCCCACATCAACGAATACGGCACCGGCCACACCGAGGCCATCGTGACTTCGAACATGGCTGCGGCGCAACGCTTTACCGAGGGTGTCGACGCGGCCGCGGTGATGGTGAACGCCGCGACGAGCTTCACCGACGGCGAGCAGTTCGGGTTCGGCGCCGAAATCGGCATCTCCACCCAGAAATTGCACGCCCGCGGCCCGATGGGGCTCGCCGAACTGACCTCGACCAAATGGATCGTGTGGGGAGACGGCCAGACCCGAGCGGTCTGACATAGCTAGGAGAATGACTACGTGAGTGTGCCTGCGCGGCCCGCACCGCTGTTCGCCGACATCGACGACGTCGGCCGGAAGCTGGCCGAAACCGGCTACCTATGCGACACCGCTACTGCCACAGCGGTTTTCCTCGCAGACCGGCTCGGCAAGCCGTTGCTGGTGGAGGGTCCGGCCGGCGTCGGCAAGACCGAACTCGCCCGCGCCGTCGCGCAATCCACCGGCTCCGGGCTGGTCCGCCTGCAGTGCTACGAAGGCGTCGACGAGGCCCGCGCGCTGTACGAGTGGAACCACGCCAAGCAGATCTTGCGCATCCAGGCCGGGTCCGACGACTGGGACCAGACCAAGACCGACGTCTTCACCGAAGAGTTCCTGCTGTCGCGGCCGCTGCTCACCGCGATCCGCCGCACCGAACCCACGGTGCTGCTGGTCGACGAGACCGACAAGGCCGACATCGAAATCGAAGGCCTGCTCCTCGAGGTGCTCTCCGACTTCGCGGTGACCATCCCCGAGTTGGGCACCATCGCCGCCGACCGGAAGCCGTTCGTGGTGTTGACCTCCAACGCCACCCGCGAACTCTCCGAGGCGCTAAAGCGTCGCTGCCTGTTCCTGCACATCGACTTCCCGGACGCCGAGCTGGAACGCCGAATCCTGTTGTCCCGCGTGCCCGAGCTGCCTGCCCACATCGCCGAGGAACTGGTCCGCATCATCGGCGTGCTGCGTGGCATGCAACTCAAGAAGGTGCCGTCGGTGGCCGAGACCATTGACTGGGGCCGGACGATCCTGGCATTGGGCCTCGACACCATCGACGACGCGACGATCGCCGCGACGATGGGCGTGGTGCTCAAGCATCAGTCCGACCAGACCCGCGCCACCTCCGAGTTACGGCTGAACTGAGCGTCTGATGGCCGTCCGCCGCGTTCGCCCCAGCCAGCCGTTGGCCCCGCACGGCATCCCGGGCCACCTGGTCGGGTTCGTCGAAGCGCTTCGCGGCCAAGGCATTTCGGTCGGCCCGTCGGAAACCGTGGACGCCGGCCGGGTGATGGGCGTGCTCGGCCTCGGTGACCGCGAGATCCTGCGCGAGGGATTGGCCTGCGCGGTGCTGCGGCGGCCCGAGCACCGCGAGACCTACGACGCGATGTTCGACCTCTGGTGGCCCGCCGCGCTCGGCACCCGGGCGGCGGTCAGCGAAGAGGACGCCATCGACCCCGACGTGCAGTTGCCGCCCGAGGACGTCGAGGCGATGCGGCAGATGTTGCTCGACCTGCTGACCGACAACCCCGACCTCGCTGAAATGGACGACCGGCTGGTCGCGATGATCGCCCAAATCGTCGATGCCTACGGCAAATACAACTCCAGCCGCGGGCCGTCGTACTCGTCGTATCAGGCGCTCAAGTCGATGGCGCTCGACGAGTTGGAGGGCAAGCTGCTCGCCGGCCTGCTGGCCGGCTATGGCGACGAGCCGACGCCGACCCAAGAAGAGATCGCCAAAGCGCTTGCCGCGCAGCGCATCACGCAGCTGCGAAAGATGGTCGACGCCGAGACCAAGCGGCGCACCGCCGAGCAGCTCGGCCGCGACCACGTCCAGATGTACGGCATCCCGCAACTGTCGGAGAACGTCGAATTCCTACGCGCCTCGGGTGATCAGCTGCGCTCGATGCGCCGCGTCGTGCAGCCGTTGGCCCGCACGCTGGCTACCCGGCTGGCCGCGCGCCGCCGTCGGTCTCGCGCCGGCGCGATCGACCTGCGCAAGACGCTGCGCAAGTCGATGTCCACCGGCGGTGTGCCGATCGACCTGGTGCTGCGTAAGCCACGGCCGGCCCGTCCAGAACTCGTGGTGTTGTGCGACGTGTCCGGCTCGGTCGCCGGGTTCAGCCACTTCACCCTGTTGCTGGTGCACGCGCTGCGTCAGCAATTTTCCCGGGTGCGGGTGTTCGCGTTCATCGACACCAGCGACGAGGTCACCCACATGTTCGGCCCGGACGCCGATCTCGCCGTCGCGATACAGCGGATCACCCGCGAAGCCGGGGTGTACACCCGCGACGGCCACAGCGACTACGGCAACGCGTTCGTCTCTTTCATTCAGGACCACCCGAACGTGCTGTCGCCGCGCAGTTCGCTGCTGGTGCTCGGCGACGGGCGGACCAACTACCGCGACCCAGCGATCGATGTGCTGTCGCACATGGTGACCGCGAGCCGGCACGCGCATTGGCTCAACCCGGAGCCCAAGCACCTGTGGGGCAGCGGCGACTCGGCGGTGCCGCGCTACCAGGACGTCATCACGATGCACGAGTGCCGGTCGGCCAAGCAGCTGGCCGCCGTGATCGATCAGCTGCTACCCGTCTAGAACGGGAGCTTCTTGCGCAGCCATACCAGGGTGTTCTCGGCTGCAGGCTGCGAGATCACCGTGGCGGGCGTCGGCGTCGCGCCGATCGTTCCCTTGAGTTCATGGAATGCGGCCACGTAGGCGCTGACCGCGTCGGTGGCGTCCGGCGCTGACGCGGTGGGCAGTGCCGCCACCCCGTACAGCTCTGCCGACAGCTGACTCCTGTTGTCGTCACGCCTGGCGGCCTGGCGGGCCTGCTCACGTTCAGCCGCCAGCACACGGTCCACCTGCTGTGCCTTGCGCGCGCAATCGTTGAGAACCTGGACCCGACCCGCGACCTCGCCGCGGAGCTGCTTGATGGTCCGTTCGGCGTCGCGCAGCATCGCGGCGTCGTCCGCGGTCGGTGTGGGGATCGCTTTCGACTGCGCAGCAAGGTCTTCGATCCGCCGCGCCCGCTGCAGAGTATCGGCGATCGTCGCGAGGTAACCGGTGAAATCCAGCGCCCCCGGCTCGCCCAACCAGCCGTCGCGAGCGGCACGCGTCGCGATGATGTTGTCGACGGCCGACTTCGCCTGGCCCATTATCGCCAGACCCTCTTTGCCGAAAACCTTGACGCGATTGCGTTCTTCGACCCGCCGGCGGGCGTCCTCGCGCTTCGCCGCCTCCGCCAGTCGCCGCTTGCGCTGCTGCTCGGTTTCCCGAACCGGGGCGGCGTTGCGAATGCACGCGAGGGCGAATACCCACACCACCGTCGGCGCCGCCGACCAACCACCGCCGCCCTGGTCGGCAATGACGGCGGTAGCCACTAGCGCGACAACGGCCAGCACCCCGAGAAGCGCGAGTTGCGCCGGCGACGACGATTCGCGGTTCGGCGCAAGCACCACCATCGCGAGACCGATCACCACCAACCCAACGACCAGAATCGCGACGCCGATGGCGCCGAAGATGAACGCGATCACGACTCGAGCCTCTCCCCGAAATTACTGAAACCGATCGTAATCAGGAGGCCCGACAGCAAAGCGAATTCGCTCAGAGGCGGGCAACTCGCACATCAGCCGGGCGGGCGGCGCCCAAGCGAAGCTCAGACGAACCTCCTCAGTTGCACAGGTCAATATGAGGTTATTATCAGCTCGGCTTCAGATAAGCGTAGGCCAAGCATTTTCGGCTTCGGTGCGTTATATGCAACCGGCAGAAATGAATTGAGGTTCGTCATGCTGAAACGCCTATCCGTTATGGCGCCGATCATCGGGGCGACGGGAATGTCGATCGCCCTGTCCCTGCCGGCCCACGCCGACACCGACGACCCGCTGGCGGACCCCATCAGCCTTGCGGGCAGCACCAACGCCATTTTTCTCGGCGGTACCGCCCAGCCCACGCCGTCAACGGCGTACGTGGAGGCGGCGAACGAGCTGTTCCTGAAGCCGCTGGGGTTCTCGGATGCCGCGACGTCGATCTGCAACATGGTCGGAAACCTGCCGTGCGACGGTTCGTTGCAGGTGCTGTCGACGCCCGAACTGTTCCAATTCGGCCCGAGCAGCCTGCAGGACGAGACCAACATCGTCTACGCGATCGAAGCCGCGTATCACTCGAACTTGATGAGTGCCGATGATCCTCTGACGGTGTTCGCCTACTCGCAGAGCGCGATTGCCGTGTCGGCGGCCGAGAAGATTCTCGCTCAAGACGGCATCCCGTCGGAGGACCTGCACTTCGTGTTCATCGGCGACCCGAGCGACGCGAACGGCATCGCCACCAACATCTACGCCGATTTGGTTCAGCTCTTCGGCGGCGGCGACACCGGAACGACGATCACCGACGAAGTGCTCAAAGCCATCAACGAAGACCAGTTCGCCCCGGGTGGCCTGCTCGCCGACTACACACCGAACGACCTCTATCCGACCACCATCTACGACATCCACTACGACGGAGTCTCCGACTGGCAAGAGGATTGGGACTTCGGCGTCAATGCACCGGGTGGCAGCCCCTTGCTCGGCCTGGCGAACGGGCTCTTCCACTTCTTCACCACCCACGTGGAATACCTGGGGTTGACGCCGGAGGATGTCGCCAGCGGGGTCGCTACGACCACCGGCCTGACCACGACCATCGAGATTCCGGACTGGACCGACTCGGGTGCGATCATCAACGACGCGGCAGCGTTGATCGGTTCGTTCTCGCACGGCGTCGCCGACAGCGGAGCGATCACCGCGTTGCTGGAGACCGTCGCGGCCCTGTTCGACCCCGTCTACTCCTGATCGACGCTCCGGCCCGGGTGCCGGTGTGGCCTCTGTGACATTGGATTCCGGCCACATCGCGCTCCAGTAAGCTGGCAAACCGTGCAAAAGCGGCGGCTGGGAGTCATGGGCGGGACGTTCGATCCCATCCACAACGGCCACCTGGTCGCGGCCAGTGAGGTCGCCGACTTGTTCGACCTCGACGAGGTGGTGTTCGTTCCGACCGGCCAGCCCTGGCTCAAGGGCCGCGAGGTCAGCGCCGGCGAAGACCGCTACCTGATGACCGTCGTCGCCACCGCGGCCAACCCGCGCTTCTCGGTCAGCCGCGTCGACATCGACCGGGGCGG
Source organism: Candidatus Mycobacterium wuenschmannii (assembly GCF_030252325.1). Classification (NCBI taxonomy): domain Bacteria; kingdom Bacillati; phylum Actinomycetota; class Actinomycetes; order Mycobacteriales; family Mycobacteriaceae; genus Mycobacterium; species Candidatus Mycobacterium wuenschmannii. Next base: position 1,771,274 of record NZ_CP126981.1, on the reverse strand, counting down.
GCCGACATACACCAAGGACACCCTGCGCGACCTGCAGGCGGTCAACGCCGACTCCGATCTCTACTTCATCACCGGCGCCGACGCACTGGCCTCCATCCTGGCCTGGCAAGACCTCGACGAGCTGTTCGCCGCGGCCCGCTTCGTCGGCGTCAGCCGGCCCGGCTACGAGCTGGGGAGCGAGCACCTCACCGGTGTCCTCGACGGATTGCCCGAAGACGCGCTCTCGCTGGTCGAAATCCCCGCTCTGGCAATCTCTTCCACCGACTGCCGACTGCGCGCCGCCGAAGGCCGCCCGCTCTGGTACCTGATGCCTGACGGCGTCGTGCAGTACATCTCGAAACGCGACCTGTACCGCAAACCGGGGGAGCAGACATGACCGCCGCGCCCGAGGCCATCGACATGGCGACCGTCGCCGCCCGCGCGGCGGCCGCGAAGCTCGCCGACGACGTCGTCGTCATCGATGTCTCCGACCAACTCGTCATCACCGACTGCTTCGTCATCGCCTCGGCGTCCAACGAGCGACAGGTCAATGCGATCGTCGACGAGGTCGAGGAGAAGATGCGCGAGTCCGGTTACAAGCCCGCCCGCCGCGAAGGCACCCGGGAGGGGCGCTGGACACTGCTGGACTACGTCGACATCGTCGTGCACATCCAGCACCAGGACGAACGCGACTTCTACGCCCTCGATCGGCTGTGGCGTGACTGTCCGGTCGTTGCGATGGACCTGTCATGACGATCCGCCGGCTGGTGATGCTGCGGCACGGCCAGACCGCGTACAACCTGGGCAGCCGGATGCAGGGCCAGCTCGACACCGACCTGACCGATCTGGGCCGCGCCCAGGCCGTCGCCGCGGCCGAGGCACTCGCCAAACACCAGCCGTTGCTGATTGTGTCCTCGGATCTGCGCCGCGCCTACGACACCGCCGTCGCGCTGCAGGAACGCACCGGCCTGCTGGTGCGGGCCGACGACCGGCTGCGCGAGACCCATCTCGGCGACTGGCAGGGCATGACGCACATCGAGATCGACGCCATCGCCCCCGGCGCCCGGCTGGCCTGGCGCGACGACGCAACCTGGGCTCCGCACGGCGGCGAGAACCGGGTCGACGTGGCGCAGCGCAGCGTGCCGTTGGTGACCGAGCTGGTCGCCGGCGAGCCCGAGTGGGGCGCGGCCGACGAGGCGCGGCCCGTGGTGTTGGTCGCCCACGGCGGCCTGATCGCCGCGCTGACCGCGGCGCTGCTGCGGCTGCCGGTCGCCAACTGGCCGGTGCTCGGCGGCATGGGCAACGCCAGCTGGACGCAGCTCTCGGGCCATAGTTCCGACGGCGCGGACGATTTCGGCTCCATCCGCTGGCGGCTCGACGTGTGGAACGCCTCGGCGCAGGTTGCGGGCGATGTCCTCTGACGCGCGGCCGACCCTGCTGGTCTTCGCCGACTCACTGGCCTACTACGGCCCGAAGGGCGGTCTGCCGTCCGACGATCCCCGCATCTGGCCCAATCTTGTTGCCGCGCAACTCGGCTGGGACCTGGAGTTGATCGGCCGTATCGGGTGGACGTGCCGCGACGTCTGGTGGGCGGCCACCCAGGATCCGCGCGCCTGGGCGGCGTTGCCGCGCGCGGGTGCGGTGATCTTCGCGACCAGCGGCATGGATTCGCTGCCCTCCCCGTTGCCGACCGCGCTGCGCGAACTCATCCGTTACGTGCGCCCGCCGTGGCTGCGGCGCTGGGTGCGCGACGGCTACGGTTGGATTCAGCCGCGGTTCTCCCCGGTTGCCCGCGCCGCGCTGCCGCCGCACCTGAGCGTGGAGTATCTCGAAGAGACCCGCGGCGCAATCGATTTCAACCGTCCGGGGATCCCGGTGGTGGCTTCGCTGCCGTCGGTGCACATCGCCGAGGCTTACGGCAAGGCCCACCACGGCCGGGACGGTACCGTTGCCGCGATCACCGAATGGGCTGACGAACACGGTGTCGCGTTGGTCGACCTCAAAGCGGCCGTCGCCGAAGAGGTGCTGAACGGTCGTGGCAATCCCGACGGCATTCACTGGAATTTCGTTGCGCACCAAGCGGTTGCGGAGTTGACGCTCAAGGCGCTGGCCGAGGCCGGCATCAGAGTCGACGGCTGAGCGTATGCCCGTCGTCGTCGTCACCGATTCGTCGGCCCGCCTTCCCGAGGGGGTGCGGGAGCGGTGGGGGATACGCCAGGTCCCGCTGCACATCCTGGTCGACGACACCGACCTGCGCGACGGGGTCGACGACATCCCGGACGATATTCACGAATTCGGCCATGCCACCACCGCCGCCGCGACACCGGCCGAGTTGGCCGAGGTGTACCGGCAAGCGCTGGCCGACAGCGGCGGCGACGGCGTGGTGGCCGTGCACCTGTCCAAGGCGTTGTCGGGAACCCTGACTGCCGCCGAGTCCAGCGCCGCCGAGATCGGTTCGGGGATCAGGGTTCTCGACTCGAGATTCACCGGGATGAACACCGGATTCGTCGCGCTGGCCGCAGCCCGGGCCGCCGCCGACGGCGCCGGCCTCGATGCGGTCGCGGCAGCAGCGGCGGCCGCGATCGAGCGCAACCACGGGTTCATCGTCGTGCAACAGCTGGACAACCTGCGGCGCAGCGGACGCATTGGCGGCGCCGGCGCGTGGCTGGGCACCAAACTGTCGCTCAAGCCGCTGCTGCGCATCGAAGACGGCAAACTGGTTCTGGCGCAACGGGTTCGAACGGCCACTAAGGCGGTTGCGACGATGATCGAGCGGGTCGTCGAAATCGTGGGGGAGCGCCCCGCCGCACTCGCGGTCCATCATGTCGCCAACGCCGACGGCGCGCGGAGTCTGGCGGACGCGTTGGCCGAACGGTTGCCGCATTGCGAACCGGCGATCGTCACCGGTCTGGGCCCGGTGCTGGCGCTGCACGTCGGCGCCGGCGCGCTCGGGGTGTGCGTCGAAGTAGCCGACGTCGACTAGCTCAGGTCTTCTGCGCGGCCAGCGGCGCCGTGTTGGCGTCTTCTGAGATGGCTCGCGGCTTCGGCTTCCCGTAGTCGCCGCGCGGATGGACCACCAGCGGCCACCAGAACCAACGGCCGAGCAGCGTCGCGAGCGACGGCATGAACAGCGTTCGCACGACCAGGGTGTCGAGCAGCAGACCGATGCAAACCGTCGACCCGAACTGGCCCAGCACGGTCAGGTCGCTGCCCAGCATCGCGGCCATCGTGAAGGCGAACACCAGACCCGCCGAGGTGACCACCGAACCGGTCCCGGCCATCGACCGGAGGTAGCCGGTCTTGAGCCCGTTGTGTATCTCTTCCTTGAATCGTGAGACCAGCAACAGGTTGTAGTCGGAGCCGACGGCCAGCAGGATGATCACCGACAGCGCCAGCACGATCCAGTGGATGTTCATGCCGAACAGGTCCTGCCAGATCAACACCGACAGGCCGAACGAGGCGGCGATAGAACTGCTCGCTGTTCCCACGATCACCAACGCCGCCACCACGCTTCGGGTCAGCAGCAGCATGATCATGAAGATCAGCGTCAGGGCCGATACCACCGCAATCATCAGGTCGTATTTCTCACCGTCGGCCATGTCGCGGAATGTCGCAGCGGTGCCGCCGAGATAGATCTTGGCGTCAGACAGCGATGACTGCTTGATGCCCTCCTGCGCCGCTTGGCGTTCGGCGGATGTCCGCGCGATGCCTTCCGGCGTCATCGGGTCGCCCTGATGAGTGATGAAGAACCGCACCGATTTTCCGTCGGGAGAGAAGAACATCTTCACGCCACGGATGAACTCCGGGTTCTGGAAGGCCTCCGGCGGCAGGTAGAAGAAGTCGTCGTTCTGCGACTTGTCGAAGCTCTGCCCCATCACGATCGAGGTGTTGCTCATCGCCTCCATCTGGTCGATCATCGCCTTGAACGTCTGGTACATGGTCAGCGTCAGACCATGCGTTGTCTTCAGTGTTTCCAACATGATTGGAATCAACTGCTCCAGCTCGTGCGACGCCGTCGCGGTCCGGTCGATGTCACCGGAGAGCGCGTGGAACTTCTCGGCCAGCTGGTCGAAGCCGTCGATCGAGTCGAACAGCGACCGGAACGAGATACACACCGGGATGTCGTAGCAGTGCTTCTCCCAGTAGAAGTAGCTGCGAATCGGCCGGTAGAAGTCCTCGAAGTCGGCGATGTGATCCCGCAGCGTGTCGGTGATCTCCGACGTCTCTCGCGTGGTGGTCGCGCTGTCGCGTGCGGCGTCGGCCAGGTCGTGAGTGACCTTCGCCTGCCGGGTCGTCACGTCGATCATGATCTGCATCTGGTCGGCCATCTTCAGGATGTCGGCCATCCGGTCCTTCAGGAACTTCATGTTCTGCATCGTGGTCTGGCTCTGGATGCTGTTCTGGAACGGAATTGAGCTGTGCTGGATGGGAATTCCCAGCGGCCGGGTGATGTCCTGGATCATCGCGATGCCGACGGTGCGGATGACGTTTTTCGCAACCTTGTCCAGCACCAGCATGTCGGAGGTGTTCCGCATGTCGTGGTCGGCATCGATCAACAACAGGTCGGGATTCATCCGGGCTTCGCTGAAATGCCGGTCAGCGGCGGCATATCCGACGTTGGACGGCGCCGATTCCGGCAGGTAATGCCGGTCGTTGTAGCTCGGCCTGAAGCCGGGCAAGGCGACCATGCCGACCAGTACCACCGCCCCGCTGACGGCGAAAATGGGCGCGGGCCAACGGACCACAGCGGTGCCGACGCGACGCCACAGCTTGCCCTGGGATTTGCCCTTCTTTTTCTCAAAGAGCCCGAAACGGCTACCGAGGTAGACCAGCGCCGGCCCGAGAGTGAGTCCTGCGAAGACGACGACAATCATGCCGATCGCCACCGGCCATCCCATCGTGGCGAACCATGGCAGGCGGCAGAAGCTCAGGCAAAAGGTCGCGCCGGCGATGGTCAGGCCGGAGCCCAACACGACGGGCGCCACTCCCTTGAAGGTGGTGTAGTACGCGTCCTCGCGGTCCTCGCCGGCGTGTCTGGCCTCCTGATAGCGCCCGACCAGGAAGATGCCGTAGTCGGTTCCCGCGGCGATCGCCAACATCGTGAGGATGTTCGCGGCGAAGGTGGTCAGCCCGAATAGGTCGTTGAAGGCGAATACCGCGACGACTCCGCGCGCGCACAGCAGCGACACGAAGGTCATGAACAGCTGGACCAGGGTGGTGACGATCGATCGGTAGACCAGCAACAGCATGATCGCGATCGCACCCAAGGTGAACAACGTGATCGTCGCCAGGCTTTCGTTGCCGATCACGTGCATGTCGTCGGACAAGGCCGCGGAACCGGTGACGTACGCCTTGACGCCGTTGGGCGCGGGCTCGTTGTCGACGACCTTGCGAACGGCCTCGACCGAGTTGTTGGCCGTGGTGGTGCCCTGGTTGCCGGCGATGTTCACCTGGACGTAGGCGCCCTTGGCGTCGGAACTCTGCGCACCCGCGGCGGTGAACCGGTCGCCCCAGAAGTCCTGGATGTGCTGGACGTGCGCGGTGTCCTTGCGGAGCTTCCGGACGATGTCGTCGTAATACTTGTGAGCCGAATCGCCAAGCGGCTGTTGGCTTTCCACGACGACCATGATCGTGCTGTTGGAGTCGAACTCCTGGAAGTTGTGCCCCATCAGCATCATCGCCTTCATCGACGGCGCGTCGAGCGGCGCCATCGGGGCGGAGTGCGCCTCGCCGACCACTTCCAGCGTCGGGACGACCATGTTCACGATGACGGTGACGACGACCCAGCCGATGATGATCGGGATGGAGAAGATGCGGATGAAGTGGGGTAGGTACGGGCGGTGCGGCTTCGTGGTCTCGGTGGTGTGAGTTGCGTTGTCGCTCATGCGGACTTCACCAAGCAGAAGGCCTGGGCGTTGTGCCCCTCGGAACTTTGATGCTCGCGCAGTTCACCGTCGACGGTGATGCGACAGCCGATGAAGCCACCGTCGGTCTGAGCCATGATGTTGGCGCTCACCGTCGGCAGCGTGGTCGATACGGTGAACTCCCACGGCAGCGGCGCGTTGTTGACCTGATGGGTGTCGGCGTCGGCGTCCCAGTAGTTGATGTTGGCCGTGGCCCCGGGGTTTCCGAAGATCTCGTACTTCACGACTTTGGGGTTGAACTGCACGATCTTGATGCCGGCTCCTGAATTGGCGTTGAGGTCTTCCGAGGCGAACACCTTGTGCAGACGCGTCACGACGAGTGCCGACACCGACAGCACGACGATGAGCAGCAGTGGTATCCAGGCACGTTTGAGCAGTCCGCCGATCGACATCGCCCTCACTCGGTCCCTCCCGCCGGCCATGCGCAAGCGCTTCAAGACGTATTCATTCCACTGGCAAACGAAGTGGGTGGTTAGCGGCGACGTTGATGCTTTCCAGCGATGCCGTCAGAACCTTCGCTCGGCTAACGATGCTAAAGCATAAAGCACGCACGCGTTCTGCTAGGGCCTTCGCGCGACTGAGCTCCGCGCGGCCTACCCCCTCGGGGCGGGGGGAGTTGGCCGACTAATCGAACGTGCGTGTCAGCAGGGCGGTGGTTTCGGGTGGCACAGCGTGTCGTTGGCCGATTCCGGTTTTTGCGGCTGGTTATTCGGCTTCTGGTTCTGGCCACCGGTGTTGGCGCCACCGTTGCCGTTCTGGTTCTGGTTCTGGTTGGGATTGCCGCCGTTCCCATTTTGGTTTTGGTTTTGCGGGTTGCCGCCGTTGCCGCCGCCGTTGCCGTTTTGGTTTTGGTTCTGCGGGTTGTTGCCGCCGCCGTTCCCGTTCCCGTTTTGGTTCTGCGGGTTGTTGCCGCCGCCGTTGCCGTTCCCGTTCTGGTTCTGGTTCGGGTTACCGCCGCCGTTGCCATTCTGGTTCTGCGGATTGCCACCGTTCCCGTTGTCGTTCTCGTTTTGGTTCTGGTTCGGCGGGTGGTGATGACCCGGGTGCTGGTTGTTGGGGAACGGACCGTGAGGCCACTGGTTGTTAGGGAACTGCTGGTTCGGATCGGGTAGCTGCTGCGGTTCGGGCGCCTGCACCACAACGGGCGGAGGAGCCTGCACTTGAACCGGTGCCGGTGCGAAGTTCGGCGCGGACCCGGCGTCGGGTGCCGACACCGGCGCGTCCGGCAGGGGAATCGACCCCGCGGGCTGGTCCGGCGCGGGCGGCGGGGCCTGCGGAGCGGGCGCCACGGGGTTGCCTTGCTGCGGAGCGGGCTGCACCGATGGGTGTTGTGCCGGCGCCGGGTGGTCGGACGAGGTCAACGTGTAAGCCAGCCCGCCCCCGGCCGTGAGTACGGCAACAGCTGCTGCGGCGAGCAGATAGGTCGGCGCCGACCGGAACCAGGCCTTGGGTGCGAACTCGTCCGACCGCGACTCCGAATCCGAAGCGGTACTGTCGTGCCAGTTCGCCTGCTGCGACCCTGATTAATAGTCGCCGGACTCGCGGTAGTACCCGGAATCGCCGCTGTCCTGGGACCAGGCCTGCGCGCTGGTCTGGGTTGAGTCGCCCGAGTCGCGACGCTGCATTTTCGATGTCGGCGGGATCGCCGAACCGGTCTGCTGATACGCGCGCTGTGTACGGTCGTCGTCGCTTCGGGGCCAGCCAGGTGACGTCCGGTCGATGCGGTTCGTCGGGCGATCGTTCATGCGGATTCCTTCGATACCCAGGTGGTCTGATAGGTAATCCGACGCTACGTCGCAGAAGTCATTAGCGAATCAGGGATTTCCCTATATTTTGGCCGCGCAAATCCCAGCCGCGAGGACGTGCGAGGGCTCGCAGGCGGGCGTATTCGGCATGGGCTCGACCGTGGCGTGGACGCTATCGACTCCGTGGCCGCCGCTGAATCAGGGATTTCCCTACATTTTCGGAGCGCGTTCGCGGCTTCCGAGCGATAGCAACAGCCATCCAAGAGTAGGGAAATCCCTGATTCGCGTCGCCCGGGTCATCCGTAGCGTCGGGACGGCTCGACGCGCTGCGTCGAAGAAAAGAGGTCGTCAGTGTTTCCATGCTCTATCCGCGTATTCGTCGCCGCGCTGCTGTGTTGCGCTGCGGCCGGCTGTCAAACTCACAGCGACTCCGGCGGGTCGGCGGGCAGTGCGCCTGGGTCGGGGGCGACCCCGGCTGCGCGGCCTGTCGATGCGTGTTCTTTGGTTTCGCCGCAAGACATTTCGTCCCTGCTCGGTGCGTCGGTGCCGGGTAAGTCGACGACGCAGAACGCCAAGCGGGGTGGGTGTACGTGGGAGAACTCGACGACCGAGGAATCGGTCACGGTCGAGATCGGTACTCCCGACTCGGCGCCGCACAACACGCTGCGCGCGGAGTTGCCCGGCTTCCCGGGCAGGCCCGCCCCCGATGGGATGCGCTACATCTACTTCGGCGCGGTCAAGTTCGCGGGCGGCAACCGGGAGAACACCGTTCAGGTCGCGGTGATCAGGCTGACGGGAGACCAACGCGACGCAGCGGCGGTCGACCTGGCGCGAAAGATTCTGCCGAAGCTGTCCGCATAGGGCTCAAAACGGCGTGACGTGCGCGGTGTCCACGGTCATGCCATGTCCGCTGTGACCGTCGACGAATCGCGTCTCGTCCGGCCCGGCCACTATCGTCCAGCCCTGCGCGGCGTAGGTGTGGAAGCCCAGCGCGACGCGACCTTGCAGTTCGCCGAGATCGGCGTTGACCCAATGGAACTCGCCACCCGTCGTGATGCTGACGGTGTGTCGAACCTGTCCGTTCTCGTCGTGCCACACACCCGAAAACCGTTGGCAAGCAACCAGTTCGGCAGTTATCGAACAGTCAACCGAAGTCGACGGCACCTCGATCCGCACATACCCGCGATCGTTGGGCTGCAGTGCGATGGCGGATGCAGAGGGCGACGCGACCATCGTTGTCTCGCCGTGCGGCGCCGGGGCGGGACCCCGCGCACACCCTGTCGCCGCGACGAGGACTACCCACACCGCGGCCAGCGGGCGCATTCCCATGGCGGATGACGCGACGGCTACCGGGCGCGCCCGGTGATCGGCGGCAGGTCGGCCAGCGTGACGATTCCAGGCCTGGCCGCCACGACCGCGGGTACCGCGTTGGTCACCGGCATCGCGGTGTAGATCATGCCCAGGCCCATGAACCCCGGCTCGGTCCAGTCCTTCGGCGGCAGGCAGTGCACCACCGTGCGCATGTTGGGCACCCCGAACACCTGAATGACGTGGCCGTGCTCGAGCGGTTTGGGCGGCGTCACGTGATCGCCCATCGTCCAGTTGAATCCGACGCTGACGACGTTGCGGTCGCCCACCCAGCCGCGGTGGTAGCCGAAGACGCTGCCGACGGTGCCGGCCGGGATCTTCATGAAGCCGAGGTCGGAGTCGCCGGTCGCCGCCGTGAAGGTGACGTCGAAGGTCATCTTGTCCAGCGTCGCGCCGATCGCGTCGGCCATCATCGCGGCCGATTCGGCGAAGACCTCGCTTTCGCGCCGTACGTTCTCGGCGAGGCCGGGGGTCTCCGGGTCCTGCGAGAAGCCCATCGCGGTCTGGGTCTCCGCAGACTCATAGGTGGAGCAATCCACCGACTCGGTGATTCGGATTTCGTCGACGCGCTCGCAGGAACCGCTGAGCGCCATCCCGACCAGGTTCGTCATGCCGGGATGGGCGCCGCTGCCGAAGATGGTCGCGTTGCCCTGCTCGCAGGCATCGAGAATGCGCCGGCGGTCTTCGGGGGTCTGCTTGCCGCCGGTGATCCAGGCGGCGCTGGTGCAGACATTGACGCCCGACTCGAGCAGTCGGACGAGCTCGTCGACGCTGGGCCACAGCGGGTTGTAGCAGCAGGCGTCGGGCTCGAGCGCCAGCAGGGCGTCGATGTCGTTGGTGGCCGTGACACCCGTGGGTTCAGGCCAGCCGGACAGTTCGGCCGCGTCCACCCCGACCTTGTCCTGGCCGTGCGCGTACACGCCGACGAGTTCCATATCGGGCCGGCCGATGATTGCGTGCAATGAACGCCGACCGATGTTGCCGGTGGTCCACTGGATCACGCGGAGGGGACGGCCGCCGGCGGTGGTCGCGCTCATCATGGGCTCCTTTGCCGATGTGACTCACCTCATTATGTTCAATCGGCCGCGAGACGCCGGAGCGGGGCAGCTCTTACACAGAGTTAATTTTGCCGTGCCTGATAATTTCCCGGCCGTTGACTGTGCCGAGCCGCCAATGCCGCCGTGGGCACCAACCGGATGGTCGGTTCGTCGCGGAGCCGAGCAACCTGTATTCGACACGCGTCAACGGCGGCTGGACGTGGTTCTTTGCATTGAACAAGCGTTGAATTTGGACCCAAATGCGCAGTGCCGCAAGCGATGGACTCTTTGAAGGATGCGCGTGCCGGATAGGCGGACCGCCGGTACCGACATTGCGTCAGCAAGTTGACAAGTGACGGGGGCCATACTTACTCTAGAGTAACCTACGCCCGCGTAAGTTGTTTTAGCCGCCGAAAGGGGACTGATCGCATGGGCACTCAGCAAACTTGTGGTGAAAGTCGCCCGAGAAGGTAGACCAGGGCTTGCAACCAATGGCGCAATTACATGAGAGCAGCGCACGGATTCTCGGCGACGCAGACATGACGCCCGGCTCGCTGCCCGGATACGGCCAGCTGGACCCGCTGTCCGCGGTCGCAGTCGAGGAATGGGTGCGGCGCGGGAGCCTGCTGCCGGTGGAGAACATTCCGCTGGCCGCGATCCGTAGCTCGTACACGCCGCGCAAGAACAAGGCCAACGAGAGCCACGTTCAGGTATTGGCTCAGTCGCCCTTGCCGCTGCCGCCGATCGTCATCCATCGGGACTCGATGCGGGTGATCGACGGCGTGCACCGCCTGCGCGCGACGGAGTTGCGCGGCGACAGCACGATCGCGGCCCGACTCTTCGAAGGCAACGACGCAGAAGCCTTCGCCCTCGCCGTGCATTTGAATGTCACGCACGGGCTGCCGCTGACACTTTCGGAGCGCAAAGCGGCCGCACAAAAAGTTCTGACATCTTACCCGCATTGGTCAGACCGGTCTATTGGACTGATTGCCGGAGTTTCGAACAAAACCGTTGGCAAGTTGCGCAGTTGTGCAACCGAGGAAATCTCCCAGTTGAACCCCCGCCTAGGCCGGGACGGAAAAGTGCGACCGGTGAGTCCCGCCATTGGACGACGGCGCGCGGCGGAATTCCTGTCGATGAATCCGCGTGCGTCGCTGCGTGAGATCGCGCGGAAGGCCGGCGTCTCGGTCACCACCGCGCGCGACGTCCGGCAGCGGGTCCACAACGGCGAGAGCCCGCTGCCCGACAACCTCGCCAAGCGGGTGGGGGAATCCGGCAGTCCGACCGTCGCCGCCGCGAATGACTCGGCGCTCGCGACCCCGGTCGTCCCGCCGCGGGTTGGCGCCCGGACGATGCCGGAGGGCCGCGGCCGCGATCTGCTTCAGCGGCTTCGCAACGACCCGTCCGTGCGGTCCTCGGAGCGCGGCCGGGCGCTACTGCGCCTGCTGTCCACGGTCGTGGTGGCGATCAGCGCCTGCAACGATTTCGCCGAGGCGGTGCCGACGCACTGTTCGGGAACCTTCGCCGAGATTGCGCGAAAGAACGCCCGCGCCTGGCAGGAGATCGCGGACAAGTTCGAGGTCAACTCGCACTGAATCAGCTTGCCGCTGAATCGCTTTCGCGCGGCGGGTGAGGCTCAGAGTCCGTAAAGACCGGCGGCGATGAACGCGCTGCCGACGACGGCCAGCGCGATTGCGACGTCGCGTCGTCGCCTCGACCGGATCCACTCATGCAGTGCCGTCACCGCCCGGGCGGTCGGCTTCGGCGCCAGCAGATAGGCCAGCAGCGGGATCTCCACGGGCGCGAAAGCCACCACGTTGAACGCGATCAGGACGGCCACCTGCTTCAGTGCGGTCGCGCCTGAGGCCAGGATGACCGCCAGCGCGGCCAGGTAGTCGACAGAGGGCAGCGCGATGCTGAGGCCCGCGATCCCGGCGACGGGCAACGAGTCGCCCTTCAGCAGATCGGTCGCGGGCCGGGTCAGCTTCGCCGGCCGCGGACCGAGCCGCCCGAAGAGATCGATGCCCACGATCACCGCGATACAGATGATCAGGAGGCCGATCAGTAATTGAACCCGCGGCACCGTCACGAATGACGTGCCGAGAAGAATTCGTCGAAATACGAAAAGGACGATCAGGCCCACGGTGGTTCCCATGACGAATCCGCCACATAAAAACGCGAATAGTTGTCGCACGGGCCGAGGCCTATTCAGCATGAGCACGGTCATGCCAATTCGATATGGCTCGATACTGACGGCGAGCGCCATTATCAGGACGGTCGCCAGCATGGGATAAGTGTGGTGGTTCGGCCCTCGGTCGGGCTAGGCGTCCACCCGCGCGAATTGGCTCTGGCGGTACAGCTCGACGCAGGCCTGGCGGCGGATCTTGCCGCTCGTAGTGGTCGGGATCGAGCCGGCCGGGACCAGGACCACGTCGCCGACACTGAGGCCGTGCGCGTTGGAGATCGCCGCGGTGATGTTGTTGCGGACGCCGCTGAGCCGGGTCGCCAGTTCGTCGCTGGCCTCGCCGCGCTTCTTCTTCACCTCGATGACGGTGACCAGCTGCTCGGTGCTGTCCATCTGGACCGAGATCGCCGCAACCCGCCCGTGGGCGATCTGCTGGATCGTCGCCTCGATGTCCTCCGGGTAGTGGTTGCGGCCGCGGATGATCAGCATGTCCTTGATGCGTCCGACGATGAAGACCTCACCCTCGTGGATGAATCCGAGGTCGCCGGTGCGCAGCCAGGGGCCGGCCGGGGTGCCCGGTGACGGGTCGACCAGCGTCGCGCCGAAGCAGGCCTGCTCCTCCGGCGGCTTGTTCCAGTAGCCCTCGGCGACGTTCTCGCCGTGCACCCAGATCTCGCCGATCTCGTCCTTCGGGCATTCGCGGTAGGTCTCGCTGTCGACGATGCGCAGCTGCGGCGATCGCGGAATCCGGTAGCTGACCAGCGCGGAGCCTTCGCCGGACGCGCAGCGCTCAACCTGGCCGACGCCGAGCTCGCCGACGCCGAAGGTCTTGGTCGGCTGGTCCTCGTGCCAGGTGCCGGTCGCCACGAACACGGTGGCCTCGGCCAGGCCGTAGGACGGACGCATCATCGTGTCTTTGAAGTTGAAGTGCGAGAACCGGTCCACGAAGCGCTGCAGGGTGGCCGGCTCGACACGCTCGGCGCCGCTGATGATGCCAAGCACGCCGCCCAGATCCATCCCGGCCAGGTCGGCGTCGGTGGTCTTACGAGCGGCCAGGTCGAAGGCGAAGTTGGGCGCCGACGACCACGCGGCCTCGCTCTTTGCCATCGCCTGCACCCAGCGGGCCGGCCGCTCGAGGAAGGCCAGCGGACTCGACAGCTCCGCGTGGTAGCCGCCCAGGATGGGCGCGCAGACGCCCAGCACCAAGCCCATGTCGTGATAGAAGGGCAGCCAGGACACGATCTCGGCGCCGGCCGGGACTTTCGAGCCCGCGAAGAAGCTGCTCATCAGCTGCTCGAAGTTCACCGTCAAGTTGCGGTGCGACATCATCACGCCGGTCGGCGTGCGCGTCGAACCCGAGCTGTACTGCAGGTACGCAATGCTCGGCACCTCGCCGGTGGCCGGGCTGGGCCCGCCCTCGGCGTCCAGGCTGAGCGCATCGATCGACACGATCTTCGGCGCGGTGTCCATGCGGGACTGGTCGATGTAGTCACCCACCTCCTCGGCCACCGAGGAGGTCGTCAGGACGACCGAAGGTGCGGTGTCGGCGAATACCGCGCCGACCCGGTCATAGCTCGAGCCGCGGTGCGGCAGGGGCAGTGGAACGGCGATCAGCCCGGCCTGCATGGCTCCGAGGAACGCCCGGATGTAGTCGAGGCCCTGCGGCGCCAGGATGACGGCCCGGTCTCCGGTGGCTCCGTGCGCGCGCACTTCGCGGGCCACATTCATGGTCTGCCGCGACAATTGCGACCACGTCAGAGTTTCGCGGACGCCCGCGTAGTCCTTTTCGTAGTCGGTGAAAGTGAATGCGGGGTCATTCGGCCGCATGCTGGCGCGACCGTGCAACATCGAAAGAATCGTCGATTGAGCCATCTGTCATCCGTACTTTCAGTCGATATGGGGCAAATTCACTTGGTCAGTTCGCCGATTGGCTTGCACCGTGGGAGAGCACCGACAAAGCACCGCTGAGCGCCTGCGATAGCGGATCTGCACCGCCGCCGAAGGTGGCTTGGTTCGTCGGAGCGGTGACCACTGCCGGGTCGAAACCGTGCACCGGGTCCACCTGAACCGGCGCCGTCGCCGGATCATCGTTCCTAATGTAACCCGCATTTACGCGCGGGATAAGTATCGCGTCGAGCTTGTTCAGCGTGTCTTCCGGAATGCCGATGTATTTCAATGGCATGACCAGCGGAAGGTGTTGCTGGGGCACCATGATCGTGGTGTCTTTGGCCCCGCGCGAGTTGATCGTGGTTCGGATGTTGCCGGGCGGCACCATGCTCGCGTTGGTGAAGGCCACGGCGGTGTGGCCGGTGGCCAAGCCCATCAGCGTGTTCGCGAAGGCGAACATGTTGTCCGGGCGGTCCGGGAAGTCCGCGATCGAGTCGTAGGCGGCGACGAACCGGTTGGTGTCGTACTGGCTCTCGTATTCCGGCGTCATCACAAAGTCCAGCGCCGGCACATTGGCGCCGACCGGATAGGTGGCGCGAAGGAAACTCTGGCCCCAGGCGTGCCGACCGATCGGGTCGCCGAAGGTGGCGAAGTTCAGCGCGTTCGGCGGGGGACCGGTCTCCGGGTGGTTTGCCAGCCGCAGCTGCTCACCGTCGACCACGAAGCCACCCTCGGAAAGGCCGATCGCCGTGCCGGGTCGACCAGTGGTGCGGATCGCGTTGTCGAGGTTGTCCACGCCCTCCGCGACCGATTGGCCGACGCTGGGGCCGTCGAGTCCGATGCCCGGGAACTGCTGGTCGACCTTGTCGATGTCCGGCTTCAGACCGGGGAAGAGGTGCGCCAGCACGTGGCCCTGCACCTGGCCGGCCGGATAGCGGACGATTTGCCGCTGCTGGCCCGGGAACCACTCCGCGCCTTCCATGCGGATGTAGTTGTCGTACGGGACACCCAGCACGTGCGCGCCACCGAGGGCGTACGCGGTCTGGTCGCCGGGCGCCCCGGGGGAGGGCGGGCCGCTGATCTCCGGTCCGTCGGCCGAAGCGGTCCAGACGCCGAAACATCCTGTGGCGCCGACGGTTACCAGCGCTGATACTCCTGCGAGTAGTTTCTTCATGCCTACCCCTGACCCCTTGGGTTCGTGTCGTAGTTTCACATACATAACGGGTGTGCGCTAACTCGCTTCGGGCTGCGCGCGTACGCCGGACAGCCGCTGCGGGACGAGCTTCGAAGGCCACCAGTTCGCCTGTCCCATCAGCGCGGCGATGGCCGGGACGGTGATCGTGCGGACCAGGAATGTGTCCAGCAGAATGCCGATGCCGATGACGAATCCGCCCTGCACCACCGTGCCGATGCTGGAGAACAGCAGGCCGGCCATCGAGGCGGCGAAGATCAGCCCCGCCGCGGTGATCACGCCGCCGGTCGAACTCAGCGTCCGGATGATGCCGTAGCGCATGCTGTGCGGCGACTCGTCACGCATCCGGGAGACCAACAGCATGTTGTAGTCGGCGCCCACAGCGACCAGCACAACGAACGCCAAAGGCGGCACGCTCCAATGCAATTGCTGGCCGAGCAGGAACTGGAACACCACCGCGCCGATGCCGACCGCCGACAGGTAGGAGACGACGACGGAGGCCACCAGGTACAGCGGCGCGACGATCGCCCGCAGCAGCACGATCAGCGTCAACAGCACCACGAGCAGGGTGACCGTGATGATGAAGCGGATGTCGTGCTGGTAGTAGTCGCGGGTGTCCTTGAGGCCGACGGTGTAGCCCGACATGGAGATCTTGGCGTCCGACAGCGCGGTGTTCGGCTGGGCGCCCTTGGCCGTCGCCAGGATCGCGTTGACCTGATCCATCGCCTCGGTGCTGAACGGGTTGAGCTTCGTCTGCACCAGGTAGCGCACCGAGTGACCGTCCGCCGAGATGAAGACCTTGGCGGCGTCCTGGAATTCCGGCAGGCGCAGCAGCTGGGCCGGGATGTTGAACCCGCCCATCGACGGCTGCGACGCGTCCTTCTTCAGTGACAGCAGGAACGTCGCCGACTCGCTGAGGCCGGCGCCCAACTGCTTGACCTGGTCGACCAGCAGATTCACCGCGTCGGCGATCTGCCGGCTGCCGCCGGCGAACTGGTTTGCGCCGCCCTCCAGCTGATCCAGGTTGGCCTGCAGGCCGCCGGGCTGATCCATGCCCATCGACTGCAGCACGCCGCTCAGCTTCGAGATCGCGGCCCGCATCTTGTCGGTCGAGGCCTTGAGCTGCTTCTTGTCCGGGTAGTCGCCCATCTGGCGGGCCAGGTCGTTGATCGCGTCGACATCGTCCTGGTTCTGCGGCCCGAGCAGTTGCTCGAACTCCCCGCGCGTGTTGGTGCAGGACTCGTCGAGATCGCAGACGGGGTTGCCGCGCAACGCATTCAGCACCGGGCCGACCCACTCGACCAGGTTCTTGGCGCCGGTGTAGTTCCAGCCCATCTTGTTGCTGATCGCGTTCACGTGATCGATGAGCTGCGCCGCGAGGTCGACTTCGTGGACCAACGTGTCGCCGCTGTACTGGTCCTTCGTCGAGCTGAAGGTGCTCTGCAGCTCGTGCACGCTGGCCGCGAGTTCGCCGACCTGCCCCTGCACCTCCTGGAGCTTGTCGGCCAGCGAGACCGATCCCTCCGACAGCTGGTTGAGGTCGTTGGTGTGGTCGTTGATCAGCGTCGAACCGCCCTGCAGGAATGACCCGATGGCGCCCGCCTGATACGTGGCCCGGAACTGTTCCGGCACGTTTCCGGTGGGCCGGGTGACACCGCTGATCGCCGCGACGTTCGGCAGCTGGCTGATCCGGTCGGCCATCTGCTCCAGGTCGGCCAGCGCTTGCGGATTACGCAGGTCGCGCGGCGACTGGATGAAGATGTACTCCGGAATCGACTGGTTCACCGGGAAGTGGCGATCCAGCGCCGCGTACCCGATGGTGCTGGGGGCCGATGCACCCAGCGCCTTGCGGTCGTCGTAGTTGTAGTGGACCAGGCCCGCGCAACTCGCCAGCAGGCCCAGCACGATCAGGCTGGCCACCAGGTGGGTGCGCGGCCGTCGCACGATGCGAATGCCGGACCGGCGCCAGAACTTCGCGGTCAGTTCGCGACGCGGCTTCACCCAGCCGCGCGGGCCGGCCAGCGCCAGGATCGCCGGCAGCAGTGTCACCGCGGCCAGGAACGCGATGGCGACACCGATCGCCGAGGCGATACCGACCGTCTGGAAGACGCCCATCCGGGCGAAGCTGATCACCAGGAACGTGATGCCGACCGTGCTGGCCGACGCGGTGATGACCTTGCCGATCGAGACCAGCGCCTTCTTCAGCGCCGGCTCGTGACCCTCGCCCAGCCGCAGATAGTCGTGGTATCGGCTGATCAGGAAGACGGCGTAGTCCGTTCCGGCGCCGGCCATGATCGCGCTCAGAAAGACGATCGACTGGTTCGAGACGCCGGCACCCGTCAGGAATGAATAAGCAGCCACCACCGCCTGCGCGATCACCAGCGACAACGCGATGGTGATCAACGGCAACAACATGGTGATGGCACTGCGATAGACGATCAGCAGCACGATCAGCACCATCACGCCGATGGCGAGTTCGATCGGCATCCGGTCCTGCTGGCCCGCGACCGTCAGGTCGGCGACCGTGCCGGCGGGTCCGGTGAGGTTGGCCTTCAGCGAGGTCCCGGCGACGGCGTGGTTGACGGTATTGGTGATCGCCGTGAACGCCTCGTAGGACCGGGGTGTACCCAGTTCGCCGGCCACGCCGACCGGCAGCACCCAGGCCTTGTTGTCCTTGCTGGTGACGATCGACTTCAGCGGCGGGGTGCTGACGAAATCCTGCAGCATGACGACGTTCTTGGTGTCTTTGCGCAGGGTCTCCGCGAGATTGCGGTAGATCGTCTCATCGGACGGGTTGAGGCCCTTGTCGTCGGTCAGGACGACCAGCAGCAGATCTTCGGAGCCCGCTTCGTGGAACGCCTCGGTCATCTTGCGGGCGGTGACGTTGGACGGGGCGTCGCTGGGCAGGATCGCCAGCGGGTGCTTCTCCGACATCTCGTTGAGCGACGGGAAGGACAGCGGCAGGGCGACGGCGACGGCGATCCACACGCCGATCACCACCCAGGGCCATCGCACCACGAAATCAGCTAGCCGACGCATGTTGGTTCCCCCAGGAACTTGGTAACACCGCGCAACCGGGTGCCGTGCCTACCGGCAGTTGCGCGCTTCAGGTTGGCCTCAGCCATCGAACAGGCCCACGTCAGGCGACGCGTCCCCAGTGTCCGCTGTCAGCGACCCGCACACACACAGACTTCATTGCCTCCATGTAGCGGGTAGCGGACTTGAGGGCGACGGGATTGTCGGGATGCATGATCGCCATCACCGTGCCCTCTTTGTAGCGGAAGATGTAGATAGTGAGCTGATATGAGAATCGTCCGTCGGGGTAGATCCCGATGTTGTCGGCCAAGCCCATGTCGCCCGCCGCGAGAATAGCGTTGAGCGGCGCGGCCCCGCCATGCAGAAAGTTCGACACCGGGAAGTTCGGTTGCGGCCACTTCAGCCAGGGCGCCAGTTCCAGCACGCGGTAGTACGGCACCCGCGCCATGTCCAGGCCCGAGTCGAACGAGGTCTGGGCGGCGTAGGCCGCCTCGTTGAACGACGTCGCGGCGATCGGCACGGTGATCGGGATCAGGCCGGTGAACCAGCCCTGCGTCATGAAGTTGTCCGCGCCGGTACGGGAATCCCGTGGCGTGAGCCCGTAATAGGTGAGCGCGCCGGTGAATTCGTGCTCTACCAGGCCCAGGCAGGCGAACAGCCCACCGACGAAGCGGGAGCCCGCCGTCTGACATGCCGCCTCGAAGCGTTCCGTCTGGGCATCGGTCATCAGCAGCTCGGACGACATCTCGCTGGTGAGCGTCTTTTCCGGGTCGCCCAGCGGTAGCGGGAACTCGGGGAAGCCGCCGTTGCAGTTCTCGGCAAAGTCGATCCAGGACTGCACGCCCGGCGATTCCAGGGTCAGCTGCGAGGTGGATTCGCGCTCGCGCACGCAGAAGTCGTCGAAACTGCCGGCGTCGGGAAGCTCCAGCGCGTCTCCGCCGCTGCTCAGTGCGGCGTACATGCCGTTGGCTTCCATCATCGTGGTGCCGATCAGCGTCGCGTCACCGTGGACGTGGTCCATCGCGACGAAGAAGGTGAACTGGCCCTCGCGCTGGACGATCCCGAAGGTGAAACAGCCCCACTCGAACGGGTTGGGAATCGCGGTGGTGTGCTCGCAGATCGCGTCGATGTCCATGTGGCCCTGGTCGACGGGCTCGAATTCGATGTCATCCGGGTCGGTGATCGTGTGCCGGATGAACTCGCCGTCGTCGGTCCGCTCGAACCAGCTGCGGAAAGTGTCGTGTCGGCGCAGGTAGGCGTTGAGGGCGATGTTCATGGCCGCGATGTCGCACTCGCCCTTCGCATCGCAGCTCGCGATGATCTGCCGGGAGAAGTTGAGGCCCGCGTCGGTGCGCTCGTAGTAATTACGTAGGTGCTGGCTTTGCATATAGCTGACCGGCACCGAACTCACCGGCGCCTGGCGAGCCTTGTCCGCGGATGCGACGGTCGGGTGCCAGGAGGTGACGGTGCCCGGGGTCAGCGTCCATTCAGTCAACGAGCCGACCGTGATTTGCCCGATGCGCAAA
Source organism: Candidatus Mycobacterium wuenschmannii (assembly GCF_030252325.1). Lineage (NCBI taxonomy): Bacteria > Bacillati > Actinomycetota > Actinomycetes > Mycobacteriales > Mycobacteriaceae > Mycobacterium > Candidatus Mycobacterium wuenschmannii. The sequence goes on along the minus strand of NZ_CP126981.1, from coordinate 1,751,395 downwards.
GAACTTCCTCCTCAGTTGAACGGCTCCGGGCCGTGCCGCTCGTGCTCGCGGCGTGACCCAAGATAGCCCGCTCGGCTGTCAGTGTCTTCCCAGCGACAGTGGCCTGTACGGGTTCCACGACGGGGTCAATAATGTCAAGCAGTACGCCTATTGACATGGAACCACTCGGCGTGCCAGAGGGTGACCTTAGCCATACCCTGCGGTACGGTGCGCGAAGTCCGGCACTGTCGCCGGAGCGACACTTGCAATCCTCGGGCGCGCCAGCAATTCTGTTGCGCATCCGGGCCGTACGCGGCGTCCGAATCTTTCACAGTCCCCAAGTCGAGAGGACAAAACCATGGCATCCGCCGATGGTCAGCAGCAGTCAACACCCCGTTTCGCGATCGTCGGATACGCGGCGCGGTTCCCCGGAGCCGCTGACGCGAACGAGTTCTGGGATGTGTTGCGCGAAGGCCGGGACGCGATCTCCGAAGTACCCGCCGACCGGTGGGACGTCGACGAGTTCTTCGACCCCGACCCCGACACCCCGGGCAAGGTCGCGACCCGTCGCGCGGGCTTCGTCGACGACGTCACGGGGTTCGACGCCCCGTTCTTCGGCATGTCCACCCGCGAGGTTCGGATGCTGGACCCGCAGCACCGGCTGCTGCTCGAGACGGCGTGGCGCGCGGTCGAGCATTCCGGTACTGCGCCAACGTCTTTGGCCGACACGAACACCGGTGTGTTCGTGGGTCTGGCCACCCACGACTACCTGGGCATGGCCTCCGGTGAGTTGACGTTCCCGGAGATCGAGGCCTACATGGCGATCGGGACGTCGAACGCCGCCGCCGCGGGCCGGATCAGCTTCCGGTTGGGCCTGCAGGGCCCGGCCGTCGCCGTCGACACCGCGTGCAGCTCGTCGCTGGTCGCGATCCACCAGGCGTGCCAGGCGCTGCAACTCGGGGAGTGCGACCTGGCGCTGGCCGGTGGAGCGAACGTTCTGTTGACGCCCGCGACCATGATCACCTTCTCCAGCGCGCACATGCTGTCGCCGGACGGTCGATGCAAGACCTTCGACGCGGCCGCCGACGGCTACGTCCGCGGTGAGGGCTGCGGTGTCATCGTGATCAAGCGGCTCGAGGATGCGATCAACGACGGCGACCACATCCGCGCCGTCATCCGCGGTAGCGCGATCAACCAGGACGGTGCGTCGGGTGGCCTCACCGTGCCGAATGGTGTTGCACAGCAACGGGTTATCGCCGACGCGCTGAAGCGCTCGGGTCTGACCCCCGCCGACGTCGACTACCTCGAGGCGCACGGCACCGGAACCTCGCTGGGTGACCCGATCGAGGCGCAGGCCGCCGGCGAGGTGCTCGGCGCGGGGCGCGAGGACGGCGACCCGCTGCTGATCGGCTCGGCGAAGACCAACATCGGTCACCTCGAGGCCGCCGCCGGCATCGCGGGCGTCATCAAGGTCATCCTGTCGCTGGAAAACGAATTGCTGCCCGCACACCTGCATTTCGAGAACCCGTCGCCCCACATTCCGTGGGACCGGCTCGCGCTTGAAGTGGTCAAGGAGGCCACCCCGTGGGAGCGCAACGGCAAGCCGCGCATCGCCGGCATCAGCTCGTTCGGGTTCGCCGGCACCAACGCCCACGTGATCCTCGAGGAGGCGCCCGCGCACACGGCCCAGGTCGTGGACGCACCGGCCGACGACAAGTCCGCCGACCAGCGCTTCAGCATCCTGCCGGTCTCGGCGCGCACTCCCGACGCGCTGGTACAGATCGCCGAGCAGTACCGCAGCTGGCTGAGCGCCAACCCGGACGCCACGCTGGCCGACTTCTGCCTGACCACCGGAGTGGGACGTGCGCACTTCGAGCACCGCGCCGCGTTGGTGGTGAACTCCAAGGAATCCGCGAGCGAGCTGCTCGGCGCGCTCGCCGACGACCGCCCGGCGCCCGGCCTGGTGCGCGGGGTGTCGGATGCGACTCCGAAGACGGCGTGGCTGTTCACCGGTCAGGGCAGCCAGTACCCCGGCATGGCCCGCGAGCTGTACGACACCGAGCCGGTGTTCGCCGAGACGGTGGATCGCTGCGCCGCGGCGGTCGCCGATGTGCTCGAAAAGCCCTTGCTGGACGTGATTTTCGACGTCGACGGCCCGGACGCCGAAGAGACGCTGAAGCAGACCACCTACGCCCAGCCGGCGCTGTTCGCGGTGGAACTCGGCCTGGCCCGGCTGTGGCAGTCCTGGGGCTTCGAGCCCGCCGTGGTGCTGGGACACAGCGTCGGGCAGTACTCGGCGGCCTGCGTCGCCGGCGTGTTCAGCCTCGAGGACGGCGCGAAGCTGATGGCCGAGCGCGGCCGGCTGTTCGGCAGCCTGCCCACCGGCGGGCGGATGGTCGCGGTGTTCGCCGCGGCCGAGAAGGTCGAGGCGCTGACCGATCAGTTCCCCAGCCTGTCCGTCGCCGCCTACAACGGCGCGAACACCGTGTTGTCCGGACCCGCAGGCGATTTGGACAAGGCGGTGTCGAAGCTCACCGCCGACGGCGTGCGCTGCGACTGGCTGGAGACCAGCCACGCGTTCCACTCGGCACTGCTGGACCCGATCCTCGACGAGTTCGAGAAGTACGCCGATGGCTTCAAATACACTTCGCCGCAACGCATCCTGATCGACAACCGCACCGGTGCGGTGATCGGTCGTAGCCAGAAGCTGGACGGCAACTACTGGCGTCGCCACGCGCGCCAGCCGGTCGAGTTCGCGAAGAGCGTCCAGACGCTCTCCGAACTCGGCTGCAAGGTGCTGCTGGAGATCGGCCCGCAGCCGGTGCTCACCGCGTCGGCGCTGCGCGCCTGGCCGGACCCGGCGACCTCGCCGCGTGCGATCGCCTCGCTGCGTAAGAACACCGCCGACCACCGCCAGATCACCGAAGCCCTCGCGGACGCATACGCACTCGGCGCGCTGCCGAACTTCGCTGCCGTGCAGCATGGTTCGGCACGCAAGGTCGACCTGCCGACCTACCCGTTCCAGCACCGCCAGTACTGGTTCCGGGAGAACCGCGAGCTGCCGACGCAGCAGTCGCACGTGGCGTCGACCAGCGAGACCGTGCGCCTGCTCGAGGACGGCAAGATCGAGGACCTGGCCAAACTGCTCGGTGGTGCCGACGACGGCCAGACCCTGAGCGTGCTGACAAAGCTCGCGGCGCAACACAATGCGCAGCGCAAGACCAAGTCGATCTCCGACGCGCGTTACGAATTCCGGTGGGACAAGATCAACGCAGCGGCGCCCGCCGATCTCGGTGAGCCGGCCACCTGGCTGCTCATCGGTGAGAACGGTGACGCGGTCGCACCGTTGATCGAGGCGCTGGGCGCCGCGGGCCAGCAGCACCGCATCCTCGGACTGCCGGCCTCGGATGCCGACGAGCAGGAGTTGACGGCCGCGTTGCGCGCCGCCGCCGACGAGTCGCCGTCGCTGCGCATCGTCAACGTCGCGGCCCTCGAGGGCGACACCGTGCCGTCGCAGCGGTCGCTGCAGCGGGTGCAGCAGCAGGTGCTGGCCGGCACGCGTCGACTCTTCCGCGCCGCGGCGGCCGCCGAGCTGCGGGCGCCGATCTGGGTGGTAACCCGTGGGGCGCAACGTATTACCGACACCGACACCGTGTCGCCCGAGCAGACCGCCCTGTGGGGCTTTGGCCGCGCCGCCTCCCTGGAGCTGCCGCAGCTGTGGGGCGGCCTGGCGGATCTGTCCGAAGGCACCGCCGACGAGTGGTCGCGGGTCATCAACCTGGTGTCCGACCAGACGCGCCGCGAAGAGCAGTTCGCGATTCGCGAGCAGTCGGTCTACGTACCGCGACTGGTTCGCCGGCCGGCCGCGACGAGCGCCACGCCGCTGGCGTTGCGCGACGACGCAACGTATCTGGTGACCGGTGGCCTGGGCTCGATCGGATTGGAGATCGCCGGATTTCTGGCCGCCAACGGTGCCAAGCATCTGGTGCTGACCAGTCGCCGTTCCCCGAGCGACGCCGCGCAGCAGCGCATCAACGCGTTGGGCGAGCAGCACGGCAGTGACATCCGCGTCGTCACGGCGGACGTCGCCGATGCGGATGACGTGTCGCGACTGTTGGCCGAGATCAAGGCCGACCTGCCGCCGCTGGCGGGCATCGCGCATGCCGCCGGTGAAATCAGCACCACCCCGCTGAGCGACCTCGAGGACGCCGAAGTCGACCGAGTCTTCGCCGGAAAGGTCTGGGGTGCTTGGTACCTCAGTGAAGCCGCGACGGATCTGAATCTCGACTTCTTCATCACGACGTCGTCGATCGCCTCGGTGTGGGGCGGATACGGGCAGACCGCCTACGGCGCGGCTAACGCCTTCCTGGACGGCCTGACCTGGCGCCTGCGCGAGCAGGGCATCGCCGGTGTCAGCGCGAACTTCGGTCCGTGGTCGACGGGCATGGCCGACGCGGAGTCGCGTGCCAAGCTCGGCAAGCGCGGCATCAAGACGCTGGCCCCGGCCGACGCGTTGGCGGGCCTGGCCGACCTGATCGCGATCTCCGGCACCGAAGGCGCCGCGTCGGGTGTGGTGGCCCGCATCGACTGGGCGAAGTTCCTGCCGCTGTACCAGGGATCCGGTCGGCGGGCGTTCCTCGCCGAACTCGAGCGCGAGGTGCCCAGCGCGGTGCCGGCGACGACGGTGAACGGCAAGACCGAACTGGTCGAGCGGCTCACCAATGCACCTGTGCAGCAACGCCGTAAGATCTTGTCGGACTTCCTGCGCGACGCGGTCGCGGATGTCACCCGGGTCGATCCGTCGGAGATCCGCGAGGACGCCGGGTTCTTCGACCTCGGCATGGATTCGCTGATGGCCGTCGAACTGCGGCGCCGCCTGGAGCAGAACGTGGGCAAGGAAATCCCGGCGACGCTGGCGATGGATCACCCGCGCCTGTCCGACACGGTGGACTACTTGCTCAGCGACGTGCTGGAGCTGACCGAGAAGGCCGGGCCGGCACTGGCGACCGCGGTGGCCCGCTCCGACGAGCCGATTGCGATCATCGCGGTGTCGTGCCGGTTCCCCAGCGCTCCCAACCCGGAAGCGTTCTGGGACTTGCTGTCCGGTGGTGTCAACGCGATCCGGGAGGTTCCCGAGGACCGCTTCGACATCGACGAGTTCTACGACCCGGACCCCGACACCGCGGGCAAGACGTACACCCGCTTCGGTGGATTCCTGGACGGCATCGACGGATTCGACCCCGAGTTCTTCGGTATCTCGCCGCGTGAGGCCGTGTGGATCGAGCCGCAGCAGCGGCTGATGCTCGAGACGGTCTGGGAGGGTCTGGAGCGGGCCGGCTACTCACCGGCGTCGTTGCGCGGCAGCCGAACCGGCATCTTCGCCGGTGTCGCTGCCAACGAGTACGCCCACCTGCTGTCGGCAGAGTCGATCGACAAGATCGAGCCGTACTTCATCACCGGAAACGCGCTGAACGCGATCTCCGGCCGGGTGGCCTTCGCGCTCGGCTTCGAAGGACCCGCGGTCGCGGTCGACACCGCCTGCAGTTCTTCGCTGGTGGCGGTGCACCAGGCCGTGCAGGCATTGCACTCCGGTGACTGCGATCTCGCGGTGGCCGGCGGCGTCAACGTGCTGCTGAGCCCGGTGACCGTGGTCGCCGCCTCGCGCGCCCGGATGCTGTCGCCGGTCGGCCAGTGCAAGACCTTCGACGCGTCGGCCGACGGCTACGTCCGCAGTGAGGGCTGCGGCATCCTGGTGCTCAAGCGCCTCAGCGACGCCGAGCGCGACGGCGACCGGATCGCCGCGGTGATCCCGGGCAGCGCGGTCAACCAGGACGGTGCGTCCAGCGGCCTGACGGTGCCGAACGGTGGTGCGCAGCAACGGCTTATCGCCACGGCGCTGGCGCGAGCCGGGCTGGCCGGCGGCGACGTCGACTACCTGGAGGCACACGGAACGGGCACCCCGCTCGGCGACCCGATCGAGGTGCAGGCGGCGGGCGCGGTCTACGGCGCATCCCGCGACGCCAACCGCCCGCTGCTGATGGGCTCGGTGAAGACCAACATCGGTCACACCGAATCCGCTTCGGGCGCAGCGGGTTTGATCAAGGTGGTGTTGTCGCTGCAGAACGGCGTGCTGCCGCAGAGCCTGCACTTCGACAACCCGTCGCCGCACATCCCGTGGGGCTCGCTGCCGGTCAAGGTGGTCGACAAGTCGACGCCGTGGGAAGCCAACGGCAGGCCGCGCCGCGCAGGTGTGAGCTCCTTCGGGTTCACCGGCACCAACGCGCACGTGCTGATCGAGGAAGCGCCGGCGCCGCAGCCGGTGATCATCGACGAGCAACCCACGGATGACGGTGCCGCACAGCCGGAGTCGAGTGGCGAAGGGGCGACGGTCAACGTGCTACCGCTGTCGGCGCGCTCGCCGGAGGCGCTGGTCGAGTTGGCCGAACGCTACGGCGCCTGGCTGGGCAACAACCCGGACGTCGACATCGCCCAGGTGGCGCTGACGGCCGGCGTGGGTCGCTCGCACTTCGAGCACCGTGCCGCGCTGGTGGTGGACTCCGTGCAGACCGCGACGGCGGGCCTGGCCGATCTGGCCGCGGGTCAATTGCGTCCCGGCGTGGTGCGTGGCGAATGCACCGACCGGCCGACGACGGCGTGGCTGTTCACCGGCCAGGGCAGCCAGTACCCCGGCATGGCACGCGAATTATTCGCCTCCGAGCCGGTTTTCGCCGACACGGTGAAGCGCTGCGCCGACGCGGTCAGCGGGCTGTTGCCGGAGCCGTTGCTCGACGTGATTTTCCAGACCGACCGCGAAACCGGCGGTAAGGCCGGAGAACGGCTGAAGCACACGTCCAACGCGCAGCCGGCGCTGTTCGCCGTCGAGATGGGCCTGGCCCGGTTGTGGCAGTCGTGGGGCATCGAGCCCGACGTGGTGCTGGGCCACAGCGTGGGCCAGTACGCGGCGGCGTGCGTCGCCGGGGTGCTCAGCCTCGAGGACGGCGCGCGGCTGATGGCCGAGCGTGGCCGGCTGTTCGGCAGCCTGCCCGCGGGCGGTCGGATGGTCGCGGTGTTCGCCGACCCCAAGCAGGTCGAGCAGGTCGCCAGCGAATTCCCGAAGCTGTCGGTCGGTGCCTACAACGGCCCCAACACCGTGCTGTCGGGCCCGGGTGAAGACCTCGAGCAGGTCGTTGCGAAGTTCAGCGACGACGGGGTGCGGTGCACGTGGCTGGAGACCAGCCACGCGTTCCACTCGGAGCTGCTTGAGCCGGTGCTCGGTGAATTCGAATCGTTCGCAAGCCAATTCGAGTTCGCGACGCCGACGCTGCCGCTGGTCTGCAACCGCACCGGGTCGATCTTGACGGCGGAGACGCCGCTGGACGCGCAGTACTGGCGCAAGCACTCGCGGCAGCCGGTGCAGTTCTCCGAGAGTGTGCGCACCGTCGCCGCCCTGGGCTGCGCGGTGCTGATGGAGATCGGCCCGCAGCCGGTGCTGACCGGTGCCGCGGTGCAGGTCTGGCCCGAGCACCTGTCCTCGCCACGGGCGATCGTCTCGCTGCGCAAGGGCGTCGCGGACCGCGGTCAGATCGCGGACGCACTGGCCAACGCCTACGTCAGCGGCCACCGGCCGAAGTTCGAGGCGCTGCACCAGCAGCACGGCCGCCGGCTGGAGTTGCCGACGTATCCGTTCCAGCGCCGTCGCTTCTGGCCGAAGAGCTCGGCGATCACCGTCGACGGTCCCGCGATGTCCGGATTGCTGGGCAGCGGAAAGGATCTGGCGTCCGGCGACTCGGTCTACACCAGCCGGCTGTCGGTCAAGTCGCAGCCGTGGCTCAACGACCACGTCATCTACGGCACCGTCGTGGTGCCCGGTGCCACCTACGCCGCGATGGCCTTGGCCGCAGTCGGTACCCCGGCGCACGTCAAGGAGGTCTTCTTCTACGAGCCGATCATCCTGCCGGAGAAGGCTTCTCGTGAGGTGCAGCTGACGCTGAGCCCGCTGGAAGAGGGCTGGAAGTTCCAGGTGCACAGCCGGCCGTTCGGTGTGAAGGACGCCGACTGGTCACTGAACGCCGACGGCACTGCGATCGCCGGTCCCGGTGAGCAGCCGGAAGTCACCGAGCCCGAGGAGGCGATCGACGCCGCGATCGAGCGGATGGAGCGCATGCGTCCGCAGGAGCTGTTCGAGACGTTCGACGACATGGAACTGCACTGGGGTCCGAACTGGTCCGGGTCGCTGAAGTCCCTGTGGCTCGGCGACGGTGAGGCCATCGGAGACATCTCGGTCGGTGAAGAACTCACCGAGAACCTCGGCACCGAGCCGATGCACCCGGTGCTGATGGACCTGTGCACCGGTGTCGCGTTCCCCGCGTTCCCGGCGCTGCGCGCCGCCGAGCAGGGCGTCAACGGACTGTTCCTGCCGTTGCGCTACGAGCAGGTGACGCTGAAGGACAAGATGCCGCGCCGGTTCTATTGCAAGGCAAAGTGGCACACCAGCGAACTCGACAGCGAGACCCAGGTGTTCGACCTCGATTACATCGATCGGGACGGCAAGAACCTGGGTGGGATCCGCGGCTTCACCGTGAAGCGGGCGCCGCGAGAGGCGTTGCTGCGCGGGCTCGGTGGCGACGCCACCCGGCTGCTCTACACCCTCGGCTGGCACGAGGTGCCGATCGCGCCGAAGGAGGAGGCCACCAGCCCGAGCGGTACCTGGCTCGTCGCCGGGTTCAGCGAGCTGGCGGCCGCGCTGCCGGGCTGCATCCCGTTCGACCGGACCGGCGACTCCGAGCTGCTGGGCCAGGTGCTGGCGCAGGCACACGAGAAGGGCATGCCGTACGCCGGCATCGTCTGGCGCAGCTCCGGGCGCAAGTCCGAGGAGTCGACGGCCGACGCGACCAAGCGCCTCGAAGCCGAGATCGAGAACCTGCTCAGCGCGGTACACACCGCACAGGCGGACAACTCGGTGAAGCTGCCGGGCGGCCTGTGGGTCGTCACCGAGCGAGCGGTGGCCACCGAATCCGGTGAGCCGGTCGATGCGGTGCAGGCGGCCCTGTGGGGCCTCGGCCGGACCGTCCTCAACGAGGAGCCCGGTCTGCGCAGCAAGCTGATCGACGTCGACGGTTCGCCGGAGGCCGTGCAGCTGCTGGCCGGTCTACTGGCCGAGCCGGTGGACGAGCCGGAACTGGCTGTGCGCCAAGGCAAGGCGTTGGCATCGCGGTTGCTGCAGTGGTCGCGTAGCGGTCACCTCAACGTGCCGCGGGCCGACGACTACGCCCTGCTGCCGACCGAGCGCGGCGCGATCGACAACCTGCGGCTGACCGAGAAGGAGGTCGAGGCGCCGGAGCCTGGCTACGTGCAGGTGCGGGTGGAGGCCGCCGGTCTGAACTTCCGCGACGTGCTCAACGTGCTCGGCCTCTACCCGGGTGACCCGGGTCCGGTCGGCGGCGACTTCGCCGGCACCGTAACCCAATTGGGTGAGGGCGTGAGCCATGTCGAGGTCGGTCAGCGGGTCTACGGCTCGATGCAGGGCGCCTTCGCCAGCCGGTTCAACGTGCCGGCGCAGTTCCTGGCGCCGATCCCGGACGGGGTGAGTGCCGTTGAGGCAGCGACCATTCCGGCCGCAGCGCTGACGGTGCGGCTGTCGTTCGACTGGTCGGGGCTGAACCCGGGTGACAAGGTGCTGATCCACGCCGCCAGCGGTGGTGTCGGACTGGCCGCCATTCAGATGGCGCAACAGCACGGGGCGGAGGTCTACGCCACGGCGAGCACCTTCAAGCGGTCGACGCTGCGCAAGCTCGGCGTCAAGCACGTGTATGACTCGCGCACAACCGATTTCGCCGACCAGATCCTGGCGGACACGGGTGGCGAAGGTGTCGACGTGGTGCTCAACTCGCTGACCAGCGAGGGGTTCATCGAGGCGACCGTGCGGGCGACCGCCAAGAACGGCCGCTTCGCCGAGATTGCCAAGCGCGACATCTGGACCGCGGAGCAGATGGCCGAGGCCCGGCCCGACATCGCCTACGAGATCGTCGCGTTGGACACGGTGATGTTCCAGGAGCCGGATCGCATCCGCGACCTGCTCACCGAGGTGTCGGACGGGTTGGCCAAGGGGGAGTGGACGCCGCTGCCCGCGGAGGTCTACCCGCTGACCGAGGCCAGGACGGCGTTCCGTCGCATGCAGCAGGCTCGGCACATCGGCAAGATCGTCTGCCAGATGCCGAATCCGCTTGCGCCGCGGCCGGATCGGACCTACCTGATCACCGGTGGTCTGGGTGCCATCGGTCTGGCCACCGCGTCGTACCTGGCGCAGCTCGGGGCCGGCGAGATCGTGCTGACCAGCCGGCGCGAGCCGGACGCGGAGACGCAGCGCAAGATCGACGACATCACCGAGCGGTACAAGACGCGCGTGCACACCTTCTCGGCCGATGTCGGCGAGGAGTCGGACGTCGAGAAGCTGCTGGAGCGCATCCGCGGTGAGCTTCCACCGCTCGCGGGTGTCGCGCATCTGGCCGGTGTCCTCGACGACGCTCTGCTCAACGCGCAGGACCTGGACCGGTTCCGGACGACGTTGGCGCCCAAGGCGCTTGGCGCGTTGCACCTGGACCGGCTGACGAGGGACGACAAGCTCGACTTCTTCATCGTGTCCTCGTCGGTGTCGAGCTTGCTCGGCCCCCCGGGACAGGCGAACTACTCGACGGCCAACGCGTTGCTCGACGGTCTGATCGCGGACCGCAAGGCGCACGGCCTGCCGGCCACCGGAATCAACTTCGGTCCGTGGGGCGGCAGCGGGATGGCCTCGTCGGAGGCGGCGAGCTCCAACATCAGTGCGCAGGGTCTGCTGCCGCTGGACGCCTCGGGCGCCCTCGGTGCCCTCGCCGAGGTGGTGGCCAATGGCACCGGTCAGGCGACCGTGCTGAAGGCCAACTGGGCGCGGGCGGCAAAGGTGATGGGTAGCTCGCGGCCGCCGATCCTGGATCTGGTGTTGCCGAGCGAGATGGCCGAGGTCGTCGACAGCGAGTTGCTCAAGCAGCTGCAGGAGCTCCCGGTGTCGGAGCGCGCGACATTCATCACCGAGTTCCTCCAGCGAGAGGTGCAGGGCTTCCTGCGGCTGGCGCAGCCGCCGGCGGCGACGAGCCGATTCCTGGACCTGGGCACCGACTCGCTGATGGCGGTCGAACTGCGCAACCGGTTGCACAGCCAGTTCGGTGGCAAGTTCACGATCAACGCCACCGCGGTGTTCGACTACCCGACGATCGGCGGGCTGGGCGAGTACCTCGCGGCGCAGATGCCCGACGCCGAGGAGCCGGGTGACGCGGCACCCGCTGCGGAGGCCGAGGCCGAAGCCGAGGAGAAGCCGGCGGAGGCGTCATCTAACGGCTCGTCGAACGGGTCCTCGAATGGATTGGAATCCGCTGCGGCAGAATCGGAGTCCGAGCCGGCCGCAGAGCAGAGTTGATGGGAGGCGGGTTCAGTCGGTGACACGAAAGGTCGCGTTGACCTTCGTCGGCTGAACCCGCACCACCAGCTCGCCGGGCACGGCGTTGCGCCGCCCGAACTCCGCGGCGCGATCGGCGCCCATGTAGCGGCTGCCGATCCGCGTCGCGATCTCGAGCGAATCCCCGGCATGGTCGTACGTGGTGGCGACGCCCTGCACCTGAACGAACGAAAAGGGCGGGTGTGGATCGTCGACGCACATCGTGACGCGCGAATCCCTGGCCAGGGCACGGCCTTTGGCGCTCTCGGCGCCGGTGTTGAAGACCAGCTGCCCGTTGTCGACGATGAACCACACCGGCGTTACCAGCGGTCGTCCGTCGGCAGCCAAGAACCCCAGCATCGCGGTGCGCGTGCCTTCGGTCAGGAACTCGACGACTTCCGTTGTGAGTTCGGCCATCTCGTCTCTTAGAGCGTCACGATTTCGTAGTCGTTGACCTGACCGATCAGCACGTGCAGCTGATCTTGCGATGAGCCGAGGGTGTGGTCGATCGCGGTCAGACGGGCCGCGTAGTGGCCCACCGGGTATTCGTTGGTCACACCGATGCCGCCGTGCAACTGGATGGCTTCCTGGCTGATGTGGCGACCCGAGCGGCCGATCTGCAGCTTGGCGCGGGCGGCGATCACCGGGTCGAAGTTGCCGTCGGCGACCGAGAGCCCGGCGTAGAGGTTCATGCTGCGGGCCAGCTCCAGCGAGACGTACATGTCGGCGGACCGCTGCGTCAGCGTCTGGAAGGTGTTCAGCGTGACGCCGAACTGCTTGCGCTGCTTCAGGTAATCGGTCGTCAGCCGCAGGGCCTCCTCCATCGCGCCGACCGCTTCGGCGTTCAGTGCGGACTGAATACGGACGATACCGTTGCTGATCGCCGTCGATGCGTCGCCGCCCTCGCCCAGCGGCTCGCCGGCTGCCTTATCGAGGTCGATCTGCGCGCCGCGCTGGCCGTCGAAGGTGCGGTACGGGTGGCGGGTGACGGCTTCACCGTCGACCAGGAACAGGCCGACGCCGCCGTCGGGCAGCTTCGCGCTGACGATCAGGGTGTCGGCGGAGTCGCCGGCCAGTACCGGGTTCTTGTGTCCGGTCAGCACCCACGAATCACCTTGCTGCTCGGCGGTTGTCGCGATGGTGTCGTGCGACGTGCCGCGGGCGCCGGGCTCGAGGTGCGCAAACGCCAGCAGCCGCTCGCCTTCCGCGACCTCGCCGAGCAGTTCCTGCTGGGCCTCGTTGCCGACCTCGGCGATGATCGCGCCGGGGCCGAGCGCCGCGTGGATGACGGGCTCGGGTGCCAGCCGGCGACCGACCTCGGTCAGCACGGTGATCACCTCGAGCTGTCCGGCTTCCTCGGGATCGAAACCCAGTCCCAGAATGCCGGTTTCGGCCAGTTGCTTCCACACCTCGCGGCTCCAGCCGAGGTCGGATTCCACGGCCTTGATCCGGCTTTCGGCGTCGTAGCTGCGCGACAGCAGTTCGCGGGTGGTGTCGCGCAGCAGGGTCTGTTCTTCGCTCAGTTGAAAGTCCATGTCAGTTCCTGCCTTACAAGCCGAGGATGGTCGACGCGATGATGGTCCGCTGAACTTCGTTGCTGCCGCCGTAGATCGACGTCTTGCGGTAGTTCAGGTAATGCGGCGCGCTGTGTTGTGCCCACGACGGCGACGCGATGTCGTTGCCGGCTTCGAACGGCAACGAGTCCGGACCGGCGACCTCGACGAGCAACTCGGTGGCGGCCTGCTGCAACTGGCTGCCGCGCAGCTTCAACACCGACGACGCCGGGTTGGGCTTGCCGTCCACCGAGCTCGTCGCGACCCGCGCCTGGGTGAGTTCCAGTGCCAGCAGCTCGTTTTCGACTTCGGCGAGGCGCGCGGCAAACAGCGTGTCCTTGATCAGACCGTTCTCGTTGGCGCGTTTCTTGACCTCGGCCAGACCGACTTTGGTGCGGCCGACGCCGGCGATGCCGGTGCGCTCGTTGCCCAGCAGGAACTTCGCGTAGCTCCAGCCCTGATTCTCTTCTCCGACAAGCTGATCGGCGGGCACCCGGACGTCTTCGAAGAAGACCTCGTTGACCTCGACGCTGCCGTCGACCAACTTGATCGGGCGCATCGTGATGCCGGGGGTGTCCAGGTCGATCAGCAGGAAGGAGATGCCGGCCTGCTTCTTCGGCGCCTGGGGGTCGGTGCGCACCAGGCAGAAGATCCAGTCGGCGTACTGGCCGAGCGTCGTCCACGTCTTCTGCCCGTTGACGACGTAGGTGTCGCCGTCACGCGTCGCGGTGGTGCGCAGCGAGGCGAGGTCGGAGCCGGCCTCGGGCTCGGAGAACCCTTGGCACCACCAGATGTCGAGTGCGGCCGTCGGCGGCAGGAAGCGCTCCTTGATCTCCTGCGACCCGAACTCGGCGATCACCGGACCGACCATCTTCGCGTTGAAGTTCAGCGGCTCGGGCACCGAGGCGAGCTGCATCTCGTCCAGCCAGATCTGGTGCTGCGTCGTCGTCCAGTCCTTGCCACCCCACTCGACCGGCCAGGACGGCACCGCGAGGCCGTGCTCGTGCAGGATTTTGTGGGTGGAGGTGATGTCGTCGTGGTCGTATGCGCCCTGCCGGGTCCGCTCGCGGACCTCCGCGGGGATCTTCGTCGTGTAGAACTCACGTAGCTCGTCGCGGAACGCGGCTTCGTCCTTGGTGAGCGCCAGTTGCACGGCAGTCTCCTTCGTTGGATCTGTCAGACCTGTACTGAACGGTAACCGGCTGCCCAACCAACCAGTCAGGCGGCTCGGGGCTGAATCGTTAATGCACAGTCACCTGTGGTCCGGTGGGCGTGATTTAGGGCGCATCGCCACCATCACCCTTTGCCGAATCAATCGGCAGCAGGGTGAAGAGCTCCCCGCTGAACTCGGGCCACCGGCTGGTCGAGTCTTGCCGGACGCTGTAAGAGCCGAGCCAACAGCGGTGATCCGCGGGACTGATCCGCACAGCGGAGTTCTTTTCGATCAGCACCGCAGGTGTGGGAAAGAGCGGCCCCGCACAACTGCTCAGGGCGTGTCGCAAACTGTCTTCGGTGACGCCGGGCAGCCTGGGAAGAACAGCCGCGACGATGTCATCACCGACCGGGTCATTGTGGAATGCGGCAATAGCTCCGTCGACGACGAATTCACTGTTCGAGATCGGACGGTGCGATGCGGTCTTCGTCGTGTGCACCGTGATCCGCAACCCGAAATTTTGATTCGGATCGAGGTCCTCGTCGTTTGACACGACCACGAGTCCGTCGGCGTTGGCCTCGCGCAAGGCGAACCACACTGGGCGCGCTGTGTCGGTACCGACGGAGACACGGCGAGGTACGTGGTGCCATTGGGCAAGTGTTCGCCCGGCTCTCCAACTCGTCCACGATCCACCGACGCGATAGCGGTAGTAGTGGAGGTGACCGCTGATCAGGTCGACTGAGCACGGAGGCTCGGGCGGAGCGTCCGTGCCACGCTCGAAACTCAATGCCGTGAAGGAGCCCCGCGGCATGGTCTCGCCGACATTGGTAAAAAGGCTGTTCTCGGTGTCTGTCACGACGGGGCTGCTGCTGTAGTAGTAGCCCGCAATCAATGCGCTCTGCGATACGTCCAATTTCGAAAAAGCTTGTCGCAGATCCGCTTTCAATGCTTTTTGCCAGTCGTCGCGGCTCTCACTGCCGAATTGGATCCGCTTTCCCGTCCAAATTTCGACAGCGCTCGTACTGGCCTGGACGTGGTAAGGGGGCATGGCCGATTATCCCCAGATTGCCATCGATCCACAGCGGCCGGTCGAGAGCGCCGCGACGGCGCCGAGGTGGTGGTGGCTCGCTCTAGCGTCGCCGACATGCGAACAGAACTCCCCGCTGAGCGACTTCAGCGACGACTGAGTGCGCAACCGTCGGCTGACGACGACGACGCTGACGATCCCAACTCGCTCCTACCGAGGTGGGTCCCGGACGCGGCGAAGGACGACGGCTGGCTGGCCAAGGTCCGGGCCGATCCGGGCCGTGCCGGCGCCGTCGCGTTGGCCGTGGTCGCGGCGATCGCCGTGCTGGTCACCATCTTCACGCTGATGCGCGAGCAGCCGGCGCCGGTCTCGTCGGCCAAGCTACCGCCCGTCGACATGGCGGCCACGGCGAGCCGCACGCCCAGCTCCGCCGCACGGGCGAATCAGCCGGTGGTGGTCAGCGTCGTCGGCTTGGTGCACACCCCAGGGCTGGTGACGCTGGCGCCCGGCGCGCGGATCGCCGACGCACTGAAGGCGGCCGGCGGCACGACCGACGGCGCCGACACGATCGGCCTCAACATGGCCCGCCAGGTCGACGACGGCGAGCAGATCGTGGTGGGCATCGCGCCAGCGAAAGGCCAGCCCGCGGTCCTGGGCAGTTCGGTCAGCCCGGGATCGGCCGCGCCCGGCCCGACGAGTTCGGCGTCGCGCCCCGCGAAGGGAGACTCGGCGCAGGTCGTCAACCTCAACACCGCGACCGTGCAGCAGTTGGACACGCTGCCCGGCGTGGGGCCGGTGCGCGCCGCGGCGATCGTGGCGTGGCGGCAGGCCCACGGAAAGTTCAGCAGCGTCGACCAGTTGGGGGAGGTCGAGGGCTTCGGCGCCGCGCGCCTGGAGAAGCTGCGCCCGCTGGTCCGCGTCTGAGGCCGGTGACACAACCGGCGGACATCGCGCCGCGCCTGGATGCGCGTCTGGTTCCGGCGGCGCTGACCAGTTGGCTCGTCACCGCCGCCGGGATCCTTTGGCCGGTCGGCGCGGCACTCGGGTCGCTGTGCTTGGCGGCCGGCGCGTCCGGCGCTCTGCTGTGGCGCTTCGGGCCCCGCCGGGCGCGGACCGTCGGTGTCGGGGTGCTCGCCGCGGGGGTCGTAGGCGCGGGCTTCGGCTGCGCAATCACATTGCGCTCCAACGCAGTTACGCACCACCCGATCCGGTCGGCATTCGGCTCCAGTGCGGAGGTGGCCGTGACGCCGACCGAAAGCGCCAAGCCGGTCGGCCGCGGCCGGCTGTTGTTCCGCGCGACGCTGCGCATGCTCGACGGGCACGAGACTGCCGGGCGAGCAGTGGTTTTCGCGCAGGCGCGTGACTTCGGTGCGGTGATGGTCGGCCAGCCGATGCGATTCCGGGCGCGGGTCACCGCGCCCACCCGTCGCGACCTGAGCGTCGCCGTCATCACCGCGATCGGCGCGCCGACGATGGGTCGTGCCGGGCCGTTGAACCGTGCCGCGTACGCGGCACGGGCCGGGTTCGCGGCCGCAGCTGCCCGGGTGCTGCCTGCCGACCAGGCCGCGATGCTGCCGGCGCTGGTGCTCGGCGACATGTCGGCGGTCACCCCACTCACCGAGCAGGAATTCCGCACCGCGGGGTTGACGCATCTGACCGCGGTGTCGGGCGCCAACGTCACGATCGTCTGCGGGGCGGTGCTGTTCTCGTCGCGACTGATCGGGCCACGGGCGGCGGTCGGGTTGGCGGGCGTGGCGCTGGTGCTGTTCGTCATCGTGGTGCAGCCTTCGGCCAGTGTGCTGCGCGCCGCGGTGATGGGTGCGATCGCGTTGGTGGGGGTGTTGTCGTCGCGGCGTCGGCAGGCGATCCCGGCCCTGGCCGGCACCGTGCTGCTGCTGATGGTGGTGGCGCCGCAGTTGGCCGTCGATGTCGGGTTGGCGTTGTCGGTGGTGGCGACCGCGGCGTTGGTGGTCGTCGCGCCGGTCTGGTCCCGGCGTCTGGTGGCCGCGGGCTGGCCCAAGCCATTGGCCGACGCCGTGTGCGTGGCGTGCGCGGCGCAGCTGGTGACGGCGCCGTTGATCGCCGGCATCTCGGGCCGGTTCAGCGTGGTGTCCGCGGTGGCCAACCTCGCGGTGGCGGCATTGGTCGCACCGATCACCGTGCTGGGCAGCGCCGCGGCGGCGCTGTGCCTGTGCTGGCCGGCCGGCGCGCAGCTGCTGATCCGATTCACCGGCCCGGAGCTGTGGTGGCTGCTGCGGATCGCGCATTGGTCGGCGGGCGTCCCGGGCGCGAGTGTGCCTGTGCCGTCGGGGCTTTCCGGTGCGGTGATCGTCGCTGCCGCGGGACTGTTGACGGTGCTGCTCTGGCGGCGACGATGGTTCCGGGCGGGCCTGGCGCTGGCGGCCTGCGCGCTGTTCGCCTGGTCGCTGGCGGGGCTCGGCGGGCCTGTCGGCCGAACGTGACACCATCATCCGGTGAGCCAGGATTCGACCGTGCATCTCGTGCTGGGTGATGAGCCGCTGCTGGTCGAGCGCGCCGTCGCCGACGTGCTGCGCGCGGCCCGCAAGCGCGCCGGCACCGACGACGTTCCGGTCGACAGGGTTCGCGCCGGCGACGTCGGCGTCTACGAACTCGCCGAACTGCTGAGCCCGTCGCTGTTCGCCGACGAGCGCGTCGTCGTCCTCGAGGCCGCTGGTGAGGCCGGCAAGGAGGCCGCCGACTTGATCGGCAAGGCCGCCTCCGACGTGCCGGCCGGCACCGAACTGGTCGTCGTGCATTCCGGGGGAGGCCGCGCCAAGGCCCTGGCCGCGCAGCTGCAGAGGCTGGGTGCCGAGGTGCACCCCTGCGCCAAGATCACCAAGGCCGGTGAGCGAATCGACTTCGTTCGCAAGGAGTTTCGCGCGCTGAAGGTCAAGATCGACGACGACACCCTGACCGCGCTGCTCGACGCCGTCGGCTCCGATGTACGCGAATTGGCCTCGGCCTGTTCGCAATTGGTCGCGGACACCGGCGGGCACGTCGACGTCGCTGCGGTGCGGCGCTACCACCAGGGCAAGGCCGAGGTGAAGGGCTTCGACATCGCCGACAAAGCGGTCGTGGGCGACGTGGAGGGCGCTGTCGAGGCGCTGCGCTGGGCGATGCTGCGCGGCGAACCGCATGTGGTGCTGGCCGACGCGCTGGCCGAGGCGGTGCACAGCATCGGGCGGGTCGGCTCGCTGTCGGGGGACCCCTACCGGCTGGCTTCGGAATTGGGGATGCCGCCGTGGCGCATCCAGAAGGCGCAGAAGCAGGCGCGGCGCTGGTCGCGCGATTCGGTGGCTACCGCAATGCGATTGGTGGCGGCGCTGAACGCCGACGTGAAAGGGGCCGCGGCCGACGCGGACTACGCGCTGGAGTCGGCGGTGCGAAAGGTTGCGGAGTTAGTCGCCGAGTAGGCGGTACTACTTGCCGAGCTTGTGCAGCGCGTGCGCGAGCGCGGACTTCTTGTTCGCGGCCTGGTTCTTGTGAATGACGCCCTTGCTGGCGGCCTTATCGAGCTTGCGGCTCGTCGACACCAGCAGCTCGGCGGCCTTGTCCTTCTCGCCGGCCTCGGCGGCCTCGCGGAACGCGCGAACGGCCGTACGCAGCGACGACTTCACCGACTTGTTGCGGAGTCGGGCGCGCTCGTTGGTGCGGTTGCGCTTTTGCTGCGACTTGATGTTGGCCACGCGTAATTCCTTCTCAAATGTCTGAGGCTTGTGCTGTCTCGGGTTTGCCGGCGCGCATGCGCGCTTAAGCAGCGACTGCTCAGGGTATCAGTCCGCCATGCGAACTCCCAAAGTCGAGAAGCTGGCCCTGCGGAGCGTGACGATCTGATGCAGCATGGCAGCGTGGCCACCCGAACGAATTCCTCCGAAACCAAGAAACAGAAGCAGTCACAGTCGCAGCACGGCTTTGAGCAGATTTTCGACGGCTATAACGCCACTAACGGCTATTCCGAGGCTTTCGACGAGATGTTCGACGGCCAGGGCAACGTCCGGACGCCGTACAAGGGCATCTACAAGGAACTCGCGCCGTCCAACGCCGACGACCTCGATGACCGCGCCGAGGCGCTGAGCCGGGCGTTCGTCGACCAGGGCATCACCTTCTCGCTGTCCGGGCAGGAGCGGCCGTTCCCGCTGGACCAGGTGCCCCGCGTTATCTCCGCGGCCGAATGGACCAAGCTCGAGCGCGGCCTCGTCCAGCGCGTCCGAGCTCTCGAGGCCTACCTCGACGACATCTACGGCGACCAGGAGATCCTGCGCGACGGGGTTATTCCGCGGCGACTGATCACCTCCTGCGAGCACTTCCACCGGCAGGCCGTCGGCATCCAGCCCCCCAATGGAGTGCGCATCCACGTCGCGGGCATCGACCTGATCAAGGACGAAAAGGGCATCTGGCGGGTGCTCGAGGACAACCTGCGGTCGCCGTCGGGTGTCTCCTACGTGATGGAGAACCGGCGCACGATGGCCCGGGTCTTCCCAAACCTGTTCGCCAGCCACCGCGTCCGCGCGGTCGACGACTACGCCTCGCACCTGCTGCGGGCGCTGCGCAATTCCGCGGCCACCAACGAGGCCGACCCGACGGTCGTCGTGCTGACCCCGGGCGTCTACAACTCGGCGTACTTCGAGCATTCGCTGCTGGCCCGCCAGATGGGCGTCGAGTTGGTCGAGGGCCGCGACCTGTTCTGTCGCGACAACCAGGTCTACATGCGCACCACCGAGGGGGAGCGCCAGGTCGACGTCATCTACCGACGCATCGACGATGTCTTCCTCGACCCGATGCACTTCAAGCCCGACTCGGTGCTCGGTGTCGCGGGCCTGCTCAACGCCGCCCGTGCGGGCAACGTCGTGATCTCCAGCGCCGTCGGCAACGGGGTCGGCGACGACAAGCTCGTCTACACCTACTTACCGACGATCATCGAGTACTACCTCGGCGAGAAGCCGCTGCTGGCCAACGTCGACACCTACCGCTGCTGGTTGGACGACGAGCGTGAAGAGGTGCTCGACCGGGTCGCCGAATTGGTGATCAAGCCCGTCGAAGGCTCCGGCGGCTACGGCATCGTGTTCGGCCCCGAGGCCTCCAACAAGGAACTCAACGCGATCAGCAAGAGCATTCGCGACGACCCGCGCGGCTGGATCGCCCAACCGATGATGCAGCTCTCGACGGTCCCGACCCAGATCGGCGACACGCTCACGCCGCGTTACGTCGACCTGCGGCCGTTCATCGTCAACGACGGCGACGACATCTGGACGCTGCCCGGTGGCCTGACCCGCGTGGCGCTGGTCGAGGGATCCCGGGTGGTGAACTCCAGCCAGGGCGGCGGATCGAAGGACACCTGGGTGCTGGCGTCGAAGACCTCGGCTGAGGACCACGAACTCGGCGCCGCCGAGGTGGTCAAGGCGTTGCCCGCGCCGGTCACCGATGCCGACGAGGAGGCAGCGGAGAAGCCGGGGCAGCAGCAGGAGCAGAAGCAGTCTCAGATGAAAGCGGGCCCACCGGAGCGATCAGGTCAACAGCAGCAACAACAGCAGGCGGTGGTTCGCTGATGCTCGCACGCAACGCAGAGGCGCTGTACTGGATCGGTCGCTATGTCGAGCGCGCCGACCAAACGGCGCGAATCCTCGACGTCACCCTGCACCAGTTGCTGGAAGACTCCAGCGTCGACCCCGACCACACGTCCCGGGTGTTGTTGCAGGTGTTGGGAATTGAAGAGCCCGACGACACGCTGGACCTGTGGTCGCTGACCGATGTCGTCGCGTTCCGGAAAGGCACCCTGGGCGGCGGGAGTTCCATCGTCGACGCCCTCACCGCGGCGCGCGAGAACGCAAGGTCGGCGCGTGAGGTCACCTCCACCGAGACCTGGGAGTGCCTGAACACCACCTACAACGCGATGGGCGAACGTATCCGCGCTGCCAAACGCCTTGGGCCGCATGAGTTCCTGTCGTTCGTCGAGGGGCGCGCGGCGATGTTCGCCGGCCTGGCCGACTCGACGCTGTCCCGCGATGACGGTTACCGGTTCATGATGCTGGGCCGAACGATCGAGCGCGTCGACATGACGGTCCGCATGCTGCTGTCGCGAGTCGGCGACAGCGCAGCGTCACCGGCATGGGTCACCGTGCTGCGGTCCGCGGGTGGCCACGACACCTACCTGCGCACCTATCGTGGCGTGCTGGACGCCAATCGCGTTGTCGAGTTCATCCTGCTCGACCGGCGCTTCCCGCGGTCGATCTTCTATTCGCTGAAGACGGCCGAGCACCAACTCGAAGAACTGGTACGCGACTCGCACGGCAACGTGGGCACGATCTCGGAGGCGCAGCGTCTGTTGGGCCGGGCCCGTAGCGAACTCGAGTTCGTCCGGCCGGGCGTGCTGCTCGAGTCGCTCGAGCGGCGCCTCGCCGGTCTGCAGAAGTCGTGTTTCGACGTGGGAGAAGCGTTGGCAGTGCAGTACTTTCACGCGGTGCCGTGGGTGGCTTGGACCGACGCAGGCTACCGCGATCCACTACCGGTCAAGGCGACGAAACAGGGGAAGAACTGATGTGGCGCATGCGCGTCCTGCACGCGACCGGTTATGCATACCCGTCACCGGCGACGGCCTCCTACAACGAAGCACGGTTGACGCCGCGCTCCGACTCCCGGCAGAACGTCGTCCTCAACCGCGTTGAAACCTTGCCGGCGACAAGGTCGTATCGCTACGTCGACTATTGGGGCACCGCGGTGACGGCGTTCGACCTGCACGCACCGCACACCGAGTTGACGGTGACGTCGGCATCGGTGGTCGAGACCGAGAAGCCCGATCCGCCGGCCAAAGAACTGACCTGGGCGGAACTGGGCAGCGAAGCCGTCCTCGACCGGTACGACGAGGTGCTCACTCCCACCCCGCACACGCCGGCGAGCAAACGCGTTGCGTCCGTTGGCAAGAAGATCGCCAAGGAGCACAAGCCGGCCGACGCCGTCCTCGCCGCATCCGAGTGGGTCCGCAGCGAACTCGACTACGTCAAGGGCAGCACCGGTGTGTCGTCGTCGGGTCTGGACGCGTTGCGTGAAGGCAAGGGCGTCTGCCAGGACTTCGTTCACCTGACGCTGATCGTGTTGCGCGCCATGGGAATTCCAGCGCGCTATGTGTCGGGGTATCACCATCCCCACGCCGACGCCAAGGTCGGGGACACTGTCGACGGACAGAGTCACGCGTGGATCCAGGCCTGGACCGGGGGATGGTGGGACCACGACCCGACCATCGACAGCGCGATCAACGAGCAGTACGTCACGGTCGGTGTCGGGCGTGACTACACCGACGTCTCGCCGCTCAAGGGCATCTACTCCGGGGCGGGTGCGACGGACCTCGACGTGGTCGTCGAAATCACCCGCCTCGCCTGACCTGGCATTTGCGTCGAATTTCGCCAGCTACTTACACGTCGACCGATCTCGCCGTAGCCTGGATGTGAACCTGATCACACTCGGCGGGAGGCTTGATGCGGATAGCAGATGTGTTGCGTGGCAAAGGCGGCACGGTGGTGACGATCAACCCGGACGCGACGGTCGCTGAACTGCTGGCGGGCCTCGCTGACCACAACATCGGCGCCATGATCGTGTCCGGGCCGGACGGTGTCAGCGGCATCGTCTCCGAGCGCGACGTGGTCCGCCAGCTACACAATCACGGAGCATCGGTGCTCTCGCAACCGGTCCAGAAGATCATGACGGCCGTGGTGTCGACCTGTACCAAGGAAGACACCGTCGACAGCCTCACGCTGCTGATGACCGAGAACCGGGTGAGGCACGTGCCGGTGCTCGAGGACGGGGAGCTGATCGGCATCGTCAGCATCGGCGACGTGGTCAAGACGCGGATGCAGGAGCTCGAAAGCGAGCACGAGCAGCTGCAGTCCTACATCACGCAGGGATAGGTCAGCTCCAGGAGTAGTCGCGGCGCAGTCGCGCGGCGACCCGGTCGAAGATGACGCGCTCCACGATCGCGCCCTCGCGCCGGATGCTCTCCTCGGGGACGTCGAGCACCCGGTCCAGGCGCACCCAGCTCGGTTGGCCCTCGCCGTCCCAGGCGCCGCTGCCGATGCCCACCCAGCTGCGGTCGGTGTCGTGGCGTTCCTGGCTCGACATCATCAGTCCGAGCAGCGTTGCGCGGTCGCGGCCGACGACCAGTACCGGGCGGTCCTTGCCGCGGGTCGGGTCTTCCTCGTAGGTCACCCATGTCCACACGACCTCGCCCGGGTCGGCGCGACCGTCCAGGTCGGGGGCGTAGACGATCCGGCGGGCGCGGTGGGCCGTGGGGACGCTGGTTCGGGTCACCGGGCGTCCGGCAGTGATCTCGGCCGGCGCTTCGGGCGCGGTGCCGGCCAAGACGTCGAGCCCAATCTTGATGCCGCGCTGGATCGATGGTGACTGTTGCAGCTGCCGGACCAACTTCGGCGCCTCGTTGAACACCAGATGCTCAGCCAGCCGCTGGAAGGTTCTCCACTGTGACGGCATCTAGACAGCGTAGGCCGGAACTGGGAGCCGGTGCCTGTCATGCGGGCCGACGCTGGCCGGCGAGCAGGAGTTTCCGGGCGCTGGTGGCGGAACAGTGCAGCGGAACCCACCAATACGCGGCGAAGTTTGGTGGATCTCAAGACTCAGATCGAAAACCGCGTTCCTATCAGATTCTTAGCTATCTATCCCGGCGCGCTCGCTGTCTCTCAGCTTGATCCCCGCGGATAACGCTAGAGCGCTGCGCGCCGCGCTACGACGCCTCGGCGTCTTGTCACCGCCTTAAGCTGCATATTTGCTCTGTACACGAGCCTAATAACGCGCACCTAGTACGAACGTATGAAACGCAAATATTTCTTGTCCAAATGCTGTTGAAGTACATACAAACTTGTTATGTTCCTCTCAGGTTTTCACCAAGGGGGAGCTTTGGGGGGACCTCCGGCGGTACGCCCGAATCGTCGGCAGACATCTTGGAAGGCAACATCCATGGACATTCGCAAAATCGCCGTCGCCGCCGGCTTCGCGTGCGGCGCGACTCTGGCTTTCGCGCCTCTGGCTCAAGCGGACCTCGGCGACACCGTAAGCAGCACCCTCGCCGGGGAAGTCGGTATTCAGAACTCGCTCTTTGAGACATACGCGGCGCTTGGTGGCGTCACGGACGTCGTCAAGGGTGGCGCCGCCGGTGTCTACGATCACCTGGGCGACCTGAGCAAAGACGCACCTCAGTTGTTCCCCGGGACGTCGACCCTTGGTGAAGTCACCCCTCTGGAGTCCTACATCTACGGCACCAACCCGATCCTGGCGGGAATTTCCGACACCACCGGGCCGTACAATGAGTTCAATGGCGCCCTGACCCAGTTCTACGACGCCTACAACGTGTACGCCTTCGCAGCTGCAAATAATGGCGCGTTGGATACCAATGTCGGTGATTACCTCGGGTCGACCTCGACGATCACCCACGCGCTCGACACCGGGAGCATTGCTGGCGCAGCTCAGTACTTCTATAATTTCGGTCTCGGCGACCTGAATGGTTTCGACGCGAACTTTGCTCCGTCAGCGACCGCTGACGGAGGCATCCTCCCCACCATTTCCGGCGAGATCACCAGCCTGAACAGCATGTTCGAGTTCGATGGCCGGCTGGCCGACGTCTACAACGACATTGTGCCGAACATCAACTCGGTGCCGGGCATCTACACGGGCTTTGACACCATCGACCCGACCAAAGTCACTGACAGCTTCGAGTCCCTCGTATTCGGGGCGGCCGGTGCCAGCGGTGACCCGGGGTCATACGACGTCCTCAATGGAGCTCTGACCGAGTTCTTCAACGCGGACAATGTCGGACTCTTCTCGTTGTTGAACGGCGGCGACCTCATTTCGCCCGACCTCATCTTCGGCACTCACGATCTGGTGAGCGGCGCTACTGACACGGTCGCAAGCGCGATAAGCGGATATCTCCAGCTTGGCTTGAGCGATCTGGTGGGCTACTTCCTGCCGGCGATGACTGGCTAGTTCCGCGCTCCAAAACGAAACCCCCGGACCCACCGTCCGGGGGTTTCGTTTTGGCCGATCCACTCTTAACGCGGGCGGGCAGTGAGTCGCGGTCAGTAGACGACCAGGTCGCAGGGACCCGGGTGCGCGTCGGGGCGGCATCCGCCGCGCCGCCGAGGTCAGGGGCTTCCTTGAACTAGTGCCCGCAGATGCACGTTTCGCGGTGACCGTCCATCGCCGGATTGTTGCCGACGGCCGAAGATATGTGAATTAAATTTGGGGTGAACCGATGGTTCGACGGAGCTCTGTGGGCGTCTAGCAGCCGTTACGAGTGAATCTTATTTATTTATTACAAATTCCTTTCGGTAAGTAGAGTCAATTGTTATGTTCCTCTCAGGTTTCCAACAGCGGGGTCAGGCGTCGGCAGCCTGTGTTGGGGGGGACCTCCGGCGGTACGCCCGAACCGCTGGCAGGAAATCCTGAGGGGACAACGCATGAAAATTCGTCAGACAGCCACTATCGCCGGTCTCGCGACCGGAGCAGCCATCGCATTCGCGCCTTTAGCAACGGCGGCGCCCACCGACCTCATCGACTTCGACGCGATCAACGCCAGCCAGATCTCGTCGCTGAACTCGTTCTTTGAGTTCGGGGCCCTGTTTTCAGGGGTTCCAGACACCGCGTACACCGCCGACGTCACCACCGGCGGCTTCGACGTCCTTACCCCGGCCGGCGTTGCCGAGTACGCGCCGCTATTGACCGACCCCTCGCAAGCGGACGAGCTGACCCCGTTTCTTTACTTCCTTTACGGCGTCAATCCGATCGAGGCCGGAATCTCGACAGGAGCATCCGGCAGCTACAACGTCCTCAACGGCGCGCTGATCAATTTCGCAGACTCGTCGAATGCCTCGTTGTTCGCGCTGTTCAACCCAGGCGAAGAATTCACCCGGGACATCTTCATCGGCTCGGACCCGAACATCACGGCCGCATTAGCAGCGGACGACCCAGCCTCGTGGTTCTTCGACCGCGGCGTCGGCAACCTGGCCGGGTACTTCGGCCTTGACCTCTCCGCACTTCAGGGCGCGGACGCCAGTAGCGCAGCCGCCGAAGCTCCCGACTTCAGCGACGTTCTCAGCTCGCAGGTCGCCAGCCTCAACGGCATCTTCAACGCGGCTGCGGGTCTCGCGGGGGTATCTGATGACGTCGTGCCTGGCATGGGTGACCTGCCGTTCGACACCATCGCCACCAACGACGCCAACGACATCTTCACCTCGCTGATCTTCGGCCTCAACCCGGAGAACATCGCCGACGACGGAGTCATCGGCTCCTACCACGTGCTCAACGGTGCGCTGACGCAGTTCGCCGATGCGTACAACGTCGGCCTGTACGCGCTGTTCACCGGCGGCGATCTGGTGCCCACCGAAAGCTACGGCGACTTCCTGTTCGGCGCCGAGACCTCCATCCTCGATGCCATCGGTGGAGATGCCACGGTTTTCAGTGCCATCGGCGATTTCCTTACCAATGGCTTCAATGACCTTCTGGGCTACTTCGACCCGACTGCGCTGCTCGGCGCGATCGGCTAAATCGCTCCAAAACGAAACCCCCGGACCCACCGTCCGGGGGTTTCGTTTTGGCCGACCCGACCACGATTGTGCTGGGGCGCCGGTCGCTCGATACGCTGGTAGCGCCAAACCCCGGCTTCACCAGGAGATTCCCATCAGCAGTTTCGCCGACAAGACCTTCACCGCGCCGGCGCAGATTCGGAACTTCTGCATCATCGCCCACATCGACCATGGCAAGTCCACGCTGGCCGACCGGATGCTGCAGCTGACCGGCGTCGTCGACGAGCGGTCGATGCGCGCCCAGTACCTCGACCGGATGGATATCGAGCGCGAGCGCGGCATCACCATCAAGGCGCAGAACGTCCGCCTGCCCTGGGAGGTCAATGGCGAGCAGTTCGTCCTGCACCTGATCGACACCCCGGGGCACGTCGACTTCACCTATGAGGTGTCCCGCGCGCTGGAAGCCTGCGAAGGTGCGGTGTTGTTGGTCGACGCCGCCCAGGGCATCGAGGCGCAGACGCTGGCCAACCTCTACCTGGCGCTGGATCGCGATCTGCACATCATCCCGGTGCTCAACAAGATCGACCTGCCCGCCGCCGACCCCGAGCGCTACGCCGGCGAGATCGCCCACATCATCGGCTGCGAGCCGAGCGACGTGCTGCGCGTCTCGGGCAAGACGGGGGAGGGTGTCGCCGACCTGCTCGACCACGTCGTACGCGAAGTCCCGCCGCCCACCGGCGACCCGATGGCCCCAACGCGCGCAATGATTTTCGACTCCGTCTACGACATCTACCGCGGCGTGGTCACCTACGTCCGTGTCGTCGACGGCAAGATCGTTCCGCGCGAACGCATTCAGATGATGTCCACCGGCGCGACCCACGAACTGCTCGAGGTCGGCATCGTCTCACCCGAACCGAAAGCCTCGGTGGGCCTGGGTGTCGGCGAGGTCGGCTACCTCATCACCGGCGTGAAGGACGTGCGCCAGTCAAAGGTCGGTGACACCGTCACCACCCAGCGCCATGGTGCGACGGAAGCGCTCACCGGATACCGGGAGCCGCGGCCGATGGTCTACTCCGGGCTGTATCCCGTTGACGGGTCGGACTATCCAGACCTGCGCGATGCGCTCGACAAGCTGCAACTCAACGACGCCGCCCTGACCTACGAGCCGGAAACCTCGGTGGCGCTGGGCTTCGGCTATCGCTGCGGCTTCCTCGGCCTGCTGCACATGGAGATCACCCGCGAGCGCCTCGAACGCGAATTCGACCTCGACCTGATCTCCACCTCACCGAACGTCGTCTACCGGGTGGAGAAGGAAGACAACACCGAGGTCATCGTCACCAATCCATCGGACTGGCCAGAAGGCAAGGTGCGCACGGTGTTCGAGCCGGTCGTCAAGACGACGGTGATCGCCCCGAGCGAGTTCATCGGCACCATCATGGAACTCTGCCAGTCGCGCCGCGGCGAACTCGGCGGCATGGACTACCTGTCACCCGAGCGCGTCGAACTCCGCTACACAATGCCGTTGGGCGAGATCATCTTCGACTTCTTCGACTCGCTGAAGTCGCGCACCCGCGGTTACGCCAGTCTCGACTACGAGGAGGCCGGCGAGCAGGAAGCCTCCCTAGTCAAGGTCGACATCCTGCTGCAGGGCGAGGCCGTCGACGCTTTCAGCGCGATCGTGCATAAGGACGGCGCCGCGGCCTACGGCAATAAGATGACCACCCGGCTCAAGGAACTCATCCCACGCCAGCAGTTCGAGGTTCCGGTGCAGGCCGCGATCGGGTCGAAAATCATTGCGCGCGAGAATATTCGCGCCATCCGCAAAGACGTTCTCTCCAAGTGCTACGGCGGCGACATCACCCGAAAGCGCAAACTGCTCGAAAAGCAGAAGGAAGGCAAGAAGCGGATGAAGACCATCGGCCGGGTCGACGTGCCTCAGGAGGCGTTCGTCGCCGCGCTGTCGACGGACTCCGCCGGAGACAAAGGCAACAAAAAATAGCCATGCGCGGGTTCAGGCTGGCGGTGACGTTCGCGGTGGCAGCCGTGCTCGCTGCGGGCTGTGGGCCGGTGGTCGCCGGGACAGCGAAGCCGGCACCGAATCTCAAGCCGAAGCCGTTGTCCGGCAAGGTCGTCGAGCATGTCCTGCTCAGCGGCAAGACTTTGACGCGGATGCTGGGCCAGCCGTTCGTCGGGCGCCAGCCCGCGCAGTTCGGCGGTCCGGAGAAGCTCGATCGACGGGAGGCTCCACCGGAGTCGACGGATTGCCTCGGTGTGACGGCCATGCTGCAGAAGAGCGTGTACGACTCCGACAACATCACCAACGTCGCCTCGGTGTCGTGGTGGAACGACGGCGATCCGGCTCAGGTCATCAGCGTGATGGAGGGCGTGGTCGCCCTACCGTCGGCGGCGGAGGCGCAGGAGCTGTTCACGAAGATCTCCGGGAAGTGGCCGCAGTGCAAGGGCCAGACGACGACCGAAGAAGCCGGACCCATCACCACGACGACGGTGATAGACGATGTGCGAACCCTGGATTCCGTTGTCGCGGCATCGAATACCGCCACCGCCACATTGCCCAACATGCCTTCGCTGACCCCGACTCCGCAAGCCCGCGCCATCGGCGTACGGCTGAACTGCATCGTGGAAGTCGATATGGTCTTCTTCGGCGAGCGGACCCCGCAGGATCCGGGGTCGGCCAAGCCGGACGTCAGCGCGATCGACGTCGCGCACGCAATGATGGAGAAGGTCAGCAATCTCAGCTGATCCCGGGAGGCCGACGATGACGACGGACACACGCACACGGGCAGACATGTGCCCCGGTGTGTGGCGACCGTGGCACGCCGACGACGGCCTGCTCGTCCGCCTACGGTTGCTGGGCGGGCGGGTGCCGACGGCGGCGCTGCGGCGACTGTCCGAGGTCAGCCGGGAATTCGGCGACGGCCGGATCTACCTGACGCGTCGGGCGAACCTGCAACTGCGCGGGTTGCCGGCCGAGGGTGCCGATCTGGCCAGACCTGCGGTGACGGCGCTCGAGTCGACCTGCCTGATCCCCACGCGTACACACGAACTCGTGCGCAATGTGCTCGCCTCGCCGCAGACCGGTCTCGCCGGCGGACGCGTCGACCTGCGCCCGGTGATGGCGCACCTCGACGAGTTGCTGTGCGCCGCCCCCGAACTCGGCCGGCTGCCGGGACGCTTCCTATTCACGCTCGACGACGGCCGCGGCGATCTCCTCTACCGGCTCACCGGATCCGGGAAACGGGGAACGGACCTGGGTTGCGTGGCGCTCGGTGACGGTGAGGCGCAGTTGCGTGTCGGCGAACACTGGGGCACTGTCGTCTCGACGGATGCGCTCGCGGACCGGCTGGCGGAGTTGGCGACGGCCTTCTTCGACGCTCGCGGCACGAAACCCGATGCCGCGTGGCACATTCGCGAGCTTGCCAAGCCACTGCGGGAGCCCGTCGACCCCGACCCTCGGATCCCCGATCCGGCACCGCCGTTGCCCTACGGTGACGTGCCCGGCGGCACCCACGTCCCCGCCGAGGACGGCGCGCTCACACCCGCGCACGTTCAGTATTTGGTCGAGAAGGCCTGCGGTGGAACAGATGTCGTCGTCACACCGTGGTGCGGCGTCCTGGTCCCGGAGGTATCCGCGTGACCGAGACCCGCCCGCCGACCCGGCACTACGACTACATCGCCGACGGCCCCGCCATCTACGTCGACTCGTTCGCCACCATCCGCCGCGAAGCCGACCTGTCCCGCATTCCCGCCGATGCCGAGAAGCTCGCCGTCCGGATGATCCACGGCACCGGGCAACCAAACCTGGTCGACGACTTGGTGATTCACCCCCAGCTGGTGGCGAGTGCACGCGCCGCGCTGCAGGCCGGGGCGCCCATTTTGTGCGACGCGCGGATGGTCGCCACCGGCATCACCGCGGGCCGGCTTCCCGCCGCCAACGAGGTGCACTGCTTCCTGAACGACCCGGGCGTGCCGGCGTTGGCCAAGCGGTGGAGCACCACTCGCACCGCGGCCGCCGTCTCGTTGTGGGAACCGCTGCTGGCTGGTTCCGTGGTCGCGATCGGCAACGCGCCGACCGCGCTCTTTCACCTCTTGGAGACGATGATCGACGGCGGGCCACGGCCGGCCGCGATCGTCGGCTGCCCGGTCGGATTCATCGGCGCCGCCGAAAGCAAAGAGGCCCTCGCCTCGTTCGCG
This sequence comes from Candidatus Mycobacterium wuenschmannii, assembly GCF_030252325.1. Taxonomy (NCBI): domain Bacteria; kingdom Bacillati; phylum Actinomycetota; class Actinomycetes; order Mycobacteriales; family Mycobacteriaceae; genus Mycobacterium; species Candidatus Mycobacterium wuenschmannii. The sequence continues at coordinate 1,720,458 of NZ_CP126981.1, read as the reverse complement.
CGCGATCACGGCATCGACATCCCGTTCGTTACCGTGCGCGGACGCCGGGGCGGGTCGGCGATCACGTCGTCGGCCATCAACGCGTTGGCCTCGGAGGCCGAGTGACCGGCGCGCGCTTCTACGGCATCGGCTTGGGGCCCGGCGATCCCGAGTTGATCACCCGTAAGGCGGCGCGTGTCATCGGAGAATCGGACGTCATCGCCTACCACGCCGGCGTCAACAAGCAGTCCTACGCGCGGACCATCGCGGCGGACCTGATCCCCGCCGGCGCGATCGAGGAAGAACTGCGCTACCCGCTGACCACCGGCACCACCGACCACCCGGGCGGCTACGCCGGGGCGCTGGCCGAGTTCTACGAGGAATCCGCCGCACGGCTCGCCGCTCATCTTGACGCCGGGCGCACGGTTTCACTTCTCGCCGAAGGGGATCCGCTGTTCTACGGCTCCTTCATGTACATGCACGACCGGCTCAGCGCCCGCTTCGCGACCGAAGTCATCCCGGGGATTCCCGCATTCACCGCCGCGACGGCCGCCGTCGCGTCGCCGCTGGTGCGTCAGACCGATGTGTTGACCGTGCTGCCCGGAACACTGCCCGAGGCCGAACTCGCGCGCCGCCTCGCCGACACCGACGGCGCGATCATCATGAAACTCGGCCGCACCTTTCCCGCCGTGCGCCGTGCGCTCACCGCCGCCGGTCGACTCGACCACGCCATGTACGTCGAGCGCGCCAGCCACCCGCAGCAGCGCTGGATGCCAGTGGCCGAGGTCGACGAGGCAACCGTGCCGTACCTGTCGCTGATCGTGGTCAACGGCGATTCCATCAATGGTCGGCGCTCCCGCATCATGGTCGAGGAGCCCAGTCCGGCAACTATTTCCACCCGATCGGACATTGCGGAGCTCCTCGTGATCGGGTTGGGCCCCGGCCCGGACGGCTGGCTGACGCCAGAGGCTGCGAACGCGCTGGCCGAGGTACGGCACGTCGTCGGATACGCGCCCTACGTCGCTCGGGTGCCGCAGCGAGAAGGTCTGCAGCGACACGCATCCGGCAACACCGTCGAAGTCGACCGGGCCCGATTCGCCCTCGATCTCGCGTTGCAGGGCGAATCCGTCGCTGTCGTCTCCGGCGGCGATGCGGGCGTATTCGGCATGGCGTCAGCGGTATTCGAGGCCGCCGATGAGGAGCGCTTCGCCGAAGTTCCCATTCGGGTGCTGCCCGCGGTGTCGGCCGTGCACGCCGTCGCCGCCCTGGCCGGCGCACCGCTAGGAGCCGACTTCGCGGTGATGAGCCTCTCGGACCGGCTCAAGCCGTGGCCGGTGATCGAGAAGCGGCTGCGCGCCGTCGCCGACGCGGATCTGATTCTGGCGATCTACAACCCGGCGTCACGGTCCCGCCCCGACCAGATCACACTGGCCCGCGACATTCTGCTCGAGCACCGGCTCCCCGAGACCGTGGTCGTCGTCGGCCGCGACGTCGGCCGCGCCGAAGAGTCCCTGACGGTGACCACACTCGGCAGCCTCGACACCGACACCATCGACATGAAAACCCTTGTGCTGGTCGGGGCGTCAAGTACCCGGGCGACCCCGTCCGGTCGGGTGTGGACGCCGCGGTGGGTCAAGTGACCGCCGTCCGGTTCGTCGGCGCGGGGCCGGGAGCCGCGGACTTGCTGACCGTGCGGGCCACCCGGCTGCTGGCCGTCGCCGATACCGTCCTCTATCCGGGCAGCTACCTCGACCCGGACATGCTGGAAAGCTGCTCTCCGGCAGCCGAATTGATCGACACCCAGGATCTGGATCTCGACCAGATCGTCGACCGGATCGTCGAGGCTCACCGCGCCGGTCGGCAGGTCGTGCGACTGGTCTCGGGTGATCCGTCGCTGTACAGCGCGGTGTCGGAGCAGACGCGGCGGCTCGACTCGGCCGGCGTGCCATGGGAAGTCATCCCCGGGGTGCCGGCCTACGCCGCCGCGGCGGCGCGGGTCGGTCGTGAGCTCACCGTCCCGCTGGTCGCGCAGTCGGTCGTACTCACGCGAACCCAGGCGCGATCCACTGCGATGCCGGCGACGGAATCGTTGGCGGCCTTCGCCGCGACCCGCGCGACGCTGGTGCTGCATCTGGCGATCACCGCGATCCGCGGCCTGATGGACGAGCTGCTGCCGACGCACGGCGCCGACTGCCCGGTCGTCGTGGTGTTCCGGGCTTCCCAGCCGCAGGAACGGGTCCTGCGCGGGACGATCGCCGACATCGCCGATCAGGTCGAGGAAGCGGGCCTCACGCAGGCCGCGGTGATTATGGTCGGCGAAGCGCTTGGTACACAGCAGGATTCATGCGCGGGGGAGAGCCACCTCTACGACCCGCGGCGCGACCGGTCGGCTACTTCGTGAAGGCCCACTGCGTCACCGCGCGAGCCGGCGTGAAGCCGGTGAACGACCCGACCGGCGCGGCATGCTCGACGTGAATGCGAGTCAGCTCACCGCCGTGCTCCGCATACGCCGCGGCGAGCAACGCTTCGGTCTCCACCGTCACCCCGTGCACCACGATCCGGCCGCCGCTGGACAGCGCGTCGAGGCAGCGCGGCAGCACGCCGGCCCGGCTCGCGCCGCCACCGATGAACACCGCATCGGGAGTGGCCAAGTCGCCCAACGCATCCGGAGCCGAGCCGCAAACCACCTGCAATGCGGGCACGCCCAGCGAGCGAGCGTTGCGCCCGATTCGCTCGGCGCGCGCACTGTCCGACTCGACCGCAACGGCCCGGCAACTCGGGTGTGCGCGCATCCACTCGATTCCCACCGAACACGCTCCCGCGCCGACGTCCCACAGCACCTGGCCGGGAGCCGGCATCAGGCGGGCCAGCGCCGCGGCCCGCAGATCCCGCTTGGTGAGCTGGCCGTCGTGCTCGAACGCGTCGTCGGGCAGGCCCGACGCCCATCCGGCGATGAGCGGCCCATCCAGTTGCAGCGCAATAATATTCAACCGAGGCGACTCCCCGGCGTAATCTGCGGCGGTCGATTCACGAATGGTCTCGTCGTCGGCGCCGAGGCCGCCGAGCACCACGAAGCGGCTCTGGCCGTACCCCCGCGCGATCAGCAAATCAGCAAGGGCCGCAGGCGTTTTCTCATCCGACGACAGCACCAGGATGCGCCGGCCCGGCGCCAGCTCGCGCAGCGCGGCATGGACGTCGCGGCCGACGACGCTGACCACCGCGGTCGATTCCGCGGACCAGCCGAGCCGCGAGCGGGCCAACGTCACCGACGACACGTGGGGAATCACCGTGACGCGGTCGGCGCCCAGCAGGTCGACCAGCGTGGTGCCGATGCCGCTCAGCATCGGATCGCCGGATGCCAGTGCGACGACCCGTCGGCCCGCGAACTGGGTCAGGAACTCGGGCAGCGCCGCGCTCAACGGCGATGGCCACTGCTGGCGTGCCTGCCCGTCAGCCTCGGGCAGCAGCGCCAGTTGACGGGGTCCGCCGAGGACGATGTCCGCCGATGCGATCGCGATCTGCGCGGCCGGCGCCAGGCCGTCCCATCCGTCGGCGCCGACGCCGACGACGGTCACCCGCAGGTCAGAGGTCGGCACGGCGGCGATGCTAGCGTAATGCCCGCGACGCACCCTGCGAACAGGCGTAATCATGTCCCACACTGACCAGCTCTACCCGTTTCCCGCCGTCGTCGGCGGCGACCCCGACGCGCCCGGCGGGCTCGACGACATGGCGCTGGCCCTGGTGCTCAGCGTGATCGACCCGGGCATCGGTGGTGTGCTGGTGCGCGGCGAAAAGGGCACCGCGAAATCGACGCTGGTGCGCGCGCTCACCCAGATCCTGCCGCCGATCGACGTCGTCGCCGGCGACCGCTTCTCCACCGACCCGGCCCAGCCGAACCCATCCTCGCCGGACGGCTCGTTCGGCTCCGACGCGGCCGTCGAGACCCGGCCCGTGCGACTCGTCGAACTTCCCGTCGGAGCCACCGAGGATCGCGTCGCGGGATCGATCGACCTGAAGCAGGCGCTCAGCGACGGCGCGGTGCACTTCGAGCCGGGCCTGTTGGCCAAGGCGCACCGCGGAATCCTCTACGTCGACGAGGTCAACCTGCTGCACGACCATCTGGTCGATCTGCTGCTTGATGCGGCGGCCATGGGCGCGGTCACCGTAGAACGCGACGGCATCTCCGTCACCCACGCGGCGAAGTTCGTGCTCGTCGGGACCATGAATCCCGAAGAGGGCGAACTACGTCCGCAGTTGCTCGACCGCTTCGGGCTCACCGTCGAGGTCGCCGCGCCGCAGGACCCGGCGCAGCGCGCCGAGGTGGTGCGCCGGCGGCTGCGTTTCGACGCCGACCCGGCGGCGTTCCGCGCAGACTATGCGAAAGCCGAAGAGGCACTGCGCGATCGGATCCAGCAGGCCCAATCGGCCCTCGTGCGGGTCGAGGTCACCGACGCGGCGCTAGTCGCCATCGCCGAAGTCTGCGCGGCCGCCGGTGTCGACGGCATGCGGGCAGACATCGTGATGGCCCGCGCGGCCGCGGCCCACGCCGCGTGGCAGGGCCGCGAACACCCCAACATCGACGACCTGCGCGTCGCCGCCAAACTCGCTCTGCCACATCGCCGTCGGCGCAACCCCTTCGACGCGCCGGGGCTGAGCGACGACGAACTCGACGAACTGCTGCCACCCGAGACGGACCGGGGCCTCGATCCCGACACCGACCCCGACGACGATCCGAGCGGCGGGCAGGACGCGCCCAACCCGCAGACGGCCGGCGGTCACCAGGCGCCGCCGTCCGCACCGCCGGTCGCCGCCGGTGATCCCTACCGCACAAAGCTTTTCGCGGTCCGCGGGGTGGGGGACGGGCACGCCGGTCGCCGCAGCCGCGCCCGCACGACGACGGGTCGGCGCTCCGGGGCCAGCCCGCTGTCGGAGTCCGGCATCCACCTGGTCGAGACCGTGCGTGCCGCGGCGCCACACCAGGCCGCCCGGGGCCGCAGCGGTGGCCGGTTGCTGCTGAGGCCGTCCGATCTGCGCGGCGCCGTCCGTGAGGGACGCGAAGCCAACCTGGTGATGTTCGTCGTCGACACCTCGGGTTCGATGGCGGCGCGGGAACGCATGCAGCAGGTCAAGACGGCGATTCTGTCGCTGTTGCTCGATGCCTACCGACGACGTGACCGGGTCGGGGTCATCACGTTTCGCGATCGTGGTGCCGAGATCGCGCTGCCGCCAACCGGTTCAGTCGACATCGCGGCCAAACGCCTGGACGGCCTGCCGGCCGGTGGCCGCACCCCGCTCGCGGAAGGCCTGCTGAAGGCCGCCGAGGTGGTACGCCGCGAGCGGCTGCGCGACCCGAGTCGACGGCCGCTGCTGGTCGTCGTCACCGACGGTCGCGCGACGGCCGGCGCGGACCCCGTCGGACGGGCTCATCAGGCCGCCGCGCATCTGGTGCACGAAGGCATCGACAGCATTGTCGTCGACTGCGAGAGCGGACGGATGCGAATGGGCTTGGCCGCCAACCTCGCTCAGCACCTCAACGCCGAGCACGTACCGCTCGGTCAGGTGAACGCACAGGCGCTGGCCGATATCGTCCGCGGCGCCACCACGCCCGGGGCGGCCTGATGCCGCAGGGTCAGGTCTCGGTCGTGCCCGACGACCGGCTCACCACCCGGCAGCGGCGCAACCGGCCGCTCCTCGTGGTGCACACCGGAGATGGCAAGGGAAAGTCCACGGCCGCATTCGGATTGGCGCTGCGCGGCTGGAATCAGGGCTTCCGCATCGGGGTGTTCCAGTTCGTCAAGTCGGCCAAATGGCGGATCGGCGAACAGACCGTGCTGGAGCGCCTCGGCGCGCTGCACGACGAGACCGGCGAGGGCGGACCGGTCGAGTGGCACAAAATGGGGTCGGGCTGGTCGTGGAGTCGCAAAGCCGGCACCGAGGTCGACCATGCGCAGGAAGCCGCCGCCGGATGGGTCGAGATCAAACGCCGCCTCGGCGCCGAAGCGCATGATCTCTACGTGCTCGACGAATTCACCTACCCGATGAAGTGGGGTTGGGTCGACGTCGACGACGTCGTCGAGACGCTCGCCAATCGTCCGGGCCACCAGCACGTCGTCGTCACCGGCCGCAACGCCGATCCGCGACTGGTCGACATCGCCGATCTGGTCACCGACATGACCAAAGTCAAACATCCGATGGACGCCGGCCAGAAAGGCCAGCGGGGCATCGAGTGGTAGCCACCGCGCTTCCCCGCATCGTCGTCGCCGCGCCCGAATCAGGGCACGGAAAGACCACGGTGGCAACCGGATTGATGGCAGCGCTGGCCGGTCGAGGCCTGGCGGTGTCCGGCCACAAGGTCGGTCCCGACTTCATCGATCCCGGCTATCATGCGCTGGCCACCGGCCGCCCGGGCCGCAACCTCGACCCGTTTCTGGTCGGCGAACACCGGATCGTCCCGCTGCTCGGGCACGGCGCACGCGCCGCCGACATCGCTGTGATCGAGGGCGTGATGGGGCTTTTCGATGGCCGGCTTGGCACCCGGGGCGAAGCCTCCACCGCTCACGTCGCCGCATTGACCGCGTCGCCGGTGCTGCTGGTCGTCGACATCTCGCACGCGTCGCGCACCCACGCGGCGGTGATCGCCGGATTGGCCGCGTTCGATCCGGCGGTCCGCATCGCGGGCGTGATCCTCAATAAGGCCGGCAGCGATCGGCACGCCAACGAGGTATGCGACGCGCTGCGGCCCACGGGAATTCCGGTGCTGGGCGTGCTGCCTCGCGACAGCGGCGTCGAGACGCCCTCACGGCACCTGGGATTGGTGCCGGCCGCGGAGCGGGCGGAGTCGGCGCAGACCCTGCAGCGGATGGCGGAAGTGATTGCCGCGGATGTGGATATCGACGCGGTGCTGGACCTGGCTCGTAGCGCCGAGGCGTTGACCTGTACACCGTGGGATCCGGCGCAGGAAGTCCAGCCTCCATCGCAGGCCCGGCCCGTCGTCGCCGTCGCGGGAGGCCGAGCGTTCACCTTCCGCTACGCCGAGACCGAGGAATTGTTGCGCGCCGCCGGATGCGACGTCGTCGAGTTCGACCCGCTGACCGACGCGGTCCTTCCGCCGAACACCGCCGGCATCTACCTCGGCGGTGGCTTCCCCGAAGTACATGCTGCCGACCTGGCCGAGAACCGTTGCCTGCTTGCCGAATTGCGTGCTGCGATCGATGCCGGCATTCCGACGGTCGCCGAGTGCGCCGGGCTGCTGTACCTGTGCCGCTCGCTGGACGGCACACCGATGGTCGGCGCGGTACCCGCGGACGCGGCGATGACGCCCCGCCTGACCCTCGGCTACCGGACCGCTACCAGCCCCGCCGACTCCGTGCTCGCGACCCAGGGAACCGCGGTCACCGGCCACGAATTCCACCGCACCGCAACCACTGTGCTGCCGGACCGGCCGGCGTGGGAGTTGCCCGACGGCCCCGAGGGATTCGCCACGTCGACGCTGCACGCCGCGTACCTGCACACGCACTGGGCCGGGCATCCGGGTTTGGCGCAACGATTCACGCGCGCGGTTCACGCAGCCAGGTGACGGCGTCGTCGAGGAGGGATACCACCGGGACCTCGGCGGGCACGGCCGGTCGCCGCACAACGACGACCGGGATGCCCAACTCGTCGGCGGCTTGCATCTTCGGCCAGGTGTACTCGCCGCCGGAGTCCTTGGTGACCAACACATCCGCGCCATGCTCGCGCAGCAGGGTCAACTCGCCGTCCAACGCGTAGGGCCCGCGGTCGTGGATCAACTGCCACAAGGGCGGCAGCGCAAAGTCCGGATCGTCCACGACCCGCGCGACGACCGGCAACTCGCCGAGAGCCGCGACGAACTCGCGCAATTGCTGGCGGCCGACCGTCAGCAGCGGCCGCTTGCCCAACCGCGCGGCCTCGGTGGCGGCCTCGCTGTGCGAATCCACCCAATGCCACAACGCGGTGGCACGCTCGGCCCACCCGGGTCGCTGCAGCCGCAGCAGCGGAATCGACTCGGCAGCGCAGGCGCGAAAGGCGTTAGCGGAGATTGTCGCCGAGAACGGATGCGTCGCATCGACCACGACGTCGAAGTCGCGCAACGCCTTTCGCAACCCGTCGACTCCGCCGAATCCGCCGATGCGCACCGCCCCTTCGGGCAGTCGCGGGTGGGCAACCCGGCCGGCCAGCGAGCTCGTCACCTCGACGCCGTCGGCCACCAGCCGTGCGGCCAGCGTGCGCGCCTCGGACGTGCCGCCAAGGAGCAGCACGCGGCGAGCCGTCACGGCCGCCGGAACAGATAGATGTCCATCACGAAACCCGCCTCGGCGCGCGCCTTCGCGCGGGCCTTGGCGATCTGAAGGTCGACATCGCCGAACCGTCCCGCGACCAGCCGCTCACCGGTGGCGCCGAGGTTGGCGGCCCACCACACCGACCAGTCGTCCAGACCGGTCACGTCGAGCCGCTCCGGGGGCGGGTTGAGCATGGCGACGATGTTGTCCTGCCCGGCGGCGACCGCCTCCTGCAGCAGGCGGCCGGTGGTGATGTGTACCGGGCGGCCGACCTCGTGCAGCACAATGCGGTGCCGTGCGGCTAGCACCTGTGGCGCACTGACGCCCGGCAGCACGTCGAATTCGATTGGCACACCGAGCTTCTGGATCCTCTCGACCACCCGGATCGTCGAGTCGTACAGCGACGGGTCACCGAACACCAGGAACGCGGCGGTGCCGCCACGGGCACGCAGCACGTCGGCGTAGGCCTGCGCGCGCGCGTCGTGCCAGTCGGCCACCGCCTGCTGGTAGCCCTGATCGTCGAGCCCGGTCGACCGGTTCCGTTCCGGATCGTGAACGGCCACAACGTCGATTGAGCCGTCGGTGTAGGCGTCGACGATCTCCCACCGCAGTGCGAGCAGTTCGTCGTCGGGACCCTTGAACGCGGCCACCACGTAGTCGACCGACCGCAGCGCCTCGGCGACTTCCGGGGTGACGTGCTGGGGGCCCATGCCGACCCCCAGGATGCAGACCCGGACGGGCTCAGGCACCGGCGCGGCCCTCGATGTCACCCTCGACCTCCAGGTAGGCCTGCCGCAGCGCTGCCAGCGTCTCCGGTGACGGGTCGGCCCACAGGCCGCGGTCGGCGGCCTCCTGTAGGCGCTCGACCATGCCGTGCAGCGCCCACGGGTTCGACTGGTCGAGGAATTCGCGCGTCTCGGGGTCGAGAACGTAGGACTCGGCCAGCTTTTCGTACATCCAGTCATGCACCACGCCCGCGGTCGCGTCGAAACCGAACAGGTAGTCGACGGTGGCGGCGAGTTCGAACGCGCCCTTGTAGCCGTGCCGGCGCATCGCCGAGATCCAGCGCGGGTTGACCACCCGGGCTCGGAATACCCGCGCGGTCTCCTCGGACAGCGTCCGGGTGCGGACCGCGTCGGGCGTCGTCGAATCTCCCACATACGCCTTGGGATCCGATCCGGTCAGCGCGCGGATCGTCGCGACCATGCCGCCGTGATACTGGAAGTAGTCGTCGCTGTCGGCGATGTCGTGCTCGCGGGTGTCGATGTTCTTGGCCGCGACCTTGATTCGGGCGTAGTTGGTGCGCATGTCATCGGCGGCCGCCGCGCCGTCCAGGCCGCGGCCGTAGGCGAATCCGCCCCACGCGGTGTAGACCTCGGCCAGGTCCTTGTCGTCGCGCCAGGTACCCGACTCGATGACCTGCAGAATGCCCGCCCCGTAGGAGCCCGGCTTGGAGCCGAAAACCCGTGTGGTGGCGCGTCGCTCGTCGCCGTGGTCGGCGAGGTCGGCACGCGCGTGCGCGGCCACGTAGTTGTAGCCGTCCGACTCGTCGAGCTGCGCCACCATCCGTACCGCGTCGTCGAGCATCATCACCACATGCGGGAAGGCGTCGCGGAAGAATCCGGAGATGCGGATGGTCACGTCGATGCGCGGCCGGCCGAGTTCTTCGAGCGGGATCAGCTCGAGGCGGCTGACCCGGCGCGACGCCTCGTCCCATTCGGGCCGAACGCCCAACAGCGCCAACACCTCCGCGATGTCGTCACCGGACGTGCGCATTGCGCTGGTACCCCACACCGACAGCCCGACCGACTCCGGGTAGGTGCCGGTGTCGTCGAGGTAGCGCTGCAGCAGCGACTCCGCCATCGCCTGCCCGGTCTGCCAGGCCAGCCGTGACGGCACCGCCCGCGGGTCGACGGTGTAGAAGTTGCGGCCGGTGGGCAGCACGTTGACCAGACCGCGCAGCGGCGAACCCGACGGCCCGGGCCGCACGAAACCGCCTGCCAGCGCGAGCAATACCGCGTCGAGTTCGCCCGCGGTGCCGGACAGCCGCGGCACCACCTCGGTGGCGGCGAAGCGCAGCGAGGCCCGCACCTCCGGCGCCTCGTGCAGCGCGTCGACCGCGCCGGCGTCCCAGCCGGCGGCCTCCATCGCCTCGACCAATGCCCGTGCCTGGCTTTCGATCTCATCGACCGCGATGACCTCGGCGCCTTCCTTCAGGCCCAGCGCGCTGCGCAGACCGGGGACGGCGTGGTCCTGACCGCCCCACACCTGGGCGGCCCGCAGGATCGCCAACACCAGGTTGACCCGCGCCGCACCGGTCGGCGCTTCGCCCAGCACATGCAGGCCGTCGCGGATCTGGGCATCCTTGATCTCGCACAGCCAGCCGTCGACATGCAACAGGAAGTCGTCGAATTCCTCGTCATCGGGCCGGTCGTCGAGGCCGAGGTCGCGGTGCATCTCGGCGGCGCGCATCAGGTTCCAGATCTCGCCACGGATCGCCGGGAGCTTGGCCGGGTCCATCGCCGCGATGTTGCCGTACTCGTCGAGCAACTGCTCCAATCGCGCGATGTCGCCGTAGCTTTCGGCACGCGCCATCGGGGGGATCAGATGGTCCACGATGGTGGCGTGCGCGCGCCGCTTCGCCTGCGCCCCCTCGCCGGGATCGTTGACCAGGAACGGGTAGATCAGCGGCAGGTTGCCGAGCACCGCGTCGGTGGCACACGCGGCCGACAGCGCGGCGTTCTTGCCGGGCAGCCACTCCATCGAGCCATGCTTGCCGAGGTGCACCACCGCATGGGCGCCGAAGCCGTGCTCGAGCCACCGGTAGGCCGCGAGGTAGTGGTGGCTGACGGCCATGTCCGGGTCGTGGTAGATCGCCACCGGGTTCTCGCCGAACCCCCGCGGCGGCTGAATCATCAGCACGACGTTGCCCGACCGGAGTGCGGCGATGACGATCTCGCCGTCGTCGTTGACGAACAGTCGCCCCGGCACCGGACCCCAGGCCTCGGCGATCTCGTCGCGCAGTTCGGCCGGTAGCGCGTGGGTCCACTCGGCGTATTGCGCCGCAGTCACTTTCACCTGCGCGCCGGCCACCTGCTCGGTGGTCAGCCACTGCTCGTCCTGGCCACCCGCGTCGATCAGCGTGTGCATCAACCGGTCGCCGGCCTGCGTCTCGTCCTCGATCCCGAGCACGCCGAAGCCGTCGCCGACGTCGTAGCCGTCCGCCGCAAGGCGATGCAGCAGGCGCACCGCCGACGCCGGGGTGTCGAGTCCGACGGCGTTGCCGACCCGCGAGTGCTTGGTCGGATACGCCGACAGCACCAGCGCAAGCTTCTTGTCCGCGTTGGGGATTCGGCGCAACGCGGCGTGGTTGACCGCGATCGTGGCGACCCGCGCGCACCGCTCCGCGTCGGCGACGTAGTGGGGGAGGCCATCGTCGTCGATCTCTTTGAACGAGTACGGCGCGGTGATGATGCGCCCGTCGAATTCGGGGATCGCGATCTGCGTCGCGGAGTCCAGCGGGGTGACGCCGTCGTCGTTGGCCTCCCACTCCTCCCGCGACGAGGTCAGGCAAAGGCCTTGCAGCACCGGGATGTTCATCCCGGCGATGCGCTCTATGTCCCACGACGTGTCATCTTCACCGGCCCCCGCGGCCGCCGACTTGGATCCACCGGCCGCCAGCATGCTCACCACCACCGCGTCCAGCGAGCCCAGCGCGTCGAACAACTCGTCGGGTGCGCTGCGCAGCGACGACGCGAAGATCGGCACCCCGACCGCGCCGCCGGTGGCGTCGATCGCATCGGCGAGCGCGTGCGCGAAGCCGGAGTTGCCGCTGACCTCGTGGGCGCGGTAGTACAGCACGCCGACCCGGGCTGGCGCGGTCAGCTGAGGGGGTCGCGCGGCGTAACCCCACTCCGGGATCACTACCGGCTCGTCGAATCCCTCGCCGGTGAGCAGCACGGTGTCGCACAGAAAGGCGTGCAGCTGAGCAAGATTCGCGGGCCCACCCTCGGCGAGGTACGAATGTGCCTGCGCAGCAAGCCCGATCGGGACCGTCGAGTTCTCCATCAGCTCGGCGCTGGGGGCGCGCTCGCCGCCCAGCACGACCAACGGCAGCCCGGTGGCGCGCAGCGAGTTGAGCTCGTCGGCAACCTCGGCCGAGGAGCCGAGCACCCGCAGCACGACGACGTCGGCGCCGTCGAGGGAGTCCGCGACGGGCTGGCGCGCTGGATTGCCCAGGATGTAGGGCGCCTGGGACGCGCGCGCGGAGAGCAGGTCGGTGTCCGAGGTGGACAGCAACGCGATGCGATGGGTCACGGGGTTCCTCCTCGGGGTTCTCGCCCCGTCGGTGTGGAGTGCCTCGTGACCAGTATCTGGCTTGGGTCGCGGCGCGTTACCGGGACCTCCACAGAGATTCCTCGGCGATTCCGCCGCGCGCCGTTTTCCTGTCGCCACGAGACGTGCGCGCATCAGCTTAGTAGGGTGAGCGCGATGAACGCGATCCTGAGCTGGTGGGACGGCGTCGAGCTGTGGCTGTCTGGCCTGGCGTTTGTCTTCCAGACCATCGTGGTGATGCCGGTCGTGCTGGTGCTGGCCTACCTGATCGCGGCGGCGCTGGACGGCGCACTCGGCCGTGGGATTGCGCTGATGCGTCGCGTTCGGCATGGCGATGGGAACGCTGGATGAGCGGAAACACCGGTATGCCGCGATCGCGGGTGACGTTGATATTGGTCGCGCTGATCGTTCTGGTCGTTGTCGCCTGGCTGTTGACCCGCTGACCTGCGGCGGCTCGCGATGCGGCCGGAAAAGATTCTGTTAGGCTTCGCCCATGCACGCAGTCTCCGGCAGTACCGAGTGCCACATCTTGGCGCTCATTGCCGTGGGTAATTGCGCCGTCGCTGACGTGCATTGTTGTCGCTGACCATTCTGCCCACGCGCCGAAACTCGTTTTCCTTCGCAATGGGATCTGTCAGACGTCAAGCTCACTTCCGAAAGGTCGACCATTGTTCGACGACACCAAGAAACCCGTTGGGTGGCGGCACGCTGTCGCGCTGACCCTCGCAACGGGCCTGATCGCCGCGTGCCACGGGGGCGCCAGCGACGTCGTCGGAGGTGGCGGGTCCGCCGGGGGCAAGACCAGCATCACGCTCGTCGCCTATTCGGTCCCGGAGCCCGGCTGGAGCAAGATCATCCCCGCGTTCAACGCCTCACCGGCCGGCAAAGGCATCCAGGTGATCGCCTCGTACGGCGCGTCGGGGGACCAGTCCCGCGGCGTGGTCGACGGCAAGCCCGCTGACATCGTCAACTTCTCGGTCGAGCCCGACGTCACCCGGCTGGTCAAAGCGGGCAAGGTCGCCAAGGACTGGGACTCCGACGCCACCAAAGGCATCCCCTTCGGGTCGGTGGTGACGTTGGTGGTGCGACCCGGCAACCCGAAGAACATCAGGGACTGGGACGACCTGCTGCGGCCGGACGTCGAGGTCGTCACGCCCAGCCCGCTGAGTTCGGGCTCCGCGAAGTGGAACCTGCTGGCGCCCTACGTGGTGAAAAGCAACGGCGGCCACGACCCGTTGGCCGGCCTCGACTACGTGCACAAGCTGGTCACCGAGCACGTGAAGCTGCGCCCCGGGTCGGGGCGTGAAGCCACCGACGTGTTCGTCCAGGGCAGCGGCGACGCGCTGATTAGCTACGAGAACGAGGCGATCGCCACCGAGCGTCTCGGAAAGCCGGTCACCCACGTCAACCCGCCGCAGACCATCAAGATCGAGAACCCGGTGGCCGTGGTGACCACCAGCCCGCACCTGAACGCCGCCGTGGCATTCAAGAACTACCAGTACACGGCCGAGGCCCAAAAGGTCTGGGCGGCAGCCGGATTCCGCCCGGTCGACCCGGCGATCGCGGCCCAGGTACGCGACCAGTTTCCGGTTCCGGAGAAGCTCTGGACGCTCGCCGACCTGGGTGGCTGGCCGCAGGTGGACACCCAGCTGTTCGACAAGAAGTCGGGCAGCATCACCAAGATCTACACGAAGGCCACCGGATGACCGCGGCGATCACGCGGGAAGTCCCCGGCACCGGTAAACCGCTGGGCCGCAACAAGTTGATCAACAACGGCACCTCGCTGCGGGTGGGCGTCTCCGTTGTCTGGCTGTCTGTCATCGTGCTGCTGCCGCTGGCGGCCATCCTGTGGCAGTCGATCGGCGGTGGCTGGGAGGCGTTCTGGCTCGCGGTCACCTCGAACGCGGCGCTGGAGTCCTTCCGGGTGACGCTGACGATCTCGGCGGTGGTGACCGTGGTCAACATGCTGTTCGGTTTGCTGATCGCCTGGGTGCTGGTGCGCGACGACTTCCCGGGCAAGCGCGTGGTCGACGTCCTGATCGACCTGCCGTTCGCCCTGCCGACGATCGTGGCGAGCCTGGTTCTGTTGGCGCTGTACGGAAACCACAGCCCGGTCGGCCTGCACCTGCAGCACACCTCATGGGGCGTGGGCGTCGCGCTGGCGTTCGTCACGCTGCCGTTCGTGGTGCGCGCCGTGCAGCCCGTGCTGCTCGAGATCGACCACGAGACCGAAGAGGCGGCCGCATCGCTGGGCGCCAACAACGCGACGATCTTCACCACGGTCGTGCTGCCGTCGCTGACCCCGGTGCTGTTGACCGGCGCGGGGTTGACGTTCGCGCGGGCGATCGGTGAATTCGGTTCGGTGGTGCTGATCGGTGGCGCGGTGCCGGGTAAGACCGAGGTGTCGTCGCAGTGGATCCGCACCCTGATCGAGAACGACGACCGCACCGGCGCCGCCGCGATTTCGATTGTGCTGTTGGCTATTTCGTTCGTGGTGTTGTTCGTGCTCCGGACGGTGGGATCGCGCGCCGCCAAGCGTGAGGAGTTGTCGTCGTGACCCTCTCGCCCTCGGTCAAGTATCTGCTGCGGTTCCTGGCACTGGCCTACGTGTCGGTCCTGCTCGTCGTCCCGGTCGGCTTGATTCTCTGGCGGACCTTCCAGCCCGGTCTCGGCCAGTTCTTCGACTGGATCAGCACGCCGGCGGCGATCTCGGCACTGAATCTGTCGGTGCTCGTGGTGGCGATCGTGGTGCCACTCAACGTCGTCTTCGGTATTCCGACCGCATTGATGTTGGCGCGCAACCGGTTCCGCGGCAAGGGTGTATTGCAGGCAATCATCGACCTGCCGTTCGCGGTGTCGCCGGTGGTCGTGGGTGTCGCCTTGATCGTGTTATGGGGATCGGCGGGTCTCCTCGGCTTCGTCGAGAAGGACTTCGGCTTCAAGATCATCTTCGGACTGCCAGGCATCGTGCTGGCCAGCGTCTTCGCGACGCTGCCGTTCGTGGTGCGCGAGGTCGAACCGGTGCTGCACGAGATCGGCACCGATCAGGAGCAGGCGGCCGCGACCCTGGGATCCAATTGGTGGCAGACCTTTTGGCGCATCACCCTGCCGTCGATTCGCTGGGGTTTGACCTATGGCGTGGTGCTGACCATCGCGCGCACGCTCGGTGAATACGGCGCGGTACTGATCGTGTCGTCGAACCTGCCCGGCCAGTCGCAGACGCTGACGCTATTGGTCTCCGACCGCTACAACCGCGGTGCCGAATACGGCGCCTACGCATTGTCGACGTTGCTGATGGCGGTGTCGGTACTGGTTCTGATCGTCCAGGTGATTCTCGATGCTCGCCGCAACCGGGCAGCCAAGCAGGCATGACAGGGGAAGGCACGTCCGTGACTGACAACGCAATCACCGTGCGGGGCGCCAACAAACGCTACGGCGACTTCGTGGCGCTGGACAACGTCGACTTCGACGTTCCCAAGGGGTCTTTGACCGCACTGCTCGGGCCCAGCGGGTCGGGCAAATCGACGCTGCTGCGTGCCATCGCCGGGCTCGACCAGCCCGACACCGGGACCATCACGATCAACGGCCGCGACGTCACTACCATCGCGCCACAGCGTCGCGGCATCGGCTTCGTGTTCCAGCACTACGCGGCCTTCAAGCATCTGACCGTCCGCGACAACGTGGCCTTCGGATTGAAGATCCGCAAGCGGCCCAAGGCCGAGATCGCCGAGAAGGTCGACCACCTGCTCGGGGTGGTGGGGCTCAGCGGCTTCCAAACCCGTTATCCCAGCCAGCTTTCCGGCGGTCAGCGTCAGCGCATGGCGTTGGCCCGCGCGCTGGCAGTTGATCCTCAGGTGCTGCTGCTCGACGAGCCGTTCGGTGCCCTCGACGCCAAGGTCCGCGACGATCTGCGGGCCTGGTTGCGCCGCTTGCACGACGAGGTGCACGTGACCACCGTGCTGGTCACCCACGACCAGGCCGAGGCGCTGGATGTCGCGGACCGGATCGCGGTCCTGCGGGACGGGCGCATCGAGCAGGTCGGCTCACCGGGCGACGTTTACGACACCCCGGCCAATTCGTTCGTGATGTCGTTCCTGGGCGCGGTGTCGTCGCTCAACGGCACTCTTGTTCGGCCGCACGACATCCGGGTGGGCCGTAATCCCGACATGAAGATCGCCGCCGGCGACGGCACCGCCGAAGCCACCGGCGTGGTGCGGGCCACGATCGATCGAGTTGTCGTGCTGGGCTTCGAGGTTCGGGTCGAGCTGACCAATGCCGCCACCGGCGGTCCGTTCATCGCTCAGATCACCCGTGGTGACGCCGAGGCGCTCGGCCTGAAGCGCGGCGACACGGTCTACGTGCGGGCCACCCGGGTACCGACGCTGCCGGAAAAGGCGCTAGCGCGCAACGAGTCCGACGAGGTTACGGTGAGTTCCAGCTGAATGACGGCCCGAGCTTGATCGAGCTCGTGCGGTTGCCGCTGGAGTGTGCGACGCATCCTGCCGCGTGCGTGTCGAGTTGTTTCCACTCGGCACCCGGCGCCCAGGCGTCCACCCGAATGCTCGGATCGCGTTCGGCGGTGGCCGAATAGCCGGGAAGCTCGGCCTTGCAGCGCTTCTCGATTTCGTGCTGTTCGGGATCGCTGTCCGGGAATCGTGACAACTTCAGCATCGCGAACAGCTCGTCGGAGTGCGGCTGGTCGCAGTTGACCGGCGAGTTGACGTCGCCGCGGAAACACGTGCCGACGCGGTCGGACTGCAGCGTGCCGGTGATCAGACCGTGCTTCGGCCACAGGCTGTACGCCCAGACTGCGCTCCACAGTACGCAGATGACGAGCCCCGCCACGACGAGACCGCGCCCCGGTTCCTTGCCGCCACGTGTCTTGACGAGCGCGACAACGCCGGCGATCACGCTCAGCGGGATAAGGCTGACCAGACCGAGCAGGAAGGTGGCGACCGCCCACTTGCTGGCGGGTCGCTCGGGGCTGGTCGGGACGTTCTCTCCGGAATCCGGAACGGGTGACGATGTCATGGTGATGGTTACCGTAACCCTCCGTTAAGTCTCCATCAACGAAATCGCAACCCCGGTCCGCCGTGTTGGGCTACGCGGCGACGGACTGGGCGATCGCCGCCTCGAACCGGTCCAGCACCGTCTCGGCCACCAGGCGGTGTGCACCCAGCGGTGGGGCCATCGGAATGCCCTCCGTCGCGGCGTATTTCGCGACCCGGTCGGTGAGCTTGCCGGGGGCCAGGAACCACGGGGCGATGACGACGCGGCGGGCACCGCGGCGGCGCAACTCGACGACGGCGTCCGCCGGCGACGGGCCGTTTACGGTGGCGAATGCGGTTGTCGTGCAGGCCCACTGGGCCCCGGCGTGGAGGATATCGGCGACCTGGGTCGTGCGGGCGTTGGCCGCGGCATGTGTCGAACCGATCGCCACGACCGCGACACCCAGTTCCGGATCGTCGGTCGTCACCCCCAGGCCGGCGAGCCGTTCGTGCAGCACGGCGATCAGGCGGTCGTCCTCGCCGAGCACGTCGGCTTGGCGGACGGGCAGGCCGGAAGCCGCGATCTGGCCCGGAATGTCGATGCGTGCGTGATAGGCGTCGGCCAGCAGGAAGGGTGTCACCACCGCGTCCGGAGTGAGGACGTCGGGCAAGCGCGGCGTGTTGAGGTCGCAGAACGCGACCCGCACCTGCAGGCCGGGCCGCATGAAGCGAATCTGGTTGGCTACGGCACGGGCATTGGCGGCCGATCGCGGGTCGGCGCTGCCGTGAGCAGCAAGCACTAGCCTCACGACGCGTGCAGTCCACACTCCGTCTTCGACAGCCCCTGCCAGCGGCCGCTGCGCGGGTCGGCGCCCTCGGCAGGCTTGGCGGTGCACGGCGCGCAGCCGATCGACGGATAGCCTTCGTAGACAAGCGGATTCACTAGGACATCGTTCTCGTCGATGTAGGTCTGCAGCTGCTCGTCGGACCAGGTGGCCAGCGGGTTGATCTTCACCAGACCGAACGCCTCGTCGAAACTGACCAGTGGCGCGTTCGCGCGCGTCGGCGCTTCCACCCGCCGCAGGCCGGTCACCCACGCGGAGTAGCCGCGCAGCGACTTGCCCAGCGGGAGAACCTTACGCATCCGGCAGCACTCGCTGGGTTTGCTCGCGAACAGATCCTTGCCGTACAGCTCGTCCTGCTCGGTGACGCTGTGCTCGGGCGTCACATTGAGCACCCGCACGTCGTAGACGGCCTCGACCGCGTCGCGCGTTCCGATCGTCTCGACGAAGTGATACCCGGTGTCCAAGAACAGAACTGGCACGCCGGGACGGACCTTGGCCGCCAGGTCGACCAGCACGGCGTCCTGCATGTTCGAGGCCACCACATAGTTGCAGGTCGCCGAGGACCGCGGTCCGCCAACGCCGCCGAAGTTCTCATCGGTCCAGCGCAGCAGATCGGTGGCGCTGGCGCCCTCCAACTCCGCGGCGCCCTTGTCCGCCAGCTCTCGTAGGTCGGCTTCCATCAGGTTGCTCATCGCAGATCTGCCTCCTCGGCACGCACCGCCCAGTTCGCGAAACGCTCGTCACCGTCTCGCTGCTTGACGAAGTTGCGCACCACGCGGTCGATGTAGTCACCGAGTTCGTCGCTGGTGACCTTGTGCTGCCGCAGCTTTCGCCCAAACCCACTGTCGAGGCCCAAACTGCCTCCTAGGTGAACCTGGAAACCCTCGACCGAATTCCCGTCGCCGTCGTCGACCATCTGGCCCTTGAAGCCGATGTCGGCGACCTGGATGCGGGCGCACGAGTTCGGGCAGCCGTTGATGTTGACCGTGACCGGCACGTCGAGTTGCGCGTTGAGGTCTTCGAGTCGTTGCTCCAGTTCGGGCACCAGCGTCTGCGAACGCACCCGCGTCTCGGCGAACGACAGCTTGCAGTATTCGATCCCGGTGCAGGCCATCAGGTTTCGGCGCCACTCCGATGGCTTCGACTGCAGTCCGAGCGCGTCGAGGCCGGCAGTCAGCGCGTCGAGCTTGTCGTCGGCGACGTTGAGGATGACGAGTTTCTGGTACGGGGTGAAGCTGACCTTGTCCGCCCCCGCCTGCTCGGCGAGGTCGGCGACCTGGGTCAGGATCGTGCCGGACACCCGGCCGGCGATCGCGGCGACGCCGACGGCGTTGAGCCCGTTCTTCAGCTTCTGCACGCCGACGTGGTCGATCGGGCGAGTCAGCGGTTCGGGGGCCGGGCCGTCGATGAGTTTGCGCTTCAGGTACTCGGTTTCGAGCACTTCGCGGAACTTCTCGATGCCCCAGTCCTTGACGAGGAACTTCAGCCGGGCCTTGGCCCGCAGTCGCCGGTAGCCGTAGTCGCGGAACAGCGACGTCACGGCCTGCCACACGTCGGGCACCTCGTCCAGCGGCACCCAGGCGCCGACTCGCTGCGCGAGCATCGGGTTGGTGGACAGGCCGCCGCCGACCCACAGATCCAGTCCCGGGCCGTGCTCGGGGTGGTTGACGCCGATGAACGCGATGTCGTTGATCTCGTGCGCGACGTCCTGCAGACCGGAGATCGCGGTCTTGTACTTGCGCGGCAGGTTGGAGAACTCCGGGTTGCCGATGTAGCGACGCACGATCTCGTCGACCGCGGGGGTGGGGTCGAGCACCTCGTCGACCGACAGGCCGGCCAGCGGCGAGCCCAGCACGACACGGGGGCAGTCGCCGCACGCCTCGGTGGTCTGCAGCCCGACCGTGTCCAGCCGCTCCCAGATCGCGGGCACATCCTCGATCTGGATCCAGTGGTACTGGATGTTCTCCCGGTCGGAGATGTCGGCGGTGTCACGGGCGTACTCGGTCGAGATCTCGCCGAGGGTGCGCAGCGCCGCGGTCGAGATGGCGCCGCCGTCGCAGCGCACCCGCATCATGAAGTACTTGGCCTCGAGCAGGTCGATGTTCTCGTCGCCGGTGAAGCTGCCGTCGTAGCCCTGCTCGCGCTGGGTGTAGAGGCCGGCCCAACGCATCCGGCCACGCAGGTCGTTCTTCTCGATGCTGTCGAACCCAGTCTTGGCGTACTGGTTGATGATTCGGTCGCGCACGTTGAGCGCGTCGTCGTCCTTCTTGAACTGCTCGTTGGGATTGAGCGGCTCGCGCTCACCGAGCGCCCACTGGCCCTGGCTCTTGGTGGGGCGGGGTGACGTCATTCGGCAAATCTCCTCTAGTGGAGCAGCCGGCGTGGAGCGCGCAAACCACCGGAGGCTGTACCGGCGGCGCAGATCCGGAAGCCAGCTGAAGTGCAGGTGGGCGGGTCTACGAGATCAAGCCAGACAGCGACAGCTGCATACACGCTTGAAGTCGACATGACGGCGCGCCACCAATGGGATACGAACTTGGCTGTGGTGGGCAACGGTCACCCGACCATTGTGCCACGGATCTGACCTAGGGCCGCTACCAGGGGCGACTTCCGCTCACAGTGAGCGAAACTCCGAACGTGACAGCAGTGGAGGTTGGGCGCGAACTCCGGGATATTAGGAAGACGTGACGGCATCCATTTCGCCGGTCGAGCTCCCTGACCTGCAGTTGAACCCAGACGGTCCATTCGGCATCTACGTGCACGTGCCGTTCTGCTTCACCCGCTGCGGCTACTGCGACTTCAACACCTACACGCCGGCCGAACTGGGCGGCGTCAATCCCGACGCCTGGCTGCAGAACCTGGCCGCCGAACTCGAACTGGCCGCGGCCACCCTGGGCGGGCCCGCGGTGCAGACCGTCTTCATCGGCGGCGGGACGCCGTCGCTGCTGGGCCCGGACCGGCTGACCCAGGTGATGAAGTCGGTGCGGGACAACTTCGCGCTGGCCGCCGACGCGGAGGTCACCACCGAGGCCAATCCCGAGTCGGCGTGGCCGGACTTCTTCGCCGCGGCCCGCGCGGCCGGCTGCACCCGAGTGTCGCTGGGCATGCAGTCGGTGGCGCCGCATGTGCTGGGCGTGCTCGACCGGATCCACACCCCGAACCGTTCGGCGGCGGCGGCCCGCGAGGCGCTCGCCGAGGGATTCGACCACGTCAGCCTCGACCTGATCTACGGCACACCGGGGGAGTCCGACGACGACCTGCTGTGGTCGGTCGAGACGGCGATCGACACCGGCGTCGACCACGTGTCCGCCTACGCCCTGGTCGTCGAGGACGGCACCGCGCTCGCTCGCCGGGTGCGCAGCGGCGAATTGGCCGCTCCCGACGACGACGTGCTGGCGCGGCGCTACGAGCTGCTCGACGATCGGCTGTCGCAGGCCGGCCTGGATTGGTACGAGGTTTCCAACTGGAGCCGGCCGGGCGGACAGTGTCGGCACAATCTCGGCTACTGGAACGGCGGTCAGTGGTGGGGCGCGGGGCCGGGTGCGCACAGCTTCGTCGGGTCGACTCGGTGGTGGAATGTCAAGCATCCCAACACCTATGCGCAGCTCCTCGACCGAGCGGTGGTACCGGTGGCCGACTTCGAGCAGCTGGATGCCGACACCCGGCACACCGAGGACGTGCTGTTGCGCATCCGGCTGCGCCAGGGTCTGCCCGTCGAACTGCTCGATGATGCCGAACGCGGGCGCGCGGACGTCGCCGTGGACGACGGCCTGCTGATCCGTGAGGGCGACCGGTTGGTGCTCACCGACCGCGGCCGGTTACTGGCCGACGGCGTCGTGCGCAACCTGCTGGGTTGAGTCAGGCGGCGTGCCGCGCCAGCGCGATGCCAACGCTGACCTCGAGCTCACTGACCACGATGGCCGGTGCACGCGGCGGCGCCGCCGATCGATGGCGCGCACCGGTCGGAGTGATGTATTCGGCTGTGTGCCTGCCTGTTTCGTCGACCTCCGTACGCACTAGCCAACCGGCGGCCTCTTTTACGTAGTTGCAGCGCTCACAGTCGCCGAGCCCGTTGACTGCCGAGGTGGCACCCCCGCGAGCGTGCGGCGTGGCGTGGTCGCGATGCCGGATCGGGGCGTCGCAGTACGGGGTTCGACATCGTTCGTCCCGCAACCCGATGAAGGCCGCCAGCCCGGTTGGGAAGATGCGGGCCCGAGATTCCATCGCCACCAGCGCGCCGGATCGGGGGTGCGCGTACAGTCGCCGCAGCGTCGCACGGGACGCGGAGTCGCCGACGGCGGCCGAGACCAGCCCGCGCGCCACGTCGGCCGGGATCGGGCCGTAGCCAACGACATTCGCCGGTTCCGTGTCACCGCCCAGCAGCGTGCTGTCCGTGAGGACCAGGTTGACCGCAATCGGTGCCGGCGTCGCCGCGCTACGGCCGGTCACCCGTTCGACGAGCGTGTCGGCCATGACCTGGCCGCGGGATCGGCCGTCGAAGGTCGTGTCGGCCGTGCGACGCAAGGCCGCGTACACCGAGACACCTTGCGCGACAGGGAGCAGGGTAGTCACATACGCCATGGTGTCGGGCGCGGGCCGGATGGTCACCGTACGCTCGGTCTCGGCTCTGGCGGCTCGGTCGACGACCGCGTGCGGGTCGAGCCGATAGGCAATGGCTTTGGCGGCTGCCGCAATCCGTGCGTCGCCCATCCCCTCCAGCGCGCCCGGATCGGCGCACATTTCAGCATCGAGGGCCCGCCGGTCATCGACGTCCAGACAGGCGCTCTCCCGCACGATGAGAGTGGCTCGCCATTCGGACAGCAACCCGGCCTCGAGCACCGCCAGCGTGTGAGGCATCTCGTGCACCAGGGCCTTGGCGAAGCCGAGATGTCGACTGCCTCGAGCCGGCGAGTCTCGCCGGGCCAGCGCGACCTCGCTCGCGACGCCGCGGCCGCGCCTCGCCGATGGGATGCCCGCCGCAGCCTCAGCGCAGCGGCGAACGGCGTCGAGCTGTGCCGCCGCCCGCGCCTGCCCGGCGGCAGCGAACGCCTTGATCCGCTCGAGCTCGGCAATGCGCTCTACCAGCGCGGACTCGTCGGCAGCAGGGTCGATCCGCGACAAGGATTCGAACATACATTCGATTGTAGCGAGTCCTGCCGACAAAAATGCTTACTTGGCGTTGGCCCCAACCGGACGCCGCACAACGGGTTCCTTGATGCGGTGCGTGACCGAGGACCAGGCCGAAGGCGAGTAGTGCGTGGTGACCTCTTCGAAGCCGTCGACCCGGTGCACGCTGAGCACGCCGGTGTGTTCGTTGACGGTCAGCTTGTCGTTGTCGGACGCGCGGATCTCTTCGCCGTCATGCAGGCGGATAACGAACACAATGATGTCCTCTCATCGGGGGTGGCGATCATTGTGGGGCGGGGTCGTAAACGGCACGGAAACGACGCATGACAATGGCATCGGTGCTTGGAGTGACGGCATTCACTCCACGGAGTTGACCGCCAGTTAATAGGTTAGGCTACATTTACTAACCGTGACCCAAGTTGGCGTCGATCCCACTCCGGCTGGCGCCGCCTCGGTGTCGTTTCCGCTGCCGGCCGGCGTTGCTCCGGCGGACCTGGCGGCCGAATTGGTCGCCGCCATCGCCGAAGTCGACGGCGACGAATATCTGCTCTACGAACACGACGACCAGTGGGTGCTGGCCGTCGGTGCGCTGGCGATCATCGAGTTGGACCGCGACGAGTTGCGCATCATCCAGGACGGCGTGACGCAGCGGCAGACCTGGACTGGTCGCCCGGGCCCGGTCCTCGGTGAGGCCGTCGACCGCGTACTGCTGGAGACCGACGAGGCGTTCGGCTGGATCGCCTTCGAGTTCGGCGCCTACCGATTCGGATTGCAGGAGCGGTTGGCGCCGCAGGCCCCGCTGGCGCGGGTCTTCTGGCCGCGCACCCGGATCGTCGTCGGTGCCGACGCTGTGTCCCTGATCGGTGCCGAGGATCGTCACGTCGACGGCGTCAGCCGTTTACTCAGTGCGGGACTTCCGCAGGCTCCCAAGCCATCCGGAGTCGATGTGGCCGTCGACGCCTCGGGCTACCGGACCCGCGTCGCCACCGCGATCGACGAGATCAACGCCGGCGACTACCACAAGGTGATCCTGTCCCGTTGCGTCACAGTGCCTTTCGCGCTCGACTTCCCGGCGACCTATCGGGTGGGGCGTCGGCACAACACGCCGGCCCGCTCATTCCTGTTGCACCTCGGTGGGTTTCGCGCGTTGGGCTACAGCCCCGAATTGGTGGCCGCGGTGCACGACGACGGTGTGGTGGTGACCGAGCCGCTCGCCGGCACCCGAGCCCTGGGCCGTGGCGAGGTACTCGACCGCGAGGCCCGCGACGACCTCGAGTCCAACACCAAAGAGATTGTCGAGCACGCGATGTCGGTGCGCAGCTCGGTGCAGGAGATCGATGAGGTCGCGGTGCCGGGGACGTCCGCGGTGGTGGACTTCATGACCGTTCGTGAGCGCGGCAGCGTGCAGCACCTCGGCTCGACGGTCACCGGTCGGCTGCAGGCGTCCAAGGATCGAATGGACGCGCTCGAGACGCTGTTCCCCGCGATCACTGCCTCGGGCATCCCGAAGGCGGCCAGCGTCGACGCCATCCTGCGTCTCGACGAGAGTCCTCGCGAACTGTATTCCGGTGCGGTGGTGCGATTTACGGCCGACGGCGGACTCGATGCCGCGCTGACGCTGCGTACGGTGTACGAACGCGACGGCCGCACCTGGCTGCGGGCCGGCGCGGGCATCATCGCCGCGTCGGATCCCGATCGTGAATTCGAAGAGACCTGCGAGAAGCTGGCGACTCTTGCGCCGTACTTGGTGGCGCGCCGCGACAACCCCTAGCCGGTTTCGGCTTCGGGTGTCCGCTCCAGGTATTCGCCCAGGATCTGCGCGACCAACGACTCGATCGTCGTTTCGATGGACGACGCCAGGGTGGCCGTCACCGACGCCACCGCCTGGGTGCGGAAGCGGACCAGCATCGTGATCAGCTCGGCGATCTCGGTGTCGGCGGGCAGTGCCTCACCGGGCTTGATCCGGTCGCGGACGTGTTCGGCTCCGGCGCGGACCAGCATCTCGCTGATCTGGTCGACCAGCGGGGAGATGTGCTCGTGCAGATCGACGAGCGTGTCCATGCTCATGCCGTAACCGCGAACTTCGTTGAAAGCCTCGATCAACTTCGGTCGGGTGATGGTGGCCTGCTCGTCGTCGATGCGGATCACATGCAGGTCGACCAGGCGCTGGAAAGCCTTGTCGTCGTTGACCAGTCGCTTCGCCTCGGTCAGCGATACATTCTGCGATCGCTCACTCGTCCAGCTGCCCGCGATGGCCGTCTCGAGCCCGAGCACGTCGCCGAGGTCCTTGCCCTCCTCCCAGGCGCTGAGCATTTCCCGCACATGCGCGATGTTGTAGCCGCGGTCCAGCATCGATGTGATGAGTCGCAACCGGGTCAGGTGGGTGTCGTTGAACAGCGCGACGCGCCCGACCCGCAGCGGGGGTGGTAGCAGGCCGCGGTCACGGTAGACCCGGATGTTGCGCGTCGTGGTGCTGGCCAGCCGGGCCAGGTCCTCGATGCGGTACTCCCCGGAGCCCGGCGCGCCATGCGGGTACCGGACCGCCGCATCGAACAACTGCGACACGGCGTTCTCGATGACCTCCCTCGACTGGCGGCGCACCCGCTTGGGCGCACGCCGCAGGTTCGCCAAAACACCGGCGATGGTGCCGGTTTCGGCGCGGGGCGGTCGGTCGGGCGTCATCGGCTCAGGCGGACGAACTCACACGTACGGCGGCGTGCTCGACCGCGTCGTAGTCGGCGTACTGGAAATCGCGCATCTGTCGAAGATACTGCGTCGCGAATCCCGGGTACATCGACACGTTGCGCCCGTCCTTGGTCAGATACCAACTGCTGCATCCCGACATCCAGGTCGTCTTGGTGAGCCGCTGCTGGATACGCTCGTTATAACGCTGCTGCACATCTTGGCGGACATCGAGGTAGCGCAGGTCGCCGTCCAGAATCGTGGTGATGCCGCGCACCGCGTAGTCGAGTTGGCCTTCGATGTAGACCAGCAGCGAGTTGTGCCCGGGGCCGGAGTTCGGACCGGTCATGAAGAACAGATTCGGGTAGCCGTGCGCACTTGCGCTCTTGTAAGCCTGTGCGCCATCGATCCATTCGGTGCTCAGCGACCGACCGCCCAGGCCGGTCACTGGGAATGGCGGGCCGGTCAGATGCACGTCGTAGCCGGTGGCGAAGACGATGCAGTCCAGGTGGTGCTCGATGCCGTCGCTGGTGCGCAGGCCCACCGGGCTCATCGTCGCGATCGGCCAGTCGATCAGCTTGCAGTTGTCGCGCTGCAGGGCGGGGTAGTAGTCGCTGGAGACCAGCATCCGCTTGCAGCCGGGGGTGAAGTCCGGCGTCAGTTGGCGCCGCAGCCACGGGTCCTTGACCTGGCGGCGCAGGTGCATCTTGCCCAGCCGGGCGACCAGCGACGTCAGCGGAGTGTCCCACACCAGCGCCGTCGCGCTCGCCTCATGCCCCCAGAACAGCGCCTGACGCGCAAGCTGTTGCACCGCAGGGACTTTGGCGAACGCCGCCTGAACCGCGGGCGGTGTCGCGACGTCCAGGCGGGGGAGCACCCAGCCCGGCGTGCGCTGGTACACCTTCACGAATTCGGCCTGCTTGACCAGTTCGGGAATGATCTGGATCGCGCTGGCGCCGGTGCCGATCACGCCGACGCGCTTGCCGGTGAAGTCGTAGTCCTTGTCCCACCGGGCGCTATGGATCTTGTGG
The DNA here is from genome assembly GCF_030252325.1 of Candidatus Mycobacterium wuenschmannii. Lineage (NCBI taxonomy): Bacteria > Bacillati > Actinomycetota > Actinomycetes > Mycobacteriales > Mycobacteriaceae > Mycobacterium > Candidatus Mycobacterium wuenschmannii. The sequence continues at coordinate 1,693,174 of NZ_CP126981.1, read as the reverse complement.
CCCTCGTAGGTGTCGATGCCCCGGATATCGGGGAAGCTGGAGTCGGGCAGCGGCCCGGACGCCAGGATCACCGTGCGCGCACGAAAACGCTTGCGGCCGGGCGTGCTTGCGGTCCAGACTCCGGCGGTCTCGTCGAACGACAGCCCGGTGACTTCTTGGCCGAACTGAATCTGGCGACGGATGTCGAAGCGGTTGGCCATCTCCTCGAGATGGTTGCGGATCTCGTCGGCCGGCGAATAGGTGCGCGACCAGGTCGGGTTCTTGACGAACGAGAACGAGTACAGCAGCGACGGGATGTCGCAGCTGGCACCGGGATAACTGGTGTCGCGCCACGTTCCGCCGACCCGATCGCTGCGCTCCACGATGACGACGTCCTTGACGCCGGCCTGGGCCAGCTTGATGGCGGCGCCGAGCCCGCTGAATCCGGCTCCGACGATGAGAGTGTCGTGGGTCTGTGTTCTCGCCATGGTCATGCCGCCGGCTCGTGGGTGACTTCGCGAACCCAGCTGGGCACCGAGGGCAGCAGCGGGCGCGGGTACCGGTCGGACAGCCAGACCATCGAATTGGCCAGCAAATGGTACGGGTGGCGGGGGTTGGTGACGACACCCGCGTAGCGCCGCAGGAACCGGTACGTCGGCACGCGGTTGGTGTGCGCGCCGCGGTCGCCGAGTTCCTTGAATCGCTTGACCGCCTTGTACAGCCGCTCGGGTTCCATACCCATCGCGCTGATCTCGTTGGCGATCCGGTTGATCAGCGGTGCGCCCATGACGGCACCGATGATCAGACCCGGCGTGGCGTTGCGGCCGACGAAGTCGATCAGCATCCGGCGGACCTTCGCGTGACCGATCAAATCGAGGACCTCGAAATCTACGACCAGGTGCCGTGATTCGTCGTTGTTGATCTTCTCGAACACCTGGTGACAGACCGGGTCGCTGACCTCGTCGAGCAGGAATTTGAGCAGTGCACCGTCCAGTGCGACCTCGAGCATCGGAATCACGGTGCCCAACAGCGACAGAGGCATGTCGTCGGCCCAGCGGTCCAGCCAGTCGATGGCCAGCCGGATGTTGACGTTGGGCTCGGGAACCTCGCCGTCCTCGAGCATGCCCCAGCGCTTCATCAGCGCCAGTTCGGCATTGGCGTGGCGCTGCTCTTCGGCGTGGAAGTAGCGGTAGATCTCACCGATGGTCGGCGTGGGCGCCTTCTTCGCCAGCGCCGCGAAGCCGCGGGCGCCGATGTTCTCGATCCAGCACAGGTCGGCCATGAACGCCTTGAGCTGCGGTCGCTGCTCGTCGGTGATCATCTCCGCACCCGGTGCGTCCCAGTCGATATCGGCCAGGGCCCACTGCCGGTCCTTGATCTTGGCCAGCATCTGATCCATGTCGATAGCCATCGGTGATCCTCCTCTTACTGGGTGTATCTCAGAGCGGGGCGATGCGGCCGACGAGGCCCATCCCGCGGGTGAACGTGCCGGGAACCAGACGTTTGACGTTCCAGCCGATCTTGGCTTCGATCTGCGGCATGCAGTACAGGTCGCCGCGGTCGTTGGTGTCCAGGCAGGTCTTCGCGACCTTCTCCGGCGACAGGCCGGTCCAGCGCATGATCTTGTTCGCGAGTTGAGTCGTGCTGTCCGGGATGCGGCCGGCCTCGACGATGTTGGTCTTGACGAAGGTCGGGCACAGCACGGTGACTTTGACTCCGGTTCCGGACATTTCGGCCGCCAGCGTCTCCGACAGCATCAGCACGCCGGCCTTGCTGACGTTGTAGGCGCCCATGCCGGGAGCCGCGCCGAAGGCGGCCGCGGAGGCGACGTTGATTATTCCGCGCGGCACATCGGACTCACCGTTACGCAGGATGGGTGCGAACACATGCGAGCCGTGAATTGGCCCCCACAGATTGATGCCCAGCACCCAGTGCCAATCATCAAGGGGGAGTTCGCCGATCGGGGCCCCGCCGGATCCGACGCCCGCGTTGTTGATCACGAGCGTCGGTGCGGCACCGAACCACGACTGCGATTGCGTGGCGAGATCCTGGACCGCGTCGAATTGCGTGACGTCGCAGGCGATGGCGACGGCCTCGCCGCCACGGTCGGTGATGGCCGTGACAGTGCGCTTAGCCGCGACCTCGTCGATATCGCTGCACACCACCCGGCCGCCGCGCTTTGCAAGTTCGATCGCGAACGCGGCGCCGATCCCACTGCCGGCGCCGGTGACCACCGCACGCGCGTGGTGGCTCACCTTGGGTGATCTACCGAACGGCCCGATCATGCTCAGCCCGCCTTTCCTGTGACGCTCTCAATGGTGTTGTCGTGCAACGTGTCGGCGATGAATCGCGCGACGTGCTTCATCGCCTTCGCAGCCTCGGGGGTCAACCGCGGCAGTGCCTGGAACACGTGTACTTGGTCCGGCCATACCTGCAACGTGCAGCGGCCCCCCGCGGCACGAATGTCGGTGGCCAGGTGACGCGAGTCGGCGAGCAGGAATTCGCCGCCGCCGGCCTGGATGAGCGTGGGTGGCAGCGGCGCTCCACCGGCGATGTCGAGCCTGAGCCGCGGATGGGTGGGGTCGACGCCCCTGCTGTAGAGCCGAACCAGACGGGCGGCGTCGGCGGCACGGATGGCCGGGTCGCGGCGCAGTTCCTCACGCGCACGGGCAAGTTCGAGAGTCAGGTCGATCAGCGGGGAGAACAGCACCAGCGCCGCCGGGCCACGCGCGGCCACGTCGGGCTGCAACAGTAGATCCACCGACAGATGTCCGCCCGCCGAATCCCCGGCGATCACAACGCTTTCCGCGGGCACCTGCGCGGTCAGCCAGTCCCAGCCCGCCCGGACGTCGTCGGCGGCGGTGGGGAAGCGGTAGCGCGGTGCAAGCCGGTAGTCGATGGTGAAGACGGGAAGTCCGGTCAGACGAGAGAGCCAGGCCGTAAGGCGGCGATGGGTGCGCGGCGAGCACAACGCGAAGCCGCTGCCGTGCACGAAGTAGATGGCGCCCCGGCGCGTCGAGACGCCGGGGGCGCGCACCCACTCACCGACCACGCGACGCCCATCGTGATGCACGTCGATGTGCTCGATGTGGGTCCCGGCCAGTGAAGGTCCGAAGGCATCCATGATGCCGGCGATGATCCGTCGCGACGCCCACAAACCCCAGGCTCGCTCGGGCGGCAGCACCGCGCTGACCTGTCGCAATGTCGCCATGCTCACCAGCGCGGCCGAACGCGATCGCAGCGATCCGCGAGTCGGCATTGACTCCGTCATGCGGAAGAGTCAACACAAAATGGTGACATTCGTCAATGGCAACGTTGCCGCGGCGTGTCGCAGGAGGTAAATCCGGCGCGGCCGACGGTGTTTACATATGACGGCGCGTATGTAACATTCCTGGGTATGGCCGCGCCGGGTGGGACGCCGCGGGTCGGCGTGATCGGCGCCGGTCCCGGTGGCATCGCGATGGGCATTCAGCTGGCCGAAGGCGGCTACGACTTCACCATCTTCGAACGGGGCGACGGCTTCGGTGGAACGTGGCGCAACAACACCTACCCGGGCGCGGCGTGCGATGTGCCGTCGCACTTCTACTCGTTCTCGTTCGCGCTGAATCCGTACTGGAGCAAGACCTACGCGAACCAGCCCGAGATCCTCGCCTACCTGGAGCAGGTCGCAGACCAGAACGGCCTCGGCAAGCACCTGCGGGCCAACACCATCGTCAGCGCGGTGCACTGGTCGGACGCCGACTCGGCGTGGACGATCGAGACGGACGAGGGAGAGCGGCACGTCGTCGACGTCGTCGTCAGCGCCGTCGGCATGCTCGACGTGCCGAACATCCCCGCCATTCCAGGTCGGGAACGATTCTCCGGCAGGGTTTTTCACTCGTCGCAATGGGACCACTCGACGTCGACCGCGGGGGAGCGCGTCGCGTCGATCGGGACGGGTGCCAGCGCCGTGCAGTACGTCCCCGCGATCGCCGCGGACACTGCGCACCTGACCGTCTTCCAGCGCACGCCGATCTGGGTTGCGCCGCGGTTCGACGATCCGTTCACCCCGGAACAGCAGGCGCTGTTCGCCAGCGATCCGGCCGAAGCGCTCAAGGTCCGAGACGCGGCCTTCCAGCAGTACGAGGTGGCCGACTTCGACGTCGAGTCCGACATGACCAAGATGCTGACCGACATGTCCCACGGCTACCTGATGAAGAAGGTCCAGGATCCCGAGCTGCGGTCGAAGTTGTTGCCCGACTACCCCGTTGGCTGCAAGCGGCCGCTGCAGTCCAAGACCTGGTTTCCGGTGTTCGCGCTGCCGAATGTCACGCTGGAGACCTCGCCGATCGTTGAGTTCACCGCACACGGGCTGCGCACGGCCGACGGCGTCGAGCATCCGGTCGACACCGTGATCTTCGGAACCGGCTTCAAGGCTGCGGATTACCTGAGCAGCCTGGAGGTGTACGGCCGCGGCGGCCGGCGGCTGCACGACGAGTGGTCCGACGGTGCCGAGGCCTACCTGGGCACCGCAATACCGGGCTACCCCAACCTGTTCACGCTGTACGGACCGAACACCAACGGGATCACCTCGATGATCTACATCCTGGAAGCGCAAGCCGAATTCGTGCGCCGGCTGCTCGACACCATGAGCCGGGAGGAGATCGCCGCGGTGGACGTCAAACGCGGTCCGCATGACGAGTTCAACGCCGAGATCCAGGTGGCGCTCGACACCACCGTGTGGGCGGCCAACTGCAGCAACTACTTTCGCCATCCCAGCGGCAAGATGGTGACTCAATATCCGTACAGCGGCGCGGCCTTCGCGCAGCGGCTCGCGGCCGTGGATCTCGACGTGTTCGATACCTACGCAAAGGCTGGTGAAGCATGAACGGAATTCATCACACTGCTGTCGTGACCACCGATGTCGAACGCGCGCTGCGGTTCTGGCGGGACGGGTTGGGTCTGAGCATCATCTTCGACCACGAATTTCGCGGTGACTGGCCAACCCTGTTCGACGCCAAGACCGACACGCTCCGGTCGATCTTTCTCGGCGATCCAGACGTGCTCGAGACCGGAATCATCGAGCTCGTCGTGTTCGACGATCCAAAACCCGCGGCCGAGACGGGCGTCGGCCCCGCCACCGGATTCTTTCTCGTGTCACTGAGCCGCGACGTCGCGCCGACATTGGAACGTTTGGCCGAGTTGGGATTCACCGAGGGGGTCCGGCAGATCGACGTGCCCGCACCGCGGGGAAAGCGTGTGGATATGGCCGTAATCACCGCCCCGGACGGCGTTCGCGTCGAACTGATCGGACCGGCCCGATGAGCGCCATAGTGACGGGCGGTGCGTCGGGCATCGGTGCCGCGACCGCGGACCTTCTCCGCGCGGCCGGTCACGAAGTCGTCACCTGGGATCTGCGTGGGGGCGACATCGACTGCGACATCAGCGATCCCGTGGCTGTGGGCGCGGCGCTGGAGCAGACGCTGGCGCGGGCGGGGGTACCCGACCGGTTGGTAGCTTGCGCGGCCATGGGCGCCTCCGGCATGTTGCTCGCGCAGGCTCCGGCCGACTGGAAGCGGGTCATCGACGTCAATCTCACCGGCACCTGGCTGACCATGCGCGCGGTCGCGCAGGCGATGATCGACAACGGCAGCGGCGGATCGATCGTGGCGGTGTCCAGCATCAGCGGGACGGTCGCCGACCGCGACATGGGCGCGTACTGCGTCTCCAAAGCCGGGGTCGACATGCTCATCCGCGTGGCCGCGAGTGAATGGGGGCCGCACGCGATCCGGGTCAACGCGGTCGGGCCCGGCGTCACCCGAACGCCGATGCTGGCCGGCGCCGAGCAGCTGCCCGGTTGGCTGGACGCCCTGAGCGAGCGGACGGCGCTCGGGCGCGTCGGGGAAGCGGGCGACGTTGCCGAAACGGTCGTCGGGGTGCTCGAAATGAGCTGGGTGACAGGGCAAACCGTGTTGGCCGATGGCGGCCTTGCCCTGCAGAGCCCGATCGACACCTACGGCCAGGTGCAACGGCTACGCGCCAAACGCCGCTAGTCGACCAGCGACTGCGTGCCGAGAATGATTGCCAGCGCTAATTTTTCGGCGTCCTCGGTGTCGGGTTCGGCCGTATAGATCATGATGCGCAGATCGTTGGCGGCGACGACGAGGGTGTCGCAGTCCAGCGTGATATGCCCGACGTCGGGATGGTCGATGACCTTGTGTCGACCGACGTCCTGGTGCGGCACGGGAGCGCCGGACTCCCAGAGCTCTTCGAATCGTGGGCTCTGGCCAGCGATCTCGCGGATCAGCTGTCTGAGCCGCGGGTCGTTCGGGTAGCGGGCCGCGGTCAGGCGAAGGTCGGCGACCAGGCCGGCCTCGAACTCGCGCTTCTGCTGCGGGGTGTTCATTGCGCGGCTGCCCGGCCCGACGAGATGCCGCCACACGCTGTTGCGTTCGATGCCCTGCCAACTCGTGGTTGGACCCATCAGCGCGTCGTAGGGCGCATTGGCGACGATCAGCGTCCAGGTGGCGTCGTAGACGGCGACGGGGACTCCGGCGAGCCGATCGAGCATTCGCTGCACGCTGGGCGTGATGCGCGAGGAAACCGCGTCGAGCCCGGGCGTCGCATGGCCGGCTAGTCGGAACAGCAGGTCGCGCTCGGCGTCGGACACCCGCAACGCGCGGGCCAGCGCCTCGACGACCTGGACCGACGGTGAGGTGGCCCGGCCCTGCTCGAGGCGGGTCAGGTAGTCGACCGAAATTCCGGCCAACCCGGCCAGTTCCTCGCGGCGCAGGCCGGTCGCGCGCCGCCGCGTGCCGACCGGGATGCCGACCGCGGACGGCGTCACGCGATCACGCCACCCGCGCACCGCCCGCCCGAATTCCCACGGATCCATGCCTCCACTGTGCGTCAACGGCCCGGGTTTGTCCTGGCCCTGGCAGTCCTACGACACCCGGACGACTGCCTGAGCTGTGCGAACCGGTCCACCCTGGGCGCATGAACGGAACCGTACTGATCACCGGGCCGACCGGCGGCCTGGGCAAGGCCGCGACACTGGCTATCGCCAATCGAGCTGCGGAGCAGCGCCCCGATCTGGTGCTGGTCGGCCGACCCGGACGGAGTCTCGTCGAGGTCGCCGACGAAGCGCGCGCGGTCGGTGCGACGGTGTGCGAGGTCGGCTGCGACCTGGCCTGCCTCGCCGATGTCCGCGCCGCAGGACGGCGGATTGCGGACACGATCATCGAGAGGGAGCTACGCCCTTTGCGGGCGATCGTCGCCAACGCCGGCGTCTCGGTGGTCGACACGCACTGCGCCTCGGCCGACGGCTACGAACTGACTTTTGCGGTCAACTATCTCGCGCATGCTCAGCTCATCGGCGATCTGCTCAATTCGCTGTTCACACCGGCCCGCATCGTCCTGCTGGGGTCGAACACCTACCACCAGAACGTCTTTCGTCGCATGCTGCGCGTCGCACCGGCGGCCTGGCGGGATCCGTTCGAGCTGGCCCGGCCGACTCCGGCCGGCGACGCCGCGACGTTGGAGAGCGCCGGCACCGCCTACTCAAACTCCAAGCTGGCGATCCTCTACTACGCGCACGAACTGCAGCGTCGCGCGCCATCGGGCGTCAACGTGGTGGTGTTCGAGCCGGGCTTCATGCCGGGCACCGGCCTGAGCAGGGGACATGGCGCTGCCGTGCAAGGGATCGGTCGGGTGATCGAACGTATTCCCGGCGTTTCGTCGCCGGCGAAGTCCGGGCCGATGCTGGCATCGGTCGTTCTTGACGACCGGTGGGCGCACTTAAGACGCGGTGCTTTCGTCGTCAAGAATCAAGAGAGAGAAGTAAAGAAGTTCGCCAGCGACCCGGCTCGCGAGTCGCGGCTGTGGAGCGCTACTGCCGAATTACTCGACGTGGAACGCTAAGAGGCCGTCGCCGGGACTCACGCTGGACGGAGACGCCAGCGCGGCACCCGCGCCGAAAATCGTCGCGCCGGTGGCGAGCACCGAGAACGCGATCGACATGACTGACCGCTTCGCCTCGGTACGGCCGGTTGCCGCGGGCGACATGCTGTCAACACTCACTGCCATCTCTCCACCTCATCGCATTGCGATAAATAACGCTGAGATTGAGATTAAGTGCGAAAGGTAAAGAATCTCTGTCGCAACTCCATGAATTCGCCGGCGAATCTTAAGACTGTAATTGCCTGGCTATCGCCTTCTTGTCGACCTTGCCGACCGGTGTGGTCGGCAGGGTGGTCATGACGCTCAGCACGTCAGGTCGCGCGTGCCGGGCTACCCCGCGCTCGTCGAGGTAGGCGTTCAGCTCCGTCAACGTCACCGGGCTACCGGAGAAGATGACGGCCGCGCAGATCTTCTCGCCCAGGTACGGGTCGGGCAGCGGCACCGCTGCCGCCGACGAGATCGCCGGATGGCTGCGCAGATGTTCCTCCAGGTCGGCCGCGGGAATGGTCTCGCCGCCGCGGTGGATCACGTCCTTCACCCGGCCGGTGACCTCTAAGTTTCCGCCTGGATGCTCCCGAACCAGGTCGCCGCTGCGGTAGAAGCCGCGGGGATCGAAGGAGGTTGCGTTGGCCTCGTCGGCGCGGAAGTAGCCGTTGAAGGTGTACGGGCCACGGACCAGCAGTTGACCCTCGGTGCCGACCGGTACGGGTTGGCCCGCGTCGTCGACGATGCGCAATTCGTCGTCGGCGCACAGTGGCCGGCCCTGGGTATGGTCGACGACCTCGGGCGGGTCGCCGGGCCGCGTGTAGTTGAGTAGTCCCTCCGCCATACCGAATACCTGCTGCAGGCCCGGTGTCAGCGTCTCGCGGACCCGTTGTGCGTCATCGGATTCCAGCTTGGCGCCGCCAACTTGCAACAGCCGCAACGAGGTTGGCGCCTCCGGTTCCCACTCGGTGGCCTGCGCCCACAAGTTGGCCAACGCCGGAACAAGTGCCGTGACGGTGACACCGTGCCGCGCGATCGCGGCGAACGCGGACTCGGGGCTGGGATTGGCCAGGAACACGGTGGTAGCCCCGACCGTCATTGCGCCGAGCAGCCCCGGGCAGGCCAGCGGAAAGTTGTGCGCCGCAGGCAAAGCCGTCAGATAGACATCGTCGGCGGTAAGCCCGCAGAGCTCGGCGCTCGCGGTCGCGTTGTACACGTAGTCGTTATGAGTCCGGGGGATGAGCTTCGGTGTGCCGGTCGTACCGCCCGAGACCAGCAGCAACGCGGGGGTTTCCGGATCCGGTTGATTCTCAGGCGGTGTCGCGCCACTCGCGCAGATCTGCGACCAGCCCGCGAACTCGTCGGGTTCGCCGTCGACGATGACGTGGCGGAGCCCGGGATTGTCGCGCGCCAATTCGCGGGCCATCGGGCGGTAGTCGAATCCGCTTGCGGTGTCGGGAATCAGCAGTGCCGTCGCCTCGCTCACCGCGGCGAAGTGCCCCAACTCGACGGCGCGGTGGCCGGTCAAACACATCACCGGAATGACTCCGGCCCGCAGGAGCGCGAACAAGGCCACCGCGAACTCGCTGCTGTTCGGCAGTTGCAGCAGCGCGCGGTCACCGGCGCGGATACCCAATTCGGTCAACCCGGCCGCCGCGCGGTCGGCGCGCTCGTTGAGTTCCGCGAACGTCAATCGTCGTGCGCCGTCGGCATCGATCACCGCGGTGCGGTTCGGCCAGCGGTGTGCCGCATCGGTGAGGATGGAGTCGAGCGGACGACCCGCCCAGTAGCCGGCGGCCCGGTAGCTCTCCGCACGGTCCTGCGGAAACGGCACAAAGCCTTCCATGACGGACGACGGCATCTGTTGCCTCCATGGTCTCGACACGCAAAGGGCGGGATGGACGACGATACGTCCATCCCGCCCCGAGCGGTCAGCTACTTAGAACCCGAGCAGCCCCGAGAACAGGTCTGGGAGTGAGGTTCCCACGGCCTCGGAAGCGCCCGTCGCCGCCGACTCCGTCGCGAGCGAACCCAACGCGTCGATGAACTGCGTGGTCCACGTCGTGTACAGCTCGTCGAGGAAGCTGCCGGCGCCGATCAGCCCCGGGAACAGATCTCCCTCGGCGCCCGCCGGCGGCACCCAGCCGTTGATGATGGCGTTGAGCACGTCCGACCCGATGTTGTTCAGGTCGGTCATGGCCGTCGCGCTGTCGCCGGCCGTCATCGCCGCGCTGATCGCGTCCAAGTCGCCGGACAGCGCGAAGAAGCCACTGATCTCGGGAGACAGGACCGTCTCAGCCACCGCCTTCAGCTCGTTGTAGGAGCCGAACGTCTCGAGCAGGCTGGTTTGGATCTGCGACAACTCGACCGGGATGGACAGCGTGGTCACACCCTTGCTGGTCTCGTCGAGCAGAGGGGCCAGCAGCGGCTTCATGGTGTGGTCCAGCACTTCGAGCGTGTAGTTGTTGAAGTCGCTGTAGAACAGCTGGGCCTGTCCGTTCTGCAGATCGTTCGAGAGCACGGAGAGCAGGCTGCCGGTCATGGTGGCGCCATCCGGGCCGATGACCGGTTGGCCGCCGAACAGGCCGAAGACGTAGCCGTCGTCGCCGCCGTACCAGCCGCCGAACAGCGCGTTGTTGATGCCGGTGTCAAAGCCGGTGATGGCGTTGCTGATCTGGGTGCCAAAGTGCTCCGACACATTCCCGAGCGCTTCGGAGAGCGCAGCGCTCGAGGCCGCACCGTTCTCCTGAAGGGACGCCAGGCTGTCCTCGGTGTTGCTGAGGAACGTCGTCCAGTCGACCTCGCCGGAAACCAGCTGCACGTCGCGGTGCTGAATCAGCGGGCCGGCCACGGTGGGGGCGTTCAGCGCGAACAGTCCGGCACCGACGACGGCAGCGCCGGCGATCGCGAGCCGGCTCGCACGAGCCAACTTCGAGTCGGACGGAAGAGCAAGAGGCACGGCGTCTCCTTCTATGACTGAGAAAATGTGAGGCCTCGATCAGGCGAAACGGCACGCTACCTAAGATTTACCTGAGGCACAATAGGTAAACCTAACCTCATTTTGAAACGCCTGTTCAGCTCACATGAACATCTAATAGGCACTGCTCTCAGCGCCGAGCTTGCGGTTCACACATGAGAAGCATGTGAGTCATTTGATCGGACGATGGGAGTCGCCCCTGAACGATCCTTACAGCGACCTGAGGGCGCTAGCGTCGTGGGTACCCGACTACTAAAGTAGCCAGCAATTTAGGCTAGCCTCACATAACCAGGTAGGAGGGTTGACTATTGACGGGCGGGGCCGGGGCTTCCATAGCGGGGAGCCCGAGTGACGTGCGCGCTGAGGTGGCCGAATTGCTTGGCGTCAGCGCCGATTCCGTCGACCCCGCGGGCAATCTCGTCGGCCAGGGCCTCGATTCGATTCGGATGATGTCGCTCGCCGGCAAGTGGCGTCGGCGCGGGGTGGACGTCGACTTCGCCGCGCTGGCCGCCGATCCCACCGTCGAGGCGTGGTCGCTGCTCGTCGGGGCGGGTTCGGACGCGGCACCGCCCACCGATGCGGCGGAACCGTTCGACGCAGGCGAGGCATTCCCGTTGGCGCCCATGCAGCACGCCATGTGGGTCGGTCGTCACGAGAGTCAACCACTCGGCGGCGTGGCCGGCCACCTATATGTCGAATTCGACGGCGGCGCAACCGATCCCGAACGGCTTCGGCGGGCAGCCGCTGCACTGGCGCTGCGCCATCCGATGCTGCGGGTCCAGTTCCTCTCGGACGGCACCCAGCACATCGCGGACACCGAACACGTCGAATTCCCCGTCACCGTCCACGATCTCCGCGACCTGTCCGACGAGACGGTTGCCGAGCGGCTCCTGAGCATCCGGGAAGACAAGTCGCACCAGCAACTCGACGGGCAGGTGTTCGAGTTGACGCTCTCGTTACTGCCCGGCGAGAAGTCGCGACTGCACGTCGATCTGGACATGCAGGCGGCCGACGCGATGAGCTACCGCACCCTGATGACCGATCTGGCGACGCTGTATCGCGGACGGCAACTGGCGGATCTGGGCTACAGCTATCAGCAGTACCGCCACGAGATCGCCCGTCGGGAAGCGGAACCGCGGCCCGCGCACGATGCCGACCGGGACTGGTGGTCGCAGCGCATCCCGGACTTCCCCGATCCCCCCGCCCTACCGTCGACGAACCGAAAAGCGCTGTCACGAAAGAGTACTCGGCGGTGGCAGTGGTTGGACCCGCAAACACGGGACGCCCTGTTCGCCCACGCCCGGTCGCGTGGAGTCACCCCGGCGATGATGTTCGCCGCGGCCTTCTCGCACACCCTGGCGTGCTGGTCGAGCACCTCGCGATTTCTGCTCAACGTGCCGCTGTTCGGCCGCGAGGCGCTGCACCCCGACGTCGACAGCCTGGTCGGCGATTTCACCTCGTCACTGCTGCTCGACGTCGATCTGACCGGCACCGCCGATGCGGTGTCGCGGGCACACACGGTGCAGGACGCGATGCGCACTGCCGCCGCACACGCCGGCTACCCCGGCCTGTCGGTGTTGCGCGACCTGGCTCGCCATCGCGGCACCCCGGTGCTCGCCCCGGTCGTCTTCACCAGTGCGCTCGGGCTCGGCGAACTGTTCGGCAGCGACGTCACCGAGTCGTTCGGAGCCCCCAGCTGGATCATCTCGCAGGGGCCGCAGGTGTCCCTCGATGCGCAGGTGACCGAGTTCGACGGCGGCGTCCTGGTGAATTGGGATGTGCGCGAGGACGTTTTCCCGGCCGGGGTGATCGATGCGATGTTCGCGCATCACGTCGACGAGCTGCAGCGGCTGGCGTCGTCAGGCGATGCCTGGGTGCAACTAGACCCGCCCGCGCTCCCGGCCGACCAACGCGCGGTACGCGACGCGGTCAACGGCCGTACCGCCGCGCCCAGCGGAGAAGCCCTGCACGACGGCTTCTTTCGGCGCGCCGCCGAGCAGCCCGATGCTCCGGCCGTCATCGCCGGCTCCGGCGACCTGACCTACGGGCAGCTGCGCCGCCAGGCACTTGCTGTAGCCGCAGCGTTGCGCGACAACGGAATCGGCGCGGGCGACACGGTCGCGATCATGGGTCCGAAGACCGCCGAACAGATCCCCGCGCTGCTGGGAATCCTCGCGGCGGGCGGCGTGTACCTGCCGATCAGCGTCGACCAGCCGCGCGACCGCGCGGAGCGCATCCTGCGGGCCGGCGAGGTGAAGCTGGCCCTGGTGTGCGGCGGCAAGCCGCTCGCGTTGCCGGTGCCGGCACTGGTCATTGCTGACGTGCTCGCCGACGCGCCCGCCGATCCGCAGTTCGAGCCTGCGACAACCGATCCCGGCGAGCTGGCCTATGTGTTGTTCACCTCGGGTTCGACGGGCGAGCCCAAGGGCGTCGAGGTCGCACACGGCGCGTCGATGAACACCGTGGAATTCATCGGTCGGCACTTCGAGATCGGTCCCGCGGACCGGTGCCTCGCGCTGTCGACGCTCGAAGGCGACATCTCGGTGATGGACGTCTTCGTCACGCTGCGCACCGGCGGCTCGATCGTGGTGGTCGACGAGGCACAGCGGCGCGATCCGGACGCTTGGTCCCGGCTGATCGCCGAGCATCAGGTGACCGTGCTGCACTTCATGCCCGGCTGGCTGGAGATGCTGAGCGAGGTCGGCGCGGGGCGGCTTTCGTCGGTGCGGGTGGTGCCGACGGGGGGTGACTGGGTGCGCCCCGAGGTGGTGCGCCGGTTGCGTGCCGACTCGCCGGGGCTGCGGTTCGCCGGCCTGGGTGGGGCCACCGAGACCGCCACGCACAACACGATTTTCGAGGTCGGCGATCTCGACGAGCTGTCCCCGGAGCTGACCGCGCTGCCGTTCGGCACCCCGCTGACCAACAACGTCTGCCGGGTGGTGAACGACCGCGGCGGGGACTGCCCGGACTGGGTCGCCGGCGAGTTGTGGATCAGCGGCCGCGGGATTGCGCGCGGGTATCGTGGGCGACCGGATCTCACCGCCGAGCGATTCGTCGAGCACGACGGCCAGACCTGGTATCGCACCGGCGATCTGGTCAGGTACTGGCCGGACGGCGTCCTGGAGTTCGTCGGGCGCGCCGACCACCGGGTCAAGATCAGCGGCTATCGCGTCGAGATCGGCGAGGTCGAGGTGGCGCTGCGGCAGATCCCCGGCGTGGCGACGGCGGTCGCGGCCCTGGTGACCGCGACGGGCGGCGGCGAGGTGCTCGCGGCGGCCATTCATGCCGACGGTTCAGAGCTGACCGCCGACGCGGTGCGGACCGCGATGTCGAACCTCGTTCCCGCGCACATGATTCCGCAGCATCTGTCGTTCGTGGACGCCGTGCCGTACACGGTGGCCGGCAAGATCGACCGACGGATCGTCGCGGGTCGACTCGCAACCGCGGTCGCGGAAGCCACGGCGCCCCAGCACCGGGCGCCGGCGACTCCGGTGGAGGCCGCGGTCGCGGTGATCGTGGGCGATGTGCTGAAGACCGACGGGGTCGGTGTGGACGACGACTTCTTCGCCTTGGGCGGCGACTCGGTGCTTGCGACGCAAGCCGTTGCGCGCGTTCGGTCCTGGCTGGACACCCCGGACATCATCGTCGCCGACATCTTCGCCACCCGGACGGTGGCGGCGCTGGCCGATCTGCTCGGCCGTCGTGAATCCGAACCCGGCCGACTCGAGCAGGTCGCCGAACTATATTTGGAAGTCGTCGGCATGGACGCCGGACGGGTGGTGGCAGCGATCGCCGGAGATGAAGCCCTGCAATGATTTTCGATAACCTGACGTCGGTTCAGAAAAAGGAATTCCCGTCCTGGGTCAAGCGGTTCACCGGGCGGGCTGCCGGGGGTCGCGGTGCCACCGTGGTGTTCCCACACGCGGGGGGCGCAGCCACCGGCTACCGCAAGCTCGCGACCGCACTGGCCGCCGGCGGTGGCGACACCTACATCGTCCAGTACCCACAGCGCGCCGAGCGCCTCACCGAACCCGCCGCCGAAACCGTTCAGGATCTGGCCCGCAGCCTGTTCGTCGCCGGACCCTGGCGCCAGGAGGCGCCGCTGCGACTGTTCGGCCACAGCATGGGCGCCGTGGTGGCCTTCGAATTCGCCAGGGTCGCCGAATCCCGCGGCGCCGCAGTGCAGAAGCTGTGGGCGTCCGCGGCGCCTGCCCCCTGTGCGGTCGAAGCGAAGCCTGATCTTCCGACCAGCCACGACGATCTGCTGGTAGACATGACCGACTTCGGCGGTACCGACGCCGAACTGCTCGCCGACCCGGAGTTCGCCGAGTTGCTGGTGACCGCGATGCGCGCCGACTACGCGGCGATCAATCGCTACACCTGTGGTTCCGACATCCAGATCGCCGCCGACATCTCCGCGCTGGGCGCGTACGGCGACCCGCGTGTCGCCGCCGACGAACTGGAACTCTGGGAGAGCCACACCTCGGGCGCGTTCGACATCGACTGGTTCGACGGCGGACATTTCTACCTCGACGACCACATCGACGACATCGCGGCACGGGTGAATGCCGATGGCTGAAGACCCGATCGTCATCGTCGGGATGGCGCTGGAAGCGCCCGGCGGAATCGATACCGCGGCCGGCTTCTGGGACCTGCTGTCGCAGGGCCGTGAGGCGCTAACCCCGTTTCCCGTCGACCGCGGGTGGTCGGTACGCGAACTGTTCGCCGGCTCTCGGCGCAGCGGTTTCAAGGAGATCCACGACCGCGGTGGATTCCTCAGCGCGGCAACGATGTTCGACCCGGAGTTCTTCGGGATCTCGCCCCGTGAGGCGGTCGCAATGGACCCGCAGCAGCGAGTTGCGCTGCGGGTGTCGTGGCGAGCGCTCGAAAACAGCGGCATCAATCCCGACGACATGGCCGGGCACGACCTGGGGTGCTACCTCGGTGCGTCGGCCACCGGGTACGGCCCACAGATGGCCGAATTCTCCGAATACAGTGGCCATCTGTTGGCGGGCACCGCCCTCAGCGTGATCTCGGGCCGGATCGCCTACACGCTGGGATCGACGGGCCCGGCGGTGACCATCGACTCGTCCTGCGCGTCGGCGCTGGTGGCGTTCCACGCCGCCGTCCGGGCGTTGCAGAACGGCGACTGCGACCTTGCGTTGGCGGGCGGGGTCAACGTATTGGGCTCGCCCGGCTTCTTCGTCGAGTTCTCCAAGCAGCACGCGCTGTCCGACGACGGGCATTGCCGCGCCTACAGCGCGCAGGCCAGCGGGACCGTCTGGGCCGAAGGCGCCGCCGTCTTTGTGCTGCAACGTAAGTCGGCCGCCCGCCGCGATGGCCGGCCGATTCTCGCCGAAATCCTCGGCAGCGCGATCAACCACGACGGCCGCAGCGCCGGGTTGAGCGCGCCCAGCTGCGCGGCCCAGGTCAGCCTGTTCCGCCGCGCCATCGCCGAGGCGGGCATCCGTCCCGACGACGTCGGGATGGTGGAGGGCCACGGCACCGGCACCCGGCTGGGCGATCGCACCGAATTGCAGTCGCTGGCCCAGACGTACGGCGACACCGAACCCGAGCGCGGTGCCCTGCTGGGGTCGGTCAAGTCGAACCTCGGTCACGCACTGGCGGCCAGCGGCGCGCTCGGCCTGGCCAAGATCCTGGTGTCCGCCGAGAACGGAGCGATCCCGGCGACCCTGCACGCCGCCGATGCCAGCCCCGAGATCGACTGGGAGAAACAGGGTTTGCGGCTCGCCACGACGCTCACGCCCTGGCCGTCCGTTGACGGCCAACGCGTCGCCGCGACGTCGGCATTCGGGATCGCCGGCACCAACGCGCACGTCATCGTCTCGCTGCCCGAGGTCGCGTGATGCTGGCCCAACCATTGCCTGACGGCCGCGTCCCGATACTGCTCTCGGCGCATGACGAGCGGCTGATCGGCCAGGACGCCTGGGCAATACTCGATTTCGTCGACCGGCTCGATGCCGACCGTGACCCGACCGTTGAAGTCGCCGCCACCGTGCAACGGTTGCGGCGCGTGCGCCGGCATCGTGCCGTCGTGCGGGCCGCGGATCGCGCCGAGCTGGTTGCGGCGCTGGCGGCGCTGGCGCACGACGAGGAGCATCCGCTGGTGGCTCGCTCGTCGAAAAGCGTTACGCCGTCTGCCGCATTCGTGTTTCCCGGTCAGGGCAACCAATGGCAGTCGATGGGAGTGGAGGCCTACGGCCGGCTCGCCGCATACCGCGCCGAAGCGGACCGGTGCGCGGAGGCGTTCGTCGCCGCCGGATACCCGTCGCCGCTGCCATACCTGCAGGGCGATGCGGAGCGGGACTGGTCGCGCGTCGAGATCCAGGGGGCGCAGTTCACCCACGCGGTGAGCCTGGCGGCGCAATGGAAGTTCAGCGGCGTGTTGCCGGCGATCACGGTCGGGCACAGTCTCGGCGAGATCGCGGCTGCCTATGTGGCCGAGAAGATTTCGCTGGCCGACGCCGCGGCGCTGGTCGGTGCCCGCGCCACCGTGGTGGGCCGATTGACCGGTCACTACGCGATGGTGGTGCTCGGCCTCGCTGTCGACGACGCGCAGGCACTGATCGGCGAGACGCCGGGTTGGCTGGAGGTCTCGGCGGTCAACGGGCCGTCGGCGACAGTGGTGTCGGGTGACCATGACGCGGTCGTCGCGGTCACCGCGTCGGCGCAGGCAGGTGGCGTCTTCGCGCAGAAGCTCATCGTGGACTACCCCGGGCACACCAGCGCCCTGCGGCCGCTGGGCGAGGAACTGGCCGCGCTGCAACCCCGCTCGGCCTTCGTCGATGGACCGATGGCGTTCATCGGCTCGGCCATCGGAGCCGAGGTCGGCAGCGACGTCGACTTCTCGCAGTACTGGTACGAAAGTCTCTGCAGTACAGTGCGATTCGACCGTGCTGTGGTTGCCGCCCAGAAATGCGGAGCCGATGCGTTCATCGAGATGTCGGCGCACCCCTCGCTGTTGTATCCGCTCAACGACCTGGTCGTCGACGACTCCGCGGTGATTCTCGGATCGGGTCACCGCGACGGTTCGATCGTCGACGTGTTGTCCGGCAACATCGCCGCCGCCGCGGTCGCCGACCCGCACTACCCCTGGGCGGCAGCGCTTCCCGCGGACACCCGAGCGCCGGTGCGCGGATTCCCGAACGCTCCCATGCGGGCGGTACACCTGTGGGCCGCACCCGAACCGATGACCACCACCCTCGTCGAGACGGCCAACCCACTGACCGTGGCCATCGAAGACTGGCAACCCGCCGACGCCTCGACGCCCGCCGCACCGACGCGATGCGCCATTGCGATCGTCGGCGACGACGGGGGACACCTGAGCGCGGCCGCTTCGGCGCATCGCGGATACGAGGTGGTGTCGCCGACCGAAGCGGAAATCGTTGCGGTGCTGGCACCTACCCTCGACGCACTCGACGCGACCGAGGCCGTCGCGCAGATCGCCGGCCGCAGTGACGTAGGCCTGCCGGACTACACGGCGATCATCGGCCCGCGCTGCCGGGCCGTGTGGCTGCTCACGGCAGCCGGCGAGCACGTGCTGCCCGGCGACCCGGCGGCCCGCCCGGCGCAGGCGGCGCTGGCCGCGATGCACCGCAGCGTCGCCTTCGAATTCGGCGACCAGACGTTCGGCACCCTTGACCTGCCGGCCGGTGAGATCGATGTCCACATCGCCGTCGCGGCCCTGGACGTGCTGCTCGGCGATGCCGGTGTGCTGGCACTGCGCGGCAGCGAACCGCTGCCTTTCGTCCGGACGTTGCGGGAGACCCGCGAGCCCGCGACGGCCCGGGGGCTGGATGCCGCCGCCCTGGAGAACGTGGTGATCACCGGGGGCAGCGGAGCCATCGGGTTGCGCTACGCGCAACACTGCATCGAACGCGGGGCGCGCCGGGTAATTCTGTTGAGTCGCAACGGAATAGCGCCCGATGTGCTCGAGGGACTGATCGGCCGGCACCACGTCGAGGTGCACGCGCCGCGATGCGACATCACCGACCGGGTAGCGGTCGGCGCGGTCGCGGCCGAATACGCCGGGGCGGGTGCATCACTGTTGATCCACACCGCGGGGATCGCGTCGGCCTCGCTGCGCGACGAACTCACCGGGCCGGACGTGGCCGCGGTGTGTGCGGCCAAAGTCGCCGGCCTGGCGGCGATGGCCGATGGGTGGCCGCTGCAACCGGAATGCCGGATCCTGGCGTGCTCGTCGGTGTTCGGCGTTTGGGGTGGGCATGGTCATGCCGCCTACGCGGCCTCGAACCGGATTCTCGACGTGTTGGCCGCGCAACTGCGCGCAACGGGGTTGGACTGCACGGCGATCCGCTGGGGTCTGTGGCAGGACGCCGGGGTGGTCGAGGCGGCGGAGATCGCCCGCACCGAACGCTCCGGGCTGATCGCCATGCGACCGGAGGCGGCGGTGACCGCCAGCCTGGGCCGGTTCGACGGCGACCCACTGATTTTCGACGCAGACCTCGACCGGCTACGGGTGTTCTTCGAGAGCCAGGGCATCCCGATTCCGTTCGCTGTGCCTTCGGACGTCGATGACACCGTGCAGCGCAACGGCGTTGACGCCCGGCCTCTGGTCGAGGTGGTCTGCACCGAGCTTGCGGCAACTCTGCATCTGGGCGATTCGGAGTCGATCGACGCGACGGCGTCGCTGATCGACCTCGGGCTGGATTCACTGCTGGCACTCGACCTGCGCCGTCGGCTGCGCCGGACGGTGGGCCACTCGGCTCCGGTGGCGCGGATGCTCGGCGGGATCACCGTCAACGAACTGATCGACGTCCTGGGCGCAACTGACGGCCAGGACATGGGGAAGGTTGGAATCCACGCGTGACTGACACGACCGACTTGGGCACGCTGGACGCGCAGCGCCTGGAGTTGTTGCGCCGCAAGATCGCAGAGCGTGGCTTGGCGCGACCGGACGTCGCCCAACCCGCGGAGCAGCGACCGACGTTGTCCGACGGTCAGCGCCGGATGTGGTTCGTGCAGTCGGTGGATCCGGGCGGTGCGCTGCTCAACATCTGTGTGTCGTACCGCGTCAGCGGCAAGGTCGACGTCGAGCGTCTGCATCGGGCCGTCGACGCCGTGGCCATCCGCCATCCGGTGTTGCGCACCACGTACCGGACCGACGGCGAGGGTGACCCGCACCCGGTGGTGAACGACGAGCTGCGGCCGGCCTGGGCCGAGCACGACGTGTCCGGGCTGGCGGAGCAGGCCCGCAATCTCCGGTTGGAAGTGTTGGCGCAGCGGCAGTTTCGTCAGCCGTTCGACCTGACCGAGGATTCGCCGCTGCGCATCGAGGTCGCCAGGCTCGGCGACGACGACCTGATGCTGCTGTTCACCGCGCACCACATCGCGTGGGACGACGGCTCCTGGGCGCCGTTCTTCACCGACCTGACGCAGGCTTACATCGAGGACGGCGCCGCTCCGGTCGCAGCGGTGCCGTCCGCCGCGGGCGACCCGATGTCCAGTAGCGAGGACGACCTGGCCTACTGGCGCTCGCTGATGACGGATCTGCCTGAGCCACTGGAGCTTCCCGGTCCTAACGGTTCGGTGGTGCCGAGCACCCTGCGCGCCCAGCGGGCCACCGCATCGCTGTCGGCGGAGACAGTCGAACGCGTCGCCGCGCTCGCCCGGGAGACCGGCGCCACCCCCTACATGGTCCTGATGGCGGCATTCGGCGCGCTGGTGCACCGATACACCCATGCCTCCGATTTCCTGGTCGCCACCCCGGTGCTCAATCGTGCTGCCGGAAGCGAGAATTCGATCGGCTATTTCGGCAATACGCTGGTGACCCGGATGCGGCCCGAGCCGCGTCAGACGTTCCGTGAGTTGCTCGCGGCGACCCGGGACAGCGCCGTCGGCGCGATGGCCCATTCGCGGGTCGACCTGGAATGGTTGGTGCGCGCGTCGAATCCCGATCGCCGGCACGGGGCCGAGCGGATGACGCGGGTCAGCTTCGGATTGCGCGAACCCGACGGCGGCGGCTTCAGCCCGCCCGGCGTCCGCTGCGAACGTGCCGAACTCCGCGGGCATGTCAGCCAGCTGCCACTCGGCTTCATGATCGAACTTGACGGCTCCGGCGCGATCGTCGAGGCCGAATATCTGGTCGAGGTGCTCGATCGCCCGCTCGTGGATCAATTGCTCCGGCACTACGGCGTGCTGCTGGAACACGCGCTCGCCGACCCCGACACCACGTTGTCGGAGTGCGTGCTGATGAGCGACGCGGACACCGACTGGCTGAGAGACGTATCCAACGGCGAGGACTTCAGCACCCCGGCCAGCACGTTGCCGGAGTTGGTCGCGGCTCGGGCGGCGTTGACCCCGGACGCCGTCGCGGTGGTCTACGAAGGTCGGCAGTACAGCTATCGCGAGATCGAGCACGAGGCAAACCGGCTGGCGCACTGGCTGATCGACCAGGGCATCGGCACCGAGGACCGGGTGGCGGTGTTGCTCGACAAGTCGCCGGAGCTGGTCATCACCGCGCTGGGTGTCCTCAAGGCCGGCGGTGTCTACCTACCCGTCGACCCCACCTATCCCGAAGACCGGTTGACCTTCATTCTCGACGATGCCCAGGCGAAACTCGTTCTGCGCGAACCGGTCACCGACCTCTCTGACTATCCGGTCTCCGCGCCCACCGCGTTGCTGCGGACGCTGCGTCCGATCAATACCGCCTACCTGATCTACACCTCGGGCTCGACCGGTCTGCCCAAGGGTGTGCCCGTGCCGCATGCGCCGGTTGCCGAGTACTTCGTCTGGTTCGGCAACGAGTATCAGGTCGATGCGGCCGACCGGCTGCTGCAGGTTGCCTCACCCAGCTTCGACGTGTCGATCGGCGAGATCTTCGGAACACTGATCTGTGGTGCGCGCCTGGTGATTCCGCGGCCGGACGGCTTGCGCGACATCGGCTACTTGACCGAATTGCTGCGCAGCGAGGGCATCACCGCGATGCACTTCGTCCCGTCGCTGCTCGGACTGTTCCTGTCGCTGCCCGGCGTCAACCAGTGGCGCACGCTGCGCCGGGTGCCGATCGGCGGTGAGCCACTGCCCGGCGAGATCGCGGACAAGTTCCACGCGACTTTCGACGCGATGCTGCACAACTTCTACGGCCCCACCGAGACCGTCATCAACGCGAGCAGCTACCCGGTGGAGGGGGCCCAAGGCACCCGCGTGGTGCCGATCGGCCGACCCAAGATCAACACGCAACTGCACCTGCTCGACGACGCATTGCAGCCCGTCCCGGTCGGCGTGATCGGTGAGATCTACATCGGTGGAACGCATGTCGCACGCGGCTACCACCGCAGGCCCGGCTTGACCGCCGAACGCTTCGTGGCCGACCCGTTCGTTCCCGGTGCCCGGCTGTACCGATCGGGCGATCTGGCGCGACGCAACGCCGACGGCGACATCGAGTTCGTCGGCCGCGCCGACGAACAGGTGAAGATCCGCGGATTCCGCATCGAACTGGGCGAGGTGGCCGCGGCGATCTCCGTCGACCCCAGCGTGGGGCAGGCCGTTGTCGTGGCCTCCGACCTACCGCAGTTGGGTAAGAGCCTGGTCGGCTACATCACGCCCGTTGACGGCGGCGACCTGGACACCGTCGACCTGGATCGGATCCGCGCCCGCGTGGCCGCCGCGCTGCCGGAGTACATGGTTCCGGCCGGTTACGTCGCGATTGACGAGATCCCGATCACGGCTCACGGCAAGATCGACCGTTCCGCGCTGCCCGAGCCGGAGATCGAGGCGAGGGCGCAGTATCGCGAGCCGTCGACCGCCAGTGAAAGGCGCATTGCCGCACTGTTTTCCGATCTTCTCGGGCATCAGAAGGTGGGCGTCGACGACTCGTTCTTCGATCTCGGCGGCCACTCGCTGGTCGCCACGAAGCTCGTCACCGCCATCCGCTCGGAGTGCGGCGTCGAATTGGGTGTCCGAGACATCTTCGAACTCGGCACCGTCGGTGCATTGGCCGAACGCGTCGACGATCTGAGTTCGGGTGCGCGCGCCCAATCGCGGCCCAAGCTGGTCGCCACCACCCATGACGAACCGCTGCCGCTTTCGGCTTCGCAGCTGCGGAGCTGGTTCGCCTTCCGCGTCGACGGGCCGAGCCCGGTCAACAACATCCCGTTCGCCGCCCGGCTGAGCGGACCGTGGGATATCGACGCGCTGACCGCTGCGGTCGGCGATGTCGTTGCGCGACACGAGATCCTGCGCACGACCTACGTGGACGACGACGGAATCCCGTACCAGGTGGTGAATCCGGTCGCCGAACTCGCGGTGCGGCGCGCCGCGGGTGATGGCGCGCAGTGGCTCGAGGAGCAACTGGAGACCGAACGTCGGCACTGTTTCGAACTGGACCGCGAGTGGCC
This sequence comes from Candidatus Mycobacterium wuenschmannii, assembly GCF_030252325.1. Taxonomy (NCBI): domain Bacteria; kingdom Bacillati; phylum Actinomycetota; class Actinomycetes; order Mycobacteriales; family Mycobacteriaceae; genus Mycobacterium; species Candidatus Mycobacterium wuenschmannii. The sequence goes on along the minus strand of NZ_CP126981.1, from coordinate 1,669,915 downwards.
GATCCGGGTCGCTGTGCTGGACAACGATGGTGCCCACGTCCTGTCGCTCGTGGTGCACCATATTGCCTCCGACCACTGGTCGGCCGGGGTGCTGTTCGCCGACGTGATGACCGCCTACCGCGCGCGCCGCGACGGCGAAACTCCATCATGGGCGCCGTTGCGCGTGCAGTACGCGGATTACGCCGCCTGGCAGCGGGATTTCCTGGGTGCTCCGGGCGGTCAGGAGTCCGCGGTCGCCGCAGAGCAGCGCGACTACTGGACGAGTCAGTTGGCAGGGCTGCCCGAGGACAGCGGCCTGCGGCCCGACTTCCCGCGTCCGCCCCTGCCGACCGGCGACGGCGATTCGGTGACGTTCAGCATCGACGCCGCCACCCGCACCAAGCTTTCGGAGCGGTGCCGCGAACTGGGCGTCACCGAGTTCATGGCCCTGCAGGCCGCGGTGGCGGTCGTGTTGCACAAAGCCGGCAGCGGCGTCGACGTCCCGCTGGGCACGCCGGTCGCCGGTCGCACCGAAGCCGAGCTGGATCAGTTGATCGGGTTCTTCGTCAATATTCTCGTGCTGCGCAACGACTTACGGGGTAACCCCACCTTGCGTGAGGTTCTGGGCCGAGCGCGGGAGACCGCCCTGGCCGCGTACGCTCACCAGGATCTTCCATTCGACCGTGTGGTCGACAGCGTCAGCCCGGTGCGATCGCTGTCGCGCAACCCGCTGTTCCAGGTGGTTATCCACGTTCGCGACCACCTACCGGCCACCCGAGTCATCGAGTCGGGGCAGGGCGGCGAGCACGACACTGTCTGCACGTCACTGGATCCCGTGTTCGACATGGCACACGCCGATCTGAGTGTCAATTTCTTCGGCACCGACGGATCCGACGATGTCGGTTACAACGGCAACTTGATCTTCCGCACCGAGCTCTATCAGCGTGCCACCATCGAACGGTTGGCCGGTTGGCTCACGCGAGTCGTCACCGAGTTTGCCGACGACATCGACCAGAGTTTGCGTGATGTGGTGCTCGGCGACACCGACGAGCAGCAGCGCATCCTGACGCAGTGGAGCCGTGGCGACCAACCGCCGGCCGACCGGCCACGTACCGTGCCGGAGCTACTCGAAGCGAGTCGCGGCGCGGGTACCGTTGCGGTGCGCTGTGCCGGGCGTAATCTGGATTATGCTGCGTTGCATCATCATTCGGATAACCTGGCGGCGCTTCTGATCGACCGCGGTGTGCGGCCGGGCTCCTTCGTCGGGTTGTCGACCCGGCGCGGCATCGAGATGGTGGTGGCTCTGGTGGCCATCGTGAAAGCCGGTGCCGCCTATTTCCCGATCGACCCCGGCTATCCGTTGGCGCGTAAGCAGTTCATGCTCGACGACGTGCAGCCCCCGGTCGTCATCGCGACCGTCGAGGCGCTCGACACCATGCCGGACGACCACGAAGCCGCGGTCGTACTACTCGACGACGCAGAGGTGCGGGCGGCGATCGAGGGATCGGAGCCTCCTGCCGTCCGCCCAACCCTGCCGCGTTCCGACGACCCGTTGTATCTGGTCTTCACCTCGGGTTCGACCGGAAAGCCCAAGGGCGCGATCGGTACTCAGCGGGCGATGGCGGCGCGGATCGACTGGCAGCTGCGGCATTATCCGCCGCGCACCGACGACATCAGGCTCTCGCAGGCGTCGATGACATTTCTCGAAGGCGGCATGGAGCTGCTCGCCGGTCTGGCGGCCGGCGCCACCATGATCCTTGCCGACGACACCGAGCACCGGGACGCGGAAGCGCTTGGCGCACTGATGATCCGCGAGTCGGTCAAACAGATCACCGCGGTGCCCAGCCTGGTCTCGGCGCTGGTGGACAGCGCACCGGACTCGGTGCGGTCGCTGGCCCGGTTGGTGTGTGGTGGCGAGCCGGTGAGTATGTCGTTGCTGCAAAGGCTGACAGCCGTGTGCGCCGAAGCCGGCGATGCGGGCCCGCAGTTGCTCAACAACATCGGCTCGACCGAGACCTCCGGCGCGGTGTCGCGTGGACCGCTGGGACTGCCGACCCCGCTGGTCGGATCGCCGGTGGCTGGGGCGCAGGCCTACCTGCTCGACGATGCGCTGCGGCCGGTGCCGGTCGGCGTGGTGGGTGAGTTGTACTACGCCGGTGACCAATTGGCCCGCGGGTATTGGAAGAGGTCCGCGCTGACCTCGACTCGATTCATCGCCAATCCCTTTGCCGCCGAACCCGGCAGCCGGCTGTACCGCAGCGGCGACCTGGCCCGGTGGACCCACGACGGGCAGTTGGAGTTCGCCGGGCGCGCCGATCATCAGGTGCAGGTGCGGGGCTTCCGCGTCGAGCTCGCCGAGGTGGAGGCCGCGCTGGCGGCCGCCGAAGGGGTTGCCGCCGCGGCTGCCAGGACATGGGAGATTCACGACGGCACCAGCTTGGCGGGATACGTTGTGCCGCAACAACCGGTCGATGACGAGGCTGCGTTCGCGGCGGCGGTGCGCGCCTCGATCGGCGCCACGCTGCCGGGATATATGGTGCCGTCGACGCTGACCGTGCTCGATGCGCTACCGAAGACCGAGTCCGGCAAGCTGAACCGGCCGGGCCTGCCGCGGCCGGCGGTCAGCACCAGCGGCCACACCGAGCCGACGCAGACCGACACCGAACACGCCCTGGCCGCGGTGTTCGCCGAGCTGCTGTCCACGTCCGAGGTCGGGCGATTCGACGACTTTTTCGCGCTCGGTGGGGACAGCATCCTGTCCGTCCAATTGGCCTCGCGGGCAAGGGCGGCGGGGTTGCCGATCAACCCCCGGATGATTTTCGAGAATCCGACCGTGCAGCAACTGGCCGCCGCGGTCGACGCACTCGGAACCGACGGCGGTGACGGCTCGGCCGGCGACGCCCCCGAAACTCGATTCGAGCCGATGGCGGCCTCGGGTCTGTCGTCGACCGACTTGGCCGCGGTGACGCAGCTGTGGTCGAAGTCGCGGGACGGCACGACGTGACCACCACGGACACCGCAGCCGCCGCTGAGGCCGAGACCGCGCCCGAGATCGAGGACGTGATGGCGCTGAGTCCTCTTCAGGAGGGCCTCTATTCGCTGACGGCACTGGCCGACTTCACCGAGGGCGAGCCCGCCGACGACCCGTATGTGATCGGCATGTCCGCCGACGTATTCGGCACCCTGGATGTCGCGCTGCTACGCGACTGCGCGGCGAAGATGTTGGTCCGCCACCCGAATCTGCGGGCGAGTTTCTTCAGCCGGGGGATTGCCCGTCCGGTGCAGATCGTGCCGTCGCGGGTCGACCTGCCGTGGCGCGACGTGGTGGCGACCGAAGCCGAGATCGAGGCGATCGAACTCGACGAGCGGCGCCGGCCGTTCGACCTCGAGCGGCTGCCGGCGCTGCGCTTCCTGCTCATCGAATTGCCCGATGCGCGTTGGCGTTTGACGATCACCGCGCACCACATCGTGATCGACGGCTGGTCGTTGCCGGTGTTCGTCGCCGAGATGATGATCCTCTACCGCGCCGGTGGTGACCTCGGTGCGCTGCCGATCGCGCCGCGTCCGTACCGCGATTACATCGGCTGGCTCGCCGGCCGGGATCAGGAAGCCAGCCAACGGGTCTGGCGCGACCACCTGGCCGAGTTGCCCGGTCCGACACTGGTGGCTGCCGCGTTCGGTGGCGAGGACGCCGCCCGGACGGCCACCCGGCTGCCGCAGAGCACCGAGCTGCGTCTGGATGCGGCGGCCACCGACCGCCTCGTCACGGGCGCGCGGTCGCGCGGAGTCACGCTCAACACGCTCCTGCAGATGGCGTGGGCGACTATCGTGTCGCGGCTGACCGACCGCGACGACGTGGTGTTCGGCGTGACGGTGTCCGGTCGGCCCGCCGAGTTGGCCGGCGTCGAGACCATGGTCGGCCTGTTCATCAACACCGTGCCGCTGCGGGTGCGCCTGGACCCCAGCGCTTCGGTCGGCGAGCAGAGCCGTGCGGTGCAACGTGATTCGGCACTCCTGCGCGACCATAGCTACCTCGGCCATGCGCAGCTGCGGGCGATGGGTGGTGTCGGCGAAATGTATGACACCCTGCTCGTCTACGAGAACTTCCCGACCGGCGCCATGACGTCCGGCGATCAACTGGCCGGCACCGGCGTCACCTTCGAGCCCGCCGCGGTGGCCAGCCTCACCCATTTCCCCATCGTGCTCGCCGCGCACATGGACGACGGGCAACTGGTCCTGATGGTCGAGGTGATCGACGGGGCGATCGGACACACCACCGCGGAAACGCTCGGGGGCCGACTGCGAGACACCGCCGATCGGCTGCTGCAGCACTGGGACCGGCCGCTGAGCGAGGTGAGTGTGCTGACGGCCGAAGAGGTCGCCCCGCTCGGCACCGGTGTAGCGAAACCTGCGACGGCGCAAGGTATTCACACTCGCTTCGCCGCGGTTGCCGGCCGGACGCCCGACAGCCCGGCGGTGACCTGGGCCGGCGGGGCGATGACCTATCGCGAACTCGACGAGGCCGCCAACCGGCTCGCCGGGGCGTTGGCGGCTCGTGGCGCGACCGCCGAGACCCCGATCGCCATCAGGCTTCCCCGCGGACCGCGCTACGTCGTGGCGATCCTGGCGGTGTTGAAAGCCGGCGCGATGTACGTGCCGCTGGAGCCGGGAATGCCGGCCGAGCGGGTGGATTCCATCCTGCGTCAGAGTGGCGCCGGCATCGTCATCGACGAGAGTTTCGACGCGGCCGACGGGCCCGCCGACTTCGAGCCTGTCGACGTCGATCCCGGTCGTGCCGCCTACGTGGTGTTCACCTCGGGCACCACCGGAGAACCCAAGGGCGTCATTGGAACTCACGCGGCGGTCAACGCTTATGCCGATGACCACCTGGACCATGTACTGCGGCCCGCCGCAGCCAGGCTCGCCCGCCCGCTGCGCATCGCGCACGCCTGGTCCTTCGCTTTCGACGCGGCGTGGCAGCCGCTGGTCGCGCTGCTCGACGGCCACGTTGTCCACGTCGTGGACGAACAGACGCAGACCGACGCCGAGGCCCTGGTCGCCGCGATCGCCGAGCACGGTGTAGACATGATCGACACCACGCCGTCGATGTTCGCCCAACTACGGTCGGCCGGTTTGCTGGGCCGGGTGCCCCTGGCCGTCCTGGCGCTGGGCGGCGAAGCCCTCGGCGGCAGTTCCTGGTCGTACATCCGCGCAGAGTGCGCGCGAACCGCGATGACGGCGTTCAACTGCTACGGCCCCACCGAGACCACGGTCGAGGCGGTGGTGGCCGCCATCGACCGGCACGACGAACCGTCGATCGGGCACCCGACCGGCCATACCCGCGGTTATGTACTGGACTCCGCGCTGCGCCCGGTCGCCCACGGCGTCGCGGGGGAGTTGTATCTCGGTGGCGCGCAACTGGTTCGGGGCTACCTCGGCCGCGCGCCGGAAACCGTGCAACGCTTCATCGCCGACCCCTTTGTCCGCGGCGAGCGGATGTACCGGACCGGTGATCTGGTGCGCCGACACCCGGACGGGTCGATCCAGTACATCGGTCGCGCGGATGCGCAGGTGAAGATTCGCGGCCACCGGGTCGAGCCCGGCGAGGTCGCCGTCGTGCTGGAAGCGCAGCAGGGTGTGCGGCAGGCCCATGTCGCGGTGCGGCACCGCCACGGCGTTCCGCGGCTGGTCGCCTACGTCGCCGGCCACGACGTGTCGGTGAACGAATTGCGGGGCAGCCTGGTCGCCCGGCTGCCGCGCTACATGGTCCCGCAGCGCATCGTGCTCGTCGACGAGATTCCGTTGACCGGCAACGGAAAATTGGACGAAACCGCGTTGGCGGCAATCGATGTGGACGACCAGCCGGACCAGGGCCACGCGGCGCCCGAGACCGCCACCGAGTCCGCTCTCGCCGAGGTGCTCGTCGACCTCCTTCAAATCGAGCGGATCAACGTCGACGCAGACTTCTTCGAGCTCGGCATCGACAGCATCGTCGCGCTCTCGATCGTGCACGCGGCGCGCGCGCGTGGCATCCCGCTGCGACCGCGCCTCATCCTGCAGGCCGGCACCCTGCGTGAACTCGCGGCGTTGATCGACGCCGGCGAGCAGGAGCCACAACCGGATTCGCGCACCAGAGAGCATTCGTCCGAACCGATCCAGCCGGTGCCGATCGTCTCGTGGGTGTACGAATACGGAAACTTCCGGCGGTTCAGCCAATCCGTGGTGATCACCCTGCCGCCCGACGTGACGTCGGATCGCTTGGAGACAGCTCTGCAGGCGGTGCTGGACCGGCACGACATGCTGCGGGGTCTGCTGGAGGACACCGACTCCGGACACCGGCTGACTACCCGGCCACCGGGTTCCGTGCGCGCCGGCGAGATCCTGCAAAGGGTGGCGGGGCCGCCCGCCTCGACACTGGCCGCTCATGCCGAAGCCGTTATCGACACCATCAATCCCGCTGCGGGCGCGATGATTCGGGCACTGTGGTGCGACGCCGAGGGCGACGGTGCGAGTTGCCTCCTGCTGGTCGTCCACCATCTCGCGACCGACGCGGTGTCGTGGTACGTCCTGCTGGCCGCGCTGTCGGAGGCCTTCGCGGCGTCGTCGGGCGGGGCGCCGGTCGAGTTGGCGCCGGAGTACACGACTTACCGCGAATGGGCGCAACTGCTGGACAACCGGTCGCGGCACACCGATCTATCGGCTCAGCGGCAGCACTGGGTGGACCAACTCGCACCGGCCGATCCGGCGCTCGGGTCGCGACTGCCCGATCCGTCGCGCGACACCTGGGCGTCGCTGCGGACGAGTGAGACGCGCTCCAGCGTCGCCGACACCCAAGAGATGCTCGACCGGATCTCCGCTGCGGGTTCCGGGATCGGTGTCCGCGAATTCCTCTTGGCCGCAGTGACATTGACGCTCACCACGTGGCGCGTGCGTCGCGGCGACGACACCCGCGACGGGGTGCTGATCGCGCTGGAGGGCCACGGCCGGGAGGACGCGCTGTTCGACGGCGACGTCGACACCTCCGCCACGGTCGGTTGGTTCACCAACGTGTTCCCGGTGCGATTCGGGGCGGTGACGGACCCGCTGGACATCGACGCGGCATCCGCCGACACCGCTCGGGCGCGCGGGCTCGTGACCGAGGTCGCGCAACGGTTGGCGGCCGTACCCAACGGCGGCCTGGACTATGGGCTGCTGCGGTATTCGCGCCGAGACGCGGAGTTGGTGGACGCCCGGCACCCACAGGTGGAGTTCAATTACCTTGGCCGCCTGGACATGACGCCACGGTTCGACGACGGTAATGCGTGGACCCTGGTGTCGGACCCGGAGTTGACGCTGGCGATACCGTTGGCTACCGAGCCGGAACTGCCGCTGCGCTACACCTTCGACGTGATCGCGGTGGTGCAGGCGACCCCGTCGGGTCCGCAGTTGCTGACCAACTGGATATACAGCGACTTGCTCACCACCGAGCAAGAAGCGACCGAGCTGGGCGCCATCTGGCGCCAGGCGATTACCACTCTCGGAGAAGCCCTGTGAGGCGGAAGGAGTCGGTGCGATGACCACGCTTGCGGTGCTGGGCGCCGGCGTGAAAGCCGTGGCGGTAGCCGCCAAGGCGCACGTGCTGAGCGAGATGGGTGTCGAGGCGCCGAACGTCGTCGCGATCGAGCGCACCGGGGTCGGGGCCAACTGGCAGGCCAGCGGCGGCTGGACCGACGGCGCGCAGCGGCTGGGCACCAGCCCGGAGAAGGACGTCGGCTTCCCGTATCGGTCATCGCTGGTGCCGCGCCGCAACGCCGAGGTCGACGGGCGGATGATGCGCTACGGCTGGCAGTCGTATCTGATCGCCACCAGCCAGTTCGCGCAGTGGATCGATCGCGGTCGGCCGGCGCCGACCCATCACCGATGGAGTCAGTACCTGCGTTGGGTGGCCGACGAGATCGGCATGACCGTCGTCTACGGCGAGGTCGACCGCCTCGCGGTGGACGGCGAGCAGTGGGCGCTGCACACCGACGAAACGACCGTGCACGCGGACGGTTTGATGATCACCGGGCCCGGGCAGGCGGAACGGTCGCTGCTGCCGGGCAATCCGCGAGTGATGTCGATCGCGCAGTTCTGGCACCGCGCCGGCCAGCAGGACCGGATCAACGCGGAGCGGGTCGCGGTCATCGGCGGTGGCGAGACCGCCGCGGCGATGCTGAATGAGCTTTTCCGCCATCGGGTTTCGACCATCACGGTGATTTCGCCGCAGGTGACGTTGTTCACCCGCGGGGAGAGCTTCTTCGAGAACGCGCTGTTCTCCGACCCCAGCGACTGGACCGCGCTGACGGTGCAAGAGCGGCGCGATGCGATCGCCCGGACCGATCGTGGGGTGTTCTCGTCCAACGTCCAGGACGCGTTACTGGCCGACGACCGCATCCGCCACCTGCGTGGCCGGGTGGCCCATGCGGTCGGTCGCGACGAGCAGATCCGGCTCACGCTGTCGACCAATCGCGGTAGCGAAAACCTGGAAACCGTCCACGGTTTCGATCTGGTGATCGACGGCTCGGGCGCCGACGCCCTGTGGTTCACGTCGTTGTTCAGTCAGGACGCGCTCGACCTGCTCGAGTTGGGCCTGGGTGGCCCGCTGACGGGGGACCGCGTCACCGAAGCCATCGGCTACGACCTCGCCGTCGCCGACGTCGCGCCGAAGTTGTTCCTGCCCAACCTCGCCGGACTCAACCAGGGTCCCGGCTTTCCCAACCTCAGTTGCCTGGGGCTGCTGTCCGATCGGGTGCTCGGCGCCGATCTGGGTGGTAGTGCCAACCGAGCCTCGACCAGGAGAGATGATGAGCACCAATCCCTTCGATGACGACAACGGCACCTTCGTCGTGCTCGTCAACGACGAAGACCAGCACAGCCTGTGGCCGACGTTCGCCGACGTTCCGGCGGGCTGGCGCAAGATCTTCGGCGAAGCCGGTCGCGCCGAATGCCTGGCGTACGTCGAGGAGAACTGGACCGATATGCGGCCCCGGAGCCTCCGCGAGGCGATGGACAGCTGATGGCGCGCGGGTTTCAGGGAGCGATGCTGCGGGGCTTCGGCGCCCGCGACCATACCGCGACCGTCCTCGAAACCGTCCTGATCGCACCGCATTTCGTGCGCATTCGGTTCGAGTCGGAAACGGTGTTCCAGGACGTGCAGGCCGAACCCGCCGCCTGGCTGCGGTTCTGGTTCCCCGACCCTGACGGCTCGACCACCGAATTCCAACGCGCGTACACGATCTCTGAGGCCGACGTGCCCGCGGGCCGTTTCGCCATCGACGTGGTGCTGCACGACCCGGCCGGGCCGGCCTCGAAGTGGGCCCGGACCGTCCAACCCGGCGCGACCATCGCGGCGATGGCGCTGATGGGTTCGACGCGCTTCGACGTCCCCGACGAGCAACCCGCGGGTTACCTGCTGATCGGTGACTCCGCGTCGATTCCCGGCATCAACGGCATCATCGGCATTGTCCCGCATGATGTTCCGGTCGAGGTGTACCTGGAACAGCACGATGACCACGACCGCCAGATCCCGATCACCGAGCATCCGCGGCTGCGGGTGCACTGGGTCGCCCGCCGCGACGAGAAGGCGCTCGCCGCGGCCATCGAGGCCCGGGACTGGTCCGACTGGTACTGCTGGGCGACGCCGGAGGCCACCACGCTCAAGCAGGTCCGGAGCCGGCTGCGCGACGAATTCGGCTTCCCCAAGTCGGAGGTCCACGCGCAGGCCTATTGGAGCGCCGGCCGCGAGATGGGTACCCGTCGCGGCGACCAGGAGACGGCCGCCGCCGAGGTCCCCGACACCGTCGCACTGAGCAACGGTCCGGTGACCGCCGAGCCGGAAACCGTTGTGGTGCAGGACCAACCGGCAACCGCGCGAGGGAGTTGGCGCGCCCAGGCTGCGGGCCGGCTGCTCGGACCGTTGCGTTCGGCGCTGATCGCGTCCGGTGTGCTGCAGGCGATCATCACGCTGGTGCAGCTCGCGCCGTTCCTCTTGCTCGTCGAACTCGCCCGGTTGCTGGTGTCCGGTGCCGACGCGTCGCGGTTGCGCGAAGTGGGTGTCGCCGCCGTCGCGTTGCTCGGGTTCGGCACCCTGCTCGGTGCGGCGCTGACGCTGTGGTTGCACGTCGTCGACGCGCGCTTCTCCCGCGACCTGCGATCGCGACTATTGGGCAAGCTCGCGCGACTGCCTTTGGGCTGGTTCACCCTTCGGGGATCCGGGGCAATCAAACAACTCGTCGCCGACGACACCCTGTCGTTGCATTACCTGGTCACCCACGCGATCCCGGACGCCGTCGCCGCGGTGGTCGCGCCGCTGGCGGTGCTGATCTACCTGTTCGTCGTCGACTGGCGGGTGGCGCTGGTGTTGTTCATTCCGGTGCTGGTCTATCTGGTCCTGATGTCGACGATGACAATCCAGTCGGGCCCACGGATCCCGCAGTCGCAGCGCTGGGCCGAGCGGATGAGCACCGAGGCCGGCGCTTACCTCGAGGGCCAGCCGGTGATCCGCGTCTTCGGTGGCGCGGCCGCGTCCAGCTTCCGGCGACAATTGGACGGCTACATCGCTTTTCTTACCGACTGGCAGCGCCCGCTGGCCGGCAAGAAGACGTTGATGGATCTGGTCACCCGGCCCGCGACGTTCCTGTGGCTGATCACGGGGACCGGTACGTTGCTTGTCGTCGGCGGGCACATGAATCCGGTCGACCTGCTGCCGTTCCTGTTGCTGGGCACCACGTTCGGCGCCCGGCTGCTCAACATCGCCTACGGCCTCGGCGGCATCCGGGCCGGGATGCTGGCCGCCCGGCGCCTACAGGTCACCCTCGACGAACCGGAACTGTCGGTGCGCGACGAGCCGAAGTCGGCGGCGGGGGATTCGGTGGTGTTCGACCACGTCACCTTCGGCTATCGCCCCGGTGTGCCGGTCGTCCACGACGTGTCGCTGACGCTGCGGCCCGGCACGGTCACCGCGCTGGTCGGGCCGTCGGGTTCCGGCAAGTCGACGCTGGCCGCGCTGCTGGCCCGCTTCTACGACGTCCAGCAGGGCGCGATCACCGTTGACGGGCAGGACATTCGGACGTTGACGGCCGACGAGCTGTACGCCCGGGTCGGATTCGTGCTGCAGGACACCCAACTCGTGCACGGCACGGTGGCCGAGAACATCGCGCTGGCCGTCCCCGATGCGACCCCGGCGCAGATCGAAGCCGCGGCACGCGAGGCCCAGATCCACGACCGCATCCTGCGCCTGCCGCAGGGCTACGACACCATGCTCGGGGCCGCCAGCGGCCTGTCCGGCGGTGAACGCCAGCGGTTGACGATCGCGCGGGCGATCCTCGCTGACACCGCCGTGCTCATCCTCGACGAGGCCACCGCTTTCGCCGATCCCGAGTCGGAATACCTGGTGCAGCAAGCACTCAACCGGCTGACCCGGGAGCGCACGGTGCTGGTGATCGCGCACCGGCTGCATACCATCGCCGGCGCCGATCAGATCGTCGTGCTCGACCACGGCCGCATCGCCGAGCAGGGCACCCACGACGAACTGCTGGCCGCCGACGGACGCTACCGGCGATTGTGGGACAGCGGCCGTCGCGACGCGGTCACCGCCGCCACCGGGCAGGAGGCCACCCGATGATCCGCACCTGGATCGGCCTGGTGCCGGCCGAGCGCCGCGGCAAGGTGCTCGTCTACACCGTGCTCGCGCTGATCTCGGTGATCGTGCGGGCCGTCGGCACGGTGCTGTTGGTGCCGTTGGTCGGCGCATTGTTCAGCAGCGAGCCGCACCGCGCGCTCGCGTGGCTGGGCTGGCTCAGCGCCGCGACGGTGGCGGGCTGGCTCATCGACACCACCACTGCGCGAATCGGATTCGATCTCGGCTTCGCCGTGCTCGACCACACCCAGCACGACGTCGCGGATCAACTGCCCGAGGTGCGGCTGGAATGGTTCAGTGCTGACAACACCGCGTCGGCGCGCCAGGCGATCGCCGCGACCGGGCCCGAACTCGTCGGTCTCGCGGTCAACCTGCTGACCCCGTTGGTCACCGCCGTGCTGCTACCTGCCGCCATCGCCGTGGCGCTGCTGCCGGTGTCGTGGCAACTCGGCGTCGCCGCGATGGGCGGTGTGCCGCTGCTGCTCGGGGCATTGTGGGCCTCGGCGCGGCTGGCTCGCCGCGCGGATCAGGCCGCCGCCGAAGCGAATACGTCGTTGACCGAGCGGATCATCGAGTTCGCTCGCACCCAGCAGGCGCTGCGCGCGGCACGCCGCGTCGAGCCGGCGCGCAGCATGGTCGGTGACGCGCTGGCCGCACAGCACGGCGCGATGATGCGGCTGCTGACGATGCAGGTTCCGGGCCAGCTGCTGTTCAGCCTGGCCAGTCAGCTCGCGCTGATCCTGTTCGCTGGCGCGACAACGGCTTTGACCATCACCCACACCCTCAGCGTTCCGGAGGCGATCGCGCTGATCGTCGTCATCGCCCGCTACCTGGAGCCGTTCACCTCGATCAGTGAGCTGGGGCCGGCGTTGGAGAGCACCCGTGCCACCCTCGACCGGATCCGCTCGGTGCTCGGTGCGCCGGTGATAGCCGCCGGCGTCGAAAACCGGCGCGGCAACCACGACGCACCCGTCATCGAATTCGACGACGTCACTTTCGGTTACGACGGCGCGAGCGCGCCGGTGCTGGACGGTGTGAGTTTCACGCTGCGGCCGGGCACCACCACGGCGATCGTCGGGCCGTCCGGTTCGGGCAAGAGCACCATCCTGGCGCTGATCGCCGGGCTGTACCAGCCCGCGCGCGGCCGCGTGCTGGTCGACGGCCTCGACGTGGCGACTCTGGACGCCGGGGCCCGCCGCGCCGCGAGCAGTGTGGTGTTCCAGCATCCCTACCTGTTCCACGGGACCATCCGGGAGAACATCGCCGCCGGCGATCCCACGGCCGGAGACGCGCAGTTCGGTCGCGCCGTCGCACTGGCCCGGGTGGACGAACTCACCGGCAGGTTGCCGGCGGGCGCCGAAACAGTTGTTGGCGAAGCCGGTTCGGCGCTGTCGGGTGGCGAGCGTCAGCGGGTGAGCATCGCGCGCGCCCTGCTCAAGCCCGCGCCGGTGCTGCTCGTCGACGAGGCCACCAGTGCGCTGGACACCGAGAACGAGGCCGCCGTGGTCGACGCGCTCACGGCGGATCCGCAACCGCGGACCCGGGTGATCGTCGCGCACCGGTTGGCCAGCATCCGCCACGCCGATCGCGTGCTCTTCCTCGACGCCGGCGCGATCATCGAAGATGGCACCGTCGACGAGTTGCTCTCTGCCGGTGGACGTTTCGATGACTTCTGGCGCCAGCAACGGGACGCGGCCGAATGGCGGATCGCCGTCGACTAGTCACGACGGGGCACAAGCTCGACAGCGGGGATTGCTGCCGGGGCAGCTGCCCGTCGCGTAAAGGGCTTTGCCCCAGGTGTTTTCGCCTGTTGGACCGCTTCACAGACGCCGCCCACCTGGTGCAAAGGTAAGGCTAGCCTAGCCTTAATACCGCGTGTAGCCTACGTCTGCATGACCCCTACTACGCCATCGGAAAACCCTGCCGTCGCCGACGAATTGGTCGCCGTTTTACGTGACGATCTCGATTTGAGATGCGAATCCGTCTCTGCTGGAACACGTCTCGTCGACGATCTGGGAATGGATTCGGTCGCGTTCGCGGTCGGACTCGTCTCCATCGAGGAACGGTTCGGGGTACAGCTCGACGAGCAGGATCTGTTGGCGTGCAGCACCGTCGGTGATTTGCAATGTGCCATCGACCAAAAGGCGGCGGCATGAGCACGCTTGCGCACGCGCTACGTCAGGCGCTGACTCAGTCGCCCCACGACCTGCGGGTGCTGGACAGGGAGACCGACAGCTGGGTGTGTCGGCCGTGGCCGGAGGTGCACGGGATTGCCGAGAGCATCGCCCGGCGGCTCCTGCAACAACAGCACCTCGGTGCCGTCGGGCTCGTCGGCGAACCCACCGTCGAACTGGTCGCGGCAATCCAGGGCGCGTGGCTCGCGGGCACAGCCGTGTCGATCCTGCCGCGGCCACAGCGCGGCGCGGACCCCTCCGACTGGGCGCACGCCACGTTGACACGCTTCGCCGGTCTCGGGGTCACGATGGTGCTGAGTCATGGTTCCGCTCTGCACAGCCTTCGCGAGGCCGAATCCGACTTGCTGGTATGCGATCTCGCTGAGGCGGCCCGCACCTCCACGTCGACCAGCCTCCCGCCGATACCCGACGCGGAGGTCGCGATTCTGCAGGGCACGGCCGGTTCGACCGGTGATCCCCGCACCGCGGTGTTGACTCCCACCGCTGTGTTGAACAACATGCGGGGCGTCATCGGGCGTCTGGACTTCGACGGCACCCACGATCGCGGTTGCTCATGGCTGCCCATTTACCACGACATGGGTCTGGCGTTCGTGCTCTCGACCGCGCTGACCGGTATGCCGTTGTCCCTGGTGCCGACCGGCGCATTCTCGTCGGCTCCACTTCGATGGGCGAGTTGGCTTTCCGAGTCTGCGGCAACCATCACGGCAGGCCCGAATTTCGGATATTCGATCCTCGGGCGGTACGCCGGGCAGATCTCCGACGTCGACTTGAGCGCCCTGCGTGTTGCCATCAATGGTGGGGAACCGGTCGACTGCGACGGGCTCCAGCGGTTCGTAACGGCATTGGCGCCGTTCGGTCTGCGAGATTCAGCCGTCATACCTGCCTACGGCATGGCCGAATCGACCTGCGCGGTGACCATGCCCGATCCGGGCGAGGGGTTGCGGGTCGACCAACGGACGGTGGACGGTGTCGATCGGCGGTATGCGCTACTGGGTCGGCCGATTTCCGGCGTGGAGTTGCGGATCTCGCCCGTTGACCACTCGGATGGTGACATCGGCGAGATCGAGATCCGCGGATCGTCGATGATGGCGCACTACGTCGGCGACGAACCCGACCGGGCCGACGCACGAGCCGAGTGGTTTGCCACCGGCGACATCGGTTATCTCGCAGGCGATTCGCTGGTCGTCTGTGGTCGATCGAAAGAAGTCATCACGATCGCCGGCCGCAATATCTTTCCGGCTGAGATCGAGCAGGTGGCCGGTCAGGTCGACGGAGTGCGGGAAGGGGCGGTGGTCGCGGTGGGCGCCACATCCGCTGCGGCGCAGTCACGATTGCTCATCGCGGCGGAGTTCGAGGGATCGGACCGAGACGTCACCCGGGGCGCGGTGATCAAGCGAATCATCTCGGTTTGTGGCGTCACGCCGGCGGACGTGGTGTTGATGTCGCCGGGTTCCCTGCCGCGCACATCCTCGGGCAAGTTGCGGCGGCTCGAGATGCGCTCCCGGTTGGAGGCCGCACGATGATCAACGCGATGTGGCCGCGCGGTCCAACGCGTAGAGGGCCATCCGTCGATTCGACATGTCGTGCTCGCCCAGAAATCGGCAACCCATGAACTCGCACAGGCCCCGGACGGTCGTGTTGCGGTGATCCGGATCGAACATGATGCGCTGGCAGTCCGGTTCGGCGTCCAGCACGCTTGCGACGATCTTGCCGAGCAGCAGCGGACCCAGTCCGCGATTGACTAATTGCTCGTCGGCTATCGCGCCATGCAGACCGATGTCATGTGGCTCGCTGTCATAGCGTGGAGCGATGGAATCCTTTGCCGCACGGTAGATTTCGAGGTAACCACGATCTGTGCCGCTGAGGCTCAGTACGAGGGGGCGCGAGTAGGTGCCGTCAACTTGCGCCCGTAGATGCCGACGCCAACGCGCTGGCGGCCAGTCGTACTCCCAGGCTTTGGCCAAATGCGGCCGGTTCATCCACTCCGAGATCATGTCCGCGTCCGACCCGTCGGGATCGGCGACGCGGATCGCGTTCGGTGGCGACAACTTTGGCGTTGGTGGCGCGGGGACCCGTCGAACGGCACTCGAGATGTCGGTCAGTTCGCGACTGAGAACGGCGGCGTCTGAACTCATGCGCAGGAAGCCCTTTCGATCGTCGAGTTGGCCAAACTATAGGTAAGTGGTCGGCGCGTTGGCCCCCTACGTCGAGCCCGCCGCGCGCGCGGGGGTGCTACCCGATCCGACACGCCGGGGCTAGGGTCAGCTCATATATGAAGCTCATCAGCACAATGACACCGATGCTCCGGTGTGAATCGAAGGGACAACGATGACCGTGAAATTCTTTGCGACCGCAGTGACCGCCGTGGCCGCCGTCGGAGCGGCCGCGGCCGGCATGACGTCGCTGGCGCCGGCTCACGCACCCGCCCCGCAGGTGGTGCCCGTCGTCCACAACGTGCCGCTCGACCCGCCGGGCCAGTTCCCGCTGCCCAGTCCCGAGCAGCTGACCGACATTTGCAACCGGATCACCGACCCCGGGGTGAACTACAAGGACAAGTACAACCTCGTCGAGAACGGGATCAGCTCGAAAGAGGGTCACGAGGCCGACGAGGCGCTGCGCAGGGCGTTTCACCACGGCAACTTTCCCGAGCAGTTCGCCGTCTCGAACATCCAGCAGATTCCCGCTCCGGGCGCGGTGAAGGCCGACGTGGCGATGACCGGCCCCAAGTTCCCCGCGCCGGTCACCAACAGCCTGGTGTTCATCGACCAGGGCGGCAACTGGGTGATGCAGCACGATTCGGCGTTGGCGCTGGTGAAAGCCGCCTCTACCGTCAACTAGGCGGTGTGACCGCGTCGAGGTCGAGCAACCGCGCGTGCAGCACGGTGCGATTTCGTAGCGCCGAGCGCACCGCGTGGTGCACGCCGTCCTCGAGGTAGATGACGCCCTTCCACTGCACCGCGTGTGGGAAGAGATCGCCGTAGAAGGTCGAGTCCTCGGACAGCAGGCGATCGAGGGCCAACACCGTCGTAGTGGTGACGATCTCGTCGAGCCGGATCTGGCGCGGCGGAATCCGGGACCAGTCCCGGTAGGACAAACCGTGGTCGGGGTAGGGCTTGCCGTCGCGCACGCCTTTGAAGATCATCGGCGACTCATCTCGGGCACAAACCTCCCCTTCGCGGCCATGCAGGACAGATTACTTGCTGGTGATCCCCGTAAACTGGTCGGAGTTAAGGAGGGTCGATCGCCCATGGGTAGTGCCGACGAGCGCCGCTTTCAGGTGCTGCGCGCGATCGTCGCCGACTTTGTCGCCACCAAAGAACCGATCGGTTCGAAGTCGCTGGTCGACCGTCACAACCTGGGCGTCTCGTCCGCGACCGTCCGCAACGACATGGCCGTGCTCGAGGCCGAGGGCTACATCACCCAGCCGCACACCAGCTCCGGCCGGGTGCCGACGGAGAAGGGCTACCGCGAGTTCGTCGACCGCCTCGACGACGTCAAGCCGATGTCCATCGCCGAGCGACGCGCCATTCAGGGATTCCTGGAGTCGGGGGTCGACCTCGACGACGTGCTGCGCCGGGCGGTGCGACTGCTCGCCCAGCTGACCCGGCAGGTCGCCGTCGTCCAATATCCGACGCTGTCGACCTCGACCGTGCGGCACCTCGAAGTGATCGCGCTGACCCCGGCCCGGCTCCTGATGGTGGTGATCACCGACACCGGCCGGGTGGACCAGCGGGTCGTCGAACTCGGCGACGTCATCGACGACCACCAGCTGTCCCAGCTGCGCGAAATGCTCGGCGCGGCGCTGGACGGCAAGAAGCTGTCCGCTGCGTCGGTGGCGGTCGCGGACCTGGCGTCTCAGCTGGACGGCAGGGGCGGGCAGTCCAAGAGCCTCAGCGACGCCGTCGGCCGCTCGGCGACGGTGCTGCTGGAGTCGCTGGTCGAGCACACCGAGGAGCGGTTGCTGCTGGGCGGCACCGCCAATCTGACCCGCAACACCGCCGACTTCGGTGGCTCGCTGCGCTCCATCCTCGAAGCGCTCGAGGAGCAGGTCGTAGTGCTGCGGTTGCTGGCCGCGCAACAGGACGTCGGCAAGGTCACCGTTCGCATCGGCCACGAGACCGAGGCCGAGCAGATGATGGGCACCTCGGTGGTCTCGACCACCTACGGCACGCTCGACACCGTCTACGGCGGCATGGGTGTGCTGGGGCCCACTCGAATGGACTATCCGGGAACGATGGCTAGTGTCGCTGCCGTTGCTCTCTACATCGGCGAAGTGCTGGGTACACGATGAGCCCGCACACCAGGCACAATTCATAAGACGGCCGTTGCGAACGGCAAATCTGGGAAGGTCAAGCGTGGCACGCGACTATTACGGTCTGCTCGGCGTGGGCAAGAACGCGAGCGATACGGAGCTCAAGCGCGCGTATCGCAAGCTGGCCCGCGAGCTGCACCCCGACGTCAACCCCGACGAGGGCGCGCAGGCGAAGTTCAAGGAGATCAGCGTCGCCTACGAGGTGCTCTCCGACCCGGAGAAGCGGCGCATCGTCGACCTCGGCGGTGATCCGCTGGAGAACGCGGCCGCCGGCGGTGGCGGTTTCGGCGGTTTCGGCGGCCTGGGTGACGTTTTCGAGGCGTTCTTCGGGGGCGGCACGACGTCCCGGGGACCGGTCGGCCGGGTTCGCCCAGGTTCGGACTCGCTGCTGCGGATGCGGCTGGATCTGACCGAGTGCGCGACCGGGGTCAGCAAGCAGGTCACCGTCGACACCGCGGTGCTGTGCGACCGCTGCCAGGGCAAGGGCACCAACGGCAACTCGACGCCGGTGTCCTGCGACACCTGCGGCGGACGTGGCGAGGTGCAGACCGTGCAGCGGTCGCTGCTGGGTCAGGTGCTGACGGCGCGACCATGTCCGACCTGCCGTGGCGTCGGCGAGGTCATCCCCGATCCCTGCCACCAGTGCGGCGGCGACGGACGGGTGCAGGCCCGCCGCGAGATCACCGTGAAGATCCCCGCGGGCGTCGGCGACGGCATGCGGGTGCGGCTGGCCGCCCAGGGCGAAGTGGGCCCCGGCGGCGGCCCGGCCGGCGACTTGTACGTCGAGATTCACGAGCAGTCGCACGACATCTTCGTGCGCGACGGTGACGACCTGCACTGCACGATCTCGGTGCCGATGGTCGACGCGGCGCTCGGGACGACCGTGACCGTGGACGCGATCCTCGACGGCCTCACCGAGATCACCATCCCGGCGGGCACCCAGCCGAGTTCGGTGACCACCCGGCGCGGGCACGGCATGCCGCACCTGCGCTCCGGCGTTCGCGGCGACTTGCACGTGCATGTCGAGGTCGTGGTTCCCGATCGGCTCGACCACTCCGACGCCGACCTGCTGCGCGAGTTCAAGAGCCGCCGCACCCGCGACGTCACCGAGGTGAGGTCGACCCACACCACTGGCAACCACAACGGCGGCGGCTTGTTCAGCCGGCTGCGCGAAACATTCACCGGGCGCTAATTGCCCGGCCTGTTCTACATCGACGAATTGCCCGCCGGCGGTGAGCTGGCCGTGGTCGACGGCGACGAGGGTTTCCACGCCGCCACCGTGCGCCGCATCCGGGTGGGCGAAGAACTGATCCTCGGTGACGGCGCCGGCAGCGTCGGCCGCTGCGTGGTCGAGGAGACCGACCGCGACGGGCTGCGCGCCCGCGTGGTCGAGCGCTGGCAGGTGCCGCCCGCCCGGCCGCCGGTGACCGTTGTTCAGGCGCTACCCAAATCAGACCGCTCGGAGTTGGCGATCGAGTTGGCCACCGAGGCCGGCGTCGACGCGCTGGTGGCGTGGCGGGCGGCGCGGTGCGTGGCCCGCTGGGACGGCGCCCGGGCCGCCAAAGGGCTACGGCGTTGGCGGGCGGTGGCCCGCGCCGCCGCGCAGCAGTCGCGGCGCGCCCACATTCCGACCGTCGACGGGCTGCTGAGCACCGCCGACCTGGTTGCGCGGATCGGCGAGGCGGCGGCGTCGGGTGGCGTAGCACTGGCGCTGCACGAGTCGGCCGAGCGCCCGCTGACCGAGCTGAACCTGGGGGAGGCGACGTCGGTGCTGCTGGTCGTCGGCCCCGAGGGTGGCATCGCTCCCGACGAGCTCACGGCCTTCGTCGAGGCCGGCGCCGCGGCCGTGCGGCTCGGCCCGACCGTGCTGCGTACCTCGACCGCGGCGGCCGTTGCGCTGGGTGCGCTGGGCGTGCTGACACCGCGCTGGGCGAGCCCCGACAACGGTTGACTCACAACCGCTTCCGCAGGGCAGCGACGCCGTCGCCACTGAGCCGGGCGAGTGCCCACGGCCGACCGGCCAACACGGACGCCAGGTGGGCGGCGGCGCCGGCCACGCTGGGTCCGCCGTGTCCATGGCGCCAATCCACGTCGGTGGCGTGCAGCGCGAGACCGCGGGCGCGCGCCGCCGCGGGCACGAACGGATTGGGCACGCGCACTTGGGTTTCCAGGACCTCGGTGAGCGCTTCCGGGCCGACGGTGGGCTCCAGTCCGAGCGGCAACAGGATGTCCAGCTCGTGGATCACGTGGTCGCCGAGCAACAGTCGCGGCGGAAACACCCGGCCGATTCCGCGTGGTTGCTCGATCAACGCGGCGAAGTCGTCGATCAGTGCCGCCGGTGACCGTCGCGCGGCCACACCGCGGGCCAGCGCGGCGTTGCAGCGGTCGAACGAGCCGCGGTGCCTGATCAGGTCTGCGGCGAGCGTGCCGGGTGACACCTGACAGCCCACGATCAGATGGCCCAGCACGTCGCGGTTGCTCCATTCGGCGCACAGGCTCTGGCGCGACCAGTCGCGATCCGACAACGCGCGGGCGACCTCGAGGAACCGAAGGTCGTTGTCACGCAGCCTTTCACGCGTGGTCGACATCGAGATGCCTACGCAGGAATGCGGTCTGGTCGGTCAACAACTGATCGAGCAGCGGCGGGTGGTACACCTCGAAATGGTCGCCGTCGTAGTGGCGTGCCTCGCCGCGCGGCGCGCTGCGCGCGACGTCCTCGGCGTGCCGGGGGTCCATCAGTGTTTCCCGCTGCGACACGCACACCAGCAGCGGTGCGGCGATCGCGTGCGCCGAGCGTTTGGCGCTCGTGACGGCGATGCCCACGGCGTTGGCCGCGGCAACGCGGTTGTCGAAGCTGCCACCCGGGTCGACCGTCGAGTTCCAGCCGTCCTGCGCGCCGGCCACCGTCACGGCGGCGAGGCTTCCCGGAGGTCCGACGATCGGCACATAGCGGCGTCCGCGCCGCAGTCCGGCGCGGATGGCGTCGTCGAGGATCGCCGGCGTCAGCCTGACCATCGCGGCCGGGCCGAGTCGGCGGAGGGTGGCGGGGCCCGACACGATCGGGCATTGCACGACCACCGCCGCGAGGTCCGTCCGGGTTGCCGCCACCCGCAGCACGTGCATTGCGCCCAGGCTGGTTCCCCAAAGCGCCACCCGGTCGCGGTCGACGTTCGGCAGCGTCCGTGCGAAGTCGATCGCCGCGACGATGTCCCTGCGGTGGCGGCGCAGGCTGAGCCGCTGACGGGGGAGGCCATCCGATTCGCCGAGATTGCGGTAGTCGAAGCTGAGCGTCGCGATCCCGGCCGCGGCGAAGTGCTGCTCGTAGCGGCCGAGTGCCATGGTGTGGTTGGCGCCGAAGCCGTGGGCGAGCACGGTGGCGGGGTGTGGTCCCGGACCGCTTGGCAGCGTCAGCCAGGCCGCGCATCGCTGGCCGGCTGAACCGAACGAGGTCGGGGTTGTCGTGAGATGTGGCATGTCGTCTCCTAGATACGTACGATGTACGTGTTCTAGCTGACGTACGCTGTACGTGTCAAGCGCTGGGAAGGGAAGTCGTGCGGGCTCGGTTCACCGTCGGGGAGATCGCGGACCACGCCTTGGCGATTGTCGATCGCGACGGCTTGGGCGGGTTGAGCATGCGGACCCTGGCCCGCGCGCTGGGCACCGGGCCGATGACGCTCTACAACTACGTCGAGGATCGCGGCCAACTCGAGGCGCTGGTCGCGGAGGCGGTCATCGCCGGGGTGGAACTGCCTGAGCCGTCGCACGATTGGGCCGAGGACGTGCGCGCCGTCGCGACCGCCATCTGGGAGGCCGTGCGCCGGCACCCCAACGTCGTGCCGCTGGTGCTGACCCGGCGAACGATGTCGGCGACGAGTTATGCGCCGGCGGAGCGACTGGTCGAGGCGCTGACCCGCGGTGGGCTCGAGGGCGTCGACCTGCTGGCGGCCTTCCGCGCGGTCCTTGCGCTGGTCATGGGCAGCGCCCAGGTGGAGTTGGCCGGCCCGCTGGCCGGGCCGCATCGCGACGTCGAACAGGCGGCGGTGGCGGCGACGATCGGCCGGCTCGCCGGCGACGAGCACCCACGGCTGGCAACGCTCGCGCAGACCAGTCAGCGGTCCACCGCGATCGACGACTTCCGTCGCGCCCTCGACATGCTGCTGGCGGGCGTGGGGAACCGCTAAGCATTGGGTTCGTTCACCCACCGGCGGTAGACTCGGCCCCTAACCCGCTGGCTACACCGCAGAAAGCAGGCTTCAGAACACACGTGACGCCCCGCGAAACCAACGCTGCCGGCCCGTCCACGTCCTCGGTTCGCAGCAGCATCGACGTTCCGCCCGACCTCGTCATGGGCCTGCTCGGCTCGGCCGACGGCAACCTGCGCGCCCTCGAACGCCTCCTCGCCGCCGACCTGCACGTGCGAGGCAACGCGGTGACCATCACCGGTCAGCCCGCCGACGTCGCCCTCGGCGAACGCGTGGTCTCCGAGCTCGTCGCGATCGTCGCCGGCGGCCAAGCGCTCACCCCGGAGGGCGTGCGGCACAGCGTCGCCATGCTCGTCGGCACCGGCAACGAGTCGCCGGCGGAAGTGCTGACGCTGGACATCCTGTCGCGCCGCGGCAAGACGATCCGGCCCAAGACGCTCAACCAGAAGCGCTACGTCGACGCGATCGACGACCACACCATCGTGTTCGGCATCGGCCCCGCCGGCACCGGCAAGACCTACCTGGCGATGGCGAAGGCCGTCAACGCGCTGCAGACCAAGCAGGTCACCCGCATCATCTTGACCCGGCCGGCCGTAGAAGCCGGTGAGCGCCTTGGCTTTCTGCCCGGGACGCTGAGCGAGAAGATCGACCCGTACCTGCGTCCGCTCTACGACGCGCTACACGACATGATGGACCCGGACCTGATTCCGAAGCTGATGCAGTCGGGCATCATCGAGGTCGCGCCGCTGGCGTACATGCGAGGTAGAACGTTGAATGACGCGTTCATCATTCTCGACGAGGCACAGAACACGACCGCCGAGCAGATGAAGATGTTCCTCACCCGGCTCGGGTTCGGCTCGAAAATCGTTGTCACCGGCGACATTACGCAGGTCGACCTGCCGGGCAACAGCCGTTCGGGCCTGCGCGCCGCGGTCGACATCCTCGACGGCATCGACGACATCCACATCTCGGAGTTGACCAGCGCCGACGTGGTGCGGCATCGGTTGGTCGGCGAGATCGTCGACGCCTACGCGCGTCACGAACAGCCCGGGTTGACGATGAACCGGGCCGCGCGGCGCGGCACCGGCCGCCGGTGACGCGCCCGTGACACGCGCCGGCGACGATGCAGAGCGCAGCGATGAGGAGGAGCGGCGCTAATGACAATCGAGGTTGCCAACGAATCCGGATTCGACGTGTCCGAATCCGAATTGATCAGCGTCGCAAAGTTTGTCATCACGCAGATGGAGGTCAACCCGGCCGCCGAGTTGTCCATGGTGCTGCTGGACACCGCGGCGATGGCCGACCTGCACATGCGCTGGATGGACCTGCCGGGGCCGACGGACGTGATGAGCTTCCCGATGGACGAGCTCGAACCCGGCGGGCGCCCGGACGCGCCGGAGCCCGGCCCGGCCATGCTCGGCGACATCGTGCTGTGCCCGGAGTTCGCCGCCGAGCAGGCAGCCGCCGCCGGGCATTCGCTCGGACATGAGTTGGCGCTGTTGACGATTCACGGCGTGCTGCACTTACTCGGTTACGACCACGCCGAGCCGGACGAGGAAAAAGAGATGTTCGGGCTGCAGCGTCGCCTACTCGAGGAATGGGTCGCCGACCAGGTGCAGGTCTACCGCCAGCAGCGGCAGCAGGATCGCGATGAGCGATTGCTCGACAAATCAAGGTATTTCGACAATTGAACAACTCCGCTTCGCTGCTCGGCGCGATCCTGCTGATCTCCCTGGGTAGCGTGTTCGCGGCCATCGACGCGGCGATCAGCACGGTGTCGATGGCGCGGGTGCAGGAGATGGTTCGCGACGAGCGGCCCGGCGCGGTGCGGCTGGCCAAGGTGATGACCGACCGGCCCCGTTACATCAACCTCGTCGTGCTGCTGCGCATCGTCTGCGAGATCAGCGCGACGGTGCTGCTGGCGCAGTTCTTCTACCGGCAGGTGAGCCGCGACTGGGGATTGTTCTACGCCGCGGTGGTCATGGTGGTGACCAGTTTCGTGGTCATCGGTGTCGGTCCGCGCACCCTCGGTCGCCAGAACGCCTATTCGATCTCGCTGGTGTCGGCGCTTCCGCTGCAAGCGATTTCGGTGCTGCTGACGCCGATCAGCCGCGTGCTGGTGGTGCTCGGAAACATGCTGACACCCGGCCGCGGCTTCCGCAACGGCCCATTCGCCTCCGAGATCGAGTTGCGTGAGGTCGTGGATTTGGCGCAGCAACGCGGCGTGGTCGCCGCCGACGAGCGGCGGATGATCCAGTCGGTGTTCGAGCTCGGCGATACGCCGGCCCGCGAGGTGATGGTGCCGCGCACCGAGATGATCTGGATCGAGAGCGACAAATCCGCCGCCGAGGCGACGTCAGTGGCGGTGCGCAGCGGGCACTCCCGCATCCCGGTCATCGGGGAGAACGTCGACGACATAGTCGGCGTCGTGTACCTGAAAGACTGTGTGCAACAGGCGTATTACTCGTCGGCGAACGGCCGCGACACCGCCGTCGCCGACGTGATGCGACCGGCGGTGTTCGTCCCGGACTCCAAGCCGCTGGATGAGTTACTGCGCGAAATGCAGCGCGATCGCAACCACATGACGCTGCTCGTCGACGAATACGGCGCGATCGCCGGCCTGGTGACCATCGAGGACGTGCTGGAGGAGATCGTCGGCGAGATCGCCGACGAGTACGACGCCGCCGAAGTTGCACCAGTGGAAGACTTGGGCGACAACCGATTCCGGGTATCGGCCCGGCTGCCGATCGAAGACGTCGGCGAACTGTACGACGTGGAATTCGAGGAGGATCTCGACGTGGATACGGTCGGCGGACTGCTGGCTCTGGAACTGGGCCGGGTTCCGCTGCCCGGCTCCGAGGTCGAGTCGCACGGTCTGCTGCTGCACGCGGAGGGCGGACCCGACCACCGTGGCCGGGTCCGGATCGGCACTGTCCTGGTGAGCCGGGTCGAGACCATCGGGGCCGGGCGTGACTGAATTCCATTCCGGCTTCGTCTGTTTCGTCGGCCGGCCCAACACCGGCAAGTCCACGCTGACCAATGCTCTCGTCGGGTCGAAGGTGGCGATCACCTCGAACCGTCCGCAAACCACCCGGCACACCATCCGCGGCATCGTGCACCGCGACGACTTCCAGATCATCCTGGTCGACACCCCGGGGCTGCACAGGCCGCGCACCCTGCTCGGCAAGCGGCTCAACGACCTGGTCCGCGACACCTACAGCGAGGTCGACGCGATCGGCTTGTGCATTCCGGCCGACGAGGCGATCGGCCCGGGGGACCGCTGGATCGTCGAGCAGATCCGATCTACCGCTCCCCGAACGACATTGGTGGCGATCGTCACCAAGATCGACACGGTTTCCAAGGACAAGCTGGCCGCGCAGTTGTTCGCGGTCAGCGAGCTGGTGGGCGCCGCCGCCGAGGTCGTCCCGGTCTCCGCGACCACCGGTGAACAGGTCGACGTGTTGACCAGCGTGCTGGCCGCCGCGCTGCCCGAAGGCCCGCCGTACTACCCGGACGGCGAACTCACCGACGAGCCCGAGGAAACCCTGATGGCCGAGTTCATCCGGGAGGCCGCCCTGGAAGGCGTGCGCGACGAACTACCGCACTCGCTGGCCGTGGTGATCGACGAGGTCATTCCGCGTGAGGGACGCGACGATCTGATTGACGTGCATGCCCTGCTCTACGTCGAGCGGGACAGCCAGAAGGGCATCGTGATCGGCAAGGGCGGAGCCCGGTTGCGGGAAGTGGGCACCGTCGCCCGCGGCCAGATCGAGAAGCTGCTCGGCACCAAGGTGTACCTGGAGCTGCGGGTCAAGGTCGCCAAGAACTGGCAACGCGACCCGAAACAGCTTGGGCGACTCGGCTTTTAGCTGCTTACCGCTTCGGTCTCGGCGTCCCACCAGACGGCGGGCTGCTTGGCCGCCCAGCCGCCGAGCGCCTCGAGTTCGGCGGCCAGCGACACCAGCAGCGGTTCGCTGTTGGCCGGTCCCATCAGCTGCACGCCGATCGGCAGGCCCTCGGAGGTGAAGCCCGCCGGCACGTTGATCGACGGCCAGCCCAACACGTTCCACGGCCACGTCACCGGGCAGGCGGCAATCATCGCGCGGTCGGTGCCGAAGCCGCCGAGCTTGTCGAAGGCGTCCACGCGTGGGGGAGGCAGCGCGGTCGTCGGCGCCACCACCACGTCGACGATGCGGAAGATCGAGCCCACCCGGCGCTGGTTGGCGGCCTCGCTTGCCCGCGCGGCGCGCAGGATCTGCTGCGACAGCAGCCGGCCCATCCGCATGTTGGACAGCGTCCGGTGGTCGAATTCGACGCCATCACCCAGCCGCTCGGCCCAGTCCAGCAGTCCGGAAGTGGAGCGCGACAAGAAGTTCCACGACAACCGCAACCCGTAGTCGGGATTGCCGTCGACCACGGTGTGGCCCAGCAGCCCGAGCTGATCGCCGACCGAGTCCAGGGCCGACTCGATCTCCGGGTCCAGCCGCGCCGGAAACGCGGTGAACGGAAAGCGGGTCGACAACGCGATGCGGAGGGAACCAGGCGCGATGCCGACGTGGTCGGACACCGTCACCGGTGGCGGCTTGTGCAGATCGCCCTCGACGTTGCCGGACGCGGCGTCGAGCACCAGGGCCGCGTCGGCGACCGTGCGGGCCAGCACACCGTTGACCGTGATGCCGTTGAACGCCTCGCGTAGCGGCCACGTCGAGATGCGACCACGCTGGGGCTTGATGCCGACGAGATGGTTCCACGCCGCCGGAATGCGCACACTGCCCGCGCCGTCGGAGCCGATCGCGGCGGTCACCAGACCGGCGGCCACGGCGGCAGCGCTGCCGCCCGACGAGCCGCCCGGTGTGTGCCGCCGTGACCACGGATTGCGGGTATGGCCAAAGCCCGGGCCGCTGGTGAACGGCCACTGACCCAACTCGCAGGTGTTGGTCTTGCCGACGATCACCGCGCCCGCGGCTTTGAGCCGTCGCACCACCTCGGCGTCCTGGGTCGCAGGCGCGACATAGCCAGACGTGCCGAAGTAGGTGGCGACGCCCGCTATGTCAGTGTCGTCCTTGACCGCGATCGGCACGCCCAGCAACGGCAAGTCGTCGCCGTCGGCGCGTCGCCGGTCGGCCGCCGCGGCGTCGGCCAGCGCCGATTCGGTGAGCACCACGCGAAAGGCGTTCAGCGTCGACTGACTCGCTTCGATGGCGCGCAGCGACCGGCGTACCAGCTCGTCAGAGGTCACTTCGCCGCTGGCCAACTGGTACAGCTGGTCGGTCAGCGTGGGAAAGCGGCGATCGTGGGAGTTACTCATCGGTACCGACATTATCGGCGCGCGTCCGGGGCGCCGTCGCAACCTGGTGCCAAACTGATACCCATGCGGCTGTACCGGGACCGGGCGGTCGTGCTGCGCCAGCACAAGCTCGGCGAAGCCGACCGGATTGTCACCTTGCTCACCCGCGACCACGGGCTGGTTCGCGCGGTGGCCAAGGGCGTTCGCCGCACCCGCAGCAAGTTCGGCGCGCGGCTCGAGCCGTTCGCGCACATCGACGTCCAGCTGCACCCGGGCCGCAACCTCGACATCGTCACGCAGGTGGTCTCGCTCGACGCGTTCGCCACCGACATCGTCAGCGACTACGGCCGCTACACCAGCGCGTGCGCGATGCTCGAGACCGCCGAGCGGCTCGCCGGTGAGGAGCACGCGCCCGTTCCGGAGCTGCACCGCCTCACGGTCGGGGCGCTGCGGGCGGTCGCCGACGGCAGCCGGCCCCGCGAGTTGGTGCTGGACGCATACCTGCTGCGGGCCATGAGCATTGCCGGCTGGGCGCCCGCGCTGACCGAATGCGCGCGCTGCGCCACGCCCGGCCCGCACCGGGCCTTCCACGTCGCCGCGGGCGGCAGCGTGTGCAGCTACTGCCGCCCGGCCGGTGCGACGACGCCGCCGTTGGGTGTGCTGGATCTGATGGCCGCGCTGCGCGACGGCGACTGGGAAGCCGCGGAGGTGGTGGCGCCGTCGGCCCGCAGCCACGTCAGCGGATTGGTGGCCGCTCACCTGCAATGGCATCTGGAACGGCAGTTGCGCACGTTGCCGTTGGTCGAGCGGATCCGACGGGTGGACGTGATCGACCAGAGTCTGCTCGACCGACGGGTCGCCCTGGTCAGGCAGGATGTGGCGCATGAGGGCTGAGCGCAGACGGAAGTCCGACTTCCCGCAGCTCGCCCCGGCACCCGACGACTACCCGGTGTTCCCGGACACCTCAAAATGGCCGGTGGATTTCCCGGTGCTGCCACCCGCGCCGGGTGGCGGACCGCGCCGGCCGCCGCAGCACATCTCCAAGGCGGTCGCACCGGCTATCCCGGCGGATCAGCTACCCAATCATGTCGCGATCGTGATGGACGGCAACGGGCGCTGGGCCACCCAACGCGGTCTGCCCCGGGTCGAGGGCCACAAGATGGGCGAGGCCGTCGTCATCGACATCGTCTGCGGTGCAATCGAACTGGGCATCAAGTGGCTGAGCCTGTATGCGTTCTCCACCGAGAATTGGAAGCGGTCGCCCGACGAGGTCCGTTTCCTGATGGGCTTCAACCGCGACGTGGTGAGCCGTCGCCGGGTGAACCTCAACGAGATGGGCGTGAAGATCCGCTGGGTCGGATCGCGACCGCGGTTGTGGCGCAGCGTCATTCACGAACTGGCGCTCGCCGAGGAACTGACCCTCAAGAACGACGTCATCACCGTGAACTATTGCGTCAACTACGGTGGCCGCACCGAAATCGCCGAAGCAGCACGAGAAATCGCGCGTGCTGCGGCCGCGGGCAAGCTGAACCCGGACCGGGTCAACGAGGCGACCATCGCCCGGCATCTGCAGCGCCCGGACATTCCCGATGTGGACCTGCTGCTGCGCACCTCCGGGGAGCAGCGCACCAGTAATTTCATGCTCTGGCAGGCCGCCTACGCGGAGTACGTTTTTCAGGACACCCTTTGGCCTGACTACGACCGCCGCAACCTGTGGGCGGCCTGCGAGGAGTATGCGTTGCGGAATCGACGATTCGGAACGGCGTGATGCCGTCGCTGCAAGAGCGTCTGCTCGCGGTGCTGTCCGAGGTGCTGCCCGTCGACGCGGAAACAGACGGCGCGTTGACCGTCCACCATGGCGGGACGATTGCCTCGCTGCGGGTGGTGCCCATCAACGACGACCTGGAATTGGTGTCGCTGACGCAGATGGTGGCATGGGATCTGGTGTCGAACAAGAAGATCCGTGACACCGTCGCGGAGCAGGCACGCGGCACACTGCTGGGATCGGTCAACCTGGTCGCGAAGGCCAAGTCCGCCGACGTGATACTGCGCTACAACTTTCCCGGGAACGGGCTCAACGACGAAGGCCTGCGCACGCTGGTCCTGATGGTGCTCGACAAGGGTGCCGAAATCCGCGGGGCGGTCACCGCGTGACCGCGAGGATCGTGGCTGTGGTGATTGCCGTGCTGATGATGGCGGGCTGTAGCGGATCGCCCTCGAAGGGCGTTGCCGTTCGGGCGCCTTCGAGCCAGCGCGAAGCACCGGCACCGCCGGCACCGGCGCCCCGGCTGGAAGGGCCTTACTCTGTCGTCGCGGGTGAATCGGGCACGCCGCCCGACACCTGGGTTTTCACGTCGTGCGGCGACGGCTGTGCCCAGGTCGAAATGGGCGGGTCCGGGTCCAGCCAGCGGGCGACGGCGCGCTATGTCGAGAAGAACTGGGCCATGGACGTGCATTCCACCCGGGCGCTCCAATGTGGCGACGGCACATTTGTGCCGGGGACGGCGCACTACAGCTGGAATCCCGACACTCTCAAGGGTCGGTACTGGTCGACCGCCGACAGCAGCAGTCCATGTGGGTACGAGCAGTCGCTCGACACCTATCCCGTGCCGCTGACCCTGACATGGGCCGGCCCGCCACGAGCCGGCGCTTAACTGCAGTCCGAGCAGGTGCCGTAGATCTCGATGGTGTGACTGACGTCGGAAAAGCCGTGCTTGCTGGCGATATCGGCCGCCCACGTCTCGACCTCGCGGTCGCCCACCTCGACGGTCGCCCCGCAACTGCGGCACACCAGGTGATGGTGATGGTGGTCCGAGCAGCGCCGATACACCGATTCGCCGGTGTCGTTGCGCAACGTGTCGAGTAGCCCGGCGGTGGCCATCGACTGCAGCGTGCGATACACCGTGGTGAGGCCGATGTTCTCGCCACGCTGACGCAGCTCGTCGTGCAACTCCTGCGCAGAGCGAAACTCGTCGAGGGTGTCCAGCAGGCCCGCGATCGCCGCGCGCTGCCGGGTCGCCCGCACGCCCGCGCCCGAACCGGTGGTGGTCACTTGTCCTCCCCGGCGTGCGCAACGGCGTCGACCACGATGTGCGCCAGGTGGTGGTCGGCCAGGCCGTAGAGCACCTCGCGCCCGGACCGCTCACCGGCGACCACGCCCGCGGCCTTGAGGATCTTCAGATGCTGGCTCACCAGCGGCTGCGGGACGCCGAGCGCGTCGACCAGCTCATGCACGCAGCGCTGGGACACGTTCAACTGCAGCACGATTGCGATGCGCACCGGCGCGGCCAGCGCGCGCAGCAGCTCGCCGGCAGCGTCCAGGATCTCTCGCGGCGGCGGCGCCGGCAGTTCCGCCGAGTCGCCGTGCTGGTGCTCGCCGACGAGTTCGTCGCCGTCGGCTGCGGTGGAGGGGGAGACAGACATGCTGCCTCCACTGTCACATGCACAACCACGCATGTCAAAGAGCGCCGGGTGGATCGCTACGATGACGGATCGTCCCGCCATTTAAATCAACACCGTCTCAACAACAGGAGTCCTCACCTCGTGGCGTCCGTCATCGACACCGTCGTCAACCTCGCCAAACGGCGAGGCCTGGTCTATCCCGCCGGCGAAATCTACGGCGGAACCAAATCGGCGTGGGACTACGGACCGCTGGGTGTTGAGCTCAAAGAGAACATCAAGCGGCAGTGGTGGCGCTCGGTCGTGACCGGCCGTGACGACGTCGTCGGCCTGGACTCCTCGATCATCCTGCCGCGCGCGGTGTGGGTGGCCTCGGGCCACGTCGAGGTCTTCAACGACCCGCTCGTCGAGTGCCTGAACTGCCACAAGCGCCACCGGCAGGACCACATGCAGGAGGCCTACGCCCTGAAGAAGGGCGGCGATCCGGATTCAGTGTCGATGAGTGAGATCGTCTGCCCCGACTGCGGCACCAAGGGCCGGTGGACCGAGCCGCGCGACTTCAACATGATGCTCAAGACGTATCTCGGCCCGATCGAGACCGAAGAGGGTCTGCACTACCTGCGGCCGGAAACCGCGCAGGGCATCTTCGTGAACTTCGCCAACGTGGTGACGACGTCGCGGCGCAAGCCGCCGTTCGGTATCGGCCAGATCGGCAAGAGCTTTCGCAACGAGATCACCCCGGGCAACTTCATCTTCCGCACCCGCGAGTTCGAGCAGATGGAGATGGAGTTCTTCGTCGAGCCGTCGACGGCCAAGGAGTGGCACCAGTACTGGATCGACACCCGCAAGGAGTGGTACGTCGACCTCGGCATCGACCCGGAGAACCTGCGGCTCTACGAGCACGCCCCGGAGAAGCTGTCGCACTACTCCGACCGCACCGTCGACATCGAGTACAAGTTCGGCTTCTCCGGCAACCCGTGGGGGGAGCTCGAAGGCATCGCCAACCGCACCGACTTCGACTTGTCCACGCACTCAAAGCATTCCGGCGTCGACCTGTCGTACTACGACCAGGCCAACGACACCCGCTACACGCCGTACGTGATCGAGCCCGCAGCCGGGCTGACCCGGTCGTTCATGGCGTTCCTGGTCGACGCGTACCACGAGGACGAGGCGCCGAACGCCAAGGGCGGCGTGGACAAGCGGACGGTCCTGCGCCTCGACCCGCGACTGGCGCCGATCAAGGCCGCGGTGCTGCCGCTCTCGCGCCACGCCGACCTCAGCCCCAAGGCCCGCGACCTCGCGCAGGAGTTGCGCAAGTCCTGGAATGTCGACTTCGACGACGCCGGCGCGATCGGCCGGCGCTACCGCCGCCAGGACGAGGTGGGCACTCCGTACTGCGTCACGCTGGACTTCGACTCGCTCGAAGACCACGCCGTCACGATCCGGGAACGCGATGCCATGACCCAGGAGCGGGTGGCCATCGGCGGGGTCGTCGACTACCTGAGCAGCCGACTTCGGGGCTGTTGAACCGATTTTTCCGGAATTCTGGACTTATTGCTCATTCGTTTAATACCATCGTTAAGTCGACGCGGCGGCTCACTAGGGCGTGGTGGGCTGCCGCGTCCACCATTTCGGGGCTGAGGCGGTTGCTCAGAACCGGCCGCCGCCACCCATGAAGCCGCCGTCGGACGAACCCGAGCCGCCGAATGAGGTTGGGCCCCAGCCTCCGCCGCCCCAACCGCCACCGAATCCGCCGCGCATGGCGTCACCGAGCATGTCGCCGATGATGATGCCGCCCATCATCGCGCCGGTCTGATCGCCGCCCCCATAGCGCGAGGTGTAAGCCATCTGCGCCGACTGGACGTCGGACTCGGCCAGCGACTGAGCTTGAGCCGCCAGCGACGCGGCGCTGTTGGCGTGGGTGATCGCCGCGTTGAGGTCGGTCTCCTTGGCGTCCTGAGCCGCGTCGATCTGGCGGCTCGCCTCGGCCAGCCGGGTGCGCGCCTCGGGCCCGATGCTGCCGCGGCGGTTGTCGATGTACTCCGACACCGCATGCACCCGCGACTGAGCCGTGAACAGCGCCTGCTCCAGCGTCCGGGTGAGCCGCTCGGCGGTCGCCTGCTCCTCGGCGACGGTGGCCAGCAGCCGATCCAGGTCCGCGTTGGCCTTGGTCAGCGCAGTGAAGGTCGCGAGCGGGTCGGCGGACCCGCCGGCCTGCGCCGCGTCGAGCGCCCGCGATGCCGCGTTGCGGGCGCCGGCGAGATCACGCAGGTGCGGCGCCTTGGATTTCTGCGCGCTCTGCAATGTGTTGCCCGCGTGCTCGATGCCGGCTTTGATGTCGGCGATCAGCGAGGGCAGGGTGGCGACGGCGTGCCGGATGTCGTTGGCGGCGCTGTCGACCGCGTCGAGCAGCGAACGGGCTTGTCCCAGAGACGATTCCGCGGCGTGTACCGCGTCGACGAGGGCGCTCTGTTCGCCGCTGACCGGTTTGGCCGCCTTCTCGCGGGCCCGGGTGAGGCTCTGCTCGGCGAACGCCAGCCGGTCCTTGGCGGTGGCAACGTTGGTGGCCACCGAAGCCAGTGCGGCGGAGTCGAATTCGTTGTGCAGCTCGGTCATCCGCTGACCGGCCGGTTCGATGCGGGCGGTCAGGTCGACCACCTGCTGGGTCAGTGCGTCAAGCCGTGACGGCGCGTTGACCACCAGATCGCGCATCTCCTCGAAGTCCTCGCGCTGCGACTCCAGCTCCCGGTCGGCCCGCGCGGCGGAGACGATCACTTCCGTGAGCAGTTCGCGACGGCGTTGCCGGGTCTCGGGAATGGCGTCGTCAAGTTGCTGGCGCACGGTGAATGCCTGAGCCAGAGCGGCTTTGGCGGCGTCGACGGCCTGAGTGAAGGGCTGGGTGCGTTGCTCGCCGAACTCCTCGATGGTCAGCGCCAACTCGTTGGCACTGGTGCGCACCGCGTTGTCGACGTCGACCACCTTCCACCGCGACAGGTCGTCGAGTGCGCCCAGGGACAGGCTCGCCAACGCCGCAGGGTCGGTGGCATCGACCCGTTTGGCCGCGGCGAGTTCGGCGGCCCGCCGCCGACGGCGCCGCCAGCGGATCACCACGTACAGCACAATTACCGCGAACAGAATGACGCCCAGCCCGATCAGCAGCGGCGCCGAATTCGCCGGCCGCGGACCCTTGTCGAGACCGTTGGCCGCCGCGACCGCGGCGCCGCTCCAGTCGCCGCGTCGCAACGCGGGCTCGATCTGGTTGCGTCGCAAGTCGTCGACCTGTTCAGCGTCGATCGTCTTGACCCTCTTGGGAATCCGGAACGCGTATGAGTGGTCGACGGTCGCCACCGCCAGGATCGCGTCGAAGTCACCGAGATCGCTGGCGGAGCGGGTGCTGTCCGCCCAGCTGACGGCGGGCTGGCCGGAAAAGGTGTCGACGAACACCACCCACAGCTGAATGCGCTTATCGGAGTACAGCTTGCCGCTGGCCGATTCGATCGCGGCGCGACCGGCGGGGTTGAGGGCGCCGACGTTGTCGGTGATGTAGCCCGACAGTCGCAGCGGCGGCTGGGCGACGGCGGACGGCGCGACGACGAGGGCGGTGATCAGCATCGCCGTGAACACGGCGACCGAGCGGCGGAGGGTGCTCACGGGAGACAATCTAGCCCCGCGACGACACCGTTCCCAGAGCAATCGGTTTCACTGGCAGACTGTGCGTCGATGACGCAGCAAGACCCCTACGACGACCTCGACCGCGAACGGGTCGTGCCCGAGGCGCCGAAGACCGCGGGCTTGCCGGGCACCGGAGGCCAACTCCGCACGGACTTTGCCCGCGACCGCGCCCGCGTGCTGCACTGCGCCGCGCTGCGCCGGCTCGCGGACAAGACACAGGTGGTCGGGCCGCGCGAGGGCGACACCCCGCGCACGCGGCTGACTCACTCACTCGAGGTCGCCCAGATCGGACGCGGGATGGCGATCGGTCTGGGCTGCGATCCTGACCTGGTCGACATGGCCGGCCTGGCCCACGACATCGGGCACCCGCCCTACGGGCACAACGGCGAGCAGGCCCTCGATGAATTCGCCACGGAGTACGGCGGCTTCGAAGGCAACGCGCAGAACTTCCGCATCCTGACCAGTCTGGAGCCGAAAGTCATTGACCGGCAAGGACATAGCGCGGGATTGAACCTGACCCGGGCGGCCCTGGACGCGGTCACCAAATATCCGTGGCCCCGCGAGCAGCATCGCCGCAAGTTCGGCTTCTACGACGCCGACCGCGCCACCGCCGACTGGATGCGCGACGGCGCGCCTGCGGAACAGCCCTGCCTGGAAGCCCAGGTGATGGACTGGGCCGACGACGTGGCCTATTCGGTCCACGACGTCGAGGACGGCGTGGTCTCCGGCCGGATCGACCTCCGGGTGCTGGCCGACGACGACGAAGCCGCGGCGCTGGCCCATCTCGGGGAGCGTGATTTCGCCGGCGTGCGCGCCGACGACCTGTCCGCCGCCGCGCTTCGCCTGGCGGAGCTGCCGATGGTCGCTGCCGTCGGCAAGTACGACGCGACGCTGACGGCGGCGGTCTCGCTGAAACGGATGACTAGCGAGATGGTCGGCCGGTTCGCGTCGGCGGCGATCGCGGCCACCCGCGCCGAGGCCGGACCCGGGCCGCTGGCCCGCTATCAGGCGACCCTGTCGGTGCCCGAGGTGGTGCGCGCCGAGGTGGCCCTGCTGAAAACCCTTGCGCTGCAGTTCATCATGTCCGACCCGCGGCACCAGGAGGTGCAGGCTCGGCAACGGGAATGCATCCATCGGGTGGCCCGGGCGCTGCTGGCCGGCGCGCCCGGCACCCTCGACCCGATCTTCGTGCCGGCCTTCAATGCGGCCGCAGACGACGGCGGGCGGCTGCGGGTGATCGTCGACCAGATCGCGTCGTACACCGAGGGGCGGCTCGAGCGCATCGCAGCGGCCCAGGGATAGACCGGCGGACTACGCTCGATCCTCATGGTCAAGCCTTCGCTCGCACTCGCCGCACTGTCCGTCATCGCGCTCAGTGGTTGTAGCCCGCATCAGGACCCGTCCACCGCGACATCGTCGAGTGCCCCGGCGCCGATCACCCATTCCTCGAGCGCACCGGCGCCCGGCGGCCAGACCCTCAGCGCGCAACTGCACACCGCGGACGGCAAGGAGGTGGCCACCGCCACCTTCGACTTCGCCAACGGCTACGCCACCGTCACCGTCAAGACGACCGCCGAGCACATCCTGGCGCCGGGTTTCCACAAGATGCACA
The DNA here is from genome assembly GCF_030252325.1 of Candidatus Mycobacterium wuenschmannii. Classification (NCBI taxonomy): domain Bacteria; kingdom Bacillati; phylum Actinomycetota; class Actinomycetes; order Mycobacteriales; family Mycobacteriaceae; genus Mycobacterium; species Candidatus Mycobacterium wuenschmannii. The sequence goes on along the minus strand of NZ_CP126981.1, from coordinate 1,633,601 downwards.
TCCACGACGTCGGCAAGTGCGAGCCCAACTCGAGCGACCCGATGGAACCGGGCAAGACCGGCGACTTCTTGTCTGCGGGCATGCACTTCCAGGCGCCGGGCCACACTGGCGAGCCGATGAGCGGCGACCTGACCTCGCTCGAGGTGCGGCAGGACGGCTCGGCCTACCTGGTGACCACCACCGACGCGTTCACCCGCGACGACCTGCTGGCCGGCAACAAGACCTCGATCCTGCTGCACGGACCCGAGGGCAGCCCCGACGCCGAGAAGCGGTTCGCCTGCGGAGTGATCGGCACCGGCTAACCGGGGACCGCTCTACACTGGCCCGATGGCCGGCCGCATCTCCGATCGCGATATCGCCGCCATCCGCGAACGCGTCCGCATCGAGGACGTCGTCGGCGACTACGTCCAACTGCGCAGGGCCGGCGCGGATTCGATGAAGGGGCTCTGCCCGTTCCACGACGAGAAGTCGCCGTCGTTCCACGTGCGGCCCAACCACGGCCACTTCCACTGCTTCGGCTGCGGCGAGGGCGGCGACGTGTACGCCTTTGTGCAGAAGATCGAGCACGTCAGCTTCGTCGAGGCCGTCGAGGTGCTGGCCGACCGGATCGGGCACACGATCACCTACACCGGCGCCGCGGCCACCAACGTGCAGCGCGACCGCGGAAGTCGCAGCCGGCTGATCGCGGCCAACGCCGAGGCGCAGGCGTTCTACGCGGCCGCGCTGGAGTCGCCGGAGGCGCAGCAGGCCCGCACCTACCTCAAGGAGCGAAACTTCGACGGCGACGCCGCCCGCCGCTTCGGCTGCGGGTTTGCCCCGTCGGGCTGGGACACCCTGACAAAGCACTTGCTGCGCAAAGGTTTTGAGTTCAAGGAGCTCGAGGCCGCGGGCCTGTCGCGCGAAGGCCGTCGTGGTCCGATGGACCGCTTCCACCGGCGGCTGCTGTGGCCCATCCGATCGTCGGCCGGCGAGGTGATCGGGTTCGGCGCGCGTCGGTTGTTCGACGACGACCAGATGGAAGCCAAGTACGTCAACACGCCAGAGACGTTGCTGTACAAGAAGTCGTCGGTGTTGTTCGGCATCGACCTGGCCAAGCGCGACATCGCCAAGGGGCACCAGGCCGTCGTCGTGGAGGGCTACACCGACGTGATGGCGATGCATCTGGCCGGGGTCACCACCGCGGTGGCATCCTGTGGTACCGCGTTCGGCGAGGAGCACCTCTCGATGCTGCGCCGACTCATGATGGACGACAACTTCTTTCGCGGCGAGCTCATCTACGTCTTCGACGGTGACGAGGCAGGCAAGGCGGCCGCGCTCAAGGCGTTCTCCGGCGAGCAGCAGTTGGCCGGCCAGTCGTTCGTCGCGGTCGCGGCCGACGGTATGGACCCGTGCGACCTGCGGCTGAAATCCGGTGACGGCTCGCTGCGCGATCTGGTGGCGCGACGAACTCCGTTGTTCGAGTTCGCGATTCGGACCACGCTGAGCGACATCGATCTGGACAACGCCGAGGGCCGGGTCTCGGCGCTGCGGCGGTGCGTGCCGATCGTCGCGCAGATCAAGGACCCGACGCTGCGGGACGAGTACGCCCGACAACTCGCGGGCTGGGTCGGCTGGGACGACGTCGCGCAGGTCATCGGCCGGGTGCGCGAAGAAGCGAAAAGCCCGACGGCGCAAGGGCGTAACAAGCCCCGTCGCCCCGCCGCGCAGGCTGATCCCGGTGCCAAACCGGCTGTGCCGCGGCCCAATCCGAAGGACCCCACGCTGTGGCCGCAGCGGGAGGCGCTCAAGTCCGCGCTGCAGTACCCGGCGCTGGCGGGGCCGGTGTTCGACCAGCTCACCGTCGAGAGCTTCACCCATCCCGGCTACGCCGCGGTGTGTACCGCGATCGAGGCGGCCGGTGGCACCGCGACCGGTATCGGCGGCGCGGAGTGGCTGGACGCGGTGCGGCAGAAGGCACCGTCGCCCGCGGCGGCCGGGCTGGTCAACGAACTCGGCGTCGAGACCATCCGGGTCGAGGACGACGAGAAGTTGCCGCGCTATATCGCCGGCGTGCTGGCCCGCCTGCAGGAAGTCTGGATCGGCCGGCAGATCGCCGACGTGAAATCCAGGCTGCAGCGGATGTCACCGGTGGAGCAGGGCGATGAGTACCACGCGCTGTTCGGCGACCTGGTGGCGATGGAGGCCTACCGGCGCAGCCTGCTCGAGCAGGCCAGCGGCGACGACCTCACCGCCTAGGAGCGATGCTGTTCGCGCTCGATCACGCTCGTCTTGTCGTCGATCTCGGTCAGGGTCACCATCCGCGAGTCGGGCGAGACCTTGTTCGCGATTCTGCGGCGGCTTCCGTCGATCACCGACTTGGCGGCGGGGCTACTGGTCAGCGCTCGGTAGGTGCCGACGATCTGCTCGTAGCGACGCCGACCGGCCTTGGTGCCCAACACATAGCCCAGTCCCAGCGCGACGACGTAGCGGATCAAAACGGTCCCTTCTTCAGGATCGGTCGGTGTGCGTCCATCCTGCCCCATGACGGCGAATGGCCGCCGCCCGGCGGGCGAACGGTCTGGTTGGGCGTGCGGACAGCGGTACGCTAGAGTCATCACTCGGTCCGCGCCGTGTTCGCGGGCACCAAGCAGTCCCCTGTAGCTCAATTGGCAGAGCATTCGGCTGTTAACCGGAGGGTTGGTGGTTCGAGTCCACCCGGGGGAGCAAGCCTTTCTAGTGGCCCATTCCGCCGAAAAGTCCCTTGCTCTGCGACTTGTCCTGGGCGCTGGACCGGGTGAGGTAATCGGGACAGTAGGCGCTGGATGCCAGCGCCGCGAACTTCATCGCACCGCCGGAGTTCAGACCCGGGTTGAGCATGCTCAGCTTGCTGACGACGTCTTGTTCGGACGTGCCCGAGTTCATCAGATCGCAGGCCATCCGGCCGGCTGCGATAGCAGCCGAGCCGTCCCGAAACGTCATGCCCGCCTTGGTGAGCGAGTCGACGAACCGGGCATCCGCGGCGGGGTCCGGCGGAATCGTGGTGTTGGACTGGTCGGGCGGATCGGCAACTGCCGGCGCGGCACATCCGATGGCAATGGCGGTACTGGCCAGGGCAAAAAGCAATCGCATCGATTCATTCTCTTCCAGATCGGCAGGGTTGTCCTGTTGAGTCGTCGGGCCGAGGGGTTGGATGGGGCTTGTGACGACTGCGGACACCACCGTCGGGTGGGACGACGGCGCGATTCGGGCCATCGATCAGCGCGCGCTGCCGCACGATCTGCGCTGGTTACGGCTCGCAACCGTCGACGACCTGGTCGACGCCATCACGACCCTGGCCATCCGCGGCGCCCCGGCGCTCGGGGTGGCCGGCGCCTTGGGGGTGGCGCTGGCGGCCTTCACCCACGCCGATGACGCCGAGAAGGCGACGGCAGAGGCCCGGCGCATCGCCTCGGCCCGGCCCACCGCGGTCAACCTGGCCTGGGGCGTCGACCGGGCGCTGGCCGCGCTGCCGGCCGGCCCGGACGCCGTGCTGGCCGAAGCCCAGCGGATGCTGGCCGAAGACGGGGCGGCCAACCGGCGATCCGCCGCCCATACCGCCGACCTGGTGTCGCTGTTGTGCCCGGACCGCCCGCTGCGGGTGCTCACGCACTGCAACAGTGGTCGACTGGCCGCCACCACCGTCGGCACGGCGCTGGGCGCGGTGATGGAACTGAATGCCCGCGGCAAGATCGCCGAGGTGTTGGTCGACGAGACCCGGCCACTCCTCCAGGGTGCCCGGCTGACCACCTGGGAACTGGCCGAGGCCGGCATCCCGTACCGGCTGATCATTGATTCCGCCGCGGCTTGGGCGATGGCCACCGAAGAGGTCGACTGTGTCATGGTCGGCGCCGACCGCATCGCCGCCGACGGCTCGGTCGCGAACAAGATCGGCACCTACCCACTGGCGATCGCCGCGCGCCGGCACGGGATTCCGGTCATCGTCGTCGCGCCCGAGTCGACCCGCGATCCGACTACCGCGACCGGACTCGACATCGTCGTCGAGCAGCGCGCTGCCGACGAGATCACCCATGTCGGCGGCGTCGCCACCGCTCCGCACGGCTCTGCGGTGTTCAATCCCGCGTTCGACGTCACGCCGCCCGACCTCATCACGGCCATCGTGACCGAGAACGGTGTGATCGGCGAGGTCAATACCGCTGCGGGACAACGGATAACCAGGAACTTCTTGAACTCACGGTGATTTCAAATTGCTGGTGGAGGCCGCCGCCGGGAAACTTGAATCCATGATCTTCACGCAGCACTACCTGGACTGCCTGTCGCAAGGCTCGTACCTGATCGGCGACGAGAGCACCGGCCGTGCGGTCGTGGTCGATCCGCGCCGCGACACCGACGTCTACCTGGCCGAGGCCGCCGAGCACGGTCTGACGATAGAGCGGGTCATCGAGACGCACATCCACGCCGACTTTCTGACCGGCCATCTGGAACTCGCCGAGGCCACCGGCGCGACGATCAGCTATGGAGACAAAGCCACGGTGGACTTTCCTGTCGACCCGCTGCACGACGGTCAGCGAATCTCGTTGGGCGAGGTCACGTTAGAGGTCCGTGCGACACCCGGCCACACGCCGGAGTCGATCTCGGTCGTGGTCTATGAATACCCCGACGACGAGGTGCCCTACGGAGTGCTCACCGGCGACACGCTGTTCGTCGGTGACGTGGGGCGCCCGGATCTGCTTTCCGGCGAGGGCCTTTCGTCGGAGGAACTGGCGCGCGAGCTGTACACCTCGCTACACGAGCAGCTCTTGACGCTGCCCGACGCGACCCGGGTCTTCCCCGCGCACGGCGCCGGATCGGCATGCGGCAAGCAAATGTCGAGCGAGACCAGTTCGACGATCGGTGAACAGCGCCGCGACAACTACGCACTGCAATTCTCCGACGTCGACGAGTTCGTCGCTTCGATCACCGAGGGTCAAGCGCCGCAACCGCGCTACTTCGAGTACGACTCGGTGCGCAACCGCGAGCAGCGCCCGTTGCTCGATGACAGTGCGCCGCCGCTGCTGAGCGTCGACGAGGTCCGCAGGTATGCCGCGGCCGGGGCGGTCCTGCTCGACACCCGCGAGGCGGCGGAATACACCCGAGGTCACATGAGCGGCGCCGTCAACATCGGACTCGATGGCCGCTTCGCCGAAGGCGCGGGCCAGGTCTTCCCGCCCGATCGCGACATCGTCCTGGTCGGCGACGCGTCGCTGGCCCAGGAATCTCGAATCCGGCTGGCGCGGGTCGGTTTCGACCGGGTGGTCGGCCAATTGGAAGACCTGCCAGGCATTTTCACGCACTCGCCGCACCTGGTCGAGACTGCGGCACGATTCACGCCCGAGCAGTTGGCCGAATTGGGCAACGACGAACCCGACCTGCAGATCGTCGACGTCCGCAACCCGGGGGAGACCGAGGACGGCGTAGTGCCCGGCGCACAGGAGATTCCGCTGCCCACGTTGACCGAGTCGCTCGACAACCTCGATCCCTCTGCGCCGGTTATCACCTACTGCGCCAGCGGATACCGCTCGCTGATCGCGGCCAGCCTGCTGCGCGCCGCGGGTTTCCAGAACGTGGGAGACCTGCTTGGTGGCTACAGCGCCTGGGACGACGCGGGCCTAGTGATCAGATAGAGAAGTCTTCGCCGTGCCACACGCCGGCTTCGGGCGGACGGATGATGCCCTCGGTCTGCGGCGTGTCGGCCTCTTCTTCGAGCTTGGCCACCCGGGTGAGAAGTGACTGCAGGCTGACGCCGACGAGGTCGGGCATCATCGAGTCGTCCCCGGTGCCCGGCTTGGCGCGGCTGATGGCCTGCCCTGGTACGCCGATGACCACGGCGCCGGACGGAACCTCTTTGACAACAACGGCATTCGCGCCGATGCGGCTGTCGTCGCCGACTTTGATGGCGCCGAGAATCTTGGCGCCCGCGCCGATCGTCACGCGGTCGCCGATCGTGGGATGCCGCTTGCCGGTGTCTTTTCCACTGCCGCCGAGTGTGACGCCGTGGTAGATCGTCACGTCGTCGCCCACCTCGGCGGTCTCACCGATGACCACACCGGTGGCGTGGTCGATGAACAGCCCGGTGCCCAGCGTCGCCCCCGGGTGGACGTCGACACCGGTGAAGATCCGGGTGACCTCGCCAAGCGTGCGGGCGGCCACCTTCGCGCCGCGACCCCACAGCCAATGGCTGACTCGGTGGCCCCAAATGGCATGCACCCCTGGGTAAGCGAAGACGACTTGCAGCGTGCTGGGGTTCGCGGGATCGCGTTCCCTCGCCGCCCGAATGTCGTCCCGGAACGCGTCGAGCATCGCTAGTCCGCCAGTTCGGAGAACAGCACTGTGCTCAAATACCGTTCGCCGTTGGAGGGCAGGATCACCACGACCAGCTTGCCTTTGTTCTCCGGCCGGCGAGCGACTTCCAACGCCGCCACCACGGCCGCACCCGAGGAGATACCGACCAGTAGTCCTTCTTCGGAGGCCAGCCGGCGGGCCATGGCCAGGGCGTGCTCGTTGCCGACCTGGATGACCTCGTCGACCACGCTCTCGTCGTAGACCGGCGGGACGAACCCGGCGCCGATGCCCTGAATCGGGTGCGGCCCCTTCTGACCGCCGGACAGCACCGGCGATGCCGACGGCTCGACGGCGATGAACTGCGCCTCCGGCTTGCGCTCCTTGATCACCTGCGCGACACCGCTGATCGTGCCGCCAGTACCGACGCCCGACACGAAAAAGTCGACCTTGCCGTCGGTTTGGCTCCACACCTCTTCGGCGGTGGTGGCGCGGTGGACCGCCGGATTGGCCGGATTCTCGAACTGCTGCGGGATGAAGTACCGCTGATCGCTCTTGGCCAGTTCCTCGGCCTTGGCGATAGCACCGGGCATGCCCTCTTTGCCTGGAGTCAAGACGAGCTCGGCGCCGTACGCGCGCAACAGAATTCGCCGCTCGACGCTCATGGTGTCCGGCATGGTCAGCACGAGCTTGTAGCCGCGCGCCGCCGCCACCATCGCCAGCGCGATACCGGTGTTGCCGCTGGTCGGTTCCAGGATGATGGTGTCGGGTTTGATCAACCCCGCTTCTTCGGCGGCGTCCAGCATCGCGACCCCGATGCGGTCTTTGACGCTGCCCCCGGGATTGAAGTACTCCAGCTTGGCCACGACATCGGCCACCGCACCTTCGGTGACCCGACGGAGGCGGACCAGCGGCGTGTGTCCGACTAGCTGCGTGACGTCTTCGGCAATGCTCATTGAGATTCGCTCCAACGGTCGCGGATCAAAGTTCGTCGGCCTCCCAGCTTATGTCGAACTCTATGGCTGTCTCGGTGGGGATGGCTAGCGCGACCGGGGTGAAGCGGTGCGCCGCCGGGTCCAACGCCACGCCGGTCAGCACACGTCCGTGCAGATCGGCGGGAGTTTTGGCGGTCAGGGTCACGCCCGAGGAACCCGGAACCCGGCGCACGTAGAAGTCGGTGTGCGGCGCGACCGATTCGACGGGGAATCCGTCCGCGCAGACCAGGTGATGATCCTCCGGGGCGGTGAGCGAGAGTCGCGTCGTCACCTGGAATGGACCGATCAGATCGGCATCGGCGACGGCGTCACTATCGACGAGTGCTGGCTCGCCACCGGTCTGTTGGGCCGCCCGGGCCGCCGCCGCCGACCCGGCGAGCAGGTAGTTGTACAGGTGCACAACCTTGTCGGAGTTGCGGTAGTGCCGCGAGCCCGTCAGCCAGAAGCTGACGTGGTCGATGCGCGGGGCGCCGGCCTCGGACGTGGCGATCAGCCGGTAGTAGCGGTAGCCGCGTCCGCCGCGGCCGTGGCTGCTGGCCGACAGCGTGCTGCCCTCGCCCAGCGTCCGCTGGTAGCGGCCGGCTTCGGCTCCGGTCGTCAGAAGAGAACCCGAAACATCATGCCAGACAAGCCCGTTCGATGATTTTTGCAGGCGGAGCTCCGCGCTGGAGCGCGACCAGACCGAGTAGCCGCCCAGCTGCGGCTCACCGTCGAATTCGAACGTCGTGACCCCGGCCGCGCGCCGCACGGCGACCGGCACGTTGAGCGGACGGGTCTCCAGGGCTAGCCCGTTGGTCAGGAACCAGATCGCGGCCTGGGTGGCGGCGATCGCCTCGTGCTCGCTGATGTTGGCCGCCCCGATCGGGTAGCCGGCCTCGCGCACCCGGCGGCTGAGCTCGCCGATGGGCAACAGCGGGTAGGAATGCCGCAGGATCCAGTCGACCTCAGCTTCTTTGCCCGACACTCGTAGGTGGGGGAGTTCCGACCAGGTGCCCGGCTCGTACCGCGACGGGTAGTTCGGCGCGACGCCGGTGAAGTCCAGGGAGTAAGCCGGCACGTTGGGGTTGAGCCGGATCAGATCGGTGCGCGCCGAGGTGCCGTCGGTGAACAGGACCTTTTCCACGGTGTGGGAGTAGGTGCCACCGCGGTAGCGGGTCAGACGCGACAGTTCGGTGGCCGGCCGGACCGAGGTGCGGCGGGCGGTCGCTATCCGTTCCGCTGTGCGGTGGTGGGAGAACAGAATCGTCATTGTTGCCAGAGCTTCCTGAAAGACTTTGTTGCGGTGCGCAATGCGATTCCTCCGAACAAGCGGAGGTCATCGACCCGGGGGAAGCGCGAAGATTTCTACAGCGTCAGAAGGGCGTCAGGAAATCAACGACAACAACAGCAACAACAGTGCACGACGAAGCAGCGCGAGGGGATGAAGCGCAGCGGTGCGGGGTGTTGCATAGCACCACTATAGGTGATGTGTCGCAGGCAGGTTTGTTTCGCTCAGCCAGGCTGTAAACCTGGTCGGTCGGTTTTACACTTGCCTAGGCTCGGCGGTCGGGTGATCGCACCCCGGTCGGCGACGATCTCCACTCACGTCCGCTGCAGAATTCGGCCACGCACGGAAGGACCACGATGACGTCCGCTCAGAATGAGTCTCAGGCACTCGGCGATCTCGCCGCCAGGCAGCTTGCCAATGCCACCAAGACCGTTCCCCAGCTCTCTACGGTCACCCCGCGGTGGTTGCTCCACCTGCTCAGCTGGGTGCCGGTCGAGGCCGGTATCTACCGGGTCAACCGGGTGGTCAACCCCGATCAGGTCGCGATTCACGCCGAGGAGGGCTCGGGTGTCGAGGGTCCGCTGCCCGAGACCTACGTCGACTACGAGACCAGCCCGCGCGAGTACACGCTGCGCACGATCTCGACCCTGCTCGACATCCACACCCGGGTGTCCGACCTCTACTCCAGCCCGCACGACCAGGTCGCCCAGCAGCTACGGCTGACCATCGAGACGATCAAGGAGCGCCAGGAGTTCGAGCTGGTCAACAGCCCCGAATACGGTCTCCTCGCCCAGGCGACGCCCGAGCAGACGATCCAGACGCTGACCGGACCGCCCACCCCCGACGACCTCGACGCGCTGATCACCAAGGTGTGGAAGACGCCGAGCTTCATCCTGACCCACCCGCTGGGCGTGGCGGCATTCGGCCGCGAGGCCACCCGTCGCGGTGTGCCCCCGGTGGTCGTCAGCCTGTTCGGCGCGCAGTTCATCACGTGGCGCGGCATCCCGATCATCCCGTCGGACAAGGTGCCGGTGGAGAAGGGCAAGACCAAGTTCATCCTGGTCCGCACCGGTGAGGAGCGCCAAGGCGTGGTCGGTCTGTTCCAGCCGGGCCTGGTCGGCGAGCAGGCGCCGGGCCTGTCGGTGCGGTTCACCGGCATCAACGAGTCGGCGATCGCCCGCTATCTGGTGACGCTGTACACCTCCCTGGCCGTGCTGACCGACGACGCGCTGGCCGTCCTCGATGGCGTCGCCGTGGACCGCTTCCATGAGTACAAGTGAGCACCGCGCGGTAGACGCCGAAAGCGACTTGCCACTCAGCTCCGCGGAACTGTCGGCGCTGGCCAGCCAGCTGTACGCGGCCAGCATCCGGCCGGCTTTTGACACCCCGCCGCAATCGGCGCCCGTCGCCCCGCGGGGCAGCGCGCCCGACACCACGACGGCTGCCGCGGCAGGTCAGACGGCGGCCGGCTCCGCGGATCGGTATCCGGTGCCGGTTCCGCTGCTCGGCGTCTCCGACGTCTACCTTCCGGCCCCGACGTCGCCGGAGCCGGAGCCCCCGCCGCAGGCGGTTCCGGTGGCCCCGCGGGGCAACGTGCCGGACCTCACCGCGTTCGCGGTGCCCACCACGGGCATCGTCCCGACGCTGCCGGGCGTACTGGCGGGTGGCGTGCCTTCGGTTCCGGTCGCTCCGCGCGGTTCGGCGCCGTCCTGGCCGACCGGCGCGCCGTCGGTTCCGGATTTGGGGTTGCTCACCGGTGTGCCCGGCACGTCGGATGCGCCGATCGGCCTGCCCTCCGATGAGGGCAGTTACCAATTTCTCACCGCCAATGACCAGGTCCCGCAGCTCACTGACGACCACGAGATTTTCGACGTCAACGCGGTGCGGGCGGACTTCCCCATCCTCAAGGAAGTGATCAACGGCAAGCCGCTGATCTGGTTCGACAACGCCGCCACCACGCAGAAGCCGCAGGTGGTCATCGACCGTCTGGTGAAGTTCTACTCGCACGAGAACTCGAACATCCACCGCGCCGCACACGAGTTGGCGGCCCGGGCTACCGACGCCTACGAGGAGGCGCGCGACACCATCGCCGACTTCATCGGGGCGCCGAGTTCGGAGAACATCGTGTTCACCCGCGGCACCACCGAGGCGATCAACTTGGTGGCGCACGCATGGGGGAGTAAGCACCTGCAGCCGGGTGACGAGATAGTCATCACCCACCTGGAGCATCACGCGAACATCGTTCCGTGGCAGCTGATTTCGCAGAAGACCGGGGCGATCCTGAAGGTTGCCCCGATCGACGACGCGGGCAATCTGCTGCTGAGCGAGTTCGAACACCTGCTGGGCCCCCGGACCAAACTGGTTGCGGCCAGCCAGGTTTCGAATGCCCTGGGCACCGTGGTGCCGGTCGACAAGATCGTCGAGCTGGGTCACCGCTACGGCGCGCGGGTGCTGATCGATGGTGCTCAGTCGATACAGCACATCCCCACCGACGTCGCGGCGCTCGGTGCGGATTTCTACGTATTCTCCGGTCACAAGATCTACGGGCCCACCGGAATCGGTGCGCTGTACGGGACTGAGGAAGCGCTGACCGAGACGCCGCCGTGGCAGGGCGGTGGTCACATGATCGCCGACGTCACCCTGGAGCGGTCGCTGTATCAGGGTCCGCCGATCAAGTTCGAGGCCGGCACCGGCAACATCGCCGATGCCGTCGGGCTCACCGAGGCACTGCGTTACGTGCAGCGGCTGGGCATCGAGCGCATCGCGGCCTACGAGCATGAACTGCTCGAGTACGCGACGCCGCGGCTCGCAGACATCCCCGGGGTACGTCTGGTCGGCACCGCAGAGGAGAAGGCCAGCGTGCTGTCGTTCGTGCTGGCCGGCCACGAACCGCTCGAGGTGGGCAAGGCGCTGAACGCCGAGGGGATCGCGGTCCGCGCGGGGCACCACTGCGCGCAACCCGCCCTGCGGCGGCTGGGTCTGGAGGCGACGGTGCGGCCGTCGTTCTCCTTCTACAACACCCACGACGAGATCGACGTCTTCCTGCGGGCGGTGCGACGGATCGCCGAGGGCGGCACAAACGTCGGCTGATTCCGTTCCGACCGGCCCGGCACTGTTCATCAGGTGCCGGGCCTGTCGGCATCAGGGGCGTCTTACCAGCTCAAAGCGGCTTTTCCGGCATATGAGCCTGCCGGTCTCACATTTCTTCTGATTGATTCGAAATCTCCCCCACGGAGCCGAATATCCGTAAGTTTCCGTCGTGGTCTATGCGTGCAGTCGGTCCACGGCATCGCCGTCGTGCACCTGCACGCGCGCGCACCCACTGACAGCCGGGTGACCCGAAACTTTCCCGAAGCCAGAGGAGCGCGATGAGTTGCATCGAGAGTCTGCGAATCGAGCAAACTCGATGAGCTTCACAATCATCGCGGATGCAATGGTTGACGTGCGCTCATCGACCCCCGTCAATGAGGCAATGGTCGTCGAGCAAACTGAGGCGTGGTTCACGTCACAGCGGCGGATCGGGTAAGTCGTTGGCGCAACGATCTCCAGGACCGACGGTAGCGGGCCTCGACTGGTCAAGGCCGGCTTCGGCGATGGGCGACTTCGTCGTACTCGCCGGCGAGACGTTCGCGGCTATGTTCCGCCGACCGTTCGCCGTCCGCGAGCTGATCGACCAGATCTGGTTCGTGGCGCGAGTATCCATCGTTCCCACCCTGGTGCTGTCGGTTCCGTACACCGTGCTGATCGTGTTCACGCTGAACATCGTGCTGATCGAGGTCGGGGCGGGTGACCTGTCCGGCGCCGGGGCCGCGCTGGCCTCGGTGACCCAGGTGGGACCGGTCGTGACGGCGATCGTGGTGTCGGGCGCCGGCGCCACCGCCATGTGCGCGGACCTCGGTGCGAGGACCATCCGCGAGGAGATCGACGCGATGAAGGTCATCGGCGTCAACCCGATCCATGCCCTGGTGGTGCCGCGGGTCATCGCCGCGACTTTCGTTGCGCTGCTGCTGTATTCGGCGGTGGCGGTGGTCGGCCTGACGGGCAGCTACTTCTTCGTCGTCTACGTGCAGCACGTCACCCCGGGAGCGTTCATCTTCGGGATGACCCTGCTGACCGGCCTGCCACAGGTGATCGTGTCGCTCGTCAAGGCGCTGCTGTTCGGCCTCTCGGCCGGTCTGATCGCCTGCTACAAAGGGCTTTCCGTTGGCGGCGGACCGATCGCGGTGGGGAACGCCGTCAACGAGACCGTGGTGTTCGCCTTCATGGCGCTGTTCCTGATCAACATCCTGTGCACCGCGTTCGGCGTGAAGGTGTCGCCATGACCACCACGGAAGACGAGCGCTACATTCCGGGGGCCGACATCGCCGGGCGCGTCGTCGATTCCATCCGGACCCTGGGGGCGCAGACCGCGTTCGTCGGCAACGCGCTCGGCTCCACCGTCGACGCGGTCCGGCGCTATCCGGGCGAGGTGCTGCGGCTGATCGCCGTCCTGGGCATGGGCACCGGCGCGCTCGCCGTCATCGGCGGCACGGTGGTCATCGTCGGATTCCTGACCCTGACCACCGGCGCGCTGATCGCAGTGCAGGGCTACAACACCCTGTCGAACGTCGGAATCGAAGCTCTCACAGGGTTTTTGGGTGCGTTCCTCAACGTCCGCTTCATCGTGCCTGCGACCGCCGGGGTAGCGCTGGCCGCGACCATCGGCGCCGGCGCGACCGCGCAGCTCGGGGCCATGCGCATCAACGAGGAGATCGACGCGCTGGAGGCGATGGCCATCCGCCCGATCACCTACCTGGCGTCCACCCGCATCGTTGCCGGGGTCGCCGCGGTCATCCCGATCTACACCACCGCCATGCTGATGGGATTCCTGGCGACGCGATTCGGAACGACCGTTGTCTACGGGCAGTCGCGCGGCGTGTACGACCACTACTTCACGTCGTTCCTGCATCCCACCGATCTGCTCTGGTCGTTCACCGAGGCGCTGTCGATGGCGGCGGTGGTGATGGCGATCCACACGTACTACGGCTACAACGCGACCGGCGGGCCTGCCGGGGTGGGCGAAGCGGTGGGTCGCGCCGTGCGTTCTTCCATTACCGCAGGGGTTTTCATTCTCTTGACCATCACGCTGTCGGTGTACGGGCAGTCCGGCAACTTTCACCTGTCGGGGTGATGGGATGAGTCAGCACACCCGGCGGCGCCGGGGGATAGACCCCATCGTGTGGGCGCCCGTACTCGTGCTGTTCGTCGTCGTCGTCAGCACGCTGACCGCGATGGCGTTCGAGGGAACGCTGAAAACGACCGTGCCGCTCACCGTCATCTCCGACCGCGCGGGCCTGGTCATGGAGGACGACGCGAAGGTCAAGCTGCGCGGCGTGCAGATCGGCGAGGTCTCGCGGGTCGAGTCCTACGCGGATTCGGCCGGCACCAACCTGTCGAAGCTGAAGCTGAAGATCTACCCGAACGAATTTCGCTTCCTGCCCAGCAACACCGAGGCGGAGATCAAGTCCAGCACCGCCTTCGGCGCCAAATACGTCGACCTGATCGTCCCCGACTCCGGACCAAGCCACCGTGAACTGGCCAAAGGCGCTGTGCTGCACAGTCGCAACGTGACCGTCGAGGTCAACTCCGTGTTCGAGAACCTGCAGTCGATCGTTCACGCCATCGATCCGGCGAAGCTGAACGGCGTGCTCTCCGCACTCGCCGAGGGTTTCCGCGGCAAGGGCGAGCGCATCGGCGAGGCGATCAGCGGTGGCAATCAATTCCTTAGTGCGATCAACCCGAAGCAGGCCACCATCCGGAAGGACTGGCAGCTGTTCGGTAAGACCGCCGCGGCGTATTCGGTTGCGGCGCAGGATATCTTGTCTACTCTCGATGCCTTCACGACCACCAGCGTCACGATCACCAAGAACAAGAAGGCGCTCAACGACGTGCTGTTGGACGCGATCGGCTTCTCGAACGCCGGGATCAACACGATCGGCCGCAACGAACGCAACCTGGTCGACTCCATCAACCTCATCGCGCCGACCTTCGAGCTGCTGAACAAGTACTCGCCGACCTACAAGTGCACGTTCGAGGGCGCGGTCTGGTACCTGGAGAACGGTGGCCGGGCCGCGATGGGTGGTAATGGTAAGTCGCTCAACATCGATGGCGGCCTACTGTTTGGCGACGACCCGTACCGCTACCCCGACAACCTGCCTCGCGTGCAGGCCAAGGGTGGACCGGGCGGCAGGCCGAGCTGTGGTTCGCTGCCCGATGCGAGCGCCAACTTCCCGGTGAAGTACCTGGTGACCGACACCGGATTCGGTACCGGCCTGGACGTCCGGCCGAACTCCGGAATCGGATTCCCCGGTTACGTCAATTACTTCCCGGTCACCAAGGGCACTCCGCAGCCGCCGCTGATCCGCTATCCGGGCGGTCCGGCCCCGGGGCTGCCGCCGGCGTACCCGGGCCAGCCGCCCTCCGGTGCACCCGACTATGCCGGGGCCGCGACGCCACCGGCGCCACCCGGGTCCTAGATCACCATGACCGTATCGAAAAGTAAGGAACCGCAATGAGAACCAACACCGGCGCCATCGCGCGTGTGGTGGCGTTCACCGTTGTCTCCCTTGCCTTCGTGTTCATCCTGGTGACGGTCTTCGGCCAGTTCCGCTTCGACTCCCACACCTCCTACAGCGCGGTCTTTTCGAATGTCTCCGGGCTCAAGGGCGGCAACTTCGTGCGCATCGCCGGCGTCGAGGTGGGCAAGGTCAGCGACCTCAAACTGCAGAAGGACGGCACCGTCCGCGTCGACTTCGCCATCGACAAGGGGCTGCGGCTCACCGAGGGCACCAAGGCATCGGTGAAGTACGAAAACCTGATCGGCGACCGGTATCTCGCGCTCGAAGACGGCCCCGGCCCGCCCCGACGGCTGCCGGAGAAGGCCACCATCCCGCTGGCCCGCACGTCACCCGCGCTCGACGTCGACGCCCTGATCGGCGGCTTCCGTCCGTTGTTCCGCGCGCTAGACCCCGACCAGGTGAACGCGCTGTCCGGCCAACTGCTGCGGGTGTTCCAGGGCGAGGGCGCCACCATCTCGTCAGTGCTCGGCGAAACCTCGGCCCTGACAACCACATTGGCCAACCGCGACAAGCTGATCGGCGATGTGATCAACAACCTCAACGTCGTGCTGCACACCTTCGGCACCCGCGACAAGCAGTTCTCCGACGGCCTGGACAAGCTCTCGCAACTCGTCGGCGCCCTGTCGGAGCGCAAGAACGACATCACCAAGGACGTGGCCTACATCAACGCCGCGACCGGGTCGGTCGCCGACCTGCTGACACAGGCGCGGCAACCGATCAAAGACACCGTGGTGCAGACGGATCGGGTCTCGGGACAGATCGAATCCGACCACACCTACTTCGACGACATCGTCCGGACGCTTCCCGAGGTCTACCAGGTGCTGTCCCGACAGGGTCTCTACGGCGACTACTTCGGCTTCTACATCTGCGATGTCGTCATCAAGCTCAACGGCCGCAACGGACAACCCACGTTCGTCAAGCTGGTGAGCCAGGTAACGGGGCGGTGCTTGCCGAAAAAATGACCTCGATCAAAGAACGCTTCCAGGCGCTGAACGCGAAACGGCGCAACATCAAGCCGCTCGCCGAGCGCAACCGGACCACCGTCGGTCTCGTCGGCATCGCCATCGTCGTCGCGCTGGTCGCCGCCGTCTTCTCCTACGAGAAGATCCCGTTCCTCACCGGAAAGTCCGGCTACTCCGCGTATTTCACCGAAGCAGGTGGTATCAAGCCGGACAGCGACGTGCGGGTGTCGGGTCTGTCGGTCGGCAGGGTGTCCAGCGTCAAGCTGGACGGCACCAAAGTGCTGGTCAGTTTCACCGTCGATGACGACGTCGCGCTGGGTAACCGCACCGAGGCGTCGATCAAGACCGAGACCGTGCTCGGCACCAAGATGCTCGAGATCACCCCGCGCGGCGACGGCAAGCTGCAGGGAGCGATCCCGGTGGAACGCACCCGCTCGCCGTACGATCTGCCAGATGCGTTGGGGGACTTGACCAGTACCGTCAGCGCGCTGGACACCGCGAAGCTGTCGTCGGCGCTGACCACGCTGGCGAACACCTTCAAGGACACGCCACCCGATCTGAAGGCTGCGCTGGAAGGTGTCGCGCAGTTCTCCAGCACGCTGGACAACCGGGACGCGAAGCTGCGCAGCCTGCTCACCAACGCCTACAAGGTCGTGGGCGTGCTGGGCAAGCGCAGCGACCAGATCGCCAACCTGGTGATCAACGCCAACGCGTTGCTGGCCGAGCTGCTGACGCAGCGCAACGCGGTCGACGCGCTGATGACCAACGTCGGGGCGGCGACACGGGAGATCTCGGCGGTCGTCGGCGACAACCGGACGCAACTCAAGCCCGCGCTGGACAAGCTGAACAGCGTGCTCGGGGTCTTGGACGACCGCAAGAAGGAATTGCAGCGCACCCTGTATCTGATTCCCAAGTACGCCATGTCATTTGGCGAGGTGCTCGGCTCGGGGCCGTTCTTCAAGGCCTCGCTGCCGAACCTGACGCTGGGGCAGTTCGCGCAGCCGTTCACCGACGCCGCGTTCTCCGATCTCGGGCTCGATCCGGCCACACTGCTGCCGTCGCAGCTCACCGATCCGGGCAACGGGCAGCCCGGAATTCCGCTGCTGCCGGTGCCATATCCGCGAACCGGGCAGGGCGGCGAGCCACGGCGGTCGATCCCAGACGCGATCACCGGCAATCCGGGCGACAGGCCCTGCAGTGTGCCGGGCCGGCCGGGCGCGCCCGGCTGCTATCCGCTCCGGCCGGAGCCGCCGGCGCCGCCGCCCGGTGGACCGCCGCCCGGGCCGCCGGCCGAGCTCAAGCCGCCGCCCAGGCAGACGCCGGTGTATCAGCCTGCGCCCAATGAAGTGCCTGCGAACGGGGGTCGCTGATGGCATTCGCGAAAGTCCGCGCGCGCCTTGACAACGGCGCCGCCTGGGTAGAGAGCCACCGACGCGTCACGAGGATCGGGACGGGCGTCAGCCTGCTGCTGATCCTGGCCGTCGGGATCAGCATGATGGTGTCGCCGTGGTGGAAGCAGGTGACTCGCAACACCTATATCGCCTACTTCCCGAATACCAACGGTGTCTACACCGGCGACGAGATCCGCATTCTGGGCGTCGCGGTCGGCACGATCGAGAAGATCGAACCGCAACCTCAGGCGGCCAAAGTCACGTTCACCGTCGACTCGCAGTACTCGCTGCCGGCCGACGTCAAGGCCGCGATCCTGTCGCCGTCGCTGGTCACCTCGCGCGCGATCCAACTCGTCCCGGTCTATTCGGGCGGCCCGAAACTGGCCGACGGCGCGACCATTCCGCAGGAGCGGACGGCGGTGCCGGTCGAATGGGACGACCTGCGAAAGCAATTGGAGAAGCTGACCGATTCGCTGCAGCCGACGACCGAGGGCGGGACCAGCGCGCTGGGCCAGTTCGTCAACACCTCGGCCGCGAACCTGCGTGGCGAGGGCGAGACCGCGCGGGACACCGTCATCAAGCTCTCGCAGGCGGTGTCGGCGCTCGGTGACCACAGCACGGACATCTTCAGCACGCTGCGTAACCTGGAGACGTTCGTCGCGGCGCTGACATCGAGCAGCGACCTGCTCGCATCGTTCAACAAGAACCTGGCCACCATCACCACGGTGATGTCCAATACGCCCAACGAGTGGGGTCAGGCCATCGCCGGGCTGGACGGCGCGGTCAATGACCTGCGGCCGTTCGTCGCCGAGAACCGCGAGGCCATCGGTACGACCTTCGACCACCTCAACGAGATCACCACGGCGCTGAACGACAGTCGCCGCGACATCAAGCAGACCCTGCACGTCGCGCCCAACGTGTTCCAGAACTTCCTGAACATCTACCAGCCGGCGCAGAGCGCGGTGACCGGGATTCTGGCGCTGTCGAACTTCGCCGATACCGTCCAATCCATCTGCGGCTCCATCGAATCCGATGGCCGCGTCGGTGCAAAGCAGTCCGCGCGGCTGTGCGAGCAGTACCTGTCTCCGATCATCAAGAATCGCCAGTACAACTTCCTGCCGATCGGTCTCAACCCATTCGTCGGGGCGTCGGCGCGTCCGAACGAGATCACTTACAGCGAGGACAAGCTCAACCCGCACATCCCGCCGCCCGGCGCGCCCCCAGGCCCGGCCCCGGACGCGCCGCCACCGGTGTCGCCGCAGGCACTGCCGGGTGGCGCGGTACCGCCGGGACCGATCGCGGTCCGTTCCACCGATCCGCAGGCGGGCCTGCCGGGTCTGATGGTTCCCGCCGCCGCGCCACCGGGAGGTACGCCATGAGGCGCATCGCCGTTGCGGCGGTGGTCATCTCGTCGATGCTGCTGACGTCGGGCTGCGGCGGTTGGCGCGGTCTCAACTCGCTGCCCCTGCCCGGAACCGCGGGACAGGGCAAGGGCGCCTACACCATTCAGGCGCAGCTGCCCGACGTCGTCGTCATTCAGCCGAACACCCGCGTGCGGGTGGCCGACGTCAACATCGGCAACGTCACCAAGATCGAGGTCCAGGACTGGCACGCGCTGGTGACAATGCGCATCGACGGCAGCGTCCACCTGCCCGAGAACAGCACCGCAAAGGTAGGCCAGACCAGCCTGCTGGGTTCCATGCACATCGAGTTGGCGCCACCCATCGGCGAGGCGCCGCGGGGTCAGCTGAAAAACGGCTCGGTGATCCCGCTGGCGAAGGCCGCCACCTATCCCACCACGGAGCAGACCCTCGCCTCGGTGGCGATCCTGCTCAACGGCGGCGGGCTGGGTCATATCCAAGAGCTCACCAGGACTTTCGCCACGGCGCTGAATGGCCGCGAGAAAGAGATGCGCAACCTGCTGACCCAGTTGGACATCTTCGTCACCGAGACGAAGAAACAGACCGACGACATCATCGAGGCCATCGACAACGTGAACCAACTTGCCGGTCAGGTGGCGGAGAAGGATGCGACTGTCGATAAGGCTTTGACGACGATCCCGCAGGCACTGGGCGTGCTCTCGGATACCCGCAAAGTGCTGGTGGACGCGATCGACAAGGTCGGCCAGTTCAGCGCCGTCGCGGCGTCCACGATCCAGCAATCGAAGAAGTCGCTCGTCGACAACTTCCGTAACCTCGCACCGGCGCTGCGAGAATTGGCCAACGCCGGGCCGGCGCTTACCCGCGGTCTGGACTTCCTCACCACGCTGCCATGGGTGAAAAGCACTGTGCCCAACTGGTTCCGAGGTGACTTCGCCAACATCTCACTGGTCGTCGACCTGACCTTGAGCCGGCTGGACAGCGGCTTCTTCACCGGATCGCGGTGGGAAGGAAACCTGACCGAACTCGAAATGCAGTGGGGCCGCACGATCGGCCAGATGCCCAGCCCGTACACGGCGGTCAACCCGCTGATCGCGCCGTACCACTGGGGGGGTTACTGAGATGGCCCGCTCGAATTCGCTGCGTCTGTCCCGCAGAATCTGGACCCAGTTGGGGATCCTGGCGTCGATCACCGTGCTGTCCATCGGCGTGATGGCATTCGGCTTCATCAAAGTGCCTGCGCTGCTTGGGGTTGGCCGCTACACGGTGAGGGTCGACCTGCCCGCGTCGGGCGGGCTGTATCCGACCTCTGTGGTGAACTATCGGGGCAGCGAGATCGGCAGCGTCAAGTCGGTCGACGTCACGCAGAACGGGGTGCAGGCCGTCCTCTCGCTGAAGTCCGACATCGCGGTTCCGCGCGACCTGACCGCGGCGGTGCACAGTCGCTCGGCGGTCGGTGAGCAGTTTCTGGAGTTGACCCCGCGGTCCGGCACTGTCAGCGACATGGGTCCGAAGCTGCGGGACGGCGACGTGATCGCCGTTGGCAGAACGCAGATTCCGGTCGACATCGGCTTGCTGTTGGACACCACCAACAAGGCACTCGTCGCCATCCCGCAGGACAACCTGCACACCGTCGTCGAGGAAGCGTCGAAGGCCGTCGCCGGTTTGGGACCGGAGCTGTCGCGCCTGATCGACGGGGGCACCGCACTGGCGATCGACGCCGGCAAGACCACCGACTCGTTCTCCCGGCTGATCGACGAATTCCCCCCGGTGGCGAGTTCGCAAGTGCGGACGTCGGATTCGATCGCGACGTGGGCGAAGCGGGTCAACGCGATCACAAGTCAGGTGAAGGAGCAGGACGGCAGGCTCGCGGACTTGCTCAACACCGCCGGGCCGGCGCTCGACGAAGGCACCGCGCTGTTCGACCGGTTGGCACCGACGCTGCCGGTGCTGCTGTCCAACCTGGTCAGCCTGGGCCAGATCACGGTGAACTACCGCAACGACCTCGAGCAGCTGCTGGTGATGTTCCCGCAGGGCACGGCGGTGATGTCGTCGATCATCGTGCCGGACCGGGTTGCCAAGATGGATTACAAGGGCATCTATCTCGACTTCAACCTGAACCTCAACTCGCCGCCGCCGTGCAACGCCGGTTTTCTGCCGGTGCAGCAGCAACGGGTACCGGTGCGGGAGGACTATCCCGACCGCACCAACGGCGAGTTGTACTGCCGCATCCCGCAGAACTCCGACATGAACGTCCGCGGTGTGCGCAACGTGCCGTGTGAGACCAAGCCGGGCAAGCGCGCCCCGACGGTCGAGATGTGTGAGAGCGACGAGCAGTACGTCCCGCTGAACGACGGCCTGTTCTGGAAGGGCGACCCGAACGCGACGCTGAGTGGTCAAAGCGTCCCGCAGTATCCGAAGGGTGGGGCGCCGTACTCACCGGGGGAGCACTGGCATCCACCCGTCGACCCCGCCGCGCCGAAGCCCGTACAAGCGATTCCCTACGACCCGCTGACCGGTAACTACGTCGGGCCGGACGGAAAGCATTACAGCGACTCCGATTTGGCCGCCGGAATGAAAGGCAAGACATGGCAGAGCATGATGGTGCCGCCGACGAAACCGAAACCGTAGAGGCCGGCGTCGAGGAGATCGACGCTGAGGACATCGACGCCGGAAGCCCCGACGAGGCGCCCAAAAGGTCGGTGCGCGAATGGTTTTCCGGCACCCGCGGTGTGGTCGTCGTCAGCGTGGCGGTGATCGTCGCGCTGCTCGGCGCGGGCGGCTGGTTGGGATACCTGGCGTACGCCGACCAGCAGACACAGGCGCGGCGCAGCCTCTATCTTCAGGTCGCGCGGCAGACCGCGATCAACCTCACGACGATCGACCACGCGCACGTGGAGAACGACATCAATCGCGTCCTGGACGGGGTGACGGGCGCCTTCCACGAGGAGTACCAGACCCGCTCGAAGCCGTTCGTCGAAGTCGTCAAGAAGGTGCAGTCGAAAACGGAGGGCACGATCGCGGAGGCCGGTTTGGTGTCCTACGCGCCCGACCAGGCGGAGGCGCTGATCGCGATATCGGTGAAGACATCGCTGGCCGGAGCGCCGCAGGACCAGGAGCCCCATCGCTGGAGGATGCGACTCACTGTCGAGAAGGCAGGCGATAGCGCGAAGGTGTCGAAAGTGGAGTTCGTGCCATGAGCCGAACGCCTTTGATGCAGAAGGAGGACTCGGCGATGTCTGACGAC
The DNA here is from genome assembly GCF_030252325.1 of Candidatus Mycobacterium wuenschmannii. NCBI lineage: Bacteria > Bacillati > Actinomycetota > Actinomycetes > Mycobacteriales > Mycobacteriaceae > Mycobacterium > Candidatus Mycobacterium wuenschmannii. The sequence goes on along the minus strand of NZ_CP126981.1, from coordinate 1,611,449 downwards.
AGTGACCCGTCTGACGACGATGCCGCCCGGCGCGGCGACCTGGCCGACGCCGACGAAGCCGCCGACGACGCAGATCTGACCGATGACGACGAAGCGCTCGCCGAGGAACCCGAGGGTGACAAGTCGAGCCGCGGCCGCTTGTCCCGGACTCCTGTGCTGTTCATTCTGCTGCCCGCCGTGGCGGTGCTGCTCGGCGCCGCGGTCGGATATCTGACCTGGCGCGACTACGCGGCTCAAGAAGCCCGCGCGTCGATCGACCAGTCCATCCGGGCGGCGTCGGAGACCACGGTGGCGATCCTGTCGTACAAGCCCGAGACCGTCGACGAAGATTTGAAGTCGGCCGGGGACCGGCTCGCCGAGCCCTTCCGGCAGGAATACACGCAACTCGTGAAGGACGTCGTCGCCCCCGGAGCCAAGGAGCAGCACATCACCGCGGTAGCCACGGTGCCGTTCGCGGCGTCCATCTCGGCGTCCCGAAACCACGCTGCGGTACTGGTTTTCGTCGACCAGACCACCACCATCGGCAACGACCCGCCCACCCAGAGCACGTCGAGTGTGCGCGTCACGCTGGAGAAGGTCGACGGCCGGTGGCTCATTTCGCAGTTCGACCCGGTGTGACCGAAGGACAAGTGAGGCACAGATGATCCGTATGTCGAGGATGCTGCGGCACCTGTCGGTCGTGACCGTGACTTTCGGATGGCTTGCGGTGACGGCTATTTCGGGATCGACGGGCGTCACCAAGGCGGCAGGTTTCGAGACGCTCCAGGTGCCGTCCGCATCGATGGGCCGCAGCATCCCGGTGGCCTTCCTGGCCGGTGGTCCGCACGCGGCGTATCTGCTCGACGGCTTCAACGCCGCTCCCGATGTCAGCAACTGGGCAACCGCGGGCAACGGGTTCAACACCCTTGCCGGCAAGGGCATCTCGGTGGTCGCACCGGCCGGCGGCGCCTACAGCATGTACACCAACTGGGAGCAGGACGGCAGTAAGCAGTGGGAGACATTCCTGTCGCAGGAGCTGCCCGACTGGCTGGCCGCCAACAAAGGGTTGGCGCCCGGCGGGCACGGCGTCGTCGGTGTCTCACAGGGCGGGTATGCGGCAACGGCGCTGGTCACCTTCCATCCCGACCGATTCCGTTATGCCGGTTCGTTTTCCGGATTCCTGACTCCCGAACGCACTGGCGTCGACGGGACGGTCAGGGCCGCCCTTCTGCAAGGCGGCGCCGATAGCGGTGCCATGTGGGGGGCGCCGCAACTGGGCCGCTGGAAGTGGCACTCGCCCAACCAGAACATTCAGCAACTGGTCGACAACGACGCCCGCCTGTGGATCTACAGCCCGGGCAGCGGCGCGCCCAGCGATCCCGGCGCAATGGGCGGCACCGGCGACGTCTCCCAGGGCACCAACGCGCAGTTCTACTCCCACTTCCGAGACGTCGGCGGTACCAACGCCCACTTCGACCTCGGTCGCGGCGGCGGAGACGACTGGCCGAGCTGGTCGCGTCAGTTGAGCGCGATGTCCGCCGACCTCGCGGCCAACATCCGATAGGGGGAATGGTGTGACCAACAAGCGAATTCGCCTCCTGACGCCCGTGATCGCCGCGCTGCCGTTGGCTGCGGGTCCGAGCGTGGTCGCATCGGCGGCGCCCGGCGTTCCCGGCAACAACGACCGGCTCAACAACGGCATCGTCGTCAATGTCGACACCATCAAGGCGCAGCACGGCTGCACTACCAAGCTGAAGAAGAACCCGCAGTTGGAGGCGGCCGCGCAGCGGCACACCGTCGACGTACTGAACAACCGCAACCTCGACGCCGACGTCGGCTCGGACGGGTCGTCGGTAGCGGACCGAGCGCGGGGCGCGGGATACAACGGCGTCGTGGCCGAGACCGTGGCGATCAACAACTCGCTGGCCATCAATGACCTTGACGTGATTGGTAACTGGTACTACCGGCCGGACTACATGGCGATCATGTCGAATTGCGACAACACCCAGATCGGGGTGTGGTCGGAGAACAGTCTCGACCGCAGCGTGCTGGTCGCAGTCTACGGGCAGCCGGACCGATGACTCGCAGAGTTTGGCCGCTCGCCGTCGTCCTCAGTGCCGTGATCGCTTGCGTCGCAACGCCTGTCGCGCGGGCCGTCCCGGCTCCCGACATCGAGTTCATCTACGACACCACGGTGCGCAAGCAGTACAGCTTCGCGAACACGACCGAAGCGATCGACTATGCCCACGGGATCTGCAACAAGATCACCGGTGGAGCCGGTTACGGCCAGGTCATCGGTGACGTGAAACGCGATGTGTTGCCGAACGATGAGTACTCGGCGAATTACCTGATCTCGAACGCCGTGAACATCTACTGCCCGGCGCAACTGTGGCAATTGCGGAACTCGGCGGGCACCTATGTGCCGCCGCCTGGGTGAGTCAGTTGCCGGTGTCGGCGTTACCGAGGTCGGGACCGTAGTACGGGGGTGGGTAGTGGCCACGCAGCAGCCACGCGAATCCCGCGATGCCGTACTCCAGCTCATCGCTGGCGTCGTAGTCCGGGTTGGGGTTCATGGGGGTGAGCCTATCTCGTGAGGGCGCGGATCATCGGGCATACCGGCTTCACCCGGTGGTCCGGGCCAGACTTGCGGTGATTTTAACGATTGCCGTCCGGACCGGACGCGAGCTGCGACAACACCGTCTCGGTGTCCGTTGTGGCCCCGCGGTTGTACGGCAGCCTCGACAGGGCGTTACCCATCGCGCAGGTGTTGGAGACTGCGGCGAAGGTCAGCCCGCCACCGATTGCGGCGGCCAGCCACTTCAGCTTGGGAATGGCGACACTGCCGAGCACGGCGGACAGCACGATCGAGCCGGCGACCAGGCGGACTTGGCGCTCCAGGTCCCAACGCTGCACGCCGCGCTGGACATCGAAACCCTGGCCTTCCCAGTCGGCGATGCCCTTCTCCAGGACGGTTCCGTTCCCGACGCCCGCGCGCTGCAACAGCTGCTGTGCCTGGGTGGCGCGCTGGCCGGAACGGCACACCAGCACGATGTCGCGGTCGCGGTCGAGCGTCTCGGCGACCGTCGGGGCGTGTTCGTTCAACAGGTCCAGCGGCACGTTGAGGGAGCCGTCGATGTGAGAGGTCTCGAACTCGGCGGGGGTACGTACGTCGAGAATCCACAGCGGAGCCTCCGAGACGATGCGTTCACGCAGTTCAGACGAGGTGATGGCGGCAGTCATAAGCCCAGGGTTACCCCGCGCCGCCGCCGAACAGAGCGTTTGGCTCGTCGTGAGTCTTGCGCGTACTACCCGTGTGTCAGCGCGGAGTCGGTCGCGCCGGTCTCGTCGGTGTCGGCCCCCGGCACCTCTACCGGGTGCAGCATGTCCGCGTAGCGCAGCGACTCGGGAATTCCGAACCCGTCGACCAAGGTCTCGGCGTGCGGCCGTAGCAGCCGGCACCGGTCGTTGATGGCACGGGTGACCGCTTTGGCGCGCTCGGTGGACAGGAACCGGTGCTCGACGTACCAGGCCTTATCGTCCTCGATCACCGTCAGGGCGTACAGGTCGCAGACGAGCTCGAGAACCTCACGGGCCTCGTCATTTTCGCACCCGTCGATGCCCGCGACGAAGGCCTCGAGCACCACCCGGTCGATGTGCGCCTTCGCGGCGTGCAGCACATGGTCCTGCACCGAGTTGAACGCGTCGAACTCCGACATCTCCTTCGACTTGGCCTGCAGGCGCCGGGCCACCGACGCGATCATGTATTCCTCACGCTCCTCGAACATCTGGACCTGGGTGCCCCGGTTGAACAGGCTGCCCTCTTCCTCGTTGTCCTGCCGGGCGTCGATGACGGTCTGGATGATCGTCTCTGCCGCAGTGCGTTTGAGCACGCGTTCGCCGGCGAAGTTGGCCGCGAAACGCACCCATTCCACCGGACTCATGCCTTTGATGTCGTCGGCGTAGGCGGTCAGCAGTTCCTTGGCCACCAACTGAGTCAGCACATGGTTGTCACCCTCGAAGGTGGTGAACACGTCGGTGTCGGCGCGCAATGCAATGAGCCGGTTGTCCGCCAAATAGCCTGCGCCCCCGCATGCTTCGCGTGCCTCCTGGATGGCCGTGGAGGCGTGCCAGGTGTTCGCGGCCTTCAGGCCCGCGGCGCGCGACTCCAACTCGCGCTGCTCCTCGGCGTCCGGTGACTCGGTCGTCTGCAAGTCGTGGGTCTTGGACACCAGTTCGTTCTGGGCGAACTGCAGCGCGTACGACTTGGCGATCAATGGGAACAGCCGACGCTGGTGCACCAGGTAGTCCATGATCAGCACTTCGCCGTCGTCATCGGGTGCGGTGAACTGCTTGCGCTGCAACGCATACCGGGTCGCGATGTCCAGAGCCACCCGCGCCGCGTTGCCCGCGCTGCCGCCGACGGTCACCCGGCCGCGGATCAGCGTGCCGATCATCGTGAAGAACCTGCGGTTCGGGTTCTCGATGTCGGAGGAGTAGGTGCCGTCGGCGTCGACGTCGCCGTACTTGTTGAGCAGGTTGACCCGCGGAACGCGGACGTGGTCGAACACGATGCGACCGTTGTCCACGCCGGGCAGGCCGCCCTTGTAATGACAGTCCGAGGTGGTCACGCCCGGCAAGTCGTTGCCTTCGGCGTCACGGATCGGTACCAGCAGGCAGTGCACGCCGTGATTGACCTGCTCGCCCTTCTCGGTGGTGATCAGCTGCGCGAAAACCGCTGCGACGGTGGCGGTCTCGGCGGCACCGCCGATGTAGTCCTTGCGCGCGTTGGGGGTTTCGGAGTGGACGACGAATTCCTCGGTTTCGGCGTCGTAGGTCGCCGTCGTCTCGAGGGACTGTACGTCGCTGCCGTGGCCGGTCTCGGTCATGGCGAAGCAGCCGCGCAGTTCGAGGCTGATGATCTTCTTGACGTAGGCCTCGTGGTGGCGCTCGGTGCCGAGGTTCTCGACGGCCCCGCCGAACAGGCCCCACTGCACGCCCGCCTTGACCATCAGCGACAGGTCGGACATCGCGAGCATCTCGATCATCGTCACGGCGGCCCCGACGTTGCCGTTGCCGCCGTGCTCCTTGCGGAAACTATCCTCGGCCGCGCCCTCGGCGGCCATGATGCTCATCTGCTCGGCCACCTTGGTCCGCGCGATCACCGTGTTCGGTGTGTAGTGCGGGCGGAAGACGTCGTCGGCCAGTCGCTGGCGCATCTCGTTCTTCACGTCGCGAAAGCGTCCGTCGAGCGAGTTGCGCAAATGTTCCGCAATGGTGGTCATACCCGACGGTAACCGATGACAATTGGGTCGCCGAGGTCTACGGGCCGCTCCCGTTAACCAACGGTGTTTATAGTTCGTCGCGCGGTCGCCGTTATGCGGCCCGGGAAAGGTGCGCCATGGGCGGGACATCCCGCGCTTTCAGCAAGGAAGGCGCGGTCGACCATGACGTCGTCGCCGCCGCCTTGCACCCAAAGTTCACCGTGGCGACCGGACCCGAGCAGACCTCCTCGCACACCTGGCTGGACACCTTCGACTGGCGGCTGCACGCCGCGGGACTCTCGCTGCAGTTCGCCGACGGTGGGCCGCTGGTGCTGCAGTTGCCCGACGGCACCCGGCTGCAGGCTCCGCTGGCCGGCCTGAAGTGGCCCGCTCAGGCGCATGAGTTGCCGGCGGGGCCACTCCGCGAGGCGTTGACGCCGCTCATCGCCCCGCGGGCGCTGGCGCCGGTCGTCACCGTGCGCTCGGCGTCGCAGGAAGCGCGGGTGCTGGATGCCGAGGACAAGACCGTTGCGCGCCTGCTGACCGAAAGCGTCGACGACGGCACCAGCCAGTTGCGGATCCAGCCGTTGCGCGGATACGACGCCGACGGCGACCGGATCGCGCGCCTGCTGGCCAAGGTCGAGGGGTTCACCGCGGTCTCGACGACGCCGTACGACCTCGCGCTGACGCACGCCGCCCGCAGCCCGGCCAACGGAGGCAATGCGGTCGCGCCGCTGCAGTCGGAAACCCTTGCAGTCGTTGCCATTGCGCAGATGTTGAGTGGGTTCGCAGCCGTCATCGACGAGAACGTGCCCGGAACCATCGCGTCCGTCGACATCGAGTTCCTGCACGACCTGCGGGTCGCGGTGCGCCGTACCCGCTCGATCCTCAAGCTCGTCGGAGACGTGCTGCCCGCTCAGCTCGCCGAGCGATTCGCCCCCGATTTCAAATGGCTCGGCGATCTCACCACCCCGGTCCGCGATCTCGACGTCTACCTGTTCGACTTCGATGTCATGGCTGCCAGGCTGACGTCGGCGAGCCCCGGCGACCTCGACCCGTTCCGGTCTTTCCTGGTCAAGCACCGCACCGCGGAACGACGCAAGCTGGTGCGCGGGCTGCGCTCGAAGCGCTTCCACGACCTGCTCGGCGACTGGCGCGCCGAGTTGGACGAGGTGTCGGCGAACGCCGAGGGCGGCCCGACGGTCGCGGGGCTGGCCCGCCGCCGACTCCGGCAGGCCTACCGCAACGCGGCACGGCGCGGGAAGCGGATCAGCGAGGACTCGCCCAGCGACGACGTCCACGCGCTGCGCAAGCGCTGCAAGGAGCTGCGCTACCTGCTCGAGGTGTTCAAGCCGGTCTGCGACAGCACGCCGCATCGGGCGCTGCTCAAAGAGCTGAAGTCGCTGCAGGACATCCTGGGTGACTTCCAGGACGGCGAAGTACAGCGCGAGGCGGTGCATGAGTTCGCCGCGGCGATGATGGAGCAGGGCGCGGCACCGCCCACCACGCTGCTGGCGATGGGGGAGATGGCCGCGCAACTCGACGCGCACCAACTCAACGCCCGCGCCGCGCTGGCGAGCCGGCTGCAACCGTTCCTGGCCGACGAGAACCGTTCCCGCGTCAAGGCTTTGGTGCGTCGATGAGGGTTTACGCGACGTACAACATCAAGGGCGGCGTCGGGAAGACGTCGGCGGCGGTGAACCTGGCGCACCTCGCGGCTCTCGACGGGCACAACGTCCTGCTCTGGGATCTGGACCCGCAGGGCGCCGCGACCTACATGTTCCGGGTGCGGCCCAAGGTCAAGGGCGGCGGTAGGGCGCTGGTGGAGGGGTCGCGAACGCTCGACGACGCGATCAAGGCCACCGACTTCGACGGCCTCGACCTGGTGCCAGCCGACTTTCGGTACCGCAACCTCGATGTGCAGCTCGACGACATGAAGCGGCCGACGAGGCGGATCCGGGAACTGTTGCAGCCGTTGGAGAGTCAGTACGACGTCGTTTTCCTCGATTGCCCGCCGAGCATCTCGTTGCTGTCGGAGAACGTCCTGCACGCCGTCGACACGCTGTTGGTGCCGATGATTCCGGCGACGCTGTCGGTCCGCACGTTCGACCAATTGACCGGCTTCGTCAGCGAATTCGAGGGCCGCCAGCCGCGGGTGCGGGCATTCTTCTCGATGGTGGACCGTCGCAAGCGATTGCACTGCGACCTGGTGCAGCACCTGTCGACCGAACGGACGGGCATCATGCGCACCGCCATCCCCGCGCTGTCGGTCATCGAGCAGATGGCCGAACATCGCTCTCCGGTGACCGCGTTCGCGCCGACCAGTCCGGCGTCACACTGCTACAAGACGCTGTGGGCGGAGATCAACGGCGGCTGATGCCGGCGCGACGGCCGTCGCAGCCGCCAGCGCAGTGCCCCGGCGGCGAGGACACCGAATCCGATCAACACGCCCATGTCCAGCAGCCACTGCCCGGACGAGTGCCTCCACGAATCATCGGCCTCGGCAAGCGGATTGACCGCATGCACGTCGACGGTCGACGCAACGGCGGCGAAGCCCCAGCGCGACGGTACCAGCGCGGCAATCTGCTCGAGCGGTAGCCGGTCGGCGATCGGGAACAGCGCACCGGCAAAGACCAGCGACACCAGGACGATCAGGACCGCAATCAGCACGATCTGCTCGTAGACGGTCGCCGGTGACGACAGCGCGAGCGCGACCAACGCGGTCACGACGGTGATTGCGCTCAGTGCGAGGAACAACTCGACGGTTGCCGCAAACGCACTGTGGCCGAGCAGCGACCCGCCGTGCGTGGGCGCCTTGTGCCCGACGGTCGCGACGGTGGTGATGATCGCGATCTGGACCGTGGCGGTGAGGCTGTAGACCATGACCTTGCCGGCCAGGAAGGCCGACGCCGACAGGCCGTGCGCCTGCTCACGCCGGAAGATGCGCTGCTCGCCGAAGAGGTCGCGAACGCCAAGCGCGGTGCCCATCACGACGGCGCCGAAGACCAGCACGGCCAGCATGGACAGGGCCTGGTCGGGATTGTTGCCGTAGCGGCTGGCCGGGCCCAGGCCGGCATCGCCCGGTATCAGCAGGGTGATGGCCCCGAAGAGCACCGGCAGGATCGCCAGGAAGATGAAGTAGCGCTGATCGCCGAGCATCACCCACGCCTGCCGACGGGTCGATACGGTGATCTGCCGCAACATGTTTCGGCGCACCGCGGGAGCGGCCGGGGAGTCGGTCGGCGGTGGCGGCTCCGGCGGTGGCGGCTCCTGCAGGCGGGCCAGGTACTCGTCGTGCGCGCCGTAGGGGTCGTTGCGGGCACGCTTGACGATCGCCGCCCAGTCGGTGGTGCCCAACTGCGGCCCGATCTGGGCAGGCGGGCCGGCGAACACCGGGATGCCGGTCGGGGTGAGGAGCACTACCTGGTCGCATACGTCGAGATCGGTCGGCGCGGTTGTCGCCTCCAGCACGACCCGACCTTCGTCGGCCACCAGTCGGAGCAGGGCCGTGATGCGTTGCGCAGCTTCCGGTTCGAGGTCGGCCGTCGGCTCGTCGAACACGATCAGCGCCGGGTCGGTGAGCAATTCCACGGCCAGGGATGCCCGCTTGCGCTGCTCGGCGTCCAGCGTGCCCGCCTTGGCCGTGCGGAGCCCGGTCAGCTCGACCTTGTCCAGCACCGATCGGATGGTCGCGCGGCGCTGGTCCGCGGAAGTCTCTGGCGGCAAACGTAATTCGGCCGCGTACTGCAGCGCCTGCTCGACGGTGAGTTGCGGGCGTAGCAGGTCGTGCCGCGGCACGACTCCGACATGCGGGCGAACGTCGTCGGCGGCGACTTCGTGGCCGTCGAAGTCGACCTCGCCCACGCTCGGTTGCACCGTGCCGGCGAGCACGTCGACCAGCGCGGAGGTGCTGGCCTCGGACAACCCGATCACCGACGTGACCGTGCCGGGTTGCGCGCTGAACGACAGGTCGGCCAGCGCCTGCTCGCCGTCGACGCTCAGCCGGACCCGGCGGGCCTCCAGCGGGCCGGCGATCGTCGTGGGCCGCGGAGTCTCGGCCGGCGCCTCGGCCGTGGGCCGCTTCGCCGGACGTGCAGCCGCTGCGAAAATCCGGCCGAGTTTTCGCCGCCAATGCACGCTCGGCTGTTTGGCCTCGCTCGGGGCCGGGGCCGGGGCCGGGGCCGGGACCGGGACCGGCGGCGGAGGTGCGGCAACCGGCGCTTGAGCGGGCAGTGGCGGAGGAGGGGAGGCGGGGGCGGTGCCCACTGCGCCGGGGGTGGCAGCGGCGCCGGCCGGGGCGCGGGCGGCGGTGGAGGTGGCGGCGGGAAATGCACGACGGGTCGCGGCGGCGGGGGCGGTGGCAGCGGGCGCTGCATCGGCGGAGGTGGCGGCGGAGGGGCAAGGGATGGCGGAGGCGGGACCCGCGCGGGCGGGGGCGCAGCAGTCGGGGCGGGCAACTGGAACACCAGTCGCGGCCCATGCTCCGGATCGCCGAGCGTGACCGCACGGCCGTGATGAATGAAGACCGTCGACATCCGGACCCCGTCGACGTACATCCCGGCGGGGCTGCGGTCGACCGCGATCCATTGCGTGCCGTTGAAATGCAGCACCACCAGGGGAGCGACGGCTCCGTTGAATCCCTTCAGGCGTACGTCCGCGCCGCTGTCGACTCCGACGGTGACGTCGCGGTCGGACGCGAATGCGTACTTACGCGGGCCGAGCCATACGACCAGGGGGGTGCCGAACATAGCTGAGAACACATCCACCCCCTTGCTCGCCCGTTGTCTTGAGTCGAGCCTTCATTATCCAGCCACCGTCGCGCGCCGAGAATCCGCGCAGGCCAGACAACCCCAGGAGTGTGTTACTAGCGAGGTCCGCCGGGCCGCCGGACAGGCGCCGAGTCGTCGAGCAGACGGCGGAGCACGGTGACGGCCTCTGCCAGCGTCTGGCGGTCGGCCTCGCCGAGGTCGGCGAGTTGCGGCTCGATCGCGCTAGCCCGGTCGGCGCGGACGCGGTTCAGCGTCCGCATCCCCTCCGCCGTGATCTTGATCCGCACCGCGCGGGCATCGCCGGGGTCGACCGTGCGGGTGACCAGGCCGGCGTCCTCGAGGCGTCGCACCTGCGTGGTCATCGTCGGCTGCGAGCAGTGGTCGACTGCGGCCAGGTCGCAGATGCGGGCCTCGCCGTGGGCGTCGATCGTCGAGAGCAGGCGCGCCTGCGCGGCCGGCAGTTGCATCTGAATGCGTTGCGTGGCGTAGCGATTGAGCCGCGCCACGACGGCGAGCAGATCCGCGCCAAGTCCGGCGACAGCCTCCTCGGCGGCGGCGCGCTCAGTGGTTGCGGATGGCGTCATGCGTATATAGTTGCATAGCTAGGCTATCTAGGGCACGAACCGGCCAATTTCAGTCTTGTTAACTCAATCCCACCCCCTTTGTTTGCTCGCGGGCGCAGCCGGTGAGTGCTGGCAGAATTGATGCAATGAACGCGACTCGCCCTGCGTCCGGGACCCCTACGTCCCGCTCGCTGCGTCCCGGCGAGCTCGCGCAGGCATCCGTGATGGCCGCGTTGTGTGCGGCCACAGCGATCATCTCGATCGTCGTGCCGTTTGCCGGCGCCCTGTCACTGCTGGGCACGGTTCCGATGGGATTGCTGGCCTACCGGTACCGCATCCGTGTGCTGGTCGCTGCGACCGTCGCCGCCGGCCTGATTGCGTTCCTGATCGCCGGCCTCGGCGGCCTGATCACCGTCGGCAACAGCGCCTACGTCGGCGGATTGACCGGAGTGGTGAAGCGTCGGGGCCGTGGGACCGGAACCGTCGTCGTGGTGTCGGTGCTCGCCGGCGCGGTCTTCAACGTGTTCGCGGTGGCGGCGCTGGCGCTGCTGTCGCGGTTGCGGCACCTGATCTTCGATGCGATCACCGCGAACGTCGACGGCTTCGCAACCGTGCTGAGATCGCTCGGGCAGTTCGCGCGTTCCCACCCGTTCCCGCAAAGCGAGCGCATCGGCAAGAACCTCGAAACCGCGGCCCACTCCATGCAGTGGCTGTTGGCGGAGGCGCTGCATTACTGGCCCTGGCTGATCTTCATCAACGGGATCTTCTCGATCGTCGTCGTGTCGCTGATCGGCTGGTGGGCGCTGTCGCGCGTGCTGGACCGGATGCGTGGCATTCCCGACGTGCACAAGCTGGATGCGCCGGTCGACAGCGCCCCGGTCGGCCCGGTCCCGGTGCGCTTGAATCAGGTGCGATTCCGTTACCCCAACACCGACCACGACGCGTTGCGGCCGGTCAACCTTGAGGTCAAGGCGGGCGAGCACCTGGCGATCACCGGGGCCAACGGTTCCGGCAAGACGACCCTGATGCTGGTTCTGGCGGGCCGCGAGCCGACGTCGGGCACCATCGATCGGCCCGGTTCCGTGGGCCTGGGGCGCATCGGCGGTACCGCGGTCGTCATGCAGCATCCCGAGAGTCAGGTGCTGGGCACCCGGGTCGCCGACGACGTGGTGTGGGGTCTGCCGCCGGGTACCAAAACCGATGTGGCCGAACTACTTCGCGAAGTCGGACTGGACTCGCACGCCGAACGCGACACGGGCAGCCTGTCCGGCGGTGAGCTGCAGCGGCTGGCCGTCGCGGCCGCGCTGGCGCGCGAACCGGCGCTGCTGATCGCCGACGAGGTCACCAGCATGGTCGACCAGGAGGGTCGCGACGCCTTGCTCGGTGTGCTGTCCGGGCTGAAGCGCCAACATCGCACCTCCGTCGTGCACATCACCCACTACAACAACGAAGCCGAATCCGCGGACAGCACCATCAATCTCAGCGAATCGGGCGACAACACCAACATGGTCGAGACCATCGCGGCGCCCGTCGTCGTCTCGGCCGCTGCCCAGGCGTCCGGACCGGCGATCCTCGAAGTCAGCGGCGTCAGCCACGAATACAACAGCGGCACACCGTGGGCCAAGGCCGCACTGCGCGACGTGACGTTCGCGGTGCACCAGGGCGACGGCCTGTTGATCCATGGCGGCAACGGCTCCGGAAAGTCGACGCTCGCCTGGATCCTCGCCGGGCTGACCGTGCCGACCGCCGGCACCTGTCTGGTCGGCGGACGTCCCGCCCATGAACAGGTCGGTGCCGTCGCGCTGTCTTTCCAGGCGGCGCGACTGCAGCTGATGCGCAGCCGGGTCGACCTGGAAGTGGCTTCGGCAGCGGGCTTTTCACCCAAGGACCACGACCGGGTCGCACAGGCGTTGGCCGTCGTCGGGCTGGACAGCGGGCTGGGCAAGCGCCGCATCGACCAACTCAGCGGCGGGCAGATGCGCCGGGTTGTGCTGGCCGGTCTGCTCGCCCGCTCGCCGCGGGCGCTGATTCTCGACGAGCCGCTTGCGGGCCTGGACGCCGAGACGCAACGCGGATTGGTGCGACTGCTCGAGGAGTTGCGGCGCGAGCAGGGGTTGACCGTCGTGGTGATCTCCCATGACTTCGCCGGGCTCGAGGAGCTCTGCCCGCACACGCTGGATCTGCGCGACGGCGTGCTGCATGCGGTGTCGACGGCGGCGGAAGGAGTGTCGTGACCACCACGCCGCCCGACGCGCGACCCGAGCGCCGGCCATCGCGCTCGGTGGTGCTGCTACGTCCGGTGCCGGGAACCTCGGTAATCCACGACCTGTGGGCCGGCACCAAACTGCTTGCCGTGCTGGGTATCTCGATCTTGTTGACGTTCTATCCGGGCTGGATCGCGATCGGTCTGGTGGCGGCCCTGGTGCTGACGGCGGCCCGACTCGCGCACATTCCTCGCGGTGCGCTGCCGAATGTGCCGCACTGGTTGTGGATTCTGTTGCTGCTCGGTGGCGTCTCCGCGGCGTTCGCCGGTGGCAGCCCGGTGGTTCATCTGGCCGGATCGTCAGTCTGGCTCGGGGGACTGTTGAACTTCCTGCGGATCACCACGTTGTCCTTCGTGCTGCTGGGCCTGGGAGCGATGGTGTCCTGGACCACCAATGTTGCCGAAATCGCACCTGCGGTAGCAGCTTTGGGCCGCCCGCTGCGTTGGTTGCGGGTTCCCGTCGACGAGTGGGCGGTCACGATCGCGTTGGCGCTGCGGGCCTTCCCGATGTTGGTCGACGAGTTCTCGGTGCTCTACGCCGCGCGCCGACTGCGGCCGAAACGTAAGGCGGACACCCGTCGGGCGCGCCGCCGGGGGCGGGCACGCGAGGCAGTCGATCTGATCGCGGCGGCGCTCACGGTGACGTTGCGGCGCGCCGACGAGATGGGCGACGCCATCACCGCGCGCGGTGGCATCGGCCAGATTTCCGCGGTGCCGTCGCGGCCGAAGCAGGCCGACTGGGTCGCTCTGGCGATCACGGTCGCGGTGTGTGCCGCGGCTGTCGCGCTCGAGATTCGTACCGGTATCACCGTTGGGCGGCGGCGTTAGCTGAGTCCTGCGCGCGGCGCAGCGTGGTCGCGACGTCGCTGCGGCCCAGGAACATCTCGTCGAAATACGGCTTGAGTACCTGGTTTCCGGCGGCGAAGCCGGCACCGCCCGGCGCGGCGATCCGCGGGCCATCCAGGACCCGGAAGAACGGCCGTACGTCGATGCCCTTGCTCAACCAGTAGTCGAAATACACCCGCTGCGCGGACGTGACCGCGGGGATTGCGCTGCCCAGACGGCCGATGTACTGGTTGCCCTCGGTGCTGCCCAGCCAGGCCAGCACCTGCTTGACCGCCTCGGGGTGTGCCGACGCCGAATTCCCGGCCGCCGCAATGCCGTTGGTGACGCTGACGCGGCCCCTGGGCCCGATCGGCAACATGGCGAGGCCCCAATGGAAGTTGGCCTGCCGCGAGATTATCGCCAGGTTGTAAGTCCCGGACTGGAAGAGCGCCATCTTGCCGGCCAGGAACTGGTTGCGGGAGAAGTCGCCGTTGTCGTTGGTCTCCGACGCCGGTGGCGCGACGTGGTCGCGGTTGATCAGGCCGACCAGGTAGGTGAACGCCTCGACCGCGGCCGGGTTGTCGAAGGCGAAGCGGTCGCCGTCCTGGTACTGACCACCGGCCGAGCCGATGTAGTTCAGGTAGATGCCCTGCGCGTCGTTGGCGGCGTTGTAGCCCCACTGCCGCACCCGGCCGGGATCGAAACCCGGTGTGCCGCCGGGGTGTCCGTCAGCGTCGACCGTGAGGTGGTTCAGCAGCGGCCGAAGCGTGTCGTCGCCCGGTCCCCAGTGCAGTGCGGCGAGGTCGGCGGCGTCGACCCCGGCGGCGGCCAGCAGGTCGGCGTTGTAATACACCGCGACGCCGGCGTCGGTGAGTTGCGGTACACCCCAGAGCTTTTCGTTGCGGGTGAATTGTTGGACAACGGACGGCTCCCACGCCTGCGCTGCTTTCGGGCCGAAGGTCTTGCCGATGTCGAGCAGGCGACCGCTGTCGGCGTAGCCGGCCAGGTAGGCATTCGAAACCCAGAAGATGTCGTCGGCGCTGCCACCTGCGACGTCGGTGCGCAACGTGGTGAAGTAGTTCGAGTACGACACGACATTGGTGTGCACCTCGATGCCGGGATGCGTTCGGCCGAAGGCCGCGAACGACTGTCGATACGCGGCGGCGACCTGCTCATCCCACAGTCGCACCGTGACCACAGTTTTGCCGCCGACCGGTCGCGACGTCACGTCGAGCACCACCACGGCCAACACCAGCAGCGCGGCGATCAGCACGACGCCGAGGGCGAACAGCGTGGAGAACCGCGGTCTGAACGTCCTGCCGCGAAACTGAAGCGAGGGTTGCGCTTCCGCGGAATTTACAGCCCGGGGTTCTGTTTCGCGGTCGCGCGGGCTCACTTCAGCCCCGTCACGACGATCGAGCGGACGATGTGACGCTGGAAGATCACGAACAGCACGAGCAGCGGCACGATCGCCACCACCGTCGCGGCCATCACCAGCGTCCACTGCGAGTTGTACCGCGACTGCAGCGCTGCCGTCGCGACCGTCAGCACCTGCCACTTCGGCCCGCTGGTGATCACCAGCGGCCACATGAAGTGATGCCACTGCGAGACCACGGTGATCAGCATCAGGGTCACCAGCACCGGCTTGCTCGACGGAATCACCACGTGCACGATCACGTCGAGTGTCCGGGCGCCGTCGAGGTAGGCAGCGTTGATCAGGTCGGCGGGGATCGCGCGAAAGTACTGCCGCAGCAGGAAGATCGCGTACGGCGAGCCGAACATGAACGGCAACACCAACGCCCAGAACGTGTTTCGCATGCCCAGTTGCGCCATCATCAGGTATAGCGGCACGACGGTCACGCTGCCCGGCACCATCAGCGTCGCCAGATACACCCAGAACAGCGCGTCGCGGCCGGGAAAGTGCAACCGCGCGAACGCATACGCGGCCAGCACCGACGAGCTCACCTGTCCGAGCAGGATGATCGCCGTCATCAACGCAGTCACGGCCAGCGCGCGGCCGAACCCAGCGCCACCGAGGTCGCCGTAATTCGACAGCGTCGGCGGACGCGGCAGCGACAGGGGGGTGCCCGTCGCGAACTGATGCGCCGACGTGAACGACGTCAGCAGGCCAAGCACGAACGGCGCCAACGTGATCAACGCGCCGACCAGCAGGCCGGCGTAGACCAAGAGTGCGGCGGGCCTCTTAGGTGAGGTCATAGCTGACCCGCTTGCTGAAGTAGAGGTGCTGCATCACCGTGATGCCGACCAGGATGACGAACAACACGACCGCCATCACCGAGGCCCGTCCGATCGACGCGGCGCCGAATGCCTCGGCGTAGATGCGGTGGGCGACCAGGTCGGTGCGATCCTGCGGGCCGCCGCCGGTCAGCGCGTACACGGTGTCGAAAACCTGTGCGGCACTGATGACTCCGGTGACCAAGACGAAGAACAGTGTCGGGCGCAGCATGGGCAGCGTGATGCGCCAGAACCGTTGCCAGCCGGTGGCGCCGTCGGTGCGGGCGGCGGCGTGGATCTCGGCGGGGATGGCCAGGATGCCGGCGAGGAAGAACAGCGCGACGTAGCCGACGTTGGTCCACACCACGACCGCCGACACCACCGGCAGCGCCAGACCGGGATCGGTGAGCCACTCGATGCGATGGCCGAGCAGCGTGCTGACTGCACCGTCGGTCGGCGCGAGGATCCAGCGCCACAGCACCGCGATCGCCAGCGGCACGCAGATCCAGGGCAGCACGAACAGCGTCCGGAACAGGCCGCTGCCCGGCAGTTCGCGCGCCAGCAGCGCGCCGACGGTCAAGCCGAGCACGGTCTGGATCGGGACCACGATCGCCACGAACGCGCATGTCACCAGGAGGGAATTGCCGAACGTCCGGTCCGTCAGCACCGAGCGCCAATTCTGGCCTCCGACATACTCGATCGGCCCGAGCAGGTCCCAGCGATGCAGGCTCAGCCATACCACCACCAGGATCGGCAGTAACAGGAACGCGACAACGCCGAACAGGCTGGGCGCCAGCAAGGCGTAACCCAGCGCCGCCGATTGTCGCGGGCGCGTCCCCATAAGGGTATTAAAGCCGGTCGATACGGTAGGAGTCGTGACACCGAACCGGGGGATCGATGCCGACTTTCTCGGCCTGCCCCGCCACGAACTTGCCGACGCCGCGCTCGCCGCGGCCACCGCGGCCGGAGCCAGCCACGCCGACCTGCGCATTCACCGATTAATGAACGAGGTCGTCCAACTGCGCGACGGCGAACTCGAGACCGCGGTGCTCAACCGCGACATCGGCCTGGCCGTGCGCGTGGTCGTAGACGGCACCTGGGGCTTCGCATCGCACGCCGAGCTTTCGCCCGACGTTGCCGCCGAGACGGCGCGACGCGCGGTGGCGGTGGCCCGCACGTTGGCCGCGCTGAACACCGATCGCGTGGAGTTGGCGGCCGAGCCGGTCTATGCCGACGCGACCTGGGTGTCGAGCTATCGGGTCGATCCGTTCGCAGTGCCGCTCGCCGACAAGCTCACCGTGCTCGACGAGTACTCCGGCCGGCTGCTGGCCGCCGACGGCATCAACCACGTCTCGGCGAGCCTGATGTCGGTCAAGGAGCAGACCTTCTACGCCGACACCGCGGGCTCGTCGATCACCCAGCAGCGGGTCCGGATCCAGCCGCGGTTCGAGGCCATCACCGTCAACAACGGGTTTGACTCGATGCGCACGCTGGCGCCGCCTATGGGCCGCGGCTGGGAGGCGCTGACCGACGACGACGTGTGGAACTGGGGCGACGAGCTTGCGCAGCTGCCGTCGCAACTGGCGGAGAAGGTCAAGGCGCCCAGCGTCACCGCCGGGCCGACCGACCTGGTGATCGACCCGACCAACCTGTGGCTCACCATTCACGAATCCATCGGCCACGCAACCGAATACGACCGCGCCATCGGCTACGAGGCCGCCTATGCGGGCACGTCGTTCGCCACCCCCGACAAGCTCGGCGCACTGCAGTACGGATCGCCGATCATGAATGTGACCGCCGACCGCACCGTCGAATTCGGCTTGGCCAGCATCGGTTACGACGACGACGGCGTGGCCGCCCAGAGCTGGGATCTGGTACGCGACGGGGTATTCGTCGGCTATCAATTGGACCGGGTGTTCGCGCCGCGACTGGGCCAGGTGCGGTCCAACGGCTGCGCGTACGCCGACTCGCCACATCACGTGCCGATCCAGCGGATGGCCAACGTGTCGCTGCAGCCCGGTCCCGAAGACCTCAGCACCGACGACCTGATCGCCCGGGTCGACGACGGGATCTACATAGTCGGCGACCGGTCGTGGTCAATCGACATGCAGCGCTACAACTTTCAGTTCACCGGGCAGCGGTTCTACCGCATCCGCGACGGCCGGCTCGACGGTCAGGTGCGTGACGTTGCGTACCAGGCCACTACGACGGACTTCTGGAACTCGATGGAATCCGTTGGTGGACAGTCGACCTGGCGGCTCGGCGGGGCGTTCAACTGCGGCAAGGCCCAACCCGGCCAGGTGGCCGCCGTCAGTCACGGCTGCCCGTCGGCGTTGTTCCGCGGAGTCAACGTGCTCAACACGCGGACGGAGGGCGGCCTGTGATTCCCACGCAACAGGTCATCGACATCGCGCTGAAGACGGCTACCGAGTTGGGGGGCGCCACCGAGACCATCGTGCTGGTCAGCGACCGCTCGGCGGCGTCGCTGCGGTGGGCCAACAATTCGATGACCACCAACGGCGCGTCGACAGCGCGTCAGACCACGGTGATCTCGATTGCGCGACTTGGTGATACGGCCCGAGTCGGATCGCTCACCTCAGCGGAAGTGGAGCCGTCGGCAATCCGGGAGTTGGTCGCCGCGTCGCAGGCGGCGGCCACCGCGGCGCCCGAGGCACGCGATGCCGCGCCCCTGCTGAGCGGCAACACCGCACCCGGCAACTGGGATGAGCCGTCGCCCTGGACGGGCCCCGAGGTGTTCGCCGGCGTCGCCGAATCGCTGGCGCGCGGATTTCGCGGCACCGATCAGCTATACGGCTTCGCGCAGCACACCGTGGACACCACGTTTCTGGCGACCTCGACCGGGTTGCGGCGCCGCTACACCCAGCCGGCTGGCTCGGTCGAGATCAACGCCAAACGGGACGGTGCGAGCGCGTGGGTCGGCGTCGGGACACCGGATTTCGTTGGGGTGTCGGCGGATTCGATGTTGGAGGAGCTGTCGATGCGGCTCGGCTGGGCAGCCCGGCGCGTCGCATTGCCCGCGGGGCGCTACGAGACGATCCTGCCGCCGTCCGCGGTCGCGGACATGATGGTCTACCTCGGCTGGTCGATGACGGGACGCGGCGCACAGGAGGGACGCAACGCGCTGAGCGCGCCCACCGGTGGGACACGGGTGGGGGAGAAGCTGACTGACCTGCCGCTGACGCTGTACTCCGATCCCGCGGCGCCCGGACTGGACTGCGCGCCGTTCGTCACGGCCACCAGTTCGTCGGAGACGCAATCGATCTTCGACAACGGCATGAACATCGGGCGCATCGACTGGATCCGGGACGGCGCGATCAACGCGCTGGCCTACCCGCGGGCCGCGGCCGAGGAGTTCGGAGCGCCGGTCGCCGTCGCCGCCGAGAACATCGTGATGACCGGCGACAGCACCGAACTCGCCGACATGATCGCGCAGACCGAGCGCGGTCTACTGCTGTCGACGCTCTGGTACATGCGCGAGGTCGATCCGACAACCATGCTGCTGACCGGGCTGACCCGCGACGGCGTCTACCTCGTCGAGGACGGCGAGGTGACCGGCGCGGTCAACAACTTCCGCTTCAACGAGAGTCCGTTGGATCTGTTGCGGCGCGCGACGCAGGCCGGGATCAGCGAGCGAACGCTACCGCGGGAGTGGGGCGACTGGGTGACACGGGCGGCGATGCCGCCGTTGCGGATTCCGGACTTTCACATGTCGTCGGTGAGCCAAGCGACATAAGTTCACTCTTTGTGCCTAATTTGCGTTTGTGAGGCGCGAACCCTGGGTACTGTGATGCCGATCACATGACCGACCGGGGGGGTCCTGATGTCCAAGGTTTGCCTTGCACGTGCCGTAGGTGTCGCGTTCGCCGCCGCGGCGGCAGCGCTGTGCAGTTCGTCCGTCGAAGCGCGTGCGGACATCGACGCCGGGGCGGGGTTTCTCGACGGGTCGACCCTCGCGATCATCATGGGGCCCACCTACATACCCGACCCGACGTTCTTCCCGGGATACATTCCCGGTGCTGTCACGGAATACCTTCAGCCGCTGGGCTTTTCGGACAGCGGCACGGTGATCCCGTTGATCACCGAGGAGTCGCCGAACTTCGGGCCGTCCATCGCCTCCGGCGTGGACACTTTGGTGCATGCCATTGAAACCCAGTACGACGCCGGCGCATTCTCGGCCGACGACCCGCTCACGGTGTTCGGCTACAGCCAGTCCGCCGTCGTCGCATCGATGGCCGAAGAAGAGCTTCACGCGTACGGTATTCCGCTGACGGACCTACGTTTCGTCTTGATCGGTGACGCCGCCGCCGACCCGCCGTCGGGACCCACCGGCCTCCTCGACACCTGGGGTGCCACGCCGTTCGGGCAGTGGCTCAACGATTTGCTCGGCTGGTCGAACCTGAACGGCGTCACCACACCCAGTGATCTGTATCCGACCGACGTCTTCACCGTCGCCAACGATTTCTTCGCCGACACCGCGACGCCCGCAGACTTCATGGCGGATCCGCTAGGGGCCCTGTGGCACGACTTCATCGGATTTTTCGAGCACGGCGTTTACCTCGGCGGGTTGGCCGAATCCGAAATCCTGTCCGTGATCGACGCCGGTGGCATCGCTGACGGCGCGACGACGTACTTCAATCTGGCGGACCCGGTGGATCTCTTCAAGTCGCTGTTCGACGTCACGCTCGGGAGCTTCGGCATCGTCGTTCCGTAGCTGTCGACGGCGCCCGGGCGACATAATCGGCGTGTGGTGCATGACGATCTGACGCGATTGGTGGCGCTCTCCCCGGGCGATGGTCGGGTGACCGCGCTCGTTCGGCAGGTGTGCGGCCGGACGCTCGGGCTGCCGGCGCTGCCGTCTGAGGCCGATCCAGCTGACGATCGGGTGGTCGCCGAGTTCGCCGAGCAATTCAGCGTCGACGTCTCCGCTGTTGGTGGCGGACAGCGCTCGAAGCTATGGAAAGCATTGGGCGACAGCACCTTCAGCGTCGTCGTGCAGATGTATATCGCCGACTTCGTGCCGCGGGTGCGGGCGGGCCTGGAGGCTTTAGGTGTTGGCGGTGAATATCTCGGCTGGGTCGCGGGCCCGGTCGCGTGGGACGACGCTACCGACCCGTCCGACATCGTGTTCAACACGTTCTTGCCGACGGTGGCCCGGCTGCGCGCGCTCGATGCGTTGACGGCGGAGGTGGTGCGGTTGCGCGGCGCGACCCAGCACAACTGCCGGCTGTGCAAGTCGTTGCGCGAGACGACGGCGCTGGACGTCGGCGGCACCGAGACGCTGTACGAAGACATCGAGCGGTTCGAGGAGTCGACGCAGTTGACCGATCGGCACAAGGCGGCGCTGCGGTATGCGGACGCGCTGATCTGGTCGCCGGCGTCGATCGCTGGGGATGTCGCCGCCGGGGTGCGCGCGCACTTCTCCGACGCCGAGGCGGTCGAGTTGACCCTCGACGTGATGCGCAATGCCAGCAACAAGATCGCCGTGGCCCTGGGCGGCGACGCGCCGCGGGTCGAGCACGGCACGGAGCAATATCTGCTCGACGCCGACGGCCAGACGGTGTACAGCTGACGCCTGGCGCTAATCTCTACGTTGATCAGGGGCGGTAGCTCAGTTGGTTAGAGCCGCGGACTCATAATCCGTTGGTCGCGGGTTCGAGCCCCGCCCGCCCTACTCGATATCGCCTGGTAGACGCATTTTTGTCAACTGTCGAGCGCGCTGGTCACCGCGATTTGCCGGCGTCTTACCGGCGCATGGCGCGTATGAAGAGCGCTAGCTAATCCGGTCGCGGCGACACGCGGTTTAATTGCTCCCTTCACAACGAGCGATGTCCGAGGGACGCCATAGGCTTGGCGGATGGCGCGACAAAGGCTCTCCCACCGATTGAAGGGCGTTACACCTGACGGCCCGTTCGAAGGCGTCCCTGCCCATCTGCGCCATGTGGTTGGGATCTGGTTCCGGTCCGTGACTGGGCAAATCACTGATCGGCCGTATCGCGCGGCCGAGATGCGAGAGCTTGCTGTTCGTTTTCGACTCAACTTGCCCGCGAATTTCGAACTCCATCAGCTCACAGATCTTTTTGACAAAATGCTGGATAGCGAAGAGTTCGATTTGGACTTGCTGGATGCGACGCTGGACGTGTTGGGGCCAAATGCGAATGACTGGGAGAAGCTTCAGCATCACCTATCAATCGGAGCGTCGGCGTGGAGAGTTGCTGACGACCATATTTCGCTGACACGCGTTGTGGCAGATGAAGTGCAGGCAACCCTGGAAGCCGCGACTTCGGTGGCTGACGACGCTGCGGCTGAACTTAGAGAAGCTTGGGCGAATGCATTCGGCCGCAATGGCGACCCCTCCGACGCGTGGGATCACGCGATCAAGGCCGTCGAGGACGTGCTTGTCCCATCAGTGCTTCCGAACCAGCAGAACGCGACGCTCGGATCGGTCTTGGGGCACCTTCGGAGCCAGGGTGGGCTGTGGGAGATGATTTTGCCTGGCCAGGATCGGTCGAATGGCGTCGGTCCACTTGTAGCGATGCTGGAACTCATATGGCCGAACCATGACCGACACGGTGGCGCGGGGCCTAGGCGGGCGCCAACGCCTCAAGAAGCTCGCGCCGTCGTTACTCTCGCTGCAACCATCGTTCAGTGGCACCGAGAAGGCTGGGTTGTTCGGCGGCGATAGCAGTCGCGAAAGTTTAAGCGGCAGTCAAGCAATAGTTATTTCCTGCGCTTCTTGCGCGGTGCAGCTTTGCTCTTCGCACGGCGACCGACCTTGGTGGCACCCTTTGCGCGGGCCTGCTTCGCGAACTTCGACCGCGCTCCGGCCTGCTTCTTGGTGGCCATCGTGTCCTCTCTTTGGCTCTACCGCGCGATGCGGTTGCCGGGGCAGCCCCGGACCTCGTTGCGGGGGCGGCGGTGTTGCCGGGGCCGACCGACGCCGTACGACGGCGGGTCTAATCGCGGCGCGCGGGGCATGTACTGGCCGAGTTCGGACGGCGGCTCACCGTTCGCGTGCGGTGGCACGAGCCCTTCGCCCCACGACAGTTCGGTGTCGCCGGTCTCGTGTTGGTAGTTGAGCGGGTTGCGGGGACGGCGTTGTGGCTCAGGTCGCCACGGCGACGGCTCGCGCCACGGCTCGGGAGCTGACGCGGCCATGCCTAGATCGCAATCGTCCTCGGCGCGGTGTACGAGTTGCTGGTCGTGATCTGGCAGACCACAGCCGCGCCCCGGTGCCGCGTGCCCACGCCGAAGCCGCGCGCAAAGAAGCTCTCTTGCAACGGGTATGGGCCCCGGCCCGCTATTTGGCGGAGCCCACGATATGCCTCGGTCACGTGTTCCCGGAAGCCAATAGGGTTGACGGAGTTGTTCGGTCCGCCGGTGGCGAGCACGGCCACGTAGCCGCGAGGCACGTAGTAGCTCTGAATCAGCAGCGCGTTGCCGTAGCTGCCCCAAACCTCCAGGCCGCTGTACTCGCTGGCCGGCACAGCGCCGTGCACACTTTCGTCTGAAATCCAGGCCGGCATCAATGAACTGGGCACGAAATCCTACTTCGGCAGCGGGCCGCCCGACCGGTAGGAGATACCGGCGCGCCACGCGGTCATCGTCGCTGCTTCTACGTCTTGTGGGTTGGCGAGGATGACCATTGTTGCGCCGCTTGGTGTTCCGAACCCGTGTTCAGTGATATGCGCAATCATCAACTCGATGTCTTGCGAGTCGATGACGGTCGATCCGCTGGTGAGGTAGTGCGTGTGGTCACCTGCAAAGGTCTGACCCAGGTACGGCGGCGGGACCATACCGTCGGCATTCCACAACCGTAGCAAGTCTGGCCCCACTCGTTCAGTTGCGTTGCCGGAGTGAACAAACGGTTGAGCACCGTACCGGTGGTGAGCTTGTTGTCGGCCTCGAACACGCGGGTAACACCCGCGCGGCGACGAGCAGGCAGCGCCGCTGTGGCCGAATCGGGCGCTCGGCGGGGCGCGTAGGCGCGGGTGTAGAGCCATTGCGCCGCTTGACTTCTCGGAGCCGTGCGACATGGGCGCCTACTACCGGAACCTGCTTAAGCCCGCCTTGGAAGCGGTTGGGTTGCCCGCGAGCCGGCCAGCCACGCTCAGCGACGACGGCGCGGAAGTGCCCGCGGTAGAGGGCGTTCGGCTCCACGACCTACGCCACACGTTCGCGGCTCTACAGCTGTCGGCGGGCGTCCACTTCATGCAGGTCAGCCAGTGGCTCGGCCACGCGACCTATTCGCTGACGCTCGACGTGTATGGCGACTACATACCGGAGACGGACGGCGGTGCACTTAACTCGCTGCCAGAACCCAATGGTCGTCTCTACAGGACGTCTGGCAACGTAGTTAGTTTCACTGAGAGGCAGGCAAATTAGAAAGGAGGCTCGTCGTCCGCAGCTGGTGGATGAATTGTCGCCTTGATGATAGAAATTACGTCGACGAACTCGACGTCATTCGATTGCGGGTCAGGCTTAACTGTCAACGTCGTATCAGGCAACTCACCTTGAATGTCAGTGAGTTTCCCTTCAATTATTTTGCCGTTTCTCATTATAACGGTGATCGATTGGCCCCAAGCCGCCCGAAGCGCGTCGTACAGGTCACGCAAGTCCTTGTTGGATCTGGAAGGCGTCGCCGTGATGGTGCGTCGTCTGCTTTCAAAACTCTTTAGGCCACCATCGAGTACGCCTGGTCGCAGTCGGGCAAGCTCGTCGAAAATGCGCTCCGAAGTGTATAACTGGTCCTGACCTAGGCGCTCCATCATTCGCACTCGCTCAAGGATCTCCGCCATGAGGTCGACGTCGTCGCGCTTCCGCTGTTTCGTACTTGGCTGTCCACCAATCAATTTGATGACTTCGGTTATCTTCTCCTTCAGCGCGGGCCACTCGCGCTCAAAGGTGGCGTCGAGAATTTCAGTCGGCAGACTTCGGTCGCAGTTCTCGTTAATGCTGTTGATCAGACGACGAACGTCCTCCTTATCCGCTGCTGAGGTGAGTTGAAACTCGGAGAGCGGACCGGTCACATCGCTCGGCGCGAGGTCAATCAGGAGCGGACGGACGCGCGAATCCGTCGCTTTTGCGAGAGCGCCCGCCTCGAAGTTGAGCCATGGGGCATCTTGGTTCTCGCTAGTTACACAAACGATGGCCTCGCTCGTGGTTTCTAACCGCTTGGCTATCTCAGGACTCCAGCGAGCACCCTTGGCAATGCTGTTCGTCGACATGAACGGATCTAGTTCTTGGATGACCTGGCGCAACCAAGTCTGAAGGAAGGCGGCCAGCACTTGCGCGGGCCTGCCGGACCAGCTGACGAAAATATGCATTGAAGCTCCTGAGGACGGGCTGACTCATTGGCCCCCGCCTTCGCCTTGGGGTGTGCGCCTCAGCTTAGGAGAGGCTGATCTTCGCTCCGCCCGAGAAAGCCGAGTCATGCACTGTAATTCCCGCAACCTGAGTGCCCGGGGGTACGTCGAACGCCACCTTCGCCGTCAGGTCGAAACCGGGGTTGAGATCAATGACCATTGAGTCTCCGGAGTCCGAGTTCAACGCCGAGTCGGCCGTTGAGTCAGAGGCGTATTCCCTGCCGGCAGTGTCGAAAAGCTTCTGGTTGTTCGAAAAGAACGACTGAGGCTGGTTGCCGGTGTTCTTGACCGTCATTGTCACGATCACGAACTCGCCTCGCGCCGTTGCCGTTCCAGCTGTAGGCGCCCTCTGTACGTTGGTGACGGTGAACGCGAACTTTCCGTCACGAACTTCCTGCCCAATGCCGTTGGCCGGCGCGCTCTCAGACGGGTGAGAGCCACTGCTAGGTTCGTTGCTTTTAGACGCGCTCTCGATCGACGAACCGATCGAGCCGATGATGGCAACGCAACCGCCGAAGAACAGCACGACGACGGCGAGCAAGATCCACGGCCACTTCTTGCGCTTCTGCTGCGGTTGTTGGTAGTAACTAGGCGGTGGGGGATAGTAGCCACCCGGTTGCTGCCCGCCAAGCGGCGGCTGCGGCGGCTCAGTTGGCTCGTCAGGCACGTTGCATTCCCCCGGGTCGAATCTCGGCAATCGGCTTGCGCAGACTACCGAACGCGATCCGGCTGTGACCGACTTTGGCCATACCTGCGGCCGGGGTGTCGCTAGCTAACTCGCTCGTCCCGGCGACCGGGGGCGCATTTAGGCCGTACCGGACCCGTACTGCGCCCGTACCGGCAACGCTCAAAGATGGTGTTATGCAGGCGATATGGGTCGATTGAGCTAACCATCCGCGCTGGTCGTTGCGGCGCTGTAAAGGGACTCATAATCCGTTGGTCGCGGGTTCGAGCCCCGCCCGCCCTACCGAATGTCCAGGACTCTCAGTCCAGGTCGGCGAGAGCCTTACGGGCGGCGTCCAATTCGGCTTCCAGCGCCGCGACCTTGGCGGCCTGCTGCGATCGTGCCTCTTCGATGACCTCGTCGATCGGGGTTGATAGATCTTCGTGCAGTTCCTTCGCAGCCCGGGAGACAGCGGCGGCCGCGACGGCGAGATCGCGCGCCAGATAACTGGTGCCCTGCTTGAGTTCCGCACGCCATTCGCCGTCGGCGGTGCCGGTGACGGTCAGCGTCAACTCGAGGGTCTTCGCCTTCTTGCCGGCGGCCTTCTTGGCCGGTGCCTTCCGCGGCTTCTCGTCTGCCGTCGGTACAGCGGCGGGCGCTGGCTCGCCGACCGGCGCGGTGCGCTCGGCGTCCGATTCCCACGTGTTGGGAATGTCGAAATCGGCGTGTGAGGCTTCCGTTGCGAGGGTTTCTGCAGTCATCATTGAGTCGTTCTCCTCCTGAGTATCTGCCGCGGTGAACGGTTCTGACGGTCGGACAAAATTAGAACATATGTTCGATACACGATCAAATCCGACGGCCGTGTCGATCGGCGCGATCTCCACGAGAAGCGTTGTGCCACTCCGTATTTAGGCTCTGCAGTTCGATCAACCGTGCGGCGCGGCGTGTCTAGCGACCGGGCTTACCACGCAAATCTCATAGCGGATTCAAAGAAGGACAATTCGTGCGGTCAGACGACCCGAGCTAGAGCCGGCAACGCGATGTCACCGGGTCGTGCCGACGCCTCGGTTGGTGCGGCTGACGCTTAGCGATCTCGGCCATTTCTGCACGTTAAGCACCGTCCCTACGCCGCGGGACGCCACCGACATACGGCCGGTGACGGTCCGGGTGCCGTGACACCATTGCCGCAAACGCGGAGTTTGCTCGCGGCAACCGACCCGGCTAGGCGCGAGGTGACGTGCGATCAGTGGCATCTCCGCGCCACAACAGCGCGCAACGAGAACGACCGGCGGTTAGTGTCGTCCTGCTGAGCACGTGCTGAGCAGTCGCGGGGAGGTTCAGTGCAGGGCACGCAATTCGGGCGCTACCAACTTCAGACGTTGCTGGGTCGCGGCGGCATGGGGGAGGTGTGGCGGGCCCATGACACCGCCACCCATCGAGTCGTCGCGCTGAAGGTGTTGCCCGCGCACCTGGCCGACGACAACGTCTTTCAGGAGCGGTTCCGCCGCGAGGCGCAAGTGGCTGCCGCGCTGAACGAACCGCACATCGTGCCGATCCACAACTACGGCGAAATCGACGGGCGCCTCTATGTGGACATGCGCCTGATCGAGGGCCGCGATCTGGAGTCGGTGTTGAATGCCGGTCCGCTGGAGCCGAGGCGCGCGATCAAAATCGTCGACCAGGTCGCCTCGGCACTGCAGGCCGCCCATGCCGCCGGACTCGTCCACCGCGACGTCAAGCCGTCCAACGTCTTGGTGACCAACTCGGACTTCGCCTATCTGATCGACTTCGGGATCGCGCGGACCATCGGCGAAACCGGCTTGACGGCAACGGGTTCGGCGATCGGCACCTGGGCCTACATGGCGCCCGAGCGATTCGGCACCGGCCGGCCCGACGCCCGCTCGGACGTCTACGCGCTCACCTGCGTGCTGCACCAGACCCTGACCGGCGAGCGCCCCTTCCCCGGCGACAGCGTCGAACAACAGGTCGCGGGTCACCTGTCGACTCCGCCGCCGCGACCGTCGGTCGTCAAAAGCGGCCTACCGCACGCGATTGACGACGTCATCGCCCGTGGCATGGCGAAGGATCCAAACGAGCGGTTCGCCACGGCCAACGAGTTGAGCGACGCGGCACATACGGCCATCGAGGCGGCACCGCCATTTCAGGCTGAGCCACCGACGCAGCAGGCCGAGGTGGCGTCCGCGTTCGCCGCGACCCAGCAGCGCACGCCCGGTTACACCACTCCAGCGGCGGGCGCGCAGGTGCACGGCTTGATGTCGGCAAAGCCCAGTCGCCGTTCGTTGTTGCGGCCGCGCGTCGTCGTGCCCGCCGTGGCGGTCGTCGCGGCGTTGGTGGCCGGAGCGGTATGGGTGTCTGTGCAGGACGGGCGCCCCGCGCCTCCCACCCGCACGCATCCGGCGGCTTCTCGCGCACCGACCGGACCTCGGTTCGACGGCGTTTACATCGCCAATTTCTCGGCGCAAAAGAGCTTTTCGGGCAAGGCGCAAAAGGGCAACGTTCCGAGCCAGAAGTGGCTGCTGCGCTCCTCGTGCAGTGGCAATCGTTGTATCGCAACGGCATCAGAGGTGGGGCCGGGTGGCTACACCCCGTCACTCATCTTCGACTATGTCGACGGCCGGTGGCTGGCCGTGGCCGAGGGAGACTCCGCGAATGAGTGTTCCGGCGGCGATCCGAGTCCTCGATGGGTTGTCGTCTCGGTGAAGGGCAACAGCGACACGCTCACCGGCACCTACAGCACGGACGGTGAGACGGGCTGCGGGCGGCGATCGACAGTCACGTTCACCCGCAGCGGCGATGCGCACCAAAGCCTGGTCGAGGACCCGTCCAAACTTCCAGCGCGGGTGGCGTCGCCGGCGTCGGCACTGCGCGGTCGCTACCACTCCGAGACTACGAATCCTGGTGGAAGTCAGCACGATTACATCGCTGCAACCGATTGCCTCCGATCGGGCAAACGCTGTCTGTCTTCCTTCACCGATTCCAAGGACGGATCGTCGCGGCATTTCAACTTCGCCGACGACAAGTGGACCCGGCACTCGACCTCGGACACGAAGTGCAAGAACGGGACTCCGCAACACAACGAGTGGGCGATCGAGGGTGGACTTCCGCAGCCGCCACAGGATCCGATCGCGGTATGGAAGATCGGTGAGCACCTTGAAATGACGGGCGGCTGCTCCGGCTCTCGGGACTACGAGTCGACTTTCACCCGCACGGGCGACTGAACCGCCGAACGTACAGCGAGTTCACAGCCTGATCAAAGGACCTGGCTGAGGTTCTCCTTTAGCGTTGGGTAACCCCTTCAGCATCAGGAGGCTCACGTGAGCAACTACCTCGTGACTATCGAGTTCGACGACGGAGCACGCGCGATCACGCAGTACACCTCACCCACTGACGTGAGAACCAAACTGGCGGAGGTCGTTCGGGATCTGACGGACGAGGACGGCATGGAGCACTTCCGCAGCGTGACCGTCACGCAAGCCGCTGCTTAGCCTCCCAGCGGCGCGGACAGCAATGCCAGGGCGCCGGCGGTGGCCTCGTCCGCCGTGCTCTGCCGGCCGGTCGCGCGGGCGGTGACGAAAGCCCCTTCGACGACGGCGATCAGGGCGGCGGCCGTTTGCTTCGGGTCCAGTTGGGGCAGTAGCGAACCGTCGAGCTGCCCGTCTCGAACCGCTTGCTCCACCACAGATTCCAATTCGACAAACACCGACCCCAGGCTTTCCCGCAGCTCTGCCTCCGCCAAAATGCCTGCGTCGTAAGCGAAGCCGCCGACTCGGCAACCATCGAGCGCCTCGTTCGCCGATCCGAGAAACGCGGCTAATCGATCCCGTCCCGTCGGTTGCCCGTCCATAGCCGCGCGCACCGCGTCCAGCACGTCGCGGCCATTCGCCTCGACGACTTCGCGACCGAGTTCGGGCTTGGTGGGGAAGTGGTGATAGAAGCTGCCCTGGCTCACCCCGGAGTCGGCCATAACCTGCCGCGGACTGGTCGTCGAGTAGCCGTGATGCCAGAACATCCGCTTCGCCGAGTCGACGATCTTCTGCCTGCTATCCATCTCGCGAATGGTACCAGCAAACAAACCTACCTCTAGGGTTGCCAACATACCTGGAGGTAGGTATGTTGACTGAACGTCGCCGAAATATTCGAGAAGGAGTCCTGCCATGACCACCGCGCCATCCGTTCCCGCCGTGCACTACAAAGTCGAGAATCTCGACGGATTCGAGCTGTTCTATCGTGAGGCCGGCCCGGCCGACGCCCCGGTTGTGCTACTGCTGCACGGCTTTCCGACGTCGTCGCACATGTTCAGAAACCTGATCCCGTACCTCGCGGACCGTTTCCACGTCATCGCCCCGGACCTGCCCGGCTTCGGACAGAGCGCCGCCCCGGATCACACGGAGTTCTCCTACACGTTCGACTCGGCCGCACAACTGGTGCAGAAGCTGCTGACCAAGCTCGGTATCAGCAGGTACGCGGTTAACGTCTTCGACTACGGCGCCCCGACCGCATGGCGGCTCGCACTCGCTGACCCCGACGCCGTCACCGCCCTGGTCGTGCAGAACGGCAACGCCTATGACGAAGGCCTCGACAACGACTTCTGGGCCCCCATCAAGGACTACTGGGCCGACCCGAGCGCGGCGAACCGCGATGCGCTGCGCAAGCTCGTCACCGCCGACCTGACCAAGTTCCAGTACACCGACGGCATGGCCAACCCCGGGCGCATCTCGCCCGACAACTGGGTGATCGATCAGGCGCTGCTGGACCGCCCGGGCAACGACGAGATCCAGATGGACTACTTCCTGGACTATGGGACCAATCCCGCGCTCTACCCGGCGGTGCAGCAGTGGCTGCGCGACAGGCAGCCACCCACGCTGATCGTCTGGGGCGCAAACGATGTGATCTTCCCGGCCGACGGCGCCCACCCATACAAGCGTGACGTGCAGGAGATCGAGTTCCACCTCTTCGACAGCGGGCACTTCCTGCTCGAGGACCGCCCCGACGAGGTCTTCCCGCTGATCTACGACTTCTTGACGCGAAAGCTCGGCTAGCCCGAAAGGCGTTGTCCCTAGGCGCGGCGCTTCGACATCCGCGCCGGGGGCAGCACTTCGCCCTGACAGCCGCGTCGACAGGTTGCCGTCTGAGCTACCGGCGGCAGGGGGCGGCCTCCCTGAGCGAACGCTCGCTTGACGAGGACGTCCACTGGGCCGCCGCACAGGTCGCACACGTCTTCTTCGATCCAAAAACTTGCCGACATGGCTGCTGGCTCCCGCTTGCTGGCCTGTTTGTTCAGGTTACAACCGCCAGATACGCATCGTGCGAAAGGAACTCGGCGCGGCGTGCTCTGACAACCTTGCTGAACGGTCAGGACAGTTGGGCGGTGAACGAGTAACTGGCGTCGGCCGTCTGCGCATCGATTCGTAGATCGTATTTTCCCGGTGCAAGTGTCAGCGGCCCGATCGGCTGGCAGCCGTCCAGAATGCCGCGCCCACCAGAACCCCCGTCTGCGTCGAGGACTTGCCAGACGAAGCCAGGCATCTGGGTGCATCCGGCGGCCGGAGTAAACGTCCATTGCTGGCCGGGGCTCACGGTGAAGCCGATGTGGTGGCGGGTCGCGGCGACAACCCGGCCGGCATTGATCCCCGTTGTGCTCAACTCCTGGCGCTGATCTCCGGGCGTTGGTTGCCAGTTGATCCGGTACTGGCCCTCGCCGCTGATCACCAGCTGGTAGGCCGCCGTCGTGGCGAACGCGACGCGTCCGAGGTTCGTGCAACCGTCGACGCGACCGACCGGATCCGCGAGCGATCCGGACGAGTCGACCGCCTTGACGCCGTAGGTGAGTCCTTTGCCGCTGGGCGTGCATTCGCTCCGGATATCGGCGACGTCGCCGGCGTTCGCGTTGAACGTGTACGCGACTTCCTTTGCGGCGTTGACGGTTCCGCTCACGGTTTTGCCGGAGCCGAAGTCGTTCGCGCTGGACTGCGGCAAACCGCCCGCCTGGCCGGCGACCAGCTTGACCGACACGTCCTGGGCGACGACCGCCGCCATCTGAGCCAGCACCGGATTGCCGGTGACCGTGAGGTCCAGGACGCAGGCGCTGAGCAGGCCGGCGGGAACCGATCCGGCGCCCTGGCAGATCGAGCGAGCCTGGGTGGTGTCGCCGAGTTGCGGTTCGCCGGCGGGAAACGCGCGGTCCGTGAAGGTATCGGTCGATTCACCGGTTGCGTACGGAAATAGGCTGTCTGCCTGACTGATTCGCCATGCGTCGCCGAATTCGGACCGGATGTCGGCCTGGCTCGCATCGGGCGCGATGCGGCGACCGTCCGGGCGGGTCAGGTCGTCGGCGGGGTCGGCGTTGAAGTTGCCCAGGAGACCTTGCGGCTGAGCGACTTTCGCCGACACGGACGGGTCGAAGGAAATACGAAGGCCCCACCAGCCCGCATCGTTGACGCGAAGCTCCGAACCCTCCGCCCACCGCAGGACGTAAGCGCGCCCAGTGGAGTCGGTCGCCGCGGCGGCTGAGAGGGTCAGCCCGCCGCCGAGATCCCGCAGTGCGCCGTCATCGAGCGTGATCGTCTCGGTCTTGCCTTGCGCGAAGGAGCTGATGGTCAAGACGCCTTTACTGCTGACGAACGCCACCCGTCGGTCGCTGCTGCCGGCGGCCACCCCCGACACCAGTGCCGCCACCTTGGACTCGGGAACCGCAGTGGTGCGGACTTGCACGCGGGGCGCGGCGGGGTCGGCTGAGTGAAACGCGGTGAATTCGCCGACCTGCTGCAAGTCGTACAGGAGCCCGTCGGTCGTGGCGAGGTGCGGATCGCCAAAGACCGAATTGGTCGATTTCTTCTTGGATCCGCCCGGCGGGTGGTTCTTCTTGCAGTCGTCAAAGGTGCCGGGTCCGAACGGCGTGCCGTGATAACTCAGTTGCGGCGGCAGACCGAAAGATGCCCGGTAGGCATTCTGCGCGGCGACGGCGCGCCACTCCGCCTTGGCAATTCCCTTGCCGGGGCCGGTACCTTTCGCGCTGCAGCTGTCGTCGAGAAAGGAGTCCGGGAGTTTGTCGACGTCGTCGGCGGCGTGCTGCAACTCGTGGTAGAGCGCCTCGCACGGCGTCGAGGTGACGCCGTCTTTGGTGATGTCGTGGGTCGGATCCCAGAAGATCTGGATGCCGTCCGCGTCGTCGCGGGTCCCGGTTCCCGCGCCGTTGGTCGGCACGCGCGTGGTGATGATCTTGACCGGGGGCGTGCCGGGACCGTTCAATCGGCCCCACAGGCCGGAGGGGTCATGGCCTGCCGCATACAGCTTGCCGCACAACGCAATTCCGTTAGCCGATCCGGTATCCGCGATGATGTCGGCCCGCGAGCGCTGCGGGAGGGCCAGCGAGCCGATCGCGACGCACACGGCTAGCGCGGTGGCGAGTCGGCGAATCACTTCGTCACCTGGAACTCGGCGGTGGCGGACGTGCCCGCGACCGGACACATCGGCGGAAGGTCGGGCCGTTGTACGCCGGTGACGGCCACGAGTTGCGCTGTCACGCGGTATTTACCGGGCTGGTCCAGGAGCCAGCCGACGAGTCGGGCGTCGTCGGTGGCGGTCTGCCGTGACGTGCGAAGAATGGGCGATCCGTGCGACGAGATTTCGACGTCCAGCGGTACCGAGATCGACTCGCCCGGTGCGACGCTGCGCAGGCTCTGGGCGACCACTTCCGCCAGTCCGCCCAACAGGGATTCGCGGCCTGGTCGTCCGATCACCGCCACCCCGTCGCGCTGCACGGACACCACTTCCACCGAACCGTCGGCGATCGACGGCAGCGAGCAGGCCTGAGTTCCGTTGTTGCGCAATGCGATCGTCAGCTTCGGCGCGGTGTCGACCGGATAACTCGGCTGGGCCGCCCGGAGTTCGGCGCCGACCGGCGAAGGGGCGGGCGGCGTCGCATTGCGGTGGCATCCCGCGACAACGGACGCGACGGCGAGCACCGCACAGATCTGTCGGCTTCCGGCCACGGGGCACCTCCTGCGCAAATGCTAGGTGTTCGCGGCCCTACGGCGGTCGGTTTCCAACGTCAGGGCGGACCGGCAGGCCCCGGCTGGCAGCGCGGGCACCACCACGTGCGTCGGCGCTCGGGGTCGTTGGAGATCTCGGCAACCACCTGAACCGTTGTGCCGCAACGCAGACACGGTCGGTCTGCGCGGCCGGACACCCAGTGCTGCTCACTCTTGCGCTTGATGCCGGTCGTCACCTGCATCGCGCCGGGAACGGTGGCCGAGTGGCGCAGCGCTCGTGCGCCGAGCTCGAGCAGCGCGGGAATGTCGACCGACTCGACGGGAGTCCACGGATTGTGTCCACGCAGAAAACAGATCTCGTTGGCCCAGAGATTCCCGAAGCCTGCGACGCAGCGCTGATCGAGCAGCGCGGCGACCAACGGCCGGTCGGGTTCGGCAGCCAGCCGGCGGGCGGCCTCGTCGATGTCCCAGTCGTCGCGCAGCGGGTCCGGCCCGAGATGGCCGACGACGTCGTGTTCGTCGCGGGTGCGCAGCAATTCGACGACAGGGATCTTGACGCCGTATGCCGCCGGGCCGTCGGTCCGCAGCACCACCCGCACGTCGAGCATCACCGCTTTGGGCAGCCAACGTCCGGCGTCCGACACGGTCCACGAACCCTGCATCAGCAGATGCGTATGCAATGTCAGGTCGTCCGAGAAGCGGGTCAGCAGATGCTTGCCGTGCGTGACGTGCTCGAGCACGGTCAGGCCGGCCAGGTCTGCCGTCGCGTGGGCAGGCACCCGCAACTCGCCTTGGGTCAGCACGCGGCCGCGCAGTGCGGCGTTCAGGCGTCTTGCCAGTGCGTAGACGGTATCGCCTTCGGGCATACATCCCATCGTCCACGACAAGGAATCAAAATCGGACCTAATACTTCTGGCCCGTTGCGGGTATCTATACCGGCAGCGCGCCGCCAGCCCATCAGGCGCTGCTGCTCAACAAGGAGGCTTCGATGACGGAGAAGTACACGACCACCGATGGCGGCGCCCCCGCGCCCAGCGACAAGCAATCGCTGACCGTCGGGCCGGACGGCCCGATCCTGCTGCAGGATCATTACCTGATCGAGCAGATGGCGCAGTTCAATCGGGAGCGCATCCCGGAGCGCCAGCCGCACGCCAAGGGCGGCGGAGCGTTTGGTCACTTCGAGGTGACCAACGACGTCAGCAAGTACACCAAGGCGGCCGTCTTTCAACCCGGCACCAAGACCGACACGCTGATCCGGTTCTCGACCGTCGCCGGCGAGCGCGGCAGTCCAGACACCTGGCGCGACCCGCGCGGATTCTCGTTGAAGTTCTATACGTCCGAGGGCAACTGGGACATGGTCGGCAACAACACGCCGGTGTTCTTCATGCGCGACCCGATGAAGTTCCAGCACTTCATTCGCAGCCAAAAGCGGATGCAGGCAACCAATTTGCGTGACCACAACATGCAGTGGGACTTCTGGACGCTGACGCCGGAGTCGGCGCACCAGGTGACGTGGCTGATGGGCGACCGCGGCATCCCCAAGAGCTGGCGACAGATGAACGGCTACAGCAGCCACACCTACAGCTGGATCAACGCGAGCGACGAGATCTTCTGGGTGAAGTACCACTTCATCAGCGACCAGGGCGTCGACTTCCTGACCCAAGAGGAAGGTGACCAACTCGCCGGCGAGGACGGCGACTACCACCAGCGTGACCTCTATGACGCGATCGAGGCCGGCAACTTTCCGAGTTGGACGCTGAAGATGCAGATCATGCCGTTCGATGAGGCAAAGACGTACCGATTCAACCCGTTCGACCTGACCAAGGTCTGGCCGCACGGCGACTACCCGCTGATCGACGTCGGCAAGTTGACGCTCGACCGCAACGTCACCGATTACCACACCGAGATCGAGCAGGCCGCGTTCGAGCCGAACAACATCGTGCCCGGCACGGGTCTGAGCCCCGACAAGATGCTGTTGGCCCGCGGCTTTTCCTACGCCGACGCGCACCGCGCCCGGTTGGGCACGAACTACAAGCAGATCCCGGTCAACTCGCCGCAGGTGGAGGTCAACAGCTACTCCAAGGACGGCGCGATGCGGATCAACAACGTCACCGACCCCGTCTACGCGCCGAACTCCTACGGCGGTCCGCACGCCGACCCAGCGCGGGCCTCCGAGATCCGTTGGCAGGCTGACGGTGAACTGATTCGCGCCGCGTACACGCTGCGGCCCGAGGACGACGATTGGGGACAGGCCGGCACGCTGGTGCGCGAAGTCCTCGACGACGATGCGCGAGACCGGTTGGTGCACAACATCGTCGGACACCTCTCCAAGGGCGTCAAGGAGCCGGTGCTGTCGCGGGCGTTCGAGTATTGGAACAACGTCGATCCCGACCTCGGGAAGAAGATCGAAGAGGAGTTTCGCTCGGACTAGCGCTGTTCGCCGGACGACGCTGCCAGTTGCTCGGCGGTGGGGCTCGGCCGGTCGTAGGCACTGTCGATCAGCGGTCGCTGCTGAGCATCGAGGTCGTCGGCGTCGGATCCGAACATCCGCTTCATTCCGTTGAGCGGTAAGCGCTGCGTCGGGATCAATATCGCGGTGATGTTGCCGCGCGTCGTCACCACGTTGGCCGGGTCGTCGAGATGGGCGTTGACGTAGTCGTGAATGGTGGCCGCGCCCATCTGGGCGTTCTGCAGGGCCAACTTGTAGTGCGGCGAGTCTTTCCGGGTGGGCGAGTCGCTCCAGCCGTCGTACTGACGGGCGACCAGGATGACGTGGTTCGCGATGTCCGGCGGAATGCCCTCGCCCTTCGACACCAGCTCGTCGTTGCGCGCGAACGTGTCGCCCAGCAAGACGAACCGAACGCCCGCCGGCGGTGTGTTGTGTGCCAGGTACAGCGAAATGACCTGTGCGCCAAGGCTGAAGCCGGCCACTGTGTCACCGGGATGCATTGCGGTGCCGACCAGCGCCGCCACGCCCTTGTCATTGTGTAAACCGTCCGCCGGGTAGGGCACTTTCGCGCATGGGCACAGGCTGCCGCCCAGCTGCTTCTGCGTGACCGAGAAGTTCATCGGCCCGATCGAGTCGTAGTCGAACGGCTCGACGGTGTAGGTCACGCCATCGGCATGAGCGATGACCGGGGCGACGACGGTGTTGCACCCCGTGGCCGCGATGACGCTCGCCAACGCCGCCAAGCGTTGTGCCAACTTCGTCATTGCACTCGGTCCGCTCGTAGAGAATCGTCCACTGTGAGGGCAAACTACCCTCGACCACGCCCAAACGGTGGCACAACGTGAGCACATGGAGGATGCGATGGCAGGTCGGTTGACGGGCAAGGTCGCCGTCGTCAGCGGTGGAGCGCGCGGCATGGGCGCCTCGCACGTGGCGGCGCTGGTCGCCGAGGGCGCCAAGGTGGTGTTCGGCGACATCCTCGACTCCGAAGGTGAGGCTGTCGCCAAAGACGTTGGGGCAGAAGCGCGTTACGTGCATCTCGACGTCACGCAGGCCGACGACTGGCAGCGGGTGGTCGCCACCGCGATCGACGAATTCGGTGGCGTCGACATCCTGGTCAACAACGCCGGCATCATCAACGTCGGCATCATCGAGGAATACGACCTGTCGGAGTGGCAACGCATTCTCGACATCAACCTCACCGGCGTGTTCCTCGGTATCCGCGCCGTCACCCCCACGATGAAGGCCGCCGGGCGAGGATCGATCATCAACATCTCCTCCATCGAGGGCATGGCCGGGACCATCGCCTGTCACGGCTACACCGCCACCAAGTTCGCCGTGCGCGGCCTGACGAAGTCCACCGCTCTCGAATTGGGGCCCAGCGGAATTCGGGTGAACTCGATCCACCCCGGGCTGATCAAGACGCCGATGACCGAATGGGTGCCCGACGACATCTTCCAGACCGCCCTGGGCCGCGCGGCGGAGCCCCGGGAGGTGTCCAGCCTGGTGATCTACCTGGCCAGCGACGAGTCGAGCTATTCGACAGGATCGGAATTCGTGGTCGACGGCGGTTGCACGGCGGGGCTGGGACACAAGGATTTCTCCGCCGTCGACACCGGACAGCAGCCCGAATGGGTCACCTAGGCTCCAAATAGGTTGCCAGCGCGTTGGTTAACCCTCGGCGCGCCTCGTCGAGGTCGGCGTACGAGCCGAGCTGACGCTCGGACACCAGGCCCCGCATTGCACCGGGAATCAGCGCCGCCACCTCCCGCACGCGCTGCGGGTCGACGCCCAGGCCGGCGAAGGCGCGCTGACAGGTCTCCTGCCAACTCTTGCCCCACGAGAACAACTCGGCCGCCGTGCGCGGAAACAACCGCTCCAGTTCGTCGGGCTCACGGGGGAGAGCGGCCCGCAGATTTTCGATCGCACGCGAATCCTGCGACGCCAGGCCGTGATACAGCGTGTCGATGATCGCGGCGACCCGCTCGCGTAGCGGCGCTTCGGGCTCGGCACTGGTGAACGCGGCCATCGTCGCATCCCGTTTCTCCGCGGTGCGATGCAGCACCGCCGCCCAGAATCCGTCGACGTCGCCGAACTGATATTGCACGGCGCCCCAGGTGGCGCCGCTCTCCTTGGCGATGCGACTGGCCGACACGGCACCCGGATCGCCGGAGGCCAGTGAGCGCACCGCGGCGTCCAGCATCGCCTCGCGGGTCGCGAGTCCGCGCTTGTTGCTGCGACGCTGCTGCTGCACCTCGGCGGGAGCCATGAACTGGATGGTAGCGCATTTTCATAGCACCCTCTATGATCTCGCTCATGGCCAAACCGCCACTGCCGATGAAGCCGACCGGCTGGTTTCAGGTCGCCTGGTCTGACGAGATCGGTGTCGGCGACGTTCACAAGATGACGTACTTCGGCCAGGAAATGGTCGCGTGGCGGGCCGAATCCGGGGCGCTGACCGTGATGAACGCCTACTGCGAACACCTCGGCGCGCACCTGGGCTTCGGCGGGACCGTCGTCGGCGAAATTCTGCAATGCCCCTTTCATGGCTGGCAGTGGAGCCGCGAGGGTCGCAACGTCTGCATCCCGTACCAAGACCGGCCCAACCGGGGTCGGCGGATCAAGACCTATCCGGTCGTCGAACGCAACGAGTCGGTCTACATCTGGCACGACGTCGAGGGCCGTGAACCGTACTTCGAGGCACCCGACATCTTCGCCGGCTTCGACGACGGCAGCAGTGCGGCCGACTACTACCCCCAGCAGCGGTTGTACCGCGAGCGACTCGAGATGCATCCGCAGTACGTGCTCGAAAACGGCGTCGACTTCGCGCATTTCAAGTATGTGCACAAGACGCCGATCGTGCCGGTCTTCACCCGCCACGACTTCGCCGCGCCGGTTTCCTTCGTCGACTTCACCATCACCTTCGAAGGCGACGACAACCAGAAGATCGAAGACATCGACAGCCGCGTCGAGGCGATCAACGGTGGACTGGGTATCGCGGTGACGAAAAGCTACGGAATGATCGACAACCGCACCATCTCGGCGATCACCCCGGTGGACGAGTCCACCTCCGACGTCCGGTTCATGGTCCACATCGGCCGCACACCCGGCAAGGACACCGAACGCGCCGAAACCAAAGCCCGTGAATTCGGGCAGGAAGTGATCCGCCAGTTCGAGCAGGACGTCGAAATCTGGCGCCATCAACGCTATTCGGACCCGCCCGCCCTGGCGACCGCCGAATACGAGGGCTTCACCGCCATCCGCACGTGGGCCAAACAGTTCTATCCCGACGGCATCGGTGGCAGCGCCGCCGAGGTCTACACCGCATCCCAGAAAGGCTGACCCGAATGACCGCACCGCTACGCGTGTTCCAAGTGGCCACCGGCAACGTCGGTTCGGAGATGATCAAACGCATTGCGTTACGACCGGACCTGGAATTGATTGGGGTGCACTGCTATTCGCCGGACAAGGTCGGCAAGGACACCGGCGAACTGGCCGGCATCGCACCGAACGGAGTCAAGGCCACCGGCAGCGTCGACGAGATCATCGCCGCCAAGCCGGACGTGATGACCTTTCACGGCGTCTTTCCCGACGAAGACCTGTACGTGAAAGTCCTTGAGGCCGGCATCAATATCGTCACCACCGCGGACTGGATCACGGGCTGGCACCGCGACACCAATCATCCGCACCCGTCCGGCAAGCCGGTGAGCAAGCTGCTGGCCGAGGCATGCGAGAAGGGCGGTGCCAGCTTCTACGGCACCGGGATGAATCCGGGGCTGAATCAGATTCTGGGCGTGGTGTGTTCGGCCGACGTCGCCGAGATCGAGAATGTCACCACCATCGAGTCGGTGGACGTGTCGTGTCACCACTCCAAGGACACCTGGATCGAGGTCGGCTACGGGTTACCCGTGGAGGACCCGTCGATCCCGTCCAAATTAGAGAAATACACGCGGGTGTTCGCCGACAGCGTGCTGATGATGGCCGACTGCTTCGACCTGACGCTGGACGAGGTGAAATTCAGCTACGAGTTGGGCGCCTGCACCAAGGACGTCGACCTGGGCTGGTACACGCTGCCCAAGGGATCGTTGGGCGGCAACTACATCAAATATCAGGGCATGGTCGACGGCGTGCCGCGCGTCGAGACCCATCTGGAATGGCAGATGACCCCACACACGGACCCGAGCTGGCACATCAAGGGCTGCTACATCACGCAGATCATGGGAGACCCGTGCGTTTACAACAAGCACATGATCTTCCCCAAACCCGGTGTCGACTTGTCCGACCCGGCGAACTTTGCGTCCATCGGGATGACGGTCACCGGCATGCCGGCATTGGCCGCCATCGCTGGCGTCGTTGCGGCGCCGCCCGGCCTGTTGACCAGCGCTGACCTGCCCCTACGCGGGTTCGCCGGTCGATTCAAGCGATGAGCGCCCAGCCCTGACACCACCCTGACGGCGAACGACGCCGCGGCCATCAGAGTTTGACAGCGACGTAACATTCCCGGAACCGATCGTCCCTAGTGTCAGCGACACCGAGCTGACCAATCTGGCGATAGGGACTCCATTGAGCGGCAATGCTGTACGCCTGCAGGCAATTACCAACGTCGAGGCGTACGTGCCTCCTGCGATCAGCTTCGACCCCGGCGAAGAGCCGGGTGAAATCTTCGGCTCGAACGTCTTCACCAAGGCCGAGATGCAGGCCCGCCTGCCCAAGGGGACCTACAAGTCCGTCGTCGCCACCATCGACAAGGGTGCCAAGCTCGACCCCGCCGTCGCCGACGCCGTCGCGGTGGCCATGAAGGACTGGGCGCTGGAAAAGGGCGCCACCCATTACGCGCACGTGTTCTACCCGATGACCGGGTTCACCGCCGAGAAGCACGACAGCTTCCTCGAACCGGTCTCCGACGGCCAGAGCCTCGCCGAATTCGCCGGCAAGACCCTGATCCAGGGCGAGCCCGACGCGTCCAGCTTCCCGTCCGGCGGGCTGCGCAGCACCTTCGAGGCCCGCGGCTACACCGGCTGGGACGCCACCAGCCCCGCCTACATCCTGGATAACCCGAACGGCAAGACGCTCTGTATTCCAACGATTTTCGTGTCGATGACCGGTGAGGCGCTGGACTACAAGACACCGCTGCTGCGCAGCCAGCAGGCGATGGGCGCCCAAGCCGAGCGCATCCTGAAGTTGTTCGGCCACAAGGACCTCAACCACGTCGTCTCGTTCTGCGGTCCCGAGCAGGAGTACTTCCTGATCGACCGGCACTTCTTCCTGTCCCGGCCCGATTTGATCAACGCCGGTCGCACCCTGTTCGGCGCGAAGCCGCCCAAGGGCCAGGAATTCGACGACCACTACTTCGGCGCCGTGCCGGAGCGGGTACTCGGCTTCATGATGGACACCGAGCGTGAGCTGTTCAAGCTCGGCATCCCGGCCAAGACCCGGCACAACGAGGTGGCGCCCGGCCAGTTCGAAATCGCACCGATGTTCGAGCGCGCCAACATCGCGTCCGATCACCAGCAGCTGTTGATGACGGTGTTCAAGACGATCGCCAAAAAGCACGGCATGGAGTGCCTGTTCCACGAGAAGCCGTTCGCCGGCGTCAACGGATCGGGCAAGCACGTCAACTTCTCGATGGGCAACGCCGAGCTGGGTTCGCTGCTGGTGCCCGGCGATACCCCGCACGAGAACGCGCAGTTCCTGGTGTTCTGCGCCGCGGTGATTCGCGCCGTGCACAAATTCGGTGGGCTGCTTCGGGTTTCGGTAGCCTCGGCGACCAACGACCACCGTCTCGGCGCCAACGAGGCGCCGCCGGCGATCATCTCGATCTTCCTCGGCGAGCAGCTCGCCGACGTGTTCGAGCAGATCGCCAAGGGGGCGGCCACATCGTCAAAGGGCAAGGGCACCATGATCATCGGTGTCGACACGCTGCCCAACCTGCCCACGGACGCGGGTGACCGCAACCGCACCAGCCCCTTTGCGTTCACCGGCAACCGGTTCGAGTTCCGGGCTCCCGGCTCCGGTCAGACGGTCGCGGTGCCGATGATCGTGCTCAACTCGATCATGGCCGATTCGTTCGATTACATGGCCACGATCCTCGAGCAGGCGGCAGCCGACGGTGAGGATTTCGACACCGCAGTGCAGAAACTGCTCACCGAGGTGATCACCGAGCACGGCGCGGTCGTGTTCAACGGCGACGGCTACAGCGACAACTGGCAGATCGAGGCCGCCGAGCGCGGACTGCCCAACCTCAAGACCACCCTGGACGCCATCCCGGAGCTGATCAAGCCGGATGCGATCGAGCTGTTCGAAAAGTACGGCGTGTTCAACGAGCGCGAGTTGCACAGCCGCTACGAGGTGCGCTTGGAGCAGTACGCGCTGACCATCGGGGTTGAGGCCAAGCTGGCGCTGGAGATCGGCAGCACGATCATCCTGCCCGCCGCGATCCGCTACCAGACCGAGCTCGCGCAGAACGTGCTTGCTTTGAAGGCGGCCGGCGTGCCACCGAGCATGACTGCGCTGGAAGCGGTTTCGGGTCAATTGGCCGAGCTGGAGTCCGGGCTCGCGGAGCTGAAGGCGGCATTGGCCGATCACTCCGCGGAGTCGGCGCTCGACGAGGCCAAGCACGCCCAGGAGAAACTGCTGCCGGCGATGACGGCGATCCGCACGGCGGCCGACGCTTTGGAAGGCGTTGTCGCCGACGATCTGTGGCCATTGCCCACTTACCAGGAAATGCTGTACATCCTCTGAGGCACCCAATCCCGTCGACCTATACTCTGGACTCGAAGTCTGTGCCCTGGTTGAGTCCGCAGCCGATGGCGAATTGCGAAGAATTTCGTGGGACATCGGTCGACGGCAACCCATTGTCTCGGCGCGCAAATGTTGCGACAACGAAAGGGCGGTACAACCATGCCCTCATGGCAGGACCAGACCGACGGCGGCGAGGCCACGACCACGACGCTCGCCAACCGCGAAGTCGGCGCGCAGATCGACGTCCAGGTCACTGCTGCCACGACGCTCGAATTCCAGGTCGCGGTGGCGCGACTGCCGGGCCTCGACGTTCGTGAGTCGCTCTCAATAACGTTCAACGGCAAGCAACTTCAGCCGCGCGAGATCATCGGGCCACACGACACCCGCATCCATTCGATCGAGGTCGGGGAGGGCTCGGTCAGCCTGTCCTATCAGGCGACGGTCTCCGGCGAAGCCGAACCCGCACCGGTCCGGGACATCGACGTGATCACCTACCTGCGGCCCAGCCGCTACGCCGAGGCCGACAAATTCTTCGGGTTCGCGGCCACCGAGTTCGGGCAGTACACCGACTCGGCGACGCTGCTGGAGAAAGTCGCCGCCTGGGTCGGGTCGAGACTGCAATATGTGCCGGGATCCAGCGATCCGATCGACGGCGCCGCCGACACGCTGCTGGCCGGCGCGGGAGTGTGTCGCGACTACGCGCACCTGGTCGTCGCGTTGCTGCGGGCGGTCAATGTGCCGGCCCGACTGGTGGCGGTCTATGCGCCGGGCTGCGATCCGATGGACTTCCACGCCGTGGCGGAGGCGCTGATCGAAGGGGAATGGCGGGTGGTCGATGCGACGTGTCTGGCGCCGCGCCAGTCGATGGTGCGCATCGCCACCGGCCGTGACGCCGCCGACACCGCGTTCCTGGACAACCACTCCGGCTCAATCATGTTGAACAACATCATGATAACGGCCTACGTCGACGGCGAGCTGCCGATCGACTCGATCGACCACCTGGTGAGCCTGAGCTAGCGCAGGTGTAGCCGTTCGCGGATCGAGTCGGCGAGAAAGCGTTTGCCGGACACCGGTCGGAAGTTGCGGGCGGCGTCCGTCAGCGCCGCGTGCGACTCCGCGCTCAACTCGATTTCGGCTGCGGCGACATTGAATTCGAGCTGCTCGACGCTGGACGCGCCGGGGATGGCGACCACGCCGGGCAGGTTGATCAGCCACGCCAGTGCCACCTGCGCGGGCTTGGCGTCGACGTCCTTGGCGACGTCGCGCAGCGTCTGCAGCAACGGCTCGATGCGGCGCAGGTTCTCGGTGCCGAACAACCTGTTGGCCGCGCGCACACCGCCGGGCCGGTTGTCCACGCCGTACTTCCCGCCCAGCAGTCCCTGTGCGAGCGGGCTGTAGGCGATCACGATGCGATCCTCCTGCTCGGCGAACGGCACCATGGCCTTCAGCGCTTGCGGATGGGCCAGCGAGAAATGCACCTGGTTGCTGATCACCGGCCGGCCGAGCGCGGCATCCGCCTGCTTCCACCGGGCCAGCGAGTAGTTCGAGACCCCGGCCGCTCCGATCGCGCCGCTGTCGAGCAGGTCGCGCATGCCCG
The DNA here is from genome assembly GCF_030252325.1 of Candidatus Mycobacterium wuenschmannii. Lineage (NCBI taxonomy): Bacteria > Bacillati > Actinomycetota > Actinomycetes > Mycobacteriales > Mycobacteriaceae > Mycobacterium > Candidatus Mycobacterium wuenschmannii. The sequence continues at coordinate 1,566,708 of NZ_CP126981.1, read as the reverse complement.
GCATGATCACCGAGTCGGGCACCACCGGGTTGGGCTGGTGGATCTGGTAGAGCGGGATGCGCTCGAGTTGCAGGCGGCGGGCGCTGGCGCGCTCGCGTTGCTTCACGATCGCGGGAAACGGGGCGACCGGGAAGATCTTGCTGGCCACCGCGACCTGGTCGCGCTCGTCGCCAAGAGCGTCGCCGAGGATCCGCTCACTCTTGCCGAGTCCGTAGACCTCGGCGGTGTCGAAGAAGGTGACGCCCAAAGCCCTTGCACGGCGGACGATGTCACGCGCGGGCCCGGATGCGTAGCTGTCGCCGTAGCCCCACTCGCGAGAGCCGAATTGCCAGGTGCCCAGTCCGATCCGGCTGACTCTGCCGACGCCGCGGACGTCCAGATACTTCATCTAGCCCACGGTACTGAGGCCGCCGGGTTCAGGAGACGGCGTGGTGCTTCTGCAGGACGGCCATGACCTCGCTGCTGCGGACGACCTCCTCGTGCGCGCACAATTCGCGCAGCTCGTCGACCACGGTCTGCAGGTCGTCGAGGCGTTCCGACGCCTGCGACAACGTGGCAAGCCAGTTGTCGTAGTCGCGCTCGTCCTTGGTGATTTCGGAAACCGTCAAAGTGGTCATGTCGCTGCCCCAACTCATCCGTGCGCGCGAGGCGCACCTCTAGTGATTGAGATTTACTTAGCCCTGCCCGAACGTGTCTAAACTCACAATCTACGCGCGTCCAACTATCCGGACGGCCAAGCCCCGGCCTCGAATTCGGCACGAATGCACAACGGTCGGATGCCGGCCGATACGCTGTGGCTGCAGCGCGCACGTTACAAGAGAGGGCGAAAATGTCACGGACAGTGGTCGTCGGGGCGTCGAGTGGGCTCGGCCGGTGTATCGGCATCGGACTGGCGCAACGCGGCGGAAAGATCGCGCTCATGGCGCGGCGGCGGGCCCGGATCGATGCCGCGGCCGAGGAGGCCGGGCCGGGTGCGGTCGCCATCGAATGCGATGTCACCGACGAGCAGTCCTGCCGGTCGGCATTCGATCAGGCCGCCGAGTCGATGGGTGGCATCGACAACCTCATCTACACGCCCGCGATCAGCCCGCTGGTGCGGATGGTCGACACCGGCGCCGACACCTGGCGGCGCATCTTCGACACCAACGTGATCGGCGCATCGCTGGCCACCGCGGCGGCGATCCCGCACCTGACCGCCACCGCGGGCAAGGCCGTCTTCCTGTCCTCCGATGCCGGCAGCTTCGGGCCGCCGTGGCCGGGACTCGGCGCCTACGGCGTGAGCAAGGCCGCGCTGGAGCGCCTCGTCGACGCTTGGCGCGCCGAGCACCCCGACATCGGATTCACCTCGCTCATCGTCGGGGAGTGCGCGGGCGGCGAAGGCGACGCGGCCACCGGCATGAACGCCGGGTGGGACATGGACCTGGCGATGAAGGCCTATCCGCTGTGGATGTCGGGTGGTTGCATGCCCGGCAAGCTGATGCCGGTCGAGGACCTGATCGAGGTGGTGCAGACGATCCTGCAAACCAACTCCTCGACTTCGATGCCGGTCGTCGTCGCGCGGGGCGCCTCCGCCAGCCAGGTCGCATTCCCCGACACGAATTAGCCCAGGCCGCAATGTCAATCGGCACTGCGGCCATCGCTCGTCCTCTACAGTTGCGCTGAGAATCACGAGCGAAGGAGACGCGGATGGCGTGGTACATGGCCCTCCAGGGCCCACACCACACAGCCCACCAGTCGATGGTCTACGAACTCCAGGACGGAGTGGACGTGGACAAGATCGCGCAGGAGATGGTGAGCTCGGCGACCCTGGACCGCGTCGTGGCCGTGCCCGCGGTGCTGACCGCCAACAAGCGCCGGCACCAGAAGGTGACGGTCTACGTTCGGCCGTCCGCGTGGGGGCTGTGGTCGTTCTACGAGTTGTCCGAGGAAGACCGCCGCGAGATGGCGAAGAACAACCCGGTGGTCAACGCCTTGGCGCAGGCCGCGCAGCAGCGCGCCGCGGCGCAGGGCCGGCAGCCGACCGGCGGGCCGATGACAGTCCAGGTCAATCCGCTGACTGGCCAGGTGGGCCCAGCCGGCACCGGTTAGGTCGTTCTCAGGCGGTGTGCTGAGAACCGCCGGGGTCGTCGTCGCTGGCGGCGCCGCCGAGCGTGCTCAGCATTCCGACCGCCGCGCGTTGCCAGGTGAACATCTCCGCGCGTTGACGCGCGCCCGCACGTCGATGCTGTTCGGGTCGACTGACGACGGTGCTGACCGCGTCGGCGATGGCCTGCGGGTTGTTGTCGGCCAGCGCGCCGCTGTCGGGGGTGATGATCTCGCCGAGGGCCGACGTCCGCGACACCACCGCGGGCGTCCCGCAGGCCAGTGATTCCAGCGCGGCCAGCCCGAACGTCTCGTGCGGCCCGGGGGCCAGCGCGACATCCGCCGACGCCAGCAACTCGGCCACACTGCGCCGTTCGGAGACGAACCCGGTGAAGTCGACCGGCAACCGCGCCGCCTGGCGCTGCAACCGGGCGCGCAACGGGCCGTCGCCGACCACCACCAGTCGTGCGGCGACGCCGGCGTCGCACAGGGCGGCCACCGCGTCGATGCTGCGGTCGGCCCGCTTCTCCACCGACAACCGTCCGCAGTGCACCAGCAGGATCTCGCCCGGGGTGGCCCAGCGCTGACGGATCAGTGCCGACCGGCGCGACGGGTGAAAGGTCTCCAGGTCGACGCCGAGCGGAATGGTCACGGTGTTGGTCGCGCCGATGCGGTCGAACTCCTCGCGTGCGAAACCCGTCGTGCAGACCACGGTGTCGTAGTCCGCTGCGGTCCGCCGGTTGGCGAAGTCGGCGAACCGGCGCGCCGTACGGCGCGGAAGTATCTGCGCGGCAAGACGATCGAGGCGTTCGTGGGAGATCATCACCGTCGTCGCGCCGTGGTTGCGGCCCCAGCGTCCCAGCGACCGCAGCGTCAGCCGATCCGACACCTCCAGGGTGTCCGGCCGCAGATCCTCCAGCAGCGTTCGCACCGGCCCGGGCAACACGGCACGGTAGCCACCGGTGAACGGAATCAGCTTGGCGGGCACGATGATTCGTTCGACACCGGTCGACAGTCGCGTGTGTTCGGCGTGCCGGCCCGGAACGATGAGGACGACCTGATGACCGGCGGCACAGTACTCCGCACCCAACCGATCCACGGCCGTGCGCAGCCCACCGGAGCGTGGCCCGTAGAAGTTGGCGACCTGAACAACACGCATACGCCAAAGCACACGCGGTGCTCGTGTGCGGTCAACGATCTGACACTGACTTCTCGCTGAACAGGCCGTGAACACCGCAGATCTCGAGAGGCCGACGTGGGTCAGGCGGTGCCGGGTCGCAGGCGGAACACCCTGATCTCACGCGGCGCGCACTTGTGTCGGTACCGCTCGTAGCCGGCATAGAAGTCGGTGGCCGCGGCCCACGCCGACGCGCGGGCCTCCCCGGTCAGCAACTCGGCCCGGTAGGGCGCGGGCGCCGCCATGAATTCGACCGTGCACTCCGGGTGGGCCAGCAGGTTGGCCGTCCACGCCGGATGCGTGGCGCGGCCGTAGTTGGAGCCGATCGCCAGCAGCCCGTCGGCATCGGGCAGCAACGCGAGCGGATGGGTGCGGACCTGTCCCGACTTGGCTCCGGTGGTGGTGACAAGCCCGACCTTGTCGATGCCCGCCGAGCTCATGCGGCCGTGGGTCAGCGGGATGAGGACGGTGTCGATCTGCGGCGCGAGGTGAAGCAGGAATTGATAGCCGACCGGACTCATCAGCGCCCTCTCCAGCAGCGCCTCGTCGATGCGCAGGCGCCGACCGCGTAGCGGGCTCTCCCTCCGAAGGGGCACGCATCGACGGTACTCATTTCGGTTTCACCCGAGGAGCTTTCAGCACGATTCGGGCGTCGGGCGACTGGGTATGACGCTCTCAGTGCGGGGTAGGGTCGATCGGGCCGGGAACGAGGGGACGGACACGAGGAGATGCGCGATGTGGCGGCCACGCTGGCAGTGGCCGGAGTCGGGCTGCTCGTCGCGGGATGCGGCAGCAGCAACCAGAGCAACCAGTCCACGACGACGACGATCACGTCGTTGATCCCGCGGCCGGTCGTCGAGCGGGAACTCGAGTCGTTACTGCTCACGCCCGCGCAGGTGAACCCGCTGATGGGGGCCGCCGAGATGGCGGTGATCCGCAGTCACGACGCGATGGGCGACGACAGCGCCACCATGCGGCCGCCCGAGTGCCTGGCTCTCGACGGGTCGGCGCAGGCCCCGGTGTACGCCAACAGCGGCTTCACCGGCATGCGCGATCAGGAGCTCAACGACGGCGACAACTTCACCCACTACGCCGAGCAGGCGGTGGTGTTGTTCCCGACGGTCAAACAGGCGCACGTCTTCTTCGTCGGTTCCCTGCTGCGCTGGCCGGCCTGCCACCAGTACACCCACACGCAGACCCGGACGGTGTGGGACGTCAGTCCGATATCGGCCGACAACGACGTGCTGAGCGCGACTTCGACGCAGCAAGAGGCGAAGACCGGCGGCTGGGCGTGCGGGCGCGCGCTGGCGGTGCGCAACAACGTCGTCGTCGACGTCAACACCTGCAGCGCCAAGCCGGCGAACTCGGCGATCGACATCGCCAACCAGATCGCGGCGAAAGTTGCTTCGCGCTAACCCGTTTGGTCAGTCGGGTCCGGACGGGCCCAGTAGCCGCGCTTCTTCGAGGTCCATCGACTCCTGCAGTTCGAGCAGCACGATGTCGTCGATGCGACGCTGGTCGCGCAGTTCGGTGATGGCGCGGCGTTTGTGCTCGAGCACGCCGAGCCGCACCTGACGGATCATGTCGCTCTTGGCCTCGGCGTCGTCGCGGGTGGAGCCGTCGTCGCTGGCCCTGACCAGCGCGGCGTGCTTCTGGTACTCCGCGTGCATCCGGTCCTGAATGGCGTCGGGGATGCCGAGTTCGGCGGCGACCACCGGCAGCGCGTCCAGCGCGGCCTGCGCACCCGCGCAGCGGCCCAGTCGCAGTTCGTCGGCGTGGGCCACGTCCTCGGGGATCTTCGCCCAGCGCACGATGCTGGGTAGGGTGCTGCCCTGCACGATCACGGTGGTGAGGATGACGAACGAGACCACGAACACGATCAGGTTGCGGTCCGGGAAGGGCGCACCGCTATGGGTGGTCAGCGGGACCGCCAAGGCGGCGGCCAGCGAGACGGCGCCGCGGAATCCGGCCCACCCCGACACCATCCGCTGACGCCAGTCGATACGGCGCTCGCGCTGCGCCTCGCGCCGGTCGATGAAGCGGACCAGCCAGGTGGTGGCCTCGCCCCAGACCAGGCGAGTCGCCACGACGACGAACGTGACGGCGACCGCCATGGCTATCGCGTGCTGGATACCGCCGTCGATCCGGCTGACACCCCGAATCGCGCTGGGCAGCTGGACTCCGACGAACACCCACAGCGCGCCGTTGACCAGGAACGTCGCGATGTCCCAGAATGCGAACGACACCAACCGCGACCGCGCCCGGATCACCCGCGGCGACGCGTAGGCCAGCATCAGCGCCGACACCAGCACGGCGACCACCCCGCTGCAGTCGAACGCGTAGGCGAGCAGGAACGCCGCGAACGGCGTCAGCAGGCTCAGCGCCGCTTCCTCCTGGGGAGCGTCGAGCCGCGTCCGGACCAGCGTCACCGCACCGCCGATCACCAGGCCGGCGGCGACACCGCCGAGGTAGGAGATCACGAAGCGAACGGTCAGGTCGATCGGACCCACGGGCGCACCACCCATCGCGACCGACACCGCGACGCCGAACAGCACCAGCGCGGTGCCGTCGTTGATTACGCTCTCGGTCTTCAGGACGGTGAGGTTGCGACGCGGCAGCCGCTTCGCCAGACCGGCGACGGCGGCAGCATCGGTCGGGGAGAGCACGGCTCCGAGCACCGACGCGGCGTGCGACTCCATCCCGAACGCCCGGGCCGTCCACGTCACCGCGATCGCACTGGCAATCACCAGCCCGATGCTGAGCAGCACGATCACCCGCATGTTCGCGCGAATCTCGCGGATGCTGGTGTTCAGGCTTTCCCAGTACAAGATCGCCGGCAGGAAGATCAGCAGCACGATCTCGCCGTCGAGTCGCACGTGGCCGAATTGCGGGACCAGGCCGAGCAATGCGCCGAGGCCGATGAGCAACACCGGCGGGCCCACCCGGAAACGCCGGCCCACCACCGTGCCCACGATGACGACGGCGAACAACGCGACGATGACGACGAGGCCGAACATCAGGACATCATCCTGTACGGCACGGACGCATGAGCGCCCCGGATCGGAATCAGCGCGGCGGGGTCCACGCGATCGGCAGCGTCTTGATGCCGTGAATGAACGGCGACAGCAACCGCGCCGGCTCGTCGGTGGCGACCACGTCGGGAATCTGGCGGTGCAGTTCCTCGAACATCACCCGGATTTCGCGGCGGGCCAGGTTGGCACCCAGACAGAAGTGCGCGCCGCCGCCGCCGAAGCCGACGTGCGGGTTCGGGTCGCGGGTGACGTCGAACTTCCACGGCTCGGCGAACTTCGACTCGTCGCGGTTCGCCGAGCAGTACCACAGCGTGGCCTTGTCGCCGGATTTCATTGTGGTGCCGTGCATCTCGAAGTCGCGGGTCAGCGTGCGCCGCATGTAGACCACGGGCGAGGCCCACCGGACGACCTCCTCGACGGCCGTGTGCGACAGCGCGTCGAACTCGGACCACCACGTCCGCCGCTGCTCGGGGTAGCGGGTTAGCGCGACCAATCCGTGGCTGATCGCGTTGCGGGTGGTCTCGTTGCCCGCCACCGCCAGCAGGATGAAGAACGACGCCACCTCGGCCGAGGTCAGGCGCTCGCCGTCGACCTCCGCCTGCACCAGGCTGGTGGTCAGATCGTCGTGGTGGTTGACCCGACGGTCCTCGGCCAGCGCGGTGGCGTAGGCGCCGATGTCCATCGACACATGCAGGAAGTCGTCGAACTCGGTGGTCAGGTCCGGGTCGCCGAAGCCGAGGATGACGTTGGTCCAGTGAAAGATCTTCTGGTGGTCCTCGTCGGGAATGCCCATCATGTCGCAGATGACCTGCAGGGGCAGCGGTCCGGCCAGTTCGGCGACGGCCTCGCCGGTGCCGTCGGGGTGGTGGGCGATCAGGTCGGCGACCAGGCGGCGCGCCCGCTCACGCACCGAATTCTCAATGCGCGCAACCACTTTCGGGGTGAAGGCCCGGCTGACGATCGACCGCAGCCGTTGGTGGCGCGGGTCGTCGAGCACGATCATCGAGCCGAAGTACTCCGAGACCTCCGGGGTCTGGTCGTTGATGGTGATGTTCGGGCTGGAGCTGAAGATGTCGGGATGGCGGCTGGCGAAGAACACGTCGTCGAGTCCGGTCAGCGCCCAGTGCCCGCCGCCCTGCTGGAAACCCTCCTGCGCGGGCTCGTCCCAGAACGAGATCGGTGCCTCCCGACGCAGCGTGGCGAATGCGCCGTCACGCTTGTCGTCATCGAGGCCCCAGAAGTCCCAGTCACCGAGATTGATGTCGGCCAACGCGAGTTCGGGCGGTGCCGTGCCGTTTTCGCGCGTCGCGAGGCTCACGGCCGTCGCCTCGTCAGTTCGAACAGACGGTGCGGGCCGGCGCTCCGTTGGCGGTCGCCTGGTTGACGACCTTGCCGTCGATCTTGATCGTGCACGTGATCGAGCCGGGGCTCTGCGCGCTGATCACAGCCACCGGGTTGCCGACGAAGGAGAACTGACCCTTCCACGGCAGCGGCACATGCGTCTGCTGCACCTGACCCACCACCCCGGTGTCGGTCTGGTACGAGATGTAGTCCGCGACAGGGGAGCTGCCGGTCAACTCGTACGTCACCTGGGTCGGCGGGTCCGCGTGCGCCGCTCCGCCCAGGCCGACGGTGGCCACGAACGCAGTCAGGGTCGCAACGAAGATCGACTTGCTGGTCATGGTCATACATCGTGTCCCGCCGGGCAGCCGCGTGGGTTGGTTTTCGGGCCATTTCCCAAAACCAAGTTCCCAAGTGTCGAGTTACGAGATGCCGCGGTCGAACCGATGGCCAAGAATTGTCGTGTCATCGGGGAAGGGAGCTGTCGATGTCGGAATCACCCGGGCGGCGTGACGTATTGCGCGGCGTCGCAGCGGCGGGCGCCTTCCTCGCGGTCGATGCGGCCGCGTTGCTGACGGCGTTCAACCGGATCGGCCCGAAGCGGTTGACGCCGCAGGCTTTTCTGGACGCGTTCAACAACGCGTTCGGCCGGCATCACGGGTACCGCACCAACCACGCCAAGGGTGTGTCCGTGGGCGGTTGGTTCGAGAGCAACGGCAACGCCAGCGAGTTGTCGACGGCCGCGGTGTTCGCGCCCGGCCGGACGCCGGTGATCGGCCGGTTCTCGGCCGCCGGCGGCAATCCGCACACCGCCGACTCGGCCGCCGCAGGACGCGGGCTCGGCCTGGCGTTCGGCTTTCCCGGCGCCCGCCAATGGCGCACTGCGATGCTCAATCTGCCGGTCTTTCCGGACCCGTCGCCGCAGAGCATGTACGACCGGCTGGTGGCAACGGCCACCGTCCCGGGCACCGGCAAGCCGGACCCGAATGCGATGACGCGGTTCTATGCGGACCATCCGCCGGCGGCGCGCGCCATGTCGATCCTCAAGCAGCACAAGCCGACACCCGGATTCGCCGACAGCACCTTCAGCGGGCTGGTCACCTTCTACGTCGTCAACGCCTCCGGTGCGCGAACGCCGGTGCGCTGGTCGCTGACTCCGCTGCAGCAGGCGCTGCCCCCGGCGTCCGGTCCCGATGCCCTGTTCGACCCGCTGGCCCGGCAGTTGCGGGCCGGGCCGCTGCGCTGGCGGCTGATCCTCACGGTCGGCACGCCCGATGATCCGACCGACGACGCGACGATCCCGTGGCCGGTCGGTCGGCGCACCGTCGACGCCGGACTGCTGACGCTCGATTCGGTGCAGGCCGACGCCACCGGCAACGCGCGCGACATCAACTTCGATCCGCTGGTGCTGCCGCCGGGCATCGAACCGTCCGACGATCCGCTGCTGAGTGCGCGCTCCGCCGTGTACGCCGCGTCCTATCGCCGTCGCACCGGGGAGGACACGCTGTGACCGCGGTGCAGCGATTCAGTGCGCTGAGCCGGGTGTTGCATTGGCTCACAGCGGCTTTGGTGTTCGCCGCATTGTCGATCGGGTTCGTGATGGTCAACTCGCTGGGTTCGTACGCGGAATTGATCGCGGTGCACAAGACGGTCGGGGCGCTCGTTTTGCTGGTGATGGTCGTGCGCGTCGTCAACCGATGGACCCACCATCCGCCGGCCTGGCCGCCGACGATCGGTGCGCTGGAAGGCCGGCTCGTCGGCCTGTCCGAGAAGCTGCTCTACCTGTTGCTGGTGCTGCAGCCGCTGATCGGTTGGGCGATGCTGTCCGCAGCCGGCGGGCCGATCGTGCTGTTCGGCCACGTCCACCTGCCGCGGATCGCTCCGTTCGACGCGCAGGTGTATTGGGTTCTGCGCCAAGCACACTCGGTGATCGCCTACACGCTGATGGTGGTGATCGCCGCACACATCTCGGCGGTGCTGCTGCACACGCTGACGCTGCGTGACCGGCTGATCGAACGGATGACTTTCCGGTTTCGGAGTAAGGCCGACCGCAGCCACGCCTAGGGTGAACCGCATGGCTAAGCGCGTAGTGGTGTGGGGTACCGGCTTCGTCGGCAAGATGGTGATCGCCGAAATCGTCAAACATCCGGAGTTCGAACTCGTCGGCGTCGGCGTCAGCAACCCCCAGAAGGTCGGCCACGACGTCGGTGAAATCTGCGGCCTGTCCGGTCCGATCGGTTTGCAGGCCACCGACGACGTCGACGCGCTGATCGCGTGCAAGCCCGATGCACTGGTGCACTACGGCCCGACTGCGGCACACGCCGACGCCAACATCGCCTTGATGACGCGGTTCCTGCGGGCCGGCATCGACGTCTGCTCGACCGCGATGACGCCATGGGTGTGGCCGACGATGCATCTCAACCCGCCCAACTGGATTCAGCCGATCACCGAGGCGTGCGAACTGGGTGGGTCGTCGTGCTTCACCACCGGCATCGACCCGGGGTTCGCCAACGACCTGTTCCCGATGACGTTGATGGGCCTGTGTTCGGAGGTGCGCACGGTCCGTGCCTCGGAGTTGTTGGACTACACCAACTACGAGGGCGACTACGAGGTCGAGATGGGCATCGGGCGCGAGCCGGAATTCCGCCCGATGCTGGAGAACCGCGAGGTGCTGATCTTCGCGTGGGGCGCCACCGTGCCGATGATCGCCCACGCCGCGGGCATCATGCTCGACGAGATCACCACGACCTGGGACAAGTGGGTCACCCCCGAGGAGCGCAAGACGGCCAAGGGCGTGATCCCGGCGGGCAATGTCGCCGCGGTCCGGTTCACCATCAACGGCGTCTACAAGGGCGAGACCCGGATTCAGCTCGAGCACGTCAACCGCATCGGCCTGGACGCGGCGCCGGATTGGCCCGCGGGCACCAAGGACGACGTCTACCGCGTCGACATCGAAGGCACGCCGAGCATCTCGCAGGAGACGGCGTTCCGCTTCACCGACGGGTCGGGGCGCGACGCGGCCGCGGCCGGTTGCCTGTCCACCGGATTACGGGCGCTCAACGCCGTCCCGGCCGTCAACGACCTGCCGCCGGGGTGGGTCACCGCGCTGGATCTGCCGCTGATCGCCGGGGCCGGCACGATCCGCTAGCCGATGCGGCTACCAGGCCACATCTGCGGAGCCGATAAGTTGGTGCGTAATGCGCACGAAGAGACGACATGGCTGACGGCGAACGCGTCGCGTTAGGCCTCTCGGTGGGGGCCACCAACCTGGCGGCGGTGACCGCCGACCGGTCGGTGACCCGCAAGCCGGTGCTGACGCTGTTCCGGCAGCGCCCGCCCGAGGTGGGCGTGCCGTCGGAGAACCCGAAGCTGAACGAGCCGGGGCTGGTCATCACCGACTTCGTCGACCGGGTGGGGGACCCGGCCGGCATCGCAGCCGCCGACAACACGACGCACCGCAGCGAGACCCTGATCGCCGACGCCCTACGCGCGTTGGCCTACACGGCGACCGACGGGCGAACGCTGCCGGACGCGGTGGCCGTCACCCATCCGGCGCACTGGGACCCGGCCGCGGTGAACTCGGTGCGGGTCGCGTTGAGCCGGGTGTCGGAATGGTCGCGCGGCCGACTGGTCCTGCTGCCGGACTCCGCGGCGGCGTTGTACGCGTTGCACGCCAGCCCCGGGATACCCGACAGCGGGATCATCGCGGTGTGCGACTTCGGCGGGTCTGGCACCACGGTGAGCCTGGTCGACGCCGCGGACGGCTATCAGGCGGTCGCACCCGCGGTCCGGCACACCGAGTTCGCCGGCGACCGGATCGACCAGGCGCTGCTGACGCACGTGATCAACGATCTCTCGACGGGCGGATCGTTCGACACGTCGGCCACGTCGGCGATCGGTTCGCTCAAGCAACTGCGGACCGCGTGTCGCTTCGCCAAGGAACGTCTCTCCTCGGCGAACGCGACCGCGTTGACCGCCGACGTGCCTGGCTACAGCGGACAGATCGAGATCACCCGCGGCGACCTCGAGGACGCGATCCGGCAGCCGCTGGACAGCTTTGTCGGCTTCTTCCATGATGTGTTGCAGCGCAACGGAATTCGCCTGGAGGATCTCGCCGCGGTCGCCTCGGTGGGTGGGGGCGCCGCCATTCCGTTCGTGACGAGGACGCTGTCGGAGCAGTCGGGCGCGCTGGTTATTTCAGCACCGCGGCCGCATTTGACCGCCGCGGTCGGTGCGGCGTTGCGCGCCGCGCACGGGCCGGGTGACGGGTCGACCGCTCTGGCGCCGACCGCGCTCGGATCGGTGAGTGACGCGACGACCATCTCGGAGGTGCCGGTCGAGCCCGCGGGTGCGCCCGCGCTGGCCTGGTCGGAGGCGGACGACGACTCCGGGATCATGCCGATTCGGCCGGGCGAGTACGACGACGTCGCGCGCGACAGCGCGCCACCGTCGCCACGACCACGACCTCGGGCGGCCCTGGCCGAGGAACCCGAGGTGTTCGGACCCGTTCGCGACGCCTGGTACCGGCGGCCACTGGTGGTCGCGGTCGGCACGGCGCTGGCCGTGCTGGCCGTCGGCGCCGGGGTGATGATCACGCTGCGGCACACCTCGGGCAACGCTCCGTCGACGCCGTCGTCGAGCGTCAGCACGACGGCCGTGCCGTCGTCGGGGGAGAGCACCGCGAGCGAGGAGCCGAGCACCAACCCGCCGTCGTCGGCCGCACCCGAAACCACGCCGCCGTCGAGCAGCCAGACGCCAACGACGACTACGACTACCGAGTCGCCGACGTCAACCACCACGACCACGACGACGACAACGACGACCAGTGAACGGCCGCGCTGGCCGGACCGCCCGCGGTGGCCTCGCGGCCCGGGCGGCGACGGCCGATTCCCCGAGCCGGGGCAGGGCGGGCGCTAGCTGGCGTCCTTGGCCTGCTCCTCGCCGGCGTCTTCGTCGGGCTTGCCGGCACCGTCTTCCTGCTGCTTGTCCTTGCCGAATTTTGGATTGCCGTCGTCATCGAGCCATTCGTTGACCGCGACCCCGGTGATCGTGTTGTCGGTGCCAGGCAGGACGGCCGTCGGGCGTTCGTCGTCGTAGGCCTGCGTCATCTGCTCGACTTTTTCTTTGCCCTCGTCGCTCAGATCGTCGGCGCTGGGCGTGTGCTGCTCTTCATCGGTGGACTGTTGTGCTTTGTCGTCGTCCTCGTCGCTCATGACTCTCCGTCCTATGCTGCGCACCTTCTTGGCGCTGTGCGGGGGGCTACCCGATGCCGCGAGGTCCAAACGACTCCGCGGCGGACGGTCTCTGCGACACTGCGTGGGTGAGCAGCGGACCGGTCAGGAAGATCGTGCGAATTTCGGCGCTCCTGCTGATGGTCGGATCGGTCATCGGCTTCGTGGCGACACTGCTGCTCGGCGCTTTCGTCTACGACAAATACGATGCCTACGGCGAGGTGCGAATCCCCGGTAGCGGCAAGGTGCATCTGCCCGCCGGGCGCACCACGATCAGCTTCCACACCGTGATCCTCAGCCGTGCTTACGACAACGGGCTACCGATCCCGCACTTGAGCTTCGACATCGATCCGCCGCCGGGTGTGGCCAACCCGAAAGTCACCGAAAACATCGGCGGCTCAACGTCGGTCAACAACAACATCCACCGCCGCGTCTGGTTCGCCGACATCCCCGCCGACGGCGACTACATCATCACGACCAGCGGCGAGGTGAACGGATACATCAGTCCGCGACTGGCTTTTGGCCGCGACAGCGATTCCAACGATGCCTGGCTCGGCATTACCGCGGGCCTCTTCGTCATCGGTTTGGCCACGTTGATCACGTCCTCGATGTGGCGGTCGCGCGTCACCCGGGTCGAGTCTCCGGCCTGGCAGGTCGGCCCGCCGGTGCCCACGCCGGAGCTGGACGATCCCGCCGCGGGCGCCGACGGGTCAATCGTCATCCACTCCGGCGAGGGAGTGAAGATCGAGCAGTTGAAAACGCTTGCCGCGCTGCGTGACTCCGGCGCGCTGACCGAGAAGGAATTCCAGGCCGAGAAGCGCCGGGTGCTCAAAGGCGACTAGTGGCCGCGGGCCACCCATTCGTCGTAGTGCACGATCTCGTCGCCGATGTTGGTGGTGTCGCCGTGACCGGTGTAGACGACGGTATCGCCGGGCAGGCTGCCGAGGCGGCCCGAGATCGAGGCCAGGATCGTCGGAAAGTCGGAGAACGACCGTCCGGTCGCACCGGGTCCGCCGGAGAACAGCGTGTCGCCGCTGAACACCGCGCCCAGGTCCGGGGCGTACCAGCAGACCGAACCGGGGGAATGGCCCGGGGTGTGCAGGGCATGCAGTTCGAGTCCGCCGACGCTGACCGTCTCGTCGTCGGCGACGGTACGAAAATCTTTGTCCGGATGCGTCATTCGCCACAGCATGTCGTCGGCGGGATGCAGCAGCACCGGAGCGTCGAGGGTGTCGCCGAGTTCGGGGGCGACGGTCACGTGGTCGTTGTGGCCGTGCGTGCAGATCACCGCGACCACATTGCGGCCCTTGACCGCATCGAGGATCGGCCCCGCGGTATGCGCGGCGTCGAACACCACCACATCGGAGTCGTCGCCGACCAGCCAGATGTTGTTGTCGACTTCCCAACTGCCGCCGTCGAGTTCGAAGGTTCCGTGGGTGACGATTCGTTCGATGTTGGCCATTACAGGATCACCACCGAACGCAGCACCTTGCCGTCGTGCATCTTGTGGAAGGCCTCTTCGACGTCGTCGAGGGCGATGCGTTCGGAGACGAACTTCTCCAGGGGAAGACGGCCCTGCAGATAAAGATCGACGAGGGTGGGGAAGTCGCGTTCGGGTAGGCAATCGCCGTACCACGACGACTTCAGCGATCCGCCGTGGGAGAAGAAGTCGACGAGCGGCATCTCCAGTGTCATGTCGGGCGTCGGAACACCCACCAGCACAACGGTTCCGGCGAGGTCGCGGGCGTAGAACGCCTGCTTCCAGGTCTCCGGCCGCCCCACCGCATCGATGACCACGTTGGCGCCGAAACCGTCGGTGAGGTCCTGGACGGTCTTGATGACGTCGAGTTCACGGGCGTTGACGGTGTGGGTGGCCCCGAACTTGCGGGCCCACTCCAGCTTGGTGTCGTCGGTGTCGATCGCGATGATCCGTTTGGCGCCGACGAGGGCCGCGCCGGCGATCGCCGCGTCGCCGACGCCGCCGCAGCCGATGACCGCGACGGTGTCGTCACGGGTGACCGCGCCGGTGTTGATCGCCGCGCCGAGGCCGGCCATCACGCCGCAGCCGAGCAGGCCGGCGACCGCCGGGTCGGCGTCGGGATTGACCTTGGTGCATTGCCCGGCGGCCACCAGTGTCTTGTCGGCGAAGGCGCCGATGCCCAGCGCTGGGGTGAGCTCGGTGCCGTCGGTGAGCGTCATCTTCTGCTCGGCGTTGAAAGTGTCGAAGCACAGGTGCGGGCGACCGCGCTTGCAGGCCCGGCATTGGCCGCAGACGGCCCGCCAGTTCAGCACGACGAAATCGCCTGGCTCGACGGCGGTTACGCCGGGGCCTACGGATTCGACGGTGCCGGCGGCCTCGTGGCCGAGCAGGAAGGGGTACTCGTCGTTGATGCCGCCCTCGCGGTAGGTCAGGTCGGTGTGGCAGACCCCGCACGCGGTGATGTCGACGACGACCTCACCGGGCCCCGGGTCGGGGATCACGATGTCGACCACCTCGACGGGGTCGCCCTTCTTCCGCGAGATCACTCCACGCACTGTCTGGCTCATGGGCTTCAACCTAGCGCTAGGTAGGCTCTGCGCGATGCCCGCACTCGACCTACTCGGCGACTGGCCGGTGCCGAATGCGGCCGCCGCGGTGGTCGGGGCCGACGGAGTGTTGGCCACCCACGGCGACACCGCACGGGAGTTCGTCCTCGCGTCGGTGACGAAGCCTCTGGTGGCCCGCGCGGCACAGGTCGCCATCGAGGAAGGCGCGGTCGAGCTGGACACCGAGGCCGGCCCGCCCGGATCGACCGTCCGGCATCTTCTCGCGCACGCCTCGGGGTTGGCGATGCTCGACGGGAAGGTGCTGGCCCGGCCCGGCACCCGGCGGATGTATTCGAACTTCGGGTTCGCCGTGCTCGCTCAGACCGTGCAGGAAGCGGCGGGCATCGAGTTCGGCCGCTACCTCAGCGAGGCGGTGCTGGAACCGCTCGGGATGGCCGCCACTCGCCTCGACGGGGGCGCGCGGACCGCGGGCTACGGCGCGATCTCGACGGTCGCCGATATCGCCGCGTTCGCCGCCGACCTGCTCGCGCCGGCCACGGTGTCGCCGCAGATGCACGCCGACGCGACCGCGGTCCAATTTCCCGGCCTGAACGGTGTCCTGCCTGGCTACGGCGTGCAACGACCGAACGACTGGGGCCTGGGTTTCGAGATCCGCGACGCGAAGACCCCGCACTGGACGGGGGCGCGGAATTCGCCCGGCACCTTCGGCCATTTCGGTCAGTCTGGCACCCTGATCTGGGCAGATCCGGTTGCCGGGTTGGCGCTGGTGGTCCTCACCGACCGCGATTTCGGGGACTGGGCACTCCCGCTGTGGCCGGCCATTTCTGACAATGTGCTGAGCACCTACAACTCGCACTAGCGCAACATGGGCCTCACAAGGCACAATAGACACGCAAGGCACATAAATCGTTATTTTGCTCGTCGGAATCACCAGGTCGTTGGGGAAGACGTCCCTCGTGGAGCCGAAGGAGCAACAAGATGCGTGCGTCGAACCAGTTCGCTGATGTGACGACAGGCGTGGTCTACGTCCATGCCTCGCCCGCCGCGGTATGCCCGCATGTGGAGTGGGCATTGTCGTCGACGCTGGCATCGAAAGCCAATCTCAGGTGGACCCCGCAACCGGCCATGCCGGGACAGCTGCGTGCGGTCGTCAACTGGGTCGGGCCGGTGGGCACCGGCGCCCGGTTGGCCAGCGCCCTGCGCTCCTGGACGGTGTTGCGGTTCGAGGTGACCGAAGACCCCAGTACCGGCGTCGACGGGCACCGGTTCTGCCACACGCCCCAACTGGGCCTGTGGAACGGCCCGATGAGCGCCAACGGTGACGTGATGATCGGCGAGATGCGGCTGCGCTCGATGATGGCCGCCGGCGCCGACGCGCTGGCCGCCGAGCTGGATTCGGCGCTCGGCACCGCGTGGGACGAGGCGCTCGAGGCCTATCGTGACGGGGGCGAGGGCGCCGAGGTGTCGTGGCTCAACCGCGGGGTCGGGTAGTGGTGATCGCAAGCGCGGTAGTTACGCGCGCAGCGGGTCACCACAATCGCTAAGCCGTCGCAACACTCTCAGCGCGCCCGGCACCGCCGAGATCTGCGCGGGCAGCGCGCACGCGAAATCGCCGTCGGCGTAGGCGTTGATGCCCGGTGAGTCGACGTCGACGGTCCGGACCCGCGCGGTGGTCACCTCGTCCAGGTGGATATGGGTGCCCTTGTAGACGGTGGGGAACAGCCGGATCAGCCGCGTCCGCGACGCGGAATTGACCATGGTGATGTCGAGCAGTCCGTCGGTTGGATCCGCGTTGGGGCACACCAGCATTCCGCCGCCATAGCTGCGGGTGTTACCGAAGGCCGTGAGCGTGAGGTCGGCGACGATCTCGTCGCGGCCGTCGAGCACGAGCCGGAACGGCAACAGTCGCAACTGCGACAGCTCGGCGAGCATCGCGAGGTTGTAGCGCATTCGCCCGCGCGGCCAGCGCATCCGGTTGGCCCGGTCGGTGACCAGCGAGTCGAATCCCGCAGCGGCCACGGTGCCGAAATACTTGACGGCCCCGCCGCGGTCCTCGATCTTGCCCAGATCGATCGTCTCGGTCCAGCCGTCGGCGACGATGTCCGCGGCGGCCGCCGGATCCTTTGTCGGCAGGCCGAATTCGCGCGCGTGATCGTTGCCGGTGCCGGCTGGAACGATACCGAGCGGAATATCGCTGTGCGCCAAGGCCTGCAGCGCGTCGGTGATCACCCCGTCGCCGCCGACGACCACCAATGCATCGGTCCCCGTGTCGACCGCCTCGTCCAGCAGACGGCGGGCGTGGTCGGCGTCTTTGCCGACGATGGCAGTGACGTCGATGCCGCGCTGCTGTAGCCGGGTGATCGCCTTCTCGGCGGCGTGCGGCGCGTTGCCGTGCCCCGACGCCGGATTGGTCAGCACGGTCACCCGGCCAATCTGGCGCTCGGTCACGGGATCAGCTTGCCCGGGTTGAGGATTCCCGCGGGATCGAGTGTCGCCTTGACCGCGCGCAACACCTGCACACCCAGGTCGCCGACCTCGTCGGCCATCCACGGCCGGTGGTCGGCGCCGACCGCGTGGTGATGGGTGATAGTCGCGCCGGTCGCGACGATCGCGTTGCTCGCGGCGGTCTTGGCCGCGCGCCACTGCTCGATCGGGTTGCCGCGCTGACCCGCGACGACGGTGAAGTACAGCGAGGCGCCGGTGGCATACACATGCGAAATGTGGCACAGCACCAACGCCGGCGTGCCGGTTTCGGCGAGCGCGGTGGTCAGCGCCTCGGTGACGGCGGCCTTGAGCGCCGGGACGTTCGACCAGTCGGTGGCCGTCTCGAGGGTCTCGCACAGCGCGCCGTTGGCCAGCAGGGCGTCGCGCAGGTACGGCGCGCCGAAACGTCCACGCTCCCAAGCCTTGGCGGGTTCCTCGCCGAGCGACGTACCGCCGTGGGCGGCCATCAGTGCCCGGGTTTCGGCGTGCCGACTGTCGGCATGCTCGGGCGTGCCCTCGAAGACGGTGATCGCCAGACATCCGCCGGTGATCTGCGAGTCGCCGATTGACTCGGTGGTGGCCAGGTTGACCCCGGTCTCGGCCTCGTCGGACAGCCGGATCACCGTCGGCCCGGCGCCGGCCTGCGTCACGGCGCGCAACGCCGTTGCGCCAGTGGCGAAGTCGGGAAACGACCAGGCCTCGTAGCGGGTGGCCTGCGGCGTGGGGTGGACGCGCACCCGCACCCGGGTGATGACGCCGAATACGCCCTCCGACCCGATGACCAACTCCCGTAGATCCGGGCCGGCCGCCGACTGTGGGGCGCGGCCGAGGTCCAGCGTCCCGGCGGGCGTGATGACCCGCAGGCCGCGGATCATGTCGTCGAAGCGGCCATAGCCGGCCGAGTCCTGCCCGGACGAGCGGGTCGCGGCGTAGCCGCCCAGGCTGGCGAACTCGAAACTCTGCGGGAAGTGGCCCAGCGAAAAGTCGTGCACTCCAAGCAGTTTCTCGGCCATCGGTCCGGTGACGCCGGCGCCGAACACGGCCTCGCCGGACACGTCGTCGAAGTCCAGCAGTTGGTCGAAGCGCCGCAGATCCAGCGACACCGCCGCGGCGAATGCCCCGCGGATCGGGTCGAGGCCGCCGACCACACTGGTGCCGCCGCCGAACGGGACGACGGCGATGCCGTGCTGCGAGCAGTACTGCAGGATCGCGGCCACCTCCTCGTCGGTACCTGGCAGCAGCACCGCGTCGGGAGCGTCCTGCTCGCCGGGGTCTTTGCGCCGCAACAGGTCCAGCGTGGACTTGCCACCGGCCCGTAGCAGACGATCCCGGTCGTCGACCCGGCAATGGTCTTGCCCGACGATCGCGGCCAGGGCATCGCGATCGTCGGGCGTCAACGCCGATGGTCGAAGGCGCACCTGGTCGGCCTGTAGTTCGGCCTCCGTTGACCCGGTGACACCCAGGGCTTGGGCCAGCAATGCACGGATGCCCTCCGACAGCGGCTTGGCGTGCTCGGGATCGCCCCAGGCATTCCACTTCATCGGGGGTAGCAAGTCGGCAGACATGCGTTACAGTATTACACATGCTGTCAATCAGTAACGCATCGGTGGACGACCGCATCCTGGCGTCCGCCGCCAGTTGCGTCGTCGATTTCGGCGTCGAGAGGGTGACGCTGGCCGAGGTCGCCCGGCGGGCTGGGGTGAGCCGTCCGACGGTGTATCGCCGCTGGCCAGATACCCGATCGGTATTGGCCGCGTTGTTGACCAGCCACATCACCGAGACCGTGGCCGAGGTGCCGGTGCGGGGCCGCGGACGCCCCGCGATCGTCGAGCGGGTGGTGGCGGTGGCCGAGCGGTTGCGGGGCGACGCGCTGGTGATGGCGGTGCTGAGCTCGGAACTCGCACTGGTCTACATCTCGCAGCGGCTGGGCAGCAGCCAGCAGATGCTGATCGACGCGCTGGCCAAGGATCTGCGGTCGGCACAGTACGACGGCAGCGTGCGCGCCGGCGACGCGCGGCAGATGGCGGCGATGGTCCTGCTGATCACGCAGTCGACCATCCAGTCGGCCCAGATCGTCCGGCCGATCCTCGACGCCGACGCTCTCGCCGAAGAGCTGGCCTACTCGTTGAACGGATACCTGGCGTGATGTCGGCCGCGCTCAACGCCGCCCGCCGGACCGCCGACCTGACCGCACTGGCGGACGGCGCTCCCACCGACGTGGTCGTGATCGGGGGTGGGATCACCGGCGTCGGCATCGCGCTGGACGCGGCGTCGCGGGGGCTACGAGTCGTGTTGGTAGAGAAGCATGATCTGGCCTTCGGGACCAGCCGGTGGAGCTCCAAACTGGTGCACGGCGGACTGCGCTACCTGGCCACCGGCAACGTCGGAATCGCCCGGCGCAGCGCCGTCGAGCGCGGAATCCTGATGACCCGCAACGCCCCTCACCTGGTTCGGGCCATGCCTCAGCTGGTTCCACTGCTGCCATCGATGAGTCGGACGAACCGGGCGCTGGTCCGCGCCGGGTTTCTCGCCGGCGACGTGCTGCGCAAGACGGCGGGCACGCCCGCATCCGTTTTGCCCGGATCGCAACGGGTTTCGGCGGGTCGGGCGATCGACCTTGCGCCGGTGGTGCGGCGTGACGGACTCGACGGCGGCCTGCTTGCCTACGACGGACAGCTGATCGACGACGCCCGCCTGGTCACAGCCGTCGCGCGGACTGCGGCCCAGCGCGGCGCTCGAATTCTCACCTACACCAGCGCATCTCATGCCACCGGTACCTCGGTGCGGCTGACCGACGAGCGTACCGGCGAATCATTCGACATCGCCGCCCGGGCCGTCATCAACGCCACCGGGGTGTGGGCGGGCGAGATCGATGGCTCGCTGAAGTTGCGGCCGAGCCGCGGTACCCACCTGGTCTTCGACGCCGATACCTTCGGCAACCCCACTGCGGCGCTGACGATTCCGATCCCCGGTGAACTCAACCGTTTCGTTTTCGCGATGCCCGAACAACTCGGCCGCATCTACCTCGGGCTGACCGACGAAGAGTCGCCGGGGCCGATTCCCGATGTGCCGCAACCCACGCCGGGCGAGATCACCTTCCTGCTCGACGTGGTGAACACCGCGCTGGGCATCACGCTGGACACCGACGACATCGTCGGCTCGTACGCGGGGCTGCGGCCGCTGATCGACACGGGCGCCGGAAGCACGGCCGACGTCTCCCGCGACCACGCCGTCGTCGAATCATCGTCCGGCGTCGTCAGCGTCATCGGCGGCAAGCTCACCGAATACCGGCACATGGCGCAGGATGTGCTCGACCGCGCCGTTGCGTTGCGCGGCCTCGATGCGGGGCCGTGCCAGACCCGCGACCTGCCGTTGGTCGGCGCACCGACGAACCCGGGATCGGAGACGGCCCCGATGGCCGGCCTCCCCGAATCGCTGGTGCTGCGCTACGGCGCCGAGGCGGCCAACGTGCTGGCCGCCGCCACCTGCGAACGGCCCGCCGACCCGGCGGCCGACGGAATCGACGTCACCCGAGCCGAATTCGAATACGCCATCACCCACGAGGGCGCGCTGACCGTCGATGACATCGTCGACCGGCGTACCCGCATCGGCCTGGTCGCCGCCGATCGCGAGCGCGTCACCGGCGTCGCGGAGGAGATGCTGGCGAGGTAGCGGTCAGGACCGCATCCCTTGCCGCGGAAGCGGTGTGCGGCTGCCACATCGCCTGGACGGGGACCAACACGGGCTCCTCGAGATCGAGAACGCGCACCGCGCCGTCGGCCGCCGAACCCGGGGCCGAGGTGACGAATGCGACGCCGTCGTCGGTCAGCGGCGCGACTTCGGGCGGGCAGCCCTGTACCCGGCTGATCCGATATCGCGGCTCGAAACCCGCACGCCGACAGACATTTACCAGAAAGTCGCTGTAGTAGGAGGCGCCGGGCGGTGCCCACAGCACGATGGTCTCGTCCGCGAGGTCGGCGACCGACAGCGTGGTGCGATCGGCGAGGCGATGATCACCGCGGATGGCGATCCGCAGCGTGTCGTAGCGTGCGATCCCGGTTGCGAGCGACTCCTGCGGGACCACCCCGCGCCGCAGTCCGAGATCGACGGAGCCGTCGCGCACCGCGGCCACTAGTTGATCCGGAAAGAGTTGCAGCACTGTAAAAGACGTGTCCGGCAGGGCGGCGATCGCCGGTGCCAGCATCGTGTAGACGTCGACGTTGCTGATCGCCGGGGAGTGGCCCACGACGAATTCGTCGGGGTGCTCACCGGCTGCGGCACGGGTGTGCGCCGCGATGGTCCGCGCGGCGGCGAGCAACGTGCGACCCTCTTCGAGCAGGATCTGTCCGGCCGGGGTCGGTGTGATGCGGCGGCCGGCCCGCAGCAACAGCGTTGCGCCGACCTGCTTCTCGAGCTGCTGCACCGAACTGCTCAGCGCCTGCTGGGACAGGTGCAACTGCGCGGCCGCGCGGGTGAAGCCGGACGCGTCGACGACCGCGATGAAATGTCGCAGGCGGCGCAGGTCGGAGAGCCCGTCATCGACCGGGGAGTCACGCATCCGCTGACTCTATCCACAAACAATGCTTGTCAAAACCTCGGCAATCACTGTTTCTTATTTGTGCCTAGATCGCTTACGTTCGTGGCGACACTCAGAGAGGACTGCAATGACCAACCTCAGCGGAAAGTCGGCGATCGTGGCCGCCGGAGCGAAGAACCTGGGCGGGCTGATCAGCACGAGCCTGGCCGACAAGGGCGTCAACGTCGCGGTGCACTACAACAGCACATCGACCGAGGCCGACGCCGACAAGACCGTCGCCGCCGTAGAAACCGCGGGCGTCAAGGCGATCAAGGTCCAGGGCGACCTGACCACGCCGGCGAACGTCGCCGCGTTGTTCGACGCCGCGGTCGACGCCTTCGGTGGGGTCGACATCGCGATCAACACCGTCGGCAAGGTGCTGCGCAAACCGATCGTCGACACCACCGAGGCCGAGTACGACTCGATGTTCGACATCAACTCCAAGGCCGCGTACTTCTTCCTGCAGCAGGCGGGCAAGCGACTCAACGACGGGGGATCGGTGGTCACCATCGTCACCGCGCTGCTGGCCGCCTACACCGACGGCTACTCCACCTACGCCGGTGCGAAAAGCCCAGTCGAACACTTCACCCGTGCTGCGTCGAAAGAGTTTGGCGTGCGCGGCATTTCGGTGAACAACGTGGCACCCGGCCCAATGGACACGCCGTTCTTCTACGGCGAGGAGACCCCGGAGCGGGTCTCATTCCACAAGTCGCAGGCGATGGACAACCGGCTCACGCTCATCGAGGACATCGCGCCGTTGGTCGTGTTCCTGGCCGGCGACGGCCACTGGGTGACCGGGCAGACCATCTTCGCCAACGGCGGCTACACCACGCGGTGAGGCCTACAGCGGAATGTTCTTGTGCCGCCCGCGCCGGGCCGGTGCCTCGGCGAGCGCCTCGGTGACCTTGCCACGGGTGTGGGCGGGGTCGATCTTTTCGTCGACGACACCGATTTCGATGGCGTTGTCGACACCACCGGCGATCCGCTCGTGCTCGGCGGCGAGCTCCTCGTGCAGCGCGTCGCGCTCGTGGTCGGCGGCGGCGGCCAGCTTCTTCTTGTGCAGGATGCCGACGGCCGCCTTCGCGCCCATCACGGCGACCTCGGCGTCCGGCCAGGCGAACACCTTGGTGGCGCCCAACGACCGCGAGTTCATCGCAATGTAGGCCCCGCCGTAGATCTTTCGCGTTACCAGCGTGACGCGCGGAACGGTGGCCTCACCGAAGGCGTGCAGCAGCTTGGCGCCGCGTCGCACGACGCCGCCCCATTCCTGGTCGACGCCCGGCAGGTAGCCGGGCACGTCGACGATCACGATCAGCGGGATGCCGAAGGCGTCGCACAGACGCACGAAACGTGCTGCCTTCTCGGCGCTTTCGGAGTTCAGGCAGCCGCCGAGGCGCAGCGGGTTGTTGGCGAGCACACCGACCGAGCGGCCCGACAAGCGGCCGAGGCCGACCACCATCGACGGCGCCCACTTGGCCTGGAACTCGTCGAACGGAACATCGTGGTCGAGCAGCGCGGTCACCAGCGGGTGCACGTCGTAGGCGCGGCGCGGCGACTCCGGCAGCAGCGCATGCAGGTCGGTCTCGTCGGCCTCGGCCTTGCTGCGGTCGAAATGTCCCTGCTGGCAGAACAATCCGATCAAGCGGCGGCCGCGCTCGTATGCGTCGTCCTCGCCGTCGGCGACGATGTGGCACACGCCGGATTTCTTGTGGTGGGTGTCGGGGCCACCGAGGGAGGCCATGTCGACGTCTTCGCCGGTGACGCTGCGAACCACGTCGGGTCCGGTGACGAACACGCGGCCCTCGGGCGCCATGATGACGACGTCGGTCAGCGCCGGCCCGTAAGCCGCACCGCCGGCGGCGAATCCGACGACCACCGAGATCTGCGGGACGTAACCCGACGCCCGGATCATCGCCTCGAACACCAGCCCGACGGCGTGCAGCGCCTTGACGCCCTCGGCCAGTCGTGCACCGCCGGAGTGCCAGATGCCCACGATCGGGCTCTGCTCCTCGATCGCGGTGTCGTAGGCGTTGACGATGTGGGTGCAGCCCTCGAGCCCCATCGCGCCACCCATCACGGTGCCGTCGGTGGCAAATGCGATGGTGCGCACGCCGTTGACGGTTCCGCCCGCGGCCAGCACGCCGGAACGGTCGCGCTCGTGCAGCAGCTCGATGCTGCCGTTGTCGAAGAACCTGCTCAGCCGCAACAACGGGTCGCGCGGGTCGAGCGATTCGTCGATTGCCTCGGGGGCCAGTGTCGTCATCGCGGGTCTCCTCGTCTCATTGCTGTTCGCGGATCCGGGGTCAGTAACGGCCAAAGGTCAGCGCCACGTTGTGTCCGCCGAAGCCGAACGAATTGTTGACGGCGTACTTGAAGTCGCCCCGTCGCGGTTCGCCCGCCACCACATCGAGGTCGACCTCGGGGTCGAGGTTCTTCAGGTTCAGCGTCGGCGGGATGACTTGGTCGCGCAGCGCCTGCACGGTCAGGATCGACTCCACCGCGCCGACCGCGCCGACCGAGTGGCCCAGCGCGCCCTTGGGGGCGTACACCGCCGCGTTGCCGCCGCCGGCGCCGAGCGCGCGGTTGATCGCCTTGGACTCGGCCACGTCGCCGACGGAGGTTCCGGTGGCGTGGGCGTTGACGTGGTCGATGTCGGACGGCTGGAGCCCGGCGAGCTCGATCGACCGGGTGATGGCGTGCCCGGCCCGCTCGCCGTTGGGGTCCGGCGCCACCATGTGGAAACCGTCAGAAGTGACGCTCGCGCCCATCAGCCGCGCCAAAATGTTTGCGCCGCGGGCCTTTGCGTGTTCCTCGGTCTCGATGACCATCAGCGCGCCCGCCTCACCGAAGACAAAGCCGTTGCGGTCCTTGTCGAACGGGCGGCAGGCGCCGGCGGGGTCGTCGTTACTGGTGGACAACACGATGCGCATCTGGGCGAAGCCCGCGATCGGCACCGCTTCGATCTTGGTCTCGACGCCGCCGCAGATCGCGATGTCGGCTTCGCCGAGCACGATCTGCTGCCAGGCGCGGGCGATGCCCTCCGACCCGGACGCGCAGGCCGAGATCGAGGTCATCACACCGGCTTTGGCCTGGTGTTGCAGCCCGACCGAGGCGGCCGCGGCGTTGGGCATGTACATCTGCACGACCAGCGGTGAGACCGCGCGCAGACCCTTCTCGCGCATGCCGTCGTAGGCGAAGATCAGCTCCTCGCTGGACCCGATACCGGTGCCGACCGACACCGCCAACCGATTGGTGTCCACCTCCGGCGAACCGGCGTTCTCCCACACCCGCCGGTTCAGCACGGTGGCCATTTTCTGCAGGTAACCCATGCGCCGCGCCTCGACGCGGTTCAACTGAGTGTCGAACTCCTCGAGAAGGTGACCGCCGATGCGGACCGGCAGGTCGTACTCCTCGACGAACGGGTCGTCGAGGGTACGGATCCCGCTTTGTCCGTCCAGCAGCATCTTCCACGTGTTTTCGGCATCCGTTGCCACGGCAGTCGTCATCGCGACGCCGGTGACGACGACGTTGGGGAAACCGTTCCCCGTAGCCAACTTTGACGATGTGGTCATGGGCCCTACGAACGCGCCTTTCGTGAAATTGTCAGTACCGCCCGAAGGCCAAAGCGACGTTGTGTCCGCCGAAGCCGAACGAGTTGTTGATGGCGTACTGGTATTCGCCATAACGCGGCTCGCCCGCAACGACGTCCAGGTCGATCTCGGGGTCGGGGGTGGTGTAGTTAAGTGTCGGCGGAATGACGCCATCGCGCAGTGCGAGAACCGTCAGGATCGACTCCAGTGCGCCGACGGCGCCGATGGAGTGACCGAGCGCGCCCTTGGGTGCGTAGACCGCGGCCTGCTCGACACCCGCGACGCGGATGGCGTTGGCCTCGGCGGTGTCACCGATCGGGGTGGCCGTGGCGTGCGCGTTGATGTGGTCGACGTCCTTGGGGGACAAGCCCGCCAATTCCAGCGACCGCGCCATCGCACGTCCGGCGCGAACACCGTCGGCGGCCGGAGCCACCATGTGGAACGCGTCCGACGTGATGCCGGCACCCATCAACCGGGCCAGCGGCTTGGCGCCACGGGCCTTGGCGTGCTCCTCGGTCTCGATGATCATCATCGCGCCGGCCTCGCCGAACACGAAGCCGTCACGGTTCTTGTCGAACGGACGAGACGCGCCCTCGGGGTTCTCGTTGTTCGTCGACATCGCGCGCATCATCGAGAACGCCGCGATCGGCAGTGCCTCGATGTTGCCCTCGACGCCACCGCAGACCGCGAAATCGGCGTCGCCCATGACGATCTGGCGCCATGCGTGTGCGATGGCCTCCGAGCCCGACGAACAGGCCGATACCGGCGTGACCACCCCGGCGCGGGCGCCGAGTTGCAGGCCGACGACGGCGGCGGCGCCGTTGGGCATGATCATCTGAACCGCGAGCGGGGACACCTTGCGGGGCCCGCCCTCGTTCATGAGGTCGTAGGTCTCGACGATCTTCTCGGCGCCACCCAGCCCGGTGCCGATCACGACCGCGAAGCGGTCGGGGTCGACCTCGGGGCTGCCGGCCGACTCCCACAGCTGTCCGCTGAGGTGCTTGGCCAGCCGCTGGACGTAGGACATGCGTCGCAGGTCCAGTCGGCCCATGTGGTCGTCGACGGCCTCTTTGAGGTGCCCGCCGATTTTCACCGGCAGGTCCCACTTCGTGACGAACTCGTCTTCGAGCACGCGGATGCCGGATTCTCCGGCGAGCAGACCCTTCCACGTGCCTTCGATGTCCGGCGCGATCGATGTCGTCGCCTCGACGGCGGTTACCACAACATTGGGGTAACCGCCGTTAGCAGTGGAAGGCTTCGTCACTTGCTGTCAGCCTCGAACTTGGCCCGCAGCGCCTGAGCGGCCTCGGGGTTCTCTTCTTCCAGCTTCTGGATGTAGTTGACGACGTCACCGACGGTGCGCAGACCGGCAAGGTCCTCGTCCGGGATCTTCACGCCGTACTTGTCCTCGGTCTGCACGGCGATCTCCACCATCGACAGCGAGTCGATGTCCAGGTCGTCGACGAACGACTTCTCCGGGGTGATCTCCGAGGGCTCGATACCGGTGACCTCTTCGATGATCTCGGCGATACCGGCGATGATTTCTTCCTGGCTGACGGACACGTTGTGTTTCCCTTCGTAATGTGTTGTGTACTGCTGATTTACCTGTTGTATGCGGTTGTGATGGCGGACGGATTGTGAATTGGCTTGGTAGCCAAAGGGTTTAGAGCTGGGCCAAACCGTCCAGGTCTGCGGGGGTCTTGACGGCGTGCGTCGGTGTCCCACGAAGTTCCCGCTTGGCGATGCCGGATAGAGCTCCCGCCGGTGGGAACTCGACAATCGCCGTCACGCTGCGCTGACGCAGCGTCTCGGAGCACAGGTCCCAGCGCACGGGCCGGGTCAGTTGTGCGACAAGCTTTTCCATCGCGTCGGCGGCCGAGCTCACCGGCTGGCCGTCGCGGTTCGACAGCAGGACGGCTGTCGGCTCGGAGGTCGAGATGTTCTGCGCCGCAGCGCTGTAACCCTCGAGGGCCGAAGCCATGAACTCGGTGTGGAACGCGCCGGCGACGCCCAACGCGCGCACGCGGGCCTTCTCGGGCGGGTCTTCGGCGAGCTTGTCCAGCGCGCTCAGCCGGCCGGCGGCCACGATCTGGCCGGCGGCGTTGCGGTTGGCCGGGACCAGGTCGAGCTGTTCGAGACGGGCGAGTACCGCGGTCTCGTCGCCGCCGAGCACCGCCGACATGCCGGTGGGCTCGTTGGCGCACGCCTTGGCCATCTCGGCGCCGCGGGTCGCGGCCAGCGCGACGGCGTCGTCTGCGGACAGCACGCCGGCGATCGCGTAGGCGGCGATCTCACCGACCGAGTGGCCGGCGACGATCACTTCGTTGTCCGCGGGCAGGCCGCGCGACGTCAGCTCCTGGTACGCGAGCAGCGTGGCGGCCACGATCAGGGGCTGGGCGATCGCGGTGTTGGTGATCTCCTCGGTCGAGGCGGTGGTGCCGAGGCGCACCAGGTCCAGGCCGCTGGCCGTCGACCACGACGCCAGGCGGTCTGCGGCGCCCGGCAATTCCAGCCACGGCGACAGCATCCCCTCGGTCTGCGACCCTTGTCCGGGCGCGAGCAACGCAATCACGTTATTAAGGGAACACTGTGAAGACGTCTTTGCGCCGTGTAAAGGATTATGAACCTTGTCTTATGTTTTTGTGGAAACTCCACAAAAAGGCACGCGATGCGACGTGTTCGATATCCCGCCGCAATCTGTTACCCGGCTTCGGCCGTGCCCGACGGCGCGACCAGGTCCTTTTCGATTCGACGCGTGACGGGCGTCACGATGTTGCCGGCAGTGCTGGACTGCTGTGCCTGGTAGGCGAGGTGTCCGACGGTCGCGGCAACCCGGAGGACGTAGGCGTCGCGCGGCAGCGTCGGATCGCGCCCGGTGAAGTCGGCGATGCGGCGCAGTCGGTAGCGGACGGTGTTTGGATGAACGAACAACTTGCGGGCACAAGCCTCGATCGCGCCGCCACAATCCAGGTAGGCGTCCAGGGTCTCGGTGAGGGTCGGACCGGCGTCGCCGAGCGGTCGCATCACGTCGGTGTGCAGCGCCGCGATCGCCGCCGCGTCGCCCATCAGCGCCCGTTCGGGGAGCAATTCGCGCGCCAACACGGGCCGTGGCGCTCCCCGCCAACCGGCCACCGCGTTCATGCCGGAGATGGCTTCGCTGGCGCTGTGGTAGGCCGCCGTCAGCATCGGCGCCGTCGGCCCTATCACCACCGGCCCATCGGAAAAGGCATCCAGCAGGGCACCGAAGACCTTCTCGGTCGGCGTCAGCTGACCGGACACGATGGCAACCAGGTAGGTCCCGTGCACATCGGTGAGCGCGGCGCGACCGTGCCGGGCGGCGATGTCCCGGACGTCCTGGCTGGCGTGGGTTTCACGGCCCGGCGCCGGCGTCCCCACCACGACAGTCGCCGGCGCGGTGGTGTCCCAGTTCAGCGCCGCGGCGCGGGACAACAGCTCCGGTCCGGTGTCGCCGCGCACCACCGCGTCGACGACGGTCGCCTCCATTCGGCTGTCCCACGTGCCGCGCGCCTCGGCGGCGTCGGCGTACGCCGTCGCGGCGCTGAAGGCCAGGTCGCGGCTGTACTTGAGGATCCCGACCGTCAACGCGGTCAACTGCTCGTCGGACCGGGCCAGCAGCGGGGCGACCTCCTCGAAGAACTCCAGGGTCACGCGGATCATGTCGACCGAGTGCCGCAGCGGCATGCGCTGCGTCAGGTCCTGCGGCATCAGCTCGAACGCCTTGGCGGTGTAGTTGACATTGCTGCTCGGGTCGGTCATCCACTCGACGAAGTTCGCGACGGCGGTCTGCACCACCAGCGCCAGGCTGGCCCGCTGCGAGGCCTCGAGTTCCGCGAAGAACGGCAGCCGGTCCTGCATGGCGCTGACCGCCTCGGTGGAGAATCGGCCGGAATACTGCTTCAACCTGCGCAGCAGCGACTCCGGGACGCTGTCCAGCAGGTCCAGCGTCGTGCGGGGCGTCGGAAACTGCTTGTCAGCCATCCCTAAAAGCTACGCCGCTTTTATGGATGATTTCGCCAACTCAGGCGCTGCCGGTGTCGACGTAGGACACCTGCGCGGCTTGGACGTCGTCGATGCGGTACTGCCGCGCGGCCGCGACCGGCACCGATGGGTCGATCTCCCCGTCGCGGGCCAGCGCCTCCAGCACCGCGACGACCTGCGACTCGGCATCGGTGTTGAAGTAACGCCGGGCCGCCGGCCGGGTGTCGGAGAAGCCGAACCCGTCGGTGCCCAGCGTGACGTAGCTGCCCGGCACCCAGGGCCGGATCTGCTCGGGCACCGCGCGCATCCAGTCCGAGACCGCGACGAACGGGCCGGTCGCCTTGGATAGCGCCTGCGTCACATACGGTTCGGCGGCGGGCTGGTCCGGATGCCGCAGGCGCTGCTTCTGGATCGCGACGCCGTCGCGGTTGAGCTCACTCCAACTCGTCACCGACCACACGTCGGCGGCGACGTCCCATTCGGCGGCCAGCATCTCGGCGGCCTGCACCGCGGCGGGCATCGACACCCCCGACGCCAGGATGTTGGCGGAATTGGTCCGGCTCTGGCCGGCCCGCTGGTAGCGGTAGATGCCCCGCAGCACGCCCTCGGGGTCGAAGTTCTCCGGCTCCGCGGGCTGCAGGTACGGCTCGTTGTAGATCGTCAGGTAGTAGAAGACGTTCTCGGCGTTCTCGCCGTACATCCGCGCCAACCCGGCCTCGATGATGTGGGCGATCTCGTAGGCGAACGCCGGATCGTAGGACAGCACAGCGGGATTGGTGGCCGCGAGCAGCAGCGACTGACCGTCCGCGTGCTGCAGGCCCTCGCCGGTCAGGGTGGTGCGACCGGCGGTGGCGCCCAACAGGAAGCCGCGCGTCATCTGGTCGGCGGCGGCCCACAGGTTGTCGCCGGTGCGCTGGAACCCGAACATGGAATAGAAGATGTAGATCGGGATCATCGGCTCGTTGTGCGTCGCATACGACGTACCGGCCGCGATGAAACTGGCTGACGAGCCGGCCTCGTTGATGCCCTCGTGCAGGATCTGACCGACTTCAGATTCCTTGTAGGCCAACATGAGCTCGGCGTCGACAGCGGTGTAGAGCTGGCCGTTGCGGTTGTAGATCTTCAGCGACGGGAACCACGAGTCCATGCCGAACGTGCGGGCCTCGTCGGGGATGATCGGGACGATCCGATCACCAATTTCTTTGTCCCGCAACAGTTCCTTGAACGTGCGGACGGTCGCCATCGTGGTGGCGACCTCCTGGTGGCCCGACCCCTTCTTCAGCGGCGCATAGATGTCGCGGCCGGGCAGTCGCAGGGTCTTGGTCTTGGTACGCCGGTCGGGCACGAAACCGCCGAGCGCATGGCGACGTTCGAGCAGGTAGCGGATCTCCGGCGCCTCGGGGCCGGGGTGGTAGTACGGCGGCAGGTAGGGATCCTGCTCGAGTTGCTCATCGGTGATCGGAATCCGGATCGCATCGCGGAAGTCCTTGAGGTCTTGCAGCGCAAGCTTTTTCATCTGGTGGGTGGCGTTGCGGCCCTGGAAGTGGGCACCCAGCGAGTAGCCCTTGATGGTCTTGGCCAGGATCACCGTCGGCTGACCGTGATGATCGACGGCGGCGCGGTAGGCGGCGTACACCTTGCGGTAGTCGTGGCCGCCGCGCTTCAGATTCCAGATCTCGGCGTCGGTCATCGGCTCGACGAGCGCCTTGGTACGAGGGTCGCGGCCGAAGAAATGGTCGCGGACGTAGGCGCCGTCGTTGGCCTTATAGGTCTGATAGTCACCGTCGGGCGTGGTGTTCATCAGGTTCACCAGCGCGCCGTCCCGGTCGGCGTGCAGCAACGCGTCCCATTCGCGACCCCACACCACCTTGATGACGTTCCAGCCGGCGCCCCGGAAGAACGACTCCAGCTCCTGGATGATCTTGCCGTTGCCGCGCACCGGGCCATCAAGACGCTGCAGATTGCAGTTGATCACGAACGTCAGGTTGTCCAAGGCCTCGTTGGCGGCCACCTGGATGAGGCCGCGGCTCTCCGGCTCGTCCATCTCGCCGTCGCCGAGGAACGCCCACACGTGCTGGTCGGAGGTGTCCTTGAGGCCGCGGTCGTGCAGGTAGTGGTTGAACCGGGCCTGATAGATCGCGTTCATGGGGCCCAGGCCCATCGACACCGTCGGGAACTCCCAGAAGTTCGGCATCAACCGCGGGTGCGGATACGACGGCAGCCCGCCGCCGGGATGACTGTGCTCCTGCCGGAAGCCGTCCAACTGGTCGGCCGACAGTCGGCCCTCGAGGAACGCGCGGGCGTAAATGCCCGGGGAGGCGTGGCCCTGGATGAAGACCTGATCGCCACCACCGGGATGGCTCTTGCCGCGGAAAAAGTGGTTGAACCCGACCTCGTAGAGCGCCGCCGACGACGCGTAGGTCGAAATGTGGCCGCCCACACCGACTCCCGGACGCTGGGCGCGGTGCACCATGATCGCGGCGTTCCACCGGATCCAGGCCCGGAAGCGACGCTCGACGTCCTCGTCACCGGGGAACCAGGGCTCCATCTCGGTCGGGATCGTGTTGACGTAATCGGTCGACGTCAGCGACGGCAGCGCCACTCGCTGCTCGCCTGCGCGCTCCAGCAGCCTCAGCATCAGATACCGCGCCCGCGCCGGACCCTGGCGCTCGAGGAGTTCGTCGAAGGACTCCAGCCACTCGGCGGTTTCCTCCGGGTCGATGTCCGGCAGGTAGGACGCGACGCCCTCGCGGATCACCCGCACGCGGTCGGGTTCGCTTGTGCCGGTTGGATTCTTGGCCAGATCGTGGCGGACGAACTCGGTGGTCAACGCACTACTCCTTTGTAGGCGGCTGACCGGCTTGTGGCTGATCGAGCCGTCGCGGATTGACGTCTTCGGTGATGTCGTGATGCTGCGACCCCTGTGGGGGTTGCTCCTATCGTGCCGCACCCACCGCCGCGCCGCGTACCCCGTCGGCGAACACGCCCGGGACGCCCGCGGCACCGCGGGCACGACGCCCGTCCTGCTCACCCGGTAACGTCGAAATTGTGCTGTTCGGATGGCGTGCTGACCCGGTGTTCTCGCGGCGACTGCGGATCGGCAGCCGGGCGGCCGGCTGCGTCGCGACCGTGCTGATGGCCGTGGTCGGCTGCACGACCATCAGCGACGGCGCTCCGACCGCCGACACCGCGATGGCCCCGGCCTACCGGACCTCGGTGGCCCAGTCGATCTCGGCCTCGTCGGCGACATCGAAGGCCCGCGCGGCCAAGCGAGCGGGGAACAACGCCTGCATCTCGTTCGCGGAGGGCGCCAAGGACGCGACGGAGAAGTTGGAGAACTTCATCGACGTCCACAACAGCGGCGCCAGCGACGAGTCCGCCGAGTCGTCCGCCAGGGACGCCCTCAACCACAGCGTGGACCTGTTGGCCGGCAACATCGGCGACGACATGCTCTCGCCCGACCTCCGCGACTCGTTGAACGCCTACCTCGACGCCGCCCGCGATGTAGCGACCAAGCTTGTTCCCGACCCGGAGCCGTCGGTGCTCAACGATGCGATCCACGGGTTGCGCGACGCCGTCGACAAGGCGAAGCGGACCTGCATTCGGTCGTCGAGATAGGCGGACAGCCGTCGGTGGAAGGTGCTCCATCCCAGCGCCGCCGGGTTGCGATGGTCGCCGCGATCGTGGTCGCCGCCGTCGCGCTGGGTGTTGCGATCATGACGACCGTCCACCTGCAGAAGCGCCAGCAGGCCGCTAGGTCGGCGGCCGCGGCGCCGCCGTCGAGCAGCGCATGCGAGGCCTTCGCCGCCAGTTCGCGCGATGCGGTCGACCGGCTGAATGCCTACATCGAGGCGGTCAACCAGGGCCGCGACACCACAGCCGTCGAAGCTCCGGCCGTCGAGGTTCTCGAACGCAGCGCCGACGACACCGAGAACAAGGCCCGTGGGGCCCTTTCTCAGTCGGTCCGTGAGGGGCTCAACGCCTACACCGACGCGGCCCGCGACGTCGCGGGTGCCATCCGGACCCATGCCGGGCGCGATGAGTTCAACAAGCGGGCCGCTCAGCTCACCGACACCAAGAACGAAGCGGTCAAGCGTTGCCAGGCTTCATGACGAGTTGTCATGTGTGCGACGCTACGTACTGTGCGACGATGGATTCCGTCGCGCGGCGCGTCGACCATCGACCGCACCGACAGGTTTGGCACTGACAAGGAGGTCGCACGGTGGTGGCCGCGGATGACGCCCCGAGCTTTGCCCGCAAGCTGGGCATCCAACCAGGGCAGGTTGTCCAGGAGTGGGGTTGGGACGAGGACGTCGACGACGACATCCGTGCCGATGTCGAAGATGCGTGCGGCGGCGAGTTGCTCGACGAGGACACCGACGAGGTCGTGGACGTGGTCCTGCTGTGGTGGCGCGACGACGACGGCGACCTGGTGGACACCCTGATGGACGCGATCGCCTCGCTGGCCGACGACGGCGTGATCTGGGTGCTGACCCCGAAGACCGGCAAGCCCGGTCACGTGCAGCCCGCCGAGATCGCCGAGTCGGCGCCCACTGCCGGCCTGATGCCGACATCGTCGGTCAACCTCGGTGACTGGAGCGCGAGCCGTCTGGTGCAACCGAAGTCGAAAGCGGCCGGGCGCCGCTGATGCTGCCGGTGGGTAGCCCCGCACCGGACTTCACCCTGCACGACCAGAACCGGCAGCCGGTCACCCTCAGCGCCTTTCACGGCGCGAAGGACGTGCTGCTGGTTTTCTTCCCGCTGGCGTTCACCGGTATCTGCCAAGGCGAGCTGGACGAGATTCGCGACCATCTGCCCGATTACGAGAACGACAGCCGCGCGGTGCTGGCGATCTCGGTCGGCCCGGCCCCGACCCACAAGGTGTGGGCCACCCAGAGCGGCTTCCTCTTTCCGGTGCTGTCCGATTTCTGGCCGCACGGTGCCGTCAGCCAGGCCTACTGCGTCTTCAACGAGGACGCCGGCGTGTCCAATCGCGGCACGTTCGTCATCGACCGCTCCGGGACCGTCCGGTTCGCTGAGATGAAGCAACCCGGCGAAGCCCGTGACCAGCGGCTGTGGGTCGACGCGCTGGCGGCGCTGAACGCCTGATCGTTTTGGGGCCGGGGCCGACGGACGGTATCTTTGCCCGGCACGGGCGCGTAGCTCAGTGGTAGAGCTCTGGTTTTACACACCAGCGGTCGGCGGTTCGATACCGTCCGCGCCCACCAGGAAGTAGGTCCGATGCCCGCTTTAGCGCCGACGCCGTTCTTCGTCTCCGATGGCGACCGCTTCGTTCCCAACCAGGTTGCGCAGGGCG
Organism: Candidatus Mycobacterium wuenschmannii; assembly: GCF_030252325.1. NCBI lineage: Bacteria > Bacillati > Actinomycetota > Actinomycetes > Mycobacteriales > Mycobacteriaceae > Mycobacterium > Candidatus Mycobacterium wuenschmannii. The sequence continues at coordinate 1,531,332 of NZ_CP126981.1, read as the reverse complement.
GCTGGGGTCCCACCCTCGGCGGGCACGTGGTCGGTGGGCTGCTGGCCAGAAGCATCGAAGGCGAGCGGGCCGACCCGGACCTGGTACCCGCGCGTCTCACCGTCGACATCCTGCGCCGGGTCGCTGCCGAACCCGTTGAGGTCACGGCGAATGTGCTGCGCACCGGCCGGCGCAATCAATCCATCGACGCGACCATGACGCAGGGCGGCGAGGTGGTGGCCCGGGCGTCGACGCTGTTCCTGCGGCGCAGTACGCAGCCCGCGGTCCTGCCGTGGACGACAGACATCGCCATGCCGCCGATTCCCGAGGAGCCCGTGGAGTTCGACGATTCCGCGCCGATCTTCATCGCACCGTTCGGTGGCGGCGACGGTCCCAACCCGTGGCAACACCTGGGCCCGCGCTTCGCCTGGATTCGGCACATCCACGCACTGGTCGACGGCGAGGAGCCGAGCCCGTTCGTCTGCGCGGCGATGGCGGTCGACGTCACCGCATCGTTGACCGGTTTCTCCGAGGACGGTCTGGGATTCATCAACGCCGACTACACGATGACGCTGAGCAGACTGCCCGACGGCCCTTTCATCGGACTGGCGGCGCTGACCCACTACAGCGACGCCGGCATCGGGACGGGAAGCGCCAGCCTGTTCGATGTTCACGGCCCGATCGGCTCCGGCCTGACGACGGCCGCGGCCAACCCGAATTTCATTGGGGCAGTGGGCTAGCGCGCTTCCACTGCAGCCGACTGTCGGTCGTCACGCCGGCGTCGTCGGTCCGGCTCGCCGACAGGGTCAGCACATCGCCGTCGATGGCGGCATGCCGAAACTGGGGCTGCGCCAACAACTCCGGCAGCATCGAGATCGTGACGTCGTGGTGCAGCGTCGAGGATTTTTCGTCGACCGAGAAGCGTCCGCCGTAAGAGATGTAGCCCGCCATGTCCGAGTCGGCGAGCTGAGCCGACATGTGCCCGTCGGCGGTGTAGAGAATCAATCCCCGCGGTGACATGCCGAGCGGGTGGCGGTCTTCGCCGGTGGTCGCGTCGCGCGCGACGAACGAGACCAGCTCCCATGCGCCCAACACCTCGTCACGCAACGTCACGGTCGTGACGATACTGACCGGCGATCTGAACTCGAGATGGCCTTCGGGTGACGTCCTGCGATTCGGAGTGCCGGCCGGCGCCGACCGGGTATGAATCAGGCGTGAGCAACCACCACGTGAACCTGACCCAGCAGGAGAACTCGCTGATCGCCGAGAGCCATCCCGATGCTTTGGAACGGATGGACGAGAAACAGTTGAGGGATCTGCAGGGTCGGCTGCGGACGGTCCGCGACAAGAACTTCAGCATGCTGCGACGGCAGGGTGCGGCCCGGGTGGAGGCTGAGGGTGCGCGCGGCGCGGCCCAGCCTGCCAACGAGCGGCGCAACGAGAAGGTCGAGGTCATCGACGAGGCGCTGGCCCGGGTGGAGCAGCGCCTCGCGCTCGCCGGCTCAGGGGACTAGCACGACCTTGCCGACGTTCTCGCGCGCCGCCAGAATCCGGTGTGCCTCAGCCGCTTCGGCGAATGGCACCGCCGCGTGCACGACCGGGGATGCGGTGCCGTCGGTCAGCGCGGCCGTCAGCGGTCCGATCCACGGCTCGAGCGTCCCGCGGTCGTCCCACAGCCGCAGCATGTTGATGCCGACGACGGTCTTGGAGTCGCTGATCTGGGAGACTAGGCTCAGCCCGCGCAGCATCGCCAGCGCCTGCGGGGCCGCGCGCAGCAGCGATCGCTTCTCGCCCTGCTGCAACGCCGAAAGCCCGTATGCGACAAGGCGTCCGCCCGGCCGCAGCAGGCCGAACGACCGCTTGAGTGATGTGCCGCCGAGGCCGTCGAGCACCATGTCGTACGGCCCCAGGCCCTTCCACCAGCCGTCGCGACGGTAATCGATCGTCTTGTCGACCCCGAGGGCCGTGAGCTGTGCGTGCTTGCCGGGCGACGCGGTGCCGTGCACCACCGCGCCCGACGCCTTGGCCAGTTGAACTGCCGCGATGCCCACGCCGCCGGCCGCGGCGTGTATCAGCACGTGCTCGCCCTCGCGCAGCGAGCCGTAGCCGACCAGAGCCGCCCACGCGGTGGCGTAGTTGACCGGCACCGCGGCGCCCTGCTCGAAGCTCATCGAATCCGGCAGCGGCACAGTGTCGTTGGCGCCGGCGTTGACGATCTCCGCGTAGCCGCCGAAGCGGGTTCCGGCCAGCACCCGCTGGCCCACTCGCGTGGGGTCGACACCGTCGCCGACCGCCTCGATCGTCCCGGCCACCTCGTAGCCGACGACGCACGGCAGTTTGGGCGCATCGGGGTAGAGGCCGACGCGGGCCAGATGGTCGGCGAAGTTCACCCCCGCCGCGCGCACCGCGATGCGCACCTGCCCGGCAGCGGGCGGCGGCGGATCGGGACGCTCCTGCACCCGGAGCACGGACGGTGGGCCGTGCTTGGTGATGACGACCGCGCGCATGGCTGCTTATTCTGCCGGGGGAGCGAAGAACTCGAGCGCGATGCCGTCGGGATCGCGAAAGCTAAGGCCCGAGCCGTAGGGGGCGTCGACGATCCCGCCGTGCTGAATCCGCAGTTCGCCCAGGCGATCCATCCAGGTCTCCAGTTCGGCTCGGCTGGCGCAGCCGAAGCCGACGTGGTCCAGGCCCACCCGGAATTCGCTGAAGCGCTCGTTGGGTGCAGGATGCTCATGCTGATGAATGCCGAACAGGGTGCCACCGTCGAGCAGCCACACCTGGTGCCGGAATCCGCCGGCGGTCCGCTCGTCGATGATCGGGTCGGCGTCGAACAGCTGCCGGTACCAGGGTCCGCTGACCGACATATCGCGGATGGTCAGCGCGACGTGATTGAGTGCCGGGAATGCCATGGAGCGAGTGTCCCCTCATAGTGTGTGGCCTAGATCACTTACTGGCCAGTAGGGTGGCGAGCGCCACATTTACTTCGTCCCTCTAATTAGTCATGCTTGATACATGACTTCGCAGCTGACTGAAGACCGCTCTGACGTCCTCCCCAAGGACTTCGACGTCAACACCGGCCCCGTGTGGTTGCAGCCGTGGTTTTGGCTGGCCGTCGTGGGCTTTATCGGCATGATCGCCCTAACCATCACCATCTAGGCGTCACACGATTCGCCGACCCAGGCGGGCGCGCAAGCGCATGTCCCACAGGTAGAGCCGATAGCCGAGAATCCACGCCTGATGTGGAATCAGGCGGTCGGCCACCCGCAGGGCCGTGAGCAACCACTCGAACCGTCGCTGCTGGGATTCTGACCACCCCAACCGCATCAAGCTGCGGAACTCCGGAGGCAGAAAGCCCGTCGTCGCGAACAGATTGAAGGGTCCGGCGAGCGCGCGCAGCGGCCAGGGCAGGAATTCCATCGCCGCCACTCCGCGTAGGTGGTCGCGTACCGGGGGATCGATGCGCAGATCCTCGAGCGAGCGTTTCCAGTAGTCGTCGAACGCCACCCGATCGGGCGGCCACATCGATTCGCGCACCTGCAGCGTCGTGCCCAGCGTGCGTGCGTCCTGATAGACGGCGTCGGCCGCCGCCTCCTCGAGCGGGCCGAACAGAGACTCGTGCTGGTCGACGAAGTAGCGATACAGGCAGGCCGCGACCCACAACTGCAGCTTTGGGTCGAAGGCGTTGTAGGACACCGGACTCGACGCCGTCGACCGCACCTGGCGGTGTGCGGTGTCGACGGCCGCGCGAATCAGGGCACGGTCCGATTCGGTGCCGATCGTCGCGACGGCCAGATACGTCCCGGTGGTGCGCGCCCGCTTGAACGGGTGCTGGTAGACGTTGCCGCTGTCCACCGGGCTTTCCAGGACGCCATAACCGACGCCGGGCAGCGACAGTTGCATGATCACGTTCGCGGCCGGCAGCAGAGTGGCCGCGGGGTTCAGCAGGTCGGCGACCCGCGTGACGTGACGCTTCATCAGCCGAGTAGACCACGTGTGAGACGCTGCCGGAGTGCTTGGCACCGCGCGGCGTACCCGACTCATAGGTGTGCTGCTGGGCTATCTGGCCGACGTGCTGCTGGCCGACCCACGCTCATGCCACCCCGTCGCCGGATTCGGCGCTGCGGCAAGCTCCTTGGAGCGGGCCACCTATCGCGACAACCGGATGGCGGGCGTCGTGCATGTCGGGGTGCTGGTGGGCGCCGTGAGCCTGGCCGGCGCCGCCGTCGAGCGACGTAGCCGGCGGGTGGGCGCGGCGATCGCGACCGCCGTGGCGACCTGGATCGCGCTGGGTGGAACCTCGTTGGCGCGCGTCGGGTCGCGGATGGGCGACCTGCTGGGCCGTGGCGATCTCGACGGCGCGCGCACGCTGCTGCCGTCGTTGTGTGGCCGCGATCCGGCGACGCTGGATGCCGACGGGTTGACCCGAGCCACGGTGGAGTCGTTGGCCGAGAACACCTCCGATGCGCAGGTGGCCCCGCTGCTGTGGGCCGCGGCCGGCGGTGTGCCCGGCGTGCTCGGGTATCGCGCCGTCAACACCCTCGATGCGATGGTCGGCCACCGATCGCCGCGCTACGCCCGATTCGGTTGGGCCGCCGCACGATTGGACGACGCGGCCAACTATCTCGCGGCCCGCGTCACCGCGGCGCTGACGGTCGTGTGCGCTCCGATCGTCGGCGGGTCGCCGCTGGGGGCGGTGACGGCGTGGCGGCGCGATGCGGGCCGACACCCCAGCCCCAACGCCGGCGTCGTCGAGGCGGCCTTCGCCGGGGCGCTGGGTGTGCGACTCGGCGGCCCGACCCAGTACGACTACGAGTTGCAGATCCGGCCGGTCCTCGGCGACGGCCGGGCGCCGACGGTGGCCGATCTGTCGCGCGCCGTTCGCCTTTCGCGCGCGGTGCAGATGGGCGCGCTGGCAGTGGCAGCGGTCAGCGTCGCCGCCCGTAGCGGTCGGTGAGCTTTTCCTCGACGGTCGTCGGCTTCGTCACCGGCTGCCCGGCCTTCTCGGCGCGGCGGGCCCGCACCTCGGCATAGACGAAGTAGCCCAACAGGATCGGCGCGATTACGCCGAATGTGATCCATTGGATGCCGTACGACAGGAACGGGCCCGCGTCCAGGTGCGGCAGCGCGAGCACGCCGAGCCCGCCGGGTTGGTCGTCGACGAGTTGCAGATATTGCTTGGTCAACGAGGTGCCGGTTAGCGTGCCGATCTGGTCGGTGCTGATCGAATAGACCTGTCGCACACCGTCGCTGACGAATGACTGCTTGTCCAGCACCGGCCCCTCGGAATCGCGCAGCCGCCCGGTGATGTGCACCGTCCCGGGCGGCGGCGCGGGAATCGGCGGCACCCGCGAGCCGGGCAGCGGCCGCACGTAGCCGCGGTCGACGAGCACGGTCGGGCCGTCGTCGACGACGAACGGCAGCAGCACCTCCATCACCTGATCGCCCTCGGCGACCCGCAACCGGGCCACCACCTGCTTATCCGGCTCGTAGTGCCCGGACGCCGTGACCCGGCGCCATTGGCCGTCGGGGGCCGTCGAATCCTGATGTGGCAGAAGCGTTGTCAGCGCTATCGGGTCGGTCGTCAGCGAATGCTGGATCTGGTCGTTCTCCCGCGACGTCTTGGCGTTCTTGCCGAGTTGCCACGGCGCAAGCACGCTGAAGCACAAGTAGGTGAACGCGACCACGACCACGGCCAGCGCGATCCAGCCCGGCCGCAGCACGAAGGCCAGGCGCCGCATCAGCCGCTCCCGAATTGCTCGTCGACCCAGGTGTGCAGGCCGGGCAGCGACGCCTCGATCGCGGCGAAGGTGATCTCGAAGTCGCGGTTGTCGCCGTAGTACGGATCGTCGACATCGAGAACGTAAGCGCCGGAACGGGGGTCGAAGGACCGCAGCATCCGGATCCGCTCGGCGTCGACGCCCATCTGCTGCAGTAGTGGAACGTGATTGCGGGCCAACGCGATCACCATGTCGGCGTTGATGTGGTCGATGTCCACCTGCGCGGCGCTGTGGTCGGTGGGGTAGCCGTGCGCGCGCAGCACCCGGTTGGCCCGCTCGTCGGCGCCTTTGCCGATGTGCCAGCCCGCCGTTCCCGCGCTGGTGACCCGCACGGCGCCGTCGAGTCCCCGCTCGCTGATCTGGTGGGCGAACATCTTCTCCGCCATCGGCGAGCGGCAGATGTTGCCGGTGCAGACGAAGGTGACGTGCAGCTTTGGCAGTTCAGACACCCAACGCCTTTCGCAGTTCGTCGATCGTCTCTACGTGCACGGCACCGCTGGGCCCGTCATCGAAATCATCGCGGCCGTAACCCCACCCGACCACCACCGCGTCGAGGCCGTGCGCGGCCGCGCCCTCGACATCGTGGCGGCGGTCGCCGACCATCAGCACCCGTTCGGGCAGCGGCCGCAGTTGCGTCAGGGCGTGCGCCAGCACGTCGGCCTTGGCGGCCCGGGTGCCGTCGACGCTGGCGCCGGCGATGACGTCGAAATGCCCGTCGAGGCCGAAGTGTTCCAGGATGCGTTGCGCGGTGGGCTCAGCCTTGGAGGTGGCCACCGCCAGTCGCACGCCGGCGGCGCGCAGGTCGGCCAGCAGCGGGGCGATCCCGTCGAACAGGCTGTTGATCGCCCACCCGCGGGTGGTGTAGTCGGCGCGGTAGGCGGCGATCGCCGCATCCGCATGCTCGCCGAGGCCCATGGCCTCGAAGGTGTGGTGCATCGGCGGTCCGACGATCCGGCTGGCCAGATCGCCGTCGGGAACGGCGGCGCCGATCTCGCCGAGCGCGTGGCAGAAGCTGGACACGATGCCGTCAGCGGAGTCGGTGAGTGTGCCGTCGAGATCGAAGATCACCAACGTTGCCGAAACGGTGCCTGTCACGTCGCTATTGTCCTCGATCCCGATACCCGGCCGCGCCGCGAGGTCGTTACTGTTTCCAATGTGGCGATTTCCGGGGCGCGCTATCACGGCGATCAGGCCGCCGAACCCGGCATGCTCGATTTCGCGGTCAACGTCCGGCGTGCACGGCCGCCGGAATGGCTGACCGCACGGCTCGCTGCCCGGTTACCTGACCTGGGCCGATACCCCTCCGCCGGCGACGAGCGCGCCGCCGTGGCGGCCGTCGCGGCCCGGCACGGCCGTGCGCCCGACGAGGTCGTGCTGCTGGCCGGGGCCGCCGAGGGCTTCGCGCTGCTGGCCAACCTGCGGCCGCGCCTTGCCGCGCTGATCGCGCCGTCGTTCACCGAACCCGACGCGGCGTTGACGGCGGCCGGCGTGCCGGTGCGCCACGTCGTGCTCGACCCGCCGTTCGGACTGGCCGGCGCACACGTGCCCGCGGAGGCCGACCTCGTCGTCGTCGGCAACCCGACCAACCCGACCGGGGTGCTGCACACCCGCGCGCAGATTCTCGCGCTGCGCCGGCCCGGACGGATCGTCGTGGTGGACGAGGCGTTCGCCGACGCGATCCCGGGCGAGCCCGAATCGCTGGCCGCCGAGTCGCTCCCGGACGTCGTGGTGCTGCGCAGCCTGACCAAGACCTGGGCGCTGGCCGGTCTTCGCGTCGGCTACGCGATGGGCGCCACGGACGTGCTCGCCCGGCTGACCGCCACCCGGCCGCACTGGCCGCTGGGCACGCTGCCGCTGACCGCCGTCGCCGCGTGCTGTGCTCCCGCCGCGGTTGCCGAAGCCGAGACCGGCGCGCGGGAACTGGCCGCCGTGCGTACCGAGATGGTGGCCGGATTGCGGTCGGCCGGCGTCGAGGTTGTCGACGGCGTGGCGCCATTCGTGCTGTTCACTGTCGCGGATGCGGCATTGATGCGAAAACATCTGCACGGCAAGGGAATCGCCGTGCGACGCTGTGACACGTTCGTCGGCCTGGACGGGGAGTATCTGCGCGCCGCGGTCCGGCCGGAATGGCCGGTGCTGGTCGAGGCGATCGCCGAGAGTGGGGTGGCGCGATGACAGTGCGGTTGGGCGCGGTGATCGAGGCGCTGGACGCCGCGTACCCGCCCGCGCTGGCACAGTCGTGGGATTCGGTCGGCCTGGTCTGCGGCGACCCCGACGACACGCTGAGTTCGGTCACGATCGCCGTCGATGCGACCGCCGCGGTGGTCGACGCGGTGCCCGATGGCGGATTGCTGCTGGCCCACCACCCGCTGCTGTTGCGCGGCGTCGACACGGTGGCCGCCGACACGGCGAAAGGCTCGTTGATCCACCGCCTGATCCGTTCCGGGCGTTCGCTTTTCACGGCGCACACCAATGCGGACTCGGCGTCGCCGGGCGTATCCGACGCGCTGGCCGCCGCACTCGGGCTGACCGTCGAGGACGTCCTGGAGCCCGCACCCGCGCGTCAGGAACTGGACAAATGGGTGATCTTCGTGCCGCCGGAGAACGCGGATGCGTTGCGGGCGGCCATCTTTGCCGCCGGCGCCGGGCACATCGGCGACTATTCGCATTGTGGGTGGAGCGTGCAGGGCGTCGGGCAGTTCCTGCCGCACGACGGGGCCAACCCGGCGATCGGCCGCGTCGGCGCGGTGGAACAGGTGGTGGAGGACCGGATCGAGGCGGTCGCATCGGTGCGGGTGCGCCATCAGGTGCTGGCTGCGATGCGCGCGGCGCATCCCTACGAAGAGCCGGCATTCGACGTGGTGGCGCTGCAACCGCTACCCAGTGGCACCGGGCTGGGCCGCATCGGCTCATTGGATCGACCGGAGCCGTTGCACGCGTTCGTGTCTCGCGTCTCGTCCGGTCTGCCGCAGACGTCGTGGGGGGTGCGTGCCGCGGGTGACCCGGAGGCGACTGTGTCGCGCGTTGCGGTGTGCGGCGGTGCAGGCGACTCGCTGCTGGAGGCGGCGGCCGCTGCCGACGTGCAGGCCTACGTCACCGCGGATCTGCGCCATCATCCGGCCGACGAGCATCGTCGCGCCTCCGACGTCGCGCTGATCGATGTCGCGCATTGGGCCAGCGAATTCCCGTGGTGCGAGCAGGCCGCCGACGTGCTGCGCACGGCGTTCGGCGCCGCCCTCGCGGTCGATGTGTGCCGGATTCGCACCGACCCATGGAACGTCTGCGGGGGAGAGGGAGCATGAAAGCCGAAGTCGCACAGCAGCGCTCGCTGCTCGAAGTCGTAGAGCTGGACGCGGAGCTGGCCAAGATGAACCACCGCGCCGGCCACCTGCCGGAGCGCGCCCAGATCGAGCGCATCCAGGCCGAGCAGATCGCCGCCGGCGACCGGTTGGGTGCGCTGCAGATTGCGTTGGCGGACTTGGACACTCAGGTCTCGCGATTCGAGTCGGAGATCGACGGCGTGCGCCAGCGCGAGGATCGGGATCGCGGGTTGCTGCAGACGATCGCCGACTCCAAGCAGCTGTCCGAGCTACAGCACGAGTTGGACACCTTGCAGCGCCGCCAGTCCAGCCTGGAGGACTCGCTGATCGAGGTGATGGAGCATCGCGAGCAGTTGCAGAACCAGCAGGCCGCCGAGCAGTCCGTGATCGAAGGTCTGCAGTCCGATCTGGGCGCCGCTCAGCAGGCGGTCGACACCACGCTGGCCGACATCGACCATCACCGCCGCATGCATGCGTCGCGGCGCGACGAACTCACGTCCGCGCTGGCCCCGGATCTGTTGGCGCTCTACGAGCGGCAACGCTCGGGCGGCGGGCCCGGGGCGGGGCTGCTGCAGGGCGGTCGCTGCGGGGCGTGCCGGATCGAGATCGACCGCGGCGAACTGTCGCGAATCTCAGCGGCCGCCGAAGACGAGGTGCTGCGCTGTCCGGAGTGCAGCGCAATCCTGTTGCGCATCAAGGGCATCAACCGGTGAAGGTGATCGTCGAGGCCGACGGTGGATCGCGGGGCAACCCGGGGCCGGCCGGCTACGGATCGGTGGTGTGGAGCGCCGACCGGTCAGTCGTGCTGGCCGAGAGCAAGCAGGCGATCGGGGAGGCCACCAACAACGTCGCCGAATACCGGGGCCTGATAGCGGGTTTGGCAGAGGCCGCGAAACTGCATGCCACCGAGGTCGCGGTGGCGATGGACTCCAAGCTCGTCGTCGAGCAGATGTCCGGGCGCTGGAAGGTCAAGCATCCCGACCTGGCCGCGTTGCACGCCGAAGCCCGCGGCCTGGCGGCCGGATTCGACCGGATCAGCTACGCGTGGATTCCGCGGGCCGAGAACGCGCACGCCGACCGGTTGGCCAACGAGGCGATGGACGCCGCGGCCGGCACCTCAGCCCCGGCCGTAGGTGACAAGGCATCCGGCGCCCCGGGTTGGACCGGCGCGCAGGGCGCCGCCACCCGGTTGCTGTTGCTGCGCCACGGCCAGACCGAATTGTCCGTGCAGCGGCGCTATTCCGGCCGGGGCAACCCCGCGCTGACCGCCCTGGGCCGTCAGCAGGCCGACGCGGCGGCGGCGTACCTGGGGTCGCGCGGCGGCGTCACGGCGGTGATCAGTTCGCCGCTGCAGCGCTGCCAGGAGACCGCGGCCGCGGCCGCCAAGCGTTTGGGCCTGGACGTCGCGACCGACGACGACCTGATCGAGACCGATTTCGGTGGGTGGGAGGGCCTGACCTTCGCCGAGGCCGCCGAGCGTGATCCGGAGTTGCATCGACAGTGGTTGCGCGACACCAGCACGGAACCTCCGGGCGGCGAAAGCTTCGACCGTGTCGACGAACGGGTCGCGCGGGTCCGCGATCGGATCGTCGCCGAGCACGGCGGGCACACGGTGGTGGTGGTGTCGCATGTCACCCCGATCAAGATGCTGCTGCGCGAGGCGCTCGACGCCGGGCCGAGCATCCTGTACCGGCTGCACCTGGATCTCGCATCGCTGAGCATCGCGGAGTTCTATCCCGACGGCGCCTCGTCGGTCCGGCTGGTCAACCAGACCGGGTATTTGGGTTAGAGATCTACGGCATCCGGGTAGTGGGGCAGGCGTGGACTGGTTAGCGTCGCACGCCCTGGCCATCGGATCGGCTTTACTGGCAGCCCTTTTCGCCGCGGTCGGCATCGTCGTGCGGCAGCGCGCCATCCAGACGGGAGCCGACAACCAAGCGGAGGCGGGCGCGATCGTCACGTCGTGGGTGCGGCAACCGTCGTGGTGGCTGGGCACCGTTGGGGCGATCGGCGGATACGTGTTCCAGGCGCTGGCGCTCGCGCACGGATCGCTGTTGCTGGTGCAACCATTGCTGGTGTCGTCGTTGTTGTTCGTGCTGCCGCTGGGCGCGCGGTTCTCCCATCAGCATGTGCGGGCGCGTGATTGGGGTTGGGCGGTGCTGCTGACGGCCGCGCTGACGGTCTTCGTTCTGGTCGGTCAGCCACGCGAGGGGCACTACCGGGCACCGGTGCCGGCCTGGAGCGTCGCGCTCGGCACCTCGGTCCCGGTGGTGCTTGTCTGCGTCCTGCTCGCGCGCCGCGCGACCGGTCGACGCCGGGCCACGCTGCTGGCCGGCGCTGTCGCGGTGCTGCTCGGCATGGTCGCGGTGTTGACCAAGGTCAGCACGCATCGCCTGGCCGCGCATGGGTGGCACGGGTTGTTGACGGTGCCCGCGCCCTACCTCTTGGTGGCGCTGGCGGTCACGGTGACCGTCTTGCAGCAGTCGGCTTTTCACGCCGGTGCGTTGCAGGCGTCGGTGCCGATCATGTTGGTGGGTGAGCCCGTGGTGGCGGTGCTGCTCGGCGTCGTGATACTCGGCGAGTACCTGATCGTGCGAGGTCCGGCCGCGGTGATCCTCGTTCTGGCGGTCGCCGCAATGACGGCGGCGACGATCGCGCTGGGCCGGGATTCGGCGACGCCCGATTCGGCGGACGAATCATCTACCCGCCCGGAAATGGCCCGGTAGAAACACAATCCGCGAGTATGCTCTCGCGTCACAGTCTTCCTTGTGTCAAGTAACCGGCGAGGGACGATGTTCACTAGTACGGTCGACGCGCAATCCGATGCCGCAGTCATGCGGCTGTCCGGAATCCTGAATGCGCGTACGTATCAGGAAATCCGGGACTCTGTCGTCAAGGTCGCTGTCGACGAGGCGAGAGCCGTGATTGTCGACGTCAACAACCTCGACGTCCGGGACGGCGAAAGCTGGGCGGTGTTCACCAGCGCTCGGTGGTGCGTCCAGCAATGGCCGGAGGTCCCGATTGTGTTGGTGTCGTCCGACCCCGCCGTCCGCGCGCGATTGACGGCTCTGTCGGTGGCCCGCTATGTCCCCGTCTATGACACGGTGGCCGCCGCGCACGAAGCGCTCGGTGACGGAACGTGCCGCTACCTGCACCGCGCCCGGGAATGGTTCGAGCCGAGTCCCTGCAGCGTGAATACCGCGTTGCTGTTCGTGCACGAGCACCTGCTGGCCTGGTCGATGCGGGACCGGGTGCCGGTCGCCAGCACGGTGGTCACCGTCTTCGCCGAGAACGCGCTGGCGCACACCCGCGCCGGCTTCGATATCCGACTCGAGGGCACGGATGACGAGGCGATCGTCGCGGTGTCCGACTCGAGTCACGCGCTGGCGGTTCGACAGGAACGGCCCCCTGGCAGCTGCCCCGCCAGTCTGGACATCGTGTCCTCGCTGTGCCGCCGCTGGGGCAACACGCCTACAACAACGGGAAAGACGGTCTGGGCGCGGATCGGTCCGAACGACACTTTCGCCGGAATCACCCGGCCGCGGCGCTAGGCCGCGTCGTGAAAGATCAACCCGAGCGCATGCCGCTGCCCGGATCGCACGACGGAGATGCCGTGCCGCACCGCCGCGGCCGACCAACCCCGCACCGACCGCACCGGGCGGTCGCGGGTGGTGAACAGGTAACCGTGACCCTGCGGTAATTGCGTTGCGGTACCGCGTGATTGGGCCCGCGCCCGCTGCTCGACGAGCATGAACTCACCGCCGGTGAACTCACTGTCCGGATCGCTGAGGTTGATCACCACCTGAAGCGGAAAAACCAAGTCGCCGTACAGGTCCCGGTGCAGTGCATTCCAGTCGTCGGTGCCGTAGCGCAACATCAGCGCAGTCGACCGGGTCTGGCCGGCGGCGTGGCAGGTCTGCAGCCAATCGTCGAGCGTGTCGGGCCAGGGCGCGTCGCGGCCCAGCTTGGTCCACCAATCCCGGGCGATCGGCAGCAGCCGCGGGTACAGCGCCTGCTTGAGTTGCTCGATCGGCTCCGGGTAGGGCGCGTGAAAGTAGCGGTACCGGCCCGACCCGTAGCGGCGTGGACCCATGTCGACGGTGGACCGGAACAGCCCGTCGTCATCGAAAAGGCCGCGCAGGCGTCGGGCCTCGGGCGCGGTGAGCAGCCGCGGCAGCAGTGCGCCACCGAAGTCGCTGACGGTGGCCGTGATTGCGTCCCAGTCGCCGGCCTCCACGCGCTTGGACCATCGATCAGACGCCATGACCTGTAGACGATAGAGACAACCGGAATGTGAGGTCCGGGTATCGGCGCCGGCCGTTGTGTACGGTGTTAGCGCGGACGAGTTGGCTGGGCGGCCGCGGCTCGGGCTCTTGCAGCGCCGAGTCGAGGAAAGTCCGGACTTCACAGAGCAGGGTGATTGCTAACGGCAATCCGAGGCGACTCGCGGGAAAGTGCCACAGAGAACAAACCGCCACCCTCGCGGTGGTAAGGGTGAAACGGTGCGGTAAGAGCGCACCAGCATTCCGGGTGACCGGGGTGGCTAGGCAAACCCCACCCGAAGCAAGGTCAAGAAGACCGCATTTCGGTGCGGTCGCGCAGGTGTCTGAGGGCGGCTCGCCCGAGCCTGCGGGTAGACCGCTCGAGGCACCCGGCAACGGTGTGTCCAGATGGATGGTCGCCGCCGCGTCCCCGACGCGGAACAGAATCCGGCTTACAGGCCAACTCGCCCGCCCCGTCAGAGCTTGCGCGCGGCCTTCAAGAGCCGGGTCAAGGTCGGCTCGAGTTGGCGACGACTCTCGACCGCGAGATCGGCTTCGCGTTGATAGAGCAGCCCGTAGGTGAAGGTGTCCTCGCCGGCGGCGTGCGCGGCTTCGGCCTGCTGGGCCAGGTGCTCGCGGCTGACGACGCTGTCCTGGTGGTCGCCGAGCAACGACTGCAGCTTCTTGGCCCGCTTGGACACCTTCTTCGCGCCGGTGGCGTCAGCGGTGTAGCGAAGACGCTTGGCGCGCTTGCGAATTCGGTGGATCGCCTCGTCACGGTCCGGGCCGGCGTGCGTATGCTCCGCTTTCTTGGCGGCCTTACGGACCTTCTTGCCGACGGTCGCGACGGTCGCCTGCGCCGGCTCCGAGTGCTCAACCGGTGCCCTGGCGACCAACGCATCGAGCAGGTCGAGCAGACGGAAGTAGCGCGGTAACCGCATGGCGGCCAACGCATGTCGTAGGCCGCTGCGGTAGCGCTGATCGGCGCCGTCGACCAGGCGGTGCCGGATCGGGCCGCGGACCAACTCCGGCGGCACCGCATCGAGCGCGTCGCGGTAGCGCTCGGCCAGCACCTCGGCGTCGCGCGCCACCCCCAGGACGGTGCCCAGTTCGCGAAGCTCGCCGATCACCGGCGCACTACCGTCGAGGCCGAAGGACTCTGGCGACGCCTGCAGCAGGCTGCGGATTTTGCGGGCCGTCACGCGCATCTGGTGCACCGCGTCGTCGGCCTCGGCGCGCACCGCGCGGTCCCACTCCAGCAGTTCGCCCGTCTGCTCGGCCAACGCACGGCGCAGCGGATCGGAGGGCAGGGCCGTGGGCGAGGTGTCGAGCACCCGGGCCAGCTTGGAGCCGTGGCCGGCCGGCTTCGCGCCGGCGCCCAGCAAGCGATCACACAGCCGGTCCAGTAGATCGGCGCTCGCGCCGTCGCCGACCAGTTCGAGCTCCCACTCCCGCCAGCGCTGCTGGGCGGTCTCCCCGTCGGGCCCGCGGCCCGCGGTCACCTGGTCGTCGCAGAACTCGGCGAGCACGGCGTCGTCGGCGCCGTGCAACCACGTCACCTGACGGGTTGTGCCGATCCGCGCCACCGGGCCGACCGGTTGGTCGCGCACGATGGCCAGCACCACATCCAGCAACTCGGCCGGGGGCTCGTCGCCGGCCAGCGGCGCCCGCACCTCGGTACGGGCGTCGGGGCCGGCCGGCAGCTTCAGATGCCAGCCCGCGTCGTGGCCACCGGTGCGACGCCGCAGCGTGACGCGATGCGACGCCAGCGCGCGCTCGGCCGTGTCGAAGTACACCGCGTCCAGCGTCTGCGTCTCGGCGCGCGCGACCCGTGCGACGCCGTGGACATCGTCGAACGACGGCGGCCGCGTGGACGCGTCGACGTCGAACTTGCGCTCGACCTCGAGGTAGCGCTGGGCGGCGTCGGCGGACATGGCGGTAAGCGTGCCACGCCTAGACGACGGCTAAACCAATAGCTAGAAGCTGTGCTCGTCGTCGGGGAATGCGCCCGATGCGACCTCATCCGCGTACTGCGTTGCCGCGCGGTGCAATTCGCCGCCGACATCACCGAAGCGCTTGACGAACTTGGCGGTCTTGCCGCTGGTGAGACCGGCCATGTCCTGCCAGACCAGCACCTGGGCGTCGCAGTTGCGGCCCGCGCCGATTCCCACCGTGGGAATGGTCAGCTTGCCGGTGATCTGGGTGGCCAGCTCGGCGGGCACCATCTCCATGACCACGGCGAACGCGCCGGCCTCGGCGACGGCGATCGCGTCGTGGATGGTCTGCTCGGCGGCGTCGCCGCGGCCCTGCACCCGGAAACCGCCGAGGGTGTTGACGCTCTGCGGGGTGAACCCGATGTGGGCCATCACCGGAATGCCGGCCGCGGACAGGGCGGCGATCTGCGGGGCAACCCGCTCGCCACCTTCCAGCTTCACCGCGTGCGCGCCCGCTTCCTTCATGAAGCGGATCGCCACCTCGAGTGCGGCAGCGGGGCCGGCCTCGTAGCTGCCGAACGGTAGGTCGGCGACCACCAGGGCGTGCGGGGCGCCGCGCACCACGCCGCGCACCAGGGGGATGAGTTCGTCGACCGAGACCGGCACGGTGGTGTCGTAGCCGTATACGACGTTGGCGGCGGAGTCGCCGACCAGCAGCACCGGGATGCCGGCGTCGTCGAAGACGCGGGCGGAGGAGTAGTCGTAGGCCGTGAGCATCGCCCACTTGTGGCCTTCGGCCTTCATTTTCTGCAGGTGGTGAATGCGGGTCTTGGCCCGTGGTGCATCGTTCTGCGACGAGGAGTGGGCACCATAAACAGTCTGTTCAGACATCATTGTCCCTAGTGGTGGTCGGTTCGATCCTCGAGGCCCATCCGGGTCCCCGGGTTCGTCTGACCTGACCAGTGTGCCACCTGCGGCCCTCCGCGTGGACCACCGGCCCAGTGGACTTCCTCACACCGGTCCCCATCGGCCGATTCGGGTACCGCCCCTCGGTGCCGGACATACCATCGGCCCATGCAGCGCCTCAGCGGACTCGACGCCAGCTTCCTGTATCTCGAAACCCCCGCCCAGCCGTTGCATGTCTGCTCGATCCTCGAGCTCGACACGTCGACGATGCCCGGTGGCTACACCTTTGACCGGCTCCGTGACGAATTGGCATTGCGTATCAAGGCAATGCCGGAATTCCGCGAGAAGCTGGCCGACAGCACCTTCAACCTGGATCACCCGGTGTGGGTGGAGGACAACGACTTTGACGTGAGCCGGCATCTGCACCGGATCGGCCTGCCGCCGCCGGGCGGCCGGATCGAGCTCGCCGAGATCGCCGGCCACATCGCCTCGTTGCCGTTGGACCGGACGCGGCCGCTGTGGGAGATGTGGGTCATCGAGGGCGTCGCGGGCACCGACGCCCAGCAGGGCGGCCGGCTGGCGGTCATGACGAAGGTGCACCACGCCGCGGTGGACGGCGTGACGGGCGCCAACCTGATGTCGCAGCTGTGCAGCACCGAGGCCGACGCGCCCGCCCCGGATCCGGTCGACGGCGTCGGTGGCGGCAACGAACTCGAGATCGCGCTGACGGGTGCGGTGAAGTTCGCGGCCCGGCCGCTGCGGTTCGCCAATGCGCTGACCGACACCGCGTCGACCGTGGTCAAGACGGTGCTGCGGGCCCGCAGCGGCCAGACCATGGCACCCCCGTTCGCGGCGCCGCGGACCGCGTTCAACGACACCATCACCTCGCACCGCAACATTGCCTACGCGCAGTTGGACCTCGAGGACATCAAGAAGGTCAAGGACTACTTCGACGTCAAGGTCAACGACGTGGTGATGGCGCTGGTGTCCGGCGTGCTGCGCCAGTTCCTGATCGACCGCGGCGAACTGCCCGAATCGTCGCTGGTGGCCATGGTCCCGGTCTCGGTGCACGGGAAGTCGGATCGGCCCGGGCGCAACCAGGTTTCGGGCATGTTCTCCAGCCTGCAGACCCACATCGCCGACCCGGTCGAGCGCATCAGGGCCATCGCTGACGCGAATTCGGTTGCCAAGCAACATAGTTCGGCGATCAAGGCCACGTTGTTGCAGGACTGGTCGCAGTTCGCCGCGCCCGCGGTGTTCGGGATGGCGATGCGGGCGTACGCGCGCACCAGCCTCACCAAGCGCATCCCGGTGCACAACCTGGTGATCTCCAACGTGCCCGGGCCGCAGGTGCCGCTGTACTTCCTCGGCAGCGAGGTCAAGGCCATGTATCCGCTGGGTCCGATCTTCCAGGGCTCGGGGCTCAATATCACCGTAATGTCGCTGACCGGCAAACTCGACGTCGGCATCATCGCCTGCCCCGAACTGCTGCCGGACCTGTGGGAGCTGGCCGACGACTTCGCGGTCGGAATGGAAGAACTGCTGCTCGCGACACGTTAGACGCCCCATCGCCCCGGGCACTTCGTCGGCTCATGGCAGCATGTGTGCCATGGGGACCCCTCGCCGCGGCAAGTTCGCGCGCACGATGCTGCTCTGGACCGTGCTTGCGGTGACGACCGTGACGCTGGCCAGCTGCACTCAGGTGGTCAAGGGCCGCGCGGTGATGTACGGGCCCAAGGTCGGCCAGCCGATCGAGTGGGGACCGTGCCGGGTCGCCGGTGGCAATGGTGCGCCCGCGAAGCTGCCCAGCGGCGTGCAGTGCGGCAAGCTCGCTGTGCCCGTCGACTACCGGCACCGCACCGGGGACGCGACGACGCTGGGGCTGGTCCGCTTCCCGGCGACGCGGGACAAGATCGGTTCGCTGGTGATCAACCCCGGCGGGCCGGGGGAGTCGGGCATCGAAGCCGCGGTGGGGCTGGTGGCCTCGTTGCCGCCGCAGATCCGGGAACGCTTCGACCTGGTCGGGTTCGACCCACGCGGGGTGGCGACGTCGCGGCCGGCGGTCTGGTGCAACTCCGACGCCGACAACGACCGGTTACGCAAGGAGACCGGCGTCGACTACAGCCCGGCCGGTGTCGCGCACATCGAGCAGGAAACCAAGGAGTACATCGACCGCTGCATCGCCAAGATGGGCAAGAAGTTCCTCGCCAACGTCGGAACCGACAACGTCGCGCGCGATTTGGATGCCATCCGGGAGGCGTTGGGCGACAGCAAGCTGACGTTCCTCGGCTACTCCTACGGCACCCGGATCGGCTCCGCGTACGCAGAGGCCTTCCCGAAGAACGTCCGCGCGATGATCCTGGACGGCGCGATCGACCCCAACGCCGATCCCGTCGAGGCGGATCTGCGGCAGGCCAAGGGTTTTCAGGACGCCTTCAACGACTACGCCAAGGACTGCGCCAAGTCGCCGACCTGCCCATTGGGCACCGATCCGGCGAAAGCCGTTGACGTGTACCACAATCTGGTGTTTCCGATGATCGACAAGAACAACCCGATGCGTGGCATCCCACTGAAGACCAAGGACGGCCGCGGGCTCAATTACAGCGACGCGATCATCGGCACCATCATGGCGCTCTATTCGCCGACGTTCTGGCATCACCTGACGACCGCGCTGACCGAGCTGTCCCGCCACCGCGGCGACGTCATGCTCGAGCTGGCCGACCTCTACATGCGGCGCGACAAGCACGGGCATTACAGCAACTCCACCGACGCCCGCGTCGCGGTCAACTGCGTCGACCAGCCACCGGTCAAGGACCGGGCCAAGGTCATCGACGAGGACCGCCGCTCGCGGGAGGTCGCGCCGTTCATGAACTACGGCACCTTCACCGGTCACGCCCCGCTCGGCACCTGCGCGTTTTGGCCGGTGCCGCCGACCAGCAAGCCGCACACCATCTCGGTGCCCGGCCTGACGCCGACGTTGGTCGTGTCGACCACGCACGACCCGGCAACGCCGTATCAAGCCGGCGTCGACCTGTCCAAGCAGCTCAACGGCGGACTGCTCACCTTCGACGGCACCCAGCACACGGTCGTCTTCCAGGGCAACAGCTGCATCGACGACTACGCGACGGCCTACCTCGTCAGCGGCACCGTGCCGTCCAAAGGGGCCAAGTGCTAACGGCACTGCGCCGATAACGAGACCAAGGTGTGACCAATACCGATCACGGCCCGTGGCCGACGCATGCCACGATTGACCCCCATGTGGCGCATGAGACCGATGAGCCCTGCGCTGTTTTCCCTCATGCTCACGACGGCGGTGGCCGCGATGCCGCCGGCCGGCGCGACGCCCGGGTTTGACACCGTTGCGCCGCAGCTGAATTGGGGGAGTTGCAGCCAGGTCATCAAAACCCCCGCAGACGTTCCCAGCGCGCAGTGCGGCGTTGTCGACGTCCCGGTCGACTACGCGAATCCCGCTGGCGCGCAAGTGCACATCGCGGTGATCCGGGTACCCGCGACCGGCCCGCGGTTGGGCGCGCTGCTGGTCAACCCCGGCGGCCCGGGCGCCTCGGCGGTCGACATGGTCGCCGCAATGGGCGGTCAGCTGACAGGCTCGGAAGTCAGCCGGCGCTTCGACCTGGTCGGCTTCGACCCCCGCGGCGTGGGCCACTCCACCCCGGGCGTGCACTGCCAGACCGACGCGGAATTCGACGCGTACCGCCGCGAGCCGATGGTCGACTACAGCCCCGCGGGTGTCGCGCACATCGAGCAGATCTACAAGCAGATCGCGCAGCGCTGCGTTGCCCGCAACGGCTCGGCGTTCCTCGAGAATGTCGGAACCGCTTCTGCCGCACGCGATATGGATGCGGTGCGCCAGGCGCTCGGTGACGACCAGATCAACTACCTGGGCTACAGCTACGGCACCGAACTCGGGACCGCCTATGTCGAGCGGTTCGGCGACCACGTCCGGGCGATGGTCCTCGACGGGGCGATCGACCCGAGCGTCGGCCCCATCGACGAGCTGATCCACCAGCAGGCCGGCTTTCAGACGGCATTCAACGACTACGCCGCCGACTGCGCCCGGTCGACCGACTGCCCCTTGGGCACCGACCCGAATCAGTTTGTCGCGCGCTATCACCAGCTGATCGACCCGCTGGTGACCCGGCCCGCACCGACGTCGGAGAACCGTCCCCTCGGCTACTCCGACGCCCTGACCGGAACCATCAACGCGCTGTACACGCCGCAGTTCTGGAAGTTCCTCACCAGCGGACTGCTGGGTCTGCGGCGCGGCTCCGATCCCGGCGACCTGCTGACGCTGGCCGACGAGTACTACGGCCGCGACGCGCACGGGCACTACAACAGCTCGCAGGACGCGTTCAACGCGATCCGCTGCGTCGACGCCCCCGAACCGACCGACCCGGCGGCCTGGGCCGACGTGGACCGCCAGATCCGGCAGGTCGCGCCGTTCTCGTCCTACGGCCACTTCACCGGTCACGCGCCGCGCGACCTGTGCGCGCTGTGGCCGGTCCCGCCCACGTCGTCACCACAGCCTGCCGCACCCGTGGCGCCGAACAAGACCGTCGTCGTCTCCACGACGCACGACCCCGCCACGCCGTATCAGGCCGGCGTCGATCTGGCCCGTCAACTCGGGGCCAACCTGATCACCTTCGAAGGCACCCAGCACACGGTGACCTTCACCGGAAACGACTGCGTCGACGGCGCCGTGACCCGCTATTTGGTGGACGGCATCGCGCCGGGAAACTTACGGTGTTAGGCCGCGCCGGTAACACAGATTTAACGCTGCATGCATACTGTTCCAGGTATGGATCGACAAAAGGAATTCGTGCTCCGCACGCTGGAAGAACGGGACATCCGATTCGTCCGGCTGTGGTTTACCGATGTGCTCGGTTTCCTCAAGTCTGTCGCGATCGCGCCCGCCGAGCTTGAGGGCGCCTTCGAAGAAGGCATCGGGTTCGACGGGTCGTCGATCGAGGGCTTCGCCCGCGTCTCGGAATCCGACACCGTCGCGCATCCGGACCCGTCGACCTTCCAGGTGTTGCCCTGGACCACCCGCAGCGGCCACCACCACTCGGCGCGGATGTTCTGCGACATCAAGATGCCCGACGGCTCGCCGTCGTGGGCCGACCCCCGCCACGTGCTGCGTCGTCAGCTAGGCAAGGCCAACGACCTCGGTTTCTCCTGCTACATCCACCCCGAGATCGAGTTCTTCCTGTTGGAAGCCGGCCCGGAGGACGGGTCCGAACCCGTCCCGGCTGACAACGCCGGCTATTTCGACCAGGCCGTGCACAGCGCGGGCAACTTCCGCCGGCACGCGATCGACGCGCTGGAATCCATGGGCATCTCGGTGGAATTCAGCCATCACGAAGGTGCTCCCGGCCAGCAGGAGATCGACCTGCGCTTCGCCGACGCGCTGTCGATGGCGGACAACGTGATGACGTTCCGCTACCTGATCAAAGAGGTCGCGCTGACCGAGCGGTCACGAGCGACCTTCATGCCCAAGCCTTTTGGCCAATACCCCGGCTCCGCGATGCACACCCACATGAGTCTGTTCGAGGGTGAGGTCAACGCCTTCCACAGCCCGGACGACCCGCTGCAACTGTCCGACGTCGCCAAGTCGTTCATCGCCGGCATCCTCGAACACGCCAGCGAGATCAGCGCCGTCACCAACCAGTGGGTGAACTCCTACAAACGGCTGGTGCTCGGCGGGGAGGCGCCGACCGCGGCGTCGTGGGGCGCGGCCAACCGCTCTGCGCTGGTGCGCATCCCGATGTACAGCCCGCACAAGACGTCGTCGCGCCGCATCGAGGTGCGCAGCCCCGACTCGGCCTGCAACCCGTATCTGGCGTTCGCCGTGCTGCTGGCCGCCGGGCTGCGCGGCGTCGAGAAGGGCTACGTGCTGGGCCCGCAGGCCGAGGACAACGTCTGGGACCTCACGCCGACCGAACGACGCGCGATGGGTTACCGCGAACTGCCGTCCAGCCTCGACGAGGCGCTGCGCGCGATGGAGGGCTCCGAACTCGTCGCAGAAGCGCTGGGGGAGCACGTGTTCGACTTCTTCCTGCGCAACAAGCGCACGGAGTGGGCGAACTACCGCCGCCACGTCACGCCGTACGAGTTGAAGACCTACATCTCGCTGTAGCCGATGCCGGTAATTAGGACCCAGCCAGATCGAAAGCCATCTGCGCTACCGTCGAAGACGTGAACCAGCCAGTGACAGATCGGCCCAAGGTCCCCAGCCTCGGCCGGCTCGGGTTGGTCGACGACCGGGCGAGCGCGAATGTGGCGCAGCTGGGTTGGAACACCGAAGAACACATCGACGTCCTGTGGTCGTTGTCGCGCGCGCCCGACGCTGACGCCGCGCTGTGTGCGACGGTCCGGCTCGCCGAGGCGCTCGGCGACGGCTGGGCTGAACTGAACGACGCGCTGGCCGCGGACCGTTGCCTGCGCGGCCGGCTGTTCGGCGTTCTCGGGTCGTCGCTGGCGCTGGGCGACCATCTGGTCGCGCACCCGTCTTCGTGGCACTTGTTGCAGGGCAACGTGAAGCTGCCGTCACCCGAGCGACTGCGGGCCGCCTTCGCCGAATGCGTCGCCGAACCGCCCAGCGCCACGGGCTCGGTGGTGTGGCGGCTGCGCGCGCTGTACCGCGACCGGCTGCTGGTGTTGGCGGCGCTGGATCTGGCGCCGACGGTCGAGAACGAGCCGGTGCTGTCGTTTCGCGAGGTGGGCGCCCATCTGGCCGACCTCGCCGACGCCGCGCTGGGTGCCGCGCTGTCGGTCGCGGAGACCACCGTCTGCGGTGACGACACCCCGCCCCGGCTGGCAATCATCGCGATGGGCAAATGCGGTGCGCGCGAACTGAATTACGTCAGCGACGTCGACGTCATCTTCGTCGCCGAGCCCGCCGACCCGACGTCCGCGCGGATCGCCGGCGAATTGATGCGGCTGGCGTCGGACGCCTTCTTCCAGGTGGACGCCGGGCTGCGGCCGGAGGGTCGACACGGCGAGCTGGTCCGCACCCTGGACTCGCACGTGGCTTACTACCAGCAGTGGGCCAAGACGTGGGAGTTCCAGGCGTTGCTGAAGGCCCGGCCCGCCGCCGGCGACGCGGAACTCGGCAAGCAATACATCGACACCTTGATGCCGA
The DNA here is from genome assembly GCF_030252325.1 of Candidatus Mycobacterium wuenschmannii. Classification (NCBI taxonomy): domain Bacteria; kingdom Bacillati; phylum Actinomycetota; class Actinomycetes; order Mycobacteriales; family Mycobacteriaceae; genus Mycobacterium; species Candidatus Mycobacterium wuenschmannii. The sequence goes on along the minus strand of NZ_CP126981.1, from coordinate 1,507,992 downwards.
TGGTCTGGAACGCCTGCGAGCGTGAGGATTTCGTGCCCGAGGTGCAGGCGATGCGCCGCCGGGTCGAGCAGCTGGTCCCCGCCGACGTCCGCGACCGCGAGCTCAAGCTCGGCCGCGGCGGGCTGCGCGACGTCGAGTTCGCGGTGCAACTGCTGCAGCTCGTCCACGGCCGCAACGACGATTCGCTGCACGTCGCTTCGACGGTCGACGCGCTGGCCGCGCTGGGCGCCGGGGGCTACGTCGGCCGTGACGACACCGCGAACCTGACCGCGTCCTACGAGTTCCTCCGGCTGCTCGAACACCGGCTACAGCTGCAGCGGCTCAAGCGCACCCACATGCTGCCGGCGCCGGAGGATGACGAGGCGCTGCGCTGGCTGGCCCGCGCCGCCCACGTCCGTCCCGACGGCAGTCATGATCGGCTGGGCGTGCTGCGCGACGAGCTGAAGCGCCACCACATGCGGGTGTCGAAGTTGCACGCGAAGCTGTTCTACCAGCCGCTGCTGGAATCGCTTGCGCCAGAAGGCCTGGAGTTCTCCCAGGGCATGACGCCGGCGGCCGCGGAGCGTCAGCTGGCCGCGCTGGGCTACGAGGCCCCGCACAGCGCCCTGACCCATCTGGCCGCCCTGATCAACCAGAGTGGTCGCCGCGGCCGGGTGCAGTCGGTGCTGCTGCCCCGCCTGCTGGACTGGCTGTCCGACAGCCCCGATCCCGACGGCGGGCTGCTGGCCTATCGCCGGATCAGCGAGGTGATGGTCTCGCAGCGCTGGTATCTGTCCACGCTGCGTGACAAGCCGGCGGTGGCCAAGCGTTTGATGCACGTGCTGGGCACCTCGGCTTACGTGCCGGAGTTGCTGATGCGTGCGCCGGAAGTCGTGCAGAACTACAGCGACGGGCCATCGGGTCCCAAGCTGCTCGAGGTCGAGCCGGGCGCGGTGGCCGGTGCGCTGGTGGCATCGGCGAGCCGACAGACCGACCCGGTGCGCGCGATCGCGATCGCACGTTCGCTGCGCCGTCGTGAGTTGGCCCGCGTCGCGTCGGCGGACCTGCTGGGCATGCTCGACGTCACCGACGTCTGCGCGCTGCTGACCGAGGTGTGGGTCGCGGTGCTGCAGGCCGCGCTGGACGCGGTCACGCGCGCCAACCTGCCGGACAGCGGCGTCGCCCCGGCCGCGATCGCGGTGATCGGGATGGGCCGACTCGGCGGTCGCGAACTCGGCTACGGGTCGGACGCCGACGTGCTCTTCGTCTGCGAGCCGGCCGACGGCGTGCAGGATTCCGACGCGGTGAAGTGGTCGGTAACGGTGGCCGAGCAGATCCGCGCGCTGCTGGGCACCCCCAGCGCCGACCCGCCGTTGGAGGTCGACGCCAACCTGCGGCCCGAGGGCCGCAGCGGGCCGCTGGTCCGCACCCTTGCTTCCTACGAGGCCTACTACGGGCAGTGGGCGCAGTCGTGGGAGATCCAGGCGTTGCTGCGGGCCGACGCGGTCGCCGGTGACGCGGATCTGGGGCAACGGTTCCTGCACATGGCCGACAAGATCCGCTACCCGTCCGGCGGAGTGTCGGCGGAAGCGGTGCTCGAGATCCGGCGGATGAAGGCCCGCGTCGACTCCGAGCGGCTGCCCCGCGGAGCCGACCCGAAGACCCACACCAAGCTGGGGCGCGGGGGACTGGCCGACATCGAATGGACCGTGCAGCTGCTGCAGTTGCGCTTCGCGAGCGAGATCGAGGCGCTGCACAACACCTCGACGCTGGAGAGCCTCGACGCCGCCGCGGAGGCGGGCCTGATCGCAGGCGAGGACGCCGACCTGCTGCGTGAGGCATGGCTGACCGCCACCCGGGCTCGCAACGCGCTGGTGCTGGTTCGCGGCAAGCCCACCGATCAGCTGCCCGGACCCGGCAAGCTGCTCAACACGGTCGCGGTCGCCGCCGGCTGGGCCAAGAACGGCGACGGCGGCGAATTCCTGGACAACTACCTGCGCGTGACCCGCCGCGCAAAAGCCGTGGTGCACAAGATCTTCGACGAGTGACACGGCCCCGGTCGCGCGCCTTCCCATGCCTCGGTGTTAGGAAAGACGTAACGGTCGGTTGCCGATGTCGGCCCGCCACAAGCGCCAGGAGGCGGGCTTGGACGCGAATATCCCCTACGAGGTGATGAGCGCCGACGAACACGATCGGCTCGCGGCGATCTACGGTCCGCTCACCGCGGAGGTACGGGATCTGATCGACGCGGCGCTGCGGACCGAAGCCGAACCCGAGCGCATCGACGCGGCGCGTGCGGCGATCCGGGCCGCGACCGAGGCCCTGCGCACCCGGCAGCGCGATGAGGTCCGAGTGGTCCGGCACGCCGTCGGGGGACGACCGGTGGTGTGGGGCAACGCGGTGATCGGGTTGCGCAACGCGATCGCACCCCCGCTGGTCATCCAGCACGACGACGACGGCTCGTGCTGGAGCGAATTCACGCTCAACACCGCCTACGAGGGCCCACCCGGCTGGGTGCACGGCGGCGTGTGCGCGCTGGTACTCGACCATGTGCTCGGCGAGGCGGCCAGTTCCGGGCTGACCAAGCCGCTGTTCACCGGCACGCTGACGCTGCGCTTCGTCCGCGGCACCCCGCTGGGCGCTCTGCGGGCCTGGGCGGCCGTCGAGCGCACCGAGGGCGTCAAATCCTTTGTCTCCGGCCATCTTTCCGACGCCGACGGGGTCACGGTCGAAGCGGAGGGCATCTTCATCACCCCGTCGTGGGCGCGGGCCGCCGAATGAAGTTCTACGTCAGCAGCGCGTTTCTGGACACCAAAGAGATCGTCGAGGTCGCCAAGGTAGCCGACGAACTCGGCTACGACGGCATGGCGATCCCGGACCACATCGTGAATCTGGAAACGCTCAACACCCCATACCCGTACACCAAGGACGGCCAGCGGCGCTGGCAACCGTTCACCGAATGGCCCGACCCGTGGGTGCTGGTCGGGTCGCTCGCACAGGTCACGACGCGGCTGCGATTCGTCACCACGGTCTACATCCCTGCGATGCGCAACGCCTATGCGGCCGCCAAAGCCATTGGCACGGCGGCATATCTGGCCGACGGCCGAGTCGAGTTGGGCATCGGTGTGGGCTGGTGCGAGGAAGAGTTCGACCTGATGGAGCAGCCCTTCGCCAAGCGGGGCAAGCGCACCGACGAGATGCTCGACCTGATGCGGAGGCTGTGGTCACCGGGCTGGACGGAATTCGACGGCGAGTTCTATCAGACGCCCAAGCTGGAGATGCAACCGACGCCGCCGCGAATCCCGATCTATGTCGGCGGGCTCAGCGAGATCGCGTTGCGCCGCGCGGCCCGCTACGACGGCTGGATCGGCGACCTGATCAACACCGAGCAGGCGCTCACCGCGGCCGCCCGGATTCGCGAGCTGCGGGCCGAAAAGAGCTTGGGCATGGACGATTTCACCATCCTGACCCCGCTCACCGATGCGTTCACCGCCGAGCACTACCAGCGGGCCGAGGACGCCGGCATCACCGGGATCCTGACCATGCCGTGGATGTTCTACTCGGGGCCGGACGCCACGCTGGCGCAGAAGGTGGACGGCATGAAGCGGTTCCGCAAGGACCTCGGCCTCGACGGCTGAACACCGGCCTGCATGATGAAGGCTATGTCGGACATCAGGCCATACCGCATCGACGTTCCCGCCGCCGTTCTCGAGGACCTGCAGCAGCGTCTGGCGCGCAGCCGCTGGCCGGAGGCCGAGACCGTCGACGACTGGTCCCAGGGCATCCCGCTGAGCTACACCCGCGAGCTGGCCTCGTACTGGGCCGACGGGTACGACTGGCGTTCGCGCGAGGCTGCGCTGAACACTTTCGACCAGTACGTCACCGAAATCGACGGTCTGGACCTCCATTTCATCCATCAACGCTCGCCGCACGAGTGCGCGCTGCCGTTGGTGCTGACGCACGGCTGGCCTGGCTCGGTGGTCGAGTTTCACAAAGTGATCGAGCCGCTGGTCAACCCGCCGTCCGGCCGCGCTGAGGACGCGTTCCATGTGATCTGTCCGTCGCTGCCCGGTTACGGTTTCTCGGGCAAGCCGACCGATACCGGGTGGGGCGTGGAGAAGATCGCCGAGGCGTGGGAGACGCTGGTCGGCCGCATCGGCTACGACCGGTACGGCGCCCAGGGCGGCGACTGGGGTGCGGCGGTGACGACGCAGATCGGCCGCAACGGCGGGCGCTGCGTGGGCATCCACCTGAACATGCCGATCGCGAAGCCGGTGAAAGACGCCGAGTTCAGCGAGGAAGACCAGCAGGCGTTGGCCGCGTACGTCGAGCACCGCAAGTGGGGCACCGGCTACTCCAAGCAGCAGTCCACCCGACCGCAGACGCTGGGCTACGGGCTGGTCGACTCGCCGGTGGGACAGATGGCGTGGGTCGTCGAGAAGTTCTGGGCGTGGGCGGACTGCGACGGGCATCCCGAAAAGGTGCTCACCAAGGACGAATTGCTCGACAACGTGATGATGTACTGGGTCACCGGAAGCGGCGCGTCGTCGGCCCGGCTGTACTGGGAGAGTTTCAACCGGTTCGTCAGCGACGGCCGTGTCGACTTGCCTACGGGCGTCGCGTCATTCCCGAAGGAGATCCTGCGCACCCCGCGAGCCTGGTGCGAGGCGGCCTACAACATCACGCGCTGGACGACGATGCCGCGCGGCGGGCACTTCGCCGCGTTCGAGCAACCCGATCTGTTCGTCGACGACGTCCGCGCGTTCTTCGCGACGCTGCGTTAAGTCCTAGCCCCGCAAGCGGCTTCGCCGTCGGCCCTCGAGTCCGTAGGGCCCGCCACCGGAAAACACCAGCAGCAGGAACGCGAAGCAGAACATCACCGACTCTTCGCCGTGGTTGTTGATGGGAAAAAAGCCCATCGGGAAGTGCGCGGTGAAGTAGGCGAACGCCATCTCCCCGGAGGCCAGGAACGCGGCGGGACGGGTGAACAGACCCAGGGTGATCAGCGCGCCGGTGACGAGTTCGATCCAGGCCGCGTAGAAGGCCGGCCACTCCCACATTGATGCGACGTGTCCCGCCGCCGGCCAACCGATCACCCCGGACAGGCCGTGGCAGAGGAACAGCAGCCCGAAGATGACCCGGAACACCGACAACACGATCGGCAGGTACCCGTTGAGCCGGGCCTCGAGGTTGTGCGCCATGCGCAGACGATAACGCCTACAACTGGATCCAGGCCGACTTCGTCTTCATGTACATGTCGATTCCTTCTTTGCCGAATTCGTGGCCCCAGCCGGACTGCTTGTGACCACCGAACGGCACGTCGTGGTCAAAGACCAACTGGCAGTTGACCTGTACGCTGCCGGCGTTGAGTCGCTTGAGCATCCGGTGGGACCGGCCGACGTTCTGCGTCCAGGCGGTCGCCGCCAGGCCGTAGGTGGTGTCGTTGGCCAGCGCAATGCCCTCGTCCTCGTCGTCGAACGGCAGGATGGTGACCACCGGCCCGAAGATCTCCTGCCGGTACAGGCGCGCGTTGGTGTCGACTCCTGTGAGCACCGTCGGGTGGACGAAGTAGCCCTTGCGGTCCAGTCGGTAGCCGCCGGTGACGACCTCGACGCCCTCTTTCTTGCCCTCGTCGATGAAACCCATCACCCGGGTGAGCTGCTTCTGGCTGATCAGGGGTCCACTGACACAGCCTTCCTCGCTGGGCGCGCCGAGCTTGAACGTGTTGGCCATCAGTGAAATGCCTTCTACCACACGGTCATACACGCCGCGCTGGGCGAAGATGCGTGATCCGCAGACGCAGCCCTGGCCCGAGTGCACGAAGATGCCCAACGAGGCCATCAGCAGGGCCTTGTCCATGTCGGCGTCGTCGAAGATCAGCACCGGCGACTTGCCGCCGAGTTCGAGGGTGACCTTTTTCAGGTTGCCGGCCGATGCCCGGACGATCTCCTTGCCGACCTCGGTCGAGCCCGTGAAGGCGACCTTCTCGACATCTGGGTGCGCGGTGATCGCCGCACCCGCCGTGTGGCCGTACCCGGTCAGCAGGTTGGCGACGCCTTCGGGCACGCCGGCCTCGTGGATCAGCCGGTCGAGCAGAAGTGCCGAAAGTGGCGTCTCCTCAGCGGGTTTCACGAGCACGCTGCAGCCCGCGGCCAGCGCCGGGGCCAGCTTGGCGCACGCGTTGAAGATCGGCCCGTTCCACGGAAAGATCAGTCCCACAACGCCGTACGGCTCCTTGAGCGTGTATGCGTGCATGTCGACGTAGGCGTCGGTGGCGATGCCGTCGGTCTTGACGTCATAGGCGACGCCGTTGATCTTCGAACACCAACCGGCGTAGTAGCGGAAGAACTCCGCACACGTCGACATCTGCAGCGTCGCTTGCAGCAGCGGCATGCCGGTGTTGAGCGAATCGAGTTGAGCGAACTCCTCGGCGTGCTGCTCGATCAGGTCGCCGATCTTCCACAGGACCTTGGCGCGTTCGCGGCCGGGAAGTTGCGACCACACGCCGGCCTGGAACGACGCCTTGGCCCGCGCGACGGCCTCGTCGACCGCATCTTGGCCGCAGTCGGTGAACTCGGTGATGGTCTCTTCGGTGGCGGGGTTGATGACGGGGATGACGTCCCCCGTGCCGGGCCGCTTGCGGATGTCGTCCAAAACTGTCTGCAGCGCCATCAGATCCCTTCCATACCGTGCACGTCGAATGCTGAGCACCTGCTTAGCATCGCTGACAATACCCGGTCAATACCGCGCCCGAGCGACGGCGTCCTGTCGGTGCCGGGAGCTATCCTGGACGCCGCAATCAGACGTCGCCCGACGCCGCCCCTACGACAGAGAGAGGAGAACTTGATTGATCAATTCCGTGGATCCACATACTTTCTCAGCAACTTCTACCGGCACCCCGTGCACATCGGTGACGACGTCTACCCGACCGCGGAGCACGCCTACCAGGCGCTGAAAGCCGACGACCCCGCCGATCGCGCCTGGGTGCTGGCGTCGGAGACCCCGCTGATCGCCAAGCGGCGCGGACGCAAAGTCCGCGTGGTCAGCTATTGGTCGGACATTCGCATTCTCGTCATGGAGCAGGTGCTCGCGGCGAAATTCAGCGATCGCGACCTCGCCGGTCAACTCATCGCCACCCATCCGCACACGCTCGTCGAGGGCAATACCTGGCACGACCAGTTCTGGGGCGACTGTCATTGCGGTCGCTGTCCCGGCGACGGCGAGAACATGCTCGGCGTCGTGTTGATGGAACTTCGCGACGAGCTGCGGCAAGGACCGGCCTAGGTTGCGCATCGTGGGCAGATTCCAGCATCCGGATGCCAGGGAAATCCCTGTATCTCTTCCCCGCTTAAGGCCGTACCCTCGCACAACATCACACCTACATACTTCATATGGCGGACCTACCGATTGTCGGCAGAACTGCCCATCGACACAGGGAGAAGCGATGCTCAACTCACATCGTTTTATGGCGGCGGCCGTGGCACTGATCGGGCCGGCAATCGGGCTCGCGACGACGGCTTCTGCGGCGCCGCCTCCCGACGGCGCCTACGTCCTAACCGTGACCGGGTCGACCAATCCCGCCAAGGCCAGCGTGGGTTCCTGGCTGGACATGAACCTGTCGTCCTGCGGCGAATCCTGCGTTCACGCCGACGGCGATGTAGGGCCGGTGGACCTGCACCCGCAAGGTTCGATGTGGAGTGGAACGTGGGGTCGGGGCGCCAAAGTCTGGTTCGACGAGAACTCCTTGGCCGGTGGCATAGACTCCGCGGACGGTGTGCATGTCGACACGCAGATGCGGCACGCCTGACTCTGAGCTCCCTCAACACAAAAGGCGCGGACGCTCGTCTGAGCGCCCGCGCCTTTTGAGACGTCTGATCTAGCAGTCGTAGTACAGCGAGAACTCGTACGGGTGCGGCCGAACCTGCACCGGCAAGATCTCGTTGTCGCGCTTGTAGCTGATCCACGTCTCGATCAAGTCGGGCGTGAAAACGCCTCCCTCGGTGAGGTATTCGTGGTCCTCTTCCAAGCGATCGATCACTGCCGACAGCTGGGTCGGAGCCTGCGGGATGTTCGCAGCCTCCTCCGGCGGCAGCTCGTAGAGGTCCTTGTCGACCGGCGTCTGCGGCTCGATCTTGTTCTTGATGCCGTCCAAGCCGGCCATCAGCATCGCCGAGAACGCCAGGTACGGGTTACCCGACGAGTCGGGGCAACGGAACTCGAGGCGCTTGGCCTTCGGGTTGGTGCCGGTGATCGGGATACGCACACAGGCCGAGCGGTTGCGCTGGCTGTACACCAGGTTGATCGGCGCCTCGTAACCCGGCACCAGACGCTTGTAGGAGTTCACCGTCGGGTTGGTGAACGCCAGCAGCGACGGGGCGTGGTGCAGCAGACCGCCGATGTAGTGGCGCGCGGTGTCCGACAGGCCGGCGTAACCGGTCTCGTCGTACATCAACGGGTTGCCGTCTTTCCACAGCGACTGGTGGGTGTGCATACCCGAGCCGTTGTCGCCGAACAGCGGCTTGGGCATGAACGTGACGGTCTTGCCCTCCTGCCACGCGGTGTTCTTGACGATGTACTTGTACAACTGCATGTCGTCGGCCGCGTGCAACAGCGTGTTGAACTTGTAGTTGATCTCCGCCTGGCCGCCGGTGCCCACCTCGTGGTGGCCCTTCTCCAGTGAGAAGCCGGCAGTGATCAGGTTCTGCAGCATTTTGGCGCGCAGGTCGACGTAGTGGTCGACGGGAGCGACCGGGAAGTAACCACCCTTGGGGCGCACCTTGTAGCCGCGGTTCGGGCTGCCGTCCCGCTCGGTCGGTTCGCCGGTGTTCCACCAACCGGAGATCGCGTCGACCTCATAGAAGGTGCCGTTGATGTTCGAGTCGAAGGCGACCGAGTCGAAGATGTAGAACTCGGCCTCGGCACCGAAGTACGCGGTGTCGGCGATGCCGGTGCTCTTCAAGTAGTTCTCCGCCTTGCGGGCGACGTTGCGCGGGTCGCGCGAGTACGGCTCGAGGGTGAACGGGTCGTGCACGAAGAAGTTCAGGTTCAGCGTCTTGGCCTGAGTGAACAGGTCGATATGCGCCGTTCCGGTGTCGGGGAGCAGCAGCATGTCGGATTCGTGGATCGACTGGAAGCCGCGGATCGAGGAGCCGTCGAACGCCAGGCCCTCCTCGAACACGCTCTCGTCGAAGAACGAAATCGGAATCGTGAAGTGCTGCATGATGCCGGGCAGGTCACAGAACCGAACGTCGACGAATTCGACCTTCTCGTCTCTGGCCAGTTTGATGATGTCGTCGGCCGATTTTTCGGACACCGAAGCGCTCTCCTTTGCTGCGTGCTTCGAACCACTTGTGGTCGTTTATGAGCTTTCCGTTACGTGGACGTAATTGAAAACCCGGTCAGACGCTATGGACGCAATGTTGCGTGAGTCAAACCTTGTGTTACATCTGCGTTAAGCCGCAGCCCATCGCGTTTGTGAGCCTGGCCAGACCTGACCTTATTGTGGGGTTATGACGGCCAGCAACCGCCCCCCGGGAATCGGCGACTCGGAATCTCCACAGGGCTATTCGGGCGAGTCGTTGGGTCTGCCGCAGAACGGGCCTGGGTCCATCGTCGGGATGGGTCGACGGCTGCTGGCGCTGTTCGTCGACTGGCTGATCGCGGTCGGTCTGGCCGGTCTCGCGGTTCCGTTCGGTCTCGCGCACAATCCGGCGTATTCGATCAGTGGTGCCTGGGTCAACATCGCGACCGTCATCTGGCTCGCGCTGGGCATCATCGGAGTGCGGCTATTTCAGTTCACTCCCGGGCAATTCGCGCTGGGGGTGCGGGTGGCCTCGGTCGACAAACGGCAACTGGTCGGGCTGGGCCGCGCGACGGTGCGCGGGCTGCTGATCGCGTTCGTCATTCCAGCGCTGTTCGTCGACACCGACGGACGGGGGATTCAGGACCGGGTGACGGCCACCGCCGTCGTGCGGCGCTGACTATGGCGCCGCTCCTCCTCAGGACCCCCTGCATCGTCGTGCGGCGCTGACTATGGCGCCGGCGCTAACTACGGCGCCGGGCCGTCCGCTGCACGCCCTTCATCTTCGCGCCCGCGGGCATCGGGCCCTTGGGCATCGCGGCGGTGCCGGCCCGTGAACCCAGCGCGGCCAGCCGCGACTCGAGCGAGTCCATCTGCTTGACGGTGATGTTGGCCGGCAGCTTGGTCAGGTGGCGTTCCAGCTTGGCCAGCGGCACCTCGCCGTCACCGTTGCCGACGATGAAGTCGTAGATCGGGACGTCGCCGACAAGTCGCGCAGTGCGCTTCTTCTCTTGGGCGAGAAGCGGTTTGACCCGCCCCGCCGAGCCTTCGCCGACCAGGATCACGCCCGGGCGACCGAGCACCCGGTGCACGGCGTCGAGGTGCCCGGTAGCGGCCACGCCGGGGGTGACGCGCCACTTGCCGCGCAGGTTGTCCAGCGCCCAGGCGGCCGCCCCGGCCTGACCCTCGGCCTTGCCGTACACCGACTTCTGTGCGCGGCGGCCGAAGATGATGAACGCCACCAGCACGCCCAGCACGACACCCAGTACGGGCAGCGAGACGATCGCTAATCCGCCGGACCACAGGCCGATCGCCACGGCGATGCCGACGATCAGCAGGAAAGCGCCGATCATGTACGGCAGCAGCCGCTTGTCCTCTTGTCGCTGGATGTTGAACGCCTGCCAGAGTTGGCTGCGGCGTTCTCTACTGGCGGCCTTGCGAGCGGCTTTCGCCTCGGCTCGGGCGGCCTTGGTCGGCTTGGCGCCGCGGGATCTGGCCATAATGGCCAAGAATACGGAAGGCCGCGTCAGCCCGGCTGTGCGGTGGGCGTCTGCTGCCGGCGCTGGCTGGCCTGCTGGTAGAGCCGGCCCGCCCGATACGACGAGCGCACCAGCGGTCCGGCCAGCACCCCGGCGAACCCGAGTTGCTCGGCGTAGCGCTCGTAGGTGACGAACTCGTCGGGGTGGACCCAGCGGTCGACCGGGTGATGCCGCGACGTCGGGCGCAGGTACTGGGTGATCGTCACGATGTCGCAGCCGGCCGCATGCAGGTCTTCGAGCGCCGACCGCACCTCGTCGGGGGTCTCGCCCATGCCGAGGATCAGGTTGCTCTTGGTGACCAGTCCGAAGTCGCGCGCCGCGGTCAGCACGTCGAGGCTGCGCTGATAGGTGAACGCCGGACGGATGCGCTTGAAAATGCGCGGCACGGTTTCAACGTTGTGCGCCAACACTTCTGGGCGCGATTCGAAGACCTCGCGCAACTGGTCGGCGTGGGCGTTGAAGTCGGGAATCAACAACTCCACCCCGGTCGACGGGTTGAGTTGTTTGATGGCGCGCACGGTCTCGGCGTAGAGCCAGGCGCCGCCATCCGGCAGGTCGTCGCGGGCCACCCCGGTGACCGTGGAGTAGCGCAGGCTCATCGCCTGCACGCTCTCGGCGACCCGGCGCGGTTCGTCGCGGTCGAGCGGCGCGGGCTTGCCCGTGTCGATCTGGCAGAAGTCGCAGCGGCGGCTGCAGACCCCGCCGCCGATCAGGAAGGTGGCCTCGCGGTCTTCCCAGCACTCGTAGATGTTGGGGCAGCCGGCTTCTTCGCACACGGTGTGCAGGCCCTCGCGGCGGACCAGCTTCTTGAGGTCGGTGTACTCGGGCCCCATCCGCAGCCGGGTCTTGATCCACGGCGGCTTGCGCTCGATCGGGGTTTCGGCGTTGCGCACTTCCAGGCGCAGCAGCTTCCGACCTTCGGGGGTGACGGTCACGGAGTCGATGCTACGCGGGCGGCGGTGTGTCAGCCCCGGGCGACGATGCGCGCCGGTACGGCGGGCTGAGGAACCGGACTGTTGGACGAGCCGACCGCAAGCAGGCCGTCCAGGGCGTCGCACACCGCGTCGGCGACCGCGGCCCGGACGTCGTCGACGCTGACCCGGCGCCCCAGTTCTGCCGAGAGCGACGTGACGCCGGCGTCGCTGATGCCGCACGGGACGATGTTCGCGAACGCGCCGAGGTCGCAGTCGCAGTTGAGCGCGAAGCCGTGCAGCGTGGTCGACCGCGACACCCGCACGCCGATCGCGGCGACCTTGCGGTCCGGCCGGCCGGCCTCGGCGGGCACCCACACGCCTGAGCGTCCGTCGACACGGCCGACGCGAAGGCCGGTGTCGCTACACACCTTGATCAGGGCTTCCTCGATGCGCCGGACGTAATTGACGACGTCGAGCGGCTCGGCCAGCCCGATGATCGGGTAGCCGACGAGTTGGCCCGGGCCATGCCAGGTGATTTTGCCGCCGCGGTCGGTGTCGACGACTGGGGTGTCATCGGCGGGTCGCTCCTCGGCGGCGGTGCGACGTCCCGCGGTGTAGACCGACGGGTGTTCGAGCAGCAGCAACGAGTCGGCGCCGCCCGCGATCCGGGCTTCGGCCAACTCCTGCTGCAGATCCCAGGCGACCCGGTAGTCGACGCTGTCCATCTGGCGGACATCGACGGGCGCCTCGCTCGAGCGGATCGAACTCACCTGCCCGACGGTACAACTCGAAGCTGGCGACAACCTGACAGGCGTCAGGCGACATCACGCGTCGCGGTGGCGTACCGCAACGCCTCGCCGACGGTGTTGTGGTGAAACTCGAAGCCCGCCCGCTCCAACGCGCCCGGGATGACCCGTTGCCCGCTCAGCAGCGCCTCGTCGGCGAACTCGCCGAGCGCCGCGCGCACCGCGAATGCGGGTGCCATCAGCGGGGTGGGTCGGCCGACCGTACGGCCCAGTGCCGCAGTGAATTCCGCGTTCGTCACCGGGGCGGGCCCGGTCAGGTTCACCGGCCCGGACAGGCCCGGTTCGGCGAGCGCGAACTGCAGCGCGCGCACGGTGTCGTCCAGGCTGATCCAGGACATGTACTGGCGGCCGCTGCCCAACCGGACGCCGAGGCCGACCGAGAACAGCGGCCGCAGTTGCCGCAGGGCACCGCCCGCCGCAGCCAGCACGACGCCGGTACGGGCCAGCACCACTCGCGCGCCGGCCGCAACGGCGGGCGCGGTGACCGCTTCCCAGTCCACACACAGCTGTGCGAGGAAACCTTTTCCCGGAGGAGCGGTTTCGTCGACCGCACGATCCTTGGTGTTGCCGTAGTAGCCGACCGCGCTGGCGTTGACGAGCACGCCGACGCCGGCTTCGGCGACGGCAGTGGACAGCACCTCGGTCGGGGTGATGCGGCTGTCGCGCAGATTCTGCTTGAACGCGCCCGACCAGCGCCGCCCGGCAACGTTGACGCCGCACATGTTCACTACGGCGTCGACGCCCTGCAACGCGGCGGTGTCGAGTTCACCGCTGTCGGGATCCCAGTGCAGTTCGCCGGCGTTGGCCGGGGCGCGGCGCACGATCCGCAGAACCTGGTAGTCCGCGCTGCGTAGCGCCGTGACCAGGGCCGAACCGATCAGGCCGGACGAGCCTGCGATGGCGACGGTGGCGGTCACGCGTCGAGCCCCCTACAACCCCAGATCGGCCTCGAATGAGCCTTCTTCGAGCCGATGTTTGATGGTGGTGACGAAGCGTCCGGCGTCGGCGCCGTCGATCAGCCGGTGGTCGTAGGTCAGCGGCAGCAGCGCGACCGACCGCACACCGATCGATTCGTTGCCGTTGTCGTCGACGACGACCCGGGGCCGCTTCACGATCGCCCCGGTGCCCAGCATCGCAGCCTGCGGCGGCACCAGAATCGGCGTGTCGGTGAGGGCGCCCTGGCTGCCGATGTTGGTGATCGTGAAGGTGCCACCGGACAACTCGTCGGGCTTGAGCCGGTTCGACCTGGCGCGCTCGGCGATGTCGGCAATCGCGCGGGCCAGGCCGGCCAGCGACAGGTCGCCGGCGTTGTGGATCACCGGCGAAAGCAGGCCCTGCTCGGTGTCGACCGCAAAGCCGAGGTGCTCGGCGTCGTAATAAGTGATCTCTTTGGTGCCCTCGTTGTAGCTGGCGTTGACGTTCGGGTGCGTCTTGAGCGCGTCGATGACGGCGCGCGCGATGAACGGCAGGTAGGTCAGGTTCACGCCCTCGCGCTCGGCGAAGGCGCTCTTCGCCTTGGCGCGCAGCGCCACGATGCGGGTCATGTCGACTTCGTGCACCTGCGTGAGTTGCGCCGTCGCCTGCAGCGACTCCCGCGTCTTGTTCGCGGTGATCTGGCGGATCCGGCTGGCCTTCTGCGTGGTTCCACGCAGATGCGCCAGCGCGGGCGCGGGCGTCGGGGCGCTCGGCTTCGGCGCGGCCGGCGCTGCCGCCGGACTTGCCGGGGCGGCCGGCGCCGCTGCGGGTTGCTTCTTCTGCTCGGCGGCGGCCAGCACATCCTGCTTGCGGATGCGTCCGCCGACGCCGGTGCCGTTCAGCGTGCCAAGGTCAATGTTGTTCTCGGCGGCCAGCTTTCGCACCAGGGGAGTGACGTAGGGGGCGCCGTCGCCCGATGCGGCCGGCTGCGGCGCGGGCTCGGGAGCCGGGGCCGGTGCGGGAGCCGGGGCGGGGCGGGCGCAGCGGCGGGTGCCGGAGGGGCGGGCGGTGCCGGAGGGGACGGCGGAGCGGGCGGTGCCGGCGGAGCGGGCGGTGCCGGGGAGCGGGGGTGCGGCTTGCGGCGCGGGCGCAGCGGGAGCGACGGCCGCGGTGGTGGCGCCGGTGCCGATCCGCGCCAGCTCGCCGCCGACCGCGACGGTGACGTCTTCCTCGGCGGTGATGCTGATCAACGTGCCCGCGACCGGCGACGGGATCTCGGTGTCGACCTTGTCGGTGGAGACCTCCACCAGCGGCTCGTCGACGTCGACAGAGTCGCCGACCTTCTTCAGCCAGCGGGTGACCGTGCCTTCGGTGACCGACTCGCCGAGTTCGGGCATCAGGACCGGCTTGGAGTCGCCGTCCGCGCCCTGACCGCCGGCCGCCGGTGCGGCGGGTGCGGGCGGCTCCGCCGCCGGCTGAGGCTCGGGAGCGGCCTGCGGCTCGGGTTCCGGCTGGGGCTGGGGCGCGGCCTGCGCAGCCGGCTGCTCCGCCGGCTGGTCGCCGCCCTGTGAGCCTTCCGAGGCGTCGCCGATCACGGCCAGTTCGCCGCCGACCTCCACGGTGTCGTCTTCGTGGGCGACGATCTTGGTCAGCACTCCCGCTGCGGGCGAAGGGATCTCGGTGTCGACCTTGTCGGTGGAGACCTCCAGCAGCGGTTCGTCGACCTCGACGGTGTCGCCTTCTTGCTTCAGCCAGCGGGTAACAGTTCCCTCGGTCACGCTCTCACCGAGTGCCGGCATCTGCACTGAGAAGGCCATCTGACGTCGACTCCTCGATTGGTGGGTCGGTGGGCGCGGGTCGACCTCTGGCTTACCACAGCGCGGTAGACCGGAGCTGCACCCGTGATTACCGAAACCATCCTGTCACTGCGGTGGCGTCGGCACACACCCAGGGCAAGCTGGTGACGCCCGAATTCCGCGAGCGCAAGCAGTGGAGAAAGCCATCTCGGCGTTATGTGAGCTACATCTCATTCGAACCTACTCTGAGAACAACTCACATGGTCAGCTCGTGGGACTGTGTCCAATTTGTTGGACTTTAATTCCATATCCGCGGAAGTGTGTCGGCCAGAAAACGCGAAATAATCGGCATTTAACGAGAATGGGATTCCGGAAAGCCGAAAACTTGGATATCTTGTTTCTCGTGTATCCCGATGACAGCGGCAAGGAACTTGCCACCGTGCTCTCGTATCTGGCAGGTCGCTCCCTGAGTAGGGAAGAGATCTGGACCGCGATGGAACTTCCCCGTTCCACGTATTACGACCAGTTGGACAAAGGCACTCTGATCACCGCCGACAATCTACGGGTCGCCGCGGCGAACCTCGGCATCAATCGTGCCGAGCTGCTGACGCGCTATCGGTTCATCGAGCCCGACGAGGTCACCGCTCTCGCCGAGGAGATTCGGGGTGGCTCGCAGATGCACGCCGTGGCCGGCGGAAACGTCAAGACGCTCACGGCACCGACCAAGATCGCGGAGTGGCGTCCCCGCTCCGACGCGCCGCCGCTGTAAAGCTTTCTCTTCGTACGAGGTACTGCCGTGGCACTTAGCGCTCTCATCTTCATCACCCTGGCCTGCATCGGGTGGAGTCTCTGGATTCGACGTCTCACGTGGCATTCCCGTTGGGAGGTCGCGGCGACGATCAACATCGCCCTGCAGGGACTCACCGTTCTGCTGATGTCGCCGTTCACCGCTGAAACGCTCGGGGTCGCGTTGCACGACCTGACCGGCGTTTGGAATCTGCAGAACTACCTGGGTCACGACTGCTACATCGTCGCGGCGTCGGCCATCGTCTACAACGCGCTCGGCCGGATCACCGATGACCACACGCTGCAGAAGTCCTTCAAGCAGTACGTGGAACGTCCTGCCACACTGTGCATTCCGCTACTGCTGGCGACGTTCACTCTCAGCCGCGGCAGCAAGACCTATGCGCGCGATTTCTTCGCGTTGCCCACCGACTTCTGGCTGAGCGTCTACTGGATCCTGCTCTGCGGGACCCTGATCTACCTGCTCGGGTTCGGCTTCCGCGCAATGCTGGTGCTGCGCAAGGACCCGCGCTCGACCAACATCGCCACCCTGTACCTGCTCGCCTGCGGCAGCGGTATCGCGGCCTGTTCGGTCCGCATCATCACCGCGTTGGTGCCGGCGGTGCAGGGCCCGGTGGACGCGGCGCTGGTCTGGTTCTTCGCCTGCGCCTGTGGCGCAGGCTTCGCGGTCACCTCCGCCTACTCGTGGAAGCAGAAGGTGCGCTGGTTCAGTAACGCCGCGGGCTAGCCGTTCGCGGCGATGTCCTCGAGCACCGCGAACATGGTGCGCGTCGGAACTCCCGTGCCGCCCTTGGGCGTGTAACCCCACGGGCCACCGGTGTTGTAGGCCGGAGCGGCGACGTCGATGTGCGCCCAGTCGACGCCCTCGGCGACGAACTCGCGCAGGAACACTCCCGCCACCAGCATCCCGGCGAAGCGCTGCCCGCTGATGTTGGCCAGGTCGGCCACCGTCGACTTCAGGTCGTCCTTCAGTTCATCGGGAAGTGGCATCGCCCAACCGTTTTCGCCGACCTGCCGGGACAGGTCCGCGACCCGGTCGCGAAACTCGTCGCTGCCCATCACGCCGGGCGTGCGCGCGCCAAGTGCGACGGTCTGTGCGCCGGTCAGCGTCGACGTCTCGATCAGGTAGTCGGGATTGTCCTCGCACGCCCGCACGATGGCGTCGGCCAGGATCAGCCGCCCCTCGGCGTCGGTGTTGAGCACCTCGACGGTGGTGCCGCCGTACTGCGTCAGCACGTCGCCGGGGCGCTGAGCCGTCGCCGAGGGCATGTTCTCGGCCATCGGCACCGTGGCGATCACGTCGATCGGAAGTTCGAGTTGGGCGGCGAGCGCGACCGTCGCGATCACCGCGGCGGCACCGCCCATGTCGGACGTCATATGGTGCATCGACGCCGCGGGCTTGATCGAGATGCCGCCGGTGTCGAACGTGACGCCCTTGCCGACCAGCGCGACCTTCCGGGCCTGCTTGGGCTTCTTGGCCAGCCGCGACCCGCGGTGGGACAGTCGCACCAGGCGCGGCAGCCGCGACGAGCCCTGCCCGACGCCGACGATGCCGCCGTACCCGTTCTTCTGCAGAGCCTTATCGTCGAGGATCTCCACCTCGAGGCCCACTGACTCACCCAAAGCCTTTGCCCGACTGGCGAATTCGGCGGGGAAGAGATGGCTCGGCGGGGTGTTGACGAAGTCGCGGGCGGTGGCCACGGCGGTCGCGACCGCCGCAGCGTGCGTCGCCTGCGCCTTCGCGGCCTTGTCGCCGGACAGCGCCGTGATGGTGCGCAGTCCGGGGTCCTTGGGCGCCGTCTTGTCGGTGCGGAACGCGGTGAACCGGTAGCTGCCCAGCACCAACCCTTCGATCGTGGCCTCAAGGGCCCCGTCGCCGGGCAGCGCACCCAGCGTGGTGATCGCGGCGTCGGCGCCGCCCAAGGCCCGTGCCGCCGATCCGGCCGCCCGGCGGATCAGGTCCGCGGGATATTCGTCACGCTGCTTGCCGAGCCCGATCGTGAGCACGCTGCCGAGCGGCAACGACTTCACCACCAAGCGATGCACCTGCTCGACCGCGCCGGTGGCGTTCAAAGCCTTGAGAGCATCCTCGATTTCGGTGATCGCGTCCTTCGGCAGGAACCCGTCGGCACCGGCGGTCGCGGCGCCGGGTTCGTCGTTGACATCCTCGGGACCCGATGACACCACCGGGACGATCAGCACGGCCGACTTGGCGCCGCGACGGGGCAGCGCGGACGCGACGGAGACAGCGGGGGCCAGGTATCCGGGTTGAGTGCTCACGAATTCAACCCTAACGACCGCCGCATTCGGTCGCCCGCCGCCCGTGTTTCGACCCTGCTCACGGCGTCGTTACGACTATTATTTCGGCGATGCCGACGGGACAACTTGCCGATTCGTGCGTGCTGTGGACTGGCTTCGACATATCGATCGTGGCAAGGAATTATGCGCAATTGGCCGGTGTGCTGGCCGGGTTCGCGTTCGTGGTCATCAACCTCGTGCTCGACCGCGGCTACCGGCGTCGCGGCGACGGAAAGCCCCGCGGAGTCCACGAGATCGAGCACGAGACGCTGACGGGCGTAGCGCTGATGAGTGCGTTCCTGGGCCTGTTTCTGTCGGCCATTCAATACAGCCTGCTGGCCGGTGAGAATGGCTGCTCGCTGACCGGGGGCCGGGCATCGTCGGCGGAATTGTTGGGCGCCATTTCTTTTGTGGCGTCGGTCTACATGCTGCTGTACGCGGTCGTGCAATTCGTCTCGGGTGCGGCCGGCGCGCTCGCCAAACACTGCGTCTTCATTGTCGCCGTGCTGGTTCCGCCGATCGGGGTGTTCTTCATCGAGGCGACGCTGTCGGACCTGGCGCTCGCGCTGGCCGACCAGAAGACTCGCGAGCCCATCGAACCGTTGTGGAGCGACGCCAACAACCTCGGGGTGCCGATCGCACTGACGGTGCTGGTGGTGTGCGCGACGACGTGGTGGATCGGACGCGCCCGAAGGGCCTCGGAGACACCGTCGAGCCCGCGCGTGCAGAAGTTCCGGACCGTCCTGCCCTACATCACCGTGATCGTGGTGGTTGCGGATGTGATGTGCGCATTGACGGTGCTGCCGGTGCGAAACCCCGCCGCCCATCTGGCACCGGCGCAGGCCTGGCTGTGGGTGGGTATTTTCGCGGCCCTGCTGATGACCCAGAGCGTGGCGCTGTCGCTGCAGACCGGCGTCGAGGTCGCCTACCGGGAGCCTCAACCCGCGGAGCGGCCCAGCTCGTAGGCGACGACCGGTGCGTCAAAACCCTTGAGTTGCAACGGTTCCTGCTCCACGACCGGCCAATCGGGGATGCGCTTGTAGACGTCTTCGGTGATCAGGATCTGTCCCGGCGCCGCGGCGGCGACCAGACGCGCGGCCAGGTTCACCGCGTTGCCGAAGTAGTCGCCGCTCAGCGTCAGGATCTCGCCGAAGCCGAGACCCGCCCGAACCTGCAGTCCCTCCTCGCGGGCCCGCGGGTGGTCGACGAGGTCCAACGCCGCGCGTGCCAGCCGCTCCGGATCGGAGCTGACCCACATCACCGCGTCGCCGATGAACTTCACGATCCGGCCGCCGTCGGCGTGCACGATGTCGCTGACCGTCGCGCCGAATTCGTTGAGCAGGGCCGACAATTCGGCGGGAGTGAGCGCCTGCGTCAGCGCGGTGAAGCCGGACAGATCGGCAAAGCCGACGCCGCATTCCAGGCCGGCCGTCGGGCCGCGGGCCATGCCCTCGATGAAGGTGCGGGTGCTGACCAGATGGTGGCGGTGGATCGCATCGATCATGGCCCCGATCCGGGGGACGAACGCGGCGGCGCCCCGATAGGCCTGCGCCGTCGCGCGCTCGTCACCGCTGTAGCCGAGCCACATCTCCGGGGTGCTGGTCCGGATCATCGAGGACGCGGCCTCGGCCAGCCGGGCAACCGACGCACCGAGCACCCGCAGGAATCCGTCGGCGGCGTCGTCGCCCATGTCGCGCCGCATGGCGATCCAGGTGGCGAGGCTGTCGACGTCGGCCTGGCTCAGCATCGGCGTGTCCGGGTCGGCGACGGTCAGGCCGAGCATCGACCAGCCGTAGACGACGTCCTGCACGCTCACGCCGATCGACTCCGCGGCGTCGCGCAGCGAGTAGTCCGGTGGGCCGGACCGCAGCAGCACGTCGCCGGCCAGCCCGAAGAGGCGGCCGTTGCGTTCGGCCTCGGCCATCTCGGCGACCGAGAATCCGAGGCCTGCCAGGTATTCGAGCAGGTCGGCCCGTTCGCGTGGCTCGGCGATGCCGGCAGCCTCGATGGCCTCGAAGTCCAGCGATTCGACCACCGGCCCAGTGTGCCAGTGCGGGCAGTCGGCAGGGCTCGCATTAGGGTGAAATGTCGTGAGCGACCTGTTGCATGGACCCCTGGCCGACCGCCACCGCGAACTCGGCGCCAGCTTCGCCGAATTCGGGGGATGGCTGATGCCGGTCTCGTACGCCGGGACCGTCGCCGAACACACCGCCACCCGCGACGCCGTCGGCCTCTTCGACGTCAGCCACCTGGGCAAGGCATTGGTGAAGGGACCCGGCGCCGCGGCGTTCGTCAACTCCGCGCTGACCAACGACCTCGATCGCATCAGGCCGGGTAAGGCGCAATACACGTTGTGCTGCAACGAATCCGGCGGTGTCATCGACGATCTGATCGCCTACTACGTCAGCTCCGACGAAATCTTCCTTGTGCCCAACGCCGCCAATACCGCCGCGGTGGTCGCTGCGCTGAAAGCCGTTGCGCCACCGGAGCTGACCATCACCGACGAGCATCGGTCCTACGCGGTGCTGGCGGTGCAGGGCCCGCGCTCGAGTGAGGTGCTGACCGGTCTGGGACTGCCCACCGACATGGACTACATGGGCTACGCCGACGCCGATTTGGCGGGCGTGCCGGTGCGGGTGTGCCGCAGTGGCTACACCGGCGAGCACGGCTACGAGTTGTTGCCGCCGTGGGACTCCGCCGGTGTGGTGTTCGACGCGCTGCTGGCGGCCGTGCAGAAGGCCGACGGGCAGCCGGCCGGCCTGGGAGCGCGCGACACGCTGCGCACCGAGATGGGCTATCCGCTACACGGGCACGAACTCTCGGCGGACATCTCGCCGCTGCAGGCCCGCTGCGGCTGGGCGATCGGCTGGAAGAAGGACGCGTTCTTCGGCCGCGACGCGCTGCTGGCCGAAAAGGAGTCCGGCCCACCGCGATTGCTGCGCGGCCTGCGCGCAGTCGGTCGCGGGGTGCTGCGGCCCGACCTCAACGTGCTCGACGGCGACACGGTCGTCGGCGTCACCACCTCGGGGACTTTCTCGCCGTCGCTCAAGGTCGGGATCGCGCTGGCGCTGGTCGACGTCGGGGCGGGCATCGAGGACGGTCAGCACGTCACGGTCGACGTGCGAGGCCGCGGCCTGGAGTGCGAGGTCGTCAAGCCGCCGTTCATCGACGCAAAAACCCGCTAGCGCCCGGTTATACAATCGCGTGATGACCAGCGGAGTGCTCGAGTTCACGGTGTCGCCCGCCGCCAACCCGGCCACCGACGACGCCCGGCGTGCGATCCTCGCCGACCCCGGATTCGGCAAGCACCACACCGACCACATGGTCTCGATCGACTACGACGAGGACCGGGGCTGGCATGACGCTCGAGTCACCGGGTACGGCCCGATCGAACTGGACCCGTCGGCGATCGTCTTGCACTATGCACAGGAAATTTTCGAGGGGCTCAAGGCCTACCGTTGGGCCGACGGCTCGATCGTGTCCTTCCGCGCCGAGGCGAACGCCGCGCGGTTGCGCTCCTCGGCGCAGCGCATCGCGATTCCCGAACTGCCCGACGAGCTGTTCCTGGAGTCGCTGCGCCAACTGATCGCCGTCGACAACGACTGGGTGCCGCCGGCCGGCGGCGAGGAGTCGCTGTACCTGCGCCCGTTCGTGTTCGCCACCGAACCCGGCCTGGGTGTCCGCCCCGCTAAGCAGTACCGCTACCTGGTGATCGGCTCGCCGGCGGGCGCGTACTTCAAAAACGGGATCAAGCCGGTAACCGTTTGGGTGTCAACGGATTACGTGCGCGCCAGCCCGGGCGGTACCGGGGCGGCGAAGTTCGGCGGCAACTACGCCGCGTCGCTGGTGGCCCAGGCCGAGGCCGCCGACAAGGGCTGCGAGCAGGTGGTCTGGCTCGACGCCGTCGAGCGCCGCTACATCGAAGAGATGGGCGGGATGAACCTGTTCTTCGTGTTCGGCAGTGGCGGCTCGGCGCGGTTGGTCACCCCAGAGCTGTCCGGTTCCCTACTGCCCGGCATCACGCGAGACTCGTTGCTGCAGTTGGCAACCGACGCGGGGTTTGCCATCGAGGAACGCAAGATCGATATGGAAGAGTGGCAGAAGAAGGCCGCCGAGGGTGAGATCACCGAGGTGTTCGCCTGCGGCACCGCCGCGGTCATCACCCCGGTGTCGCATGTGAAGTACGGCGATGAGGAATTCACCATCGGCGACGGCGAATCCGGCGAAGTGACCATGGCCCTGCGCGACACGCTCACCGGCATCCAGCGCGGGACCTTCGCCGACACCCACGGCTGGATGTCGAAGCTCGGCTGATTCAGGCCCGCACCGCCAGCAGCACCGCGGCCAGCATCGTCGTCAGTTCGATTGCGGCGCCCAGCACGTCGCCGTTGACGCCGCCGAACCGGCGCACGCAGTGCCGGACCAGCAGCACCGACGCGAGGACGGCCACCAGCACCGCCGCCGGACCGTGCCATAGCTGGCGGCCCGCCACCGCCGACGCGGCCAGCAACGCGACAATCCACGCCCCGGCCACCACCGTCGGCTGGCCGCCGACCACACCGGCACCGAGCGCGCTACCCGACGCGGCGGGCAGTCCGCGGCGGCAGGCCAGCACCGCCGCGGACCGGCCCGCCGTCACCGCGACTGCGATCTCGGCCGGGCGGAGCGCCGAAAACGCCAGTCCCTGAACGGCGATCACGACCACGATGGCGGCGACGCCGAACGGACCCGTCGACCCGTCGCGCATCACCTGCAGTGCGCGTTCGGGTGGTCCGTAACAGCCCAGGCCGTCGGCGGTGTCGGCGAGCCCGTCGATATGCAGGCCGCGGGTCGCGATCAACAGCACGGCCACCGCGAGCAGGCCGGCCAACGGACTGCCCGCACCGAACGCCCACCAGCCGGCCGCCGCGACGGCGGCGGCAAGCCCGCCGAGTGCCACGCCGACCACCGGTAGCGCCGTCATCGCGCCGCGGCCGAACGGGTGATGGCCGGGCATCGGCGCGACCGTTTCGAACGCGAAAGCCGCTGCCAGCGAACGGATCACGGCAGGCGGTCGGTGACGTTGGCGGCGTCGAAGGTGGCCATCGACGCCAAGGTGGCCACCGCCGCCCGCAGCACCGGCACTGCGACCGCGGCGCCAGTGCCTTCGCCCAATCGCATCTTCAGGTCGACGATCGGGTCCAGGCCGAGTTGCGCCAGCGCGAGCGTATGCGCGGGTTCGGTGGAGCGATGGCCGGCCTGCCACCACAGCCGCGCGCCCGGCGCCAGCTGCTCGGCGATCAACGCGGCAGCGGTTACCACCATGCCGTCCAGCAGCACGGGTGTGCGCCGCACCGCGGCCTGCGCGCAGAACCCGGCGATGGCCGCCAGATCGGCTCCGCCGCAACACTGCAACGTCGCAACCGGGTTGGCCAGCACATGCTCGGCCCGAAACAGGGCGTCGCGAACGGCCGCGGTCTTACGGGCCCAGCCGGCGTCGTCGATCCCGGTCCCGTAGCCGACCGCGGCGACGGGTTCGACACCCGTCAGCGCTGCCACCAGAACCGTTGCCGCCGTGGTGTTTCCGATGCCCATGTCGCCGGCGATCAGGAGGTCGGCGCCGGCGTCGACCTCCTGATCGGCGATCTGGCGGCCGGCGTCGATCGCGTCTCGGGCCTCTCGTTCGGTGAGGGCGTCCTGCACGCTGATGTCGCCGCTGCCGCGGCGGACCTTGAACGCGCCGATCTGGGGCGTCAACGGCTCGGCGTCCACCGCAACGTCGACGACCCGCACGCCTGCCCCGGCGATGTCGGCCAGCACGTTGATGGCCGCGCCGCCGGCATCGATATTGGCGACCATCTGCGCGGTGACCTCGGGGGGATAGGCCGACACCCCGGACGCCGCGACGCCGTGATCGCCGGCGAACACCACGATCCTGGGGCGCTCGAATTGCGCTGGCGGGCACTGCCCTTGGCAGGAGGACACCCAGATCGACAGGTCCTCCAGTCGGCCCAGTGCGCCGCGCGGTTTGGTCAGCGTGTCCTGGCGGGCGCGCGCGGCCGCGGCCGCGGCGGTGTCGGGCGGAGCCACCGGTGCGAACATCGTCATGCTCCGGGGTTCTTGATCGGCAGTGGCTGGCCGGCGACGACCAGAACCACCCGCTCGCAGAGCGCCCCGAGTCGCTGGTTGAGGGTGCCCAATTCGTCGGCGAACCGGCGGCCTGATGCGGTCGCGGGATGGACGGTGAGCCCCACCTCCGGGCTGACCAGCACCAGCGGTGCGGTGAAATCCGCTACGGCCGTGGTCAATTCGTCGACATCGGCCGAGATCGACCCGCCCTCCCAGGCCTGGCGGCGGTCCAGCACCGCCGTCAGCCAGCCGCCGATGTCGTCGATCAGCGTCGCGGTATCCGGCGAACGCGTCAATTGGTCTGTCACGTCACCGGTTTCGATCGTCGACCAGTGTGACGGTCGCCGCTCGCGATGAGCGGCCACCCGGTCCCGCCAGGACCCGTCCGACGAGTCGGTCGCGAGACCGGTGGCCACGTAGTGCACGGGCCGGCCCGCGTCCAGCGATTCGACGATGGCGGCTTCGGCCCACCGCGATTTTCCTGACCTGATTCCGCCCAGCACCAGGGTTCGCACTAGTCGACGGTGGCGCCGTGCTTGACCTGGGGTCGCGGCGCCCGCATCCGGCGCAGCTGCGAGGCCCGGCTGGTCGCGTAGAGGCCGAGCTTCCAACGGCTTTCGGTGTCTTCCGGGAACTTCTCGTCGACCAGCCGGGACACCTTGCGGCCCAGAATGATTCCGTCCAGCGCCATCACGGTCATCAGGACCAGCATCGCGGGAGAAACCCAGAACTGGAGCTGGGGAACGGCGAACATGAAAAACATCAGCCCGAGCGCCGAAGGCATGAACAGGCCCAGCACATTGCGCCGCGAGTCGACGATGTCGCGAATGTAGCGCCGCACGGGTCCCTGGTCGCGGGAGAGCAGATAGCGCTCGTCACCGTTCATCATCCGTTCGCGGCGCTCGTTCATGGCGGCACGGCGCACGGTGCTCTGCTCTTTGCGTTCCCGGCGGCTGAGTTTGGGGCCGGCCAGTGACTTACGCCGAGCCCGGGCCTCCGATGAGGTCATCGGCGCCGGCGCTACCGGACCCTTACGCCCGGCGTCGCGCCGTGGCGTGGGCCGGCCCTTGGGCGCGGTGGTCTGCGACGTGCGGGCCGCGGGCGGGTCGACGGCTTCCACCGTCGGCGAGACCTCGCCACGGTCCTCGTCCTTGTTACGACCCAGCAGCTTCACGCCCGCCAGGTTACTTCGCGGCGGGGCGGTCAGGAAAACGGTGGGGCCTGGCCCAGGCCTTACTGTTGCTGGCATGACCGGGCCGGCACACCCCGCGCCGGCCCTGCGGCTGCTGATCGCCCCGGACAGCTTCGGTGACACGCTGACGGCGGTGCAGGCCGCCGCGGCGATCGCGGCAGGGTGGAACCGGGTGCGTCCCGGCGACCGGATCATCGTCGCGCCACAGTCCGATGGCGGGCCGGGCTTCGTCGACGTCCTGGCCGGCCGGCTCGGGGAGCGCCGCCAGACCCGAGTGCGCGGCCCGCTTGCCGACGACGTCTCCGCCGAGTGGGTGCTGGACCCCGCGTCGCGGACCGCCTACCTGGAGGTTGCGCAGGCCTGCGGCCTGGACCTGCTCGGCGGGCCAGCGACGCCGCAGACCGCGCTCGCGGCGCACAGCCGCGGTGTCGGCCAGCTCATCGCTGCCGCGCTGGAAGCGGGCGCGGCCCGCATCGTCGTCGGGCTGGGCGGCTCGGCCTGCACCGACGGCGGTCGCGGCCTAATCGACGCGCTCGGCGGCCTGCCGGCGGCACGTCAACTTCTCGACGGAGTCGAGCTGATCGCCGCCTGCGACGTGGAGCACCCGCTGTTGGGCCCGTGGGGCGCGGCCCGGGTGTTCGGGCCGCAGAAGGGCGCGGACGCCGCAACGGTGGCCGCGCTCGACGAGGGTCTCGAGCGGTGGGCCGCCGAACTGGACGCCGCCGCCGGGCGGCCGATCAGCATCGAAAAGGGTGCCGGGGCGGCCGGTGGGATCGGCGCGGCGCTGCTCACGCTGGGCGGCCGCTGCGAGTCGGGCGCGTCGATCATCGCCGCGCACACCGGCCTGGCCGCGGACCTGGCCGCGGTCGACCTGGTGATCACGGGGGAGGGCAAGTTCGACGAGCAGTCCCTGCGCGGCAAGGTGGTCGGCGCCTTGGCGCGGTCGTCGCCGGTGCCGGTCGTCGTGCTGGCCGGGCAGGTCGAGTTGGACGAGGCGACGTTCCAGGCCGCCGGCATTCTGGGCGCCGCGGGTGTTTCCGATCACGCCGGATCGGTGCGGCTGGCCCAGGCCGACGCCGCCAACCAGCTGATGGGACTGGCCTCCGACGTCGCGGCAAGGCTCGGGAATAGCGGCGCGACAAGGTACCTTTGAGGAGGTGGGTTGCGACGCGAGAGCGCACCCATCCGAATACGAGGACTTACAGGGAGAAGCAATGACTGTTCAGGACGAGTCAACCGCCACCACCCATGGTGTGATCCTGACCGACGCCGCCGCCACCAAGGCCAAGTCACTGCTGGACCAGGAAGGGCGCGACGACCTGTCGCTGCGGATCGCGGTCCAGCCCGGGGGATGCGCCGGCCTGCGCTACAACTTGTTCTTCGACGACCGGGCGCTCGATGGCGACCTCACCGCCGATTTCGGCGGCGTGACGCTGACCGTCGACCGGATGAGCGCGCCGTACGTCCAGGGCGCCTCGATCGACTTCGTCGACACCATCGAGAAGCAGGGCTTCACGATCGACAACCCGAACGCCACCGGCTCGTGCGCCTGCGGCGACTCGTTCAACTGACGTCTCAGTACATACCCGCGCTGTGCAGCACGTAGGAGCACACCAGTATCTGGCCGTGCTGGCTCAGTAGCTGCGCTATGCCCTGCACCTCGCTGCGGGCGCTACTGCCGGTCGACGGCTGCACCCGCATGCTGAACAGCACCTGGGCCTGATAGTCCGACCAGTAGACGATCTTGTCGATCGACGACACCTTGGCCTCGGAGAACTGCTTGCGGAACGCGTCACTGCTGAGTTTGGCGACGGCCTGATCGGATCTGCGGTCGCGGACCGCGTCGTAGATGCCGCACAGGGAGTGCCGGGCGACCGTCTCGACGTCTCGGTTCTCCAACGCGTCCAGGTAGCCCTGAATCGCCGTCTTCGCCGTCGCCTCGGAGAACGCCGCCGACGGTGCCGCCGGCGGTCGGTGCGAGGCGTAGAGAACGCCCGCGGTGGCCACGGCGATCACCAGCAGCACCACCAGCAACCCGACGAGCAGCCATCGCCGCCGGGGCTTCGGGTAGGGCAGTGGCGGTGGGCCCGGGTAGAGCGCGGCGGGCGGCGGCGCGAAGGCCGGCGGCGCGGGAATCGGCTCGCTCGGATGGCTGTCGGAAAACGGCGGTCCATCGGAGCCCGCGCGGCGGTCCGAAGAGTACGGGCCGGGCATAACGGGCTCTCCTCTGACGGCGGAGGTTGTCCTACGGAGGCTAGCGGGCGTCGGCCCACGGTGCAGAGGCGACCATAGCCCCAGGTACGCTCAGCTAGCCGAATTTTGGACTTTGAAGGGGTGGGATTTTCGTGACGATCGCGGTAACCGGTTCTATTGCCACTGACAATTTGATGCGGTTCCCGGGCAAGTTCTCCGAACACCTGCTGGCCGAACACCTGGAGAAGGTGTCGCTGAGCTTCCTGGTCGACGACCTGGTGATCCACCGGGGAGGCGTCGCCGGAAACATCGCCTTCGCGATCGGCGTGCTGGGCGGCGACGTGGCCCTGGTCGGCGCCGCCGGCGACGATTTCGTCGGCGACTACGGCAAGTGGCTGCAGTCGCACGGTGTGAACACCGACCACGTGCTGATCTCGAAATCCGCTCACACCGCGCGATTCGTCTGCACCACCGACGAGGACATGGCGCAGATCGCCTCGTTCTACCCGGGCGCGATGTCCGAAGCCAGCAACATCAAACTCGCCGACCTGGTGTCGTCGCTCGGCAAGCCGGACCTGGTGATCATCGGCGCCAACGACCCGGCCGCGATGGTCGTGCACACCGACGAATGCCGCTCGCTCGGCCTGCCGTTCGCCGCCGACCCGTCGCAGCAGCTGCCGCGGCTGTCCGGCGAGGAGATCGACAAGCTCGTCGACGGAGCCGAGTACCTGTTCACCAATGACTACGAATGGGAACTGCTGCAGTCCAAGACCGGCTGGACCGAGGCCGACGTGGCCAAGAAGGTCGGCCTGCGGGTGACCACGCTGGGCGCCAAGGGCGTCGACATCGTCGACAAGGATGGCGGCACGCTGCACGTCGACGTCATCCCCGACGCCAACCCGGTCGACCCGACCGGCGGCGGCGACGTGTTCCGCGCCGGCTTCCTGACGGGTCGCAGCGCGGGCCTGAGCCTGGAGCGCTCTGCGCAGCTGGGTTCGTTGGTTGCCGTGCTGGTGCTCGAGTCGACCGGCACCCAGGAGTGGAAGTGGGACGCGGCGGCCGCCAAGACCCGGCTGGCCAAGGCCTACGGCGACGACGCCGCGAACGAGATCTCGGCCATCCTGAAGTAGCGAGCGCTACAGCTCGACGGGGTACACCGGCTCGCTGATCTGCGGCACCACCCGGTGCTCGACGAAGATCGCGTGCCACAGCATGAAGATCAGCACGGTCCACAGTCGACGGCTGTGATCGGTTGTGCCAGTGCGGTGTTCATCGAGCATCCGGAGCACGGCCGCGCGGTCGATCAGATGGTCGGTGCCCGACGCGTCGACGGTCTCGTGCGCCCACTCCAGTAGCGGGCCGGCCCGCAGCCAGTGCCGGATCGGCACCGGGAAGCCGAGTTTCGGGCGGTTCAGCACATGCGGCGGGACGATCGGCTCCAACGCCCGGCGCAGCGCGTACTTCGTGGTGGTGCGAGTGATCTTGGCGTCCACCGGCAGCCGGGACGCGACGGCGAACACCTCGGGATCCAGGAACGGCACCCGCAGTTCCAGCGAGTTGGCCATGGTCATCTTGTCGGCCTTGACCAGGATGTCGCCGCGCAGCCAAGTGAACAGGTCGATGTGCTGCATCCGCGCGACCGGGTCCCAGTCGGCCGAATCGGCGTACACCGATGCCGTGATGTCGGTGTGCGTCCACTCCGGCCGAAAACCGGCCAGCACGTCGCGCAGTTGCGCATCGGAGAAGCTGCGGGCGTTGCCGTAATAGCGCTCCTCGAGCGTCAGCGATCCGCGGTGCAGCAGGCTCTTGCCGCGCATGCCCTCCGGCAGCGGCTTGGACACCCTGCCCATCGACCGCCGGAGCGGGCGGGGAAGATAGTCGAAAGGCTTGAGCGACAACGGTTCCCGGTAGATCGTGTACCCGCCGAACAACTCGTCGGCGCCTTCGCCGGACAGCACCACCTTGACGTGCTTGCGCGCTTCTCGGGCCACGAAGAACAACGGAACCAGCGCCGGGTCGGCCACCGGTTCGTCGAGATACCAGACGATTTCGGGCAGCGCCCCGACGAACTCGTCGGGGGAGACCACCTTGGCGATGTGCCGGGCGCCGATCGCCTCGGCCGACGCCACCGCGACGTCGACCTCGGAAAAACCCTCGCGCTCGAAGCCGGTGGTGAAGGTGATCAGGCGCGGGTTGTGCCGGATCGCCAGCGCCGCGATCGCCGTGGAGTCGATGCCTCCGGACAGGAACGCGCCGACGGTGACGTCCGCCCGCATGTGCTTGGCGACCGAGTCCTCCAGAACCGCGGTGATCTCGTCGTATCGGGCCTGCTCGGACCCCTTGGTGAAGGGCACCGAGGCGAATCGCGGGGCGAAGTAACGGGTGGTCACCGGCGCCTGGCCGGGTCGGATCCGGGCGTAGCAGCCCGATTCCAAGCGGCGCACGCCCCGATGCAGCGTCTCGGGTTCGGGCACGTATTGCAGCACCGTGTAGTGCTGGACGGCGCGCTCATCGATGCTGGTGTCGAAGCCCACCAGGTCGGCCAGGTCCAGCAGGCATTTCTTCTCGCTGGCCACCGCGGTGCCGCCAGTGCCGGTCGCCACGAACAGCGGCTTGATGCCGAAAGGGTCGCGCGCACAGAATAATTCGCCGGTGGCGGTGTCCCACAGCGCGAAGGCGAACATGCCCCGCAGTCGCGGCAGGGCGTCGGCGCCCCAGTAGTGGTAGGCCGCGACGACGGCTTCGCCGTCGCCGTCGGTGGCGAACACGGCCCCGTGCTGCTCGGCGAGTTCGGCGCGCAATTCCAGGTAGTTGTAGATCTCGCCGTTGAACACCAACTCGTAGCGGTCGGGGCTGTCCGGTGGGCCCCAGCGCAGCGGCTGATGCGAGTGCGCGATGTCGATGATCGACAGGCGGTTGAAGCCGAATACGACGGTTCCGGCGGGGTCGTGCCAGGTGCCCGGCTCGTCCGGTCCGCGGTGCCGCATCAGGTGCGCTGCCTGCGCGATGGCCTCGGCCGCGGCGTGCGCGTCGGTGCCGGGCTCGGCGCCGGCCGGGGCAGCCACAAAGGCCAGCAGTCCACACATCGCGAATCAGTATGCCGCAAGCGCCGACCGCTCAGAGATGCCGCATAAAAAGCGGCGGGCCTGCACACGGGTCCGCTGCGTGCGTGGTCTACGCTGCGTAGTATTCGACGCGCGAGTCAGCCGACAGTCCCCAATGGTCGGGGACGTTCGACGTCGATCCAGCTTGTGATTCAGGGAGGCGCGACCGTGACATCTCGCGGGCCAGGTTGTTCGTCCCGTCGGCTTCGCCGGCCTGCCGTGATGGGCCTGCTCGGCCTGTTGGCGGTCAGCCTCAGCGGCTGCAGTTGGTCCCACGCCCTGGCGTTGGGCTGGCCGAACGGCATCACCGAGGAAGGCGCCTGGAACCGGCAGCTGTGGATCGGTTCCGTGATCGCGGCGCTGGTGGTCGGCGGCGTCGTCTTCGCGTTGATGTTCTGGGCGACGATTTTCCACCGCAAGAAGGCCACCGACACCGAGCTGCCCCGCCAGTTCGGCTACAACATGCCGCTGGAGCTGGTGCTCACCGTCACACCGTTCCTGATCATTTCGGTGCTCTTCTACTTCACCGTGGTGGTGCAGGAGAAGATGCTGCACCTCGACCCCAATCCTGAAGTCCGGATCGACGTCACCTCCTTCCAGTGGAACTGGAAGTTCGGCTACCAGTCGATCGACTTCAAGGACGGCACGTTCAAGTACGACGGCGCCGACGCGGCGAAGAAGGCCGCGATGGTTTCCAAGCCCGAGGGCAAGGACAAACACGGCGAAGAGCTGGTCGGTCCTGTTCGCGGGCTGAACACCGAGGACCGCACCTACCTCAACTTCGACAAGGTCGAGACGATCGGAACCAGCACCGAGATTCCGGTCCTGGTGCTGCCCGCCGGCAAGCGGATCGAATTCGAATTGGCCTCGGCCGACGTGATCCACGGCTTCTGGGTGCCGGAGTTCCTGTTCAAGCGCGACGTGATGCCCGATCCGGCGGCCAACCACTCGGTCAACCGCTTCCAGGTCGAGAAGATCGAGCGGACCGGCGCGTTCGTCGGTCGCTGTACCGAAATGTGCGGCACCTATCACTCGATGATGAACTTCGAGGTCCGGGTGGTTCAGCCCAACGACTTCAAGGCCTACCTGCAGCAGCGGATCGCCGGGAAGACCAACGCCCAGGCGTTGCAGGCCATCGCGCAGTCTCCGGTCGCCGTCACCACCCACCCGTTCGACACCCGTCGCGGCGAGATGGCGCCGCAGGCGAGTAAGTAGGGATAGCCCATGCACATCGAAGCCCGGTTGTTCGAGTTCATCGCCGCGTTCTTCATCTTCTGCACGGTGCTCTACGGGGTACTGACCAGCGTGTTCGCCACCGGCGGCATCGAGTGGGCCGGAACCACCGCGTTGGCCCTGACCAGCGGACTGGCGCTGATCATCGCGACCTTCTTCCGCTTCGTCGCCCGGCGGCTCGACACCCGCCCCGAGGACTACGAGGGCGCCGAGATCAGCGACGGAGCAGGCGAACTGGGCTTCTTCAGCCCGCACAGCTGGTGGCCGATCCTGATCGCGCTGTCCGGTTCGGTGGCGGCAGTCGGCATCGCCCTGTGGCTGCCCTGGCTGATCGGCGCCGGCGTGGTCTTCATCCTGAGCTCAGCGGCCGGTCTGGTCTTCGAGTACTACGTGGGCCCCGAGAAGCACTAGGGACGCACCTGACGGCTGTGGCGGTTAGGTCACAATCCGGGCATCAGTTGATCGGCGACCAGGTCGCCCGGAATGTCGTACGGGATCGGGTTGGGTAGGGTTTTCCGAGGCACATTGAGGAACATCGGAGTGCGCACCCGAAGACAGCACCGCGGTGCCGTGACGACCGATGCAGTAGTCGAACAGGACAGACGATCATGAGCGGGCCGAATCCACCTGGACCGGAGTCCGAAGAGCTGGAGCCCGGCGTCGAAGCCAGCCACGAGGGCGGCGAATTCGACGGTGGCGACGGCGATTTCGGTGCGGGCTCGGCGGGGGAGTCCGAGCCGGGCAGCGAGACCGGCCAGACCGACGTCTACTCGCGGGCCTACTCGGCGCCGGAGTCCGAGCACATCAGCAGCGGGCCGTATGTGCCGGCCAACCTCGACCTCTACGACTACGACCACTACGACGACGCGGCGCCGCACGAGGCGGAGGAGAAGACCGCGCGCTGGCCGTGGATCGTCGGCGTCGCCGCGATCGTCTCGGCGATAGCTCTGGTCGTCTCCGTGTCATTGCTGTTCGCGCGCAACGACACCACGAAGCTGGCCACCCCCAGCACGCCGTCGTCGTCGATCCCGCCGATTCAGGACGAGATCCCCAGCTCGAAGACCCGACCCGCGCCGCCGCCGTCGTCGTCGTCCAGTGAGGCGGCGCCCCCACCGCCGCCGTCGAGTGAGCAGTCTCCGCCGCCACCGCCTCCGGCTTCATCGCCGGAACCGGCACCCGCTCCCGCGCCCGCCCCGGCACCCGCCCCGGCCCCGGCGCGGCCCCAGCGCCGGCCGGACCCAAGCAGTACACGTACTCGGTGACCGGCACCAAGGCGCCGTTCGACCAGATCACGATCACCTACACCGACGCGTCGGGGATGCGGCGCACGCTGTCCAACGTCTACATCCCGTGGACCATTACGCTCACTCCGATTTCGGCTTCCGACGTCGGCTCGATCGAGGCGTCCAGTCTGCTGCGGCTGAGCAAGCTCAACTGCAAGGTCACCGCCGGCGACGGAACGGTGTTGTCGTCCAACGAGAACAACCAGCCGCAGGTCAACTGCTGATGGTCGACCGGTATACGCAAGCTTGGGGCGGCCGGGGCAAGGTCGACGCCGTCACCTCCGACCGCATCCTGGTCGGCGGCTGCGCGGCCGTCTGGCTGGCACTGGTGGGGATGAGCGTCGCGGCGTTGGTCGCGCTCATGGACCTGGGTCGCGGCTTTCACGCCGCCAAGGGCAACCCGCACACCTCGTCGGTGCTCTACGCGATCATCGTAATCTCCGCGCTGGTCATCCTGGCCGCGATCCCGATGCTGTTGCGGGCGCGCCGGATCAGCCGGGAGGCACCCGTCGCCCGGCCGGCCAGCCGCACGGTGAGCGCCCGTTCGATCCGGTCCGGACCGATGGCCGGGGTGAACCACGGCGCCACCGAGCGCCTCACCACCCAGCGGCCGGCGCTGGCGGATGCCGAGCTGGACCGGTTCTGGTTGCGTGGCACGGCCTCGCTGATGGCCGCCATGGGTGGGGCTCTGCTTGCGGTCGCGACGGCGACGTACGCGATGGCGATCGGCCACGACGCGTTCTCATGGACCGGCTACGCGATCGCTGGTGTCGTCACGCTGGCGATGCCGCTGGTGCCCTGGCGGCAGGTGCGTCACCTGCGCGATCTGCTCGGCTGATCATCTGCGCTCCGGTCACCCGGCCGGACCCCACAAACGACTGATCCCCGCTCCGTTTCCGAAGCGGGGATCAGCTGTAAGTCGTTCTAGTGGTGACCGTTGGTGGAGCCGTGGCCGTTCGTCGAACCATTGCCGTTGCTGCCACCCTGGCGGTCGCGCAGAGCGGTCAGCGAGCGCTGGTGCGACGCGTGGGCGGCCTCGGTCAGCGCGTCGGCCTCTGCCGGCGGATCGGCGTAGAGGAAGCTGCCCGATCCCGGAGCGCCGCCGGAGCCGAGCTTGTTCATCTTCACCGGTAGCGCGGCGCCCTGGTACTCCAGCGGGATGGGGTGGCCGTGGTCGTCGACCGGGCCCAGCGGCTGGTGCAGCTCGATGTAGGCACCGTGCGGCAGTCGCTTGATGATGCCGGTCTCGATGCCGTGCTCGAGGATGGCCCGGTCGCTGCGCTGCAACGCGACGCACCACCGATAGGTGACGAAGTAGACGATCGGCGGTAGCGCGACCATGCCGATGCGGCCGATCCAGGTCGTCGCGTTCAGCGAGATGTCGAACTTCAGCGCGATGATGTCGTTGATCGACGACAGCGTCAACACCATGTAGAACGCGATGGCCATGGCGCCGATCGAGGTCCGCACGGGGACGTCCCGCGGCCGCTGCAACAGGTTGTGGTGGGCGCGGTCACCGCTGAACCGTTTCTCCAGGAACGGATAGACAATCAGCAGCGCGAAGATCCCCAACATGAGCGTCCCGACCGCAACCGTCGCGGGGATGGTGTGGTGGAAGAAGTAGAACTCCCACGCCGGCCAGAGCCTGGCCAACCCGTCGGGCCACATCATGTAGAAGTCCGGTTGCGAACCGGCCGACACCTGAGAAGGCTTGTAGGGACCCAAGTTCCAGATCGGGTTGATCTGCAGCAGGCCGCCCATCAGGCCGAGGATGCCGGTGGTGAAGGCGAAGAAAGCACCCGACTTGACCGCGAACACCGGCATGACGCGCACGCCGACGACGTTGTTCTCGGTCCGGCCGGGACCGGGGAACTGGGTGTGCTTCTGGAACCACACGAACGCGAGGTGTAGGCCGATCAGCGCCAGGATGATGCCCGGCAGCAGCAGGATGTGGAGGCCGTACATCCGGGGCACGATGTAGCCCGCCGTTGCGCAATCGTTGCCGGCGCCACCGCAGGGGAAGTCGCCGCCGAACAGCGCCCAGTGCAACCAGGTGCCGACCACCGGCATACCCAAGGTGATCGACGAGAGCGCCGCGCGCAGGCCGATGCCGGACAGCAGGTCGTCGGGCAGCGAGTAGCCGAAGTAGCCCTCGAACATGGCCAGGATCAGCAGCAGCGAGCCGATCACCCAGTTCGCCTCACGGGGTCGGCGGAACGCGCCGGTGAAGAAGACCCGGGCCAGGTGCACCATGATCGACGCGGCGAACAGCAGCGCGGCCCAGTGGTGGACCTGACGGACGAACAGGCCGCCCCGAACCTCGAAGCTGATGTCGAGGGCCGACGCGAACGCCTTCGACATCTCCACACCACGCAGCGGCTGATAGACGCCGTTGTAGGTGACTTCCTGCATCGAGGGGTCGAAGAACAGCGTCAGGTACACGCCGGTGAGCAGCAGCACGATGAAGCTGTACATGGCGATCTCACCGAGCAGGAAAGACCAGTGCGTGGGGAAGACCTTGTTGAGCTGGCGCCGCGTCGCGGCCGCCAAGTGGTATCGCGAGTCGACGGCATTGCCCTGACCGGCCAACACGTCGGCGACTTTCGGTGGTCTCAGTTGTGGACTCATGTTGTGGTGCGCTCCCAAAATGCCGGACCGACGGGCTCGATGAAGTCGCCGTTGGCTACTAAATACCCATCGGCGTCGATTGTTATGGGTAGTTGGGCCAGAGCACGCGCGGCCGGGCCGAAAATCGGCTTCGCGTAGTGCAGGGCGTCGAACTGCGACTGGTGGCACGGGCACAGGATTCGATAATCCTGCTGCTCGTACAGCGACGCGGGACAGCCCAGGTGCGAGCACACCTTCGTGTAAGCGAACAGCTCACCGAAGTTGAAGCTCTCCTGGCCCTTGCGCTTGACCACCTTCGGCAGGTCGGCGGACTTGATGCGGATCAGCATCACCGGATTGCGGACGGCGGACAAGATCAGGGTCATCTTCTCGTGCGACTCCACCGTGGTGCCGTCGCCGTCGGATTCGCGCCACGGAAAGACCGTCTCCATGCCGCCTGCGTCCAGGTCCTCGGGACGCATCTTGATGAACGGCGATCCCGAGCCCTGACCGGTGGCGCGGGCCAGGAAGATCGTCTCGCCGTGGAAACGAGGCGTCCAGCCCGAGGTCCACAACACGGCTTTCTTGCCGTCGGCGGTCTGCACCACCGGTTTCCACGGGTTCTTGATCAACCCGCCGGCAAACGCGACGAGGGTGCCCAACCCGAAGGCGCCGAGGCCCGCACCGAGCGACAGCCCGATCAGCTTGCGCCGACGCAGCGTCGAACCCTGGAACGCGTCGTCCAGGTTCGCGGCGGCCGTCTTGCGGTCGATCTCGTCCGACCCGGCCTCGCCGAAGTGACGGTCCTGGATCGAAATCTCTTCGGGGATGAACTTTTTCTGGAACAGCACCGCACCGATCGCGATGCACAGCACCGACCCACCGAAGGTCAAGCCGTACAACGGAGTCGCCAGCGAGTAGGCCAGGTTTCCCGCGGACCCTTCCGGCTGGTATTCCCACGGCCAGAACAGGAAGACCAGCAGCAGGGCCAGGCCCAGCAAACCGCCGAGCAGCAGCCAGACGGCCACCTGACGCTCGGCGCGCTTCTCGGCCTTGGTGCCCTCGACCGGCCAGCGCGGCTCCTTGAAGACGGTTTCGACACCGTCGAGGCGCCCGCCGAGCGCGACGAGTTCTTCCCGCGACATCGCGTTCAGTTCGGCCTCGGTGGGCCGAGTGCTCTTCTGCTCATCCGTCATGATCGCGCCCCAATCCACAGCGCCGCGCCGATGAGCACGACCATCCCGACGATCCACGCCACCATGCCCTCGGGCGCGGGTCCGAAGCCGCCCAGGCCGCTACCGCCCTGCGGCAGGGTCTCGGTCATGTTCTTCACGTAGGCGATGATGTCCTTCTTGGCGTCAAACGAGAGTTGCCGGTCGGAGAATTTAGGCATGTTCTGCGGCCCGGTGCGCATCGCGGACAGGATCTGCTGCTCGTTGGCCGGTTCCAGCGGGGGCGCGAACTTGCCGGAGGACAGCGCGCCGCCCTTACCCGTGAAGTTGTGGCATGACGCGCAGTTGAGCCGGAAGAGGTCACCGCCGCGGCCCAGGTCGTCGCCGCGCAGCGACTTCATTTCGAGGCTGCCGTCGGCGTTGCGCTCGACGGTCGGTCCGCCGCCGTTGGCCTGCACGTAGGCGCCGAGCGCGTCGACCTGCGCCTCGTCGAAGATCGGCTGCTTGCGCTGGGCTTGCGCCTCGCCGCGCATCGCGGGCATCCGACCGCTGGAGACCTGGAAGTAGATCGCGGCCTCGCCGACGCCGATCAGGCTGGGCCCGCGGTCCGGCACGCCCTGCAGGTTGGCGCCGTGGCAGGTCACGCACGAGGTGTCGAAAAGCTGCTTGCCCGTGCGCAACAGCGCCGAGGACGACTCGTCGGCGACCGCCACCTGCGGGCTGGGGGTCAAGACGGCCGCGAGTCCACCGGCGACCACCAGGGCCAGCACCAGCAGCAGTCCGGCCGACAACCGGCGACGCAGGCGGCGCCGCGCCCGGTCACTCAGCGACCGGTTCATCCCCAGTTTCTTCAACCGAGCACTCCTGTTCTTTCCGCTGCTGGTCATCGGATGAAATAGATCGTGGCGAACAGCGCGATCCAGACGATGTCGACGAAGTGCCAGTAGTAGGAGACGACGATCGACGCGGTGGCCTGGGCTGGGGTGAACTTGCTCATGGTGGTGCGCGCCAACAGGAAGATGAACGCGATCAAACCGCCGATGACGTGTAGCCCGTGGAATCCGGTGGCCAGATAGAACACGCTGCCGTAGGCGCTGCCCGGAATGGTGGTCCCGTGGGTCATCAGGTGGTGGTATTCGTAGGCCTGCCCGAGGACGAAGAACAACCCCATCCCGAAGGTGAGCAGGTACCAGCGGCGCAGCCCGAACACGTCGCCGCGTTCGGCCGCGAACACCCCCATCTGGCAGGTGAACGACGACGCGATCAGCACCAGCGTCACCGGCACCGCCTGGTACAGGTTCAGCTCGGTCGGCTTCGGTGGCCACACGCCGGCGGCCTGGGCCCGCGCGGTGAAGTAAAAAGCGAACAGCCCAGCAAAGAACATCAGCTCGCTGGAAAGCCACACTATGGTGCCAACACTGACCATGTTCGGGCGATTGAGCGAATGCACTCGCGCCGTGATTGCTGTACCCGAGGTCCCTACCGCACTCGTCACATCCGCAAGTATGACGCTTTGTAGTTGTCGGTCTCTACCCGGGGCCGCAATTTGGCGTGCGAAATTCACGTCTATTCGGCGTCCACGCCCGGTTGTCCCTGCCGGCGGGTCACCGTGGGACGATTTTCGGTGTGGCGGCGTCATCATCCGGGCCCTCTGAGCAGTCGCTCTCATGGCCGCTCGTCCTCGAATCCCTGACCGCCGGGCGGGATCTGCCGCGCGGCCAGGCCGGCTGGGCGATGGAGCAGATCATGTCCGGCGCGGCGACGCCGGCGCAGCTGGCGGCCTTCGCCGTCGCGATCACGATGAAGGCGCCGACGTCGGCCGAGGTCGGCGAGCTGGCCGACACGATGCTGCAGCACGGCCGTCGGCTGCCCACCGAGACGATCGGGACCGACGCGGTCGATGTGGTCGGTACCGGCGGTGACGGCGTCAGCACGGTCAACCTGTCCACGATGGCGGCGATCGTGGTGGCGGCCAGCGGAATCCCGGTGGTCAAGCACGGCAACCGGGCGGCGTCGTCGCTGGCCGGCGGGGCCGACACCCTCGAAGCCCTCGGCGTACGCATCGACCTCAGCCCCGACCAGGTCGCGCGCAGCGTCACCGAGCTCGGCATCGGGTTCTGCTTCGCACCGCAGTTCCACCCGTCGTACCGGCACGCGTCGGTGGTCCGCCGTGAGATCGGTGTGCCGACCGTCTTCAATCTGCTTGGGCCGCTTACCAATCCGGGCCAGCCGCGCGCCGGGCTGATCGGCTGCGCGTTCGCCGACCTGGCCGAGGTGATGGCCGGGGTGTTCGCCGCGCGGCAGTCCAGCGTGCTGGTGGTGCACGGCGACGATGGGCTCGACGAGCTGACGACGACCACCACCAGCACCATCTGGCGCGTGCAGGCGGGCACGGTGGACACGCTGAAGTTCGACCCCGCCGGATTCGGGTTCGCACGCGCCGACATCGACGAACTCAAGGGCGGCGACGCGACGGCCAACGCGGCCTCGGCGCGCTCGGTGCTGGCCGGCACGGCCGGCCCGATGCGCGATGCCGTGATCCTGAACGCGGCGGGCGCGATCGTGGCTCATGCCGGGCTATCCAGCCGCGCCGAGTGGCTGCCGGCGTGGGAGGACGGGCTCGGCCGCGCCGCCGAGGCGATCGACAGCGGGGCGGCCGAACAGCTGCTCGCGCGTTGGGTGCGGTTCGGTCAGCAGCTCTGAGTCGTACTCGGTGACGGCCTGTTCCGCCGCCACCCGCGCCGACCGGGCCGCCGCGGCCCACTGGGCCCACGGGCCCGCCGAGTGCAACGGCGAACACCACCCCCGCTCGCCGGCCGTCCGGACGACCCGCACGCCCTCGCCCGCCAGCCAGCGCGCGATCAACGCCGTCTCCTCGACCAGCGCACCGCCCAGCGGCGCGTCCTGCGGCAGGATCACCTGCGCGCCGGCCGTGATCGCCTCGACAACCGGCATCGGCGGCACGCCGCGGCGCGCGAGGCCGGCCGCCGCGAGCTGCCCGTGCCGGACGACGGCGAGCTGCCAGCCGCCCTGCCCGTCGGGCGCGGCGGCCACCAGCTCCGGCACCGCGGCCAGCGCGCGCAGTCGCTGACCGCGCCACAGCACCTGCGCGGCGTCGACGGTGTGATCGCGCAACCGGGCGGCGCTCTCGTAACGCTGGCGGCCGGCCAGCTCGGCGATCCGCGCGGCGGCCGCCGCCAGCGCCGAGTTCTGCAGCCCGTCGACCAGCGCTGCGGCGGCGTCCACCACCGGGCGGTACCGCGTCGCGTCGACATCACGGGTGGCGGGGCACGGCGACACCTCGTGCAGCGGGCAGGCCGGCCCGTGCAGCGCCGCTCGGGCCAGCCGCCGGGTGCAGGTGCGCACGCCGGTGAAACGGGCCAGCAGAGCGGCGGTGTCGACGGCGTCGGCGCGCGAGCGGAACGGGCCGATCGCCCGGTCGTGCCGCGGCGTGCGCACCACCGAGAAGCGCGGGAACGCCTCGTCGCTCAACACCACCCACCACCAGCGCTGCGGGAATTTCGAGCGCCGGTTGTAGGGCGGCGCATGCGCGCTGAGCATCCGCAACTCCCGCACGCCGGCCTCGAGCGCGTGTGCACACTCGACATGCTCGACCCGGGTGGCCAGCGCGACCATCTCCTTCATCCGGGTCCGCTGATCCGAGCCGTTGAAGTACTGACTCACCCTGCGCCGCAAGTCGATTGCGGTGCCGACGTAGAGCACCTCGTCGGACGGGCCGTGGAACAGGTAGATCCCGGGCCGGCGGGGAAGCCGCTCGGCGAACACCCGCTTACGGCGTTGCGCCGGAGGCACATTCGGCAGATAGGACCGCAGCTCGGCGTAGCTGTGCACGCCCTGGTTGCCGACCCGTTCGATCAACGCGTGCAGCACCTCGACTGTGGCCCGCGCGTCGTCGAGTGCGCGGTGGGTCGGCTCGTTGGCCACCGCGAACAACCGCGCCAGCGC
Source organism: Candidatus Mycobacterium wuenschmannii (assembly GCF_030252325.1). NCBI lineage: Bacteria > Bacillati > Actinomycetota > Actinomycetes > Mycobacteriales > Mycobacteriaceae > Mycobacterium > Candidatus Mycobacterium wuenschmannii. The sequence continues at coordinate 1,466,783 of NZ_CP126981.1, read as the reverse complement.
CGCCAGTCGCACGCTGGGCGCCTCTTCGCGGGTCAGGACGCGGCGGGCCAACTGCACGGTGCACAGCGTCTGCGGCCGCGCCCACCGGATGCCGCACCGATCGGCGGCGGCGCGCAGAAAGCCCATGTCGAAACGGGCGTTGTGCGCGACCAGCACTGCGCCCCGGGCGAACTCCAGGAACATCGGCAGCACCCCGGCGATCGTCGGTGCATCGCACACCATCGCCGTGGTGATGCCGGTCAGCTGGACGATCTGCGGGGGGATGCTGCGCTGCGGATCGACCAGGGTGGCGAACTCGCCGAGGACGACGCCGCCGCGGACCTTCACCGCGCCGATCTCGGTGATGGCATCGGCCACCTTGCCGTCCCGGCCGTTCATGCGGCCGCCAGTGGTCTCCAGGTCGACGACGACGAAAGTCGTTTCGCGCAGCGATATTTCGGTAGCAGCGTCCAGGTCGGGGAGGCTAAGTTGCTCTGCTGTGGGCGCGCCCATGGCGGCGACGTTAACCGCCCGCACCGACACCGTGCCGGCGGCGAGCCGGAAAACTTGTCGGTGCCCGCGGTTAGCGTCCCGGACATGAAAGAAAGGAGCAGCCAAGATGGCGCTCAACAGCGAGCCTGACTGGGCGGCGGTGGCTCCGCCCGCGTCGACAGAACCCGTGGTCATCGACTGCGACGACTGCGCGGTCCGCGGTCCCGGCTGCCACGACTGTGTCGTCAGCGTGATACTCGGGGTACCGGAAACTTTGCTGGAGGACGAGCGGGCTGCGCTCGACGTGCTTGCCGAGGCAGGGATGGCGCCGCGCCTGCGGTTGGTGCCCATTCACCGGCACCGTCCGGGCGTGGCCTAACGGCGTTAGCACCAAATCTTGCTGTTTTCTTAATAACTGACAGTTGGACAACCCCGGAGCCGTTTCGTAACCTATCTGAGACCTAAAGCAGATCCGGCCGTCGCGCCGACGCGTTTTAAGGATTCAAGGTTTTGCGAAAAAGGCTCAGCGGTGAACGCGTTTCTTTGCGCGTCGCTCAGCGCTTGTCCATCGGAGCGCTAGCCGGACTCGTGGCTCTGTCTGCGGTAACCGCCAGTGACGTGGCGGCCGACCCGGCCAACGACGCCATGGCCAAGCTCAACGAGCTGTCCCGGCAGGCCGAGCAGACCACCGAGGCGATGCACAGCGCCCAGTTGGACCTCAACAACAAGCTGGCCGCGCAGAAGACCGCCGACACGAAGCACACGGACGCCGTCGCCGCGGCCGACGCCGCCAAGACGCGGCTGGCTACCTTCCAGACCGGTGTCGACAAGTTCGCCGCAGCGATGTACATGGGCGGCCGCACCGACGGCATGAACGCGATCATGACCGCCGAGTCCCCGCAGCAGCTGATTGGCAAGCTGGCCGTGTCGCGGGTGATCTCCACCGCGATGCTGGCGCAGATGGCCACCTACCGCGCCACCCGCGAGGAAGCCGCCAAGGCCGAGCAGGAGTCCTCGAAGTCCGCCGCCGAGGCTAAGACCGCGGCCGAGCAGGCCGCCTCCGTTCGCGCGAACCTCCAGTCCAAGCAGAGCCGCCTGCAGCTGCAGATCGGCATCGTCAAGTCGCAGTACCTGGCGCTCAGCCCCCACGACCGCACCGCGCTGGCCGCTCCCGGGCCGCCTCCGCCGCCCGCCGCCCTGGCCGCCGCCGCGGCCCCAGCTCCGGAGGCGTTGCCGCCGGGTGGTGGGCAGGGTGCGCCCGGACCGGGCGCCGGGCCGGGCAGTGGCCAGGGCCAGATCGCGGTCCAGGCCGCGCTGACGCGGGTCGGCGACCCCTACTCGTGGGGTGGCGCATCGCCCGGCGGCTTCGACTGTTCGGGCCTGGTGATGTGGGCGTTCCAGCAGGCCGGCATCGCGCTGCCGCACTCCAGCCAGGCGCTGGCGCACGGAGGACAACCGGTGTCGCTGTCCGACCTGCAGCCCGGCGACGTGCTGACTTTCTACTCCGACGCCTCCCACGCGGGCCTCTACATCGGCGACGGCATGATGATCCACTCGTCCACCTACGGTGTGCCGGTGCGGGTGGTCCCGATGAACTCCTCCGGCCCGATCTACGACGCCCGCCGCTACTAGGGCGGGCCGCTGGCTGCTGGCCGTTCTGCTGGCCGAGTTGGTCGGCGGCTCCCTTGCGGCCACCGGGCCGCGCCATGACGCCCCGCCGATCCGCGGCACCGCCGTCGGCGACCGCACGCTGCGGGTCACCAACCTCGGCGGACCCCGCGAGCAGGCCCTACTGACGCGCATCACCGCCGACCTCGGCCCGGCCGTCGAGGCCGTCGACACGTTCTGGGGGGCCGACTGGCCGCGCGACATCGACATCGTGGCGACCGGCTCTCAGCAGCAGTTCGAGGCGAGCGCCGGTGGCGGGCCGTCGGCTCAGTGGGCCGACATCGCCGCGATCGCCGTCGCCGACCGGGTCGACCCGGCCACCCGGACCGCGCGCGGTCAGCGGATCGTCTTCGCCCCCGGGGCCGCCGACATGACGACACGCTCGCTACGAATTGTGTTGACCCACGAGCTTTTTCACTACGCCGCCCGGGCTGACACCGCGGTCGACGCACCCCGCTGGCTGACCGAGGGGGTGGCCGACTACGTCGCACGCCCGCACGCCCCGCCACCCGACGGCACGCCGCCCACCGCGCTGCCGTCCGACGCCGACCTCGACGACCCGGGGCCGCGGCGCTCGCAGGCCTACGACCGGGCCTGGCTGTTCGCGCTGTTCGTTGCCGACACCCGCGGCGCGCCCGCGCTGCGGAAGCTCTACGTCGCCGCCTGTGGCCACCGGCACACCAGCCTGCCGGTGGCACTGCGCGACGTGCTCGGGGCGGAAGACATCCTCGCCGCCTGGCAGCGCTGGCTTACCCGCTAGCCTTCCTACGTGTCTCGGGTCCTGCTGGTAACCAACGACTTTCCGCCGCGTCGCGGCGGGATCCAGTCGTATCTGGTCGATCTGGTGACCCGGTTGGCCGAGGCGGGAGAGCACACGTTGACCGTGTACGCGCCGCAATGGAAGGACGCCGATGCCTTCGATGCGAAGGCCGGATACCGCGTCGTGCGTCATCCCGGGACGCTGATGCTGCCCGTGCCGACCGTCGACGGCCGGATGCGCCGCCTGATCGCCGAGCACGACGTCGACACGGTCTGGTTCGGTGCCGCCGCGCCGTTGGCTCTGCTGGCCGGGCGGGCCCGGCAGGCCGGTGCTCGGCGGGTGCTGGCCAGCACGCACGGCCACGAGGTGGGCTGGTCGATGCTGCCGGGCGCACGGTCGGTGCTGCGCCGCATCGGCGACGACTGCGACGTCGTCACCTACGTCAGCGACTACACGCGTGGCCGGTTCGCCTCGGCGTTCGGGCCCACGGCCGCCCTCGAACACCTGCCGCCCGGCGTCGACACCGAACGCTTCCGGCCCGACCCGGCCCGCCGCACCGAGATGCGCACCCGCTTCGGGCTGGGTGAACGACCGACGGTGGTCTGCCTGTCCCGGTTGGTCCCGCGTAAGGGGCAGGACATGTTGATCCGGGCCCTGCCGGAGATCAGGAAGCGGGTGGACGGCGCCGCGCTCGTCATCGCCGGCGGCGGCCCCTACCTGGACACGCTGCGCGGGCTCGCCGATCAGGTGGGCGTCAGCGAGCATGTGACGTTCACCGGCGGGGTGCCGTCCGCCGAGCTGCCCGCGTATCACGCGATGGCCGACGTGTTCGCGATGCCGTGTCGCACCCGCGGCGCCGGGCTCGACGTCGAGGGGCTCGGCATCGTGTTCCTGGAAGCCTCGGCCACCGGGGTTCCGGTGATCGCCGGGTCATCCGGGGGAGCCCCGGAAACGGTGCAGCACAACAAGACTGGACTGGTGGTGGACGGCCGGAAGGTGGCGCAGATCGCCGACGCCGTCAGCGATTTGCTGGCCGACCGGGACCGCGCTGCGAAGATGGGCGCCGCGGGACGGGAATGGATCACCGCACAGTGGCGGTGGGACGATCTGGCCGGCCGGTTGTCCGGCCTGATCCGCGGCTAATCCTTGGCGTAGATCGCCTCGATGTCGCCGGCGAACTTCTCGGCGACCACCTTGCGCTTCACCTTCATCGTCGGGGTCAACTCGCCGGTGTCCTCGGTGAAGTCGACGGGCAGGATGCGGAACTTGCGGATCGACTCCGCATGCGACACAGCCAGATTCGCCTGTTTGACAGCCGTGTCCACCTCGGCGAGCAGATCGGGGTCTCCTGCCAGATCGCCGACCGACGCACCCGCGGGCTTGCCGTTGCGCTGCTTCCAGCCCTCGATGGCCTCGGGGTCGATGGTGATCAGGGCGCCGACGAACGGCTTCGCGTCGCCGACCACCATCGCCTGGCTGATCAACGGGTGCGCGCGCAGCTGGTCCTCCAAAACCGCTGGGGCGACGTTCTTTCCGCCCGCGGTGACGATGATCTCCTTCTTACGACCGGTAATCGACAGGAAACCGTCCGCGTCGACCGCGCCCAGATCGCCGGTCTTGAACCAGCCGTCCTCGAAGGACTCGGCGGTGGCCTGGTCGTTGTGCCAATAGCCGTGGAACACCACCCCGCCGCGCAACAGCAACTCGCCGTCGTCGGCAATCCGCATACTGTTGCCCGGCACCAACTTTCCGACCGTGCCGATCTTCAGCGCCCCCACCTGGTTGACGGTGATCGCCGCGCTGGTCTCGGTCAGGCCGTAGCCCTCGTAGACGGTCAGGCCGACGCCGCGGTAGAAGTGACCCAGCCGCGCACCCAACGGCGCGCCACCGGAGACCGAGGCGTGGCAGTTGCCGCCCAGGGCGGCGCGCAGCTTGTGGTAGACGAGCTTGTCGAACAGTGCGTGCTTGGCGCGCAGCAACAGACCCGGGCCGCCCTTGTCCTGGGCCTCGCTCCAGTCGACTGCGGTCTGGGCGGCGGCCTCGAAGATCCGGCCCTTGCCGTCGCTGGCCGCGTTCTGCGCGGCGGTGTTGTAGACCTTCTCGAACACGCGGGGGACCGACACTACGACCGTCGGCTTGAACACCCCGAACATCGGCACGAGATTCTTGATGTCACTGGTGAATCCGACGACGACCTTGTTGTGGAACGCGCACAGCGTCAGCGCGCGGGCCAGCACGTGAGCCAGCGGCAAGAAGATCAGCAGCCGCTCGCCCTTCTTCAGCAGCGTCGGCAGCACCTCCTTGGTGCCGCGCGTCTCGTAGACCAGGTTTGCGTGCGTCAGCTGGCAGCCCTTCGGCCGGCCGGTGGTGCCCGAGGTGTAGATCAGGGTGGCGGGGTCGCTGCTGCGCAACGCCTCGACGCGCGCGGTGAGTTCGGCCGGGTCGACCGACGCGCCGTCCTGCTCGAGTTGCTCGAGGGCCTTCGGGCCCGCGCCGTCGATGTGCAGGACGCGTTTGAGTTCGGGCAGCTCGCCGGCGAGTTCGGAGATGATCGTTGCGTGCGCGTCGGTTTCGGCGAACGCGAGCACGGCGGCGGAGTCGCTGAGTACCCAGCGCACCTGCTCGGCCGACGACGTCTCGTAGATCGGGACGGTGACGGCGCCCGTCGCCAGGATGGCCTGGTCGAGGATCGCCCACTCGTAGCGGGTGGCCGAGAAGATCGCCACCCGGTCGCCGGAGCGCACCCCCTGCGCGATCAAACCCAGTGCGGTCGAGCGGATTTGGGCCGCCGCCTGGGCGCAGGTGACGTCGGTCCACACACCGTCGACCTCGCGTTGATAGATCACCGCGCTCGGGTCGTCGCGCTCGTGCTCGAAAACCGTGGACACGATGTTGTCGTGCTCGCCGACCGTGAACTCGGCGGGAACGGATAATTCGCGCACTCTGGCGACCTCGCTTCGGTGGGTTTCGGCAAACAAGCGACAACTAGCCTAGTCCGACCACGGCGTATGTTCGCGGCCACGGCTGTGAGCAGCCGATGACCAGCGGCGATACGCGACCGGCGGACCCATGTGTGAAGCTAGTGCCCGTGCACAGCGTTCAGATTGCCGACGAGACGTACGTCGCCGCCGATCCGGCGCGCATCGGCGCCGCGGTTGGCGATCCGTCGCAGTGGCGGCGCTGGTGGCCGGACCTGCTGCTGGAGGTCACCGAAAACCGCGGTTCCCAGGGCATTCGGTGGACGGTGGCCGGACCGCTCACCGGCACCATGGAGATCTGGCTCGAGCCGATGCTGGGCGGTGCCCTGCTGCACTACTTCCTGCACGCCGAGCCGACCGGGGTGTCACCGGCCCGACTGGCCAAGCTCAACCTCGCCAAGCTGACGCATCGACGTCGGGTCGCGGGGAAGAAGATGGCCTTCGAAGTGAAGACGACGCTGGAAAGCTCCCGCCCGGTCGGGGTTTCTCCGGTGCTTGACCAGGCCTGAGTTCCGTCGGGGAGTAGCGTTTCTGCCGTGGGCGCGGGCGACGGCCGCTGACCACGCAGATATCCGGCGGGCAGGGGAGCACAACCCGCGCAACGCGGAGAAGGAAGCGATCAGGTGGCGGAGAAGACGGCCCAGACGATCTACATCGACGCGGACCCGGGCACGGTCATGGACGTGATCGCCGACATCGGCTCCTACCCCGACTGGGTGTCGGAGTACAAGGAGGCCGCGGTCCTCGAAACCGACGCCACCGGCAACCCGAAGGTCGCGCGACTGGTGCTGGACACCAGCGTCCTCAAAGACACCATGGTGCTCGCCTACACGTGGCCCAAGGACCGTAAGTCGGTCAGCTGGTCGCTGGTGTCCAGCTCGCTGCTGAAGTCACTCGACGGGGTATATCGGTTGGCGGGCAAGGGATCTGGCACCGAGGTGACCTACGAGCTCACGGTGGACCTGGCCATTCCGATGATCGGGTTGCTCAAGCGCAAAGCCGAGCGCAGGCTGACCGACACCGCATTGAAGGATCTGAAGAAACGAGTCGAGGCTGAGTGAGTCTGGGTGATTCAGTAACGCCCCGCTCCTCCCGGATCAGTCTGTTCGTCGGCAAGGGCGGGGTAGGGAAGTCCACCTTGGCGGCCGCGACGGCCGTGCATGAGGCGCGCGCGGGTCAGCGCGTGCTGCTGGTCTCCACCGACCAGGCGCACTCGCTGGGCGACGTGCTCGGCGTGACGGTCGCGCCGAACGGCGACCGCGACGCGGTGCGGGTACTGGCCGACCTCGAGACCGGGTCGCTCGACGCGCTGGCGATGGACACGTTGGCGCTGCTGGCGGCGCGGTGGCGCACGGTGGTCGAGACGGTCGGCCGGCGATTTCCCGAGTCGGAGCTGGAAGACATTGCGCCGGAAGAACTTTCGGCGCTCCCGGGTGTCCAGGAAGTGCTGGGGCTGCACGAGGTCGGCGAGTTGGCCCGGTGCGGCGAATGGGATCACGTCGTGGTCGACTGCGCATCGACCGCCGACGCGTTGCGGATGTTGACCCTGCCCGCGACGTTCGCGCTCTACGTCGAACGGGCCTGGCCGCGACATCGCCGGTTGTCCACCGGTGCGGACGACATGCGGTCCACCGCGGTGGTGGAACTCCTGGAGCGGATCAGCGGCAGCGTCGAAAAGCTCAGCGCGCTGCTCACCGACGGCACCCGGGTGGGCGCGCATCTGGTGCTCACCGCCGAACGGGTGGTGGCGGCCGAGGCGATTCGCACGCTCGGGTCGCTGGCCTTGATGGGGGTGCGCATCGAGGAACTAATCGTCAACCAGATTCTGATGCAAGACGATTCGTACGAGTACCGCAACCTGCCGGCTCATCCCGCATTCGACTGGTACTCCGAGCGGATCAGCGAGCAGCGCGCGGTGCTCAAGGAACTCGACGCCGCGATCGGCGACGTGGCGCTGGTGCTCACGCCGCATCTGGCCGGTGAACCGATCGGTGCCAAGGCGCTCGCGGAACTGCTCGACAGTGCACGCCGTCGCGACGGATCGGCGCCGCCGGGACCGCTGCGCCCGGTGGTCGACCTGGAATCGGGCTCCGGACTCCAATCGGTCTACCGACTGCGGCTAGAGTTGCCGCAGATCGAGTCCGGCGCGCTGAGCCTGGGCCGGGTCGGTGACGACCTGATCGTCGGCGCGGGCGGCATGCGGCGCCGGGTTCGACTGGCGTCCGTCCTGCGTCGATGCACGGTGTTGGACGCGCATCTTCGCGGCAGCGAATTGACGGTGCGATTTCAACCCGATCCGGAGGTGTGGCCGAAGTGACCACCCACCCCGACATCGGCCCCGAACTCCGCAGGCTCGCCCAGAAAATCCTCGACCAGATCGACCCCGCGATCCGGCTGGCGGCCGCGCGGGCCGTCGGCGACGGCGTCGGCAGCGGCAACTGCCAGCAGGTGTGGTGCCCGGTATGCGCCCTGGCCGCGGTGGTCACCGGCGACGAGCATCCGCTGCTGACCGTGATCGCCGAACACAGCGTCGCGCTGCTGGCGGTGATCCGGGCCATCGTCGATCCCGTCGGCCAGCCGACGCCGCCACCCCCGGACAAGCCGTCGTCCGGCCCGGCGCCGGACGGCGCTGCCGATGATGCGGCGCCGACGAGTCGTTACCAGCCGATCACGGTCACCGTCGAGGAATAGCCACACTCGGCAAACAACTGCCAACGCGGCACCGAAGAATCAAGATGTCGTAAACGTCATGTGGTCGCACACACACTCGATCGGTACTCTTGGCGCTGAACACGGTTGGTGCGGCTGAGGAGGAGGCCCTATGTGGTACTGGATTTTCAAGTACATCCTCATGGGCCCGCTGCTCTCACTGCTCGGACGGCCGAAAATCGAAGGGCTGGAACATGTCCCGTCGTCCGGCCCGGCCATTCTGGCCAGTAACCATCTCGCCGTCGCCGACAGCTTCTATCTGCCGCTCGTTGTCCGTCGCCGGATCACGTTCCTGGCCAAGTCGGAATACTTCACCGGAACCGGTCTGAAGGGCTGGTTCAACCGCTGGTTCTACACCGTCGCCGGGCAGGTGCCGATCGACCGCAGTAGCGCCGACGCCGCACAGGCCGCGCTGGACACCGCCGGACGAGTGCTCGACCAGGGCAAGTTGCTCGGCATGTACCCCGAGGGCACCCGCTCACCGGATGGCCGGCTGTACAAGGGCAAGACCGGCCTGGCCCGGTTGGCGCTGGAGACCGGCGTCCCGGTGATCCCCGTCGCGATGATCGGCACCAACGTCGTCAACCCACCCGGCAGCAAGATGTGGCGCTTCGGCCGCGTCACCGTGCGGTTCGGCAAGCCGATGGACTTCTCCCGCTTCGACGGCCTGGCCGGCAACCGCTTCATCGAGCGCGCCGTCATCGACGAGGTGATCTACGAGCTGATGGGCCTCTCGGGCCAGGAGTACGTCGACATCTACGCCGCGTCGCTCAAGAACGGCTCCACCGGCGAGGGGGCCGAACCCTCGGGAAAAGCACAGCCGTCTCGGATTCCTGAGACGGCGGCGGGCTAGCGAATCAAGCGGAGACCGGCGCAGGCGCGCTCGAGGCCCGCGGTTCGGTCGAGTCGGCGGTACGCACGGTGATGGTCGCGCCGACCGCGATGATGATCGCCAGCGCCCACCACAGATACGACCCCCCCACCAGTTGACGCCACCACGACGCGGTGGTCTCGTGGTGCTTGGGCATCAGGTCGATCGGCGTCCACACCATCAGTGCCACCCCGGCGGTACTGAGGAACCCGAGCGCGAGGTTGCGTCGTCGCCAGGCCACCACGGCGGTCACGATCACCACCTCCAACATCCACACCCAGTGATGCGACCAGGACACCGGCGACACCGCCAGCCCGAACAAGGCGATGCAGATCACCGCCAGCACCGGCTCGTCGGCGCGCAACGCCCGCCGGGCCGCCCATACCGTCAGACCGAGCACCAGGAAGCAGGCCGCCACCCACGGCAGGAAGCGCTGGTGGTCGTCGAGACCCAGCCGGGCCAGCGTGCCGGCGATGTTCTGGTTGGTGTTCAAGCTGGCCGAGCCGATCCGGTCGGTATTGCGCACGGTGTGGGTCCAGTACTCCCACGAGTCCTGCCAGGCCAGCGCGAACCCGGCGGCGAGCGCCGCCACCACGGACGCCAGCGAGGTCAGCACGGCGCGGCGGTCCCGGTTCAGCACGAAGTACAGCAGGAACACCGCGGGCGTCAGCTTCAGGGCGATGCCCAGACCCAGCAGCAGGCCGCGCGGCCACGGCGTGTGGCGCGGCACGCATTCGGCGATCACCAGCGTCATCAGCACGACGTTGATCTGCCCGAACGCGAAATTCGCCGCGATCGGCTCCCAGTAGAGCGTCGCCCATGCCACCACGAGGGCCGTCAGCCACCAGCGGCGCCCCCACGCCGGCCCGGGCACCACGCTGGACTCGGCCCAGACATCGAGGCGGGTCAGCACGATCATCGTGGACACCAGCAGCAGCACCAGCGTGATCAGCGTGATCGTGACGCTGGCCGCCGGCATGCCCAGCCATGCGAACGGCGCGAAGATCACCGCGGCCAGCGGGGGATACGTGAACGGCAGATTCAGCCCGATCGGGGTGTGGAACTTGACGTCGTGGCTGTACAACGGCTGGCCGTCCAACCAGGCTTGGCCGCCCATCCGGTACACGTCGATGTCGATGCGGTAGACGGTGCTGCCGAGCACCCGCCAAGCGGCGTAGCCCAGCGCGGCGAGTGCCAGTAGCTGCAGCAGCAGCCAGCAGGCGTTTCGCCAGCTACTGGGCCGTACCGTGGCGACCTGCCCGCGCGAATCGCCCGCGTCGGGCAAGCGCCATCTAGTCATGTCGGGGAACAGCCTATCGGTGTCGGCGCGTCGATCGGTGTCGTGGACGGCCAACAGCGGCAACTGCGCGTAGCTTTTTGAGGGTGCTGCACTGGTTCGAAGACGACATCATCGGGCGCGGCCGACTCCCGCTGCTGTGTTGTCTGGTCGCCTTCATCACCACCTTCTTCGTGACGCGAACCTTCGTCCGGCTGATCCGGCGCCGCAAGGGCGACGGCCGGCCGCCGCGCTGGTGGGAACCACGCAACATCCACATCGGGACCAAGCACATCCACCACGTGGTGATCGGCGTCGTGCTGGTGATGATTTCCGGGGTGACGTTGGTGACGATGTCCGTCAACGGGACCGAGCCCCAATTCACCGCGGTGGCAATTGTTTTCGGGATCGGCGCCGCGCTGGTGCTCGACGAGTACGCGCTGATCCTGCATCTGTCCGACGTCTACTGGGAGGAGGATGGCCGCACCTCGGTGGACGCCGTCTTCGCCGCGGTCGCGGTCGGCGGACTGCTGGTGCTGGGCCTGCATCCGCTGATGTTCTTCATCAGCCTGTGGCAGGACACCACCCATTCGACGTTGATGCGGGCGGGCGTGGTGTTCGCGATGGTTTTGACGTTGCCGTTGGCGGTTCTGGTCGTGCTCAAGGGCAAGGTGTGGACCGGCCTGATCGGCATGTTCTTCGTCCCGCTGCTGGTCATCGGCGCCATCCGGCTGTCGCGGCCGCAGGCGCCGTGGGCCCGCTACCTCTACATGAGGCGGCTCAGCAAGATGAGCCGCGCGTTGCAACGCGAGCGCAAGCTGCGCCGGCCGGTGGTGCGGGCAAAGCTGTGGCTGCAGTACACCATCGCCGGAACGCCACGGGTACCGTCGCACCGCATGGTCAACGCGCAACTGGATCGCGAGGTGCATCCCGCGCCCCCGCCCGAGCAGGTGCCGAGCGTGCTCGCCGGCGGGCTCGGGATGGGGTAGCCGGCGGTGCGCTATTTCTACGACACCGAATTCATCGACGACGGCTACACCATCGAGCTGATCTCGATCGGCGTGGTCGCCGAGGACGGCCGCGAATACTACGGTGTGTCAACCGAATTCAATCCCGACCGGGCCGGGAGTTGGGTGCGCGCCAACGTGCTGCCCAAGCTGCCGTCGCCGGCGTCGCAGCTGTGGCGGTCGCGTGCCCAGATCCGAAACGACCTCGAGACGTTCTTCGACATCGACGGGCCGGAGCCGATCGAGTTGTGGGCCTGGGTCGGCGCCTACGACCACGTCGCGCTCTGTCAGCTGTGGGGTCCGATGACCCACCTGCCGCCGCAGATCCCGCGGTTCACTCGTGAGCTGCGCCAACTCTGGGAGGAGCACGGCAGCCCCCAGATGCCGAAGCGATCGGCGAACGTGCATGACGCGCTGGTCGACGCCCGCGATCAGCTCACCCGGTATCAGGTGATCACCTCGACCGGCGGCAAAGAGCCCGGCCATTCGCATCGCCGCTGATAGCGGCAGAATTCAGGGCGTCCGCAACCCGGTTACCATAGACGGGTGAATTCGACCGTCGATCTTCCCATCGAGCAGCTGCCGTCGCTGCCGCCGTTACCGGCGGACCTGCGGGCCCGGCTGGACGCCGCGCTGGCCAAGCCCGCCGCTCAGCAGCCCAGCTGGACCCGCGAGGAGGTCGAGCCCTGGCGCACGGTGCTGGAGAGCGTTCCGCCGGTGACGGTGCCGTCGGAGATCGTGCGGCTGCAGGACATGCTGGCTCAGGTCGCCCGTGGTGAGGCCTTTTTGCTGCAGGGTGGCGACTGCGCCGAGACCTTCGTCGACAACACCGAGCCGCACATCAAGGGCAACATCCGGACGCTGCTGCAGATGGCGGTGGTGCTGACCTACGGCGCCAGCGTGCCGGTGCTCAAGGTGGCCCGCATCGCGGGCCAGTACGCCAAGCCACGCTCGGCCGACACCGATGCCCTGGGCTTGCGGTCCTACCGCGGCGACATGGTCAACGGGTTCGCCCCCGACGCTGCGGCGCGTGAGCACGACCCGTCGCGGCTGGTGCGCGCCTACGCCAACGCCGCGGCCGCGATGAACCTCGTGCGCGCGTTGACCTCATCGGGCCTGGCATCGCTGCACGGTGTGCACGACTGGAACCGCGAGTTCGTGCGGACTTCGCCGGCGGGTGCCCGGTACGAGGCGCTGGCCTCCGAGATCGACCGCGGGCTCAAGTTCATGAGTGCCTGCGGGGTGGCCGACCGCAATCTGCAGACCGCCGAGATCTACTCCAGTCACGAGGCTTTGGTGCTCGACTACGAACGGGCGATGCTGCGGCTCTCGACCGAGGAACACGACGAACCGCAGCTTTTCGACATGTCGGCACACTTCCTGTGGATCGGCGACCGCACCCGGCAACTCGACGGCGCGCACATCGCGTTCGCCGAGGTGATCGGCAACCCGATCGGCGTCAAGATCGGGCCGTCGACCACGCCGGACCAGGTGGTCGAATACGTGGAGCGTCTCGACCCACACAACAAGGCGGGCCGGCTGACCCTGGTGAGCCGGATGGGCAACAACAAGGTGCGCGACCTGCTGCCGCCGATCATCGAAAAGGTCCAGGCGACGGGGCATCAGGTGATCTGGCAGTGCGACCCGATGCACGGCAACACCCACGAGTCGTCTACCGGCTACAAGACCCGGCACTTCGACCGGATCGTCGACGAGGTGCAGGGGTTCTTCGAGGTGCACCGCGCGCTGGGCACCTGGCCCGGCGGCATCCACGTCGAGATCACCGGCGAGAACGTCACCGAGTGTCTCGGTGGCGCGCAAGACATTTCGGACAGCGACCTGGCCGGGCGCTACGAGACGGCATGTGACCCGCGGCTGAACACCCAGCAGTCGCTGGAGCTGGCGTTCCTGGTCGCGGAGATGCTGCGCGACTAGCGCAGCAGGCTCCGCGTAGGACGGGGCGGAGATGCTGCGCGACTAGCGCGTCTAGAGCAGGCCGCCGATGTTGCTGCCGACCGTCCACGCCGCGGCGGCCGCTAATCCGGTGACCGAGAGCACGATCGCGATCCAGATCAGCATCATCCGCCGGGAGCGTTCGCGTTCGAACGCGAACTCGGTCAGGTCGATACCCGCGAATTGACCTGCCACTGCGGTCTTTTCCCGCCCGGCGTCGCCAGCGCCCCGGTCTCGCGGATCCCGGGTGAACTGACGCGTCGGCTGGTGCCGCGGCGCTGGGGGCTGACGTAGGTCGGCGGTCCGGTTCTGGTCGGTGGTGGCCTGGCCGCCCGTGTGGGCCGTGGCCGAGCGGTGCTGCGCGGAGTTGCGCGGCGCGGGCACCCGAAAATCGGGCAGCCCTAACTCGCCGACGATCGCCTCCAATTCCGCGGCCATGTCCTGGGCGTCGGCGTATCGCCCGGCGGGGTCGCGGCTGGTCGCGCGCAGCACGAGTTCGTCGAATTGTGCTGGCACGCCACCGATTACGCTGCTCGGCGCCGGCACGTCGGTGTCCAACCGCTGATAGGCCACCGACAGCGAGGTGTCTCCGGAGAACGGCGTCTGGCCGGTGAGCAGCTCGTAGGCGACGATCCCGGCGCCGTAGACGTCGCTTCGCGGGCTCGCGTTGCCGTCTTTGACTTGTTCGGGCGACAGGTACGCCGCGGTGCCGAGAATGACGCTGGTGGACGTGATTCCGGCCTCGGCGACGGCGCGCACCAGGCCGAAGTCGACGATCTTGACCTCGCCGTCGTCGGAGATCAGCACGTTCTCGGGTTTGACGTCGCGGTGCACCAGGCCGGCGCGATGCGCGGCGGCCAGCCCGCCCAGCACCGGGCGCAGCACCGCGGCGACGGCGTGTGGCGGCATTGGCCCGCGCTCGGCGAGCAGTTCGCGCAGTGTCCCGCCTTCGATCAGCTCCATCACCAGGAACGGATGCCGGGCGTCGAGGCCCTGGTCGTAGACCGCGACCAGCCCCGGATCTTTCAACCGGGCCACGCTGCGGGCTTCGAGCTGAAACCGGGTCAGGAATTGCCGGTCGCCGGCGTAGCGGGTGTCCATCACCTTCAGCGCTACCGGGCGGTCCAACCGGGTGTCCAGCCCGCGGTACACCGTCGAAGTGCCGCCGGTCGCGATTCTGGCCGCAACGCGGTAGCGCCCGTCGAGCAATGCGCCTTCGAGATCGTCGCTCGTCGCTGCGGTCACGCGCTCATCGTAGGCGTCGGCGGACCCCAGACCTGGAAACCGAGGCCGCACGAACCCGCGTCGGTCGTACACTGATCGGGTGAGCAGGATTCCGGCCGGGGACGATGTCATCGACCCCGAAGAACCGACCTACGATCTCCGCAACGTCGCCGATCTGCTCGGTGTATCGGTGAGCAAAGTGCAGCAACATCTCAAGGACGGTCACCTCGTCGCGGTGCGGCGCGACGGCGATGTGTTGGTGCCGCAGATCTTTTTCACCAGCAGCGGGGAAGTGGTCAAGAGTCTGGCGGGGCTGCTGGTCGTCCTGCGCGACGGCGGGTATCACGACACCGAGATCGTGCGCTGGCTGTTCACTCCCGACCCGTCGCTGACGGTGACGCGGGACGGCTCGCGCGACGCGCTCAGCAACGCGCGTCCGGTGGACGCACTGCACGCGCATCAGGCCCGCGAAGTCCTGCGCCGCGCGCAGGCGATGGCCTACTGAGGCCAGGGTGTCTGCGCCCGGTTGATGGTGCGCCATGCGAAGGCCGCGACCGCTGTCGCCAGTAGTACGTGCGGCCACGAGTACATGCCATGGGCCCCATCGGGTTTGAAGATCACCATGATCCAGGTGGAGAACGCCGCGATGGCAGACACCGCTCGTCGTGACTGGGCGAGCGGGGCCACCACGGCTAGCGGCCAGGAGTAGTACCAGGGCAGCGCGGCCGGCGCGAACAGCACCACGAACAGCATCGCCAGCGCAATGCCGACCAGCGCCTGGCGGTCGTCGTGACGGAACCGCCACCACAACAGGGGCAGGGCGAACGCGAGGATCACGATTCCGATTGCACGCGTAACCTGCAGCACGCCATAAAAATTCACCGCGAAGAACACTCCGCCGATCGCATGCACCAGGTTCGCCGTCGCGGTCGGGATGCTCAGCCAGTTGATGATCTTCACCGAGCCGGCAAGCGCTGTCAGCCAGCCCAGGCCGACCCCGGCCGCCGCCGACAGCACCGCGAACACCGCGACGAAGATCAGCACCGATATACCCGCGGCCACGAAAAATGCTCGCAGCGGCCGGTATCCGCGCCGATCACGCAGATGGCGCATCCACACCCACACCAGGAACGGCAGCGCGAGGCCGGCGGTCGCCTTGACCGCGGTGCCGACGGCGACGACCGCGATGCCGGCGAGATGGCGTCGCTCGAACGTCAGCGCGATGCTGGCGGACATCAGCCCGACCATCAGCATCTCGTTGTGCACGCCGCCCATCAGATGGATGATCACCAGCGGGTTGAGCGCGCACACCCACAGTGCGATCGGCACGTTCGCGTCTACGTGCCGCGCAATGCGCGGCGTCGCCCAGATCAGCAGCGCCAAACCGGGCAGCATGCACAGCCGCAGCAGCATGGTCCCGGCGATCACGTGGTTGCCGACCAGCATCGTCACCAACCGGGCGATCATGATGAACGCCGGACCATACGGCGCGGTGGTGATCGTCCAGATCGGACTGACGTTGTCCAGCAACGGATTCGGGTTGTCGATCGGCCCGACGGCGTAGGGGTCCAGCCCGTCGCGCAGCAGCGCGCCCTGCGCGAGGTAGGAATAGGTGTCGCGACTGAATACCGGCACCGACAGCAGCAGCGGCGCCAGCCAGAACCCGGTCGTGGCCACCATCGTGAATTGGTCCGCTGCACCGGCAAGTGCGCGTCGGCCCAGCCACAGCCACGCGCCGAGCATCAGCGCCACGCCGATCCACAACATGACCGAGGACAGCACCAGACCGTGGCCATAGCGCAGCCAGGACAGGTGCAACGTCTCCAACAACGGATCGTGCTGTTTGGTGCTGCCCGCCCCGAGGCCACCCGTCGTGATCAGCACCGCGCCCAGGCAGCCGAGCAGCGCGGGCCGGGCGTCCGTGGTTCTCGCGAACTGCCGCACGCGGGAAAGCAGCTGCGGCGCAGCGGTTGTCGAGGCGGGGGCCGGCGGGACAGGCGTCGGAAGGGACATGCGCGTCAGGCCGACCGGTTAGCGGACAGGGCGGCCAATTCGGCGAGCCCGGACTTTGCGGCGTCGTAAATCGGTGCATCGCCGACCAATTCCAGGGCCCGGTTGGTCAGCGTCGTGATCTGGTCTTCGACCGCCGCCAGCGCGCCGACCCGCTCGATCACGTCGCACAGGTCGCGGGCCTGCGCGTCGCTCATGTCGGTTCCAACGTGCGCGCGTAGCAGCTTGGCGGCGGCCACATCCGACGCATCGGCCAGCTGCAGCGCGGTGGCCAGCAGCACCGTGCGCTTGCCGGAACGGAGGTCGTCGCCGGACGGCTTGCCGGTGACCGCCGGATCGCCGAACACACCGAGCACGTCGTCGCGCAGTTGAAAGGCGACGCCCAGTTGGTTGCCGACGTCGTGGAACAACGCCTGCACGTCCGGCCGATCGGCGGCCGCGGCGCCGCCCAGTTGCAGCGGGCGCGACACCGTGTAGGACGCCGTCTTGTAGGTGTTGACGGCCATCGCCGAGGCGATGGACTCCGCAGCGCTTGCCTCGGCCACGATGTCGAGGTACTGCCCGCCGAGCACTTCGGTCCGGATGTCGGCCCAGACCCGGCGCACCCGTTTGCGAGCCGCGCGCGGCAGATCGATGTCGGCGACGATGTCGTCGGCCCACGCCAGCGCCAGGTCCCCGAGCAGGATCGCCGCCGACAGGCCGAACTGACCGGCGGGCCCGCGCCAGCCGCGTTCGCGATGCAGCGCGGCGAACCGGACGTGGGTGGTTGGGCGGCCGCGTCGCGTCGCCGAGCTGTCGATCACGTCGTCGTGCACCAGCGCCGAGGCGTGCAGCAGTTCCAGCGCGGCGAACAGCAGCAGCGCCTCGTCGTCGGCGTCGTCGGTGGTCACGGCCCGCCAGCCCCAATACGCGAAGGCCGGGCGCAGTCGCTTGCCGCCGCCCAGGACGAAGTCCTCCAGGCCGGCCGTCAACCCGTCGTAGTCGCTGCCGATGTGGGCGGACGCGGTTCGGCGCTCGCGCAGATACCTGCGCAGCTGGTCGGTGACGGCGTCGGCCAGCTCGACAGTTGCGGCTGCTCCTGCGCTCAGCGCGACACCTCTTCCCGGTCCCTGGACGTCATGGCCCGCCAAGTCTATTCGGCGTCGCGCTGCCCAGCGGGTTTCGCCCGCCTCAGGTCGGCGCGCGGGCGCGTCGAACGGGCCTCACTATGCTGTCGTGGAGCAAGGTGCCGGGTGGCCGCATGCGGCGGGGGACCAGTCGTTGATTGAGGAGCAGCTCGTTGACTTTGAACACCGTTGCGCTTGAGCTGGTGCCGCCAAACGTCGATCGCGGCACCGCGCAGGCGCTCGAGGACGCGCAGAAGGTGGTGCAGCTGGCGGCCAAGTCCGGGATCGAGGGCCGGATCGGGCACGTGATGATGCCGGGTCTGATCGAGGAGGACGACGACCGGCCGATCGAGATGAAGCCCAAGCTGGACGTGCTGGACTTCTGGTCGACGATCCGCCCCGAGCTGCCCGGCGTGCGCGGATTGTGCTCTCAGGTCACGGCTTTCATGGACGAGCCCGCGCTTCGCGAGCGGCTGGGCACGCTGGTCGGCGCGGGCATCGACGGCATCGTGTTCGTCGGGGTGCCGCGCACGATGGCCGACGGCGAGGGGTCCGGTGTGGCGCCGACCGACGCGCTGTCGATGTACCAGGAGCTGGTGCACAACCGGGGCGTGATCCTGATTCCGACCCGCGAGGGTGAGACGGGCCGGCTGAACTTCAAGTGCAACCAGGGTGCGACGTTCGCGCAGACGCAGCTGTTGTATTCCGATGCGATCGTGGGCTTTTTGACCGATTTCGCCAAGGAGACCGATCACCGGCCCGAGGTGTTGCTGGGATTCGGCTTCGTGCCGAAGCTCGAGGAGAAGATCGGCTTCATCAACTGGCTGATCCAGGATCCGGGCAACGCGGCCGTGGCCGAGGAACAGGCCTTCGTGACGACGTTGGCGAATACCGAACCGGTGCAACGCCGCAAGCTGATTCTCGACCTCTACAAGCGGGTCGTCGACGGTGTCGCCGATCTGGGCTTCCCGCTGAGCATCCACCTGGAAGCCACCTACGGCAATTCCGCGCCGGCGTTCGAGACGTTCGCCGAGATGCTGGACTACTGGTCGCCGACCCGCTGAAGTCAGCTGGCCGACGAGTCGCTCGGCTCGGAGAACCGCGGCGAGCGGTCGCGGGCGTACCAGGCCAGGCCACCTACCGCGGCGGCCGTCCCGAGTGAGGCGAGCAGCAGCCACAGCGCCGCGCCCTGGAACGAGCGGGTGCTCGGATCGGTGTAGCGGGCCTGCGCGCTGAGAATGCTGACCACGCCGGGCTTCAACTTCCACTGCACGGTCTGCTCGTCGACCCGATCGCCGTTGGTGGAGGTCACCGAACCAGGGAAGGCCACCGACAACTCGACGTCGGCGTCAGGATCGGTCAGCGACGTCAGGTCCGCGCGCCCCTCGAGGATGACCAGGTCGCCGGCCCGGCGCAGCGACAGGTTCACGCCTTGGGCATCGGAGTTCATCCGGGCGAGCTCGGGCAACTCGGCGAATGTCAGGTCGGAGAAGCTGGCCTGCGACCCCACGTAGCCGTCACGGTCGTACTTGGACACCGCCACCTTCTGGCCGAAGGTCAGGTTGGGATCGAGCTGGGGGCCGTTGTCCTTATCGTTCTTCGGCTTGGACGCCGCGACGATGTCGCCGGACACCAGGTCGTCGGGTGAGATGGTGATCGACGCCTTGATCCGCACGCACCCGGCCAGCGCCGGGATCATCAGCAGCAGCAGCGCCCACGCGACCAGGCGGCGACCGCCCGGCCGAGCCGTCGGAACCCGGGACGAAAGCTGTATACCGCTGGCGCGCACCAGGTCATCGTGCCAGACCGCGATCGCGCCGGTGCCACTACAGCGGCAGCGCGCGCCCCAGAATCGCGAAAGCCCGTGGGTCGCCGGTGAAGTGGTAGCCGCGGATTACGTCGAAGAACCCCAGCCGCCGGTACAGCCGCCAGGCCCGGTTCCCCTCGCCGTTGGTCTCCGGCGTCGAGAGCAGCACGTTGGACTCGCTGCGCTCCGAGAGCAGCCGACGGGCCAGCGCCTCGCCGAGGCCTTGGCCCTGGGCGCGGGGAGCGATGTGCAACTCGGTCAGCTCGAAGTAGCTGGCCATCAGCTTGCTGATTTCGGGGTCGGGATAACCGCTGCGCTGCAGGCCGGCCACCACCTGCTGCTGCCACCACTGGTCCGGGGCCCCGCAGTAGCCGTAGGCGACCCCGAGCAGCGGCGCGTCGCTCAGCTCGTTTGACGACGGCTCGGCGCCCGCGGGGGCGTCCACCTCGACCGCCGCCACGGCCTGCCAGCCGCGGCGTCGAGTGTGCTCGAGCCACATCGCCGCGCGCTGATTCTCTGTGCCGGGCGGGTAGTGCATGGCATCGACATACACACCCAGGGCCTCGGAGAGCCGTCGCTGCATGTCCTGCGGCGGCAGGTTGATGAGGAACGTCACCAATGTGCGATCTCCTCTTCGATGGTCCAGTGCGGGGCGCCATCCCATTATCGGGGCGACCGCGAAACGTCGAACGCCGACCGGGGCTATTACAATCGGCAGGCGAAGCGGTGGTAACGCGCAGATTGACCTCGTATCATTCTTATTAGTTGTCCCCGCGGCGGACACCAGCGTGCTATCGGTAGTGACGTGACAGATTTTCGGCAAGGAGGGACGAATGCCACTCTCCGATCATGAGCAGCGGATGCTCGACCAGATCGAGAGCGCTCTCTATGCCGAGGACCCCAAATTCGCCTCGAGCGTTCGTGGCGGCGGATTGCGCGCGCCGACAACCAGGCGACGCTTCCAGGGAGCTCTGCTGTTCGTCGCGGGCATCGCGCTGCTGATCGGTGGCATTCCGTCGAAAACGGTCTGGATCGGCTCGTTTCCGGTCCTGTCGCTGCTCGGCTTCGTGGTCATGTTCGGCGGCGTCGTCTTCGCCATCACCGGCCCGCGGGTCGCCGGCCGGGGCGAGCGTCCGGGGCCTGCGGCGGCGGCGCGCCAGCGGCGCAGCAAGAATGCCGGCGGGTCGTTCACCAGCCGGATGGAAGACCGGTTCCGCCGCCGCTTCGAGGAGTAGCGGAGGAGAACACACGAAGGGCAGCCAGGCGGCTGCCCTTTTTTTGTGCCCCACTGACAGCTCTGCTGGCGGGCCCAAGCATAGGTGGCGACCCACTTCGCCCCACCATCGTTGATATCCGCAGTTCAACGCCCTGATTTCGGCACCACTCGGGGCGTCGGTGGCCGCACCTTTCGCCGTGCAGTGGCTGGAAACCTGCAGAAACGACACCGTTCGGTGACATTCGTGTCGTTAAATGGAGCGAAGTGGGGGATTGTGGGGTATCGTGGGCGAAGTCGAAAGGCATGGAGGTAGCCAGATGTTTCTCGGCACCTACACGCCAAAACTCGACGACAAAGGGCGGCTCACGTTGCCCGCCAAATTCCGCGACGCACTGGCAGGGGGGTTGATGGTCACCAAGAGCCAAGACCACAGCCTCGCCGTCTACCCGCGGGCCGCCTTCGAGGACCTCGCCCGCAAAGCCAGCCAGACGTCGCGAAGCAATCCCGAAGCGCGGGCGTTCCTGCGGAACCTCGCCGCCGGAACCGACGAACAGCACCCCGATGCGCAAGGCCGAATCACCTTGTCGGCCGACCACCGCCGCTATGCAAGCCTTTCCAAGGACTGCGTCGTCATCGGATCCATTGACTACCTGGAGATCTGGGACGCAGCGGCCTGGCAGCAGTACCAAGAGACCCACGAAGAGAACTTCTCCGCAGCCAGCGATGAAGCACTCGGCGACATTATCTGAGGCGCGTGCCCGTGCACCGTGGCCTCTGCCCGAACCGACCCTGACGTACTTCCCCAACGCCAGGTTCGTGCCGTCGGACAGGGACCTCGATGCAGCGGCCGGCCGCATCGGTCACCGCCCATGCCGAGCCGCCCACCAATTCTCTCGTCGGGAAGGTATCGACATGCCTGACGCCACAGGTGGTTTCGGCCATGTGCCCGTTCTGCTCGACCGCTGCTTCGATCTGCTGCGCCCGGCCCTGACCCGCCGGGCCGCCGACGGATCGGGCGCGGTGCTCGTCGACGGCACACTCGGAGCCGGCGGGCACGCCGAACGCTTCCTCACCGAACTCCCCGGTCTGCGACTGATCGGTGTCGACCGCGACCCCACCGCTCTCGACATCGCGCGCGACCGGTTGTCCCGATTCGCCGATCGGCTCACCCTGGTGCAGGCCCGGTATGACGACGTCGAGATGGCGTTGGCCGAATCCGGCTACGAATCAATCGAATCCGTCGACGGCATGCTGTTCGACCTCGGCGTCTCGTCCATGCAACTGGACCGGGTCGAGCGCGGCTTCTCCTACGCGCAGGACGCCCCGCTGGACATGCGGATGGACCCGACCTCGCCGCTGACCGCCGCCGAAATCCTCAACACCTACGACGAGCGCGAGATCAGCGACATCCTGCGCCGTTTCGGCGAGGAGAAGCTGGCCCGCCGCATCGCCGCGCACGTCGTCCGACGGCGCGAGCGCACACCGTTCGTCACCACCGCGGAGCTGGTTGAGGTTATCTACCAAGCGGTTCCGGCGCCGGCCCGCCGCACCGGGGGCCACCCCGCAAAGCGGACCTTCCAGGCATTGCGGATCGCGGTCAACGGCGAACTGGACGCGTTGAGCGCCATGCTGCCCACGGCCATGGACGCCCTGGCAGTCGACGGGCGCATCGTGGTGATGGCCTATCAGTCGCTGGAAGACCGCATCGTGAAGCGGGTCTTCGCCGAGGCGACCACCTCGAGCACGCCCTCGGGCCTGCCGGTCGAATTGCCTGGACACGCAGCGCGATTCACGTTGCTGACCCGCGGCGCCGAACGCGCCGACGACCCGGAAGTCGAGCGAAATCCCCGCAGTGCGGCGGTGCGATTACGCGCCGTCCAACGGGCGCAATCGAATTCGAACGTAGCGAGGAAGGGAGGCTCATGAAAGCCAAGCGCCCAGCGCAACCGCCCCGCGCCGGCGAACGGCGTGGCGGACAGGCGAGCGCGTCCCGCAAGCCGGGCCAGCGCGCCGGTAAGCCCGCCGGAAAACCGACCGCGCCGGCCCGGGAGCCCCGCACGTCGCGGTCGGCCCCGCAGACCTCGCCGGTCGCCCGGCCGGTAGTCCGCCCGGCCCGGGCGAAGAGTGCCAACCAGGCCAAGGCCCGCGCCAAGGCGCGGAAGGCCAAGGCACCCAAGGTTATTCGTCCGCCACTGCGCGAGCGGCTGCTCAACCGACTGCTCGCGATCGACCTGCGACCGCGCACGCTGGCGGCCAAGGTTCCGTTCGTCGTGCTGGTCATCGGCTCACTCGGCGCCGGACTCGGGCTCACGCTATGGCTGTCCACCGACGCCGCCGAGCGCTCCTACCAACTGGGCAGTGCCCGGCAGCGCACCGAGTTGCTGCAGCAGGAGAAGGAAGCGCTCGAGCGTGACGTGCAGCAGGCACAGTCCGCACCGGCGCTGGCCGAGGCGGCCCGCGGCCTGGGCATGATCCCCACCCGCGACACCGCACACCTGGTGCAGGACCCCGCCGGCAACTGGGTGGTGGTCGGCACTCCCAAACCCGCGCAAGGTGTTCCGCCGCCACCGCTGAACAGCAAGCTGCCCGACGAGAAGCCGGCCGCGCCGCAGGCTCCGCCCGTCAACGCCGTCGAGGTCCCCGCACGGGTGCTGCCCGGCATCGGCGCTCCGGCCGTTCCGCTGGCGCCGGGTCCCGACGGCCTGGTCCGCAGCCCCGACGGTGCGACCACGTTGGGGCCCGAACACCTGCCGTCGCCCGACGGGCCGTTGCCGATGCCGGGTGCCGGACCGGGTCCCGTGCCGGGCATGCCGGTGCCGGGAGTGCCGCTGGCGCCGGGAACGCAGCCGCTGCCGACTGCGCCCGCTGCGCCGATCGTTCCGCTGGTGCAGGTGCCGGCGATCGCCCCCGTCGCGCCGGCACCGCTGGCCGGTCCGGTACTGCCGCCGGCCGCGCCGGTAGCACCGGTGCCCCCGGCCGGCGTGGCACCCCCGCCCGTGGCGTCCTCGCCGGCAGACTTACCAGGTATGCCGCATCATCTCGCGCCCGCCGGTCCGCTGGTCGGCGAACAGTTCGGTCCGCTGACGGTCACCCCGCCCGGCGCACCGCGATGAAGCGACCGGCCCAGCCCCACAAGCCAACTCGGCCCAAGGCTGGCGCTCCGCTCCGTTCGGCGCGCGAGCGCCGCACCCGCCAGGCGGTCGAAATCGGAAGCCGTGGAGCGTCTTTCGTCTTCCGGCACCGGGTCGGCAACGGCGTCATTTTCCTGGCTCTGGTAATCGCCGGGGCGCAGCTGTTTTACCTGCAGGTGCCCAAGGCCGCCGGGTTGCGGGCCGAGGCCGCGGGCCAGTTGAAGGTCACCGACGTCTCGAAGGCGGTTCGCGGCAGCATCGTCGACCGCAACAACAATCAACTCGCCTTCACCATCGAGGCCCGCGCGTTGACGTTCCAGCCGAAGCGCATCCTCAAACAGCTCACCGAGGCCAAGCAGAAGAACGCGAAGGCCCCCGATCCGCAAAAGCGGTTGAACGAGATCGCTAAGGACGTGGCGACCCGGCTCAACAACAAGCCGGACAAGGCCACCATCCTGAAGAAGCTGCGCAGCGACGAGACGTTCGTCTACCTCGCCCGCGCCGTCGACCCGGCGATCGCCACCACGATCACCCGCAAATTCCCCGAGGTCGGCGCGGAGCGCCAGGATCTGCGCCAGTATCCCGGGGGATCGCTGGCCGCCAACGTGGTCGGCGGAATCGATTGGGACGGGCACGGTTTGCTCGGCTTGGAAGATTCGATGGACGCCGAGCTGGCCGGCACCGACGGCTCGGTGACCTACGACCGCGGCTCGGACGGGGTCGTGATCCCGGGCAGCTACCGCAACCAGCACCACGCGGTCAACGGCGCGACGATCCAGCTGACCATCGACGACGACATCCAGTTCTACGTCCAGCAGCAGGTGCAGCAGGCCAAAAACCTGTCGGGCGCCCGCAACGTCTCGGCTGTCGTGATGGACTCGAAAACCGGTGAAGTGCTGGCGATGTCGAACGACAACACCTTCGACCCGTCCCAGGACATCGGGCGTCAGGGCGACAAGCAGCTGGGAAACCCCGCGGTGTCGTCGCCGTTCGAACCCGGGTCGGTGAACAAGATCATCACCGCCTCGTCGGTGATCGAGTACGGCCTGTCGAATCCCGATGAGGTGCTACAGGTTCCGGGCTCGATCAACATGGGCGGGGTGAACGTGCACGACGCCTGGGAGCACGGTGTCGCGCCCTACACCACCACCGGGGTGTTCGGTAAGTCGTCGAACGTGGGGACGCTGATGCTCGCGCAACGCGTCGGGCCGCAACGCTACTTCGACATGCTGGAGAAGTTCGGCCTCGGTCAGCGCACCGGCATCGGCCTGCCCGGCGAGAGCGCGGGTTTGGTGCCGCCGATCGGACAGTGGTCGGGCAGCTCGTTCTCCAACCTGCCGATCGGACAGGGCCTTTCGATGACGCTGGTGCAGATGGCCGGCATGTACCAGGCGATCGCCAACGACGGTGTGCGGATGCCACCGCGGATCATCAAGTCCACCGTCGGCGCGGACGGCACGCGCACCGACGAGCCGCGCCCCGAAGGCGTCCGGGTGGTGTCGCCGGAGACCGCGCGTACCGTGCGCAACATGCTGCGCGCCGTCGTGCAACGCGACCCGACGGGGGTGCAGCAGGGTACCGGGCCGGCCGCCGCGGTCGAGGGTTATCAGATCGCCGGCAAGACCGGCACCGCGCAGCAGATCAACCCGGCGTGCGGCTGCTACTACGACAACGTCTACTGGATCACCTTCGCGGGCATGGCGACCACCGACGACCCGCGCTATGTCATCGGCATCATGATGGACAACCCGGCCCGCAATGCCGATGGCACGCCGGGTCACTCGGCGGCGCCGCTGTTCCACAACATCGCCGGCTGGCTCCTGCAGCGCGGCAACGTTCCGCTGTCTGCCGACGCCGGTCCGCCGCTGACGCTGCAAGCTGGCTAGCCACCGCTGAGTTGCGCCCGGCCGCCCGCCGCTGTTATGGGGGACTCACATAGCAAGCGGGAGGCGACGGTCATGGTGTCAGGCAAGCAATTTCGGCTCGACTTCAAGCAGTTGGCGCTACGTGTGGCGTCGGATGCGTCGCGGCGATCGCTGACCGATGTTGGGGATCATGCGCTGACTCTGGACAACGACGCGGCGACGCGGGCGGCACACCGATGACGTTGACGGTGGCCGACATAGACCGGTGGAACTCAGCGGCCGTGCGCGAGGTGTTTCGGGCCGCGAGTGCGCGCGGGCAGGCCACGCTGGACGCGGCGCGTCAGCTCGGCACGCTCGCGGTGTTCGACACCTGGGAGGGCGCGACCGCCGAGGCCCGCAAGCACGCCAACGCCGGCCTCCGGGTCGACCTCGACGCCCACGGCAACGAGGCGCTGGCGGTGGCTCGCGCGGCCGAACAGGCCGCCGACGGTATCGATCGGGTGCAGTCGGAACTGCGCGCGCTGCGCCACGACGCCGCCGCGCTGCACATGGCGATCGACGTACACACCGACGCCTTGGTACCGGTTGTGAATTGCCTTGCCCTGGAGGCGGTTATCGCCGGAATGCAGCTGCAGCCGATGCTCGATGCCATCCTCGCCGCCGCCACCGCGATCGACGACGAGTTGGCGGCCGCTATCGACATGGCCGACGGTGACGCCGCGATCGTGGTCGACGACGCACCGCCGGTGGGCCCGCCGGGACTGACCCCCACCCAGCGGCAGGACGCCGCCAACCGGGACCGGCTGCGGGAAGATCGGGCCAGGTTGCAGGCACGCATCGACGACCTGACCCGCACTCTCGGCGGGCCGAACAGCCTGCGCGACATCCCCGTTCAGCTCGAGGCGGCCCGGTCCCGGCTCGTGGAGCTCGACGCCGTCGACACCGCTCTCGGCCGCGCGCCGCAGACCTACCTGACCGAACTCGACATCCCAGCCGATCCGCGCCGAAAGGTCACCGCCGCAGTGGCCGTGGGCAATCCCGACACCGCGACCGGTATCTCGGTGACGGTGCCCGGACTCGGTTCCAGCGCCAGGGATTCGCTGCCCGGCATGGTGGCCGAGGCGCGCATCCTGCGTAACACCGCGAATGGAGAACTGCGCCGCCTCGGGCGCGCGGGCTCGGTGGCGACCATCGCGTGGGTGGGCTACGACCCGCCGCCCGACCCGCTCGACACGAACAGCCCGCGCGACTACTGGCGCACACTCAGCGACGCCCAGGCGCGTTCCGGCGCAACGGCATTGGCGCCGTACTTGCAGCGGCTACACGCCGGCAACCCCGCCGCGCACCTGAGCCTGTTCGGTCACAGCTACGGATCGCTGACCGCGTCGCTGGCTCTGCAGCGACTGCACTCGCAGGGACTGCATCCGGTCGACGAGGCGGTGTTCTACGGGTCGCCGGGGCTGGGTCTGTCCGACCCCGGACGGCTCGGCTTGGCGAGCGGGCACGCGTTCGTCATGAAAGCCCCACCCGGCGGCGACTGGATCACCGAATTGGCGCCGCTGGCGCCGCTGCACGGCTGGGGCGCCGATCCGTATGCCGGGATGCTGCCCGAGCTGTCGTCGCAGTCCGGCACCAGTCCCGACGGCGTTCGGCGTGAAGGTGTGCACAACCATTCCGCCTATGTGCAGCCGACGATAAGACCGGGCGGCGAGCCGCTGCTGAGAATGTCGGGATACAACCTCGCGGTGATTGCCGCTGGGATTGCCGCCCTACCCGACGGGAGAGAGCAGTTGATGATGGCGCCGACGTTGCTCGCCCCCTATCCGCATCCGGGGCGACGTTGACGGCCCGGCCGCGCGCGATCCTGACCTGGATTTTGGCGGCGCTGACGGTGCCCGGCGCGGCGTTCGTGCTGCTGTTCGGCTTCGCGGCGGCGATGGGCACCGACCGCTGCGCCTACGAGGACTGCCCTCGGATGGGTCCGCCCGGCCCGGTGCTGACGCTGCTGGTGTTCGGCGCGCCGCTGGTCTCGGTGGCGACCATCGTCGCGACGGCCCGCTGTGCGCAACGCCGGTGGGGCTTCGCGATTCCGTTGGCGGCGTTCGCGCTGTTCGGCATCGATGTCGTGGTGCTCTACCAGTCGTTCAAGCCGTGACGGCGTTCGGCGCGGGCGTGCGCGCTCGATAGGGTGTCAGGGCTTGATCGGGCCCGACGGAGGTGAGTGCGTGCTGCGTCCTACTTCTGTCGTGGGTGTCCCGCTGTCGGAGTTGGCGGCCCAAGTGGGCGCGGTTTCCGCCGAAGGCGGCGCCGGGTCCGATCTGCAGATCACCGGTGTGACGCTGCGGGCCCAGGACGTGCAGCCCGGTGACCTGTTCGCGGCGCTACCGGGAGCGACGACGCACGGCGCCAGCTTCTACGGCGACGCGGTCGAACGCGGTGCCGTCGCGGTGCTCACCGACGCCGACGGGTTGGCGCAGATCAACCCTGACGCCGGATCGATGGCAGTACTGGTGCACCCGCAGCCCCGCGGCGTGCTGGGGGAGATCGCCGCCACCGTCTACGGCCACCCGTCCGAACGTGTCGCGGTCATCGGCGTCACCGGCACCTCGGGCAAGACCACGACGACCTACCTGATCGAGGCCGGCCTGCGCTCGGCCGGCCGCTCGGTGGGCCTGATCGGCACCGTCGGCCTGCGGATCAACGGCGAGGACATCCCCAGCGCCCTGACCACCCCCGAGGCGCCGGCGCTGCAGGCCCTGCTCGCGGCGATGGCCGAGCGTGGCGTCGACACCGTGGTGATGGAGGTGTCCAGCCATGCGCTGACCCTGGGCCGGGTGGACGGCATCGGATTCGCGGTCGGCGCCTTCACCAACCTGTCCCGCGACCACCTCGACTTCCACCCGACGATGGAGGACTACTTCGACGCCAAGGCGCGACTGTTCGACCCGGCATCACCGCTGCGCGCCCGCCGCGCGGTGGTGTGCGTCGACGACGACGCCGGCCGGGCGATGGCCCACCGCGCCGACGTCGCGGTCACCGTCAGCACCAAGGGCCGGCCCGCCGACTGGCGCGCCGAGTCCGTCGAGGCGCGGGCCGGCGCTCAAGAGTTCACCGCGGTCGATCCGGCCGGTGTTCAGCACCGGCTGGGTATCGCTTTGCCGGGCGACTACAACGTCGCCAATTGCCTTGTCGCCCTGGCGGTTCTGGATGCCGTCGGGGTATCGCCCGAACAGGCGTCGGCCGGACTGCGGCAGACCCAGGTCCCCGGCCGGCTCGAGCGGGTCGACCGCGGGCAGAACTTCCTCGCCCTGGTCGACTACGCGCACAAGCCCGGCGCGCTGCACGAGGTGCTGCGCACGCTGCGCCGCCCGGCTAGCCGGTTGGCCGTCGTGTTCGGCGCCGGCGGCGACCGCGACCCGGGCAAGCGGGCCGAAATGGGCCGCGTCGCAGCCGAATTGGCGGACCTGGTGGTGGTGACCGACGACAACCCGCGCAGCGAGGACCCGGCCGCGATCCGCCGCGAAATCCTCACCGGCGCAACCGAAGCCAACACCGGGGCCGATATCGTCGAAGTCGGCGACCGGCGCGACGCGATCGAGCGTGCGGTGGCCTGGGCTGGCGCCGACGACGTCGTGTTGATCGCCGGCAAGGGCCACGAGACCGGTCAGACCCGCAACGGCCAGACGCAGCCCTTCGACGACCGCGTCGAACTCGCCACCGCGCTCGAGGCCCTGGAATGATCGACCTCACGGTGGCGCAGATCGCCGAGATCGTCGGCGGTCAGCTGGCCGGCATCTCCGCCGAGGACGCCGCCACGCTGCACGTGACCGGGACCGTCGAATTCGACTCGCGCAAGGTCACTTCCGGCGGGCTGTTCCTCGCGCTGCCGGGTGCCCGAGTCGACGGCCACGACCATGCCGTCGCCGCTGTCGAGGCCGGCGCGGTCGCCGTGCTGGCCGCCCGCCCGGTCGGCGTCCCCGCGATTGTCGTCGCTTCGGCAGGTCGTCGGCCCGACGCCAGGGGCGCTGGCGTTCTCGAACACGACACCGACGGTTCGGGCGCGGCGGTGCTGGCCGCGCTGGCCACGCTCGCCGCGGCGGTCGCGGCCGAATTGGTCGCCGGCGGACTGACGATCATCGGCATCACCGGCTCGTCGGGCAAGACGTCCACCAAAGACCTGCTGGCGGCGGTGCTCGCGCCGCTCGGTGAGGTGATCGCGCCACCCGGCTCGTTCAACAACGAACTCGGCCATCCGTGGACGGTGCTGCGTGCGACGCCCGCCACCGACTACCTGATCCTCGAGTTGTCGGCTCGTCACCCCGGCAACATCGCCGCGCTCGCCGCGATCGCGCCGCCCGCCATCGGGGTGGTGCTCAACGTCGGCACCGCTCACCTCGGCGAGTTCGGCTCGCGGGAAGTCATAGCCCAAACCAAAAGTGAACTGCCACAAGCTGTTCCGGCATCCGGAGTCGTGGTGCTCAACGCCGACGACCCGGCTGTCGCCGCGATGGCCGACGTCACCGCCGCCCGCGTGGTGCGGGTCAGTCGAAACTTCGAGGCCGACGTGTGGGCCGGGCCGGTCACGCTCGACGAGCTGGCCAGGCCGCAGTTCACCCTGCACGCGGGTGACGCCAGCGTCGAGATCCAGCTGGCCGTGCACGGCGACCACCACGTCAGCAACGCGTTGCAAGCCGCGGCCGTCGCGCTGGAGTGCGGCGCGACCCCCGCGCAGGTTGCGGCCGCGCTGGCCGGCGCCGGGCCGGTGTCGGGTCATCGGATGCGGGTCAGCACCCGCGCCGACGGGGTCACCGTGATCGACGACGCCTACAACGCCAACCCGGATTCGATGCGCGCCGGGCTGCAGGCGCTGGCCTGGATTTCGTCCGGGCCCGGGGCGAACGTCGCCGAAAAACGGAGAAGCTGGGCGGTGCTGGGGGAGATGGGCGAGCTCGGCGACGACGCGATATCCGAGCATGACCGCATCGGCCGGTTGGCGGTGCGATTAGATGTGTCTCGACTCATTGTCGTCGGAACGGGGAGGTCTATGAGCGCCATGCACCAGGGGGCGGTCATGGAGGGCTCGTTCGGTGACGAGGCCGCGCTGGTGGCCGACGCCGACGCGGCCCTGGCCGTCCTGCGGGCTGAGCTGCGGCCCGGCGACGTGGTGCTGGTCAAGGCCTCCAACGCGGCGGGGCTCGGCGCGCTTGCCGATGCGCTGACATCCGACGGCGCGGGCGATACCCGATGATCGACATCCTGCTCGCCGTCGCGATCTCGCTGACGGTGTCGATTCTGCTGACCCCGATGCTGATCCGGCTGTTCAACCGGCAGGGCTTCGGCCACGAAGTCCGCGAAGACGGCCCGCCGAGTCACAAGACCAAGCGCGGCACCCCCTCGATGGGTGGGGTCGCGATCCTGGCCGGCATCTGGGCCGGTTACCTCGGCACCCACCTGGCCGGCCTGGCCTTCAACGGCAACGGCCCGTCGGCCTCGGGGCTATTGGTGCTGTTCCTTTCCACCACGCTGGGTGTTGTCGGGTTCATCGACGACCTGATCAAGGTCCGCCGATCGCGCAACCTGGGCCTGAACAAGACGGCCAAGACCATCGGGCAGATCACGGCCGCGGTCCTGGTCGGCATCCTCGTCCTGCAGTTCCGCAACGAGGCCGGCCTCACCCCTGGCACGTCGGACCTGTCCTACGTGCGCGAAATCGCCACCGTCACGTTGGCTCCCGCGCTGTTCGTGCTGTTCTGCGTGATCGTCGTCAGCGCGTGGTCCAACGCAGTCAACTTCACCGACGGGCTCGACGGCCTGGCCGCCGGCTCGATGGCGATGGTGACCGCCGCCTACGTGCTGATCACGTTCTGGCAGTACCGCAATGCGTGCGCGACGGCGCCCGGACTGGGCTGCTACAACGTCCGCGACCCGCTGGACCTGGCGATCATCGCCGCCGCGACCGCGGGCGCGTGTATCGGGTTCCTGTGGTGGAACGCGGCGCCCGCCAAGATCTTCATGGGCGACACCGGCTCACTGGCGCTGGGCGGGATCATCGCCGGCATCTCGGTGACCAGCCGCACCGAGATCCTCGCCGTGGTGCTCGGCTCGCTGTTCGTCGCCGAGATCGTCTCGGTGGTCGTGCAGATTCTGGCCTTCCGCACTACCGGACGCCGGGTGTTCCGGATGGCGCCCTTCCATCATCACTTCGAGTTGGTCGGCTGGGCCGAGACGACGGTGATCATCCGGTTCTGGCTGCTCACCGCGATCAGCTGCGGGCTGGGCGTCGCGCTGTTCTACAGCGAGTGGCTCGCGGCCACCGGCGGCGGATGAGCCTCTCGCTCGACGACCTGTCGGCCGGCGCGCGGGTACTGGTCGCGGGTGGCAGGGTGACCGGCCGTGCGGTGCTCGCCGCGCTCGCCGAGTTCGGTGCGGCACCAACGGTTTTCGACGACGATCCGGCGATCCGCCAGCAGGTCGAGCAGACCGGCACGCCGACCGTCGACTCCGTGACCGCCGCCGAGTGCATCGCCGACTACGCGCTGGTGGTCGTCAGCCCGGGCTTCGCGCCGACCGCGCCGATACCCACGGCCGCGGCGGCCGCCGGCGTCCCGGTGTGGGGGGACGTCGAGCTGGCGTGGCGGCTCGACCAGGCCGGCCACTACGGCCCGCCGCGGCGCTGGCTGACCGTCACCGGCACCAACGGCAAGACCACGACCACATCGATGCTGCAGGCGATGCTCGTCGCCGCCGGCGTGCAGAGTCGACTGTGCGGCAACATCGGCAACCCGGTGCTGGATGAACTGCACGAACCCGCCGACGTGCTGGCCGTCGAGCTGTCCAGCTTCCAACTGCACTGGGCGCCGTCGCTGCGACCCGAGGCCGGGGTGGTGCTTAACATCGCCGAGGACCACCTCGACTGGCACGGCACCCTGGCCGACTACGCCGCCGCGAAGTCCGGTGTGCTGCGCGGCCGAGTCGCGGTCGCCGGCCTCGACGACCCGGCCGCGACCGCG
This sequence comes from Candidatus Mycobacterium wuenschmannii, assembly GCF_030252325.1. Classification (NCBI taxonomy): domain Bacteria; kingdom Bacillati; phylum Actinomycetota; class Actinomycetes; order Mycobacteriales; family Mycobacteriaceae; genus Mycobacterium; species Candidatus Mycobacterium wuenschmannii. Next base: position 1,433,721 of record NZ_CP126981.1, on the reverse strand, counting down.
CTGCTGTCCCAGGCACCCGCTCCGATCCGGGTCGGCTTCAGGCTGGGTGAGCCCGCGGCCGGTGAACTCGGCGTCCGCGACGGCATGCTGGTCGACCGCGCGTTCGCCGACGGCGAGCCGCTGGCGCCGGTGGCGACCATCCCCGTGCCGGGCCCGGTGGGCGTGCTCGACGCCCTGGCTGCCGCGGCGCTGGCCCGCAGCATCGGGGTGCGCGCGGACGCGATCGCCGCGGCGTTGTCGACGTTCCAGGTCGGACGGCATCGCGCCGAGCTGGTCGCCGTCATCGATCAGGTGAGCTACGTCGACGACTCCAAGGCGACCAACCCGCACGCCGCCGAGGCGTCGCTGCTGGCCTACCCGCGGGCGGTGTGGATCGCGGGCGGATTGCTCAAAGGCGCCTCGGTCGACGAGACCGTGCGCAGGGTCGCGTCGCGGCTGGTCGGAGCGGTGCTGATCGGCCGCGACCGGGCGATGGTTGCGGAGGCGTTATCGCGACACGCACCGGATGTGCCCGTCGTACAGGTTGTGGCAGACGAGAATGCTGATATGCATGCGCCCGCTGAGTCTCCTGTTACGTATGTGACACCTCCATCGTCGGACGAGACTGTCGGCACTCGCGTGATGGCGGCCGCCGTGGCCGCCGCGCGCGACCTTGCCGGCCCGGGCGATGCGGTGGTGCTGGCCCCGGCCGGCGCCTCGTTCGACCAGTTCACCGGCTATGGCGAGCGCGGTGACGCGTTCGCGGCCGCGGTCCGCGCGACGCAGCGGTAGCGGCGGGTGAAAATCGCACTCGCCCGGTTCCTGCACCGGGGTAGCAAGGGCGACCAGGCGGCCGATGCCGCCGCGGAGGAGACGGCGAAGGACAAGCCCGCCAAGTCGACCCGCCTGTTCGCCGGCGAGTCGGGCACCCGCTTCGGGGCCTGGCTGAACCGGCCGATGACGTCGTTCCACCTGATCATCGCGGTGTCCGCGCTGCTGACCACGCTCGGCCTGATCATGGTGCTGTCGGCGTCGGGCGTCCGCTCCTACGACGACGACGGCTCGGCGTGGACGATCTTCGGCCGCCAGGTGCTCTGGACGATCGTCGGGCTTGGCGCCTTCTATCTCGCCCTGCGACTGCCGGTGTGGTTGATGCGCAAGATGGCGTTCACCGGCTTCGCCGTGACGATCGTCATGCTGGTGCTGGTGCTCATCCCCGGAATCGGTAAGGAAGCCAACGGATCCCGCGGCTGGTTCGTCATCGCCGGCTTTTCGATGCAACCTTCCGAGCTGACCAAGATCGCCCTGGCGATCTGGGGAGCGCACCTGCTGGCGGCGCGGCGGATGGAGCGGGCCTCGCTGCGCGAGATGCTGATACCGCTGGTGCCGGCCGCCGTCATCGCGCTGGCGCTGATCCTCGCCCAGCCCGACCTCGGGCAGACGGTGTCGATGCTCATCATCCTGCTGGGCCTGTTCTGGTATGTGGGCCTGCCGCTGCGGGTGTTCCTGAGTTCGCTGTTCGCGGCGGTCGTCGCGGCGGGGGTGCTGGCCGTGTCGGCCGGTTACCGCTCCGACCGGGTGCGCTCGTGGCTGGATCCGGGTCAGGACCCCCAGGACTCCGGCTATCAGGCCCGCCAGGCGAAGTTCGCGCTGGCCAACGGTGGAGTCTTCGGCGACGGCCTGGGTCAGGGCACCGCTAAGTGGAACTACCTGCCCAACGCCCACAACGACTTCATCTTCGCGATCATCGGCGAGGAGCTGGGTCTGGTGGGGGCGCTCGGACTGCTGGCGCTGTTCGGCCTCTTCGCCTACACCGGCATGCGGATCGCACGCCGGTCGGCCGACCCGTTCCTGCGACTGCTGACCGCCACGACCACGCTGTGGGTGATCGGCCAGTCGTTCATCAACGTCGGCTACGTGATCGGCCTGCTGCCCGTCACCGGCATCCAGCTGCCGCTGATCTCGGCGGGTGGAACCTCCACGGCGACAACGTTGTTGATGATCGGGATGATGGCCAACGCGGCCCGGCACGAACCCGAGGCGGTCGCCGCGCTGCGGGCCGGCCGCGACGACCGGATGACCCGCATCCTGCGGCTGCCGCTGCCGGAGCCCTACGCGCCGACCCGGGTCGAGGCGCTACGTGACCGGCTGCGCAGCAAGCCGCAGCCGAGCAAGCCGCCGCGTGCCGCCAACCGCAAGCCCGCCCGACCCCAAGCCGTGGATCGACGGGGTCAGCGGGCAGGGCATCATGTAGGCGGACAGCGGTACACCGGCCAGCGCCCACGTCAGGCGCACGGCCGCCGGGCATTGGAAGGTCAGCGCTACGGGTGAGCGACTCGGTCACAGGGTCATCGGCCATTGGGCCAACCGGGCAGGCGTCGTTGTCGGTTGTGCTCGCGGGCGGCGGCACAGCCGGCCATGTTGAGCCCGCAATGGCCGTCGCCGACGCTCTGGTCGGCCTCGATCCCAACGTCCGCATCACCGCACTCGGCACCGCCCGGGGCCTGGAGACGCGGCTGGTTCCCGAACGCGGTTACTCGCTCGAACTGATCACCCCGGTCCCGCTGCCGCGCAAGCCCACCGGCGACCTGGCCCGGCTACCGGCCCGGGTGCTGCGCGCGGTGCGGCAGACCCGCGCGGTGCTGAACAAGGTCGACGCCGACGTCGTGATCGGGTTCGGCGGCTACGTGTCGCTGCCCGCCTACCTGGCCGCTCGCGGCTCCGCCCGGCGCGGGAGGCGGGTTCCGGTCGTCATTCACGAGGCCAATGCCAGCGCCGGGCTGGCCAACCGGGTCGGGGCGCGCAGCGCGCAGCGGGTGCTGTCGGCGGTCCCCGATCCCGGCCTGCGGCACGCCGAGGTGGTCGGCGTGCCTGTGCGGGAGGCGATCACGTCGCTGGACCGCGCCGCGCTGCGGGCGGAGGCCAGGGCGCATTTCGGCTTCGCCGACGACGCCCGGGTGCTGCTGGTGTTCGGCGGGTCGCAGGGCGCCGCCTCGATCAACCGCGCGGTCGCCGCCGCGGCCGGTGAGCTGGCGGCGGCCGGCGTCGCGGTGCTGCACGCGCACGGCGCCAAGAACACCATCGATCTGCGCGACCCCGCGCCGGGTGACCCGCCCTACGTCGCGGTGCCGTACCTGAGCCGGATGGACCTGGCCTACGCCGCGGCCGACCTGGCGATCTGCCGCTCCGGGGCGATGACCGTCGCGGAGGTCACCGCCGTCGGCCTGCCCGCGGTGTACGTGCCGCTGCCGATCGGCAATGGCGAGCAGCGGCTCAATGCGTTGCCAGTGGTCAACGCGGGCGGCGGCATGCTGATCGCCGACGCGGACCTGACGCCGGGCTTCGTCGCCGACACGGTCGCCGGACTGCTCACCGACGACGAACAGTTGGCGGCGATGACGACCGCGGCGGTGCTGGTCGGCCACCCGGAGGCAGCCAGGCAGGTGGCACGCGTCGCGCTGGACGTCGCGCGCGCAGCGCGGGACGGGAGGCGCGCGAAAAGGGGCCGGAGTGCGCTGGACGTCGCGCGCGCAGCGCGGGACGGGAGAGCGCGCCGATGAGCCAGCCGCTGCCCCCCGAACTGCAGCGCGTGCACATGGTCGGAATCGGGGGAGCGGGCATGTCGGGCATCGCCCGCATCCTGCTCGACCGGGGCGGCCAGGTTTCGGGGTCCGACGCCAAGGAATCGCGCGGGGTGCGCGCACTCGAAGCGCGCGGTGCGCTGATCCGCATCGGCCACGACGCGTCGTCGCTCGACCTGCTGCCCGGTGGTCCGACGGCGGTGATCACCACCCATGCCGCGATCCCGAAGACCAACCCCGAACTCGTCGAGGCCCGGCGCCGCGGCATTCCGGTGGTGCTGCGCCCCGCCGTGCTGGCCAAGTTGATGGCCGGCCGGACCACGCTGATGGTCACCGGGACGCACGGCAAGACGACCACGACGTCGATGTTGATTGTGGCGCTGCAACATTGCGGTCGCGACCCGTCCTTCGCGGTCGGCGGTGAACTCGGTGAGGCCGGCACCAACGCCCACCACGGCAGCGGCGACTGCTTCGTCGCCGAGGCGGACGAGAGTGACGGATCGCTGCTGGAATACACCCCGAATGTCGCGGTGGTCACCAACATCGAGGCCGATCACCTCGACTTCTTCGGCAGCGCCGACGCCTATATCGCAGTATTCGACTCCTTCGCGGAGCGGATCGCCCCGGGCGGCGCGCTGGTGGTGTGCGTCGACGACCCGGGAGCGGCGGCACTAGCGGAACGCGTTGCGGCACTGGGCATTCGGGTTCTGCCGTACGGCTCGGCTGGTGACGGGCTGGCCGGGACGCTGCTGTCGTGGGAGCAGCACGGCACCGAGGCCGTCGCCCACATCAAGCTCGACGGCCAGGTTTTGGCGATGCGGCTGTCGGTGCCGGGCCGGCACATGGCGCTCAACGCGCTGGGTGCGCTGCTGGCCGCCGTCGAAATCGGTGCCCCCGTCGACGACGTGCTTGATGGGCTGGCCGGCTTCGAAGGCGTACGCCGCCGTTTCGAACTGATCGGAAACTCGGCTGCGGTACGGGTTTTCGATGACTATGCGCATCACCCGACGGAAGTCACCGCGACGCTCGCCGCGGTGCGGACGCTGCTGGAACAGGCCGGCACCGGACGGTCGCTGGTGGTGTTCCAGCCGCACTTGTATTCGCGCACACAAGCTTTCGCGACCGAGTTCGGTGCGGCGCTGAACGGCGCCGACCAGGTGTTCGTGCTCGATGTCTACGGCGCCCGCGAGCAGCCCATCGCCGGGGTGAGCGGTGCCAGCATCGCCGAGCACGTCCGCGTGCCGGTGCAGTACCTGCCCGACCTGTCTGCGGTGGCCGAGGCGGTCGCCGCGGCTGCCGAACCCGGCGACGTCGTCGTCACCATGGGCGCCGGTGACGTCACGATGCTCGCGCCCGAGATCGTCACCGCGCTGCGGGTACGGGCCAACCGCAGTGCGCCGGGGGCGTCGCGATGAGCGAGACGGACGACCCGACGCCCGACGAGGTGGCCGACGACGTCACCGGCGGCGAGCCGGTCATCGAGGCCGATCCCGACGCCGCGAACACCCCCGCTGCCGAGGCCGAGCCGGGGCAGGCCGACGAGCCCGTCGAGGGCCCACGGCGCCGCGAGCGTCGCGAACGCGCCGAGCGCCGCGAGGCCCAGGCTCGGGCCACCGCGATCGAGCAGGCCCGTCGCGAAGCCAAGCGGGCGGCTCGCGGCAAAGGGCCCGCCAGTGCCAAACCCGTTGCGCGCGGCCGGGTCCGGGGCCTGAAGCTGTTCCTGGTGTCGCTGCTGCTGACCGTGGCGGTCACCGGCATCGGCCTGCTCCTCTACTTCACGCCGGTGATGGCGGCGCGCGGCATCATCGTCAACGGCCTCGGCGCCGTGACCCGCGAGGAGGTGCTCGACGCCGCGCACGTCAAGCTCGGCACCCCGCTGCTGCAGATCAACACCGACGGCATCGCCGATCGGGTCGCCGCGATCCGGCGGGTGGCCAGTGCACACGTCCAGCGCGACTACCCGTCGGCGCTACTGATCACTGTGGTCGAGCGAATTCCGGTGGTGGTCAAGGACTTTCCCGACGGGCCGCATCTGTTCGATCGTGACGGCGTCGACTTCGCCACCGCGCCGCCGCCGCCGGCGTTGCCGTATCTCGATGTCGCGAACCCGGGCCCGGCGGACGCCACGACCAAGGCCGCGCTCGCGGTGCTGACCGCGCTGCGGCCCGAGGTGGTGGCCCAGGTCAGCCGCATCGCGGCCCCCTCGGTCGCGTCGATCACGCTGACCTTGGCCGACGGGCGCACGGTGATCTGGGGGACCAACGAGCGCACCGAGGAGAAGGCGCAGAAGTTGGCGGCCCTGCTGACCCGTCCGGGGCGCACCTATGACGTCTCCAGTCCGGACCTGCCGACGATCAGATAATTCCGTGTGGAGGGCGCTCCGCAACGCTTTAAGTTCAAGAGGTGAAAAACGTCCCGGCGGTCGCCGCCGCGCTCAGCCTCGCCGCCACCACCGCTCTGATGCCGGCGGCGCACGCCGATTCCGGTCCGCAGATCGGTACCGCGAAGATCCAGGTGATCGGCGGAGCCGGCCCGGTGACGCTGCGCTACCAGATCAACGGCGCGCCGGAACAGACCGAAACCGGCGTCACGCTGCCGTGGGAGAAGGACTACCCGGTCTACAACGAAATTTCCTCCTCGGTCACCGCCGACGCCGGCGACACGGCCCTCACGTGCACGATCACGATGGACGGCAAGCTGCTGTCCTTCAAGACGGAGCCGCGACCCACCTGCAGCTTCGCCTACTACGGCTAGCAGGGCGGGCCCACGGCCGGACAACGACCGCTTCACCGAGTGTGCGGCTGGCCGCACACTCGGCCGAGCGCAACACACGCCGTCGCGGAAATTCGCCGAAATTCGCCCGCCGCGCGTCGGCGCGCCTGCATCGATCAGATACGCGACGGCCATACCGTTCTGTTTGCGCGAATCAACTTGACATAACTCTAACTCTTTACTTGAGGTTTAGGTTTGCCGAGGGCGATCCGCTATCGAGCAGTCCCACCAGGGAGGAAGACAGCATGATGACCCCGCCGCACAACTACTTGGCCGTCATCAAAGTCGTCGGGATAGGCGGCGGCGGTGTGAACGCCGTCAACCGCATGATCGAGCAAGGGCTCAAGGGCGTGGAGTTCATCGCCATCAACACCGACGCTCAGGCGTTGTTGATGAGCGATGCCGACGTCAAGCTCGACGTCGGTCGCGACTCCACCCGTGGACTGGGTGCCGGCGCCGACCCCGAGGTCGGCCGCAAGGCCGCCGAGGACGCCAAGGACGAGATCGAAGAACTGCTGCGCGGGGCCGACATGGTGTTCGTCACCGCAGGTGAGGGCGGTGGCACCGGCACCGGTGGCGCGCCCGTCGTCGCCAGCATCGCCCGCAAGCTGGGTGCCCTGACCGTCGGCGTGGTGACCCGGCCGTTCTCCTTCGAGGGCAAGCGCCGCAGCAACCAGGCCGAGAACGGCATCGCGGCGCTGCGGGAGAGCTGCGACACCCTGATCGTCATCCCCAACGACCGCCTGCTGCAGATGGGCGACGCCGCGGTGTCGCTGATGGACGCGTTCCGCAGCGCCGACGAGGTGCTGCTGAACGGCGTGCAGGGGATCACCGACCTGATCACCACCCCGGGCCTGATCAACGTCGACTTCGCCGACGTCAAGGGCGTCATGAGCGGGGCGGGCACGGCGCTGATGGGCATCGGCTCGGCCCGCGGCGACGGTCGCGCGCTGAAGGCGGCCGAGATCGCGATCAACTCGCCGCTGCTCGAGGCGTCGATGGAGGGTGCCCAGGGCGTGCTGTTGTCGGTGGCCGGGGGTAGCGATCTGGGGTTGTTCGAGATCAACGAGGCGGCCTCGCTGGTGCAGGACGCCGCCCACCAGGACGCCAACATCATCTTCGGAACGGTGATCGACGACTCGCTCGGCGACGAGGTGCGCGTGACGGTGATCGCGGCGGGCTTCGACGCCGCGGGCCCCGGCCGCAAGCCGGTCGTCAGCAACGCCACCGCGGCCGCGGCGCCGACGACGGTGGCATCCGGCAAGCACGGCAAGGTGAGCTCCAGCCTGTTCGAACCGGCCGACGCGGTGAGCGTGTCGGTGCCGACCAACGGCGCGACCTTCGACATCGGCGGCGAGGACGACGACGTCGACGTGCCGCCGTTCATGCGGCGCTAGCCCGACGGCGCCATGGCGGCCTTGCTCCCGCCGGATACTGGACGGGTGAGCGTTCGCATCCGGCGGGTCAGCACGACCCGGGCTGGCGGTGTCTCGATACCGCCCTTCGACAGCTTCAACCTCGGCGACCATGTCGGCGACGATCCAGTCGCGGTGGCGGCCAACCGAAAGCGGTTGGGCAAGGCCATCGGGCTGGGTGCCGATCGGGTGGTGTGGATGAACCAGGTGCACGGTGACCGCGTCGAGGTGGTCGACGGCCCGCGCCGCAGCCCGTTCGCCAAGACCGACGGATTAGTCACGCGCACAACGCGATTGGCGCTTGCGGTGGTGACCGCCGACTGCGTGCCGGTACTACTGGCCGATGCCCGGGCGGGTGTGGTCGGCGCCGTGCACGCGGGTCGGGTCGGAGCGCGCGACGGCGTGGTGGCCCGCGCGGTCGAGGTAATGGTGGGTTTGGGCGCCCACGAGTCGGACATCTCGGTGCTGCTGGGCCCGGCGGTCAGCGGCCGCAATTACGAGGTGCCCGCCGCGATGGCCGACGAGGTCGAGGCGGCGCTGCCGGGCAGTCGCACCACCACGTCGGCAGGTACCCCGGGACTCGACCTGCGGGCCGGAATCGCCTGCCAGCTCAAGGCTTTGGGGATCGACGCCATCGATATCGACCCGCGCTGCACGGTCGACGACACCGACTTGTTCAGCCATCGCCGCGGAGCGCCGACCGGTCGGCTGGCATCGGTGGTGTGGATGGAATGAGTGTGGCGCTAAACGCTTCACCCCAACCCGAGCGGGGAATGGAATTGGCCGATTCTTTGGCGGCGTTACGTTCCCGGCTTGCCGCGGCCGCCGAAGCGGCCGGCCGCAAACTCGACGACATTCAACTCCTGCCTATTACCAAATTCTTTCCGGCAACCGATGTGGCGATTTTGTCGCGATTGGGATGCACCGCCTTCGGTGAATCCCGCGACCAGGAAGCGGCCGCAAAGGTCGGCGACGTCGATCGGTTGCTGGACGCCTCGGCCGACGGCGATCCCGGCGCCGGCCGACGCCGCTGGCACATGGTCGGCAAGATCCAACGCAATAAGGCCCGCTCGCTGGCGCACTGGGCGCACACCGCGCATTCGGTCAGCAGCGCCCGCGTTGTGACCGCGCTCGACCGGGCCGTCGACGGCGCGCTCGGCGACGGTCACCGCACCGATCCGCTCCGGGTCTACGTGCAGATCAGCCTCGACGGCGACGTCTCCCGGGGTGGGGTCGACGTGTCCGACGCCGGGGCGGTCGACGAGATCTGTGCGCAGGTAGCTGCGTCGCAATCCCTGGAACTGGTTGGTCTGATGGGCATTCCGCCGCTCGACTGGGAGCCCGACCGGGCCTTCGCGCGGCTGCAGTCCGAGCACCAGCGGGTACGCCGGGCCCACCCGGCCGCGGCGGGATTGTCGGCCGGGATGTCGAACGACCTTGAAACCGCGGTCAAACATGGTTCGACGTGTGTGCGTGTCGGTACCGCACTGTTGGGCCCGCGCCCGCTACCGTCACCGTCAATAGTCACTCCAGTCACATCTTCATCACAGACACCGAAATCTCGAGAGCTGTAGAAGGGTCAAGCGATGAGCACACTTCACAAGGTCAAGGCTTACTTCGGCATGGCCCCGATGGAGGACTACGACGACGAGTACTACGACGACCAGGCGCCTGCCCGGACCGGCGGCTACCCGCGGCAGCGGTTCGCCGACGACGGGTACGGCAGCCGCTACGAGGGTCGCGACTACGACGACCCGCGTAGCGACGCAGGCGATTACGCCCCCGGCTACCGGGGTGGCTACGCCGACGAGCCGCGATTCCGCGGACCCGACTACGACCGCGGCGGCGATCTGGGTCGGCCGCGCTTCGGATCGCTGCGCGGCTCCACCCGCGGCGCGCTGGCGATGGACCCGCGCCGGATGGCGATGCTGTTCGACGAGAGCAGCCCGCTGTCGAAGATCACCACGTTGCGTCCCAAGGATTACAGCGAGGCCCGCACCATCGGAGAGCGTTTTCGCGACGGCACCCCGGTGATCATGGACCTGGTGTCGATGGACAACGCAGATGCCAAGCGCCTGGTCGACTTCGCCGCCGGCCTGGCATTCGCGCTACGTGGCTCATTCGACAAAGTAGCCACCAAGGTGTTCTTACTCTCACCCGCTGACGTCGACGTCTCTCCTGAAGAGCGCCGACGCATCGCCGAGACCGGCTTTTACGCCTACCAGTAGCCGTAAGGCGCATCCAGAGGCGAGCCGGTAGGCTGACTTTGCCCTGCTGGAATGCAGCCTGGGCAGTTGGCATGGTCACATCTTCATTACTAAGGTCGGGCGCTCGTTGAAGCTGTTCATCTACCTCATCGGGATTGCGCTGTTCGTTTTCTGGCTCCTGCTGATCGCGCGCGTGGTGATCGAGTTCGTCCGTTCCTTCAGCCGGGACTGGCACCCCAAAGGCGTGACCGTGGTGATCCTGGAGGTCATCCTCTCGATCACCGATCCGCCGGTGAACCTGCTGCGACGGCTGATACCGCAGCTCACCGTTGGTGCCGTGCGGTTCGACCTTTCGATCATGGTGCTGCTGCTGGTCGCGTTCATCGGCATGACCATGGCGTTCGACCACGCGGGTCCCTAACGCCAACCACCGGCCTTCGGCCGCGCGAATTACCGCCCGCGGGAGTTTGCTGGCTCACCGATAAAGGTCACGTACCGGGCCGTTTTGTTACCTCTTAATCTTTGAAATTCGGTCTTATTTATTGACCGATTCGGCAACCGGCGGGTCTGGTGTGACAGGATGGGCGGCAGTTGCACCATGGCTACGACAGCGTTGATCCCGAACTACACTTTCCTGGTCGGTTAACCGTCCACACTCAAGGGGGCTAAGAATGCCGCTGACACCCGCAGACGTCCACAATGTGGCGTTCAGCAAGCCGCCGATCGGCAAGCGTGGTTACAACGAGGACGAGGTCGATGCCTTCCTCGATCTGGTCGAGAACGAGCTGACCCGCCTCATCGAGGAGAACTCGGACCTGCGTCAGCGGGTGTCCGAATTGGACCAGGAATTGGCCGGAGCACGGGCTGGCGGGGGAGCCAGTGTGCAAGCCACGCAAACGATTCCGGTGTACGAGCCCGAGCCCGAGCCGGTCAAGCCGACGCCGCAGCCCGCGCCCGTCGCGGCCCCGGTCGCCTCTCAGCCCCTGGGCGAAGAGGCCGCCATCAAGGCCGCCCGTGTGCTCAGCCTGGCGCAGGACACCGCGGACCGCTTGACCAGCCAGGCGCAGTCCGAGTCGGACAAGTTGCTCTCCGACGCCCGGGCGAACGCCGACCAGATCGTCGGCGACGCTCGCCGCGAGGCCGAGACCACGGTTTCCGAGGCGCGCCAGCGTGCCGACTCCCTGCTGTCGGACGCGCAGACCCGGTCCGAGACCCAACTGCGTCAGGCGCAGGAGAAGGCCGACGCACTGCAGGCCGATGCCGAGCGCAAGCACTCCGAGATCATGGGCACGATCAACCAGCAGCGGACTGTGCTGGAAGGCCGCCTCGAGCAACTGCGCACCTTTGAGCGCGAATACCGCACCCGGCTCAAGACCTACCTGGAATCGCAGCTCGAGGAGCTGGGCCAGCGCGGTTCGGCGGCGCCGGTGGATTCCAGCGCGACCAACGACTCGGCGGGATTCAACCAGTTCAATCGCGGTAACAACTAGGTCGGTCGGCGACACTGGCGCCAACTGTCGCTATCCTGCACAGTTGGCAGTGTCGCCCCGTCGGCTGGAGGTTAACCGGTGCTGATTGTCTCGCTGGTACTAGCGGTGATCGGTCTTGCCGCGCTCGTCTTCGCGGTCATTACCAGCAATGAGTTGGTCGCCTGGGTCTGCATCGGGGCCAGCGTCCTCGGCGTGGTGCTGCTGATCGTCGACGCGCTGCAGGAACGGCAACGCCGCGGCGGTCCGGCGCGTCAGGACGCCGATCCGGCGGCCGGCGCCCACGACGGCGACGTCGCCGACTACCCGGCGGACAGCATCGAAGACTCCGAAGACGTTGGCGCTCAGTCTGATTCAGAAGGCAGCGTCAGCGACGACCACAACACACGCTAGAGCGGTAACCCCCTATCGGCTGGCTGCGACGCCGGCAAAGACCACGGATGCGGGTGCGTTCCTGACGGGTTGCTGGCAGTCGGCAACGGTCGCTATTGTCGGTCGCGCGAAGGGGAGTAGTTCCATGTAGCCACGGAGACGTGGTGCATGCGGATGGTCGTCATACGCGGTGGGTTGATCCCACCCGGTCATCCACCGGAGCCTCGGCATCCGGCGAGCGAGACCTTCGGAAGACATCGTGTCGACCGAATGCCCCCGCGTCCCATTCGGTCGGCACCCACCGGGGTGACAGGAGACCGACCGTGAAAGCTACTCAGCCGCTGCGCTTTGCGGCTATGTGCGTAGGCACTACGACGGCGCTGGCCGAGGAATCGGCGCGGCTTGTGGGGTCGGCAGCGTCAACATTGAGCGGTGGCGGCCGCACCGGTGGGGACAACCGAGCGGGAGCCGATGCTTCCGACCGACCGGTGCGCTCGCCCGGCCGACCCGGTGACGGGTTGTTGTTCGCCGGTACGGCGGTGGTCGTGGCCGCGAACGCGGCCGGATTCGGGCTGGCCTTGGCCGGCCGCACGCTCCGGCTGCCGAGCCTGCCCAGCAGCGTGGAGGCCGCCGTTGCGATCGTCGACTACCAACCAAGGTTGCGTCGCGTCCTGGCGGACCGCATCGGCATCGCCGGGGCGGAGACCGTGTTGGGGCTCGCCAACGCCACCGCCCACACGATCGCGATGGCGCCGGCATCCCTGGCGGTCGATCTCGCGTTAGGAGTCTTTAGACTCGGCGAAGCCCGGGCCGGAGCGGGCGCGTGGTATCGGCGCGAACCCGAACTGGACCAGCTCATCGGCGTCACGGCCGGCCACGACGACACGATCGGGGCGGCGCGTCGGGACCTGCGATCGTCCTCGGAGGCAGGACGCCACGCCCGGCGCAGCGCCTGGATACAGGGAATCGGTGCCGCGGTGATTGCAGCGCTCGGCCGCGATCTCAACCTGGCCGGCAACGCAGCTCTCGTCGCGGCGCCCAAGCCGTCCCGAACCGCGCGCGAGGCATTCTCAGCGACGCTTGGCCGCGGGTTGGCCCGCCGCCACGCGGTCTTGCCGCTGCAGCCCGACAGCCTGCGCCGACTGGAGGCCGTCGACGTCGTGATCGTCGATCCGCGGGTGCTGCGCGGCGACCGGTTACGCCTCGCGGGTGTGCGCGGCACCGGCGAGAGCGACCTGGAGACCTGGAACCGCGCCCAGGCCATGTTGTCCGACGGCGGCCTCAAGCCCGGCTGGCATCCGGTTCCCGGTCAGCGCGGCCGTCGCGCCGGCGGCACGGAGGCATTGTTCGAGCCGGCCCCGCATCCGCTGGCGGTCGCTCTGGTGGCCGAACCGCAGCGGGCCGACGTGCAGGTGGTGACCGTCGACGACCCGGTCAGTCTGGGTGCGCTGCGTCCGGCGTTCGACGAGATCGCGCCGCTTTCAACCGATTCTATCGATGACGCGCTGGCCGACGCGCTGAAGTCCCATCAGGGTGACGGCCGCGCCGTGGCGGTGGTGTCCGCGTCCGGGGCGCAGGCGCTCGCGTCAGCCGATGTCACGCTGGGCGTGTGGCCCCGCGGTGACAGTGAAGCCGGTGCCGCGCTGACGAGGTGGGCGGATCTTGTGGTGGAGGATCTGGCCGGGGCGTGGCGGATACTGCACGCGCTCTCGGCCGCCAAAGCCGTCAGCCGCCAGGGCGTCGCGATTTCGGTCGGCGCGTCGGCCCTGGGTGCGTTGCTGCTCATTCCCACCGTCCGCGGTCAAGGCCCCGAGCCGGTCACCGCCGGTGCCGCGCTGGGCGTCCTGCTGGGATTCCGGTCGGCCCGAAACGTGATCAACGCCGCGGTGCCGCGACCGGCCCCGGTCGACGAATGGCACGCGATGTCGGTCGACCAGGTCCGCGCGACCCTGGCGTCCCACGAGGTCGACACGGAAACGGGTGGTGCGAACAGCGAAGAGCCGCACGTAATCTCGCAGTTCGTCGGCGCCGTGCGCGAGGAGTTGTCCGACCCGCTCACGCCGTTGATGGGGCTGGGTGCTGCGGCCAGCGCGATACTGGGCTCGCCGGTGGATGCGCTGCTCTTCGGTACGGTGCTGACCGCGAACGCGATGCTCGCCGCCGGGCAGCGGCTACAAGCCGAGCGAAGGCTCAATTCGCTTCTCGCCGAACAGAATCCGCCCGCCTGGCGGGTGACGGTGCGCGCCGACGGGACGCGGGAACGCGCCAAGGTGCGGGCCGAAGACTTGCGGCCCGGCGATGTGATCGACATCGGACCCAACGACGTGGTGCCGGCCGACGCCCGCCTTGTCGAGCAGACGGAGCTGGAAATCGACGAGGCCTCGCTGACCGGTGAGTCGCTGCCGGTGGCCAAGCAGACGGCCGCCACTCCGTTCGCCGACATCGCCGAACGTCGCTGCATGGTCTTCGCCGGGACGACCGTGGTGACCGGCATCGCCTCCGCGCTGGTGACCGCGGTCGGGCCGGACACCGAGGTGCGCCGCGCCGCCGACCTGGTCACCAGCGGGCACGAGGACATCGGGCTGGGTCACCAACTCGCCCAGATCACCAATCGCGCTTGGCCGCTGAGCATGGCCGCCGGTGCCGTGGTCGCCGCGTTCGGCGTGCTGCGCGGGACTCCGCTGCAACGAGCTGTCGGCAATGCGGTGTCGGTCGCCGTCGCGGCGATCCCCGAGGGCATGCCGGTGGTCGCGACCCTGGCGCAGCACGCGTCAGCGCAGCGGTTGACCAAAACCGGTGTGCTGGTCAGGGTTCCGCGTTCGGTCGAGGCTCTGGGCCGGGTCGACGTGGTGTGTTTCGACAAGACCGGGACGCTGAGCGAAAACCGGTTGCAGGTGACGCAGATTGAACCGGTGCCCGGGGGGTCACGCGACGAGGTGCTGCGCTGCGCCGGCAACGCCACGCCTGCGCCGAAGGGCCAGGGCCACGCCCACGCCACCGACGCCGCCGTCGCCCAAGCGGCCCTTGACGTCGTCGGCTCGCGAAGTCAGGCCGACATCCACCTGCCGTTCCGCTCCGGGCGACCGTTCGCCGCGTCGCTCACCGGTACCGAGCTGAGCCTCAAGGGCGCTCCGGAGGTCGTCATGGCCGCGTGCGACGACGTCCCGGACGGCGTCCACCGATTGGTCGAACAGCTGGCCGAGGACGGTTTGCGGGTGCTGGCGGTGGCCCGCCGCCGACTCGACCCGCATCAGTTGCACGCGCTCTCCGCGGACGGTGACCGCGGTGAAGCAATCGCGGATCTGTGCACCAGCGGCCTCACCCTGGTCGGCCTGCTCGGCCTGTCCGACACACCGCGCGCCGGAGCAGCGGACCTGCTGGCCGAATTGCAGCGGCGCGCCATCCCGATGCGGCTGATCACCGGTGACCACCCGGTGACCGCCGCCGCGATCGCCGGCAAGATGGGTGTACCGGTCACCGCGAACCAGGTCATCACCGGCGCGCAGTGGGCGATGCTGTCCCGCGCCGAACAGGAAACCGCCGTCGCCGAGCGCGTCGTGTTCGCCCGGATGTCGCCGGCGAACAAGGTGCAGGTCGTCCAGATGCTCGAGCGCACCGGGAGGGTGTGCGCCATGGTCGGCGACGGCGCCAACGACGCAGCCGCGATCCGGGCCGCCACCGTCGGTATCGGTGTCGTGGCGCACGGCAGCGACGCCGCGCACACCGCCGCGGACGTCGTACTGCTCGACGGTCGAATCGAGTCTCTTCTGGACGCGCTCGACGAAGGCAACGAGTTGTGGCAGCGGGTGCAATCGGCGGTGGCGGTGCTGCTGGGTGGCAACGCCAGTGGGGCGGTCTTCGCCATCATCGGCAGCGCACTGACAGGTCAGGCTCCGCTGAACACCCGCCAGCTTTTGCTGGTCAACATCGTCACCGATGCGCTACCCGCGACCGCGCTGGCGATCAGCCGACCCAGTCATGCGATGCCGTTCCGGGGCCACGGACCCGACGAGCGTGCGCTGATGCGCGCCGTGGCGGTCCGAGGAACCGTGACGGCCAGCGCGACGACGGCGGCCTGGCTGCTGGCCAGGGCCACCGGGCTTCCGCGGCGGGCATCCACCGTCGCCCTCGTCGCGTTGGTCACGACCCAACTCGGTCAGACGCTCCTGGAGTCACGCGCCCCCATGGTGGTGCTCACCGCGGGTGGCTCGCTGGCGGTGCTGGCAGCGTTGATCAGCACCCCGGGGATTAGTCAGCTGTTCGGGTGCACCCCGTTGGGTCCCGTCGGCTGGGCGCAGGCGCTCGGACCGGCCGGTGCCGCGATCACCGCAGCAGCGTTGGTGGGGCGTCAGACGGTCGGCGAAACGAGCAGTTCTCGCACCTCGTCATCGCTGACCTGATGGAAGTCGACGAACACCTGGCCGACGGCCTCGAAATCGTCGGGCATCATGGCGCACACCACGGCGTCAGCCTCGTCGGCCACTTGTTGGCAGACCGACTTCGGACCCACCGGCACGGCGACGACGACTGCCGTGGGTCCGCCGGCCCGCAGAGCGCGAACCGCCACCAGAATGCTTGCGCCGGTGGCGATCCCATCGTCGACGACGATGACGATCCGACCCCGGGGATCAGCCGGCGGGCGGTCACCGCGGTAGAGATGTTCGCGGCGGCGCAGCTCAGCGGTCTCGCGTTCGACAACGCCGCGCACTTGCTCGTCGTCGATCTGCAGACTCGACACCACCCGGTGATTCATCACGACACCGCCGCCGCTGGCCAGTGCCCCCATCGCCAACTCCGGCCATCGCGGCACACCGAGCTTGCGCACCAGGAACACGTCCAGTTCCGCCCCGAGCGCGGCGGCGATCTCCCAGCCGACCGGCACCCCGCCGCGGGCCAAACCCAGCACCAACAATCCGGGCGTGCCGCGGTAGGCGTCGAGTTTCGCGGCGAGCGCGCGCCCGGCTTCCTTGCGGTCGCGGTATGCGCGCGGAGGGGGACGGTCCATGCTTCGAGTCTGAACCCACGTAGCTCGCGCCGTCGCCGTTCGGCGCCTCGTCACCGGTCTTCGACGGTTCAGTTCGTGTCGGGCTTTCGCCTTCGCAGTTCTTCGGCGGCGCGCGCCCGCCGGAATCTCTGCATCGCCGGCCCCGTCTCGCGCCGGACACGCAGCATCCGCATGTAGCCGCGCATCCAGAGCTTCGCGAGGACCAGCGACTGGCCGGCGTACGGGTTGCTGTCGCCGGGATCGGCGACAGAACCCGCGTACAACGCGTAGGTGTATTCCGCGCGCTTCGTCATCGAACAAGCATGACGGCACAGCGGCCAGCGCGGCGGAACCCACGCCGACAGTGCGCGGCCGCTCGGTCTACGCCTACTCGCAGGTGCCGGCGTTCGGATCGATCTTCGCCGGCCACTTCTGCGACTGTTCCCGCATCGCCCCGCCTTTGCCCCGTTTCTCGTGATGTTCGCCGCGCTGAGCCTGTCGTACTTCGCGGTGTACGGCGGCGGATTCCTTTACCATCCGGGCCGCGGAGCTGGCGACGGTCGTGGCCACGGGGCCCGTACTGGCCGGGCGCTGCGGCCCGGCCACGATTGACCACCACCGCACCGATGCGTAAAGGGATAGGGAGAACAGATTTCGTCTGCTCAATTGGGTGTCCGAGGGGGGACTTGAACCCCCACGCCCATTAGTAGGGCACTAGCACCTCAAGCTAGCGCGTCTGCCATTCCGCCACTCGGACCGATGCCAATGAATTGGCAGCTAAGGCTATCGGATCGGCAGCCCGCGCCCAAACCAGCCCGGCGACAGCGCGCCGCGCGGCAAGTTCGGTGGCAATGGTAGGAAAGGTGACTGTGACGGTGCCCGCGGAGAGTCCCACCGACGACGTCGTCGACGTGGTCAGCAGGCTCATCCAGTTCGACACCACCAACACCGGCGATCTTGAAACCACCAGGGGCGAGGCCGAATGCGCGCGCTGGGTGGCCGCGCAACTCGAGGAAGTCGGCTACGAGGTCGAGTACCTCGAATCCGGCGCCCCCGGCCGCGGCAACGTGTTCGCCCGCCTGACGGGCGCGGACAACTCACGCGGCGCGCTGCTGATCCACGGACATCTCGACGTCGTGCCCGCCGAGCCGGCCGAGTGGAGCGTGCACCCGTTCTCCGGCGCGATCGAGGACGGCTACGTCTGGGGCCGCGGCGCGGTCGACATGAAGGACATGGTCGGCATGATGATCGTGCTGGCCCGCCACTTCCGGCGTGCCGGCATCGTCCCGCCCCGCGACCTGGTGTTCGCGTTCGTTGCCGACGAAGAGAACGGCGGCAAATGGGGGTCGCAGTGGCTGGTGGACAACCGGCCCGACCTGTTCGAGGGCATCACCGAGGCGGTCGGGGAGGTCGGCGGGTTCTCGCTGACCGTGCCGCGACGCGGCGGCGGCGAGCGGCGGCTCTATCTGATCGAGACGGCCGAGAAGAGCATGCACTGGATGCGGCTGACCGCGCACGGCCGGCCGGGCCACGGGTCGATGGTCCACGACCACAACGCGGTCACCACGTTGGCCGAGGCGGTCGCGCGGCTGGGGCGGCATCGCTTTCCCGTCGTGCCGACCGACAGCGTCGTGCAATTCCTGACCGCCGTCGGCGAAGAGACCGGATTCACGTTCGACACCGATTCACCCGACCTGGACGGCGTTGTCGAAAAACTCGGCCCGATGGCCCGCATTCTGAAGGCCACGTTGCGCGATACCGCCAATCCCACGATGCTCAAGGCCGGCTACAAAACCAACGTCGTGCCGGCCACGGCGGAGGCCATTGTCGACTGCCGGGTGCTGCCCGGGCGGTTGGCGGCTTTCGAGGCCGAGGTCGACGAGCTGATCGGGCCCGACGTGACGCGCGAGTGGATCACCACGCTGCCGTCGTACGAGACGACGTTCGACGGCGAGTTGGTCGACGCGATGAACGCCGCGCTGCTCGCCGTCGACCCGGACGCTCGCACCGTGCCGTACATGCTGTCCGGCGGAACGGACGCAAAAGCATTCGAGCGCTTGGGTATTCGCTGCTTCGGCTTCGCGCCGCTGCGGCTGCCGCCGGAACTCGACTTCGCGGCGTTGTTCCACGGCATCGACGAACGGGTACCCGTCGACGCATTGAGGTTCGGCACCGAGGTGCTCGCACACTTTCTGACGCATTGCTAGCCGACAACACGAGAGGGGATCGACCATGACCACCACGCCCGACCCGTACGCCGCACTGCCGCAACTGCCCTCGTTTCAGCTGGAGTCGTCGTCGTTCGCCGACGGTGCCGCGCTGACCAACGCCCAAGTCAGCGGAATCATGGGGGCCGGCGGTGAGGACGTCAGCCCGCAGCTGTCCTGGTCCGGATTCCCGGACGGCACAAAGAGTTTCGCGGTGACGGTTTACGACCCCGATGCCCCGACGGCTTCCGGGTTCTGGCACTGGGCGGTGGCCGACCTGCCCGCCTCGGTCACCGAGTTGGCCGCCGGGGCCGGCGACGGCAGCAACCTGCCCGGTGACGCGCTGACCCTGGTCAACGACGCCGGCCAGCGGCGCTACATCGGTGCGGCCCCGCCCGCCGGACACGGGCCGCACCGCTACTACGTCGCCGTGCACGCGGTCGGCGTGGACAAGCTGGACCTGCCGGAGGATGCCAGCCCAGCCTTCCTGGGCTTCAACCTCTTTCAGCATGCGATTGCGCGCGCCGTCATTCACGCAACCTACGAACAGAAGTAGATCGACCGACTCCAGTGGCTGAGGACGTACCGCGCGGGTGTGTGCTGGTGCTGCCGGGCGGCAGGGTGCGCAGCGACGAGGCTTCCCGGCGGCGACAGTTGGCCAATGTCCGGATGGAGTTCCTCGCGAGCGCGCTGCGGCGCCGTCTGGGCCCCGGGGTGGACGTCCGGCAGGTGCGGTATCGGCTTCGTGGCTGGAACGGGCCGCGTCGCGACCCAGTGGTCGACACCGAGCGCGTCCTCGAGGAGGTTGCGCGCCGCTGGGAGCCGGGCCGCGTTGTGGCTGTGGGCCATTCGATGGGTGGCCGGGTCGCCGCGCACCTGGCCGCCGGTGGTGGCTTGGGCGCGGTGGTGGCGCTGGCGCCGTGGTGGGAGCACGACGACGGCGACCTGATCCCGGATGCCACCCGATTGCTGGCCGTCCACGGCACCGCGGACACCATCACCGACCCCGCCCAGTCGCGTGCTCAGACCGAACGGGCGCGGGCCCGCGGACTCGATGCCCGGTGGGTGGGTATCGAGGGGGTCGGTCATCACATGGTGCGGCACTGGAATGAATGGCACCGCTTGACAACGGATTTCGTTGCCGATCAGTTGTCGCGCCGGTGACTACCGGTTCGCCGACCCGACGGCGTCGCTCAGCGACGCGAACCCGCCGTCGTGCAGCCGAGCGGCCAGGCCGTCGTGAATGTGCTTGGCCCACAGACCACCGCCGTAGATGAAACCGGTGTATCCCTGCAGCAACGACGCGCCTGAGGTGATGCGGTCCCAGGCGTCGTCGACGGTCTCAATGCCGCCGACACTGACAATCGTCAGCCGGTCGCCGACACGGACGTACAGCCGGCGCAGAACCTCGCCGGCGCGGGCGCGTACCGGCGGACCGGAGATGCCGCCGCTGCCGAGATGCTCGACACCGGGCGTGCGAAGGCCGTCGCGGGAAATGGTGGTGTTGGTGGCGACGATGCCGGCCAGGCCGAGTTCGACTGCCAGGTCGGCGATCTCGTCGATGTCGGGGTCGGCGAGATCCGGAGCGATCTTCACCAGCACCGGTGCCGACGCCACGGACAACACCGCAGTCAGGATGCCGCGCAGCGACTGGACGGTCTGCAAGTCACGTAGCCCGGGGGTGTTCGGCGAGCTCACATTGACCACTAGATACGCGGCGCGCGGACCGACCAGGCGGGCGCTGGCCCGGTAGTCCTCGGCGGCATTTTCGGCGGCCGTGATCTTGGTCTTGCCGATGTTCACGCCGATCGGCACGTCGGCCCGATGCTCGGCCAACCGGGACGCGAGCGCCGCGGCACCGCGGTTGTTGAAGCCCATGCGGTTGAGCAGCGCACGGTCGTCGGGGAGCCGGAACAGGCGTGGCGTCGGATTGCCGGGCTGCGCCTGCGCGGTGACGGTACCGACCTCTGCGTAGCCGAAACCCAGTGCGCCCCATGCTTTGAGCCCGAGGCCGTCCTTGTCGAAACCAGCGGCCAGGCCCAGCGGGCCGGGGAAGTGCACGCCGAACACCGTGCTCGCCAGTACCGGGTCGAGCGGCGCCAGCCGGCGGCTCAATTGTCGCCGGACGGGTGCGGCCGCAGTGACACCGCGCAGCCCGGTGAAGACGATGTGGTGGATGCGCTCGGCGGGAACCAGGAACAGCAGGCGGCGCAGCGCCGCGTAGGCCGTCACAGGTCCGGCTGGTCGGGCCGGACGCTCGCGGCGGCATTTTCGGCTCGGATTTTCTTGCGGCGCAACAACACCCGCCTGCTGCCGTCGGTGTAAAGCCTTACCCGGGTGAGTTCCCAGCCGCGGTACTCCGCTTCGATGGACAGTCGGGTAGACGCGCTGATCCGGGTGACCTCGGGCGGCAAACGCAAAGGCGCCCACTCATATTCGTCCGAGAGTTCGGCTTCCCACCCCACCGGCATCCTGCCGCGCCGCGCCGCCGTCAACGCGGACCCGCAGCGTGCTCGATGACCTGGACGCCCTCGCCGGCGCCCGAGATCACGTACAACGTGCCCGCGGCATCGTCGTAGGCCAGCGCGTTGGGTTGCCGCACGGATGGGTACCGTACCTTTTCCAGTGGTATTCCGGTTGACAGATCGTAACCAACGACAGTATTCGTCGCGGTCTGCGACACCCATGCCCACCCGCGCGAACCGGTGACGCCGTACGGCGAGTCCGCAACCGGATAGGCCTGGCGCAGGATCAACGGGTCGACCCCGAAGACCAGCAGCTGGCCACCACGGGTGTCGCTGACCAGCAGTCGGCCCGCCGGATCGGCCACCATGGTGGTCGCCCCCTGACCCGCGCGCAACGACTGACCGACCCGGCCGTCGGCGTCCACCGTGGTGACCGACGTCAGTGCCCGATCCAACACCGCGACGGTATTTCCCTGCGCGACAAGCGAATCGACGTGAACATGCACCGGCGTCAGGCTTGCGCCCGGTACCGCGGGCTTGAGGGAGTACAGCATCCCGTCCTCGGTGCCGAGCACCACCGTGCCGTCGGGGCGGCGGGTGATCGCGCTGAAGTCCACGTGCTCGGCGCCGTGAACACCTACCCGGGTGACATGCCCGGCCGACAGATCGACCTCGAGATATCCACCGCGGGTAGACAACAGGGCGGTTCCGGCGTTGTCGCCCACCAGTCCGGTCGCCGGCCCGGGTAGCGGGATCGTCCGCGGCGACGTTTGCTGACCGGCAATGGTGATGAGGCTTGCCGGGGCGGTCGGATCGACCCCCGGTGACAGCAGCGCGAGCTGCCCGGTGCGTCCGTCGAACACCGCCGCCGTGGCCCGCCGGTCCAGCGGGTGGACCATCCCGGCGGCGGCCCGCGTTACCGGGGGAGATGGCGCCGCCTGCGCCGGTGGAAAGCCGGCCGGCAGGTCGTCGAGGGCCTTCTTCGAGCAACCGGTCGCAAGCAGTAGCGAAATCAGCAGGCCGACAACGGTAATACGGCGGCGCCGCGCGTCGTGTGTGCTGTTTGCTGGCACGGGTGATTCTCCGCTACTCAAGGGACTCGCCGGGGTGACGGGGATGGTCCGATCGGAGTTCGATCCTAGGGAAAATTGTCCGACACGGCGCGGGTCCGCCCGGGTTGCCCGCGCCGGACGGCGGGGTATGGTCGGCCTATGAGCGTTGCCGAACATGGCCAATTCTCAGACGGAGAGTTTGCTATCGAGGACATGTGGCTCGGGGTCTTCTCCACCAAGATCCTGGCCAGCGGCTTCGGGCAGGTTGGCGACGGCCGCACTTTCGCATTCAGCATCGAAGGTCAGAAGTTGCTGGTCGAGGTCTACCGCCCGCGCCTGAAAGGCCCGGTACCGCAACCCGAGGACATCGTCGCCACTGCGCAACGAAATGTGGTCGACGTCGACATCGCCGACGAGCGCAGCCTGGGCGCCGCCGTGCGTGACGCCGTTGCCGTGGCCGAGGCATTGCGATAATCCCTGGCCACAGGGCTGTCCCGGGCGCCCGCGGCCACCCGGTACGGTCGTCGTCGTGCATGCGGTCCAAGCGATGTCGTGGTTGCAGGTGGTGGTGTTGTCCGTCGTGCAGGGCCTCACCGAGTTCCTGCCGGTGTCGTCCTCGGGCCACCTGGCGATCGTGTCGCGGGTGTTTTTCGCCGACGATGCGGGCGCGTCCTTCACCGCCGTCACCCAACTAGGCACTGAGGCAGCGGTTTTGGTGTACTTCGCCCGCGACATCGGCCGGATCCTGGTGGCCTGGTTCGCTGGACTGGGCAACGCGGAGCGTCGCACCGCCGACTACCGGCTGGGCTGGTACGTCATCATCGGCACGATCCCGATCTGCGTGCTGGGCCTGCTGTTCAAGGACCAGATTCGCTCGGGCGTGCGCAATCTGTGGGTGATCGCGACGGCCCTGGTGGTGTTCTCGGCGGTGATCGCGCTGGCCGAGCGGATCGGCAAGCAGAACCGCGACGTCGAGCAGTTGACCTGGCGTGACGCCGTCACCGTCGGCGTCGCGCAGACGCTGGCGCTGATCCCCGGCGTCTCCCGGTCGGGTTCGACGATCAGCGCCGGATTGTTCCTTGGCCAGCAGCGCGAGTTGTCCGCGCGTTTCGGCTTCCTGCTGGCGATCCCGGCGGTGTTCGCTTCCGGCTTGTTCTCGCTGCCCGACGCGTTTCATCCGGTGCTCGAGGGCATGAGTGCGACCGGCCCGCAGTTGCTGGTGGCGACGGCGATCGCGTTCGTCGTCGGGTTGGCCGCGGTGGCGTGGTTCCTGCGATTCCTGGTGCGGCACAGCATGTATTGGTTCGTCGGCTACCGCGTGCTGGCCGGCGTAGTCGTGCTGGTCTTGCTGGCGACGGGAGCGGTGAGCGCCATATGACCGCCGACGACGATGCGGGCGGTCCCGCTGAGGAGTGGCGCATATGACCGTCATTCTGCTGCGGCACGGCCGCTCGACCTCCAACACCGCCCACACGCTCGCGGGCCGCTCCGAAGGCGTCGAGCTCGACGACAAGGGCCAACAGCAGGCCGCCGAGCTCGTCGACCGGATCGGCGAGCTGCCGATCCGTGCGGTGGTCAGCTCGCCGTTGCTGCGTTGCCGTCAGACCGTCGAGCCTCTCGTGACCGCACTCGGCCTCGAAGTTACGGTCGATGACCGGCTGGCCGAGGTGGACTACGGCGAATGGACCGGCCGCAAGCTCGGCGAGCTGATGAAAGAGCCGCTCTGGGCCGTGGTGCAGGCGCACCCCAGCGCCGCGGTGTTCCCGGGCGGTGAGGGCCTGGCCGACGTCCAGACCCGGGCCGTCGCGGCCATCCGCGACCACGACGCGCGTCTGGCCGAGGAGCACAAGGCCGACGTGCTGTGGCTGGCTTGCACGCACGGCGATGTCATCAAAGCCGTGGTCGCCGACGCGCTGGGCCTGCACCTGGATGGATTCCAGCGGGTTTCCGCCGACCCGGCGTCGGTGAGTGTGATCCGTTACACGCGACTGCGCCCGTTCGTGCTGCACTCCAACCACACCGGCGCCCGCCTGACGTCCGCGTTGACCCCGCCACCGGCCCCGGAGGGCGACGCTTCAGCCGATGACGCGGTCGTCGGTGGCTCGACCGACTGAGCCGTCGACCACGGCCTGGGATTACTACGCCGCTGCAACAGCCGGTATTTTGGAAAGTGCCATGTCTCGTGCGATCCACGTCTTCCGCTCACCCGACCGATTCGTCGCCGGGACCGTTGGGCAGCCCGGAAACCGCACGTTCTACCTGCAGGCCGTGCACGACGCCCGGGTGGTGTCGGTGATCCTGGAGAAGCAGCAAGTGGCGGTGCTCGCCGAGCGGATCGACGCGCTGCTGGTCGAAGTCAACCGCCGGTTCGGCACACCCGTGCCGCCCGAGACCGACAAGGTCGAGGACCTGAGCCCACTCGTCACACCCGTCGACGCCGAATTCCGGGTCGGCACCATGGGTTTGGGCTGGGACTCCGAGGCGCAGACGGTGGTGGTGGAGCTGCTTGCCGTCAGCGACACCGAGTTCGACGCCTCCGTCGTGCTGGACGACACCGACGAGGGTCCCGACGCGGTGCGGGTCTTCCTCTCGCCGCAGTCGGCCCGCGAGTTCGCCACCCGATCGAATGCCGTGATCTCCGCCGGCCGCCCGCCCTGCCCGCTCTGCGAGGAACCATTGGACTCGGACGGGCACATCTGCGCCCGGACCAATGGCTACCGGCGCAGCGCGATGCTCGGTCCGGACGATGACGCCGAGGCCTGACGATCGCGAGGTCCTGCGCACCGGCGAACTGACGGTCCTGGGACGGATTCGCTCCGCGAGCAACGCCACCTTCTTGTGCGAAGCGACCCTGGACGGGCGCACCGTGCACTGCGTGTACAAGCCGATCTCCGGCGAACAGCCGCTGTGGGACTTCCCCGACGGCACGCTGGCCGGCCGCGAACTCGGCGCCTATCTGGTGTCGGCGCATCTGGGCTGGAACATCGTGCCCTACACCATCATTCGGCACGGCCCCGCGGGCCCCGGCATGCTTCAACTCTGGGTCGACCAGCCCGGCGACACCGCGGAGTCCGAACCCGGACCCGAGCTCGACCTCGTCGACCTGGTGCCCGCCGACCAGTGCCCGCGCGGCTACCTGCCGGTGCTGCGCGCCTACGACTACGCCGGCGACCCGGTCGAGCTGGTGCACGCCGACGATGTCCGGTTGTGGCGAATGGCGGTGTTCGACGTACTGGTCAACAACGCCGACCGCAAAGGCGGTCACGTACTGCGCGGGCTCAACGGCGACGTCTACGGCGTCGACCACGGGGTGAGCCTGCACGTCGAGGACAAACTGCGCACGGTCTTGTGGGGGTGGGCCGGCAAGAAGATCGACGCCAAGACCCTGGAGACGGTGTCGTGTCTGGTGGACGGCCTGGGTGAGGCGCTCGGCGAGGCGCTGTCCGAGCACATCACCAGCGCGGAAGTCGCCGCGCTGCGGATGCGTGCGCAGGTGCTGCTCGCCCACCCGGTGATGCCCGGCCCGGACCGGCACCGCCCGATTCCCTGGCCCGCGTTCTAGCCGATGTCCCGCTCTCTGACGCTGTCGCTCGACGCCCCCGTCCGCGTCGACGAGATCCTTGCCGCGTTCGCCGACGCGGACTACTGGCAGGCGCGGCTGGCCGCGTTCGACAGCGGCACCGCGACGCTGGACTCGCTGCGCACCGATACCGACGGCGGCGTGACGGCGGCACTGACCGTGAGCCTGTTCGCCAACCGGCTGCCGAAGGTCGTCACCGCCCTGGTGCCGGGCGAATTCACGATGGCCCGCACCGAGACCTGGCGTCCGGTCGGCGACGGTACGGCGCGCGCGACGATCGACGTCACGGTTCCCGGCGCGCCGGTCTCCGCGGTCGGAAAGGTGTCGTTGGTCCCAGTGGACAGCGGCTCGCGGCTGGACTTCAGCACCACCGTTCGGGTGAACATTCCGCTGGTCGGCGGGCAGGTGGAGAGCTTCATCGTGAGTCGGCTGGGCGACGAGATCGGCGCCGTGCAGCGCTTCACCAACGCCTGGATCGTCACGAACCGCTGACGCCGTCGGTGATACTGGAGCGGTGACACCCGAGCCCCTCAGCGACGCCGCGCTGGCCGCCGACCTCGCCGAAGAGGCGGGCAAGCTGCTGCTCAAGGTGCGCGATCGGGTCGGCTTCGACCACCCGTGGCTGCTCGGCGACGAGGGCGACAGCCAGGCCAACGCGTTGCTGCTCAAGCGACTGCGCGCCGAGCGCCCGGGCGACGCGGTGCTCAGCGAAGAGGCCTACGACGACCTGAACCGGCTGCAGTCCGACCGGGTCTGGATCGTCGACCCGCTGGACGGCACCCGCGAATTCTCCTGGGAGGGCCGCGACGACTGGGCCGTGCACGTCGCGCTCTGGCAACGCCACGGCGGCCCCAACGGCGCGATCACCGACGCCGCCGTCGCACTGCCCGCGATGGGGGAGGTGCATCGCAGCGACACCGTAATCGCGCCCACCACAGAGCTTTCGGGACCGATCAGGATCACCGCCAGCTCCAATCGGCCTCCCGCTGTGCTGTACTACCTGGCCCGCCAGCTCGACGTCGAATTCGTCCGGATCGGCTCGGCCGGCGCCAAGGCGATGTCGGTGATCCGCGGCGACGCCGACGCCTACATCCATGCCGGCGGGCAGTGGGAATGGGACTCGGCCGCGCCCGCGGGCGTCATCCTGGCGGCCGGCATGCACGCGTCGCGCCTCGACGGCTCGGAGATGATCTACAACCGGCCCGACCCATATCTGCCCGACTTCTTGATGTGTCGCGCGGAGCTGGCCGACCTGTTGCTGGGCGCGATCCGGGTCGCGAGCTAGCGACTGCGGAATTCCATTCGGCGGTCAGCCGTTGCCGGTGGACATGGCGACTCTCGCGCAGCCTGGGATTTTCACGGACCGTCGTACGGCGGGCATTGGCGGCGCGCCTAAAGTCGTCGGCATGCAATCCTGGCCGGCCGCACCCGTACCAGTGCTGCCGGGACGCGGCCCGGAGTTGCGGCTCTACGACACCTCCGACCGTCAGGTGACGCCGGTGTCGGCGGGATCGACCGCCACGATGTACGTCTGCGGCATCACGCCCTACGACGCCACCCATCTCGGCCACGCCGCGACTTACCTGACCTTCGACCTGATCCACCGGATCTGGCTCGACCTCGGCCACGACGTGCACTACGTGCAGAACGTCACCGACGTCGACGACCCGCTGTTCGAGCGCGCCGACCGCGACGGCATCGACTGGCGCGATCTGGCCGCCCGCGAAACTCAGCTGTACCGCGACGACATGACCGCGCTGCGGGTGCTGCCGCCCCGCGAGTACGTCGCGGCCACCGGCGCGGTGGCCGAGGTCGTCGAACTCGTCGAGAAGATGCTGGCGTCCGGCGCCGCCTACGTCGTCGAGGACGCCGAGTATCCCGACGTGTACTTCCGCGCCGACGCCACCGCGCAGTTCGGCTACGAGTCCGGCTACGACCGTGACACCATGCTCGCCCTGTTCGCCGAGCGCGGCGGCGACCCGGACCGCGCAGGCAAGAGCGACAAACTCGACGCGCTGCTGTGGCGAGCCGAGCGGCCCGGCGAGCCGAGCTGGCCCTCGCCCTTCGGCCGCGGCCGGCCGGGCTGGCACGTCGAGTGCGCGGCGATTGCGCTCAGCCGCATCGGCAGCGGCCTCGACATCCAGGGCGGCGGCAGCGACCTGATCTTCCCGCACCACGAATTCACCGCGGCGCACGCCGAATCCGTCACCGGCGAAAGGCGATTCGCCGGCCATTACGTGCACGCCGGGATGATCGGCTGGGACGGCCACAAGATGTCCAAGAGCCGCGGCAACCTGGTGCTGGTGTCCGGCCTGCGTGCCGAGGGTGTCGATCCGGCCGCCATCCGGCTGGGGCTACTGGCCGGGCACTACCGCGCCGATCGCGAGTGGACGCCGCAGGTGCTTGACGACGCCCACGCCCGGCTGCAGCGCTGGCGGTCCGCGGTTGCGCTGCCCGCCGGCCCGGACGCCACCGATGTCCTCGCCAGGGTTCGCCAGTATCTCGCCGACGATCTCGACTCGCCCAAAGCGCTTGCCGCACTGGATGGTTGGAGCACCGACGCGTTGGAGTACGGCGGCCACGACGCCGACGCGCCGCGCGCGGTGGCCGCGCTGACGGATGCGTTACTCGGGGTGGAATTGTCCCCGGCGCCGCGCTAGCGGGTAGGTTGCCGCCATGACGTCAGTTAACTCGCAAGTCGTATTCATCACCGGCGGCGGCCACGGCATCGGGGCCGAGGTGGCCCGTCGCCTACACGCCAAGGGCGCCAAGCTGGTTCTGACCGACCTGGATCCCGATGCGCTTGCGACGATCACCGCCGAACTGGGCAGCGAGCGAGTGCTGACGGTCGTTGCCGACGTGTGCGACCTGGCCGCCATGCAGACCGCCGCCGAGAGTGCCGTCAACACGTTCGGCGGCATCGACGTCGTGCTGGCCAACGCCGGCATCGCCAGCTACGGATCGGTGCTGCAGGTCGATCCCAAGGCATTCCAGCGGGTGATCGACGTCAACCTGGTGGGCGTCTTCAACACCGTGCGCGCCACCCTGCCCTCGGTGATCGGGACCAAGGGCTACGTGCTGATCGTCTCCTCGTTGGCCGCCTTCGCCGCCGCTCCCGGGATGAGCCCCTACGACGCCTCCAAGGCCGGCGTCGAGCACCTGGCCAACGCGCTGCGCCTGGAGGCCGTCGGCCACGGCGTCACCGTCGGCTCGGCGCACATGTCCTGGATCGACACGGCACTGGTCCGCGACAGCAAGGCCGACCTGCCGTCGTTCACCGAGCTGCTGTCCAAGCTGCCGTGGCCGCTGAACAAGACGACCTCGGTCGACGACTGTGCCAACGCGTTCGTCAAGGGCATCGAGCAGCGCAAGAAGCGGGTCTACTGCCCGGGTTGGGTGGGCTTCTTCCGCTGGCTCAAGCCGGTGCTGTCGACTGCGATCGGCGAGAACGCGGTGTCCAAGACCGCCAAGGAGCTGCTGCCCCGGATGGATGCCGAAGTGGCCGCGCTCGGCCGCTCGACGAGTTCCTTCAACGCGAAGTTCGACAAGGCGTAGGTCCCGCCCGCCCGACTAATCTTGAGTCCCATGAGCGCCCCCGAACTGGTCGCGATCGATCTCACCGACGACGAGCGCCTGTTGTTGATGCACGGCCTCAACGAGTACTTCGGCGCCGCGAAGCGGAGTTGGCCGCTGCTGCTGCCGCTACTGGGCCTGTCGACCACCGACGAATTCCGTGCCCTCACCAGTCGGCTGATGGAGACCATCGAGGACAAGCGTCGCCTGTCCGAACTGGACTGGGCCCGCGCACTGTTACTCACCGAGATCTGTTGGGGAAGTGAGCTGTTGGGTGCCGGGCTGGATTTCGCGAGCAACATCTACGACGAGAAGGCGATGCCGCTGCTGCGCGCGATCCAGCGCAAAGTGAGCAACCACGATCGTTTCGCGCTGCTGCGGGACAACGCAGGGGTGGCCGCGGACGGCGGCTAGCGTCCGAAACCGGGCCGGCGGCGGCGCAGGTAGCGCTCGAACTCGGCGGCCAGCGCGTCGCCGTCGATCTTGCCCAGCGCCTCGGTCATGTCGACCTCGGCGTCGCCGCGCTGCTCCAAAGACTGCACGTACTCGGCAATCTCGTCGTCGTCGGTAGTCATCTCGGTGACCGCCTGCTCCCATTCCTCGGCCTGCGCGGGCAGGTCGGCCAACGGCACCTCGATGTCGAGTACTTCCTCGACGCGGCGCAACAGCGCAACGGTCGCCTTCGGGTTGGGCGGCTGAGAGACGTAGTGCGGCACCGCCGCCCAGAACGTGACGGCGGGAATCCCGGCCATGACGCAGGCATCCTGGAACACCCCGGCGATGCCGGTCGGCCCCTCGTAGCGGGTTTCCTGCAGGCCGAACCGGTGCGCCGACTCGGGGGAGTAGGCCGCGCCGGACACCGGCACCGGGCGGGTGTGCGGGGTGTCGGCCAGCAGCGCGCCCAGGATCACCACGGTGTCGACGTTCAGCTTGTCGGCGACGGCCAGCAGTTCGGCGCAGAAGGTGCGCCACCGCATGTTCGGCTCGACCCCGTGCATCAACACGATGTCGCGGTCGGCGCCCAGCGGTCGGCAGTGCGAGATCCGCATCGACGGCCACACCAATTCCCGCGTGACGCCGTCCACCTGGCGGATCACCGGGCGGTTGACCTGGTAGTCGTAGTACGCCTCGTCGTCGATCTCGACGATCGGATCGGCCTCCCAGATGGCGTCCAGGTGCTCGAGTGCGTCGCTGGCCGCGTCGCCGGCGTCGTTCCAACCCTCGAACGCAGCCACGACGATCGTGTTGTGCAATTCGGGGAACGAGGTGCTGACGTCCGACGAGGTCACGCAAATAGGGTACGGCGTGATCAAGGCCGTGGCTGACAGTGCGGCGGCGAATTTGCATAGCCGAGCTATGCTTGTCTCGAGGAATGCGCCGAATGTCGGCCGCGAGACGAAATACGTTCGGCGGCAGTCTCGTTAACGTTGTTAACTACGACATGGCGTGAGCTGGGCGTCCAGACGTCAAACGAGGACGTAGACTTTTCTGGTCGAGAGGCGTTGCAACGGCTCCGGGTGACCGCCGGAGGCCGCCACGCTCGGCAGAGTCAAGGACGCCTTCCGTAATGGAAGGAACGCGCGTGAGCGACTTTGAGCCGAAGATCCGGCCCGACTGCACAGAAGAACTGACGGCCGCACTCGGCGAACGGATCATGGTGATCGACGGCGCGATGGGCACCGCGATTCAGCGGGACCGGCCCGACGAGGCCGGCTACCGCGGCGACCGGTTCACCGAGTGGCCGACCGCGTTGCAGGGCAACAACGATCTGCTCACCCTGACCCAGCCCGCGATCATCGAAGGCATCCACAAGGAGTACCTCGAGGCGGGCGCCGACATCCTCGAGACCAACACCTTCAACGCGAACGCGATTTCGCTGGCCGACTACGACATGGCGGATCTGAGCTACGAGCTCAACTACGCCGGCGCCGCGCTGGCCCGCAGCGCCGCCGACGAATACAGCACGGCCGAGAAGCCCCGGTACGTCGCCGGTGCCATCGGGCCCACCACGCGCACCGCGTCGATCTCGCCGGACGTCAACGACCCCGGTGCGCGCAACGTCTCCTATGACCAGCTGGTCGCCGCGTATCTCGAATCCGTCAACGGGCTTGTCGACGGCGGTGCCGACCTGATCATCATCGAGACGATCTTCGACTCACTGAACGCCAAGGCGGCGGTGTTCGCCGTCGAGACGCTGTTCGAGGAGCGCGGACGCCGCTGGCCGTTGATCATCTCGGGCACCATCACCGACGCCTCCGGCCGCACCTTGTCCGGACAGGTCACCGAGGCGTTCTGGAACTCGATCAGGCACGCCAAGCCGATCGCGGTGGGCCTCAACTGCGCCCTGGGCGCGCCGGAGATGCGGCCCTATATCGCCGAGGTGTCGCGCATCGCGGACACCTTCGTCTCCTGCTACCCGAATGCCGGTCTGCCCAACGCCTTTGGTGAGTACGACGAGTCGCCGGAGCGGCAGGCCTCCTACATCGCCGACTTCGCCGAGGCCGGCCTGGTCAACATGGTCGGTGGCTGCTGCGGAACCGCGCCGCCGCACATCGCCGAGATCGCCAAGGTGGTCGAGGGCAAGGCGCCGCGCGCCCTGCCGCAC
The DNA here is from genome assembly GCF_030252325.1 of Candidatus Mycobacterium wuenschmannii. Lineage (NCBI taxonomy): Bacteria > Bacillati > Actinomycetota > Actinomycetes > Mycobacteriales > Mycobacteriaceae > Mycobacterium > Candidatus Mycobacterium wuenschmannii. The sequence continues at coordinate 1,401,442 of NZ_CP126981.1, read as the reverse complement.
ATCGACCAGGCCACCCGCTTGTCGGGTCTGGAACCGCTCAACATCAACGACGACTCGCTGTTCGTCAACATCGGTGAACGCACCAACATCACCGGGTCCGCGCGGTTCCGCAACCTGATCAAGGCCGAGGACTACGACACCGCGCTATCGGTCGCCCTGCAGCAGGTCGAGGTCGGCGCGCAGGTCATCGACATCAACATGGACGAGGGCATGATCGACGGCGTCGCCGCGATGGACCGGTTCACCAAGTTGATCGCGGCCGAGCCGGACATCAGCCGGGTGCCGGTGATGATCGACTCCTCCAAGTGGGAGGTCATCGAGGCGGGCCTGAAGAACGTGCAAGGCAAGCCGATCGTCAACTCGATCTCCATGAAGGAGGGCGAGGAGAAATTCGTCCGCGAGGCGCGGCTGTGCCGCAAGTACGGCGCCGCGGTGGTGGTGATGGCCTTCGACGAGCAGGGGCAGGCCGACAACCTGGAGCGCCGCAAGGAGATCTGCGGGCGCGCCTACCGGATCCTGACCGAAGAGGTCGGCTTCCCGCCCGAGGACATCATCTTCGACCCGAACTGCTTCGCGCTCGCGACCGGCATCGAGGAGCACGCGACCTACGGCATCGACTTCATCGAGGCGTGCGCCTGGATCAAGGAGAACCTGCCCGGAGTGCACATCTCCGGCGGTATCTCGAACGTGTCGTTCTCGTTCCGCGGCAACAACCCCGTGCGCGAAGCCATCCACGCGGTGTTCCTGTTCCACGCCATCAAGGCGGGCCTGGACATGGGCATCGTCAACGCCGGAGCGCTGGTGCCCTACGACTCGATCGACCCCGAGCTGCGGGACCGCATCGAAGACGTCGTGCTGAACCGTCGCGAGGACGCGGCCGAGCGGCTGCTCGAGATCGCCGAACGGTTCAACAGCTCGGAGCAGAAAGAGGATCCGAAGGCCGCCGAGTGGCGCAGTCTGCCTGTGCGCGAACGGATTACGCACGCCCTGGTCAAGGGCATCGACGCCCACGTCAACGACGACACCGAGGAGTTGCGGGCCGAGATTGCCGACGCGGGTGGCCGCCCGATCGAAGTGATCGAGGGTCCGCTGATGGACGGCATGAACGTCGTCGGCGACCTGTTCGGGTCCGGCAAGATGTTCCTACCCCAGGTGGTGAAGTCGGCCCGGGTGATGAAGAAGGCCGTGGCCTACCTGCTGCCGTTCATCGAGAAGGAGAAGGAGGAGTCCGGCGCCACCTCCGCCAAGGACACCAACGGCACGATCGTGATGGCGACCGTCAAGGGCGACGTCCACGACATCGGCAAGAACATCGTCGGGGTTGTGTTGCAGTGCAACAACTTCGAAGTCATCGACCTCGGTGTGATGGTGCCCGCGGAGAAGATCCTGGCCGCGGCCAAGGAGCACGACGCCGACATCATCGGGCTGTCCGGACTCATCACCCCGTCGCTGGACGAGATGGTCAATTTCGCCGTTGAAATGGAGCGCGAGGGTCTGGAGATCCCGCTGCTGATCGGTGGTGCGACCACCTCGCGCGCGCACACCGCGGTGAAGGTGTCGCCGCGCCGCAAGGGCCCGGTGGTGTGGGTCAAAGATGCATCGCGTTCCGTTCCCGTCGCCGCGGCGCTGCTGGACGACAAGCAGCGGCCGGGCCTGCTGGAGGCCACCGAGAAGGACTACGCGTCGCTGCGGGAACGGCACGCGCAGAAGAACGAGCGGCCGACGCTGACGCTGGAGAAGGCCCGCGCCAACCGGACGCCGATCGAGTGGGACGGCTACACGCCGCCGGAGCCCGCCCAGGGTCTCGGCGTGCGCGAGTTTCTCGACTACGACCTTGCCGAGTTGCGCGAATACATCGACTGGCAGCCGTTCTTCAACGCCTGGGAGATGAAGGGCCGCTTCCCGGACATCCTCAACAACCCGGCCACCGGCGAGGCCGCCCGCAAGCTCTACGACGACGCCCAGCAGATGCTCGACACCCTGATCAAGGAGAAGTGGCTGACGGCCAACGGGGTCATCGGCTTCTTCCCGGCGAACGCGGTCGGCGACGACATCGAGGTCTACACCGACGACAGCCGCGGCGAGGTGTTGACCACGCTGTACAACCTGCGTCAGCAGGGTGAGCACCGGGAAGGCATCCCGAACCGGTCGCTGGGCGATTTCATCGCGCCCAAAGACACCGGGCTGGCCGACTACGTCGGCGCCTTCGCCGTCACCTCGGGCCTGGGCAGCCACGACAAGATCGTGGAGTTCAAGGCGGATCTCGACGACTACAGCGCGATCCTGCTGGAGTCGGTCGCGGACCGGTTGGCCGAGGCCTTCGCCGAGCGGATGCACCAGCGGGTCCGCAAGGAGTTCTGGGGATTCCAGCCCGACGAAACGCTGGACAACGAGGCGCTCATCGGTGAGAAGTACCGCGGCATCCGCCCGGCGCCGGGCTACCCGGCCTGCCCCGAGCACACCGAGAAGACGACGCTGTTCAACCTGATGGACGTCACCAAGCGCACCGGCATCGAGCTGACCGAGTCGATGGCGATGTGGCCCGGCGCCGCCGTCAGCGGCTGGTACTTCTCGCACCCGCAGTCGCAGTACTTCGTGGTCGGGCGGCTGGCCCAGGACCAGGTCGCCGACTACGCCAAGCGCAAGGGCTGGACGCTGCAGGAGGCTGAGCGCTGGCTGGCCCCTAACCTCGGCTACAACCCGGAGGACTGAGGCCGGCGTTGGTTGCTGACGATCCCGGCGGCCAGCCGCAGCCGGCGCCGCACGAAGACCTGCCCGACGACCCGCGCGCCGCGCGCGCCGCTTTTCGTTCCGCGGTGCGGTTCGTGTCGGTGGCCGCGATCGGCGGGTTCCTGTTCGGCTTCGACATCTCGACGACCAACCGCGCGGTGAAGGCGCTGCAGGCGACGTTCCACATCGGCAACGGTCTGCTGGGTTTCGCGACGGCGTCGGGTGTTCTCGGCGCGGCGATCGGAGCGGTGTGGGCGGGCCGGATCGGCGATCGGATCGGCCGGCTGTCGATGATGAAGCTGTCGGCCGCTTCGTTTTTCGTGTGCGGACTCGGCGCCGGCCTGGCGGCCGATATCTGGACGTTCATCGTCTTCCACCTCATCGGTGGCATCGGCATCGGCTTCTCCTCGGTGGCCGCGCCGGCGTACATCGCCGAGGTCTCGCCGCCGCGCTTCCGCGGTCGGCTCGGGTCGCTGCAGCAGCTCGCCATCGTGTGCGGGCTATTTGGGGCGCTGGCCTGGACCTGGGTCCCGTTCCACCTGGCGGGCGGGGCGACCGGGTCGCTCTGGTTGGGCCTGGCGGCCTGGCGCTGGACCTTTTTCAGCGAGTTACTGCTCGCGCTGCTCTACTTCGCGCTGCTGTTCGCCATCCCCGAGTCGCCGCGTTATCTGGTTGCGCGACAGCGTATTTCGCAGGCCGACCGAGTGCTCTCGATGCTGCTCAGTAAGGCCGACGCTCGGCACACCATCGCCCGCATCGCCGACAGTCTCGAGGAGGAGACGAAGCAGTCGTGGCGCGATCTGCGCAAGCCGACGGGTGGGCTGTACGGCATCGTCTGGGTCGGCTTGGGCTTGGCGGTCTTCCAGCAGTTCGTCGGCATCAACGTCATCTTCAACTACTCCGACATGCTCTGGGAGACGGTCGGATTCGGTGAGGAGTCATCGTTCACGATCGGCTTGGTGACCACCGGTGTCAACGTGCTGATCACATTGGTGGCGATCGCTTTGATCGACCGGTTGGGCCGCAGGCCCCTGCTGCTGTCGGGTTCGGCGGGCATGTCGCTGATGCTGATCACCATGACGGTCGTGTTCGCGGGCGCGTCGGTCCGCAACGGCGAGCCGCAACTCGACGGTCCGTCCGGGATCGTCGCACTGGTGGCCGCCGATCTGTTCGTGGTCGCGTTCGCGGTGTCCTGGGGGCCGGCGCTGTGGGTGCTGCTGGGCGAGATGTTCCCCAACCGGATCCGGTCGGCCGCGCTCGGCCTGGCCTCCGGTGTCCAGTGGATGGCCAACTGGATCATCGCGGTGTCGTTTCCAGCGCTACGGCATGTGCTTCCGGTCGCCTACGGCTGCTATGCGTTGTGTGCCGTGCTGTCGCTGGTTTTCGTGTGGCGCTGGGTGCGCGAGACCAACGGGGTGTCGTTGGAGGACATGCCCGATGAGGTGGCTCAGGTCGGTACCACCTGAAACCGCCGTGACTTTGCGCAGCTACGCATGACAGAATCGCTGGCCGTGAAGACCTTCGAGGATTTGTTTGCCGAACTCGGCGAACGCGCCCGCACCCGCCCGGCCGGCAGCGGCACGGTCGCCGCGCTGGACAGCGGCGTGCACACGCTGGGCAAGAAGATCCTCGAAGAGGCCGGCGAAGTGTGGCTGGCCGCCGAGCACGAGTCTGACGAGGCGCTAGCCGAAGAGATCAGCCAATTGCTGTATTGGGCTCAGGTGCTGATGATCGCCCGTGGGCTCACCCTCGACGACGTCTACCGGAAACTCTGATGACGGCGCACGGGTCCACCAACCTGCGGGTGGCCGTTCCCAACAAGGGGGCGCTCAGCGAAACGGCCGTCGAAATCCTGTCCGAGGCCGGCTACCGGCGTCGCACCGACCCCAAAGACCTGACCGTCATCGACCCGCACAACCACGTCGAATTCTTCTTCCTGCGCCCCAAGGACATCGCGATCTACGTCGGTTCCGGCGAACTCGACTTCGGTATCACCGGAAGGGATTTGGCCCTCGAGTCCCGTGCCCCGGTGCACGAACGGCTGGCGCTCGGCTTCGGTGCGTCCTCCTTTCGTTACGCCGCGCCCCGGGGGCGCGACTGGACCGTCGAGGACCTGGCCGGCAAGCGTATCGCCACGGCGTATCCGAACATCGTGCGAGAAGACTTGAGGGCCAGAGGGATTGACGCACGGGTGATCCGTCTCGACGGCGCTGTGGAGATCTCGATTCAGCTCGGCGTTGCCGACGCGATCGCCGACGTCGTCGGATCCGGCCGCACGTTGAACCTGCACAACCTCGCGGCCTTCGGCGACACCCTGTGCGATTCAGAGGCAGTGCTCATCGAACAAACGGACGCACACGCCGCCGAACGGCCCGATGTCGCAGCACGCGATCAACTGGTGGCGCGTGTGCAGGGCGTGGTGTTCGGCCAGCAGTACCTGATGCTGGATTACGACTGTCCGCGTGCGGTTCTCGACCAGGCGACCGCGATCACGCCCGGACTGGAATCGCCGACCATCTCGCCGCTGGCCGATCCGGATTGGGTGGCGATCCGCGCCTTGGTCCCACGTCGCGGCGTCAACGCGCTCATGGACCAGTTGGCGGCCATCGGGGCGAAAGCGATTCTGGCATCCAGCGTCCGGTTCTTCCGCTTCTGATTGGCATGTCTCCCTCATCGGGCCGCGCTGTGTTAGCGTCCGGCTGACGCCGCGGTTGTTTGCCGAACCCTGAGGAGGGGTAGCAATGTCGCACATGACGCACTTCTACGTTCTGCTTGTCGCTCTCGGAATCGGCGCGATCGCCGGTTTGCGGACATTCACCGCCCCGGCCGTCGTCGCCTGGGCCGCAGTGTTGCACTGGATCAACCTCAATGGCACCTGGGCATCCTGGGTGGGCAACCTGATCACCGCCATCGTTTTCAGCGTGCTGGCGCTCGGCGAGCTGTTCCTAGACAAGCAGCCCAAGACGCTGGCGCGAACCTCCCCGCCGGCGTTCATCGGGCGCATTCTCTCCGGTGGCTTTGCCGGCGCCGTGATCGGCACGGTCTGGGGCGTCACCTGGAGCGCGTTGGGCGCGGGCGTGGTCGGCGCCGTGCTCGGCACCATGGCCGGCTACCAGGGCCGCGCCACGTTCTCCGCCAAGCTCGGCCGCGACCTGCCGGTTGCGCTCGTCGAAGACGTGATCGCGGTCGGCGGCGGGTTTGCACTGGCTGCCGTCACCGCCGCTCTGTGACAACACGTTTCGACGCGATCATCGTGGGCGCCGGCCAAGCCGGGCCCCCGCTGGCGGGACGGTTGACGGCCGCCGGTCAGACGGTTGCGATGGTGGAGCGCAAACTCTTCGGCGGCACGTGCGTCAACAACGGCTGCATCCCGACCAAGACGTTGGTTGCCAGCGCCTACGCCGCACACCTGGCCCGCCGCGGTGCCGACTTCGGCGTCAGCACCGGACCGGTCAGCATCGACATGTCAAAAGTCAAGGCGCGCAAGGACGGCATCGTGCTCGACGACCGTCAGGGGGTCGAGGGCTGGCTGGATGACATGGACGGCTGCACCGTCTTTCGCGGTCACGCGCGGTTCACCGATCCGCACACGTTGCGGATCGGTGACGACACACTTCAGGCCGACCGCATCTTCCTCAACCTCGGCGGCCGCGCGGTGGTGCCCGACATTCCCGGCCTCGCCGACATCGAGTACCTCACCAACGTGTCGATCCTCGAACTCGACACGGTGCCAGAGCATCTCGTCGTCGTCGGCGGTAGCTACATCGCGCTCGAGTTCGCGCAGATGTATTGCCGCTTCGGCGCGCGGGTGACCGTGGTCGAACGGGGCGATCGGCTCGCATCCCGCGAAGACCACGACGTCTCCGACGCCATCCGTTCGATCCTGGAGAACGAGGGCATCGACATCATCACCGGTGCCGACGACATTCGGGTTGCCAAGCGCACCAATGGCTTCGAGCTGACCCCGCGGTCCGGTGCCGAACCGATCGCCGGCAGCCACCTGCTACTCGCGGTGGGGCGCCGCCCCAACACCGACGACCTCGAACTCGACCGGGCCGGGGTGGAGATCGACGACCGTGGTTACATCGTCGTCGACGACCAACTGCGCACCAGCGTCGACCACATCTGGGCGATGGGGGACTGCAACGGCAAGGGTGCGTTCACCCACACTTCCTACAACGACTTCGAGATCGTCGCCGCCAATCTGCTCGATGACGACCCGCGGCGCGTGAGCGATCGCGTCACCGCCTACGCCCTTTACATCGACCCGCCGCTTGGTCGCGTGGGCCTGACCGTCGAGCAGGTTCGCAAGTCCGGCCGACCCGCGCTGGTCGGCGAGCGGCCGATGACCCGCGTCGGCCGAGCGGTCGAAAAGGGTGAGACGCAAGGCTTTATGAAGGTCGTGGTCGACGCCGAGACCAAGCAGATACTCGGGGCGGCCATTCTCGGTGTCGGCGGGGACGAGGCAATCCACGGCATTCTCGACACGATGTCGGCCAAGGCGCCGTACACGACTCTGGCCCGCACGATGCACATCCACCCGACCGTCAGCGAGCTGATCCCCACCATGCTGCAGGACATGTCTCCGCTGGACTAGTCGCCTAGGCGGCCGGCTCGGCTCCGTGCTGCAGGACGGTGTCGGCGTTGCCCTCGTCGGGAACCTGCGGCCAACCCGGGTAGGGCGGCGGCGTGCCACCGAAGGCGGGGCAATGCGAGTGGTGTGCGCACCAGTCGCAGAGCCGCGATGGCCTGGGCCGGAAATCGCCTGTGGCGCCAGCGGATTGGATCGCATTCCAGATCGCCATCAGCGTCTTCTCAAAACGCAGCAGCTCGTCTTCGTCGGGGGAGTAGTCCAGCAGCTGCCCGTCAGACAGATAGATCAGCCGCAACCGGGTCGGCAGCACCCCACGCGAGCGCAGCAGCGCGACCGCATAGAACTTCATCTGGAACATCGCTTTGAACTCGGCGAGCGCACGCGCCGCCGGCGGCGCTTTGCCGGTCTTGTAGTCGACTACTCGCAGCTCGCCGGTGGGCGCGACGTCGATGCGGTCGATGATCCCGCGCAGCAGGGTGCCGTCGGCCAGCTCGACCTCGATGCGCTGCTCGCAGCTCTGCGGGTCGAATCGGGTCGGGTCTTCCAGGCTGTAGTAACCGGACAGCAGTTTGCGCGCCTCGTCGAGCAGGTGGGTCTGCTGTTCGGTGTCCAGCTGCTCGGCGAGCGCCGGTTCGGCCGAGAGCACCTGCTCCCACGCCGGTCCGACCAGCGCGTCGACGGTCTGCGGGCCGCGCTGCTCGGCGGGTAAACCGTAGAGCTGCTCGAGCGCGGCGTGCACGACCGAACCGCGCACCTGGGCCGTCGACGACGGTTCGGGGAGCCGATCGATCGCCCGGAACCGGTAGAGCAGCGGGCACTGCTTGAAGTCGGCCGCCCGCGACGGAGACAGGGCAGGCCTGCGCCTGGCACGCTGTTCCGCTTCGTCGTTCATGTCCCGCAGCCTAGAAGCCAGGTCGGACAACCCCGCGCACCTCGGGCGGCGCGTCTGCTGGCAGGCTAGGCGGCTGTGTCCACCACCGGCCCGTTCGTCATCGGCGATCGTGTTCAACTCACCGACGCCAAGGGCCGGCACTACACGATGGTGCTCAGCCCCGGCAGTGAGTTCCACACTCATCGCGGGGCGATCCTGCACGACGCGGTGATCGGGCAGCCGGAGGGCAGCGTGGTCAAGTCGGCCAACGGCGACCAGTTTCTGGTGCTGCGCCCGCTGCTGGTCGACTATGTCCTGTCGATGCCGCGCGGCGCGCAGGTGGTCTACCCGAAGGACGCCGCACAGATCGTGCACGAGGGTGACATCTTTCCCGGCGCGCGGGTGCTGGAGGCGGGTGCGGGGTCTGGGGCGCTGACCTGTTCGCTGCTGCGCGCGGTCGGTCCGGGGGGACAGGTGATCTCCTACGACGTCCGCGCCGACCACGCCGAGCACGCGCGCCGCAACGTCGAGACGTTCTTCGGCGAGCTCCCGGAGAACTGGCGACTGGTGATCTCCGACGTCGTCGACGCCGACCTGCCCGACGGCTCGATCGACCGGGTGGTGCTGGACATGCTGGCGCCGTGGGACGTGCTCGACCGGGTATCGCAAGTCCTGGTCGCGGGTGGCGTGCTGATGATCTACGTGGCGACCGTGACGCAACTGTCCAGGGCGGTGGAAGCCCTTCGCGCGCAACAGTGCTGGACCGAGCCGCGCGCGTGGGAGACGATGCAACGTGGCTGGAATGTTGTGGGTTTGGCGGTGCGCCCCCAACACAACATGCGCGGGCACACAGCGTTTTTGGTCTTCGCCCGCAAGCTGGCGCCGGGTGCGGTGACGCCCACGCCGCTGCGCCGCAAGCAACGGCCCACCGAGCCGTCGTCAGTCGTCGCTGCGGCGCAGATCCCTTCGGACGGAGAGTAATTCGAACTCCGGATGCGCGGCGACCAGTCGCTCGGCGGCGTCGAGCACCTCGACGGCATGGGCTCGGTCACCCGAGGTCATCGCCACGCCGATACCCGCCCGGCGGTGCAGATCCTGCGAACCCGTCTCGGCAGCCGAGACGTTGAATTTCCTGCGCAGCTCGGCGATTACGGGCCGCAGTAGCGAACGCTTCTGCTTGAGCGAGTGCACGTCACCAAGCAGCAGATCGAACTCCAGCCAGCCGATCCACACGCCAGGTCAGCGTCCCGGTGTCGTCGGCGGCTCGGCGGTGTCGGTCCGGAACGCCAGCAGCACATCGGCGGTCCGCGCCGAGAGCTGCCAACCGCCTTGGTAGGGCTTGAATTCCATCGGAAAGCCGAAATGCGGACCGTGCGCGTTGGTCGAGGTGATGTCGACGTTGGCCACCACGTCGGCCGGATCGCGGTCGGACCACCTGATGTCGCGCACGTCGACTTTCAACGGAGTGAAGCCGCCGTTGTTCAACGCGCCGGCGAATTGGTCGAAGACTCCGGCACTTTCAGGTGTGGCGCCCTCGACCAGGTTGAGCTTCTGCGCGCCGGGGACGGCGGCGTCGCCCAACCGGCCCAACACGCCGGCCAGCGCCTCGGGAGCCGGCAGGGGAGCGACCGGCGCGGCCGCCGCCTCGGTCGGCGACGCGGTAGCCGACGGCGTCGCGGTCTGCGGTGTCGCCTCGTCCTCGTCGTTCGAGCACCCCGGAAGACCGAGCACCGCCGCAATTGCGGCGGTGCTCAGGGCTGCGGTGAGGCGTCGGGGCATCCAGCGGCCGTCAGTGCTTCGAACGCACAGCCGCGATCAGCGTGTTCGCCGAGTCGTGCGAGAGCTTCCAGCCGCCCTGGTTGACGAACCGGAGGTATTCCGGGGTGGGCGTCAGGTGCGGGCCCGAAGCCGTGAGGGTGGCCGTCGCGGCGCCGGGCCCGGCCGGCGCGATGTTGGTGATGTTGAACGTCAGCGGCAGGCTGCCCTTGTCGGCCGCTTTCTTCAATTCGTGGTCGGCGATGCCGATCGGCACCGGAATGCCGCCTTCGACGAGATTGCCCTTCTGCGCGAACGACAGGCTCGGGTCCTGGAGCGTGTTCAGCACGGTCGTCAGCTGGTCGACGGTGGGAACGTCCATTGCGGCTTGAACAGGGTCCAACGGCAGTGGCGCGCCGAAGACGACGGGCTGAACGCCCGGCGACACAGCGGTAACCGATGCAATACAGGTCACACCCGCGGCGGCCGCACCGATAGCGGCGAATGCCGCCATGCCTGTGGCTAGGGTTTTCACGGTCACTAGGGTCCTCTCGGTAAAGCTGACTAAACAAGATGTTAACGCTGTTGCCAGTGTGCCCCATTTCGAGTTCCCGCATGAAACGGAAATCGCCGGTAGCGTTGAGGTATCCACCGCACCACCGTCCCGTGGGCGGGAAAGGAGCGCACCATGGCCGAGTTTGAGCGCGAACCGTTCGGTAGCTCCCGCGAACCAGACCTCTCCGGCGAAGACGCCGCGGAGTTGGAGGAGCTCCGGCGGGAAGCCGCGATTCTGCGCGAGCAACTCGACAACGCGGCCGGCTCGCATGGCGCCGGACGCAGTCCGCGCGATGTTCACCAGCTAGAGGCACGCATCGACTCGCTGGCGTCGCGCAACTCCAAGCTGATGGAGACGCTCAAGGAGGCCCGCCAACAGCTGCTGGCGCTGCGCGAGGAGGTCGACAGGCTCGGGCAGCCGCCCAGCGGGTACGGCGTGCTGCTGTCCACTCACGAGGACGACACCATCGACGTGTTCACCTCCGGCCGCAAGATGCGCCTGACGTGCTCGCCCAACATCGACGTCAGTGCCCTGCGCAAGGGCCAGACCGTTCGCCTCAATGAGGCTTTAACTGTCGTCGAGGCCGGCACGTATGAATCCGTCGGCGAGATTTCAAGTCTGCGCGAGGTTCTGGCCGACGGCCATCGCGCTCTGGTGGTCGGTCACGCCGACGAGGAGCGCATCGTCTGGCTGGCCGAGCCGTTGGTCGCCGAGGATCTGCCGGAGGGCCACCCCGACGCGCTCAACGACGACACCCGCCCGCGCCGGTTGCGGCCCGGCGACTCGCTGCTGGTCGACACCAAGGCCGGCTACGCCTTCGAGCGCATCCCCAAGGCCGAGGTCGAGGACCTGGTCCTGGAAGAGGTTCCCGACGTCACCTACCACGACATCGGTGGGCTGAGCCGGCAGATCGAGCAGATCCGCGACGCCGTCGAGCTGCCGTTCCTGCACAAGGACCTCTACCGCGAATACGCGCTACGGCCGCCCAAGGGTGTCCTGCTCTACGGCCCGCCCGGATGCGGAAAGACGTTGATCGCCAAGGCCGTTGCCAACTCGCTGGCCAAGAAGATGGCTGAGGTTCGTGGCGACGACGCGCGCGAGGCCAAGTCGTACTTCCTCAACATCAAGGGCCCCGAACTACTCAACAAGTTCGTCGGTGAGACCGAGCGGCACATCCGGCTGATCTTCCAGCGGGCGCGCGAAAAGGCGTCCGAGGGCACGCCGGTGATCGTCTTCTTCGACGAGATGGACTCGATCTTCCGTACCCGCGGCACCGGGGTTTCCTCCGACGTGGAGACAACGGTCGTCCCGCAGTTGCTCAGCGAGATCGACGGTGTCGAGGGTCTGGAGAACGTCATCGTCATCGGCGCCTCCAACCGTGAAGACATGATCGACCCCGCGATCCTGCGACCCGGACGCCTCGACGTCAAGATCAAGATCGAGCGTCCGGACGCCGAGTCCGCGCAGGACATCTTCTCGAAGTACCTGACCGACGAATTGCCGGTCAACGCCGATGATTTGGCGGAATTCAATGGCGACCGGTCGCTGTGCATCAAGGCGATGATCGAGAAGGTCGTCGACCGGATGTACGCGGAGATCGATGACAACCGGTTCCTCGAGGTCACCTACGCCAACGGCGACAAAGAGGTGATGTACTTCAAGGACTTCAACTCTGGCGCGATGATCCAGAACGTCGTCGACCGCGCGAAGAAGAACGCGATCAAGGCGGTCCTGGAGAGCGGTCAGAAGGGTCTGCGGATTCAGCACCTGCTCGACTCGATCGTCGACGAGTTCGCCGAGAACGAGGACCTGCCCAACACCACCAACCCTGATGACTGGGCGCGGATTTCGGGCAAGAAGGGCGAGCGGATCGTCTACATCCGCACGCTGGTCACGGGCAAGAGTTCGAGCGCCTCGCGGGCGATCGACACCGAGTCCAACCTCGGCCAGTACCTCTAGCGGCAGCGGCGGTCGCAAGCGCGGCGAAGCCGGGTGCCGCGGGCCGGCGCCATTAGTTGGCCTCAGCCGGCCAGCAGCGAATAGCTGTTGGTCAGGTCGTCCTGCAGGACCTGCGCGGCGTGCGTCGTCGTGTCGATCCGCAGCGGGCTCGTCAGCGTTCGGGGCTGGAACGTCCAGCCGTTGGGCAAGTCCAGTCGCTCACCGAGCCGGGGCAGGTCCGCCCTCGACAGTTTCGGGTCGACGATCTGGCTCCAGGTCTGCATGACCCAGCGCCGAAGTGCGGGATCGAGCAATTCGTACACCTCTTCGCCGGTGTCGAACGTCGACACGCTGTGCCGGTGAACCTGATTCGCGGTGTACGGCGACGGCTTCAGCCCCTGCAGCAGGGTTTGGGACTGCAGGGCCATGTCGATGCCGCCGAAGTTCTTGACGAGTTTCATGCCCTGAGCGGGCCTCTCGATCTCGTTCATCAGCCAGTATCGCGGGCCGTCGAGTAGGGCTGTGGCAGCGCCGTTTTCGGTCGCGATGGTCTTCGCGTCGAGCGCCGACCACAGTTCGGCTGGCAGGTCGTTGAGGCCGAAGCTGCTGTAGACCGCGGCCTGTGGTCCCGCCTCGCCGGGCGTCACCAGAAGGACTTCGCCGTAGCGCTTACCGGACAGGCCCGTCATGGGTTCGGCAGACACCAGGGTGAAGGTAATGACTTCCGTCACCTGCGTCAATGGGATGTCGGCCGATGTCTTCGCTCCGTTCACCGACCGGCCACGCCCCCGCGCAGTGGGCCGAATCGTCGTCACGCCTCTTTGGATTGCGTGACTCCTCAGCGCCCCGCTGCGCGGGGCGCATCGTCGTCACGCCTCTTTGGATTGCGTAACTCCTCAGCGCCCCGCTGCGCGGGGCGCATCGTCGTCACGCCTAAGCTCGGGGGATGCAACGAATTATCGGAACGGAGGTCGAATACGGCATCTCGTCGCCGTCTGACCCGACCGCCAACCCGATCCTGACTTCGACGCAGGCGGTGCTCGCCTACGCCGCCGCCGCCGGAATCCAGCGCGCCAAGCGCACTCGCTGGGACTACGAAGTGGAATCCCCGTTGCGGGATGCCCGCGGTTTCGACCTGAGCCGGTCGGCGGGCCCACCACCGGTGGTGGACGCCGACGAGGTCGGCGCGGCGAACATGATCCTGACCAACGGCGCCCGGCTCTATGTCGACCACGCTCACCCGGAGTACTCCGCGCCGGAGTGCACCGATCCGCTGGACGCGGTGATCTGGGACAAGGCCGGCGAGCGCGTGATGGAGGCCGCCGCACGGCACGTCGCCAGCGTCCCGGGCGCAGCCAAGCTGCAGCTCTACAAGAACAACATCGACAACAAGGGCGCCTCCTACGGGTCGCACGAGAACTACCTGATGAGTCGCCAGACGCCGTTCTCGGCGGTGATCGCCGGGCTGACGCCGTTCCTGGTGTCCCGCCAGGTCGTCACGGGATCCGGCCGCGTCGGCATCGGCCCGTCCGGCGACGAAGCGGGATTCCAGCTCTCGCAGCGCTCCGACTACATCGAGGTCGAGGTCGGCCTGGAGACCACGCTCAAGCGCGGCATCATCAACACCCGCGACGAGCCGCACGCCGATGCCGACCGTTACCGCCGGCTGCACGTGATCATCGGCGACGCGAACCTCTCCGAGACGTCGACCTATCTGAAGCTGGGCACCACCGCGTTGGCGCTCGATCTGATCGAGGACGGCCCCGCACACGGAATCGACCTCAGCGACCTGGCGCTGGCCCGTCCGGTGCACGCCGTGCACGCGGTCAGCCGCGACCCGTCGCTGCGCGCCACCGTCGCCCTGGCCGACGGCCGCGAGCTGACCGCCCTTGCGCTGCAACGGATTTACCTCGAACGGGTGGCGAAGCTGATCGATGCCCGCGACCCAGACCCGCGCGCGAGCGATGTCGTCGAGACCTGGGCGCACGTGCTCGACCTGCTCGAGCGCGACCCGATGGAATGCGCCGATCTGCTGGATTGGCCGGCCAAGCTGCGCCTGCTCGAGGGATTCCGGCACCGGGAGAACCTGAGCTGGTCGGCACCGCGACTGCACCTGGTCGACCTGCAGTACTCCGACGTCCGGCTGGACAAGGGTCTGTACAACAGGCTGGTGGCGCGGGGTTCGATGAAGCGTCTTGTCACCGAGCAGCAGGTGATCGACGCCGTCGAGAACCCGCCAACCGACACCCGGGCCTATTTCCGCGGGGAGTGCCTGCGCCGGTTCGGCGCCGACATTGCCGCGGCCAGTTGGGACTCCGTGATTTTCGATCTCGGTGGTGATTCACTGGTCCGCATTCCGACCCTGGAACCGCTGCGCGGGAGCAAAGCGCACGTCGGGGCGCTGCTGGACTCGGTGGACAGCGCCGTCGAGCTGGTCGAACAACTCACCACCTAAAGCTCCCGACTTGTGTTTTGAGCCTGAGCAATAACCCCACAGACCGGTAGGGTGGAGAAACGACGGACGTGTTTCACGTCCGATGACTATGCAGGAGGCAGCGATGGCCCAGGAGCAGACCAAGCGCGGTGGTGGTGGCGGCGATGACGACGACCTCACTGGCAGCACGGCCGCGGGCCAAGAGCGTCGCGAAAAGCTGACCGAAGAGACCGACGACCTGCTGGATGAGATCGACGATGTTCTGGAAGAGAACGCCGAAGACTTCGTTCGCGCATACGTCCAAAAGGGCGGACAGTGACCTGGCCTAACCGCGATCGCCTGGCCACAAATTCTGCCCTTCCCGGATCCGCCTCTGGCGGCCTGTCCTCCTTTTCCGACTACCTGCGCCGCGAGGCGCCGGAGTTGTTGCCCGCGAGCTTCGGCGGCGAGGGAGTCACGCCGAGTTCCGCGCTGCCGCACGGCACCACGATTGTCGCGCTGAAATACCCGGGCGGGGTTCTGCTCGCCGGTGACCGGCGCTCGACACAAGGCAACATGATCGCCGGGCGCGACGTGCAGAAGGTGTACATCACCGACGATTACACCGCGACCGGGATCGCCGGCACCGCGGCCATCGCGGTCGAATTCGCGCGCCTTTACGCCGTCGAACTCGAGCATTACGAAAAGCTCGAAGGGGTGCCGCTGACCTTCGCCGGTAAGGTGAACCGGCTCGCAATCATGGTGCGCGGCAACCTCGCTGCGGCGATGCAGGGTCTGGTGGCGCTGCCACTGCTGGTCGGATTCGACATCGACGACCCCGAACCGGAGAAGGCGGGCCGCATCGTGTCCTTCGACGCGGCCGGCGGATGGAACCTCGAAGAGGAGGGCTACCAGTCGGTGGGCTCGGGTTCGCTGTTCGCCAAGTCGTCGGTTAAGAAGCTGTATTCGCAAGTGCGGGACGCCGATTCGGCGCTGCGCGTCGCGGTGGAGGCGCTCTACGATGCGGCCGACGACGACTCGGCCACCGGTGGGCCGGACCTGGTGCGGGGGATCTTCCCGACCGCGGTCACGATCGGTGTCGACGGCGCCATCAATGTCGCCGAACAGCGGATCGCTGAGCTGGCCCGGGAAGTCATCCAAACACGCTCCCGCGCCGACACTTTCGGGCCGGACGCCGCCGACCACCCGGGAATTGACTCATGAGCTTTCCGTACTTCATCTCGCCCGAACAGGCGATGCGGGAGCGCAGCGAACTCGCCCGTAAGGGCATCGCGCGCGGCCGTAGTGTGGTCGCGCTGGTCTACTCCGGGGGCGTGCTGTTCGTCGCCGAGAACCCTTCGCGCTCACTGCAGAAGATCAGCGAACTGTACGACCGCGTCGGCTTCGCAGCAGCCGGCAAGTTCAACGAATTCGACAACCTGCGCCGCGGCGGAATCCAATTCGCCGACACCCGCGGCTACGCCTACGACCGCCGCGACGTGACCGGCCGCCAGCTAGCCAACGTCTACGCGCAGACGCTCGGCACGATCTTCACCGAGCAGGCCAAGCCATATGAGGTCGAGCTGTGCGTCGCCGAGGTTGCACATTACGGCGAGACGAAAGCACCTGAGCTGTACCGGATTACCTACGACGGGTCGATCGCCGACGAGCCGCATTACGTGGTGATGGGCGGTACGACCGAGCCGGTGACCAATGCGCTCAAGGACTCCTACGCCGAGAACGCCAACCTGGCCGACGCCGTGCACATCGCGGTCAACGCGCTCGAGGTCGGACGGGCCGAGGGGTCCGGCAACGACCAGCCGCCGCTGGGGGTGTCGAATCTCGAGGTCGCCATCCTCGACGCCAACCGCCCGCGGCGCGCGTTTCGTCGCATCACCGGGGCGGCGCTGGAGCGTCTGGTGCCCGAACGGAACGGCTCTGGGTCGTCGGACGACTCAGCGGAGAAGACGTCGTCATAGGCGCGGCCCGATGCTGATCGGCTTGCTGCTCGCGCTCGGCTGCTCGGTCTGCTACGGCACCGCGACGGTTTTGCAGGCAGCGGCGACCCGCGAAGTCGACTCTGGCACAAGCGATTCCGGAGTCGACGCGGCACTGCTGCTGCGCGCGCTGCGACAGTGGCGCTATCTGCTCGGCGTCGCGCTCGACGGCCTGGGCTTCCTGCTGCAGGTAGCGGCGCTGCGGCTGGTCCCGATCTACGTCGTCGCGGCGGCCATCGCCGCGTCGCTCGCCGTCACCGCGATCGTGGCCGCCTGGCTGCTGTCCGCCCGGTTGTCGTCGACGGAGTGGGCCGCGGTGGCGGTGGTATGCGCAAGCCTGGCGATGCTCGGCATCGCCGCCGGGCCGGAGGGCACCGGGCACGGCCCGGCCGGGCTCGGCTGGGCATTACTGGCAATCGCCGGCGTCGTGTTCGCCGCCGGTGCGGCCGCGGGCCGATTGAGTGACCGCAACCGCGCGCTGGTGCTGGGCTTCGGTGCCGGCGCGGGCTTCGGCGTGGACGAAATCGCGGTCCGGCTGATCGATTCGGTCGACCTGACCGAGGCCTCGTTCTGGGCCAACCCGGCGATCTACGCCCTGGTGGCCGGCGGGGCGGCCGGATTCCTGCTCCTCACCTCGGCGCTGAGTCGCGGGTCGGTGACGACCGCGGTGGCCGGGATGGTGATCGGCGAGACCGTCGGCCCGGCGCTGGTCGGGGTGGCCTGGCTGGGCGATCGCACCCGCCCGGGTCTGGGCTGGATGGTCGAGGCGGGTTTCGTGATCGCCGTCGTCGCGGCCCTGGCTCTGAGCCGGTTCGGCGAGGCACCCGAGCCGGCCGAGTCCTGAAGCCGCGGACAAGGCGACCCGTCGGCGGGGGCTCCGCACCAGTTTCGCCTCCAACAAGTACGCTCGAATTGTGCAGCGTCGAATCATGGGCATCGAAACCGAATTCGGTGTCACCTGCACCTTTCACGGACACCGGCGCCTTTCGCCCGACGAAGTGGCTCGTTACCTGTTCCGCCGGGTGGTCTCGTGGGGCCGCAGCTCCAACGTTTTCCTGCGCAACGGCGCCCGTCTGTACCTCGACGTGGGTAGTCACCCCGAGTACGCCACCGCCGAATGCGACAGCCTGATCCAGCTGGTCACCCATGACCGCGCCGGCGAGCGGGTGCTCGAAGACCTGCTGATCGACGCCGAGCAGCGGCTCGCCGACGAGGGCATCGGCGGGGACATCTACCTGTTCAAGAACAACACCGACTCCGCAGGCAACTCCTACGGCTGCCACGAGAACTACCTGATCGTGCGGGCCGGCGAGTTTTCGCGGATCTCCGACGTGCTGCTGCCGTTCCTGGTCACCCGCCAGCTCATCTGCGGCGCCGGCAAGGTCCTGCAGACGCCGAAGGCCGCCACCTTCTGCCTGTCGCAGCGCGCCGAACACATCTGGGAGGGCGTCTCGAGCGCCACCACCCGCAGCCGACCGATCATCAACACCCGCGACGAGCCGCACGCCGACGCCGAGAAGTACCGGCGCCTGCACGTGATCGTCGGCGACTCCAACATGTGCGAGTCGACCACCATGCTCAAGGTGGGCACCGCGGCGCTGGTGCTGGAGATGATCGAGGCCGGCGTGGCCTTCCGCGACTTCTCCCTGGACAATCCGATCCGGGCAATCCGCGAGGTCAGCCACGACGTCACCGGCCGACGCCCGGTGCGGCTGGCCGGCGGGCGTCAGGCCAGCGCGCTGGACATCCAGCGCGAGTACTACGCCCGCGCCGTCGAACACCTGCAGACCCGCGAGCCCAACGCCCAGATCGAGCAGGTCGTCGACCTGTGGGGCCGCCAGCTCGACGCCGTCGAAAGCCAGGACTTCGCCAAGGTCGACACCGAGATCGACTGGGTGATCAAGCGCAAGCTGTTCCAGCGCTACCAGGACCGCTACGACATGGAGCTGTCCGACCCGAAAATCGCCCAGCTCGACCTCGCCTACCACGACATCAAACGTGGCCGCGGCGTCTTCGACCTGCTGCAGCGCAAGGGCCTGGCGGCGCGCATCACCACCGACGAGGAGATCGACGCCGCCGTCGACCAGCCGCCTCAGACCACCCGCGCCCGGCTGCGCGGTGAGTTCATCAGCGCCGCCCAGGCGGCCGGGCGCGACTTCACCGTCGACTGGGTGCACCTCAAGCTCAACGACCAGGCTCAGCGCACGGTGTTGTGCAAGGACCCGTTCCGGTCCGTCGACGAGCGGGTCAAGCGGCTGATCGCCTCGATGTAGCCCAGCCGGTCAGTCGGATTGCTTCTCGCCCGCGTCGGTGTGCATGTGAGGCAGGAACTGACCCTGTCGAATCAGCGTCGTCACGGCGTCGTCCCAGCGTGTGAGCTCGGCTGCGGTATTGAACTTCTCGGGTAGATGGCGCTCGATGTGCGAACGCAGAATCACGGGCCCGAGCCGTAGCAGCAATACATTCAGCGCGGACCAGAGCGGGTCCAAGTCCTGCCTCGCCTGCCCTCGCTCGACGAGCCGGTCGCGCTGAGCCGCACTCACTTTCAGGAGTCCGTCGAAAATCTCGGCACCGATGGAGTCACCTTCCACCAGCGCGCGGCCGATATAGGCGACGACGACGTCTTGTTCCGCGATGAGCGCCGTCACTCGGCGGCCCATGACGAGCAGTGGATCCTCGGGCGGCAGCGGAAGCGGCTGCCCCTGCAGGGCGTCGCCGATCACCCGAACCGCATAGTCATCGACCGCTTCGACCAGTGCGGCCTTCGTGCCGTAGTAGTGCTGTACCAGCCCGACTGACGTGCCGGCGGCTTCGGCGACCGCGCGCAGCGAAGTGGCGGCGATACCGGCTTCGGCAAAGCACCGCAGCGCGGCATCGCGAAGCCGCTCCTTGCTGGACGGCTCGGCCGGCCGGGCGGGGCGCGGCGTGAAGTACTGCGTGGGGGCTGTCTCGGTGATGAGAGAAATTTACCAGTGTCCTGTGGCAATATAGGCGTATTGCCATTCCGATACGCACATACCGTCGGACGCCACGAAGGAAAGGATTTTCTCGTGCCAGTGATGCTCGACTTGTCGCGCACTCTGACATCCGCGCCGTGCCTCGACGACGCGGACCGCTGGCTTGACGGGGGAGACGACCCCGAGCTGAAGGCGCTCTGCCGCGCATGTCCGCGGCGCTGGCGCTGTGCCAAGGAGGCGGTGGACACGCCCGGAGCGCAGGGCATGTGGTCCGGTGTGCACATTCCGGAGTACGGGCGCGGTCGCACCTTCGCGATGCGGCAATTGCGCTCGCTGGCCGCGCACGGCAAGCGGGAGGCCTGGGCTCAGTCCGGGTGATCGCCACGCGATCTGTGATCCGATGACGTTGCCTCGCAACCCTTTGTCCTAATCTCGTACGGGTGGCGGTTTCCAAAGTCGAGCGGTTGATGAATCTGGTCATCGCGCTGCTGTCCACCAACAGCTACATCACCGCGGAGAAGATCCGCTCCAGCGTGTATGGGTATGCGGACAGCGCCAGCGATGAAGCCTTCTCGCGAATGTTCGAGCGTGACAAGAACGAGCTGCGTGATCTCGGCATCCCACTCGAGACCGGCCGGGTGTCGTCCCACGACCCGGTCGAGGGCTACCGGATCAACCGCGACGCCTACGCGCTGCCCGCGGTCGAGCTGACCGGCGACGAGGCCGCTGCGGTCGCCGTCGCCACCCAGCTGTGGGAGTCGCCCGAGCTGATCACCGCCACCCAGGGCGCGCTGCTGAAGCTGCGGGCCGCCGGCGTCGACGTCGATCCGGACGCGCCAATCGCGATCGCATCGCCCGCCGGCAGCGTCGGGCTGCGCGGCTCCGAGGGGGTGCTCAACGCACTGCTGGCCGCGTGCACGGCGAGGCAGGCCGTGCAGTTCCCGCACCGGCCGTCGCGCACCGAGCCCTACACCGTGCGCAACCTCGAGCCGTGGGGCGTCATCACCGAGAAAGGTCGGTGGTACGTCGTCGGGCACGACCTCGACCGCGACGCCACGCGCACCTTCCGGCTGTCCCGCATCGGGGCCGAGGTGACGCCGGTCGGACCCCCGGGAGCCGTCAACGCTCCCACCGACGTCGACCTGCGCGAAATCGTCGCCAAGGCCGTCGGCGACGCGCCGACCGGCGTGCGGGCCCAGGTCTGGGTTGCCGACGGGCGGGCGACCGCGCTGCGCCGCGCGGGCACATCGGTGGGGTCCCGGCAGGTCAACGGCCGCGGCGGGGATGTCATCGAGCTCGATATCGGCTCGACCGGACGCCTGACCCGCGACATCGCGGGGTACGCCGCTGACGCCGTTGTCCTCGAACCCGAATCGCTGCGCGACGACGTGCTGGCGTTGTTGCGCGGCCACACCGAGGAGGAGCGGCGCCGATGACACCCGTGTCGACCCGGCTGGTCCGGCTGCTGAACATGGTGCCGTACTTCCAGGCCAATCCGCGCGTCACCCGCTCGCAGGCCGCGACCGACCTCGGTGTTTCGGTCAAGCAGCTCGGGGAGGACCTCGACCAGCTGTGGCTGTGTGGCCTGCCCGGTTATGGCCCGGGCGACCTGATCGATTTCGAGTTCACCGGCGACACCATCGAGGTGACGTTCTCCGCCGGTATGGACACCCCGCTGCAGCTCACCTCGCCGGAAGCGACCAGCCTGCTGGTCGCGCTGCGTGCGCTCGCCGACATCCCCGGCGTGCTCGATCCCGAGGCCGCCCGCAGCGCCATTGCCAAGATCGAGGCGGCCGCGGGCGCGGCCGGCCACGGCAACGACGTCGCCGCGGTGGACGAGCCGGCGCCGGTAGAGAGCGCGGCATCATCCGCGGTGCGGGCCGCGGTCCGCGACGGCCGGGCGCTGAGCATCGACTACTACGCCGCCTCGCACGACACGCTGTCCACCCGCATCGTCGACCCCATCCGGATCGTGCTGGTCGGCGATCAGAGCTACCTGGAGGCGTGGTCGCGCGAAGCCGAGGGCGTGCGGCTGTTCCGGTTCGACCGCATCGTCGAGGCCGTGGTTCTCGACGAGCCCTCTGCGCCACCGGAACCCGCGCGTGCGGCGGCGCCGGACACCTCACTGTTCGACGCCGATCCCGCGCTGCCGTCGGCCACCCTGCGGCTGTCGCCCGCGGCGTCCTGGATGTTCGAGTACTACCCGATGCGGCTGCTGGCGGAGCTGCCGGACGGCCACTGCGAGGCAGCGATGACGTACGCGTCCGAAGACTGGATGGCGCGGCAGGTGCTCGGCATGGGGGCGTCGGTTCGCGTGCTCGGGCCCGACTCGCTGGCCGCCCGGGTGGCCAGGGATGCCGCGGCCGCGGTGGAGGCATACCAGGCCGCGGCGCGCTCCGGCTCATGAGCGTCGGCCTGCGGTAGCATCGTGGAGACATCTGGAGGTAAACAAAAGTGAATGCTCTGACTCCGGGTCACTTGGCTATCATCGCGGTCCTGGTGATTGTTTTGTTCGGCGCCAAGAGGCTTCCCGACGCCGCACGCTCACTCGGCAAATCACTGCGGATCTTCAAGTCCGAGGTCCGCGAATTGAACAGCGACAACAAGTCCGAGGCGTCCGCCGCGCCGGCCCAGCCGGTGCACTCCGAGCGGGTCGAGCCGCCGGCGGCTGACGGTCGCTCGGCCTAGCCTGGCCCCGCCGCTTCGGCGCCCGAGCGCCTATTCACTGTGCGCACCACCGGTTTATTCAGGCGGTTAGATCCGCGCTCCCGTCGCAGCCGTACCAACCCCGACGCGACCATGTCGCTCGTCGGTCATCTCACCGAACTCCGCACGCGACTGCTCGTCTCGATGGCCACCATCGCGCTGACCACGGCGGTCGGATTTGTCTGGTATTCGCACTCGCTGTTCGGTCTGGAGAGTTTGGGTGAGTGGCTGCGTCATCCCTACTGCGCGCTGCCGCCGTCCGCGCGCGCCGACATCGCCAACGGTCAATGCCGGCTACTGGCGACCGCGCCGTTCGAGCAGTTCATGCTGCGGCTCAAGGTCGCGCTGACCGCCGGCGTGGTGATGGCCTGCCCGATGTGGCTGTACCAACTCTGGGCGTTCATCACCCCGGGGCTGTACAAGAAGGAGAAGCGTTTCGCGGTGGCGTTCGTGGTGCCCGCGGCGCTGTTGTTCGTCACCGGCGCTCTGCTGGCCTACCTGGTGCTGGCCAAGGCGCTGCAGTTTTTGCTCACCGTCGGCAGCGACGTGCAGGTCACCGCGCTGTCCGGTGATCGCTACTTCGGCTTCCTGATCAACCTGCTGCTCGTGTTCGGGGTGAGTTTCGAATTCCCGCTGCTGGTCGTGATGCTCAACTTCGTCGGCGTGCTGACCTACGAGCGGCTCAAGTCGTGGCGGCGTGGCCTGATCTTCGCGATGTTCGTGTTCGCGGCGATATTCACCCCGGGCTCAGACCCGTTCTCGATGACCGCGCTGGGTCTGGCCCTGACGCTGCTGCTCGAGTTGGCCATTCAGATCGCGCGCGTGCACGACAAGCGCAAGGCCCGGCGTGCAGCGCTCAGCGCCGCTGAAGCCCCGGCCGACGACGAAGCCTCGGTCATCGAGCCGCCGTCGGCGGTCGGGGCGCCGTCGAGCATTGGACCTCATGACGACATCACCTGACGCCGACATGAGCGAATTGACCTCATTTGCAGGCGAAGTCGAGTTCGCGCTCGACCCGTTCCAGCGTCGGGCCTGCGCGGCGCTGGAGAGCGGCCATGGGGTGTTGGTGTGCGCGCCGACCGGGGCGGGCAAGACCATCGTCGGCGAGTTCGCGGTGCACCTGGCGTTGGCGTCCGGGGGTAAGTGCTTCTACACCACGCCGATCAAGGCGCTGAGCAACCAGAAGCACAACGACTTCGTTGCCCGCTACGGCAAGGAGCGGATCGGCCTGCTCACCGGCGACCTGTCGGTCAACGCCGACGCGCCGGTGGTGGTGATGACCACCGAGGTGCTGCGCAACATGCTCTACGCGGATTCGCCTGCACTGCGCGGACTTTCGTATGTGGTGATGGACGAGGTGCACTTTCTGGCCGACCGGATGCGGGGCGCGGTGTGGGAAGAGGTCATCCTTCACCTGCCCGACGACGTGCGACTGGTCAGCCTGTCGGCGACGGTGAGCAACGCCGAGGAATTCGGTGGCTGGATCCAGACCGTCCGCGGCGACACGACGGTGGTGGTCGACGACCACCGGCCGGTCCCGTTGTGGCAGCACATGCTCGTCGGCAAGCGACTGTTCGACCTCTTCGACTACGACGCGCACGAGCCGGGAGATCGGCGGCACGCGATCGTCGATCCAAATCTGTTGCGCCACATCGCCCATCGTCGCGAGGCCGACCGGCTTACCGACTGGCGTGGCCCACGCCGCGGCGGGCGGGGAGGCCAGGGCCGCTCCGATCACCGCGGTTTCTACCGCCCGCCGTCGCGGCCCGACGTGATCAAGATGCTCGACGCCGACGGCCTGCTGCCGGCGATCACGTTCATCTTCTCCCGCGTCGGCTGCGACGCCGCGGTGCAGCAATGCCTGCGGTCGTCGCTGCGGCTCACCACCGAGGAGGAGCGCGCGCAGATCGCCGAGGTGATCGAGCACCGCTGCGGCGACCTCGACGACTCCGACCTCGACGTGCTCGGCTATTACGAATGGCGTGAGGCGCTGATGCGCGGCATCGCAGCCCACCATGCCGGCCTGCTGCCGGTGTTCCGGCACACCGTCGAGGAGCTCTTCACCGCCGGGCTGATCCGGGCCGTATTCGCCACCGAGACACTGGCTTTGGGTATCAACATGCCCGCCCGCACTGTGGTCCTGGAGCGGCTGGTGAAGTACAACGGCGAGCAGCACATGCCGCTGACGCCCGGCGAATACACCCAACTCACCGGCCGGGCGGGGCGCCGTGGCATCGACGTCGAGGGTCACGCCGTGGTGCTGTGGCATCCGAGCGAGGAGACCACCGAACCGGCCGAGGTCGCGGGCCTGGCGTCGACGCGTACCTTTCCGCTGCGCAGTTCGTTCGCGCCGTCCTACAACATGACGATCAACCTGGTGAACCGCGTCGGCACCGAGCAGGCGCACGCGCTGCTGGAGCAGTCCTTCGCGCAGTTCCAGGCCGACCGCTCGGTGGTGAGCCTGGTCCGCGGCGTCGAACGCGGACAGCAGATGCTCGACGACGTCGCCGCCGAACTGGGCGGCAAGGATGCGCCGATCCTCGAATACGCCCGACTGCGTGAGCAGATCAGCCAACAGGAACGGGCGCAAGCTCGGGCGTCGCGGCTGCAGCGCCGCCAGGCAACCAATGACGCGCTCTCGGCCCTGCGCAAGGGCGACATCATCACGATCACCCACGGTCGACGCGGCGGCCTGGCCGTCGTCCTCGAGGCGGCGCGCGACGAGTCCGACCCGCGGCCGCTGGTGCTGACCGAAAACCGTTGGGCCGGAAGGATTTCCTCGGCCGATTATTCCGGTGAATCGGCGCCCGTCGGGTCGATGACGTTGCCCAAGCGCATCGAACACCGGCAGCCGCGGGTTCGTCGCGACCTGGCATCGGCGCTGCGCTCGGCCGCCGCAGGCATCGCCGCACCAGGCGACCGCCGCGGCAAGCACGCCGAAAGCCGGGACGCCGACCCGGAATTGGCCGCGCTGCGCGAGAAGATGCGACGGCACCCGGCTCACCGCGACGGCGATCGGGAGACCCGGGTCCGCGTCGCCGAGCGCTACCTACGGATGGAGCGCGAGAACGCCGCCCTGGAGAAGAAGGTGGCCGCCGCGACCAATTCGCTGGCCCGGACCTTCGACCGGATCGTCGGCCTGCTCACCGAGCGCGGCTTCATCGCTCTCGAGGCGGGCGTGCCCACGGTGACCGACGACGGTCGGCTGTTGGCCCGCATCTACAGCGAGAGCGACCTGCTGGTCGCCGAATGCCTGCGCACCGACGCGTGGACCGGGCTCAAGGACGCCGAACTCGCCGCGGTGTTGTCGGCGGTGCTCTTCGAGACGCGCGGCGGAGACGGGCCCGGCGCGCCGCGCCACGAGCAGATTCCGACGCCCAAGCTGCGGCAGGCGCTCAACCAGACCCGACGGCTGTCGTCGCAGCTGCGTGCCGACGAGCACCGCCACCGCATCACGCCGACCCGCGAACCCGACGACGGCTTCGTCGCCGCCATCTACCGCTGGGCCAGCAGCGGCGACCTGGTCACCGCGCTGGCGGCCGCCGACAACGAGGGCACCGGGTCGACGCTGTCACCCGGGGATTTCGTCCGCTGGTGCCGACAGGTCCTCGACCTGCTCGACCAGGTCCGCAACGCCGCGCCGCAGCCCGAGCTGCGGGCCGCCGCCAAGCGGGCGATCGACGCCATTCGGCGCGGCGTCGTGGCAGTTGATGCCGGGTAGGCTGAGCCGAGGTTACGGTTGCCTACGGCGACCGACGCGAGGACTGCGATCAGGAGGACTGAGACACGATGAGCGGACCGCAGGGATCCGACCCGACCCAGGGCTGGCAGCCGACTCAGGGCGAAGGTCAGCAATCCGGCGAGGACCACACCCAGCAGGCCTCACCGTGGCAGCAGCAACCGGGTAGCGGCGAGCAGAACTGGCCGGCCACCGGCGAGCAGCAGACGTGGCACGCACCGGCCTACACGCCCACCGAATACGGGCAGTACCAGCAGCCGCCCTCCCAGTACTACCCGCCGTCGCAGCCCTACCAGCAGGGCTACCCGCAGCAGGGCCAGTACCCGGACCAGACCGCGGCCTACGGGCAGCAGCCGGGTCAGTACGGCCAGCCCGGCCAGTACGGTCAGCCGGGACAGCCCGGTCAGCCGGGACATTCCGGACAAACGGGTCAGTATGGCCAGCCCGGTCAGTACCCGCAGCCCGGCCCGTACGGCCAGTACGCGGGGCCCTACGGGCAGCCGCAGGGTGGGCCCGCTCGCTCGAAGAAGACGGTCGGCATCGTCGCCGGTGTGCTGGGTGCCGTTGCCGTCGCGGTGATTCTGGTGCTGGGCTTCTGGGCCCCGGGCTTCTTCGTGACCACCAAGCTCGACGTCGGCAAAGCCGAGGCCGGTGTGCAGCAGATCCTCACCGACGCCACCAACGGCTACGGCGCGAAGAACGTCAAGGACGTCAAGTGCAACAACGGCCAGGACCCGACCGTGAAGAAGGGCCAGACCTTCGACTGCGACGTCAGCATCGACGGCACCAAGCGATCGGTGACCGTGACGTTCCAGGACAACAAGGGCACCTACGAGGTCGGCCGGCCCAAGTAGGTCAGAGCGCGTCGAGCGCCTTTTGCAGGCGGGCGATCGACGATCCCACGCCCAGCCGGGTCGCAAGCTCGGCAACCCGCGGCGGATCGGCCGCCACCAACGGCAGCGCGTCGCTGTCCGTGGAGAAGCTGACCGGTGCGTCGGTGGCCACCGCGACCACCGGCCCGGCCACCTCGATGTAGTCGGCGGCCGCTCGCAGCTTGGCCCGAACGCCCTTGGCCAGTGCGGATTTCGGGTCGTCGACGGCCGTCAGGATTGCCTCCAGCGAGCCGTGCTGCGCCAGCAGCGTCGCGGCGGTCTTCTCGCCGACGCCGGGCACGCCGGGCAGGCCGTCGGACGGATCGCCGCGCAGCAACGCGAGTTCGGCGTACGCTGGCCCCGCCCGATCGACGGGAACGCCATATTTCTCGGCCACCTCGACCGGGCCCAGCAGCGTCGCGTTGGTCAGCCCGCGGCCCAGATAGAGCACCCGGATCTCGACGGGTTCGTCGCGCACCACCTGAAGCAGGTCGCGGTCGCCGCTGACGACCACCACCGGGTCGCCTCGCTCCCGGGCGGCCAGCGTGCCGATCACGTCGTCGGCTTCGAAGCCCTCGGCGCCGCCGGTGCAGATGCCGAACGCGTCGAGGATTTCGGCGATCATCTCGACCTGTGGCGACAGATCGTCGGGCACTTCCTCGACATCGGTTTGGCCGCTTGGGTTTTCCTCTTCCACCCGGTGCGCCTTGTACGACGGGATGGCGTCGACCCGGAACTGCGGGCGCCAGTCCAGATCCAGGCAGACGACCAACCGCCCGGGCTGGTGCCGGGTGATCACGGTGGCGACGGAGTCGATGAAGCCACGGACCGCGTTGACCGGCCTGCCGTCGGGGGAGGTGATCGACGACGGGACGCCGAAGAAGGAACGAAACCACATGGAGGCACCGTCGAGCAGCAGCACCGGTGCGGACATGCCCGTCATCCTGCCAGTCGCACCGCTAGCCTGGTGCTCAGTGTCAGGGTGAGGTGCCGCAGGAGGTTGCGGTGGTTGGATCCTGATCACCCGGTGTCTGGCTCATAGCCTGCCTGCCGCCTTTGGGTTGGCGTTCATGCGTTTTGTCGACGCCGGGTGTGAAGGACCGGCCGGCGTGACTTGATAGGAGCGTGGCACCGCCCCCACTGAGATGTGTCCGCCGACCGGCCCAACCGTCACCTCACAGTGAATGGAGGCAATCACCATGGTTGTTGTTGGAGCCGACGTACACAAGCACACGCACACGTTCGTCGCCGTCGATGAGGTGGGGCGCAAGCTTGGCGAGAAGACTGTTAGGGCTGTCACCGCCGGTCATGCCGAGGCAGTGATGTGGGTCCGCGAGCGCTTTGGCACCAAGGTGGTGTGGGCGATCGAGGATTGTCGGCATTTGTCGGCGCGGTTGGAACGGGATCTGCTCACCGCTGGCCAGCAGGTGGTGCGGGTACCGCCGAAGTTGATGGCTCAAGCCCGGGCCTCAGCGCGTACTCGTGGTAAGTCTGACCCGATTGATGCGCTGGCGGTTGCGCGGGCGTTTCTTCGCGAACCCGACCTACCTGTCGCATCTCACGATGAGGTGTCGCGCGAGTTGAAGCTGTTGGTGGATCGCCGGGAAGTCCTTGTGGCACAACGGACTGCGATGATCAACCGGTTGCGCTGGCGGGTTCACGAACTCGATCCCGAGCGTGCCCCGGTTCCGGCTTCGTTGGACCGCTCCAAACATCGCGTGCTGTTGGGCGCTTGGTTGGTGACGGTGCCCGGTCTGGTTGCCGAGTTGGCCCGCGATGAGCTCGCCGACATTACCCGGCTGACCGAAGCAATCGAGGCACTGGCTAACCGGATCGGTTCGCGAGTACGCGCGGTTGCGCCTGCGCTGCTGGCGATGCCCGGGTGCGGGGAATTGACCGCGGCCAAGCTGGTCGGTGAAACAGCCGGGGTAACTCGTTTCAAAAGTGAGGCCGCCTTCGCCCGCCATTCCGGGGTGGCGCCCATTCCGGTGTGGTCGGGCAATACCGCGGGGCGGGTTCGGATGACCCGTTCGGGCAACCGGCAACTCAACGCCGCCCTGCATCGCATAGCCGTCACTCAGATCCGCCTCGAGGGCTTGGGCCGCACTTACTACCGACACCGCCTTGCTATAGGCGACTCCAACTCCGAAGCCCTGCGTTGCCTCAAACGCCGCCTGGCCCGCGTCGTTTTCAGCCACCTCCACACCGACCAGCAACACCGAACTAAGCCCTGCCAACCGGCAGCGGCTTGACATAGGAGAAACGCATGGGTTCTGACCGCTTCGACGCAGACGTCTACCGCCGCCGGGTGGCTGCCGCGATCGCCGCGACCGAGCAGGCGGGCCTGGCCGGCCTGGTGATCACCCCGGGGTACGACCTGCGCTATTTGATCGGCTCGCGGGCAGAAACCTTCGAGCGCCTCACCGCGCTGGTGTTGCCGGTCACCGGCGACCCGACGATCGTCGTGCCGCGGCTGGAATTGGCGTCGCTGAAAGAGTCCGCGGCCGCGGATCTTGGCGTGGTGGTGCGAGATTGGGTCGACGGCGAGGACCCCTACCGGCTGGTCGCCGAGGCCGTGGGCGCACCGGCCGCGACGGCGGTCACCGATTCGATGCTGGCGCTGCACCTGCTGCCGCTGGCCGAGGTGCTCGGCACGTTGCCGGTGCTGGCCACCGGCGTGCTGCGCGAGTTGCGGATGGTCAAGGACGCCGCCGAGATCGACGCGCTGCGGAAAGCCGGCGCGGCGATCGACCGGGTGCACGCCCGGGTGCCGGAGTTCCTGGTGCCCGGCCGCACCGAGGCCGACGTCGCGGCCGACATCGCCGAAGCCATTGTCGCCGAAGGACATACGGCGGCGGCGTTCGTCATCGTCGGCTCCGGGCCGCACGGCGCCGACCCGCACCACGAATACTCCGACCGCGAGATCGAGGCCGGCGACATTGTCGTCGTCGACATCGGTGGCCCGTACGCGCCCGGCTACAACTCCGACTCGACCCGCACCTACAGCATCGGCGAGCCGAGTCCTGAAGTGGCGCAGCAGTATTCGGTGCTACAGCGGGCGCAGCAGGCCGCCGTCGACGCGGTCCGGCCCGGCGTCACCGCCGAGCAGATCGACGCCGCCGCACGCGATGTGCTGGCCGAAGCCGGGCTCGCCGACTACTTCGTGCACCGCACCGGCCACGGCATCGGCTTGTCGGTGCACGAGGAGCCCTACATCGTCGCCGGCAATGACCTGCCGCTGCGGGCTGGCATGGCGTTCTCCGTCGAACCGGGCATCTACTTCCCGGGTCAGTGGGGAGCCCGCATCGAAGACATCGTGGTGGTGAGCGACGACGGTGCGCAGTCGGTCAATCACCGTCCGCACGAACTGATCGTGATCGCGATTTAAGTATTAGGCTCAGACGATGACCGATCACGATCGCGCCGCCGCCCGCCGAGAGATCACCAAAGCGTTGATGAAAGCGCTGGAACGCCGACACGAAGTGCTCGACCTGATCGTCGAAGCCGACGACCGGCCGTCCGCGGTGGACGGCATCGTCGAGTTGCTGGACACCTCACGGCTGGGCGCCGAAGCAGTGATCGGCATGTCTTTCGACCAGCTGACCAAGGACTCGCGCGAGAAGATCATCGCCGAGCTCGAGGACCTCGACAACATCCTCAGCTTCACCTTCAAGGACCGGCCGGCCAGTTCCGGTGAAACGTTGGCGCTGCGTGCGTTTTCCGGCAAGGGCGACCACGACATCTTCGCCGCTCGCACCGAGGATATCGGCACTCACGGTGACGGATCAGCTGGGCCGGCTAGTGGGCTCGACGACGAAATCCGTTCCGCACAAGAGCGATTCGATGCCGAAGAGGCAGCCTGGTTCGTCGCGATCGACGGCGACGACAAGGTCGGCATGGTGTTCGGCGAACTCAACGGGCACGAGGTGCACGTCCGGATCTGGATCCACCCGGACTATCGGCACCGCGGCTATGGCACCGCCGCGCTGGCCAAGTCCCGTCCGGAGATGGCGGCGTACTTCCCGGCGGTCCCGCTGGTGATCCGCGCGCCCGGGGCAACCCTCGTCTAGCCGGCTATTCGCCCTTGCGGGTCAACAGATCTGACGATCCCAGCACCCGCTCGATGTGTACCTCGATGACCACCCGTCGCGGGTTCTCCCGCGGCGTGCGGTAGCGCTGCGCGTAGCGCAGCTCGGCGTCGCGGACGGCGTCGATGTCACCATTGACGCTCGCCTGCCCTTCCAGCGACAGCCAGCGAGCGCCGTCGACCTGGCTGAGCACCGCGACCCCGCCACGATCGGCGTTGACGGCCTTCTGCGAACCACCCGTGGTGATCACCCGGGCGATGTGCGTCTTGGGGTCGAAGGTGAAGCCGACCGCGACCACGTGCGGCGAATTGTCGGCCCGCAGCGTGGTCAGCATGGCGAGGTGGCGTTCGGTGAGAAACGCCAACGCGTCGTTGGTCAGCCGGGCTGTGGAGTTCGCCATCACCGCCCACGCTAGCGCAGGACATAATCGCAGCCGTGGATGACACGGGCGCGCGGACGGTGCTGATTCTCGGCGGCCGCAGTGAGATCGGAGTGGAACTCGCGGTGCGGCTCGCGCCGGGCGCCTCGATCGTGCTGGCGGCCCGCAACGCCGACCGCCTCGACGACGAGATCGCTGCGATCCTTGCGGCCGGAGCGGCGCGCGTGGCGAGCGTCGAGTTCGACGCCGACGACATCGACTCGCACGGTGCGCTGCTGGTGTCGGTCGCCGCCGAACACGGTCCACTCGACACCGCGGTGCTGGCGTTCGGAATCCTCGGCGACCAAGCCCGCGCCGAGGGCGACGCCGCACATGCCGTGGCCGTCGTTCACACCGACTACGTCGCGCAGGTCAGCCTGCTCACTCACCTGGCCTTGGCCATGCGCCAAGCCGGCCGTGGGCAACTCGTGGTGTTCTCGTCGATCGCCGGGAACCGGGTGCGCCGCGCCAACTACGTCTACGGCTCGGCCAAGGCCGGTCTCGACGGCTTCGCCAGCGGCCTGGCCGACGCCCTGCACGGCAGCGGCGTACAGCTGCTGATCTCACGGCCCGGATTTGTGATCGGTCGGATGACCGAGGGCATGCCGCCGGCGCCGCTGTCCAGCACCCCCGCGCAGGTCGCCGAGCGGACGGCCCGCGCTCTGGCCAAGGGTCGGCGGTCAGTGTGGATCCCGTGGGCCTTGGGCCCGGTCGCCGCCGTCATGCGGATCCTGCCGCAGTTCGTCTGGCGCCGAATGCCGCGCTGAAAGTCAGAAGGGCGGCGGCTCGTCGTTGTTGGCGGTTACGGGCGGATCGTTGGCTCGATGGGCCTGCCGCACTCGTCGGTTGTGTCGACGCTGGTCGGCCACATAGCGGGCGCGGTTCTGGGCGCGAGTGCGACGACGCTTCGGCATCATGGCGGCCCGGTCGCCGCATCGCGGTTTACTCGCGGCGACATCGAGTATGCCGGTGGGAGAACAGAATTGGGGGAACAGCATTGCGCTGCCGGGATCAGTCATGTAGGTGTGTCGGGTCGGTGACGTCCAGACCACCGTGCCGTCGGGCAGCTGCCGATCGGACCAGCCCCAGAACGTCTTGATCAAATGATGAAGGCGGCACAGGCATTTCAGATTGGACGCGTGTGTCGGCCCGCCGTCGGCGTGAGCGACCGTATGGTCGACGTCGCACCGGACCGCGGGCCGGTCGCAGCCCGGGAAGCGGCACGTCAGATCGCGACAGCGGACGAAATCGGCCAGCGCCTGGGACGGGACGTAACGCTTTTCCGGCGGTGCGTCGCCCGGATGCACCAGCGGACGAAGCTTCGCCGATCGCGCGAGCTCAGCAATCTGGTCGGCCGGTATGAGCGAGTCGCTGTTGAGCATCGATCCCGGCGAACTGCCGCGACCCTCCACCGTCGCCAGGTCGGCGACGACGTGGATGACGACGGGCGTGGGCAGCGGTCCACCGATCGCCGGACAGTCGGGGCGTCCGCAGAGACATAGCAACCGCTCGGCTCCACTCGTCAGCGCGGCCATCGAATCGGCGCGGCGCTGATTGCGAGTACGGGGATCGTCGGCACACACCGTCCCGGCAAGCGCATCGAGCCGCGCGTCCAGAGCGTGCGCATCGGGAGTCAGCAGCCTGCCGAAGATTTCCGTCAACCCGTGTCCGTCGTCGACCATCGACAGCTCGCGCTCAGCCTGGAGTTCGCGCCGCCGGCGTACGGCATCGCGATCGGCACGGGCCACGACGCGATCGACCGCGGCGCCCAGCGCGCCGCGGGTCATCGCGGGCCAGTGCTGGGCCTTGCCGGCCAACGTCGCATCCACGGCGACGATCACATCGGGATCGGTGATCAGATCTGTGCGATAGACGATCGTTTGAAAGCTGCGGTAATCGAGGTCACCGGCCTGCAGCAGGGCTCCGACCCGCGGCAACCGCAAGCGCATTGCGCGGGCGTAGTAAAGGTAGCTGGTCGCCAGGCTATGGCTGATGTTCAAGGCCGCGGCAATCTCGGCCGCCACGCCGTCCTGCGTGTCGGTACACCAGGTCTCCCGCTCACCTAGCAGGCGCAATCGCAACTTGTCCAGCTCACCAACGACCGCCAAGCGACGACCGGCGGCGATGTTCTCCGCGCGTCCGGCCGCCCGTAGGTCGTCCACCAGGGCTGTGGACATCACCGTCGGCGTGGGGTGCCTTCGCTCGTACATCGCGTCCATCCTCGCCACCGATTCGGGCGACGGCATCAGCGATTCGAACATACATTCGATTATGCCATCGCCGACCGACACGATCTGCCTCTAAGCTGACGTCATGGCTCCGACCTTCGCCGACGTCGCCAAGGCGCAATACGTCCTGCTGACCACTTTCACCAAGGACGGCCGGCCCAAGCCGACCGCGATCTGGGCGGCCAACGAGGGCGACCGGCTGCTGGTGATCACGCAGGCAAAGTCGTGGAAGGTCAAGCGAATTCGCAACACCCCGCGGGTCACGCTGGCGATCTGCGACATGCAGGGTCACCCCAAGAGCGAGGCCGTCGAGGCGACCGCGAGCATCCTGGACGCGTCGCAGACCGGCCTGGTCTACGACGCGATCGGACGCGAGTACGGCATCGTCGGCAAGGTCTTCAACCTGTTCAGCAAGTGGCGCGGCGGCATGAAGAACAACGTCGGCCTGGAGTTGCGCCCCGCCTAAGCGCGTAGGTGCTCGCCGAAGAACGAGAACACCCGCGCCCAGGCGTCCTCGGTGGCCTCCTCGTTGTAGCCGAACCCCGTGATGCGCAGGAGCGGCTGAGCCGGCAGCTTGTTGGCGAAGCTGTGCCCGGCCTTATAGGCCTTGACGTCGTTCGGGATCCCCTTGTGCTCGAGCACCCGCTGCAGCTTCTTGGGCGCGCCGATACCGATGGGGTCGCGGGCGCCATAACTGGCGACGATCGGGCAGGCCCCCTCTAGGGTGTCGTCGAGCTGACGGGGGAGCGGCGCGCCGTAGAACGGCGCCGAAGCATCAAAACCCTTGGGCGACATGACAAGTGCGAACCCGCCGCCCATGCAGAAGCCGGCGATGCCGACCTTGCCGGTGCAGTCGGGCAGCGCCTTGAGGTGATCGCGGGCGGCCAGAATGTCGTCGAGCGCCTGGCCTTTCTTGGTTTGCAGCTGCGCCATCACCTTGGTGACGCAGCGCGCCCACCCGCCACGCGAGAAGAGGTTCGGGGTCAGCGCGAGGTAGCCGGCCGAAGCGACATGGCGGTTGATCTCTTCCTTGTCCGCGGCGTAGCCGATCGCGTCGTGGATGATCACCACCCCGGGCCACGGGCCCTGGCCGGGCGGAATGTCGAGCAGCGCATCGATCGGTCCGGTCGGGGTGTCGAGCTCGATTGTCGTCACGACGTCATCTAACCGTCCGACGGCCGTCTGCGGAACTCTCGCGACGGTCTGCGTCGTTGGCATGTCATGGTGTCGCGACTGTTTCTGCTCTATGTCGTCGCCGAGCTCGCCGTTGTGGTGGCGCTGGCGTCGACGATCGGGCTCGGCTGGACCCTGCTGTTGCTGCTGGCCGCGTTCGCCGGCGGCCTGGCGATGGCGGGTTCGCAACTCAGGGTGCAGATGAGCCGGCTGTTCAACGGCGGCGGCCCGGCACCGGCCGCCGACAGCATGGCGGTCGCGCTGGGCACCCTGCTCGTCGTCACTCCCGGCCTGCTGACCAGCGTCGCCGGGCTGCTGCTGTTGCTGCCCCCGACCCGCGCCGTCGCACGCCCGCTGCTGAGCGCGCTGGCCGTCCGCGGACTCGGCCGCCGCATTCCGCTGATCACCGTCGTCGGCGGCACCCCCTACGCCCGCACGCCGCGGGCCAATTACATCGACGGCGAGGTAATCGACGTCACCGAGGTCGATCCACCCGCGCTCGGTCCGAATCGCCCCAACGCCTAGGTTCTATCGGCGTGACGGACGTCCCGACCACCCTGCTGCTGAACGGCAGGGTGCACAGTCCCAGCCATCCCGACGCCACCGCCATGGCGGTGCGCGGCGGCGCCGTGGCGTGGCTGGGCAGCGACGACGTCGGCCGCGACCAGTTCGCGGGCGCGCACATCGTCGACCTGGCCGGCGGTTACGTCGCCCCCGCCTTCGTCGACAGCCACATCCACCTCACCGCGACCGGCCTGACGCTCACCGGCCTCGACCTGCGGGCCTCGACATCCCTGCCGCACTGCCTGCGACTGATCGCCGACTATGCCGCCGCCCACCCCGGCGAGCCGGTCTGGGGTCACGGCTGGGACGAGACGGCGTGGCCGGAGAACGTCGCGCCCAGCACCGACGACCTCGACGCGGTGCTCGGCGACCGGCCGGCCTACCTGGCCCGCATCGACGTGCACTCGGCGCTGGCATCGACCGGCCTGCGGCAGCGCGTCGAGGGTCTGGCCGCGTCGGCCGGCCACGACGAGCTGCGGCCGCTCGTGGCCGACGCGCATCACCGGGTCCGCGCCGTCGCGCGTGACCTGCTCACCGACGCTCAGCGCCGCGAAGCCCGCCATGCCGCGCTGGATGCCGCCGCCGCGAATGGCGTTGTCGCCGTGCATGAATGCGCCGGCCCACAGATCGGCGGCCTGGACGACTGGCGGGAACTAAGCGCACTCGAGCACGGCGTCGAGGTGATCGGCTACTGGGGTGAGGCGGTCACCAGTCCCACCGCCGCCCGCGCGCTGATCGACGAGACCAACGCCGCCGGGTTGGCCGGCGACCTGTTCGTCGACGGCGCGGTCGGGTCCCGAACGGCCTGGTTGCACGACCCCTACGACGACGCCGAACACCGCGGCACCTGCTACCTCGACGACGACGCGGTCGGCGCACACCTGCGGGCCTGCACCGAAGCCGGCGTCACCGCGGGCTTTCACGTCATCGGCGATGCCGCGGTAGCGAGCGTCGTCAACGCCCTCGAGCGGGTGGTCGACGATCTCGGTGTGCCCGCCGTCGCCCGCTGCGGCCATCGCCTCGAACACCTCGAGATGGTCACCGGCGAGCAGGCGGCCAAGCTCGGCGCGTGGGGAGTGCTGGCCAGCATGCAGCCCAACTTCGACGCGCTCTGGGGTGGTGCGGACGGCATGTACGCCCGCCGTCTCGGTATCCATCGAGCCGGGCTGATGAACCCGTTTGCGCTGCTAGCATCCCAAGGCGTGGCCCTCGCGTTCGGATCCGACGCCCCGGTGACCGGCCTCGACCCGTGGGCGACGATCCGGGCGGCCACCCACCATCATTCGGCGGACAGTTCGATCTCCGCGCGCGCCGCCTTTGCCGCCTCGACGCGCGGAGGCTGGCGTGCCTGCGGCGCCGCCGACGAGCTGGCGGGCAGCCTGGTTCCGGGCGCCCCCGCGTCGTACGCGGTGTGGGATGTCGACGAATTCGACGACAGCGCGTCGAGCGACGCCGTCCGCCGCTGGTCGACCGACCCGCGATCGCGGGTGCCCGCGCTGCCGCGACTGGGTGCCACCGACTCCCTGCCGCGATGCCGGCAGACCGTGCACCGTGGCGCGGTGATCCATGCCTAGGGGACTGCGACGGTCCGATCGCCGGATCCGGCCGGCCGAGAACACCGACATCATCCCGCCCATCACTGACCCCATCAAGGACGACGAGGCCGTCACCGGCGAGATCCCGGCGCCCGTCGACGCCGAGGTGACGGGGGAGATCCCGCCGGTCGCGGACGACGACTTGCCGGACGACGACATCGATGATGCTGCAACCGATCTCGAGCTGCCCCCCGGCAACGACCGCGGGGCCGAGCTGCGCGCGCATGCCGGCCGGATCGGCAAGTACGTGTGGGCCCGGCTCGTGCTTCTGGCCGGGGCGCTGGCGGCCTGGCTGTTCCGGCAGACGCGGATCCGGGTGCCGCAGGCGGGCCGCTGGCTCCGGCCCCGGCTGACGCGACTGACCGCGACCATCGTCGCCGGATTGCTGCTCTGCGCCAGCTACCCGCGGTTCAACTGGTGGTGGGCGGCGATCCTCGCCTTCGCCGTGCTGGCCTGGGTGCTGACCCGACCGGCCACCACGCCATTCGGTGGATTCGGCTACGGAGCCCTGTTCGGCGTCGCGTTCTACCTACCGCTGATCCGCTGGATCAGCATCCTCGTCGGCGGCATCCCGTTGCTCGCGCTGGTCGCGCTGTGTGCGGCATTTCCGGGCCTCTTCGGCCTGGCGGCGGTCACAGCCCGACGGTTACCCGGCTGGCCGATCTGGTTCGCGCTGTTGTGGACGGCGCAGGAGTGGCTGAAATGCACCATCCCGTTCGGCGGCTTCCCGTGGGGCGTGGTAGCCGCCGGTCAGACTTCGGGGCCGTTCCTGCCGCTGGCCCGATTGGGCGGGGTCCCGCTGCTCTCACTGGCGATCGTGCTCACCGGCTGCGCCGCCGCCGCGCTGGTCATGGAGACCGTGACGTGGTGGTGGGCGGCGCGACGCCGGCACGGCTCCGACCAGCACAGCGCCGCCGACGCCCGGATTGCCGACGCCCCGCCCGCCGTCGTGCTGCCCGCGTTGTGCATCTGCCTGATGTTCTTTCTGGCCGCTGCGGTCTGGCCGCAGGTGCGCCATTCCGGCACCGGCGCCGGCAACGAGCCGACCGTCACCGCGGCGATCGTGCAGGGCAACGTGCCCAGGCTCGGGCTGGAGTTCAACGCCCAGCGGCTCGCGGTGCTGGGCAACGACGTACGGGAGACCCGCCACCTGGCCGACGACGTGCGGGCCGGTCGCGCGCCGCAGCCCGACTTCG
This sequence comes from Candidatus Mycobacterium wuenschmannii, assembly GCF_030252325.1. Classification (NCBI taxonomy): domain Bacteria; kingdom Bacillati; phylum Actinomycetota; class Actinomycetes; order Mycobacteriales; family Mycobacteriaceae; genus Mycobacterium; species Candidatus Mycobacterium wuenschmannii. The sequence continues at coordinate 1,363,052 of NZ_CP126981.1, read as the reverse complement.
TCGTCTGGCCGGAGGACGCCTCGGAAATCGACCCGACAGCAAATCCCGAAGCGGCACAAGAGATTTCGGTCGCTGTCGAGGCGATCGGCGCGCCGATCCTGGTCGGCACGGTGCTCGACCTGCCCAACCGGTCGATCGAGGACCCGGCACAGACGAACACGGTGATCGTCTGGAATCCGAAAACCGGGCCCGGCGACCGCCACGACAAGCGGATCGTCCAGCCCTTCGGCGAATACCTGCCGTGGCGGGGCTTCTTCCGGCACCTGTCCTCGATGGCCGATATGGCCGGCTACATCGTCCCCGGCAAGGGGACCGGTGTCGTGCGGGCCGGGAATACTCCGATCGGCATCGCGACCTGCTGGGAGGTCAGCTTCGACCGGGCGCTGCAGCATTCGGTCCGCAACGGCGCACAGGTGCTCGCGGTGCCCGCCAACAACGCCAACTTCAACCAGACGATGAGCGAGCAGCAGCTGGCGTTTTCCAAGCTGCGCGCGGTCGAACTCGACCGCTACGCGCTAGTCTCCAGCAACGTCGGAATCTCGGCCATCGTCACCCCGGATGGCCGTGAACTCCACCGGACACGGTTCTTCACGCCCGGTTATCTCGACAACCAGGTTCGCCTCAAGACGACGATGACGCCCGCCGCCAAGTGGGGTCCGATCGTGCAGGGCGCTCTGGTCGTAGCCGCTCTGGCGGTCCTGTTCGCCGCGATACTGCACAATGGATGGTTCGCGGATATCCACCGACGGCTGTCCGAGTTGGCAAACAGAGGCGCCCCGGCGCCAGACAATCCCGACGACGACCCAGTTGGTGACGACGCAGTGGTCGACGACGGCGACGAACTTCATCCCTCCCGGCAAGGGCCAGCAGAAGGAGACCTATGACCACCGGTGATTCGGTGCCCGGGGCTGCGGGCGAGCGCCCCAGCCAGCGCACCCTGGTGATCATCCCGACGTTCAACGAGCGGGAGAACCTGCCGCTGATCGTCCAGCGACTCCGCACCGCCCTGCCCGAGGTGCACCTACTCATCGTCGACGACAACAGCCCAGACGGCACCGGGAAGCTGGCCGAGGATCTGTCGGCCGCCAACCCGGGCGTGATCCACGTGATGCACCGGACCGTCAAGGACGGGTTGGGCGCGGCGTACCTGGCCGGCTTCGCCTGGGGTCTCGGCCGCGGCTACACCACGCTCGTCGAGATGGACGCCGACGGCAGCCACGCTCCCGAGCAGCTGCATCTGTTGCTGGCTGCGATCGACGGCGGCGCCGACCTGGTGATCGGTTCGCGCTACGTCGAGGGCGGCGACGTGAAGAACTGGCCGTGGCGACGCTGGGCGCTGTCCTGGACGGCCAACACCTACGCGCGCCTGGCGCTGGGCATCGGCATCCACGACATCACCGCCGGCTACCGCGCGTACCGCCGCGACGTGCTGGAGAAGATCGACCTCGACCACGTCGACTCCAAGGGCTACTGCTTCCAAATCGACCTGACCTGGCGCACGATCACCAATGGGTTCGTCGTCGCCGAGGTGCCGATCACGTTCACCGAACGCGAGTTGGGCGTCTCGAAGATGAGTGGTTCCAACATCCGCGAGGCCGTAGTGAAGGTGGCCCAGTGGGGTTTAGAAGGGCGAATGCAGCGCACACGGCGTACGCCGGTCGGCTGACATCTGAGATTCTCATAGAAATTTATCAGTTCATACCGTAATCTCAGTTTTTGCCTGGGTTGCGTACTTGCAGCCCGCAAATCGGGGAGGACCGTTATGAAGCGCCTGATCACGTCCGTTGTCCTTGGGGGTGCCGCGGCAGCAACGTCGTTGTCCATTGGCACTGCCTTCGCGGATGTCGGTGCAGAGGGCGTCACGGTGCCCGACCCGTTTGGTTTCAGCTTCGACCCCCTCGCCGGCTCCGACTTCAGCTACACGGCGGGCAATGCGCTCCAAAGCATCGCCTATGCCAATGACCAGACCATCGATTTCAACGCGGGATCACTTGCGGCGCCCGTCGAGCAGTTCTTTCAGCAGTACGTAACTGTCAACGGCCAGCCGATCGGGGACGATTTCACTGCGACTCTGCAAGGCGACATCATCAACAAGCTGCAGGACGGCCTCGGCAGTCAGCAGCAGATCTTGCTGCCTGCGATCGAGGGCACCAACATCGAGAGCGGCGTCATCGGCATCCACGACTTCGGCGGTGGCTACGGGTACGCCTACATCGACATGGTCGGCCCCGGTTTCACCTCGCTGAACAGCAACGGCGTCGACCACGCCGTCGGCGCGTTCTTGGTGACCCCGAGTGGGATCCTCGACGTGTCGCACGTCGAGAACGGGCAAGACTATGGCGGCCTGGCCTACCTGGAGAGCCAACTGTTCGACTTCTCCAACCCCCCCGAGAACCCGTTCGGCATTGCGGTGACCCCTGATACCGCCGACTTCACCTATCAGACAGCCGGTGTGTTCGGTAACACCGCCTACGGCACGCAGGATGTCACCTTTAACGCGGACAACCTGGAACCGTTCGCGCAGAAGTTCTTCGAGGACAACGTCCTCGTCGACGGACAGGCCTTTGGCCAGGACAGCGTGCTGGATGTGTCCAAGGCCAACATCATCGACACCCTGAGCTACACGGGTATCGGCAATGGCTTCTCGGCGCAGCAGCTGTTCCTGCCCGAAATCGACGGCACCAATATCGACAGCGGCGTGATCACCACACAACTCCTCGGCGGCGATTTCAGCTACAGCTCGATCGACCTCGACCTCACCGGGTCGTCGTCCGACGCGATTGGGGCGTGGCTGCAGACACCGTTCGGCGATTACGACGTGTCGCCGTGGGCGAGCCTGGCGGCCCAGATGTTCGACCCGAACTACTTCGACATCGGAGCAGCTTTCCCTGCGGACAACCTCATCCCGCCGACGTTCGACTTCCTGTTCTGATCTAGCTCCCGCTGCCGCGGCGGCGGGTCTTGATCAGCTCGAGGCGCTCCTTGAGCAGTTCTTCGAGTTCGTCGACGGAGCGACGCTCCAGCAGCATGTCCCAGTGGGTGCGGGGCGGCTTGACCTTCTTGGGCTCGGGCACGTCACCCTCGATCAGGGTGCCTTCCATGCCGTTGCGGCACAGCCAGGTGCCGGGGATCTCGGCGTCGTCGGCGAACGGCACTTCGAACTCTTCGCCGTTGTCGGTGCGGTAGCGCGCGAGCTGGCGCGGCGCCAGGTCGTGGTTGCGGTCGGTCTCGTAACTTACGGCTCCAAGGCGACTGCCTCGTAGGACGCGATCAGCCATTGGTCTGCACTCCTCTTAATGTCTTCTCAGCAGTTAGCGCCTTGATCAACGTCGCGGCGAGCGGGGTAGTTCCCGGGCCTGCAGGCAACCCGACGTTCCATGATACCGGGATCCGGGTTACACCCCGACTAAAGTCGGCCCCGTGACACGTCGCGCCCGCCCACAGCCGTGCCGCTGGTGCGGCCGCGACGTCACCGACAGCGGGCTCGGCCGGCGCCGTCAGTACTGCCGGCAGTCATGCCGCCAGCGGGCCTACGAGCAGCGCGCGTCGATCAACGGGACGAAGGGCGCGTCGCTGCCAGCTGATGCCGTGGTGCTGTCGGCCGACGAGGCCGCCGACCTCTCCGACCGCGTCTACCAGGTGCGATGCGCGGCGGAGGACGTGGCCACCGCGCTGGATGAAGGCGCCGGCACTCCCGAACTCCGTGAGCTGTGCGATGCCCTGATGCGAGCGGCCGCTGCCGCCGACGGGTGGCGCTGACCGGGTTTAGGCTCGGCTGACTTGTGCCGGGTACAGTCTCGCCATGGGTCGCTGGGCACCGGAAACAGTTGCGGAGCCAAGCCATCGGCGGGGTGGGCGAGTCGGCGCCCCCCGACGATGTTCTCGGGCCGACGAGCAGGTACGCCGCCATCCGCGCGGACAGTGACTCTGCTCCTCATCCAGGGCCACATCTCGGATTGAGCGACGACCGACGTTAGGCGAGGGGTTACGACATGGCTGACCAACTTCAGCATGCAACCGAGGCGTTGCGTAAGGCGCTGGTTCAGGTCGAGCGGCTGAAGAACAAGAACCGTGCGCTGCTGGAGCGCTCGGGTGAGCCGATCGCCATCGTCGGTATGTCGTGCCGTTTTCCGGGCGGCGTCGATTCGCCGGACAGCCTGTGGGAGATGGTCGCCGACAAGCGTGACGTCATGTCGGAATTCCCGACCGACCGCGGCTGGGACCTGGCCGACCTGTTTGATGACGACCCCGACGCCCCGCACAAGTGCTACGCCCGCTCGGGTGGATTCGTCGACGACGTCGCCGGTTTCGACGCCGGCTTCTTCGGCGTGGCCCCCAGCGAGGCGCTGGCGACCGATCCTCAGCACCGCATGCTGCTCGAGTTGTCGTGGGAGGCGTTGGAGCGGGCCGGAATTGACCCGACCTCGTTGCGTGGCAGCGCGACCGGAGTGTTCGCCGGGATCATCGTGCAGGGCTACGGCATGCTCGCCGAGGAGATCGAGGGCTACCGACTGACCGGCATGACGTCCAGCGTGGCGACCGGCCGGGTCGCGTACGTGCTGGGCCTGGAGGGCCCGGCGGTCTCGGTGGACACCGCGTGCTCGTCGTCGTTGGTGGCCCTGCACATGGCGGTGCAATCGCTGCGGTCGGGGGAGTGCGATCTGGCGCTGGCCGGCGGCGCGACCGTCAACGCCACTCCAACGGTTTTCGTGGAATTCAGCAGGCACCGCGGACTTTCGCCGGACGGCCGCTGCAAGCCCTTCTCGGGTGCGGCCGACGGTGTCGGCTGGTCCGAGGGTGGCGGAATGCTTGTGGTCGAACGCCTTTCGGACGCGCAGCGGTTGGGTCACCGGGTGCTCGCTGTGGTGCGTGGTACCGCGGTCAACCAGGACGGCGCCTCCAACGGGCTGACCGCGCCCAACGGGCCGTCGCAGCAGCGCGTGGTCCGCACCGCGCTCGCCAATGCCGGATTGACCCCGGGCGAGGTGGATGTGGTCGAAGGCCACGGCACCGGAACGACTTTGGGCGATCCGATCGAAGCGCAGGCTCTGCTCGCGACCTACGGCCAGGACCGGACCGACCAGCCGCTATGGCTGGGCTCGATCAAGTCGAACATGGGTCACACCCAGGCCGCGGCCGGTGTCGCCGGCGTGATCAAGATGGTGCAGGCCATGCGGCACGAGACGCTGCCCGCGTCCCTACACGTGGATGTGCCTAGCCCGCACGTGGATTGGACGGCGGGTTCGGTGTCGCTGCTAACGGAAGCGCAGCCATGGAAGGGCGCGTCCGCCAACGGCCACGCCCGCCGGGCCGCGGTGTCGTCGTTCGGTATCAGCGGCACCAACGCTCACGTGATCATCGAGGAGTCGCCGGCGGCCGAGGCGGTCGAGAGTGCGGACCCGCAGCCTTCGGTGGTGCCGTGGGTGCTATCGGCCAAGAGCTCTGCAGCGCTGGAGGCGCAGGCGCGACGCCTCAGCGAATTCGTCGGCGGCCGTGAGCAATTGAGTATCGCCGACGTGGGTTGGTCGCTGGCGGGCCGCTCGACGTTCGAGCACCGTGCGGTCGTGCTCGGTGACGACCGCGGCCAGTTGCTCACCGGGCTCGGCGAACTCGCGGAGGGACTGCCTGGCGGGTCGGTGATCACCGGCCACGCCTCGCCGGCGGGCAAGACCGTCCTCGTATTCCCCGGTCAGGGTTCGCAGTGGATTGGCATGGGCGTCGAATTACTGGACACCGCACCGGTTTTCGCTGAGCGGATGAACGCGTGCGCGGAGGCGTTCGCCGAGTTCGTCGACTGGTCGCTCATCGACGTATTGCGTGGCTCCCCGGGCGCCCCGGGCCTGGATCGGGTTGACGTGGTCCAGCCCGCGCTGTTCGCGGTGATGGTGTCGCTGGCCGAGTTGTGGCGTTCCATCGGGGTGCGCCCGGACGCCGTCATCGGGCATTCCCAGGGCGAGATCGCCGCGGCCTACGTCGCCGGGGCGCTGTCGTTGCGCGACGCCGCCCGCGTGGTCACGCTGCGCAGCAAGTTGCTGCTCGCGCTGTCCGGTCGCGGCGGCATGGCGTCGTTGGCTTGCGGGGCTGACCAGGCGCGAGAACTGTTGGCGCCCTACGGCGATCGGGTGAGTATCGCCGCCGTCAACGGTCGCTCCGCCGTCGTGCTGTCCGGCGAGGAAGTCGCCCTGGACGAGGTCGTCGCCTTGTGCGTCGAGCGCGAAACCCGCGCCCGCCGTATCGATGTCGGCTACGCATCGCATTCGGTGGCCGTCGACGAGATCCGCGACCAACTCGCCGAGGCGCTCGCCGGTATCGAACCGCAGTCGACGCGCACCGTGTTCTTCTCGACGGTCACCGGCGCAGTTCAAGACACCGCAGACCTGACTCCCGACTACTGGTTCCGCAACATCCGCCAGACCGTCGAATTCGACCAGGCGGTGCGGACCGCCGCCCAGAGCGGCTACCGGACCTTCATCGAATCCAGCCCACACCCGGCGCTGATCGCCGGCATCGAGGACACCGCGACCGACGGTGGTGCGGGTGCGGTCGTGGTGCCGACCCTGGGTCGCGAGGACGGCGGCCTGCAGCGCTTCCTCAGCTCGGCCGCCGCGGCCTTCGTTGCCGGCGTCAAGGTCGACTGGCGTGCCGCCGTACCGGCGGGCGGGTTCGTCGAGCTGCCCACGTATGCCTTTGAGCGCAAACGTTTTTGGCTCTCCGGCGACGGCGCCGCGGTGGACGCGGCCGGGTTGGGTCTCGGCGCCAGCGAACACCCCCTGCTGGGTGCGGTGGTCGAGCTGCCGGATTCGGGTGGCGTCGTGCTCACGGGTCGGTTGTCCTCGGCTACCCAGGGTTGGTTGACCGATCACGCCGTCGACGGCGTCGCAGTGTTCCCGGGCGCGGGCTTCGTCGAGTTGGCGATTCGCGCCGGCGACGAGGTTGGCTGCCCGGTGATCGACGAGCTGAATCTGCAATCGCCTCTGCTGTTGCCCGCGTCGGGTGCGGTCTCGGTGCAGGTAGTGGTCGGCGCCGCCGACGACGCGGGCCAGCGCAGCATCTCGGTGTTCTCCAGGGAGACTGCGGATTCCGCATGGAACTGCCACGCGACGGGCATTTTGTCGGCTGCCCCGGTCGAGCCGATCGCGGACCTCTCGGTCTGGCCGCCCGAGGGCGCCGTTGCCGTCGACGTGCGCGACGGCTACCAGCGGCTCGCTGAGCGCGGATACCAGTACGGTCCGGCGTTCCAAGGTCTGACCGCACTGTGGCGGCGCGGCGAGGAATTCTTCGCCGAGGTGACGCTGCCTCAACCGGCCGGTGGCGTCGGCGGATTCGGCGTACACCCGGTGCTGCTTGACGCAGCCCTGCACGCGGCCGCGGTCACACACGTGGGTGATGGTGTGGCACTGCCCTTCTCGTGGCAGGGCGTCTCGCTACACGCGGCGGGAGCGTCGTCGGTGCGGGCGCGAATCGCGCCGTCGGGCCCCTCGGCGGTTTCGGTCGAACTTGCCGACGGGCTGGGCCTGCCGGTGCTGACGGTGTCGTCGATGGTGGCGCGCCCGATTTCCCAACAGCAGCTGGCGGCCGCCGTGGCCGGTGCCACCGGGGATCGGCTGTTCGAGCTCGCGTGGACGCTGGCTTCCCCGGTATCCCACGCCGAGACCCCGGCTTACGACGTCTTCGAATCCGCTTCCACCGCAAGCGATCCGGTCGCCGCGAGCTACGAGCGGGTGCACACCGCGCTGACGGCATTGCAGTCCTGGTTGTCCGAACACGAGTCGGGCGTGCTGGTCGTGTCGACGCACGGCGCGGTCGCACTGTCGGGCGAGGACGTCACGGACCTGGCCGGTGCGGCCGTGTGGGGCCTGGTGCGCTCAGCGCAGACCGAGAATCCCGGCCGCATCGTGCTGGTGGATTCCGATGCACCGCTGACTGATTCGACGATCGCCGACGTGCTGGCGGTCGGGGAGCCGCAGGTGCTGGTCCGCGGCGAGGCGATTCACACCGCGCGGGTGCGCGGCAGCCGGGCGGTCGACAGCCTGCTGGTGCCGCCGGCCGAGGGCCCGTGGCGACTGGGCCTGTCGACGGCGGGCACCTTCGAAAATCTGCAACTGGAGCCGGTGCCCAACGCGGCTGCGGCGCTGGAGCCCGGCCAGGTCCGCGTCGCGCTGCGATCCATCTCCACCAACTTCCGCGACATCATGATCACGCTGGGCATGTTCACCCACGACGCGCTGATCGGCGGTGAGGGCGCGGGCGTCGTCGTCGAGGTCGGGCCCGGCGTCACCGAGTACGCCGTCGGCGACGACGTCTACGGCTTCTTCCCGGACGGCAGCGGCACCCTGGTCGCCGGCGACACCCGGCTGCTGCTGCCGATGCCGTCGGACTGGTCGTACCCCGAAGCCGCGGCCATCTCCGCGGTGTTCACCACCGCGTATTACGCGTTCGTCCATCTCGCCGACGTCAAACCGGGCCAGCGCCTGCTGCTGCACGCCGGAACCGGCGGTGTGGGTATGGCCGCCGCGCAACTCGCCCGCCACTTCGGCCTCGAAGTCTTTGCCACCGCCAGCCGTCCCAAGTGGGACACGTTGTTGGCGATGGGCTTCGACGACGACCACATCGGCGATTCCCGGACCCTGGAGTTCGAGGACAAGTTCCGCGCCATCGTCGGCGACCGCGGCTTCGACGTCGTGCTCGACTCGCTGGCCGGTGAATTCGTCGACGCCTCACTGCGACTCGTCAAACCGGGCGGGGTCTTCCTCGAGATGGGCAAGACCGACATCCGCGACCCGGGGAAGATCGCCGAGGAATACCCGGGCGTCCGCTACCGCGCCTTCGACCTGTTCGAACCCGGCCGCAACCGGATGCACCAGTACCTTCTCGAACTCGCCGAACTCTTCGACTCCGGCGTGCTGCGGCCGTTGCCGGTGACGACCTTCGACATTCGCCGCGCACCCGCGGCCCTGCGCTACCTGAGCCAGGCCCGCCACACCGGCAAGGTCGTGCTCACCATGCCTGACGTGTGGGCGCAGGGCACCGTGCTGATCACCGGCGGAACCGGCATGGCCGGTTCTGCGCTGGCCCGCCACCTGGTGGCCAATCACGGTGCGCGGCATCTTCTTCTGCTCGGTCGCCGCGGCCCCAACGCCCCAGGCGCCGCGGAATTGACGGCCGAACTCACCGCGGCCGGCGCCGAGGTGTCGATCGTCGCGTGCGATGCGGCGGACCGCGCCGCGCTGGCCAAGGTCATCGCCGACATCCCCGTGCAGCATCCGCTGTCCGCGGTCATCCACGCCGCCGGTGTGCTCGACGACGCAGTGCTAACGTCGCTGACACCCGAGCGGGTGGATCCGGTGCTGCGAGCCAAGATCGACGCGGCCTGGAATCTGCATGAGCTGAGCCAGGATTCGAGCGTCTCGGCCTTCGTGTTGTTCTCGTCGATGGCCGGCCTGGTCGGGTCGTCGGGCCAGGCCAACTACGCGGCGGCCAACAGCTACCTCGACGCCCTGGCCGCCCACCGGCGGGCGCACAAGCTGCCGGCAATCTCTCTCGGCTGGGGTCTGTGGGATCAGGCGAGCGAGATGACGGGTGGCCTCGACGACGCCGGCCGGGCGCGGTTGGCCCGCACCGGCGTCAAGGCGTTGGCGTCCGCCGACGCGTTGCAGTTGTTCGACACCGCAATGGCGGTCGACGAGCCGTTCCTGCTGCCCGCGCACATCGACGCCGCCGCGCTGCGGGCCAACACCGCCGTCGTGCCGCCGATGTTCGTCGACCTGATCAACGCGCCGACCCGCCGCCGGGTCGACGACTCACTGGCCGCGAGCAAGTCGAAGTCGGCTCTGGCGCAACGCATTCACGGCCTGCCGGAGGCCGAGCAGCACGCGGTGCTGCTGGACCTGGTCCGCTCGCACATCGCCACGGTGCTGGGCACCACCACGCCGGAGGCGATCGACCCGGACAAGGCGTTCCAGGAACTGGGCTTCGACTCGTTGACCGCTGTCGAGATGCGCAACCGGCTCAAGGCCGCCACCGGTCTGGCGCTGTCGCCGACGCTGATCTTCGACTACCCGACCCCGAGCCGGCTGGCGGACTACTTCCGCACCGAACTCGCCGGTGTGCCGCAGGAAGTCAAGACCGTTCCCGCCGTGCGCGTCGCCGGCGACGAACAGATTGCGATCGTCGGCATGTCGTGCCGATACCCCGGCAACGTCAACTCGCCGGAAGACCTGTGGGACATGGTCATTGAGGGCCGCGACGTCATCAGCGAGTTCCCGAGCGATCGCGGCTGGGACCTGGCCAATCTGTACAACCCCGACCCGGACGTGGCCGAGACCTGCTACACCCGCGTGGGCGGATTCGTCGAGGACGTCGGCGATTTCGACCCGGCCTTCTTCGGCATCGGGCCGTCCGAGGCGCTGGCGATGGACCCACAGCAGCGGATGTTCCTGGAATTGACTTGGGAAGCGTTGGAGCGGGCCGGAATTGACCCGACCACGCTGCGCGGCAGCGCCACCGGCGTCTTCGCCGGCCTGATGACCCAGGGCTACGGAATGTTCTCCGCCAAGCCGGTGGAGGGCTTCCGCCTCACCGGTCAGCTCTCGAGCGTCGCGTCCGGCCGGGTGTCTTACGTTCTCGGTCTGGAGGGCCCCGCGGTGTCGGTGGACACCGCGTGCTCGACGTCGCTGGTGACCCTGCACATGGCTGCGCAGTCGCTGCGGTCGGGGGAGTCCGACCTCGCGCTGGCCGGCGGCGTCACGATCAACGCCACTCCCGACATCTATGTCGAATTCAGCCGCTGGCGGGGGCTGTCCACCGACGGCCGTTGCAAGGCCTTCGCCGGGGCGGCCGACGGTACCGGGTTCTCCGAGGGCGGCGGAATGCTGGTGCTGGAGCGGCTTTCCGACGCCCGGCGCAACGGCCACCCGGTGCTCGCCCTGGTCAGCGGATCGGCGATCAACCAGGACGGTGCCTCCAACGGGCTCACCGCCCCGAACGGGCCCTCGCAGCAGCGGGTCGTCCGCTCGGCGTTGGCCAGTGCGGGACTCAGCGGTGCCGACGTCGACGTGGTCGAAGGCCACGGCACCGGCACCACCCTGGGCGATCCCATTGAGGCGCAGGCGATTCTGGCGACCTACGGGCAAGACCGGCCGACGCCGCTGTGGCTGGGATCGATCAAGTCCAACATGGGCCACACCCAGGCCGCCGCAGGTGTGGCCGGGGTGATGAAGATGATCCTGGCGATGCGCCACGAGGTGCTGCCGGCCACCCTGCACGTGGATGCGCCGAGCCCGCACGTCGACTGGACGATGGGCTCGGTCCAACTGCTGACCGACCAGCAGCCCTGGCCTGCCAACGGCCATCCACGCCGCGCCGGGGTGTCGTCGTTCGGCATCAGCGGCACCAACGCGCACGTCATCATCGAATCGGCACCGCCGATCGAGACACCCGCGGAGGTGTCGCCGGTCGCGCCGCCACCGGTCGTCCCGTGGGCGATCACGGCGAAGTCCACCTCAGCGCTGGCCGCCCAGGCCGCGCGCCTGGCCGAATTCGTCGGCACTCGAACAGAATTGGCTGCCACAGATGTCGGCTGGTCGCTGGCCGGCCGCGCCGCGTTCGAGCACCGCGCGGTGGCGCTGGGCGCCGACCGGGACCAGTTGCTCGCCGGCCTGACCGAATTGGCCGACGACGCACCGGTTTCGGTCATCACCGGCAGCGCGCTGCCAGGCAAGACCGTCTTCGTGTTTCCCGGTCAGGGCTCGCAGTGGCTCGGCATGGGCATGGGTCTGCACGCCACCCACCCGGTGTTCGCCGAGGCATTCAACACCGTCGTCGGGGAGTTGGACCGCCACCTGCTGCGCCCGCTGCGCGAGGTGATGTGGGGCCACGATGAAGACCTGTTGAACACCACCGAGTTCGCCCAGCCGGCGTTGTTCGCCGTCGAGGTCGCGCTGTACCGGCTGCTGGAATCCTGGGGCGTGCGGCCCGATTTCGTGATGGGTCACTCGATCGGCGAATTGACCGCGGCGCACGTCGCGGGTGCGCTGTCGCTGGAGAACGCCGCGTTGCTGGTGGTCGCGCGAGGCCGGTTCATGCAGGCGCTGCCCGCCGGCGGGGCCATGGTCGCGGTGCAGGCCACCGAGGATGAGGTTCGTCCCCTGCTGACCGACACGGTCGGCATTGCCGCGGTCAACGGCCCGGCGTCGGTGGTGGTCTCCGGCGACGAGTCGGCTGTCGACGCCATCGCCGAGCAACTACGGGCACAGGGCCGCCGCGTGCACCGGCTCGCGGTGTCGCATGCATTCCACTCACCGTTGATGGAACCGATGATCGACGAGTTCAAAGCGGCGGCCCGGGAATTGACCGTCAACCCGGTCACCATTCCGGTGATCTCCAACGTCACCGGAGAGCTGGTCGGCGACGATTTCGCTTCCGCCGACTACTGGATCGGGCACATTCGCGCCGCGGTCCGGTTCGCCGACAGCATCCGGCACGCTAATTCGCTTGGTGCGAGCCGATTCCTGGAGGTCGGACCGAGTGGCGGCCTCACCTCGTCCATCGAGGAGTCGCTCGCCGAGGCCACCCTGGCGGCGGTGCCATTGCTGCGCAAGGACCGCCCCGAGCCCACCAGCCTGGTGACCGGTGTGGCCCACGCGTTCGTTTCGGGCGTTGGCGTCGACTGGCGGGCCACGCTGCCCGGCGCCGGCTTCATCGAGCTGCCGACGTATGCCTTTGAGCGGCGGCGCTTCTGGCTGTCCGCCGACGACGCAGCGGTCGACGCCGAAGGACTCGGCCTGTCGCCGAGCGAGCACGCGCTGCTGGGCGCGGTCATAGACCTACCGACCTCGGGCGGTGTCGTACTGACCGGTCGGCTCGCAGCGGGAACGCAGGGTTGGCTGTCCGACCATGCGGTCGGCGGCGTGGTGATCCTGCCTGGCACCGGATTCGTCGAGATGGTCATCCGAGCGGGGGACGAGGTCGGCTGCTCGGTGGTCGACGAGTTGACGTTGGCGGCGCCGTTGGTGATCCCGGCGACCGGGTCGGTGGCGGTGCAGGTAGTCGTGGACGGCGCCGACGAATCGGGAAGCCGTGCGGTCTCGGTGTTTTCGCGCGCCGACGCACACTCGGGCTGGACGCTGCACGCCGAGGGCATCGTGTCGCCCGGCACGCCGGGGTCGGGTACCGACCTGTCCGCGTGGCCCCCGGCCGGCGCAACGGCGGTCGACATCGACGGTCTCTACGACCGGTTGGCGGCGAACGGCTACGGCTACGGCCCGGCGTTCCAGGGGCTGACCGCGATGTGGCGCCGCGGCGACGAGATCTTCGCCGACGTGACGCTGCCCAGCGACGCTGGTGTATCCCCGGCCGGATTCGGTGTGCACCCCGCCGTCCTCGACGCGACGCTGCACGCGGTGATCGTCGCGACCGAGGCCGAGCACGACGGCAAGGACGGTGTCCTGGTGCCGTTCTCATGGCAAGGCGTGTCGTTGCACGCCGCGGGCGCATCGTCGGTGCGAGCCCGCATCGCACCGTCCGGCCCCTCGTCGGTGTCGCTGGAACTCGCTGACGCACTGGGACTTCCGGTGTTGTCGGTCGCCTCCATGGTGGCCCGTCCGGTGTCCCGGCAGCAGTTGATGGCCGCCGTTTCGGGGTCCGGTCCGGACCGGATCTTCGAAGTGGTGTGGACGCCGGCGGCGTCCGGATCGCATGCGGACACACCGGCGTACGACGTCTTCGAGTCGCTGGCTGCTGACGACGACGCGCTCGCCGCGACCTACAACCGCACTCACGAGGCGCTCGCCGCGCTGCAGACGTGGCTGACCGAGCACGACTCGGGAACGCTGGTGGTGTCCACCCGCGGAGCGGTGGGACGGGCGGGGGAGGCCGTCACCGATCTGGCCGGCGCCGCGGTGTGGGGCCTGGTGCGGTCGGCGCAGACCGAACATCCCGGCCGCATCGTGCTGGCGGATTCCGATGCGCCCCTGAGCGATACGACGATCGCCGCCGTCTTGGCCGCCGGCGAGCCGCAGGTCCTGGTGCGCGCGGAGACGGTGTACACCGGCCGGGTGCACGGCAGCCGCGCAGTCGACGCGCTACTGGTTCCGCCCGGTGGCGATGCCTGGCGGCTCGGCATGTCGAGCAAGGGCACCTTCGAAAACCTGGTGCTCGAGCCGATTCCGGACGCCGATGCGCCGCTGGGCGCCGGGCAGGTTCGGGTCGCGGTGCGCACGATGCCGGCCAACTTCCGCGACGTGATGATCGCGCTCGGCCTGTACCCCGACGAGGACGCCGTCATGGGCGTCGAGGCGTCCGGCGTCGTGATCGAAACCGCGCCGGACGTAACCCGTTTCGCGGTGGGCGACCGGGTCACCGGGCTGTTCCCCGAAGGCACCGGCACCCAGGCCATCACCGATGGGCGCCTGCTGATGGACATCCCGTCGGGATGGTCGTACACCGAAGCGGCGACCGCGCCGGTGGTGTTCGCCACCGCCTACTACGCACTCACCGCGCTCGCCGATGTCAAGGCGGGCCAGCGGATCCTGATCCACGCCGCCGCCGGCGGCGTGGGCATGGCCGCTGTGCAGTTGGCCCGTCACTTCGGTCTCGAGGTGTTCGCCACGGCCAGCCGCGGCAAGTGGGACACGTTGCGGTCGATGGGCTTTGACGACACCCACATCGGCGACTCCCGCACCGTGGAGTTCGAGGACAAGTTCCGGGCCGCCACCGGCGGCCGCGGGGTGGACGTCGTGCTGGACTCGCTGTCCGGCGAATTCGTCGATGCCTCACTGCGGCTCGTCACGCCCGGCGGGATCTTCCTCGAAATGGGTAAGACCGACATCCGCGACCCCGGTGAGGTCGCTTCCGAACACAGTGGGGTGCGCTACCGGGCTTTCGACCTGTTCGAGGCGGGCGCCGACCACATCGCGCGCATGCTGTCCGACCTCACCGCGCTGTTCGAGGACGCGACGCTGCGACCGCTGCCCGTCACCACGTTCGACGTACGACGTGCACCGGCCGCGCTGCGTTACCTCAGCCAGGCCCGGCACACCGGCAAGGTCGTGCTGACGATGCCCGACGCCTGGGCGTTGGGCACCGTGGTTATCACCGGCGGTACCGGGATGGCCGGGTCCGCGCTGGCCCGCCACGTCGTCGCGAACCACGGGGTGCGCAACCTGGTGCTGATCGGCCGCCGCGGCCCGGACGCACCCGGCGCCACCGACCTGGCCGCGGAGTTGTCCGCGGGCGGCGCGGAGGTATCGATCGTCGCGTGCGACGCCTCCGACCGTGCGGCTCTGGCGAAGGTGCTGGCCGACATTCCGGTGCAGCATCCGCTGTCCGCGGTGATCCACACCGCGGGTGTGCTGGACGACGCGGTGGTGACGTCGCTGACCCCGGAGCGGGTCGACGAGGTGTTGCGGGCCAAGGTCGACACGGCGTGGAATCTGCATGAGCTGACCAAGGATTCGAACCTGTCGGCGTTCGTGATGTTCTCGTCGATGGCGGGATTGGTGGGCTCTTCGGGTCAGGCGAACTACGCCGCGGCCAACAGCTTCCTGGACGGACTGGCGTCGTACCGGCGGGACCGCGGCCTGCCGGCGATCTCGCTGGGCTGGGGGCTGTGGGACCAGACCAGCAGCATGACCGGCGAACTCGGTGCGGTCGACTTCGCGCGGTTCGCCCGCGACGGAATCGTGGCGATGACCTCCACCCAGGCTTTGCAGCTGCTCGACACCGCGATGGTCATCGACGAGCCGTTCCTGCTACCCGCGCACATCGACACCGCCGCCCTGCGGACCAAGTTCGACGGTGGCACCCTGCCGCCGATGTTCGTCGACCTGATCAACGCGCCGGCCCGGCGCCAGGTCGATGACTCGCTTGCCGCGGCCAAGTCGAAATCGGCCCTGCTGCAACGCCTGGACGGGCTGCCGGAGGACGAGCAGCAGGCCGTGTTGCTGGACCTGGTGCGCTCGCACATCGCGACCGTGCTGGGCAACAGCACCCCGGAGGCGATCGACCCGGACAAGGCATTCCAGGAGTTGGGTTTCGACTCGCTGACCGCCGTCGAGATGCGGAATCGGCTCAAGGCGGCCACCGGCTTGCCGCTGTCGCCGACGCTGATCTTCGACTACCCGAACTCGGCTGCGCTGGCCGGCTACTTCCGGCAGGAATTGGTGGGCGCGTCGGCAGAGGTCGCGCCCAAGGCCGCACCGGGCGAGGCGGAGATCCAGCGTGTGGTGGCGTCCATCCCGGTCAAGCGCCTACGGCAGGCCGGCGTGCTCGACCTGCTGCTGGGCCTGGCCAACGAGGCCGACGGCCCCGACTCCGAGCAGAACAAGGAAAAAGACCTCGCGACAATGGATCTCGACGACTTGGTCAACGCCGCGTTCCTCGACGACGACGATTAGCCGATGAGGATTGCCGTCACCGGGGCCAGCGGGGTAGTCGGCCGCGGCGTCGTCGTGCGACTGCTCAGCGCCGGACACGACGTGGTCGGAGTGGGTCGTCGTCAGCCCGAAAGCTGGCCAAGCCAAGCCGCTTTCGTCTCGGCCGACATTCGCGACGCCGCAGCCGTGGCGCGCGCGCTGTCGGGCGCCGAGGTCGTGGTGCACTGCGCGTGGTCGACCGATCCCGCGGCGAATGGGCCGGCGGACCGTGACGTCAACATCGGTGGCACCAGCAACGTCCTCGACGCGGTCGACCGCGGAGGGATCCGGCGCGTGGTGTTCGCCTCGTCGGCCCACGTGTACGGACCCGACCCTCGCGTCCGGACGGAAGACGCTGCACTGCAGCCGAATTCGTCGTTTGGCCGAGACAAGGTTCGCGCCGAAGAAATGGTCGCCGCGTCCGGCGTGGAATGGGTGTCGATTCGCGCCGCCGCGATCCTCGGTCGCGGCGTCGACAACTGGGTGCGGCGGGCGCTGGCGTCGGCGGTGTTCCCCGATGCGGGGCGCCGCACGCTGCCGGTCGTGCACAGCGACGATGCGCACCGAATTTTCGTTCGCGCTGCCGTCGACCCGGATCTGACGAACGGGCCGGTGAACCTCGCGGCTGAGGGGGAGCTCACCCTGGGGGAGATCGCCGACGCTCTCGGTCGGCCGCGTGCACCCCGGCTGCTGCGCGCGATCAGCCCAGCAGCCGAACTCGATCTGCTGCTCGACACCCCGTCGATGGACACCGCGCTGCTGCGCGACACCTGGCGCGTCGAGACGGCGTGGACCGCACGGGATTGCCTGCACGACATGGCGTTGGCGGTGCGCGGACATCTGAGCGTCGGTCGCTGGTCGACGTCGCTGCCGTGGCGCCTGACCCATGTGCAGGACATCCCCGCGGTCGACATCCCGGCCGCCGACGGACAGGCGACCGAGCTGGCGGGTCCCGACGGCGGCAACGGCGAGTTCGACACCCCGATCGATCCGCGGTTTCCGATGTATCTCGCCACCAACCTGTCCGAGGCCCTGCCGGGGCCGTTTTCGCCCTCGTCGGCATCGGCGACGGTCAAGGGATTGCGCGCCTCCGGCGCGGTCATCGCGAACCGGCTGCGGCCCGGTGGGTTGATCCAGCGCGAAATGGCCACCCGCACAGTCGGAGTGTTCGCGCACCGGC
This sequence comes from Candidatus Mycobacterium wuenschmannii, assembly GCF_030252325.1. Classification (NCBI taxonomy): domain Bacteria; kingdom Bacillati; phylum Actinomycetota; class Actinomycetes; order Mycobacteriales; family Mycobacteriaceae; genus Mycobacterium; species Candidatus Mycobacterium wuenschmannii. The sequence continues at coordinate 1,345,460 of NZ_CP126981.1, read as the reverse complement.
TGTACGGCGCCATCACCACCGCGCACTACATGGCCGAAGTCGTGCCTTTCGTCAAGCCCGAGATGGTGGTGCGGCAGAGCCAATTCTTCGGCCCCAGTGTGGCGTCCATGCCGATCCACGGCGAGCAGCAGCTGCCACCCGAATCTCGCAGCGCCGCAGGACCGTTGCGCACGATCCGCAACCTGGGAGTGTTCGGGGTCAACCTGGCCGGCCTGATCGTCGGGGCGGACCGCGACACCAAGTGTTTCGTCGACGACATCGAGTGGCTGGAAGCGAGTGCCGCGGGTGACCTTTCGCGCCTGTCGGAGCCGAGGCTGCAGAGCCTGATCCTGCTGGCCCGCGACCACGTCATCGACGGCTGGGTGCTGGCGTCCGGATCGTTCATGGCCTTCGCCGCGCTCAGCACGATCCTGCGCGCCCTGAACGGACGCGACATGGTGTTGCCGGTCGGTCAGGAGTTGGCCAGCGCCAGCCTGCTCAGCGCGGTGTACCGCATCGCCGAAACCGCCCGGCGCGATCCCACCGTTCTGCGCATTCTGTCCGGCCCCGGCGATCATCTCGGCGAACTGGCCGCCCAGGCGCCGGAGTTTCACCAAAACCTGCTCGCGGAACTGGCGGCGTGCGGACACCGCGGGCCCGCGGAGCTGGAGATGCGCTCGTCCAGCTACGCCGACAACCCGGAGTTGTTACTCCGCATCGTGTCGAAAGCCCTTGACACACCGCTACGTTCGGAGAACCACGCACCCACGATCCCGTTGCGGGCCCGGCCGGTGGCGCTGCTCGCCGCCCACCAGGTCCGCGACCGTGAAACCCGCCGGGACCGTCTGGTTCGGGCAAACTGGTTGCTGCGCAAGCTCCTTCGCGAACTCGGCCGACGATTGGTCGACACGGGGGTGCTCGAGACCGTCGACGACGTGTTCTATCTGCTCGTCGACGAGTTGGACGCACTGCCCGCCGACACCGCCGCGCTGGTGCGCCGCCGCCGCGCCGATCAGGCGAGCCTCGCTGACACCGTGCCGCCGGCGGTGTTCAGCGGCGGATGGCGACCCACCGCCATAGCCGCGTCCGTGCTGTCGCCCGGTCAGGAGCTGACCGGGGCCGGCGTCAGCGCCGGCCAGGTTCGCGGCCGGGTTCGGATCGTGCGCCCGGACACCATCGATGACCTGCAGGCCGGGGAGATCCTCGTTGCCGAGGTCACCGACGTCGGCTATACGGCCGCTTTCTCCTACGCCGGGGCCGTCGTCACAGAACTCGGCGGACCGATGTCACACGCGGCCGTGGTGGCGCGCGAATTCGGTATCCCCTGCGTGGTCGATGTGCACGACGCGACTCGACGGCTGGCGCCCGGGGCGCTGATCGAGGTCGACGGCACCACCGGCACGATCCGGGTCGTCGATCCGGACCTGCCGAGCGTCCGCCCCTGACGTTCGCTACCGTCGATTGATGCACGAACACACGGTCCGCGTGACGACCACCGCGGGCACCGTCGAAGGTTTCACCCGTGACGGCGTTCACCGCTGGCGATCCATCCCGTACGCCAAGCCCCCGGTGGGCGCGCTGCGCTACCGGGCGCCGGAGCCGGCCCAGCCCTGGCGGGGTGTGCGGTATTGCCACGGCTTCACCAAGTGCTCCCCGCAGGAGCACCGCTACGCCATGCTCGGGGTGGGCAAGTACCAGGCCATGGGGGAGGACTGCCTCACCCTGAACGTCACCGCGCCCGCGGCGTCGCCGCCCCAGCCGCTGCCGGTGATGGTCTTCATCCACGGCGGCGGCTACATCATGGGCAGCTCGGCCACGCCGATCTACGACGGGGTGGCGCTGGCCAAGCGGGGCTGCATCTACGTCTCGGTGAACTACCGCCTCGGTGCGCTCGGCTGCCTCGACCTGTCGTCGCTGTCGACGTCGGACATCACGATCGACAGCAATCTGTTCCTGCGTGACTTGATCCTGTCGCTGCGCTGGGTGCGTGACAACGTCGCGGCGTTCGGGGGCGACCCGGCCAATGTGACGATCTTCGGCGAAAGCGCCGGTGCCCACGCCGTCGGCGCGCTGTTGACCGCACCCGACGCCGAAGGCCTGTTCGCCCAGGCGATTTCAGAAAGCCCGGCCAGCGGGATGACCCGGCCCACCGCCGTCGCGGCGGAGTTCGCCGCGCGGTTCGCGACTCTGCTCGGCACCCGCAAGCAGGATGCCGCACACGCATTGCTGACGGCGTCGCCCGCAGACCTGGTGGCCGCGCAGAACCGTCTGATCAATGATGGTGTGCGAGACATGTTGGGCGCGTTCCCCATTGGCCCGGTGTTCGGCGACGACGTGCTACCGCTCGATCCGGTCGACGCGATGCAGCAGGGCAAGGCGCACCGGGTGCCGTTGATCGTGGGCACCAACGCCGACGAGGGAAAGCTGTTCACCCGCTTCCTGCAACTGCTGCCGACCAACGAACCGATGATCGAAGCGCTGCTGGCCGAGGTCGAACCGGCGGAGCGGGAGCGCATCACCGGGGCCTACCCCGATTACCCGCAGCGGTCAGCGTGCATCCGGCTGGGCGGCGATTTCGCCTTCGGTTCGGCGGCGTGGGGGATGGCCGAAGCCCACGGCAGATACGCGCCGACGTACCTGTACCGCTACGACTACGCGCCCCGCGCGCTGCGCTGGTCCGGGCTCGGTGCCACCCACGCCACCGAGTTGCTCGCGGTGTTCGGCTTCTACCGCACCAGAGTCGGCGCCCTGCTCACCGCGCCGGTCGATCGGCGGTCGGCGCTGCGGGTCACCCGCGAAGTGCAAAGGCGTTGGCGATCATTCAGCCGGACGGGCAATCCCGGCGACGACTGGCCCGCCTACACCGACACCGACCGCGCGGTGATGGTGTTCGATCGCAAGACCCACCTCGAGTTCGACCCGCACCCCGAACGGCGGCGAGCCTGGGAGGGCTTTTCGCTAGCGAGATGACGGTGGATGTGGTTTCGTGAACGAGCCATGACACCGCACCCCGACAACGTCGTCGAACGCCCGGCCGACCTCACCGCTGCCTGGCTCAGCGAGGCGATCGGTGCGGGAACCGTCGCCGATTTCAGCACCGAGCGAATCGGCACCGGCCAGATGAGCGAGTGCTACCGCGTCCAGTTGACCTACGCCGATGCCTCGTCAGCAGCCGACCGGCCGGACTCGGTGGTGCTGAAGGTCGCGGCCACCGACCCGATGAGCCGGCAGACCGGAATGACGCTGGAGCTCTACGAGCGAGAGGTGTCCTTCTACCGCGACATCGCCCCGCGGCTGCACGGTCCCGTCGCGCCTTGCTACCACAACGCGTTCGACGCCTCGTCGGGAATTTTCGATGTGCTGCTCGGTGACGCCAACCCGGCGTTGGTGGGCGACGAAATCCGCGGTGCCACAACGGCGCAAGCACGCACCGCCGTGACCGAACTGGGCCGGCTACAGGGGCCGCTGCTGGGAGACACCACCCTCGCCGATGCGGCGTGGCTCAACCGTGACGCGCCGATCAACCAGGGTTTGATCACCGCACTCTTCGCCGGCTTCGTCGACCGCTATGGCGACCAGATCTCACCGCAGCACCGGACGGTGTGCGAGCGGCTGGTCGGCGGCTTCGATGCCTATCTCGCCGAGGAGGCCACCGACGAGCGGATGCACGGATTGATCCACGGCGACTACCGCCTGGACAATATGTTGTTCGGCGCCGACGGCGCGGAACGCCCACTGACCGTGGTGGATTGGCAGACGGTGACGTGGGGTCCGGCAATGACCGACCTGGCCTACTTCCTCGGCTGCGCCCTACCGATCGAGGACCGTCGCGCGCACTACGACGACTTGCTGGACGGCTATCACCGCGCGCTCGGCCCGGGCGCGCCGATCAGCCTCGCCGACGTTCGCGATGGCGTGCGACGGCAGAGCTTTTTCGGGGTGATGATGGCCATCGTGTCGTCGATGCTGGTCGAGCGCACCGAACGTGGCGACACGATGTTCATGACGATGCTGCAGCGGCACTGCGAGCACGTGCTCGACACCGACGCGTTGGCCATCTTGCCGGCACCGGCCTCCACCGAACCGCTGCGCCCGTCGTCCGATGACGAGTCGGCGCACCCGCCCACCGACGAGCCGCTGTGGAACGAGAGCTGGTACGCCGACTTCATCGACGCCGCACAGGGATTCGGCGGCTGGATCCGGCTCGGCTTGATTCCCAACCAGCAAACGGCCTGGCTGCACGGGCTGCTGTGCGGTCCGGGGCTGCCGACCGTCGCGCTGGTCGACTTCGAGGTGCCGCTGCCCGCCGATCCATGGGCGGTGAGCACCGACGCGCTCGACTTCACGCACTCCGCCGCCGATCCGCTGCGCACCTATCGCGTCACGCTGCGTGGCCGGGGGCAGTCGTTTCTCGATCCGGCCGGCCTGCTGCGAGGCGAGCAGGGCGATCCGGCCGAGGTGGCCATCGAACTCGAATGGGCCACCGACGGCACGCCGTATCAGTACCGGGTGGCAACGCGTTATGAGATCCCCTGCACGGTAACGGGATCCGTCACGGTCGACGGGCGCCGCTACACGCTGGACGCGGTCCCCGGGCAACGGGATCACTCGTGGGGAGTGCGCGACTGGTGGAGCATGGACTGGCTCTGGAGCGCATTGCACTTCGACGACGGCACTCACGTGCACGGGGTCGACCTCAAGATTCCGGGCGTTCCGCCGATGAGCGTCGGCTACGTCCAGGATCGCGCGGGGACCGTCACCGAACTGGAAACCATCTCCCCGATACAGACATTCGATGCCGACGGCCTGCCCGTCACCGCGACATTGGCGGTCAACCCCGGCGGTATCGCGGCGACCATCGACGTGCTCGGACACGCGCCGCTGCGCCTGGTCGCCAAGGACGGTCGGGCGAGCCAATTCCCGCGCGCCTGGGCGACGGTGAGCACCGCCGACGGCCGGGCGGGTGTGGGCTGGCTGGAGTGGAACCGCAACCTGCCCGGTGCCTGACGAAAAGCGCTCTCCGCCAGGCACATCGATCGTGGTGATGGGTGTGTCGGGGTCGGGCAAGTCAAGCGTCGGGGCGGCGCTGGCCCGTCGCCTCGACATTCCGTTCGCGGACGCCGACACGCTGCACCCGGCGACCAACGTCGCGAAAATGTCCGCGGGCACGCCACTCGACGACGACGACCGTCGGCCCTGGCTGGCCGCGGTGGGGCGGTGGCTGGCCGATCACGACAGCGGGGTGATGAGCTGCTCGGCGCTCAAGCGCCGGTATCGGGACCAATTGCGTTCGTACCGAACGACTGTCGAATTCCTGCATCTCACCGGTCCGCCCGACATCGTCGGCCGCCGGCAAGCAGACCGGCCCGGTCACTTCATGCCCTCGTCGTTGGTGCGGTCCCAGTACGACGCGCTCGAGCCCCTGCAGCCCGGCGAACGGGGCATGGCCGTCGACATCGCACAGAGCGTCGACACGATCGTCGACGCATTCGTGCGGTACCTGTCCGCTAGACCTTGAGCACCTGTGTGCCGCCGGCCAACTCGTCGTGCTTGCCCTGCTTGGTGGGGCTGCCGCTGATCGTCACCGCGATCACGATGTAGGCGATGAACGCCAGCAGCGGACCCAGGTAGGGCACCACCGACAGCAGCGTGAACGAGTTGCGGATGGCCGACTGCCCGGCAGTGGGTCGCGGCGATCCGCCGGGACCATGCACGCTCAGACCCAGCAGGCGCTTGCCCGGGCTGGCGCCCTGACTGACTTCGAACAAGACGAAATAGCCGAACATCAGAACGCCGGAGAACAACCCGGTGACCAGCCACCAGTAGTCCTGGTCGAACAGGAACAGCGACACCAGAAACACCACGACGTTGACCAGGATGCCGTCGATCAGCCGCGCGAAGAACCGCGTGCCCAGGCCGCCGGGCCGACCGCTCGGACCGTGCGGCGCGTATCCGTAACTCGGGTCGAAGTCAGCTGATGTCATGCGGGGCTCCTAGCGGCGGTGGCCGCCAATGTACCCGCGCCAAAAAGCTCCGTCGACGGTCTGATCAGTGCCAGTGGCGCGCTGTGGCCCGCCCGCGGTGGGCCAGCTCCTCGCCGCGATCGCGGGCCAGTTCCGCTAGCTCACTGCCGCGTTCGTAGGCGCGCTCGCTCAGCTCGCTGCCCCGGTCCCGTGCAATCTCCGCCCATTCACTGCCGCGGTCCCAGGCGATGTCGGCCCACTCGCTGCCCCGGTCGCGGGCGACGTCGGCGAGTTCAGCGCCGCGTTTGCGCGCCTTTTTCACGACGGGCTTGCTCTTCTTGGCGGCATCATGCGCCCATTCGCTACCGCGATCACGGGCGGTCTCGGCCAGGTCGGCACCACGTTCGCGCACCGTCTCGGCGAGTTCGGCACCGCGCTTGCGTGCCTTCTTGCGCGCCTTCTTCACCACGGGCTTGCTCTTCTTGGCGGCGTCGTGCGCGAGTTCTTCGCCTCGCTTGCGGGCCGCCTCGACGACTGGCGCGCTGCGTTCGGCGGCGGCGCTGGCGAGTTCGCGACTGCGCTCGGCCCCCGCGTGCAGGCCTTGCGCGATGCGTTCGGCGAGCTCGGAGTCGAGCAACGAGTCGTCCGAGCCCGTCAGGGGGAGTGCGGAAGAAAGTCGTTCCGCCGCTTGCCTTCCGCGCCATCCCAACGATGGCTTACCGGCTGTGTCGGCCGCGGCGATGATGAGTCCACCCAGCAGGCTCAGATCGGTCAGCAGGTCGCGCCGCTTCTGCGCCTTGCGCTGCGGATCGCTTTCGGTCCAGAACAAGTGTCCGCCAAGGCTTCCCGGGATCACCGTGAATGCCAGTGCGGCGGAGGCGATTCGAGGAGCCTTGCCGGTGGCCAGCAGCACCCCGCCGGCGACCTGAACGGCAGCGTTGATCCGGGCGGCCGTCTCGGGGTTGGACGGCACCTTGTCGCCGTAGGGCTCGGGCAGCTGACGCAGCGCCGCGACGGTGGGCTCCGTCGCCTCGAGCGTGACCGCGGGGTTGCGCAGCGCCTCGACACCTTGGCCGATGAATGCTGCAGACAGCAGGGGACGAGCGATTCGCCGAATCAACATGGCGGGGGTGTTCCCACGTTGTCCGCGATGCAAACCGCGCGGGCAAACTCGCATCGGTGTGCCGGGATCAGTCGGGCGGCGGCGCGGCGCGGCGCACCCACATGGGCAGCAGCACCCAGAAGCCGAGTTGTGCGGCGATCGCGCAGGATCCGGCGACAACGCTCGCGGTGGGTCCGGCGACTGCGCCGAAGATGATCACCGTGACGCCGGTCAGCGCTAGACCCATCAACAGCAGGCCGGAGTAGGCAAACCGGTGCGCCGCCGATACGAGGAACTGGGTGCGATGGCGTCGAAACAGAAGCCGGTGCATCCCGACCGGGGCCTCCAACAATACCGTCGCGCCCACCGAGCACCCCACCGTCGCCAGGTAGATCGCGCGCATGGTGGTGTTCAGGCCGTCGAAGCGGGGCTGAAACGGAAGCGTCAACAAGAAGCCGGTGAGCAACTGAACGCCGGTCTGGACGACCCGCAACTCCTGCAGCAGGCTGAGCCAATTGCGGTCCAAGCGTTGGGTTTCGGTCTCCGATCGCGCCGTGGTGTCCCACGCCTGATCGCGTTCGGGATGGTCGACGACGTCCATGGGCGTTGATCATGCCAGCCCGCGTCGAGTGGCTAGGCCTTCTCGTCCAGGAGCAGTCGCGCCGACGTCTCCAGCCGGTCCGCGATCTCGGTGTAGGACGCGTAGCCCATACCGGCGCGCACCAGGGCGCCCGCATACAGCAACTCCAGGGATTCGACCAGGTCAGGGTTGTGCCCGTTGCCCAGCGCGGTGGCCAGCCGCTGATGTATCTCGTGGCCGACGCGCAACCGCAGGTGCTCGACTTCGGGATCGGCGCTGAGCAGCGCGTTGGTGACCGCGCCCGCCAGCGCGGGCTCGTCGGCGACCAGCAACGCGATCTGGCGCAGCACAGCGATTACACGGTCGACCGGATGCGGCGAGGCGATCGGCTCGACCGGGCTGGACGCGAGTCGTCGCCAGAACACCTCGGCCACGAGATGCTCTTTGGACGAGAAGTAGGTGTACGCGGTGGCTGCGCCGACGCCTGCTTCCGCGGCAACCATACGAATCGTCAACCCGGAGAAGCCTTCTCGGCTCAGCACGCCGATCGCCGCGTTGCCCAGCCGGTCAACCGTGTCGGCCTGCTTGGCGCTCAGGCGCCGTCTCGTCGATTCCCGAACTATCGGGTTGGACACGTGTCCGGACACTACTACACCACCTCGGGTGCGGCAACAGGATCGCGACCCCCGTGCACTACGTTCAGGGGATGGTGTCCTCCGCAGATCGCACTGTCGACGACGAGCTGACCAGCCGGTTATTCGCGTTGGCGGAGCGTGTCACCGGCTTCATGCCCGCCGATGAGGGTCGCGCCCTGTACGACGTCGCGATGAGCTACCTGGACCACGGTGTCGGCGTCGAGATCGGGACCTACTGCGGCAAGTCGACCGTGCTGCTGGGAGCGGCGGCGGGAGCGCGCGACAGCGTGCTCTACACGGTCGACCACCACCACGGTTCCGAGGAACACCAGGCCGGTTGGGAGTACCACGACACCTCGCTGGTCGACCCGGTCACCGGACTGTTCGACACCCTGCCCACCCTGCGTCACACGCTCGACGAGGCCGGTCTCGACGACAACGTGGTGGCCGTGGTCGGCAAGTCGGCGGTGGTGGCCCGGGGTTGGCGCACGCCGCTGCAACTGCTGTTCATCGACGGCGGCCACAGCGCGGAGGCCGCCCGCCGGGACTACGAGGGTTGGGCGGCCTGGGTGCAGGCCGGCGGTGCACTCGTCATCCACGACGTCTTTCCCGATCCACGCGACGGCGGGCGACCGCCATACGAAATCTACTGTCGCGCATTGGAAAGCGGTGCCTTCACGGAGAAGTCGGCGACGGGGTCGATGCGGGTGCTGGAACGAATCGGCGGCGCTGCGGGCGAAGCGGTCTAGCGATCCGATCGGCTGGTCACGCACTCGCAGTCGTAGTCGCTTTCCAGGCCGCGCGGCAGGTCGGTGCCGCGGAAGATGCCGTTGCCCGCGGTGGTGCGTGAGAGTGCGTCCGCCGCGAGGATCACCGCTGCCCCGGTCCACGTGGTGCGCTCGACGGGCCACCGCTTACCGTCGCTGAACACCAGCCCGGTCCAGTACGAACCGTCCTTCTCGCGGAGATGCTGCATGGCCGCGAACTGGGTGAGCGCCGCCTGCCGGTCGCCCATCGCGTCGAGCGCCAGCACCAGCTCACATGTCTCCGCGCCGGTCACCCACGGCCGGTCGTCGACGCAGCGGATGCCCAGACCGTCGACCACGAAATCGCTCCAGCGTTCCGCGATTCGGGCCGTTGCGGCCTCGCCGCGCAGCGCGCCACCCAAGATCGGGTAGTACCAGTCCATCGAATGATGAGGCTTCTCGGTGAACGCCGCGGGATGCACCGCTATCGCGTGGCCCAGCCGGCCCAGGGCGAGTTCCCATTCGGGCTGTGGCTCGTCGACCAGATTCGCCAACGCCAGTGCGCACCGGATGCTGTGGAAGATACTGGCGCAGCCGGTCAACAGCGCCTCAGTCAGCGGGCCGGAAGGGCTTCGCGCCCAACAGATTTCGCCACCCTCAAGCTGCAGGTCCACCACGAAGTCGATGGCCGCGCGCACGGTGGGCCACATCGCGTCGGCGAAGTCGCGGTCGCCGGTGACCAGCACGTGGTGCCAGACGCCGACCGCGACGTAGGCGCAGAAGTTGCTGTCGCTGTTGGCGTCCTCGATGACACCGGCGCGCAGCTGGATCGGCCAGGAGCCATCGGCCCGCTGCGCACGGCGACACCATTCGTAGGCGCGCCGCGCGGGTTCGATCAGCCCAGCCACCGTCAACGCCATCGCGCATTCGACATGGTCCCAGGGGTCGGTGTGACCACCGTCGGACCACGGGATCTCGCCGGACGGAAACTGTGTCGCCGCAATCGATTCCGCCGTCTGGCGGCACTGTTCGGGGGACAGGACGCCGACGACGCCCGGTGCGTTAGACCAGCTCAACGGCGGGTACCGGTTTCTCGAAGTACAGCGCGACGCTCTTGCCGATCAGCGGGTTCAGCGCCGACTCGGCGACTCGGGTCAGCAGCGGGCGCCGCATCATGTCCCATACCAGCAGCTTGTGGTAGGCGGTGACTGCGGGGTGATCCGGCTTGTCCACGCCCACAGCGCATTTCAGCCACCAGAACGGTGAGTGCAGCGCATGCGAGTGATGCGCGTGGGTGAAGTCCATTCCCCGATCGGCGATCTTGCCGCGCAGCTCGTTGGCGCGGTAGATGCGGATGTGGCCACCCTCGTTGCTGTGGTAGTCGTCGGACAGCAGCCAGCACAGCTGTTCGGGGAGCCACCGCGGCACCGAGACGGCCAGCTGCCCGCCCACTTTCAGCACCCGGATCAACTCGGAGATCACGGCGTCGTCGGCCGGAATGTGCTCGAGAATTTCGGAGGCGATGACGCAGTCGAAGGTCTCATCCGGATAGGGCAGCGCCCGCGCGTCGCCGGTGACGGCCTCCGCGCGGGCGGATTCGGGTGCCTCGCCCGCGTCCGCCATGCCGCGGAACATCGTGCCGACATCGCTGATCTCCCCGGCATTCTGATCGAACGCGACGATGTCAGCGCCGCGCCGGTACGCCTCGAAGCTGTGCCGTCCGGCGCCGCAGCCGACGTCGATGACCTTGCTGCCCGGGCCGATGTGGAGCCGGTCGAAATCGACGGTCAGCACAGTTCGCCCACCGCCGGGCTGGGGTCACGTGCCACGCCGGTTCGTGCGATGGCCTGCTCGTACACGCGCACCGTCTGCGCGGCCACCGACTCCCAGCTGAACACCTCGACGGCGCGGCGGCGTCCCGCGGCCCCCAGGCGTTTGAGCTCGCCCGGGGAGTCCAGCAACTGGCCCACCACCCGGGTCAACTCGGCGACATCGCCAGGCGGCACCAGCCTGGCGCACTGGCCGTCCTCACCCAGGACCTCGGGCAGCGCGCCGGCCCGGCTGGCGACGATCGGCGTGCCGCTCGCCATGGCTTCGACGGCGGGCAATGAGAAACCTTCGTACAGCGAAGGGATGCAAGCGATTTCGGCAGAAGCGAAGAGCCGGGCCAATTCCTCGTCGGACAGACCGCTGGAGATGTGCACGATGTCGGAGATGCCGAGCTCGGCGATCAGCTTCTCGGTCGGCCCATTCGGCTCCAGCTTGGCGACCAGCTGCAGCTCGAGGTCGTAGTGGTGGCGGAGTTTGGCGATCGCCTGCAGCAGGTGTCCGACGCCCTTGAGCGGAACGTCCGCGCTGGCAATTGCCATGATGCGGCCTGGAATTCGCGGTTCCGCGGACGGCGCGAACATGTCGGTGTCGACGCCCAACGGTACGACGTGCAGCTGATCCGGGTGTACGCCGAAATCGGCGATGATGTCGGTCGCCGAGGACGACGAGACGGTGAGCAACTCGGGGATGCGGCGGGCCACCCGCTGCTGCATCGCCAGAAATCCGTACCACCGGCGCACCGAGGGTTTGCGCCACCAACGTGCGGCGGCGAGATCCACCAGCCGGTCACGGGTGATCGGGTGGTGCACGGTCGCGACCACGGGTAGGACGTCGGCGGCGATGTCCAGGAGGCCGACGCCCAGGCTCTGGTTGTCGTGCACGACGTCGAAGTCATCCCGCCGGCCGGCGAGCAGCCGAGCCGCCCGCAGGCTGAAGGTCCGTGGTTCGGGAAAGCCCGCGCTCCACACGCCGGCCAGTTCGAGCACATCGATGCGGTCCCGGATCTCCCGGGGGTGCGGGATGCGGAAGGGGTCCGGCTCGCGGTACATGTCCAGGCTGGGCACCTCGGTCAGCACCACCCGCGGGTCGAGCTCCTCGGGGTAGGGCTGACCGGAGAACACCTCGACGTGGTGGCCCAGGTCGACCAGGCTTCGGCTGAGGTGCCGAACATAAACTCCCTGGCCACCGCAGTGCGGCTTGCTGCGATACGACAACAGCGCAATCCGCATACTCACGCCCGATCTGATGTTGAGGTGCCGAGAATCAGCACGGTGAAAGGTCCGGACGAGGCGTCGACGAACTTTCTGGACACGTGTCTGGACTATAGTTTGACGAACTACCTGATGCAACGCGCAGCTAGTGGCATCGACTTTGCCGATCCTACCCAGCGGAATGCCCGCGGTGACTCGGGTACCGGCCCGGTCGGCGATAACGTGGTGTCATGCGCGCGCTGGTCGTCGTCGACGTTCAGAGAGATTTCTGCGAGGGCGGCCCGGTTGCCGTGACCGGTGGAGCGGATCTGGCGGCCGCCATCCGCGACTACCTCGCCGACGGCGCCGGATACCGCCACGTGATCGCCACCCAGGATGCGCACATCGACCCCGGCGGGCACTTCTCCGATCAGCCGGATTACATCTCGTCGTGGCCGCCGCACTGCCGCGCCGACAGCGTCGGTGCGCAGTTCCACCCCGACATCGATCCCGCCCGGTTCGAGGCAATCTTCCGCAAGGGCGCGTACGACGCCGGATACAGCGGGTTCAGCGGCCGCGACGACCGCGGTACGTCGCTGGGGGATTGGCTGCGGCAGCGCCGGATCGATGCGGTCGACGTGGTGGGCATCGCGACGGATCACTGTGTGCGCTGGACGGCGCGTGACGCCGCGCGTCAAGGCCTGGCCACCCGGGTGCTGGTGAACCTGACCGTCGGCGTCGAGGAGGAATCCACCGCCGCGGCACTGGAGGACCTGCGGGCGGTCGGCGTCGAGATCGCGATGAGCCGATGACGGGTGCGACGTCGTCGGCATTGCTGGCTGCGGTCGAGCAATCGCCGGCGGCCGCCGCGGCACACGATCGCGACGGGTGGGTGGGCCTGTTCACCAGCGACGGCAGTGTCGAAGACCCGGTGGGGTCGTGGCCACACACCGGTCGTGCCGAGATCGGTCGCTTCTACGACACCTTCATCGGCCCGCGCGAGATCGGCTTCCACCGCGATCTCGACATCGTCCGTGGCTCAACGGTGATCCGCGACCTCGAGCTGGAGGTGGTGATGGGTTCGGCTGTGACCATGAGGATTCCGGCGTTCCTGCGCTACGACCTGCGCCAGGTCGACGGCGACTGGAAGATCGCGACGTTGCGCGCGTACTGGGAATTACCCGCGATGATGCTGCGGTTCCTAGGCAACGGCGCATCGGCGCTGCCCGCCGGCGTCGCGCTGACCCGGGGCCTACTGCGCAATCAGCGCCTGCGCGGCACGGCCGGATTCGCCGCGGGCTTCCGCCGCGCGGGCCCCCGGCAGAAAACATTGATCGACACGTTCGTGAACGCCGTGGGACGCGGCGACAGATTCACCGCGCTGCAGGCATTGTCATCCGGTGCGGAAATCACTTTCGGTGACGACGAGACCGCCGATGTCGCGGCGTTGATCGCGCGCAGTCCCGGCGCGACGGTGACGAAGCTGATCGCCGCGGGCACGACCGTCGCGGCTTCGGTCGTGGCGGGCCAACAGCGCGGAGTGTTGTTTGCCGATGTGGCGAAGCGGGGCACTGGAATTCGGCAGGTGCGTTACTTCCCGCAGTGACACCCCCGTCGCCGCCACCCAGCAACACCACAGCCGAATCGACTACCAAAGAACCACATCCACCACAGCAAGCCGGAGAGACGACACGAACACCAGCCCTGGTCGCGGTCGACCGTTCGATCGACGCGCATTGTTGCGCGGTGCCGGCGCACTCGGTGCCGCGTCGATGGCGCTGTGGCCCACCGCGTGCAGTTCCGATGACGACGCGCTGACGTTCTTCTTCGCGGCCAACCCTGAGGAGGCCGACGCCCGACTGCGGGTCGTCGACGCTTTCCAGCGCCGGCATCCCGACATCAGGGTGCGAACGCTGTTGTCGGGCCCCGACGCTCTGCAGCACGTGTCGATATATTGCGCCGGCGGCAAATGCCCGGACGTGCTGATGGCATGGGAATTCACCTATTCCGGGTTGGCCGAGCGTGGGGTGCTGCTCGATCTCAACACCATGCTGGCGCACGACAAACTGTTCGCCACCGAACTCAAGGCGGACAGCGTGCCGTCGTTGTACGAAACGTTCGGCTACAACGGCGGGCAGTACGCGTTTCCCGAGCAGTGGTCGGGAAACTTCCTGTTCTACAACAAGACTCTGTTCGCCGAGGGCGGCGTGCATCCGCCACCGGGACGCTGGGACGAGCCGTGGAGCTTCGCCGAGTTTCTCGACGCGGCCCAGGCGTTGACCAAGCGGGACGATTCGGGTCGCGTCACGCAGTGGGGATTCGTCGACACCTGGGCGCCGTACTACTCGGCGATGTTGTTCGGGATGAACAACGGTGTGCCGTGGTCGAATCCGCGCCTCAACCCGACGCACCTCAACTTCGACGACCCGGCGTTCATCGAGGGCATACAGTTCTACGCCGATCTGGCCAACCGGCACCGAGTGGCGCCGAATGCCTCGGAGGCGCAGTCGATGGCGACGACGGATCTCTTCACCTCGGGGCACGCGGCGCTGGCGCTCGGCGGGCACTGGCGATACCAGACATTGGACCGCGCGCGGGGTCTCGACTTCGACATCACCCCCCTGCCGCTCGGGCCGAAAGGGCACGGGGTGCACTCGAACATCGGCACCACGGGTCTGGCGATCGCGGCGAGCAGCCCGCGCAAGAAGCAGGCGTGGGAGTTCGTAAAATTCGCCGCCGGCCCGGTGGGGCAGGCCGTGATCGCCGAGTCCGGGCTATTCGTGCCGGTGCTCAAATCGGCGATCCACTCGGCCGGTTTTGCCAAGGCGCACAGCCGGATCGGCAACCTTGCCGTGCTCACCGGTGGACCCGGGCACGCCGAAGGATTGCCCGTCACGCCGGACTGGCCCAAGATCGCCGCGCTGCTGGATCGCAACCTCGGGCCGGTGCTGCGTGGCGCGCGTCCCGCGACGACGTTGGCCGACACACTGTCGCACCACGTCGACGAGGTGCTGCGAGCGCCGTGACTCCCGTCGACATCGCCGCCGCACCCGTGGCCCGCCGTCGCGGCCCGTCGAAACGGCGTGCGCGGGCGGGACGGCTGTTCGTCGCGCCGAATCTGGCGGCGGTGGCCGTGTTCATGCTGTTCCCGCTCGGCTTCTCGTTGTACATGAGCCTGCACAACTGGGACGTGTTCACCCCGGCCAGATTCGTCGGGATGGCGAACTATCGCAGCCTGTTCACCCAGGACCCGCTGTTCAGCATCGCCATGCGCAACACGGTGGTCTACGTGGTGGGCACGGTCGTACCCACCGTTCTGATCAGCCTCGCGGTGGCCGGTGTGCTAAACCGAAAGATCAAGGGCATAGCCATCTTCCGGACGATCATCTTCGTACCGCTCGCGGTGTCGTCAGTCGTTATCGCCGTCGTATGGCAGTTCGTGTTCAACACCGATAACGGTCTGCTCAACATCGTCCTGGGCTGGGTCGGCATCGACCCGATCCCATGGCTGGTGGATCCGAAGTGGGCCATGACGTCGCTGTGCATGGTCAGCGTGTGGCGCAGCGTGCCGTTTGCCACCGTCATCCTGCTGGCCGCGATGCAAGGTGTGCCGGAAACGCTCTATGAGGCCGCCCGACTCGACGGGGCGGGTGAGTTGCGGCAGTTCTTCGCGATCACGGTGCCGTTGGTCCGGTCGGCCGTGTCGTTCGTCGTGGTCATCTCGATCATCCACGCGTTTCAGGCTTTCGACCTGTTCTACGTGCTCACCGGACGCAACGGGGGACCCGAGACCTCGACGTATGTTCTCGGCATCATGCTGTTCCAGCACGCGTTCGCCTTCCTCGAGTTCGGATACGCCTCCGCCCTGGCCTGGGTGATGTTCGCAATCCTGCTGGTGCTGACCGTGATTCAGTTGCGGCTCGGGCGCCGTCGTGCGGCGCAGGAGGAGAAGTCGTGGGCGTGACGACCCGGGCGATCCGGCCGAGCGTGCTTCGGGGGGTCGCGGTGTACGCCGCCCTGACGGTGATCGCCACCTGCGCGCTGTTCCCGATCCTGTGGGGCCTGTCGGGGTCGCTGAAACGCGCGGGCGAGATCACCACGCCGACACTGTTTCCCGCGCACCCCCAGTGGTCGAACTACCGCGAGGTCTTCGCGGTGATGCCGTTCTGGCGGATGTTCTTCAACTCGGTGCTGTATGCCGGCTGTATCAGCGTCGGACAGGTCTTCTTCTGCTCACTTGCCGGTTATGCGTTCGCCCGGTTGCGATTTCGCGGACGCGACACGCTGTTCGTGCTGTATCTGGGCACCTTGATGGTGCCGTTGACGGTCACGGTGGTCCCGCAGTTCATCCTGATGCGGACGGCCGGGCTGACCGACACACCCTGGGCCATGATCGTTCCGGGCTTGTTCGGCAGCGCCTTCGGCACCTACCTGATGCGTCAGTTCTTTCGGAACATGCCTGACGAACTCGAAGAGGCGGCGATCCTTGACGGCTGCACCCCATGGCAAATCTATTGGCGGATACTTCTTCCGCACGCGAAGCCGGCGGTGATGGTGCTCGCGGTGCTCACCTGGGTCAACGTCTGGAACGATTTCCTGTGGCCGTTGTTGATGATCCAACGCAACAGCATCGCCACGCTCACGCTGGGGCTGGTGCGGATGCAGGGCGAGTACGTGTCGCGCTGGCCCGTGCTTATGGCCGCTTCGATGCTCATTCTGCTGCCGCTGCTGGTCGTGTACGCGATCGCGCAGCGTGCCTTCATTCGGGGGATAGCCGTGACCGGGCTGGGTGGATAACTCATGGCCCCAGTGACTTTCGAGCAGGCGACGCGGCGCTATGCGGGCGCGGAGCGTCCCGCCGTCGACCGCCTGGACCTCAGCGTCGGCGATGGCGAGTTCGTGGTGCTGGTCGGGCCTTCCGGATGCGGCAAGACCACGTCGCTGCGCATGATCGCCGGGTTGGAATCGGTCGACTCGGGGCGCATCCTGATCGGGAACCGCGACGTCACCGACGACGATCCGAAGGACCGCGACGTCGCCATGGTCTTCCAGAACTACGCGTTGTATCCGCACATGACGGTTACGCAGAATATGGGATTCGCGCTCAAGATCGGCGGTCTGCCGAAAAGCGAGATCCGGCAACGAGTCCTGGACGCCGCGCGCCTGCTGGACCTCGAGCCGTACCTGGACCGCAAGCCGAAGGACTTGTCCGGCGGTCAGCGGCAGCGCGTCGCGATGGGCCGCGCGATCGTGCGTCGGCCGCAGGTCTTCCTGATGGACGAACCATTGTCCAATCTGGACGCGAAACTGCGGGTGCAGACCCGCAATCAGATCGCCGGACTACAGCGCAGGTTGGGCACCACCACCGTCTACGTCACCCACGACCAGGTCGAGGCCATGACGATGGGCGACCGTGTTGCGGTGTTACGTGACGGCGTCCTGCAGCAGTGCGCGGCACCGCGCGAGTTGTACCGCAATCCGGTGAACGTATTCGTCGCGGAGTTCATCGGTTCGCCGGCAATGAACCTGCTCGCCGTTCCGGTCGTCGACCACCACGTCATGCTGGGCGACTGGTCGATGCCGCTGCCGCGGGACATCGCTCCTCCCACAAACGAACTCGTGATCGGCATCCGGCCCGAACACCTCGAGGTCGGTGCGACCGGCATCGAGATGCAGATCGACGTCGTGGAAGAACTCGGCGCAGACGCCTATCTGTACGGGCGCATCCTCGGGCCGGACAGCCAATCCGGGCATCCCGTCGTCGCCCGCACCGACGGGGTCGATCCACCGTCGCGGGGGTCGCGGGTGCGCCTACACCCACAACCGGGACACCTACATTTCTTCGGCGTCGACGGCGGCAGGCTGCGGCGAGCCCGCGACTAGCGTGATCGCTTACGCCGGAATGGAATTCCCGAGCCGGTCGAGGATCGTGGGCACCGCGGCACCGCTGTCACCCCGCTGACACACCCGGACAGCGAAGATCACGTTGTTCTTCACCCGTGCACCGTGGGCGCATCCCCAGCCGTCGGCGTTGTTGTTGGTCAACTCGGTGTTGTGCCAGTACGCGCTGGCCGGATCGCCGGGTTGCACCTGGAACTGCCACGACGTGCCGGCATTGTCGGTGGGCCGGTGCACCGTCACGTTGTTGCACTGATCGACCGACTTGAACGCGTTCTGGAAGGCAGTGGTCGCGCTCGCGGCGTCGGCGTAAGAGGCGACCTCTTGCTCGACGACGTGCGAGTAGTTGTCCTTGCTCTCCTGCTGGCGCAAGGCGCGGAAGGTGGTGAAGTCCTTGCCCACCGCTGAGGTGTTGAGGCCGAACAGCACCGCGCACGCCGATTGGTTGCCCAGGGCGTAGGGCTGCAGCGGTGTCTTGAATTTCTGCTCGTAGTTCAATGTGCCGCTGATGATTCCGCTCACGTCGTCCAGTGACAGCAGCAGCCCGTCCACCTTGCCGGGCGCGACGACCGCGGGGGGAGGGGGCGTGGCCGGTGCTGCCGATGACGTCGGCGCAGCCGCCGGCGGGGCCGTCGGATCGCCCGCGGCGGCCTGCTGCGAGGTGGCAGTCGGTGCCGGCTTGTCGACCGCCGGGTTGAGGGTGTCTTCGTCGTTCTTGGGGTGCGAGCAGCCGACGGCCGCCACAGCGATCAGGCTCGCGCACGTTGCGATGAGGTGGAGCCGCTTCATGGAATTCGCCTTTCTGTCAATCAAATTCGGAGGTATGGCAATCGCTTCTACTGAATTCAGGACGGAAGACCGGCCACCATCTGATCCATCATTTGACTGACTGACGGGCCCGCGTTACCCATCTGGCACACCTGCGCCCGCATGATCGCGTTCTCGGCGGCGTGCAGGTCGACGTAGCAGTTCCAGCCGACCGGGTCACCCTGGTACAGCTGGGCTTGGTGCCACTTCGCGTCGTTGCCAGTGACTTTCGGCGCCGAGAGCTCCCACGACGGCTTGCTGTCGAGATCGGTGATCTGCACCGTCGCGTTGCACGATGACGTCGGCTCGATGCCCTTGGTGAAGACGTTCTGCGACGTCTGAGCGTCCGGGAACGTCGCGACCGTCTGGATCACGATGTAGTCCGGATCGTCCTTGTCGTCCTTGAACATGGTGATGCGAAACAGGTTCAGGTCCGACCCGTAGAACTTCGTCCCGGTCGACAACAACGGTGCGCACTCGGGATGCTTGTCGAGTTCCGCCTCGGGAAAGGGTCGTTTGCCCTTCGCCTGAATCGGCAGGTTGGTGCCGAGGATGTCGCCGACCGTGTCGGCCGACAGCAGCACCGCGTCGATGTTGGAGCCGGTGACCTGGGCGGCCGACGTATCCGCTGCCGCGGTGGGCGTCGCCGCCATGAGCACGGCCAGTCCTGCACAGCCAAGTGCGCGAAGTTTACGTTTCATCGAGATTCTTGCCTCCTCTGATCTGAACCGTTGACGACGAAAAATATTGGCTTACTTCGGAATTGAATTCGCCATCTGATCGGCGATCTGCCCGACCACGTCGGCGGGGTTGCCGTACTGGCAGACCTTCGCGGCGAAGACGACATTGCTCTGCGTGCGGAAATTGAAGACGCAGCGCCATGTACTGGGCTGGCCCTTGACCAGGTCGATGAAGGCCCACTGCGCACTGTTGCCATTGACGACAGGCGCTTGCAGCTGAAACTGCTCGTCCGGATCGGAACTCGCCGGTACCCGGGCGCCGTCGCAACCGCCGAGATTGCTCAGTGCGCTCTGGAAAGTGCGGGTAGCGGTGTCGGTGTCGGCGTAGGTGGCGACCAGTTGGGTGACGATGTGCTGGTAATTGTCTTTGTCTTCGCGCGAGTCGACCGAGCGAAATGCCGTGTAATCGACATTGGCGCCGAACGAATTCGAGTCGGGCCCGATCAGGGGACTGCAGTTCGGCTTGCCGTCGAGGTCGCGCGGGTCGGTGGGGTAGGGCAGCGAGGTGCTGACGCCGAGGTTCGCGCCGATGATCTGGCCGACCTGCGGAACGCCCAAGATGACGGACTTGATCTTGTTGGGCGCAACGAAATCGGACGGCGCCCGCGGCGCCGGCTTGTCCGGCGGGGGAATACGGGCGCTGATCTGATCCACCGCCGCTGCGGTCGCCGGACTTCCGTTTGCCCACCCACAGAAGTATGCCTCGACAATCACGTTGTTCTTTACACGAACTTCGTGACTGCAGCGCCAGCCCAGGATCTGCTGCTTATCGGTCAGCTGAAGTGAGGAGAATTTCGCGACATCACCGGTGAATGGTCCGGGCGCAATGATTTTCCACCCGGTCGTTTCCGATTTAGCGGAGATCGTGGTGGCGTTGCACTTACCGATGGAACCGTAAGCGTTATGGAAAAGCTCGCTCGCTTTGGCGGCCGTTTCGAAGGTGGCGACGGCTTGCTTGAACACCCCGACAAGACTGTCGCCTTTTGTCGCTCGGTTCGAAATTCCACGATAGGCGGTGAACTCGCCGTCGCCGAGCGCATCCTTGGTCAGGCCCATCGTCAACGCGCAGCTGGGGTGGTCGAAGTCGCTCGACGACACACTCGGTGAGGCGAGTTCGGTGCGGTCGTCAAGTGAGAGTCCGACGATCTCGTCGACGTCTTCGGTCGACAGACTGAGGTTTTTGATGCTGCTGGCGGACAACGGCTTTGGTGGTGGCGCGGGGCTGGTCGGCGCGCCGTCGGCGGCCGGAGCCGTCGTGGTTTTCTTCGCCTGCACCGGTACGCCGGCCGTCGTGTGAGTACCGCAGGCTGCGAGCGTCAACGCGATCGCGGCAGCACTTCCCGCTGCCAGAAATCGACGCCGTCGTCCTTGCATCATCAGTGCGGTCCTCTCGTCTTTCTGGTGCAGGCGGGGAGTAGGCAAGGTGATGTTAGCCTGCTGACCAATTTTGTGGGATTCATATGAGTGGGGTCGCGGTAGCGTAAACGGCGGCGCGTGAGCGAAATTCGCAGAATCGGCACAAGGGCGGTTTGGATGTGAAGTACTTTTGCCGGTGGCCGGCACGCATGATGAATCAGTCGAAGGAGCAGCGGTGATTCGACTGTGGCGCTCCCGGGGTGCCTTTGTCAATCGTTCAAGCGGCCGGGTGGGGCTGCGTCTGGTTGCGTTGTTCGCCGTCGCATACCTGGCCCTGGCCCTCGGGGCCGGACCGGGTCGGGCCGGGCATCAGACCTTGATCGGCGGACCGATGGCCTGGCTGCTCGGTGCGTCGAAGGACCTCGGCCCGGCGCATCAGGACCGCATTTCGTTGGCCGCTGCGCTGCACCGCGCGGACCGCCCGGACGCGCTGATCGGCTGGGCGCAGGGCCATCACCTGGGCCTGCAGTGGCAGCCGGGTGCTGACTGGGCCTACATCGACGGCACGCCGGCCGACCTGGGGTCGGCGTTCAGCGTGGCGATCCACGATTTCCGCAGCCGCAGCGGTCAGGTCTTCTACGCGGCCGCGCAGCAGCCGTCGATCCCGGCCGCGTTGACCGGCGAGGTCAGCGAGCTCGGCAGCATCCTGGGCTACCAGTTGATGCATCGCGCGCAACCGCCGAACATCCCGCTCGACGTTCCTCGCGGTGGCCTCCGGCCTCCGGCGCTGCTGCGCACGTACAACGCCGAGCCGCTCGCGCAGGCCGGTTTCACCGGCAAGGGACAAACGGTCGTGTTCTTCGAGATCGACGGCTTCAAGCAGGTCGACCTCGACCGCTGGGCAGACAAGCTGGGCTCGCCGCGCTTCACGCCGGAGCTCATCG
This sequence comes from Candidatus Mycobacterium wuenschmannii, assembly GCF_030252325.1. Lineage (NCBI taxonomy): Bacteria > Bacillati > Actinomycetota > Actinomycetes > Mycobacteriales > Mycobacteriaceae > Mycobacterium > Candidatus Mycobacterium wuenschmannii. The sequence goes on along the minus strand of NZ_CP126981.1, from coordinate 1,323,690 downwards.
GCGGCCAGCCGGGCAAGGTGCTGGGCGAGACCGAGATGGACCTCGAGGTCGTCCACGCGATCGCGCCCGACGCGCGGCTCGTGGTCGTCAACGCGCTCGCCTTCGGCGGCTCGACCAGCTACGCGCAGGCGGGCCAGATGTACCAGCTCGCCGACCGTCAGTTCCCCGGCGCGGTGTGGAGCACCTCGCTCGGCATCGGCTGCGACCGGATGGCGACCGCCGCCGATCTCGCCCCGGTGGAATCCGCGGTGCAGATCGCGGAGTCACACGGCACGTCGGCCTTCATGTCCAGCGGAGACTCCGGGGGCCTGGAATGCGCGGAGTTCAACGGTGATTGGTCGACACCGCCCGGGGAGAACGATCAAGGCGTGAACGCCGTCGGTTCGGTGCCGGCGATGACCGACGTCGGCGGAACGACCCTGAGCACCGACGCCAACGGCGTCTGGGTCTCGGAAGCCAGTTGGTTCGACTCGCCCATGTCCCAGGGCACCGGCGGGGGAGTCTCGCGACTGTTCTCCCGTCCGTCATGGCAGAGCACCGTGTCGTCGGCGTGGGACGCTACCCACCGCCTCACGCCCGACGTCGCCGCGGATGCCGACCCGTACAGCGGCGTCAGCATCCTGGTCGACGGGCAGTGGATGGCCGGGGGCGGCACGTCGCAGGCGGCGCCGATCTGGGCGGCGCTGACCGTGCTGGTCAACCAGTTCCTCACGACAAACGGTGGGCAGCCGGTCGGCAACATCAACCCGGTGCTCTATCAAGTGGCAGCGGGGGCGGCCAAGCCCGCCTTTCACGACGTGGTGATGGGCGGAAACGCGGTGCACATCGCGGTGCCCGGCTACGACCTCGTCACCGGACTGGGCACTCCCGACACCGACAACCTGGCCCATGACATCCTCGACATCCAGCAAGGGGTCCGGCGATGACGACGAGTAATGCTGTGGCTCAGCAGAATTCGGCGATCGTGCAATGCCGGGTGTGCCAGAGCGATGTGCCCAGCGGGGCATTCTGCGGCAACTGCGGTGCTCACCTGTACCAGCTGCCCGGCAGCGGACCCGACCGGTTGCGCTCCGATGCCTACGTGGCGGAGCCCAACGAGCAGTTGCTGCGACTCTCGTTGATCACCACACTGTTTCCGCATCTGCTGCCGCGGTCGCGGACGGCATTCCGGGTCGCGTTGGGGCTGCTGGTGGTGGCGTTGGTGGTCTTGGCGTTGCTGCGGTGGCAGGCGGCGCTGATCGCCATCAGCGTGTTCGGTGTGCCCGTGCTCTTCATTGGCTACCTCCGACAGGCCGGTGTGCGCAGCGATCTCGGGTTGCCGACGGTCGCATCGACGTCGCTGGCCGGGTTGGTGCTGGGGGCAGGCTGGGCGTACCTGACCGGTCCGGTGCTGGCCAACACCTACCTCAATGTGCTCGGCCCTGGACGCGGTGGGTTGCTGGTACAGGGGATCAGCATCCCGGTGCTCGGGGCGCTCTTGATGGTCGTGCCCGTGGTCGTGGCCCGCGTCGTTCAGCCCGCGAGTCAGGAGTCGCTCGACGGGTATGCGCTCGGCGCCCGGGCGGCCCTGTTCTTCACCGCGGCGGCCGTCGCGGTCCGCGCGACGCCTCAGCTGTCCAATGGGCTTGTCGCGCAGCATAAGCCGACCGCTGTCTTGCTGATGCAGGCCGGCGTGCAGGGCCTTGCCATGCCGGTGACGGCCGCGGCCGCCGGTGGTCTGACCGGCGTGGCGCTTTGGTTCACCCGGCGCGGGGCGCCCCAGCGTGGTCCGCGACATCGTGTGGTCGTCGCGGCGTTGGCGGCCGTCGTCGTCATCTACGCCGCCCTCGGCGCCGTCGACGCCGCAAATCTCACCCCTCAGGTTCAGCTCGGCCTGCACCTGATCGTCACCGCCATTGCCCTGCTGGGCTTGCGGATCTGTGTGCATCTCGGGCTGCTGCACGAGCTGCCCGATCCCGCGCGCGGTGATGCTGCGTTGTGCTTCCACTGCCGCCACGCGGTCCCGGACATGCCGTTCTGTCCGAACTGCGGGGCGGCCGCGCGAGCGTCGAGCCGGTTGGCCCGCGGCGCCAGACGTGCTGTCGCCGAGGACCCTTCGGGTTCTGGGCTGTTTCCCGGATACGGCGTGCCGCCCGGGTCGTACAGCGCGCCGCTGCCACGCAGAGCATCGCCGGCCGCGCTGGTCGGCACGATGGCCGCGGTGTTGGCGGTCGCGGTGGCGGTGGTGTCGGCCATCTCGGTCAAGGCGACGCCCGCTGCCGTGCACTACGCGTGCCCTCCGGATTGTGGAAGGCCGCCGATCGGCCCGCCGGTCGGCGCCGAACCCGGTCAGGCGCCGGTGGCCGAACCGCCCGCCGCCACACCGCCGGCCGAGAAGCCTGTCGCGGTCAAGACCTACCCACGGTTCACCTCCAAGGACGGCGCGTTCTCGGTCGCCTACCTCCCGGCGGCGAACGTCACGAAGAGCGATGACGGCATCACGCTGACCTTCGACCGGATGGACGGCGAGATAAGGCTCTTCGGTACGCCGGCGAACAATCGGACACCCCGGCAGATCGTGGAGCAGTACATCCAGAAGAACTACCGGACCGCCCAGACGGCATACCAAATTCCCAACGCCATGGTGGGTTACGAGCCCGGGTACGGGGAAGTGGACGATTTCTCGCTGGAGAACCCCAACGCGGCGTCTCGGCGCGGGCGGCTGCTCGTCATGACCGCGGTCAAGAACGGCCTGGCGTTGGTCGCGGTTGCGGAGGGCCCGATGATCAGATTCACCCCGCGCACCTCCGGGCATCCTTCGGCGGTGAATATGATGATCGCTCAGCTCATGGGTAACTCAGTCAACAGCTTCACCTGGAACAAGCCGGCGGGCCAGTGAGACGTTCCTCCCGTCGAGTAGTCGCATGCGTAGTGCTGGCGCTCGGTCTGCTGCCCGGATGCTCGCACTCCGTGGACGGGGCGCCGGTGAGCCCGCCGGACGTGACTGCGCTACCGCCCCCGTCCCTGCCGACGCCGAAGAACACCCCACCGCCCCAGACCACCTATTTCGACATCACCAAGATCAGCGAGCTCGAGGGCCAGTTCCCGCCCGGGTTCGACCGCGTGCAGAACACCACCATCGCGCCGCTGGGACCCGACGCGGACAAGTTCTTCGCCGTCGGTGTCGGCGACATCGTCAAGATCGATCCGCCCCTGTGCCGATCGGTGCTGCAACCGGTGCGACCGCCTCCGGAAGCGCAGTACACCATGATCGGTGGACTCGGTAAGGGCGCGATTCTGGTGGGCGCCGTGAATTCCCCCAAGCCGCTGGGGAAGGGGATTGTGCCGAAAGGCTGTGAGGAGGTCTCGGTCACCCAGCGAGTCGGCGGCCGACTGGCCGTGTCCAAGGTCACCCGCCAAGCCGGGCCGCCCATCGACGGCGTCGTCACCACCGAATCGATCTCGATGTCCGCCGAGGGTGCCACCAAGTCCTATGTCTTCGCGGCGTTCCTCAGCGACAACGTGGCGGTCACCGCCGAGGGTGTTCTTCCCGGGAATCCCGAGGCGGAAGATCTGCTCAGCGGCATGCTTGTCAAAGCCGTGAACGTCATCCGCTCGGGTTAGCGGAGGCGGCGGCTGTGAACCCGGCACACTTCACCCGGTCCGAAAACGGCGAATTCGAGCCGACCCAATTCGCGGGCAGCCACTGGGGCGACGATCATCTCAACGGGCCCGCCGTCGTCGGTCTGGCCGCTCAGGCGCTCGAAAGAGATTGCGGGTCACCGGATTTCATGGCGAGTCGGTTGACGGTCGATCTGTTTCGCGCCGCTCGCGGGCTTCCCACCGCGGTGAGTGTGCGGGTGATTCGCGACGGTCGGCGGGTCCGCAGCGCGGAGTGCGATATCGCGCAGGACGGGCGGTTGATCGCACGCGCCAGCTTGCTGCAATACCGGCGATCGACGGCACCGCCCGGCGAATTGTGGAGCGTGCCGATGGTGTTCCCGTTTCCGCCGCCGCTGGAGGACGGGGCGATGACCGCGGTGCACAGCGACGCGGTCGAATGGAGTCGCTCGCCGGGTGAACACCAGAACGCCTCTCGAAAGCGCTTCTACAACAGCGCCATCGACATTGTCGCGGGACAACCCAATTCACCGTTCGTCCGAGCCGTGATGGCCGCGGAGTCGACCAGCCTGGTGACAAACCTCGGCACCGAGGGCATCGGCTATATCAACGGCGATCTGACCGTCGGATTGGCGCGATTACCGATCGGGGAATGGATTGGTGTGCAGGCTGATTCGCATTGGGCCGAGGACGGGGTGGCGGTCGGAACCGCGACACTGTTCGATCGGTCAGGCGCTTTCGGCTCCGGCATGACGACGGCGGTCGCGAATCCGGCCGCCCAAATCGACTTCGCCAACAGCCCGTTCCCACTGAGGATCCCGTAGGGCGGAGCCCATCCGCAGGAGGTTGCAATGGCCGGTCAGCGAACGGTTTTCAATCACGTCGGCCTGTGTGTGTCCGACACCGCTCGATCGCGCCGCTTCTATGAGGGCCTGCTCGGCTTCGACTTCTGGTGGGAGCTCACGCCACCCGACGAGGGCACCGGCCAACTGTTGCAACTGAACGAGCCGATCGGACTGCACGCGACGTACCTCGTGCGCGACGGCCTGGTGCTCGAACTGCTGGCCTACTCGCACCGGGTGTTGCGGGCCGGGTCGGACCGCGTGATGGATCAGGCTGGGCTGACCCACATCTCGCTGTCGGTGTCCGATCTCGCCGGGGTCCTCTCGCGGGTCTCGGAATTCGGTGGCACCGTCGTCGACGACACCGTGTCCGAGCAGTCGGCGATGATTCGCGATCCCGATGGTCAGCTGCTCGAGTTGCTCCCGGATACGTGGCTGTCGGTGTTGCCGCCGCGCACTAGAGCGGATCGACGGTGAATTGCACCGTTCCGTGCAGCGTCGGTCCGCGCTCCATGTCGATGGCGGCGCTGACGGTGTATGTGCCCGCGTTGTAGAGCTTGATGTGAGCACCCCAGCCACCGCCACCCTGGCAGGCGTTGAAGCCGTCGTCGTCTTCCCGGTACACGGTGGCGCCGGAACTGTCGGTGACGGTGATGTGGCCCTTGCAGTAGCCCAAGTCGCTGTTTTCGGGCCGATCGATCGTCCATCGGTATGACAGATCGACGTAATACCCTTTCTTGTCATGGGATTTGGGGCTGAATTTGTAGTGGTTGGGCCCGATCATCAATCCGCCGCCGGCCTCGAGTCCTTTGGTCGACAGAGTCAACGTGGCGGGTCCGGATGCGACAGGTGTGGCGCGTTTGTCGGTGCGGACGTTGATGGTTTCGGTGTTCTGCCCGGTGAATTCGCCGAAAAAGCCGCTCAGGGTGGCGGCCAACTGGTTGGCGATATCGGGGCCCAGTGACAACACCGCATTCAGGCTCTTGGTCGCGATGTTGCCGGCCCAACGACCAGCGTCGGCAATGGGGTTGGTGGACACCGCGTCCGTGCCACTGGTGACGCAGTCGATCAGCGGCCGCATCCGGCCGCCGAGGTCGGCACCCGATGGAATCGTCTCGCCCGCGATGGTGGTGAAGGGCTTCAGACAGCTGACGACACCGGGAATGTCGAAAACCTTTGCGCCCGGGTACATTGCGTGCATTCCCAGCAGGAATCCGTTGATCAACGTGACACCCGGGTCGGCGCGAAGTCCGATCAGCTCGGGCGGGCTGGTCAGGCCGAATTGAAGATGCGTCGTACCGCCCGGCAGCAACACAGTGCCGTCGCCGACGCTCGGCGCGAACACCGTCTGGTAGAAAGCCGAGTCGATCCACTGGGAAACGTCGGGTGCGAACTCAGGTCCTTGATTCGTCGACACCGGCCGCGAGCGGACGACCCAGCCCAACGGCGAGTTGGACACCAGGTCGACACTGACGTCATTTCCGTTGCGCGACAGGCACGGCCACGCCGCCGGCACGGTCGTCGGATCCAGGGTGTACGTCGTGTCGTCGACGACGAGAGCCTTCCCGACGCATGCCGGTTGCGGTGACGAGAGCCCGAGATAGCCGTTCAGCGCTTGCGTTACCTGACGCCCCAAGGCGTTCACGTCGATGGTGAACGGAAAGAATCCACTCAGATGGGTCGTCTGAGCGGTCAGAATCTGTCGCTCCGAGTCCCAGTGCGACGGCAGTACTTCGGGTTCGGTTGTGCCCTCCGACAGCGCCACGACGGCCGGCAATTGTCCCGGCTTGAACGGCAGCGGCTTGCCGTGAAAGTCGTAAGTCAGCGTGAGCGGCCCCGAAGGTTGTTTGCCGCCGGGCAGTTCGACCGTGGCGCCGGGCGCCGCAATTGCCAAGTACGACTGCGCCTTCGGTGGATCTTGGGACGACGGCGCGATGGTGACGGAACCGGAAGCGTCATTGACAGTCAGCCTGTAGCTCTTGGTGTCCAGAGAGGTTTCGGTGCCCTTGGCGGTCGTGCTGGTGGCCGAGTGGTTGGCCGATGAACTGCCGTGCCCGCTGCAGCTGCACACCGCCGTAGCGATCAGCACTGCCGCCAAGATGTGGAATGCCTTGCTGCACTGACGGATGCGCGTCGAGCGGGCTGGTGGCATCGTCGCTCATTTCCCGTAGGAGAACCAGTCCGACGGTTCCCGTGTCGTCTGAGCTTAGCTGCCGCGGTCGATTACCGGTTAAAGGTGCTGTGCAGCAAGGCTTGTCATTGGCGGGGCAGTTGGGAGTGAAACGTCACTGTGACGTTTCACGAGTGGGGAGTGGCGGTTGGCACGGGGGAGACGGCTGGATCACGACTCGAGTTGATCGAACATCAGCAGCGGATCGATGCCGAGTTGCTTGGCGATGTGGGCGGTGTCCCAGTATTCGCGCCAGCAGGAGATGAGTCCGTCGCGAACCTCGAAGATGGCCGCCACGAAGAACTTCACCGGGGTTTCGCCGATCATGTTCACGTCGACTCGTTCCACGACGACCGTATCGCCCGTTGACACCACGGAGCGGATCTCGCTGCCGTCGACCATGCCGGACGACATGCCGGACTGCTGCGCCAGTGCCGCCTTAGCTGCCTCGCGGCCGTGCACGACTGGTGACAGCGGCACGTTCAGTTGCCACTCGAAATCCTCGTGCAGTAGGGCTGTCATTGCATCCACGTTCATCGCCTGCCCATAGGCGGCGTGGACGAAGTCCAGGACGAGTTGCTCGTTGGTGCTCAGCGGACGATCGATAGTTGTCACTGCTCATTACCTCCGAGACGACGGGTTCCTGGCCAGTCAAGCACTTTCGCGTCGATTAAATCAGCCAATTTAGAAATTGCTTCACGCAACCAGGCCGTGGGTGCGCCGATATGCCGAAGTCGCTTGTCCCGCAACTGATTTTGGCGCTGCTGCGACGCAGACGCGCACCATAAAAACGTCACTGTGACGTATTGATGGTGTAACGGGCCGCTCGCGAAGTTGGGGGTCGGAGGTTGCCGATCGGGGTCGGCCGGCGACAGGTCGGCACCTCGAGCGTGCGATCTGGTCGGATCGGCCGTGGGCCCTAGGCCGCCGGCGGGTTCACGGCTGCGGTTGAACCTGCGCAACCCGAAGAGGCGAGCGGAAGATGACCGAGGTCAGAGGGCATTCTGTCGGTGTTCACCGGCTTATCGCACGTCAGGATTGTGCCGATAAGCGACATTATGTCAAGTCAGGTATGCCGCGAAAGGTCGGCACCCGACCTACCCTCGCCCGCTACCAGCTGGTGCCGTCGAGCCCGGGAATCACGCACCGCCCGCTCGCCGCCACGCGGCCGATGACCATGCTGTCGTAGCCGGTGCAGGACGAGTTGAGCGGCTCGCAGGTATTGATCGATGTGATCACCTTGTCTTGGCCGCACGAAGATCCCGGAGCTGGGTCGGCTGCGGCGACGGCACTACAGAAGCCGAAGGCGAACATTGCAGCAGACGTGACAACGAGCGAGCGGGTCATGTAAGACCGCATCGGTACCTCCCCTGTTGATGGTTCCGATGTTACGCGCGAATCGTGCGACCGCAGCGGGGCCGGCACGCGGTCTGCATAGCGTCTTCACCTCCAAAGACGCTGACGGAATCGATACGAGAGCCGCGTCGGCGGGTATAACCAGGCGGTGCAACGCTCTTCGGAAACCAAGACGTGTGTCGTGTGTGGACGTCCGTTTGCCAACCGTAAGAAGTGGCGCAACCGCGGCCAATGGGATCAGGTCACGTATTGCTCAGAGCGATGCCGACGTTCGGCCAAACACGCGTAGTTAGTATTGCCCTGCGTTCACAGATCGAGGACGTGTGCAGTGCCGCGTCGACACGGCGCATTTCGTCGTGGTTTGAGAAGTCGGTACGTCCGATGAGAAATCTGCACGTTAGCCCTACATCCAAAGCCATCGCAGTCTTTAGCTGTGCCACAATCATTTTCAAATGAGCCCGGTGCCCGAATTCGACTTCATCATCGTGGGAGCAGGCAGCGCGGGCTGCCTGCTGGCGAACCGGCTGAGCGCCAACCCCGATCACCGCGTGCTCCTGATCGAGGCCGGCGGCAAGGACGACTGGTTCTGGATCAAAGTGCCGGTGGGTTACCTCTATACGATTGCCAACCCGCGCACCGACTGGTGCTTCACTACCGAGGCCGACCTCGGTCTGGCCGGTCGCAGCATTCACTACGCGCGTGGCCGGGTTATCGGCGGCAGCTCATCGATCAACGCGATGATCCACATGCGTGGCCAGGCAAGCGATTACGACATGTGGGCCCAGACGACCGGCGACGATCGCTGGCTCTGGGGCGGCCCGGACTCTCCCGGCGAAACCCTGGGGATCTATAAGGAGTTGGAAGACTACTTCGGTGGAGCCGACGAGTGGCACGGCGCCGGCGGTGAGATCCGGGTCGAGCGGCCGCGGGTGCGGTGGAAGATCCTGGATGCCTGGCAGGCCGCCGCCGCCCAGGTGGGCATCTCTCCGATCGAGGAATTCAACCGCGGCGACAACGCCGGCTCCGCGTACTTCCATGTCAACCAACGGCGTGGTCGGCGCTGGTCGATGGCCGACGCATTCTTGCATCCCATCGCCCACCGGCGGAATCTCACCGTGTACACGAAGGCGCAGGCATTGCGCCTTCTGATGGACGACCAGGTTCACGAAGACCAGCGCCGAGGGGCCTGGACCACGGCGCAGCACCGCGTCACCGGCGTTCGGTTACTCAAGGGCGGCAACACCATTGACGTCCACGCCCGCCGAGAGGTGGTCCTGAGCGCCGGCAGTATCGGATCGCCGCATCTGATGCAGGTGTCCGGTCTCGGCCCGGCCGGGCTGCTCGCCCAGCATCAGGTGCCGGTAGCCGTCGATCTGCCCGGTGTTGGCGAAAACCTCCAGGACCACTTGCAGATACGGACGATCTATCAAGTGCGGGGCGCCCGGACCGTCAACACGCTGTACCGGAACTTGATCACCCGCGGCGGCATGGGACTTCAGTACCTCACCATGCGATCCGGTCCTATGACCATGCCACCCTCAACGCTCGGGGCGTTCGCCAAGAGCGACCCCGCGTTGTCCAGCTCTGACATGGAGTGGCACGTTCAGCCCCTGTCATTGCCGAAGTTCGGCGAACCGCTGCATCATTTCGGCGCGATCACTCCCTCGGTCTGCAATCTGCGGCCCACTTCGCGGGGTCTCGTGCGGATGGCCAGCGCGGACCCGCAGGTCAGTCCGAAAATTTCCTGCAACTACCTGTCGACCGACGCCGACCTCCTCACCGCCGTGCGCGGCCTGCGGAAAACGCGGCAGATCATGGCGGCGCCGGCGCTCGCCCGCTATCGCCCGCAGGAGCTGCTCCCCGGTCCGCAGTTAACGAGCGACGACGAGTTGCAGAAGGCGGCCGGCGAACTGGGCACGACGATCTTCCACCCGGTGGGAACCTGCGCGATGGGAGCCTTCGACGCCCATGGCCGACCGCGGGCGTCCGCCACCGTGCTCGACACCGACTGCCGCGTCTATCGCGTCGCCGGTCTCCGCGTCGTCGACGCGTCGGCGATGCCCTCGATCACGTCGGGCAACACCAACGCGCCCGTGATGCTCATCGCCGAGCGCGCGGCGCGGGCGATCGTGGGCTAGATCGGCTGCTGGCAGTGTCTGGCACCTTTCGGGATCGCCATGGCAGCTGCCTAGCAGGCATTTTCGGAGACATGAATACGACTATCACCGAACAATTCCTCGCGCAGCCGCTGCAATTCGCCCAGGTCGACCGCGCTCAGATCGCCTACCGCAAATTCGGCGACGGGCCGGCGCTGCTATTGCTACACGGTTTCCCGTTGTCCAGCTTGAGCTATCGGCACCTCGTGCCGCACCTGGCGCGCCACTTCACCTGCTACGATCCTGACACTCCAGGCCTCGGCGCGTCCGAATGGCACAGCAATTTCGACTTTCATTTCCCGTCGCAAGCGCTCACGATTCGCCAGTTCGTCGACACACTCGGCGTTCGGTCCTACACGGTGTTGGGTCAGGACAGCGGTGGGACTCTCGCACGGCTGCTGTGCCTGAGCGATCCAGAGCGCGTCGAGCGGCTGATTCTGCTCAATACCGAAATGCCCGGCCACCGACCGCAGCTCATCCCCCTCTACACCGCGCTGGCGCGCATTCCCGGTTCGACGGAATTGCTGCGTCCCTTGACTCGTTGGCGACCGTTTCTGGTGTCCCGCGCGACGTTCGGTGACGTGTTCGCCGACCGGAAGTTGCTCGACGACGATTTCTTCCGGTGCGTCGTCGAGCCACTCGTCATGAACCGGCGACGACGAGAGGGCGTACGTCGATATCTGCTCGGTTTCGACTGGAATGTCGTCGACAATTTCCGGATTACCCACCGCGAGCTGTCGGCGCCGGTGCACATGATCTGGGGAGCCGACGACCCGTTCTTCCCCGTCGACCTGGCCCGCGAGATGGCAGAGCAGTTCTCCCCCGCCGCTGAACTGACCGTGATTCCGGACGCCAAATTGCTTGTGCACGAGGAACACCCAGGTCAAGTCGCCTCAGCCGTCCTGCAGTTCAGCCAATGCCGGGAGTGACCCCGATGGCGAGTGCCATCGCGAGGAACAGCGTGAGTTGGTACGCGCTGTTGAGGACGGTCAGTCGAGGTGGCTTCAATTCAAATGCGTTGTGCTGAAGCAACGTTGTGGCAGAAAACGCCAACCAGGCCGCAGCGCCCACAAGGACGGCGAGCCACACCGCGCGACTGCCGGTCGCCGTATGGGTGACCCCGATGGCGCTTCCCAGGCCGATGGCGGTGATGGTGTTGGCGATCAACAGTTGGGCCATATTCCGTCGCCTGAACGCCTCGGATTGCTCCGCCGTGATGCCGGTCAAGCGCGACCAGGTGGTTAGGAACAGCTTTCCGTACCACGCGCCCGCGACCGCCATCCCCACGACGATGGCGATGATGATGCCGAGCCAATTAATCTGCATTTCAAGGCTTTTCGCGTCACAGGCCCGAGGGCACGACCTTGTCGTTCACCGTCACTTCGACCGCACCGGTCGTCGGGGTGTACGCGATCTTGCCGTGCTCGAAAGTCGACACCAATTGATCGCCGACCGCGTTCACGTCGCTCGTCGGAAACCCCAACGGGCCTGCAGAGCCGTTTTCGCCCGTGACCGCCGGTGTACCGTCCGGGGCACGTTGGACGTTCCAGGCCTCGCGGACCTTGCCCGTCGTGATGTAGGCGGGCGTGCCGGGCTCGTCGTTCTTGGCGGTGATGGCGCCGCCCTCGAACTGCTGGAATATCAGGCCGCTCTGGCGTGTGCCCGCGTTGTGGTCACCCGTCAACGCCTTGCCGAGGGCATCTTTCTGGCTTTGGGTCGCCGATGAGTACTTGGCTGCGATCGGGCCGGTGAGCGTCACCTCTGCGCCACTCTCCCCGATCAGCTTCACCTCCGCGGGCTGCGCTTGCGATGTCGACGTCGACGTGGCGCTCGCCGCCGTGTGAGGCGGTGCGGAGGCGTCGACGCTCTTGTTGCTGCTGCTGCAACCTGCAGTGATCAGCGCGGCGGCGACCAGGCCGACGATTGACGCGTTGCGGTATCCGACCGTTCTCATGAGCTTCCTCTCGCGTATTGCTCTGCATAGCCTTCGTACCTCCGAACGACCTTACGACGTGGTCACAGGGCACGTGCAAGACGCAGGAGCCGAACCCGCAGTGCGCCGTGCTGCAATTGCTGAATGGTGACCGCGTTGCCCACCGTCGAGTTCTCGACAGATCCGGCACGGTTGGACCGCGACTGGCTGTGGACCGAATTGACCGAGCACACGTATTGGGCGAAGTACCGCACCCGCGAGATGTTCGACCGGCAACTCGACTGTGCCTGGCGGGTGGTCGGCGCATATCGAGCCGTCGATGGCGCCATGGTCGGGTTCTGCCGCGCGTTTTCGGACGGAGCGGCCATGGCCTACCTCGCCGATGTGTACGTGTCCCGCAACGAACGCGGTGGCGGAATCGGACAAGGGCTGCTGCGGGCAATGATCGACGACGGGCCGGGCCGCGACTTCCGATGGATGCTGCACACCGCCGACGCACACGGCCTCTACGAAAAATTTGGCTTCGCGGCGCCCGATTCCACGTATATGGAGCGGTCCACTGGCCTACCGAACGTCCGGTGACGAACGGAGGCGACGCTGAGCGGCCCTAGCGTTCAGTGTCGTCGGCCGGGTTCCAGCCGCTCGGGATCATCGGCATGCGAGGGCTGTCGCCGAACTCGTCGCCGGCAATGGTCGCCAAGCCCGCCGCCGTGGCAGCACTCTTGGTTGCTACACCACTGAAGCCCATTGTGCCGGAACCTCTTTCGGAGCCGGTGGGCGCAGGCCTCTCCCATTCCGGGGCGACGTCGACATTCATGTCCATGAACTCGTCGGCGTTGTCGTGGCGCCGCAGCTGTTGGCGTCGTCGCGTGCGCGCCGCTTTGCGTGCCGTCGTCGCCGCTGCCACCGCAGCCGAATCGGCTTCCGGTGCAGGTCGTTTCGCCCCGGCCGCAGCGGCTGCGCTGTTCTTGGCACCGAACCCGATAGCCGGTGGGGCGACGGCATAAGGCGGAAACGGTGGGGATGCATTCGCGGCCAGCGGCGCCGGTGACGCCGGGGCGGTCGCGGTGCTGGCCGGCGCGGGCGCCGTCGTCGGGCTAGCGCTCGAGAACGCAGTCGGGGCCGCACCCGGCAGTACCGTGGCCCCGGCCACCGCCAACACGGGCGGGGCGGGCTGTACAAGCACCGGCGCGGGGGGTGGCGGCGTCACGCCTGCCAGACCCGCAAGACCGCTCAGCGCGCCGAACGGAGCAACCGCAAGGACGAACGGCGCGACGAACAACTGTGGTTGCGCCGGGAGCCAACTCGTCAGCTGCGCGAGATGCGTCGGGTAGTCGAACAGCACGAGTTCGGAGACAAACTCGAAGGCGGCCGTCGGGTTCTCCGCGAGCAGGTTCCCGAATTGCTGGAAATCGGAGAACAATTCGAGTGATCGCGCGGTCCACCACAGCGGATCCGAGGGGCTGGCATAGTCCTCGAACGGCAATCCGTTGAGGGTCCCCTCGGCCGGATCCCAATTGATTCCACCAAGACGCAGGATCTCCGCGACGAACTGATTCAGTGGGCTGTCGAACCCATGCTCGTGGTCATGGTGATCGTCCTCGTCTCCGTGGTGTTCGCCGTCGTCGTGGTCGTCGTGGTCATGATCGTGCGGGTCGGTGGCATCGGCCCGCAGGATCGGCGGCGGTTCGTCGGTCAGGGGCGCGGCGGCCACGGCCGCATCTGCCACCGCTTGATAGGTCGTCATGGTGGTGGCGGCCTGAACCCACATGCGCACGTAGTCGGCTTCGTTGACGGCAATCGGAATCGTGTTGATGCCGAAGAAGTTCGTCGCAATCAGCGCTCCATGGACAACATGGTTGGTGGCCAGCTCCGGCAACGTCGGCATCGCGGCGAGCGCTCCGGTGTAGGCCGTCGCCGCTGTCTCGTGCTGCGTCGCGGACGCGGCGCTGTCCGCACTGGCCCGCGTCAGCCACGCGAGGTACGGGGCGTGCGCCGACACGTAGGACTCCCCACTGGGCCCCTGCCAGGCCGCCGCCTGCGTCGAGGCCAGAACCTCGGCGAGTTCCTCGGCAACCGAGGCGTACTCGACGCTCATCGACCGCCACGCCGCCGCTGCGGCGAACAACGAGGCCGGCCCCGGCCCGCTACTCAACAGCGCCGAATGCACCTCAGGCGGCGAGGCCATCCAGATTGGTGCGGACAGCAGGGTGCCTGCGGCAGGCGACGTCATCTCCGGCAACTCCTGGGCTGGACAAGCTATCGGGTCGCCGCCACGCTAAATGACAATGGTTGTCGTTATCAACGACGTTGACGGGATTCATGTCAAAGGCATAAATCCCCTATTCCGCGCCGCGCCCGGTGCTGTGCTGCAACTCGTCGATCAGGCTTGACGCGTCGGCCTTGCTGAGACCGTCGGGCACCTCGCGCCCGGCTTCCTGAGCGAGTGTGTGCAGGTAGCTGCGCTGCGGCCCCGTCATCGGCTCATCGCCGGTCACCCAGTCCGCCGGGTCTTTCTCCGCCGTCTCGTTCGGCGCTTGTTGCGTGTTGTCGCTCATCGTGCGATCACCTCCGGACAGGGAGTAACCTTCGCACGGATGTTCGAAACATCGGTCTAATCCGGTTCGGGAACCGAGGCCTGCCATCGGGCGGCGCGTTGCGCGTCGGTCTGCTCCCACCAGGGCGGCGCGCCGCGCTCCCCCAGCGCGACCTTCGCGGCATGCACACCGGCCCGGGCCGTCGACTCCTGTGGAGTCCCTTTGGTGGAGCGCACCTTTCGACGCCAGGCCATCAAGATGCGTACCAGCTCGTCACGCCGGTCTTGTGGAATCTTGGGGTCGGTGGCTCGCCACTTGCGGCCGTCGATCAGCAGGTAGTGCCCGTCGTCGGCGGTCGGGGGCTCAGCCATGAACGGATGGTAGTCGCGCGGACGCGACCGTTGTCTCCGCTTTGTGGCTACCGTGAGGTGCATGGCGGCATCCTGGAGTAACCGCGTGAAGTTCGCGCTGGCCGGCGAAATTCTCGAGGCGGCGAACCCGCTTCTACCCGGCCACCCCCACCGTCGCGTCGTGGATCTCGTCGCCGATTCGGGCTCGTCGCCGCGGGTCCTGGAGCTTTGTGCGGGCACGGGCTATGCGTCGCGGCTGTTGGCGCGCCTGCGGCCCGACAGCTCGATCGTCGGAATCGATGTCTCGCCGGAGATGATCAGCGTCGGCCGTAAAAAGCTTCGCGCCCAGCGTGTTTCGAACGTCGATTTGCAAGTCGGCGACATCGCCGCGTTACCGTTCGACGACAACTCGTTCGACGCGGTGATGGCGGTGTTCGGGTTACACGAAGTGCCGGAGCCGGCACGCAGCGCGGGCATCGCCGAGTCGATGCGCCTGCTGCGGCCCGGTGGCGTGTTCGCCACCGTCGATCTCGATCGGCCGCCGCCCCCGGCGGGTCTGCTGAGCGATGTCTACCTTGCCGTGATGGAACCGCAGCACGCCAAGGACGTCTGCGGCGATGGCCTTTCCCGGATGCTCACCGCCGCTGGGTTCGATGTGACGTATCACCGCGGTGCTCGGGGCCTGGGGATGGCTCAAACGGTGCTTGCGACAAGCTGATTCATGGCGACGAACGTAAAGCTGTCCCTCGCCCGCCACGGTGCGCGCGTAGTGCTCGGCGCCTTCCTAGTCTTTGCCGGGATCAGCCATCTGACCTTTGCGCGCGACACGTTTCGCGCCCAGGTGCCGCACTGGCTTCCGCTCGACGCCGACTTCGTCATCGTGGCTTCCGGGGTCGTGGAGATCCTGCTAGGCGCGAGCCTCGTGGTGCTGACGCGGTGGCGAGTGCTCCTCGGATGGAGCGCCGCCGCCTTCTTCATCATGATATTCCCTGGCAACCTCTCTCAATTCGTCACCCATACAAATGCTTTCGGATTGGACTCCGATCTCGCGCGTGGCGTGCGACTGCTGTTTCAGCCCGTCCTTGTCGTGTGGGCGCTGTGGTGCACCGGGGCATGGGCTGCCTTTCGCAGCTAGACGGCCCGGCCGAGCGTGCCGCACGCGCGCAGGTAACGTGACCACCGTGAACCTCTCGCGTATCTGCTCCTCTGCCGGCATCGCCGCCTGCGCCGCATCGGCCGTTGTCGCGGTCGCCGCGTGCAGCTCCGACAAGCCGGCCGCGTCGCACACGTCCACCGGACCGGCCAGCGCGCCCGCCATGACCGCGCCCGAGGCGCCGGCGACAACGGACACCGGCTGCCCCACCCAGGCTCCTGCACCAGGCGGTGCGCCGGAGTGGACGGTGAGCGGGGCGACCGGCAGTGTCGCCGTGACCGGTTCGACGGACAAGACCGCACCACTGATCACCGTGACCGAACCGTTCAGCGTTGGCGAGACCCAAGTGCACACGCTGCAGGCCGGCGACGGCCCTGTGGTGGCGCCCGCGGCGACAGTCTCGGTCTGCTACATGGGCGTCGACGGCCGCGATGGAAAGGTGTTCGACAGCTCTTACGACCGCGGCACCCCCGCCCAGTTCCCCCTCGACGGCGTGGTACCCGGCTTCCAGAAGGCGATCGCCGGACAGAAGGTCGGCTCCACCGTGGCCGTCGCGATGAGCTCCGCCGACGGCTACCCCGAGGGCCAGCCCCAGGCCGGCATCCAGAAGGGCGACAGCCTGATCTTCGCGATCAAGATCCTCAGCGCGGGAAGCTGATCTGGTCGATCGCCCGGTAGACGCGCTGTTCGCTGACCGGGCGAGGTGTGCCGAGCTGTTGGGCCCACAGGCTGACTCGTAATTCCTCGATCTGCCAGGCGATCTCGCGGATATCGGTGTCGGTTCGGCGCGCCGCGGGTAGCCCTTCGACAACCTCGTCGTAGGCGTCCTGGACCGCGCGCACGCGCTCCATCCGGTCGCGGTCGGCGTTGGTCGCGTGTGGCAACTGGTCGAGGCGCCGGCGAATCGCGGCCAGGTAGCGGGTGAGGTCGCCGAGGCGTGCGTTACCGGTGCGGGCGACAAAGCCCGGCGCGAGCAGGCGATCGAATTGTGAATGCACGTCGGCGACCGCGTCCGCCTGGGTGGGTGACGCCTGCGTAGGCAGTGCCAGGCGCGCTTCCTGCGCCGCCGCCAGGACCTTCTCGACGCGAGCCATCGTGGCCCGGGTATCCGCTGGGAGGCTTGCGGCCACCAGTTCACGAAGGGCGACGAACTCGTCGTGAGTCCACACCGGTCCGGCGATCGACGCGTCGACCGCCGCCTCTACGCAGTCGTCGATCAAGGCGTGCAGCGACCCATCGGGATTGGTGCCCAGCAGCAACTTGGTGCGTGGGTCGAGTTGCCGTTCAACGCTTTTCGGTGACATCGAAATGGTCAAACGTAGGAGACGGCGCAGGCCGGCGCGCGCCGCCTGTTGCTGCTGGGCGGACGTCGTGAAGACGCGTAGGTCGACGGCGTTACCGGTGTCGATGAAGCCGGGGAATCCGCGGACCGCGCGTCCGTCGACAACGCGCTCGATGACGCGGGGTAACTCCGCGAGCTCGTTCGGCCAGTCCCGCAGCCCTTTTCGTTCGACATCGCTCGCCAGCGCTGTCGCGACGGCCTGTCGGGCCGGCGCCGCCAGCCGCTCCTGCAATGCGGCCAAGTCCTTGCCGCGGGCCAGCTCCGTGCCTTCGGGTGACTCGACGGCGAACGTCACTCGCAGATGTGCGGGAAGTTTATCGAGATCGAACGCGTCGATCGGCACCAGAATGCCGCTGCGGCGCTGCAATTCGCGTTGTAAAGCCGCCAGCAACGGTTCCTGCTCGGTGTCGATCGTGGCAAGCACCGCTCGCGCGGTGTCCGGTGCAGGAACGAAGTTGCGGCGCAACTCTTTCGGGAGAGACTTGATGAGACCCGTGACCAGCTCCTCGCGCAGCGCCGGCACCTGCCAGGCGAACTCGTCGCCGCCCAGTCGGGCAAGCACGTCGATCGGGACATGGACAGTCACGCCGTCATCGGTCGCGCCCGGTTCGAAGCGGTAGGTCAACGGAAGCCGGACGTCGCCGCTCCGCCAGGTATCCGGGCGGTCGGTGTCCGCGTCGTCGACGGTGCGCAACAGGGCGTCGCGAGTGAAGGTGAGTAGCGCCGGTGTCTCGTGTCGTTGCTTGCGCCACCACCCGTCGAAATGACGTGCCGAGACGACGTCGGCGGGGATGCGACTGTCGTACCACGCGAAGACGTCGTCGTCGCTGACCAGGAGGTCGCGCCGGCGCGCCCGCTCCTCCAGTTCCTCGAGTTCGGCGCGCAGTGCGGCGTTGTCGCGGAAGAAGTGATGGCGAGTCTGCCAGTCTCCGTCGACCAGCGCGTGCCTGATGAACAGATCCCGCGCCACCGCCGGTTCGATCCGGGCGTAGCCGGTGCGACGGCGCGCCACCAGAGGAAGGCCGTACAGCGTGACTCGTTCGAAGGCCATCACCTCACCGCGCTTTGCGTCCCAATGCGGTTCGCTGTAGCTGCGTTGCACCAACTCCCCCGCGCTGCGCTCCACGATCTCGGGCTGAACCCGCGCGGCGGTTCGACCGAAGAGTCGGCTGGTCTCGACCAACTCGGCGACGACGACCCAGCGTGGCGGACGCTTGGCAAGCGCCGATCCCGGCACGAGTACGAACCGCGAATTGCGCGCTCCCAGATACTCGCTCGCGTCCTCGCGGCGCATTCCCACGTGCGACAGCAACCCCGCCAGCAGCGCAGCGTGGACCCGGCCAGCATCCGCCGGCTCGTCGCTTTCGGCGATCCCGAGGTCGCGGGCGATGCTGCGAAGTTGGCCGACCAGATCCTGCCACTCCCGGATGCGCAGGTAGTGCAGAAACTCGTTACGACACATCCGCCGAAACGCACTGCCCGATAGAGTGTTTCGCTGCTCACGCAGATAACGCCAGAGGTTCAGATACGACATGAAGTCGGAGTGCTCGTCGGTGAATCGGGCATGGCTCTGGCGGGCCGCCGCTTCACGGTCGGTGGGGCGTTCGCGAGGGTCGGGGATTGTCAATGCCGCGGCCACCACCAGGATTTCGCGCACGCACGCCTCGGTGTCGGCCGCCAGGATCATCCGCGCGAGCCTCGGGTCGACGGGCAGGCGGGCCAGTCGGCGGCCGAGGTCGGTGATGTCGCCCTGTCGATCGAACGCACTCAGTTCCTGCAGCAATTGCACGCCGTCGCGGATGCTGCGTCGGTCCGGCGGGTCCAAGAAGGGAAATTCCTCCACGTCCCCCAATTCCAGCGCCGCCATCTGCAACAGCACCGCGGCCAGGTTCGTCCGCAGGATCTCGGGATCGGTGAAGCGCGGACGCGTGGTGTAATCCTGCTCGGAATACAGGCGGATGCAGACTCCGGGAGCGACTCGCCCGCACCGGCCGGCCCGTTGAGCGGCGGAGGCCTGCGATATCGGCTCGATCGGCAGGCGCTGCACCTTCAGTCGGCGACTGAACCGCGAGATGCGTGCGGTGCCGGGGTCGACGACGTACCGGATGCCGGGCACCGTCAGGGATGTCTCGGCGACGTTGGTTGCCAGCACCACACGGCGTCCGGTGTGCGGCGCGAACACTCTTTGCTGCTCCGCCGTCGGCAACCGGGCATACAGCGGCAATACTTCGGTATTCTTCAGTGCGCTCAAAGCCTCAGCGGTGTCGCGTATTTCGCGCTCGCCGGACAAGAAGACCAAGACATCGCCCGGTGGCTCTGATTCGAGTTCGTGGATGGCGTCGACGATTGCCTCGATCTCGTCGCGGGTTTCGGTTCGCACGATCTCGTCGTCTGGGTCGTCCGGATCCTCCTGTGCCGCAAGCGTAACCGGCACTTCCAGCGGCCGGTAACGTACTTCGACGGGGTACGTGCGGCCGGACACCTCGATCACGGGGGCGCCCCCGAAATGCGCCGCGAAGCGTTGCGGTTCGATCGTCGCCGACGTGACGATCACCTTCAGTTCGGGCCGCCGCGGCAGCAGGTCGCGGAGGTAGCCGAGCAGGAAGTCGACGTTGAGGCTGCGCTCGTGGGCCTCGTCGATGATCAGCGTGTCGTAGCGCATCAGGCGACGGTCGCGCTGAATTTCGGCGAGCAGGATGCCGTCGGTCATGAGTTTGACCAGGGTGCGGTCGCCGACCTGATCGTTGAATCGGACTGTGTAGCCGACGGTTTCGCCGAGCGGGCTGCCCACTTCGTCGGCGATGCGCTGCGCCACGGTACGGGCCGCAAGCCGGCGGGGCTGGGTGTGCCCGATCATCCCCCGCACGCCGCGGCCGATGTCGAGGCAGATCTTGGGCAACTGGGTCGTCTTCCCAGACCCGGTTTCGCCGGCGACCACGACCACTTGGTGATTGCGCAGCGCGTCGGCGATCTCCTGACGCCGTTCACTGATCGGAAGCGCCGGATAGCCAATCGTCGGGACGGTGGCTCGACGCGCGACCACGAGGCTTTCCGCGGCGGTGATCTGGTCGGCGAGCTTGGCCAGTTTCGCAGGATCGGCGCCGCGGATACCTCGTAACCGCCGGCCGAACCGCGCGGCGTCTCGCAGGGTCAGACCGTCGAGGCGCGCGCGCAGGTCGGAGACGGACGGGGCAACCACCCGCGCCACGATAATTGGCGGCTGGTCAGCGGTCTCGCCCCAGGATCGGACGCAGATCGTCGAGGCGGTCGAACAGATGCCAGATGTAGTCCGACGATCCGTCCTCGCGATGCGGATGCAGGTCTTCGAGCAGCGGATCGTCGCGATAGGAGTCGAACGCCTCGCGCGACTCCCACTCGACGAGGATCAGCACCTGGCGAGGCTCGACATCGCCGAGGATCGCTTCCTGAAACTGACCCAGCGCGACGACCCGGCCACCATGGGCGTCGACGGCTGCCGGCGAGCGCCGCGCGTATTCGAGATACTCCGCGCGGTTCGCGACGTTGAAGAGGTTCAATGCGTAGATCGACACCTCGGGACCATACATCGCGGCCCTCGACAAGGACGTGAGCTACTGCGGGTGGGCGGCGATGTAATCCGCCGCCGGGATCGGCGAGGCTTCGGCATATCCGATGGGCAGCAACACATCTCCCGCGGTGGTGCGGCAGTAGACGTCCCACCGGTAATAGCCGGCGAACGCCGCGGGGTCGCCGCCGATCAGCGCGGCGTACTGGTTGACCGCGCGGACGTAGTCGGCGGCGTGGTTGTAGCGGTAGATGGCGTGGTCGTGGTCGTTGGCGAAATTGTTCGCGGCCAGGTAGCGGCCCGCGGCGAGGATGCTGTCGTGCGGAGAGTGGATGTCGCCGCCTTGTCCGTAGGCCGCGAACGTCGCGGGCAGGAACTGCATCGGACCCTGCGCGTCAGCGGTGCTCACTCCGTCGATGCTGCCCAGGCGGGTCTCGACGAGATTGATGGCGGCCAGGTAGTTCCACGCGACGCCGGTGTCCGATTCCGCCTGGTGGTAGTAGCCCAGCAGTTGGTCGGCCGGCGCGGGCGGCACGATGCGCCAGGCCGGCAGCGTCGTGCGGGCCGGGGTGATCGCGTTGAGCGCGCGGCGCGCGTCGACGTTGCGGTCGTACGTGTCGAGCAGCGCTGCGGGGATGCGCGGCCGGGCGGCCGCGTCCCAGTCGGGGTGCAGGCCGAGCGCGCGGTACGCGGCCTGCTGGCGGTGCGCCGCCGCGACGACGCCCGCTTCCCCGGTCGAGGGATCCCGCAGCGCGTGTTCGTCGGCCACCAGGTCGTCGGCGACCTGTGCGGGAGTTGATGCCAGCCGAGGCTGCGCGCCGTCGGGTGGCTTGGGCGCCGCGGCCACCGTCATCGTGGTCGGTGGATTCGGGTCAGCCGCGGCGCTCGGTGCCTGCGGTCCGGGCGGATGCGAGCAGCCCGCGAGTATCAGCGTGGTCGCGGCCAACGCCGGCAACACGGTCGCGCTCGTACGGCTCATCAGTCACTTCCGTCCTGGTTGCCGCCTGACTATAGAGCCCCCGGCAGCGCCGGCAACGGGAATTCGGGTGCCGGGTAGTACGGCTGCTGCGGCGCCGGTTGCGCCGCCGACGCCCCGCCGGCGATGTGCTGCGGGCAGTAGACGCTCTCCGCGATCTGGGTGAACCTGGTTGCCGCCGCGGCTGAGAACCCCGCATTCTGCTCCGACATGCTCTTCGCGATGTCGGGTTCGGAGTGGCCCTGATCCATCAACTGGCAGGCCCGCCGGCCGATCGCGACGGCGTCGGGGCCCGCCTTGTAGGTGATCCCGGCGTTGTTCAGCGCACCCAGGAAGGCGGTGTCCGCGCTCGGGTCGGCGTGGGCCGGCGCAGCCAGACCGATCATGGTCAGTGCGCCTGCGAGGACGACGCGAGTCCACATTCCCCCATCCTCCTCGGAACCGGGGGCGCGCTCTACGTCGATTTCTGAAGTACGGCAGCTATTTCTGTCCCATTCACCTCGGAGATGAAAAGCACGTCGCGCGCCGTAGCTGAGTATAGTCTAGTATATTCAGGGTGACGCCTCAGCTACCCCGCCGTCTTGCCGAGCATCCGACCGTACGCAAGGTGATCGCGGATCAAGCGGATCGCCCCGAACCCAGCGACGTCATCGACGCCGCCTGGCTGCGATCGATCTGCCTGTCGGCAGGTGCCGACGATGTCGC
Organism: Candidatus Mycobacterium wuenschmannii; assembly: GCF_030252325.1. NCBI lineage: Bacteria > Bacillati > Actinomycetota > Actinomycetes > Mycobacteriales > Mycobacteriaceae > Mycobacterium > Candidatus Mycobacterium wuenschmannii. Next base: position 1,301,026 of record NZ_CP126981.1, on the reverse strand, counting down.
TTTCGCCTCGGTGAACAACCCGGATCTGGCGTCCGAGGCTCCGCATGTCCACCAAGCGCTGCCAGGTGCCCGCAGCTATATCTCGCTGGTAGTCAAGATGAATCGCGAGAATGTGCGATCCACCGCGCGCAGTGTCGCCAATCAGGAGTTCCACCGCAGCGGCGAAATTCTCAACGAGGCCGCTCGGGAGATCACCCGCACTCTGGAGGATCGTCGGTACCGGGCGCTGAACCCGTCGGCGACGTTTCCGATGGAGATGGACCGCTTCCCGGGCCGCATCTGGGTGGTGGCGCACAAACCCGTCGCCGTAGCGGCCGGCCTCGGCGTCATGGGCATCCATCGCAACGTCATCCACCCGCGGTTCGGCAACTTCGTCCTGCTGGGAACCATCCTGGTCGATGCCGAGATCAGTTCGTACGGGCAGCCTTTGGACTACTCGCCGTGCCTGGAATGCAAGCTGTGCGTGGCAGCCTGCCCCGTAGGCGCGATCGGCAAGGACGGCGAGTTCGACTTCTTCGCCTGCTCGACGCACAACTACCGGGAATTCATGGGCGGCTTCACCGATTGGGCGCAGACCATCGCCGACAGCTCCGACGCGGCCGACTTCCGGTCCAAGGTCACCGACTCCGAGAACGCGTCGATGTGGCAGAGCTTGTCGTTCAAGCCCAACTACAAGGCCGCGTACTGCCTCGCGGTGTGCCCGGCGGGCGACGAGGTCATCGAGCCTTACCTCGACGACCGCAAGGAGTTCATGGACCGAGTGCTCAAACCGTTGCAGGACAAGCGGGAAACGCTCTACGTGCTACCCAACTCGGCCGCAAAGGCGTACGCGGAGAAGCGGTTTCCGCACAAACCGGTCAAGGTCGTCGACGGTGGCGTCGCCGGCCGCGCCGCCGATCCGCCCACTGCCTAGGGCACGTCCGACGGCGGCCAGTGGGTCCCCGGGGACACATCGCCCGGGTCCGAATGCTCGCCCCGCGACAACGGCACCCACTGTTCGCTCGGAGCGGGCTGCTTCGATGACGGGAAGTCGCTGAGCTTGCCCGATGGGTGGGCATCCCATTTCGCGAACGTCAGCGGGGTCTGCAGCCACGCGTGCAGCAGGTTGTAGGTCGCCTCGAGCGACTCGATGTGGGTGCGCTCCCAGCCGTGGCTGCCGTCCAGTCCGAAGCCGACCAGCGCGGCCCGGGTGCCCGCGCCGGCCTCGATGGCCGCGGCGGCGTCGGATCGGTAGTAGCGGAACACATCTCGCGCGTAGGGAATCTTGTGTTCTTCGGCGAGGCGGCACAGCTTGCGGGTCAGGTGGTAGTCGAACGGACCGTGCAGGTCGGCCATCGGGATGGTGACGCCGTCTTCGATCGAATGCTGTCCCGGCGCGCACACCGCGTTGTCGACCGACACCAACTCCGCGACGTCGGACGGCAGACCGTCGCTGGCGCCGTGGCCGACCTCCTCGGTGATCGTGACCATGATCGTGGTGCGGTGTGGCAGCACGATCTTCTCTTCGGCGAAATTGCGCGCCAGCGTCAGCGCGACTGCGACTCCGGCCTTTCCATCAAGATGACGCGAAACGATGAAGCCGTCGGCGGCCAGTTCCGGACTGGTGATCAGACCGACGAAATCGCCCACCTGGATGCCGAGCTTGACGAGGTCCTTGCGGCTGGACACCTTGCGGTCGATGCGGACCTCGACGTGCTCCCAGTCGGTCGGCTGGGTGTCGATCTCGTCGCCGAAGGCGTGACCGCTGGCCTTGAGCGGCATGACCGTGCCGGTGATGAACTCCTCGGGGTCGTCGCTGAAGATGCGCACCCGCGCCCCGGTGGCGAACCGGGCCGAGAACGTGCCGACGGGGATCAGCTCGAGGCGGCCGTTGTCTTTCAACGCCCGGACCATGCAGCCGATGGTGTCGGCGTGCACGACCAGGGCGCGGTCGGTGGTCTCGGATTTTCCGGGGAGCTCGGCGATGAGCGCGCCGCGGCGGGTCAACGAGAACGGCACGCCGAAGTCGTTGAAGATGTCGCCGATCAGCTGCATCACGGCGTCGGTGCGTCCGGATGGGCTCGGGGTCTGCAGCAGGGCCAGCAGCGTGTCGATCATCCACGCGCGGTCGGACTTGGGCATGGCCGCGGTTTTGCCCACGTTGTCTCCCTCATGCTCGTTTCGAATGACATCCAACCAGCACCGTTGCTGTGCGTCCGGCCCGCACCGCGGGCTCGACGCTCAGCATCGAACGTAATGGTCAGGTTTCAAGACCGGCGTCCCGGGTGATACCTCTCGCCATGGACAAGACCGGCTTCATCGCGAGTCTGAACGAGGATCTGGGCACCGAATATCAATCGATCGTCCAGTACATCCAGCACGCCGCGACGATCAAGGGGCCCGAGTACCACTCGATCGCCGAGGAGATCGACACCCATCTCTCGCAGGAGTTGGAGCACGCGAAGATCCTGGCCCAGCAGATCGACTTCCTCGGCGGCAAGCCGACGGTAAAGGTGCCGGACGTGCCCGACGTGGCGGACGGTGTCGCGGCGCTGCGGGCCGACGTCGAGTTGGAGGAGCGTCAGCTGCAGCGGTACCGCAAGCGGGTGGCCGAGGCCAACGACTTGGGCCTGCCGGACGTGGCGGAAGCGTTGCGGCCGTTGCTGCAGCAGACCCAGGACCACGTTCGCGAGTTGCAGGACGCACTCGAGGGCTGACCGCCCACCCGCGGCTGGGCGCTGGCAGTATTGCCCGCATGGCTGTCACCGAATCTCGTCAGGTCGTCATCGAGGCGACGCCCGACGACATCATGGACGTGCTGTTCGATCTCGAGTCGCTGACCGAATGGTCCTCGGCGCATCAGCGGGTCGAAATTCTCGAACGAGATGACGAGGGCCACCCGACCAAGTCGCGGCAAGTCGTCAAGATCGTCGGCATCACCGACGAGCAGGTGCTCGACTACTCCGTACATGATGACGGTGTCAGCTGGACATTGGTCAGCTCCAAACAGCAGCGTGCGCAGGAAGGTCGCTACCGGTTGACGCCCGACGGCGACTCCACCACGGTCGATTTCGAGCTGACCGTGGACCCGACCATCGCCATTCCGGGGTTTCTGATCAAGAAGGGCGCCAAGGGGCTGATGGAGACGGCCACCGACGGCCTGCGCAAGCGTGTGCTGAAGGTGAAGAAGGGTGCTAAGTAGCCGGTCCGAGCCAGGTGTGGAGCGCGTCGGTCAGGCCGGCGTCGGAGCCGGCGCCCACCCAGGCCACGTGGCCGTCGGGCCGGATCAGCACCGCACTCGGGCCGTCGATCGTGCCGATAGCCGGAAGTTCCCACGGGCCGGGGTATTTCGCGTCGACGACGCGGAGCCGATCCGCCCAACCCGATACCGAAACGGTGCCGGGGTCGCCCAGATTGACCAGCGCGGCGCGTCCGCCGTGCAGCAGCGTGAAAACCCGCACCGGCTCGTCATCGACGATCAGATCCACATCCGGCATGCGACGCCCGACCAACGGGTGCTCGGCGCCGAGGTCGTAGTGGATGTCGAGCCCGGACATCATCGCGGCGAAGCGCCGGCGGGGTTCGCCCATGGTCAGCAGGTCAGACATGATGTCGCGGAGCGCTTTTGACCGGGCGTCGTCTGGGCGGCGCAGCAGATGCATCTGGGCCATGGTGTTTCGCAGCACGCGCGCGCCGATCGGATGCCGTTCGGCGTGGTAGCTGTCGAGCAGGCTGTCCGGCGCCGCCCCGCTGACGACCGCGGCCAGCTTCCAGCCGAGATTCACCGCGTCCTGGATGCCGGTGTTCAAGCCCTGACCGCCGATCGGATGATGCACATGGGCGGAATCCCCCGCGAGCAACACCCGGCCGGCGCGATACGACACGGCCTGCCTGGCCATGTCGGTGGCGCGGAAAATCCAAGTGGGACTGTGGATTCCGTAGTCCGATCCAAACACGGCCACCAGCGCCCTGCGCAGATCGTCGAGACCGGGTTCGGTGCCGATTTCGATCTCGGCCTCGGTCACCATCACCCGTGTGGGCCCGCCGTCGACCGGTGCGCTCAGCGCATGGACACCGACGGCGTCGTGCCGGATGCCCCACTCGGGTTCCTCGCGGGCGTCGAACGACAACTCGACCTCGGCCAACAGGTAGCTCATCGTCGCGTCCCAGCCGGCGAAATCGATGCCGGCCGATTTCCGGACGGCGCTGCGTCCGCCGTCGCAGCCCGCCAGATAGCCCGCCCGGATCCGGTGATCGCCGGAGATGAGCACATCGACCCCGGTGGCATCCTGGGTGATGCCGAGGACCTCACGCCCGCGGTAGATCGGCACACCCAGTTCGTCGACCCAGTCGCCCAGGATGCGTTCGATGTGGCTCTGCCACAACGCAAGTCCGTACGGGTGGCGCGTCGGAAAGTCGCCGATGTCGAGCCGGATCTGCGCGAAGCCGGCAAGCTGCGCAACTTGGCCGCACGCCAGAAAGCGGTCGGCGATCCCCCGTTGATCGAGCACTTCGATCGTGCGAGCGTGTAAGCCGCCGGCTCGCAACCCGCGCAATTCCTGACTGGCGCGGCGTTCGACGATCGCGACATCGATTCCGGCCAAAGCCAATTCGGCCGCCAGCATCAGACCGGTCGGTCCCGCCCCGGCGATGATCACGCAATGTTCGGTCCGCACGTGACTCCCCCACAGTCGCTGAGTTGTTGCTTTGAGCTGCGATTTTGCGCCGTCACCCGGGTCTTGCCGCAAGCCCCCGGTTGCGCTATATGTTGAAAGTGGAACGGGGTCTGATCTCCGTTCTTCTTTTGTATCTGGCCCAACTGCCATTACCTCTGCATACGATGGCCGCCGTGATCGCACTGCTGTGTGCCATGCCGCTAGAGCTGCGCCCGCTGCGACGACGGCTACGGCTTCGCAAGACCGAGTTCGGCCACGTCGGCCGGACCGGCGACCGGCAGGTGATCGCGACCGTCAGCGGGATCGGCACGGAGTTGGCGCGCGCCGCGACAATCCGCCTGCTCGACGCGGTGGACGTCGACTGGGCGATCGTCGTGGGAGTTGCCGGTGCCATCGACAACCAGACGCCGATCGGGACTTTGGTACACCCTCGGCTGGTGATCGGCGCCGCGGACGGTGCTGTGCATCAGCCGACGCCGCTGCAGATCGGCACTCCCCACGGAAAGCTGTTGACCACCGACGAGTTGCTCCTCGACCACGAGCGGCATGCCGCCCTACGGCGGGACGGCGTGCTGGCGCTGGACATGGAAACCGCTGCCGTGGCGAAGGTGTGCAGCGATCGGGGCGTCCCTTGGTCTGTGGTGCGGGGTATCAGCGACCGGGCCGGCGACGGCACCGTCGACGCGGAGATTTTCGGCCTCACCCGCCCCAACGGCCGGGCCGACGTGCCCGCCGTGGGTCGCTATGTGGTCAAACATCCTGGTGGCCTTGCTCGCCTGCTCCGCCTCGGCCGAGGGTCCAGCCTCGCTGCTCGCCGGGCCGCCGACGCCGCGATTACGGCCGTAAGCAGGTCGATTAATTCTTGATCAAATCCAAATTAGGTCTTGACTGACTCCAGACGGGAGCGAATATTTGGGGTCGTGTCGTCATCGTCGACGGATTTCTCGGCACAGCTACGGTTGGCCGATCTGCGTGTGACCCGTCCCAGGGTCGCGGTACTCGCAGCCGTCCACGACCACCCGCACGCCGATACCGAGACGATCCTGTCGGCGGTTCGCAGCGGCCTTCCCGATGTCTCCCGCCAGGCGGTGTACGACGTCCTCAACGCGCTGACCGCGGTGGGCCTGATTCGCCGGATTCAGCCCCTCGGCATGGTGTCGCGCTACGAGTCGCGAGTCGGCGACAACCACCATCACGTCGTCTGTCGTTCGTGCGGCGTGATCGCCGACGTCGACTGCGCCGTCGGTGACGCGCCGTGCCTGACGCCGTCGGATGAAGACAACGTGCTCGCCGGCTTCGTCCTGGACGAGGCCGAGGTCATCTATTGGGGACTATGTCCCGACTGCTCGACAGTGACGTCCCGATCACAACCGTGATCACAGCCCATTTCACCCACCCCTGAAAGGAACGCAGTGTCCGATACAGCCCAAAAGGGCAGCAACAGCGAGAACCCGGCGCTCGACAGTCCGTCGCCGAAAGGCGATGCGCCACTGACCAACCAGGACTGGTGGCCCAACCAGATCGACACCACCAAGCTGCACCCACACTCCCCGCAGGGCAACCCGCTCGGCGATGACTTCAGCTACGCCGAGGCGTTCGCCAAGCTCGATGTCAACGCGCTCAAGGCCGACCTGACCTCGCTGATGACCACCTCGCAGGACTGGTGGCCGGCCGACTACGGCCACTACGGCGGCTTCTTCATCCGGATGACCTGGCATGCCGCCGGCACATACCGCATCTACGACGGCCGCGGCGGCGGCGGCCAAGGCCTGCAACGCTTCGCCCCGCTCAACAGCTGGCCCGACAACGGCAACCTGGACAAGGCGCGCCGGCTGCTGTGGCCGGTGAAGAAGAAGTACGGCAACAAGATCTCCTGGGCCGACCTACTGGTGCTGGCCGGCAACGTCGCCCTGGAGTCCATGGGATTCAAGACATTTGGGTTCGCCTTCGGTCGCGAGGACGTCTGGGAGCCCGAAGAGATCATCTTCGGCGAAGAAGGCGAATGGCTGGGCACCGACAAGCGCTACTCCGGCAAGCGTGACCTCGCGCAGCCCTATGGCGCCACCACCATGGGCCTGATCTACGTCAATCCCGAAGGGCCCGAAGGTAAACCGGATCCCGTCGCGGCTGCCCACGACATTCGCGAGACCTTTGGCCGGATGGCGATGAACGACGAGGAGACCGCGGCGCTGATCGTCGGCGGCCACAGCTTCGGCAAGACGCACGGCGCCGGCGACGCCGACCTGGTGGGTCCGGAGCCCGAGGCGGCGCCGATCGAGCAGCAGGGTCTCGGTTGGAAGAGCGCCTACGCCAGCGGCAAGGCCGAGGATGCCATCACCAGTGGGCTCGAGGTGGTGTGGACGCCGACGCCGACCAAGTGGGACAACACCTACCTGGAGACGCTGTACGGCTACGAGTGGGAGCTCACCAAGAGCCCCGCGGGCGCCTGGCAGTTCACCGCGAAGGACGGCGCGGGTGCGGGCACCATCCCCGACCCGTTCGGTGGGCCGGGCCGTAACCCGACCATGCTGGTCACCGACGTCTCGCTGCGGGAAGACCCGATCTACCGCGAGATCACCCAGCGCTGGCTCGAGCACCCCGACGAGCTGGCCGATGCCTTCGCCAAGGCGTGGTACAAGCTGTTGCACCGCGACATGGGACCGGTCTCGCGTTACCTCGGGCCGTGGATTCCCGAAACGCAGCTGTGGCAGGACCCGGTCCCGGACGTGGACCACAAGCTGGTCGACGACAAGGACGTCAAGGCCCTGAAGAAGAAGGTCCTCGACTCCGGGCTGTCGGTGCCGCAACTTGTCAAGACGACGTGGTCTGCCGTCGCGAGCTACCGCAACACCGACAAGCGTGGTGGCGCGAACGGCGCACGGATTCGCCTTGAGCCGCAGAAGAACTGGGAGGCCAACGAGCCATCCGAGTTGGACAAGTCGCTGGCCGCGCTGGAGAAGATCCAGCACGAGTTCAACGACTCGGCCTCCGGCGGCAAGAAGATCTCGCTGGCCGACCTGGTGGTGCTGGCCGGGTCCGCGGCGGTCGAGAAGGCCGCCAAGGACGCCGGCTACGAGATCGACGTGCACTTCACGCCGGGTCGTACCGACGCTTCGCAGGAGCAGACCGATGTGGAGTCGTTCGCGGTGCTCGAATCGCGCGCCGACGGATTCCGCAACTACTTCCGCGCCGGTGAAAAGGCACCGCTGGAGCACCTGCTGCTCGAGAAGGCCTACCAGCTCGGTGTGACGGCTCCGGAGTTGACGGTGCTCGTCGGTGGCCTGCGGGCCCTCGGCGCCAACCACGGCGGCAGCAAGCACGGGGTGTTCAGTGACACCACCGGCGTGCTGAGCAATGACTTCTTCGTCAACCTGCTCGACATGAACACCGAGTGGAAGGCGTCGAAGTCCGCGGAGAACGTCTACGAGGGTCACGACCGGTCCTCAGGCACGCTGAAGTGGACGGCAACGGCGAATGACCTTGTGTTCGGGTCGAACTCGGTGCTGCGCGCGCTCGCCGAGGTGTACGCCCAGGACGACAACAAGGGCAAGTTCGTCGAGGATTTCGTGGCGGCATGGGTCAAGGTCGTCAACAACGACCGCTTCGACCTGAAGTAACGCCGGATCAATCAACAGACTGCGCCCCGCGAGCTTCGGTTCGCGGGGCGCAGTGCGTTCGTTTGACAGCGCTACACTCGTCGCCCGATGAGGTATGTGCTGGCCGCGTACGGGAGTCGGGGCGATGTCGAGCCGTGTTCGGTCGTCGGTCGCGAACTGCAGCGCCGTGGTCACGACGTGCGTATCGCGGCACCGCCCAACCTGCTCGCCTTCGTCGAATCGGCCGGCCTCGAAGCGGTCGCCTATGGACCCGACTCGCATGCGCAACTGGACGATGCCGCGGGCTTCTTCGGTGGTCATGCGGGAAATCCGTACGGGGCGCTGCCGGAGGTGGTGCGGCGTGTGAGCCAGGTCTGGCTGGACAAGGGCACGGTGCTGGCGTCGCTGACCGACGGAGCCGACCTGCTCGTTGCGGGAATGAACGAGCAGCGGCTTGCGGCGAATATCGCTGAATACCAAGGCATTCCGTTGATCGCTTTGCACTTTTTCCCGTCCCGCGTCCAGCCGACCGGGGTGGTGCATGCTCAGTTGTCCAAGCGATGTGAGGAGCCGCTGCGTCGCTCGCTCGGCATGGCGGAGGCATCCGAGCCGCCGCCGCCGCTGTTCGAGATCCAGGCCTACGACGAGCGGTGCCTACCCGGGCAGCCCGACCAATGGGCGGAGCCCGGCCGGCCGTTCGCGGGCGCGCTCACCCTGCAAGCGCCCGCAGACGACGACGCCGCCGTGCTGTCGTGGATCCGCGAGGGCACCGCGCCGATCTACTTCGGCCTTGGCAGCACACCGATTTCGCCGCCGGCCGACATCGTCGCGCGGATGATCGCCGCGTGCGCGCGGCTGGGTGAACGGCTGCTGGTCTGCTCCGGGCCCAACGACCTGTCGGCATACGACCACGTCGACGGCGTGAGGTTCGTCAGCGCGGTGAACCACGCGGCCGTCTTTCCCGCGTGCCGGGCGGTGGTCCACCATGGCGGAGCGGGAACCACCGCGGCGGCGATGCGTGCCGGCGTGCCGTCGCTGATCCTGTGGCTGTGGCTCGACCAGCCGGTGTGGGGTGCCGGCGTCGAGCAGCTCAATATCGGTGCAGCCATGAGCTTTTCGGATGCCACCGAGGAGTCGCTGATGGCGAACCTTGCCGCGATCCTCGAGCCGAGGTGTCGCGACCGGGCCCGCAATATCGCCGCCCAGATGATGACGCCGGCCGAAAGTGCGACGTGCGCAGCCGATCTCATCGAGAGCGCCGCGCAGCGCGGTTAGCTCATCGGTTCAGGTCCCACTGCCCGTAGTCCGCCGCCAACACCTCGTCGACGTCGATGTGGATGCCCCCGAGCAGCGGGCCGGGATTCGCGGCGCTGTTGACCACCTCCTGGTACAGCACCGCGGCGGATTCGCGCTGGCCGTGCGACCACGTTCGGGTCTGCCACGCCCACAGGTGCCCCGCGGTGCTGGACCGACCGATGACGCCGTCGTTGATCGCCCAGTGGCACGCCTGGGCGTGCCCGTAGATCCCGGTGCGCTGCGCACCCAGCACGGAGTTGATACCGCGAAACCAGTTGACGGCCGGGCCATTCCAGATATCGAGGTTGATGTCGTCGTCGACGCTGAAGAAGATCGGCGCCGACGCGCTGCCCCCGGCGGCGGAGTGCAGGCGCAGGGCAGTGCGTGCATCGGCCACGCCGCCGTCGAATCCGCGGGTGAAGTCCGAGGGCGCGGTCCCGCCCGGCTTGCCGTACTGAAAGTTGCTGACGATGTGTAAACCCGCCGCGCGCAACGAGTCTGCGTACTCCCGGGTCAGCGGCTTGGCCTCGAAATTCGCGCCGGGCCGTGATTCCGACACGTAGTTCACCACCCCGGCATAACCGGCCGCGGTGATCTCTCCGGGGGCGATCCGGCGTTCGGCAAAATCGATCAGCCGCGGATTGTCGGCTTTGGCTCGCGGCAGGCTCAGCGGGGTCAGGCCCAGCACCGCCGCCGCCGCACTGTATTTCGCAAGATCGCGTCGTGACAGCATCATTCAGCCTCGCCGGGTGAGCAACGCGGTCGCGCTCCAGGGCCGCCGGCCCGGATGGCGCGGATTCGGCTGCGGACCCCACATCGCGGGCCGCACGAACCCCGGCAGCCGGTGAAATCGCTTGGCGGCCGCCATCAGGTGTTCCGCTTCGAGCACCCGCCAGCCCAGGTCCTCGAAGAAGGCCAGCCCGTTGTCGGGTGCGAAGACGAATGGCGCGTTCTGCTGCAGGTCGGCCATCTTCTTGTTCATTAGCCTCCTGAGACCCGGGCCGACGAAGTCGAACATCCACCACGCCACCTCCGGTCGGTCGATGGATTTCGAAAGTGCCCGCACGTCATGGTCTTCCAGGTACATCAGCAGACCCTCGGTCAGCACCAGCGCATTCGTCGCCCCGTCGAGAGCCTCGTCGAGGAACTGTGCGCGCGCCAGCGGGTCGGCGAGGTCGACCGCCGCGCGGGTCAGCCGGCACCGCGGCGTCTGGTCGGCGAGCAATTCCGTCTTCTCGGCGAGCAGCGGCGCCAGATCCGCTTCGACCCAGCCCAGATCAGGCGGCAGGTCCAAGCGATACGGCCGGGTGTCGAGGCCGGCCGCCAGGTTCAGCACCCGGTCGCAGCCGTTGCCGATCGCCTCGGCGATCGCGTCGTCGATGATCTTCGTGCGGGCCACCAGCCACCAGCCGTTGCGACTGGTCCTCGGGGTGTTGGCGACGATCGCGTGCCCCTGCTCCCCCGCCAGCAGGCCCGCGAGCGGGTCGTGGAACAACGCGTCGGCCCGTGCCGATTCGGTCGCTCGATACAGCGCGGTCCACCTGGCCGTGTCCGAAACGTGGGTGATCACATGCCCGGCGTCTGACATACGTTGCGTTATAGCATTCGGCCGCTGGTGAAACCGGGGTTGGGTCGTGTACAAGGGTCTGATGGACGTTCCGGGGGCCAAGTCCATCGATCCGTCCGTGCTGCGTGAGGCGGTGACACGGCGGTTGTATCGCCGGGCGGTGATGACCGCGCAGATCACCGTGCCCGCGGTGCCCAGCATGATCGACGAGTACGTGACGATGTGCGACAACGTTTTTGCCGCTGCGGGCGTCCAATACACCCCCGAACAATCCGCCCAGCTGAGGTCGGTGCTGACCGCGGAATTGGACAAGGCCTACGCGGCGTCGTCGCGGTCGAACATCGTGATCTCGTTCCACGCTCCGTTCGGCGTCGGGATGAACTACCGGGTCGCTACGGAATCCGTGACGCTGGGCGGCGCCTACGACGGCTGGGTCGAGACCCGCGAGGGACCGCTGTTCGGCACCGAACCCGACGCCCGGGTGTGGGCGCTGGCCGCGGAGATGGCCGACGCGGAAAGCCGTCCGGTGCTCGACATCGGCGCCGGCACCGGCCGCAATGCCTTGGCCCTGGCGCGGCGCGGACACCCCGTCGACGCCGTCGAGATGAGCCCCAAGTTCGCCGACATCATTCGCGCCGAGGCCGAGCGCGAGTCCCTTCAGGTACGCGTGCTGGACGGCGATGTCTTCGAGACCATGGACGGCGTCCGCCGCGACTACCAGATCATCGTGCTTGCCGAGGTGGTCCCCGACTTCCGTACGACGGGCGAACTACGGGGAATTTTCGAACTCGCGGCGGACTGTCTGGCCCCGGGCGGATGCCTGGTGTTCAACGCATTCCTGGCTCGCGACGGCTATGTTCCGGACGAGCCGACGCGCGAACTCGGTCAGCAGTGCAACACGATGATCTTCACGCACGACGAGTTAAGCTCTGCCGCAAAGGATTTGCCGCTTGAACTCGTCGGTGACGACTCCGCCTACGAGTACGAGCACACTCATCTGCCAGCCGATGCCTGGCCGCCGACGAGCTGGTTCGAGGGATGGGCCAGTGGTCTAGACGTGTTCGACGTCGACCGTGACGACTCGCCCATCGATTTGCGCTGGCTCGTCTACCGGCGGGCGTGAGTGCTCGCGAAACAGCGGCCAGGGCTGTCGTTGCGACCTAATGTCGACCGCTGCTTCTGTTTCGCGATGCGGCGCCGCCGCTGCTAGGGTGCTGTGCCTATGCCGGAGATGGATCGTCGCTCGTGGTTGTTGATGGCGGGAGCCGGCGTGCTGGCAGCCGCCGTCCCCGTCGCGGAGGCCGGGGCGCGCCCCAGACCACCCGCCGCCCCCGCGGGCGGCTACCTCTTCGTCGACGAATTCGACGGTCCCGCCGGATCGGCCCCCGACGCCTCGAAATGGGCGGTGGCCACCGCGCGTGAACACATCAAAGACCCGACGCACTGGGAGCTGCCCGAAAATATCGGCCAGTACCGCAACGATCGGCGCAATGTCTTTCTCGACGGCAACTCCAACCTGGTGCTCAAGGCAGCGAAGGACGGGCCCACTTTCTACAGCGGGAAGGTCCAGAGCCACTGGCGCGGCGGCGTCGGCCACACCTGGGAAGCGCGCATCAAGCTCGACTGCCTGACCCCCGGCGCGTGGCCCGCGTACTGGCTGGGCAACGACGATCAGGGCGAGATCGACATCGTCGAGTGGTACGGCAATGGGAACTGGCTCCCGGCCACCACCGTGCACGCCAAAGCCAACGGCGGCGAGCATGTGTCCGAGCGGATCACCATCGACAGCGCCTGGCACACCTGGCGATGCCAGTGGGATGCGACCGGCATCCGGTTCTGGAAGGACTACGCCGAGGGCGCGGCGCCGTACTTCTCGGCGTCGGCGGACTCGCTGCCCGATTGGCCGTTCAACGGCCCCAATTACACCGTGTATCCAGTGTTCAATCTCGCGGTGGCCGGCTCCGGGGGCGGCGATCCCGGGCCGGGACACTACCCAGCGCAGATGCTGGTCGACTACATCCGGGTCTGGTAGCCGCCGGAATGCGAATGGCGGGGCGAACCCGTAGGTTCACCCCGCCATCGGCGTAGGTCAGAAGCCGTTGCAGGTCGCAGCGACGTTGTTGATCACCGGGTAGAACACCGTGGCCTGGCCCGGGTGCTTGGCCGCTTCCTGCTGCGCCTTCACACGGCGGGTGCCGGGATCCGAAGCCAGATAGTCCTGCAGGAACTGGATTGCATCGGGGTGGCTGTCCAGGATGTTGGCGTAGCCCGGGTTCTGCTGCTGCAGCGCCGCGTGGACCTGTCCGTAGTTGCAGGTGGTGTTGATCGCCTGCTCCGACAGGCCGTCCGCGGACGCGATCCCCGCGCCAGCGAGCGCCGACAGTGCCAAGCCCCCAACTACACCAGCCAGTTTGCTCATCGAACGCGTGACCATATGTGGAACACCTTCCGGGATACGAACCGCCGAACCTCGGCGTCGAGAATCTCAGCTTACCGGACGGTAGGAGTGTCGGGATTTCTCGAAGACTTGACTCATAGACCTCACAGGTCACACTTAGCTTTCCTAAGCGCGGGTAGCTTCGGGTGATGACCGCAGGCCCGGTCCGCGCCCAGGCGGTGGACTTCTACCGCGTCGTCGGAGTCATCCTGATCGTTCTGGGCCACTGGATAGCCGGATCGGTGACCTACCGGGATGGCACGTTCGGCCGTCAGAACCCCCTGTTGGACCAGCCCTGGACGCAGTGGCTCACGTGGCTCTTCCAGGCCGTGCCGATGTTCTTTCTGGTTGCGGGCTATGCCGGCGCCGTCTCGTGGGGCAATCGCCGAATCGGCGACGAGATGACCCGGCAGGTCTGGGTCCGGCATCGGCTCTCCCGGGTACTCGGCCCGTCCGCCGTCTACGTCGCCGTGGTGTCGGTCAGCGTGGTGGCGTTCCACGCGGCCGGGACGGCAGCGTCGCTGCTGGAATACGCGGGCTGGGCGGTGGCCATGCACCTGTGGTTTCTCGCGGTCTACCTCGTCGTCGTGTCGTTGACGCCGATAGCGATTGCGGCACAACACCGTTGGGGGCTTCGCGCGCCGGCCGCCCTCGCGTTGGGCGTGGTCGCGGCGGACATCGCCGCGCTGGCGGCCCATCTCCCCTACGTGAACCTCGTCAACTACCTGCTGTCTTGGGGACTGCTCTATCAACTCGGGATCGCTTGGCAAAGTGGGCTTTTGGCCGGGCCCAGGGCTGTCGCGCTGGCGATCGGTTCGGCGGGAGCGCTGTGGCTGTTGATCTGGCTCGGTCCGTACCCGGTCAGCATGATCGGCGTTCCCGGCCAGGCCGTGCAGAACACCGAACCGCCCTCGGTGGCGATGGTTGCGTTCGGCTGCGCGCAAGCGGGGCTGGTGATCGCCGCCGCGCCGGTCGTCGAGCGCGCACTGCGCGGTGCGGCGGTTCGGCGCGTGCTGGCCCGGGCCAACGCCAATGTGATGGCGTTGTACCTGTGGCACATGATTCCGGTGGTGATCGTCGCGGTGATCGCCTACCCGGCCGGATGGTTGGCGCAACCCGAGCAGGGCGGCGTCGCATGGTGGCTCGGCCGGCTGGAATGGGTGGCCGTCCTCAGCGTGGTGACTGCCGCGGAGCTCGCGCTGCTGTGGTGGGGTCGGCGGGTGTTCGCCGCGCCGCTGCCGGGTGCCGCTGTGCTGGCGCGGCGCTGGGCCGAACCGGCGATGGTGGCCGGGGTCGTGCTGGCGTCCTACGGGTTCTCGGCCTTGGCCGCGGCGGGCTTCGCGCCGAGCGGGCGATTTCCAGGTCTGACCTCGGCGATATTCGCTGCCGGGGTGCTACTGGTGGCGCTGCGCTCGCGTGCTCCGGCCGCGGCAACATCGTTGCGGCACTGACTGTTTGGTGGCTACCTCACGAATGCGAGGTAGCCACCACAACCGTCAGGACGCGGAGTTGAGCGCGGCCAGCGCGGCGTCGTAGTTCGGCTCCTGGGCGATCTCGGGCACCAGTTCCTCGTAGGCGACGTTGCCGTCGGCGCCGATGACCACGACCGCGCGGGCGAGCAGGCCTGCCATGGGGCCGTCGGTGATGGTGACGCCGTAGTCCTGACCGAAGCTGTCCCGGAACGCCGAGGCGCTCTGCACGTTCTCGATGCCCTCAGCGCCGCAGAACCGCGCCTGGGCGAACGGCAGGTCGTTGGACACGTTCACCACCGACACGCCGCCCGCGGCGGCACTCTGGTTGAACTTGCGGACACTGGCCGCGCACACCGGGGTGTCGACCGACGGAAAGATGTTCAGCAGCACCGGTTTACCCTGGAACTGGTCGCTGCTCAGCGCGCCCAGATCCGATCCGGTCAAGGTGAACGCAGGGGCCTTAGCTCCGACAGCCGGCAGGTCGCCGACGGTGTTGATCGTGTTTCCGCGCAAAGTTATCTGTGCCATGCGCACAGTCTGCCAAGTTCCGCGGATCGGCATTGGATCGGGGCCGCCGAGACGGGCCGACATCGGTCCGACGCCACGCCGTACGCGCTGCAGGTTGTGGTGGCCGCTATATATATTGTCTGACTGTGCCCGAGATGAATCGACGCAACGTCATGATGACGTTCGGGGTTGGCGCGCTGGCCGCCGCCGTCCCCGCCCCGAAAGCCCTGGCCTACACGTCGCCACGAGTGCCGGCGCCGACCGCTCCCGCGCCCGGCGCGCAGACCGGCGGCTATCTCTTTCATGACGAGTTCGACGGACCGGCCGGCTCGGCCCCCGACCCGTCGAAGTGGGCGATCTCGGCCCACCGCACGCCGATCAGGAACCCGGTCGGTTTCGATCGCCCGGAGTTCTGGGGCCAGTACCGCAACAGCCGCGAGAACGTCTTCCTCGACGGCAACTCGAACCTCGTGCTGCGCGGCACCAAAGAGGGCAACAAATTCTTCGGCGGACTGGTCAGCGGCAACTGGCGCGGCGGCATCGGCACCACCTGGGAAGCCCGGATCAAGCTCAACTGCCTCACCGGCGGCGCGTGGCCGGCCTGGTGGCTGTCCAACGACTTCCCGGACCGCCAAGGCGAAGTCGACCTGATGGAGTGGTACGGCAACGGCGAGTGGCCGGCCGGCACCACCGTGCACGCCGACCCGTTCGGCACCGCCTTCGAGACGCGCCCGATCGGCGTGGACGGCGGCTGGCACACCTGGCGGGTGACCTGGAACCAGGGTGGGTTCTACTTCTGGCAGGACTACGCCGACGGCATGGAGCCGTACTTCACCGTTCCCGCGACCGGCATCGAGGATCTCAACGACCCGATCCGCAAGTGGCCGTTCAACGATCCGGACTACAACCTGTTCCCGGTGCTGAACCTCGCGGTCGGCGGCTCCGGTGGTGGCGACCCCGCCTCGGGCAGCTACCCCGCCGAGATGCTGGTCGACTGGGTGCGCGTCTTCTGACCCGTCGTCGTCAGCGTCGTGCCTGACGCACCTTGTAGGTCGAGGGCCAGGAGTGCCGGGTCTCGTCGCCGACCAGCGCCGTGCCTTTGCCGCCGACCTTGACGGCGTAAGCCTCTTCGCCGGCCCCGACTTCACGGTTGGCGTGCTCCTGGGCCAGGTAGTAAAGCTCGTCGATGGTGGCCTCGTGGTAGGCGACGAACGTGGTCTTGCGCTCGATGTCGCCGGCGCTGGCGATCATCCAGTCCGGCAGGACGCGGGTGGCCAGCGCGCCCAGGCCGAACAGCACGGCCGGCAGTACCCGGTACCCGAGGTAGGACGCCGTCGACTGGGCGCCCGGGAGCGTCACCGCGACGACCGAGACCGACACCGTCATGCCCGCGAACACGGCGATCCAGATCCAGGTCAGCCGCGCGGTGATCTGGCCGAACACGTCGCTGTTGACCATCGACGGGGGTTGGTTCGAAGCGGCGTACTCGTGCACGAACGACGCACCGAATTGTCGACCGAGCAGCGTGGTCGCCAGCAGCGCCGCGAAACTCAGCGGCAGACCCCATCGCTGCAGCGCCGGGCCGCCGGCTGTCGCGGTCAGCACCGTCAGAACCAAAAACGTTGCACCAGAACCTATTTCGAGCGACCGGCGGGGTGTCCGGGCGAGATATCCGGCGGCCAGTCCGGCGACGGCTGTCGCGAACGCGACGACCGCCGCGATCAGTGGCGGCGCGTCACCCACCAAGATCCAATAGACGATCCACGGTGCGAAGCCAAACAGAATGCCCACGGTCGGTCAGTGTATGGGCGCGGATACGGCGGCGGGAACGTAGGGTAGCCGAGCGGCTAAGAACGGGCGGTCGCCTCGGCTAACCTGAGTCGGTGCCGGACCAGCAGCTACACCCAGCGCGATCGCTGAGCAGCGTCGCGCGCACTCCTGCGCAGGCCCGCATCCTGGCTGCGGCGCTGGACCTGTTCGCCGACCACGGGGTGAGCGGGACGTCGCTGCAGATGATCGCCGATGCGATCGGAGTCACGAAGGCGGCTGTCTACCACAAATTCAAGACCAAAGAAGAGATCGTCGTGGCGGTCGCCGAGACGGAAATGGCGGCGCTCGAGGTCGCGCTGGAGGCAGCCGAAGCCGAGGGCGACTCGGTGCGCGCTCGCAAGGTGCTGCTCATCGAAGTGGTGGGAATGGCGGTCGAGCGCCGCCGCTGGGTGATGAGTCTGCAAAACGACCCGGCGATGGTGCGGGTGCTGGGCGAGCACGCGCCGCTACGTGACCTCACCACCCGGCTGTACGCGATCCTGCTCGACGAGCCCGACGACACCGAGATGCGCATCGCCGCCGCGCTGTTCTCCGGCGCGATCGCAAGCACGGTCGTCAGCCCGTTGGTCGACAGCATCGACGATGCCACCCTGTGCTCGGTACTGATTGCGCTGCTCTCGCGGATGTTCCGGCTGCCCGATTGACCACCGGCCCGGTGATCGAAAGCTGTTCAGCCGGTGAGTTTTTGCGCCAACTCCCACGCGGCCCCGGCCATGCCGCGATAGCGGTCGCGATATTCGTCGGTGCCCGCCCGCGCATCCGCGGCGTTGCCCTGCACCCCCCGGCGCCAGACGCCGGCCGTGATGGAGGCCAACCGGAACATCGAGAACACCACGAACACGTCGAGCGAGTCGGGAAGCTCCCGGCCGGCGTGCGCGCAGTAGCTCTGCAGGAAGGCGTCTTGGCTGGGATGCCCACTGTCAGCGAGGTTTTCGTCCAAGACGCCGCTGCGCCCGCCCGGCACGTGGTAGGCCACGCAGAAGTAGCCCAGGTCAGCCAGCGGATTGCCGATCGTCGACAGCTCCCAGTCCAGCACCGCCACCACACGCGGTTCCGTCGGGTGCAGCAGCACGTTGCCCAACCGATAGTCACCGTGTGCGATGCACGCCGGCGCGTCGTCGGGCGGTAGGTGCTCGGGTAGCCAGGCCGCCAGTTCGTCCATCGCGGGCATGTCCTCCATGCGCGCGGCGTCCCACTGTCGGGTCCAGAGCGCGACCTGCCGCTGCATGTAGCCTTCCGGTCGACCGAATCCCTCGAGTCCGACTGCGCGCCAGTCGACTCGGTGCAGAGCGGCAAGCACCCGGGCCAAATCTTCGTAGACCGCGGCGCGGTGGGCCGGAGTCTCCTCGCGCATCACCCGGTCCGGGAAGACCCGGCCCGGCACATGATCCATCACGAAAAAGTTTGTGCCGATTACGGATTCGTCGTCGCAGAGCAGCTGCATGCGCGGTACCGGCACGTCGGTGTCGGCCAGTGCGGCCATGACGCGATGCTCGCGCTCGACCTCGTGCGCCCGCGGTAGGAGCTTGCCCGGCGGCTTCTTGCGCAGCACGTATTCGCCGCCGGCAGTGCGTAGATGAAATGTGGGATTGCTCTGCCCGCCCTGGAATTGGCGAACCTCGAGGTGACCGTCGAAGCCGGGCAACCGGCCGTGCAGATAACGCGCCAGCGCCGCCTCGTCGAAGCGATGTGCGGGCAGTACCGGAACCAGCTCAGCCATTCCCGCCATCCGCGACCCCTTTGTCGTCCCGTGCGTTTCGGCAAACCCTACAGAGCGGCGCACCCATGACGGCAGCCAGACGGCGTCGCCTCGATTAGGGTCCGGGACATGGACATCTCGTGTGCGTTCGCGACCTCATCGCAGACCCCGGAGCACGTCGAACTGGCGGAGTCGCTCGGCTACCGGCGGGCCTGGCTCTACGACTCCCCCGCGCTGTATCCCGACGTCTGGATGATTCTGACTCGGTGCGCCGAACGGACGTCGAGAATCGGCCTGGGTCCGGGTGTGCTGGTTCCGAGCCTGCGGCACCCGATGGTCAACGCCGCGGCCATCGCCGAACTCGTCGACCAGGCGCCGGGCCGGGTCGCGGTTGCGATCGGGTCGGGCTTCACCGGGCGGTTCTCGTTGGGTAAGCGGCCCCTGCCGTGGCGGTACGTCGCCGACTACGTCCGCTGCCTCAAGTCGCTGCTGGCCGGCGAGACGACGGAATGGGACGGCGCCATGATCCGGATGATGCAACCGTCCGGCTACGGGTCGGCGCGACCGATCGAGGTGCCGATCCTGATCGGCGCCGATGGCCCGAAGGGACTCGCGGTGGCCGCCGAACTGGGCGACGGTGTGTTCTCGGCGGCCGTGCCACAACCCGATGCCGTCGACGCCGCCGACTGGCGGGCGCTGCTGTCCTTCGGCACCGTGCTCGACGACGGCGAGGAACTGTCGTCGGCACGGGTCATCGACGCGGCCGGACCGGGCGCGCTGATGCTCTATCACGCGTTCTACGAGCGCGGCGGCGCGGCGGCGGTCGACGGGCTGCCCGGCGGCCTCGGATGGCGGCAGGCGATCGAGTCCCACCCGGAGAACGAACGGCACCTCGCCATCCACGAAGGCCATCTGGTGAAGGCCAATGCCCGCGACGAGCCGTACGTCGCCGACCTCATTCCGATGGCCTCCAGCCTGTCGTTGACCGGCACCGCCGAACACGTTGCGGAATGGCTGAACGGCCTCGCCGCCGTCGGGGTCACCGAGGTCGCGTATCAGCCCTGTGGATCCGACATCGCACGCGAGTTACGAGCCTTCGCATCCGCTTCCGGCGTCGCTGGCTGAGGCCGCGACCGAATGCGGGCTATTTCGAGCTGATTTCGTCTTCGTACTTCTTCGCCATGTGTGCGACGGCGTCGATCTGAGACTGGGCGAGGCCTTCACGCGCCTCGCTGGCGCGGGCTGCGGCATCCAACGTCGGCTGCGCCTGCCCCTGAAAGTGCGGCATGACCTCAGCGGCGAACAATTCCGCCGACCGCCTGGTGGCGGCCGGGTTGGCCCACTCGTGGCCCATCTGCAGCATGCAACCGAAACCGCCGGACTGGTCCCACATCCGCTGTACCTGTTCGCGGGCCCGCTCGGGTGTGCCGATCACGCCGGCGCCGTTGTCGTTGATGACGTCGATCATCTCGTCGATCTGCTCGCCGGGCATCGTCATCTGCGGGAACGCCGCCACCTTCTGGAAGTAGTTAAACCACGGTGCCAGACCGAATTTCACGTCCTCGCGGGCCTGCTTCTCGGTCTCGGCGATGTGAAACGGGCTGACCAGGCTCCAGTTCCTGCGATCGACCGCCGTGCCGAAGACGGCCGCGCGCTCCTCGACGATGTCCCAGTGGTACTGCAGGGCGTTGAATCCGTCGACGGTCAGCGTCGCCCCGATCGACAGCAACCCGATGCCGTGCTTGCCGGCCAGCCGCGCACCGGTCGGTGAGGCGACCGCGGCCACCGCCAGCTGGACGCCGCCCTCGGAGTACGGCGCGAGTTGCAGGCGGGCGTTGTGCAGTTCGTGGGTCGGCGTTTTCGCCGATACCGTCTCGCCGCGCAGCAGTCGCACCACGATGTCGAGGTTGGTGTCCAGCAGTTCGCGGGTGTCGGTCGGGGTCAGGCCGATCATCGACGAGTCGCTGGGCAGCGATCCGGGGCCGACCCCGCCGATCACTCGGCCGTGGGTGAGGTGGTCCAGCATCATCAAGCGATCGGCCACCCAGAGCGGGTTGTGGTAGGCGAGCGAAATGACGCCGGTGCACAGCTTGATCCACTTGGTCCGCTCCGCTGCGGCGGCGATGAAGATCTCCGGCGACGCGATGATTTCGCTTCCGGCGGAATGGTGTTCGCCGATCCAGGCCTCGTCGAAGCCGAGCGCGTCGAGGTGCGCGACGAGTTCGAGGTCACGCTGCATGGCCAGCGTCGGATTGGTGCCCGCGCGGTGGAACGGAGCAATGAAGTACCCAAAGCGGAGCTTGGCCATGGCGGTCCCCTAGCGGTCGAGTTGCCCCGACCCTAATCCCGTCCGCGCGCCGGGACTACGGAGTCAGCGCTTCCGGCAGAAGCTCACGGAACGTGGACGTTCGGCCCGCCCGGGATGCTGCCGCCGCCGCCACCCGGGCCGCCGCCTCCGCAGCCGACTCCGGGCAGACAGCCGCTGCCGCCGCCGGGCCCGCCGCCGCCGCTCGGGCCGCCAGGGATGCTGCCGCCGCCGCCACCCGGGCCGCCGCCGCCGGTGGGACCGCCGGGGACGCTGCCACCGCCGCCGTTGGGTCCTCCGCCACCGTTGGGTCCGCCGCCCCCGGTGCCACCGCCGCCCGGGCCTCCGGGCGCCGGCGCCACGCTCGACGACGGCGTGGTCGTGGTGGTCGTCGTCGTACTGCTGGGGCCGCCTTTGTCACCGCCGCCGCAACCGACGGCCAGCGCCATCAGGGCCGCGCCGCAGGACAGCGTCATTGCCGTGCGAACAGACTTCATGTGTGATCCCCACTCTCGACTGGTGCACCCGGAGGTACCCCTGACGAGCGGGCGTGAAACGGGCGGAGGTCAGCCTCGTCGCGACAGCTGCGCGTGGATCAGTGGGGCGATCTTCTCCGCCATGTAGGCGTGTCCGGCGTCGTTGGGGTGCACGCCGTCGGGTCCGATCAACTCGGGCCGCCCGACGAACCAGCCGTCGCTGATCGGGTCGACGAACGTCGCGCCGAAGTCGTGGGCCTGCCCGCTGAGAATGTCGCGGATGTAGAGGACATCCATCGGTGGGTCGGAGTCGGTCCACGGTGGGCCGATCACCAGCAGCTTCGCCGACGGCGCGATCCGCCGGGCCAGGTCCAGGGTGTCGTGCGTCATCGCGGTCATCTGCAGCGGGTCGACGCCGTGGTCGTTGCGGGAGCCGAAGAACACCACCAGCGCGTCGTCAGGGTGGACGGCGCGATTCGTCAGGTCCTCGAAGACGCTGCCGTGATCGCCGCGGACCACGTATCCGGCCCGTCCCTCGGAGGCCACATCGGGCGCGACCTGAACACCCTGGCGGGCCAGTGTCGACCACGTCCGGTTGGTCCAGGTGTTCGGTCCCCAGCCGCCTTCGTCGGTGCCCGTCGTGTAGGAGTCCCCGATGACAGCAACGTGGTCGATGGGCGTTCCGCGGGCGACGGTCTGGAAGGGCTGCGGTGCGGCCGGGCCGTGAGTCACCATCCCGGCCGTAACTGCCGCGACGACAGCTGTAGCCAGACGACCGACCGTTACCTGCACTGTCCACCACCTCGGCCGCGTGTCACATCCGTACAAGCGGAATCGTAAAAGTACGACGCTGGATTTCGCTGTCGACGCGCGGACATCTGGGCTGTCGACGAACGCGGGGCCCTCGGGCCTCGCGCCTCAGGCATGTTACTTGATCATCGAGCGGCGCAGTATCGGTCGCGTCACAGCACCAGGGGTCAGCCGGCGCGCGCCGACAGCGGCTTCGGGCGATCCTCGTTCGGGCCGTCGATCGACTGCAGCTTGCCGGTGCGAGCCGCGTCTTCGGAGTCCCCGGCGTCGACCACCGGCCGGCCATCGCCGACCATCCTGCGCATCCAGAGGCGGGCCGGCTCCTCGACAACGTGGTAGAGAATGGCGGCGCCGACCAGCGTCACCGCGAGGACCGCGGCCAGCAGCAGCCTTCCCTGGCCGCCGAACATGGTCAGCTCGAATTGCTGCGCCGTCCAGATCCACGCCGTGTGCACCAACTCGTGAACCATGTAGAGGCAGAACGAGATCTGTCCGCCGTACACCAGCGGCCGGGTGGCCAGCAACGCCGGCAGGCTGCCGGTGCCGATCGCCAGCGTCAGCACCAGCGGTACGAACAGGATGTCCACCAGTCCGCCGGTGTCGGACACCCCGTGTAGCGGATGCGCGTCCGCCCAGTAGAGGAAGCCCACCACGCCCGCGATCAGCAGAGCCGACGCGAAGCCGGCCACCGTGCGTCCCCGATCGGTGAGCTTCAGGCGGCTGACCGCCGCGGCGACCAATGCTCCCGCGGTGAATTGCATGACGATGCGGGGCAGCCAACTCCACGGCGTGTAGAACTGGCCGGTCACCAGCAGCGACACCACCGGAGGCAGCGAGGCGGCGACCCCGAGCCAGACCAGGTTGCGGGCCCGGGTCGCGCGGGCCATCCGGAAGATCACCAGCACGATCAGCCCGAACAACAGATAGGCCAGCCACTCCGCGCTGATCGACCACGCCGGGCCGTCCCAACTCGAGTCGTCGAAGAACGGCTGGAACCACAGCTGCGTCATCAGGACCTGCCGAACGTAGCTGATCGCGGTGAAGCGGTAGATCTCCTGCGACGGGATGTGACCGACGTGCAAGGTGAAGATCACCCACAGCGCGGCCAGGTGCAGGGTGACCAGATAGACCGGCCACACCCGCGCCAATCGGAGCCAGAGGAAATGCAGTGTGGCGCGCGTCGACCACGCCCCGCCCATCCGGTCGAGGTAGTTCCAGGTCAGGACGAACCCGCTGAGAATGAAGAAGAGGTCGACGCCCTGGGCGCCGCAATTGAGCACCGGAGTGAGTGCGTCGAGGAAACCGGGGGCCGCGTCACGCAACAGCGGACGAAAGTGAAACAGCACGACCCAGACGGCGGCGACGATGCGAAGTCCCGTGAGGGCCTTGATATCTCCGCTGCGCACAACAATCTTTCCGTGAGACCACAGGTGTTTCGTTCACCACTACGTCTTTGACGACGGCGTTGGCAGGGTATCAGTGCCCCTGAGCGATAGCGAGTCGTCGCTCGGTGCGTCTCGGCGGCAAATATGCAGGCAGGAACACGGAAGTGATCGTTGCGCATCGGCGTTGGCGTTACCGTCAGCACCAATCCGCACGCCGGGAGAGATCATGCCGCTGTTGTACGTCGACCAGTTCCGGACGGGAGAGCCGTCGTGAAGACCCGGCTGACCGAACTCTTCGGCATCGAGCACCCGATCGTCTCCGCGCCGATGGCGCTGATCTCCGGGGGCAGGCTCGCCTCGGCCGTGACGGCGGCAGGCGGCCTCGGTCTGATCGGCGGCGGCTATGGCGACTCCGACTGGCTGCAGCGCGAATTCGGACTGGCCGACGGGGCGACGGTCGGATGCGGCTTCATCACTTGGAGCCTGGCCCGCAGGGCCGAACTGCTCGACGAGGTCCTCGAACACGACCCGGCGACGGTGATGCTGTCGTTCGGCGACCTGCAGCCGTTCGCAAAACAGGTCCATGCCGCCGGGATCCCGTTGATCGCACAGGTCCAGACCCTCGAGCACGCGCGTCAGGCGCTCGACGCGGGCGCGGAGATCGTGGTCGCGCAGGGCGGCGAAGCGGGCGGCCATGGCATGACGGTGCGCTCGACGTTCACGCTGGTGCCCGAGGTCGTCGACCTGGCCGCCGGACGCGCTCCCGACGCGCTGGTGCTCGCGGCGGGTGGCATCGCCGATGGACGCGGGCTGGCGGCGGCACTGATGCTCGGCGCCGACGGGGTCGTGGTGGGCACCCGGCTGTGGGCGTCCCCCGAGGCGCTGGTCTCGCCGCGGGCCCACGAGCGGGCGATCGGAGCCAGCGGCGACGACACCTATCGCACCCGAGTCTATGACCATGTGCGCCAACTCGATTGGCCGCTGGAATACAACGAACGCGCGTTGAGCAATCCGTTCGTCGACCGGTGGCACGGGCACGAAGCGGAATTGCTGGCCGCGCTGCCCGGCACGATCGAGACCTACGAGAATGCGGTCGCCGCAGAGGACTTCGAAGCTGCGGCCATTCTGATCGGAGAGTCGATCGGCCTGGTCGACGCCGTCCGGCCGGCCGGGGACATCGTCGCCGGCATCGCCTCGCAGGCGGACCGAATCCTGAAAACGGCCAAGCGCTTTACCGGAGAAGGGTGACCGACGATGGACCTCGCAACGGTGGACGAACTGCTGACCACGACCCGGTCGGTGCGCCGGCGCCTCGACCTGAGCAGGCCGGTCGGCCGCGACGTGATCATGGAATGCCTGCAGATCGCGATGCAGGCACCCACCTCGAGCAATGCGCAGGACTGGCGATGGCTGGTGATCACCGACGCGGGTAAGCGGGCCGCGATTGCCGACATCTACCGCAGCATCGGCGAGCACTACCTGCCCCGGATGGCGGCATCGGAATCGGACCCGCAGACCCAGCGGGTGCTGAGCAGCGCGATGAGCCTCACCGAGTCGCTCGCGGACGTGCCGGTGCACGTCATCCCGTGTCTGCAGCGCAGATTCGACGGCAACGACCTGGTGGTGGCGTCCTCGGCGTGGGCGTCGATCATCCCGGCCGGGTGGAGCTTCATGCTGGCGCTGCGGTCCCGCGGCCTCGGATCCGTCTGGACCACAATGCATTTGGCCAAGGAGCGCGAGGTGGCCGAGCTGCTAGGCATCCCCGACACCGTCACGCAGGCCGCACTCTTTCCGGTGGCGTACACCGTCGGCACCGACTTTCGGCCCGCCTCGCGGCCACCGGCCGACACCGTGACGTACTGGGACCACTGGGACCGCGGCTGAGCGAAACCGGCCTGTGCAGTGGGTGGGCGAAAACGTTTCTTAGCAAAGTATTAAACGCCCTAACAAGTGACCTTAGAGTAGCCAATTAGCGTCTCAATCAGGTTGGGGTCGCCGCCGATCCCGATACCGCAAAAGCAGTGTTTGGGAATGGGGGCCCGTCGCATGAAGAACTCGGCTAGCACGAAAACTACGCACGTGTCGCCGCGACACGCCGACCTTCCTTTCGACTGCGACGGGGCGGCGGTTCGGGCCCAGTGCCGCCACCTGGCCACGGTCGTGACGATCGCCGGCGCGATCGATGCCAGCAACGTCGATCAGGTGATCGCGTACTCGGAGCGCTTCAACCTTCCGGACAAGCCATTCGTCATCGACCTGACGGGTGTGGAGACCTTCGGAGCCCAGGCTGTGCGACTGCTGTACGCAGTGGACGAGGCCTGCAACGCTGCGGGGCTGGAATGGGCACTGATTCCCAGCCAGGCTGTGAGCCTGACCTTGCTGCTGACTCACGAGGACGACAGGTTCCCGACCGCGACCACGGTCCACGAGGCGCTGCACTACTTCGCCGACGCCACCACGGCCCGTCGCCGGCTGTTGCTCCCGTTGTTCAACAAAACCGCCTAGTCGCGCATTCGCGCACCGCCGCGATTTCCGCAGAGTCCGTATGCTGCTATTTGTGACGTCTAAGCCAACTCTTGCTGCCGCGCTGATGACGCTGGCCTGGGGCGTATCGACCGCTGTCGCCGGCGCCGATCCCACGCCCTCGCCGTCGCCCGGCCCCGCCCCTGCTCACGCGGGGGCGCCGGCCCCGGCCAAGACGACCATCGACAAGGACGGCGTGTACAACGTCGGCACCGACATCGTGCCCGGCGTGTACACCTCGGCCGGCCCCGTCGGCACCGGGGTCTGCTACTGGAAGCGGCTGGGCGAGGACGCCAAGCAACCCCTCGACAACGCGATGAGCAAGAAGCCTCAGGTCGTGCGTATCGAGGCGACCGACAAGACGTTCAAGACAAACGGCTGCCAGATGTGGCAGAAGAACGACGCCGCGGTCCCCGACCCCGGTAAGTCGCCGGAGCAGGCCGGTATCGGGCTGGGCATTCTCAACACGCTCATCGGCGGTGGCGGCGGCGCGCCGGCCCCGCAACAGCCCGCCCCCGCCCAGCCGGCTCCACCCAAGTAGCCGCGAGGCCGACCGACCCCATATGCAGACCGTCGAATACGCCGCCGGACGCTGCGCGGACGTATTCGGAGAACCGTCTCAGCCCACCGTGTTGCTGTGGCACGGGCAGCAAGCCGACGCGCGCGCCTCGGTCCGCGCGCTCGCCGAGCTGATCGCCGGACACGGCCTAGGTGTCGTTGCCCCAGACTGGAATTCTCACGCCGCAGACGGTGGCCGCGCCGATCTGCTGGCCTCGGTGCACTTCACCCGTGACCGGGTCGACGACCCCGACCACCTCGTGCTGACCGGCTGGTCGATGGGCGGCCTCGCGGCGGCGGCGCTGACGATCCAGGCCAATCAGGTCGGTATGCGTTTCGCCCATACCGTCTGTCTGGCAGGTGCATTCATGGTGCCCGACCCGATCTTCAACGAACTCCCGGCGAGTCTGCTTCGGGACGCCGCGCAACCGACGCCCTTCACGCTGCTATCCGGCGCCGACGATCCCGTCATCCCGCTCGCGGTCGCCCACGACTTCGCCGGCGCTCTGCGGGGCGCCGACTGGCCGGTCGCGGTCCGCGAGTTACCCGCTGACCACGGGTCGATCGCCGGGGCCGTCTACGACCCGGCCGCGCGCGCCTATCACGCCGTGACCGACGCCCGCTCGTTAGACGTCGCCACTGTCGTCGCGGCCCACATCGCCGAGGCTGCCCGGGCCGATCGCTAACGGCGACAGCCAATCCCGCAGCTTGGCGTACACCAGTGGGTGGTTGAGCAGGTCGAAGTGATTCAACCCGGTCAGCACCAGTCCCTGTTCTGCCAGGAAGGGGACGCGCCGTGATCGGCCAAGTCCCGCAGCGCTTTTCGAGCGCACCAGATGGTCGCCCGCCAGCATCCCGAGCAGGGTCGGGGTCACCGTTGTCGACACGTAGTGATAGGTGGCGTGCGGCAGAAACGGCGCCTCGTGGCAGCGGTCGCGCAGAAACTCGTCCGGATCGGTGTCGGCCCAGTCCTCGTCGAGGCAGGCGCCGAACCGCAAATCCTTCACGCCGTCGCTGCGGGCGTTCAAAAATGCTGCGATCGCCCGGGTTTCGGGCAGTTTGGCCAGCGCCCACGCCGCGATGTTCACGCCTTTTTCCAGGTCCGCACCGAGATGCGGCGAACCCAGGCACACCACGCGGGTGACCGCGCCGGCCCAGTCGTGCTGCTGCTCGGCGCCGTAGTAGCACGCGCTGCGCACCACCAGTCCACCCATCGAGTGGCCCACCAGCACGAGTTCGGAGATCGGAACCGGCCACTGGTCGCTGAGCAGGTCGAGTAATCCGGCGAGGGTCCGGCCGTTGATCGAGATGTGCAATCCGCTGTTGTAGCGCAACAGGATTGGGCTGAAGCCGAGGTCGGCCTGCAATCGGGCGCCGTAGCCGCGGACGTCGTCGGTGTCGCGCGGCACTCGCGACCATCCCCGCTCGGTCATGCACCAGCCGTGCACGAAGACGACGACCCGGCCGGTCGCGTCCGGGTAGGCGGCCGCCAGCGCATCGGTGGTGAGCGCCACCGGCTTTCCGTCGCGGCGAATCACCATCGCGCCGGCGAGTGGATTCTCGAGATCGGTCAACTCGTCGCCGTAGATGCCGTTGACCGCGGCCAGTACGGCGCCGATCGAGTCGCTGCGCGATTCCAGCGCCTCGTCGACCTCGTTACCCCAGATCTCCGCCGCCACGCGGCCGGCGACGCGACTCGCGCCGCGCAGTCCGCGGTCGACACCGGTGTAGACCGCCCGCGAGATGCCGTCGTGGATCACCCGCGTCGGTTCCGCCGACGGGCCGATGGAGTCGAAGACCCTCGTGGAGATGCCGTCGTGCATGCCCCGAACCAGGGTGGTCAGTACCGAGGTCGCCTCCCCCGCCAGTTCACCGACGGCGCGAATATCGCTGCGTTGCATATGGCCCCCGCTCGGGTAGACAGATGTCAAAATGGCCTGGCAACTTGCCGAACTGCCTGAACCCCGTGGCTGGAGTCGGTTCTGAGCTGCCGGTTTGATCGTTCAGTATACAAACGTTTACTGTATGCGCCAGTGGCCGAACTGTTCGGGCACTACCCGCATCCGGGCGCAACGCCTGATAGGAGCACTGATGGACACGACCTTTTCGCTGGACCTGTCCGATGAAGTAGTGCAAGTCCGCGACTGGGTGCACGAGTTCGCCGACTCGGTGATACGCCCCGCCGCGGCCGAGTGGGACGAGCGCGAAGAAACGCCGTGGCCGATCATCCAGGAAGCCGCCAAGGTCGGCCTCTACA
Source organism: Candidatus Mycobacterium wuenschmannii (assembly GCF_030252325.1). Lineage (NCBI taxonomy): Bacteria > Bacillati > Actinomycetota > Actinomycetes > Mycobacteriales > Mycobacteriaceae > Mycobacterium > Candidatus Mycobacterium wuenschmannii. Next base: position 1,271,653 of record NZ_CP126981.1, on the reverse strand, counting down.
CCCCGGACCTGTTCGCGCAGATGGCCGGCGAGGCGAGCGGGCTGGGCATGCCGACCGTCTTCGAGGAGATGTTCTGGGGCGACGCCGGTATCGCGTTGTCCATCATGGCGACCGGTCTGGCCGCGGCGGCACTGGCCGCCAACGGCACCCCGCAGCAGATCGGTGAGTGGCTGCCGCAGATGTTCGGCAGCCCGGGCGACCCGGCGCTGGCCGCGTTCTGCTCATCGGAGCCCGGCGCCGGCTCCGACGTCGGCGCCGTTCGCACCCGGGCGAAGTACGACGAGGCCTCCGGCGAGTGGGTGCTCAACGGGACCAAGACCTGGGCGACCAACGGCGGGATCGCCAACGTCCACGTCGTCGTCGCATCGGTCGAGCCCGAGTTGGGCACCCGCGGTCAGGCGACGTTCATCGTGCCCCCCGGCACCAAGGGCCTGTCGCAGGGCCAGAAGTTCAAGAAGCACGGCATCCGTGCCTCGCACACCGCCGAGGTGGTGCTCGACGACGTCCGCCTTCCCGGTGAGCTGATCCTCGGTGGCCGCGAGAAGTTCGAAGCGCGGATCGCCAGAATCAAGGAGGGGCATCGCACCTCGAGCCAAGCCGCGATGATGACATTCGAACGTACGCGCCCGACCGTGGGTGCGATGGCTCTCGGCATCGCCCGTGCCGCTTACGAATACGCGCTCGACTACGCCGGCCAGCGTGAGCAGTTCGGCCGCAAGATCGCCGAATTCCAAGCTGTCGCATTCAAATTGGCCGACATGAAGAGTCGCATCGACGCGTCGAGGATGCTGGTATGGCGGGCCAGTTGGATGCAGCGCAACAACAAGCCGTTCACCTCGGCCGAGGGATCGATGGCGAAGCTGTACGCCAGCGAGACCGCGGTCTACGTCACCGACGAGGCCATCCAGATCCTCGGTGGTAACGGCTACACCCGCGACTATCCGGTCGAGCGGATGCACCGAGATGCGAAGATCTTCACCATCTTTGAGGGCACCAGCGAAATTCAGCGGCTGGTGATCGGGCGCGCGATCACCGGCCTGCCCATTCGCTGACGCAGCCGACTAGTTGTGGGCGTGGGCCTCGTCGCCGGCTCCGTTGAGAGCCAGCGCCTCGTCCCAATCGGTGCCGTTGGTGCCGTTGACGTGCTCATCGGCGGCCGGCGGCGCGGCCTCGAATTCGCCCTCGTCCAATCCGGCGACCACCCGGATCGCGGCGATCAACTGCTCCACCAACGGCGTCTCCGAAGCGGTGGGCGTGCCGCCTTCTTCGAGCTCGTCGGGTAGCTCACGCCGCAGCCCGAACCCGTTGGCGGCCTCGTGCGCCGACAGTTTCGCGTGTACGCGGGCGTTGTAAAGCTGTTGTCCCAGAGTCGATCCGGGGGCATCGGCGGTCCGCTCCATCAGATCGTCGTAGCGCCGCCGGACGTCGCTGAGCGCCATCATCACGGTGGGGGTAGGCCTGCTGTGGCTGGCCGCCTCGGTCAGCGCGGAACGGAGTTTCCGCATACCGGTCAGCACGATTTCCGCGCGCTTCTGAAATTTCTTGTCTTCGGGGAACGGCAGCGAATCAATCGCCGCCCGGTACATGTGCATCGCCGCTTCGGCGAGATTCACAATTGTTTGCGCTTCACCTTCGTGCTTATCGAATTCGCCCATGATCCCTCAACTCTTTGATGGTCTTCAGCTCAAGTCGCGACGGGCTGCCACCACTTCTCTTGTACCGACAGCTCCCGAGAAGAGGTTATTGGTAACGGCATCGACTCGACAACCGTGGTACGCACCCAGTTGCCTGCCGGACCGACCTCGTCGAGTGCCAGAACGGGATAACCGCAGTTGGCGCCCACTATTCGTGTAACACTGCCGTCATGGCTTATTCGATCGCCCGCCCGAAGCTGGAGGGCAACATCGCCGTCGGCGAGGATCGTCAGCTGGGATTCGCCGAGTTCGGCGACCCGCAGGGGCGCGCGTTCTTCTGGCTGCACGGAACACCTGGCGCGCGTCGGCAGATTCCGGCCGAGGCGCGTCAATACGCCGAGGACAATCACATTCGCCTGATCGGCATCGATCGGCCCGGTATCGGTGCGTCAACCCCGCACCAATACGAGAATGTCCTCGCTTTCGCCGACGACCTGCGCACGATGGCCGACATTCTCGGTATCGACAAGATGACCGTCATCGGCCTGTCCGGCGGTGGCCCGTACACGCTGGCCTGCGCGGCCGCGATGCCCGATCGGGTGATCGCCGTCGGTGTGCTCGGTGGCGTCGCACCGACCGTCGGGCCCGAGGCGATGGGCGGCGGCTTGATGGGGCTGGGGACGATGGTCGCCCCGCTGTTGAGGGTCGCGGGCCTGCCGATCCGGTTGGCGGCCGCCGGTTTCATCAGGCTGCTCAAGCCAGTGGCCGAACCGGCGCTCTACCTCTACGCCGGGGTGTCCCCGGAAGGCGACCGCCGGCTACTGGTGCGCCCGGAATTCAAGGCGATGTTCCTCGACGACTTGCTCAACGGTTCCCGCAAGCAGCTGGCGGCGCCGTTCGCGGACATCCTGGTCTTCGCCAAGGACTGGGGTTTTCGGCTCGACCAGGTCAAGATTCCGGTCCGTTGGTGGCACGGGGACAAAGACCACATCGTGCCGTTCGCGCACGGACAACACGTCGTCAGCCGATTGCCCGACGCGGAGTTGTACACCCTGCCCGGCGAAAGTCACCTCGCCGGACTGGGATTCGCGGAGGAGATTCTGCGCACCATGGTCGAGTTGTGGGACAGCATCGAAAAGAAGTGAATTCTCGTTTAGCGCGCGACACCACCGCGTGCCGTGTGATAAACGGTGCGAGTGCCTGGTAACCCACCGCTGACCAAGGACCAACGCAACTCGTTCCTCGCCGCGATGCTGGGCTGGACGATGGATGCCTTCGACTACTTCCTCGTGGTCCTGGTCTATGCGGATATCGCGAAGACGTTCCACCACAGCAAGGCCGAAGTCGCGTTCTTGACCACCGCCACGTTGCTGATGCGACCGGTGGGCGCGCTGCTGTTCGGGTTGTGGGCCGACCGGGTGGGGCGACGGCTGCCGCTGATGGTGGACGTGGTCTTCTATTCGATCGTCGGCTTTTTGTGCGCGTTCGCGCCGAACTTCACCGTCCTCGTCGTGCTGCGACTGCTGTATGGCATTGGTATGGGCGGTGAGTGGGGTTTGGGTGCCGCGCTGGCGATGGAGAAGGTTCCCGTCGAGCGACGAGGGTTCTTCTCCGGCCTGCTACAGGAGGGTTACGCATTCGGCTATTTGTTGGCCACGGTGGCGTCGCTGGTGGTGATCGACCACCTCGGGCTGTCCTGGCGGTGGCTGTTCGGGCTGAGCATCATCCCGGCGCTGATCAGCCTCATCATCCGCTACCGGGTACAGGAGTCCGAAGTCTGGGAGGCCGAGCAGGACCGAATGAAGTTGACGCGCACCAGGATTCGCGATGTGCTCCGCGACGCCAAGGTCGTACGACGGTTCGTCTATCTGGTGCTGTTGATGGCGGCGTTCAACTGGATGAGCCACGGCACCCAGGACGTCTATCCCACGTTCCTGTCGGCCACGCACGACGGCGGTGCCGGCCTGTCCCACGCCACCACGAAATGGATTGTGGTGGTGTACAACCTCGGAGCCATCGCCGGCGGGCTGATCTTCGGCTCGCTGTCGCAACGATTCGGCCGCCGTCACACCGTGGTGTTCTGTGCCGTGCTGGGGCTGCCGATCGTGCCGCTGTTCGCCTACTCGCACACCGCGGCGATGCTGTGCCTTGGCTCGTTCCTGATGCAGTTCGCCGTGCAGGGCGCCTGGGGCGTGATTCCCGCGCACCTGACCGAAATGTCGCCCGACGCCATCCGGGGCTTCTACCCCGGGGTCACCTACCAGTTGGGAAACCTGCTGGCGGCGTTCAACCTGCCGATCCAGGAACGGCTGGCCGAAACCCACGGCTACCCGTTCGCTCTCGCGGCAACAATCGGACCCGTACTGATCGTGGTCGCGGTCTTGACCGCGGTCGGCCGCGACGCCACCGGTATCCGCTTCGGCAGCAGCGAAAGCAGTGCGACGCCGACCGCTGACGGCGGATAGGCTCAGCCGTATGTCGGGCGGCCTCAGGCGGTTCATTCGCGGCGAGCTGGTTGGGTTGAAGCTGCCCCAACTGTGGCATCTCGTCGCGGGCGTGGTGGTGGCGGTGGCGGCGTTGTTCGGCGGGCTCGACGACGTGGAAGCCAAGCCGACGGTGTTCAAGGTCGACCAGCCCTACAGCGACGGCGAATTCACGATGACCGTGAAGCGGGCGGTCCTGCTCGACGACGTGCGGGCCGGCGAGCATGTGCTCCTGCCGGCGGTGCCGGGTCGGAGCTATCTCGGCCTGTCGAGCAGGATCCGCAACGATGGGCCCATCCGGGGTCACCTGGACACCGGCGTCGGCGGTCCTGAATTCGACCTGCAGCTGCCCAACAAGGAATTCGCCGGCGCCTACCGCATCGCCGACGGCTCCATCGTTGCGAGTATGGGACCGAAGCTCTCCGACGACCTGCTCTTTCTCTGGAAGGTGCCCACCGGCGAGGTCAAGCCCGATTCCACTGTGACGGTAAGGGTTTCGAAGAAGATACTTCAGCAGATGGTCGTCACCTACGGCCTGGACTGGCTGCCCAGCGACACGGTTTTCGCGCAGGTCGTCGTGCCGGTGGTGAAACGATGAGCGGCATCCGTGACCGACTGGCTCGCCACGCGACGTTACCGGCGACGGCCGTGCTGATCGCCGCCTCGGCGTGGCTGTGGCATCACCTGCCGGTGCCGACTCAGGTGTACGCCCCGTTCGACGTGCACGGCGCGCTCGGAGCCGAGGTGCGGGGAAAGGAAATGGCCGTGACCGTCACGGGGGTGCGGGTCGCGCCGAAAGGAAAGTTTGCGACCGGCCCATACAGCTCGCGGACGATGTCCGCGACGGGAGTGTGGTTGGTGGTCGACGCGACGCTCTCGGCGATCGAGTCGTCGACCAATCCGGCGGCCGAACTGCGGGTGGGTCAGAACACTTACATGCCGTCGATGCGTCCCGCGCCCGGATACGGCGTTCGGGTTGACCCGGGCTTGCCGCAGCACGGCCACTGGGTGTTCGACGTCGCGCCGGAGTTGCTGGCGCCCAAGGTCAGTAGCCCGCTGCAACTGTTGGTCCATGTCGGTGGCGAGGACCGCCTCAGCAGCCAAGTGGTGATCGATCTCGACACCCGTCCGCTGGAGCGCAGCGACAAGGTCACCGTCCAGCCCTACGAGATAGGTCCGGCTCAGTGACCAGGATCTGGGTCAGGAATCTGATCGCGCTCGCCGTGGTAGCGGTCGCGATCGTGATTCTCGGCGTTTTCGAGCTGTACCCGCCGGTCAGTACATATCGGAGAACGATCGAGCCCGATCTCACCGTTACGCGCGAGGCGAGCGTTCCGCTGCGCGGTCAGACCTGGCGGCTGGGGTCCGTGCGACGCATCACCGCCCTGCCGAAAAAGGTCTTCGGGCCGTCAATTCCGAAGGGCGCGTTGTTAATCGCCGTCACCCTCGAGCGGTCGGGCCCTCCGATCGACGAGCCGTGCGTCGGTTTCCTCACCGACGGGCATCGGCGGTGGCGAGACCAGGCTTCCTCCGGCGAATCCTTCCCGGTCAGCCCCGACGCCACCGGTTTCTGTAGCAGGCCCGGTCCCCTGCAATTCAACTTCTTGCTGCCCAGCGACGTGGCTCCCACCGCGCTGGATATCACCGGCGCGCGCGACGCCATCCTGCTCCGCATCACGCTCTAGATCGACGAGCTGCACGCGGGTGGCGTGCAGCCAGCAATAGCCGAAAGCACTGGCAATCAAAGCAATTCGTAGGGGCATCACGATCAACTGCGAGATCCGATCCAGAATGGGCAGGTACGCCGTCCAGAACTGCCAGTCGTGCGGCCCGACCAGCCAGGCCATCCCGCGAAGCAAAAAGCCGTGGTCGTTCGACGGTCCGTAAAAGCTACCGGTCGGATCGAGCCACGCCAGGGCGAGGTAGCCCAACACGTAGGCAGCCAGCGCGAGCGGACCACCGTGCAGGATCAACTTGGCCGAGTCGACGATCGGCTGGTAGCGCCCCGTCTTCGACATCGCGTAGTCGGAGACTTTGGTCCGCAGGGACGTGGGCATGACGGTCCACCGGCGTTGGAAACCGCCGGACGGCAGCATTTTTTCAAGCACCGCCGTACCGCGATCGCCAAACGTCCGCCGTGCCGCGGCACGCCAGTCCGCCTGCGTCGACACGCCATAGACGATGCCGATCACGGCGAGCCACATCAACGGCACCCCCGCGCCGCCGAAGACCGTCTTCACCGACCAGGTGAGGCCGTGCCAGGCGACCTGCAGCGGCTTCACATGCGAGAACAGCTCCGCTCGAGTGCTGGTGAACCACACCACGATTCGACGTTTCGCCAGCCACCCGGACGGGTTCACCAGGAAGGTGAAACCGGCCGACAGCGAGTAGCTCAGTACCAGGAAGACCCAGAGCGAGTCGACGTAGATACGCACGGCCGTAAGCCATCTCGGCAGCCGCCCGGCGAAGTAGCGCAGCGGATAGCGCAGGATGACCGCGCCGACGATCACGATCCAGGTGGTCTTCGGCACGTCGAGCGCGTGCGCCTTGACCCCGTTGAACGCCTCGTCCATCTGGTAGTCCAGCACGCGCGCCATGTAGGCCAGCCAGTCTTCCTTGAACAGCTGCCAGGCCAGGTAGATCGCGAAGAACGGCGCGATGATCGAGGAGAACAGGGCGGCGCCGCGCAGCGACGGCCGGGGCAGGTCGGCGAGCACCGGGACACCGCGGCGCACAACCAGGAACATCGCCACATACGACCCCAGCGTCGCCAGCCCCGCGAACGGCATGATCATCGCGGCCCAGAACGCATTGTGATGCCCCACGGCGGCGGCCCACTCGACCGTCCCCCACCGGGCCAGGATTCCCACCAGATAACACGCGGCTATCTGCGGCCAGTACCGCCATGCCAGCACGAATGGCCGAACCAGGTAGGACACCTGGTCATGTTAACGGGGTTGTGCGAGCTCTTGACGCAATAGATGCATCGCCACCGTCGTCGATCGCTCCCGAATGTCGTTGCGATTGCCCGGCAGTCGCAGCGTGCGCGTCGACGGCGGCTCGCCGGCCAGCGCCACGGTGAAACAGACCGTGCCGACCGGCTTCTCGTCGGTGCCGCCGCCGGGCCCGGCCACGCCGGTGATCGCCACCGCGGTGTCGGCGTTGAAGCGCTGCAGGGCGCCCGTTGCCATCGCCTCGGCGACCGGTTCGGACACCGCGCCATGCGCGTCGACCAGAGCCGGGTCGACCCCGAGCAACTCGGTCTTGGCGTCGTTCGCGTAGGCCACCAGTCCCCCGGCGACGTAGGCCGACGAGCCGGATCGTTCGGTGAGCCGCGCGGCGAGCAACCCGCCCGTGCAGGACTCCGCTGTCGCGATCCGGCGCCCGGTCAACAATTGGGCGATCTGGTCGTCGACCGTGGCGCCGTCTTCGGAGAAGAGTTGCTGCCCGTGCCGATCCCGGAGCAGTCGCGTGAGGCGCTCATAGGTGTCGGCGGCGCCGGGCTCGTAGCGGGTGACCATCTCGATCTCACCGCGGCGCAGGCAGGTGGTGATCTCCAGCGCGCCGAATTCAGGCACGTCGTGCTCGGCCGCGCGCAGCGTCTCGGCCAGGCCGGACTCCGGCAGCCCGAACATCCTGATGGTGTCCTGGCGGTAGACGGTCCGGCCGGCGATGGCCTGCCGCACCTCCGGCAACTCCTCGGCGGTCCGCCACATGGGTTGCAGCTCACGCGGCGGCCCCGGCAGGACGACGACCGTTGGCTTACCGGGGATCACCACGCCGGGGGCGGTGCCGACCGGCTTCATCACCACCGCGCCGACAGGGACCATCGCCTGTTTACGGTTGGCGGCACGGATCGCGTCGAAGTCGCCCGTGCCGATGCGCGACATCAGCTTCTTCAAGATCTCGGCGATCGTGTTCTCGAGATCGTCGTCCAGCGCCAGCTCGCGGCCGCAGAACCGGGCGACGGTCGCCACCGTCATGTCGTCGGCGGTGGGTCCCAGGCCGCCGCTGGTGACGATCAGGTCGACACCCTCGCCGGCCAGGAACCGCAGCTGTGCCTCGATGTCGGCGTCGCGGTCGCCGCAGATCGTGATGTGTGCGAGTTCGACACCCAACTCGAGGAGTCGGTCGGCCAACCAGGGACCGTTGAGGTCGGCGACCCGTCCGGTCAACACCTCGGTTCCGGTGATGACGATGCCCGCGCGTGCGCTCACCGCTACGACATTAGGCGCGTGGCGTCAGGTGTCGCTCCACCGACTCGACCTTGCTGGTCATCGCGTCGGTGACGCCGGTCCGCCAGTCGGCCTTGATCACCACGCTGACGCGCGCGGACCGGGCGGCCACCGCTTCGACGGCCCGCTCGACCACCGCCATCACCTGACCCCAGCTCTCGCCCTCGACCACGGTGAACATCGCGTCGGTCTTGTTCGGCAACCCCGACTCACGGACGACCCGGACGGCTTCGGCCACGATCTCGCCGACCCCCTCTCCGACTCCGAGCGGGGTGACCGAGAATGCGACCAGCACTGACATCTGGCGAGCCTACGTGGCAGCATCGGGCCGTGCGGGTTCTGGTGCAACGCGTCGCGTCCGCGACGGTGTCGGTGGACGGCGACGTGGTCGGCTCGATCCGGCCTGCCGGTCAGGGTCTGCTGGCTCTGGTAGGCGTGACGCATGACGACGACGGAGGCAAGGCCCGGCGGCTCGCCGAAAAGCTCTGGCAACTCAGGATTCTCGACGATCAGAAATCCGCTTCCGACGTCGCCGCGCCGATCATGGTGGTCAGCCAGTTCACGCTGTACGCCGATACTGCCAAGGGTCGCCGCCCGTCGTGGAATGCTGCTGCGCCGGGTCCGGTGGCCGAGCCGCTGGTCGACGAGTTCGTGCTGGCGCTGCGCGGCCTGGGCGCCGAGGTCGTGACCGGGACCTTCGGGGCCCACATGCGGGTCGAGTTGGTCAACGACGGCCCGGTGACCGTGCTGCTCGAGCTGTAGCGGCGTCGAGTGTGCATGTAGTGCATGCGATTTCGGGCGATTTCGCCCGATAACCTACACGGTCGGCGGCTCGACCAGCTCGACGTAGCGGGTCCCCCGGCCGTCGCGCTCCCACAGCACTCCGCCGCCGGCGGTGATGCCCGCGTGGATCAGTTCGCGCTTGAGGATCTTGGTGGTTGCCGTCTGTGGCAGCGCGTCGTTGATCCGCACGAACCGCGGCCATGCCTTCGGCGAGAGATCGGGTTGGGTGGCGAGGAATTTCTCGAACTCGTCGGGGGTGAGGGACTGGCCGTCGTTGAGGACGATTGCCGCCATCACCTGGTCGCCCACGGTGTCCCGAATCCCGTACACCGCAACCTGATTGACCGGGCCCAGCCGCTGTAGGATGCGTTCGATCGGTGCGGCGGCCAGATTCTCGCCGTCGACGCGCAGCCAATCCGAAGTACGGCCGGCCAGGTAGATCCAGCCGTCGGCGTCGCGGTAGGCCAGGTCGCCCGACCAATACATGCCGTGCCGCATCCGCTCGCCGGTGGCGGCGGGATCGTTGTAATAGCCGGCGAACGGTCCGGAGCCCTCGGTGTTCACCAACTCCCCCACTGCGTCGTCGAAGTTGGCCAGGGCCCCGTGCTGGTCAAAAATCGCTGTTGCGCATTCGGTTACGCTCTGCGCGTCGTATATCGCCACCCCGGGATAGCCCTTGCCGATGGAGCCCGCCGGCGTGCCGTCCTCGCGGGTGATGATCACCGCGAACTCGCTGGACCCGAAGCTGTCGACGACGCGGCAGCCGAACCGCCGCGCGAACTCGTCGATGTCGCGGTCGGTCGCCTCGTTGCCGAAAGCGACGCGCAGGGTGTTGTCGGCGTCGTCGGCCCGCTCCGGGGTGGCCAGCAGCAGGGCCAGCGGCTTGCCGACATAGTTCATATAGGTGACGCCGTGGCGGCGGACGTCGGTTAGGAACCTCGTCGTCGAGAACCGCGCGGGCACCATGGTCGCGCCGCTGTTGATCGCGACCGCCCAGCCCGCGGCCACGCCGTTCGAGTGAAACAGCGGCATCGCCAGGTAGCACACATCGTTCGCGGTGACGTCGTACTGGCCGACCAGGCTTGCGCCGCACATGATTCCCATCACGTGCGAGAAGCGGACCGCCTTCGGGTCGCCGCTGGTTCCCGAGGTGAAGATCATCATCAGCGTGTCGTCGAAGCCGACCTCGCGGTGCGCGACGAGTGGCGGCGCGACGGCGACCGCATCGCGGTAGCGCCCCGAGCCGACGTCGAGAACGAGGATCCCGGCCAGGTCCAGACCGTCCAGCAGACCCAGGTGCACCGAATCGACAAGCAGCAGTTGGCAATCCGATCGCCGGATGTCGGTCAGCAGGCCGGTGCCGCGCCGGGTGGTGTTGATCCCGCACAGCACGTATCCGCCGAGTGCGGCGGCCGCCATCGCGCGCAGCATGGCCGGCGTGTTGCCCAGCAGCGCCCCGACGTGCATCGGACGAGACGGGTCGGCGAGTCCGATCAATGCCGACGCTTCGGCCGCGGCCTCGGTGAGATGTTCACGCCAGGTCCAGGTTTGGTCGCCGAACGCAACCGCCGGGCCGTCGTCCTGCATTCGGGAGCGCAGCAACTGTTGCACGGTCTCAAACATCGGCCGGCCGATACTTCAGCAGGGTCACGTCGCCGGCATCGTAGAACACCGGGGTCACGCGCATGCCGACGCGGACGTCGTCGGGGTCGACGTCGACCAGTTCGGTGCTGAACCGCGGGCCGGCGTCCCACTCGACGACGGCAGGGATCTGCGGCACCGCATCGGCCCATGGTGGACCGGTGGGCCGGCGCGCGATCGTGAACGTGTATACCGTTCCAGCGCCGTCGATTTCGCGCCACTCCAGGTCGTCGGCCAGAGTGCCCGGCGCCAGCGTGCGAGGGTAGAACACGTGGCGTCCGAGCGACGGCGAGAACTGCACCAGGATCCGGTGCTCGGTGAGCGCCTGCCAGAACGGCGCCGACACGGGTGTGGGCTCGGGAAGCGGTATGGCGTCGGTCATCTCAGTCACCCCCAAACACCAAAGCAACCTGTTCGCTCATGATGCCGCCGGTGCCGCTGACGAACGCATGGTCACAGTCGGCCACCTGCGCGGCGTTCGCCCGGCCCATCACCTGGCGGGCCGCGTCGACCACGTGGTGCATGCCGCCCGCCATGCCGGCCTGCCCATAGGACAGCTGTCCCCCGGCGGTGTTGAGCGGAAAGTCGCCGGCGAATGTGAGATCACGTTGGTGAACCCATTGCATGCCTTCGCCTTTGCCACAGAATCCGGCGTCCTCCAGCGTCATCAGCACGGTGATCGTGTAGCAGTCGTACAGCGAGGCCATGTCCATGTCCGACGGGGCGAGGCGCGCCATCGCGAACGCCCGCTCGGCGGAGCGTGCGACCGGCGTCGTCATCAGGTCCCGCGCGTAGGTCGCGGTCTTGAACGCGATGTGTTCGCCGAATCCCTTGATCCACACTGGTCGATGACGGCCGCGGCGCGCGATGTCCGCGTTGGCAATGAGTACACCGACGCCGCCCTGGACGCGCATCACGGTCTCCAGCATGTGAATGGGATCGGCGATCATCGGGCTGGCCAACACGTCGTCGGTGGTGAGGGGCTTGCCGTGGAACACCGCGCCGGGGTGCGCGCAGGCGTTGGTCCGCTGGTCGACCGCGATCTTCGCCAGAGCGGTTGGGTCGTAACCGAATAACGCGGCATAGCGCTGGGCGATCTGCGCGTACGGTCCGTTCTGGCCCACGTTGCCGTACGGGATCTCGAACTCGGCCTGCGGGGACCCGTATTTGCCGCTCGACGCGCCGAGCCAGCTCGGCGCCACGGGTGGACGCCGGGTGGAGGCCGGCAGGATCGCGGATCCGGGGACGACGGCCAGCACCGCGTCGCAGAGTCCGAGTTCGACGGCGACCGCGGCCCGCCACACCATGCCCGCGGAGGTGGCCCCGCCGAGGTCGACGCGCTCGCCGAAATTGACCGGCAGGCCGAGGTATTCGGCCAGCGTGGCCGGCGCGAACATGTCGGATTCCGCGAGGCCGTGGCAGATCAGGCCATTGACCAGGCCGGCGTCCACCCCGGCGTCGTCGACGACCATCTTGGCCAGCGCCGCGTACTGGTCGAGGGTGAACGACGGCGGTTGCGTCTGCTTTCGCTCGGCGGGCAGCTCGGCGATGCCGACGATCGCCGCTTCGCCCCGCAGGCCCGTCATGGTCGATCCCCGCGCATGGGCAGCGCGACGGTGGCGGTGCCCGGCATCAGTACGGTGTCGTTGCGGCGTCCGGCGATGTCGAGGTCGACCAGACCGACGTTGTCGGACAACCGTTTTCCGGTGACTGTGCCGCCGAAGGTCAGCTGCTGACCGGCCAGGGCAACAGCCCGGTTCTGCACGGAATACTCGACCAGGCGACCGCGGCCGCCGATCCAGTCGGTGATGGCGCGGGCCAGCAGCGCGGCCTGCAGTGGTCCCTGCACGAGGACGTCGTCGTAGCCCTCGGTGGTTCGGGCCCAGTCCTTGTCGTAGTGGATGCGATGGCCGTTGTACGTTGCGGCGCTGAAGAAGAACATCTGCCGCTCGTCGGGCGTCGCGGTCAGCGTGGGCAGCACGTCGCCCAGCTGGACGTCCTCGTAGAAGATCTGGGTCACGTCGTTTCCTAGGGCCGGGCGATCATCGACGTCGTTGCCTCGGCGAGCAGTTCGCGATGCTGGTTGCGATAGGTCGTGTGCCAGGTCACCAGGACGAAATCGCCGGAGCGGCCGTGCTTTTCCACGATCGACTCGATGGTCCGGACCATCTCTATCTCGTCGCGGTGATACGCGGGACCGTGAAATGTCGTGCTCTCGCCGCCGGCCATCCGCTTGGGTGCACGCGGAAACGCGAGGCTGCCGGAGACCGCGCCGGACGACCCGTCGGGCCGCAACTCATCCAGCGGCGTTACGCCCAGGATGGCGTACTGCAGGTACAGCGGCGGACAGACGACGTCGCGATGGCCTTGCGCGCGAGCGTAATCCGGGTCGAACCAGAGCGGATTGCGGTCGCCGACCGCGACGGCCCACCGCTGCCAGTCGCGCCGGTTGACTTCACCCGACGCCGTGGCGGCAACGGTTCCCACCCGCGCGGCCGACTCCTCGTCGATCAGGCTCACGACTCCTCCATCCACGTCGCGGCGATGTCCGCACCGCCGCCGAGTGTCGACAACACCCGGGCCCGTTCGGAGAACAGGTGCAGGTCGGTGTCGACGACATAGCCCATGCCGCCGTGCAATTGGTGCGCGTCAAGGGTGATCAGCTTGGCCGCGGCGCCGGCATGCATCCGCGCGATCGCGGTCTGCCGGTTGGCGGTGTGGCCCTGCCCGATCGAGAACACCGCCGAGTGGGCGGCCAGTCGGGCCGCGGCCAATGCGATGTGCATGTTCGCCACCAGATGCTGCGCGGCCTGAAACGACGCGATGGGACGGCCGAATTGCTTGCGCGCCTTGGTGTATTCGACCGTGCGCTGCAGCGCTGCCTCGCCGACGCCGACCAGGTCCAGCGACTGCAGCGCCACCGCGGCGTTGGCCACCCGGCGTAGGTCCTCGACGGCCAGGCCGGATTCGCCCAACACCGCGGTGCGATCGGCTATCTCGACGTCTTGGAAGACGAGCCGGAAAGCCCGGTGGCCACCCATCAATGGCTGCGGCTTGAGACCGACCGCTTCGAGCGGGACGACGAAACCGAGTGTCAGGTCGGGGGCCGAGGCCGTCACCACCACGTAGTCCGCGAGGTCGGCGTCCGACACGAAGTCGACCGCTCCGTCGAGTCGCCACACCTCGCCGTCCGACCGGGCCCGCAGCGTCGGCGTGACGTCCGCGGCGTTGCGGACACTCGACAAACAGGTTGTGGCGCTGAGCTTTCCGTCGGCCAACGACGGCAGCCACGCGGCCTGCTGGTCCGGTCCGCCGAGTACCTGGATGGCGAACGCCGCGTGGAGGGTGCCGTGCACGATCGTCGGGCACAGGGCGCGACCTGCCTCGACGTAGAACACCCCGAGGTCGGTCAGCGCGCCTCCCGCACCGTCGTGCTCGGGCGGGACCAGCAGCCCGAACACCCCGGCGTCGGCCAGCGCCTTCCACAACCTATCGGGCTTGGTCCGGCCGTCGTGCATCTCGCGGACCAGGCTGACCGGGCATTCCGCGTCGAACAGCTTCGACAACATCGACGCCAGGTCGCGCTCGTCGGAACTGGGCAGGAGCTTCATGTCGTCACCGCCCGTACGACGGCATGCCCTGGCCACGCTGGGCGATCACGTCGCGCAACACTTCGTTGGTGCCGCCGCCGAAGCGCATCAGCGGCGAGATCCGGTAGAGCCGCTCGAACTTGCCGCCGACCGGCGCGCCCGGACTGCGGTACGCCATCAAGCCGTCGGGGCCGAGCATGTCGATGGCCAAATCGGCTATGCGCTGGCGCAATTCGCTGCTGAACACCTTCTCGACGCTGACCTCGACGGTCGGTATCACCCCGCTGTCCAGCATCGAGGCGGCCTGGTAGCCCATCAGCATGGCCGCCTCGACGTCCGCCTCGGCCTGGGCGAGCCGGCGCCGGAAACTGGCCAGCCGCGCCGGGCCGGCCGATTCGATCAGATCGTCGAGGGCGCGGCGCAGGTCCCCCGCGTTGGTCAGCGCCCCGCGCTCGAGATCCAGCGCACCGGTGATGTAGGTCCAGCCGCGATTCAGCTCGCCGATCAGGTTGCCGACGGGGACGCGCACCTCGTCGAAGAAGGCCTCGTTGGTGCGATAACCCGACCAGGCGTACAACGGCCGGATCTCGATACCCGGCACATCGGTCGGCACCATGATCACCGAGATCCCCCGGTGTCGCACCGCGTCGGGATCGGTTCGTACACAAAGCCATTCGTGGGTCGCACGATTGGCCACGCTGTTCCAGATCTTCGACCCGGTGATCACCCACTCGTCGCCGTCGCGGACCGCGCGGGTGCGCAAGCTGGCCAGGTCGGTGCCCGCCTCGGGTTCGGAATATCCCACCGCGCAGATCAATTCGCCGCGTGCGATCGGCGGCAGGAATTCGCGCTTGTTCTGCTCGGTGCCGTGGCGCATGATCATTGGCGCCACCGACGTCACCGTGAGGTCCGGGCCCGGGACACCCCAGTACTCGAACTCGCGCATCAGCAGGTGCTGGTACACCGCGCCGAGACCGAGACCGCCGTACTCGGACGGCCAGTTCAGCCCGAACCAGCCGCGCTCGCCGATCGCGCGACGGAACGCCGCGACCTCCCCGCCCGGGAATTCTTGGCCGTGCTCGGCGAGTTCGGCCCGCAGTGCGGGTGTGACGTTGTCGGCGAGGAACGCGCGCACCTCGGCCAGCCAGGCCGTCTGCCCCTCGTCCAGTTCGAAATCCACCATCCTCTTACTAGCCGCTTCGCTGTGGTTGCGCCCGCGAATTCGAAAAGGAACTTAAAGTCGTAGGTCGGCGGGTAGCTCCTCGAGAGTGCAACCAGCGACGGGTCCACCCGGGAAATGTGTCGGCAGTTGCACTTTCGCGGACAAGCGTTGACGGGAAAGGCGCGTGATGCAGTTCTGGTCTGGCACACCGTTCATGGGGACCAGCGACGCGCTGGCGATCGCGCGGATGCTCGACGAGTGCGGCTACGACGGGGTGATCTGCGCGGATCATCTGATCTACCCGCGCAACCTAACGTCGCCCTACCCGTCACCGGCCGGGGTGCCGCCGTGGCAGCCGGAGACGGCGTGGCCGGACTCGTGGATCATGATCGGCGCGATGGCGTCGACCACCCAGCGGCTGCGGTTCTCCAACGCCATCTACGTCGCACCCTCCCGGCCGCTCGTCGAGGTGGCCAAGCAGGTGGCCACCGCCGCGGTGATCTCCGAGGGCCGGGTGTCGTTGGCCGTCGGCGCGGGCTGGATGCGCGAGGAATTCGACTTGCTGGGGCAGGATTTCAGCACCCGCGGTAAGCGTCTCGACGAGATGATCCCGGCGCTGCGGGCGCTGTGGCAGGGCGGCTGGGTGTCATGGAGTGGTCGCTACTACGAGGTACCCGAGTTGATGCTCGAGCCGCATCCACCGACCAAGGTCCCGATCCTGTGCGGCGGCGAGTCCGAGGTGGCGCTGCGTCGGGCCGCCCGGCTGTGCGATGGCTGGGTCGGGACCGCCTACACCTGGGACGACGCCGTTCGATACGTCGAGAAGATCACCGCACTTCGCCGCGAATACGGCCGCGACGCAGAGCCTTTCGAGATCATGCTGGCGCTGCTGGAGATACCTTCGGTCGACCTCTTCCGGCGCGCCGAAGACCTCGGCATCACCGCCGTGATGTGCGCGCCGTGGATGGGCGAAGGTGTCGAGCCGAGCGACCGCGACGGCTGTCGCGCCGCCATCGAGCGGTTCGCCGAGACCGTGATCGCGCGGTGCCGCTAAGGCTCAGAACTTGTGCGGGACGTCGTTGACCAGGCCGCCGTCCATGACGAACTCGGCGCCGGTCGAGTAGGACGACTCGTCGCTGGCCAGGAACAGCACGAAGCTGGCGACCTCCTCGGAGACGCCGGGGCGCCCGAGTGGCACGGTCACCATGTCATCCGGGAAGTGCTTGGTCATCGGGGTGCGGATGAACCCCGGGTGGATGGAGTTGACCCGGATCTTCTGCGACGCCAACTCCAGCGCGGCGGACTTGGTCAGCCCACGCACCGCCCACTTGGAGGCGACGTACGGGTGCACCATCACCGCACCGCGCAGACCCTCGATCGACGACACGTTGATGATCGAGCCACCGCCCGCGGCTTTCATCGGCTCGACCACGGCCTGGATGCCGTGAAAGGTGCCGTTGAGGTTGACGTCGATGACCTTGTTCCACTTCTCCACGTTGAACTGGCCGAGTTGGCCCAGCGCGACGATGCCGGCGTTGTTGACCAGCACGTTGAGCTTGCCGAAGTCGTTGACCGCGGTGGACACCGCGGCCTCCCACTCGCTCGGCTGAGTGACGTCGAGGTGGACGTAGCGCGCGGCCTCGCCGATCTCGTCGGCGAGCTTCTTGCCGTCGTCGTCGAGGATGTCGGCGATCACCACCTGGGCGCCCTCGGCAACCAGTGCCCGGGCATGCGCCGCGCCCATCCCCCGTGCGCCGCCGCTGATCAGTGCAACTTTTCCATCCACGCGTCCCATGCCGCGTCACGCTACAGCAGGCTATTCGGCGGGTAGAACCTGTTCCACCTTTGTGGCCGCGACCGCAGTAAGTGCTTACTTTCACCCGGCTGGTCTCGGCGCGGCATTCCGTACTAAACTAGAACACGTTCCAGTTCGCCTACGCCGTTGTAAGCAACCACGTGAGGATCTCCCCATGCACACTCCCATCTGCGACGAACTCGGCATCGAGTTTCCGATCTTCGCGTTCACACACTGCCGCGACGTCGTGGTCGCGGTGAGCAAAGCCGGCGGCTTCGGCGTGCTGGGAGCGGTCGGCTTCACGCCCGAGCAACTCGAGATCGAACTCAAGTGGATCGACGAGAACATCGGCGATCACCCCTACGGCGTCGACATTGTCATCCCGAACAAGTACGAGGGCATGGACTCGCACCTGTCGGCCGAGGACCTGGCCGAGTCGCTGCGCAAGATGGTGCCGCAGGACCACCTCGACTTCGGCAAGAAGATCCTCGCCGACCACGGCGTACCGGTCGAGGACAGCGATGGTGACAGCCTGCAGTTGCTCGGCTGGACGGAGGCGACGGCCACACCGCAGGTCGAGGTCGCGCTGCAGCATCCCAAGGTGAAGATGATCGCGAACGCGCTCGGCACACCGCCGGCCGAGATGATCAAGCACATCCATGACGCCGGCCTCAAGGTCGCCGCGCTGTGCGGGTCACCGTCGCAGGCGAAGAAGCACGCCGACGCCGGCGTCGACATCATCATCGCCCAGGGCGGCGAGGCCGGCGGCCACTGCGGCGAGGTGGGCTCAATTGTGTTGTGGCCGCAGGTCGTCAAGGAGGTCGCGCCGGTTCCCGTGCTCGGGGCGGGCGGTATCGGCAGCGGCCAGCAGATCGCCGCGGCGCTGGCGCTCGGCTGCCAGGGCGCGTGGACCGGCTCGCAGTGGCTGATGGTCGAGGAGTCCTCGAACACCCCGGTGCAGCAGCAGGCCTACGTCAAGGCCGGCAGCCGCGACACCGTCCGCAGCCGGTCGTTCACCGGCAAGCCGGCCCGGATGCTGCGCAACGACTGGACCGAGGCGTGGGAGGCGCCGGACAACCCGAAGCCGCTCGGAATGCCGTTGCAGTACATGGTGTCCGGGATGGCGGTGCGGGCGACCAACCGCTACCCCAACGAGTCCGTCGACGTCGCCTTCAACCCGGTGGGTCAGGTCGTCGGCCAGTTCTCCAAGGTCGAGAAGACGGCGACCGTCATCGAGCGTTGGGTGCAGGAGTACCTCGAGGCGACCGGCAAGCTCGACGAACTGAACGACGCCGCGTCGGTCTAGCTAGTCCTCGGCGGCGTCGGTGAAGACCTCTTTGGTCCGCTCGGCGGCGTAGGTCGCGATGTCGATCGAGTTGTGCACGATGTCGCCGACACCGCCGGCGACATCGCCCTTGATGATGTGACCCGCGTTCTCGACGATGTCCGCCGACCGCTCGACGGCGTTGGTCACGATGTCGCGCGCCGCGTCGATGGCGTCTTTGGGCTTGAATGCCATGGCTGTCTCCTGCTCGGTGGTTAGGGGTTCAGCCCGGTGAAGGACGGGAAGCCTGGGCCGATCCCGTTCGGGAACCCGCCGCCGGTCAATTGGCCGATCTGCCAACCGTGTTCGGTGCACATCATCGGCTGCCCGTCCGGCGACTGCGCCGAAAGCCCGCGCGGGTCGTCGCACTTGGCCCCGACCTGCTGCACACCGCGCAGCGGATACGTGATGACCCAATAGCCCGACTGGGCCGCCGGGAACTGGTTGATGATGAAGTGACACGCCTCGGCCTGACCGCCGGGGCCGCGCCCGAAGATGAACCGGTCGTAGTTGTCGCACGGCGCACCCAGCGAAGCGTCGTAGTTCATGCCCGGCACGTCGCCGTCGTAGTGCCCGTTGTCGGCGAGGGCGACGGGAGTCAGGCCGACAGCGGCGCCGGTGATCGAGGCGGCGACGAGCATTTGACGGATCATGGTCCAAGAGCATAGCCAGTACCGCGCCCGCCACACCGGGCTTTCACCGACCCTCGGGCCGGTACGTGCAGATCAGGACCCCGGTGGCGGTCGTGGTCGCCGACACGAGCTTTAGCGCGCGGGCCGCACCGTCGTCGGGGAACACCCGTTTGCCGCCGCCCAGCAGGATCGGCTCGATCATCAGCCGGTACTCGTCGACCAGGTCGTGGCCGACCAGCTGCGCGGCCAGTGACGCGCTGCCCATCACCTGCACGACGCCGCCGTCGCGAGCGCGTAATTCGCGCACCGCGCCGATCACATCGTCGGCCGGCAACAGGGTGGTGTTCGGCCAGTTGAGCTCTTGCTCCCCCAACGTCCGCGAGGCCAGGTACTTCGGGATCTCGTTCATCCGGTCGGCGAACGGGTCGCCGGCCCGCTCCGGCCAGGCCGCGGACATCGCCTGCCACGTACGCCTGCCGAACAGCAGCGCCTCCGTCGCGTCCATCAGCTCGCCGACCGCGGGCCCCATCGCCTCGGGATCGAAGTAGGGCATCGACCAGCCGCCGTGCCGGAACCCGCCGTCGGAGTCCTCTCCTTCGCCGCCGGGTGCCTGCACCACCCCGTCGAGGCTGATGAAGTCGCTGAGCACAATGCGCATGGCCGATGCCTTTCGTCGTCGCTGTTCCGGCTTTGGATCCAGACTGCCCGCCGGGACAAAACTCATCGCGGCCCGGCGTGAGAACACGTTCCAATCCGTCGTTCGGCAATCCGCGCAGAGCCGTTCCATCTCGGCTGTCCCGATGCTTTACTGAGCCAGAACGCGTCATATCCAAGCCGTTTCATAGGAGTGCCACTGATGCCGACTCCGAATCTTCCTTCCGGATTCGATTTCACCGATCCCGACGTCCACGCCGAACGCCTGCCCATCGAGGAGCTCGCCGAGTTACGGCGGACGGCACCGATCTGGTGGAACGAACAGCCCATGGGCGCGGGCGGATTCGACGACGGTGGATTCTGGGTGGTGTCCAAACACAAGGATGTGAAAGAGATTTCGCGACGCAGCGACGTGTTCTCCAGCCTGGAGAAAACTGCGCTGCCCCGCTACAAGGACGGCACGGTCGGTGAACAGATCGAGCGGGGCAAGTTCGTGCTGCTCAACATGGACGCGCCGCAACACACCCATCTACGCAAGATCATCTCCCGTGGCTTCACCCCCCGCGCCGTCGAGCAACTCCGCGACGACCTGCGCGAGCGGGCCCGTCGCATCGTGGAAACCGCGGCGGAACAGGGCTCCGGCGACTTCGTCGAGCAGGTGTCGTGTGAGCTTCCGCTGCAGGCCATTGCGGGATTGCTCGGTGTGCCGCAAGAGGATCGGATGAAACTCTTCCACTGGTCCAACCAGATGGTCGGCGACCAGGACCCGGAATTCGAGAACAACGACGCGATCACGGCTTCGGTCGACCTGATCATGTACGCCATGCAGATGGCCGCCGATCGAGCCCAGAACCCCGGCGAGGACATCGTCACCAAACTGGTCGAGGCCGACGTCGACGGACACAAGCTCTCCGACGACGAGTTCGGCTTCTTCGTCATCCTGCTGTCGGTCGCCGGCAACGAGACCACCCGCAACTCCATCACCCAGGGGATGATGGCCTTCACCGAATTCCCGGACCAATGGGAGTTCTACAAGAAGGAGCGTCCCGCCACCGCCGCCGACGAGATCGTGCGATGGGCCACCCCGGTGACGTCTTTCCAGCGGACCGCGCTGCAGGACTACGAGCTGTCCGGCGTGCAGATCAAAAAGGGCCAGCGGGTCGTAATGGTCTACCGCTCAGCCAATTTCGACGAGGAAGTCTTCGAGGACCCGTTCTCCTTCAACATCCTGCGGGATCCCAACCCGCATGTCGGCTTCGGCGGCACCGGCGCCCACTACTGCATCGGGGCCAACCTGGCGCGGATGACGATCGACCTGATGTTCAACGCGATCGCCGACGTCATGCCCAACCTGGAATCGGTCGGCACACCCGAGCGGCTGAGATCCGGCTGGCTGAACGGCATCAAACACTGGCAGGTCGACTACCACAGCGACGCCTCGGCCAAACAGCCTGTGGCGCACTAGCGCACTAGGCTGAGGCCATGCCGTCACACACAGCAGTTCACGTCAAGTCCGCGGGCGGGCCGCTCGAACTCGCCGAAGTTGAAACAGCGTCGCCGGGTCGTGGCGAAGTTCGCCTCGACGTCAAGGCCTGCGGCATCTGCGGCACCGATGCCCACTTCGTTGCCGGCGCCTTCCCGGGCCTGCAGTGGCCGGTGACCCTGGGCCACGAGATCGCTGGGACGATCGCCGAAATCGGGCCTGGCGTCGAGGAATTCGAGGTCGGCGATCGAGTCGCCGTCGGCTGGTTCGGCGGCAACTGCAATCACTGCGCCCAATGTCGCAAGGGGCAATTCATCTACTGCCTGAACGGCAAGGTGCCGAGCTGGCACTACCCCGGCGGGTACGCCGAATCGGCGACCGTTCCGGCAACGGCGCTGGCCCGCATCCCCACCGAACTCACCTTCGCCGAGGCCGCTCCGATGGGCTGCGCAGGTGTCACGACGTACAACGCGTTGCGGCACACCAAGGCGCTGCCCGGTGACCGGGTCGCGATTCTCGGTGTCGGTGGCCTCGGTCATCTCGGGATTCAATTCTCCCGGGCAATGGGTTTCGAGACCGTCGCGATCAACCGCGGCACCGCGAAGAAGGAGGATGCCCTGACCCTGGGCGCCCACCACTACATCGACGCGACCGACGGCGACGTGGCCGAGTCGCTGAACGACCTCGGCGGGGTGAACGTCGTGCTCGGTACCGCTGGCGCCTCCCAGGCGATGGGCGCGACCGTCGGGGGCCTGCTGCCGCTCGGTGAACTCGTCACCATCGGCGTCACGCCGGAACCGCTGCCGATCAGCCCGATGCAACTGATTACGCCGGGGCTCAGCATCATTGGGCATCCCTCGGGGACCGCAAGCGAGGTCGAGGACACGATGCAGTTCGCGGTGCAGGCCGGGGTGCGCGCGTGGATCGAAGAGCTACCGCTGGCGCAGGCCGCGGAGGGCTACGCCGCGCTGGAAGAGGGCCGTGCGCACTACCGCACGGTGTTGACGGTTTGACCAAAGCCGCGACCACCGAATGGAGCCTCGACGGCTCCGACGGCGACCTGCTCATTCGTACCGGGGTCGCCGGCCCGGCCGCCGCGGTCGGGCACCGGCTGACGCTGGCGATGCGGCACTGGCGCGCGACGACGCGATGGGCGGACGACGAACCGGTAGGTGCCGAGCTCACGGTTGAGGTCGGTTCGCTGGAAGTCATCCGCGGCGAAGGC
Organism: Candidatus Mycobacterium wuenschmannii; assembly: GCF_030252325.1. NCBI lineage: Bacteria > Bacillati > Actinomycetota > Actinomycetes > Mycobacteriales > Mycobacteriaceae > Mycobacterium > Candidatus Mycobacterium wuenschmannii. The sequence continues at coordinate 1,249,012 of NZ_CP126981.1, read as the reverse complement.
GGCGTCACTCCCCTGTCCGGGCCGGAGAGGATCCTGGCGCGCAGCAACGCGCTGCGCTCGCTCGACGCCAAGCGGCATCCTCGAATCACGTTCGAGGCCAACGTAATTGATAAGACTGACGTCGGCTACCGGTTGACCGGGACGTTGACGATCCACGACACCTCTCATGAACAGGTGGTCGATCTGCGCATCGACGACCAGGGTGCCAACTGGTGGCTGTCCAGCGAAACCACGGTCCGGCAGTCGGAGTTCGGAATAAAGCCGTACTCGCAACTGCTGGGCTCGTTGAGAGTCGCCGACGATGTGGTCGTGGCGTTCGCCGCGAAACGCGCCAAACAACCCTGACGGAGGATTCCGATGCGGATCGGTGTGGTGTTCCCGCAGACCGAGATCGGCGGTGACGTCGGTGCGGTGCGGGCCTACGCCGAACATGTCGAGGGACTCGGGTTCACGCACCTGATCGCCTACGACCACGTGGTTGGTGCGGACACCACCGTGCACGCCGGCTGGAACGGACCCTACGACCTGCACAACACCTTTCACGAGCCAATGGTGATGTTCGGCTATCTCGCTGCCGTCACCACGACCCTCGAATTGGTCACGGGCGTCGTCATTTTGCCGCAGCGCCAAGCCGTGCTGGTCGCCAAGCAGGCCGCGGAGGTCGACCTGCTCAGCGGCGGGCGACTCCGCCTCGGGGTCGGCTTGGGGTGGAACGCGGTCGAGTATGAGGCTCTGGGAGAAGACTTTTCGACCCGGGGCAAGCGCAGCGGTGAGCAGGTCGAGGTCATGCGCAGGCTGTGGACCGAGCCGAGCGTGACCTTCGAGGGCCAATACCACCGGGTGACCGGGGCCGGCATCGCGCCGTTGCCGATCCAGCGTCCGATCCCGGTGTGGTTCGGCGCGGCCTCGGCCCCGGCGTTCCGTCGGGCCGGACGGCTCGGCGACGGTTGGTTCCCGATGGTGGGTCCCGGACCAAAGCTCGAGCAGGCGCGTCAGGAGGTCGAGCAGGCGGCGCGAGCCGCCGGACGGGATCCGGCGACGCTGGGCATGCAAGGCCAAGTGTCCTGGAGTGGCAGCGCCGACGAACTGGCCGACGGTTTCCGGATCTGGGCGGACGCGGGGGCCACACACGTCGCGGTCAACACCATGAAATTCGGGTTGGAGTCGGTCGACGAGCATCTCGCAGTGCTGAGCACCGCGGCCGAGATCGCCCGCGAATTCCAGGACTGACGCCGGCTAGGGCGACGGCGCTCCCGGCGGGGGCGGTGGTGGCTGCTGGTCCGGGTCCTGTCCGTGCAGGCGTTGCAGCAGCTTGGTCAGCAGCGGATGCGGATTGGGGGGCGGCTCTGGTGGCGGCGCGACCGGCGGCGGAGGCGCGGGCGGCGCGACCGGAGCGGCGGCCGGGACCTCGACGGGAGCTTGCGCGGCGACCGGCTGCTGCACCTCCGGCTCACGCTCCGGTACGGGCTGCGGAACAGGCCGGGCGGGCGGAGCCTTGACCGCCGGCGGCGGAGCCGGGGCATCGGCCAACGGGGCGAGCACGGCGCGGTGGGCGACCGGACGAGGGGGCTCGGATGCGTGGCGCGGCACCAGGTGTGGGCCGAGCGCCAGCGAGAGCGACGCCACGAAGGTCACCGCGCCGGCCGCCAGCATCGTCACCGCGCCTGCGTACGACCGTTGCCGGGCGGCGTCATCGTCGTGCCGCCAGCTGTCGATCGTTTCGAGCATCTCCTCATCGGTGAACTCGGTGGCCTGCGCCGATACCAGCGCCGCCCCGCGCGCCAGTGCCAGCTCCGCGCCGGCCTGGGCGATGACCGGGACCGGCAGCGTCGCCAGTCGCGCCGACAGCGAGTCGACCTCGTCCTGAGCTCCGACGATCACAATGCCGCCGGGCTGCCAGGAACTGCGGTCGAACAAGGTGGTCAGCCAGTGCACCAAATTCCCTGGACCACCGGACAGCTGCTTGATCGCCGTCTGTGGTTTGCCTTCTTCGCCGTCGACCATGACGACGATCGTCGAGTCGCCGTCCAGGACGCACACCGCGGCCTGGTCGTAGCCGACAACCGGCGCGATCGCGCGGGCCAGCATGTCGCACGCGTCGTGCAGCCGAACCGGGACGATGTTGTCGAAGCCGGCATCGGTCAGCGATTCGACGAGCAGCGCGGCCTCGGCGGCGCATTCGTCGCTCCAAGTGACGCCCACGACGTGCAGACGCTGGTCCAACTCTGCGGCGGCGGCCTGCGCGTCCAGCACGGCGGCGTTGGCTTGTTCGGAGGTGTAGACCGCCTGCAGGCCGGCGGTGGGGTGCACGTCGAAGTCGTCGTGATCGAGGATGGCGCCGTCGGCGTCGCGTCCCTCAACCAGGACCCAGCCGACTGACGTCGATGTCAGCGACAGTCCAGCTACCGTGTCCAAATTTGCACCTCAATCGCGGCCTAAGCCCGTGCGCCGCTCCCGGCGACCATGTGGATTGACGCGCTGGTTCGCGGGCGGCGGAAGGACCGGGACGCGTGGTCTCGTCGGTCTACCTCGGGTCACCCTACGCGGTCGTGCCGCGAAATTGCGACCCGGGCGTCGCGGAATTGGTCGTCGCCCGCGATTGCCCGGTGTTGCCAGAAATGGCCGATTACCGCGTCTAGCACAGGCTCCGGGCAGGTGGCCGTAGTTGCTGCGAATTCGCGACACCCACTTGCCTTAATCGACATATGGACAACCGCACGGTACCTTTTGCCGTAGTGCGTGACGCCGTCGACAAGGGGCCTGATATGGCATATGCAAGCGACAAGGTACGTAGGTGGGCGCGGCGACTGACAGTCGCCGCTTTTTCTGCCGCCGCGTTACCGGGTCTGATCGGTCTTGCCGGCGGTGCGCCGGCGGCCAACGCGTTCTCCCGACCCGGCCTTCCCGTCGAGTACCTCCAGGTGCCGTCGGCATCGATGGGTCGCAGCATCAAGGTCCAGTTCCAGCCCGGTGGATCCAACGCCCCGGCCGTGTACCTGCTGGACGGCCTGCGCGCTCAGGACGACTACAACGGTTGGGACATCAACACCCCGGCCTTCGAGTGGTACTACAACTCCGGTCTGGCGATCGTCATGCCGGTGGGCGGACAGTCCAGCTTCTACACCGACTGGTACAACCAGGCCTGCGGCAAGTCCGGTTGCCAGACGTACAAGTGGGAGACGTTCCTGACCAGTGAACTCCCCAGCTACCTCTCCGCGCAGAAGAGCACCAAAGCGACCGGCAGTGCCGCGGTGGGCATCTCGATGGCCGGATCGTCGGCGATGAACCTGGCGATCTACCACCCCGGCCAGTTCATCTACGCCGGGTCGCTGTCCGGATACCTCAGTCCCTCCACCGGTCAGGGCGCGATCGGTCTGGCGATGGGCGACGCCGGCGGTTACAAGAAGGAAGACATGTGGGGCCCCGACAGCGACCCCGCCTGGCAGCGGAACGACCCCACGGTCAACGTCGGCCAACTGGTCGCCAACAACACCCGGCTCTGGGTCTACTGCGGCAACGGCACCCCGAACGAACTGGGCGGCGATAACCTGCCGGCCAAGTTCCTCGAGAGCAACTTCATGATCGGTGGCAACAAGAAGTTCCAGGACGCATACACTGCGGCCGGCGGCCACAACGCCGTCTTCAACTTCCCGCCTTCCGGCACACACAGCTGGGAGTACTGGGGCCAGCAGTTGAACGCGATGAAGGGTGACCTGCAGGGTGCCCTGGGCGCTCACGCCGGCTAGACGAACGAACAAGAACTGCGCCTGACGGTGACTCCGTCAGGCGCAGTTTTTTGTGGCTAGTGCAGCCGGTTGGTGACGTCCGTCCACTCCGCCCGGGCGCCGCGATGGTCGCTCATATCGTGGCATTGGCCGTAGATGCGCGCCACGCCGTGGGCCGGAGTGTCGTTGTCCGGGTAGAGGATCGCGTTGACACCATCCTTGGACAGGTTGCGACCGAACAGGTGCTGGTTGGGTGGCAAGCCCTCCCGCCAGCCGCGCGCTACCAGCGCCGCGGAGACGCCGCGAAAGTACTGCTCGGCGCTGAGCTCGGTGGGCAGCTGGAAGTCCAGGTACACCGCCCCCTGATAGGGCGGGTCGTCGCGATTGCGGCACGACATCAGCAGGTAGCCGGCGATCGGTTGGCGCAGCCCGGTGGTGGCGACGATGTCGCGGGCGTGCGCGACGACCTCGGACTGGGTCTGCTCGTCGGTAGCCGCGGGACCGGGATGCTCGACGGCGTCGTTCGCCGACGAATGCAGCCGATCGATGGCCACGTAGGTCCCGCCCGCGATCAGAGAAGTCACCGAGACGACGAGAATCATCGCCCGAGCCGCCGTTGAGCGCAGACCCGACGGAGCCTCGTCACCGGTCACGTGTCACCACGTAACGGGCTAGCCTCCGAGCGCGGCAAGCAGCTCTTTGATCCGGGCCGCTTCCTCGTCGGTCGGCGTCTCCTCCGCCTCGATGGCATCGAGAAGTTCGGGCGTGAGCCCGGCGCCGTTGGCGGTTTCCTGCGCGGAGAGCTTCGCGCGCCGCCGGATGACGTACAGCTGCTGACCCAGCGTCGCGCCGGGCGCCTCGGACGCCATCGCCATCAGGTCGTCGTACCGGGTCCGGACACCGCTGAGCGACACGATCACCGACGGCGTCGCGCGACCCCGGGTGGCGGCCTTGGTCAGGGCCGTCTGCAATTTGCGCAGCCCCGACAGGATCACGTTGGCTCGGCCGGAGAACTCCGGGTCGCTGGTGTCCGGCAGCGCGTCGATGGCCGCGGAGAACATCTGCATCGCCGCCTCGACCAAGCTGACGATGACGGGCGCTTCACCGTCATCCGGTCCGCTGTCGTTCTTGGACCGCTTTGTGCTGTGGTAATCGTCGATGATGATCACTCCGTCTGAACAGTGATTTCAGGACTTCGAAACGCTAAAACGCTAGCGCGGATCCACCGTTGGGACAAGGTTTGGCCGGCAGTTGCCCTGCGGTCACAAGATCGCGGTTTCCACGCACCGGTCGGCCGCGGGCATGCTTGGATCAGCCAATGCAGGGTTCTGCGACGGTTCACATGGCGGCACCGGCGGGCCAGATCTGGGACTTGATCACCGACGTCCACAGCATCGGCCGCTACTCCCCCGAAGTCTTCGAGGCCGAGTGGCTGGACGGCGCCGGCGGGCCGGCGCTCGGCGCGCGCTTCCGCGGGCACGTCAAGCGCAACGAGATCGGCCCGGTGTACTGGACGGTCTGCCGCGTCACCGCATGCGAGCCCGGCCGCGAGTTCGGTTTCGAGGTGCTCGTCGGCGACCGGGCGGTCAACAACTGGCACTACCGGTTGGCGCCCGCCGGTGACGGGACCGACGTCACCGAGTCGTTCCGGATGGCCTCCTCGCCGTTCGTCGGCTTCTACTACTGGCTCTTCGGCGGCTGGCTTCGGCAGCGGCGCAACATTCGGGACATGACCAAGACGCTGAATCGGATCAAGCAGGTGGCAGAGGCATGAGCGGACAGTGGTCGCGCGAGGAGATCGACGAGGCCTTCGAACACCACAAGCAAGTCGTCGTCGAGATCGGCTCCAGCTGGGACTGGTCGCGTTTTGCTGACCAGTTCACCGAGGACGCGACCTACGTCGAACACACCTACGGCACGCTGCACGGCCGCGAACAGATCCGCGACTGGATCGTCTCCACGATGAACGTCTTCCCGGGCAGTGAGATGCCGTTCTATCCGACGTCGTGGCACTCCATCGACGTCGACCGCGGCTGGGTGTTCTGCGAATTCCAGAACCGGATGCGCGATCCGGGGGACGGCAGCGTGCATCAGGCGGCGAACCTCTCGGTGATGAAGTACGCCGGCGACAGCCTGTGGAGTTACGAGGAAGACGCCTACAACCCGATGAACTTCCTGCCGATGGTGCGCTCCTACGTCGAGCGCAGCCACGCGATGGGCACCGCCACCGAGGATGCCCTCAAGTTCGCGGCCAACATGAACTGGGAGTTGGGCTGACGGCGAAGATCCCGGTCGGGTCGTAGGCTGGGCCGCAGCACTGCCCGACGATGTGGAGGCCCGACCGGTGGCGATCGACTTGAAGCAGAGATTGCACTGGCTGGCTCTGCACGGTTTCGTCCGCGGCGCCTCCCGACTCGGAGCGCGGCGGGGCGATCTCCAAGCCCGGCTGATCGCCGACCCGTCGGTGAAGGCCGATCCGGTCCCGTTCTACGAAGTGGTCCGCGCTCGTGGCCCGCTGGTGCGATCCAGCGTCGGCTACCTCACCGCCGACCATGCCATCGGTCATGAATTGCTGCGATCGGACGAATTCCGGGTGCTGTCAATCGGATCGAACCTGCCTGGGCCGCTGCGGTGGCTGGAGCGGACGGCGCGCGACGATTTGCTGCATCCGCTGCGCCCGCCCTCACTGCTTGCCGTCGAACCGCCGGATCACACCCGCTACCGCAAGACCGTGTCATCGGTGTTCACTCATCGCGCGGTGGGCGCGCTGCGCGACGGAGTCGAACGGACCGCCGAGTCGTTGCTCGATGAGCTGTCCCGCGAGCCGGGCGTGGTCGACATCGTCGACCGGTACTGCTCGCAATTGCCGGTGGCCATCATCAGCGACATCCTCGGCGTGCCCGAAGGCGATCGGCAGCGAATTCTCGAGTTCGGCGAATTAGCCGCGCCCAGTTTGGATTTCGGGCTGCCCTGGCCGCAATACCAGCGTGTGCAGGGTGGACTCGTCGGATTCAACACCTGGCTGGACACGCACCTGGACAAGCTGCGCCGCGATCCCGGCGACGACCTGATGAGCCAGCTGATCGCGAAGGCCGAAAGCGGTTCGCCGGAGACCTATCTCGACCGCGCGGAGCTTCGCGCGGTCGCGGGCCTCGTGCTGGCAGCGGGATTCGAGACCACGGTCAACCTGTTGGGCAACGGGATTCGCATGCTGCTCGACACTCCCCAGCACCTGCGGACGCTCACCGCGCAGCCCGAGTTGTGGCCCAACGCCGTCGAGGAGATCCTGCGACTGGAGTCACCGGTGCAGCTCACCGCGCGAATAGCCTTGAACGACACCGAGATCGCGGGCCGTCCGATCAGCCAGGGCGAATTGGTGATCGTCTACGTCGCCGCGGCCAACCGCGATCCGGCCGTCTTTCCCGATCCCAACACGTTCGACATCGAACGCGACAATGCCGGCAAGCACCTGGCGTTCTCGGGCGGGCGGCACTTCTGCCTGGGTGCGGCGCTGGCGCGCGCCGAGGGTGAGGTTGGTCTGCGGGCGTTCTTCGACCGCTTCCCCGACGTCCGGTCGGCCGGCGTGGGCAGCCGCCGCGACACCCGGGTGCTGCACGGCTGGTCGACGCTGCCGGTCGCGCTGGGCCAGGCCCGTTCGATGGCTGCGCGCTAGCCGCTCAAATCGCGACTTCGCTCCTCTTCATCGCTGGCGCTCTGCATCGTCGCCGGCTGTGTCCCGCCGAAGTAACACTCCAGCGTTGAGGTGCAGACCAGTTCGCCGCTGCGATTGAACATCGTGCCCTGGGCCAACCCGCGACCACCGATGCCGCTGGGTGAATGTTGTTGATAGAGAATCCAGTCCGACAGGTTCGGCGGGTGATGGAACCACATGGCGAGGTCCATCAGCGCCGAGAAGCCCGGCCCCAGTGGGGTGGTACGACGGGCGATCATCGCCGACTCGAGCAGGGTGCGTCCTGCGACGAAGGCGGCCAGGCAATCGGCGATCACCGGGTCGGCCGGCGCATCGCCGTTGGGGCGCCACCACATTCGTAGCTGCGCCGGCGGCGCCTCGGCGATGTCGGCCGCGAGCCGGGCGGACGGGTCCACGTAGCGATAGTCGATCGGCTGCTCGCGTACCCACCAACCGTCGCGTTCCTCGGCGAGGTCGCGGTGTTGCTCGGCGAAGCCAGGCACCGTGTCCGGGTCCGGCAGGTCGGGTGGAATTTGCTGGTAGACAATGCTTTCGACGGACTTACTGAACGACACGACGCCTTCGAGCAGCACCGCGCCGAATTGACGGGCGGTCACTCGGCGGGCGGAAAAGGTGCCGCCGTCGTGCAGGGTGGTCACCTCGAAGTCGACCGGTTGCCGAGCGTCGCCCGCCCGCAGGAAGTACATGTGCATGCTGTGCGGCAGGCGATCGGAGGCTGTGCGACTGGCTGCCATCAACGCCTGCGCCGCGATGTGGCCGCCGGAGATGTGATGCGCGATCTCGTCGATCTGGTTGCCCACGAAGAACTCCGCGTTGACCTGTTCGAGGTCGAGCGAGTCGAGGATCTGGCGCAGCGTGATGACGGGCGGTGCAGAGGTCACGCACGCATCATGCCGTCAAGACAGATAGCGGCCAAACCACTCGAGCACCCGATGCCAGGCGTCCTCGGACGCGGCCGCGTTGTAGCGCGGTCCGCCGTCGTTGAAAAACGCGTGGTCGGCGTCGGGTTCGATGACGATGTCGTGGATCAAGCCGGCGCGCTCGAGCGCGGCCTGGGCCGCCGGTTGAGAGTCGGTGACGCGCTTGTCCAGCGCCCCGTAGAACGCCAGCACCGCGGTCGCCTTGTCGCCGCTGAAGTCGGGGTTGTCGGGAAGCGGACCGTAGAACGGGACCGCGGCCGACAGCCGGGCGTTGTGGGAGGCCAGCAGCTCCCACACCAGCCCGCCACCGAAGCAGAACCCGACCACCGCAATTTTGCCGCCGGGGACGCGATTCTGCAGTTCGGTGATGCCGGAGTTCAGATCGGCGAGGAATCGGTCCTGGGGTGCGGCGGCGAGGGCGGCGGTCGCCTTGGCCGGGTCGGTGAATTGTCCGGTGCCGCCCTCTTCGGACAGCAGGTCGATGGCCAGCGCCGAATAGCCTGCGCCGGCGAACCGCTCGGCGACCGAATGCACCCAGTCGGTGAGTCCCTTGTTCTCGTGGATCACCAGCACCCCGCGACGGGCGTTGTGGGCCTGCGCCCAGGCGCCCTGGAGTTCGCCGCGCGGGCCAGCCCAGGTGATCGGCTCGGTGGGCAACGCCTGTTTGGCGCCCGGCGGCTCGACCCCCTCGGCCGAACTCGAGTGCAGCGGCCGGGCCTCGTGGTCGGCGCAGGCCGCGATCAAGGTGGCTGCCGCGCCGCTACTCAACCCCAGCAACGCCAAACGGCGCATGGCTTCGCGTCTGGTCAGCAATCCATCGACGTGATCGGAGGCAATCTCTTCGGCGATGTATCGCTGTAATGAAGTCATCAAGATTGAGTATTCCCTACAACCGGGCGCCGTGCCCGGATTATGCTGCCGCGCTTGATCAGTCGAGACTGTTCGGATCGGCGAGTGGAACGAGCAGGTGCGAAGGCGTCGGCCCACCCTGGTGTAGCCGATACGTTCCGCCCGCCAGCGCTTTACGCGCGGGCGCGGTCGGGACGAGATGCGGGAAGTCGAATGTGGTGACGGTCAACCGCAATCGGTGGCCGGATTCGAGTAACGCGGCGGTCGGGAAGATCTCAATGTCGTATTGGGTGAGCTCACCCGGAACGACGGGCGTGACCGCCGCGCGGGTGCTGAGATGGTGCGGCTTGAGCACGGTGCCGTCGGGCAGGCGCCAGGTGCGCTCGGGGTCCAGTGCGCGGTGGGAGCCCATGAGCGCGCCCTGCGTCAGCGGTCGCGACGATCCGTCGGGGGCGACGTCGTCGAGATGGGCCACCCACAGCGACTCCGTGGTGTCGGCGGTCGCATGCAGGGTCAACGTGATCGGCCCGGCGAGCAACGTCGGGTCAGCGAAGGCGTCGGTGGTGTAGGTGAGCGCGCCGCGTTGCACCCGTCTGTTGTCCTGGTCGTAGCGGGTGCGGCCGCCGCGCTGACTGCGGATGAAGCTGGTCATCCCGAGTGTCCACTGCTCGACACTGCGGCCGGCCACCGGCCCGCGGCCCACGTATTTGACTGTGGCCGTTGATGTTTGGGGCGCGGGATCGCCGGTCAGGCGTCCGGCTTCAGACAGGTAGAAGCGGGTGGGCCTCGCCTGCTCTAGCGGATAGTCGCGCACGTGGAACCAACGCGAGTCACCGATGGGTTGAAAGGTCAGGGGTGGCCCGGTGATCTCCGCGTCGGCGTCGTCGTTCAGCCAGTAGTCGAACCACCTCAGCTGGACGGCATGCAGGTGCAGGTTGCCGTACATCGTGACGTGATACCAGGGACCCATCATCAGGCGCAGATGCTCGGAGACCGGCTGGCCGGGTTGCATCGGTTGCTCGTCGGGCCGCCCGGCGAAGGCGTTCTGCAGAGCGGCGTAGTTCAGCGGAACTCCGCGCTGGAAGGCGTCATGCCAGCCGCCGACCAGGAAGACCGCGACCTTGTTGGCGACGATCTGCGGTATCACCGTGGCGGGCCGTAGGTCTTCCCAGAACTCTTCGTCGAAGGACGTTTCGCCGCCGGCCACCGCGTCGGCGATCAGCGGTCCGAAGTAGCCGCGCTGCGCGCGCCCGCGCTTGCGGACCCCGGCGATGCCACCGGCCCGCGGCCGGGCGTGCTTGCCGCGGTTGATCACCTCCAGCATCGGGTTGACGACGTTGAGCAGGTTGTAGACCCCGCCGTACGCCCGGATGGTGCGCAGGTGTGGCGCGCCGCCCATCGCCGCGGCGTCCCGGTAGAAGTCGCGCGCGGCCATCACCGGGAAGATCGCCTTCAGCGGCGAGTCCGGCCCGACCGCGGCCGCCGTGAAAAGCTGGTTGATCGCCAGGTAAGACACCCCGAACATGCCGACGCGACCGTTGGAGTTGGGCAGCCGCGATGCCCAGTCGACCAGCTCGACGCCGTCCTGGGCCTGCCGTGCGCCGAACATCTGGAACTCGCCCTCGGATACGCCGCACCCGCGGACGTCGACCATGACCTCGATGTAGCCCCGCTTGATCAGGAACGGGGTGGCGCCGCCGCCGATCTGGGCGGCCGGCGGCGGGGCCTTTTTGCCATAGGGCGTCAGCGACATCAGCACCGGGAATGGTCCGGGCGCTGGATCGCCGGTGGCCGGGTCGGTGGGGTAATGAATGTCGACCCGCAGATTGATGCCGTCGCTCATCGGCACCGCGACGTTGTGGTGGATGCCGATGCCGAACTGCGCTTCCCTGGGTGTCCAGGGTGGCGAGAACGGCGATGGACTGGTCTCCCGGGTGCGCTTGCGTCGTGACCGCAGCGTTGGCATCCCCACCTCCTGCGAGCGTCGTTGCCTGGCCAGACTGTAAAGATCCGCCAATCCTTGCCCGGCACGGGGGGTTGCCTGTCAGCCTTAGCCCATGTCAGTCGACGAAGTGGTGCTCGGTCTGTGGAAGGCCCTGTCGGGCCGCGACTGGGAGTCCTTGAAAACCTATCTGGCCGAGGACTGCATCTACGTCGACATGCCCGTCGGGCCCACGCTGGCCGCCCGCGGGCCCGAGGACATCGTGAAGCGGATCAAGGTCGGGCTCGAGCCGCTGGCCGGCTACCAGAACCATGACGGCGTGCTGCTGTCCAACGGCGCCGACGTGATGTACGAGCACTCCGAGACCTGGAACTGGGCGAGCGGGGAAACTGCTGTGCTGCAATTCGTTTCGGTGCACCGAGTCGAGGACGGCAAAGTGACGCTGTGGAAGGACTACTGGGACATGGGTGGGCTGACCAACCACGCTCCCCCGACGTGGCTGGAAGACCTTGCGGCCGCGGACACGTCGTGGATTTTCGATGCGACGGGGTTAATCTAGTCAGCCGCCGAGTTCGGCGATCTGCTTGAGCCGCTTGAGCGTATCGGCCGCGATCCGGTTCACCTGGCCCACCGCGACGCGGTCGGCGATGTAGCCCCAAATACCGCCCGGCGCCTGATACGACAATCGGAACGTCACCTTGGTCTGCCCATTACCCTTGTCGCGCACCCGGATTCGACCGCGCAGCGTTACTCCGGTGATGCCGACCCAGGCCAGGTCGCGCCGGTCGTCGAACTCCACTACCTCCATCAATCCGCCTATCGGCACCGAGCCGACCTTCCAGTGCGCGAAGTAGCGCGCCCCGACACCGAGGGGTTGGTCGTTGGCGCTCTCCCAGCGCTCGAGCCTCGTCATGAACGACGGATACCGGTCGGGATCGCTGACGATCTTCCACACCACGTCGCGGTCGGCGTCGATGACGTTGCTGCGGTCGACGCGCATCAGCCGAGCACCGGGAATCGGCGGCGGGATGCGAGGCGATCGACGGCACCCTGCAGGCTGGCTATCACCTTGTCGTGCACGGCCTGGTCGTCGCCGTCGACCTCGATCGGATGCTGAACCTCGATCGAGATCTTGGTCGGCAGCGGGATGTGCCCGGCCAGGTCGCTGACGTTGAGACCCCACGGCAACGCCAGCGAGATCGGAATGCTCTTGAGCCGCAACAACTTATCCGCCATCAGCAGCTTGGCCAGCCATTGTCCGCGGGATATGAACAGCGCGGCCTCCTGACCGCCGACACTGGCCACCGGCACAATCGGGACGCCGGCCTCGCGGGCCAGTTTCACGTACCCCATCCGACCGTCGAAGTCGACCTTGTGCCGCTCCCACGAGGGTCGGAACACCTCGTAGTCACCGCCGGGGTAGACCAGCAGCGCGGCCCCAGATTCCAGCGCCATCCGGGCGTTGTCGTGGTTGGCCGCGACGGTGCCGAACTTGCGCAGCCAACCCAGCGGCGGCGCGGACACGACGAGGTTGTGGGCCAGCTGATAGAAGGGTCGCTCGACGCCGAAGTACGAACAGAACGCGAGGGTGAATACGAAGGTGTCGGGCGGGACGTTACCGCCACTGTGATTGCCGACGAGGAGGACCGGCCCCTCGGTCGGGATCCGGTCCAGGTGCTGGACGTCGGCCCGGAAGTACAACGACGCCAACAGCCAGGTTCGGGGCAGCTGGTCGCGGATGTAGTCCGGGTCCCGTTGGTCCAGATCAGCTTTGGGAACGCGCGATGCGACTTGTTCGCGCGCCCAGTTCTTGAGCTCGGCCAGCGATGCCATAGGCCGGTCTGTACCCGGATTTGATCTGCGTCACACGCCACCCACATCTCTTAGGATGTGTTCGAGAGCGCTCGCTAAACCAGCAGTTCAAGCCGCCATTGGTTCGCTGACCCGTTCGAAGATCGCGCGCTGTCAGACCCGGCTGGGCAGGGTGAGCTTGCAGGACTGGCCGATGTCCAGTACCCGTAGCACGCGGCCCATGCCGACCCACATCGCGCACGACAACGCCAGGTCGGCCAGCAGCTCTTCGGAGAAGTGCTCATTGGCTCGCGCCCAGAAGTCCTCGTCGTCGCGCAACACGGTGTGCTCGGTGGCGAACCGGTAGGCGAACTCCGCGGCGATGCGCTCCTGATCGCTGTAACCGGGCCAGGTGCGCCATTGGTCGGCGTGTTCGTAAACGTCTTCGTCGACACCATTGGCGAGCCCGTCGCCGTCGCGGGTGTTGACGCACACCTCGCACTCGTTGGCGTGCGCAATGACGATCCGGGCCACTTCCCGCGTGCGCATCGGCAGGCGGTTGCGGTTGTAGACCGCGTCGCTGAAGCCGGCGATGCCGCCGCCGAGCTCGGGCGACTTCAGCATCCAGCCGGCGAGGTCGTCATCTGGGAAGGCTCCGATTCGGCTCATGGCTGGATGCTACGCCCGGCGCGCCCTATGGGAAGTCGTTGCGTGACAAGCTCAGAAATTTCGGACCGATCGTCGTCCCAGGTGGGTTGGGTGACCATGCGATGCGTGATCCGGTTGAGGGCCGCCTCGACCTGTGCCCGGTCGGGACGGATCTCGAAATTGCTGGACCGAGTCAGCTTGTCGACGATCCAGCCCTGCAGCAGCGACGAGACGAAGTCGACTTCACGCAGTCCGGCCGGGGTCAGCCAGAGCCGGTCGACGTCGCGTTGGGCGTATCCCCCGCGGACCAGCCGGTCGAAGGTGGGTTCGAGGACCTCGTACGGAATGCCCAGCTGCTCGCCGATATCGGTGCTGCGGGCGATGCCCAGCGCCTGCTGGTAGCGGTTGATGCGCAGTAACGCCCACAGCTCCGCGACGTCGAGCCGACAGTCGGGACGCATCGCGATGCTGCGCAACCGCATGCCCGGCTCGCCTCGGGTGAGCCGCGCGATCGCGGTCTCCAGCAGCTCCTCTGGCGTCTGCGTGGTCGGCATCGCGAACCCGTCGCCCAGGTCGGCGGCGTTCTGGCCGATGTCGCGCAGCGGCACCTCGCGCAGGAACAGCGCCAGGACGAACCCGACCAGCGCGACCGGTACCGCGCAGAGAAACACCTGGGTGAGCGACGCCGCGTAGGCGTCGACGATCGGCGCGGCCTGCGCGGGCGACAGGCGGCGCAACGCCTCTGGCGAGTTCGCCGCGGCGGCAGGGGCGCCGGATGCCGCCAGCGCGGGCCCGATTCGGCCGTGCAGGAAGTTGGTGAACAGCGAGCCGAAGATCGCCGCGCCGAACGAGCTGCCGATCGTCCGGAAGAAGGTGACGCCGGAGGTGGCGACACCGAGGTCCTCGAACGCCGAGGTGTTCTGCACGATCAGCACCAGCACCTGCATGCACGACCCGATGCCGGCGCCCAGGATGAACAGGTAAATCGATTGCAGCACAGTCGATGTCGATGGGTCCATCCGCGACATCAGCAGAAAGGCCAGCGCCATCACCGCCGTCCCGGCGACCGGAAAGACCTTGTAGCGGCCGGTCCGGCCGACAACGACGCCGCTGCCCATCGACGTCGACAGCATGCCCGCGACCATCGGCAACGTGCGCAGACCCGAGGTGGTTGCCGACACCCCGTTGACGAACTGCATGTAGGTAGGGAGAAAGGTGAGCGCGCCGAGCATGGCGAACCCGACGACGAACGAGAGCACACAGCACACCGTGAAGACCGGGTTGGCGAACAGCCGGGTCGGCAGGATCGGCGCGGATTCCGGTCCGGATGACCGGCTTTCGACCCAGACGAAAGCCCCGAGCGCCACCACCGATGCCGTGAACAACCCGATGATCGTCGCCGAGCCCCATGGATACGTCGTCCCGCCCCAACTGGTCGCCAGCGTCAGACCGGTGGCGCCGAGCCCGACTAGCAGGATGCCGGCGTAGTCGATCACCGGTTTCGCGCGCGCGGTCAGCGACGGAATCGCCGCCGCCGCAACAAAAAAGACGACGACAGAGACCGGCACGTTGATCCAGAACGCCCAGCGCCAGGTCAGGTGATCGGTGAAGTAACCGCCGAGTAGTGGGCCGATCACGGTCGTCACGCCGAAGACTGCCCCCAGCGCACCCTGGTAGCGGCCGCGGTCGCGCAGCGGAATCACCTCACCGATCAGCGCGGTCGCCGTCACCGCGATCGCGCCGCCGCCGATGCCCTGCAGCGCGCGGGCACCAACCAGCATGCCCATCGACTGAGACAGGCCGCACAGCACGGAACCGGCGACGAAAAAAGTCACCGCGGCTTGAAATATTCTCTTGCGGCCGAACAGATCACCGAGCCGGCCGACCAACGCCGTGATGATCGTGGACGCCAACAGGTAGCTGGTGACGACCCAGGATTGATGGCCCGCGCCGCCCAGGTCGGCGACGATCGTCGGCAACGCGGTGGCGACGATGGTCTGGTCGAGCGCGGCGAGCAGCATGCCCAACACGATGGCCAGGAAGACGAAATTACGCTGCCGCGGGCTGACCAGTCCGCCGCTGAGCTCCGGGTCGGGTGGGACAGTTGTCTGCGCGCTCGTCATACGCGCCAGCTATACCCGATCAGCCGCCGGCTTGACCCGTCGTCGGCGGACGCGACACGCATTGAGCCGAATACAGCTCCTCGCCCAACTTGTCCATCAGCTGCAGCTGCGTCTCGAGGTAGTCGACGTGGTTCTCCTCGTCGGCGATGATGTCCTCGAGCAGGGATGCGCTGGTGGAGTCCTGCTTTTCGCGGCACATGATCACGCCGGGCCGCAACCGGTTCAGCACGTCGTACTCGATCGCCAGGTCGGCCTCGAACTGTTCGCGCAGCGTTTGGCCGATCCGTAGCGAGAAGAGGCGCTGGTAGTTCGGCAGACCGTCGAGCAGCAGGATGCGGTCGGTGATCCGCTCGGCGTGACGCATCTCGTCGAATGACTCGGCACGGGTGTGGCCGGCCAACTCGGTGAAGCCCCAATTCTCCTGCATCTTGGAATGCAGGAAGTACTGGTTGATGGCGGTCAGTTCACTGGTCAGCTGTTCGTTAAGAAGGCGCAGAACATCCGGATCACCTTGCACGATCGCTCCTCACATCTCCCCTGGCACGGTTTCGAGTCGCGGCACTAGACGGTGATGTTGGGCTGGAACGGCACCGCCTGCCGAGGACAAATCTAGTCCAGATCGCCGACATCGGCGCGCTGATTTGGGCGGCGATTTCACTAAAAGTGCTGGTCAGAGGCTTACCTAAGTAAGGATAGCCTTGGCAAAGCAAGTTAGGTTAGACTTGCCTACATGTGGACGGCGCGGTCATCGCAGACCCTTGTCTTCGGGGTCCGCTGATGTACGTCTGCCTCTGCGAAGGAGTCACCAGCCAGACCGTTTCCGATGCGGTCGCGAGCGGATGCTCCACGTCCAAAGAGGTCGCGGCACGCTGTGGTGCGGGCCTCGACTGCGGACGGTGCCGGCGCACGGTTCGGGCGATCATCGAGGCCGCCGCGCAGCTACAACCCACTGGGTCCTGAGTCTCAACTCCCCCGCTTGGCGGTGAAATCCGCAAGCGCGGCCGCATTGGCCTGACCACCCAAAAGCTCTGCGAAATGGGCATTTTCACGCTCGGTAGCCGCCGCGATATCGGGCACAGTCGGCTCGACCATCGACTGCTTGACCGCGATCAGACTCGGAATCGACCGGGCGGCAAGGATTTCC
This sequence comes from Candidatus Mycobacterium wuenschmannii, assembly GCF_030252325.1. Taxonomy (NCBI): domain Bacteria; kingdom Bacillati; phylum Actinomycetota; class Actinomycetes; order Mycobacteriales; family Mycobacteriaceae; genus Mycobacterium; species Candidatus Mycobacterium wuenschmannii. Next base: position 1,232,158 of record NZ_CP126981.1, on the reverse strand, counting down.
GCGTGCCTGCGGGCCTCGGCGAGCAGGTCGTCGGGCTCGCACACCTTCCAGGCCATGCCCATCGACTGTGCCTCCTGCGCGCTCACCCACTCCGAGGACATCAGCAGCCAGGCGGCGTTCTGCCGGCCGATCAGCTGTGGCAGCAGATAGGACGACGCGGCCTCGGGTGCGACACCCAGGCTGGTGAAGGGGCACTTCAGCCGCGCGGTGGATGACATGAAAACCAGATCGGCGTAGCCGAGGATCGTGGTGCCGATCCCGACACCCACGCCGTTCACGGCGCAGATCAGCGGCTTCGGGAACCGGGTCAGCGCATCGATCATCGTGGTGAAATGCGAACCCTGGTTGGCCATTTCGGGATCGAGGATGCGGGCCTGCATCTCCTTGAGGTCGTTGCCGGCGCTGAAGGCGCGACCCGCTCCGGTCAACAGCACGACCGCGATGTCAGGATCCTCGGCCGCCTCGTGCAAGGCCCGTGCGGTCGCTTCGTAGAGTGCTTCGTTGAACGCATTCAGCGCATCCGGCCGATTCAATCTGAGGGTGCGCACCCTGTTCAGGTCGTCGACTTCGAGTATCACCGGCGTCTCCTCAAGGTGTGAAGGGTGTCGCGAGCACGTACCGGCTGGTGGGCACGGTGTCGATGTTCTCGTTGGCGCCGAAAGCCGATGTGCTGGCGACCATTCGGGACAGTCGCTGCTGCAGATCAGCGTCGTCGGTAGCACCGAAGAATGCTTTCAGGTCGGTGACCGCCTCGATCGGGAACAACTCCTCGACGATGCCCGACAATTGCGGCGCATCCGTCGTCAGCGCCCGCACGACGGCGTTCTGCGTGTACCCGAAGGTGGACTGCGTCTCGATCGCCACCGGCGTGTGGTCGCGCTGCCAGCGGTGCAGCCAGGTTGCGTAGTCGAGATCGGGCGGTCGGCGCAGCAGCGCGATGTTGGCCAATCCCGTTGTGCGCTCACCCAACTGGAGCGGCGCTGACAGCGGGGTTGACTCGGTGACCAGATAGGCGGCCAGCTGATCGCACTCGGCTGCTAACAGTCTCAACGCCTCGGTGGTCTGGTCGCCGTAGCACTGCGGGGTCCAGATGCTGACAATCGCGGCGGCGGGTGGGTCCAGCATGGTGAGCGTCATCATCGAATGGCTCACCGCCGAGTCGCGGACATTGACCGTCAGCCCGGCGACGCCGAGCGCGAGGACCGCCTCGGCGACGGGGCCGCGCTGACGCTCACACCACTTCTCGTCCGCGTCGGCGGCCCGAAGAACCGCGATCACCTTTTCCATTCTGGAAATCTATTCCGCGCGTTCCCGCGACCAGCGCGGCTGGATGAAGACGCCTTCGGCCTCGACGGTGACGCCCTCCGCGTCGGCGAGGTGGCCCACCGCGTAGGTCTTGGCGCCCTCGGTCCCGGTGATCATGGCCTCGGCGTGCAGATCCCCGAGTCGAGTGGCCCGGACGTAGCGGAAGCTGATTGTGCCGGTCAGGCGTGGATTGATGCCGTCGGCCGCGGCCTCACCCAGCAGATGGTCGAGCACCAGAGCGGCCACCCCGCCGTGGACGTGACCGGGCGGCCCCTCGTACGGGGCGCCCAGATGAAAGTCGCTGACGAATGTGCCGGTCTCCTCGCGACGGATGTTCACCGGCGGCGCGATCGGGTTTCGGATGCCGATGACGGCGTTGCCCCAAGCCATCCGCTCGCCGGTCTCCAGATAGCGGACACCGAAGCTGCCCGCGGTTTGCTTGGTGCGTAAACGTGCTGTGGCGGCGTCGATCTCGGCCTTGGCGGCCGCGACCGCGTCGGCGTCTACTTCGGTCCTGACCGTCGCGTCGATCAACTCCCGAACCGACTCCGCCAGGGGCTGGTAGATCCCCCGCAACCGTTCGACGTCCTCGGCGCTGAGGTTCTCGAGCGTGAAGTCCAACATCTAGCGAAACTAGAACACGTTCATTCCTGCCCCGGTGGTGGGGTGCCCCCGGCTACGTGACCGGGCGTATCTGCTGGTCCGCGGCCAACAACTCCCCGACCATCTCGGCGAGCTGTCGGTACGGTCCTTCGCGTCCGCTCGACGACCGGAATACCAGCCCGATGCGGCGGCCGGGCCGAGGTGTGGCGAAGTAGGCCAGGTCCAGGCGGCTGCGCACGCTCTCGACAGATACCGCGCTCCGCGGGATCAGCGTGACACCCAGCCCGCCGGCGACGCACTGCACCGCCGTGGCCAGCGATGCCGCGCGGGTATTCGCCAGGTCGGCCTGCACGCCCGCCTTCCGGCAGACGTCGAGCGCCTGATCGCGCAGGCAGTGCCCCTCGTCGAGCAGCAACAACGGCAGCTCGGCCAGCACCGTCGGATGCACTCGCCGCTTACCGGCCAGCGGATGGCCGGGCGGCAGCGCTAACACGAAATCCTCGTCGTAAATCGGGATCTCGGTCACGCCGGCGGCGTCGGCAGGCAACGCGATCAGGGCCGCGTCGATCGACCCCTCCCGCAGTCCGGTCAACAGCCGCTCGGTCTGGTCCTCGATCACCCGCAGTGTCAGCCCGGGCAACCGCTCGGCGAGGCCGGCGAGCAGGGTCGGCAGGACGTAGGGCGCCACCGTCGGAATCAAGCCGAGTCGGATGGTGCCCTGAAGCGGATCTGCGGACCCCGCGGCGGCCGCGGTGAATGCCGCCGCCGCGTCGATCACCGCCTGCGCCAGCGGCAGCAGCGCGCTGCCCTCGGCCGTCAGGAAAACCCGGCGGGTGGACCGCTCGACCAGCTGTACCCCAAGGCCGGTTTCCAGCGCCGACAGTGCCTGCGACAGCGTCGACTGGCTGACTCCGAGAGTCGTTGCCGCACTGCCGAAGTGATGCTTTTCGGCCACCGCGACGAAGGCCCGCAGGCCGGCGATCGTCGGCTGATAACTCTTATCGGACATGCCTATCAGTGTAGTGGGAGAGATCACCTTTCATTCAAAGTGTGGTTCCGGCAGGATGGTGAAGCAACATTCTTGACTAAATCCAATTTGAGTGGAGGACCGACATGGCACTGCTGACCATTGGCGACCAGTTCCCGGCCTACAAGCTGACGGCGTTGATCGGTGGAGACCTCTCCAAGGTCGATGCCCAGCAGCCGGAGGACTACTTCACCACGATTTCCAGTGACGACTTCGCAGGCAAGTGGCGGGTGGTCTTCTTCTGGCCCAAGGACTTCACCTTTGTGTGCCCGACCGAAATCGCCGCATTCGGCAAGTTGAACGACGAGTTCATCGACCGCGACACCCAGGTGCTCGGTGCCTCGGTGGATAACGAGTTCGTGCACTTCCAGTGGCGTGCTCAGCACGACGACTTGAAAAAGCTTCCGTTCCCGATGCTTTCGGATCTCAAGCGGGAACTGGCGCAGGCTACTGGCGCGCTCAACGCCGACGGCGTCGCCGACCGTGTCACCTACATCGTTGACCCGAACAACGAAATCCAGTTCGTGTCGGTGACCGCCGGTTCGGTCGGCCGCAACGTCGACGAGGTGTTGCGCGTGCTGGACGCCCTGCAGTCCGACGAGCTGTGCGCGTGCAATTGGAAGAAGGGCGACCCGACGCTGGACGCCGGCGAGCTGCTCAAGGCTTCGGCCTGATCGGAGGAGGACCTCATGGGTATCGACAATCTGAAAGAGGCACTGCCCGAGTACGCCAAGGACCTGAAGCTGAACCTCGGCTCGATCAGCCGGACCACCGCGCTGAACACCGAGCAGTTGTGGGGCACGTTGCTGGCCAGCGCCGCGGCAACGCGAAACACGCGGGTGCTGGCCGAGATTGGCGCCGAGGCCGCCGACGAGCTGTCCGCCGAGGCCTACCAGGCCGCGCTGGGCGCGGCGTCGATCATGGGCATGAACAACGTGTTCTATCGGGGACGCGGCTTCCTGGACGGCAAGTACGACGACCTACGTCCTGGTCTGCGGATGAACATCATCGGCAACCCAGGCGTGGACAAGGCCAACTTCGAGTTGTGGTCCTTCGCGGTCTCGTCGATCAACGGTTGCGGGCACTGCGTGAGCGCGCACGAGCACACCTTGCGGGAGGCCGGCGTCGAACGCGAGGCGATTCTCGAGGCGTTGAAGGTCGCAGCGATCGTCGCCGGTGCCGCCCAGGCGATCACCACTGCCGAGACTCTGGCGACCGCCGGATAGCCATTCGCCCGTAAACTCCGGGCTTGTGGTCGTCACCGCCGTCGATCTGCAGCACCTGCGGCGCTGCGTCGGACTTGCCCGCACCGCACTGAAAGCCGGTCCCGGTCCTTATGGTGCGGTGCTGGCCGGTGCTGACGGAACGACGCTGCAGGAGAACGGGTGCCGAAGATGAGTTGGGTCGAACACGTCGTTTGGTGGCACGTCTACCCGCTGGGCTTCGTAGGGGCCTTTCCCTCTGATGCACCGCCCGGACCGGGTGAGCACCGGTTGCGCCGCGTCGCCGAATGGTTGGATCACGCGATCGCGCTGGGCGCTTCGGGAGTTGCGCTCGGGCCGATCTTCGCCTCCCGCACCCACGGCTACGACACCAGCGACCACTACCGCATCGATCCGCGGCTCGGCGACGATGCCGACTTCGACTACCTCATCTCCGAGGCGCGCCGGCGGGGTCTGCGGGTCCTGCTCGATGGGGTCTTCAACCACGTCGGTACCGATTTCGTGAAGTACCGCGAAGCTCCGAACGACGCCGCCGCCGCGGGCTGGTTTCGCGGCCGGGCCGGGCGATTTCACACCTTCGAAGGCCACGAGGGCCTGCTCACCCTGAACCACGACAACCCCGACGTCGTCTCCCACACCGTCGACGTGATGAATCATTGGCTGGCCCGCGGTGCCGATGGCTGGCGACTGGATGCTGCTTATGCTGTGCCACAGCAGTTCTGGACATCGGTGCTCCCGAAGGTGCGCGAAACGCATCCCGATGCCTGGTTCGTCGGCGAACTCATCCACGGCGATTACGCCGCGGTGGTGCGTGAGACCGGATTCGATTCCGCCACCCAGTACGAGTTGTGGAAGGCGATCTGGAGCGGTCTGAATGACGGCAACTTCTTCGAACTCGACCATGCGCTACAGCGGCACAACGACTTCCGGGAGACGTTCGCGCCACTGACGTTCATCGGTAACCACGACGTGACCCGGATCGCCAGTCAGATCGAGCGGCCCGAGCACCTGGCCCACGCGCTCGTCGTCCTGATGACCGTCGGGGGCGTCCCGAGCATCTACGCCGGCGACGAGTTCGGCTACCGCGGTGTCAAAGAGGAGCGTTTCGGCGGCGATGACGCCGTGCGACCGGAGTTCGGCTCTCCCCCAGCCCGACTCGATGAACGCGGTGCCCAGATCTGGTCGCTGCACCAATACCTGGTCGGACTGCGCCGGCGCCATCCGTGGTTGTACGGCGCGTCGACCTCGGCGGTGCGGCTGGACAACAAGCAGTACGTCTACGAAAGCCGCAACGGCGATAGCGCGTTGGTCGTGGCGCTCAACATCGACGACAAGCCGCTGCGGGTGCGATTGGAGTCCGCACGAGCCGAGGTCATCTCCGGCAGCGGGGCTCCACCGCCCGAGGTCGCCGAGACGGTGACCGTCGAACCGCATGGCTGGCGGATTCTGCGTCCGGTCTAAGCGAGGCGACGCAGCGTCAGCGGATCCTCCTCGCCTGCGTAATAGCGGTCCAAGAGCGCGCGGAAATCGCCGTTGTCGTCGGTGGCGCGGGCGAACAGCGTCATCGACGAGCGGACCTTCAAGTCGTCGGGCGATCCGAATATCTCGCCGATCGTCTTGTCCTGGACGGCGTTGACCAGTCGGGTGCATTCGCGTAGCCGGGGCCCGAGGACGTCGTGACGAACGTAGGCGCGCGCCTCGTCGAGTGTCGAAATCGCATACCGCGCTGCGGTCGCGCTGCTGCCGAGACCGGCGATCTGCGGGAAAATGAACCAGATCCAATGGCTGCGTTTTCGGCCCGCCCGTAGCTCATCGACGACATCCGAATACACCCGCTCCTGCGCGTCGACGAACCGCTGCAGGTCGAAGGGTTCGCTTGTGAATGGCATACGTCCTACGGTGGCACAGTGGTCACACGTCGGATGCCGAGAGCGCACGATCTCGCACCGCTGATCCGTTTTCGCACGCCGCGGTTGGACCGTGTGCAGCGCCGCCTTGATGACGCGTTGACGATCGACGACCTACGGCGACTGGCCAAACGCCGGACACCCCGCGCGGCCTTCGACTACACCGACGGCGCTGCCGAGGAGGAGATTTCACTCGGTCGCGCTCGACAAGCGTTTCGCGACATCGAATTTCACCCGACGATCCTGCGTGACGTCAGCGACGCCCGCACGGATCGACAGGTGCTGGGCGGCCCGGTCGCGCTCCCCTTCGCAATTGCGCCGACGGGATTCACACGCCTGATGCACACCGAGGGCGAGGTCGCCGGGGCGCGAGCCGCCGCGTCGGCCGGCATACCCTTTTCGCTCTCGACGTTGGGAACGGCCTCGATCGAGGATGTCGTGGCCGCTGTGCCGAACGGCCGCAAATGGTTTCAGCTGTACATGTGGCGCGACCGGGAACGGTCGATGGCCCTGGTGCAGCGCGCTGCCGACGCCGGCTTCGACACGCTGCTGGCTACCGTCGACGTCCCGGTAGCCGGTGCCCGGTTGCGCGATGTCCGCAACGGAATGTCGATTCCGCCGGCGCTCACGCTGAAGACCGCAATCGACGCGGCGTTGCGACCACGCTGGTGGTTCGACCTGTTGACCACCGAACCGCTGTCGTTCGCGTCGCTAGATCGGTGGTCGGGCACTGTCGGCGAGTACCTGGATTCGATGTTCGACCCGACCCTGACCTTCGACGACCTCGCCTGGATCAAGGCGCGGTGGCCGGGCAAGCTCGTCGTCAAGGGCATCCAGACCCTCGAGGACGCCCGCGCCGTCGCCGATCTCGGGGTCGACGGCATCGTGTTGTCCAATCACGGCGGCCGTCAGCTCGACCGGGCCCCGGTGCCGTTCCATCTGCTGCCGACGGTGGCACGTGAACTGGGCGCACACACCGAGGTCCTAGTCGACACCGGCATCATGTCCGGCGCCGACATCGTCGCCGCGGTCGCGCTGGGCGCCCGCACCACGCTGATCGGCCGGGCCTACCTGTACGGCCTGATGGCCGGCGGCGAGGCCGGGGTGCGTCGCGCCATCGAGATCCTGACCGCTGAACTGGTTCGCACCATGAAGCTGCTGGGTGTGGCCTGTCTCGAGGAACTCTCCCCCAAGCACGTCACCCAGTTGCGGCGACTGGTGCCGGTCGTCAGTGGTGAGTCGACATGAAGAGGTAATAGCTGACGTAGGCCACGACGAACAGCGCGACGAGTATCACCGACGTCGTCCGCTGGCTGTTGGTCTGGGCGCGGTGGTTGGCCGCGCACATCGTCACCGGAAAACCAAGCGCGGTAAGGATTTCGGCGGCCGAGTCCTGGCCGCCCGGGTCGATGTTGACCTGCCCGCGATGCCGGACGAGCAGCTCGACCGTCAGCGGATACGACGGCAGGTGCACGTCGTAGCTGGCGGGTGTCGCAGCGCCGTGGCTCGCGTGGCGACTGTCGCGGGCGGCCAGCGCCGGCCTGATGTAGGCGTGCTCGATCTCGCCGCGCAGCGCGAGCGGCGCGTCATCGGCGTAGACGCCGTCCTGGTCGACGTAGAGCTCCACTGGGGCGCGCTGCGGCACCAGAGCGCATGACAGGGCGCGCGGGTAGATGGTGATGAAGCCGACCAGGATGGCCGCGGCCGCAACGAGCTTCGTCGTCCCCGGAAGAAAGCCGATCGCCGCGACCAATAGCAACGCGGCAACCGCAGAACCTCCCACGACGGACTTCAGCCGGGGGTTCGCCCGCATGAGCGTCGCGCGTCCGCGAAACATGAAACGTCAATGTACGCGTCTTGACTTCGGCTTTTGCGAATTTGGCGGCTCAGACACGAGCGGGTCAGGAACGCGTAGGCGCCCGCCGGGATTTCGCACTGCGCAGCACGATGTCCACGGCCGCCGCGATCACCTCGTCGTCGGGCAGCGAACCGAACATGATTGAGGGACACGCCACGACGCCGGTGAGCATCGATACGGCGGCTTCGAGGTCGGCGCCGTCGAGCACCTCGCCGAGCATCGCGCGCAACGGGCCCTGCCCGGAATTGTTGATCTTGTCCCGGATCTCCCGCATCTCGTCGACCGATGCCCACTGGGCCATTCCGGTCAGGATGCGGTCCAGCCGCATTTCGGTGATGCCACCGCGAAAGGCCTTCAGTTCGCCGACGAGATCGTCGCGCAGGTCACCGCTTCGTTCGTGATGCGGGAGATCGCCGAGCCCATCGAGTGCGAGGGCGACCAACTCGGCACGGGACGGCCAATGTGTGTAGAGCGTAGTTTTGGAGTAACCCGCAAGCTCAGCAACCCGCGCGTGGGTGACGGCATCGGAACCTTCGCCGGTCAGCACCTCGAGAGCGGCCCGCGCGACGTCTGCGCGGGTGCGAGCCACCCGCGCATCCTCACTGCCACCGGCCGAGTTATCGCCCGTACCGGGTGTCATCCACGCACTTCATTGTTGAGCTGGCCTTTCCTGAGTTGAACCGCCTCAGAGAAGTTAGCCGATGGAGACCTGATTCGGTACTGAAAGATCTATTCACTAATGAACGTTTAGATCAATAGTGTACCGGGAAACGGTTACCGTACGGGTCGGCCAGTTTGCTGACCCGAACCGCTTATCCGTTCCACGACAAGGAATCCCATGTCTGCCATCCTTTTTGGTTCGATCAGTACCCTCGCCGACACATCCGAACTGCAGCGCCGTGCATTCAACGAGTCGTTCGAATCGCACGGTCTCGACTGGCAGTGGTCGCAGCCGGACTACATCGCGATGCTCGACTCGAACGGCGGCGCACAGCGGATCGCCGACTATGCCGCGTCGCACGGCGACGACGTCGACCCCGATGCAGTGCACGCGACCAAGTCGCAGATCTTCCAGGAATTGCTGGCCACGGCCGGCCTGACGGCTCGACCGGGCGTCGTCGCGACGATTCAGGAGGCCAAGCGCCACAACGTGAAGCTGGGATTTGTCACGACGACGTCGCCCGAGAACATCTCCGCGCTCTTGGAGACGCTCAGCCCCGACATCGAAGCCGGCACTTTCGACCTGATTGTCGACCGGGACGCCGTCGTCAGCCCGAAACCCGACGGAGCCGTCTATTCGCACGCGCTCCAGCAGCTCGGCGAGGACTCGGGCTCCGTCATCGCGATCGAAGACAACGTCGGCGGCGTCGCCTCGGCGTCCGCGGCCGGCGTGAAATGCATTGCGTTTCCTAACGAGAACACCGCGGAGGGCGACTTCGGCGAGGCGGCCGAGATCGTCGACTCCCTCGACGCCGGTCACATCGTCGGGCTCGTTGCGTGAGCATGAGCGCCCGCCCGACCCCCCAACGGCAGTGAGGAGATCGTCATGAGTGATCTACAAGCGCGAGTCATCAACAGCCCCAGAGCCTTTCACGTGGAGGGCTACGAGAAGATCGAATACGACCTGGTGTACGTCGATGGTGTTTTCGAACGTGAAAACCTCGAATTGGCAGACACTTATCGTTCCTACGGCCGAGTCATGATGGTCATCGACGAGACCGTGTACGGCCTCTACGGCGACCAGATCCGCTCCTACTTCGATCACCACGGGATCGCACTGACCGTAATGCCGGTGCAGATTCGCGAGACCGCCAAGTCGCTGGAGACGTTCGAGCAGATAGTCAGCCAGTTCAACGATTTCGGACTGGTACGCACCGAACCGGTGCTGGTCGTGGGCGGCGGGCTGACCACCGATGTCGCGGGCTTTGCGTGTGCGAGCTATCGGCGCAACACCCCCTACATCCGCATCCCCACCACGCTGATCGGCCTCATCGATGCCAGCGTGTCGATCAAAGTCGCCGTCAACCACGGTAAGCACAAGAACAGGCTCGGTGCCTACCACGCGTCGCAGAAGGTGCTGCTCGACTTCTCCTTCCTGAAAACCCTGCCGGAAGATCAGGTTCGCAATGGAATGGCCGAGCTGATCAAGATCTCGGTCGTCGGCAACACCGAGATCTTCGGGCTTCTCGAACGTCACGGCGTGGAATTACTGCACACCCGGTTCGGGTATCTGGACGGGACACCCGAGTTACGTTCTGCGGGGGAACGTCTCACTCATCAGGCCATCGCCACCATGCTGGAGTTGGAGGCGCCCAACCTGCACGAAATCGACCTCGACCGGGTAATCGCCTTCGGGCACACCTGGAGTCCCACGCTGGAACTTGCGCCCTCGGAGCCGTTCTTCCACGGGCATGCGATCAACATCGACATGGCCTTGTCGACGACGCTCGCCGAACAGCGCGGCCACATCTCGGTCGACGAGCGCGACCGGGTCTTCGGACTGATGAGCGATCTGGGGCTGGCACTCGACAGCGAGCACCTGACGCCCGAACTGCTCGCCGCCGCGACAGAAGCGATCCTGAAAACCCGCGACGGCACACTGCGCGCGGCTGTCCCAGCGCCGATCGGCCGATGCCTGTTCCTCAATGACGTGACCGTCGACGAACTCGCCGAAACCCTTGTGCTGCATCGGAAGCTGTGTGAGGACTATCCGCGTGCCGGCGACGGGATCGACATGTTCACTTCGGCAAGATACGGCGCCGCGCATGCATGACGTTGTGCCGCTGCGCAATACGGGCAAGTCGCCGCCGGGCGCACCAGTGAACGGGTCGCGGTCCGCGCCGGGTGCCAACACGGTCCGTACGCTGCTCACGCTTGCCGGACTGCTGGTCACGCTGCCGGTCGATGCCGTGATCGTCGCCCTCGCACTGCTCGGACGCGCGCGACCGCCGGCTGCGGAACAGGCCGGCACGTCACGCCGAACGGTGTTGATCACCGGGGGCAAGATGACGAAGGCGCTGCAACTGGCCCGCTCGTTTCACCGCGCCGGGCATCGGGTGATCCTGGCCGACACCGCGAAATACCGATTCACCGGACACCGGTTCTCCAAAGCGGTGGATGCCTTTTACTGCATTCCCGAGCCCGGCGGCGCGTCCTACGACTCGGTGCTGTTCGACATCGTCCGCTACGAGGCCGTGGACACGGTGATTCCGGTCTCCAGCCCGGCGGCAAGCGTTCCCGACGCGCGTGCCCACTACTTCCTGGACGGCCTCTGCGAGGTGATGCACGGCGCCGAGGACACCGTGCGGATGCTCGACGATAAGGCGGAGTTCTCCAAAGTAGCTGTCGCGCTGGGTCTTCGAGTACCGAGCTGGATACGAGTCACCGACCCGCAGCAGATTCTGAATTTCGAATTCCTCGAAGGACGCAGCTACGTCCTCAAGCGAATCGCCTACAGCCCGGTCGGCCGCCTGGATCTCCCCCGGCTGTCGAGGCAAACACCACAGCTCAACGTTGCGCTGGCGCGCTGGCTGCCGATTTCCGCGGAAGACCCGTGGATCCTGCAGGAGTTCATCGCGGGTCGCGAGTACTGCACCCACGGCACCGCGATCGAGGGAAGCCTGCAGGTCCACGTCTGCAGTGAGTCCTCGGCGTCCCAACTCAACTATGCGATGGTCGATCGTCCCGAGATTCGTTCCTGGGTCGAGCGATTCGTGAGTGGCCTCGGCGTCACGGGGCAGTTCTCATTCGACTTCATCGAAGCCGCCGACGGAGAGGCGTACGCGATTGAATGCAACCCCCGCACGCATTCGGCCATCACCACCTTCCATAACCACCCGGGGCTGGCGGCGGCATATCTCGAGCGGGGGCGACCGACCATCACACCGCTCGCTGGGGCCCGCCCGACGTATTGGATCTACCACGAAGCATGGCGTCTGCTCACCCGGCGAGGACGCTGGGCCACGTTGAGGAGCATCCTGCGCGGCAAAGACGCGATCTTCGCGTGGTGGGATCCACTGCCCTACTTCATGGTTCACCACCTGCAGATTCCGATGCTGCTGATTGACAATCTGCGGCGTCGCAGGGGCTGGGTGAAGATCGACTTCAACATCGGCAAGCTGGTCGAACCCGGCGGCGATTGACATGCGGCTACTGCACCTCGTCGGCTCGGCCGTCGATGGTTTCCATGCCGATCTGTCCCGCCTGTACGCCGGCGCGTGTCTGGACGCCCTGGGCGGCCACGTCTCGCACATTGCTTACGTCTCGCCCGACGGATCATGGCGCTTTCCAACGTCGTTGAGCGGGGAAGCCATCGCGAAGGCTGATGCCATGAGCCTCGCGGGTGCGCTAGGTCACATACGCACGCTCGAGACGGACGCGGTGATCCCGCAGATGTTCTGTCTCCCCGGCATGACCACCTATCGGGCCCTGTTCGACAAGATCGGGATCCCGTACCTCGGCAACTCGGCCGACGTAATGGCCGTCGCCGCAGACAAATTCATGACGCGATGCAGCGTGGCGGCCGCCGGAGTCGCGGTACCCGAAGCCGAGGTGCTCGGTCGCGGTGAGCGCCCCGCACTGCCCTATCCCGTGGTGGTCAAGCCGGTATGCGCCGACAACTCCGTCGGGGTGTCTCTCGCTCGTGACGCGGGCGAATACGACGCCGCGGCGGCGCGGGCGCTTCGTCACGGCAACGCGGTTCTTGTCGAGGCTTACGTCGAGCTCGGTCGAGAAGTGCGCTGCGGCATCATTGTTCGCAACGGTGAACTGATCTGCTTGCCGCTCGAAGAGTACGCGGTGGACACCCACCACAAACCCATCCGAACCCGGACGGACAAACTGGCCCGCACCGCAGACGGCGACCTCTATCTGGTCGCCAAGGACGAGACGCGAGCATGGATCGTTCCCGAGTACGACGACATCACGCGCCGGGTCTGGGAGGTTGCGCGGCGCTGTCACGGCGCGCTGGGCTGCCGGCACTACAGCCTGTTCGACTTTCGCATCGACCCCGATGGCGAACCCTGGTTCTTAGAAGCCGGACTTTACTGCTCGTACTCACCGAGCAGCGTGCTTGCCGTGATGGCAGCGGCTCGCGGTATCGGCGTTCGGCAACTGCTCGATATCGGGCTCGCCGAGCTGAAACGCGAAGGGGCGCGGTGCTTGACATCACCCCGATGACACCGGTCGGTGCCCGGCTGACAGGCCTCCGGGTCGACACGCTCGACTTGGCCGTGGTCGCCACGCTGCGACGACTGCTCGCCGAACACGGCGTTCTCGTCCTTCCCGGCCAGCACGTCGGCAACGACGAATTTCTGCGATTCCTGCGCAGTTTCGGCCCGACCATGTTCACGGCGGGCGAAACACCGGTCCCGGGCTTCCCGGCCCTGAACGTCGTCAGCAATGTCGGCAGGACCACCCCGCCGCGGTCGACATTCCACACCGACACCAGCTACGTGCGAAAGCCCCCGGCGTACACCGCGTTACGGGCACACACCGTTCCGAGGCGCGGCGGACAGACGCTGTTCACTAACCAGTACGCCGCCTTCGAGTCACTTCCCTTGCGTGTTCGTCAGGAACTCGACGGGCGGACCATCACGCATGTGGTGACCGGGCTGCGATTGGGGCCGGACCAGGAAAAGTCGGCGGTTCATCCGATCTTCCGCATCCATCCCATCTCGGGGCGCACGTTCGTCTACCTCAGCTCGCCCGCGCGGTGCGCGGAGGTCAGCGACATGTCCGCGGAGCGAGCCGCCGGTGTCATCGCGTTCCTCTTCACGCATTCCACCCGGGACGACAATGTCTACCGGCACGCGTGGGCGCCCGGGGATGTCGTCATCTGGGACAACCGGTGCGTGCTGCACCGTGCCGATCACAGCGGCGTCGACGGAGACCGGGTGATGCATCGCGGCATGGTCGCCGACACCGCCCGGGAATGAATTGGACCCGGTCCAGGTTGAGCGCATCAGGCTTAACTTTGGAGGAATAATGGCTGAAGCCACATCAGTGCCGGTGTTGTTCGTCAGTGACCCGGTGGTCCTGCCCGGGATGGTTGTGCCGATCGCTCTGGATGACGCGGCCCGTGCCGCCGTCGACGCCGCACGTGCCACCGAATCCGGCACGTTGCTGATCGCTCCCCGACTAGACGACCGCTACCCGTCCTATGGTGTGCTCGCGACGATCGTTCAGGTCGGCCGGATCCCCGGTGGTGGCACCGCGGCGGTCGTGCGCGGTGAACGTCGCGCCCACATCGGCGTCGGCGCCAGCGGCCCGGGTGCCGCGCTGTGGGTAGAGGTGGAAGAGGTCGCCGACCACGAACCCACCGACGAAACCCGCACGCTCGCAGGTGAATACAAGAAACTCCTGCTGGCGATGCTGCAGCGCCGGGAGGCGTGGGAGCTCGTCGACGTGGTGAACAAGCTGACCGACCCGTCGGCGCTGGCCGACATGGCCGGCTATGCGTCGTACCTGACCGACGTGCAAAAGCGTCAGCTGTTGGAGACCGAAGATGTGGGCCGTCGCCTTCATCTGCTGATCGACTGGACCGGCGAGCACCTGGCCGAGGTCGAGGTCAACGACAAGATCGCCGACGACGTCCGCGAGGGCATGGAGAAGCAGCAGAAGGAGTTCCTGCTCCGCCAGCAGCTGAACGCGATTCGCAAGGAGCTGGGCGAGGGCGAGCCGGAAGGGTCTGACGATTATCGTGCCCGCGTCGAGGCGGCCGACCTGCCGGACAAGGTCCGCGAGGCGGCGCTGCGCGAGGTCGGCAAGCTGGAACGCTCCAGCGACCAGAGTCCGGAGGGTGGCTGGATCCGCACCTGGTTGGACACCGTGCTCGACCTGCCGTGGAACACCCGCACCGAGGACTCGACCGACCTGAAGGCGGCGCGCGAAATCCTCGACGCCGACCACCACGGTCTGGATGACGTCAAGGACCGCATCGTCGAATACCTGGCGGTGCGAGCCCGTCGCGCCCAGCGCGGCCTGCAGGTCGTCGGCGGACGTGGCTCCGGCGCCGTGATGGTGCTGGCCGGCCCTCCCGGTGTCGGCAAGACGTCGCTGGGTGAGAGCGTCGCCCGCGCCCTGGGTCGCAAGTTCGTCCGCGTCGCCCTCGGTGGTGTGCGCGACGAGGCCGAGATCCGCGGACACCGTCGTACCTACGTCGGTGCGCTACCCGGCCGGATCGTGCGCGCCATCGGCGAGGCCGAGTCGATGAATCCCGTTGTGCTGCTTGACGAGATCGACAAGGTCGGCACGGACTTCCGTGGCGACCCGAGTGCGGCGCTGCTGGAGGTCCTCGACCCGGCGCAGAATCACACCTTCCGCGACCACTACCTGGACCTGGATCTGGACCTGTCCGACGTGGTGTTCTTGGCGACCGCCAACGTGATCGAGAACATCCCGTCGGCGCTGCTGGACCGGATGGAGCTGGTCCAGATCGACGGCTACACCGAGGACGACAAGGTCGCCATCGCGCGCGACTTCCTGTTGCCCCGCCAGCGCGACCGCGCCGGGCTGACCGACGACGAGGTCAGCGTGACCGAGGATGCGCTGCGCAAGATCGCCGCGGACTACACCCGCGAGCCGGGCATGCGGCAGTTCGAGCGGCTGCTGGCGAAGGCGCTGCGCAAGGTGACCACGAAGATCGCCGAAAGCGGGCCGGAGGACCCGATTGTCCTGGACGAGCCGGACCTGGTGGACTACCTGGGCCGTCCGCGGTTCACCCCGGAGTCGGCGGAGCGCACGGCCGTGCCGGGCGTCGCGACCGGGTTGGCGGTGACCGGCCTGGGCGGTGACGTCCTCTACATCGAGGCCGGCGCGAATGACGGTGAGCCGGGTCTGCAGTTGACCGGTCAGCTGGGTGACGTGATGAAGGAGTCGGCGCAGATCGCCCTGTCCTACGTGCGTTCGCACGCACAGGAATTGGGCGTCGACCCGGAGTCGCTGAATCGGAGGATCCACGTGCACGTGCCCGCGGGCGCGGTCCCGAAGGACGGCCCGTCGGCGGGTGTCACGATGATCACCGCGTTGGTGTCGATGGCGACCGGCCGGCAGGTGCGAGCCGACGTCGGCATGACCGGCGAGGTCACGCTGAACGGCCGGGTGCTGCCGATCGGTGGCGTCAAGCAAAAACTGCTGGCGGCGCAGCGGGCCGGGCTGACGACGGTATTCATCCCGCAGCGCAACGAGCCCGACTTGGATGACGTGCCCGCCGAGGTGCTCGAGGCGTTGGACGTCAGGCCGATGACCGACGTGGCCGAGATCGTCGCGCAGGCGCTGGAGCCGGCATCGCAAGAGGTGACCGCTGCCGCCTGATGTCGGATAGCCTCACGTCAGTGTCAGGGTGAGGTGCCGCAGGAGGTTGCGGTGGTTGGATCCTGATCACCCGGTGTCTGGCTCATAGCCTGCCTGCCGCCTTTGGGTTGGCGTTCATGCGTTTTGTCGACGCCGGGTGTGAAGGACCGGCCGGCGTGACTTGATAGGAGCGTGGCACCGCCCCCACTGAGATGTGTCCGCCGACCGGCCCAACCGTCACCTCACAGTGAATGGAGGCAATCACCATGGTTGTTGTTGGAGCCGACGTACACAAGCACACGCACACGTTCGTCGCCGTCGATGAGGTGGGGCGCAAGCTTGGCGAGAAGACTGTTAGGGCTGTCACCGCCGGTCATGCCGAGGCAGTGATGTGGGTCCGCGAGCGCTTTGGCACCAAGGTGGTGTGGGCGATCGAGGATTGTCGGCATTTGTCGGCGCGGTTGGAACGGGATCTGCTCACCGCTGGCCAGCAGGTGGTGCGGGTACCGCCGAAGTTGATGGCTCAAGCCCGGGCCTCAGCGCGTACTCGTGGTAAGTCTGACCCGATTGATGCGCTGGCGGTTGCGCGGGCGTTTCTTCGCGAACCCGACCTACCTGTCGCATCTCACGATGAGGTGTCGCGCGAGTTGAAGCTGTTGGTGGATCGCCGGGAAGTCCTTGTGGCACAACGGACTGCGATGATCAACCGGTTGCGCTGGCGGGTTCACGAACTCGATCCCGAGCGTGCCCCGGTTCCGGCTTCGTTGGACCGCTCCAAACATCGCGTGCTGTTGGGCGCTTGGTTGGTGACGGTGCCCGGTCTGGTTGCCGAGTTGGCCCGCGATGAGCTCGCCGACATTACCCGGCTGACCGAAGCAATCGAGGCACTGGCTAACCGGATCGGTTCGCGAGTACGCGCGGTTGCGCCTGCGCTGCTGGCGATGCCCGGGTGCGGGGAATTGACCGCGGCCAAGCTGGTCGGTGAAACAGCCGGGGTAACTCGTTTCAAAAGTGAGGCCGCCTTCGCCCGCCATTCCGGGGTGGCGCCCATTCCGGTGTGGTCGGGCAATACCGCGGGGCGGGTTCGGATGACCCGTTCGGGCAACCGGCAACTCAACGCCGCCCTGCATCGCATAGCCGTCACTCAGATCCGCCTCGAGGGCTTGGGCCGCACTTACTACCGACACCGCCTTGCTATAGGCGACTCCAACTCCGAAGCCCTGCGTTGCCTCAAACGCCGCCTGGCCCGCGTCGTTTTCAGCCACCTCCACACCGACCAGCAACACCGAACTAAGCCCTGCCAACCGGCAGCGGCTTGACATAGGAGAAACGCATGCCCGACCTGCAGCAGCTCAAGCGACGCATCGTTCACACGGCTCAACGCCTGGTGGTCAATCCAGTTGGTCGACGGTCACCGATGACCATGCTGGAGACCACCGGGCGTAAGTCCGGCGAGCCGCGGCGCACCGCAATCGGCGGACGCGTCGTCGGCAACGAGTTCTGGATGGTGTCCGAGCACGGCGAGCACTCGCATTATGTGCTCAACATCAAAGCCAATCCGGCTGTGCGAGTGCGGATTCGGGGTAAGTGGCGGTCGGGCACGGCCCACCTGCTGCCGGGTGACGACGTCAACGAGCGACTGCGCACCCTGCCCGGCGTCAACAGCGCGCTGGTCCGCCTGATGGGCAGCGACCTGTTGACCATCCGGGTCGACCTGGACTGAGCATGGCCTACGACCTCGACCTCGCCGAGCGCGTTCGTGAGTTGTTGGCGTCGAACCGCGGTGTCGACGAGAAGCGGATGTTTGGCGGGCTGGCCTTCCTGATCAATGGAAACATGGCGGTGGCCGTCAGCAAGCAGGGCGGAATCATGGTGCGGGTTCCGCCGGACGAGACCGAACAACTCCTGGCCCGGGACCACGTCAACCCGATGGTGATGGCCGGTCGCGAAACCCGCGGGTGGATTCGCGTCGACACGGCCGGAGTAAAGACGAAACGGCAACTCGCGGCGTGGGTGGACCGCGGCGCCGACTACGCGCGGGGGCTGCCACCCAAATGAGCCGCACGTTTGCGAACCCGGCGGACGGGTAAGCGCACATCCATGGACCGGCACACGCAGGTGGTCCGACGACTGCTGAAAGTCGCCGGCACGACCTACGCCAGCGAGGCGAATGTCCGGGTCAGTGACAAACCCATGCCGCTCTTCCAGCTTCTGGTGCTGTGCATGCTGGCCAGTAAGCCCATCGACGCCACCATTGCCATGCGAGCCGGACGCGAACTGTTCAACGACGGACTCAAGACGCCGAAGGCGGTGCTGAAGGCCGACCGGCCCAGGATGATCGACGCCTTCGGTCGTGCGCATTACGCCCGCTACGACGAGAGTTCCGCGACCCGCCTCACCGAGATGGCGCAGCGGGTCGTCGACGAATACTCCGGAGATCTGCGCGAGATTCCGCGCCGAGGCTGCGAAGACGTCGCGTCCGCCAAACGAATGTTGAAGCAGTTCAAGGGAATCGGCGATACCGGCGCCGACATCTATCTTCGCGAAGTCCAGGACGTCTGGACATGGGTGCGCCCGTATTTCGACCAACGCGCCACTAGGACCGCGAAATCGTTAAGCCTGCCCGGAGATCCCGCAGAACTCGGCGCCCTCGCGCCGCGATCGAATGCGCGTCTCGCGGCCGCATTGGTACGAGCATCACTCGACGACGACGTGCGCCAGCAAGTCATAGATAGGAGCGATCGTGGCTGACTCGAAAACTTTCGTCATCGTGGGCGGCGGACTCGCCGGAGCCAAGGCGGCCGAGGAACTGCGGGAAAGAGGTTTCGACGGAAAGGTTGTGCTGCTGGCCGACGAGGAGCATCTTCCCTACGAGCGACCGCCATTGTCCAAGGACTTTCTTGCCGGCAAGAAATCGCTCGAAGAGTTCACCGTTCACGATTCAGAGTGGTACCGCAGCAACAAGATCGAGCTGCGGACCGACACCGAGGCGGTCGCCATCGATCCGACGGCCCACACGGTCACGCTCTCCGACGACACCACCCTGCACTTCGACAAGCTGCTGCTGGCCACCGGTTCGCGCGCGCGGTGGCTGACGATCCCGGGTGCCGAGTCGACCGGAGTGCATTACCTGCGCAAGTACCAAGACGCTGTCAACCTCGACACCACCTTCAAGGAGGGGTCGTCGCTGGCGGTGATCGGAGCCGGCTGGATCGGACTGGAGGTCGCTGCGAGCGCGCGCCAGCGCGGGGTCGACGTCACCGTGGTCGAGACTGCCAAGGTGCCGCTGAGCAGTGCCGTCGGGGACGAGATCGGCAAGGTGTTCGCCCAGCTTCATCGCGATCACGGGGTGGATCTGCGGCTTGATACCGAGGTCAAGGAAATCACCACCGAGGACGGCAAAGCCACCGGCCTCAAGCTCGGCGACGGGTCGACGATCACCGCCGACAGGGTGTTGATAGCCGTTGGGGCCCAACCCAATACCGAATTGGCGGAACGCGCGGGTCTGACAATCGAGGACGGCGGAATACTGGTCGACGCCTCGCTGCGGACCAGTTCGCCGGACATCTTTGCGGTCGGTGACATCGCCGCAGCCGAGCACCCACTGTTCGATGATCGGATT
This sequence comes from Candidatus Mycobacterium wuenschmannii, assembly GCF_030252325.1. Lineage (NCBI taxonomy): Bacteria > Bacillati > Actinomycetota > Actinomycetes > Mycobacteriales > Mycobacteriaceae > Mycobacterium > Candidatus Mycobacterium wuenschmannii. The sequence goes on along the minus strand of NZ_CP126981.1, from coordinate 1,212,321 downwards.
CGCACCGAGCACTGGGCCAACGCGCTCAAGCAGCCCGCCGTCGCGGTGGCCGGAATGCTCGACGAGCCGGGCGAATACAAAGAACTTCCGTACTTCTTCACTGATCAGTACGACCTCGGCATGGAGTACGCCGGCCACGCGCCGGACTATCAGCGGGTGGTGTTTCGCGGAGACAAAGACAGCCGCGAGTTCGTGGCCTTCTGGCTGGACACCGACAATCGGGTATTGGCCGGGATGCAGGTCAACATCTGGGATGCGCTCGACGACATCAAGAATTTGATCCATAAGAAGGAGCCGGTCGATCCGGACAAGCTGGCCGACCCGGAGGTCTCGCTGAGCGACGCGCTCAGCTGACGGTGATGACGTCGGGCAGGCGGAGTCCCTGGAACCGCTCCCGCTCGGCGCGGCGGCGCTTGATTCGCAGGCGGGCATCTGACGGGACAGTGACCACCTCGTCGCACGTCAGGTAGAAGATCTCGCCGGCGACGTCGATGACTTCCTCGGCCGCGAGCCGTGAGCCCAGTTCGCGCAACGTCATTCGTAACTCATGGGTGTATCGGATGGTGGCGTCGTAGGCCGACTCCCGGGATGCGCGGGCGCTGGCCGCCAGCCGCTCCGAAAGCTTCGCCTCGTTGTTGATCGGGACCGGCCGCTGCGAAAGTTCCGTCGCCTCGCGCCCGGCGGCGGCGAGCAGGATCGTCGGGTCGTCGCCGATCATCAGATTCGCCAACTCGACCTCGCCCGGACCGCGATGCCCGATGCGGTCGATCGCCGCGGCGAAGGCCGCGCCGGCGCTTGGTGATTCGGCCACGACGCCGTCGAGGTTGCCGTCGATGGCTCGCGCACACGCCCGGGAGTCGTTGCGGATCAACGCCGCCAGCGAAGAGGTCGTGGCGCCGACGGCATCGCTGTCGAGGAGGGCGCCGATGCCCGCGACCGCGACGTGGACGCCGCGTCGTTCCACGGTCGCCGCGGTGACACCGCTGTCGATGAGCCACAGCCCGGTCAGTGCCCAGCCCTGGTGGATCCGGTCGCGCAACAGCCGCACCCGTGTTTGGAGCTGGGCGTTCGGCAGAGAATTCAGTTGCGCCGCAGCGCGATGCTCGGAGGCCGCCGCCGCGAGGTAAGCCTGGGTGTCGGTCTTCAGGTGCCGCAGCGACGCCAACGCCCGCTTGAGGACGATCGCCTTGGCGGCCGCGGAGCCCAGTGCACCACCGTTCGGCGGGCGGCCGTGCGGGAACAGCGATTCGACCGACGACTCGCCCAGGGCCGCACGCATCACCTTGTCGACGTCCCAGCCGGGAAGCTGCTGGGCCGCGATCGCGCTCGTCGAGACGCCGATGTAGGGGCGGTGACCGAAAACCGCGATCGCTCTGCTCCCCCATTCGGCGGCGACGGCGTCCCCGGAGGCCAGTAGCGGGGCAACCACCCGCGCGGCCGCGCGCAGCCCGCTGAGTTGGACGTCGAGCGTCATCGGCGTCAGCGGACCGGGCAGCGTCGCGGCCAGCGGGGCAGCGCTGAAGACCGGGAAGCGGGGATCGACCCGGTCGTCGAACTCGCCTTCCTGCTCGTCCGGCGACGCGCAGCGCAGGGGCGCGCCATCCCACGGCTCGATCGGCGGGACGACCTCGACCGGCAGTGGCAGATGCCCGGGCAGGGCTCCGGCGCCCGCGCCGACGAGCTTTCGGCCCGCCAGTCCGCGGCCGGTGTCGGCAATGGCATCGGTTGTCGGCCAACCGAATTCGAACCGCCACGAGTCCTGCAGCTCCGCGAGGTCGAGGTCCGGTGCCGGCTGCGCCCAACCCGGCCGGCGGGTCCGCGGCGCACGTTGCCCGCCAGGTCGCAACAATCCGCGCGCGGCAGCGACATCTACGGCGTCCGGGCTGGCCAGGTCGACGATGCCGGTGCGATTGGTCGCGACCGCGAGCACCAGGAACCGAAGCAGATCGTCGACGTGCAATATCCGTACCGGGGCGGCCGCGCTCTTGCCAGTGAGCAGGCCTGCGACGGTCCGGCAGACCATCCAGTCGAGCTGACGCCCCACCAGCGGCGCGATTCGCACGACCAGGCTCGGCGCCCAACCGCTGTCCACCAGCGTCTCGGCCTGCCCGTACAGCGTCGGCTCTCCCGACGCGGCGGACACATAGATCAGTCGAGCGCCCGCCCGTGCGGCCGCGTGCGACACCCGGACCAGACCGTCGATACCGACGCTGCCGGGCGTACCCGGTTCGATCGGGGCGAGATGCAGCACCACGTCGGCGGCGTTGGCCAGCCGCTGCAACACCGGATCGCCCAGCGCTGCGCAGACGAAGTCGACCTCGGGATGCAGGTTCTCGTGTGGGTGGGCCGCGATGCCGGTGACGGCGTGGCCGGCAGCGACCAGTTGCCGGGCCGTGGCGCGCCCGAGCACACCGGTGACGCCGGTCAGCAGGATCCGCACGCCCGAGCACCTCCACGGCGTCTAGTCGATTGACAGACAATAGTCGCCGGTAGGGGTTCCCAGGAAGCTTTCAGCTAACCCCGTTAACTCATTGCAACGTGGCCGACCCGTCGGCATGGACGGTGACCTTGGCGCCGCCGATGTCCTCGTTGACCGTTTGCGCGGCCGCCGAGGGGTCGCTGATCAGGGCCAGCGTGCGCCGCTCGTCGGGGGTGCGTACCGACAGGAACGCCTTCTCTGGTTGACCGTCCCGGTCGAACGGCGTCGTCCACGACTCGACCGTGCCGACGCCTTCCCACTCGACCGCCGCCGTTCGAGTCGGCTCCCTGTCCACCGCGGGTTGGACGTCCTCCCAACGGAATTCGGTCTTCGGCGGCTCGGTGCCGTACACCCCGAAGCTGTGTTTGGTCAGATAGCCGCCGTTGGCGGTGATCAGGCCGTGGCGGCCTGGGTTCTCGGTGAGCAGCTGGGCCATCGTCGCAATCGAGTGCGCGACGTAGTTGTTCCACGGGCCACCGGCGAACGTCAGCCCGCCGGTGACGGTCAACGGCCGGGCCGGGTCGTCGGACGGCAGCCCGAGTTCGTTGGCCGCCACCTGCACCGCCGACGGGAAGCAGGAGTACAGGTCGACGTAGTCCATCTCGTCGATGCCCAGCCCCGCCAGCTCCAGCGCGCGCTTGCCACCGATCCGGATGGACGGCGATCGGTGCAGCTCAGCCCGCTCGCTGATGGAGTAGGTGTCGTGCGCATCAGTTCCCGCGTACGGGAACACCCACCGATCGGTCGGAATGCCCAACCGGGTGGCGGCCTCCACCGACGTCAGGATCAGGGCGGCACCCTGGTCGACCATGTTGTTGGAGTTCATCAGCTTGGTGTACGGCCAGCTGATCATCCGGTTCGACGCGCTGGGCTGCGCGATCTCCTCGGCGGTAGCCGGCGTGCGGATCCAGGCGTTCGGGTTGTGCGCCGCGATCTCACTGAACCGCGCCCAGAGGGTGCTGATGCGCAGACGGTGGTCGTCGACCGACTCCCCCGCGCTGATCCGCAGCGCCTCCTCGAACATCGGGTAGATGAAGGCCGGGCGGTCCAGCTTGATGCGGATCTCGGCATCGCCGGCCATCGGTACGTTCTCGTCGCTGCCCTCGGGCAGCGGCACCGCGTCGTCCTGCGCCGTGGCGGTCAGCCGTTGGCCCTCTTTGCGGCGTTGCTGGCGCGTGCGCCACATCTCCGCGCCGGCCACCAGAATCACTTCGGCGCGGCCCTGCTGGATGTCGGCACAGGCGCGGTTGACCAGCGTCTGCGGGACGTTGCCGCCGATGCCGCTGTATTTGGTGGTGAACTTCCCGAGGCCGAGGCGTTGACCCAGCAGCAATGCCGGGTCGCGGTAGTACACCGACAGCAGGTTGACCACCCGGATCGAGTCGATCGCCTCCAGCACGCGCGTATCGGCCGCCTCGCGGGCCGCGGCGACCATCAGGTCGACCGGTTCGACGTCGTCGAGCGCCGAGTCGCGATGATTGATCTGGCCGTGGGCGACCAGCACCGGCGTTCTGGGATTGACGGGCATCAAGCAGGACCTTCCGCGATATCGGTGGATGCGAACAGCACCCCGTCATGGATCAATTGTTCGGTTTCGTCGTCGCTCATGCCGAGCACCGTGCGGCAGATGTCGCGAGTGTCCTGCCCGGGCAACGGGGCCGGGCGCTGCGGTGCCGGCGGGATGTGCCGAAACGGCGCCGGGCCGGTCTCGGCCGGCAGGACGTTGTCGAACAGCGGATGACGCATGTCGCTGAACAACTTTCGCTCGCATAGCTGCGGGTCTTCCAGGATGTCGGGCGGACGATTCATCTGACCGGCCGGAACGCCCGCCGACTGCAGAGCATCGGCAACCTGCTGCGGGGTGCGGTCGCGCGTCCACGCCGACAGACGTTGGATCAGCTCGACGCGATGCTGCTGCCGCGCCTCACCGGTCACGAATCGGGCATCGTCGGCCAGCTCGCCCACGTCGAGAACCTTTGTGACCGAATGCCAGTCGTCGTCAGTGCGGATCGAGACCGCGCACCACTCGTCGTCACCCGCACAGGGGAACACCTCGTGCACACTGGTGTCGTCGCGCAGTCCAGCGGCATCGTCGGTCCGTGCCGAGTCGGTGACGTAGCGGACGTCCAGTTGATTGACGACGGCCTCGGCTTGCGAGACGTGCACGCGCGCCCCCTGGCCCGTTCGGTCACGGTGGATCAGCGCGGCCAGCGCCCCGACCGCCGTGATCCGTCCGACCACGTGATCGGGGAAAACCGTTGTCGCGTCGTAGAACTGGTGACGGGATCCGGCGTCGTCGGATGTCGCGTGCGGGTCCGTCCAGAGCTTGCTCACGCCCGCGGTGGCACGCACCAGCGGTCCATACCCGAGTCGGTTGCTCCACGGGCCTCGGTCGCCGAAGGCGCTGCTTTCCGCCAGCACCACGCGCGGATTCAGCGACCGCAGGGCGTCGTACGGAAAGCCCAGTGCGGCAAGCGTTCCCGGTTTGAAGTTGGCAAACACCGCGTCGGCTCCCGCCACCATCTCGCCGAAGACCCGCTTGCCGGCGTCGCTGCGCAGGTCGACGCCGAACGCCCGATTGTTGCGATGCGTCCAGGCGAAGGATTCGCTCATGGCGTCGCCGACCCGGGCCTGGCGCAGCCCGTCCGGATAGGCCGCGCTCTCGACCTTGATGACCTCGGCTCCGAGATCGCCGAACAGGCGGCTCAATTCGCCGCCGGCGACGATGATGCCGAGGTCGATAATGCGTAGGCCGTCGAAGGGTCGCGGACCGGAGGCGGCGGGCGCGGTGATCGTCGTTGAGCCTGCGGCCCAGCGCGCGTCGTCGCGACCGACGGGCGGGGCGGGTGTGCGAAAGCCGATGTGCTGACCATCCACCGAGTAGTAGCCGGTCGGAATGGTGCTGTGCACGCCGGGGACTAACTCGGCGTCGGTGACGGCGCCGACCTCCAGGAAGTGTTCCGATGCCAGGATCTGTGCCGGGTCGAGCACCGCGGAGATCGCCACTCCATGCGATTGTCCCTCGGCAACAAGCGTTTTCATCGTCTGGTCGGCGAAAAGCTCTTGCACTAGCGTGCCGATCTGCGGCCACGCCTTGAAGCGCGCCGCGATCACGTCGAACCTGGGGTCCTGGAACTCCGCGGGCTCCCCCAGCCAGCGCCGCAGCCCGTGCCACTGTCGCGGCGACATCACGCACAGCCGGACGTGGCCGTCCTTGCAGGTGTAGATCGGGTAGGCGTCCTGGTTCTTCGGGCGGCCGCGCCACCGGTCGGGATGCCGCACGCCCGCCGCGGCCTGACCGTGCGCTCCGAACGCCGGGTCGAGCGCCATCACAACGGACTCAAACCGGGAGAAGTCGATATAATCGCCTGTGCCACAACGTAACCGGTGGTAATAGGCGGCCAGCGCGGCCCATGCGGCCTGCACGGCCGCAGTCGCAGAGGCGATCCCGTCCGGCGGGAAAACCGGTGTGCCAGTGGTGGGGCCGGACCGGGACAGTGCCCCGGACAGCGCGTAGAGCACCGGGTCGGTCGCCCGCCACGACGCGCGCGGGCCGGTCCGGCCGAAGTCGGTGACCGACAGCGTCACCAGATGCGGGAACCGGTCGGCCAACTCCTCGCACGAGGTTCCGTAGCTCGCGGCCTGCCCGGGGAATCCGCTGTCGACGACGATGTCGGCGTCGCCGGCGAGTTCGATCAGCCGCTCCCGGTCGTCCGGGCTGGCCGGGTCGAGCACCGCGCTGCGCTTGTTCGCGTTGTGCAGCGCGAACCGCACGCCGGTGCCGCGCAGCGTCGGGCGCCGGGTGCGCGACGGGCTGCCGCCGGGTGGTTCCACCTTCACGACGTCGGCGCCGAAGTCGGCAAGCAGTCGGGTGACGGCGTCGCCGTCGTCGTCGCACAGGTCGAGCACCCGCAGCGATGCGAGCAGGTCGTCTGGCATCTGGTCAGCGTAGTTGGCAGGTGTCAAGTTCGATCATGTGCCTCGACACCGGCGCTCGTGAAATCGGCGAAAGGGCGCCGCGGGTTGACTACCGTTCAGCCCATGTCCTCACGCTTCACTCCGGCCGGGCTCGTCGACATGGCCGAACAGACGGTGCGCGCCTACATCAACGCCGCGAGTTGGGGTGAGCGTCAGTTCTTCGGCCTGATCCGCTCCGGGATGAACGGATCCACCGCGGGGGTGCCCGAACTCGTCGAGATCGACGCCGAGGCCGACGAGGATGCCAACGCCGACGGACTGGACGCCAAGATGCACGGCCTGCTCGATCGCGCGATCGGGCAGAACACCGCGTCGAGCCGCCAGGAGTTGTTCCACAAGATCCTCGACCAGATCGTTCCCGACGAGGCCCGCATCATCAGCGCCCTGTCGGACGGCTCGACGTCCCCGCTGCTGAACGTGTACGCCCGCACCCGGGCCGGACTTGGCGTCGAGGTGGTGCTGGAGAACATGTCTCTGATCGGCAAGACCGCCAACCTCGCGCTGCCGCAGCTGACCCCGATGTACGTGAGCCACCTTCTCTCACTCGGCCTCGTCGAGTCGGGCCCCGAGGACACCGAGATGAAGGACGAATACGAGATCCTCGCGGCCGACACCGCGGTGCTGCAGGCCATCAAAACCGCCAGCCGCGGCCCGATCCCGGCGCGCATCGACAAGTACACATTGCAGCTGTCCGGCCTGGGCCTCGAATTGTGGGCGGCGGCAAGTGCCCCCAGGGAGCGGGAGTGACCTCTTCGGTCGTCGCGTGGGGTCAGTCCTTCGGTGAAATCGTCGCCGATGCCAAGCTCAACTGGTTCATCTACCTGTCGATGCCCCTGGTGGCGGCATTCGTCGGCTATACGACGAAACTTGTTGCGCTGCAGATGCTTTACAAACCGATCGAGTTCGTCGGCATCGGGCCGTTCGGCTGGCAGGGGGTGGTGCCGCGCCGCGCCGGCAAGACCGCGGCGGTGACCATCCAGATGCTCACCGACAAGCTGCTGCGCCCCGAGGAGATTCTGGACAAGATCGACGCCCAGCAGGCGGTCGACGAGCTTCGTGAGCCGCTGACCCGAACCATCGACGAGATGGCCCGCGACCTCGCCGAGCAGGTGCGCCCCGGGCTGTGGGACGCGATCCCGGAGGCCGGCCGCAAGGCGGTGCTGTCCCGGGTGCACGCGGCGGCCCCCGGGGTGGTCGACAACCTGCTCGCCGAAATGAAGTCCGATCTGCCGCGCTTCGTCGATCTGCAGTACCTCGCGGTCACCACGCTGGTGAACAACAAGGCCCAGCTCAACGAGTTGCTGAAGGGCATGGGCGGGGCGGCGATGAAGTTCATCCGCCGCAGCGGTATCTACTTCGGCTTCGCGATCGGCCTGGTGCAGATGGTGGCGTGGGGCGTCTTCCACAACCCGTGGATCATGCCGGGCTTCGGGTTCGTCACCGGGTTCGCCAGCGACTGGCTCGCCTTGAACCTGATCTTCATTCCCCGCGAGCCCGTCAAACTCTTCGGCTTCATCCCTATCCAGGGCGTGCTACATACCCAGCGCGACAACGTAACCCGCGATTACGCCCGGATCCTGGCCAATGACCTGTTTCATCCCGACGCCCTGCTCGACGCGATTCTGCACGGGCCGACCGCCGAGCGTTTGTTCGCCGCGATCGAGAAGGAGGTCTCGTCGGCGCTCGACGCTCAGGCCGGTGTGGCGCAACCGTTCATCAAGCTCGCGATCGGCACCAAGCGCTACCACCAAGCCAAGGACGCGATCGTGCAGATGCTGCTCGAGCGGCTCCCCGAGACCATGCAGCAGGCCAAGGAGTACGCCGCGAAGACGCTCGACATTGAGAACCTGATCGTCGACAAGATGAACAAGCTGTCCCCCGACGAGTACGAGGCGATCCTGCGTCCGGTCTTCAAGGACGACGAGATGTTGATGGTCATGGTGGGGGCCGTGCTCGGGTTCCTGGTGGGTGAGCTACAGGTAGTGCTCGTGGAACAGTTCGCGCGTTGACTCCGCCACAGCCCGTAGCCTGGTGAGATGACCGGCTACGAGAGCGCCGCCGCTGAGCAGCATCCGCTGCTCGCGCAACTCTCGGCGCTACACCAATTCCGCATCCAGGTCGACGTTGCCGTCGTCGTCGCGGTGCTCGCGCTGACCAACCTGATCGCGCATTTCACCACCCCGTGGGCCAGTGTCGTGACCGTCCCGGTGGCCGCGCTCGGCCTGGTGGCCTGGCTGCGGCGCAACGGCCTGGGTTGGGCCGAACTCGGTCTGGGACGCGAGCACTGGAAGTCGGGTGCCGCCTACGCGGCGGGCGCCGTCGCTCTCGTCGTCACGGTGATCGCGGTCGGCGCTCTGCTTCCGATGACCAGGCCGATGTTCATGAACCACCGCTACGCGACGATCTCCGGTGCGCTGATGGCGTCGATGGTCGTCATTCCGCTGCAGACCGTCATCCCCGAGGAGCTGGCTTTCCGCGGTGTGCTGCATGGAACGCTGAACCGCGCGTGGGGATTTCGTGGTGTCGCGCTGGTCGGCTCGCTGCTGTTCGGCCTCTGGCACATCGCGACGTCGCTGGGTCTGACGAGCAGCAACGTCGGCTTCACGCGGCTGTTCGGCAGCGGAGTTCTCGGCATGCTGATCGGGGTGGTACTCGCGGTGATTGCGACAGCCGCAGCAGGTTTCGTGTTCAGCTGGCTACGGCGGCGCAGCGGCAGTCTGCTGGCGCCGATCGCCCTGCACTGGTCGCTCAACGGGATGGGTGCACTGGCCGCCGCTCTGGTCTGGCAACTGCACTAGACGAGCAACACCGCGGCGCCCGAGATGCGGCCGGTGCTGAGGTCCGACAGCGCTCGATTCGCCTGATGCAGCGGATACTCCGGCGTGGTCACCGTGATGCGGTGGGTGCCGACGAAGTCGAGGAAGGCCCTCGCGTCGGCCCGGGTATTCGACGTCACCGAGCGGATCTGGCGCTCCTGGAACAGGTGGCGCTGATAATTCAGCGCCGGCATGTCGCTGAGGTGGATGCCCGCGATGGCCAGCGTCCCCCCGCGATCTAGCGCCTCCAGCGCGGGAAGCACCAGATCGCCGACCGGCGCGAAAAGGATTGCCGCGTCGAGCTTTACCGGCGGCGGTTCGTCGGCACTCTGGGCGGACGTGGCCCCCAGTTCGCGCGCCAGCCGCCGGGCCGCGACGCCGCGGGTCATGACGTGGACTTCGGCGCCCTGCGCGAGTGCGACCTGAGCGGTGATGTGGGCGCTGCCGCCGAATCCGTAGAGACCCAGTCGGCCACCAACCGGTAGCGCCGCGCGCTGCAGCGACCGGTAGCCGATGATGCCGGCGCACAACAGCGGCGCAAGTTCGCTGTCGGAGTATCCGCTTGGCAGGTGATGGGCGAAAGCGGCCGGCACCGTGGCGAATTCGGCGTAACCACCGTCGGCGTCCCACCCGGTGTAGCGCGAGTCTGGGCACAGATTCTCGTCGCCCCTGCGACAGTAGGCGCACTCCCCGCAGGTGTGTCGCAGCCACGCGATTCCGACCCGATCGCCGACGCGGAACTCGTCGCCGGCGTCGGTGCCGACGGCCACCACCTCGCCCACGACTTCGTGTCCGGGCGTCACCCGTGGGCGATGGACCGGCAGGTCGCCCTCGGTGACGTGCAGGTCGGTGCGGCACACGCCGCAGGCGCGGACCGCGACCAGCAGGTCCGCCGGGCCCGGTTGTGGAACCGGCGTGCGCACGTACTCCAGCGGTTCGGCGCTGACGGGTCCCGGATGCGCCACCTGCCAGGCGCGCATCGTGGGGGGCGTCAGGTGCGCGATTTAGCCGCCTTGTAGATGAACAGCAGCAGCACGGCGCCGACCAGCGCCCCGAGGAACGAGTGATTGATCGGCGGGGTGACAGTGAATTGATGCGGCGGGAACACGACGCTGCCCAGTGTTCCGCCGACATAGGCGCCGACGATGCCTAGCAATGACGTGGCAATCAGCCCCAGCGGCTGGCTACCGGGAACGATCAGTCGCGCGACGAGGCCGACGACGAGGCCGAGGATGAGCAACCAAACAATGTGGAGAATCACGACCGGCTCCTATGCGTATTGATTTGTGTGCAGCCCACTACCGGACTGGCTGTGCACATACCCGAAAGCCTAACCAGCAACGCGCTTGCGAGGCCGCTTTCGGCCGGCGGCGGTGTTAGGTCGCCACTGTGTTCGGCGCGGCCGGCGACCCGTTACCGCCGGCGGGTTGCGGGCCCGCCGGAGCGGGTCCAGCGGGTGCGGGTCCTGCCGGTCCGGCGGGTCCTGCCGGTGCGGGTCCTGCCGGTCCAGCGGGCGCCGGTCCTGCCGGTCCGGCGGGTCCTGCCGGTGCTGGTCCAGCGGGTCCTGCCGGTGCGGGTCCTGCCGGTGCGGGTCCAGCCGGTCCTGCCGGTGCTGGTCCAGCCGGTCCGGCGGGCGCGGGCCCTGCGGCGGGGCCTGGGGTTGCGGCCAGCGGGCGGACGGACTCGGCCAGTGTTTTCGCGCCCGCTTTGTCGACCGGATTGTTGCCGGTGCCGAGCCACACCACGAAATAGCGCTGGCTCGGTGCGCCCGCCGGTCCGGGCGCACTGACCACGCCCGCCCAGATCTGGCCGTTCGGCTTGCTGGCGTCGCTGAACTTCACCTCGTAGAACGAGGCGCCTCCTGCGGCGCCGTTGGCACCGAGCGGGATCGTCTCCTGGTTGAGTCGGGTGCCCGGGTACGGCATGAAGAACTCACCCATATCCGAGGCAAGGCGCGCCGCGGCCTTGCTGTTGTCGGCCTCGGCGCTGGCGTAGAGCTTCTGGTCCAGCTTGCCGAGCACCACGCGAGTGTCGTTGGCAACCGGCGGCGGCTGGCCCGGCGCGGGCGTGCCCGCGATCTTGCTGAGCAGCGCCGAACCGTAATCCAGGTGCGTCGCGTCGGATTCCACCCACCCCGCGGGCAGCACGTAGCTGAAGCCACCGACCGGGTTGTCGATCCGACCCGCGTTCGGGTCCACCGGGGCCGGGCCGCCCGGATTGGCCTCGGTCGCGGGCGCCCCCGCCACCGGGTCGGTGTTCTGCGGCCCCGCGGCGGGTCCGCCAGGACCGGGCGATCCGTCCGGGTTGGCAGCGGTGTTGGCAGGCGCCGGGTTGGCTGGAGCGGGGTTGGCTGGAGCGGGGTTGGCCGGGGCCGGGTTGGCCGGACCCGGAACCGCGGGGCTCGGCCCCGGATTTGGCGGATCGGCTCCCGCGGCGACCGGCAGGGCGAACGTGATCGCACCGGCGCCGCCGATCGCGACAAGCACGCGCGTCATCCAGCGGTTTTTGGGCCGGGTTGAATAGCGATCCACCTCGTTCATGACCAAAAAACCTACCGTGTTACCCCGTGGCGCAAGGGTGAACAGCCGACGTTTCGACCGTTTTTTCGATACCCGTCCGCGTGGTGCTCGAGGCAAATTTGCAGCTCACCGTTTCGGCTGTATGCCGTGGGCCCGGTAGGTGACAATTCGGCAACGACGGCGCCGCCGGGCGCGTCAACGTCAAGGTCCGGCGAAGCCCGCCTGGCTAAGCACCCGCTGGCCCGTCGCGCCGACCACCAGGTCGACAAACTTCTGTGCCAGAACCGATTCGGCCGCCTGCTTGAGGGCGACGATCGGATAGCTGTTCACCGCGTCGGCGGACTCAGGGAAGGTGATCGAGGCGACCTTGTCGCCGGCCTTGTGCGCATCGTTCATGTAGACCAGGCCGGCGTCCGCCTCGCCTGCGGTGACTTTGGCCAGCACCGCGGACCCGATCGTCTCCTCGCTGACCGGATCGATGTGCACGCCGGTGTTGTCCTCGATGCGCTGTACTCCCGCCCCGCACGGCGCCGACGCCTGGCACACCGCGACCCGCAGATCCGGCCGGGCCAAATCGGCGAACGAGCGGACCTGCTTCGGGTCGTCCGGCGCGGTGACGATGACCAATGTGTTGGACGCGAAATTGACCGGCTCGCTACTCGTCAGATCCGCCTTGATCACCGTGTCCATCTGGGCCGCGTCCGCGGAGGCGAAGACGTCGGCTTTGGCACCCCGGGTCAACTTGTTGGCCAGTTCGGCCGAGCTCGCGAAGTTGAAATCGACTGTGGTGCCGGGGTTTTCGGTTTGGAATTGGCCGGCCAACAAGGTGAACGCCGGTTTGAGTTGTAGGGCGGCAAACACCATGATCGAGGTGGCGCGTGAGTGGATGGACGACGGACCCGCCGCCGTCGACGGCAGCGGCTTCTGGCCGCAGGCGTTCACCTGGGTGGCCACCGCGATTGCCAGCAAGCCCCCCGCCGCGGGGCGGCGCAGCCTGCCGAGTCGAGGTCCCACGACGCTCAGCGTTGTCCAAACGGTGACCGCCTCGTGCCGGATTCGGAGTTTCATATCTAGCTACCGTCCAGTAACATAAGGAAACGTTAATGCCATACACGCCCTGAAATCCCAGGGACCGGCGTTGCGGTGTGCCACCATCGAAGCATCGGAAAACCGTTGCTCTCGGCGGAGACCGCGGCTGCTCGACACGAGCCGGCACCTGGATTCAATGCTGAATACAAGGAGGTCATGGCGGTGGAGGTACTGGTCACCGGAGGCGACACCGAGTTGGGTCGCGCCGTTGCTGAGGAATTTCATAACGACGGCCACACGGTCACGCTGCTCGGCGCTCGCCGCGACGACCTCGAGGTAGCGGCCAAGGAGATCGAGGCGGACGCGATCGTCTGCGACAACACCGACCCGGCCGCGCTGGCTGAGATTCGTCATCTCTTCCCGCATCACCTCGACACCATCGTCAACGTTCCGGCCCCGCGTTGGAACTCCGGCGACCCGCGCGCCTATTCGCTGTCCGACCTCGCCTCGGCTTGGCGCACATCGCTGGATGACACCGTCCTGTCGGCGGTGTTGACGCTCGAGACGGTCGGCGACCACCTGCGCTCCGGCGGTTCGATCATCAGCGTCGTGCCGGAAAACCCCCGCCCGGGCAGCGCCGAGGCCGCCGTCAAGGCCGCCCTCGCCAGTTGGGTCGCGGGCCAGGCCATGGTCTTCGGCACCCGCGGTATCACCGTGAACGCGGTCGCCGCGGGACGCAGCGCGCAGCAGGGTTACGAGGGTCTGTCCAGCACCCCGCCTTCGGTTGCCGCCGAGGTCGCCCGGATGTCGCTGTTCTTGACCAGCGGCGCCGCCCGCCACATCACCGGGCAGACGCTGCACGTCAGCCACGGCGCGTTGACTCAGTTCGCCTGACCGTAATTCGCTGAGCGCGTAATTCGCTTCGGTGACCGTCGCGGCTGCGCGCCGGTCACTAGGGTGGACTTTGTGACCATTCGACTTGGCTTCCAAATTCCCAACTTTTCCTACGGCACCGGCGTCGAACAACTCTTTCCCACCGTAATCGCGCAGGCACGCGAAGCCGAATCAGCAGGCTTTGACTCGGTTTTCGTGATGGACCACTTCTATCAACTGCCGATGCTCGGCTCTCCGGACCAGCCGATGCTCGAGGCGTACACCGCCCTCGGAGCGCTCGCGACGGCGACCGAGCGAGTTCAGTTGGGCACGTTGGTAACTGGCAACACGTACCGCAATCCCACGCTGCTGGCCAAGGCCATCACCACCCTCGACGTGGTCAGCGCGGGGCGGGCGATTCTCGGCATCGGCACCGGCTGGTTCGAACTCGAGCACGACGAACTCGGCTTCGAATTCGGCACCTTCACCGACCGTTTCAATCGACTGAACGAGTCGCTGGAGATCATCCTGCCGATGCTCAAAGGTGAGCGGCCGACTTTCTCCGGTGAGTACTACCGCGCGAACAATGCATTGGCCAATCCCCGCTATCGCGATCACATCCCGCTGATGATCGGTGGCAGCGGTGAGAAGAAGACGATTCCGCTGGCGGTGCGGCACTTCGATCACCTCAACGTCATCGCCGGCTTCGACCAACTCGCGGGCAAGGTCAAGGTCGTCCGGGAGCGCTGCGAGGAGATCGACCGTGATCCCGCGACGCTGGAGACCAGCATGCTGGTGACCGTGCTGCTCGACGACAACGTGAAGCCGGACCAGGTCCCTGACGAGATGGGCGGACGCATGCTGGCCGGCAGCGCCGACTACATCGCCGAGCAGGTCAAGGCCAAGGTGCTGGACGCGGGAATCGACGGCGTGATCATCAACATGCCGTCGTACACGCCCGGTGTCATCGCGGCGGTCGGCGAGGCGCTGCGACCGGTCGTCGGTCTCTAGCGAGGTGCGTCACGTGTGACGCTCTGTGGTGTGGGCGATCACACGCGATTTACGTCGAAAATTGCAGGTCCCGACGGCTATCGTAGAGGCGAACGCTGTCGCCGCTGAGGAGCAATGACGCCATGAACGCCCTGCCCGAAAACACCGCGCCCGATCGCCGACACCGGGTAGTGGTCATCGGTTCGGGATTCGGTGGCCTGAACGCCGTGAAAAGGCTCAAGCGCGCGGACGTCGACATCAAGTTGATCGCCCGCACGACCCACCATCTGTTCCAGCCGATGCTCTACCAAGTGGCGACGGGCATCGTCGCCGAGGGTGCAATCGCTCCCCCGACCCGAATGATCCTGCGCGGCCAGCACAACGCGCAGGTCCTGCTCGGCGACGTCACTCATGTCGACCTCAAGGGCAAGTTCGTGGTCTCGGAGTTGCTCGGCCACAGCTATGAAACCCCTTACGACAGTTTGATTATCGCGGCCGGCGCGGGCCAGTCCTACTTCGGCAACGACCATTTCGCCGAATACGCACCCGGCATGAAGTCCATCGACGACGCCTTGGAACTGCGCGGCCGGATCATGAGCGCGTTTGAGGCGGCCGAGCGCTCCAGCGATCCCGAGCGGCGCAAGAAGCTGCTGACCTTCACTGTCGTCGGCGCCGGACCGACCGGCGTCGAAATGGCCGGCCAGATCGCCGAGCTCGCCGACTTCACGCTGAAAGGCGCTTACCGGCACATAGATTCGACCAAGGCGCGGGTGATTCTGCTCGACGCCGCCCCTGCGGTGCTGCCGCCGATGGGCGAGAAGCTCGGTCACAAGGCTGCGGCGCGGCTGGAGAAAATGGGCGTCGAAATCCAGCTCGGCGCCATGGTGACCGACGTCGACCGCGATGGCATCACCGTCAAGGACTCCGACGGCACCACCCGCCGCATCGAGTCGGCCTGCAAGGTGTGGTCGGCCGGCGTCTCGGCCAGCCCGCTGGGACGCGACTTGGCCCGGCAGTCCGGGGTCGAACTCGATCGCGCGGGCCGGGTGAAGGTGGAGCCCGATCTCTCAATTCCCGGTCACCCCAACGTGTTTGTCGTCGGTGACATGGCCGCCGTCGACGGCGTTCCCGGGGTCGCTCAGGGTGCCATCCAAGGTGGCAAGTACGCCGCGCAAACCATCAAGGCCGAGCTGGCCGGGGCGGATCCCGTGCAGCGCGAGCCGTTCCAGTACTTCGACAAGGGCTCGATGGCCGCGGTGTCGCGTTACTACGCCGTCGTGAAGATCGGCCCACTGGAATTCGGCGGCATCATCGGCTGGTTCGCATGGCTGCTGTTGCACCTGGTGTACCTGATCGGTTTCAAGAACAAGATCACCACGGTGTTGTCGTGGATCGTGACATTCCTGAGTGGTCGACGGGGTCAGCTCACGATCACCGAGCAGCAGGCCTTCGCCCGCACCCGGCTCGAACAATTGGCGGTCCTGGCCGCCGAGGCGCACCAGGACGAGACGGCCAAGGCCGCCAGTTAGCTGTCGGCCTCGAGGTTCTGCAACCGAACCTGGCCGCGAGCCACGAGCCGCTCGTCGGAGTCGACGATGGTGACCAGCCACAGCTGCTGTCGTCGTCCGCGATGAATTGGTGTCGCAGCGCCGTAGACCATTCCGGTGCTGATCGCGCGTAAGAAGTCGGTGTTGTTGTTGACGCCGACGACCGAGCCGCCGCCGTTGGCGTCGATCCAGGTGTAGGCGGCGACGCTGGCCAGACTCTCCACCATCGAGCACCAGACCCCGCCGTGCACGATGCCCATGGGCTGCAGCAGTTTGGGCGCGACGTCCAGGTGGGCGCGGGTGCCGTCCGGGGTGATTTCGGTGAACGTCAGCCCGAGTTCTTTGTCGAAAGGTGCTTCGGGCAGTGGCTGCATGGATCTACTCCCGTTCTCCGGCATGCACGTGCGCGCGCTCGCCGCGTAGATGTTGCATAGTTTGTTGAGAGAGCTGTAACATTCTTTTCGAATGGAAAGACTCTCTGGACATACTGTGGGAAGGCTCGACATGGCGACGGCGACGTCCGACCCGGTGCGGCTCCCGCCGCGTCCGCGAATTCCGAAGCTGATCCAAACCGCAGCCTTCTTGACCTCGAGCCACGCAATGTTTGCCGGTCTCGCTAGACGTTACGGCAGCGCAGTTGTGCGAGTGAATCTGCCGCACAATAACGACGCGGTCGTCGTCTGCGATCCGGTGTTGGCGAAAGATCTCCTTTCCACCGGTTCTGACCTGGTCGAACGCGCGCCGTCGGGCGCCGGCGCGATCGGCGCGGTGTTCGGGCCCGGCTCGACCTTCAGCCTGGCCGGCGACGCGCATCGCGAGCGCCGCAAGTTGTTGACTCCGCCGTTTCGCGGCACGCGGATGCGCGGCTACGAACGCATCATCGAAGACGAAGTGCGGCGTGAGATCGGCAACTGGCAGCAAGGCCGCGAGTTCGCGACGATCGAACCCATGCTCAGGATCACGCTCGGTGCGATCCTGCGTGCCGTGTTCGGCGCCGGTGGACCCGCATTGGAAGAACTGCGCGAAATGGTGCCGCCGCTGATCACGCTCGGCTCCATGCTCGCCGCCTGCCCGCCGATGGTTCAACAAGACCTCGGCCCGTGGAGTCCGTGGGGCCGGTTCGTGCGAGAGCGCCGGCGGTTCGACGCGATCATCGCCTCGTTGATCGCCGAGGCGCGCGCCGATTCCGCGCTCGAGCAGCGCACCGACGTCTTGGCGCTGCTTCTACAGGCTCGCTACGACAATGGCGAGGGCATCTCGGACGAGCACGTCGCCGACGAGCTGCTGACTCTGCTGGGGTCCGGTCACGAGACCACCGCCGCCTCCCTGGCGTGGACGCTGGAGCGGCTGAGCCGCCACCCGGCTCTGCTTGCCGAATTGACCGAGGAGGCCGACGCGGGTGGGTCGGAGTTGCGGCAGGCCACCATCTGGGAGGTGCAGCGCACCCGGCCCGTGCTCGACGGCACCACGCGACGGACCAAGACTCGAATCCGGTTGGGCGAGTGGGTCCTTCCAGCGGGGACGAACATCATCGTCAGCATCAAGCTCGCGCACGAGTCTGAAAACGACTTCGCCGACGCGCAGTCGTTCAACCCCCACCGTTTCCTGGGCGGGGCACCCAAACCGGCCGCCTGGATCCCCTTCGGTGGCGGCGTCAATCGCTGTGTCGGCGCGGCATTCGCCAACATGGAACTGGATGTAGTCCTGCGCATGTTGCTGCGTGAATTCCGCTTCGTCACGACCGACGCCCCCGGTGAGAAAGCCAGGTGGCGCGGTGTGGCGACCGTGCCGTCGCGAGGAGGTCGAGCAATGGTCTATCGGCGAGGTGCCAGCGCACCGACAAGTGTTGGCACGCTGACCGCGGCGGGCCTCCGATGACGAACCAGGGCATCGACATGAATCCTGTGGCGACAGGCAGCCGCCGGCGGTACATCAAACCCCTCGGCAGTTACGCGTGGTTCAAAAAGGCGATCAACAAGTACTGGTATCCCTTTGTCACGCGGCGATGGGACCAGGACGACGTCGTGTTCCTCAACTGGGGCTACGAGGAAGACCCGCCGATGGGCCTGCCGCTGTCCCTCGACGACGAGAAGAACCGGTACGGCATCCAGCTCTACCACCGCACGGCGACGCAGATCGACCTTGCCGGCAAGACGGTACTGGAGCCCAGCTGCGGCCACGGCGGCGGCGCAGCCTACGTGATGACGACGCTGCGGCCTGCCTCCTACACCGGGCTCGACTTCAATCCGCACGGAGTGGATTTCGCGAAGCGGCGGCATTCCCTGCCTGGGCTGGACTTCGTGCACGGCGATGCCGAGGCCCTGCCCTTCCCGTCCGAGTCCTTCGACGTAGTGCTCAACGTCGAGGCCTCGCACGCCTACCCGCACTTCGAGCGGTTCCTCGACGAGGTCGTGCGGGTCCTGCGCCCTGGGGGCCACTTCCTTTATGTCGACTTCCGCGGCTTCCTCGAATACGACGAGTGGGATGCCGCCCTGGCGGCCCTGCCGTTACGGATGGCGGCCAGGCGCGAGATCAATGCCGACGTTCTGCGCGGGCTCGACAACAACGCGGCACGCCACGTCGAATTGATCAACAAGCGGCTGCCTCTCGTCTTGCAGCCCTTCGGGCGACTTTTCGCCGGCGCGCCGGACACGTTGATGTACAAAGAACTGCAACGAGGCCGGCTGTCCTATCGGCTGCACCACTTCATCAAGGACTGACCCCGTCATCACCCCTTTCCGACCCTTGGCCGAATGCGGCTGTAGGGTCGGCCGAGGTATTGCCGGACGTCGATGACCTCCGCCACGCAGGGGTGTCTTGTTGGCCAGCGGATCCACCTCACCGCGTCCAGGTACCTGGGTTTCAAGGCTGAAACAATGCAACGCGGCAAATGACCGCGGCCGGTACTGTGAGGTGCCGGCGCGGATACCTTGGCAGCAGCGAAACGGGGAGTGGACGACATGCTGACGGTGACAACCGACCCGGTGCGCTTACCGCCGGGCACGCGACTCCCGAAACCTGTTCAGGGCCTGTGGTTCCTGCGCGACTACCACCACATGTACGGCGCTCTCAGTCGCCGCCTTGGCCCGGTTTTCCGGGTGAATATGCCGCGTCTGGGCCATGCGATTGTCATCAGGGACGCCGCCCTGGTCAAAGAGGTGCTGAACACCAGCACCGATCTGGTGGAACGCGCAACGACGGGAACCGCCAGCCTCGGCGACGGCTTCGGCCCTGGGTCGACGTTCGCCCTTGCCGGCGATGAGCTCCTCGAGCGGCGCAAGCTCATCCTCCCGCAGTTCCACGGCAAACGGATGCGCAGCTACGAGCCGATCATTGAAGAAGAGGTGCTGCGCGAGATCGAGGGCTGGCCCGAGGGGCAGGAATTCGAGACGTTGCCGTCGATGACGACGATGACACTTGGCGCGATCCTGCGTGCCGTGTTCGGCGCCGAGGGCGACACACTCGACGAGCTGTACGACTTGATCCCGCCCATGGCTGAGATCGTCGGTGTCTACCTGACCCTGCCGTCCTTCCTACGCCGCGATCTGGGTTCGTGGAGTCTCGGCGGGCGCTACATGCGGTACCGCCGCCGGTTCGACGCCGCGATCGATGCGCTGATCGCCGCCGCGCGGGTCGATCCCGCGCTGGACGAGCGCGCCGATGTGTTGGCGCTGCTGGTGCGGGCGCGTTACGAAAACGGCGAGCCGATCAGCGACCAGCGCATCTCCGACGAGATGCTCACCCTGCTGGTGTCCGGTCACGAGACCACCGCAGGATCGCTGGGTTGGACGGTCGAACGGCTGATCCGTCATCCGGAGTTGCTGACGCGGCTGACCGAAGAAGTCGACGCCGGCGGATCCGAACTGCGCCAGGCCACGATCTCGGAAGTCCAGCGCACCCGGACCGTCCTCGACTCCACCGTGCGGTGCACCAAGGCCCGCCTGCGCCTGGGCGAGTGGGTGGTGCCCAAGGACACCCGACTGGTACTGAGCCTCGCCCTGGTCCACGACTCCGACGACGTCTTCGACGACGCGATGTCGTTCAACCCGGACCGATTCCTCGGCAGTGCCGCCAAGCCGCGAGGGTGGATGCCGTTCGGCGGCGGGGTCAACCGGTGCGTCGGTGCGTCGCTGGCCACCATGGAAATGGACATCACGCTGCGCATCTTGTTGCGCGAATTCCGTTTCACGCCAACCGATGCGCCAGACGAGCGCGCACACTGGCGCGGGATCGCCTACCAGCCGGCACAGGGTGCACGCGCGACGGTCCACCGGCGATCCGCAAAGGCCGCACAAGACGCCGACTCGGCGCTGATGACCGATCACAGCAACACGTAATAAAGCCTGGCATACTCGCCGCTGTGACAAGCACCCTCCAGCGCTACCTCAAGCCCATCGACCCTCTGCCGTGGCTCAAGCTGGCCATGAACAAGTACTGGTACCCGTTGATCACCCGGCGGTGGGAAAGCGACGACATCGTCTTCCTCAACTGGGGCTACGAGGAAGAGCCGCCGCTGGGACTGTCGCTGGCGCCCGAGGATGAGCCCAACCGCTACTCCATCCAGCTCTACCACCGCACGGCCGCCCAGGCCGACCTCGGCGGCAAGAAGGTGCTGGAGATTAGCAGCGGCCACGGGGGTGGCGCTGCGTACCTGACCCGGACCTTCTCCCCGGGCTCCTACACCGGCCTCGACTTCAACCCCGAGGGCGTCGCGTTCGCCAAGAAGCGCCACAACCTGCCGGGGCTGGACTTCGTGGAGGGCAACGCCGAGGCGATGCCGTTCGCCGACAACTCTTTCGACGCCATCGTCAACATCGAGGCCTCGCACACCTATCCACACTTCGACCGGTTCCTCCCCGAGGTGGCGCGGGTGCTGCGCCCGGGCGGCGACTTCCTCTACGCCGACTTCCGCGGCTACCTGGAGTACGACGACTGGGACGCGGCGCTGGCCGCGATGCCGATGAAGATGGCCTCGAAGCGTGACATCAGCAAGGACGTGTTGCGCGCGCGGGACAAGAGCGCCGAGGTGTTCCTGGACCTGAACACTCGTCACATCCCGAAGTTCCTGCAGGGCTTCGGCAAAATGTTCGCCGGCGCACCCGGAACCCTGGCATACCGACAGATGCAGGCAGGTAAGGCGTCCTACCGGATGTACCACTTCATCAAAGACTGACGCCCAACCCGGACAAAGCAGCGAGCCCCGTGCGTAACGCACGGGGCTCGCTGTATCGAGAGACCGGGGGTCACTGCAGCCCTCAGGACACCGGCGCGGTCATTCATTGCTCGATGCCAGAAGCATAGGCAAGGCTGCCCTAATTTCGCAAGAGCTTCCCCTCGCGCGTGTCCGCGCCGCGGACAGGCCGCGCACCGGGAGGCCGAACCCCACAAGCGCGTCGAGCACCGCCTGACCGCGACGCATCGCGGCAAGCTCGTCGGCGCCGGCCAGCTGCGGCACCTGGGTTGCCGATGCGACCACCATTGATCCGACGATGTGCCACATCGCGGCGACTGACAGGGCTCCGCCACTGACCGTGTGCAGCCGGGCGAACAGCGGTTCCAAGGTGCGATGGCAGCGGTGGGCGACCCATGTCGTCAGCGCTGCCTCGCTCGGTAGACGGACCACGCCGCCGCCCAGGCCGGCGGCGGCGCACGGGTCATCGGGCAGGACGCGAACCGTGGGGTCGACGACCCCGGCCCAGTCGATGACGCCGTCGGAGTCAACGTGTACCCACAGGTTCTCCAAGCCGGTGTCCCACGCCCGGGCCTCCAGCACCACCAGTGCGACCACCCGGCCGATCACGGTGTGCACCAGCGTTGCCGCCAATTGCCTTGCGGCGCTTCGCCGATCCATGTCGATCGCCGCCGCGTCGAACATCGTCTTCAGGCGATCGGTGCTCAGCGCGGACGTCAGCGGCCACCAGCGGCGCACTGAGACGTCGCCCAGCACCGCGACCCCGTAGACGCGCGGACACTGCGGATAAAGCTCGCGAAGCCGTCGGCTGGAGTCGTGCAGCGGCAGCAAGCGGTCAATGGACATCGCCGCGATCAGTGGGTCGTCGATCGTTATCGTCACGGTCACCTCCTGTTGTAAGGTTAGCCTAACCATATGACGGAGTTTGAATCAGTGGGACCCCTCACCGGGCCGCCGCATACGGGGGCGAGGTACGACGGCCGGTAGTAAGCGCGGGTACGCTGACGGCATTGCCAAGGAGATGAGCACACATGGCTAAGCTGACGCGGCTCGGGGATCTCGAGCGCGCGGTGATGGACCACCTCTGGTCGACTCCTCATCCGCAGACCGTCCGACAGGTCCACGAAGCGCTCTCTGAGCAGCGCGATCTGGCCTATACGACCGTCATGACCGTGCTTCAGCGGTTGGCCAAGAAAAATCTCGTCTCGCAGATTCGCGACGACCGCGCCCACCAGTACGCGCCCGTGCACGGCCGCGACGAACTGGTCGCCGGACTGATGGTCGATGCGCTCGACCAGGCCGCCGACACGGGCAGCCGGCACGCCGCTCTCGTGCACTTCGTCGAACGCGTCGGCGTCGAGGAGGCGGATGCGCTGCGGCGCGCGCTCGATGAATTGGAATCAGGCCATCGGAAACCCCCGTCTGGTGGCGCTCGGCCGGAGGACTGAGGGACACTGGGACGATGTCTGGGCCGGCCTTCACCGTACTTGCGGTGATTCTGGTCGGCCCGATCCCGGCCCTGCTGGCGCGAGCATCCTGGCCGCTGCGCGCTCCCCGCGCCGCGATGGTGCTCTGGCAGGCGATCGCTGTCGCCGCGGTGTTGTCGGCATTCAGTGCCGGGATCGCCATCGCAAGCCGGTTGTTCGTGCCGGGCGCTGACGGGCGCCCCACCGCCAGCCCAGCCGCCGAAATCGGTCGACTCGGTTGGCCGCTCTGGCTTCTCGATGTCGCGGTTTTTGGGCTCACCCTGATGATCGGTGCCCGGCTGTTGGTCGCCGTCGTGCGCGTCGCCGTGGCCACCCGGCGCCGGCGGGCCCATCACCGCATGCTGGTCGACCTGCTCGGCCTGTCGCCCGATCTGCTGTCGGCGCGGGCCTGCACCCGCGGCCGCGACCTGCGCGTGCTCGAAGTGGCTCAGCCGCTGGCGTATTGCCTGCCCGGGGTGCGTAGTCGCGTGGTGCTCAGCGAGGGCGCGCTCGACTCGCTGACCGAAGACGAGGTCGCCGCGATACTCAGTCATGAGCGTGCGCATCTGCGCGCCCGCCACGATCTGGTGCTCGAGGCGTTCACGGCAGCGCACGCCGCATTCCCCCGATTCGTCCGTAGCGCAAGCGCTTTGGACGCCGTGCAACTGCTGGCCGAGTTGCTGGCCGACGACGCCGCGGTCCGCGTTGCCGGTCGCGCTCCCCTGGCGCGCGCGTTGGTCGCGTGCGCTTCGGGTCGGGCGCCGATGGGCGCGCTGGCCGCCGGCGGCTCCCACACCGTGCTGCGGGTGCGACGGCTGTCCGGCAGCGGCAACAGCGTGTGGGTGTCCACGGCGGCCTACCTCGCTGCCGCGGCGGTCCTGGTGGTGCCGACGATCGCGCTGGCCATCCCCTGGCTCACCGAGTTGCACCGGCTGTTCACCGCCGCCTAGTCGGGCACGAATCCCGCTGTGCCACAGTGTCTAGGGGCGATGCCCCGCAATGATGTAGTCACGAATGGAGAGGCGCATACATGAGCTCGTCGAATTCCACGACCGGAACCGCGCAGATCGGCGTCACAGGCCTGGCGGTGATGGGCTCGAACCTCGCCCGTAATTTCGCCAGCCACGGTTACACCGTTGCGCTGCACAACCGGTCGGTCTCCAAGACCGACGCGCTGCTCAAGGAGCACGGCGACGAGGGTAAGTTCGTCCGCTCCGAGAGCATCGCGGAATTCCTCGACGCGCTGGAGAAGCCGCGTCGGGTGATCATCATGGTCAAGGCCGGCGAGCCGACCGACGCCGTCATCAACGAACTCGCTGACGCAATGGAAGACGGCGACATCATCATCGACGGCGGTAATGCCCTCTACACCGACACCATCCGCCGCGAGAAGGCGATCCGGGAGCGAGGACTGCACTTCGTCGGTGCCGGCATCTCCGGCGGCGAAGAGGGCGCGCTCAAGGGCCCGTCGATCATGCCCGGCGGCCCCGCCGAGTCCTACAAGTCGCTGGGCCCGCTGCTGGAGGAGATCTCCGCGCACGTCGACGGCGTCCCGTGCTGCACTCACATCGGCCCCGACGGCGCCGGCCACTTCGTGAAGATGGTGCACAACGGCATCGAGTACTCCGACATGCAGCTCATCGGCGAGGCCTACCAGTTGCTTCGCGACGCACTCGGAAAGACCGCACCCGAGATCGCCGACGTGTTCGCCGAATGGAACAAGGGCGACCTGGACAGCTTCCTGATCGAGATCACCGCCGAAGTGCTGCGCCAGAAAGACGCCAAGACGGGCAAGCCACTGGTCGATGTCATCGTCGACGAGGCCGAGCAGAAGGGCACCGGCCGCTGGACGGTGAAGTCGGCCCTCGACCTCGGGGTGCCGGTAACCGGTATCGCCGAGGCGGTGTTCGCCCGTGCGCTGTCCGGTTCGGTTGCCCAACGCAAGGCCACCACCGAGTTGGCATCCGGCAAGCTCGGCCAAAAGCCAAGCGACGCAAAGCAATTCACTGACGACGTGAGTAAGGCGCTGTACGCCTCGAAGATCATCGCCTACGCGCAGGGATTCAATCAGATTCAGGCCGGCAGCGCCGAATACGACTGGGGCATCACCCCGGGCGACATGGCCACCATCTGGCGGGGCGGGTGCATCATCCGGGCCAAGTTCCTCAACCGCATCAAGGACGCGTTCGACGAGAACCCCGACCTGCCCACGCTGATCGCCGCGCCGTACTTCCGTGACGCGATCGAGGCGGGCGTCGACAGTTGGCGACGAGTCGTGGTGACCGCCACCGAATTGGGTATTCCGGTCCCGGGTTTCGCCTCGGCGCTCTCCTACTACGACGCACTGCGCACCGAGCGACTGCCTGCCGCGCTCACCCAGGGTCTGCGGGACTTTTTCGGCGCACACACCTATGGACGGACTGATGAGGACCCGAGCAAGAAGTTCCACACCCTCTGGAGTGCAGACCGCAGCGAAGTCTCTGCCTAGCGGGGCGCGATGAGGTTCCTGGAGGGCCAGCGTCCCGCATACGACCTGACGTACGACGACGTCTTCATCGTCCCGAACCATTCGGACGTGGCGTCCCGCTTCGACGTGGACCTGTCGACCGGCGACGGATCGGGCACCACCATCCCGGTGGTCGTCGCCAACATGACCGCGGTGGCGGGTCGGCGGATGGCCGAGACGATCGCCCGTCGCGGCGGCATTGTCGTTCTGCCGCAAGACCTTCCGATCACTGCGGTGCAGCAGACGGTGGACTTCGTCAAAAGCCGCGACCTGGTCGTCGACACCCCGGTGACCCTCGAACCCGAGGACTCGGTGTCCGATGCGCTAGCGCTGATCTCCAAGCGGGCTCACGGCGCAGCGGTGGTGACATTCGAGGGCCGGCCGATCGGCCTGGTGACCGAGTCGTGTTGCGAGGGGGTCGACCGCTTCGCTCGAGTGCGTGACATTGCGATCACCGATTTCGTGACGGCGCCGGTGGGAACAAATCCGCGCGAAGTTTTCGACCGGCTGGAGCACGCCCCGGTCGACGTCGCGGTGATGACCACGCCCGAGGGCACTGTCGCGGGCGTGCTGACCAAGACGGGCGCGATCCGCGCGGGCATCTACTCGCCGGCCGTCGATGCGCGCGGCCGGTTACGGGTCGCGGCGGCGGTCGGCATCAACGGCGACGTGGTCGCCAAGGCGCAGGCGGTGGCCGAGGCCGGCGTCGACCTGGTCGTCGTCGACACCGCGCACGGCCATCAGGTCAAGGCCATGGACGCGATCAAGTCGATCGCGTCGCTGGATCTGGGCGTGCCCCTGGTCGCGGGCAACGTGGTGTCCGCCGACGGCACCCGCGACCTGGTCAATGCCGGCGCGTCGATCGTCAAGGTTGGAGTGGGGCCCGGCGCGATGTGCACAACCCGGATGATGACCGGCGTCGGCCGACCTCAGTTTTCCGCCGTCATCGAATGCGCTTCGGCGGCAAGGCAACTCGGTGCCCACGTGTGGGCCGACGGCGGCGTGCGGCATCCCCGCGACGTGGCGCTGGCGCTGGCGGCGGGAGCGTCCAACGTGATGATCGGGTCGTGGTTCGCCGGCACCTACGAGTCGCCGGGCGACTTGCTGCGCGACCGGGAGAACAAGCCGTACAAGGAGAGCTACGGCATGGCGTCCAAGCGCGCGGTGGTCGCGCGCACCGCTGCCGACAGCCCCTTCGAGCGGGCCCGCAAGGCGCTGTTCGAGGAGGGCATCTCGACGTCGCGGATGGCGCTGGACCCGGCGCGCGGCGGCGTGGAGGATCTGCTCGACCACATCACCTCCGGGGTCCGCAGCACTTGCACGTACGTCGGGGCGTCGACGCTGGCCGAACTGCACGAGCGGGTGGTGGTCGGAATTCAGTCCGCTGCGGGTTTCGCCGAGGGACATCCGCTGCCATTCGGGTGGTAAGCGGCACACCTTCGCTACCATCGGAGATCACTCCCACCGTGGGAGACGTCTAAGAAGGGGTCACCGTGCCGCAGGCACCCGCGCCAACCGGCGTGCGTGACGCCGACCCAGAGGAGCCTCCTTCTCGCGGGTGGCCTCGATGAATCTGCTCGTCACGCTGCTGAGCTTGCTGGCGATCGTGCTGCTCACCGCCGGAACCGCCCTCTTCGTCGCCGCCGAGTTTTCCCTGACGACGCTCGAGCGCAGCACGGTCGAGGCCAATGCCCGCCGCGGTGGCCGGCGCGACAGATACGTCCAGCGAGCCCACCGCAGCCTGTCGTTTCAGCTGTCCGGGGCACAGCTCGGGATCTCGATCACCACGCTGATCACCGGATACCTCACCGAGCCGTTGGTGGCCGAGCTGCCGCACCCGGCGATGGACGCGCTCGGTGTGCCCAACCAGGTCGCCGACGCGGTGATCACCTTCCTGACGCTGCTGGTTGTCACGTCGCTGTCGATGATCTTCGGCGAGCTGGTGCCGAAAAACCTTGCGGTGGCCCGCCCGCCGGCGACCGCGCGCGCCGTCGCTGGCATGCAGCTGCTGTTCTCCTGGCTGATGACGCTGCCCATCCGGGTCACCAACGGGGTGGCCAACTGGATCCTGCGCAAGCTGGGCGTCGAGCCGACCGAGGAGCTGCGGTCGGCCCGCTCGGCGCAGGAATTGGTGTCGCTGGTGCGCACGTCCGCGCGCAGCGGCTCGCTGGACCCCGCGACCGCGGCGTTGCTGGACCGGTCGCTGCAATTCGGCGAGCTGACCGCCGAGGAGCTGATGACCCCGCGGTCGAAAATCGTTGCGCTGCAGGTGGATAACACCGTAGCCGATCTGGTGGAGGCGGCCACCGAGAGCGGTTTCTCGCGGTTCCCGGTGATCGACGGGGACCTCGACGAGACGGTCGGCATCGTGCACGTCAAACAAGTCTTCGGGGTACCGCCGGCCGAGCGGGCGCAGACGCTGGTCACCGCCGTCGCGCAGCCGGTCGCCACGGTGCCCTCCACACTGGACGGCGATGCGCTGATGGGGCAGATCCGGGCCAACGCCCTGCAGACCGCGATGGTCGTCGACGAGTACGGCGGCACCGCGGGCATGGTGACCGTCGAGGACCTGATCGAGGAAATCGTCGGCGACGTCCGTGACGAACACGACGACGCCACTTTGGACGTGGTCGCCGTCGACAGCGGCTGGCGGGTGTCCGGCCTGTTGCGCATCGACGAGGTGGCCGCCGCCACCGGCTACCACGCCCCCGAAGGCGAGTACGAAACGATCGGCGGGCTGGTCATGCACCAGCTTGGCCACATCCCGGTGATCGGCGACGAGGTGCAGCTCAACGGCTACGAGCACGACGGTGTTCCGCATGCCTCCGCGTGGCGCGCCCGGGTGCTCCGGATGGACGGCCGGCGCGTCGACCTGTTGGAGCTGACCCAGCTGCCGGATCGCGCCGACTCCGGCGTCGGGCGGGGACGCTGATGGGCGATCTCCTGGAGTTGCTGGCGACAATCCTGCTGATCGGCGCGAACGCCTTCTTCGTCGCGGCCGAGTTCTCGCTGATTTCCGCGCGCCGCGACCGCCTCGAAGCGCTCGGCGAGCAGGGCCGCTCGGGCGCCTTCACGGTGATCAGGGCCGGCGAGCAGCTACCGCTGATGTTCGCCGGCGCGCAGCTGGGCGTCACGGTGTCCTCGATCATGCTCGGCCGCATCGGCGAGCCCGCCGTTGCCGACCTGCTGCGACGCCCGTTCGGCCTGCTCGGCCTGTCCCCCGCGCTGCTGCACACCACGTCGCTGCTGGTGGCGCTGGCGATCGTGGTGACGCTGCACCTGCTGCTCGGCGAGATCGTGCCGAAGAACATCGCGATGGCCGGCCCGGAGCGGGCCGCGATCTTGCTGATCCCCGTCTACCTGGTCTACGTCCGAGCGGTCCGGCCGGTGGTCAACTTCTACAGCCGGTGCAACAACGGCATTCTGCGGCTGCTGCGGGTACGCGCCCGCGACGAGCTCGACGTCACCGTGTCCACAGTCGAGCTGAGCGAGATGATCGCCGAATCGGTGTCCGAGGGGCTGCTTGATCCCGAGGAGCACACCCGGCTCACCCGCGCGCTGCAGATCCGCAATCGCACCGTCGCCGACGTCGCGGTGCCGGCCGCGGACATCTACGCGGTGCCGGTGGCCGCCGCCGGATCCGGGCCGACCGTCGATGTCGTCGAAAAGGCTTTGGCCGCAACGGGTTACTCTCGCTTCCCGGTGATCGGCGTCGACGGCGGCTTCGCCGGCTACCTGCACATCAAGGACGTGCTCTCGCTGGCCGACGACCCGCAGGCCGTCATCGACCTGGGTCGGGTCCGGCCGCTGCCCCGCATCCCCGAGTCGCTCGGTGTCCCGGAAGCGTTGTCGCGAATGCGTCGCACCAGCAGCCACCTGGCGCTGGTCACCGGGGACGGCGGCGCCGTGGTCGCGATGGTCGCCCTCGAGGACCTGGTGCGTGATCTGGTCGGCGTCGTGCGCGACGGGACAGGGCGTGCCTGACGTAGCCCGTCGCCACCGCGGGCCGGCACGGCCCGAGAAGGAGCCGAGCAATCAGGCACGCGTCCTGTTGAGTGTCGAGCAGTGGACGATCCGGGCCCGCGACCACGCGCTGCGCGCCGAGAGTTTCGTAGCGCCACACGCGAAGCGGGCGCAGGTCGGTGAGCCGCACCCGGTGTGGGATTTCCTGTTCAGCTACTACAGCCTGCGACCGCGCCAGCTGCGCTGCTGGCATCCCGGCTACGGGGTGGCGCTCGCCGGTGACGAGGCGATCCGCCGCTACCGCGGACGCCGCGGCTACACCGCCGGCGCGTCCAGCGTTACGGTCGCTCGCGATTTCCTGCTCAGTCGGCTCGACACGATCACCTTCGTGGCCGGCCTACTGCGTTCGACCGCGCGGCGGCCGGCCCAGCTGAACTGCTTCGGTCTACACGAGTGGGCGATGGTCTACCGCAGCGGTGATGTTCGCCACGATCGCGTGCCGCTGCGCCTCGGCGCCGCGGGCACCGACACCGTCGTCGAAGCCGAGACCGCGGGACCATTGCGCTGCAGTCACTTTGACGCCTTCAGGTTCTTCACCCCCGAAGCCGCGCCGCGTAACGCGGGCGCGCCCAGTCGCGCCACCCAGCAGGACTGGGAACAACCGGGCTGCCTGCACGCGAACATGGACCTCTACAAGTGGTCCTACAAGCTCAGCCCGTTGATCGACTCCGAGTTGCTGCTCGACTGCCTGGAGCTGGCCGCGGCGGCGCGTGAGGTCGACATGAGGGCCAGCCCGTACGATCTGAGCGACTACGGCTACGCGCCGATTCCCGTCGAGGATGCGGCGGGCCGTGCCGAGTATGTGCGTTGCCAGAAGGCGATCGCGACTCGCGCCGAGCCATTGCGGGCAGCACTGCTGGCGCGGTGTGACCTGCTGCTGCAGGTTGCCGGTGGCAAATCGGCTGGCGGCTGGCCGGTAGGCTGATGGGTGATTTTGATAGGTAAGTGCGGAGGGAAATGATGACTGATCGCGTGTCGGTGGGGAACCTGCGCGTCGCCCAGGTGCTGTACGACTTCGTCAACAACGAGGCTCTGCCCGGCACCGACATCGACGCCGACAGCTTCTGGGCTGGTGTAGACAAGGTCGTCACCGACCTGCAGCCGAAGAACCAGGATCTGTTGGCCCGCCGCGACCAGTTGCAGGCGCAGATCGACAAGTACCACCGCCAGCACGTCATCGAGCCGCTCGACCCCGAGGGCTACCGCGAGTTCCTGGCCGAAATCGGTTACCTGCAGCCCGAACCCGCCGATTTCACGATCACCACCGCGGGCGTCGACGACGAGATCACCACGACCGCGGGTCCGCAGCTGGTGGTTCCCGTGCTCAACGCGCGTTTCGCGCTGAACGCCGCCAACGCCCGCTGGGGCTCGCTGTATGACGCGCTGTACGGCACCGACGTGATCTCGGAGGACGGTGGCGCCGAAAAGGGCTCCAGCTACAACCGGGTCCGTGGCGACAAGGTCATCGCCTACGCCCGGGAGTTCCTCGACAAGGCCGTTCCGCTGGCCTCCGGCTCCTGGACCGACGCAACCGGCCTGAGCGTCGAGGACGGCCACCTGAAGGTCGCCACTGCCGACGGCTCGGTCGACTTGGCCGACCCGGACAAGTTCCTCGGCTACACCGGCGAACTCGGCTCCCCCAGCTGGTCGGTGCTGCTGGTCAACTACGGCCTGCACCTCGAGATCCTGGTCGACCCGGAGTCGCCGGTCGGCAAGACCGACAATGCCGGCATCAAAGACGTCGTCCTGGAGTCGGCGATCACCACGATCATGGACTTCGAGGACTCGGTTGCCGCCGTCGACGCCGACGACAAGGTGCTGGGCTACCGCAACTGGCTCGGCTTGAACCGGGGTGACCTGTCCGAAGAGGTCGACAAAGGTGGCAAGACCATCCACCGGGTGCTCAACCAGGACCGCACCTACCAGACGCCCGACGGCGGCGAGCTGACTCTGCCCGGACGCAGCCTGCTGTTCGTCCGCAACGTCGGTCACCTGATGACCAACGACGCGATCGTGGACGCCGAGGGCAACGAGACCTTCGAGGGCATCCAGGACGCCTTGTTCACCGGCCTGACCGCGATCCACGGGCTGAAGACCGGCGACGGCAACGGCCCGCTGACCAACAGCCGCACCGGGTCGGTCTACATCGTCAAGCCCAAGATGCACGGGCCCGACGAGGTCGCGTTCACCTGCGAGCTGTTCAGCCGCGTCGAGGACGTCCTCGGCCTGCCGCAGGGCACGCTGAAGGTCGGCATCATGGACGAGGAGCGCCGCACCACCGTCAACCTCAAGGCGTGTATCAAGGCCGCCGCCGACCGGGTGGTGTTCATCAACACCGGCTTCCTGGACCGCACCGGCGACGAGATCCACACCTCGATGGAAGCCGGCCCGATGATCCGCAAGGGCGCGATGAAGACCACCACGTGGATCAAGGCCTACGAGGACAACAACGTCGACACCGGCCTGGCGGCCGGCTTCAAGGGCAAGGCGCAGATCGGTAAGGGCATGTGGGCCATGACCGAGCTGATGGCCGACATGATGGAGCAGAAGATCGGCCAGCCGAAAGCCGGCGCCACCACCGCGTGGGTGCCCTCGCCGACGGCGGCCACCCTGCACGCCATGCACTACCACTACGTCGACGTCGGTTCCGTGCAGGAGGAGCTCGAGGGCAAGAAGCGCGCCACCATCGACGAGCTGCTGACGGTCCCGCTGGCCAAGGAGCTGGCCTGGGCCCCGGAGGAGATCCGTGAAGAGGTCGACAACAACTGCCAGTCGATCTTGGGCTACGTCGTCCGCTGGATCGACGCCGGAGTCGGCTGCTCGAAGGTGCCGGACATCCACGACGTCGCGTTGATGGAAGACCGTGCCACGCTGCGGATTTCCAGCCAACTCCTGGCCAACTGGCTACGGCATGGCGTCATCACCGAAGAGGACGTCCGCGCTAGCCTGGAGCGGATGGCTCCGCTGGTGGACGAGCAGAACGCCGGTGATTCCGGGTACCTGCCGATGGCTCCCAACTTCGATGACAGCATCGCGTTCCTGGCCGCGCAGGAGCTGATCCTGCAGGGCGCGCAACAGCCCAGTGGCTACACCGAGCCGATCCTGCACCGGCGCCGTCGCGAGTTCAAGGCTCGCGCTCACGGGTGACGCGGTTCAGGACAACTGGACCACTTCGATGACCGACGGTCGAGGACACCTCCGGCGCTCAGGAGAGGACCGGCATGGGTAGGCACAGGGCTCCCGACGACGACAACGAGCCGATCGACGAGCCGTCGGACGACTTCCCCGAGTCGGAAGACTTCGGCGACCCGGCCGGCTACCGCGAGCCGCCGAGTTTTGCCGCCGACGAGCCGCCCTACCCGGGTTCGTTCTCGGCTCCGCGCTACCCGAGCCCGCCGCCGGCGGAATCGTCTGACGAGTTCGACGACGGCCCAGGCTTTTTCGGCTTCGACGAGCCGGACGACCACCGCGGCGGATTCACGCCACCGGAGCCTCCGGAGCGCGACCTGCCTCCCGTCGACATCGACCCGCCGGACGACTTCCCAAGCTTTTCCCGCCGAGAGCCCAGCGCACCGACTCCCCCGCCGCCCTCGGACCCACCGACCGGCGGTCACCGCGGGTTGCCGGGCTTCAGCGGTGGCCACCGCAACGAAGGCGGGCGTCGCGGCGTCAGCATCGGCGTGATTGGCGCGTTGGTCTCGGTCGTCGTGGTGGTCGGCGTCGTCATCCTGTGGCGCTTCTTCGGTGACGCGCTGTCCAACCGGTCGCACAACGCTCGATGCGTCGGTGAGAAGCAACCGGTCGCCGTCATCGCCGATCCGTCCATCGCCGAACAGGTGCAACATCTCGCCGAACGTTTCAACGCTCAGTCGGCGCCGGTCGGCGACCATTGCGTCGCGGTCGGGGTGAAATCCGCGG
Organism: Candidatus Mycobacterium wuenschmannii; assembly: GCF_030252325.1. Classification (NCBI taxonomy): domain Bacteria; kingdom Bacillati; phylum Actinomycetota; class Actinomycetes; order Mycobacteriales; family Mycobacteriaceae; genus Mycobacterium; species Candidatus Mycobacterium wuenschmannii. Next base: position 1,178,986 of record NZ_CP126981.1, on the reverse strand, counting down.
GCTCCGACGCGGTCGTCGACGGCTTCATCGGCAAGTGGCCCGGCGACCTGGGTCAGCGCCCGGCGCTGTGGATCCCGGGCAGTTCGGTGTCGGCCGCCCGACTGACCGCCGCCGCAGGCAAGGAGACAGTGACCGACAGCCGGTCGCTGGTCACCTCGCCGGTGGTGCTCGCGGTGCGCCCCGAACTCCAGAAGGCCCTGGCCGACCAGAAGTGGGCGGCGCTGCCGGACCTGCAGACAAAACCCGATTCGCTGGCAGCGCTGAAGCTGGCGAACTGGGGTTCGTTGCGGCTGGCGCTGCCTCTCGGCGGCAACAGCGATGCCGCGTTCCTTGCCGGTGAAGCGGTGGCCGCCGAATCCGTTCCGCCCGGAGCGCCGCCGACCAACGGGAACGGCGCGGTCCGCACGCTGATCGGTGGGCAACCGAAGCTGGCCGACAACTCGCTCGTCGAGGCGATGAACGCGCTGCTCAAGCCGGGCGACGCGGCGACCGCACCAGTGCACGCCGTGGTCACGACCGAGCAGCAGGTGTTCGCCCGCGGACAGTCGCAGTCTGATGCCGGTAACACGTTGAGCGCGTGGCTGCCGCCGGGCGCCGCCGCCGTTGCCGACTACCCCACCGTCCTTCTCAGCGGATCGTGGCTGACGCAGGAGGAAACCACCGCGGCCAGCGAGTTCGCCCGCTTCATGCACAAGCCCGACCAGCTGTCCGAACTGGCCAAGGCCGGTTTCCGCGCCGAGGGCACCAAGACGCCCAAGAGTGACGTCACGGGATTCCCCACGCTGCCGTCGACGCTGTCGGTGGGTGATGACGGCACGCGTGCCGCGCTGGCCAACGCCGTCTCGGCCCCGGCCAGCGCGCCGGCGGCGACCATCATGCTCGAGCAGTCGATGACCACCGACGAGGGCGGCAAGACGCGGTTGGGCAACGTGGTCACTGCGCTCAACGACCGGATCAAGTCGCTGGCGCCCAACGCCGTGATCGGGCTGTGGACCTTCGACGGCAAGGAGGGCCGCGCCGAGGTGCCGGCGGGACCACTGGGCGATCAGGTCGACGGCAAGCCGCGCTCCGAGGAGCTGGCGGCGGTGCTGGACCGGCAGCACGCGTCGTCCGGTGGAGCGGTGTCGTTCACCACGCTGCGACTGATCTATCAGGGCGCACAGGCTAATTTCCATGCCGGACAAACGAATTCGGTGTTGGTGATCACGTCCGGGCCGCACACCGACCAGAGCCTCGGCGGCCAGGGCTTGCAGGACTTCATCAAGCAGGCCGCCGACCCGGCCAGGCCAGTCGCGGTCAACGTCATCGACTTTGGATCCGACTCCGACCGGGAGACATGGGAGGCCGTCGCCAAGTTGTCCGGCGGGAGCTACCAGAACCTGTCGACGTCGGCGTCGCCCGATCTGGCGACCGCGGTGACCAATTTCCTGAGCTGACGGCTCATCCGGCACGTCGGACAAAGTTCAGGTTTGTCACGGGCAGCGTTCGAATTTTACTCGGCAAAATTCGAACCTCGCCTGAGTCCAAACTGTGCTTGTGACTTTTGCGTGGTGCCCGTAGGCGCTGCATATGCGGCAACCGCGGATGCTCACCAGCGGAAGTTCGCTAAGTCCTTTAGTGAATCGATTCACATTGGAGTTTTGTCCAATTACTCAGACGAAGCTCAGGTAGAGTTCGGCCTTGTCGTAACACTGTGACCTGCACCACAGCGCGGTGTCTGGATAAGGAGATGTCCGTCATGCAATACGCCCTGCGCCCCTACGCCACCGCCGGAGTCGCCCTGGTCGGCGCCAGCATCATCGCCGTCACCCCGGTTGTGGTGCCGTTGCCCGAAGTCCAAACGCGGTCGGTGCAACTGGTCGACGCCTGGGCGGATCTGGTCACCGACACCACGGCGAACCTGACAAGCATCGCCAACAACGCCGACATCGCCGGCATCACGTCGGTGTTCAACGCCTTGGCTACCAACCCAATCGGGGTCTTCCAGGCGCTGACCGACCTGACACCGACCGTCTCCGCCGACCTGGGCTCGCTGCCCGGCTCCGTCAGCGTCGAGCTGCCACCGGGGCTGGCGCTGCTGTTTGCCCAGATCAGTGCTGAAGGTGCGGGCATCGGCGCGATCAACGATGTCATCGGGCAGTTGGCGAGCAACCCGGCCGGCGCATTCAACACCCTGCTCGAAGCGCCGGCCGTCATCGCAAACGCCTTCCTCAACGGTGATGGCGACATCAACCTGCTCAACGGCCTCGTCAACATCACGGGATTCAGCGGGCTGCTCGCGCCGCTGGGTGACGTCGGTATCAACCTCAACCTCAGCGGTCTGCTCGACGCCCTCGGTGTCGGCGGCCTGAATCTGAACGTCCTCGGCGTCGATCTGAGCGACCTGCTCAGCCAGCTGGGACTGGGCGACAACCTCGACCTCGGCGGCCTGATCGACGCCCTGGGCCTGAACGACGGCGTCGGCCTGGGCACGCTGCTCGGCAACCCGACGCTGGGTGACCTTCTGGGCGCCTTCGGTCTCGGCGGGCTCGGGCTTGGCTCCTTCGACCTGACCAGCGTGTTGAGTGGCCTGGGACTGGACGGCAACGTTGACCTGAACAACCTGGGACTTGACGGAGTCCTGGCCGCGTTCGGACTCGACGCGCCGATCAACACTCCCCTGATCGACTTGTTGGAGAGCCTGAATCTCGGCAGCTTCCTGGACCAGGGGCTTGGTTCGACACTGCCGGCAGGTTTGCTCAGCGGTGTCTTGGCACCGCTGAACAGCGTTCTCGGCGACCTGTTGGGGAACCTTCAAATCCCGCTTGTAGGTTCGCTCGGCGGCGTCCTGAACAGTTTGTTCGGGATCTCAGTCGACAACCTGTTAGACCCCGGCGACCTCATTGCGGCGCTGAACCAAGTCACCATCGGTCAGTTGTTGGAGGGTCCGACCATTACCGAGAGCGTCAGCGGTCTGCTCACAGCACTGGGAGTTGACCTGCCAAACAACCTGTCGATCGGCGACATCCTCACCGGTTTGGGTTTCTCGCCGGATACCGGCTTGTTGACGCTCGACGACCTGCTCGGCGGGTTCAACCTGGACAATATCGACCTGACCGGCTTCCTGAACGGCCTCAGCCTGAACCTGGGCGATCTGCTGGACGGCCTGAACCTGTCGGGCCTGGGGCTCGACCTGACCCAGCTGGGCGACCTGTCCAACCTGACCCTGGACGGCCTGCTCGGCGCCCTGGGGCTGGGCGACCTGGCTCAAATCACCATCGACCCGTTCGGTGGCCTGATCACGCAGCTGGCCGAGACCATTCCGCAGCAGATCCTCACCGCGCTGGGCGGTTAGGCGTAGGACTCCACCGGCGGGCAGGAGCAGACGAGGTTGCGGTCGCCGTAGGCGCCGTCGATACGGCGCACCGGCGGCCACACCTTGGGCCGGTAGTCCTTGCCCAGCGGGTATGCCGCGACCTCGCGGGTGTACGGATGCTCCCACTTGTCCACCAGCAGGCACTCGGCGGTGTGCGGCGCCCCGCGCAGCGGGTTGTCCTCCACCGTCCATTCGCCCGCGCCGACCCTGTCGATCTCGCCGCGGATCGCAATCATCGCCTCGCAGAACGCGTCCACCTCTTCGAGGCTCTCGCTCTCGGTGGGCTCGACCATCAGCGTGCCGGCGACCGGGAAGCTCATCGTCGGCGCGTGGAAACCGTAGTCCGCCAACCGCTTTGCCACATCGTCGACCGTCACGCCGGTCGACTTGGTGATCGGCCGCAGGTCCAGGATGCACTCGTGGGCGACCATGCCGTTCTCGCCGGTGTAGAGCACCGGGTAGTACTCGTCGAGCCGGCGGGCGATGTAGTTTGCTGAGGCGATCGCGGTCAGCGAGGCGGCGCGCAGACCCGGAGCGCCCATCATCCGGATGTAGGCCCAGCTGATCGGCAGGATCGACGCCGAGCCATAGGGGGCGGCCGAAACCGTCGGGCCGCCTGGCAATTCCGGCGCATACGGGTGGCCGGGCAGGAACGGCGCCAGGTGCGAGCGTGCCGCCACCGGACCCACGCCGGGGCCGCCGCCGCCGTGCGGGATGCAGAAGGTCTTGTGCAGGTTCAGGTGGCTGACGTCACCGCCGAACTTGCCGGGCCGAGCGAGGCCGACCAGTGCGTTCAGGTTGGCGCCGTCGATGTAGACCTGACCGCCGGCATCGTGCACGGCGGCGCAGACGTCAGCGACGTCCTGCTCGTAGACTCCGTGCGTCGACGGGTAGGTGATCATCAGCGTCGACAGGCGGTCGGCATGCTCACTGACCTTTGCTCGCAGATCGTCGAGGTCGACGTCACCATTCGAACGACACGCCACCACAACGACTTTCATGCCGGCCAGCGCGGCGGACGCGGCGTTGGTGCCGTGCGCGCTGGACGGGATCAGGCAGATGTTGCGCTCCGACTCGCCACGGCTGGCGTGGTAGGCGTGGATGGCCAGCAGGCCCGCGTACTCGCCCTGCGATCCGGCGTTGGGCTGCAACGAGACCGCGTCGTATCCGGTCAGATTCACCAGCCAGGTCTCCAGGTCGGCGATCAGCCGCCGCAGGCCCGCGCTGTCGGAGGCCGGTGCGAACGGGTGCTGACGTGCGAACTCCGGCCAGGTGATCGACTCCATCTCGGCGGCGGCGTTCAGCTTCATCGTGCACGAGCCGAGCGGAATCATGGTGCGGTCCAACGCAAGATCCTTGTCCGCCAGCGAGCGCAGGTAGCGCATCATCGACGTCTCGGTGCGGTACTTGACGAACGCCGGGTGGGTCAGGAATTCCGATGTGCGCGTGGCGATCTCAACAGGTGACGCCTTGGCGGCCGAGACAGCGAACGCCTCCAGCACCGCGGCGACGTGGGCGTCGGTGGTCACCTCGTCGCAGGTCACCGACACGTGGTCGTCGTCCACCCGCCAGAGGTTGATGCCGTGGGCCTTGGCCGCGGCGATCACCTCGTCGGCGTGACCCGGAACGTGGGCCACCACGGTGTCAAAGTACTTGTCGTACACCAACGTATCGCCGAGCGCGGCGGCGATGGCCGCGGCGTGGCCGTGCACCCGCCGAGCGATGCCGCGCAGGCCGTCGGCGCCGTGGTAGCTCGCGTACATCGCGGCCATGACAGACAGCAGCACCTGCGCGGTGCAGATGTTGCTGGTCGCCTTGTCGCGGCGGATGTGCTGCTCGCGGGTCTGCAACGCCAACCGAAACGCCGGCGAGCCGTCCGCGTCGACGGACACTCCGACCAGCCGGCCCGGCAACTGGCGGGCGTGCTTCTCGTGCACCACCAGGTAACCGGCGTGCGGTCCGCCGAATCCCATTGGCACACCGAATCTTTGGGTGTTACCGAACGCGACGTCGGCACCGATGTCCCCCGGCGGCGTGACCAGTGTCAGCGCCAGCAGGTCGGCGCCGACGGCCACCAACGCCCCGCGGTCGTGCGCCTCGGAGATCAGCGCCGACCAGTCGGTGAGCCGGCCACTCGCGCCGGGTAGCTGCGCGATCACGCCGAAGAACTCGTCTCCTTCCGGCAGAGCCGGAAGACCACTGCGCAGGTCGGCGGCCAGGATCTCAATTCCCAGGGGCTCGGCGCGGGTGGCGAGAATCGCCGCGGTCTGGGCGAAAACGTCGATGTCGACCGCCAGCTTGTTCGCATTGCCCTTCACCGCGCGGTGCATCAGCGTCATGGCCTCAGCGGCCGCGGTGCCCTCGTCGAGCATCGACGCGTTCGCCACCTCGAGACCAGTCAGGTCGGCGACCATGGTCTGGAAGTTGAGCAGCGCCTCGAGTCGGCCCTGGCTGATCTCCGGCTGATACGGCGTGTAGGCGGTGTACCAGGCCGGGTTCTCCAGGATGTTCCGCAGCAGCACCGGCGGTGTGTAGGTGTCGTAGTAGCCCTGACCGATCATCGACACCGCGGTGGTGTTCTGGTCGGCCAGCGCACGCAGTTCGGCCAGCGCCTCGGCCTCGCTGGCGGCGGGCGGTAGCTGGTCCAGCCCGGGTGCGGCGCCGGATTCGGTCAGCGCGTCAAGGATTCCGGCGGGCAGCGCGCGGCGGGCGAGATCATCCAGCGAACCGACACCGATGACGTCGAGCATCGTCGCGATAGCGGTGCTGTCCGGGCCGATGTGCCGGTCGGCGAACAGGGGATTGGTGTAGTCGGACACGGCGGACTCCTGACGAAAGAGGCAGGTCCTCCCCCTCTGTCGTCTACCCGAACCGGGCGCCTGAGAGATTCGACATCAGCTGTCTTTCCCCATGGGCGGGCGACTCGAGGTCACCGCTTTCCAGAGGCATCGGGGTCCGGCGCGGTCCGGGTGCCTGAGAGGTTGACGGAGAGGTATTGCTCCTTCGGCGCCCGTGGCTGGCGGCCACGGAACTCTCCCGCGCGAGAACGATGCGTCGTCGAGTTTACCGACTCGATGCCCGCGGCACAGCCGGCGGCACCGATAGGACCGGCCCGATCAGCCGATTTTGCGGTCGCGGTGCTTGCGCCGCGAGGCCAGTTCGTCTTCGGGCGCCTCGATCGACTCGCCGCCGTCGGCGCGCTCGCCGGGGAAATCCGCGATGGCACCGGTCAGTTCGCGCATCGCGCCGGAGACGGCGATGCCGAACACGCCCTGTCCGCCCTGCAGCAGATCGACGACCTCCTCGGCGGAGGTGCACTCGTAGACCGTGGTGCCGTCGGAGAACAGCGTGATGTTGGCCAGGTCCTGTACGCCGCGCTGGCGCAGGTGGTCGACGGCGACGCGGATGTTGTGCAGGGAGATGCCGGTGTCCAGCAGCCGCTTGACGATCTTGAGCACCAGGATGTCTTTGAACGAGTACAGGCGCTGGCTGCCGGAGCCTGCGGCGCTGCGAATCGAGGGCACCACCAACGAGGTACGGGCCCAGTAGTCCAGCTGGCGGTAGGTGATGCCGGCGATCTGGCAGGCGCTGGGTCCGCGGTAGCCGACGAGTTCATCGGGGACGGAGTCGTCGGGGAACAAGCCGCCCTGCACGGGCTCGGCCGTCACGTGGATCGCCTGGTCAGGTTCCGGCGCCGAACTGTCATCGAGCGCGGTCAACGACTCGAGATCCAGTTGATCCTGACGTGGCTGATCTCCCACGGGGGCTTCCTCTCGCCGATCGCGCTCGTTACGGGGCTGCAGGTTTCCGCGTTTGCTCAATCGAGTGCTTGTGAGCATACGCTTTTCGACTCGCTGTCGTGTTTGTAGAACTAATCAGTCGAAGCAAAGTATGGCGGTCGACGCGGTGAGCCCACGCTATCCGTCGGGCGTGTCGAGGGCGAACTCGCAGTTGAGACGCATCCGTGATATTGCCGATTCAGATCTGCAGCGCACGATTTCGGCACGCCGCATCCAGTGCGACGCCGCGAGGGGTTCGGCGTGTTATGTGGCTTTGAAATCGTCCGGCGAGACGCTGTCGAGAAACTCCTTGAACTTCTCGACCTCGTCTTCGCGGACGGCGGTCGGCTCGTCGTCGTTCTCGTCGGGAATGAGCAGGCCCGCCTCGGCGAGCACCGCCTCCTCGACATAGATCGGCACACCCACCCGCAGCGCGATCGCCACCGAATCCGACGGCCGCGCCGACACGGTGATGTCGCGGTCGAAGATCAGGTCGGCGTAGAAGGTGCCTTCCTGCAGATCGACGATGCGCACCTCTTTGAGCGAATGTCCAAGCGCGGCAATGAGATCACGGATCAGGTCGTGGGTCAGCGGACGAGGCGGCTCGACGCCCTGCTGCTCGAGGGCGATTGCGGCAGCCTCGGACTGGCCGATCCAGATGGGCAGGTAACGATCACCGTCGGCCTCGCGCAGCAGCAGCACCGGCTGGTTCTGCGGCTGCTCGACGCGAATGCCGACGACGCGAACTTCACCCATCTGTGTCTGCCCTCCGCACGTGCTGCCGTTTCCGGATCAGACCTGCGCGGACGTCGCGGTGCAAACACCAAGCCGCCGTGCGCAAGCTGTGGTTCCGAAGTCTAGTCCTTCAGCGGTGGAGAACGTCGCGCACTGCGGACTTGATCAACGAGGTGTGCAGCGTGATGGCCAGGGCGGCGACTTCGCGCGCCAGGTCGTCGGCGCGGTCGCGCGAACCGGTTTTGTTGGCCTTCACGAGAGGCCCGGCGATCTGCGCGATCAGATCGGATTGCCGGTCCGCCGCGGAGCGGAATGCGCGCAGATGGCGCGGTTCGACGCCGTAGTCGGCGAGCGCGCGGGCGCACTGCAGAATCACCACGGCATGCTCGTCGAAGAACCCGCCCGGCCCGGTGGTGATCACGCCCGCTTTGAGCAAAGCCGTCAGCAGGTCGTCGTCGACACCCGAGCGATCCAGCAGATCCTCACGGCTGAGCCGGACGCGGGTGGGTGCGACAGCCACCGAGTCGGTCTCGGCCGGCGCGCCGTCGCCCACCGTCACCAATCGCGGTACGCCGTAAGGCGATCCGGAAAGCGGCAACTCGCCGTCGGGTTGCGCGTCGAGTTGCGCCTTGATGACCTTGAGCGGCAGGTACTGATCGCGCTGCGCCGTCAGGATGAAGCGCAGCCGAGCACAGTCGTAAGCCGTGAACCGGCGATAGCCCGACGCCGCGCGTTGCGGCGTTACGAGACCCTCTGCCTCCAAGAAGCGAATCTTGGAGATCGTCACATCCGGGAAGTCTGGGCGTAGCAGGTCGAGGACCGCTCCGATCGACATCCCGCTCAGCGCGGGGGTCTCGGGCGCGGTCACTAGCCTCCCGACCCTCCGTCTTCGCCCGCCTTGGGCCCGGTCAGGAAGACCAAGCGGAACTTACCGATCTGGACCTCGTCGCCGTTGGCCAGCACGGCCGAGTCGACCGGTTCGCGGTTGACGTAGGTGCCGTTGAGGCTGCCGACGTCCACGACGTGAAACTCGTCGGTCTCCAAGCGGAATTCGGCGTGCCGGCGGCTGACCGTGACGTCGTCGAGGAAGATGTCGCTGTCGGGGTGACGGCCGGCCGACGTGGTGGGTTGATCGAGCAGGAACCGGGAACCGGCATTCGGGCCCCGTTTGACGACCAGCAACGCTGAACCGGCCGGAAGCCCCTCGACGCCGGACACCGAGGTCTCGGAGCCCGACTGCGCGGGAGCGTCCAACTCATTGAGGAAGTCGGCGCGGAAAACCGAAGTCGTTTCCACGGTGACTTCATCAGAAGTCAGGTCGTTGTCCTTGTCCGTCACCCGCTGCTCCTCACTGGCCGCTGCTGCGTTGTCTGGTTGGGTTCGGCCGACCGGCTTCCCACCCGCTGTGACCGTCGATGTGACGACCGTACCGCGCACAGGAGCCCAATGTGCCGTCCCCCGCCGGATCGGCGGCTACATCTGGCAGCCGCGCGTGTTCCATCCCGGTTCGGCCCGTTGTCGTCGGGCGGAGGGAACGATAACAAGGGTCACTCAGACAGTGAGCCGCGGTAGGTCTCGGCGTCCAGCAGATCGCCGAATCCCTTGTCCAGCGCCGCACTGTCGACCTGCAGGTCGATTAGCCATCCGCCGCCGTAGGGCTCGGAATTGACCAGCTCGGGGCTGCCATCCAGATCCTCGTTCACCGCAACGACTTTCGCCGACAACGGCGCGTACAAGTCAGAGACCGACTTGGTGGACTCCACCTCGCCGAAGGCCTCCCCCGCGTTCAGTTCGTCACCCACGTCGGGCAGCCGGACGAACACGACGTCGCCAAGCGCCGACTGGGCGAAGTCCGTGATACCCACCCGGACGGTGTCGTCACCGGTTCGCCGAACCCACTCGTGGTCGGTGGTGTAGTGCAAATCTGGTGGGATTTCGCTCACGGTGTTCCTGTTCTTGTCGGTGACTACTTGACGGGCTGAGCGTATTGGCGCGGTTTCGGTTGCCGCAAGGCGGTGATGCTGACCTTGTCGGACTGTTGAACCGTCATGGTCCCGCCGACCCGCTTGACGCTGTCCACCGCGCCGCCGGGAATGTTCATCGCCGCGGCCAGGGTCGGCGGATCGCCAATGGCGACAACCGAATACGGCGGCATCAGGGTCTTGCTGTCGACGGTCAACGCGCCCGGGGTGCCGACGATCCAGGTGTCGACGCCGGTGCGCACGGCCTGGTGGCGGTCGCTGATCTGGATCGCCTCGGCGCCGGCGGCGCGCAACTCGTCGAGCACGTCGAGCATCGCCTGCGGCGCGACACCCGGACCCGGGTCCTCGATGCGTACCGTGACGCCCGGGCCGTTGGCGCCGACGGTGCCGATCAGGATCGACAGCGCCGCGAGCCGGGCCTGGGCGTTCTGGATCGCGGTCTGGTCGCTGCTGCCCGAGGCCTGCAGGGCGTTCAGCGAGCGTTGCAGCTCTGCAACTTCGGTGCTGAGCGTGGCCTCTCGCTGCCGCAGCGAATCCAGCAGCACCAACAGGTCGGCGGGGCGGGCGGTGTCCAATGAGTCGCCGGAGGTGGTTTGGTGCACCTGAGTTGCGATGGCGACACCCAGCAAGAGGCACAGCATCACCGCCAGGGTGCCGAACACCGTGCGACCCCGCCGCAGAAACCCGCGGGGTTGCAGTTCGCCGATCGCGGGCTTGGGCTCGTGCGACCCCAATTCGTGGCGGCCGTGCTCGTCGTCGGACACCCGCTCGATCTTCTGCGTCGCAGTGTCATCGGCAACGGCCTCGATCTTCTGCGTCGCGGCGTCGTCCGGGTCGGTGTCGCTCATGTCGGCCTCACGTCCATCACGCCCCGAACAGCCTGCGGCGCAGCGCCGCGGCGTTGCCGAAGATACGGATACCCAGGACGACGATGATCGCGGTCGACAGCTGCGTGCCGACACCCAATTGGTCACCGACGTAGACGACCAGTGCCGCGACCAACACGTTGAACACGAACGACACCACGAAGACCTTGGGGTCGAAAATCCGTTCCAGGTAAGCCCGTAACCCGCCGAAGACGGCGTCGAGGGCGGCGACCACCGCGATGGGCAGGTACGGCTGGACGATCTCCGGCACGTTGGGGTGGAAAACCAGACCCAGCACAATCCCGACGGCCAGTGCTGCGATACCGATCATCGGTGCTGTGCTCCTGCTACTCGGACTTTTCGCACTACGGACCAATCTGTTTGGCGAACTTGACATCTCGCGCCGCCCCGGCGGGCAGCGTGAGGTTGTCCTTGGCGCTGACGTCGACGCCGACCCCGTACGACGTCTCCAACAACCGCAGACGGCGCAGTCCCGGGCTGTTGTTGAACACATCCTGCATGGCGTGCGGCGGCCCGATCGCGAGCACCGCGTACGGGCTGCTGGTGGGATTGTTGTCGACGAGAATCGCACCACCCGCCTGCCGGATGGTGACGTTCGGGCCCACGCGAACCCCGTCGACCGAGATCGCTTCGGCACCACTGGCCCACAGCGAGTTGACCACCAACTGCAGGTCGCGGTCGAGGATGATCTGCTGACTGCCGGCCACCCGCTGCTTGGACACGTCGGACAGATTGCGGCTGACACCCGGATCGGTCACGGTGACACTCAGCCCCGGGCCGGTGACCGGGGTGCTGGCGGCCGCCAGGCTGAGTCGGTCGAGGCTCGCCAGCAGCCGACGCCCGGCGGCGTCCTCGGCCAGCGCGTGGCGCTGTACGTCGTCGCGTTGCGCCGCAAGCGAATTGCGCTCCTTGGTGAGCTGTGAGGTCGTCTTCTCCTCGGATCGGACGCCGGTCGCCAGCACCCGCTGGGCCGCGCTCACGCCGGGCGCGACCAGTCTCGCCTGCGCGACCGCGGCTGCGAACACCGCGGCCACCAGCAGCGCCGCCAGCGCCTGCCAGAACCAGCCCTGCGCCCGCGCCCGCCCGGTCGGCTCGTCGCCGGCGTCGCGCTTAGCGGCGGCCGCAGCGTAACCGGGATCGAGATGCTCGGACAGCAACGCGCGCAGCAGCGATGGGACCGGGATCCGCTGCACCCTTCCGGCCTGGTGTGCGCTGAGCCCGGAATAGGGCTCGTAGCCGCCGAGCGCCTGGTCAGGCATTGCGGACCCGCACCGCTGGCATCCGGCGCAGCACGATCACGACCTGGTAGGCGTACACCATGAACGACCAGAGGTACATGTATGTACCCCAGATTAAAAAGGCCCAGCCGCAAGCCAATACGACGCGACTCCACAGTGCGTCCCACTGGCCCAACAGGATCAGCGGGAACGCCGACATCAACGCGAACGTCGCCGCCTTGCCGACGTAGATCACCGGCAACGCCGTGATGCCCCGCGTGCGCAGCAGCGGCAACTCGGCGGCCAGCAGGACGTCGCGAACCAGCAGGATCGCGATGATCCACCACGGCAGGATGTGCGCCAGCCCGAACGCGATCGGTGTCGTCACCATGTACAGCCGGTCGACGAACGGGTCGAGATAGGCGCCCAGTTTCGAGGACTGGTTCATCAACCGGGCGATCTTGCCGTCGGCCCAGTCCGACGCGCCGCTGAACATCAGGATGGCCACCGCCCACCCGTTGGCGTGCGCGACGAGCAGGAGATAGATGAAGACCGGGATCAAGACCAGACGGAGTCCGCTGAGCACGTTGGGCACCGTCAGCAGCCGGTCGTGGGCGGGCCGGTTCATGTGCGGTGTTTCCCTATCTGAAGATGCCGGGCAGGCTCAGTGCGGAAAGCGAGTCGTCGGACAGCGGGTTGTCGTGGACCATGTAAGTCCACGTCGACGTCGGACGGGCCAACTTGGACAGATCGACCCCCGGCTCGCTCTCGATCGACGGCGACGTCTCGAACGTCTGCTGGGCCGCCTCGATCGCATCGGCGGCCAGTGACGCGAACGCGTCGACCGCCATCCGGTGGAATTCGTCGAGCGGGTTCTGCCGGCCGAGCGCACGGAGGTGAATGCTCTCCCGGATGTCGGCGAGGTAGGCGAGGTGGTCCGCCCAGCCGCGGTCGAGGTGATACAGCATGATCAGCCGGCAGATCTTCGTCAGCTGTTCCTCGGAAAGCTGTTCGGAGAGTTCCTCGTAACGGTCCGGGGCCAGCTCGGCGAGTTCCTCGCGGGCGGTCGCGGTGCTCAGCAGGGTGTTGCGGCGCTCGACGATGATGGCCCGCTGCTGAGCGGTCAGCTGGTTGTAGCGCCAGGTGTTGGCGTGCACGTCGAGCAGGCGGCCCTCGGCGACGCGCTGGGCGTGCTCCAGCAGCCCGGCCACCTTGTTGCTGACGACGCGGCCGTCCTCGTCGGTCTGCACGGGCAGCTTGTTGGGTTCGAGGTTGGCCGCCGCGACGTCGTCTTCCCAACTCGAGAAGAACACCGACGAGCCGGGGTCGCCCTGGCGACCGGCGCGGCCGCGCAACTGGTTGTCGAGTCGCTCGGTGTGGTGGCGGCCGGTGCCGACGACGTGCAGTCCACCGAGTTCGACGACCTTCGCGTGGTCGGTCTCGTCGGAGCCGCCGAGCCGGATGTCGGTCCCGCGACCGGCCATCTGGGTCGACACGGTCACCGCGCCGAGCTTGCCGGCTTCGGCGATCACCGATGCTTCCTCCGCATCGTTCTTCGCGTTGAGCACCACCGCGGGCACACCGCGCCGTTGCAACCGCTCGTGCAGCTCTTCGGACTCGGCGACGTCGTGCGTGCCGACCAGAACGGGCTGGCCGGTCTCGTGCACGTCGATGATGTGCGCGATGATCGCGTCGATCTTCGCCGCGGCGGTGATGTAGACGCGGTCGGTCTCGTCCTCGCGAATGTTCGGCGTATTCGGTGCAATTGGCGACACACCCAGCTTGTAGAACTGGCGCAGCTGTTCGCCCGCGGCCAGCGCGGTGCCGGTCATGCCGCAGACGGTCTCGTAGCGGTTGACCAGCGCCTGCACGGTGATGGTGTCGAGCACCTCGCCGGTCTCGGTGGTCTCGATGCCCTCCTTGGCCTCCACCGCCGCCTGCAGGCCGTCCGGCCAGCGCTGCAGTTGCGCGATGCGGCCGCGCGACGAGTTGATCAGGTGCACGGCGTCGTCGCGGACGATGTAGTGCACGTCGCGGTGCAGCAGCACGTGCGCGTGCAGGGCGACGTTGACCTCGGTGAGCGTGGTGCCGACGTGCTCCTCGGAGTAGAGATCGATTCCGCCGAGCCGCTTTTCGAGCTTGTGGGCGCCCGCATCGGTCAGGTGGACGTTGCGGCTGTCGGCGTCGGTGTCGTAATCCTCGCCGGCCTGCAATTCGCCGACGAGCCGGATGATCTCTACTCGCGGCTGCTCGCGGTGGCTGGTGCCGGCCAGTACCAGCGGCACGAGCGCCTCGTCGACGAGCACCGAGTCGGCCTCGTCGATCAGGGCGACGTCCGGGTTCGGCGAGACGAGATCGTCGACGTCGGTGACCAACTGGTCGCGCAGCACGTCGAAGCCGATCTCGTTGATCGACCCGTAGGTGACGTTGCACTTATAGGCCGCGCGTCGCTCCTCGGGGGTCGACTCGCCGGTCACCCAGCCGACCGTGACACCAAGCGCCTCCAGCAGCGGGCCCATCCACTCGGCGTCCCGGCGGGCCAGGTAGTCGTTGATCGTGACGACGTGGACATGCCGCCCGCCCAGCGCGTAGCCGGCGGCGGCGATCGCACCGGACAGGGTCTTGCCCTCACCGGTCGCCATCTCCACCACGTCGCCGGCCAGCATCCGCAGCGCGCCGAGCAACTGCACGTCGAACGGCCGCAAACCGGTGGCGCGTTCGCCGGCCTCCCGCGCGATGGCCAGGAACTGCGGGACGTCGTCGGCTTCGGCCAGATCGTCGAGGTCCAGCAGGCCCGCGGCCTTGCGCAGCTGCTCGTCGTCGAGTCCCGCCGCCTTGTCGTCGTACTCCGCGGACGCGGTGACCTGGGCCAGCGAGCGGCCCTGGTTCTTCTCGGTGCTGGCGCCGAGCAGCTTCCAGAAGCGGCCGCTCAGGCGGGAGGACGAAGAGCTGGTGGTCTTTGGCACAGGTCAACGGTACTAGCCACCGGTGGCGATGCAGGCCGGGCTACGCCAGATTGGACCGGCGTGGATAGGCGACCTCGCGATCGGTGAGCACATTGACCACCGCGGGCAGGCCGCTGTCGAACGCGCGCTGCAGCGCCGGGCGTAGCTCGGCCGGGGTGGCGACGAGTTCGCCATGCCCGCCGAGCGCGCGAACGACCTCGTCGTAGCGGGTCTCCGGCCGCAGTTCGGCCACCACGGAGTAGCCGTAGAGGGCCACCATCGGGTGATGTTCGAGCCCCCAGATCCCGTTGTTGCCGATCACCGAGACGACGGGAATGTTGTGTCGCACGAGCGTGTCCCACTCCATCCCGCTGAAACCGAAGGCGCCATCGCCCTGCAACAGCACCACCTGACGGTCCGGGCGGGCCAGCTTGGCGGCCAGCGCGTAGCCGGGGCCCGAACCGAGGCACCCGAACGGACCGCTGTCCAGCCACGCTCCCGGCACGTAGCTGTCGATCACGCGGCCGGCGTAGGAACCGAAGTCACCCGCGTCGACGACGACGATCGCGTCGCGGTCGAGCATCGGCGCGAGTTCGGCGTAGACCCGCATCGGGTGCAGCGGGCTGCGATCGTCGGCCAACTCGCCCTGCTCCCGCTCGCGCGCCGCGGTCTCGGTCGCCCGCAGGTCGGCCACCCATTCCTCGTGGCCCGCGGTCTCGGCCCGCGGCGTCTCGCTCAGCACCGTCAGGATGGCCGACAGGTCGCCGTAGAGGCCGGCAGCGATCGGCCGGGGATGCGCGCGTTCCGGTTGCGCGCGGTCGGCCACGATCAGCTGGGTGTCCGGTCCGAAAACGCCACCGAAGCCCAGCCGGAAGTCCATCGGCACCCCAACAACGATGGCAACGTCGGCCTCCCCCAACGCTTTTGAGCGCGCCCGGGAGTAAGCCAGTGGGTGGTCCGCCGGTACTGTGCCGCGGGCCATGCCGTTCATCAGCACCGGAATCCGGCGCTGCTCGGCCAACCGCAGCAGTGCTTGCTCGGCGTGGCCCCACCACACGTTGGTGCCGGCCATGATCACCGGACGCTGCGCGGCCCCCAGCAGGCTGACGGCGCGATCCAGCGCGTCGCCGTCGGGCAGCGCCGGCGCCGGCGTCTCGATCAGGGCACCGGGTAGCCCGGTGTCGGCGGCGACGGAGAAGGCGTGATCCATCGGAAAGTCGATGAACGCTACGCCAGATCGGGCACCGACGGTGGCGCGCAGTGCGTCGTCGATCAGGCCGCTGACGGCATCGGCCGACGGCGCGGTGGCGGCGAATCGGGTCAGCGGCGCGACGAATGGCACGTGGTCGATTTCCTGCAGCGAGCCCATCCCCCAGCGCCCGGCCGGGGCCCGGCCACCCAGCACGAGCAGCGGCGACGAGTTCTGCTGCGCCGCGGCCATGGCGCTCATGCCGTTGGTGACGCCCGGACCGGCGGTGAGAGCGGCGACCCCGGGTTGGCGGGTGACCTTGGACCAGCCTTCGGCCGCAAACGCTGCGGTCTGTTCGTGCCGGGTGTCGACCAGCCGGATCCCCTCGCTGCGGCATCCGTCGTAGATCGAGAACAAGTGACCGCCGGACAGGGTGAAGAGCGTGTCGATCCCGCTGGCCTTCAACCGGCGCGCGATCAGTTGTCCGGCGTGGAAGCTGTTGTCGGCGTCGTTGCCCATGGCCCTACGGTACTTTCGCGGGGAAGCATCCACTGTGACGACGGGCTGGATGCCCTCGTCAGCAAGGAGACGCGATCTTGGAGCCGAAGCCGTTCAAGCCGTCGATCGACTGGTCCACGGCGACCACGGAATCGTTGTGGTGGCTGGCCAAAGGTTGGGTGATCGCCGCGGTCAGCGTGCTGCTGGTGCTCATCCTGCTGCGCTACGTGACCACCTGGGGGCGCCAGTACTGGCGGATCACCGGCGGCTACTTCACCGGGCGGCACGCCGTCCCCACCTGGTTGCAGTTGGCGGTTCTGCTGCTACTGGTCTTGCTCTCGGTGCGCCTGGTGGTGCTGCTCAGCTACCAGAGCAACGACATGTTCAGCTCGTTGCAGACCGCGTTCATGGGGACCGCGTCGGGTAACGCCGCGATCAGGCAGAGCGGTATCGACGGCTTCTATAAGTCGTTGATCCACTTCAGTGTGCTTGCCACGCTGTGGATTTCCCGAGTGATGCTGGACATCTACCTGACGCAGCGATTCATCATCGCTTGGCGGGTGTGGTTGACCGGGTACCTGTCCGACGACTGGCTCAGAGGTCGGGCGTATTACCGAGATCTGTTCATTGACAACACCATCGACAACCCGGATCAGCGAATTCAGCAGGACGTCGACATCTTCACCGCAGGGATGGGCGGGATGACCAACGTTCCGCAGAGCGACACCACCAACACCTTGCTCTTCGGCGCCGTGAAATCGGTCGTGTCGGTGATCTCCTTCGCGGCCATCCTGTGGAATCTGTCTGGCCCACTGAGCATTTCCGGTTTTACGCTGCCACGCGCAATGTTCTGGATCGTCATCCTCTACGTCTCGGTCGCGACGATCGTCGCGTTCTGGCTGGGACGTCCGTTGATCTGGCTGAGCTTCAACAACGAGAAACTCAACGCCGCATTCCGTTACTCGCTGGTCCGGCTTCGGGATTCGGCCGAGGCGGTCGGCTTCTACCGAGGTGAAAGGGTCGAGCGCGCAACATTGTGGAGTCGGTTCACACCGGTTATCGACAATTACCGGCGATACGTCCGCCGGACGGTCGGATTCCTCGGCTGGAACGTGTCGATGTCGCAGGCCATCGTGCCGTTGCCGTGGCTCGTCCAGGCTCCGCGACTGTTCGCCGGTCAGATCGCATTCGGCGACGTCACGCAGACCGCCACGGCATTCGGCGAGATCCACGATTCGCTGTCGTTCTTCCGCAACAACTACGACTCCTTCGCCTCCTTCCGCGCGGCCATCCTCCGTCTGCACGGTCTGGTTGACGCCAATGCCAAGGGCCGCGATCTGCCCGCGGTGCTGACGCGCCCAACCGCGGATGGTTCGGTGGAATTCGACGGCGTCGAGGTGCGCACGCCGGACGGGGATCCGCTCGTCGACGCACTCGACGTGCGCCTGGAATCCGGTCAGTCGCTGGTGATTACGGGACAGTCGGGTGCGGGCAAGACCACGTTGCTGCGCAGCCTCGCCGAGCTGTGGCCGTATGCGTCCGGGACGCTGCGCTGCCCGGACGGCGAGAACGCGACGATGTTCCTGTCCCAGCTGCCGTACGTTCCGCTGGGCGATCTAAGGACGGTGGTCTGCTACCCGAACTCGCCGACCGACATCTCCGACGAGACTCTGCAGAACACGCTCAGCCAGGTCGCGCTCACTCCCCTCGCGGATCGCCTCGACGAGGTGCGCGACTGGGCCAAGGTGCTCTCTCCCGGCGAGCAACAGCGGGTCGCGTTCGCACGCATCCTGCTCACCAAACCCAAGGCCGTCTTCCTCGACGAGAGCACCTCGGCGCTCGACGAAGGTCTGGAGCATGCGCTATATCAGTTGCTGCACAACGAGTTACCGCAGTGCATCGTGGTCAGCGTGAGCCATCGGCCCGCGGTGGAGACGTTCCACCAACGCCATCTCGAACTGCTCGGCGGCGGCCCGTGGCGGCTCGGCGAGGTGGACAAGCAACCCGCGTCGGTCTAGCGCCTACCCGCCCGCGGCCCTGCCGGCCGCGTGCGTTCCGGCGCGGCGCCCGAAGAACGACCCCTCGCCCAGTTGCGTGCCGCTGGCGTAACCCTTGCCGTCCTGGGCGATGTTCGATGCGCACGCGCCGACCGCGTACAGGCCCGGGACGACGCCGCCGTCGCCGCGCTTGACCTCGCCGTCGACGGTGACCGCCAGGCCACCCATCGTGAAACCGGAGTACATCGCCCGCCCGAGTGACAGGTCGAATACGGCCCACGGCCCATTGTCCTGCGGCGCAACATAATCCGGGCGCTTGTGGAAGTCGGGATCTTCGCCGTTGGCGGCGAACTCGTTGTAGCGCTCCAGCGTCGCGGCCACATGACCCGCGGGGATCTCGAGTGCCTCTTCGAGTTCGGCGATCGTCTCGTAACCGTCGAGGAACTTGATCAACGGCATCGCGGGCATCTCGGTGTGCGCCTCGTCGACGATCAGATACGCCGTCTGCTCTGGCTGCTCGAGCACGAAAGCCGATGTGCGCGAATGGTAGGAGTCCTCGGCGACGAATCGCTTGCCGTCTTTGTTGACGATCACACCGGTCAGCAGGATCTCGGGTGGATACGCGGCGGCGGTGATGAATTTCTCGTTCATGTTCTCGGCCACGCCGCCCGCCGAAACACCCATCCGCAGACCGAGACCGTCGTCGTTCGGATTGCCCAAGATGTATGGAGCCACCAGCCCATGGTGTTTGGTGCGGCGCGGCTGACCCAGTTCAGGGGTGTGTTCGGCGACCATGTCGGCGTTCATCGCGAATCCGCCGGTCGCGACGATCACCGACTTCGCTTTGACCGCACCGGTTTCGGTGAAGTGCTTCCACGCGACTCCGACCACGACCCCCTCGGCGTCCAGGACCAGGTTGGTTGCCCCCGTTTCGTACCGGAATTGGACGCCCAGTTCGTCGGCGCGCTTGACCAGCAGATCGATCACCATCGACGCGCCGCCGAGTTCTCCGGGCACGGGAACGGAATGCCCTCGCGGCGACGGGACGGCCTGCTCGCAGAACGGCCAGACCTTCTCATTGCCGGTGTAACTGAGCCCTTCGGTGCCCGGCGGTACCACGACCTTGCCCGGGTAGAAGCTTCGCTCGAACTGAAAACCCAAGTCTTCCAACCAATTGAAGTGCTCGACGCTGCCGCCGCTGTAGGCGCGGATCTTCTCATGGTCAGGATCGCGCGACACCGCGACGAGGTATTTGTACATCTCCTCGGCGGAGTCGGGATGACCTGTCGCTTCCTGAACCGCCGTGCCGCCGCCGAGGTAGAAGTGACCCCCGGCCATCGCGCTGGTGCCACCCGCGGCGGCGGCCCGTTCCAGCACCAGGACCCGTGCGCCTTCGGCGGCAGCGCTGACCGCCGCGCACCCGCCCGCGATGCCGAAGCCGAGCACTACGACGTCCGCCTCGTCCGACCACGACGGGATGTCATCGACGCTCAATGTTGCCGGGATGTCGGTAGAACTCACTGCTGCTCCTGCTTGATGTAGTCGAAGAACTGCCGCATCTCGGGTGAGAAGTGCGCGATCTCGATGAACGGAACGCCGGAATTCGGCGCGGACAGGTAGGCGAAGCGCAGACCCCCGGGCATCACGCCCTGCTGTGGCACCGAGGCCCCCTGCTGCTCCGCCGAGGCGAGGGCGGCATCGAATTCCTCCGGAGAGTCAGCCTCGACGCAGATGTGGTGTAAGCCCGGGCCAGAGTTGTCCAAAAGGTCACTATAGATATTAGGCCCGCGGACCGGTTCGATGAGTTCGAGTTGCATTTCGCCGAGGTAGCTCAGTGAGATGTTGGCGACGAAATCGGCCGGGGCACCAAGGTAGCTACAGGCGTCCGGCGCGAAGTGGATGTCGGGCAGACGCACCCACTTCCTGACGCCTAATAGCCCGGTGAGAGCCGTTTCGGTGGCATCCAGGTCGCGCGTCACCCATGCGGTTTGGACCGGTGATCCGAAGCGGAGACTCATCGCCTCGCAGGATAACCCAGCCCCTTGCCCGGCCGGAACTGTTGCCGGGATCGGCGATGTCCGCCGTCGAAAAAGGCCCGGTGAACATGTTCTAATTCGGCGCCGAAACCCCGAAAGCCGGCTGGGTGAGCACCCCGACCAATAGCCGCACCTGAGCGTCGAACACCGCGTGGGTGTCGCTCAACGTGTCGGCGCCGTACTGACCGAACACCTCGAGGCTGATCGCGCCGACCACGGCGGCCCACGTCGCAAAGCACTTGGCGATGACCGTGTCGTCGCCGGCAAATCCGAATTCCTGACGGAGTCGCTCGAAGTCATCGGACATCGGTTGCGGCGCAGAATGATTCGTCAACTTGATGTCTCCGGTCGCTATGCCGGCCGCCACGGCGTCGAACAGCGCGCCGATCACCCGGGTCCCGGGCTCGACCGTCCGCTCAGCCGGAGCGTGATAGCCGGGCACCGGACTGCCGTACAGCAGCGCCCAACTGGCCGGGTGTGTCACGGCCCAGTCCCGCACCGCGTGGGCGATCGCAACGACGTCCTCGGTCCACGCGTCGTCGGACACCGCGTCGCGGGCGCGATCCACCACGTCGGCAAGCTCGGAGTACGCGTCGATCAGCAGCAACGTCAGCAACTCGTCGCGGCTGGCGACGTAGCGGTACACCGCGGACGACACCATGCCGAGGTCGCGGGCGATTGCGCGCAGCGACAGCCCGGCCGCGCCGTGCTCCACCAGGTGGCGCCGACCGAGCTCGATGATCTGCGCCTCGGTGCGTTCGCGCGCATCGCGCCGATTCGCCATCTGGCAAGTGTGACACAACAGAGAACGGTGCTCTTGTTTTTCCTGAGCCGGTGTGTCATTCTTCCAGCAAAGAGAGCAGTGCTCTCAGTAACCGAACATAGGAGCGCTCGTGGCGACGAGATACGACGAACCCAGCGGTGTCGCGAAGAAGGCGAACACCTTGATCCGATGGCTGGCCGAAGCCGGCATCAGCATCGCGGGCACCCGCGCGCTACGCGTGCGCGGACGCGCGAGCGGTCGCGTCCGTAGCGTGGTCGTCAACGTCTTGACCATCGGTGATGCCGAGTACCTCGTGTCGCCGCGCGGCAACACCCAGTGGGCCCGCAACGTCCGCACAGCGGGCGCGGTCGATGTCGGACCGGTGTGGCGTCGCCGCAGTCTGCGCGCGACAGAGCTGGCGGACGGCGCCAAGGCGGAGGTGCTGAAGCGTTACCTGGAGCGGTGGTACTGGGAGGTCAAGGGCCACATCGCCGGGCTGACACCGGATTCCGGCGCCGACGAGCTGCGCGCCGCCGCGCCGTCGATCCCGGTTTTTGTGCTGACGCGCTAGATGGCCGGCCCGCCGACGCCTACGTCCTGACGGATCTGCTGGGTGGTCGACTGCCACGACACCGCCGCCGGCAGGTTGCCCCAAACGCTGTTGAAGATGCCGACGATGCGGGCGGGTCCGGGTCCGTTGGTGAGGTAGACCGGTCCGCCGGAGTCACCCTGCTGGCTGACGGTGCCGTGGCTCATCGTGAACCAGCCGTTGTTGACGGCCTCCACCGTTCCGCAGCTCTCGCCGGTGACGACGCCGAAGTGACAGATCGGTTCGCCGGGCGTGACGACCAGTCCCGGGTCGGACTGCAGCAAGCGCCCACCGGGCAGGATGTTGTTGATCGTCACGTCGGGGGCCAACACGATCGATTCGTAGTCCGAGATCTCCTGGTCGGTATGGACCACCGTCCCGTTGGGTGTGTTGTCCCGGAATGTTGCGACGTTGCCGATCACCTTGTTGTCCCGGTCCATAACCGGGCCGTCGCTGTGGCAGTGCCCGGCGCTGAACGCCACCCGCAGCGCGGGATCGACGTAGCCCAGAGTGCACAGGTGAGGACCCTGGTGGATCTCCATTCCGGGGAATACGGGCACCGGATCAGCGTGGGCGGGCGCGGGAACGCAGAATGCCGCGACCGCAGCCGCGAGAGTTACGCCGAATGCGCGAATTGCCGAACCCCCCACCCACGACTCCGATCCGTGAACACCGGCTCCCCACCGGCAGGCTTTTAGATTACCTAGCAAATCCTAAGCCGAGAGCGGATCTGACGAGAGCGCGCCGGCCGGATTCGCGGCCGACGCGCTCCCCTCGCGATCAAGGAATGGTCAGAACCTGGCCCGGTTGAATCAGGTCCGGGTTCGAGATGCCGCTGGCGTCGGCGATGATCTGGTACTTGTTGCCGTCGCCGTAGAACTGCTCGGCGATGGCCCACAACGTGTCACCCGACTCGACGGTGTAAGTCCGCGGGGCGGCGGGCTCCGGCTCGGCGTGCGCGGCTTCCTCGGCGTGGTGTTCTTCCTCGGCGGCTGCCGGTGCGGCCGCTTCGGGCTCGGCCGGCGGAGGAGCGTCGGTCTCGGTCTTGGTCGACCACGCGGCGCCGTCTGCGGAGTAGAGCACGAGGTTGCGGTCGTCCTGCAGGACCAGGCGGACGTTCTTTTTGCCCTTGGTGTCGGTGTGCCACACCGGCTTGTCGCCCGTGTAGAGAACGAAGTTGCCGTCGCTCTGCACCTCGGCGCGCACGACGTCTTCGCCGTTGGTGCCCGACGACCAGATCGCGTGACCGCGTGATGCCAGGACCAGGTTTCCGTCATCCTGCAGTGTCAGGGTGTAGGCCCCGTTGCTCGATGTCAGCGATTCACCTTTGACGAGCTTTTGCCCCTCGGTGAGAGTGTCTCCCACAGCAATTCCCTTCTCGTGGTCGCGGCAGGCGGATACCGGCCTCGCCGTCGAACTTACTGATCTTGGCTAAGCCGTGGGGGCTTTCGGCTCGCCGAAATAAAAACGCCGGGTGAACAAGGACTCACTGCCGCTGAGCGGATGGTCAGCGCGAGGGAGTCAGCGGAGCAGCGCTGCGCAGCACCCCGGCCGGCTGCCATCCAGGCGGCCCGAACACATACCCGAGGCGGTCGCGGAAACGCCTCGCAGAACGGAAATCCCTTGCGATAGAGAGGTATTCATGGGTCTGCAGTTTCCAGACGTTGAACGTGTCGACCTGTTTGGTCAGGCCGTAGTGCGGCCGGAAGGTCTCCTGCCGGAAGGTGCCGAACAGCCGGTCCCAGACGATGAATATTCCGCCGTAGTTCTTGTCGAGGTATTCGGCGTCCATCCCGTGGTGCACCCGGTGGTGCGAGGGTGTGTTGAAGACGAATTCGAAAGGCGCCCACATGCGCCCAATTCGTTCGGTGTGCACCCAGAACTGGTAGATCAGATTCAGCGAGAAACTGCAGAACACCACCCAAGGCGGAATTCCCAAGAGCGGCAACGGGATCCACATCAGGATCTCGCCGCTGTTGTTCCACTTCTGCCGCAGCGCGGTGGCAAAGTTGAAGAACTGGCTCGAGTGATGCGCCTGATGGGTCGCCCACATCAGCCGAATGCGGTGCGCGCTGCGGTGATAGCAGTAATAAAGGAGGTCGACGCCGAGGATCGCGATCACCCACGTGTACCACCGCGTCGCGGCCAAGTGCCACGGCGCGACGTAGGCATAAATCGCGGCGTACCCCAGCAGCGCGAGGAACTTCCAGCCCGCCGTCGTGGCGACCGAGATGAGACCCATCCGGATGCTGGCCCACGAGTCGGCGGTCAGATACGCGCCCGCTCCCGGACGGTCGGTGGGCATCGATGCTTGCCGCTCGATGCGCTCGAGTTTGCGTGCCGCCGTCCATTCCAGGATCAGCAGGCCGAGAAAGAACGGGATCGCGAACAACACCGGATCCCGCATCTGCTCTGGCAGCACGGAGAGGAAGCCGGAGATCGCAGTCACGTCACACACCCTACGACGACGGGCTAATGCGCCGGCGGCATGCGGTCATCCTGGTCACCCGCATACCAATGCACCGCCTGCACGCCCTCCTGCAGGGACAACTCGGCGACGAGCTGCTCCAGCCGGGACGGCGCGTGGCCGTCGCTGAGCAAATAGGCGGTCAGCGTGACGCTGTCGTCGCTGTTGCGGCCGGTGTAGATGCCACGCAGCAGCAGACGATCCCCGCCGAATCCGGTGCGCTGCACGATCTGCGCGCGCGCGTACTTCTCGGACTTGGGCCGGCAGATCAGCTGCAGCTGGTACGGCTGATCGTCCTCGTCCTCCTCGACCACGTTGTCGCGGTCGATCAGGTGCCCCACCGGGCGTCCCAGCAGATGAATCAACACGATGGTGCCGGTCGCGATCAGCGCGAACACCAGGTATCCCCCGGCCGCGAGCACCCCCACCGCGGCCGAGCACCAGAGCGTGGCCGCGGTGTTGAGGCCGCGGACGTTGAACCCCTCACGCAGGATCACCCCACCACCGAGAAAACCGACTCCGGAGACCACATAGGAGGCCACCCGGGTGGGACTGCTGTCGTTGGTCGCGACGGCGTACAGCACGAACAACGTCGCGCCCGTCGCCACCAGGGCGTTGGTGCGCAGGCCGGCCCGCCGGGCCTGCCACTGCCGCTCGATGCCGATCAGGGCGCCGCAGCCGAGGCCCACGGCCAGCCGCAGCGTGAATTCCGCGATTGTCAGCGTGTGCATGACGCGGCTCTCCTTTCCCGGGCGAGGTGCCTATCAGTGTGGACGACGCCACGCCCGATCGGCGCTCACCGCTCGAAATACAGTGTGCGGCTTAGCCGACCGCAGCCCACGAGGGGACCATCGGCGGCCGGGCCAGGAACCGGGTGTCCATGATGCCGCCGGTCGCCCCGGCGCGGGCGCCGACCCCGGCACCCGTCGGGGCCACGCCGGGTACACCGGCCGCGACCTCGGCCGGTGCGGCCAACGGCGTGCTGCCCAGCGCCGATCCGGCCGACGGCATCGCCGCGGGCGGCGCCGAGGTCCAGCCGGGCGGCACCGACAGCTGGCCGATGGACGCGGCCTGACCGACGCCCGCCGACATCGAGGGTGCGGCCGCGCCGAGGCCGGTCACGCCCGAGATTGCCGGCGTGCCAGAGCCCAGGCCCGCGGCCATCCCGCCCAACGGTGAAAGTTGGCTCAGGCCCTCGCTTCCCGCCATCGTGCCGGGTCCGAGGAAGCTGGCGCTGGTGACGATTTGCGCCGCCTGCAGCGGGTTGATCGCTCCGGTCGAGGTGATCGTGTTCCAGACGTTGGCGTTGGGCCCCCACGCGTTCCAGAAACCGTCGAGCTGCGAGTTGCCCGACGAGCCACCACTGAGCAGGCCCTCGAGCTCGCCCAGCATCGAGGTCGACGACGTCGCCGGCGACGACATTCCCTGCAGCGTGCCGGGAACCGACGAGGTCAGCTGCGACAACGCGGCCTGCGCGCTGCTGCCGGTGGCCTGAGTCGTCGCGGCCGCCTGACCTGCGAGCGCGCCGGGGGCGGTGGTCTGCGGCGCGGTCGCGAACGCCGGCACCTTGGTGGCCGACGACGACTGTGCGGCGTAGCCGTACATCGCCGCGGCGTCCTGCGCCCACATCTGGCCGTAGTGCGCCTCGGTCGCCGCGATGGCGGGACCGTTCTGGCCCAGCACATTCGTGGCGACCAACGCCGCGAGCTGAGCCCGATTGGCCGCGATCACCGGCGGCGGCACGGTCATCCCGTAGGCGGCCTCGTACGCCGCTGCCGCGGCCGTCGCCTGGCCGGCGGTCTGCTCGGCCTGCGCCGCCGTCGTGTGCATCCACGCCGTGTACGGCGCGGCGGCGCCTGCCATCGCGGTCGACGCCGGGCCCTGCCAGCCCTCGCCGGTCAGGTTCGCGACGATCGCACTGTAATTGGCTGCCTGCGAACGCAGTTCGGACGCCAGCCCGTTCCACGTGGACGCGGCGGCCAGCATCGACGCCGACCCGGGGCCGGCGTACATCTTGGCGGAGTTGACATCTGGTGGGAACGCGCCGAAGTCGAGTGCTGCAGTCATGGTGGCGCTCCTGTCAGATCGCTGAACTTGCGTTCGCGGCTTCGGTGGCGGCGTAGGACGCGGCGCTGGCGCCGAGGACGTCGACGAAAGAGTCGTGCACCGCGACCGCCTGTGCGGCCACCGCCTGATACAGCGCTGCCTGCGAGACGAATTGTGCTGCGGCCAGGGCGGATATCTCATCGGCTGCCGCGGGGACCACCGCAGACGTCGGGGCCATCGCCGCGGCATTCTGTGCCGCCAGTTCTGAGCCGACAACGGCCAACCGGGCGGCCGCCGCGGCGAGCAGTTCGGGTTGCGTCGTCACAAAAGTCATCGGGTACTCCTTTGCGCGGGCATGCGGAAACGGCCGCTGTGCCAGGGCACGACAAGTGGGCACGCGCGGCAAAGATCAAGCGCGCGTGGCTGATTGAAGCGGCGTCAGCCGAGTCAGTGGATGTTGTGGACGCCGAGGCCGGACCTGGACGAAACGGTCACCGGTCTCGGATACGGACTATCGCTGGGACTCACTTCGCCTCACCTCCTCGCGGCCAGGGCACGCGGGGGTGCCGACACGGTGCACGCGGGACGTAGCGAATCCGGCCTGATCAGGCCGGTCGCTGCACCCCTCTCGACAGAGCTTTGGCACTGCACGGCGTATCCGGTGGACCCGGAAGCCACTTGGGCTCAACCCTTAAGCCGGGAGGAGCTGTCCTGACCCTGGGCGTCTTTCGACATTTGAGGTCAGTGGCCTGTATCCGTGCAGACGCCTCACCTAGCGAGGTGCTTGCTCCGGTCATAGTTCCACCACGATCGTCGCGAGTCAACTCACCCCTGGGTGAACTCACATGTGCGGCGAGCCGAAGTCTCTGGATTGCCGAGACGCAGCTCTGTTTCTGGCGCAACATCTTTGGCGCAATATACCCCAAAGATGTTGCGGCTCAGTGACTTCAGTCGCTCTTCTTCTCGGCCACCGCCGCGCTGAGTCCCTCGGCGAGGTCGTCGCGGGTCAGCTCCTTGAACCGGCGCAGCTGGTCGTCGCTGAATTCGTCGAAGTCACTGGCCAGCACCGCGTCGAGGTCTTCGTCGTCGAGCCGGAAGCTGCGGTGATCGCGGGCCTTCTCCACCACATTGCGCACGAAGCCGGCGTTGCCGAGCGTGTCGATGCCGCGGATCAAGTCGCCGTCCGAGGAGAGTGTCTCGTCCTCGTAGAACCGGGTGTAGGACGGCAGCAGTCCCTCGACCGCGTCGTCGGTGATGATGTCCTCGTTCTCCCGGCCCATCAGCTGAGTCAGCGCGACAAGCTCTTTCGGGTTGTAGCTGAAGAACTCGATGACGGTGGAGAACCGGCGTCGCAGACCTTGGTTGACCTCGAGCATCTTGTCCATCGCCTTGGCGTACCCCGCCCCGAAGACCACCAGTTCGTCGCGGTGGTTCTCCATGTACAGCAGCAAGGTGTTGATGATCGCGTTTCCGTAGGCGTCACCGGTGGAGTAACCGCTCTCGTGCAGGTTGTGCATCTCGTCGAAGAACACCGCCCCGCCGCGCGCTTCCTCGAGCATTTCTTCGGTGTTCTTCTCCGCGTCGGCCATGTAGCGGCCCAACAACTTTGCGCGGCTGGTCTCCACCACCAACGGTTTACGCAATACGGTCAGCCCGCACAGTTGCTTCGAAAAGGCCCGTGCCACAGAGGTTTTGCCGGTTCCAGGAGGTCCGAGCAGTAGTGTGTGCCGCGACGTCACCGGCACCGGCAGGCCCATTTTCGCGCGGGCCAGGTTCACCTTGGTTGTCGACTTGATCAGTTTGATTTCCCGCTTGGCGGCGTCCATGCCGAGCATGGCGTTGAGCTCGGAGTCGCCCTCGTCGAGGTACTTCTTGGCCATCTCGGCGTGCTTGGCGGCCTCGGCCTGCTCGCGGGTGGGCGCGCTGTCCGCATCCCACGGATCTGTGCGTGCCTCAATGGTTTCCGGGTCCGTCAAGACCAAGCGGTAGTTCGGGTTGTCCAGCGCCTCACGGGCCGGTGTGAACTTCGCATCGCGCGAGTACACCCGGCGCAGGGCCTCGACGGCCTCCTCTTCCCGGCCGAGATGCCGGAAGCACATGCCCTGGGTGTACATCGCGACGTTGGCCGCGCTGGGCACCCGGTCCCCCTCGATCGCCTCCTGGGCGCGCCTGGTCGCCTCCTCGAAGACGCCCAGCGATGCCAACGCGGTGGTGGCCATCGCGGCCCCGGCCGCTTTCAGCTCGGGGTGCCGCCAACCGGCCCCGGGCGGGAACTGCGCGAGCACGTCGGGCCAGCGGCCGGTGCGGAAATGCAGCAGGCCCCGCACATACTTGACCAGTTCCTCATCGGAGGCGTGTCGCGGCGTTATCGAATCCAACAGTTCGGCCGCATCGGTGTATCGCTTGGCCTCGGTGAGCGCGGCCGCGTAGGCCGCGGCAAGCGACTCCACGCTGGTCACAGCGAGCTTCAGGAACATCCCGTCGGACACCTCGGGCCGGAACTCGAGCTCCGTCAGACCGAGCCGGCGGATCTCCCAGCCGAACGTCTTCACCGACTGCCACGCGCCGGTCAGTACCTCGATGGTCTGGTCGCCGGCCAGCACGCGGGCCAGCCAGGCGTCGCACATCTCCGGGTCGAGGCTGGTGGCCGTCGTGAACATCCGCAGTGCCACTTGCGGATTGTGGCTGGGCTGAAGCCCATTGACCGATATTCCGGACGCCAGCAGCCCCGCGACCATCGCGTTGCGGGAATCCGGCGCGTTGGTCTGCGGTCGCGTCATCCCTTTATCGTAAGGCTTCGAAACCGCTCGCCTGCTGCCCAGCCACTGCGCCCACCGGAACCAGGATGTCCTCGGTGTGGCCCAGCGTGCGGCTCGGCATCGGGAGCGGGCGACGAGACGTGGGAGCCGGGAGGCTGGCCGCCACCGCGCCGAGCTGACGCCCGGTCAGGCGGTTCAGACCGCTGAAGGCCTCTTTCCGCAGGCGCTTGTCGCTGTGGTACCGAACCCACACCGACACGTCGGCCTCGTGACCCTCGGCGATAATGCGGATCGTCATGACCGTGGTGTCGGCGTCGGTGAGCCACAGCTCCTCGAGCGTCTCGCTGGTGATGTCGCCGGGCGACACCCAGAAGCTGGTCACGTAGCCGTCCGGGGTCTTCAGGTAGCGCCAGAACGGCCGGACGTGCGCCGGCTGCAGACCGGCCAGCACGGCGTCGTCCACGTCGACGATCTCGTCGGCGGTCAGCGGGCGCGCGACGCAGCTGCGTCCGTCGAGATCGTTGGCCAGCCGCTCGGTTGCGGCGGCCAGGGTGCAAGCCACCGAATCGCGGGCCGCGACGGCGCTGACGTTGTGCTGCGGGTCCATCCGAAGCACCAGCCAGGTGTTGCGCTCCTCGATCGGACGGCGGTCGCCGCCGAAGTCGTCGCGCGCGGCCGCCTGCACGCCCTTGCTGGCGGTGCGGGCGCCAACGGAGATCACGTCGACGCTGTCGAGGCGAACATCGAACTGCCGCAACGACGTAACGACTGCTTCCAGCGGGATGGTGGTCGCCAGCCCATCGCGGTGACGGTGCCGGCCCTGCTCGCCCGCGCCGTCGACTGCGATCACCGCGATCAGCTTGCCGTCGTGCTCACGGATGCCGACGGTGTCGCGGCTGAACTGCCGGCGGTGGTCGATGGCCGGTGTGCAACCGACCGTCAGCGCCTCCGGGTCGGCGTACCAGTTGCGCACCCGGGCGATCGGGGCCGACGACACCGGCACTCCCCCGTTGGTCAGCAAGGCGACGACGGTCAGGATGACCGCCAGACCGACGCCGATCCACAGCGTCAGGTTGCGATCGGCCTGCCAGGAGTCCGGCAGATGGCTCGCAATCACCAGCAGCGCAACGTCAATCAGGAACACGGTGGTGACTCGCGCCCACGAGAGGGACAGCCCGTACTCGCGTTGTGCCTTCATTCCTGTCTCCCTGTTGTTTTCCTCATCAAAACGGCTCCACCGAAGATGAGGCCGGCCAGCAGCAACGCACCACCGAAGCCACCCGCAGCGACCCACACCGGCACCATGTTGCGCGGCGGGGCGGCGGGCGGCAGCTTGAGCGGTTTCGCCGTATCCTTCGGCAGGACAGAGCCTTCCGGCACATCCCAGGTCAGCGCGGCAACCGGATCCACGATCCCGTGGCCGATCTGGTTGTCGACGCCGCGGGCGGGGGCGCGCGCCGTCCGAATCAGGCGGTCGATGATCTGATGCGCCGACAGGTTCGGGTATTTCGCCCGCACCAACGCGGCCACACCGGACACGATCGCGGTCGAGAAGCTGGTCCCGGACGGCACCAGCAGCGTGTTGTCCGGACCGTCAATCGCGTTGATCAGGCTGTCATCTCGCGGCGACAGGCCGACCACGTCGGTGCCGGGCGCGGCGATGCCTACCCAGGGCCCCGCGACGCTCAGTTTGTCCATCGGCGTGCCGGAGGCATCCACCGCGCCGACGGTCAGGACGTAGTCGCTGAACCAGGACGGGGTGACCACTGTAGTCACTCCATTCCAGTCACGAGAGTCGTTGGGGTGCAACGGATCCACCAGGGGATTCTCTTTGCAGTCGCGCTGGCTGGTGTCACCCGCGGCCGCAACGATGACCGCGTCCTTGTCGACCGCTGCGTAGCGGACGGCCGCGCCGAGGTCGGGTTGGTCGATCATGCTGCGGGCGCTCATACACAGCACCTGCGAGATGTTGATCACCTGGGCGCCCATGTTCGCGGCGTGCACGATGGCCCGCGCCATCGTCCGGATGTTGTCCGACTTCTGCCGAGTCTGCGGATCCTGGTCGCCGGTGTAGGCGTCCTTGAGCCCAAAAGCCTGGCTGGACTGGCGAATTGAGATCAGATCGACGTCGGGGGCGATGCCGCTGTAGGCGTCGCTCGGCGCCGGTGGTGGCGGCGGATCCAACGGCGGCTGCGGCGCGGCCGGCCGCGGATAATCCACCGAGACGATCTGGCCGTGTCCGCCACGGGGATTGTGCGGCAGCACCGTCTTGCCCTGATCGTGGCTGGACGCTCCAGCCGCCTTATTGCCCGGCGGGCACCACGGACATGCCGGGGCATCCTCTTGCGCGGGCGGCGCCGGGACCAACGTAATGGTCTGCGGCGGCGGCGGGGCGACGCTGATCGTTTGCGGCGGCGGCGCCTGCGGCGGTGGTTCCCTGGTGGGCACCGGCGGTGGGCGCCGGGGTCCGGGTGCTTCCGCAGGGCCGTTGCTCCCGGGGGACGCGGCAATCATCGACGCCACGAGCGTGCCGTGGGCGTCGCAGTCAGATAGCCCGTCGCCGGCGGTCACATAGTCGCCCCCCGGAATCAGGTGGGGTAACCGCGGATGCGGGGTGACGCCGGTGTCGATGACGGCAACCCGCACGCCGCCACCACGCCCGAACTTCCACGCCTCGGGCAGGTTGAGCATGTCCATGTACTTGGGCTGGACACGAAAGTCGGTGCCCGGCAACACCCCAACCTCGGTGCAGTACGAGTTCTGCTTCGTCGGCTGCTGCGGCCCAGGCGGGCTGTCCGGCGGCGTCGCCGCCGGATCGATGCCCGGGGGGTTGATGGCGTAGGCCGGTGAGCCCGACAGGGCTACCGAGGCCACGATCAGTGTGGTGGCGGAGACTGCGGCCACACGAAGCGGCCGCAGTCGGTGCCGACCCGCTGCGCCCCGCTTCGCCGCGCTTGCGATCGCCAGTCCCTTACCGTGCCGACCCGCTGCGCCCGGCTTCGCCGCGCTTGCGATCGCCACGCCCCTACCGGTAGCGGATCGCGGCATAGACATTCATCAACCACAATGCCAGCGGGAAGATCGGCATCAGGCAGAGGTACTCGACCCACTCAACGAGCTTGCGGAACAGCGGGCTGTAGATCGTGTTGGGCACCGTCGCCGCGGCCGTCAGACCCGCCGCGGGCAGCAGCACCGCCAGGCCGGCGGTCACCGACACGGCCGCCGTTGAGGACAGCACCAGCGAGTAGCGCACCACGACCGCGCCGACGATCAGGACCGACGTGACCGCGAGAATGATTGCCTGCCAACGATCTACATAGGACCGGCCGCGCAGCATGAGGAAGCCTGCGGTGGTGGCGGCCAGCAGCAGCGGCAGCCAGCGGTCGTGCGTGCGGGGGTCGGACACCCCGGCCAGCGAGACGACCGTCAGCACACCGAGACCGACCAGCAGTCCGGTCAGGAACGAGCGGGCACGCTCGGCTCGCAGCACCACGTCCTGGATCGACGCGGGGCCCTCCAGGGTCGGACGTCCGCCGTCGACGCCGTGCGCCACGGTGGTCGGGAGGTCGGGACGGGCCTCGAAGACCCAGCGGCTGGTGGCCGAAGGGAAGACGGGCAACCGGATGCCGGACAGCCAGCGAGACATCGCCGGTGCGCTGTGGTACCCGAAGACGCAGACCAACAGGGTCGTGGTCAGCAGCGTGACGGCGCCGGTGTCGAACGCCATCCGAGCCAGGCTGCCGAACGTCGCGATCAGCGAGACGGTGACGATCGCGGTTCCGGTGCCCAGTCGGCGGCCAGTGAAGCGCATGATCATCAGCGCGGCGACCGTGGTGACCGCAAAGCCCAGCAGGGCGTGCGGAGAGCCGACGGGGCCGGGAGGCGCGGACGCCGCCGAGACCGCCAGCGGTGCGAGCCCGCTCCAGAGCAGGATGTCGCCGGCACGGCGGTTCTGCACGGTGTGGGAGCGGCCCAGGATCAGCAGCGCGACGGTGAACACCAGCACCGCGATGACCGCTGCGTACGGAGCCGGGACCCAGGAGTCGTGGTGCCAGCGGAACCAGCCGAGCAGGAAGGAGCCCAGCAGGACTCCGGCGCCGACCATCGCGGCGCCGACCTGAATCGCCACCGACGGGTTGATCGAGGAGAACCGTTTGCTGAGGTTGACCGAAACGGCCGTCGAGATGTGCTCGATGACCTGCGAGCGGTGCTCGGTGTCCTCGACGAAGCGCAGCCACAGTCGGTCGCCGTCGTAGACATCCTGCTCGGTGAGTGACTGGGTGGCGCGCAGCGGCGTGCCGTCCACCAGGCACAGTGCCCAGCGGCCGCGCTGCTTGGCCTCCAGCGCGGAGAGGCCCAATTCCCGCAGACGGACGTTCACGACCTTCAGCAGCGGGTCGACCATCACCGACACCGGGGCGTTGGCGTCCAGCAGGACGCCGATCTGCACGCCCTCGCCGGCGATGATGCCGATCACGGCCGATTGAGGCGACGAGACCGCCTCTGTGCCAGGCTGTGGCGCCTCAGCTACTGCGGTCATCGCTGCACCCCTCTGTCGACGAATTGTGGGTCCATCTGTCTTGCCTCGCTAGGTGTAATTGTGACGTCGCGTCACAATTGTTTGAGCAGATTCTAAGAGCATTTCGCGGCATCCGCATCTTTGCTAAATGCTGCCCTGAAAAACGTTGCCGTGCGCGGTAACTGCGTGAAGATTAGTTAAACTCTGCTGTGTGTCTTCCACTCTCCGTAGGGAAGCGTTTCCAGCACGGTCTTCACACCGACCTGTACCAACTGCGGAGTGGCCGGGCAGATAGCGAGCCAGGCTTCATTTGAGCCTGCTGTGCGCGCCTGCTGGTACATGGCGATCCGGCCGCCAGATCCATCCTTGAGCGAAAGCACCGACGCGCTCGGCGCCTTGTCGTCGTCGCGGTACTGGCGGGCGTAGACCGCGGCTTCGGCGGCCGGGTCCGACAGCGCCTGGCCGAGTGCGGCCACGGTCGCTGCGCTGATGCCCAGCCGGCGCAGGTCTCCGCCGGAGAAAACGTTAAACCCGGAGCTTTGCCAGGCTTTCGTGATTTCAAGCATTTCTTCGAGCGGCACGTTCACCGCGTTGATTGCGGCGGGCTCGGCGTGGTGGATCGACTCGAGCGCATCGAAGACCAGCGTCGCGATAGACGTGGTATCTGCGATGGCGACGTCGTCGACGGTGATCTCGTCGCCGACTCGTACGGCCGATACCCAGTGCTGGCCGCGACGGGCCAGTAGAACTCGGAACTCGTTGTCCGGAATGTCGCGGGAGCCAACCTGCTCCTCGTCGCCGGACTCGTCTTTCTCCTTGACTCCGTAGAGCAGTTTGCCGCGGGACAACAGCGCGACAATTTCAAGATCGGGGGCGGCCAGCACGCGCATTCTGGCGGCGACCGCGTCATTAACTGTCTCGCCGTCGACGATGCCTTGTTCGCGCATGACGGCCATGCCCGGATGCTCGTTCAGCCAGTCCATCGAATCGGTGGACACGAATGGCCGACATCGTAATTCGGGCGCGACGTGACGAATGTCCAGCAACGCTTGCAACATCCAGAAACCTTCGACGTTGACTGTGATGTCGGTGCGTGTGCTCTGATCCATCCGCTTCTCTCGTATCTCGGTATTTCTCTGTTATCGCACGACGCGGCAGCACACCTGAACCGGTGTGCTGCCGCGCCCTGCGTTGACTGTCAGGCCCAGCTGGAGCCGACGGCGGAGTCGGTGCTCGACATGTTGTTGCCGGCGCTCTGCACCTTCTGGCCGTGGCTGTTCGCCTGCTCGTAGATGACCTGGAAGTTGCGACCCAACTGGGTGATGAACTCCTGGCAGGCGACGGAACCCGAGCCGCCCCAGAAGTCACCGGCAGCCAGCACATCGCGGACGATGGCCTGGTGCTCGGCCTCCAGGGAAGCGGCCTGCGCACGGATGAGCGCGCCGTGGGCGTCGACATCACCGAACTGGTAGCTAATCGACATTTATCTTTCCTCCTGTGTGTGGAAGCTTACGCTGGTCAGCGAGCTAGCTGCTCAGAATCTGCTGAGAGGCCTGCTCTTGGCTCTCGTAGTTGTTGGCGTCGCGGATCAGTCCGTCACGGACCCCGTGCAGCATGTTGACGATGTTGCGGAAGGCCGTGTTCATCTGGCCCATCGTGTCGTAGGACGTGGCCTGAGCGGTACCGCTCCAGCCGGCCCCGGCGATGTTGGTGCTCGACGCCCACATCTTGCGGGCCTCGTCCTCGACGGTCTGCGCGTGCACGTCGAAACGGCCCGCCATCGCCCGCATCTCGTGCGGGTCAGTCATAAAACGCGTAGGCACTTACTTTCTCCTTGGTTGAGTGGTGATTGATGGAATGAACGTGGTAGTCGACGGGTTACCAGAGGTAACCGCCGACTTGAGACACACGGTTGTTTCCCCCTTCCCCGCGTGATGGCTGCCACCGTGTGTGGAGCCACAGTGGGATGGCTTTCATGTACGTGACGCTCAGCCCGCGGCGGCTGCGTTGGCAGCCTCGGTGGCAGCGTAGGAACCGGCGCTGGTACCCAATGTGTTGACGAACGCTTCGTGGATGGCCGCGGCCTGCGCACTCACAGCCTGGTAGAGCTGCGCGTGCGCGGCGAACTGCGCGGCGGTCAAAGCCGAAACCTCGTCGGCCGCGGCCGGAACCACGCCCGTAGTCGGCGCCGCTGCGGCGGCGTTCTGGGCGTTGATCGCAGACCCGATCCCCTGGAGGCTGGTGGCCGCCGCCGACAAAGCTTCCGGCTGTGTGGTCACGAACGACATTTCGGGCTTCCTTCTCGGTCGACAACGGCGATCTGTCCGTGCACGACAATAGACGCGCGCAGGCCCCTGTGCTGCGGCCGAAGCTGGGTGTTTGCAATTGTTCACCCGACAGCAACAAGTGTTCATCTCCGGTAACAGCCGAGTAACAGAGTCGCCCGAACACCGGCGATTCTGTCGCCACGATAGGCCTGTGACATGGGCAAATGATGTGAGCCGGGTAAGTCCCGGGTACTAAGCCGGTTCGCTACCGAGCGTTGGGTCGATGAACGTCCGAAGTTGTGCGGCTCGCCTGAACCGAAAAAATCCGGCAGCGAATAACGCCATCTCGGTGTTTCATATAGGGCTTCAACTGCGGTTTTGTCGACCTGCGGATCCGGATTACGACATCGCCACCACGCGCAGCGGCGGGGTCCGCGCAGGGATGCCCCGTCGGGTGCGCCGTGGTTAATATCTGCCCATGTCGGTCACCAACGGCTCGACCTTTACGGGTTACACCGTCCTGAGGCTCTTGGGGCATGCCGACACCGGCGCGGTGTACCTGGCTCAGCACCCCCGACTACCCCACTGGAACGCGCTGAAGGTGCTGTCGGCCGGCCTCTCAGGCGACGAGGAGTTCCGCGACCGTTTCCTCCGCGAGACTCCGATCGCCACCAGCCTCTACCACCCCCACATCCTCGGCATCGAGTATCGCGGCGAGTCCGACGGTCAGTTGTGGGTCACGATGGATTACGTCAACGGCACTGACGCCGACGAGCTGGTCACCGGCCGCTACCCCAATGGGATGCCGGCCGGTGAGGTGCTGGCGGTCGTGACGGCCATCGCCGACGCGCTCGACTACGCCCACGGCAAGGGCATGCTGCACCGCGGCGTGAAACCGGCCAACATCCTGTTCACCCATCCCAGCGACGGGGAGCAGCAGATCCTGCTCACCGACTTCGGCCTGGCCCGCCAACTCGGCGACCCGGACAGCCCGGCGTCGCCGGAGCTCACCGGCGAGACCGTTGCCTTCGCCGCGCCCGAGCAGCTGATGGGCGGCGACATCGACGGCCGTGCCGACCAGTACTCGCTGGCGGCCACCGCGTACTTCCTGCTCACCGGCAAGCCGCCCTTCCAGCAGTCGAATCCGGTCGCCGTTATCAGCCAGCACCTGACTGCCGCCCCGCCGAGCCTGCGCGACCAGCGCCCGGAGGTCGCCCGCCTCGACGGCGTGTTCGCGGTCGCGTTGGCGAAGAATCCGCGCGACCGGTTCGGCAGCTGCCGCGCCTTCGCCGACGCTCTGAGTCACGGCGCCGGCGCGTGGAGCGGCGATCGCAGTCCAGAGGCATATCTGACGGTCGTCGACTATCCGGATGACCACGACACAACGGCGACCTGGTTGTCACCGCAGGAGGCGACGTCGTCGTCGTCCTACTTCTCCTCCTGGGCCAAGACGGTGCGCGGTCTGGCGCAGCACCATCAGCAGGTCGAGGAGCCGGCTACGGTCGAACGCTCCGCCAAACCGGCGGAAACCCGCCCCAATCGCTGGCCGTGGATCATCGGTCTGGGCACCGCGGCGGCCTCGCTGTGCGTCGCGATGGTCGCGGTAGGCGTCATCATCGGCCGCGACGACCACGGAACGAATCGCGCCGCCGGCCCGCTGGGACCCGTCGCGGGGCCCGCACCCAAAGCGGCGCCGGCGCCCGCCGGGCACGACTTCCCGGTCACGGGTGAGGCACTGGACGGCGCATACCGCGTCGACGTCAACCGCGAACAGCAGTCCTACAACGGCAGTCCCGACCCCCAGCCGCCGAATGTCAGCACCTGGTGGGCGTTCAGGACGGCCTGCACTCCCGCATCGTGCGTGGCCACGGGCGTCATGCTGGACGAGACCGGTCACGTCCAGGTGGGCGAGGGCGGCGGCAGCAAAACGGTCGTGCTGGACTTCCGCAACGGCGGATGGCAGTCGCGGCCCGACACCATGCTGTTCGCATGCGTGGGGCCCGACAACGCACCCGCGAAACAGACGACGACACAGGCACTTTCGCTGCGTAAGGACCATGCCGAGTTCCGCGGCACGATGACCGTCACGGTGGAGACCAACGAGTGCCAGCAGCAAGGCGCGACGATCGAGATCCCGTCCGTCGCCGCGCGGGTCGCCGAGGTGCCACCCGGCGTCGAGGTGCCGAATCCGCCGAGTTCTGCTCCCCCGGCTTCGGGGTCGGCACGACCGCCCCGCTGACGAGCGGCTGGCTCAGCCGAACCGCAGCGGCAATTCCGTGAGCGCGAAAGTCTTGCTGGGAAACTTGATTACCGGTTCGTAGTCCGGCGCCAGCTCGAAATCCGGGATTCGATTCAGCCATTCGTCGACGATCACCGTCAGCTCCATGCGTGCGAGGTGCGAGCCCAGGCAGCGGTGTGGTCCGCCGCCGAATCCCCAGTGCCGGTGCACTTTTCCGTCCATCACCAGCTCATCGGTCGAGATCGAATCGCTGCCGTCCCGGTTGATCGCCGCCATGCACAGAAACACCGACGAGCCGGCCGGCAACGTCATGCCGCCGACGACGGTCGTCTCGGTGAGCACGCGCGGTGCAACCGGCGCTGACGGCTCCAGGCGAACGATCTCTTCGATGAAAACCCTTATCTGCCTCAGGTTTCCGCGCAGCTGGTCCCGAAGCCGCGGTCGGCGCGCCAGCTCGAGCAGCGCGAAGCCGATCGCCGCCGTCACCGTGTCCAGCCCGGCAAGGATCAGCAGGTGACTCATGCCCAGCAGTTCGAGATCGCTGAAGTCACCGTCACCGGTCATTACCGCCGACAGCATATCGGTGCCCGGATTCTGCCGACGCTGCTTGATGACCTCGGTCAGGTACTCGTAGAGGTAGCGCGCCGACGCCGCGTCCGCCTCGGTCAGGAACGGCTTGTCGCCGATCACGTCGTCCTTCCAGGCGATCAGTTGGTCGCGGTCCTCGAGCGGCAGGCCGTAGAGGTCTAGGAAGACCTGAAAGGGGTACAGCCGGGCCAGGTCCCCCATGGCCTCGCACTCACCTTCGGCGGCGATGGCGTCGATCATGTCGGCGGCGTGGCGGACCAGCACCGGCCGGGACTTACTCAAGCCGTACGGGCTGAACAACGGCTGCAGGATCTTGCGGTAACGGGTGTGCTCCGGGGGGTCGAATGCCAGTGGCAGCACAGGAATTGGGCTACCCGGGGGCTGCAGCGCCAGCCGTGACGAGAACACCTTGGGGTTGCGCAGGGCGGCCAGCACGTCCTCGCGACGCGTCACGTAGTAGTAGCCGTTCATGAACACGATGGGACCGGCCTCGCGCAGCGTCTTCCAGCCAACCCCGCGGTCCGCGGTCATCGGCAGGGAGGTGTATTCGAGCCGCGGTAGGTGAAAGCTGCTGCCGTACAAGCTTTCATCAATGGTCATGCACGCGTACTTTCCTCGTAAACCCGATCGTCGTGACCATCGTATGTCGCATCACTCGCCAACGTTCGCCCGACGTGTCTTCTAGAATCGGCTGTGTGTGTAGTCGACGGAGGACCACCCGATGAAGGTTCGAATCGAGCAATCACGGTGCGTCGGCCACGCGCAATGCTTTGCGGTCGATCCGGACATCTTCCCGATCGACGAGGCCGGCAATTCCACTCTCGAGGAACACGAGGTCGCGCCGGAAGACGAGCAGACGACCCGCGACGGCGTGGCGTCCTGTCCCGAGATGGCGCTGATCCTCGACGAGGACTAGGACGAATCTCGTTGCTGCACAGTCCTATTCGCGGCAGCTAATTGTCGACTTCTGACATGCCGTGCGGAAAGCGGCCTTGCAGCGCACGCAGCAGCCGTTGGATCTCATCGAGACGGGCGCGGATCTGCATCAGATCGTGAGCCGGATCGAGGTCAGTGTTGTCCGGCAGCGCATCGATGGTCCGGGTCAGCGTCTGCAGCTCGGACCGCTCGGCCTGCAGCAGTCTTTCGAATACCCGAGCCTGAGCGACCTCGGCGGGCTGGGCCGGATCCAATGCCCGTGCCATGTGCAGGGTTCGGCGGTTGTCGGTGGTCTTGGGCACCGCGCGGGCCCCGTCTCGCGGACGCGGCGACAGTGCAAGCGAACCGGATGTGTCGGCTTTACGCGTCATGAACCTCTCCTGCCCTGGATCCCCGAGTGTTCACCATCAAGAAACCTACGCCACGCCAATCTCATATCTTCCGCCCTTAAGCAGGTGCCCCAACTGTTCATATTCGAGCCACCCTGGCGACACCGAAATTTCATGCGAGCTACCCGCCGGCCCGCACACGCGTGGGGCGCCACGCGAATGCGTGGCGCCCCAAGGCGTGTGCGGCTATTCGATGATCAGCCGGCGAACGGCGGGCGCGTCATCACCGTGGGCTTGAACCCGTAGCGCGGGCCCGCGGGCCCACCCAGGCCGCCGGCGCCGGCGCCGGCCAACGGCATGCCGCCCAACAGGTTGCCGCTCCCAGTCTCCGGGGCCGCGCTGACGCTGCTGACTGCCAGTGGGGCGTGCGGAGCCGCCAGCGGGGCGCCACCGATCCAGGACGGGGGCACCGCGAGCTTGCCGACCGATGCGCCGCCGCCGAGGCTGGCCGCGACACCGCTCGGCGCGGCAGCGGCGGCACTGCCCCCGCCGAGCATGCCGCCCAGCCCGCCGAGACCGCTTGTCGCCGCGGGCGCGGCGGCGGCAGCCGGGGCGCCACCCAACAGACCCAGGGTCTTGGCCATCTGCACGCCGAAGTTGCCCATACCAACGCTGAAGTAGGGCAGACCCTCGGTGTTGTAGAAAAAACCGGCGTATGGCGAGTAGGCGTTGACGAGCGCCTGGAGGTTCGTCGGCAACACCGAGCTGCCGAAGAAGAAGCCGTACAGCGTGGACTCGAGCGACTGCAGACTGCCGAATGAGCTCTGGAAGCCGCCGGGTGTGAACCACGCCTGAATGTTGCTGGGCAGCAACGACAGCAGCTGCTGCAGGATGTCCTGCGAGCTGTCCGCCGCCGACGTCCCGGCCGCCTGCGTTACCGCTGCGGCCTGGTTCGCCGTTCCGTTGGGTGTGGTGCTGGCGGCCGGCGAGGCGAACGGCGTTACTTTCGCCGCTGAGGATGACTGTCCCGCGTAGCCGTACATGGCTGCCGCGTCCTGCGCCCACATCTGGCTGTACTGCGCCTCGAGTTGTGCGATCAACGGCGTGTACTGGCCGAACACGTTGGCCTGCGTCGCTGCGGCCGTCTCGGCCCGGTTGGCTGCGATGAGCGGCGGCGGCACCGTCGCCGCGAACGCCTGCTCGTAAGCCGCGGCGGCCGCGCGGGCCTGGGTCGCGGCTTGCTCGGCCTGCGCCGCTGTTTCCTGCATCCAGGTCACGTACGGCTGGGCCGCGCTCGCCATCTGCGCCGACGCCGGACCCATCCACTGGTCGCTCGACAGCTGAGTGATGACCGTCTCGTAACCCTGTGCGGCCGACTGGAGTTCGGCGGAAAGCGAGTTCCACGCCGATGCGGCCGCCTGCAGCGACGACGAACCAGGACCCGCGTACATGCGGGCCGAGTTGATCTCAGGCGGTAACGCCCCGAAATCCACCATGAAAGAGCCTCCTAGCCGGCCGCAGCCGCGTTGGCGGCCTCGGTGGCTGCGTAGGAACCGGCGCTGGTGCCCAACGTGTTGACGAATGCTTCGTGGATCGCCGCGGCCTGGGCGCTCACCGACTGGTACAGCTGCGCGTGCGCGACGAACTGAGCCGCCGTGAGTGCCGAAACCTCGTCGGCGGCAGCGGGAACCACTCCCGTGGTGGGAGCGGCGGCGGCGGCGTTCTGTGCGTTCACCGAAGACCCGATCCCCTGCAGGCTTGCGGCCGCGGCCGACAGTGCCTCCGGCTGCGTGGTTACGAACGACATCCGGTTTTCCTCCTCAATAACCGTGGGCGTCTTCGACCTAGAGCAAGGTCGTCGAGAGCAAGATTAATTGGTCACGGGGGCATAAAGCTTGTGCCGGGGCAACTGTTCATGAGTTTCCGATGAGTATTCATCCCCCGATATCTGCTGTTCACTTGATGTTCTACTTATCTTCGTCTTGCGGTCATGCGTGCGTCCGCAGGCCGGATACCGCACTGCCGCTTGAACTTTGACGCACTCACTCGTACTCAACTGCGCCACAACGAATTTGGATGCAGAGAAGCGTCAGCCGGCTGACGGTGGCCGCGGCATCACCGCGTGCCGGAAGCCGTACTTGACGACGTAGCCGGTGCCGCGGCCCCGACCGAGTGCGGTTGCGCCATTTGTCATCGGAACACCGTTGAGCATCGCGTTCTCGGTCGGTCCCGCCGAGATCGGCCGGAAGGCGTTGGCGAGCTGGGCCTCTTCCATCGCCGCCGGGGTCGCGCCCGGCCACCCCGGTGGCACCGACAGCCGACCGAGAGTGCTGGCCTGGCCGATACCCGCGGACACCGGCGTGCCGGCGTTGCCGAAGCCCAGGCCGGCGAATTGCGGTGTGGGGTACCACGCACCGCCGGCACCTGCCGTCGCGCCCTGGCCGAAGGTCAACTGCTGGCCGATGCTCCAGCCGAAGTTGCCGATACCGACGCCGAAGTAGGCCTGCAGGGTCTGCTTCAAGATCGCGGTCAGCGACGTGGTGTTGAAGTTCACCCCGAGGCCGCCGGTCGGGTACTGGTTGTAGGTGTTGTAGATCAACTGCTCGAGCCACGCGAACGGTCCGGTGAACGTCGG
The DNA here is from genome assembly GCF_030252325.1 of Candidatus Mycobacterium wuenschmannii. Classification (NCBI taxonomy): domain Bacteria; kingdom Bacillati; phylum Actinomycetota; class Actinomycetes; order Mycobacteriales; family Mycobacteriaceae; genus Mycobacterium; species Candidatus Mycobacterium wuenschmannii. The sequence continues at coordinate 1,136,229 of NZ_CP126981.1, read as the reverse complement.
GGGCGTCGCGGCGCTGGTCGCGCCGGTGCCCGTGGTGGTCGCCGCCGGCAGCGCCGTCGTGGTGGTCTGGCTCGTGGGAGCCGAGGCCACCGCGTTCTGCACCACGGTCGACGCCTCGCTGGCGGGAGTGGCGGCAGCCTTGGCGACGGCGTCAGCCTGGTTGCTCGACCCGTCGTCGGTTGCGGTCTTCGGCGGCGCGGCGAACGGGGTCACCTGAGAGGCGGCCGCCGAGGCACCCGCGTAGCCGTACATCGCGGCGGCGTCCTGCGCCCACATCTCTACGTAGAGCGCCTCGGTCGCCATGATCGCCGGGGTGTTCTGGCCGAAGAAGTTCGTCGCGATCAGCGCCATCAGCAGCGCACGGTTGGCCGCGATCGCCGGCGGCGGCACGGTCATGGCGAACGCCGCCTCGTAGGCGGCGGCCGCCGCGCGCGCCTGGTTGGCGGTCTCCTCGGCCTGGGCGGCGGTGGTGCTGAGCCAGTTCACGTACGGCGTCACCGCGGCCATCATCGCGAGCGACGTAGGCCCGATCCAGTTACCGCTCGTCAGTTCGGCCAGCGTCGCCCCGTAACCGGAGGACGCGAAACCCAGGTCGGCGGCCAAGCCGTCCCATGCCTCCGCGGCGGCCAGCATCGGCCCCGGGCCGGGACCCGTGTACATCCGACCGGAGTTGACCTCCGGCGGCAGCAGCCCGAAATCCAGCACTAAACCCCTCCGTCAACAAGCCGGAATCGCGTCGGCCGCCCCATCGCCCGCGGTGCGGCGACGTGCAGCACTGTCATTGTCGTCACGAGCTGTTCGGCAGTCGGCGTGCCCAAGCGGTATGCGGTCACAGACGAAGTGCTCTCTATCCTCGGTAACGCTGGCGCATCAACAACATTGAGCCCCGACGCTCATCGCTGAGCAGTCGCTGACTGAGACATTAGATGCGCCGGGAGGCGATCCGAAACCAAGACGCCGACTATTCATTCCCGTTGAAGCAGTGTTCATCCGGCATCAACTGATGTTCACCCAGAGTTGGCTTTTCGGCCATCGGGACGACGGCTAACCGCCCGCTGGACTGAAGGGAACGACGGTCGAGCGAAGCTCGAATCGAGGCGCGGCAGGGGACGCCGCACGGCCACCCATCGAGGTGATCGGCATCATCGGCGGCATGCCGGCGTGCGCACCCACCGCGGCCGCGGGCGCCGTGGCAGCGCCGCTGAACGGCAGGCCCGCTGCCGACGTCATGGTGGGCGTCGCGCCCGTCCAGGCGGTCGGCACCGACAGCGCGCCGACGGAGGTGGCGTGACCCATGCCCGCAGAGATCGCCGGCGCTCCCCCGCTGAACCCCGCCAACGTCAAAGCGCCTGCACGGGAACCGATTCCGGCCGACTGCACCGCTCCCAGCTCGTTCGCGGCGGTCGTTGCGGCCTTGGCGGCGGTGGCTGTGCTGCCCGCGGTGAACAGCTTGGACAGCATGCTCATCGGCATCGAGGCGAACTTCATCGGCATGCTGAGTGCGTTCATCATCGACGACATCGACGACGATGACGTCGATGTGCCGGTCCCGGTGGCTCCGATATCGCCCACGGTCTGCGGCGCCGCCAGGCTCTGCAGGGTCTGGGGCATCCCGGAGATCAGCTGCGGGCCCGAGGACATGATCGTTTCGGCGTCGGTCCCGGCGGAGGTGCCCGCGGACTGCGCGGCCGCAGCGGCCTGGGTCGCGAGCCCGGTCTGGTTGGTGGTCTGCGGCGGACTGGTGAAGGGGCTGATCTGCGACGCCGTCGAAGAAGCGCCGGCGTAGCCGTACATCGCGGCCGCATCCTGGGCCCACATCTCGCCGTAGAGTGCCTCGGTCGACATGATCGCGGGAGTGTTCTGGCCCAGGATGTTCGTTGCGACGAGCGTCGCCAGCAGACTCCGGTTGGCAGCCACCAGCGGGGGTGGAATCGTTGCGGTATAAGCGGTTTCGTAAGCGCTGACCGCGGCGCCGGCCTGTGCCGCGGCCTGCTGCGCCTGGTCGCCGGTGGCGTTCAGCCAGGTCACGTACGGCGCGGCCGCCGCGGCCATCGACATCGAGCTGGCACCGGTCCACGGGCCGCTGGTCAACGTCGCGAGGATCGAACCATATCCTGCCGCAACCGAACTCAGTTCCTCGGCCAGCGATTGCCACGCCGTCGCGGCCGCCAGCAAGGAGCCCGGGCCGGGGCCGGAATACATTCGGCCGGAGTTGATTTCGGGTGGGAGGGCCGCAAAATCGAGCATCGTGGGATACCGCCCGCCTAGCCGGCCGCGGCCGCGTTGGCGGCTTCGGTGGCTGCGTAGGAACCCGCACTCATGCCCAGCGTGCTGACGAACATGTCGTGGATCGCCGCCGCCTGTGCGCTGATGACCTGATACATCTCGGCATGCGTGGCGAATTGCGCGGCGGTCAGCGCGGACACTTCGTCGGCGGCCGCGGGCACCACTCCCGTCGTGGGAGCTGCGGCGGCGGCGTTCTGCGCCGCCATCACGGAACCGATGCCCTGCAGGTTGTCCGCGGCGGCCGTCAATTCGGCCGGTTGCGCACTGACAAACGACATCTGGCACTCCCCTCATAACAGGACCCACCCGTCACTAGTTAGAGAGGTTAAGTAGGAAACATGGGGCGACGGCATGCCGAAGCTATGCGCCGGCTATGAGCTGTCTGGCAGTGCAGCTGCCCACGAAAAAGTCCCCCACCCAGACGGGCGGGGGACTTTTCCGAGATCCAGCTATCGACGCAGTTCGGTGGCCGCGACCTGGACGAACACACCGGTGTCCTCGGCCATGAGCAGGCCACGACCGCGGGGCAGCGGGCCACCCTTCATCTTGCCGCGGATGAAGCCCTCGTCCGGGTCTGCGTCCATCACCAGCAGTGGCGCGTTGGCCTGGGCCAGCGACCGCAGCATCGGGTCGCTGCCCGCCGACGACCATCCACCGAAGGTCCGGGTGACGATCACGTGCAGGCCGACGTCGGCTGCGCGGGTCACCCAGGGGGCGGCCTTCTGCAGCGGCGAATCGAAGCCCGGCGGCAGCTGCTGCACGTCGTCGATGATCAGGAAGATCTCCGGACCGCTCCACCACGCACGGGACAGCAGCTCCTCGGCGGACAGCCCCGGCGGCGGCTCGCGACGGGCCAGCACCTCGCTGAGCTCGTTCATCATCGCCGAGACCCCGTCGAGGTTGTAGGCGAACTTCTCGACGTAGTCGGTGCCCAGGGTGGTCAGCAGCTGACGACGCGGGTCGACCAGCCACACCTGAGCGGACGGTCGCGAGGTCGGCTGCGCGATGCTGGCGCCCGGCTCGTAGACCCGGCCGATCTCGGACATGATGGTCGCCAGCGTGGTGGTACGACCACACTCGCGTCGACCGGTCACCATCAGGTGCGCGTTCTCGGCGAAGTTGAGGTACACCGGCTGCAGGTCCAGTTCGTTGATGGCCCAGGCGATTCCGCCCGCACCAACGTTCTGGCGCCGATCGGCCTGTGCCAACGTGCGTACCTGGTCCAGCCCGAACTTGGCCGGCAGCCGCCGGACCGGTGGCGCGTGACCCGCCGCGACCTGACTGACGGCGGCCCCGACGCTCTCCGACGAGAAGACGTTGTCGGCGGTGCTGGCCAGTGCGGGTCGAGCGACCAGCGTGTGCAGACCGGACTGTGGGTCGCTGTCCAGGCGCACGTAGTTGACCGCGACCATGCCACGACCGGGCTTGACCGGAACGTCCTTGGCGAACCGCGAACGGACCAGCTTGGCGTCTTCGACCGCGGCCAGCCGCAACTCGATCCGGGACCCGAACCCGCTACGCACCGGCGGCCGCAGTTCCGACTCGCGGTCGGCCGTGGCCATCACGTGGATACCGAATGACGGACCCTGGTTGATGATCTGGTTGATCTGCTCGATCAGCACTTCGTTCTCTTCGGCAAGCGCCCGGTAATTGTCGATCACCAGGAAGATGTCGCCGAAGCCATCGTTGGGCACCTCGCCCGGCTCTCCACCGAACTTGCGCCGCCGGAACACCTCCATCGACGGCACGTCGTACTGCAGGAAGGTGTGCTTGCGCTCGCGCAGCAGAGCCAACAGTTCGGCGACCGTCCGGCGGACGCCGTACGGATCGGTCGGGCCGACGACCTCGCCGACATGCGGCAGGTTGCCCACCGTGGTGAGCGCGGTGCTGCTGTAGGCCAGCACGTAGAACTGCACCTGCTCGGGCGTGTGGGTCAACGCGGCCGACGAGATCAGGGTCTGCAGCGCGGTGGTCTTACCCGACCCACCGGCACCCAGGATCAGCACGTTGGCACCCGGTCCGGAGACGTCTACCGTCCACGGCGGCTGATCGTGCTTGAACGGCCGGTCGATGATGCCGACCGGGAACACCAGGTCGGTGCGCTGTCCGTACTGCTCCTGCCACGGGTGCTCGAGGAAGCGGTTGACCAGGTTCTCGATCGCGACCGGCCGGTCCAGCGGCGGCTGCCACAACCGGTACGGCTCGAAGTCGATCCGGCGAAGCTGGTCGATGATCACGGTACCGACCTTGGGGGTGCGGACCGCCGTCTCTTCTTCTTCCTCCTCGACCGGCGCGTCACCGAAACCGGTGAAGCCGTCACCGTTGACGCTGTCTCCGTTGGTCAGGGCGTTGAACTCGTCCGGTCCCGTCACATCGACCTCGATCGGCGTGAAGCCGGTCGTAAAGAGTTGCGGGCGAATGTAATCCACGGAGTGGGTCAGCATCGCCGGCCCGCTGTCGTCGAGTGAGACGCCACGGCGGTAGTCGCGCCACAGGAACTCGGCCTGGAAGCGGACGATCTCGTCGAGGCTCTTACGGAAGTAACCCAGACCGGCCTGCGCGGGCAGGTTGACGGCATTGGGCACACCGGCCGCCTGTGCCGCACCGGCGGTACGTGCCTTCAGCACCAGCCGGTAACCCATGTTCTCCATGAGCTTTTCGGCCCGGCTCTCGATCGTCTGCGAAGCCATCATCAAGTGGATCCAGTAGGCACGACCCTGTCGGCCGATGGAGTCCAGCACGTCGACCGCGGTCGGCATGATGCGGAACCACTCGTAGAACTCGTCGATCACGACCACCAACATCGGCAGCGGCGGAATGTCCTGACCGCGTGCGCGCATTCGGGAGCGCATCTCGTTGTATTCCTTGGCGTCGTCCACGCCGGCGTTGTCGCAGACCGCCTTTCGACGGGCGATCTCACCCCAGAGTGAATCCAGGAACCGCTCCATGAGGGCCTGGTCTTCTTCGAGGTCGGTGATGATCCGGGACACGTGCGGAACGCCGGAGAACGGCTTGACCGCGGAACCACCCTTGAGGTCGGCGAGCACGAACTGCAGCTCGTCCGGCGGGTGCGACAGCATCAGCGACTCGAGCACGGTACGCACCAGGGTCGACTTACCGGAACCGGTCGTTCCGGACATGACGCCGTGCGGGCCGTCGCCGCCCTCGTCGAGCGACTTCATGTCCAGGAAGAGCAGTTCACCGTTGTCGGAACGGTTTCCGAACGGGATTCGCAGACGCGAGCGACTGGTCAGCGCGTCCCGACGGCTGCTCCACAGGCCTTCGAAGTCGATCTCGGACGGATCGTCGATCCCGTAGTAGGACAGGATGTCTCGGGCACCGATCTGGGCGACGCGCTGACCGATCTCCTCGTAGGCCTCGGCCAGCCGCCAGCGGGCCACCCGCTGCGCGAATTGCTCGGCCTCGGCCTCGCTCACGTCGTCGGCGAGCGCGAAGAACCACCGGTTGTCGTCGATCACCATCCAGGTGTCGCGGTCGCGGGGCAGCGCCTCGATCACGCCAACGTCGTTGGTGAACTTGAGGACTCGCTCCGGGTTTCCGGTCCATAGTGCGGAGCCGGTCAGGTCGAAGAACGTCACGCCGTCCACGCCGTCGACGCTGATGACGTACTCCCACTGCGGGTCGTCGACATCCGCGATGATCACGTGGTGTGGCGTCGGCGTCTCGGCCGACGAGCTCGCGTGGCGAGGCGTGAAAGATCCACGGCCGGCGAACAATTCGGCCTGGTCGGCGGCGAACTCGCGTACCGAGGCGTAGACCATCCGCGCGTTGCCGGCGGCGTCGCGGCGGCGGGGGTCACCGAAGTGCGGTAGCCACTTGACCCAGTCCCACTTACTCATGTCGGACGTGACGACGATCATCTGCAGGTGGTCGGGCCCGTGCGAGAAGGCCAGCTGGCAGATGATCGCGCGCATGATGCCCAGCGTCTGCTCGCGGTTACCGACCAGCGAGTACCACGGCTCGACGAGCAGCGACACCATCTTCGGAAGGTTGTAGACCACGCTCTGGTAGCGACCGAACTCTTGCAGTGCCTTACCGGTCACCGGCTCGAGTTCGATGTCGGTCGGCATGTTCTGCGGCTCGCCCCAGGTCACCTCGGGGCGGGTCATGCCGACCCCGAGACGGGCCACACCGAAGTTGAGGTCCTTGCCGTCGGGCTTGCGCTCCCACATCCGGGGAGAACCCACCGCGGCGGCCAACGTCGTCGGCTCCGGGTGGAACCAGCGGTAGTTGGCGTCCATGCTGTCGGCGGACTCGTTGGCGGTCTCCCGCAGCATGTCCAGCATCAGCATGAACTGGGCGCGCATCGCGTCCAGTTTCGGCCGGCTCATCTGCTGCTGGCCACCGAAACGGCCACCGAACATCATCATGGCCACGCCACCGATCATGAAGATCGGGAAGATCGAGCCGGCGCCGAGGAACATCCGCGAGCCGTTGGCCACCGTCATGCCGACCATGCCGACCAGCAGGCCGACAACCAGCACGCCGACCACGATCAACCACCAGGGCTTGCCTTCGGGCGGCGGAACACTCAGCGGAGTCGGTAGGACGATGTTTTCCGGCCGGACGGCAGGAGCGCGCTCGGGCGTCGGGCGTGCGAAACCTTGCTTCACTTGGGTACCACCAACTCTGCGGGGTTCATATCGGTCGGAAGGGTGTCGTGCCGCACCAACGCGTCGGCGCGGGATAGAGCGGGGCCGGGTGCCAGCAAACGCAGAGCAACCCAGGGCGCCGGCGACGGTTCGGTCGTCAGGCCCAATGCCGCGCGGGAATCGCGAGAATTCTCGACACCGAAGCGGGCACCGGAACTGGTGAGCCACCAGAGCGATTCTGAGGTGGACGAACCGGGGTCGTTGCCGGTGACCGTGACCCAGTTGCCATAGTCCGGCCCGAAGTACACGTGGTCGGCTTCGCGGCCCGAGGTGTCCGCCTTGACCAGCGACACGACCTTGTCGGTCGCGCTGTTGGGCACAGGAATCGTCGGCCCCGAGATCACCTGGATGCGGGCGCGCTCCTCGCCGGCGGTCTTCTGCCACCACCAGCACGTCGCCGGGTTTTCCTTGAGGTCGATCGGGCTCAGCGGGGCGTCGGGGTAGGCCGACAGGTCCAGCCCGTTGACCACCGGCATCTTCGCCAGCGACGCGGGAGCCACCACGACCGGCGAGTTGCCGGCCGGGGTTCCGGCGTTCTGCAGGATCTGCGCGACCACCGGGTTCACCGTCTGGACACCGTCCGCCAGCACCACTGAATACTGTTGCGGCCCACTGATTTGCGGGGTCACGATCACGGTGCCGATCGGGCCGGGCGCACTGACGAACGTGGCCGGTTTACCGGCGTCGGGCACCTTGGGGACCGCCAGTTCGGGGCCGACGGGCAGCGAGTCGTACAGCGCACGGCTCATCGGGTGCGCCTGGCTGACGTTCTCCGGGGTCAGGCCCAAGGGCAGCAGCACCGCGCGGTTGGTCGAGTCGATGCGCGACCGGCGTCCCTGCCGGATCACGTAGGTGTCCTTCTCGTACTTCAGCACGACGGCGTCGGAACCGTTGAGCACGCGGCGACGGTTGGTCAGGTCGGGAGTGCCGTCGATCACGGTGACCGTCACCGGCGACGTGCCGACACCGGCGGTCGGCGTCACCGAGTCGCAGACCAGCCATGACGACGTCCCCGGACTGGTCGGTGAAAACTCCGACGGCGCACCGGGAATGCCGACCAGCGGCCCATGTGGCTGCTGGGCGATCTGGCTGGCTCGCACTTTGTGGGGGTTGTCCGCGCGGCCGGCGATGAGCCGGGCGGAGGCCAGGTTCAGTGCGGGGTACAGCTTGTCGCCGACGCGCACGTAGAGGGCTCCGGAGTCGCGGTCGGCGATGATCGGCGACTCATTCAGCGCGCCGGACGGGCTGATCAGGGAGTACAGCAGTGCGCCGAGGCAGATCACCAGGGCGGCGGACACCGAAGCGACCACGGCCAGCGTCTGGCGCCGGCCGGGCTCGATTTCCATCCGCACCCGCCAGCGCGTCAGCGCCATCGCGGTGCGGCGGGCCAGGAACTGGTAACCGGTTACCTGGGTCCGGGTCGACAGTCCGAGGCCGTAGCCCGAACCCCGCTGCTGGTCACCGGCCATAATTGTTCACGCTCCAGTCGGCCGCGAGGACCGAGAGTTGGGTAGTCCCACGATTCACAGGGATAACGGTAGGGCACCCCGCGCGACCGCGCCACGCGAACGTTTGAGCGGGATCGAAGTTCACGTCCCTGCCGCTTGTGGTTTGCGCCACAGTGCTGTCACCTGCCAATTGTTAGGAGTGAGATGTGAGAGGGATCTTCACAGCGCATGGTACGGCCGCGAGCAAACTCAGCCCGCCGATAAGACGACGTCGAGGTGAACACTCGGGTCGCGTTCTCGTCATCTCGGCAAGCAAGATGGCGGTATGAGCCAATTGGCGCCGTCACTGGTCGAACTCGCGGGTCGCTACGGGATTTCCACCGATTACGAAGACTGGAGTGGACGTCGGGTCGCCGTCCCGGAGGGCACGTTGATCGCGGTGCTTGCGGCACTGGGCGTCGCCGCCTCCGACGAGGCGACGCGCAACGAGGCGCTGACCGCGCACGATCGGGCGCATTGGTCACGGGCTCTGCCGCCGACGATCATCGCCCAGGCCGGCGCCCCGACGAAGTTCTGGGTGCACGTGACGCACGGCCGGCCTGCGGACATCTCGGTGCAGCTCGAAGACGGGACCGTGCGCACCGGGGTGCGGCAGGTCGACAACTTCACTCCCCCATTCGACCTCGATGGCCGCCGGATCGGCGAAGCCAGCTTCGTGCTGCCCGACGATCTGCCGATTGGCTATCACCGCGTGCGCCTGAGTTCCGGCGACGATGAGGCCAGCGCCGCGCTGATCGTGACCCCGGCCTGGCTCGGGGTTCCCGAGCGGCTGGGCGCGCGCCGCACCTGGGGCCTGGCGACACAGTTATATAGCGTGCGATCGCAGCAGTCCTGGGGCGTCGGTGACCTCACCGACCTCGTCGACCTCGCGGTGTGGTCGGCGTCGCGCCACGGCGCGGGCTACATACAGGTCAACCCACTGCACGCGGCGGAGCCGACGGTGCCCATGGAACCGTCGCCGTACCTGCCGACGTCGCGACGGTTCGTCAATCCGCTCTATCTGCGGGTGGAGGCGGTTCCGGAGTTCGCGCAGCTGGCCAAGCGGGGCCGCGTGCAGCGGTTACGCGACGGCGTTCAAAAGCGGGCCGCCAGTCTGGACTCGATCGATCGCGACTTCGCATGGGCGGCAAAGCGGGAGGCGTTGGAGTCGGTCTACCGGGTCCCGCGCACCGCCGGCCGGGAGCTGGCCTTCGCGGCGTACTGCGCTCGAGAGGGAGCAGCGCTGGACGACTTCGCCGCCTGGTGCGCGCTGGCCGAGAAGTACGGCGGCGATTGGCACCAGTGGCGGAAGTCGGTCCGCCGTCCCGATGGGGACGGCGTCGCCAAATTCGTCCAAAAGAACTCAGCGACAGTTGATTTCCATCGTTGGCTGCAGTGGCAGCTCGACGAGCAACTGGCGGTCGCGCAGACACACGTTGTTTCGGCAGGAATGTCGTTGGGCATCGTGCACGACCTCGCGGTGGGTGTCCATCCCAACGGAGCCGACTCCTGGGCGCTGCAGGACGCCCTGGCGCTCGGGGTGTCGGCGGGCGCGCCGCCGGACGAGTTCAACCAGCTGGGCCAGGACTGGTCGCAGCCGCCGTGGCGGCCGGACCGGCTCGACGAGCAGGAATACCGACCGTTCCGGGCCCTGATCCGCAGCGTCCTGCGTCATGCCGGCGGGGTACGGATCGACCACATCATCGGTTTGTTCCGGCTCTGGTGGATACCGCAGGGCGAAGCGCCCACCCAGGGCACGTATGTGCGATACGACCACGAGGCGATGATCGGCATCGTCGCGCTGGAGGCCTACCGTGCCGGAGCGCTGGTCGTCGGTGAAGACCTCGGAACCGTCGAGCCCTGGGTGCGTGACTACCTCCGGGCGCGGGGCGTGCTGGGCACCTCGATCCTCTGGTTCGAACTCGACCGCGACGGTGCGGGCGGTCCCCTGCCGGCGGAACGGTGGCGCGAATACTGCCTGTCGTCGGTGACCACCCACGACCTCCCGCCGACAGCCGGCTATTTAGCCAATGAGCATGTGCGACTAAGGGATTCGCTAGGATTGCTCACCCGTTCGGTAGACCAGGAACTGGCCGCCGCCGAGGCCGAGCGGGCCGCCTGGCTCGCCGAACTGCGCCGGGTCGGCCTGTTGTCCAAGCACGCCGACGAGGAGCAGACCGTGCTGGCCCTGCATCAGTATCTGGGTCGCACCCCGTCGAGGCTGCTCGGGCTCGCGCTCACCGACGCGGTCGGCGACAAACGGACCCAGAATCAGCCCGGTACCACCGACGAGTACCCGAACTGGCGCGTGCCGCTGAGCGGACCCGACGGCCGGCCGATGCTGCTGGAAGAGGTGTTCCAGAATCACCGGGCGATCACACTCGCCGAGGCCCTGCGGGCGCAGACGGCGGTAGGCGGTGCCGAGACCTGTTAGCGTCGATTCGCCATGAAGCCACTGAGATTCGGCGTGGTCGCGCCCGTTGCCGCCGGGGTCACCGCGGACCCGCACTGGATGGTGGCGTTCGCGCGGCACTTGGAGACGTGCGGCTTCGAATCGATCGTCGCGGTCGAACACACCGTTCTGGCAACGCAGTACGACAGCGTGTACCCCTACGACCCGTCGGGGCGTGTGGAACTGGAATCGGACTGCCCGGTCCCCGATCCTCTGGACCTGCTGTCGTTCCTGGCCGCCCACACGACGCGGCTCGAATTGGCCACCGGAGTCCTGGTGTTGCCCAACCATCACCCGGTAGTGCTGGCAAAGCGGGCGGCGACGCTCGATGCCCTCTCGGGTGGACGGCTGCGGTTGTGCGTCGGCGTCGGCTGGCTCCGCGAGGAGATCGAAGCGTGCGGCAGCGAATTCGCGAGCCGGGGCCGCCGGGCCGACGAGCAACTGGCGGTGTTGCGGGCATTGTGGGATGCCCGGTCGGGCGGCGTCAGTCATCACGGAGAGTTCTTCACCTTCGAGAACGTGGTGTGCAGCCCGAAACCCATTGCCGGTGAGCGGCTTCCGGTACACATCGGCGGCCACAGCAGGGCCGCGGCACGCCGGGCTGGCCGGCTGGGTGATGGCTTTCAGCCGCTGGGCGTGGCCGGCGCGGAGTTGGCGGACCTGCTCACCGTGCTGCGCGACGCCGCATCTGCCGCCGGTCGCGATCCGGCCGAGATCGAGCTGACCCTGGGCCACTCGGTCAGCAAGGTCGACGCCGAACGTGCAGAGCGGCTCGCTGCCCAGGGCGCCGACCGGGTGGTCCTGGCGATGCCGCCGATCGCCGACCTCGAGCGGGCCAAGGACGAACTGTCGGCATGCGCCCAACGGCTGGGCCTGCCGACGTGACGTTCAGCGCCGGCGACCGTGCGGAGCTGAGCGATCTGGTGCACCGCTATGCGGCCGAGGTCGACGACCGGCAATTTGACTCGGTCGCCGACCTTTTCACGTCCGATGCGGAGCTGCTGCTGCCCGATCCGCCGGGGTCGCTGGAGCCGGTCCGCCGTCACCACGGTCGCGCCGCGATCGGCGAGGCGGTGGCCGCCGTCGCGGCCACGATCCGGACCCACCACGCGATAGTCGGCGAGGTGTATGACGCCGACCCGGATTCCGGGCTGGCCCGCGGTCGTGTCGCGTGCGTCGCCCACCACTGGGTGCGGCACGACGACCAGATTCGCGACGTGACCTGGTATCTGCGGTACGCCGACAGTTACCAGCGAATGGCGTCGGGTTGGCGAATTCGACTGCGGTCGTTGACCATTGACGCGATCGACAGCCGGCCGGTTCGCCAGGTGCGACCAGGTCAGTCCTGACTTCCGCGCGTCGCGGCTTCCTCGAGTAGATCGGCAGCGCGAGTGAGGCTTTCGGCTGGACTGGTCATCTGAGGTGCCCCGCTGCGGGCCTGCTCGGAGTAGGACCGGCTCAGAATCGCCTGTAGGTCGGCGGTGAGTGTGTCCAGCGTCGACTCCGAAAAGCGGCGCCCGAAGCCGACGCCGAGGTGTGCTACCGACGTCGCCCACACCGGCTGGTCCAACCCGCTCCACAGGACCAGGCTCGGTGCCCCGGCCCGCATGCCGGCGGCCGTTGTGCCGGCACCGCCGTGATGAACGACGGCGCGGCAGGCGGGAAATACGGCGGCGTGGTTCGCATCGCGGATGGTCTTCACCTGAGCCGAATCGGGTGATTCGTCAAAGTAGTTCGGGCCCAAGCAAATCAATGCGCGAACGTCGGTGCGGGCGCATGCCGCGCCGATCACCGCAACCATCTCTGCGGGTCCCGCGACCGGCATGCTGCCGAACCCGAAATACACCGGCGGCGATCCGGCCGATATCCACGACGCCACGTCGTCGTCGGTGTCCGTCGGCAACTGCAGCGTCAGCGCTCCGACGAAGGGCCGTCGATCCGCACCGTCCCCCCATCCGGCGGCCAGTCCCGGTATGCAGATCTCGTCGTATGCCTGTATCTGCAGGGCACGGTCCGGCTCATGATCCGGCCACGACGCGCCCTGCGGCAGGATCTGCGCCGGAAAGAAGTGCAACGCCGCGACCGGAATGCGGTACCGCTCAGCCACTTTCGCGGCCGTCTCCTGCTCGGTCATGCCGGCCACGACGAGGTCGGCGCCGTCGGCCAATGCGGCCAGTGCTGCGGTCTTCTCCGCGTTGACCCGCGCGACGTAGTCCACCGCCTGTGGAATCGTGCTCATCGGGTTGCGCAGCATGCGGGTGAAGTCGTCGGTGGCCAGCAGCTCCTGCCAGTCCTGTCCGTACGGCTGGGTCGACAGTCCCGTTGCCTCGACGTGGCTCCGCAGATCTGCCGGGACCGTCACGGCCATCTGCACATCGTGGCCCCGACGCTGCAGCTCCCCCGCAACGGCGATACAGGGTTCGATGTCGCCGCGACTGCCGTAGGCGGCCACCACGAACTTCACCGGCCCAACCTAACCCGTGCAAGGTCGGTGACTTCAGCCGGCTTCTGGCAGCGGAATGCCCTCGCTGGTGGAGAATTCGGCGTCGCTCTGGGTCGAGAGCCCCAGCGACACCACCGACCGCGCGAACATGGCGTCGGTCAGGTAGGCCAGCGTGACCGCCCAACGGTTGACTCCGCGCGGAATCGCATAGAGGTGGTAAGCGCGGGCGACCACCTTGGCCGGGAAGCCAGACAGCGGGATCTTCAGCGGGTTCGCGACAGCATGATGCGGCCCGAGGTCGACGACCAGACCCATGTCGTGATGCTTGTATTCACGAGTCTTGCCGCGCCCCAGGCTGGCTGCGACATTGTTGCCGAGCGTCTTGCCCTGCCGGGTCGCGTGCTGCGCGGTGGGCGGGGTGATCTTGCCCGGCTGCGTCACGTCTGGCACCGCGGCGGCGTCACCGGCGGCGAAGACGTCGGGATGGCCGGGAACGCTGAGATCGGTCTGCACCTTCAACCGGCCCTTCTCGGTGGGCAGTCCGAGCGTGCCGATCAGCGGTGCAGCCGTCACCCCGGTCACCCAGGCAACGGTGTGCGTATCGACGCGCGAATCATCGCTGAGCACAACGTGATTGGGGTGGACCTCGTTCAACGTCAGCCCCAGCCGGACGTCGACGGCGCGCCGCTGTAACACGCGCTGCGCGCGCGCCCCCAGCTTCTCGCCCACTTCGGGCATCACCTGCTCCGCGAGGTCGAGAAGCTGGAACTTCACCGAGTTGGGATCGAAATTCATCTGCTTGGCGGCCGCGTCGGCCAGCGCGCGAAGCTGCAGGACGAGCTCGGTACCCGAATACGAGGCGCCGACAACGACGATGGTGCGTCGAGCCTGCGCCAGGGCCGGGTCCTCTTCCAGGCACGCGAGCTCCAACTGCTGGAGCACGTGATCGCGGAGATACAGCGCCTCCGCGGTTGACTTCAATCCTCTTGCGTACTGGGACAATCCCGGGATGTCGAACAGCCGCGTCACCGAACCCGGAGTCAGCACCAGACGGTCCCAGGACAGGTCGCGAGTGCGCTGTTCGAGATCGGTGAACTGCAGGCGGTGCTGGTCGAGGTCGACGCTGTCGACGCGGCCGCGAATCGCGCGAACTCCCTTAAGCGTTCCCGCCAGTGGGATGGCGACGAACCGGGCGTCCACCACTCCGCCGGCAACATCCGGCAGCAGTGGCGTGTAGAGCATGTAGTCCACCGGCGAGATGATGGTCACGTCTACGTCGCTCCGGCGCAGCTTGCGCGCCAGGCGCCGCGCACATTCAAATCCAGTGAACCCACTGCCTACGACCACAACCGACGTCATCTCGACCATGTAGCCGCTCGGCGCGGCGCACAAACCGGCTGCCCGTCAGACCTGTTTTCACATCGCGCGATCGGGGTAGCTGAATCGTATGCCCCGCTCCGCTCTCGTCCTCGTCGCGCTAACAATCGTCTCGGCCGTCGTCTGTGTGACGGGCTTCGCGGTCCGGCAGGTCGGCGTCGGGGTGAGTGCGGCGAGCGTCACCTTGCTGGTGACGGGTCTGGTCTTATCAGGTCTGACGTCGGAGTCGCGACGGATTCGGGACGCCGAGCGCGGCGGCGGAGGTCGCCGCGTCGCATCGTGACGCGGCGACCGGTCGTCACTCCAGCACGGCGAGATTGCACACCGACTTGCGCACATCGGACTTGATGATCCGGGCCACCAATTTTCCGAGCGGACCGTTCAGCAGCCCGCCGGACAGGTCGGCGCTCAGGTCGAACGTCGACCCCGGTGAGTTGTCCGTGACCCCCATCGCGACGGTGATCTCGACCCCGCCTCGACCATGACCACTCAACTCGATCTCGTGGGGCTCGTCGTATCTGGTGACTTCCCAGTGGATTACGTTGCGGAATCCCTTGACCTTGATCAACGACGAGACGCGTGTGCCCTTCGTGATTGTGGCGGGGACGTCGCCGCGCCAGCCGCCGAAGATCGTCATCCAGTCGCCGAACCGGCTCAGGTCCGATGCCAATTTCCAGGCAGACTGCGGTGACAGGTCCGATGTTGTCGAGACGTTGACTTGTGCCACGTCACCTAACTCCCTTAGACGCTGGATATGCCGGGTTAGCGCTGGCTTTACATACCCTCGGTTGGTGGGGGTAAACCACGCCGGCTCAGATGCCGGCCCAGGTCTGATCAAGCTGCTCGGCAACGTCGATGACCTGGGCCGCTTGCGACTGCGGGTTGTCAATTTCTTCGTTGACGTATTGCGCGATGAAGCGGCGGATCTCGGCATCGACGCCGCCGATGATGCGGACAATCTCTCCGCGAATGCTTTTGGAGGACACGTGCACCGCGATGTCCGAGGCCCGTGGCTTGGCAACGTCGACAATCAGTTTGAGCGGCTCGGCGGCTCGCGCGGTTGCGCTCAGCGCGATATCACCGTCAACGGTGAAGCGCTGCTTGTCAATTCGCAAGTCGACAAGTAGGTCGATGAGCAACGGGATGTGGATGTCGAAGGTGATGCTGTCCGCGACATGGCGGGTGACTTGCGGCTGCTTGATCGTGACCGCGGCGCTGACGCGGGCGAGCTTGCCGGGGCCCTGAGCCATCGGCGGCATCTCGAATTGACTACCGGCGATCGCCGCGAACGCAGCGGCGACGCGTTCTTCGGTCACCGCCACTTCGAAGAAGCGTCGACCGAAAGTCTCGTAGCTGACGTACTCAAAGCCCTGCATGACTAACTACCGTCTCATGCCCGATTGCGCTACGACGACTGATCCGGTCGTGTCGGGTTGAGCCGCGCAGACTGTGGCGTTACTGCGCTGGATCCGCTGGGTAGTCGTGTGCGGGTGAACACGCAGCGAAGGCCGGCCGCCATGCGGCTGCGTAAGAGCGTCGTCGACGGACCGGGTCTGCGCCGCACGCGCCGTGGACGCGGATTCTCCTACGCAGGGGACGACCGGATCCGCATCACCGAAGCAGACGAACTCGCGCGGATCGAGGCGTTGGTGATCCCGCCCGCCTGGAAGAAGGTATGGATCTCGCCGCATCCGAACGGCCATATTCAGGCGGTCGGCACCGACGCCGCCGGACGTCGACAGTACATCTATCACGAGCGTTGGCAGGAGGAGCGTTCCGAGGAGAAGTACGAGCGCACAGTGAGTCTCGCCAAGCATCTCCCCGGCTGGCGGCTCAATCTACTTGCCGACTTGCGGACCCGCGGCCTTGCGCGCGGTCGGGTGCTAGCGCTGGCCCAACACATGATCGACCAGGGATATTTTCGGGCCGGCGGTGAAGAGTATGTGGAAGAGAACGGCAGCTATGGACTTTCGACGCTGCTGCGCGAGCATGTGCGCCTGCACCGAGACAGCGTCGAGTTCGACTACCCGGCGAAAA
Source organism: Candidatus Mycobacterium wuenschmannii (assembly GCF_030252325.1). Taxonomy (NCBI): domain Bacteria; kingdom Bacillati; phylum Actinomycetota; class Actinomycetes; order Mycobacteriales; family Mycobacteriaceae; genus Mycobacterium; species Candidatus Mycobacterium wuenschmannii. The sequence goes on along the minus strand of NZ_CP126981.1, from coordinate 1,119,474 downwards.
GTGGTGTGCGGCGTTCGATTTCACTGGAAGATCCGTTGGTCCTTCGCGCGGTCCGATCGCTGTTGCGCGCCGAGACTACGACGCCGCGCTTACTCGCGTATCGCACGTCGGAGGGTTGGACGGAGGTGCACGCCGACGACATCAATCTGAGGTTCCGGGAATTGGTAGGCGATGACTACAGCGTCAAAGATCTGCGTACATGGCACGGCACCGTCCTGGCCGCCGAAGCTTTCGCTGTCGCCGGAGAGCCGACGTCCAAGACTGCGCGTCGTCGTGAGGAAGCGGCGGTGATGCGGGCGGTGGCGGAGCAGCTGGGAAACACCCCCGCGGTGGCCCGGCGGTCATACGTGGACCCCCGCGTTGTCACAGCCTATGAGCAGGGCCTGACCATTGCCCCGGCACTGCGGAGAGTCAAGCGTCAACGTAGCCCGGAGGCCAAGCGCGAATCGATCGAGCGCGCTACGGTGCGCATGATCAAAAAGGTGGGTCGTAAGTAGTTGTCGTGCAGAGTAATTCGTGGCAGCATCCTCAATTACCTTGGGGTGAAGTTGCTTTGGACAGCTTGCAGTGTGGTCATCTTTGCAGAGCGGAGCATTCGTGAATTGTGTAGATAGCGAACACATTCGCGATGTGCCGGACGAACGTCCCACGGGCGCCGCACAACTGCTATTTCGGCGGCCGAGAAAGGTTCCTTTCCGGGCATTTTGCGCATAGTGACGAATAACTCTTTGCTAAACACTGCCTTTGCCCTAAAGTTGCTGCATCTCGGGTTTTGAGGCCCGAAAAGTCAAGACGCGGTTACTCTTCCACGCATGTCGAATTTATGATTTCGCGGTTCTTCTACCAGGACTTTTCACGTCCAGATGAGATGTGCGTCTCGTTTTGCGCGCAAAAGTGATGGCCTGCACAAAGTTTGGTTGTCTATTCAAACGCTCAGTACCGTCCCGGCTCATGTTTGATTTAGCGACTCTGATGACTCTGCTGACGCAGATGTCGGGCACGCCGTACATCACCGGCGGTAACTCGGCGGCAGGAACGGATTGCTCCGGTCTGGCCTCACTTGTTTCGAACGTTGCATCGGACCGGCCCGCGTTCAGCGGTCGTTTCAACACCGGCAACGAGGAGTCGGCGCTGCTGGCGCGTGGCTTCAAGTACGGCACGGCGCCCAACGCCGTGGTGATCGGCTGGAACGGCGGCCATACCGCGGTCACGCTGCCGGACGGCACCCCGGTTTCCAGCGGTGAAGGCGGCGGCGTCCGTATCGGTGGTGGCGGCGCGTACCAGCACCAGTTCACCCATCACATGTATCTGCCCATCGACGGTGAGGCTCCGGCCGACGCGCCGGCACCGGTTCTGGTGAGCGTCGTTGCTCCCGATGCTCCCCCGCCGCCGGCTCCCGATGCGCCGCCGCCGCCGGCTCCCGATGCGCCGCCGCCCGCGGAAACCCCTAACGACGCGCCCGCCCCGCCGGAAGCGGCCTGAGCGGACGTCAGACTGAGAACCGCTCGCGATAGCGAGCGAACCGGTTGGGCAGATCGCGCTCGTCGAGCCCGAACATCTCGGCCGACGTCGCGATCGTGCCCAATCGGCCTCTCCGGTGGTCGTCCAGATAGTCGACCATCGCCGCGCGCGCCTGGGCGGTCAGCGTTTCCCCGGCGAGCGCGTAGATCCGCTCCACTGTGCCGAGTTCGTCGGCCATGAAGTCATCGAAGCGGACGTCGATCGACCGTTCCTCGGGAATCAGGTCACGATCGCGGACGAGGGCATCCAGCATCTGTTCGAGCCGAACCGACCACGACGCCGCGATCTCGTGCACCGGGACCGGCGAGCGGTGCATCCGCGCCGTGTAGGTCAGCATCGCCATCATGGACAGCACCACCGGCACCGGATCGCGGTGTGTGCACACCACGACGGCACCGGGGAACACAGCGTCCAGCACCGGCAACTGCTCGAGATGCTGCGGCGATTTCAGCAGCCAGCGTCGGCCGCCCCGAAGAAATTGCAGGGCCTGCAGCTGCAGGCGCAGGTGTTCGTACGACGACGTCTGATCGTGTGACAGGTAGTAGTCGCGCCACCGCGGTACGTGGGCAAGCGTCTCGAACAGCATCGTCGAGAAGTCGTTGGCCAGCAGCTGGATCTCCTCGTGCACGTGCTCGGTGGTCATTTCGTGCATCAGCGGGAAATGCGGCATTGCGGCGTTCATGAAAGCCACGGCGGCGTCCATTCGCCCCTTACGCGGATCCGGCTCGATTCCCCGCTCGGCCGGTAGGGGGAAGGGCTCGACACTCTCCCAGTACGAAATGGTCCGGAAGGTCGGGCCGGCGGCCAGCAGGTTGTGGAGGTGGGTCGTGCCGGTTCGCGGCAGACCCGCAATCACGATTGGCGGCAGCAGATCGATGTCTCGGATCTGTGGATGGCGGGCCACTAGATCGCTGAGCAGCAGCCGATTTTTCAGCAGTTGCAAGGTCTGCGCATGGAAGTTCACGATGCCGGGGCCGTGCAGGCCGTCGATCTCACGCAAGGCAGCCAGGTAGACCTCGATGCGCTCGCGGTAGTCGTCGGGCCCGAAGTCGGTCAGGCCCGTCTCCGCGACGGCCTTGTCGTGCAGGGCGTCGGCATCGAGCGGGCACTGCGCCGCCATTCCGGCCATCAGGTCGCGGATCTGCTCGACCTCGGGGCTGAAGCGCGGGGTGGATAGGTCGTCGAGCTGAACAGGGGCGGCGTCCGTCACGCCGAATTATGTTACTCTGAGTTTCGTAATGACGACAGAGCTTGGCCGGCCCCGCAACAAGCGCATCGATGGTGCCGTGTTGAGGGCAGCTGTCGAGCTCCTCGCCGAAACCGGCTACGCCGACCTGTCGGTCGATGCCATCGCGCGCCGGGCCGGCACCAGCAAACCCGCGATCTATCGGCGCTGGCCGAGCAAGGCGCACCTGGTGCACGAGGCCGTCTTCCCGATCAGCGAGGCGACCGTGCTTCCCGATACCGGCTCACTGGCCGGCGACGTTCGCGAGATCGTCGGCCGCACCGCGGCGGTGCTGACCACCCCGGCGGCGCGCGCCGCGCTGCCGGGCCTGGTCGGCGAGATGGCCGCCGACCTGACCCTGCACGCGGCGCTGTTGGAGCGGTTCGGCGACCTTCTGTCCCGGGGCCTGGCGGACCGCCTTGCCGATGCCGTCGCGCGCGGCGAGGCCCGGTCCGACGTCAGCGCCGCGGAAGTCGTCGAGGTGGTGGCGGGTACGACGTTTCTCGCACTGCTGACCCGCGGAGACGCGCTCGACGATGCCTGGGTCGGCCGCACGGCCGCACTGATCACGAGAGGAATCAGCGGATGACCGATCAGCACGAGTCCACCGCCGCATGGCGTGAATTGCTCGACACGCTCGGCGGGTTGGACCGCTCGTTTCTCGACGGCGAACGGGCGGTCGCCGACGATCAGCAGATCGCCGACGGCTACCGCATGCTTGCCACCACGCTGGGCGTCGCGTTCGACACCTGCTTGTTCGGTGAGCCGAGCCGACCCGTCTTCGTCGCGGTCAATACGCCCTTCCGGCGGGACCGGCGCTGGGGCGGCGACAACACCGATGCTTATTACTACATCTGCCCGGTGGATCCCGGCCGGCGCTATCGCGTCAGCGGCAATCGCGGCGACAGTGTCTATTTCTCGTTGACCGCGTACAACGAACCGTCCCCGGGGGCCTGGTCGGATCGGATCGTCGCGATCGTGCGTGACGACGAGATCGACGTCGACGCCGATGGCAACTTCTCGTTCGAGCTCGGACCGACACCCGACGCCGCGGTGTTGATGACCCGCGACTATCAGGCGGATCCGCAAACCGGCCGCCGGGTGCGCTGGAACATCGAATCGCTCGACGAGCCCGAGGCCATCCGGCACGGCGATGCAGAGACGGCGGCAAAGCTGCGAGCCAGCGCCGTGTGGTTGCGGACCATGTTCGCGATCATCCCGTTGGCCGTGGGCGCGCGCGTCGACAAAGCGCATTCGCTCGGCCACGAAATCTCACACGCAGCAAATGAATTCGCCGAGCCATACCAAGTGCCGGACGCCAACTTCGGCTGGTCCGCCCGCGACGCCTGCTACTCCTACGGCAGCTTCGTACTCGACGAAGACGAAGCCCTGGTCATCACCCACCGCCCGCCGGACTGCCGGTTCTGGAATCTGGTGGTGTGGAACCAATTCATGGCCACTCACGGCGTGAGCGACGCACGGTGCTCGGTAAACGGCCACAGTGCGGTGCCCAATGCGGACGGGTCGGTGACCATCGTGCTATCGCGCGGCTTGACGACACACCCGAATTCGCTGACCACACTTGACTATCCGCGCGGCAACCTGGCCTTCCGCTGGTTTCTCAGCGAGCGCGTGCCGGAGCAGCCGCGCGTGCGGTTGGTGAAAGTGGACGACGCGCCGACCAGCATCGATAGCCTGTGATGAATCACTCTGTGGCGCTGCCCAACTCATGATCAATGGGCGGATCGCCGAAGTTTATAGCGCTGCCGTCGGCACGCTCAGGCTAAGCCCAGAGAATTCTTAGTTTGGACAAGCATTGGTATGGGAATCTTCTGCGCTATGAATGCGCGTGGCGTCTCTCGTCTAGTCGGTGCCGCGGTGACCGCGGCGTGGGGCCTTGGATTTACCGCTCTGCCAACCGGTGTCCTCCCGTCAGCTTCGGCTGCGTCATGTCCCGATACACAGGTGGTCTTCGCGCGTGGCACCGGTGAGGAACCCGGGGTCGGGCCCACAGGCCAGGCGTTCGTGGACGCGCTGCGTGACCGTCTCGGTGGAAAGTCGCTGGACGTCTACCCGGTGAATTACCCGGCCAGTGATCAGTGGTCGACCGGTCTCGACGGCATTCGCGACGCAGGCGCCCACGTCGTGTCGGAGGCCGGGATCTGCCCCAAGACGCGAATGGTGCTCGGCGGATTTTCTCAGGGCGCGGCCGTCGCGGGCTTCGTGACGTCCCCCGCGGTCCCCGACTCGGTGCCGCAAGACGTCGATCCGGCGACCATCCCCAAGCCGCTCGACCCGGCAGTCGCCGACCACGTCGCCGCCGTGGTGCTCTTCGGAACGCCCAACGTGCGGGCGATGAACTTCTTGGGACAGCCACAACTCGTTATCGGGCCGCTGTATCAGGCCAAGACCATCGAGGTCTGCGCCACCGAGGATCCGGTCTGCTCTGACGGGATGAACTTCTCCGCGCACAACAGCTACGTCGAGGACGGCAGCTTCATCGCCCAGGGTGCCGACTTCGCGGCCGGCCATCTGCAGGGCCCCGGCGGACCGGCTGCGTCGCCGGCACCGCAGCGCGGCGGCTTCGGCAACTAGGTCCGATCAACCGGTCCGAATCGCCAACTCGAGGTGTTCGAGTCGGCGCACCAGCAGGCTAGGCAGCCATCTCCCGGCGTCAACGGCGGCGATGTGCGTTGTGCGAGCGAGTAATTGGCTGAGCACAATGCGTGCTTCGATCCGCGCGAGCGCAGCACCCACACAGAAGTGGGCCCCTTTGCCGAAGGCGATGTGCGCTTTCGGCGACGCGCGGTCGAGCCGAAATTCGTCGGGCGACTCGTAGTGGGCCGGATCGCGATTCGCCGCTCCCCATAGCAAGATCAGACGGGATCCAGCGGGCAGGTCAGTTCCGGCCAGAGTGGTGTCGCGGGTGACATGACGGTAGTGACCGCGAAAAGGTGGCTCGAATCTCAACGTCTCCTCGATGAATGTTTCGAGCAATGCCGGATCATCCCGCACCTGTCGTTGAATGTCCGGGCGGGTGGCCATGATCCACGTAGCGCTGCCAAGCAGAGAGGCAGTCGATTCGCCGCCGGCCGCGAACAGCGTGATCATCATCGCGAGCGCGGCGATGTCGTCCAGTTCGCCTGCGGCGCAAGCTTTTGTGAGACCGCCCAATAGGTCGTCGCGCGGACTGGCGGAGGCCCGTGCAAACTGCTCGGCGATATAGACCGCGAGCTCTCCGACCGACACACCTGCAGCAGCCAACTGATCCGCCGACAAGAGACCCTCTAGCATCTGAGTGCCCGCGTAGCCCCATGCGACCAGCTTGTCGACGTCCGATTCCGGTACGCCGATCAGCCGGGCCACCACGAGCATGGGCAGCCGGTTCGCCAGCGCGCCCATCCACTCGATGCGACCACCGCGCAGGCCGTCGACCCACAGCCGCGCGGCCGTCTCGGCGGCGAAAGCTTCGAGCGCGCGGACCTTCCTGACAGAGAGATGCGGCACCAGTAGCTTGCGATGCATCGCGTGCACCGGGTCGTCCGCGATAGCCAGTACCTGTGAGGGATCCCCGAACGGGGCCATGTTGTACGGAGCGACCGTCCCGTCCGGTTGGTACTGCATGGTCGCGGTGAGGTTCGACGAGAAATCTCCGACGCGGGCGACGGCATCGACCACTGCGTCCCAGCTCGACACCGCATAGAAGTCTGACTTGCCGATTCGACGAACCGCGCCGCCCGCGCGCATCCGCGCGTACAGCGGGTAGGGATCCTGCAAAGCGTCGTCGTCGAACAGTTCGATGGGTGCTCCCGCTGCCATTTGTCCAGGTTGAACTGGCGCTCTTGCGGTGGTCAACGCCGGCGCTGAAAGTTGACATCCGACGGATACCGACGCCGGCGCGCGTCGTCTCACCCGGGCACGTGCACCAGCATGGATTGTGAGAATAAGACCAGATTATGTCTCAAGCGTGAGAATATTGTCGTCATTGGTTTCAGGTGTGGGGAGACGGTGCTGTGCCGCGAAGCGACTGGCTCATCGGCGGCGAGCGGCGGGCGATGGCGGCCGAGCGGATCTACGCGGCCGCTACTGACCTGATCATCAAAGAGGGTCCGGACGCCTTCGAGATCGACGAGCTGGCGGCGCGGGTGCACTGCTCCCGGGCGACTATCTATCGGTACGTCGGCGGCAAAGCAAACATCCGCGATGCCGTGGTCGCCCGGTCGGGGGCCCGCATCGTCGAGGCTGTGCGACAGGCCGTGGCGGATCTTGCCGGACCGCAGCGGGTGGTCGCCGCGATCACTGTGGCGCTCAGACTGATTCGCGCCGACCCACTTGGACAGTTGATGTTCAACACGGTCAGGGCCGATGATGTGCCGTGGCTGACCGGGTCGCCGTTGGTGGTCGGCTTCGCCGCGGAACTGGCCGGTCTCGACGAGAGTGATCCGCACGGCGCGCAATGGGTGGTCCGCATGGTGATGTCGTTGCTGTATTGGCCGGTCGGTGATGACGACACCGAGCGCGCGTTGGTGCAACGATTCGTCGCGCCGGCATTCGCCGTGGACTAGCGTCGGGTGGGTCTGTCGCGCGCATCCAGAGTTGGAGAACAGCTATGGCGATCCGAGTCGCCCACGTCGGAACCGGGAACGTCGGTCGACTGGCGTTGATCGAGTTGATCAACAATGCACAATTCGAGCTCACCGGGGTGTGCGTGTCGACGCCGGAGAAGGTCGGCAAGGACGCCGGTGAACTCGCGGGCTTGGACGTGACAACCGGAGTCGCTGCGGTCAACGATCTCGATGTCCTGATCTCCGCGCGGCCAGACTGCATTGTGTACTGCGCCATGGGTGACACCCGTCTGCCGGAGGCGATGACCGATGTGATGCGCATTCTCGCCGCCGGCATCAACGTTGTCGGGTCGTCACCCGGGCTACTGCAGTACCCCTGGGGCGTGATGCCCGATAAGTACATTCAGCGAGTCGAAGATGCTGCTCGACAAGGAAATTCGAGCTTGTTCATCAGCGGTGTCGACCCGGGATTCGTCAACGACCTGATCCCCCTCGCGCTGGCCGGCACGTGTCAGCGCATCGAGCAGGTCCGCTGCATGGAGATTCACGATTATGCTTCCTACGACGGGGCCGAGGTCATGCACTACATGGGCTTCGCCCGACCCCTCGACGAGATTCCGATGTTGCTGCAGCCGGGGGTGCTCAGCATCGCGTGGGGCACCGCGATTCGGCAACTCGCCGCCGGTCTGGGCATCGAGGTCGACGAGATCACCGAGTCCTACCAGCGTGAACCGGCGCCCGAGGACTTCGACATCGCTGTCGGTCACGTCGCCAAGGGCACCCTCGCGGTGCTGCAATTCGAGATCCGCGGCATGGTCAACGGTCACCCCGCGATCGTCATCGAGCACATCACCCGGTTGCGGCCCGATCTACGGCCCGACCTTCCGCAGCCCGCTGCCGGGGGCGGTTCGTATCGGGTCGAGATCACCGGGGAGCCGTCCTACGCGGTGGACATCGTCCCGAGTAGTCGCTACGGCGACCACAATCAGGCCGCGATCTGCGGGGCGGCGGGGCGCATTGTCAACGCCATCCCGGCCGTGATCGAGTCCGCACCGGGTATCAGGACAACGTTGGACCTGCCGTTCATCACCGGAAGCGGGCTCTACGCCCGAGAAGAAGTCGTTGCTAGCTAGATTCGGAATCTATTGGTAGGCAGGATATTCCGCTGACTTGAGCACCTGGGCTAGGTGCACCGCGTTGCGGGCTGCTGCTGCGGTGGCTGAGGCGACCGGTTCGGGCGCTTGGTCGAGGTCGTTGTAGTCGGTGGACTCCATCGCGACGCCATTCCAATAGGTGCAGCCTTGCGCGGGGATGCTGAACCCAATGTCGTTGAGCCCCTGGAAGACATCGGCAACCGTCTTGTGCGCGCCGTCCTCATTGCCGACGACGCTCACCATCGCCACCTTGCCCGCCATGGCGGGCCGGCCCGCGTCGTCGGTGTTCGACAACTCCGCGTCGAGGCGTTCCAAGACTCGCTGAGTGACGCTCGAGGGATGACCGAGCCACACCGGCGTGCTCAGCAACAGGATGTCCGCGTTGAGCACCTGCCTTCTGATACTGGGCCACTCATCTCCCTCGCCCATGTAGGGTTCGACGCCCGGAGCGATGTTGAAGTCGGCGCACCGCAACGCTTTACACGTGACGTCGCGTTCGCGCAGGTGGCTGAAGACTTGCTCAGCCATCAGTTCGCTGCTCGATGCGGCCGGACTCGGCTTGAGACTGCACACCAGTGCCAGGGCATGTAATGACGACTGTGAAGTACTCATCCGGGTCGATTACCCGGAAGGGGCCGAAAGTGAAACGGCCCGAATCCGCATCGCAGACCCGGACCGTCTCCACCCCTGGCTATTGGTGCTTCTTTTGGCGCTCCTCCGCCGCATCGGCGCCGGAGCGCGCGGCCTCGGCCTCGGCCTCCTTCTTCGCCGCGTCGCGCTGGGCGTCGGCTTTGTCCTGCTGCGCCTCGCCCTCCTTCTTGAGGTCATCTCGACCGGCAAGGGTGCCGCCTACTTCTTTGACCTTGCCCTTGATGCCCTCGACAGCGCCTTTCACGGCTTCTTCGGGTCCACTGTCCTGATCCGCCACGGATCACTCCTCTCGTCGGTGGTGAGCACTTGCTCACAAGCGCGAACACGGTGGTTGACAACGAATAATGTTGCATTGCAGACGAATTCGCATATGAACTGACTCGACAGTCAACGGTTTTGTGTTCGCCCTCAAGGGCTTCCCGGGTAACCGACGGATCAAACACCAGCGCGGTGGAATGGCTGCGGTCCAGGAGTTTCTGCCGCGGTTCCTGATGAGATACGGTTTTCGTGACCCCGTGTGAAGGAGCATGTTTGATGAGGATCCCCCTGACGGTGATCGCCACGACGGCGATCGCGGCCACGCTGGCGGGAGTCTCGGCGTGCGGCAACGATTCCAAACAGGCGACACCCGCATCGGGCAGCAGCACCACTTCGCATCCGGTGATCACCGACTACACCACGCTCTTGATCAAGGCTGACGACATCAAGGCACCTGATGCCTTCACCGCCGGCCCGGCGACCAAAGACCCGAACGGTCAGCAGGGCGCGACGGTGACATTCACCGACAGTGATAAAAGCCACGCGATCATCGACACCATCCAGGTCCTGCCGGACGTCAACGCCGCTGCGGAAGCACTCGTCGCGGCGAAGGCGACCCATCGTGAGACGCTCCTGGCCAAGTCGCTCAACGCTGAGGTCGGCGTCGGCGGCGCCACGATCTCAGGACTGTCGCCGGATCACTCCAAGGGTGTGACGGTGTTGGTGTTCACCGCGGCCAGGGCACTGGTCACGCTGGAGTTCGACGGGCCGTCCTTCGCGTTGGCGCCGCCGGAGTTCATCACCGACGTCGGCCAGAAACAGGACGAGGCGATCAAGAAGGCGCTCGGCTGATTGCTCTCTCGTGTTGAGTTCGCCTGCCGATCAATGCCTTCCGTGACAGCTACTCAGTAGCCGTCGTGCGCCCTCGACACAGGGCTGCAACCGGTCGTAAGCGCTGACCCCGGCCTCCGCACGGGACCGCATCGGTATCTCGAGTCCGACCACGCGGTCCGCTGGGAGTGCGGCCAGCATGTCGATCAGCGGCAGCTCTCCTTCACCTGGCGCCATCCGCTCGAACATCGCTTCCTCGGCGTAGTGCCGCATCCGGCGCTGCATCGTGGTGTCGCTCAGTTGGATGTACCCGATTCGCTCCGGGGGAATGGAACGAAGGTCATCGGCCGTCGCACCGAAGCGTGCCACGTGCATGGTGTCGATCAGCACGCTGATCTCATCGCGGCCCACATGCTCCACTGCAGCCATCGCGCTCGCCAGATCGGCGATGCTCAGCCCGACAACGGGTTCGACGCAGGTGGCGATTCCTCGTTCGGCGGCCAGTTCGGTCAGCACAGCCAACTCGTCGAATGTGCGGACCCGGTCCGGTTCCATGCTGACGGTGTTGATCCGCGGGATCTGCAGTTCGGCCATGATGTCGAGATCGTCGGCGTAGGAACGAACGTCGACTCCCGGCGCGATGAGCAGGCCCTCCCCCAGCGAGATCGACACATCGCGCTCATTCATGACCGTCAGCAGGTCCTTGCGCAACTGAGGTTCGTCGCGCAGCGAAAACGGTTGGTAACCAAGACTGCTCACCGGTGCGAATCCGACCATGCCAGCGGTGATGAAGTGGCAGCCGAGATCGGCCGTAAGATGGACATACTCGATCGGAGGCATTCCGAATACGCTGAGCATTTCGACGCCGAGACGATCCATGACGTGGTCCTTCCTCAGCCGCCTACCATGGCCAGGCCGCCGTCAACGGGAAGAAGTTGGCCGGTGATGAACCCGGCCCCGGGACTGGCCAGAAATACCAGGGCCGGCCCGAGATCTGTTGCGGGATCGCCGAGTTTGCCGCCCAGTGGAATGGACAACTTCATCTGCTGATCGATGTAAACGGCGACATCGGGTCCGAGGAAATCCCGCAGCCGATCCGCACCGGGAGTCTGTACGGCGGGGGCGAGCGCGTTCACGGTGACGCGCTCGGCACCCCAGGCCTTGGCGGCCGAGCGCGTCCAGGCCTGGACCGCGCCCTTGGTCGCGGCGTACACCGCGGCGATGGGGCTGCCCATCACCGCCTCGGCGGACCCGAAATTGATGATCTGACCGCCATTTTCGCGCATCACCGCGTACGCGGCCTGGTTTGTGAGGACCGTCGCCTTGATATTGGTCGCCAGCAGGAAATCGATCTCCTCGCTGCTGATCTGTCCCGGCACCCCCGGTTGCCACAGTCCGGCGGCGTTCACCAGTACGTCGAGGCCGCCCAACTCCTGCGCTGCGGCGGCGAACGCAGCGTCCACCGAGTCGGGGTCGCGGACATCGCACTGTAGCCACGTCACCGCCGGTGCGTTGTCCGCTGGAGTGGAGCGGTGATAGGTCGCGGCGAGCCGCGCGCCGGCCGCGTGCAGGACGCGCACCGCGGCCGCACCGATCCCGGTGGCCGCGCCGGTAACCAGTATTCGCCGGCCTTCCAGTAAGGGTTGCGGTACCGTCATGGCCGCGGAGTCTATCCGCCTGTCGACGACGAAGTCAGGTATCGGCCATGTATTCGATGCGGTTCGACATGCGCGCACCCGACTTCGGCGCGCCCGCGGTCGAGTTGTACGAAGCGGCCGTCGACATGTGCGAATGGGCGGAGACACGTGGCTGCATGGCAGCGGTCATCTGCGAGCACCACGGTTCGCCGGACGGGTATCTGCCGACCCCGCTGATACTCGGGAGTGCCATCGCCGCGCGAACGAAACAGCTGATGATGACGCTCATTGTCATCTTGCCGTTCTACGACCCGGTCAGGTTGGCCGAAGAGATCGCGGTCCTCGACCTGATCAGCAAAGGACGTGCGACGTACGTGTTCGGCCTCGGCTACCGGCCCGAGGAGTACGAGATGTTCGGGGTCGACCTCAAAGCGCGCGGGCGCATCGCCGACGACAAGCTCGACATGCTACGCCGGCTACTGGCCGGCGAGGTGGTAGAACGCGAGGGACGGCGAATCAGGTTGACGCCCTTGCCGTTAGCGCCGCAGGGGCCGCTGATGATGTGGGGTGGCGGAAGCAAGGCGGCAGCGCGGCGTGCGGGGCGCTACGGCCTGGGCTATCTCGCTCAGGGCGATGCGCCGGGATCACTGGAGGCCTACGAGGAGGCGTGCCGGGCACACGGCCACGAGCCCGGAATGACGCTGCTGCCCACCCGCGATACACCGAGCGTGTGTTTCGTCGCCCCGGATGTTGACACCGCGTGGCGAGAGATCGGTGCACACCTGCTGCACGATGCGCGCACCTACGCGGAATGGAACCCGGACAACGAGACCTCGGCGGGCATCGCCGATGTCCGCGACGTCGACGAACTGCGGGCGACCTCACGGACGCACCGAATCTTCGCCGCCGACGAAGCGGTAGCCCATGTCCGCAGTGGTGGCATGCTGACGCTCGCGCCGCTGTGCGGAGGCATCCCGCCCGACATCGCCTGGAAATACCTGCGCTACGTCGACGAGGCGGTCATGCCCGCGTTGCGCGGTGGGGCTGGCTAAAACGCCTCGGGATCCCGCTGGATCTCGACCGGCACCGGGTGCTGGTACAGCCGTGCGGCGTTCTCCCAGGTGAATTTTCGGATCAATTCGGCCGACAGGTCACCGATCTGCTCGTGCACGGTCTCCTGGGTGTGCGGCCAGGTCGAGTCGCAGTGCGGGTAATCGGCCTCGAGCATGATGTTGTCCGCCCCGATTCGTTCGTGCTGCACGAACGACGACTTGTCCTCGACGGCGCAGAACCAGAAGTTGCGGGTGAACACTTCGGCTGGGGTCAGGCCCTCCCCCAGCGCCGCCCACGTGCCATACATTTCGTGATAGCTCAGCATGTGGTCGAGCCGGTCCAATAGTCCTGCCACCCAACCGATTCCGCCCTCGGACAAGCAGATCTTCAGATCGGGGTACCGACTGGGCAGCCCGGAGTACAACCAGTCCACCGCCGCGGAAATGGCGTAGGCGAAGAACAGCACCCCCTGCACGTCCGGTGGGGCGTCATCGGTGGTCGACGGCGACGATCCAGACGAGCCGATGTGCAGGTTCACCACGGTCCCGGTCTCGGCGCACGCAGCCATCATCGGATCCCAGTGGCCCGAGTGGATACTCGGCAGCCCGAGCATCGACGGGTTCTCGCTAAAAGTGACTGCGTGAAAACCTCGTTGGGCATTCTCGCGGATCATCTGCGCGCCGAGCTGCGGGTCCAGCAGCCAGGGCAGCTGACAGGGAATGATGCGGCCCGGGTGCGAACCGGCCCACACGTCACGGTGCCAGTCGTTCCACGCCCGCACTGATGCCAGCGCCAGATCGCGGTCTTTGGTCACCTGCTGCAGTCGCTGGCCGGCGAAGCCCGGCAGGAAGGACGGAAAGTTCAACGACGCGTAGACGCCGTTGAGGTCCATGTCTTTGACTCGTTCGTCGATATCCCAGGCGCCCCTGCGCATTTCGTCGAAGCGCACCGGCTCGAATCCGTACTCCGACACGGGCCTGCCGACGACGGCGTTGAAGCCGACATTCGGCAACACCTGGTTGTCGTAGACCCAGGTCTGGCCACCATCGGCGGTTTCGACGACCTTCGGAGCGCGATCGGCGAACCGCTGCGGTAGCCGCCCGGTGAAGGTATCGGGCGGTTCGACGATGTGGTCGTCGACGGAGATCAGTGTGTAGCGGCGCGGCGCCCGAGGCGGATCGGGTAGGAATGTGACCGATCGGTCGTCTCCGGTTTTGGCCGTGGTGAAATTCAGGTTGGCGGCCAGATCGTCGATCGATTTCATCGCAACATGCTCAATTCAACACGGACTGATCGGCTTTAATGGTCAGGCGGGCCGCGCCCGCCCAATAGACGTCGGCCGCGCGTTCGATGAGCGATCGCTGCATGCCGGCCATGTCCGACCAATTCATCGGAGTGGGCTCCGTGCCGGTGAGCAGCACGTCGTACGCGAGTTTGCAGACCCGTTCGATGGACGCCGCGCGGTAGACGGCTTCTGCGAGGTTGCGGCCGGTGGCGATCACACCGTGGTTGGCCAGAATGGTGAGGTTGGCGGATCCGATGCTGTTCGCGAGATCGGCTGCGCGCGCGGCACTGTCGATCTCACCGTCGTACTCAGCGACGAGGCAAAGGTCGTCCAGGAACAACGAACCGGTCTGATGAACCAGTTCGGGAAGCCTGCCGAGGGCGGCGAGAACGCACACGTAGTAGGGATGGTTGTGGATGACCACACGTGCGTCGTCGCGGACACGGTGCAACTCGGTGTGAATGTGGATCGCCGGCGTCACGTCCCATCGTCCGCTGACTACCCGAGCGTCGGCGTCGACCACGCAGATGTCCGAAGCGGTGATCTCCTGCCACCACAACCCCCACGGGTTGACGAACATGTCCGTCTGCCCGTCCGGTTGCCAGGTGATGTGCCCGGCCAGATTCTCCGCGAATCCGATGCCCGCGAGGTGGCGGAAGGCGATCGCGAGCGACTGCTCGTCGGAGAGGTCGACGCCGATCGGCGGTACCACCGCCGGCGCCCACACTTCCAGTCCGCCTCGACGGGCGTCAGGGACGTTCATCATCGGCCTCCATCCTGGCGCGAATGTCCTCGCGAAGAACGCCTTTGGCGATCTTGCCGCCCGAGGATCGCGGCAACTCGTCGACCACGATGAGACGCTCGGGTAGCAATTCCTTGGAAATGCCCGCCGCTAGCAGGAATTCGATCAGCTCGGCCAACTCGACGGTTCCCCCACCGACGAGTTCGGCGTAGAGGCAGACCTTTTCGCCGAAGATAGGATCTGGCATCGCCACAGCCCCGGCGACCGCGACCGCCGGATGGGTGGTTGCGGCGTCCTCGACCTGAGCCGCGCTGATGTTCTTGCCGCCGCGCAAAATGAAGTCCGAGGTGCGACCGGTGACGCTTAGGTAGCCGTCGGCGTCGATCTCGCAGATGTCGCCCATCCGCATCCAGCCGTCGCGGGTGAACAGCGTGTCATGATCGGTGCCGCCGAGGTAGCCCAGACTCGTCGCCGGGCCACGGCATGCGGGTTGGCCGCGGCCGACGCCGGTCACGTCGCGATCGCCATCGAACAAGCGCACCGCCATCTCGGGCACGATCCGTCCCGCGGTGCGTAGCCGGCGTGACTGGGTGTCTTCCACCGTGGTGGCGCTGAGCAGGCCGGTTTCGTTAGAGCCGTAGAACTGCAGAATTGTTGCGCCGGTGAGCTTTTCGAACTCGGCCGCAGGGCGGTATGGCAGTGCTTCCCCGCCGGTGAAGACCACCCGCAGTGAACTCAAGTCATACTCGCGTGACGCGCTGTCGGCGATCAGCATCGTCAACTGTGTACTCACACAACACAACACGGTGACTCTGTGCTCGGCGATCGCCTCGCAGGTCGCACGGGCGCTGAAGCGGTCCAGGATGACAGCGCCGGCGCCGAGCAGGATCGGCGTCGTGTGGCTGGTCCAGAGTCCGAACCCGAACGGCGTGGGGATGACGGGTAGGAAGACGTCGTCGGGAGTGAGGCGTCCATTGGCGACCGCCTTCTGGTGGAAGTAATACCAGCGGTTCTGGGTGTGTACGACGCACTTGGGCAGCCCGGTCGTGCCCGACGTCGAGTTGATCAGAAACACGTCGTCGGATCCGAGCGTATGCGCCGTCGGCAGCGCCGCGGGGGCGGCTTCGAGGTCCAGGCGCAAACCGGCGGTCAGCACCACCGTGGGCACCGCGCCGGCGGCGGCCCGCACCGCGTCCCGGCCGCGAGGAACATCGCTGATCAGCAACTTCGGGTCTGAGCTCTGCAGTATCGCGGTGACCTCGCGGGTGCCGGCCCGCGCGCCGAGTCCGACGACGATCGCCCCGCACCGCTCGACGGCGACGAACAGGGCGTGAATGGCGGCGGAATCGCCATGCCACACCGCGACCCGATCACCGCGGACGATCCCCGCCCCCGACAATTGCTCCGCCAAAGCCGTTGTCGCCGCGTCGAATTCACGCCAGGTCAACGACGAGCCGTGGTGGTCGACGTAGGCGATGCGGTCGGGTCGTTGCTCGGCATTGCGCGCCGCCGCGCGAGACAACGTCAGGTCAGACCACCAGCCCGCCGCCCGATAGCGGGCGGCCTCCTCGTCGGTGAAAGCCGGCGAGCCCAGGCTATTCAGGCCGCCGACGCTCATCGTCCGATGATATGGGGCTGGGTTGCCTGCGTGACCGGCATTCGGCGATCAGCTCGGTTGGCGCAGCGGCAGATCGGCAGCACGGTAGATCGCATCGATCACCGTCATGTTCTCGATGGCGTCCTCGGGCGAGGTCGGCACCGGCTCGCCGCGCAGCACGGCGGCGGCGAACGCGTCGAGCTGGTAGGCATAAGACGGCCGGCGCGGGAAGTGTTCGACGCGCTTGCCTTCCGGCGTGCGGATGGCGAGCCGGTTGACGAGGTGCGGCGTCACCGGGTTGAACAGCCTCAACTCTCCCCGCTCGCCGACGATTCGGGCACTGGTCTCGAGCAGTCGCGCCGACCACATCGAGCACCGAACCTGACCGGTGTGCCCCGCGTCGAACGCGAGGTCAGCGGTCATCGCCCGGTCGATCTGCGGATCACGCAACTTGGCCCGGGCCGAGGTCACCGCGGGCGTCGATCCCCCGAACGTGCGAACCATGTGGACCGCATAGCAGCCGGCGTCCATCAGGGCACCGCCGGCGAGCGCGTAGTTGTAGCGGATGTCGGAGAATTTCGGCAGCGGAAAGCACAGCGACGCTTCGACGTGTGTCAGCTTGCCCAGTGCGCCCGAGGCGATGATCTGCTCGGCGCGCAGGGTGAGCGGGTGGTAGCGGTAGTGAAACGCCTCCATCGCCACCCGGTTCGTCGCCGACGCGCGCTCCGCGATCTCCCGAGCCTCGGCGGCGTTCGCGGTGAACGGCTTTTCGCACAACACATGCTTGCCCGCGTCCAGCGCGGCGCGGGTCCATGTGCCGTGCAGACCGTTCGGCAACGGGTTGTAGATCGCATCCAGCTCGGAATCGGCCACCAGCGCTTCGTAGGTGTCGTGCACGCGGGGGATCTCGTGTTTGGCGGCAAAAGCCCGGGCGCGGTCACCGTCGCGTGCGGCCACCGCCGCCACCACTACGGCGGGATTATCCTCGGCGGGTTTGATGAGCGCCGACGGAGCGATCCGCGCGGCGCCGAGAATGCCGATCCGTATAGGTTGTCCGCGTCCAGGCACGGACCGAAGCTAACACCTCGTCACAGGAGTGGCGTGTATCCGGCTGAGTTCTTCTCAGCGACTCCATCCCATTTATTAATGCCGCGCGCAGGGACGGCGCTTACCTTCGCTCTATGCCTGCGGTCGGAGTACCGGTGCAGTGGGTCTCGACGTTCTGGTCGCGATGTCATTGTGGCGCAACGACATATCCGTCGTCGCGGGGTCGGCCATGAGCACTGGATGTCAGCATTTCTCAAGTACTGCCCAAGGGAGAACACCATGATCCCGCTTCAGTCGCGACTGGAGGACGAGCTTCGCAATTGCGCCGTCGAGTTGCGGCAACTCGCGTACACGCTGCAGAACGGCGTCGGCGAACACGACCTGCTGCGGTTGTCCGAGCGGATGCGCGCCGCCGCTGACGAGGTTGTGCGCGGCAGCGCTTAATTACCTTGTGCGCCCGGCGGTTTCGCGGGGCGTCCCTCGCCGGTCAGGTACTTGGGGCAATACTCGCCGGCGGCTAACATCATGAACTTCGCTGCGCCGTTTCCAGTGAACGAGGGATTGCGCAGTTGAAGGTTCTTCTGGATGTCGGTGTCCGGTGTGCCTTTGTCGACCAACTGGCACACGTCCTTGGCGACCGCGACAGCTTGCGGCCCGTCTTGATAGGTCAAGCCGGCCGCAGTGAGTTGCTTGAGGAAATCGGCATCGTTGTTGGGGGGTGGGTCGGCGTACGCCGGCGCGGCCATGACGACCATGGCGGGGGCGCTGAGCAGCATCAGCAGACGTCTCATGAGGCCGAGTCTTCCAAATTGGAGACAACGCCGCAGCCTGCGCCGCGACATCTCGGCAGCGAATTGCGCAAGTTCAGCGAGCGTTCACGCGGACGTGGCTCACCCGACGCTTTCAGCGGCCGTCGGCCTGCTCGCGCTCGGCATCGGCGACCGTCAACGGCAGCGCCAACTCCTCGAGCGGGCGTTGTTCGGCGTTGATCCCGAGCCACAGTTCAACCAGACCCGCGATCGCCATGACTGCGGCGCCGATGAGGAACGACCACATCACCTGGCCGCGCTGGCCGGACTCGATCAGGTGCCCGAACAGCAGCGGTCCGCTGATGCCGCCGATTCCGGTGCCGACCGCGTAGAAAAATGCGATGGCCAGCGCCCGGGTCTCCATCGGGAAGATCTCGCTGACGGTCAGGTAGGCGGCGCTCGCACCGGCCGACGCGAGGAAGAAGGTGGCGGCGAGTACGGCGATGAGGGCCCAGACGCCCCCGCTCTGGGTGACGAACAGTACGGCGAGTAGCACCGCCACCGCGGCCGAGCCGACGTAGGACGCCGTGATCATCGGCTTCCGGCCGATGGTGTCGAAGAGCCGCCCGAGAACCAAGGGCCCGAAGAAGTTGCTCAGCGCCCACAACACATAGAACTGCGGAACCTTGGCCGGGTCCACGCCGTAGAAGCCGCTGAGCAGCGTGCCGAGATTGAACGTGACCCCGTTGTACAGAAACGCCTGCCCGATGAACAGGGCCAACCCCAGGACCGCTCGCCGCGGATAGAGCGTGAATGCGACACGAGCGATCTCGGTGAACGAAATCGTCTCGCGCTGGCGGACTTTCAGCGGTTGACCCTGCGGCTCCGGAAGCGGATGACCGATTTCGCGCTCGACCTCGGACTCGATGTCGCCGACAATCTCTTCGGCTTCTCGGTTGTGACCGTGAATGAACAACCAGCGCGGACTCTCCGGGATGTTGCGGCGCACGAGCAGGACGAATATGCCGAAGATGGCACCGATCCCGAACGCGAGGCGCCAGCCGATGTCTTCGGGAAAGTTCGACGTATCCAGGAGCAGGAGCGCCCCACCCGCGCCGGCCGCCGAGCCGAGCCAGTAGGTCCCGTTGATGATCAGATCCACGCGGCCCCGAACCCGCGCGGGAATCAACTCGTCGATCGCGGAGTTGATGGCGGCGTACTCGCCGCCGATGCCTGCACCGGTGAAGAACCGGGTCAAGAAGAAGTACCACGGCGCGAACGCGAAAGCCGTTGCGACAGTAGCGGTCAGATAGACCGCGAGCGTCAGGATGAAAAGATTGCGCCGTCCGAAGCGGTCCGTCAGATGGCCGAAGAACAGCGCGCCCAGACACGCCCCGGCGATGTAGAACGCTGCCGCGGTGCCGATATCCCCTGGGGTGAGGGCGATTCCGCTGCCATGTTCGGTGAGGCGCGACGACACGTTGCCGACCATCGTCACCTCGAGGCCGTCCAAAACCCACACCCCGCCGAGGCCGACGACGACGCGCCAGTGAAACCGCGACCACGGCAGCCGGTCCAAGCGGGCCGGCACGCGGGTGCTGATCGTTCCGGTCTGGGCGCTGCCGCTCATGCTGCTCCGTTCTCTTCCGTTGCCGCCAGTCTTGCAGCCTCGGCGCGCGGCCGGATCCGGTGCGCGGTGTTAGGTTCGATCGGCAAAGCGAAGGAGTTTGGTGTGGGCACGTTGGGCGTGGGTACGTATTTCTGGGGTTTGTTCGCGTTGATCGCGCTAGCGGTCGCATTGACCCTGCTGACGATCGGCACCATCTATGCGCGACGGCTGGAAAGCGAACCGAAACTGCCGTTCAGCGAGGAAATCGGCGCAGCACCGAAAGTCATCAAGAAATTGCGCAAACGCGAACCGATGACGTCCGAGGAGTTCGAGTACGCCCAGCGCATCGTGAGCATCCGCGGCAACCCGATGGCCTTCTGCATCCCCTTCACCCTGTTCGCGCTCTCGGTCTACTACGTGTTCGGGTGTCTCGAGTATCTCCAGGGAGCAACCCCGTCCGAGCGGAGCTTCATCGGCGTGATCCCCATGTTTACCTCCTCCAACCTGGCCATTCAGCTGTTGCGTGCGAGGAAGCTCAAGAGCCGTCTGCGCACCGCTGAGGTAGTGGCCTGAGGCCCCAGTTGCCCACGCTGCCGGGTGCGTGGGCGGGTGATAACGTTCCGCAAGTTGTAGTCGTTCCCGTTCTGTACTGGTAACGTCATAACGAACTCATATCAACCTGGTTGATATGTCGAGCCGACGTCGAGGTCGGTCGAAAAAGCGAGTTCCGGGGAAAACGTCGTTCCGAAAGGGTGATCGGGTGAGCCCTCGTCGAACCGTGCGGAGCGTCCTGTCGCGAACCTGGATGCCGCTGGTTTCCGTCATCGCCGTCAGCGTCGGCCTGCTGTGCATGTACAAGGTGCACCAGTTCTCGGAGCCGGAACCGGTGATCACCGTGAACGGCCCCCAGGCGCCGGAGCAGTTCAACGTCAAACGCCTCACCTATCAGGTGATCGGGCCGGTCGGCAAAAAGGGAAAGATCGTCTACGTCGACATCGAGGGACACCCGCATCCGGTCGATGTCACCTTCACCAAGGAACCCTGGACGCACGACGAGACCACCACGTTGACAGTGGCGTCGGGTGCCATCTCCGTGCACGTCCACGGCGGCCCGCTGCAATGCCGGATGCTGGTCAACGGCATGCTGCCGCCACCGCAGGCCGGCGTCCCCGAGGCCACGGACAATCATCCGGACGCTGACGTCGAGTGCCGGGTGAAGTCCGCGTGAGCGAGCACCGGCTGGACGAGCACCAGGTCAAGCGTCCGTTCCTGCCCCGCATGGTGCGTCGGTTCGCAATACCGATCATCTTCTTCTGGGGCTTCACCGCGGTCACGATGACGGCCTTCACACCCAAGGTGGAGGACGTCGCCGAAGAGCTTGCGGGCCCGATGGTTCCGCACTACGCGCCATCGCAGCGGGCGCTGCTGCACATCGGGGAGAAGTTCCACGAATCCAACTCGACGAACTTGAGCATGGTCGTCCTCGAGGCGCAGAACCGGAAGCTTGGCGACCAGGACCACGCTTACTACGACAAGTTGATGAAGCGCCTCGCGCACGACAACGGCCACGTTCAGTACGTGATGGACCTGTGGGGCAAATCGTTCACCGCGGCCGGGGCGCAGAGCGTCGACGGCAAGTGCACCTACGTGCTGCTACGGCTGTCCGGCGACATCGGGACGATCGAAGCCAACGATTCGGTCAACGCCGTCCGCGACATCGTCGAACACGGCGGCAAGGACAACAACACCCCTCCGCCCGGCCTCAAAGTGTTCGTCAGCGGTGCTGCCCCGCTGGCCGCGGACACGCTGAGCATCGCCAACGCCAGCCTGAACAACGTCACGATCGTGACGATCTTCCTCATCTTGGCGATGCTCATCATCGTCTACCGCTCCCCGCCGACGGTGCTGCCGGTATTGCTCGGCGTCCTCATCGAGATGCTCTTCGCCAAGGGACTCGTCTCGTTCCTCGGTCATCACGGATGGCTCGAGCTGTCCTCGTTCGCGGTGAACATCGTCATCGCGTTGACCCTGGGAGCGGGAACCGACTACGGCATCTTTCTCATGGGCCGCTATCACGAGGAACGGAACAAGGGCTACAGCCGCGAAGACGCCTTCTACATCGCCTACAAGGGTGTCTTGCCCATCGTCGTCGGTTCGGGGTTGACGATCGCCGGCGCCTGCTACTGCCTGACCTTCGCGCGGCTGAACTACTTCCACACCATGGGTCCGGCCGTGGCGATCACGATGCTGTTCACCATTGCCGCGGCAATGACGCTCGGCCCGGCGGTGTTGACGGTCGGCAGCCTGTTCGGGATGTTCGAACCGCGGCAGCACGACCGGGGGCACCTGTACCGGCGAATCGGCGCGAGCGTCGTGCGCTGGCCGGTGCCGATCCTGGTTGCCAGCTCGGCGATCGTGATGCTGGGCGCCATTTTCGTGCCGAGCTATCGGCAGAACTACGACGATCGTCAATATCAGCCGCGCGATGCGGCCGCCAACTTGGGCTTCCAGGCCGCCGATCGACACTTTCCGAAGAGCAAGCTGTTCTCCGAGATGCTGATGATCGAATCGGATCACGACATGCGTAACTCCGCGGACTTCATCTCTCTCGACCGGGTCAACAGGGCGCTGATTCGACTCAACGGGGTGGCGATGGTGCAAGGAATGACAAGGCCTTTGGGTCGCGCCCTCGAGCACGCCTCGATCCCCTATCTGTTCACCACTCAGGGAAGTGGTAACGGCGCGCAGTTGCCCTTCAACATCGAACAGAACAACAACACCGATCTGCAGGCTGAGATCCAGTCGCACTCCGTGGAGGTGCTGCGCAAGGAGATCACCTTCTTTCAGAAGGTCTCCGATGAACTGCACAAGACGGTGCTGACCATCGAAGATCTCGAGGCAGTCAGTAACGAGATCAACGACGACGTGTCGAATCTCGACGATTTCTTCCGCCCGATCAAAAGCTATTTCTTTTGGGAGAAGCATTGCTTCGACATCCCGATCTGCTGGACATTCCGATCCGTCTTCGCGACGGTGGACCAAATCGACCACCTCGCTGAAGACATCAAATACGCGCGGATCTCGCTGACGGAGGTGGACAAGACCTTCCCGAAGATCATCGAGCAGTTGAAAGCGACGGCGGACGACACCGAAGCCCTGAAGGCCAAGCTGGTCAACAGTTACGGGTCGGCGGATCTACAGTCCCAATCGACCCAGCAGACCTACGAGGACTCGATCAACGTCGGTAACGACTGGGACCAGTCGCGCAGTGATGACTTCTTCTACATCCCGCACGAGGGCTTCGACAACGAAGACGTCAAGACCGGTATGAAGCTGATGATGTCGCCGGACGGCAAGGCGGCGCGCTTCATCGTCACCCACGAGGGTGACGCGATGGGTCCCGAAGGCGTCGAGCACGTCGAGATGTTCCCCGACGCGATCAAGACGATGCTGAAGGAAACCTCGCTCGCCGGCGCCCGGGTCTACATCGGCGGTTCGGGCTCCAACGACAAGGACATCAAGCAGTACGCGATGTCCGATCTGCTCATTGCGGCGATAGCCGCGTTCGTGCTGATCTTTTTGATCATGATGTTTATTACGCGAAGTCTGGTGGCGGCCTTCGTGATTCCGGCCACCGTGGCGTTCTCCTACGCGGGCGCGTTCGGGCTGTCGATCCTGCTGTGGCAGCACCTGATCGGGCTGCCGCTGCACTGGTTGATCCTGCCGCTGACCTTCATCATCCTGGTGGCGGTCGGATCGGACTACAACCTGCTGCTGATCAACCGGGTCAAGGAAGAGCTGCACGGCGGACTGCACACCGGGCTGATCCGGGCTCTGGGCAGTACCGGAGGCGTCGTCACGTCGGCGGGATTGGTCTTCGCGTTCACGATGCTGGCCATGTTGACCAGCGATCTGAGGACGATCGGTCAGATGGGCTCGACCGTGTGCATCGGCCTGCTGCTCGACACGTTGATCGTCCGCTCGTTCGTTGTGCCGTCCATCCTTGCCATCCTCGGGCCGTGGTTCTGGTGGCCTACCGTGGTGCGCCGGCGACCGTCGGATCCGCTTCCCGTTAGCACCTAGTCGTCACCTGCTCGTAAGAATTGCTGGGCAGAATTAACGACTATGCCGACGCCATCCAGCCGGGTGCTCCAATTGCGGGCAGTCGATCTCACGAACCGCTTGCCGGGTTATCAACTCCGGGAGCATGGCGAAGGCGACGACGCGTGGAAGCGAGTAAAGACTCGGGTCGTCTCGGAATTGAGTCCCCACGAGGGCACTTTCCTACCCGAGGTGTGCACGGTGAAGTTCACCGATGGAACCGAGCGCTATTTCAATCCGAATGACCAGGTCGAAATTCGGCCCTGAACGCGTCAGGCGGGAATTGCGACGGCATAAAGACTGTGGGTGCCCTGTAGGCCTTTCAGTTCAGCTTCGCGGGGTGCGCACAGGTCGATATCGGCACGCGTGCCGACCGCCTCGCGGACCGCGTCGCTGACCAGGATTTCACCGCCACCCGCCTGCCCCGCGATGCGGGCGGCCATCGCGACGTTGCGCCCGAACAGGTCGTCCCCGCGCCGCACCGACGGCCCGATGTGGATGCCGATGCGAACGCGAATTCCACCCCACTGCTCGGCGTTCTCGAGCAGCGCCCGCTGCACGCCGATGCCGCACAGCACGGCTTCTCCGGGGTCGGCGAAGGCGATCATGAATCCGTCGCCTTGCGTCTTGATCACGTGCCCGCCGTGCTCGGCGACGAGTTTCTCGATGAGCCGGTTGTGGCGCTCCAGGACCTTCACCCAGTCTCGGTCGCCGAGTTCCTCGTTGTGGACCGTGGAGTCCTCGATGTCGGAGAAGGCGATCACCACGTCGCCGTCGGCGGTCAGCCGGGCCAGGTCGGGGCGTTCCACCTGCGCCCAGCCGGCAAGGTCCTCGATCGAGTTACGGACCGTGGCGCCAATGCCTTTGGTCATCAGTGAGTCGGCGGTTCGCCAGGCCGTCCGAATCGCGAAGGGCGCGAGTCCCGGGCGGCGCCGACGACGGCCGCTGCGGATCCGACGGCTGCGTTCAAGTTCCGCCCGCGACTCCTTGAGTTGGTGCCGCGAGACGATGAGCAGCACCCCGAGGGCGATGAGCCCACCGAGTTCGACGACGGCGATGCCGCTCGCGAGCAGGACAGCGCTCATCGACGGCCCGAGGATGATCTCACCGGACGATTATGACCGGCCGCATCTCCCACGCGGACGCCCGCGCCGTCTGTGCCATCTTCAGACGCGTCCCAGCTTCCTGACTTACCCTGCTTTTGTTGACAATCAGGAGGATTGACCAATGACACGTCCGCGTCTGCTGATCGCCGCGGGCGTAGGCCTGATCCTGTTGTCGTTGTTCGTCAACGTTCCCCTGCACGGCTACCTCGGTCTCACGGTGACCGCCGTGGTCTCGATGGCCCTGCTGATCGCCGGAGTGGCCGCCGTCGCGAACGGGGTGGTGCAGTTACGACGATTCTGATGCCGCGGGTCGATGCCGAGGGTCCTCAGGGGACTTGTTTCAGGCGCGACGATCTCGGCAATTCTCACCGCTCTCAGTGACCGCCGCGAGTCCGCGCTGACAGGAGGCAACAGTCGATGGCCGAGGACGATGTCGACGTGGTGGTCATCGGTGCCGGCCTGGCAGGCTTGCGCTGCGCCACGGTCATTGCTGCCGCCGGCCGCGACGTGCGGGTACTGGAGCAAGACGACGACGTCGGCGGCCGCGTTCGTACCGATGCCGTCGACGGCTTCCTCTGCGACCGCGGCTTTCAGGTGCTGAATCCGGCCTACCCGGAGTTGCCGCATGCTGTCGACGTCGACGCGCTCGATCTGCAGCCGTTCGGCGCCGGGGTTGCGGTACGACGGCAATCCAAGTCGGCCGTGCTGGCGCACCCGCTGCGGGAGCCGAAGCTGGTGCCGAAGATGTTGCTGTCCGGCGCCATTCGACCCGCGGACGTCGCCGCCGTAGCGCGCTGGGCCCTTCCCGCTCTGCGGCCGAGCGCGCTCAAGTCGCATGTGGGAGCCGACATCACGCTGAAGGCGGCCCTGGACAAGACGGGCCTCGGCGGCGAGTTGCGCCGGGTCATCGACCGCTTCCTGGCCGGTGTGCTGCTCGAAGACACCGGCAACAGTTCCAACGCGTTCGCCCTCCTGCTCGCTCGGGTGTTCCTGCTCGGTGTGCCGGCGCTGCCGGCGGCCGGCATGCAAGCGCTTCCGCGCCAGATGGCCAAGCCGCTGGTCGGGCGAATAAGCCTGAACCACAAGGTTTCTCGCATCGATCGCGATGGGGGTCGCTGGCTGGTATCGGGACCCGATACGGCGGTACGCGCGAGTGATGTCGTGGTGGCCGCGGACCCCACCACCTCGGCGGCGTTGACCGGTTCGGCCGCCTCGAGCACCCACGGCGTGGTCACCGACTGGTGGTCCGCCGAGATCGCCCCGACGTCGCGGCCGATGTTGTGGGTCGACGGACGCCGCCATGCGCAGGGTCCGGTCCTGAACACCGCGGTCATCAGCGCTGCGGCACCGAGCTACGCCCCACGGGGGCAACACTTGATCTCCGCGTCCGCACTGTTGGAGCCCGATGGGTCCGCGCCCGCGGAGACCGCCACGCGACGCCATGCCGCTGACATCATGGGTGGGGACGGGCGGCCGTGGAAGTTGCTGACACGCAATGTCATTCGTCACGCACTTCCTGCTCAGTCGGCGCCGTTGCGGGTGCGGCGGCCGGTCGCCGTCGGTGACGGGCTGTGGTGGTGCGGCGACCACCGCGACACCGCTTCGATCCAGGGTGCGCTCGTGAGCGGTCGACGAACGGCCAAGCAGATCCTGCGGTCGCGCCCCTGATCAGTTCCTGTCCGACCATCGGAACACCGCGAGGCAGGCGGCGAGACCACCGATTGTCCATGCGGTCAGCACCAGAAACGTGTGCCAGTGCTCCCAGTTGCCGGCCGGCTCGAACGCGGCCATCTGCGGCGGCAGAAGGACGGAACGGAAGCCTTGCGCCATCCACTTCACCGGAAACAAGGATCCGACGACCAACATCCAGCCCGGCAGCACCACCAGCGGAACGTAGGTGCCGGACACGAACTGCAGACCCACTGCCGGGCCGTTGGTGACGACGGCGGCCGCAACCGCGTTACTCGCCAGGTTGCTGATGAAGATGCCGAGCAACGAGCAACTGACGGTGCCCAGCAGGAACACCCAGATGAGCGTGAACCAGCCGAAAACCGTTGACGGCAGCCGAAGTTGAAAGAAAGCCAGCCCAACGGACACGAGCAGAACAGCCTCGGCGAGGCTGACGATTGCAACCAGGAAGATCTTTCCGATGAAGTACGACAGCGCGGTCGTGGGTGTCCCCCGCAGGCGCCGCAAGGCCCCGGTGTCGCGATCGGCTGCGATGCTGATGCCCAGGTTGATGAACGACGTCGACAAGATGCCGTAGGCGAGCATGCTCGCCGCGATCACCGCACCGGTACTGGTTTCGGTGTTGGGCAGTCGGGTCGAGAAGATCGACCCGAGCAGCACGCAGATGATCGCTGGCAACGAAAACGTCAGCACCACCTGCTCCGGGCGACGGTAGAACATTTTGAGTTCGGGGACGACCCGCGACAGGCCGATGCGGACCGGGGACGGCAGCGGTGGCGACGCCGGCGTGGCGGCGTGTCCGCCGCTCATCGCCGCATGCCGATCAGCTGTAGGTAGGCGTCCTCCAGAGACGGCCGAGAGACCGTCAGTTCGGCAAGCTCCGCACCGTCGCTGGACAGCTGCCTGATGAGGTCGGTCGGTCGATCGGTGTGCTCAGTACATATTTCGCCGCCGGCTCGCCAGCGGACTGTGGCAGCCGAACTCGCGTACCGGGTCAGGTTCCGTGGCGAGTCGAGCGCTACGACCCGGCCCGCGGCGATCACCGCGACGCGGTCCGCGAGCGCCGCCGCTTCCTCCAGATAGTGGGTGGTCAGCAGGATCGTCGTGCCGCCGCGGGCGAGCAGCCGGATCAGATCCCAAAAGCGCAGTCGCGCTTCGGGATCGAAGCCCGTCGTCGGCTCGTCCAGGAAGAGTAACTCGGGGCCGTTGATGATCCCGAGAGCGACATCGAGACGGCGTCGCTGCCCCCCGGACAGGGTCCGCACCTTCGATAGGGCAACCGACCCGAGGCCGACGAGCTCCAGCACCTCCTCGGGAATCTGTGCCGACCCATAGCATTTCGCGAACATCCGCACCGTCTCGAGGGCGGTCAGCATTCCGGCGTCGCTGACCTCCTGGAGCACAATCCCGATGCGGGCGCGCCAGTTCCGGCCCGCAGTGCCGGGGTCCTCGCCCAGCACGCTGACCTGACCTGAGTCACGCTTGCGGTGGCCCTCGAGGATCTCGATGGTGGTCGACTTGCCGGCCCCATTGGGGCCGAGGATTGCGAACACCTCGCCGTACTCGACATCGAGATCCACTCCGCGCACGGCTTGCAGCTGTCCGTACGCCTTGGCTAGACGGCGGACGCGCACCGCGGAATTCACGAATGCTTCTCGAGTTCGACCAGCATTTCGCGCAACTCGGCGTCGGACAGTTGATCGATCAGCCGGTCGACGTCGCCGACGGGTGGGACCGCACCTCCGCCGGTGACCGCCTCGGGTTCGGTGTCGGTCACCGGCAGGTCGGCAAGGATCTTGGCCGCCACCGAGTTGACGCTGACGCCGCGGAGCAGTTCGAGCAACGGCAGATCGATGGCGAACGTGGCGTTGATCCGCAGCCGGAAATCCATGGCCATCAATGAGTCCAGCCCGATTTCGTCGAGCGCGTCGTCGACGCCGATGTCGTCCGCTGCGATCTCGAAGACCGCGGCGGCGATCCGCCGAACATGCCCCACCACGATCTCGAGCCGGTCCGCGGCGGGGCACCCCGACAGCATGTCGAGCATCGAGGTATCGGAAGTGTCTGCATCAGAGGCGATTTCGACATTGCCGAGTTCGGAGAACATCGGCGGCAGTTGCCCGCCGAGGCCCGCGCGCCGGGCCTGTATCCAGTCGGCACTGATCGCGATCACATTCGCGACCCTCTGGTTGATCAGTCGATCGAGTACGCGGCCGCCCGAGGCGGGGGTGATGAGCTCGATCCCACGCTGGGCGTAGATCTTCTCCAGCTTGAGTTCCTCGACCATCCCCACCGACCACGGCCCCCAGCCGATGGTGAGCGCCGGGAGCCCCAGCGACTGCCGGTAGTGCGCGAAGGCGTCGAGAGCGGCGTTGGCGGCGGCGTAGTTGCCTTGACCGGGAGACGCGATCACCGACCCCGCCGACCCGAACATGACGAAGAATTCCAGCTCCGTCTCCCGGAACACGTTGTGCAGCACGCGGGCACCCTCGATCTTCGGGGCCATCACCGTGGCGAAATCCTCCTCGGTCATATTCACCAGCAGCCGGTCGTCGACAGATCCGGCCGCGTGAATGATGCCGCGCACCGGGCCGCCGCCTCCTCGGACGTGCTCTGCCAGCCAGCCGGCGACTCGCTCGGGATCGGTGATATCGACGCTGGCGGTCGATACCCGCACACCGCGACGCTCGATGTTGCGGATGGCGTTGACAAGCGCGTGGTGCCGGTGGTCGTCGGCCAGCTGTGACCACTGCTCGCGGGATGGAAGCTCACTGCGCGACAGCAGCGCGATCTGGCGCGCGCCGTGTTCGGCCAGGAAGGTGGCCACGACGCGGCCGAGGGCACCCGCTCCGCCCGTCACCACGTAGGTTCCGTCGGGCGTCAGCTTGGTGGGGAACGGCGGGGTCAGGCCAGTGGCCGGGCGAACCCGCGGAACGAACACCACGTCGTCGCGAACGGCGATCTGGTCCTCGGGGTCGCCGCCCAGAATGTGTTCGCACACAAGAGATGCGGTCTGTGCGCGGTCGTCCGCTGGGTTGATGTCGATCAGCCCGCCCCACCGACTGGCGAACTCTTGGTGGCCGATCACACGCCCGAGACCCCAGACGGCGGCTTGCGCGACGGCGGTGCATCCGGTGCCTGGCGCGGGCTGCGCCTGGGCGGTGAGCACATACAGCCGCGGCGCCGCGCTGTCATGTTCGGCGAAGGCTTGCACCACGTGTAGAAGGGTGGGAACCCCGAGCCGGTCGTTGACGTCATCGGCATCGACGTCCAGCGGCCAGCAGTTGACGACGCCGGCGAGCGCACCGTCGGTGTCGAGTTGGGCGGCGATGAGCTGACGGAGTTGCTCGGGCCGCCGCGGATCGACCGCGTAGCCGCCGTCGATCTTGGTCAACTCGTCGACACGCTGATGGAGTACGGCCCGGACCCGATGGCCGCTGCGGCGAAATTGGTCGGCCAGCGCCGACCCCACCCCGCCGGTGTCGTGAAAGATGAGCCAGGACCGTGGTTCCGCTGTCGCCGACTCCCCCGCCTCTCGCGATTCGGTCGTGCGCCCGGAGTGTGGGACCCATTGAATCTCGTAGAGGCCCTTGTCCACCCGCTCGGGCGACATCCGCGATGTGGCGCTCAATGTTTGCAGGGTGAAACCCGTGAACAAGGCGAGCGTGTCGCCCTCGCTGCCGAGGACCGCGATGTCGGCTTCGATCTCGTCCCTGGTCGCCGACACCACCGAGATCTGAGCGGTCATCTGCTGCTCGGGGGCGCGGTAGATCGCGCTGCGCTGGATCCTGGTGGGCAGGTAGGCGTCGTCCTCGGATTCGCGCCCGAGAAGCGTTGTGCCGATCAGCGTTTGAAAGGCACCGTCGATCAGCGCCGGGTGGAATCGGTAACGATCGACGTCGTCGGCGATGCCCGCCGGGATTGCGAGATCCGCGGTGGCCCAACCGTCTCCGGACGTGATGGCGCCAATGGTCTGAAATGCATGGCCGTAGTCGAATCCGACCGCGTGCGCGCGGGTGTAGAACTCGTCGTGGTCGATCGTCGTGACGGCCTTCGCATGACGGGGGGCAGCGGGTTGCCGCGCCGCTCGTCCAAGTGTATTGAGTTCGGCGGTAGCGGTGATCGTCCACTTGACGTCTCCCCCGGCGGTCGCGGTGAACGCGGCGAACTCCAACGCTCCGGTGTCCCGATTGAGGGTAGTCCGCAGGACCGGGTCGCAGGTGTCATCGAGGATGACCGCACGCAGCAACGCCAGGTTGTCCACGCTGTACTGCGCGGAGCCGTAGGTGGCATCGGCTGCCGCCAGGGCCATTTCGATGTACGCCGCGCCGGGCAGCAGCGTGCTCCCCTGCACTTGATGGTCCGCCAGGAAGGGCATGGTCGCGCTGCTCAATTCGACTTCCCAGGCCGGGTGGACTCCGCTCACCGGTTGCCCCAATAGCGGGTGCACGGGGTGGTAGTGCAGGTCCTCGGCGGCTTCCTGCGTTTCGTTCCAGTACCGCTTGGATTGCCACGGGTAGGACGGAAGTTTGACCAGACGCGCGCCGTCTCGCGGGTACAACGCCTCCCACCGGATCGGCTGCCCGTGACAGTGCAGTGCCCCAACGCAATTCATCAGGGTGCGACCGTCGTCCTCGTTGCGTCTCTGGGTGGCCGACACCACGACCTCGGTGTCGTGGGTACCCGCGATTTCGAACAGCGACGCGGCCAGGACTGGGTGCGGTCCGAGTTCGACGAAGTGCGTGTAGCCGTCGTCAAGCATCCGGCGGGCCGCTGGCTCGAAAAGAACCGTGGCGCGGGCATTTTGCCACCAATACGCCGCTCCGTCTGCGTAGCTGTCCAATCGCTCGCCGGTGACGGTCGAATACAGCGGAATGGTTGCAGGGCTGGAGGCCAGCTCCGAGAACGCCTGCAGGAGGTCGGTTTTGATGGTGTCCATGTAGTGGGTGTGATACGGGACCGACCCGTTGAGAAACCGGTTGAACACCTGGGATTCGTCGAGCTGGCGGGCGATGTCGTCGAGGGCGTCGCTGTCGCCGGCGATGGTCACCGTCGACGGGCCGTTGATTGCTGCGATCGATACCCGCTGTCCGACGACGTCACGCGTGGCGGCGTCGATCTTTTGCATGAACGCCTCGGCGCTGAGGCCGACCGCAAGCAGGCGACCCAGCCCACTGGTGCGCTGCTGCAGCCGGCTCCGGTGGTAGACCACATGTATCGCTTGCTCGAAGCTGAGGACTCCTGCCAGATAGTGGGCGGCGACTTCGCCCGCGCTGTGGCCGATCACCGCGTCCGGTGTGACGCCGAAATGCTTCAGCTGTTCGGCGAGCGCGACCTGAATGGCGAAGTTCGCCGGTTGCGCGATTTCGGTTTCGCCCATCCGCGAACGTGATTCATCAGCCCGAAGCTCGCCGAGCAGCGACCAGTCGGCATACCGTGACAGCTCTCGGTCGCTGCGCAGGATGCTTGCGGTAAAGGTGGGATACACGTCGAGTAGCTCGCGGCACATCCGCCACCACTGCGGACCCATCCCCGTGCACACGAACGCCAACTTGGGCGCCGCCGTGCCGGTTCGGCTCGCCGAGATCTGACCAGCATCGGCGAGGGCCCGGAGTTGTTCTCGCGCATCGGAAATACTCTCCGCGACCAGGGTGCGACGGTAGCTCAGCTGTGCGCGGCGCCGGCTCAGCGTGTAGCCGAGATCGGGCAGCGCGAGGTCCCGGTGACCGTCGATGTGGTCGGCCAACCGTCTGGCGGTCGCCACCAGAGCCTCCTCGGACCGCGCCGAGATCGGCAGGAGCGCCAGCGGCGGCCGGCCGTCGTGGTGCAAGCCATTGGTCTCGGGTCGAGTGGGTGGCTCGGCGAGCACCACGTGCGCATTCGTGCCGCCGAAGCCGAACGAGTTGACGCCTGCGATTCGTCGGTGCGTTTCGGGGAACGGGCGGCCGATTCGCGGAATGTCGATGTTCAACTCCGCCAGCGGAATCTGGTCGCTCGGGTTGGTGAGGTGCAGATTCGCCGGGATGAATCCGTGTTTGAGCACCAGCGCAGCTTTGATCAACCCTGCCACGCCGGCGCCGGCCTCGAGGTGGCCGATGTTCGTCTTCGCCGATCCGATCAGCAAGGGGCTGTTCGTGGGCCGGCCGGTAGCCAGGGCTTTGGCGAGCGCCGCGACCTCGACGGGGTCGCCGACAGGTGTGCCGGTGCCGTGGGCCTCGACGTAGCCGACGTCGTGGGGGTGCACGCCGGCCCGGCGTAAGGCTGTGGTTATCGCGGCCTCCTGGGCCTGCGCGCTCGGGACGGTGATGCCGTCGGTGCGACCGTCCTGGGATACCGCGGTTCCAAGGATCTGCGCATAGACGTCGTCGCCGTCGCGCAGGGCCTGCTCGAGCGGCTTGATCACGACGACGGCCCCGCCCTCACCCCGCGCGTAACCGTCGGCGGATTGATCGAAAGCCTTACATCGGCCGTCGGGTGCCAGGAATCCGCTCTTGGATTCGGCGATCGCGGTATTGGGACCGATCATGATGTTGACGCCGCCGGCAAGGGCCAGATCGCACTCACCGTTCCAAATGCTCAGCGCCGCAAGGTGTACCGCGACCAGCGAGCTGGAGCATGCCGTATCGATGGTCATGCTGGGTCCGCGGAAATCGAAGGAGAAGGAAATGCGGTTCGCCAGCATCGTCATCATCATCCCGGTGGCGGAGTGGGTCTTGAAGCGATAACGGCTGGTGCGGCCCTGGTTCTGCAGCAGTTGGTAGTCGAGGGTGAAACCGCCGACAAAAACACCGACGTCGGTGCCGGCCAGGCTCTCCGCTGCTATCCCGCCGTCCTCGAGGGCCTCCCAGGTGGTGCGCAGCAGGAGTCGCTGCTGCGGATCCACCAGGTTGGCCTCGCGAGGTGAGATGCCGAAGAATTGCGGGTCGAATTGATCTATCTCGTCGAGGAATCCACCCCGGCGAGTGACCATCTTCCCGACCTTCTTCGGGTTCGGATCGTGGTATTTGTCGGCGTTCCAACGCGTTTCGGGAACCTCCCGGGTGGCGTCCGTGCCACTGCGCAGCAACTCCCAGTAGCTGTTCGCGGTGTGGGCCGCGCCCGGAAGGTGGCAGCCGATCCCGACGATGGCGAGGGGCTTGTTGGTCTCGTATTCAGTGAAAGTGTTCATCGATTCGACCTAACGACCTGTAATGCGAGTCCGTTGAGCGGAGCAGATCTGTTCCAGCTCAACTGAACTCAAGCGCAGGCGCGTCTCGTACGATCCAATCCGGGCTGAGCGGATGGTCATCGGGAATCTCGCGGTACGCGGCTCGGAGTTCGCGCAGGAAAGTGTCGCGCTGCCATGCCTGCACCTGCCGGACGACTTCGTCGTCGGCGAAATCGCGGCACTTGTCGGTGAGGATGGTGTCGACCAGTTGACCCGCCAGCTGTCTCAGCAGCCGGACGTTCGCGTCGAACTGCGCTGCGAAGTCCGACGCTTGCCCCATCATCGCGACATGCAGCGTCACCATAAAATTGTGCGCGGAGTACAGATCGACGAATTGCGACGAGTGGTGCGCGTGTTCGATGCCCGCCCACTCATGGAAGAACTGCTGCATCCGATTGCTCAGTTCGATGAGCCCTTCCAAGTGCGGCACCACACCGGGGTCGTCGGCGACGGTGGCGAATCGCCCGTTGCTGTACATCAAACCCAGGAATCCCCAGTAGAAAGCGATGTCCCAGATCACCTTCGCCGTCATTACGGAGGGCGAGCCCATGAGCTTGTACTGGTTGCAGTAGATGTTGAGCCACATCTCGGTGAGTGATCGATACAGCGAGTCGTTGATCGCGCATCGCGCGACCACATCTTCCCCGTCGAGTTGTCGAGTGATCATGTCGGTGATGAGCCCGTTGCCGATCGCCACGAGGTCCAGACCCGACGAGTACAACGGGTCCAGGAAGACACCGGCATCGCCGGTGAGGCACCAACGGCGCTGTGCATCAAATACTTTGGTGGCGCCGTGGCTGTAGTTCTTCATCACTCGGAAGTCTTTGATCACGTGCTCGCTGCGCGTCAGCACCGCCGCGCACTGCGGCTCGTGCTCTGCGAGCCACGATCGAGCCTTGTCGAGGGTGTTGAAGTCGCTGAAATCATGGAACGCGGGGTCGGCGACGATGCCGACGCTGGTGGAGCCGGAGGCGAGGCGGATCAGCCACACCCAATAGCCCTCCCCCATGAGGTGATTGGTGGACATTGCCCGGTCGCCCTCGACGAGGCGTGCCTGCCAATCGGGATCGTCGCTCCATTGACCGATGTCGATTTCGACGCCGATCCGCAGCCAGACGGCGTTGCAGAGATGTTCGTTGGACCGCTTGAGGTCCAGCTGGCGGCTCAGGGCTCGGTTGCGCCCCGAGGCGTCGACCACCCAGCGCGCCGTGGCGGAACTCGCGTCATCCCCGCGCTGGATCGAGAGGGTGTGGGGTTGGCCGCCGTCGCCGAGTTCGACGGATGTTACTCGGCCAGCGGTGATTTCGACGCCCTCGGACAGGCAGCGGCGGTTCAGCTCGTTCTCCAGTCGTCCCCGGTCGA
Source organism: Candidatus Mycobacterium wuenschmannii (assembly GCF_030252325.1). NCBI lineage: Bacteria > Bacillati > Actinomycetota > Actinomycetes > Mycobacteriales > Mycobacteriaceae > Mycobacterium > Candidatus Mycobacterium wuenschmannii. The sequence goes on along the minus strand of NZ_CP126981.1, from coordinate 1,084,085 downwards.
TTTGATAGGTGACCTGCGGTGTGAACGACGAACTGCCCAATTCCAGCCGACGGGCGATGTCGGTATTGCCGTCATGGGAGAAGAACATGCGTAGCCCCATTTTGCGGAGCTGCGCCGTGTTCAGGTGATCGGCCAATTCGAGGTGATCCCGAAGGTATTGCGCGGAGATCTCCACAGTCGACTCGCCGACGGTGTGAGTGATCTCCGGTACCGGGTGATCGCGCGGTTCGACGATCAGAATTCGCGTGTCGGGCCGAGCGCGACGAAGCTCGAGCGCCAGAGTGAGTGCGGCTATTCCACCGCCGACGATCGCGACGTCGTTGTCGGACTGGATGCTCTCGCCGTCGTGCAGCCGCGACTTGATCTTCTGCACCAGCGCGGCGCGTTCCTCCGGGCTCAGTTGTGACAGCTGCGTTTGCACGTCCATGAGTCCGCTCCCGCTGCTTGGATAGGACAGTTACTTAATAGTTAAGAAGCTACACTAACCCGAGTCTCTGGCAAGCGGACACAACAAGAATCAGTCGAACCGCGAGGACCGGTGTCATGCCCGCATCAACCGCTGTCCATTTTCTCCTCGAGCTTGCGGTCATCCTCCTTGCGTGCCGACTGACCGGTCTCGCCGCCGAACGAATCGGGCAGGCACCGGTGGTCGGCGAGATGATCGCGGGCGTATTACTGGGTCCGTCCCTCTTCGGCCAGATCGCGCCCGGAATACAGCACCAATTGTTTCCGCCAGGGCCGGCGAACATCGTCCTCTATACGGCGGCACAGATCGGCCTGGTGCTTTACATGTTCCTGGTCGGGTTGAACTTCGACGTGAACCTCGTGAAGCATCGCGTGGGCACCGCCGCGGCGGTCTCTGCCGCCGGGATTCTCGTGCCGCTGGCGCTCGGTGCCGCGATTGCGGTGCCGCTGTTGTCCGGCGGCATCTACTTCGACAAAAGCGTCACGCTGACCATGGCGATGATGTTCCTCGGAGCGTCGATCGCCACGACGGCGTTCCCGATGCTCGCCCGGATCATCTATGAAAAGCGGCTCTCCGGAACGCCTTTGGGCACTCTGGCCTTAGCGTGCGGTGCCGCCGACGATGCGCTGTCATGGTGCCTGCTCGCCACCGTGCTGGCCATCCACCGGGGTAGCGCCATCGTGGCCGTGACCGCAATCGTGGGCGGGGCGCTGTACACGTTGGCGCTGCTCACTTTCGGCCGCAAGGCATTTCGAGTTTTCGGAACGCTGTCCGAACGCCGCAACGCCATCAGCGGACCAATGATGAGCACGGTCCTGATCCTGTTGATGATGTGTGCGTGGTTCACCGACACGATCGGCATCTACGCAATCTTCGGCGCCTTCGTGCTTGGCGTAGCCATGCCGTCCGGATTCTTCGCCGAGCGCATGTCAATCAGTCTTGAGTCGGTCGTCACGACGTTCTTGTTGCCGCTGTTCTTCGTCTACTCCGGGCTCAACACCCAAATCGGATTGGTCAACACGCCGACGTTGTGGGCGGTGACACTGGGGATCCTCGTCGTCTCGATTGCGGGCAAGGGCGTCGCCTGCACGGTGGCGGCCCGGCTCAACAAGGTCCCGCTGCGCGAATCCATCGCGCTGGGCTCCCTGATGAACGCGCGCGGCCTGATCGAACTGATCCTGCTCAACATCGGGCTCGAGGCGGGGATCATCACGCCCACGCTGTTCACCATTCTTGTCCTGGTCGCCGTGGTCACGACGCTGATGGCCAGCCCGGTGTTCGAGTGGGTGTATGGACGGCATCGAGAGACACCGGCTGCGGACCGTCACCAACCGGCGGTCGTGCCAGCGGGCTGACGTCTGGCTATGTGGGATGGATGCCCCGTGCCCGCCCTCATCGTCGCGAATCTGCACGCGGTGCTGAACCGTGCCCTGTGCACCTTTACCTGTGCACGATGCGGGGCTGCACTGTGACGAGGGAGTCGAACCCTTCGCGCTGCCCTTCGCGCACCAGGAGACCGGGCTTGGCCCGCCGGTCAGGGGCTTGTGCACGCCTTCGCGACGACTACCTGCTCCACCCCAGCTGTTCAGTCCAGTAGTTCGACCTCCCAGTTCGCCTGCTGGATACGCACATCCAGCTCGCGAAGTTCGCGGGCGACTCGATCGGCCTGAGCGCGCAGATCGGCAACCCGCAAGGCGGAGAGCATCTTCAGCTCTGAGCGCAGCTGCCGTGAATAGCCCTGCTGATTGCTGCCCGCCGCGGCATCGGCCGCCGAGTTCAGTACGTGGTGGCGCCACTTCAGGGCGTCTCTCCGCGCCAGCGCATCAGTCAGCGTGCCGTCTGTCCCGATCGTTGTTGCGGCGTTCGTACGGTTTATGCGCCGGATCAGTCCCTCGTATTGGTCGATCACGGACTCGGCTTCGGTGAGCAACGCGGCGGCGTCCTCGGCCGGCTCTTCACCCTCCTGATAGCGCGCGTTGCTCACGACGCGTGCGCGCAGCTGCTCGATGCGACGCACTGCGGTGGCCCGCAAAGACAGGGCTTCGGCGAGCTTCATGAGGCCTCCTCGATCGGTTGGCTCGGTGCCATCCGCTGACATGGTCTTCCACATTCCGCAACCCGGCAATTCACCCTGGTGCCTGCCGGAATCAAGAAGCGGTCTCCTGAAAAGGTAATTCGTCACTTATTGAAGAATTAAGATCTTTTCGGATGGACTAGCTTTGCGCTATTTTCTCTCGCGCACCAACTGCCCCAGTGTTGCTGCCGCTATCACCAGATTTCGAAGCGGCCGGGCGTCGTGGCCAAGCTCGAGGCACGATCGCCGGAGGCGAACGACGTTCGCCGTGAGAGGGCGTTAGCGCGCGACCTGACGGATTAGCGTGGCCAGCGAGTACTCCCGGTTTCACGGGTGACGTCCATCAGTTGGGTGTGAAGTTCCGATGTGTCGGACGTGAGGTCTGAATACATGGCTAACTGCTAATTAGAGACCGCATTTAGGTGGGTGAACAATTCGCGGAAAAGGCGTCGGTCGGCATCAGTTGCCTATTGAAAAAAGTCTAAAAGTTTGACGCCGAATCCGTTTACTCGCACAAAAGTTGAGGGATAACTTAGTTGTGCCTGAGAGATTCTGATCGTCAACTCGTCGGGGAAGTGCCGAACAGAAATAGGTACCTGCCGCGCAGCCCGCGCACGGCGACCGTCATCTGTTTTCTGGAGAACAAGGGGGACATCCGATGAGAAAGACAATTATCGCCGCCGCGCTATGCGGTACCGCGGTCGCGCTGGCAAGTCCGGCCGACGCCGACAGCAGCAATGACTTCTGGACCAACGCGCTGAGCAGCCTCAACGACTGGTTGCTCGGCCCGACCGTTGCCGGCGCATCCAGTTCAGCGGGCGACTCGCTCGGATCCGTCGATGCTGATACCGGCGGCGACTTCTTGTCCGGGTCGGACCATGCCTTCATTCTGGGGCCCACCGGAATACCGACACCGAATGCCTTCTACATCAATGACGCGGAGAATCTGTACCTCAACCCGAATGGGTACGAGGGCAACGCGTTCACCACGCTCGCACTGACCACCCCGGAGACGAACGATTTCGACACCAGCGTGCCCCAGGGTGAGGCCATTCTGATCAATGCGATCGAGGCCGACTACAACGCCGGCGACATGGGGTGCGACGCTTCCGGCGTCTGCAGCGATCCGTTAACCATCTTCACGTACTCGCAGAGCAGCGCCGTCGCGGCCCTGGCCGAGCAACAGCTGTCCGCCGACAAGATCCCCGACGACGCGCTCAGGTTCGTCATGCTCGGTGCCAACCCCACCGGCGTTCCCAACGATCTGTTCCCGACCGAGATCTACAACATCCACGGCGACAGCTTTGCGGAACCGGGTGTCCTCGGCACGTCGTGGCAGGACATCATCTTCGGAGCGGAACTCCACGAGGCCTACCTCGGGTTGACGCAAGCCCAAATCGACTCGGCCACAACGACCGTCGAGGGCTTGACCACCATTCACGAGATCCCGACCTTGACCAGTATGGAACTCTGGACGGCGTTGCTCAGTGCGATGGATGCAGGGTCGTTCATGACCAGCTAGGCCTACACCCAGCAGCGCATGCTGCTTGATCTCGCCGACGACCGCCTCGTCCAAATCGACGCCGCGGTGTTCGAGCGTGCGCTTGACTTGCAGGATGAGTTCGCGGTTCGGCGGCGCCGCTCGCGACTGTTCGCCGGCCACAGCGACCTACGCCACGAAATGGGCGAATCAGGAAACGGCTTCCGCGGCAAGCTTTGCCAGGGAGTCTTCCAGCTGCTCCTTGGTAATCAAGGGAAAGTGCACCTTCTGCAGCAGATCCTTATCGGTGACCTGAGACCAGTCATAGGTCAATCGCACCAACGTCTCATGCGGCGCCTCGGAGTCCAGCTCCCACAGCCACTCCCATCCCGGGGGCTGCTCGCCGGCGGGAGCAGTCTTCCAGGCCACCAGCTTGTCCTTGACGCAACCGGAGACGTGGTTGTCAGTCTTGTACTCCCCGCCCATGTGATCGCCCTGCATGTTCATCGTGAAGACGTCGCCGACACTCTGGATGCGGTCGGCGTGGTCGATGCCGCGGATGAACCCCGAGCCATCGAGCGCCGGGTGTCGGTGCGGGTTGGACAGCACATCGAAGATGGCATCGGCGGGTGCCGCGATGGCTCGCTCAACTGTGATCTTGTTGTCAGGGCTCATCTCGGTATCGTGCCCAGACCGCCGCGATTGGAAACGTCGACTGCTGCCGGGTGCGCATTCATCCTGATGGACGGTTGCCGTCCGGCGCGTGGCGTGGTTGTCGCGGCCATGTGTTATTAGTCGTAGTGACGCAATCGTCGAGTCAGCGGCGAAGTTCCACGCTGTATGACGATTGGAGTTCTGCGTTGTGATTTGTGTTCGACCTACTTCCGCGTCCGATTCCACGCCACGGAAATCAGCGTGATCGGCTACTACGTACACCATCACGGCCGGGGCCATCTGATGCGGGCCCAGTCGATAAGCGCGCATCTCGCCGAGCCGGTGACGTTCCTGTCCTCATTGCCACGGCCGGCCGGTCTGCGGGCCGACGATGCGTGGGTGCAGCTGCCGAGCGACGTGCCTGCTGAAGCGTGCCGAGCGCACGATGTCACTGCCAACGGGCGACTGCACTGGGTGCCGCTGCACGACGAGGGACTGCGGCGCCGATCAGCGATGTTGCTGGGGGTCCTGGCCGCGGCTCGGGCGCGGCATCTGGTCGTCGATGTGTCGGTGGAAATCGCCGTGCTGGCACGCTTGGCCGGGATACCGGTGACCGTGATTGCGATGCCCGGGGAGCGTTCGGACCCAGTGCACCGCTTGGCGTTTGACGTCGCCGAGAACATCGTCGGGTGCTGGCCCCAAGAGGTGTACGACCCAGACTGGTTGACGGTGCACGCATCCCGCACGCACTTCGTCGGCGCGATCAGTCGATTCGACGGCAGAGCATCGATCGGTGATTCGCCGAACCGGCCCGCGACCGGGCTGATGCTGTGCGGGGCTGGCGGCTCCGCGTTTCCCGCCGACGCGCTCGAGCAGTTGCGTCGCGCCGTCCCGCAGATCACGTGGCGCGCGGTTGGCGGCGCTGCCGCATGGGTCGACGACCCGTGGTCTCTGCTGGCCTCGGCCGACATCGTGGTCACCCACGCGGGCCAGAACGCGATCGCCGACGTCGCGACCGCTGGCGTTCCGGCGGTCGTGATTGCGCAACCACGACCATTCGGCGAACAGCGCGCGATGTGCGAAGCGCTGGACTGGGCCGGAGTCGCCGTCACGTCGGCCAAGTGGCCGGCGCCTGAGTGTTGGCCGGCGTTGTTGGACAAGGCGATAGCGCACGGCGGTAAGCAGTGGCGCCGAATGCGCACCGCCGGCGCCGCGGCGCGAGCGGCGGCTGTGATAGCGCAGTGACCGCGCCTCGCACCGCCGTCATCACTGCCGTGCGCGGTCGCCACCAGCACCTGCGCTTGCAGCAGGCCGGTATCGCCGCCGCCGCACCAGGCATCGACCTACGGTGCCTGGTCGCAATCGACGACGCGGCGATCCGCTCCATCGCCAGCGTCGGTACCGAAGTGATCGATTGCCCCGCAACGGGAACGGGGCTTCCAATGGCGCGCGCCCGCAACGTCGGCGCGCGCTGGGCCCTGGAACACGACGCCGAGTTGCTGATCTTCCTCGATGTAGATTGCGTCCCGGATGCCGCCATGATCGGGCGCTACATCGATGCGCACCAACATGTTCGGGACGCTCTGTTGGCCGGGCCGGTCACCTACTTACCTCCGTCGCCCGGCGGCTACCGGTTGGCTGAGTTGCCCACACTGGTCAATCCGCATCCAGCCCGACCGAATCCACCGGGCGGTGCGGTGATGCGCGAATGGAACTATGACTTGTTCTGGTCACTGTCGTTCGCGGTCTCGTCGCTCACCTGGCAACGGATCGGTGGCTTCTGTGAGGACTACGTCGGGTACGGCGGAGAGGACACCGACTTCGCCGCGGTCGCGGCGTTGCGTGGTGTTCCGCTCTACTGGGTCGGCGGCGCACACGCATACCACCAGTTCCACCCGGTTTCTGACCCTCCGGTCGAGCACCTCCACGCGATCGTGGCCAACGCCAGAACATTTCGCCGGCGCTGGGGCCGATGGCCGATGATCGGCTGGCTGGACGCGTTCGAACGCGCGGGCCTGATCCGGTTGTGTATCAACGAGATTGCGTTACTTCCGCATGGTCATGGAGATCCGGATCAGTCGGCCTCAGCACCAAGTTGAAAGCGGCAAACGGCGGCAACGCTGTTGGCTCAACGCCGAAGCTGCACCCGCCATCTGCCTGACGGAAGCACTTGAGGCAGCTGCCCAGCATGATCCGCTACAGGTTCACTACCCACCAATCAGTCTTCGCACACCGCAGCTCGCGGTCGCAAAGTCTGCTGCCGTCACTGCCGCCGCAACAGATCGCAGAGCCGCTCATATTGATCGATCATCGCGCTCACATCCCACCTCGAACGCGCGTGGTCAGCGACCTCCGCGCGCGATATCTGGCTGACCCCCGGCAGCGCCTCGGCCAGACGCGAGATCAACCGCTGACCCGGCTCGACCAGGACACCGCCGGGACCGGTCACCACTTCCGGCAGGCCGCCGCGACGGATGCCGACCACAGGTGTTCCGCACATCTGCGTTTCGACGGCGACCAGACAGAACGGCTCCTCCCACCGCGGTGTGACCAAGGTCGCGGCGCTGCTGCCGTACAGGTCGGCGAGTTCGCGCCCGCTGACCGGACCCACATACGACACCGAAGGCCCGAGCATCGGTCGGATGACGCTACCGAACCAATCGGGATCGCTGATGGGTCCGGCCAACCGCAACTCTCGGTCCGCGTGCTGGGCGACGCTGATCGCAATGTCGGCGCCCTTGTCGGGGGTGAGCCGTCCAACCCACAGCAGCTCTCTGCCTCCCGGCCCGATCGGAAACCGGTCGGGGTCCACACCGTTGTAGATCACGTGGCTGTCGGTGAGGGTGGACCACTGCGCCTGTAACGCTTGGCTGACCGCGACAAAGCACGCACTCGGCCCGGCAAGCCACGCCCCGATTTCCATCCAGGGAAACGGCGGGGTGTGCAGAGTCGTCACCGTGGGCATGCGCAGCGCTGAGGCCAGCGCCAGCGGTAGCTGGTGCAGACTCTCGTTAAGCACGGCGTCAATATCGTTGCGCTGCAGCAGATCACGCATTGCCGCCAAGTAGACGAACTGGTCGTGCAGAAACAAGGGTTCGGGCATATTGGGATCCGCGGAGGCGACCTCCGAGAGATCAGGTAATGCGGGCATCAGATGCAGCCGGTCGGCGAGCTCAGGGTCAGTTCCCGGCAGCGCGAACAGCTCGAGATGATGGCCCCGCCGTCGTAGTCCGCGTACCAGGTCCGCGGTGAAGCGCTCCTGCCCGCCGGCGAACGGCTCGCCGACCGGATGATGCGACGGGCCCAGAACGGCTAGGCGCACGAGGAGTCTTCGGCATCGAGGCACCTGATGAACGTCGCGAAACCGCCGTCGACGCGGGACTGCGTACGCCCTGACGTGGTCACACTCGCGCGGTGCGTGGCGACCCACCGATCGGTCTTGCGCTGCACCTTGTCGACGATGTCGTGATCTTCGTCGACGGACAGCGGCGCGAACCCGCCCGCCGCCAGGTAGGTGCTGCCGCGGATGCCCAGGTTGGCGCCGTGAATATGCGGGTGCCCTTCGATGAGCTCATGGGCGTTGCGCCACAGGCGATCTAAAGCGGGAGTCAACGCGGCCGGGGTGACCGTGCCGATTACCAGTTCGGCGCCGGTCGCCGCGATCTGCAGCTGGGTGGCCAGCCAGCAGTCCGGTACCACGCTGTCGGCGTCGGTATTGGCGAGCCACACCGCATCAGCGGGAACACCAGCTCTGCGGCCGCGCTGCAACACCGCTAATGCGCCTGCGTGGCGGGCGCACCCCACCCGCCCCGCGCTGCTGACGATCACCTCGGCCCCGTGCCCTGTCGCCCGAGCGGCGGTGTCGTCGGTGCAGCAATCGAGGACGACCACGATCTGGCAGGAAATACCCGGATTTACTTGGCGCACAAGGCTGATGGCCTCCTGGACACTGCTCAGGCACGCCGAGATGGTCTGCTCTTCGTTGCGGGCGGGAACTACCACGCCTAGATGACGGATCTCGTTCATTGATCACTTCCACCTTCGTCGAAAACGGAGACCGGGCTGCCCCAGATGTCCACTGCCAGGTCGGCGTCCAGGTACTGCGCTCGCCGAGGCAGATCCAGCACGGCCGCCGCCTGCTCGTTCACCAGTGGACCGTCGAGCGGAATACCGGACGTTGACCGACGCCAGTTGGCGATGACGATCTCGCCGCCGCGTCGCAGCGAGCGCCGCACCGCCCTGAGTGCGGCAAGCAGATCGGGACCGTCGAGGAAGTAGCCCACTTCCGACAGCACGATGAGGTCGAAGCGTTCGTCGGGGATGTCCCACGGTGCGGCGCCGAGGACCCACCGCACTTGTTCGTTTCGGGTTCGCGCGATGTCGAGAGCACGTTCGCTCACGTCGAGACCGACCACCTCGTCGCACACTGTGTGCAGTCGATCACTCAGTTGGCCTGTGGCACAACCAATTTCGAGGGCCGCACGGTAGCGACGACGGCCCAGGCAAGCGAGTACGATGTCGAGTCGTCGGCGCTCATACAAGGAGCTATCCAGTTTCCACGGATCAGTATCGCCGTCGGCCATCATGGCGTCGAACTGCTCCGCCGTGCCGGAGCGGTCACCGGGAGGCGCGGCCTCCTGCACGCGGGCTGCCAGGTCCGCATCGTGCGGCAACAGCACCGCTTCGAAGAGTCGCCGAGCCCGGGCGATGCTGCTCGCTCCGACAATCGGAAAGCCGTCTGCGGAGCGCAATTGGCTGGAGTAGCAATCGACGGCGGCGCGCTTGTCGCGCAGGCCGCGCAGCGACGGTGCGGTGACAAGCACACGCGCCCAGTCGATGTGGTCGGGATGCGCCCAGTGCCACAGCCACACGGCGTAACACAGCAGCACCGCGTTGCGTCGCCGCGCCGCGGCGTACGCCGCGCGTGCGACAGCTTCATGATCGCCGTGGCCGTCGCACTCGACGGGCGCGAGCAGCAGAGTTCGCGCATCGATCAATTCGGCGATCCGGTCGGTGATGGCGGACTCGTGGTCGGCAAGGGCGCCGTCCGGCAGATCCCACCACACCGTGTCGACGCGGGGCGAGAGCGTCGTGATCGCGCGCACGGCTTCCGCTCGGCGCACCAAGGATTGGGGGTGACTGCCGCCGTGGGTCGCGAACACGACCGTGATCGGCACGCCGCGCACTGCTAGATCGGACAGGGTGGCGCCCAGCGCCAGGCTTTCATCGTCGGGATGCGGCGCGATCAGCACCACCCGCGCAGACTCGCGCAGCATGTCGTCAATTGCCAAGCGCGCAACACGATCCCACCGCGCATCGAGTAGCCAGGTGGATTCCGCGGTGCCAGGGTCTCGATGCGAGAACGTTCTGTCAACGCCGGTCAGCACGGTGTGCTCCGCAGTAGCTCGGCCAGGCGTACCAAGTCACGCTCGCCGTGATGTTGCCGGACGTACACGGTGAGATCGGCCGTACGCCGGGCGTACTCCTCATCCTGGGTCAGCGGCCCAGGTCCGAGCGCCGCACCGACGACGGTAAGGACGTTGTGCACCATCCGCGCGACGACGGCGCGCACCCGAAGAGCGAGGATGTCGCCCTTATCGCCGACCGCTCGGCCGGCATCGATCTCGTCCGCTGCGTGGTGCAGGCTGAGCTGCGCCGCAAAGAGGTCGTAGTCGACGGTTCCCATGTCTGCCAGCGCGAGTTGATCAGGCGGGCGCCGGTCAACCTGTTGACACATGTGGTCGTAGAGACCCAGCGCGATGCCGAACCACACCGCGGCGACCCCGATGGCGCCCCAGCTGAAGCCGGGGCGGGTGAGGTACCACCCGGCGTCACCGACCTGAATCGCAGGCAGCCCGTCAATCCGGATGCCGGTGCTGACCACCTCGGACAGCCCACGCGAAACCCACCGAGCCGGAAGCGGCGTGACGCTTTCCCGGTCCAGTCGGACGGCGAACGCGCCGGAGCCTCCGCCGGGTAGGTCTGCGGTGATGACGGCGTGGGATAGCGACTGTGCCAGTGAGCACCAGGGTTTGGTGCCGCTGAGCGTCCACCCGAGGTCGTCGCGGTGCGCCTCGAGGTGATGTCCAGCCGCGTTCGCGGCGAACACTCCCCAGGTCGCAGCTTCGTCGGCATCGATTCTGGGGATCAGCGCGGAAAGGCCCGCCTGATGCAGGATGGCGTGCGCATCGAGGTGCGGTTCGATGACACGCGCGACGGTGGCGTCGACGAAACCCGCCGTCACCAGCGCCGACAGGTAGGCGTAGGTCCGTCCACCTCCGGGACGAATATTCCGCTCCGACAGCGCGGTTGCTGCTGATAGCGTCGATGTCAGCGAGACGACGCCGTGCTGTAATGTGTTCCGCCGCAACCACTCTGCGAGCTCTTCGTCGACGTGCGGACGACCATGGGTATCTGAGATCGCCGTGTGGCCACTGGGCGAGATGTCGATCATCGGGGATGCGTCCTCCCGTCACGAGAGGGGTCGACGCCGGTACGCGGTCTGCGCCGTGGGCGACCATGCGCGGTCGCGTGATTCGACGCCAAAACTTCGTTGCGACAACGGTATTGCTGCCGACAAGCAACCGGTCGCGGTGTGCAGCGCACACGCGCGGTCATCCGCACGTCAACTCCGGGACTGTCGCAGGGTCAACCGCGGTTCTGGCGTGTCGCTCTACGACAATGGGTAGTTACCCGATCCGGGTGGGGTCTAAGCGTGAGGGCGGATTGGGCGGCGATTGCCGACAGAATGGGCCGCTAACCAGCTGGCAGAGGACGGTGCCCGCGGGTGTTCTGCAATGCCACATTCGGCCGCCGCTGTGTGCTCAACGGCTTCAGATCCCGCAAGTCTGTAGTCGCGGGCGTGCCGGCGGTACTCGCGTTGTGAGCCGCCCGAGGCGCGGCTTCGATAACGCAACGAGTGTCAGAGGCGGGCCTCGCCGTCGCGGTGTCCGCAGATGGCCTCTCGCATACTGGGATACAGCTCGATCAATCGCTCGACGCCCAACAAATGCATCGGTCGGCTGGTGGCCGGGCCATCTGCGACTACCCGCAGCGTCGCCGAGGTCGACCGCGTCAGACGCTGCATTTCGACAAGCAGGCTGATGCCCGAGGTGGACATGAAGTGCACCGCGGTCAGGTCGACGATCAACACCCGGGGCTGGTGGATCATCGACTCGTCGAGTTGGGTGGCCAGCGACGGCGCGGTGACCTCATCGAGGCCGCCGCGGACCGAGACGATGAGGACGTCGTTCTCGTGCCGGCGCAGTACGGCAAAGCGGCTGGACGAGTCCAGCGTATTTATCGGCACAGCGGCCCTCCCAGATAATCGTGTGACCGTGTGCGGAGATAGCCGAGCGGCCACGCGACACCGTTGTCGGCGCGGCCGCTCGGATTGTCCCTACTCAGCGGCCTTTTGGCGGGCTTCCGCAGCCTTCTCGGCGGCGCGGGCGGCATCGGCCTCAGCCTCTTTCTTGGCGACGTCACGCGCGGCTTCGGCCTTGTCCTGCTGCGCGCGACCCTCTTCGCGCAGGTCCGCGTTGTCGGTCACGATTCCCGCGACCTCTTTGGCCTTACCTTTGACGTCCTCGACGATGCCCTTGACGGCTTCCTCGGGTCCACTGTCACCCATGTTCGGTCCTTTCACCTCGTGTGCTGAAGAGAAGCACCGACATTTACCCGGCTGACACCGTTTGAAAACGAGGCGTGGCTCACGGGCACGGCCCGGGAATGCGGATGCGCTGGTCTTTGACGTCGATTTCGACGCCGCCGTCTCAGGCGTCAGGCAGCACCCCGGTCGCGGCCACCGTCTCGGCGACCTCGACCAATTTGCGATTGACTCGCTGCGACTGCGTCTTGAGCAGCAGGAAGGCTTGGTCGGCTGTGACGCGGTGACGCTCCATCAAGATGCCCTTCGCCTGCCCAATCACGTCGCGACTGGCCATCGCCCGTCGCAGCTGGTCGGTTCGTTGCGCGGCGGACAGCGCCAGCGCCGCGTGGGTGGCATACAGCTCGGCCAGCCGGCGATCCGAGTCACGAAAGGCGCGCGGCGCGGTCCCGTACAGGCTCAGCGAGCCCAGCATCTCGTCGGTCACCCACAGCGGCAGGCACAACATGGAGTGCACACCCTGAGAGATCGCCGCGGCCGAGAACGCCGGCCAGCGCGAATCTGCCTGCAGGTCATCAATATTGACGGTGACCTGGCTACGGGAGGATTCGATGCACGGGCCCTCGCCGGTGCGCTTCTGAAGGTCGTCGAGCGCGGGCGGCGCCGAACCGACCGTGGCCTGCGGAGTGAAACGCCCCTTGACGTACAGGTTAAGTCCGGCATGCCCGGCGGCGGGCATCACCGTGGTAGCCGACTCCAACACGGCGCGCAGCGTGTCCTCCAGGTCCGCCTCGCGCAGGTGCAGCGCCCGGCTCAGAACGGTCAGTGCGTCAAACGCGGTGTCATCCAGAATGTCCAGACCATCGAGTCCCGACGCCAAATCGCCCTCGCGGCCGTCACGGGTGGGTATGGAGTCAGTAGCGGCACCAGACATGACGCGATTGTTGCAGGTTGCTCGCTGCCAGCGGCGGGATCAGTGCGTACCCGATCCCTTAGCCACCAAACGAGTGGGCCAACGGGCTAGATGTCGTCACGGCCCGCCCTTCCAATGGTCGATGCGATGGTGGTCGGGGGTAAAACCGTGCCGAACTCCCCACAGCACCGCCTGGGTGCGGCTGCCCACGTTGATCTTGCGATAGATACTGCGGATGTAGGACTTGACCGTATTGGGACTCAGATACGTCAGCCGAGCGACGTCGGCGTTGCTCTTACCCTGGGTGATCAAAGCCAACACCTCGGATTCACGATCGCTCAACCCCTCCGTGCGGCCCGGCCAATCCAGATTCGGGGCGCTGCGTGCTCGCGGCCCAGGCTCGCTGATGACCAGTTCGCCGGCGTGAACGGCCTCAAGGGCAGCGACCAGTTCTCGCGCCGGCAACGTCTTCGACAGGTAGCCGTGCGCGCCGTGCTGGCGTGCGCTGGCGATCAGGTCGGGATGAAAGTTCCACGTGTACACCACGACTCGATGGGCGCGAGGGTTGTTGATCAGCGTGGTGATCTCGCGATCGTCAGATTCAGGTTGGGCGAAAGAGTCGTAAAGCGCGATGTCGACGGGGTCCTTGACCCCGGTCGTCGCATCGAGTTCGGCGATCACCACGCGGTCGCGGTAGTTGTCGAACATATTGGCCACGCCCTTGACCACTATGTCGTAGTCGTCGACCAGCGCAATGGTGATGGGACGGTCCGACGGCACAAGGCGAACTTACCCCCCGTAGGGGTGTACCGGGACCCCCCTAGGGAGGGTTGTCTGGACGCATGTGTCGAGCTGACTCGGCGCCCTGAGGAGAGGAAGACATCATGAGTACGAATTTGGCAGCTGCCGAACTGCTGGCCCGGTCCACCACCGTGACCAGTGTCGGCTGGATCGGCTACATCGTTATCGGAGCAGTTGCGGGATGGATCGCGTCGCTGATCATGAAAACCCGAGAAGGTCTCCTACTCGACATCGTTGTCGGTGTGGTGGGCGCGCTGCTCGGCGGATTCCTGCTCAGCTTCGTCGTCGACACCGCCAGCGGGGGATGGTGGTTCACCCTCTTCACCGCGGTCTTCGGCGCCGTGATCCTGCTGTCGTTGGTTCGTGTAGTGCGGCGCGTCTAGAACATTGACTGGCCGTCGCCGCCGTCGTCAGCACCGATAGCGGCGACGGCCGCCCAACACCGATATCGCCGTATTCCCTTGTCGGCGTGGTCGTCAGAAGCTCACGACACGCCTTGCGCGCAACTGCTGAAAAATTGCATCTCGAGTTCCATACCTCGGCCGTAGAGGAACGTCATGCGCTTTGAGTCGCCGCCGTAACGGTCGACCAGGCCCTCGAGACGTTCAGCAAGCTTCTCGAACTCGGGGTCGGAGTAGGTCGTCACCCACTCGCGAAATGGGTTGCCAGGTTGCGTGTGCGGATTCAGCTGCTGACCCAGATAGCTGTAGAGGCGCAGGCACGGAGCCATCGCCGCCGCGATATGACCGACCGGCTCGAGCGCGGCAACCGCCAAAATGAAGTCCGTGTACGCCGCAGTTGCAGCGCCTATCGGAGGGTCGAGGTCGACGCCCCAGCGGTCGGCGTACCCGCGATGCAGGGCAAGCTCCTCGACTGCGGCGTCCAACAGAGTCTTGAACACCATGACCCCCTCGCGGTCCGGGCTCTTGGCTGATCCGAGCGCGTACGCGCGGCAGTAAGCGTCGAGAAATGCAGCGTCTTGGCCGACGTAGTGCGCGAACGCTGCGCGGGGCAATTTTCCTGACGCGATGCCTCGAAGAAACGGGTGATGTAGTGCAGCTTCCGCCGTGTCCTGGTTTCGGCGCCACAGCGTATCGGCGAAGGAGTCCACTCGCTCCAGGCTAGGCCGTTGCCGCTGACCGACCCAGCAGTCGTGCTCTGACTTGTGTCATCCGATGCGACGCAGTCGTTGAACGTCGCGCTCGAAGCAACCCACCCGGTCCGCTGCCCATGCGATGGAGAGTTCGGGGTTCTACAGAATCGTCAATTCGTAGGCTGTGAACGCGGCTTCGGCATCCACGGCGCCTCGTCGGGATCGTTGCGCGCAACGATCCCCCGGGAAAAGTGAAGTGATACCGATCCCGATCTTGGTCGGCGTCTCCCCCGCTGACTCTGACGCCTTCAAACGATTATGCCGTTGCCGCGCAGGGGATTTCCGCCCCGAAGATCATCACCCGACCGCCGTGGCTGACGTGAATGCCGAACAACGGGCACGCGGGACTGGCTGTCGGCCGCAAGGTCTTTGGTCGCGAAATCGAACGACCGCGCCGTCCATGCCTTATTGATGCTGATGTACACGCTGCCCAGTCAGGCGCCCGTCCATCCGCACGTGAGACACAAGATTGCCGCCCGCGTCAACGACGGTGATGTCCCGCGGTTGACCGATCTCCCCGGCGCGCCTTCGGTGGCTGCGAGGACGTTGCGGCGTCGGCGAGAGCGATTCCTAGGCGGCCTGATTCGGGTTGAGTTTCTTCGACACGAGCAGGCTAGGAAAAAGCCGGCTCACGCAGGTCGGAAACCGCCTCTGAACTTGGTCGGGCTGACAGGATTTGAACCTGCGACCACTTGACCCCCAGTCAAGTGCGCTACCAAACTGCGCCACAGCCCGCCGCCGCCAGTTGTACCACCGGCAGCAGGGGGAAAGCCTACAGCAGACTGCGAGACGTACCCCAACCCGAACACGACGCCGCACGATCGCGCGGCTGACCTTCCGCGATCTCGCGCTTCGGTGCCGCGTCGCCCTGCGCCCGCATCCGGGAGCGGAGCTAAATTGTCGGCTCGCTCAACTTGACCAGCATCTTGCCGATGTTGGCTCCGGTGAACAGCCCGTTGAGCGCGTCGACGCACGACTCGATGCCGTCAAAGATGGTCTGGCGGGCATTGATTCGGCCCTCGTGCCCCCACTGGCGCAGCGCGGCCGATGCTTCGTCGAAACGACCCCACTGGTCAAGCGCGTTGAATCCCTGCATGGTTGCGGTCTTTGACAGCAGGTTCACGTAGTTGACCGGGCCGGGGTGATCGCCGCTGAGGTAGCTGGAAATGATGCCGCACAGCACAACTCGGGCGTTCATTGCGAGCCGGCCGAGCACGGCATCGAGTATCGGCCCGCCGACGTTGTCGAAGTAGACGTTCACCCGTTCGGGGCAATGTTGCTTCAATGCCGCGGGCAGGTCGTCGTTCTTGTAGTCGATGCAGGCGTCGAACCCGAAGTCGTCGACCACCGCCCGGCACTTCTCGGGGCCGCCCGCAATGCCCACCACCCGCGCGCCGGCGATCTTCGCGATCTGGCCGGCGATCGACCCCGTCGCACCCGCGGCCGCCGACACCACCACGGTGTCGCCGGGCTGCGGCTTACCGACGTCGGTCATCCCGATGTAAGCCGTCGCACCGGTCGGGCCGTAGACCGACATGATCGCCAGCTGGTCGCTTTCACCGGGAATCGGCGTGCTGAATACGTCGTCGCGGATGATGACGTACTCCTGAAAGCCGGTGAGTGTGGTGATCACATCGCCCACCTGGTAGGCGTCACACCGGGACGACACAACCTCGCCGATCCCGGCCGCTCGGATGACCTCGCCCAGCTGTACCGGCGGAAGGTAGCCCTGTTGGTCGTTGAGCCAGGTGCGCACTGCGGCGTCGAGGCCGACGTACGTGGTGCGGACGAGTGCCTCGCCCTCCACGGGCTCGGGCGCAGGCGTGGTCACGAGCTCGGTATCCCCCGGCTGGACCAGCCCGCTCGGACGGCGGCGCAGCAGGATCTGGCGGTTGGCTAAGTCGGGCACGCTGCAGAAATTACCGAATGCGAATGACCTTTTAGCCGTGTTCCCGGTATGCGAGCATCGGTGAATGAAATCCGAGGATGATCCGGAGGCCCGGATCCGGGAGCTGGAGCAGCCGCTGACGGACGCGGCCCGCGCTTCCGAGGCTGCCGCCTATCAGCCCCCCAGCAAGTGGGCGCCGCCGTCCGGCCCGCCATTGCCGCCACCGGCGTTGCCCTACGACGCCACCATCCAGTACCCGTCGACCGGGCCCCGGCGAGGGGGTCGGACGCGCTGGATTCTGCTTGCGCTGTTCGTGATTGGCGTGATGTGTCTACCGATCGCGATCTTCCTCTTCAGTGCGCATCACGTGTCTCGCAGCACCTTTCCGTCTATACCGAGTTTCTCGACGCCCGGCCCGAGTACGTCCGTGCGAGTGCCGCGCACCACCGCGTCCGCGGCCCTGCCGACCGCACCCGCCACGTCGGTGACGAAGGCTCCGGCCGGTGAGAACATCACCGTGTCCGGCATCAGCGAAGCCCGGACCATCGCCTGCAGCGGAGGATCGATCAGCGTCAGCGGAATCACCAACAACGTCACCATCACCGGCCACTGCGCGCGATTGATCGTCTCCGGAATTCAGAATCAGATCAGTATCGACACCGCCGACGCGATCGAAGCCTCGGGCTCCGGGAACCAGGTCACCTACCACGGCGGGTCGCCGAAGATCGGGAAGTCCGGCATCGACAACGTCGTTCAGCAGGGGTGAGGCCTCAGGGTGCCAGCAGCCGGTACAGACCGATCAGGCCCACCACGACGATCGTGGCGCGCAACGCGTTCGGCGACAACCGACGACCATAATGCGCGCCCAGCCACCCGCCGATCAGCGAGCCGGCCGCAATGAGCCCCGCTGCGGGCCAACTGACCCGGTCGAAGGCCACCAATGTATAGGCCAGCGCCGCAACGATATTGACCAGCAGGGCGAGCAGGTTCTTGGCGGCGTTGGTCCGTTGCACCGATTCGGGGAGCAGCGCACTCATTGCGGCGATCAGCATGATCCCCTGCGCCGCTGTGAAGTACCCGCCGTAGACGCCGATCGCGAAAGTGCTTGCGACCAAGGCGAACATCCGGCGGGGTGAAACATGGTCGGCGTCCCGTCCGGCGTTCTCGGACCGCCGCCGCGCCCAGTTCTGAATCCGAGGGCCCACCGCCACCAATGCCAGTGCGGCGATCAGCAGCACCGGCACCACTCGCGCGAAGACCTTCTCGGGCAAGTGCAGCAGCAGCCACGCCCCGAAGATTGCACCCAGGATCGACGCTGGGATCTGCCAGCGGAGCCGATTCCACTGGCCGCGCAATTCGCGGCGGTAGCCCCAGGTCCCGGATGCGCTGCCGGCGACCAGGCCCACGGCGTTCGACATGGTCGACGTCACCGGCGGGTAGCCCATCGCGACCAGAGTCGGGAAGGTGATGAGGGTGCCGGATCCGACGACGGCGTTGATCGCACCGGCGGCCAAGCCGGCGAGGGTGATGAGAATTGCGTGAGTCAACGGCACCGAACCGACTGTAACCGGGCCGGTTTCGACGACTACGTCACACTCAGCGCGACTTGGGTTTCCGTTTTTCGCGCACCCGCACGTTGATGCGGACCGGGCTACCCTCGAACCCGAATGTTTCGCGTAGGCGCCGCTCCAGGAACCGGCGATACCCCGCCTCCAGGAAGCCACTGGTGAACAACACGAAGGTCGGCGGTCGGGTGGTCGCCTGGGTGGCGAAGAGGATGCGAGGCTGCTTACCGCCGCGCACCGGCGGCGGCGTTGCGGCGACGATTTCCTTGACCCAGGTGTTCAGTCGGCCGGTGCCGATCCGGGTATCCCATGACGCCAGTGCGCTTTCCAGCGCGGGCACCAGCTTCTGCACCGCGCGTCCCGTCTTCGCGGAAATGTTCACCCGCTGCGCCCAACGAATCTGGACCAATTCGCGGTCGATCTCCTTGTCCAGCAGGTAGCGCCGGTCCTCGTCGACGAGATCCCACTTGTTGAAGGCCAGGACCAATGCGCGGCCGGCCTCGACGACCATCGACAGCACCCGCAGGTCCTGTTCGGTCAGCGGCATCGACCCGTCGATCAGCACGATCACCACCTCGGCCGCGTCGATCGCGCCGTGGGTGCGCACGGATGCGTAGAACTCGTGGCCGCTGGCTTGTCCGACCTTGCGCCGCAGGCCGGCTGTATCGACGAATCGCCAGATCTTGCCGTCCAATTCGATCAGCGAGTCCACCGGGTCGACGGTGGTGCCGGCGACATCGTGCACGACCGACCGCTCATCACCCGCGAGGCGGTTCAGCAGCGAACTCTTGCCGACGTTGGGCTTGCCGACCAACGCCACCCGGCGTGGACCGCCCTGGCTGGAGCCGAGTTCCGCGACGGCGGGCAAGGATTCGACCACGGCGTCGAGCAGATCGCCGACGCCACGACCGTGCATCGCGCTGATCGCATGCGGCTCACCGATTCCCAGCGACCACAGCGCCGCCGCGTCAGATTCGCCCTTGTCGCTGTCGACCTTGTTGGCGGCCAGGAAGACCGGCTTGCCGGAGCGGCGCAGGATGCGGGCGGCCGCCTCGTCGCCGGCCGTCGCGCCGACGACCGCGTCCACCACCAGGATGATGGCGTCGGCGGTGCGCATGGCCACGGCGGCCTGTTCGGCCACCAACTGTTGCAGACCCTTCGCGTCGGGCTCCCACCCGCCGGTGTCCTGCACCACGAACCGGCGACCGATCCACAGCGCGTAGTAGGAGACGCGGTCGCGGGTCACGCCCGGAATGTCCTGTACCACCGCTTCTCGTCGGCCCAGGATCCGGTTGACGAGCGTCGACTTGCCGACGTTCGGTCGCCCCACGATCGCCACCACCGGCGACGGTCCGCCGGCCACCTCGTCGGTTGGCTCGACGAATTCGGTTGATTCCCAGTCGCTTTCGTCGACCCAGGTGCCGTCTTCGCTCATCGGCTGATCTCCTCGACCAGGTGCACGAGGTGGTCGACAACCTCGGACTCGGTCATCTCGCTGGTGTCGACGACCACCGCATCGTCGGCGGCCCGCAGCGGCGACACCAGGCGCGTCGAATCCAGGTGGTCTCGGCGCCGGACGTCGGCGAGCACACCGTCGTAGTCGTCGGGCAGGCCGGCCGCGACGTTCTGATCGTTACGGCGTCGCGCCCGGGTCTCGGCCGAGGCGGTCAGGAAGATCTTGAGGTCGGCGTCCGGCAGGACGACGGTGCCGATGTCGCGTCCTTCGACGACGACGCCGCCGTTCCCGCCCGCGAGTCGGCGCTGCAGATCGACCAGTCGGGCGCGCACGGCGGGAACCGATGAGACGGCTGACACCGCTCCGGTTACCGCGTCGCCGCGAATCTCCGATGAAACATCTTCGCCGTCAAGGTAACTGCGGTCCTCGTCCGGGTCGTGGCCGACGGACATGTTCGCGCTCGCGGCCACGGCCTGCACGGCTTCATGGTCGGCGGGGTCGACTCCGGCCCGCAGCACCGCCAAGGTGGCGATGCGGTACATGGCACCGGTGTCGAGGTAGCGAGCGTGCAGGGTCCGCGCCAATCCCCTTGACACCGACGACTTTCCGGTTCCGGCCGGGCCGTCGACGGCGACAACGGCGCTCACAGCCCGACCGCTTTGTAGAGCTCACCGATCTCATTGCGGCGCAACGCCCGGATGCTGCCCGGACGCTGATCGCCGAGTGTCACCGCTCCGATGTCGGTGCGCACCAACGCCTGCACCGGAAAGCCCACGGCCTTCAGCATGCGGCGCACGATGCGCTTGCGCCCTTCGTGCAGCGTGACCCGAATCAACGTCTTACCGGGAACTGCGTCGACCACCGCGAAATCGTCGACGGCTATGGGGCCGTCCTCCAGCTCGATTCCATCCCGCAGCTTCTTACCCAGGCCGCGCGGCACCGTCCCGTTCACGGTGGCCACATAAGTCTTGGGGATCTCGTACGACGGGTGCATCAGCCGGTGCGCGAGTTCGCCGTCGTTGGTCAGCAGGATCAGCCCCTCGGTGTCGGCGTCGAGCCGGCCGACGTGAAAGAGCTTCTTGTTGCCGCGAACTCGGTGCTCGACCAGGTCGCCGATGCAGGGACGACCGCGGTCGTCGGACATGGTCGAGTGCATGCCCTGCGGCTTGTTCAGTGCCAGGTAGACCATCGAGTCGTCCAAGATCACCCGGGCGCCGTCGACCCGAATCTCCGACGCGTCCGGGTCGACCCGGGTGCCCAGTTCGGTGATCACCTGCCCGTCGACCTCGACGCGGCCGTCGATGATCATCCGCTCGGCTACCCGGCGTGACGCAATCCCGGCCTGAGACAGCACTTTTTGAAGGCGAATCCCGTCGGATTCGCCGGCACCGGCGATCATTCGTTGTCCACGTCGAACGACAGCGGCTGGTCGTCGGAGACCGGGCCGCCGCCAAGCTTTGCGAAACGTGGCTCATCGTCCAGGGTTTCGCTGAGATCGTCGATCATGTCGACGTCGGGAAGCAGCGGAGCGATGTCGGGAAGGTCGGTCAGCGACGACAGTCCGAGGCGTTCGAGGAACAACTCCGTCGTGGCGAAGGTCGATGCGCCGGTGTCGGTGTCGGCGCCGGCCTCCGTGATCAGACCGCGGGCCAGCAGCGTTCGCATCACGGCGTCGACGTTGACGCCGCGGACCGCGCTCACCCGCGCACGCGTCACCGGCTGCCGGTAGGCCACCACCGCCAGGGTTTCCAGGGCGGCCCTGGTGAGTTTCGAGCGCGACCCGTCCAGTAGGAGTCGTTCCACGTAGGGCGCGAAGCGTGCCCGAGTGTAGAGCCGCCATCCCCCGCCGGCCTCGCGAAGGTCTATGCCGCTGTCCTGTTCGGTCAGGTCGTCAGCCATCAGCCGAAGCTTGGCGGCGACGCGGTAGGCGGGCTGCTCGGTGGCCGCCGCCAACGCCTCGACGGTCACCGGGGTGTCGACCACCAGCAGCAGCGCCTCCAGCACCGCGCCAAGCTCGCCGTCTTCGAGTTCTGGGGCGGTAGCGACGTCGATGCCCAGGTTCGTCTCGGACGTTTCGAGGTCTGGGTCGGGCTCGTCGTTACCCAGGTCAGCGTCGATGGGCTGATCGGTGCCCGACTCCTCCGCGTCGCTGCGCTCGGCATCGTCGTTGGCGGTCATTGGTATTCGTCCCGGAATTCTGCGTTGGTCGGTTGTTCTCCGGTCCACGAAACCTGGAGCACACCAAGCGGTTCTGACTGGTCGAATGCTACCGCCCGGGAGCGATACAGCTCGAGCAGCGCCAGGAAGCGACCGACGATCTCGATCGGTTCGCACTCGGCGACGAGATCAGAGAACGACGCCCACTGTCCGATTCCGCGCTGCTCCAGAAACCACAGCAGTCGCTTGGCCTGCTCGGGGACGGACACGTACACCTGGTGTAAGTGCTCGGTGCCCACCGTCGGCACCGGCCGCGGAGTGAACGCGGTCGCGGCGATATCGGCGAAGGTCTGGGCGTCCACCCCGAGCATGACTTCGGGCAGCAGGTCGGCGAACTGGTCCTCCAACGCGACCGCGCGGGGGTAGCTGCGCAGCGCGGCGGCCTCGAGCTCGCCGAACATCATTGCGACGTGCTTGAACGCCCGGTATTGCAGGAGGCGGGCGAACAGCAGGTCGCGAACCTCCAGCAGCGCGAGATCCTCCTCGTCGGTCACCTGACCAGACGGCAGCAACCGAGCGGCTTTGAGATCGAGCAGCGTCGCGGCGACCACCAGGAAGGCGGTGGTCTCCTCGAGTTCGAGGTCGGCGCCGATGGCCTTGGTGTAGGCGATGAAGTCGTCGGTGACCTGATGCAGCGCGACCTCGGTGACGTCGAGGCGGTGCGCGAAGATCAGCTGCAGCAGAAGGTCGAACGGTCCCTCGAAATTGGTCAGCCTGACCTGGAAGCCGTTCTGGGTGGGTGCCTCGCAGGTCGTTCCGTCGGTCACGCGCCGAACCGGTCGATCACTTCGCGGGCCAACGAGCGGTAGGCGGCCGCGCCGCCGGATCTCGGTGCCCAGGAGGTGATCGGTTCGCCGGCGACGCTGGTCTCCGGGAATCGGACAGTGCGGGTGATGACCGTGTCGAACACCAGATCGCCGAATCGCTCGACGACGCGGGACATCACCTCGCGGGAGTTGACGGTCCGCGGGTCGTAGCGGGTGATCAGGATGCCGCTGATGTCTAGTTTCGGGTTCAGCCGGTCGCGGACCTTCTCGACGGTGTCGGTCAGCAGGGCCAGGCCACGCAGCGAGAAGAACTCACACTCGGTCGGGATGACGACGCCGTCGGAACAGGCCAGGCCGTTGACCGTGAGCAGGCCCAGTGAGGGCTGGCAGTCGATCAAGACGTAGTCGTAGCGGTCCAGCACCGGATGCAGCGCACGTGACAGCGTCTGCTCGCGACCGACCTCGTTGACGAGTTGGATCTCCGCAGCGGACAGGTCGATGTTGCTGGGCACCAGATCCAGGTTCTTGACCCGAGTGTGCATCAGGACGTGGTCCAGCGACACCCGCGGCTCGACCAACAGGTTGTGAATCGTGTGTTCCAGCTCGTAGTGCGGCACGCCCAGCCCCGCGGACAGCGCACCCTGCGGGTCGAGGTCGACGAGCAGCACCCGGCGGCCGTACTCGGCCAGCGCGGCACCCAGATTGATTGTCGACGTGGTCTTGCCGACGCCGCCCTTCTGGTTGCACATCGCGATGACCTTGGCCGGTCCGTGCGACGTGCGCGGCTTCGGTTCCGGAACCGCCCGCGGCGGACGCCCGGTCAGGCCGATTTGAGTGCCGCTGTCGGCCTCGTCAGTCACGCGCGGCGCCATTCATGCGGCGGGCGGACAACTGCGGGCATGGCACGAAAGTGTAACGGTTACGAGCGCCCGCGCCGGGAGACCCGCAACAACGTCACCTGCGAATTTGGCAGCCACCGGCTGCCCCGTCCTGCGGACTAGGGTGGCGATCATGAGTCTGAAGCAGCGCATCCCCCTGCTGCGATGGTCGTTCTGGCGGTTGGCGACCAGCGCGCGCAACATCACCACGACCGGCCAGATCGGCGACGGCCGCGAGGCCGCGGCGGTCGAGTACGTGCTCAATCACGCTCGGGCCGGCGATATCGACGACGTCATCGCGACCATCGACCGGTTCGCCTACGAGAAGTCGATGCTGATCAACGTCGGTGACGAGAAGGGCGTTCTGCTCGACGCGGCCGTTCGCCGTGCCGGCCCGAAGCTCGCGCTCGAGCTGGGCACCTACTGCGGCTACGGCGCGCTGCGCATTGCCCGTGCGGCACCGGGCGCGCACGTGTACTCCGTCGAGCTCGCCGAAGCCAACGCCGCGAATGCCCGCCGCATCTGGGCACACGCCGGCGTCGCTGACCGGATCACCTGCGTCGTCGGCACTATCGGGGACGGTGGCCGGACGCTCGACGCGCTCGGCTTCGATTCTGGCACATTGGATTTCGTCTTCCTCGACCACGACAAGGATGCGTATCTGCTCGACCTGCAGAGCATCCTCGATCGGGGCTGGCTGCACGGAGGGTCGATCGCGGTGGCCGATAACGTACGAGTCCCGGGTGCGCCCAAGTACCGCGAATACATGCGTCAGCAGCAGGGCAAGCTGTGGAACACCACCGAGCACAAAGCGCATCTGGAGTATCAGAGCCTGGTCTCGGACCTGGTGCTGGAGTCGGAATACCTCGGCTAGTCGTCGCCGAGCGTCGACTTGTTGTCGAGATTTTGGCGATTGGGCCCCATCAACTCGACGTTCGCGAAGTCAGCGGGCCCGCGGGTGGGCTTCGGCCCACACTTCGCGCAACGCGTGCACGGTCACCATGGTGTAGATCTGCGTGGTGGTCACCGACGCGTGCCCGAGCAACTCCTGGACGACGCGGACGTCGGCGCCACCTTCGAGCAGATGCGTGGCGAACGAGTGCCGCAACGTGTGCGGCGAGACGCCCGAGGTGATTCCTGCGCGCTCCGCGGAGTCCTGCAGCACCTGCCACGCACTCTGCCGGGACAGCCGACCGCCGCGGGCGTTGAGGAAGATGGCCGGCGTGCCGCGCCCGCGACGCGCCAACTCCGAACGCCCGCGGACCATGTAGGCGTCCAACGCCGCCACCGCCGGGCGACCGATCGGCACCAGCCGCTGCTTGCCGCCTTTACCCCGGAGCAGCACCGAACGGGCGTGCGTGTCAACGTCATCCACGTCGAGTCCGACCGCCTCGGAGATGCGCGCGCCGGTGGAATACAACAGCTCGAGCAGCGCGCGGTTGCGCAACGTCAGGGGTCCGTCGGAGGGGCTGTCGCCGCCGGCACCGGCCAGCAGCGCGAGCACCTGATCCAGGCTGAGGCTCTTGGGCAGTCGCCGGCCCGGCGTCGGGGGTTTGACGGCTTGCGCGACGTCGACCTCGGCGAGGCCTTCGGCCGCTGCGAAGCGGTGAAATCCGCGCACCGCGATCAGCGTTCGCGCGGCCGATACCGCGGACAGTGGTACGACGCCGGAGTCCGGGTCGCCGCGCCGCAGCGACATCAGGAATTCGCTGACGTCGTCCTCGCGGGCCTTGGCCAGATCATCGACGCTGCGCGACATCAGATGCTCGAAATACCGTCGCAGATCGCGCCGGTAGGAGCTCAACGTGTTCGCCGCGACACCGCGCTCGATCGTCAGGTGATCGAGGTAACCCTGCAGCTGGCCCTCCAGCGGCGGTGCCAACGTCGTCATCCGGACGCCTTTCGCGCGGCGAACGCCGTCGGGCGATCGGTCCACGGTGCATCCACCGGCCGCGGCTCCGCGAGTCCCTCGGTGACTGCATAGGCGGCCAGAATGCCGCTTACGGCAAGAGAATTGACGATGTCTCCGCTGAAGATGCGCCGCACCGCCTCGGGGATGGAGTACCAGTCCATCGTCATGTCGGCTTCTTCGTCGTGAGCTTCGGGCTTGTCGACCTCGGTCAGCTCGGTGGCCAGATAGATCCGCACCGACTCGTCGCTGAAGCCGGGCTCGGAATCAAGATCGACCAGTACCTGCCACGTTTCGGCCGTCAGCCCGGCCTCCTCCCGCAACTCACGGGCGGCGGCGAGCTGCGGGGTCTCGTCGCCGACGTCGAGCAGTCCGGCGGGTAGCTCGCGCAGCCGGCGGCCGAACGGGTGACGGTACTGATACACCAGCGGAATTCGGCCGTGTTTATCCATGGCCACGATCGCCACCGCACCAAAATGTTCGACGACTTCGCGGGCCTTGACCGTACCGTCGGGCATCCGAACCTGATCGATTCGCAGCGCGAATATCTTTCCGCTGTGCAGCAATTCGGACGAGGTCGTCTCGAAGTCGTGCTCACCCACGGGTAACGGGCTCGGGCTCGGACAGCGACGACTCCGCGTCCTCGTGGTGCTCGTTGCCGTTGGCCCGTCGCTCCGGAATCTCCAGCGACAGCCGCTCGGCCGCCTTGTATTCGATTGCCGCACCGATGAAACCGGTGAACAGCGGATGGGGTCTGGTCGGTCGGCTCTTGAGTTCGGGGTGCGCCTGGGTGCCGACGACGAACGAGTGCATGTCCGCCGGGTATTCGACGAACTCGACCAGATGCCCGTCCGGAGAGGTGCCGGAGAATTTCAGCCCGCTCTCGGCGATGCGCTCCCGGTAGGCGTTGTTGACCTCGTAACGGTGCCGATGCCGCTCGGACACCTCGGTTGCCTGATATGCCTGCGCCACAATCGAACCCGGCTCGAGGACCGCCGGGTAGGCGCCCAGTCGCATGGTGCCGCCGAGGTCGGCTTCGCCGGCGACGATCTCTTCCTGGTCGGCCATCGTCGAGATCACCGGGTCGGTGGTGTCTGGATCGAACTCCGCGGAGTTGGCTCCGGCCAGTCCGACCGACCGGGCGGCCTCGATCACGATGCACTGCATCCCGAGGCAGAGTCCGAGCACCGGCAGCCCACGCGCGCGGGCATGCCGGATCGCGCCGATCTTGCCCTCGATGCCGCGGATGCCGAACCCGCCGGGAATCAGTACGCCGTGGACGTCATCGAGGACCGCCGCCGCGCCACCGGCCGTCTCGCAGTCGTCGGATCCCACCCAGCGGATCTCGACCTTCGCGCGGTGCTTGAAACCCGCCGCACGCAACGCCTCACTGACCGACAGGTATGCATCGGAGAGGTCGATGTATTTGCCCACCAACGCAATTCGGACGGTCTCCTGCGGGTCGTGCACGCGACGCAGTAGGTCGTCCCACTCCGTCCAGTCGACGTCACGGAACGGCAGGTTGAGCCTGCGCACGACGTAGGCATCCAGCTCTTCGCGGTGCAGCACCTTCGGGATGTCGTAGATCGACGGCGCGTCGGGTGTGGAGATGATCCCGTCGATGTCGACGTCGCACATGAGCGCGATCTTGTTCTTCAGGGGTTCGGGCACATCCCGATCGCAGCGCAGGATCAGCGCGTCGGGAGTGATACCGATGCTGCGGAGCGCGTTCACCGAGTGCTGGGTGGGCTTGGTCTTCAGCTCCCCCGACGGCGCCAGGTAGGGGATCAGCGACACGTGCAGGAAGAACGCGTTCTCCCGGCCGATGTCATGGCGCACCTGGCGCGCCGCTTCCAGGAACGGCTGAGACTCGATGTCACCGACGGTGCCGCCGATCTCGGTGATGACGACATCGGGTCGATTGCCGTCGGCGTCCGGTTCGGCCATCGCCAAGATCCGACTCTTGATCTCGTCGGTGATGTGCGGGATGACTTGGACGGTGTCGCCGAGGTACTCGCCGCGGCGTTCCTTGGCGATGACCGTCGAATACACCTGTCCGGTAGTGACATTGGCCGACCCGGACAGGTCACGGTCGAGAAAACGCTCGTAATGACCGACGTCGAGGTCGGTCTCGGCCCCGTCCTCGGTGACGAACACCTCGCCGTGCTGGAACGGGTTCATTGTTCCGGGATCGACGTTGAGGTAGGGATCCAGCTTCTGCATCGTCACCTGCAATCCGCGGGCGGTCAGCAGCTGGCCGAGGCTACTCGCGGTGAGTCCCTTACCGAGCGACGACACGACCCCGCCGCTGACGAAGAGATGCTTGGTGGCGGTCTGCGGATGCTTTCGCAAGTTGGCGACCTCCGTGATGACGGCGCAGGGCTAGCCTCTGGTGAGGGCTGTTTTCCAGCTTTTGGGCCTGCCGACCCACGGAAACTCACCCTAACAAACAGTGCGCCGACGCGTCGCTGACACGCCCTCTGACGCGAAACAGAACTCGCGGCCGGGAAAACCTCGAGCCACGACCCGGGCTGCTGACTCGCAGCGGCTGGAGCCGTTACGAGGCGACCGTGAGGCTGGTGCTGCGGTGGCCGGTGCCGTACTGACCGGTGTGGCCGCCATTGATCAGGTCGGCCACACCCAGGATCGCGGTGACCCGGCCAGACGACGCGTCCACGTCGTCGACGGTGCTGATCACCGGGGTCACGGCGGCGTCCGCGCGGGCGACACCGACGGCCGCGGGCCCGTCCGACGAGCCGTCGCGGCCGGCCAGGACGACGCCCGAACCGTGCGGTGCGAGCGCGGCCGCGAACCGGGCGACGCTGACGCCCTGATTTCCGGCGTCGTTGTTCAGCGAGCCGCCAGTGACGACGAGGGCGCCGTTGGCCGCACCGATGTGCTGGCTGCCGAATGCGATGAAGCCGGTGTCGCGCAGCGCGGCGAGCACGGTGTCGCGCTGCGGGTCGTCGACCGGAGGGACGGCCGGATCACGGTTGATCAGCAGAGCGATGCCCAACAGGTCGCCGGCCTGTGAGCCTTGGTCGACCAATTTGGTGCTGAGCTGGGCGCCCGCGGGTAGCACCGACGAGTTGACCACCGAGTGCAGCTTTTCCGCGGAGTTGGCGTCGACGAACTCCTGCGTCAGGGTCACCGTCCCGGTGACCGCTCCCCCGGCCTGGCCGACGATCTTCGACACCGCGTCCACGTCTTCGTCTTTGGCGTCGGGCGCGCGGAAGATGACCAGCGACTTGCCGTTCAGCGTGTCGTGCACCATCCGGCCGGCCATCTGCGCGTCGAAGGCGTTGGCGGAGTTGATCTTTGCGTTCAGAACGCTCTTGTCGCCGTTGAGCCCGTCGATCTGCTTGTGCAGCGTCTTGGTCTCGTCGCGCAGCCCGGAGACCAGCGTGTTGGACAGAAAGCCCGACCCGAGTACGACTCCCACCGCCAGGGCCAGGAACACCGCGGCCAACGAAATCGCATGCTGGCGAAGAGATATCACGTCGCTACCGTCCTAGTGGATCCAGTGCTGCAGCCACAAGAAGAAGTGGTTCCAGTACGTCGCGACCCAGTGCAGCACCACCGTGTCGGTCCGCGACACCCACAGCGCGGCAATGACCGACAACAGCATCGTCAGGATCAGCAGTGCGATCGCACCGCCGGAGATCCGGTTGTGGTACAGCGTCGCAACGGCTTTCGCGTCGACGACCTTCTCTCCCACCCTGAGCCGGGTGAGGAAGGTCGACGGGTTGCTGTGCTGGCGGGTGCGGTCGAAGAATGTCTCGATGTTGGCGCGGTGCCCGGCCGTCACCAGCAGCGCGGCGCCATGGTGGTCGGCCAGCAACAGCGCCAGGTCGGCCGGCGATCCCGCCGCCGGGAACGTCATCGCGCCGACTCCGAGGTCTTGTATCCGCTCCAGTCCCGGCGCGTGCCCGTCGGCGTCGGCCGGCAGTACCACCTGAGCGCCGCTCTTGAGCACTTCGTCGCTGAGGTTGCTGGGGTCCCCGACGATGAGTTGCGGACGATATCCGGCCTTGCGCAACACATCTGCCCCGGTGCCGACACCGATCAGCACCGGTTGATATTCCTTGATGAACGGCTTGAGCCGCTTGAGGTCGTCGGCGGCGTCATCTTCATCGGCCACGACCACGACGTGGCGACGGCGCAGTTCGATGTCGACGTCGGGGATGCCAATGCCGTCGATCAGCAGCGGGCTTTCGCTTCGGATGAACTCAATCGTGTTGCCCGCGAACGCTTCCAGATGCGATACGAGCCCGCTCTTGGCTTCCTGCATCAGGGTGGCGATTTCTTCGTCGGTGCGCTCGGTACCGCGGATCAGTCGACGGTCACCGGCGTAGACACCGCCGTTGTAGAGGCGAACCTTCGAGCCGTCCTTCACCTTTTTGAAGACATCGGTCCCGGTCTCGTCGATCAGCGTGACGCCGTTGGCCAGCAGCACCTCCGGCCCCAGGTTCGGGTAGCGGCCCGACACGGACGGGGATGCGTTGACCACGGCGGCGATCTCGGCGTCGACGAGGGCGTCCGCGGTGATCCGGTCCAGGTCCAGCACGTCGAGAACCACGATGTCGCCGGGGCACACGCGGCGCAGCAGGCGGTCGATATCGCGGTCGACGCGTGCCGTGCCGTAGACGCCCGGCCGTGACGTGTTGCGGGACAACAGTGAGGACAAGGTGGTGGTCACGCTCATGGAGGCGATTCTGTCGGTCAACCCAAGACTGAGCGGGGAGGCGCGCCGTAACAAAGGCCTCAGAAGTTACATCGTGTCACACCAGTCACAGCGTCAAACGCCTCTTTAGGTCGCAATACGGTCACAGTCTGCGGCGTCGAGCAGCTCGCGGGCGTGGGCGCGGGCGGTGTCCGAATCGCCCAGTCCGGCCAGCATTCTGGCGAGTTCGGCGACGCGGTCGTCGCCCTCGAGCCGCCGGACACCGCTGGCCCCGTTCTTGCCGTTGGTGTCGACCATGAGATGGGTGTCGGCGTAAGCCGCAACCTGGGGCAGGTGCGTCACGACAATGACCTGTCGGTTGTGGGCCAGCCGCGCCAGCCGTTTGCCGATCTGCACCGCGGCCCGGCCGCCGACGCCGGCGTCCACCTCGTCGAACACCATTGTGGTGCCGGTGGTCGAGGCGGCCAGGACGACTTCCAGGGCCAGCATCACGCGCGACAGCTCACCGCCGGAGGCACTCTTGGCCAGGGGTAACACCGTCATCCCCCGGTGCGCGGCGAAGCCGAACTCGACCAGGTCGACGCCGTCGCCGCCGGCGTGCGCCTGCTCCCCGGAGGCCAGCGGCAGCGCCGCGGGATCGTCGGCGGTGGCCGGCATTGTCGACACGGTGATGGTGAACTCGGCGTCGGCCATCGCGAGGCCGGATAGCTCCGCGGTGACTTCCTTGGCGAGCTTCTTGGCGGCGCCGGTTCGCGCTTTGCTGAGTTCCCCTGCCGCACCGGCCAATTCGACAGCCAATTCGTCGACTCGTCGTTGGAGGCCGGCCAGCGCCTCCTCTGAGACGTCCAGCTGGGCGAGCCGGTCGCGGGCCTCACGGGCCCACGCCAAGACGCCGTCGATATCGGCGGCGTACTTGCGGGTGAGGGTGCGTAACTCCGCCTGCCTGGCCAGCTTGCCATCCAAAGTGCTGGCGTCCGAGGGTAATTCGCTCAGATATCCACCGAGTTCGCGCGAGGCGTCGCCGACCACGGTGAGGGCTTCCTCGAGCTGGGTGGCCAGCGCCCGCAACGTCGTGTCGTCGGTGGACTCCAGGGACGTCTTTGCGCGCGCGAGGCAGTCCGCCGCGGAGGCGATCTGAGCCGTGGGGTCCGCGCCGGCCTCATCGCCCGCGCCGGCCAGCGCGACGCGCGCGCCGGATGCGGCCTCGCGCAGCGCATCCAGCTCGGAGAGCCGGCGAATGTCGCCGACCAGTGTGTCGTCTTCACCCGCGGCGGGGTCGACGGTGTCGATCTCGTTGAGAGCGAACTTGAGTCGGTCGGCTTCCTGCGCCAGCTCGCGAGCCCGGTTGCTGCGGTCGATGTAGTCGCGCCGCGCGCTCTGCCAAGCGTCGCGGATCTTGCGGTACTTCTCCAGCCGGGCGTCGACGCCGGCGAACCGGTCCAGCGCGCCGCGCTGCTCGTCGGGGCGCATCAGCCGTAGCTGGTCGTTCTGGCCGTGCAGCGTCAGCAATTCGGCGGTGAACCCGCTCAGCGACTTCGCCGGCACGCTGCGCCCTCCGAGATAGGCGCGCGACGGACCGTCGCGGCTGACTGAGCGCAGCGCGATGATGCTGCCGTCCTCGTCGCGTTCGGCCCCGGAGCCATCGAGCAACTCGTCGAGCAACGCCGTCGCACTGTCGTCGAGATCGGCGGTGGTGAAACGCCCTTCGACGACCGCCCGCTCGGCGCCGGAGCGTACTCGGTTGGCGTCGGCACGCGCTCCGCCGAGCAGGTGCAGGCTGGTCACCACCATCGTCTTTCCGGTGCCAGTTTCGCCGGTCAAAACCGTTAAGCCGCTGTCGAATTCGGCGGTCGCAACGCTGATCGCGCCTAGCGACTCGATCCGAATTTCGGAGAGCACGCGCTACCGTCCGCGCCAGCCGGTGACCGGCAGCCGGAACTTGCGTACCAGGCGGTCAGTGAACGGCGCGCTATCCAGCCGGGCCCACTTCACCGATGCATCGCAGCGCTGCACCTCCAGGCGCGCGCCCGCCGGGACGCGCATCTCGCGGCGTCCGTCGCAGAAGACCAGGGCGTCGTGTCCGTCGGCCTCGATCTCGATGGCAATGCGTGCATCGGGACTGGTGACCATCGGCCGGGCGAAGAGTGCGTGCGCGTTGTTCGGCACGACCAACAGCGCCTCCAGGTCAGGCCACAGGATCGGTCCGCCCGCGGAGAACGCGTAGGCCGTCGATCCCGTCGGCGTCGACACCAGCACGCCGTCGCAGCCGAACGTCGAGACCGGTCGGCCGTCGACCTCGAGAACCACGCCCAGCACCCCGAGTCGAGGCCCCTTTTCCAAGCTCGCCTCGTTGAGCGCCCATCCCCGCGACAGGACTTCGCCCTTGACCCGCACCGTGATGTCGAGGGTCAGGCGCTCCTCGAGACGGTAACTGCGGGCGACGACGTGCTCGAGCACGCTGTCGATAGCCTCGGTTTCTGCTTCGGCGAGGAAGCCGATGCGCCCCAGGTTGATGCCGAGCACCGGCACGTTGGCGTTGCGTGCCAGTTCGGCGGCCCGCAGGAACGTGCCGTCGCCGCCGAGGCCGATGACCAACTCGCAGCCGTCGGCGGCATCGGGATCGGCGTCGGTGAGTTCGATGTCGACGCCCAACGCGCGCACGTCATCCGGACCCAGCGGCACGGGCCCACGGTCGACGGCCTCGGCCGACAGCACCCGAAGTCCAATGTTGTTGTCGCACAACACTTTTTCGATCCGTCGAGCGGTCTCGGTCGCCTCTTCGCGTCCGGTATGGACCACCAGCAGGACGGTGCGATCACTCGTCACTGTGGACCCGCCTCGACAGCACCGCGGACCGCACTCTCCAACTCATCAGCAGACAAACCCCGATCGGTTTCGGCGCGTAACCACAGGAAGTATTCAACGTTGCCAGACGGTCCCGGCAGTGGGCTGGGGGTAACCCCGACGGTCTGCCAGCCAAGCTCGCCCGCGCGACGGGCAACGTGCAGAACCGCGCCGGTCCGCAACTCAGGGCTGTGGACCACACCACCGGCTCCAACCTGGCCTTTTCCCACCTCGAACTGCGGCTTCACCATGGGAACGATATCCGCGCCCGGGGAGGCGCATCCAGTCAGCGCCGGCAGCACCGTGGCCAGGGAAATGAACGACAGGTCGGCGACGACCGCGTCGGCTCGGCCATTGATCGTCTCCGGGGTGAGCTCTCGAACGTTGGTCCGCTCGATGACCATCACTCGGTCGTCGGAGCGCAGCGACCAGGCCAGCTGCCCGTAGCCGACGTCGACCGCGACGACCTCGCGCGCGCCACGATCCAGCAGGACCTCGGTGAATCCGCCGGTCGACGCGCCGGCGTCCAGGCAGCGTTGCCCCTCGACGTCGATTCCGAAGGTGTCGAGGGCCCCGATCAACTTGTGGGCGCCGCGGGACACCCAGCTGCGCTCGGCGTCGTCGGCGACCTCGAGCGCCGCAGTAACCGTGACGGCGGTGGCCGGCTTGATCGCCGGCATTCCGTCGATGCTGACCTTGCCGGCGCCGATCAATTCCGCGGCCTGCTGGCGCGACCGGGCCAGCCCGCGGCGGACCAGCTCGGCATCAACACGGGTACGCCGCGGCACAGCGGTCAGGCCTTCTCCGCCGACTCCAGCGCCTGCACCAACATGTCGTGTGCCTCGGACAGCTGGCGCGCGAGTTCCTCGAGATCGGCTTCGGCGGGCATTTTGTCGGGATTGTTGGGATCCGGCAGCTGGGCGAGGATGGCGTCGATCCGTGCGCGAATCTCTTCAGGGTCGGTACTGATGGCGCCACTCCTCCTCATCGCGTAACTCTGCATCGTCGTCGGCGCGACTCATCGTTGTTCTACGCTACGGGATTTACGTCAACGACCACTGTTCTAGGGCCGCGTGTGCGGTGTCGTCGCCGGCCTTGACGGTTTCCGCCCCAGTGGCCCAGACGGCGTCGGCGACTGCGCGGACGATCGACAGCCCGTCGCCCTTGTCGTCGTTCGCGGTGGTCACGGTCACGGTGCCACCGTCGGCGTCGACCGTCCAGGCGTGCTGCGGCCCTACCGCCAGCTCCTTGGCGTCCTGGTGCAGCGAACGTAGGTCGTGGCCGATGAAGGCCGCGCGCTGCTCGGGGATGGCATAGACCGCGTCGGGTGCGGAGTTGACGCCGGTCAGCACCATCAGGCTGGGCAGTTCGGCGGCATTGGCGCCCGCGATATCTGTGTTCAGTCGATCGCCGACGACTAGCGGCGTACGAAAGTTGCCACGTGCCAACGCATCTCGTAGCAGCGTCGGTGCGGGCTTGCCCGCGACCTGTGGCTTGGCGTCGGTCGCCGATTTGAGTGCGGCGACCATCGAGCCGTTGCCGGGCAGTAGTCCGCGTTCAGTCGGCAGGGTGGCATCGACGTTGGCGGCGACCCAGACCGCCCCGGCCCTGATCGCGAGCGCGGCCTCGGCGAGGATCGCCCAGTCGGTATCCGGGGAGTGGCCCTGCACGACAGCGACGGGCTTGTCGTCGAAGCTGCGAACGGGCGCCAGGCCGGCGGCGGAAATTTCGGCAGCCAGCGACTCCGTGCCGACGACCAACACTTTCGAGCCCGCTGCGAGCTGGTCGGCCAGCAGGTGGGCCGCGCTCTGCGCACTGGTGACGACGTCGTCGGCGTCCGCCTGCAGGCCGAGATCAGTCAGATGCTTGGCGACCTCGGCGGCGCTGCGCGAGGCGTTGTTGGTGACGAACAACGCTCGGCTTGAGGCCTTTTCCAGCGCCTCGGTCGCGCCTTCGGTCAGCTCGTGTCCTCGGAATACCGTGCCGTCCAAGTCGAGGAGCAGGCAATCATGTTCCTGCGCAAGCGTTCCCACGTCAGCCGAGCTCGCTCACTCGGTCCTCCGCGTCGGTGGCCCCATCGCGGTCGGCTTCGGCGGCGTGCAGGAACCACTGCAGGGCTTCGTCTTTGCGGTCCAGCGCGAGCAGTGTCTCGGCATAGGCGTAGAACAGTCGGGCCGCGATGGTGCCGACGCGGGTCGGATCCAGCTGCGGCGTGGACAATACGGTCAGCGCCTGCTCGAGTTGGCCCAGGTCGGCGCGCGCGCCTGCGATCACGATGCGCATTTCGTCGGCCTCGTCACCGGCGAGTTTGGTGGCCTCGTCGCCGCGGGCCAGTTCGAGCGCACGTTCCGGACGGCCCAACCCCCGTTCGCAGTCGGCGATCAACGGAAGCAACGGCGATTTGCTGCCCATTCGGCGGGCGGCGCGCAGTTCGGCGATAGCCTGTGCCCAATCCCCGCACTGATAGGCGGCGATGCCGACGGCCTCGCGCACGGCGGCGATGCGACCGGAGCGGGCGCGTGCCGCGCGAGCGTGGCTGAGCGCCGCCTCCGGGTCTTCGTCGAGTAACTCCCCTGCCGCGACGAGATGGCGGGCCACCGCGTCGGCGTTGGCCTTGTCCAAAGTGATGAGTTCACGGCGGATTTCGGGTGCCAGCTGTTTGGCTTCGATCTCACGCGGGATCGGCGGCCCCTTGTGTTCGTCGTCGGAACCGTTACGCGGGCCTGGACGCTTTTCCCGCCGCTGCGGGCCTAGGGAACCATCTCCGCCCCTACGCACCGGCCGACGCTCGCCGCCTGTTCTGTTGTCGACCACTGAAACCTTTCGCCACGAAACTCATGTCAGGATACGGGCCAGCCGTTGCTTCGGCTCGACCGGTATTCAGGCCGTTTACCGATGAAAACCAGGCTTCGCCGCTCGGTTCTCGCGTTAACGTGGCGGCTGAGGCGGCCAGCAAGGGTCGCGCCTGAGAAACGAGAAGAGATATGAAGCTCACGCGGCTGGCCGCCCTCGCGGCCGTGCTGACCGGCGCTGCGGTGGGACTGGCGGCTCCTGCTTTCGCGGATCTGGCCGATGGTGCCTATCAGGCGACGCCCGACCAACCCGACATGAAGGTGTTGAACGTGGTCGTCTCCTCGTGCGGCGTCGGCTGCAAGAACATCGCGGGAATCGTCAAGGACGACTTGCCATTCCATCTCGACGGCGCGTCCTGGACATCGACCGACCGCTTCGGGGATGTGCGCACGATCGACAACAACTCATTGACGGGCACGTGGACATCACAGTTCCTGGAAGCGCCTGTCAACTACCACTACGTCAAAGCCGGTTAACCGCGGGCGTCAGCCTTTGCTCAGTTGGGCCGTCAAGTTGGGGTAATTAGGACATGTTTCGGTAAGAAACAACGAGCCGTCGTCCAACGAGGCGGTGCAGGAATTGTTGGGACCCCAGTTGCCATTCCAAGCGCCGCCTTCCCGACGCAAATCCATATCGAGCGTGCCGCCCGTGGTCACGTGCATGCAGTCCGGACCGCATTGGGAGAAGTTCCAGTGCGCTTTCTGTCCTGGTTTGAACGCGCCCCCGCCGTCGATGTAGGTCACGGTGTAAGGGCCCCCGACCACGTCCGCTGACGCTGGGGAAGCCAGCGCTGTCAACGTGCCGGCCAGGGCCACACTTGCAATGAGTCCTCGCGCAATTGCCATCATGCTGATCCCACCTTCGCGTGCCGAGTGGTCCATGTAGCGGATTACTGCAGGTCCTCAGCGTTTGATGACACGACGCTATTCCTCGAGTGCGCTCCGCTGATACAGGGATTTCCCTTGTAGTTCTGAGTTTCACAAGGGAAATCCCTGTATCAGCGGGGCTGCGGATGGGCATACCGTGTGCGTTTTGAGGGGCCCCTGGACGGCGGCCTCAAGGCCAGACGGAAGTGATGAATAGATGAAGTGCATGCGTAGTGCGGCCGTGGTGGCGGTGATGGTCGGCGCGTCGATCGGGCTCGCCGGCTCGGCGTCGGCCGATCCGCTTATCGGAAGTTATTCGGCGAAAGTGACAGGCGGCAACATCGCTCCGCTCGGTGCGGTGCGCCCCTGGGTGTTCACCTCGTGCGGCGCGGACTGTACATCTCGCGAGGTTCCTGGCGACGGTCCAAGCCTTACACGCGAATTCCATCGGCAAGGCAATACCTGGACCACGACTACCGCGGACGGATCGGAAACCGTGGATGCCGACACACTGGTCGCGCATTCCTACGAGCCAGCCGGATCCATCGACTGGCAGTTGACGAAGTCCTGATCGAGCTGGCGCATAAAGCACAAAACCCGTGCCCCCCAAGGATTTTGGGGGGCACGGGTGTGTTGTGTGTGTTCGGCGGTGTCCTACTTTTCCACCCGGGTGGGTAGTATCATCGGCGCTGGCAGGCTTAGCTTCCGGGTTCGGGATGGGTCCGGGCGTTTCCCTGTCGCTGTGGCCGCCGTAACTTTATTCACCCGTTTCTGGGGTGTGAAATGTGTGGTGGTGTTTTTGGTGGTGGGGTGCAGTGGTTTGCGCTGCATTGGGTTGTGGTTGCGTGTGTGTAAGTTTTCGGCCGGTTAGTGCCAGTTCCCTGAAACCATTGCTGGTTGTGTAGGTCTGGTCTATTGATCCCGTGGTCTGCGGGGGGCCTTATCCCACTTGAATGGGTGAGAAGCCTGGTCTTGGAGGGGGTTTCCCGCTTAGATGCTTTCAGCGGTTATCCTGTCCGAACGTGGCTATCCAGCGGTGCCCCTGGTGGGACAACTGGTGGACCAGAGGTTCGTCCGTCCCGGTCCTCTCGTACTAGGGACAGGTTTCCTCAAGCTTCTGACGCGCGCGGCGGATAGAGACCGAACTGTCTCACGACGTTCTAAACCCAGCTCGCGTGCCGCTTTAATGGGCGAACAGCCCAACCCTTGGGACCTGCTCCAGCCCCAGGATGCGACGAGCCGACATCGAGGTGCCAAACCATCCCGTCGATATGGACTCTTGGGGAAGATCAGCCTGTTATCCCCGGGGTACCTTTTATCCGTTGAGCGACACCCCTTCCACTCGGGGGTGCCGGATCACTAGTCCCGACTTTCGTCCCTGCTTGACGTGTCAGTCTTGCAGTCAAGCTCCCTTGTGCACTTGCACTCAACACCTGATTGCCGTCCAGGTTGAGGGAACCTTTGGGCGCCTCCGTTACATTTTGGGAGGCAACCGCCCCAGTTAAACTACCCACCAGGCACTGTTCCTGAACCGGATAGACGGTTCGAGGTTAGAGGTCCAATACGATCAGAGTGGTATTTCAACAACGACTCCGCAATTACTGGCGTAATTGTTTCACAGTCTCCCACCTATCCTACACAAACCGTACCGAACATCAATACCAAGCTATAGTGAAGGTCCCGGGGTCTTTTCGTCCTGCCGCGCGTAACGAGCATCTTTACTCGTAGTGCAATTTCGCCGAGTCTATGGTTGAGACAGTTGAGAAGTCGTTACGCCATTCGTGCAGGTCGGAACTTACCCGACAAGGAATTTCGCTACCTTAGGATGGTTATAGTTACCACCGCCGTTTACTGGGGCTTAAATTCTCCGCTTCACTTTTAACGGTTAACGGGTCCTCTTAACCTTCCAGCACCGGGCAGGCGTCAGTCCGTATACATCGTCTTGCGACTTCGCACGGACCTGTGTTTTTAGTAAACAGTCGCTTCTCACTGGTTTCTGCGACCCACTCCCGCTGCCGGCCGCGTGGGCCATGACGGTGTGTGGGCCCCCCTTCTCCCGAAGTTACGGGGGTATTTTGCCGAGTTCCTTAACCATAGTTCTCTCGTACGCCTTGGTATTCTCTACCTGACCACCTGTGTTGGTTTGGGGTACGGGCCGTGTGTGAGCTCGCTAGAGGCTTTTCTCGGCAGCATAGGATCACCGAATTCACCTCATCCGGTTATGCATCACCTCTCGGCATATATGCCAGACGGATTTACCTATCTGACTGCCTACGGGCTTGCCCCAGTATTACCACTGACTGGTACGGCTACCTTCCTGCGTCACCCCATCGCTTGACTACTACCCATCCGGGTCCCGTGCAGCCGGCGACACTCATTGACCCGAAGGTCGCAGATATGCCGCCTTTTGGACGGTTAGCAGAATGGATTCGTCATGGGCGCGCACACACGGGTACGGGAATATCAACCCGTTGTCCATCGACTACGCCTGTCGGCCTCGCCTTAGGTCCCGACTCACCCTGGGCGGACTGGCCTGGCCCAGGAACCCTTGGTCTTTCGGCGGGCAAGGTTCTCACTTGCCTTATCGCTACTCATGCCTGCATTCTCACTCCCACACCCTCCACCACACCATCACTAGGTGGCTTCACTGGATGCAGGACGCTCCCCTACCCAACAACAAAAGTTGTTGCCGCGGCTTCGGCGGTGTGCTTGAGCCCCGCTACATTATCGGCGCACAATCACTTGACCAGTGAGCTATTACGCACTCTTTCAAGGGTGGCTGCTTCTAAGCCAACCTCCTGGTTGTCTATGCGACTGCACATCCTTTTCCACTTAGCACACGCTTAGGGGCCTTAGCCGGCGATCTGGGCTGTTTCCCTCTCGACGCACGGAGCTTATCCCCCGCCGTCTCACTGCCACGCTTTCACTTACCGGCATTCGGAGTTTGGCTGACGTCAGTAACCTAGTAGGGCCCATCGGCCATCCAGTAGCTCTACCTCCGGTAAGAAACACGCAACGCTGCACCTAAATGCATTTCGGGGAGAACCAGCTATCACGGA
This sequence comes from Candidatus Mycobacterium wuenschmannii, assembly GCF_030252325.1. Lineage (NCBI taxonomy): Bacteria > Bacillati > Actinomycetota > Actinomycetes > Mycobacteriales > Mycobacteriaceae > Mycobacterium > Candidatus Mycobacterium wuenschmannii. Next base: position 1,043,952 of record NZ_CP126981.1, on the reverse strand, counting down.
GTTTGATTGGCCTTTCACCCCTACCCACAACTCATCCCCTCAGTCTTCAACCTAAGTGGGTTCGGGCCTCCACGCGGTCTTACCCGCGCTTCACCCTGGCCATGGGTAGATCACTCCGCTTCGGGTCCAGAACACACCACTACACCACCTCACGATGGATACGCCCTATTCAGACTCGCTTTCGCTGCGGCTACCCCACACGGGTTAACCTCGCGACATGTCCCTGACTCGCAGGCTCATTCTTCAAAAGGCACGCCATCACCCCACCCAAAAGGGAAGGCTCTGACGGCTTGTAGGCACACGGTTTCAGGTACTCTTTCACTCCCCTCCCGGGGTACTTTTCACCATTCCCTCACGGTACTAATCCGCTATCGGTCATCAGGAAGTATTCAGGCTTACCGAGTGGTCTCGGCAGATTCACAGCAGATTCCACGGGCCCGCTGCTACTCGGGTATTCGTGACTACAGATGACATGTTTTCACCTACCGGGCTCTCACCGTCTACGGCAGACCATCCCAGGCCACTTCGACTAACACGCCACTACTGCAGCCCTGATCGGCGGACCAGAGAACACAAACCCCACAACACCACACACACAACCCCCGCCGGGTATCACATGCGCACGGTTTAGCCATCCTCCGCTTTCGCTCGCCACTACTCACGGAATCACTATTGTTTTCTTTTCCTACGGGTACTGAGATGTTTCACTTCCCCGCGTTCCCTCCCGCACCCTATGTATTCAGATACGGGTGACACGACATCACTCGTGCCGGGTTTCCCCATTCGGACATCCTCGGATCCACGCTCGGTTGGCAGCTCCCCGAGGCATATCGCAGCCTCCCACGTCCTTCATCGGCTCCTGATGCCAAGGCATCCACCATGTGCCCTTAAACACTTACAAACACAAAAAAACACACTCAACAAAACGCTAAACAAAACAGCTTTTTGCTAAAGATGCTCGCAACCACTATCCAATAAACAAACACCACACCCCACCACCAAGATGGAGCGACAACCCCACCCCTCGATCCAACGACCGAAGGACAACAGCAGGTGTTGCCTCAGGACCCAACAGTGTGCTTGGCGATCCGCCCTCCCGACACCGGGAGACCTTCACCGAAGTGAAAACTTTGTTGTTGTGCACCAGACCTGCACCCACTACAGGTGACAGGCCATCCATCGAATCGTCTGGAACCCGGCTGATCCGCACGATGCGGGCCGGCCCAGATCTCGTGGTGCTCCTTAGAAAGGAGGTGATCCAGCCGCACCTTCCGGTACGGCTACCTTGTTACGACTTCGTCCCAATCGCCGATCCCACCTTCGACAGCTCCCCCCACAAGGGTTAGGCCACTGGCTTCGGGTGTTACCGACTTTCATGACGTGACGGGCGGTGTGTACAAGGCCCGGGAACGTATTCACCGCAGCGTTGCTGATCTGCGATTACTAGCGACTCCGACTTCACGGGGTCGAGTTGCAGACCCCGATCCGAACTGAGACCGGCTTTCAAGGATTCGCTAAGCCTCACGGCATCGCAGCCCTTTGTACCGGCCATTGTAGCATGTGTGAAGCCCTGGACATAAGGGGCATGATGACTTGACGTCATCCCCACCTTCCTCCGAGTTGACCCCGGCAGTCTCTCACGAGTCCCCGCCATAACGCGCTGGCAACATGAGACAAGGGTTGCGCTCGTTGCGGGACTTAACCCAACATCTCACGACACGAGCTGACGACAGCCATGCACCACCTGCACACAGGCCACAAGGGAACCGATATCTCTACCGGCGTCCTGTGCATGTCAAACCCAGGTAAGGTTCTTCGCGTTGCATCGAATTAATCCACATGCTCCGCCGCTTGTGCGGGCCCCCGTCAATTCCTTTGAGTTTTAGCCTTGCGGCCGTACTCCCCAGGCGGGGTACTTAATGCGTTAGCTACGGCACGGATCCCAAGGAAGGAAACCCACACCTAGTACCCACCGTTTACGGCGTGGACTACCAGGGTATCTAATCCTGTTCGCTCCCCACGCTTTCGCTCCTCAGCGTCAGTTACTGCCCAGAGACCCGCCTTCGCCACCGGTGTTCCTCCTGATATCTGCGCATTCCACCGCTACACCAGGAATTCCAGTCTCCCCTGCAGTACTCCAGTCTGCCCGTATCGCCCGCACGCCCCCAGTTAAGCCAGGGAATTTCACGGACAACGCGACAAACCACCTACGAGCTCTTTACGCCCAGTAATTCCGGACAACGCTCGCACCCTACGTATTACCGCGGCTGCTGGCACGTAGTTGGCCGGTGCTTCTTCTCCACCTACCGTCACCGGAAACAAAAGCTCCCGGCTTCGCCGATGGTGAAAGAGGTTTACAACCCGAAGGCCGTCATCCCCCACGCGGCGTCGCTGCATCAGGCTTGCGCCCATTGTGCAATATTCCCCACTGCTGCCTCCCGTAGGAGTCTGGGCCGTATCTCAGTCCCAGTGTGGCCGGACACCCTCTCAGGCCGGCTACCCGTCGTCGCCTTGGTAGGCCATCACCCCACCAACAAGCTGATAGGCCGCGGGCCCATCCCACACCGCAAAAGCTTTCCACCACACACCATGCAGTGCGTAGTCCTATCCGGTATTAGACCCAGTTTCCCAAGCTTATCCCGAAGTGCAGGGCAGATCACCCACGTGTTACTCACCCGTTCGCCACTCGAGTACCCCCGAAAGGGCCTTTCCGTTCGACTTGCATGTGTTAAGCACGCCGCCAGCGTTCGTCCTGAGCCAGGATCAAACTCTCCAAACAAAAACCCCCCACCCACAGGCAGGGCACATTTTCAATCAGAAAAACCTGATCCAAACAAAAAGACACCAAAAACTGGCATCAAAAAACCACACCCCCACAAACGGGAAAAACACGAGGGCACGGCAAAAAACAACAACAAAAACAAAACCACCAAACACACTATTGAGTTCTCAAACAACACCCACCGGCCGCGCAACAAGACCCGCGGCTCAAGGCCGCTCACTCGCTCTGCGGACGTCGAAGGAAAACCACCGAAGTGGTTCTTCCCTCTGGGATGCCGCCGCGCTCTCCGGACTGGCCGGGTCGCAGCGACTCGATTAAGTTACGTGACAGGAAACTTGGAGTCAAACAGGCTGCTAGAGGGCGTGTTTCACGTCAGCTCAAGATCAATCGACGCGCTCGGCGCCGGCGATGTTCCGCTTCCCGCGACGCAGCACGAGCCACCGACCGTGGAGGAAGTCGCTCGGCTGCGGCGTCCAGTCGTCGGCCTCGATCTTCGCGTTGTTGACGTAGGCCCCGCCCTCAGCGATCGTGCGCCGTGCGGCGCCCTTGCTATCGGCTAGGCCGCTGGCGACCAACAGGTCGACGATCCCGGCCGGCCCGCCGGGCGTCAACTCGGCAATCGAGGTCTCCCGCAGCGCGGACCGCAGCGTGGCTTCGTCCAGACGCTCGAGCTCCCCGCGGCCGAACAAGGCGCCGCTGGCGTGCTCGACGGCCTCGGTGGCCTGCTCGCCGTGTACCAAGTTCGTGAGCTCACGTGCCAGCCGCCGCTGCGCCACGCGTTGCTGCGGGCGCTCGGCGGTGACCGCCTCGAGCTCGGCCAGCTCCTCAGCCGTCAGGAACGTGAACCAGCGCAAATAGCGGATGACGTCGGCATCCGCGGTGTTGACGAAGTATTGGTACCAGGCATACGGACTGGTCATCTCGGGATCGAGCCAGAGATTGCCGCCGCCGGTCGATTTGCCGAACTTCGTTCCATCCGCAGCGGTCACCAGCGGCACCGTCAGCGCATGCACCGACGCGCTCAGCTTTTGGCGGACCAACCGCACGCCGGCGATGATGTTGCCCCACTGGTCGGAGCCACCGATCTGCAGCACGCACTGATGCCGCCGGTGCAGTTCGACGAAGTCGTTGGCCTGCAACAACATGTAGCTGAATTCCGTGTACGAGATGCCCTCGCCCTCGAGCCGCCGCTTGACCGTGTCGCGGTCAAGCATGACGTTGACCGAGAAGTGCTTACCGACGTCGCGAAGTAGCTCGATCGCCGACATCGCGCCGGTCCATTCGAGGTTGTTCTCGACAATGGCTCCGGTCGGCGAGCTGTCGAAGTCGACGAAGCGCTCGAGCTGGCCGCCGATCCGGCCGGTCCACTCCTGCACCGTCTCTGCGGTGTTGAGGGTGCGTTCGCCGGTTTCTCGCGGATCACCGATCAATCCGGTCGCGCCGCCGGCAAGAACGATCGGCCGGTGCCCGGCCTGCTGAAAGCGACGCAGCGCGAGCAAGGGCACAAGGTGTCCCGCATGCAAGCTGGGCGCGGTGGGGTCGAAGCCGGCGTACAGCGTGATCGGGCCCTCGGCGGCGTCCGCGGTCAGCGCGTCCAGGTCGGTGGACTGTGCGATCAATCCACGCCAGGTCAGCTCTTCGATGATGTCAGCGCTCACAGTCACCAATCTTCTCCCATGCGGCAGGGTCGCCGCGCCCGAGTCAGTCGCTGGCACCCGGCGCGGGAGCACGTGGGCTGCGTCGATACGACGAGACTTCCGGGCGGTCCGCGATCCACAGCCGCCACGGTCTATCGGCGGCCTGGCTGACGCCGACGCGCGGCCCGGACACCGCCTCCACGGCCTCATTGAGTTCGAGGCGCACCGGGCTGTCGGCGTCGAGCAAGTCAATTCCGTTGTCGGCCATGGTGATTCCCAGAGCCGAACAGAGGTTCCCCGGGCCACGTGCCAACGCCCGTGGTTTTATCGCGGCTCCGCGTCGCGACCGGGCGACACCGAGCCCGGTGTCGATGGCTGCGGCGCGCAGCAGCACGGCCGCCGCCACACCGTCGGTGGCGCACACCACGTTCGCGCAGACGTGGATGCCATGGCTGCGATAGGCGTAGAGCCGGCCGGGTGGCCCGAACATGACACTGCTGCGCCCGGTCGGGCCACGGTAGGAATGGGCTGCGGCGTCCGGCCACGGTCCGTCCGGGACCCCGCCGTATGCCTCGACCTCGACGATCGTCGCGGTGACGCCGCGTCCGACGAGGGTGGCGCCGAGCAGTCGATGCGCCGCGCCGACGGGGTCGACCGCCAGCTCGTCTGCGCCCATCGCACAGATTCTGCCCGCGGGCGCTTGACAGTGCACGAGCCGGGGCGGATATTCATCACATGATGACTTCATCGACTGATGAATTCTTTCCACACCGCCACGAGGCGGCGATCGACATCCGCCATCTGCGCGTCGTTCGAGGACATCGACCTGCTTTGCACGATTTCTCCATGCGGGTGGCCCGCGGCAGCATCACCGGCCTGCTCGGACCCTCGGGCTGCGGAAAAACCACGTTGATCCGGAGCATTGTCGGCACCCAGCGGATCACGGCGGGCTCGGTTGAGGTGCTCGGCGAGCCGGCGGGATCAGCGCGGCTGCGTCAACGAATCGGATACGTGCCGCAGGATCCGACGATTTACGACGACCTGCGGGTCATCGACAACGTCCGATACTTCGCGTCGCTGTACGGCTTCGACTCGCACGCGGCGGATACCGCGGTCGACCGGGTGGGCCTCGGCGACCACGAGACCGCTTACTGCGCCAACCTGTCCGGCGGTCAGCGCACCAGAGTGTCGCTGGCATGTGCGCTCGTCTGCCAACCGGAGTTACTGGTTCTCGACGAGCCGACGGTGGGTCTGGATCCCGTGCTGCGCGCCGATCTGTGGCAGCAATTCACCGACCTGGCGCGCGGCGGAACCACGTTGCTGGTGTCGAGCCATGTCATGGACGAGGCCGACCACTGCGGTGACCTGCTGCTCATGCGCGAGGGCCACCTCGTCGCGCACACCACCCCGACCCGACTACGAGAGGACACCGGATGTCGATCGCTGGAGGACGCGTTCCTGTCGATCATCACGCGCAAAGCCGGGTAGGGCTCAGCGGACAACTGAAACCGTTCGGCGCCACTACTTTTCGCATCCTGCGACAACTCGGGGCGGACCCGCGCAGCATCGCGATGATCGTGTTCGTGCCGATTCTCGTGATCACGCTGATGTATTTCATGTTCGAGAATGCGCCGCACCGACCGGGTGGGCCGACGCCGTTCAACAACGCGTGCCTGATCCTGCTGGGTCTGTTCCCGCTGTTCCTGATGTTCATCATCACCTCGATCACCATGCAGCGGGAACGGGCATCGGGAACGCTGGAGCGGATCCTGACCACTCCCCTGCGCCGACTCGACCTGCTGATGGCCTACGGGACCGCGTTCTCGATTGCCGCGGCGGTGCAGGCCTCGCTGGCGTGCGCGGTGTCGTTCTGGTTGCTCGGCTTCGACACGGCGGGCAGTCCGTTGTGGGTTTTCGTGATCGCGGTCGTCAACGCGGTGCTCGGTGTCGGGCTGGGGTTGCTGTGTAGCGCGTTCGCGCGCACGGAATTTCAGGCCGTCCAGTTCATCCCGCTGGTGATGGTGCCGCAACTACTGCTGGCGGGCATCATCGCGCCGCGGGCATTGATGCCGACATGGCTGGAATGGATCAGCAACGTCCTGCCCGCCAGCTATGCGCTGGAAGCACTGCAGCAAGTCGGCGCGCATTCCGAACTGACCGGTGTGGCGGTGCGCGACATTGCCGTCGTTCTGGGCTTCGCCGTTTCGGCGCTGTGCCTGGCCGCGGCGACGCTGCGACGGCAGACGCCGTGACGACAGCCAAGTCTGCCCGCAAGAAGCCCGGCCGGCCGGCCGGCAGCTCGAACACCCGTGAGCGCATTCTGAACAGCGCTCGAGAGCTGTTCGCCCGCAACGGAATCAGTAACACCTCGATCCGGGCGGTGGCCACCGCCGCGAGCGTCGACTCGGCGCTGGTGCACCACTACTTCGGCACCAAGGAACAACTGTTCGCGGCGGCGATTCACATCCCGATCAACCCGATGGACGTGATCGGTCCGCTGCGCGAGGTGCCGGTCGACGAACTCGGCCACCACATCGCGTCGACGTTGTTGGCGCTGTGGGACTCCGAGGTCGGCGCGAGCTTCATCGCCACGCTGCGTTCGATCCTGGCGGGCACCGAGGTCAACCTGTTCCGAAGCTTTATCCAGGATGTCGTCGGAGCGGAAGTGGCTCCGCGCGTTGACGATCCGCCGGGAAGCGGCACCACCCGGGTCCAGTTCGTCGCTTCGCAACTGGTGGGCGTCGTGATGGCCCGTTACATCCTGCGACTGGAGCCGTTCGCGTCGCTGACCGCACAACAGATCGCCGACACCATCGCGCCCAACCTGCAGCGCTACCTCACCGGGGAGTTGCCGGACCTGCCTGCGCCGTGAGGCGGTCGTGCTCGGCGTCGTCGACCTCGATCGCCTCGTCGATCAACAGCACCGGGATGCCGCCCTCGATGCGGTACGCCCGTCGTAGCCGGGGGTTGTAGAGCACCTCGTCGACCAGTAGCAGTGGACCGCGATCGGCCGGACAGACCAGGATCGCCAACAGCGTCTCGTCGAGCACGTGAACTCCGAATGTCATTGTGTACCAGATAATTCCGCACGGGCCGGCCCGGTCAGGCGGCGGTACTGGCCCGTGTCGGCGTCGAACACCCAGGCGTGCCGACCCGCCTTGGGGATACCGGCCGCACGCAGGGCGCTGACGGTGGGGCGATAGGTCGCGCTCAGCGACAGCTGCGGCACCACGTGCACGATGTCCGGTCCCAGCCCGAACGGCATCGCGGCGACGGCTTCGGTGAGATCCGCGGCGGTGATCGTCGCCCCCGGGCGCGTTGTCAGCGCGGTCACCGCGACCTGATGGCCGTCGATGGTGACCCCGTAGGTCACCCCGAGATCGACGGCCGGAATCAGCCCGAGCGCATCGGTGATCGGCTCGCAGTACACGACACCGCGGACGGTGTGCACGGTCGATCCGCGCCGGCCCACCAGCCAGAAGTCGCCGTCGGTGTCGCGCCGGAACAGGTACTCGGTAGAGATCCAGGTGTCGGCCGGCGCGAAAACCCCGCGCTTGACGGATGCGGTCGGGTCGATCGGCCCGCGCGGTTCGGCCAACAGCACGCCGACTTCGTTGGGCTCCGGGATGCGCACCAGGCCGCGTTCGTTCTCCAGGATCAGGTCGTGTTCGGCGTCGTAGGCGCCCAATTCGGCGCGTCCGGCACCGGGCAGCGGCCGACCCTTGCTGCCGATCTTGGCGCCGGAGACGTTGGCCAGCACCGCATGACCATCGGTGGTCGCGAAGAACTCGACGACGTGTGCGGGCGCGAATACGTCGGCGATGCGCTGCCACAAGCCGGTCGGCATACCGGAGCCGATGAACAACCGGATCGGGTGATTGCTGTGCAATGCGAATTCCGGGTCGTCGATGACATCGCTCAACATCGCCCAGGTGTAGGAGACGACGGTGACGCCATATTGACGGACCTCCGCGGCGAAGCGGTCCGGACGCAGCGCGCGCGACAACGCTATTCGGGTGCCGCCGACCACGGCCCCGCCGAGGCTCACCAACAGCGCCGACTCGTGGTGCAAGGGCGTGAGGCAGTACACGGTGTCGGTGCGGTCCAACGAGGCGGTCGAGGCGGTGCCGAACGCCGACAGCGCCCACCGATAGTTGGTGATCTGCTTGGCGACCAATTGCCCACTCGCGGTGCTGAACGCGACGAACGCGATGTCCCGGGCGTACCCCGGGTTGGGCCGATACCAGGCCGGCAGCTCGACCGCGTCGGGGTCGATCTGCTCCATGTCGATGACGTTGGCATCGTCGGGCAGATGCAGGTCGCGGGATTCACCGCCGCCGAGAACCAGAATCTGTTCCGGCAACTGTCGCGCCGTCTCCAGATTGGCCGGGTCGGTGATGATCTCGGTTACTCCCCCGAGTCGCACCGAGGCGGCCAGGTCGGAGTCGGGCTTCAGCAGCACGGCGACCGCACCCAACCGCGACAGCGCGGCGATGGCGACCAACGCGCTGGGGCGGGTCTCCATCAGCACACCGACATGCTCGCCCTGGCGCACACCGACTTCGATCAGGCCGCGCACCACGTTGTCGATACGACGGTTGACCGCCTCGTAGGTGTGCACCCGGCCGTCGAAGAGCAGGAATTCACCGTTGGGCGCGTCATGCGCCTGCTCGCCGATGATGCGGCCCAACGAGATTCGCGTGTGGTCGTTGATCTGGCCCAGTCGGGCCAACCGCGGCAGCGTCCGCGCGGTCTCGACCGCCAGCGTGCGCATCGACTTGTTGGCTGTAATCAGCGCGTCGGCCGCCCCGCGAGCGAGGGTCAGCGCCACCTCGGAGGCCTCGCCCAATCCGTGCAGCACCCGCGAACTGAGCGCGACACCGCGGTCGGTCGGCTCGTCGGGCTGATCTGCCATCGGGAAGATGTCGGTGGGCTTCTTCCCGTCGCCGGAAATCCAAAGCACCCAATCCGCGACGGTCGGCCAACTCTCCTGTGCCGCTTTGGATCCCACGACGAGGCCGAAATGTCCCGTGCGGATCAGGTATTCGTACACCTCGGCGTTGGGCGCCGCGCGACGGATGCCGCGCACCGCAGCCGGCTGACCGATGTCGTCGACCTCGCCGACGAACGCCAGGATCGGGCAGGTGATGTCGGTCAGGGTGACCAACTGACTATTGATCGCGAAACCGCCGGTCATCATCCGGTTGTGCGCGACAAACTGCTTCAGCAGTTCGGAGATGGCCGGCCCGGACCAGGCGATCCAGCCCTCCGACTCCAGGAATCTGCGCTGCGCCTCCCGGGGCAGCAGCGCCTCGCGGTCGTGGAGTTGGCGGACGAAGTCGATGCGGGCCTTCGCCGTCTTGAGCGGGTCCAGCATCTGAAAACCTGTGCGTGCCAACCAACCCGGGATGTCCAGGCGGTTGAAGACGTGATCGGCCATGAACGTCGCGACGCCGGGCGCGATGTTGGGCGGCAGCCCCATCGGCAATGCCGCCAAGGTATCGACCGGGGAGCCGAACGTGACGATGCTGGCGATGCTCTTCGAGCGTCGGTAGGCCGCCGCCTGATAGCAGAACATCCCGCCCTGCGAATAGCCGATCAGGTGGATGTCGCGCCCGGTGGTGTCGTTGATGGCGTCCAGCGCCTCACTGAGTGCAACGATGTGGTCGGCCAGGTTGCGGCGCATGCCGCCTTCGATCTCGTCGGGCGAGCCGAAGTCGATGACCCACGGATCGAGCCCCGCGGCGTGCAGGATGCCGACCGCGCCCTCCTGTCGCGTGACGTCCCACATGTTTGCCGACATCATCATCGGGTGCACCAGCAACACCGGTTCGCCCGCTTGCGGATGCCCCGGCCGGCTGTCCGGCGGGTAGTACCGCCGAAGCTTGTACATCGGCGTGCTCTCGACCGTCTGCGACGGCGATGGGGAGTTGCCGGTTTCCAGCCCGCCCAGACGCAGGACCTCTAGGCCGTTCTGAGCCGTCGCCACGAGGCGTTCTACTGGCCGCGTGAGCGCCGAAAACTTCAGATCCATGCCGCCGCTCCCTCGAAACGAAGACCATGCTGTGCTCCGTGTGGGCCTGACAGCGCGCTCATCATGGCACATCGCAGGGGGTGCGCCCGTTGCTTTGGTCACGGTGCCGGGCCCGTTCGACCAGCCTAGTCGCCCGCCTTGTCGACGGCCGCCGCGCGGAGTGCGTCTAGGGTCGGCCCGGTGGCACACCTGCTCGGCGCCGAGGCGATACACCTCGAATACCCGGCCCGGGTCGTTTTCGACTCGACCACGGTCGGGGTCAGCGACGGAGACCGGATCGGCATCGTCGGCCGCAACGGCGACGGCAAGTCCAGTTTGCTGGGTCTGCTCACCGGCCAGGTACGCCCGGACGCCGGGCGGGTAACGCAGCGCAGCGGATTGCGCGTCGGCGCGCTGAGCCAAGCCGACGTCCTCGATTCGGCGGCCACGGTGGGTTGGTCGCTGGTCGGCGATCGTGCCGATCACGAGTGGGCCGGTGACCCGCGGATCCGCGACGTGGTCAGCGGTCTGGTCGCCGACATCGGCTGGGACGCGATGGTGGGCACGCTCAGCGGCGGGCAGCGCCGGCGCGTCCAACTGGCGGCGCTGTTGATCGGTGACTGGGACGTCATCGCGTTGGACGAGCCGACCAACCACCTTGATATCGAAGGCATCACCTGGCTGGCCGCTCATCTTCGCGGACGCTGGGCCCGCAACACCGGCGGCCTGCTGCTGGTGACCCACGACCGCTGGTTCCTCGACGAGGTGGCGACGGCGACATGGGAAGTGCACGACGGAATCGTCGAGCCGTTCGAGGGTGGGTACGCCGCCTACGTGCTGCAGCGGGTCGAGCGGGATCGGCAGGCCGCCGTCGCAGAGTCCAAGCGGCAGAACCTGATGCGCAAGGAGTTGGCCTGGCTGCGGCGCGGTCCCCCGGCACGCACGTCGAAGCCGAAGTTCCGCATCGACGCGGCCAACCAGCTCATCGCCGACGTCCCGCCCCTGCGCAACACCGTCGAATTGGCGAAACTCGCGACCGCGCGCCTCGGCAAGGACGTCATCGACCTGCTCGACGTGTCGGTGTCCTTCGACGAACGACTCGTGTTGCGCGACGTCGAATGGCGGATCGGCCCCGGTGAGCGCACAGGGATCGTCGGTGCGAACGGTGCCGGCAAGTCGACGCTGCTGGGCCTGATCACCGGCGCCATCGCGCCTGACGCTGGAAAGGTCAAGCGCGGCAAGACAGTTCGATTGGGCATGCTTGATCAGCGCGGCGACGAGTTGGTGCCGCTGGCCGATGAGCGGGTCGCCGATGTGCTGGGTCGGCTCCGCACCGGCTACGAGGTCGACGGTCGCGACGTCACGCCTGCTCAACTGCTGGAGCGCCTCGGATTCGCCGGCGGCCAGCTGTCCGCGCGCGTCAACGAGCTGTCCGGCGGCCAGCGCCGGCGGCTGCAACTGATGCTCACCCTGCTGGCCGAGCCTAACGTGTTGCTGCTCGACGAACCGACCAACGACGTCGACACCGACATGCTGGCCGCCACCGAAGACCTGCTCGACTCGTGGCCGGGCACGCTGATCGTCGTGTCGCACGACCGCTATCTGCTGGAGCGGGTAACCGACCAGCAGTACGCGATCTTGGACGGTCGGTTGCGGCACCTTCCCGGCGGAATCGACGAGTACCTGCGGCTGGCCGATCACAAGCAGCCGCCCAGCAGGTCTCCGGCCGCGCCCACACCGTCGGTGTCGCGGGACGTCTCCGGCGCCGAACTGCGCGCGGCGCAGAAAGAAATCGCGGCCATCGACCGCAAATTGGCGCGGCTCGCCGAGCAAATCGACGCCAAGCACGGAGAGCTGGCCGATCACGATCAATCCGATCACGTCGGCATCACCGATCTGACCGATCAGCTGCGCGGGCTCGAACGTGCTGTGGTCGAGCTGGAGACACGCTGGATGGAGGTCTCCGAAGTTCTGGACTGATTCTCTGAATATTGACTAGCACATAAATTGGTCAAGAATTCGGTGCCGCGACCAACATTCCGGTTTACGGAATGGCAATACACCGCGAAAGCTACACAGGCCAGCGGCAACGCCTTTAATATGCTGACCAAAGGACGTCGCTTGTCCCGAATTCGGTATCAGCCCTGAAGGTCGAGAGATGTCCACCATGTCGCCACGCAGAATCGCGTTGGTCGTTTTGGCGACAGCGGGTCTGCTTGGTTTCGCGATCACACTGCTGAACGGCGAGGTTGATTCCGGACCGACCGGTCTCGATCTCGTCGGGCCGGTGGGCGCATTTCTGATGGGTGGGTTCGCGACGGGATGCGCCGCAGCCGCAGCAAAGGCGGCAGGCCGCGGTCAGAGACTGGCGTGGACCGCAATCGCGGTCGATTTCGGCGGATGGAGCGTAAGCGCCGCGATCTGGTGGTACGTCGCCGCAGGCGGTTCCATACCGATCTCGGAGGAGTCGGTTTCCGAACTCGGGTACGTCGTGTTGCCGGTATTCGCCCTCGGCGCAGCGCTTTTGGTTCCGGGTCGCGACGATTCGAACTTTGGTCTCCAACTGGCGCTCGACGGGGTTTTGGTGGCGGCCTCGCTGTCGGTTGCGCTCGGCAGCGTCGCACTGGGCAGCGGCAGCGCAGTCGACTTCCCAAGCGTGCTCCTGAGTGTGATCACCGCGCTTTACCTGGGGCTCGTGGTCATGGCGGTGATCGTCACCCACAAAGCCGAACCGGACCGTCGACTCTCTCCCCTGCTGCTCGCCGCCGGCTTCGCGGCGATCGCAGTGGCGGGCGCTAACCGCATTTTCATGACTGGTCGGCCGCAGACTCCGCGCACTCTCGTCGAACTCGGTTGGGTCGTGGGAATCTATCTGTTGGCTCTGTCGGCCCTGGCTTCTCGGCCCGGTCCGGATCTGGAAACGGGTGATACCCGGGCGTGGGCGCGGATGTCGATTCTGCTGCCTTATCTCCCCCTTCTGGTCGCTGTGTTCATCGGTGGTGCGCACTTTTGGCCGGACGACCGCAGTGAGGCGCTCGTCTATGCAGCGGGCATGGTCGTCGTCGCGACAGTCCTTACGCGGCACATGCTCGCCCTGAACCGAAAGCAACGCCTGCTCGAGGCGATGACCGATGCCGCTCTGCGTGACGCGGTGACCGGTCTGGCGAATCGTCGCCTGCTCGACGAGCGGTTGGCCCACGCCGCGCAACTGCATCAGCGTCTCGCGGTGCCGCTCAGCATTTTGAGCATCAGGGTCGACGACTTCAAAGTGGTCAACGACACGTTGGGATACGCCGCCAGCGATGCGCTGCTGCGCGGTGTCGGCGCCCGAATCCAGGGCAGCGTCCGCGCCGGGGACACCGTCGCCCGCATGGGCGGTGACGAATTCGCCATTCTCGTCGAAGACCGGCCGGAAGTGGCGGCGCAGGTGGCCACGAGAATCGCCCGAGCTTTCGACAGCGCCCTCGAGATCGGCGACAACCGGGTGTACATCCACCTGAGCATCGGTGTGGCGACCGCGCAACCCGACGACGACGCGTCGTTCACCGCAGCCGATCTGCTGAATCAGGCGGAAGCCGCCCGGTCGCGTGCCGAACAGACCAGCGCCACCGACGTGCAGACCTTCATGCCGGAGCGGGATGCACACCTCGGCCGGCGCCAGACGTTCCGCGACGGGGTCGCGCGCCTGCAATTGCTGTGGGATCTGCGACGTGCGATCGACGATCGTCTGCTCACCCTGGTCTACCAACCCCAATTCGGAATGCTCAACGGCGCGGTGTGCGGTGCGGAGGCGCTTTTGCGTTGGGAACACCCGACTTTGGGCACGCTGGAGCCCCGCGAGTTCCTACCGTTGGTCCGGGAGCACGGGCTGATGGATGCGGTGACCGATCTCGTGCTGTCACGCGCCGTCGCCGACGGCGCCGCGTGGCACGCGGCCGGTACCGAGATCCCGGTGGCCGTCAACCTGTGGGCCCGTTCGCTCGACGAGGACACCCTGCCAGATCGCATCTTGACCGTGCTCGACGAGCATGGCATGTCAGCAAGCCTATTGACCGTCGAGATCACCGAGGAACTCATGGTTGCCGACTTCGTCAAGGGCCGGGCCGTGTTGAATCGCCTGCGGGAGGCCGGTATTCGCGTGTCGATCGACGACTTCGGTAGCGGCTACTCCACCTTGACCTATTTGCGTGAGCTGCCGATCGACGAAGTGAAACTCGACCGCCAGTTGATTGCACCGATCCTGTACGACCAGCGCGCGGCCACGATCGCGCGGTCGGTCATCGAGTTGGCCGAGGAGTTCGACATCGCCAGCGTCGCCGAGGGAATCGAGAACGAGGAAACCGCGCGTTGGCTGCGACGATTCGGGTGCGACGTCGTGCAGGGCAATTACTACTGCGGTCCCCTGCCGGCCGGCGAAATCCCGCAGGTGCCTTCGGTTCTCGCCCGCCGGGCGCGGTAGACCGTTAGCGGCCCAGACGGTCGCGAAGCTCCTGCGCTTTCGTCAGCACCGAATCGAGTTGGCCGGCAACCTGTGACGGCGCGGTGCCGCCCCGGGCATCGCGGGAGGAGACCGATCCCTCGATAGTCAGCACCTCGCGGACATGCGGTGTCAGGCTCGCACTGATGGAGGCCAGCTGTTCGTCGGTCAGCTCTTCGAGACCGACGTCGAGCTTCTCGGCAATCTGTACCGCGGCGCCCGCGGCTTCGTGCGCGTCACGGAACGGAACCCCTTGACGAACAAGCCATTCCGCAATATCGGTGGCCAGCGTGAAGCCGGCGGGTGCCAGTTCCGCCATGCGCTCGGTGTCGAACGTCAGGCTGCCGACCAGTCCGGCCATCGCCGGCAGCAACAGCTCCAACTGCGCGACCGAATCGAATACCGGCTCCTTGTCCTCCTGGAGGTCGCGGTTGTAAGCCAGCGGCTGTGCCTTCAAGGTCGCCAACAGCCCGGCCAGGTTGCCGATCAGCCGCCCAGACTTGCCCCTGGCCAACTCGGCGATATCGGGATTCTTCTTCTGCGGCATGATCGAACTGCCGGTCGACCATGAATCGTGCAGGGTGACGTAGCCGAATTCGGTTGAGCTCCAGAGAATGATGTCCTCGGCGAGCCGGGACATGTCGACGCTGATCATCGCGAAGACGAAGGCCGCCTCGGCGGCGAAATCCCGTGACGCCGTGGCGTCGATGGAGTTGTCGGCGGCCCCGGCGAATCCGAGTTGCTCGGCGATCGCGTCAGGATCCAAGCCCAGCGAGGAACCGGCCAGCGCACCGGAACCGTACGGCGACAGCGCAGTACGGGCATCGAGGTCGACGATCCGGTCGACGTCACGTAGCAGCGGGTGGGCGTGCGCCAACAGGTGGTGTGCCAGCAGGATCGGCTGGGCGGACTGCAGGTGGGTCTTTCCCGGCATGATCGCGTCGGGATACGCGGCCGCCTGGGCTGCCAGCGCGCCGACGAGATCGAGCGCCACGGCGGCCACCCGGCGAAGCGCGTCGCGCAGCCACATCCGAAACAGCGTGGCCACCTGATCATTTCGTGAGCGTCCCGCCCGCAACCGGCCACCCAGGTCCGGGCCAACCCGGTCGATCAGACCGCGCTCCAACGCACCGTGGACGTCCTCGTCGGTGGTCAACGGCCCGAAGCTGCCGTCGGCGACGTCCTCAGCCAGGCTGTCCAGGCCAGCCAGTAGCCCATCGCGCTGTTCGGCGGTCAGCAGTCCGGCGTTGAACAACACCTGGGCGTGAGCCTTGGAGGCGACGACGTCATACGGCGCCAGCACCCAGTCGAAATGCGTCGACTTGCTCAGAGCCGCAAGCGCATCAGACGGCCCGTCGGCGAACCGTCCGCCCCACAGCGATCCCTCGTGAGTGCTCACGTCTGGTCGGCGGCCTGGTCCCGGCGCGCTGCGATCTTGGACGACAGCCCGTGCACATGCACGAAGCCCTTGGCCATCGACTGGTCGAAGGTGTCTCCCTCGTCGTAGGTGGCCAGGTTGAAGTCGTACAGCGATTCGGAACTGCGCCGGCCGTTGACCGCAATGTGGCCGCCGTGCAACACCATTCGGATCTCTCCGGTGACATGCTCCTGGGTCTTGGCGACGAACGTCTCCAGCGCCGACTTGAGTGGCGAGTACCAGAGTCCGTCGTACACCAACTCGGCCCAGCGCTGGTCGGTCTGGCGCTTGAAACGGCCCAGTTCACGCTCCAGCGTGACGTGCTCGAGTTCGGTGTGCGCGGTAATCAGCACCATCGCACCTGGGGCCTCGTAGATTTCGCGGCTCTTGATGCCCACCAGCCGGTCTTCGACGACGTCGAGGCGCCCGACACCCTGCGCGCCGGCCCGGCGGTTGAGTTGCTCGATCGCCTCGAGCACGGTCACCGCGTTGCCGTCGATCGTGACCGGGACGCCCTTCTCGAAGCCGACGATGACCTCGTCCGGGGTGTTCCAGTTGACCGTGGGGTCTTCGGTGTAGTCGTAGACGTCCTTGGTCGGCGCATTCCAGAGATGCTCCAGGAAGCCGGTTTCCACCGCGCGGCCCCACACGTTCTGGTCGATGGAGAATGGAGAGCGTTTGGTGACGTTGATCGGGATGTCGTTCTGCTCAGCGAAGGCGATGGCCTTTTCCCGGGTCCACGCGTAGTCGCGGACCGGCGCGAGGACCTCCAGATCCGGTGCCAGCGAGGCGAATCCGACTTCGAAGCGGACCTGGTCGTTGCCCTTGCCGGTGCAGCCGTGGGCGACGATGCCGCCACCGTGTTCGCGGGCCGCTTTGACCAGATGCTTGGCGATGAGCGGCCGGCTGATCGCCGACACCAGCGGGTAGCGATCCATATAGAGGGCGTTGGACAGGATGGTCGGCAGGCAGTAGCCCTCGGCGAACTCGTCGCGGGCGTCGACCACGACGGCCTCGACGGCGCCGCAGTCCAGGGCCCGCTGCCGAATGACCTCCATGTCTTCGCCGCCCTGCCCCAGGTCGATCGCGACAGCGACAACCTCTTTGCCGGTCTCCTTGCCGATCCAACTGATCGCCACCGAGGTGTCCAAACCGCCGGAATACGCCAAGATGACGCGCTCGGACATGAACTGATCTCCTTTTGTTGGTGCTATTACGTCAGGTCTTGGATCACGCTTGCGAGTTCTGCGCCGGTCATCGGCTCGCGGGCTGCCACGAAGATGGTGTCATCCCCGGCGATGGTGCCGACCACGTAGGGCAGCGCTGCCCGGTCGATGGCGCTGGCCAGATAGTCGGCGGCGCCCGGCGGCGTGCGCAGCACGGCTAGGTTGCCGGTGGCATCGGTGGACACCAGAACCTCGCTCAACAGCCTCGACAGTCGCGCGGTGCCACCGGACACCCCGCGCAGTGGGCTGCCGTCCTCCGGCACCACGTATACGCCCACCCCGCCGTCGGCGCCGCGTAGCTTCACCGCGCCGAGTTCTTCGAGGTCCCGCGACAGCGTGGCCTGGGTGACGTCCACACCGTCGGCTGCCAGTAGCGCGGCCAGCTCGCTCTGGCTGCGGACCTCGGCCGACGACAGGATCGCCACGATGCGGGCCTGGCGGCCGACGCGGGTGATCTCCGGTGATGCTTTAGAGCGGGTCATGCCGATCGCTCCAGCAGCCACACGAGCAGCGCCTTCTGCGCATGCAGGCGGTTCTCGGCCTCGTCCCAGACCGCGCTGTGCGGACCGTCGATGACCTCGTCGGTGATCTCGTGGCCGCGGTGCGCCGGAAGGCAGTGCAGCACAACGGCTTCGGAATCAGCCTTGGCCAGCAGATCGGAGTTCAACTGGAATGGGCGGAACGGCCGTACTCGATCCAGCCCGTCGTCCTCCTGCCCCATCGACGTCCAGGTGTCGGTCACCAGTACGTCGGCGCCGGAGGCCCCGACGATGGGGTCGGCCGCGATGGTGACCGATCCCGCGGTGTCGGCGGCGCGGTGCTCGGCGGCGGCGGTGAACAGCGGGTCCGGCGCGAAACCGGCCGGGGCCGCGATGGTGACGTGCATGCCCGCGGTCACCCCGCCGAGCATCAGCGAGTGCGCCATGTTGTTGGCGCCGTCACCGAAGTACGTCATCCGAAGGCCGCGCAGCGAGCCCTTGCGCTCGGCGACGGTCTGCAGGTCGGCCAGTACCTGGCAGGGGTGGAACTGATCCGAGAGCGCGTTGACGATCGGCACCGTCGCGGTCTCGGCCATCGCGCTGAGCCGCGCCTGCCCGTAGGTGCGCCACACGATGGCATCAACGTAGCGGGACAACACTTTTGCGGTGTCCTGCAACGTCTCCTCGCGGCCCAGCTGAGTGCTGCGGCCGTCGACCACGACGGCGTGCCCGCCGAGTTGGGCGATGCCCACCTCGAAGGAGAACCGGGTGCGGGTGGAGTTCTTGTCGAAGATCACCGCGACACCGCGCGGGCCCTCCAGCGGGCGGTGACTGAAGGGGTTCTTCTTCAGTTCGGCGGCAAGCCGCAGGACCTCGGCCTGCTCGTCGGGTGTCAGGTCATCGTCGCGCAGGAAGTGGCGAGTCACGTTGTCTCCTTGGCGGAGTCGAGGATGTCGGGCAAGGCGGTGACGAACGTGTCGAGTTGCGCTTCGGTGACGATCAGCGCCGGTGCCAGCCGGACGACGTCGGGTGCGGCGGCGTTGACCAGGAATCCGGCGTCGCGCGCGGAGGCCTCGACGTCCTTCGCGGTCGGTGTGGAGAGGACGATCCCCATCAGCAGGCCGCGGCCGCGCACATGGTCGATCGACGGATGCCGCAGGGATTCGATGTTCTGGCGCAACGTCTTTCCGAGCGCACCGGCGCGGCGCACCAGATCGTCGTCGGCGAGCACCCGCAGTACGGCCAACGCCGCCGACGCGCAGATCGGGTTGCCGCCGAAGGTGCTGCCGTGCAGGCCGGGGGTCAGCAGTTGCGCCGCGGCGCCCACGGCCAGGCACGCGCCGATCGGCAGACCGCCGCCGAGCCCCTTGGCCATCGTCACGACGTCGGGCGTGATGCCGTCATGCTGGTGCGCGAAAAACGTTCCGGTGCGGCCCATTCCGGTCTGCACCTCGTCGAACACCAGCAGGGTGCCGTGACGGGCGGTGATGTCGCGGGCCGCCGCCAGGTAACCGTCCGGCGGGACGACGATGCCGCTCTCCCCCATGATCGGTTCGAGGAACACCGCAGCGGTGTCGTCACCGACCGCGGTGGCCAGCGCGTCGACATCGCCGTAGGGCACGTGGGTGACGTCGCCCGGCAGCGGCGCGAACGGGGCCTGCTTGCTGGGTTGGCCGGTGAGCGCCAGGGCGCCCATCGTGCGGCCGTGGAAACCATCCTGCGCGGCAACGAGTTTCGTGCGGCCGGTCAGCCGCGACAGTTTGAACGCCGCCTCGTTGGCCTCGGTACCGGAATTGCAGAACAGCACGCGTGTTTCGGCGTCGGCGCCGAGCTGTCCGGCCAGCGCCTCGGCGAGCGCGAGGCCGGGCTCGGCGGCGTACAGGTTGGACGTGTGGCCGAGCGTGGACATCTGCTGTGTGACGGCTTCGAGAATCGCGGGATGGCCGTGGCCCAGAATGTTGACCGCGATACCACCGAGCAGGTCCAGGTACGACTTGCCGTCGGCGTCGGTGACCATTACCCCGCTACCGCTGGCCAACGCGACCGGCGGAACGCCGTAATTGTTCATCATCACCGCGGACCACCGCCGCTGAATGTCAGAGGTGTGGGTCATTTGGCGCCACTCACCACCTTCGTTCCGGAGCCTTCATCGGTGAGCAGTTCGACCAGCACGCAGTGTTCGACGCGGCCGTCGATGACGTGCGCGCTGGGCACTCCGCCCTTGACCGCGTGCAGGCAGGCCTCGACCTTGGGGATCATGCCCGACTCCAGCGTCGGGAGGAGTTGTGTCAATGTCTCGGTGTCGATTTCGGTGGCCAGCGAGTCTTTGTCGGGCCACCGCGTGTACAGACCCTCCACGTCGGTCAGCATCAGAAGTTTGTCGGCGCCCAGCGCCTCGGCCAGCGCGCCGGCCGCGGTGTCGGCATTGATGTTGTGGACCACGCCGTCGATGTCGGGCGCCAGCGTCGACACCACCGGAATCCGGTTGGCGGCAATCAGATCCAGCACCACTGCGGGGTTCACCTGCTCGATATTGCCGACCAGGCCGATATCGGTCTCGACGCCGTCGACGCTGACGCTGCGCCGCACCGCGGTGAACAGGTTCGCGTCCTCCCCGGTCACACCGACCGCGTACGGGCCGTGCGCGTTGATCAGGTTCACCAGTTCGCGACCGACCTGACCGAACAACACCATCCGCGCCACGTCGAGCACCTCGGGTGTAGTGACGCGGAATCCGCCCTTGAAGTCGCCGGCGATACCAAGGCGCTTGAGCATCGCGCTGATCTGCGGCCCACCGCCGTGCACGACGACCGGATGAATACCGCAGTTACGCAGAAAAGCCATGTCGGCGGCGAACTCTCGCCGCAACGTGTCGCTGGTCATCGCATTGCCGCCGTATTTGACCACGACGATCTTGCCGTGCAACTGAGTCAGCCAGGGCAGGGCCTCGGCCAGCACCTGAGCCTTGACGTCGGTGGTGATCATGACGAATACGCCGAGTTCTCTTCGACGTACGCGTGCGACAGGTCGGTGGTCCGGACCGACGCGTGCGCGGCGCCGACGCCGAGGTCGACGGTGACGTCGATGTCGGTGGACGACAGGTCCACCTCGCGGGCTCCCGGTGCACCGACGCCATCGGCGAAGACAGCGGAGCCGTTGAACGACACCGTGACCCGGTCGGGGTCGAGTTGCACGGGCGCCATCCCGACCGCGGCGAGCACGCGGCCCCAGTTGGGGTCGGAGCCGAACAACGCGGTCTTCACCAAGCTGTCGCGGGCGACCACCCGGGCCGCGGTGAGCGCGTCGTCTTCGGTGAGCGCGCCGGTGACACTGATCGTGACGCGCTTGGTGACGCCTTCGGCGTCGGCCTGCAGTTGCGCGCACAGGTCGTCGCAGACCCGCAACACCGCATCGTCGAGTTCGGTTTGGCTGGGCGTGATTTCGCTGGCGCCCGAGGCCAACAGCAGCACGGTGTCGTTGGTGGAGCAGCTGCCGTCGATGTCGAGGCGGTCGAACGTCTTCGCAGTGGCCTTACGCAGCGCCTGCTCGAGCGCAGCGGCGTCGACCGCGGCGTCGGTCGTCAGCACGCACAGCATGGTGGCCAGCGACGGCGCCAACATTCCGGCGCCCTTGGCCATCCCGCCGACGGTCCAGTTCTTCGGGTGATGCAGCGCAACCTGTTTCGGCACGGTGTCGGTGGTCATGATGGCCCGGGCGGCGTCGTCGCCACCGGTGATGCCGCCCGCCATCTCGTGCACCACGGTGGCGACGCCGGCCAGCACCTTGTCCATCGGCAACCGGTCGCCGATCAGCCCGGTCGAGCACACCGCGACCTCGATCGCCCCGGTCTCGGTGCCCCACTCCGACAGCGCGGCGGCCACCGCCTCCGCGGTGGCGTGGGTGTCCTGGAAGCCGCCCGGACCGGTACACGCGTTGGCGCCACCGGAATTCAGCACGACGGCCCGCAATTGCCCGTCGGCCAGCACCTGCCGCGACCACAGCACCGGTGCGGCTTTGACCTGGTTGCGGGTGAACACCCCGGCGGCCGCGTGATCGGGTCCTTCGTTGAACACCAGCGCCAGGTCGAGGTTGCCCGACGCCTTGATGCCTGCCGCGATGCCGGTGGCCCGGAAGCCCGCGGGCGCGGTGACACCCTGGGTGCGCACCAACGGCGCGTTGTCGGCCAGACCGGTCACGGTGCCACTCCGACCACCGAAAGGCCTTCGGCCTCAGGCCAACCCAGGGCCAGGTTCATCGACTGCACGGCGGCGCCGCCGGTGCCCTTGACCAGGTTGTCGATCGCCGCGATCGCAACGAACGTCGATGCGTCCTCGTCCACTGCGATCGCGATCTGTGCGGCGTTACTGCCCACCACAGAGCCCGTCCGGGGCAGCTGCCCTTCGGGTAGTAGATGCACGAAAGGCTCGTCGTGGTAAGCCTTTTCGTAAGCGGCTCGCAGTTGCGACAGCGGCGCCGTGGTGCGGGCCGTACAGGTGGCCAGGATGCCGCGTGTGGTCGGGATCAGGACAGGCGTGAACGAGACGGTGACGTCGCGATCGGTGACCTGACGGAGTCCCTGGATGATTTCAGGGGTGTGCCGATGCGCACCGCCGATGTTGTAAGCACGGGCCGATCCGATGGTCTCGGAGCCGAGCAGGTCGACCTTTGCGGCGCGTCCGGCGCCGGAGGTTCCACTGACCGCGACGACAGTGACGGCGGTGTCGATGAGATCGGCAGCGACCGCGGGGAACAACGCCAACACCGCGGCGGTCGGATAGCACCCCGGAACGGCGACGCGCCGGGCGTCGCGCAGCACGTCGCGGTTGCCAGGAAGTTCAGGCAAGCCATAGGGCCAGCTGCCAGCGTGCGCCGAGCCGTAGAACCGCTCCCATGCGCCCGGGTCGGTCAACCGAAAATCGGCGCCGCAGTCCACCACCAAGGTCTGTGGGCCGAGTTGCTCGGCCAGCGCCGCCGAGTGGCCGTGCGGCAGTCCCAGGAAAACGACATCGTGGCCCGCGAGGATGTCGATCTCGGTGGGCTCCAGCACGCGCTGCGCCAGCGGTAGCAGGTGTGGGTGATGATCGGCCAGTGCGGTTCCGGCGCTGCCGGCCGCGGTGAGGGCGCCGATTGTCAGCCGTCCGTCCTGGTAAGCGGGGTGACCGAGCAGCAGTCGCAGGATCTCTCCCCCCGCGTAGCCGCTGGCACCGGCCACCGCCACCCGTATGGTCATGCCACTCATCGTTGCATGACTATGCACGGTGATGCAAACTCATTCTTGCTGCGTGATTCAGCTGCGCAGAACTGCACCGACGACCTCGGTGGCGCGGGCTACCGCCCCGTCGCGGGCGGCGCTGGCCTCGTCTTCGGTGAGAGTGCGGTCGGTGGCCCGGAACCGCAATGCGAAGGTCAACGACTTGTGGTCCTCGCCGACCTGCGGTCCGGTGTACACATCGAACAGCCGGACCTCTTCCAGCAGGTCCCCCGCGCCGTCGCGCACCGCATCGGCGACCGCCTGCGCGGACACGTCCGCGCCCACGACGAGGCTGACGTCCTGGAACACCGCGGGAAACGGTGACACCCGAGGAGCCGGAACCGCGTCGACGAGCGGGATCGCGTCCAGATTCAACTCGATCGCGCAGGTGCCCTTCGGCAGGCCGGACCGCTCGATCACCGCTGGGTGCAATTGGCCGGCGTGCCCGACTACGGTCTCGCCGACGAGCACCTCCGCGCAACGGCCGGGGTGCCACGGCAGGTACTGAGCCGCCTGTATCGTCACGTCGATTCCACTGGCCCGAGCGATGATTCGAACGGCCTCGAACGCATCGGCGGCGTCGGCCCGCCGTCCTGCGCCCCACGGACCGCGGGGCTCGCGCAACCCGGTCAGCACCGCCGCGACGTGCTGGGGTTGCCTCGGCAACGACGCATCCAAGGCGGCGATCTCGTCGTCCGTGGGCCGACGGTCGACAGGTATCACCGCGACACCCTTGGTCTGCGCGGTCGGCTGGACCACCTGCGCGACCGCGAACAGCGCCACATCGACGATGCCCCGAGAGACGTTGCGCGACAACGCCTCCAGCAGCCCGGGCAGCAGCGTGCTAGCCAGGTGCGGACGATCGGCCTCCAGCGGGTTGAGCACCTGGGTCGTCTGCCGCCGTGCATCGTCGGCGGGCAGGCCCCAAGCGTCGAACACCCCGGCCGGCAAGAACGGCGTCGGAAGAACCTCGACGTAGCCGGACAGCGCCAGCGATTTGCCGATGGCACGGCGGCGGCGCTGTACCGCGGACAGCCCGCGCCCGGCCGGCGCGGGCGGGAGCACCGACGGAATGACGTCCAACCCCTCGAGCCGTAGCACCTCCTCGACAAAGTCGGCCGGCTGCAACAGGTCTGGACGCCAACTCGGCGGCGTCACGGTCAGGCGGTCGCCGGCCTCGGTCACCGTGGCGCCGATCTGGGTCAGTCGACGAGCGGTGGTGCCCGGGCGGTATTCCACGCCGGCCATCCGGTCCGGCAGGTCGGCGGCGAGTTCAACGGGGGCTGGTGACCAGTCGCCGACCGGCGGTTCGCCGCGCCAGTCGGTCAGCGTCGGCGCTACCTGGCCGCCGGTGATCTCGGCGAGCAGCGCGGCGCAACGGTCCAGTGCTGCAACCGAAATCGCCGGATCGACCTCGCGCTCGTAGCGGCGGGCGGCCTCGCTGGGCAGGTGCAGACGACGCGCGGTCCGCGACACCGCGGCCGGCTCCCAGACCGCCGCCTCCAACAGCACATCGGTGGAGTCGTCGCGCATCTCGGTGCTGCCCGACCCCATCACACCGGCAATGGCGGCCGTGGCCACCTCGTCGACGATCAGCACATCTGTCTCGTTGAGCGTGCGCTCGACGTCATCGAGGGTCTCTACCTTTTCGCCGGGTCCGGCGAAGCGTACGTCGAAGCCGCCGGTGATCCGGTTGAGGTCGTGCGCGTGCATCGGGTGGCCGAGTTCCAGCATCACGTAGTTCGTCGCGTCGACGGCCGGCGAGATCGCCCGGATGCCGCTGAGGAGCAGTCGGCGCTGTAACCACCACGGCGACACCGCCGTCGGGTCGATGCCGTTGACGGGGCGCAGCGCGAAGCGGCGCACCCCAGTCTCGGGGTGAATGGTCAGCGCCCAGGCTTCGCCCTCGTTGGGCAACGGCGGCACCGCTGCGGGGTCGGCGAAGTCGAGGTCGTAGGCGCACGCGATCTCGCGGGCCAGGCCGCGGACCGACATGCAGTAGCCGCGGTCCGGAGTGATCGCGAGGTCGAAGACCACGTCATCGAGACCGAGCACCTCGACACCGTTCGCGCCCGGTTCGGCGGTCCCCGGCGGCAGCACGAGGATGCCGGAATGGTCTGCGGCCAAACCGAGTTCGGCGGACGAGCAGATCATGCCGTCGGAGGTGTGGCCATAGGTCTTGCGGGAGGCGATGTGAAAGCCGCCGGGTAGCGTGGTGCCGGGTAACGCCACCACGACCAGGTCGCCTACGGCGAAGTTGGTTGCGCCGCAAACGATGTCACGCGGCCGCTGTTCACCGACGTCGACCTTGCAGGCGCGAATCGGCTTCTTGAACTCGGTGAGCTCCTCGATCTCGGCGACCCGTCCCACCGTCAGCGGACCCTCGACGGGCCCGAGGGTGATGACGTCCTCGACCTCGTGGCCGATGCGGATCAACGCCTGCTCGAGATCCTCAGGAGGCACGTCCCATCCGGGTGCGCCGGCGTTCACGCTCTCCCGCAGCCAGCTATAGGGAATGCGCATCAGGCACCCACCCCGAACGGCAGCGAGAACCGGACGTCGCCCTCGACCATGTCGCGCATGTCGGGGATGCCGTTGCGGAACTGCAGCGTGCGCTCGAGTCCCATACCAAATGCGAAGCCCGAATACTCGGCGGGGTCAATCCCGACGGCGCGCAACACATTTGGGTTCACCATGCCGCAGCCACCCCATTCGACCCAGCCGGCGCCGCCCTTTTTGTTCTCGAACCACACGTCGACCTCGGCCGACGGCTCGGTGAATGGAAAGAAGTGCGGGCGGATCCGGGTTCGGGCCTGCGGTCCGAATTCGGACCGGGCGAATGCGTCGAGCGTGCCGCGCAGATGCGCCATCGACAATCCGCGATCCACGGCGAGTCCCTCCACCTGATGGAAGACCGGTGTGTGGGTGGAGTCGAGTTCATCGGTGCGGAACGTGCGGCCGATCGAGATCACGTACACCGGGAGCGTGCGTTCGAGCAGGGCGCGCACCTGCACCGGCGAGGTGTGCGTGCGCAGCAACTGGCGAGAGCCCTCCGGTGCGATGTAGAAGGTGTCCTGCTCACTGCGCGCCGGGTGATCCGCCGGAAAGTTGAGGGCGTCGAAGTTGAACTGCTCGGTCTCGACTTCTGGCCCCTCGGCCAACTCCCAGCCCATCGCGATGAAGGTGTCGGCGATGTGCTCGGCCAGGATCGTGATCGGATGTCGCGCGCCGGTCGGCTGCCGGGTGGAGGGCAGCGTCACGTCGATGCGCTCGGCGATCAGCACGGCCGCATCCCGCTCGGCCCGCAATTCCGCCAACCGATCGTCGTAGCTCTGCTGCACCTCGCCGCGTGCGGTGTTCACCAGTCGGCCCCCGTCGGCGCGCTCGGCCTTCGGGACGCTGCCCAGCGCCTGGCGCGCCAGCGCGACCGGTGAGCGATCGCCCAGATGCTCGGTCTTGGCCCGCGCCAACTCGTCGAGATCGCTCGCGGCTGCGAAGGCTTGCCGGGCGGCGTCGACCGCGGCGGTCAACGCCTCCGGCGACAGGGCATCCGTGGACGGGGGCTGGGCACCCACGCGGCGACACTCTCCTTTAGGTGAACTCTTGGTGAAGCGGACCATGCGTGTGCGGCATCCATGTGCCGCGCAAGAGCCGATCATATGTGGTCACGTCATCGACGACCGGAAGCCGCCAGCGACTTTCGCCACACGCCGCGCCGACGCTGGCAGGTGAACCGCTCAGCCTTGAGTATTTTCGTGGGGTGGCGACGCCTGAAGCTGCCGAACTCGTGCCGGCGCAGTACCTGTTGTCGCCGCGCGCCGCGAGCCCGCGAACGCTCATCGACGTCCTCTACGACACCGCCGCCTGCTTCCCCGAAGCGGCCGCCATCGACGACGGCACCGTCCAGCTCACCTACAGCGAACTGGTCAGCGATATCGAAGCGAGCGTCGCCTGGCTGGCCGCCCGCGGGATCGGCCGCGGCGACCGAATCGGCATCCGGATGCCGTCGGGAAGCTTCGCGCTGTACGAGGCGATCCTGGCGACGCTGGCGGCCGGGGCGGCGTATGTGCCTGTCGACGCCGACGACCCGGACGAGCGCGCCGAGCTGGTCTTCGGCGAGGCCAACGTCGTCGCGATCGTCACCGAAGCGGGCATGACCCGCGGTCCCGGATCGTCGCGCGGCTGGCGGGCCGAGCCGCCGACCCTGCGTGACGACGCGTGGATCATCTTCACGTCCGGCTCGACCGGCACGCCCAAGGGTGTTGCCGTCACCCACCGCAGCGCCGCCGCATTCGTCGACGCCGAGGCGCAGATGTTTTTGCGGGACAACCCGATTGGCCCGGGTGACCGGGTGTTGGCCGGGCTGTCGGTGGCATTCGACGCGTCGTGCGAAGAGATGTGGCTGGCCTGGCGGCACGGCGCCTGTCTGGTGCCCGCACCGCGGTCGCTGGTGCGCAGCGGCATGGACCTCGGGCCGTGGCTGGTGAGCCGTGACGTGACCGTGGTGTCGACCGTGCCGACGCTGGCCGCGCTGTGGCCCGCCGAAGCGCTGGAAGCGGTGCGGCTGTTGATCTTCGGCGGCGAGGCCTGCCCGCCGGAACTTGCCGCGCGGCTGGCGGTCGACGGCCGAGAGGTGTGGAACACCTATGGGCCCACCGAAGCCACCGTCGTCGCCTGCGCCGCGCGGTTGGGCGCCGAGGGACCGGTGCGCATCGGGCTGCCGCTGCCCGGGTGGGACCTGGCCGTCGTCGACGGCGACGGCCGGCCGGTGGCCGACGGCGAAACGGGCGAGCTGGTGATCGGCGGGGTGGGCCTGGCCCGCTACCTGGACGAGGCAAAAGATGCCGAGAAGTACGCGCCGATGCCGACGTTGGGATGGTCGCGGGCCTACCGCAGCGGCGACCTGGTTCGGCTGGAAAGCGACGGCCTGATTTTCTGCGGGCGCGCCGACGATCAGGTGAAGGTCGGCGGTCGGCGCATCGAGCTGGGCGAGGTCGACTCGGCGCTGGTGCATCTGCCCGGCGTCAGCGGCGGCGCCGCGGCCGTGCGCCGGACGGGAGCGGGCACCCCGGTGCTGGTCGGCTACATCGCCAGCGCCGACCTGGACTTCGACATGGCCACCGCGCGGGCCCGCTTGGCCGAGCAGCTGCCGGCGGCGCTGGTGCCGCGGCTGGTGCGGGTCGACGAGCTGCCCACCCGCACCTCGGGCAAGGTCGACCGCGACGCATTGCCGTGGCCGCCGCCCGGCGGCGACGCCGACCTGGCCTCCGACCTTGCCGGCACCGCGAGCTGGCTGGCCGGGTTGTGGCGGGATCTGCTCGCCGCCACGGTCGACGGGCCGGAGGCCGATTTCTTCGCCCTCGGCGGTGGGTCGCTGGCCGCCGCGCAATTGGTCGCCGCGCTACGCGAGCGTTATCCGCAGGTCACCGTCGCCGACCTGTATGACCACCCGCGACTCGGCTCGCTGGCCAGCTTTCTCGACGAGTTGGAGAAGCCACCCGACGTCGTCGAGCGGGTGGTCCGACCGACGCCGCTCCGGACTCAGCTCGCGCAGCTCGCACTGTCGGTGCCGCTGGCGACGCTGACGGCGCTGCAGTGGGTGACCTGGCTCGCGCTCGGCAACAACGTCGCCCGCTGGTTGCGCGTGGTGTCGTGGACGGTCTCGGTGCCGTGGTGGCTGGTCGGTGTCGCGTTCGTCGTGTTCGTCACGCCGCTGGGCCGGATGGGCATCGCCGTGCTGGCGGCGCGGCTGCTACTGCCGAACGTGAAACCCGGCAGCTATCCGCGCGGCGGCTGGCTGCATCTGCGGGTCTGGTTGGCGGAACGGCTGGCGGAGGCCAGCGGCGCGACGAACTTGGCCGGGGCGCCGTGGCTGGTCTACTACGCTCGCGCGCTCGGCGCCGACATCGGCAAGGGTGTCGATCTGCACTCGATGCCACCGGTCACCGGGCTGCTCACGCTCGGGCACCGCAGCGCGGTGGAACCCGAAGTCGACCTGTGCGGGCATTGGATCGACGGCGACACATTCCATATCGGGGCGATCGCCATCGGCAACGACGCCACCATCGGCGCCCGAACCACCCTGCTGCCCGGGGCGGTCGTCGGCAAGAACGCGGACGTCGCGCCCGGCTCGGGGGTGGTCGGCAAGGTCAAGAGCCGGCAGTACTGGAAGGGCTCCCCCGCGGTGAAATCCGGCCGGGTGAAACATCCGTGGCCCGACGAGCGCCCGGCCCGCCGCACCCACTGGGTGGTCGTCTACGCGCTGACGTCAATGCTGCTCGCCGCGATGCCGCTGTCCGCACTGGCCGCCGGGCTGGCCGTGATCGGCGTGAGTGTGCATCGCACGCAACGGCTTTCACAAGCCGTGCTGCCAGCCCTGTGCTGGACTCCGGTTGCGACGATCGCGGGACTGGCGGTATACGCGGCGCTGACGGTCATCGCGGTGCGTGCGCTCTCGATCGGGTTGCGGGAGGGCTATCACCCGGTGCGCAGCCGCAGTGGCTGGCAGCTGTGGGCTACCGAGCGGCTGATGGACGGTGCCCGCAACTACCTGTTCCCGCTGTATGCCAGCCTCGCCACGCCCACCTGGCTGCGCGTGCTCGGCGCCAAGGTCGGCCGCGACACCGAGATCTCCACGGTGCTGCTGACGCCGAAGTTCACTGTCATCGAGGATGGCGCGTTCCTGGCCGACGACACCATGGTCGCCTCCTACGAGCTTGGCGGCGGCTGGATTTACGCGGCGAAGACCACGGTCGGCCGGCGCGCGTTCCTGGGTAATTCGGGCATCACCCAGCCGGGTCGCCGGGTGCCTGACGACGGATTGGTCGCGGTGCTCTCCGCGGCGCCGCCGAAGGCCAAACGCGGCTCGTCCTGGTTGGGCAGTCCGCCGATGCGGTTGCGGCGGCGACCGGCCGAAGCCGATGCGACGCGGACCTACGAGCCGCCGTGTCGATTAAAGGCGATGCGCGCCACCGTCGAGGCCTTCCGGCTGATTCCGGTAATGGTGACCGCCGCGATCGGACTGGCGGTGCTGGGCGCGCTACAGGCGCTGGCGCGGATCTTCGGCTTCTGGGCGGCCGCACTGGGCGGCGGTCTGGTGCTGCTGATCGCCGGCGTGGTCGCCGCGGTCGTCGCGGTCGTCGCGAAATGGCTTCTGATTGGCCGGATTAGGGCCGGTGAGTTTCCGCTATGGTCGTCGTTCGTGTGGCGTAACGAACTCGCGGATACGTTTGTGGAGACGGTCGCCGCGCCGTGGTTCGCCCGCGCGGTCAGCGGGACCCCGGTCATGAACATGTGGCTGCGTGCGCTCGGTGCGACCGTCGGTCGCGGCGCCTGGTGTGAGACCTACTGGCTGCCCGAAGCCGACCTCGTCACGCTCGGCCGGGGCAGCACCGTCAATCGCGGCTGCGTCGTGCAGACCCACCTGTTCCACGACAGAATCATGCGGATGGACGAAGTTGTGCTCGAGCACGGCGCCACACTCGGCCCGCATGGCGTGGCCCTGCCATCGGCCCGACTCGGCGCGGGCGTCACCGTAGGCCCCGCGTCGCTGGTGGTCCGCGGCGACTCTGTGCCGAAATCGACTCGCTGGCAAGGTAATCCGATTAGGCCGTGGATCGCGCCGCGGGAGAAGTCCGGCAAGAAGGCGGCCGCGTGAGACGTGCCGCCAAGAAGACGGCGCCCGGCCCGGCTTCGACCGTGATCGACCCATACCTACCCAAGAACGGCAACCTCGGATACCGGGTGTCGCACTATGCGCTGGCGCTCGAGTACAAGGTCTCGAGCAACCGGCTGTCAGGGTCGGCAACGATCACCTCGACGACGCTGACCGAGTTGGAGGAGTTCACCCTCGACCTGTCCGACGCGCTGACCGTGTCGAAGGTATCGGTGAACGGGAAGCGGGCGGCCCACTTCGGGCGCCGTGAGCGGAAATTGCGTGTTCGGTTGGCGACGAAGCTGGCATCCGGCGCGGCGATGTCGGTCGTCGTGCACTACCACGGTTCGCCGCGGCCGATCCGTTCGCTCTGGGGCGACGTCGGTTTCGAGGAGTTGACCAACGGTGTCCTGGTCGCCGGCCAACCCAACGGCGCGGCGTCGTGGTTCCCGTGCGACGACCATCCCAGCGCGAAAGCCTCGTACCGAATCCAGATCAGCGCCGACAATCCATACCGTGTGGTGGCCAACGGGCGGCTGGCGTCGCGGCGGCCACGGGCGGCGCAGACCGAATGGACCTACGAGCAACCCGAGCCGACGTCGACCTACCTCATCACTTTGCAGATCGGGCTGTACGAGCTGATCCGGCTGGGCGCCACCCCGGTGCAGATGCGGGCGGCGCTGCCGGAGCGGCTGCGCCGAGACTTCTACGAAGACTTCGGCCGCCAGCCCGAGATGATGGAACTGTTCGTCGACCTGTTCGGCCCGTACCCACTGGATAACGGCTACACCGTCGTCGTGACCGACGATGACCTCGAGATACCCCTTGAGGCGCAGGGCATTTCGATCTTCGGCGCCAACCACTGCGACGGCACCCGGGGCAGCGAGCGGCTGATCGCCCACGAGCTGGCGCACCAGTGGTTCGGCAACTCCGTCACCGCGCGGCAGTGGCGCGACATCTGGCTGCACGAAGGCTTCGCCTGCTACGCGGAGTGGTTGTGGTCGGAGCACAGCGGCGGGCCCAGCGCTGACGTGCTCGCGCGCCAGTACCACCAGAAGCTGCGCGCCGCCCCACAGAACCTGCTGCTAACGGATCCGGGAGCGCGCGACATGTTCGACGACCGTGTCTACAAACGCGGCGCGCTGACCCTGCACGCCCTGCGGGGCCGACTGGGTGACGAAAAATTCTTTGCACTGCTGAAGGAGTGGACGAACCGCCACCGGCACAGCTGCGCGGTCACGGAGGATTTCATCGAGCTGGCTGCGGGCTACAGCGACGAGTCGCTACAGCCGCTGTGGGAAAGCTGGCTCTACGCGCGACCGGTGCCCTGAGCCCTCAGCAGGTGGTCGCCGGCTCCGGCGCAAGCTCGGCAGCCGGCCGTCGCCGTGTCGCACGCGACCGGGTCAGCACCTCTGCCACCACCGCCCCCAGAACGCCGACGATTGCCGCACCGACCGTCGACCACGCGCCGTGCGCCAGCAGGAAGAAACCGAACACCGCCGATACGGCCAGCAGCGCGCACCGGACCTTAGTCCAGCGCGCCGGCCCGTCCAGCCGGGTGGCGACAAGCATGCCCAGCATCAGGGCGACGGCATGGCCGACGTCGGTGAAGTCCTCGCCCAGCAGGGCCGCGGCGAGACCCACCGGAACCCAGAAGCCGATCCAGGCCGGCCGCAGGCGGCGCGGGATGGCCGACGTCAGCGCGCCCAGCACGGCGACCGCGCCGTAACTGACCCCGACGTCGCTGGCCCGCGACACCGACAGCGGCAGCCAGTGGAATTCGATCGCCGCGGTGAGGCCGATCGCGACCAGCAGCGTCGCACCGATGTGACCGGTGACGAACACGAGAGCCAACCGGCCGCTGCGCCAAATCAACTCGGCCAGCGCCAGCAGGCAGACAAAGCACGGCAGCCAGAAATACAACGGCCCGGCGTCGGTGATGAACGCGCTGTCCAGCAGCGTTGCCAGATGGCCGTGCGCCAGGTTGTGCAGATTCGTGCTGGCCTGCGCGATGACGTGCGCACGCGCGCGTGGGCGCAGCTCGGCGAGCGCCAGGCTGACCCCGATCAGCACTGCCGCATAGGCGAGCGTCATCCGCACACGTAGAAGCCGCGACAATATCCGCAATATCATCGCCATCTACTATGCCTGCGACCCGTCCTCATCCGGATTGTCTATTGCTGATAAGTCGCTAACAGTTTCTCGGGACGACTTGAGTCGATAGATGGCGAGATCAGCAGGTAGACCTGCGGGTTTGCTGGTAAATACGGGCCAGTGCACCCGCTTGGCGGAGACCCCGAGTGTGACCAAGTCGTCGGCCGCGAGTTGGTTCAGGGTCGTGCCCGAGATCATCACCCCGCCGCGGGTGGCCCGTTCCATCACCCGGGCCGCGACGTTCACGTCGACACCGAGCCAGTCGGCCGCCAGTCGCTGCGGCCGCCCGGTGTGGATGCCGACTCGCATCCGCGGCGTGTAGCCGTCGATGTCGACGGTCCTGAGCGCGCGCTTGGCCTCGAGAACGGCGGCCACCGCGACGCGCGGGTCCGCGAAGACCGCCATCGTGCCGTCACCCATGCGTTTGACGATGTGGCCGCCCGCATCGAGCAGCGGCGGTTCGATGGCGCGCGCGACGCGGCGCAACAACTTCAACGTCGCGTCGTCCCCGGCGTGCAGGGACCAGTTGGAGAAGCCCACCAGGTCGGTGAAGACGATCGTCACCTCTTCGTTGACCGGGCGGCGTTTGACCGCCTCGGTGACCGCCTGCCAGACCTGCAATGCGCCCAGGCTGACTTCGCGGGATGCGCCGCCGCGCTCACCGAGCAGGCGACCCGCGGCCCTTGCCGCGGCGCGCGGCCCGCCGTGGCCGGCGGTGGAGAGCGGGTCGCCGAAATCGGGATCGCCGGGCAGGCCGCGCCGGGCCCGCCGGACGGCTGCGATCAGGCTGGGGCTTTGGTTGGTGCTGCGCAACCAGTGCGCCGCCCCATGCAGCGGCGAGCGCTGACGTTCTGCGGGTGGATCCGGCGTCGTCACCGTTTGCTCGGGCTCGCCGGACACCGGTTCGGGCCCGAGTTCCACAACGCTCAGGGTAGGTGCACTCCGGAGAGACCGGCAACGACCGCCTTGGTGGTGTCCACCACGGTCGGCGATGAACCACCTGATCACGGCACTGCGACGGCGCGGATGACACTCGATAACACCACCCGCGACGCGCCCCGCAGATCGTAGACAACGATTGTTGTCATCATTATC
This sequence comes from Candidatus Mycobacterium wuenschmannii, assembly GCF_030252325.1. Lineage (NCBI taxonomy): Bacteria > Bacillati > Actinomycetota > Actinomycetes > Mycobacteriales > Mycobacteriaceae > Mycobacterium > Candidatus Mycobacterium wuenschmannii. The sequence continues at coordinate 1,009,767 of NZ_CP126981.1, read as the reverse complement.
GTGGATGGGACCCCCGGAGCAGGAGGCTGTGATGACAGTGACGTCGATGCCGCCCACCCACGCGCCACACGAGCCGGTGATCCCCGACGACGAGGCGCTGCCACTGGGCCCGGATTCGTTGACGTGGAAGTACTTCGGCGACCTGCGCACCGGGATGATGGGCGTCTGGATCGGCGCCATCCAGAACATGTATCCCGAGCTGGGTGCCGGCGTGGAGGAGCATTCGATCCTGCTGCGTGAACCGCTGCAGCGGGTGGCGCGGTCGGTGTACCCGATCATGGGTGTCGTCTATGACGGCGGTCGGGCGTCGACCACCGGAGCGCAGATCAAGCAGTACCACCACACGATCAAGGGCGTCGACGCCAGCGGCCGGCGCTACCACGCGCTGAATCCCGAGACCTTCTACTGGGCGCACGCGACGTTCTTCATGCTGGTGATCAAGGTGGCCGAGTATTTCTGCGGCGGCTTGACCGAGGCCGAGAGGCGACAGCTGTTCGACGAACACGTGCAGTGGTACCGGATGTACGGCATGAGCATGCGGCCGGTGCCGAAGTCGTGGGAGGACTTCCAGGAGTACTGGGAACGGGTCGGCCGCGACGAGCTGGAGATCAACCAGGCCACCCTGGACATCTTCCAAATCCGGATCCCCAAGCCGAAATTCGTCTTGATGCCGACTCCGATCTGGGACCAGCTATTCAAACCGCTTGTGGCAGGCCAACGTTGGATCGCAGCCGGCTTGTTCGAGCCCGCGGTGCGCGAGAAGGCCGGCATGCGCTGGACCCCCGGCGACGAAGTCGTGCTGCGGTTGTTCGGGAAGCTGGTCGAGTTGGCCTTCCTGGCCGTTCCCGACGAAATCCGGCTGCATCCGCGGGCTTTGGCCGCCTACCGGCGGGCCGAGGAACGCGACTGCGACAAGGCTCCGCTGATCGAGGCGCCGAGCTTCATGGGGCCGCCATCGGATCGCCGTGGCTTGCCGATGCACTACTTCCCGCCGCGCAAGTCCCTCTTCGAGCGCGCGGGCTCGCTAGTTCACACCACGTTCTCACTGGCCGGGCTGCGGCCGGCGCGGGGCCGCGGCAAAGCCGCTTAGGTTTGCGCCTTGGCGCTTTCGTAGAGGCAAATCGCTGCGGCCGCAGCCACATTCAGGCTCTGGGCGCCGCCGGACATCGCGATGCGCACGCGCGAATCGGCCATCCCGGCGATCTGCGTCGACAGGCCGTGGGCCTCAGAGCCGAACAGCCACGCCGTCGGCAACGCGAGATCGGCGTCGTCGAGCGGCAATTCGCCGTCTACCGTGGTGGCGAGCACCCGCAGGTCGGCTTCCTGCAGGGCGGTGATTGCCGCCTCGACATCCGGCGCGACGACGACAGGGACCGAGAAGATGCTGCCAGCCGAGGCGCGCAGGCACTTGCCGTTGTAGGGGTCGACGCCGTGGCCGAGGAACACCACCGCGGCGGCGCCCATGGCGTCGGCGACGCGGATCAGCGTGCCGGCATTGCCGGGTTCGCCGATCTCTACACCGACGGCGATGAGCCGCGGCGCCAGCCCGAGCACGTCAGCCAAGCTGGTGCTCGGGTGCTCGCAGACCGCCACCAAGCCAGCGGGAGTGACGGTGTCCGACAGGGCTTTTGCCGCCCGCTCGGTGACGTGCTGTACGGCGGCGCCGGAGTCGGCCAATAGCGCCGCGTAGCGCTGCGCCGCGGCCTCGGTGGCGAAGATCTCTCGGACCAGCCCGCGCCGCGACGCGGCCTCGACCAGGTTGGCGCCTTCGACCAGAAAGCGGTCGCTACGGCGACGGGTTGCCTGCCGATGCAGCTTGGCCGCAGCGACCACCCGGGTCGATCGTTCGGTGAGCACCGGGGTGCGCGGTTAGGCGGCCTCTCCGGACGGTGCGTTCACGTCGGCGGGCAGCGCCTTGCGGGCGACCTCGACCAGCGCGGTGAACGCCGCGGCGTCGCTGACCGCGATCTCGGCCAGGTTCTTACGGTCGACCTCGACGCCGGCGGCCTTCAGGCCCTGGATCAACCGGTTGTAGGTGATGTCGTTGGCGCGGGCCGCGGCGTTGATCCGGGAGATCCACAGCTTGCGGAATTCGCCCTTGCGCGCGCGACGGTCGCGGTAGGCGTAGGTCAGCGAATGTAGCTGCTGCTCTTTGGCTTTGCGGTAGAGGCGGGACCGCTGGCCGCGATAGCCCTTGGAAGCCTTGAGGATAGTGCGGCGCTTCTTCTGGGCATTGACTGCCCGCTTCACGCGTGCCATGGGGTGTTCCTATCTCGTGGGTAAGTGGTTGTTCCGGCGCGGTGGCTGCCGGTCAGCCGTTCAGCATCTTGTTGACGCGCTTGGTGTCGTTGGCCGACACCGCGGTACGTCCGTCCAGGCGTCGCGTCCGCTTGGTGGGCTTGTGCTCGAGCAGGTGGCGACGGCCGGCCTTCTCACGCACGATCTTGCCGGTGCCGGTGCGACGGAATCGCTTCGACGCTCCGCTGTGGGTCTTGGCCTTGGGCATCTGTTCTCGGTCCTCTTGTCTTGTTGTGGTCAGTTGGGCGACGGTTCGGCGTCGTCTGCCGGTGCGGGCCGGGTGCTGGGGCCGGCGGCATCTTCGGCCGCACGCGCGCGCGTCTTGGCGCCGCGGTGCGGTGCGAGCACCATCGTCATGTTGCGTCCGTCCTGCTTGGCCGAGGTCTCGACGAACCCGTAATCAGCGACGTCGGCGCCGAGGCGCTGCAGCAGTCGGAAGCCCAGTTCGGGTCGCGACTGTTCGCGTCCGCGGAACATGATGGTGACCTTGACTTTCGCCCCGGCCTCCAAGAATCGGATCACGTGACCCTTTTTGGTCGCGTAGTCGTGATCGTCGATCTTGGGTCGCAACTTTTGCTCTTTGACGACGGTCTGTTGCTGGTTCTTCCGAGACTCACGCGCCTTTTGCGCCGCCTCGTACTTGAACTTTCCGTAGTCCATGATCTTGCAGACCGGTGGTCTGGCATCCGGCGCAACTTCGACAAGGTCGAGATCGGCATCCGCGGCGACGCGAAGGGCGTCTTCGATACGCACAATGCCTACCTGCTCCCCTCCGGGGCCGATAAGTCGGACTTCAGGTACGCGGATGCGCTCGTTGACGCGGGTCTCAGTGCTGATGGGGCCTCCCTCATTGATCTTCTCGTCCATCGCCACCGTCGCCTGCTCCACGCGGAGCCAGCGGTTGGGATACCACGCATCAGCAAAAAGGCCCTGCATAAGCAGGGCCCGGTGCCGACCGATCACGGCCTCTACAGGCCGCCTGCGCAAAGCAGGAACCGACGCACTCGATGTGCCGGTGACCGGACCGCTGAGCCTTCGAGGCCAACGGTGGGAGCGGGACTCCACTTGCTGTCTCTGGCTATGCCGGAGACGGTCGCGGACAGGAGTCTACCAGTCACGACGCCCTGCTCTGACACGTCGCTGCGGCGACGGCCCCGGCCGGCGGTGGCAAACGGCCGACACGACCGATTTCCTGCCAGCCGGATCATAGGCATTCCATAGCGATACCGAATATCCTCGCCGTCTGTGACCCTCACTGCGTCCCGCCCACGGAGCGAGTCGACATCCCGGCTCCGCTGGGTGCCGGCAGCCGCCGGCTGGACCGTCGGCGTGATCGCCACGTTGTCACTGATAGCCAGCGTTTCGCCGGTGATCCGGTGGGCCATCCGGGTACCGCGCGAGTTCATCAACGACTTCGTCTTCAACTTCCCCGACACCAGCTTCGCCTGGTCATTCGTGCTGGCCCTGCTGGCCGGCGCGCTGACCGCGCGCAAACGCATCGCCTGGTGGGCGCTGCAGCTGAACCTGTTGCTGGCGGCCGGCCTCAACGTTGCCGGTCTGGTCGCCGAGCATCCCAGCCCGGCGAGGAGCTTCGGCGAGACGCTCGGCCTCGGATTGCACCTAGCCGCCATCGTGGTCATCACCTTCGCCTATCGCGAATTCTGGGCCAAGGTGCGTCAGGGAGCGCTCTATAAGGCCGCCGGCGTGCTGCTGACCGGCTGGGCGATCGGCATCGTGGTGTCCTGGGGCCTGATCGAAACGTTCCCGCGCACCCTGGCGCCCGAGGACCGGCTGTTCTACGTGGTGAACCGGGTGGTCGGGTTCGCCGTCGTCGAGTCGGCGCAGTTCACCGGCCGTCCGCCGGTTTTTCTCAACGCGCTGTTCGGTCTGTTCAGCGCGATGGCGCTGATCGCCGCCGCGATCGTGCTGTTCCAGTCGCAGCGCGCCGACAACGCGCTGACCGGCGAGGACGAGTCGGCGATCCGCGGCCTGCTCGAATTGTGGGGCAAGAACGACTCGTTGGGGTATTTCGCCACCCGCCGGGACAAGTCGGTGGTCTTCGCGCCGAGCGGTCGCGCGGCCATCACCTATCGGGTCGAGCTGGGCGTCTGCCTGGCCAGCGGCGACCCGATCGGCGACCCGCGGGCGTGGCAGCAGGCCATCGACGCGTGGCTGGCCTTGTGCCAGAGCTACGGCTGGACCCCAGGCAACATGGGCGCCAGCGCCGCCGGCGCCAAGGCATTCCGCGAGGCGGGCCTCAACGCGCTCGAGCTCGGCGACGAAGCCATTCTGCAGACGGCTGAGTTCCGATTGTCTGGCCGTGACATGCGCGGGGTGCGTCAGGCGGTGACGCGGGCGCGTCGCGCCGGGCTGACGGTGCGCATCCGCCGGCACTACGACATCGAAGCCGCCGAGATGGCGCAGGTGACCTCGCGGGCCGACGCCTGGCGCGACACCGACAACGAGCGCGGGTTCTCGATGGCACTGGGCCGGTTGGGCGATCCGGCCGACGGCGACTGCCTGCTGGTCGAGGCGCTCGGGCCGGGCGACACCGTCGTCGCGATGCTCTCGCTGGTGCCGTGGGGACGTAACGGCGTCTCGCTGGACCTCATGCGACGTTCGCCCCAGTCCCCCAACGGCACCATCGAACTCATGGTGAGCGAGCTCGCGCTGCACGCCGAGCGCATCGGCATCACGCGAATCTCGTTGAACTTCGCCATGTTCCGGTCCGCATTCGAGCAGGGCGCGCAACTGGGCGCCGGTCCGGTGGCCCGGTTGTGGCGCGGGTTCCTGGTGTTCTTCTCGCGGTGGTGGCAGCTGGAAACTTTGTATCGCTCCAACATGAAGTACCAACCGGATTGGGTGCCGCGCTTCGCCTGCTACGAAGACACCCGCATGATCCCGCGGGTCGGCGTCGCATCGGTGATCGCGGAGGGATTCCTGGTGTTGCCCTTCGTCCGTCGTGACGAACAGCACACCGGGCACCACCCGGCCGTGCCGCCGACGTTGCTGGCGACCGGGTTGCTGCATGACGACGGCTCCGCACCGGACGTCGCCGCACTGCAGGAAGCCGCGATCGTCGACGGCGACGAACGCGGCCGTCGACTGCCCGAGCAGATGCGGGTCCGGCTATCCAAACTGAAAGCGTTGCAGGACAGCGGAATTGATGCCTATCCGGTCGGGCAGCCGCCGAGCCATTCGGTCGGCGAGGCGCTAGCAGCCGGCGACAATACCGATGTCTCGGTGTCCGGTCGGGTGCTGCGAATCCGAGACTTCGGCGGCGTGCTGTTCGCCGAGCTGCGCGACTGGTCGGCGGAAGTGCAACTGCTGCTGGATAATTCGGTCCTGACGCAGGGCCGCACGGGCGATTTCACCAAGGCCATCGATCTCGGCGACCTGGTCGAGGTGAGCGGGAAGATGGGGTCCAGCAAGACCGGCACCCAGTCGCTGATCGTGCATCGCTGGCGGCTGATCGGCAAGTGCCTGCGGCCGCTGCCGAACAAGTGGAAAGGGCTGACCGATCCCGAGGCGCGGGTGCGCAGCCGTTACGTCGACCTGGCCGTCAACGCTGAGTCGCGCGAGCTGATCTCGGCCCGCAGCAGCGTCCTCCGCGCGATCCGAGACACCCTGAACGGCAAGGGTTTCCTGGAAGTCGAAACCCCGATCCTGCAGCAGATCCACGGCGGTGCGACCGCCCGTCCGTTTGTCACCCACATCAACAGCTACGACCTCGACCTGTATCTGCGGATCGCCCCCGAGTTGTACCTGAAGAGGTTGTGCGTCGGCGGCATGGAGCGGGTCTTCGAATTGGGTCGGGCGTTCCGCAACGAGGGTGTCGACTTCAGCCACAACCCGGAGTTCACCCTCCTGGAGGCCTACCAGGCACACGCCGACTACAAGGACTGGATCGACGGCAGCCGCGAGCTCATTCAGAACGCCGCGCAGGCAGCCAACGGCGCTCAGGTGGTGCTGCGGCCCACGGCCGGCGGCGCGCTGGAAAAGGTTGACATCTCCGGCATCTGGCCGGTGAAGACCGTCCACGACGCGGTGTCCGAGGCGCTCGGCGAGCAAGTCGACGCCGGCACCGACCTGACCACGCTGCGGCAATTGTCGGACGCGGCGGGCATTCCGTACCTGGCGCGTTGGGACGCCGGCGCTGTCGTCCTGGAGTTGTACGAACATCTGGTCGAGGCCCGCACCGAGAACCCGACGTACTACATCGACTTCCCGCTGTCGGTGTCTCCGCTGACCCGGCCGCATCGCAGCCGGCCCGGTCTGGCCGAGCGCTGGGACCTGGTGGCGTGGGGCGTCGAATTGGGCACCGCCTACAGCGAACTCACCGACCCCGTCGAGCAGCGCCGTCGTCTCGAGGAGCAGTCGTACCTGGCCGCGGGCGGCGACCCCGAGGCCATGGAACTCGACGAGGACTTCCTGCAGGCCATGGAGTACGCGATGCCCCCGACCGGTGGCCTCGGGATGGGCGTCGACCGGGTCGTCATGCTGATCACCGGTCGCAGTATCCGCGAGACGCTGCCGTTCCCCTTGGCCAAGCCGCGCTAGCCAACTCGACGACGCGCAACACGCGGGCTAACAGATCCGCAAAAGTCATGCTCACAGCACGCAAAAAAGATGACAATGGACCGCGTGACGGGTTCAATGGCGAACCTCCCTTTCGCGGTGCTGGCCGACAACCACACCTCGCTGATGCATGGCTGGGTGCCCGGCGTCGTGCAAGCCCTGGCCGGGGTTCTGCTGGTGCTCGCGATCGCGCGCCGGTCGTGGTCCTGGCGCCTGTTGTGTCTTCCCGCGGCCGCGATGCTCGGCGCCGCCGCCGCGGGCCTGTCGCACTGGTACATCGACAATCGCGGCCTGGCCGACGACCCCGCACCGCACCTGCTGTGGTGGTGGATCGCCGGCACCGGTGCCGCCGCCACGATTCTGGTCGTCGGCTGGCGTCATGCCCGGTGGTGGCGGCGCGGCGTCTCGGTGCTGGCCGTGCCGCTGTGTCTGCTCAGCGCCGCGTTGACGCTCAATCTCTGGGTCGGCTACTTCCCCACCGTGCAGACGGCGTGGGATCAACTGACGGAAGGTCCGCTGCCCCACCAGACCGACGTGGCCGGCGTCGCCGCGATGGCGGCCGCCGGAATGCAGCCCGCGCACGGGATTGTCGTCCCGGTGACGATCTCGGACGACGCGTCGCACTTCAAGCATCGCGGCGAGGTCGTCTACCTGCCCCCGGCCTGGTTCGCGAGCAGTCCCCCGCCGGCGCTGCCGGCGGTGATGATGATCGGCGGCGAGTTCAACACGCCCGCGGACTGGCTGCGCGCTGGTAATGCCGCCAAGACGATCGACGACTTCGCGGCCGCGCACGGCGGTAATGCCCCGGTCTTCGTGTTCGTAGACTCCGGCGGAGCGTTCAACAACGACACCGAATGCGTCAACGGCATCCGCGGAAACGCGGCCGACCATCTCACCAAAGACGTTGTGCCGTTCGTGAACTCGCGATTCGGGGTCGGGCCCGACGCGGCCAACTGGGGCGTCGTGGGCTGGTCGATGGGAGGGACCTGCGCGCTCGATCTGACCGTCATGCACCCGGAGCTGTTCAGTGCGTTCGTCGACATCTCCGGCAACCTGGGGCCCGAGACCGGAACCAAGGCGCAGACAATCGCCCGGTTGTTCGGCGGCGACGCCGGCGCCTGGGCGGCATTCGACCCCGCCACCGTGATCGCCAAACATGGCCATTACCAAGGGGTTTCCGGCTGGTTTGACGTGTCTTCGAGCGGTCCGTCGAAACGTCCGCACGGGATGGTAACCGATGTCGGCGACACGACGCTGACCGGCCGGCAGTCAGTTGGCCCCGGCGACCAGGCAGCGGCAGCCGAGTCGTTGTGTGCGCTCGGCCGCGCCAACGGCATCGACTGCTTGATCGTCGCGCAACCAGGCAAGCACGACTGGCCCTTCGCCAGCACCGCGTTCGCCGCTGCGCTGCCGTGGCTGGCCGGTCGACTCGATACACCGGACCTACCGACCGGGCCGGTAGGCCGCTGACGCCGGGCTATTGGCGGCAGATGGTGCGCTACCGGACCCGCCACGGGTAGCGTGAGATCGTGCCCGACGAACCCGAAACCCCCGACGCCGACACCGGCTACACCAGCTCGGGGGTGCCGACGTTCGACGCGGTCCGCGAGAAGATCGAGTCGCGCTACGAAACCTCCATCGGCTCAGCGGAATTGAGCGCCGAGACCCCCGAAGGCCGCGACGTCGATGAGCAGTTCGAGGCGCGGCAGCGTGCCGCCGCGGAACGGCTGGCCCAGATACGCGAGTCGATGCACGACGACGAACATTGAGCCGCAAGGGCGGTGTGCCTCGGTTCACCGACGACGAGCGGCGCAGCAGATTGATGAGCCGTCACTTCGGCGCGCTGGGAGATTCAATCGTCGAGGCCACCACCGCCCTGGTGGGCCTGCACGCCACCGATCCGGTCACGCCCTTCCTGTCGCTCTGGGCCCGGTGTCCCGGCTTCGTCGCGTCTGACCTCGAGCGGGAGCTATACCAAAGCCGTTCGCTGGTAAGGCATTTGGCTATGCGTCGGACCCTGTGGGTAGTGGCTGCCGAAGATTTGCCGATCGTGCAGGCTGCCGCGAGTGACCGCGTTGCCGCCAACGAGCACCGCAAGCTGGTCGGCGACCTGCACAAGGCGGAGGTGACCGCAGACGGTGAACAGTGGCTGACGACGGCATGCTCCGCGGTGCTGCGGCATCTGGGCACGCACGGGCCGCTCAGTAGTACCGAACTGCGCGCGGCGCTGACCGAGATCGACGGGACCTACGACCCCGCGCCCGGAAAGCCCTGGGGCGGAGCCGTTCCGGTGGCGCCCCGGGTGCTGACTGTGCTGTCGGCGCGGGGCGAAATCGTCCGCGGACCCAACGACGGACCCTGGACCAGGTCGCGGCCCCGGTGGGCGCTCGCCGAGGACTGGCTGGGCCCGCAGGCACCCGCGGACGAGGCGTTCGCGGCGCTTACCCGGCGATGGCTGCACACCTTCGGGCCGGCGACCGCCGCCGACGTCAAGTGGTGGTTCGGCACCACCCTGACCGCGACGCGGAAGGCATTGGACGACCTCGGGGTCGTGGAAGTCGCGCTGGACTGCGGACCCGGGTACGTATTGGCCGACGACCTGGACGATCGGCCGGCAGCCGCGCCCGCGGCGGCGTTGCTGCCGGGGCTCGACGTCACCACGATGGGGTGGTTCGACCGCGACTGGTATCTCGGCCGGCATCGCGACCAGGTCTTCGACCGCAACGGCAACGCCGGGCCCACGGCGTGGTGGAACGGGCGCGTCGTGGGGGGCTGGTACCAGGACGGCGACGCCTGCGTCCAGCTGCAGCTCCTCGAGGATCCCGGGCGCGATGGTCGCAGGGAGCTCACGCGACGGGCGGTCGAGCTGACCTCGTGGCTCGACGGCCTGCGGGTCAAACCGAGGTTTCCCTCGCCCCTGTCGAAAGCCGGCGCCGCTACGCGCTGACCTTGCGGCGCTTGGTCGTTCGCTTCGTCGCTGCGGGCTTGCGGGTGTCGGCGAGGACTTCCGCGAGGAACTTACCGGTGTAGCTCTCCGGCACCGCCATCACATCCTCCGGCGTGCCCTGAGCGACGATGGTCCCGCCGCCGGCTCCGCCCTCGGGTCCCATGTCGATGATCCAGTCCGAGGTCTTGATCACGTCCAGGTTGTGCTCGATGACGATCACCGAATTGCCCTTGTCGACAAGGCCATTGATGACGTCGAGCAGCTTGCGGATGTCCTCGAAGTGCAGACCTGTGGTCGGCTCGTCGAGGATGTAGACGGTGCGCCCGGTCGAGCGCTTCTGCAACTCCGACGCCAGCTTCACCCGCTGCGCCTCACCGCCGGACAGCGTTGGCGCCGGCTGGCCCAGCCGCACATACCCCAGCCCGACGTCGACCAGCGTGCGCAGGTAGCGGTGGATGCCGGTGATCGGCTGGAAGAACTCCGCGGCTTCCTCGATCGACATGTCGAGCACTTCGGAGATGGTCTTGCCCTTGTAGTGCACCTCGAGGGTCTCGCGGTTGTAGCGGGCGCCGTTGCACACCTCGCAGGGCACGTACACGTCCGGCAGGAAGTTCATCTCGATCTTGATCGTGCCGTCGCCCGTGCAGGCCTCGCAGCGACCGCCCTTGACGTTGAACGAGAATCGACCCGGCTGGTAGCCACGCACCTTGGCCTCAGTGGTGGCCGCAAACAGGGTGCGGATCTTGTCGAAGACGCCCGTGTAGGTGGCGGGGTTGGACCGCGGGGTGCGGCCGATCGGCGACTGGTCGACGCGGACCAGCTTGTCGACGCTGTCCAGGCCGGTGACGCGGGTGTGCCGGCCCGGAACATGGCGGGCGCCGTTGAGCCGGTTCGCTAGCACCGACGCCAGAATGTCGTTGACCAACGTCGACTTGCCCGACCCCGACACTCCCGTGACCGAGGTCAGCACGCCGAGCGGGAACATGACGTCGATGCCGCGCAGGTTGTGTTCGTTGGCGCCGACGACGGTGAGGTGCCGCTTCTTGTCGATAGGGCGCCGAATGTCCGGCGCCACAATGCTTTCCTTGCCCGACAGGAAGGCGCCGGTGATCGACTCCTTGTTCGCCAGCAGGTCGGCGTAGGTGCCACTGTGCACGATGTGTCCGCCGTGCTCGCCGGCGCCGGGGCCGATGTCGACCACCCAGTCGGCGTGCGCGATGGTGTCCTCGTCGTGCTCGACGACAATCAGCGTGTTGCCGAGATTCCTCAGGCGCGTGAGGGTTTCGATGAGCCGGCGGTTGTCGCGCTGGTGCAGGCCGATGGACGGCTCGTCGAGCACGTACAGCACGCCGACCAGACCGGAGCCGATCTGGGTGGCCAGGCGAATGCGTTGCGCCTCGCCGCCGGACAGCGTGCCCGCCGCCCGGGACAGCGACAGGTATTCCAGGCCGACATCGAGCAGGAAGCCCAGTCGTGACTGGATCTCCTTGAGCACCTGACCGGCGATCGCCTGCTCGCGGGTGCCGAGGGTGAGCGCATTGAGGAAGTCGGCGCAATCGTTGATCGAGAGCTCACACACCTCGGCGATCGACTTGGCACCGTACTTCCCCGCGGCGAGCGTGACCGCGAGGATCTCCGGCTTGAGTCGCGTCCCGTTGCACTCCGGACACGGCACGTCACGCATGAAGCCCTCGTAGCGTTCCTTCATCAGCTCGGACTCGGTCTGGTCGAGCTTGCGCTCCAGGAACGCCAGCACGCCCTCGAAATCGGCGTAGTAGGAGCGGGTACGGCCGTAGCGGTTGCGGTACTTGACGTGAACCTGCTCGTCGCATCCCTCGAGGATCGCCTTGCGCGCCTTGACCGGGAGCTTGCGCCACGGGGTGTCGACGTCGAAGCCCATCGTGTCGCCGAGGCTGGCCAGCATCCGGGTGAAGTACTCGGCGGTGTGGCCCATCGACCACGGCGCGACGGCACCCTCGGCCAGCGTGCGGTCCGGATCCGGGACCACCAGTTCGGGGTCGACCTCCTTGCGGATGCCCAGACCGACACACTCAGGGCAGGCGCCGTAGGGCGAGTTGAACGAGAACGACCGCGGCTCGAGGTCGTCGACCGCCAGCGAGTGCCCGTTGGGGCACGCCAGCTTCTCGGAGAAACGCTGCTCGCGATTGTGAGCGTCGTGTTCCTGGTCGACGAATTCGAGCACGACGATCCCGTCGGCCAGATTGAGCGCGGTCTCGACGGAGTCGGTGAGCCGCTGTTTGGCGCTGGCCTTGACGGTGAGGCGGTCGATGACGACCTCGATGTCGTGCTTCTCCTGCTTCTTCAGCTTCGGCGGATCGGTCAGCGGATGCACCGTGCCGTCGACCCGGACCCTGCTGTAGCCCTGCGCGTTGAGCTTCTCGAAGAGGTCGGCGAATTCGCCCTTGCGGGTGCGCACCACCGGGGCCAGCACTTGGAAGCGGGTGCCTTCGGGCATGACCAGCACCTGGTCGACGATCTGCTGCGGCGTCTGCTTGGCGATGCGTTCGCCGCAGACCGGGCAGTGCGGGGTGCCGGCGCGGGCGTAGAGCAACCGCAGATAGTCGTAGACCTCGGTAATGGTCCCGACCGTCGACCGTGGGTTGCGGTTGGTCGACTTCTGGTCGATCGACACCGCGGGCGACAGGCCCTCGATGAAGTCGACGTCCGGCTTGTCCATCTGGCCGAGGAACTGGCGCGCGTACGCCGACAGCGACTCGACATAGCGCCGCTGCCCCTCGGCAAAGATCGTGTCGAATGCCAGCGACGACTTTCCAGAGCCTGAGAGCCCGGTGAAGACGATCAACGCATCGCGTGGCAAATCAAGATCGACACTGCGCAGATTGTGCTCACGCGCACCCTTAACGACCAGGCGATCAGCCACGCAATCCCTTTCTGGGTGATTACCGGGCGCTGCCCGGACGCATCGTTCCTATGCTAAGTGCCCGCACCGACAAGCAACCGTCGGCCAGTACCGTGACTGGTATGACCGTCTTGGATGACAACTACACCGGCCACGTCGATGCGGGTAGTGCGGCCCGGCGAACACTGCCGGGTGTGTCGATCGTCAAGACGTCGGTCGGCCCCATGGACAACAACGTCTACCTGGTCACCTGTTCCGCGACGGGCGAGACGCTGCTGATCGACGCCGCCAACGACGCGGACGATCTGGTCGAACTGGTCCACGCCCACGCCCCGAACGTGTCGCTGATCGTCACCAGCCACCAGCATTTCGACCACTGGCAGGCGCTCGAAGCGGTGGCCGCCGCCACCGGCGCGCCGACCGCGGCACACGAGGTGGACGCCGAGCCGCTACCGGTGCGGCCCGATCGGTTGCTCACCGGCGGCGACACCATCCGGATCGGCGAGCTGACCTTCGACGTTATCCATCTGCGCGGACACACCCCTGGATCGGTGGCACTCGCGCTCGACGGGCCGGCCACCGGAGGTGTCACCCAGTTGTTCACCGGCGACTGCCTGTTTCCCGGCGGCGTCGGCAAGACCTGGCAGCCTGGCGATTTCGAGCAGTTGATCGACGACGTCAGCACCCGGGTATTCGACCGGTTCGGCGACGACACCGTCGTCTACCCCGGCCACGGCGACGACACCACCATTGGCGCCGAGCGGCCGCATTTGGCCGAGTGGCGCGAGCGCGGCTGGTAAAGCGCTGCGGCGCGGCTGGTAAAGCGCTGCGGCGCCGCATGTTACGCGTCCAGATCGGGCGCCCAGGCCACGCCGTTGATGTGACTGCCGCCGTCGACGAATAGCGTGTTGCCGGTCAGGTACCGGCAGTCCTCGCTCGCCAGGAACAGCGCCACCGGCGCGATGTCGAGATAGGGGTCCCCGATCCGCCCCATCGGGTTCATCGAGTCGGCGAACGCGGCGACGTCCGGGTTGTCGCCCAGAGCCCGCAGGAATGCGGCGCTCTTGGCCGCGGGGCAGACGGCGTTGACGGTGATGCCGAAGGGCGCCCACTCCCGGGCCGCGGTCCGGGTCAACGCGCGCAGCGCCTCCTTGGCCGCGTTGTATTCCAGCGTCCCCATGTGCGCGTTGACGCCGTTGAGACTGCAGATGTTGATCACCCGGCCCCAGCCGCGGGATCGCATGTGCGGCAACGCGGCTCGCATCGCCCAGAACGGGCCGTAGTAGGCGATCGCGATGCCGTCGCTGAGTTGCCGGTCGGTCTTGTTCTCCACCCGGCTCATCGATCCGCCGCCCCAGGCGTTGTTCACCACGACATCGATCGAGCCATAGGCTGAAACAGCCTGCGCGACGGCGTCTTCCACCTGGTCGCGGACTGCGACGTCGACCGAGACGAACAGCCCGTCGATCGCTTCCGCGACCTCGCGGCCACTGTCGGTATCCCGTTCGGCGACAACGACTCTGGCACCGGCTTCGGCAAATCGACGGGCGATGGCCTCGCCGATTCCCGCTCCCGCGCCGGTGACCAGAGCAACCTTGCCGTCGAGCGGGCCCGTCACAGCGGCCGGCCAGTCGCACCGGCGGCGAGCACGTTGCGGGCATCGCTGGACCCGTCCAGCGCGCGGGTGGTCCGCCTGACGATTCGCCAACCCTCGTCGGTCCGTCGCAGCGTGACGTGGTTGGCCCCGGCCCGCCACACCCGGTAGCCGCGGCCCTCATCGTCGTGCCGCACGACGATGGACTCGCACACCGCGATGGCGTTGTCGCCGTCGACCCGCAGGCACACTGGACCGAGAAAATGGGCGGCGCCGGCGCTGATCATGCTCTGATGCCCCGATGACTGCACCATCGCGGCGACGTCCGACCGGCCGCGCATGACCCAGCCGTCGACGTCGTATTGGCCGTCCTCGGTCCACAGCGCCGCGACAGTGTCCCCGTCGCCGGCGTCGACGAGTGGTCCGTAGGACGCCAACAGGCGCCGGATCGCCAACTCGTCCTCAACGCTGCGCAGGCGTCGTTCCAGCGCCTCGAGCCGATCCTCCACCGCCATCGGGGTTCCTCTCCGCGTGCAACAGCCGCTGCATCGTGCGATGGGCGGCGAGAACGGCAGTGGCCCGGTCGGGATCGCTACGCGCGCTCACGATCCGCTCGTTGCCGCTGACGATGTGGACCGGGCCGCGGCCCAGCCATTCCAGACCTTCGCGCGCGACGTCGGCCGGGTCGGTGACGATCACGCCGGGTGCGTCGAAATTCAGGCCGATGCGTTCCATGGCGGGTGTGCGCGTCACCCCCAGCACCAGTTCCAGCACGTCGACGCCGTGTTCGCGCAGTTCCAGCCACAGCCCCTCGGCGAAGATCCGGGAGAAGGCCTTCACGCCGCCGTACACCGTGTGCCGCGCCGACCCGAGATAGCCGGACAGCGATCCGAGCACCACGATGCCGCCGCGGCCCCGCTGACGCATCGCCCGCCCGTAGTGCTGCGTGAGCGCGAGCGGCGTCGACACGTTGAGATCGATCACCCGGTGAAACTCGGCGAGATCGCCGTCGAGGAACTCGTGGCTGTGCGTATTCGCGCCGGCGACCAGGATCAGCAGGCCGACCTCGAGCCCGCTCGTCGCCGCCGCGATTTGATCGCAGACGGCGGGATCACTCAAATCTGCTTGGAGAGTTCGGATTTCACCGCCATGCCGGCGACACCGTGTTGCCGTCTCGTCAAGCCCTGTCGCTGAGCGGGCTACCAGGACGAGATTCAGGCCCGCTCCGGCGAGCAGCATGGCGAACTCGGCGCCGACACCTTCCGAGCCGCCCGCGATCAGCGCCCACGGCCCGTACTTCGCGGTGTCGATCACCGGTCGACGCGAGAAAGACCGCTTACGAGGTGTGGACGATCAGCACGTCGACTTTGGCGCGCCGCGAGACGTTCGCGGGCACCGAGCCCAGCAGTCGGCCGGCGATCGTGCTGAGGCCGACGTTGCCTACCACCAGAAGATCGGCACCGACCTCTTCGGCGAGGCCCACCAGCGCGTCGACGGGGGCGCCGACCACCGATCGTTCCTCGACGTTCTGCGCTCCCGCGGCGCTGGCCCGCTCCTTCGCCTCGCGCAGGATCGCGTAGATCGGGGCGCTGCCCGACACCTTGTAGCTCTCGTCCTTCAGTGCGTCGGCGGCGCGGGAGTCGTCGCCCGACGGCAAGTAGGCGGTCGCGACGATCAGCTTCGCGTCGGACCCGGCGATGCTTCCTGCCTTCTCCACCGCACGTAGCGACGAGTCCGAGCCGTCGGTTCCCACCACCACGGTCCGATAGGCGCTCATTTACCCTCCCAGGTGTCGGTTGCTTCGCCAACCAAAGACAGTAACGGTTTGCCGGGGGTGAGTGGTCGGATTGAAACACGCCGATTCGGTTGGCATTACTCGGACTCACGCGCATTCCGCGGCGCCGATTCCGGCACCTATGCTCGTCAGTAGTCACTCAGCGCATCGAATTCCGTTGACACTGCGGTTTTTTCGCGGTCGAAGCGAGCCGTTCGATAGACCGATCGCATCGGCTCCAGCGGCAAAAGTGGCCCGTGAGCAGGCCGGACGGGTAAGCAGCTTCACCACACTGGCCTTACAGTGACACACATCATGGTTGTTTCCACGCTCGAAGAACCCACCACGGAGTGCGCTGCCCCCCAGGGGCGTCCGCGGTACCCGGGTCGGTTGTTCGACCCGCTCGCCGTCGCGCTGCTGGCCGCGCTCATCGGCAGCATCGCGGCCAGCCGGCCGTCCCTGTGGTTCGACGAGAGCGCGACCATCTCGGCCTCGGCGAGCCGCTCGATTCCCGACCTGTGGCGGCTCCTCGGGCACATCGACGCCGTGCACGGCTTGTTCTACCTGGTGATGCACGGGTGGTTTTGCCTGTCTCCGCCGACCGAGTTCTGGTCACGCGTGCCTGGCTGCATCGCCGTCGGCGTTGCAGCGGCCGGCGTGGTGGTCTTCGCCCGGCAGTTCCTACCGCGCAGCACTGCGGTGTGCGCGGGCGTCGTCTTCGCGATCCTGCCCCGGGTGACCTGGGCGGCGATCGAGGCTCGTTCGTACGCGCTGACGGCGGTCGCGGCGGTCTGGCTGACCGTCTTGCTGCTCACCGCGATCAGGCGGAATCGGTGGTGGCTGTGGACGGCCTACGCGCTGGCGCTGATGATCTCGATCCTGCTGAACGTCTACCTGGTGCTGCTGGTGCCCGCCTACGCGGTCATCACGCCGACGCTGCGTCGGCAACGCTCCGTGGTGGTGTCGTGGGCGGTCTCGTCGGCGGTCGCGGTCGGCGCCTTGACGCCACTGATGCTGTTCGCACACGGCCAGAGCTTCCAGGTCGCGTGGATTCATCCGTTGAGTTGGCACAGCCTGCTCGACGTCCTATTGCACCAGTACTTCGACAACAGCGTTCCGTTCGCCATCCTGGTGGCCCTGATTTTCGTTGCCGCGCTGACGATTCGATACACCGGCCGATGGCAGGCGAACGGCGACACCCGCCGGGCGCTGATCGTGTGCGCGGCGTGGTCGCTGGTGCCTACCGCCATCAGCGTGGTCTATTCGGCACTCAGTGATCCGTTCTACTACCCGCGCTACCTGTTCTTCACCGCACCGGCGATGGCGGTCGTGCTGGCCATCTGCATCGTCGCGATCGCTCGGCGGCCGCGGTGGATCGCCCTGGTGCTGGTCGCGCTCACCGTCGCGGCGGCGCCGAATTTCGTTCTGTCGCAACGGCAGCGATACGCCAAAGAGGGCTGGGACTACAGCGACGTCGCAGACATCATCACCGCCGAGGCGGCACCCGGGGACTGTCTGCTCGTCGACAACACCGTCGGCTGGCTGCCGGGTCCGGTTCGTGCGCTGCTCGCCGCCCGCCCGGCGGCCTTCGCGCCACTGGTCGACGTCGGCCGGGGTGTGCCGGCGCCCAAGCGGGAGACGCTGTGGGACGGCCACATCGCGGTGTGGCTGATCGTCGGCCGGTTGTACAAGTGCACCACCTTGTGGACCATCTCCACGCATGACACGAAATTGCCGAATCATCAGGCCGGACAATCACTTCCACCGGGCCGCGTGCTGGCCCGCACGCCGGCCTATCTGGTGCCGCAGAACGTCGGCTTCCACATCGTCGAGCGGTGGCAATTTCACCGCACGCAGGTGATCAAGTCGATCCGCTGAAAGTCTCTGGCTAAGAACTCAATCCGCGAACGGCACGGCGCGCGGCGAGCATTCCCAGGATGCCGACGGCGGCGAACACCGCGAACAGCGCCCGCGCGGCGACCACCACACCGCCCTGCGCGCTGTTGACGACGACCCCGGCCAGGCCCGCGCCGAACGCTCCGGCGATCATCTCGACCGTGTTGATCGCCGCGCCCGCGGCGGCGCCCTCGTTCTCGTCGACGCAGTGCATTGCCCATGCCGACAAGTGCGGCCAACCCGCCCCGAGACCCACCCCCGTGAGCGTCAGCGCGGCGGCCCACGTCACGACCAGGCTCGCCGGCGCGTTCTCCACCTGGGTGACAGCCGCGAGGGTCAGCCCGAGCGTGATCGTCAGCGGCGCCGCCACCACGACGCGTCTGATGGCCCGCTCACTCTTCAGCGACGCGCTGACTATTTCGCTGACCGCCCACCCGATGGCCAGTTCGGCGCCGAGAAATCCGGCAACCACCGGCACCAGGTGCGCCAAGCGCTGCCCGAACAGCGGCACATACATGTCGACCATCGCCGACATCATCAGCACCGCCAGCGCCAAGTAGATCCACTTCAACGGGCCGGGGCCGAACATGCTCGGCGGCAGCACTTTCGCCGTCGCCCGCCGGTCGACAATGACGAATGCGACGATCAAGGCCGTGCTCAGCGCGAGCAGCGTCACGGTCAGTGCGACGTTCGTCGGAACCTGCGCGATGCTGACGGTCAGCGCCGCCGCACTCAACACCAGCACCGACCACTTGGGCACGTGCGGCGCCTGCACGGGCTGTCCCGGTTCGGCGTGGCCGGCGGGCAATACCGCCGGGACCAACACACCCATCACCACCGACAGCGCGGCCATCACGCCGAAAGCCCCACGCCACAGGCCGAACTGGGCGAACAGACCGCCCGCCGCGGGACCGATCACCGTCGCCACGCCCCACATCGCCGAGACCAGCGCCGAAGCCCTCGTCCACAGCGCCCGCGGCAGCGTGGTGGTGATCAGCGCATAGCCCAGGCCGGCCAACAGCCCCCCGGCCGCACCCTGCAGCGTTCGACCCAGCAGCAGCACCGCCATCCCCGGGGCCGCCGTGCACACGATGCTGCCGAGCCCGAACACGAGCAGCCCCAACAGGAATGACCAACGGGCACCGACCCGCAGCAGCGTCACGTTCACCGTCGCCGCCGCGGCCACCGACCCCAGCAGGTACAGCGTCGTCACCCAGGCGTAGAGCCGTGCGCCGCCGATCTCGGCGATCGCGCTCGGCAACAGGCTGACGGTGAGGAACTCGTTGGTCGCGTACAGCGCCACCCCGCCGGCGAGCAGCGTTGAGGTGCCCAGGTGGCTAGGGCCGAGAAGCGAGCGCCAGCTGTCGTCCGCCGGTGCCCCGCTCACTTGAGCCCGGCGGCGTCCATCCCGCGCAGCTCTTTCTTGAGGTCGTGAATCTCGTCGCGGAATCGGGCGGCCAGTTCGAACTGCAGGTCGCGGGCCGCAGTCATCATCTGCTCGGTGAGGTCCTTGATCAGGTCGGCCAGCTCGGCGCGGGGCATGTTGGCGGTGTCCCGGCCCTCGATGACCCCGGCGCTGACGGCCCGGCCCGGTTCACCCGGCGCGCGCCGGCCGCGAGACGAATTACGGCCGGAGCCACCGATTTCCACGCCGGCGGTGTCGTCTGCCTCGCGGTACACCTGGTCGAGGATGTCGGCGATCTTCTTGCGCAGCGGCTGCGGGTCGATGCCGTTCTCTTCGTTGTAGGCGATCTGCTTGGCGCGGCGCCGATCGGTCTCGTCGATCGCCTCCCGCATCGAGTCGGTGATCTTGTCGGCGTACATGTGGACCTCGCCGGAGACGTTGCGCGCCGCGCGGCCGATGGTCTGGATCAGGCTGCGCGACGAGCGCAGGAATCCTTCCTTGTCGGCGTCGAGGATCGCGACCAGCGACACCTCCGGCAGGTCGAGGCCCTCACGCAGCAGGTTGATGCCGATCAGCACGTCGTAGTCGCCCATTCGCAGCTGTCGCAACAGTTCCACCCGGCGCAGCGTGTCGACCTCGGAGTGCAGGTACCGCACCCGGATACCGAGTTCCAGCAGGTAGTCGGTGAGGTCCTCGGCCATTTTCTTGGTCAGCGTCGTCACCAGGATCCGCTGGTCGGCCTCGGCGCGCTTGCGGATCTCGCCGATCAGGTCGTCGATCTGCCCCTTGGTCGGCTTCACCACGACCTTCGGGTCGACCAGGCCGGTCGGGCGAATCACCTGTTCGACGAACTCACCGGCGGCCTGGCTGAGCTCGTAGGGGCCGGGCGTCGCCGACAGGTAGACCGTCTGCCCGATCCGGTCAGCGAACTCCTCCCACGTCAGCGGCCGGTTGTCGCACGCCGACGGCAGCCGGAACCCGAACTCGACCAGGTTCCGCTTGCGCGACATGTCGCCCTCGTACATGCCCCCGATCTGCGGCACGGTGACGTGCGACTCGTCGATCACCATCAGGAAGTCTTCGGGGAAGTAGTCCAGCAGCGTCGCGGGTGGCGAGCCCGGTCCGCGATCGTCGATGTGTCGCGAGTAGTTCTCGATGCCGGAGCAGAACCCGACCTGGCGCATCATCTCGACGTCGTAGTTCGTCCGCATTCGCAGCCGCTGGGCCTCGAGCAGCTTGCCCTGGCCTTCGAGTTCGGCGAGCCGCTCCTCGAGTTCCTGTTCGATCGTCGAGATCGCGTGCGCCATCCGCTCCGGGCCGGCCACATAGTGGGTCGCTGGGAAGACGCGGAGCGAATCGACTTGTCGCACAACGTCACCCGTCAACGGATGCATGTAGTAGAGCGCCTCGATCTCGTCGCCGAAGTACTCGATTCGCAGCGCGAGTTCCTCGTAGGACGGGATGATCTCGACGGTGTCGCCGCGGACCCGGAACGTGCCGCGGGTGAACGACATGTCGTTGCGGGTGTACTGCACGTCGACGAGCAGGCGCAACAGGCCGTCGCGCGGCACCTCGGTGCCGACCTTCAATTCCACCGATCGGTCCAGGTAGGACTGTGGCGTGCCGAGGCCGTAAATGCAGGACACCGAGGCGACCACCACCACGTCGCGCCGCGACAGCAGCGACGACGTCGCAGAGTGCCGCAACCGCTCGACGTCGTCGTTGATCGAGCTGTCCTTCTCGATGTAGGTGTCGGTCTGCGCGATGTAGGCCTCGGGCTGGTAGTAGTCGTAGTACGACACGAAGTATTCGACGGCGTTGTGCGGCAACATCTCTCGCAGCTCGTTGGCGAGCTGGGCGGCCAGCGTCTTGTTGGGCGCCATCACCAGCGTGGGCCGCTGCAGCCGTTCGATCAGCCATGCGGTGGTGGCCGACTTACCGGTCCCGGTGGCGCCCAGCAGGACGACGTCGCGCTCCCCCGCCTCGATCCGTCGCTGGAGATCGTCGATTGCGGCCGGCTGATCACCGGCCGGCGCGTAGGGGCTGACCACCTCGAATCGGCCGCCGGCCCGGACCATATCCTCGACCGGGCGGTATTCGGAGTGCGCAAGCACGGGATGCTCGGTAGCGAACGCCATGGTGACCAGGGTAGAGCGCACCACCGACAAGGTCAGCTGTGCTGGCTGCTCCAGACGCGGCTGCCGGGGGCGCACTGGATGAGGTGCCCGTCTTCCGATTTGGACATGGTGAACACCGGTGTGTCGGTGCACGAGGTGCCGACCGGATGCACGCCGCTGGTCACCGGCGCCCTGTCCCAGACATTGGTCTCGCACACCACCTGCTCGTTGGACGTCGAGTCGTAGGCCACCTTGTCGATGTCGGTGCAGGGGCCACCGAGCACCGGCGGAGTCGGGGCGCCGATCGGCCCGGTCGTCTCGTTGGCGGCTTCGGCGGGATCGGCGACCTGCACGTCCGGCGGAACGCCCCCGCTGTGGGAGGCAACGACCGGAATGCGCAACGTCGCGCCCTGCGAACCGCACTCGTTGCTCTGCACGGTCTGGGTCTGGACGCCACGCAGAGTGCCGTCGGGTTCGGGCGTCAGCGACCACACCACCGTCTCGGACTGCGTGACGATCGGCGCACCGCGCGCCTTCTGGCACTGCGCCTGCATCTGCCGCGGCTCGCTCTGCCAGTGCCCGTCGACGAAGTGCAGGACGCCGCTGTTGCCGCTGCCGGTGCTCTTGGCGTAGGTGTGGGTGGCCTCGTCGAGTTTCGTGCCGGTCGCCGCGCATCCGGCCGCGGTACAGGCCGACGAGAACGCCCACCACGTCGTGTCACCGCCATTGGTCCGGATGACGCCGTTGGACGTCTGCTTGGAACGGTCGTAGTCGAGCCGATACGTGCCGTTGAGAGGCGGCGCCGCGAGCGCCGACCCCGAGGTCGACGTCTTGCTGACCCGCGGCGGCGCCGCGGTGGTCGCCTGCGGCTGGTTGTCCCAGGAGAAGAAGGAGATCGCCCAGGTCACCGCCAGCGACAGCATCGCCAGTACCAGCGCCACCGCGATGCCCGTCTTGAGTGTCAGCTTCCGTGTGCGGGGCGTGGTCCGCGGACGCCGCAGCACCGCCCGTGGACGGGCCCGCTCCGCACAGCCGCCGACCTGGTCGCGGAAGGCCGCGGCGAACAGCCGGCAGCGGTCGTAGCGCTGGCCGGGCTCCTTGGCGAGCGCCTTGGTGAAGACGTCGTCGAGGCCCGCCAGATCCGGGCGGTAGTCGCTGAGCCGCGGCGGAGTCGCATGCAGGTGCTGGCTGATCACCGCGACCGGGTTGGAGTTCTGGAACGGCGGCACACCGGTCAGCAGGTGAAACGCAGACGCCGCCAGCGCGTACTGGTCGGCGCGGCCGTCGATGTTCGATCCGACGAGTTGCTCGGGGGCTGCGTACGCGACCGTGCCGACCGCGACATTGGTCTCGGTGATGCCACTGATGTCGGCGAGCTGGCGCGCAACGCCGAAGTCCGCCAACAGGATTCGTCGATCATCCTCATCGGGATGGGTCAGCAGGATGTTCGCGGGCTTCACGTCGCGGTGCAACAGGCCCCGCGCGTGGGCGTAGTCGAGCGCACCGGAGACCGCGGTGATGATGGCGCAGACGTCGCCCTCGGGCATCCCGCCGCGGAAGCGTTCACGCATCAACCGGGCCGCGTCGGTGCCCTCGACGTAATCCATCGCGATCCAGAGGTGACCGTCGAACTCGCCGCGGTCGTGCACCGCGACGATGTGCGGATGCCACAGCGTCGCAGCAAGATCCGCCTCGCGGTTGAACCGTTCGCGGAACTCGGCGTCGGCGGTCGTTCCCTCGCTCAGAATCTTGAGGGCGTCGCGGCGTGGCAACCGCGGGTGCTTGGCCAGATAGACGTCGGCCATCCCGCCGGAACCCAGCGGCCGCAGGATCGTGTACCCGGCGAACGACGTCGGGGCGGCCAGGGCGTTGCCCGACGGGTCACCCGTCGCGGGCCGACGGACGTCGACGGCTTGCCGCGAGGGCCGCGAACCGATCAGCGGCACCCGCGTCAGCAGGCGGGTGATGCCGAGATCCGGAAGCGAGGCGTAGCCGCGCTCCAAGAGGCTGGGCGGACGCTGCGGGGGCGGCGAGGCGACGGGCTCGGCGGGTGACCCCGACTGGGCGTCCCAGCGCTGGGTAGCTCTGGTCGCCTCGTCCATCGACATCTCCCCCTCACTTCGCTCGCTTGGTGTCTGGTGCACCGCTTTCCCCGACCGCATCCGTCGGCCGGACCGAAATCGTGAATCAGTTGCGGGCCGGGCGTTTTCATCATTCCCCGGGGCGCAGCCGCGCCCACAGAACTGACCCACCGTCGACGATCATGCCGCCAGTCGCGGTGCGCTCCCGTTGTGCCGGTTATGAAACAGCTGTGAATCGAGTCTTCTGTCGCAGCTCGCGTGCTCCATAAGGCCGAATCACAGTCCGTCCCGTCAAATCCATGCCGCTACGCGGTCGATACTGGTGTGGTGAGTCGACCAGCCCCGCCCGTACTGACCGTTTGGCACAACGGCTCAGAAACGACGTTCGCGCCGGGCCACGACGTCATCATCGGCCGCGACGTTCGGGCCGATGTTCGGATCGCCGACCCCCGGATTTCGCGGGCACACCTGATTCTCCGCTTCGAGCAGGGCAAGTGGATCGCCATCGACAACGGCTCGGTGAACGGGACGTTCGTCAACGGTTATCGCCGGCCCGTCGTCGACATCCACGACGGCCAGAGCATCAACATCGGCAATGCCGGTGGCCCACAGTTGACGTTCGAGATCGGCTCGCGCCGCGGAAAAGGCGGCCCGCCACCGGTCGGCGGTCCCCCGCGACCCGCACAGCAGACGATGACATGGTCGACGCCGGCCCAGCCGGTCGCTCCGCCGCCGCCACCGCCGCCGCAAGTCCGGCCCGCGCCACCGCCTCGTCCGCTCCCGGCGTCGGAGTACCCAACCACCGTGCAGGGCGGACGCCCCCCGGTGGGGCCACCGCCCGACCAGGCGACCGTTGTCAATGCGCGTTCGGCCCCCGCGCTGCCCGGTGTTCCGCCCACCGAGGTCACCATGCTGGGCGCCCACGCCGCCGAGGGCGCAAACTTCGCCACCCGCTTCGTCAAGCGTCTGGCGCCGCGGGCCACCCCGTCGAGCAAGCCGACCGGCTCGGTCACCATCGGGCGCGCCGCCGACAACGACATCGTCGTGCCCGACGTGCTGGCCTCGCGCTATCACGCCACGCTGACGCTGACGCCGCTCGGCACCGAGATCCGCGACACCAGCGTCAACGGCACCTTCGTCAACGGCACCCGGGTCGGCTCGGCGATCCTCAGCGAAGACGACGTCGTCACCGTCGGCAACATCGACCTGGTGGTCAGCGGCGGCCTGCTGGTCCGCCGCAGCGAAACCGAGGCCGCCACCCAGACCGGCGGGCTCGAGGTACGCAACGTGCAGTACACCGTCGAGAATGGCAAACAACTGCTCACCGACATCTCGCTCACGGCCCGACCCGGGACGCTGACCGCGGTGATCGGCGGATCCGGCGCCGGCAAGAGCACGCTGGCCCGGCTCATCGCCGGCTACACGACGCCCAGCGGCGGCGCGGTCACCTTCGAGGGCCACGACATTCATGCCGAATACGCCTCGCTGCGCAGCCGGATCGGCATGGTCCCGCAGGACGACGTCGTACATCGGCAATTGACCGTCAATCAGGCGCTGAGCTACGCCGCCGAGCTGCGGCTGCCGCCGGACACCAACAAAGCCGACCGCGCCAAAGTCGTGTCGCAGGTGCTCGAGGAGCTCGACCTGACCAAGCACGCCGACACCCGCGTCGACAAGCTGTCCGGCGGGCAACGCAAGCGCGCGTCGG
Organism: Candidatus Mycobacterium wuenschmannii; assembly: GCF_030252325.1. Lineage (NCBI taxonomy): Bacteria > Bacillati > Actinomycetota > Actinomycetes > Mycobacteriales > Mycobacteriaceae > Mycobacterium > Candidatus Mycobacterium wuenschmannii. The sequence goes on along the minus strand of NZ_CP126981.1, from coordinate 984,488 downwards.
TAGCCCTCGAACTGCTCACCGGGCCGTCACTGCTGATGCTCGACGAACCCACGTCGGGCCTCGACCCCGCGCTGGACCTGCAGGTCATGACGATGCTGCGGCAGCTGGCCGACGCCGGCCGCGTGGTGCTGGTCGTGACCCACTCGCTGTCCTACCTCGACGTCTGCGACCAGGTGCTGCTGATGGCGCCGGGCGGCAAGATGGCGTACTGCGGCCCGCCGGACGGCATCGGCGAGGTCATGGGCACGACCAACTGGGCCAAGATCTTCAGCCAGGTCGGCGCCGACCCCGAAGAGGCCAATCGCCGGTTCCGCGAGCGTGAGCAGCCGCAACCGCCGGAGAAGTCGGACACGCCGGCCGACCTCGGCGAGCCGGTGCACACCAGCGTGCCCCGGCAGATCTCCACGATCGCCCGCCGGCAGGTTCGGCTGGTCGTCGCCGACCGCGCCTACTTCGTCTTCCTGGCGCTATTGCCGTTCATCCTGGGCGCGCTGTCACTGACCGTGCCGGGCAGCACGGGATTCAAACCCGCCACCCCGAACGGGACGCCGGACGAAGCCGCGCAGATCCTCGCATTGCTACTGCCCGCCGCCGCATTCATGGGCGTCGCGCTGACCATCCGCGACCTGGTCAGCGAGCGGGCCATCTTCCAGCGCGAGCAGGCGGTCGGGCTGTCGACGACGGCGTATCTGCTGGCCAAAACACTCGTCTTCTGCGGGTTCGCGATCCTGCAGGCCGCGATCGTCACCGCAATCGTGGTGGGCGGCAAGGGCGCGCCGAGCCGGGGTGCGGTGCTGCTGGGCCATTCGACCGTGGGAGCCACCGGCGAGTTGTTCCTGACCGTCGCGGCTGCCTGTGTCGCCTCGGCCGTATTGGGCTTGGCGATTTCCTCGCTGGTCCGGTCCAGCGAGCAGATCATGCCGCTGTTCGTGGTTGCGGTGATGGCGCAGCTTGTGCTCTGCGGCGGCATGGTCCCGGTGACGGGTCGGCTCGGCCTCGACCAGCTGTCCTGGCTGATGCCGGCCCGTTGGGGGTACGCGGCGGCGGCCTCGACGGTCGACCTGCGCCACCTGGTGCCGCCCACCCTGCTCCCTCAGGACCAGTTCTGGCAGCACACGAAGCATTTCTGGCTGCTCGACATGGGCATGCTGGCCGGCCTGACGGTGTTCTACGCGTGCTTCGTCCGCTGGAAGATTCGGCTCAAGCGCTGATGCACCCGCCCAAGCACGAGACGTTCGACCTGCGCGCCCGCACCAACACCGACCCCAAGGGCGTCGTCCGGCAGGTCGACGAGTACAGCGTGCGGCCGTGGGGCCTGTACATGGCCCGCCCCACGCCGGGGCGTGCGCAATTTCACTACCTGGAGTCCTGGCTGCTGCCTTCACTCGGATTGCGCGCCAGCATCTTTCATTTCAATCCCGGCCACGAACGCGACCAGGACTTCTACCTCGACGTCGGTGACTACACGGCAGGCCCGCAGGAGTGGAGTTCCGAGGACCACTACCTCGACCTGGTCGTCAAGACCAACGCGGGAGTGGAATTGACCGACGTGGACGAGCTGCTCGAGGCGGTGCGGCACGGCCTGCTGGCGCCGGAGGTGGGCGAACGGGCCGTCCGCCGGGCGATGGCCGCGGTAAACGGGCTCGCCCGCCACGACTACGACTTGGGGCGGTGGCTCGCCGGCCAGGGCATGCAGCTCGGATGGCGTCCGTGACGATCAGGCGAGCAGCTTGTCGAACAGTGCGCGGTAATGCACGAACGCGTCGCGCTGCTGTTCGGTGCTGACCTCCTCGTCGGACACGCTGGTGGTGTGGGCGGCACGGTAGTCGTCGACGATCTCCGGATGGTCCACTGAGATGTCTGCGGCCCGGCGGTCGAAATCGTCTACCGGGTAACCTCTTTCGCGCATCACCTCGGTCACCAGCCGATCGGCGGCGTTCACCGCGCTCGCGGGATTGTCGACGAAGCTGGCTTGAACCTCGTGCCAACCGTTGGTGAAGTTCGTTCGCGCGTCCGGCGTCAACGGAACGATGTCGAGCTTGTCCCGTTGACGCTCCCGGCCGGCCAACTCGCGATTGGCGGCCTTTGCGCTACCCGTCTGTGACAACAACCGCTCGTACTCGCGGCCGTAGTGGTCCCTCAGACGCCGGGTTGTCGCGTGACTCCTGGCGATGCCCACGCCGACGATGAGTGCGGGTATGCCCACAATGACGAGGGCGGCGATCACGATCCATACCCAGATGGCCATATCGAGGCTCCTTTCTAACACGCGTCTAATATCCGGTTGGTTAACGACGTAAACCTTCGGCACAGCCGATGTGCAGTTTCCGAAGTGGTGGCCAGTGGGTACGAGCCACAGATGCCTTTGAACAACCACCGCCCTCAGCGGCGGACCGGCAGGCCGCGCGGACGACGACCAGGCAACAGCGGACCCCGCTTCGTCATCCAGCACCACGCGGCGCGAGATAACTACTACGACTTCAGGCTGGAAATCGACGGTGTGCTGGTGTCCTGGGCCATCCCACGGGGTCCGGCGGTCAACCCGCAGGAGCGGCGGATGGCGCGACGGATCGAGGATCATCCGCTCGAAGACGGTGTGATCGATGACGATGGCGACGGCAGCGACGCAGTAATCATCTGGGACAGCGGCACTTACGCCAACAAGACCGCACACGAGATGGCGACCTGCCTGGGCGTCGGACATCTGTCGTTCCTGCTGGACGGCGAGAAGCTGCACGGTGACTATGCGTTGACCCGGGTTCGCGACGGCGACCAGGAAACGTGGCTGCTGGTAAGGCGGCCTGACGACGCCGCCGACGCGGCGAACCGACTCAAGGGCTAACGGTAATCTGTCCGGTCATGGGCAGGATGCAGACAGGGTTGGTGGTCGTTGCGGCGATGGCCTGCACGTCGCTGAACCCCGCGATCGCGCGGGCGGATCAGCACAACATCACCTACATCGCGCGCGTCGACGGCGTGGCGCCGGGTAGCCAGGCGACGTTCATCACCGCGGAGAACCAGACCAACATGGCCCAGCTGAGTGCGTTGCCGGGCAACGCTTTTCAGGCCAGTGCGGTACTCCCGGACCCACGGCATGCCGGCATGCAGGTCGCGGTCAAGTGGCCCTACGGCGCCAACGTGCACTGTGAAATCGACGTCGACGACAAGATATTCGTGCAGGTCGACCAACAGGCCCATCCCGCACCGGGCAGCGCCGACCCGATGAACGGCGTCGTGGCTTGCGGCGCACCGCTGCCCGCTACCCCTTAGCGCGCCAACTCGTGTCGTCCGCCCACGTCCACGCCTCGCGGTAGGCCTCGAGCAGCCACGGCTCCTTGGCGTCGGCATAGCCGGCGACGTCGACGGCGCCTTGGGCGTCTCGCTTGACGGCCAGATAGCGCTGCCGCGCATCGGGATTGGCTGTCAGCCAGTCGGCGAACAGCAGCGCGAACTGCTGATTGGGCCATCCGTCCACGCGCACGTGGACGTTGGTGGGCCGGCCCGGGTCGGCGGACGCATGAATCCGCTTCTGCCACAACGCCGCATCGTCGGAGTGGTCGAACTCCGCGACGGTGCTGCGGGCGTCCGGCTTCCCCACGTCAGTGGTGATCGGCAGTCGCACGTAGCCCGCGGTGGTCAACGCCTCGGCGATCTCGTCGGCGACGTCCAGCGAGGCGACCGTCACCTGAATGTCGATGACGTCCTTGGCGTCGAGGCCCTCGACCGCCGTCGACCCGACGTGGTCGATGCGGACAGCGTGATGCCCACACGCCGTCTTCAGGCGCGCCACCACGCGCCGGGCCTGCTCCGGCCACGACGGGTCGTAAGGCACCAGCACCGGCCGCGGGCGGGCCGGTTCCCCGGCGTCGAGGTTCTGCTCGAACGGCAGGATTCGGTCGTGCCACAGGGCCCGAGCCTGGGCCACCAATTCGTCTGTGCTGCCGGTGTTGTCGAGCCAGACGTCGGCGACCGCGCGGCGCTGCTCCTCGCTCGCCTGCGCGGCGATGCGGGCCCGCGCATCCTCCTCGCTGAACCCCCGGTGCTCGATCAGCCGCTTGACCCGCAGATCCTCATCGGCGTTCACGATGATCACCAACGGAAACATCGGTGCCATACCGGATTCCACGAGCAGCGGAATGTCTTCGACGATCACTGGATTTTTCAGGTCGTTCTCTGCACTTTCGATCAACTCGGCCCGGCGCTTGCCGACCAGCGGATGCACGATCCCGTTCAGCGTCTGACGTTTCTCCTCATCGCTGAACGCGATCGCGGCCAGGGCCGGCCGGTTGAGCGAGCCGTCGTCGGCCAGGATCTGCTCGCCGAACGCCTCGACCAGCTTGGCCAGGCCATCGGTGCCCGGCTCGACGACTTCGCGGGAGATCACATCGCCGTCGACGACGATGCCGCCGAGATCGTTGAAGGTGGACGAGACGGTCGACTTCCCGGCGCCGATACCGCCGGACAGGCCTATGCGCAGCACGGCACCAGTCTGTCAAAGCCCGCGAACGACGAACGCCCCGACTCGGATGAGCCGGGGCGTCCGCGAGGGTCTGACTGTTAGGCGCTGCCTGCCAGCTTCTCCCGCAGCGCGGCGAGTTGCGCATCGCTGGCCAGGGAGCCACCGGTGGGCGCGTCGTCGCTCGACGAGCTGCTGGACTGCGGACGGGCGGCCTCTTCGGCCTCGGCAGCGGCGAACTTCTCCATCTGCGCGGTGTGCATCTTGTGACGACGTTCCGCCTCGGCGTAGCGGGCCTCCCACTCGGTGCGCTGCGTGTCGAAACCTTCGAGCCATTCGTTGGTTTCGGCGTCGAAGCCCTCGGGGAAGATGTAGTTGCCCTGGTCGTCGTAGCTGTCGGCCATGCCGTATTTGGCCGGGTCGAACTCCTCGGTGTAGTCCTCGTTGGCCTGCTTGAGGCTCAGCGAGATCCGACGGCGCTCGAGGTCGATGTCGATGACCTTGACCATCGCGTCGTCGCCGACGGCGACCACCTGGTCGGGCACCTCCACGTGGCGCTCAGCCAGCTCGGAGATGTGCACCAGGCCTTCGATGCCCTCCTCGACGCGGACGAACGCACCGAACGGCACCAGCTTGGTGACCTTGCCGGGCACGATCTGACCGATGGCGTGGGTGCGGGCGAAGTGACGCCACGGGTCTTCCTGAGTTGCCTTGAGCGACAACGAAACCCGCTCGCGGTCCATGTCGACGTCGAGCACCTCGACGGTGACCTCGTCGCCGACCTGCACGACCTCGGACGGGTGGTCGATGTGCTTCCAGGAGAGCTCCGACACGTGCACCAGACCGTCGACACCGCCGAGGTCGACGAACGCGCCGAAGTTGACGATCGAGGACACGACACCCTTGCGGATGGCGCCCTTCTGCAGCTGGTTGAGGAACTCGCTGCGCACCTCGGACTGAGTCTGCTCCAGCCAGGCGCGCCGCGACAGCACCACGTTGTTGCGGTTCTTGTCCAGCTCGATGATCTTGGCCTCGATCTCCTTGCCGATGTACGGCTGCAGATCGCGGACGCGACGCATCTCGACGAGCGACGCGGGCAGGAAGCCGCGGAGACCGATGTCGAGGATCAGACCACCCTTGACGACCTCGATGACGGTGCCCTTGACGGCCTCGTCCTTTTCCTTGAGAGCCTCGATGGTGCCCCAGGCGCGCTCGTACTGAGCACGCTTCTTGGACAAGATCAGACGGCCTTCTTTGTCCTCCTTGGTGAGGACCAGGGCTTCGACCTCATCGCCCACGGAAACGACCTCGTTGGGGTCGACATCGTGCTTGATGGACAGTTCGCGGGAAGGAATGACGCCTTCGGTCTTGTAACCGATGTCAAGTAGGACTTCGTCACGGTCAACCTTGACGATGGTCCCTTCGACGATGTCGCCATCGTTGAAGTACTTGATTGTTTTGTCGATGGCGGCGAGAAAATCCTCGCTCGAGCCAATGTCGTTGACGGCTACTTGCGGCGAGGTGACGGTGGGACTCGGCATATTGTTGGGTTGCTCCGGACAGGTTGAGGTCGTAGGGACAATGCTGATTTCAATTCGAAAGTCCGCCAATGGCGGCCGGACTACCTTTCAAGGCTACTCGACTAGGCCTATGCAGGCCAAACCCGCCCCACCGGCGTCGCGGGATCGGCTCGCGTCCGGAGGCTAATGCGCGGCGCTGTCCCAGCTCGGTCCGTAGCCCACCGAGACCTCCAATGGCACGTCAAGCGGGTACGCACCGCCCATCTTGTCGCGCACCAGCGCCTCGAGTTGGTCGCGTTCGCCCTCGGCGACCTCGAACAACAGCTCGTCGTGAACCTGTAGCAGCATCCGCGATGTCAGGCCGGCCTCCGTGAGCGCCTCGTCGACCTCGATCATTGCCACCTTGATGATGTCGGCGGCGCTGCCCTGGATCGGCGCGTTGAGCGCGGCCCGCTCGGCGGCCTCCCGGACGTTGCGGTTACTGCTGTCCAACTCGGGCAGATAGCGCCGGCGGCCGAACACGGTCGAGGTGTAGCCGTCCTTGCGGGCCTGCTCGACGACGTTGTGCAGGTAATCGCGGATGCCACCGAATCGGGCGAAGTACTGATCCATCTGCTCTTTGGCTTCTTCGGTGGAGATCTTCAGCTGGGCGGACAACCCATAGGCGCTCAACCCATAGGCCAGGCCATAGGACATCGCCTTGACCCGGCGCCGCAGTTCGGCGGTGACCTCGTCGATCGGCACGCCGAACGCCCGAGACGCGACGAACGAGTGCAGATCCTCACCGGTGTTGAACGCCTCGATGAGCCCTTCGTCCTTGGACAGGTGCGCCATGATCCGCATTTCGATCTGGCTGTAGTCGGCGGTCATCACCTCGGTGTAACCCTTGCCCACCACAAACGCGTCGCGGATCTGCCGTCCGGCGTCGGTGCGGATCGGGATGTTCTGCAGGTTGGGCTCGGTGGACGAGAGCCGGCCGGTCGCCGCGATGGTCTGGTTGAACGTGGTGTGGATGCGGCCATCGCCGGCAACGGCATTCAGCAGCCCGTCGACGGTCACCTTCAGCCGCGTGACGTCGCGATGCGCGAGTAGGTGTTGCAGGAACGGATGTCCGGTCTTGTCGAACAGCGTCTGCAGCGCGTCGGCGTCGGTGGTGTAGCCGGTCTTGGTGCGCTTGGTCTTGGGCATTTCCAGCTCGTCGAACAGGACCACCTGCAGCTGTTTGGGCGAGCCGAGGTTGATCTGCTTGCCGATCACGGCGTAGGCCGCCTCGGCGGCGTCGCGGATCTGGTCGCCGAATTGGCTTTGCAGCGAACTCAATTGGTCCAGGTCGACGGCGATGCCGATGGATTCCATGGCCGCCAGCACCCGCTGCACGGGCAACTCCATCTCGGCCAGCAGCTTGGTGGAGTCGATGCGCTCGAGTTCAGCGTCGAGGGCGTCGGCGAGGTCGACCACGGCGCGGGCGCGTAGCACCGCGGTCTGCACGGCCTGCTCGTCGACGCCGTCGCTGTCGTCGAGCAGCGAAAGTTGTTGCTGTTCCGATGTTTCCGCGCGCAACTCCCGACGGAGGTAGCGCAGCGACAGATCGTCGAGGGTGAAGCTGCGCTGTCCGGGGCGCACCAGGTAGGCGGCCAGCGCGGTGTCGGAGCTGACGCCGTTCAGCGTCCAGCCGCGACCGGCCAGGTCGTGGATCGCAAGCTTCGCCTCGTGCAAAGCCTTCGGCTTGCCCGCGTCGGCGAGCCAGGCCGCCAGGGCCGAATCGTCTTCGGGCGTCAGGGTTGTCGTGTCGACGAAGGCACCCTCGTCATCCGCCGCGGCGATGGCCAGCGCCGTCGCGTCGCCGCCGTAGGGCAGGTGCGTGCCCACCACCGCGAGGCCGGCGCGGCGGCCGTCGGAGGCGTGATCGGTGAGCCATTGCGCGACGGTGCCGGGCTCCAGCGCTCCCCCGCGCACGTCGAATCCCTCGTCGACTTCCGGCTCGACGGCGGCCAGGGTGTCGAACAGCCGGTCGCGCAGCACCCGGAATTCCAGCTGGTCGAACAGCGTGTGGATCTGGTCGCGGTCCCACGGCTGCATGCGCAGCGTGTCGGGCGTCTGCGCCAGCGGCACGTCGCGCACCAGATCAGTGAGCTCGCGGTTGAGCACCACGCTGGACAGATTCGCCCGCAGCGCGTCACCGACCTTGCCGCGTACCGACTCGACATCGTCGACCAGCGCCTGCAGTGATCCGTACTCGATGATCCACTTGGACGCGGTCTTCTCACCGACACCTGGGATGCCGGGCAGGTTGTCGCTCGGGTCGCCGCGCAACGCCGCGAAGTCGGGGTACTGCGCGGGCGTCAAGCCGTACTTCTCGACGACTGCCTCCGGCGTGAACCGGGTCAGCTCGCTGACGCCCTTGCGCGGATACAGCACGGTGACGTCGTCGGTGACCAGCTGCAGCGAGTCGCGGTCACCGGTGACCACCAGCACCCGATAGCCCTCGTTCTCGGCCTGGGTGGTCAGGGTGGCGATCAGGTCGTCGGCCTCGAAGCCCGGCTCGGCGAGCACCGTAATGCCCAGTGCGACAAGCACTTCCTTGGTGATGTCGATCTGGCCGCGGAACTCGTCCGGGGTGGTCGACCGGTTGGCCTTGTACTCCGGATACCGCTCGGAGCGGAAGGTCTGCCGCGACACGTCGAACGCGGCGGCGACGTGGGTGGGGGCCTCGTCGCGCAGCAGGTTGATCAGCATCGCGGTGAACCCGTACACGGCGTTGGTGGTCAGGCCGCCCTGCGTCTTGAAGTTCTCGGCCGGGAGCGCGAAGAACGCCCGGTAGGCCAGCGAGTTGCCGTCCAGCAGCATCAACGTCGGCTTCTCGTCGGCGGCTTTGCCGGCCTCTGTTTTCTTGGTCGCGGTCCTGGCTGGGCTCACGGCGTCAACTCTAGGCACACCTCACGACATCAGGTCAGGGACCGCTGGCCGGTCACCTCGTATTCGCAGACCGACGCCGAGATGATCGTCTCGTGCTGCTCGTCGCTGGGTCCGCTGCCGCGGAATTTCTCGGCGTCCGCCCGCGACTGCCAGCGTTCGAAGATGGCAATGCGATTCGATTCGACCAGGTCCGCGGTGATCGCGAAGTCGAGGCAGCCGTGCGCGTGGCGGGCCTGCTCGACGACGTCTACGCACTCCTGCAGATAGCGATCGCGCTGCGAAGACTCCACCACCAGGTATCCGGCGACGATGACCATCGACTCTCCTTGCGTATGTCCATTACCTGCACGGGAATGACACCCGCGGGGCGCAGAACTCATCGCCGCTCGCATCGAACTGCAACACGTTTCAGTTTCGCGCCGCGGCTGGGTAGGCTGGCCCGGTGCCCGAGGTCACCAGTCAAGAACCGGCCATCGACGGGTGGTTCGCCACCGAAGACGCCGAAACGCCCCACCTGATCGGCAGTAAGTGTCCCAAGTGCGGCACCTACGTTTTCCCGCCGCGGGAGAACAACTGCCCCAATCCGGCCTGCGACAGCGACGTACTAGAGGCCGTCGCGTTGTCACGCCGCGGCACGCTGTGGAGCTACACAGAGAATCGCTACCCGCCGCCGAAGCCCTACCCCGCCCCGGATCCGTTCGAGCCGTTCGCGATCGCCGCGGTGGAACTCAAAGACGAGGGCATCATCGTGCTGGGCAAGGTCGTCGAGGGAACCCTCGCCGCCGATCTGAAGGTCGGCATGGAGATGGAACTGGCCACCATGACCCTGTACACCGACGACGACGGCGTCGAGCGTCTCGTCCACGCGTGGAAGGTGGCGTCATGAGTCCGGAACCGCTGTACATCCTGGGCGCGGGCATGCACCCGTGGGGCAAATGGGGCCGCGACTTCACCGAATACGGCGTGGTTGCCGCGCGCGCCGCGCTGGCCGAGGCGGGCCTGGACTGGCGCCAGATCCAACTGGTCGCCGGCGCCGATACCATCCGCAACGGCTACCCCGGCTTCATCGCCGGTTCGACGTTCGCGCAGAAACTCGGCTGGAACGGCGTGCCGGTCAGCTCCAGCTACGCCGCCTGCGCCAGTGGGTCGCAGGCACTGCAGAGCGCCCGCGCCCACATCCTGGCCGGATTCTGCGACGTCGCGCTGGTGATCGGCGCCGACACCACCCCGAAGGGCGCGTTCGCCCCGGTCGGCGGTGAGCGCAAGAACGATCCGGACTGGCAGCGCTTCCACCTCATCGGTGCGATGAACCCGGTCTACTTCGCGCTGCTGGCCCGCCGCCGAATGGACCTCTACGGGGCGACGTCGGAAGACTTCGCACAGGTGAAGGTGAAGAACTCCCAACACGGCCTGCAGAACCCGAATGCTCGCTACCGCAAGGAATCCGCGGTCGAGTACGTGCTGGCCAGCCCGGTCGTCAGCGACCCGCTGCGGCAGCTCGACATCTGCGCCACCTCCGACGGCGCGGCCGCGCTGATCGTGGCGAGCGCGGACTTCGCCCGCAAGCATCTCGGCTCCCTGGACGGTGTGCCGTCGGTGCGTGCGGTGAGCACGGTGACCCCGCAGTATCCGCAGCATCTCCCCGAATTACCTGACATCGCAACGGATTCCACCGCCGTGGCGCCGGCGCCGGAGCGGGTCTTCAAGGACCAGATCCTCGATGCGGCCTACGCCGAGGCGGGCATTGGGCCCGAGGATGTCAGCCTGGCCGAGGTGTACGACCTGTCCACCGCGCTCGAACTCGACTGGTACGAACACCTTGGGCTGTGCCCGAAGGGTGAGGCCGAGGGGTTGCTGCGCAGCGGCGCGACGACGATCGGCGGCAAGGTGCCGGTCAACCCGTCCGGTGGGCTGGCGTGCTTCGGCGAGGCCATTCCCGCCCAGGCGATCGCGCAGGTCTGCGAATTGACCTGGCAGTTGCGCGGTCAGGCCACCGGTCGGCAGGTGGAGGGCGCCACGGTCGGCGTCACCGCGAACCAGGGCCTGTTCGGTCACGGCTCCTCGGTGATCGTCGCGCGCTAGCCATGCTGGGACACGTCGGTCTGAACGTGCCCGACCTGCCGGCGGCCAGGCGGTATTACCGCGAGCTGATGCCGCTCGTCGGCTTCGACGTTTTCCTCGACGTCGACGACCAGATCGCGTTCCGGCCGACCGACGGGAAGCCGGGCACTTTCGTATTCCTCTATCCGACAACGGAATCCGGCGAATATTCGCGTCAGCGAACGGGACTGCAGCATGTGGCCTTCATGGTGAAGACGCGGTCGGCGGTCCGCGCGGTGCATGAGTGGGCCTCAAGCCACGGCGGCGAAGTCTTGCACGAGCCGCAGTCGTTCCCGCAGTACCCGCCGCCTTATTTTGCGACGTTCTGGCTGGATCCGTTCGGCTTCATGCTGGAAGCGGTCTGCCATCACGACCGCGACTGATGTCAGCTCTTGGCGTCCTTCACGTTGTCCAGCGTCTCCAGGACAACCTCGGCGACGTGCTTCATGGTGGTGCGCCGGTCCATCGCCGCGCGCTGAATCCACTTGAACGCCTCGGGCTCGGTCATGCCCTGATTGGCCTGCAGCAGACCCTTGGCCCGCTCGACGAGCTTGCGGGTCTCCAGGCGGTCCGACAGTGTCTCGACTTCGAGTTCCAGCGCGCGGATTTCGCTGAATCGACTGAGCGCCACCTCGATTGCCGGGATCAGGTCTGAGATCGTGAACGGCTTGACCAGGTAAGCCATCGCGCCGGCGTCACGCGCCTTCTCGACCAGATCGCGCTGGCTGAACGCGGTCAGCACAACGATCGGCGCGATCCGCTTGGAGGCGATCTCGGCGGCGGCGTCGATGCCGTCGCGGCGCGGCATCTTGACGTCCATGATCACCAGATCGGGCTTGAGTTGCTCGGCCAATTCGACGGCCTCTTGGCCGTCGCCGGCCTCGCCGACGATTTCATAGCCCTCTTCGCGCAGCATCTCGGCCAGGTCGAGCCGGATCAGGGCCTCATCTTCGGCGATGAGGACCCGGTGCGGGGTGATGGCGGCGTCGTCGGTCATGGTGAACATTCTGTCGTGAACCGCGCGAAACCTCGACTGCGGGGCTGTGAGTCGGCTCGCACCGGCCAATCCTCTATGGTGGGAGGCCGTAGTTGAGCAGGCCCTCGTATCCCAACTGGCAGAGGAAACGGATTCAAAACCCGTGCAGTGTGAGTTCGAATCTCACCGAGGGCACTCCAAGTCTTAGCGGTTGAGCCGCTTCCGATCGCGGCCACCTGACGTGACCGAATCCGCGGCCGGCGCATGATGCCTTGCTCCCCCAGCGACCTACGTAATCCGTAGGGGTCCAAATACAAGGGAAATCCCTTATTGCCTTCGGTCCAAAGCGTTGATTACGTTGCACTCAGCAAACACTTAGCTAATCAACACCTAGATCACAGACAAGAGGTTTCCGGACATGAACACACCGCGATTCGTAGTTCTGACCGGCGTCGCTGCGGCCGCCGGCGCCTTCAGCGTTGCAGCGATGATCTCGGCCGGGAGCGCGTCGGCGGCACCTATAGACGAGTACCTGATTCCCAACCTTTCGAGCTTCGACGCCACTAGTGCGCTGGGTTATCCCCCGCTGATCGACGTGCTGCAGGGCAACGAGAGCTGGACGATTGCGGGCCTGCCTGACAACGTGACCTTCAATGTCTTCGGTGTCGACACCCAGACAACCTTCGGCTCGTTCACGAATAACGACTTCCTCACTAATTTGAACGGTGAATTCGGCACGGTCGGTATCCCTTTCCTGCCGGACAACACCGAGATAGACCTGATGGACTTCGGCGGCGGGTTCGCAAACGAATGGATCAACATCCCCGTCGGCGCCATTCCCGGCCTCACTTTCGCCGACCCCGGCGTGTCCGACCTGCTCATCACCCCGTTCGGAAACTTCGAACTGTTCGGGACCTACTTCTCAGACCTTGTAACCGCACAGATCTAGCGCCGCTCACAGCGCGTCAGTCCGACCCACCACACAGGTTTCTGCCGAGCGGTTAGGCTTTCGACGTGGTGGCTAAGCGGTGCGCCGCCCAGCAACCAGCGGGTTCGCGGCGATCACCGGATTGCGTGGAGGCAGTACGGGCATACCCCCGTGCTCGCAGCCAGGTCTACATCGAACGCGTCGAGCGGCGTCGCCGCATCCTGAACCTCACCGCGGCGATGGCCGTGTTCATCAGCGCCGGCTTCGGCTTCGTGCAGGTGTTCGCCTCGCCCAACCTGTGGTGGACGGGTTTCATCAACATCGTCGGCGCCGCGATCTACGCCTCGGTGCCCTTATTGCACCGCTTCGGCGAACTGCTCCCGCCGATGACATTCATCTGCACCGCGTACCTGTCGATCTTCGCGATCTGCTGGTTCGTCGGCACCGGATCGGGACTGCAGTTCTACTTCCTCGTCGCGGCCTGCCTGGTGGTGCTGCAGTTGGGCGTGGACCGCATTTTCCTCGCCTCCGTTCTGGCGGCGATCGCCGCCGGGATGGTCATCACGCTCCAGTTCCTGGTCCCCCGCAACACCGGCGCCCAGCCGCTGTGGGCGCTGTCGCTGAGCTTCGTCGTCACCACGATCTCCGCGTGCATCATGGTGGTGACGACCGTCTGGTATGCGGTGCGCGAGATCGTTCGCGCCGAGGCCGCGATGGAAGTGGAATACGAACGCTCCGAAGCGCTTCTGGCCAACATCTTGCCCGCCAGCGTCGCGGAGCGTCTGAAAGACCCGGCGCGCAACATCATTGCCGACAAGTACGAGGATGCCTCGGTGCTGTTCGCCGACATCGCCGGATTCACCGAACGTGCCAGCGACATGCCTCCCGATCAGTTGATCCTGTTCCTGGACAAGCTCTATGGCGACTTCGATGCCCTGGTCGACAAGCATGGTCTGGAGAAGATCAAAGTCAGCGGCGACTCCTACATGGTGGTCAGCGGCGTCCCGGAACCACGCGCCGATCACGTGGAGGCGTTGGCCGACTTCGCCATCGACATGGCCGAAGTCGTACGCGCACTGAAGGATTCCCGCGGCGACCCCCTGCCGCTGCGAATTGGCTTAGCGCGTGGGCCCGTCGTCGCCGGCGTGGTCGGATCACGCCGATTCTTCTACGACGTATGGGGTGACGCGGTCAACGTGGCCTCGCGGATGGAATCGACCGATTCGGTCGGCTGCATCCAGGTTCCGGAAGACGTCTACCTCCGACTCAAAGACGACTTCACGCTGCGCGCGCGCGGCGACATCGAGATCAAAGGCAAAGGGCGCATGCGCACCTGGTATCTCGTCGGCCGCAAGCCCGACGCGGGTTCCGGCGACGTCCGCGCCGAAGCGCCGCAGACCGTCGGCGCATGACGCCACCTAAACCTCCCACCCTGACCGCGGTTTGTGGGAAAATCGCGGGATGGAAACCACTGCTGCTCCAAAGTTGTTGCCGCACCTGTGGAAGTCGACCCTGCTCTCCGGCATTCTCACACTGACTCTGGGCGTCCTGGTCTACGTTCTGCCCGAGCACTCCATCATCATCGCGGCCGCGTTGTTCGGCATCTACCTGCTGGTCACCGGCGCCGCGCAAGTTTTCTTCGCCTTCGCACTGCACGTCTCGGCAGGCGGACGTGTGCTGTCCTTCATCAGCGGCGCCGCCTCGTTGGTGCTGGCGGTGCTGTGTTTCCGCCACTTCGGTCAGGGCTATGCGATTCTGCTGCTTGCCATCTGGATCGGTGTCGGGTTCATCTTCCGCGGAGTCGCGACGTCGATATCGGCCATCAGTGATCCGAATCTGCCCGGTCGCGGGTGGCAGATCTTCCTCGGACTGGTCAGCCTGCTGGCCGGCGTCGTGATGTTGGGGTCACCCCTGGAGACCATCGAGATCTTGACGTTGATCGTGGCCATCTGGTTGATCGTCATCGGGATCTTCGAGGTCGTGTCGTCAATCGGTATTCGCAACGCGTCGCGGCGGGCGGAGAAGATTCTGACCGCAGGGCAGCCACACGCCGAGTGACCGACTGCGCGTGGCCGTCAAAACGGTGAATTGGGTTGTGCGGTAAGCCCGAAATGCGTCTTGGAGGTCCGTGCCACCGCGTATTCTGACTGAGAGTCGTCCATGTCTCCGATCAGAGAGCGAGCCATGACCGGATCGCCGGACCAGCCGGTTAGACGGGACAGCGCCGCAGGAGCGCCGCACACCGGGCCGCTGTATCCGTACCCGCCCCAGTACGCCGCGCCCCAGCCGTCAGCGGCGAAGAACGGTCTCGGAATCGCCGCGCTGGTGCTTGCGGTCGTCGGGTTGCTGAGCGTCGCAACCGTCTTCGCCCCGATCGCCCTGGGCGCGGTTGCGGTGGTCCTGGGCGTGATGGCGCGCGGTCGGGTCAAGCGCGGTGTCGCCGACAATGGTGGAGTCGCGATTGCCGGGATCGTGTTGGGCGGCTTGGCCATTGTCGTCGGCCTCGCGTTCATTGCGATCTGGACGACGGTCTGGAACGACGTCCGCGGCGACGATTACATCGACTGCGTGCAGAAGGCCGGAGAAAACCAGGTCGCCGAACAGCACTGCGCAGATCAGTTCCGGCGCACCGTCCAAGACCGGTTGAGCGTCACCCTGACGCCCCCGTCAGGTTCCTGAAGCCGCTCTGTCACACGGCCTTAACGCTTGTCGGGGAAATACTTCACCAGGCCCTCCTGCACCACGGTGGCCACCGGCCGCCGAGTGCGATCGAAGAAGTGTCCCGACCCGAGCCCCCGGGAGTCCGCCGCCACCGGCGAGGACGTGGAATACAACACCCAGTCGTTGAAATCCACCTGCCGGTGGAACCAGACCGAGTGATTGACCGTCGCGGCGAAAATGCGGTCATATCCCCACGACAGTCCGTGGCGGGTGATGATCGAGTCCAGCACGGTGGTGTCCGACGAATACAGCAACGTCGCGGTGTGGAGCACCGGATCGTCGGGCAGCATGCCGTCGGCCTTGACCCAAACCCGGTTGTAATCAAGCTGATTGCCTTTGTCGCGCATCACCCAGGACGGGTCGTTGGTGTAACGCCACTCGATGGGCTGCAACGCGTTGACGAATAGCGGCACCCGGTCTTCGTAGCCCTGCAGCCGCTCCTTGAGCGGGGGCACGTCGTCCGGGTCCGCCACGTCGGGCGGCTCGACGCTGTGCTCCAAGCCGCGGCCGCCGGCCAGATACGAGACGAACACCGTCGTCAGCAGGATTCCGGCCTGCCACACATCGACCCGGCGGTTGGCGAAGCGGCGCTCGTCGCGCAGCCGGACGACCCGAAACTCCAAAGGTTTGTCGATGTCGCCGCCGTTGATGAAATGCGCCGACAATGCGTTGGGCGGGAGGTCGCGGGTCCGCGTGCGGCTGGCGGCCACAAAGGACTGCGCCATCATCAGCCCGCCGAACGTCCGAGGTGGGTTCTTGCTGGGTTGGACTCCGGCGAACACGTCGTCGCCCGTGCCCTGCAGGTCCAGCACCGCCATCAGCTCGTCGAAGTCAGACACCGGGACAGCCTAGTCAGCGGGCTCAGACGTCCTCTTCGCCGATGCGGTGCACGTGAATCAGGTTCGTCGAGCCGACCGTGCCGGGCGGCGCGCCCGCGACGATCACCACCAAGTCGCCGCGCTTGTAGCGGCCGAGCGTCAGCAGCGACTTGTCCACCTGGCGGATCATCCCGTCGGTGGTCTGCATGATCCCGACGATGAACGTCTCGGTCCCCCAGGTCATCGCGAGCTGGCTGCGCACTTCCGGCAGTGGGGTGAACGCCAGCAGCGGCAGCGGCGTGTGCAGGCGGGCCAGCCGTCGGACAGTGTCGCCGGACTGGGTGAAGGCCACCAGAGCCTTGGCGTCGAGCCGCTCGCCGATGTCGCGGGCGGCGTAGCTGATCACGCCGCGCTTGGTACGCGGGACGTGGGTCAGTGGCGGCGCCGCCGTCGAATTCTCTTCCACCGCACAGATGATTCGAGACATCGTCTGGACGGCCGCAAGCGGATATTTGCCGACCGATGTCTCGCCGGACAGCATCACCGCGTCCGCGCCGTCGAGGACGGCGTTCGCAACATCGGATGCCTCGGCGCGGGTCGGGCGCGAGTGCTCGATCATGGACTCGAGCATCTGCGTCGCCACGATCACGGGTTTGGCGTTCTCCCTTGCCATTTGGATAGCCCGCTTCTGCACCAGCGGAACTTCTTCCAGCGGCAGTTCGACTCCGAGGTCACCGCGCGCGACCATCACCGCGTCGAACGCCAAGACCACGGCTTCGAGGTTGTCGATCGCTTCCGGCTTTTCGAGCTTGGCGATCACCGGCACCCGCCGGCCTACCCGGTCCATCACCTCGTGGACCAGCTCGACGTCCGACGGCGAACGCACGAAAGACAGCGCCACCATGTCGACACCCAGATGCATCGCGAACTCGAGGTCGTCGATGTCCTTCTCCGACAGCGCCGGCGCGGAGACACTCATGCCCGGAAGCGACATGCCCTTGTTGTTGCTGACCGGGCCGCCCTCGGTGACACGGCAGACCACGTCGTCGCCGTCGATGTGCTCGACCACCAGACCGACGTTGCCGTCGTCGACCAGCACCCGGTCGCCGGGCACCGCGTCTTGCGCGAGTTGCTTGTAGGTGGTGGAGACGCGATCGTGGTTGCCCGCGCAGTCCGCGACAGTGATCCGCACGCTCTCGCCATCGGCCCAGTACGTCGGTCCGTCAGCGAAGCGGCCGAGCCTGATCTTGGGGCCCTGCAAATCCGCGAGCACACCGACCGCGCGACCGGTCGCGTCCGAGGCTGCGCGCACGCGATCGTAGGAGGCCTTGTGGTCGCTGTAGTCGCCGTGGCTGAAGTTGAGTCGCGCGACATCCATGCCGGCTTCGACCAGAGCCCGGACCGACTCGTCGGAGCTGGTGGCCGGACCGAGAGTACAGACGATCTTTCCGCGTCTTGCCACGACGAAAAGCATAGTCGCGTGACCTGATCATCTCGCGTCAGTTCCGCTTCGGGCAGCGGGCTAGTGGGTGAGCAGCGTCGGAACCAACGGGAATCCGGGCAGGTTGCGCACCACCGTCCAGGTCGCCAATGTGACCAGGACGGTCACGGCGGCCGGGAGTGTCAACGGCCACTGACCGCGGCGACGTCGCAGCACAATCCAGCCGGCCAGCAGCGGCAGGCCGACGAGCAACACGACGTTGTCGTTGACGGCGGCCGCCACATCCCCGTGCAGGACGTCGTGGACCATCCGCAGCGTGCCGCAGCCGGGGCAGTTCAAGCCGGTGAGCAACCGGAACGGGCAGATCGGGAAGATCGCGCCCGGGTTGTGCGGGTCGACCAGGCCGACGTAAGCAAGCGCCCCGACGACCGCCACCGCGCCCAGGCCCCACACCCAGCGCGCGGTGGGGTGGTGGGAGCCATGCGTGGCCGGACCGGACATCAGTCCTCGTCCGGCTTCTTCTCGCTCGGCTCGGGTTGCTCTTCGTCGGCTTCGGCGTCCGCCTCGGCTTCGGCGTCTGCTTCGGGCTCGGGCTCGGCGTCCGCCTCGGGCTCGTCGTTTGCGTCGGCTCCGGTGTCCTCGGTGTCCGCGGTGTCCTCAGCGGCCTCGGTGGAGGGTGCTGCCTCCTCCGACGGCTCAACTTCGACCTCGGCGGGATCGACCTCGGCCGCGTCGGCCTCTGCCGCGACGGCCTCCGCGTCGTAGTCGGCTGCGGGCGTCTCGCCGCCGCCGTCCTCGGCCGGCGCGGCGTCGGGGGTCACCGCCGGCGCGTCGCCCTCGTCGACGGAGTCCGGCTCCAGCAGCTCGGCCGCCGACCCGCTCAGCGTTGCCGGATCTTCGCGGCCCTTGCGCGCCAGGATCAGGTACACGACCGCACCGATGAGGACGAACGTCGACGTGAAGGAGTTGATCCGGATACCGGCGATGTGGGTGGCGGTGTCGTCGCGCAGTAGTTCGACCCAGAAGCGGCCGACGCAGTAGCCCGCGACGTAGGCGGCGAACAGCCGTCCGTGGCCAAGGGTGAAGCGACGGTCCAGGATGATCAGCACGACGAAAATCAGTAGGTTCCAGAGCAATTCGTACAAGAACGTCGGCTGCACGACCATCGCCAACTGGCCGGTCGACACCCCGTCGAGTGAATGCACGTCGACGAATCCGGCCGGGTCGCGGCGGTAGAAGATCTCCAGGCCCCAGGGCATCGTGGTCTCGCGGCCGTAGAGTTCCTGGTTGAAGTAGTTGCCGATGCGGCCGATCGCTTGCGCAAGAACGATTCCCGGCGCGATCGCATCGCCGAACGCCGGCAGCGGGATGCCGCGTCGCCGGCAGGCGATCCACGCGCCGACACCACCCAGGGCAACCGCGCCCCAGATGCCCAGTCCACCGTCCCAGATACGCAGCGCCGCAATGGGTCCGGCGCCGCCCTCACCGAAGTACGTTCGCCAGTCGGTGGCCAGGTGGTACAGCCGGCCACCGACGAGTCCGAACGGCACCGCCCACAAGGCAATGTCGTAGATGACGCCACGTTCGCCGCCGCGGGCCTCCCAGCGCCGGTCGCCGATCATCAGCGCGGCGATGATCCCGAGGATGATGAACAACGCGTACGCGCGCAACGGGATCGGCCCCAGATACCACACACCCTGCGGCGGGCTGGGGATGTACGCGAGCACAGTCGTCGTCATGGTGTCGAAGTCCTTTGTCGGACACCGGCGGCGAGTTCTTCGGTGAGCGAGCGCATGGTGGGCAGCCCGTCGCCGAGAGCCGAGACCAGCGCCGACCCGACGATGACGCCGTCGGCGTAGCCGGCGATTTCGGCGGCCTGCTCGCGCGAGCGCACGCCGAGGCCGACTCCGACCGCGATGTCGGAGACCTCTTTGACCCGGCCGACCAGTTCCGGTGCGGCGTTGGACACCGCGTCGCGGGCGCCCGTCACGCCCATCGTCGATGCGGCGTAGACGAATCCGCGTGATGCCGCCACGGTGTCCGCCAGGCGCTGCGGCGTCGATGACGGCGCGACCAGGAAGATGCGGTCGAGGTTGTGCTGTTCGGACGCTGCCAGCCACTCGTCGCCCTCGTCAGGGATGAGGTCCGGGGTGATCAACCCATACCCGCCCGCCGCCGCGAGATCACGCGCGAAGGCGTCAACTCCGTAGCGCAGCACCGGGTTCCAGTAGGTCATGACGACCGCGCGACCACCCGCGGTGCTGATCGCCTCGACGGCCGCCAACGTGTCGCGGACCCGCACACCGCCG
Organism: Candidatus Mycobacterium wuenschmannii; assembly: GCF_030252325.1. Lineage (NCBI taxonomy): Bacteria > Bacillati > Actinomycetota > Actinomycetes > Mycobacteriales > Mycobacteriaceae > Mycobacterium > Candidatus Mycobacterium wuenschmannii. The sequence continues at coordinate 964,303 of NZ_CP126981.1, read as the reverse complement.
CGCAACGCGGTCTCGGCCGCGCTCGCGATGACGGGGCCGTCCATGCCAGGATCCGAGTAGGGCACGCCGACTTCGATCAGGTCGCAACCGGATTCGGTCAGCGCCTTCATGGCGTCGATCGACGTGGCGACGTCGGGGTACCCGGTCGGTAGATAACCGATCAGCGCGGCCCGGTTCTCGGCCCGGCAGGCACTGAAAACCTCGTCCAGACGGCTCTTTTCGCTCTGCTCGACGGTCATGACTTACCTTGGTCGAGCAGGCCGAACCACTTCGCGGCGGTCTCGACGTCCTTGTCGCCCCGGCCCGACAGATTCACCACGATGATTGCGCCAGAACCCATTTCGAAGCCGAGCTGGATTGCACCGGCGACGGCGTGCGCAGACTCGATCGCCGGAATGATGCCCTCGGTCCGGCACAGCAGGCGGAAGGCGTCCATGGCCTCGGTGTCGGTGATGGGTCGATATTCGGCGCGGCCGATGTCTTTCAGAAACGCGTGCTCTGGTCCGACGCCCGGATAATCCAGCCCGGCCGAGATCGAGTGAGACTCGATGGTCTGCCCGTCTTCATCCTGCAGCAGGAACGAGAACGAACCCTGGAAGGCGCCCGGCGTACCACCCGTGAAAGTGGCGGCGTGCCGACCGGTTTCGACGCCGTCACCGGCGGCCTCGTAACCCACCAGGCGGACGCCGGGGTCGTCGAGGAAGGCGTGGAAGATGCCGATCGCGTTGGATCCCCCACCGACGCAGGCGGTGACGGCGTCGGGCAGTCGCCCGGCCTGGTCCTGGATCTGGACCCGTGTCTCGAGCCCGATCACCCGCTGGAAGTCGCGGACCATCGTCGGGAAAGGATGCGGCCCGGCTGCGGTGCCGAAGCAGTAGTACGTGTTGTCGGCGTTGGTCACCCAGTCGCGGAACGCGTCGTTGATCGCGTCCTTGAGGGTCTTGGATCCGGACTCGACCGAGACGACCTCGGCGCCGAGCAGTCGCATCCGTGCGACGTTGAGGGCCTGCCGCGCGGTGTCGACGGCACCCATGTAGATCACGCAGTCCAGGCCGAGCAGCGCGCACGCGGTCGCGGTGGCGACGCCGTGTTGACCGGCGCCGGTCTCGGCGATCACCCGGGTCTTGCCCATCTGACGAGCCAGCAACGCCTGCCCCAGCACGTTGTTGATCTTGTGAGAACCGGTGTGATTCAGGTCTTCTCGTTTGAGGAAGATGCGCGCACCGCCGGCATGTTCGCTGAGCCGGGTCGCCTCGTAGAGCGGCGAGGGCCGGCCGGTGTAATGCGTCTGCAGCCGGTCGAGTTCGTCGAGGAAGGCCTGGTCGGTACGCACCTTCTCGTAGGCCGCGGTCACGTCCTCGATGACGGCCATCAGGGCTTCGGCGACGAACCGACCGCCGTAGACGCCGAAGTGCCCGCGAACGTCGGGGTCGTGGTGGGTGGGTTCAGCGATCGCGGCGCTGGAACGCGGAAGCTCCGGACGCACAGTGTCTGCCATCAGAAACGCTCAACAAGTAAGCGGCGCATGGGATTCAACCACCGCGCCGAGCTAGCGGGACGGCTTCGGGCACGACGGGTGCTTGCCGGCGGTGACCAGGTCGGCGACGGCGGCCCGCGGATCCCCGCTGGTGACCAATCCTTCCCCGACGAGCACCGCATCGGCGCCGGCACCGGCGTAGGCCAGCAAGTCGGCACGGCCGCGCACCCCGGACTCGGCGATCCGGATGATGTCGGACGGCAGCCCGGGCGCGATGCGCGCGAAGCAGTCCCGGTCGACGCGCAGGGTGCGCAGGTCGCGGGCGTTCACGCCGATGACCCGGGCGCCGGCCTTCAGGGCGCGGTCGGCCTCCTGCTCGGTGTGCACCTCGACAAGCGCTGTCATGCCCAAGGATTCGGTGCGCTCGAGCATCGACTCCAGCGCGGGCTGATCCAGCGCCGCGACGATCAGCAAGAGCATGTCGGCGCCGTGCGCACGTGCCTCGTGGATCTGGTAGGGACCGACGACGAAATCCTTGCGTAGCACCGGGATTGACACAGCGGCACGCACGGTGTCGAGGTCGGCCAGGCTGCCGTGGAAGCGACGCTCCTCGGTCAACACGCTGATGATCCGAGCGCCCCCGTCTTCGTATGCGCAGGCAAGCGCTGCGGGATCGGCGATCGAGGCGAGTTCTCCCGCGGACGGGCTGGCCCGCTTGACTTCGGCGATGACACCGATACCGGGCTCGCGCAGGGCCGCCAGGACGTCGCGCGGCGGTGCGGCGGCTTCGGCCGCGGCCTTGATATCGGGCATGCTCACGACCGCCTCACGAGCGGCAACGTCGGCGCGGACTCCTTCGATAATGGAGTCGAGCACGCTTGCCGAACTCATGCTGTCGGTTCCTCTCCCCGGCCGCCGCCAGAGTATTGACGGCGTGCTTCGAGGGTAGCGAGCGCCACGGTGGCGTTCGTCACCGACCCTCGGTGTCCGGGTCGGTCGGATCGCGACCCTCGTCGAGTTCATCCCACATCGCGCGCTCCGACGGCGCTTCATGTTCCTGGCGTGCCTCCTCGCGGCGTGCGGCCGGCGCGAGGTATTTCGTCGCGGTCCCGCCGGCCGAGGCCGCCGCGCGCATCAGCAGCACCGCCGCGATCAACGTGCCGACGGCGGCCACCAGCGTGATCACCGGACCCGGATAGTGCCGCCCGCTGCCGACCAGGACCAGCACCGGCACGCGCGCGAGTTCGGCGCCCCTGGCTGCGACGTCACGCATCTCCAGGGTGCTGATCGCCAGATAACCCGTCGCCAGGCTGGCCAGCCCCAGCAGCACCGCCAGGGCCCGCAGCGCCCAACTGCGCACCGCGAGGGCGGCGAGCGCGGTGGCCAACAGCAGCACGGCGACCGGGAGTAGGGCCGACGACCAGCCGGCGCCGGTCAGCGTGATCACCTTCGGCGGACCCAGGCCGTCGAACGTCCGCAACTGCACCCAGGTCAACCGCGACGCGGCCCAGAGCCCGGCGGCGGCGACCACGAGCAGAATCTGCGCCGCCCGGATCGTCCGGCGGGCGGGACGGGCGTCAGCCATCCCGGAGGGCATCCGGGCCGCGCAGCGTCTCCGCGGCTGCGATCGCATTGAGTACGGCCCGCGCCTTGTTCGCCGCCTCGGTGTACTCGTAGGGTCCGTTGGAGTCGGCCACCACCCCGCCGCCGGCCTGCACGAAGGCGGTCCCGTCGCGCAGCAGCGCGGTGCGGATGGCGATCGCGAAATCGGCGTTGCCGGCGAAGTCGAGATAGCCGATGACACCGCCGTAGAGGCCGCGCCGGGTCTTCTCGACCTCCTCGATGAGCTCCATCGCCCGCACCTTGGGGGCGCCCGACAACGTGCCGGCGGGGAAGCACGCCGTGACGGCGTCCAGCGCGGTGCGGCCGTCGGCGAGCGACCCGGTCACCGTTGACACCAGATGCATGACGTGGCTGTAGCGCTCGATGTGGCTGTAGTCCTCGACGCGAACGCTGCCGGGCACGCAGACCCGACCCAGGTCGTTGCGGCCCAGGTCGACCAGCATCAGGTGTTCGGCGCGTTCCTTCTCGTCGGCCAGCAACTCCTTCTCCAGCAGCTGGTCCTCGTCCTCGGTCTCACCCCGCCACCTGGTCCCGGCGATCGGGTGCGTCTTCGCCCAGCCGTCCTGCACCGTGACCAACGCCTCCGGGCTGGACCCGGCGATCGAAAAAGCCGTTCCCCCTTCGCCATTGGGGACATGCAGTAGATACATGTAGGGGCTCGGGTTGGACACCCGCAGCATCCGGTAGACGTCGATGGCCGCCACGTCGGTATCCATCTCGAATCGCTGCGACGGCACTACCTGGAAGGCCTCGCCCCGTTCGATCTCGCCGACCAGGCGCTCGACGATCGCGCCGTACTCCTGCACCGTGCGCTGCGAGCGGTGCTGGGGCTCGGGCCGGGTGAACGTCGCGATGGTCGACGGCAGCGGTTGCTCCAGCGCCGCGGTCATCACGTCCAGGCGGGCGATCGCGTCGTCGTAGGCCTCGTCGACGCGATCGTCGGTACCGTTCCAATTCACCGCGTTGGCGATCAGCGTGATGGTGCCCTCGTGGTGGTCCACGGCGGCCAGATCGGTGGCCAGCAGCAGTAGCATGTCCGGCAGCTTCAGGTCGTCGACCGCGATCTCGGGCAGCCGTTCGAGGCGCCGCACCAGGTCGTAGGCGAAGAAGCCGACCATGCCGCCGGACAACGGCGGCAGGCCCGGCAGGACTGCGGTGGCCAGCAGTTCCAAGGTCTCGTGCAGGGCCCGCAGCGGGTCGCCGCCGGTCGGCGCGTCCTGCGGGACGGAGCCCAGCCACACCGCCTGCCCGTCGCGCACGGTCAGTGCCGACGGCGCACCGGCCCCGATGAACGACCACCGCGACCACGACCGGCCGTTCTCCGCCGACTCCAGCAAAAAGGTGCCGGGCCGGTTGTCGGCCAGTTTGCGGTACGCGGACAGCGGGGTTTCGGCGTCGGCCAGCACCTTGCGGGTCACCGGAACGACGCGATGCTCGGCCGCCAGCGCGCGGAAGTCTTCCCGCGAGGTGGTGGCGGCGGCGAGGTTGGCGTGCACGCCAGTCATCTTCCCAGATGGGCACATCGCGCCCGCCGGCACTGGCGTAGCGTGACGGCCATGAAAACCGGTGACACCGTGGCTGACTTCGAACTTCCCGACCAGACCGGCACCCCGCGCGCGCTCAGCGCACTCTTGGCCGACGGGCCGGTCGTGCTGTTCTTCTACCCGGCGGCGATGACGCCCGGATGTACCAAGGAAGCGTGCCATTTCCGCGACCTGGCGCAGGAATTCGCGGCCGTCGGCGCCAACCGTGTCGGGATCAGCGTCGACCCGGTCGACAAGCAGGCGAAGTTCGCCGACGCGCAGAAGTTCGACTACCCGTTGCTGTCGGACACCGACGGCGCGATCGCGAACCAATTCGGGGTCAAGCGTGGACTTTTGGGCAAGCTGCTACCCGTCAAGCGCACCACCTTCGTCATCGACACCGACCGCCGGGTGCTCGAGGTGATCTCGAGCGAGCTCAGCATGGACTCCCACGCGGACAAGGCCTTGCAGACGCTGCGCGCCCGTAGCTAGTCGCGACTGTCGTCAGCGGGACGCCGGCGAGACCAGTAGGTCCATCATCGCGACTCCCGTGATGGGCGGGCTGTACAGAATGCCTTGCGCGACTTCGCATCCCCGGTCGCGCAGCCATGCCGCGATCTCGTTGTTCTCCACGCCCTCGGCGACGGTGGTCACATTGAGCGCGTGCGAGAGGTCGATGACCGCCTGCACGATCGCTTCGGCCCGCGGGTCGGTCAGCACGTGGCTGATCAAGTCGTAGTCGACTTTGACCTCGTCGATCGGCAGCTTGCGCAGATAGGTCAACGCCGAATAGCCGCTACCGAAATCGTCGAGCGCGACGTGAATGTGGTTCTCCCGCAACGCTTCCAGTACTTGTCGCGTGCGGTCGATGTTGTCCAGCAACAGGTCTTCGGTGATCTCGACGATCAGCGCGTCGCCGGGCAACTGATGCCGCTCGAGGGCCTCGAAGATGCGGCCGGGCAAGTTGATGTCGCCGACCAGCGGTGGAAACAGGTTGACGGCGACCGGCACCGCCATCCCGCGGTCCCGCCACTGCGCGGCGTCGCCGAGGGCCTGGTCGAGGATCAGATCGGTGAACGAGCGCATCAACCCGTGTTGACGCACCAACGGCAGAAATTGGTGCGGCTGAACCATTCCGAAGACGGGATGCGGCCATCGCACCAGCGCCTCGGCGCCCACGACGCGGGCGGTCTGCAGGTCGACCTTCGGCTGGTACAGGACGGTCAGCGCGCGGTGGCTGATGGCCTGACGCAGATCGCTGAGCAACCGCACCTCCACCAGCCCGCCGCGCGTCGGCTGCACCTCGGCCGTCGAGTAGGTACCGGAGTTGTCGTCGGCCATGTGCATGTCGGGGCTGAACGTCTGCAGACCGCCGCCGATTCGTTTGGCCGAATACATCGCCAGGTCAGCCTGTTTCAGCAACGCCGGCGCTCGGAGTTCGGGATCGTCGAGACCGGCGACCGCGAGGCCGGCGCTGGGCCGCATGAAGATGACCTCGCCGTCGGTGCTGAACGGCCGCTCGAACGCCTCCATGATCTGGTAGACGATCAGGTGGGCGTTTTCGCCGGCATCCTCTATGAGAACCGCGAATTCGTCACCACCGAGGCGGGCGACGGTGTCACCGGTGCGCACACAGCTCATCAATCGTTGCGCCGCCTGCACCAGCAGCGCGTCGCCGGCGGGATGGCCCAGGTTGTCGTTGATGAGCTTGAAGTCGTCGAGATCCATTGACAGCACCGCGACCGAACGCCGGTCCCGGTGATACAGCTGGATCGCGTGGTCGAGGCGATCGTGGAAGAGCACCCGGTTTGCGAGATTGGTCAACGGGTCGCGCAGCGCCCGATCCGACGCGCTGTGCAGCAGCCGGCGATTCTCGGCGACCACCATGAACTGGCGTGCGAGCACCGCCACGATCAGCCAGGGCGCGGCGGCCAGGGCCGGATCCGATTGCAGCGTCTCGCGAAATCGGGCGATCTCCAGACCGCCGGCGACCGACATCGGAATGTAGGGCAGCCACAACGAAATCGGCGCGATCGTGCTCTGCGGCTCGGTCGCGCTTTCGGCAAGATCGGCAGGACTGCTCAGGCCGGCGATGCCGATCGCCACCAGGCCGGCCGGCCAGCCCAGCCCCAGGAAACTGTCGAATAGGTAGATGTGGCGAACCAGGAGGAAGACGTAGGCGCCGCCGGACGCGGCGATCAGGGTCAGGCCGATCGCCAGCACGCGCAGTGTCTGACGCCATTGGGCGTTCGCCCGGGCCAACACGAGGACTGCGACGGTCACCGTCAGGACGCCCGCGATTGGGCAGGCGATGGACAACACTTCGTGCAAGCTGTCGACCCGCGTCGTGTTGAACACCTCGCGCAGCAACGTGGCCCAGGCGACGACAAAAAGCGACGCGGCCATGATCGCGCCGTCGAGCAGCATGCGCAGCCGGGCCACCCGTGGATAGCGGCCTGGAAAAAGCAGTAGCGCAACACAGGCGACCAAAGGAAAGAGCAGAAACGCGATCATCGCGGCGGGCGGATACAGCGGCTTGACGGTGCCCAACCAGAATCGGTGATAGAGCACCGCGAGCGCGCCGAATTGCAACCCGATCAGCCCAGCGGTCATCACGACCCAGCCCTGACGTTGCCGGCCGTGGCTGCGCCGCGCGGCTGTACCGCAGCCTACGGCCGCGAATATCGGAAACCCCAGTCCCCCAACGCAATGCAACACATTCAGCATCGGTGTGCCGCCCCAGCCTGCGGACAACCACACGGCGAACAGAAAGAACGCCGCGCTGGGTATCGCAGCTATGCGGAGGATGCGCTCGGTTGCGCTCGATATTCCTGCCACTGCACCTTTGGTCTGTTGTCCGGACTAGGCCCCGCGGCTGCCGACGCCGCGATTGAGAAATTAGCAAAAAGGTGGTTGCTACGCCGCAACATCAGTGCAGATCGGTGCGTATGCGCGAATCGCTTACCGGTCGAATTCCGGTGAATCGGCAGCGTTGTGCAATGGAGTGGATTCAGCCGATGCGGAGTGGCGGTAAGAATCGGCCAACGCAGGTGAAATCACGCACCAGCAAACGCCGACAAGGAAATGAATCTCTCGCCGCCCCAGACGCGACGAAAGGCACCGGCCGCCTCCCCCGCCCGTGGGATGCAGCCGGTGCCGGTTCGTACTGACGCCGAAAGCTGCTGCTTCACCAGCAATCCGGCGACACGACGGCTTATCGGGTCGTCAGAACAGACTCGTCAACCACGAACCGTCGAGCAGATCGGTGAACCACGAGACGTCCGCAGCCGAGCCGCCGAACATGGCCGCCATATCCGCCATGAGCGACGGCTCGATGACGGTCAGGTTGTTGCCATCCGCGGTCGCGGTGAGCAGATCGCCGAAAACGGCTGCGAGATTGCTCATTCCGGTAGCGGATGCGGTACTGCCGTCGCCGAAGATGGCGGCGATGTTGTCGGTGCCCGATGCCGTTGCACTGCCGCCGTCACCGAAGATGGCGGCGATGTTGTCGTTACCCACAGCTGCCACGGTGTTGCCGTAGCCGAAGATCGCGGCGAGATTGCTATCGCCGAAAAAGCCGGCCTGGGAGAAATTGTCATCGCCGTAGATGCCGATGATGTTGCTGTTGCCGCCCGCAGCCTGGGCGAGTTCGTTGCCGTTGCCGAAGATGTTGATGATGTTGTTCATGCCGTTGGAAGTGGCCTGGACGTTGTCGTTGCCCACGACACTGATGATGCCGTTGACACCGCTGGTGTTAGCCATGCTGTTATCGCCGAAGATGCTCACCAGGTTGCCGTCGCCACCCCCGCCGAGGCCGAGGATGCTGGCGTTGCTGTAGGCGCCGTTGACGATAACCGAGTTGTAGTCGCCCAGAGCGGCGCTGGCATTGCTGTTCAATCCCATGGCCGACACGAAGTTGGCGATGCCGTTCGAGTAGGCGGAGCTGTCGGCGCCGCTCGCGATCGCCGTGCCGAAGCTGCCGCCATTGGACAGCGCGTTGCTGCCGGCACCTTCGGCGATGGCGGTGTTGAAAAGGCTCGTTGCGTCCCCGCCGGAGGTGGCGTTGGCCCCGTCGCCGTAGGCGAATGCGAAGCCATAGCTGCCGGCCACCGAGCTGGCCGTCGCGGTGCCCTGCTCCATCGTCATCCCGTTGAAGGAGATCGCGTAGTCCGACATGAACGGACTGACGTCGGCGGCCGGTAGCAGTGGCGTGACGTCCAGCGTCGCGACCGCATCAGGAATGACCGAGTCAGTCACGTCTGCAGCCGCCAGCCAGGGCACCGACGCCACGACAGACCCCACACCCAGCCCGACCGCGAGCCCCCCGACGCGACATAGAAATTTCGTGCTTCCCATCAAATTTCCCCTCGTACGCCCGCACCCTGCTGGCTGCGGATCGAGAGGGGTTCGGCACTGCCGGCACCCTAGACGGGCCTGAGAGGCAACTAATAATTATTTAATTTTTTTCGCATATTCCGCTGAACATCCCAGTTCAGGGGCGTACGATCTCGCGGGATCAGACGTCGGATTCAAGCAGCACGTCGGCGTCGAAGCAGCTGTGATCGCCGGTGTGGCACGCTCCGCCGACCTGATCGACCACAACCAGGACGGCGTCGCCGTCGCAGTCCAAGCGCACGGAGTGCACTCGCTGGGTGTGTCCGGAGGTGGCGCCCTTGACCCATTGTTCGCCGCGCGACCGCGAGAAGTAGGTGCCCTCCCGCGTGTCCAGGGTACGGGCCAGCGCGTCGTCGTCCATCCAGGCGACCATCAGCACATCGCCGGTGCCGCGTTCCTGCACGATCGCGGTGAACAGTCCGTCGGCGTTGCGTTTGAGGCGCGCCGCGATATCGGGGTCGAGGCTCATCGCACAGTGATCCCTTCTGCGGCCATGGCGTCCTTGACCTGTCCGATCGTGAGCTGCCGGAAGTGAAACACGCTGGCGGCCAACACCGCATCCGCGCCGGCCCCGACGGCGGGGGCGAAATGCTCGACCGCTCCGGCTCCGCCGCTGGCGATCACCGGCACGGTCACCGCCGCGCGCACCGCACGCAGCATCGCCAGGTCGAATCCGGCGCGGGTGCCGTCGGCATCCATCGAGTTCAGCAGGATTTCTCCCACCCCCAATTCGGCGCCGCGAGAAGCCCATTCGACGGCGTCGATGCCGGTGCCGCGCCGGCCGCCGTGGGTGGTCACCTCCCAGCCCGAGGGCGTCGGCTGCGAGCCCACCGGAACGGTCCGGGCGTCGACCGACAACACTATGCACTGCGAGCCGAAGTGATTTGCCATCTCGGCCAACAACTCCGGGCGCGCGATGGCCGCGGTGTTGATCGACACCTTGTCGGCACCGGCCCGCAACAGCACGTCGACGTCTGCCACCTCCCGCACGCCGCCGCCGACGGTGAGCGGGATGAAGACCTGCTCGGCCGTGCGCCGGACCACGTCGAGCATGGTGGCGCGCCCCGACGACGACGCGGTGACGTCGAGGAAGGTCAACTCGTCGGCACCCTCGGCGTCGTAGGCCGCGGCCAACTCCACGGGGTCACCCGCGTCGCGCAGGTTCTCGAAGTTGACGCCCTTGACCACCCGGCCGTCGTCGACGTCCAGGCAGGGGATGACGCGCACGGCAAGGCTTGTGCCGGTGGATGATTCAGTACTCATCGGGCCGCCCTACGGTGTGCAGCATGTCGAGCAATTGGCCGTGCACGCCCGGAGCGGCGGCCAGCGCGGAGCGCGATTCGGGTGTCCACTGTTCGCCCGCCAGGTTGGTGACGACGCCGCCTGCGGCCCGCACCAGTGCCACGCCTGCGGCGTGGTCCCACACGTGGTCGCCGAAGCTGATCGAGCCGCCGAGGACACCGTCGGCGACGTAGGCCAGGTCGATCCCCGTGGCACCGTGCATCCGCATCCGCGACGACACCCGGCTGAGCTCTTCGAGGACCGCCACCCGATAGCGCCCGGGAAACCGCCCGCGGGAGTCGGCGTTGAATGTGCCGACACCGATGATCGACGAGTTGAGATCGGTGTGCTTCAACGACGGTTGCGGCACACCGTTTTTCATCAGCGCCCCGCCGACCACCGCCGCGTACCGCTCATTCATGAACGGCAGCCAGGTCAGTCCGGCGACCGGCTCCCCCTCATGCAGTAGGCCAAGCAGAATCGCGGCCATCGGCGACCCCGCCGCGTAATTGAACGTTCCGTCGACCGGATCGAGCACCCACACCCATTCGGAGTCGAGGTCGGCGCCGCCGAACTCCTCGCCGTGCACCGGAATTCCGGTGGCCGCCATCAATGCATCGACGACGTGCCGCTCGATGGCCAGGTCGACCTTGGTGGCGAAGTCGTCGCCGCGCTTGGCGACCGCGGAGTCCGCTCGATGCCCGGCGACGAACGGCTTGGCCGACGCGTCGAGGATCGCCGACGCCTCGGCCACCAGCGCATCGAGATCCATTGCGGTCCTAACCCGATACCGCCGCGAGGGCTTCGGGCAGGGTGAAGCGGCCGGCGTAGAGCGCTTTGCCGACGATGGCGCCTTCGACCCCGGCATCGGTCAGGGTGGCGATCGCACGCAGGTCGTCGAGGCTGGACACCCCGCCGGAGGCGATCACCGGGATGTCGGTGCGATCGGCGACGGCACGCAAGAGGTCGAGGTTGGGGCCGGTCAGCGTGCCGTCCTTGGTCACGTCGGTGACGACGAAGCGCGAGCACCCTTCGCTGTCAAGGCGATCCAGCACCTGCCACAGGTCGCCGCCGTCGGTCTCCCAACCGCGGCCGCGTAGCCGGTGGTCGCCGTCGACGATCTGCACGTCGAGGCCGACCGCGACCTTGTCGCCGTGTTCGGCGATCGCCTTGGCACACCACTGCGGGTTCTCCAGCGCGGCGGTCCCGACGTTGACCCGGGCGCAGCCGGTGGCGAGCGCCGCGGACAGCGAGTCGTCGTCGCGGATGCCCCCGGAGAGTTCGACGTTCACGTCGAGCTTGCCGACCACCTCGGCCAGCAATTCGCGGTTCGAGCCGCGACCGAAGGCCGCGTCGAGGTCCACCAGGTGCACCCACTCGGCGCCGTCGCGCTGCCAGGCCAGTGCCGCGTCCAGCGCTGAGCCGTAATCGGTTTCGCTACCGGCCTTGCCCTGCACCAACCGCACGGCCTTGCCCTCGACCACGTCGACCGCAGGCAACAAAATCAGCGACACGTCACAACCCCTCAACCCAATTGCTCAACACGGCCGCCCCGGCATCACCGCTCTTCTCGGGGTGAAACTGAGTGGCGGCCAACGGACCGTCTTCGACCGCGGCCAGGAACGGTACCCCGTGGGTGGCCCAGGTCAGTAACGCGTCGCTGTGACCCTCCCAGCGCTGCGCGGCGTAGGAGTGCACGAAGTAGAACCGGGTATCTGCGTCGAGGCCCTTGAACAGCGCGCTGCCGGGGGCGGCGGCGATCACGTTCCAGCCCATGTGTGGAATCACCGGCGCGTCGAGGCGGGTCACCGCTCCCGGCCACTGGTCGCAACCGACGCTTTCCACCCCGAACTCCACGCCGCGGGCGAACAGGATCTGCATCCCGACGCACACACCGAGCACTGGGCGGCCGGCCGCCACCCGGTCGGCGATCACCTGCTGCCCGTTGATGTCTCGCAGTCCGGCCATGCACGCCTCGTAGGCGCCAACGCCGGGAACGACCAATCCGTCCGCGGCAGCGGCCTTGTCGAGGTCGGCGGTCACTTCGACGTCGGCGCCGACGCGCTGCAGCGCACGCTGGGCCGACCGTAGGTTGCCAGAACCGTAGTCCAGCACAACAACCGCTTTTCGGCGGGAAAGCCCTGTCACAGAGCACCTTTGGTGGACGGCACGCCAGACACCCGCGGGTCGGTTTCGACGGCCTGCCGCAGCGCCCGGGCGACCGCCTTGTACTGCGCCTCGGTGATGTGATGCGGGTCGCGGCCGTAGAGCACTCGGACGTGCAGCGCGATGCGTGCGTTGTTGGCCAGCGTCTCGAATACGTGCCGGTTGATCACCGTGTGGTACGGCACCGAGCTACCGGCGATCGTGAAGTGCCGCAGGTGATCCGGTTCGCCCGTGTGCACGCAGTATGGCCGGCCCGACACGTCGACGATGGCGTGCGCAAGGGTCTCGTCCATCGGGATGAAGGCGTCGCCGAACCGGCGGATGCCCTTCTTGTCGCCGAGCGCCTCCCCCAGCGCCTGGCCGAGAACAATCGCGGTGTCCTCGATGGTGTGGTGGCCCTCGATCTCGACATCACCCTTTGCGCGCACGTTCAGGTCGAAGCTCGCGTGGCTGCCCAGCGCGTGCAGCATGTGGTCGTAGAAGGGGACCCCGGTGTCGATGTGCACGTCTCCGGTGCCGTCGAGGTCGAGTTCGACGACGATCTCGGATTCCTTCGTGGTGCGCTCAACGCGTGCGCGACGAGTCATGACGCTCCTATTCATCTCCGTGGCGACCCGCTGCGCCCGGCAGCGCCGCGCTTGCGATCGCCGCGACGGACTCGGCCAGTTCGGTGGCAGCCAGATCTGCACTGGCCGCGAGGAATGCGTCGTTCTCCCACGCCAGCCCGATCGTGGTGCGCAGGTAGCCGGGGATGCCCACATCGCGGATCAGAACGCCGGCGTCGAGGTAGCGCTGCCAGGTCGCGGCGGCATCGGCGAACCGACCGAACAGCACGAAGTTCGAATCGCTCGGCACTACCTGAAAACCCATGCTGCTCAACGCCGTCACCACCCGGTCCCGCTCGGCGATCAGCGTCGCGACGCTGCCGAGCGTGTCATCGGCGTGCCGCAGCGCGGCCCGGGCCGCGGCCTGGGTCACCACCGACAGGTGGTACGGCAGCCGCACCAGCAGCATCGCGTCGATCACCGCCCTGGTGGCGACCAGATAACCCAGCCGGCCACCGGCGAAGGCGAACGCCTTACTCATGGTGCGGCTGACGATCAGCTTCGCCGGATACTCGTCGAGCAGCGCCACCGCGCTCGGCTGGGCGGAGAATTCGCCGTAGGCCTCGTCGACGATCACGATCCCGGGCGCGACGTCCAGCAGCCGACGCAAGTCGGCGAGCGAAACACTCTGTCCCGTCGGGTTATTGGGGCTGGTGACGAACACGACGTCGGGCCGGCGCTCGAGGATCGCCGTGACGGCGGCGTCCGCGTCGAGGCCGAAGTCGGCGGCGCGGGGCGCCGTGAGCCATTCGGTGCGCGTGGCATCGGAGATGATCGGGTGCATCGAATACGACGGCACGAAACCGATCGCGCTGCGTCCCGGTCCCCCGAAGGCCTGCAGCAGCTGTTGCAGGATCTCGTTGGATCCGTTTGCCGCCCAGACGTTTTCCACACCGAGCGGGACACCGGTCTGCGCGGTGAGGTAGGCGGCCAGGTCGGCGCGCAGTGCCACCGCGTCGCGGTCGGGATAGCGGTTCAGGTCGACCGCCGCGTCGCGCACCGACGCGACGACATCGTCGACGAGCGCCTGGCTCGGCGGGTGCGGGTTCTCGTTGGTGTTCAACCGAACCGGAACGTCGAGTTGCGGTGCGCCGTACGGCGATTTACCACGCAGATCCTGACGCAGTGGCAGATCGTCGAGAGTGGGACGCGTGGTCATTGCCCGAACCTCCGCCGTACCGCCTCGCCGTGTGCGGGCAGGTCCTCGGCGGCGGCCAGCGTGATCACATGTCCAGACACGTCTTTGAGCGCCGCCTCGGTGTAGTCGACAACGTGGATGCCGCGCAGGAAGGTCTGCACCGACAGGCCGCTGGAGTGCGCGGCGCTGCCCGCGGTGGGCAGCACGTGATTGGAGCCTGCGCAGTAGTCGCCGAGGCTCACCGGCGAGTAGGCGCCGACGAAAATGGCTCCGGCCGAACGGATTTGCGCGGCAACCTTATCCGAGTTGGCGGTCTGGATCTCCAGGTGCTCGGCGGCGTAGGCGTTGACGGTCCGGATCCCCGCGTCGATGTCGTCGACGATGATGATGGCCGACTGCCGTCCGGCCAGCGCGGTGGTGACCCGCTGCCGGTGCACGGTGGTCTCCAGCTGTGCGGTCAGCGCGGCGTCGGTGGCGTCGGCGAGTTCGGTGCTGGGCGTCACCAGGACGCTGGCGGCCATCTCGTCGTGCTCGGCCTGACTGATCAGGTCGGCGGCGACGTGCTCTGGGTCGGCGGTGTCGTCGGCCAGGATCGCGATCTCGGTCGGCCCGGCCTCGGCGTCGATGCCGACCCGCGAGCGGACCAGCCGCTTGGCGGCGGTCACGTAGATGTTGCCCGGACCGGTGATCATGTCGACCGGTGCCAGTTCGGCGCCGTCGGTGTCATCGCCGCCATAGGTCATCAGCGCCACTGCCTGGGCTCCGCCGACCGCCCACACCTCGTCGACGCCGAGCAGCCGGGCGGCGGCCAGGATGGTCGGGTGCGGAAGGCCGGTGAACCGCCCCTGCGACTGAGCCTGCGGCGGGCTGGCCACCACCAGCGACCCGACGCCCGCGGCCTGGGCCGGGACGACGTTCATCACGACGCTCGACGGATAGACGGCGTTGCCGCCCGGCACGTACAGGCCAACCCGCTCGACCGGAACCCACCGCTCGGTGACAGTGGCGCCGGGGCCGAGCGTCGTCGTCACGTCGGAGCGCCGTTGGTCGGCGTGCACCGCGCGGGTGCGCTCGATCACGACTTCCAATGCGGTCCGCACGTCGCGGTCCAGGCTGGCCAGTGCCGCGTCCAGTTCGCTGCTGGGCACCCGCACCGACGGCGGCCGGACCCCGTCCAGCGATTCGCCGTACTCCAGCGCGGCCTCGGCACCGCGGTCGGCAACCGCGTTCACGATCGGACGGACCGTGGACAGGGCGGCCTCCACGTCCACTCCGCCCCGGGGCAGGGTCGCCCGCAGTCGGGCGACAGACAGGTCAGCACCCCGCAGGTCGATACGCGCCATCACAGTCACGCCGACCATTGTCCCAGAACAGAGCAACTCCATATCGGACCGGTACATTGACGGCACACTCGAGAAGAGGGAGACGTGATGTCCGCGAAGGACCATCCGAACAATGCGCCCGGCGTTCCGATGCTCGTCCCGCCGGCGCTGGAACGCTTCCAGATCAAGTACTTCAACCCGCTGGTGCGACCGTTCGCGCGCTTCATCCCGGGCTTCTCGGTCATCACCCACCGCGGACGCACCTCGGGCACGCCGTACCAGACCATCGTCACCGCCTACCGCAAAGGCAATGTGCTGGCCATCGGGCTGATTCACGGCAAGACCAACTGGGTCAAGAATGTGATCGCAGCCGGCGAAGCCGATGTGCGTTTTATCCGGTCGACTGTGCACATCACCAACCCGCGGGTGCTGCCGGCCGGCAGCGACGGCACCGGCCTGCCGTTCCTGGCCAAGAAGACGCTCGGCCGGTCCGGCGTCTTCGTCGCCGACATCGCGTAGCCCCCGCCGCGAGAGCGCAGCCAAGGCCGTTGTTTGGCCCTTGGGCTCAGGGGGTCGTTGCAACACTTTGCGGTGAGGAGTGTTGATGGCCGGGCAGCCTCAGGTGTTGTCGGTGCAGCGTCGGTTTTGGGTGTTGATTGCTGATGGGTGGTCGTCGGAAGATGCCGGCGCTGCGGTCGGCGTGTCGGCGACGTGTGGCAGGAAGTGGTTCCGCAGATTTGGTGGTGTGAATCCACGAATGCACGAGCCGCAGGGCCGAATTCGGCCGCGGCTGTCACCAAGTGAGCGTGAGCAGATCATGATCGGTACCTCGCAGAGCGAGTCGATCCGCTCGATCGCTGGTCGGTTGGGGCGGGCGCCGTCGACGATCATGCGTGAGATCGCTATCAACGGTGCTGCGCGCAATCGCACAGGCCGCTATCGGGCCCTGCATCGGTTCGGCGCTTACCGTGGTGGCTGGGATGCTCAGTCGGGTTATTCGGCGCGGATCGCTCAGCGCCGCAGCGAAGAGCGGGCGCGTCGCCCCAAGGCTGGCAAGCTGGCCCGCTGCCCGGGGTTGCACGACAAGGTGCAAACGTTGTTGCTCAAGAAGTACAGCCCCGAACAGATCGCCGGCGAGCTAGCCACGATGTATCCCAACCGTCCGGAGATGCAGGTGTCCCACGAGACCATTTACAGGTCGCTGTACGTGCAAGGACGCGGTGAGCTGCGTCGCGAGCTGACCCAATGCCTACGCACCGGGCGTGGGCTGCGCAAACCCCGTAACAGAGTCCGCGCCGCTGACGGTCGTGGCCGTATTCCGGGCATGGTCAACATCTCTGAGCGCCCCGCTGAGGCCGCCGACCGGGCCGTGCCTGGGCATTGGGAGGGTGATCTGATCATCGGTAAAAACCAGGCCTCCCAGATCGGCACCCTTGTCGAACGCTCCACGGGCTATGTGCGCCTGCTACATCTGCCCGCCAGCCGCAGCGCTGAAATGGTCGCTGACGCCATGATCGCCGCGATCACCGAACTGCCGCCCACCCTGCGTCGCACCGTGACCTGGGACCAAGGTCACGAGATGGCCCAGCACGCCAGGATCAGCCTCGCCGCGGACATTGAGATCTATTTCTGCGACCCGCATTCACCCTGGCAGCGAGGCAGTAACGAAAACACCAATGGCCTGTTGCGGCAATACTTTCCAAAGGGAACCGACCTGTCGATCCACTCGGCTGAACACCTCAGCTTCGTCGCCGACGAACTCAACGGTCGCCCACGGAAACGATTCGGCTGGGACAACCCCACCAACCGCCTCAACGCACTACTGTCAGCCCCGACAGAAACCACTGTTGCAACCAAACCTTGAAACCGCCGCCAAAATCACAGCCCTGACGTCTGTTTCGCGACGACCTAAGCGCGGGTGAAGACCGTCTTGCCGGTCATCGTCGGCCAGACCGCCGGCGCGTCCTCCCACGGCACCACCCGCTCGACGACCGGCGCCAGGTCGCACCCGGCGCCCAGCAGCTCCAGCACCTGCGGGATCACCGCCCGCGCGCTGACCCGCCCGGTGGCCAGGCGTACCCCGCGCGTATAGGCCTGCAGCATCGGGACCTCGACGCTCGGCTGGTAGTAGATGCCGGTGTCGGTGCACACCCCGTCGGGCCAGGTGGCGCGCAACGCCGCGGACAACAGCTTCGGATCGCCGGTGGTGTGCACGGTGACCGGGAAGGGCGCCCACGTCTTGTCCGGCTTGGCCAGGTCGTGCACGGTCGCACCGACCTTCTCGGCGGCGGCCAGGCGACCAGGGTCGGTATCGACGTAGTCGACCCGGTTGCCGAGGGCGACGGCCAGTGCCGCCGCGTACAGCCCGATCGACAGCCGCCCGATCACCAGCACGCGCCGGTCGGCCGGATCCAGGCCGGCCAGTTCCGCGGCATACGGCCCGACGGCACGCCAGCCGTCCGGGATGTTGTCCGACAACGAGGCGACGGCGACCGGGTCGACAGTCGGCGGCAGCGGAATCAGCATGGCGTCGGCGTAGGGCACCAGCACCACGTCGGACATGAAGCCGCCGCCGTCCAGGCCGGCCAATGCCGCAAGCCCGTACATGGCCATCAGCGGAACCGAGCCGCAGGAACCGGTGACGCCGCGCCGACACTCGCGACAATCGCCGCAGCTGATCTGGAAGGGGACGACGACGCGGTCGCCCACCGCGACGCCGGTCACGTCCGAGCCGACTGCCACGACCTCCGCCAGCCCCTCGTGTCCGACGGCGTATCCGGGCGCCAGCGGCGCCACGCCGCGGGCGACTGCGACGTCGAGGTCGCAGCACGCCACCTGCAGCGGACGGACCAGCGCCTGCTGCGGCCGGGTGATCTCGGGGTCGGGCACGTCGCGCCAGGCGTAGCTGCCGACGTCCGCGTACGTCAGCTGGCGCATCTCAGACGTCCAGGCCGATGTCGAGCACCCGCACCGAATGCGTGAGCGCGCCGACGGCGAGGTAGTCGACTCCGGTTCCGGCGTAGTCCGCGGCGGTGTCGAGCGAAAGGCCGCCCGAGGACTCGAGTTTGGTGGCCGGGGCGCGAGTGTCCCTGCGCTGCACGGCAATCTGGGTCTGCCAGATCGGGAAGTTGTCCAGCAGCACCAATTCGGCGTTCTCGGCGAGGATTTCGTCGAGCTGCTCGAGTGAGTCGACTTCGACCTCGCACGCCAGGTCGGGTGCGGCGGCCCGCACCGCGCGCAGCGCGGCGACCACCGAGCCGGCCGCCGCCACATGGTTGTCTTTGATCAGCGCCGCATCGCCCAACCCGAGGCGGTGGTTCACGCCGCCGCCGACGCGAACCGCATACTTCTGCAGGGTCCGCAGGCCGGGCAACGTCTTACGGGTGTCGCGGATCTGGGTCTTGGTGCCGTCGACCGCATCCACCCACGCCGCAGTGGCGGTGGCGATCCCGGACAGATGGCAGACGAGGTTCAGCAGCGTGCGCTCCGCGGTCAGCAGGCCGTGGGTGCGCGCCTCGACCGTCAGCGCGGAATCGCCGGGTTGCAGGCGCGCTCCGTCGTCGACCCGGTGGACGATCCGGTAGTCGTCGGCACCGAGCACCTCGTCGAGCACCAGAACCGCGATCTCGACACCCGCGATGACGCCGGGTTCGCGGGTGATCAGCGACGCGGTGGTGGTCGCGCCGTCCGGCACGGTGGCGGTGGTGGTGATGTCGGCGCCGTAGCGCAGGTCTTCGTCGAGCGCGCGCGCGATGGTGGCGCGGGCCTCGGCGACCTCCGCCTCAGAGAGCCTCATCAGCAGACCGCCGCCAACTCCTCGACCTGCGCGCTGTAGCCGGCGTCGAGGCGGACGACAAGGCTGCGGGCAGGCGCGGGCCCAGTGGCAGGGTGCTCCGCGCGGTGGTGGCAGCCCCGGCTCTCCTCGCGAGCCAGCGCGGCCGCGGCAACCGCATGGGCGGCGACCGTGAGCGCGGCGTCCTCGAGAGTGGCACGTCCGTCGACCGGATGCGGCGGCGCTGCGGACAGCGTCCCGATCAGCCGCCGCAGGCCGGTCGCGTCGCGAATCACGGAGGCGTCGCGACTCATCACCCGCTGCAGGTCGGCGCGCGGCAGGGTGGCGGCCGTGCCCGGCTCCCCAGCGGTCGCGCGGACGGGACCGATCACCGCGGCGTGCTCGGCCGCGGCCCGGCCGGCGCGCCCGCCGACGACCAGGCCTTCGAGCAGGCTGTTGGACGCGAGCCGGTTGGCGCCGTGCATGCCGGTGCGGGCGACCTCGCCGGCGGCGTACAGCCCGGCCAGCTCGGTACGACCGTGGACATCGGTCGTCACGCCGCCGCAGCTGTAGTGCGCGCCCGGAGCGACCGGGATGGGCTCGCGGACCGGGTCTACGCCGGCGTCGCGGCAGGCGGCGGCGACGGTCGGGAAACGGCGCCCGAAGTCTTCGATGCGACGGGCGTCCAGGTAGACGCATCGGTCGCCGGTGAGGCGCAGCCGCGCGTCGATCGCCCCGGCGACGACATCGCGCGGTGCCAGGTCGCCCATCGGGTGGACGCCCGCGGTCACCGAATTGCCTTGACTGTCAATCAGGTTCGCACCCTCACCACGGATGGCCTCGGTGACCAGCGGGCGACGTTTTCCGGGCCCGCGGTCCGAGGAGCCGTCGAACAGCATGGTCGGGTGGAACTGGATGAACTCGATGTCGCTGACCGCGACCCCGGCCCACAGCGCCAGCGCGACACCGTCACCGGTCGACCCGGCGGGATTGGTGGTCGCGGTGTACATCTGCCCGAGGCCGCCGCTGGCGAGAATCACCGACGGCGCGTGAACGACGCCGATGCCCCGCCGATCGGCCACCAGCACGCCAGTCACGGCGTCCGTGCCGGACGTCGCGTCGTGCAGCACGCGTAGTGCGGCGTGACCGGTGCGAACGTCCAACGTTGCGGCGGCGTGGTCGAGGGCGCGCTGCACCTCTGCGCCGGTGGCGTCGCCGCCGGCGTGCACGATGCGGCGCCGGGTGTGTCCACCCTCGCGGCTCAGCGCCCAACCCCCTGCGGCGGCCTGGTCGAAACGTGCCCCGTCGCGGACCAACTCGGTCACTGCCCGGTAGCCGTCGGCGACGATCGACGTCACGGCGTCGGTGTCGCACAGGCCGGCGCCGGCGGCGAGAGTGTCGGCGACATGGGCGTCGACCGAGTCGTCGGTATCCGGCAGCACCACCGCGATACCGCCCTGCGCGTAGTGCGTAGCCGTCGCGCCGGCCCGTCGTCCGGCCTTGCTCAACACGATCACCCGGCGGCCGGCGCGGTGCGCGGCCAGCGCCGCGGCCAGTCCGGCGACACCCGTGCCGATGACGACGACGTCGGCGTGTTCCTGCCAGGCCGGCTGCGGGGTCATTCGCCGCCGCCCGGCTGGCCGATCGCGATCATCCGCTGCACGCTCTGGCGGGCCTGTGCGGCGGTCTGCGCATCGACGTGCACCTCGTCGGCGCCGTCGACCAGGCAGCGCAGCAGCGCGGCGGGGGTGATCATCTTCATGTACTTGCAGGAGGCGCGGTCGTTGACCGCGCGGAAGTCGACTTCCGGTGCGGCACGGCGAAGTTGGTGCAGCATGCCCACCTCGGTGGCGACCAGGACCTCGCGGGCGCGGGTCTCGCGCGCAGCGTCCAGCATGCCGCCGGTCGACAGGATCTTCACCCGCTCGTCCGGGAAAGCGCCCTCACCCGCGAGGTACAGCGCAGACGTGGCACAGCCACACTCGGGGTGGACGAACAACTCGGCGTCGGGGTGTTTGCGGGCCTGATCGGTCAGCTCGTCGCCGTTGATCCCGGCGTGCACGTGGCATTCGCCGGCCCAGACGTGCACGTTGTCGCGCCCCGTCATCCGGCGCACATGCGCCCCGAGGAACTGGTCGGGGCAGAACAGCACGTCGCGCTCGGGGTCGATGGACGCGACGACGTCGACGGCGTTGGAGGAGGTGCAGCAGATGTCGGTGAGCGCCTTCACCGCCGCGGTGGTGTTGACGTAGGAGACGACGACCGCGTCGGGGTGCTCGTCTTTCCAGGCCTGCAGGTCTTCGGGGGTGATCGAGTCCGCGAGCGAGCAACCGGCGCGCTGGTCCGGGATGAGCACGGTCTTGTCGGGGCTCAGGATCTTGGCGGTCTCGGCCATGAAGTGCACGCCGCAGAACACGATCGTGTCTTCGGGTGCCTCGGCGGCGATCCGGGACAGCGCCAGTGAGTCGCCGACGTGGTCGGCGACGTCCTGAATGGCCGGCAGCTGGTAGTTGTGCGCCAAGATTGTGGCGTTTCGCAGATCGGCGAGGCGGCGAATCTCGGCAGCCCACTGGCCATCGCCGTCAATGCCACTGAAACCGTTGGGAGAGTTGATGATTCCTGCGGCCAGAACGCTCGTCATGTCTTCATCCAGACCGTTTGACAGCACGTCGGTGCGATTCACGACTGCCATAGTCGATCCTTTCGCCTCGCGGCACGGGTTTTCGTCTTACAATCGAAAACATGGTCAATGGTAGCACTGCGCACGAAGTGCTCGCCGTCGTATTCCAGGTTCGCGGGCTCACAGCGGGCCCGTCGGGCCCCAAGACACTGAGACCCGAGCTCAGCGTGCTGCTGTGGCAACGCGCACGCGACCCCCAGCGCGACGCGTGGTCACTGCCCGGCGGACGGCTCCGGCACGACGAGGACATGATGACGTCGGTGCGCCGCCAGCTCGCCGAGAAGGTCGACCTGCGTGAGGTCGCTCACCTCGAACAACTCGCGGTGTTCTCCGAACCGGCGCGATTGCCCGGAACACGGACGATCGCGTCGACCTTCCTCGGGCTGGTGCGCTCCCCCGCCACCCCGGAGCTGCCGTCCGACACCCGCTGGCACCCTGTCACCGCGCTGCCGCCGATGGCGTTCGACCACGGCCCGATGGTCGAGCACGCCCGGACCCGGCTGGTCGCGAAGATGTCCTACACGAATATCGGGTTCGCCTTGGCGCCAACCGAATTCGCCATGTCGACGCTGCGCGACATCTACGGCGCGGCCCTGGGGTATCAGGTCGACTCCACGAATCTGCAGCGGGTGCTCGCCCGCCGGGGCGTCATCACGCCCACCGGCACCGTCGCGCAGTCCGGCCGCAGCGGTGGCCGACCGGCGGCGTTGTTCCGATTCACAGATTCCCAGTTGCGCGTCACAGACGAATTTGCGGCGCTGCGACCTCCCGGTTCGGCGTGACGTGCGCGACTCACCGGCCGGCCAACTGGATTCTTAATGCTCCCTTAAGCAACAATGCCCCGATGGACATTGGCAACCTTGCGACCGCTACCGGTGCCGAGTGGATCGGCGTTGCGCCGCACGAGGAATTGCAAGCCAAAGCCCGCCCCCAGCTGCCGACCGACGACCCGTTCTACGAGCCGCCGCCGGGATATCAGCACGCCGAGCCCGGCACCGTACTGCGCTCGCGCGACGTTGAGCTGGCCTTCCTCGGCCTGATCCCGCAGCGCTCGATGGCCACCCAGCTGCTCTACCGCAGCACCGACATGAACGGCCAGCCGGCGGCCACGGCGACGACCGTCATCGTGCCTGCCGAAGCCACCCCTGACCGACCGTGCCCGGTGCTGTCGTATCAGTGCGCGATCGACGCGGTGTCGTCGCGCTGCTTTCCCTCGTACGCGCTGCGCCGCCGCGCCAACGCACTCGGATCGCTGGCCCAGCTGGAATTCCTGCTGATCTCCGCCGCGCTGGCCGAAGGCTGGGCGGTGTCGATCCCCGACCACGAGGGCCGCACCGGCATGTGGGGGGCGCCGTTCGAGCCGGGCTACTTCATTCTCGACGGCGTGCGCGCCGCACTGAGTGCCGAACGACTGGGACTGTCCGCGAAGGCGCCGGTGGCGCTGTGGGGCTACTCCGGTGGCGGACTGGCCACCGCGTGGGCGGCCGAGCTGTGCGCCGACTACGCGCCGGAGCTGGACATCGTCGGTGCGGTCCTCGGGTCGCCGGTCGGCGACCTGGGCCACACCTTCCGCCGGCTCAACGGCAGCGTCCTGTCCGGCCTGCCTGCGATGGTGATCGCGGCGCTCGTGCACATCTACCCCGACCTGAACCGTGTCATCAACGAACACGCCAGCGAGGAAGGCCTCGCGCTGCTGCACCGGCTGGAGAGCATGACGACCGTCGGTGCGGTCATCCGGATGATCAAGAAGGACGTCGGCGACTACCTGGACCGCCCGCTGGAGGAAATCCTGGCGATGCCGGAGTTGGAGTACGTCTTCGACAACATCAGGCTGGGCGCCAAGGTGCCCACCCCGCCGGTACTGATCGTGCAGGCCGTCCACGACTACCTGATCGACGTCGAGGACATTGACCGGTTGGCCGATGCCTACTCGGCCGGCGGCGCCGACGTCACCTACCACCGCGACGCGTTCAACGAGCACCTGCTGCTGCATCCGTTGTCGGCGCCGATGGCGTTGCGCTGGTTACAGGATCGCTTTGCCCGTCGTCCGCTGACCGATCATCTGATCCGGACGAAGTGGCCGACGATGTTCAACCCGACGACCTACGTCGGCATGGCACGGCTGGCCGTCATCGCTGCCAAGGTCATCACCGGCAAGTCGGTGCGCCGCCGCCCGCTATGACGTTGCCGCAGTAGCGCTTTCGACCCGGGGGTAAACGGCTTCGACGGGCGGATAGCCGTCCAGGTCGTCGCGCGCCGTCGCCGCTACCGGGACGGCGTAGACCAGCGCGGCTGTTGCCGCGGGCAGCAACAGCGTGCAGGCGATCTGCAGCCGGGACGGGCCGAAGAACACCGGCGAGGCCGTCGTGAAGTACTGCAGCGGGTGATCATGACTCAGCGGGATCATGCCGAAATCGACTGTGCCATAGCGTAAATGGGCGGCCAGAACGCCGATGCCGACCGCTACGCCGGCCGCGCCGACCATCCCGGCGCACAGCCCGACAACCATGCCGGGTCCGCGGTGCGCCCGCCATTGCCACGCCAGGACCGCCGCGACAACCGCGACGACGTTCAGTAGACCGAGCATCATGAACGCGGCGATGAAAAAGTTATCGGCCTCGCTGCCGAGATAGTCGTGCAGGCGCTCACCGCTGTGCGTCAGCGCCACTACGCCCTTGATCGGCGGGGCAATCCACGCCCAGAGCCCACCCACCAGCGCGCCGCCCGGCAGCAGGCTCACCGCGACCGTGAGGGCCGCCCGTCGTCGGGAAATCCGCGGAGCGGCGGCCGTCATCGCTGTGCCTCGAGCTCGGAGGAATCCACCAGCCCGTGCCGCGAGCATTTCGCCCACCACCCGTCGGGCCGCACCTGCACCACCATCCGGCGGCCGCACTCGGCGCAGAACCGGGGCGGCTCGAGGCCCAGCTGGGCCGCTGTCGGCACGGTGCTGCCGGCGGAGTCGCCCGTGTAGACGTTGTAGACGCCTGCACCTACCGGTGCGGGCAGATCGGAGACCATCACGCGCTACAGGCTGGCGTTGAGCGCCTTGATCGGCATCTGCAGATCATCCAGCAATTCCAGGTCGGCCTCGGCGGGACGCCCCAGCGTGGTCAGGTAGTTGCCGACGATCACGGCGTTGATGCCGCCCAGGATGCCCTGCTTGGCGCCGAGGTCGCCCAGGGTGATCTCGCGGCCACCGGCGAAGCGCAGCATCGTCCGGGGCAGCGCCAGGCGGAACGCCGCGACGGCCTTGAGCGCCTCGCTGGCGGGCAGCACCTCGAGGTCGCCGAATGGGGTGCCCGGTCGCGGGTTCAGGAAGTTCAGCGGCACCTCGTCGGGGTCCAGCTCGGCCAGATTCGCGGCAAACTCCGCACGCTGCTCGACCGTCTCGCCCATGCCGAGGATGCCGCCGCAGCACACCTCCATGCCGGCCTTGCGCACCATCTCCAGCGTGCCCCAGCGCTCTTCCCAGCTGTGCGTGGTGACGACGTTCGGGAAGTAGGACTGCGCGGTCTCCAGGTTGTGGTTGTAGCGGTGGACGCCCATCTCCTTGAGACGGTCCACCTGCTCCTGCGTCAGCATGCCGAGAGAGCAGGCGATTTGAATGTCCACCGCGTCGCGGATCGCCTCGATGCCGGCGGCGACCTGTGCCAGCAGCCGCTCGTCGGGGCCACGTACCGCGGCGACGATGCAGAACTCGGTGGCGCCGGACTTGGCGGTCTGCTTGGCCGCCTCGACCAAGCTGGGGATGTCCAGCCACGCACTGCGCACCGGCGAGGCGAACAGGCCCGACTGAGAGCAGAAGTGACAGTCCTCCGGGCAGCCACCGGTTTTCAGGCTGATGATGCCCTCGACCTCGACCTCGGGACCGCAGTGCGCCATGCGCACCTCGTGTGCCAGTGCGAGGAGCTCTTCGAGCCGGTCGTCGGGCAGCTGCAACACGTCGAGCACCTGCTGCCGACTCAGCCCCTCGCCGCGTTCGAGCACCTGCCGACGGGCCACCGTGAGAATGTCGGTGTTGTCGGTGTCGGATGTCGGCCGAGTCGCCGCCTGAGTCACCAGCTACTCCTTATGTCTTGGTGTTGGCCTGTTCTCGCGCGCGGGAAGCACATTGTTCCCGGCTTCTCCACAACAAGCGTTGAACGGTGCCCAGGCTAGGCTAGCGGTGTGCACCTGCACAAACGTCATGTGGTCGCCTCGGGCGCCGTTGGGTACCCCTCCGCGGTAGGCAACGGATGTACGGGAGTGATCGAAATTGACTAGTCCACACGTCGAATACGTGGCCCACCACTGGCTGCTGCTCGCCGGTCCGGCTTTCCTGCCGGCGGTCGTGGTCGTCGGCGTCGTCCTCTACATCGCGATCAAAGACCGGCGTACACCCGATGACGAACCGGCCTCGACCTCCGACGGCAGCCGCGACTGAGACACGCGGGCAGCAAATCGCCGAAGTTTGAGCGTAGGACCCGCAGGCTACCTACCCTTGGGTAAGTTAAGCGCCCGGAAGACTCCGGGCGGGCCGGCGCAGTGTGGGAGGTATCACGGTGGATCTGACACTTCTTGCGGCTGAGCCGCCAGCGCGCGGCGCCGGCCTCGACCAGGTCATCGGACTGACGATCGCGGCCATGTTCATCGGTGCCGGCATGCTCTATGTCGGGTGGGGTCACCGCACTCGCCGCATCACATGGCTGAACACCGTCGCCGAACGCCTTGGCAACAAATTCAATCGGCCGTCGTGGGTCGCGCTGACCATCTTGGTGTTCACCACGTCGATCATCTGCGCGCTGTTCGGTTTTATCTGGGATGTCAGTTGGCACATCGGGAATGGCCGCGATCCCGGGCCGCTGGCCAACCCGGCTCACTACTTCATCATCATCGGCCTGTTCGGAATTTTTCTCGCCGGAGCGATCTCGGTCGTGCTGCCATATGACAAGCCCGGTCCGGCCTCGGTGCGCATCACGCGCAACTGGTACGCCCCTGTGGGTGGCTTGCTGATGGCGGCGTGCGGCATGTACGCGATGATCGGCTTTCCGCTCGATGACATCTGGCACCGCATCTTCGGCCAGGACGTGACCCTCTGGGGCCCAACGCATCTGATGATGATTGGTGGCGCCAACTTCTCGTTGTTCGCCGTGCTGATGCTCGAGTACGAGGGCGCTCGCAAAGTCGAGGAGACGCCGGCCGACGAAGCGCTCGAACGCCACGACGGTCCGTTCATCAAATTCCTCCGCTACCTCTCGAGCGGCGGCCTTTTGATCGGTATGTCGGTCTACCAAATCGAATTCGACTTCGGTGTGCCACAGTTCCGACTGGTTTTCCAACCGATGCTGATCGCCGCCGCCGCGGCCATCGGGTGCATCGTTGCCCGCATCACGCTCGGTAAAGGCGCGGCGATCATTGCGGCGCTGTTCGCCATCGCGTTGCGTGGTGGAGTCGCTTTCCTCGTCGGCCCGATTCTCGGCGCTCCGATCAACTGGTTCCCGCTCTACCTCGGGCCGGCCCTGGTGGTCGAGTTGGTTGCTCTGACACCGCTTTTCAAACGCCCGATCGTCTTCGGCGCCGTCTCCGGTCTCGGCATCGGCACCGCCGGTCTGTGGCTCGAATCGCTGTGGATCGGAAAGGTGTACCACTACCCGTGGCCGGTCGACCTTTGGCGGGAGGCGCTGCCGACTGCCGTCCCGGTGGCGATCTTCGCCGGCGTGTGCGCGGCTCTCTTCGGCATGGTGTTGACCAGCCAGCGACTGCCGGGCCGCGCGTTCGGCATCACCGCTGTCGCGCTGACCGTCCTCATCATCGGTGGCACCGTCGCCAACGGTCTGCACATCCTGGTTCCGAAGCAGGACTCGGCGACCGTCAAACTCACCGACGTACCCAGTCCCCCCGGGCAGCGAATGGCGACAGCGGACGTTCAACTCAACCCGCCCAACATGGCCGGTGACCACCCGGACTGGGTGACGATCCTCGCCTGGCAGGGCAAGATGGAGAACCATCGTGGACTCTTCATCAACCGTCTGCGCAAAGTCGGTCCGGGACATTACGTCTCGACCGAGCCGGTTCCGGTGTGGGGCGACTGGAAGACGCTGCTACGCGTGCACGACGGGCGAGACCTCGCCGCGGTACCCATCTGGGCACCGGCCGACGAGGCGATCCCCGTACCGGAGATCCCGGTACTGAGCAACGGCACGCGTCCGTTTGCCTTCGAGGTGTCCATCTTGCAGCGCGAACGCGACCCGGGCGTACCCGGTTGGTTGTTCACTGCGGGCGGGGTCGTCGTTCTCTTCTTCACGATCACAGTCATCACCGCGCTGACGTGGGGCGCGGGCCGGATCAATAATTCGGAGAATGCGCCGAACGAACCGGGAGAAGAAGCAGTCGAGCACTCGCCACCGCGGGCAGCATGAGCGGATTGACGAAGCTTCGGCAGGCTCTCGTCGTCACGGCGTTCTCCGTGCTGTTGGTGACCCCGGCCGCATGCGACAGCGCGTCGAAAACGACTGGTGCAACCGGGCTTTCGGTGGATATCACCATTGCCCATGGCCAGGTGACACCGTCGAACGCGACTTTTCAGGCGACAGCCAAGCAGCCGATCACGCTGCACGTCACCAGCGACGTGGCTGACGAGCTGCACGTGCACTCGGTGCCCGACCACAAGTTTCCGGTCGCCGCGGCACCCAACCAAAAGTTCGAATTCAGCGTCGACGTTCCTGGCAGTGTCGACGTCGAACTGCATCACCTCGATCGGACGGTCGCCACCATTCACGTGAATCCGTGACTGAACGCCTCGTCGCGCACGGCCTCGGCGGGTCGAGCGATTTGCCGGTGCCGTATGCCTTTTCGGTGGTCGGGGCCGCGTGGGCGCTCACCTTCACTTTCGCGCTGGTGGCGTTCGCATGGAAGCGGCCCCGCTTCGACGCGGACAATCCGACTCGCCCACTGCCGGCGGCGGTGACGACGTTCGTGGACTCGCCCATCACCCGCGCGGTGGCGGCAGTGGCGACCCTCGCGTTCACCGGATGGGTGTTACTCGCCGGCCTGTTCGGCCCACAGACGAACGCCAACGCGCTGCTCGGCGTCTTCTACGTACTGTTATGGGTTGGGCTGGTGGCGGTTTCGCTGCTCGTCGGGCCGGTATGGCGAGTCATCTCGCCGGTGCGCACGGTGTACTTACTGTTGCAACGCATTACGCCGAGCCCGCGGTGGTCCTATCCGGAGTCGTGGGGATATCGACCCGCCGCCGTGGGCCTGTTCGCGTTCGTGTGGATGGAACTCGCCAGCCCCAATCCCGCTGCGCTGCCGTGGGTCAAGACCTGGCTGCTGAGCTACGCGCTAGTGCTGTTGGTCGGGGCGTGGCTGTGCGGACAACGTTGGTTCGCCCGCGCGGACCCGTTCGGCGTCTACAGCATGGCGGTGTCACGGCTCTCACCGTTCCGCCGCGACACGAAAACCCGACGGATCGGGATCGGAAACCCGTTCGACAATCTGTTGTCATTGCCGATTCGGCCGGGCGTCGTGGCCGTGCTGGCGGTACTGCTCGGCTCGACCGCATTCGACAGCTTCTCCTCCTCGGCGACGTGGCGCAACTTCGCAGATGGTCTATCACGCTCCATTCATTTTGTGCCCGTGGCGGTCTCGTCGTGCGGGTTACGCACCATCGGCCTGCTGGTATTCGTGGCGGTCGTGGGGACGACGTTCTCACTGGCCGCGCGCGCGACCGGCGGCCTCGACCGGGAAAAGCGTCGCGCGCTTCCCGGTGAATTAGCCCATTCGCTGATCCCGATCGTGGTGGGCTACATCTTCGCGCACTACCTGTCTTACCTCATCGAGCGTGGTCAGCAGGCGGTTTTCGCGCTGGCGGACCCGCTTGGCCACGACTGGAATCTGTTGGGCCTCGGGCATTTACACGTGGCCTACGTCCTTTCGTTGCACCCGACCGTGCTGGCCGTGATCAAGGTGACGTCGGTGGTGACCGGGCATATCGTCGCGGTGATCTCGGCGCACGATAAGGCGTTGCGGCTGCTACCCAAGCGTCATCAGCTCACCGGCCAGCTCACGATGATGCTGGTGATGGTCGGCTATACGTTCACCGGGCTGTACCTGCTGTTCAGCGCGTAGCCGTCGGTCAGACGCCGTCGACCCGGTCCGGCCGTGCGTAGATGTTCATCGAATCGCCCCGCAGGAACGCGACCAGTGTCAGCCCCGATTCGCTGGCCAGGTCGACCGCCAGCGACGATGGAGCCGACACGGCGGCCAGCATCGGGACACCCGCCATGACCGCCTTCTGTGTCAACTCGAACGATGCCCGGCCACTCACCAGCAGCACCGCGGTCTCCAGCGGAATCCGGTCGTTCTCCAAGGCCCAGCCGATCGCCTTGTCGACAGCGTTGTGCCGGCCGATGTCTTCGCGCGCGACCAACAGCGTGCCGTCGGCGCCGAACAACGCCGCACCGTGCAGGCCACCGGTAGTGGCGAATACCTTCTGCGCCGCGCGGAGCCGCTCGGGCAGAGCGGACAGGGTGGCGGCGCTGACGCGCAGGACGTGATCCCCCACCGGGTATCGGCTGCTGAGCCGCACGGCGTCGAGGGAGGCTTTGCCGCA
The DNA here is from genome assembly GCF_030252325.1 of Candidatus Mycobacterium wuenschmannii. Classification (NCBI taxonomy): domain Bacteria; kingdom Bacillati; phylum Actinomycetota; class Actinomycetes; order Mycobacteriales; family Mycobacteriaceae; genus Mycobacterium; species Candidatus Mycobacterium wuenschmannii. The sequence goes on along the minus strand of NZ_CP126981.1, from coordinate 933,728 downwards.
CACTCCGCACGACGATGTGGTGTAGAAGTTGCGGGTCACGTCCGTGCTGGGCGTGGGCACGCCGGCTTCCAGCGTGATGTCAAGGACATTGTAGGTGTTGAGACCGTCCGGTCCGGCGCCGCTGCAGTATCGGATGGCGGCCACGTCGGCCCGACGGGCGATGATCCCCTCGGTGAGCAGAAAGCCTTGCGCGAGTTCGAAATCCGACCCGGGCGTGCGCATGGTGACCGTGATGGGCGTGCCGTTCACGCGGATCTCGAGCGGTTCCTCGACGGCAAGGGTCTCAGGTCGGTGCACGGTCGCGTCGGCGCTCACGTGCCGAACCGGCCGACGTGCGGTTACCCGACCCATGATGCGAGCCTAGCCAACCCTGGCTCGGGTTTATGCTGAGCGTCTACCCGAGCAGACGGATCCGATGCCGACAGATCATTCGCGCGACGAGAAGCTCAGAGTCACGCCGCCCAAACAGTGGGCCACCGGCGTTCCCGGCGTCCTGCACGCCGTGCAGTTCTCGCTGGAGGAGACCTCGCCACGGCGCGCCGCGATCAACCTGCTGAGCATCAACCAGGCGAACGGCACCGATTGTCCGGGGTGCGCCTGGCCGGAGCCAGACCCGAAGCACCGGCACATCAACGAGTACTGCGAAAACGGCGCCAAGCACATCAACGACGAGGCCACGACCCGCCGAATCACGCGGGAATTCTTCGCCGAACACTCGATTCCGCGGCTGCTGGCCGAATCCGACATGTGGCTCAACCAGCAAGGCCGGCTGACCGAGCCGATGGTGAAGCGGTCCGGATCCGATCACTACGAACCGATCGGCTGGGACGACGCGCTCGACCTGCTCGCCGCCGAACTGCGCGCGCTCGACTCACCCGACGAAGCGTTGTTCTACACCTCGGGCCGGGTCAGCAACGAGGCCGCATTCCTGCTGCAGTTGTTCGCCCGGGCGTTGGGTACGAACAACCTCCCCGACTGCAGCAACATGTGCCACGAGTCCAGCGGCTCGGCGCTGCAGGAGACGCTCGGAATCGGCAAGGGCAGCGTCAGCCTCGACGACATCCACGAAGCGGACCTGGTACTCGTCGTCGGTATCAACCCCGGCACCAATATGCCGCGAATGCTCTCGGCGCTCGAGGAGACCAAACGCAACGGCGGACAGATCATCGCGGTAAACCCGCTGCCGGAAGCCGGGCTGATCCGGTTCAAGAATCCCCAGAAGGTCCGCGGAATCATCGGCCGCGGAACCACTATCGCCGATCAGTTCCTGCACATCAGGCCCAACGGCGACCTCGCACTGTTCCAGGCCGTCAACGCGCTGCTACTCCAGGCCGAGGCGGCTGCGCCCGGGACCGTGCTCGACCACGATTTCATCGAGTCGCACACCACCGGGTTCGCCGAATTCACCGAGCACGTCGCCCGGATTTCGTGGCCCGAGATCGAGGCGACGACCGGACTTCGGCGCGCGGAGATCGAGCAGGTCGTCGAGCGGGTGCTGGCCAGCAAGAAGGTGATCGTGTGCTGGGCGATGGGCATCACCCAGCAGAAGTACGGCGTCGCGACGATCCGCGAGATCGTGAATTTCCTTATGCTGCGCGGCAATCTGGGTCGCCCGGGTGCCGGCGTCTGCCCGGTGCGCGGGCACAGCAACGTGCAGGGCGATCGCACGATGGGCATCTGGGAGCAGATGCCGCAGACGTTCCTCGACGCGCTGGAGCGCGAATTCGGATTCACTCCCCCGACCAAGCACGGACTGGATGCGGTGAACGCCATCCGGGCGATGCGCGACGGGCAGGCCAAGATCTTCGTCGGTTTCGCCGGCAACTTCGCCCGCGCCACCCCGGACAGCGACTTGACCGAACAGGCGATGCGGGCCTGCCGGCTGACCGCGCACGTCTCCACCAAGTTGAATCGCTCGCACGCGGTGTGTGGCGAGACCGCGTTGATCCTGCCGACGCTGGGCCGCACGGACCGCGACGTGCAGGCCACCGGCGAGCAATTCGTCACGGTCGAAGACTCGATGAGCATCGTGCACCAATCGCACGGCCGGCTCAGCCCGCCGTCGGATCAGCTGCTGAGCGAGGTCGCGATCATCTGCCGATTGGCCCGGCGCACCCTCGGTGACACCCCCGGAATCCATTGGGACGACTTCGAAGCCGACTACGACGAGATTCGGCAGCGCATCTCGCGGGTCGTTCCCGACTTCGACGACTTCAACGCGCGGGTGCGCAGACCCGGTGGGTTTCGGCTGCCCAACCCGGTCAACGAGCATCGTTTCCCGACCCCGTCGGGCAAGGCCATTTTCACCCGCAACACGTTCGATCGGGTCCACCCGCCGGACGGCCACCTCATCCTGCAGACGATGCGCTCACACGACCAGTGGAACACCGTGCCCTACGCGCTCGACGACCGCTACCGCGGCATCCACAACGGGCGCCGGGTGGTGCTGATCAATCCGGCCGACATCGACCAGCTCGGCTTGGCCGACCGCCAGCTCGTCGACCTCGTCAGCACCTGGGATGACGGTATCGAACGGCGCGCCAAGGGTTTTCGCGTCGTCGCGTATCCCGCCGCCCGCGGCTCGGCCGCGTCCTACTACCCCGAGACGAATGTCCTGGTACCGCTGGACAGCGTCGCGGAGGTCAGCAACACCCCGACATCAAAGGGTGTGTTCGTCCGATTCGAGCCCGCCGCGGGGTAGCCAGTCCGGTGTAACTGTCGCGGCCGCCGGGTTTGCGTCACCGCGATGACGGGCAGCCTTCGCGGAAGCCCAGGAGGTCACCACATGAGTTCAGTGCCGTCAATCACCTTGAACGACGGTAACGCGATACCGCAGCTCGGTTTCGGCGTCTACCAAATCGAACCCGACGAGACCGCAGAGGCGGTCCGTACAGCCATCGAAATCGGCTACCGGCACATCGACACCGCGCAGATGTACGGCAACGAGCAGCAAGTCGGTCAGGGCATCCGGGAGGCCGGCGTCGATCGCGAGGACATTTTCGTCACCAGCAAGCTCAACAACGGATTTCACCGGCCGGCTGACGCGCAGCGCGCATTCGACGAGACGCTCGCCAAGCTCGGCTTCGACTACGTCGACCTGTTCCTCATCCACTGGCCGTTGCCGACGCTCTACGACGGCGATTTCGTCTCGACGTGGATTGCGCTGGAAGAATTCGCCACGGCGCGTCGGGCGCGCAGCGTCGGGGTGTCCAACTTTCAGGTCGCGCACCTGCAGCGGCTCGCGGCATCGTCGGAAACGGTGCCGGCGGTCAACCAGGTCGAGATTCACCCTTACTTCGGCAACGAGCAGGTCCGGGCCTACGACCTCGACAACCGCATTGCCACCGAGGCGTGGTCGCCGATCGCCCAGGGAAAAGTCCTCGACGATCAGGTCATCACCGGCATTGTCGACGCTCACTCGAAGACTGCCGCGCAGGTAGTACTGCGGTGGCACATCCAGCGCGGCGACATCGTGTTTCCGAAGTCGGTGCACCGCGAGCGAATTCAGGCCAATTTCGACATTTTCGACTTCGAACTCGATGGTGACCAGATGACCGCGATCACGGGCCTCGACCGGGGCGAGTCCGGGCGCATCGGCCCCAATCCCGACGAATTCGACTACGTCCCCGACTGATCGTCGCTAGCCGATCGGGTACTCGACGCGCTCGGTGCCGTCCCAACGCCGCAGCGCGGCAAGGTGACCGCGGATCTCGGCGGGTTGGCCCACGACCCTCAGCATCGGCCCCACGGATGCGTTCTCGATCCGGCGGGCCAACGTGACATGCGCGGTCCACTGGCTGGGCAGGCTGTGCGGCAGCGGACCGGGCAACAGGTGGGGCTTGCAGACGCGGTGCACCTCGGCGTGCAATGCCAACAGCCCGTCCGTGGGCACGATGAGCCGGGCCAGCACCGCATTCGACTGGCCGAACAGCACCGGTGCGCCGATGTCGCACTCCAGCGGAAGCTGTTGCGCCACAGTGCGAAGCGGGTCGTCGACTTCGGGCGCGATCCGCTCGGCCACCGCAACCGTCACGTGCGGGCGGCCCGCCGGGAGCCGGCTCGGCAGATCCGCGTCAGCCAGATCGTCCCAGATCCGACGCAGCGTCGCCTCGGTATCGGGATCGAAGAGGAGCTCTACCGAATGCACCATCAGCGCAGCAGGCTGGTCACCCAGTCGCGGTCGAACGCGTGCACGCTCATCGCGGTGAATTCGGCCATGGTCAATTGCCCGGCACCCGCTGGTAATTCGGCGCGCATGGTGCCGAGCCGGACCAGCGCTGAGCGATTCGACGCCTCGACCACACCCGGAGGCAGCGGCCAATTACCGATTACCAGGCCGGCACACGGAAGGTTGTGAGCAGCAAGCGATTCCAGCGTCAGCGCGGTGTGATTCAGGGTGCCCAGCTCGGCCGTCGTGACCACCAGCACCGCGGCGGCCAGATCGGCGGCGAGGTCGCGCAGCGTGACACCGCCGGCGGCGAGCTCGACAAGCAGGCCGCCGGCGCCTTCGACAATGGTCAATTGTCCCGGATGATCCACGGCGCGAATGAGTTTCAGCATCGTCTGCTTGCTGGGCAGCGAACGTCCGGCCTGCTCCGCGGCGGCCAGCGGGGCCATCGGCTCCGGGTATCGCGCCAGCCCGACTACCTTGCTGATGCCGGTCAGCCGGGTCACCTCGCGGAGGTCGTCATCACCGGTCGCGGTCCCGGTCTGCACCGGCTTGCAGACCGCGACGGCGATGCCTGCCTGCCGGGCGGCGGCGGCCAGCGCCGCGGTGGCGATCGTCTTGCCGACGCCGGTCCCGGTGCCGGTGACGACCAGAACCGTCAACGCCGTGCGGCGGCCAGCACGTCGGTCAACACCGTGCGGGCCAGTTCGAGGTCGTCGTGGTCGAGCGACGCACGCGCGGTCAGCCGCAGCCGCGACGTGCCCGCCGGCACGGTGGGCGGCCGGAAGCAGCCCACCCGCACGCCGGCATCCAGGCATGCCGTCGCGGCGGCCAGCGCGACCTCTGGCTCGCCGAGGATCACCGAGACGACGGCGGACTGCGGCACCTGGGCCACCTCGCAGATCTCGGCCAGGGTGGCGGCGTGCCGCAGCACCGCCTCGGGCCGCCACGGCTCGGCCTGCAGGACCCGCAGCGCGGCCAGCGCCGCGCCGACCGCGGCCGGCGCGAGGCCGGTGTCGAAGATGAACGGCCGCGCCGCATCGATCAGGTGATCGCGCACCGCGATCGAACCCAGCACCGCGCCACCCTGACTGCCGAACGCCTTGGACAGCGTCGTCGTCATCACCACGTCGGGTGCGCCGGCCAGCCCCAGCTCATGCAGCAGGCCCCGCCCGCCGGTGCCACGCACCCCGAGCCCGTGGGCCTCGTCGACGATCAGCAGCGCCCGATGGCGGCGGCAGACCTCGTGCAGTTCCCGCAGCGGGGCAAGCGCGCCGTCGGTGGAGAACACCGACTCTGTGATGACGATGGCCCGCTCTTCGTCCCGTGCGGCCAGTGCCGCGTCGACCGCATCGACGTCGCGGTGCGGCGTCACCACCACCCGGGCGCGGGACAGTCTGCAGGCGTCCACCAGGGAGGCGTGCGACAGGGTGTCCGAGACCAGCAGGGAGCCCGGTCCGGAGAGCCCGACGACCGCGCCCTGGTTGGCGGTGTAGCCGGACGAGAACACCAGTCCTGCTGCGGCACCGACGAATTCGGCGAGGCTGGACTCCAGCTCCTCGTGCAGCGAGGTGTTGCCGGTGACCAGTCGCGAGCCGGTCGCGCCGGCGCCCCAGGTGCGCAGCGCGTCCACGCCGCCTTCGATGACGGCGGGGTGCTGCGACAAGCCGAGGTAGTCGTTGGACGCCAGGTCGAGTTCGGCCGCGACCGCGGGACGCAACCGCAGCGCGCGGCGCAGTCCGGCCTGGCGGCGTTGCTCGGCGTGTGCCTCGAGCCAGGCCAGTGGGGACGTTTCGATCTGCGTCATCGTTCTAGAGCCTACGAGTACCGGTCAGCCGGGCGACCTCCACCATCGCCGACGTGACCTGCGTGATCTGTTCCGGTGTGCAGATGAACGGCGGCATCGCGTAGACCAGGTTGCGGAACGGCCGCAGCCAGACGCCGCGATCCAGCGCCGCCGGGGTCGCCACGCCCAGGTCGACGGGACGGTCGCATTCGATGACACCGATGGCCCCGCATACCCGGACGTCGGTCACGCCCGGTAGGTCCCGGGCCGGCTCAAGCCCGGCCACCAGCCCGGCGCGGATCTCCGCGACGGTGGAGCGCCAGTCCTGCCCGAGCAGCAACTCGACCGCGGCGGCGGACACCGCGCAGGCCAGCGGGTTGGCCATGAACGTCGGCCCGTGCATCAATGCCCCGGCCTCGCCGCCGCTGATGGTGTGCGCGACGTCGGTGGTGCACAGGGTCGCGGCAAGGCTGAGGTAACCGCCGGTCAGCGCCTTGCCCACACACATGATGTCGGGGCTGACGCCGGCATGGTCGGCCGCGAACAATGCGCCGGTGCGGCCGAAGCCGGTGGCGATCTCGTCGAAGATCAGCAGCACGTCGTGTCGGCGGCAGATGTCCCGCAGGTCGGTCAGGTAGCGGGGGTCGTGAAACCGCATGCCACCTGCGCCCTGCACGACCGGTTCGACCACGACGGCGGCCAACTCGTCGGCGTGCTCGGCTAGTTGCGACTCGAACGCCGCGACGTAGGCCGGGTCGTAGGCGCTGGGTACCTGTGGGGCGAAGACCTGGTGGGTCAGCACGTCGGACCAGAGCGAGTGCATGCCGCCGTCGGGGTCGCAGACACTCATGGGCGTGAAGGTGTCGCCGTGATACCCCCCGCGCCAGGTCATCAGCCGGTGTTTGCCGGGCAGGCCACGGCTGCGCCAGTACTGCAGGGCCATCTTGACCGCGACTTCCACCGACACCGAGCCGGAGTCGCTGAAGAACACGGTCTCCAGCCCGGCGGGGGTGATCTCGACGAGCAGTTGCGCCAGCCGGGCCGCGGGCTCGTGGGTGAGGCCGCCGAACATGACGTGGTTCATGGTGGCCAGCTGTCGCGTCATCGCGGCGTCGAGCGCTGGATGGCCGTGGCCGTGGACGGCCGTCCACCACGAGCTCATCGCGTCGATCGCCTGCATCTGCTGCCCGTCGCGCACCAGCGTGAGCCAGACGCCGCGGGCGGCCACCGCGACCACCGGAGGAATCGCCTCGGCGCCGATCGTGCTGTAGGGGTGCCAGAGGTGGGCCGCGTCGATCGCAATAACCTGCTCGGGCGTCAGCTCCGCAGCCCCGGACGTCATAGAGAACGAGGGTAAGGCCAGCGAGTTCGGTCGCAGAAATTCCGGGCATCCGGCAGCATTGAGCCACCATGGCGTCGCCCCAGCAGTTCGATAAACCGTCTCCCGACCACCACGACGACTCACCGCCGCGTGTGCTGCGCCTGCGGCTGGTGCCCTGGGACGTCCTGTCGCTAGTAGTGCTGCTCGCACTGCTCGCCGGGCTTGCGTTCGGAACCAATTGGTATGCAAGGCTTTTCGGGTTTCTCCGGGATGTCTGCGTGGGCGACTGCCCGGCCGCGCCGTTCGGCGTCGACTACTACATCTATCCCGTGGTGTGGGGCGGGATCGGCGCCGCGGTAGCCGCTGCCCTGCTCGGGCCGCTGGTCTCGCTGCTGAAGGGTTGGTACCTGTCTTTCTGGCCGCCGCTGGCGATCGCGCTCGTGCTGTTCGCCTCCGGAGCAGGCGCGGCGCTCACGGAATTCAGCGGCAGGTACTGGCATACGGATCCCAGCGGTTACGAACAGCCGGAGTGAGAGCGAAATCACAACTGCGGGCACGGTTTTCGGCTTTTGACCCGTCTGCGATCACCGTTCGGTCACGGTACGACAAAAAATCCCGCCACCGCCCCCAAAAATGTGGCTCTTCCAGGCATTTGTTGCCACAGTGTGCGTAGTGACTGTTGTGAACTCAACGGTTCACCAACCGGGGGCGGCGTGGCCCCCGAACGGGGCGGGCCTACGCGCGACCCTCACGGTGAATCGGCGGAATGGCGGCAACGGCGCGCGGTCACCGCGTCGGGCCACAGAGAGGTGATCACCATGAAACGCAGCTTCTCCATCCCGGCCGGCCTGGCCCTGCTGTTGGCGCTGCCGATGGTCAACCCCCACGTCGCGAGCGCGGACCCGACCGGCCCGACCCTGGTGGGCTACCAGCAGAGCACCGGCTACGTCGTCCAGCGCGCGCTCTCGCAGCGCAACGTGCCGTTCCTGTACGGCGGCGGCAACTCCAACGGCCCCACTCGCGGCACCGGACTGAAGGCCAACATCGTCGGCTTCGACGCCTCCGGCCTGATCCAGTACGCCTACGCCGGCGCCGGCGTGAAAATGCCGCGCACCTCGGCCGAACAGTGCGCCGTCGGTCGTAAGGTCGCGCCCTCACAGGCCCGCCCGGGCGACCTGCTCTGCTACGGGCCGGGTGGAACTCAGAGCGTCGCGCTGTACCTGGGCAGCAACCAGATGATCGAGGCCACCGAGCCCGCGGTCACCGTCACGACGGCGCGCACCACCAACATGGTTCCGTACCTGACCCGCGTCCTGGAGTCCTGACCCGACAGCTCAGGGGCGGGTTTCGCGCACGCGCGTCGGCCAGCGGCTTGGGTAGATTGTCTGTCAATCATGACGATCTCCCCGACCCGCTCGGCCGACGCCGGCGTTGTGCAGAGCGCGCAACCCGCGACGGAAAACCGGGCGGGGTTCTACCGCCTCGATCTCGACGGGCTGCGCGGCATAGCCATCGCCCTCGTCGCGATGTTCCATGTGTGGTTCGGCCGGGTCTCCGGCGGCGTGGACGTCTTCCTCGCCCTGTCCGGCTTCTTCTTCGGCGGCAAACTGCTGCGTGCGGCGCTCAATCCGGAGTCCTCGCTGGCGCCGGTTCCCGAGGTCGTGCGGCTGGTGCGCCGGTTGCTGCCGGCCCTGGTGGTGGTGCTGGCCGGCTGCGCGGCGCTGACCGTCCTGATCCAGCCGGAGACGCGCTGGGAGACCTTCGCCGACCAGAGCCTGGCCAGCCTCGGCTATTACCAGAACTGGGAGCTGGCCAGCACGGTCGCCGACTACCTGCGGGCCGGTGAATCGGTCAGCCCGCTGCAGCACATCTGGTCGATGTCAGTGCAGGGCCAGTTCTACATCGCCTTCCTGGCACTGGTTTTCGGCTTCGCGTATTTTTTCCGGCGTCGCCTCGGCGACCGGCTGCGGACGGCGTTCGTGGTGTTGCTCAGCACGCTTGCCGTCGCGTCATTCGTCTACGCGATCTTCGCCCACCAGGCCAACCAGGCGGTGGCGTACTACAACAGCTTCGCGCGGGCCTGGGAGTTGATCCTCGGGGCCCTGATCGGTGCGCTGGTCCCCTACATCCGGTGGCCGATGTGGCTGCGCACGACCGCGGCGACCATCGCCCTGGCGGCGGTGCTGTCCTGTGGCGCGCTGGTCGACGGGGTCCGCCAGTTCCCGGGTCCGTGGGCGCTCGTCCCGGTCGGTGCGGCGGTGCTGTTCATCCTGGCCGGTGCCAACCGGGCCGACGGGGTCGATTTGCCGCTGCCCAACCGGCTGCTGGCGACCGCGCCGCTGGTGCGACTCGGCGAGATGGCCTACTCGCTGTATCTCTGGCACTGGCCGCTGCTGATCTTCTGGCTGGCCTACACCGGCCACGCGCACGCCAACGTCGTCGAGGGCACCGCGGTGCTGCTGATCTCCGGCCTGCTGGCGTATCTGACCAACCGCTACATCGAAGAGCCGCTGCGGCAACGCAAATCGGCCAGCCCGACGTCCACGTCCACAGTCACCGTGCCCTGGCGGACCCGGCTGCGGCGTCCGACGATCGTGCTGGGATCGGTGGTCGGACTTCTCGGGGTGACGCTGACGGCGACGGCCTTCACCTGGCGCGAGCACGTCAGCGTCGAACGCGCCAGCGGCAAGGAGCTCAGCGGCCTGAGTTCCACCGACTACCCCGGCGCCCGCGCGCTGATCAAGCACGTACGGGTGCCCACCCTGCGGATGCGGCCGACCGTCCTGGAGGCCCAGACGGACTACCCGCCGTCCACGCGCGACGGATGCATCAGCGATTTCAAGAACACCGACGTACTCAAGTGCAGCTACGGCGACAAGGACGCCACTCGGACCATCGCGTTGGCCGGCGGCTCACACGCCGAGCACTGGCTGACTGCGCTGGACATCCTGGGCCGTCGCCATCACTTCAAGGTGACGACCTACCTGAAGATGGGCTGCGCGCTGTCGACGGAGAAGAAGCCGCTCGTGATGGGCAACAACGATCCGTACCCGGAATGCGCCGAATGGGTGCCCAAGGCGATGGACGCGGTGGTCGCCGACCACCCGGACTTCGTGTTCACCACCTCGACGCGACCGTGGAACATCAGGCCCGGTGACGTGATGCCCGGCACGTATGTCGGCATCTGGCAGGCGTTCTCCGACAACAACATTCCGATCCTGGCCATGCGCGACACCCCGTGGCTGGTCAAAGACGGCCAGCCGTTCAACCCGTCGGACTGCCTGGCCAAGGGCGGCGACTCGACGTCGTGTGGCATCAAACGATCCGATGTGCTGGCCGACCGCAACCCCACCCTGGACTGGGTCGAACAGTTCCCGATGCTCAAGCCGCTGGACATGAGCGACGCTGTCTGCCGCGCCGACATCTGCCCGGCCGTCGAGGGAAACGTGTTGGTATATCACGACGCTCACCACCTCTCGGCCACGTACATGCGGACCATGACCAACGAGCTGGGCCACCAGCTCGGGCCGGCCACCGGCTGGTGGTGACCGCTCGGCGACGATGCACGCCGCGGCCGAGCGAGCCGATCGCAGCGCCACTAAGGTCGAGTGATGCCCCCGCCAGACCCGACCGGTAGCGCCGCAGGCCCGCCACCACTAGCCACCGTCTGGCCAGGACACAGCTATCCGTTGGGCGCCAACTACGACGGCACCGGCACCAACTTCGCGCTGTTCTCCGAAATCGCAGAGAAGGTCGAGCTGTGCCTGATCGACGACGCCGGGCAGGAGACCCGCGTGCGCCTCGACGAGGTCGACGGCTACGTCTGGCATGCCTACCTGCCGGACGTCACTCCGGGTCAGCGCTACGGCTTTCGCGTCCACGGCCCGTTCGACCCGGCGGCGGGCCATCGCTGCGATGCGAGCAAGCTTCTCCTCGACCCGTACGGCAAATGCTTCGACGGCGAGTTCAAGTTCGGCCAGGCGTTGTTCTCCTACGACTTGGCGGTCGCGGAGGAAGACCCTGCCGAGACCGGCACGCCGCCCCGGACCGACTCGCTCGGCCACACGATGACCAGCGTCGTGATCAACCCGTACTTCGACTGGGCCAACGACCGCGCTCCCCGCACCCCGTACCACGAGACGGTGATCTACGAGGCGCACGTCAAGGGGATGACCCAGAATCACCCCGCCATTCCAGAGGCGCAGCGCGGCACCTACGCGGGCCTGGGCCACCCGGCGATCATCGAGCACCTGAAGTCGTTGAACGTCACCGCAATCGAACTGATGCCGGTGCACCAATTTCTCCACGATCACCGTCTGGTCGATCTGGGACTGCGAAACTATTGGGGCTACAACACCTTTGGATTCTTCGCACCGCACAACCAGTACTCGGCCAACCGGCGCGCCCGCGGGGCGGTGACCGAATTCAAATCGATGGTGCGAGCGTTCCACGAGCAGGGCATCGAGGTGATCCTCGACGTCGTCTACAACCACACCGCCGAGGGCAACCAACTGGGTCCCACGATCAACTTTCGCGGCATCGACAACGCCGCCTACTACCGGCTGCTCGACGAGGATCTGCGTTTCTACAAGGATTTCACCGGAACCGGGAACAGCCTCAACGCGCGCAACCCGCACACCCTGCAGCTGATCATGGACTCGCTGCGCTACTGGGTGACCGAGATGCACGTCGACGGCTTCCGGTTCGACCTGGCCTCGACGTTGGCCCGCGAGTTCTACGACGTCGACCGGCTGAGCGCGTTTTTCGATTTGGTGCAACAGGATCCAATCGTCAGCCAGGTCAAGCTGATCGCCGAGCCGTGGGATATCGGCGAGGGCGGCTACCAGGTCGGCAACTTCCCCGGTTTGTGGACCGAGTGGAACGGGAAATACCGCGACACTGTGCGTGACTACTGGCGGGGCGAGCCCGCAACACTGGGCGAGTTCGCGTCCCGGCTCACCGGGTCGTCGGACCTGTATGAGGCGACCAGTCGGCGCCCGGGCGCCAGCATCAACTTCGTCACCGCGCACGACGGCTTCACCCTCAACGACCTGGTGTCGTACAACGAGAAGCACAACGAGGCCAACCACGAGGACAACCGGGACGGCGAGAGCCACAACCGATCCTGGAACTGCGGAGTCGAGGGACCAACCGACGACCCGGAGATCCTGACGCTACGCAGCCGCCAGATGCGCAACATCATGGCGACGCTGATGGTCAGCCAGGGCACGCCGATGATCGCGCACGGCGACGAGATCGGCCGAAGTCAGCGGGGCAACAACAACGTCTACTGCCAGGACTCCGAATTGTCCTGGATGGACTGGACTCTGACGGACACGAATCGCGACCAGCTCGAGTTCACCCGCAAAGTCACCGCGCTCCGTAAGAGCCACCCGGTCTTCCGTCGCCGCCGCTTCTTCGACGGCGAGCCGATCCGCAGCGGAGACGAGGTTCGCGACATCGCCTGGCTGACACCGGCCGGCAAGGAGATGCAGGCCCGGGACTGGGGCGGGGAGTTCGGCAAGAGCATCGCGGTGTTCCTCAACGGTGAGGCGATACCTGAACCCAATGCACGCGGCGAACGGGTCGTCGACGACTCGTTCCTGATGTGCTTCAACGCCCACGATCACGAGGTCGACTTCATCATTCCGCCTGACGATTACGCGACCGAATGGACCGCGGTGCTGGACACCACGGATACCACCGGATCGGTCACGCTGGTCGTCAACTCCGGCGATGAGGTCTCGCTGCCGCAGCGCGCGCTCCTCGTGTTCCGTAAGACCAAGTAACGCATGGCATTTCCGGTTCTTTCCACCTATCGGCTACAGCTGCGCGGGACGGCGAGCGGCTTCGGATTCACCTTCGCCGACGCCGAGAACCTGCTGGACTACCTCGACGACCTCGGGGTCTCGCATCTGTACCTGTCGCCGATCCTGACACCGGTCGCCGGATCGGCACACGGCTACGACGTGGCCGACCCGACCACGGTGTCCGCCGAACTGGGTGGCTCCGACGGGCTGGCGCGATTGTCCGCGGCGGCGCGGGCCCGCGGCCTCGGCCTGATCGTCGACATCGTGCCCAACCACGTGGGCGTCGACAAGCCCGAGCAGAACCGGTGGTGGTGGGACGTCTTGCGGCACGGCCGGTCCTCGGCGTACGCGTCCTACTTCGACATCGACTGGGAGCTGGGCGACGGTCGGATCCTGTTGCCGCTCCTGGGTTCCGACGACGATGCCGCCGACCTCACCGTCGACGGCGACCTACTGCGACTCGGCGACCTGGCACTGCCGATCGCCCCGGGCACCGGCGAGGGCACCGGGCCGCAGGTGCACGCCCGTCAGCACTACCGGCTGATCGGCTGGCGCAACGGAGTCGTCGGCTATCGCCGGTTCTTCTCGATCACGTCGCTAGCCGGGCTGCGCCAGGAAGACCGGGCGGTGTTCGACGCCAGCCACGTCGAGGTGGCGCGCTGGTTCGCCGGCGGACTCGTCGACGGCGTGCGCATCGACCATCCCGACGGATTGGCGGATCCGACCGGCTACCTGCGCTGGCTACGCGAGCTGACCGGACCGGGCGCCTGGATCGTGATCGAGAAGATCCTCGCCGTCGACGAGCCGCTCGACCCATCGCTGCCGGTGGCCGGTACCACCGGATACGACGCCCTGCGCGAGGTCGGCGGGGTGTTCGTGGATCCCGTTGGGGCGCAGGCATTGACCGAACTGTTCGGGTCGGCCGAAATCGACGAGCGGGACCTGTCGGCGGCCGACCTGAAGGTCGCCGCGGCCACCGAGACGCTGGCCAGCGAACTGAGCCGGCTGCGGCGCTGCATCGTGACCGCCGCCGGCGCCGACCATCCGCTGCTGCCCGACGCGGTCGCGGCGCTGTTGACGCACATCGACGTCTACCGCAGCGACTACCTGGGTCTCGCGGCGGTGCTGCCGACCGCTCTGGCCGCAACTCTCTCCGCCGCACCGGAGTTCGACGTACCGCTGCAGCTGATCGCCGCGGCGGTGGCCGCCCACGGCGGCGAGGCTGCGACGCGGCTTCAGCAACTATGCGGCGCCGTGACGGCGAAGGCCGTCGAGGACTGCCTCTTCTACCGCGACGCGCGGCTGGTGTCGTTGAACGAGGTGGGCGGGGAGCCAGCGGATTTCGGTGTCGGCCTGGCCGAATTCCACTCCCGCGCCGCCACCCGGGCCCGGCTGTGGCCACAGGCCATGACGGCGTTGTCCACCCACGACACCAAGCGCGGCGAAGATGTGCGCGCCCGGATCGGCGTGCTGTCGCAAGTGCCGTCGCTGTGGGCCGAGTTCGTCGCCCGTTGGGAGGTCGAGACGCCCTCCCCCGATCCGGCGACCGGATTGTTTCTTTGGCAGAACATCTTCGGTGTCTGGCCGGCCGACGGCGAGGTCACCGGCGAACTGCGCGACCGGCTGCACGCCTACGCGGAGAAGGCGATTCGCGAGGCCGCCCGGCGCACGTCATGGAACGACCCGGACACCGAGTTCGAGGACGCGGTGCACCGCTGGCTGGATGCGGTACTGGACAGCCCGATCGCGCGCGAACTAACCACATTGGTGGTGCGATTGCAACCACACGCGGACAACGATGCGTTGGGACAGAAACTGGTGGCGCTGACCGCACCCGGCATCCCGGACGTGTATCAAGGCACGGAACTGTGGGACGACAGCCTGGTCGATCCCGACAACCGGCGGGCCGTCGATTACGACGCCCGGCGCGCGGCGTTGACAGCCAAGCGGCACAACAAGATTCGCGTGGTTCAGTCCGCATTGCGGTTGCGTCGCGCGCACCCGGACACGTTTCTGCGCGGTGGCCATCACCCGGTGCCGGCGTCCGGGGCGGGCGCCGACCATGTGGTGGCTTTCAGGCGTGGCGACGACGTGCTGGTCGCGGCGACTCGCTGGACGGTGCGGCTCGAGCAGACCGGCTGGGGCGACACCACTCTCAGACTGCCCGATGGATCGTGGCGCAATGCGCTGACCGGCGTGACGGTCACCGGGGCGGTGCCGGCCATCGAGTTGTTCGCCGATTTGCCCGTCGTCCTTTTGGAGCGCGTTGATGCCTGAATTCGCCGTCTGGGCACCGAAACCCGACACCGTGCGCCTCGAGGTCGACGGCACGGTGACGCCGATGAACCGCGGCGACGACGGCTGGTGGCGGGCCACGGTCGATGCGCGACCGGACGCCCGCTACGGGTTCCTGCTCGACGACGACCAGACGCTGCTGCCCGACCCGCGGTCCCCCCGCCAGCCCGATGGTGTGCACCGCGCCTCGCAGTTGTGGGAGCGTCCAGAGCCGGACGACACCGGCTGGGGCGGCCGCTCAGTGCAGGGTGCGGTGATCTACGAGCTGCACATCGGAACCTTCACCCCGGCAGGGACATTCGACGCCGCCGTCGACAAGCTGGACCACCTGGTCGACCTCGGCGTCGACTTCGTCGAGGTGATGCCGGTCAACGCGTACTCCGGCACACACGGCTGGGGATACGACGGCGTGCTCTGGTACGCCGTGCACGAACCCTATGGCGGCCCAGCCGGATTGGTCCGTTTCATCGACGCCTGCCACCGACGCGGTCTCGGCGTCCTGATCGATGCGGTGTTCAACCATCTCGGACCGTCGGGCAACTACCTGCCACGTTTTGGGCCATACCTGTCGTCGGCGAGCAACCCCTGGGGCGAGGGCATCAACATCGCCGACGCGCAGTCCGACGAGGTGCGCCGCTACATCATCGACTGCGCGCTGCGGTGGATGCGCGACTTCGGCGCCGACGGCCTGCGATTGGACGCCGTGCATGCGCTGTTCGACACCACGGCGATCCACATCCTCGAGGAGTTGGCCGCCGACACCGATGCGCTCGCCGAGCAGCTCGGCAGGCCCCTTTCGCTGATCGCCGAGAGCGATCTCAACGACCCGCGCATGATCACCCCACGCTCGGACCACGGCCAGGGCATGACGGCGCAGTGGGACGACGACATCCACCACGCCATCCACACCGCTGTCTCCGGGGAACGCCAAGGCTATTACGCCGATTTCGGCTCGCTGGAGACCCTGGCGAAGACGTTGCGCCGGGCCTTCTTCCACGCCGCCACCTACTCGTCGTTCCGACAGCGGCGCCACGGGCGGCCCCTGGACACCGCCACCATCCCGGCCACCCGACTCCTGGCGTACACGTGCACCCACGACCAGGTCGGCAATCGCGCGCTCGGCGACCGGCCGTCGCAGAACCTGACCTATGGGCAACTCGCGGTCAAGGCGGCCCTGGTGCTCGCATCGCCCTATACTGCAATGCTTTTCATGGGTGAGGAATGGGGCGCGTCGACACCATTCCAGTTCTTCAGCTCGCACCCCGAACCGGAGTTGGCCCGCGCCACCGCCGAGGGTCGCAAGCGGGAGTTCGCCGACCACGGCTGGGACGCCGACGAGATACCCGACCCGCAGGACCCGCAGACATTCCAGCGCTCGAAGCTGGACTGGTCCGAGGTCGGCACCGGCGAGCATGCGACATTGCTCCGGATCTATCGCGACCTGATTGCGTTGCGGCGCAACGAGAGTGATCTCCGGGATCAGTGGCTGGACAATATGACCGTCGACTACGACGAAGACGAGCGCTGGATCGCGCTGGGGCGCGGATCACTGACGGTGGCCTGCAACCTCGCCGTCGACCCGCTGACCGTGCCGTTCTACGGAGACCTGATGCTCAGCTCCGCGCCGGTAAACGTCGGCACGGCGAGCACCACGCTGCCGGCACACTCCTTCGCGATCCTGCGGGCTGTGGATAACTGACTACCGGGTCCGTCCGGGGCGTCTCATGCTGCCCGGATGACCCATACGACCCGTTCCGAAGTACAACCGATCCCGCCCATCCAGACCGCCTGCGACCCGGTGCATTCGGCTCAGGATCTGCGCGAGCGATGGCGTGCACTGATGGGCCCGTTGGGCTTTGGCACCCGACTGCTGTGGTTCGGCCTGATCGGACCGGACCGCTGCTTCGACAAGAAGCTCTGTCAGGTGCCGATCCGGCCCCGGCCGCGCGGCCGGATCGTCTGGAACCTGATGTCGTCGCTGCGCACGCTGCTCGACGATTCCGCCCCGGGCACCACGGTGGCCATGCTGATGTCCGGACCGGGCCGCGGTCCCGCGTCGACGATCGAGCTGGTGTGGTCCAAGTCGTTGACCGACATGGCCGAACGATTCGCCGTACCGCTGGAGCCGATCTTTCGCGCCAATGACGAATCGGTCGCCCTGCTGGGATAGTCGACCCGCATCGGGTAGCTTTCGCGCATGAGCGACGTTGACGAGGGCGCCAGGGCCCGGCTGGATTACATCGAGAAGCAGCTGCAGATCCTGTTTCCCGAGGGCTACGTGCCGTTCGCCGCGGCGAACTCCGCCGGGATGCCGCAGTCGGTGGTCGACCTCGCCCGGCGCGGGAATCTGATCGCCGCGATCAAGGAGTACCGCACGCTGACCGGCGTCGGGCTGGCCGAGGCCAAAGAGGCTGTCGAAGCCATCCGCTGAGGTAGCCGCGCCGCGGTGTGTATTTCAGCGGTGATGCGGGAACACGGCGCAATATGCCCTCGATACCGGCCCACGATTTGGCGCAGCGCATGGCCGAGTTGGCTCGTTCGGTGGCGGCTCCGCGTGATCTCGACACCGTGCTCAAGGGCGTGACGACCACGACCGTCGAGCTGCTGGAAGGTGCCGCCACAGCGGGTGTTCTGCTGGTCTCCAAGGGCGGCAAGTTCGAGTCCCTGTCCGGGACGTCCGACCTGATCTACGAGGTGGACCGGCTGCAGGAAAAACACAACGCCGGCCCGTGCGTCGAGGCCGCCCTTGACGAATTGGTGGTCCGCACCGACGATTTCGAACACGAGACGCGCTGGCCGCAGTACTCCCGGGAAGTAGTGAAACTCGGTGTGCGCAGCAGCATTTCGTTCAAGCTGTACACCGGTGACCGGACCGCGGGCGCGCTGAACGTGTTCTCTGGCGAGCCGCGATGCTTCGATGCCGAGTCCGAGGTGATCGGCTCGATCCTCGCGGCGCACGCCGCTGCGGCGATTCTTGCCAGCCGCGACAGCCAGCAACTGCAGGCCGCCCTGCTCAGCCGCGACATCATCGGCCAGGCGAAGGGAATGCTGATGGAGCGCTTCCAGGTCGACGCCGTCGGCGCGTTCGACATGCTGCGCAAGCTGTCGCAACAGATGAATGTGCGGCTGCACGAGGTCGCTCAGCGGGTCGTCGACACCCGCTGAGCTACAACAGGTAGCGGTAGGCCGGCGAGCCCGGCTCGATGGCCTCGATCTGCATTTCGGTAGCCCGCATGCGATCCAGCAGCCCGTCCAGATCCGCGGCCGAGCCCAATTCGATGCCGACCAGCGCCTCGCCGGTCTCGCGGTTGTTGCGCTTGACGTATTCGAAGAGCGTGACGTCGTCGTTGGGGCCGAGCACGCTGTCCAGGAACCGTCGCAGCGCGCCCGGCTCCTGCGGGAAGTCAACAAGGAAGTAGTGCTTGAGCCCGAGGTGGACCAGCGACCGCTCGAGGATCTCGCCGTAACGCGAGACATCGTTATTGCCACCGGAGACCAGGCAGACCACCGTGGATCCCGGCTCGATGTCGGCCTCCAACAGACCGGCGACCGCGAGTGCTCCGGCGGGCTCGGCGATGATGCCTTCGTTCTGATACAGGTCGAGCATCGCGGTGCACACCGCGCCCTCGTCGACGGTGGTGATCGAGACCATGTTGCCGGCTGCCGCCAGCGCGGCGTAGGTCAGCGCGCCGGCGCGACTCACCGCGGCGCCGTCGACGAACTGGTCGACGTGTTCGAGGGTGACCGGGGCGCCGTTGGCCAGGGCGGCCATCATCGCGGCCGCTCCCGCCGGCTCGATGCCGAGCACCGAGGTCTTGCTGGTCCGCGCGGCGAGGTAGGTGGTGATGCCGGCGATGCAACCGCCGCCCCCAACGGGCACAACCACCAGGTCCGGTTCGTCGGTCAGTGCGCCGAGCATCTCGACGGCGATGGTGCCCTGCCCGGCCATCGTGCGCGGGTCGTCGAACGGCGGCACCAGCGTCGCGCCGGTGCGCGCGACGTCGGCGAGTGCGGCCTCGGCGGCCAAGTCGTAGGTCGACCCACCGACGATCAGCTCGATGAACTCGCCGCCGTGATACCGGATGCGGTCGCGCTTCTGCTTGGGTGTCTTGGCCGGCACGTAGACGCGGCCGCGAACGCCCAGAGTGCGGCAGGCGTAGGCGAAGCCCTGTGCGTGGTTACCGGCCGACGAACATACAACGCCGGCTGCGCGCTCCGCTTCGGACAGCTGGACCAGCAGGTTGTAGGCGCCGCGCAGCTTGTAGGAGCGGACGGTCTGAAGGTCTTCGCGCTTGAGGTAGACGTTCGCCCCGGTCGTCGCGGACAACCGGTCGGAAAATTGCAGCGGCGTGGCGGTGACCACGCCGGCGATTCGGGTGGCCGCCGCGTCGATCTCGGCCGCGGTGAGCGGACCGTTACCCCGGGTGTCCGGGCTTTGACTCAGTTCGGCAGACACCGGTCAATGGTGCCACCAAGCAGCACGTTCAGTGCACAGGGGTCAGCACAAAGACCGGGATTTGTCGCTCGGTCTTCTGCTGATAGTCCGCGTAGTCGGGGTATGCGGCCACAGCTCGCTCCCACCAGACGGCCTTTTCGTCGCCGAACACCTCGCGGGCGTCGTAGTCGTGCACCTCGGTGCCGTCCTGCAGTTCGACGCGCGGGTTCTTGGAGATGTTGAAGTACCAGACCGGGTGCTTCGGCGCCCCACCCAGCGACGCCACGGCGGCGTACTCGCCGTCGTGCTCGACGCGCATCAGCGGTGTCTTGCGGAGCTTGCCGGTCTTGGCGCCGACCGTGGTCAGCAGGATGACCGGCATGCCCTTCATGTCGGTGCCGTCGGTACCGCCGGACTCGGCGATCTTGTCGGCTTGTTCGCGGGACCAGTCCCACGGGGACGGGGCGTATTCACCTTCGAGTGGCATGCCCCCACCCTAGTTCGGTTTCAGGCCGGCTGCGCCGACGATGCCTGTGTGGGCTCGAGGATCGCCGAGCCCGGTTCCGCGGCGTACAGCTCCTCGATCTCCGCGGCGTACTTCGTCGCGATCGGCTTGCGCTTCAGCTTCATCGTCAGCGTGATCTCGTCTCCCCCCGGCTCCCACAGGTTGGGCAGCACGCGGAAACGCTTGATCTGCTCGACTCGGGACAGCCTTTCGTTACCCGCAGCCACTCCCGCCGAAATCTGGGCGAGCATCTCGGGGTGCGTCGCGAGTGATTCGGGCGAAGCGTCGGCCAGGCCGTGCCGTTCCGCGTACGGGCCAACGGAATCGGCATCGAAGACCAGCAACGCCGTGTTGTAGGGGCGGCCGTCCCCGATCGTCAGCATCGCCCCGATCATCGGGCAGGCGGCCTTGATCGCATTTTCGATGTTGGCCGGCGACATGTTCTTGCCGCCCGCGTTGATGATCAGCTCCTTCTTGCGGTCGATGACCCGCAGGAAGCCGTCGGCGTCCTCGTCCAAGATGTCGCCGGTGTGCAGCCAGCCGTCGGCGTCGACCGCTTCGGCCGTCTTTTCCGGCTCCTTGCGATAGCCCCTCATCACCAGCGGCCCGCGTACCAGATACTCGCCATCCTCGGCGATCTTCGACTCCAGCCCGGGCAGCAGCCGGCCCACCGAACCCAGCCGGGCCTCGCGCGGATGGCTCACGCTCGCAACACAACTCAGCTCTGACATGCCCCAGACTTCGGCAATCGGGATGCCGATACCGATGAAGAAAGCCAGCGTCTCCCGGGGAATGGGCGCCGCGCCGGAGACCGCCCACCGCAACTGGTCGAGCCCCAGCTTCTCGCGCAACTTCGACAACACCAGTTCGTCGGCTTGCGCCCATTCGGCGGCCACGTCGTCGGCCATCGATTGGTCGGCGACGAGCGCCGCCGCACGCTTGGCCGCGACCGACATGGCCCATTGCAGCGCCGCCCGCTTGTTCTCGTCGGGCTCGTGAGCGACGGCGAATTCGATTCCGGCTTTGAGCTTTTCCCAGACTCGCGGCACGGCGGCCCAGATGCTGGGCCGGGCATCCGGCAGTGCGGCCGCGATCTCGCGGACGTCGGACACCACCGTGACGAGAATCCCGTACATCTCCTGGTTGTAGAGCGCCATCATGCGGTCGGCAATGTGCGCCGACGGCAGATAGGAGGTCGTGCGGTC
This sequence comes from Candidatus Mycobacterium wuenschmannii, assembly GCF_030252325.1. Classification (NCBI taxonomy): domain Bacteria; kingdom Bacillati; phylum Actinomycetota; class Actinomycetes; order Mycobacteriales; family Mycobacteriaceae; genus Mycobacterium; species Candidatus Mycobacterium wuenschmannii. The sequence continues at coordinate 912,203 of NZ_CP126981.1, read as the reverse complement.
GTCCGGGTTGACATCCACGACGGCGCTGAGTGCCTCCGCCTCGAACATCAGGTTGGCGTGCGTCATCTCGACACCCTTGGGATTGCCGGTTGTCCCGGACGTGTAGATCAGGGTGATCACGTCATCCGGTTGCACTGCGCGCCAAGTCGATTCGAAATCGAAGTCGTCGGGGGCGGCGGCGTACAGCTCGTCCAGCGAGATGGTCCCCTCCGGTGCGCCGTCGATGCAGACAATGTGGTCGAGGCGGGCATCGCTCGCCTTGATCCGGTCGACGTACTGCTGTTCGCAGATCACCACTTTGGTGTCGGCGTTGCCGAAAACATACGTGAGTTGCTCGGCGGGCAACGTGTTGTAGACCGAGAACGACGTGGCACCGAGATGCTGTGCGCCGACCTCCAGCGGATAGAACTCGACGCGGTTGGTCATCATCAGCGACACCGTGTCGCCCCGGCGGACGCCGATCCCGGCCAGTCCCGCTGCGACCCGGCGGACGCCGTCGGCGTACTCCCGCCAGGTCAGCGTTGTGGTGTTGCCGGGAGTGCGCAGCGCCACCGCGTCCGGGTTGGCGGCCGCGGACCGCTGAAATGCTTCACACATGGTGGCGGGCATATCGAGATGGGAATCGGTCACTCAGCCGAGGTTAGTCCCGGAGTAGGTTGCCGGTATGGGAATTGCGATCACCGGCTTGACGCCCGTCGAGCGGACCGCGTTCGTCACCCAGTACGCCCGCGCGGTCGACAGCCGTTGGGCCAGGCCGATACTCGGTGATCGGCTGGCCGACGAGATCGTCGCAAAGATCGACTTCGACTTCGACGGCCTGGGCGTACCGGGCAGTGCGATCCGCCAGACGGCGTTGCGCGCGAAAATCCTCGACGACCGGATCCGCGACTTCGTCGCCGAGCATCCTGACGCCGTTGTCGTCGACCTCGGCGCGGGCCTGGCGACGCCGATGCAACGCGTCACGCCGCCGCCCACGGTGGACTGGTACAACGTGGACCTGCCCGCCATCATCGCGCTGCGTGAGCAGGTGGTGCCCGCCGACAATCACGCGCATTCAGTGGCGGCGTCGCTGGCCGACGACACGTGGACCGACGGGATTCCCGCCGATCGGCCGGCGTTCCTGATCGCCGACGGCCTGCTGGCGTTTGTTCCAGAGTCGTTGCTGGTCAACCTGTTCCGCCATATTCCGGAACATTTCGGGTCCGGTGAAGTGGCGATCAACGACTATGGGCGGGTCAGCCCGGTCAACATCGCCGCGATGAAGATCGGGTTCAGCGCGGTCGGAACCCAATGGATCTACCGGGGTTTCAACGATCCGCACACCCCGGAGACCTGGAGTCCGCGGCTACGCCTCGTCGAGGAGACCAGCCTGTCGCACGTGCCGGAGATTGATCTCTACCCGACCGCGGCCCGCGTGTCGACCCGGCTGATGGGCAGGACCAAGTCGGGCGCCCGCAGCGCGCGCATCCTGCGCTACCGTTTCTGAAAGACGCTGCGGTCTAAGCAGATTCGGCTGTCGGCTGCGGCGGGTGAATGCCGCAGCTGCACTCGTCGATCGACCGGCAGGTGCAGCGCATCCCCCACTCGATGACGGCCCGCGCGCGGGTCAACGAGTCGATGCGCTCATCGATCTCCACCAGCTTGGCCTCGGCGAGGGCCTTACTGGCCGGTCGCCCGGGCGCATCGTCGGCGAACAGCACCTGGATCTCGTCCAGCGTGAACCCGGCCGCTTTGCACAGCCCGATCACCTCGAGGCGGGCCAGCACCGAATCGTCGTAGCGCCGCTGTCCACCGATCCGTGTCGGCACCGGCACCAACCCGATCTGTTCGTAATAGCGCAGCGTGGTGGCCGCGACGCCCGTTTCCACGGCCACCCCGCCGATCGTCAATCCTGCGGCCACGACGACCTCCACATCTTAATGCTTGACTTAGAGCCAACTCTAAGTCATTGACTGTCGCCATGCATAGATCCGATCCACTCAAGACCGCCCGCTACGCCCGACTGCGTTCCTTCCGTCGCGACGGCAGGCCCGTCGACACCCCGATCTGGTTCGCGATGGAAGACGGGCAGGTGGTGTTCCGCACCAAGGTCGGCCCGAATACCCGGCGGCTCACCTACCGTCCCGACGTCGAACTCGTCGCGTGTGATCACCGTGGCCGGGTGCGCGCCGGCGCGGCGACGTGGGCCGGACGCGCGACGATCCTGTCCGGTCCGCAGGCGGAGCAGGCCAACCGCGTACTGCACCGGCGCTACGGCTGGCAGTGGAACATCGTGCCGATGATCAAGGTGCCCGGCGTCACCAACGTCCACCGCGATCTCTGCTTCGGCGAAAAGCTGCGGCGGACTCGCGACCGGGGAGTCTGGTCCGACAGCGTCATCGTCCGGGTGGAGGCGTCCCATGTCTGATCCGGTGCGCTCCCCCAGCTTTCGCCAATGCTGCTCGGCTGCAGTCGGATTGGTCCGGGGATCGCTGCGGCCACGCCGGCCCGACGAGCGCTTCATCCGCAGCGTGGTCGACACGGGGCTGCCGACCCCCGGCGCGACCGTCACCGTGAGGGCGCTGCCGCAGGTGCCGCACTCGGTGCCCACCGCGGCGATCGTCGAGGGCACCTTCTCGCCCCAGCGCATAGACAACGCGATGACGTCGTTCGTGGTGACACACCCGGAGGCGACATTCGTCGTGGATCCCGCAATCTGTGTGGATGTCGAGGAGCGGGCGATCGCTCAACTGCCGGCGGTGCTGCGGGTGGCAGTGCACCCGCCCGCGGATGTCATTCCGACCATCGCCGGCCTGGCCCAGTCAGGGCTGCCGCCAATCGATTTCGCGCTGCCGACGCACGCGCACTGGGACCACATCTCCGGCCTGCTCGACTTCCCCGGCCTGCCCGTTTACCTGCATCGCGCCGAACACGACTGGGTGAGCGCAGGGCCGGTCGCGCCGGTCGGCGGTGTCCGCGACTCGCTGCGCGACCGCCCGCTGATCGACTATGAGTTGGACGGGCCACCCGTGTCGACATTCACCCGATCACACGACCTGTTCGGCGACGGCTCGGTGATCCTGGTCGACCTGCAGGGGCACACCCCCGGCAGCATCGGCGTGCTCGCGCACAGCCAGCACGGATGGATCCTCATCGCCGGCGACGCCGCTTGGCACGAACTGCAGGTCGAGAACGTGCGGCAAAAGTCTGGCTACCCCGGCGTTCTGGTCGACGAGGACCGCGACGAGACGTTCAAGACATTGCAACGACTGCACCTTGCACGGCACACGGTGCGGGTCATCCCGACCCACGACCATCAGGCGGCGTTGCGGCTGGCTAGTCGCCGAGCGCCCGGCGGGCGGGGGGACGAGCGCCGGGTTCCCGGCTAGCCGGGCGCTCGACGTCGGGCTGGCGCTGCGGCTGGCTAGCCGCCCAGGCAGCCCGGGCCGAGCAACGCCTTGAGATCACCCATCAGCGCCGGGGACATCGTCACCCGCAGCGTCTGGTCCAGCTCCAGCGTGGTGACCCGGTCGCCGCTGAGCAGTCGCAGGTGCACCTGCGAGGTGCCCGGGTGTTGCGAGAGCACCTGTTTGAGCGCGGTGACCTTGTCGATAGTGCATTGGCGGGTCGGCAGGCTCACCGCGAGCGGCCGATTCACCTGTGCGTTGCTGAAGTCCGGCACCACCAGGTCGTTGGCGATCAGCGAAATCCGGTCGTCGCGGATCGCGACCTTGGCGGTCACCAGCACGACCGTGTCGTCGATGACGTCGGCGCCGAACGCGGAATAGGTGTGCGGGAAGAACATCACCTCGATGCCACCGGTAAGGTCTTCCAATTGCGCTGAGGCCCAGGGCATTCCGTTCTTGTTCACCCGCCGGTTCACCGATGCGAGGATGCCGCCGACCTTCACCATGGTGTCGTTGCCGACATCGCCGTCCAGGATTGCCGGGATCGCGGTGTCGACCTGGGTGGCCAATAGATGCGCGACACCATTGAGCGGATGCCCGGACACGTACAGTCCCAACATCTCTCGCTCGAGGGCGAGCTTGTGCTTGTCGTCCCACTCCTCGTCGGGCACCCGAATCGTGAACACCGCGTCGGCGCCCGCTCCCCCGTCATTAGGGTCGCCGCCGAAGAGGTCGAACTGCCCCATCGCCTCGGCCTTCTTGGTGCCGAGCACCGACTCGACCGCGTCGGTGTGCACCAGGAACAGGCCCTTGCGTGGATGCTTGAGCGAGTCGAAGGCACCCGCCTTGATCAGCGACTCGGTGACCTTCTTGTTGCACGCCGCGATGTCGACCTTGTTGAGGTAGTCGGAGAAGTCGGTGTACTTGCCCTTCTCTTCACGGGTATTGATCAGCGAGGCAACGACATTGGCGCCGACGTTGCGCACCGCGCCCAGTCCGTAGCGGATGTCGGTGCCGACGGAAGCGAAGTTCAGCCGCGACTCGTTGACGTCCGGCGGCAGCACGGTGATGCCGAGCTTGCGGCAGTCGGCCAGATACACCGCCGCCTTGTCCTTGTCGTCGCCGACGGAGGTGAGCAGACCGGCCATGTATTCGCCCGGGTAGTTCGCCTTGAGGTAGGCCGTCCAGTAGGACACCAGGCCGTACCCGGCAGCGTGCGACTTGTTGAACGCGTAGTCGGCGAACGGCAGGATGGTGTCCCACAGCGCCTTGACGGCCTTGGCCGTAAATCCGTTGGCCGCCATGCCTTCCGAAAAGCCCTCGAACTCCTTTTCCAAGACCTCGCGCTTCTTCTTACCCATCGCCTTACGCAGAATGTCTGCTCGGGCGAGGGAATACCCGGCGACTTTCTGCGCGATGCGCATGATCTGCTCCTGATACACGATCAGGCCGTAGGTCTCGGCGAGGATCTCGCGCAGCGGCTCCTCGAGCTCGGGGTGAATCGGCTTGATGGCCTGCCGGCCGTTCTTGCGGTCGGCATAGTCGTTGTGGGCGTTCATGCCCATCGGCCCGGGCCGGTACAGCGCCAACACCGCGACGATGTCTTCGAAGCCGGTCGGCTGCATGCGGCGCAGCAGATCGCGCATCGGCCCGCCGTCGAGCTGGAACACGCCCAGCGTCTCGCCGCGACCCAGCAGCTCGAAAGTGGCCGGGTCGTCGAGCGCTACCGACTCCAGGTCGAGGTCTATCCCCTGGTTCTCTTTGATGTTGACCAGCGCGTCGCCGATGATCGTCAGGTTGCGCAGCCCCAGGAAGTCCATCTTCAACAGGCCGATGGCCTCACACGACGGGTAGTCCCAGCCGGTGATGATCGCGCCGTCCTGCGCGCGCTTCCACAGCGGGATGACGTCGGTCAGCGGCTCGCTGCTCATGATCACCGCGCAGGCGTGCACGCCCGAGTTGCGGATCAGGCCTTCCAGTCCGCGGGCGGTTTGGTAGATCGTGCGGACGTCGGGATCGGTGTCGATCAGGCCGCGGATCTCCGCGGCCTCTTTGTAGCGCTCGTGGGTGGGGTCGGTGATGCCCGACAGCGGGATGTCCTTGGCCATGATCGCCGGCGGCAAGGCCTTGGTGATCCGGTCGGCGATCGCGAAGCCGGGCTGGCCGTAGTGGATCCGGGCCGAATCCTTCAGCGCCGCTTTGGTTTTGATCGTGCCGAAGGTGATGACCTGGGCGACCCGGTCGGAGCCCCACTTCTCGGCGGCGTAGCGCACCATCTCGCCGCGTCGGCGGTCGTCGAAGTCGATGTCGATATCGGGCATCGACGCGCGCTCGGGGTTGAGGAACCGCTCGAACAGCAGGCCGTGCTCGATCGGGTCGATGTCGGTGATGCCCAGCGTGTAGGCCACCAGAGATCCGGCGGCGGAACCACGGCCGGGGCCGACCCGGATGTCGACCGAGCGGGCGTAGTTGATCAGGTCGGCGACGATGAGGAAGTAGGACGGGAATCCCTTGTCGCAGATGACTTCGATCTCGTAGGCGGCGCGCTCGGAGTAGCCGTCCGGCGTCGCGGCCGGGAAGCGGCGCTTCAAACCGTTCTCGACCTCGTGGCGCAGCCAGGACGCCGGGTCGTGGCCCTCGGGCACCGGGAACACCGGCATCCGGTCCTTGGGCGCCCACACCTCGGCGTACGAGGTGACCCGTTCGGCGATCAGCAGGGTGGAGTCGCAGGCGCCGGGGACCTCGTTGTCCCAGATCTCGCGCATCTCGGCGGCCGACTTGAGGTAGTAGCCGTCACCGTCGAACTTGAACCGCGTCGGGTCGGTGAGCGTCTTGCCGGTCTGCACGCACAGCAGCGCCTCGTGGTTGTGCGCGGCGTCGCGGGTGACGTAGTGGCAGTCGTTGGTCGCCAGCGGCGGAATGTTCAGCGCGCGACCGATTTCCAGCAGCCCGTCGCGCACCCGGCGCTCGATGGACAGGCCGTGGTCCATCAGCTCCAGGAAGAAGTTCTCCGGGCCGAAGATCTCGCGCCACTTGGCCGCCGCTTCCAGCGCCTCGCGGTGGTGACCGAGCCGCAGCCGGGTCTGCACCTCGCCGGACGGGCAGCCGGTGGTCGCGATGATCCCGCTCGCGTGCTCGGCGATCAGTTCGGCGTCCATCCGCGACCACTTGCCGAGCTGGCCCTCGAACGACGCCAGCGACGACAGCTTGAACAGGTTGCGCAGGCCGGTGGCGTTCTCGGCCATCATCGTCATGTGGGTGTAGGAGCCGCTACCGGAGACGTCGTCGCTCTTCTGCCCCGGGTCACCCCACAGGATGCGCTTGGTCTCGAAGCGGGACGCCGGCGCGATGTAGGCCTCGATGCCGATGATCGGTGTGATGCCGAGCGCGGTGGCGCCGTTGTAGAACTCGCTGGCGCCGAACATGTTGCCGTGGTCGGTCATCCCGATCGCGGGCATCTGCAGCCGCTGCGCCTCGGCCAGCATGGGCGAGACCTTCGCGGCACCGTCCAACATCGAGTATTCGGTGTGGTTGTGCAGGTGCACGAACGACTTGCTCATAGGGACGCCAGTCTATGGCCGGACACCGACGAGTACGGGCGTGTCGCGGAAGTGTGTCGTGCCGTTGTGTCTGATCACCAACGCAGCACGACGGTGTCCGGATCGCTTTCGTCGACGACCTCGGTCGACATCCTGATCGCGTCCGTGTCGGGATCATCCTCGATGTGCACCGGCATCCCGTTTTCCGGGCCGGTCAGAGACTCCGCCCCGACCTCGGGCGTAGGGACCGCGTGCACTTCGGGCGTGGGTACCAGGTGGGCTTCGGGCGTCGGCACCGCGTGGGCCACCAGCGTCGGCCCCAAATCCGCCTCGGGCTCACTGCCGTTCTCCGGCGTCGGCTCGGCGTCGGTCTCGGGCGCCGCGTCGGATTCGGGCGCCGCGTCGACCACCGGCGCCGGCTCGGGCTCCGTCTCAGCCTTCGTCTCGACCTCTACTGCAGGCTGAGCGTCGGCCTGCGACAGGGGAATTGGCCGCTCCCGCGCCGCGGGCGGTGGCGGCTTGGACGGCCACCAGTTCCACTTCCCGACGAGCACGGCGATCGCGGGCACGGTGATCGTGCGGACCAGGAAGGTGTCCAGCAGCAGACCGGTGCCGATGATGAACCCGCACTGCACCAATGTGCTGATGCTGGCGAACAGCATGCCGAACATGGAGGCGGCGAAGATGACGCCGGCCGCGGTGATCACGCCGCCCGTCGAGCGCACCGTCTGGATCACCCCGGAGCGGATGCCGTGCGGCGACTCCTCGCGCAGTCGCGAGATCAACAGCAGGTTGTAGTCGGCGCCCATCGCGACCAGCACGATGAAGGTCAGCCCGGGGATGCTCCACGTCAGCGGCTGGCCCAGCATGAACTGGAAGACGATCACGCCGAGGCCGAGTGCAGAGAGATACGAAAGCACCACGGACGCAATCAGATACAGCGGCGCCACCACCGCGCGCAGGATCGCGACCAGGATCAGGAACACAATCAGGATCGTCATCACGATGATGAGGTTGATGTCGTCGCCGTAGTAGGCCCGGGTGTCTCGCAGCATCGCTGTCACACCCGACGCCGAGATCGACGCCTCCTTCATCAGCGCGCGCGGGTGCGGGCCGCGGGCCGCGTCGGTGATCTCACGGATCTGGCTGAACGCCTCGGTCGCGAACGGGTTGAGCTTGGTCTGCACCAGATACCGCGCAGTGTGCCCATCGGGCGAGATGAAAGCCGTCAGCGCGCTGTTCAGGCCGCCCCCGGTCTGGGAGGTGTCCTTGATGAGCGCCTTGACCTCATCGATCATCTGCTGGATCGCGTCCGCGTAGTTGTGCGGATCTTTCGGCGGCGGCGCGGCCGCGTCCTTGGCCGACGGCGGGTCGTTGCTCAGGGAGCGTATCTCGGTTCGCGCGTTCTCCACGATCCGGCGCACTTCCCGCGAGGCCGCCTCGATGGAGGGCTCGTCGGGGAACGACGACAACTGTTCGGCGAACTCCGACATCTTCTTCAGCGCGCCGCCGTCACGGTTGGCGGTCGCCACCACATCGAGCACCGTCACCGGCGCGGAACCCACCGTATTGGCGATCTCCGCGATGTCGACCGACATGGCGAACCCGAGTCCGCGCACCGTGTTGACGAACGTGTTGGTGTCGTCGACTTCCTTCTTCTTCTCCGGCGGCGCGGTCGGCAGCGTCACGCCGGGAGGCAGGTCGAGGCTGCTGAGATCCGGTGTCAGATCGACGTTTCCGGACGCCGACACCGAATACAACAACGCCGCTACGTTGGGGAACCCCTCGGCCCCCTCGAGATCCTTGTTGCCGGAACTACTGCCCTTGTCGTGGCGGGGCAGCAGTTCGCCGCTGGCCGCGGACTTCTTGTCGTTCGATTTAGCCGACGGCACCGGGGCGGGATGGATCGCGGCGATGTCGGGCAGTTGGCTGACCCGCTGCTCCATCTGCTTCAACTCGACGAGAGCGGGACGCTTGCGCAGGTCCTCGCTGGAGTGGACGACGAGATACTCCGGAATGGTCGCGTTCAGCGGAAAGTGTTCCGCCAGAGTCGAATACCCGACCGAGCTCTCCACCGAGTCCGGCAGGGTCTTGCTGTCGTCGTAGTTGAAGCGGGCGAACATCCCGCAGACGGCGAGGATCAGCAGGACGGTGAGGCTGCCGGCCAGATGGATGATCGGCTTACGGACGATGCGAATCCCGGTCACCCGCCAGAAGTGGCCGGTGAGATCGCGACGCGGCTTGATCCAATTGCGCCGTCCGGCAAGGACCATCAGCGCCGGCAGGAACGTGACGGCCGCAAACAGCGCCACCGCGATGGAGATGGCCAACGCGGGACCGACGTTCCGGAAAGCGCCCAGCTTGGTGAAGATCATCCCCAAAAAGGTGACCGCCACCGTCGCCGCGGAGCCGGCGATGACTTTGCCGATCGAGGTCAGCGCCCTCTCGACGGCGTCGTCGGAATCCAGGCCCTGCCGCAGATAGTCGTGATATCGGCTGATCAGGAAGACCGCATAGTCGATTCCCGCGCCAAACATCATCGTGGTCATCAGCGTGATGGTCTGGGTGGAAACGCCAAGGCCGAGCTGGGCGACGCCGGATACCAACGCCTGCGCCACGCCGACCGACAGGCCGATGGTCATCAGCGGCAACATCATCGTCAGCAGATTGCGATAAATCACGAACAGAATGACCAGGACCATCACCACGACGGCCGTCTCGATCACGTGCATGTCGCGGATACCGATGTACATCAGGTCGTCGCCGGTGGCCGCCGGGCCGGTCAGATGCGCCGTCAGCGTGGTGCCGGCAACGGATTTCTTGACGATGTCGGCGACCCGGCCGAAGCCTTCATGCAGTTCGGGCGTGCCCACTCCGCCGGACAACACCATCGGCAGGTACCAGGCTTTATGGTCCTTGCTGGTCATGGCGTCCCGCAGCGCCGGGGTTCGGACGAAGTCCTGCAGCAGGACGATGTCGCGGGTGTCCGGCCGCAGATTCTCGGCCAGCGTCCGATACGTGGTCAGGTCGGACGGGTTGAGTCCGTTGTCGTCGGTCAGGACGACGAGCAGGACGTTCTCGTTCTCCGAGCCGTTCTGGTGATAGGCCTCGGAGATCTGCTTCGTCGTCTGCAGCACCGGGGCGTCCGGCGGCAGGATCGGGACCGGCCGTTTTGCGGCCATCTCGGTCAGCGACGGGAACGTCATCGACAGGACAGCGGTCAGCGCGATCCAGAATCCGACGACCGCCCACGGCCAGCGGCGCACGACGACGCCGATCCAGCCGAAGACACCGGTGCCATCGGCCATAGTCGCTCCACGAGCCCCCCGTAACACCCGGTCAGGCTACCGCCGTTGGCTGAGGATGTAGGCCCTTCGACCCATGTGAGTCGGCGTTCCGCCGCTATCCGTACAGCTCGACGAACTGCTTGAGGGACTTCTCGACGTCGCCCTTCACGGCACGGGCGGCGGTCGCCCCGACCGGCCCGAACAGTGCACGGCCGCCCAGGTCGAGGCGTAGACCCAGGTTGGAGCCTTTTCTGGTGGGTGAGACGCTCAGTGTGACGGTGTATTTCGCGCCGCCTTTGCCCGAGCCGGAGAGCGCGATCCGGTGCGGCGGGTCCCAGGTGGTGACCGTCCAGGTCACGCGGTTGCGGAAGCCTTTGGCGCGAGCGACGCCGACGATCTGGGTGCCCTCGCTCAGCTCGTCGGGAAGTTCGCTGCGCCACGCCTCATGCATGGTCAGCCACTCCCCGAGCTGAGACAGATCCGAGACGCGGTCCCACATATCCTGCGGGCTCATCGGCACGTCGGCCGTGACATCGACTTTGGCCACCGCGTCAGACTATCCGGCGAGTCACACCAGCCACGTGGTCCTCCGCCGGAGGCGAGGGTCGTTGTGCCCGCCTCGTAGCGGATTTGGCGTGCACTTGGCGCCGGGGCGACACCCTAACGACTGGGCCCGCCGCGGAACCGGTTGCCGATGCGTAGTCCGGGCAGCAGCAGGGTGCGCGGCATGTAACGGCCGCCGATACTGACTGCTTTCGGTACCAGCCCAGGCACCACGCTGCGCTTGCCGTCGACCATGCCGGCGATCGCCGCCTCGGCGACGTCGCGCGGCGACACCTGCGCGATCGGAATGCTGAAGCGTTCCGCGTTGGCGATCTCGCCCCACTCGGTGGGCACCGGGCCCGGGCACAGCACGGTCACCGACACCCCGGTCCCGTTGAGCTCCTCGTGCACCGCCTCGGAAAACGTCTGCACGAAGGCCTTCGTCGCTGAGTAGACCGCCATGTACGGCATCGGCTGGAAGCCTGCGATCGAGGCGATGTTGAGCACCGCCCCTGCGCCGCGCTCGACCATCCCGGGCAGCGCGGCATGGGTCAGCTCCATCAACGTCAGCGAGTTGAGCACCACCTCTTCGCTCTCACGCTCGACCGGCAGGTCCTGGAATACCCCGCTGGTGCCGAATCCGGCGCTGTTGCACAGTCCCGCAACGGATTCCGTGCGCAGCCGGTTGGCCAGCTTTTCCCGCGCCGCGGCGTCGGACAGGTCCAGCGCCTGCACTTCGACGTCGACCGAGAACTGTGAGTGCAGCTCCCCCGCCAGCTCGTCCATCCGCTCCTTGCGGCGAGCGACCAGTAACAGCGGATAGCCGCGACGGGCCAATCCGCGGGCCAGTTCGGTGCCGATGCCCGACGAGGCGCCGGTGATGACGATGGGTGCCTGATTGGTCGGTTTAGGAAGACTCATGATCGCCTCACCAGTGGATTCCGCGGGTGGCCCGCACGAAGTTCTCGCTGCGGTTGTCGAATTCGGTAGTGCTGCTTTCGGATTGGTCGCCCTTGGCCGCCGTCGAATCACCGAACATGCTGAAGGCTCGGTTGCGCACCCGGTCCATCACCGCCGGGTTGACGGCGTCGGCGACGGCGGCGAGCTGCCCGAGCGGCGAGCTGGAGCGGCGCGGGCGCTGCACGATCGCGTCGGTGATGACGCCGGCGGCCTGCTCCGGTGTCAGCGCCGGGAACTTGTCGTACATCGTGGTGGGGCTGATCATCGGCGTCCGGACCAGCGCCATGTGCACGGTGGTGAATTTGATGTCATCGCTGACGACTTCGGCCTGCAGCGCGTCGCACAGGCTGTCCAGGGCCGCCTTGCTGGCGATGTAGGCGCCGAACCGCGGCGCGCGGGTCTGCACTCCCACCGAGGACACATTGATGACATGCCCGAATCCCCGTTCCCGCATGCCCGGAATGAACTTCAGGATCAGTTGCACCGCGCCCAGGTAGTTCAGCTGCATGGTGCGCTGGTAGTCGTGGATCCGGTCGTACGACAGCGCCAGCGAGCGCCGGATCGACCGTCCGGCGTTGTTGATCAGCATGTCAACCCCGCCGAGATCGGCGAGCACCTTGTCGGCCATCGCGGCGATGGCGTCCATGTCGGTGAGATCGCAGGGGTAGACGTGCGCAGTGCCGCCGCTGCTGCGGATGTCGGCCGCGACCTTGTCGAGGTTCTCCTGGGTGCGCGCCACCAGAACCACCTCGCCGCCGGCCTCGGCGATCTTCTTGGCCGCCGCCTCGCCGATGCCCGACGACCCGCCGGTGATCAGCGTGATGGTGCCGTCGACGGCGTCGTGCAGGGTCCGGCCTTGCACCGCGTCGAGCAGATTGCGCAGGTAGAACGGCCGATAGCGGCCGGCTGCGTTGGGCGTGTTGACGAGATTGGACACGGCGGCGAACGGCTTCTCGACGAGGCCGGTCAGATCACCCAGATTCATTGCTTCACGCTCCCGGTGGTGACTCCCCTGGATTTCCCACGAGTCTGCTACACCGCCGCGCCGCCCAAGGTGGTTCTCCGGCAATCCGGTTGTTACGCCGGGTAATCGCGCGGTGACGGCAACCTAACGGGTGGGCAACTCCGACATGGTCTGCTGCACAGCATGGGAATGCTCACCCGTTTTCGTAGACCCGGCACGGTGTCGCTGTACGACAAGGTCGGCGGCCACGACGCCTTGGACGTCGTCGTCGAGGACTTCTACTGCCGGGTGCTGGATGACGATCAGCTGGCCGGCTTCTACGCCGGCGCGGACATGCGGTGCGTCAAGGCACGTCAGGTCGAGTTCCTCAGCGCCACGCTCGGCGGCCCCGCGCCCTACGGCGGACGGTCCATGCGACAGGTCCACGAGGGCCGCGGCATCACCATGTACCACTTCGCGATGGTGACCGCTCATCTGGCCGACTCGCTCTGTGCGGCTGGATTGCACCCCGACACCATCACCGAGATCCTCCACGCCCTCGCGCCACTCGCCGGCGAGATCGCGTCGGACGAGATCAAAGCGGTCGTCTAGGACGCCGCCCCACAGCTTCGCCGAGCGTGCGTGGTCTGCGAATAAGCGGCCTGGTTTATCGCGTGGCCGCACGCTCGGCGAACCCCTTTCTTGCACTAGGCGGCGGCCAGCGCCGGTTCGCTCACCGCGGTGAGCGACGACCGCCGCACGTAGACGCCGAAGGTGATCAGGGCCGCTATCACGTAGAAGCAGGCGAAGTCCCAGAACGCGCCGGTGGCCGTGCCGTCGGCGAGGTAGGACGTGCGTAGCGCCAGGTTGATCGCAACCCCGCCGAGTCCGCCGATGGCACCGGTGATCCCGATGACCGCTCCCGACATCGAGCGCGAGTAGTTGTTGCGGGTGTCCTCGTCGGCGTCCAGTGAGCGGGACGCGGCATGGAAGATCGACGGGATCATCTTGTATACCGCCCCGTTGCCAATTCCGCTGAGCACGAACAGGATAACGAAACCGGCGACGTACGCGACCATCGTCACGGCGGTGGTCTCGCGGCCGGCGAACGTCGACGTGATCGCCAGCACCGCGTCGCCGCCGATCATCCCGACGAACGCCCACAGGGTCACTGTGCCGCCACCCACCCGGTCGGCGACCCGACCGCCGTAGATCCGGGCGATCGAGCCCAATAGTGGCCCAACAAAGGCTATTTGAGCTGCGTGCAGGGACGCCTGCGCCGGGCTCTGCCCGGTGGCCGAGAAGGAGATCTGCAGCACCTGGCCGAACGCGAACGAAAAACCGATGAATGACCCGAAGGTGCCGATATAGAGCAGGCTGACCAGCCAGGTGTGCCGACTGCGGAGCGCGGCGCGCATAGCGTCCACGTCGACCGACACCACGTCGAGGTTGTCCATGCACCGGGCGGCGCCAACCGCCGCGACGACCAGCGCCGCGACGTAGAACCCGCACACCCAGTACGGCTGGCGATTGCCCGCGGTGGCGATCACCAACAAGCCGACGAGTTGCACGGCGGGCACACCGATGTTGCCGCCGCCGGCGTTGATGCCCAGGGCGATGCCCTTGAGACGCTGCGGGAAGAACGCGTTGATGTTCGTCATCGACGAGGCGAAGTTGCCACCGCCGAGCCCGCACAGCGCCGCACACACCAGGTAGAGCCACAGCGGACGACCGGGCAGCGCAAGGACCGCGATCGTCGCGGCCACCGGCACCACCAGCACGCACGCGGAGAACACCGTCCAGTTTCGGCCGCCGAAGCGCGCCGTTGCCATCGTGTACGGCAGCCGCAGCATCGAACCGACCAGCGTCGCAGTCGCGGCGATCAGGAACTTGTCCCCCGCCGTCAATCCGTAGATCGACTGCGGCATGAACAGCACCATCACCGACCACAGCGACCAGACCGAGAACCCGACATGTTCGGCGGCCACCGACCACACCAGATTGCGGCGTGCGACGGCCTTTCCGCCGGCGTCCCATGCGACCCGGTCTTCGGGGTTCCACCCTGTGATCGTGTGCGATCGCGCCACCACGTTCTCCTCTGCGTGTTCGGTACGTCCGAGGTGAAACTAAGAGTGCGATGTTGCCGACCGGCGTCTCACGGTGTCGCGGCCGTGAAATCACCCTCACGGGCGGGCGCGCGGCCTCGTGAGCGTGGCGTGCTGCATTAGAGTGCGGGCATGGTCGGCACGGCGCCCGCAGAGCTCGAGTCAGGGTCGAACCCGTTTCGGTTCGATCGCGCGGAAATGGCCGGAGCGCTAGGCGATCTGGGTGTGCTGGTGCCGATCGCGGTGGCGTTGATCGTCAAGAACGGGCTGACGCCGACGGCGGTACTGCTGCCGGCCGGGGTGCTGTACGTGGTGGCCGGCCTGATCTATCGGCTCCCGGTTCCGGTGCAACCGCTCAAGGCATTTGGCGCGATCGCGATCGCCCACGGTTTCGGCGCCGACGACATCGCGGCCGGCGCGCTGCTGATGGGCCTGCTCTTCCTGGCGCTCGGCGCCTCGGGATTGTTGGACTGGGTGGCAAAGGTGTTCCCGCATGCCATCATTCGTGGAATTCAGCTCTCGGTCGGACTGCTGTTCTGTCAGTTGGCGTGGCGGCTGGTCTCGGCCACGCCCAAGTCGTTCGTCGACCATCGTCATTCGCCGCTGTATGTGGTGGGCTTGACCGTCCTGGTCGTCGTGGTGGCGCTGCTGTTACGGCACCGCCAGATCACGTTGGTGTACATAGTGATTGCGGTCGTGGCGATGGTGCTGGCATTCCACGGCGCGGTCACGTTCGGCCCTTCGGCGATCCACGTGCCGCATCTGAGCCGGCACGCGTTCGCCGCAGCGGCGGTCGCGCTGGTGCTGCCTCAGGTACCGCTGTCGTTCGCCAACTCGTGCCTGGCCACCGCCGATACGGCCCGGACGTACTTCGGCGACGCGGCGGCGCGGGTGCGACCGGGCCGGCTGGCCACCACGATCGGGATCGCCAACCTGTTCGCCGGCTCGATCAGCGGCATGCCGGTATGCCATGGGGCCGGCGGCATGACGGCGCACCGAACCTTCGGTGCCCGCAGCGGTGGCGCGCCGATCATGTTGGGCGGCTTACTGATCGCGCTCGCGTTGGGCATCGGCGCCGCGCTGACCACTGCCCTGACCGGATTCCCGGTGCCGATCCTGGCGGGTCTGCTGACGGTTGCGGGCCTACTGCACATCACCCTGCTGCGCGACCTGAAGGGGCCGTGGCAGTGGGCGCTGGCCATCGGCGTCGGTGTCACCGGATTCCTGAGCAATCTCGCAGTGGCGTTGGTGGGAGCACTATTGCTCTGGTGGGCAGTGCATCTCGTCCGGTCGCGCCGGACCCGTCAGGAATGATCCTTGCCGGCAATCTGATCCAGCGCATGACCGAGCACAGCGCCGAGCACGCCGAGGCCGTCCCGCACCCCACCGGGTGAGCCGGGCAGGTTGACGATCAACGTGCGGCCCGCTACCCCGCAGATACCGCGCGACAACACCGAGGTCGGCACCGCCGGCAGGCCCGCGCGCCGGATTTCCTCGGCCAAACCCGGGATGTCGTAGTCGATTACCGCCGCGGTCTGGGCCGGAGTGTCGTCGGTCGGCGAGATGCCGGTGCCACCGGAGGTGATCACCACGCCGACGCCGGCGGCGACCGCTTCCCGCAGCGCCTGCCCGACCGGATCCCCGTCGCCGACCACCGTCGGCGTCACCGACTCAAACCCCTGCTGCACAAGCCAATCGGCGATCAGAGGCCCGCAGCGGTCCTCGTACACGCCCTGCGATGCCCGGTTTGAGGCGATCACGACGCGGGCCGATCGGTTCGCCATCAGCGTGTCCAGGATCCGTGACGGCCGCCGTCCTTGCGTAACACCCGGATGTCGTCGATGCGGGCGGCTGGGTCGACGGCCTTGATCATGTCGTAGAGCGTCAGCGCGGCTACCGAAACCGCGGTCAGGGCCTCCATCTCCACCCCGGTGCGGTCGGTGCTGCGCACGGTGGCGGTGATGTCGATATCGGTTGCGCCGACACCGAATTCGACGTCCACGCCCGTCAAAGCCAGTTGGTGACACAACGGGATGAGTTCGCTGGTGCGTTTGGCAGCCTGGATCCCGGCGATCCGTGCGGTGGCCAGCGCGTCACCCTTGGCCAGCCCGCCCGCCGAGATCAGCCCCACCACATCGGCGGCGGTGCGGACCGAACCCGCGGCGACCGCCACGCGCGCGGTCGCCGCCTTCTCGGTGACATCGACCATGCGGGCCGCGCCGCGCTCGTCGATGTGCGACAGCTCGCCGGACGGCGGCTCAGCGGCGGGTTCGGCCATCACGGGTCCATTCTGACAGTTGATCAGGCCAGGTCCCAGACCTGCACGGTGGCGCCCGCGGGCAACTCGGTGACCTCCAGCGGGATGTCGAGCAGGCAGTTGGCCACCGCGAGCGACCGGAGGTGATGCGACGCGGGCGGTCCCTCGCTGGTCACCGTCCCGGTGGCCGGGTCGAACATCCCACGCCGGAACTGGCGCTTGCCCGTCGGCGAGGTCAACGATTCGGTCAGCACTGCGGATCGGCGTGGACGGTCGGCATCGGGCAGTCCCATCGCCGCCCGAAGCGGCGACCGGATGAACACCTCGAAGCACACCAGCGCACTGACCGGGTTGCCGGGCAGCGTCAGAATCGGGGTGCCCGCCACCCTTCCGGCACCCTGCGGCATGCCGGGTTGCATCGCCACCCTGGCGAATTCCACTCCACGATCGCCCGAGCGGCCGAACGCGTCCTTGACCACCTCATAGGCACCCGCACTGATCCCGCCGCTGCTGATGATCAGATCGGACTCGGTGGCGTACCGGTCGATCACCGCGGCGAATTCAGCGACGTCGTCGCTGACCGTCGCGACGGCGACCACCTCGGCGTCGGCATCGCGCAGGGCCGCCGCCAGCATTGGCGAGTTGGATTCGTAGATCTGGCCGGGCCGCAGCGTCTCGCCCGGCGCCACCAACTCCGAGCCGGTGGAGACCAACAGCACTCGCTGGGGCGGGATGACCGGCAGCGCACCGAATCCCAGCGAAGCGGTCAGTCCGATCACCGCCGGTGTGACCAGTCGACCGGCCCGCAATACGGTGCTGCCCGCCTCGACGTCTTCGCCGGCCCGGCGGATGTGCTTTCCCGCGGGGACGGCGGCGTTGATGCTGACGACGTCGACGCGGCCGTCGGTGGACTCCACCGGCACCACCGCGGTCGCGCCGGGCGGGACGGGTGCGCCCGTCATGATCCGGTGTGCGGTGCCCGGCTCGAGCGCCGGGAGGTCGATGCGACCGGCCGGAATATCCTCGGCGACGGGCAATTTCACCGGCGCGGCCGCCGACGCGGTGCTCACGTCCACCGCGCGGACCGCGTAGCCGTCCATCGCGGAGTTGTCGAAAACCGGCAACGAGACTGCGGCAGACAGGTCTTCGGCGAGGACGCGTCCCTCGGCGTCGCGCAGGTTGACGGCGACGGCCGGACGGGCGCTGATCAAGTCGGCGACGATCCGCTGGTGCTCCTCGACCGACCGCATGACGCCTCAATATAGTGGGGCCTCGATGACGCTCGTTGTGCGTGCCGCGCTGACGGATCAACCGATCACCCTCGCCGAACACCAGGGTCTGGTGAGTCGTGACGCCGCGGGTGCGGTCGTCGGCTTCGTCGGCGTGATCCGCGACCACGACCACGGGCGCCAGGTCACCGAACTCGAGTACTCGGCACATCCCTCGGCCGCCGAGGTGCTCGCCGAGGTGGTGGCGGAGGTGGCCGCGCAATCGCCCGGGACGCGCGCGATCGCCGCCAGCCATCGGATCGGCGTCCTGCGGATCGGCGAGGCCGCCCTGGTCGCGGCCGTCTCCGCCGATCACCGCCAGGAAGCGTTCGTGACCTGCGCGCGACTGGTCGACACGATCAAGGAGCGGTTACCGGTATGGAAGCGGCAGGTGTTCGCCGACGGCACCGACGAGTGGGTCAACTGCACTTAGCTCAGCCGCCGGCGAACGGCGGCAGCACGTCGATCGTGACGCCCCGCCCAAGCGGTTGGGACCGGTCGCGGACCGCTATCCCGTCGCGCAGGAACGAACACCGCACCAGGACCCGGGCCAGATCGGGGTTACCGGCGCCGAGTCGATCGATCAGGTCGTCGACGGTCGTGCCGTCCTGCACGCTCACCTGCACGGACTCCGATCCGGCAGCGGCGTGCGCGGCGGCGAAATAACGCACGGTCAGCTCTACCGGGGGCACGGTCAGCCGCCGATCGCGCTCATCGGGCGGGCCGGCTGCACGAAGTCAGGGTCGTCAATGCCGTGTCCGGCGGGCTTGTCCCACATGGCTTTTCGCCACGCCGCCTCGACCGCTGCATCGTCGGCGCCGCCGCGGAGCAGGCGACGCAGGTCGGTCTCCTCGGTCGCGAACAGGCAGCTGCGCAGCTGCCCGTCGGCCGTGAGCCTGGTGCGGTTGCAAGTCGAGCAGAACGGGTGCGACACCGATGCGATCAGCCCGATCGTGCCGCGACATCCGGTCGCAGGATCGGTGACGCGCCACAGTTCGGCGGGCGCCGAATCACGCGGGGCCCGATCGGGTTCCAGTGCGAACGCGTGGCGCCGCAATTGGGTCAGCACCTGATCCGCGGTCACCGCGGCCTCGCGACGCCACTGTTGTTGGGCATCGAGCGGCATCTGTTCGATGATCCGCAGCTGATAGTGGTGCTCGAGACAGAAACGCACCAGCGCCACCGCGTCGTCGAGCCCGGTCTGCGGGTCCAGCACCGCGTTCACTTTCACCGGGCGCAGGCCGGCGGCGTGCGCGGCGGCCAGTCCGGCCAGCACGTCGTTCAGCCGGTCGCGCCGGGTGATCGCCGCGAAGCGCATGCCGTCCATGCTGTCCAGCGACACGTTCACCCGGTCGAGGCCGGCCCGCGCCAGGCTGTCGGCGCGAGTGCCCAGCAGCACCCCATTGGTGGTCACGGCGATTTCGGGGCGCGGTCGCAGAGCGGCCGTGGCCGCGATGACGTCGTCAATATGCTTGGCCAGCAACGGTTCTCCGCCGGTCAACCGCACTTTTGTGATACCCAGGCGGGTCACGCCGATTCCGATCAGGCGGACGATCTCGTCGGGCTGGAGCAACTCCTGAGCGGGCGACCATTGCAAGCCCTCCGCCGGCATGCAATACGTGCAGCGCAGATTGCAGCGGTCGGTCAGCGACACCCGGAGGTCGGTGGCCACACGGCCGAAGCGGTCGATCAGCGGACCGGTGGCCGGCACCTGGCCGGTCGCAGCCAGCCCGCTCGCAGCGGGACGCCGCACCAGCGGCACACCGAGCGTCGTGATCACGCCTGCCATTATCCATTCGCCCGTCGGGATCGGCATGGTGCGACGCCTAGGCTGGCCGGATGGGCGGCAAGACTGACAAGAAAGTCGACTTCGTGCGGCTGGCCGACGCGCTGACCGGCTTTCATGCCGCGTACCTCGTTACCGTCGACGACGACTACCGGGTGCACACCGTCGACGTCGAACCGGAGCTCCAGGGTCACGTGATCGACGTCGGAAGGGTCGGCGGCCGAACTCGACGCAACATCGAAAAGCGCAGCGCCGTAACGCTGTTGTGGCCACCGCGCGAGGCCGGCGATTACTCGCTGATCGTCGACGGCACCGCGAAGCTGTCCGACGTCAGCGACGCCGACACCGCCGCGCTGCGGGTCACACCGGCCCGCGCGTTGCTGCACCGCAAGGGCGACCCCGGGCCGGGTGGCTTTCGGCACGATTGCGTGGTGTTCTCACAGCCCTGAACTCGCCTTCGACAGGTCGAGTTGATCCGCCCGTAACCGCCGCGACGGGCCCGGAAACACGCCACCGCCACCATTGATGGCATGGCAACCTCTGCAAAGGTCGCCACAGTCTGCGGGTACTGCGGCGTGGGCTGCGGCCTGGATCTGCACGTCACCGACGGGGTGGCCACCAAGGCCACGGGCCGTGCCGATCACCCGGCCAACCACGGCCGACTGTGCACGAAGGGCAACACGACCGCGGACATGCTCCGCGCCGGCGGCCGCCTGACCACGGCGCTGGTCCGGCAGGAACGCGGGGCAGAGGCCGAACCGGCCCCCGTGACCGCCGCGATCGAGACTGTCGCCGATCGGCTGTCGGCGATCCGCGACCAGCACGGGCCCGACGCGATCGCGCTCTACGTGTCCGGGCAGATGACCATCGAGGCGCAGTATCTGGCCAACAAGCTGGCCAAGGGATATCTGCGCACGCAGTGGATCGAGTCCAATTCCCGACTGTGCATGGCCAGCGCCGGCACGGGCTACAAGCAGTCGCTGGGCGCCGACGGGCCGCCCGGCAGCTACGACGACCTGGACACCGCCGACCTGTTCGTGGTGATCGGCGCCAACATGGCGGACTGCCACCCGATCTTGTTCCTGCGCATGATGGACCGGGTCCGCGACGGCGCCAAGCTGGTCGTGATCGACCCGCGCCGCACTGCCACCGCGGCCAAGGCCGACGTTTACCTCCCGGTGCGACCGGGCACCGACCTGGCGCTGCTGAACGGCGTGCTGAGGCTGGTGCGCGACGCCGGCGGTGTCGACCACGGCTTCGTCGACGCCTACACCGAGGGTTGGGACGCGCTGGACGCCATGCTCGACGAATACCCCCCGGACACGGTCGCCGAGATCACCGGAATTCCGGAGGCCGACCTGCGGGCGGTCGCGGACATGATCTGCGCGACGAAGAACTGGGTGAGCCTGTGGACGATGGGTCTCAACCAATCCACCCACGGCACCTGGAACACCAACGCGCTGTGCAACTTACATCTGGCCACCGGTGCGATCTGCCGCACCGGCGCCGGCCCCTTCTCGCTGACCGGTCAGCCCAACGCGATGGGCGGCCGCGAGATGGGCTACATGGGTCCCGGTCTGCCCGGGCAGCGCTCGGCACTGGACGCCGCGGACCGGACGTTCGTGGAACAGCGCTGGGGCCTCGATGCCGGGACGATCCGCGCACAGGCCGGCGCCGGGACGGTCGACATGTACCGCCGGATGGCCGACGGGGAGATCAAGGCCGCCTGGATCATCTGCACCAATCCCGTTGCCTCGGTGTCGAATCGGGCCTCGGTGATCGCCGGTCTCGAGCGCGCCGAGCTGGTGGTGATGCAGGAGGCGTTCACCGGCGTCGAGACCGCCGCCTACGCCGACGTGGTGCTGCCCGCCGCACTGTGGGCGGAATCCGAAGGGGTGATGGTCAACAGCGAGCGCACGCTGACCCATTGCGGCGCGGCGATGAAGCCGCCGGGTGAGGCGCTGCCGGACTGGCAGCTGATCTGCCGGGTCGCCACCGCCATGGGTTATTCGGGCTTCGAATTCGATTCCGCCGCAGAGGTGTTCGCCGAACTCGCGAGCTTTCACAATCCCCGCACCGGATGGGACCTGCGCGGCATCGACTACGACCGGTTGCGCAGCAACCCGGTGCAATGGCCCGCCGCGCCCGGCGGCGCCGACCGCAACCCGATCCGCTACCGCAATGACGGGGTCAACCAGGACCTGCACACCGCCGACGACGGAACCGTTCCCGCGCTGGCTTTTCCCACGCCGAGCCGCCGTGCCCGGTTTCTGCCGCGTCCGCACCTGCCCGCCGCGGAGCTACCCGACGACGAGTTCCCGCTCGTGTTCACCACCGGCCGGTTGGCGCACCAATGGCACACGATGACCAAGACCGGGCGGGTCGCCAAGCTCAACAAACTCAACCCCGAGCCGTTCCTGCAAGTGCATCCCGACGACGCCGACCGCCTCGGGGTGCGCGACGGCGATCGGGTCGAGATCCGTTCCCGGCGGGGCCGAGCAGTTCTTCCCGCGGCGGTCGACGACGCGGTACGACCGGGCGTGTGCTTCGCGCCGATGCACTGGGCCGACGCGTTCGGCCCCGACGTCGCAATCAACGCCGTCACCAACGACGCCGTCGACGCCGACTCGCTGCAGCCCGAATTCAAGGTGTGCGCCGTCGCGCTGAGCGTCCTCGACACCCGTTCTGCACCAGAGGAATCCATGCCGCTGCAAGTTCAGCTACCGGCCGACGCCCTCGGCGGTGTCTTCGGATCGCTTCCCAGCGCGCCGACCCTTACCGTCGCCGAACAGCACTACCTGTCCGGCTTGCTGGCCGGAATCCGGGCGAACCCGCCCGTGGGTGCGATGCCCGCGTTACCCGCGACGACTCCACTCTCGCCGGAGAACCGGATGTGGGTCGACGGTGTCCTGGCCGGAATCTTCTGCCGCACAGAGCACACCGCGCCTGCTGCGCCACCAGAAGTAGCCGAAAGGCCGACGGCCACCGTGGTGTGGGCGTCGCAAACGGGCACCGCCGAGGAGTACGCCGGCACCTGCGCAGAGCACCTGAGCGGGGCCGGTGTCGCGACCCGGTTACTCGGGGCCGAGGAAGTATCCGTGGCCGATCTGGCCGGCACGGTGCTGTTCGTGGTGGCGACCACCGGCGACGGTGATCCGCCCGACAACGGCATCGCGCTGTGGGACGCCCTGGCCGCCGCCGAACCGGGCGACATCGACGGCCTCGAGTTCGCGGTGCTGGGCTTCGGCGACTCGTCATATGCCGACTTCTGCGGATTCGCCCGCAAACTCGACGCGCGCCTGGAACACCTGGGCGCCCGCCGCATCGCCGGCCGCGGATCGTGTGAGCCCGACTTCGATGCCACCGCGCGCAACTGGACCGACCACGTCGTCGCCGCGATCTCGGAGCAGCAACCCAAGACGCCGACCGTCGCGAAAGTATCAGCACAGCAGGCATATTCGCGAAATAACCCGCTACGCACCACGATCGCCGGCAATGTCGCGCTGTGCGCCGCCGGCTCGGACAAGGACGTCCGCGACATCGCGGTGCATCTTCCGGCGGACACCCTGCAGTACGGCGTGGGCGATGCACTCGGCGTCTGGCCGCACAACCGCGCCGACACCGTCGCCGAATTCCTCGACGTCGCCGGACTCGACGGCACCACCGAGATCAAACTTGGTGGCGAAACACTATCTGTCGCAGAGGGTTTCCGTCGCAGGCTCGATATCACCCGCATCACCCCCGACCTGGTGCGGTTTGTGCAGCGTCACAACCCGTCCGAAGACCTGCGGGCTGTCATCGACAACCCGGCCGGTTTCGCCGACTGGACCTGGGGCCGCCAACTCATCGACCTGCTGGCGAGCCATCCGGTCGCCGCCCACCTCGACGACTGGCTCCAGGTGCTACGGCCGATGACGCCCCGGCTGTACTCGATCTCGTCGAGCCCGCTCGAGGACCCCACCCAGGTACACGTGACGCCAGGCATCGTCCGCTACGCGTCGTCGAACGGCGGCTCCCGCCACGGCGTCTGCTCCGGCTACCTCGCAGGCCTGGACGCCGGTGCCGAGGTCGATGTCTTCATCCAGCCCACCAAGCACTTCCGGCCCCCGGCGGACGCAGACGCGCGGGCCATCATGATCGGTCCCGGCACCGGGATCGCACCGTTTCGCGGCTTCCTGCACGATCGCGCCGGTCGCGGGCACCGCGGCGACAACTGGCTGTTTTTCGGCGAGCGTCACGAGGCGACCGAGTTCTACTACCGCGAGGAGTTGGAGAGCTTCGCGCAAACCGGGCTGCTCACCCGGCTGGACACCGCGTTCTCCCGGGACGGAGATACCAAGCTCTATGTTCAGGACCGGATGCGTGAAAACGCCGCCGACCTGTGGAAATGGATCACCGACGGCGCATACGTCTACGTGTGCGGCGACGCGGCGCGGATGGCACGCGACGTCGACGGGGCCCTGCAGGGCATCATCGCTCAGGAGAGCGGCCGCAGCCCGAAGAGTGCCGAGGCCTACCTGTATGCGATGTCAGCCGAGAGGCGTTACGTGCGAGACGTGTATTGAGCACCCCGATGCGGGCCGTGATCCTGGCCGGTGGCGCGTCGACGCGCCTTGGCGCGGACAAGCCAGAGCAGCGGGTCGGCGACCGGCGCCTGCTCGACATCGCACTGGCCGCCGTCGCCGGAGCCGAGCAGGTCGTGGTCGTGGGGCCGCCGCGTGCCGTGCCGGCGGAAGTCGTTGTGGTGCGCGAAGATCCACCCGGCTCGGGTCCCGTGGCGGCGCTCGCCGCGGGCCACGCGGCGCTGCGGCCCGGCGCCGCCGACGTCGTAGTGCTTGCAGCCGACCTGCCATGGATCACCCCGGCCGCCGTCGCGGCATTGCGCGCCGCGCGCGGCGGCGCGCCGGTCGCCCTCGCCGTCGACGACACCGGCCAGCCCCAATACCTCACCGCCGTCTGGGATTCGGTCACGCTGGCGGCCGCCTTGGCTGCCAACCCCCCTCGAGTGAGGGACCTCATACCCGCCGGTGCCGCGCTCGCCGAGGTGGGCGACGTGACCGACATCGACACGCCTGACCAGCTAGCCTCGGCCCGGGCCCGGGCCGCCCTCACGCGCGACGATCGGACGCGGTGAGAAAGGCGTGACGACGCGGCAACTCAGCGCGACGCCGCGGCAATACGCACCTCCTAGCGTCGACCTCGACATGCTGGAGAGGAGCACATCAGTGCGTCAACGCACAGTGGCGGTAGTCGGACACGGAATGGTGGGCCACCGATTCGTCGAGGCCTTGCGGGCCCGGGACACCGACGGCGCCTGGCGCATCGTGGTCTTCGGCGACGAGGCCGACGCCGCCTACGACCGGGTCGGATTGTCGTCGTACGTCGGCCCGTGGGACCGCTCTCTGCTTGCCTTGAGCGGCAACGACTACTCCGGTGACGATCTGGTCGAGGTGCGCCTGGGCGCAGCGGTGACCGCAATCGACCGCGACGCGCGACGGCTGAGCACGGCTGACGGGTCCGAGATGGCCTACGACGCACTGGTGTTGGCGACCGGGTCGTATCCGTTCGTCCCGCCGGTGCCGGGTCACGACGCCGCGGGCTGCCACGTCTACCGGACGCTGGACGACCTGGATGCCATTCGCGCGGACGCCGAGGAGGCGCTGGCCCGCGATCCGGACGCGGTTGGCGTGGTGGTCGGTGGTGGGCTGCTCGGTTTGGAGGCCGCCAACGCGCTGCGGCTGCTCGGAATGCGCCCGCACGTTGTCGAATTCGCGCCGCGGCTGATGCCGCTGCAGGTCGACCAGGCCGGCGGTGAGCACCTCCTGCGGTCGGTGCGCGAACTGGGCATCGGCGTCACGGTCGGGGCGGGCACCTCGGCGATCGAGCCGACCAGATCCGGTGGTCTGCGGGTGACGCTGAGCAACGACGAGGTGATCGACGCGGCCTTGCTGGTGTTCTCGGCCGGCGTGCGCCCGCGCGACGAGCTGGCCCGGGCCGCCGGACTCGACCTCGGCGAGCGCGGCGGTGTGCACTGCGACCTGACCTGTGCGACAGCCGATCCGGCGATCTACGCGATCGGGGAGGTCGCGGCGGTCGAGGGCCGGTGCTACGGCCTGGTCGGGCCCGGCTACGCGGGAGCCGAGGTGGTCGCCGACCGGCTGCTCGGCGGCGACGCCGAATTCCCCGGCGCCGATCTGTCGACCAAACTCAAGCTGCTCGGGGTCGACGTCGCCAGCTTCGGCGACGCGCTGGCCACCACCCCGGGCGCGCTGGAAGTGGTGGTGTCCGACCCGATCGGAGGCAGCTACGCCAAGCTCGTGCTCTCCGATGACGCGCAGACCCTGCTGGGCGGCGTGCTGGTTGGCGACGCGTCCAGCTACGGGGTGCTGCGGCCGCTGGTCGGCTCACCGCTGCCCGGCGATCCGGTATCGCTGATCGCGCCGGCCGGCAGCGGCGACGGCCCGGCGATCGGCGTCGGCGCGCTGCCCGACGAGGCACAGATCTGCTCGTGCAACAACGTCACCAAGGCGGGCCTGTGCTCGGCGATAGCCGAGGGCGCCTGTACGGTAGCCGACCTCAAGGGCTGCACTACCGCGGGGACGTCCTGCGGATCGTGCGTGCCGCTGTTGTCGCAACTGCTCGCCGCCGAGGGTGTCGCGGTCTCGAAGGCGTTGTGCGAGCACTTCTCTCAGTCACGCACCGAGTTGTTCGAGATCATCCAGGCCAGTGGAGTGCGGACCTTCTCGGGGCTCGTCGAGCGGTATGGCACCGGAACGGGTTGCGATATCTGTAAACCCGCGGTCGCGTCGATCCTGGCATCCACCAGCTCCGAGCACATCCTCGACGGCGAGCAGGCCTCGCTGCAGGACACCAACGACCACTTCCTGGCCAACCTGCAGCGCAACGGCACCTACTCGGTGGTGCCGCGGGTGCCCGGCGGCGACATCACGCCGGAGCAGCTGATTCTGATCGGGGAGATCGCCCGCGACTTCGGGCTGTACACCAAAATCACCGGCGGACAACGCATCGACATGTTCGGTGCCACCGTCGACCAGCTGCCGCAGATCTGGCTGCGCCTCGTCGAAGGCGGCATGGAATCCGGTCATGCATACGGAAAATCACTGCGCACCGTCAAGAGTTGCGTCGGCACCGACTGGTGCCGATACGGGCAGCAGGACTCCGTACAGATGGCCATCGACCTCGAGCTGCGCTACCGCGGTCTACGCGCTCCCCACAAGATCAAGATGGGCGTATCGGGCTGCGCGCGTGAGTGTGCCGAGGCTCGGGGCAAAGACGTCGGCGTGATCGCCACCGAGTCCGGTTGGAACCTCTATGTCGCCGGCAACGGCGGCATGACGCCCAAACACGCTCAGCTGCTCGCGTCCGACCTGGACGACGCGACGCTGGTGCGCTACATCGATCGCTTCCTG
The DNA here is from genome assembly GCF_030252325.1 of Candidatus Mycobacterium wuenschmannii. NCBI lineage: Bacteria > Bacillati > Actinomycetota > Actinomycetes > Mycobacteriales > Mycobacteriaceae > Mycobacterium > Candidatus Mycobacterium wuenschmannii. The sequence goes on along the minus strand of NZ_CP126981.1, from coordinate 884,699 downwards.
ATGTACTACATCCGCACCGCGAGCCGCTTGCAGCGCACCGCGCCATGGCTCGACGAACTCGACGGCGGGCTCGACCATCTCAAAGAGGTCATCATCGACGACTCCCTCGGCCTCGCAGCCGATTTCGAGGACGCGATGGATCGCCACGTCGACGGCTACCGATGCGAATGGAAAGCCGTTCTCGACGACCCCGAGAAACTCGGCCGCTTCGTCTCGTTCGTCAACGCGCCCGGCGCACCCGACCCGACCGTCGAGTTCACCGAGAAGAACGGGCGCAAAGTGCCCGTCCTGATCGGCACACCAACCGTGAGGACCCGCTGACATGGCGACATCTTTCGATCTCGGCCGCTGGCGCGAAGACTGGACCGCGGCCTGCGCTGTCGCGCGTCTGCAACCGATGCGTGGCGTCGCGGTGCTGCTGCCCGATGGCGCGCAGGTCGCGCTTTTCCTGTTGGCAGACAACAGCATCCGAGCGGTCGGAAACATCGACCCGATTGGGCGGGCGGCTGTGCTGTCACGTGGCATCGTCGGCGACCGTGCCGGAGTGCCAGTGATCCAATCACCGTTGAAAAAGCAGGCTTTCAGCCTGCTTGACGGTCGCTGCCTAGACGCCGACGGTGTCTCGATTCCGGTGTACGCCACCCGGGTCGGCGTCGACGGGACGGTGTGGGTGGCCAACTCCCCCGAGATCCGCTTCGGCTACCGCCGCGCCGGTTTGTCGGCCTAAGCCGGCGCGAACTCCGGCGCGTCCATCAACCCGGCCTCTCGCCGGCGACGGCACGCCAGCCGGATCACCGCGGGATGCAGACCCAGCGGCTCGGCCACTACATCGGCGCCGGCGGTGTGCAGCCGACCCTGAAACAGCCCGTCGGCCAACAGATATGAGGCCACTGCAACCCGACGAGCGCCGAATCGGCGCACCCGCGCGACGACCTCCGGCACCGACGGATAGCCGGAGCCGTCGCGGCACGGCGCCGCGAACGCGATCGACACCCGTCGCCCCACCAGGGCGGACAATGCCGCGGCGGTGTGCCGCAACTCCCCCTGCCCTCGCGGGTCCCGGGTACCGGCGGCCACCAGCACCACGTGATCGTCGCGGCGCCAACCCGATTCGAGCAACCGGCACAGCATGGCGCGGGCCAACTCCGGCGATGGACCCAGCGGGCGGGCGATGGTTACGTGTCGATGCCCCGACTCCGCGACATAGCGTGGCACGTCGACACGTACGTGCACGCCGCTGGACAACAACGCGGGCACGACCACGGTCGGTGCGTCGGCCAGCGTGCTCAGCACCTCGGCCGGGGTAGGCCCGAGCACGTCGACGAACGCGACTCGCACCGGCTCGTCCAGCACCTCGGTGACGGCTTCGGCCAGATCGCCGATCATCCTGACGCCGTGTGGGTTTCGCGTTCCGTGCGCAACCAGCAGGGTGGTCATCGAGGGACCGTCGCGTCGTCGGGCATGAAGTCCACCGCTAGCCGGTAACCGCGTTTGACGGCGGTGGCAATCAACTCCTTGGCGCCGATCGCCGACCGCAGCCGCGCGACCGCTGCCTCCACCACGTGCGGGTCGTCGCCGCCGAGCGCTTCCAGCATCACGTCGCGCGACACCACCGCGCCGGGCGAGGCGGCCAGCATCTTCAGCAGCACAAGCGAATTGGGCGACAGGTCGCGCACGACACCATCGACCACGGCACACGTCGCACGCACACCCAGGGTGTGCCCGGCGACCGAGAGGTCCGGTTGGCGGCGGGGCAGCTCGTCGGAGACGGCGCGGGCCAACGCCCCCAGTCGCATCCGTTCGGGTTGCACCGAGGGCACCTTGGCATTGCTTAGCGGACGGGCCGTCACCGGTCCCACGCAGAATGCGGTCACGGTGGTGCTCATCGCGCGTCGCACCGCTTCAGTGAGGCGCAGCTCGTCGGCACGCATCAGGAACGACGCCGCCGCGGGGGCCGAGGTGAAGGTGATGGCGTCCACGCCGCCGAGCGCGACCTTGTCGATCAGGGCGTCCAACGGGCCGAGATCCTCGGGCGGTTCCCATCGGTACACCGGCACCCCGACCACGGTGGCGCCGCGCTCGACGAGGGTCTCGACGAAGCCCGGCACGGGATCCCAGTCGTCGGTGGCCCCGTGCAACTGAACCGCGACGCGTTTGCCCTGGAGATCGTCGACGGTCAGATGGGCGAGCACCTCTTCGGACGATTCCGAGACCGGCGACCACTCTTCGCGCAGGCCCGCGGCCCGCAGGGCGCCGGTGGCCTTGGGCCCGCGCGAGATCACCCGGGCCTTGCCCAGCGAGGCCAACAGCGGCTCGGCCACTCCCCAGCCCTCGGCGGCCTCCACCCAGCCGCGGAACCCGATGCCGGTGGTGGCGATGAGGATGTCGGGCGGAGCGTCGATCACGTCCTCGGTGGCGGCGCGGAGCCGGACGTCGTCGGCGAGCGGGACCATGCTCATCGCGGCGCCCGCAACGACATCCGCACCACGACGCCGCAGCATCGTGGTGAACTCGTCCACCCGTCGTGACGCGGTGATGGCCACCGTGAATCCCGTCAACGACGCCGCCTCCGGCTCCGTCATGCCCGCGCTGTGTCCGATCTGTCCGCCATGAGTCCTGCCCGTTCGCCATGTCCTCTGAAGAACGTATGAGCACGATGTTGCTCTTCCGATGCCCGCCGTGTCGCCGTGATGAATTCGTCCTCACATCCTGGTGACGAGCACTGTGAGCTCAGGAAAAGGGTCGCCGACGGCCGGGATAGTTGCAAATCGCGCTGGTGTTCGATTGCTCACCGGCGGTAGACAATGCAGTGATGGGTCGCACATTCGACGAGTTGGTGTCCGAAGCTGCGGCGGCGCCGATCGACGGCTGGGATTTCTCCTGGCTCGATGGTCGCGCCACCGAGGAGCGACCATCGTGGGGGTACCAGCGGCTGATGAGCCGGCGACTGGCGGTGGCGTCCGCCGCCCTCGACATCGACACCGGTGGCGGCGAGGTGTTGTCCGAGGCGCCGACGTTCCCGCCGACGACGGTGGCCACCGAGTCGTGGCCGCCGAATGCGGCTCTGGCGACGAAACTGCTGCATCCCCGGGGCGTGGTCGTGGTGGCGACCCGCGACGAGCCGTCGCTGCCGTTCGCCGACGCCGCGTTCGACCTGGTGACCAGCCGGCACGCGACCAAGATTCGGTGGACGGAGATCGCCCGCGTATTGCGTCCCGGCGGCAGCTACCTCGCCCAGCAGATCGGGCCCGCGACGATGGCCGAGCTCTTCGAATACTTCCTCGGGCCGCAGCCCGCCAAATGGGCTGAGCTGCAACCCGATAACCAGAGATCCCGGGCACGGGAGGCAGGTCTGGAGGTCATGCAGATGCGGATGGAGCGGTTACGCGCCGAGTTCTTCGACGTCGGCGCGGTGATCTACTTCCTGCGCAAGGTGATCTGGACCGTGCCGGACTTCACCGTCGACCGCTACCGCGAACGACTACACGCGATGCACGACCAGATCGAGGAGAACGGCCCGTTCGTCGCGCATGCCACGAGGATCCTGGCCGAGGCCCGCAAACCGTACTAGTGATCGGCGCGCAGCACATCCAGCGCGTGTTGCAGGTCCGCCGGGTAGGGGCTGACGAACTCGACCTGCCGGCCGTCGCCGGGATGTACGAACGACAGCGACCGCGCGTGCAGCCATTGCCGTTCCAGCCCAAGCTTTTCCGCGAGTTTCGGGTTGGCGCCGTAGGTCAGGTCGCCACAGCAGGGATGGTGCAATGCGGCGAAGTGCACCCGAATCTGATGGGTGCGGCCGGTTTCCAGGTGCACGTCGAGCAAACTGGCCGCGACGAACGCTTCGACGGTGTCGTAGTGCGTCAGGCTGGGCCGGCCATCGGAGGTGACGGCGAATTTCCAGTCGTGACCGCGGTGACGGCCGATCGGCGCATCGATGGTGCCGCTGGACGGGTCCGGATGTCCTTGCACCAGAGCGTGATACCGCTTGTCGACGGTCCGCTGCTTGAACGCGCGCTTGAGCAGCGTATAAGCCCGCTCGGAGATCGCGACGACCATAACCCCGGACGTCCCGACGTCCAGCCGGTGCACGATGCCCTGCCGCTCGTGCACCCCTGACGTGGTGATCCGGTAGCCGGCCGCGGCCAGCCCGCCCAGCACCGTCGGCCCGGTCCACCCCACCGACGCGTGCGCGGCCACCCCGGCCGGCTTGTCGACCACGACGATGTCGTCGTCGGAGTACAGGATGTCCATGCCCTCGATGTCGACGGGCGCGTTCTCGACCGGCGCCGGCGGCTCGGGCAGTCGGACCTGCAGCCACGCCCCCGCGGTCAGCCGGTCCGATTTGCCGGCCGGCGCCCCGTCGAGCTCGACTCCGCCGTCCTCGGCCATCGCGGCGGCGGCGGTGCGCGACACGCCCAGCAGTCGGGCGACCCCGGCGTCGACGCGCATGCCCGCCAGGCCCTCGGGCACCGGCATCGACCGATCGGTCATCGAGGCTCGTCGGCGTCCTTGGCGGGCTCCTCGGCCGTGTCGGCGGGCCGACGCCCGACGGTGTCGAAGTCGAATCCCAGCGCCGACAGCGTGACCAGCAGGATCGCCCCTCCGACCACCGACGGATCGGCGACGTTGAACACCGGCCACCAGCCGATCGAGAGGAAGTCCACGACGTGGCCGCGCAGCGGACCCGGAGACCGGCAGAACCGGTCGACGAGGTTGCCCATCGCGCCGCCCAGGATCATCCCCAGGCCGACTGCCCACCACGTCGACACCAGGCGCCGGCCCATCCAGACGATCCCGACCACGACCGCGCTGGCGATCAACGTCAGCATCCACGTGTAGCCGGTCGCCATGGAAAAGGCCGCCCCGGAATTGCGGACCAGCGTCCAAGTCACGGTGTCGCCGATGATCGGCACCGGCTGGCCCGGGGTCAGCAGCTTGACTGCCAGCACTTTCGTGACGATGTCCAGCGCCAACACGATGGCAGCCACCGACAGCAGCAGCGGCTGTCGTCGCCGGGGCGGGGCATCAGTCACTGAGGCCGTGTCGGTCTCAGTCGCCGGGTCCGCCGATCCGGTCGGTTGGTCAGTCACGCCACCATCATCCACTAGCGCCGCGGCCGGCCTTGACCCGCCGCGCCTGCGCATGCGGGATGATCTCTGCCATGAGCCGCGTGACCGTCATCGCCACCGGCGGAACCATCGCCAGCAGCGCCGCGGCCGACGGCGTGCAGCGGCCCACCCGGGGCGGCGCAGACCTCGCCGTCGGCCTGGACGTGGACGTCGTCGACGTGCTGGCCAAGGACAGCTCGCAGCTGACGCCCGCCGACTGGGACGCCATCGGAGACGCCGCGCGCGCCGCCGCCGGGGCGGGTGCCCAGGGCGTGGTCGTGACGCACGGCACCGACACCCTCGAGGAGACGGCGCTGTGGCTCGACCTCACCTACGACGGCGCCGCCCCGCTGGTGATCACCGGAGCGATGCGTGGTGCCGACGCACCCGACGCGGACGGTCCGGGAAACCTGCGTGACGCGGTGGCGGTGGCCCTGGCGCCCGTCACCCGCGACGTCGGCGTGCTGGTCTCGTTCGCCGGGCAGATCCTGCGGCCCATCGGGCTGCACAAGGTGGCGCGCGGCACTGGCTTCGCGGGCGCGGTCCTCGGCACCGGAGTCACGTTGTCGCAGCGCAAGACTCGGCCGTTCCTCGGCGTGCTGGCGGCGGCCGGCGCGCCGCGGGTCGACATCGTGGCGACGTACGCCGGCGGCGACGCCGTTGCGATGGATGCATTGGTGGCCGCCGGGGCGCGCGGCATCGTGATCGAGGCGCTGGGTTCGGGTAACGCCGCTGACGCGGTGGTCGAGGGGGTGCGGCGGCACTGCCGGACCGGGATCACGGTCGCGGTGTCCACCCGAGTCGTCGGTGGCCGGGTCAGCCCGGGCTATGGGCCCGGTCGCGCACTGGTGGACGCGGGCGCAGTCATGGTGCCGGAGTTGCCGCCGAGCCAGGCCCGGGTGCTGACGATGGCGGCGTTGGCGGCGGGCCTACCCCTGTGCGACGTCGTCGACCGCCTGCTCTGAGGCCGCGTCGGCGATGGCCTGGAGGTAGTCCGGCCAGTCCAGGCTGTCGATCGGGTTCGCCCGGGTGATGTCGTCGGTGTCGGACGAGAACGTGCGGGCGGGGCCCGGGCCGGTGCCGCGGGTCTCGAATCGGACGGTGACGACGCCGTGCCCGGCGCCCTGCACCCAGCCGTGGCCCCATTCGCGGTGGGTGACGTCGTCGCCGATCCGCCAACCCGCGGCCTCCGGCGCTGGGGGCGCAATGGGCTCATGCTCCGCCGCAGCCTGGTCGCCGCTCGCCTCGGTCTCCGGCACGGCCAGGTCGAGGTCCGGGAACAGCGAGTCCTGCCGGACGCTGCTCAGGCCCGAAAAGCCAACGCCCAGAAGCCTAATGGGCCCGATCTGGCGCGGGTCGAGCAGTAGCCGCCGGGCCAGCGCCGCGAGCGCCGCGGGATCGGTGGTGGCGTAGGGCAGCGTCGCCGAGCGGGTCAGCGTACTCATGTCCGACTTCTTCAGCTTGACGGTCACGGTCCGGGCGCCACGACCGTCGCGGAGCAACCGTTCGTGCGCATGTTCGGCAATCGGCACGATCGCGTCGTGTAGCTCCTCGAGCGTGGTCAGGTCGACGGGAAAGGTCGATTCGGCGCTGATCTGTTTGGCCACGGCGCGTTCGGCGACCGGGCGATCGTCGATACCGCGGGCCAGCCGGTGCAGGGCGGGCCCTATCGTCGCGCCGAGAATATTGGCGACTTCGGCCTCGCTGAGCGCGGCCAGCTGTCCGATGGTGTCGATGCCGAGGCGATGCAGCTTCTCCTCGGCCACCGGGCCGATGCCCCACAGCTTGCGCACCGCGAGACCGTCCAGCAGCCGCGACTCGTCGGCCCGCCGGATCACCTCGATGCCGTCGGGTTTGGCGAGTCCGGAGGCGATCTTGGCGACCTGCTTGCCCGACCCGGCCCCGACCGAGGCGATCAACCCGGTCTCGTCGCGAACTCGTTGCCGCAGCGTCGCACAGAACCCCTCGACATCGGCCTCGGTCGCGCCGGCCAACTCCACCGGCTCCCCGAACGCCTCGTCGAACGACAGCTGCTCGACGACCGGCATCATGGCCCGTACGGTCTGGAAGACGCGGCGGCTGGCGATGCCGTACACCGCGCCACGCGGCGGCAACACCACCGCGGTCACGCCGATCAGCCGGCGCGCCTGATGCATCGGCATCGCCGAGCGCGCCCCGAACACCCGCGATTCGTAGCTGGCGCCGGCCACCACCCCGCGGCCGCCCAAGCCGCCGACCAGCACGGGACGGCCCCGCAGGGTGGGCCGGGTGAGCTGCTCGACGGACGCGAAGAACGCGTCCATGTCGAGGTGCAGCACCCACCGGGAATCCACGGGCCCTAGCCTCTCAAATCCCGAGCCGCGAGAGTGCAACTACCGACGGCCTCACTCGACAAACGTGTCGGCAGTTGCACTTTCGCGGCATCAGACCGCGAGGCCGCGCTCGCGCAGGGCCGCACGGACCCGGGAGACGACGACGTCCGGCCGGTACCGGAGCAGGTCGGCGCTCACCCGGATGAGGATCCAGCCCCTGCTCTGCAACTCCGCGGATCGGTCGATGTCGCTGGAGCGCACCCAGGGGTCGGTCCAGTGCTGCGCGCCGTCGTACTCGATGCCGACCTTCCATTCGCTCCAGCCCATGTCGATGCGGGCCAGTACCCGGCCCCAGTCGTCGAATACCTCTATCTGAGTCTGCGGTCGGGGCAGGCCGGCTTCCATCACGAGCAACCTCGTCCGCGTCTCTTGCGGCGATTCGGCGCCGTCGTCCATCAGCGCCAGCACCCGTCGCAACTGCTTGAGGCCGCGAGATCCCCGGTGTGCCGCAATGAGTGGTTCGACCTCCGCGGCCGTCACACCCGTGGCGCGGGCCAAGCCATCGACACGAATGACCGCGGTCTTCTGACCAGGGCGGCGGCCTAGATCGAAGGCGGTACGGGCCGGCGACGTGACCGGAATCCCGTTCAGGCACACCGTCTCACCGGTCAGCAGCGTCTCGTTGCGCGCCACGATGAGCGGCGGTGGGCGTTTGCGGCTCGTCACCAGTTCGGCCGGCAGGCGCGCGTCGACCCATTTGGCGCCGAGCAACGCGGCGGCCGAATTACCCGCAACGACGGCCTTTTTCCCCGACCACAGCCATGCCGCGAGCGCTCGATCCTGCGCGCTCAATTCCGCTCCGCGGCGTTGATACACATTCCGGTAGATGCGGGTACACGATCGCCGCAGTTGGCGCTCGGTAAGTCTGCCCGCGCACACAGCATCCGTTCCGACGAACGGTGAATCCATGGCCGCCCCGCTCCGCGAGAGTGCAACTACCGACGGCCTCACTCGACAAATGCGTCGGCAGTTGCACTTTCGTGGTCAGATCGTAGGCAGCACGGCTGGCACGCCGTCACCGCTGTCCACAGCCGCCGCGACGGTCAGGCCTTGGCGAGCGACACCCGCACGCCGTCACCGATCTCCGCAGCACCGTCGCCCGGTTCGCCGAAATCGAAGCCGGTGGCCAGGATTTCACCGGCGATCAGGTCGCGGTGCGCGGCGGCCCAGTCGGCCCGGGTGGCGGGCACCGACATCACCACGACGATCCGATCGGACACCTCCAGGCCCGCCGACTTGCGCAGCTCCTGCAATTCGCGGATGCGGTCCTTGGCCCAGCCCTCGGCCTCGAGTTCCGGCGTCAGCGTCGCGTCCAGCACCACCAGCCCGGCACCGCCGGGCAACGGCGCGGTGTATTCGGGATCGGCGGCGACCAGTCTCGAGCTGTACTCCGCGGGCCGCAGCACGGCCGGGCCGGCGGTCAGCGTGCCGTCGGGGTTGACGACGCCCTCGCCCGCCTTGACCGCCTTGATCGCGGCCTGCACGTCCTTGCCCAGCCGCGGGCCGGCGACCTTGGCGTTGACGGTCAGCTCGAATCGACCGTGACCGGCGATGTCGTCGGTCAGCTCGACCGCCTTGACGTTCAGCTCGTCGGCGATCAGGTCGGTGAACGGCGCCAATCGTTCCGGACTCTCCACCGCCACAGTGAGTTTCGGCAGCGGCAGGCGGACCCGCAGCTTCTTGGCCTTGCGGAGCGACGAGGCCACCGAGCACACCTCGCGCACCTGGTCCATCGCCTCGACCAGTGCGGCGTCGGCGGGCACCAGGTCGGCGGCGGGCCAGTCGGACAGGTGCACCGAGCGCTCACCGGTGATGCCGCGCCAGACGATCTCGGTGGTCATCGGCAGCAGCGGCGCCGCCAACCGCGCCGTCACCTCCAGCGCCGTGTGCAGCGTGCCGATCGCGTCGGGGTCTTCCTCCCAGAACCGCGAACGTGACCGTCGCACATACCAATTGGTCAGGGCCTCGGTGAACTGCCGTAGCTGCTCGCAGGCTCCGGAGATGTCACACCCGTCCAGTGACTCCGTCAAGTCGTCGCGCAACTCGGCAAGCTTGGCCAGGATGTAGCGGTCCAGGACGTTCTTCGAATCAGTGCGCCAGGTACCGACTTTCGGCGCATACAGCGCCAGGAAGCTGTAGGCATTCCAGAACGGCAGCAGCACCTGACGCACGCCGTCGCGGATACCCTGCTCGGTGACGATCAGGTTGCCGCCGCGCAGGATCGGCGAGGCCATCAGGAACCACCGCATGGCGTCGGAGCCGTCGCGGTCGAAGACCTCGCTGACGTCGGGATAATTGCGCAGCGACTTGCTCATTTTCTGGCCGTCGCTGCCCAGCACGATCCCGTGCGCCACACAGGTTTTGAACGCCGGACGGTCGAACAGCGCGGTGGCGAGTACGTGCAGGGTGTAGAACCAGCCGCGGGTCTGCCCGATGTACTCGACGATGAAGTCACCGGGATAGTGCGTGTCGAACCAGTCATCGTTCTCGAACGGGTAGTGCACCTGCGCGTATGGCATCGAGCCCGAGTCGAACCACACGTCGAACACATCCGGGATGCGACGCATGGTCGAGGTGCCCGTCGGATCGTCGGGGTTGGGCCGAGTCAACTCGTCGATGTAGGGCCGGTGCAGGTTGTCCGGCCGGGTGCCGAAGTCACGCTCCAACTCGTCGAGGCTGCCGTAGACGTCGATCCGCGGATAGGCCGGATCGTCGGAGACCCACACCGGAATCGGGGTGCCCCAGTAACGATTTCGCGAGATCGACCAGTCGCGCGCACCCTGTAGCCACTTGCCGAACTGACCATCCTTGACGTGCTCGGGGTACCAGGTGATCTGCTGGTTGAGCTCGACCATCCGGTCGCGGAAGTCGGTGACCTTGATGAACCACGACGACACCGCCCGGTAGATCAACGGGTTACGGCAGCGCCAGCAGTGCGGGTAGGGGTGGTCGTAGGTCTCCTGACGGATCAGCACCGCACCGTTGGCGGCGGCCGGCCCGGTGCGGTTCTTCAGGTCGCGAATGATCTGCGGGTTGGCGTCGAAGACGTGCTGCCCCTGGTAATCCGGGACGGTCGCGTCGAATCGGCCCTTGGCGTCGACGGGTGTCACCGGCACGATGCCGACCGCATCGGCGGTGGCCTTGTCGTCCTCACCGTAGGCCGGTGCCAGGTGGACGATTCCGGTGCCGTCGTCGGTCGTGACGAAGTCGGCGCTCAGCACCTGAAAAGCGTTGGGCGAGTCCATGAAGTATGCGAACGGCGGCCGGTACCGCGTGCCGACCAGGTCGGCGCCCCGATAGGTGCCCAGCACCTCGGGCTCTTCGCCGAATTCCCTTGCGTACGAGGCCAGTCGGGCCTCGGCGAGCACCACGCGATGCTCCCCCGCCCGCACCTGGACGTAGGTGACGTCGGGGTTGACGGCCACCGCCTGGTTCGACGGCAGGGTCCACGGCGTGGTCGTCCACACCAGCAGGTGCGCCCCCGCCAACTCGCCGTCGGTGACGGTGAATCCGACCGTGAGTGCCGGGTCCTGGCGGTTTTGATAGACGTCGTCGTCCATCCGCAACTCGTGATTGGACAGCGGGGTTTCGTCGCGCCAGCAGTACGGCAGCACCCGGTAACCCTCGTAGGCCAGGCCCTTGTCCCACAGCTGCTTGAACGCCCAGATCACCGATTCCATGTAGGGCAGGTCGAGCGTCTTGTAGTCGTTGTCGAAGTCGACCCAGCGCGCCTGTCTGGTGATGTAGGCCCGCCACTCGTCGGTGTAGCGCAGCACCGACTCACGACAGGCGTCGTTGAACGCGGCGATGCCCATCGCATCGATCTGGGACTTGTCGGTGATGCCGAGCTGTCGCTCGACCTCCAGTTCGGCGGGCAGACCGTGGGTGTCCCAGCCGAACCGGCGCTCGACCTTGTAACCCCGCATGGTGCGGTAGCGCGGAACGATGTCCTTGACGTAGCCGGTGAGCAGATGGCCGTAGTGCGGGAGTCCGTTGGCGAACGGCGGGCCGTCGTAGAAGACGTATTCAGGTGCGTCCGCACGATTCTCGATGCTGGCGCGGAAGGTGTCGTCACCGGCCCAGTAGTCGAGGACCTCGAGTTCCAGCGCCGGCAGGTCGGGTGCCCCGCCGGCCGGCTTGGGATAGGTTTTCTCGGTCACCGCGCGTCGTCTCCATGTGCCGTCGTCAGGCACGGGGACGACGACGTGCTCGGTGCACTGGCGCCGCGGTACCACCCCGCTTGCCACACCAGGGTGTGGCCGCTCATTGCCGGCTGTGACGGGCCTACCCGTTCGGTTCTACTGGACCGGCGGCACTGCAGGTGCCGGCTGTTCTTCCGAAGGCTCCCCGGTGATGGCCGGATCGACGCCGCTGGTCGATTCTACGATTCGGTGCAAGTTGACTGCACCTAGCCCTTGAAGTAGACGATCTGGTACGTCGTGGCCAGCAACTGGCCGTCCCGGCTCCACAACTGGGCGTTCTGGTCGAAGAACCCGCGATCGAACCGGTCCGCTCGCGCGGTGGCCAAGATGTAGTCCCCGCCGAGCGCATCGAGGTGGCGGCTGTCGGCGTGAAAGTACGTGGTCATCGAGATCGTGCCGGCCGGAATCACGCCCCGCCGCAGGTACACCCGCGGGAAGAAGATGTCCGACATCGCGGTCAGAGCGGGAAAGTCGACCCGACGCTCCTTCGCATCGCGCACCCACAGCGTGGTCGTCGACGAGGACCCGGTCTGCACGGCGCCACCGGAGAATGATCCCTCGGCAAAACGCATGTCGTACATGCCAATCCACACCGGCAGGTTGTCACGGCTGCTGCGGGATATCTCCTCCGGAAGTGGGGCCACTGGCGGCACCGCCTCAGTGTCCGACCAGGTCTCGCGGCGGACGCCGAAGATCGCAGTCGCGGTGGTAACGACTTGACCGTCCTGGCTGAGTTCGACGATCCAATGCTGATTCGTCCGATTGGTGCGCGCGGCCCGACGCGAGATCTCGAATTCGCCGTCCGCGATCGGCGCAGCGAAATTCACGGTGAGCGCGACGGGCTCACCGAGGCGATCGGGATGCGATTCGATGGCATGCAGCAGGACCGCCGCGGTGACGCCCCCGAACGGACCCACCATGTTCGCCCACTCCGGTCGAGTCCTGCCTCGCACGACATCGGTGCTCACCGTGTCGAGTTCAATCGCGCGATCCAGCGCGTGCGGTTCGGGCATCGATGTCACGTCTCCTGAGTTCGACTCTGCTACAGCAGGGTTCGCGCGCCAGCCTACATCTGGCTCAACAAGCCTCAAGACAGGCCCGTGCTCGCTAGACTCCGGCCGTGGCGTTCGATCCGGTGTTTGCTCGCGACGTGGCACTCCCGCTGGCACAGGCCGCGTACACCGTGATGGACGGACATCCCGCGACCATGCCGCCCGGGTTCAGCCAGACCAGCCTGATCCAGGCCGACGGTGTTGTTCTGGCGTCGATGACCACGCCGCACCCCGCCGTGGTCGCGATGATGAAGGACACCGGCATCTTCGGGCTGATGGGTCGTAACACCGCCAGCCGCACCGCTTTCTTGTCCTTCCGTGGCACCGCCGACGTCGCCGAGTGGGTGGCCGACATCGACGCCATCCCCGGCGATTACCGCTCGATCCCCGAGTTCGGGCAGGTGCATTCGGGCTTTCAGGATGTGTACGAGCTTGTCCGAGCCGACATCGCCGCCAATCTGCCCGCCGCGATCGCGGGCTGCGACCAGATCCTGGTCACCGGGCACAGCCTCGGCGCCGCGCTTGCCGTCATCGCCGCACCCGATATCGCCCGCGCGATGCCGCCGAACACGATCGAGCCCCGGTTGATCACCTTCGCCGGCCCGAAGGTCGGGTTGAGTGACTTCGCCGCGCAGTTCAACGCGCTCATCGAGGGGTGCTTCCGCGTGGTGAACTCCCTCGACGTCGTGCCGTTCCTACCGCCGACGCCGCCGACGGCTTATGTCCATGTGGGAGCCCAGATCTCGATCAACAGCGGCGGGCAGATCCAGCTCGGCTGGCGGCACAGCCTCGCCGCGTACCAACAGGGGTTGACGGGATTCATCGCGGCGCAGCGATAAAGCAAAACCCCCGGCGCCCAATCGGTGGATGCCGGGGGTTTCACACGCTCGTCAAGCGCTGACGTCGATGACGCCGGCGCGCCACAGTGCGGCGTACAGCTGGCGAAGCGGAACGCAGAGCAGCCGCGCGGCGCCGTTGACCAGCGGGTCATCGCCCACCAACGGGGCGCTGGGACGCTTGGCGGTCTTCGGCTTCGACTGGGCCGCGGGCGCCGTGTCGGGCACGACCGTCAGCCGGGGGCCGGAAATCGGCACTACTACGTCGTCGTACAGAGCAGCGGTCATGATCGCCTCCTACACAGAAATCAAACGGGCACAACGGGATTCGATGTCCGTCCGATATGGCGGCGAGCAGGCGACAGGCGATGGGAGCGAAGGGCTCAGTTCACTGCAGTGCGCCGCAGGCCGGATCGGGACGAAACGGGGTCCGGATATCGACTCGGACTAGAACTGGAACTCACGTGTCCCTCACCTCCTCGCGGTCGCAGCGGGTGCGGGAAAACCGCACATTTCGCGTGCAAGCGGGAGGGCAGAATCCGGACGTCGCCGGAAGATCCGCACCCCACTCGTCAGAGTTTCGGCACTACACGCCGTATCCGGAAGGTTCCGGAAGCCACTTGGGCTCAACCCTTAAGCCGGGAGGAGCTGTCCTGACCCTGGGGCGTCTCTCGACGTTCGGGGTCAGTGGCCTGTATCCGTGTAGACGCCTCACCTAACGAGGTGCTTACCCCGACGACTATGCCCGAACATCGCGCCCAGGTCAATTCGCCACGCCGAGCCCATTGACCAGCCGTTATGGATCCGTGACCGGGCCCGTCGCCGCCAGTACCTCATCCCTGGGCCGAAGCCCGTTTAGAGCGAAGGAGACCACGATGTCCGCCACGTCGCTGGCGGTCACGCCGTCATCGGTGGTCAGCCGACGGTGCGCGATCTGACCGATCAGCGCCGCGAGGCTGAACGCGAGCATCCTGGGCGGTGCGCTGATCACCGTCCCGCGCTCTTGCGCGACGATCATGTTCTTCTCGATGTCGTCGATGAAGCGCTCGTAGATGCTGCCGAGGTGCTTCTCGAACTCGTCGCCCAGCGCCGAGGCGTCGCGCAGCAGCAGCTTGGTGACCGCCTTGTCGGCTTCGAAATACTCGAGCACGGCCTGCACGGTGATGCGCAGCGGCTCCCAGTTGCGGTCGGGACGGCCGCCGGCCGCGGCCAGTGACGCGGCAATATGCGCGCGCAGCGCCTCCCCTTCGGCGGCCATCAGCGCATGGAAAAGCTCGTCCTTGGAGTCGAAGTACCAGTAGACCGACCCATAGGCGAGCCCGGCCTCCTTGGCGATGTGCGAGATCGTCGTCGCGTGAAAACCATTGCGCGCGAACACCTTCTTGGCCGCATCCATGATTTCGTTACGCCGCTTCGACTTGTCTTCCTTGCTGACCGCACGCCGTCTGCGGGTGCCTCCACCCTCACTCACTATCCGACTACCCCCTCGAGACGCTCTACCGCGTCAATGAATTCGGACACCATGTCCAGCACGACAGCCTTGGCGGGCCGAACCTTGTTCATCGAGCCGACGACCTGCCCGACGAAATACGTCGCCAACTCGCGTGCGTGCGAATCGGGTTGAGCCGCAGCCTCATTGATGCGCAACTGCGATTGGCCTATCAGCACAGTCTGCAGCGGCATGTCGAGCGGATCGGGACTGTCGGGACGGTCCCACTCGTCGGTCCATGCGCTGCGCAACATCCGCGCCGGCTTGCCGGTCAGCGACCGCGACCGCACCGTGTCCGACGACGTAGCCGCGAGGAACTTGTCCTTGACCGTCGGCGGCGTCTCGGCCTCTTCGGTGGTCAACCACACCGACCCGCACCACACGCCCTCGGCGCCGAGGGCCAGTGCGGCGGCGATCTGCCGGCCTCGGCCGATGCCGCCCGCCGCCAGGACCGGAACCGGGGCGACCGCGTCCACCACGTCGGGAACCAGCACCATCGTCGATACTTCGCCGGTGTGTCCGCCCGCCTCGGTCCCCTGCGCCACGATCAGATCGACACCGGACTCGGCGTGCCGCTGCGCGTGCCTCGTGCTGCCCGCCAGCGAGACGGCCAGCACGTCAGCGTCGTGTGCCCGGGTCACCAGGTCGGCCGGCGCCGGACCCAAGGCACTGGCGATCAGCCGAATGCGGTGGGCGAACACGACGTCGAGCAGCGGCCCGTAGCCTTTCGGCGAGACGTTGAGCTGACCGGCAGGATTCGGCTTGTCGTCACTGAAAGCTGTGATGCCGTAACGGATTAGCAATTCGTCGACGAAGGCCCGGTGTTCGTCCGGTAGCAGGGCACGGATCTGGGCGGCGTCGATTCCGCCGCGGTCGTGCCCGACGTACTTGGGCGGGAGCAACAGATCCACTCCGTAAGGCTTGCCACCGGTTTCCCGCTCGATCCAGGACAGTTCGCTGTCCAGGCGTTCAGGAGTGTGCGCGACGGCGCCCAGGACACCCAGTCCGCCGGCGTTCGTGACGGCGGCCACCACGTCGCGACAGTGGCTGAAGGCGCAGATCGGGAACTCCGAGCCGAGCATTTCGGCCACTCTTGTTCGCATCGCAATGACGCTACGAATTACTGATTCGCGTGTCAATATCGCAGCGGAAATTACTGATTGATATGTCAATCACGCGTCCGAATTATTAACTGATTGACATGTCAATCACATTGCACGCACGGCCCGATCGGAGACGCGCTCGAGGGCCTCTACAACAGGTGCTAGACGAAAGCAATCACTGCCACTCGGCGTGGCGTCGAGGTAACCGGTAGGTGCCGGCTACTGAAATCGGCCTGAGAGTCGATTAAGACGCCGTTAAATCCCCGTCATCGGTGTTGACGAGGGTCTCGCGCTAGATCACGATAAGGTAACGATCAGCACCACAGACGCCGGAACTGGATGCGTGTCGAATAGCGTTGCGGTACCAAGAGCCTTCCTGACGTGCAAGAAAGCCGCGTTACGACGGCCCTGACCGACTTCACGCGACCCACGCGGCCGACAGCATCCCGGGGAGATGCTTCGCACCGACATTTTGCCTGCCGTGGCGCCCATTGCCATTGCCAAAGGGGGGAAATGCCTGCATTTACGACTTCGGTCTACCGCTCGGGTGACATTGCTGTTTCGCCTGGCGAATGTTTCGAGAATGGCAACACAATGACAACTTCAGTTGCCAATATTCCGATCGCGTATCGGTTCTCCGCAGTGTAGATTTTTGCGATCGAGTCGCGCTTTTGAACACTGGGCAGTAACTCGCTTAATCGCGTCGTGCGGTGCGTATAGAAAGAGGGCGAATTGCATACTTCCGAGACGAATCAGACGTCGCCGGTGTACTCCGATTCGAGTAATTCCGAGTCGGCCAATGGGCAAAGCCCGACAACACCGGTTGCGGTGATCGGCATGTCTTGCCGACTCCCCGGTGGCATCGAGTCTCCGGAGCAACTGTGGGAGGCGTTGCTGCGTGGTGACGACCTGGTGAAGGAAGTTCCCGCCGAGCGCTGGGACATGGAGCAGTACTACGACCCCGAGCCGGGCGTTCCCGGTCGCTCGATCTCGAAGTGGGCCGCCTTCCTGGATGACCCCGTCGGTTTCGACGCGGACTTCTTCGGCATCGGCGACCGCGAAGCGCTGGCCAGCGACCCGCAGCACCGGGTGCTGTTGGAGACCGCGTGGGAAGCACTGGAGCACGCCGGACTGCCGCCAACCCAGATCGTGGACTCGCTGACCGGTGTGTTCGTCGGCCTCACGCACTCCGACTACTCCTACCTCGCCGCGGACGCCGCCGCGCTCGAAGGGCCCTACGGGTTCTCCGGGACCAACTTCAGCCTCGGGTCGGGACGCATTTCCTACGCGCTCGGCGTTCACGGGCCCGCGGTCACCGTCGACACCGCGTGCTCGTCGGGCCTGCTCGCGGTCCACCTTGCGTGCCGGAGCCTGCACAACGGAGAAAGCAACCTCGCCGTGGCCGCCGGCGCCTCGGTGAGCCTGGAGCCGCGCAAGTTCGCGGCCGGGTCGGCCGAGGGAATGCTGTCCCCCACCGGTCGCTGCCACGCCTTCGACGCCGCCGCCGACGGATTCGCGGTCTCCGAGGGCAGCGTCGTGCTACTCCTCAAGCGCCTGTCCGACGCGGTAGCCGACAACGACCGGATCCTGGCCGTGCTGCGCGGCACGGCAGCCAACCAGGATGGCAAGACGGTCAACATCTCGGTGCCCTCGATGACCGCGCAGACCGCCGTGTACCGGTCCGCCCTGGCCGCGGCGGGCGTCGACGCCGCCACCGTCGGCATGGTCGAAGCGCACGGTCCCGGCACACCGATCGGTGACCCCATCGAGTACGAGAGCCTGGCCAACGTCTACGGCATCACCGGGCCGACGGCGCTGGCCTCGGTGAAGACCAACTTCGGCCACGCGCAGTCCGCCTCCGGGCCGCTCGGCCTGATGAAGGCGATCCTGGCGCTCCAGCACGGGGTCGTCCCACAGAACCTGCACTTCGAGCGCCTGCCCGACGCACTGGCCGAGATCAAGACCAAGCTCTTCGTGCCACAGTCGGTGACCCCCTGGCCGACCAACGGCGCCCACCCGCGGCGGGCATCGGTCTCGTCGTACGGGTTCTCGGGAACCAATGTGCACGCGATCCTCGAGCAGGCGCCGGTTAACGCGCCCGGCGACGACCCGAGCGCCTCGGCCATCGATGGACCTTTGCTCTATCCGCTCTCAGCGACGTCGGCCGACGCCCTACGGCGGACCGCCGCGCGACTCGCCGACTGGGTGGACACGCACGCCGACGAGATCTCCGGCGCGGATCTCGGCTACACGCTGGCCCGCCGGCGCGGTCACCGTCCGGTGCGGGTGTCGGTGACCGCGAGCAGCCTGCCCGAACTGACCGCGAGCCTGCGCGAGATCGCCGGCGACGAGGTTCCCTATCAGCCCGCGGCCGGCCGCGATGATCGCGGGCCGGTGTGGCTGTTCTCCGGTCAAGGCTCGCAGTGGGCCGCCATGGGTGCCGAATTATTGCGCACTGAACCGGTTTTCGCCGCTGCCATCGCCGAGGTCGAACCGTTGATCGCGGCAGAATCAGGCTTCTCGGTCACCGAGGCCATCTCGGCAACCGACACGGTGACCGGGATCGACCGCGTGCAGCCGACGATCTTCGCCATGCAGGTCGCCCTGGCGGCCACCATGAAGTCCTACGGTGTGGTGCCGGGCGCGGTCATCGGCCACTCCATGGGCGAGGCCGCGGCCGCCGTGGTCGCGGGCGCACTCTCGCTGCACGACGGCGTCCGGGTCATCTGCCGCCGCTCGCGGTTGATGCTGCGGGTGTCCGGCGCCGGTGCCATGGCATCGGTGGAACTGCCTGCGCAACAGGTTCTTTCGGAGTTGATGGCGCGCGGCATCAAGGATGTCGTGGTCGCCGTGGTGGCCTCACCCAAGTCCACGGTGATCGGCGGGGCGACGGAGTCCGTTCGGCAACTGGTCGCCGGGTGGGAAGAACGCGAGATCATGGCCCGCGAGGTGGCGGTCGACGTCGCGTCCCACTCCCCGCAGGTCGACCCGATTCTCGACGAGCTGGCCGAGATTCTTCCGGAGCTCGAGCCGCGCGAGCCGGCGATCCCGTATTACTCGGCCACCCACTTCGATCCGCGAGATCTGCCGACCTGTGATGCCGACTACTGGGTCGAGAATCTGCGCTACACAGTGCGATTCGCCTCTGCAGTGCAGGCGGCGCTGGAGGACGGCTTCCGGGTGTTCGCGGAGATGGCGCCGCATCCGCTGCTGACGCATGCGGTCGATCAGACCGCGGGCGGCCTGGACATGCGCGTAGAGGCGCTGGCCTGCATGCGCCGCGAGCAGGAATTGCCGCACGGGCTGCGCGGCGTGCTGGGTGATCTGCACAATGCCGGCGCCGCCGTGGACTTCTCGGTGATGTATCCCGGCGGGCAGCTGGTCGATGCGCCGTTGCCGACGTGGACGCACCGCCAGTTCGTCTACGAGCTCGACAGCAAGGACTTGCGGGCCCGCGGCGTCAACAGCGTTGCGGTGCACCCACTGCTGGGCGCGCACGTGCGACTGTTGGAGGAGCCGGAGCGCCACGCCTGGGAGGCCGAGGTGGGCACCACCGCGCTGCCGTGGCTGGGCGATCACAAGATTCACGACATCGCCGTGCTGCCCGGTGCGGCCTACCTCGAGATGGCGCTGGCCGCGTCCCGCGCGATCCACGGCGAGACCGCCGCGATCCGGGATGTCCGGTTCGAGCAGATGCTGCTCCTCGAGGCGACGACTCCGGTCGCGGCAAACGCCACGGTGCACTCACCCGGGGTGGTGAAGTTCGCGGTCGAGGCCGAGCAGGAGGGCGAGCGCGCGCGCCGGGCCAGTGCGGTCCTCTACCCAGCGGCCGACGACGCCGAGGCGCCCGCGCACGACATCGACACTCTGCTCGCCGAGCACCCGCACCGCGTCGAGGGCGACGAACTGCGGCGGGGCTTCGACAAGCGCGGTCTGCAGTACGGCCCGGCGTTCGGTGGCCTGGCGGCCGTGCTGACCGCCGAGACAGGCGGCGACACGGTGCTGGCCGAGGTCGGCCTCCCGCCCTCGATCCGCTCACAGCAGTCCGACTACGGGCTGCACCCCGCCTTGCTGGATGCCTGCTTCCAGTCGGTCGCGGCCCACCCGGCCATCCACGCGGCCGGCATCGGCGGGCTGATGCTGCCGCTGGGCGTACGACGGTTGCAGACCTATGGCGCCGCCCGCGACATCCGCTATGCGTACTCGCGGGTGACCAGCGCGGACCCCACCTGGGTCGAAGCTGATCTCGAGCTGCTCGACGAGCACGGCGCCGTGGTGGCCATCGTGGAAGGGCTCCAGATCGGCAGCGGCTCGAGCGAAAGCGCGAACCGGCAACGACTGTTGAACGAGCGACTGCTGACCATCGAGTGGCAGAAGCGCGACGTGCCCGAGTCCACCGACAGCGAGGCCGGCAACTGGCTACTGGTCAGCACCTCCGCCGGCGCGGATGTCGTGGCCAACACCTTGACTGATGCGCTGAAAGTCGCTCGCGCGCAGGCAACCTCGGTGGTCTGGCCGCACGACGCCGATCACGAGGCCCGGGCGGAAGAGCTTGCCGACCACCTTCGCGCGGGCTCTTTCACCGCGATGGTGGTTCTCAACGGCCCCAAGAACGGCAACCCCGATGACGAATCCGCTCCGCGCGGAGGCGATTACGTCCACCACCTGGTCCGCGTCATTCGCGGGTTGTCGAACAACGAGGGCGCACCGCCCCGACTGTTCGTGGTGACCAGGGGCGCGCAGACGGTGCTCACCGACGACCGCGCCAACCTCGAACAGGCCGGCTTGCGTGGTCTGCTGCGCTCGGTCGGCAACGAGTACCCGGACTGGCGGGTCACGCAGATCGACGTCGACGAGCGCACCGACGGTGAGTGCCTGGCACGCCAGCTAATCAGCGGATCGGAAGAGGACGAGTCCGCCTGGCGGGACGGCGAGTGGTACACCGCCCGGCTGTTCCCCGGCCCATTGCGCGCCGAGGAGCGATTCACCGCGCTGGCCGACGGCAAGCAGGACGGCATGCGGTTGCAGATCCGCACGCCCGGCGACCTGCAGACCATCGAGCTCACCGCGTTCGACCGAGTTCCCCCGGAGGCCAACGAGATTGAGGTGGCCGTCACCTCGTCGAGCATCAACTTCGCCGACGTCCTGGTCACGTTCGGCCGGTATCCGTCGTTCGAAGGACGGCTCCCCCAGCTGGGCACCGACTTCGCCGGCGTGGTGACCGCGGTCGGCAGCGACGTGACCACGCACCAGGTGGGCGATCGCGTCGGCGGCATCTCACCCAACGGCTGCTGGGGCACGTTCGTCACGTGCGACGCCGATCTCGCCGCGACGCTGCCGGCCGGGTTGACCGAACAGCAGGCCGCCGCGGTGACCACCGCGCACGCCACGGCGTGGTACGGGCTCAACGACCTCGCGCGCATCGATCGCCGTGACAAGGTGCTGATCCACTCCGCGACGGGTGGCGTCGGCCAGGCCGCAATCGCCATCGCCCGCGCGGCAGGGGCGGAGATCTTCGCGACCGCGGGCAGCGAGCAACGTCGACAGTTGCTGCGCGACTGGGGAATCGAGCATGTCTACGACTCCCGCAGCGTCGAGTTCGCCGAGCAGATCAAACAGGACACCGGCGGCTACGGCGTCGACATCGTGCTCAACTCGGTGACCGGCGCCGCCCAGCGCGCCGGCATCGAACTGCTTGCGCTCGGAGGGCGTTTCATCGAAATCGGCAAGCGCGACATCTACGGTGATTCGCGACTGGGCCTGTTCCCGTTCCGCCGCAATCTCGCGTTCCACGGTGTCGACCTCGGGCTGATGTCGCACAGCCATCCCGAACGGTTCCACGACCTACTGGACACCGTGTACCGGCTCACCGCCGACGGCGTGCTGCCGATGCCGGAGAGCACGCACTACCCGCTCACCGAGGCCGCCACCGCGATCCGGGCGATGAGTGCCGCCGAGCACACCGGCAAACTGGTGCTCGACGTCCCGCGGACCGAACCGTCCCGGGTTGCGGTGCCGCCCGGCATGATTCGGGTGTTCCGCGCGGACGGCTCCTACATCATCACCGGTGGACTGGGTGGACTCGGCCTGTTCCTCGCCGAGAAGCTGGCCGCCGCCGGCTGCGGTCGCATCGTGCTCAGTTCACGATCGCAGCCGAGCGAGGAGGCACTGGCGACGATCGAGCTGATCCGTGCCGGGGGCGCCGACATCGTGGTCGAATGCGGCGACATCGCCGACCGTGCGACGGCGGATCGGTTGGTGGCCGCCGCGACGGTCACCGGTCTGCCGCTGCGCGGCGTCCTGCACGGCGCCGCGGTCGTGGAGGACGCGACGTTGGCCAACATCACCGACGGCCTCATCGATCGCGACTGGCGACCGAAGGCCCACGGGGCGTGGAATCTGCACGAGGCCACGCTCGGCGCCCCACTGGACTGGTTCTGCTGCTTCTCCTCGGCGGCTTCGTTGATCGGTTCCCCGGGGCAGGGTGCGTACGCCGCGGCGAACAGCTGGCTGGACGCCTTCACCCACTGGCGCAAATCCCAAGGGCTACCGGCGACCTCGATCGCGTGGGGCGCCTGGGGCCAGGTCGGCCGCGCCACGGCTCTGGCCGAGGACACCGACACCGCGATCGCACCGGACGAGGGCGCGTACGCGTTCGAGTCGATGCTGCGACACGACCGCGCCTACGCCGGCTACGCGCCGTTGATCGGGACGCCGTGGCTGACGACCTTCGCGCAGCGCAGCAAGTTCGCCGAGATGTTCAAGTCTGCGGGTGCGGGCGCCAAGGGGTCGAGCAAGTTGCGTGCCGAGCTGAACGAGCTACCGGTCGAGGAATGGGCCGGCCGGGTGCGAAAGCTGTTGTCCGAGCAGATCGGGCTGCTGCTGCGTCGTTCGGTGGACCCGGACCGTCCGCTGTCGGAGTACGGACTGGATTCGCTCGGCACGCTCGAACTGCGGACCCGCGTCGAGTCCGAGACCGGCGTCCGGATCAGCGCGCAGAACATCATCGACCACGGCACCGTCCGGGCGCTGTCGCAGTTCCTCGCCGACGAACTGGCCGCCTCCCAGACTGTCTCGGCGGCGGCTGGAGGGGAGTGAACGGCTGTGGCTGAGCCTCACGTCACGCCCGTCGCGGTGATTGGGATGGCGTGCCGCCTCCCCGGCGGCATCGACTCCCCCGAACGGCTCTGGGATGCCTTGCTGCGCGGTGACGACCTGATCACCGAAATCCCCACGGAGCGCTGGGATGCCGAGAGCCGCTACGACCCCGAGCGGGGCGTGCCGGGCCGGTCGGTGACCAAGTGGGGCGGATTCCTCGACGACGTCGCGGGCTTCGACTCGGAGTTCTTCGGCATCAGCGACCGCGAGGCAACCGCAATCGATCCACAGCATCGGCTGCTGCTCGAAACATCCTGGGAGGCAATCCAACACGGCGGGGTCGATCCGGCCACGCTCGCGGACTCTGCGACTGGCGTCTTCGTCGGTCTGGCGCACGACGACTACACGCTTGTCACCGGCGACGCGGGCGCGCTGGAGGAGCCGTACGGATACACCGGCACCGCGTTCAGCATGGCGTCCGGACGGATCAGCTACACGCTGGGGCTCAGCGGTCCCGCCGTCACCATGGACACGGCGTGCTCGTCAGGCCTGGTGACCGTGCACATGGCCTGCCGCAGCCTGCACGAGGGCGAGAGCGACCTCGCACTGGCCGGCGGTTGCATGTTGATGCTGGAGCCGCGATTGAACGCGTCGATGTCGGCGATCGGCATGCTGTCGTCGACCGGGCGCTGCCAGTCCTTCGACACCAAGGCCAACGGGTTCGTCCGCGCCGAGGGATCGGCGATGGTGTTGCTCAAGCGACTGCCGGACGCGATCCGGGACGGCGACCGGGTGCTGGCCGTAATCCGCGGCACCGCAACCAATCAGGATGGCCGATCCGACACCATCACCATGCCGTCAATGGATGCGCAAGTCGCCGCCTACCGTTCCGCCCTGAAAGCGTCCGGGGTGGAGGCGGCCAGCATCGGCATGGTCGAGGCGCACGGCACCGGAACCCCGGTCGGGGACCCCATCGAGTTCCGCGGCCTGGCCGAGGTCTACGGCGTCGACGGTCCCTGCGCGCTGGCCTCGGTCAAGAGCAATCTGGGCCACACCGAATCCGCGGCGGGCACGGTGGGCCTCATCAAAGCGATCCTTGCGGTGCAGCACGGCGCCATCCCACGGATGTTGCACTTCACGGAACTGCCCGAGGATCTGGCCCGGATCGACACCAATCTGTTTGTGCCGCAGGATCTCACGGCCTGGCCAGGCGACGGCACGGGTCCGCGCCGCGCCGCGGTGTCCTCCTACGGCATGTCGGGCACCAATGCGCACGCGATCATCGAGCAGGCGGCCGACGCCACATCGGCGACCGCCGAACGGAACGGTGTCGCAGTCGATTCGGTTACGCGCGAACCCTTGTTGGTCCCGGTGTCCGCGACATCGGTCGATGCGCTGCGGTCCACGGCCGAGCGACTCGCCGACTGGGTGGACCGCCACGCGGAGGACGTCACCCTCCGCGACGCCGCGTACACGCTGGCACGTCGCCGCGCACACGGACCCGTCCGCACGGCAGTGCTGGCGGCCGACCTGCCGGAGCTGGCCGCCGAGCTGCGCGATATTGCCGGGGGCGATCTGCCGTATCAACCCGCGCTGGGCGACGACGACCGCGGGCCCGTCTGGGTGTTCTCCGGGCAGGGTTCGCAGTGGGCCGAGATGGGTGCCGAATTACTCTCGGGCGAGCCGGTTTTCGCCGCGACCATCGCGCGGCTGGAGCCGCTGATCGCCGAGGAGTCCGGTTTCTCGGTGACCGAGGCCATGACCTCAGTCGAGACGGTGACCGGCATCGACCGCGTGCAGCCGACGATCTTTGCGATGCAGGTCGCCCTAGCCGCGACGATGACGTCCTACGGCGTGGTACCTGGCGCGGTCATCGGGCATTCGCTCGGTGAGGTCGCGGCCGCGGTCGTCGCCGGCGCGCTGTCGCTCGAGGACGGCGTGCGGGTGATCTGCCGGCGAGCCCGGCTGTGCCTGCGCCTGGCGGGCGGTGGCGCCATGGCGTCCGTCGAACTCCCTGCGCAGCAGGTGCTTTCGCAACTCGCGGATCGGGGGATCAACGACGTCGTGGTCGCCGTGGTGGCCTCCCCCACATCCACGGTGATCGGTGGCGCGACCGCCCCGGTCCGCGACCTCGTCGCCGGCTGGGAGGCCCGCGACGTCATGGCCCGCGAAGTGGCGGTCGACGTCGCGTCGCACTCCCCTCAGGT
Source organism: Candidatus Mycobacterium wuenschmannii (assembly GCF_030252325.1). NCBI lineage: Bacteria > Bacillati > Actinomycetota > Actinomycetes > Mycobacteriales > Mycobacteriaceae > Mycobacterium > Candidatus Mycobacterium wuenschmannii. The sequence continues at coordinate 859,229 of NZ_CP126981.1, read as the reverse complement.
CGACCCGATTCTGGACGAGCTGACCGAGGTCCTGGCCGACCTCGAACCGATGTCGCCGACCATCCCCTACTACTCGGCCACCTCGATCGACCCACGCGACGAGCCGTATTGCGACGCCGACTATTGGGTCGAAAACCTCCGGCAGATGGTGCGATTCGGCGCTGCCGTCCAGGCCGCCCTGGAGGACGGCTACCGGGTGTTTGCCGAATTGTCGCCGCACCCGCTTCTGACCCGGGCGGTCGAGCAGACCGCCCGGCACCTCGAGACGCCCGCGGCGGCACTGGCCGGGATGCGTCGGCAGCAACCGATGCCGCACGGGTTGCGCGGCCTACTGGCCGACCTCTACGCGGCGGGCGCGGCGCTGGACTTCGCGGCGCTGTATCCGACCGGACGCCTGGTGGATGCGCCGTTACCGACCTGGACGCATCGCCGGCTGATCCTGACCCCGCGGGAGTCGCCGGGCGCGGGCGGCGCTTCGGTCGCCGTCCATCCGCTGCTCGGCCCCCATGTCCGACTGCAGGAGGAGCCCGAACGGCACGTCTGGCAGTCCGGTGTCGGGACGGCCGGGTCACCGTGGCTGTCCGATCATCAAATCAACCGGGTGGCCGCCTTGCCCGGGGCCGCCTACTGCGAAATGGCCCTGGCCGGCGCCCGCGCGGTCTTCGGGGAGTCCGGCGAAGTCCGCGACATCCGCTTCGAGCAGATGCTGCTGCTGGATGCCGACACCACCGTCGGGGCAGTCGCAACCCTCGAGACCCCTACGGCGGCAACCTTTTCCGTGGAATCCAACACCGAGGGTACCCACACCCGCTGGGCCTCGGCCGTGCTGGCCGCGATCGATGACGACCGCCCACCCGCGCACGATCTGCCCGCACTACGCGCCGCTCACACCGTTCGGATGGATGGCGCGGACGTCCGCGAGGCGTTCGACCGACGCGGCATCCAATTCGGGGCTGCGTTCACCGGCCTGGCCGCCGTGCACACCGGCGATGGGGCGGGGGCGACCATCTTCGCCGAGATCGGCCTGCCCAATTCGGTTCGCACGGGCCAGAATGCGTTCGGAGTGCACCCCGCGCTGCTCGACGCCTGCTTCCAATCCGTCGCCGCCCATCCCGGCGCGCGCCACATCGGCAACGGCGGCCTGCTGCTCCCACTCGGCGTGCGCCGGTTGCGCCAGTACGGACCGACTCGCGACGCCCGCTACTGCTACGCGCGGGTGACCGCATCCGGTACCTGCCTGGACGCCGACCTCGATCTCGTCGACGCGCACGGCACCGTGCTGCTCACCGCGCGTGGACTGCAGATGGGCACCGGAGTCTCGGAGAGCGCTCACCGCGATCGCCTGCTCGGTGAGAGCCTGCTGACCATCGAATGGCAACCGCGGTCGCTGCCCGCGTCCGACCCAGCAGCGGCCGGAAACTGGTTGCTGGTCAACACCTCCGATGACGCAGATCCGCTGACGACGTCGCTGGGCGACACGATCGCCGTACGCGCGGGCGACGTTACCTCCGTGACGTGGTCGCCGCGGTCCGCTCACCCGCGCATCGCCGAACAGCTCGCCCACTGCCTACGCGCACACGAGTTCGCCGGCGTGGTCGTCGTGACGCCGCCACGGCGCGGGGTCACCGACGAACAGAGCCTGACCGAAGGGCGCGAGCAGGTCCGCCACCTGGTGCGCATCGCCCGAGAACTGACGGAGCTACCCGGATCGTCGCCGCGACTGTTCGTGGTGACCCGGCGTGCGCAACTCGTCGTGCCGCACGGCGCGCTGAACCTGGAGCAGGCCGGGCTTCGTGGCCTGCTCCGGGTAGTCGGAGCGGAGAACCCGCATCTGCGGGTCACCCAGATAGACGCGGACGACGACACCCCTGCCGATGAACTGGCGCGCGAGTTGCTCAGCGGCGCCGACGAGGACGAGACGGCTTGGCGCGGCGGGCAGTGGTACGCGGCGCGCCTGCGGCCCGGTCCGCTTCGTCCAGACGAGCGGCTACCGCGGCTGGTCGAGCACGCGGAAGCTGGTGTGCGGCTGAGAGTTCGGGTGCCGGGTGACCTCGAGACGCTGGAACGCGTTGCGTTCGATCGCGTTCCGCCGGGACGGGGGCAGATCGAGGTGGCTGTCACGGCGTCCAGCCTGAACTTCGCCGACGTCTTGATGGCAATGGGCCGGTTCCCCACCATCGACGAGCGCGAACCCGAATTGGGCGTGGACTTCGCGGGCGTCGTGACCGCGGTGGGGCCGGGGGTGGCCGACCACGAGGTCGGCGACCGGGTCGGCGGGTTCTCGCGAAACGGCTGCTGGGCGACGTTCGTCACCTGCGATGCTCGAGTCGCCGTCACGCTGCCCGTCGGACTGAGCGATCACCAGGCGGTCGCGGTGTCGACTGGCCACGCCACCGCCTGGTACGGCCTGCACGACCAGGCGAGGATCGCCGCCGGCGACCGGGTGCTGATCCACTCGGCGACCGGTGGCGTGGGCCAGGCCGCGGTGGCGATCGCTAGGGCCGCCGGCGCCGAGATCTTCGCGACGGCGGGTAGCGCGCAGCGCCGGGAACTGCTGCACCGCATGGGTATCGACCATGTATACGACTCGCGCAGCACCGACTTCGCCGAGTTGATCCGCCGCGACACCGACGGATACGGCGTCGACATCGTGCTCAACTCGCTGACCGGCGCCGCCCAGCGCGCCGGCTTCGAATTGCTGGCCGACGGAGGGCGATTCGTCGAGATCGGCAAGCGCGACGTCTACGCGAACGCCCGTCTGGGCATGTACCCGTTCCGGCGCAACCTGGCATTCCACTACGTCGACCTGGCGCTGATGTCGGAGACGCACCCCCAGCGCATCGGGAAATTGCTCGGCACCGTCTTTCACCGCGTCGCGGACGGCGACCTGCCGCCGGCCGAATTCACGCCGCTCCCGTTCGGCGACGCGGCCACCGCCATCCGAATGATGAGCGCGGCCGAGCACACCGGAAAACTGGTACTGGACGTTCCGCGCACCGGCGTCAGCAGCGCGCTGATACCTCCGGCCGACGCTCGTCCCTTCCGGGCGGACGGCGCATACGTGGTCACCGGCGGCCTCGGCGGACTGGGGCTGTTCCTGGCCGAGGAGATGGCCGCCGCGGGCTGCGGCCGGATTGTGCTGAGTTCCCGGTCTGGACCGGACGCGGCGGCACAGCAGGCGATCGACCGGATCCGCGCAACGGGAGCCGACGTCGTAGTGGAACCCGGTGACGTGACGGCCCGCGACACCGCGCAGCGGCTGGTGCTGGCCGCGACGGCGACCGGCCTGCCGGTGCGCGGGGTGCTTCACGCCGCGGCCGTGGTCGAGGACGCGACGCTGACGAACATCTCCGACGACCTGATCGACCGTGACTGGGCGCCAAAGGTTTACGGCGCATGGCAGCTGCACCGCGCGACGATCGGACAGCCATTGGACTGGTTCTGCTCGTTCTCGTCGGCCGCGGCCCTGCTCGGCTCGCGCGGACAGGGCGCGTACGCGGCCGCCAACAGCTGGCTGGACACGTTCACGCACTGGCGGCGCGCTCAGGGGTTGCCATCCTCCGCGATCGCCTGGGGGGCGTGGGACAAGATCGGGCGCGGCGCGGGCTTGGCCGAAACCGGTGACACCACGATGATTGCGCCGCAGGAGGGCGCGTACGCGTTCCAGTCGCTACTGCGCCACGATCGTGCCTACACCGGATACATCTCGATCGCCGGAACACCGTGGCTGACCGCGCTGGCACAGCGCAGCCGATTCGCCGAAGCTCTCCAGTCCGCTGACCAAAGTGCCACGGAGGCAGGCAAATTCCGCGGCGAACTAGAGGAACTTCCGACCGACGAGTGGCCCAACAGGTTGCGCCGACTGGTCTCGGAGCAGGTCAGCCTGATCCTGCGGCGCAGCGTGGACCCCAACCGTTCGCTCGCCGAGTACGGGCTGGATTCGTTGGGGAACCTCGAACTGCGTACCCGCATCGAAACCGAGACGGGCGTGCGGATCAGCTCGTACCACATCACCACGGTCCGCGGGCTGGCGGGCCACCTGTGCGACGAGTTGTCGGACTTGGAGGCGATGCCCGCGTGACGGACCGCTGATGACGACTTCGTATCCACTCACAACGTATTAGGGAGGCGACAATGCTCGAAGTAGGAAAAGTAACCGTAAAGAGCGTGTACGACTGGGTGCCGGACCCGGGCTCGGTCGTCTCGTGGGGACCCACCCCCGCGACACTCACGAAAGCCGCTGAGGCGCCGGCGAACCCGACGCCACCGAGCTACATGCAGGCCGAGCACCTGCGCAGCTGGCTCGATTTCGCGGCCAAGGGTGTCGACATGTCACGGCTCTGCATTGCCACCTGGGAGATCCCCGGGCAATGCGACGTCCGCGCCATGACGCACGTGATCAACACCCACCTCAAACGTCACGACACGTTCCACAGCTGGTTCGAGTACTCCGGCGAGGACATCGTCCGGCGGACCATCGACAACCCCGCCGCGATCAAGTTCGTCCCCATCAAGCACGGGGAGATGACGCCGGACGAGTTGCAAAGCCTGGCGATGGCGACGCCGGATCCGTTGCAGTGGGACAGCTTCCGCTTCATGATCATCCAGCACCCGAACCACTTCACGTTCTGCATATCGATCGATCACATCAACATCGACGCGACCTACCCGAGCGTGCTGTTGCCCGAGATCCAGATGCAGTACGCCGCCCTGGCCGGCGGTGGGGCGCCGCTGGTCCTGCCGAAGGCGGGCAGCTATCTCGACTACTGCGACCGCCAGCACCAGTACCTGTCGTCGCTCACGGTCGAGTCACCGGAGGTGAAGGCGTGGATCGAGTACTTCGAGAGCAACTCCGGAACACTTCCGGACTGCCCGGTGTCGCTCGGTGACGGATCCGGCATCTGCGACCTGATGAGCCTGACTCTGCTCGACCAGAAGCAGACCGCCGCGTTCGAATCCGTCTGCGTGTCGGCGGGCGCCCGGTTCAGCGGCGGCGTCTTCGCCTGCGCCGCGCTGACCGAACGCGAGCTGAACGGCGTCGACACCTACTACGGATACGTCGTCACCGACATCCGAAGCACGCCCGAAGATTTCATGACGTCGGGCTGGATCACCGGCTTCGTCCCGATCACGGTTCCGATCAGCCCGAGATCATTCGACGAGACCGTGCGGGCCGCGCAGTCATCGTTCGACTCGGGCCGTGAACTCGCCAAAGTCCCCTTCGCACGGGTCCTCGACCTGGCCCCGTGGTTACAGCGACCGGATCGCCGGGTGCCGCTGATGTTCCACATCGACCTTGGTATTCCGCCCTTTTCGGCTCTGGTCACCGAGAAGCTGGAGGGCCTCAACGCTCGGATCTTCCAGGACGGTGGGGCGCCCGCGCAGTTCGACATCCGGGTCACCCGGCTCGAGAACGAGACCCGCGCGGTCGTCCTGTTCCCGGACAACCCGGTCGCCCGTGAGTCGGTCACCCAGTTCCTCACGCTGCTGAAGTCGGTGTACGTGCGCGTGGCCGAGCGACGCTACTCGGCCGAGCCGATCCGCGAGGTTGCGCTCACCCAGTCGGCCTGATGAACCCGTTGCACCACAAGCTATTCCGGAGGTAGCCCGCCCGATGTCGCCGCGAACGGATGTGATCGACCCACCCGCGGCGACGGGCGTCTACCCGAAGTTGGGCAGGGTCGTCACGCGCCACCCGTTCATGGTCATCGCGCTGTGGCTCGCGCTGGCGGCGGGCGTCTCGCTGGGCTTGCCGCCGCTGGCGGTCGTGATCGGGCAGAAGCAGGCGCAGATCATGCCCGACGACGCACCGATGATGGTGGCGGCCCGCGAGATGGTTGCGGCGTTCCACGACAAGGGAACCGACAACGTCGTACTGGCCGTGCTGACCGACGACAAGGACCTCAGCCCGGCCGACGAGGCCACCTACCGCACATTGGTGGAGAAACTCCGGCAGGACACCGCCGATGTCGTGTCGCTGCAGGACTTTCTCGGCTCCCCCGAGGTCCGCGAGGTGCTGTCCAGCAAGGACAAGAAGGCGTGGTATCTGCCCATCGCCCTGGCCGGTCACGCGGGGTCGGCCGAAGGTGGGGTGGCCTTCCAGAATGCCTCGAAGCTGATCAAGCAGACGGTCTCGGGATCGACGCTCACCGCGCATCTGGCCGGACCCGCGGCCACCGCCGCGGACCTGACGATGATCAGCGAGCGGGACATGCACGTGATCGAAATCGGCACCGGCATCATGGTTCTGCTGATCCTGCTGATCGTGTATCGCAATCCGCTGACCTTGCTCATGCCGTTGATCACGATCGGCATATCGTTGGTGACGGCGCAGGGAGTGCTCGCCGGATTGGCGCTGCTGGGCCTTGGTGTTTCGGCCCAGACCATGGTGTTCATGAGCGGCATCGTGTACGGCGCCGGCACGGATTACGCCGTCTTCCTCATCAGCCGATATCACGACTACGTCAGGCTCGGCGAGGACTCCGATCAAGCGATCCGACATGCGCTGGGGTCGATCGGAAAGGTCATCGCCGCCTCCGCAGCCACGGTCGCGGTGACCTTTGTCGCGATGGTCTTCACCAAGTTGCCGGTGTTCTCGACGGTGGGGCCGGCCCTGGCGATCGCCGTCACGGTGGCATTCCTCGCCGCGGTGACGGTGCTGCCGGCCATCATGACGCTCGCGGGACGGCGCGGATGGATCAAGCCGCGCCGCGAGTTGACCACGCGGTTCTGGCGAACATCGGGTGTGCGAATCGTGCGCCGTCCCAGGATCCACCTGGTTGCGAGTCTGCTGATCCTGATCACCCTGGCGGTCTGCTCGGGTTATGCGCACTACAACTACGACGACCGCAAGACATTGCCGAGTTCGGTCGAGAGCGCGGCCGGATACGACGTGATGGCGCAGCATTTTCCACTCGACACCATCATTCCGCAGTACCTGTTCATCCAGTCGCCCCGGGACATGCGCGACCCCAAGATGCTGGCCGACCTGGAGCAGATGGCCCAGCGGGTGAGCCAGCTGTCCAACGTCGCGATGGTCCGCGGCATCACCCGGCCGACGGGCGAGTCGCTGGAACAGGCCCGATTGGCCTGGCAGGCCGGCGAAGTCGGCAACAAGCTCGGTGACGCGTCGCAACAGATCAACGGCCACACCGGCGATCTCGACACCATGACCGACGGCGCCAACCAGCTGGCGAATGCGCTGGGTGACTTGCGTTCTCAGGTCGATCAGGCGCTGCCCAACATCACCGGCCTGGTCGATTCGCTGACATTCCTACAGAAGAATTTCGGCGGGCAGAAGGTCCTCAACCAGCTCGACGACGCCGCCAAGCTGATCACCGACATGCACAAGCTGGGCCAGAACCTCGACCTGAACATCGTCGACGTCAACAATGTCGCCAGCCTCGCGCGCCCGATCCTCAACGCGCTCGACGCGACCCCGGTGTGTTCGCTCGACCCGAACTGCGTCACCGCTCGTGCGCAGCTGCAGCGCATTGCCGACGCGCACGAGAGTGGCGAGCTCACCAGCGTCGCGGAACTGTCGAAGAAGCTCGAATCGGCCCAGGGCACAGACACTCTCGGGGCGACGACCGACAAGTTGAAGCAACTGGTCAACCAGCTCAACAGCGCGACACAGGTGCTGGGCGGTGGCGGCCTGTCGGCGAAACTGGCATATCTGCAGAACGGCGCCAACCAACTCGCCGACGGCAGCCGGAAACTGGCCGACGCCGTCGCGCTACTGGTCGGTCAGACCAAGGAAATGGGCGCGGGCCTCAACGACGCCTCGGGCTTCCTGATGGCAATGAAGAACGGCGCCAACGCGCCACCGATGGCCGGCTTCTTCATCCCGCCACAGGTCCTCACCCGAGACGACTTCAAGAAGGCGGCCGGAATCTTCGTCTCCCCCGACGGACACGCCGCGCGGTACCTGGTGCAGACGAAGTTGAATCCGTTCAGCATCGCCGCGATGGATCAGGTCAATTCGATCCTCGACACGGCGCGGCAGGCCCAGCCCAACACCACCCTCGCCGATGCGAGAGTATCGATGGCCGGAATCTCAGTGGGGCTCAGGGATACTCGCGACTACTACAACAAAGACTTCAACTTCATCATCATCACGACGGTGGTCATCGTCTTCCTGATCCTGATCGGCTTGCTCAGGGCGATCGTCGCACCGTTGTACCTGATCTGCTCAGTGATCCTGTCGTATCTCTCCGCGCTAGGCATCGGCACCATTGTGTTCCAGTTCGGATTACACCAGGAGTTGCACTGGACCGTGCCGGGGTTGACGTTCATCATCCTGGTGGCGGTCGGCGCGGACTACAACCTGCTGCTGATATCCCGCATCCGCGACGAGTCGACGCACGGCATCCGTGTCGGAGTGATCCGAACGGTCGGCGCCACCGGCGGCGTGATCACCGCCGCGGGGCTGATCTTCGCCGCGTCGATGTTCGGCCTGTTGTTCGCCAGCATCACGATGATGGTGCAGGCCGGCTTCGTTCTCGGCACCGGAATCTTGCTCGACACCTTCCTGGTGCGCACGGTCACGGTGCCGGCGATCGCCACGCTGGTGGGCAAGGGCAACTGGTGGCCGTCCCGGTCGCATAGTCGCAAGCGTCTCGCCCGGCCGCGGCGTAGCCGCTTGGCGCGGTTGCGAAGCCGCGTGACACCGACATTCGCGGCCAAGCGACGCCTGGCGAAGCAACTCGCGGCGGAGGCGCCGGACGAGGCACCCGACGTTCCGGAGACCGACGAGACGTCGATACCCCCCGCCGAGAACCGGCGCGCGACCGAACCGCCACGGGCCGTGGTGGCGGTGGCTCTGAACCGGCGCGTCGGAGGGAGGCTCGACCGATGAAATTCGCCCTGGGCATCCACGGCAGCCGTGGTGACGTCGAACCGTTCGCCGCCATCGGGCTCGAACTGCAGCGCCGTGGTCACGAGGTTCGAATGGCCGTCCCGCCCAACATGATCGGCTTCACCGAATCCGCCGGGCTCACCGCGGTCGCTTACGGCCCGAGTTCGCAAGCGGTCAACGAAGAGGAATTCATCCGCAACTTCTGGGACATCAGGACTCCGGTCAAGATCGTGCGCGCGGGCAAGCATTATCTGGGCGAGGTCTGGGCCGAGATGGGCACGACGCTGACCACGCTCGCCGCGGGAACCGATCTGCTGCTGACCGGCATGGTCCAGCAGGGCCTCGCCGTCAATGCGGCCGAATACCACGGCATTCCGCTCGCGGAACTGCACTGCTTTCCGGTGCGCGTCAACAGCCACATACTGCCGGCGATCCCCTCGCCGTTGATCCGCTCGGGCATTTCGGCGCTGTGGTGGGCGCACTGGCGCATGACGAAGCCGACGGAAGACGACCAGCGTCGACAACTGGGTCTGCCCAAGGCGATCGGGCCCTCGACACGCCGCATCGTCGAACGCGGGTCCCTGGAAATCCAGGCGTACGACGACCTGTTCTTTCCCGGTCTGTCGGACGAATGGAGCCGGGGCGCCGGTCGGCGGCCGTTCGTGGGTGCACTGACCATGAACGTGCCGACGGCTGCCGACGACGCGGTCGCGGACTGGTGCGCTGCGGGGACGCCGCCCATCTACTTCGGATTCGGCAGCATGCCGGTGCGATCGTTCGACGCGACGGTACGGATGATCGGCGACGCCTGCGCGGAGTTGGGTGAGCGCGCGTTGATCTGCTCCGGCGCACACTATTTCGACGAGCGTTTACGCACTGACCGCGTCATGATCGTCGACGCGATGAACCATCGGAGCATCTTTCCGAAGTGTCGCGCCGTGGTGCACCACGGTGGCGCGGGTACCACTGCCGCCGGTCTTCGCGCGGGGATCCCGACGCTGATCCTGTGGGTCACCGCCGACCAGCCGATTTGGGCCGCTCAGATCAGACGTCTCAAAGTCGGTTCGGCCCGGCGCTTTTCGGCCACCACCAGTCGCTCGCTCGCCGCGGATCTGCGCGACATCCTCACCCCGCAGCACGTCGCCAATTCCCGCACGATCGCGGGCCGGCTGACGCCACCCGACATCAGCGTGCGAACGACTGCCGACCTGCTGGAAGATGCGGCGAAGCTGAGGCGGGTCGCCTGATGTGGAGCGCCGTGCTGCTGTTCGGAATCGTCGCCGCCCAGGATCCGGTCCGGATCGGGATCATGGCCCTGTTGATATCGCGTCCACGACCGCTGTCGAATCTGCTGGCCTATTGGTGTGGGTTGATGGCCACCGGTCTCGGCGCCGCCCTGGCCGCCTTGTTTCTCTTGCACGACTTCCTGATTCCCGTGGTCCGACTGGTTCATTCGGTCGCAACGCATCCCGCGGTTCCGCCCACCCAGATCGTCCTCGGAATCCTCGCGATCTCGGCGGCGGCGATGCTGGTGCGGCCCCGTCCGGTACGCCAGACCGCGTACGCGCTGCTGCCCGCCGGCGAGCCGCTCCCGCAGCCGTTGGAGCCGTGCGAACCGTGCGAACCGTGCGAACCGTCGAAAGGGTTGTCCCGCTTGACACTTCCGCGGCTGTCCTGGACGGCCGTGCTCGAGGGCAAGTCGCTCGGGATGCCTTTCGTCGCCGGACTGTGCACATCGACACAGCTGCTGGAGTTCTGGGGGGCGATGCTCGTCATTCTCGCCTCCGGGGCCGCGGTCGGCACACAGGTCGCGGCCGCGCTCGTCTTCACCCTGGTGGCCTACACCATCACCGAGATTCCGCTCATCGCCTACGTCATCGCCCCGGCGAAGACCCGGGTGGTCGTCATGGGGATGCACGGCTGGTTGTGCGCCCGCCGTCGACCGATTTTCGCGGTCCTGCTGAGCGCTTTCGGCGCCATGATGCTCGCGAAAGGACTGAGCGACCTGTGATGTCAAACGGCGGCAACAACAAGGAGACGGCCATGCGCGATCGCGCGGTGCACCGAGGGCGGGTCGGACTGGCAGCGGCCACCGGCGCGGCTCTGCTGGCACTCACCACCGTGCTGACTCCCCCGTCCGCGCACGGGGACGACGACGGGATCCTGCCGTTCCTGGTCATGGGCGGGACCGGCATGCCACTTCCGGACGACGGCTGGGTCGACACGGTCCAGAGTCTGTTCTTTCCGGCGACGGCGCTATTCGACGGGCAACCGACATTCCCCACCGCCGACCCGACGGCCCTTTACACCCCCGAGGAGTTCTACCCGCTGAGCCCGGACGGGCTGACCCTGAATGACTCGGTGTCCCAAGGGCTCGGCAACCTGTCCGCCGCGCTGCAGCCCTACCTCGATGCCGGCACCCCGGTCGGGGTGTTCGGCTACTCGCAGAGCGCGATCATCGCGTCGCTCGAGATGGACCAACTGGCGGCGCAGGGAGTGCCCAGTTCCGATGTCAACTTCGTGTTGATCGGCGATCTGATGAACCCCAACGGCGGCCTGTTCGAACGCTTTTCCGGCCTGGACCTGCCCAGCTTGGGAATCGACTTTTCCGGTGCCACGCCCGCCGACGACTACGCGACCACCATCTACACGATGGAATACGACACGTGGGCAGACTTCCCCCGTTACCCGTTGAATTTCTTGTCCGTCCTCAACGCGTTCATGAGCGACACCCACTTCGACTACGACACCCTCACGGCCGAGCAAGTCGCACAGGCGATTCCGCTGGACACGACGGGCGGCCTCACCGACTACTACATCATCCCGGTGGATAACCTGCCGCTCCTTGATCCGCTGCGGGAGGTGCCGATCATCGGTAACCCGTTGGCTGATCTGTTCCAGCCCAATCTCACCGCGCTGGTGAACCTGGGCTACGGCGATCCGGAGTACGGCTGGTCGACCGCCCCGGCGAACCTGCCCACCGAGTTCGGCCTCCTGCCCAGCCTCGCCGACTTCGAAAAACTTCCGGCACTGTTGCTCGCCGGCACCCAGACCGGAATCGAGGATTTCATCGGCGATTTCACCGGCACCGGACCCAATCCGGTGTCGCTGTCGCTGGATTCGCTGTTCTCCGGCCTGGCCGACTCGTCGTCGATGACGTCGGGCACCACCCTGTTCGATCCCGACGCGATGCTGGCGGCCCTGAACACGCTCCTCAGCGACCCGACGGCGCTCTCGGCCTTGCCTGCCGACTTCGGCGACGCCCTGTCGGATATCGGTGCGGCCCTGCAGTCCGGCTTCACCGCGACCGAAGACATCCTGCAGGCCGTGCTGATCAGCGTCCCCGAATACAACCTCAGCCTGATCATGGACAACCTGGACAACCCGATCGAGGCGCTGCTGCTGCCGGTAGCCGCCGATTTCGCGATCGACCAACTCCTGGGCGGTTTCCAGTCGACGGTCATCGACAACACGGTGCAGTCGATTCTGGCCGCGCTGACGGACCTGGTGCCGGCAGGATGACCACGTACCCGCCCGTGGTCGCCGCGATACCCAACTACAACATGGGAAGGCATCTGCGCGAACTCATTCCGCAACTGCTGGCCCAGCACTACGACGCCATCTTCGTCCTCGACGACGCCTCCACCGACGACAGCGTCGATGTCGTGGCCGAATTCGGCGACGACGTGCGGTTCGTGCGCAGCCCGGAAAACCGTGGGGCGGGAGCGAATCGCAACCAGATCATCGACCACGTGGACAGCGGGACACTCATTCATTTCGTCGACGCGGACATGGAGATGACCACGGCCGACACTCCGGCGGTGGCCCGCGAGATCGCCGGACGCTATCTGCGCCACGGCATCGGGATGATCGGCGGTCTGGTCAGCCGTCTCGACGGCAGCCAGGAGTACTGCAATTACGGGGCGGCCTTCTCGTTGTGGGGAAATTTCACCTCGAACGTGCCCAGGTTGGTCGACCACTGGCGCGACAAGCCGCGGCTCGCCGGCGCGGTGCAACGGGTGGCCGGCCCGATCGCCCCAGGCTGGCCTCGCCTGCTGGACGAGCCGATCCCGCGACGCGCTTATTGGCTGCACGAAGGCAATCTGCTCGTCCACTCTGACGTGTTCGCGCTCGTCGGCGGCTACGATCCCGCCCTGCGTTCGCACGAGGCGCAGGATCTGGCCATCCGGCTGGACGCCAAAGGCATTGGCAGACAATTTGATCCAAGCATCCGGGTCATCCACCACCACATCGACGTCCGCGGCAAGAACCGGCGGAAATGGGAGAGCACCGCGACCCGGTACCTGATCCGCAAGCACGGGATGGCGCGGTTTGTCGCCGGCGGGCGGACGCCGCTCCGACCGCAACCGTTGGAGCCCATCGCATGACGCGGCGCAGCGACGCCTCGGTCGCCTATCTGGGTTGGCACGGGATGGGCAACATCGGCGACGACGCGATCTACGACGCGGTGTGCGCCCAGCTGCCCGGGGCGACCGTGCTGGATCAGCCGCGATTCCCCGGCGAGCGATTACGCGCCGCGACAACAGGATTGAACCGCTCGCTGCGAGACAGCATCCAGGTCGTCGGCGGCGGCACGTTGATCGGGCGCCGGCACTGGCGCCGGATGGTCACCCGCGGGCAAGCCCTCACTCGCCGCAACGGCAGCTACGCGATCGGGGTCGGTGTCGAGGATCCCAGCTTCGTCGGCCGGCGCAGTGGCTCGGGCAAGGGCGAATTGAAACGTTGGCTACCGGTGCTCCGGGACTTTCACACGGTTTCGGTGCGCGGTCCGCGCAGCGCGGAACTGCTCGCCGACGCCGGCCTGGACGTCTCCGTCGCCGGCGACCCGGCCCTGCTGCTGCCCACCCCCGACATCTCCCCCGAGGACGGCCTGATCGGCGTCAACCTCGGATTCGGCGACGACCTCTGGGGCCGCGACCCCGAAGCCGTCGCGGCGCACCTATGCGGGGCGACAACACATTTGGCGTTACAGGGTTACCGGTTCGTGGGGATCCTGATGAACCGCGCCGACCGCCGCTGGACCGAACAAGCACTCGCCGGCACCAACGCCCCCATCATCGCCCCACCCGACGCCACCACCGCAGCCCACGAACTCGGCCGGTGCTCACTGGCCATCGTCAGCCGACTCCACGCCGGCATCCTCGCCGCACTATCCAGCACACCCGTCATATCCCTGGAATACCAACCCAAATGCCGCGACTTCGCCCTCTCCATCAACGACGAACGCGCACTACTACGCACCGACACACTCACCACCACCACCCTGCTCGACCACACCCACCACACCCTGCACAACGCAACCCACATCCGAACCACCACCCACCACGCCGTCACCCACCTCAGACAACAACTCACCCACCAATACGCCACCGTCGCAGACCAACTCGGCCTTCGAAGGCCGACCGGCCAGCTCACAGAGGGGCACTGAATGCTCGCGTTCATCACCACGCTGCGTCATCCACAGAACTCCGCGAACTACGGCCGGGTGGAATCGCTGCTGCGGAACACCCTCGAGTCGTTGACCCGGCAGACCAGCAACGACTACGTCGCCTTCGTGGTGGGTAACCGCAGGCCGTCATTCGCCATGCCGCCTCGGACGGTTTTCGTCGAGGTCGACTTTCCGCCACCGTCCGACGTTCACGGCCCGCGAACCGGACCGGCACCGGTCATCTGGGACAAGGGCACCAAGAACGCGGTAGGTCTGATCGCCGCGCGGGATTGCCGACCCGACTACGTCATGCCGATCGACGCCGACGATTTCGTGCATCGGGACATGGTGGCGTTCGTCCGCGACCGTCCGGGTCACACCGGCTGGGTGGTGAAGCGCGGGTGGGTGTACTCGCGGGCGCGAAACGCCTACCGGTTGCGCAGGCGTTTCTACCGGGTGTGTGGAACGTCGTTCATCATCCCGTTCGACGCGTATGAGGTCCCGGCCGAGCTGACGGTGTCCTCCACCCAGCGCGACATCGCCGAGGCATTCGGCGAGCGCCTCGAGCAGATTCTCGAGCATGGCTACGCCTACGACTACTGGCGCAAGCATGGGCGAACTCTCACGGGCCTACCGTTTCCCGGTGCCGTCTACCACATGGATACCGGTGAAAACCACTCCGGCAATGAGCTTTTCGGGCCCGCCCTGCCGTACCGGGAGCATCTCTACCGGGATTTCGCGATTCGCCCGTCCAGAACAGCATCCTCGAGTCTCTGGTCGGCGATCGGTCCGGCCGCGCTCAAGCCCGATCTGCGATTTCAGCTACCGATGTTCCTGCAACCCAAGTCGTACCTGCAGGACTACTCACCGCCCAGCACGCCCTCGGTGCGGTCGCAATGACGGGCCCCCGCGATCCATTGGTCGCCTATCTGGGTTGGCAACGGATGGGCAATATCGGCGACGACGCGATCTACGACGCCGTGTGCGCGCAGCTGCCCGGGGCGACTGTGCTGGATCAGCCGCGATTCCCCGGCGAACGATTGCGCGCGGCGGTGACCGGCATGAATCGTTCACTGCGACAGAGCATCCAGGTCGTCGGCGGCGGCACCCTGTTGGGAACGCAGTACTTCCGGCGGTTGGTTACCCGCGGGCAGGCTCTTACCCGCCACAACGGCAGCTACGCGATCGGGGTCGGCGTCGAAGACCCGACATTCGATCGGCGCCAGAACGTCCAGGACAATGGTGAGCTCAAGCGCTGGGTGCCAATACTTTCCGAGTTCCGCACCGTGTCGGTGCGGGGTCCGCGCAGCGCGGAACTGCTCGCCGACGCCGGCCTGGACGTCTCCGTCGCGGGCGACCCTGCCTTGCTGCTGCCCACCCCCGACATCGCTCCCGAGGACGGCCTGATCGGCGTCAACCTCGGATTCGGCGACGACGATCTGTGGGGGCAGGATCCGGCAACCGTGGCCGAACACGTAGCCGGCGCAGTGCGCCAATTGGCCTCCGAGGGTTACCGGTTCGTGGGGATCCTGATGAATCGCGCCGACCGCCGCTGGACCGAACAAGCACTCGCCGGCACCAACGCCCCCATCATCGCCCCAACCGACGCCACCACCGCAGCCCACGAACTCGCCCGCTGCTCACTGGCCATCGTCAGCCGACTCCACGCCGGCATCCTCGCCGCACTATCCAGCACACCCGTCATATCCCTGGAATACCAACCCAAATGCCGCGACTTCGCCCTCTCCATCAACGACCAACGCGCACTACTACGCACCGACACACTCACCACCACCACCCTGCTCGACCACACCCACCACACCCTGCACAACGCAACCCACATCCGAACCACCACCCACCACGCCGTCACCCACCTCAGACAACAACTCACCCACCAATACGCCACCGTCGCAGACCAACTCGGCCTGCACAGCACGAGCGAACAACCGAGCAAGCGAGGTATCTGATGCCCAGAGTCATCACCACATTGCGCCAGAAGACGGACTACGGCCGATGGGCCGACTCCCGTAACATTTTCGCGTCCTGGGAGTCTCGGAGCCAGCGGGCCGCCGCGCTGGTACCGGTCGACAGCCGTGTGATCGAGTTCGGCGCCGGCAACCGCATTTTCGAGCGGCATCTGCACGAGTCGTGCACCTACACGCCGTCGGACATCGTCGAGCGCGGCACGGGCACCATTGTCTGCGACCTGAACGTGCGACCCCTACCGGCGCTGGCTATCGACGCCTACGACGTCGCAGTGTTGATGGGAGTCCTGGAGTACATGCGCGACATGCCCACCGTGCTGGATTGGTTGGCCGAACTCGTGCCGACCATTGTGCTGTCCTACGCCTGCGCGCGAGGCGGTCGCTACTCGCCGCGGCGCGCGGCCGGATCCGTCGGCCGGCTACGGGCGGGCTGGTTGAACAGCTACTGCGAGGACGAGTTCCGATTGATGTTCAGCCAACGCGGGTTCCGGGGTCTGCACGAAGAAATCTGGCACGGCCAAAGGCTTTTCGTCTTCTCGCGGCTGCCGTGACCGGTTTCACGCCGCGGTGAGCTCGACGATTCCGAGTCGGTGCCAACGAGCGACGGAGTCCGCCACCATCTGATCGGCGCGGATCTCACGCCACGCCGCGCGCATACCGTCGCAGTAGGTGATGTCGTCGAAAAGCACCAAGCCGCCCGGTGACATGCGGGGCTTCAGCAACTCCCACTGCCTCATCACGAAGTCGTAGTCGTGTATGCCGTCGACCAGCGCGATGTCGATCGGGCCGGGGAGGTCGTCGACATGCTCCTCGAAGGCACCGCGAATGAGCGAGAACCTGTCGGTGATCGTGCCGATGTTGCGTTCGGCGATGTCCGCCCAATCCGGGTTGATTTCGAACGAGTACAGCCTGCCCCGCCTGAGCGCGGTAGCGAAGTACATTCCCGAAACACCAAAGGCGGAACCGAATTCCACCACGACGTCCGGATCGCGCTCGGCTACCAGGTAGGCATACAGATCGCCCTGGGACGACGGTGAGCGCACATCCGCCGGGCTGAACCGGTCGGGCAGGTCATATTCCGGAGCCAGCGGCTGCGCCCCGATCGCGTTCGTGGTCTCGGCGATGGCCTCGATCTCGGCCTTGCGCGGGGCGGCCGGCAACCGGCGCGGCAGACCGGCCAGCAGCGGGCTTCGTGATCGACCCCAGAACTTCAGTGGCGCAAGCATATGCGGCTCCCTGTCTTTCGTTCCATACCGACGAATCGAGCAAGCCCTAGGCATCCAGGCGAGCGAACTGATCCTGCTGATATTGCGTGACACACGCCTGTCGCCGGACCTTGCCGCTGGTCGTGATGGGTATCGATCCCTGTGGGACCAGGACGAGGTCTGCGATGCTCAAGCCGTGCGACGTCGAGATCGCCGAGGTGACCTCGTTTTTGACGGTGTCGAACCGACCGGCCGCATCCTCGCGGTCTTTCAGTTCCGCGATGGCCACCAACTTCTCGGTGCCGTCGTCGGGCACGGCGATCGCCACACAGCGACCGCGGGTGATCAGCTGGATCGTCGCCTCGATGTCGTCCGGAGAATGGTTGCGCCCGTACACGATCAGCAGATCTTTGATCCGGCCGATGATGAACAGCTCGCCGTCGTGGAAGAAGCCCAGATCGCCGGTCCTGAGCCACGGCCCCTCCGGCGTTCCCGGCGACGGCCCAGAGAGCTTGGCGCCGAAGGTGTATTCGGTCTCCTGCGGTTTGCGCCAGTACCCGGTCGCGACGTTGTCGCCGTGTACCCAGATCTCGCCGACCGCGTCCGGCGAGCTTTCGACGCTGGAGTCCGGGTCGACAATCCGCAGAATCGGTGACCGCGGCACGCCGTAGCTGACAAGTGCTGTGCCGTCGGTGTTTTCACACCGCTCTACCCGACCGTCGGCGAGCCGCTCGGAGTCGAAGTGGACGACGTGCTGCTCGCCGGGTTCGCGGGTGACGATGTAGACCGTCGCCTCGGCCATGCCGTACGAGGGCCGCAGCGCCCGCGCTGGAAAATTGAACGGGGCGAATCTTTCGGTGAAGCGCCTCAGCGTCGCCGGTTGCACCCGCTCGCTGCCGTTGATGATGCCCAACACACCGCCGAGGTCCACCCCCGCCAGTTCTTCGTCGGTGGTCTTGCGCGCGGCCACCTCGAACGCGAAATTCGGTCCCGCGGAGAAGGTGTGCGGATAGGTCGCCAGCAACTGCAGCCACCGCGCGGGCCGCGCCAGGAACGCCACCGGGCTGGTGAGCACGGCGTGATATCCGCCGAGTACCGGAACGCACACCCCGACCAGCAGGCCCATGTCGTGATAGAACGGCAGCCACGAGACGAAGGTGGTGTCGGACGGCGCAACGCCGCCTGTGTCGGCGAAA
The DNA here is from genome assembly GCF_030252325.1 of Candidatus Mycobacterium wuenschmannii. Classification (NCBI taxonomy): domain Bacteria; kingdom Bacillati; phylum Actinomycetota; class Actinomycetes; order Mycobacteriales; family Mycobacteriaceae; genus Mycobacterium; species Candidatus Mycobacterium wuenschmannii. The sequence continues at coordinate 840,537 of NZ_CP126981.1, read as the reverse complement.
TAGTCGGCGAACATCTGCTCGAAATTCGCGAGCAGGTTCCGGTAGCTGACCTCGACCCCTGCCGGCGCGCGGGTGGACCCGGAGGTGTACTGCAGGTAGGCGGTAGCGGTCCGGGTGTGGCGGCCGGGCCGAAATCCGCTGCGCGCCTCCACATCCACTCGATCGACCTCGATGAGCGACGGCGCCGGACCGTCCTGTTGCGCCTCGAGATACGCGGCCACGTCACCCGCCACAGCTGAGGTCGTCAGGACGACCGATGGGGCCGCGTCGAGCAGTACCGACTTGACCCGCTCGTCGACGACCCCGCCCACGGGGACCGACAGCGGTACCGGAATGAGGCCGGCCAGCAGCGCACCGAAGAATGCGTCGATGTAGTGAAGCCCTTGTGGCGCAACGATGACCGCACGATCTTCGGTTGAGCCGTGCAGCCGCATCTCGGCCGCGACATTGAGCGCTCGCCGGTACAGCTGCGAATAGGTGATGGTCTCCGCGACGCCCTCCCAGTCCCGCTCGTAATCGAGATAGGTGAACGCCTTCTCATTCGGCTGCAGACTGGCGCGCTCACGCAACACATCGGGAATGGTCAATCCGGCCACAGACGTCACCTTACCGCCGCAGGCAGCGGGCGCAATCGTAAAGCGCAACACCAATTGTCTTGTCCGACAATGACTGACGTGTCAATCAGTAACGCGGGAGGGCCCTGCCCCGTCCGGCGGCCAACTGATGACGTCGTCTTCCAGCGGCACCTGCAGGCTCTGCAGGATCGAGGAGACCATGCGCCAGGCGCTGATCACGGTGACCAGCTCGACGAGCATCGCGTGGTCGGCGCCGAACGCCGCGCGGCATGCCGACCAACTCTGCTCGCTCACCACACCGTCGCGCACCACATCGTCGGTAGCGGCCAGCACCGCCCGCTCGGTCGGGCCGAATCCGTTGTACGACGGCCAATCCCGAACTCCTGCGAGGTCGTCGGCGCTGACCCCGAGGCCTTGCGCGACCCGCCAATGCTGCGCCCATTCGTATTCGCACGCGGTGAGCCAACCGATCCGCATGATCGCCAGCTCACGCAGGCGTGAATCCAGCTTGCCCTGCCACAACATACGAGCCAACAGATCGTTGAGCCCGGAGGCCAGTTTCGGATGGTTCAGCAGCACCTGGAAGATCGCGAGCTCGGCCATGTAGTCCGGCACGCTCGCCTCGTCCGCAGCGGCTTTGGCCTCGTCCTGTGGCAGACGGGGTATGCGGCCCTCTCGGTCGGACGTCACGCTGTCAGGCCACACCCGCTAGCCGGCAACGGCGCCAGCTTCGACGAACGGCGCGCCGAAGTCCGCGACCCGCTCGAAACCGTCTTTGCGCGCTGCGGCCGCACCGAGCCGGCACAGAGCGCTGGTCGCGACCAGGCCGGCGTGATCGACCACGACGAACGGCGTCAGCAGCCGGTTGTGGACGAATCCGATGGACAGGCCGTGTTCCGGGTCGGCCCACCCGACGGAACCACCGAGACCGACGTGCCCGAAGCCCGGCACCAGACCCAGCGGCAGTTGGTGGTAGCCGAGATTGAACGACAGTGGTATCACCAGGTTTCCGTCCGGCCGCGGACTGCGCCGCCCGACGAGCCCGGCCGTCACCTCCGGCGACAGGAACTGGGTGCCATCCAGTCGGCCGCCGTTGGCGAGCGGGGCATACATCCGCGCGAGTCCACGCGCGGTCGCCACCCCGTTGGCCGCCGGAATCTCGGCGTCCAGCAACGGGATATCGCCCTGGGCAACGGCTTTGACGCCCGGGAAGTACATCGAACTGAATCCGGCAGCCTGCGGGATCGCCGCGATCATCGGCGCCACCGCGTTGAACACCGGGTTCTGAAAGGCGGTCTGCGGCATGATGATCTGTGCCGGCCGCGTCGGGGCGCCGACCGGGGGACGGCCCAGGTGCAGACCATCGGTGCCCAGCGGCTCGGCCAGCTCGGTACGGATCAGCTCGCGCATGCCCTTCCCGGTCACCGCGCGGGCAAGACCGGACAGCAACCAGCCGTAGGTCAGCGCGTGATAAGCGGATTTGCCGAAGGAATAGCCCGGCCGCGCGGCCGCGAGCCGCCGCTCCATCAGTTCGTGATCGAGAAGGTCCTTCTTGCTGGCACCGCGCAGCGCCGACAGCCCGGCTTGGTGCCGCATCATCTGGCGGACGGTGATGTCGGCCTTGCCGTTGGCGCCGAACTCCGGCCAATACTGCGCGACCGGCACGTCGTACTCGATCAGGCCGCGGTCGGCGAGTCGGTGGATGACGGTGGATGCCATGCCTTTGGTGGCGGAGAACACCATGGTGGCGGTGTCCGCCGTCCACGGCACCCGTCCGCGCCGGTCCGCGTGACCCGTCCACACGTCGACGACGGGTTCCCCGTCGAGGTAGACCGCCAGCGCGCCGCCGCCGAATCGGCTGCCGTGAAACGTGCTGGCGAAGCTGCGCACCGCGCAGGCGAAATGGGGATCGGCGGCGCCATGGACTCCGCGCGGCAGCACGGAGCGGCGATTGCCCACTACTTCGAGGGTCATGTCACCAAATCTAGTTGTTTAACTCTACAAACGAAGTGGAATTTACCCATCCGTTATTGAAGCTAGCTTCAATATTTGCTGTGCGGCCAGGGCGGGGGTCAACTCCCCTGTCAGCACCCGTCGTTCCACGTCGGCGCGGGATTTGCGGACCGCGGGGTTGGACATCACCCGGTCCAGCACCGTGTCGCGGACCATCTGCCACGTCCAGTCCACCTGCTGGGCGCGGCGGCGCGCCTCGAAGTCACCCGCCTCGGTCAGCACATCGCGATGCCGCTCGACGGTGTCCCACAACTCTTCCAGGCCAGTGCCTTCCAGCGCGCTCATCGTGAGAACGGGCGGGCGCCAGAGGGTCTCACGCGGATAGATCAGCCGAATCGCCCCGGACAATTCACGGGCGGCCTTGCGCGCCTCGGTCAGGTGGTCGCCGTCGGCCTTGTTCACCACCACGATGTCGGCGAGCTCGAGGACACCCTTCTTGATCCCCTGCAACTGGTCACCGGTGCGGGCGAGGGTCAGGAACACGAAGGTGTCGACCATATTGGACACCGCGACCTCGGATTGGCCGACGCCGACGGTCTCGACCAAGATCACGTCGAATCCGGCCGCCTCCAGCAGCACGATGGTCTCCCGGGTGGCCTTGGCGACACCGCCGAGGGTCCCCGATGTCGGCGACGGGCGGATGTAGGCGTCGGGATGTGTTGCCAATTGCGGCATTCGGGTCTTGTCACCGAGGATCGAACCCCCTGTGCGCGTCGACGACGGGTCGACGGCGAGCACCGCGACGCGGTGGCCGCGACCGATCAGGTACATGCCGAGCGCCTCGATGGTGGTCGACTTGCCGACTCCCGGCACCCCGGTGATGCCGACGTGCAGGGCGTTGCCGGCGGCGGGCATCAGCTGCAGGAGCAACTGCTGGGCGCGGTCGCGGTGGTCCGCCCGGGTCGACTCGACCAGGGTGATCGCCCGCGGCAGCGCCGAGCGGTCGCCCGCGCGCACCGACGCGGCGAGTTCGTCGATGCCGTCGCCGTTGTCTGTCGCCATGTGGCTAGAGGGTGTATCCGAGTCGCTCGGCCAGCTTGTGCAGCAGATCGATTGCGGCGTCGGCGATTACGGTGCCGGGCGGGAAGATCGCGGTAGCACCGGCCTCGTACAGCTCATCGAAGTCGCCAGGCGGGATCACCCCGCCGACCACGACCATGATGTCGGAGCGGCCCACCTCGGCCAGCGCGTCGCGCAGGGCGGGCACCAGGGTGAGGTGGCCGGCCGCGAGCGAGGACACCCCGACAACGTGCACGTCGTTGTCGGCGGCCTGCCGCGCCACCTCGTCCGGGGTGGAAAACAGCGAACCCACGTCGACGTCGAAGCCGATGTCGGCGAACGCCGTTGCGATCACCTTCTGTCCGCGGTCGTGACCGTCCTGGCCCATTTTGGCGACCAGGATGCGCGGACGCCGGCCGTCGGCCTCGGCGAACTTTTCGACGAGTTCGGTTGCTGACGCCATGTTTTCGGCCTTCCCAGCTTCGTCGCGGTAGACCCCGGCGATGGTACGGATCTCGGCCTGGTGCCTGCCGTACACCTTCTCGAGCGCATCGGAGATCTCGCCGACGGTGGCCTTGTGCCGAGCTGCGTTGACGGCCAGTGCCAGCAGATTGTTGCCCAGACCGTCCTCCCCCGCCCTGCCCTGCGCCTCGGCGGCACGCGACAGCTCGGCCAGCGCGGCCTCGACCGCGGCCTGATCCCGATTGGCACGCAGCTCTTCGAGTTTGGCCAACTGCTCGGCCCGGACCCGGCTGTTCTCGACCTTGAGGACCTCGACCTCCTGGTCCTCCTCGACCTGGTACTTGTTGATCCCGATCACCGGCTGGACGCCGGAGTCGATGCGGGCCTGGGTGCGCGCGGCCGCTTCCTCGATGCGCAGCTTCGGGATGCCCTCGCTGATCGCCTGGGCCATGCCGCCGTGCTCGGCGACCTCCGCGATGTGAGCACGTGCCTTCTGCGCCAGCTGATAGGTCAGCCATTCCACGTAGTAGGAGCCGGCCCAGGGGTCGATCGGCCTGGTGGTCCCCGACTCCTGTTGCAGCACCAGTTGAGTGTTGCGGGCGATGCGGGCGGAGAAATCGGTGGGCAGGGCCAGCGCCTCGTCGAGCGCGTTGGTGTGCAGCGACTGGGTGTGGCCCTGGGTGGCGGCCATCGCCTCGATGCAGGTGCGCGCGACGTTGTTGAAGGCGTCCTGTGCGGTCAGCGACCAGCCCGAAGTCTGCGAATGGGTGCGCAGCGACAGCGATTTCGCGCTCTTGGGCTCGAACTGCGCGACCAGTTCGCTCCACAGCAGGCGGCCGGCCCGGAGCTTGGCCACCTCCATGAAGAAGTTCATCCCGATGCCCCAGAAAAAGGACAGCCGGGGTGCGAACTTGTCGATGTCCAGCTCGGCGGCCAGGCCGGCCTTGATGTAGTCGACACCGTCGGCGAGCGTGTAGGCCAGTTCCAAGTCTGCTGTCGCACCGGCCTCTTGGATGTGATAGCCGGAGATCGAGATGGAGTTGAACTTCGGCATCTTCGCGCTGGTGTAGGCGAAGATGTCGGAGATGATCCGCATCGACGGCTTCGGCGGATAGATGTAGGTGTTGCGCACCATGAACTCTTTGAGGATGTCGTTCTGGATGGTGCCGGCCAGTTTCTCCGGCGGCACCCCCTGCTCCTCGGCGGCCACCACGTACAGCGCCAGGATCGGCAGCACGGCCCCGTTCATGGTCATCGACACCGACACCGTCGACAGGTCGATGCCGTCGAATAACTGGCGCATGTCGAGGATGGAATCGATGGCCACACCGGCCATTCCGACGTCGCCCTGCACGCGCGGGTGGTCGGAGTCGTAGCCGCGGTGGGTGGCCAGGTCGAACGCCACCGACAGACCCTTCTGCCCGGCGGCCAGGTTGCGGCGGTAGAACGCGTTCGACTCTGCGGCGGTGGAGAACCCGGCGTACTGGCGGATGGTCCAGGGTTGGTTGACATACATCGTCGGGTAGGGCCCGCGAACGAACGGCGGTTCGCCCGGGAAGGTGTTCAGCGGGTAGCCGTCGGACTCGACCGCGGCGCGGTCGGCAGCGATGTACACCGGTTTGACATCGATGTCTTCCGGTGTGTGCCAGACGAGTTGCTCCGGGGCATACCAGTGGGCGGCCGCGGCCGCGGCGACATGTTCGTCGACCGCCTTCTCGGTCGATGGGGCCACGGCCCGATCGCTCTGCAACGGCACGTCGGCGAAGCTGCCGACAGCGGGTGTGGTGGTCGTCATGGTGGTCAGGCCCCCAACCGGTCGAGCAGGTTCGAAAGAGCTTCGACCGCATTGATTTTCGCGGTCAGGAAGTCATCGGGCTGATGGTCCGCCTCGGTCACCGATTTCTGCGGACCAGCCAGGCAGACGTGGGTGACCCCGGCGTCGTGGGCGGCCCGTACGACCGCCGACGCCTCGTCGCTGTAGCGGCCGTCGGTCCCGCAGATCACCGCCACCACCGGCGCGCCCGCGTCGGTGACGGCCTTGGCGATACCGTCGGCGTCGACCGTTCCGGGATTGACCGCTTCGATTCCCCCGGATGCCAACAGGTTTGACGCGAAGGTCGCGCGAATGTTGTGTTCCGCCAGCGGACCGAGCGGCAGTAGCAGCGCCGTAGGACGCGCGCCGGTGCGTTCCAGGAAGGCATCGGACCGGTCCCGCAACGCTTCGAACTGAGCCGCGTAGCGAATCAGCTTGCCGGCCGCAAGGGGCGAGTAGGCCGAATCAGACTGCGGCAGGGCCGCTTCGGCGAGATTCGGGTACTCGTTGACGCCGGTGATCGCGGTCTTGCGGTGCGCAATGTCGTCGGTGCGGCGCGCGGCGATCTCGGCGATCTGCTCGGTGATGTAACCGCGCGCGTCGATGAACCCGCCTCGCTGCTCGACCGCCTGAAAGCTCTGCCAGGCCTGGTTGGCCAGCTGGTCGGTGAGATCTTCGACGAACCAGGACCCTCCGGCGGGGTCGAGGATGCGCCCGACGTGCGACTCCTCGAGCAGCAGCAGCTGAATGTTACGGGCCATCCGACGCGCGAAACTGGTTGCCATGCCGGGGAATCCACCGTCGATCGCCACGTCGAACGGGAACACCAGCACCGTGTCGGCACCGCCGACGCCGGCGCCGAACGCGGCCAGCGTGGTGCGCAACATGTTAACCCAGGGGTCGCGCTGGGTCATCATCGGCAGCGAGGTCTCGGCGTGGACGACGGCGCCGCCGCGGTCCGGCTCGCCGACCACCTCGGCCACCCGCGCCCACAACCGGCGCAGTGCCCGGACCTTGGCAATCGTCAGGAACTGATCATCGTCGGCGGCCAGTCGAAAGCTGATCTGCGCCAAGGCCTTCGTCACCGGCAGCCCGGACTCGGTTAGCACCCGCAGATAGGACACCGCGGTGGCGATGCTGCCGGCGAGCTCCCACGTCGCGTTGGCCCCGAGGTTGTGGAATGCCGGCCCGTCGACCGTGATGGCCCGCACCCCGGGCTGATCGGCCACCGTCCGCGCCAGTCCGACCACCTCGTCGATCGTCGGGGCCGGCCGGTCGCTGAGCGGCGCGGTCAGCGGGTCCGCCCCGAGGTCGATCGAGAGAATCGCACGCTGGTCGTCCTCGACACGACTGACCAGTTCCAGCAACGCATCGGCGGCCGCCCGGTAGTCGGCGCCCGCGTCGAGGATGACCGGCGCCATGCTCAGGTAGACGCCGTCGAACACCTTCTCCAGTTGCGCCGGGGCGATGCCCGACTCCCCCACCCGCACCAGCAGCGCGCTCACGCCCTCGGCGAGTCCGGCCAGCACCGCGGAGTTGACGTCTTCGGCCGCCACCCCGGCGACCCGGGTCGCCGGAATCGACTCGGCGACTTTCCAGCCGGACTTGACGTCGCGCAGCGCGTCGGCGCCGCGCAGGAACGGCCATTCACCCGGCAGCGGTGGTTCCGGCAGCTCGTCGAGGGCGGTGTAGAGCGCGCGGATCGCGACGGCCTCGTAGGTCGGTGTTTCGAGCATCTGCTCGGGCTCGGGCCCGAGATCGTCAGCGTCACGCTTCGTGCTCTTGGCCAGGACCCCGGCCACCGCGGTGCGCCAGCGCGCACGGCCTTGTGCCAGGTCGGCAGGTTCAGCGGACACATCGACTGACACCGGCGGCTCCTTGTCCAGCACGTGACATCCCGACGCTGGTCTGTCACCCGACCACCAGGCTAAATGATGGGCGTGAGTGTCACGCCTCACACCGGACGAGCGGGTTCGACGAGCCATGACGGCCGTGGAAGTGAGGAGTACCTTACTAAGGTAGGCCAGCTAACGTTAGGGCGATCATGGCTGTTCAACCACGGGGCGCGCGCGGTGAATCTCGCACCATCGCGCTGGCCCAGCTGCCGCCCGGACAGTGGGCGACGGTGGTGGGAACGATCGCCGAGGCCAATCCGGTGATCGCGAACCGCCTAAATCAGTTGGGCTTTCGGGCGAGGGCCCGCGTCGACGTCGTCCGTCGGGCGCCACTCGGCGACCCGACCATCTACCGGGTGCACGACACCGAACTGTGCCTGCGCCGCCGCGAAGCTCAGCTCATCGAAGTCCTTCCCGAAGCAGACCGATGACGGCCTGCCATGACGTCGAAGGCTCCGCGGTCGCCGTCGCCGACGTCCGCCGCGTGGCGCTGGTCGGCAGCCCCAACGCCGGCAAGACCAGCGTCTTCAACCACCTGACCGGGCTGCGCGCCAAGACTGGCAACTATCCGGGCGTCACGGTTGGCCGCAGTGTCGGAACCACTACTTCTACCGACGGGGTCCCGGTCGCGGTCGAGGACCTGCCCGGCACCTACAGTCTCGACCCGATCAGCCCGGACGAACAGGTCGTCACCGACCTGCTGGCCGGCTCGTATCCCGGGATCGACCCGCCCGACGCGCTGATCCTGGTCGCCGATGCCACCACCCTGCGGCGGTCGATCCTGCTGATCGGTCAGGTGCTCCGCCTGGACCAGCCGTGCCTGCTGGCCCTGACCATGGGTGACGAACTCACGGCCCGTGGCGGCCGCATCGACGTCGGCGCGCTGTCGGCGGCCCTCGGCATCCCGGTCGCTCCGGTGGTGGCCCACCGCGGCTCTGGCATCGACGCCGTCCGTCAGCGGCTCGCCTCGTTCGAGCAGTGGCAGCGACCGCCGGTGCTGCCGCCGACCGACCCGGCCGACATCGACGCGTGGGGCGAGTCGGTGCTCGAGGCCGCCGATTACGTTGCGCCGCAACCGGATCAGCGCACCCGCCGCATCGACCGGGTCCTGCTGCATCCGCTGTGGGGCACGGTCACGTTCTTCGCGATGATGTTCGCGTTCTTCCAGGTGCTGTTCACCGCCGCCGCGCCGTTGCGGGACGGCATCGGCAGCGCGCTGATCTGGCTCGGCGGCCAGGTCGCCGACCACGTCGGCAACCCCGTGCTGCGCGGACTCCTCAGCCAGGGCCTCATCGGCGGAGTCGGGACCGTCCTGCAGTTCCTGCCGCAGATCGTGTTGCTGTTCTGTTTGCTCGCTTTCTTGGAGAGCGTCGGCTACATGTCGCGGGCGGCGTTCCTGATGGACCGCGTAATGGCCAAGACCGGACTGGAGGGCCGCGCGTTCGTCGCGATGCTGTCGTCGTTCGCCTGCGCGATCCCGGGCATCATGGCGACCCGGACGCTGCCGTCCTCGCGGGACCGGATCGCCACCATCATTACCGCGCCGTTGATGACGTGCTCGGCGCGACTGCCGGTGTACACGCTGCTGGTCGGCCTGCTGGTGGCGCCGCAAACGCGGTGGTGGGGCCTCAGCGCGCAGGGCGTCACGATGTTCCTGCTCTACCTGGGCGGCGGGCTGTCGGCCCTGATCGCCGCCTTCGTGGTCAAATCCACGATCCTGCGTGGGGACCTGCTGCCGTTCACCATGGAGCTACCGCCCTACCGGCTGCCGTCGATCCAGGCGATGCTGGCGGCGATGTGGAGCGCGGCGCGGGTGTTCCTGCGCAAGGCCGGGACCATCATCCTGGCCACCTCGCTGGTGCTGTGGGCGCTGCTCAACCTGCCTATTCGCGAAGCGCAGACGCGCGAGATGTCCGCGACCGAGGCCACTGCGTTCGTGATGAACCACAGCTACGCCGCCGACGTGGGCCGCGCCGTCGAGCCGGTCTTTGCGCCGCTCGGTTTCGACTGGCGCACCGACATCGCGTTGGTCGGCTCGCTGTCGGCCCGCGAGGTGTTCGTCTCGACCCTCGGGCAGGTAGCGGCCGCTAGCGACCCGGACGCTCCGCAGCAGGCGTTGGCCACGATGACGAATGATCGCGGGCAGCGAATCTTCACCGCGCCCACGGTGATTGCGCTGATGGTGTATTTCATGTTCGCGTTGCAGTGCATGTCCACGATTGCGGTGATGCGCCGCGAGACCAATTCTTGGCGATGGCCGACGTTCGCGTTCGGCTACATGTTCGTGCTGGCCTGGACGATGGCATTCGTTGCGCGCTCGGTCGCGACGGGCCTGGGCGCATGATCCCGCTGCACGCCACAGCGACCGCCGACCCCCAGCAACTGCGCTGGGTGGTCGCTGCCGAGCGGCTGCCCACCCGCGGCGCGGTGCGGGGGGCCCCAATGCGTCTCGGCGCGCTGCTCGACGACGGGGTGATCGACGAAATCGCCGTGCGCCCAGCCGATGTGCTCATCACCCTGCGCCGCGGCGAGACCTGGCGGCAGTGGGGCGACGTGATCCGTCAGGCGCTGTCCGACGCCCTGCAGGATCCGGCCTCCTGGCGGGTCGACGCGGTCGACGACACCGCCGCACTGGCCGCGATCGCCGCCGAACTGCTCGCCGGACCCGTCGGCGCCTTGGCCGAATCGCACGGCGGGGCGATCGAATTGGTGTCGGTGCAGGGCGACCGCGTGAACGTCCGGTTGTCGGGCGCCTGCCACGGCTGCCCGGCGGCGGCCGGCACGCTGCACGACACCCTGCAGCGCGAGCTGCGGTTGCGGTCCGGTACGGACGTCACGGTCAACGACGAAACACGTTCACCGGCAATGCCTTTGGGCCGCAGACTGCTGTCGCTGATCGTCCGCTGACGCGCCGCGTAGGCTGCACCCTGTGACCCGGCGCCCGATCGACCGAATCGCCGACTCGCTGCGCCCGCTGGGCTCGGCGCTGGCGACCACCGCGCGCCAGATTTCCACGCGTCGGCTCGCGTGGACCGGTCTGGCGGTCGCCGCCATGGTCGCGGTGGCGCTGCTGGTCCGGTTGCCGAGCGCGATCCAGTTGCGGGACTGGTCGACGTCGATGGGCCCCTGGTTGCCGTTGGCGTTTCTCGGCGCTCACATCGTCGTCACCGTGCTGCCGTTCCCGCGGACGGCCTTCACGCTCGCCGCCGGACTGTTGTTCGGGCCGGCGCTCGGAATCGGGCTGGCGGTGGTGGCCAGCACGGTCAGCGCGCTGATCGCCCTGGGATTGGTCCGGGCCGCGGGCTGGCAACTCAGCCGCCTGGTTCGGCACGCGGCCGTCGACCGCGTCGACGCCCGGCTGCGCGAGCGCGGCTGGCTGGCGGTGCTGTCGCTGCGGCTGGTCCCGGTGGTGCCGTTCGCCCCGCTGAACTATGCCGCCGGCGCGTCGGGAGTCCGGGTGCTGCCCTACACGCTGGCGACGGTGGCGGGACTGGTGCCCGGAACCTCGGCCGTGGTAATCCTCGGCGACGCGCTCACCGGCCACGTCAGTCCACTGCTGGTGCTGATCTCCGCGTGCACCGGCTTGGTCGGGCTGGCGTTGTTCGGCTACGAAATCCGCCGGTACCGCACCCACCACCACGCCGCGCAGACCGACCCCGACGACGCAGCGGCGCCCGCGGCATTTCGTCGATAGACTGAAAATCTGAAGCATTACCACCGTTGCATTGGCGGGTTTCCGCCTGAGAGGCAACAACAATGGACGTCAAACGACTGGCTATCGCGACCGCCGCGCTGGTTGCCGCGTTGAGCCTGGGCGTCGGGGTCGCGGACGCCGCGCCCGCTGACCCTCCTCCGGGTCCGACCTCGCCCGCGCCCCCACACAAAGCGAAGACCTGTTGGTCGGGCCCCCGCGTCGGCCCGGGCAGCGGCCGGGGCAGCGCCGGCATACCGGTCTACCCGCCGCCGTGCCCGCCCGGCGCCCCACACTGATCGGCTAATCGCAATGGCGGACTTCCGCCTGAGAGGCAGCAACGATGCACGTCAAGCGACTAAGTTTCGCAATCGCAGCCCTCGCCGCGGCACTATCCCTGAGCGTCGGCGTCGCCGAAGCGGCGCCCGCCGACCCCGCGCCTGGCCCGCCGCCTACGCCCGTTCTGAAGGCGAAGAAGTGTTGGGACGGCCCTCGCGTGGGCCCGGGCGGCGGCTGGGGCAGCGCCGGCATCCCGGTCTATCCCCCACCGTGCCCGCGCAGCACTCCGCACTGACCGACTAGTCGCAACCCTCGACCAGTTCGCGGGCTTCTTCCTCGGTCTCGACGGTGGGCGGCGATCCGGGCAGTCGCTTGCCGGCGACCTCGGGCGTGAATGCCAGCGTGACGATGCCGACCAGCCCAGCGACGATCAACATGTACGCCGGCACCATCAAGTTGCCGGTTCCCGAGACCAAGGCCTGGGCGATCAGCGGGGTGGTCCCGCCGAACGCGGAGATCGACACGTTGTAGGAGATGGCCAGGGCGCCGTTGCGAACATTGGTCGGGAACAGCGCGGGCATCGTGGCGGGCGAGGTGCTGTCGAAGCACAGTTCCATCAGGCCGAGCAGCAGCACGCCGAGGAACACCAACAGGCGACCGCCGCCGTCCCGGATCAACAAGAACGCCGGAATGGACGCGACCATCAGCAGCACGCAACCGGTCCGCATGATCGGTTTGACCCCGATTCGGTCCGACAGCGACGCGACCGGGACCAGTAGAACTGCCAGAATGGTCAGCGTCACGGTGATCATGGTCAGCCCCGACGTGTGGCTGATGTGGGCGAAGACCTTGAGATAGGTCGGCAAATATCCGGTCAGCATGTAGTCGGCCGCGTTGGACGTGTAGACCAGCGCCGCGCAGATCAGCATCGGCTTCCACTGCTCGGCGATGGTGCGCCGGTAGTTGCCCGAGTCTTCTTCGGATGCCGCCGGGGTGTCCCCGCCCTGGAACGACGGCGACTCCTGCAGTCGCATCCGCATGAATATCGCCACCAGTCCCAACGGCGCGCTGATCAGCAGCGGAACCCGCCACCCCCACGTCAGCATCTGGTGGTTGGTCAGGAAGGTCTGCAGGGCCGTGACGACCAGACCGGCGGCCACGAAACCGGCGAGGTTGCCCAGCGGCAGAAAGCCGACCACCCTCCCACGCTTGCGGTCGGGGGCCTGCTCGACGATGTAAGTCATCGCCCCGACATATTCACCACCGGTCGACAGCCCTTGGAACACCCTGGCAACGACCAGCAGGATCGGTGCCCAGACCCCGATGGTGCTGTAGCCGGGCAGCAGGCCGGTGCCGGTGGTCCCGATCGTCATCAGCACGATGGTGATCACCAGCACCCGTTTACGGCCGATCCGGTCGCCCAGCGGGCCGAAGATCAGCCCACCAATCGGCCGCACCACGAACGCGGCCGCCAACGTGCTGAAGGTGGCAAGCAGGTGAACTGCGCTAACGCTGTTACCCGGGTAGAAGATCTGTGCGAGCGCCGTGGCGATGTAGCCGTAGACCCCGAAGTCGTACCACTCCATGAAATTGCCGATGGATGCGCCTTTGAGCGATTGGCGCATCTGCTCGGGGTCGGTGACCTGAATCTGATCGCGCGTCCACCTACGCCGACGGCGCCGACCGAGGCCGACGCGCCGGCTTGCGGTAGTCATCAGGTGCTCAGGTACCCATTAACGCTCGATTCGAACATGTGAGTGACGGATGCCGCACCGACAACGGGCATCCAGCTAATTTGCAGCCCGGTCCGCCACCATGGGTAGGTGTCTGCCACCGCTTGGCTTCGGTCGCGCCTCGCGGCGCTCGGAGCAGGCGTATTGCGCACGAGGGCCCTGATGCGCATCCCGATCTGGGCCTACCGTTTGGGAGCCGGCGCGCTGTTCGGTGAGCGACTGATCATGCTCCAACACATCGGGCGCAAGACAGGCAACCGCCGCTACGTCGTACTCGAGGTCATCGGCCATCCCACACCACAGACATACCTCGTCGCCTCCGGATTCGGGGAAAAGGCGCAGTGGTTCCGCAACGTCAGCGCCTCACCCCGGGCGTGGGTCTACGTCAGCGGCCGCTCTCCCGTCGCGGCATCGGCGCGAATCCTCCCCCGACACGAGGCGGACCACGCCCTCGGCGATTACATCAAGCGACACCCGCGGGCGTGGGCCCGATTCAGACCCGTGCTGGAGCACACGCTCGGCTGCCCAATCGCCGAGACCAATACCGCGTTGCCGATCGTCGAGTTCCGGCTCGACTAGTCAGGCGCGGGCCCTTTCGCCGTCAACACGGCGTAGAGCGCCAGAAACGACGCGGCCGGGATCGCGTTGACGATGCTGTCCCGGACGCGTAGGTGCGCTCCCACTGCGAGCACGAAGTACAGGGTCAGCATGGCGGTCGTCAGCCGTGCCAATGCCGGGAATCGGCTCGCGGCGAGCAAACCGATCGCCGACGCCCCTTTCGCCGACGGCAGCACCCAGCGGATGTCCTGCGGAACACCCAACGTGTCAAGGCTTTTCGTGATCGGCGGGATCGGGATCGCGCAGGCGACCGCATCGACGGCCTGGAACGCGGCCAGGCCGGCGTATGTCTTCGGCGAGGTCAGCGCGCCCACGTCACTGTCCCAACTGGTGGCGCGGCGGCAGAACACCCTCGACGGGCTTGTGCGCATCGGCTTCGGCCTTGGCGACCGCCTGCATGATGGCGGGGTCGGTCTCGGTGGAGAACCAGTCCTTGACGTCCGAGTCGTCCTCGGGTTTGGCCGGGGTGTCCTCGACGGGCGAGGGAGCGAACCTGAACACCCCGTCGTCGCCGGGTGCGCCGAGTGACTTGTAGAAGCCCTGCAGTGCGGTGCCGAAGTCGCTGGGCACCACCCAAACCTTGTTGGCGTCGCCCTGCGCCATCTTGGGCAGTGTCTGCAGGTACTGATAGGCCAGCATTTCCGGGGTGGGCCGGCCGGCCTTGATCGCCGCGAACGTCTTCTCGATGGCCTTGGCCTGGCCCTGTGCCTGCAGGAATGCCGCGGCCCGTTCACCCTGCGCGCGCAGCATCCGGGACTGCCGGTCGGCCTCGGCGGCGAGAATCGATGCCTGCTTGGCACCCTCGGCGGCGAGGATCTGGGACTGCTTCTCCCCCTCGGCCTGCTTGATGGCGGCCTCGCGGGTTCCTTCGGCGGTCAGGATCATCGCGCGCTTCTCGCGGTCGGCCTTCATCTGCTTTTCCATCGACGCCTGGATCGACGGCGGCGGGTCGATGCTGCGCAGTTCGACGCGCGCGACCCGCAGCCCCCAGCGGCCGGTCGCCTCGTCGAGCACGCCACGCAATTGGCCGTTGATCTGGTCGCGGGAGGTCAGCGTCTGCTCCAGCGTCATGCCGCCGACCACGTTGCGCAGCGTGGTCGTCGTCAACTGCTCGACGCCGACGATGTAGTTGCTGATCTCGTAGACCGCGGCCTGCGGGTTGGTCACCTGGAAGTAGACGACGGTGTCGATGTTCAGCGTCAGGTTGTCCTCGGTGATCACCGGTTGCGGCGGGAACGAGACCACCCGCTCGCGCAGGTCGATCCGGGCGCGGATGCGGTCGATGAACGGCACCAGCAGGGTGAGTTGCCCGCTGACGGTGCGGCTGTAGCGGCCCAGCCGCTCGACGACGGCCGCCTCGGCCTGCGGAATCAGCGCCACCGACTTGGCGACGACGATGACCGCGAACACCACCAGCACGGCAAAGAACAACAGCCCGGCAGTTGCACCCATTCGATTCTCCTAGAGCTCTCGGACGATTACGGACTTCTCCAGACCACCGCAGTGGCCCCATCGATACGCATGACGGTGACCTGTTCGCCGGGTTCGAACTCGTCGCCCTCATTCAATGGCCTCGCGGTCCACACTTGACCGTCTACCTTCACCTGACCCTCGTCGCGGGCCACGTGGTCGAGCACCAGCGCGGGCTTGCCTTCCAGCGCCGCGATGCCCGTCGTCATGATCTTCGGCGTCAGGTGTCGCCGCAGCGCCGGCCGCACCAGCGCCAGCAGCAGCACCGACACCACCAGGAACACCGCGCCGTCGACCCAGATCGGAGCGCCAAGCAACCAACTCGATCCGGAGGCGGCCAGCGCCCCGCCGCCCAACATGAGCAGGAACATGTCGCCGGTGAGCGCCTCGGTACCGGCCAGTCCTATCGCGACGATCAGCCAGATCACGGCCGCAGACATGCCGTCAGGATATCGCGAGACCGGCCGTGGCCACGGTGAACAACTAGACTTCATATCCATGTGGTGCCCAAGCGCAACGCTCTCGGTCTGGGCCAATGCCTGGCTGGCCGGCCGGGCCGCGCCCGACGACGTCCTCGACGCGTTATCTTGTTGGGCACCAGCACAATCCGTCACCGCCTACGACTCGGTGGCCGCGGGCCACACCGGGCTGCCGTGGCCGGATATCCATGACGCAGGCGTGGTTTCGCTGCTCCAGACGCTGCGGACGGCCGCCGGGCGGTCGTCGACCGGCACGCCGTCGGTGGCGGTGGTGCTGCCGATTCCCGGCGACAGTCGCGGCCTGCCCCCGGGCACCCAGTTCGAGCGCGACGCGATGACCGCGGGTGAAGCCGTGATCGTCGTCCACCCAGACGATCCGGCCAAGGCCGTCGGGCTGGTGCCGGAATTCGAGTACGACGAGTCCGACGACGAATCGGTGATTCCGGAACTCGCCGCGTTGTCGTGGACGGTTTACTCGCTTCCCGGCGCCCCGATGCTCGACCATGTCGAGTTGGGCGAGGCCGAATACGACTTACGCCTGGCGGTGCGCTCGGCCGCGGACGCCCTCACCACGATCGGACTCGGCTCGGCCGGAGTCGACGTCGACGACCCGCGCGGAATGGTCGAGCAACTGCTGGAATCGACTCGGCACCACCAGATTCCGGAACACGCACCGTCACGGGCAATGCGGGTGCTGGAGAACGCGGCGCATGTCGACGCGATCATCACGGTCAGCGCCGGACTGAGCCGGATCGGCACCCAGTCGCTGTCGGAGGCGCAGATCGCCACAGATGCGCTGCGGCCGCTGGCGGCGGTGGTCCGTTCGGCAAGAATGGCTGCGCTGAGCGCGATTCTGCACTCCGCCTGGCAGATTTAGGTCGGCCACACCTCGGCGGCGCAATGCGGCGGACGGCATGGCTCGCCGTTGATTCCGGCCGAGCAACCGGGTACCGGGTTCGGCGCGGCGACCCGCGCGGGCGGGTTGCCTTGGCGCAGTTCATCGATCAGGTCGACCGCAAGGCGCGCGAAGCGAGGATCGGCGTTCGGGGTGCTGACCCGGGCGAGGGCGACGCCGGCCGCGTCGGTCTGCGCGCGCAATTCGGCGTCGAGATCCCACACCACCTCGATGTGGTCGGCGACAAATCCGATCGGGCAGACGATGACCGCCGTCGTACCGGTCTCGGTGAGCGCGGCGACGTGGTCGGCCACATCCGGTTCCAGCCACGGCACCTGCGGCGGACCGGAGCGTGACTGCCACACGACGTCGTAGTCGTCGTATCCGGCCGCCGTCGCGACAAGCCTTGCGGCGTAATGTACTTGGCGGCTGTACAACTTCGGTCCCTGGCGGTCGTCGGCCGCGCTCGGTACCGAATGCGCAGTGAACACCAGTCGGGCGTCCTCAGGCACCGACTTCGCGGCCGCGACGAGGTTGTCGGCGAAGATCTCGACGAACAGTGGATGGTCGAAGTAGCGCCGCAGCTTGACCAGTTCGGGCGCACCGGGTCCGGCCGACTTCAGTGCGCGATCCAGGTCCTCGGAATACTGTGTGCACCCGGAATAGCCGCTCCACGCCGACGTGGTGAACACCGCCGCGCGCCGAATCCCGTTGTCACGCATGGCCGCGACGGTGTCTTCGACATAGGGCTCCCAGTTGCGGTTGCCGAAGTACACCGGGATGTCCACCTGGGACTCCAACTGGACGATCAGGTCGCGATTGATGCCGTTGATCGGCGACACCCCACCGAAGTGCAAGTAGTGCTGCGCGACGTCGTCGAGCCGCTCCGGCGGGATGTTGCGCCCGCGGGTGACGTTCTCGAGGAACGGCCGCACCTGCTCGGGCCCTTCCGGACCTCCGAAGGACAGCAGTAGGAGCGCGTCGAAATCCATTGGGCGCTAGAGCAACTGCGTGCTGGCGCCGCCGTCGGCGTAGATGATCGTGCCGGTGGTGGCCGGCAGCCACTCGGACAGCAGCGCACACACCGTCTTGGCCACCGGCGTCGGGTCTTTCATGTTCCACCCGATCGGCGCCCGTTGGTCCCAGCCCTCTTCGAGCAGCTGCATCTGGGCGCCTGCCTCGTCGCCGAGTGCACCGCCGACGATCGCGCTCATGGCCAGGGTCCGGATCGGTCCGGCGGCAACGAGATTCGACCGCACACCGAACTTGCCCGCTTCCCGCGCCACGAACCGGTTGACCGATTCCAGCGCGCTCTTGGCGACCGTCATCCAGTTGTACGCCGGCATCGCGCGGGTCGGGTCGAAGTCCATGCCGACGATCGACCCGCCGGGGTTCATGATCGGCAGCAACGCCTTGGCCAGAGATGCGTACGAATAGGCTGAGATGTGAATGCCTTTGGAGACGTCTTCGTAGGGCGCATCGAAGAACGGGTTGATGCCCATTCCGGTTTGCGGCATGAAGCCGATCGAGTGCACGACGCCGTCGAGCTTGTTGCCGTCGCCGATCTCGGCAGTGACCCGCTCGGCGAGGGTGTCGAGGTGCTTCTCGTCCTGCACGTTGAGTTCGATCAGCGGGGCTTTCTCCGGCAACCGGTCGGCGATGCGCTGGATCAGCCGTAGCCGGTCGAATCCGGTGAGCACCAACTGGGCGCCCTGTTCCTGTGCCGCCTTGGCGATGTGAAACGCGATCGACGCGTCGGTGATGATCCCGCTGACCAGGATTCGTTTGCCTTCGAGCAGTCCCGCCATGTCCGTCCTTGTCTCGTGATGTGAAGTCAGTGGCCCATGCCCATGCCGCCGTCGACCGGGATGACGGCACCGGAGATGTAGCTCGCGTCCTCGGAGGCCAGGAAGCTGACCACCCCGGCCACTTCGGCGGCGGTACCAACCCGCTTCGCCGGAATGAAATCCAGTGCGCCCTCTTGGATTCGCTCGTCGAGCGCGCGCGTCATGTCGGTGTCGATGTAGCCGGGCGCGACGACGTTGGCGGTCACGTTGGCCTTGGACAGCTCACGCGAGATCGAGCGGGCCATGCCGATCACGCCGGCCTTGGAGGCCGCATAGTTGGCCTGGTTGCCGATCCCCCAGGTGCCCGATACCGATCCGATGAAGATCAAGCGGCCGAACCGCTTTCGCTGCATGCTGCGCGACGCTCGCTGCACCACCCGGAACGCCCCGGTGAGGTTGGCGTCGATGACCTTCTCGAACCGCTCTTCGGTCATCCGGATCAGGAACGCGTCGGCGGAGACACCGGCGTTGGACACCACGACCTCGACCGGACCCTGGTGTTCTTCGACTGCGATGAAGGCGCGATCGACGGCTTCGCTGTCAGTGACGTCGCACTCCACGCCGAACAGACCCTCGGGGGCGCCGGATCCGCGGTGGGTGACGGCGACCTTGTGGCCGTCGGCCGCGAGTCGCTGCGCGATCGCCAACCCGATCCCCCGGTTTCCACCGGTGACCAGGACCGAGCGGGATACGAACGCGGGCTTGCCGCCGTCAGTGGCTTCGTCAGTCACTCCGACAACCTATCGCTTGACCACAGCCGGGCCGAAATCGCCCGGCGCCGACGGCGAGCGCAGCCGAGCGTGACGCCATGGCGGGGTCACGCCGCGGAACGGCGCCGTGCCGTCACGCTCGCGAAGCGTGTCGGATAGCACCGGCACACTGCCCGCCATGGATGAGCCGTTTCTCGGAACCGAGGCGCTCAACGCCGGAGAATTGACTCGTGACCAGTTAAGACGGCGCTGCGTCCGGGTGTATAGAGATGTGTACCTGGCGCGCGACGTAGAGCTGACGCCGAAGAGACGCGCGCGGGCCTGTTGGTTACGGTCGCGGCGCCGGGGAATCCTGGCGGGCTTTTCCGCGTCGGCGCTCCACGGCTCGCGGTGGATCAACCCGGCATGGCCGGCGGCGATCATCGACAGCAACCGCCGCCCAGCCGCCGGAGTCCGGGCCTGGGAGGAAAGTATCGAGTGCGACGAGATCAGCGTGGTCGATGGCATGCGGGTCACGACACCGGCCAGGACCGCCCTCGACATCGCCAGGCGCTACCCGATCAACACGTCGGTGGCCGCAATCGATGCGCTCGCGCAGGCGGTCACGTTGAAGCCCGCGGACATCGAGCTACTCGTTTCCCGATATCGAGGCAGGCGCGGAATGTGCCGCGCCCGAGCTGCCCTGGATCTGATCGATGACGGAGCACAGTCACCGAAAGAAAGCTGGCTACGCCTGCTGCTGATCCGCGGCGGGCTTCCGGCGCCGCAGACCCAGATTCCGGTCCGCGATGAATTCGGTTGTGTTGTGGCGTATTTGGACATGGGCTGGGAAGACATCCTGGTCGCCGTGGAATACGACGGCGACCACCATCGAACGGATCGCGTCCAATATGTCAAAGACATCCGCCGACTCGAGATGGTCGAACATCGAGGGTGGATCCTCGTTCGCGTCGTCGCCGGGGACCATCCACTGGACGTGCTTCGGCGGGTTCGAGCGGCACGCGCTCGCCGAGCGTAACGCCGTGGCGGGATCGGGCGGCTGACTAGCGCCGTAGCGTTACGGTCGATAAACCCACCGAGGTCGCCGGCGCGAGCGAACTACGTCGGCAGCCGCCGGTTGATCAGCAGCGCCGCCAGCCCGGCCAACGCGAGCACCAGCGAACCCAGTCGCAGCCAGCCGATGCTGGCGTCACCCCGGATCGTCTCGTAACCGATCTGCTGTTGCAGCGATGCGTAAACCTGCTTGAGCTCCTGCAGGTTCGAGGCATCGTAGTGGGTGCCGTTGGACAGCTCAGCGACCTTCTTCATCGTGCTGTCGTCGACGGGCACCGGCTGGCGCTGCCCGTTGATCTCGACGAACCCGTACGGGGTGCCGAACGAGATCGTGGAGATCGGCACGCCCTGATCCTTGGCGGTGCGCGCCGCGGTGAAGGCACCCTTCGGGTTGTCCGGGTTCGTCGGCATCGTCTCTTTACCGTCGGAGAACAGCACGATTCGCGCGGGCGGCGGGGTGTCGCCGCCACCGATCACTGCGCCGACGGTGGCGATGGCCTGCAGGGCGGTGAAGATGCCCTCGCCGGTGGCGGTGCGGTCGGCGAACTGCAGCTTGTCCAGTGCGGCTTTGGTCGCATCGCGGTTCGTGGTGGGCTGGACGAGCACCGTCGACGTGCCGGCATAGGCGATCAGGCCGAGGTTGATACCAGGGGTCAGCTCGCCGGCGAACTCCTTGGCCGCGACCTCGGCGGCGGCCATCCGGTTGGGTTCGACGTCGGTGGCTCGCATGGACTGCGAGACGTCGATGACGAGCATGACCACCGCGCGATTACGGGGGATCCGGACATCGTGGGTCGGACCGGCCATCGCGATCGTGAACAGCAGCAACGACGCGACCAGCAGAATCGCCGACAGATGCCGCCACCGCGTAGGTTGTTTCGGCGCAACGCTTTCCAGCAGCTCCATGTTGGCGAAGCGCAGCATCCGGCGCTGCCGGGCCAGCTGCGAAAAGACATAGAGGGCGACGATCGCCAGGATCACGAACAGGAACAGGAAGAACCACGCGTGGGCGAACCCGGAAAGCGTCATCGGCCCGAGTAACGGCAAAGTCATAGCAAACCCGTCTTGATATTGAGGCCCGCGTGCACAGCGGAAGTCACTGGCGACCCGTCAGCGCGCCGCGGCGGCGCGATTCGACGAAGCGCACGGTGTCGGCGATCCAGTCACGGTCGGTGCGCAGCGACAGCAGCGGTGCCCCACAGCTGCGCAGGGTGCGGGCCACGTCGGCGCGGTGTGCGGCAGCGGCTTTCGCGAAGTCGTCGCGCAGTTGCTCGTCGATGGTGAACTCGCGGGAGCGGCCGGTCTCGGCGTCCTGGAGGATGACGTCGCCGACATCCGGCAGTTCCACGTCGCGGGGGTCGAGCACCTCGACGCCGAGCACCTCGTGGCGCGCGGAGATCGCCCGCAGCGGTCGCATCCAGTTGATCGGGCCGAGGAAGTCGCTGATGATCACCGCCATCCCGCGGCGCCGTTCCGGACGGCGCAGCGCGTCGATGGCGACCGACAAGTCGCCGCGCACACCGACCGGGGCCTTCGGCATGGTCGCGATGGTCCGTAGCAGCGTCTGCTCATGCTGTCGACCCGAGCGGGCCGGAACACGAGTTACCTTCTCGCCGTTGGCAATCAACGCGCCGAGCCGGTTACCGCCGCCGCTGTTGAGGAATGTGATGGCGGCCGCGGCGGCGACGGCCAGGTCCCGCTTCTCACACACCGCGGTGCCGAAGTCGAGGCTGGCCGACATGTCGACCACCAGCCAGGTCTCCAGCTCACGGTCGGCGATCATCTGCCGCACGTGCGGGTGAGTGGTGCGCGCGGTGACCGCCCAGTCCATCCGGCGTACGTCGTCGCCGGGCTGGTACTCGCGTGACTCCCCCGGCTCCGACCCCGGACCCGGGATCAGGCCGAGGTGATCGCCATGCAGCACACCGTCGAGCTTGCGCCGCACGGTGAGCTCGAGGGTCCGCAGTGCCGCCGCCAATTTGGGATCGTCGATGTTCCCGCGCAGCATCGATGGCGGATGAGTAGCCACGGGCTTCTCCGCGGCGGAGTTGCTATCGGTCACCGACCGCTGGCCGCACCCGCGGCCTGCATTGCCGGGGGCACCGAATGCCCTTGCTGCGGGACAGCATTCACCTGAGGCATCCCGACGGTCTGTAGCACCCGGTTGATGACGACATCCGACGAGATCTCGTCGGCGAGCGCGTCGTAGGTGAGCACCAAGCGGTGGCGCAGCACGTCGGGGATGACCTCGACGATGTCCTGCGGGATCACGTAGTCGCGACCGCGGACCAGGGCGAGCGAACGCGACGCCGCGATGATGCCCAGCGAGGCACGAGGCGAGGCGCCGAACGAGATCCAGCTCTTGACGTCGTTGAGGCCGAGTTGCTCGGGGTGTCGGGTGGCCGTGACGACCCGCACCACGTAGTCGACCAGCGCGTGGTGGACGAAGTTGTTCGCGGCGATGTCCTGCAGTCGCAGCAGGTCACTGGTGTCCAGGATCTGCTTGGGCTCCGGCGGCTTGACGCCCATCCGGTAGATGATCTCGCGCTCTTCCTCGGGCGACGGGTAGCTGACGTTGATCTTGAACAGGAAGCGGTCGCGTTGCGCCTCGGGCAGGGGGTAGACACCCTCGTGCTCGATCGGGTTCTGCGTGGCCATCACCAGGAACGGGTTGGGCAGCGGGAATCGTTTGCCACCGATGGAGACCTGCCGCTCCTGCATGACCTCCAGCAGCGCGGACTGCACCTTGGCCGGCGCGCGGTTGATCTCGTCGGCGAGCAGGAAGTTCGCGACGACGGGACCGAGCTCGGTGTCGAACTCTTCCTTGCCCTGCCGGTAGATGCGGGTACCGATGATGTCGGTGGGCACCAGGTCCGGGGTGAACTGGATGCGGGCGAAGGATCCGCCGACCACCTTGGCGAAGGTCTCGACGGCAAGGGTCTTGGCGACACCGGGCACGCCCTCGAGCAGCACGTGGCCCTTGGACAACAGGCCGACGAGCATCCGCTCGACGAGCTGGTCCTGGCCGACGATGATCCGCTTGACCTCGAAGATGGCCCGTTCCAGGGTGTGCACCTCGGCCGCCAGGCCGTTACCGCCCCCGCCGGGGGCCGCGTGCGCCGGAGCCGTCGAAGCACTGCCAGAACCCGAGTAACCGCTGGTGCCCGGCGGCGGCCCGCCTGCTGATGTCATCGATTACCCTCCACGGCTCAGACCTTCCAAGGCTCAATCAGACGCGACTCTCGCACCACGAACGTCACGGGGCAGCGGTGTGCCCTGGTTCAACTATTCCAGGCCACCCGGAATCCGTCGACGTGGCCTGCTCCGGTACTCGATCAGTACTCGATGATCCGGGTCAGGAACGGCGTCATGCCGCCCTTGCGGACCGGGCTGACGGTGACCTTGCCGGCGCTTCCCGAAGCCTCCAGCATCTGACCGTTGCCCAGATAGATGGTCACGTGCTGGCCGCCGCCGGGGCCGTAGAAGATGAGGTCGCCGCGCTTGGCCTGCGACGGCGGGATGTGCCGCCCGGCCTTGTACTGGTCGCCGGAGAACCTCGGTAGCAGCACCCCGACCCCGGCGAAGCTGTAGCGGACCAGGCCCGAGCAGTCGAAGCCGACGGTGTTGGCGCCGGAGTCGATGCCCTTGCTCGGCGAGTTCGGCGTGCCGCCGCCCCAGGAGTACGGCACTCCCATCTGCGAGGACCCACGGCGGATGACGTATTCGACGGCCTGGCGGCCGTACACCCGCGGGATGCCGTTGGCGCTGGTGGTCGGTGGAGTTCCGCCGAGGTTGATTCCAAGTCCGCTGAGAAACTGCTGCCCCAACCCGAGCGTCGTCTGCGTCGCCTGCGCGGTGGCCTGCAGCGACTGGTTGGCCATGGCCACCGGGTCACCCGGCGCGCCCGCGCTGATCGTCGGCGGCAGGGTCGGGTCCCACGCGCCATCCTCGGCCTGAGCCGGAACCGTCAGCCCGAGCAGCAGGCCGAAGGCGGCCAGCACCGGCCAGACCAGCCTGGTCCAGCGCACACCCTCGGAGTCGGAAAACCTCTGGCGCATAGATCCTTTCAATGGATCAGTATTCGATGTAGCGGATGACATACGGCGTCATGCCGCTGGTGCGGACCGGTGCGATCCGGACCTTGAGACCCACGTCGGGAGCCTCGAGCATCTGACCCTGACCGAGGTAGAGCGTCACGTGCTGGCTACCGCCGGGGCCGTAGAAGATCACGTCGCCGCGGCGCATCTGCGACGCCGGGATCTTGCGACCGAGGTCGTACTGCGCGCCCGAATAGTGCGGCAGCTTGATGCCGACTCCGGCGAATGCGTAGAGGATCAGGCCGGAACAGTCGAAGCCAGTGGTTCCCGAGCCCGAACCGATGCCCTTGCCCGGGCCGGCGGCGGTGCCACCGCCCCACGAATACGGGACACCGATCTGGGAGCCGGCGCGGCGGATCACGTACTCGGATGCCTGCCGGCCGTAGACCCGTGGGATCTTACCGTTGGTGAAACCTGTTGGCGTGGGCGCCAATCCGAGCTGCTGCAGGAAGCTGCGGCCCATGTTGGAGGTGACCTCGGAGGAGGTCGACATCGTCCCGAGGACCTTGTTGAGGACCGCGACCGGGTCACCGGGCACGTTGGCGCTGGGCACCATCGGCAGCGTGGGATCCCACGCGCCGTCCCAGTTGCCGCCGTGGCCCTGAGGCTTCTCCGGCGAACCCGGCGCGGCCGGGTCCCAGCGATCTCCGGGGGACGACGCCGCCCGCTGTCCGGCATCCGGTCCGCCCGCGGATGCCGTCCAATTGCGGGCGGCGTCGAGTCTTGATTGGGCCGCGTTGCGCTCGTCGGCCAGTCGAGTGACTTCCTGTTGCTGCTCACCGAACTTGCGGTGCACGTCGACCAGGGCCGCCACCGCGGTGTTCTGGCTGGATTGCGCATCGCTGACGGCCTTGTCGGCCTTCTGCTTGGCCAGTCGTGCCGAGGATTCCTTGTTCAACTGCTCGGTGCGGGCCCGCTGCAGGTTGTCCATCACCTGCCGCGAACTGGTGGCCAGCGCCTGGCCGGCCGCCGCGGTCGCGATCATGTCTTCGGGGGTGCGCGCGGTGAGGTAGCTGTCCGACGGGCCGTTGACGTAGCTCGCCACCGCGAAACGGTCGAATCGCTTCTGCGCGGCGGCAATTGCGGCGTCCGCGTCTTTGACCGACGCCTGGCTTGTCTCGACGTCGTGCTGTGCGGTGGCGGCATTGTCGCGCGCGTTCTCGACGTCGACGACGGCCTTGTTGACGCTTTCCTCTTCGGTCTGGATCTGCGCGTTGAGGTTTTCCAGGCGCTGGTTGGCCTGGGCCACCTCGGCGATCAGCTTGGCCATCGAGTCCGGATCGGCCTTGGCCAACCCCGGCGTACCCAGCAGCAGCGCGACGCTGAGCACAGCGGGGGCGACTCGGAAGGTCAACGGGGTCGCCAATCGGATAGACGAGCCGCGGCAGTTGCGTCTCATTCGACTCGGATCTCCTCGGCTCAACGCGGGGCGGATGGCGCTAGTACTCCGAGCTACCAGCGATCACTGGAAGCACGAATAAACCAAATGCATCTCCTGCACCGTAAGTCACATCTGACCCAGCGGAAACGTATGTCACAAATTACAAGTCTGTTCTTCTGAGGATTGTGACCCTACGGTGACATCACTAATTTGCCCGCGAAAGCGGTGTCGATGCCGGCGCTATCCGACACACGAGGAATACTGCCCGCTAAGCGCTCTGATCGGCGCCTTGCGCGGGCCCGCCGGAACTACGTGCCGGAGTTGCTGACCGCCGGGCGCGCAATTGCAGGAAACGCGTTCCGGCGACGGTCGCCAATACGCCGAGCAGCACGACGATCGTGAATGGCGTCCAAGGGAACTGCGGCGTCTCGAGTTGGTGCAGAAAATTTTGCGCCGATGCCACCGTGTTGCCGGTCTTGGCGTGGTCTTCGCCGATCTCGAGGGTCGACCGGGGAAAGTGGGTGCTGTAGCTACCGACGAAGTTCGGGCTCAGAACCAGCACCGTCGCGTCCGGGTGCTGGGAGCCGACCACCGTCGCGATGTCGCGCAGCGGGGTGTCGTTCGGCGGGTTGTGGTCGAGCACGACGATCTTCAGGTCGATGTCGTGCTCGTGCGCCTGGTTGATGATGTCGAGCAGCGACGGCGTGACGGCCGGCGGCGCGCTGATGTTTCCCGCGCTGACCTGATGCTGGACGAGCGTCAGGCACTCATCGGGCTTGGCCGTCGGGTCGGCACCGACGGTGCCGCAGATCTCGCCCGGGATGTAGAGCGGCGCGTGCGGGGTAGTCACGGATGGAACGGTACCGCTTCCCGACGCCCGCGTTACGGCAGGTGGTCAGGGAAAAGAAAAGGGAGATTTCGGGTCCGCCGAAATGCAGGACAAGCGTACTGTTAGACTGGAAAGCATGCGTCGACACGGCCCGTCGGCGCACAGAAACAGCGGCGATCGCGTGTGCGGCGTAGCCAACCGCAGCGGGTTGCCGACCAGGATATAGATGCCGGGAGTTGATGTGAGCAGCAAAGATTCGGTGAATTCGTTCGGAGCCCGCGACACGCTGAAGGTCGGCGATGAGAGTTACGAGATCTATCGCCTGGATGCCGTTCCGGGCATGGAAAAGCTCCCCTACAGCCTCAAGGTCCTTGCCGAGAACCTGCTGCGCACCGAAGACGGCGCGAACATCACCAAGGACCACATCGAAGCGATCGCGAACTGGGATCCCAGCGCCGACCCGAGCATCGAGATTCAGTTCACCCCCGCCCGCGTGGTGATGCAGGACTTCACCGGCGTGCCGTGCATCGTCGACCTGGCCACAATGCGCGAGGCCGTGGGCGCGCTGGGGGGCGACCCGGAGAAGGTCAACCCGCTGGCTCCGGCCGAGCTGGTCATCGACCACTCGGTGATCCTCGACTTCTTCGGCAATGCCGACGCTTTCGAGCGCAACGTCGAACTCGAGTACGAGCGCAACGGCGAGCGCTATCAGTTCCTGCGTTGGGGCCAGGGCGCTTTCGACGATTTCAAGGCGGTACCGCCCGGCACCGGCATCGTGCACCAGGTCAACATCGAATACCTCGCGCCGGTGACGATGGTGCGCAACGGGGTCGCCTACCCCGACACCTGTGTGGGCACCGACTCACACACCACGATGGTCAACGGGCTCGGGGTGTTGGGCTGGGGCGTCGGCGGTATTGAAGCCGAGGCCGCGATGCTGGGCCAGCCGGTCTCGATGCTGATCCCGCGGGTGGTCGGCTTCAAGCTGACCGGTGAGATCAAGCCCGGCGTGACCGCCACCGACGTGGTGCTCACCGTCACCGACATGCTGCGCAAGCACGGTGTGGTCGGCAAGTTCGTCGAGTTTTACGGCAAGGGTGTGGCCGAGGTGCCGCTGGCCAACCGCGCCACGTTGGGCAACATGAGCCCCGAATTTGGTTCCACCGCAGCGATTTTCCCGATCGACGGCGAGACCATCAAGTACCTCGAGCTCACCGGCCGCACCGATGAGCAGCTGGCTCTCGTCGAGGCGTACGCCAAAGCGCAGGGCATGTGGCACGACGCCGACCACGAGCCCAAGTTCTCCGAGTATCTCGAACTCGACCTGTCCACCGTGGTCCCCTCGATCGCCGGACCGAAGCGCCCGCAGGACCGAATCCTGTTGTCAGAAGCCAAGGTTGCGTTCCGCAAGGACATCCACAACTACGTCGAGGAGAACCACGCGGCCCCCGAGTCCAAGCTGGACGAGGCGGTCGACGAGTCGTTCCCGGCCAGTGACCCGGTCTCGCTGTCCTTCGCCGACGACGGCGCCGTCGACGTGACACCGAGCGCGGCCAATGGCTGCGACGGGCGGCCGACCAAGCCGGTGAAGGTGCGCTCGGCCGAGCGCGGCGACTTCGTGCTCGACCACGGCGCGGTCGTCGTCGCGGGCATCACGTCATGCACCAACACCTCCAACCCCGAGGTGATGTTGGGTGCAGCGCTGTTGGCGCGCAACGCCGTCGAGAAGGGTCTGACCTCAAAGCCGTGGGTGAAGACCAACATGGCACCCGGCTCGCAAGTGGTCACCGACTACTACGACAAGGCCGGCCTGTGGCCCTATCTGGAGAAGCTCGGCTTCTATCTGGGCGGCTACGGCTGCACAACCTGCATCGGTAACACCGGCCCGCTGCCCGACGAGATCTCCAAGGCCGTCAACGACAACGACCTGTCGGTGACCGCGGTGCTGTCCGGCAACCGCAACTTCGAGGGCCGCATCTCCCCCGACGTCAAGATGAACTACCTGGCGTCGCCGCCGCTGGTGATCGCCTACGCCATCGCCGGAACCATGGACTTCGACTTCGAGTCCGACTCGCTGGGCAAGGACAACGACGGCAACGACGTCTTTCTGAAGGACATCTGGCCGACGACCGAGGAAATCCAGGAGACAATCGCCTCCTCGATCAACCGCGAGATGTTCGTCAAGTCCTACGCCGACGTCTTCAAGGGCGACGAACGCTGGCGCTCGCTGCCGACACCGGAGGGCAACACCTTCGACTGGAACGACAACTCGACCTACGTGCGCAAGGCGCCGTACTTCGACGGCATGCCCGCCGATCCGGAGCCGGTGTCCGACATCAAGGGCGCCAGAGTTCTTGCGCTGCTGGGTGACTCGGTGACCACCGACCACATCTCGCCGGCCGGCAGCATCAAGCCGGGCACCCCGGCGGCGCTGTACCTCGACGAGCACGGCGTGGAGCGCAAGGACTACAACTCGCTCGGCTCGCGGCGCGGTAACCACGAGGTGATGATCCGTGGCACGTTCGCCAACATCCGGCTCAGCAACCAGGTGTTGGCCGCATTGGGCGACGTTCCCTCGGGTGGGTACACCCGCGACTTCACCCAGGACGGCGGACCGCAGGCGTTCATCTTCGACGCGGCGCAGAACTATGCGGCACAAGATATTCCGCTGGTCGTGCTCGGCGGCAAGGAGTACGGCTCCGGCTCGTCGCGAGACTGGGCCGCCAAGGGCACCCGGCTGCTCGGGGTGCGCGCGGTGATCACCGAGTCGTTCGAGCGCATCCACCGGTCCAACCTGATCGGCATGGGCGTCATCCCGCTGCAGTTCCCGGATGGCAAGTCCGCCAAGGACCTTGGCCTCGACGGCACCGAGGTCTTCGACATCACCGGTATCGAGGAACTCAACAACGGCAAGACGCCGAAGACGGTGCACGTGAAGGCCGAAAAGGATGGCGGGAAAACCATCGAATTCGACGCAGTGGTGCGCATCGACACGCCTGGTGAAGCCGATTACTACCGCAACGGCGGCATCCTGCAGTACGTGTTGCGCAACATGCTGAAGGCCAATTAGTCCGCGGGAAGGGTGCAGCCTTGCCCAAGGTCAGCCAGGATCATCTGGCGGCCCGGCGCCGTCAGATCCTTGACGGCGCCCGCCGCTGCTTCGCCGAGTTCGGGTATGACGGAGCGACGGTCCGACGCCTCGAGCAGGCGATCGGCTTGTCACGCGGCGCGATCTTCCATCACTTCCGCGACAAGGACACACTGTTTTTCGAGCTCGCGCACGAGGACGCCGAGCGAATGGCCGACGTGGCATCGCGCGAGGGCCTGGTCCAGGTGATGCGCGACATGCTGGCGGCGCCCGAGCAATTCGACTGGCTCGCCACACGATTGGAGATCGCCCGCAAGCTGCGCCACGACCCGGAGTTCAACAAGGAGTGGACCGACCGGTCAGCGGAGTTGGCGGCGGCGACGATAGAGCGTCTGCGCCGGCAGAAGCAGGCCGGCCGGGTCCGCGACGACATCCCCGGCGATGTGTTGCAGTGCTACCTGGATCTCGTGCTCGACGGCTTGGTGGCCAAGGTGGCGTCCGGCGAAGACACTCGGCTGCTGACCGCCGTTCTCGATCTGGTCGAGGGCTCGGTCCGGCAGCGCTGACCCGTCCGGAATTAACGCGGGCGGGTGCGGTGGTTCGGGCCGCCGCGACTGCGCATCGTGGTGCCGGACTCGCGCAGCATGCTGTGGATCGATCCGTACGACCTGCCGGTCGACCCCACCAACGTCCGGATGCTGGCCCCGCCCTCGTAGGCGCTGCGCAATTCGCGCAGCACTTGATCGCGCGGCTTTTTCGCTTTCCCCATCGGCCCCTCCCCGGGTTGAACAGGTTCCCCAAAGAACACAGAGTAGGAACCCGGGTGGACCGGCGGAGCGGATTGACCAAATCCTATGCTACGGCGCAAGAATTGCGGCGCAGCGGTCAGGCGAGCTCGATGAGATCCCGGTACTCGTCCGACCAGTGGTCCTCGGTTCCGTCGGGCAGCAGCACGACGCGTTGCGGGTCGAGGGCCTCCGCGGCACCCGGATCGTGGGTGACCAACACGACCGCGCCCGCGTAGCTGCGCAACGCGTCGAGGACCTGTTCGCGCGATGCCGGATCGAGGTTGTTGGTCGGCTCGTCGAGCAGCAACACGTTGGCCGTCGATGCCACCAATCCCGCGAGCGCCAGCCGCGTTTTTTCGCCGCCGGACAAGGTTCCGGCCGGCTGCTCGAGTTGGCTGCCGGTGAACATGAACGCGCCCAGCAGGCCGCGCAGGTCCTGCTCCCCGGAGTCGGGCGCGGCGTGGCGGATGTTCTCCCACACGGTCGCATGGTCGTCGAGGGTGTCGTGCTCCTGCGCGAAATACCCGATCTTCAGGCCATGTCCGGGCTCGATCGCGCCGGCGTCGGCTTGTTCGACCCCCGCCAGTAGCCGCAGCAGCGTCGTCTTGCCGGCGCCGTTGAGCCCGAGCACCACGACCCGCGAACCCCGGTCGATGGCCAGGTCGACGCCGGTGAAGATCTCCAGCGAGCCGTAGGTCTTCGTCAAACCCGACGCGGTCAGCGGGGTGCGCCCGCACGCCGACGGGCTCGGGAACTTGATCCGGGCCACCTTGTCGGCCACCCGCTCGGCGTCCAGGGCGGCCATCATCCGATCGGCGCGACGCAACATATTCTGCGCCGCAACGGCTTTGGTGGCCTTGGCGCCCATCTTGGCGGCCTGCGCCCGCAGCGCGCCGGCCTTCTTCTCCGCATTGGCCCGCTCGCGGCGGCGGCGCTGCTCGTCGGTGGCTCGGGCGTCGAGATATTTCTGCCAGCCCATGTTGTAGACGTCGGCCTCGCCGCGCACGGCGTCGAGGAACCAGACCCGGTTGACGACATCGGCGAGCAGGTCGACGTTGTGGCTGATGACCACCAGACCGCCGGTGTGGCTGCGCAGGAAATCGCGCAGCCAGCCGACCGAGTCGGCGTCGAGGTGGTTGGTGGGCTCGTCGAGCAGCAACGTGGTGTCCGAACCGGAGCCGCTGTCGGACGCGGCGAACAGGATCCGGGCCAACTCGACGCGACGGCGCTGACCGCCGGACAACGTCCGCAACTGCTGGGTCAGGACGCGGTCAGGCAGGCCGAGGCTGGCGCAGATCCGGCCGGCTTCGCTCTCGGCGCCGTAGCCACCGAGGGCGGCGAAGCGCTCTTCGAGCTGGCCGTACTTGCGGATGGCGCGGTCGCGGGCGTCGTCGTCGGCGACCTCGGCCATCAGCGCCTGCTGCTTCTCCAGGTCGGTGAGCAGGGTGTCCAGGCCGCGGGCCGACAGCACCCGGTCGCGGGCCAGCACGTCGAGGTCGCCCTCTTTGGGATCCTGCGGCAGGTAACCGATTTCGCCGGTCCGGGTCACGGCGCCGGCATACGGCTCGCCTTCCCCGGCCAGGATTCGGAGCGTAGTCGTCTTGCCGGCGCCGTTGCGGCCGACCAGGCCGATCCGGTCGCCGGGCTGGATGCGCAGCGCCGGGCCGTCGGCATAAAGGAGCGTGCGCGCACCTGCGCGGACCTCGAGGTCCGTAGCCGTGATCACGGTCACTCTCCTTGCAACATCGTCGCTCCGGCTCCTCTTCAGGCCTACTACGCCTGCATCGTCGCCGGAGGGATTTAAGGCTTGTCGTCGGTGAACACCGGCGGGCGCTTTTCGGCGCGCGCGGCAACCGCTTCTTCGAAGTTGCCGGTGAGCAGGCGGACGAAGAGCTGTCCGAGACCTTCGGCCTGCATGTGCCCTTCCAGGCTAGCGGCGTCCAGTCCACTCCATAGCGTGCGCTTGGTCAACTCGACGCCCGGCCGGGAGAACGCGGCGATGCGCTCGGCCATGTCGTAACAGGTCTCCAGCAGTTGCTCGTCGGGTACCTGACTCGACACCAGCCCGATGCGCTCGGCCTCCTCGGCGTCGACGTCGCGACCGGTCAGCATGATCTCGAAAGCCCGCGACGAGCCGATGGCGCGCGGCAGTAGGTAGCTCAATCCCAACTCGCTCGCGGTCAGCCCGTTGTTGATGCCGGCGGCCCGGAAGTACGCGCCGTTCGCGGCAACGCGGATGTCGGCGGCCAGGGCCAGACACAGCCCGCCGCCGATCGCGGCGCCGTTGACCGCGGCGATCACGGGTTGGTGCATTTTGCGCAGTGCCAGGATGACGTCGTCGAGGATCGCCATCGACCGCAGTGCATAGGTGGGCCGGGTCAGGTCTTGAACATGCGGAACCGAACCGGCCGATTTGTGGTCCGCACCCGAAGAGAACCCTTTGCCGGCTCCGGTCAGCACGACAACCCTGACGGAGTTGTCGTAGGTGATGTCCTCGAGCACCTCTTTGAGCGGAACCATGACGTCGAAGGCCATGGAGTTCATTCGCTCGGGCCGGTTTAGGGTGATCAGCGCGACGTGCGGGCGGGGGTGTTCGACGAGGACCATGGTCACCGTTGAACGGTAACGCGTGACTCGTCGGGTTTAGCTCAAGCTTCGGTGCCCTCTTGGGTCGCGATCGCGGCGTCGACGTCGAAGTCCTTCACCTGCTGAACCAGGTCCTCCAGCGCGGCGGCCGGCAGCGCGCCCGCTTGGTTGAAGATGAGCTTGCCCTTCTTGAAGGCCATCAGCGTCGGGATGGAGCGGATCTGCGCGGCAGCGGCGAGTTCCTGCTCGGCTTCGGTGTCCACCTTGGCGTGCACCACGTCGGGGTGCTTGTCCGCGGAGGCGGCGAATGTCGGTGCGAACTGCCGGCACGGGCCGCACCACGACGCCCAGAAGTCGACGAGCACGATGTCGTTGCCGTTGATCGTTTCGTTGAACTGCGCGGCGGTGAGTTCTTGGGTAGTCACGCGTTGATTAACGCATGCCGATGACGCGGTGTTCCCACCGCGGTTTACACAGCGCGCTCTTAAGTGGCCTCAAGCCTGCGCTTAACGGCGACCTCAAGGGTGATATCCGTTGCCCGAGTCGGCCACCTCATCGAGGCCGACGACCGAAAGGACCCCGATGCCTGCCACCCTCTCGACCGCGCGAATGTCCCGCGCCGCGCTGCTCGCTGTCACCGGAGCCACCGCGCTGTCCCTCGCCGCGTGTGGAAACTCCAGCGAGACCAAGCCCGCTCCGGCGAGCCCGAGCAGCAGCGCCAGCGCCCCCACTTCATCAACCCCGTCGGCGTCCGACAAGAGCCACGACTGGGTAAAGGGCATCATCGACTCGGTGTCCGGCAGCACGATCCAGGTCACCGCGAAGTCCGGTCCCACGACCGTCGACTTCACGCCGTCCACCACCATCGACGAGATCACCCCGGCGCAGTTGACCGACGTCACCGTCGGCAGCTGCGTGTGGGTCCACCCCGACCACGAGGCCGACGCCCCGGCGGGCGGCCCGATCAACGCCCGCGCGGTGAAGGTCAGCGCCGCGGTCGACGGGAAGTGCCCCGGACCCGCGCCGCACCCGGCCGGCGACAAGCCGCACCACCAGATTCCGCCGCACGGTCAGGTCGCCTCGGTCGCGGGCAACACGATCACACTGAATGGCACTGACGCGCAAGGCAATCCGTCGACGATCACCGTGAACGTCACCGACACCACCAAGTACAAGAAGAAGACGCCGGCCGACGCGCACGTCATCGTTCAGGGCAAGTGCCTGGTGGCGCACGGCACCCGCGACAGCGGTAACGCCCTGCAGGCCAAGCGAATCGACGTCAAGGACGCCGTGAACGGCAGCTGCCCCGAGCACGGCAAGCACCACGACCGCTAACTAGTAGGAGCGCGGCAACCCGAGGCTGTGCTGGGCAATGTGGTTGAGGATCATCTCGCGACTGATCGGGACGGTCTTGAACAGCCGGACGAACTCATACATGTTGGCCAGCGCAACCTCGCGGGTGAAGCCGGCGCCGCCATGCACCTCGATCGCCTGATCGACGCAGCGGATGGCGGCGTCGGCGGACAGGAACTTCGCCATGTTGCTCTGCTCACCGGGGTCGGTCCCTGCGTCGTAGCCGGCGGCAGCCTGCCGCGTCATCAGACGGGCGGCTTCGAGTCCGATCTTGGCTTCCGCCAACGGATGTGCGAGGCCTTGGTGCGCGCCGATCGGCACGTCCCAGACCCGTCGTTCGCGGGCGTAACCGACGGCCTTGTCCAGTGCATAGCGGCTGACGCCGTTGCAGATTGCGGCGATGATCACCCGCTCGGGATTCATTCCGTCGAACGCGACCCGTAGCCCGTTGCCCTCGCCGCCGACCAGCCGGTCGGCCGGTACCGCGACGTGGTCGAAGAACACCGTAAAGGACTTGTCGGTGATCTCGAAGGTCATCGGGATTCGGTGCATGTCGATGCCGGGGGTGTCCCGGTCGACGAGAAACAGCGAAAGTTGCGCGCGGCCTTGGGCATCGGTGCCCGTGCGGGTGACCACGAGCAGCGCGTCGGCCTGGTCGGCCGCGGTGATGTAAGTCTTCTGGCCGCTGATGAAGTACTTGTCGCCATCGCGAGTCGCGGTGGTGGCGAGCTGGTGGCTGTTGGAGCCGGCGTCGGGTTCGGTGATCGCGAACGCGATCTTCATCGTGCCGGCGGCCATCGGCGCCAGCCACTGCCGCTTCTGTTCCTCGGTGGCATGCCGGGCGAGCAGGCTGCCGACGATTCCCGGCGAGATCATCAGCATGATCTGCGGGCAGCCGGCCGCAGCGGACTCCTCGGCGACGATGTTGAGTGCACTCAATCCCATTCCCCCACCGCCGTATTCCTCTGGCAGGTTGACGCCGACGAATCCGCCGGCGGCGAGCGCGTCCCACAACGCGGTGGGATGGGTGAGGGTTTCACTGCAGTGGGTGAAGTAGTCGTTGCCGAATTCGGCGACGATCCCGTGGACCGAGGCCCGCAGTTCGGCTTCTTCGGTGGCGGTGAGGGTCATCGGAAATCCATCCAGTGTCCGTGCGGGGTGAAGCCGAGGAGGAAGGGGATCTCGATGCGGCAGATCGGCCCCTCGGTGATGTCCTGCGTATCGAAAATCGCGTATTCGCCCAGGTTTTCGGTCCATCGCGAGATCGGCACCATCAGGTATCCGTCACCTTCGGCCGCATCGGCGGTTCGCGGGACGAAGGTCGGTTCCATCACCAGCGAGGGACGCTCGTGGCGGAGCCGATACCGCTGCTCGTCGCCGGTATGGCGGTCGCGCACGATCAGGCTGTGCATGCGCATGCCGTTGCCCTTGGCATCGCCGCCGATCAGGTAGCCCCAGCGCTGGCCTCGGCCGTAGAACCGCTCGTCGACCTTGGGCAGCTCGCAGGGCTGGTCGTCGAGCATCTCCGACTTCACACTGCCCGCGTTCAGGTCGACGGTCCAGCGCCCCAGTGTGCTGCGGGCGAGGTTGAAGAAGAGTTGAACGTCTTCGCCCTGGAATCCGTCGATATCCAGCGGGAAGGGTGGGCGTTCGAAGATCGGGGCGTCCAGCGTCAGGGTGTCGCCGTCGATGTCGGCGGCCAAGGTGTGCATGACGTATTGCTGCCCGATGTCGGCGGTGACCCAACGGATGTCGCCGTTCTCGATATCGTCGCGCGGTATCAGCGCGAGTGTGATCGGCAGCTCGGGTTGCCAGTCCTGCACCGACTTTCCGCGCTCGATGCGGTCGGGGTCGAAGGCGAATCCCTGGAACGGCAACACCATTGAGTCCTTGGTCAGCCACATGTCGTGGACCTCTGAGGTGTACGGCGCATCCCAGAGTTCGCGCGAGGCCACCGAGCCGTCCGGTCGTACGACGTGGACGGTCACGAAGGGCTGATGGTTGCTGTAGGCCCAGCCGTACAGCGTGCCGGTGTCGCTGTCCCACTTCGGATGTGCGGTGAACGCCGCATCGCCGTAGCCGGCCTTGTCGAAGATGCCGCGGGACAGGTGCGGCGACCAGGACACCATGCCGCGGGTCTCCAGCGTCATTGGGTCCAACGCGACCGGCGGGCTGCCCTGCTCGCCCGAGGCCAGGATCTCGCCCGCGAACGGAAAGCAGTTGATGTTGTTGGTGCCCTGCGGAATTCCGCGGGTGTGCTCGTCGGGTACCGCAGCGCCGAACCCGATGTTTCGCCAGTCCGTCCACTCTCCGTCCGACCAGGAGAACATGCCGCGCTGATGTTTGTCCTCGAGCAGGTACTTCGGGGTGCGGACCCAGCGGTTGCGGAAGTCGGCCCGGCCGTTGTCGAAGGTAAGCCCCT
Organism: Candidatus Mycobacterium wuenschmannii; assembly: GCF_030252325.1. Taxonomy (NCBI): domain Bacteria; kingdom Bacillati; phylum Actinomycetota; class Actinomycetes; order Mycobacteriales; family Mycobacteriaceae; genus Mycobacterium; species Candidatus Mycobacterium wuenschmannii. The sequence continues at coordinate 803,461 of NZ_CP126981.1, read as the reverse complement.
GGACCATGCCGTCCATCGCCAGTAGCCCGTTGGCGCCCTGCCGGGTGGGCCGCTTGAAGGTCGGGCCGACCCGGTAAAAGCCGCCGGCCAGGTCTTTGGGGATCTCGCCGTGGGTCGTGACGCAGTCCTCTACGGTCGCCTCGAACCGCATCGGCCGGAATGCTCCGGTGAGCACCGCGGTATTCGGAACATTCACCATAGGTACTTAGTATACTAAGTCGTATGACCCTCGCAAGGCCTTCACGCGCACCGGATGTCGTCGCCGGGACCCTGCGCCGGCAGATCCTGTCCGGCGATCTCGCACCCGGCGACTCGCTGCCCACCGAGGGGGAACTGGTCAGTCAGTTGGGCGTGAGCCGCGAAACGGTTCGCATGGCGCTACGACTGCTCGATGCCGAAGGACTGACCACCACCAGTCAGGGCCGCGGCGGCGTGCGCATCCGCCATCCCGAACCCGAGCGGGCCGCGCGATCACTCGTGCAGTTGTTCACGCTGACCGGCGCGACGTGGGGCGACCTGCTGTCGTTTCGCATCATGCTCGAGCCGGCGGCCGCGGCCCACGTCGCCGAGCACGCCACCAAGAAGCAGCGCGAACGCATCGCCGCCGTCGCGGCCGGGGGCATCGAACCCGACGGCACCGGATATCACGAATTTCACGAACTGCTGGTTGAATCCAGCGAGAACCCGCTCCTGACAACAGTTTTGGCGGCGGTAGAGCAGGCCGTGCGGTGGGCCGCCGCCGAGCAGGACATCAGTCAATACGACCGCGACGAAGCCGGCAAGTCGCATCGCGCGATCGCCGCCGCCATCTCGGCGAAGGACCCGCAGAAGGCTCAGCGCCGGATGGAACAGCACCTCTTGGCGGCACTACGCCATGTCGAGGCGTCGGGACTGCGCGATGCGCCGATGATTCCGCCGTCACGGTGGCGGGGCGAGAACAGTGACCTGCCCTGGCGCTGAAACGGCGTTATTTCTTTCCGCGCCAACCACGTTCGAACGGCAGCCGCCAGGCGCGCGGAGCGATCAGCGGGTGGACGGCGTTGGGACCCCACGAGTCGAGGTCATAGCTGCGCGACGGCGGTGGGTCGTCCAGCAGCGGGGCCGAGACCTCCCAGAGCCGCTCGATGCCCTCCGCGGTGTTGTACAGCGTCCGGTCGCCCCGCATGGCGTCGAGGATCAGCCGCTCGTAGGCCTCCAGGACGTCACCCGCGTGACCGGTCTCCTCCATGGTGAACTGCAGGCTGAGTTTGTCCAGCTTCATGCCCGGGCCCGGGCGCTTGCCGTAAAACGACAGCGACATCTTCGACACGTCGGCCAGGTCGAAGGTCAGATGGTCCGGACCCTTTTGTCCCACACCGGATCCCGGCGGGAACATGCTGCGCGGCGGCTCGTGGAACGCGATCGAGATGATGCGCTGGCCCTCCGCCATGCCCTTGCCCGTTCGCAGGAAGAACGGAACGCCCGCCCACCGCCAGTTGTCGATTTCGCATTTGAGGGCGATGAACGTCTCGGTGTCCGATTCCGGTGAGACACCGGACTCGTCGCGGTAGCCGCGGTATTGGCCGCGGACCACCTTGCTCGGGTCGAGCGGGAGCATCGAGCGGAACACCTTGTTCTTCTCTTCGCTGATTGCGGTGGACGCCAACTCGGTGGGGGGCTCCATCGCAACGAACGCCAAGATCTGGAAGAGGTGGGTGACCACCATGTCCTTGAACGCGCCGACGGATTCATAAAACTGCGCCCGGTTTTCGACGGTGAGGCGCTCGGGCACGTCGATCTGGATGTGGTCGATGAACTGTCGGTTCCAGATCGGCTCGAACAGCCCGTTGGCGAACCGGAACGCGAGGATGTTCTGCGCGGCTTCCTTGCCGAGGAAGTGGTCGATCCGGAAGATCTGTTCCTCGTCGAACCGCTCGTGAATGGCCTTGTTGAGTTCGCGCGCGCTCTTCAGGTCGACGCCGAACGGCTTCTCCATGATGACCCGGGAGTTCTCCGCGAGGTCGGCCTTGTGCAGGGTGTCCATCACCGCCAGCACCGCCTTGGGCGGGACGCTCAGGTAGTGCAGCAGCCGGACGTCCTTGCCGCCGAGCGCCTCGGTCTGTTCGGCGACCGCGCTTGCCAGGGCCTCGGGGCCGCTCTGCTGCGGCACGAACGTCAAATTGGCGATGAACTGTTCGAACAGTTCGTCGGAAACCTCGTGGTGCGCGAACTCCTTGCAGGCCTTGTGCGCCTGCTTACGGAAGGCGTCGGTGTCGAGTTCGTCCAGCGACGTTCCGATGACGCGCATCTCGGGGGCCAGCTTCGAGCAGGATAGGTGGAGCAGGCCCGGTAAGAGCTTTCGTCGCGCCAAATCGCCTGTGGCACCGAACATTACGACGACGTGCGGTGGCACTTTCGACCCCTGCTCGGGTCCGCGGGCGGTCGAGGCTTTCGTCACAGTCACGATGTTAGCCAAGGCCGCTTGGATTCACACCCTGCACAGGTGAACACTGGGCGCGGCTAGCGCCGGCCGGGACCGGTCAGGGAACCCGGTACCAGCCCTTCTCGTCGCCATAGGCCCAACCGCAGGGCGCGTATTCCCACTTGGTGCCGTCGTCGCCACCCATGACGTTGCACAGCGGTCCGCCGGACGGCGGGGAGTCCGCCTGCGCGGGTGCCGGGTCATTGTCGTCTGCATGCGCGACGCCGCTGCCCATACCCAGAGCCGCCACACAGGCAGCAACCATCATCAGCTTCTTCGTCATCGAGCGGTCCTTTCGAGTCCGGTCCCCCGATTTTGCTGGCAAATTCGCCCGCGCGCGACCGTAAAGGCGCCCAGGAACCAGGGCTTAACAGGACGTTTACAGCAGGTCAGACCGTAAAGCCCAGAGCGCGGAGCTGATCGCGGCCGTCGTCGGTGATCTTGTCCGGGCCCCACGGCGGGTTCCACACCCAGTTGATCCGCAATTCGTCGACCAGACCGGGGCCGATGAGCGCGTTGCGCGACTGGTCTTCGATGACGTCGGTCAGCGGGCAGGCCGGCGACGTCAGCGTCATGTCGACCACCGCGACGGTGCCCTCCTCGGCCTCTTCGAGGTTGACGCCGTAGACCAGCCCGAGGTCGACAACGTTGATGCCGAGCTCGGGGTCGACGACGTCGCGCATCGCCTCCTCGATGTCCGCCAGCAACTCGTTGTCCGGTGCCGCAATCTCACTCATTTGGAGACCTCCTCTACGTCGTGACTCGCTTGGGCCAATGCATCCTTGAATGCCATCCAGCCCAGCAGCGCGCATTTCACCCGGGCCGGATATTTCGCGACGCCGGCGAATGCCACCCCGTCGCCCAGTACATCTTCGTCGCCCTCGATGTTTCCGCGCGACGACACCATCTCGTTGAACGCGGTGACGGTCTTCAGCGCCTGCCCGACGCTCTGGCCGATCACCTGCTCGGTGAGTACCGAGGTGGCGGCCTGGCTGATCGAGCAGCCCTGCCCGTCGTAGGACACGTCCTCGACGGTGTCGCCGTCGGCTGACAGCGCGACCCGCAGCGTGATCTCGTCGCCGCAGGTGGGGTTTTTGTGGTAGACCTCCGCGCCGAACGGCTCACGCAGGCCGCGGTGCTGCGGGTGCTTGTAGTGATCGAGGATCACTTCCTGGTACATCTGCTCGAGACGCATTGCCGCTCAGGCCCTTCCGAAGAATTCGATGGCGTGGCGCACACCGGCGACCAACCGGTCGACTTCCTCGAGGGTGTTGTAGACCGCGAACGAGGCGCGCGCGGTCGCGGCGACGTCGAAACGGCGGTGCAGCGGCATCGCGCAGTGATGCCCCACCCGGACCGCCACGCCGTCGTCGTCGAGCACCTGGCCGACATCGTGGGCGTGTACGCCGTCGACCACGAAAGACACTGGGGAGCCCCGATTTTCCATGGTCGTCGGACCGACGATGCGGACGCCGTCGATACCGGACAGGCCGTCGATCGCGGCCGCGACGAGTTCGTGCTCATGCGCCTCGACCGCCGTCATGCCGATGTCGGTCAGGTAGCGCGCGGCGGCACCCAGCCCGACGACCTGCGAGGTCATCGGGGTGCCGGCCTCGAAGCGTTGCGGCGGAGCGGCGTAGGTGACGGCCTCCATGCTGACCGTCTCGATCATCGAGCCGCCGGTGAGGAAGGGCGGCAGCGCGTCGAGCAGTTCGGCGCGGGCATAGAGCACGCCGATTCCGTTGGGGCCCAACATCTTATGGCCTGAGAAGGCGGCGAAGTCGACGTCGAGGGCATGAAAGTCGACCGGCTGGTGCGGCACTGACTGGCAGGCATCGAGCACGGTGAACGCACCGACCGCCTTGGCCCGCTCGACGAGCTCGGCGACCGGAGCGACTGCGCCGGTCACATTCGAGTGATGGCTGAACGCAACGATTTTCACGCTGTCATCGAGCCGTAGCGAGTCGAGGTCGATGCGGCCGTCTTCGGTCACGCCGTACCAGCGCAGCGTCGCGCCGGTCCGCCTGGCCAGTTCGTGCCATGGGACGAGGTTGGCGTGATGCTCGAGTTCGGTGGTGACGATGACGTCGCCGGGCCCGACCGCCCGGTCGAAGCGGTTGTCCCCTAACACGTATGAGACCAGGTTGAGCGACTCGGTGGCGTTCTTGGTGAACACCAGCTCGTCGGGCTCGGCGCCGACGAAGGCGGCAATGTCCGCGCGGCCCTGCTCGTAGGCGTCGGTGGCCTCCTCCATCAGCTGGTGTGCGCCGCGGTGCACCGCGCCGTTGGAGGTCAGCAGGAAGTCGCGCTCGGCGTCGAGAACCTGTACCGGTCGCTGCGACGTCGCCCCGGAATCCAGATATGCCAACTGATTCCCGCCCCGCATCACCCGGCTCAGGATCGGGAAGTCGGCCCGGATCGCCGCGACGTCGAGCGTCGTGGAACGAGTGGCCGAGACCGTCATGTCAGGCTCCCGAGGCGGCCGTTTGCGTGAAGCGCTCGTAGCCGTTTTCCTCGAGCTCGTCGGCCAATTCGGGGCCGCCCGATTCGATGATGCGGCCGCCGACGAAGACGTGCACGAACTGCGGCTGGATGTAGCGCAGGATGCGGGTGTAGTGCGTAATGAGCAGGATCCCACCGTGCTCTGCCTCGGCGTAGCGGTTGACGCCTTCACTGACGACGCGCAGCGCGTCGACGTCGAGGCCGGAGTCGGTCTCGTCGAGGATCGCGATCTTCGGCTTCAGCAGGCCCAGCTGCAGGATCTCGTGGCGCTTCTTCTCACCACCGGAGAAGCCTTCGTTGACGCTGCGCTCGCCGAACGCCGCGTCGATGTCGAGGTCCGACATCGCGGCCTTGACCTCCTTGACCCAGTGCCGCAGCTTCGGCGCCTCGCCGCGAACGGCCGTCGCAGCCGAGCGCAGGAAGTTCGACATCGACACCCCGGGCACCTCGACCGGGTATTGCATGGCCAGGAACAGGCCGGCGCGGGCGCGCTCGTCGATGCTCATCTCGAGGACGTCGGCGCCGTCGAGCGTGATCGAGCCGGACGTCACGGTGTACTTCGGGTGACCGGCGATCGCGTAGGACAGCGTCGACTTGCCGGATCCGTTGGGCCCCATGACCGCATGCGTCTCCCCCGACTTCACGGTCAGGTTGACACCCTTGAGGATCGGCACTTCTTCGCCTTCGGGCGTGAAGACCGAGGCGTGCAGGTCTTTGACTTCGAGCGTGGTCATGTCAGTTACTTCTCGATTCGGTGATTGCTAGTTCTCGTTCGATGGCTTCGGTGAGGCGCTCGCGCACCGCGGGGACGGCGATCTTCGCGATGATCTCGTTGAAAAAGCCGCGCACCACCAGGCGACGGGCCTGGTCCTCCGGAATGCCGCGGGCGCGCAGGTAGAACAACTGCTCGTCGTCGAATCTTCCGGTGGCACTGGCGTGTCCGGCGCCGACGATCTCGCCCGTCTCGATCTCCAGGTTGGGCACCGAGTCGGCGCGGGCACCGTCGGTGAGCACCAGGTTGCGGTTCACCTCGAAGGTGTCGGTGCCGGTGGCCTCGGCGCGGATCAGTACGTCGCCGATCCACACGGTGTGCGCGTCCGGCTTCGACGAGTCCGGATCCCCTTGCAGCGCACCTTTGTACAGCACGTCGGACTTGCAGTTGGGCTGCGAATGATCGACCAGCAGACGCGACTCGAAGTGCTGGCCGTCGTCGGCGAAGTAGGTGCCCAGCATTTGGGCTTCACCGCCGGGCGCGGTGAATCGCACCGTCGCCGAGGTCCTGACGACGTCGCCGCCGAGCGTCACGGCGACGTGCCCGAGGGTCGCGTCCTTGCCGAGTCGGGCGTGGTGCGATCCGACGTGCACCGTGTCGTCGGCCCAGTCGGCGATCCAGATGACGCCGACACCGGCCGAGTCGCCGACGATGATCTCGACGTTGTCGGCGTAGGTCCCGCTGCCGCGCAAATCCACCACGACGATGGCCCGCGACAGTTCTTCGACGCGGATCTGCAGGTGGCCGTAAGCGGTAGCGCCCTCACCTGGGCCGGTGACGGCGATCTCGATCGGCTCGGCCACCTCGGTGTCGCGCGCCACCGTGACGATGGTCGCCTGGTTGAACGATGAAAACGCTTGCGCCGCAACCCGGTCAGCGGGAACGCCGGCCTGGCCGAGTCGCTCGTCGCCGCGGCGCACGGTTTCCACCGTCACGCCCGGACGTTCGGTCACCTCGATAGCGGCGTTGCCCGTAGCGGGGGCCGATCCGTCGTGCAGGCCGCGCAGACGCTTCAGCGGGGTGAACCGCCACAGCTCGTCGCGACCGCCCGGCACCTCGAACGCGTTGACGTCGAACGACGAAAACAGCTCGCCCTTGTTGGCAGCGGAGAGGGCCGAACCCTCAACCGCCTCAGTCAATCCCGTCACTAGCCGACCGCGCCTTCCATCTGCAGCTCGATCAGCCGGTTGAGCTCCAGCGCGTATTCCATCGGGAGTTCCTTGGCGATCGGCTCGACGAAGCCGCGCACCACCATCGCCATCGCCTCGTCCTCGGTCAGCCCGCGGCTCATCAGGTAGAACAGCTGGTTCTCGCTGACCTTGGACACCGTAGCCTCGTGGCCCATCGTGACGTCGTCCTCGCGGATGTCGACGTAGGGGTAGGTGTCGCTGCGGCTGATCGTATCCACCAGCAGCGCATCGCATTTCACGCTGGAACGCGAGCCGTGCGAGCCCTTGTTGACCTGCACCAGGCCGCGGTAGGAAGCACGGCCACCGCCGCGGGCGACCGACTTGGACACAATGTTGCTCGAGGTGTTGGGCGCCAGGTGCAGCATCTTCGCGCCGGTGTCCTGGTGCTGACCCTCGCCGGCGAACGCGACCGAGAGCACCTCGCCCTTGGCGTGCTCGCCGGTCATCCACACGGCCGGGTACTTCATCGTGACCTTGGAGCCGATGTTGCCGTCGACCCACTCCATGGTGGCGCCGGCTTCGGCCCGGGCCCGCTTGGTGACGAGGTTGTAGACGTTGTTCGACCAGTTCTGAATGGTCGTGTAGCGGCAACGGCCACCGGGCTTCACGATGATCTCGACGACGGCGGAGTGCAGCGAGTCGCTCTTGTAGATCGGCGCGGTACAACCCTCGACGTAGTGCACGTAGGCGTCCTCGTCGACGATGATGAGCGTTCGCTCGAACTGGCCCATGTTCTCGGTGTTGATCCGGAAGTAGGCCTGCAGCGGGATGTCGACGTGGACACCCTTGGGCACGTAGATGAACGAACCACCGCTCCACACAGCCGAATTCAGCGCGGAGAACTTGTTGTCGCCGGCCGGGATCACGGTGCCGAAATACTCCTGGAAGAGCTCCGGGTGCTCACGCAGACCCGAGTCGGTGTCCAGGAAGATGACGCCCTGCGCCTCGAGGTCCTCGCGGATCGAGTGGTAGACGACCTCGGATTCGTACTGCGCCGCGACGCCGGAGACCAGGCGCTGCTTCTCCGCCTCGGGGATGCCGAGCTTGTCGTAGGTGTTGCGGATGTCCTCGGGCAGGTCGTCCCAGGTCGCGGCCTGCTTCTCGCTGGAGCGCACAAAGTACTTGATGTTGTCGAAGTCGATGCCGTCGAGGTTGGAGCCCCAGTTCGGCATCGGCTTGCGATCGAAGATGCGCAGCGCCTTGAGCCGGTGTTCGAGCATCCACTCGGGCTCGCTCTTCTTGGCCGAGATGTCGCGCACCACGGCCTCGGACAGGCCGCGCTGCGCGCTGGCACCGGCCACGTCGGAGTCGGACCAGCCGTAGCCATAGCGGCCCAGCGAGGCGATCGTCTCCTCCTGGGTCAGCGTCTCGACGGGCATAGCCGTCTTGGCGGCCTCCGGGGTGAGGGTCATAGCGACACTCCTTTGGTGCTCGTGGTGGCTTCGGCGCGGGCTGTGCGCCGAAGTTCAGTCGGTGTGGCTTCTGCCGCGGCGAGCGGAACGTGGGTGGTGCAGGCGCAATCGCCGTTGACGATTGTCGCCAGTCGCTGCACGTGGGTTCCGAGGACCTCCGCCATCGCCTGCCGCTCGGTCTCGCACAACTCCGGGAATTCCTCGGCGACGTGCGACACCGGACAATGATGCTGGCAGATCTGTACGCCGTGGATCGGACCGCCCACCTGCGTGGTGCTCGCGACATAGCCGGCCTTGGACAGTGCGCCAGCGATGCGCTCGGCGGCCGCCTCGATGTCCTCGTCGGCGTCGGAGCCGGCAGCCTCGACGCCGGACAGGATGGAGTCGATGCGCCGCCGGGCGAAGCTGCGGACCGCCTCGTCGCCGCCGATCTCGCGGAGCTGGCGCATCGCAGCGGAGGCCAGGTCGTCGTAGCTGTGGTCGAGCTTCGCGCGGCCGGTCGCGGTCAACCGGTAGCGCTTGGCCGGGCGTCCCCGTCCGGCCTGCTGCCAGGGCGCGGCCGACGCCGACTCGGCCTCACCCATCTCGATCAGCACATCGAGGTGGCGTCGCACCCCGGCGGCCGACAATCCGAGCTGCTCGCCAATCTGCCCGGCGGTGATAGACCCGGACTCCAACAGCAGCCGGATGACGGCGCTGCGGGTCTGACCGTCATGCGTAGCGGCAGCGGCTGCCGCTTCGGCGGGAGAGACGGGGGGCGGGAATTTCACAACACCAGTGTGACGCAATTCCGCGGACGAATCTAGGAAGGGTACCCTCTGCCATCGTTGCGCTGGTCACACCTGACCGGTTCGGCGCGGCCACAGGACGCAGTCAGATCGCAAGGCGGCGACCCGCTGCGCCCGGCTCCGCCGCGCTGGCGATCGCCGCTACGCTGCTCTGATGGCAGAGCGCCACCACTCGCTGAGTTCCTCGATCGCCAGCTTGCATGGCGACGAAGTGGCGGTGGGTCAACCCCTGAACGACGCCGAGGAACGCGCGCTGGGGCGCACCCGCGTTTTCGGCGCCACCGGCACGGTCCTGATGGCGATCGGCGCGCTCGGCGCCGGGGCCCGCCCGGTTGTCCAGGATCCGACGTTCGGGGTTCGGTTGCTCAACCTGCCTTCGCGCATCCAGACGGTGTCCCTCACGATGACCACCACCGGAGCGGTCATGATGGCCCTGGCCTGGCTGATGCTGGGACGGTTCGCGCTGGGCAAGCGGCGGATGTCGCGCGGCGAGTTGGACCGCACGCTGCTGCTCTGGGTGCTGCCGCTGCTGATCGCGCCCCCGATGTACAGCAAGGACGTCTACTCCTACCTGGCGCAGAGCCAGATCTGCTGGCTGGGACTGGACCCGTACCGAGTGGGCCCGGCCACCGGCCTGGGCCTCGACCACGTGTTCACGCTGTCGGTGCCGAGCCTGTGGCGCGAGACGCCCGCCCCCTATGGCCCACTGTTTCTGTGGATGGGCCGCGGAATCTCGGCGCTGACCGGCGAGAACATCGTTGCCGCGGTGCTCTGTCACCGGCTGGTGGTGTTGCTCGGGGTCGGCCTGATCGTCTGGGCGACACCGCGCCTGGCCCGCCGCTGCGGGGTGGCCGAGGTGAGCGCGCTGTGGCTGGGGGCAGCCAATCCGCTGCTGATCATGCATTTGGTCGCGGGCATCCACAACGAGGCTCCGATGCTGGGTCTGATGCTGACCGGCACCGAGTTCGCACTGCGCGGTGTCGATGCCACGCGCCCGCTCTGGCCGCGACCGTGGCCGCGGGCCAGCGGGGACCGGGCGGACTGGGCGCCGCTGGTGATGCTGCTGACCGGTTCGGTGCTGATCGTGCTGTCGTCCCAAATCAAGCTGCCGTCGCTGCTGGCCCTGGGCTTCGTCACGATGGCGCTGGCGCAGCGCTACGGCGGTGGCATCAAGGCATTCCTGCTGACCGGCACCCTGATGGCGGCGTTGTCGCTGGCGGTGATGGCGGCCGTCGGCTCGGCCAGCCGGCTGGGCTTCGGCTGGATCTTCACCCTCGGGACGGCCAACGTGGTGCGCAGCTGGATGTCGCCGCCGACGCTGATCGCGCTGGGCACCGGCCAGGTCGGGATTCTATTGGGGCTGGGCGATCACACCACCGCCGTGCTGTCGCTGACCCGTGGCATCGGCGTGCTCATCATCGCCGTGCTGGTCGCCTGGCTGCTGCTGTCCGTGCTGCGGGGCCGGCTGCATCCGGTCGGCGGCCTCGGCGTCGCGCTGGGCGTGTGCGTGCTGCTGTTCCCGGTGGTGCAGCCCTGGTATCTGCTGTGGGCGATCATCCCGCTGGCGGCCTGGGCCACCCGGCCGGGCTTCCGCGTCGCGGTGATCATCGTGACGATGGGCGTCGGGGTGTTCGGTCCGACCGCCAACGGCGACCGGTTCGCACTGTTCCAGATCGTCGACGCGACGGTGGCCAGCACCGTCATCGTGGCGTTGCTGATCGCGGTGACCTACGACCGGCTGCCCTGGCGCCCGCTGCTTGCCGAGGAACTCACCCACGACGCGGCGACGCTGGATCCAGCTACCCCACAGTCGGACCCGTTGTCCGACGCTTACGCTAAATCGTCGTGAGCTCAGCATCTGATACCCCGGTGCGGCTGCGCGGGGTGTGCAAGACGTACGGCTCGGGTGCTGCCGCAACGACCGCCGTCTCCCAACTCGACCTCGAGGTGCACACCGCCGAGGTGCTGGCGCTGCTCGGGCCGAATGGCGCGGGCAAAACGACGACGGTGGAGATGTGCGAGGGGTTCGTGCGCGCCGACGCCGGAACCATCGAAGTGCTCGGGCTGGATCCGATCGCCGACAACGCCCGACTGCGCCCTCGTATCGGGGTGATGCTGCAGGGTGGCGGCGGCTATCCCGCGGCCCGGGCGGGCGAGATGCTGAACTTGGTGGCCTCCTATGCCGCCAACCCACTGGACCCGCAATGGCTGCTGGACACGCTGGGCCTCGCCGAAGCGGCCCGCACGACCTACCGACGGCTCTCGGGCGGCCAGCAGCAGCGCCTGGCCCTGGCCTGCGCGCTGGTCGGCCGGCCCGAATTGGTCTTCCTCGACGAGCCGACGGCGGGCATGGATGCGCAGGCCCGAATCCTGGTGTGGGAGTTGATCGATGCGCTGCGCCGCGACGGCGTGACCGTGGTGCTGACGACGCATCAGCTCAAGGAGGCCGAGGAACTGGCCGACCGGCTGGTGATCATCGACCACGGGGTCACGGTCGCATCCGGGACCCCGACGGAGTTGACCCGCAGCGGCGCCAAGGGCCAACTCCGCTTCAGCGCTCCCCCGCGGCTGGACCTGTCGCTGCTGGTGTCCGCCCTGCCCGAGGGCTACCAGGCGTCGGAGTCGACGCCTGGCGAGTACCTGGTGCAGGGCGCCGTCGACCCGCAGGTGCTGGCGACCGTGACGGCCTGGTGCGCGCAGATCGACGTGTTGGCCACCGATCTGCGGGTTGAGCAGCGCAGCCTGGAAGACGTATTTCTGGAATTGACCGGGCGGGAGTTGCGCTCATGACCGAAAGTACTTTCGCGGCAGGCACTTTCGCTCCTAACCCGCAGTCGGCGGCGGTGCCTCGGATGCTGACCGCGCAGTTTGGACTCGAGCTGAAGCTGCTGCTGCGCAATGGCGAACAGCTGCTGCTGACGATGTTCATCCCGATCACACTGCTGGTCGGGCTGACGTTGCTGCCGCTGGGATCGTTCGGTGAAAACCGGGCCGCGGTATTCGTGCCGGTGATCATGGCGTTGGCGGTGATCTCGACCGCGTTCACCGGTCAAGCCATCGCCGTGGCATTCGACCGCCGCTACGGGGCGCTGAAACGACTCGGTGCGACGGCGCTGCCGGTCTGGGGCATCATCGCCGGCAAGTCCGCGGCGGTGGTGACGGTGGTGTTCCTGCAGTCGATCATTCTGGGCGCCATAGGTTTTGGGCTCGGCTGGCGGCCGCATCCGCTCGGACTGGCGCTGGGTGCGGCGGTGATCGCGCTGGGCACCGCGGTGTTCGCCGCGCTCGGCCTCCTGCTGGGCGGCACGCTGCGCGCCGAGATCGTGCTGGCGGTGGCCAACCTGCTGTGGTTCGTCTTCGCCGGCCTCGGGGCGCTGACCATCGAGTCCGGCATGATCGGGTCCGCGGTCAAATGGGCGGCTCGGCTCACCCCGGCGGGGGCGCTGACCGAATCGCTGTCGCAGGCGATGAGCCTGTCGGTGGACTGGTTCGGCCTGTTGGTGCTCGTCGTGTGGGGCACGCTGGCCGGCCTGGCCGCGCTGCGCTGGTTCCGCTTCACCTGACGCGTCGAGTCGCTACGAGCGTGACGCCAGCGTCACGCTGGCGGCAATGACCCGCCCTACTACGGGACGTAGTTGTCGTTGGCCTACGATCGGGCGATGCCTGTCGGGCAATCATTGCAGCGGATTTCGCGACCTAGCCTGCGCGCGCAGCGCGTCATCGCGGCGTTGGTGGTACTAACGCAGGGCGGTATCGCCGTCACCGGCGCGATCGTCCGCGTCACCGCCTCGGGGTTGGGCTGCCCGACCTGGCCGCAGTGCTTCCCGGGCAGCTTCACCCCGGTCGCGCATTCCGAGGTTCCCCGCATCCACCAGGCCGTGGAATTCGGCAACCGGATGATCACGTTCGCCGTAGTGCTCACCGCCGCGCTGGCGGTGCTGGCCGTGATCCGGGCGCACCGCCGACGCGAGGTGCTGGTCTACGCGTGGCTGATGCCGGCGTCGACGGTGCTGCAGGCGGTGATCGGCGGCGTGACGGTACGGACCGGTCTGCTCTGGTGGACCGTAGCCATTCACTTGCTGACGTCGATGACCATGGTGTGGCTCGCGGTGCTGCTGTTCGTCAAGATCGGCCAGCCCGATGCCGGAGTGGTCGAGGATCGGGTCGTGAGGCCGCTGCGGATACTGACGACGCTCAGTGCCGTGACGCTGGCCGCTGTGCTGGTGGCCGGGACCCTGGTCACCGCCGCGGGACCGCATGCCGGGGACACCAGCCCGAATCGCGTGGTGCCACGGCTACGCATCGAGATCACCACGCTGGTCCACGCTCACTCGTCGCTGCTGATCGCCTATTTGACGTTGCTCGTCGGCCTTGGTTTCGGTTTGCTGGCCGTCCGCGCTCCGCGCCCGGTGCTGATCCGGTTGGGCGTCGTGCTCGTCGCGGTGATCGGGCAGGCCGCCGTCGGGACGGTGCAGTTCTACACCGGGGTGCCGGCGGCGTTGGTCGCGGTGCACGTCGCCGGCGCGGCGGTCTGCACGGCGGCCACCGCGGCGTTATGGGCGTCGATGCGACAGCGGACCCAGATCCAGCCGGTCGAGAGCTGACTCGACGCACAGCGCGAACCGCCGCTGCGCGTCGGCGCGGGCCGCCTCGTCGAGTAGCTCCCAATCCAACGACGGCGCAACCACATTCAGCTCTGCCAGCTCGACATCTCCGGCGTCCTCGACCACCTCGACCCGGGCGTACAACAACTCTTCGACACCAATACCCACGTGATCGGCCGCCGCTTGCAGTGCGGCCTGCCCGAGGTCCCACAGCTCGAAATCGGCATCGACCGGCGATTCCGCGACGTTCGCGTGCGACTGGACGCCGCCGAGAAACATCAGCGCCGTGCGCGTCGCGGAGGCCGAGGGTCGGCGGCCGCGCAACACCGGCACGCCCGCGCGGCCGATGTCGCGGAGGTGCCGACGACCCATGTTCCAGGCGACCGCGTCGGGGGCGTTGAGCAGATTCGTCACCCGCCTTGTCCATGGCAAAAACTCGGCGTGATCGCTGCTGTCCCGCAGGATCACCAGGTCGGCGTCAAGGGTGCGCGGGTCGTCCCAGGCCAGCCAGCGCGCGTGCAGGCCGCGCTGGCGCAGCGCCGCGACCAGGCCCGCGTCATCGCCGTCCGCGGATCCCGCCAGCACGATCCTGGGGTGGCGAATGTCGGGGCGGGCCAACTTCATGCGGACTCCATGCATCCGGATGATAGTCAGCATGCACGCAATCGAAGTCGCCGAAAACGGCGGTCCCGAAGTCCTGAGCTACGTCGAACGGCCAGAGCCGACCCCGGGGCCCGGTGAGGTCCTGATCCACGCCGAGGCGATCGGCGTGAACTACATCGACACCTACTTCCGCTCCGGGAGTTACCCGCGCGCGTTGCCGTTCATTCTCGGCAACGAGGTCGCCGGGACGGTGACGGCCGTCGGCGACGGCGTCACAGAACACCGCGTCGGCGACCGGGTGGCCACCGCCGTTGCGTCCTCCGGCTCATACGCCGAATTCAGCACGGCACCAGCACGATTCGCCGCGCAAGTACCCAAGGACGTCGGACCGGACGTGGCCGCCTCGGCGTTGCTGAAAGGCCTGACGGCGCACTATCTGATCACGTCGGTGTATGCCGTGCAGCCCGGCGACGCAGTGCTGGTGCACGCCGGCGCGGGCGGAGTCGGCCTGATCCTGACGCAGTGGTTGGCGCACCGCGGGGCCCGCGTGATCACGACGGTCTCGACGCCGGAGAAGGCCACGCGCTCGCGAGAGGCCGGCGCCGCGGAGGTGTTGGACTATCCGGGTGATGACCCGGCCGAATTCATCGCCCGTATAAAAGATCTCACCGCCGGCGACGGTGTGCCGGTGGTGTACGACGGCGTTGGGGCGAGCACCTTCGACGCCAGCCTGGCCAGCCTCGCCGTGCGCGGGACGCTGGCGCTGTTCGGCGCATCCAGCGGGCCGGTGCCGCCAGTCGACCCGCAGCGCCTCAACGCGGCGGGTTCGGTGTTCCTGACCCGGCCCGGGTTGGCGCACTACACTCGCACCGGCGAGGAATTCGCCTGGCGCGCAAGTGAACTGTTCACCGCCATCGCGGACGGCTCGCTCAGTGTCGCGGTGAGCCACCGTTATCCGCTGGCCGACGCCGCGCAGGCGCACCGCGACCTGCAGGGACGTCAGACCATCGGGTCGATCGTGCTTACGCCGTAGCGGGGCCTAGCCGCCCCATTTGGCGCCCTCGGCCGAGTCGCGAGCCAGCATCGAGGTGGTGTTGTTCTCGTGCGTGCTCGCCATCGCCCGATACGACAGCACCAACTGCTCCAGCGCCTGGTTCCACTGCGCCTGCCACGCCTGGTAGCTCAACCCCGTGTCACCCTGCCACGCCGACTGCAACGCAGCCTGCTCAGCAGAGATGTCGGCACCCAGACTCTGAATCGTGCCGGCATAGCCCGCCATGTCCGCCGAATGCGCCAGCATCGCCGGGTAGTTGTACATGATCTGCGACATCACAAACCCTTTCGATTAATCAGCTAGCGATTCAGAAGCCCGGGTAACTGCTCGCCGCAGCACTGTCCGCGGCCACATACGTACCCGCCGCATCACCCAAGTTGGCCTGCGCGATATCCAACAGCGAGTTCACCTTCGCCGCCGCCGCCACAAAACGGGTATGCGCCGCCTGAAACGCCGCCGCCGAATCCCCGGCGTGAAACGCCTGCGACGACATCGCCTCCTGCTCGGCCTGACCAATCGTCGACCGCATCAAACCCGCCTTGGCACCAAACGCCGACTGCGACGCCACCAACTGCGGAATGTGAGCATCCAACAAACTCATCCCTCAAACCCTTTCCTCATCCGATTACCGTTGCTGCACAGCAACGTTCAATTCTTCTCGCCATTCTCCGCCGGTCCCCCGGACAGCCAGGTGTTGGGCAGCATGGGCATCGTCGGCCCGGTCCCGTAACCGTCGTCGTCAAGCGTAGCCAATCCGGTCGCCTGTTCGCCGCTCTTCGACACGGTGCCGGAGAATCCCAGCGGGCCCGCGCCGCGGTCGGAGGCTTCCGGCGGCGCCGCCCAGTCTGGGTCGAGTTCGATGTTCATGTCGGCGAATTCGTCGGCCTGGTCGCGCCGGACGGCGCGCCGGCGGCGCCGCGTCGGCTTCTTCGCCGCTGCCGCGGCCGCGGACGCCGCCATCTCGGGTGCCTTCGACGATCCCCGCGACGTCGGCTCCTGGGCCTTGGCCCCGCTGCTCATCCAGCCACCAATTGTCGGGCCACCAACGATGTAGGGCGGCGTAAAGCCCGGCCCCGCACCCGGTGGTGGCGGGGCGGACGGTGCCGCCGGTGCGGCGGGCGCGCCCGCGGCGCTCGCGGGGGCAGGCGATGGGGCCGGAGCGCTGGGCGCAACCGACGACGCCAGGACCGCGGGGGCCGGCGCCGTCACCGGGAACAGCGGTGGCGCCAGGACGGAGTCGACCGGCAGCACGGGGACGACGGGCGGCACAAGGCCGGCAAGGCCGGCCAAACCCGCGCCGCCGGCAGCCAGCGGCGCCAGAGCGGGCGCGAAGGCAACGAACAACGCCGGGTTCGACGTCAGATAACTCGTGACTTCCAGGATGTGAGTGGGGAAGTCGAAGAGCTGCCAGCTGATGAACCACTGCACGGCCTCCAGCGGATTCGTCTGGAGCAGCTGGCCGAAATACTGGAAATCCTCGGTGAGTTCGAGGGCGCGTGCGACCCAGAACGATGCCTGACCAGGGTCGGCGTACGCGTCGTAGTCGAGGCCGTTGAGCGTGCCTTGTGCGGGCTGCCAGTTGTAGCCGAACTGCTGCAGCCACTGCGCGATCGCCTCGTCGAACGGCGAGTCGACCGTCGGGTCGTGCGCCAGCTGGCTATTGCCGATCCCGTACTGCTCCAGCCATTGCTCCAGCCACTGCGGGATTCCCAGCGGATTGTCGCCGCCGTCGTCACCGTCTCCGTCGTCGGCGGGCTGCGCCGTGGTGTCGGATTTCAGGATCGGGGGCGCCGCATCGGTGGTCGGAGTGGCGGCCACCGCGGAGTCCGCGACGGCCTCGTAGGCGCTCATCGTGGTGGCGGCCTGCACCCACATCCGCACGTAGTCCGCCTCGTTGACCGCAATCGGAATCGTGTTGATCCCAAAGAAGTTCGTGGCCTGGAGAACGCCGTGCACGACGTGATTGGTTGCCAGTTCGGGCACGGTCGGCATTGCCGCCAGGGCGGCGGTGTAGGCGGCGGCGGCAGTCTCGTGTTGCGACGCCGCCGCGGCGCTGTCCGCCACGGCCTTATTCAGCCACGCCAGATACGGCACGTACGCCGATTCGAACGACTCAGCGCTGGGGCCCTCCCAGGCGCCGGCCTGCACCTCCAACAGCACCGAGCTGAGTTCCTCTGCGACCGAGGCATATTCGGCACTCAAGGCATTCCACGCGCCCGCGGCCTCGAGAAGCGAGCTCGGCCCGGGGCCGCTGCTCAACAACGTCGAATGAACCTCGGGCGGCGCCGCCATGTAGATGGGCGCCGTCATCGTCAGGCCCAGGCGCCGTAGGACGCCGCCGCGGCGGCATCGCCCACCGCGTAGGTGACTCCCGACTCGGCGACCCCGACCCCGGAGCGGCCGAGCTCCTCGGCGCCCTGCGCGGCCATCGCCGCGTGCTGGCCCCCGCGGACGCTGAATCCCGCTGCGGTCTGCAGCGACACCGGGTCGGCGGCAGCGGGCACCACGGCGGTGATCATCGGCGCCGCCCCGGCCTGCGCCGATGCGAGGCGCGCGGTCAGGGCTTCAATCCGCGCGCTAGCAGCCGCAAGGCCCTCTGGAACGACGCGCAATGTCATGACAGCCCTCCGGACACCGTGATGAACATGATTTTCATTAACAGTTTTAGCACACAGCAGAAGGATTGGAAACTCAAACATTGCGCCCGCGCGCCGCGCGTTCGGTCAGCGCAGTGACGCCAACTGGCGGTAGCCAGGTTCGGCGTAGCGCAGCGCGGCGTCCCGCATCTCGTCCGTCATCGGCCGAATACGCAGATCTTCTCCCGAATACGGTTGTATTACAACACTTTTCGAGTAGTACGCGGCCTGTTCGGTCATGCGCTCGATATCCGCGGCCTCGACGGCGATCCCGAAGTGCGGCGCTACCCGCTCCCACACCGCATCGGGTAGAGCGGAATGGTCGACGCAGACCCGTCGCCCGGGACCGATCGCGGCCGAGAACAGCATCGCGCCGAGCGCTCGGGCGGCGAATTCCGCCCGTGTCATCCCTGCCACGGACGTGGGGTCGATACCGAAGATCGCCGCGGTCTGCGGCGGCGGCACCTGTTCACCCAGCCAGCCCGGCGGCTCGGCCAGTAGTGACGACAGCACCTGGACGGGGTCGCGCTGCACCCATGCCCACGGCGCGGCCGGAAACGCCGCGGTCAGGATCTCCTGGCGGCGAACGTTCCAGCTCGAGCACTTGAGTACCAGGTGTCGCTCGTCGCCATGACGACGCCGGCCCAGCGCCCGCACCAGCAGCCGCACCACCTGGACCAACGTCGCCCCGTCGACCTGTCGCGGGTCGAGTCCGAGCAGCGCGTTCAGCGGCGAGGGCTCGGCGATGACTACCACGCCGGGGATCGTCGACAGCAGCCGTGAGACCAGCGTCGACCCGCATCGCGAGAAGTGAAAGATCATGCCCGCCGGATCGAGCGATGGCTGCCCGTCGAGCGCCAAGAGCGCCTCGAGCCCGGTCCGCACCAGCGGTGTGGCGCGCGGGCCGGCGGACCAGCGGCCCACGGTCTGGTCGAAGAAGGGCTCGACAAATCGTTCGGCGGTCATGTCGGCCCAGTCGATGGCGGGGGCCGGCCCGGTCAGGTCGACCCGGACCGGCGTCCAGCGAGCGAGGTCGGCGATCTCCATCAGACGTCGGTGTGCCGGATGAGAAATCCCTGGAGCAGCAGCGTCCGCGCCAGTTCGACGCGCTGCGCTTCCGATAGTCCGGGTAGGTCGGAAATGCGAAACGGAGCAGTGCTTTTCGCGAGAAACCGCAGAGCGTCCAGATGCTCGTGGGTGGCATTGAAGGCCGACTGGGCAAAGTGCAGGGTCACGCCGTCGAAGTGCTCGGTCACCCGCGCGTACAGCGGCTGACACTTGACCACCCGCGTCTGGTCGTCGATGGCGATCGCGCCTGATATCGCGGCGCCGAGCGGTTGGCACTGGCCCCGCTTGACCAGGTCCGCCTCCAGCGAATCCAGGCTCTGGGCAATGGTTTCCGGCTGTTCCAGGGCTTCGGTGATCCCGCGGACCAGCGGGCCCAGGCCGGAGCGCGCGACCGGGTCGGAGAGGAAGCGCGGCGGCAGCCGAATGTGGGCACGGTCGTCAGAGATGTTGAGCGCATTGAGCATTCGTGTGGCGAGCGTAAACAGAGTAGGTGCGTGCAGGCCGACGGTCAGGTGTACCGACAGCTCGGACGTTGACTCCGCCGCGTGCACCCGTCCGCGCGGCACGTAGAGCACGTCCCCGGTGTCGAGCCGAACGTCGACGGGGGCGGGCAGGCCGGCGGCGGGAATCGGCTCTTGGCGCCACATCTCATTCGGCACAACGTCGATGCCCTCGTAGAGATGCCAGATCTTGGAACCCTGTAGTTGCACGATCAGCGCGTCGTGGTCGTCGCAATGAGCCGCAAAGCCTTGCGATTGCGGCGGCGTGAAATACGCGTTGACCTGTGCCGCGAAATCCAACTCGACCTCGATCGAGTGCGACAGCGTCGCGATCGCCCGCGCATACCGTTGGACGCTGTCGAGCACGATGGTGTAGCCATCGGCGAAGTCGCGGCCGATCGCGGCCACGTCGAATCCGCCGCCGGCGAGCCGGTAGAGGTACTGATCCTTGCGCTGCTCTTCGCGGACCAGGCTGACCAGCGACAGGTGCGGTCGAAATACCGTCAGCAGCTCGTCGACCGAGTCAGCGCCCTCGCGCAACCCGTCCAGATAGCCGGGCCGCCCGCGACGCACATGGTGATGGCGGGCTCCCCAGCACTGCCCCAGAAACTCGTCGACGGTGAGCGGGTCGAGCAGCCAGGCCAGCGAAAAATGTTGCGCCATCAGCCTGTGAGCATACCCGCGTACGCTCACCCGCTCAGGCCATTACTCCCCCGGTGACCACGAGTTCGGCAGCATCGGCATCGCCGGACCGGAGCCGAAGCCGTCGTCGGTCAGCGTTGCCAGCCCGCTCGCCTGCTCGCTCCCTGTGGCGACGGTCCCGGCGAATCCGAGCGGACCGGCACCCTGGTCGGACGTGGCCGTCGACTCGTCCCACTCCGGCTCGACGCCGACGTTCATGTCCATGTACTCGTGGGCGTGCGAGTGCAGTCGGGCGCGCTGCCGCCGACGCGCCCGCTGGCGGTCCTTGGTTCCGGCCGCGACCGCCGCTGCGGCCGCCGGGGCCTTCGAGGCGCCTCGTGAGGTCGGTTCCTGCGTCTTGGCTTGGGATGAAAGCGCCGACGCCAGCGAGGCGCCCCCGATCGCGTACGGCGGGGTGAAGCCCGGACCGCCGCCGGGCGGCCCCGCGCTCGGAGCGCTGACCGTGCTCGGCGCGGGTGCGCTCGACACGGCCGGGGCGTGACCGCCGCTGGTGCCGATGCCGCCGATCGTCGACGTCGACGGGGCGACGTTGGCCGCGGGCGCAGCGGCCGGCGCGGGGATCGCGACGATGGGCGCGACGGGCGCGGTAGGTATGGCCGCCAAGCCGGCGAGGCCGGCCAGCCCGCCGAACCCGACCGTGAATGCCGCGGGTATCGCGAGGGGCAACAGGAACGGCGCCGCCTGCACCAACGGCCAGAACAGCACGATCGTGTGGAACACCGTCCACCCGAGCGCCGAGGCCAGTGCCGGCGAGAGCCCCGGAATCACCGACTGCAGCGCGTTGGCGACGCCGCTTGCGAACGGGAACGCGGGGAACGGCCACCCGCTCGGATAAAGAAGCTCGCCGAGCGGCTGAGCGAATCCCTGGGTGTAGTAGCTGAGCAGCGTCGCCAACTGGTCCTGCCACGAAGTGTCGGCCGTGGCCGCGGCTGCCTGCTGCCCCGCTGTCGCGGCTTGCGTTGTCACGGAGCCGGATTCGCCACCGGCGGTCAGGATCGGCGGGGCCGGCTCGGTCGGCGGGACCGCGGCAAGCGCCGATCCCGCGACCGCCTGATAAGTGCTCATCGTGGTAGCCGCCTGAACCCACATCCGCACATAATCGGCCTCGTTGAGCGCAATCGGAATGGTGTTGATCCCGAAAAAATTGGTCGCCGTCAACACCCCATGCACCACATGATTCGTAGCCAACTCCGGCAACGTCGGCATCGCCGCCAAAGCCCCGGTATAGGCCGCCGCCGCGGTCTCATGCTGCGCCGCGGCCACCGCACTGACGGCACTCGCCCAGGCAAGCCAGGTCAGATACGGCGCGTGCGCCGCGACGTACTGCTCAGCACTGGGACCTTGCCACGCCCCGGACTGCACACCCGCCAATATCGTGGTCAGTTCGTCGGCGGTGTCGGCGTATTCGGTGCTCAGCGTCGACCAGGCCCCCGCGGCGGTCAACAGGGAACCCGGGCCGGGGCCGCTGCTGAGCAGCGTCGAGTGCACCTCGGGGGGCAACGCCATCCAGATCGGCGCCGTCATCGGCTCACACCCGCCACAAAGTCGACACATAACCGCGAGATCACGTCGAAAAGTCAATACGACACCGCGTCGTAGAGCAAGACGGGCTACGGGTAGGGGGTACGACGAATGAATGCTCGACCGCAGGACGCAGAGCTTATGGGGTATTCGCAGGTCCAGGACCTGCCGAGGAGCCTCAGGCGTGCAGCAGCGTCGGCAGCGCGAGTGCCGAATCCAGCGCAAGCGCGCAGAAGACGACGGCGAGGTAATTGTTCGACTGCAGGAACAACCGCAGCGGTTTGACCGGCTCACCGCGCCGCACGCCGGCATAGAGCTGATGCGCCATCGCCAAAAACCAGACGCCCGCGACCACAGCGACCGCGGTATAGAGCCACCCTGCGGCCAGGGCCAGTGCCAGCGTCGCGGCCACGGTCAGCCAGGTGTAGACCAGGATCTGCTTGGTGACCTGACGTTCGGTCGCCACCGCAGGCAGCATCGGCACCCCGGCCGCCTGGTAGTCCTCCTTGTACCGCATCGCCAGCGCCCAAGTGTGCGGCGGCGTCCAGAAGAAGATGATCGCGAACATCACCAGCGCCGGCCAGCCGATCGTCCCGGTGACGGACGACCACGCGATCATCACGGGCATGCAGCCGGCGGCACCGCCCCACACCACGTTCTGCGAGGTGCGCCGTTTGAGCAGCAGCGTGTAGATGAAGACGTAGAACGCAATGGTGCCCACCGCGAGCAGGCCGGACAGCAGGTTGGTGGTCCACCACAGCCAGGCGAACGACGCCACGCTCAGCAGGAGCCCGAAGACCAGCGCGTTCCTGGTCGGCACTGTCGCGCGCGCGAGCGGTCGTCGCGCGGTCCGCTTCATCATCTTGTCGATGTCGGCGTCGGCCACGCAGTTCAGCGTGTTCGCGCCGCCGGCGGCGAGCATCCCACCGACCAGCGTATTCAGGATCAGCAACGGATTGACGACGCCGCGATGGGCCAGCAGCATCGCCGGAATGGCGGTGACCAGCAACAGCTCGATAACCCGCGGCTTGGTGAGCGCCAGATACGACAGCACAACGGTGCTGACTCGGCTCGGCGCAACGCGCTCGCGAATGCTCACGCAATGACTCCTCGGATCACGGCAGCGCGCAGCTTCTACTACGCACGATGGTAGACCGCACGACTTGCCCAGCATGCACCGCACGGCCTATCGACAGCCAATCGCCAGGCTTTGGGGCACAACGCACCGTTGACGGCGCTTGAACAATCGGCGGCTCAAATACGCACTAACGCGTCGGGAACATTCCGGCACTAGGGTGGTACGGAGGATTCTTTCGCCGACGATCATTCTGCCGACCCGAGGACTTCCCTGAAGTGACGACACTCGAAGACATCTCGACCCTGACCCAACCGCATCGCCCCGACGACTGGACCGAGCTCGACTCGGAGTCCGTCGACACCATTCGGGTGCTGGCCGCCGACGCGGTCCAGAAGGTGGGCAACGGCCATCCCGGCACCGCGATGAGCCTTGCGCCGCTTGCCTACACGCTCTTCCAACGGGCGATGGTGCACGACCCGAGTGACGTGTACTGGCTTGGCCGCGACCGCTTCATCCTGTCGTGCGGGCACAGCAGCCTGACCCTGTACCTGCAGCTTTATTTGGGCGGCTTCGGGCTCGAGTTGTCCGACATCGAGTCGCTGCGCACCTGGGGTTCCAAGACGCCCGGGCACCCGGAGTTCCGGCACACCAAGGGTGTGGAGATCACCACCGGCCCGCTCGGCCAGGGTCTGGCGTCAGCGGTTGGCTTCGCGATGGCGGCCCGCTACGAGCGTGGCCTGTTCGACCCGGACGCCGCGCCGGGTGAGAGCCCGTTCGACCATCACATCTACGTGATCGCCTCGGACGGCGACATCGAAGAGGGCGTGACCTCGGAGGCGTCGTCGCTGGCCGGCGTCCAGCAGCTGGGCAACCTGATCGTGTTCTACGACCACAACGAGATTTCAATCGAGGACGACACCCAGATCGCGCTGTGCGAGGACACCGCCGCGCGCTACGAGGCCTACGGCTGGCACGTGCAGCACGTCGAGGGCGGCGAGAACGTGGTCGGCATCGAGGAGGCGATCGCCAAGGCCAAGGCCGTCACCGACAAGCCGTCGTTCATCTCGCTGCGCACGATCATCGGCTACCCGGCACCGAAGCTGCAGAACACCGGGAAGGCGCACGGTTCCGCGCTCGGCGACGAGGAAGTCGCGGCGGTCAAAAAGGCGCTTGGGTTCGACCCGGAGAAGAAGTTCGAGGTACGCGACGAGGTCATCGCGCACACCCGTGAGCTGGTGCAGCGCGGCAAGGACGCCCACGAGAAGTGGAACGCCGACTTCGAGGCGTGGGCCAAGCGCGAGCCCGAACGCAAGAAGCTGCTCGACCGGCTGACCGCCGAGGAACTGCCCGACGGCTGGGACGCCGACATCCCGCAGTGGGAACCCGGCGACAAGGCGCTGGCCACCCGCGCGGCATCCGGGAAGGTGCTCAACGCCGTCGGCCCGCACCTGCCCGAGTTGTGGGGCGGTTCGGCCGACCTGGCCGGCAGCAACAACACCACCATGGACAACGTGAAATCGTTTGGCCCGCCGTCGATTTCAACGAAGGACTACACCGCGGACTGGTACGGCCGCACGCTGCACTTCGGGATTCGCGAGCACGCGATGGGC
This sequence comes from Candidatus Mycobacterium wuenschmannii, assembly GCF_030252325.1. Classification (NCBI taxonomy): domain Bacteria; kingdom Bacillati; phylum Actinomycetota; class Actinomycetes; order Mycobacteriales; family Mycobacteriaceae; genus Mycobacterium; species Candidatus Mycobacterium wuenschmannii. The sequence goes on along the minus strand of NZ_CP126981.1, from coordinate 778,960 downwards.
TCGATTCTGTCCGGCATCGTGCTGCACGGCCCGACCCGCGCCTACGGCGGGACGTTCCTGCAGTTCTCCGACTACATGCGCCCGGCGGTGCGACTGGCCGCCCTGATGGATATCGACACCATCTACGTCTGGACGCACGACTCGATCGGCCTCGGCGAGGACGGCCCTACCCACCAACCCATCGAGCATCTGGCCGCGCTGCGGGCTATCCCGAAGCTGTCGGTGGTGCGCCCGGCCGACGCCAACGAGACCGCCTACGCGTGGCGCTCGGTGCTGGCCCGCGGCAACGGCAGCGGTCCGGTCGGGCTGATCCTCACCCGCCAGGGGGTGCCGATTCTCGAGGGCACGAGCTTCGAGGGCGTGGGCAAGGGCGGCTACATCCTGGGCGATGCGGGCGGCGACGAGCCCGACGTGGTGTTGATCGCCACCGGCTCCGAGGTCCAATTGGCCGTCGAGGCGCAGAAGTTGTTGGCGGACAAGGACATTGTTGCCCGCGTCGTGTCGATGCCATGTGTCGAATGGTTCGAGTCGCAGTCCGACGAATACCGCAACAGCGTGTTGCCACCGTCGGTGTCGGCCCGGGTCGCGGTCGAGGCCGGCATCGCGCAGAGCTGGCACAAGCTGGTCGGCGACACCGGCGAGATCGTTTCGATCGAGCACTACGGGGAATCCGCCGATGAGAAGACTTTGTTCCGCGAGTTCGGGTTCACCCCCGAAGCCGTCGTCGACGCCGCCGAACGAACCATCGACAACTAATCGAAGGGAAAGCCGATGACTCAGAACCCCAACCTCGCCGCTCTGAGTTCCGCGGGTGTGTCGGTCTGGCTGGATGACCTGTCCCGCCAGCGCTTGCAGTCCGGCAACTTGCAGGAACTGATCGACACCAAGAGCGTCGTGGGGGTCACCACGAACCCATCGATCTTCCAGAAGGCCCTGAGCGAGGGCGACGCGTACGACGCGCAGGTCGCCGACCTCGCCGAACGGGGCGCCGACGTGGACGCCACCATCCGCACGGTCACCACCGACGACGTGCGCGACGCCTGCGACGTGCTGCGGCCGCAGTGGGAGAGTTCGGACGGCGTCGACGGCCGGGTGTCGATCGAGGTCGACCCGCGATTCGCGCACGATGCCGACAAGACGGCCAAACAGGCCATCGAATTGTGGAAGATCGTCGACCGGCCCAACCTGTTCATCAAGATCCCCGCCACCGAAGACGGCCTACCCGCCATCACTTCGACTCTGGCAGAAGGCATCTCGGTGAATGTCACACTGATCTTCTCCGTCGAGCGACACCGCGCGGTGATGGACGCCTACCTGGCCGGACTGGAAGGCGCCAAGGCCGCCGGCCACGACCTGTCCAAGATCCATTCGGTCGCCTCGTTTTTCGTCTCGCGTGTTGACACCGAAATCGACAAGCGGCTGGAAAAGATCGGCTCGGACGACGCGAAGGCGCTGCTTGGGAAGGCCGGCGTCGCCAATGCCCGCCTGGCCTACGCGGCGTACCAGGAAGTCTTCGTCGGCGGCGACCGGTTCGCGTCGCTGGAGGCCGACGGCGCGCGAGTGCAGCGTCCGCTGTGGGCGTCGACCGGCGTGAAGAACCCGGACTACTCCGACACCCTCTACGTGACCGAACTGGTGGCGCCCAACACGGTGAACACCATGCCGGAGGCGACGATTGACGCGGTGGCGGATCACGGCGACGTCACCGGTGACACGGTCACGGGCACGGCGTCGGCTGCCCAGGAAGTCTTCGACAATCTCGACGCCATCGGCATCGATCTGACCGACGTGTTCCTGGTGCTGGAGAACGAGGGCGTCGAGAAGTTCGAAGCCTCGTGGAACGAATTGATGGACGCGACCCAGGCTCAGCTCGACGACAAGTCCAAATGAGCCGCGCCGGCGACGATGCGGGCGGTCCCGCGGAGGAGCGGCGCCGATGAGCCCCGCCGGCGACGATGCGGGCGGTCCCGCGGAGGAGCGGCGAAAGTGACTCCTGCCGACGCTCGATCAGGCGCCGAGCCTTGGCAGAACCCGTTGCGGGACAAGCGCGATAAGCGCTTGCCGCGGATAGCCGGCCCGTGCGCCGTCGTGATTTTCGGCGTCACCGGCGACTTGGCCCGCAAGAAGGTCGTCCCCGCAATCTACGATCTGGCCAACCGGGGCTTGCTGCCGCCGGCCTTTTCGTTGGTCGGGTTCGGGCGACGTGACTGGGATGACGCCGCGTTCAGCGATGAGGTTCTGCAGCTGGTAAAGGCCCACTCGCGCACGCCTTTTCGACAGGTGATCTGGGACCGGTTGGCCGACGGCTGCCGCTTCGTGCAGGGCGCATTCGACGATGACGAGGCGTTCGACCGGCTGGCGGAGACGTTGGAGAAGTTGGATGCCGAGCGCGGGATCGGCGGTAATCATGGCTTCTACCTGGCCATTCCGCCGAAGAGCTTTCCCGCGGTGCTCGAACAGCTGCAACGGGCCGAGCTGGCCCGGCCGGCCGAGGGCAGTTGGCGACGGGTCGTCATCGAGAAGCCGTTCGGTCACGACCTGGACAGCGCGCGCGAGCTGAACAAGGTCGTGAACAGCGTGTTCCCCGAGGAGTCGGTGTTTCGCATCGACCACTACCTCGGCAAGGAGACCGTCCAGAACATCATGGCGATGCGGTTCGCCAATCAACTTTTCGATCCGATCTGGAATGCGCACTACGTCGACCACGTGCAGATCACCATGGCCGAAGACATCGGCCTCGGCGGTCGGGGTGGTTACTACGACGGAATCGGCGCCGCGCGCGACGTGATCCAGAACCACCTGATGCAGCTTCTTGCGCTCACCGCGATGGAAGAGCCGGTCAGCTTTCAACCGTCGGAGTTGCAGACCGAGAAGATCAAGGTGCTCTCGTCAGTGAAACTCGCTGAGCCGCTGGACGAAACGACGTCGCGCGGCCAATACACGGAAGGCTGGCAGGGCGGCGAGCACGTGGTCGGGCTGCTGGACGAAGAGTGCTTTTCCAAGGACTCGACCACCGAGACCTTCGCCGCGATCACACTCGAGGTCAACACTCGACGTTGGGCCGGTGTGCCGTTCTACCTTCGTACCGGAAAACGGTTGGGCCGCAGGGTGACCGAGATCGCGTTGGTGTTCAAGCGGCCCCCGCACCTGCCGTTCGATGCGACCATGACCGACGAACTCAGCGCCAACGCCATCGTCATCCGGGTACAGCCGGACGAAGGCGTCACGTTGCGATTCGGTTCCAAGGTTCCTGGCACCGCGATGGAAGTGCGCGACGTCAATATGGACTTCTCCTACGGCGCGGCATTCACCGAGGAATCTCCCGAGGCCTACGAGCGGCTGATCCTCGACGTGCTGCTCGGCGAGCCATCTTTGTTTCCGGTCAACGAAGAAGTCGAATTGGCTTGGGAAATACTGGATCCCGCACTCGAGCAGTGGGCCGAGCACGGCAGGCCCGATTCCTACGAGGCCGGCACCTGGGGTCCGGCGTCGGCATTCGACATGCTGCGCCGCTCCGGACGTGAATGGCGGCGCCCGTGATAGTCGACCTGCCCGAGACCAGCACGAACGAGATCAACAAGAAGCTGAACTCGCTGCGTGAGGAGTCCGGAGCCGTCAACCTCGGTCGGGTGTTGACATTGGTGATCGCCACCGACAACGAAACGCTGCTCGAAGAATCGATCGAGGCGGCCAACGCGGCCAGCCACGAGCACCCCAGCAGGGTCATCGCGGTGACCAACGGTGATGCCGAGGCCTCGGACGCACGGCTGGACGCCCAACTGCGCGTCGGGGGCGACAGCGGCGCCGGCGAGGTGGTGGTGCTGCGCCTCTCCGGTCCACTAGCGGGACATCACGGCAGCGTGGTCATCCCGTTCCTGCTGCCGGACATCCCCGTCGTCGCGTGGTGGCCGTGCAACGCCCCCGATGTGCCGGCACAGGATCCGTTGGGGCAGTTGGCCGTACGGCGCATCACCGACGCCACCAACGGGGCCGACCCGCTCGCGGCGATCAAGAGCAGGCTCTCGGGTTACTCCGCCGGCGACACCGACCTGGCCTGGAGCCGTATCACTTACTGGCGGGCGCTGCTCGCCTCGGCCATCGATCAGCCACCGCACGAACCGATCACCTCAGCGCTGGTGTCCGGGCTCAAAAACGAACCGGCACTTGATATTCTGGCGGGATGGCTGGCCAGCTGCATCGATGGTCCGGTCCGCCGCGTCGAGGGTGAGCTCAAGGTCGAACTCGAGCGGTCGAGTGAGACCGTCGTGCTGCGCAGGCCGCAGAAGGGCGTCACCGCGACCCTGAGCCGCACCGGCAAGCCCGACGCCCTGGTTCCGTTGCAGCGCAGGGATGTTCCCGAATGTCTCGCCGAAGACCTTCGGCGCCTCGACGCCGACACCATTTACTATTCCGCGCTGGAAGGGATCGATCGGGTGGAATACGCATGAGCACGTCCGTGGAGAAGTTCGACGACAGCGAAGGACTGGTCGCGGCCGCGGGTGAACGGCTGGTCGGCGTCATTCGGGACGCCGTGGCCGCCCGCGGCAAGGCCTTGGTGGTGCTGACCGGCGGCGGTAACGGCACCAAGCTGATGCGCTTCCTCGCCGCGCAGACCGAGCGGATCGACTGGGCCAAGGTCCATGTGTTCTGGGGCGACGAGCGTTACGTCACCGAGAACGACGACGAGCGCAACGAGAAGCAGGCGCGCGAGGCGTTGCTGGACCACGTCGACATTCCCGCCCGCAACGTGCACGCGATGGCGGCCTCCGACGGCGAGTTCGGCACAGACCTGGCCGCCGCGGCACTGGCCTACGAACAGATCCTGGCCGCGAACGCCGAGCCCGGTGACCCCGCGCCGAATTTCGACGTCCATCTGCTGGGCGTCGGGCCGGAAGGTCACATCAACTCGCTGTTCCCAGATACGCCGGCCGTCCGCGAGACGACCCGGGTGGTCGTCGATGTGGCGGACTCCCCTAAGCCGCCGCCGCAACGGATCACGTTGACGCTGCCCGCGATTCAACGGTCGCGCGAGGTCTGGCTGCTCGTGTCGGGCGCGGAGAAGGCCGAGGCGGTCGCCGCGGCGGTTGGCGGTGCCGACCCGGTGGCTATTCCGGCGGCCGGTGCCATCGGTCGCGACCACACCGTTTGGTTCCTCGACGCGGGCGCCGCCAGCGAATTGCCCGCCTAGCTCCCCTTTCGACAGCCATAATGGGCGCCATGGCAGACAAGAGCGCCGGTGAGCGCCCCGCGCGGCAGCGGATCAGATCCCTGGCTCAGGCGGCGCTGAACGCCGACGTGACCGTCGAGCAACTCGAAGACGTCCTCGACGGTCTCGGCGGAACGATCACGGATCTCGACGATTCACTGACCAACCTGAACAGCGCCATCGCGCGGTTGAACGACGGACTGGACCACTTCGAGGCCACCCTGGGCCGGATCGACGATCTGATGAAGCGACTGGTGACGCTGGTCGCGCCGGTGGAGGCGATCGTCGAACGCATCGACTACATGGTCGGTGTCGGCGAAACGGTGATGTCTCCGCTGTCGGTGACCGAGCACGCAATCCGCAACGCGTTCAACACCATTCGCAATCGCGGTAGCCGCTAAACCGTGCCGCGCCCGGTACCCGATCCGCCCTACGCCGAGGGCACCGGTCTGCCGTGGGACGTGTCGATCACCGACGCCGTCGCGGCGATCGCCGCCGCCCGCGCCGAGCACGGTGACACCTTCGCGGTGCGCAGCGGCGACGACAACTACCTGTTCACGTTCTCCCCTACCGGAGTCGAGTCGTTTTACGCGCTGCCCGAGGAGAAGGCCAGCAAGGGTGTCGCCGACTTCCTGATGTTGCGCCGCAAGCTGCCCGACGAGATCTTCGACGGCCGCCGGATTCTGCCGGGGACGCTGTTTCGTCGCGACGATGTCGCCGGCTATCTGGCCAACCTCGAACGCGCGCTCGACGCCACGATCGAAGAACTCGGGCCGTCGGGATCCCTGGATGTGTTCGCGTTGACCCGCCGCCTCGGCCACCGGATGGGCCTGGCGTCGTGGGCCGGGTCCGGGTCGGCCCGTGGCGAGGCGTTCGAGCGTCTGGTGCGCGCCTTCGACACCCTCGACGGCTCCGACGCGTTCGTACATCCCGACGCGATGGCCGCGGTCGCCGCGTCGCAGAAGCGTGCCGAGCGGGCCGCGCTCGACGAGGTGACCGAGATCGTCGCCGACGCCGTCGATCACCGGCACGGCGACGAGGGTCTGTTCGGTCGCATCGTCGACGAGTGGCGAGATGAACCGGACGACAACCGGATTCGCGGCATCGCGCTGGACGTGGCGCTGATCCACATCGCGTCGATGTCGAATCTCGCGGCCGCGCTGGGGTGGGCGCTGGTGGATCTGCTCGAGCATCCGTCGTATGTGCCGCGAGTGGTCGACGATGCGGACCTCGCTCAGCGTTGCGCGCTGGAGTCGACTCGGCTCGCGCAGCGGTCGATCATGCCGCGCGCGGTGTTGGCGCCGGTCACCCTCGACACCGGGGACGTGCGCTACGAGGTGCCCGCCGGGTGGACGATTGCGACGCTGCTGCCGCTGCTCAACACCTCCGCCGCGCCGGGACTCGAACGGTGGGACCCCGACCGCTGGACACGGCACCGGTTGACCGGCGAAAAGTCACTGCCCTCACCGATGTTGGTGACGGCGTTCGGGCACGGTAGGCATTCGTGCCCGGCCCAGCCCTTTTCGCTGTCGGCCATGACCGCCACGATGACTCGGCTGCTCGGCCGCTATCGCATGACGCCGGAGTGGACGACGCACCCGCAGCCTGTCCCGGCCCAAATCGGTGGCGTGGCGCGGGCCGACGGGCCCTGCGTGATCGGCTACGGCGAAATCTGACCTAGCCGCCGCACCAGGTGTGCAGCAACGCCGCCGTCTGAGCCGCGGCACGAAGCGTTTGACTCTCACCATGTTTCAGGGAATCGCGGGCCTCGGCGATGCGTTGCCGGGCCGTATCGAGCAGCGGCCCGCCGATGCACTCCGGCTGTTCCGGGAGCTGCGGAGGGGGCGGGCGGCTCATCGATGCCTCGAACGCCGACACGTCGCTGGGAACCGCGGGCTGATGCATAAACGGTGCGGCGAGTATCTCCTCGGTGGCGCGAATCTTGACGGCGCACCGGCGATATTCCTCGCCCACCCAGTCCACCACGGCACCAGCGATCCGGAACTGTGCCGCGTCGTGGTCGGAGATGCCTTCCGCGCGGCCGAATTTGGCGAAGTGGGCGAATTGCCGCGCGACACTGTCGAAACAGGCCGCGGCGAGTTCGAGGCGTAGGGCGTCGAGATCGGGCGTCAGCGACATCTGAGTGCTGCCGCGTGATCTAACCGCTGTTCCGTAATGCGCTGGCCAGACCGTTCATCGTCAGCAGGATCCCGCGCTGCACCAGATCGTCGTCGTCGCCGGAGCGGTACCGGCGCAGCAACTCGACCTGCAGGTGATTCAGCGGTTCCAGATACGGGAAGCGGTTGAACACCGATCGGGCCAGCGACGGGTTGTCGGCGAGCAGGTTGTCCTGACCGGTAATCAGCTTGTGCGCGTTGATGGCTCGCTGATGCTCGGCGGCGATCTTGTCGAACACCCGTCGCCGCAACGACTCGTCCTCGACGAGTTCGGCATAGCGGGCCGCGAGGCCGAGGTCGGTCTTGGCGAGCACCTGCGCCATGTTCGACAGCACGGTCTGGAAGAACGGCCAGCGCTCGTAGAGTTCGCGCAGCGTGTCCAGGCGGCCTTCGTCGTCGGCCAGCCACTCCTCGATCGCGGCGCCGGTGCCGTACCAGCCCGGCAGCATCACCCGCGACTGACTCCAGGCCATCACCCACGGGATGGCACGCAGGTCCGAGATCGACGACGTCTGCTTGCGCGATGTGGGCCGGCTACCCACGTTGAGCGAACCGATCTCACTGACTGGCGTCGACTGCAGGAAGTACTCCACGAAACCGTCTGTCTCGTGGACCAATTCGGAGTAGGCGCGCTGAGCGCGGTCGGCGAGCTCGTCCAGGATCTCGTAGGCCGGGCCGGCGGCGTCACCAAGTCCCTCGACGTCGAGCAGTGTCGACTCCAGCGTCGCCGACACCAGGGTCTCCAGATTGCGTTGGGCCATGAGTGGTTCGGCATACTTGGCGGCGATCACCTCGCCCTGCTCGGTCAACCGCAGCGCGCCGTTCACCGCGCCCGGCGGCTGGGCCAGGATCGCCTCGTAACTCGGTCCCCCACCGCGGCCCACGGTGCCGCCGCGACCGTGGAAGAGCCGCAACCGAATTCCGGTCTTGCGCGCGGACTCGACCAGGTCGAGTTCGGCGCGGTAGAGCGCCCAGTTGGCGGTCAGGTAGCCGCCGTCCTTATTCGAGTCGGAGTAACCGAGCATCACCTCTTGGCTGCCGCCGCGGGTACGCACGATGCGCTGATAGACCGGAAGGTCAAGCGCCGCTTCGAGAATCGACGCGCCGCGGCGGAGGTCGTCGATCGTCTCGAACAGCGGCACGATGCCGACCGGACAGTGCGGCTCGTCCTCCGAGGCGTCCAGCAGCCCGCATTCCTTCAGCAGGAGACCCGCCTCGAGTAGATCTGAGACGGATCGGCACATCGAGATGATGTAGTTGGGCACCGCTTCCGGGCCGTAGATGTCGACGGCCCGGGCGCCCGCGGAGACGATCGCGAGCTCCTTGCGGGCCAGCTCCGACAGCTGCTCGCGGTCACCGATCAGCGGCCGTCGGGTGCCCAACTCCTCGGCGAGGATGTTGACTCGTTCGTCTTCGCCGAGCGACGCGTAGTCCGGGTGCACGCCGGCCCAGGCCAGCAGCTCGGCAACCACTTCCTCGTGGACGTCGGAGTTCTGCCGCATGTCCAGACCGGACAGGTGAAAACCGAAGACGTCCAACGCTTCTCGTAACCGAGCGAGCCGATCATCGGCGAGCAGCCTGCTGTTGTTTGCGCGCAGTGACGCGTCGACGGTGTCGAGGTCCGCAGCCATCTCCCCCGGCGTCCCGTACGGCGTCAGGCCGAGGTCGAGCAGGTTGTCGGGCTCCTGATCCAGGATCTGGCCTGCCGTGGCGGTGAGCCGGCCATGAATGACGCGCAGGGCGCGGCGGTACGGCTCGTCGCCGCGGGCGGGCTCATCGCAGCTCTCGGCGAGCGCGGCCAGTTCGTCGCTGACGGCGACGAGGCGGGCCGACATCGACAGCTCCTGTTCCAGCGCGCTCAACTCGGCGAAGTAGTGGTTCAGTGCGGCGTACGCGGCGCTGCCGGTGGCCAGCCGTACGACCTCGGCGGTGACGTTGGGGTTGCCGTCGCGGTCTCCCCCGATCCACGAACCGGGACGCACGATCGGCTTGGGCAGCAGGCCGGCGTCCGGCCAGCGACCGCGCAACGCGTCGCGAACGCCGGCGTTGACTTTCGGGACGACGTCGAAAAACGCTGCCTGGTAATAGCGCAACCCAACGGCGATCTCGTCAGAGATCTGTAGCCGGGACAGCCGCACCAACGCGGTCTGCCACAGCATCAACACCTGGCGGCGCAACTCGGTGTCGATGTTGCCGCCGTCGTCGGTCTCGGTCTGGCCGTGCGCATGCAGGCGCATCAGCTGAGTGATGCGGTGCTGGGTGTCGAACACCGTCCGGCGGCGGGTTTCGGTCGGATGCGCGGTGATCACGGGCGAGACCAGTGCGCCGGTCAACGCTTCGGCGACAGCATCGGCGGCGAGGTGCGCGGCGTCGAGCTTGTCGTAGGTGGCCGCCAGGGTGCTGTCCTGCGGCGGGTCACCGGCAGCGACGTGGATTGCGCGGCGGCGCTCCCGGTGGATGTCCTCGGCGACGTTGGCCAGCAGCGCGAAATGGCTGAACGCCCGGATGACCGGCAGCGCCTGCCGGATGTCGATGCCGTCGAACATCTGCGCCACCTCGGCGCGCTCGATCTCGGAACGACGCACCCGAAACGACGCGATGCGGGCCCGCTCGACCAGCTCGAAGACGGCGTCGCCGTTCTGTTCGCGGACCGTGTCGCCGAGGATGGTGCCGAGTAATCGGATGTCGTCGCGCATCGGTTCGGTCGCGTCGCGACCTACCTGGGTGCGTTGGACCGCACCGAAGGGCTCCAGCGAATCGGGTGCTTCAGCCATGCCTACCAGTATCGGGGTGGTTGGCGTTCTTCGCCTTTCGTGGCGTCAGGCGTTGTACTTGATCCGCAGCGCGACACCGACGATGGAGACCAGCCAGATGCCGACGACGAACAACGTCAGTCGGTCGAGGTTCTTCTCCACCACCGTCGACCCGGACAAACTGGACTGCACGCCACCACCGAACAGCGTGGACAGACCGCCACCCTTGGCGCGGTGCAGCAGCACCAACAGCACCACCAGGATGCTGGTGATCACCAAGGTGATCTGCAGAGCCAATTCCATGGCGGACAGCTTACCGGGCCGCCTGGCTACGGAATGTACGGGCTGAAGTAGGTCGTGCCGATGCTGCCGCTGTAGTCCAGATAGACCTGGTGGTTGAGGAACGGGATCATGCCGCTGTTGATGTAGTTCCCGGAGACGACGTAGGGGCCGTTGGAGACAAGCTGGGGCGTGCCGTCGTTGCTGATGTCGGTTTGGCCCGTCGTGTAGCTGTACAGCTCTTCGCCCTCGGCGTTCGTGACCGAAATCAGCACGCCGTCCGGCAGCTGCTCGCCCAGGTCAGAGCCCGGCGCCAGGGCCGACGGGATCGTTCCGAACACACCACCGGAGTCCAGGTTGACGCTCAGGGTGCGCGTGACGCCGTTGGCCGATTCGATGACCGTGCTGATCGGCGCCCCGTCGGTGGACACCCATCCGGTCGTGTCGTAGTCGCCGATGACCAGCTGGTTGTTCGGGATGTCGATCAGCACGCCGTCGTAGTCGGCGAACGGGGTGACGGTCGGGCCGTAGTCGTTGTATCCCACTCCGAGGATGCCGTCGACGTTGTTGCCCGCGAGGAAGTTCTGGAAGGCGTCGTTGGTGAACAGGCTCGCGAAGTTGCCCGGCGCGTAGGAGTAGACCTCGATGTTGGCGGGGCCGTCGGTCTCCAAGACAGTGGCGGTCCCGGCGAGGTTGGTGTAGTCGATGGACACGCTGTCGTAGGTCAGGTAGATGTAGCTCACGCCGCCGCTGTAGCCGCTCGACCCGATCCCGGAGGGCAACCCGAGCTCGAACAGGTTCTGGAGTTGTTCGGAGTAGTTGTCGCCCAACAGAGTCGATGGAATCACCAACCCGCCGGAACCGGTGTCGACGAGCAGTGGCACGGCCTCGTCTCCACCTTCGACGGTCGCGTACACCACCGGCTCAGTGCCGATGACCACCTCCATCGGAATCACCGCATTCGGCAGGGCGGTGACGTCGGCTGCGGGCAGAGCTCCGGTCGCCGCGGCCGCGAAGGCGGAGTCCGTGGTCGGCCACAGGAAATCGAACGCGTTCAGGCTGTCGAGCAGCTCGTCGGCCCAGCTGGTGAAGTCGACCGCAAACGCCGGGTCGAACACCGCTATCGAATCGGTCAACGAGGAGATGATCGGATCAAAGAGGTCGTCGAGGTCCGCCTTCGCCGGCGCTGCCGAGCCGGTGGCTATCGCCGCTGCGGCAGCAAGCGCTCCAGCGCTCGCACCCAGGCTGACCAGCTTGCTACGCAGACGACGTGCCATGAAAGCGACCCCTGAGAGTGGACGGGACTGCGCAGCCGAGTGCCACGAGCCTGTGTTTCTATCAGGATGCTCTAAGCCAACTCTGCGTTTCTCTGCGAGAACGCGTATTCATACCAAACTGAAAAGTTTGCGTCAGGCGCCTACGTCAGCGGCTCGAAATACGTCTTGTCGGCGGCGTAGTCGAGATAGACGCCGTGGGTGAGGAACGGCAGCACGCCGCTGTCGATGCTGGTGCCGGAGATCACCGTCGGTGCGTTGCTGATGAAGTGCGGTGTGGCGGTGTCGCTGACGTTGGTCGTGCCAACCGTGTAGCTGTACAGCTCCTGGCCGGCGGTATTGGTGACGGTGATCTCGGTGCCAGGCGCGATGGAGCCGTTGGTCGCCAGGCTGGACGGAATCGTGCCGAACACGCCACCCGAGTCGATGTTGTTGGTAACCGTGACGGCCGTGCCACCGTTGACCGACTCCAGAACCTTGCTGACCGGGTCACCGCTCGTCGAGAAAGCGTCAGGGATCGGGTTTCCGCCGCCGACGACCAGCTCGCCGCCCGGGATGTTGACGTAGACGCCGCCGTAATCGAGGAACGGTGTGGTGGTCGGGCCGGCGGTGTTCTCTCCGATACCTAGGATGCCGTCGACCTCGTTGCCGCTGAGGAAGTTCTGGAACGCGTCGTTGCTGAAGTAGCTGAAGATGTTCGACGGATCCCACGAATAGATCTCGACGTTCACGGGCCCGTCGGTGCTCAGCGCGGTTGCACCGTCGGCGCCGAGGTAGTCGACCGGCACATGGCTGTAAGTCAGATAGAGGTAGTCGACCCCGCCGCTGTACCCGCTCTCACTAATGCCGGTGGGCGTGCCCAGACTGAATAGGGCCTCAATCTGCGAGAAGTAGTTGGACCCGAGGTCGGTGTACGGGATCACCAGCCCGCTGGACCCGGTGTCGACGAGTAGTGGCACCGAAGTGCCGCCGTCGATGGTTGCTTTCACAGCCGGTTCGGTGCCCTCGAGGAGCGAAAGCCCGAGCGTGCCCCCGGTGAGCGCATCGACGGTGGGCAGCGCTCCCGTCGAGCTGGCCGCCGCGGCGGAATCCAGCGACGGCAGCAACGAGTCGAACGTCGAGTTCAGGCTGCTCAGGAAGGTGTCGGCCCAGTTGGTCAGGTCGACGGCGGCGGCCGGGTCGAAGAGCGCGAGCGAGTCGGTGAAGGACGCCAGGATCGGCTGGATGATCGGGTCGATCAGGGCGTCGAAGTCGGCGCGCGCGGGCGCCGCGGTGACGGCCGAACCCGTGGCCAGCGCTGCTGCGGCAAAGAAGACGCTCGCGCCCGTCCCGATCAGGCCAAGTCCCGCCGCAGCCTTCTTCTTGCCGTTCCGACCAGCCATGAGTTGCTTCCCCCGAGGACGTGGCGCTGCTTCACGCGAAACTTAAAGAACCTGTATTTCTGTCAGTCTTCTTTAAGCTAAATGTGAAGTTGCCATGATCGCAACCCGTACGGCCCAATGTGATTACGGCAGCGGTCCCCCGGCGGCGATCGCCGAGAGCGTCGCGAACTGCTCGCCGTCCAGCGATGCCCCTCCGACCAGGGCCCCGTCGACGTCTTCCTGGGCGACAATGTCGCCGATGTTCTTGGCATTCACCGAGCCGCCGTAGAGCACCCGTATGGACTCGGCGATCTGCGGCGTCGCCAGCGAGGCCAACTCCTTGCGGACCGCCGCGCACACCTCCTGCGCGTCGGCGGCGCTGGCCACCCGCCCGGTACCGATCGCCCAGACCGGCTCGTAGGCGATGACCGTCTGGCCGATCTGCTCGGCCGACAGCCCGGCCAGGGAGCCGCGCAACTGGTTCTGGCAGTGGGCGACGTGCTCCCCCGCTTCGCGAACCTCGAGGTGCTCGCCGATGCAGACGATCGGCGTCAGCTCGTGCTTGAGCGCGGCCGCGGCCTTTGCGGCCACCAGCGCGTCGTCCTCGTGGTGGTAGGTGCGCCGCTCGGAGTGCCCGACCACGGCGTAGTGGCAGCCCAGCTTGTGCAGGAACGCGCCGCTGATCTCGCCGGTGTACGCACCGGAGTCGTGCTGCGAGATGTCTTGCGCGCCATAGGTGAGTCGCAGCTTGTCACCGTCGACGAGGGTCTGCACGCTGCGCAGATCGGTGAACGGCGGGATGACCGCGACGTCAACCTTGTCGAAGTACTTGTCCGGCAACGAGAATGCGATCTTCTGTACCAGGGCGATGGCCTCGAAGTGGTTGAGGTTCATCTTCCAGTTGCCGGCAATCAGCGGCTTGCGGCTCATCGTCGTCCTTTGCTCAGGTGGTCAGGCTTTACCGTCCGCGCGCCGAGATCGGCGTTTGGCAGGCCCATTCTCGAACTTTTCCGCCAAAACGTCGATCTCGATGCAGAACGGCGAAGGAAGTCGGTCAATGTGCGGCGAAGACCACTCAGCTGTCCAACACTTCGAGACCGGGCAGCGTCTTGCCCTCAAGGTATTCCAGCGACGCTCCGCCACCGGTCGAAATGTGCGAGAAGCCGTCGTCGGGCAGGCCCAGCGCCCGCACCGCGGCAGCCGAGTCGCCGCCGCCGACCACACTGAACGCGCCCTTGGCGGTCGCCGCGGCGATCACCTCGGCGAGGCCCTTGGTACCGGCGGCGAACGCCGGGAATTCGAATACGCCCATCGGGCCGTTCCAGAAGATCGTCTCGGCGTTGGCCAGCAGCTTGGTGAACCGGTCGACCGATCCCGGGCCGATGTCGAGGCCCATCTTGCCTTCCGGAATTGCCTCGGCGGCAACGGTTTCCGGGGTGGCGTCGGCCGAAAACTTGTCGCCCACCACGATGTCGACGGGCAACCGGATGACGTCGGCGTAGGTGTCGAGTAGCTGCTTGCAGGTGTCGATCATCTCGGGCTGCAGCAGCGACGTCCCGACCGAGAGTCCCATCGCCGCAAGGAACGTGTAGCACATGCCGCCGCCGATCACGACGCTGTCGGCCTTGGTCGCGAGTTGTTCGATCACCGCGAGCTTGTCGGAGACCTTGGAGCCGCCGAGGATCACCGCGTACGGCCGCTTCGTCGAACCGGTCAGCCGCTCCAGCACGGCGACCTCATCGGCGACCAATGTGCCGGCGTAGTGCGGCAACAGCGTCGCGACGTCGTACACCGAGGCCTGCTTGCGGTGCACGACGCCGAACCCGTCGGAGACGAAAGCTCCATTGCTGCCGACCAATTCGGCGAGCTCCTTGGCCAACGCCAGGCGCTCGGCGTCGTCCTTGCTGGTTTCGCGCGGGTCGAACCGGATGTTCTGCAGCAGCAGCACATCGCCGTCGGCGAGGCCGCCGGCGCGGGCCTTGGCGTCCGCACCCACGACGTCGTCGGACAACTGGACGGTCGTGCCCAGTTCCTCACCCAGCTTCGCCGCGACCGGGGCCAGCGAGAGTGCCGGGTCCGGCTTGCCGTCGGGCCGTCCGAGGTGCGCGGTCACGATCACTTTGGCGCCGGCGTCAGCCAACGCCTTGATCGTCGGCACCGAGGCGATGATGCGGCCGGGATCGGTGATGGCCCCGTCGCTGAGCGGCACGTTCAGATCGGATCGAACGAGGACTCCGCGTCCCAAAACTCCCTGCGCGAGAAGGTCTGGAAGATTGGGGATCGAAGATCGCGTCACGGCTACAGCGACTTGCCGACCAGCGCGACCAGGTCGACGAGTCGGTTGGAGTAACCCCATTCGTTGTCATACCAGGACACCACCTTGGCCTGATCGTCGATGACCTTGGTCAGGCCGGAGTCGAAGATCGAGCTGTGTGGGTCGGTGACGATGTCACTGGAGACGATCGGTGCGTCGTAGTACTTGAGGATGCCCTTCATCGGACCGTCGGCGGCGGCTTTCATGGCGGCATTGATCTCGTCGGCGGTGGCCGACTTCTTCAGCTCCGCGGTCAGGTCGGTGACCGAGCCGGTGGGGATAGGTACCCGCAGTGCGTAGCCGTCCAGCTTGCCCTTGAGCTCGGGCAGCACCAGGCCGATCGCCTTCGCCGCACCCGTCGAGGTCGGCACGATATTCAGCGCGGCGGCGCGGGCGCGGCGCAGATCCTTATGCGGCCCGTCCTGCAGGTTCTGGTCCTGCGTGTAGGCGTGGATGGTGGTCATCAGACCCTTGACGATGCCGAACTCGTCGTTCAGCACCTTGGCGATCGGGCCGAGGCAGTTCGTCGTGCAGGACGCGTTGGAGATGATGTTCTGGCTGCCGTCGTACTTGTCGTCGTTGACGCCCAGCACGATGGTGATGTCCTCGTCGGTGGCGGGCGCCGAGATGATGACCTTCTTGGCACCGGCGTCCAAGTGGCCCTTGGCTTTTGCGGCGTTGGTGAAGATGCCGGTGGACTCGACGACGACGTCGACGCCGAGGTCGCCCCACGGCAGCGCAGCCGGGCCCTCTTTGACTTCAAGCGCCTTGATCTTGTGGTCGCCGACGACGATGGTGTCTTCGCCTTCGAGGCTGACGTCGAAGGGCAGCCGGCCCAGGATCGAGTCGAATTTCAGCAGGTGCGCCAGCGACGCGTTGTCGGTCAGGTCGTTGGCCGCCACCACCTCGATGTCGGTGTCGGCTCCGGCGGCCTGCTGCGCCAGCAGGGCCCGGTAGAAGTTGCGCCCGATGCGACCGAAACCGTTGATGCCTACCCGGACCGTCACGTATCTCTCCTTCGATGCTGGCTTGATGCTCGCCGCCAGCCTAGTAGCTGCGACAATGCGTAGCTAATTCGGTGGTTCAGGTCACGCTCATCCGTGCGCGACGGGGTGAACGGGCAGCTCGTCGCCGGGCTCTGGCCAGGGCTGGCGGGCCAGCATGTCGTCGACACTGACGTAGCCCTCCTCGAGCAGGCCGGTCTTGGCGTCGACGATCCGGTACCACTGCTTTTTCGTCTGGATCGGCTGTCCCTCGAGGATGATCACCCGCAGGTCGCCCTCCTCCAGCCCGCACCGCCGCTGCACCGCCTCGATCAGCTGCTCGTTGTGCAGATGGCCTTCACCGAAGTTCCAGCCGATCAGGGGCCCGGCCACGGTCTCGCCCTCGCGCAATGCGTAGTCCGCCACGTCCTCCAGTGCCCGCGGCAGCAGGCCATTGAGCGCCCGACCGTGCACATGCATGCAGCGGAAGGCGCGGGCCTTGTCGCTGATGATCTCCGCGGTGTTCGCGTCGTAGAGCCGTGCGATCTGCCGCACGGTCAGCGCCGAGCTCTTCACGACCCCCGCCTCGATCTTGTCCTCCACGCCGGCGCGGAAGCACCAAACGCTCGACGCCCAGTTACCGGCGTAATACCGCAGCGCCGGCAGGAAGGAAATCTGTTGCGGGAACATGTTTCCCACGACCGGAATCACCAGCAACGCAGCCAGCAACATCGCCAGTAGCAGTGGTGAACTCAGGTCGTAGATCACGATGTCGCTGTAGTGACCGAACAGGTAGAACAGCGAGAAGATGAAGAAGATGTTCCACTCCAGGGGCACGCCCATCGGGAGGTTGGAAATGATGTTGAGGTGGAAGATCACCATGAAGGCGATCAATCCCCAGCGCCACGGGTGATTTCCCGCGGCGAACACCAGAACCGCCGGCACGATGAGCTCGGCGGTGGTGCCGCCGACGTGGGCCATCAGCTTCGGAATCCACGTCGGGCGAATGTCGTTCACCGGGTCGCGATAGAGCCTGCGCTTCAACCAGTTGAACGGCCTGCCGCGCAGCAGAGCGTTGTTGCTCGTCATCGCAGCCACCACGTACGGGAAGTGGTGGTTGAGCTTGGAAGTCGCTGCACCCCACCATAATCCGAGCATGACGATCTTGAACGCGGCGATCTGGTCGGTGAACGGGAAGAAGAAGATGATCAGTTTCAGCCAGTAGTGCTCCCCGCGGGCGGCCAGAAAGATGGTCTTGTCACGCAGGCCCAGCAGCGCGAGCGCGACGATCGTCGGCAGCACCCGCAGCGGGTCGATAAGCCCCACGTCGCCATCGCCGGTGACCGATCCGCCGTGTCCGGGTGCCAGCAGCACCCAGACCCCGGAACCCAGGACGACGAGGTAGAGCGCCACGTCGAGCAGCGTGCGGGAGTCGCCGCGCGTGAACGGGACATCGTTGGGCCACGGTGGCAGCCGAATTGTCTTGGGCCGCAACCAATACAGGAATCCGCCGATCGGCGGCAGGAAGCGTGCGGTGAGCGGGCCGGACCCGCAGCCCAGGCCGAGGACCTCGAACAGCAACGTGAAGACGATGAACTTCTGGTAGACGATCGGCTGCGTCCACCAGGTCCCGATGTCGGCCAGACCGCCCAGCCCCGGGGTCAGGGCGATCACCGCCGCGGCGCCCGCCGCGTACGCCGCCATCTTGACCACGTACAGCAGGTAGATCGCCGAGGGAGTGCCGAAACCGTGCTCGACCCAGTGCCGGGTCACCACCTGCATCCGGTCCGCCGCGGACCGGTCCTGCCAGGTCTCGGGGTCGACGTCGGGAAGATCCGGGCTGATGAATCCCATCGGGCCTCGTTTCAGGTCTTGCCACCGTTGGCGAGAACAATCTAGCGGGATAGTCGAGTGCCGCGGCCAATCTGGGCAGCCTGGGATCCTGTGAGCGCCGAATGTGCGGCTTATGAGCGGAGTTGCCCCGCGATCGCGTGCATGACCTGCACAGTCGACGCGAGTTAGGCGTCTTCCAGCAGGTCGGGCGTCACCGCGGACTCGGTGTCGGGAATGCCGTCGACCTTCGCCTTGCGGTCCGCCATCGACAACAGCCGCCGAATACGGCCTGCCACAGCGTCTTTGGTCATCGGCGGGTCGGCCAGCCGGCCCAGCTCCTCCAGCGACGCCTGTCGGTGCTCGACGCGCAGCCTGCCCGCCGCGGACAGGTGGTCCGGGACGGTGTCGCCGAGAATCTCCAGCGCGCGCTCGACCCGGGCGGCGGCGGCCACCGCCGCACGCGCCGATCGCCGCAGGTTGGCGTCGTCGAAGTTGGCCAGCCGGTTCGCCGTCGCGCGAACCTCGCGGCGCATCCGCCGCTCCTCCCACACCAGCCGGGTGTCCTGGGCGCCCATCCGGGTGAGCAGCGCCCCGATGGCCTCGCCGTCACGCACGACCACCCGGTCGGCGCCGCGCACCTCCCGCGCCTTGGCGCTGATGCCGAGCCGTCGGGCGGCGCCCACCAGTGCCAACGCCGCCTCCGGGCCGGGGCAACTGACCTCCAGCGCCGACGAGCGACCGGGCTCGGTCAGTGAACCGTGCGCCAGGAACGCGCCACGCCAGGCGGCCTCGGCGTCACCGATGCTGCCGCCGACCACCTGAGCCGGCAGCCCCCGCACCGGCCGGCCTCGTAGATCGAGCAGTCCGGTCTGGCGCGCCAAGGCCTCGCCGTCATTCGCGACCCGCAGCACGTAGCGCGTGGTCTTGCGAATTCCGCTGGCCGACAACACATGTACGACCGCGCTGTAGCCGTACAGGTCGAAGATGTCCTTGCGGAGCCGACGCGCGATGCTCCCCAGATCGACCTCGGCTTCGACGACCACCCGCCCCGCCACGATGTGCAGCCCGCCGGCGAACCGCAGCAAGGACGTCACCTCGGCGCGCCGCGCGCTCACAGCGGTCACCACCAGGCGGCTCAACTCGTCTTTGACTTCGGCCGTCATCGCCACGCGTCGTCACCCCTCGGTCCGTTGCGACCCGGTCCATCTGTGCCGGTCCGCTGACGTTCTTGCTCGATCGCCACTGCGTCGGTCGACGTCGCGGATGGCGGCGGCCGACCGGAGTCGCGCACGCCCACTCCCTCCAGCGCCGCGGCCAATCTGCCCGGGTCATGTAAAGGTGTACCAGGCCGGGACACGTCAGCGAATTGAACCTGCGCATTGAGCAAAGTTGCCGTCCGCCGGATCTGATCTCGCTCCCGTTCGCTCGGCACCCGCTCGGCGTCGATGATCACGTCGTGAACGGTGAAACCCGGTGCGTGCTGGGCAAGTACGTGCAGGTGGCGTTCGACCGAGAACCCGGCCGTCTCCCCCGGTTCGGCCACCAGGTTGAGCACCAGCGCGCGACGGGCCGAGGTCGCCTGCAGAGCCGCGGCCAGTCCGGGCACCAGCACGTGCGGGATCACGCTGGTGAACCACGATCCCGGACCCAGCACCACCAGGTCGGCGGACATGATCGCGTCGACAGCCTGGCGGGTGGCCGGCGGATCCCCGGGCAGCAGTCGCACCCGACGTACCTTGCCCGGTGTGGTCGCGATCGCCACCTGCCCGCGGATCGCCCGGAACATCCTGGGATCGCTCTCCAATCCGGAGACGTCGGCCTCGATCTGCAGGGCGATCGGGCACATCGGCAGCACCCGGCCCCGTACGCCCAGAATCCGACCGACCTCGTCGAGGGCGGCCACCGGATCGGCCAGCACCTCGCTGAGACCGGCCAGCAGCAGGTTGCCGATCGGATGCCCGGACAACGCGCCGCTGCCACCGAACCTGTGCTGCATGATCGTCGCCCACAGGCGCCCCTGCGGGCTGTCAGAAGCCAAGGCCGCCAACGCCATTCGCAGATCGCCGGGTGGTACCACGTCGAGTTCGCTGCGCAACCGACCGGAGGAACCGCCGTCGTCGGCAACGGTGACGATCGCCGTCACGTGCGGGGTCAGCCGCCGGGCGGCCGACAACGTGGCATAGAGGCCGTGCCCACCGCCCAGAGCGACGATCCGGCGGCTCATTCGCGACCCAGATCCCGGTGCAGCACCCGCACCGTCAGCTGTTCGTCGGGTTCGAGCAGACGCGCCAACGCCTCGGCGATCGCGACGCTGCGGTGTTTACCGCCCGTGCAACCGATCGCCACAGTCATGTAGCGCTTCCCCTCCCTGCGGTAGCCGTCGACAATCAGGGACAGCAACCGATGGTATGTCTCGAGAAACTCTGCCGCGCCGGTCTGGCCAAGGACGTAGTCTCGGACCTCGGGATGCTGACCGGTGAGTGGGCGCAACTCGTCGACCCAGTGCGGATTGGGCAGGAAGCGAACATCCATCACGGTGTCGGCGTCCATTGGCAGACCGTATTTGAAGCCGAACGACTCGACGGTGACGGCGGTCTGCGCGACGGTCTCGCCGCCGAAGGCCCGCTCGATGCTCTCCCGTAGCTCGCGCACCGCCAGTGTCGAGGTGTCGATGACCAGGTCGGCGGTCGCGCGGACCGGAGCGAGCATTTCCCGTTCGGCCGCAATGCCTTCCGCCAGCGTCTGCTCACCCTGCAGCGGATGACTACGTCGGTTCTGCTCATAACGGCGCACCAACATGTCGTCGGAGGCCTCCATGAACAACACCCGCGGAGTGATGTTGCGGGTGGCCAGGTCGTTGCGCACCCAGTCCAGGTCGCCGGTGAACCCGCGGGACCGGACGTCCATCACGATGGCCAGCTGGGTGATCCGGGACCCGGCGTCCAGCCCGAGGTCGACCATCCGGGTGATCAACTGCGGTGGCAGATTGTCGGCGACATACCAGCCGAGGTCCTCGAGCACCTTGGCGGCGGTGCCGCGGCCGGCCCCCGACAGCCCGGTGACCAGAACCACGTCGATTCCGGATTCGCTTGTCGCGCCGTGATTCTCGGCATTCTCGAGCGACTGCGCCTGATTGGGCCCGTCCATCCCCTCGCCTATCATCCCGATGCCCGCTCCGCGACCGGTTCCTGCGCCGCCGCGTCCGTTCCTGGATTGGATCCATCGCCACGCAGCGCGTCGAGCACGGCCGTCGCCGTGGCAACCCCGATGCCCGGAACGGAAGTGATCTCGTCGACCGTAGCCTCCCTGAGCCGAGCCAGTGAGCCGAAATGGGCAACCAGTGCCTTGCGGCGGTGTTCGCCCAGCCCGGGAACCGAGTCGAGCGCGGACGCCGTCATCCGCTTGGACCGCTTGCTGCGGTGGTAGTTGATGGCGAACCGGTGCGCCTCGTCACGCACCCGCTGCAGGAGGAACAGGCCCTCGCTGTTGCGCGGCAGGATGATCGGGTCCGGCTCTGAGGGCACCCACACCTCTTCGAGGCGCTTGGCCAGGCCGATCACCGCGACATCGTTGACACCGAGCTCCTCGAGGACCGCGCTGGCGGCGTTCACCTGCGGCGCCCCACCGTCGACCACATACAAATTCGGTGGATAGGCGAAGCGGCGTGATTTGCCCTCGGGCGACAGGACTTTCGGATCCTCCTGGTCCTGGACGTGTCGAATGAAGCGACGCCGGGTCACTTCGGCGATCGACGCCACGTCGTCGGAGCGACCGTCGCCGGCCGCCTCCCGGATGCCGAAGTGGCGGTAATCGGATTTGCGCGGCAACCCGTCCTCGAACACCACCAGCGAGCCGACCACGTCGGTGCCCTGCACGTGGCTGATGTCGACGCACTCGATCCGCAGCGGCGCGTCGGCCAGCCCCAATGACTCCTGAATGTTTTGCAGCGCAGCTGATCTCGCGGTGAAGTCGCCGGCCCGTTTCAGCTTGTGCTGCTGCAGCGCATCTTTGGCGTTGCGCTGCACGGTGTCGGCCAGGTCCTTCTTGTCACCGCGGCGAGGCACCCGCAGCGCTACCCGCGAACCACGCAGGCCGGTCAGCCAGACCGCCAACTCATCGGCGTTCGGTGGCAGACATGGCACGAGCACCTCGCGCGGCACCGGGTTGACGGATTCGTCCGCGGCTCCGCCGAGCGCGGCCTGGTCGCCGTAGAACTGGGTCAGGAATTGCTCGACCAGTTGCGCCTCACCGGAATCGCCCGGATCACCAGGCTTTTCGACGATCCAGCCACGCTGTCCGCGAACACGCCCACCCCGGACGTGGAACACCTGGACAGCGGCTTCGAGGTCGTCGTCGGCGAACGCAACGACGTCGGCGTCGGTGCCGTCGCCGAGCACCACCGCCTGCTTCTCCAGCGCGCGTTTGAGCGCGCCCAGGTCGTCGCGCAGCCGCGCGGCGCGTTCGAAGTCCAGATCGTCCGCCGCGGTGAGCATCTGCTGTTCCAGTCCGCGGGCGAACTTGTCGGTCTTGCCGGACAGGAAGTCGCAGAAGTCCGTCACGATCTGTCGATGCTGCTCGGCGCTGACGCGACCGACGCACGGTGCCGAGCACTTGTCGATGTAACCCAACAGGCACGGTCGGTCAATTTGATTGTGCCGCTTGAAGACTCCCGCTGAACAGGTACGAGCCGGGAACACCCGGGTCAGCAGGTCGAGGGTTTCGCGGATGGCCCAGGCGTGCGAGTAGGGCCCGAAGTAGCGGACGCCTTTGCGACGCGGACCGCGATACACCATCAGCCGTGGATACTCCTCGTTGAGGGTCACCGCGAGCACCGGATAGGACTTGTCGTCGCGATACCGGACGTTGAACCGGGGATCGAATTCCTTGATCCAGTTGTATTCCAGCTGCAGCGCCTCGACCTCGGTGTTGACCACCGTCCACTCGACTTTGGCAGCGGTAGTCACCATCTGACGGGTGCGCGGATGCAGGCCGGAGATGTCGGCGAAGTACGAGTTCAGCCGGCTGCGCAGGCTCTTGGCCTTGCCGACGTAGATCACCCGCCCATGCTGATCGCTGAACCGGTACACGCCCGGCTCGACCGGGATGGACCCGGGAGCGGGGCGGTAGGTCGCGGGATCAGCCACGGTGTCCAAGGCTAGTCGCGCCCGCCGACGCCGACGACGTGAACCGGATGCGTGGCGAACGCGGAGCTAGGCGCACACTCGGCGCCGAATGTGAAGCCAGCCGCACATTCGACGCCAGACACGGCGAGCGCTGATCAGTGCGACGCCAGATCAGGCCGGTAGTGCGCCAGCAGCTTCCGCACGGCGTCCATGGCCGCCACGGCGCGATCCTTATCGACGGACTGGATCGCCATCAGCGGGATGTACTCGTCGTCGGGCAGATCGATCCGTGCCCAGCGGGCCCCCACGGGAAAGGACACACCCACCAACTCACCCCAGGGCACCAGCCGGTCGCTGAGCACGTTGCGCACCGACAGCCCGGCCGCGCCGACCCGTAGCCGCGGCCGCGCGAACAGCAGCACGAGCCCCGCAAGCACGACGCCGAGCACAGCCATCGCGATCTGGTCGGAGGTCTGGAAGATCACCCCGGTGGACCCCATCTTGAGCAGCAGGCCGATCGCCACATGCGCGACGACGAGAACGGCCGCCACGGCGTAGGCGACATACGGCGTCAGGCGTGGCCGCAGCTGCACATCCCAGGTGTCCTGGTCGGATCGGGCGGTCACGACTTTCCGTGCAGCTGGCGCAGAGTCAGCGCGGTGCTCAGCGCCGCGGCCGTCGCCTGGCCACCGTTGTCCTCGGCGGAATCGGGCAGGCCCGCCCGGTCGAGGGCCTGCGCTTCGTCGTTGGTGGTCAGCACCCCGTTGGCCACCGGGGTCGACTCGTCCAGCGAAACCCGGGTGAGACCCTGCGTCACCGCGTCGCAGACGTAGTCGAAATGCGGTGTCTGGCCGCGGATCACCACGCCGAGCGCGACCACTGCGTCGTGGTCACGGGCGAGTGCCTGCGCGACCACTGGAATCTCGATCGCACCACGCACCCGCACGACGGTGGGGTTCTTGACGCCCCACTGGTCCGCGACCAGTTGAGCGCGATCGAGCAGCTGGTTGCAGATCTTGCTGTGCCACGTGCTCACCACGATCGCCAACGTGAGTGCCGAAGCGTCCTGCGACGCGATGTCGGGTACCCCGGCACCGCTCATAAGCGCCGCTCCTTGGCATCGCTGCGCTCTGATTCGTCGCCGGCGGTCACAGAGCGCCGCCGAATTCGCCTGGCAGATTGATGGATTCGTGGTAGTCGTCCAGCCCGGCAAGGTCGTGGCCCATCCGGTCGCGCTTGGTCATCAGATAGCGGATGTTCTCCGCGTTGACCCGCACCGGCAACGGCACGCGCTCGAGGATGTGCAGCCCGTAGCCGTCGAGGCCGACCCGCTTTGCTGGGTTGTTGGTCAGCAGCCGCATGGAGCGCACACCAAGGTCAACCAGGATCTGCGCACCGGTTCCGTAATCCCTTGCGTCGGCGGGCAATCCGAGCTTGAGGTTGGCGTCGACGGTGTCATCACCGGCGTCCTGCAACTGGTAGGCCTGCAGCTTGTGCATCAGGCCGATGCCGCGGCCCTCGTGGCCGCGCATGTAGAGCACCACACCCCGGCCTTCGCGGGCGACCATCGCCATCGCGGCGTCCAGTTGCGGACCGCAGTCGCAGCGGCGTGACCCGAACACGTCTCCGGTCAGGCATTCGGAGTGGACACGCACCAGCACATCATCGCCGTCGTAGTTGGGACCGGCGATCTCACCGCGGACCAACGCCACGTGCTCGACGTCCTCGTAGATGCTGCTGTAGCCGACCGCACGGAATTCACCGTGCCGGGTCGGGATGCGCGCCTCGGCAATCCGCTCGATGTGCTTCTCGTGCTTGCGGCGGTATTCGATCAGGTCGGCGATGGCGATCAGCGCGAGATCGTGCTCGTCGGCGAAGACCCGCAGCTCGTCGGTCTGCGCCATCGCGCCTTCGTCCTTCTGGCTGACGACCTCGCAGATCGCGCCGGCCGGCGAGAGACCCGCCATCCGGGCCAGGTCGACCGCGGCTTCGGTGTGGCCGGGACGACGGAGCACGCCACCATCCTTGGCGCGCAACGGAACTACGTGCCCGGGCCGGGTGAAGTCGTCGGCGACGCTGGCCGGGTCGGCGAGCAGCTTCATGGTGGTCGCCCGGTCGGACGCCGAAATACCGGTTCCGACACCGTTTTTGGCATCCACCGTCACCGTGTACGCGGTGCCGTGCTTGTCCTGATTGACCGCATACATCGGCAGCAGACCGAGCCGGTCGCAGATTTCGCCGTCCAGCGGCACACACAGGTAGCCGGACGTGTAGCGCACCATGAACGCGACCAGCTCAGGGGTCGCCTTCTCGGCCGCGAAGATGAGATCGCCTTCGTTCTCCCGGTCCTCGTCGTCGACGACGACGACCGCCTTGCCCGCCGCGATGTCGGCGATCGCGCGCTCGACCGAGTCCAACCTCGTCATCGCAGCCACCTTGTCAATGAAACACACCTGACGTCCTCAGGTGTTGTCTCCAGTATGAACCACCACGTCGGATGAGTTATTGCCGCTGCTCACTCAGTGAGCACTTTCGTCACAGCGACTCATCCGCAGAAGGTTTCCAGAGCCGGCGCGTAGCTAATTCATAGCTTAGCTATTTAATGTTCAAGTCGTGGGGGAACGTCCGCCGAATACCGAGAAGGTAGGTGAAGGACCATGACATTGAGGCAACTGATCGCCGGCGCAGGAATAGCCGGTGCCCTTGGCGCAGCCGCACTGGGGGTGGGCACCGGAATTGCCAGCGCCGCGCCCGGGCCACTACCGGGCGGCCATGGCGCCCCCGCCGTCAATCACGCACCCGCGCCGCAGGAGCCGGGCGGCGGGGGCGGCCACGGGCCGGGCGGACCGGGTGGTCCCGGACCCGGTGGCCACGGACCCGGCGGGCCTGGTCCGGGCGGACCGGGTGGGCCAGGTGGGCCGGGACCGCACGGACCTGGTGGACCCGGACCGCATGGAATGAGCGGGCCAGGACCATGGCACGGCGACGACCACCGCGGGTACTTCCGCGGAGCGCCGTGGGGCAACGGGCCGGCACCGTGGGGTGGCGGCGAGCCTCCTCGACCGGCCTGGAATCGGCCGCTTCCGCCACCGGGTGGACGGTGGAGCGACGGCCCGATCAACTACTGGGGCTACCAGGAAAACCCGTTCTGGAACCCACAATTCAATCAGTGGGGCTTCAACTTCTTCGGAGTTTGGATCCCGCTGTAAAGATTCACCCACCAGACGCCCGCTTCGCCGACCAGGCGGAGCGGGCGTTGCCTTTTCCAAGCTCGACAGCACCTTTCGCGCGGATGACGGTCTGCCGACAATTCAGTGCAACCTCAAACACGACTCACACATATCGGCCACGGGGCGTGCTTTCGGCGCTACTGTGGCTTCATGGCGACGTTGCCCGCGATGCGCACCTTGCGCGCCTTGACCTGTGGTCTTGGCCTCGCCGGCGCTTTGCTCGTCGGCGCTGTCCTCACCGGCCCGGCGGTATCCGCGAGCCCGTCGATCATTGCGGCGGACGACCCGGGACAACCATCGAGCCCCGATCCCGCGCCGGGCGCGCAAGGGCCCGGCGATCAGGGTCCGCCCCAGGCGTTGCCCCATCCGCACAGGCGCCACATCGACAACGACCCAGTCTTTCGCCGCTAGACCGACTTCGCGTGCAGTAGTCGCTCCACGTATTTGGCGATGACGTCCACTTCCAGGTTCACCTGAGTCCCGGCTTCGGCCGGCCCGAGCGTGGTCAGTTCGCGGGTGGTCGGGATCAGCGACACCTCGAACCAGTCGTCGCCGAGGGCGGACACCGTCAGCGAGATGCCGTCGACGGTGATCGATCCCTTCTCCACGACATACCGGGCCAGCTCGACGGGCAGCCCGATTCGGACCACTTCCCAGTTGTCGGTGGGCGTGCGACTGAGGATTTTTCCGGTGCCGTCGACGTGACCCTGCACGATGTGCCCGCCCAGGCGACTGTTCAGGGCCGCGGCCCGCTCCAGATTGACCGGGCTACCAGCGACGAGGCGACCCAGGCTGGACCGGCTGAGCGTCTCGCCCATCACGTCCGCGGTGAACTGACCGCCCGGGAGTATCTCGACGACGGTCAGGCACACCCCGTTGACCGCGATCGAGTCGCCATGCCCGGCGTCGGCGGTGACGACCGGACCCTGGATGGTGAAGCGGGCGGAATCCCCCAGCTCATCCTTAACGACGACCTCACCCAGCTCTTCAACGATTCCGGTGAACACCGCCTCAGGCTAGTGAGTCGCGGTCCCCCGCGCGACGTCCCGCCCACCTTGCGCTTCTCTGCCCGGTCGGCGCGACCCGCTACTCTGCAAGTTATGCAGACGCCCCGACCTGTATCCCGCATCCTTGCCGTTCTCGCCGCCGTGTCGATCGGCGCCGCCTTGATCGGCGGCTGCTCGTCGTCCAAGCAATCCGGCGGTCCGCTGCCGGACGCGGCCACCTTGATCAAGGAATCCACCCAGAGCACCAAGAACGTCAAGAGCGTGCACCTGGCCCTGACCGTCAACGGCAAGATCAAGGGTCTGCCGGTCAAGTCGCTGACGGGCGATCTGACCACCACGCCGCAGACCGCCGCGCAGGGCAACGCGAGCATCATCTTCGGCGGTTCCGACATCGATGCGCCGTTCGTCGTGCTCGACGGGATCCTTTACGGAGCCCTGACGCCCGGCCAGTGGGATAGCTTCGGCAAGGCGTCCGACCTGTATGACCCGTCGACCATCCTCAAGCCCGAGGTCGGACTCGCCAACGTGTTGAGCAACCTGAGCAACCCGAAGGCCGAGGGCCGTGAGAACGTCGGTGGGCAAAGCACCAT
This sequence comes from Candidatus Mycobacterium wuenschmannii, assembly GCF_030252325.1. Lineage (NCBI taxonomy): Bacteria > Bacillati > Actinomycetota > Actinomycetes > Mycobacteriales > Mycobacteriaceae > Mycobacterium > Candidatus Mycobacterium wuenschmannii. The sequence continues at coordinate 750,830 of NZ_CP126981.1, read as the reverse complement.
CAAGATCACCGGAACCGTCTCGGCAGACGCGGTGAACGGCATCATGCCGCGACTGAAGGCAACGCAACCGCTGCCCTCGACGGTGTGGATCGAGGAAAACGGTGACCACCAGCTGGTCCAGACCCAGCTGGAGCAGAGCCCGGGCAACTCTCTGCAGCTGACGCTGTCGAACTGGAACGCCCCGGTTCAGGTCACCAAGCCCCCCGTCGCGCCGTGACAGCACCGCAACGCGCGGGCCGCGGCGTCGCCATCAGCGCCGGCAGTCTCGCGGTACTCCTTGGCGCCCTCGACACCTACGTCGTGGTCACGATCATGCGCGACATCATCGGGACCATCGGCGTTCCGATCAACCAGCTGCAGCGCATCACCCCGATCATCACTTACTACCTACTCGGCTACATCGCGGCGATGCCGCTGCTGGGACGGGCATCCGACCGATTCGGCCGCAAGCTGCTGCTGCAAGTCAGCCTCGCTGCCTTTGCCATCGGTTCGGTGATCACCGCCCGGGCTACCAATCTGGACGCCCTGGAGCTGGGACGTGTCGTCCAAGGCATCGCCAGCGGCGCCCTGCTCCCGGTCACACTCGCGCTGGGCGCAGACCTGTGGGCGCAACGCAACCGGGCCGGCATCCTCGGCGGCATCGGTGCCGCGCAGGAACTCGGCAGCGTGCTCGGTCCGCTGTACGGCATTTTCGTCGTCTGGCTGACCAGTCGCTGGCAGGACGTGTTCTGGATCAACATCCCACTGGCGCTCGCGTCGATGGCGATGATCCAGTTCAGCCTGCCGGGCCGCGACCGCAGCGCCGATCCGGAGAAGATTGACATCGTCGGCGGTGTACTTCTGGCGCTCACGCTCGGACTGGCGGTCATCGGTCTGTACAACCCCAGCCCCGACGGTAAGCACGCGCTGCCCGAAAACGGTCCGCCGCTGATCATCGGGGCTGTCGTAGCCGCAGTCATTTTCGTTGTCTGGGAACGGTTTTCACGCACCAAGCTGATCGACCCGACCGGGGTGCATTTCCGGACGTTCCTGTCCGCGCTGGGCGCCTCCTTGTGCGCCGGCGCCGCCCTGATGGTGACGCTGGTGGACGTCGAGCTCTTCGTTCAAGGCGTGTTGTCGAGAGACCAGAACTACGCGGCAATGGTTCTGCTGTGGTTCCTTGCCGCACTGCCTGTCGGCGCCGTCGTGGGTGGGTTGATCGCCACCAAGATCGGCGATCGTGCGGTGACGTTCATCGGTCTGCTCATTGCCGCCGCCGGCTACGTCGTGGTTCGGCAGTGGGACATCCATCTGGCCGACCACCGGGCGGTGTTCCACGGTCTCATCGTGCTGCCGGAGTTGGTGGTTGCGGGCCTCGGCTTGGGCCTGGTGATCGGCCCGCTGACGTCCGCGAGCCTGCGGGTCGTGCCGTCAGCGCAGCACGGCATCGCGTCGGCCGCGGTCGTGGTCGCGCGCATGACGGGAATGCTCATCGGGGTCGCGTCGCTGAGTGCTTGGGGCTTCTACCGGCTCCCGCAAATCACGGCCGAGCTAGCCGCCAAGACACCCCGGCTCGGAAAGGACGCGAGTCCCTTCGAACGCGCGGCGGCAATGGGCGACCTGTACCGACAGGCGTTCGCCGGAATGTACGGCGAAATCTTCGGTGCGACCGTGGTCATCTGCATCGTCGGCGCACTGATCGGTCTACTGATCAGCAGCCGCAGTGTGCACGCCGACGAGCCCGAGGCGCTGAGTTCGGAACCCGTCAGCCCGGCTGTCTGATCAGCCCGTTCAGGGCGCCGATCCAGTCGGCGTTGGAGGCGACGTAGAAGGCGACTTCGCCGGACGGTAGTTGCACGATCAGGTGCGAACGGCCCCCGCGCACAGACGCTTTGAACACTTTGTCTTCGCGGACCCCGACGATCTGCGCCACCGGCACGTCAATCAGCTTGCCGGTCAGGGTGATGAAGATCAGTCGCCGCGCACTGAGCGCGATGGTCCCGTTGTTGTTGACGACGGGATAACCGGGCGCGGTCGCCCCCCGGTACACCCCCTTCTCCGGCGGGCGAACTGGCGTCTCTGACTCGAGGGCCGCCTCGAGCCTCACCCGGGCCACGCGCGACTTGCGACGCCACCAGACGATGATCGGTATCCAGATCACGGCCTGGACCGCGGCGATCCCCAGCACGATCAACGCAACGAACCCGACTGTGTCCCAAGCGTTGTGCACGGTACCCTCCAGCGGCTACGGCGCGCGCGGCGCGGTCTTGACGTCAAACTCGACGTTGTCGCCGTCGACCTTGGTGATCCGCATGTGCGCGACGTACGGCCCCTCCGGACCGGTGAAGCCGCAATCGAATTGACCGCCGACGGTGGCCTTGACCCCCGATGGGCAGTGCACGTCATTCGGCGTGAATCCGGTTTGCCGCGAGACGACATCGACGACCGATCTGGCGGCCCCGTCGGGCTTGACGGTCGCGCCGCACCCGGTCAGTGGCAGCGCCGCGACACCGATCAGCACGCCGGCGCAGCACCGCGTCGCAGAGCCGAGTGTTTTCATCAGGGCCTGAGTATGGATCAACCGCTCAGCAATTCACAGAGTTTTCGCAGGTAATACCGATGGTGCGGTCCAACCAGCACGCGGCCAGACCTATGGCCATGTATCGTGTGACCGCTAGCAACGGTCAGCATCTTCGCTCGCGGTGGGGGTCATGGTCGAATACCAGCTGTCCGGCGCGGTCGAGGCCCGCGTCGGCGGGGCACTGGCGCCACTCGGCGGACCGAAACAGCGCTGCGTGCTGGCCGTTCTTCTCGCCAACCACGGCACGGTGGTCAGCGTCGACCGACTGATCGACGCGGTCTGGGAGGACAAGCCCCCACCCAAGGCGCTGGCATCGCTGCGGGCCTACGTCACCAATTTGCGGCGCATCCTGCCGGTGTCGACCGACACCGTCGCCCAGCCGAAGCTGCGGCTCGCGTCCCGGGCGTACGGCTACCAGCTCACCCTGCTCGACGACGACTCGGTCGATCTGCACCGATTCGAGACCCTGGTCAAGGAGGGCCGGGCGGCCCTGGTTCGCGGCGCTGCCGCGGCCGCCTTCGACAAGCTCGGTACGGCGCTGACCTCGTGGCGCGGCGACCCGTTCGGGGAGTTCACCCATCGCGACTTCGCCCACGCCGACGCGACGCGCTATATCGCGTTGCGCCACACCGCAATCGAAGCGCGCTTCGATGCGGCGCTGCAATCCGGCGACGGCGGCGACTTGGTTCCCGAGATCGAGGCGGCCATCGCGGCCGACTCGACCGAGGAGCGACTGTGGGGCCACCTGATGGTGGCGTTGTACCGGGCCGGCCGCACCTCCGACGCGATTCGCGCGTTCGACCGCGCCCGCGCCACGCTGGACCGCGAGCTCGGCACCGCTCCCGGCGACGGTCTGCAGACCCTTTACCGCAAGATCTGCGACAAGGCGACGGATCTGCATTTCAACCCGCCGGCCGAACCCCCCGCCGTCTCACCCGGATCCGACCCGCAGAGCCAGATCCCGTTCGTCGGGCGGAACTCAGAACTGGAGAGCATCACCGCTGCATTGGGCAATACCCGCGCGGGCACGGGCGGGCTGATCCTGTTGACCGGGGAAAGCGGAATCGGGAAAACGGCTCTTGCACAGGCGGTTTCGACGCATGCCCGCAAGGCCGACATGGCCATCGCGTGGGCCGCGCACCCGCCGGGTGTCCGGTTACCCCTGATGTGGACGTGGATCCAATTGCTGCGCCGACTCGGTGACGAACTCGGACAGCCGGGTCGAAACGCGGTGCGCCGGGTCGCCCCCGGTGTGGTCGACGCGCTGGTGCCCGAATGGACCGAACGCGATGCCATCAACTCCGGGGTCCGGGCTGCCGCAACGGGTTTCGCGCTTATCGAGGGTGTGGTGTCGGCGCTGTGTGAACTCTCCGCGATCCGCCCGTTGCTCCTTGTCCTCGACGACCTGCATCTGGCCGACTTCCCGTCCGGCAATGCGCTGTCCTTGCTGAGCGCGCAACTCGGGCGCGCGCCGATCCAGGTGATCGGCAACTGGACCTACTTCGGCAGCGGCCGGCCGATGAACCGGCCCACCTTCGAGCGGCTGGTCCGCCTGGAGGCCGCCCGGTCGATTCATCTCGACGGCATCGGGCCCGCCGCCGCGGCCACCCTCGTCGACGCGCTGGCCGGTACGGGCACCGAGGGCGCCGTGTCTCAGCGGGTGTGGAACCGTACCGGCGGAAACCCCTTGTACATCAGGGAACTCGTCTCAGTCCTGGTCGCGCACGACCGGCTGCACGACGCATCCGACGGACATACCGACGACGTGTCGGCGGCCGTCGCCGGCATGGTCGGCCAGCGGCTGGGCCGCCTCGACCGGCCCAGCAGGAGGGCGCTGGCCGCGGCCGCGGTGATCGGCGCCGAGTTCGACATCGCCGACCTGGCCGACGTCGTCGACCTGTCGGTGTCGACCGTACAGGCCCGCCTGCGACCGGCCTACGAAACCGGACTGCTCGACGAGGTCGCCGACCGGCCGGGCTGCTACCGGTTCGGGCACGGCCTGTTGCACGACGCGGTGCTCACGCAGGTGCCCGGCTCCGAGCGGGCCGCGGTGCACGCGGCGATCGCCGCCCACAGCGCCGCGAGCATCGCGACCGCCGCCTACGAGGACGTCATCTCCGTCGCCGACCACGCCTGGCGGGCCGGCACCGAGATCAATCTCGAGATCGCCCTGGAGATTTACGAGACGGCGATCCAGCGGGGCCTGGCCCGCTCGGCATACGACGACATCGCGATCCTCGCGGGACACGCGCTGCAGGTGTGCCGCAAGCTGCCGCCCAAACCCGAACCGCTGCAACGGCAAGCGAGTCTGTGGTTGCATCTGGCCGGTGCCCACGCAATTCTCGACGGGCAGAACAGCCCGGCCGCCGCCGCGGCCGTGCAGCGCGCGTTCGAGATCGGCGAACACGCCAGCGGCAAGCACTACCACGGCGCCGTAGCGATGCAGTGCTACATGCTCTGCGTCCGTGGACGTCTCGACGAAGCGCAGGCCCTGGCCAGCGGATTGGTCGCGCAGTACGCGGCGACCGGCGATCCCGACGTGGGCGTGTCGAGCCACTTCGTCCAGGTCATGCTGCACACCCTGCGCGGCGAACACGAGGCGCAGGAGTCCGTCGCGGGAACCATGATGGCGCGCTTCCCCCCGCCCGAGACGGTCGCCGACCCGTTGGTGTTCTTCCACCCCCGGGTGTACTGCTGGCTGAGTTTGGGCCGGGCGCTTCTCGGCGACCGCGCGGGCGCACATCGGCAACGCAAGGTCGCCCTGGAATTGGCGCAGAGTCGGCGCGCCCACTTCGACATTCTGGCCGCCAAGCTGGTGCGCGTCGAGATCGACGCAATCCTGGGCGTCACCGACGGCACCGTGGCCGCGGCCGAGGAGGTCTACCAGGAGATGATGGCGGCGGGATCGCCGCAGTGGGCGGCCTGCGCGCGGATGATCGGCGAGTGGGCGCGGACGCTGTCCGGCGAGGGTGGTGACCGGGACGCCGCCTTCGAGGCGTTCCGTGACTACACCCACGACGGCAGCATGGTGATGACGCCGTTCTTCCTGGCGTTGATCGCCGACATCGAAAATCACCACGGTCACGTCGATCACGCCCAGCAGCTGCTGGAGCGAGCGCAGGCGGTGGCCAACGCCACGGGTGAGCACATCTGGGACGAGCAATTGGCCCGTCGACTCGCGGTGTCCGCGGCCACGTAGCGCGCACACCCGCCTCCAATCAGGATCCAATTGTGCGGGCTAGCGTTCCGCCGATGAGTATCAGCGAACCGCCGCCGCCGGAGCGTGGGCTGACTCGCGCGGAGCGGGGCCGGGACGTCAGCGAGGCTCAGGCCGAGGCCGAAGCGCAGACATCAACGGTCCGAAGGCTTTTGGCGTCGATGAGCCCACGATTCGTCCTGTCGCAGGCCGACGGCTATCCGGTCGTCATCAAGCAGTTCCTGCAGTTCTGCCTGATTCTCACTTACCCGGCGTGGGTGGCCGGGGCCCTGTTCTCCGTCGTGTGTTACTACGGGTTCTACGTCACGGTGTATCCCGTGCTGTGGGTGTTGTTCTGGCCCATGCGGGCCTGGATGAAGAAGAACCGGCCCGAAGAGTACGCGGCCAGTCGACAGAAATAGTGCGCCGTTTTCTCCGGCCTGCCCGGGCGCAGGTCACCGTGACACCGTCGGTGGTGTCCCCCGGTCAGTCCGTCGACGTGCGGGTCAGCACAGCCAAGCCGATCAGCGACGTGAGTTCGGCGCGCATCGAATTGGGCTACCAGAACTTCTTCCGCTATCGCTGGGCCGGCCATGCCGATGCGGCCGCGACCGAGGCGACCGGCGCGATGTGGTTGACCCAGGACGTCGGCACGACCTACGGGACCGACCGCAACACCAAAGAATGGATCGGTGTCTTTGTCGCCGAATTGCCCACTCCGACATCTGAATTCACCGAGGGATCGGCCACGTTCCGGATTCCGTCGTGGGCACCGCCTTCGTCGTCCCGCATCGCCGGCTGGTCGTGCCGGCTGGTTGTGCAACGCCGTGGTATCGACGTCGAAGAGTCGGCCGAGTTCACGGTTGTCACCGACGTCGGCGATGCCCCGGCCGACCTCGGCGGGATCGAACAGGTCACCGGCAGTGCGGCGTCCAGACTCGACATCGAGTTGCCCCGACTGGTGTTTCGCGCCGGTGAGACCATCGACGGTGCCGTCGTCGTGACCCCGAGCCGGGATCTGGCGGCCGGCGATGTCCGGGTGAAGTGGCAGTGGCAGCGTGATTCCCATCCGCGCACGCGCACACCGGGATTCGACGAGGTCGCCAACGGTCGCACCGTCCAGCTCGACAAACACGTGACACTGCGCGAAGGCGCCCCGGTCCGGCTGCCCTTTCAGATCGCGCTACCCCTCGACGCGGCGCCCAGCGCCAGCGCGGTCAACTCCTCGATGCACTGGTTCGTCGGCGCCACAATGTTTTACGCCGGGTTCTCCAGTCCGGGCCACGAGTCCGTGCGGCTACCGATCGCGGTGGTCAATCCCGTGCGAGTGCGCTAGCGGCGGTCAGTCGCGCAGGATGCGGCCCTGCGCGTCGGGAATCTTGCGATTCAGAATCATGATCGCGTCGATCAGCGGCCACAGCCCGCCGAGGCCACAGGTCAGCCAGGTTACCGCGATCTGCGCGACGCCCACGCCGGTGTAGCCGAGGTAGAACCGGCCGATGCCGAGGCTGCCGAAGAAGATGCCCAGCAGACCCGCGGTGACCCTGCTGCGGTCCGAGAGCGGCCGGCCCCAGGCGTCCACGGCCGGCGGCCACCCGGGCGGTGGCGGGTACGGCGGAGGATACGCCGGCGGCCGCTGCGGGAATTCGTCTGGGGAGTAGGGGTATTCGTGCGTCGTCATGTCAGTGACGCACTCGGCTGGATCTGGTTGGAACGCCGTCGGTCGAGCACCCGCCGGATACCGATGACGCTGAAGACGACCACCCCGATCAGCGCCAGCGACGCGTAGACGGTGAACGCGATGGTGAACACCATTGTCACGACATTGATCACCGCCACCACAGCACCCAGGGCGAGGAAGCCCAACGAGAACCCCAGGACCGTGAACACGACTAACGCGTCACGCAGGCTTTGGCGCCGTTCATCACGCCATCGCGGTACGCGTCGACGCGGACCGAACCGTGTCCCTGTCGCTCTACGTCACCTGAACCCCGGAAGACGATCAGCGCGGTGATGCCCTTGTCCAGGTCACCGGGTGACATCTTGTACGGGCTCTCCGGACGGTCCTCGAGCAGGATGCTGGCCGCCCACGCCCCTGCCATGCAGTCGGCGCGCAGCGACGTCAGCTTGTTGCTGGCGTCCTGTCCGCCGTGTGAGAGCACCGCCAGGCCGTACTGGGTCGCAATCAGCGTGGCGACCGCGAAATCGCCACCCTGGTCATAGATCTCGGGCATGGCCTTGACCGCATCGAATCCGACATAGTCCTCCGGCACGCAGTAGAAGAGCACGTACGCGGAAGTGGGCTGCCCACCGCAAGTGGGCGCCTCGGCCGGGTCGAACGCCTTAACGGGCTGCAGCGGCTTCCAGGGCTCGCCAGTCAGTTTCGGGTAGACCTGCGACCAGTAGTCCTCGAGGTCGGCGGGCACGCCCGCGATGATGTCCGCGTATGGCGCGTTGCCGCCGCTCTCCACGTCGGCCGCGCTGTTGAACGGGATCTCGACCACAGGTGGGTCGCCGGGCTTGTAGCCTTTGCACGCGCTCGGGCCGTTGTCGAACCCGGTCTGGAACGAGTTCACCCGGTCGAAGCCGCTGCCGTGTGCCTGCGGGTCGTGCTTCTCGGTGCCGGGTTCGTCTCGCAGGAAGAGGAATCCGGCGAGCGCGTTGTCCAGATCATCGGCACTGGCCTTGAATGCGTCGCTCTTGGAGGCGTGGGCCGCCCACGCTCCGGCAAAGCAGTCGGCCTGGATCTCCTTGACCACCGTCGGCCCCTGGAAGTTGGCGCGCGCCTGGATGGCGTGGCCCCACTCGTGGGCCAGCACGACGGGAATGACGAAGTCGCCGAAGCGCTTTCGCAGACTGGGTAGCAGCTGTTCGCTGTCCCAGGCGACGTCATCGGCTTTGGAGCAGTAGAACGCGTTACCCGAGATGTCGGAGGCGGCGGCCGCGCACGGCGCCAGCTGTCCGGACGACGGCGTCACGGCGTAAAAGCCGCCCTTGACCGGGGTGTAGTCGTGGCCGTACAGCTTCGGGAATTCGCTGCCCCAATAGGTCTGCAGGTCGGCGATCGCCTTGATGGCGAGCTTGTTGACCGGGTCGGCGGCATCGCCGTGGATCTGCACCGACGCGGCCGGATCGGCCGATTTCGGCACCGGCTTCGAGGCTTTGGTCGTACTGCAGCCGGTACACACCAGTAAAGCCGCTGCAGCAAACGCAATTAACCGCGTTAACCAATTCATTGCCGGCATCTGCCGCCCTTCCATAGCCCCGTTAATTCGTTTATGGCGCGCAGACAATACGCACCGATGATTGGAAATCGATTGGAAGACGCTTGTGTCAATTACTTGGCTTGATCGTCGACCTTGAAATCGAAGTGCACATCGCCGGCGTCGACGTCGGTGACCGTCACCGTGACCCCATAGGCCTGGCCGTCGTCCTTGAGCTCGCAGCGCAGCGTCGAACCCGGGGTGCCCTTCAGGTTGTCCGGGCACGTCACCGAGTCCGGCTTACGGCCGACCTTCTCGGTGAGCTGCTCGCTGACCTTGCTCGCCACCAGGTCCTTGTCGACCGTCTCGACCATGTCGAACTCGACGTCGTCGCCCTTCACGCTGGTAGCGGTGACGTTGACGTTGTAGTCCTGCCCCTTGATCTTCATCGCGCAGTTCAGTTGCGCGCCGACCTGACCCTTCAGGCCGTCCGGGCAGCTGACCGAGTCCGGCTTGTTGCCGGCGGCGTCGGTCATCTTGGCGCTGATCTGTTTGGCGATGTCGTCCTTGCTCACCATCTTGGGACCGCTCGAGCACGCCGCGGTGCCGATCAGGGTTCCGGTAATTGCACTAGCGACGAATAGTGTCCGCGAAAACGAGTGCGCCATGTCTGCCTTTCAGTCATCTCAGATAGATGAATCGGCGAAGTATTGCACGCGAAAGGAAGGGAATACATTGCAATCAATGTAAAATCTAGGTTAACTAGAGCCACCAAAACTGAATAATTATCCGCACTAGCAGCGCCGTGGGGTTACGGTGCCAGCAACCCCGAAAATGGTTCGCGTCCACGCGCGGATCGCGCGGGCAAATCAACTAAGGAGCGCTTTGATGAAAACCCCGGTGATCGCGGTGGCGGGCCTGACGGCGGCCACCGTGCTGGTGGGTCTATCGGTGACGGGCTGCAGCAGCAAGTCGGACAAGCCGGCTTCGACGTCGTCGTCGGCCTCGGCCACCGCCAAGAGCTCCACAGCGGAACCGAGTTCCTCGGAGGCCCCGTCGGGCGGTTACGCCAAGTTGCTGATCAAGGCCGAGGACATCACGCTGCCCGGCGACACCTTCACCCTCTCGCCGCCGACGGAGAACCCGAACGGAAAGACAGGTGTCGCAGGCGTTTTCAGCAACCAGGCCGACACCCGTGAAATCGGCGACACGATCATGATCCTGCCGGACTCGGCGGGCGCCGCCACCGCCCTGGACGGCGCGAAGTCGTCGCTGAGCAGCAACGTGACCGGCGGGGAAGCGCAACCCGCGGCCGTCGGCGAGGGCGGAACTATCGTGCAGGGCACCTCGCCCGACGGCTCGAAGTCGGTGACCGTGTTGCTGTTCACCGAAGGCAAAGCCTTTGTCACGCTTGAGTTTGACGGAAAACCCGACGACCCGGTGCCGCCGGCGTTCGCCACTGACATCGGCCAGAAGCAGGACGCCGCGATCAAGAGCGGTCTGGCCGGCTGACCAGCTTGGTGCCGCGACCCCGGGACGGCGCGCAGCGCCTTGTCGCGGCACCAAGCTCAGCCGGAGGGCTGAGTGCACACCCTGGTGTATCGGCCGGAGACGGAGGACACTGATCCCGTGACTCGTGCTGATGAGTCGTCGTCGCGACCCGCAGAAAGCGCGGTCGGAGGCGTGGTCGTCGCCGCGTACGGCTTCGCCGTCTATGCAGTCTTCCTGCTCGTATTCCTGTACCTGATCGGGTTCGTCGCCGACGCGCGTCTCACCGTAGGCGGCGTCCAGCTCATTCCCACGACCATCGACCACGGCAACGGCGACGGAGCCGTCACCGTCGGGGCGGTGCTCACCGATCTCGCCGTGCTCGCGCTGTTCGGTGTCCAGCACAGCGTCATGGCACGGCCGGCGTTCAAACGGCGCTGGACCCGCGTAATCCCCACCAGCGCAGAGCGATCCACCTATGTGCTGGCCACCAACGTCTGTTTGATCGTGCTGATTGCCGCGTGGCGTCCGATCACCGCCGACGTGTGGCACGTGATCGCGCAGCCGTGGCGCACCCTGCTCGTCGCCGTCAGCGCCGCCGGTTGGCTCACCGTGCTGATCAGCACCTACCTGATCGACCACTTCGACCTGTTCGGTCTCCGCCAGGTGCTGGCGCGACTGACTCGCCGACCCGCCGCCGAGCACGAATTCGCGACGCCGTTCTTCTACCGCTTGGTCAGGCATCCGATCTACACCGGCTTCATCATCGCGTTCTGGTGCACACCGGCAATGACATTGGGGCACTTACTCTTTGCGGCCGTGATGACCGGATACATCCTGTTCGCCGTGCGGCTGGAGGAGCGCGACCTGATCGCGTTCTTCGGCGATCGGTACCGGGACTACCGCCGGCGGGTTCCGATGCTCATCCCGGGGCTGGGCGGTCGCTCCTGACGGTGCCCGACGCCGACTCCCGCGGCACCAAGCTCAGCACCAGGTCCGGGCCGACTCGCTCGATGCCGTCGTAGCGCCAGCGCAGCGCCCGACCGATGCTCGGCACCCCGACGTCGTCGACCGCGGTGATCGGTCCCCCGAGCAGGATCGGGGCGACATAGGCCAGAATTCGGTCGATCGCGCCCGCCCGCAGGAATGCCCCAGCCAGCGTGGGACCGCCCTCGAGAATCACGTCGGTGCGGTCGGACAGCGCCCTCAGCACCTCGGCGGGCTCGCGGGTGCGAATCACCATCGTGCGGGTGTCGTTGTTGAGAACCTTTGCCTCCGAGGGTATCTCGCGCATACCAACCACCACCCGCATGGGCTGACGCTCGGTGAGGCTGCCGTCGGCCAGCCGTGCGGTCAGCGTCGGGTTGTCGGTGAGCACGGTGCCGGTGCCCACCACGATCGCGTCGGCGGTGGCCCGTCGCCGGTGCACGTCGGCGCGGGCGGATTCGCTGGTGATCCACTGGCTCGAGCCGTCGGCGGCCGCGCTGCGGCCGTCGATGCTGGTGGCGTACTTCCAGGTGACGTGCGGCAGGCCGGTGCGCTGCTTGTGCAGCCATTCGCGCAGCGGTCCGGCCGTGACCAGGTCGGCGTGCACATCGCCGGTCACGGCCACGCCCGCCGCGGCCAACCGTGCCGCTCCCCCAGCCGCCTTCGGGTTGGGGTCGCCGACCGCGTAGACCACCGCCGCGATGCCCGCCTGGATCAGCGCGTCGACGCACGGTGGGGTCTTGCCGTGGTGGTTGCAGGGTTCCAGCGTGACCACCGCGGTGCCGCCGGCCGCCAGCCGGCCCGCCCGGCGCAGCGCCATCACCTCGGCGTGCGCACTGCCGGTTCGCTGCGTGCCGCCGACGCCGACGACACGGCCGGCATGATCCAGGATGACCGCACCGACCGGCGGGTTGGGGTACGTCTTGCCCTTCACCAGATCGGCTTGCTCGACGGCCAGGCGCATGGCGGCCTCGTGGCTCATGGCCGCCGGCGGGGTCATCGGCGCAGATGCGGCGACACAGCACCGGCCTGGCGCCGCAACGCCTCGACAGCCGCACCCGGGTCGTCGGCGCCGTAGACGGCCGACCCGGCGACGAAGCAGTCGACGCCGGCCTCGGCGGCCTGCTCGATGGTGTCGGCGTTGATGCCGCCGTCGATCTCGACCAGGATCGTCAGCTCGCCGGAGTCGACGAGCTTGCGCACCTCGCGCACCTTGCTCAGCACCTCGGGGATGAACTTCTGACCGCCGAACCCGGGCTCGACGGACATCACCAGGAAGGTGTCGAAGTCCTTGAGGATCTCCAGGTAGGGATCCAGCGGCGTGCCGGGTTTGATGCTCAGGCCCGCCCGGGCACCCGCCGCGCGAATATCGCGGGCCACGCTGACCGGATTCTCGGTCGCCTCGGCGTGAAACGTCACGTTGTACGCGCCGGCTTCGGCGTACGGCGGCGCCCAGCGGTCGGGGTCCTCGATCATCAGATGGCAGTCCATCGGGATGTCGCTGGCGGCCAGCAGGCTTTCCACCACCGGCAGACCGAGGGTGAGGTTCGGCACGAAGTGCGCGTCCATCACGTCGACGTGCAACCAGTCCGCGCCCTCGACGTCGGCGGCCGCGTCGGCCAGCCGGGCGAAATCAGCGGCCAGTATCGAGGGAGCGATGAGCGGCCGGTCGGTCTTGCCTGACATGAACGTCACCTTAACTAACCGTCGACGTTCGGCGACGATGTGCGCCGCGCGGCGCGAGGAGGATCCGAACGGTTGACACGCAGGGCTGCGGCGAACATCGCGTCGGTGCCGTGACGGTGCGGCCACAGTTGAACGTAGGGTCCGTCGCCCAGGTCGGTCACCGGCTCGAACAGCGGCCGGGTGTCCAACGCGGACACCGGATGACGACGCAGCGCGTCACCCACCACGCCCACGGTCTCGGACAGATGCGGCGAGCAGGTCGCGTACAGCACGACGCCGCCCGGCCGGGTCAGCGTGATCGCCGCCGCCAGGAGTTCGCGTTGCAGCTTGGTCAGCGCCGGCACATCGGCGGGCTGACGCCGCCAGCGCGCGTCCGGGCGACGTCGCAGCGCCCCCAAACCGGTGCATGGCGCGTCGACCAGCACCCGGTCGAAGACTGGCTCCAGGCCGGTGCTGCGCCCGTCGACCCGCAGCACGTCGACCGGCAACCCGGTGGTGTTCTGCACGACGAGGTCGGCACGATGGTCGGCGGGCTCCACCGCGGTGACCCGCGCCCCCACCTCGGCCGCCAGCGCGGCCAACAGGGCGGTCTTGCCACCCGGGCCCGCGCACAGGTCGAGCCATTGCCCGGTATCGCCGTCCACCGGGGCCAAAGCCGCTGCGCGCGCGACTAATTGGCTGCCCTCGTCCTGCACTAGCGCCTGACCGTCGCGCACCGCCGCCACATCGGCGGGGTCGCCGGCGGGCAGGTAAACCGCGTACGGCGAATACCGGCCTACGCTGCCGTCCACAGCTGTGGCCAGGTCGCCGGCGGCAAGCACACCGGGTCGGGCCGCGAGATGCACCTGCGGCCGGGCATCGTCCGCGGCGAGCGCCGCGCCGAGTTCACCGGCGGCGCCGCCCAATGCGTCGACGAAAGACTGTGCGATCCAACGCGGGTGGGCATGCAGGAACGCGGCGTTGCCGATCGGGTCGGCCGACTTGCTGGGCGCCAGCTCGTCGAGCCACGACTGCTCATCTCGGGTGCTGATCGTGCGCAGCACACCGTTGACGAATCCCGCTCGCGCCGAATCGAATTCGATGGCAGCCTGCTCGACGGTGGTTGAGACGGCGGCGTGCGCGTCGACACGGGTGCGCAGCAGTTGATAGGTACCGAGCCGCAGCAGGTCCAGCAGCACCGGGTTGATGGTGTCGGGCGACCGGTTGGCGGCGGCGCCGATCACGGCGTCCAGCAGGCCTCGTACTCTGCTGCTGCCGTAGGTCAGCTCGGTGGCGAAGGCGGCGTCGCGTCCGGTGATTCCACGCTCCCGCAACAAGACCGGCAACAACAGGTTGGGATAGGCGTCGCGCTCACGCACCGCCTGCAAGACGTCGAATGCGGCACGGCGGGCCGGATCGAGCGGCTTGCGCCGCGGCGGCCGCTGGGGTGGACGCGTCTTCGCCGGCCGGTCCCGGCGCGGGTTTCCCTGCTGCGGACTCATGACGCGCGTACCGCCTCGTCGAGTCGCGCTCCCCTGGCCCAGTCGACGGAGTTCATCGACTTCTTGCCCGGGGCCTGGACCTGGCCCAGCCGGACCGCCTGCGACGCGGTGCCGACCCGCACGCTGCGGCGGTCGACGTAAATTTCACCGGGCGCCAATGTGTTTGGCAGGCTGTGACCGTCGGTATCGAGGTAGACCGGCCCGAGCTTGACCCGCAGGTCGCCGATCAGCGTCCACGCTCCCGGGTTGGGCGTGACGGCCCGGATCCGGCGGTCGACGACCTCGGCCGGCAGATCCCAGCGCACCCGCGCCTCCTCGACGGTGATCTTGGGCGCGACGCTGATGCCGTCGGCCGGCTGCGGCACCGGTGTGAGCGCGTCGTCCGCGATGCCGTCCAGGGTGGCCGTCAGCAACGCCGCCCCCGAAACCGCCAGTCGGCCAAGCAGATCCCCCGCGGTGTCGATCGGCCGCACCGATTCGGTGACCACGCCGTAGACCGGCCCGGAGTCCAGGCCGGATTCGATCTGGAATGTCGTCGCACCGGTGACGGTGTCGCCCGCGGCGATGGCCGCCTGCACCGGGGCCGCCCCACGCCAGGCCGGCAGCAGCGAGAAGTGCAGGTTGACCCATCCGCGTGCCGGCACCGCCAGCAGGTCGTCGCGCAACAGTGCTCCGAACGCCACGACCGGACAGCAGTCCGGCCCCAGCTCCGCTAGTTCGGCGACGAACTCCGCGGAGTTCGGCCGCTCCGGTCGCAGCACCGGAATGTCGCGCTCGAGCGCGAGTTGCGCGACCGGCGACGGCTTGGGTTTACCGTGCCGGCCCGATGCGGCGTCCGGCCGAGTGAGCACCGCGACCACCTCGTGACGCGGCGAGTCGATCAGACTCTGCAGCGCGGGCAACGCGGGTTCGGGGGTACCGGCAAAGACGAGACGCACCGGCCCAGTCTAGAAAGGGCTTTCGACCGACCGACACCGCCCGCTCGCCGCTAGGACGAGAATTGGGCCGATGAGTGGGCGGAATACGTGGATCGCGGTCGCGTCCGGCGTCATCGCGGTGACGTTGGGATGGTCTGAATGGGCAACGTGGAAGGCGTCGCGCGAGTTCTACCCGACCCGGTCGGGCGCGGCCGGCGACGCGTCGGCGACGAACGTGCTGGTGCTGGGCTGCCCGATACCGGTGCTGCAGCGGTGGCGGGTCCGGATCGCCGTCCGATCGGGCGATCCGCAACGCGCCCGGTTCATCTTCTCCGGCGGGGCGGTACGGACACCGGTCGCCGAGGCGACGATGATGGCCGATTACGCGGTGCACTCGCTGGGAGTGCCGGCGTCGCACACCGTCATCGAGGACGCGTCTCGCACCACGATCGAGAACATTGCCAACTCGGCGCCGCTGCTCGCTGAGGGCGGCTCGATCACGATCGCGTCCAACACCTTTCACGCGCACCGCGCCCGCCGGATCCTGAGAGACACCGCCCCGACATTGGCCGACAGACTCGTTCCAGCGAGCGACTACCGGCCGTTCGAGTGGGGACCCCTGCACGCGGCGCTGCTGGCCCACGAGGGGTACCGACGGGCTACTCGTCCTCGGCCAGCCGCGGAATCAACCCGCCGGCCAACACATCCTTGACCTGTCGCGACGAAAGTCTGTGCCGCACAGTGAAAGATGTGTCCTTGCTGACGTTGTCGACCTGCAGGGTGTCGGACTTGGCCAGCGCATCGCGGACGCCGGACATGCGCAAGGTGTCGTCCTGATCGACGTTCTCGTAGTCGTCGGGGTCGTCGAATTCGAGCGCCAGCACACCGAAGTTGGCCAAGTTCTGCCAGTGGATACGGGCGAAGGATTTCGCGATCACGACCTGAAGGCCCAGGTGCCGCGGCGCGATCGCGGCGTGCTCGCGCGACGAGCCCTGACCGTAGTTGTCGCCGCCGACGATGATGTGACCGGTCGCATCAGAGTCTTTGGCCCGCTCGGGATAGGACTCATCGACCTGGGTGAAGCTGAACATGGCGAGCTTGGGGATGTTCGAGCGGAAGGGCAGCGCGCGGGCTCCCGCCGGGGAGATCTCGTCGGTGGAGATGTTGTCGCCGACTTTGAGCAGCACCGGGGCTTCGATCTCATCGGGCAGCGGCGGCAGATCCGGCAGGCTGGAGATGTTGGGCCCCTTGACCGGCTCGACCTTTTTCGCCTCCTTCTCGCGCAACGGCGCGACCAGCATCACGGTGTTGATCGCCGACTGCTGCGGAAAGTCCAGCGTCGGATAGTCGACCTTGTTGTCGCGGGCCCAGTCTCGTGGATCGGTGATCACACCGGTGAGCGCCGACGCCGCGGCGGTCTCGGGCGAACACAGCCACACGGCGTCCTCCTTGGTGCCGGAGCGGCCCGGGAAGTTGCGCGGCATCGTGCGCAGCGAGTTACGCCCGGTCGCCGGCGCCTGGCCCATGCCGATACACCCCATGCAGCCGGCCTGATGGATGCGGGCGCCGCCGATCACCAATTCCGTTGTGGCGCCCATTTTTGTCAGGTCGGTCAAGATCTCGCGTGACGTCGGGTTGATGTCGAAACTGACCTCGGGGGCGGTCTGTCGTCCGGCGATCATCGCGGCGGCGATCGCGAAGTCACGCAGTCCTGGGTTGGCGCTCGACCCGATCACCGCCTGGGCGATCTCCTCGCCGGCGACCTCGCGAACCGGAACCACGTTTCCCGGTGACGAGGGCTTGGCGATCAGGGGTTCGATCGCGGAGAGGTCGATCGCCTCGTCGACGTCGTATTCCGCCTCGTCGTCGGCCAGCAGTTCGACCCAGTCGTCCTCGCGGTCCTCGGCGCGCAGGAAGTCACGGACCGCCTCATCGCTCGGGAAAACCGTTGTGGTAGCACCGAGTTCGGCGCCCATATTGGCGATGACGTGGCGATCCATCGCACTCAGCGTGGCGAGCCCGGGGCCGTAATATTCGATGATCCGGTTCACGCCGCCCTTGACGTCGTGGCGCCTGAGCATCTCCAGGATCACGTCCTTGGCCGAACACCATTGCGGCAGTTCACCTGTGAGCCTGACACCCCAGATCTCCGGCATCCGGATATGTAGCGGGCGCCCCGTGATGGCCAGCGCGACCTCGAGTCCACCGACGCCGATCGCCAGCATGCCCAGCGAGCCCGCGGCCGGGGTGTGCGAGTCCGAGCCCACCATCGTCTTGCCCGGAATCCCGAACCGCTGCATGTGCGTCGGATGCGATACGCCGTTGCCGGGCTTGGAGAACCACAGCCCGAATCGCTGCGCGGCGGTGCGCAGGTATTCGTGATCCTCGGCGTTCTTCTCGTCGGTCTGCAGCAGGTTGTGGTCGACGTACTGGACGCTGACCTCAGTGCGGGCGCGGTCGAGTCCGAGCGCCTCCAACTCCTGCATCACCAGCGTGCCCGTGGCGTCCTGGGTCAACGTCTGGTCGATACGCAGGGCGATCTCTTCGCCGGGCTTCGGCTCGCCGGACTCGAGGTGTGACTCGATCAGTTTGCGGGCGACGTTGAGAGACATGACAACCGTCCTCGGTGACGTTGGGCTGAAACGTCTGGGTTGCGTACCCCGACGCCGCCGCGGCCATGCCTACGGGGTGATCGTCGTCTTCTCGTCGATGGCGACCGCCGCCGGGACTGCCTTCTCGACCTGATCCGGCAGCGCGTCGGCGTTGAGCTCCAGCAGGTAGATCACGTCGTCTTTGCCGTTGATCACGACGACCTTGTCGAGGACCGCCCTGGTCTGGCCGTCCTGTGTCCACGTCCCGGCCAGTTGATAGGCCGGAAATCCGCCGAGGTTGTCTTCCGTGCCGTCGTTGTGGATCTTGAAGCCGGGCAGGTTTTTCGTCGCGCCCGCGGCGAGCTCGATCAGCTTCTGCGGGTCGACGTCGCCGTCGAGCTTGGAGACGGTCGCCACGATGCTGGGGGTGTACTTGGCCGATTCGGGACCGTTGTCGACGATCGCCCAGTACGCGGTGGGCGGGGTGTCGGGTCCCGCGTCGGCCCAGCCGTCGGGCATCGGGAAGTTGACGGTCGGCGCGCCGGGGTCGCCCTTGTGCACCGGGGTCGCGGTGATGTGCGCGTCCTTGAAGTAACCCGCGATGGTCGGGTTGGGACCCTCGGGAGCCAGCCGCGGCGCCACCTTGGGTTGCGGCTTGGCGCTGGCGCTCGCCGACGACGGGTTGTTAGCCGCGGTGCTGTTGCTCGGCGATGATCCACAGCCGGCCAGGGTGATCGAGGTGGCAAGGATGGCGACCGCTGCGCCGCTGATGGCTGTCCGTTTCATGGAACGGCAGCATAGCCGCCGGACCTATGCGCTAGCCGATGTGCAGCGGGTCGATCTGGACGCGGACCGGCTCGCTGGTTTGGCGCGCGCTGACCACCGCGACGCCGCGCCGCAACTCCGCGGCCAGCGCCAACCCCTGCCGGCGATCGACCCGCACCAGCATCCGGTCGACAGGTTCGTCGGCCGCCATACCGGGCGGCCGCCGCGCCCCCGCCGGCAGCGGCACCGGGCCGAGCAACTCAGCGGTGTCCGGCAGCCGGACCTCCTCGAGCAACGCGGCGACGGCCGGGCCGGATCCGTCCAGGGCAGCCATATGTGCGCTCGGCGGCAGCGCGACCTCGGTGCGCGCGGCCAACTCGGCGTCCGCGTGGCCGACCGGATCCCAGCGGATCAGCGCCTGCACCGTCGGCACGGACGCATCCGCGACAACGGTCACCACCCCGCCGTCGTCGCGCGATCGGACCAGCGACGCGGCGGCCATCCAGCGGCGCAGGGTGTCCTCGGCCGCGCGCAGGTCCTGACGGCTCAACAATGCCCAGCTGTCCAGCAGCAGCGCCGCGCCGAAACCGCCGTCGGCGCGCGGTTCGGCGCCGGGCGTCGCGACCACCAGGGCGGGGCGGGCGTCGACCTCGGACACCATCGCCTCACCCGAGGAGGTGATCACCGTCGTCCCGGCGAAGGCGCGACCCAGTTCCTCCGCGGTCCGACGGGCGCCCACCACGACCGCTCGGATCGCGTCGGATCCGCAAGCGCCGCAACGCAATGCGGTATCAGCGCGGCCGCACCAGCGGCACACCGGCGACGAGCCGCCGCGGTCGTCCAGCGACAGCGGCCCGGTGCAATGCCGGCATCGGGCGATGGTCCGGCACCGCGCACACGCCAGCGACGGGACGTAGCCGCGCCGCGGCACCTGCACCAGTACTGGCGCGCCGGCCTGTAACGCGGTGCGGGCGGCGCGCAGCGCAACCGACGGCAACCGCGCGTTGCGCGCGGCGGGGTCACGTTCTTCGGCGTATCCGCCGTCGTCCAGGGCGACGACGCGCGGGCTGCGCGCACGCACCACCGGCCGCGCCGCGACCAGGTCGTGCGCCCAGCCGCTGCGCACCAGCGCCTGCGCCTCGGCGGTGCGGGCGTACCCGCCGATCATTGCGGCGCAACGCATTTGGTGGGCGCGCAGCATCGCCACCTCGCGCGCGTGCGGGTAGGGGGCGCGGGGCTCGGCCAGTGTGTCGTCGCCGTCGTCCCACACCATCACCAGGCCGAGATCGCTGACCGGCGCGAACACCGCACTGCGCGTGCCGATGACCAGCCGTGCGCTCCCCCGCAGTGCCGCGAGCCAACGCCGGTACCGTGCGGACGGACCGAGGCCCGCCGACAACGCGACCACGGCCGCCTCGTCGAGCAACGCCGTCGCCGCCCGCCACATGGTGTCCACGTCGCGCTGATCCGGCACGATGACCAGCGCGGCGCGCCCGCTCCGCATGGTCTGCGCCGCGGCCTCGGCGAATCGGTCGGCCCACGACTCGCCGGGCAGCGCCTGCCACACAGCGCGGGCCGCGCGCGTCTCGGCCAGCGCCGTCAGGAACTGCCCGCCGCTGCTGTAGGACTCCCAGCCGGCCCGGTCGACCTCCTCGACCACGGAAAGCTCTGCCGCAGCGACGGTTTCAGCCTCGATCTTGGCGTGCCGCGGCGGCACCGCCAGCCGCAGCACGTCGGCGCGGGTGCCGGCGTAGCGCGCGGCCACGGCATCGACCAGCCGGCGGATCTCCGGGGTGAGCACCGCCTCGGCCGACACCACCCGGTCCAGCCAGGCGAGCTTGCCGACGTGATCGGTGTCGGTGCGGCGCTCCAGGACGAAGCCGTCGACCAGCCGGCCGTGGAAGCGCAGCCGCACCCGCACGCCGGGTTGGGCGTCGTCGGACTGCTCCTCGGACACCAGGTAGTCGAAGTCGCGATCCAGGTGCGGCACCGACAGCATCGGCAGCACGCGAGCGATCGGCTCGAATGCTGCGGCCTGTCGGGTCCGCGTGGTCACTCGCCAGGTGTAGCAGAGGTGATCGACACCCGGCCGAAGAAGAAGCCCGCGGTGATCAGCACCTGCGCCGCCGCGTAGGTCCACCAGATCGGCACCGCCAGTGCCTCGTTGCCCAGCACGAAGCGGCTGATCCCGATCATCGCGTCCGACCCGGCGAAGCTCAGCGCGCCGACCGCCGTCCACACCGTCGGGAGCTGCGCCAACAGCGCCGCAGACGCCATCGCGACCAGCACCAGCATGTACACCGTTACCGGAATGGTCATCCCGTCACGGGCCAGTTGCGGCCAGAACCACGTCAGCAGCGCAACGCATGCCACGCAGAGCGCCGCGACAGCGATCAGCCGGGGACGCGACCGATCGGCCCCGCGCGCCAGCGGTATCAGCGCGCCCAGAAAACACAGGTGCGCCAACAGGAATGCACCCAGACCGAGCACGAACGACGGCGCCCACCACGGAATGGCCAGCAATAGGTCGCCGACGGCGGAGAACAACAGCGCCGGCATCAGCCAGCGCCGCTCGCGCACGATCGGGTGCGCGGCCGCCGCCAGCGCGAGCAGCACCGCCATGGCCGCCTTGAAGGCCGGTTGCGCGCCCCACACCCCGGTCAGCTCGTCGCCGGGCGCGGAACGCAGCGCGACGATCGTGAGGAATACGCCGTATGCGAGGCCGGCCCAGCCACCAGCCACCCAGGCGCCCAGCATGACCCGGGGTGCGTACGGTGTCTGCATGCCCAGCGTCGACGATTCCGGATCCGCCATCGATCCCATCCTGCAGAAGGTACTGGACGCGGTCCCGTTCCGGTTGTCCGCCGACGACGGTGTCGAGGCCGCCCGCGCTGCGCTGCGCGATCTGCCGCGGCGGGCCTTCCACCCCGAGCTGCGGGTCGAGGACCGCGCCATCGACGGGCCGGCCGGTCCGATCAACCTCCGGATCTACTGGCCCGCAACCGATCACACGCCACTGCCGGTGGTGATGTTCTTCCATGGCGGTGGTTTCGTGGTCGGCGATCTCGACACCCACGACGGCACCGCCCGCCAGCACGCCGTCGGCGCCGAGGCCATCGTGGTGTCCGTCGACTACCGACTCGCGCCCGAGCACCCCTACCCCGCCGCGATCGACGACGCCTGGGCCGCGACGCGGTGGGTTGTCGAGCACGGCAGCGAAATCGGTGCCGACGCGAGCCGGCTGGCCGTCGCGGGCGACTCCGCGGGCGGCAACATTTCGGCCGTCATCGCGCAGCGCGCCAGGGATGCGGGCGGGGCGCCAATTTCCTTCCAGCTCTTGTGGTATCCCGCCACGCTGTGGGACTCGTCGCTGCCATCGTTCACCGAGAACGCCGACGCCGCAGTGCTGGACAGCGCCGCCGTCGCCGCGTTCAGCCGCTACTACGCCGGCGAGATCGACCTGTTCAATCCGCCGGTCGGGATGGCACCGGGCCGCGCGGAGAACCTGACCGGCCTGCCTGCCGCGTACATCGCCGTCGCGGGCCACGACCCGCTGCGCGACGACGGCAGGCGGTACGGCGAACTGCTCGATGCCGCGGGCGTTCCGGTCGAGGTGCACAACGCGACGTCGATGGTGCACGGCTATCTCGGCTACGCCGGGGTCGTTCCCGCGGCCACGGAGGCCATGGACCGCGGCCTGACCGCGCTGCGCGACGCCCTGCACACCCGGTGACAAAGGAGAAGACGTGACGGAGCCAACCATCGCCCGACCGCAGATCGATCCGACGCTGAAGGCCGTGGTCGACGCGTTCCCGATGACCTTCACGGCGTCCGACGGCGTCGAGGTCGCCCGAGCGCGGCTGGCCCAGCTGAAAACGCCGCCCGAGATGCTGCCGGACCTGCGGATCGAGAATCACTCGGCCAACGGGGTTCCCGTCCGCATCTACTGGCCGCAGTCCGAGCCCGGCAACCTGCCGATCGTGGTGTTCATCCACGGCGGCGGCTTCGCGCTCGGCGACCTGGACACCCACGACCCGGTCGCGCGGGCGCATGCCGTCGGCGCGGAGGCGATCGTGGTGTCCGTCGACTACCGACTGGCCCCCGAGCACCCGTTTCCGGCGGGCGTGGACGACTGCTGGACGGCCCTGCAGTGGACCGCCGAACACGCTGCTGAACTGGGCGGCGATCCGACCCGGATCGCGGTCGCCGGTGACTCGGCCGGCGGCAACCTGGCCGCGGTGATCGCGCAACGCGCCCGCGACGAGGGCGGGCCGAAGCTGGCCTTCCAGTTGCTCTGGTATCCGACGATCACCGCCGATCTGTCGCTGCCGTCGTTCACCGAGAACGCCGACGCGCCGATCCTGGACCGCGACGTCATCGACGCCTTCCTGAGCTGGTACATCCCGGGCCTCGACATCAGCGACCCGAAGGCGCTGCCGCCCGCCCTGGCGCCCTGTAACGCGGCCGATTTCTCCGGGTTGGCACCGGCCTTCATCGGCAGCGCCGAGCACGACCCATTACGCGACGACGCCGCGGTCTACGCCAAGCTGCTCAACGACGCCGGTGTGCCCGCGGAACTGAGCAACGAAGGCACCCTGGTGCACGGCTACGTCAGCTTCGCGCTGGTCATCCCGGCCGCCGCCGAGGCGACCAACCGCGGACTCGCGGCCCTGAAGGCGGCGCTGCACTAGATACGCGGTACCGTCGGTATCGACTAAGCACCTGTAGCGATGGAGGTACCGGTGAACAGCGAAGGCCCCGACTACCACTGCCTGATCGTCGGCGCCGGATTCTCCGGCATCGGCGCTGCCGTCAAACTCGACCAGGAAGGCTTCAACGACTATCTGGTCGTCGAGGCCGGCGACGAGGTCGGCGGCACGTGGTACTGGAATACCTATCCCGGCATCGCCGTCGACATCCCGTCGGCGTCGTACCAGTTCTCGTTCGAGAAGCGGCCGGACTGGTCGCGCACCTACGCGCGGGGCGGCGAATTGAAGGCCTACGCCGAGCACTGCACCGACAAGTACGGGATCCGTCCGAAGATCCGGTTCGGCACCAAGGTGCTGTCCGCCGAATTCGACGACGAGCGCTCGCTGTGGCGAGTGCAACTCGATCCGGGCGGCGAAGTGACGGCGCGGTTCATCTACAACGGCAGCGGCGTGCTCACCGTGCCCAAGCCGCCCGAGATCGACGGCGTCGACTCGTTCGGCGGCGAGATCGTCCACACCGCCCGGTGGGATCACTCCCTCGACCTGACCGGCAAGCGGGTCGCTGTGATCGGTACCGGCGCCTCGGCGGTGCAACTGGTGCCGCAGATCGCGCCGATTGTCAAGCAGCTCAATGTCTTTCAGCGCACGCCGATCTGGTGCTTCCCGAAGTTCGACGTCGCGTTGCCCACCCCTGCGCACTGGGCGCTGCGCCTGCCCGGCGCCCGGACGCTGCAGCGGCTGATCACCCAGTCCTACGTCGAGGTGACCTTCCCGCTCCCGGCGCAGTACTTCACGGTGTATCCGCTGGCGAAGTGGATGGAGTCGCTGGGCCGCGCGTACCTAAGGATGAAGGTGCGAGACCCGGTGGTGCGCAAGCAACTCACGCCGAGCTACGCGATCGGCTGCAAGCGTCCCGGCTTCCACAACAGCTACCTGTCGACATACAACCTCGACAACGTCCGTCTCGTCACCGAACCGATCGACAAGATCACGCCCTCGTCGGTGGCCACCACCGACGGCACCAACCACGACATCGATGTACTGATCCTGGCCACCGGGTTCCACGTCTTCGACGCCGACACCACGCCGACCTTCGCGGTCACCGGCAGCGGCGGCAAGTCGCTGAAGCGGTTCTGGGAGGACAACCGGGCCCAGGCCTACGAGGGCACCACCATTCCCGGCTTCCCGAACTTCTTCTCCACGATGGGGCCCTACGGCTATGTGGGGTCCTCGTACTTCGCGCTGATCGAGGCGCAGACCCACCACATGGTCCGCTGCATGAAGCGCGCCCAGCAGCGCGGCGCGATCCGCGTCGAGATCAGCGACGAAGCCAACGCCCGCTACTTCGCCGAACAGTTGCGCCGCCGCGACAAGCAGGTGTTCTGGCAGGACAGCTGCCGGGGCGCCAACAGCTACTACTTCGACAAGAACGGCGACGTGGCGCTGCGCCCCGCGCACACCTTCGAAGTGTATTGGCGCAGTAGGCGTTTCGATCTCGACGACTACAGCTTCACGGCCTGACACGAGAAAGCCCCCGCACGCCGAGCGTAACGGGGGCTTTTCGCGATACGAACTAGACAGCGCGCTTGAGGTCGTCGACCTTGTTGGTCTGCTCCCACGGCAGGTCGATGTCGGTGCGGCCGAAGTGGCCGTACGCGGCGGTCGGGGCGTAGATCGGACGCAGCAGGTCCAGGTCACGGACGATCGCGCCGGGCCGCAGGTCGAACACCTCGGGCACGATCTTCTCGATCTTGACCGGGTCGACGGTGGCGGTACCGAACGTCTCGATGAACAAGCCGACCGGGGCCGCCTTGCCGATCGCGTAGGCCACCTGAACCTCGACGCGCTCGGCCAGGCCGGCGGCGACGATGTTCTTGGCCACCCAGCGCATCGCGTAGGCCGCCGAGCGGTCCACCTTCGACGGGTCCTTGCCGGAGAAGGCACCGCCGCCGTGGCGGGCCCAGCCGCCGTAGGTGTCGACGATGATCTTGCGGCCGGTCAGGCCGGCGTCGCCCATGGGGCCCCCGACGACGAACTTGCCGGTCGGGTTGATCAGCACCCGGGTCGACGACGTATCCAGCGTCTCGTGGGCCAGGTCGGCGAGCACGGTCTTGATGACGTGCTTCTGCAGATCGGGGTCCAGCGTCTTCACCAGGTCGATGCCGTCGGCGTGCTGGGTGGAGATGACGACGGTGTCCAGGCGAGTCGGGACATTGTCTTCGTACTCGATGGTGACCTGGGTCTTGCCGTCCGGGCGCAGGTAGTCCAGGGTCCCGTTCTTGCGGACCTCGGTCAGTCGCCGAGACAGACGATGGGCCAGCGCGATCGGCAGGGGCATCAGCTCCGGGGTGTCGGCGATGGCGTAACCGAACATCAGACCCTGGTCGCCGGCGCCCTGCAGGTCCAAGGGGTCAGCGGCACCCTCGACGCGGGTCTCGTGCGCGGTGTCGACACCTTGCGCGATGTCGGGCGACTGCCGGCCGATGCCGATGTTGACGCCACACGTCTCGCCGTCGAAGCCCTTGTCGGAGTGGTCGTAGCCGATCTCGAGGATGCGCTCGCGGACGGTGTTGGTGATGTCGGCGAAAGCTTCCTTGGCGTTCGTGGTGACCTCGCCGATGACGTGGACCTGACCGGTCGTCACGGCCGTCTCGACGGCGACACGTGAGCGCGGGTCTCCGGCCAGCAGCGCGTCGAGCACCGAGTCGCTGATCGCGTCACAGATCTTGTCTGGATGCCCCTCGGTCACCGATTCGCTGGTGAACAACCGACCCTTTTCGCTCACACTCTCTCCCTTTCAAGGCGCATGAAAAAACGTTAGTTAGGCAAATTATATCGCCGGGCTGGTATATGTTACCGGCCGGTCTGCGGTGCTCTAAAAGCCCTGTCGCCTTTTAGGTGCCCCGCTGCAGGAACGTGGCG
This sequence comes from Candidatus Mycobacterium wuenschmannii, assembly GCF_030252325.1. NCBI lineage: Bacteria > Bacillati > Actinomycetota > Actinomycetes > Mycobacteriales > Mycobacteriaceae > Mycobacterium > Candidatus Mycobacterium wuenschmannii. The sequence continues at coordinate 724,325 of NZ_CP126981.1, read as the reverse complement.
ATCGCGTCCACGATACGGCTGGCCATCAAGGTCTTCGAACCGGGCTGCAACGCCGACTCGGTGCCGTCGGCCGCCAGCAGCCAGCCGTCGTTGTGGTCGACCTCGAAGGCCTTGCCGTCGCCGACGGCGTTGACCACCAGCAGGTCACATCCCTTGCGCCGCAACTTGGCCCGCGCGTGAAACAGCACGTCACCATTGGCGTCGCCGGTTTCGGCGGCGAAGCCGACGATGGCACGCATGTTCGGCAGCTGCCCGGCGGTGCGGGCCTGCACGGTCGACGCCAGCACGTCGTCGTTGCGGATCAGGTCGATCTGCGGTGCCGAGTCGTCGGTGGCGCGCTTTTTAATCTTGGCGGTTGCGACCTGGGACGGCCGGAAGTCGGCGACGGCCGCCGCCATCGCCAGCACGTGGAAATCGGGTGCGTGCTTGGACACTGCGTCCCGCAGTTGTTGAGCGGAGCTGACGTGGACCACCTCGACGCCGGCCGGGTCGATCAGCCCGGCGTTGTGCCCGGCAATCAAGGTGACCTCGGCGCCGCGCTGGGCCGCGACCCGGGCCAGCGCGTAGCCCTGCTTGCCGGAACTGCGGTTGCCGATGAAGCGGACGGGGTCGATGGGTTCGCGGGTGCCCCCCGCGGTGACCAAGAGCTTGACGCCGTCGAGGTCGTAGGGCATGGCGTCGTGGCGCTCGAGCAGCAGCTGGGCGAAGGTGACGATCTCCTCGGCCTCGGGCAGCCGGCCCGCGCCGCTGTCCTCGCCGGTCAGCCGGCCGGATGCCGGTTCGAGCACGACGGCTCCCCGGCGGCGCAGCGTGGCGACGTTCTCGACGGTGGCCGGGTGCTGCCACATCTCGGTATGCATGGCCGGCGCGAACAGCACCGGACATCGCGCGGTGAGCAGTGTCGCGGTCAACAGGTCGTCGGCGCGGCCGTGGGTGGCACGCGCCAGCAGGTCGGCGGTCGCCGGTGCAACGACGACGAGGTCGGCAGCCTGGCCGATGGCGACGTGCGGCACCTGCGGCACATTGTCGAAGACCCCGGTTTGAACGGGCTGGCCGGAGAGCGCCTCAAAAGTGGCGGCACCGACGAACTTCAGCGCGGATTCGGTGGGGATGACGCGGACCTGGTGGCCGGCCTCGGTGAGCTGACGCACCACGGTGGCCGCCTTGTAGGCGGCGATGCCCCCGGCGACGCCGACGACGATCCGTCGTTGCTCGCCCATGTGGCTCCCTGCGCCGCTCACAGCAGGCCCGCCAGGATCCCGCTACTCGCCTTCGGTGTGCTCGAGCAGGTCGCCGTGGATCTCGCGCATCGCGATCGACAGCGGCTTCTCCTGCAGACCCGGCTCGACCAGCGGGCCGACGTACTCGAGGATGCCCTCGCCGAGCTGGTTGTAGTAGTCGTTGATCTGACGGGCGCGCTTGGCCGCGTAGATCACCAGGGCGTACTTGCTGGACACCCGCGCGAGCAACTCGTCGATGGGCGGGTTGGTGATGCCCAGCGGTGTGTCGTAGGCGCCGATGCCACCAGCGGACGGGTCGAACTGGTCCGGGACGGCGGCTAACGAAGTGTCGGTCTGCGAACTGCTCACGTAAATATTCTCCTGGCGGCCGGTAATGATCTGCGATTAATCGTGAATCGAGTCTGGTTGGACGATCACGCCGTCTGCGGCGCGGGACCGACCAGCAATGATACCAATTCTGAGCACGCGGTTTCCAATTGGCGATTCACCACGACCTCGTCGAAGTCGTCCTGTGCGGCCAACTCGGTGCGCGCGGTGGCGAGCCGGCGCTCGATCACTTCGGGTGTCTCGGTGCCGCGGCCGATCAACCGGGCCTCCAGCGCATCCCAGCTCGGGGGCGCCAGAAAGACCGCGACCGCCTCCGGCATCGCCTGCTTGACCGCACGTGCACCGGCCAGGTCGACCTCGATGAGGACCGGGTGCCCGGCGGCTACGGCCTCCCGGACCGGGCCGGCCAGCGTGCCTGATCGGTGCAGGCCACCGTGGATTTCCGCCCATTCGAGCAGGGAACCGTCGTCAATCAGTTGTTGGAAGTGTCCGGCCGAGACGAAGTGATAGTCGATTCCGTCGACCTCGCCGGGCCGAGGAGCCCGGGTGGTCGCGGAGACACTGAAATGAAGATCGGCGATCCGCTCGCGAAGGCAGCGCACCACCGTTGATTTGCCCACTGCGGACGGACCGGACAGCACGATCACACGTGCCATGCCGTCCGGTCCCCCGTCAGTGCTCAACGACTCTCCCGGAAGGTGCTCAGGCGCTGGCCCGGCCTTCCGTCAGGCCCGAAGGCCTGCATGGTCGCCAAACTGATGCGTCGGTCCGACTCCTCCTCAGGCCTCACGGCCCGCATCGTCGTCGAACTCAGGCGGTGAAGTCGAACTTTTCGAGCAAAGCCTTGCGCTGACGGTCGCCGAGGCCACGCAGGCGGCGGGTCGGGGCGATCTCCAGCTCGGTCATGATTTCCTGCGCCTTGACCTTGCCCACCTTCGGCAGGGCCTCCAGCAACGCGGAAACCTTCATCTTGCCCAAGACCTCGTCGGTCTCGGCATCCTTCAGCACCTGCTTGAGATTGGTGCCGCCACGCTTCAGCCGGTCTTTGAGCTCGGCTCGGGCTCGGCGTGCGGCGGCAGCCTTCTCCAACGCTGCCGCGCGCTGCTCGTCGGTCAACTGGGGAAGGGCCACGATTCCTCCGTATCGATCAGCAACAGATTTCGATCTTTGTTTGTCTCGGCCAGGTAGTCCAGCCAGCGGTCACGACCGTACCCACGCCACCTGACGAAATCTAACCCGCCCCCCTGGTTGAAGCTACAAAGACGCAGCTTATGGCTGGGGAAAGCGCGGGTTCGGCCCGCTCAGAGAAGGGCCGCGGGGCCGTTCCAAGGCGGTCGCCCGGCCCCCGCTTTCGCCGCCATTAAATCGCCTCTACCAGTGCCTATGCTAGCGCCGGGCAAATCGTCCGGGGCCGAAAAGGACTCGTCGCGACGGTGTTGACACTGGTCAAAATGCCGAATCGGACCCGACAAGGAAAATCGCGGCGTGTCGCGCGTGTCGCGTCAAACAGCACGTCAGCCCTGACAATGAACGACGCCGTGTCGTAGATCGTTCAGGAAGCCAGGTGGGCGACCGCGTCGCGCATCCGCTCGCCCGCCGTCCGCACCGCGGTGACGTCCGGACCGGCTCGCAGCACGTCGCGCGACACCGCAGGCAGCAGCTGGCCGGAAACGGCCCCACCCAGGCCGCTCAGGGCCTCGGGCCGGCCACCCTGGAAGCCGACACCGGGCACCAGCACGGGGCCGTCGAGCAGGCTCACGTCGGGCACCTCGGTCAGCGTGGCGCCGATGACGACGCCGACGGTTCCCGCGCCCAGTGCCCGATTGGCGGCGGCGGCTTGGTCGACGATCGACTGGGCGACCGGCGTGCCCCCGGTCGTCGCGCGTTGCACGCCGGCGCCTTCCGGGTTGGAGGTCGCGGACAGCACGAACACCCCGCTGCCGCAGTCCGCGGCGCGGTCCAGCAGCGGCTGCAGCGAGCCGAAGCCCAGATACGGCGAGGCGGTCACCGCGTCGGAGGCCAGCGGGGCGTCGCCCGTCCACGCGGCCGCGTACGCCGTCATCGTCGACCCGATGTCGCCGCGCTTGGCATCGGCCAGCACCAGCACGCCGGCGCCACGGAGGGCGGCGATCGTGCGCTCCAGCACCGCGTACCCCGCCGCGCCGTAGGTCTCGAAGAACGCCACCTGAGGCTTGACGACCGCGAAGTCGGCGTAGGCCGCCACACAGATGTCGGCGAACGCCGCCAGCCCGTCGGCGTCGACGCCCAAGCCCCAGGCCCGCAGCAACTCGGGATGCGGGTCGATGCCCAGACACAACGGCCCGCGGCGGGATATCGCGTCGGCCAGCCGAGCGCCGAACGCGGGCATACCTACTTACCGCCGTTGTTCAGCGCGCTGTGCAGTTCCTGCAGCGAACGGACCCCGATGTCGCCGCGGATACCGGCTTCGATGCCCTGCACCGCCGCCGACACTCCTTGCACGGTCGTCACACAGGGGATGTTGACTCCGACTGCGGCCGAACGGATTTCGTAGCCGTCGATGCGGGGGCCGGAGTTGCCGTACGGCGTGTTGAAGACCATGTCGACCTCACCCGCGCGGATCGCGTCGACAGCCGACATCTTCGGCCGCTCCGGCGACGCCTCCTCGAAGTGCTTACGCACCTCATCGCAGGGAATCCCGTTGCGGCGCAACATCTCCGCGGTGCCTTCGGTGGCCAACACCCGGAAGCCCAAGTCGGCCAGTCGCTTCACCGGGAACACCAGCGAACGCTTGTCCCGGTTGGCGACCGACACGAAGATCGTGCCCGAGGCGGGCAGCGAGCCGTAGGCGGCGGTCTGACTCTTGGCGAAGGCGCTGCCGAAGTCACGGTCGATGCCCATCACCTCACCGGTGGACTTCATCTCCGGGCCCAGCAGCGAGTCGACACCCGAGCCGTCGGCTTTGCGGAATCGGTGGAACGGCAGCACGGCTTCCTTGACGGCGATGGGCGCGTTCGGCGCCGCGTTGCCGCCGTCCCCGACGGCTGCCAGGATTCCCTCGCTGCGGAGCTCGGCGATCTTGGCCCCCAGCATGATTCGCGCACACGCCTTGGCCAGCGGGATCGCGGTGGCCTTGGAGACGAACGGGACGGTCCGGCTGGCCCGCGGGTTGGCCTCCAGCACGTAGAGCACATCGTCTTTGAGGGCGTACTGCACGTTGAGCAGGCCGATCACACCGATGCCATGCGCGATCGCCTCGGTCGCGGTACGCACCTTCTCGATGTCGCTGCGGCCCAGCGTGACCGGTGGCAGCGCGCACGCCGAGTCGCCGGAGTGGATGCCGGCCTCTTCGATGTGCTCCATGATGCCGCCGATGTAGACCTCGTCACCGTCACAGAGCGCGTCGACGTCGATCTCGATGGCGTCCTCGAGGAAACGGTCGACCAGCACCGGGTGTTCGGGCGAGAGTTCGGTGGCGCGGGCGATGTAGCCCTGCAGCGTCTCGTCGTCGTAGACGATCTCCATGCCGCGCCCGCCCAGCACGTAGGACGGCCGCACCAGCACCGGATAACCGATGTCCGCGGCGATGCGCCGCGCCTGCGCGAAGGTGGTCGCCATGCCGTAGCGCGGCGCCGGCAGCCCGGCCGCCGACAGCAGGTCGCCGAAGGCGCCGCGGTCCTCGGCCAGATCGATGGCCTCCGGTGGGGTTCCGACGATCGGGACACCCTCGTCGGCAAGTCGCTGCGCCAACCCCAGCGGTGTCTGACCGCCGAGTTGCACGATGACGCCCACGACGCCCGGCCCGCCTTCGCCGGACAACTGCTCGGCGTGGAACACCTCGAGAACGTCCTCGAACGTCAGCGGCTCGAAGTAGAGCCGGTCGGCGGTGTCGTAGTCGGTGGACACCGTCTCCGGGTTGCAGTTGACCATCACGGTCTCAAATCCGGCCTGCGACAACGTCGTTGCCGCGTGCACACAGCTGTAGTCGAACTCGATCCCCTGGCCGATGCGGTTCGGACCCGAACCGAGGATCAACACCTTGGGCTTGGTGGTCTGCGGGGCCACCTCGCTCTCGGCGGACGGGTCGAGTTCATAGCTGCTGTAGTGGTACGGCGTCTTGGCCTCGAACTCCGCGGCGCAGGTGTCGACGGTCTTGTACACCGGGTGGATGCCGAGGCGGCGCCGCAGCGACCGCACCCCGCCCTCGCCGGCCAATTCCGGCCGCAGCGCGGCAATCTGGCGGTCCGACAGGCCGCTGTGCTTGCAGCGTCGCAACAGTTCGACGTCCAGCACGGCGGCGTCGCTCACTTCGTCTCGCAACGTCAGCAGTTCCGCGATCTGCGCGACGAACCACGGGTCGATCCCTGAGGCTTCGGCCACCCGGTCCACCGGCGCCCCCAACCGCAACGCCAATTCGACGTCGTAGAGCCGGCCATCGGTGGGTGTGCGGAGCCTCTCGAGCGCGTCCTCTGCGCTACCTTCGTCGTCCGGGCCCGTCCAGAATCCGGTGCGCTTGGTCTCCAGCGAGCGCATCACCTTGCCGAGCGCCTCGATGAAGTTGCGGCCCAACGACATTGCCTCGCCGACGGACTTCATCGTGGTGGTCAGGGTCGGGTCGGCGCCCGGGAACTTCTCGAACGCGAACCGCGGCGCCTTGACGACGACGTAGTCCAGTGTCGGCTCGAAGCAGGCCGGAGTCTCCTTGGTGATGTCGTTGAGGATCTCGTCGAGGGTGTAGCCGACGGCGAGCTTCGCGGCGATCTTGGCGATCGGGAAGCCGGTGGCCTTGGACGCCAGCGCACTTGACCGCGACACCCGGGGGTTCATCTCGATGACGACCAGCCGGCCGTCCTGCGGGTCGACCGCGAACTGGATGTTGCAGCCGCCGGTGTCGACGCCGACCTCACGCAGGATGTCGATGCCGAGGTCGCGCATCTTCTGATACTCGCGGTCGGTCAGCGTCATCGCCGGGGCAACCGTGACCGAGTCGCCGGTGTGCACGCCCATCGGGTCGACGTTCTCGATCGAGCAGACCACGACGACGTTGTCCTTGCCGTCGCGCATCAACTCGAGCTCGAATTCCTTCCAGCCGTAGATCGATTCCTCGATCAGCACATTGGCGCTCGGCGAGGCCGCCAGCCCGGCGCCGGCCATCCGGTCGACCTCCTCGGCGGTGTGCGCCAGACCCGAACCCAGGCCGCCCATCGTGAACGACGGCCGGACCACGACCGGCAGCCCGAGTTCGCCGACGGTCTCGCGGACCTCGTCCATGGTGAAACAGACACGGCTGCGGGCGGATTCGCCACCGACCTTGGCGACGATGTCCTTGAACATCTGCCGGTCCTCACCGCGCTGGATGGCGTTGAAGTCGGCGCCGATCAGCTCGACGCCGTGCCGGTCTAGGGCGCCGTTTTCGTACAGCGCGACCGCGGTGTTCAACGCGGTCTGGCCGCCCAGCGTGGCCAGCAGCGCGTCGATCTTGTGGCCGCGCTCGGCCTGCTGGGTGATCACCTTCTCGACGAACGCGGCCGTGATGGGTTCGACGTAGGTGTGGTCGGCGTATTCGGGGTCGGTCATGATGGTCGCCGGGTTGGAGTTGACCAGGCTGACCTCAAGTCCCTCGGCACGCAGGACCCGGCAGGCCTGGGTCCCGGAATAGTCGAATTCGCAGGCCTGCCCGATCACGATCGGCCCAGAACCGATCACCAGGACGTGCTTGAGATCTGTCCGCCGTGGCATTACTTGTTCTCCCCTGCCATCAAGTCGACGAATTGGTCGAACAAGTACTGTGCATCATGCGGTCCGGCCGCGGCCTCCGGGTGGTATTGCACCGAAAAGGCTCGTCCGTCAGCCAGTTTCACGCCCTCGACGACGCCGTCGTTGGCGCAGGTGTGGCTGACCACCGCGTCGCCGAACGGGGTGTCGAATCGTTGTCCCGCCTCGCCTTCGAGGGCGAATCCGTGGTTCTGGGCGGTGACCGCGACCCGGCCGGTGGCGTGGTCCATCACCGGGATGTTGATGCCTCGGTGGCCGAAGGTCATCTTGTAGGTCGACAGGCCCAGCGCCCGGCCCAGGATCTGGTTGCCGAAACAGATTCCGAACAGCGGGATTCCGGCGCCCAGCACCTCGCGGGTCACCGCCACGATGTGGTCGGCGGTCGCGGGGTCGCCGGGGCCGTTGGACAGGAAGACGCCGTCGGGTTTGAGTTCAGCGATCTGCTCGAACGTCGCCGACGAGGGCAGCACCCGGCTGCGCACGCCGCGGCGGGCGAAGTTGCGCGGGGTGTTGGTCTTGATGCCGAGGTCGATCGCGGCGACGGTAAATCGCTGTGGCCTTTCGGGTTCGACGATGTATGCCTCCGGCGTGCTGACCTGACCGGCCAGGTCGGCGCCCAACATCGGCTGCTGGCCTCGGACACGTTCGGTCAGTTCCTCCGGCGCGGCCAGCGCGTCACCGGAGAACACTCCCGCCTTCATCGACCCTCGACTGCGCAGATGCCGCACGACGGCGCGGGTGTCGATGCCGGCGATCCCGACGATCTCCTGGCGGATCAACTCGTCCTCCAGCGTGCCGGTGGCGCGCCAGTTGGAGACCCGCGGCGACGGGTCCCGGACTGCATAGCCGGCCACCCAGATCTTGTCGCCGCGACTTTCGCCGTCTTCGCCGTTCCAGCCGGTGTTGCCGATCTGCGGGGCGGTCGCCACCACGATCTGCCGGTGATAGCTGGGGTCGGTCAGCGTCTCCTGATACCCGGACATGCCGGTGGAAAAGACCGCCTCGCCCAGTGTTTGGCCGATGGCACCGAAAGCCGTACCGGTGAACGTCCGGCCGTCGTCGAGAACCAGCATCGCCTTCACAGCGCGACTCCTTCCGGCCAGCTGTGCAGCCATCCCTTGTTGTCGTCGCGGTTGTCGGCGCGAAACCCGGTGTCGATCTTGACGCCCGACGGCAGCCGCCATCGAATCGCCAGAATCCCGTCGCGCGCGGCCACCTTGCCGGCGATGACGTGTTCGGTGCGGATACCGGAGATCGACTCGCTCGGTATCCAAATCGGTTGTGCCCCAATGCGCTGCACCAGGATGCCTTCGGGGTGGCGGGTGAGCACGGCCTTGCTGCGGTAGCCCAGGTCGCCGACGGTGATCCGTTGGCTCCACGCCGGCGCCATTGTGCAGCCGACATACATGCCGGGAGTAGTGATCGACGCGGGGCCGACATGATCCGGTATTTCGGGCAGCGTTCCGAGCAACTCGGCCTGACGCTCCGCGCGCTTGCGCCAGCCGCGCAGCATCAGCTGAATGATGAACGCGATGATGACAACCAGCAGTGCGGCCATGATCAGCGACGCCACCTGCGTCTGGCTATTCATGCCGGGCTCTTTCCGTCGCGCGCGGTGATCTTGCCGCGCAGCAGGGTTGCGGTCACGGCGGCCGGCAGTGTCATCGTCTCGTAGGGCGTGTTGGCCGACCGGCTGGCGAAATCGGCGCCGACGACGGTCCAGGTGGCGTCCGGGTCGATGACGGTCAGGTTGGCCGGCTCCCCGACTTCGAGCGGCCGCCCCTGGTCGGGCAGTCCCGCGATGCGGGCCGGGTTTTCGCTCATCACCCGCGCGACGTCGCGCCATGTCATCAGACCCGGTACGACCATCGCCTGGGCCACCGCCGACAGCGCGGTTTGCAGACCGAGCATGCCCGGCAGCGCCGCGGCGAACTCGACGCACTTCTCGTGTTCGGCGTGCGGCGCGTGATCGGTGGCCACACAGTCGATCACACCGTCGACCAGGGCCTGGCGCAGCGCGACGGCATCGGCGGCCTCGCGCAGCGGTGGGTTGACGCGGTTCACCCCGTCATAGCTGGCCAGTCGGCTGTCATCGAGCAGCAGATGATGCGGCGTCACTTCCGCGGTGATCGAAATACCCTGCGCCTTAGCCCATTTGACGAGCTCGACAGTGCCGGCAGTAGAGGCATGACAGATATGCACCCGCGCCCCGGCGTCGCGGGCCAGCAGGGCGTCGCGGGCGACGATCGACTCCTCGGCGGCCCGCGGCCAGCCCGACAGCCCCAGCTTCGCGGCGTTGGGGCCTTCGTGCGCGATCGCCCCGACGGTCAGCCGCGGCTCCTCGGCGTGCTGAGCGATCAGCACGCCCAGCCCGGTCGCGTATTCCAGCGCGCGCCGCATGATCAGCGGGTCGTCGACGCATTTGCCGTCGTCGGAGAACATCCGCACCTGCGCGGCTCCGGCGGCCATCATGCCCATTTCGGTGAGTTCTTTGCCGGCCAGCCCCACCGTGACCGCGCCGACCGGATGCACGTCGACCAGGCCCACCTGCTGTCCGCGATGCCAGACGTGGTCCGTGACGACGGGGCTGTCGGCGACCGGGTTGGTGTTGGCCATCGCGAACACCGCGGTGAAACCACCGAGAGCGGCTGCGGCCGAGCCGGTTTCGATGTTCTCGGCGTACTCGCGGCCGGGCTCACGCAGATGCGTGTGCAGGTCGACGAAGCCGGGTAGCAACACCTGACCGGTCGCGTCGATCACGTCTGAGGTTTCGGGGATCGTGAGTCCGGCGCCGATCTCGGCGATCTGCCCGCCGTCGACCAAAACGTCGACCTGGTCCCCTTCGCCGTAGAGCCGCACCCCACGCAGCACGACGCTCACGCCACATACCCCTTTCCGCCGAGCCCTTCGGCGGGCGACTCGGTGCCCACAAGCAGATGGAAAAGCACCGCCATCCGAACGTGGACACCATTTGAAACCTGTTGCAGCACCGCCGATTGCGACGAGTCCGCCACCGAAGACGAGATCTCCATGCCGCGCAGCATTGGGCCGGGATGCAAGACGATCGCGTGATCGGGCAGCAGCACCTGGCGCCGATCTGACAGCCCGTAGCGCACCGAGTACTCCCGCGTGGAGGGGAAGAAGCCACCGTTCATCCGCTCGGCCTGGACGCGCAGCATCAGCACCGCGTCGGCGGCCGGCAGTTCGGCATCCAGGTCGTGTGACACCGTCACCGGCCAGTCGGCGACCCCGACCGGCAGCAGCGTCGGCGGCGCCACCAGCACCACCTCGGCGCCGAGGGTGTGCAGCAGCATGACGTTGGAGCGGGCCACCCGGCTGTGCAGGATGTCGCCGACGATGACCACCCGGCGGCCGTCGATGCCACCGAGTCGCTGCCTGATGGTCAGCGCGTCGAGCAGCGCCTGGGTCGGGTGCTCGTGCATGCCGTCGCCGGCGTTGATCACCGCGGGTCCGGTGTCGTCGGCGTTCGCCGTCCAGGCCGCAAGCTGGTGTGCCGCACCGGAAGCCGGGTGCCGGATGATCAGCGCGTCGGCGCCGGCGGCGCGCAGGGTGAGCGCGGTGTCGCGCAGCGACTCGCCTTTGCCCACCGAGGACCCGGCAGCGCTGACGTTGATTACGTCGGCGCTCATCCACTTGCCGGCGACTTCGAACGACACCCGGGTGCGGGTGGAGTTCTCGTAGAACATCGTGATGATCGTGCGGCCGCGCAGGGTCGGCAGCTTACGTACCTCGCGGCCGACCAACGCCTGGGCGAACCGGTCGGCGTCGTCGAGAATCGCGGTGGCCTCGTCGCGGGTCAGGTCGCCGGCCGCCAGCAGGTGCCTCGGACTCATCGGGAGATCACCACGCCGTCGTGACCGTCCTGCTCGGCCAGTTGTACGTGCACGTTCTCGGTGCGCGAGGTCGGCACGTTCTTGCCGACATAGTCGGCGCGCAGCGGCAGTTCGCGGTGGCCGCGGTCGACCAGCACCGCCAGTTGCACAACCCGCGGGCGGCCGACATCGCGCAGCGCGTCCAGAGCGGAGCGCACCGAGCGGCCGGAGTACAGCACGTCGTCGACGAGAATCACCAGCGCATCGTCGATGCCGCCGGCGGGAATACAAGTGTTCTCCAGCGGCCGCGGCGGCTTGGTCATCAGATCGTCTCGATAGAGGGTGATGTCCAACGCCCCGTGCGGGATCTCGGCGCCGGAGAACTCGGCGATGTTGGCGGCGAGGCGGTTGGCCAAAGTCACACCACGCGTGGGGATTCCCAGCAGGACCACCCGAGGCGCGTCGGCACCGTCGAGGGCAGTCTTTTCGATGATTTGATGCGCAATACGCGAAATTGTGCGACCCACGTCGGCCGCCGACATCAGTTCGCGGCCGGTAGCGGCGTCACCCGCAGCAGCGCCCATGCGAGATCTGGACCTCCTTCTCCGCCTCTCTGGACGGATCGTTAAAGGGGGTTTGGAGAACACTTTCGTGGCCTACCGGCTAGGAGGCTACCAGCTTGTCGGCTTGCGTTCTCTTAACTGGGTTCGGTTCCGCGGCGGCCCGGCGATATACCCGGCACAGCGGTAGCCGTGCCCCTGCTAATTACCAGGGAAATCCCTGTATCTAGCAGGAGTCCGTTCGGCATACCGTCTGCGAAGAGGGGCGATCTGCCACCTCAAGCAGAAAGGGAAACCGTAGCCATGAGAACAACGCGGATCGCGGCCGTAGCCGCAGTGATAGCCGGTGCGGCGGTGGGGTTGGCCGGTTCGGCGTCGGCGGCGGAACCGCTGTCGGGTAGTTACAGATATACGGTCACCGACTCGAACAAATTTCCGGCTGGGTCTGGCATGCCACAGTTGTTCGTTCCGTGTGGTCCGGATTGCACCCGAGAGGAGAGCCATCCGGATCAATCAACCAAGGAATATCACTTGCGGGGCAGCACCTGGTCTGCGCAACTCGCAGAATGCCAGGAAACTATTGACGCTAATTCCTTGGCCGGTCGCTATGAGTGCCCTAATGGAAAGTATGTCAACTTTCAGTTGACACGGGATTAGAAAGGTCAGCGGATCAATGAGGACGATGGCATTCACTCGTGGACTTGCGGTTGGCGTTGCCCTGGCCGGCGCAGCAGTTGGGTTGGCGTCCCCGTCGCTGGCCGATGATCCACCGCCCGTTCCCGTCACGCCCGGATCGCACACCATGACGGCACCAAACGGGAACGTAACTCACGTGGGGGTGGCGCTGGACTGCGGTCCGGCCTGCTTCGCGTGGCTCGGCAGTGGACAGCACGACGAGTTCCACTGGGCAGGGGACAAGTGGGTCGATGAACATGGCACCTGGACCGTGGACGGCATCACGTTCACGAACCGCAACGGCGGCACCACCACCATGTCCTGACGAAGAACGGCCACACCAAGAACGGCTGACACGGGCCAGCTCCGGCCCTGGACCTCGGGAGTCCGCGGAATCAACCGAGGTGTAACCCTTGCTCAACCGGCCCGAGCAGCTCGTGGCCGTGGTGTTTGCGAAGAACGCCATGTCGACAGCCTCGGCGATCTGGTCAGCGCGACCTCTTCGCCCAGCTTGGAGTCCGAGTCATCGACCAGCTCATTGCTGGCGACGACGAGGTTCAGGGCCTCGCCGTACTCTTCGGGCAGCCAGCTGGCGAAAAGGACAGGCGTCGGAATCTTAAGGAGCTCGGGTGCTCGGGCAGTGGACCAGAGGCCGCCGCGGGGGCCTGCTCGCCTTCCTGCTCTACCTGGCCGGGGTTATGATCGTCACCCTCGGCGCGTGGCGCGGCCCGACGTCCGGGTGGGCCGGCGGCTGCTGCGATCAGGAACAGGCGATCTGGTACCTCGGCTGGACGCCGCACGCGCTGATCCATGGCCTCGATCCGTTCTTCACGACGCAGATCGCCGCACCCACCGGCGCCAATCTCATGTGGAGTCCGTCGATGCCCCTGCTCGGAATCCTGGGGTGGCTACCGGCGAAGATCGGCGGGCCGATTTTCGGGTTCAACATCCTGATGGTCCTGGGCATCGCGCTGAGCGGGTGGGCGGCCTGGCTGGCGATCCGGCGCTGGACGGGTGACGGCCTCGGGCCGACTGTCGGCGGCGCGGTGTACGCCTTCTCCCCCTACGTCGCCTCCCACGCGGCCCACCATCTCAACCTGACCACGGTCTGGGTTCCACCGCTGATGCTGATCGCCCTCGACGAGTTGGCGGTGACTCGTCGCCGCCCGGCCTGGAAATCCGGGGCCACACTCGGCGCGCTCGGCGCCGCGCAGTTGCTGATCAGCGAGGAGGTGCTGGCTACCAGCGTCGTGGCGGGAGCCGTCCTGCTCTGCGTGCTGGCGGCGGCACTGCGGGCGTTGCCGACCCGCCGGCTCGCGGCCGGGCTTGCCGTTGCGGTGCTGACATTCCTGGCGTTCGCGGCCGGGCCATTGGCCGCGCAATTCCTTGGGTCGCAACGGATCAGCGAACAGGTGCAGAACTCTACGCACTTCTCGACAGATCTGCTCAACCTCGTGCTGCCGACCCCGTATCAATTGATCGCGCCGGGGTTCGCAACAAACCTGTCGCGCGAGTTCAGCGGCCTCTACCACGAGGCGACGGCCTATCTCGGCGCACCGCTGATCGTGCTGATCGTCGTTGCGGCCGTACGCTATTGGGACGATCTGCGGATCCGCATCCCGGCCATCACCGGGGTGCTGATACTGGTGCTGTCACTGGGCCCCTGGCTGCACATCGGTAAGGACCCGCTGCACGTTCCCCTGCCATGGCTGGTGCTGGCGAAACTACCGTTGCTGAAACACGTCCTGCCGGATCGCTTCACGGTCTTCGTCTGGCTGGCGGTGGCGGTGATCGTCGCGACCGTCATCGCCCGCGCCTCCCGCCTCGCGCCGCGTCCGGCGGCTCGCTGGCTGCTCACGGTGGGCGCGTCCCTGTTCCTCCTGCTTCCCGCGCCGCTGGCGCGCGTTCAGTTCACGACACCACCCTTCTTCTACCACTGGGCGAGCCATCACATCGGCGCCGACGAAACCGTCCTCGTCGCACCGTATTTCGTCAACGGTAACGAGGCTGCTCCGATGGTGTGGGCCACCGTCGCCGACTTCGGCCTGCGGATGCCCGAGGCCTACGCCTACCTGCCGCAACCCAACGGTGGAACGTATTCCGGGCCGGCGCAATCACAACTCACCTTCACCATGTGGGTCATTCAGCAGCGCGGCGCGTGGCTGGTCGCGCGCGGTGACATCCGCGACCAGATCGCCGACGACCTGCAAGCTGCCGGTGTGCGCCATGTGATCGTGGGCCCGGGCACCAATTCGGGGCAGATGCTCGCGTTCTTCACCGACCTTTTCGACCGGCAGCCTGCGATCATCGAGGGCGTCGCGCTGTGGAGCGACGTCACAGTCCGGTGAACAACGCCGATCGTGATCGAGCCTGCTCCCTGAATTCGCGGGTCGGCGACCGCCCATTAACCTCGATCAGGTGAACCTCGATGGCAATCAGGCCTCTATCCGCGAGGCCTGCGATGCCGGACTGCTGGCCGGCGCGGTGACGGTGGTGTGGCAGCACGGAAAGCTGCTGCAGGTCAACGAGATCGGCCACCGCGATATCGACGCGCAGCTACCGATGCAGCGGGACACGCTGTTCCGTATCGCGTCGATGACCAAGCCGGTGACCGTCGCCGCCGCCATGAGCCTGGTCGACGAGGGCAAGCTGGCGTTGCGCGACCCGGTGGTGCGCTGGCTGCCGGAGTTCGCGAACCTGCGGGTGCTCGACAACCCGATCGGTCCGCTGGATCGGACTTCTCCGATCGAGCGGGCGATTCTGGTCGAGGACCTGCTCACCCACACCAGCGGCCTGGGCTACGGCTTCTCGGTGACCGGCCCACTGTCGCGGGCCTACCTACGGCTGCCGTTCGGGGAGGGCCCCGACGCCTGGCTGGCCGCGCTGGCCGAATTGCCGCTGGTGCACCAGCCAGGCCATCGGCTGACGTACGGTCATTCCACCGACGTGGTCGGCGTGCTGGTGTCGCGCGTGGCGGATAAGCCGTTTCACGAAGTCCTCGATGAGCGAATCCTGCAGCCGCTGAACATGATTGACACTGGATTTCACATCACTCCGCAGGGCCGCCGGCGTGCCGCGACCATGTACCGGCTGGACGGCACGGATAAATTGCAGCACGACGTCATGGGCCAGCCGCACATCTCGCCACCGGCGTTCAGCAATGCCGGTGGTGGACTGTTCTCTACCGCCGACGACTACCTGCGATTCATCGAGATGCTGCTGCGAGAGGGCACATTGGACGGCGTGCGGGTGTTGTCGCCGGAGTCGGTGCGGGCGATGCGCACCGACCGGCTTACCGCCGAGCACAAGCGGCACAACTTCCTCGGGTCGCCGTTCTGGATCGGGCGTGGCTTCGGCCTGAACCTGTCGGTCGTCACCGACCCGGCCAGGTCGACGCCGTTGTTCGGGCCGGGCGGGCTGGGTACATTCAGCTGGCCCGGCGCCTACGGCACCTGGTGGCAGGCCGACCCGACCGCGGACCTGATCCTGCTGTATCTGATCCAGAACATGCCGGCGTTGTCGGCGGACGCCGCGGCCGCCGTCGCCGGCAACACCTCACGCGCGAAACTGCAAGCGGTGCAACCGAAGTTCGTCCACCGCACCTACCGGGCGCTGGGTCTGTAGTGGCCGAGTTCACGCCCGAACGCATCGAGGGCTCGCGGCTGCTGTTGCGCCTGCCGGTGATCGACGATGCCGGCCCGCTCTTTCAACGGGTCGCGCGCGACCCTCAGGTGACCAAATACCTGCTGTGGACCCCACATCCCACGGTCGCGGTCACGCAGCGGGTGATCGCCGAACGCATGAACGTCAACCCACACCTGCGAACCTGGGTGATGGAGTTGCAGCACAGCGGCGAGATCGTCGGCATGATCAGCTGTGGGCGTCCGCTGCCCTATATCGCCGAGATCGGTTTCTGCGTCGGCAAGCGTTGGTGGGGAAAGGGTTTGACGTCCGAGGCGCTGGACATGCTGATGACCACGCTGCAGGCCGACCCCGACGTGTACCGGGCTTGGGCGACCTGTCACGTCGACAACGACCGCTCCGTGCGCTTGCTGGAAAGGGCGGGGTTCACCCGCGAGGGCCGAATGGCGCGGCAGGGCATCTACCCCAACCTCAGCACCGAACCGCTGGACAGCTTCCTGTTCGCCAAGGCGTTGCGCTAGACCATCGCAAACGGCGAGACCTTCGCGCCGATCTCCAACGCGCCGGCCAATTCTCGGCTGCCGTCGTAGTCGAAGACGACGTGCCCGGAGATCACGTCGACGTCGCGCTTGGCCCGCTGCAGCGGGTGGTCCAGGAATTGCGCGCTCGCACCGGACGCCTCGAGCAGATCGGCGATCACCGAACGGGATTCGTGCACGACGCGCGCCGCGGCCACCCGCACGCCGGCCCGCACCTTGCGGTCGATGTGCTCCCCGGCGGCGACCCGGGTCTGGATGTCGTCAGCGGCCGAATCGGTCAGCGCCCGTATCGCGCGCAGGCGCGCCCGGGCATCGCCGAGGCGTATCTGCGCGGCGGGCTGATCCTTCTGCGCCGCACCGGAATACGCGATGATGCGCTCACTGAGCCGGCGGGCGAACAGATCGGCGACCAACTCCGCGGCCCCCAGCGCAGGCATCGCCGCAACCAGCGCCAGGGCGGGCACCATCGGCCAGCGGTAGACCGCCGCGTCATGCAATTCCGCGCCCGGCGCGGTGCCGCCGTAGATGTCGGTGACCGCGACCAACCGATGCTCGGGCACCCAAACGTCCTCGACGATCACGTCGTTGGATCCGGTGGCACACATTCCGGCGGTGTGCCACACGTCCTCAACCCGAGTGTCCGCGACCGGTAGCAACACCAGCGCCGGGTACGGCGCATCGTCGGGTCCGCAGAGGGCGCCGACCATCACCCAGTCGGCGTCCATGATCCCGGTGGCCCACGACCAACGCCCGGTCAAGCGGACACCGCCGTCCGCCGGGATGGCGCGGCCTGTCGGCGCGAGCGGCGCGGGGCACAGCACCGGCCCGTCGGCGAACACCTCGTCCTGGGCCCGCTCGTCGAGCAGCGCCAGCATCCAGTTGTGCAGCGTGTAGAAGCCCAGCGTCCAGGCACTGGACGTGCAGCCGTGCGCCATCACCCGCACGGTGTCGAGGATCTCGGGAAAGTCCGCCTGAATGCCGCCGTAGCGCTTGGGCAGCAGTAGCTGTGCCAGCCCGGAGTCGCGGTAGTCGTCGACGGTGGCCTGCGGCAACCGGCGCAGTCGCTCCGCCTCCCCCGCACGCTCGGCCAGCCTTGCGACGAAATCGTCGCTGACCTTCGACGTCTGCGTCATGCTCCGGACATTACCATACCTTTTGGTATGGTAGACGGGAGTCAAGGCCGCAGCATCACGTCCAGGAACTGCTCGCGACGGCCGGCCGCCAGCGGGCTCGGCCGCGAGCCGGACAGGTGCAAAAAGCCAATGCCCGCAGCGAAAGTCGCGGTGGCGCGCATCTCGGCGTCGTCGTGCTCGAAGCCGGCGTCGATGAAGGCCTGCCGGACGGCGGCGACCACGCTGTGATCCGATGCCCGCACCGCGGCGGCGACGGTGGGCTCTGATCGCGCCCATTCCCGCATGGCACGTTCCAGCATCCAGTGCCGCGGACCGACCAGCGAGGTCATCATGCGCGACAACCGCTCCCGCGGCGGCAGACTCACCAGGTCGTCGAACGACCGGTCTTCGTCGCGGACGACCGCCCAAGTGTCGATCAACGCTGTGCGGTAGGCGGTCATGTCGCTGAAGTGCCAGTAGAAGCTGCCTTTGGTGACGCCGAGGCGCGTGCACAGATGCCCGAGCGTCAAGGACTTCACGCCGTCCTCGGCCATAACCCGGAACCCCTCTTGCACCCAGTCGTCCACCGACAACCGGGAGTTGGTCGCGCTCGCCGAAGAGGCCATGGCCGGTAAGCCTAGACCGGCGACGATGCGGTTCGGAACGAACCGCTGAGGAGTCGGGCCATCAGATCCAGCGGCGACGATGCGGTTCGGAACGAACCGCTGAGGAGCCGGGCCATCGGATCCAGCGGCGACGATGCGGTGACTAACCCGTTTCCGTACTCAACGCCCGGCGTGCGTACGCACGGACATCGGCGTCGTCGTCCTTGAGCGCCACGCTCAGCGCGTCGCGCGCGCCCGCGTCGGTCACCGCCCACCGGCTGAGGCTCAGCACCGCGGCTTTCCGCACGTCGAGGTGCTCGTCGACCAGCGCCTGCGACAGCCTCGGCACCGCGTGTTCGGCCGCGGCGCCGGAGAGCGCGCGCGCCGCGCCCTCGCGAACCTGCCAGGCCGGAGTCCGTAGTGCCTGCTCTATCGCCACCAGATCGGTTTCCTCGCAGCCCAATTGGCCGAGTGCGGCCAGCGCCGCAGCGCGAACCAGCGGGTCGTTGTCGGCGACCAGCGTCCGGACCGCGTCGCCACCGGCCCGCAGGGTCCCCAGACCGTTCGCGGTGACGATGCGCACCTCACGGTTGCCGTCGCCGGCGCCCGCGGCCACCCCGTCGGCGTCGTCGACCGACACCAGCGCCCGCACCGCCTCGATGCGCACCCGATGGTCGACGTCGCCCAGCGCATGCCGGAACACCTCGGCGTCACCGACACGGCGGGCGGCGAGCAGATAGGTGCTGACCGATCGCACCACCGGGTCGGGCGAGGCCAGGAATTCGCGGCCGGCCTGCGGATCAGGCAGCACCTCGACCAGCTCGCGGACCCCATCGGCGGCCGTCCGGCGCACCGACGCGTCGCCGTCGCGAAGCGCACCGAGCAGTTCGGTGGCGTAACCGTCCGGGGTGCGCTCGGTCAGCGTCGCGACCGCGGTGCGCCGCACACCCGCGTCGGCGTCACGGAGGAACTCGGCCAGCGCGGCGACGGTCGGCTCCTCGATCGCCAGCACCGCGACGATGCGCGGCGACGGCGGTTCTGCCGATGCCGTGGCGACCCGCGAGGGCGCCTCGACCGGGGCCCGGCCGCCGATCAGCGGCGGCTGCTCGACCGGCCACACCGTCCGGTCGGCGGGCGGCAACGTGTCGAACTCGGGCACCGAGACGAAGTACGGGGCCACCGGTCGCTTGAAGAACTCCATCGACCCGTCGGACGCCTTGCGCAGGTTGAGGTGGTAGCCCCAGTCCTGGTCGTCGCGGGCCGGCAGGTCGGCCCGCTCGTGGTAGAGGCCCCAGCGCGACTCGGTGCGGGTCAGCGACGAGCGGGCGGCGAACTCCGCGCAGTCCCGGATGAACGACACCTCGATGCTGCGCATCAGCTCGTGCGGGGTTCGGGCGCCCATATCGGCGATCTCGTCGCGCATCCGCTCGAAGGTGTGCACGGCGATCGACATCTTGGCCGCGGTCTTCGGTGGCGCCACATAGTCGTTGACGAAGCGGCGCAGCTTGTATTCGACCTGCGGCTGCGGTGGGCCGTCCGGGTGCCGCAGCGGACGGTAGATCAGCTCGTGCGCCTCGGTCAGTTGATCCTGCGGAAGCTGTTGCGGGGCAGGCACATCGGACAGGGTCGAGGCGGCATCGGCGCCGGCCAGATCGCCGAAGACGAAGGCGCCGATCATGTAGTTGTGCGGCACGCAGGCCAGGTCGCCCGCGGCGTACAGCCCGGGCACCGTGGTGCGGGCGTTCTCGTCGACCCAGACCCCCGACGCGGAATGGCCGGAGCACAAGCCGATTTCGGAGATGTGCATCTCGATGTCATGGGTGCGGTAGTCGTGGCCGCGGTTGGCGTGAAAGGTGCCGCGGGTGGGCCGCTCGGTGGTGTGCAGGATGTTCTCCAGCGACGCGAGCGTCTCGTCCGGCAGGTGCGACACCTTGAGGTAGATCGGTCCGCGCGCCGACTCGATCTCACTGCGCACCTCCGACATCATCTGGCCCGACCAATAATCCGAGTCGACAAACCGTTCGCCGAGCGCGTTGACCTGGTAACCGCCGAACGGGTTGGCCACGTACGCGCACGCCGGTCCGTTGTAATCCTTGATCAGCGGGTTGACCTGGAAGCACTCGATGCCCGACAGTTCGGCCCCGGCATGGTACGCCATCGAGTACCCGTCGCCGGCGTTCGTCGGGTTCTCGTAGGTGCCGTAGAGGTAGCCCGAGGCGGGCAGGCCGAGCCGGCCGCAGGCACCGGTCGCGAGGATGACCGCCTTGGCCCCGACCGCGACGAATTCGCCTGTGCGCGTGTTCAATGCGGCGGCGCCGACGGCCCGGCCGCCATCGGTGAGGACCCGCACCGGCATGAGGCGGTTCTCGATGCGGATCTTCTCCCGCATCGACTTCTGCCGCAACACCCGGTAGAGCGCCTTCTTGACGTCCTTGCCCTCGGGCATCGGCAGCACGTAGGAGCCGGAGCGGTGCACGCGGCGCACCGCGTACTCGCCGTGCTCGTCCTTCTCGAACTTGACGCCGTAGCGCTCCAGCCGCTGAACCATCGCGAACCCGCGGGTAGCGGTCTGATAGATGGTGCGCTGGTTGACGATTCCGTCATTGGCCCGGGTGATCTCGGCGACGTAGTCCTCGGGTTCGGCCTTACCCGGGATGACCGCATTGTTGACGCCGTCCATACCCATCGCGAGCGCCCCGGAGTGCCGCACGTGGGCCTTTTCGAGCAGCAGCACCTGTGCGCCGTGCTCGGCGGCCGTCAGCGCGGCCATCGTGCCGGCGGTGCCCCCACCGATGACCAGGACGTCGCAGTCCAGGCGGGCGGGGGTCGTGGAGTTAGGAATCTGCATCAGGTGGTCACCAGATCATGTAGTGCGGCAATGATTTCCGCGCGTTGTTCGGGATGTTCGCGGTCGCTGCGCGGTTGCGGCACGTCGACGAGCGCGCGCAGCGGCTGTCCGGCACGGCCCAGCACGGCAATCCGGTCGCCCAACGCCAACGCCTCGTCGACGTCATGGGTGACGAACACGATAGTGGTCGGGTGTGCCCGCCAGGACTCGATCAGCAAGCGCTGCATGGCCGCCCGCGTCTGGGTGTCGAGCGCACCGAACGGCTCGTCCATCATCACCGCGCGCGGCGCCCCGGCCAGCCCGCGGGCCAACTGGACACGCTGGCGCATGCCGCCCGACAGGTTCTTGGGCAGATAATCGCCGAAGCCGGTGAGGCCCAGTTCGCCGATCCACCGGTCGGCTTGCGCGGTCCGGGTGGCCCGCGGCTCGCCGCGCAGCCGCAGCGCCAACTCGATGTTGGAACGCACGCTGCGCCAGGGCAACAGCGCGTTGTCCTGGAACACCACCCCGCGGTCACCCGAGGTGCCGGTCACTTCGGCTCCGTCGGCCAGCACCCGGCCCGCGTCCGGTCTCAGCAGCCCAGCCACCGCGCGCAGCACGGTCGTCTTGCCGCAGCCGGACGGCCCGGTGAGCACCAAGATCTCCCCCGGCCGCACCGCAAAGGTCAGGTCGTCGATCACGGGAGTGCCGTTGTAGGACAACCTGATCCGATCCAGCTCCAGACTCATTCCGGTCGTCATCGGCCGTGCCCCTCCCCGCGTGGCAGCCAGCGCGTCGCTCGGCGGCCGATCAGCTCCACTGCCGCAGAGGTCGCGAACCCGAGCGCACCGATCGTGATGATGCCGACGAACACCTGTGGGTAGGCCAGCACCGTGTAGGCCTGCCAGGTGCGATACCCGACACCGAGTCGGCCGGAGATCATCTCGGCCGAGATCACACAGATCCACGCGACACCCATCCCGACCGACAGTCCCCCGAACACGCCGGGCTGAATCCCGGGCAGCACCACCTGGGTCAGCACGTCCCAACGCCGGCCGCCGAGCGTGCGGACCGAGTCCTCCCACAGCGTCGGCAGCGCCCGCACGGCGTGCCGGGTGCTCACCATGATCGGAAAATACGCGGCCAGGAACGTGATGAACACGATGCCCGCCTCGTCTGTCGGGAACAGCAGAATGGCCACCGGCACAACGGCTATCGCGGGGATTGGGCGGGCGAGTTCGGTCAGTGGCCCGAGCACATCGGAGGCCAGTCGGGACCGGCCGAGCAGGATGCCGCTGGCCACTCCGACGACGGCGGCCAGCCCGAACCCCGTCAGGATGCGGATCAGCGACTGTGCCAAATCCAGCCAGTAGCCATGGGTTCCGACCGCACGGGTCAGCGCGCCGACGATCTCGGTGACGGTCGGCAGCGTGTCGAAGCGTAACCAGAAGCGCACGTGGCCGGCCGTCAGCAACTGCCACAGCCCGATCGCGGCGACCACCGAGGCCACCCGAAGCGCGCGCGATCGCCACGCCGTTGCGGGCTTGCGCGCCGCGGTGACACGGGCTACCGGCACCGCGACCGCGGCCCCCTGAACACTCACGTCGACAGCGGTCACGCGGCACCTGCCAATGCTTGTTGGTAGTCGATGAGGGTGCTGCCGGGATGCGCTGCGAGGTAGCGGCGCGCGCCGGACACGGTGTCGAACGGTAGGTAGCTCGCGCCGTCACGCACCCATGTCATCTTGTCGGCGAACCAGCGGGTACCGAGCTCAGCGTCGGGCACGTAGGCGGCCCGGACATGCGACCCGTGGGCGGTGGCGTCGCGCACGGCCTTCAGCAGGTCGGCGGGCGTCGCGACCGGCTGGGTGGTGTCGGATCCCTGCAGCCACAACTCGCTGCCGCGGGCTGGAGTGGTCGCATGCAACGCCACGCCGTAGTCGAGCTTGCGGGCTGCGAACGCCGACCGCAGCGGGCCGTCCTGGACGAAGTTGGCCACGTCCAGATCGGCGAAGTCGCCGATCGACTTCAGATAGGGCACATCACCTTTCAGCGCGTCGACCAGCGACGGCTTCAGGGTGGCGTCGAAGGCGGTGCCGCCCGGGCCGTTGTACAGGTAGACGACCTCTTGGGGCAGGCCGCTGGACTCGGCGACGATGCGCGCGGCCTCCAGCGGCTTGGCGTTGAGGAAGTCGGTCGCGTCGAGCTGGGCCTGCAGGAAGGCGTCGAGGACGTCCGGATGGGCAGCCGCGTAGGCACGCCGGACCACCACGCCGTGCAGCGTCGGGTAGTTCAGCTCCGCCCCGTCGTAGAGCAGCTTGGCCTTGCCCTGCTGGACCAACAGGCCGGGCCATGCGACGAACTGTGAAAGGCCCTGCGCCTGGCCGGATTCAAGGGCGGATGCGCCGACCTGGGGTTGCTGGTTGAGGACCTCTACCCCGGTACCGGGGTTGATCCCGGCACCGGTCAGCGCGCGTACCAGGGTGCCGTGCCCGGCCGATCCGACGCTGGCCGAGATTTTCTTGCCGGCCAGGTCCGGTAACGCGGTGGCGGCCGAATTCGGCTCGACCACAACCATGTTGAGTGCGCCCCTGGCGTTGTAGCCGGTGACCGACACGATCTCGGTGGCGGCGCGCGGGTTGGCCTGCGTCCGAGAGCCGTTGATCAGCATCGGGTAGTCGCCCATCGAGCCGATGTCGATCTTCTCGGCAACCATCTGCGCCGTGATCGGCGCGCCGGTGTCGTAGTCCTCCCACACCACACGGAATTTCGTGCCGGTGCGCTTGGTGACGTCGGCGAGTCGGTGCTCGAGGTAGCCCTGAGCCCGCAACAGCGTGCCCGCCGTGACCGTATTGATGGTCTTGGACTGGTAGCCGACCACGACGTTGACGGCGTTGCCGGAGTCCAGTGCGCATCCGGGCGCCACCATGGTGAGGGCGACGAGAGCCGAAGCCAGCCTGCGGGAATTCGTCATGCGCCGTCCTAGCGGATCAGGTAGGGCATGTTGACAGTGACCGCGCCGGTCGGGCAGCGGGCGGCGCACGGTCCGCAGTACCAGCATTCGTCGACGTGCATGAAGGCCTTGCCGGTCTCGGGATTGATGGCCAGCGAGTCCAGCGGGCAGATGTCGACGCACAGGGTGCAGCCGTCGATGCACAGCGACTGGTCGATGGTGACCGGGACGTCGGAGCGGTTGTTGACCAGTGTCATGGTTCGGTCCTTATCAAGTTGCCGCGCATGGTGATTCGGTCGCCACGCATCCGGATGTATTCGAGGTCGACGGGCCGGCCGTCGTTGAGGCTGGTCAGTCGCTCCAGCATCAGCAGCGGTGCGCCGTCCGGCACCTGCAGCGCCGCAGCCGAATGTGCATCGGCCGGAATCGCTTCCAGCGCCAACGACGCCGCCCCGAGCCGGCGGCCGGTGAGCTGTTCGATGAGCGCGAAGATGTCGTTGGTCTCCAGCGAGTGCGTCAACACCTGGGCGCCGATGTCGGGCTGCAGGTAGGTCAGGTCGATGCTGAGCGGCAATCCGCCGAGGTATCGCAGCCGTTCGACGAACACCACCTGCTGTCCCGGGTCGAGCCGAAGCCGCTGCGCGACTGATGGCGGCGCCGACACCGTCATCGCGGCACGCACTTCGTTGCGGACCTCGCCGTAGCTCTTGAATGTCTCCTTCAGGCCCAGCAGGGTGTCGAGGCCGTGGTCGTACTTGCGCTGCGCCACGTGGGTGCCGACTTTGGGGCCGCGCTCGATCAGGCCCTCGTTCTTCAACGTGGTGAGGGCCTCGCGAATGGTGTTGCGCGACACCGAGAATTCCGCCGACAGCGCCGTCTCACCAGGCAGGTTGTGGTCGTAGACGCCGGAGTGGATCTGCTGGCGCAACACATCGGCGACCTGGCGCGCGCGATCGGCGCGGGGTTGTCGGATCGGCAATGGTACGGCCACGTCGCCACGCTAACGCCGCACCCGCCGAAGTCCCCGCCGACCGCGTCCGCGCCGAGGCGGCCGGTGAACGCATTACGCCACCGCGGATTCGGCCGTCACCAGCCGATACCGCACACCGGCTGGCCATTGCGCCACCTGGCGTTCACCCCCGGAGTTTCTGATCGCGGTGAGCGAAAACTAGCCGGTCGACGTATCCGCGCACCGCGCCGCGTAGATGCGTTTGAGTGCGTCCTCGGTGAACACCGACAGGCCCAGTTCCGGGTTGTATCCGTGGATCTCTTTGACATCGAGTTGCGCCAGGAAATACAGGATCTGCTTGGACACCACCTGGCCGGGCACCAGCACCGGGAAGCCCGGCGGATAGGGCACCACGAAACCAGTTGACACCAAGGACTTTCCGTCGGCAAGCCGCCGGCCCGCCTCCCCGATCATCACGTGTTCACGGTCGGTGTCCTCGTAACCCGCGTAGAACGCCGACCGCATGTCGCCGAACGAGCTGCCGTCGTCGGGCTTGAACGTGTTGTCGAACTCGCTGAAGTCCGGCAGCGCGGGAAGGTCCTCGGTGATCTCCTCGACCCGGCGCTGATGCAGCGCGCGGTCGTCGCGGCTCGCCGCGGCCTCCTCGTGGTCGAAGTCGGTCGCGACCCGGCGCAGCACGTCGAGCAGGTAATGCACGCTCGACCAGGTCACCCCGATGGTGAAGATCAGCAGCACGCTGTTGATCGACGTCTTGTTGATCTGGATGCCGAAGCGGTCCATCAGGATCTTCTCGCGGAAGTCGAAGCCGTTCATGCCGGTCTTGCCGATGAACAGCGTGACCCGCGTCGGGTCGAGCACGAACTGGTCGGACCGCCACGCCTCGTTCCAGTCCGCAAGCGCACCCTGGCGCACCTGCCGATAGGAACTGACCGCCGACTGCCTGAATTCGTTTGGCACCAAATCGGATTCGTCGAGGATGCGGAACCACTTGCCGATCAACCGGTCCTTGCGCACGCGATGCCGGAAGACCAGCGCCATGTCGTAGACGTAGCGAACCATCTGGAAGCCTTCGATGTCGACCTGGCGACGGGCCAGGTCGAGCGAGGCCAGCAGTTGCTGGTTGGGCGAGGTCGAGGTGTGTGTCAGGAACGCCTCACCGAAGGCGTCTCGGGACAGCGAATTGAAGTCCTGATCGCGGATGTGGATCATCGACGCCTGGCGCAGCGCCGACAGCGACTTGTGGGTCGAGTGCGTCGCGTAGACCCGCACCCGGGCCTGGCTGGGATCGGGAAGCAGCCGGTGCTCGCCCCACTCGCTGCGCGGGATGTCCCGCATCGACTCCTTCCACTGCAGATACTCCTGCGCGTAGGCGGGCGATGACAACATCGATTCGAGTCGTTCGGCTGAGACCATCGCGGTGCGTTGCCGCGCCCACGGCACCGCGGTGGCGAACGCGTACCACGCCTCGTCCCACAGGAAGCAGATGTCCGGCTTGATCGCCAGCACCTCCTCCATCACTCGTCGCGGGTTGTAGACGACGCCGTCGAAGGTGCAGTTGGTGAGCAGCAGCATGCGCACTTTGTGCAGCTGCCCCGCCGCTTCGAGGTCGAGCAGCGCCTTCTTGATGGTCTGCAGCGACACCGCGCCGTAGATCGCAAACGGTTGCAGCTCATAGGCATCCAGATACAACGGGTACGCCCCGGCCAGCACCAGGCCGTAGTGGTGTGACTTGTGGCAGTTGCGGTCGATCAGCACGATGTCGCCCGGCCGGGTCAGCGACTGCACGACGATCTTGTTGGCGGTCGAGGTGCCGTTGGTGACGAAGTAGGTGTGGTCGGAGTTCCAGGTGTGCGCGGCCTTGTCCATCGCCTTTTTGATGTTGCCGTGCGGGTCGAGCAGCGAATCGAGTCCACCCGAGGTGGTCGACGTCTCCGCCATGAAGATGTTGCGGCCGTAGAACTCCCCCATGTCCCGCAACGTCTTCGAGTTGAAGATGCTGGCGCCGCGAGCGACGGGCAGCGCGTGAAACTGGCCGGCCGGCCGCGCGGCGTAGGCCCGCAAGGCGTCGAAAAATGGTGTGGCGTAACGGCTTCTGATCCCACCCAGCACGGTGCTGTGCAGGTCGGTGACGTCGTTGAGCCGGTAGAAGGTGCGGTCGTAGACGCCCGTTTCGTCCGTCTCGGCGGCGATCGACTCGTCGGTGAGCAGGTAGAGGTCGATGTGCGGTCGCAGTTCGCGAATCCACTCGCCGCACTCGACCCAGTCGTGGGTGCGGTCGGTGGCGATCACTTCGTCGTTCGGGCCGAGCAGCGTGGTCATCAACGGCACCCGGTCGTGGGAGCGCAACGGGATGTCGTGCCGGATGATCGCGGCCTGGATCTCCCCGTTCAGCGCGACCGCGGTGATCGCGTCCTCGACGCTGGAGACCACCAGCAGTTCGAACTGCACGTCGTCGCCGATGTCGCGGACCGCGCGCAGGCTCTCCGCCAGACCCTCGGGCGCGTTGACCGGCGCGTCGTCGGCCAGCAGCACCGTGTAGAACTGCTGTTCCTTGGCGCGGGCCACCAGTTCCTGGTCGGCCAGCGACGACGAAGTGTCGAAAAGCGCTGCGCGATCGCCATATTCGGAGAGCAGTCGCACCGCCAGCGACACCTGCTCGGCCAGGCTGACGGTGGCCAGCTGGTCGAGGTAGCCGCAGTAGGCCGCGAGGTTCTCCGGGCCCGGGTAGATCCAGTAGCGCTCGTAGGCGCTGAGCCGGTTGAGCAGGCGGCGGACCCGGGCCGCCTCGTGGCTGGTGTCCATTCCGGCGCGATCGACCACCGCGAGTTGGTGGCAGGCGTCGTCGAGCAGGTTCCAGGTGTCGACCCGCGAATACGACGGGTTGGCCACCGCCGCCAGCGCGGAGACGCACAGCCGTCTCGGGTGTCTGCCGTCTCGATCCATATCGCCAGTGTGTCCCTCTGTTAACAAAGATGCGGGTGTTTCGCCGTTGACGGTTCGCTCAGAATGGAGGCATGCCACGCCTGGTGTTCAACGGACATATCGCGGGGTTCGGCACGCGGGCCGGTACCCGGTTCGTGGTCGGGTCCTGGCTCGAGTCGCCGTTCGGCCGGTTCGCCGACGTCATGGTCGAAGAGGCAGACGGCCGTCGGTCGTTGCTGGCGCCCAACGCCGATGTCGCCGAGTTCGTCTCCGCCACATACATGTTCGACTCGATCGAACTCGGCGACGTCACGGTGCAGCAGAGTACCGACGCCTTTCGGGTCTCCGCTCCGGGGCTGACGGCGGAGGGCACCCTTGGCGGCGCCGCGCCGTTCGACTGGCTGCTCAGATGGGTGCCGGCGCGGTTGGCATCGGCCCCGGCCTGGCTGCGCGCCATCGATCCGGTCGCGGCGCGGCTTGTTCCGGGGGTGCGCACGGCGGGTAGCGCGGGCAGCGGACGCCGTGAGTATTACGGGGTCCGGCGCGCTCGTCGTATCGCGTCGGTGGCCGGCACGTTTCGCGGTGTCGACCTGGCCGGATTGGCCGATCTGGATCCGCCGGTGCGGTTCGGTTTCTCGTCCGCGCCTGCCACCCCGCAGCTGGTGTCGGTGACCACGACGATCGACGTGCCGTGACCTGTCAGGCCTGATAGTCGTCGTCGGACTTTCGACCCCGGGTGATCGGAATCCAGCGGCGCGCGGGCGCGACCTCGGTGACGTCGGACAGCGACCGCACCACCGCCTGAGTCAGCGCCATGATCGCCGCCATCACCGGCAGCAGCGGACGGAACGGGGTCGCGGCCGCGCGGACCGTCTCGATGCGGCGGGCCAGCACGAGCCGCTCGATCGAGTGATACAGCCATGCGCCGACACCGAGCGCGTAGATCGCCAGCGCCGCGGCGATCGCCGCCTGCCCGTAGGCCGCGCACAACACCGCGCCCAAAACCACCGTTGCCGCCAGGATGCCGGCGATGAGAACGCGCAGCTCCAGACGGGTCATGATTCGCCGGCGTCCGCGTCTGCCTGTAGCGCCTCGGCCGCGGCCCGGATATTCGGGGTCACCAGCATGACCTGCCCCAGCACGCCGTTGACGAAACCCGGCGAGTCGTCAGTGGAAAGCTCCTTGGCGAGCTCGACCGCCTCGTCGACGGCGACCGGCGCGGGGACATCGTCGGCATGCAGCAGCTCGTAGACCGCGACCCGCAGGATGGCCCGGTCAACGGCCGGCAGCCGATCCAGGGTCCAGCCCTGCAGATGTGAGGAGATCAGGTCGTCGACGTGAGCGGCGTGCTCGGTGACGCCGTGCGCCACGGCCACCGTGTACGGGTGTGGCGGCGCCACATCGTCGTTGGCCTCGGCGAGCGCGGTGCGGGCATCCGCGGCCGCGGCGGGGGTCAACCCACGCGCCTCGGCTTCGAACAGCAAGTCGACGGCGCGCTTACGTGCCTGGTGCCGTCCTTTAACCGGTCGCGCGGGACGGGCAGAATTCACGCGTTGACACGTCCCAGGTAGCTTCCGTCGCGGGAGTCGACCTTCAGCTTGTCGCCGGTGTTGATGAACAGCGGGACCTGAAGCTCGGCGCCGGTCTCCACGGTGGCCGGCTTGGTGCCGGCGCTGGACCGGTCGCCCTGCAGGCCCGGCTCGGTGTGGGTGACAACGAGTTCGACGGTCACCGGCAGCTCGATGTAGAGGGGTGCGCCGTTGTGGAAAGCCACCTGCACCGGCAGACCCTCGAGCAGGAAGCGCGAGTTGTCGCCGACCAGCGACTCCGGCAGCGGGTGCTGCTCGTAGTCCTGGCTGTCCATGAAGACGAAGTCGGAGCCGTCGCGGTAGAGGAAGGTGGTGTCGCGCCGGTCCACCGTCGCGGTCTCGACCTTCACACCCGCGTTGTAGGTCTTGTCGACGACCTTGCCGGAGAGCACATTTTTCAGCTTGGTCCGCACGAACGCCGGACCCTTGCCGGGCTTGACGTGCTGAAAGTCGGTGATCTGCCAGAGCTGGCCGTCGATCACCAGTACAAGTCCATTTTTGAAATCGGCAGTGCTTGGCACGGTCGGTCAATCTCCTACGACGCGATTGGTGGTGGTGTCGGCACACCGGACTGCGAGCGACTCTACCCGCGGCCCAGCTCGGGACTAAATGGCCCGTCCGGGCTGCCGGATAGTTCGTCGCACCGGCGAAAAACCCGCAAGAGTTCCGATAACCTGCGACGTTGACGTTCGAGCAGACGGGTACGGGGTGGTCATGTCCTGGCATCGCCGGCTGCGTGGCCCGTCAAATCCCACAGCCGAGCAATACCTGACCCAGCGGGACAAGCTCGAGATCCTGAGCAAGCTCGTCATGCGCGAGACGACCTACCGGTACTCCATTGCAGCCTTCGTCGTCGTGTTTGCGCTCATCGGCGTGCTCATCTTGTTTTCCCATGATGGTCCGCGCACTCTGCCGGAACGCGTCGTCGCCTGGGGCTTCTACGCGTCCACGATTCCGGTCGGCGTGGCGATGATGCGGGTCAATCACACGACGATCTGGTGGTCGCACCACACCGGCTATCGCCACGCGCCGGAGTTGTTCGTCTTCTACGCGGACGTCGGGCTCACCTCGGTGCTGTTGACCCTGCAGAACGGCATGGTGGCGGGATTCGGCGCGATGCTGTTCGCGATCATCGGAACCTACGTCGCTCATTTCGTGACGCCGACGGCGCGGCTGATCCATGTCGTGTTCACCAGCTGCGTCATCATCGGTCTCGGCTGGTGGGCACTCGATTACGGGGATCTCGACGTCCCCGCCGTCATCACGGCGGTGCTCATCGGGCTGTTCGTCGTCAACGGCACCGTCGCGCTGCACAGCATCTACACCACCGAAGTGCGGCGAGCGATCGCGTCCAAGCACACGCACGCCAACACCGATCCGCTGACCGGGATCGCGAACCGGCGCGCCTTCAACACCCGCGCCCGCGATCTGATTGAGGCCAGCGAAGACGGCGTCGACGTGATGCTGATCGACATCGACAACTTCAAGACCGCCAACGACACCCACGGCCATGACCGGGGTGATGAGATCCTGGTCGACGTCGCCCTGGCGATTTTGACGGCCGTCGACTCAACCGCCGTCGTGGCACGCCTCGGCGGCGACGAATTCGCGGTCGCGGCTCATCCCGTGGATGGCCGGCATTATTCCGCAAAAACATTGCGCGACAGAGTCGTCGAGCAGACTGGGATCCTGGTGAGTGTCGGCTGGGCCGCCACCGAGCCGGGCACAACCGACAGCTCCGATGCTTTGTCGGCTGCGGTGGCCGCCGCCGACATCGACCTTTACGCCGCCAAGAGCGCCCGCAAGATGGTCGCCGACTAACCGATGACCATCAGCTCCTTCGGGAACCGGGTGAGCAACTCCGGCTCGCCGTCGGACGGCACCACCAGCGTGTCCTCGATACGGACGCCGCCGCGTTCGGGCAGGTAGACCCCGGGCTCGACGGTGACAACGGACCCCGCGAGCAACGTGCCGGTGGCGGTGGACCCGATTCCCGGCGCTTCGTGGATCTGCAGGCCCACACCGTGGCCCAGGCCGTGGCCGAAGTGCTCGCCGTGCCCGGCCTCGACGATCACGCCGCGGGCCGCGCCGTCCACGTCGGCCAGGTCGGTGCCGGCGCCCAACGCCTCCCGCCCGGCCCGCTGCGCCCCGCTGACCAGGTCGTAGATCTCGCGCTGCCACTCGGCGGCCCGGCCCAGCACGAAGGTTCGCGTCATGTCGGAGTGGTAGCCGCCGACCAGCGCCCCGAAGTCGATCTTGACGAAGTCACCGACGGCCAGCGCCGCGTCGGTGGGCCGGTGGTGCGGGATCGCCGAATTCGGCCCCGCCGCCACGATCGTCTCGAAGGAGACGCCGTCGGCGCCGTGGTCGAGCATCAGCGCCTCCAGATCGCGGCCGACCTCCCGCTCGGTGCGTCCGGGCCGCAGGCCGCCGCGGTCGAGCAGGTCGGCCAGCGCGGCATCGGCGGCCTCGCAGGCCAACCGCAGCAGCGCGACTTCACCGGCGTCTTTGACCTCGCGCAATGCCTCCACAGTCTGTGAGGCGCGGACCAATTCGGTGTCCCCCGCCGCGGCGGCCAGGGCGTCGTAACCGTCGACGGTGACCACGTGGCTTTCAAAACCCACTCGCCGCGACGTGCCGGCCGCCGCACGACCGGCCAGATAACGCCCGCAGGCCCGCTCGATCGCCACCTCCAGGTCGGGCGCCTGCTGCGCGGCCTGGGTCCGGTAGCGCCCGTCGGTGGCCAAGACGGCCTCCCCGTCGTCGGCGAACACCAGCAACGCCGCGTTCGACCCGGTGAAACCGGACAGATAGCGCACGTTGATCAGGTCGGTGACCAGCATCGCGTCCAATTCCGCGACCCGGAGTCGAGCTCCGAGAGCGGCTCGCCGTTTGGAATGTGTCACACCAGCGAACGCTACTCGCTACGCTGTGGCCCCATGACTAACTGGATGCTGCGTGGCCTGGTGTTCGCCGGCGCAATGGTCGTCGTTCGGGTGTTCCAGGGCTCGCTGATCAGCGTGCTGCAGACGCAGGCCACGCTGATCAGCCTCGTGCTGCTGGCCCTGTTCATCGTGGGCGTGGTCATCTGGGGTCTGATCGACGGCCGCGAGGACGCGGCGAGCACTCCCGACCCGGACCGCCGCGAGGACCTGGCGATGACGTGGCTGCTGGCCGGCCTGATCGCCGGCCTGCTCAGCGGCGTGGTGACCTGGCTGATCGCGGTGTTCTACAAAGCGGTCTACGTGGGCGGCCTCATCAACGAGCTCACGACCTTCGCGGCGTTCACCGCACTGGTGGTGTTTGTCGGTGCGATCTGCGGTGTGGCCGTGGGCCGCTGGCGGGTCGACCGCGCCGGCGCCTACAAGCCGCAGGCAGCGAAGACCGGTGGTGACGACGAGCGCGCCGACACCGACGTGTTCGCCGCCGTTCGGGGCGACCAGGCCGCAACCGAGGGCGGCGCGGTCGCCGAATGGCCGGAAGAGCAGACCAGCTCCGTGGCGACGGCCGAACGCGAGTACGAGGCGCCGACGGCCTACAGCCAGGAATCCGCCGAGACCAGCGAGGCGCCCGCAGCGCACGACACCGAGAAGACCGAGACGCTGCCCGCCCACGAGCCGGCCACCGAGCACATTGAGAAGCCGAAGACCGACTAGTCGTTCAGGCTTGCCAGGTAGCGCAGGGCCAGCACGTAGCCCTGCACGCCGCAGCCCACGATGACGCCACTGGCGATCGGGCTCAGGTACGAGTGATGCCGAAACTCTTCGCGCGCAAAGACATTGGAGATATGCACCTCGATCAGGGGCGCGCTCAATTCGGCACAGGCGTCGCGTAGCGCGATTGACGTGTGGGTCAGCGCCCCGGCGTTGAGGATCACCGGTTCCTTGTTGTCGGCGGCCAAGTGGATCCAGTCGAGCAGATGGGCCTCGCTGTCGCTCTGTCGCACAACGGCTTTCAGCCCGAGCCCGGCCGCCTCACGCTCGACCAGCGCCACCAGATCGTCGTGTGTCGTACTGCCGTAGACCTCGGGCTCGCGGCGGCCGAGCCGGCCCAGGTTGGGTCCGTTGAGCACATTGATCGTCACCGCGTTCCCACCTCCGCGTACGCCGCCGCCAGCAGCGCCGGGTCCGGGCCCTCCAGCCGGCCGGGTTTGGCCAGTCCGTCGAGGACCACGAACCGCAACACTCCGGCGCGGGTCTTCTTGTCGCCGGCCATCGATTCCAGTAACTGTGGCAGCGCATCGGCGTCGTAACTGGTCGGCAGCCCGATCGAGGTCAGGATGTCACGGTGGCGCTGCGCAGTCGAGTCATCGAGACGCCCCGTGAGGCGGCCCAATTCGGCGGCGAACACCATGCCCACCGACACTGCGGCGCCGTGCCGCCACTGGTAGCGCTCGCGCCGCTCGATGGCGTGGCCCAGGGTGTGGCCGTAGTTGAGGATTTCGCGCAGCGCCGACTCTTTCTCGTCGGCCGCAACCACCTCGGCCTTGACGGCGATCGCCCGCCGGATCAGCTCGGGCAACACCTCCCCCGCCGGGTCCAGAGCGGCCTGCGGGTCGGACTCGATCAGGTCGAGAATCACCGGGTCGGCGATGAAGCCGGCCTTGACGACCTCGGCCATGCCGGCGGCAATCTCGTTGTGCGGCAACGTCTGCAGCGTCGCGAGGTCGACCAGCACCGCGGTCGGCTGGTGAAACGCGCCGACCAGGTTCTTGCCGGCGTCGGTGTTGATACCGGTCTTACCGCCGACGGCCGCATCGACCATCGCCAGCAGCGTGGTGGGCACGTGCACGATCGACACCCCGCGTAGCCACGTCGCCGCGGCGAAGCCCGCGACGTCGGTGGCGGCACCGCCGCCGAGGCTGACCAGAGCGTCCTTGCGGTCGATTCCGATGCGGCCCAACACTTCCCAGATGTATCCGACGACGGGCAGGTCCTTGCCCGCCTCCGCGTCCGGAATCTCGATCTGGTGTGCGTCGATGCCCTTGTCGGCCAGGTGCTGCCGGATGGCCTCGGCGGTCTGTGTCAGCACCGGCTGGTGCAGGATCGCGACCCGGTGCCGCCCGGCGAGCACATCGCCGAGTTCGCCGAGTAGCCCGGTGCCGACAATGACCGGGTACGGCGGGTCGACGTTCACCGGGATGGTGACCGGTTCGTTGGTCATTTGCCCGCCTCCCGGCGTGCGGCGGCCAGGGCCGCCGGGGTCGCGGGTGTGGGCGGCGGACCCGTGCGTGGTTCGGGCGCGCTGGGCGTCTCCGCAGCCGCGATCCGGCGCCACGGCGGGCGACGCCGGTTGTGCGCCGGGTTGCCCAGTTTCGGGTCCTTCAGGCGGCACACGATGTGCCGGACGACGGCGCCGGGGTTGCGACGGTTCGTATTCACCCGGATCGTGGCGACCTTTCGATAGAGCGGCACGCGCTGGGTCATCAGCGCGCGGAACTTCTCAGCCCGGTCGGGGCCGGCCAGCAATGGACGCACGGTGTTGCCGCCGGTACGCCGAACCCCTTCGGCCGCAGTGATTTCCAAATACACGACGATGTGGCCGGCCAGCGCGTCCCGCACCCCCGGCGTGGTGACGGCCCCGCCGCCGAGCGACAGGACGCCGTCGTGGGACTGCAGGGCCGCACGGATGACTTCCTCCTCGATCCGGCGGAACTCCTGCTCCCCGTCGGTGGCGAAGATGTCGGCGATGCGGCGCCCGGTCTTCTCCTCGATAGCGGCATCGGTGTCGAGCATGCCGACGTCGAGCGCCTTGGCCAGCCGGCGCCCGATGGTGGACTTACCGGATCCCGGCAGTCCGACCAGCACGGCTTTGGGCGCCATCGTTACCCAGACGCCCGGACGTCGGAGACGGGTTCACGCTCGGCGACCGAGCGTAGGTACGCCTCGATGTTGCGCCGTGTCTCGGTCAGCGAGTCGCCACCGAATTTCTCCAGCGCGGCGCGGGCCAGCACCAGTGCGACCATGGCCTCGACGACGACGCCGGCGGCGGGCACCGCGCAGACGTCCGACCGCTGATTGATCGCGACGGCCTCATCACCGGTTGCCATGTCGACGGTGGCCAGCGCCCGCGGCACGGTGGAGATCGGCTTCATGGCGGCGCGGACCCGCAGCGGCTGGCCGTTGGTCATGCCGCCTTCCAGTCCGCCGGCCCGATTGGTGGAGCGGACGATGCCGTCCGGCCCCGGGTACATCTCGTCGTGCGCGCGACTGCCGCGCCGGCGGGCCGTCTGGAAGCCGTCACCGATCTCGACACCCTTGATCGCCTGGATGCCCATCACGGCGGCGGCCAGTTGGCTGTCGAGCCGGTTGTCGCCGCTGGTGAACGAGCCCAGGCCGATCGGCAAGCCGGTGACGACGGCTTCCACCACACCCCCGAGGGTGTCGCCGTCCTTCTTGGCCGCCTCGATCTCGGCGATCATCGACGCCTCGGCCGCTTTGTCGAACGCCCGCACCCCGCTGTTGTCGATCGCGGCGAGGTCGCCGGGTAGCGGCGGGGGTCCGTCATAGGGCGTGGAATCACCGATCGAGATGACGTGCGAGAGCACCTCGACGCCGAGGGCCTGCCGGAGGAACTGTCGGGCGACGGTACCGGCGGCGACGCGGGCCGCGGTCTCGCGCGCACTAGCCCGCTCGAGTACCGGGCGGGCGTCGTCGAATTCGTACTTGAGCATGCCGGCGTAATCGGCGTGGCCGGGCCGCGGCCGGGTCAGCGGGGCGTTGCGCGCGACTTCGAGCTCTGCGGGGTCGACTGGGTCGGCTGCCATCACGGTCTCCCACTTGGGCCACTCGGTGTTTCCGACCTCGATGGCGATCGGCCCGCCCAAAGTGATGCCGTGTCGGACGCCGCCCAGAACAGTGACCTGGTCGCGCTCGAATTTCATCCGGGCGCCGCGGCCATAGCCGAGACGGCGGCGGGCCAACTCGTCAGCGATGTCGTTCGAGGTGACCGCGACGCCGGCGACCATGCCTTCGACCATCGCCATCAGGGCGCGGCCGTGGGATTCACCAGCAGTAGTCCATCGCAACACGGGTCCCATCTTCCCATGACGGACCCGGCCAGCGAAAAGTGTGAATGCGTGCACATGTGTTTACTGAATTGCAAGAGGGGTATCCGATTTACCGTGACAGCAGTCACGCCGAACCGTGACCGAAATGGGGGCGATGAGCTGGCATTTGAGGACCGCAGCCCGCCGAGCCGCGATCCCCCGCCAGGTAAGTCGATCTTGCCCGGGTTCGCTCGGTGAACACCAACAGCTCGTTCGGGGCTTGCACGTGCAGGATCGGGATTCGGTACGGGATTAACTTACTTGCGGGTAGGGTAAATCCGGTGTGAAACCAGTCACACCCAATCGGCAGGTTCCATACGAGCGGAAAGGCAGCCTCTTGAGTGCACCGTTGAAGTCGTTCGTGCGCTGGGCTCGGTCCCCGGCGAGAGACGTGGACGCGGCATCGGGATGGTGGGTGAACATGGTTCGCGGCCTAGCGGCGCGTGCGACCACTCCACTGCTCCCCGACGACTATCTGTCTTTGCTCAACCCGCTGTGGTCGGCGCGCGAATTGCGGGGCGAAATTGTCTCCGTCGAGGCCGAAACGGAGGACACCGCCACCGTCGTCATCAGACCGGGGTGGGGCTTTTCCGGCGAATATCAACCAGGTCAATACGTCGGGATCGGCCTGCGCGTCGACGGCAAATGGCACTGGCGGTCCTATTCACTGACCTCGGTGCCCGAACGCGGGGATCTGAACATCTCGATCACCGTGAAAGCGACGCCGGAAGGCTTTCTGTCCACCCACCTGGTCAATGGTGTAGAGCCCGGCACCATCATTCGATTGCAATCGGCCCAGGGCGACTTCGCGCTGCCCAACCCGCCACCCGACAAGCTGTTGTTCATCACCGCCGGAAGCGGCATCACACCGGTGATGGCGATGTTGCGCTCACTGCGGGCTCGAGATCAGCATCCCGACATCGTGCATCTGCATTCCGCGCCCTCTGAGGATTCGGTCATCTTCCACGACGAACTGAGCGACATCGAGAAAGAGCAGAAGGGTTATCGACTGCACCTGCAGATCACCGAGAACGACGGCAAGGTCGATTTCGACCAACTCGACAAGATCGTCTCCGACTGGCGCGATCGCTCCGCGTGGGCGTGCGGGCCTTCGGCCATGCTCGACGCCGTCGAGAAGTTGTGGAAACACAACGAGATCGACGACGCATTGCACATGGAGCGCTTCAATATCGCCGCCACCGACAAAGGCGGCGAAGGCGGTACCGTCACGTTCTCGATTTCGGACAAGGAAGCCGAGATCGACGGGGCGACATCAATTCTCGAGGCGGGCGAAAAACTCGGCATTCAGATGCCGTTCGGCTGCCGAATGGGTATCTGTCAAACGTGCGTGTTGCCGTTGGAAGACGGTCACATTCGCGACGTTCGCTCGGGTCAAGAGCATGGCGCCGGCGACCGGATACAGACCTGCATCTCCACCGCATCCGGCAACTGCACCATCAAAGTTTGAAAGGCAAAGATTCTCATGGCTATTACCGACATCAAGGCCTACGCCCACCTAACTCCACAAGACGTCGAGGACATCGCCGCCGAGCTCGACAAGATCCGCGAAGAGGTTGAGGAGTCGCGCGGCGAGCGCGACGCCCGCTACATCCGTCGCGCGATCCAACTGCAGCGCGGGCTAGCCGCTTTCGGTCGGCTCGCCCTGTTCGCCAGCAGCAGCAGGGTGGCGTGGCTCGCGGGTGTCGCGACACTGGGGTCCGCCAAGATCATCGAGAACATGGAGTTGGGGCACAACATCATCCACGGCCAGTGGGACTGGATGAACGACCCGGAGATCCACTCGACCGAGTGGGAGTGGGACACAACCTGCCCGAGCTCGCACTGGAAGCACTCGCACAACTTCGTGCACCACAAGTACACCAACGTGGTCGGCTTGGACAGCGACGTCGGCTACAACATCATGCGCGTTACCCGCGACGAACCGTGGGCGCCGTGGATGATCGGCAACCCGATCTACAACCTTTTGCTGGGCACGCTCTTCGAGTGGGGCGTGGCCGTACACCACGTCGACGTTGGCAAGATCCGCAGCGGTGAAAAGTCCTGGGCCGAGGCGCGACGGGACCTGCGCACCGTCGGCCGGAAGGTCGGCAAGCAAGTCGGCAAGGATTACATCATCTACCCGGCCCTGACCGGCGTGAACTGGAAGCGCACTTTAACGGCAAACGCGGTTGCCAACCTCATCCGGAATTACTGGTCCTACGCGGTCATCTTCTGCGGTCATTTCCCGGACGGCGCCGAGAAGTTCACCAAGGAGGAATTCGAGCAGGAAACCCGCGGCGAGTGGTACCTGCGCCAGATGCTCGGCTCGGCCAACTTCAACGCCGGCAAAGTGATGGCGTTCATGAGCGGCAACCT
This sequence comes from Candidatus Mycobacterium wuenschmannii, assembly GCF_030252325.1. Lineage (NCBI taxonomy): Bacteria > Bacillati > Actinomycetota > Actinomycetes > Mycobacteriales > Mycobacteriaceae > Mycobacterium > Candidatus Mycobacterium wuenschmannii. The sequence continues at coordinate 685,353 of NZ_CP126981.1, read as the reverse complement.
GTGCTATCAGATCGAGCACCATCTGTTCCCCGACCTGCCTAGCAACCGTTACGCCGAGATGAGCGTGAAGATTCGTGCGCTGTGTGACAAGTACGACCTGCCGTACACCACTGGGCCGTTGTGGCGCCAGTATGCGCAGTCGTTCTGGACCATCGCCAAGCTCGCCCTGCCGGATAGTTGGCTGAAAGGCACCACCGACGACGCGCCGGAAACTCACTCGGAGAAGAAGTTCGCGAATCAAGAGCCGCGCGAACAGGACGGGAAGCGGTACGGACTGCGTAGCGCCCTGCGAGGTCGCGCCGCTGCCTAACTCCGCGCCGCACGCAGCGCTCCGAACTGCCAGACACCGAGTGCGAGCATCACCACGCCGGCATCGACCAGCGCCCAGTTGCCGGCGCCGGTCAGCGGCAGCCACCCGAATGCCGCTGTGGCGCAGGCCAAAGGGGCCAAAACGAGGTTAGTCACCACGAACGCGGCGACGAGTCCGCGGGTGATGCGGATCCGGCTCAGGATCACCAGTAGGGCCGGTCCGAGAATCGCGAAAGCGATGCCGCCGCCGAGAGGTACCGCACTAGGGACGCCCCACGATGCGGAGACCGGTCCGCTGAGTGCGGCGCCTATCGCGCCCGCGACGGTCCAGAAGGCGAGGTCGGCCTGGATGGAGCGCGAGCAGTAGGTGGGGTGCGCGAGCGATGTGGTTGTCATGGCCTCGATCGTGCGATCCGACCGGTTGCCATCTCGACCGAGACCACTGCCAGATGCTGCCAATTGCGGATAATGCCGACATGCAGGAGTTGGTGCGCACCTCGCTGGGACGGCTCAATGTCGGACAGATCGGCTCCGGGCCGCCGGCCCTGCTGTGGCACAGCCTCTGGGTCGACTCGCGTAGCTGGGGTCCGCTCGCCGACGCCCTCGGCGCGCACCGACGGCTGGTGGTCGTCGACGGCCCCGGCTACGGCGGCAGTGATCCTATCCACCGCGATTTCACCCTCGACGACTGCGCTCGGGCGGCCGTCGACGTGCTCGATCAGCTCGGCATCGACGAACCGGTGGACTGGGTCGGCAATGCGTGGGGTGGCCATGTGGGCATCACGCTGGCCGCCGAGCGATCCGACCGCGTGCGCAGCCTGGTCACCATCAACGCGCCACTGCTGCCGGTCGGTCGGCGGCAACGCTGGACGACGAGCTATCCGCTTGCGCTGCTCTACCGGCTGACCGGGCCCAGTCCGGTGATCGCCAAGCCGCTGTTCGACACGCTGCTCGGCGCCGAGGCGTTCGAGGCGCAACCGGACCGGGCCGCGGAGATGGTCGAGGCGTTCCTGCACGCCGACCGTGAATCGATGCGGCGCACGATCCGATTCATGCACCGCTGGCAGCCGTTGACCGACAAGCTGCCCGCGATCACCGCGCCCACGCTGTTCCTCACCGGAGACGTCGACGGCCAGCAGTGGTCGCCCGCGGAGGCCGAGGCCGCGGCGGCAACGATGCCCGACGCCCGGGTGGTCCGGCTGCGCGGCGCGGGCCATGTCAGCCCGCTGCTGCTCGACACCGACCTGATCGCCAACACCGTCGCCGACTTCTGGCGGTCACCCTAGAAGCACCGCCGCCGCGCTGGCCGCACACATCGACGGGCCGTGCGGCACCGTCGCCACAGACCAGCCCACCCGCGCCACGGTCCCGATGACCGCCGTCAACAGCGTCGCCCCGACCGCGGCGAGCACCCACACCTCGGGTCCGAAACATGCTGTCAGCGAACCCAATCCGAGCGCCAGCTTGACATCGCCAGCACCCATCGCTGCGGGCGACAGCAGGTGTACTGCCAGGTAGACGACGGCCAACAGGCCCGCCCCGGTGAGCGCCGCGGCGCCGCGTCCGGTGACCCCTGCCGCCACGACGATCGCCGCAAACCCGGGCATGGTCAGCCAGTTGGGCAGCCGCCGCTCTCGGACGTCGAACCAACTCAGCGCGGCCATCCACAGCAATGCCAGTGCAATCAGCATGCGTTTCTCCTATGTCAAGCCGCTGCCGGTTGGCAGGGCTTAGTTCGGTGTTGCTGGTCGGTGTGGAGGTGGCTGAAAACGACGCGGGCCAGGCGGCGTTTGAGGCAACGCAGGGCTTCGGAGTTGGAGTCGCCTATAGCAAGGCGGTGTCGGTAGTAAGTGCGGCCCAAGCCCTCGAGGCGGATCTGAGTGACGGCTATGCGATGCAGGGCGGCGTTGAGTTGCCGGTTGCCCGAACGGGTCATCCGAACCCGCCCCGCGGTATTGCCCGACCACACCGGAATGGGCGCCACCCCGGAATGGCGGGCGAAGGCGGCCTCACTTTTGAAACGAGTTACCCCGGCTGTTTCACCGACCAGCTTGGCCGCGGTCAATTCCCCGCACCCGGGCATCGCCAGCAGCGCAGGCGCAACCGCGCGTACTCGCGAACCGATCCGGTTAGCCAGTGCCTCGATTGCTTCGGTCAGCCGGGTAATGTCGGCGAGCTCATCGCGGGCCAACTCGGCAACCAGACCGGGCACCGTCACCAACCAAGCGCCCAACAGCACGCGATGTTTGGAGCGGTCCAACGAAGCCGGAACCGGGGCACGCTCGGGATCGAGTTCGTGAACCCGCCAGCGCAACCGGTTGATCATCGCAGTCCGTTGTGCCACAAGGACTTCCCGGCGATCCACCAACAGCTTCAACTCGCGCGACACCTCATCGTGAGATGCGACAGGTAGGTCGGGTTCGCGAAGAAACGCCCGCGCAACCGCCAGCGCATCAATCGGGTCAGACTTACCACGAGTACGCGCTGAGGCCCGGGCTTGAGCCATCAACTTCGGCGGTACCCGCACCACCTGCTGGCCAGCGGTGAGCAGATCCCGTTCCAACCGCGCCGACAAATGCCGACAATCCTCGATCGCCCACACCACCTTGGTGCCAAAGCGCTCGCGGACCCACATCACTGCCTCGGCATGACCGGCGGTGACAGCCCTAACAGTCTTCTCGCCAAGCTTGCGCCCCACCTCATCGACGGCGACGAACGTGTGCGTGTGCTTGTGTACGTCGGCTCCAACAACAACCATGGTGATTGCCTCCATTCACTGTGAGGTGACGGTTGGGCCGGTCGGCGGACACATCTCAGTGGGGGCGGTGCCACGCTCCTATCAAGTCACGCCGGCCGGTCCTTCACACCCGGCGTCGACAAAACGCATGAACGCCAACCCAAAGGCGGCAGGCAGGCTATGAGCCAGACACCGGGTGATCAGGATCCAACCACCGCAACCTCCTGCGGCACCTCACCCTGACACTGAGCGGCAGGCTAATCCAACGCCGACTCCATCGCCGCTCGCGGAGCGGGCATACCTGTGAATTGTTCGACTTGCGCGAAGGCCTGGTGCAGCAGCATCTGCAGACCGCCGATAACGCGCCCGCCCGCGGCGCTCACCGCCTCGGCCAGCGGCGTCGGCCACGGGTTGTAGATCGCGTCGAGCAGCACTGGCGTGCCGGTGAACTCGCCGGAATAGCCGGCCGCGACGTCGGCGGGCAACGTGCTCACCACAACCCCGGCGCCGGCGACCGCATCGGCAAGCGACCCGCCGTTGAGGTCGCAGAACCGGGCCGTCGCGCCGACGCGGCCGGCCAATTCGACGAGACCCGCCGCCTTGTCGGGATTGCGGGCAGCCACGGTGATGTCGGTGACGCCGAGTTCGGCCAAGGCCACTACCGCCGCCGGGGCGGTACCACCGGAACCGACCACCACCGCCGCGCCCGTCGCCTCGCCCAAGGCTCCCTTGACGCCGTCGACGTCAGTGTTGTCGGCCCGCCAACCGTGCGGGGTGCGCAGCAGCGTATTGGCCGACCCGACGAGTTCGGCCCGTTCGGTTCGCTCGTCGGCGAAGCGCAGCGCCGCGAACTTGCCGGGCATCGTCACCGAGACGCCCACCCATTCGGGCCCGAATTCGCTTACCACACCGGGTAATTGGTCGGCATTGCACTCGATGCGGTCGTACGTCCAGCCATCCAGGCCCAGCGCGCGATAAGCGGCCAGATGCAACTGCGGGGAGCGCGAATGGGCGATCGGCGAGCCGAGAACCGCAGCTTTCCGGGGAGCCCGGCTACCGTGCACTGTCGAGGACACCGTTGCGCTTGGCCAGCTCGATATTGGCCAGATGCTGTTGATAGTCCCGGGTGAACAACGTCGTGCCCTGGGTGTCGATGGTGACGAAGTACAGCCAGTCGCCCTCTTCCGGATGCTCGGCGGCCTTGAGGGCGTCGACACCGGGCGAGCAGATCGGCGTCGCAGGCATCGCCTCGGAGGCATAGGTGTTCCACGGCGTGGGCTGCGCGCGGTCGCCGTCGGTGGTGGCGACCTCGCGACGGTCCAGCGGATAGTTCACGGTCGAGTCGAATTCCAACTTGCGGTGCTCGGTGAGCCGGTTGTAAATCACCCGAGCCACTTTCGCGAAGTCCTGCGGCTTGGACTCGCGCTGCACCAGCGATGCCACCACCAGAATGTTGTACGGCGACGTGTTCATCGCGGTGGCGGTGTCCTGCAGGCCCGACTTCATGTAGAGCTCGGCGCTGGAGTTGATCAGCGTCGACAGGATCTCCTCCGGCGACGCCGACGGGTTGACGTTCCACGTGCCGGGGGCGATCAGACCCTCGACCCGGCGGTGGTCGTTGCCCATCGCCGTCACCGATGGCACGGCCCAGGGCGGCACCAAAAGCGATGGTATCGAGGTCTTTTCGGCGGCCGCACGAAGATCGGCCGAGCTGACGCAGTGCTTGTTGCCGTCCAACTCGACGCAAGTGGCCTTCTCGATCATCGTGAAGATGCCGGGCGTGGTCTCGTTGGTCTTGACATCTGCGGTGTCGTCGAGTTGCTGACCCTCGGGGATCACCAGCTTGCCGACCCGGCTGCCGGGGGCAACCAGGCGTTGCAACGCCGTGGCCGCCGGCAGCTCGGAGCGCAGCCGGTAGTAGCCGGGCTGGATCGCCGTGATCGCCTGATTGCCTTGTGCCGCTTCGAGAAACGCCTTGACGGTCTTGACAACGTGCTGCGTGTGCAGCGTCTCGCCGATCACGGTCGTCGAATCACCGGCGTGCACCTCGACCACCAGGTCCTGCTTCCCGTCGCCGGCGAAGTCGTTGGCCGATCCACCACGCCACAGTTTCGAGCCGACGAACGCCGCCGCGATGATCACCCCGATGGTCAGGCTGACCAGGATGCCGCGAGTCGTGTTGCGGCGCCGACGGTCCCGCTCGGCGCGGATCCGGTCGGCGCGTGACCGTCCACGACGTGACGAGCCCACCGCCACCGGTCCGGGTCGCTCGCCTGCCGCGCGCGGGCGAACACCGGCTTCGCCGCGCTTGCGAACGCCGCCCGTGTCTAACGGCGCCCCGCTGCGCCCGGCTTCGCCGCGCTTGCGAACGCCGCGGAGACGAGGCCGCTCCGGGCTGTCAGACACCGTTGACCTCCCCGGGCAGCATGGCGCGGCGTTCATCGAGCCAACCCTGCAGGATCGCCACGGCCGCCACCTGGTCGATGACCCTACGCTGACCCTTCGCCCGCACCCCGGCTTGGCGCAGGGAGCGCTGGGCACTGACCGTCGTCAATCGCTCGTCGGCCATCCGCACCGGGACCGGCGCGATCTTGCCGGCCAGCGCGTCCGCCACCTCGATGGCGTCCAGCGCCGCCGGGCCGGTGCGGTCGGCCAGGGTTCGGGGCAGCCCGACCACGACCTCGACGGCCTGGTTCTCCGTCACCAGCTCGACCAGCCGGCGCAGGTGTCTTGTGGTCCGGTCGCGGCGCACCGTCTCAACCGGCGTGGCGAGAATGCCGTCGGGGTCGCTGGCAGCGACGCCGATCCGCACGCTGCCCACGTCGATGCCGAGTCGTCGTCCCGGTCCGGGGTCGTCCCCACCGGGCCGGTCCGGCAGGCGATGCGACGAGTCCACTCAGCCGGCCCTGGAGATCTCGGCCCGCAGCGCGTCGAGCGCGGCATCGATGCCCGCGGCGTCCTTGCCCGAGCCCTGCGCGAGATCGGCCTTGCCGCCACCTCTTCCGTCGACGGCTGCCGCGAGTTGCTTGACCAAGTCGTTGGCGCGCAGGCCGAGATCCTGGGCTGCCGCATTGGCGGCGACGGCGTAGGGGACGCTGCCGCCTTCGGCCTCCGCGATCAGCGCGACGACGGCGGGGTCGTTGCCGAGCTTGCCCCGGATGTCACCCACCAGCGTCCGCAGATCGGCGGCCGTCATGCCGGCCGACATTCGCTGCGCCACCAGACGGACGTTACCGACGTGCTGAGCCCCGGCGGCGGCGTTTGCCGCAGCTGCCCGAGCGTTCGCCAGCCGGTTGCGTTCGATTTCCTTTTCCGCGACCTTCAGTCGCTCGACAAGATTCGCGACCCGGGCCGGCACCTCGTCGGAGGGCACCTTGAGCGACGACGCCAGGCCCGCCATCAGCGCACGCTCCTTGGCCAGGTGCTTGTACGACTCCAGTCCGACGTAGGCCTCCACCCGGCGCACGCCGGAACCCACCGATGACTCGCCGAGAATCGTCACCGGCCCGATCTGCGCCGAGTTGTGCACGTGGGTGCCACCACACAGTTCGAGCGAGAACGGCCCGCCGATCTCGACGACGCGCACCTCGTCCGGGTAGGACTCGCCGAACATGGCCATCGCGCCCATCGCTTTGGCCTTTTCCAGCTTTTCGGTGAAGGTGTGTACCTCGTGGTCGGCCTGCACCGCCTCGTTGGTGACTTCCTCGACCTGGCTGAGTTGCTCGGGGCTCAGCGCGCCCTGGCTGTTGAAGTCGAATCGCAGATAACCCGGCCGGTTCAACGACCCGGCCTGAACGGCATTGGGGCCCAACACCTGTCGCAGCGCAGCGTGCACCATGTGGGTGCCGGAGTGGCCCTGTGTGGCACCTTTGCGCCAGTCGGGGTCCACGGCCGCGACGACCGTGTCACCCTCGACGAACTCCCCCGACTCCACGTTGACGCGATGCACCCACAGGGTTTTCGCGATCTTCTGCACGTCGGTGACGGCGGCGCGGGCGGTCTCGCTGGATCCGGTGCCGTTGATGGTTCCCGCGTCGGCCACCTGCCCACCGGACTCGGCGTAGAGAGGGGTGCGGTCCAGCACGAGTTCGACGCGATCGGACCCAGCCGCCTCTTCGGTACCGTGCGACACGACGGGCACCCGTTTACCGTCGACGAAGATCCCCAGAATCTTTGCCTGCGAGATCAATTCGTCGAAACCGGTGAATTCGGTCGGCCCGGCGTCTACCAGTTCGCGGTAGGCGGTCAGGTCGGCATGGGCATGCTTGCGGGCCGCCGCATCGGCCTTCGCGCGGCGGCGCTGCTCGGACATCAGCTCGCGGAAGCCGAGCTCATCGACCTTCAGATCCGCCTCGGCGGCCATCTCGAGGGTGAGCTCGATCGGGAACCCGTAGGTGTCGTGCAACGTGAAGGCGTCCGACCCGGACAGCACGCTCGCGCCGGCGGCCTTGGTGGCGCCGGCCGCCTCTTCGAAGAGCCGCGAGCCTGATTGCAGCGTCCGGTTGAACGCCGTCTCCTCGGCGACCGCGATGCGTTTGATCCGGTCGAAGTCGGCGACCAGCTCGGGGTAGGACGGGCCCATCGCGTCGCGGACCGTGGCCATCAGCTCGCTGACGATCGGGCCGTCGATCTCGAGCAGTTTGGCCGACCGGATGACGCGCCGCAGCAACCGGCGCAGCACGTAGCCGCGTCCGTCGTTGCCGGGGGTGACGCCGTCGGCAATCAGGATGGCCGCGGTGCGGCTGTGGTCGGCGATGATGCGGTAGCGCACGTCGTCGGCGTGATTGCCGACGTTGTAGCCGCGGGGAGATCGGCTGACAACCACGTCGATGACCGGGCGCAGCAGATCGGTCTCGTAGACGTTGGCCACGTCCTGCAGCAGAAACGCGACCCGCTCGATGCCCATGCCGGTGTCAATGTTCTTGCGCGGCAACGGCCCCAGGATCTCGAAGTCGTCCTTGCTGGTTCCCTCGCCGCGCTCGTTCTGCATGAACACGAGATTCCAGATCTCGATGTAGCGGTCCTCGTTGGCCTCGGGGCCGCCGTCGACGCCGAAATCCGGACCCCGGTCGTAGTAAATCTCCGACGACGGTCCACACGGCCCGGGGATCCCCATCGACCAGTAGTTGTCGGCCATCCCGCGCCGCTGGATGCGCTCGACCGGCAGGCCGGCGATCTCACGCCACAGCTCGATGGCCTCGTCATCGTCGAAATAGACGGTGGCCCAGAGTCTTTCCGGGTCGAAGCCGTAGCCGCCGTCGTCGACCGGATTGGTCAGCAGGCTCCAGGCCAGCTGGATGGCTTCGCGCTTGAAGTAATCGCCGAACGAGAAGTTGCCGGCCATCTGGAAGAAGGTGTTGTGCCGGGTGGTGATCCCGACCTCGTCGATGTCGGGCGTGCGGATGCATTTCTGGATGCTGGTCGCGGTCGCGTACGGCGGCGTGCGCTGGCCGAGGAAGAACGGGACGAACTGCACCATGCCGGCGTTGACGAATAGCAGGTTGGGGTCGTCGAGGATCACCGACGCGCTCGGCACCTCGGTGTGGCCCGCCGTCACGAAATGATCGAGGAACCTCTTCCTGATCTCGTGTGTCTGCACTTCCCAACTTCCTGTTCAGCCTGGCTGTCACCAGCCTCTTTCGACCGCACCACAGTACCGGGCCGGTTCACCGCCTCGGACATCCGACGAGTGCGCCTAGCCCTGTACGAACGACAGCCGGACCGAACGCCGCGGGTTGTCGCGGTTCAGGTCGACCAACACGACGCTCTGCCAGGTGCCCAGCAACGGCTCGCCCGCCTGCACCGGCACCGTGATCGACGGCGCGACGATAGCGGGCATCACATGGTCGGCGCCGTGGCCGAACGACCCGTGTGCGTGCCGGTAGCGGTCGTCGCGGGGCAGTAATCGCTCCAGGGTGTCGATCAGGTCGTCGTCGGATCCCGCGCCCGTCTCGATGATCGCGACCCCGGCCGTCGCGTGCGGGACGAAGATGTTGCACAGCCCGTCGCCGCGTGGAGAACAGAAGGCCCGCACGGAGTCGGTCACGTCGACGATGCGGCGACGCGCGGTGTCCACATCCAGCACATCCGAATTCATTCGACCAGCCTACGGATCTGCGGTTTGACGTGCCGAGTCCAGCAAAGGTCAAGGTACGATCCTCGGCGAAACAGGCGGGGTGACTTCGAGTCCCGGGGTGGAATGGGTGGAGACGCGTTGAGCGCATCGAGCACGAGCGGCCAGGACGCGCCGCCCCGCACGTTTCAACAGAAGATCTTGGCCTTCCTGACCAACCCTCGCTGGTACTGGGTCCTCGCACCGGCCGGCATCCTGGCTTTCCTGCTGGGAATGTGGGGTTACTTCTCCTACGTGCCGGAGGGCGGCGGCCACCATTCGCTGTCGGACGCGATCTACGGCGCCGCCAAGCTGTTCCTGCTGCACGCCGCCCCGCAACCCGAGACGCACGTCGGCTACGCGTTGGACATCGCCCGCTACCTCGCGCCGATCGTCGCGGGGTGGGCGGCGCTGATCGCGCTGATCTCGCTGCTGCACGACCGGGTACAGCAGATGCTCATCCCGTTGCGGCGCAACCACGTCGTGCTGTGCGGGCTGGGTTACGTCGGCTTCGAGTTCCTGCGCCAACTACGACTGGCCGGCTATAAGGCGATCGTGATCGAGGCGGACCCGGACAACCCGCGCATCGAGGCCTGCCGCGATTGGGGCTATCCGGTGATCGTCGGTGACGCGCAATTGAAGTCGACGCTGGAGGCGGCCGGTGTCCAGCGCGCCTCCCGACTGTTGGCCGTCACCCCCGACAGCGTGGTGAACACCGAAATCATCACGCGGGCTCGGCGACTGGTGAACAACAAGCGACGGTTGCAATGCCTGGCACGGGTGAGCGACCCGAGCCTGTGCGTCTTCCTGCGCATCGAGGAGTCCAACCACGGCGACGACCAGACGGCCCTGGACTTCTTCAACACCGACGAGATCGGCGCCCGCCTGCTGCTGGACCGCTACCCCTTCACCACCAGCGCCCGGCCGCACATCCTGGTCGCCCACCTCGACACCCTCGGGTCCGAGCTGATCCTGCACGCGGCCCGGATCTGGAACGACAAGCGCACCGATACCTCGACGCCGCTGCCGGTCACCGTCGTCGGCGAGCACGCCGGCGAGCGGATTGCCGCGCTGCTCGACGACCACCCGGCCCTCGAGCAGGTCTGCACCTTCACCAGCCATTCGCTGTCGGTCCGCGACCTCGCGCGCCTCGGCGGCGAGCCCGTCACCCACGCCTACGTGACCGCGCAACACGACGAGCGGTCGGTCGAGACGGCCCTGAAACTGCGGCACGCGCTCGACCCGGCCGTGCCGGTGGTGGCCGCGCTGTGGCGGGCCTACGGTGTCGCCGACCTGTTCCAGCACTCGACGACGCCGCCCAGCGCCAACCTCGCCGTCGTCAAGATGCTGCAGGAGACCTGCACCGTGGAACTGGTCGAGGGCGGTTCCTTCGAAGCGATCGCGCACGAGATCCACCGCCGCTACCGACTGATGCAGCCCGACGGCGGCGCGTCGGTGCCGTTGTGGTCGGCGCTGAGCGAGTCGCTGAAGAAGTCCAACCGCGCCCAGGCCCGCCACATCGCGGTCAAGCTGCGCAGCATCGGCTGCGAGATCACGCCGCTACGTGATTGGCAGGCAAAGGAATTCACCTTCACCGACGAGGAACTCACCAGGCTGAGCATCATGGAGCACGACCGCTGGGCGCAGGAGAAGATGGACGCCGGGGTCAAGACCGACCCGCATTTCGTCCCGTGGCACGAGTTGCCCGGCGATATCGCCGAATGGGACACCAACTTCGTCCGCGCGATCCCGGCGATGCTGGCCGCGGTCGGTCTGCAGATTGTCGACATCGACGAGACCGCGCCGCGCTACCCAGTGACGTCGAACACACCACATTCCGTGCTTTAACCAGGTGATCAGCGTTACCGGACCTTATACTTCGGAAAATTTTAGGTACGCCCCAGGGAAAAATTCATGCTCTTCGTCAGCTACGCCAGTCAGGACAGGGCGCTCATCGAGCCACTCCTGACATCGCTGCGTCGCGCGCGCCAGCAGGTGTGGTGGGACGACAAGCTGGGCGGCGGCGAGGCGTGGTGGCACGCCATCCTCGAGCAGATCCGCCGCTCCGAGGTGTTCATCGTCGCGGTCTCCAACAACTCCCTGGCATCCAAGCCGTGCCAAGCCGAGTTGAACTACGCCGAGGCACTGCGCCGGCCCATCCTGCCGGTCCAGATCGGTCCGGTCGACAGCCTGCGCGTCACGCCGCTCGCGGCGCGCCAGATCCTCGACTTCCGCCAACCCGACAAGCAGAGCACCCTTCGGCTGCTGTCCTCGGTGCAGCAGCGCCAGTCGCAGATCCCGCCGCTGCCCTGGCCGCAACCCCCCGAGCCGCCCGTGCCGTTCGCCTACCTGATGCGCCTGGCCGCCGCGCTCTCGCGGCCCGAACTCAGCCGGCATCAGCAGACCGAGCTGATCACCGAGCTCAAAGACCGGCTGGACGACGACCGTCACGATCCGACCGCCTTCCGGGACATCACCCAACTGCTGTGCCAACTGCGGGACCGGCCCGACGTGACATGGCGGATCCGAACCGAGATCGATGCCACCCTGGCCGCCATGGAGGCGGGCCCGGCCACGTCGTCGGTCACGGTCCCGTTCAACACCGCGCACACTTCCGGTCCGATGACCGTGCCGACCATGTCGGCTCCGCAGGCGATGGCGACGGCCGATCCGGCTGCGCTGCAATCGGTTCCATCGCTGCCGTCGTTCCCCGCCCAGCCGATGCCGCCGGGGCCGCCCGCTCCCCTACCGCCCGCGCCGGTGCCGCCACCGCCGAGTGGTATGACTCGGCCACCGTCGCGGCGCCGCTGGATCTTCGCCGCGATCGCCGGCGTCGTCGTCGCCGTCGTGGCCGGGGTGGCGCTCAAGGTGGTCCTGACCAAACCGGCGGCCAACCCGCTGGACGCGATGCTGCTCAACGACACCGAGATCAATGCGGTGATGGGCGCCTCGGACATGAAGACCGTCGAGCGCGGCAACCAGGCGATGAAGCAGAGCAGCACGATCGACGTCTCGGCGGCGGACTGCATGGGCGCGCTGTACCCCGGGCTGACAAGCACCTACCAGGACAGCGGTGAACTGGGTCTGGCCTGGCGGACGCTGCAGAAGCCCGGCGGGCTGCCGCGGGCCGGCGAGAGCAAGAACCAGTTCGTCGATCAGGACGTCGCGATCTTCCCGGCGAACTCCGACCAGCCGTTCAACTTCGTTGCCAAGGCCGCCGATCAGTGGAAGGCGTGCAGCGGCAAGACCGCAACCGTCACCTACACCGATCGCCGCAAATACACCTGGACGATCAACTCGCCCACCGGTGAGGCACCGAAGGTCCTGCTGACCTACACCAAGGTCGGCGATCCCGGCTACACCTGCCAGCGGGCGCTGAGCACGGTGTCCAACTACGTGGTCGACGTCAAGGCGTGTGGTTTCGAGATCACCGACCAGGCAAACCGGATCGTCGACCAGATCGTCGGCGCGGTCAAAGACCCGAATGGGACGAAATAGCCCCGGCCAGTTAGCCTTTGGCGATCAGTGCGGCACGCGCCAGCGTGGCTTGCGCCATCTTCACGTGCGCCGCGTCGACCAGCACACCGTTGACTCCGACCGCGCCGAGGCCTTTTTGCTCACCTTCGCGGTAGGCCGCGACGTTGCGCTCGGCCAGCGCGATCTCCTCCTCGGTCGGCGCGTACACCCCGTTGGCCACCTCGATCTGGCTCGGGTGGATGCACCACTTTCCGGTGTAGCCCATCAGCGCGGCCCGTCGCGCGTCGCGCTCGTAGCCCTCCAGATTCCCGTAGTCCGGGTAGGGCGCGTCGATGGCGTCGATGCCGGCGATCCGGGCGGCGACGATCACCTTGTTGCGGGCGTAGGCCCAGAAGTCGCCGGGATACTCGCCGAGTGGATCGAAGTTAGTATCCACCCGGGCACCCTGCGACAGCGAGAAGTCGCCGACGCCGAAGATGACCGCGTCCAGGCGCGGGCTGGCGGCGGCGATCTCCTCGGCGTTGGCCAGGCCCTCGACCTCCTCGATCAACACCTCGAGGCGGATCTGCCGGTCGAGGCCGAGTTTGGCCTCCAGCTGGGAGAGCAACACGTCCACCCACCAAACATCGCGTGCGCGAAGCGCTTTCGGGATGATGATGGTGTCGAGGTTGTTCCGGGCGCCGGTCACGACCTCGACGATGTCGTCGTGGCACCACGGGGTGTCCAGGCCGTTGATCCGGATTGCCCGCGCGGTGCGCCCCCAGTCGAGGTCGTTGAGCGCGGCGATGGCCTTGCCGCGCGCCGCCTCCTTGTGCGCGGGTGCGGTGGCGTCCTCGAGGTCCAGGAAGACCAGATCGGCTTCGGATGCGGCGGCCTTGGCGAACATGTTGTCGTTGGCCGCGGGCACCGCGAGTTCCGAGCGGCGCAGCAGTGACGTCATCTACTGAATTCCTTTCACAGCACGCCGCGGGCGCGCAGGTCGTCAATGTCGTTGGCGCTCAGGCCCAGTAGCTCGCCGTACACCTCGACGTTGTTCGCACCGATCCGCGGGCCGAGATGGCCGACCCGACCGGTCGCGCCGGAGAACCGCGGCACCGGGGCCTGCACCGTCATCGCACCGAGTTCGTCATCGGCGACCTTGACGAAAACCTCCCGGTGCGTGAGCTGCTCGTCGGCGACCAGCTGAGTGATGTCGTATACCGGCGCGGCGGCAACTTCGGCGGCGTCGAGCACGGCCATCGCCTCGTCGAGGGTCTTGGTGGCCACCCAGTCGGCGACCACCTGGTCGACCTCGCGGGCCCGCGCGAGACGACGCTGCGGGTCGGAGAAGTCGGCGTCGTCGACCAGGTCGGCGCGCCCGATCGCACGAAACACCCTCAGCGCCAACGCCGGTGAGCTGCCCGACATTGCCAGCCATTTGCCGTCGGAGGTCTGGTAGGTGTTGCGCGGCGCAGAGATGTCCCAGCGGTTGCCCGCCCTGGTCGGTACCAGCCCGAGTTGGTCGTAGCCGAGAAGTGTCTGCTCGAGCAGTCGAGCCAGCGGGTCGATCAGGTTGATGTCGATCAGTTGGCCCGATGCGCCGTGCACGTCGCGGTGATACAGCGCCATCATCACCGCGTACGCGGCGTTCAGCGACGCCACCCCGTCGGCAAGCATGAACGGCGGCAACGTCGGCGGGCCGCCCTCCGCACCGGTGATGTTGGCGAACCCACTCATCGCCTCACCGAGCGTGCCGAAGCCCGGCCGTTCACTTTTCGGCCCGGACAGCCCGTAGCCGGTGATGTGCAGCATCACGATCTTGTCGTTGACCGCCCGCAGCGCCTCGTAGTCCACACCCCACTTGCGCAGGGTCGCCGGCCGGGTGTTGACGATCACCACGTCGGCGTGTGCGGCCAACCGGCGCAGCAGCGCCTGACCCTCCGGAACCCGTAGGTTGAGGGTTATCGAACTCTTGTTGCGCGACAACGACTTCCACATCAGGCCGACACCGTCGACCTGATTGCCCCAGGTGCGGATGGGGTCGCCGCCGTCCGGTTGCTCGACCTTGATGACCTCGGCGCCGAATTCGCCGAGGTAGGTGGCGGCCAGGGGCGCGGCGGCGAGCGTCGCGACGTCGAGAACCCGGATCCCCTCGAGCATCATGCGTAGGCGGGCGCGCCGACCGGCCGTGGCAGTCCGAGATGGTCGCGCAGCGTCGACCCTTCATAGGAATCGCGGAACAACCCGCGGCGCTGCAGTTCCGGCACCACCATGCGCACCACGTCTTCGAATGCACCCGGCAGATGCGTTGCGGCCAAGACGAATCCGTCGCAGGCTCCGCCGTGGAACCACTCCTCCATCTGGTCGGCGACCTGCTTGCCGGTGCCGACGAAGCGCGGGCCCTGCAACAGGGTCGCGCGGTGGCCGGCCAGGTCACGCAGGGTGATCGTGTCGCCGATATGGGCGCGCAGGTTCTGCACCAGACCGCGGATTCCGGACACGTTCGCGATCAGCTCGTCGGTGATCGGGTCGTCGAGGTCGTGCTGGGCGAAGTCGTAGTTCATCAACTCCGACAGCAGGGTCAGCGAGGCCATCGGGTGCACCAGCTCATTGAGGAACACCTGTTCGCGTTCCTTGGCGTGATCCTCGGTCTCACCGACCACTGCATAAGCCATCGGACAGAGCTTAACCGACTCCGGGTCGCGACCCGCGGCGCCGATGCGCGCCTTCTGGTCGGCGTAGTGATCACGGGCAACCTCGATGCCCGGGTCGCCGGTGAAGATCAAATCAGCCCAGCGCGAAGCGAATTCACGTCCGCGGCCCGACGAGCCGGCCTGGATCAGCACCGGGCGGCCCTGTGGCGTACGCGGCACGGTGAGTGGCCCGCGAACGGAGAAGTACTCGCCGTTGTGGTGTAGCTCGTGCACCTTGTCCGGGTCGGCGTAGATGCCGTTGACCCGGTCGTGCAGGATCGCGTCGTCCTCCCAGGTCTCCCACAATCCGACGGTGGCCTCGAGGAATTCCTCGGCGCGGTCGTAGCGGGCGTCGTGGCCCAAATGCGTTTCCAGGCCGAAGTTTTGCGCCTCGCTGTCGTTGACCGACGTGACGATGTTCCAGGCCGCGCGGCCGCGAGAGAGGTGGTCGAGGGTGGCGAAGGTCCGGGCGATGTGGAACGGCGTGTAGTAGGTAGTCGACCCGGTCGCGCCCAGCCCGATGTGCGAGGTGGCCTGCGCGAGCACGCCCAACACAATGGACAGGTCCAGCTTGACCGGCCGCGCGCCGTACTTGACGGCGTCGGCGACCGAGCCGCCGTAGATGCCGGGCATGGCCAGCCGGTCGTCGAAGAACATCAGGTCGAAGCAGCCCTCTTCGAGGGTCCGGCCGATCTTGGCGTAGTACGAGGCGTCGAGGTAGCCGTGTTCGGTTGCCGGGTGCCGCCAGGAGCCTGCGTACACCGACGTGCTGCCAGCTTGCATGAAGGCGACGAGCGCCATCTTTCGGGAAGTCATCATTGATGTCTAACATCTGATATATCAGATTTCAAGCCCACCGACCCGAGTTGCCTGATGTCGACGCATGGCTTCCAATAACGGTGACGACGTTCGGCGTGCCGGCAACTCAGCCGCCAACATGCCTCGCCATGCGTGAAGTCTCGGCGATGCTTACGACAGGCGAGCCTGCGGCGAGACCCGAAAAATAGCGTTCTAGCCCCGGCTGCGTGTGCCCTATCGTCGTATCCGATATGAATCTGACTACGGCAGAGCGCTTTCGGCTTAGCTGGCGGCCAAGGCTGATCCTCGCAATTGTCGCTGCTGTCTCGATGTTGAGTGGACCGGTCCTCGCCGCACCCGTGGCGTCGGCGATGTCGTGCGAGCAGGCGCTGGCAAACGCCAATGACTGGAAGGCGCGGGTGGATCAGCATAATGCCAACCCGCCCAACGCATCTGACGTGGCTGCGGTCAACGCCTACAACGCTGAAGCCGAGGCGCAGAACGCCGAGAAGGCGACGATCATCGCCAATCTGAAGTCATGTCAGAAGGGACCGCCCGAAATCCGCCCGGTCACGGTGCGAGACCCGGTGACCGGTGAGGATCTTCCGGGCGTGCCACCCGGCGCACCGGGGACGCGGGCAAAAAGCGGCAAGGGATGGAATTACCCGATCCAGGGCGCGCCAGGCCTGGACCCACGCGTGGAGACCATTCGGGTCATGGAGCCGGTTACCGGCGGCCCCTATCCGCAACCCACCGGCTATGCGAGCTACCAAAATATTTCGGGCCAGGCCGTGAATCCCCATACCGGGCAGACTGTTAAGCCGAGCGACCCGTATTGGCACATCCCGTTGTGACGTCAGATCTCGCGATCGTCATGGCCGCTGAAAGGATTGGGACGTGGGTTCCTACTCGATCGACCAGCTCTACCACTTCACGCCCGACGTCGCATCGCGACAGACGGACCAAGCGAATCCGCTGATCGAATCGGATTCCTTGAACGAGGCCGAGCTGGTCGACATCCGCCTGTCTGCCCAGCGAGGTCGCGTCGGCCTGCTGCTAGACCTGCGCGGCGCGCTCGGTTTTCCCGAGTACAACACAGCTCTGGCCGTTCTCACCGGCGTGGCCAGTGTCGACTGGTCGGACGACGGCGGCCGTCAACTCGGCTCGACCGATTGGAAAGCCCGATGGGGAGACTGGGAGCCACGATTCAGCGACGGCGCCTACACATTGCGGACCGCCGGCGGTACCCACGCTGCCACGATCGTCGCGGCCCGAGCCGAGCTGTATCTGGGCAACGTCGACGCACTCGGCGATGGCCCTATTCCGGACTTCACGACCGACTCGGTGGCCGACATCATCGCCGGTTTCCCACAATGGTCGTCAACAATGCTGGTGGCTGAGCATCACCAGTACCCCGGAAGGCCGGACTGAGTAAGCGGAATCGCCTGCTGGTCAACGGCGTTCGCGGCGGATGATCGCCCGTAGCTTCTCCAGTCGCGTTCCAATGTCGCGCTCGGCGCCCCGTCCGGTCGGGCGATAATAGTCGACACCGACCAGCTCGTCGGGCGGATACTGTTGTGGCACAACCCCATCGGGGTCGTCATGGGAGTACTTGTAGCCTTGGGCGTTGCCCAGGGTCGCCGCACCCGAATAATGCCCGTCGCGCAGGTGCGGTGGCACCAGGCCCGCCTTACCCGCACTGATGTCCCCCATCGCCGCCCCAATAGCCGACGTAACGGCGTTCGACTTCGGCGCCGTCGCGAGATAGATGGTGGCATGCGCCAGCGTCAGCTTGGCTTCGGGCATCCCGATCAGCGCGACCGTCTGCGCCGCGGCAACCGCGGTCTGCAACGCCAGCGGATCGGCCATGCCGATGTCCTCACTGGCCAGGATCATCAGCCGGCGCGCGACGAAGCGCGGATCTTCGCCGGCGACCAGCATGCGGGCCAGGTAATGCAGGGCGGCGTCCACGTCGCTGCCTCGTACGGATTTGATGAACGCACTGATCACGTCGTAGTGCTGATCGCCATCGCGGTCGTAGCGAACCGCGGCCTTGTCCAGCGACTGTTCGATGACGTCGACGGTGACGTGCTCCCCCGCCTCGGCCGCGACCTCCAACGCGGTCAGCGCCCGCCGGGCGTCCCCCGCCGCCAGCCGAACCAGTAGATCGACGGCCTCGGGCGTCACCTGCACCCGACCGCCGAGCCCGCGCGGATCGTCGATCGCGCGCTGGACAACCACGCGCACCGCATCGGAGGTCAACGGATGCAGCTGCAGGATCAGCGATCGCGACAACAGCGGCGCCACAACGGAAAACGACGGATTCTCAGTGGTCGCCGCGACCAACAGCACGACCCGATTCTCGACGGCGGCGAGCAACGCGTCCTGCTGGGTCTTGGAGAACCGGTGCACCTCGTCGATGAACAGGACCGTCTGTTCGCCGTGCGCGGCCGCGCGCCGCGCGGTGTCGATGACGGCGCGGACCTCCTTGACGCCGGCCGACAGCGCAGACAGTGCCTCGAAGCGGCGCCCAGTGGCCTGGGACACCAGCGATGCCAAGGTCGTCTTCCCACTGCCGGGCGGGCCGTAGAGGATGGCCGATGCCATCCCCGAGCCCTCGACGAGCCGTCGCAAGGGCGATCCGGGTTGCAGCAGGTGATCTTGGCCCACGACCTCTTCGAGACTGGCGGGCCGCATTCGCACCGCGAGTGGCGCACCCGCCGAACCGCCGAGTGTCGGCCCGCCGAGATCGTCCCCGTCGGGCACGTCGAACAGACTCTCTGGCACGTTTCCAGGCATACCACGCCGGCGGCACGGGGCGGGGCGGGTCCGGACAGCCGCGACCGGTCGCCAAACCCGAGCCGACGCGCGGCCCCTAATCGATCAGTTACCGACCTTCAACGCCACGGGAGGGCACAACGCGGTTGTCGCAGCGGTGACGAAATCGGCTACCTCGCCGGGGTTCCAGTCAGGGTGGTTGGTGCGAACCTGATTGGAGGCAGCGTCCGGTTGCGACTCCTCGGCGCATACCTGCTGTGCTTCGGTCTTGGCCGCGCTGTCCGTGATCGGCACCGCCGTGACATGCAGAATGCCGAGGAAGTCCTGATCGTCGTTGGGGTCCGCAGTTGCGGCGGGGGTCCCGGCCACCAGTGCCGCGGTGGCGGCACATGCAAGGCTCAGCAAGATCTTCATCGCGCCAGTATTTCACCGAAGTTCCGGCCGGCCCGACACATTCTGACCAGCTGGATGTTTGCGCGAAGCACCAGCATGGATCCTGATTGACGGGGTATGGCGGTCGCGCCCGCGGGAGCGAATACTTGCTAAGTTCTCGACAGCGCACGCCTGATAACTTCCGACGACAAGGCAGGAGCGGCAATGAGCCAACCTCCGGAGCACCCTGGCAATCCCAGCGAGCCGTACGGAGGTAACCCCAACCCGGGTGCCTATCCGCCGCCTCCGGGCTACGGACCGCCTCCTGGGCCGCCGCCCGGGTACGGACCACCGCCGGGATACGGACCGCCGCCCGGATATGGCGCTCCCCCACCACCTCCCGGCTACGGTCCGCCGCCGCAACAGGGTTACGGTCCGCCGCCGGGTTATCCGCCGCCGCCGCCCGGGTACGGACCGCCGCCGGGGTACTCCGGTGTGCCGGGTTACGGTCCGACGCCGGGGTCCGGGTTCAACATCGGCGACGCGTTCAGCTGGGCCTGGGCGAACTTCGCAAAAAACATCGGCCCGATGCTGCTCGCCTCGGTGGTGTACTTCGCGGTCATCGCGATCTTCGACGTCCTGATCTTCGCGGTGGCGGGTGGCGCCACCGCCGAGGGCCCCGCCGTCGGCAGTGATTTCGGCGGGTCGTTCGCGGTCGGCTTGGGACCCGTTGGCTCGCTGGTCTTTTCCATCGTGTCGGTCGTCGTGTTCGTCTTCGTGCAGGCCGCGTTCCTGTCCGGCGGACTCGACCTGGCCGACGGCCGGCCGGTCAACGTCGCGTCATTTCTCAAGCCCCGCAACTTCGGCAACGTGGTGCTGGCCGGCGCACTGATCGGCGCGATCGATGCCGCGCTGAACCTGATCTCGTTGGCCGGCTTGCTCGGCGCGCTGTTGTCTTTTGTGGCGCTCCTGGTGTTCGGCTTTCTCTCGGTGTTCACCATCGCATTCGCCCTCGATCGGGCGCTGCCGCCGATCGACGCGCTCAAGGCCAGTATCGACACCGTCCGCGCGCACATCGGCGAAACGCTGCTGTCGTTGGTGGTACAGGGTCTGGTGTACGTGGTCGGCATACTCGCTTGCGGCGTAGGACTTTTGGTGGCCTTCCCGGTGGCCGGCCTGATCTTGACCTACACCTATCGGCAACTGTCCGGCGGTCCGATCGCCCAACCCGCTCCGTAGCCGCTACGGCTGGGTGACGAAGTCGATCAGCTCTTCCACCCGGCCGATCAGTGCCGCATCGAGGTCGGTCCAGTCGCGAACCGTGCCGCGGATGCGGCGCCACGCGGTGGCGATGTCGGCCTGGTCGGCGTGCGGCCAGCCCAGCGCTTCGCAGATCCCGTGCTTCCATTCGGTTCCGCGCGGGATCACCGGCCACTGCGACAACCCGAGCCGCCCCGGCTTGACCGCCTGCCAGATGTCGACGAACGGGTGACCGACGACCAGCGTGTGCGCGCCGCCGGGACCGCGGTGCACGGCGTCGGCAAGCCGGGATTCCTTCGAGCCGGCCACCAGATGGTCGACGAGCACCCCGAGTCGGCGCTGCGGGCCCGGCCGGAACTTCCCGACGATGTCGACGAGATCGTCGACGCCGCCAAGGTATTCGACCACCACACCCTCGATCCGCAGGTCGTCGCCCCACACCTGCTCGACGAGTTCGGCGTCGTGCCGACCCTCCACATAGATGCGGCCGGTCCGCGCCACGCGGGCCCGCGCGCCGGTCACCGCCACCGATCCAGATGCCGTGCGGGATGCGGTCGTGGGCGCCGGGCCACGCGGCGCGGTCAGGATCACCGGCTTGCCGTCGACCAGATATCCCGGGCCGACCGGGAACGGCTTGCGCCGACCGTGCCGGTCCTCGAGTTGCATCCGGCCGTATTCGACGCCGACCACGGCGCCGACGTAGCCCGTCTGCGCGTCTTCCACGACCATGCCGAGTTCGATGGGCAGGTCGGTGGACCGGGGTTTGCGCGCGTTGTGCGGGTCTCGCGCGAGAACATCTGAACCGTAACGATCATCCACCCGAGCGATCCTAGGAACGGTCGAGGCGGATTTCGGGTTACGCCACTCCGCCGAGACGAAGCCGTGTCAATCGCGCAGCGTTCGACCCTCGGCATCGGTCACTTTGCCGGTGAGAATCAGGATCGCGTCGATCAGCGGCCAGATCCAGCCGGCAAAGCCCAACGTGAAGACGGTGATCGCGATTTGCGCGAAACCGATACCGATGTAGCCGAGGTAGAAGCGCCCGACCCCGATGCCGCCGAGGAACAACTGCAGGAGCCCGGCCACCAGCTTGCTCTTGTCCGACAACGGCCGACCGTAGGGATCAACACCGAAGTAGCCGGCACCAACGCCGTACGGCGCCGGGGGCGCGGGCGGGGCAGGGGGTAACTCGAGCCACTGCCGCCCGTCCCAATACTTCTGTCCCGGTGCCCCGCTCGGATCCGGATACCACCCTGCGGCGGGTTGTTGAGACATCGCTTCGTTCGCTCTCTGTGTGGCGGCTGTCGTGACCGTCGCGCGACGGCTTTCCCAAGCTACCTGCACTGCGCTCCGGTGGCCGGTGTGATGAGATTTTCGGTTATGACCATCAAAGTGGCGCTGGAGCACCGCACCAGCTACACCTTTGACCGGCCGGTCCGGGTGTTCCCCCACGTCGTCCGGCTGCGCCCGGCCCCGCATTCGCGCACGCCGATCGAGGCCTACTCGTTGCGCGTCGAACCGTCCGACCACTTCGTCAATTGGCAGCAGGACGCGGTCGGCAATTTCATCTATCGGCTGACCTTCCCGAATCCGACCAGCCACCTGCGGATCACCGTCGGCCTCATCGCCGACCTCAAGGTGATCAACCCGTTCGACTTCTTCATCGAAGACTGGGCCGAGACCTGGCCCGACGGCGGTTTCCGCTACCCGGAGCCGCTGGCCGACGAACTGAAGCCCTACCTGCAGCCCGTCGACGAGGACGGCACCGGCGCCGGTCCCGGCGAGCTGGCGCGGGCCTGGGCGGACGGCTTCGCGATGCCGCCGGGCACCCGCACGATCAATTACCTCGTCGAACTCAACCGGCGCATCAACGCCGACCTCGGCTACAGCGTGCGCATGGAACATGGCGTTCAGACACCGGATTTCACGCTCCGCACCAAGGTGGGTTCGTGCCGCGACTTCGCCTGGCTGCTGGTGTCGATCGCGCGGCAGATGGGTCTGGCCGCGCGATTCGTCTCCGGCTACCTCGTGCAGCTGACCTCCGACGTCAAGGCGCTCGACGGCCCGTCCGGACCGGCGGCCGACTTCACCGATCTGCACGCCTGGGCCGAGGTCTTCATCCCCGGAGCAGGCTGGATTGGACTAGACCCCACATCGGGGCTGTTCGCCGGCGAGGGCCACATCCCGCTGGCCGCCACACCGAGCCCGGCCAGCGCGGCGCCGATCACCGGCGGTGTCGAGCCATGCGAGTCGACGCTGGAATTCACCAACACCGTCACCCGTATTCACGAGGACCCACGCGTCACACTCCCCTACAGCGACCAGGCGTGGGCGACCATCCAGGACGTAGCCCGCGGCGTCGATGACCGGTTGGCGGCCGGTGACGTCCGGCTGACGATGGGCGGCGAGCCCACCTTCGTCTCCGTCGACAACCAGGTCGACGACGAGTGGACCACCGACGCCGACGGTCCGCACAAGCGCCGGCTCGCCTCGGAACTGACCGCCCGGCTCAAGGCGCAGTGGGCGCCACACGGGCTGGTGCACCGCGGGCAGGGCCGGTGGTATCCCGGTGAACCGTTGCCCCGCTGGCAGATTGGGCTGCACTGGCGCACCGACGGTGAACCGCTGTGGCCCGACGAGACCTTGCTTGCCGACCCCTGGGCTCCCGCGTCGACCGATCCGCCGGCGAACTCCTCGACGGCGCGGGACCTGCTGACCGCCGTCGCCGGCGAACTGGGCCTGCCCGAATCCCAAGTGCGACCGGCATACGAAGACCCGCTGTCCCAGCTGTCCGCAAAAACGCGGTTACCCCAGGGCGATCCGGTGCCATCAGGTGACGACCTGGACCCGGAGAGCGGCCGCGATACGCCGGCCGAGCGGGCCGAACTGGTCACCCGACTCGACGAGTCCACCGCCACGCCAACAGCATTCGTACTTCCGCTGCATTGGCGGGAGGACGACCTGGGCTGGGCCAGCGCCAACTGGCGGCTGCGCCGCGGACGCGTGGTACTGGTCGCGGGCGACTCGCCGGCTGGTCTGCGATTGCCGCTGGACTCGATCAGCTGGAAGCCGCCACGTCCATCGTTCGCCAGCGACCCGACAACCGTCGACGACCAATTGACGGCCACGGACGGCACTGCTGTGGTGGACGACGACGAAGACGCCCCGACGACCGCGATGGTGGCCGAGGCACGCGACGGCTTGCTGTACGTCTTCCTGCCGCCTGCCGAAGCCCTCGATCACTTCGTCGATCTGATCGGCCGGGTGCACGCCGCCGCGGCCACGCTCGGCCAACGGGTGGTCATCGAAGGCTATGCCCCGCCGGCAGACCCGCGACTGACCTCCACGACGATCACGCCCGACCCCGGCGTGATCGAGGTCAACGTCGCACCGACTGCCAGCTTCGCCGAACAGACCCGCCAGCTCGAAACCCTGTACGAGCAGGCGCGTTTGGCTCGTCTTTCCACGGAGTCGTTCGACGTCGACGGCAGCCACGGCGGTACCGGCGGTGGCAATCACATCACCCTGGGCGGCGTCACGCCGAAGAACTCGCCGCTGCTGCGTCGGCCCGACCTGTTGGTATCGCTGCTGACCTACTGGCAACGACACCCATCGTTGTCCTATCTGTTCGCCGGCCGGTTTGTCGGCACCACCTCGCAGGCGCCACGGGTGGACGAGGGCCGCAGCGAGGCGCTGTACGAACTCGAGATCGCGTTCGCCGAAATCGACCGGCTCACTTCGGCTTCCGGTGACCACGCGCCTCGGCCGTGGATCATCGACCGCGCTCTGCGGCATCTGCTCACCGACATCACCGGCAACACCCACCGCGCCGAATTCTGCATCGACAAGTTGTACAACCCGTACAGCCTCCGTGGTCGACTCGGCCTGCTAGAGCTGCGCGGCTTCGAGATGCCGCCGCATCTGCGGATGGCGATGGTGCAGTCGCTGCTGGTGCGATCGCTGGTGTCCTGGTTCTGGGACGAACCGCTGCGGGCACCGCTGATCCGGCATGGTGAGAACCTGCATGGTCGATACCTGTTGCCGCACTTCCTAATTCACGACATTGCCGACGTCGCCGCGGACTTGCGGGCGCAGGGCATCGCGTTCGAGACGAGCTGGCTGGACCCGTTCACCGAATTCCGGTTCCCGCGCATCGGTACGGCGGTGTTCGACGGTGTCGAGATCGAGTTGCGCGGCGCGATCGAGCCGTGGAACACCCTCGGCGAGGAGTCGACGGCCACCGGCACCGCCCGCTACGTCGACTCGTCAGTAGAGCGCCTGCAGGTCCGCATCATCGGCGCCGACCGACACCGGTATCTGGTGACCTGCAACGGCTATCCGGTTCCGCTGCTGGCCACCGACAACCCCGACGTGCATGTCGGTGGCGTGCGTTTCCGGGCCTGGCAGCCGCCCAGCGCGCTGCACCCGAGCATCACCGTCGACGGGCCGCTGCAGTTCGAACTGATCGACCTGACCACCTCGACGTCCCGCGGTGGCTGCACATACCACGTCGCCCACCCGGGCGGTCGTGCGTACGACGAACCGCCCGTCAACGCCGTCGAAGCCGAGTCGCGGCGTGCCCGTCGATTCGAGGCCACCGGGTTCACCCCGGGCAAGTTGAATCTCTCCGAGATCAAGGAGATGCAGGCGCGAATTGCCACCGACATCGGCGCGCCGGGCATCCTCGATCTGCGGCGCGTGCGTACCGTCCTGAGGTAATGGCTTCGGCAGACATGGCATTGCACCCCGACGACTCGGCGACCGCTTTCCGAGATCGACCCGATGTCGACCGGCTGCTGGCCGGGTACCGGGCCGCGCGTGCGCAGGAGACGCTGTTCGACCCGCGTCCGCCCGGCATGCAGGGGCCGGTGATCGGCTACGACGAATTCCTCGACGAGACCGGCAACGTGCGCCCGGCATGGGCCGATCTCGCCGACGCGGTCGGTGACCGCGGCCGGGCGGGCGTGAGCCGCCTGCGCTCGGCGGTGCGGCAACTCGTGGACAACGACGACATCACCTACACCGTCGTCGATCCCGACAAGGGGACCGTCGACGGCGGACCCGGTGAGCCGCGGCCGTGGCGACTGGATCCGCTGCCACTCGTCGTGTCAGCACCCGACTGGGAGGTCCTGGAGACCGGGCTGGTGCAACGGTCGCGGGTGCTGAACGCCGTCCTGGCCGACCTGTACGGCAACAGGCGCTCGCTCACCGACGGCGTCCTGCCGCCGGAACTGCTGTTCGCTCATCCCGGTTACGTCCGCGCCGCCAACGGAATCGAGGTGCCGGGACACCACCAGCTCTTCATGCACGCCTGCGACGTCAGCCGACTCGCGGACGGCGCTTTTCAGGTCAACGCCGACTGGACTCAGGCTCCCTCCGGCGCCGGTTACGCGCTGGCCGACCGTCGGGTGCTGGCGCAGGCGCTGCCCGATCTCTACGAGAAGGTCGGGCCGCGGCCGACCACGCCGTTCGCGCAGGCGCTGCGGCTTGCCCTGATCGACGCGGCACCCGACGGCGTCCAGGATCCGGTGGTGGTCGTCCTCAGCCCGGGTATCTACTCCGAGACGTCGTTCGATCAGGCGTATCTCGCGACGCTGCTGGGCTTTCCGTTGGTCGAGAGCGCCGATCTGGTGGTGCGTGACGGCAAGCTGTGGATGCGATCTCTGGGCACGCTCAAACGTGTCGACGTGGTGTTCCGGCGCGTCGACGCCACCTATACCGATCCCCTCGATCTGCGCGCGGACTCGCGACTCGGTGTCGCCGGCCTGGTGGAGGCGCAGCGCCGCGGCACAGTGACGGTGGTCAACACCGTCGGCAGCGGCATACTGGAAAGCGCTGGGCTGCAACGGTTCCTGCCGCAGCTGGCAACACGATTGCTGGGCGAGTCCCCGCTGCTTGCCAGCGCGCCCAGCTACTGGGGCGGCATCGACAGCGAACTCTCCCATCTACTGGCCAACCTCTCGTCGCTGTTGATCCGGCCCACCATCGGCGGCCAGACACTGGTCGGCCCGACCCTGTCGTCGGAGCGGCTGGCCGACCTGGCCGCCGCCATCACCGCGATGCCCTGGCAGTGGGTCGGCCAGGAGTTGCCGCAGTTCTCGTCGGCACCGACCAGTTACGCCAATGAATTGTCGGCAGGCGGCGTGGGAATGCGACTGTTCACCGTGGCCCAGCGCGGCGGCTACGCGCCGATGCTCGGTGGGCTCGGCTATGTGCTGAGCCAGGGCCCGTCCGCCTACACGCTGAAAATGCTTGCGGCGAAGGATGTCTGGGTTCAGCCCACCGACCGGTCACGAGCCGAGACGGTCACCCTGCCGGCCCCGGAGACCCCGTCGAAGGCGGGCGCGGGAACACTGGGCGTCAGCTCGCCGCGCGTGCTGTCCGACCTGTTCTGGATGGGACGCTACGGCGAGCGCGCCGAGAACATGGCGCGGCTGCTGATCGCCGCCCGCCGTCGCTACTACGAGTTCCGGCATCGTCAGGAGATCTCCGAAAGTCAGTGCGTGCCAGTCCTGATGGCCGCGCTGGGCCGCATCACCGGAACCGACCCCGGACCGGACGACCAGGCCGAAACGATCGCGATCGCCCCATCAACGCTGTGGTCACTGACCATGGACCGCGACCGGCCGGGCTCGCTGGTGCACTCGGTCGACCGACTGGCGCTGGCCGCCAGGGCGGTCCGCGACCAATTGTCCAGCGACACATGGGCGGTGCTGGCCGGCGTCGAGCGCGCCCTGGCCCACGACGCCGAACCGCCAGACTCACTGGCCGAGGGCGATGCCGTGCTGGAGACGGCCCAATCGCAGACCCTGATCGGCATGCTGACGCTGGCCGGCGTCGCCTCGGAGTCGATGGTCCAGGACGTCGGCTGGACGATGATGGACATCGGCAAGCGCATCGAACGAGCACTGGGCCTCACCGCTTTGTTGAACGCCACTCTGACCACCGTGCTGGCCCCGGCCGCTGAGCGCACCGTCATCGAATCAGCGCTCATCGCAATGGAATCCGCGGTGATCTACCGCCGCCGAACCGCGGGCCAGGTCAGTGTCGCCGCCCTCGCCGAACTGATGCTGTTCGATACGACCAACCCGCGCTCGCTGATCTATCAGCTCGAGCGGGTGCGCGTCGACCTCGGCGACCTGCCCGGCGCGTCGGGATCGTCGCGGCCGCAACGGATGGTCGCCGAGATCAGCACGCTACTGCGACGCTCGCATCCCGCCGAACTGGAATCGGTCTCCGCCGATGGGCGCCGCGAGCGCCTCAGCGAACTGCTCACCGCGATCCACGCCGCGTTGCGCGACCTGGCCGAGCTCATCACCGCGACACAGTTGGCGCTGCCGGGCGGCACGCAACCGCTGTGGGGCGGTGACGAGCGGCGGACGATGCCGTGACTCTCAGGCGCTGACCGGGTCACGCCTTCCCGAGACCGCGGTGATCTCGTCGATCACGTTGTGAATGAACTTCATCTTCTCCAGCACCGCGATCGGTAACACGAACGGATACAGGTCGTCGTGACCCATCGAGCGGTTGACCATGTTCAGCGACCACGACACCGGCAACCACATGTCGATAATGGTCATGAACGCGCTCGGACCCAGCACCGGCCGGTCGAAAGTCGCTGTCGCCGGGGCGAAGCCCGACCACGCCGCGGTGTCAAGGGTGTCGCGGATGTGCAGGTAGTGCGCGAACGTCTCGGCCCAGTCCTCGGCCGGATGCATGGTCGCGTACGACGAGACGTAGGTGGCTTCCCACCCCGCGGGGGCACCCTCGTTGTAGTGCCGGTCCAGCGCCGCCTGGTAATCAGCGTCTGGGTCACCGAACAGCTCGTTGAACCGCGCCAGGTAGTCAGCGGAAGGAGCGATCAGCCGGTAGTAGTAGTAATGGCCGACCTCATGGCGAAAGTGCCCGAGCAGGGTCCGGTACGGCTCGTCCATCTCGACCCTCAACTGCTCGCGATGCACATCGTTACCCTCGGCCAAATCCAGTGTGATGACGCCGTTTTGATGTCCGGTCATCACCTTCTCGTGTGCGCTGGACAGCAGCCGGTAGGCCAGCCCGTAGTCGGCATCTTGGTCGCGGCCGATGATCGGCAGCTTCAACTCCTGCAACTCGGCGACCAGCCTGCGCTTGGCCGCCTCGGCCCGGGCGAACTCGACCAGGCCCGCGCTGTCCGTGTCGTTGGGCCGC
The DNA here is from genome assembly GCF_030252325.1 of Candidatus Mycobacterium wuenschmannii. Taxonomy (NCBI): domain Bacteria; kingdom Bacillati; phylum Actinomycetota; class Actinomycetes; order Mycobacteriales; family Mycobacteriaceae; genus Mycobacterium; species Candidatus Mycobacterium wuenschmannii. The sequence goes on along the minus strand of NZ_CP126981.1, from coordinate 656,651 downwards.
TCGATGGTGAGCACGCACGACGGGCACAACCACGTCGGCGTCCGGATCGGGACGAGCCAATTGCACTTCGCGAGATGACGATTGGCGCATAACTCGTACTCGCTGGCGCTCACGAAGCCCGCACGATCGGCGTCGTCACCGGTGGTGATCACCAGCAACGCCATCTCGTCGAGCGAGAATCCCAGCGCGCTGCCACAGGCCAGGCAGGCGGAGTTCTCGAAGGTCAGGCGCTGCCCGCAGTTGGGGCAGTGGAAGTCACGCATAAAGCTCGTCACCTTCGTACGGTGCAACGTCGACCGCGACGTCTATGACGCTGGTCTTGGAATTGGTGTAGATGATGCCGCGCAACGGCGGCACGTCGGCGTAATCGCGACCCCGCCCGACGATCACGTAACGCTCGTCGACCATCTGGTCGTTGGTGGGATCCAGCCCCAGCCACTCGAATTGGCCGGGCGGCTGCGGCGTCCAGACCGCGGCCCAGGCGTGGGTCGCGTCGATTCCGATCATGCGTTCCTTCCCTGGCGGGGGGTTGGTGGCCAAGTAGCCGGACACGTAGCTGGCAGCCAAACCGTTGGCGCGCAGACAGGCGATTGCGAGCCGCGCGAAGTCCTGACATACCCCCTCGCGCGCCTTCAGAACCTCGTTGACTCCGGTGGATACCGTTGTCGAGCCGGAGCGATAGGTGAAATCGGTGTAGATGCGTGTCGTGAGGTCGCGCAGCACCTCACCGAGTGGTCGTCCCGGCGCAAAGCTCGGTGCGGCGTATTCGCGGACACTGTCGGTGATCTCGGGTGGATTGAGGTCGAGTGCGAACTCGGTCGCCAGCGCGCCGCGAACGCCGACGGGGCGGGCCTGCTCCCACGGCGCCAGCGCCGGTCCACCGCCCCAGCGTTCCGGCGGCGACGGGTAGACCTCCACGACCGACTCGCTAGTGACGGTCAGCGTCTGGTGCGGCTCGGTGACATGGAAATACGAACTGATGTTGCCGAAGGTGTCCGGGCTCGTCGAGCTGTCCGCGGGCGTCGGCGAGATCTGCAGCTCATGGAACAAGCAGCGCTGCCGCAGCAGGTCGCGTGGGGTGAGGAAGCCGCGGCCGTAGGAACTGGTCACCACATCGGAGTAGCTGTATTCGGTGCGATGGGTGATCCGGTACCGCGCCCCGACACCCGGCGAGTCGCCGGCCGGGCTCAACGACGTCACGCTGCAACACTAGTGACGCCCACCGCCGCTCGCAGCGGCGCAGCCTGATCCGCCCCCTGGCAGCCGTGTCGGGAGCACAATGGGTCATGGCCACCTGGGACGACGTCGCCGGGGTCGTCGGCGAGTTGCAACTCACCGAGGAGCGCTCCCCGCACGAATGGCGGGTCGGCAAGAAGCTGATCGCGTGGGAACGCCCGCTGCGCGCTTCGGATCGGGAGGCCCTGTCCGCGCGTGGTGTCGAGGCGCCGGATGGCGACATCCTCGGTGTGCGGGTGGCCGACGAGGGCGTCAAGTTCGCGTTGATCGCCGACGAACCCGCGGTGTACTTCACAACGCCGCACTTCGACGGCTATCCGGCGGTGTTGGTCCGGTTGGCGACGATCGACCGGCGCGGCCTGCGGGAGCTGATCGTGGACGCCTGGCTCACGCAAGCGCCAAAACGCCTGGTCCAGGAGTTTTTGGGGCAAGCCCGATAGCCCTCGTGGTGGCACCTTCTGTCACTTGAGTAACAGAAGCATCACACGTCACTCTAATTTACTCCATCACGGCAAGATAACTTGTTACTCATATAACTCAGTAGTTATAAAGTGCACCAATATGCTCACTGATTGACACCAATTCCCAATAGCAACACAAATAGCGTTATTAAACTTTAATCTCATTAATTACTAAAGCCCCACTCATTGACTCCTTTAACGCCTGCTTGTTAGACCTGTTAAATGAGTCATTTAGGTGGGCTTCTGAGCACGATGTGCAAGCACCTGGTGATAGCCGCACTGGTCGTCCTGGGTATGACGCTGCTGGTCAATCCGACCACCGGCGTGGCCTACGCGGACGGGATGAACTGGGACGCCGTCGCGCAGTGCGAATCGGGTGGCAACTGGCACGCCAATACCGGCAACGGCTTCTACGGCGGTCTGCAATTCAAGCCGTCTACCTGGGCCGCGAACGGTGGCATCGGCGATCCGGCGATGGCCTCGCGCGAGCAACAGATCGCGGTGGCCAATCGCGTGCTGGCCACGCAGGGGCCCGGCGCGTGGCCCAAGTGCGGCGGCAACGGTCAGCTGTTCCCGATCCAGATCGTGAACATCTTCCTGCACCCGGTGCGGGGCACGCTGCAGACGATCATGTCGTTGGTTCCGCACTAGGTCACCGCCGGCGGCGTGACCGGCCTGTGATCGGTGCCGTGATAGCCCCGTGACCGTGTGTTTCGAGGGGTCGGTTGACGGGCTAACTATCCGGTGGGGCTAACCGGTCGGTTGCAGCTCGAAGAGTGGGATGACCCGGGATGTCTTCGCCTGGTACTCGGCGAACCCGGAGGCAACGGCTGTGATCTTCGGAAACAGCTCGTCTCGCTCGGCGGCCGGCAACTCGCGGGCGACGACGTCGCTGGTTTCGGCTCCGACCTCGATGCGGGCCGACGGGTTGGCGCGCAGGTTGTGTACCCACGCGGGGTCGACGTCGGCGCCGGCGAACGAGCCGATGACGACCAGCTTTCCGTCGATGCGGAAGTACGCCAGGGGTGACACCCGCGGCTGACCGGACTTGGCGCCCGTCGTGGTCAGCAGCAGCAGGTTGGCGCCCTCGAACTGGCCGCCGACCTTGCCGTCGTTGGCGCGGAACTCGTCGGCGATGCTCTGGTTGAACGTCTTGATCGACTCGTTGTCAGGAAATCCCTCAGGCATTTGCGCCGCTCCTCCTCATCGCTTCGCTTGCATCGTCGCGGCGCGCAGAATCACTGCCCTGGTTGCGGTTTCGCGGCCTCGGGTTTGGCGTCGATGCCCGATTCCTTGCGCTGCTGAGCGGTGATCGGCGCCGGAGCGTCGGTCAGCGGGTCGACGCCGCCGCCGGACTTCGGGAACGCGATCACCTCGCGGATGGAGTCCAGCCCGGCGAGCAGCGCGACGATGCGGTCCCAGCCGAGCGCGAGCCCACCGTGCGGCGGTGCGCCGAAAGCGAACGCGTCCAACAGGAATCCGAACTTCTCCTGAGCCTCGGCGGCGCCGATGCCCATCATCGCGAAGACGCGCTCCTGGACATCGCGGCGGTGAATACGAATCGAGCCCCCGCCGATCTCGTTGCCGTTGCAGACGATGTCGTAGGCGTCGGCCAGCGCGCGACCGGGGTCGGTGTCGAAGGTCGCCTCCGACTCGGCCTTGGGCGAGGTGAAGGCGTGGTGCACCGCGGTCCACGCGCCGCTGCCCACCGCGACGTCGCCCGCGGCGGTGGCGTCGTCGGCCGGTTCGAACAGCGGAAAGTCGACGACCCAGGTGAAGGCCCAGGTGGTCGGGTCGATCAGGTCGAGACGCTTGGCGATCTCGATGCGCGTGGCACCGAGAAGGGCGCGCGCCTGCTTCGCCGGACCCGCCGCGAAGAAGATGCAGTCGCCGGGTTGCGCGCCGACGTGCGCGGTCAGGCCGTCGCGTTCGGCATCGGAGAGATTCTTGGCGACCGGCCCGCCCAGCGTGCCGTCCTCACCGACCAGGACATAGGCCAGGCCCTTGTGGCCGCGTTGCTTCGCGAACTCCTGCCAGCCATCCAGGGTGCGACGCGGCTGCGACGCACCGCCGGACATCACCACGGCCCCGACATAGGGCGCCTGGAACACGCGAAATGTGGTGTCGGAGAACAGCTCCGTGCACTCGACGAGCTCGACTCCGAACCGCAGGTCCGGCTTGTCCGAGCCGAAGCGGCGCAGCGCCTCGTCATAGCTGATGCGTGGCAGCGGCGTCGGCACGTCGTAGCCGATCAGCTTCCAGATCGCGGTCAGGAGTTCCTCAGTTAGCGCGATGACGTCGTCCTGATCGACGAAGCTCATCTCCAGGTCGAGCTGGGTGAATTCCGGCTGACGGTCCGCGCGGAAGTCCTCGTCCCGGTAACAGCGGGCGATTTGGTAGTACCTCTCCATGCCGGCCACCATCAGCAGCTGCTTGAACAGCTGCGGGCTCTGTGGCAGGGCGTAGAACGTGCCGGGCCGCAGGCGGGCGGGTATCAGGAAGTCACGCGCGCCCTCGGGCGTCGACCGCGTCATCGTCGGCGTCTCGATCTCGACGAAGTCGTGCCGGTCCAGCACCGCGCGGGCAGCGGCATTCACCTTCGAGCGCAACCGAATTGCGTTACCCGGACCCTCGCGGCGTAGATCCAGGTAGCGGTACTTCAGGCGGGCTTCCTCGCCGGCCGTCTCGTCGAGCTGGAACGGCAGCGGCGCGCTCTCGTTGAGCACCGTCAGGGTGGTCGCGTTGACCTCGATCTCGCCGGTCGCGATGTCGGTGTTGGCGTTGCCCTCTGGGCGGATTTCGACCACGCCTTCGACGGCGACACAGAACTCGGCGCGCAGCCGGTGGGCCTGCTCGAGCACATCGTCGGCACGGAACACCACCTGCGAGACCCCGGTGGCGTCGCGCAGGTCGATGAAGATCACCCCGCCGTGGTCGCGCCGGCGCGCGACCCAACCGGCCAGGGTCACCCGTTGACCGGCGTCGGTGGCCCGCAATGAACCAGCGGCGTGACTGCGCAGCACAAATACTCCTCGCGAACGGTGGGAACGACAGCCCAGTCTAGAGGCGGGTAATTTCGGGGACTGCTATGGATATTGCAGTGGTCGGCCCCGGCGCTGTTGGCACGACGGTCGCCGCCTACCTGTCCGCCGCCGGGCACGCGGTGCAGGTATGCGGCCGGACCCCGCGATCGCGGATCGAGGTGCGACCCGACGGGGCCGAGCCGATCACGGTGCCGGGCCCGGTCTGCACCGATCCGGCCGACATCACCGGCCCGGCCGGCGTCGTGCTGCTGGCGGTCAAGGCGACGCAGAATCCGGCGGCAGGACGGTGGCTCGGGCCGTTGTGCGACGAGAACACGATCGTCGTGGTGCTGCAGAACGGCGTCGAGCAGGTCGAGCAGGTGCAGCCGCTCTGCGCGATGGCGGCCGTCATTCCCGGCATCGTCTGGTTCTCGGCCGAAACGCAGCCCGACGGCTGGGTCCGGCTGCGCACCGCCGCGCGGCTGACGCTGCCGACCGGGACGGCCGCGACCACCTTCGCCGACCTGTGGCGGGCCGCCGGCGGTGAGGCCGACTGCGATCCCGACTTCGTCACCGCCGCGTGGCGCAAGCTGTTGGTGAACGCCGTCGCCGGGCTGATGGTGCTGACCGGCCGGCGAGCCGGGATGTTTCGTCGCAACGACCTGGCCGACTTCGCCACCCGCTACGCGCGCGAGTGCCTTGCCGTCGCACGCGCCGAGGGTGCGCAACTGGGCGACGACGTCGCGGACGGGACGGTCGAGATGTTCCAGCAGGCGCCGACCGACATGGGCACCTCGATGCTCGCCGACCGCGAGGCCGGCCGTCCGCAGGAATGGGACATCCGCAACGGCGTGATCGTCCGCAAGGCCCGGGTCCACGGCATCGCGACACCGATCAGCGACATCCTGGTGCCGCTGCTGGCCGCGACCAGCGACGGCCCGGGCTGATCGGCCAGAGGCCGACGGCGAGGTCAGCCGATGCCCTGCCACGCGGCGCGGCGCGGCCCGTCCGGGTCGTCGACCACGGCGTCCGCCGTCGTGCGAAAGACTCGAGTTGCCCGCCTGCCGGGGTCATACCGTGGCCAGTCGCCCGACCACAGGGGCACCTCTCCCCCGGCCGTCGCGAACTCGAGCCAGGCCCGCTGCATCCGACGCCCCACCGGGGGCGTCAGCCATGCGCCCAGCGGGTGCAACCGTCTGACCAGGTGTGAATCGTAAGTTCGCAGTATGTGGACGATTTCGCTACCGTGCACCGCGCCCAGCCCGGTCATCCGCAGGGTGGCAGGCGCGTGGTCGAAGCGGTAAGCGTAGGTCGGGGCCACTGCGCTGTGGGCGTCGGCGAACGCCCACGTGTCGGCGACGAACATCGCGTCGGCGCCGATCGTCTCCAGCGTGCGGCGGCGCGGATATCCCGGGTACGCGGCCAGCAGCCTCGCGCGCGCCTGGGGGCCATACCGGCTCAAATAGCGATCGACGGTGTCCGGCGTGGTTGGCAGCATCGGCGGCTTGTCGCGCGCGAACAGTGCCGCCTCCCGCCGGTTGCTTCCGATGATCAGCGGGATCCGGGCCGTCGCACCGGCTCTCGCCGCCTCGACCGGGTGGCGTGGCAGCAGATCAACTCCGTAGGTCAGACCATGCGCCAGGGTGGGCGACGACACCACACTGGCAAGCTGCAATTGTCCTGCGGCGCGGCGCAATTCACGCTGCGGCAGGGCCTTCACCTCAGCCGGCGTCGTCCCGAGATGATCGAGAAAGCGGGCCGCCTGCTCGGCCCTGGCGTTGCGGTCGGCCATCAACGGCAGCGCCGGGCTCTGGGCTATCGCGCGGGCAAACAGGCCCGTGGCGGCCGGGCTGGCCATCAGAGCCAAAACCGAAGTGGCACCTGCGGATTCGCTGAAAACGGTGACCCGGTCGGCGTCGCCGCCGAATGCCGCGATGTGGTCGCGGACCCAGTTCAGTGCCGCGATCTGATCACGCAGGCACAGGTTGTCGTCGAACCCGTCACCGAGGGAGCCGAGTTCGAAACCACCGAAAACCCCCACCCGGTACGTGACGTTGACGACGACGACGTTGCCGTTGGCGGACAGCCGTGAGCCGTTGTAGAGCTGAAGTTGTCCGGCGCCGTTGAGGAATGCGCCGCCGGGAATCCACACCATCACCGGCAGCGAAGCCGATGGGTCCGGCGACCAGATCGTCACCGTCAGGCAGGCCTCGTCGCGAATCTTCGGGTCGTTCCGGTCGCCTGCGACCATCGATCGGCTCTGCGGCGGGAGGGGGGCGTGCGTGACGGCCTCGCGCACACCGGTCCACGGCCGCACCGTCGCGGGCGCGGCGAATCGCCGGTCGCCGACGGGTTGTTCCGCGTATGGCACCCCGCGCCACACCGCGACACCGCCCTCCACCGTGCCGCGCAGATCGCCGAGTGCGGTACGCGCGAGGGTGAGAACTTCGGCAACCCCGGGCACGCCCGAATCGTAGTGTGCAAAGCTGATCTCGTCGGGCCAGGCCATAACCGCAACGGAGAATGCGATGACCTTCAACGAGGGTATGCAGATCGACACCAGCACGACGGCGTCATCCGGTGGCGGCGGAGGGCGCGGCATTGCGATCGGCGGCGGTTTGGGCGGGCTGTTGTTCCTCGTGGTCGCATTGCTCCTCGGTGTCGACCCCGGCAAGGTCGCAACCCAGCTGCCGCAGCCGAGCGCAAGCCAGGACGTCGCCCCCGGCTTCGACCTGAGCAAGTGCAAGACCGGAGCCGACGCCAATCAGTACGTGCAATGCCGGGTCGTCGCGACCGGTAACTCCGTCGACGCGGTGTGGAAGCAGTTGATGCGCGGCTACACCCGGCCGAGGGTCCGGCTTTTCAGCGGTCAGGTCGACACCGGTTGCGGCGCGGCCACCACGGAGGTCGGTCCGTTCTACTGCCCGGTCGACAAGACCGCCTACTTCGACACCGGATTCTTCGACGTGCTGCGCACGCAATTCGGTTCCAGCGGTGGGCCGTTGGCGCAGGAGTATGTGGTGGCCCACGAGTTCGGGCACCACGTCCAGGATCTACAGGGTTCACTCGGTCGCGCCCAGCAGGGCGCCCAGGGCGCCGGCGGCAACGGCGTGCGTACCGAGTTGCAGGCCGATTGCTACGCCGGGGTGTGGGCGCACTACGCATCCACCACGAAGCAGGAGAGCACCGGCGTTCCCTTCCTCGAGCCGTTGAGCGACAATGACATTCGCGACGCATTGTCCGCGGCGTCATCGGTCGGCGACGACCGCATCCAGAAGGCGTCGACGGGCCGCGTCAACCCGGAGTCGTGGACGCACGGCTCCTCGGAGCAACGCCAGCACTGGTTCACCGTCGGCTACCAAAGCGGTGACCCCAACCAGTGCGACACCTACCACGCGCCCGACCTGAATTAGGTCAGAACAGCGTCGGCTGGACCGCCGCGGCAGCCGGCCGCGGCGGCGCCGGTTCGGTCCGACGCTGATCGCGGGCCAGCCCGTACCTGGCGATCAGCGGCGCCGCCCTGGCCCGCAACTCCTCGCGGTACGCCGGGGGCAGATACGCTCCGCGCCCGTACAATTCGCGATAGCGCCGCACCAGGTGCGGGTACGACTGTGCCAGCCATGACATGAACCAGCCGCGCGTCGATCCCCGTAGATGCAGGCCGAACACCGTGACACCAGTGGCCCCGGCCGCTGCGATCTCGCGCAGTAGGTAGTCGAGGTGCTCGGTCGAGTCCGTCAGATGCGGCAGCACCGGTGCGACCATCACGTGGCAGTCCAGACCGGCCGCGCGGATCGCGGCGATGAGGCCCAGTCGCGCCTGCGGCGTCGGCGTGCCCGGTTCGACTCGACGGTGCATCTCCGGGTCGCCGACGGCCAGCGACACCGAGACACCGACCGGCACCTGCTCGGCGGCCGTGGCGATCAGCGGCAGATCCCGGTGCAGCAACGTCCCTTTGGTCAGGATCGACAGCGGAGTGCCCGACTCGGCGAGGGCGCCGATGATGCCCGGCATCAATGCGTAGCGGCCCTCGGCGCGTTGGTAGGGATCGGTGTTGGTGCCCAGTGCGACCGTCTCGCGAGACCATGACCGGCGGCCGAGTTCACGGCGCAGCACATCGACGATGTTGGTCTTCACGATCACCTGAGTGTCAAAGTCGTTGCCGCAGTCCAAGTCCAGATACTCGTGCGTGGGCCGAGCGAAGCAGTAGCGACAGGCGTGCGAACAGCCGCGGTATCCGTTGACGGTGTACTGGAACGGCAACGCGGTGGCGTGCGGGACCTTGTTCAACGCCGACTTGCACAGCACCTCGTGAAAGGTGATGCCGTCGAACTGCGGCGTCCGCACACTGCGAACGAATCCGATGCGCTCCAACCCGGGTAGCGCGCCGTCGTCGACACGCACGTTCTGGTCGTCCCATCGCATACCATATTCGAACGCATGTTCGACGATACGTCAACCCTGTTAGCGTCCTGAGAAAGGATGCGTTCGCGGTCGCGCCGGATGCCAAAACCACTGCGGTAACGGGCTTGTCATTTAAGCTAATCCACCGTGACGTCTAATACTGACGGCCCAAAAGACAACAAAAATCTGAAATGGGCCATGGGTGGGGTGGCCGCGGTTGCCGTGTTGGCAACGATCGTCGCGGCCGTATTGCTATTCGGGGACGGGGGTTCCGGAGGACCGAAAGACGGGTCCGATAACGGGCCGGGCCAGGAGACCGCCGCCGTCGCCAGCGCGAAAGACACCGGGCCGGTGGCAGTGATTACCGACGACCCGAGTTGCACGGCGTGGGCATCGATCAACAACGAACTCGCGAACAGCGGACAGGGGCTGTGGAACGACCGCGACCGCTCCGTGCCGGCGTCGGCGTGGAACCCGAAGCAGCGTGCGCAGTTCATCGCTGCCGCGCAGTCGATGCGCAGCGCGGCCGCACAGGCAGTGGGTCTGGTCAAGTTGACGCCGCACCGCGTGATGCGCGAGCTTTATCAACAGTTCATCGCCTACGCGCGCGCGTACGCGGAACGGATCCCGAAATACACACCGGCAGACAACAATCTGGCCGGCGCGGCGAACAGCGCATCGTCCGCACTTGGGGCGATATGCGCGGCCATCGCCGACGGTCCGGCCGCCGCACGGGGACCGTTGGTGACACCGTCGGCGCCGCCATCCGACATCGCCCCGGTGGGCAATCTCGCCAGCCCGGCCCCATTTCTAACCTCGGACAACAATGTGTGCCCGGAGTGGAAGTCGGCGCTCGACGCATTCGGTCAGCAGACCGCGGAGTGGCAGCAGATGGATCCCAACGTTCCGTCGATCTACTGGAACAAGGAGCAGAAGGCCGTCAACTACGCGGTCGGTCCCGTGATGAATTCATTCGCCGGCAAGCTGGAATCACTTGGCAAGCAGAGCGATAACGCCATCTGGCAGGACCTGGCCGATCTCTCGGCTCAGTACCGCCGCGCTTTCGTCACCGCGCTGCCGACCTACACCCCGACGGATAACCACCTTGCGAATGCGGCCAATTTCGCGTCGACCACGATCCTCGGTGGTTGTGCAGCGGTGGCGGAGTAGCCGCTCCACGACTCAGCACCGTCGAAGGCGTCGACTCTGTTCTCGAACGCCAACTGAGAGCAGCCTGAAAAGTACGCGAAATGCGCGACCTAATTCCCGGGCAACCGGATCCCCGATCCGAGGTTTGGAGGTCCGATACGCGGCCGCGCGCCCCAGATTCGAACACGCGTGGGCCGCAGCACCCTACGACTGAGTACTCAACGACCACAGCAGAATTCAGCACCCATAACAAAACGCACCGGACATTCGATGTCCGGTGCGTTCCGACCCCGAAGGGGTGAAGAGCGTCAGGCCCAGCTGGACCCAACAGCCGAGTCGGTGCTCGACATGTTGTTGCCGGCGCTCTGCACCTTCTGGCCGTGGCTGTTCGCCTGCTCGTAGATGACCTGGAAGTTGCGACCCAACTGGGTGATGAACTCCTGGCACGCTACGGAACCCGAGCCGCCCCAGAAGTCACCGGCAGCCAGCACATCGCGGACGATGGCCTGGTGCTCGGCCTCCAGGGAAGCGGCCTGGGCGCGGATCAGCGCGCCGTGGGCATCCACGTCACCGAACTGGTAACTGATCGACATGACTGTTCTCCTAAGTAGTTTCGGTGATCGACTAGCTTGACAGGATCTGCTGCGAGGCCTGCTCTTGGCTCTCGTAGTGGTTGGCGTCGCGGATCAGTCCGTCACGGACCCCGTGCAACATGTTCACGATGTTGCGGAAGGCCGTGTTCATCTGGCCCATGGTGTCGTAGGACGTGGCCTGAGCGGTACCGCTCCAGCCGGCGCCGGCGATGTTGGTGCTCGACGCCCACATCTTGCGGGCCTCGTCCTCAACGGTCTGCGCGTGCACGTCGAAACGGCCCGCCATTGCCCGCATCTCGTGCGGGTCAGTCATAAAACGCGTAGGCATATCTATCTCCTTAGTTAGCTGACATGTCTTGGGTTAGTGCGTCCTGCAGCAAAGGCATCCCCCACTTCTCATCCGCCGGCCGGCGTGCGAGTCTCAACTTTCACGGACGCCGTCTTGGCGGCCTGCGTGCCCATGCCGCGCCCGTTGAGGGCACCCATGAGCGCTTGGGTGTACGGACTGGTCGGCGTTTGCGCCAACGACGCCACCGGCGCGGCGACGCTGTTGGCCGGCAGGATCGGTGCGGCGCGCACCATCTCCGGGGCGGACTGCGCCCAACCGTTCGGGACCGACAGCCCACCGAGCTTGCTGGCACCCGCCAGCTGCGCGGTGATCTGCGACCCGAAGCCGCGCATCTGACCCGAGATGCTCGCCAGCATCGCCTTCAACTTGGTGTCCATCAGCGTCTGGACCTCGGCAAGCATCGCCTGCTGGCCCGCCTGCATGGCCTCGCTGGCGCTCATCGAGTTGGCCAGGCTCATCAACATCTTGACGGGCATGCTCGCGAACGTGGTCAGGTAATACACGCCCTGGATGGGCAGCAGTGCACCGGCGGTCGAGGTAGCGACCGGCGCGCCCGCCGCCGCGGTGCCGGCCGTGCCCGCGCTCTGGGCGCCGGCCGGGGCGGCCGCCGTGCTGAGAAGACCGTTCGACGACGCGGTGTTGCTGGTCAGCGACGGGAACATGTTCTGCAGCGCGGTCACCAGGTTGGTGCTCGAATTGGTCAACGACTGTGCGGTCGACTGCGCGGCCGCGGCCGCGTTGGCCGAAGTGCCGCCGTCGCTGGGCGAGGGTGCCGGACTCTGCTGCGGCAGCACGACGGCCTGCTGCGCGGTCGTCGCGTAGGTGTCCATCGTCAGGCCGTCCTGGAACCACATCTCCATGTAGTGCGCTTCGGTGGCCATGATCGCCGGCGTGTTGATCCCCAGGAAGTTCGTCGCGACCAGCGCCGCCAGCAGTGCACGGTTGGCCGCGATCACCGCCGGCGGGACCGTGGCGGCAAACGCGCCCTCGTACGCCGCGGCGGCAAACGAGGCCTGAGCCGAAGTCTGCGCGGCCTGGCCGGCGGTGAGCGCCAGCCAGTCGACGTACGGCGCCGTCGCCGCGGCCATCCGAGCCGAGGACGGGCCCAACCAGCTGGCACCGGTCAGCTGTCCCAGCACCGCCTGATAGGAGGCGGCGGTGGACTCTAGATCCGCGGCCAGCTCACTCCACGCCGAGGCGGCCGCCATCAGCGGCCCCGACCCCGCGCCGCTGTACATCAACGCCGAGTTGAACTCCGGCGGAAACACCATGAAACTCATCGACCCAGGCCCCCCTTAGTCGGCAGCAGCTGCATTCGCCGCCTCGGTCAGCGCATACGCTCCCGCCCCGGAACGCAACGCGGCTACTACTTGCTCGTGCACCAGCGCCGCTTGCGCGGCAATCTGCTGATAGGCGGCGCCGTGCTTACCGAACTGCGCCGCGGTCATCGCGGAAACAATATCCGAAGCGGCCGGTGCCAGACCGGTAGTTGGCGTAGCCGCAGCGGCGTTTCGCGCCGCCATCGCATCGCCGATCCCCGCCAGACCGCCCGCGGCACCGGACAGATCTTCCGGTTGCGCAGTGACAAACGACACCGATCCTCCTTCAGACTGATGTCAGACCCTTGGCCGGCCGGCGATGAGTTAATGCAATTAACTAAACGTGAAGCGGGCGTGTGAGAGGTCTGACAGTTGCGCAATCTTAAATCACAAAAGCGCATCTTGTGCTGAGAAAAGCCAAAGAGACATTGCGCGGGCGACAATTTTTCCGGGCCTGCATACAGCGGGTTCCCAGGGACGATCGGTGGCTAGGAAACCACCCGGGCCCGAGGTGGCTATTGGGCGTCGACCAGTAGCTTGTTTTCCGCACTGGCCCCGACCGCGCGCGAACCGCATCGCGATCGTCCTCGGATGCGAATTCCCCCGCACGCCGGCAAAGCACGTCGCGCGGCTCCGGCTAACCGTCGGGCCTGCCGGACCGGCCGTAATGGCCTCGCCATCTTCATAATTGAGCTACCCGAGTCAGACCCGAGGGTCCGCGCCCCGGACTGGCCGCCACCTCGGCGCGGCGCGTGGGCGCGCTCCGTTCCACCCCTTCGCACCCGTCCCCCGTCACCGCCGACGACGCCGTCCCGAAGCCCCGCGCACCGGCAGTTCGCGGCCGTCAGAGAAAGGCGCGCCGACTATTGTGCGGATGTCGAGGATTGCAAACAGTTCGCGTCGTTATTAGGCAACTGACAGTGATCATGATTGGAATCTCGGGCGCATCTCAAAGCTGAGAAATAGCTGAAAAAAAGCGGCCTTTACCGCGCTTTCCGCGTGCCGTTCGGTGTCGCTGCGGTGGCGAACCGCGGCACGGGATGTTAGGTACCGTCAGTGACCCAGCTGCTGTTCTCCTATGGAACGCTCCGCCAACACGACGTCCAACGTGCCATATTCGGCCGCGAATTGGCCGGCTACCCCGACGCGGTCGTCGGCTACGAACTCCGGCACCTGACAATCACAGACCCGCAGGTCATCGCCGCGAGCGGCAGCGATCGGCATCCGATCCTGCGGCCGTCCAGCCGGCCGGACGCCCATATCGACGGAACCGTCTTCACGATCACTGGCGCGGATTTGGCCGCGGCCGACGCCTACGAGGTCGACGACTACCGCCGGATTTCGGTCCCGCTGCGGTCGGGTCCGCAGGCGTGGGTTTACGTATTCGCGGTCTAGCGTTCATCGGCCCTCAGCACAGCGAAAGGTAAGAAAGAAGCATGGTCGACGAGTCCCCACGGCAGGACACCTCGCCGCCGCGCATCACCCGCCGCACACTGTTGACGACGGGCGCGGCGACGACGCTCCTCGGCGCCGGCCTCGGCGCCGGCGGCGTCGCGCTGCTCGGGACGCCCGGTCGCGCTCCGAGCCTGTGGTCCCAGCCGACTCGCAGCGGCGCCCAGCCGGTGGGCGGCCTGCATCTGCAATTCGGCCGCGATGCGTCCTCGGAGGTCGTCGTCTCGTGGCACACGACCGACGCCGTCAGCAATCCGCGCGTCATGGCCGGGACCTCGACGGGCGGATTCGGCCGCACGGTGACCGCCGAAACGCGCACCTACCGGGACGCGAAATCGAAAACCGAGGTCCGGGTGCATCACGCCAGGCTCGACAACCTCGCCCCGGACACCGACTATGTGTACGCCGCGGTGCACGACGGCACCAACCCTGAGCTCGGCACCGTACGGACCGCCCCGTCCGGGCGAAGTCCGTTGCGATTCACGAGCTTTGGCGATCAGGCCACCCCGACGCTGGGCCGGCTGAACAAGAAGAGCTACGTCAGCGACAACCTGGGCTCGCCGGCGGCCGGCGATATCACTACCGCAATCGAGAAGCTCGGCCCGCTGTTCAACCTGGTCAACGGCGACCTCTGCTACGCCAACCTCGCACACGACCGCATCCGCACCTGGTCGGACTGGTTCGACAACAACACTCGCTCCGCGCGCTATCGCCCGTGGATGCCCGCGGCGGGCAACCACGAGAACGAATTGGGTAACGGCCCCATCGGATTCGCCGCCTACCAGACCTATTTCGCCCTGCCCGACTCGCGCTCCGACGGCGAGCTTCGCGGTCTGTGGTACTCCTTCACGGCCGGCTCGGTACGCATCATCAGCCTCAACAACGACGACATCTGCTATCAGGACGGCGGCAACACCTACGTGCACGGCTATTCCGGGGGCGCGCAAAAGCGTTGGCTGGAAACCGAACTCGCGAGCGCGCGTGCCGACAAGCGGGTCGACTGGGTGATCGTGTGCATGCACCAGACCGCGGTGTCGACGGCCGATCACACCAACGGCGCCGACCTGGGCATCCGGCAGGAATGGCTGCCGCTGTTCGACCGCTATCAGGTCGACCTCGTGGTCTGCGGTCACGAGCACCATTACGAGCGCACCCATCCACTGCGCGGCACCCAGGACACCGAGGCCAGGACGCCGATTCCGGTGTCCGACCACGGCGATGTCATCGACACGACCAAAGGGACCGTTCACGTGGTCATCGGTGGAGGCGGCACATCGTCACCGTCGAACGGCCTGTTCTTCCCGGAACCGCGCTGTCGGGTGGTCACCGGGCTGGGCTCCGACCTCGACTCGATCGGGCGCAAGAAGCCCGTTTACGTGGTCGAAGACGCGCCCTGGTCGGCATTCAGGGACGGCGAGCACCCCTACGGCTTCGTCGCGTTCGACGTCGACCCCGGATCGCCGGGTGGCAATACGACGATCAAGGCCACCCACTACGCCGTCACCGGGCCCTACGGCGCGATCAGCGAGGTCGAGCACTTCACCCTGACACGGCCCCGCGGCGGCTGAGCGGTACCCGAGCAAAGGCCCCCGACCTGCTGATAATGTCATTACCGCTTTTGGTTAATGAAACTCTCGGAGGCAGCTCATGACGGAGTCGGTGGCGGAGTTCGCCCAGCGGGCCCGGGTGTGGCTTGCCGACAACATGCCGCGCATCGCCGACCCGGGCAACCCGCCCTACGCCGATCGCGGCGAGGCCGACTCCTGGGAACACGTCCGCCGATTGCAGCGACGCCTGCACGACGGCGGGTTCGCCGGGATCTGTTTCCCGACCGAATACGGCGGCCTCGGTCTCGACATCGCCTACCAGAAGGCGTTCGACGACGAGAGCATCGACTACGAGATGCCGCTGATCCTCAACACGCCGACCTTCACCATCTGTTGCGCAACGATTCTCGACACCGGCAGCGAAGAGCAGAAGCGGCAACACATTTCGGGGGCCCTACGCGGTGACGAGGTGCTGGTCCAGTTGCTCTCCGAACCCAGCGGCGGCTCGGACCTCGCTGGGGTGATCACCCGCGCCGAGCGCCGCGGCGACAAGTGGATCATCAACGGCGCTAAGACCTGGAGCACCGGCGCCTTCGCCGCCGACTACGGCCTGTTGCTCGCCCGGACCAACTGGGACGTGCCCAAGCACGAGGGCCTGACGATGTTCCTGGCACCGCTGGACAGCCCGGGCATCACGCTGCGCCGCATCACACAGGTCAACGGCTCCACCGAATTCTGCGAGGAGTTCTTCGACGACCTCGAACTCGGCGACGACGCGGTGGTCGGTGAGGTCGACAAGGGCTGGGAGGTGGCCTCGCGTCAGCTCTACCACGAGCGCCGTGCGGTGGGCGGCGGCTCGGAATTCGCCAGTGGCAGCGGCGCCGAGAACAACCAGGAACAGGCGCCCGATTACCACGCGATGATTCGGGCGTCCGGTCTCGCCGACAACGAGCGGGTCCGCGAGCTGGCCGGTCGCGCGCTCACCCGACGGGCGGTGTGGGAGCAGCTGATCGACCACGTCTACCACGGCGTGCTGGACGGGTCACTGCCCGCGACCGGGGGCTCGCTGATCCGGCTGTTCCAGGCCGAGGAGGTACAGCTCGAGATCGACACCGCATTGGGCATCGCCGGCAGCGCCGGCGTCGTCGACGAGCCGGCCGATCTGATGTCGATCGGCGAACGCTACCTGTCGCGACAGACCGCGGCGCTCGGGGGCGGCACAACGGAGATGGCGCGCAACGTGATTGGCGAGCGCATCCTCGGCTTCCCCCGTGAATTCGCCGCCGACCGCGGGGTGCCGTTCAATCAGGTCAAACACGGCCGATCCTGATCACGAACCGGGCGTTCTAACGGTCGAGCCGCGACAACACCTCGGCCACAACGGCATCGGCCGCCACGTCGACCTGCTCCCCGGTCGTCAGGTCCTTGATGCCGATCGTCCCCGCCTCGATGTCGCGGTCGCCCGCCACCAGCGCCACCCGGGCGCCGGACCGGTCCGCCGCGCGCATCGCGCCTTTGAGGCCACGGTCGCCGTAGGCCAGGTCGACCCGCACCCCGGCCGCGCGCAGTTGCCCGGCCAGCACCGCCAGCCGCAACTTCGCCAATTCACCGAGCGGAGCCCCGAAGACGTCACACCGCGCCGTCGGACCGACGTCCTTGCCTTCGGCGCGCAGCGCCAGCAGCGCCCGGTCGACCCCGAGCCCAAACCCGATGCCGGACAAGTCTTGTCCGCCGAGTTGCCGCATCAATCCGTCGTAGCGACCGCCGCCGCCGATACCGGACTGCGCGCCCAGCCCGTCATGGACGAACTCGAAGGTGGTCTTGGTGTAGTAGTCAAGCCCGCGAACCATCCGCGGGTTGATGACATACGGCACGCCGAGCCCGTCGAGGTGGGCCAGCACGGTGTCGAAGTGTTGCTTGGCCGCGTCGGAGAGGTGGTCGAGCATCACGGGTGCATCGGCTGTCATCGCCTTGACCTCGGGCCGCTTGTCGTCGAGCACCCGCAGCGGATTGATCTCGGCGCGCTTACGCGTCTCTTCGTCGAGATCGAGATGAAAGAGGAAGTCCTGCAACAGTTCCCGGTATTGCGGCCGGCAGGTGTCGTCTCCCAGCGACGTGATCTCGAGGCGGAACCCGTCGAGGCCCAGCGAGCGGAACCCGGCGTCGGCGACGGCGATCACCTCCGCGTCGAGCGCGGGGTCGTCGACGCCGATGGCCTCTACGCCGACCTGCTGCAACTGGCGGTAGCGGCCCGCCTGCGGACGTTCGTAGCGGAAGAACGGGCCGGAGTAACAGAGCTTGACCGGCAGCGCGCCGCGGTCGAGGCCGTGCTCGATCACCGCTCGCACCACGCCGGCGGTGCCCTCCGGCCGCAGCGTCACCGAACGGTCGCCGCGGTCGGCGAAGGTGTACATCTCCTTCGACACCACATCCGTCGACTCCCCCACGCCACGGGCGAACAGCGCGGTGTCCTCGAAGATCGGCAGCTCGATGTCGCTGTAGCCGGCCAGACGTGCGGCGTTCAGCAGGCCGGACCGGACGGCGACGAACTGCGCCGACTCCGGCGGAACATAATCCGGGACGCCCTTGGGTGCGCTGAATTCACTCATCCAAGCCCCTCGATGAACGGGTTGAAGCGTCGCTCATCGCCGATGGTGGTGGCATTGCCGTGGCCCGGCAGCACCACGGTGGCGTCATCGAGCACCAGCAGCTTGTCGACGATCGAGCGCAGCAGGTCGCGGCCGCTGCCGCCGAACAGGTCGGTGCGCCCGACCGACCGCTGGAACAGCGTGTCGCCGGTGAACACCATTTCTTTGTCGCCACTGACCCGGAACGTCACCGAGCCGCGGGTGTGGCCCGGCGTGTGGTCCACGGTGACGCCGATCCCGGCCAGGTCGATCTTGTCGCCGTCGCGGTCGAGTTCGACGACCTGCTTGGGCTCGCGGAAGATCGCGGACATGAAGAGTTGCGCCAGCTTGGGCCCGAAGTCCTTGATCGGGTCGGTCAGCATGAAGCGGTCTTCGGGATGGATGTAGGTCGGGCAGCCGAATGTGTCGGAGACTTTCTGCGCCGACCAGATGTGGTCGATGTGGCCGTGGGTGAGCAGCACGGCGGCAGGTGTCAGCCGATTCGTGTCCAGGACGCGCCGCAATTGACCCATGGCCCGTTGGCCGGGGTCAACGACGATGGCGTCCGCCCCGGGGTGCGGTGCCAGCACGTAGCAGTTGCACTGCAGCAACCCGGCGGGGAATCCGGTGATCAACACGCTGTCCAGTTTCCCATCCAGGCGCGCCCGACGACGATGCGGCCTGCGGAGAGCGGGGCGCTGCGAAGTCGGGCCGTCGAACCCGACGACGGGTCGCGCCACCCTGATAGAGCGTGAACTGGCACACTCGTCGTGACCCAAGCCCGAGATCACGGAGGGACAGTCGGTGCCGAGCAACGAACAGCGACGAGCGTCAGCCAAGCGCAAATTGGAACGGCAGCTCGAACGCCGCGCCCAGCAAGCCCGTCGCCGCCGGACCCTGGCCATCATCGGAGGATCGGTCGCCGTGGTGATCGTGGCCGCCGCGGTCGGTGTCGTCGTCTTCAAGTCGAGCAATGACGACAAGAAGGCCTCGGCCGGCGCCGACACTTCGGCCACCTCCGCACCGAGCGTGACAGGTCCGCCGCTGCCGCCCTTCAAGGCGAACCCCGACATCGGCGCCAACTGCCAGTACCCGGCGGCCCAGCAGGCGGCCAAGGAGGTCAAGCCGCCGCGGACCGGCAAGGTTCCTACCGATCCCGCCCAGGTCAGTGTCAGCATGGTGACCAGCGAGGGCCACATCGGACTGCTGCTCGCGAACAACGAATCACCATGCACCGTCAACAGTTTCGCGAGCCTGGCGCAGCAGAAGTTCTTCGACGACACCAAGTGCCACCGGCTGACCACGGCACCGTCACTCGGGGTGCTGCAGTGCGGTGACCCCAGCGCCGACGGCACCGGCGGGCCCGGTTACCAATTCGCCAACGAATACCCGACCGACCAGTACCCACCGGGCGATCCGGCGTTGCAGCAGCCGGTCATCTACCCGCGGGGAACCATCGCGATGGCGAACAGCGGCCCGAACACCAACGGCAGCCAATTCTTCTTGGTGTACAAGGACTCTCAGCTGCCGCCGAACTACACAGTGTTCGGCAAGATCCAGCAGGACGGACTGTCCACCCTGGACAAGATCGCCAAGGGCGGCGTCGCCGGCGGCGGGTCGGACGGACCGCCGGCCACCGAAGTCACCATCAAGTCGGTGCTGCTGGACTGATGACGATGACCCTGAACCGCATCGCCGCGACGTTCGGCATCGTCGCCGTCGCCGTGACGCTCGCATCGTGCACCCACCACAAGTCCGGGTCCGCGCCCGCCGCCAGTTCGGCCAGCACCGCGGCGACCTCGACCAAGTCGTTGCCGCCGGCCGCGCCGGTGACGGGTCCGAAGCTGCCGCCGTTCTACCCCGGTCCTGCCGTGGGAGCGAACTGTCAGTACCCGCGGACCAGCGAGCCCGCCGGCAAGCAGGCTGCGCCGCCACCCGCCGGCAAGGCGTCGACCGAACCGGCGCAGATCGGCCTGACCATCGTCACCGACCGCGGCCGGATCGGATTGCAGCTCGCCAACAACGAATCACCCTGCACGGTCAGTAGTTTCGTGAGCCTGGCACAGCAGGCCTACTTCGACAACACCGAATGCCATCGACTCACCACGGCGAGGGCGTTGTCGGTGCTGCAGTGCGGCGACCCCAAGGGCGACGGTACCGGAGCCCCGGGCTACGAATTCGCCAACGAATACCCGACCATCCAGTACCCCCCGGGCGAACCGGCGCTGCAGCAGCCCGTCGTGTATCCGCGGGGCACCTTGGCGATGGCCAACGCCGGACCCGGGACCAACGGCAGCCAGTTCTTCATGGTCTATCGGGATTCGCTGCTGCCGCCCAACTACACGATTTTCGGCACCATCACCCCGGCCGGGCTGGCCATCATCGACAAGGTCGCGGCGGACGGTGTGGCCGGCGGCGGCGACGACGGCAAGCCGGCCACCGAGGTCGCGATCACCTCAGCCCGCCGGGACTGATCCCACGTAGTGGTGCGCCGCGCGCCGGATCGAGTCCTCGGTCGGCGCCGGATGCCAGCCGAGTTCGCGGGTCGCCTTGGCGTGACTGGCCGGCGAGGTCAGCTCCACCAGCCGGGCGCTTTGCCGGCTCATCGGAAAGTCCTTGCGCAGCAACGCCCCCAGCGCGTCGTTGACCCAGCCGAGGCCGTACATCAGCGCCATCGGGACGCCCAGGCGCGGCGGGCGGGCGCCGACCGCCCGCGCGGCGACCGTCACCAGTTCGCGCTGCGACATGTAGCGCTCGGAGAGGATGTAGCGTTCACCGATCCGGCCGCGCTGGCCGGCCAGCAGCATCCCCTCGGCCGCGTCGTCGATGCCGACCACCTCTGATCCGACGTCGCGCACGTAGAACGGCAGCTTGCCCTGCGCCGCCAGCTTGACGAACATCCCCTGTCGCGGTTGCAAATCCGGCGGTCCGTAGGGGTTGGAGACGTTGGTCACCACGGCGGGCAACCCGTGCTCGGTGGCGTAGGACAGCACCAAATGCTCGGCGGCACGGCGTGATTCGACATAACTGCCGGCTTTGTCGGCCCAGTTGAATGGCGTGTCCTCGTCGACGGTTTCGCCGTTGAGTCCGACGGCGATGGTGCCGATGGTGCTCAGAAACACAAAGCGCTGCAGCTTCGCCCGCACCGCGACGTCGAGCACATGGCGCAGCGCCTCGACATTGGTCGCGAACAGCGGTGCGGGATCGCGCAACTCCGCACGGGTGTCGACGACGCAGTAGTAGACCACCTCGCGGTCCGCCATCGCGGCGGCAACGGCCGCGGCGTCGACCAGGTCGCCGTAATGGCGTTCGATGTCGAGGCCGTCGATCCCTGTGGTGGAACTCGATTTTCGCAGCAGCACCCGGACGTCGGCTCCGCCGGCGGCGAGGTGGCGGGTCACGCAGGCACCGACGTTGCCGCTGGCACCCATGACCAGCGCCCGCTGCCCGGCTACCGTCACGTGTCAGGCCGCTGACGTCACGCGGTAGACGTCGTACACGCCTTCTACATTGCGGACGACGTCGAGCAGATGCCCCAGGTGTTTGGGGTCGCCCATCTCAAAAGTGAAGCGGCTGATCGCGACTCGGTCACCCGCGGAAGTGGTCACCGACGCCGACAGAATGTTGACCCGTTCGTCGGCCAGCACACGAGTGACGTCGGACAGCAGTCGGTGCCGGTCGAGCGCCTCGACCTGTATGGCCACCAGGAACACCGACGAGGGCGACGGCGCCCAGTGCACCTCGATGATGCGCTCGGACTGCTGCTGCAACGAGGTGGCATTGGTGCAGTCGGTCCGGTGCACGCTGACTCCCCCTCCGCGCGTGACGAATCCGAGGATCTCGTCGCCGGGCACCGGTGTGCAGCACTTTGCCAGCTTCGTCAGCACTCCCGGGGCGCCGGGCACCGACACCCCGACATCGTCACTGCGCGGCCGGCGCGGGATGGTCGTCAGCGTCGAGCGCTCGGCCAGATCCTCCTCGGCCTGGTCGATGCCGCCGAGTTCGACGAGCAGGCGCTGCACAACATGCTTGGCCGAGATATGACCCTCGCCCACCGCCGTGTAGAGCGCCGAGACATCCGCGTAGTGCAACTCGTTGGCCACCGCGGACATCGATCCACCGCTGACCAAGCGCTGCAACGGAAGTCCGCCGCGGCGCACTTCCCGGGTGATCGCGTCCTTGCCGGTCTCGAGCGCCTCTTCGCGACGCTCCTTGGCGAACCACTGCCGGATCTTGGTCTTGGCGCGCGGCGAGACCACGAACTGCTGCCAGTCACGCGACGGGCCGGCGCTGGCCGCCTTGGAGGTGAATACCTCGACCACTTCGCCGTTTTCGAGCTGACGTTCCAGCGCCACCAAGCGGCCGTTGACGCGGGCGCCGATACAACGGTGGCCCACCTCGGTGTGCACCGCGTAGGCGAAGTCCACCGGCGTGGATCCGGCGGGCAGCGTGATGACGTCACCCTTGGGGGTGAAGACGAAGATCTCCTGCACCGCAAGGTCGTAACGCAGCGACTCGAGGAATTCGCCGGGGTCGGCGGCTTCCCGCTGCCAGTCGAGCAGCTGGCGCATCCAGGCCATGTCGTCGATCTCGGCCGACGCCGTCAGGTGCGGAACCCCGTTGCGGCCCTTGGTTTCCTTGTAGCGCCAGTGCGCAGCGATGCCGTACTCCGCGGTGCGGTGCATGTCGCGGGTGCGGATCTGCACCTCTAGCGGCTTACCCTCGGGCCCGACGACAGTGGTGTGCAACGACTGGTAGACCCCGTAGCGCGGCTGGGCGATGTAGTCCTTGAACCGGCCGGCCATCGGCTGCCACAGCGAATGCACCACGCCGACAGCGGCATAGCAGTCGCGGATCTCCTCGCACAGGATGCGTAGGCCGACCAGGTCGTGGATGTCGTCGAAGTCGCGGCCTTTGACGATCATCTTCTGGTAAATCGACCAGTAATGCTTGGGCCGGCCCTCGACCACCGCGTTGATCTTGGATCCGGTGAGCGTGGCGATGATCTCGGCGCGGACCTTGGCCAGGTATGTGTCGCGCGACGGCGCCCGGCCGGCGACGAGTCGCACGATCTCCTCGTACTTCTTCGGGTGCAGGATTGCGAAGGACAGATCCTCCAACTCCCACTTCACCGTGGCCATCCCGAGCCGATGTGCCAGCGGCGCAATGACTTCCAGCGTCTCGCGCGCCTTACGGGCCTGCTTCTCCGGCGGCAGGAAACGCATGGTCCGCATGTTGTGCAGCCGGTCGGCCACCTTGATCACCAGCACCCGCGGGTCGCGGGCCATCGCGGTGATCATCTTGCGGATGGTCTCGCCCTCCGCGGCGCTGCCCAGCACGACCTTGTCCAGCTTGGTCACCCCGTCAACGAGGTGGCCGACCTCGTCGCCGAAGTCCGTCGACAGCGCCTCCAGGGTGTAGCCGGTGTCTTCGACGGTGTCGTGCAGCAGGGCGGCCACCAATGTGGTGGTATCCATGCCCAATTCGGCGAGGATGTTGGCGACCGCCAGCGGGTGGGTGATGTAGGGATCGCCGGAGTGCCGCAACTGGTCGGCGTGTCGCCGTTCGGCCACCTCGAAGGCCCGCTGCAACAACGCCAGGTCGGCCTTGGGGTAGATCTCGCGGTGGACCGCGACGAGCGGTTCGAGGACGGGGCTGACCGCGCTGCGCTGTGCGGTCATGCGACGCGCCAGCCGGGCACGGACCCGGCGGGACGCGCTGCTGGGGGCCTTGAGACCGATGCCCTGCTCGTTCGCCGCAGGCGCGGCGGACGGAAGATCGGCAAGCTTCAGCGGTTCGGTGGGCGGCTGTATCGCCGTTCCCTTGTCCTCTGCCACGCTGCTCACCTCCGAGGCTCCAGGATAACGTCCGTCGCGGAGGTCGCTAGAGAATCGCGACGCTGTGCACGGGCAACGGGGCGACCCGGTCGCGGCCGCCCAGACCGGCGAGTTCGATCACCACCACGGCCGTCGTCACCCGCGCACCCGCCTTTTCGAGCAGCCGATGGGCCGCGACCACGGTGCCGCCGGTGGCCAGCACGTCGTCCACGAGCACCACCGTGCGACCGGTCAACTCGATCCCGTCGGCCGGCAGCTCGAGGTTCGCGCTGCCGTACTCGAGCTGATAGCTCTCGGCGAGCACTGGCGGTGGCAGCTTGCCGCCCTTACGAATCGCCAGCACGCCGGTGCCGAGCCGGATGGCCAACGCCCCGCCCAGCAGAAATCCACGCGCGTCGATACCGGCAACCAGGTCGGCGCCGGCGGCGACCTCGGCAAATTCGTCGGTGATCGCGGCCAGGCTGCGCGCATCGGCGAGCACCGGCGTCAGGTCCTTGAATTGGATTCCCGCCGAAGGGAAGTCGGCGACCTGCCGGGTGAGCGCGGCGACCAGGTCGGCTGCCGTCACCGCACCAGGACCCATCGGTCCATGTTCCAGCCGGCGCCCCAGCGGCTCGGGTTGGCGCCGACGGCGTACATCTTCTTCGACGTCAGCAGGGTGCGCTGCTGGCGGTACAGCGGCAGCGTCGGCATGCCGGCCCACAGCACGGGCGCGCTCTCGCTCAACAGCCGGACGAGGTCGGCGGGGTCGGCCGAGACCGCGAGCGAAGCAATGATCCCGTCGATCTGTCCGTTGGTGTAGCCGGATGCGTTGTTGCCGTTGCCGGTGTGCAGGTCGTAGGCGTCCATGGCCGACGAACCGGTCGATCCGCTACCGGTGGCGCCGCCGGTGCTGGCCAGCAGCACATCGATCTTGCCCTCCTTGAGCGCCTGCGGGCCGACCGAGTCGGACGTGACGTCGGAGACCGTGATGCCGGCCGGACCGCAGGCCTTGGCGATCGCGCCGACGATGGCCGCCAGCCGCGCGTTGGGGCCCCGGTAGCCGATGCGCACGGGCAGCGGCTTGTTCTTCAGTTCGGCGCGCGCCGCCACCGGGTCGGCCTTCACGAAAGGGGCTGCCTGCGGGACGTTCTCGGCCTGGCCGATGGCGTCGTCGGCGGCGGTGTGCAGCCGCGCGTTGGCGATCGGCGCCTGCGCGTCGCGGGCGATCACGTCGCGCGGCGTGCACAGTGCGACCGCCCGGCGGGCCGCGATGTCGGCAAGCGGGCCGCTCGGCGCGAAGATCAATTGCTCGATGCCGTCGGACGCGGCGTCGGTGCGCCGAAAGGTGTCGGGGGTCGCGAGGGCCCCCGAGGATCCGGCGGCGACGTCGACCACGTCGGCGCTCTTGGCGTTCACCCGGTCCTGGATGTCGGCCTTCTGCGGCCACACCGTGACCCGCTTGGTCATCGGCTTTGCGCCCCACCATTTGTCGTTGGCGACCAGAACCACCGCGCCACCGTCCAGCACCGATTCGACCTTGTACGGCCCCGATGACGGGAAGTGTTTGGCGATGATGCCGGATTCGATGCCCGACTTCAGGTTCCAGGTGGTGTTCCACGTCTGCGCGATACGCGCAACGACCGGCTGGTTGTTGCCCAGCAGCGCGGCGGTGACGTCAACGCCGAGCTCCTCGGCGATGACGTGCGACGGCAGGATCGAGGTCGCAGTGAACAGCTGGTTGTAGTCGACGATGTTGCGGTCGGGCGCGAACGACACCCGCGCCTTCTTCTGCCCCGGTTGGCAGTCGATCGAGGTGACGTCGACGTAGCCGGCCTGGCTGGCCGCGTCGAAGCCGGGAAACCGGCCCGACTGTGCGGCCCACGTCAGCACCAGGTCGTCGCAGGTGACCGGCTTGCCGTCGGAATACACGGCGTTGTCGGCGATTTGATAATCCAGCACCAACGGCGAGCCGCCGACCATCGAGATCGAGCCGAAGTCGTGGTCGGCGACGACCTGACCGTCGGGCCCGTGGTAGCCGAACCCGGTCAGCGTGCGGGCAAAGGCCTGCGCGCCCGCGGACGCCGCGCCGCCGACGGTGTTGGTGTTGTAGGAGTCCAGCGCGCCGTCGACGATGTAGTCGACCTGTCCCGCGGCGCTTCCCGAGCACGCCGTCAACAATCCCGGCGCGGCGGCGGCAAACACGACCACCAGACAGCTGGCGGCCGCCCGCCGACGCCAGGCCTTCATCGGGTCAGCGCTTGTTCTGCTTGCCGGTCGGGCGCGAATGACGGCCCGCGGAATGCCGTGCCGGACGCGCGCCGGGAACAGGCTTGCTCGGCGCCGGCGTGCCGCTGTCGACCGCGGACGCGCGATCGTCGTCGCCCGACTCGGCGCGCACCCGGACCCGCTCCGGAGCCTTCGCTCCCTTGTCGGCGGCCTTGCCGCCCGAATCCGGTCCGCGTCGCCGCAGTACCCGCCGCGTGTGCGTCTGTACCAGTTCGGTGCGCTCACGCAACGTGACCAGCAGCGGCGTCGCGAAGAAGATCGACGAGTAGGTACCGACGATGATGCCGACCAGCTGCACCAGGGCCAGGTCCTTCAGCGTGCCGACGCCCAGCAGCCAGACCGCGACCACCATCAGCGCCAACACCGGCAGCGTCGAGATCAGGCTGGTGTTGATCGATCGCATGAACGTCTGGTTGACGGCGAGGTTGGCCTCCTCGGCGAAGGTGCGCCGAGTCGTGTGCTGGAAACCGTGGGTGTTCTCCTCGACCTTGTCGAACACAATGACCGTGTCGTACAGCGAGAAGCCCAGGATCGTCAGCAGACCGATCACCGTGGCCGGCGTGACTTCGAATCCGACCAGCGAATAGATGCCGGCGGTGACGGCCAGGTCGAACACCATCGTTATCAGGGCTGAGATCGCCATGAAACGCTCGTAGCGCACGGTGATGTAGAGGCTGACCAGCGCCAGGAACACCACCAGCGCGATGACCGCCTTCTTGGTGATCTGCCCGCCCCATGTCGACGACACCGCCGAATCCGAAATGGCCTTCTTGCTCGGCTGCCCGTCAGAACCCTTGGGGTGGTACTTGTCGAACAGCGCGTTGCGCAGCTTCTCGGTCTTGTCGTTGGACAGCGCCTCCGACCGAATCTGCACGGTCGCCGCCGACCCGCTGCCCACGACCACCACGGTCTCCGGGTCGTGGCCCAGCGCCTCGCGGAACACCTCCTCGACCTGGCTCACGGTCGCGGTCCCGCGCGGGAACGACACCGTGGTACCACCCTTGAAGTCGATCCCGAAGGTGAAGCCGCGCACCAGAATGCTCAGAATCGCGACGGCGACGATCGCCCCGCTGACCGCGTACCAGAGCTTCCGCCGCCCGACGACCTCGAACGCACCGGTACCGGTGTAGAGGCGAGACAGGAAGCTGTGGTGCGGCAAGGTTGCGGCGTCGCTGCCGCTCGCCCGGACCGGCCGCGCGGTCTCTTTGCTGAGCTCGACGGCCGTCGTGTCGTCAGTGCCGGTGGTGTCCGCGTTCGACGCCATCTCGCTACCCCCGCCCCGTCGCGTTGGCCCCGGCGGTCGCGGCACGCCGCTCCCGCGCGATCTGCTGGACCGCGCCCAGGCCGTTGAATGCCGGCTTCGCCAGCGTCTTGGAATTGCCGGCCAGCGAGACCAGCGGCCAGGTCACCAGGAACACCACGACGGTGTCGAGTGCGGTGGTGAGCCCGAGTGTGAACGCGAAGCCCTTGACCTGACCGATCGCCAGGAAGTACAGCACTGCGGCGGCGAGGAAGGTGACGGCGTTGCCCGACAGAATCGTCTTGCGGGCCCGCCCCCAGCCGCGCGGGATCGCCGACCGGAACGACTTGCCTTCGCGCATCTCGTCTTTGATGCGCTCGAAGAACACCACGAACGAGTCGGCCGTCGTCCCGATACCGATGATCAGACCCGCGATGCCGGCCAGGTCGAGTGTGTAGTTGATGTATCTGCCGAGCAGCACGAGTATGGCGAAAATCATTGCGCCAGAAGCCAACAGCGACACCGCGGTCAGCACTCCGAGGGCCCGGTAGTACAGCAGCGAGTACAGCAACACCAGCGCGAGGCCGATCGCACCGGCGATCAGACCCGCCCGCAACGACGTCAATCCCAGTGTCGCCGAAACGGTTTGGGCTTCCGATGCCTCGAACGACAGCGGCAGCGAGCCGTACTTGAGGACGTTGGCCAGCTCCTTGGCCGAGCTCGCCGTGAACGGCGGGTCACCCCCGTTGATCTGGGTGCGTCCACCTGGGATGGCCTCCCGGATCTGCGGCGCGCTGACCACCTGCGAGTCCAGCGTGAACGCGGTTTGCGTGCCGATGTGCGCGGCGGTGAAGTCGGCCCAGGTGTTGGCCGCTCCGCTCTTGAACTGCACGTCGACGATGTAACCGCCGCTGCGCTGATCCATCCCCGAACTGGCGTTGTCGATCTGGTCGCCGCTGATGATCGACGGCGCCAGCAGATAGGCCTGCTTGTGCTCCTTGTCGCAGGTCACCAGGGGCAGGTTCGGGTCGTCATTGCCGGCCAGGATGTCTTCCTGGAAGCACCGGGTGGCCTCGAACTGCAGCGCCAGGAACTGCACGCCCTTGTTCGAGCTCTGCCGCCACTCCCGCTCCTTGGCGATGCGTTCGGCGAGGTCCTTGCGCGGGTCCGGCGGACCCGGCTGAATCGGCGGCAGCAGCGGCGGCGCGGGCTCTGCGGGCGGCGCGGGCGCCGGTCCCGATGCCGGAGACTGCTGTCCGGTCGGTGAGACCGCGGGCGTGGGCGGCGTCGGAGTAGGCGTGGAGGGCGCGTCCACCGGGTAGGGCCGGGGCTGCGCCGGGACGCCGCCGGTGTCGGGCAGCAGCGGCAGATCGCCCGGGAAGCCCGAGCCGAAGCCGGGGTCCAGCGCGGGCCCGGGTGCCGGAACTCCACCGGGCCCGGGAGCGCCGGGTGCGGGGGCACCGGGCGGAATCAGACCCGGCTGGCCGCCGGGAACACCGGGCCGGGCCCCGGGTGCGGGCGCGCCGGGGATCGCGCCGGGCGGCGGTCCACCCGGTGCACCGGGTACCTGACCGCGTGGCCCCATCGGACCGCGCGGCGGCTGGGGCAGCCGGGGACCACCCTGCTGGGCGACGCTCTCCACGGGCAGGGCGTTGATGACGGGACGGATATAGAGGCGGGCCGTCTGGCCGAGGTTGCGCGCCTCGTTGCCATCGGTGCCGGGAACGGTGATGACGAGGTTGTCGCCGTCGACAATGACCTCGGAACCAGATACCCCCAGGCCATTGACGCGGGCGCCGATGATCTGCTGCGCCTGCGAGAGCGCTTCGCGGGTCGGCCGAGAGCCGTCCGGCGTACGTGCGGTCAGCGTGACCCGGGTGCCGCCCTGCAGATCGATGCCGAGCTTCGGGTCGGCCAGCTTGTTGCCGGTGAGGAACACCAGGAGGTAGGCGCCGATGAGCAGGACCAAGAAGACCGCGAGATAGCGGCTAGGGTGCACCGGCGTCGATGGCGATGCCACGTGTTGAGTCTCCTCCGCTCATGCGCGATGCGCTCGTGTGCAGATCGTCCCCCGCCGTTCGCTTTCGCGCCCCGATCAGTTCGACTGCACCGAAAAGGGTACGTGGCGGGCGGTCGACCTCAGTCGTTGGGCAGTCGGCCCGGGTCGTCGGCCAGATCGTCGGCGTCGGCGTCGAGGATTTCGGGTTCGACGCGACTCGCAATCGCGAGCTTGACCCAGGTCGTGATGATGCCGGGGGCGATTTCGAGGTCGACCGTGTCGTCGGTGATGAGGGCGATGGTGCCGTGCAAACCCGAGGTGGTCTGCACCCGGTCGCCGATCGTCAGCGATTCGTGCAGGTCGATGGTGGCTTGCAGCGCGCGCTTCTGGCGGCGCGACGCGAAGAACATGAACGCCCCCAAGACGATCAGCATCGGCAGGAAGACAACCGTTTGATTCATGAGGGCAGAGATCTCTTTCGTCGAGGTCGGATGACGGTCACCAGTGTGCCATCAGGCCGACTCGATACTCGATCATTGACCGATGGACCTCACTGAAGCGTTGCGCACGACCGGGGCTGTGCGCGACTTCACCGATCGATCGGTCGACGACGCCGTGCTGGCGCGGGTGCTGGACAACGCACGCTTCGCGCCAAGCGGAAGTAACGCACAAGCGTGGCGTGTGGTGGTGGTCAAAGACCCGGACAACCGCCGCCGGCTGCGGGAGTGCTACCTGCAGGGCTCGCGGGAATACCTGGCGCTCGCGGCGGCCGGCCTGCGACCTTGGTCGCCGACCAACGACCGCGAGGCGGAGGCGCGCGCATTGGCCACCGAAAACACCGCCGCGCCACAGGGTTTCGCGCAGCAATTCGACGAGACACCGGTGCTACTGGCGCTGTTCGCCGACCTGTCGATGCTGGCCGCCATCGACCGCGACGCCGATCGCTATACGTTCGCCGCGGGGGCGTCGATCTATCCGTTCGCCTGGAACGTTCTGCTGGCGGCGCGGGAAGAGGGTCTGGGCGGGGTGATCACCACGATCGCGATTCGGCGGGAGGCTCAGGTGAAAGACATTCTGGGAGCGGCGGACCCGTTGGCGCTCGCCGCGATCATTGCGCTGGGCTATCCGGTCCGGCAGCCTCGCCGACTTCGCCGCGAACCCGTGACCTCCTTTGTTACGGTCGATTCGATCGACGGCCCGGTCTTCGAGGTTTAGACCGAGTCGGAACGTGGCAAGAGTGTTGGACTGTTTTCAGTGCATTCACAGTGGCTATCGAGGAGGTCCGAAGTGAAGAACCTTATTGGGCGGTTGGCGAGCGCGGTCGCGCTTGTCGGGGCGGCCGTGGCGTTCGCAGCACCGGCCGTGGCTGACCCGCCGAATTGCGAGGCCGGTCAGTACTTTGACGGCTACCGAAACACATGTCAGCCGATCGGCGTGGGTCCGGCGAAGAACTGTCCTCCGGGGCAGTGGTGGGACCCCAACGGCGACGTCTGCCGCGAGCTCGGACACACCGCGGCCGGCTGATCCACCCCTCGTCACCGGCGTTCGGCGCGGCCGCGGGTTCACCCGCTCGACATGCCCCCTCGCCGCGGTGCGGCTGGGAGGTGCCCCCACGTCGAGCCTCGCGGCCCGCGTCGTCGCCGGGCTAGTCTTTGGGCGTGTCTGCCATCGAACAGAGCCGCCATCTGGTCACCGAAATCCCCGGTCCGGCTTCGCTCGAACTAGCCAAACGCCGCGCCGCAGCGGTGTCGGCCGGCGTCGGTCAGACCATGCCGGTGTTCGCTGCGCGTGCTGCGGGCGGCATCGTCGAGGATGTCGACGGCAACCGGCTGATCGACCTGGGTTCAGGTATCGCCGTCACCACCATCGGCAATTCCTCTCCTCGGGTGGTCGACGCGGTGAGCGCGCAGGTCGCCGACTTCACCCACACCTGCTTCATGGTGACGCCGTACGAGGAGTACGTGGCCGTCGCCGAACGCCTGAACCAGCTCGCACCCGGGTCGGGCGAAAAGCGTTCGGTGCTCTTCAACTCCGGGTCCGAGGCGGTGGAAAACGCCGTCAAGATCGCCCGCTCGCACACCAAGAAATCCGCGGTGGTGGCCTTCGACCACGCCTACCACGGGCGCACCAACATGACCATGGCGCTGACTGCGAAGTCGATGCCGTACAAGAGCGGTTTCGGCCCTTTCGCTCCGGAGATCTACCGGGCTCCGATGTCGTATCCGTTCCGCGATGGGCTGATCGACAAGGAGATCGCCACCGACGGTGAATTGGCCGCCCGCCGGGCGATCGACATCATCGCCAAGCAAGTGGGCGCCGACAACCTCGCCGCGATCATCATCGAACCCATCCAGGGCGAGGGCGGATTCATCGTGCCGGCCGACGGCTTCTTGCCGACCCTGCTGCGGTGGTGTCGCGAGAACAACGTCGTCTTCATCGCCGACGAGGTGCAGACCGGGATCGCCCGCACCGGCGCGATGTTCGCCTGTGAGCACGAGGGCATCGAGCCCGACCTCATCTGCATCGCGAAGGGCGTCGCGGACGGGCTTCCGCTGTCCGCGGTCACAGGCCGCGCGGAAATCATGGATGCCCCACACACCAGCGGCCTGGGCGGCACTTACGGCGGCAACCCGGTGGCCTGCGCGGCGGCGCTGGCGACGCTGGCCACCATCGAGGCCGATGGGCTGGTCGAACGCGCCCGCGAGATCGAACGACTCATGAAAGACCGGTTGCAGGCTTTACAGGCGTCCGACGATCGCATCGGCGACGTGCGCGGCCGCGGCGCGATGATCGCCGTCGAGTTCGTCGACCCCGACACCGCCGAGCCCGACGCCAAACTGACCAACGCGCTCGCGGCCGGCGCGCATGCGGCCGGCGTAATCGTGCTCACCGCAGGCACATTCGGCAATGTGATCCGCTTCCTGCCGCCCCTGACGATCAGCGACGAGTTACTCAATGAGGGCCTCGACGTGTTGACCGACCTGCTGGCGAAGCTGTAGCGGCCTACGGCTGGTCGGTCGGCACCGCCCCGAACACCATCAGCAGCGCTTCTGGGTTATCTTGCAGCGCTTGGTGAATCGAAACCATCGACACGTCGGTCCGGTCTGTTGAGACGACGAGAACCGATGCGTTCTGATAACGATCGATGGCGTCACGCACCGTGACCAGCGCGATCGGCGGCGCGATCAGCTTCTCGGGCATATCCGCGGTGAACGGCATCCGTAGCGTGCCGGGTAATGGCTCCAGCCAACCGAATTCGACCAGCAGACTGACCCAGCCGTTGTCGCCGAGCTTGTAATACTCGGCGACCTGGCGAAGCTCTTCGGAGTTAGGAAAGCTGTCGTCGAAGCCGCGACCGGTGCCGCTCGGCTCGCCGTAGTAACTCGCCCGCGTCAGGCCACACGCCCTGCGCATCTCCTCGATGGTCACGTCGGCGCCGGCGATCTCGGCCTGCAGGAAGGCTTTGAGCGGCCGGCCACGCCTGTCTGTGCGGGTCATAACCGGACACCGTATTTCACGCCGGGAACCGGCAAATGAGCTGCTATTTCCCTAAAATCCGTCCGGTTTCCAGAACTTATTCGGCGGTAAAATCGTTGTCTGCCAACGGCTGCCGTGGCAGGAAATCTCAAAACTATGCGGGCAGTACACATTTGCACCCACCTCCAGAGTTGCGAAAGTGCAGCTGCGCGACAGACCGGGACTTCGAGACGGTCCGGCCTGGGCTGAGGTAACCCGAACATGGCTAGCGGGTCGACGCGCCCAATCGACACGGCGCGTGGAACACGCTTCGCGCGTTCCTGCGGGCGAGTCACACCTCGAAGCCCATGCCGAAAGGGCTTTATGTGCGTGGAACGACCGTTCTCCACGAATACCCGGCAGCTCCGGATTCCACGCGGACGGATCACCACCCCGCGACCCCGTGCAACACGTCACACATAACGCTGGATCGGCTACTCGTGGAATATCGTTACCTTTGCTAACGTAGTACTCAATACGTGCAGCGTCGCACCGATAGATTTCCCCGTTCGTAAAGTTGTGAGGTTCTGATATGTCGATCGAGACCCAGGAAGACCAGGAACGTCGCGCAGCAGAGTTCGCCGTCAACGACCCCGAGTTCGCCGCCGCACGGCCCGACGAGAACGTCAGCGCAGCCATCGAAGCGGCCGGCACCCGGTTCCCCGCCGTCGTCGAGGCCGTGCTCGACGGTTACGCGGACCGGCCCGCACTGGCGCAGCGCGCATTTGAATTGGTCAAGGATCCGCAGACCGGCCGGACGACCGCCGCACTGCTCCCCTGGTTCGACAAGATCACCTACGCCGAACTCGCCGACCGCGTGGGCCAGGTGTCGCGCGCCCTGGCAGACGGCGTAGTCGAACACGGCGACCGGGTCTGCGTGCTGGGTTTCACCAGCGTCGACTACACCACCATCGACGTGGCCCTGGGCACCGTCGGCGCTGTCTCGGTCCCACTGCAGACCAGCGCGGCGATCGCGCAGCTGCAGCCGATCGTGATCGAGACCGAGCCGACCGTGTTCGCCGCCAGCGTTGACTACCTCTCCGACGCCGTCGACGTTATCCTCGCCGGCACCGAGGCCGGCCACACCCCAGACCGACTGGTGGTCTTCGACTACCGCACCGAACTCGACGACAATCGCGACGCCCTCCAAGCCGCCCGCGAACGGCTGGCCAGCCTCGACGTGACCGTCGAGACGCTGGACGAACTGCGCGAGCGCGGAGCGAAATCGCCTGTGGTACAGGCTGTTCAGAACGACGACGATCCGTTGGCGTTGCTGATCTACACCTCGGGTAGCACCGGCGCCCCCAAAGGCGCGATGTACCCGCAGAGCAACGTGGCCAAGATGTGGAACCGGTCGACCAAGAACTGGTTCGGGCCGAGCGCCGCGTCGATCAGCCTCAACTTCATGCCGATGAGCCACGTGATGGGTCGCGGAACCCTGTACGGCACGCTCGGCAACGGTGGCACGGTGTACTTCGCCGCCAAGAGCGATCTGTCGACACTGCTCGAGGATCTGCGCCTGGTGCGGCCCACCGAACTGAACTTCGTTCCGCGCATCTGGGAGATGCTGTTCAGCGAGTACCAGAGCGAGACCGGCCGACGCACCGCCGAGGGCGTCGACCAGGAGACCGCCGAATCACAGGTGCTGACCGAGTTGCGCCAGGACCTCCTCGGCGGTCGCTTCATCTTCGCGATGACCGGGTCCGCCCCGATCTCCCCCGAGCTCCGGCGCTGGGTCGAGGCCCTGCTGGAGATCCACCTGGTGGACGGCTACGGCTCCACCGAAGCGGGAATGGTGTTGCTGGACGGCGAGATTCAGCGCCCCCCAGTCGACGACTACAAGCTGGTCGACGTTCCGGATCTGGGGTACTACGCCACGGACCGGCCGTATCCCCGGGGCGAGTTGCTGCTCAAGACGCCGAACATGTTCCCCGGCTACTACAAGCGGGCCGAGACCACGGCCGGTGTGTTCGACGAGCACGGCTATTACCGGACCGGCGACGTCTTCGCCGAGATCTCCCCGGACCACTTGGTCTACGTCGACCGCCGCAACAACGTGCTCAAGCTGGCGCAGGGCGAGTTCGTCACGCTGGCCAAGCTCGAGGCGGAGTTCGGCAACAGCCCGCTGGTCCGCCAGATCTACATCTACGGCAACAGCGCCCAGCCGTACCTGCTCGCGGTCGTCGTTCCGACCGACGAGAACGTATCGAAGTCCGCGATCGCCGAGTCGCTGCAGAACGTCGCGAAAACCGTTGGGCTGCAGTCCTACGAGGTGCCGCGTGACTTCATCGTCGAGACCACGCCGTTCAGCCTGGAGAACGGCCTGCTGACCGGGATCCGCAAGCTGGCCTGGCCGAAGCTCAAGCAGCACTACGGCGAGCGCCTGGAACAGCTCTACGCCGACCTCGCCCAGGGTCAGGCCAACGAGCTGTCCGAGTTGCGACGCACGGGCGCGGACGTGCCGGTGCTGGAGACCGTCAGCCGGGCCGCCGCGGCGTTGCTGGGCGCGGCGAAGTCCGACCTGACACCGGATGCCCACTTCACCGACCTCGGTGGAGACTCATTGTCCGCGTTGACATTCGGCAACCTGCTGCACGAGATCTTCGAGGTCGATGTGCCGGTCGGGGTGATCGTGAGCCCGGCCAACGACCTGCAGGCCATCGCCGACTACATCGAGGGTGAGCGCCAGGGCAGCAAGCGACCCAGCTTCGCGTCGGTGCACGGCCGCGACGCCACCGAGGTGCACGCCGCCGACCTGACGTTGGACAAATTCATCGACGAAGCGACGCTGGCCGCGGCGCCCGGCCTGCCGCAGGCCGGCAGCGAGGTGCGGACGGTGCTGCTGACCGGCGCGACCGGGTTCCTCGGTCGCTACCTGGCGCTGGACTGGCTCGAGCGGATGAGCCTGGTCGACGGCAAGGTGATCGCCCTGGTGCGCGCGAAGTCGGACGACGACGCGCGAGCGCGCCTGGACAAGACATTCGACAGCGGTGATCCAAAGCTGTTGGCGCACTACCAGAAATTGGCGGCCGACCACCTGGAGGTCATCGCCGGCGACAAGGGCGAGGCCAACCTCGGCCTGGATGCCGAGACCTGGCAGCGACTTGCCGACACCGTCGACCTGATCGTCGACCCGGCCGCCCTGGTCAACCATGTGCTGCCCTACAGCGAGCTGTTCGGCCCCAACGCGTTGGGAACCGCCGAACTGCTGCGGATAGCGCTGACTACAAAGCTGAAGGCATTCACCTACGTGTCGACGATCGGCGTGGGCGATCAGATCCAGCCCGGAAAGTTCGTCGAGGAAGCCGATATTCGTGACATCAGCGCTACGCGGCAGATTCACGACGGGTACGCCAACGGCTACGGCAACAGCAAGTGGGCCGGTGAGGTACTACTGCGCGAGGCCAACGATCTGTGCGGTCTGCCGGTCGCGGTGTTCCGCTGCGACATGATCCTGGCCGACACCACCTACGCGGGCCAGTTGAACCTGCCCGACATGTTCACCCGACTGATGCTCAGCGTGGTCGCCACCGGTATCGCGCCCGGATCGTTCTACGAACTCGATGCGGAGGGCAATCGGCAACGCGCGCACTATGACGGTCTGCCAGTCGAATTCATCGCCGAGGCGATCTCGAGTTTGGGCGCACAGCACGAGACCGGGTTCCACACGTACCACGTGATGAACCCCTACGACGACGGCATCGGCCTCGACGAGTACGTCGACTGGTTGATCGGCGCCGGGTATTCCGTTCAGCGGGTCGGGGACTACGCGGCCTGGCTGCAGCGGTTCGAGATGACGCTGCGCGGTTTGCCGGATCGCCAGCGGCAGTACAGCCTGTTGCCGCTGCTGCACAACTACCAGAAGCCGTCGGCTCCGCTCAACGGGTCGATGGCGCCGACGGACAAGTTCCGCGCCGCCGTGCAAGAGGCGAAAATCGGCCCGGACAAAGACATTCCGCATGTCTCGCAGCCGGTGATCGTCAAGTACATCACCGACCTGCAGCTGCTCGGACTGCTCTGAACCCAACACGAAACAGAAGCCTGGGTCGTGGATCTCGAAGGATCACGACCCAGGCTTCTGTCTGACGTCTGCTAGTGACTTGCCGCGCCGGCGCTGCTCCGACGGAACAGCCCGTTGCTCTCCTCGCGCCGGTGCCGACGCGGTGCCGGAGTCAGCACCTCGGTGCGGGCCGACTCCGAGAATGCGTTGAAAGTGTCTGACTCGACCGGAGTTTCGGCCATCTGCTGGGCCAGTTCGACGTCGCGTGCGGTCCGGATCGTGACCCTGGCCAACACCGCGCCGCCGACGAAGACGATCAACGCGCCAAGCCCAGAGAAGGAGGCGATCTCGATCGCGGCGCGCTTGGCGTCCGTTGCGGCGATGGGGTGGCCGACGTCGCCGAGGCGCAGCGTCGATGACAGGGTGCGACCGACGACGAACCAGGCGCCGGCGATCACGGCGAGCCAGCCGCCGAACATGGCGGTCACCCGGTTCCCGGAGATCAGCAGCAGGAATCCACCGGCCACAGTGACGACTCCCGGGAACACCTCGAGCCATGCCCGCGCCGTGCTCCAAACCCAGGGCTCGCCGGGGGTGTACGCGAAATGGAAGTACGGTCCGATGAAGGGGATCAACGCTCCCCACGCACCGAGCGCCAGTAAGAGCAGTCCACTGACAGCGCCTCGGCTGCGCGGCATGTGCAAGGTGCCATTCATTTTTTCGAGTTCTCCTCAAACAGTGGACACCGGAGTGTCAAGAGCGTGCTGAGTACCCCTACGCCCCGGCTTTGCCACTTGGTGCCGTCAACGTGCGCGTCACGGTAATGCCCGCGCCTTAGACAGGCCTCAGAGCCGACTCATTAATCCACAGCTGGGCAACGATGAGGACCGACGGGAAAACGCATTTACCGAGGTCTATGCGACAGGTGGTCAAGGTCAGCAATTGCCGGGTTTATTCAGGATCGCGTCGACCGACGCGCCCGATGGTGACCAGACGAGGTAGGGAAATTCGCTACAGCGGCGATCACACCGCGTGTTCGGGTCAGCGCACAGGGAGCGGAGTTACATCCGAACGACCGGCCTGCGCCCCAAGCCGGCAAGCATCATCGTGAGCTTCCAGCTCACCAAGAACTAGTGCAGGCCGGCGACCAGTAACACCACCGCGATCGCCGGAAAGAGGCCCTGGGTCAATGCCGCCCGTGCCTTGTCCGGTGCAGACGCCAGCAGCACGACGGCCGCCGCGGCCATCGAGCCGACGCCGGCGAAGATCAGTGCCGCGCCAATGTCCGTGTGCCCCAATTCGATTGCCACAATGCCGACAGCGCCGACAATGGCGAGAAACAGGTTGTAGAACCCCTGGTTGAACGCGAGGAGTTTGGTGGTCTCCGCCTCCTCGGCGGTGGTACCGAACGCGGCCCGGGTGCGCTTGCTGGTCCATGTCAGCGACTCCATCGTGAAGATGTAGACGTGCAGCAGCGCGGCCAGCCCGGCGAATACCAGTGCGGCAGTGATCATTACGACCTCCAAATCTTCGGCGGCGACCCGCTACTCGAACAGTCCCGTCTGCCCCAAACCGCTGGCGCGCGGGGGTGGTGTCATCCCTAAGTGCGTCCACGCCTGCGGGGTTGCGACCCTGCCGCGCGGTGTGCGGGCAATCATGCCCGCCCGCACCAGGAAAGGCTCGCACACCTCTTCGACCGTGGTGGCTTCTTCGCCCACAGCCACCGCGAGCGTCGACACCCCGACCGGGCCGCCACCGAAGCTGCGGGTCAGCGCCGACAGCACCGCGCGGTCCAGCCGGTCGAGGCCGAGCTCGTCGACGTCGTAGACCGCCAACGCCGCCTTGGCGACGTCGCGAGTGATCACGCCGTCGGCCCGCACCTCGGCGTAGTCGCGCACCCGGCGCAGCAGCCGGTTGGCGATGCGTGGGGTCCCCCGCGAACGGCGTGCGATCTCCGCGCCCGCCTCGCGACCCAACTCGATGCCCAGGATTCTCGCGGAGCGGCTCAACACCCGCTCCAACTCGGCCGGTTCGTAGAAGTCCATGTGCGCGGTGAAGCCGAACCTGTCCCGCAGCGGACCGGTCAGCGCGCCCGACCGGGTGGTCGCCCCGACCAGAGTGAACGGCGCGACTTCGAGCGGAATCGACGTTGCCCCAGGGCCTTTGCCTACAACGACGTCGACCCGGAAATCCTCCATCGCCAGATACAGCATCTCTTCGGCGGGCCGGGCGATGCGGTGGATCTCGTCGATGAATAGCACGTCGTTCTCGACGAGGTTGGAGAGCATCGCCGCCAGATCGCCGGCGCGCTCCAGCGCCGGCCCCGACGTCACCCGCAGCGAGGACCCGAGCTCGGCGGCGATGATCATCGCCAGCGACGTCTTGCCCAGCCCCGGCGGGCCCGACAGCAGGATGTGATCCGGTGTGCCGCCGCGGTTCTTGGCCCCTTCGATAACCAGCTGCAACTGCTCGCGCACCCGCGGTTGACCGATGAACTCCCCGAGCGATCGCGGGCGCAGGCTGGCGTCGACGTCGCCCTCGCCGACGGTCAGCGCCGCGGAGACCTCCCGGTCTTCGGGTTCGTCGTCGTCGGGGCTCATTTCGTCTTCCCGAGCAACGACAGCGCCGACCGCAGCGCCGTTGAGGTGGTGGCCTCCTCGTCGGCGGCGAGTACCTTGTCGGTGGCCTCCTCGGCCTGCTTGATCGCAAAGCCAAGTCCGACAAGCGCTTCCACCACCGGGCCGCGAACGCTGTGTCCGTTGACGGCGACCCCGGCAGACGGCGAAATCGGGCCGATCTTGTCGCGCAACTCGAGCACCATCCGCTCGGCGCTGCGCTTGCCGATACCCGGCACCCGGGTGAGAGCGGTGACGTCACCGTCGGCGAGCGCCTGCCGTAAAGCGTTGGCGTCGTAGACGGCGAGGGTGGCCAACGCAATTTTCGGGCCGATGCCGGACACGCCGAGCAGCGTCAGGAACAGGTCTCGTGCGTCGCCGTCGGGAAAGCCGTAGAGCGTCATCGAGTCTTCGCGAACGATCATGGCGGTGATCAGGCGCGCCTCGCTGCCGCGCCGCAACGTGGCCAACGTCGACGGCGAAGCCATCAGCTTGTATCCGACACCCGCGGCCTCGATCACCACATGGTCGAGAGCGATGTCGATCACCTCGCCGCGGACCGACGCGATCATTTAGCGCCGCTCCTTCTCATCGCTTCGCTCTGCATCGTCGCCGGCGGTCACTGGGCCGCCTTCAGCTTGGCCTGGTAGTTGCGGCGCTGCTCGGCCGCCATCGCCTCGGCGGCGGCCATCCGGGCGATCATCGGCGCGCGCCAGCAGTGGCAGATCGCCAGCGCGAGGGCGTCGGCGGCGTCGGCTGGTGTCGGCTTCGTTTGCAGCGCAAGGATTTTGGTGACCATCGCGGTGACCTGAGCCTTGTCCGCCCGGCCGTTGCCGGTGACCGCCGCCTTGACCTCACTGGGCGTATGGAAGTGCACATCGATGTTGCGCTTGGCGGCTGCGAGCGCGATCACGCCGCCTGCCTGCGCGGTGCCCATTGCGGTGTTGGCGTTCTGATTGGCGAACACCCGCTCGATCGCGATCACGTCCGGCAGATGGGTGTCCATCCAGTGATCGACGGTGTCGCTGATCGTCAGGAGCCGCCGCTCCAGCGGCTCGTCGGACGGCGTGCGCACCACGTCGACGTCGAGCGCGATGACCTGGCGGCCACGCCCGCTTTCGATGACGGACAGCCCGCAGCGCGTCAAGCCGGGGTCGACGCCCATCACGCGCATAGTGGGTCTCCTACCTTGCGAACGCTTGTTCGATGAAGAGTAAC
Source organism: Candidatus Mycobacterium wuenschmannii (assembly GCF_030252325.1). Taxonomy (NCBI): domain Bacteria; kingdom Bacillati; phylum Actinomycetota; class Actinomycetes; order Mycobacteriales; family Mycobacteriaceae; genus Mycobacterium; species Candidatus Mycobacterium wuenschmannii. Next base: position 615,798 of record NZ_CP126981.1, on the reverse strand, counting down.
CAAGATCCGCATGGTGACGACGGTGGACACGCGGGTGCGACGCCGCTGAAAGCGGCGCCGGTTGCCGATAGGCTGAGCGAAACCGAGGGGACGCAGCGGTTCCCCAAGGAGACCAAGCAGGTCGACCATCGCGAACCCACTCGGCCGATCAGCGCGATATTCGCCCGTTCCTTGCGGCCGGAAATTTAATTAGCGCCGTTCACCACGGATGGAAAACAGCTAATTCGTAAACCTTCGGAATCTGCCTTTGAGCTGCGGCGATAGAATTCCAAGATCAAATTCGAAGATTATTCAAGATCTTTTTCCCAAACTCTTCCCATCGTTGGCCCTGAGGTCTAACTTAGCGAACGCTGAGAAAAACTTATCCTGGGGGAAGGTCCGTCATGGCTGGTCAACATCGTTCGAAGAAGAACAAGAGCAAGGCCCGCCGGCGTAGGGGCGCAATCGGCCTCGGTGGCGGCGCGAGCGCGTTCCTGGCACTGGGCCTCGGACCGCTGGCCGCCGCGCCGGCAGCGCACGCCGACGACTTCGGGCTGGACGCGATCTTCGATCCGATCGTGGCCTCGTTCACGACTATCGACCCGGCATTCGGCGCGAGCCTGGGCACGTGGTTCGACAGCATCGACACCGCGCTGAGCGCGTGGTTCGTCGCCGACCCCACGTCGGGCCTGGACTCCGCCTTGGGTGCGGCGTCGACCCTCGACGCCTCGGGTTCAACAGATCCATTCACCGCGTACCTCCAGGACCTGGGCCAGCAATGGATGGACAGTCCGTTCGGACAGAGCGTCGACACGATGCTCAACCAGTGGTACGAGGCGGCCAGCCCCGCGAACTCGGTTTCTGACTCCTGCGGATTCATCTGCAACGGCATCGATGGAACCGCGGCCAACCCCGACGGCCAAGACGGCGGAATGTTCTTCGGCAACGGTGGTGACGGCTACACATTCACCACCGGCGCGCTTGCGCAGAACGGTGGTGACGGCGGTGACGCCGGGATGTTCGGCAACGGCGGTGACGGTGGTGCCGGATACCTCGGCGGCAACGGCGGCGACGGCGGCCTCGGCGGACTGTATGGAGGCAACGGTGGTCTCGGTGGCGACGGCAGCGGCCTCGGCATCGGCGGCAACGGCGGCGACACCGGTCTGTACGCCTTCTACGGCTCCGGAGGCAATGGCGGCGACGGCTTCAAGGGCGGCAACGGCGGCGACGGCGCAACCTACGGCTCGTTCGGCAATGGTGGCGCGGGCGGCAACGGTAGCGACGCGACCGCGACTCAAGAAGCGGGTTCGGGCGGTAACGGCGGTAACGGCGGCCAGTTCTCGTTCCTGGGCTCCGGCGGCACCGGCGGCAGCGGTGGTGCCGGCTTGACCGGTACCGCAGGCTCGTTCACCACTGGCGACGGCACCGGCGGCAACGGAGGCGACGGCGGCCTCGGCGGTAACGGCGGCGCAGCCGGGCTGTTCGGCTTCGGCGGCAGCGGCGGCGCCGGCGGCGTTGGCGGTAACGGCGGCGTCGGCGCGGCCGGCGACTTCGACAATGCGGTCTCGCAAGGCTTCGGTGGCACCGGTGGCATCGGCGGCACGGGTGGTGATCACGGCCTAGCGGGCGGCGCGGGCACATCATCCGGTTTCGCCGGCGCAAGTGGGTTCGACGGCAACGGTGGCTCGGGCGGCGCCGGCGGTGTCGGCGACTCGAGCGCGGTGGCCGGCACGACTGCCACCGGCGGTGCCGGTGGGGCCGGCGGTGCGGGCGGCGTCGGAACCGCGGATGCGGCCGGCCAGGGCGGCGGCGGCGGCGGTGGCGGCGGCTTCGCCTCGACCGAAATCAACAACAGCGGACTCATCGGCGGCACCTCCACCGCGACCGGCGGTGCGGGTGGCGTCGGCGGCGCCGGATCCACTAGCGCGGAAGGCGGCAGTGGTGGCCAGGGCGGCTACGCGCAGCTCAACGCCAACGGCGGGTCGATCATCAGCGGCAAGGCGGTCGGCGGTATCGGCGGCGCCGGCGGCACGAACGGCGGCACCGGCGGTGACGGTGGCTACGCTCTGATCGATTCCAACGGTGCCGGTAGCACCGCGACCGGCTCTGCCACCGGCGGGGCGGGCGGCGCCGGCATCGACGGCGGCCAGGGTGGCAACGGCGGCTTCGGCAACCTCAGCGGCGGATTCGGAAACGACTCTGCCGATCCGGCCCACAGCGGCACCGTCAGCGGTTCCGCCACTGGCGGGCCGGCGGCAGCGGCACCGGAGAAAACAGCGTCGGGGGCGACGGCGGCCGCGGTCGTATCGCAGCTTCTGCCGGTAGCTTCGCCGGATTCTCCGGACCCGGCTTCGCGAGCGGCACCGCCACCGGCGGCGCCGGCGGCGCGGCCCTCAACGGCGGCGTCGGTGGCACGGGCGGCGCGGGTGTGCTTTCGGGTGGCATTGGCGAAAACGTCACCGGTGGTGTGGTCGTCAACGGCACGGCGACGGGCGGCGCTGGTGGCGTTGGTCAGGCTGCCGGCGCGATGGGCGGCAACGGCGGTGACGGCAAGGTCTTCGCCGAGTACGCCAACAGCGTCGTCAACAACGGCACCGCGGTCGGCGGGGCCGGCGGTGCCAGCGGCACCGGCACGGGTGCCGGAGACGGCGGCAAGGGCGGCCTCGGGTACTCGTTCACCAGCGGTACCGCCACTGGCGGGGCGGGCGGCGCCGGCGGTGCCGGCGGCACAAATGGTGCGGAGGGCGGTACCGGTGGGGCCGGCGGCGAGGCCCGCACCAACTTCGGTACCGGCAATGCCACCGCTGGTGCGGGTGGCGCAGGCGGCGCGGGCGGCTCCGCTGCTGGAGCCAACGGTGGAGCCGGTGGAGCCGGCGGCTTCGCGAACGCCAATGCCGGTAGCGGCTCGGCAATCGGCGGCGTCGGCGGGCCGGCGGCGCGGGCAGCTCGGCAGCGGCCGGCGGCGCCGGCGGAGACGGCGGTATCGGCAACTTGGCCAACACCGGCACCACGGCCATCACCGCGACCGGCGGCGCAGGCGGGGCCGGCGGGGCCGGTGGCAGCGCGGCCGGAACCTTTGGCGGCGATGGTGGTGACGGCGGCCTCGGAACTGCCACGACCGCCAATGGCACGGGCGGGGCCGGCGGAGCGGGCGGAGCCGGCGGTACCGGCGTTACCGCATTCGGCGGCAACGGCGGCAACGGCGGCGATGGCACTAGCGCGGGCGCCAACGCCGGCACAGGTGGAGCCGGTGGAGCTGGCGGCAAGGGCGGCGCCACGATCGCCGGCCTTCCCGGGACCGACGGCGGCGATGGTGTCGGCGTAACCGGTACGGCTGGCACCCCAGGGACCAACGGGTAGGCCGGGCCGGCAGATCCTCGCGAAACGCGAGAACGGCAACCGCGGCCCGGTCCAAAGACTCGGCCGCGGTTGTCGTTTCGGCGGCGGGGTGCTGTACGGACATGTTCATCTGTCTCGCAACGGGTTTCGTCGTTGCCAGTCGAAATGACACGCGCGTGCGGGCTGCGTGATTAGAGTTGCCACTGTGGCTCCATCGCACGGGCATCACCGAGGAACAGACGTCGAGAAAGAAGCGAAGATGACCGCCATCCACTTCATCTCGGGTCTACCGCGCTCCGGGTCGACACTGCTGGCCGCACTGCTGCGGCAGAATCCGCGCTTCGAGGCCGGCATGTCCGGTCCACTCGCCGGCCTGTTCGGCGCACTGCTGGGTGAGATGAGCGCCCGCAGCGAATACTCGGTCTTCATCGATGACGCCAAGCGCCAGCGAATCTTGCGCGGCCTGTTCGACAACTACTATGCCCACAGTCCGGCAGAAGTGATCTTCGATACCAACCGGGCCTGGTGCGCGTGGATGCCGGCCATCGTCCGGCTGTTCCCCGACGCCAAAGTCATTGCGTGCGTGCGGGATATGCCGTGGGTGATCGACAGCATCGAACGGTTGGTGCAACGCAACGTCTTCAGCCCATCGTCGATCTTCAACTACAGTGCCGGCGGCACCGTGTACACCCGCGCCAACGTCGTCGCATCGGCCGACGGACTGGTGGGCGGGCCGTACGACGCGCTCAAACAAGCGTGTTTCGGCGCGCAGAAGCACCGCCTGCTGCTCGTTCAATACGAGACTCTGACCGCCGACCCGGCCAAGACCATGCACGCCATCTACGACTTCGTCGGCGAACCGGCATTCGAGCACGACTTCGAGCACGTCGACTACGACGTCACCGAGTTCGACGAGCGGGCCGGCACACCGGGCCTGCATACCGTGGGCAAGACCGTGAGGGCCGTGGAGCGCGAAAGCCTGCTGCCACCAGATCTGTTCAATCGCTTTGTCAACGACGCATTTTGGCGCGACGCGGGCGGCCTCCCCGAGGGACTGCGGATGGTGTGAGCTCGCAAGCTACCTCGGCAATGACGCCACAAATGCGGATGGGCGCGATACCCTCGGCCAATGCCTGACGAACCACTCGCCGAATCCGCAACAGTGGCAAGCCCTGCGGGAACGCCACCCACTCCGGAACACTCGCGCAGTTTCGCCCAACTGGCGAACTACGCGGCGCTGGCCCTCGCCGTCGTCGCCGTTGCCCTGGCCGCGCTGGCCTATTTCCACCCGGCACACCACGGCGCCGCCGCTCCGGTCCAACAGAGCGGTGACGCAAAGGCAAACGTGTGCGGGGCTTTTGGCGCGGTTCGGAAAGCTGTGGTGCTCAACACCCATCTGCAGACCCCCGAGAACAATCCGATCGGCGAGCTCGCGGTGGCCGGCAATGCCCGATTGGCTCTCGTCGGCGGAGGCGCCTACCTGCAGCGCACGCTCGCCGCCAACACGGCCGCCCCGGCCGATCTCACGAAGACCGTCAGTGCGTTCGCCGATACGATCGGACAGCTCGGAATCGGCTACCTGGCGGGAGGAACTCCCGACACCTTGCAGCCGTTGCGGCACAACCTCGACAGCCAAATCAGCGACGCCGCGAAGGCCTGCTCCTGACGGTGGTGTGAGACGCCGGCAGTCGTCGATGCCGGCCGCAAGGGGGCCTGAATCGCTGTGAACGATCCGAAAGCCGATGTCGTCTCCCGCCAATATGAGCGGTGGAGATACCCGGAGCCGATTCAGGATCTCGAAGCGTGGCTGCGCCACAACTGGCAGTGGCTCGACCCTAGCCACTCCCATCGGGTCTTCTGGCCCGACCGTGAACACCGGCCAGACCTCGACATTCTCATCGCCGGATGTGGCACCAACCAGGCCGCCGTGCTCGCACACACAAATCCCGAGGCGAGAGTGGTCGCGGTCGATATCAGCCAGCCGTCACTCGATCACGAGCAATACCTCAAAGAAAGGCACGGATTACACAACCTGGAACTGCATCTGCTGCCCATCGAGGAGTTGGCCTCGCTGGGCAGCGATTTCGATCTCGTCCTGTCGACCGGGGTTCTGCACCACATGGCCGACCCGCTGGAGGGAATGAAAGCACTGGCCGCGTGCCTGAAGCCCGACGGCGTCATCGCGGTCATGCTGTACGCGAAGTACGGTCGGCTCGGCGTCGAGGTCATGGAATCGGTGTTCCGCGACCTGCGCCTCGGACAGGACGAAGTGTCGGTGCAGGTGGTCAAAGAGGCCATCTCGTTGCTGCCGCCCGATCACCCGGTCCGCGGCTATCTGAAGACCGCCGATGAAGTGCGCCACGACGCCGCGCTGGTGGACACGTTCCTGCATGGGCGCGCCAAACACTATTCGGTCGACGACTGCCTCGATCTGGTGCATAAAGCAGATCTGGCGTTCCAAGGATGGTTCCTCAAAGCGCCGTACTACCACCATGAAATGCTCTCGGCCGCCGGAAAATTCACGCAGTACCTCACCGACCTACCGGAACAGAAGCAGTGGTCTGTGATGGAACGGATGCGTACCACAAACGGACGTCACTTCCTGCTGGCCTGCCATCCCGGTCGGCCGAAAGAGAGCTACTCGATTGACTTTTCGTCACTCACCTCGCTCGACTATGTCCCGCTGCTGCGCATGCGCTGCGGGCTGGCCGACGCCGAGATCTACCGACCAGACTGGCGCATGCGGTTGACTCAGGACCAACTGTCATACGTGCAACACGTCGACGGCCACCGCACGATCCGCGAGATCGCCGCGATCGTCGCGGAAAGCCAAGGGCCGCAACGCGGTAGCGTCACCAACATTGAGAAGTTCGGCCGTAAGCTGTTCGAGGCGCTGTGGCGTCTCGACTTTCTGGCCATCGCCGTGGCTCCGGCCAGGTAGGTCCGGCCCGAGCGGGGGCGAAACCGGTCGCCCGGCGGTAACTGAATTAACGCCATGGAGCCTCGAAGAAAGCTGCTACCTTCACCTTCGGGGGCTTGACGGTATGAAAGGCCTGAAGTGGGCTCAGTGTTGCTGGTGTTCGCCGCGGCGTTCTTCATCGCGGCGATCTTCGTTTTCATCGCGGCCCTGCGCCGCCCGAAGCGGCCGCCCGCCGGCCGACAGGATCCGCTCGCGTTCGCCTCGGCGGCACCGCAATTCGGACCCCGACAGCTCGGGCCAGGCGCGATCGTCAGCCACGGCGGCGTCGACTACGTGGTGCGTGGGTCGGTCACCTTTCGCGAAGGCCCGTTCGTGTGGTGGGAGCACCTGCTGGAGGGCGGCGAGCAGCCGATTTGGTTCAGCGTCGAGGACGACGACGGGCGGCTCGAATTGGTAATGTGGAGCAGCCGCAAGGATCTTCAACTGCAGCCCGGCGGCCAGCACGTCATAGAGGGCATCACCTACCGCGAAACGGAACGCGGCCACGCCGGCTACACCACCGAAGGCACGACGGGTTTACCGGCCGGTGGCGAGATGGACTTCGTCGACTACACCAGCCCCGATGAGAGCGCGCTGCTGTCCTTCGAGCGCTGGGCACCGGACATGCCGTGGGAGGTATCGACGGGCAGACCGGTGCTGACCGGCGAGCTGACCGTGTATCCCGCCCCGCCGCCGGAACCCGCGTAGAGGCCGCGTCCGTGCCCCTTCACCGACTGTCGGTCACCCCTGTCGACGTCCGCGGTTCCGAACTCGGGTTGGCGCTGAACCTGCCGGTCCCACTCCCCCTGGCCATCTATCGCGTCGATCATCCCAACGGCGGCGCACTGATGCTCGGCGTTCTGGGCGCCTCACACGTCGTCACCGTCGAACACCCGAATACGACGTTCTCCGAACAGATTTCGTGCGATCTCGCGGGTGCACTCCCGGAGCAGACGCACGCTCCGGGTTACCAGCTCGAGTCACGAACCGACCTCCTGGGCGAAGCGGAGTTCCGCCGGCTCGCCGAATGGCTGCGCGAGCGCTGCGGGAATGAAACCGGTTGGCTTGGTGGAACTTTCCCGGGCGATGACGCGGCGCTGACCGCGCTCGCGGCCGAGCCCGCCGGCGCCGGTTGGCGGTGGCAGACCTGGCACCTGTACCCGGCCGAGGCCGGTGGCACCGTCGTCTACACCAGCAGCCGGTGGCGTCCATGAGTCGCAGCCACTTGTTCGCGATCTCCGTCATCCTGGCCGCGTGGTCCGTGTTGTGCCTCATTCTAGCAATATCGCTGCAGCACAAAGATATTCGCTCATACATCGCATCGCACTACCAGGCTTACTCGCATGACGCCGGTGGCACCCGCTACCTGTGCACGGGATCGCCCGCCCAGGTGGCCGACACGTTGAACAACTACCAGAATCCCGCCGCCCGCGCCTCCAGCGGGGGCACCCAGTATCTGCGCTACGACGACGCCATCGTGTCGGTCGGCGTCGACGGCACCCATCCGTGCAGCATCAGGGTCGAGGACCTGTCCGCCGGTTACAGCCACGGATCGTTCATCTACCTCGGCCCCGGCTTCTACCCCGGCTCCCCTTCCCGTGGTTCGGGTGGCAGCACCGGTGGCCCGGGCGGAACGAAATGACCGGCAGAAGAAGGAGATAGTCATGTATCTAGCCATTGAATTGGGATCGATCGACCTCGACCCGGTCCTGCAAGGCGCCCTGGCCACCATCTCGTACTTTTTGGTCGGCACCGCCGTGCTGGTCCTCGGCTTCGCCGTCGTCGACGTGCTGACACCCGGAAAGCTGAGGGAACTGGTGTTCGTCGACCGCCGCCCCAACGCCGTGATCCTGGCCTGCGCCAACTACATCGCGGTGGCCGCTGTCGTCATCTGCGCGATCACCAGCAGCTACCGCCAACTCGGGCAAGGACTCATCGGGGTCGCCGTGTACGGCCTCATCGGCGTTCTGCTGCAGGGGGTTGCGATCCTGGCCATGCACTGGGTGATACCGGGCAAGTTCCACGAGCACATCGGCGAGCCCGAGTTGCACCCGGCCGCCTTTGCCACCGCCGTCATGTTGTTGGCCGTGGGAGGAGTGACCGCTGCCGCGCTGTCATGACCGCGACACCGGCTGAGCTGTCGACGACGCGCTGGCGCGCGGTGCTGCTCGCCGCGGTCGCGGCATGCGCGGCGTGCGGCATCGTGTACGAGCTGGCGCTGCTGACCCTGTCGACGAGCCTGAACGGCGGCGGCATCGTCGCCACCTCGCTGATCGTCTCGGGCTACATCGCCGCCCTGGGTGCCGGCGCTCTGCTGATCAAGCCGCTGTTACCGAGGGCGGCAATCACTTTCGTCGCGGTCGAGGCGCTGCTGGCCATCGTGGGCGGGCTCTCGGCCGCCGCGCTGTATGTGCTGTTCTCGTTTGTCGGCGGATCGCTGCTGATGCTGGCGCTGGGCACCGCGCTGATCGGCGCGCTGGTGGGCGCCGAGGTGCCACTGCTGATGACGCTGCTGCAGACGGGGCGATCCGCCTCCGAAGATGTGGCCACCGACACCGGCCGGACGCTGGCCAACCTGAACGCCGCCGATTATCTCGGAGCACTGCTCGGCGGGCTGGCATGGCCGTTCGTCCTGCTGCCGCACCTCGGCATGATCCGCGGCGCCGCGGCCACCGGCATTGTCAATCTCATTGCCGCAGCGGTCGTGTCGATCTTTCTGCTGCGCAGAGTGGTCGGTACGAAGTGGCTGTTGGCCGCGCTGGGCGCGCTCGGGCTGGCGCTGGTACTGCTCGCGGTGCTACTGATACGCGCCGAGGACATCGAAACCACGAGCCGGCAGCGGCTTTACGCGGACCCGATCATCGCGTTCCGGCAGTCGGCGTATCAGGAGATCGTGGTCACCCGCCGCGGCAACGACATGCGGCTGTACCTCGACGGGGGCCTGCAGTTCTCCACCCGCGACGAGTACCGCTACACCGAGAGCCTGGTCTACCCCGCGCTCGGCGCCGGCGCCCGGTCGGTGCTGGTGCTGGGCGGCGGCGACGGCCTGGCGGCGCGTGAACTGCTGCGCGCACCCGGCGTCGACAATATCGTGCAGATCGAACTCGATCCGGCGATGATCGAATTGGCCCGCAGCACAATGCGTTCCGCCAACGCGGGAGCGCTGGACAATCCGCGCGTGCACATCGTGACCGGCGACGCGATGACGTGGCTGCGTCACACCGCTCAGCCCACCTTCGACGCCGTGATCGTCGATCTCCCCGACCCCGACACTCCCGCGCTCGGCCGGCTGTACTCCACCGAGTTCTACGCGCTGATCTCGCGGGTGCTCAGGCCTGGTGGGTTGATAGTGGTGCAGTCAGGTAGCCCGTACTCGACCCAGACCGCTTTTTGGCGAACGGTTTCGACGATCAGTTCGGCGGGCTACGCCGTCACGCCGTATCACGTGTACGTGCCGACGTTCGGCGACTGGGGCTTCACACTGGCCCGTCGCGGCGATACTCCCCCGACACCGACCGTGCCTCGCGATGCGCCGCCGTTGCGGTTTCTCGACAAATCCGTGCTCGACGCGGCGACGGTATTTGCTACCGACGTACGACCGCGCCGATTGGAGCCGTCGACGCTGGAACATCCGCGCATTGTCGAGGACATGCGCCACGGCTACGACTAGCGTCTCGCTGCCACCAACAATGGCGGAACGGAACCGAGCCACCGCAATCGGTCAGCGGAGTTCGTAGTGGCCCGCGCAACCCCGCTGAGACAAATGCAATCCTTATTAGGTGAATATCTAATTCATATCTTCCGGCTCGGTGCAGGCACGCATCGGAATCTCCCTGACGACATCCGCGCTGGCGCGGCGTCCGAGAAGACGGTCCTTCGTTCCAAACCTCCGGATGGTGATTTCGCCCGTGCAGGCGATGGGAGAAACGAATAACGCCACTGAATGCAGGAGAAGTACCCTCGAATATGCCAAAAATCCTCCTTTGGTCACCAAATCTGAGGTCAAAAAAGTCCTAAAGTTTGCCACCATTCGGATGGCCCATTTGAATGTCGGGCGATAGCTTAATGACGGCTGAGAAATTCTCATCTCACGCCAACCGGGGGAATTAAACAGCGCGACGACTTGCCGACGACTCGGCTTCGCGCTGATTGTGCGACAAGGGGGAACCAATGAAGAAGATGTTTTTCGCCGCGGCGCTATGCGGCGCCGCGTTGGCTTTTGCCGGCCCGGCCAACGCCGATTCCGACAGTGACTTCTGGGCCGCTGGCGCGAGCGCGATTCAGGACTGGCTGCTCGGGGGGGTCAGTCACGGCGTGGATCCGTGGACCGGACCACCGCTCAGCGACGTACTGGATGACTCGACCCATGCCCTCATATTGGGCTCGACGGGTATAGCGACGCCGGGTGCCGGCTACATCAGCAATGCATTCAACCTCTACCTCGAGCCGAACGGTTACGACGGCGACCTCTCGTCGGTGCTGCCGCTGACCACACCCAATACCTTCAGCTTCCTGCAGAGCGTTCAGCAGGGCCAGCAGGACCTGATCAACGGCATCCTCGCCGACTTCAAGGCCGGTGAGATGGATTGCAACGCCCTCGGCGTCTGTAGCGACCCAATGACCATCTTCACGTACTCACAGAGCAGCGCCGTGGCTGCCCTTGCCGAACAGCAACTCTTCGCCGACAAAATCCCGACGGACGCTCTGCATTTTGTGATGCTCGGCGCCAATCCCGACGGCGTTCCCGACTCGTTCTTCCCAACCGACATTTACAACATCGATGGCGACCTCTGGGCGGAGCCCCTGTCAATCGACTGGAGCGACTGGAACGCCGTCGTGGTGGGGGCAATGACCCACTTGGTTTACCTCGGGTTGTCGTCCGACCAGATCGCCTCAGCCACAACGGTCGTCGATGGACTGACAACGATTCACGAAATTCCGGCGCTCACCGTGCCGGAGTTATGGGACGCACTGATCAACGTGTGGGCAGGCGGCGCGCTCGTCGGTTGAGCCGCCGGCCGGGGCCGGCCGCCCTCGACTATTCGGAGTCGAGGGCGGCTAGCACCTCGTCGGACAGGTCGACGTTGGTCCACACGTTCTGCACGTCGTCGCTGTCTTCCAGCGCGTCAACAAGTTTGAACACCTTGCGCGCGCCGTCGACGTCGACCGGCACGCTGACCGACGGCTGGAAGCTGGCCTCTGCCGAGTCGTAGTCGATGCCGGCGCACTGGAGCGCGGTCCGCACCGCGACGAGATCGGTTGGCTCGGAGACAATTTCGAAGCTCTCACCGAGATCGCTGACATCCTCTGCGCCGGCGTCCAGCACGGCCGCAAGTACGTCGTCCTCGGTCAGGCTGTTCTTCTCGAGCGTGACCACGCCCTTGCGGGTGAACAGGTAGGACACCGAGCCCGGGTCGGCCATATTGCCGCCGTTGCGAGTCATTGCGACGCGGACCTCGCCGGCCGCCCGGTTGCGGTTGTCGGTCAGGCACTCGATCAGCACGGCAACGCCGTTGGGGCCGTAGCCCTCGTACATGATGGTCTGGTAGTCGGCGCCGCCGGCTTCTTCACCCGCGCCGCGCTTGCGGGCGCGCTCGATGTTGTCGTTGGGCACCGATGTCTTTTTGGCCTTTTGAATGGCGTCGTACAGCGTCGGGTTGCCCGTCGGGTCGCCGCCGCCAGTGCGCGCAGCGACCTCGATGTTCTTGATCAGCCGCGCGAATTCCTTGCCACGACGCGCATCTTTGACGGCCTTCTGGTGCTTGGTGGTGGCCCACTTGGAATGGCCGCTCATCGGCTGCTACCTCTTCTGTCGCTCCCGGTTTCGCCTGACGAGTCTACGTGGGCCTTTGATCGTCGGCGCCCAGCCTGACCAGCGGCAAGAAAATGCCGTCGACGATCTCCTCGATGACCTCGTCGGCGACCGGTTGCAGGGTCATCAACAACTCGTGGCGGAACAGGTCGATAGGCAGCCGGGCCACCCGGCCGCTGATCTGGCCGGGCTCGACTTCACCCCGCTCGACGGCCCGACCGATCAATTCGTCGGTCACCGCGTTGCGTCCACCCAATACATAGGCGCTCAACTCGGCGAGGTTGGTGCTCGCATCGGCGTAGAAACCGCCCAGCCGTGTGAGTAGTTGTGCCACCAACCGGGGTCGCACCTTGTTCGCCTCGTGCATCACAGCGATGACGTCGCCGCGCAGGCTGCCGGTGTCGGGTATCGCCACCGGCTCCGCCCTGGCCTGGTGGACCAGGGCGGCCAACATCAGCTCGTGTTTGCCCGGCCAACGGCGATACAGCACTGCCCGGCTCGTCCCGGCGCGAGTAGCCACCGCGTCGATGGTGAGGTCGTCGTAACCACGCTCGGCCAGCTCCGCCCACGCGGCATCGAGCAACGCGGTTTCCAGCGCTGCGCCGCGCCGGCGCTGTGGAACCTCGCCCTTTAGAGACATTGCGTTTCCTATCGACCTCCGCTACCGTCCGTAAGGAACAGATCGTATCTTATCTAGGGAGGGAATGGGCATGCGGATTCTGATAACCGGCGGTGGCATGGCAGGGCTCAGCACAGGCATCACGCTCGGCGCCACCGGCCACGACGTCACGATCGTCGAGCGCGCCGATCATCTTCGGGTCAACGGCTCCCCGATCGACATCCGCGGCGCTGCGATCGACGTCGCCGAGAAGATGGGCGTGCTCGACGCAATCGGGGCCCGCCGGGTGGACATGAGTGAACGCCTGCTGTTCGTCGACGCCGACGGCGAGCCTCTCGCCGAACTGCCCGACACCGAGTTCAACGACCGGCCCGACGACGTCGAGATCCCCCGCGAGGATCTGGCCCAGGTGCTACGCGGGGCGCTGAAGCCCTCTGCCACCCTGCATTTCGGTCAGTCGGTTGCCGAACTTCACGACGCCGACGACGGCGTCGAGGTGTGCTTCGCCTCTGGTGAGACGCAGCGTTTCGACATCGTGGTCGGCGCCGACGGTATGCACTCGGGCACACGGCGCCTCATGTTCGGGTCCGAAGACCAGTTTCTTCGGCACCTAGGCCTCTATGTCGCTCTCGCGCAATTGCCCGGCTCCACGCAGCCCGAGCGCCGCAACCCGATCTACAACACCCCGGGGCGCATGGCGGGCATCGCGGCCTACCGCGATAAAGCGTTGGCGGTGTTCATGTTCGCTCACCGTGGATCGACTACGACTACCACGATCTGGGCGCACAGAAGCAGATCCTGCGCGACGCGTTCGCCGGGCACAGCGGGTGGCGAATTCGCGAACTTCTCGATGCCGCCGACGCCGACGCCGAGCTCTACTTCGACTCGGTCAGCCAGATTCACCTGCCGAGTTGGCATCGCGGTCGGGTCGTCCTTGTCGGCGACTCGGCGTACTGCGCGTCACCACTGTCCGGCCGGGGAACGAGTCTGGCGATGACCGGCGCATGGCTGCTGGCCCGGGCGCTGACCGAGCACCCTGATGACATCACTGCGGCATTCAATCAGTATGAGCGCGACCAACTTCCGCACGTCACGTACGCGCAGGCCACCGCGGGACCGGGCGGCGACGTCCTCGTTCCACCCGCGCAGTCGGACATCGATGCTCGGAATATCCGCCTCGCCGCACTGGCCGGGTGAGTGGAGCTTCAGGTTTCGCCGCGCGCCGTCGGTGTTATGTAGAGCAGGTGAATCGCCATGCCGTCATCTCCGGCGCCGGAATCGCCGGACCCGCGCTCGCCCACCAACTCGCCCAGACGGGTTGGCAGACCACCGTCGTCGAGCGGTTCGACCGCCAACGCGACGAAGGACACAACGTCGACGTGCGCGGCGCCGCGCGCGAGGTCGTTCGCCGGATGGGCATCGAAGACGAGATCCGTGCCGCTAACACCACCGAAATAGGCATGCGCTTCGTCCGGTCTGACGGGTCCCCGGCAGCGTCGTTTCCGATGGCCGAATCCGGCGGCGACGGCCCGACCGCCGAATTGGAGATTCTGCGCGGCGAGCTATCCCGCATTCTGATCGAGCACACCACTTCCACCACCGACTACCGTTTCGGCACACAGATCGTGGATCTGATCGACCACGGCGACCGGGTCACCGCGGCACTCAACGACGGCGAATCACTGGACGCCGACCTGATCGTCATCGCCGAGGGTCTGCGCTCGCGCACTCGCGACCTGGTGCTGCCCACCGCCCCAACCGATCTGGGGATGTACATCGCGTATCTGACCATTGCCCGCGACGAGTCCGACGACCGCTGGTGGAATTGGCGGCACGTCCCCGGTTCGCGCGCAATACATCTGCGTCCTGACAACATCGGGAGCACCCGCGCGATGCTGTCATTCATGTCGGATGTCAAGGGCCTGGAAGACCTCGACCGAGGCGACCAGATCGCGATCCTGCGTCGCACCTTCGCCGACGCGGGCGGAGTCGCACAGCGCATTCTGGCCCAAATAGAGCATGCACCAATGTATTTCGATGCGCTCGGACAAATTCGCGCGCCGCAGTGGAGTGCGGGCCGGATCGCCCTGTTGGGCGATGCCGCCTTTTGCCCGTCACCGGTCGGCGGCGGGGGCAGCAGCCTGGCGCTGATCGGCGCCTATGTGCTGGCCGGCGAGCTGTCGCGCCACGGCGAGGTGAGCACCGCGCTGGCCGGCTACGAGCGATTCATGCGGCCGCATGTCGACGCCGCGCAACGTGTCCGGCCGGCGGTGTTACGGGTGGCCAACCCCAGAACCCGGTCCGGTATCCGAGGGCTGCACGCGGCGGCCCGCCTGATCGCAAGCCCACCCGTGCGCACCGCTATGGGATTGGCCGGCAAGACCTTCGGCGGTATTGCAGCGGAGAAGATCACACTGCCCCGGTACTGACTCCTCGAGCGGACATCGACGCCTGAAATCAGCGCCCGTGCAGCACCGCAGGCTCGATATGATCGACCGGTGCGCCTGATCCCTCAGACAGTCACCATCGCCGCCGTCGTCGTCGCGGCGCTGTGGACGCAGTCGCCGCTCGCAGGGGCCAGCAATGTTCCTCCGGGCCGCATCGTGTCGCTGATCCCGTCCGACGACGAGGTGAGCCAATACGTCGGCCTCCAAGTACGGCACGACGTCGACCCGCTCCCGGCGCGGCCCTGGCAACCGGAACCGCTGAGTCAGCGTGACGACTGCAGAAAACTTTTTGCCACCAACGACGTCGACGCCTGGGGTTCGGACTATTCGGCATTTCGCACTCAGACCTGGACCGTCCCGGGTGACCCCACCCAGATCTTTGTTGGTCAGTCGGTCGGCATATTCGCCGATGCCGGTAGCACCCGCAACCGCTTCGACGCCGCTTACAACCCGAATTTCTTCCGGAGCTGTGACCACGCCATCATGCAGGGCGGGCCTGTACCAGAGGGATTCTCCTGGGAACTGTATGACTTCAAGACCAACGACGACGTCATGATCTGGACGATCGCCGCGAGGAACTGGGGCGAGTACACCGGATACAACTGTGTAGCCGTCGCGTTCCGGCTGGGCAACGTCATGTCGATCTCGAGCGTGGGTCAGATGGGTAATCCCAGTCAAGCGGTCAAGCGCCTCACCGACTACATTCTCAGCCGGGCTATCTGACGGTCTCGATCAGGAGTCCGGGAACCACACCGTCATCCGGTCGGCCAGCTGGCCGGCTGCCGCGGCGCCGCCATCGCCGTGCTCGCACACCGAGGTGTACAGCAGCACATTGCTTTTCACCCGAGCCTCGTAGGCGCAACCCCAATCCGTCGGCTGGCCGCCGTTGAGTTGGGTGCGAGTCCACCGTGCACTGGCGCCGTCGACACTGGAAACATCGAAGCGCCAGGTGATTTGGGGGTTTTTGTCGCGCGGATTGTTGACCGCGACTCCATCGCATTCGGTCAAGGCCGGCGGGAAGGCCGCCGTGAACGCACGCCGCGCGGTGTCGGTGTCCGCGTAGGACCCGGCACCCTGA
Source organism: Candidatus Mycobacterium wuenschmannii (assembly GCF_030252325.1). Lineage (NCBI taxonomy): Bacteria > Bacillati > Actinomycetota > Actinomycetes > Mycobacteriales > Mycobacteriaceae > Mycobacterium > Candidatus Mycobacterium wuenschmannii. The sequence continues at coordinate 599,565 of NZ_CP126981.1, read as the reverse complement.
CCGACGACGTGGTCCGCGTTGTCCTCAGCGTTCTTCTGCTGCGCGCCCTTGTACGCGGTCCACTCTCTGCCGTAATCGTGGACCGTCGGGCCGAAAAGCACCGCACACGAGGACTTCCCACCCAAGTCAATCGACGGGGCGGGTTGGTTGAACAATTTTTCAAATCCCAGCGGCGAACCGACGATCGGGCCAGACACGTCCGGCGGAACCACCAGCGTGCGCAGTCTGTCGGGCGTAACCACCGGTGGCGGAACGGGTTTCGCCTCAGCGCTGGCCGACGGCGGGCCACTTGGCGCGACCGCGTCTGAAGTCTGCCCTTTCAGACTGTCGCTGGGCGCCGGAACGTGCATCGGCCCCGTTTCGGGTTCAGGCTGCGGATGCGAGCAGCCCACAGCCAGCATGGCCGCACAGCCTAATCCTCCGAGACCGGCCAATATCCGTCGCGTGCGATCAACGTCCGTCATGACGGGATCCGGTTGGCAATAAGGTTGGCCATCTGCGCCACCAACGGGCCCCCGTTTCCGTACTGACATTCAAACTCCATGAACATCGCATTGCCCTTTTGCCGAATCTCATTCGCGCACCGCCAGGTGGTGTCCTGACCGTCCTGCAGGTTCGCAAGCATCCAGCTCGCGTGATTCCCGGTAATCGAAACCTTGTCGATGCGCCAGGACGCGTTGGAGGTGTCGGTCAACGTCACCGAGCCACAGCGGCCGACCATGTCGGGTGCGAACGCGCGCCGGAAGGTACCGGCGGCGGTCATCGCGTTGGGGTACAACGCGACGGATTGAGTGACCGCGAACTGAGGTGTTTCGGGATCGTCCCGCTGCTGAACGCGCCGGAAAGCGGTGAACTCCGCGGTCCACAGGCTGACGTCAGACTGCACGAACGATCGACAGTCGTCCCGATCCGGGAGAGGACCCGCTTGTCCGGGTTTCGGACGAATATCCCCGACTCGACGAAGTGGAAGCCCGACGATCGAGCTGACGTCATCGTCGGATAGCAACAGCGCGTCGATCTTGCTCTGCGCCACAACCGGAATGGCCGCCGCGGGCGACGCGACGAGGACGCCCGCCGCAGTCAGCAGCGCCGCAAAGCCGTGGACGAGTCGCACGCCCGGAAGCCTAACGGACTCCCACGGCCACCGGCGGCACTAATTTCAGCCCGGCTTGATCCACCGCCACTGCATCGATTCCCACGAGCGTGCGTCGGGTAAGGCGTCGTGCACCGCCGACACCACGCCCGGCCACCAGTCGGCTTCGTAGTCGTCGCCGGACAACCAACCGCCCGGCTGTACCTTGGGCGCCCACGCGTCGACGTCGGCGATGACGGAGTCGTAGTCGTGACTGGCGTCGATGTGCACCCAGGCGAACGATTCGTCGGGGAACAGCGATGCGGCAGCAACGGAATCACTGATCACCAACTGGACCGTGTCAGCCAGACCGCAGTCAATGATGTTGCGGTGCAACAGCCCTGCGAACGTACCGCCACCATGCTCGACAGCGGGCCCGTGCGCGTCGGTCTCGCTGACGCCCTCGGGTCCGCTGCCCCGCGCGGTATCGACGCCGACAATCCGATTCGCCAGGCCCGCCGCCCGCACGACTTCGCCCAGCGAGCAGATGCTGCGGCCCAGATAGCAGCCGACTTCGGCGAACCGGCTGCCGTCCGGGAAATGCGCAACCGCTTCCTCCTGATGGTGGCGCCACTGGAACCAACCGGGAATGTCGTGCCAGGACTGCACCCGCTTGTCGAAATCCATTCGACAGGCATTACACCGTGGCGCCGGAATTCAAACGCTGCATTACCGTGGAGGCCATGACCACGCAAAACCCTCTACAGGCGGTACGGGACGCGTTGGGAAGCAGCTTGTTCGAAATGGTCGCGGGGCCGGACGGTCCAGCGGAGCGCGAGCGCATCCACGAGACGCCGGGACCTCGCTGGTTCGCCGACGACCGACCCATCCGCCGGGTGCATGCCGACGCGTCGATGTTCGTCGGCGGTCTCCGCGCCCTGCTGCTGCAGTCGCTGCACCCGTTGGCGATGGCCGGCGTGGCCGAGCACTCCAATTACCGCGAGGACCCGTGGGGCCGGCTGCAGCGCACCAGCACCTTCCTGGCCGAGACGACATTCGGATCTGCAGTGGACGCGCAGCGCGCGGTGGACCGGGTGCGCGGAATTCACCGGCGCGTGCACGGTGTCGCCGCCGACGGTCGCGCCTACACCGCGACCGACCCGCACCTGCTGGAGTGGGTACACATCGCCGAGGCCGACAGCTTTCTGCGCGCCCACCAGTTGTACGGCGCGGCTCCGCTGGACCAAGCCGGCCGGGACGGCTATGTCGCCGACATGGCCGAGATCGCCGCCAAGCTGGGTGTGGCGGATCCTCCGCGAACGGAAGGCGAACTGGCGCAACGGCTCAACGATTACCGGCCGGAGTTGCGCAGCACCGCCGCGGCCCGAGATGCGGCCCGATTCCTGCTGTTGACGCCGCCGTTGTCGCTGGCGGCGCGGGCACCCTATGGCGTGCTGTCCGCGACCGCGGTATCCATGCTGCCGCTGTGGGCTCGAATCCCGTTGCTGTTGCCGTACTTTCCACCCGTGGAGGTCACGGTGGTGCGCAGCATCGGCCGCGTTCTGGTCGGCGGTTTGCGGTGGGCGCTGCCGGCACCTGTCAGCGTCGCCCGCTGACGATGTCGACGAACAACTGGTGGATGCGCCGGTCGGTGGTCACCTCGGGGTGAAACGCGGTCGCCAGCACGGGACCTTGTCGCACCGCAACCGGATGGTCGGCCGCGCGCGCCAACACCTGCACTCCGTCCCCGACTCGCTCCACCCACGGCGCGCGGATGAACACCGCGTGCACCGGAGCATCGAACCCGTCGAAGTCGACGTCACCCTCGAATGAGTCGACCTGACGGCCGAAAGCGTTGCGCCGCACGGTGATATCGATCGCCGACAGCGGCAGCGCCTCGCGCCCGGCCGTCCCGGCGTCGCGAATCTCGCTGGCCAGCATGATCATTCCCGCACACGCGCCGTAGGCGGGTAGGCCGTCGGCCAGCCTCGCCCGCAGCGGTTCCAGCAGATCGAGCTCGCGCAGCAGGTGACTGATCGCGGTGGACTCGCCGCCGGGAATCACCAACCCAGCCACGGATTCGAGTTCGTCGCGGCGCCGCACACTGATCGCCTCGGCCCCCGCTTCCCGCAGCGCCGCCACATGCTCGCGGACGTCGCCCTGTAGCGCCAACACCCCGATGCGCACGGCGCTCAACGCTGATCGGTGGAGAAGCGCGTCAGACCCTCCTGCATGACGGCGGCGACCATCTCGCCGTACTGGTTGAAGATCTTGCCCTGACACAGGGCCCGCCCACCGGTGGCCGACGGCGAGGACTGGTCGTAGAGCAGCCACTCGTCGGCGCGGAACACCCGCATGAACCACATCGCGTGGTCCAGCGACGCGACCTGCAGGTGCTCGCGTTCGTCGAGGTGGGTGACCTGCGCCGAGCCCAGCAGGGTCAGGTCGCTCATGTAGGCCAACGCGCAGATGTGCAGCACCGGATCGTCGGGCAGCGGGTCGCGGTGCTTGAACCAGACCTGTTGCTGCGCAGCCTTGCCCTGCACCTGGTGCACCTGGTCGCGCGGGACGATGCGGATGTCCCACTCCTGAAACTGCTTGAAGCCCTCGTCGTCAAACACCTTCATCGACTTGAGGCCGGGCAGGTCGTCCGGTGGCGGCGCCGAGGGCATCACATCCTGGTGGTGGATGCCCTCCTGGTCGGTCTGAAATGACGCCGACATCGAGAAGATCGTCTTGCCGTGCTGAATGGCGTTGACCCGACGCGTGCAGAACGAGCCGCCGTCGCGCAGTCGCTCGACGATGAAAATCGTTGGCGCTGAGGAGTCTCCGGGGCGGATGAAGTATCCGTGCAACGAGTGCACCAGAAAATGCGGGTCGACCGTGCGCACCGCGGATACCAGCGACTGGCCTGCCACCTGACCGCCGAACGTGCGCTGGAAGTTGCCCTGTTCGGGGCTGAACACGCTGCCCCGGTAGATGTCGACCTCGAGCTGCTCGAGATCGAGGATCTTTTCGATCGACACGGACTGTTTTTACCAGCCGCGCTGCGCGAGGCGATGGGGCTCCGGGACTTGCTCCACGTTAATGCCGACCATCGCCTCCCCCAGCCCGCGAGACACCTTGGCCAGCACGTCCGGGTCGTCGAAGAAGGTAGTGGCCTTGACGATGGCCGCCGCCCGCTGCGCGGGGTCGCCGGACTTGAAGATCCCGGAGCCGACGAATACGCCCTCGGCGCCGAGTTGCATCATCATCGCCGCGTCGGCCGGGGTAGCGATGCCGCCGGCGGTGAACAACGTGACGGGCAGCTTCCCGGCCCGCGCCACCTCCACGACCAGGTCGTAGGGGGCCTGCAATTCCTTTGCGGCAACGAATAATTCGTCCTCGGACAGCGAACCGAGGCGGCGGATCTCCCCCCCGATGGACCGCATGTGGGTGGTCGCGTTGGACACGTCGCCGGTGCCCGCCTCGCCCTTGGAGCGGATCATCGCCGCGCCCTCGTTGATCCGCCGCAGCGCCTCACCCAGATTGGTGGCGCCGCAGACGAACGGCACGGTGAACTTCCACTTGTCGATGTGGTGGGTGTAATCGGCGGGGGTCAGCACCTCGGACTCGTCGACGTAGTCCACCCCAAGGCTCTGCAGAATCTGGGCTTCGACGAAGTGGCCGATGCGGGCCTTGGCCATTACCGGGATGGTGACGGCGGAGATGATGCCCTCGATCATGTCGGGGTCGCTCATCCGCGACACCCCGCCCTGGGCGCGGATGTCGGCGGGGACCCGCTCCAGCGCCATGACCGCGACGGCGCCGGCGCCCTCGGCGATGCGGGCCTGCTCCGGCGTGACGACGTCCATGATGACGCCGCCCTTGAGCATCTCGGCCATGCCGCGCTTGACTCGCGCGGTTCCCGTCCGCGCGGTGCCATTCGGCTGGGCGCTATCCACTGCTGATCTCCTTATAGCTGGGTGTCACCCAATTCTAGGGGTGGATGCCAAATCGTATTTTCCAGGCGGCACCACGGCTCACGCCGAAAGCCGGAGCGAACGCGCCACTAGCGGAGCGCTCGGCGTCGAGTGTGCGGCCAGCGGAGCGCTCGACGGCTCAGCGGATGGATTGCAGCTGACGGGGCCGATCCGGCGCACCTGCCAGCGCCGCTGCCTCGGCAAGCAGTTCGGAGAGCTGCAGCGGGTAGACCGTCTCGCCGGCGTCGGCCAGCGCGACGATGTCGGCAGGCTCACACCATCGGTGGCCGTGGATGTAGCGGTTCTCCAGTTCGGTGCGGCCCGCCGCCGACGGTTCGAAGCGCGGGATGCGGTACACGAAGAAGAATTCCTCGCTGTCGATCTCGGCGCCGTTGAAGTCGAACACCGCGTCGCGCCGCCAGATCGGCCCGATCATATCGACGGGGTCGACGCGCAGACCCGTCTCCTCGCCCAGCTCACGCGCGGCGGCCTGGGCAAGCGATTCGCCGTCGGCGACCTGGCCGCCGACGGTGAACCACCACCGGGATGCGGGCCCGATGGCCGCGGGGTCGGACCCGCACAACAGCAGGACCGCGCCGGTCTCGTCGAGCAGCACCACCCGCGCCGACGTACGCCGGTCAGCGGCCGGGTGGTCGGCGTGCCGCAGTGCGTGCGACCGCTCGGCGATCTCGAAATAGGTTGGCAGCTTTGCTGTTCCAGCCAATCGGAACCACCGGACCAGACGTCGCTCACGCAGCGCGAGCGTGTCGCGGACCGCGTCGTTGTGGAATCGCCTGGCCAGTACCACCCGGGCCTCGGCATCGGACAGTTCGGCGATCACACCCGCCGGCACCGACGCCGGATCGACCATCGCGAGCGCGGCGGCCAGCTTGTTCTCACAACCCTCGCGCTCCCGGCGCCCAGCGCTTTCGGCGGCGTCGGCGCGCGTCACCAACTCCCTGGCCTCAGCGTCGGAATGGCCGCCCAGCGCATTCGCCGCGACCGCGCGGGCCACCACGGCCCGGCGGGCCAGAGCGGCATCGAGTGCCTGCCAGGACAGGTCGTAACGCACATGCAAGCGGTCGAGCCGGTTGGCCATTCGGTACGCCCACACGCCGAACCCGAGCAACACCGACACCAGCGCGACCACGGCCGCAACCAGCGCGATCGTCCACCACATCAGCTCGCCGCCTGGACTTTGCTGCCGCGGACGGCCACCGTCTCATAGACCCGCATGATCTGGTTGGCCACTACCGACCAGTCGTACCGCTGTACCGCCTTCGAGCCGGCCTCGGCGTAGCGGGTGGCCAGCGCCTCGTCCTCCAGCACCGCGATCAGGCCGTCGGCGAGTGCGGCGCTGTCGTCGGCCTTGACCAGCAGGCCGGCCTCGCCATCGCGCAACACCTGCCGGAACGCGTGCAGGTCGCTGGCGACCACCGGCGTGCCCGCGGCCATCGCCTCGACGAGCACGATGCCGAAGCTCTCGCCACCCAGATGCGGCGCGCAGTAGACATCGGCACTGCGCATCGCCGAGGCCTTCGCGGCGTCGTCGACCAGCCCGAGAAATCGCAGGTGGCCGGCCAATCCGCCGACCTTCTCCCGCAACTCGTCCTCGTCGCCGCGGCCGACGATCAGCACTTGCAGTCCGGGGAATCGCTCGACCAACGTCGGGAGCGCTTCGAGCAGCACCGCCATGCCTTTGCGCGGTTCGTCGTAGCGGCCGAGGAACAAGACGGTTTTGGCGGGTCGCGGATACCCGTCGAGCAGGGGCGCGCCGGCCATCGCAGCGACGTCGACGCCGTTGGGGATCTCGACCGCGTCGGACCCCAGGGCCTCCATCTGCCAGCGTCGGGCCAGGTCGGAGACGGCGATGCGGCCGATGATCTTCTCGTGCATGGGTTGCAGCAGGCCGCCGAACATCGACAGCATCAGCGACTTGGTGGTCGAGGTGTGAAAGGTGGCGACGATCGGGCCCTCGGCGATGCGCAGCGCCCACATGGACACGCTCGGCGCATTCGGCTCATGCAGGTGCAGGACGTCGAATTCGCCCTCGGTCAGCCAGCGGCGGACCTTTCCGCTGACCGCGGGGCTGATCTGCAGCCGGGCCACCGAACCGTTGTACGGAATCGGGACGGCGCGGCCGGCGGACACGACGTAGTCGGGCAACTGCACATGCGGAGACGAGGGTGCCAGCACGCTGACGTCCTGCCCCCGCCTCCGCATCACCTCGGCAAGCTGCAGGACGTGCGACTGCACACCGCCCGGCACGTCGAACGAGTACGGACACACCATCCCGATGCGCACTAGCTGTCCGCCAATCGGGCCCGTCGTTCCTCGGACAGATCGGCGAGCCACTGCGGCTGCAACATGTGCCAGTCCGCGGGGTGCTCGGCGATGTTGCGGGCGAAGACGTCGGCCAGTGCCTGCGTGACGACGCGGACATCCCCGCTGGAGGTGTCCAACGCGGGGTCGATGTCGACGCGGCAGATCTCGCCGTCGTACCAGCTGTGGGTGGGGAGCAGCGCGGCTCCGGTAGTGATCGCCAGCTTGGCCGGGCCGGCGGGCATGCGGGTTGGCTCGCCGAAGAAGTCGACCTCGACGCCGGCGCGGCTGAGGTCCCGCTCAGCCATCAGGCATACGACTTTGTTGGCTTTGAGCCGCTCGCCGAGCAACGGGAACGGCGGCTGCTCGCCCCCGGAGAGCGGAATCACCTCGAAGCCAAGGCTTTCCCGATAGTCAAGGAAGCGTTGATAAAGCGACTCCGGCTTGAGTCGTTCCGCAACGGTGGTGAAGCGACCGTAGTTCTGGGCCATCCACACCCCGGCCAGGTCCCAGTTCCCGCTGTGCGGCAGTGCCAGCACCGCGCCGTTGCCCTTCGCGAGTGCCGCATCGACATGCTCTGCGCCCAACGATGTTTCGGCCATCGCGCGCCCGATCGCCTCGAGGTCCATCGACGGCAGCCGGAAGGCTTCACGCCAGTACCGCGCGTAGGAAGCCAGCGCCGCCCGAATCAGGCTGCCGGGCACCTCCTTCGGCTCGACCCCGGTCACGCGGGCCAGGTTCTTGCGCAGTTGGTCCGGTCCCCCGCCGCGTGACGCATACAGCGCTCCAGCATCGAAGATGTTGCGTGCGGCGAACTCCGGGATGGTCCGCACCGTCAACCAGCCGGTCGCGTACCCCCAGTCGGCCAGTCGGCTGCCCAGCGAAAGATCGCTCAGGCCAGGCAGTTTCAGACCATCGGGAACGATCACGGCTCAGCCTCGCCCGACTTCCCCGGCGGCGGCAGCGGAGTCGCGGCGCCACTCGAGTGCCGCACGGTGTGTAACCGCTGGGCACAGGTGGCCATGCTGGCCGCGGCCAGGGCCCACGCCGCGATCGGCAACGCCCACGGCAGCGGGAAGAACGGCAGATCGGAGAGACCCGCTCCGACCAAGACGATGATCAGGCGTTCCGGTCGTTCGATGAGGCCACCGTCGCCGCGTAGCCCACTGGCCTCGGCGCGCGCTTTGATGTACGAGATCACCTGCGATGTCACCAGACAGATCAACAACGCCACCACCAGCGGCCGGCTTCCTAGACCGAAGGCGGCCCACCACGCCAGCCCGCAGAACACCGCGCCGTCGCTGATCCGGTCGCAGGTCGCGTCGAGGACCGCGCCAAATCGCGTGCCACCGCCGCTTTCTCGCGCCATCGCACCGTCGACCATGTCGAACATGACGAAGAACCAGATCACCATGGTCCCGGCGAACAGCCGCCCGATGGGGAACAGAGTCAGCGCGGCCAGCACCGCCGCCGCTGTCGCGATGATCGTCACGCCGTCCGCTGTGAAACCCGCGCGCAGGAACGCCCGCGCCACCGGGCCGGTGGCCCGTGCGACGCCCTCGCGGGACAACAGTCTGCTCACGACTGCTTGGCCCACTCCGTCGCCAGCAACTGGCGGGTGTCGCGCAACAGCTGCGGAATCACTTTCGAGTCGCCGATGATCGTAATGAAGTTGGCGTCGCCGCCCCACCGCGGCACCACGTGCACGTGCAGGTGTTCCGCCAACGAACCGCCCGCCGAGTGCCCCAGGTTGACTCCGACGTTGAAACCATGCGGCCGCGAGACGTTCTTGATGACGCGAATTGCCTTCTGGATGAACGCCATCAGCTCGGCGCTCTCCGCTTCGGTCAGGTCTTCGATTTCGGAGAAGCGTCGATACGGCACCACCATCAGGTGGCCGGGGTTGTACGGGTACAGGTTCAGCACCGCGTAGACCAGTTCGCCGCGGGCAACGACCAGACCGTCCTCGTCCGACAGTTGCGGGATGTCGGTGAAGGGTTGTTCCTTGTTGTCGTTGTCCTGCTTGAGCGGACCCTCGGCGAGGTAGCTCATCCGGTACGGGGTCCACAGCCGCTGCAGGTGATCGGCCTCGCCGGCGCCCCGGTCGACGATCGAGTCGTCAGCCATGAGAACTCACCTTGACCAAATCGGCTGTGGGAACGTCGTTTTCGCGATCGGCGATCCACCGCTTGATGACGGCCACCGCCTCGTCGCGGGGAACGCCGTTGATCTGGGTGCGGTCGCCGAACCGGAAGCTGACCGCCCCGGCCTCCACGTCACGGTCGCCTGCCAGCAGCATGAACGGCACCCGCTGGTTGGTGTGGTTGACGATCTTCTTGGCCATCCGGTCGTCGCTGGCATCCACGTCGGCCCGGATACCCTGCGACTTCAGCTGTGCGGCAATGTCTTCCAGGTAAGGAACGTGACCGTCGGCGACGGGGATGCCGACCACCTGCACCGGCGCCAGCCACGCCGGGAAGGCACCGGCGTAGTGCTCGGTGAGGATGCCGAAGAACCGCTCGATCGACCCGAACAGCGCGCGGTGGATCAGCACCGGACGTTGCCGGGAGCCGTCGGCTGCGGTGTACTCCAGCTCGAACCGGTCGGGCATGTTGAAGTCGAGCTGAATGGTCGACATCTGCCAGCTGCGGCCCAGGGCATCCTTGACCTGCACCGAGATCTTCGGCCCGTAGAACGCGGCGCCGCCCGGGTCGGGCACCAGTTGCAGCCCGGAGGCCTCGCCGACCTCGCGCAGGATGTCGGTCGCCTCATCCCAGAGTTCGTCTGAGCCGACGTACTTCTCGGGATCCTTGGTGGACAGCTCCAGGTAATAGTCGTTGAGCCCGTAGTCGGCCAACAGGTCGAGCACGAACTTCAGCACGGAGGTGAGCTCCTCGCGCATCTGCTCGCGGGTGCAGTAGATGTGCGCGTCGTCCTGGGTCATGCCGCGCACCCGGGTCAGGCCGTGGATCACACCGGACTTCTCGTAGCGGTAGACGCTGCCGAACTCGAAGAGCCGCAACGGAAGTTCGCGATACGACCGTCCCCGCGACCGGTAGATCAGGTGATGCATCGGGCAGTTCATCGGCTTCAGGTAGTAATCCTGGCCGGGCTTACGCACGGTGCCGTCTTCGTTGAACTCCGCGTCGAGATGCATCGGCGGATACATGCCGTCGGCGTACCACTCGAGGTGGCCCGACGTGACGTACAGATGTTCCTTGGTGATGTGCGGGGTGTTGACGAACTCGTAGCCGGCCTGCTCGTGCTTGCGCCGCGAGTACTCCTCCAGCTCACGCCGGATGATGCCGCCCTTGGGATGGAAAACCGCCAGGCCCGAACCGATTTCGTCGGGAAAGCTGAACAGGTCCAGCTCGACACCCAGCTTGCGGTGGTCGCGCTTCTGGGCCTCCGCCAGCAATTCCAGGTGGCGGTCCAGTGCCTCCTGCGATTCCCACGCGGTGCCGTAGATGCGCTGCAGGCTGGCATTGTTCTGGTCGCCCCGCCAGTACGCGGCCGAGCTGCGAGTGAGCTTGAATGCCGGGATGTGCTTGGTGGTCGGGATGTGCGGTCCGCGGCACAGGTCACCCCACACCCGTTCGCGGGTACGGGGATTCAGGTTGTCGTAGGCGGTGAGCTCGTCGCCGCCGACTTCCATTACGTCGGGGTCGCCGGACTTGTCGTCGACCAGTTCGAGCTTGAACGGCTCCCCCGCCAACTCGGCGCGCGCCGCGTCCTTCGACTCGTAGACCCGCCGGTCGAACAGCTGCCCCTCCTTGACGATCTGGCGCATCCGCTTTTCCAGCTTGTCGAGATCCTTTGGGGTGAACGGCTCTTCGACCGCGAAGTCGTAATAGAAGCCGTCGGTGATCGGCGGGCCGATGCCGAGCTTGGCGTGCGGATACAGATCCTGCACGGCCTGAGCCAGCACATGGGCAGCCGAGTGCCGGATCACGCTGCGCCCGTCGTCGGTGTCGGCGGCGACCGGGATGACGTCGGCATCGGTGTCGGGAGCCCAGCTCAAGTCACGCAGGGCGCCGTCGGCGTCGCGCACCACCACGATCGCGTCGGCCGCACCACGGCCCGGCAGCCCGGCCTCGCGGACCGCGGCCGCCGCGGTCGTCCCGGCAGCCACCCGGATCGGGGGTGCCGGAACGGGGTGTGCGAGGGCGGTCATCGACGCGGTCTCCATGGCTTTCGGGTCTACAAACGGACCCGACCATGCTATCGGGAGGGGTATCGCCCGAGGGTTGCAGCCTTAAGGCTGACCCGGTTTCAGAAGGACGAACAACGCCTCGGCGTCAGTGAGAACGGTCTCGCCGTCGCACAGGCGCCCGGAGACGAAGACCTTGCGACCCTCCACCCTGTCGACCCGCGCATCTATCTGCAGCTTCTTTTCGATCGGCACGATCTGGCGATAGTTGATGTGCAGATAGGCGGTGCGTTGCCGCGGCCCACCGGTGAGCACAGACGACGTCAGCCCCAGCACGGTGTCGAACAGCATGCCGAGGCAGCCGCCGTGTACGGCGCCATTGCGGCCCAGGTGAAACCGCGCGAACCGCGCCCACCCCTCGATGCGGCCGTCGTCGGTCTTGTGGGCGTTCATCGGGACGGTCAGGATGTTGCCGCGCACCGGCAGGTCCATCCGCCGGCCCGACGGCGAACTCCACTCGTCGGCGTCGAACGGGGTGAGCAGCGCCGACAGCTTGTCGAGCAGGTCGGCGGCCTCGGTGATCACCTGATCGGGCGCGTCGACCGCGCGGGCGTGGTCCTGCAGCGTGCGAACGCCATCGATGAAGCGTCCGTAATCCGGTCCGCCTTGCGTGCTGGGGTCGGGCGGGTTGAACCCGCCGCCGGGATGCCACGCGTCACGAGGTGCCACCCGAACACCGTATTGCGCGGCGTCGACGGGCCTTAGGCGGCGTTCCCCTTGCCGAGTTCACTGAGCTTGTCGAACTCCGCATCGGTCAGTTCGATCTCGGCGGCGGCAACGTTCTCCTCCAAGTGCTCGACGCTCGACGTGCCCGGGATCGGAAGCACCACCGGCGACCGCTTCAGCAGCCAGGCCAGCGCCAGCTGCGACGGCTTCGCGTGGCCGTGCTCGGCGCCCATCCGCGCCAGCGGGCCGTCGGCGGCGGCGAGCGGGCCGGCGGCCAGCGGAAACCACGGGATGAAGCCGATCCCCTGCTTGGTCGACTCGTCGAGCAGCTCCTCGGCGTTGCGGGTGTTCAGGTTGTACAGGTTCTGCACCGAGACGATGGTCGCGACCTTCTGCGCGGCGTGCAGCTGATCGACGTCGATCTCGGACAGCCCGATATGCCGGATCTTGCCCTCTTCCTGCAGCTTGACCAGCTCACCGACCTGATCCTCGAGCGGGAACTTGTCGTCGATGCGGTGCAGCTGGAACAGATCGATGGTGTCGACGCCGAGTCGGCGCAGGCTGAGCTCGCACTCCTGACGCAGGTACGACGGGAAGCCCAGCGGGATCCACACGTCCGGCCCGGTGCGCAGCAGCCCCGCCTTCGTGGCGATCACCAAGCCGTCGTAGGGATGCAGGGCCTCACGGATGATCTCCTCGGCGAAATACGGGCCGTAGGAGTTCGCGGTGTCGATGAAGTTGACGCCCAACTCGGCCGCGCGGCGCAGCACGCGGATGGCTTCGTCGCGGTCAGCAGGCGGGCCCCACACGCCCTTACCGGTGAGGCGCATCGCGCCGTAGCCGAGGCGGTTGATCGCGAGATCGCCGCCGAGAGTGAATGTTCCGGATGCCTGAGCGGGGGCTTGGGTAGTCACTCCGCCGACCGTACGCCTGCCCGCACAACCCGGCCACGTCCGCGTGGCAAGCTGAGTCGGTGGATTTGCAGACGATTGCGCAGTTGCCATTCACCTATCCAGAAGTCGGCGCGACCGCAGGGCCCTTTCCCCCGGGCTACAAGCACATGGGCTACTCCGCCCACATCGGCATGGGTCAGCTCCGCTTCGAAGAGGCCGCCGACGCGGTGATGCACTGGGGCATGCAGCGCGGTTCCGGGCTGGGCGTCGAGACGAGCAGCGAACGCATCGAGGCAGGCACGCTCGTGGTGGTGAAACTTTTCCGGCTCTTCAAAGCCCCGTGCCGGGTTGTCTACGTCGTCGACGAACCGCACGTCCGCGGATTCGCCTACGGCACGTTGCCCGGTCATCCCGAGGTCGGCGAGGAGCGCTTTGTCGTGCGTCATGACCCCGTCACGTCCGCGGTGTTCGCCGAGGTCTCGGCGTTCTCCCGGCCGGGTACCTGGTGGGCTAGAGCCGGCGGGCCGTTCACGTCGTTGCTGCAGCGGGTGATGAACAAGCGCTACGTGCGGGCGGTCTAGCCCCAGCCCGCGAGCAGGTCGCGCGCGCCGGTGCACAGTCGGTCGATGACCTCGCCGACGGGTGTCACCTCGGTGACCATCCCCACACCCTGGCCCGCGTCGACGGCGGCCACGCGACGGTCGTCGGCGGCGATCGCCGTGTTGAGTTCGGCTTCGGCGTCGGGGTCGGCGGCCAGCGCCTCCTCACGCCCGGTCCAGCGGGCGACGAAGTCGTTGCGCAGCACGCGTGACGGAAAGCGTTCGGCCCATGGCAGGTGCCGGACGATGTCGTAGACCCGGGTGCTTTCGGTGTCGGTCTCGCGGGCCCTGATCAGCGCGTCACGCCCGGCGTCACTGGTCAGTGCTTCGACCGACGCCGACAGGCAGGTGCCTAGCCAGGCGCCGCTGGCCCCGGCCGCGAGCACCGCGGCGAGGCTGCGCGCCGACGCGATTCCACCCGCAGCCAGCACCGGCACCGTCACGGCGTCGAGCACCGCGTCGAGCAACGGCAGCGTGCCGATCGTGGCGTCGCCGTGACCGCCGCCCTCGCTACCGCGTGCCACCAGCAGATCGACGCCGGCGTCCTGCGCCCGACGGGCCTCGTCACTGTTGTAAACCTGTGTGGCAGCGACGGTTCCGGCGTCATGAACCCGGCTCACCCAGGACAGATCGGTGCCGAAGCTGACCGAGATCAGCACCGGTTTCGCGGCCAGGGCGGCCTCGAAGAGACCGGCCTCTTTGCGCATCACCCAGTCAACCAGGCCAATTCCGAAAACCCCTGTCACATGGGGCAGTTCGGCGTGCAGCAGCGACGTCGACCCGGCCGTCCCCATGCCCACCATGCCCAGCCCGCCGGCAGCGCTGACGCCCGCGGCCAACCGCCCGCCGGCGACTCCGCCCATGGGCGCGTTGACGATCGGCACCCGCAACCCCATCGCCGTGGACCAGGGCGTCGACAATGAGCTGGAATTCGTCATCTCAGCGCCATAGTAGAAGAGCCCCGCCCGTGATCAATCCGAGCGACTTGATCACCTCGAGGGCCACGTACACCAGATGCCCGTGTGAGCGCGGGGCATCGAGTCCGGCCAGCACCTGATCGGAGCGGCGGGTCAGCCGGGGCCGCACACCCATGATCTGGACGGCGAGGATCACGATCGCACCGGTCAGCGCCGCCGTCACACAAGGTGATGGCCGACCGCCGATCAGGGTCGCCGCGATGACGATCGCGAACACGACCTCGACGATGTTCAGCGCACGGAACACCAGCCGCCCGATGCCCAGGCCGATCGGCAGCGTGACGCCGGGCGCACGGAACTTCAACGGCGCCTCCAGAAACGAGATCGCCAGCACCATACCGAGCCAGACGAAGACGACCGCCACGGCCACGGCGCTCATGGCGTCGAATCTCGTTGCTGCTCAACCTCAGTGAGTACATCCTGCGCAACCCGGAATGCAGCATTCGCGGCCGGGACCCCACAGTAGACCGCCGCCTGCAGCAAGACTTCCTTGATCTCATCGGGGGTTAGCCCGTTGTTCAGAGCGCCCCGCAGATGCAGGGCAAGCTCGTCGTGATGGCCGCGCGCGATCAGCGCGGTCAGGGTGACGATCGAGCGACTCCGCCGATCCAAGCCCGGTCGCGTCCAGACTGTGCCCCAAGCGAATTCGGTGATGATCCGCTGAAAGTCGCGGGTGAATTCGTTGGTCTTGGCGCTGGCGAGGTCGACATAACTGTCGCCGAGCACTTCGCGCCGCACCGCCATGCCCTCGTCGTAACGATCTACGGTCATGTTGGGCAAAGTTACCTGCGGTGGCCCATCCGGCGAAGGTGTCGGGCATTCTTTACCCATGACGGTCGATGCGCTGCTGCAGTCGGTCCCCCCGCTGGCCGTGTACGGCATGGTCGGCGCGGTCGTCGGAGTCGAGAGCCTGGGCATTCCGCTACCCGGTGAGATCGTTCTGGTCAGCGCCGCGCTGCTGTCGTCGCGGCACGAGCTTGCGGTCAATCCGGTCGGTGTGGGCGGGGCCGCGGTGGTCGGGGCGGTGATCGGTGACTCGATCGGCTACGCGATCGGCCGGCGCCTCGGCCTGCCGCTGTTCGACCGGCTGGGTCGCCGATTCCCGAACCATTTCGGCCACGGGCATGTTCTCTACGCCGAACGACTCTTCGAGCGCTGGGGCGCGCGAGCGGTGTTCTTCGGCCGGTTCATCGCGCTACTACGTATTTTCGCCGGACCGCTGGCCGGGGCCCTGAAGATGCGGTACGCCAGATTTTTGCTCGCCAACGTCTCCGGTGCGCTGTGCTGGGCCGGCGGCACCACCGCGCTGGTCTATTACGCGGGCATCGCCGCGGAACGATGGCTGACGCGGTTTTCCTGGGTGGCGTTGCTCGTTGCCCTCGTGGGCGGCGTCACGGCCGCAATAGTGCTGCGCGAGCGGACATCTCGCGCGATCGCTGATCTTGAAGCCGAGCACGCCCAGGAAACCGATCCTTCCACGGCGTAAAAATAGTTAGCAACGCCAACATTTTCCGGCTTTTTGACGGGTGTCGAGGCTGGTCGGAGCGCTTATCAAAGAATTGTTGATTTTTTCCACAATCCGTCAAAAATATTCCAGACATTGCCGGACCGTCAGTTTCGTGGTTTGCCGCAAATCGATCCGCCGGAACCGAAACCCGCCGTAGCCGTACCGGCACCTGCGCGGCAGGCCCCCGGCCTGCTGTGAAATGTATTGCGCGGGGATGCATTTGACGCCGACCCGCGCACTGTTCGCACCACGCCGGACGCCGACGCCGCTCGGGAATTACGATCGCGTGATTCGCCGGCAAAGTTCGCTTCAAAAATTGACGCTTATCCGCATTCCACACGCAATTCTCAGGCGGTACTGGATGGACATCATCGATATCCGACTGTTATAAAGGTTATATCCACTAATCGAGGTCGGTCTTAAGCTTACAGGGCGGGCATCCATATCGAGGCGTTCAGCGCCTATGGATCAGGAGCACCATGAGCACTTTTCTGATGGCCGACCCATCTTTTCATCCTTTGATGCTGAGTAGCCGGCTGATTTCCTCGTTGGCTCAAGCCCGCAGCACGCTGCGAGCGACGACCGAGCGCTACGGCTCCGCTGTGATCGTCAACGCCGGAGGGGAGCTGGATGCGTCCAACGACGCGACCTGGCGCCGCCTGCTGAGCGAGGCTTCCGCGGCCGCGGGTCCGCCGGGGCCGCTCGTGATCGACACCAGCGGGCTGGACTTCATGGGCTGTTGCGCCTACGCCGCCCTGGCTGAAGAGGCGGAGCGCTCGCGGGAACGCGGCGTCGAGATGCGCTTGGTGAGCAACCAGCCGGTCGTGGCTCGGATCGTGCGCGCTTGCGGACTGGGCGATCTGTTGCCGGTGGACGCCAGCGTGGACGCCGCGTTGTCGGCCGCCATGGACATCGACTGACCTCAGGTCGGCAGACCGAATAGTCGAACCACGCCATGGTCACGGCCCGCGGTGTACCCACCGTCGACGGCGATCGCCTGACCGCTGACGAATGACGCGTCGGGCGACACCAGGAAAGCGGCCATCGCCGCGACTTCCTCCGCGTGGCCCATCCGCTGCAGCGCGTGCTCCTCGGTGATCGATGAGCGCGGCCCTTCCATCCCGGGCAAGCCGAAAACACTTTCGGTCAAGGGTGTTTCGATGAATCCAGGGCAGAGCGCGTTCGCCCGGATCCCGCTGGGCCCGTAGTCGAGTGCGATGTTCTTGGTCAGCAACACGACTCCGCCTTTCGTGGCGTTGTACACGCTGCCTCCCGCGGTCCCCTCGATTCCTTCGACGCTGGCGAGCGTCACGAGCGACCCTCGCTCGCCGTCGACGCGAGGTTGGTCGATCATCCGGGTGAGGGCCGCCTTGGCGACGAGAAAGGTGCCCGTCAGGTTGATCGCGATCACCCGCTCCCACTCGGTGCGTTCGAGCAGGTGAACCGGTCCCCCGCCCGCCACGCCCGCGGCGTGGACGACGCCGTCGAGCCGATCCGGGACGGCGGCCAGCACCGCCTCGATCGCGGCTTCGTCCGTGACATCGGCTGTCACGAAACGAAATTCGGATCCCAGGTGGGGCGGGTCGACCACATCGGCGCCGACGACGGTGCCGCCTTCGGCGAGCAGGCGCTCGGCCGTGGCCAGGCCGATACCCGACGCGACACCCGTCACGAGGAACGTCCGGGATCGAGCACGGTCGATGTTCACCATCGCGGTCCTCTCAATTCGGTTGCCGCGCAGTCAGAGTCCGAACTGATCGTCGATGAGACCCAGCCAGATCTGCGCGACGTCCATCGCCACCTTCTCGCTGATGAACGCATGCTGCGTGCCGGTGTAGATGTCACGGAACGCCCGCTTGAGGCGGGTACCTTCGCGAATCGCGGTGGTGCCGGCCGCCAGGTGCGCCCACTCCGCGGCCGCGCGGGCCGTGTCCGTGGCGTAGACCGCAGCCACCCGCATATCGGCCCGCAGCCGGGGCGTCAGGTCATCGCCGGCATCGACGGCGGACTCGGCGGCGGTGAAGGCGTCGAGCACCAGCAGGCGGGCCGCCCGCCAAGCGGCCACGTGGTGGGCCAGCCCCTTCTGGAAGGTCTGCCGACTGGCCAGCGCCGCCATGTCGCTCATCCGTACCTTGGTCGCGGCCAGCTCCTCGACATCGTCGAGCATGCTCTTGGCGACGCCCAGCGCGAAGGAGGCGTGACCGGCAGCCGTGACAGCCATCAGTCCCATCCGGCTCGCAGGCGAACTTCCCCGCACGGGCTCGCGGACGAACAGTGGAATGGTTCGGCACTCAGGCACGAAGACATCGGTGATGGAGTAGTCATACGAGCCAGTTCCCTTGAGTCCCTGGACATGCCAACCATCGGCGAAGACGACCTCGTCGCGCGGCACGAACGCCACCCGCATGTCCGGAACGCCTTCGCTGACCCAGCGCATTTCACCGTCGTCCATCGGGAAGAAGCCCGCACCGATGTACGCCGAATGACCGGTGCCGGACCCGAAGTTCCATGCACCGCTCAGCCGGAAACCGCCGTCGACGGTGACGCCCTGCCCGTTCGGAAAATACTGTCCGCCGATAGTGACCCGATTGTCGTTGCCGGTGAAAATCTCGGCGAAGCCGTCGTCGGGCAGATAGGTCGCGGCGGCGAAGGTCGATGGCAGGTTGGCGATTCCTATCCAACCGAAAGACCCATCCTGCCAAGCCATTTCGATCCAGGTATCGATCATCTCCGGAAACGACGGCTCGACACCTCCGGCCGCCTTCGGATTGAACGCCGGCATCAGATCGCGGACCCACATCTCGTCGATGATGGCCGGGGACAGCGTCCGCAGTCGCTCGGATTCGGCAGCCTCGGCACGGACCAGATCGCGCATCCCACGGGCTCGGTCGATCACCAACACCTCAGCCACCGGCGCTCCTCTCGGTCCGCTCACATCATCGACGATGCGGACCGATTCGCGTCACTGATTGGCTTCGGGCCATACCTCGCTGGTCGGAAAGACGCCCTGATTGCGCCCCGACCAGTGCTTCACCCGTGCCTTTTCCTCGGCTCGCGCTTTGGCTTCCGCTTTCTTGCGCGATTCGTAACTGGTCGGGTCTTCGTCGTCGTCCTCGTCGGGATTGTCGTCGACCTCGAAGAGCACCTCGTACCACCGCTTGTGGGGTTGCACCCGCGTCTCGACGTCACCCGTCGGGGTCGCGCGCTTGATCTGGATGTTCTCCAGGCTCGGATCGCGTCGGGAAATGAATAGTGCGAGCGCTTCCCCGAGGTCGCGTCCACTCAGATTGATGTCGGCGAGCGCCCTGCCCTGGAACATAGCCACGTCGGCCATCTTGCAACGGAATCGGAACAGACGCCACACCGGCACCGCGTCGAACACGACCGACCTCCCGCCGGGTTCCAGACGGGAGGTCGGTCGGGCCGTTCGATCTCAGGTCAGTACAGCGGGATCCAGATGCCGAAGAACCAGAATCCCCAGCCGCCAAAGACCGGGTTGAAGACCGGTATGGCGTTGTACCCGTTGTAGTTGAACCTTCCGAAATCGCGCTGCGCCCGGCCTATGTCGCGCGCCGGGCCGTCCCAGCGAGGGTTCCAGCCCCCAGGCGGCGGCGGTCCGTTCCAACCACCGGGAGGCGGCGGGCCGTCCCAATTAGGTGGCGGTGCCCCGGGCGGAGGTCCGCCGTTCCAACCGAAGCCGCGCTGCAGCGGTGGCGGCGGTGCACCGTGACCGGGCGCGCTGAATCCGTGCGGTGCGTCCCGCGGGCCGCCCCACTGCGGGCCTCCTCGGTCGTAGTAGCCGCGAGGTACGTACGGCTGGGGCGGCGGTCCGCCGGGGCCACCCGGTCCCGGTCCGCGTCCACCGGGGCCGCCCGGCCCACCGGGTCCTCCAGGACCACCGTTGGGTCCGCCCGGACCACCAGGACCACCAGGACCAGCGTTGGGGCCACCCGGACCGCGCCCACCCGGACCACCATTGGGTCCACCAGGACCACCATTGGGTCCACCAGGACCGCCCGGGCCTTGCGCACCGGGACCGCCAGGTCCGCGCCCACCAGGACCGCCGTTGGGTCCACCAGGACCGCCCGGGCCTTGCGCACCGGGACCACTGGGACCCCCGGGGCCACCCGGACCGCGCCCACCCGGACCACCATTGGGTCCACCAGGACCACCATTGGGTCCACCAGGACCGCCGGGGCCCTGCGCGCCGGGACCGCCAGGGCCGCCACCAGCGCCGGGCCCACCGCGGCCGCCGCCGCCACCGGGTCCACCGGGACCTTGCCCGCCTTGCCCGCCGCCACCACCGGGTCCCCCGGGTCCGGGTCCGGGTCCACCCGGACCGCCGGGCCCGCCGGGACCATGCGGATCGTCAGCGAACGGCCCGCAGTGGATGCATGCCGGATCGGTCTTGAATGGTGTGGCGCCGGCAAGTCCTGCGCCGATCGTCACGCCGGATATGCCGAGGGCCGCCGCGAAGGCCGCGCCTGCCATCCGCTTCACGTACATACCTGTCGGTTCCTTCCGAACTTGTTGCGCGATGACTCCTGGCCGGTGCCTCGTCGGCCGCCAAAGTCTCAAGGGCAAGTCACGTCCATCTCGAACGGCTTACTGACGGCCTGGTCTGGATTGGCCGCGTCGGCGCCCGTCGCGGTGCCCTTGATCGTGTACGAGTTACCACTCTTGGTGGCTTGGACATTTCCCTGATCCGGCGCGCCGGCCGAGTAGCCCAACGTGGCGCCGTTCAGGTTGCCCAGCCCGACGGCCTGAACGACAGGCGGGTCAGCGTTGCTGACCACCGCGCCCACACCGGTCGACGGGTCGCCGAACCCGATGCTGGTATTGCCGTTCACCTGGGTGCAGCTGATCGGCCCGGCGACGTTTTGGGCCTGGCCGTCGACGACGACCTTGTTTCCGACGGGACCCGGCGCGCTACTACTCGCGCCGGTGCTGGACTTGTCGCCCGAACACCCGGCCAGGCCGATTGTCACGGTGGCCGCCGCAGCCACGATGCCAAGCACGATCCGCTTTGCCACTGCATGTCCTCCGCATGTCGCCGATGGAATGGCCGCGAGGCCAGTACTGACGCCCGCCGCGCTGACCTGTGAGCTACCCACGACCGCCCGAGTCAAACGTGAGCGGCGAGGCCTGAGTCAACCGGGATTGCGGGCAGTGGGGCCCTGGACGGTCGCCAGCTCGCTGAAGCCGCTGATGTCGAATACGCGCACCAGGAAGGGGTGGGCGATGACGCGGATGTGATCGGCGTGGGGAAACATGACGTTGACTCCGGCGCTGTCCAGATATTCGACGGCGCTCAGATCGACGACGAGTACGCCGTCGGTGGCCGTTTCGGCAACGGCCGCGTTGAGTGCCCGAGCGAATGGTTCGACGGTGCTCAGGTCGATCTCTCCCGTCGCGGTCAGTACCAGCTCGCCGGCACCGGACCGCGTGGTTTTCAGGGTCAGCGACGTCGCCATCAGTCAATCCTTGCAGTCAAATGTGTTGTGGTTCCGCCATTTTCAGGATTTATCACCACGTCGTCGACCAGCGCGCGCATCAGCGCGATTCCGCGACCGCGATGGGCCTTCGCATCCGGCTCGGGCGGTTTCCAGGAACCCGAATCAACAACCGTTATCTTCACGTCGGTAGCGCCGACCGTCGCATTCAAGGTGACCGGCCCCATCGGGTGATCGCGGTGGCCGTGTTCGATCGCGTTGGCAACGGCTTCGCCGGCGGCGACCAGCACGGCGTGAATCTGGTCGGGACCCAGTCCGGCCTGGCGCAGCCAATCACGCAGTGCACCACGAACTTCGGCGAGCCGATTCGCGTCGGCCGGGAATTCGAGCGCCAGCGGTGCCGGATGCCGGTACAGCAGGAGTGCGACGTCATCTTGGTAGCCACCGCTCGGCGTCAGGCTGGACATCACCTGGTTCGCCAGCTGCTCCAATTCGCCCGTGCGACCCTCACTCAAGATGTCGCAGACTCTGGCGATGCCGTCATCCAGGGCAAAGTGACGACGCTCCACCAAACCGTCGGTGTAGAGCAGCAGGAGGCCGCGCGGCGGCAACGTCACTCGAGCCTCGGGCCGGGCACGATCGGGTCGCACCCCTACCGGTATCGTGCGGCCGTCCTCGAGAACCTGTGTCGTGCCATCGGCACACATCACGATCGGGGGCGGATGTCCCGCAACTGAATACACCAACTCGCCGGTCTGCGGATTCAGCACCGCGCACACCGCCGTGGTGCACCGAGCCCCCGGTAATCGTGCGGCGAACCGATCCAGTCCCGCCAAAGCGACACGGGGACTGGGGCGTTCGAGGAGCAGGGCGCGGCATGCGCTGCGCAGCTGACCCATCACGGTCGCCGCGGCGAGACCGTGGCCGACGCAGTCGCCGACGATCAATCCGATGCGACCGTCGTCGAGGTCGACGATGTCGTACCAATCGCCGCCGACCTGCAAGGGCCGGCTCGCCGCCTGATAGCGCACGGCGAAACCCTGCGGAAGGTGGGCCGGGCCCAGAATGGCGTGCTGGAGCGCCAATGCCGTTTCTCGTTGCTGGTCGACTTGATGCACTCGCTGCAAGCCCTGCCCGAGACGACCGGCTTGCATGGTCAACAGGGTCTGGTCCTCGAGGGTGAAAGGTCGTTGCTCGACCAGGTCGATCCAGACAGCGAGCACCCCGCTGGGGTGTTGCACGGCGATGCCGGCCGAACCCGGCTCGGAGATGTACGGCCGCAGCAGGTCGCCGTCGCGGAGCGAACGGAGATTGTCGCGCAGCCGAAGCGGCAGTTCATCCCAGCGAGCGGCCTCGCCGACCGACAACAATTGTGGTTCTTCCCCGGCGTATTCGGAGCTCCCGCGGCGCGGGAACGTCGCCGTGAGGACGCGGCGGGCACGCCACAACCGACGCAGCTCCTCCGCCGCCCCACGAAGGGCATCGTCGACCGTATCTGCTTGTGCGAGTTGACGATTGAGCGAATGCTCGCGACCTGCGGCCAGCGCCAACGCAATTGCCGCGTGGCTGGCGAAGTCGCTGACCAGCTCGAGATAGTCGGTGCTGAAGGGCGGCTGCTGGGGGTTTCGTGCGACCGCGATGACACCGAGCGCAGCTTCGTCGGCAATCAGCGGGATGACTATCGCCGGACGCTCGCCGACATCGGTGAAGCCTTCGATCGGATATTGGAAGGAGTCGGTGATGAGCGGTATACCGCTCCTGACAACACTTCCCGTGGTCGAGCGCTTCATCGGAACCTGCTGACCAATGACCTGCGAGGTATACCGACCTGCCGCGGCGGCGACCACCAACGTGTCGATCTGTTCGACGGGAAGATCGGACTCCCCCGGCACCAGCAGAATGGCCTGCTCGGCCTCCGCCAGCTCGAGGGCTCTGTTCACGATCAGTTGCAGCGGGCCCGTCTGCGGATCGCCAGACAGCAGCGCGGTGGTGATCTCGCGACTCGCCGTCGTCCACTTGGCGGTTTCACGCTCGCGTTCGAAGAGGCGGGCATTGTCGATGGCGACGGCGGCGGCCGACGCCAGTGCCCGAGCGGCGCGGTCCTGCGCATCGGAGAAGACGTGTCCGAGCCGGTCGTCGGCCAGGAAGAGGGTGCCGAAATCGTCGGCGCGGACGGTGATCGGGATCGCGAGCAAGGCTCTTACGCGCAAGGCTCCCGCTTCCACTTCGATCGCCTGGGCATGCGCCCCGAGGTCATCGATCCGGAGCCCGTCGCCGATCGGGAGCCGACCGAATCGTCGGGCCAAGTCGGCGTCGATGCCCGCGTTGATGAATGACGCGAAACCGGCGTCCGCCCCGCGGATGCCAAGGACGCCGGAAGTCGCTCCGGTCAGCTCGATCGCGGCCTTCACGATTCGTTCCAGCGTCCCGTGCAGGTCGAGATCGGACCCGATCTCGACGATGGCCTGAACGAGCTGTTCAATCTGGTCGCGAGCAACCTGCAGCTCGTCGCTCCGATCAGGCATTCGACTCACCAGCCGGCGTCATCAACGTAGTAAACGCGGATCTGCAAGGTCGATGATCATTTTGCCAACCCCCAAGCTTCGGCAATTGTCATCGCCGTGGCTGCTGACGGCGCTGGTAACGCATCCCCCGCCGACATCGTCTCAATTAATGCGGTGGGAGGGTGGAGTGGTCCCGGCTGGGTTCGAACCAGCGACCTCCCGCGTGTGAGGCGGGCGCTCTTCCACTGAGCTACGAGACCGGGTGCCGAGAGGCGAACGACGTCAGAGGTTAACACGAGACTGCGCCCGGGCAGAACGCGCAGCACGCGGTCAAATCGCGGCGCGCCCATCGCCACTGAGGAATTTGTGCGGTCCCGCTCAGGTGGACTATCGTCGTGCTTCGCACCGGGCGACGATCTCGTCCGTGGCGTGCGGATGTAGCGCAGTTGGTAGCGCATCACCTTGCCAAGGTGAGGGTCGCGGGTTCGAATCCCGTCATCCGCTCGAAGGTGCAAAGGCATCAATCCAGCGGTGGAGTGGCCGAGTGGTGAGGCAACGGCCTGCAAAGCCGTGCACACGGGTTCGATTCCCGTCTCCACCTCCAGATGTATTTTCCCCGGCGCGATTAGCTCAGCGGGAGAGCGCTTCCCTGACACGGAAGAGGTCACTGGTTCAATCCCAGTATCGCGCACCAAGCTTTTCGCAAGACGAGGCCCGGTAATCCCGGGCTTTTCTTATTTCTGCGCCCGCGGCGTCCTATGGTCACGGACCTTGACGGCTCGTCTGACTTCGGAGCGGAGTTTCGCCGCGATCGATTGCTCGGCAGATATTTGGGATTTCGCCCTGTGCGCGGCGCGCACTTGTGTGGTGGAGACCGATGGCACGCGCAGGCTCCATGAGAAGAAGTCTGACTCGCGGGAGTACCGCTCCGGCGGGTCAGACTTGGCGGATCTGCAAACAGGGAAATTCCCCGTTACAGCCCCCTAAATGGTTCTTTTGGCATCGAATATGGTTAAAAATAAGCCCGGAAGTTTATTTGAGTTGCACATGCGAAAAGTGTCCACACGCTATATAACTAGGCGACGCCTGAGAATGCCTGTCTTAACTTGGGGGACTTGTTCGGACAACAGCGGCATCCGCTGGGCAAACCCTCTGCTCTCGTCACATGCGACTTCACAACAGGGGGAAACGGATGAAAAAGACGATTTTGGCCGCCGCGCTTTGCGGCGTTGCCATTGCTTTTTCCGGCACCGCGAAAGCCGACAGCAGCAACGATTGGTTGTCCGGTTTGACCGCCATTGACAACTGGTTCGCCGAGATGGCTGCTGCGAGTAGTACCAACAACTGGTTGACGGCTCTGATTGGTCTCGAAAATCTTTTCAATCCAGGTAACGGATCGCTGCCAGATCCGGTTGGCGGCGGCGACGGTGCCGAATTCCTGTCGGGTTCGACCCACGCACTGGTCCTCGGTGCCACCGGCGTATCGACACCGAGCGCCAACTATGTCAGCGACGCATTGAACCTCTATCTCGAGCCCAACGGGTACGACGGAAATTTCGATTCGGCGTTGGCGCTGACCACCCCGGAAACCTTCAGCTTCGATTCGAGCGTGTCCCAAGGTGAGCAGATCCTGATCAATACCATTGTCGCCGACTACAACGCAGGTGACATGGGCTGTAACGCCGCCGGCATCTGCAGCGATCCGCTGACAATTTTCACCTACTCGCAGAGCAGCCTGATCGCGTCTCTTGCGGAGCAGCAACTTTCTGCCGACAAAATCCCCGACGACGCGCTCCGGTTCGTGATGCTCGGGGCCAACCCGCTCGGCGCTCCGAATGACCTCTTCCCGACGATGATCTACGACATCAACGGCGATACCTGGGCCCAACCCGGCTCACTGGGCACAAGCTGGCAGGACCTGCTCACGGGAATGGTCTTGCACGAGGTTTACCTGGGGCTGACTCCGTCCGAAATTGCTTCGGCCTCTACCGTCACCGATGGAATGACGATCCTTCACGAGCTTCCAACGCTTACCGGAACGGCATTCTGGGACGCGCTGATCGGCGCCTTCGGCGCGGGGGCCAGCTAGAGCGCGGATTCTGTGCCAATGGCCTGACGAACGATCCACGACATGCCGGGGCCGACCGGCATCGAGTTGCAGGATGCGCAGCGCGGCCCCTGGCCGCCAGGGTTTCGCCGACCGACGATTGGACCTCGTTCCGGGCGCAATCAATAAAACCGTGAGTGCAGCGTCGTGTCTCTGCAACGCGTCGCCGGATATCCGTTCACCCACAAGCGGCGATAAGGGTGCGCGCAAGCGGCCGAAATCCTTCTCGCGGTCTCAATAACGGCTCAAAAAAGGCATATAAGTTTCATTGAATTCCCATATCTCGGACAAACTTTGAGCGCTACCTTAATCGCGGCTGAGAGATTCTCATCCCAGCCACCGGGGGAAGACAGCGCAGTTGCCAGCCGAACCTTAGGGCTCGACAACTACAGCTCTGATCATCACATCAAGGGGGAATCAATGAAAAAAACCATTCTCGGTGCCGCATTGTGCGGCGCCGCCATAGCCTTTGCCAGTCCGGCCAATGCCGATTCCAACAGCGACTTCTGGGCCACAGCGTCCAGTGTCATCGACTGGCTGCTCGGTCCGAGCGCCGGCGTCTCTAGCAGCGTTTCGGTGCCAGGGCCGTCCGACACCGATTTCCTGGAGGGGTCAACCAACGCACTCATTCTCGGTGCGACCGGAATGCCGACGCCGACCGCCTCCTATATGACCGAGGCGGCAAGCCTGTACCTCGATCCCAATGGCTACGAAGGCAACTACGCGTCGCTGGTGGCGTTGACAACGCCGGAGACCTTCAGCTTCCTGCCGAGCGTGCAGCAGGGTCAAGAAGATCTCGTCAACGCGATCGTCTCCCAGTACGAGGCTGGGGACATGGGCTGCAACGCGGCGGGCTTCTGCAGCGACCCGCTGACGATTTTCACGTATTCACAGAGCAGCGCAATCGCCGCTCTGGCTGAACGCGAACTCTCTGCTGACCACATCCCCACCGACGCCTTGCGATTCATCATGCTCGGCGCCAACCCAACCGGCGTCCCCGACAACCTGTTCCCGACCGAGGTGTACAACATCGACGGCGACGTCTGGGCGCAGCCGACCACCATTGGCTCGACGTGGCAGGAGATCCTGCTCGGCCTGGGCCTTCACGAGGCATATCTCGGACTGACACAAGACCAACTCAGTTCGGCCACCTCGGTCGTCGACGGGCTGACGACGATTCACGACATCCCGACTCTCACCATTCCGGAATTGTGGGACGCGTTGATCAACGTGTGGTTCGGGCAGTAACAACGGGCTGCGAATGTGTCGCGCGGGCGGTCGAGAATCGGCCGCCCGCGCACACACTAAGTAGCACTCAGCCGGCGATCTGCGCCTGAGCCATCGCGTTCGAGGCCTGGTCGGGGCAGTGCTCACGAATTGTGTTGCCGGTCAGGACTCCCGCGTTGGTCGCGTTGTATCCGCGGGATTCAAGGGTGGTTTCGATGGCGGCGAGACCGGTGCCGCCACGCAGCGCGGCACAGATGTCGTAGCGGGAATCAATTGCGGCACCCTGGGCGGGGGCGGCGAGTGTCAGGGCTGCAATCACAGCGGCCCCGCCGGCCAGAAGAGATGTGCGAATCATGCCGTGCCCGTTGGTATTCGTGCGACTCATGTCACCCTCGCTGGTGTCGAGGTCACCTTCTTGTTTAGTGGCCGTTGTCGTCTACCAACGCCCGGACTACCCGAAGGCTGCCCGATTCGGACCTAAGGTGACTGAGCTCACGGAAAGCAGGCGAATCGGCCATCGCGGCAGGCATCTCTGCATAAGCTGGACCACGCCCACCGAGGGCGCCGGATCTCCTAGGGAAGCCTGCGATGACGACGATTTTCTGCCGGTCGATGACGATCATCGCGACGGTCTCGATCCCGCTTACCGTCACGGCACTCGCGACTTCGCCAGTGAGCTCAGCGGGCTGCGACCCAAATTGGGCAAGGAACGTCAGGACCGGTGAGTGTCATCCGCAACCGGCTCCGCCCGACTGGTATGTGGTGCGGCCCGCGTACGCGCCGCCTTACGCGCCGGTCGATGTTCCGCCGCCGCCTTCCCCACCCTGGTGGGCACAGCAACAACACCCGGTCTGGGACCAAGGCTCGCAGAATTGGGTCTGGGTCAGGTTCTAGCTGTACTCGGCGGACACGTTGGTGACGGTTGTTGATTGAGAGGAGGACCTCCGGGCTTAGTGGAGATATCTGACGTCTTCACGACCACACGGAGGTCCTCGTGTCCCACGCTAATGCCCGTTTGACCGTTCACGGCCGCGCTTTGCTCGTCGATCGAATCATCGGTGGTCGACGACCGGTTGCCCATGTCGCGGCCGAACTGGGTGTTTCACGACAGTGCGCGCATCGCTGGGTGCGGCGTTTCCGCGAGCTCGGATCGGCGGGTTTGGCGGATCGATCGTCACGGCCGCAGCGGTGCCCGCGCCGTACGGCACCCGAGATCGAAGCTCAGGTGATCGCCCTGCGTCTGCGCGAGCGCCGCGGCCAAGACTGGATCGGGGCCGAGCTTGGAGTCTCGCCGCGCACCGTCAGTACGATCCTGCGACGCCACCAGGTGCCGTATCTGCGTGACTGTGATCCGCTCACCGGCACACCAATCCGCGCATCGAAAACCACCGCGGTCCGCTATGAACGAGCACGACCTGGCGAGCTAATCCATATGGACGTCAAAAAGATTGGCCGCATCCCGGCCGGCGGTGGATGGAAGGCCAACGGCCGGGCTGCCGGAGATACCTACGCCCACAAGGTCGCCGGCACCGGATTCGATTACGTGCACTCAGCTGTCGATGACCACTCCCGTTTGGCGTATTCCGAGATCCTTGCTGACGAGAAAGGCCAAACGTGCGCGGCGTTTCTCACCCGGGCCGCCACGTATTTCGCGGCGTACGGCGTCACCAGCATCGAGCGCGTCATCACCGACAACCACTTCAGTTACCGGCGATCAGCCGCCGTGGCCGACGTGATCGCCTCGCTCAATGCCACGCACAAATTCATCCGTCCGCATTGCCCTTGGCAGAACGGCAAAGTCGAGCGCTTCAACCGAACCCTGCAAACCGAATGGGCCTACCGCCAGATCTTCACCACCAATGACGCCCGCAGCGCAGCCCTTGCCCCCTGGCTTGACCACTACAACAATCAACGACGCCACACAGCACTCGGAGGCCAACCCCCGATCAGCCGACTGACAACAACGTCTTAGCCGAGTACATCTAGCCGTTCAGAAGCGCTGCGCGCGGCGACGGACCTCGATCCGCCCCGGCGCCCGGTAGGCGTACTGGCCGTGGCGGCGGCCCTGCCAGGCGCCGTCGCGCGGCACCAGATGCTGGACGGCGAGCGCGGCTTCGGCCTGACTCGGCGCCACCACGGCGTCGACGAATTGGCCCTGCGGCGTGGTCAGGTACCACACATCGCCAGTCTGCTTCTTGAGAATGTGAGTCATCGGCACGCAATCACCTCGCGATACTGAAGGAATAGAGGAAATCGCGTGCGTTCTGAGCGACTGCGCAGTACTACCCCGGTCACGCACTTCTAAACGCTCACCGCAAAGCCATTGCATGACAATGTCATTCGACGCTGGAGCTTGTGAACGCGGCGCATCACCTGCGCGAACCCCCGCCGGCCGTCGAGCTACTGCTGCGCGCCGCCCGATGCTCCCACTCCGCCGTCCGGCTGCCGAGACGGGCCGCCGCCGTCTTTGAGCCGCTGCAGGTATTGCGGGCAGTAAGCGCTCGACGCGATGGCAGTGAACTTGGCGGCGTTGACAGTCGTGACTCGCGAATTCTGTTGCATCACAAGCTGAACCACGTCGAACTGTGACTTGCCCTCGTCCATCAACGCACACGCCGACTTCGCCGCCTCGACGGCATTCTTGGGGTCGTTGAAGCCGATGCCGGCCTTGGTCAGCGCGTCGACAAAGCTGGCGTCGACACCGGGGTCGGCGCCCACCGGGATCGCCAGACTCAGCGCCACTGCGACGCCGAGCCCGGCCAGAAGACTTCGCATCAGCCCGCCGGCATCGGCGACGGAGGGGACGGCGAGTCGGCGGCACGCCGGAGGTGCTGCGGGCAGTACGCGCTGGCGGCGATTGCCGTGAACTGAGCCGCCCTGGTCGTATCCAGACCCGGATTCTGCCTCGTCACGAGCTGGACGACATCGATTTCCGGGCGACCCTGGTCCATCATTCCGCAGGCGGACTTCCCGGCCTTGATCGCGCCGGTTTCGCTCTTGATCGTGATGCCCGCCTTGGTCAGGGCGTCCAGGAAGCTCGCGTCAAGACCCGGGTCCGCACCCGCCGAGGTGACCGGCCCGAGCGCGACCAGGCCCAGCGCGGCAACCCCCAGCACCCGCACCGTCAGATGTGTCATCGGTCCATCGTCGCGCACCTCGACGTCTTTGTCGCGATCACCGAAGCGCCACATCGACTCCGCAGTGCTGCCAAGATCGGACAAATGGCCGACAGAATCGAAGTCCAGCGCACGATCGCCGCCCCGCCCGCCGACATCTTCGCCGTCCTCTGCGATCCGCAAGGGCACGTCGCCATCGACTCCTCCGGCATGCTGCAGGATGCCGACGGCGCATCGGTGGCAGCGGCCGGGGACAGCTTCGTCGTGCACATGGACCGTGAGGCACTCAACGACTTTCCCGAGCTCGGCAGGTACGACGTCACCGTCACCATCGAGGATTTCGAGCAGGACCAGCTGATCGCCTGGACGGTGCTGGGCCAGATCCGGCCGCAGATCGGCCATGTGTACGGCTATCGGCTGGAGCCCGACGCACAGGGCGACGGTACCCGCGTCACCTCTTTTTACGACTGGTCGAACATCGACGAAAAGTGGCGCGAGGCAAAGATTTTCCCGGTGATCTCCGAAGGCGCACTGCGGGCGTCACTGGGCATCCTGGACCGCACGGTGCGGCGCGGATATCCGAAAGCCTGACCCACCCGCGTCAACGTCAAGTTGACGTCGCTGCTGCGTCAACCTAATGTTGACGATATGGCGCAACCTCAGCCCGTCCGCCTCGACGAGATGATCAACACGATCAAGACCGTGCACACCGACGTGCTCGACCAACTCAGCGACGCGGTGCTGGCGGCGGAACATCTCGGCGAAGTCGCCGACCACCTGATAGGCCATTTCGTCGACCAGGCCCGGCGCTCGGGCGCCTCCTGGACCGACATCGGCAAGAGCATGGGCGTGACCAAGCAGGCCGCCCAGAAGCGCTTCGTGCTGCGCGCCGAGACTACGACGCTCGACCCGAACGGCGGCTTCGAGCGCTTCACACCTCGCGCCCGCCAATCCGTGATCGCCGCGCAGAAGTCGGCTCACGAGGCCGGCAACGATGAAATCACACCTGACCACCTGATTCTCGGCGCACTGAGTGACCCCGAGGCACTGGTCACCAAGCTGCTGCGCGCGCAGCGCGTCGACCCCGAGTCACTGCGCACGTCGATCACCTTGCCTCCCGCCGCCGCGAAAATGCCCGCCCTCATCCCGTTCAGCGGCTCCGCCCGCAAAGCGCTCGAGCTGACGTTTCGGGAAGCACTTCGCTTGGGGCACAACTACATCGGCACGGAGCATCTGCTGCTCGCGTTGCTCGAACTCGAAGACGGCAGCGGTCTGCTGCACCAGGCGGGCGTCGACAAGACCCGGGTCGAGACCGATCTGGCCGCCGTGCTGGCCTCGCTGGCCGCCGGCAAGAAACGCTGAGCGTTGCACAACCCGGCAACGTGCGAGGCACGGTGTGCCATCATGCGATGACCGCTGAGGAGGAAAGATGCACCGCTACCTGGTTGCCGTGATTGCCGTCATCGCGGCCACATTCATCGCGGTCCCCCGCGCGTCCGCCGGCGACGCACCGATCGGCCACCTCGGCGACACGTTGCGCGTCGACACCGGCAAGATGATCGCCGACGTCACGGTGACCAGCGTGCAGCCCGTCGACCCGCCCCCCGGTTTCGGCTACAACCGCGTGGGCGTCCCGGTCAAGAGTTTCCCGAACAGCGCGGTGATGCGCGCCGACGTGGCGATCCACGCGGTGCGGGTGCCCAACCCGTACCAGATGGTCACCGACTTCACTTTCGACGGCGTGACCCCGTTCGGTGACGCGTACAAATCCCGCGCATCCGACGCACCCGACGCACTAGACGCCGCGCTGACGAACGCGCCGGCCGGCGCCATCGTTCGCGGCGGGGTCTATTGGGAGGCCTACCGCGATCCGGTCTCCACTGTCGTTTTGCTGGACAAGAAGACGGGGTATCACTTAGCGCAGTGGAACCTGTAGTTCGTCTGGCCACGACGGACTCCGTCGACGCCGTCGAACTCGCCGCCGTCGCCGCGCGCACCTTCCCATTGGCCTGCCCTCCCGCGGTCGCACTCGGAGACATCGCCTCGTTCATCGACGCCAATCTCTCCGACGTGCGCTTCAGTGAGTACCTGGCCGACCCACGGCGGCTGATCTTCACCGCCGGTAATGACGGCGACATCATCGGCTACGTCATGCTGGTCGACGGCGTGAGCGACGACCCCGAAGTGCAACAGG
The DNA here is from genome assembly GCF_030252325.1 of Candidatus Mycobacterium wuenschmannii. Classification (NCBI taxonomy): domain Bacteria; kingdom Bacillati; phylum Actinomycetota; class Actinomycetes; order Mycobacteriales; family Mycobacteriaceae; genus Mycobacterium; species Candidatus Mycobacterium wuenschmannii. Next base: position 566,756 of record NZ_CP126981.1, on the reverse strand, counting down.
CCGTACGGCTTCGGCCCGCCATCGAGCTGTCCAAGATGTATGTGCTTCCGGCACAGCATGGTTCGGGCGCGGCGGCGGCATTGATGGCTGCCGCACTCGCCGCTGCGAGTGAGCGCGGCCGACGCTGCGTCTGGCTGGGAGTCAACCAGAACAACGAACGCGCACAAAGCTTTTACACCAAGCATGGATTTACCGCCAGTGGTCACAGAAGCTTTCGGCTTGGCGCCCACACCGAGAGCGACTACGTGATGGTGCGCCCGATCACGCGGTGACGGCGGCGCTGAGCGCCAACAGGCGCGAGGTGGCCCGCAGGTACTTCTTGCGGAATCCACCGGCAAGCATCTCCCGGCTGAATACGTGGTCGAGCCTCTCCCCCGATGCCAGCACCGGAATGCCGGCGTCGTAGAGCCGGTCGGTCAGCGCCACCAGACGCAGTGCCACGTTCTGATCCTCGATCAAGTGCACACCCGTCAGGCAGACGGTCGTGACACCGTCGATCAGCGCCAGGTAGCGCGACGGGTGCATGGTGGCCAGATGGGCGCAGAGCGCGTCGAAGTCGTCGAGCGTCGCGCCCGCCACCGTCGCGGCGTGGGCAGCCACCTCGTCGTCGGACGGCGGGCGCGGCGCCGGCGCCAGGTCGCGATGTCGGTAGTCCGGTCCCTCGATCCGCACGACGTCGAAAATGGCTGCCAGCGTGGTGATTTCGCGCAAGAAATCCTGGGCGGCGAAGCGGCCCTCGCCCAGCTGCTCGGGCAGCGTGTTGGAGGTCGCGGCCACCGACACCCCGCGCTCGACGAGCTGTGCGAGCAGCCGCGAGATCAGCGTGGTGTTGCCCGGGTCGTCGAGTTCGAACTCGTCGATGCACAGCAGCGTGTAATTACCGAGCAACTCGACGCATTCAACGAAACCGAATACCCCGGCCAGCTGCGTAAGTTCCATGAAGGTCGCAAATGCTTTGCCGTGCACTGCATCATCGGGAACCTGGCGGTACGCAGCGGCCAGCAGATGCGTCTTGCCGACACCGAAACCGCCGTCGAGATAGAGCCCCACACCCGGCAATACCTCGCGCCGGCCGAGCAACTTCCGGCGCCCGGCGCGCCGTTCAATCGTCCGCTCGCAGAACTGTCGGCAGGCCTGCACGGCGGCCGACTGGCTCGGCTGGGCCGGGTCGGGCTGGTAGCTCGTGAAGCTCGCGTCGGCGAAGGTCGGCGGGGGGGTCAGCTGCGCGACCAGCCGTTCCGGCGAGACGGTCGGCTGCCGGTCGACCAGACGAGCAACCCCCTGCATGCACGCACCCTATCGACGTGTTGCAATCAAGCACATGGCTGACCATTCAGCTGACGATTCCGGCGCGGTGCAGATGCGTCTGCTGGGCGCCGAACGCGCCATCGACGGCGGCGAGCTGGCCGAGCTGTACAGCTACCCCGCCGACCACGACGGTGTGTGGTTGCGCGCGAATTTCATCGCCAGCCTCGACGGCGGCGCGACCTTCGGCGGCAAGTCCGGACAGCTGGGTGGTCCCGGCGATCGCGCGGTGTTCGGCGCGCTCCGGGAGACCGCCGACGTCATCCTGGTCGGCGCCGGCACCGTGCGCACCGAGGGCTACGCCGGGGCGCGGCCCAATGTCGCCGCGCGGCAACACCGTCAGGCCCGGGGGCAGAGCGAGGTGCCGCAGGTGGCGATCGTCTCCCGCTCCGGTCGTCTCGAGCGCGACATGCCGGTGTTCACCCGCACCGAGGTGGCGCCGCTGGTGTGCACCTGCACCGTGGCGCTCGACCACACCCGTCGCACCCTGGCCGATCTCGCCGAGGTGGTCGACTGCTCGGTCGGCGACCCCGAGAGCGTCGACTCCGCCGCGGTGCTGGGCGCGCTGGCCGAGCGCGGCCTACGGCGGGTGCTGACCGAGGGCGGCCCGATGCTGTTCAGCTCGTTCGTCGCGCGGAATCTGCTCGACGAACTGTGCCTGACCATCGCGCCGACCCTGGTCGGTGGCAGCGCCGGGCGGATCGCCACCGGCCCGGAGCAGGTTCTGACGGGGATGCGGCGCGCGCACATCCTGTCCGACGACGACGGCTACCTGTACACGCGCTACGTGCGCAGCGACGCCTGACGATCCGCCAATCGCTACTGTGGTCGGCATGAACAGGCGCGCCGCACTCGCCACGTCGCTGCTCGTGGTGACCGCCGTGGTGGCCGGCTGCGCGCCCGGATTGGCCGCCAATCCCCGGTTCGCCACCAACGCCGGCGCCCGGCCGCAGGGCAAACCGACGAAGACGACCACCCCCAACGGCCCGGCTCCGATCGCCAAGCCGAAGAACGAATTGCCTTGGCACGACTGCACATCCAAGGAATTCACGCAGGCCGCCGCGCCCGCTCCCGCCGGCGTCAAGCTGGAGTGCGCGACCTACGACGCTGACCTCGACCCGGTGAACGGCGCGGCCGGATCGTTGAGCATCGGCGTGGTGCGGGCTCGCGCGAGCGACACCCCCGACGACGCCGGGCCGCTGGTGTTCACGACCGGGTCGGACCTACCGTCGTCATTGCAACTGCCCGTGTGGCTCGCCCGCTCGGGCGCTGACGTGCTGAAAAGCCACCCCATCGTCGCCGTCGACCGGCGCGGCATGGGCACGTCCAGCCCGGTCGACTGCCTGGAGCAGTTCGATCGTCAGGAGATTCACGACCAGGCGCAGTTCGAGTCCGGCAACGACCCCGTCGCGAACCTCGCCAACATCGTGCAGACCTCCACCACCAGTTGCACCGACACCATCGCGCCGGGCGACTCGGCCTACGACAACACCCACTCCGCCACCGACATCGAGCGGCTGCGGAGCATTTGGGACGTGCCCGCGCTGGCGCTGATCGGTATCGGCAACGGCGCCCAGGTGGCGCTGTCGTACGCCAGCGCACATCCGGACAAGGTCGCGCGGCTGGTCCTGGACTCCCCGCTCGCCCTAGGCGTGGGCGCCGAGACCGCAGCCGAACAGAAGGTCAAAGGCCAGCAAGCGGCACTCGACGCGTTCACCAAACAGTGCGCCGCCGTCAACTGCCCGCTGGGACCGGACCCGAAAGCCGCCGTCGGCGACCTGCTCGACGCCGCCCGCTCCGGGCGGGGCCCCGCCGGCGCCTCCGTCGCCTCGATCGTCGCCGCCATCACCACGTCACTGGGCTACCCCACCGGCGATCGGATCGGCACCACCAACGAGTTGGCCACCGCGCTGGCCAACGCCCGCGGCGGCGACACCAATCTGCTGGCCGGCATCATCAACCGGGCCGACGGCACCACCGGCTCCGACGGCCAGTTCGTCAACACCTGCAGCGACGCCATCAACAGGCCCACCCCCGACCGGATCCGCGAACTGGTGGTCGCCTGGGCCAAGCTCTACCCGCAGTTCGGCACCGTCGGGGCACTCAGCCTGGTCAAGTGCGTCTCCTGGCCGAGCACGACGCCGCCGCAGCCGCCCAAGAAACTCTCCGTCAACGTGTTGCTGATGGGCGTGCAGGACGACCCCGTCGTCGGGTCGGAGGGCGTCTCGGCCACGGCGGCCACCATCATCAACGCCACGGCCGCCAGCAAGCGAGTGATGTGGCAGGGCATCGGCCACGGCGCCAGCATCTACTCGTCGTGCGCGGTCCCGCCGCTGATCGGCTACCTCAATAGCGGCACCCTGCCGGCCACCGACACCTATTGCCCTGCCTGACTCTTCAGGCCGTATAGGGTTCGCTCGTGACGCGAGCCATCTTTGCTCCCCGCATCTCCGCGCCGAGCACCGCCGACGTGCTGCGCGCGGCGCTGTGGCCGGTGGCCATCCTGGCGGTCATCCATCGCACCATCGTGGTGACCACGAACGGCAACATCACCGACGACTTCAAGCCGGTCTACCGCGCCGTCCTCAATTTCCGGCACGGCTGGGACATCTACAACGAACATTTCGACTACGTCGACCCGCACTACCTGTACCCGCCCGGCGGCACGTTGATCATGGCGCCGTTCGGCTATCTGCCGTTCGCCGAATCGCGGTACCTGTTCGTCGCGATCAACAGCGCCGCGATCGTTCTCGCGGCGTACGTACTGCTGAAGATGTTCAAGTTCAGCCTCAGCTCGGTGGCCGCGCCGGCATTGCTTCTGGCGATGTTCTGCACCGAATCCGTTACCAACACACTGGTTTTCACCAACATCAACGGCGTCATCCTGTTGTGCGAGGTGTTGTTCCTGCATTGGCTGCTGGATGGCCGGACCAGTCGGCAGTGGTGGGCGGGCATCGCGATCGGCCTGACGCTGGTGGTGAAGCCGGCGCTGGGCCCGCTGCTGTTGCTGCCGCTGCTGAATCGGCAGTGGCGCTCGTTGGTGCCGGCCTTCCTGGTGCCGCTGGTCTTCAACCTGGCCGCGTGGAAACTGGTCGTCAATCCCGGCGACTTCATCACCCGCACCGTGCCCTACATGCTGGGCGTCCGCGACTACTTCAACAGCTCGATCGAGGGCAACGGCGTCTATTTCGGGCTGCCGTTCTGGCTGATCCATCTGCTGCGAATCCTGTTCACGCTGTTGGCCATTGGCAGCCTGTGGCTGCTGTACCGCTATTACCGCACCCGCGATCCGTTGTTCTGGTTCACCACCTCGTCGGGCGTGCTCCTGCTCTGGTCGTGGCTGGTGCTGGCCCTGGCGCAGGGCTACTACTCGATGATGCTGTTCCCGTTCTTGATGACGGTGGTGCTGCGTAATTCGGTGATCCGCAACTGGCCGGCCTGGTTGGGCATCTACGGGTTCCTGACGATGGACCGCTGGCTGCTGTTCAACTGGATGTTCGCCGGGCGGCCGCTGGAGTACCTCAAGATCACCTACGGCTGGTCGCTGTTGCTGATCGTGACGTTCTGTGTGCTGTTGTTCCGCTACCAGGACGCCAAGGCCGACGGGCGGCTCGACGAGGGCATCGATCCGGCGTGGCTGACGACTGAGCAACCGCGCGGCGCGGTGATCGCGAGCGCGGCGGAGCCGGGCGCGGCGGGTCAGCGCAATCAGGGTTAGCGTGGAGGCATGACCACTTCCCAACCTCGGGTCCAGCTCAGCGACGACGAATGGCGCAAAAAGCTCAACCCGCAGGAGTTCGACGTGCTGCGCCGCGCCGGCACCGAGCGCCCCTTCGTCGGTGAGTACACCGACACCAAGACCGAGGGCGTCTACAACTGCCGCGCCTGCGGAGCAGAATTGTTCCGCAGCACCGAGAAATTCGAGTCGCACTGCGGCTGGCCGTCGTTCTTCGATCCGGCCGACTCCGACGCGGTGATCCTGCGTCCTGATCACTCGATGGGCACCACCCGGGTCGAGGTGCTGTGCGCCAACTGCCACAGCCACCTGGGCCACGTGTTCGAGGGCGAGGGCTACCCCACCCCGACGGATCAGCGCTATTGCATCAACTCGATCTCGCTGCGCCTGGTTCCGTCCTGAGCGTCGCTGTCCCCGCGAGCAGACGTGAGTGATCCCGCGCTGCTCGACGATCCCGTCTGGCACGCCCTCACCGGACCGCATCGCCGATTCGCGGTGGCCGGCGAACATCCGGGACGCGCCTGCCGGTACCGCGTCGACGTCGCTCCCTTCGGCGCTGTGCGCGATACGGCCGATCCCCACGCATGGCGCGAACTCGCCGACCTGTGCGGCCCCGGCGGGCGCGCCGCGCTCGAAGCCCCCGAGGTGATCGAAACGCCGACCGGATGGGCGACGGGCACCGTATTCGAGCTCGCCCAGATGATCGCTCCCGCCAACGGCCTAACCATCGGTGATACGACGGAAACCGTTGTCCCGCTTGATAAGCGCAATGCCGCCGAGATGATCGCGCTGGCCGAGCTGACCAGGCCGGGACCGTTTCTGACGTCCACCGTCGAGTTGGGCGGCTACCTCGGGGTGCGGCGCGAGGGCCGCCTGGTCGCGATGGCGGGCCGCCGGATGCACCTGCCCGGCTGGATCGAGATCAGCGCGGTCTGCACCCATCCGGATCACCGCGGGCAGGGCCTGTCGCGGTTGCTGATGGCAACCGTCGAGACCGCGATCCGGCGCACGGGGCACCGCGCTTTCCTGCACGTGCTGCACGAAAACACCCGCGCCATCAGTATTTATCGCGGCCTGGGGTTCACCACTCGCGCCGACATGACGATGACCGTGGCGCACCCGGAAGGCTAGTCGACGCGAGTGGCGTGCACTTCCCAGAACGGAGCATGCACGCGTCCGTCGGTCAGCCACGGCTCGATGGCACGGAAGCGCTCGGCGACCGACTCCATCTCCGCAGCGCGTTCGGGAGCGCGCCGGAGCATCTCGTCGAAGTTCTGCGCGCTCATGTTGATCTGGTAGGTCGTCGGCCCCAGATAGGTGATGTCCCAACCGGCGTCGGGCAGGACGTCGCGGAAGTCGTTCTCCGACAGCGACCGTGGCATGTGGAATCCGTTGACATTGCCCACACCGAACTCGAACATGAACAGCCGGGCCCCGGGTTTTGTCGCCCGGTGCAACGCACGGGCATAGGACCTCTGCAGCTCCGGTTCGGTCGAAAAGGTGTGGTAGAAGGCGCAATCCACGACGGTGTCGAAGCGGTTGTCCAACCCGTCCAGCTTCGTCGCATCGGCCAGCTGGAAATCCACCGACACCCCGGCCTTGGCCGCATTCTCGCGGGCGCGCACGAGCGCGGTCTCCGAGCCGTCGATGCCGGTGGCCGAATAACCCCGCGCGGCATAGTAGATGGCGTGATGGCCGGGCCCGGTTCCGGGATCGAGCACCTCGCCCCGGATAGCGCCGAGCGCTTCGAGTTGCTGTACTACCGGCTGCGGTCCACCGATGTCCCACGGCGTTGCGGCAGGCAGGCCGTGTGCGACCCGGTCGTCGCGGTACATCTCCTCGAAGCGGGCGGGATCGGTCGGATCGAATTGGGCCGTCATATGTCTCCCTCTGCAGCCGAGTCAGGGCAGCGAATTGACCAGTTGCTCGACCGGAACCCGCGGCCCGGTGTAGAACGGCGTTTCCTCGCGCGTGTGCCGCCGGGCGTCGGTGGCCCGCAGTTCTCGCATCAGGTCGACGATCCGGTGCAGTTCTGGCGCTTCGAACGCCAGCAACCACTCATAGTCACCGAGCGCGAAAGCCGGCACGGTGTTGGCCCGGACGTCTTTGTATTCGCGCGCGGCCATGCCGTGTTCGGCGAGCATGCGGCGACGCTCCTCGTCGGGCAGCAGGTACCACTCCAAGGACCGCACGAACGGGTAGACGCAGATGTAGTTGCCCGGCTCCTCGCCGGCCAGGAACGCCGGAACGTGGCTCTTGTTGAACTCGGCCGGCCGGTGCAGCGCGACGCTGCTCCACACCGGCGTCGACGCCCGGCCCAGCGTGGTAGTGCGACGGAAGTCGGAGTAGGTGGTCTGCAGGGCCTCGACGTGTTCGGCGTGCGTCCAGATCATGAAGTCGGCGTCGGCCCGTAAGCCGGCCACGTCGTACAGACCGCGGACTACCACGCCGCCCTCTTCGCGCTGCTTGAAGAAGGTGGCGGTCTCGTCGACGATCCCGTCGCGCTGGTCCCCCAATTCGCCGGGCCGCACCGAGAACACCGAGAACATCAGGTAACGAACGGTCGAGTTGAGAGCGTCGTAGTCCAGGCGAGCCATGGGATCTATCGTGCCACGGGCGTTTCGACCGCCCGGACCGCGGCAGCGGCGGCCCGGCCGGCCGCCCCGACACAGGCCGGCACGCCGATCCCGTCGAGGTAACTGCCGGCCACCTGCAACGTCGGCGGCAGCCCGGCGCGCAACTCGGCCACCAGGTCGCGATGACCCGGACCGTATTGCGGCATCGCGTCCGGCCAGCGCTGCACAAGCACGTCGACCGGTTCGACGGCCAGGCCGAACACCATGGCCAGGTCTTCCAGCGCCCACGCCAGCAGCTCGTCGTCGGAGGCGTGGGTCGCCAGATCGTCGCCGAAGCGCCCGAACGACAGCCGCAACAGCTCCACGTCGGTCCGTCGCCCCCACTTGCGCGACGACAATGTTATTGCCTTGGCGCGCAACCGTTCTCCGCTGGCCACCAGGACGCCCGAATTCTGTGGGAAGTCGATTCCGCGCGGCACCGCCATCGCGAGCACCGCCGACGACGCGCTCTCGATCCGGCGCGCGGCCGCCGCCGTCTGCGGGGCGATGCCGTCGACCAACCCGGCCAGCCGCGCGGCCGGGACGGCGAAGATCACAGCGTCGGCGTGCCATTGCGCGCCCGCGCCGTCGCGCAGAGACCAGCCCCGCCCGTCGGCTTCGACACCGGCGATCGCGGCCCGCGCCCAATTGATCCGGCCCTGGCGCACCAACTCCTCGACCAGGACCGTGTATCCCCCGCCGACCGCGCCGAAGATGGGTCCGGACGACACGCTGGTCAGCGCCTGGCGAACCGCGTCGGTCACGCTGCTGGCGCCGGCGTCCAGGCCGGTGGCCAGCGTCGGAGCCGCAGCGCGCAGGCCGATGGTGGCCGCCGACCCCGCGTAGACCCCGCTCAGCATGGGATCCACCGATCGGGCCACCACCTGCTCGCCGAACCGGTCGACGAGCAGGTCGGCGACGGCCGGATCGGCGCCCGGTTGCCAATTCAGTGGCTGGTCCGGCTCGGCGGCGATCCGCGCCAGCGTGGCGTCGTTGACCAGACCGGCCATCGACTCCGCCGACGACGGGATGCCGTTGAGAGTGCCGGTCGGCAGCGGGTGCAGCCGGTCCTGGCTGTAGATGAGCGGCCGTGCCCCGGTGGTGCCCAGTTGCTCGTTGGCCAGGCCCAATTCGGCCAGCAACGCGGGCATTTCGGGCCGGCGCACGACGAAAGCCTCGGCACCGACGTCGACCGCAACCCCGCCGACGCGCTCGGTACGCAGCACGCCGCCGAGCCGGTCGGCCGGGTCGAACAGGGTGATGCTCGCGTCGTCACCGACGTTCTGACGCAACCGGTACGCGGCGGTCAGTCCTGAAATACCCCCGCCGACAACGCAATACGAATGCTGGGCCGGTGTCATAAGGAGTGGATCAGCGCTACCAGGTCGGTGAGGATGGCCGGGTCGGTCTCCGGCAGCACGCCGTGGCCGAGATTGAAGACGTGCCCGGCGGCACCGGCGTCGACGGCACGTCGCCCATCGTCGACCACCGTGCGGGCGGCCCGCTCCACCGTCGGCCAGCCGGCCAGCAAGACCGCGGGATCGAGGTTGCCCTGCAAGGCTTTTCCGGCCTCGACGCGACCCGCGGCGTCGATCAGCGAGGTGCGCCAGTCGACACCGACCACCGTCGCGCCGGCCGATGACATCGCGCCGAGCAACTCAGCCGTCCCGACGCCGAAGTGGGTCATCGGAACGCCGTGATCGGCCAGCGCGGCGAACACCCGCGCACTGTGCGGCAGCACCAGGCGGCGATAGTCGGCCAGCGACAACACCCCGGCCCACGAGTCGAACACCTGAATCGCGTCGATCCCGGCATCGAGTTGCACCCGCAGGAAGCCGATCGTCAGGTCGGTCAGCTTCTCCATCAGCGCATTCCAGATGTCGGGCTCGGCCAGCATCATCGCCTTGGTCTTGGCGTGGTTGCGACTCGGACCACCCTCGACCAGGTAGGACGCCAGCGTGAACGGCGCCCCGGCAAAGCCGATCAGTGGCACCTGGCCCAGTTCGCGCACCAGCAGCGAGACCGCGTCCGCGACCGGTTGCACGCCGGCCGGATCGAGCGGTTGCAGTGTCTCGACGTCGGCGGCCGTGCGCACCGGCGCCGCGATCACCGGCCCCACATCGGCGACGATGTCCACGTCGACCCCGGCGCCGCGCAGCGGAACGACGATGTCGGAGAACAGGATTGCGGCATCGACGTCGTGCCGGCGAATCGGCTGCAGCGTAATCTCGGTGATCAGCTCGGCGTTGAAGCAGGCCTCCATCATGGTGTTCTGCTTGCGCAACTCGCGGTATTCCGGCAGCGAACGGCCGGCCTGACGCATGAACCACACCGGCACCCGGTTGGGCTTGCGGCCCGCGGCCGCAGCCAGATACGGAGATTCGGGGAGCGTGCGACGGTCACTCATCAGGATCAATGCTGCCACGCCCGGCCGACCGCCGGGTGCGGCGGGCGGGCCGAGGGGCGGCAGCGCCGAGCGATGGTCGGCGGTCAGCACACTGGCGCTCTTGCGCCATAGCTCTCCGAGACGGCGTTGTACCGGAGTTCGACCGCCGCACGGTCACCGTGCTCGGGTACCGTCTCGGCACACGCACGCTGGATCATGTTCGCCTGATCGATCAGGATGTCGGCGTGGCGGGGGTCGGTCGTCTGATCCATGATCGCCTTGAGCGCCTCGAGTTGGCGCATGTACAACGCGGGCATACCGTTGCTGGCTTGGCGGATCTTGTCGAAGGATCGCTGCATGAGATTTTCGTAGCTCACCTGCTCACAGATGACGCGGATGCGCCCGGTGCTGTCACGGTAGGCCTGATCCGGCGTCCACACCCGGGACAGTTGGCACAACGTGTTGCCGAGCCAATCGACGCACGTCATTGCTGTGTAAGTGTCGTTGACCGCCGGCGACAGTGCGCGGATGGCAATCTCGACCAACTGGTCGATGGCGAAGGCGGGATCTTGAGCAAGCGTCCGAACCGGGCCGGTGATCAGCGCGCGCTTCAAGCAGCGGGTTACTTGATCGGCCGCGTGCGGCGGCCACACGCCGACTAACTCACTGCCTTCGACCAGGAAGTTGCCGGGCCGGCAGGGCACATGGATCACCCCGTCGAACTCCGACGCCATCTGGACCAGCATGTCGTGGCGAATCGCTTGTAGGTAGCCACCTTTCGGCGTGGGCACGACCGATCCCGCCGACGCGACGGTGGCGACGAGCTCGCTGACTTCTTGAAGGTCATCCAGTTCAGGTCGCCTTCGCATCGGTATGTCTGGCCGTCGGACCTTGAGGTAGCGCGCAAGGTCGCCGGCAATGTTGGCGATGACGAAAGGAAGCTGGATCGCAACCGCGATGTGGTGCAGAAAGTAGATGAGCACAGCCAGATCGAGTAGCACCAGCCCGAACACCATCGAAACCGAGAAGTGCGGCACGAACTCGCCGTGTTCCGCCGGACCGATGGCCAACAACACCAGCACGCAATACACCGCTGTCGCGACGAAGGTGCCAAGCGTCAGTTGCGTACCGCGATCGCGGATGAAGTTGCGCAGCATCCGTGGGCCGAACTGGGTGGATGCGAGCGTGAGAGTGACGATGGTGACCGAGAAATTGATACCGATCACGGTCATGATCGCCGCCGCGACCGCCAACAGAATCTCGCGAGCCGTGTCGGCGCTGCCCGCCTCGACCCAGGCGGGCAGGGTGAGCGTGTGATGGTAGACCGCCCGATCGACTTGCAGAGTTCCCCAGAACAAAGCGACCGCGGCCACTACCTCCATACTCGGTATCAGCCAGAAATTCGTCCACAGCACCTCGCGTCGGTACTGCGACAATCTCACCGTCGATCGCACTAAATGAGAGTAGCCATCAGATCGGAAACGCGCTGGGTACGGCGCTCTCTGCGGGCTGGGCCTCCACCCGTGCGTAGTCTCGTCGTCGGTAATGCCCGCGAGCCAGTCGTCAGGAGCCCGGATGCCCGTCAGCCACCCGCCAGTCAGCTACGACGAGTTCCCCAGCCTGCGCATCGAACGCGCCGACCACGGCGTGCTGCACGTCATCCTCGACTCCCCCGGGCTCAACTCCGTAGGCCCGCAGATGCACCGCGACCTCGCCGACATCTGGCCGGCGATCGGGCGTGACCCCGAGGTGCGCGCGGTGCTGGTCCGCGGCGAAGGCAAGGCGTTCTCCTCGGGCGGCAGCTTCGACCTGATCGACGAGACCATGGGTGAGCACGAGGGCCGGCTGCGCATCATGCGCGAGGCCCGCGACCTGGTGCTGAACATGGTCAACCTGGACAAGCCGGTGATCTCGGCGATCCACGGGGCGGCGGTGGGCGCCGGCCTGGTGGTCGCACTGCTGGCCGACGTCTCGGTGGCCGGCCGCAACGCCAAGATCATCGACGGGCACACCAAGTTGGGCGTGGCCGCCGGCGATCACGCCGCGATCTGCTGGCCGCTGCTGGTGGGTATGGCCAAGGCGAAGTACTACCTGCTGACCTGCGCGCCGCTGTCTGGTGAGGAAGCCGAGCGCATCGGGCTGGTCTCGCTATGCGTCGACGACGGCGAGGTACTCGAGACCGCGAACCGCATCGCCGACGAGCTCGCACAGGGCGCGCAAGCGGCCATCCGGTTCACCAAACACAGCCTCAACCACTGGTACCGGTCGGCGGCGCCCGCCTTCGAAACGTCGCTTGGCCTGGAGTTCCTGAGCTTCGGCGGGCCCGACGTGCGGGAAGGTCTGGCCGCCCACCGCGAGAAGCGTCCGGCACGTTTCACCGCCGATTAGTGATCGCCCTCCGAGCACCTGCCGGACCGGAACGGCGCGCCTGTGTCCGGGTGTCGCCGGATAGGTCTAGCGTCAAACGCTGTGAACCGCCAGCAACGTTGCGAGGCGGATCGACGCGACGAGGAGGTGCGGCGCCCATGACAGCAGCCGAGCCCGCCCCGTTTCGTGAGGCAGTGGAGGCGATGAGCGGCGCGACCGTGCGATCGGAGATCGAGCTGGGCCCCATCCGGCCGCCGCAGCGGCTCGCGCCCTACAGCTACGCCCTCGGCGCCGAGGTCAAGCGGCCCGAAACCGACATCGTGCCGGAGCGCTCCGACGGTGACGCGTTCGGCCGGCTGATCCTGCTGTACGACCCGGAGGGCGCCGACGCGTGGGACGGCACCATGCGGCTGGTCGCCTACATCCAGGCCGACCTCGATTCCAGCGAAGCCGTCGACCCGCTGCTGCCCGAGGTCGCCTGGAGCTGGCTGGTCGAGGCGCTGGACGCCCGGGCCGAACAGGTCACGGCGCTCGGCGGCACGGTCACCGCGACTACCTCGGTGCGCTACGGCGACATTTCCGGACCGCCGCGGGCGCACCAGTTGGAGCTGCGCGCGTCCTGGACCGCACTCACCACCGACATCGGGACGCATGTCCAGGCGTTCTGCGAGGTGCTCGAGCACGCCGCGGGTCTGCCGCCGGTCGGGGTGACAGATTTGGGCACCCGGTCGCGCGTCTGACATGGCCAGCGAGCCGACAGAGACACCTACCGACACGCCCGACGCCGCGGAACCCGACGTCACGCCCTTGCTGCACCCCGCCGACGGGGTGCCCGATCTCTCGGTCACTGCCGACGAAATCAAAGCTGCCGCAACACTATTGGCGGGCGGCCAGGGGCCCTTCGCGGTCGACGCCGAGCGGGCGTCGGGGTTCCGGTACTCCAACCGCGCCTACCTGATTCAGATCCGGCGGGCCGGCGCAGGCACCGTGCTGATCGATCCGGTGAGCCATGGCGGCGCCTCGTTGGACGTGCTGCGGCCCGTAGCCGATGTGCTCTCCGACGACGAGTGGATACTGCACGCGGCCGACCAGGACCTGCCGTGCCTGGCCGAGGTAGGCATGCAACCGCCGGCGCTCTACGACACCGAATTGGCCGGGCGGCTGGCCGGATTCGACCGGGTGAACCTCGCGGCAATGACTCAGCGCCTGCTCGGCGTGGGGTTGGCCAAAGGCCACGGCGCGGCGGACTGGTCGCGACGCCCGCTGCCGGCGGCCTGGCTCAACTACGCGGCCCTCGACGTCGAGGTGTTGATCGACTTGCGCCACGCGATTGCGGCCGTGCTGGAAGAACAGGGCAAAAGCGGTTGGGCCGCACAGGAATTCGACTTTCTGCGGATCGCCGGTCAGGGTCCGCCGACCACCCGGCGGGACCGCTGGCGACGGACGTCAGGCATCCACAAGGTACGCAACCAGCGGGCGCTGGCCGCGGTCCGCGAATTATGGACTGTGCGAGACGAAATCGCGCAGCGACGCGACATCGCGCCGGGCCGCATCCTGCCCGACTCGGCGATCATCGAGGCTGCCACCACCGACCCCAAAACGCTCGACGACCTGGTCGCACTGCCGATCTTCGGCGGAAAACGGCAGCGCCGCAGCGCGTCCACCTGGCTGGCCGCGCTCAAGGTCGCACGCGAAAACCCCGGCCCCACTGAGGAAGCCGAGCCCCCGAACGGCCCACCGGCCCCCGCGCGCTGGGCGCGCCGACGGCCTGAGGCGGCCGTGCGCCTCGACGCCGCCCGATCGGCGCTGCGTGATCTATCGGAAAAGGTCACGGTACCGGCGGAGAACCTGGTGACACCCGAATTGATCCGGCGGCTGTGCTGGGACTGGGAGGACCCCGCCGGTGACGTCGCCACCGCGATCGACGAATTCCTGGCCGCCGGACAGGCCCGCGCTTGGCAGCGCGAGTTGGCCGTGCCGGTGCTGACCTCGGCGCTGCAGACGCCGCCCGCACCCGCCGAGGACTAATCCAGGCGTTCGGTGATCGCCGCGCCGGAGTCGACGCCGTCGCCGGACAACGCGGCGATCCAGCCGGTGATGCGACGGGCCACGTGCTGGTCGGTCAGGCCGGAGTCGTCGAGCACCTCACCGCGCGAGGCCTGGTCGAAAAACTGTTGCGGCAGACCGATATCGCGGCAGGGTACGTCGATCTCGGCGGCCCGCAGCGCGGCCGACACCGCCGAGCCGATACCACCGGACACCCCGTTGTCTTCCAGCGTGACGACGACCTTGTGCGCGATCGCGAGCTCCGCCAACGCCTCCGACACCGGCAGCACCCACCGCGGGTCGATCACCGTGACGCCGATGCCCTGGTCGCGCAGCCGCTCGGCCACCGCGAGCGCCATCGACGCGAACGCGCCGACCGAAACCAGCAGCACGTCGGCGCCCAGGCCGTCGGTCGGCACCGCGAGCACGTCCAGCCCGGAGTGCTTTTGGACAGCCGGAATGTCCTCGCCGACATCTCCTTTCGGGAACCGGATCACGGTCGGGCCGTCGTCGACGGCCAGCGCCTCGCCGAGCTCCTCGCGCAAGCGGGCGCCGTCGCGGGGTGCGGCCACCCGGATGCCCGGGACGATGCCCAGCATCGACATGTCCCACATGCCGTTATGACTCGCGCCGTCGCTGCCGGTGACACCTGCCCGGTCGAGCACGATCGTGACCGGCAGCTTGTGCAGGGCGACGTCCATCATGATCTGGTCGAACGCCCGGTTGAGGAACGTCGCGTAGATCGCGACGACGGGGTGCATGCCGCCCATCGCCAGCCCGGCGGCCGATGTCATCGCGTGCTGCTCGGCGATCCCGACGTCAAACAGCCTGTCCGGGAAGCGTTCTCCGAACGCGCTCAATCCAGTCGGCCCGGGCATCGCGGCGGTGATCGCGACGATGTCGCGGCGCTTGGTCGCCTGCTCGATGAGCGACTCCGAGAAGGTCGCCGTCCAACTCGGCCCCGGCACCTTGGTGGCCAGCCCGGTCGCCGGGTCGATCACGCCGCAGGAGTGCATCTGGTCGGCCTCGTCGTCCTCGGCCGGTCCGTAGCCCCGGCCCTTCTGGGTGACGACGTGCACCAGCACCGGGCCGTGGAATCCGCGCGCCCGCTTCAGCGCAGCCTCGACGGCGTGCTCGTCGTGGCCGTCGACCGGGCCCATGTACTTCAACCCCAGGTCGGTGAACAGCAGCTGCGGCGAAAGCGCGTCCTTCACACCGGCTTTCACGCTGTGCATGAACTGGTAGGCCAGGTCGCCGACGACCGGCATACCGCGCACAGCGCTGCGGCCGCGTTCCAGCAGGCTCTCGTAGCCGGGCTGCAGACGCAGCATGGCCAGATGATTGGCCAGCCCCCCAAAGGTCGGCGCGTAGCTGCGGCCGTTGTCGTTGACGACGATCACCACCGGCCGGCGCGCAGCGGCGATGTTGTTCAACGCCTCCCAGCACATTCCACCGGTGAGCGCCCCGTCGCCGACGACCGCGACCACATGCCGGTTCCGGTGGCCGGTCAGTTCGAAGGCCTTGGCCAACCCGTCGGCGTACGACAGAGCAGCGCTGGCATGACTCGACTCGACCCAGTCGTGCTCGCTCTCCGAGCGCGACGGATAACCGGACAGCCCATCCTTTTTCCGTAACGTCGCGAAGTCCGCGGCGCGACCGGTCAGCATCTTGTGCACGTAGGACTGGTGGCCGGTGTCGAAGATGATCGGATCGTGCGGGGAGTCGAAAACCCGGTGCAGTGCCAGCGTCAACTCGACCACGCCGAGGTTCGGGCCGAGGTGCCCACCGGTCGCGGCGACCTTGTGAATGAGAAACTCGCGGATCTCGGCCGCCAGATCGTCCAGATCCGCCTGCGAGAGGTGCTGCAGATCGGCGGGCCCACGGATCTGTTCAAGCATTCCGCCAGTGTACGCAGAAGGGTCGGGCAGGCACGCGGACCAGCGCGGATACCCCGATCACCACACCTGCCACGCTCAGAAACAACACAGACAAGCCTGCTAACGTAACCCCCCGGTGTGCCGGGAAGCCTGGTCGGCGTTCTTTCGCGCTGTTCGGGTCTTCCTGCTAATTACAGGCTATTCGGGAGTGCGGCATGACTTGCTCGGTCGACGCCACCGCGCTTAGCGGACGGACGTCAGGGTTCCTCGGGGTGATCATCGAATCACGCCCATTGGCAGCGGCGATCGAATCTTGAGGGCCGCCCACCTGCACATGTCGAACTACGCAATCGCCTGCCGGCAGGACCGCCGATGAGTAGCGCGCTGTTTCACGCCGTTTACGCGTCCACTGTGTTCGTGGTCTGTTATGTGCTGATCACGACCGAGCGGTTCAACAAGACCAAAGTCGCACTGGCCGGTGCGATCTTGATGTTCTTCTTGCCTTGGTTCACGTCGGAGGACATCTTCTATTCGCGAGGCACCGGGGTGAACTGGGACGTCCTGTTCCTGTTGCTCGGGATGATGATCATCGTCAGCGTCGTCCGTCAAACCGGAGCCTTCGAATACGTGGCGATCTGGTCGGCCAAGCGCGCCAAGGGATCTCCGTTGAGGATCCTTATTTTGCTGATTCTCGTCACCGCGCTCGGCACGGCCGTTCTGGACAACGTCACGACGATTTTGCTGATCGCGCCGGTCACCCTGCTGGTGTGTGACCGTCTCGCGATGAACCCCGCGCCGTTCTTGGTCGTCGAAGCCATCGCCGCCAATATCGCCGGCGCGGCGACCCTCGTCGGAGACCCGACGAGCATCATCATCGGTACCGGCGCCCACCTGAGCTTCATCGAGTTCAGCGCCAACATGGCGCCGGCGGTGTTACTGGTTCTTACGGCGCTGATCCTCATCCTCCCGTTGCTCTACCCCGGCTTCTTCGTCGCCGATCCGGAACGGGTCGCCGACGTGATGGCCCTGAATGAACGCGAAGCGATCCGCAATTCAAAACTGCTCAAGCAGTGCTCGATCGTGCTGGCCATCGTGTTCGTCGGGTTCGTGTTGCACCAGCAGATCCACATGGAACCGTCGATGGTGGCGATGGCCGGTGCCGGAATTCTGATCGTGATCTCGGGCATCGAGCGAGAGTTCTACCTGGCCAGCGTGGAGTGGGAAACGCTGTTGTTCTTCGCCGGCCTGTTCGTCATGGTCGGAGCGCTGGTGCGGACTGGAGTGATCAAGGAATTAGCCCAAGTCGCCAGCCACGTCGCGCAAGGAGACGCCTGGAAGGCGACGCTGCTTCTGCTCACTATTTCTTTCACGATCGGCAGCGTCATCAACAATGTTCCCTACGCGGCCGCGATGACCCCGATCGTCGCGCAATTCGCCGACTCCATCCCCGGACACGCGAGCTCCGGCGTGCTGTGGTGGGCGCTGCTGCTCGGAACGGTGCTCGGCGGAAATCTGACGATGGTCGGCGCAAGCGCGAACATCGTGGCGGTCGGGATCGCGGAGCGGTCCGGTCATCCAGTCTCGTTCTGGGACTTCACCAAACGCGGAGCAGCGGTCACGTTCATGTCGTTTGTGCTGTCCCTCGGCTACCTGTGGCTGCGCTACTTCGCCTAGCGGCGAGCATTGGTCGTATGGTGGCGTAGTGCGAGCTGAGGAACTCGACGAGCAGTTTCCCATCGTGGACGTGGACTCCGACGCCCTCGAGGCCGCGCGCATGATCGCCGAGCATCACCTGCCGGGGCTGATCGTCATTGACTCTTCGCGCAAGCCGTATGCCGTGCTGCTGGCCTCCGAGGTGTTGCACCTGATCCTGCCGCGCTATGTGCAGGACAACATGATGTTGGCCGGTGTCATGGGCGACGCGCTCGCCGATCACGCCCAGAACCTGGCCGGTAAGACCGTCGGGGACGTACTGCCCAAGCAGCCGAAGAAGATCCCTTCGGTGGACGCGCGCGACGGCGTCATCAAGGTGGCCGCCGAGATGGCGCAGCTGCGTACGCCGTTGATCGCGGTGGTCCAGAACGGCGCACTGCACGGGGTGATCACCGCTTCGCGACTGCTGGCCGGAGCGCTCAAGTCGTGAGCCCGAGCGCCGCAGCGTCGAACGCAACCTGAGAATTCCCTTACGCCCATCCCATTATCCGTTTCCGTCGGACGGAAGTATTGTGTCGGTGTGCGGGCAGAGGATCTCGACGAAAAGTTTCCGGTAGTCAAAATCGACTCGAATGCGCTTGACGCGGTTCGTTTGCTCGCTGAGCACCGGCTGAACGGTTTGGTGGTCGTCACCGACACCTCCGAGACACCGTTCGCGGTGCTGCCGGCCTCGCAGGTGGTGCGTTTTATCGTCCCGGGTTACGTGCAGGACGACCCCGGTCTCGCCAGCGTGGTCACCGAGACGATGGCCGACCATGCCGCGGAGAAGTTGAGCGGCAAGACCATTCGCGAACTGCTGCCCAAACAGCGCCAGCACATCCCAGTGGCCGAAGCCGACGACACCATCATCGAGGTGGCCGAGGTCATGGCACGGTTGCGGAGCCCATTGGTCGCGGTAGTCAAAGACGGCCGACTGCATGGGGTGATCACCGCATCCCGGTTGCTAGCTGCCGCGCTCAAAGAATGACCGCGGCTACCCGCAGCACGTCGGGCTAGACGGCGCCGATGATCTATTACGCACTCGCGGTGTTCGTCGTCGCGTACGGGTTCATCATCAGTGAGCGCTTCAATAAGACCACCGTCGCGCTGACCGGTGCGGGCCTGATGCTCTGCCTGCCGGTGCTGGACTCCGCCGACGTCTTCTACTCCCAGGACAGCGGAATCGACTGGGACGTCATCTTTTTGATGCTGGGCATGATGATCATCGTCAGCATCATGCGGCAGACCGGAGCATTCGAGTACGCCGCGATCTGGGCGGTCAAGCGCGCCAACGGCTCTCCGGTGCGCATCATGATTCTATTGATGCTGGTGATGGCGCTGGCATCGGCGATCCTGCCGAACGTCGTCTCGGTACTGCTGATCGCCCCCGTCACCTTGCTGGTCTGCGAGCGGCTCGAGATCAACCCCGTCCCCTTCCTGATCGCGGAGGTGTTCGCCTCCAACATCGGCGGCGCGGCGACACTCGTCGGCGATCCACCCAACATCATCATCGGCGCCCGAAAAGGCCTGTCGTTCAACGCGTTCTTGGTAAACATGGCGCCGGTCGTGGTGATCATCATGGTGGCTCTGTGCGCTGCTGTGCCGCTGCTGTTTCGCGGCCTCGGCACGGTCGACCCCGGGCGCGTCGCCGATGTCGTCACCGTGGACGACGACGACGTCATCCACGATCGTCGGCTGTTGGTCAAATGCGGCATCGTTCTCGTCGCCGTGCTCACCGGCTTCGTCGTCTCGCCCGACATCCACATGGCGCCCTCGCTGGTGGCACTGCTCGGCGCCGGCGCGCTGATCCTGTGGTCGCGGGCGGACCAATCCGACTACATGTCCAGCGTGGAGTGGGACTCTCTACTGTTCATCCTCGGCCTGTTCATCATGGTCGGCGCACTGCTGAAGACCGGTGTGATCGGCGCGATGGGACGACTGGCGGCCAGCGCCATCGGCGGCAACATGTTGCTGGCAACGATGCTGATTCTGATCGTCTCCACCGTGGCCTCGGGCCTGATCGACAACGTGCCGTACGTCGCGACGATGACCCCGATCGTCGATCAACTGGCGAAAACCATGCCCGGTCCGTCCCATCACGACGTGCTCTGGTGGTCGCTGGCACTGGGCGGGGACCTGGGTGGCAATCTGACCGCGGTCGGCGCCACCTCCAATATCGTGATGATCGGCATCGCGATGCGGTCCGGCAACCCGATCTCGTTCTGGGAGTTCACCCGTAAAGGCATCGCGGCGACGACTCTGACCACGGTGCTGTGCGCGCTTTACCTGTGGCTGCGGTACTTCGCGCTGGCCTGAGCGGTCAGCGGGTCAGCAACGCGACGCATTCGATGTGATGGGTCAGCGGGAACGAGTCGAACACCGACAGCTTCTGCACCGCGTACCCGTGCCCTTGGTAGAGTCCGACATCGCGCGCGAATGACGCTGCCTCACAACCGATATGGACGATGCGGGGCACGTCGGCCGCGGCCAGTAGGTCGATCACCTCGCGTCCGGCGCCACCGCGCGGCGGATCGAGGACGGCCACGTCGGCGCGGCCGCGCTGCGCGGTCAGGGCCCGTCGCACCGAATCGCTAACGACGTGCACCTGCGGAAGGTCGGCCAGCGTCGCACGCGCCGCCCGCGACGCGGCCCGGGCACTGTCGACGGTGAGCACCCGGCCCGACTCCCCCACCGCGTCGGCCAGGCCGGCGGCGAAAAGGCCCGCGCCACCGTAGAGGTCCCACGCCGTCGCCCCCGGATCGGGTTGAGCCCACTCGCCGACCAGCTCGCTGTAGGTCCGGGCGGCGTCGCGGTGGGCTTGCCAGAACCCGGTCACCGGCACCTGCCAGCTGTGCCGGCCCGCACGCTGCACACCCGAATGGCCGCCTTCGATCACGTCGGTCGCGTTGCGCCGGCCGTGGCGCACAGTCCGAGCGACATGTCGCTGCCCGTCGTCGTCGAGCACGACGTGCAGGTGCGCGCCGGGCGGCCAAGCCGTGTCGGTCAGCCCGTCGGTGATCCCCGGCGGCAGCTGACCGCAGTGCAGATCGGTGACCAGATCCTTGCTGTGGTAGCGGTGAAATCCCGGTCGGCCGTCCCCGCCGACGTCGAGCCGGATGCGCGTCCGCCAGCCGGTGGGCCCGGTCGGGCCGAGCGGCCGGACCTCATCGTCCCACTGGTAATTACCCAGGCGCGCAAGCTGATTGGAGACGACGGCGGCTTTCAAGGCCCGCGCCGCGGTCGGCTCGACGAACGCGAGGTCGCAGCAACCCGCCCCGTCGACGCCGGCTATCGGGCACAGCGACTCCGCCCGGTCGGCGGACGGGTCGATCACCTCGAGTGTCTCGGCATGCCAATACGATCCCCGGTCGGCGGTGACCCGCACCCGGACCTGCTCGCCGGGCAGCGCGTAACGGACGAACACCACCCGACCGTCGTGGCGCGCCACGCAACTACCGCCGTTGGCGGGCGCGCCCACGGTCAGCGTCAGCTCCTGCAACGCCGGTGGCGGCGCCGCGGTGGTGTCCGAGGTCAATCGAAGATCCCGCGACGCGCATCGCCAGGCGCGGCATGCGGTTGTAAAGTCTTGATCCGCTCCGACGAATTCAGTTGCCATGGAACGGAAGTCACCATCACGCCGGGCATGAAAAGCAGCCGTCCCTTGAGCCGCAGCGCGCTCTGGTTGTGCAGCACGTGCTCCCACCAGTGACCGACCACGTATTCCGGCAGGAACACGGTGACCACGCTGCGCGGCGACTCCTTGCTGACCCGCTTCACGTAATCGAGGATGGGACGGGTGATTTCGCGATATGGCGAGGCGATCACCTTCAGCGGCACGTTGAGGTTGCTGTCTTCCCACCGGCGGACGAGCTTGCGGGTCTCGGCATCGTCGACGCTGACCGTGATCGCCTCGAGCACATCGGGCCTCGTCGCCCGTGCGTAGGCCAGCGCGCGCAAGGTCGGCAGATGCAACTTCGACACCAGCACGATCGCATGGTTCTTGCTCGGCAGCACCATGTCGTTGTCGACCGCATGCTGCTCGATCTCCCGGCTGACCGTGTCGTAGTGCTTGCGGATCATCTTCATCAGGACGAACAGCAGGGCCATCGCGACGATCGCGATCCAGGCGCCCGCCAGGAACTTGGTGACCATCACGACGAGTAGCACCGTTCCGGTGGCCACGAACCCGATCGTGTTGACCACCCGGGAGCGGATCATCCTGCTGCGGGCAGCGGGATCGGATTCGTTGCGCAGCAACCGAGTCCAGTGCCGGACCATTCCGATTTGGCTCAGGGTGAACGAAATGAAGACGCCCACGATGTAGAGCTGGATCAACGCGGTGACTTGCGCCCGGAACGCGATGATCGCCGCCAGCGCGGCCACCGCCAGGAACACGATGCCGTTGGAGAACGCGAGGCGGTCGCCGCGAGTGTGCAACTGGCGGGGCAGATAGCTGTCCTGCGCGAGCACCGAGCCCAATACCGGAAAGCCATTGAACGCCGTGTTGGCCGCCAGCACCAAGATCAGCGCTGTCACGACGGCGATCAGCAGGAAGCCGATGTGGAAGCTGCCGAACACCGTCTGCGCGATCTGGGTGACGAGCGTCTTCTGCTGGTAGCCCGCCGGGGCGCCGCTCAACTGCGCGTCCGGGTCGTCGACGATCTGGACCTTGGTCTCCTTGGCCAGCAGGATGATGCCCATCAGCAGGCTGACCGCGATACCGCCGAGCATCAGCAGCGTCGTTGCCGCGTTGCGCGACTTGGGCTTTCGGAAGGCCGGCACTCCGTTGCTGATCGCCTCGACCCCGGTCAGCGCCGCACACCCCGACGAAAACGACCGCGCGACCAGGAACGCGAACGCGAAGCCGGTGATCGCCCCGTGTTCGGCGTGCATCGTGAAGCCGGCGGACTCGGCGCGCAGTGGCTCGCCCATCAGATAGATCCGGATCAGCCCCCAGCCGAGCATCGCGCCGACGCCGATGATGAACGCGTAGGTCGGAATGGCAAAGGCCACACCGGATTCCCGGATGCCGCGCAGGTTCAACCCCATCACGAGCAGGATGGCCGCGACGCAGAACAGCACCTTGTGGGTGGCCACGAACGGGATCGCGGAGCCGATGTTCGACATCGCAGACGCGGTCGAAACGGCAACAGTGAGAACGTAATCCACCATCAGCGCGCTGGCCACGGTGAGCCCGGCGTTGGACCCGAGGTTGGTGGTGACCACCTCGTAGTCCCCGCCGCCGGAGGGGTAGGCGTGCACGTTCTGCCTATAGCTGGCGACCACCACCAGCATCACTGCGGCGACCGCGACACCGATCCACGGTGTCAGCGCGTAAGCCGTCAGCCCCGCCACCGACAGCATCAGGAAGACCTCTTCGGGGGCGTATGCGACCGAGGACAGCGCGTCGGAGGCGAACACCGGCAGCGCGATCCGCTTGGGCAGCAGGGTGTGGCTCAGCCGGTCGCTGCGAAACGGCCGACCCAGCAGGAGTCGGCGCGCCGCAGTCGAAAGTTTGGACACGAGAGCCAAGAGTAAGCGCAACCGTGCCTGCCGGTACGGTTCGGTGGACGAGAATGTCTGCCAAATCGGCTGGCCATTACGGCTGACCGGGCCGAGAGGACGTCTGAGTGCGAGTCGTTGTGATGGGCTGCGGCCGGGTCGGATCGTCGGTCGCCGACGGTCTGTCCCGCATCGGCCACGAGGTAGCGGTGATCGACAGCGACAGCACCGCGTTCAGTCGCCTCAGCCCCGAGTTCGCCGGCGAGCGGGTGCTCGGACTGGGATTCGACCGCGACGTGTTGTTGAAGGCCGGTATCGAGGGCGCCGATGCCTTCGCCGCGGTGTCCTCCGGCGACAACTCCAACATCATCTCCGCGCGCCTGGCCCGCGAGACGTTCGGCGTCCGGCGGGTGGTCGCCCGGATCTACGACGCCAAGCGCGCCGAGGTCTACGAGCGCCTCGGCATTCCAACAATCGCCACGGTGCCCTGGACGACGGACCGGTTGCTGCACGCGCTGACCCGCGAGAGCGAGACCGCCAAGTGGCGGGACCCGAGCGGGACCGTCGCCGTCCTGGAACTGGCGCTGCACGAGGATTGGGTGGGCCGCCTGGTCACCGACCTCGAGAGCGCCACCGAGGCGCGGGTGGCGTTTCTGATCCGGTTCGGCACCGGCATCCTGCCCGAGCCCAAGACCGTCATCCAGTCCGGCGATCAGATCTACATCGCGGCGATCTCCGGACACGCGGCCGAGGCGCTGGCCATCGCGGCGCTGCCGCCGAGCGAGGACCCTGAACAGTGAAGCGCGCCGGCGACGATGCAGAGTTCATCGATGAGGAGGAGCGGCGCCAATGAAGGTCGCCATTGCCGGTGCGGGGGCCGTCGGTCGCTCCGTGGCGCGCGAGCTGATCGAGAACCACCACGACGTGACGCTGATCGAGCGCAACCCGGAACACATCGACGAGGACGCCATCCCGGCCGCACACTGGCGGTTCGGTGACGCGTGCGAGGTGAGTGTGCTGGAGTCGGTGCACCTGCACGAGTTCGACGTGGTGGTGGCCGCCACCGGCGACGACAAGGCCAACGTGGTGCTCAGCCTGCTGGCCAAGACGGAGTTCGCGGTGCCCCGCGTGGTGGCCCGGGTCAACGACCCGCGTAACGAGTGGTTGTTCACCGATGCCTGGGGTGTCGACGTGGCGGTGTCCACCCCCCGGATGCTGGCGTCGCTGATCGAGGAGGCCGTCGCGGTCGGAGATCTGGTGCGGCTGATGGAGTTCCGGAAGGGTCAGGCCAACCTGGTCGAGATCACGCTGCCGGACAACACGCCGTGGGGCGGCAAGCCGGTGCGCAAGCTGCAGTTGCCGCGCGACGTCGCGCTGGTCACCATCCTGCGCGGACCGCGGGTGATCGTGCCGCAGGACGACGAGCCGTTGGAAGGCGGCGACGAGCTGTTGTTCGTCGCGGTCACCGAGGCGGAAGAGGAACTGCGTCAGCATCTGCTGCCGCCTCAGTGAGCTCGACATCGAGCGCGCGCTGCGCCGTGCGGATCGCCAGGAACGTCACCAGCGCCGCCACCGCCGTCAGCGGCCAACCCATCGCGATGCGGGCCACCACCAGCCAGCCGGTGTGGTCGGAGTCGTAGAGCACCCGCTGCACCACGAAACGGGCCGTGAACACCACCACCCAGGTGAACGTCGCGACGTCGAACGCGTAGACCGCGCGACGCACACCGCGCCAGCCCCGGTCGTGGCCGTGCAGCCAGCTCCAGATGTAGCCCACGACGGGCCGGCGAATCACGATCGACACCGCGAAGATCGCCGCATAGATCAAAGACGTCCAGATGCCCAGCAGGAAGTAGCCTTTCGACTCCCCCATCAGGTAGGCGATCAGCACGCAGACCGCGACGCCGATCAACCCGGACACCGCCGGCTGCACGGACTCCCGGCGGAGCAGCCGCCACACGAGGATCAGCGCGGCCACGCCCAGCGCGGCACCGGACGCCGCGGCCAGACCGAGCAGCTTGGAGGTGCCGACGAACACGAGCACCGGCAGCGACGAATAGACGATCCCGGAGACCCCGCCGAGCTGCTCCATCATGCGCTCAGCCGGGGTGCTGCCGTCGGTCAGTTCGCCGTCGACGGCCTCAACCGTGTCGCCGGCGTCGTTGGCACGGCTCACCGCTGAATCTCGTAGTGCGGGTTGTAGATCGCTTTGCTGCCGTTCTCCAGCTTGCCGAGCCGCCCCTGAACACGCAGCGTGCGACCCGACTCGATGCCGGGAATCCGGCGCTGGCCCAACCACACCAGCTCGATGGTGTCGGTGCCGTCGAAGAGTTCCGCGCGCACCCCGTCGGAACAGCCCTGGCCGTTGCATTCGACGCTGCGCAGCATGCCGACCACCGTGACCTCTTGGCCGCGCTCACAATCGATGGCCCGTTGCGCCCCGGTCGTCACCGCCTCGTCGCACAACTCCTCGGCGTCACGCTGTTCGGGGTCCTCCGTCAATCGACGGGTAAGCCGGCGCAGATAACCTTCCGCCGCCATGGGCTCTCCTGAGCATCTGAATTGCTGGTCGTGTAATCCCAACGGACACCGTAGACCGATTGGTTCCCCAATGCCACGCGGCACCCGGGCAGTATCGAGGGGTGACTATCGACCTGCGCGGGGCACGCGCCATCGTGTTTCCCGGGACGGGGTCCGACGACCGCTACGTCGTCCGGGCGTTTGCCGGGCCGCTGCGGTCCGCGGGGGCCGAACTGGTTGCACCGGCGCCGCAGCCGGCCCGGTTGATCGCCGGCTACGTCGACGCCATGGACGAGGCCGCGCGCCATGGGCCCATCGTGGTCGGCGGGGTCTCGCTGGGCGCAGCGGTGTCGCTGGCGTGGGCATTGCGCCACCCCGAGCGCACGGTCGCGGTGCTGGCCGCGCTGCCGGCCTGGACGGGTGCACCCGACGGCGCGACGGCCGCACTCGCGGCCCAGGTCTCGGCGCGGCAATTGCGCGCGGACGGCCTGGAGGCGACGACGGCGCAGATGCGGGCGTCCAGCCCCCCGTGGCTGGCCGACGAGCTGACCCGGTCGTGGCTGGGCCAGTGGCCGCATCTGCCGGATGCAATGACGGAGGCCGCGGCCTACGTCGCGCCGGCACCGGCCGAGATCGCGCGACTGGCCACTCCGCTGGGTGTCGCTGCGGCGCTGGACGATCCGATACACCCCGTCGACGTCGGCCGTGAGTGGGCGGCCACCGCGCCGCGGGCGGCGCTGCGCACCGTCACCCTCGACCAGATCGGGGCGGATCCATCCGCGCTGGGCGCCGCCTGCTTGGCCGCGGCGGCGGACGCGGCGACCCGCGACTAGTTGCCGGTACCGCGCAGCTGCTGCATCGCCGACCCGGAGGCACTGCGACGTTCCGGCGGGGTGTCCTCGCCGGCTGCATCTGTCGGCGGCCCGACCGGCTGGTCAACGGCGGTGCCCTGCGCCGCCGCGGCGTCGCGCAGCTGTGACGCCATCGGCTCGGGCAGCTGCACCGGCAGCGGGGTGCGCACCGGCAGCGGGGTGTCACCCCGTCGAATCACCGTGTCCAGCAACGCGTTTCGCGCCTCTTCGGTGAGCGCATCGATGCTCTCGGCGGAGCCGTTGACCACGCAGCGGATCATCCAGCGATAACCGTCTACCCCGATGAAGCGCACGGCCCCGGTCGCGGTGCCGACCACCTCGCGGCCCCAACGACCGTCCTGGATGGTCACCTCGGCCCCGTCGTTGCGCAGCGAGTCGGCGAGCTCGCCGGCCACCTCCCGCCACAGTCCGCCCGTCTTGGGAGCGGCATAGGCCGCGATGGTGAAGCGGCCGTTGGCCGTGACCACCCACACCGCGCTCGGGACGCCGTTCTCGGTGAGCTCGACCTGCAACTGCGCCGCGGGCGGTAGCGGTACGAGCACCGAGCCGAGGTCGAGGCGGCCCGCGGTGGCGATCGCCGACTCGTCGAAGTCCTCGATGTCGAACGGGCCGTCGAGATCATCGGTGTCTACTGGAACCTCTACCGGCGTGTCCGGCT
The DNA here is from genome assembly GCF_030252325.1 of Candidatus Mycobacterium wuenschmannii. Classification (NCBI taxonomy): domain Bacteria; kingdom Bacillati; phylum Actinomycetota; class Actinomycetes; order Mycobacteriales; family Mycobacteriaceae; genus Mycobacterium; species Candidatus Mycobacterium wuenschmannii. Next base: position 539,180 of record NZ_CP126981.1, on the reverse strand, counting down.
TCCGTTGCGCAGCAGGGGTTTCCGGCTCGTCGACCGAGTCGTCTTTGGATTTACGTCTGCCAAATGCCATGGCCTGCGCCGCCCCTCCTGCCTTTCAGGATCACTCTGTCCTGTCTATCGTCGTCGGCGGTCACAAACTCGCATGTCCGCCGGAGGAGCCGTGGCCGCCGTCGCCACGAGAGGTATCGGCCAGCCCAGCCTCGTCGAACGACGACACCTCGACGAGGTCGACCAGTTCGACGCGCTGCACCAGCAGCTGCGCGATGCGATCACCGCGGTTGACCTTGATCGGCGTCACGGGGTCGAAGTTGATCAATGAGACCTTGATCTCACCACGGTAACCCGCATCGACGGTGCCGGGGCTGTTGACGATCGAAAGTCCCACCCGCGCAGCCAATCCGGATCGCGGATGCACCAGACCCACCATCCCGACCGGAATAGCCACCGCGATCCCCGTTGCCACCAGCGCCCGGTGACCGGGCGCCAACTCGACGTCCTCCGCGCTGTAAAGATCCACGCCGGCATCGCCGTGATGGGCCCGGGCGGGCAGCGGAAGCCCGGGATCGAGACGAACAACCGCCAGACTGGTCGACACGGGGGCACAGATTACCCTTGACCGCGTGTCAGGGACGCCAGTCGCGCCGCAAACCGTGCGGTACAGCGAGCGTTTGTGGGTGCCGTGGTGGTGGTGGCCACTGGGTTTCGGGCTGGCCGCGCTGATTGCGGTCGAAGTCAACATGGGCGTGCCGAGCCTGCCGGACTGGCTCCCCTTCGCCGTATTGTTCGTCGTCGCCGCGGGCGCGCTGTTGTGGCTGGGCCGCATCGAGATTCGGGTGACCGCCGACGACGATGGAGTCGAGTTGTGGGCCGGCGAGGCACACCTGCCCACCGCCGTCATCGCCCGCACCGCCGAGATTCCACGGTCGGCCAAGTCTGCAGCATTGGGGCGCCAGCTCGACCCGGCCGCCTACGTGCTGCATCGAGGCTGGGCCGGGCCGATGGTGCTGGTGGTGCTGGACGATGAGGACGACCCGACGCCCTACTGGCTGGTGAGCACCCGCCACCCCGAGCGGGTGTTGTCGGCATTGCGCAGTTAGCGGTCAGGCCGCGCAGTCGGTACAGATCATCACGCCGCCCTTTTCGCTGGCCAGACGGCTGCGGTGCTGGACGAGGAAGCAGCTCGAGCAGGTGAACTCGTCGGCCTGCTTGGGGATCACCCGGACGGACAGCTCTTCGCCGGACAGATCGGCCCCGGGCAGCTCGAACGACTCCGCGGACTCTGACTCGTCGACGTCGACCACCGCCGACGCCGCCTCGTTTCGCCGTGCCTTGAGCTCTTCGAGAGAGTCCTCTGAAACGTCGTCGGTCTCGGTACGCCGTGGAGCGTCGTAATCGGTAGCCATCTTCTGTCCCCTCGTAACCCTGCAAGGTTTCCCTGCAAGCAAAGCTTTGTACCAGCGTCGAACGCATCCGCAAAACGATTCGTGCCCGTATCGCAGGGTGTTCAAGTGTGATTTACGTCACAACGCCTATTTAGCCGCGCTACCTCCCGCTAAACCTGGCGCTTTAGAGTGCGTACGTGGTCGCGCACATCACTGAAGGCACAGCGTTCGACAAGCACGGTCGCCCGTTCCGGCGCCGCAACGCCCGCCCGGCAATCGCCCTGCTGGTGGTGCTGCTGGTGGCCAGCGCCGTGGTGTGGACGATCGCCCTGACCCGCCCAACCGAAGTGCACGAGGCCACGGTCTGCAACGCACCCCCGGAGCAGGCCGATCCGGCCCTGCCACACCTGGGCAGCGCGGTGTCGCGCAGCACGATGATCAACGTCGCACCGGCCAAACTGGCCGACGCCAAGGTCCGCGTCCTGAACGCCAGCGGACGCGGGGGTCAGGCCGCCGACGTCGCCGGCGCGCTCAAGGATCTGGGGTTCGCGCAGCCGACCGCCGCCAATGACCCCGTCTACGCCAAGACGCGGCTGAACTGCCAGGGGCAGATCCGCTTCGGCGAGGCCGGACAGGCGGGCGCGGCTGCGGTGTGGCTGGTCGCGCCCTGCGCGGAGCTGTACCGCGACGACCGCACCGACGACTCCGTCGACCTGGCGATCGGCACCGAGTTCAGCGCCTTGGCGCACAGCGACGACATCGCGTCGGTGCTGGCGGGTCTCAAGCGCGGCGACTCCGAGGCGGCCGACTCCGCGCTGCTGACAAAGATCCACGCCGGCACCTGCTGACCCCGTCAGCCGGGAATCGGTGCCAGGCCGCCGAATTCGCCGAGCGTCGCCAGCAGCGCATCGACGACCCCGGGTGCGGCGGCGACCACCAGGGCGGCGTTGCCCGCCGGGTCGCCGTGATCAGGCAACAGCACCCGGGCACCCGCCTCGGTCGCAATGAGCGACCCGGCTGCCAGGTCCCATACGTGCAGACCGTGCTCGTAGTAGGCGTCCAGCCGTCCGGCCGCGACCATGCACAGATCCAGTGCCGCAGAACCGATTCGGCGCACGTCGCGCACCTTCGGCAGCACGCTGGACACCAGCGTCGCCTGCACCGTCCGGCGGCGCTGCGAGTAGGCGAACCCGGTGCCCACCAACGCCCGCGACAGGTCGTCGACGGCGCTGCACCGCAGCCGGCGGGTGCCGTCGGCGTCGGTGACGTGCGCGCCCAGGCCGGCCCCCGCCGAGTACAGCCGCCCGCCGACCACGTCGGCGACCGCGCCGGCCACCGAAACGCCGTCGATCTGCGCCGCGACCGACACCGCGTACGCCGGGATGCCGTAGACGAAGTTCACCGTGCCGTCGATGGGGTCCAGCACCCAGGTGACGGCGCCCGGCGCGACGCTTGCCGGTCCCCCGATCTCCTCGCCGAGCACCGCGTCACCGGATCTCAAGTGCGCCAACCGATCACGCAGGAGCCGCTCGGTGTCGGTGTCGACGACGGTGACCGGGTCGGTCGGGGTTGTCTTGGATCGCACCGCGTCGTCGCCGTCGGCGCCCGCGTCGGAGCCGAACACCTCCGCGCGCCGTCGGCGGACGAATTCGGCCGCCTCGGTGGCCAGCGACTCGGCCACCGCCCGAAGCTGCGCCGGGTGATTCTCAGGTGTGCTCACCGATCCATCGCATCACAGCTACCGGCCGTCCAGCCACGCACTAGGGTTTGGTCGACGCCTACGTCCGCCGAGGAGATTCGATGACCAGTTCCGACTCGACAAGCCCCGCACCGTCGAGCGGCGGGTCCGTCACACCGGCCCGGCGCGGATTCGGCATCGACGTCGGTGGCAGCGGGATCAAGGGCGGCATCGTCGACCTGGACACCGGGGAACTCGTCGGCGACCGCTACAAGCTGCTGACACCGCAACCGGCCACCCCCAAGGCCGTCGCCGAGACGATCGCGGCCGTCGTCCACGAGTTCGGCTGGACCGGGCCGCTCGGCGTGACGTACCCCGGCGTCGTCACCGACGGGATCGTGCGTACCGCCGCCAACGTCGACAAGAAGTGGATCGGCACCAACGCCCGCGACATCATCAGCGCCGGCTTGAACGGCCAGGAGGTGGTCGTGCTCAACGACGCCGACGCGGCCGGACTGGCCGAGCAGCGTTACGGGGCCGGCAAGGACACCGGGGGCGTCGTGGTGCTGCTCACATTCGGCACCGGGATCGGATCGGCGGTCATTCACAACGGGATATTGCTGCCCAACACCGAGTTCGGCCATCTCGAAGTGGGCGGCAAGGAGGCCGAGCACCGCGCCGCGTCGTCTGTCCGCGACCGAAAGGGCTGGAGCTTCGAGAAGTGGGCCAAGCAGGTGACGCGGGTGCTGATCGCCATTGAGAACGCGATGTGCCCCGAATTGTTCATCGCGGGCGGCGGAATCAGCCGCAAGGCCGACAAATGGGTCCCGCTGCTGAAGAATCGCACCCCGGTGGTCGCCGCGGCCCTGCAGAATTCCGCCGGAATCGTCGGCGCGGCGATGGCGGCGACGCGCGACGTGACCCACTGATTTGCGCTCTCTGGCGGGGGTGTAGCCGCGCTGTCGTTACAATGGTCACCGGCAGCCGCACGAGGAGATAGCGGCGAATATCCACCCTGATAATCGACGCCGACATCTGACATAGCTGACGTCTTCCGGTTGAGCATGCCTACGGCCACCGGAAGTGAGTTCTACCGAAGGGGTTTACGTGGCAGCGACCAAAGCACGACCGGCGACCGATGAGCCGGTGAAGCGCACCGCCGCCAAAGCACCCGCGGCCAAGCGTTCGCCGGCCAAGGCCACCAACGGCTCCGCCACCAAGACTGCAGCCAAGGCACCGGCAAAGGCAGCCAAGGCCGCTACGGCCACCAAGACCCGTACCGCCACCAAGAGCGCGGCCACCAAAGCCGCTCCGGCCCGCGGCCGCCCCAAGAAGGCGAGCACGAAGGGCGCCGACGACGCCGAGGCGACGACCACCGACGCCGAGGGCGAAGATCAGGAACTCGACAACGACGACCTTGCCGACGGACCCGGCGACGAAATCGATCTCGCCGACGAGGACCTGAATCTCGAGGATCTCGAAGACGACTCATCCGACGAGTCCGACGACGACTCGGACGACGCCGCGAAGTCCGGCACCGATGAGGCGGCCGCGAAGAAGCCGGCCAAGCCCGCCGAGGAAGAGTCCGACGAAGAGGAAATCGTCGAGCCGAGCGAAAAGGACAAGGCCTCAGGCGATTTCGTCTGGGACGAGGACGAGTCCGAGGCTCTGCGGCAGGCCCGCAAGGATGCCGAGCTGACCGCGTCGGCCGACTCGGTCCGGGCCTACCTCAAGCAGATCGGCAAGGTGGCGCTGCTCAACGCCGAAGAGGAAGTCGAGCTGGCCAAGCGGATCGAAGCCGGCCTGTACTGCACCCAGCTGATGACCGAGTTCACGGAGAAGGGCGAGAAGCTTCCCGCCGCGCAACGCCGTGATTACCAGTGGATCTGCCGCGACGGCGATCGCGCGAAAAACCATCTGCTGGAAGCCAACCTGCGACTCGTGGTGTCGCTGGCCAAGCGCTACACCGGCCGCGGCATGGCCTTCCTCGACCTTATCCAGGAGGGCAACCTCGGTCTGATCCGTGCGGTCGAAAAGTTCGACTACACAAAGGGTTACAAGTTCTCCACGTACGCAACCTGGTGGATCCGCCAGGCCATCACCCGCGCCATGGCCGACCAGGCCCGCACCATCCGTATCCCGGTGCACATGGTCGAGGTGATCAACAAGCTGGGCCGCATCCAGCGCGAGCTGCTGCAGGACCTGGGCCGCGAGCCCACGCCCGAAGAGCTGGCCAAGGAAATGGACATCACCCCGGAAAAGGTGCTGGAGATCCAGCAGTACGCCCGGGAGCCGATCTCGCTCGACCAGACCATCGGCGACGAGGGCGACAGCCAACTCGGTGACTTCATCGAGGACAGCGAAGCCGTGGTCGCCGTCGACGCCGTGTCGTTCACGCTGCTGCAGGACCAGCTGCAGTCGGTGCTCGAGACGCTCTCCGAGCGCGAGGCCGGCGTCGTACGGCTGCGCTTCGGGCTCACCGACGGCCAGCCGCGCACCCTCGACGAGATCGGTCAGGTCTACGGCGTGACGCGCGAGCGCATCCGTCAGATCGAGTCGAAGACGATGTCGAAGCTGCGGCACCCCAGCCGCTCGCAGGTGCTGCGCGACTACCTCGACTAAGCCGGTCGTTAAGACCCTGTCGCGCAATTAATTCGGATGCGCCCGGGTGGTCCCCTGTCCTAGGTTGACCCCATGTCACCCAGCCGCATCCTGGTCTCGTCGGGAACCGCATTCGAGGCGACCGTGGGCTATTCGCGCGCCGTGCGAGTCGGCCCGCTGATCGCGGTATCCGGCACCACCGCAGCGGTGCCGTCCGACGACATCGGTGCACAGGCGCGAGACGTGTTGCGCCGTATCGAGATTGCGCTCGGCGAAACGGGCGCGACGCTGGCCGACGTGGTCCGCACGCGCATCTTCGTCACTGACATCGGACGTTGGCGCGAGGTCGCGGCCGTGCACGCCGAGATCTTCGGTCGGATCCGCCCGGCCGCCACCATGGTCGAGGTCGCCGCGCTGATCCTGCCGGGCCTGCTCGTCGAGATCGAGGTCGACGCCTAAGCACCCAGCGACGGGAACGCTCCGTCGGCGCCCGGGCGGTAGCTGGTGACGCTGATCACAGAGCCAACGGGCAAGGGGCCGTAGAGATGCGGGAACACCATCGACTCCGGATCCGTTGCTACCCCTAGTTCCCAACGAATGGGTGAAGCCAGATGAGACGGATCGATGTGCAGCAGAACAAGGTCGTCGCGACCGCGGTAGAGGCGGTTGGCCGGCAGGTGCACTTGCTCCGGTGTCGACAGGTGCACGAAGCCAACGTCGGCGAGCGACTCGGGCCGATGCTCGCCCTGAGCCTGAGCGGCTGACCAGTCGTCAGCGGAGCAGAGATGGAGCAGCACCGCAGACCCCTGGTTCATAAGCACCATCTTGCCCGACGGCCTAAACCGCCGACCGAGGTGAGAAACGACACAGCCGGTAAACCCCCGGTGAAGACGGCCAAAAGCACAGACATCTGAGACAGTAGAGAAGGCAGAACGGAGTAGTCATGAATGCAACGTTGACCAGTCCAGAACTGACCCGGGCTGATCGGTGCGATCGATGCAGTGCTGCTGCACGGGTTCGCGCCAAGCTGCCCTCCGGAGCAGAACTCCTCTTCTGCCAGCACCATGCCAACGAGCATGAGGCGAAGCTGATCGAATTGTCCGCCGTGCTGGAAATCAGCGGCGACCCGATCGACGCTTAATCACACGACTCGCCACCTGCAAACCTGGCGGCAACAGCGTTCGTCGGTAATCCTTGACGGGTCATGACCGACCTTCCAGTGAAACCGTCGCGGCATCAAATCTGGCGCACCACCAAACGCGCGTTGTCCAAGAGTTGGGACGACTCCATCTTTTCGGAGTCCGCCGGAGCGGCGTTCTGGTCGGCACTGTCCTTACCGCCGCTGTTGCTCGCACTGCTGGGCAGCCTGGCCTACGTAGCCCCATTGTTCGGCCCGGACACCATGGGCGGCATCGAGCATTACTTGGTGTCGTTGTCCAACAAGATCTTCTCGCAGAGCGTGGTACACGAGATCATCGAGCCGACCATCGCTGACATCGAGGGCGGAGCCCGCGGCGAGGTGGTGTCGCTGGGCTTCCTGATCTCGCTGTGGGCGGGGTCCTCGGCGGTGTCGGCGTTCGTCGACGCGGTGGTCGAGGCTCACGATCAAACCCCGTTGCGGCATCCGGTGCGGCAACGGTTTTACGCACTCGCCCTGTATGTGTTGGCACTGCTGTTCGTGATCATCAGCGCGCCGCTGTTAGTGCGCGGCCCGCGAAAGCTCGCCGAGTTCATCCCCGACCGGATGCAGGATGTGTTGGCGTACGGGTACTACCCGGTGCTGTTGGCCGGACTCATCGCAACGCTCGTCGTGCTGTACCGGGTCGCCCTGCCCGACCCGCTGCCGACTCACCGGCTGATCTTCGGCGCGACCCTGGCCAGCGTCGCCTTCGTTGTCGCCACCGTCGGGCTGCGGATCTATCTGCGCTACATCACCAGCACTGGCTACACCTACGGCGCGCTGGCCACCCCGATCGCTTTTCTGCTGTTCGCGTTCTTCGGCGGCTTCTCGATCATGTTGGGCGCCGAATTCAACGCCGCCATCCAGGAGGCATGGCCGGCCCCGCGGACGCACGCCCACCGGATGCGGCGCTGGTTGGTCAAGCGGGCCAAGGAAGTCGCCGACGAGGTCGCGACGACGGACGACGAGCCGTCGCCGACGGATACCGGCCGCGTCAGCTCTTCTTGAGGGTTTCGTAGATTCGCTTGCAGTCCGGGCACACCGGCGAGCCGGGCTTCGCCGACTTCGTCACTGGGAACACCTCGCCGCATAGCGCCACGACATGCGAACCCATCACCGCACTTTCGGCGATCTTGTCCTTCTTGACGTAGTGGAAGTACTTGGGAGTGTCGCTGTCGGTCCCGTCGTCGACGCGTTCGTCGGTGTCGGTGCGTTCGATCGTCTGGGTGTCCATGTCGCACATTGTGCCGGAACCGCCCCCGCCCCCGTGCGTCAACTTATGGAACAGTGGAGTGATGAGGCACAGCCACGAGCTGGGTTTCGACGACGATGGTCGACCGATCCTCATCACCGCCGCCGCACCCGCATACGAGGTACAGCACCGGCAACGCGTCCGGAAGTACCTGACCATCATGTCGTTCCGGATACCGGCGCTCCTGCTGGCCGCATTCGCATACGGCTTGTGGCACAACGGGCTTATCTCCTTGGCCATCGTCGCGTTCTCGATTCCACTGCCCTGGATCGCGGTCCTGATCGCCAACGACCGCCCGCCCCGCCGGGCCGACGAGCCGCGCCGGTTCGACGGTCCGCAACGGCGCACTCCCCTGTTTCCCACCGCCGAGCGACCCGCCCTGGAACGCCGCAGTCCTTCGGCGCCCCAACCGGAATGGCGGCACGGGCACATCGACGGTTCCGCATAACCGGCATTTGTTAGCAGTTCTCAGTACATTCTTAGGGCCGCCCAACATTCGCGCACGTCAGCGCGTGTGAGATCGCAAGCGCGTGGGAACTACTTCACCCGATGGGTCGTTGTACCCCGTGAAAGCTCACGCCGATCAGGAGGCCGCCATGGCAAATGCCACCACACGCCGGGACAGCGATCTGGACTCTCAAAGCCCAGCCGCAGATCTGGTGCGCGTGTATCTGAACGGGATCGGCAAGACGGCACTGCTCACCGCAGCCGACGAGGTCGAACTCGCCAAGCGCATCGAGGCCGGCTTGTACGCCAAGCATTTGCTCGAAACCCGCAAGCGCTTGGGCGAAAACCGCAAGCGCGATCTTGCCGCCATCGTGCGCGACGGCGAAGCGGCCCGCAGCCATCTGCTGGAGGCCAACCTGCGACTGGTCGTCTCGCTGGCCAAGCGCTACACGGGTCGCGGTATGCCGCTGCTGGATCTCATCCAGGAGGGCAACCTCGGCCTGATCCGCGCGATGGAAAAGTTCGACTACGCAAAGGGATTCAAGTTCTCGACCTACGCGACGTGGTGGATCCGCCAGGCGATCACCCGCGGCATGGCCGACCAGAGCCGCACTATCCGGCTGCCGGTCCACCTGGTCGAGCAGGTCAACAAGCTCGCCCGGATCAAGCGGGAGATGCACCAGAACCTCGGCCGGGAAGCCAGCGACGAGGAACTTGCCGAAGAGTCCGGCATCCCCGTCGAGAAGATCAACGATCTGCTTGAGCACAGCCGTGACCCGGTCAGCCTCGACATGCCGGTCGGCTCCGAAGAGGAAGCGCCGCTGGGCGATTTCATCGAGGACGCCGAGGCCATGTCCGCAGAGAACTCGGTGATCGCCGAACTCCTGCACACCGACATCCGCAGCGTGCTCGCCACGCTCGACGAGCGGGAGCATCAGGTGATCCGGCTGCGCTTCGGACTCGACGACGGGCAGCCCCGCACACTCGATCAGATCGGCAAGCTGTTCGGTCTGTCCCGCGAGCGGGTCCGCCAGATCGAGCGCGAGGTGATGGCCAAGCTCCGCAACGGTGAGCGGGCCGACCGGCTCCGCTCCTACGCGAGCTGACGACCCGACCAGAAGCGAGACAGTATGCCCGCCGCAGCCGCGGCGGGCATACTGCTGCGCTGGAGTGTTAGCGAACCATTCGCCCAGCTTGCCAAGTAGACTCGGCGGCAATGGAAGGTGCGGAATGAACGACCTGGTTGATACCACCGAGATGTACCTGCGGACCATCTACGACCTCGAGGAAGAGGGCGTCACCCCGCTGCGTGCCCGTATCGCCGAACGGCTGGACCAGAGTGGGCCGACGGTCAGCCAGACCGTGTCGCGAATGGAGCGCGACGGGCTGCTGCATGTGGCCGGCGACCGCCACCTCGAGCTGACCGATAAGGGCCGGGCGCTGGCCGTCTCCGTGATGCGCAAGCACCGGCTCGCCGAGCGGCTGCTGGTCGACGTCATCGGCGTGCCGTGGGAAGAGGTCCACGCCGAGGCCTGTCGCTGGGAGCACGTGATGAGCGACGACGTCGAGCGCCGGCTGATGAAGGTGCTCAACAACCCGACCACCTCCCCGTTCGGCAACCCGATCCCCGGGCTCATCGATCTTGGCATCGGCGACGGCTTCGGCCCCGACGACGACAACCTGGTCCGGCTGACGGAGTTGCCGGCAGGCCCGCCCGTCGCCGTCGTGGTGCGCCAGCTGACCGAGCACGTGCAGGGCGACATCGACCTGATCAGCCGTCTCAAGGACGCCGGCGTCGTCCCGAACGCGCGCGTCACCGTCGAGTCCAACCAGGCCGGCGGCGTGACGATCGTCATCCCCGGCCACGAGAACGTGGGCCTGCCGCACGAGATGGCGCACGCCGTCAAGGTCGAAAAGGTCTAGCCACTCACATCGCACGGCGGGTGAACACTCGCCGCGGCGGTAGCCGCACCCCGAGCCGATCGGCCAACCGGTAGCCGGTGATCGCCAGCTCCCGAATGTGTTCGGGCCGCAGGCCCGACTGCAGCGCCGTGTCGAGCATCCCCGCCATCCGATGCCCCGGCTCGCAGCGCAGCGCGGCCTCCAGCGACACCCCGGCCAGCGGCCCGTCGCCGCGGGCATAGGCGCTGAAGGCCAACAACACCAACGCCTCGACGCGCCACGGCATCGGCAGCGTGCGCGACAGCAACGCCCACAGCGACTCCGCGTCGCCGGCGCTGTGCCCGACGGCCAGCGCGTACAACGTGTCGCGGACTTCGACGTCTGCCAACCCACAGGCGAGCCCGGCAACCTCGGTGTCGGCAAGCTGCTGCCCGTCGGCGACGGCAGCCGCGGCCGCCATCGCGGCTTCGATGTCGCGGCGCACGCAGCGATCGGAGTCGGCGCGATGCGACGTGTCGCGCAGCGCGGCACGCTCGGCGATCAGGTCGGTCAACTCCGCGCTGCGGAACCGGTCGGCGACCGCGATCACCGCCTGCAGATCGGCTCGGCGAGCGTAGAGCCGCCGCCCGTCCAGCACCGCGGCGGCCGCCAGCGGCGAGGCCGACGGGTCCTCGACAACACCTCCGGCGCCGCAGCCGTCGACGCAGTGCCAGCGACCGCCGACCGCCACCCGGTCCACGACGTGGACGGCCCACAACGCGATGTCGTGCCTGGCGAGTTCGTCGGTCAACGTCCAGCACAGGTCGCGGTACTGGTCGTTGCACATCGGGCAGCCCGCGCCGTCGGCGTCGACGATCACCGCGATGGCCGCCTCAGGGCCCGCGGCGGCGGCGACCTCCGCGAGATGCGCGACCTGTTCGGCGATCGTGTCGGACAGGTCGACGCGCATCACCGACCCGAGTTCGCCGCCGTCGATCGACAACAACACCAGCGATTTTTCGGGCACGAAGCCCAGCACCGCGGGGAGCGCGGCGATCACCGCGCCGGGCCGATTCAGTTCAAAGTCATGTCGCTGCTTGGTCATGGCGACGACGCTGGCAAGCGACACCGTCACGCCGTCCGCGTTGCGAGCGGCCGCGGCGGCCTGCTGTGCATGAAGCACCGACTGTGAATGACCGGAGCGGCCGTCAGCACTCGTCGTCGAAGGACCTCGGCGCCGCATCACCCGGGCCGCCGGCCTGCGCCCGCGCGAACAGCTGGGCGAGGTGCTCGTCGAACGGCGGTGAGTAGGACAGGTTCTCCGCGCAGCCGCCACCGTGCAGGCCGCCGATCACACCGGTGACGGTCGAACCGCTGATCCAGGGCGCGCCGCTGGTCCCGTCGACCAGGCCTGCGCACGGCAACTCGGGGTAGCCGGCATCACTGAGTCCGGTGCCGGTCCGGCACCCGATCGGCGCCCCGCCGATTCCCGCCGGATAAGCCACCACGGTCACCTCGCTGCCTCTCGCGGGTGCGGAACCGAGCGACAACGCCGAGCCCGCCGCCGCCTCCACCAGTCCGCCGGACGGCCGGCTCACGCGGGCGATCGCGTAGTCGGCATGGGGGTCTTTTGTCGCCAGCCAGCGCGGATCCAGGTAGACCGTGTCCACCGTCCACACATCCGCGGGGACGACGTTGCGGGCAAACCCGGGAACGAAGCGCACCGGTCCGCCGCCGGTGCTCAGGCAGTGCGCGGCCGTCAGCACCAGATTGCCCGCCGTCGAGTGCAGCACCGAACCGGTGCAGGCGTGCAGATCGCCCTCGGACAGGAAGATCGCACCAACCCGCGGATCGGGGTCGACGGGCGCGGCGATGACCCGGTTCATGGCGCCGGCGACCGCCTCATCCGGTTTGCTGATCACGGGTACCGATTGGGCTGAATGTCCGCAGCCGCCCAGCACCATCGCTAGCACCGCCGCTATCGCCAATATCCGCATCGCGGTCGATCATGCCCGATTGCACACGTGGGAGCGCCGATCGACGCTGTCGGCGTGGCACTTTCGGCGCAGCGGGAATCGGGTATGCCCCGGAATGTCGCCGGTGCTGATCGCGTTGGTCAGCACAGTGGCGGGCGGGTCAGGTATCCGCTGCTCGGCGGACTGAGGGACACTATCTGACACGGCGAGTGACACCGCGCCGTGGCGAGGAGGCAACCGAGATGGGCCACAACGAGCCGTCCGAAACACCCGACCGGGACCGGCGCTACCAGCCCGAGCAGAACGCCATGTACGAGCTCGAGTTCCCGGCGCCCCAACTGTCGCTGTCCGACGGCCGCGGGCCGGTTCTGGTGCACGCCCTCGAAGGCTTCTCCGACGCGGGTCACGCGATCAAGCTGGCGGCCGGCCACCTCAAGAACTCGCTGGACACCGAGCTGGTGGCGTCGTTTGCGATCGATGAACTGCTCGATTACCGCTCGCGGCGGCCGCTGATGACGTTCAAGACCGACCACTTCACCCACTACGAGGACCCCGAACTGAGCCTCTACGCCATGCACGACAGCGTAGGGACGCCGTTTCTGTTGTTGGCCGGCATGGAGCCGGACTTGAAGTGGGAGCGGTTCATCACAGCCGTCCGGTTGCTGGCCGAGCGGCTCGGCGTGCGACAGACCATCGGTCTGGGCGCCATCCCCATGGCCGTACCGCACACCCGGCCGATCACGCTGACCGCGCACTCGAACAACCGCGAGCTGATCGCCGACTTCACGCCGTGGATCTCCGAGGTGCAGGTTCCCGGCAGCGCGTCGAACCTGTTGGAGTACCGGATGGCGCAGCACGGTCAGGAGGTCGTCGGTTACACCGTGCACGTCCCCCACTACCTGGCGCAGACTGACTATCCGGCGGCTGCGCAGGCACTGCTGGAGCAGCTGGCCAAGACCGGCGCGTTGCAACTTCCTCTGACCTCTCTGACCGAGGCTGCGGAAGAAGTCAAGGTCAAAGTCGATGAACAGGTCGAGGCCAGCTCGGATGTCGCTCAAGTGGTGGAGGCGCTGGAGCGACAGTACGATGCCTTCATTGCCGCGCAAGAGAATCGGTCTCTCCTGACGCGGGATGAAGATCTACCCAGCGGTGACGAACTCGGAGCCGAGTTCGAGCGATTCCTGGCCCAGCAGGCCGAGAAGAACGACGACGATCCGACCTGATCGCCCTATCGGGCCCGACAGCGAAGTTGGCGACATGACTCAGCGCAAACCGAATCTTCGCTCGGTGCGCGAGGTCACGCCGCAACTCCAGTTCCGGACGGTGCACGGCTACCGGCGCGCGTTCCGTATCGCCGGCTCCGGTCCGGTGATCCTGCTGATCCACGGCATCGGCGATAACTCGACGACCTGGTCGACCGTGCAATCCGCTCTCGCGCAACGGTTTACCGTCATCGCGGTCGATCTGCTGGGACACGGCGAGTCGGACAAGCCGCGCGCGGACTATTCGGCTGCGGCCTACGCCAACGGAATGCGTGACCTGCTGTCGGTTCTGGACATCGAGCGCGTCACCGTTATCGGCCACTCGCTCGGCGGCGGTGTCGCCATGCAATTCGCCTACCAGTTCCCGCACTTGGTAGAGCGACTGGTATTGGTCGCCGCCGGCGGCGTCACCAAGGACGTCAACATTCTGCTGCGGTTCGCGTCGCTGCCGATGGGCAGCGAGGCGCTGGCGCTGCTGCGACTGCCGTTGGTGCTGCCGGCTTTGCAAATCGTCGGCCGCGCGGCCGGAATGTTGGTGGGCTCCACCGCGATCGGCCATGATCTGCCCGATGTACTGCGGATCTTGGCCGGCCTCCCAGAGCCGATGGCCTCGGCGGCATTCACCCGGACACTGCGCGCGGTGGTGGACTGGCGCGGCCAGAGCGTCACGATGCTGGACCGATGTTATCTGACGCAATCCGTTCCGGTGCAGATCATTTGGGGCACCGACGACGTCGTCGTGCCGATCAGCCACGCCCACATGGCGCACGCCGCCATGCCGGGCTCCCAGCTCGAGATCTTCGAGCGCTCCGGGCATTTCCCGTTCCATGACGATCCCGACCGCTTCATCGAGATCGTCGAGCGCTTCATCGACACCACCGCGCCGGCCGACTACGACCAGACCGCGCTTCGCGAACTGCTCCGCACCGGCGGCGGTGCACAGACGGTGTCCGGACCCATCGACACCCGGGTCGCGGTGCTCGAGGCCATGGGCGCCGACGAGCGCAGCGCCACCTGACCGCGGCCCCGTAGAGTCGCTCCCATGAGCGTCGACGTCACCGTGTTGCGGGTATTCACTGATGCGGCAGGCAATTTCGGCAATCTACTCGGCGTCGTCGACGCGGCCACGATCACACCAGACCAGCACCAGCGAATCGCCACCGAATTGGGTTACAGCGAAACAGTTTTCGTCGAGGTGCCCACAGACGGGGCCACCACCGCGAAAGCGCGGATCTACACCCCGCTGACCGAACTGGCGTTCGCCGGGCATCCGACGGTCGGAGCGGCGTGGTGGTTGCGCTCGATTGGCCGGCCCATTCACACGCTGCAGGTGCCCGCCGGCCTGGTGCAGGTGCGCTTCGACGGCGACATCACTACCGTCAGCGCCCGTTCGGACTGGTCACCGGAGTTCGCGATCCACGATGTGGACAGCGCCGACGACCTGGCCGCCGCCGACCCAGCCGACTTCTCCGACGACGTCGCACACTATCTCTGGACATGGACCGACGAGCCCGCCGGGTCGTTGCGCTCGCGAATGTTCGCGCCCAATCTCGGTGTGCCAGAAGACGAGGCGACGGGGTCGGCGGCCGTGCGCATCACCGACTATCTCAGCCGCGACCTGCACATCACGCAAGGTGCGGGATCGGTGATCGAGACGACGTGGAGCCCACACGGCTGGGTCCGGGTCGGCGGCTTCGTCGCCGAGGACGGCGTGCGTCGAATCTCTTAACCCTTGCGATGCAACGTCGCCGACAGGTGATGCTGCAGCGGCTGCCCGACCGCGGCCATCTCCAGGGAGTAGGAGAGCTCGTCGCCGTGGACCCGGAATCGGCGACCGAGTGACGTCACCTCTTTGGCGGACGGCGTCATGGCGACCTGAGTCGTCGACATCTCGAGCTCGATGGTGTCGCCGTCGGCAATGTAGCGGCCGACTTCGATCTCGGTGATGCCACTCGGGTGCGCCAGCACCAGTTCGATCTCGTTGTAGCGCGGCACCCGGAGGTAACCGGCTTCGGCGTGCAACGGCGCCCCGTCGGCCGCGGCCTTGGTCTTTTGGCCGTAGATCAAAAACGGTTTGCCCACATGGGAAAACGTGACTTCTTCGAGGTAGTCGAATGACTCGATGGTCGGGTACTCGCCGGCCCCCCGGCCCTGCCAGGTGCCGAGCAATGGCGCCAGGTGGTGCAGGTTGGGGTGTAGTTCGGGCGGCATCCGGTCAGCCTAGTCCGGCGTGCACGTCGGGCGTACGGACGCGTTCGGGTCGGATTCCGCTGCCGACCAGAATCGGCGGAATGTATTGAAATGGCCCGCGGCCGACGATTTTCGGCACCCGGACCGGGGACAGGTCGCCGGCGAGATTCGGTTCGATGACGTTGTTCTGAATGAACACCTGACCGGCCTGAATGATGCGGGTCGGTAGCTCGCGGCGGCGCTGCACCTTCGCCAAGTCGGCTTCGGTGACCCGGTTTTCGCGCAGCGGGCCGCACAGCGCGTTGGCCGCTGCCACCGCGTCCGCGACCGCGAGGTTGATGCCGATCCCGCCGACCGGCGACATCGCATGCGCGGCATCTCCTATGCACAACAACCCTTTTCGCCACCACTTCTCGAGGCGGTCCACCCGCACGTCGAGCTGGCTGGTGTCGTCCCACGAGTGCAGATCCTTGACGTGCTCGGCCAGTTGCGGCTGCACGGAGACGAGCCGCTGCGTGAACTCTCCGAGCGAACCGTCGCGTGGGTTCTCACCTTTGGGCATGATGTAGGCGATCTGCCAGTAGTCGGTGCGATAGATCATCGCCATCATCAGGCCCTTGCGGACGATCCCCACCAACTCCTGCGGATCGCCCGGACGCCAGCTCAGCCGGAACCACAGCACGTCGATCGGCGAGTTCGACGCTGCGGTCTGCAGTCCCGCCGCTGCGCGCACCGCGGACTTGCGTCCGTCCGCGCCGATCACCAACTGGCAACGCACCTCGAGGTCGGGCGTGCGCACTCCGACGACGCGATCCCCGTCGAAGATCAGGTCGGTAACCTCCGCATTGCGGATCAGCGTGAATTCCGGGTAAGCGCTTGCCTTTTCGGCCAGGAAGTCGAGAAAGTCCCACTGCGGCATCAACGCGATGTAGGGCTGCTTGAAGCCCAGCCGCGCGAGCGCGCTGAAGTTCCCGAAGGTTCGCAGCGTCCCGTCGGTATCGAAGGCGAGACGACGGACCTTGGTGTGCGGGAGGCGAAGAAACTCGTCGATCAGCCCCAGCTGGTCGATGATCCGTAGCGTGCTCGGATGCACGGTGTCGCCGCGGAAATCTCGCAGGAAGTCATTGTGCTTCTCCAGCACCGTCACGTCGATTCCCGCCCGCGCCAACAGAAGCGCGTGCACCATGCCCGCGGGACCACCGCCGGCGACGCATACCTGGGTGTGCACGACACGAGTCATGCTCCGACATTACGACGCCGGTCAACCGGGGGCGGACACCTTTCGGTGGGCCCGCAACGCCTTGATCTCGCGCTCGAAATCCGCGGCGGATTCGAAAGACCGGTACACCGACGCGAATCGTAGGTACGCCACTTCGTCGAGATCGCGCAGTGGGCCGAGGATGGCCAGCCCGACCTCGTTGCTGGGGACCTCCGGCGATCCGCCCGCCCGAACCGCGTCTTCCACCTGCTGTGCCAGCAGGCTCAGCGCGTCGTCGTCGACCTGGCGTCCCTGGCATGCTCGCCGCACGCCGCGCATGACCTTTTCCCGACTGAACGGCTCGGTCGCGCCACTGCGCTTGACGACAGCAAGCACCGCGGTTTCCACGGTGGTGAATCGGCGGCCACACTCGGGGCACGACCGGCGGCGCCGGATCGCCTGTCCCTCATCGGCTTCACGGGAGTCGACGACTCGCGAATCCGGGTGCCGACAGAACGGACAGTGCATGGCCGCTCCTTTGCCGCGCCGATCCGGGGGTGTCCCGGGCCTCCCCGAGCCTACCTGCGCCCAAGGGCGACGGCCTAGCGTCAGGGAGTGTCGCGGCTGGTGAACGGCTCAGCCCACCGGCGCGATAAGCGTCTGCCCCGCCGTCACCGCGGACGAGTCGAGCTCGTTGAGTTCGCGAATGCGGGCGGTGACCTGACTGGTCGGCGCGTCCGGGGCAACCCGGGCAGCCAAGTGCTGCAACGTCTCCCCGGGTTCGACCCGGACGACGGCGAGCTGGTCCGGCATCTGGACCGCGGCCTTCTCGGGACCGCTGTGCAGCATGCCGCCGAAGTGGGCGACGAACCCCAGCCAGACCGTGATGCCGGCGGCGACCAGGGCGAGCGCCACGGTGGTCACCGGGGTGATCGGCCGGGCGCGATGCGATGCGTTCGACATCAGCACGCCGGTACCGCGATAGCGCGGCGGGGCCGCGACGGGCCTGGATGACTGCGGGCCGCGGGATCCGGGGCGGCCGCTGCGGCCGGCCGGACGCACCTGAACCGGCCGAACCCGGGGCTGCGGGCTGCGGGAGATCGTCTCGATGTGCATCATGTGGGGTCCTCCAGTCGGGCTTGCGGGTCGATCACTTGTTCGAAGAGTAATCGATAATGTGTTCGAAAACCGAACATGTGATCGAACTGTTGCACACGCTGAAGACGATAGAACGGCCCACCGACAACTTTTGCAGCCCTGATCAGGCGTTAATCGCGACACGGGTCGAACACATGTTTGATATCTAGGGCAAATGCCGCTACATTCGTCCATATGAGCGATAGCCAGACCCCGGACGCCGACTCCGCACGTGCCCCGCGATCTGCGGATTCAGGGCTGACGCCGCGCCAGCGGACCATCCTGGACGTCATCCGCGCGTCGGTCACCAGCCGCGGCTATCCCCCGAGCATTCGGGAGATCGGCGACGCCGTCGGCCTGACGTCAACGTCCTCAGTTGCACACCAACTGCGCACGCTGGAGAAGAAGGGCTACCTCCGCCGCGACCCGAATCGGCCGCGTGCCGTCGACGTCCGCTCGGCCGACGACGCATCCAAGACTCCGGCGCTCACCGACGTCGCCGGCTCGGATGCGCTGCCGGAGCCGACCTTCGTGCCGGTGCTCGGCCGGATCGCCGCCGGTGGCCCGATCCTGGCCGAGGAGGCCGTCGAGGACGTCTTTCCGCTGCCGCGCGAACTCGTCGGTGAGGGCGCGCTGTTCCTGTTGAAGGTGGTCGGCGAGTCGATGGTCGATGCGGCGATCTGCGACGGCGACTGGGTCGTGGTCCGCCAGCAGAACGTCGCCGACAACGGCGACATCGTCGCGGCCATGATCGACGGTGAAGCGACCGTCAAGACGTTCAAGCGCACCGGTGGCCAGGTCTGGCTGATGCCGCACAATCCCGCGTTCGACCCGATTCCGGGCAACGACGCGGCCGTACTCGGCAAGGTCGTCACGGTCATTCGCAAGATCTGACGTCGCCGGTCAACCGGCCCGGTGGAATCCATTCGCCTTGGCGACTTCTTCACTGGCAAACCAGATCTCTGCCGGTGTGTCGTCGTACAGCTCGCTGTCGGGCATGTAGTACAACCCTGAGCTGGCGTTGGCTTTGACGACGTAGCCGTCCGGCACCTGGTACGGGTCGTCCATCGGCAGGTGAATCGCCAACTGCCCCGGCGCAATTCGCGCGATCGGCACGGCCTCTGTGACGAGCGCGTCGTCGTCTGCCGCCGCCGCATGCCGACCGCCGCGGACATCGTCGGCCACCGGAATTCCGGTCGGGTCGGTGTCGACGTCGTCCGAGTCCTCGTCGAAATGCTCATCGGCGTCGTGGTGCGGGTCGTCGTCGTGCTCGACATCGTCATCGTGCTCGAAGTCGTCGTCGTGACCGAAATCGTCGTCCTGTCCGAATTCGCGGAACTCGGAGAACTTTTCGGTGCTGTCGGCTTCATCGTCGGAGAGCAGTTCGTCGACCAGGCTCCTGTGCTCCGGCGGCGCCCACGCGCTGGACGACTGACTGGGCAGCCGCACGGTTCGCGGACGCGGCGGCCGGTAGTCCTTGGCCAGGCTCGACGACGCCAATTCGCTGTCACCCTCGGGCGACCATTGGGAGACCGACTCGGTGACGGGCTCGTATGCGGCGTCGTCCGAGTGGCCGATGGCGTCGCGCTTGACGGCGCGACGGCGACCAAACGAGCGCATCAGCAACGCCAGCACACCAATCAGCAGCAACGCCCCGACCCCGACCGCCAGCCACACCCAGTGGCCGGACAGCCAACTGCCTCCGGCGTTGGGGGTCGCGGAGTTAGCCGGCGTCTTCTGCCCCGGCACCTGAAGGCCGGACAGCGCCGACGCCAGGTTGGCCGGCTGAGTGGTGAAGGTGTTCTTCGTCTTGTTCCATGCGATCTGGCCGCCGGTGAACTTCTGCGTGATCACGTCCTTGGCGATGGTCTGGTCGGCAATTGGCGCACCGAGCTTGCCGGTCGCGCCCAACAGCTTGTCCCACGCGGTCTTGATCGCCCCGCGCACCACGTACGCGCCGTGATCTCCGCTCCAGAAGATGATCGGCTTGTCGTCGGCGGAGAATGCGCTGACCTTGCTTGCGGGCTTCAGGCCGCCGTCGGCCTCGTTGGAGATGGGGAAACCGAGATCGCTTTTAGCGGGTCCGCCGAGTGCCTCGTACTTGGTCAGGATGTCGGTCTGGACGGCATTCGCACCGGTCGCAGGACTGAAGAAAATTTTGCCGCCGGCGAAGTTCTGGGCCAGCCCGTCCGCGCCGATCGGATATTGGTCGCCTTGCTTGGCTCCCAGCGGACCGGCGGCCCCACCGGCGGCCCGCCACGCCATGTTGATGTCGGCGGTCGGGTCGACCGGCACCTGCAACCCGCTGAGCTGGCCGGCCAGGTCGGGTGGGACGGTGGTGAAGGCCTTGGTCAGCCGGTTCCAGGACACCTTGCCACCGCTGAACGCCTGGGTTGCGAGTTCGCCGTCGTAGGTCTCGTCGCCGATCGGAACACCCAGTGCGCCACCGGAGCTGCCCAGCTTGTCCCACGCCGCGTTGATCGCACCGCGCACGACGAAGGCCCCGTGGTCGGCGGTCCAGTAGATGAGCGGCTTGTCGCTGGCCGAGAAGGTGCTGACCCGGCTGTCCGGGCCCGCCAGGCCGCGAACTTCGCTGGTGATGGGAAAGCCGAGGTCGGAAGCGGCCGGCCCACCGAGCGACTCGTACTTGTCGAGAATCGCGCCCATCATCGATCGGGGTCCGCTGGCCGGCGTGAAAAACATCTTGCCGTGCACGAAGTCCTGGGCGAATCCCTGGCCCGCGACGTAACACTCCCCCTGTTTGGCGCCTAGGTCGGAGGTGTCCCCGCCGGCGTCTTTCCAAGCCGCGGTGATGGCGTTGTCGGCGTCGCCGATCGGTGATGCGCTCGCGGCGGGGGTCAGCAGGGCCGCGCAGGTGAGTGTCACTGCCAGCGCCACCAGGCCACGCGTCGAGCGCGCGAGGATGCCCGATCGTTTTCGCTGCGTTGTCATCCCGCCCTCCCGCGGCCGCCGAACCCGAATTCGGGGCACAGTTTCAACCGCCCCGCGGATCGCCCAGCTCTGCTGCAGGCGACGACCGCATGGGAAGTCATACAGAGACCCTACGGAATGGTCATCGTGTCGATGCCGAATTGCGGTCCGTTGGGCCGGTTTGTGTCGTTCGGCCTTCAGATTACGGTCCGTAGCTGTAGAAACGCACATCGCGGCACAAATAGCCGCCCGATCTGCGCTGACCGAGTTCGCACGCGCGCCTGAACTGGGCAGGGACCACCGGCGACGATTTGCCGGATTGGCCTAGTCCGCAGCCACTTTTCGACGGAGCCGCGTTGCGCGCAGGACGGCACGGAGTGCGCGCAAAGGTGATTCGCGCGCAATCAATTCCCGTGGTCAGACACCGAGGCTGCGACCGATGATTTCCTTCATGATTTCGGTCGTGCCGCCGTAAATGGTCTGCACGCGCGCGTCGAGATACGCACGCGCAACGGGGTATTCGCGCATATAGCCGTATCCCCCGTGCAACTGCAGGCAGCGATCGATCAGGTGCACCTGCTTCTCGGTGGCGTACCACTTGGCCATGGCGGCCTGCTCGACCGTCAGCTTCTCTTCGAGGTGCAGTGCGACGAATTCGTCGACCATGATGCGCACGACGGTTGCCTCGGTGGCCAGTTCGGCGAGTAAGAATCGGGAATTCTGAAAACTGCCGACCGGCTTGCCAAAGGCCTTGCGCTCCTTGGTGTACTCCACCGTCTGCTTGAGCACCTGCTCCATCGCGGCCGCGGCCATGATGGCGATCGAGATCCGTTCCTGCGGCAAGTTCTGCATCAGGTAGATGAAGCCCATGCCCTCTTCACCGAGCAGGTTCTCGGCGGGCACCTCGACGTCGGTGAACGACAATTCTGCGGTGTCCTGGGCATCCAGGCCGATCTTGTCCAGGTGCCGGCCTCGCTCGAAGCCCTTCATGCCACGTTCGACTGCCAGCAGCGAAAAGCCTTGCGCGCCTTTGTCCGGGTCGGTCTGCGCCACGACAATCACCAGGTCGGCGTTGATGCCGTTGGTGATGAACGTCTTGGAGCCGTTCAGCACGTAGTGATCGCCGTGTTTGACGGCGCGGGTCTTGATGCCCTGCAGGTCGCTGCCGGTGCCGGGCTCGGTCATCGCAATCGCGGTGATGAGTTCGCCGGTACAGAACTTCGGCAGCCAGCGCTGCTTCTGCTCTTCGGTGGTCAGGCTCATCAGGTAGGGCGCGACGATGTCGTTGTGCAGACCCCAGCCGATGCCGCTGTAGCGGCCGTAGGTGGTCTCCTCGGTGATGATGGTGTTGTAGCGGAAGTCGGAGTTGCCACCGCCGCCGTACTCCTCGGGGATCGACATTCCAAGAAAGCCCTGCTTACCGGCTTCCAGCCACACGCCGCGGTCGACGATCTTCGCCTTCTCCCACTCATCGTGGTACGGGGCGACGTGGCGTTCCAGGAACGAGCGGTACGACTCGCGGAACAGATCGTGCTCGGGCTCGAACAGTGTGCGCTGGTATTTGATGGCGCTACCCATGAGATGCCTCCGGCGGGGTTGGGAACTCTGCGCCCAAGATATACCAACCGGATGGTTGGTAGGTCGGGGCGCCGTCCCGGGCCTACAGTCGTCGGGATGGACGAGACGATCCTGGTGCAGGAACTCGG
Source organism: Candidatus Mycobacterium wuenschmannii (assembly GCF_030252325.1). Classification (NCBI taxonomy): domain Bacteria; kingdom Bacillati; phylum Actinomycetota; class Actinomycetes; order Mycobacteriales; family Mycobacteriaceae; genus Mycobacterium; species Candidatus Mycobacterium wuenschmannii. Next base: position 516,359 of record NZ_CP126981.1, on the reverse strand, counting down.
GCAACTGCTCGAGTTCTCCTACACCGACATGCTGTGTTACGCCGGTCCGTTCTCCCGGGCCGGCGTCGCCAGCGCGCTCAAGGTCCTGCAGCGGGCTTTCGCCGCGCTGTCCCCCAACCACCCGCCGCAACGTCGATCGATCGTCGTCCGCGCGGCGTTCGACGAACCGGGCATCCGCGACGGCATCGAGGCAGTGACGCGAGCTGTGACCGACGGCCGCTACTCGATCGATTCCGGCCTGGTCCGTCCCGGCCGCGGCCGCATGCTGCAGGGCTTCGTCTTCCAGGCCACCGTCAACGGCCGGACCGCGACCCTGATGATGCGACCCGGCTTCATCACCGAGGAGTTCTTCGCGCTGGCCGGCAAGGCCGAGCGCGACCAGGCCGAAGAGGCACACTTCGACAACCTGAACGTGGAGATGGCGCGCCACATCTTGGCGGCCTCCGCGGAAGACGTCTATGAGCTTCAGCTGTAAACGCCCGACGCGCCGCTCTCCTCTCGCCGCCCGATAGGGAATGCCTCCCGGACGACTCCGAGTCTGAGAAAAAGGTTAGAACCCAACCGGCATCCTCAGCCGCCGCTGCCAGCGTTCCAGGCCACTTGCCGTCGCGCCAAAAATCCTTCTAGCAGCACTGTTTAGCTCACAAAAAATTCCTAAAGTTTGTCGGCCAAGTTCATACCTATTACAAATATGAGCTGTACCTTACAGAAACCTGAGATTCATCAGGTGTCCGAGGGGAGGACGGAGCGATGGCCAGCCGGCGGCACTACAGATGTGGTGGATGCGTCGCGGCCTCGGATGGCTCGAGTGGCACTTGCGCCGCCAGCCCACCATCAATCACGGGGAAGGTACGACCATGCACGCAGTAACGAAACGGGCGATCATCGGCACCGCCGCGATCGCCGCGGCAGGACTCTTCGGGTCACTGCCGTACAGCGGCTCGCCGGTGGCCGAGCAGGACGCGCCGTCGGTGCAGCACCACGACGTCGCGCTGGTGGACGCCGTCAGCGACGCCGAAATCGCCTACATCAACGCCATCGCCGTCGATGTGGTGCACCCGAATGGCTTCGAGGACTCGGTGTGGACCGCCTTCGAGCCGCACGGCAACGAGTTCTTCGACTCGACCGGAGCCGGCGGCATCTTCCCCGTCGAAGGGACCATCGGCGGTGTTCCCGTCGAGGTGGGCGGCTACCTGAACGTCTTCGACGGCGGAGCGACCCAGCTGTACGACGGCTACCTGGCCAGCACCACGGCCCTCCTGGACGAGATCAACGGCCTGTTCGGCGCGCAGGCTGCGGACCAGCCGTTGCTGCTGGCCGCTCTCCAGGCCGACTACATCGGGGACCTCCCGAGCACCCTCGCCGTGGGACCCAACTTCGACGCGGTGCTGTCAGCGCTCGGCGGAACCGACGACCAGGCGGCATTGGCCGACTTCGGGAACTACTTCGAGTACTTCCTGACCAACTTGCCCAGTTTCTCGACGGACGGGTATCTCTCGACGACCGACATCACCGCGCTGTTCACCGATCTCGACAAGGTCGGCATGCAGCTGTTCACCGACTTCAGCGCCTTGGTGACGGGGCTGTTCGGCTCGCTGTAGCACTGCCGGGGGGAATAGACAGAGAGGCGCCGGAGTGGGGGCTCCGGCGCTTTTCTGTCTCCGTGGCCGCTGACCCGTGACACCGAACTTACGAACCTCGTCTACACCACTTTCCCGGGTTTTGATACTGAGAAACTGCTTTCAACGCGCTTCAACCGCGTTCGAAGTCTCGAAAACGTTCAAATAAGCTTCTTAACTGGGCTTTTAGCTGCTCAAAAAAGATTCAAGGTATCCGGCGATATCGCTGTACTCGTACAAAGCTTAAGTTGTAGCTTAATTTCACCTGAGAAACCTCAGGTGTCTTTAGGGGGAGGACGGGGGCATGGCCAGTCGGGGGGCAGCTGCAAGCAGCGCAGCAGTCGCGTGGTGGTCAGAACGTCTCGCTCGGCATCAGCGCCGGCAGCCCTCCTTTATCAACGGGGAAGGTAAGACCATGCACGTTGCAACAAAACGGTCGCTCATCGCGGCCGCAGCAATCACGGCGGCGGGACTGTTCGGGTCGCTGCCGTACGAAGGCGCATCGGTGGCGCAGCAGGGCGTGCCGACGGTGCACCACGACGTCGCGCTGGTGGACGTGTCGCAGTCAGCTGCGGACGCCGCGGCGGCCGTCGACTACACCCCGCTGCTCAACGCGGAGGAAGCGGTCAACACCACGCTGTACAACCTTTCGGTGGGCGACAACGGCCTGTACGAGACGCTTTACAACTCGCTGGGCGCCGATCTGTCGGAAAGCCTGCTGCAGACCGACGGTAACGGCGGCATCTACGAGGCGTTCGGCGGTGAATACCTCAACATCTTCAACGGGGCGGCAACCGCGGGCTACAACGGCTTCATCTCCAACACCCTGGCGTTCAACGCCGAGCTGAACAACATCCTGGGTGTGCCGATGGACGACTCGCAGGCGGCACTACTGGTCCAGTTCAACGACCTGTTCGTCGGCGCCGTGCCGGCCACCCTCGGCGACCCCGAACTGGGAGACAGCTTCATCCCGGATCTGGTGGCGATCGCGAACAGCCAGTACACCCTCGCGTCTAACGACCTGATCGAGTACACGCAGAACCTGTTCACGAACTACACCGACATCCTGGACAGCTTGACCAGCGTCAACCTGGGCGACCTGCTCACGGACCTGACCTCCGGTCTGACAACGCTGACCGAGGGCCTGACCGACAACATCAACGATCTGATCAACGCGATCATCACGTTGTTCTGATCCAGGGAGGAAATCAGAAGGCGCCGGGGCGGGGGGCTCCGGCGCTTTCTGCTGTTCGGGGTCGTCTCAGGTGACAAAGAACGGGCGCAGGCTGGCGGCCAGCGCAACCGGGACCCGCGCCTTGATCCGAGTGCCGTCGCCGATGTGCTCGGTCTCCTGTACGCGGCCGTCGGCGTGCACCCGCGATACCAGATCGCCTCGGTCGTAAGGGATTACGACGTCAACCGCGGTGTCGGTGGGCGCCGCCAGCTCGGACATCCGGGTGCGCAGCGTTTCAACGCCGTCGCCGGTGCGCGCCGAGACGAACACCGCGTCCGGCAGCGCACGCCGCAGCTTGGCCAAACCCAGACCGGTTGCGGCGTCGATCTTGTTGACCACGATCAATTCGGGCGCCGGACCACTGTGGTGGTCGGCGAACACCTCGGAGACCACCTGGTGCACCGCGCTGATCTGCGCCAGCGGGTTGACGTCCGAGCCGTCGACGACGTGCACGAGCAGGTCGGCGTCGACCACCTCTTCCAATGTCGAACGGAACGCCTCGACGAGTTGCGTCGGCAGATGCCGGACGAAGCCGACGGTGTCGCTGACCACGTAGGCGCGCCCGTCGTCGAATTGTCCACGGCGCGTGGTGGGTTCGAGGGTGGCGAACAACGCGTCCTGCACCAGCACCCCGGCGCCGGTCAGCGCGTTCAGCAGGCTGGACTTGCCGGCGTTGGTGTAGCCGACGATCGCGATCGAGGGCGCGTCGCTGCTGCGCCGACGGCTGCGCTGGGTGTCACGGACCTGCTTCATGTCGCGGATCTCGCGGCGCAGCTTGGACATTCGCTCGCGGATGCGACGACGGTCGGTCTCGATCTTGGTCTCACCGGGCCCACGCAGACCCACGCCGCCGCCGCTACCGCCGGCTCGACCACCCGCCTGCCGCGACATCGACTCACCCCAACCACGCAGGCGCGGCAGCATGTACTCCATCTGCGCCAACGACACCTGGGCCTTACCTTCGCGGCTGGTCGCGTGCTGGGCGAAGATGTCGAGAATCAGCGCGGTGCGATCGATGACCTTGACCTTGACCGCCTTCTCGAGCGCGGTCAGCTGCGCCGGCGAGAGCTCACCGTCGCAGATGACGGTGTCGGCCCCGGTGGCCGAGACCACGTCGCGCAACTCGGCGGCCTTGCCCGAGCCGATGTAGGTCGACGGGTCGGGCTTGCTGCGGCGCTGGACCATTCCCTCGAGCACCTCCGAGCCCGCGGTCTCGGCGAGCGCGGCCAATTCGGCGAGGCTGGCGTCGGCGTCGGCGGCGCTGCCGTCGGTCCACACGCCGACCAGGACCACCCGCTCGAGTCGCAGCTGGCGGTACTCGACCTCGGAGATGTCGGTGAGCTCGGTGGACAGCCCGGCGACGCGGCGGAGCGCTGCGCGGTCGTCGAGCGCGAGGTCGCCGGTGCTGGGGATGTCCGGAAAGTCAGGAGATGTCATAGGCAACTAATCATGGTGCCCGTCGAGGCGGCGGCACGCATCCGATTTAACCGAGCGCGCCGCGCCACCATTCCTCGCTCAGCTCGCCGTGGGCCACCAACACCGACGGCCCACGCAGGTAACTGGTGGCCTCGGTGACGGTGACGACGACGTCGCCACCGGGCACCCGCACCGTCAGGGTGCCGGTCGTCGCGCCGCCGTGCGACAGCGCGGCGACGGCGGCGGCGACGGTTCCCGTTCCGCAGGAACGGGTTTCGCCCACCCCCCGCTCGTGGACGCGCATGCTGACCGCGCCGTCGACCGGCGCGGTGAGGATCTCGACGTTGACGCCGTCGGGAAACTGGTCGCGGTCATAGCTGACCGGCGCCGCGACGTCCAACTCCCCCAACGCCTCGACGGTCAGCGCGGAGTCGACGCACGCCAGGTGCGGGTTACCGACGTCGACCGCCAGCCCATTGAAGGTCCGGCCGCCGACCACGGCCTGCCCCGGGCCGAGCCGGTTGGCCTTGCCCATATCGACCCGCACGTCGGCGTAGGTCCCATCGGCGTGGTGCAGCACCACGGGTCGCGGGCCGGCTTGCGACCCGACGACGAACTCGTCGCGGGTCTCCAGCCCACTGGCCCGCAGGTAGTGCGCGAAGACGCGCACGCCGTTGCCACACATCTGGGCGATCGACCCGTCGGCGTTGCGGTAGTCCATGTACCAGTCGCCCGCGTCGACGCCGTCGGGAATCCGGTCGACAACCCCGGCGTTCAGCGCGGCCGTGGCGGTGGTGACTCGCAATACGCCGTCGGCGCCCAGGCCACGGCGACGGTCGCACAGCGCCGACACCGCCTCCGGCGTCAGCGTGAGCGCGGCGTCCAGGTCCCGCAGCACGACGAAGTCGTTCTGCGTGCCATGGCCTTTCGCGAAGATCATCTGCGCCACGGGCCGGTTCACCCGCTCAGGATACGTGGCGCCACTGAGTCAGCGCCGCCTCGGCGTTGCCGTCGGCGGCGGCATCCATCCAGTGGATCCGGTGATCGCGACGAAACCAGGACCGCTGACGGCGCACATAGCGACGCGTGCCGATGAACGTCGGCTCCCGGGCGCCGTCGCCGTCGCCGCCGGCGTCGAGGTTGTCGAGCACCTGCGCGTAGCCGAGCGCCCGCGAAGCGGTGACGCCGTCGCGCAGCCCGCGTTCCAGCAGGGCGATCACCTCGTCGACGAGGCCGTCGGCGAACATCGTGTCGGTGCGCTGCTGCAGCCGCTCGTCGAGAAGCTCTGTGTCGCCATCCAATCCGATGATGAGGGTGTCCCAGCGCGGTGTTCCGATGACCGGGGCCGACGCGGCGAACGGCTGACCGGTCAGTTCCACCACCTCGAGGGCCCGCACGATGCGCCGGCCGTCGGTCGCCAGGATCGACGCCGCCGCGGCGGCGTCGCGGGCGGCGAGTTCGGCGTGCAATGCGCTGACGCCGACCTCGGCGAGGCGCTGTTCCCACTTCGCCCGCACCGCCGGGTCGGTGGCCGGGAACGACCACTCGTCGAGCAGCGATTGGATGTAGAGCATCGAACCACCGACCAGGACCGGCACGTTGCCGCGCGCGGTGATCGCCTCCACGTCGGCGGCGGCGTCGCGTTGATAGCGAGCGACGGTTGCGGTGGCCGTGACGTCGAGGACGTCGAGCTGGTGGTGCGGGATGCCGCGGCGTTGCGCGACGGGCAGTTTCGCGGTGCCGATGTCCATCCCGCGGTAGAACTGCATCGCGTCGGCGTTGACGATCTCGCCGCCGATGCGGTCCGCGATGTCAAGGGCCAGTTGCGATTTGCCGGTTCCGGTCGGGCCGACGATCGCCAGCGGCCTCACGGCTGCCAGACGCCGGCGACATATCCGACGCCGTAGGGCGCCGCGCGGTACAGCTCCTTCGCCGAGCGGGGTGCCGGCTCGGTGAGCCCGGCCAGGACGCCGAACGCGACCCGCCCCGTGACCTGCGGCGGCAACGGGGCCAGCGCGGACACGTCGCCGGACGCGAGCGCCTCGTCGAGGGCGTTCTGCACGTCGACGTCGGTGGGTTGGTAGCCCCCGGGGGCGGGCGGGGTCAACGTGTTGGCGCCGTCGGCGACGATGAGCACCCCGGTCGGCTCTCCCGCTGCGTCGATCTCGGCGCGCAGCCGGTGGCCGATCTCGACCGCGGCCCGGCTGTCGTGCCGGTCGGCACAGACCCGGACTTCCGCGTGCGCGTCGGGCTGAGCCTGCGCGCGAAGCCAGCCGGCGAGCAGCGCGCAGAGCGGCATCGGGGTCGGATCGCCCGTCGCCCGAGGCGACAGGCTGACGGGCACATCTACCCCGAAACCCGCGAACGTCCCCACGCTGCCGGAACCGAAGGTCACGTCGGCGGCGCCCACCCCGACGACGATCCACCGCGGCGGCAGGGTGGCCGCCGCGGCGATCATCGCCGCCCGCAACTCGGCGACCTCGTAAGCTGCCGCGCCGGCGAGCTCGGGGACCAGCACCGGCGCTGACGGAACGATTGCGATGGCGCTCAGCACGCCATCAAACTAGCGGGTCGGCGTCACGGCGGCGAACGTGTCGGTGTGCGCCTCGACCGCCTTCGCCTCGCCGCGCGCCAGCGCCGCGGTCGCCAAGATCATCACGGTGACCGCGACCACGAGGGCGAACACCGTGTGCTCACCGTGCTGGATGGTCTCCCCGAGCACGAAAACCCCCAGCAGCGCGCCCACCGTCGGCTTGGCCACCGTCATGGTCGGCATCGAGACGTTGAGCGGTCCGCCACGATAGGCCGACTGCTGGAACACCATTCCGGCGACGGCGGCCCCGATACAGGCATACAACTCCGGGGTGGCCAGGACCGCCAGGATCCCGCCCTCGGCCGCCTCGACCGCGCCTTTGACCAACACCGCGAACAGCGCCAGCGACGCCCCGGACACGGCCGCCAGCAATACCGCCGCGATCGCCCCGTCCGGCCACAGCCGCGCCCCGAGCAGACACAGGCCCACCAGCGGTCCGGCCACGGCGGCCACGATCAGCCATGTCTGCAACGACGCCCTCGAGTGCCCGGCCACCGGGTTTCCGACGGTCACAACCACCGCCAGCGCGGCCGCCAGGATCGCCGCCCAACTCCAGTCCCACCGGCTCACCGGAGCCCCGGTCATCCGGGCATACAGCGGCAGAGCGAACAGCAGCGCCGTGACCTGCAGCCCGGTCACCAGGATCACCGAGCCCAGGCTCAGCGCGCCGGCTTGCAGACCGTAGTTCGCGACCGCGGCAACCGCCCCCAACCGCCAGTCGCGGTTGCGCCACGACATGAAGAACAGAGCGAGGTAGCCGACCCGCTCCTCGGTGACCTCGTGCGCGGACCGCTGCCGCGCCACGTTGCCCAACGCCGACGCGAAGGCGGCGGCCAGCGCCAGCACGACGGCGATATCTGATTTCGGCACGGCTCTACCCCCTCACGTCCACTCTTCCCCGCCACGGTACTGACGTCGGCCGCGAAAACATCGGCGCGGCGCGGCTGCGCTACTGATTCGTCGGCTGTTTCTCAGGCGCGGCCACGTCCTGGCCGGTGCCCGCCGCCATGGTCGCCGCCTCGCCGCGGGCCAGCGCGATCGTCGCGATCACCACCAGCACCCCGGCGACGATGAGCGCCAACACCTTCGGGCCGGTGGTGCCCAGCGTCTCGCCTAGCACCAGAACGCCGAGCAGCGAGGCCACCGTCGGCTTGGCCACCGTCACCGTCGGCAGGGACGCGGTGAGCGCTCCCGCGCGAAATGCCGACTGCTGGAAGATCATTCCGACCAACGCGGCGGGCAGCAGGCCGTAGGACTCGGGCGCCCGCAGAAACGCCCCGAAGCCTCCCGAGGCCGCGCCGACGGCACCCTTGGTCAGCACCGCGAACAACGCCAGCGCCGATCCGGCCACCACCGCCAGCAGCACCGGCGCCGCCACGCTGCGCGCCCAGATCCGCGCGCCCAGCACGCAGAGCACCAGAATCGGGCCCATCACCGCGATGACGATCAGCCAGCTGCGCAGCGAGGCACGCGCCACCCCGGCGTCCGGATCGCCGACGGTCACCAGCACCGCCAGCGATCCCGCCAGCAGCACCGCCCACGTCCACTCCCACCGGGTGACCCGGTGGTGTGCCAGGCGCGCGTAGATCGGTAGCGCAAACAGCAGCGAGGTCACCTGCAACGCGGTCACCAAGATCACCGAACCGAGCGCCAGCGCAACGGCCTGCAGGCTGTAGTTGGCCACGGCGCCCATGCCGCCCATCCACCACCGCGGGTCGCGCACCGACAGCCAGAACAATTCGAGGTGACCGACCTCCTTGTCGGTGACCTCCTGGGCCGATCGCTGACGGATGACGTCGCCGATCGCGGACGCCAGCGCGGCGCACAACGCGATCAGTGCCGCGACATACTCCGCCGTCGTCATCGTTCACCGCCTATTCATCGCTGGTTTCCGTCAACCAGACTAAGGGCGGACGGCCACCGCTCGCCGGTTACGCCTCGCCGTCGGCCGCATTTCGGCCTGCGCGACGGCCCCGAGCCGCCAACTCAGAACGCTGCGGGCGACAAGCTGCTTCAATATCTGGTGGGGTGCGGACGTGCGCACCCCGTGTCGACGGCGCCGCTGAGCGCGGCAGATGCGCGGCCACCAACCGCGCGAAGGGTAGGTAACGGCAGTTCATGACGCCTGACGAGCCAGACAACCAGCCCCGGCCCACCCCGCGGCCGGGACCGCGGCCCGGTCCGCGGCCGACGCCAGGTCCGCATGCCGCCCACCCGGTGGCGCTGTCCGCGCCCACGAGCGACCCGCACAAGTTCGGCCGTGTCGATGACGACGGGACGGTCTGGCTGATCAGCTCGGCCGGCGAGCGCGTCGTCGGATCCTGGCAGGCCGGCGACACCGAGGCGGCGTTCGCCCACTTCGGGCGGCGCTTCGACGACCTGAGCACCGAGATCGGGCTGCTGGAAGAGCGCCTGACCGCAGGCACCGGGGATGCTCGCAAGATCAAAGCCACCGCCGCGGCCCTGGCGGAGACGTTGCCCACCGCGAACGTCCTCGGCGACGTCGACGCGCTGACCGCCCGCCTCACCGGCATCGCCGAACACGCCGACACCGCCGCCGCCGCGGACCGCGCTCGTCGTGACGAACACCGCGCCAGCCAGACCGCCCGGAAAGACGCCCTGGCCGCCGAGGCCGAGGAACTGGGCAACAACTCGACGCAGTGGAAGGTCGCGGGTGACCGGCTGCGCGCGATCCTCGACGAGTGGAAGACCATCACCGGGCTCGACCGCAAGACCGATGACGCGCTGTGGAAGCGCTATTCGGCGGCCCGCGAATCCTTCAACCGGCGGCGGGGATCGCATTTCGCGGAGTTGGACCGCGAGCGGGCGGGGGCCCGCGAGGCCAAGGAGAAGCTCTGCGTCAAGGCCGAAGCGCTCGTCGACTCGACGGAGTGGGGTCCCACCAGCGCCGAATTTCGGAAGCTGCTGGTGGATTGGAAGGCCGCCGGACGGGCGGCCCGCGACGTCGACGACGCCCTGTGGGCCCGCTTCAAGGGCGCCCAGGACACGTTCTTCAAGGCCCGCAACTCCGCGACCGCCGAGCGGGACGCCGAGTTCACCGCGAACGCCACGGCCAAAGAGGCGCTGCTGTCCGAAGCCGAGCGGATCGACATCGGCAACCCGAAGGCGGCCGCCGCGGCACTGCGGAACATCGGCGACAAGTGGGACGCCATCGGCAAGGCGCCGCGGGAGAAGTCGGCCGACCTCGAGCGGCGGTTGCGCGCGGTCGAGAAGAAGGTGCGCGACGCCGCCGAACCGTCCGGGCCCGACCCCGAGGCGCAGGCGCGGGCCGACCAGTTCCGCGAGCGTGCCGAACAGTACGAGCGCCAGGCGCAGAAGGCCGAAGCAGCGGGCCGTGCCAAGGAGGCTGCCGAAGCCAAGGCCAACGCCGAGCAGTGGCGGCAGTGGGCCGACGCCGCCAAAGACGCGCTGAAGCGTTAGCCCGCGCCCGGCCCTTCGCCGTTGGTCGGCCGGGGGTTGTCGAGAGTGTCGAGCAGCGTCCGGGACTGCACCTCGGCCGCGGATTGACGGCGCTGCTGCTCGGCGGCGAGTTGCACGATCGTCCGCGACCACACCACCCGGGCCCAGTGGAAGGTCAGCATGATGACGGCGATCCACGCCACGATCAACCCGACGCCGGGACCCGGCTGCCCGTGGGCGACCGTCTGACGCGACCAGATGGCGAGCAGCCCGGCGGCGCTGGCCACCGCGGAACCCGCCAGCGCCACCCAGGCCAGCGCCCAGCGGCGGGTGAGCAGGGCCAGCATCGAGAACCCGACGCCGAAAACCAAAGCCAGCCAACTGAATACACGCGACGGCAGCGCGATGGCCGCCTTGCCGGCGCCGTGCGAGCCGAACAGCACGTCCCAGCCCCGCACGTCGCCGGTGTGCGGCAGGACGAAGGACCCGATCAGCACGAACACCAGGATCGCGACCACCAAAGCCCGTGCACCCGGCTCTATTTCGCGCGCGATGCGGCGCTCGGCCGCCTCGATGTCGTCGCGGAAGGCGTCGAAGTCGCCCTGCTGGCCGCTCATAGCGTGCACCCCTTTGTCTGTGTCGACGTCGCCGGTCGCCCGATCGTCGGCATGCCGAGGGTCGTGCCGGAGGCCCGCGGGCGCAATCCGGCCGCGTGCGCATCGCCGGCGCGGGTGCGCCGGTAGCTGAGAATCTCGCCGTCGGCGATCAGATGGTGCGGTGCGGCACGGGTCACCGTCGTGGTGACGATGTCACCCGGGCGCACTTCCCGGTCGCCGGGCGCGAAGTGCACCAGCCGGCCGTCGCGCGCGCGGCCGCTCATCCGCGCGGTGCTGCTGTCCTTGCGGCCCTCTCCGGTGGCCACCAGGAGTTCGACGGTGCGGCCGATCTGATTCTGGTTCTCTTCCCAGGCGATCTGGTCCTGCAACTCGATCAGCCGGTCATAGCGTTCCTGCACAACGGCTTTCGGGAGCTGGTCGGCCAACTCGGCGGCCGGGGTGCCGGGGCGCTTGGAATACTGGAAGGTGAAGGCCCCCGCGAAGCGGGCCTGACGGACCACGTCGAGGGTGGCGGCGAAGTCGTCCTCGGTCTCGCCGGGGAACCCGACGATCAGGTCGGTGGTGATCGCCGCGTGCGGCATGGCCGCGCGCACGCGGTCGATGATGCCGAGGTAGCGCTCGGCCCGGTAGGACCTGCGCATCGCGCGCAGCACCCGGTCTGACCCTGATTGCAGCGGCATGTGCAGGGTGGGGCAGACATTCGGGGTGTTCGCCATCGCCTCGATGACGTCGTCGGTGAACTCGGCGGGATGGGGCGAGGTGAAGCGCACCCGCTCGAGGCCGTCGATACGGCCGCACGCGGTGAGCAGTTCGGCGAACGCGCCGCGGTTGCGGGGAATGGCCGGGTCGGCGAACGACACCCCGTAAGCGTTGACGTTCTGGCCCAGCAGCGTCACTTCGAGCACGCCGTCGTCGACCAGCGAGCGGACCTCGGCCAGAATGTCGTCGGGGCTGCGGTCGACCTCCTTGCCGCGCAGCGACGGGACGATGCAGAACGTGCAGCTGTTGTTGCATCCGACCGAGATGGAAACCCATGCGGCGTAGGCTGATTCACGCGCCGCGGGTAATGCCGACGGGAATTCCTGTAGTGATTCGGCGATTTCGACTTGGGCGACCCGGTTGTGCCTGGCCCGCTCCAGCAGCGTCGGCAGCGACCCGATGTTGTGCGTGCCGAAGACGACGTCGACCCACGGGGCCTTGCGCAGCACGTCGTCCTTGTCCTTCTGCGCCAGGCATCCGCCGACCGCGATCTGGAAATCGGGGTTGCTGCGCTTGCGCGGAGCCAGGTGACTGATGTTGCCGTACAGCTTGTTGTCGGCGTTCTCCCGCACCGCGCAGGTGTTGAACACCACCACGTCGGCGTCGTCGCCGCCCGAGGCGCGCTCGTAGCCTGCCGCTTCGAGCAGGCCCGCCAGCCGCTCCGAATCGTGGACGTTCATCTGGCAGCCGTAGGTGCGGACCTCGTAGGTACGCGACGGCGCCAGCGGCGCCACCGCGGGCGCAGCGTCCGATTCCACCGTCGAAGTCACTGGGCCATGGTACGGCGGGGTGACGTCGCGGCGTTCGGCCGACCTAGACGCGACGGCGCTCCCGCTCCCCCGCCAACTCGACGCTGACCACGTCGAAGGCCATGCTCTGGTTGAAACCACGGCGCGCGAGCATCGCCACCAGGCGGCGGGTGACCCGGGCGTCGGCCGCCTCGTCGCTGAGGTTCTCGCGCCGGAGCTTCTTGCGGACGAGTTCTTCGGCCCTGCCGCGCTCGGCGGCGGGGTTGATGCCGCCGAGCACCGAGGTGATCACCTCTTTGTCGACGCCCTTGGTGTGCAGCTCAGCGGCCAACGCCCGCTTGCCTTTTCCGGCATTGGCCAGCCGCGAGTGCACCCACTGCTCGGCGAAGTCCACATCGTCGAGCAGTCCGACCTCGGTGAGCCGGCCCAGCACGCGGTCGCTGACATCGTCGGGGTAACCGCGCTTGGTCAGCTGGCCGGCCAACTCGGCCCGGCTACGGGCCCTCGCGGTGAGCAGGCGCAGGCACAACGCCCGCGCCTGCTCGTCGCGAGATGGCTCAGAAGTCGACGGGAGCGGGGAGGGGCTCGACATTGGCGGGCTCGTCGGTCAGCACGGCACCGATGCCGAGCTTCTCCTTGATCTTCTTCTCGATCTCGTTGGCCACGTCGACGTTCTCCAGCAGGAAGTTGCGGGCGTTCTCCTTGCCCTGCCCCAACTGCTCGCCCTCGTAGGTGAACCACGACCCGGACTTGCGGACGAAGCCCTGGTCCACACCCATGTCGATGAGCGAGCCCTCGCGGCTGATGCCGCGGCCGTAGAGGATGTCGAACTCGGCCTGCTTGAACGGCGGCGACACCTTGTTCTTGACGACCTTGACCCGGGTGCGGTTACCGACCGCGTCGGTGCCGTCCTTCAGCGTCTCGATCCGCCGCACGTCCAGACGCACCGACGAGTAGAACTTCAGCGCCTTTCCACCCGTGGTGGTTTCGGGCGAGCCGAACATCACGCCGATCTTCTCGCGCAGCTGGTTGATGAAGATCGCCGTGGTGCCCGAGTTGCTCAGTGCGCCAGTGATTTTCCGCAGCGCCTGGCTCATCAACCGGGCCTGCAGGCCGACGTGGCTGTCGCCCATTTCGCCCTCGATCTCCGCACGCGGCACCAGGGCGGCGACCGAGTCGACGACCAGGATGTCCAGGGCGCCCGAGCGGATCAGCATGTCTGCGATCTCGAGGGCCTGCTCACCGGTGTCCGGCTGGCTGACCAGCAGCGAGTCGGTGTCGACTCCCAGCCTGGCGGCGTAGTCGGGGTCCAGCGCGTGCTCGGCGTCGATGAACGCCGCGATGCCGCCGGCGGCTTGGGCGTTGGCCACCGCGTGCAGTGCGACGGTGGTCTTACCCGACGACTCCGGGCCGTAGATCTCGACGATGCGGCCGCGGGGCAGTCCGCCGATGCCGAGAGCCACGTCCAGCGAAATGGATCCGGTGGGGATGACCGAAATCGGTTGGCGCACTTCGTCTCCGAGGCGCATCACCGAACCTTTGCCGTGACTCTTCTCGATCTGGGCCATCGCCAGTTCGAGTGCCTTTTCGCGGTCTGGGGCTTGTGCCATGGTGCTACCTCTCGGTGTAGTCGTTGTTCTCCGGTGACCGGTGTTGGTCGATTGGCCGTGACGTTAAAGCAGCCCTCCGACAAGTCGGCATCTGTCGAACGATCACCACAGTAGCGAACAGGTGTTCGAAAGCAAGCAGGCGCGCCGCCGGGCGTGTTTCCGGCGCGGCGACCCGCGTCGAGCTCGCGAAGTCGGGCAGGGTAAGCAATTAGCCGAGTGTCAATGCAGCGTTCTTGTATCGGCCAACGGCGCCCCCTTAGGGTTGTGGCCGGTCTGGACCCGGCGCCGTCGGCGCGCCGATCCGGCGACACCGAGGTCGCGCAAGGTCGGGGCTTCAGCACATCTTTCGTGCAGGTCGTCGACCGCGAATACAGGAAGGTCCGAAAGCAATGGTTGAGAAGAAGCCCGCCGTAGACGACGCCGTGCCGACCGCTCCGGTCGACCCGCAGGCCAACCGCCCAACTCCCCCGCCGGTGGCGTCGAACGGTGCCGCCAAGGCTCCGGACGACGGCGAGGCGCCGGCGATCGTCGGCGCCGCCGAAGCGGCCATGCACATGTTCGACGCGGCCATCGAGGCGTTGCCCGACCAGAAGGACAACACCTTCGTCAAACGAGCCGATGTCATCCTGACCGGCCTGCGCAAGCTCGAGGCGTCGCTGTCGCTGGCGGCCAGCCGCAGCCGTGCCACCCCCTCGGTCGTCGTGGCGCTGAGCCAGGCACGCCGGAGCTACGCGACCCTGATGAAGCGCGCCGCACTCGCGCCGTCCGCCTCCCTCGGCCAGCAGATCTATTCGGCCCGGCGCGGGGCCGACCTGACCATCCAGGAAGCGGCCAACGGCGTCGGGCTGCGCGCCGACCTGCTCGAGGCCATCGAGAACGGTGAGCCGACCACCCCGGAGGAGACCTCCAAGATCAAGGCTCTGATCGCCGCGCTTGATGGCTGATTTCCCGGAGCCGAACGGACGCCCGAGCATCGTCGACGCCATTGTCGACGACGTACTCTCGGCCGACCCCGCCGAGCGGGAGCGTCAACTCGAACTGCTCCGGGAGGCATTCATCCCCCGGCTGGCCACCATCGGCGGCGACAACCAGTACGTACACCGGGTCGCGCGCTGGAGCGAGCTTCCCGAAGCCGGGCAGCCACTCATCGATGCGCTGGTCGCCAAGCATCTCCTGGTCAAGGAGCGGCGCGGCGTCGGGGACAGCGGCGAGGTGGGCGAGGTCTTCGTCGAGGTCGCCGAGGCGAGCCTGCTGCACGACTGGACCGAGCTGCACGCGTGGCTGCGCGAGCGACGGCACAACCTCAACACCGCCGACGACCTGCAGCGTTACGCCGCCGAATGGGAGGCCGGGAACCGTCACGCCAACTGGCTGATGTCCGGAACCCGTCTCGCCGATGCCGAAACCCTCTCCGACACAACCGAATTCGCCGATCAGGTGGCACACACCCGCGACTACCTGAAGGCGTCGCGGCGCAACGAGAACATCCGCCTGGAGCACGAGGCCCGACACAGCCACGATGCGCTGGCCGCCGCGGTGAAGCAACTGGACGCGGCGCAGACACGCGCTGCCGCGGCGCACGAGCAGGCCATGGCGCTGAACGGGCGCGTCCGCCTACTTCAGGTGGCGCTGGTCGCCGCCGTGATCGTCGCGTTGATCGCGATCATCGCCGCGCTGTAGCTCACCACTGCTCGCGGGGCACGTCGAAGTCGGAGCACAGCGCCCGCCAGACGTCGCGCGGTTCGATCCCCGCCTCGATCGCCTGCTCGGCGGTGCGTCCCTCGAATCCGGTCAGCACGTGATCGGCCAATACCGAGGCGCCGTAGGTCGCGCCGAATCGCAGGGTCACCCGTTCGTTGAATTCCGTCAGACGCACCCCGCCAAGCTACCTACCCGGCGGACGCCAGCGCCTGATGGCACACCCGCACCGGATCGGCCACGTCGCCCGCCCCGGCCGCGGCACGGCGGGCGGCGTCGCGGTAGCCGGGTGCCGACAGCACATCGGCAACCGCCTCGGCCAGCGCGTCGGCTGTCAACGGGCGCACCAGCCGCCCGCTGCCGTGCCGCACGACGCGGTTGGCGATCTCCCACTGATCGCCGCCGCCGGGAACCATCACCACCGGGACGCCGGCCAGCAGCGCCTTGGCCACGATGCCGTGGCCGCCGCCACAGATCGCCACGTCGGCGCGGGCGAGCAGATCGTCTTGGCGGCCCAGCCCGGCGGCGGCCCACGACGGCAGGCTCAGCTCCGGACCGCCGAGTCGCGAGATCACCACGCGGACGCCGAGGGGGCCCAGGCATTGCAATGCCGTCTCGGCCATGCCCGTCGTGCCGGTCGTCGCGGTCGACGGCGCGACCATGACCACCGGACCCGAACCCGGCGGGATCGCGAGCGTCTGCTCGGTCGGCTCGAAATGCAGCGGGCCCACCAGCACGGCGTCCTCGGGCCAGTCCGGCCGCGGCACCTCCAGGGCGGGCAGGGTCGCGATCAGCATCCTCAGCGGTCCGGGATCAGTTGCCGGCAAACCGATTTCGGTGCGTACCTGGGCGCGCTGCCGATCGCCGATGCGCACCGACCGCGCCGTCAGCCTGCGCATCGTGGCGTCGCGCAATCGGCCGCGCAGCCCGGTGCCGGGCGCCAGCCCGCTGCCGATCGGCGGCAGCCCCACCGACGGCCGGTAGAGCGGATGCGGGTCGAGTTCGACCCACGGAATCCCCAGCAGTTCCGCGGCCATCCCCCCGCACGCGGTGATGACGTCGGAGACCACCAGGTCCAGCCCCATCGACTGCAGCTGCGGGCGGTTCAGCACGGCCATCCGCGCCGCGCGCTGGTGAATCTTCGCCCCGGCATCGCCGTCGTCGTCGTCCGCGGTGGGGTCGAGGCCGACCAGCTCGACCGCATCGACGCCCACCGCTCGTGCCGTGTCCAGCCACTCGGTGCCGGTCAGCAGCGTCGGGCTGTCGCCGGCAGTCAGGAATCGCCGGCACAGGGCGATCGCCGGAAAGGCGTGCCCGGGATCCGGCCCGGCCACCACCGCGACGCGCATCGCCCTACCCTGCCACAGCGGCTGTGAGCGTTGACTCTGCGTCCAAGGCGTGCGCTACTCGCACTTTTGCGCCATGGACGCAGAATCAACATGGCTCCACTCGCCTACGCTGTGATCATGACCGAGCAGACCATCGAGAACACCCGCGTTGTGGAGACCGTCCTATACGCACTACAGGACGGTGACCTCGACGCCGTCAGCGCCGGACTGGCCGAAAACCTCGTCTACGAGAACGTCGGATTGCCGACCATCCACGGCCGCCGCCGGGCAATGAAATTGTTCTCGGCGACGGGCGACGGCGGCTTTGAGGTGAAGATCCACCGGACCGCCGCCGACGGCGTCGCCGTGCTCAACGAGCGCACCGACGCGATCGTCCTCGGGCCGCTGCGGCTGCAGTTCTGGGTGTGCGGCGTCTTCGAGGTGCACGACGGGCAGATCACGCTGTGGCGCGACTACTTCGATTTCTTCGACATGTTCAAGGCGACCCTGCGCGGCCTCGCCGGCGTGGTGATCCCGTCGCTGCGGGCCTCGCTGTAGAGCGATGAGCGACAGCGCTTCCCGGCCTAACGCCGTTCAGTTCATCCGGTACTGCTGCGGCGGGCAGTTGCCCGACTCGATGCGGGACTGGGTGCGCAACGACCTGACCGGTAAAGGCGCGACGGGCCGGATGATGCGCCGGGTCGCGGTACCGGCGGTGCTGGTGCTCGCGCCGTTCTGGCTGATTCCGACGACGCTGGACGTGCATCTGAGCATGACGCTGCCGATCCTGATTCCGTTCGTCTATTTCTCGCATGCGCTGAACAAAGTCTGGCGCCGGCACATGCTGCAGGTACACGGGCTCGACCCGAAACTGGTTGACACGCAACGCAGTAAACGCGAAGAGCAAATGCGTAGGTCCTACATCGAGCGCTACGGCCCGCGGGACGAGTAGCGCGACCTACGCCCGTCGCGGCGCGCGACCGAGTTCGTCGAACGCCTGCGCCCAGCCGATCAGCCGATCGGTGGCACCGCTGAGCTCGTCGCGGTACCGCTGCCGCGATGCGGCAAGTGCGGCATTGCAGTCCGCGTTCGCGGACGACACCAGTTGCGCCGCGGCGGTGACCATCTCGTTGTACTGGCGGACACCGGCGCTCAACTGCGCGGTGAACGCGTTGATCGTGGGCGCGAGGTACGACCGCGATTGCGGGGTCCCGTGGGCCGCCCGCTCCATCGACACCACTTCGGCGGCGGTGGCCGCCATCGCGGCCGAGCTTTGTTTGGCCGCGGTGGTCAGGTCTCGAATCTCGGTGTCGGGCAACATGTTGCCGCGTTCCATCACCCCCAACAACGAGAAGAAGCCGCGCTCCGAAGCGCCGAGCGCGTACATCGCCGGTCGCGCCGCCGAACTCGGCGGTGGCAGCCGCCGGATGTTCGTGGGCCGCTGGGCGGGCAGCGGATCGGCCTTCAGCCAGCGGTAGCGGATCAGCAGCAGGGTGGCGGTCATCGCCTGTGCGACGGCGACTCCCCCGGTGATCTGCAGCAGCAGTGCGAACCAGCCCCACGCCGCAAGGATCGCGGTCACCGCGGCCCAGAACACCGTCCCGGCGGCGAAGATCAGCCCCCAGCGCAGCGCGCGACGCCGGCGTCGTAGCTGTCGTTCCCGCGGATCGGTTGCGGCGCTGATCTTTTGAAACACCAACTCCGAGATGTCGCTGGCCGTGTCGAGACCGCGCAGCAGCAGGCTCCGTAGGAGACCGCTGCGTTCGGACGGCACCGCCATGCGCTTGCCCGCCCCTACTGGCCGAGAGGCTTTTCGGTGGGCGCGGCCTGCGGCGCCGCGGCGGGTGTGCCGGGGGTGGCGGCCGGGTCGGCTGCGCTCGCACCGCCGGCCGGGAGTGCCTCGCCACGCATCGATGCCCGGATCTGCTCCAGGCGGGAGTGACCGGCCATCTCGACACCGGCTTGCTGGACCTCGATCATCCGGCCCTGTACCGAACTCTGGGCCAGCTCGGCCTGGCCGAGCGCGTTGGCGTAGCGGCGCTCGATCTTGTCGCGGACCTCATCGAGGTTCGGCGTGGTGCCGGGCGCGGCGATCTCACTCATCGACCGCAGCGACTTGCTGACCTGCTCCTGCATCTTGGCCTGCTCGAGCTGGCTGAGCAGCTTGGTGCGCTCGGCGATCTTCTGCTGCAGCACCATTGCGTTCTGCTCGACCGCCTTCTTGGCCTGCGCGGCGGAGCCGAGCGCCTGGTCGTGCAGCACCTTGAGGTCTTCCACGCTCTGCTCGGCGGTCACCAACTGCGCGGCAAACGCCTCGGCGGCGTTGTTGTATTCGGTGGCCTTGGCGGCGTCACCGTCTGCCGTGGCCTTGTCGGCCAGCGTGACCGCCTGGCGGACGTTGACCTGCAGCTTCTCGATGTCGGCCAGCTGGCGGTTGAGCCGCATCTCGAGCTGACGCTGGTTGCCGATCACCTGCGCGGCCTGTTGGGTCAGCGCCTGGTGCTGGCGTTGCGCTTCCTCGATGGCCTGCTGGATCTGCACCTTGGGGTCGGCGTGCTCGTCGATCTTCGCGTTGAACAGCGCCATGACGTATTTCCACGCTTTGACGAACGGGTTGGCCATCAGTTAGCTCCGCCTTCGTGTGTCGATGTCTGCCGTCAGGCCCAACCTATCGTCTCCCCTGACTCAGGCAATAGCTAGCGACGCGACCGGCGGAATGACGACCTTGGTGCTGACGTCGATGTTGGCCGCAGTCGGCGCGGCGGCGTGGGCGCGTTTCTGCACCGACTCCTGGCCGGCAAGTTGTTCGCTGGCGTCGGTGAGCAGCTGCGAAAGCGGAACGTCCAGCGCGTCGCAGATCGCGCTGAGCAACTCACTGGACGCCTCTTTGCGGCCGCGCTCGACCTCCGAGAGGTACCCGAGGCTCACCCGCGCGGTGTCGGAGACCTGTCGCAGCGTGCGGCCTTGGGTGATGCGGGCTTCACGCAGTACGTCGCCGAGAACTTCGCGCAGCAGTGACGGCATCGGGCTCTCCTTCGGTCCGGTCAGTGGTCCAACAGGTCAACGTGCACGGCGCAGCGAATGGTTCCCGGGCACTACGGCGCGGCGATCAGGGCACGCAGCCGGGTGATCGACTCGCGCACGGCGGCGAGTCTGATGTCCCACCGCGATCCGGATAGCCGCAGCTCGACGACCTTGGTGTCGACCGGACCGGCCAAACCCATGAACACCGTGCCCACGTCGTGCCCGCCGTGCGGTTCCGGCCCGGCGACGCCGGTCAGGCCGACACCCCAGGTCGCGTCGCAGCGTTGACGGGCGCCGACCGCCAGCGCCCGCGCGGTCGGCGCGGCAACCGGCCCGACATCGGCGAGTATTTGCGGCGCAACCCCGGCCAGCAGGATCTTGGTCTGCTCGGTGTAGGTGACCAGCCCGCCCCGCAGCACCTCGCTGGCGCCCGGGACGCCGGCCAGGGTGGCGGCGAGCAACCCGGCGGTCAGCGACTCGGCGGTCGCCACGCTCTGCTGTCGAACGGTCAGATCCGCGACCAGGCCCCGTGCATCCTCAGTCAGCAGCGGATCGTCCACGGCTGTCCCTGACGGCGGAGACCACGTAATCCAACCCGGTGAGCACGGTCAACACGATCGCGGCGGCCATCATCACCCAGGCCGCCAGCAGCCACGATCCGGACACCGGTAGCACGAATAGCCCGATCGCGACGGCCTGGACCAGGGTCTTGAGCTTGCCGCCGCGACTGGCGGGGATGACGCCGTGGCGCAACATCACGAAGCGCAGCACAGTGATCCCGACCTCGCGTGCCAGGATGACCACCGTCACCCACCAGTGCAGGTCGCCCAGCATCGACAGGCCGATCAGCGCGGCGCCGATCAGCGTCTTGTCGGCGATCGGGTCGGCCATTGTGCCGAACTCCGTCACCATCCCGTAGTTGCGCGCCAGGGCGCCGTCGAAGCGGTCGGTGATGACCGCGACGGCGAACACCACGAAAGCGATGATGCGGCTTGGCGTTTCGTGTCCGTTGCCGGCGAACAGCGCCAGCAGGAAGACCGGCACCAAGACGAGGCGCAGCAGCGTGAGCACGTTGGCGAGATTGGTCACCCGAACACGCGGGACCACCGGACCTGGTTGAGGCTGCCCCGACACGGCAACAGAATATCGGTTACCGGCCAGGGGGGCTCAAACCGATACTCTGCAATTCGTGAATGCCGCCAGCGGAGACCCGGCCAACGGCCCGACGATCCGGCGCGCGCACACGTCCGACGTCCCCCTGATCAAGCATCTGGTGGACACCTACGCCGGCAAGATACTGCTGGAAAAGAATCTGGTGACGCTGTACGAAGCCGTCCAGGAGTTCTGGGTCGCCGAGTACGACGGCAAGGTCGTCGGCTGCGGCGCACTGCATGTGTTGTGGGCCGATCTCGGCGAGGTCCGCACGGTGGCCGTCGATCCGTCCCTGACCGGGCGCGGCATCGGTCACGCGATCGTCGACCAACTCTTGCGCGTCGCGCGCGATCTCCAGCTCCAGCGGCTGTTCGTGCTGACTTTCGAGACCGAGTTCTTCAGCAGGCATGGCTTCACCGAGATCGAAGGCACCCCGGTGCCACACGACGTGTACGAGGAAATGCAGCGCTCCTACGACATCGGCGTCGCCGAATTCCTCGACCTGAGCTACGTCAAGCCGAACACCTTGGGCAACTCCCGGATGCTGCTGGTGCTCTGACGGTGCATAGGTCCGCTGTAGTCGGGCTGGCCGCGTTGGTGCTCTGGCCAACGGCGGCCTGTCTCTCGGACCACCGGGACGATGCGGACCGGGTGGATCAGTCGATCAAGGCGATGCCCGGTGTGGCGGGCACCGACATGCATTACTTGTCGGATTTCGAGAACGGCCAGAACTTTCGCCTGACGGTGCGCCTCGACGCGCACGTCAGCGAGCAGCAAGCCGCGTCCGTCGGCAGCGGCTTCGTCGACCAGATGCAGCGGCATCATCTCGGCAGCCACCGGGTCGAGCTCGACCTGAACTATCCCGCAACGCCGCGAGTGAAAAGCAGCTATCTCCCTGACTATTCACAGGCGACCTTCAAGCTCGGCGACAATGCCTCCCCGCCAATGGATCTCACCGGCTCAGATGTCGGCGCGAGCACCGCCGCGTGGCTGCGCGCGGTCCGCTCTCCGATCGCCGAGTACGCGAGCCTCACCCAGCCGGCGTGGGGTGGACCCGCGACGAGCCGCGACATCGAAATCACGCTCAAACCCGATGCGACGAGCGCGTCGGCGACCGCTCTGCAGCACAGCGACCCCGCCTTGTCGGTCGCGACCTGGCGGGTCATGGTGGTGACCGAGCAGAGCTACCGGCCCCAGGAATACACCTCCAAGCCCAACCCGCCCAGTGACCGGGACATGGCGCTCTGGCGGCAGATCACCGACGTCGTGGGACTGCGCACCGACGCGAGCGGCTCGACCCAGATATCCGTCGAGCACAGTCAGGCGGAGACACAGATCGACGCCGGTCTGCCCAGTGGGCCGGACGCCCGCACGACGGCGTTCTCGGTCGCCGATCTGGCTCGACAATTCGACCACCCTGTGCAGTTGACGCTGCGGACCGGCGACGGGCCCGTCGAAGTCATCGTCGGCGGTTGCGAACGCCACGATGCGGGCCACCGCCGGCTACCCCTGGAAATCGAGATGTCGCATATCTACGAGAAGTGCTGAACTGGTTGCTGGTTCGTCAGCGCGCGAAATCCGACGGCCGGAAGTGTCCTGCTGCCAGTTTGCTCTCGATCTCCTCGAGGGTCCGCCCGGTGAAGTCAGGCATTCGGAGGAACACGAAGATCCACGCCGCCGCGTTGAACAGTGCGTAGAGCCACATCGCCGGACCCGGACCGATCGCGTTGATGAGAGACAACATGGTCAGCGTGAGGAAAAGATTTGTCGCCCACAGCGTGGCCGACTGCGCCGCCGTGGCCGCGGGCCGCACGGCCAAGGGGTAGACCTCCGACCCGGTCAGCCATCCCATCAACTGCAGGCCGCCACCGTTGAAGACCATGAACGCGATCAGGCACGCAATGATGTACGGCGTCACGTCGCGACCGCTGTCGCTGACGATGAAGAGCGCACCCAGGGCAAACAGGCTCAGAGCAGCACCGGGCACCATGATGAGCGTGAGTCGGCGCCGGCCCACTCTGTCAACGAACGCCAACCCGACCAGCTGGGCGATCAGGTAAGTCGCACCCAGCGCGACCGAGACCCGCAGAGCCACCGCCGCGTACACCCCGTCGTTGGTCAAGATCGTAGGCGAGTAGTAAATGATCATCTCGATTCCGCTGAGCTGGGTGAACAACGCAACCCCGCACCCTAGGACCAAGGCCGGACGCACCCATGGGTCGCGCAGGGCGGCCCAGCCATGGCGGCCCGCCGTACGTTCGACGCGCGCGAGTTCGGCCGCCTCGTCGAGCTCGGCTTCCACGTCGTAGCCGTCGGGGCGGACGCGCTCCAGGACGGATCGCGCAGCGTCTCGATCGTCGTTCTTGACCAACCAGCGTGGACTCTCGGGGAGTCGGATCAGCAACCGCAACATGATCGCGGCCGGGATACAGGCGAGTCCGATAGGTCCCCGCCACGACATCGATTCGGACGCTCCGACGACGGTGGCCGCCAAAACTCCCGCCCCGATTGCGATTTGGAAGCAGAGGACCAGTCGCCCTCGGTAAGCGGGCGGCGACACCTCGGCGACGTACATCGGGGCGGTCTGCGTCGCGCCACCCACCGCGAAGCCCAGCACCAACCGCCCTATCGACAACCAGAGGGGATCGGGCGCGGCCGCGCACCAGAGCGAGCCGACACCGAATACACCGGCGAGCATCAGCAGCGTGCCGCGGCGTCCCCGCTCCTCACACAGCCGGCTACAGACCAGCGCCCCGATGACCGCACCCAGCAAGATGCTGGCGGCGATCACTTGTTTCCAGACTTGGCCGATGCCGAAGTCCTGGGTGAGCTGCAACAACGCCCAAGAAATCACGCCGGTGTCGTAGCCGTAGAGCATTCCCGAGATCGCCGCCACGAGCGCTATCGCGAGCACAGTGCCGGTCAGCTGGCTTTTCGTTGCCGCCGGTTCCGCTCTGGCCCTGCTACGAATCCGATCGACCAAGCCAAAAGCCAAGGGGCTGAGGCGCTTCCGCCGACCGCCGTCAGAGTCGTCCGCAGCCATCAGCGACACCGGGCATGGCGGACAACAAACGACATTAATAAGCGGTTCCCGCTCGACAAGACCGACAAACGACCCGCTTTCGCCACGGACGATGCACGTGGAGACGAATCGCGTTGTGCGACAGAGTTACTCGCACTCAGTCGAGCTCGGCCAGTGTGGTACATGCCACAGTGAGCGAGCAATAAGGCCCTGGTCGGTGGAGCGCCGCCTAGTCGTCGCCGTCCGCGTCGGAGCCGTCGGCGTTCGACCCGCCGCGAATCAGCATCAGGGTGCCGGCCAGGTCCTCGGGCTTGACCAGCACGTCGCGTGCCTTGGAACCCTCACTGGGGCCGACGATGTCGCGAGTCTCCATGAGGTCCATCAAGCGGCCCGCCTTGGCGAACCCGACCCGCAGCTTGCGCTGCAGCATCGACGTCGAGCCGAACTGAGACGACACCACCAGCTCGACGGCCTGCAGGAACACGTCCATGTCGTCGCCGATGTCGGGGTCGACGTCCTTGCGCTCGCCAGAGGGCTTGGCCGCGGTGACGCCCTCGGTGTACTCCGGCTCGGCCTGGTCCTTGCAGGCGCTGACGACGGCGTGGATCTCCTCGTCGGAGATGTAGGCGCCCTGTAGCCGCAGCGGCTTGCCCGCACCCATCGGGAGAAACAGCCCGTCGCCCATGCCGATCAGCTTCT
This sequence comes from Candidatus Mycobacterium wuenschmannii, assembly GCF_030252325.1. Lineage (NCBI taxonomy): Bacteria > Bacillati > Actinomycetota > Actinomycetes > Mycobacteriales > Mycobacteriaceae > Mycobacterium > Candidatus Mycobacterium wuenschmannii. The sequence goes on along the minus strand of NZ_CP126981.1, from coordinate 491,419 downwards.
CCGCGCCGGCCTGGTCGAGGATGACGCGGCTGTCCGTCAACGACGAGGTCGCGAACGACAGGCGGGACGGCACGTTGGTCTTGATCAATCCGGTCACCACGTCGACCGACGGGCGCTGGGTGGCCAGCACCAGGTGAATGCCTGCGGCACGGGCCTTTTGGGTGATGCGGACGATCGCGTCCTCGACGTCGCGCGGGGCGGTCATCATCAGGTCGGCCAGCTCGTCGACGATCGCGAGAACGTACGGGTAGGGCCGGTACACGCGTTGGCTGCCCAGCGGCGCGGTGATCTCACCGCTGCGCACCTTCGCGTTGAAGTCGTCGATGTGCCGCACCCGGGACGCCTGCATGTCCTGGTAGCGCTGCTCCATCTCTTCGACCAGCCACGCCAGCGCCGCCGCGGCCTTCTTCGGCTCCGTGATGATCGGCGTGATGAGGTGCGGAATGCCCTCGTACGGGGTCAGTTCCACCATCTTCGGGTCGATCAGGATCATCCTGACCTCTTCCGGGGTGGCCCGGGCCAGCAGCGACACCAGCATCGAGTTGACGAAGCTGGACTTACCTGAGCCGGTCGAACCGGCGACCAGCAGGTGCGGCATCTTGGCCAGGTTGGCCGAGATGAAGTCGCCTTCGATGTCCTTGCCGAGCCCGATCACCAGCGGATGGTGATCGCGACGGGTCGACGGCGCGGTGAGAACGTCTGCCAGCCGGACCATTTCGCGGTCGGTGTTGGGGACCTCGATGCCCACGGCGGACTTCCCCGGGATCGGCGCGAGCATCCGGACGCTTTCGGTGGCCACCGCGTAGGCGATGTTCTTCTGCAGCGCGGTGATCTTCTCGACCTTGACGCCGGGGCCGAGTTCGACCTCGTAGCGCGTGACGGTCGGCCCGCGGGTGCAACCCGTGACGGCCGCGTCGACCTTGAACTGCTGCAGCACCGAGGAGATCGAGTCGGCCATCTGATCGTTGGCCGCGCTGCGCTTCTTCGGTGGATCGCCGGCCACCAAAAGATTCAGCGGCGGCAATACGTACGGCCCCTCGACGACGCGGTCGAGCACCAAAGTGTCCTGCTTCGCAGCGGCTTTCGGCTCCTTCTTCCGGCCGCGCGCTGCGGCGGGCTCCGGCACCGTCGGGCTCTCGTCGGCCGCGACCGGCTGGTCGCTCGACGGCCACGCCTGGGCCGCCGCGTCCTCGTCGTAACCCGCGGCGTCGTCGTAGTAGCCGTCGGAAAAGTCTTCTGCGACATCACTGTCGACGAAATCGTCGTCGTAGTACTCGTCGTCACCATCGTGGTAGCCGAACATCCGGGTGCCGAACATGTTTCGCAGCGTCTCGGGGACCTCGCGAATCGTGGTGCCCGTCAACAGCAACAGGCCGAACAGTGCGCCGATGAACAGCAGCGGGGCGCAGATCCACGGCGTCAGACCCTCGGAGAGCGGCCCGCCGATGGCGAAGCCGACGAAGCCGGCGGCGTGCGCACGCCCGACCGGGTTGTCCGGCGAGCCGGCCCACAAGTGCCACAGTCCGAGCGCCGGCAGCGCGACCATCGCGGCGCCGAGCACCAGCCGCGGACGGGCCTCGGGATTGGGCTCGGTCCGCATCAGCAGCAGCGCGAGCCCGGCGAGGACGATCGGCAACACCCCGACCGCCGAGCCGATGAACATCCGCACCGCCGCGTCGACCCACGCGCCGACCGGGCGGGCCGCGTGAAACCACGATCCGGCGGCAACCACGACCGCGACACCCAGCAGCGCCAGGGCGATGCCGTCGCGACGGTGGCCCGGGTCGATCTCGCGCGCCCGGCCCATCGACCGCGCGGTGCTACCGGTTCCCTTGGCCAACATCAGCCATGTCGCGCGGACCGCACGGCCGGCGGTCAGGCCCGTGCTGGCGACCAGCCCGTGGTTGCGGCGCCGAGCCGGGCGACGAGGGGCCGCGGCGGGGCGGCGGGCCGGCTTCTTTCGGGCCTGCGTGGATCGTGAACCGCCCCGCGGCGCCGCCTTTGACCTGCTCGTTCGAGCCCCGGACCGCGCGACAGTCTTGCTAGCCATACCGGCAAGCCTAATCGCAAAAACACCATCTGCACCATCCGCCACACCCGTTACTAGAGCGTGACCATCCAACCGCCGTTTCAGCGGCCGAAATGGCTGGGTAGGGTGACATCCGTCACGTAACAACCCACTGCTCAGAAGCCTGCAGGAGACCCGAATGCCCGTTGTCGTCGTCGCCACCCTGACCGTCAAACCCGAATCGGTCGACACCGTCCGCGACATCCTCACCAAGTCGGTCGAGGAAGTGCACGCCGAACCCGGCTGCCAGCTGTACTCGCTGCACCAGTCCGGCGAGACCTTCGTCTTCGTCGAGCAGTGGGCCGACGAGGACGCGCTCAAGACCCACAGCACCGCCCCCGCGGTCGGCAAGATGTTCGCCGCGGCCGGTGAGCACCTGGCCGGCGCCCCCGACATCAAGATGCTGCAGCCCGTTCCGGCGGGCTCGCCGGAGCAAGGGATCCTGCGGCACTGATGAGCCGGCCCCTGGACGGAAAGGTCGCCTTCGTCACCGGCGCCGCGCGCGGGCAGGGTCGCGCGCATGCGGTGCGCCTTGCCGCCGATGGCGCCGATGTCATCGCCATCGACATCTGCGCACCGATCGGCAGCGTCAAGTATCCGCTTGCTAGCTCCGAGGACCTTGCCGCCACCGTCAAACTCGTCGAAGACACCGGCGCCCGGATCGTGGCCCGGGAGGCCGACGTCCGCGACCGCGAATCGCTGTCGGAGGCGGTGCGCGCGGGTGTCGACGAACTCGGTCGGCTCGACATCGTGGTGGCCAATGCGGGCATCGCCCCGATGGCATCCGGCGACGACGGTTGGATCGACGTCATAGACGTCAACCTCACAGGCGTCTACAACACGATCAAGGCATCGATACCGACGATGGTCAAGCAGGGCACCGGCGGATCGATCGTGCTGATCAGCTCGGCCGCCGGCCTGGCCGGCGTCGGCAGCCCGGACGCGGGATCGGTGGGCTACGCGGCTGCCAAACACGGTGTGGTCGGACTGATGCGCGTGTACGCCAATCTGCTTGCTTCACAGAATATCCGGGTCAATTCGTTGCATCCGACCGGAGTCGAGACACCGATGATCAACAACGAGTTCACCCGCGAGTGGCTCGCGAAAATGGCTGCCGCGTCGGATACCCCCGGGGCGATGGGCAACGCGTTGCCGGTCGAGGTTCTGCAACCGGAAGACATCGCCAATGCGGTGGCCTGGCTGGTTTCCGACCAGGCCCGCTACATCACGGGTGTGACCTTGCCGGTCGATGCGGGCTTCTTGAACAAGTAGTGCCATGGCCCGTAATCCTTCGGCGCACACGGCTTTCGGGCCGATGCTGCTCGTCGCCGTCGAGCAGGGTGAGCCGCCGGAACGGCGCTTACTGGACGACGACCTGGTGGCCCGCTTTCTGCCCGCGCCCCTGCGGTGGCTGGTCAGCTCGCCGTCGTCGACGCTGCTGCAGCGGCTGACTCATGCCGCGATGGAACGGGAAGCGCCAGGGCTGTTCGCCGGCATCCTCGGCCGCAAGCGCTACATCGCCGACACGGTCGCCGCCTCGCTCGCCGACATCGATGCCGTGGCGGTGCTGGGTGCCGGATTCGACACGCTCGCATACCGAATGGCGCGGGTCACCGACGTCCCGATCTTCGAGGTGGACCTGCCCGTCACGATCGCGCGCAAGGACGCGGCGGTGCACCGGGCGCTCGGCGCACCGGCCCGCTCGGTTCGGTTGGTGCCGTTTGACTTCGAACGCGACGACATCGTGGCCGCGCTGACGGAGAACGGCTATCGCCGGGAGAGCCGGACGATGTTCGTCTGGGAGGCCGTGACGCAGTACCTCAGCGCCGAGGCCGTGCACAGCACACTGTCCAGCCTGCGGTCGGCGCCGGCGGGCAGCCGACTCGTGTTCACCTACGTACGAAGAGATTTCATCGAAGGCGTGAACCGCTACGGTGGAGATGCTCTATACCGCAGATTCGTCCAGCGGCAGCAACTATGGCACTTCGGTCTGCCGCCGCAGGAAGTCGCGACGTTTCTGGCCGGCTTCGGTTGGCAACTCCGTGAGCAGGCCGGGCCGGACCTGATCGCGCAGCGCTACGTCGAACCGACCGGCCGCCGCCTCACCGTCTCGCCGATCGAATGGACGGCCTATGCCGAGAAGACGTAAGCCCGATGCGTCCCGACACGCCGTGACATGGGCGTTCCCACGTCGCGACCGGTGGCGGGTTGATACTCAACACGTGGCCAGCAACGAAGCTGTCCCGCTACCGGGCATATCGCCGGGGGCTCTTTCCGAACCCTCGTACCGCTACCTGTCACCCCATCAGGCGGCCGTTCTCGACGCCGCCACGCGCCGTTTGGATCTCGGTCCGCAAGACGGCCCGGACGAGCACCGCGTGATCATCTACGTCGATCGGTTGCTGTCGGTGTTGAACGTCGCCCCCGGCGGACTTCACGTCGTGGGTTCGCTGCGCCAGCGGGTCGCCGAACTTCGCCGGCAGTACACCGGCGGGATCGCGTTGCTCGATCAGATGGCCGGCGGCGATTTCACCACCGCACCGCCGCTGCGTCAGCAGCTCATCCTCGGCCGCAGCCAATTGGCCGCGTTCGTCGGAATGTTGTTCGACCACATCATCGAAGCGATGGGCCTGATCGACGCCGAGGTCAGATTTCGATGACCGTCGGCACGATCATCGGCTGCCGTCGGTAGGTCTCCCCCACCCATTTGCCGACGGTCCGCCGCACCGCCTGGGCGATCCGAGCCGAATCGGTGACGTTCTGTGCGACAAGCGATTCCAGTTCCGCCTCGACTTTGCGGACCGCGGGCTCGAGGGCCTTGGGATCTTCGGAGAAGCCCCGCGAATGCAAATGCGGCGGGCCCGCGGGCCTGCCGGTCTCGCGCCGCATCACGACGGTCACCGCGACGAAGCCCGAGGACAGGATGAGCCGCTCGCCGAGCGTGCTGTCGCCGACGTCGCCGGTGATCAGCCCGTCGACGAACATCTTGCCGACCGGTACCGCGCCGGCGATGCTGACCGCGCCGCCGACCAGGTCGACGCTGACACCGTTCTCCGCCAACACAATCGACTCTTCGGAGACTCCGGTGCTGGCTGCGAGCTTGGCGTTCGCCCGCAGCATGCGCCATGTCCCGTGCACCGGCATGACGTTGCGTGGGCGAATCCCGTTGTAGAGGAACAGCAATTCGCCGGAGTAGGCGTGCCCTGAAACGTGTACGCGGGCTTGCTGGTTGGTGACGACTCGGGCGCCGATCTTGGCCAATTCGTCGATGACGCCGTACACGGCCTCCTCGTTGCCCGGGATCAACGAAGACGACAGGATGATCAGGTCGCCGTCGGTCAGCGTGATGCTGCGGTGCTCGCCGCGCGACATCCGTGACAGCGCCGCCATGGGCTCGCCCTGCGTGCCGGTGGTGATCAGCACCACCTGCTCGGGCGCCATCAGCTCGGCGGCGCCGATGTCGACGATGTCCGACTCGTCCACGTGCAGGTAGCCGAGGTCCCGTGCGATGCCCATGTTGCGGACCATCGAGCGGCCCACGAACGAGACGCGTCGGCCCAGCGCCACCGCGGCGTCGATAATCTGTTGCACCCGATCGACATTGGAGGCGAAGCACGCGACGATGACGCGTCCCTCCGCGCCGCGAATCAGTCGATGCAGCGACGGACCGATCTCGCTCTCCGACGGCCCGACGCCGGGAATCTCGGCGTTGGTGGAATCGCACAGGAACAGGTCCACGCCCGAGTCGCCCAGCCGGGACATGCCCGGCAGGTCGGTGGGCCGTCCGTCGAGCGGCAGTTGGTCGAGTTTGATGTCGCCGGTGTGCAGCACCGTCCCGGCGCCCGAGCGGATTGCAATGGCCAGCGCGTCCGGGATCGAGTGGTTGACCGCGAAGAACTCGCACTCGAAAACGCCGTGGGTGGTGCGCATGCCCTCGGCCACTTCGACGAACACCGGTTTGACCCGGTGCTCACGGCATTTCGCGGCGACCAGCGCCAGGGTGAACTTCGAGCCGACCACCGGAATGTCGGGACGAAGCTTGAGCAGGAACGGAATTGCGCCGATGTGGTCCTCGTGTGCATGGGTGAGCACCAGCGCCTCGACATCGTCGAGGCGGTGCTCGATGTGCCGGATGTCGGGCAGGATCAGGTCGACGCCGGGCTCGTCGTGGGTGGGAAACATCACCCCGCAGTCGACGATGAGCAAGCGGTTCAGGTGCTCGAAAACGGTCATGTTGCGCCCGATTTCGCTGATCCCGCCGAGCGCGGTCACCCGCAGACCACCCTTGGCCAGCGGGCCGGGCGGTTGAAGGTCGAGTTCCACCTGCGAACTACCTGAGCACCGAGGCCGCGCGCATGTCGGCAGCCAGTGCGTCGATCTGTTCGGGAGTCGCGGCCACTTGCGGCAGGCGCGGATCGCCGACCTCGATGCCCTGCAGGCGGAGTCCCGCCTTGGACAGCGTGACGCCGCCGAGCCGGCTCATCGCGTTGGACAGTGGGGCGACCGCCACGTTGATCTTGCGGGCGGTGGCGTGGTCGCCAGATGCGAAGGCGGTCAACAGGTCTCGTAGTTGACCGGGAGCCAGGTGAGAAATCACGCTGATGAAGCCGGTGGCGCCCATCGCCAGCCACGGCAGGTTCAGCGCATCGTCACCGGAGTAGTAAGCCAGTCCGGACTCGGCCATCAACTGGGTGCCGGCGTGCAGGTCACCCTTGGCGTCTTTGACGCCGACGATGTTGGGATGCTCGGCCAGCGCGCGCAGGGTGTCGTACTCGATCGGCACCACCGAGCGCGGCGGAATGTCGTAGAGCAGCACGGGCAATGGCGTCGCGTCGGCGACCGCGGTGAAGTGCGCCAACAGGCCGGCCTGCGGCGGGCGCGAGTAGTAGGGCGTGACGACCAGCAGACCGTGCGCACCCTCCGCGGCGCTGGCCTTGGCCAGGTGGACGCTGTGCGCGGTGTCGTAGCTGCCCGCGCCGGCGATCACGCGAGCCCGGTCGCCGACGGCTTCGAGGACGGCCCGCAGCAGCGCGAGCTTTTCGGCGTCGGTCGTGGTGGGCGATTCGCCGGTCGTCCCGGATACGACCAGACCGTCGCAACCTGAGTCGACCAGGTGAGTCGCCAGTCGGGCCGCGGCCGGAAGGTCCAGGGAGCCGTCGGGGGCGAAGGGAGTCACCATGGCGGTCAGCAGCGTGCCCAAGCGTGCGTAAACGTCGAATCCGCCGGTGCTCACGGCCCCAAGGTTACCTGGCGGTACCAAACCGATTTGCCGGTGCAGGCGCCCATTGCTCAGGCCTGGAGTTGCTCAGCCCTCGAGTTGCTCAGGCCTCGGTGGCCAGCGGACTTGTCGCCACCTCGGTGCCGTCGGACAGCCGGGCGATCTCGAAGTCGCCGAACACCGCCGGCGCGGCGTCCACCAGCAGCCGCAGACAGGCGATCGCCAGCCGACGGATCTCGATGTCGGCTTGTTCGCTGGCCCGCATCGCGATGAAATGCCGCCAGGCGCGGTAGTTGCCGGTGACGACGATGCGGGTCTCGGTGGCGTTCGGTAGCACCGCGCGCGCGGCCTGACGGGCCTGCTTGCGGCGCAGTACCGCATTCGGTTGGTCGGCGAACTTGGCTTCGAGCCTGTCCAGCAGGTCGGCGTAGGTGGCGCGGCTGGCGTCGGCGGCGTCGGTGAGGATGCGCCGCAACTCGTCGTCGTCCTCCATGCCCGGCGGCACCACGATTTGCGAGTCGCTTTCCGGCACGTAGCGCTGCGACAGTTGCGAATAGGAGAAGTGGCGGTGCCGGATCACCTCGTGGGTGCACGATCGTGAGACGCCGCTGATGTAGACCGACACGCTGGCGTGCTCGAGTACCGAGAAATGCCCGACGTCGATGATGTGCCGCAGATAACTCGCATTGGTCGCGGTTTTGGGGTTGGGCTTTGACCAGCTCTGGTAGCAGGCCCGGCCGGCGAACTCGGTCAGCGCCTCGCCGCCGTCGGCGTCGGTGGTCCAGTCGACGTCGGGCGGGGCGACGAAGTCGGTCTTGGCGATCAGTTGCACATGCAACGGCGCGGTCTCGGCCACGGCGAACACCCTAACTGCTTGTCGTCAGCGCCAGCGGGCCCAGACGTAGGGCACGAGTGCCCGCAGGAAGTCCAGGTCCGGTCCCGGCTCGGCGTCAGCGAACGCATCTTCGAAGTACTCCTCGGCGACCAGCAGAATGCCCTCGGCGTACTCGCTGGTGAAGGTGATGCTGCCGTAGTCGTCCATCAGCCGACGAATCGTGCCGACCAGTTCGGGCGATCGCTCGGGTCGGCTGCGGTGCAGGTAATCCCGCACCAGGTCGCGGTCGCTACCGCGCGCCGTCGACGCGAGGTGCACCAGCGGCAGCGTTCGTTTGCCCTCGTACAGATCGCCCAGAATCTCTTTGCCGTAGAGCTGTTCGTCACCGACCAGGTTCAGCAGATCGTCGCGGATCTGGAACGCGGCGCCGAAGTGGAATCCGAACCGCACCAACGGCCCGAGGTCGGCCGTCCCACCGGAGCCGACGATGGCGCCGACCCGCAGCGGATGAATCGTGGTGTACCAGCACGTCTTGTGCATGATCAGGTGCAGGTAGTCATCGGGCTGCAGCTCCTCGACATTGTCGAGCTGCCAGCCCACCTCGGTCGCCTGCCCCTCGAGCGTGCGCATCGCCATGGTGTCGAATTCGGCCCACACCAGGTCGGCGAGATCACGATCCAGCCGCCGGGTGGACCTGCGGAGTACCTGTCCGGCGACCACCGCCAGCGCGTCGCCGGCGTTCAATGCGGCTGCCATGCCGTGCGAGGCGGCCAGAGTCGGTCTGCCGCGCCGCATCTCGCTGCCGTCAGCAATGTCGTCATGTACCAGAAATGCGTTGTGCAGCAGCTCGATTGCGACGGCCAGGCCCAACAGCTCGTTCGCTTCGGCACCGAATGCGCGCCCCGCGGACAGGCAGAGCGCGGGCCGGAGCGCCTTGCCCGGCCGCGACGGGTATTCACGCATCGGCGCATAGAGCCACTGGCTCGGCTCGCCATCGGGCATCGCGTCGAGCATCGACCGACGGACCAGTTTCGCGACATCGCGCAAACGCTCGTCGACCACACCCACCAGCGCGGCGCGGTCCGCAGTGCTGGTCACGTGCTCGGCAGACGAACGGTGAGCGTCACCGGCAGCCACAGGTCGGGGTTGCCACTGGCCAGCAGCGTGCCCCGGTAAACGCCCGGCCGGGCATCGGGCGCGACCTCGACCGTGAGCTCGATGCCCCGGCTCGAGCGCGCGGGCATCGCGACGATCTCGGCATCGAGTCGCACTGCCGCGGCGGAGATTACGTTGCCGTCGTGGCTGAGCAGATCGCTGACATGCAGCCGAACATCGCCGCGGTCCTCGGGTCCGCGATTGTGCAACCAGATCTCGGCGGAGGCCGACTTCCCTAGTGCGGCATCGACATTGACTCCTCGTTGGGGGTGGGAATCGCTGACATCGAGGCTGACCGACGCACTGCCGCTCTTCGTGGTGGCGGGTAGCGACCGGAGCAGGAACTGTCCCGCCATCGACCACCAGGCCCGTGTCAGTCGCTCGAATTCGTGCACCCCGTCCCCGGCCGAGGCGCCGTCGTCGTCGGGGGGTCCCTCATTCGCTTTCGGCTCCACCGCGCGGACGAAGCGGTCGACGATGCGGCTCGCGGCCCGGAAGCCTTCGGCCTGAATCGCGCTGAGCGCCCGCGCGTTCGCGGCGGGGTCGAATACCGAAGCCCACGGCAAATCGTCGATAGTGCCGTCGTCGTCGATTCCCCGACTGGTCAACGATTCCTCCTGCGGGTTTCGGCCGTACGTCGGCAAACAACAATTCATCTGAGTTAACCGTGTAAATCGAGCGGTGCGACGGTATGCTACCTGGGCAAACCGGTACCGGAGGTCTCATTGACTACTACCGACGTCGCAACGGTCAACCAGGCCTTACTGGCGCTGTACGGCGCCCTCGATCGGGCCGTCACGAGCAACGCCGGGCCCGGCGTCGAGGAGATCGTCGAGCGGTACCTGCCCGGCAGCACCGGACCCAACGCCGGCTGGTACGACGAACTGCTGGGTTTCCTCGGCCGGCAACCGCCGCGCGGCGTCCATTCGGCACCCCCATCCCTCGAACTGAGCGACGCGCTCACCGTTCTGCAGGACCGCAGGACTTATCCCGGTGAAGACGCCGGTTCTGGTTCGCTGAGCCCCGTTCAGTTGTCGAGGATGACGTATGCGATCGGTGCGCTCAGCCAACTCCCGATGTATCAGGACTCCGACGAGTGGGGCGACCAGTTCGCAAGCACACTCGCTGTCGTCAGCCCGGACCTGACTTCCAATGCCGACCTACTCGCCCTGCTACGCGAGACGTTCCGCCGGCGCGACGACTGGCCGGCCGTCATGCGGTCGGCCACGGGTCAGAACCTCATCGACAGCGGGGTTGCGGACGTGCCCCTGTGCGATCTCAAAGCCAAGTGGGTGCAAGGGCACTTGAGTGCTGTGCTGACAACGGAATTCGACAGCGCAGCGGCGTCGCTGACTGAGCTCAAGAATGTCATCGACCCGCTGAACTGGGCCAAATGTCTGTCGTTCTTCTGCGCCATGGAGGCAAAGTCGGCCAGGGTCGATGGCTGGAGCAGAGTGCTGGAACACGTCAGCACGACCTGCGCCATCGCGGGCACCCCCCAGATGGTGACGCCGCTGAAGTACTGGAAAGGCCCGCAGGACAACGAGTCCACGCTGACGGCCTATCTGAACTACGCGCTCGACGACGCCCCGGCCGACGATGGCAAGGGCGACGGCCGGGTGGTCGTCGACGAGGGCTTCATCCGGATGACGTCGACAAGCGGCGACGCGAATGTTCCGGGCGTGCACGTACGAACCCGCAAAGTTGTTGCCTTCCGCGATGTCTCGTGGATTGCCGGAGCGATCTTCGCGTGCTCGATGGGCTATGGCTACGAAGGCATGGACATGCTGCTCGGCGGGGTCGAGAAGCGGGCGAAAGACACCCACGGATGGACCGACTGGATGCCGTCCGCGCAGCCGCCGCACGACGGGCCGGCTGATCGACCGGGGCAACCGGACCAGCCGCCGGACCCGAGCAGGCGCGCCGTGCAGATCGCCATCGAGATGGCGAACGAATGCATCGACGACATGTCCACCAAGAGCGCGGCCATCGCCGCCAAATGGGCAGCCGGACAAGTACCCATCGAGGAGACGATCGCATACAGCACCGATCTGGCGGTGCGTCTGGCCGTCGACCCGTGGCGTTTCCTCGAACGGTTACGCGACCCGGCGCAGGGGAAGAACGCATGACCACCTCGTCACTCATCACTCAGTGGGCCGAGGCGGCGCGCCGCTTCGTTAACCAGGCGGGCGAGATTGTGCTGCAGATCAATACGCAGATCAACGACGAGACGTTCACCACCGAGAAGTGGGCCAAGGCGTCGCAGCAGCTTGTCAACCTCACCCTGACCACCGGCCTCGAGATGCCCCAAATCCCCTGCCCGGCGGGCACGGCCGATCCGCGTGACCTCTCCGACTTCATCGACGTCGAGCCGGACGGTCAGTATCAGCGGGCGCTGTCGGTTGCCGCTCCGTTCGCCCAAGACGGTGCGCCGTCGTGCGTTATCCCCGGTAACTCGATCTTCTTCGTACCGGGAGTGGTCCGCGTGCACGCCACGTCGTTCCGGCTGGGCGTTAATTGGCCGAACCTGCGCAGCGGAACGTATCGCGGTCGGATCCGGATGACCCAAATCGGCTGCGATACTTCACAATCCGTCGAAAAAGACGTCGTCATCGACCTGTGAGCACGCCCGGACCGCCGCGCACGATCGACGATCTGCTCGACCGTGCCGTACAGGCAATCAACAGTGGTGACCGCGCCACCGCCAGCGCGCTGGCGCAACAGGTGCTGGCCGTCGACAGCGGCAACCTGGAAGCGGAGGATCTGCTCGCGACCCCGGCCGCCGGCACCGGCGAATTACGGCGCTTGACAATACTTTTCGCCGATGTCGTCGATTCGACCGCGTTGTCGACGCGTATCGAGCCGGAGATCTACCGTACCGTCATCGGACGTTACCGTCAGCAGGTCAACGACATCGTGAACCGATACGAGGGCCATGTCTTCTCCACCAAGGGCGACGGACTCCTCGCCGTGTTCGGCCATCCCAAGGCCCACGAGAACGACGTGCGCCGCGCCGTTCAGGCCGGCCTGGACATCAGCCGGGAGGTCGCCCGGCTCAGCGCGCAGGTGCGAGCGCGGTTCGACTTCGACATTTCGGTGCGCGCCGGAATCCACCGGGGTGTGGTCTATCTCGACGTCGAGCAGGACGACGTCTACGGGCTCGGCGCCAACCTCGCCTCGCGCGTCTCGGGGCTGGCACCTCCGGGTTGCGTGGTCGTCTCTGGATCGATCGCACCGCTGGCGCGCGCGTATTTCGAGCTCGAGGCCAAGCCCCCGCAGACGGTCAAGGGCATCGACGAGCCAGTCGAGCATCACCTCGTCCACGGTGAACGCATCAGCTGGACCCGGATCCCACTCGGTCCGCTGGTCGGCCGCCAGAAGGAGCTCGAATACCTGCAGGCCAGTTGGGAATTGGCCGCGCAAGGCACTTTGACCACGCCCGGCGTCGGTTTCATCGGTGAAGCCGGCGTCGGCAAGAGTCGATTGGCCACCGTGGCCGCCGACATTGCCGAGCAGTCGGGCAACCCGGTGCTGGCGCTGATCGGGTCGCCGTTTCACGGTGATGTCGGCCTGTATCCGATTCGGGCCATGCTCGAGCAGCGATGCGGAATCGACCGGACCACCGAGCAGACCGAGCGGCTGCGCCTGCTGGACGAACAGGTGCGCGCGCACGGTTTCGAGCCGGAATCAGCGGTCCCGCTGCTGGCTTTGGTGTTGGGGATCTCGACGGATCACGGTTACGAACCGGTGCGCGCCGAGGGCGCCAAACTTTCGCGGCTGATCGCCAAGGCGATCCTGCATTACTTCAGCGCCATCGTCGGCGAGAGTCCTGCCGTGATCTTGGCCGAGGATCTCCAGTGGTTCGATCCATCCACGCTCGAGGTCGTCGAGTCGCTGCTGCGAATCGATACCGGCCGGATGTTCGTCGTCCTGACCGGACGCGACGCCGATTCACTGCCGAACATCACCGGAATTAAGACTTTTCGGCTTTCACCGCTGACGGCGACGGAGACCGACGAGCTGATCACGGCGCTCGATCCCACGCTGTCGGCCGACGAGCGGGCCGAAGTGCAGCACCGCTGCGACGGGGTACCGCTCTACATCGAAGAGATCGTCACCAAGCTGCACGAGCAGCCCAGCGACGGAGCCCGGTGGGCGCGGGTGCCGGACGCCCTCTACGAACCGCTGTTCGCTCGACTTCGCGCCAGCGACATCACCATTCAGGTCGTCGAGGCGGCGGCGACGATCGGGCGAGAATTCGACCGGGCGATCCTGCGAACGGTTCTCGACATGACGGAATCTGATTTCGACGACGCCATCCGCGATCTCGAGACCGCGCTGGTGTTCGAGCCGACGACGATGCACAGTTGGCGATTTCGCCACCAGCTGCTCCGGGAAGTCGCCTACGAGTTGCCGCCACCCAGCGTCCAGCGCATTCTGCACAGCCGGGTGGCGGACGCGCTGGTCGGCGATTCCGATCACCCCGACTGGCACCTCGTCGCCCTGCACTACGAGCAAGCCGAGCGATTCGACGAGTCCGCCAACGCTTTCCAACAGGCGGCTACAGACGCCCGGCGGCGCGGTGCGCTCGACGAAGCCCGCGCTTGCCTGACCCGCGCCATCGCACAGGTAGCACGCGCCGCACCCGGATCGGCGCGGGATCGCCGCGAGGTCCGGCTTCGACTCCGCCGAGGATTCCTGGCGTCGGCTGCAGAAGGAACCGCAAGCTCGCAGGCGGCGGTGGACTTCGAGCGCTGCCTGGAACTCGCCGGCACCGATCTTCGAGAGTCCGATCTGGTCGCGACGCTGACCGCGCTGTGGGCCTACTACCTGCCGCGCGGCGACCTGCGACGAACGATTCAGGTCTCGGATTCCATTCGTCGCCAGGTACCCACCGACCGGCACTGGTTCTGGCGCTTGAACAACACCGCATATGGCATGGTGGCCTGGTACGGCGGCGACTTCGACGAGGCACGAGAGCTGTTGGAAGAGAGCATATCCGGTGCAGACAGCCTCGCCCGTCCCGTATCGGATCCAACGTGGTTCGTCCCCAACGAACCCGTCGCGTCGATGCACACCCATCTCGGGCTCGCGCGGTTCGTGCAGGGCGAGCTACGCGGCGCCGAGGTGCAACTCGGTCAAGCCGTGCGTCGCGCGAACGACCTCAGCTTCCCGCAGGGACCGTTCAGCCTCGCCTACGAACGCTGCTATGAAATCTGGGTGCGGATCGAGTCGCACCAACTCGCTGCCGCCGCCGAGATCGCCTCGCATCTGAAAGCAGACGCCAAGCGGCATGGTTTCGACTTCTGGTTCTTGATGGCAAGCGCACAAGAGGTCGCCATCAACGGGCTGTCCGCGCTCGCGGCGGGCCGGCACGACCCGGCGGAGCTCGGGGGCTACATCGCGATGATGCTGGTCACCGTGCAGAGCTGGCGCGCCGCCGAGGCAACGCTGTTCGTGTCGTTCTACGATGCGGTGCTCGCGCAGTTGCTCACCGCGGCAGGCAAATTCGGTGAGGCCCGCGAGCGACTGGACATTGCCCTGCAATTGGGCGAGGAAACCGGCGTGAACTTCTACCGGGCGGAGCTGTTGCGCCTGCGGGCCCGGGTCGCTGCCGACGCCGCCGCGCGTGATGCAGACCTGCAAGCGGCCGTGGACACCGCCCGGCGGCAGAACGCGTCCATCTTCGAATTACGGTCCGCGATAGACACGTTCGAGCTGCACGGCGATCCCTCGGAAGCCGTCCTGGCCGACACCGTCAGCCGATTCCCCGGCGACAGCGACTGGCCCGATCTGGTCCGAGCCAGGACCCTGCTCGGGTGAGCCGCCCCGGCGGCAAGGTCGCGATCGTCGGCGGCGGGATGGCCGGTCTGAGCGCGGCATGGCGCCTGAGCGAACCGGGCTGGCGCAACCGATTCGACTCCATCACCGTCTATCAACGAGGCTGGCGACTCGGCGGCAAGGGAGCGTCCAGCCGCGGCCCCAATGGTCGGATCGAAGAACACGGACTGCACATCTGGCTGGGCTACTGCGAGAACGCCTTCGGGATACTACGCGAGTGCTACGCCGAGATCGACCGCGCCACAACCGATCCGAGGTCGCCGATCCAGACCTGGGATCAGGCCCTGATCCCAGGTGACAATCTGGGATTGGCCGATCGATTCAACAGCGACTGGTTGATGTGGCTGGGAACCTTCACCCGCAACGACGGACTGCCCGGCGAACCGGACGCCACCGGGCGCGAGATGACGGTCTTCGAATTCACCCGGCGCGCCATTCGCCTGGTACGTGACTTCGCCGAATCACAGCGCAGCGCGGCACCTGCCGGGCTCGAGCTGTCCACCTCCCCCGAACCGTCGCCCGTGTCGCGCTGGGTCGACGCCGTCCAATGCGCGGCGATGGCCGCTCTGGTGGCGCTGACCGATCCCGACTCCGGGACACCGGGGCTGGGGCGGGTGATCGACGACGCGGTCGCTGCGGTCCGGGAAGCCCTCGACTACGACCGACGTCCCGACCATCGACGGTCGTGGCAGCTGCTGTCGATGATGGTGGCGGTCATTCGCGGGATCCTCGCCGACAACCTGGTGACGGATCCGCGCGGCTTCCGCGCCATCAACGACGAGGACTACAACGCGTGGCTACTACGCCACGGCGCCCATCCCGACGTGTTGGATTTCGCGTTGGTGCGCGGCCTGTACGACCTGGTTTTCGCGTACGAGGATGCCGACCCGCAGCGACCGTCTTTCGGTGCGGGACAGGCGATCTTCCTCACCGCACTGGCGCTGTTCCAGTACAAGGGGGCGATCTTCTGGAAGATGACGGCCGGGATGGGCGATATCGTGATCGCCCCGATCTACCAGGCGCTGAAAAAGCGCGGGGTCGAGTTCGAATTCTTTCACCGCCTCGACGCGCTGCATCTCGACGAACAGCGGCTGTCGATCGACTCGATCACGATGGGCCGACAGGTACGGCTCGCCGACGATCGGACCACGTACGAGCCCCTGACGAGAGTTCGTGGCCTGCCGGTGTTCCCGAGCACCCCGTTGACCGATCAACTCGCCGACGACCAGCTGCCCAGCGGTGGCTGGCATTCGTTGGAGACGCACTGGTCCGACCGCGCGGACGCCGAAACGCTGGTGCTGCGTCGAGGCATCGATTTCGACCATGTGGTGCTCGCGGTCTCGGTCGGCATGCTGCCGATCGTGGCCGGTGAGCTGATCGAGGATCGGATCGACTGGCAGGACATGACCTCCCGGGTGCGGACCGTCGCCACCCAGGCATTTCAAATGTGGCTTCGCCCAGACGAACCCACCCTGGGCTGGCATGAACCAGCCGTCACGATCAGCGCCTATCTGCGCCCGTTCGAGACGTGGGCGTCGATGCCGCAGACCTTGTGGAGTGAAGGCTGGCCCGACGATGACCGGCCTGGGACCGTCGCGTATTTCTGCGGCACCCTCAACGCCACGTGGCCGACCGAGGAGTCGGGCCCGGCATATCTGCTGCGATACCGACAGCAGGTCGCCAGCCAGGCGGCTGATTTCGTCGACCGGAATCTGCAGCCGTTCTTCCCAAACGCGGTCACCGACAACGGATTCGACTGGCATCTACTCAGCGGCGTGAACGGCGAACGAGGCCGCGACGCCCTCGACACCCAACACATGAGCGTGAACGTCGACCCATCGGACCGCTACGTGCAGTCCGTACCCGGCACCGAGCGATACCGCCTACGGCCCGACGAAAGTGGCTACGACAACCTGGTTCTGGCCGGTGACTGGACGGATTGCGCGATGAACGCCGGTTGCATCGAAGCCGCCGTGATGTCGGGCCTCATCGCGGCCAACGCGCTACTGGGTCGTCACCGCTTCCACCGCATCCGCGGGCTCTACCTGCCCTGAGCGCTCCGCAACGCACCGGCGAGATCGCCACGCCTGCCGACTGTCACATCGGACAGCCCCAACCAGCCCGCCATAGTCCGCAACTCGCCGGCCAACGCCTCGGCGACCCGCGCCGGCGCCTGGCCCTCCTCGGCGAACGCCCCCACCACATGCAGGGCATCGGCAGACCGGTCGGCCTTGAGGTCGACGCGCCCGACCAATTCGCCGTCGAGCAGGAACGGCCACACGTAGTAGCCGTACTGCCGCTTGCTCGCGGGCGTGTAAATCTCGATGCGGTAGTGGAAGTCGAACAGTCGCTCGACCCGCGGGCGAAAAAAGATGAGCGGATCGAACGGACACAACAGCGCCGTGCCGCGGTCACGCCGCGGAATCGTCTGTCCCGCAGCGAGATACGCGGGTAAAGACCAGCCGTCCACCTCGACCGGCTCCAGCTGCCCGTCGGCGACCAACCGGGCGAGCGCCGGTTTCGACTGGCTCGGCGACAGCCGGAAGTAGTCGCGGAGGTCGGGCTCGGTGGCGATCCCCAGCGCCCTCGCGGCTCGCAGCATCAACTCCCGCACCGCCTCGTCTTCGTAGACGTGGCGGGCCAGCACCTCGGGCGGCAACACCCGCTCGGCCAGGTCGTAGTGCCGCGCAAACCCGACCCGGGTCGAGGTGGTCAGCGTGCCGGCGGCGAACAGCGCCTCGGCAACCCATTTGGTGTCGCTGCGACTCCCCCACCAGTCGCCCCGCGGACCGCGCGGAGCGGTCGCCAGGTGCGCCTCGATCTGTCCCGCCGTACTGGGTCCGAGTTCGGCGACGGCGGCCACGATCCTGTCGGCGAGCTTCGGATTGGCCTTCACGATGTGGGTGCCCCAGCGGCCGTGCCGGTAGTGTCCCATCCGCCAGCGCATCAACGGCCAGTCGTCGACGGCCATCAGCGCGGCCTCGTGGGCCCAGTACTCGACGAGCAGCCGCGGCGAACGCGCGCTGTGCGCCCACGCGGCCCGGTCCAGCACATCCCGGTCGTAGGGCCCGAGACGACTGAACACCGGCGCATAGTGCGCTCGCACCGCGACCGACACCGAGTCGAGTTGCAGCACCTGAATCCGAGTGATCAAGCGGCGCACGTGCGCCCGGGTGACGGTCCCGTTGGGTTTGGCCTCGACGAAACCCTGCGCGGCCACGGCGATTCGCCGCGCCTGCGAAGCCTTCAGCAGAGTCATCTGCGCCGCTCCCCCTCATCGCGACGCTCTGCATCGTCGTCGGCGCGCGTCACGCGCGGCGGTAGCTGTGAAACCGGTATCGCACGCCCGCGCGGCTGGTCTGCCAGTCACCCGGCGTGCCGACCCATTCCTCGTCGAGCACGGGGGCCACGGCATCACCGTCATCGCGGGGCAGGTCGATATCGATTTCGGTGACCTCGCACCGGCGGGCCTGCGGCAGCGCCAGCGCGTAGATCTCACCGCCGCCGATCACCCAGGTGTCGGGATCGGTCAGCGCCTCGTCGAGGCCATGGACCACCGTCGCGCCGTCTGCCATGAAGTCAGTCTGGCGAGTCACAACGACATTTCTGCGTCCCGGGAGCGGCCGGAACCGCGGCGGCAGCGAGTCCCAGGTACGGCGTCCCATCACCACGGTGTGGCCGACGGTGAGTTCCTTGAAGCGGATCAGGTCCTCGGGCACCTGCCACGGGATATCGCCGTCGCGCCCGATGACGCCGGACGTCGACTGCGCCCAGATCAGACCGAGGTCAGTCATACAGCGACGGGCGCTTTGATCGCCGGATGCGGGTGATAGTCCTCGACGACGATATCGTCGTAGGTGTAGTCGAAGATCGAATCGCGCTGCGCCAGAACCAACTTGGGGTACGGCCGCGCGTCGCGGGTCAACTGCTCGGTGACCTGCTCGACGTGGTTGTCGTAGATGTGGCAGTCGCCGCCGGTCCACACGAAGTCACCGACGCCCAAGCCGGCCTGCGCGGCCATCATGTGGGTCAGCAGCGCGTAGCTGGCGATGTTGAACGGCACGCCGAGGAACAGGTCCGCGCTACGTTGGTAGAGCTGGCAGCTGAGCTTGCCGTCGGCCACGTAGAACTGGAACAGCGCATGACACGGCGCCAGCGCCATCTGCGGAATCTCGCCGACATTCCAGGCCGACACGATGATGCGTCGCGAATCCGGGTCGGTTTTGAGCAGGTTCAGTGCCGCGGTGATCTGGTCGACGTGGTCGCCCGACGGTGTGGGCCACGAGCGCCACTGCACGCCGTACACCGGTCCGAGATCGCCTGTGTCGCCTGCCCATTCGTCCCAAATCGAGACGCCGTGCTCCTGCAGCCAGCCGACGTTGGAGTCGCCGCGCAGGAACCAGAGCAGCTCGTAGACCACCGATTTCAGGTGCACCCTCTTGGTGGTGATCAGCGGGAACCCGTCGGACAGGTCGAAGCGCATCTGATGACCGAACAGGCTGCGGGTGCCGGTGCCGGTGCGGTCAGACTTGGGCGTGCCCTGCTCGAGAACCAGCCGCAGCAGATCTTCGTACGGGGTGGGGATCGGCACGCGTTCACCTTAGCGTCGATCGCAAGCGCACCGAAGATGCGCGCCGCGGGTCGACGCCATCTACTCAGCGTCCAGACCCGGGGAGTAGAACGGATGGCATGCCGAACATCACCGACACCGTCACCACCGCTGATGGCGCCTGCCCGGTCCGCCTGTTCACCCCCGAAGGCCAGGGCCCCTGGCCGGGCATCGTCATGATTCCCGACGCCGGCGGAGTCCGGCAGACCTTCTTCGACATGGCCGCCAAGCTGGCCGATGCCGGCTACGCCGTGCTGCTGCCCGACGTCTACTACCGGCAGGGCGACTGGGCGCCGTTCGACATGAAGACCGCGTTCAGCGACGAGAGCGAGCGCAACCGCCTGTTCTCCTTCATCGGCAGCATCACCGCCGACAAGTGGGCGTCCGACGCCGGCGCCTACTTCGACTACCTGGCCTCGCGGCCGGAGGTCAGCGGCACGAAGTTCGGCATCACCGGCTACTGCATGGGCGGTCGCGCGGCGCTGACCATCGCCGGGCTGCTTCCCGACCGGGTCGCCGCCGCGACGTCGTACCACGGCGGCGGGCTGGTCACCGACGGCGCCGACAGCCCGCACCTGCGGGCCGACAAGATCCAGGCCACCATCTACGTCGGCGGCGCCGAGAACGACGCGTCGTTCACCGACGACCACGCCGAGCAGTTGGAGAAGGCGCTGACCGCGGCCGGCGTCGAGCACAAGATCGAGACCTACGCCGCCGGCCACGGTTTCGCGGTGCCGGACAACGGCTCGTACGACGCCGACGCTGCCGACCGGCACTGGACCACGATGCGCGAGGTGTTCGGGGCCAACCTCAGCGCCTAGCTACTCCGGCCAGCTGTTGTTGAGGATCTCGCTCACGAAGTCGACCCGAGTGAATGCGGGATCGAAGTGCGCCAGCACGTCGTCGTTCATCGTGCCGAAGGTGGTCTGCGGGCGGTGCTTCATGCCGTCGTTGAACGCCGCCACGATGCCCTGCTTGAACTGAGGACGCGGGTGCGCGGCGGTCACGGCCGTCAGCGCCTCGGGCGCCAACTGTTCCCGCCCGACCCCGAGCACGTCGACTTCGACGCCGGCCTGCACCAGTGCCACTTCGGGCGCCAAGAACTCGGGGACGCCGGGCGTGGTGTGCAGCGCGATGCCGAGCCAGACCTTGTCGACTCCTGCCTCGCCGAAACCGCGGGCCAGCAGGAATTCCCGTGCCGCGTTGGCACCGTCGACCTCGAAGCGAATGGTCGAAGACCGGTAGGTCTCGGTGAGGCCGATGTCGTGGAACATCGCTGCGGCATAGAGCAATTCGAGGTCAGGGTGCAGTCCGCGCCGCAGACCCTGTAAAGCGCCGAAGAAGAACACCCGTCGGGAATGGTGGTAGAGCAGGTCGTTTTCGGCGTCGCGGACGAACTCGGTGATGTCGCGGGCCAGCGCGCTGTCGGGGACGCGGATACCGGCGACGGTGTCGAGGGACTCAACGGTCATGATCGTGCCTTTCGTTTCGTTGGATTCAGCGTGCTGCGTCGAGCCGTCAACACCCGATGTCGTTTCAGCCGCCTTTCCCACAGATTGCGACACAATGGGCCGGTGACTGAGCGGTCCCGAGAAGTGGTCATCGTTGTCTTCGACGACGTGACGATGCTGGACGTCGCGGGGGCGGGCGAGGTGTTCGCGGAGGCGAATCGCTTCGGCGCCGATTACCGCATCACCGTCGCATCGGTGGACGGCCGCGACGTCACCACGTCGATCGGGACGCGGTTGGGAGTCACGCAATCCATCGCATCGATCGAGTCCGCCCACATCGTGATGGTCGCCGGCAGCGACGGCCTGCCCCGTCGGGCCATCGACCCTGAGTTCGTCGACGCGGTGAAGTCCATTGCGGGGCGGACACGGCGGCTGGCCTCGATCTGCACCGGGTCGTTCGTGCTGGCGCAGGCCGGTCTGCTGAACGGTCGACGCGCCACCACCCACTGGCACGACGTCCGCTTGTTCGCGCGGGCGTTCCCCGCGGTCACCGTCGAACCGGACGCGATCTTCGTCCGCGACGGCGAGGTGTTCACGTCGGCCGGCATCTCGTCGGGAATCGACCTGGCGCTGGCGCTGGTCGAGCTGGATTACGGAACCGAGCTGGTCAGGTCGGTGGCCCGGTGGTTGGTTGTCTATCTCCAGCGCGCGGGTGGCCAATCGCAGTTCTCGGCGCGGGTGGAATCCGTTGTGCCGCAGCGTTCTCCGCTACGCACGGTCACCGACGCCATCTCGGCCGAGCCTGCCGAGGACCACAGCGTGACCAGCCTCGCGGCGCGGGCGTCGTTGAGCACGCGACAGTTGACCCGGCTGTTCCGGGCAGAGCTGGGGCAGACGCCCGCCCGCTATGTCGAAGCGGTGCGCATCGACGCCGCCCGCGCCGCTTTGGATGCCGGACACTCCGTCGCCGAGACCGCGAGGGTCGCCGGATTCGGCAGCCCGGAAAGCCTGCGGCGGGTGTTCGTCGACCAGCTCGGGCTCTCGCCGAAGGCCTATCGCGACAGGTTCCGAACCGCGTCCCGTGGCTAGCTGCCGCAGGGCATACTGATCCGCCATGCGCGTCGATGCGATGACGGTCCCTCAGCCCCTCGGCCAGATCGGTGACCTCGCCCGCCGAACGCAGTCGGCCGGTTTCTCCGGCCTGCTGTTCACCGAGACCGGACGCACGGCGTACCTCAACGCCGCGGTCGCCTCACAGGCCGCGCCCAGCCTGGAGTTGTCCACCGGCGTCGCGGTCGCGTTTCCCCGCAGCCCGTTCGTGACCGCGGCCGCGGCCTGGGAGCTGCAAGAGGCGTCGGGCGGCAAGTTCCGGCTGGGGCTCGGCACGCAGGTTCGCACGCACGTCGTTCGCCGCTACGGCGTGGACTTCGAGAAGCCGGGGCCGCGGCTGCGCGATTACCTACTGGCGGTGAAGGCCTGCTTCGCCGCGTTCCGGTCGGGAAAGCTGGATCACCACGGCGAGTACTACGACCTGGATTTCATTACGCCGCAATGGAGTGCGGGCCCGATCGACGCACCCGACCCCAAGGTCGACATCGCCGCGGTGAACCCCTGGATGCTGCGGATGGCCGGCGAGGTGGCCGACGGCGTGCACGTTCATCCGATCGGCGAGCCCGGCTACATCGCGCGGCATGTGATGCCGAAAGTGGCTGAGGGGGCGGCGAAGTCGGACCGATCGCCGTCGACGTGGCAATCATCGTCCCGGTGATGACGGTCGTCGGCGACACCGACGAAGAGCGCGATGCGCAACGCGAGTCGGTGCGCGCCAGCATGGCGTTCTACGGCAGCACGCCCAACTACGCCTTCATCTGGGACGAGGCCGGGTTCGACGGCACCACGGCCCGGATCCGCGAGAAACAGAAGGCCGGGGACTTCGCCGGGATGGCCGCTCAGGTCAGCGACGACCACGTCGCCGCCTTCGCCACCGAAGCGACGTGGGACACGTTGGCCGACAGGCTGATCGAGAAGTACGACGGCAGCGCCACCCGGCTGGTGATGTACAACGCGGTCGGCGAGCCGGACCGCTTCGAACGGTACGGCGAGGTCGCCCGCCGGATCAGCGCCCGATCAGCTTCTGCATGAAGTCGGGATAGCGCGCGCCCTGCACCTCGATAGCCGCCGCGGCGGAGTCGATCTCGCGAAGATCGTCGTCGCTCAACTCCACATCGGCCGCGCCGAGGTTCTCGTCGAGCCGCTCGAGGCGACGCGTGCCGGGGATCGGCGAGATCCAGGGTCGCTGCGCGAGCAACCAGGCCAGCGCGATCTGACCGGGTGTGGCACCCTTGCGGTCCGCGATCGTCTGCAGCAGGTCGACCACGGCGCGGTTGGCATCCCGGACATCGGCGGCAAAACGCGGGATGTTGTTGCGGATGTCGGCCTTGTCGAATTGTGTACTGGTGTCGATGCTTCCGGTGAGAAAGCCCTTGCCGAGTGGGCTGTACGGCACGAAGCCGATGCCGAGTTCGGCCAGGGTCGACAGCACGCCGCTGTCGGGACTCTCCGGTTCACGCCACCACAGCGAGTATTCGCTCTGCAGTGCGGTCACCGGTTGCACGGCGTGCGCGCGGCGGATGTTGTCCGCGGACGCCTCGGACATCCCGAAGTGCTTCACTTTCCCGCTGTCGATGAGTTCCTTCACCGCGCCCGCGACGTCCTCGACGGGGACCTCGGGGTCGACGCGGTGTTGGTAGAACAGGTCGATGCTCTCGACACCGAGTCGGCGCAGCGAGTTTTCGGCGACTTCTGTGATGTGCTCGGGCCGGCTGTCCACCCCGGCGACGTTGCCGTCGGGGCCGAAGGCGAATCCGAACTTCGTCGCGATCACGACGTCGTCCCGGAACGGCGCCAGCGCCTCACCGACCAGTAATTCGTTGTCGCCGTAGGCCTCCGCGGTGTCGAAGAGCGTGACACCACGCTCGACCGCGCCACGCAGGACCGCGATCATGTCGTCCTTGGAGCCGGACGGGCCAAAGCCGCGGCTCATTCCCATGCAGCCCAAGCCAATTGCCGAGACCTCGAGCGTGCCGCCTAAGATGCGGGTTTCCATCTGCCACTCCCCTTACGACGCCGGAAGGTCCACCAGCGCGGCCAACCGGGAGCGATGGCGGTAGGCGGTGCCGAACGCCAACTGATCACTCTTGGCCCGCTTCAGGTATAGATGCGCGGGATACTCCCACGTCATGCCGAGGCCGCCGTGCAACTGCACGCACTCCTCGGCGGCGTGCACCGCGGCCCCGCTGCAGAAGGCCTGCGCGACGGCCGCGGCGACCGCCGCGTCGTCATCCTGCCGCGCGCAGGTGTCGGCCGCGTAGCGTGCCGCCGCCGCAACGGAATTGAGCTCGACCCACAGATCGGCGAGGCGATGCTTGATCGCCTGGTACGAACCGATCGCCCGGCCGAACTGCTTACGGTCCTTGGCGTACGCCAACGTGGTCTCGAAGCACCACTGCGCGATGCCGAGCTGCTCGGAGGCCAGCAGCGCCGCCCCGGTGTCCAGCGCCTCCGCGATCGCCGCGCCGGCGTCGGCCGAACCGACCCGCGACGACGCCGCACCCGAGAACTCCACGTTGGCAAGCGGTCTCGTCATGTCCAGGCTCAGGACCGGCGACACCTCGAGACCCGCCGCGTCGCGTGCGACGGTGTGCAACTCCAGTCCGTCGGCCCCGGCGACGGGCACCAGCAGCACGTCGGCCTCGCCGACTCCGGCGACGCTGGTGATCCGTCCGGTCACCCCATCCCCGTCGACCGTGAGTCCGGTGATCGTGTCATCGGGTGCGGTGGACAACGGCACCGCCAGCGCGGCGGTGAGCGAGCCGTCCGCCAATCCCCGGACCGTCTCGGTGTCACCGGCTCGAAGCAGTGCGACGGTGGCCACCACGGAGCTGGTCAGGTAAGGCACGGGCGCGACGGCGCGGCCGATCTCCTCCATCACCACCGCGGCCTCGCGGGCCGAAGCCCCCGCGCCACCGAGTTCCTCGGGCACCAGCAGGCCGGCCATGCCGAGGTCGGCGGCCAGGGTGTGCCAGAGGCCCGAGAAGTCTTGTGGCTCCGGGTCATACACGGAGGTGATGGCTTCGGGCGGGCACCGGTCGGCGAACAGCCGCCGGACGCTGTCCCGCAGCGCTTCCTCGGTGTCGGAGTACAGCAGATCGCTCATTTGGCTTACTTCTCCAGATCCATAAAGCTCACGTCCTTGTCGACCCGGTGTTCGGGTGGCAGGCCCAGAATGCGTTCCGCAATGGTGTTGCGCAGGATCTCCGAGGTGCCGCCCTCGATCGAATTGCCCTTCGCCCGCAGGTAGCGGTATCCGGGATCACGGCCGATGAAGTCGACCGAGTCCGGTTGGCGCATCGTCCAATCGTCATACTGCAGGCCGAGTTCCGGGTGCAGCTCGATCTCGAAGCCCGACACCGCCTGGGCCAGCCGGGCGAACGTCACCTTCATCCCGGCGCCCTCGGGCCCTGGCTGTCCGACCGCCAGACGCTGACGCAGCCGCAACCCGGTCAGCCGGGTGACCTCGGCATCCACCCACAACCGCATCAGCTCGTCATGCATTGCGGCATTACGCAATTCGGGTTGCGCCCGCCAAGCGTCGGCGACCTTACCGATGATGCCGTTCTCGCGGCTGCCGCCCGCCATCGACCCGATCGCCACGCGTTCGTTGTTCAGTGTCGTGGTCGCGACCTTCCAGCCGCCGCCTTCAGCACCGAGACGGTTGGCGTCCGGAACCCGGACGTCGGTGAGGAACACCTCGTTGAATTCGGCCTCGCCGGTGATCTGCCGCAGCGGCCGCACGTCGACGCCGGGATCGGTCATGTCCAGCACGAAATACGTCAGCCCCTGGTGTTTGGGCACCGTGGGATCGGTCCGGGCCACCAGGATGGCTCGCTGCGCGTTCTGCGCGCTCGACGTCCACACCTTCTGCCCGTTGACAATCCAGTCGTCGCCGTCACGGACCGCCCGGGTCGCGACCCCGGCCAGGTCCGAGCCGGCCCCCGGTTCGCTGAACAGCTGGCAGTAGATGTGCTCACCGGTGAACAACGGCCGCAGGAAGTTTCGCCGTTGCTCCTCGGTGCCGAACGCGGCGATGGTCGGTGCCGCCATGCCCATGCCGATGCCGTTGCGCGCGCCGCCGCCACCGGGCGGCGCACCGGCCGCGGTCAGCTCTTCTTCGACCTGCGCCTGGAAGTTACGGGAGAGGTCGAGGCCTCCGGAGCCGACCGGGAAGTGCACCCATGCCAGCCCGGCATCGAAACGCGCACCGAGGAACTCATGTGCCTGCTTCGGGTCGTGTTCGTCGAGCAGCGCCCGCACCCGGGCCTGCAGGTCCTCGGCGCTCACCGGAAGCCCGCCGGGTCGCCGAGCAGTCGGCCGCCGTCGAGCACCAGGGTGTCGCCGGTGATCCAGCTCGACTCGTCGGATACCAGGAAGGCCACCGCGGCCGCCACGTCGGGCGGCTCGCCGATCCGGTCCAACGCGCTGCCCGCCGCGACCAGATCCTCGTGGTCCTTCCAGAGCGCTTCGGCGAGCTTGGTCCGCACCACACCCGGGGCGACCGCGTTCACCCGCACCTTGGGTGAAAGTTCCAGCGCCAGTTGCTTGGTCACGTGGATCAGGGCGGCCTTGGTCGCGTTGTACATCCCCATGTTCGGCGCCTGGTGCATGCCGCCGATCGACGCGGTGTTGACGATCGCACCACCGTGTTCCTTCATCCACGCCTTCGCCGCCAGCGACGTCCACAGCAGCGGCGCCCAGAGGTTGACGTCGAAGGTCTTGGAGAACCGCGCGTGATCCTGGTCGATCAGCGGGCCGTAGGCCGGGTTGGTGCCGGCGTTGTTCACCAGGATGTCGATGCTGCCGAAGCGTTCGAGCGTCAGATCGACGCAGCGCCGGGCGGCGTCCTCGTCGACCGCGTGCGCGACAACGCCAATCGCGTTGCCGCCGACCTGTTCAGCGGCGGCGTCGGCGCTGTCCTGCTTGCGGGAGGTGAGCACGATGTTCGCACCACCCTCGGCCAACCGCTGCGCGATGGCCAGGCCGATGCCCCGCGAGCCGCCGGTGATGATCGCGGTGCGGCCAGTGAAGTCAGTCATAGTGCCTCCATCAGGCTGTGTTGGTAACGACGCATGCCGCGTAGCCAGCGGTCATAGTCGGCGCCCTTGTGCCGGTACATCTCCAGCACGGCGGGATGCGGAAGGATCAGGAAGTGCTCGTCTTCGACTGCGCCCAAGACGATTTCGGCCACATCGGCCGGCTCGATGACGTCACCGGCGGAGGTGACGGCCTTGGTCGCGAGCTTCGCCAGCGGGTCATCGGACTCCCCCGGCGAATACAACAGCTTCGTGTTGACGCCCATCGGGCACAGGCAACTGACCCGGACGCCCTGATCGCCGAAGGTGATGTTCAGCCATTCGGCGAAACCCACCGCGGCGTGCTTGGTCACCGAATAAGTGGCCGAACCCAGTTGGGTGAGCAATCCGGCGGCCGACGCGGTGCTGACGAAGTAGCCTTCGCCGCGCTCGATCCATTCGGGCACCAGGAGTTGCGCGGCGCGGATGTGCGCTTTCAGGTTCACGTCGATGGACTGGTCCCACTCGTCCTCGGTGACGTCGAGGCCCGACACACCGGTGATGCCCGCGTTGGCGAAGTACAGATCAACGGGTCCGAATTCGTTGGTGGCCAACGCGATCAACTGTTTGATGTGCGCGGTGTCGGAAACGTCACCGCTGGACGCGACGGCGACACCGGACCGGTCGGCATTGATGCCGTCGGCCACCGCCTGCGCGGCGTCGCCGTTGAGATCGGCGACCACCACCCGGGCGCCCTGGTGCGCCAGTTTCGCGGCTATCGCGGCGCCGATACCATTGCCGCCGCCGGTGACGATGGCGACCTTGTCGGCAACTTTCACGTGTCGTTCCCTTCTTCTCGGTGGAGCAGTCTCGTGATCCATCCGCGGGTGTCCGCCGGGTCGATCACGTCGTCGAGTTCGAATGTGGTGGCCGACGTCAGCGCCTTGCCATGTTGATAGGCGGCCTCCACCAGCTTGTCGAACAGGTTCTGGCGTTCGGTCGGGTCTTCGACGGCGGCGAGTTCCTTGCTGAACCCCAACCGCACCGCGCCCTCCAGCCCCATGCCGCCGATCTCCCCGGTCGGCCAGGCGACGGTGAATTCCGGGGCGTGAAAAGAACCGCCCGCCATTGCCATTGCGCCCAGCCCGTAGCCCTTGCGCAGAATCACCATCCCGAACGGAACGGTCATTCGCGCGCCGACGATGAACAGCTTGCTGAATCGACGGACGGCCGCGTCGACCTCGGCGTCCGGGCCAACCATGAAACCCGGGGTGTCGCACAGCGAAATGACCGGTAGCCCGGCCGATTCACACAGCGTCAGGAAATCGGCCATCTTGTCGGCGGCCTCGGAGTCGATGGCGCCGCCGAGGTGGTGACTGCTGTTGGCCAGCAATCCGAACGGCGCACCCTCGACGCGGACGAACGCGGTGACCACGCCGACGCCGTAGTCGGCGCGCAGTTCCAGCACGGAGCCGATGTCGGCGACCGACTCGATCGCATGGTGCACGTCGTAGGCCCGCAGCCGGTTCTCCGGAACGACGTGTTGCGCCCGGCGCGGGTCGGGGGCCTCCCAATCGGATTGTCGCCCTTGGAAATAGGACAGGTACTGCTGGGCCAGCGCTACCGCGTGGGCCTCGTCGCGGGCGACCAGTCCGACCACGCCGTTGCGGCGCTGTACCTCGATCGGCCCGATGTCCTCCGGCCGGTACTGCCCGAGCCCACCACCCTCGATCATCGCCGGCCCACCCATGCCGATGTTCGCGTCGGGGGTCGCGATGATAACGTCGCAGGTCCCGGCCAGCGCCGCGTTGCCCGCGAAGCAGCGCCCGGAGACGATGGACACCAACGGCACCCGGCCGCTGAGAGCACCGAGCGCCCGGAACGTCGGCACGTCGAGACCGGCGATGCTGGCGACATCGGTGTCGCCCGGCCGCCCGCCGCCGCCCTCGGCGAACAGCACGACGGGCAACTTTCGGCGGGCCGCCAACTCGAAGACCCGGTCGGTCTTGGCGTGATTCCGCATGCCCTGGGTGCCGGCGAGCACGGTGTAGTCGTACGACAGCACGGCCGTTTCGATGCCGTCGATCGTCGCGATCCCGGCGACCAATCCGTCGGCCGGGGTGTTGGCGATCAGGTCCTCCTCGGAGCGCCTGCTGCGCTGTGCGGCCACGGCCAGAGCGCCGTACTCGATGAAACTGCCCGGGTCGACGAGGTCGTCGATGTTCTCTCTCGCACTCCGTCGATTCTGCTTGTGCCGCTTGGTGATCGCCGCGGGACGCCCCTCATCGAGGGTGACCAGGTGACGACGCCTGACCTCGTCGAGATCGGCCCGCTCCCGGTCGAGATCGAGGGTGGCGACGTTGTCCGCGTCCGCGCTATCGCCGATGCGGATGACCACCGCCAGCGGGTCACCGGTGCCCACCACCTGGCCCGGCGCCGCCAGCACCCGGACCACGCGCACCGCGTCCGGCGCGGCCAGCACGTGCTGCATCTTCATCGCTTCCAGCACCACCAGCTGCGCGCCCGCGGCGAACTCCACGCCCTCGCCAGCAACGTCGATCACGGTGCCGGCCAGCTGCGCGCGGAGCACTTCCTCCCCCGGGTACAGCTCAGGTGTCGCCGCCCGCGTCTCGTGGCGCCACGACTGCGCCGCGTCGACAAATGCGGAGAGATTGTCGTCGACGAACGTCGTGGAGACCGGACCCTCATGGATATCGTTGTGCGACAGAATCTCTTGCAAAAAGCCGATGTTGGTCCGGATCCCCTCGATGCCGAATTCGTCAAGCGCGGTCTGCGCCTTACGCAGCGCCGCCGAGAACGAAGGTCCGCGCACCCGGGTGATCACTTTGGCCAGCAGCGAGTCGTAGCGCGGGCTCGGCGTCAGGCCGGCACGACCGAAGGTGTCCACCCGAACTCCCGGTCCGCTCGGTGGCGCGAACGCCGCCAGCGTGCCCGCCGTCGGCACGAGCGACCCGTCGGCGTCCATTGTCTCCATGTTGACCCGAGTCTGAATGGCAATGCCGCGCACCGCGGCCAGCGCACCGACCACCTCGTCACCCTCGGCGGTGACGCCGGCGGGCAACCGCAACTGGTGAAACGGTGCGCCCTGGGCGATCCGCAACTGGACCGCGACGAGGTCGACGCCCGTGACCTCTTCGGTCACCGTGTGCTCGACCTGGATCCGCGGGTTGACTTCGAGGAAGACGAACCGCTCGCCGGCCACCAGGAACTCGACGGTCGCGACCCCGCGGTAGTCGGCGTAAGCGCACAACCTGGCTGCGGCCCGGTGCAGATCTCGTCGCACGGCCGGCGAAAGACTTTGCGCAGGAGCGATTTCGATCAATTTCTGGTGCCGACGCTGAATGCTGCAGTCGCGGTCACCCAACGCCAGCGCCCGTCCCGGCGTGGCGACGACCTGTACCTCGATGTGGCGCGCATCGGCCAGGTGCGCCTCGGCGAACAGCGCGGAGTCGCCGAACCCGAGTTCGGCCTCGGCGGCACACTGCCGGTAGGCATCGTCGATCTGTGCGGCACTGTGCACGACGCGCATCCCCCGGCCACCGCCTCCGGACAGCGCCTTGATGACGATCGGGCCGCCCTGCGCCGCCGCGAACGTCCGAATGTCATCGATGCTGCTCGGCCCGTCCGTGGCGGGCAGCACTGGCACACCGACGTTCGCCGCCGCCTGCCGGGCCGCCGACTTGTTGCCGAACAGATTGAGCGTTGCGGCGTCGGGCCCGACAAAAGTGAAACCCGCGCTCGCGCAGGCGCGCGCGAACTCCGACTGTTCGCTGAGGAAGCCGTAACCCGGGTGGATCAGTTCGGCTCCGGAGTTCTTCGCGGCGGCCAGGACCGCGGCGTGATCGAGGTAGGCGGCCGGTCCGGCGCCGGGCAGCGCGATCGCCTCATCGGCGGCATGGATGTGCGGACTGTCGGCGTCGTCCTCGGCGTAGACAGCGACCGTGCCGAGCTCCAACTCGGTTGCGGTACGGATGATTCGGAGCGCGATCTCACCGCGATTAGCGATCAGCAAACGCGTCACGTGCGGTCCTTCGCGAGGTCGACCCTGTCGGAATCCAGCGGCTATCCCGATCTCATCATGCCGCTCTCGCATTTACCCCACTATTGGCCCCCACCTACCGGGCGGACGAGTAGCTTTGGTGCGGCGTCGATATGAAGGAACCAGCCGTTGAAGGAAAAGATGACGAAGCGCTACCTGACCGCAGTTCTCGGAGCCACGCTCGCGACCGCCGGGCTGACGGTCACCGCCGCACCGGCCAGCGCCGGGTGCGTGAACCCCGGGCAGGCGTTCGCCCAGATGTGTGACAGCCCCGTCGACAGCGACGGCATGTGGGAACGCTGCCTGACGTCCTACCCCGGCGGGCCGTACAACCCCGCCAAGGTGGACTGCGAAACGATGAGCGCGGGCGATCCGCCGAAGGAGACGGACCCGATCTTCCTCACGCCGCCAACGCACATCGACCCCTAACTCCCGACGATTTATGCGGTGGCCCGGAGCAGGCCGCTGAGGTAATTTCGGCGAATGTCAATCAACCGTCGCAAGGTTCTCGGCGGGGCTGGCCTGGCCGGTGCGGCAGCAGCCGCCGGTGTGGGCGTCGATCGTCTGGTCACAGGCAACCACGCCGAGAAGGAACTGGCACTGGCAGACGATGCCGCGCGCTTCGGCGATCCCCGCATCCCTGCCGAGACGATCACCTCGCATACGCACCTGTACCACCTCGGCTCCTCGCCGGTGACCAGCTTTGAGGGCGGCTCCTTCCAACAGGCCGACGAGGACACCTTCCCGATCCTCACCGGCCAAGCGGCCAGCATCGTCTCGCTCACGTTGCAGCCCGGCGGTATTCGCGAACCCCATTGGCATCCCAGCGCGTGGGAGATCAACATCGTCACCAAGGGTGTCGCCAGCTGGGCGCTGGTGGACGGCAACGGCAACCACGAGAGTTTCGACCAGAAAGTCGGCGACGTGGTGTTCGCGCCGCAGGGCTCGTTCCACTACTTCGAGAACCGCGGCTCCGAGGACATGAAGATCGTTATCGTGCAGAACACCAGCGCCGCCGAGCCCAAAGACAACATCGGCATCGGTGAATCGATCAGCAGACTCCCGCCCCGGGTGCTCTCAGCGATCTTCGGCGTGCCGGCGGACACGTTCGCGTCGTTCAAGAAGTTCGACAAAGCAATCCTGATCCTGAAGCGGCAGTAGGACATTCCATGACTGACGACGCGCAGCGCTTCGGCAATCCCCGCATACCGGCCGAAACAACCACCAACAAGTCTCACCTGTTCGAGCTCGGCGCCGTGCCCCCGGCCGGGTATGACGGCGGCTCGCAGCGGCAGGCACACGAAGACAATTTCCCGATCCTCGCTGGGCAGGAAGCCAGTATCCAGCTGATCACGTTGGCGCCCGGCGGTATTCGCGAACCACACTGGCACCCCAGCGCCTGGGAAATCAATCTGGTCACCAAGGGTGTCGCGAGCTGGGTCCTGATCGATGGCAACGGCAACTACGAGGCGTTCGAGGCCCGCGTCGACGATCTGGTGTTCGCGCCGCAGGGATCGCTGCACTACTTCGAGAATCTCGGCACCGAGGATCTAGACGTGCTGATCATCCAGAACTCCAGCGCCACCGAGGACAAGGACAACATCGGCATCGGCGAATCGCTGAGTCAGCTTCCGCCGCAGGTGTTGTCAGCGATCTTCGGCGTCCCCACGGCGACCTTCGACAAGTTCACCAAGCACGACGGTGCGGTCACCATTCTGCGGGCTCGCTGACCGGTCATTCCATGAGCGTCGCGGCCAGCGTTCCGCCCAGTTCGTAGGCCCGCTCGCGGGCGCTTGCGTCGACCTCGCCGGTAATCTCCAGTGCGTCAGCGGCTTTGGCGAGTGCCAGCCCCGTGACGACCTTGTCCACCGAGGACACCGCGCCGACGGTGTCGTTGTTGCCGTGCACCCACAGGCCATAAGGCCGGCCCGCGACATGGTCCAGGCCCGGGTAGTACACGGTGTCGAAGAAGTGTTTATTTGCCTTGGAGGTCGGCACCTGCCGGGTGGCGGGTCACCTCCCCGCGTTCGAGGCCCAGGCCACGGCGTGGCAGTCGGGGCAGCACCAGCCCGATGCGCTGGCGGCGGCGACCGTCGCCTACGACGTGCTCGGCCACGGCGCGGGTTTCGTTCACATCTCGAGTGCGTTCGACGCCGAACGCCGCGCCCGGCAGGGCCAGCAGATGCCACCGCAGTGGATGCGCCGCCGCATCGGCGGGTAGCGAGCGTGAGACGTCGCCCCCTCAGCAACGTGAGCGCCTCAGCGCGAGTCACCCCCGCTGGAAGCCGCGCGGAGTGATCGGCAGGTAGGACAGCTCGCCGGTCGAGTAGAGATGTCGATCGCGCTCCCTGGCCGGTAGCGCGACAGTTCGTTCCTCGGCCGTGGCAGCAGCACCAGCTAGCGACCACTCCCGAGGGATGTCATAACGCACGACGCGGTGCTGCGTGCTATCCACATTGCCGTCCGGTCTGACTTTGATCAGTTCGTGCACCGCCCGTTTAAGACGGTTCATCGCCCCCATAGTTATGCCATAGACCGTCATCCCGACGGCCCCGTTGCTCACGTAGTTGATCGTGCCGCTCTCGCCGAGGTAGCGGCGGCGGGCGACGTCCCAGAGCGAGCCAAGCGCCCTGGTGATCAGCACCGAGACCGAGAGCTCTCGCCCAGGATTCGAGTCCTCCATCGTGAGCCACCAGTGAGCTTCGGTCTTCGGAGCGTCGTGCGATGCCGCCTTGTGGAGGTAGACGTGGGTAGGGCCTTCATGCATGATCACCGGTTCACCATTCAGCGGCTGCCAGGTCATCTTGGCCTCGTCGTCATCGACGGCCACGGCGCTCACGCCGTGCTTGACGGCGTTGTAGACGAAAGCGTCATCAAGCACTCGATTCGCGCAGTCGATCAGGAGCAGTTGCAGCCCGTCGATGGCGTCTTCGAACTCGGCGTCGGTGAGCTGAACCACGGCATCGACCCGGCTGACGCCGCCCAGGAACACCGTGGCGATGGCCTCGCGGTCGAACCCGCTGTTCAGCACTGTGGCCACCTTGTTCTTGTATTCGCCGAAGTGGGTCGAGGCTGACATGCCCAGCCAGGGACACTCGGGGTGCTCGACGTGGGCGAAAAACATACGCAGCAACGTTTCGGAGGCGTGGTTGGCGATCATCACCGCCTCCATGCGGATGTACCGCTGGCGGGCGTCCGGTGACGGCGGCGGCATTGAACCGAAGTGGGCCGCTCCTACGATCCGGTTCGCGCCGAACAGAGGCCCGAGTTGTTCGTCGGTGCATGCCATCAGCGACAGCGCCTCGATCCGCATCCTGATGAACTCGGCCGGGTCTGCGGTGTAGAACACGGCGTTCAGCTCCGGATATTGACCGGGGTCCAACCGACGGCCCTTCGGGTCGTCCTTCTCCCACGGCTTCGATCCACCTCGGTACTTGCCCATATGCCGGAGTCTAGGAACGGGTGCCGACAACTGAGCGACGCCATCCGCGGGCGAACCACCTAGCAGAGAGCGAGTGCGCTGATCTTGTTGACGTGATGCTTCAGGGCGGCTGCGAGTAGATCACGCAACGGCGAGTCGGGTGTCAGGCCCATCGACGCAAAACTGGTCGGGGGTTCGTCCATCCCGTCAACGGTCTCCGCTCCCGCGAGCGACAGAAACACGTTCTGCACCGTCCCTTTCGCGCGACGGAGCATGATCAGGATGAGCGTGTCGTAAATCGTCATCTGGTCCAGGATGCTGCTCAATGGCGCGTCGGCAGGGGGAGTGACGATCACCGGATCACCCCCTGCCGTCGTATTGGCAAAAAACCAATCACGGTCCTCGGGATACGCGCTGATCTGGCGACCCACCTGTTCGAAAACGCCGTCAACATTCGGGTGGTCAATCGGAAGGCGGAGCCAAATACCGAGGCTTCCAATCTCCCCTTCTATGTACTCGCGAACCTCGGGCAGAGCAGGGCTGTCTAGCGAGAACGCCAGCGCATCGCGGTATGCGGCGCGTACGTCATCGAGCGTCTTGCCCCCACCGACGATGCTTTCGGGCATCGAGTAGAACTGCCACGCCGGATCATGCGCTGCGTCGAGGCGATAGATGACGATTTGCGCAGGCTCTGTCATCAACTCACCTCCTTACGTGCCTCGGACTCGGATAGGCCGACATCTTCGATCAAGACACGCCGAACCATATTTCCCGTTATGTCGTCTCCGTCATGGTATGCGAACGTGAACTCTTTGTGCCTTCCTCGATACCGGCGGTGACCGCCGGAACTACGAAGATATCCACAGTGCTTCTCGATTATCTTCGCCAGCTTCCGGCCTCGCATCGACGGCCATCGATCACCCACGGTCATCCCGCCGCCGTCGCGCAGTGCCGTGGTTCACACGCGGATGGTAGCGACGCTGGCGCTCGTTGTGATGTACCTGACGATGTGCATGTCGCGCCGGGTGCTCATGCCGTTCGTTACAACTCGCTCATCAGCGTCGCGGCGACCGTCGCCCCGAGGTTCCAGCACGCCTCGACATCGGCCTTGGTCGGCTTCCCCGACACAACGACGTGATCGGTCGCCTTGACCCATCCGAGCCCTGCGGTGATCCCGTCGATGGCACGCTCGGCTCCCTCGGTGCCCTCGTTGCCGTGGAGCCACAGCCCGAACGGTCGGCCACGGGTCGAATCGAGCAGCTGGTAGTACGACTGATCGAACGCCAGCTTGAGAGCGCCGCTGATATAGCCGAGGTTGACCGGCGACCCCAGCAGGTAGCCGTCGGCCTCCAGCATTTCGACGGGCGACACCATGAGCGCCGGTCGGCGGACCACCTCCACGCCCTCGATGTCGGGGTCGGTGGTCCCTGCGACCACGGCCTCGAACATCTCCTGGCAGTGCGGCGACGGCGTGTGGTGGACGATCAGCAGGCGCGACATCGGCGAGACCTTCCTAGTCGGTCAATCAGTACCACCGAGCAATAGCCCAAGGCGGTCCCTCCCCCGCTTTCCACCGGCTTGGTGCCATCACAGCCTCTATGAACGTCGCCGCTGAAGCCGGGTCTGGCTCCGGCCACGGCGGCAGGTTAAGCGAGCTGGCGATCGTTGTGGTCGGCTGCTCGAAGCAGAAGGCATCCGATGCTGCCGCGATCTCGAAGTTCACCGCTTCCGACTCCGAGGCGTTCAATTCGTAGGGGGCAGAGAGATTCTCACGGGCGAACGTCATCGCGATCAGACGATGCGGGCCGACCGGAAACAGCATGATCGGCGACGTGATCCAGCTGCCCTGCTTCCAACGAGGCCGTGCCGTCCCGCCGAGGTAAACCACAGGCTCGTCGCACGTGATCAACGGCGAAGCACTGTCGATGAGCCACCACCGTCTGTCTTTGGCGAAGTGCGGGACCGCCTGGTTCCTCCACACGCCAACGGCACTCTCGATTGCTCTCGCCTTCCTGTCCTCACTGATGAGGGGTTGAGCGAGGAACTGCTGGAGCAGAGCGCCGTGCCGCCTTGGGGTGTAAGGAATCTGGTAGAGCCGACACACGAACGGAAGAAGCGGACTGAGCACCTCCGCTCGGCCGAAGCGGTTCAGGGCATCCTCGATTCGCAGATCCTGGCTACGCTTTCGGAGCGTCCGTTGATCCTGCAAAGCCACGTACACCGCCAGGTCGTCAGTCAAGTGCCAATTGTCAATCCGACCGGCTGGGAGCCCGTCGAGCGCCTGCAGCCAGCCTGCGGCATCACTCTCGATGCGCGACATGTGCTTCTCTAGCCAACGAGTCGGGTAGTCGGTTTCGAGGTCCGGCGCCGCGATTGTGTATAGGTTGGGCTGATTCGCGACCTCGTCGGGTGACTGGTCGTGCACGGCACCTGTGGCCATCTTCGTTAGTCGAACCCGACCGTCTGGCCCCGCCCAGCGACGCAAGTACATCTGCGGAACGTAGTGATGGCGCTTGCCCACGTTGGTGTCGCGCGCTTGTTGCTGTGACACCTCTATCTCCGCATCGGAGGTCCAGCGATGTGTCAACGCGCTGACAACGTACTAAGCCGGTATCGCGCCAAATAGTGCTTGAGCGCCCCGGACATGTAGCCGAGGTTGGCCGGGGTGCCGAACAGATAGCCGTCGGCGTCGAGCAGATCAGGTACCGTCGCCGCGAGCGCGGGCCGGGTAACGACGCTCACGCCGTCGATGTCGGGATCGTTCGCGCCGGACAGCACCGCTTCGAGGAGTTCGCGGGTAGCCGGCGACGGCGTGTGGTGAATGATCAACAGCGTCTTGCTCATTCGCGCCCCTGCAACTCGACGGCCGTCTTCATGGCCTCGCGGGCGCGGCCTCGATCGCCCGCGTAGTCGTAGGCGCGCGCCAGCCGATACCACCGCCGCCAGTTGTCGGGGTCGGCTTCCAATTCCGTACGCACATCGGCGAACAACGCGTCCGCGGCGTCGCGCTCGATGCGTCCCGAGGGTCGGCGCGGCAGGGCGCTCACGTCGAGGTCCATCCCGTCGTCGGCGGCCAGCCGGGCCAGCTTCTGATGCGCGAAACCCGCACGCAGAGTGGCGATCATCGCCCACCCGCCGATCACGGGCAGGACCAGCAGCGCACCACCCAGTGCCACGGCGACGCCGCGCCCGGAACCGATCATCAACACCGCGGTCCTACCCAGCAGCACGATGTACACCAGCAGTGCCGCGCTCATCAGCGCGATCATCAGCTGGACGGGCACACCGCGTCGCATCGAGGTCATTACAGGTTCAGCAGCGCTTCGATTCCTATTGTCAGACCGGGATGTTCGGCGACCCTGCGGACGGCCAGCAGCACGCCGGGCACGAACGACGTCCGGTCGATGCTGTCGTGCCGGATCGTCAAAGTCTCCCCCAGCGTGCCGAACAACACTTCCTGATGAGCGACCAGGCCGGCCAGCCGCACCGAGTGCACCGGCACGCCGTCGACGTCGGCGCCGCGAGCGCCGGGCAGGCCGGTGCTGGTGGCATCGGGGTTGGGCGGCAACCCCTTTCGCGCTTCCGCGATCAGCGCGGCGGTCCGCCCAGCGGTACCCGACGGCGCATCGGCCTTCTGTGGGTGATGCAACTCGATCACCTCGACCGACTCGAAGAACGGCGCGGCCTGCTTGGCGAAGTGCATGGACAGCACCGCGCCGATGGCGAAGTTCGGCGCGATCAGCACCGAGACACCCGGCTTGGCGGCCAGCCAGGTCTGCACCTGCCGCAACCGCTCGTCGGTGAAGCCAGTGGTTCCCACCACCGCGTGAATGCCGTTGTCGATCAGGAACTCGAGGTTCTTCATGACGACGTCGGGATGGGTGAAGTCGATGACGACCTCGGTCTTGTTGTCGGTCAACAGGCTCAGCGCGTCGCCGGCGTCGACTTCGGCGGACAGCGTCAGATCCTCGGCGGCCTGCACCGCCTGGACCATCGTCGTGCCGACCTTGCCCTTGGACCCCAGCACCGCTACCCGCATGGCTTCACCCTAGAGCGTGCCGAGTTTGTCCACAGTTGCGCCTTTATCCACAACTCGCCCAGCGGGCGGACCGCATCGGGGTGTCCTACGGATCGTCACACGTAATCTTTCGAACATGCATTCGATATCGCTCGCGCTCGACGCCCTCGACGCGGCCGTGGCGGGCGTCGTCGATCTGGACTTCGGCGGCGACGACCCTGTCGCCCGCCTGCGCGCCCTGGAACGTCTCGAGACGGCCCGCCGCCGGCTCGCGGTCCCCGGGCACGACGTGATCGCCGGCCTGGCCCACGCGGACCCCGCCGAGGTCGGCGGCCCGGTTCACCAGGCCATCGCGGACTGGCTGCGGATCAGCTGCGCCGACGTTCGCCGCCGCCTGCGTGACGCCCAACAGCTGACGCCGCGCGTCACCATCACCGGGGAGGTCCTGCCGCCCGAACTACCCGCGACCGCGGAGGTATGGCGCGAGGGGCTGCTCGACCCGCAGCACCTGAAGGTGATCCAGACGTTCGTGCGCGACCTGCCGTCGGACATCCCGGTCGCGACAGTCGAGCAGGCCGAGCGATTCCTGGCTGAGCAGGCGACCGCGCTGCGGCCCGACCAGCTGGAGAAGGTGGCGCATCGTTGCGCGGCGCAGGTCAATCCCGACGGCAAATTCTCCGATGTCGACCGGGCGCGCCAACGCGGGTTCACCTGGTCGCCGCAGCGCTCGGATGGCATGAGCATCGGGAAGCTGGTCGCGTCGCCGGAGCTGCGTGCCAATCTCGACGCGTGGATGGCACGTTTTGCGGCGCCTGGTGCCGAAACCATTAGCGCCACAGATGAACCCGATCTTCGCACCCACGCCCAGCGACAACACGACGCGCTCAACGCGCTGGTGCGCGGTCAACTGGGCGATCCGAAGCTCGGCGCACACAACGGATTACCGGTCACCGTTGTGGTTACGACCACTCTGCGGGAACTCACCGCCGGGGCCGGCCAAGCCGTCACCGCGAGCGGAACGCTGCTGCCGATGCGTGATCTCATCCGGATGGCCAGCAGCGCATACCATTACCTCGCGGTCTTCGACGATCACCAAGAGCGGCCGCTTTACCTGGGCCGGGCCCGGCGAATAGCGTCGGCAGACCAGCGACTTGTCCTGTACGCCAAGGATCGCGGCTGCACCGCGCCCGGCTGCGATGTACCCGCCTACTGGGCTGAGG
The DNA here is from genome assembly GCF_030252325.1 of Candidatus Mycobacterium wuenschmannii. NCBI lineage: Bacteria > Bacillati > Actinomycetota > Actinomycetes > Mycobacteriales > Mycobacteriaceae > Mycobacterium > Candidatus Mycobacterium wuenschmannii. The sequence continues at coordinate 451,395 of NZ_CP126981.1, read as the reverse complement.
TGCACCACGGCGACGAGTGGGCGCGCGGCGGCCGGACGGACATCGATCGGCTCACGCTGGCCTGCAAGCCGCATCATCGACTGGTCGACAAGGGCTGGCGGACAGTCACACTCGGTGACGGCCGTACGCAGTGGATTCCGCCGCCGCGCCTCGATCACGGCCAGAAGCGCGTGAACGACTACCACCATCCGGAACGAGTCGTTCGGTGCTGAACACCTCGACCCGCGCAGTTGTCACCGCGCGTTCATCGAGCAGAATCCCCAAAGACCGACGAAGGCCGAAGCTCCTGTGATACCCACCAACGGACGCACTGACCAGCTTGACGAAGGGAACCGGATCATGACGATCACTCGCGGCGCTGCCGCCGGCGCGCTGTTGGCCGGTCTCGCACTGGTATTCACGGCTCCGACGTCCTCAGCGGACCCGTTCGAGGGCCACTACATCGAGACCGAGACCTACCCCGACGGCCACCAGGACCCGCCCAGCGACTGGTACGTCAGCTCGTGCGGCGACGGCTGCGCCTCGATCCAGCACCTGGGCCAGGCGAAGCTCGCGAACGGCCAGTGGACGCTGGACGGCAAGGGCGGGGTGTCCTGCGAACAGGGTGGCGACACGCCCGACGCCATCGGCTTCCACTATGCGTGGGACGCGCACACCTTGGACGGCACCGTCGAGATCACCAACAAGGTGGACGCCTGCGGCAACGCGGCCGGATATCGCGAGACCAACAAGATCCACCTCGCGCCGGCGCCTTAGGCGTCGATCACCACCCGACCACCGTTGGCTCGCGAGACACACACCAACATGTCGCCGTCGCCTTCGGCGGTGCGACCGCGGTGATCGACGTGTCCGCCGAGCACCGCCACCCTGCAGGTACCGCAGAAGCCCTGCCGGCAGGAATGCGCCGCGGTCGGATTGTGGTCGAGCATGACGTCGAGCGCCGAACGGTTCGCGGGGATGTCGAGAATTCGCCCTGAACGCGCGAGCTCGAGCTCGAACGGGACCCCGTCGACCACGGGCGGTGGACTGAACCGTTCGTAGTGCAGGGGCGCGTTGACCTGTTCGGCGCGGGCCGTGCGCACCGCCTCGAGCATGCCGGTCGGACCGCAAACGTATACCGCGGTGGTCGGCCCGGCCTCGGTCAGCAGATCGTCCGCCGTGGCGATGCGGCCGCGCTCATCGTCGGCCCATACGGCGACGCGGTCGGCATCGACGGCCAGCACCTCGTCCAGCAGCGGCATGTAATCGCGGCTTCGACCGGCATAGATTGCGCGCCAATTCATTCCGCGCGCTTGCGCGGCGCGCATCATCGACAGGATGGGCGTCACCCCGATCCCCCCGATGACGAACAGCACGTCGCGCTCGTCACCGCCGAGGTAGAAGGCATTGCGAGGACCTTCGAACACCAACGGATCGCCGACCGAATAAGCATCGTGCATTTCAATCGAGCCACCGCCACCATCGGCGATGCGGCGCACCGCAATTCGGTAGTCGATGCGCCGACCGGGCGGCCCGCACAGCGAGTACTGGCGGCGTCGGCCGGACGGCAGCTGCACGTCGATGTGACTGCCCGGCGTCCACGACGGAAGCAGCCCGCCGGCGGGGTCGGCGAAGGTCAGCGCGACCACGTCCGGGCCGAGCCGTTCGCGTTTGGTGATCACCGCGGTGTGCGTGCGTGCGACCGCCACCACGCGGGACGGCTTCCACCGGCTCGTCAGCGAGAAGCTGTTCAGCACCGCGACCAGACCCCAGACCGCGGTGTACAGCCGGTCGTGTTTACGTCGACCGTAGATGTCCGCTGGCCTAGTCGACCAAATACTCTGCGACACAATAATCTCCGTGTCTCAGGGGCGAATGTCGTAGCGGGCCAGCAGGCGGATCAACGCGGGGCTGATACGCCGCAGCGCGTAGCCGACCCGCGACTCGGCGGCGATCGGCACCACCGGGGTGCCGCTCTTGACAGCCTTGACAATCGCCTTGGCGGTGGCTTCCGGCGTGTAGTTGCGGCGGCGGTACACGACGTCGGCCTTGTGCCGGGCGGTGTCCTGCTGCTCGGCCGTCATGCCGGCGTAGACGGTGTTCTTCGCGATGTTGGTGTTGACGAATCCGGGGCACACCGCGGTGACGGTGATGCCGTCGTCGGCCAGGTCGGCCCGCAGCGATTCGCTGAACGCCAGCACCGCGGCTTTCGTTGTGCCGTAAGCGATCATCGACTTCGATGGCAGAAATGCCGCCGCGGACGAGACGTTGATGATGGTGCCGCCCTGGCCGCGGTCGACCATCTGCCTCGCGAACGCCCGGCTGCCGTTGAGCACGCCGTGCAGGTTGACGTCCAGGATGTTGTCCCAGTGCGCCGGGGTGGTCTCGAGAAATCGGCCGGCCATCCCGATCCCGGCGTTGTTCACCAGGATGTCGACCACGCCGTGGTCGTTGTTGACCTGTGCGGCAAGCGCATTGATCGCCGTAGCGTCGCTGACGTCGGCCTGGTAGGCGGCGGCGTCGGCACCGACTTCGCGGACCGCGGCGGCGGTCTCCTGCGCGGCGGCCAGGTCTCGGTCGACGATCACGACGGTGTCGGCCCCCTGACGGGCCAGCTCGAGCGCGGTCGCGCGGCCGATGCCAGCGCCCGCCCCGGTGATCAGGGCCAGCTTGCCCCGGACGTCCCGGCGACCGGTGTGCACGGCGCCGGCCGTCGTCAACGCGGCACCGTCGACGTGCCTGTCGATCCACTCGCCGGCCAAACGTGCGATCACGTCGGGCCGCGCGGTGACCACCCAGTGGCCGCCTTCGATCGCAACGACTCTGCTGCCCAAAGGGATTGAGCCGGTGTATCGCTGCAGCGCGGGCGTGACGAACATGTCCTTCCGCGGTACCAGCACCTGGACCGGAACATCGGTGTGCGGCAGCCGCGTGCCGGACGCCAGGAACGGGCCGGGCATGTTGGCGCGATACAGGTTGAGCCCGTTGACGTAGTCGCCGCGCGACCGCACCGGGTCACCGCCGCGAGACTGGGTGCTGGAATTGCCGATACGGCCAAAAGCCTCAACCATTTTCACGCCCACCCGGGCGCGGATCAACAGTTCCGGCAGACCCGGGGTGAGGAAGAACCAGATGTAGCCCGAGCCGAACAGCTGCCGGGTCACGTCGACCAGACCGCGCGGGCCGCGGGCCGAGCGCAGGAATTTGCCCGCGTAACGCAGGTGCGGCCCGGAGATCGAGGTGAACGAGGCGATCTTGCTCATCACCGTGTCATCGGTGACCGCCGCCCAGCTCTGGATCGAGCCCCAGTCGTGCGCCAGCAGATGGACCCGCCCGACGCCTAGGCTGTCGATGACAGCGCCGAGGTCCGAAACCAGTTGGGCGAAGCGGTAATCGGATTTCTTCGCCGGGCGCGACGATTCCCCGGCTCCTCGCACGTCGTAGGCGACGACGTTGTAGCGGCCACCGAGTTGCTCGGCGACGCCGTCCCACAAATGGTGGTTGTCCGGCCAACCGTGCACGGCCAGCACGGTCGGCCGCTGCGGGTCGATGTCGGTGTAGGCGTGCACAGCCAGCGTCACGCCGTCCGAGGCGGTCACGGTGCTGTGGGTCGGCACGTGGGAATGACTGGTCGAAGCGGTGGTCATGGGATCCTCTCGACTCAGTGCGAGGCGCGGGCGGCGGGCGAGATCGCCAGGTAGTCAACCGCTTTCTCGACACCGCCCAGTTGCGACGGGTGGAAGCGGGGCAGGTAGTAGGCGGCGATGACACGGACGAATCGCATCGGTCCCGGCATCAGTCCGCGCCGCGCGGCCTTGTAGTAGTCGCGCCAGCGCGCCTTGGTGCCCGGCGGTACCTGCGGGTCGATCGAGTACATGAAACGCACCCCGCGCACCCACACCTGGAAGATCATCGGCGTCACGATCAGCTGCGTGCGAACCTGGCGCAGGTAGCCCGCCCGCAAATGTTTCATCAGGTCGAACGCGACGGCCTTGTGCTCGACTTCCTCGGCGCCGTGCCAGCGCAGCATGTCCAGCATCACCGGGTCGGTGCCGATCGCATCCAGCTCGGGGGTGTCGAGAATCCACTCGCCCAGGATCGCGGTGTAGTGCTCGATCGCCGAAACGAGCGCGACCCGTTCGAGCAACCAACTGCGTTGGCGCCGCTCGCTCCAACCCGGCCGATCCCCCAGTAGCTTGGCGAACAGCCAGGAGATCTGGTTGGTGAAGGGCGTCACGTCGACCTGGTTGGCGGCGAAATACTCCTGCACTCCGGTGTGGGCCTGCGCGTGCATGGCCTCCTGCCCGATGAACCCCTGCACGTCGAGACGCAGCTCGTCGTCCTTGATCAGCGGGAGGGCCTGCTTGAACAGATCGACGAAGAACTCCTCGCCGGCCGGCAGCAGCAGGTGCAGCACGTTGAGCATGTGGGTCGTGAACGCTTCGCCGGGCACGTAGTGAAACGGCAGATTCGCCCAGTCGAAGGCGACGTCGCGCGCCTCCAGGACCAAACGCTCGTGATCGGCCAGCGTGCCGCTCCCCGGCAGGTGCGGACCGACAGCCTCGTCGTTGACCGTGAACATTTGCAGCAGCATACCCGGTACCGCTGGTATCGGGAATGCACCGCGGTCAGACGGGCGCGGCCCCGCGCAGATGCTCGAAGATCAGCGAGGTCTGGGTGCCCGCAACGTCGGCGTCGGCGTTGAGGTTCTCCACCACGAAGGAGCGCAGGTCCTCGGTGTCGCGCGCGGCGACATGCAGGATGAAGTCCTCGGTGCCGGCCAGGAAGTAGACGTCCATCACCTGGGGCCGAAGCCGAATCTGCTGAATGAAGTCGCGAATCTGGCCGCGGGCGTGCGATTGCAAACTGACCGAAATCATTGCCTGCAGCGGTAATCCGACCGCAGCGGGATCGATGTCGGCATAGAAGCCCCGGATGACGCCCATCTCGAGTAGTCGACGGACCCGGCCGTGACAGGTCGACGCGGCGATGTCGAGTTCCTCGGCCAGAGCGCTGTTGGTCATGCGCGCGTCGGCATGCAGCAGACTCAGGATTCTGCGATCAACCTGGTCCAATTGCGGCGGCCGAAGATCCTTCGGCAGCGACATTCCCCGGCCGGGTGAGACTGCACTTTCTTCGTACATTCTATGAATGTAGCGCTATGCCTTCGGCATCTTTGCGCCAAACACGAAGTTTCTTCACAATTGACGGTATGCGTGTTGGCATCCCAACCGAAGTCAAGAACAACGAATACCGCGTGGCGATCACCCCGTCCGGGGTCGCCGAGTTGACTCGTCGCGGCCATGACGTGCTGTTCCAGGCCGGCGCCGGTGACGGGTCGGCGATCACCGACTCCGACGTCAAAGCCGCAGGCGCGCAAGTGGTCTCCACCGCGGACGAGGTATGGGCCGAGTCCGACCTGATTCTCAAGGTGAAAGAGCCGATCCCGCAGGAGTATTCGCGGATGCGCTCCGGCCAGACCTTGTTCACGTATCTGCATCTGGCGGCATCCCGGTCGTGCACCGAGGCGCTGTTGGCGTCGAAAACGACGTCGATCGCATATGAGACCGTGCAGACTCCCGACGGCGCGCTGCCGCTGTTGGCCCCGATGAGTGAGGTCGCGGGCCGGTTGGCGGCGCAGGTCGGCGCCTATCACCTGATGCGCACCCACGGCGGACGCGGCGTGCTGATGGGCGGGGTGCCGGGCGTCGAACCGGCGATCGTCGTGGTGATCGGCGCGGGCACGGCCGGACACAACGCCGCCCGCGTCGCGCACGGGATGGGCGCGTCCGTCAGCGTGCTCGACATCAACATCGACAAGCTGCGCGACGTCGACCAGGGTTTCAGCGGCCAGATACAGACCCGTTACTCGACGGCGCTGGAGTTGGAGGCCGCCGTCAAGCGGGCCGATCTGGTGATCGGTGCGGTGCTGCTACCGGGCGGAAAGGCGCCCACCCTGGTATCGAATTCACTTGTGGCGCACATGAAGCCGGGCGCAGTGTTGGTGGACATCGCCATCGACCAGGGCGGCTGTTTCGAGGATTCGCGGCCGACCACACACGACGAACCGACGTTCGCCGTGCACGACACGCTCTTCTACTGCGTGGCCAACATGCCCGCCGCGGTCCCCGCGACGTCGACTGTAGCGCTGACCAACGCGACCATGCCGTACGTGCTCGACCTCGCCGACAAGGGGTGGCGTGACGCGTGCCAGTCGAATCCGGCGCTCGCCAAAGGTCTTTCCACGCACGACGGCGCGCTGCTCAGTCAGCGCGTCGCCGCCGACTTGGCGCTGCCGTTCACCGACCCGGTGGCACTGCTGATCTGAATCGAAGGCTCAGCCGTGGCCGAGGGCGTCGACGATGTCCTTGGCCGGCCCGGTCTGAGCTTTGCGGTAGCCGGTGCCCGCCCACAGGTTGGTGCCGTGCGGGTCCTCGATTTCTACGGCGGCCCGGCGGATCGGCGAGGTCATCTGGTTGACCTCCGGATAGCCCAGCGGCGCAATCTGATCCATCATCCGGGTGAAGTCGTTCGCCAGTCCGCGGGCGTAACGACCCGAAAACGCCCGCGTGACAACGGTCGTATCGAATTGCGGATGCCCGAGCGCCGAGCGGTGCGCGGCGTTGGTGCCGGCCTCATCGGATAGCAGCAGCGCGGTGCCGATCTGCGCGGCGGCCGCTCCCCGTCGTAGCACCGCGGCGACGTCCTCGGCGGTCGCCAAACCGCCGGCGGCGATCAGGGGCACATCGTGGGCGTGGCCGATGCGGTCCAGCAGTTCCGTCAGCGGTTCGGTGCCGGGGCTCATGTCCGGCGCGAACGTGCCACGGTGGCCACCCGCGTCGGGCCCCTGCACGACCAGGCCGTCCGCACCGGCCGCTACGGCGACCCCGGCCTCGTAGGCCGACGTCACGGTGATGTAGAGGAGCATGCCCAGTGCCCCGAACCAGCGCAGCACGTCCGGTGACGGCGCACCGAAGGTGAACGACACCAACTCGGGCCGAAGGTCGGCGATCACCTCGAGCTTCTGCTCCCAGCCGTCGTCGTCCCCGAACTGCGGGAAGCCGACCTCGACGTCGTAGTGCTCGGCCAACGCGTCGAGTGCCTCGGCGTAGTGGTCCAGCGCGATGACGTCGGCGACGCTGGGCTGTGGCACGAAGAGGTTGACGCCGATCGGACCGGTCGTCGCGGCGCGCGCCTTGGTTATGTCATCGGCAAGACGCTCGGCGCTGATGTAGCCGCCAGCCAGGAATCCGAGACCACCGGCGTTGGACACCGCCGCTGCCAGCGCGGGTGTGCCGGGCCCGCCTGCCATCGGTGCGCCCACGATCGGCACGTCCAGATCCCAGAAGCCCAGTACCATTGCGCTACCTTGTCATTGTCCGAAGTTGTTGCGGCAGGGACTTTTTCGATGTGTGTGGGCCCAGAACGGCTGCGCCGTAGGGCTTTGTGAGCAGTTGGCGCGCGATCGCGTTGACCTCCGCCAGGGTGACTTCGTCGAGCTCCTGCAGCGTCCGGTCGATGCTGCGGTGCTCAGCGTAATTCAGCTCGCCGCGACCGATGCGGTGCATCCGCGAACTGGAGTCCTCCAGGCCGAGCACCAGACCGCCGCGCAGCGAGCCTTTCGCGATCCGGCATTCCGTCTCGGTGATCCCGTCGCGACCCACCTCGGCGAGCACGTCTGCGGTCACCCGGATCACCTCGTCGAAGCGCTCGGGCAGGCAGGCGGCGTAAACGGACAGCGCGCCCGCGTCGGAGAACGTGTCCAGCGACGAGTACACCGAGTACGCCAGCCCGCGAGACTCCCGAACCTGTTGGAACAGGCGGGAACTCAGGCCGCCGCCGAGCGCAGTGTTCAGCACCGACAACGCCCAGCGCTGCTTCCAGTGCCGGCCCGGTGTGCGCACCCCGAGAAAGACGTGGGTCTGCTCGGCGTCGCGGTTGACCGTGGTCAGGCGTGGGCGACCGGTGACCCGGCCCGCGCCCTTGCGCGGCGCGATCGCGTGCCGGCCGCGGACCAGTCGCGGCCCGAAATGCTCACGCACCAACTTCACGACGTCGTCGTGGTCGACGTTGCCGGCCACCGCGACGACCATCCGATCGGGCGTGTAGCGCCGTTGGTGGAACGAGTGCAGCTGGGCCCGCGTCATCGACGACACCGACTGCACGCTGCCGATCACCGGACGGCCCACGGGATGATCGCCGAACAGCGCGGCCAGGAATTGGTCGGCCAGCGCGTCCTCGGGGTCGTCGTCGCGCATCGCGATCTCTTCGAGAACAACGTCGCGTTCGAGCTCGACATCGCTTGCGGCGCAACGTCCGTTGAGCACGACGTCGCTGACCAGGTCGACGGCCAGCGCGAGATCGCTGTCCAGCACGTGCGCGTAGTAGCAGGTGTGCTCCTTGGCGGTGAACGCGTTCAGCTCACCGCCGACGGCGTCCATCGCCTGGGCGATGTCGACCGCGCTGCGGGTCGGAGTCGATTTGAACAGCAGGTGTTCCAGGAAATGTGCCGCGCCGGCAACGGTCGCGCCTTCGTCGCGCGATCCGACGCCGACCCACACGCCGACCGACGCGGAGCGCACGCCGGGCAGGTATTCGGTGACGACCCGCAGGCCGCCGGGAAGGGTGGTGCGCCGGAACGCCGCGGACGGCTCAGAAGAGTGCCGGCCGCGGCGTAACGGCTGAGTCGCGGGACTAACTGCTGGCCGTCGCGGCATCGGCAGGCGCGGTCTCCGAGCTGGGGGCAGCGTCGCCGTTACCGCCGTCAGCGGCGGCGTCTTCGTCGACGAGGACCAGGGAGATCTTGCCCCGCTTGTCGATGTCGGCGATCTCGACACGCAACTTGTCGCCGACGCTCACCACGTCCTCGACCTTCGCGATCCGCTTGCCACGGCCGAGCTTGGAGATGTGCACCAGCCCGTCGCGGCCCGGGAGCAGCGAGACAAACGCACCGAAATCGGTGGTCTTGACCACGGTTCCGAGGAAACGCTCGCCGGTCTTGGGCAGCTGCGGGTTGGCGATCGCGTTGATCTTGTCGATCGCGGCCTGGGCCGCCTCGCCGTTGCTGGCGCCGACGAACACGGTGCCGTCGTCCTCGATGGAGATCTGCGCGCCGGTCTCCTCGGTGATCGAGTTGATCATCTTGCCCTTGGGCCCGATCACCTCACCGATCTTGTCGACCGGCACCTTGATCGTGGTGATCCGCGGCGCGTGCGGGCTCATCTCGTCCGGCTCGTCGATGGCTTCGGCCATCACCTCGAGGATGGTCAGGCGCGCGTCCTTGGCCTGCGCCAGCGCACCGGCCAGCACCTGCGACGGGATGCCGTCGAGCTTGGTGTCCAACTGCAGCGCGGTGACGAAGTCCTTGGTGCCGGCGCACTTGAAGTCCATGTCGCCGAAGGCATCCTCGGCGCCGAGGATGTCGGTCAGCGTGACGAAGCGACGCTCCGTCTTGCCGTCGACCTCGACATCGTCGGACACCAGGCCCATCGCGATACCGGCGACCGGGGCCTTCAGCGGCACACCGGCGTTCAGCAGTGACAGGGTCGAGGCGCAGACCGAGCCCATCGAGGTGGATCCGTTGGAGCCCAACGCTTCCGAGACCTGACGGATCGCGTACGGGAACTCCTCGACGCTGGGCAGCACGGGCATCAGTGCCCGCTCGGCCAGCGCGCCGTGGCCGATCTCGCGACGCTTGGGCGAACCGACGCGGCCTGTCTCACCGGTGGAGAACGGCGGGAAGTTGTAGTGGTGCATGTAGCGCTTGGAGGTCTCCGGTCCCAGCGAGTCGATCTGCTGGGCCATCTTGACCATGTCGAGGGTGGTGACGCCCATGATCTGGGTCTCGCCGCGCTCGAACAGCGCGCTGCCGTGGGCCCGCGGGATCACGGCGACCTCGGCCCCCAGCGCACGGATGTCGGTGATGCCACGGCCGTCGATGCGGAAGTGGTCGGACAGGATGCGCTGGCGCACAAGCTTTTTGGTCAGCGAACGGAACGCCGCGCTGATCTCTTTCTCGCGGCCCTCGTAGGTGCCGGCGAGACGCTCGAGGACCTCGCCCTTGAGTTCGTCGGTACGGCCGTCGCGCTCTTCCTTGCCGGCGATGGTGAGCGCCTTGGAGAGCTCGTCGGTGGCCACCGAGGCCACGGAGTAGTACACGTCGTCCTGATAGTCCGGGAACAGCGGGTACTCGACGGTTTCCTTGCCCGCGGCGTCGTGCAGCTCCTGCTGCGCGGTGCACAGCGCGGCGATGAACGGCTTGGCGGCTTCGAGGCCCTCGGCGACCACGCTCTCGGTCGGCGCTCCCGCGCCGCCGGAAACGAGCTCGATCACGTTGTCGGTGGCCTCGGCCTCGACCATCATGATCGCTACGTCGTCGTCGACCTTGCGACCCGCGACCACCATGTCGAACACGGCGTTCTCGAGCTGCTCGACGGTCGGGAAGGCGACCCACTGGCCGTCGATCAGCGCGACACGCACACCGCCGACGGGGCCGGAGAACGGCAGACCCGAGATCTGGGTCGACGCCGACGCGGCGTTGATCGCCAGAACGTCGTAGAGGTCCTTGGGGTCCAGGCTCAGAACCGTGATGACGACCTGGATCTCGTTGCGCAGACCCGAAACGAAAGTCGGCCGCAGCGGGCGGTCGATCAGACGACAGGTCAGGATCGCGTCGGTGGAGGGACGGCCCTCGCGGCGGAAGAACGAGCCGGGGATGCGGCCCGCGGCGTACATCCGCTCTTCGACGTCGATCGTCAACGGGAAGAAGTCGAAGTGGTCCTTGGGGCTCTTGCTGGCGGTCGTGGCCGACAACAGCATGGTCTCGTCGTCGAGGTAGGCGACGACGGAGCCGGCGGCCTGCTTGGCCAGCCGGCCGGTCTCGAAACGGATGGTGCGGGTGCCGAAGCTCCCGTTGTCAATGGTGGCGGTCGATTCGAACACGCCTTCGTCAATTTCAGCAGCAGACATATGCGTCCGTGCAGCCTCTCTGGGTTTATTCAGCTATTTCGCGCAGGCACGCATGAAACCGGGGAGGTTCTCAGAAGGTTGAGCGTCTGAGTGCGGCGACGGCCGTCGATCGAAGCGGCCGACCTACCCCGGATTCGGGGCGTTCGGCAGCCACTACCGAAGACCGCGCGATACAGACTTGTCTTCCTTCGAAGTCCTGTTGTGCCTCGCTGGAACGGTGCGCGCGGATCGCGCGCGCCGCACCTTGCTCGGGCCGAAGGGCCCAAAACGTCTATGACTCTACACGCCGACCTGCTGATTCCTCACAGCCCGGCGATACCGCGGCCGGCTGTTAGCGGCGCAGGCCGAGCCGCTCGATCAGCGAGCGGTAGCGCTCGACGTCGACCTGGGCGACGTACTTGAGCAGCCGGCGACGGCGACCGACCAGCAGCAGCAGTCCGCGCCGCGAGTGGTGGTCGTGCTTGTGCTGCTTGAGGTGCTCGGTGAGGTCGGCGATCCGCTTGGTCAGCAGGGCAACCTGCGCCTCAGGCGAACCGGTGTCCGTCGCGTGCAGGCCGTAGGAGCCCAGGATTTCTTTTTTCTGCTCGGCGGTAAGCGCCACGAAATATCTCCATCAATAGGTCCGCGAACATTCATTCAGCAGCCGCCACCGCGAACTGCAGCACGCGCCGTATCGCCGGGAAGTCTAACAGCGCCCCGACCAGGGGCAAGAATTGGCAGCTCAGCTGGCGGAAAGCAGCTTGCGGGCCTTCTTGGTGTCTTTGCCCATCGCGGCGACCAGGTCGTCCACCGAGCGGAACTTCTCCTGCCCACGGATGCGCGCGACGAAGTCCAGCGCCACGTGCTGTCCGTACAGGTCGGCGTCGGTGTCGAGGACGAAGGCCTCGACGGTGCGGGTGCGTCCGGAGAAGGTCGGGTTGGTGCCGACCGACACCGCGGCCTGGTAGCGCTCGCCCGGCACCACGCTGCCGGTCACCGGTCCGTGGCCCAGGACGGTGAACCACGCGGCGTACACGCCGTCGGCCGGAATGGCCGAGTGCATCGGCGGGGCGACGTTGGCGGTGGGGAATCCCATCTCGGTGCCCCGCCCGTCGCCGCGCACCACCACGCCCTCGACGCGATGCGGGCGGCCCAGCGCCTCGGCGGCGGCGACCACGTCACCGGCGTCGACACAGGAGCGGATGTAGGTCGAGGAGAACGTCACGGTCTCGGTGCTGTGGTGTTCGGAAACCAGCGACATGGCCTCGACCGCGAACCCTAGGCGCGCGCCGGCGCTGCGCAGGGTCTCGACGGTGCCGGCCGCCTTTTTGCCGAAAGTGAAGTTCTCTCCCACGACCACTTCGACCACATGCAGGTCTTCGACCAGCAGTTCGTGCACGTAGCGCTCCGGCGTGAGTTTCATGAAGGCCGTGGTGAATGGCATGACCAGGAAGACGTCGATGCCGAACTCCTCGGCGAGTTCGGCGCGCCGCGTGAGCGTGGTCAGCTGTGCGGGGTGGCTGCCGGGGTGCACGACCTCCATCGGGTGCGGGTCGAACGTCATCAACACCGTCGGCACTCCGCGGGCGCGACCCGACTTGACCGCGTGTTCGATCAACTCCGCGTGCCCGCGGTGCAGTCCGTCGAACACGCCGATGGTCAGCACACATCGGCCCCAATCCGTGGGGATCTCGTCCTGGCCGCGCCACCGTTGCACGCCTGCAAGCCTACGGGGCCAGGTAGCGCGAGGTCGTGCGAGAGCCGCAGACCAGGTGAGGATTGCTTAAACTTTCGTTGTGCGCCCTGCTGACGAGTCGAACGAGCTCACCGCGGTTGCCCAGGACTACCTCAAGGTCATCTGGAATGCCCAGGAGTGGTCGAGGGACAAGGTCAGCACCAAAATGCTGGCCGACAAGCTCGGGGTATCCGCGAGCACGGCCTCGGAGTCGATCCGCAAACTCGCCGAGCAGGGCCTGGTGGACCACGAGAAGTACGGCGCCGTGACGCTGACCGAGTCGGGGCGCCGCGCCGCGTTGGCGATGGTCCGCCGCCATCGGTTGATCGAGGCCTTTCTGGTCACCGAGCTCGGCTACGGCTGGGACGAGGTGCACGACGAGGCCGAGGTGCTGGAGCATGCGGTGTCCGACCGGCTGATCGCTCGCATCGACGCCAAGCTCGGCCACCCGCAGCGCGACCCGCACGGCGACCCCATACCGGGTTCCGACGGGCAGGTGCCGACTCCGCCCGCGCGTCAGCTGTGGGCCTGCGCCGACGGCGACGCCGGCACGGTCGCGCGGATCTCCGACAAGGATCCCGAGATGCTGCGCTACTTCGACAGCATCGGCATCAGCCTCGACTCGCGGCTCAAGGTGCTCACCCGCCGCGAATTCGCCGGGATGATCTCGGTGACGGTGGAGTCGGCCGACGGTGGACCCACCACGGTGGATCTGGGAAGCCCTGCCGCTCAGGCGATTTGGATGGTCGCCGGCTAGCGTCTGCGGCGCTTACTGGGCGGCTCGCCCTGCGTGCGGATGAACGCGCGGGTGAATGCCGCGGTTTCCGAATACCCGAGCTGACGGGCCGTCTCCTCGACCGTGAGGCCGGACTCCAGCAGCGCGGACGCCAGCGTCACCCGGACCTCGTCGACCAGCGCGCGATAGCTGGTGTGCTCCGCGGCAAGTCGACGGTGCATCGTGCGCTCGGTGATCGAGAACTCCCGTGCGATCTCGGCCATCGACGGCAACCGGCCCGGGTCGCGGATCAGCCGGGCGCGCACCAGCGCGGCCGTCCCGCGGCGCTGACGGCGGGCCTGCAACAGGTCTTCGCACTGCTGAACGCAGGCCTGGGCGGTCGCGGCGTCGGCGGCCGGCATCCCGAGCTGCAACACCTCGACCGGGATGACGATCGCGCTGCGTTGCGACGTGGTATCGATTTCGATTGTCAGCCTGGGGAATTCGAGCCGGTCCAGCGGCAGCTCGAAGCCGGGAACCTCGACGGTGAGCATCACGTCGGACTTCATCTGGCCGACCAGCAACGGCGCCAGGTTGGTGATCGCATACATATCGCGTTCGAGCATGAATTCGCGAACGTCGGTCGGAACGTGGCTGTTGTCGAATTCGATGACCGCGCCCTCGTCGTTGTCGTGGCGGGTCAGCCGCAGAAAAGTGGACGACAGCGCGGCGTAGCGGCACGCGGCGTTGATCGCATCGCCGATCGTGGGGCTGGCCAGCAACGCGTAACCGAGAATCCCCATGTTCGCGAAGTTGTACTGCAGCCCGACGTCGCGGGCGAAGTCGTGCGAATCATCAACGCGGGCAAGGATATTACGCAAGATGCGCAGCTCCTGGCCGGCCTGCACCTCGGTGGCGTTGTCGTCGATGTCGGCGACGGTCAGGCCTGTGTCACCGAGACAGACCGCGGCATCGATGTCATGCAGGCGGGCCGCCGCCAGCAAGTGCCGGCACGTCGCCACCGGCCGTGGAACGTCCCATTCGGCCTGTTGATGGTCTTCGTCGACCAGCATGTGTCCGAACGTATCAAATCGGCGTCCGTACCGATCATTCCAGCGCACCGTGAGGCTTCGTAATGTCGCGTTATGACGCTGGATACGACGCTCACCCGGCCCCGGCAGCTGCCGCTCACCGCCCTTCCGCGCCTGCTGCGGACCGCACGGCGTGACATGGTGCCGGCGCTCAATGTGCTGTTCGAGGAGACCGGCTCGCCGGCCCGGATGCGCGTCCCCGGGGTGGTCAATCTAGTGCTGGTCGACCGCCCCCAGGACGTCGAGCAGGTCTTTCTGCGCAAGCAGGACATCTACGTCAAGGGCGAGGAGTACGACGTGCCCGCGCTGGGCCTGCGCCGCGGGCTGGTGACCAGCCGCGGGGATCGGTGGAAACGCGACCGCGCCATGCTCAATCCGATGTTCGCCCGCCGCCATCTCGAGGTCTTCACCAGCAGCATGGTCAACCAGGCGGGTCTGATGCTGGACGGCTGGGCGGCACACCCGGACGGCGCTCGGATCGACGTGGCCCACGAGATGATGGTGGTGGCACTGCAGATCGCCGCCGAGACGATGTTCGGCACGCACCTTTCCGACGAGGAGGTGGCCACCATCGGCGATGGCCTGACGCAGGCCCTCGAAGACATGCTGCGCGTGGGCAATTCGCCGGTGACCTGGCTGCTGCAGGCATTGCCGGGGATGGACATGGCCTCGGCCGCCTCGGCGCACTGGCGGGCCCGGCGCATCGCCCACCGCCTGCGCGAACTTGACGCGATGATCACCAAGCGGATCGAGCAACGCGATCCCGAAGATCAGCCCACGGACTTTCTCGGCCTGGTGCTGGCCGCGCGGGATCAGGCTACCGGACAACACCTCTCGCGCAGCGAGGTCTTGGAGCAGTCGGCCACCTTCCTCGCGGCCGGCCACGAGACCACCGCGACGGCGATGGCATGGTTCTGGCATCTACTGTCGCAGAACCCCGAGGCGCGCGCCCGCATGCTCGACGAGGTGGACGCCGTGCTGGACGGCCGTACCCCCGGATACGAAGATGTCGACCGCCTGCCGTGGACCAGAGCCTGCTTCTCCGAGGCGATGCGAATCCACCCGCCGGTGTACCTGTCGATGCGGCGGGCGACCGCCGACGACGACCTGAACGGCTACCACATCCCCCGGGGGACGATCGTGGTCGTGCTGACGCACCGGCTGCATCGCAATCCCGAATTCTGGCCGGAGCCAGAATGTTTCGACCCCAGCCGTTTCCTATGCGCGGCCGCCGACCGACCGAAGGCGGCGTACGTCCCGTTCGGTGGTGGTCGGCGCATCTGCATCGGTACGCAGTTCGCCTTGCTGGAGGCCACGATGATTGCCGCGGCCACCAGCCAGCGATTCCTGCTGGATCCGGTGCCCGGTCATGTGGTCACCGAGGAGGGCTTCACCACGCTGCGCCCGAAAGGTGGCCTTCCCATGGTGATTCGGCGACGCTCATGAAGGAACGCGTGCCGGTCGCCGGCCGCACGGCGGTGATCAGCGGCGCCGCGTCCGGCATCGGCCGCGCGCTTGCGGTGCGCCTGGCCGAGCACGGTTGCGCACTGGCGCTCTCCGACTGGGACGAGGCCGGACTGAAAGAGACTGCGGCGGCGGTAGATACACCGGTGCTAACCCGGGTTCTCGACGTCCGCGACCGTGACGCCCAACTGTCCTGGGCCGACGATGTCGCCGGCTGGTCCCCGTCACGACTTGGCATGGTGGTGAACAACGCCGGGGTGGTACTCACCCAATGGGCCGCGCAGGCCGACTACGACGACGACAAGTGGTTGATGGACATCAACTTCTGGGGCGTCGCACACGGCACCCGGGCCTTCTTGCCGCATCTCATCGATCAGGGATCCGGGGCAGTCGTCAATCTGTCGAGCATCTTCGGGCTCTGCGCATTTCCCAGCCAGAGCGCCTACTGCGCAGCGAAATTCGCGGTCCGCGGCTACACCGAGGCGGTGCGACAGGAGTTGCACGGCACCGGCGTGCGGGCCATCACGGTACATCCGGGCGGGGTGCGGACGCCGATCACCCGCAAGGGCCGTGTCCGGGTCGACCCGTTGGGCGATCCGGACCTGGAGAAGTTCCATCAGAACTTCTCGGCCATCGCGCTGACCTCACCGGAGCAGGCCGCCGAGACAATTCATCGCGGTGTCGCTCGGGG
Organism: Candidatus Mycobacterium wuenschmannii; assembly: GCF_030252325.1. Taxonomy (NCBI): domain Bacteria; kingdom Bacillati; phylum Actinomycetota; class Actinomycetes; order Mycobacteriales; family Mycobacteriaceae; genus Mycobacterium; species Candidatus Mycobacterium wuenschmannii. The sequence goes on along the minus strand of NZ_CP126981.1, from coordinate 434,773 downwards.
CCACGCGCGGATCCTGGTCGGCCTCGACGCACGGCTGACTCTCGTCGCCACGACGATGCTCCCCACCCGCTACGCCGACGTCATGCGGTTGGCCGCTCCCCTGGCTCGCGCTGCCCTGCAGCGGCAACTGCCCTGGCGTGATAGGCATCCCGGGTAGCCTGGTCGACCGCGAGGTAGGCCTGCTCGGTCTTGGTGACACGGGCGAGAAAGCGACGCGGCCGCTCCGGCATCACAAATGCGGTCCGCAGCAGCATCTGCATGCGCCGCGGCACGAACGACATCGCCTTGTGATTGCACGCGGCGGCGACGACCGCGATCGCGATGTCTTCGGGTTCGACCGACACGAAATTCTCGATCGCCGGCGACAGTCGAATGCCGGCCGACAGTTCGGTGTGCACCACGCCCGGCAGAATCGCGCAGACCTGAATTCGGTGCGGGCGCAGTTCTTCACGCAACGCGTGGGTCAGACCCACCACCCCGAACTTGGTCGCGCAGTAGGTGGCCACCCCGGGGAACCCGGCGACGCCGGCCATCGACGCCACGTTGACGATCGTCCCGCCACCGCGGGGAATGAAGCGTGCGGCCGCGAGCTTACAGCCCAACATCACCCCACGAAGATTGATGTCGATCATCTTGTCCTGAGCGGCCGTCGACTCGTCGAGAAATTCGCCGGTGAGCATCACGCCCGCGTTGTTGACCATGACGTCGAGCGGGCCGAGCGCGCGTGCGGCGTCGTCGAGGAACGCGGAAAACGATTCCGGCGCAGTCACATCGAGCGGTAGCGCGATCACATCGCCGTCGATGTCCGCGGCGGCCCGCTTGGCCAGATCGGCGTCGAGATCGCCGATCGCCACCTTGGCTCCGTCCGCCGCGAAGGCCCTGGCGGTGGCGAGGCCGATTCCCCGGGCGCCGCCGGTGATCGCCACGACGCGGCCGTGCACGGTTGCTTTCATGCGGTCCTCACCATGGTCTTGATGTCGTAGTCGTTGATGTCAGGTGTGGCGGCCAGTCGCTGCCGGTACTCGTGCGGGGTCCACGGCCAGAGTTCGGGCAGCCCGTCGGCACCGAGATACCAACTGGTGCACCCCGTGGCCCACACCGTGCCCGGCATGGCCCGCTTCATGCTCGCGTTGAAGTCGTCGGTCGCGCGGTGGGTGGGCGCGACGCTGTCGAATTCACCGGTGCGCCAACGCTTGATCCACCTGACGATGTGGTTGGCCTGCGCCTCGGCGATCGCGGTCAGCGAGTAGTTGCCGACCGGGCTGTGCGGGCCCATCAGCATGAAGAAGTTCGGGAAACCCGGCAGCGCCACGCCCAGATGCGCCCTGGGACCCTCGTCCCACAGTTGCTGCAACGTCAGGCCGTCGCGGCCGGTCAACGCCATCGGCCGCATGAAGGCGTGCGCGTCGAAACCGGTGGCCAGCACGATCGCATCGAGTTCACGCAATTCGCCGCTGGCCGTGACGATTCCGCGTCGTTCGACATGGTCGATGCCGGCGTCGACGAGGTGCACGTTGTCGCGCTGCATGGCCGGGTAGAAGCCCGCGGACATGATCAGGCGCCGGCACATCGGCTGATAGTCCGGGGTGAGGCGGCGGCGTAGGTCGGGGTCGCGGACCGACCGCAGGTTGGCACGGCAGCAGAAATTCATGAACCGGCGTCGCCAGCCCGGTCGCACCAGAGCGCCGGCCAGCCACTCGAACACCAGGTGGTAGACGTAATACGCCAGCGCACTCAGCCTCGGCACCCGACGATGAATCGGCGGCGACCAGCGCCGGTAATGGGGATTCGGCAACGGCAGAATCCATTGGGCGCTGCGCTGGAAGAGGTCTAGGCGCCCCGCGGAATCGGCCAGCCCGCAGACGATCTGCGCTCCGGTCGACCCGGTGCCGATGACGGCGACCCGCTTCCCGGTCATGTCGACGGAATGGTCCCATCGTGCGGAATGCATGACGGGCCCCTCGAAGTAAGTCAGTCCATTGATCGCGGGCACACGTGGCTCGCGTAGCACACCGGTCGCCGCGACCAGAAAGTCGTGCGAGACCCGTTCGCCGGCATTGGTGGTGAGATACCAACGGCTGTCGGCGAATTGCGCGTCGACGATCTCGACGCCGAAGCGGATGATCTCGCGCAGCCGGTAGCGGTCGGTGATCGCCTCGAAGTAGTCGTGGATCTCGGGCCCAGGAGAAAAGAGGTGCGTCCAGCCCGGATTCATCGCGAAGGTGAACTGGTAGAACCGCGACGGGACGTCGCAGGACAAGCCGGGGTAGGTGTTGTCGCGCCAGGTTCCGCCGACGTCGCCGGCTTTCTCGTAGATGGTCACGTCGGTGACGCCGGCTTGCCGCAGCAGGATCGCCTGGCAGATGCCGGACATACCGGCGCCGATGATCCCCACCGACGGATGTCGTTGTGACATCAGCGAACTCCCTTCACCTGATCGGCGCGGACTGCGCGGCGAACGCTCGGCAGGACCGCGAGCAGTCGATCCACAAGGAACAACAGCGGCCGAAGGTCGAGCATCGGCGCGACCCACCAGGGCGCGTAAACCCGTCGTGCGCGCCCCGCAAGTCCCTTGGTGATGGCGCCGGCGGCCACCTCGACCGGGGCCATGGCACCGAAGGGCCCGGGCAGGATGTGCCCGAGACCCGACCGGTCGACGATCTCGTTCGCCAACCCGGTGTCGATCAGACCGAAGTACGCGATGCCGAGGCCGACCCCGTCGCCGGCCGCCTCGATGCGCGCCGCACGCACCAACGATTCGACGCCGGCCTTGGATGACACATACGCGCTCACCAACGGACCGGGGATCACCGAGGCGATCGAGGCGACCACCATCGCGTAGCCGCGGCTGGCCTTGAGGTGCGGCAGCGCGGCGTGCAGGGTGTGGAAGGCGCCGATCAGGTTGACATCGATCACCTTCCGCCACTCGTCCGGGTCGACCGCGGCCACCGACGATCCCGGCCCGGCGACTCCGGCGTTGGCAAGCACGATGTCCACCGACCCGAAGTGTTCTGCGGCGGCGGCCAATGCCGCGTGCACCGAGTCCGCCGAGGTGACGTCGGCGTCGAATGCCGCTGCGGCGGAGCCGAGTTCGGCCGCCAGCCGCTGGGCGCCCGGGACGTCGCGATCGAGCAGCGCCACCCGCGCGCCGGCGCCGACGAGATCCCGCGCAACGTGGGCACCGATCCCGTGGGCCGCGCCGGTGATCACCACGACCTTGTCGCGCAGACTCCGGCTCATCTTCATGACGCTACGGCCGCCGGGGCCGAAGAGGAATGCGCGAACCAGACGGCGATTTGACATCTTCAGACACGGCGTCGACTCCTAGCTGCCCGTGAGTTGCCTTCGCAGGACCTTGCCGGCCTCATTGCGGGGCAGACGCTCGATGAAGACCACGTCCCGCGGGATCTTGTGCCGGGCCAGGTGAGCGCGGACATGCGACTTGACGGCGTCGGCGTCCAGCCCCGAATCGGGCCGGCTGACCACATAGGCGGCCAGTCGTTTGCCGAAGTCCTCGTCGTCGACGCCGACGACCGATGCCTCGACGACGTCCGGGTGCTCGGCGAGCAGGTTCTCGACCTCCAGAGGAAAGACGTTCTCGCCGCCGGAGACGATCATGTCGTCGTCGCGGCCGTCGATGAACCACAGCCCGGTCTCGTCGAAGTGGCCGGTGTCACCGGTGGACAGCAACCCGTCGACGATCTCTTTGTTCCCGCCGTCGGTGTAGCCGGTGAAGCTCAAACCGCTTGACACGAACAGGGTTCCAACCTTGCCGGGCTCGGTGATCGGGCGGCGGTTCTCGTCGTAGAGCACGACGGTGCAGCCGACCGGCGGCCGGCCGACCGTACCCGGGGAGCTGTGCAGTTCGTCGGGTGTGGCCACGGCGGCGACCGCGACCTCGGTGGAGCCGTAGAGGTTGTAGAGCACCGGCCCGAAAGCCTCGTGGGTGCGGCGGCACAGCGCCGGCGACAGCGACGAGCCCGCCGCGAACAGCACTTCCAGTGCCGACGTGTCGTACTTGGCCAGCACGTCGGGCCCCAGGTCGAGAATGCGTTGCAGCATGGTCGGCACCAACACCACTGCCCGCACGCGGTATTCGGCGATGGCCTTCAGCGTCGACTCCGGGTCGAAGCGCCGTGCCATCACCACCCGGTTGCCCATCACCAGACCCAGCGAGCAAGTCGCCAAGCCGGTGGCATGGAACAGCGGCGCGGCGATGTAGTAGGCGCCGTCGCGTGGCCACGGGATGCGGTCGAGCAGCTGCGCGGACTGCGACGGGTCGATCTTGTTGCGCGGCACACCTTTCGGGGTGCCGGTGGTTCCGCTGGTGAGCAGCGCCATGCCGCCCGGCTGCCGCGGCGCGGGCAGCGGCGACGTCGACTGGGTGTCGGTCAGTTCGTGTAACCGGCTACTGGTGAACCGCAGGGTTTCCGTCGGCAGTGTCGCCAGGAGGTCGTCGAACTCGTCGTCGACCAGAATGCAGCTGACGTTCTCCCGCGCGGATACATCGGCCAACTGCGGACCCGCGAAGCCGGTGTTCATCAGCACGGTCCGGACGCCGATCTTGTTGGCCGCGCTGACGGTGACCATCACCTCGCGGCTGTTGCGATGCAGTGTCGCGATCACCTGGCCTGCCCGAATTCCCTTGGCCACCAAGCCACGTGCCAGCGCATTGGACGCCTCGTCGAGCTCACGAAAGCTGACGGTGCCGCGATCGTCGGTGATGGCAGGCGCGTCGCCGTAGCGGGCCGCGCCGTGGCCAATCAGCCCGCCGAACGCGCCGAAACGGCGGATCGCCCGGAAGGCGCGCACCGCCTCGTCAGGGCGACGGAAGTCGACCATGCCGCGCGAGGCGAGGACCCGGGCCGCGGCTAAGCGGGTGCGGATGTCGTCTAGCGCGCTCATGAGGGCGAGTCTGCCGGTGTGACCGTCGAACGCAGGAACTCCCCCGCGACCTTCAGGCTCTCCAGGCTGCCGTCGTCCTGTCGCGGCCACAGCCAGTAGCCGTGCATCAGCCCCGGCCACAGCACCTCTTCACAGCGTCCGCCGGTCTCGCGCACCAGCTGCGCGAATGCCTCGGCGTCGGCTCGCATCACCTCCCGGGACCCGTAATGCACCTGGGTGGGGGGCAAGTCGGCCAGGTCCGCATTCAACAGGCAGAGCCGGGGGTCGGCGGGATCGAAGTCGCCGACGTACAGCGCAACGGCCCGCGCCGCCGCCCGCGGGTCCAGCGGCTGACGCCGGGTCCGCGGATCGGCGATCGAGGCGCGGTACGCCGGATCGATCAATGGCCCGAACAACGCCAGCGCGGCCGGCGCGGGCAACCCTTCTGCCTTGGCGCGCAACGCAAGTGCGATGGCGAGGTGGCCGCCCGCGGAATCGCCGGCCACCACGATCCTCGCCGGGTCGTGACCCTGCTCGAGCAGCCAGCGGTACGCGGCGACGGCGTCGTCCTCGGCCGCCGGAAACGGATGCTCGGGCGCGAGCCGGTAGTCGATCACGAAGGCGGGCATGCCGGCGTGCTTGGCGACCCTCGACGCGAACCCGCGGTGGGTGCGCGCCGAGCAGATCAGGTAGCCGCTGCCGTGTAGCACCAGCATCACGCCGACATCGCGGCGCGCGCCCGGCGGCCAGACCCACTCGCCCGGAATCCCGGGCGGTCCGGGTCGTACCCGGGTCCCCGGCACCGGCGGACTGCTGCGCGCTATCGCGTAGTCGGCGACCGGGCGCAATCGGGCGAGCATCGCCTGGCGCGCCAGCAACCCGTCGAGCATGAAGTTGAACGACGTGCGCGCGAACGGAAGATACGACAGCCCGTCCAGTGCAGCAAACGACCTACGCCGCAACCCTTGTGCCCGCGGGCCCATCAGGCGAGCAGCCCCTTGGCGATATGCGTCACCTGCACCTCGTTGCTGCCGGCGTAGATCATCAGCGACTTGGCGTCGCGGGCCAGTTGCTCGACCCGGTACTCGGCCATATAGCCGTTTCCGCCGAACAGCTGCACGGCGTCCATCGCGACGTCGGTGGCCGCCTCCGAGGAGTACAGCTTGATCGCCGAGGCTTCGGCCAGCGATGGCATCTTGCCCGCCTGAGCCTTTTCCAGCGTCTGGAACACCATGTTCTGCACGTTAATCCGCGCGACTTCCATCTTGGCCAGCTTGAGCTGAATCAGCTGGAACTGGCCGATGTTCTTGCCCCACAACGTGCGGGTTTTGGCGTAGTCGATGCAGAGCCGGTGGCACTCGTTGATGATGCCCAGCGACATCAGCGCGACGCCGATGCGCTCCGCGGAGAAGTTGGCCCGGGCGCTGTCCCGCCCGTCGCCGCCCTCGTGCTGTTCGGTCTCGCCGAGCAGTCGGTCGGGCGAGAGCCGGACGTTGTCGAAGAACAGCTCACCGGTCGGCGACGACATGATGCCCATCTTCTTGAACGGCTTGCCCTGGGTCAGGCCCGCCATGCCGGCGTCCAGCACGAACGTCAGCACCGGGCGGTTGCGTTTGTCGGTCGATCCGTCGTCGAGCTTGGCGTAGACCACCATCACGTCCGCGTACGGCCCGTTGGTGATGAACGTCTTCTGCCCGTTGAGGATGTAGGCCCCATCTGCGTCGCCGGAGCGCCGCACGTACGTCTTCATGCCGCCGAACGCGTCGGAGCCGGAGTCGGGCTCGGTGATCGCCCATGCCGCGATCTTCTCCAGCGTCATGAGTTCTGGTAGCCAGCGCTCCTTTTGGGCCAAGGTGCCGCGGCTCATGATCGTCGCGGCGCCCAGGCCAAGGCTCACCCCGACCGCGCTGAGCAGACCGAGGCTCACCCCGGCGAGTTCGGACACCAGCACGGCCGCCATCGACCCCTGCGCACCGAGGCCGGCGAATCCGCGGGAGGACTTCTTCTCGCCGCTCCCCTCGTGCTTGGCCTCCTGCTTGGCCCGCTCCTTGTCCAGCATCGTCTTGACCGCCTCGGCGGCCATCACGTCGAGACCGAACTCGGTGAACAGCTTGCGCGCAATCGGATACGGCGAAATTTCACCGGTCTCCAGCGCGTCGATATTCGGGCGAACCTCCTTGTCGATGAATCCGCGGATGGTGTCCCGCATGATCAGGTCGGTGTCGGACCATTCGAACATGTTGTGCTCCTTTGCCTAGAGCGGCCAGCTCAATGCGGCAGCCGGGTGGCGATGTCGTCGATCAGCCAGGGGCCGTCGGTCTCGATCGTGTCGACGTCGTGCCAGCCGCCCAGCGACGAGATCGCCCCGCCCTGAACCGCGTACACCTTGCCGGTGATCGGGCACTTGTCGGTGGCCAGGTAGGCGACCAGCGGCGAGATGTTGGCCGGGCTGAACAGGTCGAGCTCGCCGTCCTCCGGCTCGGACATCAGCGCACCCATGCCGGGGGTGGCCAGCGTGAGCCGGGTGCGGGCAATCGGGGCGATTGCGTTGACCCGGACGCCATAGCGCTCGAGTTCCTCGGCGGCGATCAGTGTCAGCGCGGCAATGCCCGCCTTGGCCGAGCCGTAGTTGGCCTGGCCCGCATTCGGCAGTGTCACACCGGAACCCGACGCGGTGTTGATCACCGCGGCGTTGGGCTGGTCGCCGGCCTTCGACTGGGCCTTCCAGTACGCCGCCGCGTGATGCAGCATCGCGAAGTGCCCCTTCAGGTGGACCGCGATCACCGCGTCCCACTGCGCTTCCTCCATGCCCGCGATGAACGCGTCACGCAGGATCCCGGCATTGTTGACCAGGATGTCGAGGCCGCCGAACTCGTCGATCGCTTGTTGCACAACGCTTTCCGCGCCGGCCCAGGTGGCGACGTTCTCGGTGTTGACGACGGCCTGTCCACCTGCCGCCTTGATCTCCTCGACCACCTCGTGGGCAGGGCCGGTGTCGGCTCCCTCGCCCTCGTTGCTGCCGCCGAGATCATTGACGACGATCTTGGCGCCTTCCCTGGCGAAGAGCAGTGCGTGCTCGCGGCCGATGCCGCGGCCCGCACCGGTGATGACCGCGACGCGGCCTTCCAATGCACCCATTGTAGTAAAACTCCTTGTGTCAGTCGGCCAGGACGGCCAGGCCGTCGGTGATGACGAAATCAGCACCTCTGGCCGTTTCGAATGCGTAAGTGGTGGAGCCGTTCTCGCTGCCGACCCGCCAGATCCGGGTCTCCAGGTCGTCGCCGGGAATCACGGGCTTGGAGAACCGGACCGCAAACCGCTTGAGCCGGTTGACATCCGAACTGGCCAGCTCGGTGAGCACCGCCCACGACGTGAACGCCATGGTGCACAGCCCGTGCGCGATGATTCCCGGCAGGCCGGCGCTGATCGCCACCTCTTCGTCGAGGTGGATCGGCATCGGGTCACCGGCCGCCGGCGAGTAGCGGAAGGTCTGGTCGGTGTCGACGTGCTGGACGACCTTGGCCACCGGGGCCTGGTCGCGAAGCGCGGCGTCGAACTTGTGCTCGGGGCTCAGCGTGCCCATCGTCTTGCCCACCGTCATGCCGCGGACGAACGTCGTGACGTACTGCTCGTTGACCAGTTCGCCGTCCTCGGTGCGACATTCGAGCAGGATCGCCGCCCGGGTGCCCTTCTCCAGCCCCTGGTAACCGATCATCTTGCCGCGCGAGACAAGCTTGTCGCCCGGGCGGATCGGCCGGTGGAAGTGGAAGTCCTGCTCGCCGTGCACGACTCGCGGGATGGCCTCGACCGGCATTACGTCGACCGCCGGGGTGAGCAGCGCCTCGAAGACCGGCACGATCGCGAAAACCGGCGGCGCAACGTCCCCTCTGCGGTGCGCGTCGATCGGGTCGTTGGTGGCCGCGGCGTACTCGGCCAGCCGCTCCCGGGTCACCTCGAAACGCTCCTCGTCGGTCCAGCTGTCCAGGCCGCTGTCGTCGAATTCCAAAGTCTCGGTCATGGAGTGACCCCTACGCGGAGGCTGACGCCAGCGCGTCGAGCTGGTCGAGCGTCTTGGCCAGCTGCTTGGCGCCGTCCTTCTCGACGGCCTTACCGAGTGCGCCTTTGATCATCGCGCCCTCGAAGTCACCGGACACGGCGAAGTTCGAACCACTCTCGGCCGGATCGATAGCGAACGTGAATTTGGCCTTGACGCCGGCCATTCCGGTGCCGGAGAGCACCAGCGAACGCGGCGCGTCGACCTTTTCGATCGTCCATTCGATCTTGTTGGCCATGCCGAGCATGACGATCTTGGCGGTCAGCTTGGCGCCCTCGGTCAGGGAGTCGGGCGGGCCTTCGAGCCACTTCTCGTGCACGGTGAACCACTTGTCCCAGTTGGCCAGGTCGCTGACGGTCGCCCACAGTGCGTCCTGGCTGGCGGAGAAGTCGCGGGTTGCTTCGATGTGTCCCATGGTTGTTGCCTTTCGTCGTTGTCGGGTGTGTTTTAGCGTTCGGCCCGCTGGTATGCGGTGACGACGGCCGCGCCGCCGAGTCCGATGTTGTGTTGCAGTGCGGCGGTGACGTTGTCGACCTGTCGCTTGTCGGCCGTGCCGCGCAGCTGCCAGGTGAGCTCGGCGCACTGCGCCAGCCCGGTGGCGCCCAACGGGTGACCCTTCGAGATGAGGCCGCCGGACGGGTTGACCACCCACCGGCCGCCGTAGGTGACGTCGCCGTTGTCGATCAGCTTGGGCGCCTCACCTTCAGCGCACAGCCCTAGCGCTTCGTAGAGCAGCAGTTCGTTGGCCGAGAAGCAGTCGTGCAACTCGATGACCTGAAACTCCTCGGGACCGAGGCCGGACTGGTCGTAAACGCTTTGCGCGGCGTGCACATTCATGTGGTAGCCGATCAGCCCCTTGCAGGTGCCGTCGAAGCTGTTCTTGAAGTCCGTCGTCATCGACTGCCCGACGATCTCCACCGCCTGGCCGGCCAGGTTGTGCTTGTCGACGAACGCCTCCGAGGCCAGGATCGCCGCGCCGGAGCCGTCCGAGGTCGGCGAGCACTGCAGCTTGGTCAACGGGTCGTAGATCATTCGCGCGCCGAGGATGTCGTCCAGCGAGTAGGACTCCTGGAACTGTGCGTACGGGTTGTTGACCGAATGCTTGTGGTTCTTGTAGCCGATCTTCGCGAAATGCTCTGCGGTGCTGCCGTATTGCTGCATGTGCTCGCGGCCGGCGGCGCCGAACATCCACGGTGCCGGTGGGAACAGCACCTCGGATATCTCGGCCATTGCCATGATGTGCTTTTCCATCGGATTGGTGCGGTCGTCGTAGGTCGACTCCAGCGAACCCGGCTTCATCTTCTCGAAGCCCAGCGCAATCGTGCAATCGGCCAGCCCGCCGCGAATCGCTTGCGCGGCAAGGTAGAGCGCGGTCGACCCGGTCGAACAATTGTTGTTGACGTTGACGATCGGGATGCCGCTCAGACCCAACTCGTAGAGCGCCCGCTGGCCCGAGGTCGACTCGCCGTAGACGTAGCCGACATAGCCTTGCTGGATCTCCGCGTAGTCGATCCCGGCGTCTTCGAGCGCCTTAGTGCCCGATTCCCGCGCCATGTCCGGATAGTCCCAATTCTCCCGGCGGCCCGGCTTTTCGAACTTCGTCATCCCCACACCGATGACGTAGACCTTGTGTGACATCACGCTCCCTTGATCCGACTGCGCCTCGAGTTCAAAACATACACACCTGATTGTATCTTTGCAAAAGGGCAGCGTTCGGCGCGTTTCGTGGTGAGTGCGAGGGGGGGATTCAGTCCACGTAGTCGGCGGCGAGCAGGCCGGCCACGATCGGCCGCAGCTGGTCGCAGGCGCGATCCCACCGCCGGCGGGCGCGGGCCGAATCGCGATCGACAAAGCTCGCCAGCAGAATTCCCCGCAGCGCGTCCATCGCCGTGTACACGAAGTTGCGCAGGTCTTTCCGCGCGGCGTGATTGGGTACCAATTGGGCGATCGCCGAGATCAGCGTGCCGTTGACCAACGGCTCCACCCGCTCGACGTGGGCGGCCAGCACGGGGTCGGTGCGCGCCGCGACCCAAAGCTCAACGGTCGCAACGAACATCGGGCCCTGGTGGGACTCCCAGAGGAAATCCAGCACCGTCGAGATCGGATCGCTACTGTCTTCCACGCGGCCGAACTCGCGCATCGCGGTCTGCACCCGTTGTTGCGCCAGGTGCTCGATGGCGGCGACCACCAGGTCTTCCTTGGAACGGAAGTGATGGATCTGCGCTCCCCTGGTGACGCCGGCGCGTTCGGCAACGCGGGGCGTGGTGGTGCCGGCGTAGCCGTAGGTGACCAGGCATTCGATCGTGGCGTCGAGCAGGCGCGCCCGCATGGCGGCGCTGCGCTCCGCCTGCGTGCGCCGGACCCGTCTTTCGCCGACCTCCGCCACCTGCCCTACCGCCTGACCCTTGCCGCAACACTTACATTCCATTGAGAATGTTACCGGACCGCACCGGCCGTTGTGTCGTTATAGATTTGCCGGCCTGATGACGACCACCGACTTCGTCCTCGAAGCCTCGTCGCGCAGCAGCGCAATGACCCGCCCGTCGGTGGTGTGCGCGGCGTAGACGCCGTCGATGCCCGCCGGGCCAAGGGCCCGCCCGTTGGCTACCGAATCGGCCTCGTCGCCGGAGAGTGACCGGTGCGGGAACAGTTCCAGACAAGCATCGTCGAGAGTCACGCTCAATTGCGGCTTTTCGGAGAGATCGTCAAGCGACCTGGCCACGTCGATACCGAACCGACCGACTGCGGTACGGCGCAACGCCGTCAGATGACCGCCCACCGCCAGCGTCGCACCGACGTCGCGGGCCAGGGCGCGGATGTAAGTGCCCGACGAGCAGTCCACCTCGACGTCGACGTCGACGAGTTCATCGTGACGACGCACCCCTGTCACGTCGAACCGGTGGATCGTCACGGGCCGTGCGGGCAATTCGACCGCCCGGCCTTCCCGGGCCAGCCGGTAGGCGCGTTGCCCATCGACCTTGATCGCGCTGACCGCCGACGGGACCTGTTCGATGTCGCCGCGCAGTTCCGCGACCGCCGCCTCGATCGCCCCGTCCGCGACCCCGCGGGCCGAAACCTGTTGGGTGATATCGCCTTCCGCGTCTTCGGTGGACGTGGACTGGCCGAGCCGAATCGTGGCCGCATAGGACTTCGACGTCTCGGTGACCAGGCCGAGGATCTTGGTCGCGCGCTCGATGCCGATCACCAGCACCCCGGTCGCCATCGGGTCCAGCGTGCCGGCGTGCCCGACCCGACGGGTCTTGAAGATGCGCCGACATCGGCCCACCACGTCATGACTCGTCATACCGGCCGGCTTGTCGACAATGACGAGGCCTGGGTTCACTGGCCTTGTCACGTTCACAGGGTGATAGCCGTCAGTACCAGGTCGCGGTCGACCGACCACCGGCCGGCCAGGGTGCTCAGCGGCGGTCCGGCGAGCGTGTCGCCGTCGATCAGGATCGTCGACTCGAACGCCCCGGCGGATCCGGAGTCGTCGACGGTGAAGGTGATGTGTGCGTCCTCGAATCCGAGCCAGCGCTTGGTCAACGGGAACCACGCCTTGTACGTTGCTTCCTTGGCGCAAAACAGGATTCGATCCCAATGCGTTCCGGGCGGCAACGCTTTCAGCTCGGCCCGCTCGGCCGGCAGGCTGATCGCGTCCAACACACCGTCGGGCAGCACGTCGTGCGGCTCGGCGTCGACCCCCACCGAGCGGACCGCAGCGACCTTCCCGACCACCGCGCCACGGTAGCCGGCGGTGTGGGTGATGCTGCCGACCACTCCGTTCGGCCAGCACGGTTCGCCCTTCTCGCCCTTGAGGATCGGCACGGGTGGAAAGCCGAGCTCGCCCAACGCAATTCGCGCGCAGTACCGGACCGTGATGAACTCATTGCGCCGTTTGGCCACCGACCGTTCGATCAGCGGCTCCTCCTCGGCCAGCGGCGTCAATCCCGGTGGGTCGGAGTACAACTCGGCGCAGGCCAGCTCGGCGATGTCGGGCAGCACGGCAGACATCAGGGTCGTCAGAGTCATTGCGACTACCGCTGCCGCAGACGGTCGCGGAACTGCTGGGCCTGCGCCTTCATCTCCGCGGTGATGACGAAATGCCCGCCGAAGTCATTGAGGTAACCGGGCGCGTACTGCGGGTCGGGCAGGATCTGGCGCAGCCAGCTGTACGGCTTGCGGCGCCGCCATTCGCGCGGGTAACCCACCGACACCTCTTCGAAGCGAACGTCGTCGTACCAGGTGGTCCGCGGGATGTGCAGGTGCCCGTAGACCGAGCAGACCGCGTTGTAGCGGGTGTGCCAGTCCGCGGTCTCGGTGGTGCCGCACCACAGCGAGAACTCCGGCAGGAACAGCGCGTCGCAGGGCTGGCGCACCATCGGAAAATGGTTGACCAGCACGGTCGGATTCATCCAGTCCAGATCGTCGAGACGCTTGCGGGTGGCCGCGACCCGCTCGCGGCACCACGCCTCGCGCGTCGGGTACGGATCCGGTGAGAGTAGGAATTCATCGGTGCACACGACGTTGCGCTCCCGCGCGATCGCCATGCCCTCGGCCTTGGTCGTCGCGCCTCTCGGCAGAAACGAGTAGTCGTAGAGCAGGAACAGCGGCACGATCGTCGCCGGGCCGCCGCGCTCGGTCCAGACTGGGAAGGGATGCTCCGGGCTCACCACTCCCAGTTCGTCGCAGATGTTGACCAGGTAGTCGTACCGGTCGCGGCCGAAGACCTGCATGGGGTCCTTGGTGGTGGTCCACAGCTCGTGGTTGCCCGGCACCCAGATGACCTTCGCGAACCGCCGTCGCAGCAGGTCCAGCGCCCAGCGGATCTCGTCGGTGCGCTCCGCGACGTCGCCGCACACGATCAGCCAGTCGTCGGGCGTCGACGGATACAGGGATTCGGTGACCGGCTTGTTGCCGACGTGACCGGTGTGCAGGTCCGAGACCGCCCACAGCGTCGGCTGCCGTGCGGTCGGGGGCTGCTGCCCGTGTTCTTCCCAAGCCACGACTCCCCAGCCTAACGGCTGGTCGCCGAGCGAGACGTGACGCGCCCACCGCGGTGGACTAGAACAGGTTCTCGTTTACTCTGTGGCGGCGCGGGTGCGACTTGTAAGCTTCCCGCAGAAACCCGAGCACGTCCGGCGAGCACGAAGGGGTGTCATGGTCGGCAAGTTGCGCCTGCTTGCGGCGCTCGGCGCCCTGATCACCGCCGTGGTCGTGGTATTTCAGAGCGCGCCGCCCGCCCCGACTGCGGCGTCACGGGTGGACCTGCGCTCCACCGCGGCCCCGATGGAGCCGGCGACCACGATGAAGAGTCCGATCATCGCGACGACCGACCCGAGCCCGTTCGACCCGTGCAAGGACATCCCGTTCGACGTGGTGCAGCGGCTGGGGCTCGGCTTCACCCCGCCGATTCCCGAAGAGGGCCTGCGCTGCCACTTTGACGCGGGCAACTACCAGCTGGCGGTCGAGCCGATCGTGTGGCGGAAGTACGACCAGTCGCTGCCGGCCGACGCCATCGAGACCACCATCGCCGGCCACCGCGCCGCCCAGTGGTGGAATCTCAAGCCCACGTACCACAACAGCTACTTCTACTTCTCCTGCATGGTGGCGTTCAAGACCAGCTACGGGGTCATCCAGCAGTCGCTGTTCTACTCGACGATCTACTCCAGCCCGGAGGTCGACTGCCCGGCGACCAATCTGCAGCGCGCCAACGAGCTTGCGCCGTACTACAAGTTCTAGTCCCGCTGTCGCGGTCGCCGCCCTAACCTGATGCAGTGACGACCACTTCCGACCAGCCCGCCGGTTCGACGCTGCGCACCCTGCCCCGACGGCTCGCCGGTCGGGCGCTCACCAAGACCTTGCGGCTGCCGTCGCCGACCACCAGCTATACCGTGAGCGAGGTCAAGGTCCCGATGCGCGACGGCGTCGAGCTGGTGACCGACGTCTACGAGCCCACCACGGAGGCGGTCGGCACCCTGCTGGTCCGCGGACCCTACGGCCGCGCGTTCCCGTTCTCGATCGTGTTCGCCGACCTGCATGTGGCCCGGGGATATCGGGTCGTATTGCAGAGCGTGCGAGGCACATTCGGGTCAGGCGGAGATTTCTCGCCGATGGTCAACGAGGCTGCCGACGGCGCCGACACCGTGGAGTGGATGCGGCGCCAACCCTGGTGGAAGGGCCGCTTCGCCACCATCGGCATCTCCTACCTGGGCTTCACCCAGTGGGCGTTGCTGCAGGATCCGCCCCCCGAGCTGGCGGCAGCCGTGATCACCGCCGGACCGCACGATCTCAGTTTGTCCACCTGGGGCACGGGCGCGTTCTCCGTCAACGACTTCCTCAATTGGAGCCACCTCGTCGCGCACCAGGAAGACGGCAACATGCTCGTCGCCGGTGTGCGTCAGCTGCGCGCGCAGCGGAACATCACGCGCGCGGCGGCCGAAGCGCCGCTGGGCGCAGCCGGACGGGCGTTGCTCGGTGCCGGCGCGCCGTGGTGGGAATCGTGGCTGACGCCACCGGCTGACGACAACCCGTTCTGGGACCCGTTGAACGTCGAGTCCGCGCTGGACCGCGTCCAGGTGCCGACCCTTCTGCTCAGTGGCTGGCAGGACCTCTTCTTGCCGCAGACGCTGCACCAGTTCGCATACCTCCGTGAACGGGGGGTCGACGTCGCGCTGACCATGGGGCCCTGGGCCCACAGCCAGTTGCTGATGGGAGGCCTGACCATGGTCGCCCGCGAGACCCAGGAGTGGCTGGACAACCACCTGGCGGGACGGCCTGCGACCCCGCGCACCGGACGGTTCCGCTTCCACGTCGGGCACGAGGGCTGGCGCGAGCTTGCCGACTGGCCACCCGCCACCACGGCGCGCGAGCTGTATCTACAACCGGGCGGCGGGCTCGCCGACACCGCACCCGCGGCAGGATCGTCGGCCAGCTTCCGCTACGACCCGGCCCACCCGACGCCGACGATCGGCGGGCGACTGCTCTCCCCCGACGGCGGCTACCGCGATGACACCGCGCTGGCGGCCCGCCGCGACGTGCTCAGCTTCACCAGTGATCCGCTGCCCGCCGACCTGGTCGTGCACGGCTGCCCGGTCGCCGACCTGGCGCACAGCTCCGACCACCCGTTCGTCGACGTCTTCGTCCGGGTCAGCGAGGTCGACGCGAAGGGCCGCTCACGCAACGTCAGCGACGGCTACCGGCGGCTGAGCCAGGCGGGCGATCAGGTTCGGCTCGAGCTCGACGCGATCTCGCACCGCTTCCGCGCCGAAACCCGCATCCGCGTGCTGATCGCGGGGGGCAGCCACCCGCGCTTCGATCGCAACCTCGGCAACGGTGAGCCCACGTTGACCGGGAGTCAACTGACACCGTCCACGCATGAGGTGCACTTCGGTGCCTCGCGGATCGTGTTGCCGGTCGAGTCCTGATGTCCGCCTTCGACGAATGGCGAAGCGGCGGAACGGAAATACGGTGGCAGTCGACGACGGCCGCGAACTCCGGCGCCGAGGTGACCGTCTTCACCCGGCGCTGTGGCACTCCCGGGGCGCCGGCGTTGGTCTGCGTGCACGGGTTTCCGACGGCGAGCGTTGACTTCCAGGCGTTGACTCGCGAACTCCACGCCGATTTCGACATCTACCTGCTCGACTTTCCCGGCTATGGCCTCTCTGACAAACCGGGCGCGCCGTATACGTATTCGCTGTACGACGATGCACGCCTGCTGATCCATGCCACCGCGCAACTGTGGCAGCTGACCGACTACACGATGCTGACTCACGATCGCGGGACGAGCATCGGCATGATCGCGTTGTCGATACTCGAGGACCACCCGGATGCGGCCCCGCCGTCCGCAGCCATCTTCACGAACGCGAATATCTATCTGCCGCTTGCCAATTTGACCGGGTTCCAGAATGCGCTGCTGGATCCGACGGTCGCGCGCAGCACCGCACGTGCAACCACGCCGGAGATGCTGGCCGCGGGCATGGGGTTCACCACCTTCATGCCACGGCGGGACATGAGCGATCCCGAAATCGCATCCCTGGCACAGTGTTTCGCACACAACGATCAGATGGCGGTGCTGCCGGACACCATCCAGTATCTGAACGAGCGCGCGGCCGACGAAACCAATTGGCTGCAGGCACTGTCCGCGAGCACCGTCGACACCACGCTGGTGTGGGGCCTGCACGACACCGTCGCGCCGGTGCGGGTGGCAAACTACGTGTGGCAGGAATTCCTCAGGGCCAAACCCGGATTGAATCGCTATTGGATACTGCCGAGCGCCGATCACTACCTCCAGTGCGATGCGCCGGAGCAGCTGGCCGATGTCGTGCGACTGAGCACGTCCGGCGAGCAGGTCTCGCTGGGCACGGTCGGCGACTGGCCGGCCGGCGCCGTGCTCGTCGACCAAACACCCTGACTCGCATCGCTATTCGATAGCCGCGCGGACGCGGTCGGCGACCTCGCGCAGCGCCGCATCGTCGTGCACCGGGTCGCCCAGCGGCGGATCGGACAGCGGAAGCGGAACCCAACTGGTGCACCCGGCATAGTCCGGCAGCCGCGGCAGGGTCACCGGTTCGAGCAGCGGGAAGGCCTGCACGACCAGCACGGCGAGTCGACGCTTCGGACGAAAGTCCAACCGGTCACGGCGGACCGACTCAGCGGTCCAGATGTGCAGGTCTTCGATCGTATCGATGTTCTCCGGGCGGTTGACCGGCAGTGCTGCAACGACTTTCGCCGCCGCCCGCACCACGAGACGGTCCGCGGTGCTGTCGGGGGCCGCGGCGTCAAGGAGGTCGCGAAACTCCGGACGAACGCGCTCGGCATGGGTGTGCGCGACCGTCGGGAAGATCAGGAATTCGCGAGCAGCAACGTCGAACCGCTTCTCGCCGATCCCGCCCTTACGTAGCAGTATCTGCTGCCGGCCGGCCAGCAATGCATGCACGGCAGCGCCCCACTCTTTGAGTGCGGGCGCGCTCACCTGGCGGCGGCGAGGCGGCGCAACGGCGGGTCGGTCTTGGGCGGCTGGCGGCGCTCCGGCAACGCGTCCAGCAGCCGGGTCGTGGTGGCGGCGACCTCGGCGACCGCCGCCTCGAACGCCTCTGCGTTGGCCGCCGACGGTCGGGTGAAGCCGCTGACCTTGCGGATGTATTGCCTGGCCGCCGCCTCGATCTCCGCGGTGGTCGCTTTCGGCTCGAGGCCGCGCAGTTCGGTGATGTTTCGGCACATGCTTTCAACGATAGGTCGAGCGGTGACTACGGTTGCGGTTATGACGACCAACGACATTCTGTTGATCAGCACCGACGATCGGGTGCGAACCCTGACCCTGAACCGGCCGCAATCGCGTAATGCGTTGTCGTCCGCGCTGCGGGACCAGTTCTTCGGCGCGCTGGCCGACGCGGAAACCGACGACGACGTCGACGTGCTGATCGTCACCGGGACCGACCCGGTGTTCTGCGCCGGGCTGGACCTCAAGGAGCTGGGCGGTCAGACGGCGCTGCCGGACATCTCGCCGCGCTGGCCGGCGTTGAGCAAGCCCGTCATCGGCGCGATCAACGGCGCGGCCGTCACCGGCGGGCTCGAGCTGACGCTGTACTGCGACATCCTGATCGCCTCCGAGCAGGCGCGGTTCGCCGACACCCACGCACGCGTGGGCTTGCTGCCGACGTGGGGGCTCAGCGTTCGACTTCCCCAGAAGGTCGGCATCGGCCTGGCCCGGCGGATGAGCCTGACGGGTGACTACCTGTCCGCGCAGGACGCCCTGCGCGCCGGTCTGGTCACCGAGGTCGTGCCGCACGACCAACTGCTGCCCGCCGCGCACAAGGTGGCCGAGAGCATCGTCGGGAACAACCAGGGCGCGGTGCGTGCGCTGCTGTCCTCGTATCACCGGATCGACGACGCGAACACCGGCGAAGGCCTGTGGCTGGAAGCGACTGCGGCCCGGGCGTTTCGGACCTCCGGCGACGACATCGCCGCCAACCGCGAGGCGGTGCTGCAGCGCGGACGCGCCCAGGTGCGCTAGGCACTGCGGTCTATGGGCCGTCAGGGTTCCAGCGATCGGATCACCCGGCACGGATTGCCGGCCGCGAGCACATTCGGCGGTACGTCGCGGGTGACGACGCTTCCCGCTCCGATCACCGTGTTGTCGCCGATGCTCACGCCCGCGCAGACGATGACGCCCGCCGCGAGCCAAACATTGTCACCGATGGCTATCGGCAACGCGGATTCCCAACCGGCCCGCCGGGATTCGTGGTCGTCGACCGGATGCAGCGCCGTGAGAAGTTGTACGCGCGGGCCGATCTGCACATCGCGGCCGATGGTGATCGCCGCGCAGTCGAGGAAGACCGCGTCGTAGTTGACGAAACAACCTGCGCCGACGCTGATCTGCTCGCCGTAGTCGCACAGGAACCGGGGAAGGATCTCCGATCCCTCGCCCAGCGATCCGAGCAAGCCCTGCAGCACCTCTGACTCGCCGGCGTTGAACCTTGCCAGCACGCGCTGGCATTCCCTTCGGGCGGCGGACAATTCGGGATCGTCGGCGCGGTACGGCGCACCGCTCAGCATCAGTTCGCGTTGCGTCGTCATTGCCCGGTCACCACCCAGCGGCCCGACACGGCTCGCCAGCCGACGAAGATCAGCCGCAGAACGATGAATGCGCTCAGGCCAGACCAGATTCCGGCCAGCCCCCAGTCGAAGCGCAGCGCCAGCCAGATCGGCGGCAGAAAACCGACCAGCGCGCTCACCACCGTCGCCGTCCGCATGAACGCGGCATCCCCCGCACCCAGCAACACGCCGTCGAGCGCGAAAACCACACCAGCCAAGGGCAATTGAGCGACCAGGAACCACCAGGGCACCCCGACCGCGGCCAGCACCGAACTGTCGTCGGTGAACAAGCGCGGCAGCACGCCGGCACCGGCGGCGAACACCGCCGCGAGACCTGACGCGGCGACGGCCGACCAGACCGTCACCCGTCGCGCGGTGGAGATCGCGAGCGGGGCGTCGCCGGCCCCCAGCGCCGCGCCCACCAACGCCTGCGCCGCGATGGCCAGCGAATCCAGAACCAGTGCAAGGAAATTCCATAGCTGCAGCACCACCTGATGGGCGGCCACCGCCGCGGCACCGAACCGGGCCGCCACCGCCGCCGCGGACACGAAACAGGCCTGGAAGGCCAGCGTCCGGACCAGCAGGTCGCGTCCCAGCACGACCTGGGACGCCAGCGCATGACGGTCCATCCGTAGCGGCGTTCCCTCGGCCAGCAGTGCGCGTCCGAACAGCACGGCGGCCAGCCACTGACCCGACAGGTTGGCCACAGCCGACCCCGACAACCCGAGCCGCGGCAGTCCCAGCCAGCCGAACACCAGCAACGGACATAGCAGCGCCGACAACCCGAAGCCGGCGGCCACGTAGCGCAACGGGCGAACCGTGTCCTGCACGCCGCGCAACCAGCCATTACCGGCCAGCGACACCAGGATTGCGGGCGCGCCGATGATCGCGATGCGCAGCCACGGCAGCGCGGCTCGCGCGATGTCGGCCGAACCCGCGATGACCGATACCAGCGGAGCCGCGACGACCTGCACCACGACGACAATGACCAGGCCGAGCACCAACGCCAACCACGTCGCTTGCACGCCTTCGGCAACGGCGGCGGGGCGGTCGCCCGCGCCGAAGTGTCGCGCCGAACGCGCGGTGGTGCCGTAGGACAGAAAGGTCAGCTGCGAACCGACCATGCCGAGGACCAGTCCGCCGATCGCGAGCCCGGCCAGACTCAGCGCACCGAGGCGGCCGACGATCGCGGTGTCGAACAGTAGGTAGAGCGGTTCGGCGGCCAGCACGCCCAGGGCCGGTAGCGCCAGTTGCACGATCTGACGACCGCCCGGCTGCGTCCCTACCGACTTGTTCACCCCAGGGCGGCGCTCAGCGCGGCCACGACCTCGTCGGCCGAACCGGTAGTCGAGTAGCCGGCGGCCAGCCGGTGCCCGCCGCCTCCGAAGGTCGATGCGACTGCGGAGAGGTCGATCGCATCCTTGGCCCGCATGGACACCGACCAGTGTTGCGGCTCAATCTCTTTGAACACCGCGGCAACTTCGGCCTGCTGAGTGGTGCGGACGATGTCGACGATGCTTTCGACTTCCTCCGGACGCGCGTTGGCCCATTCCTGATTGGTGACGACCGCGTACACCAGGCCGCGGCCGCCGGCGGCGCCGGGCAACAACTGCGCCGAGCCGAGCACCCGAGACAGCATCGAAAGCCATGCGAAGGGGTGGGTGTCCATCAGCGACCGGGTGATCGCGGCGTTGTCGATGCCGATCTCGACCAGCCGGGCCGCCAGCCGGTACGCGTCCGCGCTGGCCCACCGGAACGATCCGGTGTCGGTGGTCAGGCCGGCGTACAGGCAGTACGCCACATCGGCGTCGATCGGCTTGTCCCACGCATCCAGCAGCTCAGCGACCATCATCGTGGTCGAATCCGCCGATGACTCAACGAAGTTCGCGGTACCGAACATCTGGTTGGACGCATGGTGGTCGATCACCAGCACCTCGTGCCCGCCGCCGGCCATGTCGCGCAGATCGCCGAGCCGATTCATGCTCGGAATATCCACGGTGACAACGAGATCGACGTCGCGGCGCATGGCGTTGGGGTCGACCAGCAACCGCCCGCCGGGCAATGACCGCAACGACTCCGGGAGCGCGGCCGGTGCCGCGAAACTGACCTCGACCGACTTGCCGCACCGGTCGAGCACCAACGCCAACGCGAGGCCCGCGCCTATGGTGTCGGCGTCGGGATGAACGTGACAGACCACCCCGACCGTCGACGCGGCATCCAGCACCTTGGCGGCGCCGATCGCGTCGACCCGTTGTGCCGCAGTGGATTCAGTCTTCGAGTTGATCGTCACCGGCGCCTTCCCCGATATCGGTTGGTGCCCCTTGGTCAATGTGCCCGACTCCTCCCCGAACCGCTTCGCGGTTCGCATCGTCGTCGTGCGGGTCTATGTGCTCATCGTCAGTCGTGCGGTACGGGTCCGCATCACCCGCCGGAGTCGCTCCCTCGCGCACCTTCGCCAGATCGGCGTCCGCGGCCCGCGCACGGGCCAGCAGCGCCTCCATCTTCTGTACGGAGTCGGACACCGTGTCGCGGGTGAAGGTCAGCGTCGGCGTGAAACGCACTCCGGTGCCGGCACCGACCTTGCTGCGCAACACACCCTTCGCGCGATCCAGCGCGGCGGCGGCCCCGTCGTAGTCAGGATCGTCATCCAGGGACGAGCCCATCACCGTGTAGTACAGCGTCGCGTCGTGCAGGTCGCCGGACAGCTTGGCGTCCACGATGGTGACTCCGACTAACCCCGGGTCCTTGATCTCGTACTCGATCGCCGACGCGACGATCTCAGAGACCCGCTTGGCCAGCCGGCGCGCCCGCGCCGGGTCAGCCATGCCGCAGGTTCAGCTTGTCGGAGCTCATACTCAGACGCGCTCCTTTTCCACGAGCTCGTAGGTTTCGATGACGTCGCCCTCTTTGAGGTCGGAGTAGGTCAGCGTCAGACCGCATTCGTAGCCGTCGCGGACCTCGGTGACGTCGTCCTTCTCCCGCCGCAGCGACGACACCGTGAGGTTCTCGGCCACCACGATGTTGTCCCGCAGCAGCCGGGCCTTGGCGTTGCGGCGCATGATCCCCGACTGCACGAGGCAACCAGCGATGACACCGACCTTGGACGACCGGAACAGCTGACGGATCTCGGCGCGACCCAGCTCGTTCTCTTCGTAGACCGGCTTGAGCATGCCCTTGAGCGCGCTCTGGATCTCGTCGATCGCCTGGTAGATCACCGAGTAGTAGCGGATGTCGACGCCCTCGCGGTTGGCCAGCTCGGTGGCCTTGCCCTCCGCCCGGACGTTGAACCCGATGATGATCGCGTCCGAGGCCGACGCCAGGTTGACGTTGGTCTCGGTGACGCCACCGACACCGCGGTCGATGACGCGCAGCGCCACCTCGTCGTCGATCTCGATACCCAGCAGCGCTTCCTCCAGAGCCTCGACGGTTCCGGAGTTGTCGCCCTTCAGGATCAGGTTCAGCTGGCTGGTTTCCTTCAGCGCCGCATCCAGGTCGTCCAGGCTGATGCGCTTCCGCGAGCGGGCGGCCAGCGCGTTGCGCTTGCGCGCGCTGCGCCGGTCGGCGATCTGACGGGCGATCCGGTCCTCGTCGACGACGAGCAGGTTGTCACCCGCGCCGGGCACCGAGGTGAAACCGATGACCTGAACGGGCCGCGACGGCAGCGCCTCTTCGACGTCGTCGCCGTGCTCGTCGACCATGCGCCGGACGCGACCGTAGGCGTCGCCGGCCACGATCGAGTCGCCGACCCGCAGCGTTCCGCGCTGGATCAGCACGGTGGCCACCGGCCCGCGACCGCGGTCGAGGTGCGCCTCGATGGCCACACCCTGGGCTTCCATGTCAGGGTTGGCCCGCAGGTCCAGGGCGGCGTCGGCAGTCAACAGCACCGCCTCTTCCAGTGCCTCGATGTTGGTGCCGGCCTTGGCGGAGATGTCGACGAACATCGTGTCGCCACCGAAATCCTCTGCCACCAAGCCGTATTCGGTGAGCTGGGCCCGAATCTTGGACGGGTCGGCGCCTTCCTTGTCGATCTTGTTGACCGCCACCACGATGGGCACGTCGGCCGCTTGCGCGTGGTTGATCGCCTCCACCGTCTGCGGCATGACGCCGTCGTCGGCGGCGACCACCAGGATCGCGATGTCGGTGGCCTTGGCGCCACGGGCACGCATGGCGGTGAACGCCTCATGGCCCGGGGTGTCGATGAAGGTGATCGGCCGCTCGTTGCCTTCGAAGTCGACGGTCACCTGGTAGGCACCGATGTGCTGGGTGATGCCACCGGCCTCGCCCTCGCGGACGCTGGCGTTACGGATGGTGTCCAGCAGTCGCGTCTTACCGTGGTCGACGTGACCCATGACGGTCACCACCGGCGGCCGCTGCTCGAGGTCTTCTTCGCCGCCCTCGTCTTCGCCGTAGGTGAGGTCGAAGGACTCCAGTAGTTCGCGGTCCTCGTCCTCGGGGCTGACGACCTGGACGACGTAGTTCATCTCGCTGCCGAGCAGTTCGAGCGTCTCGTCGCCGACCGACTGCGTCGCGGTCACCATCTCGCCGAGGTTGAACAGCGCCTGCACCAGCGAGGCCGGGTTGGCGTCGATCTTCTCGGCGAAGTCGGACAGCGACGCGCCACGCGCGAGGCGGATGGTCTCGCCGTTGCCGTGCGGCAACCGCACGCCACCGACGACCGGCGCCTGCATGTTCTCGTATTCGGCGCGTTTTGCCCGCTTCGACTTACGGCCGCGTCGCGGCGCACCGCCGGGACGACCGAACGCACCGGCCGCGCCACCGCGCTGACCTGGGCGTCCACCGCCGCCACCGCCGGGACGACCGCGGTAACCGCCACCGCCACCGGGAGGGGCGCCGACTCCGCCGCCACCGCCGCCGCGGTAGTTACCGCCACCGCCACCACCCGGGCGACCGCCACCGGCGGGCGCGCCTGGCCGGCCGCCGGGGCCGGGCCGGGGGCCGCCGGGACGCGGCGGACGACCGGCGCCACTCGGGCGCGGCGGCATGTTGCCCGGTGAGGCACCGGGACGCGGGGCGCCGGGTCGCGGTGCACCCGGACGCGGGGCCTGGGGACGCGGCATGGCGGGTCGCTCGACGGGCTGCGCCGAGGAGAACGGGTTGTTGCCGACGCGCGGCGTGCGGGCCGCGGGCTTCGGCGCCGCCGGCCGCGGACCAGGGGTCGGGCCGGGGCGGGTGGCCGGGCCGGGCGCCGCAGCGGCGGGCGGCTGTTCGACAGCCGGTGCCGGCGGCGGGGCCGGGGTTCGGGTGCTGGCGGGGCAGCGGGCTTGGGGGCGGCGGGTTTCGCCGCCGGGGTTGCCGCTTTAGCGGCGGGCTTCGCGGCCGCCGCGCCGTTGCCGGACGCTTTCTCGGGAGCGGGTTTCCCGCCGCCGAAAGACTCGCGCAGTCGACGCGCCACCGGCGCTTCAACCGTCGAGGATGCGGATTTAACGAACTCGCCCTGTTCGCCTAGCCGAGCGAGAACTTCCTTGCTGGTAACACCGAGTTCCTTGGCCAACTCGTGTACGCGGGCCTTGCCTGCCACTACATCTCCTGTCTATGAGGCGACAGCGGTGGGTAGGCCGCGCCTCGGGTTTAGCTATGACGCATGGTCATCGGGACTTCACGGTGTGCTCATGTTCTTTGCTGCCTGTTCTGTTGGCGGGATGACCATCGCACCGTGAGCCTCGTTGAGACTCCAGGTGTTCGATCACCGCTGATGTTTCCGGTGCACCGGTGATGCGCAGCGCGCGAGCGAAGGCTCGCCGCCGGATTGCTTCTGTGGCGCACTCTGCAACGGGATGCAACCACGCACCCCGCCCCGGCAGAGTACCTGCTGGGTCGACGGTCACGACATATTTGCCGTTCCCGGCCGATACAGCCACCACTCGGAGCAGTTCGACGGCCAACTCTCGCTTTCGGCAACCGACGCACGTCCGTACCGGTCCTTCGGTACGTCGGTGCGCCGATGCTGAAGACTCGCGCTGGATCACGGCTCAGTTTACCTTCACCTGCGCGCGAGTCCGAACGCGCTCGGTGGTTACGACGGAGCGGTCAGAACAGCCCGGCCAAGACGGTCAGTCCGGTCGGGTCGAAACCGACGAAGTCGGCGAACGCGCCGGGGTCGATGCCCAGCAAGCCGCTGGGGTCGAAGAGGTTGCCGAGACCGTCGACACTCGACCCGAACCAGTCCCCGAGGCTGCTGAAGTCCATGCCGAGCAGGTCGCCGAGGCCGCCTGGATCGGTTGCGGCGCCGCCCGCCGTGTCATAGGTGATGTCCCAGATCGGGATGTCGGGTCCGCCGAAGAACGAGATGTCGAGGGACGTACCGATCCCTGGATTGTCGTAATAGTCACTCGAGAACAGAGTCAACAGCCCGGTCAATGTGAGGGTGCTGAAGCTCAAGTCCTGGTGCGTCGCTCCGTCCGCCAGACCGGAATACGAGCTGTCCGAGATCAGCTCGCTCTGGAAAAGAGTCCATATCCCGAACGGCTGGTAGGGCGAGAGGAAATAGGTGCTAGTGCTCGTGAATTGGCCGAGCGACTCGTCGCCGCTCAAAACCTCGTAAGGGGTCGAATACTCGGCGTAGCGGTAGAACGGCTCGTTGAAGACATCTGCGATGTATGTCCGGTCCCCGATCTGGTCCGTTCCCGGCGGGAAGAAATCGTCCGCCAGAGCAAGAGGGCTGAACCCGATCGCGGTCGCGGCCATTGCACCTACGACGTACGGCAGAACAAGACGTTTCATCGCTAACCCATCTTCTCTAGGCACTCGAAACTTGAGAACAGATGATAGTTCGCTGGGAATCGTCTGGGAATAGAAATCAACTACTTGCGTCGCGTCAGTAAAGACGCTAGGGCGACTCGGTCACCGCACCGTCCTCCGAGTGGTCCTCGTCCTGGTCGGG
The DNA here is from genome assembly GCF_030252325.1 of Candidatus Mycobacterium wuenschmannii. NCBI lineage: Bacteria > Bacillati > Actinomycetota > Actinomycetes > Mycobacteriales > Mycobacteriaceae > Mycobacterium > Candidatus Mycobacterium wuenschmannii. The sequence goes on along the minus strand of NZ_CP126981.1, from coordinate 408,338 downwards.
CGAATCCCCGCGGATGTCGATCCGCCAGCCGGTGAGCCGCGCCGCCAGTCGCGCGTTCTGGCCCTCTTTACCGATCGCCAGGGAGAGTTGGAAGTCGGGCACCACGACGCGGGCGGCCCTCGCGTTCTGATCGATGACCGTGACCGACACGACCTTGGCCGGCGACAGCGCGTTGGCCACGAACCGTGCCGGGTCGTCGTCGAAGTCGATGATGTCGATCTTCTCCCCGGACAACTCGCTCATCACGTTGCGCACCCGCTGCCCCATCGGGCCGATGCAGGCGCCCTTAGCGTTGAGCCCCGGCACCCGCGATGCGACCGCGATCTTCGATCGGTGGCCGGCTTCCCGTGCGACGGCGACGATCTCGACGGATCCGTCCGCGATCTCGGGCACTTCGAGGGAGAACAGCTTGCGGACCAGATTGGGATGGGTGCGCGACAGCGTGATCACCGGTTCGCGGGCCCCGCGGCTGACGCCGACGACGTAGCAGCGCACTCGGTCGCCGTGCTCGTAGACCTCACCGGGCACCTGCTCGGCCGCCGGGATCACTCCCTCGGAGCCCTTGGTTTCGCTGCCCATCCGCACGACGATCAGGCCTCGTGAGTTGGCCCGGCTGTCGCGCTGGATGACGCCGGCGACGATCTCGCCCTCGTGGGTGGAGAACTCGCCGTAGGTGCGCTCGTTCTCGGCGTCACGCAACCGCTGCAACATCACCTGTCGCGCGGTGGTCGCGGCGATGCGGCCGAATCCCTCAGGGGTGTCTTCCCATTCGCTGAGCACGTTGCCGTCCTCATCGAGTTCCCGAGCGAGCACCCGGACGCCGCCGGATTTGCGGTCGATGTCGATGTGGGCGTCCGGCTGATGACCCTCGGTGTGCCGGTAGGCACTCAGCACCGCCGCCTTGACGTCCTCGAGCAGATCGTCGAAGGAGATGCCGCGTTCCACCACTATGGCGTGCAGAGCGGCCATGTCGATATTCACGTAGTGCCCTCCGTCTCCGCGCTTCGATCAATTCCTGCCAGTTCCAGTTCTCGTTGAGGCGGCGGCGAAAACTCAACCTGAACAACAGCTTTGGTGATATCACCGAGCGGGAGCAACCGCACCGCCCAGTCGCGACCGTCGCGCACGACGACGTTCACCGCGCCGTCACCGGTGTCGCCCACCCTGCCGGTGAGCTGCGTTCCGTCGGTGAGCGTCAGATCGATCTTGCGGCCGTGCGCGCGGCGAAATTGCTTCTCGGTGGTCAACGGACGGTCGACGCCCGGCGAGGTGACTTCCAGGACGTAGCTGCCGCCGATGTCGCGCTCGGCGTCCAGCAGGTCAGAGGCCGAGCGAGAAAGCCGGGCGACCATGTCCAGGTCGAGAGCCGTGTCACCGCCGGCGATCACCGTAATCCGCGGCGGCCGCGACCGCGCGTCGATGACCACGTCTTCGATTTCGTAACCGGCGCGCGCGAACTCGCCATCGAGCAGCTCGATCACCTGCGTCTGTGACGGTAGCCCGGTGGCCACGGCGAGCTCCTCATCTTGAGTTGTCCGGTCAGCGGCTCGGCAGAGCCAGCCATCAACGATACGCCAGGAAACCGTGGTTAGACGTGATCGCGGCGAGGTCACCTGGCGTTACGGTCCGCAGCCGCGGCAATGGCAGGATGTGGCAATGCCGAGCACCGAGCTATCGGTCGTCACCCGACGACGAATGTTGACCGGCGGCGTGGCGCTCGCCGCGCTCACTGTCGCGGCGTCCGGATGCAGCACACCGCCCGCACCACCGGCCGTCGACGAGCTCGAGGAGCAGCTGACCCTGGCCCGTCAGGACAGCGAACTCGCCACCGCGGCCGCTGTGGGCGCGCCACCGGATGTCGCGCGGGCACTCACCCAGGTCGCGACCGAACGCTCCCGGCACGCACAGGCGCTGACGACCGAGATCAATCGTCTCGCCCCGACATCCACCTCGCCGGCAACGTCGAGTCCGACGACCAGCGCGTCGGCCACCTCGGCTCCCCCGCCCCCGCTGGCCGCCGTCGTCACGTCGCTGAAGGCTTCGGCCGACAGCGCGGCCGGGCTGGCGAGCACGTCGTCGGGGTATCGCGCGGGATTGCTCGGATCGATTGCAGCGTCGTGCGCCGCGTCCCACACCGTCGCGCTGACGTTCGGAGCGGCCGCTTCGTGACCGCCGCCGACACCGCGCTCAGCGCCGCGCTGGCCAACGAGCACGCCGTCATCTACGGATACGGCATCGTCTCGGCCCGCTGCGCGCCCGACGTGAACGTCCTCGTGTCCGCGGCGCTCAACCAGCACCGCGAGCGTCGCGACCAGGCCATCACGATGCTGACGGGACGCAAGGTCTCGCCGCCACTGGCCGCGCCCGGCTATCAACTGCCGATGCCGGTCGACACCCCCACCGACGCGGCGCGGCTGGCCGCCCGGATGGAGACGGACACCGAAACCGCCTGGCGCGCTTTCCTCGAGCAGGCCGAGAGCGGCGACGACCGGACGTTCGGCGTCAAGGCACTGACCCAGAGCGCGGTACTGGCCGCCCGCTGGAAGCAGCAACTCGGCGACTGGCCGATCACCACCGCCTTCCCCGGGGCCGACTAGCTAGCCGGTGACGGCAGCGACGATATCGGTGGCCAGCCCGGCACCCGCGGTCAGCTCGCGCGTCTCGCCGCTGAAACGGTTGCGCAGCTCCACTTTTCCGTCCGCCCAGCCGCGGCCCACCACGACAATCCATGGCACGCCGAGCAATTCGGCGTCCTTGAATTTCACTCCGGGTGAGGCGGTGCGGTCGTCGAACAGGACCTCGAGGCCGAGTCGGTCCAGATCGCCGGCCAACGAGGTTGCGCCCGTTCGCGCCTCGGCGTCCTTGTTGGCGATCACCAGGTGCACGTCGAACGGCGACACCTCGGCCGGCCAGCGCAACCCGAGCTCGTCGTGTTGCTGTTCGGCGATCACGGCCACCAGGCGCGACACGCCCACGCCGTAGGAGCCCATGGTCAACCGGACCGGCTTGCCGTCCTCGCCGAGCACGTCGACGGTGAACGCGTCGGTGTATTTGCGCCCGAGCTGGAAGATGTGGCCGATCTCGATGCCGCGCGCGGAAACCAGCGCGCCGCGGCCGTCCGGCGACGGATCGCCGTCGCGTACCTCGGCGGCCTCGATGGTCCCGTCGGCGACGAAGTCGCGGCCAGCGACCAGGCCGACGACGTGCTTGCCCTTGTCGTCGGCGCCGGTGATCCAGCTGGTGCCGTCGACGATGCGTGGATCGACCAGGTAGCGAACCCCGTTGTCCAGCAGTGCTTTCGGGCCGATATAGCCCTTGACCAGGAACGGGTACTTGGCGAAGTCGGCGTCGTCGAGAAGCGCGTACTCGATTGGGTCGAGGGCGGCACCGAGGCGCTTGTCGTCGACCTCGCGGTCGCCGGGCACCCCGATGCCCAGCAGCTCCCAATCTCCGCCCGGCTCACGAACTTTCAGCAATACATTCTTCAGCGTGTCGGCAGCGGTGACGGTGCGACCCAGATCGGCGCCGTTGGCCCACTCGACCAGCGTCGCGATGGTGGGGGTGTTTCCGGTCTCATGCACCACGGCGTCCGGCAGCCCGTCGGTCGGCAGGCTTTCGGGACGAGCGGTGACGACGGCCTCGACGTTGGCGGCGTAGCCGGATTCCGGGCAGCGCACGAAAGTGTCCTCGCCGATGGGACTTTCGGCCAGAAACTCCTCGGAGGCCGAGCCGCCCATGGCGCCGGAGACCGCGGAGACGATGACGTAGTCGACGCTCAGCCGGGCGAAGATGCGCTGATAGGCCTCGCGGTGGGCGTGGTAGGCGCTCTTGAGGCCGCTGTCGTCGATGTCGAACGAGTAGGAGTCCTTCATGACGAACTCGCGGCCGCGCAAGATGCCGGCGCGCGGACGCGCCTCGTCGCGGTATTTGGTCTGGATTTGATACAGCGTCAGCGGAAAGTCCTTGTAGGAGCTGTACTCCCCCTTGACTGTGAGCGCGAACAGTTCTTCGTGCGTCGGGCCGAGCATGTAGTCGTTGCCGCGGCGGTCCTTGAGCCGAAACACGCCGTCGCCGTACTCCGTCCACCGGTTGGTGGTCTCGTACGGCGCGCGCGGCAGCAGGGCCGGGAACAGGATCTCCTGGCCGCCGATGGCGTTCATCTCTTCGCGCACCACGCGTTCGATGTTGCGCAGCACTCGCAGGCCCAACGGCAGCCAGCTGTAGAGCCCCGGCGCGATCGGTCGCACGTAGCCGGCACGGATCAGCAGCTTGTGGCTGGCGACCTCGGCTTCGGCGGGGTCGTCGCGCAGTGTGCGCAGGAACAGCTCGGACATCCGGGTGATCACAGCGCGCAAGCCTAACTGCAGTGGAGAGGTGACCGCGAAACAGAAGCCACGGTGGTGATCGTCAGCGGATCACGACCCTGGCTTCAGTTTCGCGAAATGAAGCGCGAGCTAGAGCTCGCCGGCGTCGATCGCGTCCTTGACTTCCTGCGCGTGTGCCACCTGCTCGGCGGTGTAGCCGATGAACAGCGACACCCCGCCGACGATGATGGTCACGCCGGCCACCCACAGCAACCCGTAGGTGTAGCCATGGTCGAGAGCATGCAGTTGCGCGGCATTCATGTTCTTCACCGGGCCGTTGATGCCGCCGAGGTACAGGGTGCGCGACGTGATGACGGCCTGGATAACCGCGAGAACGACTGGGCCACCGAGGTTTTGCAGCATCAGCGCGATCGCCGAGGTAGGCCCGATCTGGTCGAAGCCGACGCCCGCGATGGCCGAGAGCGCCACCGGCACGACGACCATACCGATGCCGATACCGGCGATCACGACGGGAACGATCAGGTTCGGGAAGTAGGGCATGGCGCCGTTGAAGGTCGAGCCGTAGATCATCGCGCCGACCACCAGTGCGCCGCCCGCGATGACGATGACCCGGGGTTGGAACCGCGACACCAGCTGCGACGAGCCGCCCAGGCCGATACCCATCGCGATGGCGAACGGGATGAAGCCGACGCCGGCGCGCAGGGCGCTGTAACCCATGATGTCCTGCACGTACAGCGCGACCAGCACCGTGACGGTGAACAAGAGCCCACCGGCCAAGAAGATCGCAGCGAAGGTGGCCAGCCGATTGCGGTCGAAGAACAGCTTGAACGGCACGACGGGGTTCTCGGCGGAACGTTCCACGAACGCGAATGCGATGAACGCCACCAGCGCAATGCCGGCCGAGCCGAGCGTCGGTAACGAGACCCAGCCGGCCTCGGGGCCGGTCGAGAAGGCGAACACCGCACCCGTGCACGCCAGTGTGGCCAGCACGGCGCCTGCGGCGTCGAGCTTCATCCGCTCGCGGCTGGTCTCGCGCAGCGCGGTGCGGGCCAGGTAGATCATCACCAGTCCGATCGGCACGTTGACCAGAAATGCCAGGCGCCAGGACAGCTCGGTGAGCGCTCCGCCGACGACGAGGCCGCCGACCGAACCTACGCCGGTCATCGCGCCGAACACCGCAGTGGCGGCGTTACGGGCCGGGCCCTTGGCGAACGTGGTCGCGACCAGTGCGAAACCGGTCGGGGAGGCAATGGCGGCGCCGACACCCTGCAGCAGCCGGGCGATCACCAAGGTGACGTCGTCCCAGGCGATGCCGCACAGCGCGGAGGCAATGGTGAACAGCGTGACGCCGACGATGAAGGTGCGCTTGCGGCCGATGGTGTCGCCGAGACGACCGCCCAGCAGCATCAGGCCACCAAAGGTCAGCACATAGGCGGTGATCACCCAGCTACGGCCGGCGTCGGACAGGCTCAGCTCGTTCTGGATCTTGGGAAGGGCGACGATCGCGATGGTGCCGTCCATGGTCGCCATCAACTGCATACCGGCGATGGCGATCACGGCGGTGAAGAACCGCCGCGTCGGCATCCACGGCGTCGCCTTTGTCGGCGTAGCTGCGGCGTCGTGGTCTGGGGCGGTCTTTTCTGGGTGCGTATCGGGCATGTGAACTGCTCGCTTCGAGGGTTCAGTTGTCCATCTTTGGACAGCCCGCTCTGCATCGTTGAGAGCCGTCATAAGAACTTACCCTACAGTAATCTTAAGGATCTTTTAAATGCCGAACGCCGCCACCGAGCCGATTACGACGATCGCGGGAGGTCGGATGCCCTCGGAACGTATCTTCTCCGGCGCGTCCGCCAGGGTGGCCCGCAGGGTGTGCTCGGCCGCTGTGGTCCCCTGCTGAACCACCACCACCGGCGTATCCGCAGGTCGGCCGCCTTTCAGCAGCACTTCGGCGAACAGCTCGATGCGTTCGACCGCCATCAGCAAAACGATGGTTCCGGTCATGGCTGCGAGCGCATCCCAATTCACTAACGATTCGGGATGGTCGGGCGCGAGGTGGCCGCTGACCACCACGAACTCGTGATTGATGGCCCGATGCGTGACCGGCACACCCGCCGATGCCGGCACCGCAATGGCGCTTGTCACACCTGGCACAACGGTCACCGGAATCCCAGCGTCGACGCACGCCAGCACTTCCTCGTAGCCACGGGCGAAGACGAACGGGTCGCCGCCCTTGAGTCGCACCACGAAGTGACCGGCGCGGGCGCGCTCGATCATGACCGCGTTGATGGCGTCCTGGGCCATCGCGCGGCCGTAAGGGATCTTGGCGGCGTCGATCACCTCGACCGAGGGCGCCAACTCGGCGAGTAGTTCCGGGGGCGCCAGCCGGTCGGCGACGACGACGTCCGCCTGGGCGAGCAGGCGCCGGCCCCGCACGGTGATCAATTCCGGGTCGCCGGGACCGCCGCCGATCAGGGCGACGCCGCCGCGGACCACGTCGTCGCTCTCGAAGCTCTCCGGCGAGATCACACCCTGCTGCAACGCCTCCCGGATTGCGGAGCGGATGCCGGCCGAACGCCGGTGCTCGCCGCCGGCCAGCACGCCGACCGACAGCCCCGCGTATTCGAAGGAGGCAGGCGTCACCGCGCTGCCCTCGATCGCGATGTCCGCGCGCACGCAGAAGATGCGGTTGCGCTCGGCCTCGGCGACGATCGCCGCGTTGACATCCGGATCGTCGGTGGCCGCGATCGCATACCAGGCGCCGTCGAGGTCGCCGTCGCGATAGTCGCGCAGCGACAACGTGATTCCGTCCATCGCCTCGACCGAGCGGGTCGCGCTGCGGGTGATGACGTGGATGTCGGCGCCGCTGGCCACCAGCAGCGGAAGCCGACGCTGCGCGACGCTGCCGCCGCCGACCAGCACGACCTTCCTGCCGGTCAAACGCAACCCGACCAGATACGCGTTCTCCGGTGCCGTCATCCGCGCACACCTGCTTCCATGACCGCTAGATATACAGGAGCGACGAGCGAGACCGCGCTCACAACTCCAGCTCCAAAGCCTTGGCGGTCCAGGAGCGCAGCTCCTCGTAGAGGGCCGGCTCGCCTGCCAGCGTGGTGCCCAGCGACGGCACCATCTCCTTCAGCGTCGGCAGCCACGCGGGATACCGGTCTGGGAAGCAGCGCTGCAACACGTCGAGCATCGCCGTCACCGCCGTCGACGCTCCCGGTGACGCGCCGAGCAGGCCGGCGATGCTGCCGTCGGCCGCGGCCAGCACCGTGGTGTCGAATTCGAGGCGGCCGCCGCGGCGGCCGGCACGCCGCATCACCTGCACCCGCTGCCCCGAGATCGTCAGGCTCCAGTCGGAATCGACTGCGCTGGGCACGAATTCGCGCAACGCCTCGACGCGGGTCGGCTTGGTCAAACGCAGTTGCCCGATCAGATAGCGGACCAGTTCGCGGTTGCCGAGCCCCGCCCCCGCCACCGTCGCCACATTGTCGAGGGTGACCGAGCGCGGCAGGTCGCTGGCATGCCCGTGCTTGAGGAACTTCGGCGACCAGCCGGCGAAGGGCCCGAACATCAGCCACGGCCTGCCGTTGACGATCCGGGTGTCCAGGTGCGCCGCCGTCATGCCCGGGGCGCCCGGGGCCGGCAGCCCGTAGACCTTGGCGTGATGACCGCGGGCGAGCGCCGGGTCGCCACTGCGCAGGAACAGTCCGCCCACCGGGAAGCCGCCAAAGCCCTTGGCTTCCTTGATGCCTGACTTCTGCAGCAGGGGCAGCACGCCTCCCCCGGCCCCGACGAAGACGAATCCGGCGTCCAGCGTGTGATGTTCGGCGGTGCGGCGGTTACGGATGCTCAAGCGCCAGCTGCCGTCGCGCTGTCGGGTCAGGTCGCGCACCTCGCGGCCGAACATAGTGGTGGTGCCGTTGCGCGTCCCGTAGCCGATGAGTTGCCGTGCCAGCGAACCGAAGTCGACGTCGGTGCCCTCCGTCGCCCAGTTCAGCGCGACAGGTTCGGACAGGTCGCGTCTGGCGGCCATGAGCGGCAGGCGCCGGGCGAATTCGTCTGCCCCCTCGACCAATTCGTTGCGCGCGAACAGCGGGTTGCCGGCCAGTGCCTGACGGCGCCGGCGCAGGTAATCGACGCGCTCGTCGCCCTGTACAAAGCTGACGTGCGGCACGGAATTCAGGAAGCCGCGGACATCGGTCAGCATGCCGTTCTCGGCGGCGTAGGCCCAGAACTGACGGGTGACCTGAAACTGCTCGCTGACCCGCACCGCCTTGGCGATGTCGATCGAGCCATCGGTCAGTTGCGGTGTGTAGAAGAGCTCGCACAGTCCCGCGTGCCCGGTGCCGGCGTTGTTCCACGGGTCGCTGCTTTCGGCGGCGGCGGCGTCCAGGCGTTCGACGATCGCGATCGACCAGGTCGGCTCGAGCCGGCGCAGCATGGCCGACAGGGTGGCGCTCATGATGCCGGTCCCCACCAGCACGGCGTCGACCTTCGGGGTCGTCCTGGGCTGCGTACCTGACACCGAGCCGTTCATCCTTATCATCCGGCGAGCTGCATGGACGCCCAGATTATCGCGGGCACTCGGAACCCGCGGTCCTGCGACCGCAACACCGTCCTCACCTCTAAGCTGGCGTGCGTGACTGGCTGGCAGCCCGACGTTCTGCCCGGCTACTGGCAATGCGGCATTCCGTTGGGTGTGGATCCCGACGGCGAGGGCGAGATCGACGCGACGCTGTTGCGCCGTGGCGACGTCACGCACACCTCCCACGCCGTCCTGGCGGTGCACGGTTACACCGACTACTTCTTCCACACGTCGCTGGCCGACCATTTCGCCGGTCGTGGCTTCGCCTTCTACGCACTCGATTTGCGCAAGTGCGGCCGCTCGTCGCGGCCCGGCCTGACGCCACATTTCACCTCGAATCTGGCGCACTACGACCGCGAGCTCGACCGCGCGCTGGCGATCATCGCCGAGGAGACCGGGTCGGCACGCGTGCTGGTGTACGGGCACTCGGCCGGTGGGCTGATCGTCTCGCTGTGGCTCGACCGGTTGCGCCGGCGCGGCGCGATCGCCCGCACCGGGGTCGCCGGGTTGGTACTCAACAGTCCTTTTCTCGACGTGCCCGGGCCGGTGCCGCTGCGCTGGCCACCGACGCGGGCGCTGATCGCCGCGATCGCGCGGGTCGGTGACAAGCGGGTGGCCCGCGCACCGAGTGAAACGGGTGGCGGTTACGGCGCCAGCCTGCATCGCGACTATCACGGCGAGTTCGACTACAACCTGCAGTGGAAACCGTTGGGCGGCTTCCCCATTACCTTCGGCTGGCTATCCGCCGTGCGCGCCGGGCAGGCGAGGCTGCACCGCGGTCTCGATGTGGGCGTGCCCAACCTGATCCTGCGCTCCGACCACAGCGTGATCGACGCCTCGGACGCCGTCGCATTGCAGTGCGGCGACGCCGTTCTCGACGTCAGGCACATCGCGCGCTGGGCCGGATGCGTCGGCAACCACACCACGATCGTGCCGGTGGTCGACGCCAAACACGATGTGTTCCTGTCGATGCCGCAACCGCGCGAGGTCGCCTACCGGCATCTCGACACCTGGCTGGACGACTACCTGGGTGCGGCATCCGACGTCGCGTCACAGAACGGCTGAAGGGCTACTGCATGGAGAGCTACGACCTGGCCATCCTCGGAACCGGTTCGGGCAACAGCATTCTCGACGATCGCTACGCGAAGAAGCGGGTGGCGATCTGCGAGCAGGGGGTGTTCGGCGGTACCTGCCTCAACGTCGGCTGCATCCCGACCAAGATGTTCGTCTACGCGGCCGAAGTCGCCGAAACCATCCGCCACTCAGCGCGTTACGGCATCGACGCGCACATCGACCGGGTGCGGTGGGACGACATCGTGTCCCGGGTGTTCGGCCGCATCGACCCGATCGCCATCGGTGGTGAGGACTACCGGCGAGCGCAACCGAACGTCGACGTCTACGACACCCACACCCGCTTCTCGGGCGTCCAGGATGACGGGCGATACCTGCTGCGCACCGAGGACGGCAAGGAGTTCGCCGCCGAGAAGGTCGTGATCGCCGCGGGCGCGCGGGCCGAGGTACCGCCGGCCATCCTGGACTGCGGTGTGCATTACTACACCAGCGACGACATCATGCGAATCGCAGCATTGCCAGAGCATTTGGTGATCGTCGGCGGCGGCTTCGTCGCCTGCGAATTCGCCCACATCTTCTCCGCGCTCGGGGTGCGGATCACGATGGTGATCCGCGGCGGATCGCTGCTGCGGCACCTCGACGACACGTTGTCGCGGCGCTTCACCCGCATCGCGTCGAGCAAGTGGGAGGTGCGCAGCCACCGCAACATCCTCGGCTCGCACGAGAACCGCGCGGGTATCGTCCTCGAACTCGACGACGGCTCGGAGTTGCAGGCCGACGCCGTCCTGGTGGCGACCGGGCGTCGGTCCAACGGCGACCGACTGGACGCCGAGAAGGCCGGGATCGAACTCGACGATCGCCGCGTGGTCGTCGACAAGTACCAACGGACCACTGCGCGTAACGTTTTCGCACTCGGCGACGTGTCGTCGCCGTACGAGCTCAAACACGTCGCGAATCACGAGGCCCGGGTCGTGCAGCGCAATCTGCTGCGCGACTGGGACGATACCGCGGCGATGGTCGCAACCGATCACCGCTTCGTTCCCGCGGCGGTGTTCACCGATCCCCAGATCGCCTACATCGGCATGACCGAAAACGAAGCGGTGGCAGCGGGTTACGACGTGTCCTGCAAGATCCAGGACTACGGCGACGTCGCCTACGGCTGGGCCATCGAGGACACCGTCGGCATCGTCAAGCTCGTCTCCGATTCCAAGACCGGTCAGCTGCTGGGCGCACACATCATGGGCCACCAGGCCTCGTCGATCATCCAGCCGCTGATTCAGGCGATGACGTTCGGGCTGAGCGTCGAGGACATGGCGCGCGGCCAGTACTGGATCCACCCCGCGCTACCCGAGGTCGTCGAGAACGCGTTGCTGGGATTGGTCGACTGACGCTGTGCATGCCTCGATCTGCGACGTGCTGCCCGGTGCGGCCGCGCTGCTCGGGGTACGGGAGGCCGCGGATACGCTGCAACTGACCGACAAGGTCGGCGACGCGCGGCGGGTCGTCGTGCTGTTGGTCGACGGCATGGGCCTGCATCTGCTGCCCGAGTTGAGTTCGAGCGCACCACTTCTCGCGTCGGTACTGGCCGGCGGCGCGGGCCGGTTGGACGAACTGGTCTGTACCTTCCCATCGACGACGCCGACAAGTTTGGCGTCGCTGGGCACCGGGACCGCGCCGGGTCAGCACGGGCTGCTGGGTTTCACCGTCAACGTGCCCGGGACCGAGCGTGTGCTTGCCCATATCTATTGGCGCGACGATCCGCCGCCCGCCGAATGGCAGCCCGTCCCAACCTGGTTCGAGCGCCTCCAGCGCGCCGGCGTCGACGCCTGCGCGGTGCTGCCCACACCGTTCGTCGGCAGCGGGCTGACCGAGTCGGCCTATCGTGGAGCGCGGTTCTGCGCGGTCGACCACGGCGACGACTACGCGGACGCGGTAAACGAACAAGTCGCCACCGCAACGGGATTGCTGTACGCCTATACCTCCGCCCTGGACACCGCGGCGCATCTGTTCGGCGTCGGGTCGACGGAGTGGCACGCCGCCGGAGCCTATGTGGACGGGCTGTTGACCAGGCTGCTGGAGTCGTTGCCGTCGGACGCCGCCCTGCTCGTCACCGCCGACCACGGCGGACTGAACGTGGGTGAGCGGATCGACCTGGACACCGACCCGCGGCTGTCGGCGGGAGTTCGCGTCGTCGCCGGTGAGCCCCGGGTGCGCTACCTGCACACCGAGCCCGGCGCGGCAACCGACGTGATCGCGGCCTGGACCGAACTGCTCGACGGCAAGGCCGAGGTGCTGAGCCGCGACAACGCCGTCGCCGCGGGGCTTTTCGGCCCGGTGCTCCCCCGGCACCTGGCCCGCATCGGCGACGTCGTGGTCATCTGCAGCGGCGACACCGCGGTGCTGGCCGGCCGTCGCGAACCGCCCGAAGTCGCGCAGCTCGTCGGCCTGCACGGCGGCCCGACGCCAGCCGAGATGGCGATCCCGCTGATCAGTTTTCACGGCTGAGGGTGTCCGCCCTGCGCCATGCCGAGCGGCGCAGTAGGCGCAACCCGTTCAGTCCGACGATGACCGTCGACCCCTCGTGACCGGCGACGCCGAGCGGTAACGGCAAGGTGCCGACCAGATCCCACACGACGAGTACGCCAATGAACGTCGAAGCGATGACAAGGTTGGCCGCCACCACCCGGCGGGCCCGGCGGGACAGGTTGATCGCGGTGGGAATGGTCGTGAGGTCGTCGCGGATGACGACGGCGTCGGCGGTCTGCAGCGTGAGGTCGGATCCCGCCCCGCCCATGGCAATTCCGGTGTCCGCAGCGGCCAGGGCCGGCGCGTCATTGATGCCGTCGCCGACCACCGCGACCTTGCGTCCCGCGGCCTGAGCGTCGCGGACGATGCGCACCTTGTCGTCCGGCAGCAGTCCGGCGTGCACCTCGTAGATGCCGACCTGAGCGGCGAGTTGCTCAGCGACGAGGCGGTTGTCGCCGGTCATCAGGATCGGCGCGGCACCCGTGATGCGGGTCGACATCGCGACCGCGGCACCGGCCTCGCCCCGCAACTGATCGGTAATCGCCAGCACACCAATCGGTTTCGCGTCACACGCTACGACCACCGCGGTGTAGCCTCGGGCCTGCAGCTCACCCACCGGTGCACACTCGAACTCGTCCGGAGAACTGACGTCGATCACGCGGCCGTCCACTCGGGCGCTGACGCCACGTCCCGGGTGCGCCGTGAAGTCGCTGACCGCGGACCATCGCACATCACGTTCACCGGCGGCGCCGACGATCGCGGCGGCCAGCGGATGTTCACTGGGATGCTCGGCGGCCGCGGCCAACCGCAGCACCTCGTCCTCGCTGAAGCCGGCATCGAGGACGTGCACCTCGGCCAGTTCCGGCGAGCCGCGAGTCAGTGTCCCAGTCTTGTCGAAAGCGAGCTGGGTGGTAGCGCCCATCTCTTCCATCACCACGGCGGATTTGATCAGCACGCCGTGGCGGCCGGCGTTGGCGATCGCGGCCAGCAGCGGCGGCATGGTGGCCAGCACCACCGCGCACGGCGAGGCGACGATCATGAAGGTCATCGCCCGTAACAGGGCCGGCTGCAAGTGATCTCCGAACAGCAACGGGATGACGAAGACCGCGATGGTGACCGCGACCATGCCGATCGAGTAACGCTGTTCGACTTTCTCGATGAACAGCTGGGCGCGGGCCTTGGTCTGGCTGGCCTGTTCGACCAGCGACGCGATGCGTGCGACGACGGAATCTTCGGCCCGCCGGTCGACGCGCAGGCGTAGTACGCCGGTGCCGTTGAGCGTTCCGGCGAACACCTCGTCGTCGGAACGTTTGTTCACCGGCAGCGGCTCACCGGTGATGGTGGCCTGGTCGACCTCACTCGCGCCTGACACGACCGTGGCATCGGCAGCGATCCGCTCGCCCGGGCGCACCACAATGACATCACCGATCTCGAGTTCGACGGCCGGGACGCTGTGCTCGGTGCCGTCGTCAACCACTCGGGTTCCCGTCTCGGGCGCGAGATCGAGCAGCCCGCGCACCGAGTCTTCAGTCCGCGCCGTGGCGAGCGCCTCGAGCGCCCCGGAGGTGGCAAAAATGACGATCAGCAGCGCGCCGTCGGTGATCTGCCCGATCGCCGCGGCGCCGATTGCGGCCGCGACCATCAACAGGTCGACGTCGAGGGCCCTGACCCGCAACGCCTGCAGCCCGGCCAGGCCCGGTTCCCAGCCGCCGGTCGCGTAGCAGGCCAGGTACAGCGCCCACCACACGTCTTGCGGCGCGCCGGAAACCTGTGCGGCCAGGCCCGCCAGAAACAGCGCCAAAGACGCTGCTGCCCAGCGCATCTCCGGCAGCGCGAACAGTTTGGTGCGCCGGGCCGGTGCCGTCGGCGGGGAGAGCTCCGGGCGGTGAAGTGCCGTTGTCGGCACAGCCATCGTCTACCTCCGTGTCGCGGTGGGCGGTCGCGGCCGACGATAGCAGAAAATATGAACACATCTTCATGTATGTCTTTGAGGTATTCTGATCGGCTATGGGACACGGGGTCGAGGGCCGGGACCGCCCGGTCGCGCGGCTCGATGCCGATGCGGCATCCCACGTCGCCACGACGCTGCAAGCCCTGGCCACCCCCAGTCGGCTGCTGATCCTCACCGAGCTGCGGCAGGGCCCGCTGCCGGTGAACGAGCTGGCCGACACGATCGGGCTCGAACAGTCCGCGGTCTCACACCAGCTGCGGCTGCTCCGCAATCTCGGACTGGTGGTGGGCACGCGCACTGGCCGCAGCATCGTCTACAGCCTGTACGACAACCACGTCGCCCAGCTTCTCGACGAGGCGATCTATCACAGCGAGCACCTGCGGCTGGGGTTGGCCGAGCGGCCGAAGTCAGCCGGCTGACGCGCTACAGCGGCGTCGTGTAGGCCGCGCTGATGCCGCCGTCGACGAGGTAACTTGCCGCGGTGATGAACGAGGCGTCGTCGCTGGCCAAAAACGCGACTACGGCCGCGATCTCGTCCGCTTCGCCGAAGCGGCCCATCGGCACGTGCACCATACGTCGGGCCGCCCGCTCGGGGTCGCTGGCGAAAAGTTCTTGCAGCAGTGGGGTATTCACCGGGCCCGGGCACAGCGCGTTGACGCGGATACCCTGTCGGGCGAACTGCACGCCGAGCTCTCGCGACATAGCCAGCACCCCGCCCTTGGAGGCGGTGTAGGAGATCTGCGATGTCGCCGATCCCATCACCGCGACGAACGACGCGATGTTGACGATTGAACCGCGTCCGGCGGGCGCCATGTGCCGCAACGCCGCTCGGCAGCACAGGTACACCGACTTCAGGTTCACGTCCTGAACCCGCTGCCACGCAGGCAATTCGGTGTTCTCGATCAAGTCGTCGTCGGGCGGCGAGATGCCGGCGTTGTTGACGGCGATGTCCACCGCGCCGTGGCGCTCCACCACCGTGTCGAACAGAGTGTTGACCGAGGCCTCGTCCGAAACATCCACGGGGACATACAGTCCGCCGACCTCTCCGGCCGCCGCGGTACCGGTCCGCTCGTCGATGTCGGCGATGACCACCCTGGCACCCTCGGCGTGCAAGCGCCGCGCCGAGGCCAGTCCGATGCCGCCGCCACCTCCGGTGACCACGGCGACCTTGCCCGCCAGCCGCTGCGTCAGATCCACTATGTCTCCTTCGCGTAGTCCCGCGCCGCTTCGACGATCGCCGAGAACAGCCGCAGGTCGTCCAGACTCTCTTCCGGATGCCACTGCACCGCAAGCACAAAGCCGTCGCCCGGCAGTTCGAGCGCCTCGACCACCCCGTCGGCATCCCAGCCGCTGACCACGAGCCCCTCGCCGAGGTCGGCGATGGCCTGATGGTGATAGCACCGCGCGTCGACGGATTCGCCGAGCAGGCCGGCCAGTCGGGTGCCCGCCACGGTGCGGACCGGAAGGGTGGTGAACTCCGCGTTGCCGGCCCGATGGCCGCCATGCCCGATCACGTCGGGCAGGTGCTGATGCAGGGTGCCGCCGAGCGCCACGTTGAGCACCTGCGCCCCGCGACAGATGCCCAGCACCGGGAGCCGTCGCGCGAGTGCCGCGCGCAGCAGCGCGAACTCCCACTCGTCGCGTTGCTGCGCGGGCTGGTCAGTACTCTCGTGCCGCTGCTGGCCGTAGGTCGACGGGTCGACGTCGGTTCCTCCGGTGATCAGCAGGCCGTCCAGGCTGTCCAGGATCCGTTCGGCGACAACGGAATCCACCGGCTGCGGCGGCAACAGCACCGCGGCACCGCCGGCCGCGGTGACACCCTGGAAGTAGACGGCGGGAAGAAAGCTGGCGGGCACGTCCCAGACGCCGGTCTGGGCCCGCTGCAGATACGTAGTGAGACCGATGACTGGCGGCTCAGGCCGCATTCACCCGACTCCTCCCCGGGCCGTCCCCGGCCCGCATCGTCGACGTAGGTCTAGAACCGCTCAAACCCGCGAACCCTCTCCCAGTCGGTCACCGCTGCGTTGAACGCGGCCACCTCGACGCGCGCGTTGTTGACGTAGTGGTCGACCACGTCGTCGCCGAACGCCGCGCGGGCGACCGTCGACGCGTCGAACAGCGTCGCCGCCCCGGCCAGCGTACCTGGCAGCCGTTGCGCGCCGCCGTCTTCGTAGGCGTTGCCGGCACATGGCTCGCCTAAAGGCAATTCGCGTTCGATCCCGTGCAACCCACCCGCGACCAGCGCCGCGACGGCCAGGTACTGGTTGACGTCTCCGCCGGGAACCCGACACTCCACGCGAATGCTGTCACCGTGCCCGACGACCCGCAGCGCGCAGGTCCGGTTGTCGACACCCCACGCCACCGCGGTCGGCGCAAAGCTGTGATCGGCAAACCGCTTGTAGGAGTTGATGTTCGGCGCACAGAGCAGCGTGAGCTCGGGCAACGTGGCCAGCAGACCGGCGACGAACTGGCGGAAGGTCGCCGACATGCCGAGCGGGTCGGCGTCGTCGGCGAACACCGGTGTCCCGTCCGGCGAGCGAAGCGAGAGATGAATGTGGCAGCTATTGCCTTCGCGCTCATTGTATTTCGCCATGAAGGTCAGCGATTTGCCGTGCTGGTCGGCGATTTCCTTCGCGCCGTTCTTGTACACGGCATGGTTGTCACATGTGGTCAGCGCCTCGTCGTAGACGAACCCGAGCTCCTGCTGGCCCCGGTTGCACTCCCCCTTGACGGCCTCCCAGCGCATACCCGCGCCCTGCATGTGTCGCCGGATGTCGTGCAGCAGTGGCTCGATGCGGCTCGAGGCCATCACCGCGTAGTCCATGTTGTAGTCGCTCGCGGGCGTCAGGTCGTGGTAGCCCCGCGCCCAGGCTTCCCGGTACGTGTCGTCGAAGACGATGAACTCCAACTCGGTGGCGGCGTAGGCCTGCAGCCCGCGGGCCCGCAGCCGGTCGAGTTGGCGGCGCAGGACGCGTCGCGGCGCCGGCTCGACGGCGTCGCCATCGTGCCCCACCACGTCGGCCAGCACCAGCGCGGTGGCTGGCAGCCAGGGGATGCGGCGCAGCGTCGTCAGGTCCGGCCGCATCACCATGTCGCCGTAGCCGGTGTCCCATCCCGACATCGCGTAGCCCTCGACGGTGTTCATGTCGACGTCGACGGCGAACAGGTAGTTGCAGCACTCGGCGCCGATCTCGGCGACCTCGTCGGCGAAGACGCTCGCCGAGACCCGCTTGCCCATCAGCCGGCCCTGCATGTCGGCGAACGCGACGATCACCGTGTCGACTTCGCCGGTGTCGACGAGTCGCCGCAACTCGTCGCGTGCCAGGGGGGCAGGCGTCACCAGGTGCTGGTGCGCAGGACGATCTCGGCGGCCAACTGCGCCGTCGACTCGTGCGCATTGCGCCGGCCGAGCAATTCGACCACCCGGTAGTCGCCGTAGACGAAGCGCTGGCTGGCCTGCGCCACCGAGCGCGCCGCCGGCGTGCTGACGAGTGCGGTGGTGTTGATCTCGACCGGTGGGCATTCGTCGTCGCGCACGACGCCGGTGTGATCGGCGACCCGCGGGTGGCCCCGGTCGATGACCACCAGGCCGGTGAAGCGATCCAGCCGGGTAGCCGCCAGTTCCCAGGCGAGTTCGGCGCCGTCGCGGTCGCCGGCCAAGACTCCCCAGCTGACGTCGAGCACGTCGAGAATGCCGACGACGGACTTGGGCGTGAGGCGCGGGTCCGGTGCGACCGCGATGGTCCGCAGCGACGCGGTGTGCAGGCGCTCGCACAGCGCCTCGTAGGCCGGGAGTGCCCGCTGCGCCGCGCACAACAGCACGACGACGGAGCCCTTCTCCGGACCGGTGTCACAGACCTGGATGGGAAACCCGTCGACGGTAGTCATCATCGCCGAAGGCACCACAGCAAATTACAGTGAAAACGCCCGCGCGCGGGCCATTTTCGACCGGAACGTTAGCCAAGTGGCAATTGGAAACGTTCCGGCAACACCACACGTGCGGCAACCGTGTTGACAACGCGTGACGTCGTCGTCGAAATCCGTTGATTGCGGCTGTTATTGGCCGCGGTCACCGCAGCGCGCTGACGATCGTCGAACGCCGCGGCGGCTCGCCGTCGAGCAACGCCGTGACCGCGTCGACGTCGAGGTGTGCTTCCAGCAGGTCGGCCATCAGGTCGAGTTGGGCGTCGCGCCGTGCCGGCACGCTCGTATCGCCGGCAACCACGAAACCGTCACGCCCCGCCGCAGCGGCCACGGCCACCAACCACTCCCGGCGAAAGCAGTCGTTGTCGAACAAGCCGTGCCAGTGCGTCCCGTAGATCTGACGGTGCCGGTAGCCCTCGGGCACCCCGTCAACGTCAAACCAGGTGCCTTCCGCGCAGCGGGTGACCCGGCCGTGGTGGATCTCGTAGCCGTGCAGTGCGTCCTCCCGACGACGCAGCACCTTGTCGGGAGCGAACGCGATGTCGGCGTCCAGCAGACCCATCGCCTCGACCCGGCCGGACCGGCTTTCGACCGGGTCGTCGATCGACCGGCACAGCATCTGAAAGCCGCCGCACAGGCCGAGCACCGCACGCCCCGAGTCGGCGTGCGCCCGGATGGCCGCCACCAGCCCGCGTTCCCGCAGCCAGGCCAGGTCGGCGACGGTGGACTTGGTTCCCGGCAGCACGATGACGTCGGTGTCGGCCAGGTCGGCGGGTTCACGCACCCAGCGCACCAGCACCCCGGGTTCGCACGCGAGCGCCTCGACGTCGGTGGAGTTGGAAATCCGCGGCAGCCGCAGCACGGCCACCCGAAGCCACTGCGACCCGAGCGGCTCCTGGGGCGTTCCCAGCACCCGGTGCGCCAGCACCGGAACGGCGTCCTCGGTGTCGAGCCACAGATCGTCGGCGTAGGGCAGCACCCCGTAGGTCGGGCGTCCGGTCAGGTCGGCGAGTTGGCGCAGCCCGGGCTCGAGCAGCGACACGTCGCCCCGGAACTTGTTCACGATGAATCCGGCGATCAACGCCTGGTCTGCCGGCTCGAGCACCGCGACGGTTCCATAGAGGTGCGCGAGCAGCCCGCCGCGGTCGATGTCCCCCACGATCACGACGGGTAGGTTCGCCGCGCGTGCCAATCCCATGTTGACCAAGTCGGTTGCCCGCAGGTTGATTTCGGCCGGCGATCCGGCGCCCTCGCAGATGACCGCATCGAATTCGCTTCTCAATTGCGCTAATTCGTCCTGCACGACCGCAGCCAGCGTGTTGCGGTCCGACCAGTACTCGGTTGCGGTCGCCGTGCCGGCCACCTGACCCTTGATGACCAGCTGTGAGGTCATGTCGCTACCTGGCTTGAGCAGGATTGGGTTGAACCGAACGCTCGGCGCCAGGCCGGCGGCACGGGCCTGCATCGCCTGGGCCCGGCCGATCTCCCCGCCCTCGACCGTGACCGCGGAGTTGTTCGACATGTTCTGCGCCTTGAACGGCGCGACGCGAATTCCCTTGCGCGCCAGCGACCGGCAGAGACCGGCGACCACCATCGACTTGCCCGCGTCGGAGGTGGTGCCGGCGACCAGCAGCGCGCCGCTCACGACCGGGGCATCACGGCAGGGTGAGGATTTCCGCGCCGGAGTCGGTGACCAGCAGGGTGTGCTCGAACTGCGCGGTCCACTTGCGGTCGGTGGTGACGACGGTCCAGTCGTCGTCCCAGATCTCGTAGTCCAGCGAACCGAGGTTGATCATCGGCTCGATGGTGAACGTCATTCCCGGCTCGAGGATGGTGGTGACGGCGGGCTGGTCGTAATGCAGGACCACCAGGCCGTTGTGGAATGTCGTCCCGATGCCGTGGCCGGTGAAGTCACGAACGACGTTGTAGCCGAATCGGTTTGCGTACGACTCGATGACCCGACCCACGACCGACAGCGCGCGGCCCGGCTTGACCGCCTTGATCGCCCGCATGGTTGCCTCGTGCGTGCGCTCGACCAGCAGACGGTGCTCCTCGGACACATCGCCGGCCAAGAAGGTGGCGTTGGTGTCGCCGTGCACGCCGTCGATGTAGGCCGTCACGTCGATATTGACTATGTCGCCGTCCTCGACCACGGTCGAGTCGGGAATGCCGTGGCAGATCACCTCATTGAGCGACGTGCAGCAGGATTTCGGGTAGCCCTTGTATCCCAGCGTCGACGGATAGGCGCCGTGGTCGACCATGTAGTCGTGGGCGATGCGGTCCAGCTCATCGGTCGTCACGCCGGGGGCGACGGCCTTGCCCGCCTCGGCGAGCGCGCTGGCGGCGATCCGCCCGGCGACGCGCATCTTCTCGATCACCTCGGGGGTCTGGACCCACGGCTCGGTCCCCTCCTGCGCCGTCGACCTGCCGACGTATTCCGGGCGCTCGATCGACTTGGGCACCGGAAGGGTCGGCGACACGACGCCGGCGGACAGGGCGGAGCGAACAGGCATGGTGTCCAGGGTATCCGTATCGCGGCGGTTCAGGCGCGACCGCGGCGGCGCACCAGCGACCGGCGGGGACCTTTGACCTTGACCGAGCCGCACACCACCCGGCCGGTCAGGACGACGTGCGGGGTGCCCTCGGCCGGTGCGACCTTGCGCCGATCGCTCGCGCTGCCGCCGTACACCTCGACGTCGTCGATGGAGGCGCTGGCG
The DNA here is from genome assembly GCF_030252325.1 of Candidatus Mycobacterium wuenschmannii. NCBI lineage: Bacteria > Bacillati > Actinomycetota > Actinomycetes > Mycobacteriales > Mycobacteriaceae > Mycobacterium > Candidatus Mycobacterium wuenschmannii. Next base: position 387,236 of record NZ_CP126981.1, on the reverse strand, counting down.
CCGTCGGGCAATCGGATCTCGACGGAGCCGAATCGCATGTCCAGTTCGATGACTACCACCGGCCCGGCAAACCGGGCCTTGACCAGATCGAGCTCGACGGACCCCATCCGTCGCACCAGCGCCAGGCGGGTGGGGACGGTCCATTCGCCGTGGCGTTTCAGCGAACCGGCCCAGCCGCGCAGTTCGACCCGGTCGGCGGCGGAGGTGACGATGGCACCCGGGCCGGGAAGATCGCCGACCAGGCTGTCGAGTTCGTGACGGGTGCGGGCGTACGACACGTGCGTCGAGCGCTCCTCGAACTCACTGATGTCGATCAGCCCGAGCGCTACCGCGTTGTGCAGGCGGCGCAACGTCCCGTTGCGGTCGGCATCGGAAACCCGCAATTCGGACAGTTCGTCAGGACGTGTCATGGCCGTCCCAATCTACCGCCGCCGACCGCGTCGCACGACCGCGCTCGGCCTCCCCGCTCAGCACTCGGTGTTGATCCGATGGGTATGAAAATCGACTCGACCTGAACTGATGTTGGAGTCCATTTGCACGATGCCATTCCGATTTAACGGCAACGATTTCGCCTCTTGTGAATGCGTTCTGGCTTATTGATTGAGGCGTCAAAAGTGGCGCCACAACCGCTCTCAGACTCGCAGTTCGACAGTTTGGAATAAAAGTCCGTTTTCTTGGACTGAAAACAAGTTTGTGAAAATGGTTGTCGCTATGCTGTCAAGGCCGCTTCGATGCAGTGGGCGGTCCACCTGACTGATCCCCTAGCTGGTCTTTTACCGAGAGAATTGCCGCGTTCGAGCAGCGGATAATGGTGTAGGCGGGCATATTGCTTCAGATACTTAACTGCTCGAACATCGTCGAATCGTGCATAAGAGCAGACTTAATATAGAAGTAGCTTCCGCTGAGTTTTTTATTAGAGATTCGCGCTACGTGAGCCGCGCCGTGTTATACGCTTCGACTCGTCGATGGCTCGTACGCCACGAGGGGGCAATTGAGACTCATGTGCGAGCCAACGGCTGTGGGGCGGATCATCGAGACCCTCCTCGGATTCCCCACCGGAGTCTGAGGTGGCAACCCGAACCGGTGGGGTTGGGGGGGTTCATCCCCACCGGTTCGGGCACCACAAAGTCGAGTCAGCATTCCCCCGCTGATCCGGCGAGTAAGAAACCCTGTCGCCCGGCTGCCCCTCGCGGCCGGGCGACAGCCTTTATGTTGCGCTGGAATGAATTTCAGGCTAGGTAGTCGGCGGGCATCGACTCGAACATGAACTTGGTCATCCGCACCGCGTATTCCGAACTGCCACCGCCGACGATCAGCGACGCGAAGGCCAGGTCGCCGCGATATCCGGCGAACCAGGAGTGCGAGCCGCCGGGGAATTCGGCCTCACCGGTCTTGCCGTAGACCTCGCCACAACCGGCGATCTCCTTTCCGGTGCCGTTCGTCACGACGAGGCGCATCATCGGGCGCAGGCCTTCGATCATCTTCTCGCTGATCGGCGTGGTGTCGCCGGTGATCTGCGTGGGCCGTCCCTCAATCAGCTTGGGCACCGGCGTCTTTCCGGCCGCCACCGTCGCCGCGACCATTGCCATGCCGAACGGCGAAGCCAGCACGCGGCCCTGACCGAAACCGTCCTCGGTCCGCTCGGCCAGGTCGACCGTGGGCGGCACCGATCCGGTGACGGTGCTGAGGCCGTCGATCTGGTAGTCCAGGCCCATGCCGTACTTGTTGGCCGCCTGCGTCAGGCCGCGTGGCGGCATCTGGCTGGCCAGCTCGGCGAACGTGGTGTTGCACGAACTGGCGAACGCGCGAGACAGCGGCACCACGCCCAGGTCGAATCCGCCGTAGTTGGGGACCACCCGCTGGCCTACATCGAGATGCCCTGGGCAGCCCAAAAGCGTGTTGGGGCTTGCCATGTCGCGTTCGAGCGCCGCGCCTGCGGTGACCATCTTGAAAGTCGACCCCGGCGGATAGAGGCCGGTGGTGGCGAGCGGACCGAGCGCGTCGGCGGCGGAATTCTGTGCGACGGCGAGGATCTCGCCCGTCGATGGCTTGATCACCACGATCATCGCCTGGCGTCCCTGGTTGTCGACCGCACGCTGGGCCGCGTTCTGCACGGCGCGGTCGAGGCTGATGGACACCGAAGGGGCCGGCGCGGGCGCAACCTCGTGCAGCACAGCGAGGTCGACGTTGTTCTGGTTGAGGCTGACCACCCGCCAGCCCGCCTCACCGTCGAGCTGGTCGGCGACGGCCTTCTTCACCTGGTTGATCAGTGCCGGCGCGAAGTGGTAGTCGGTGGGCAGTAGCTCGGCCTGCGGCGTGATCACCACACCGGGCAGACTGCCCAGCGCCGGGGCGATCCTGTTGCTGTCGTCTGTGCGCAGCGTGATCAGGTCGACCGGCTTGCCGGTGCCACTGGCCTGCTCGGCGAGGCGCTGCGGGTCGTTGATTGTGTCGTCGAAGGGGTGCAGCGCGTCGACCACCGAGCGGGCGGTGCTGATCAGGAACGCGCCGGCCTTGGATGCGTCGAGCGAGTAGTGGTACAGGTAGCCGGGCGCGAGCACGTCGGTGCCGCCGACTTCGTTGACCGAGGCCTGCTTCGGCGCATCGGCCCGCAGTGCCAACGTCTGGTGCTCACCGAGGCGGGGGTGCAGATCGGTGCTGTTCCAGCGGACCTGCCAATGTCCTTCGTAACGGGCCATTTTCAGCTGGCCGTCGTAGGTCCAGTTCCGGTTCTTGGGTAGGTGCCAGGTGTAGCGGAAGCTGACGGAACCGGTGTCCTCGGAGTACTTCGAACCGAGGATCTGCGTGTCGAGGTGGCTGGCCTGTAGACCGGCCCACGCCGCATTCAGCGCCTCGCGCGCGTCCGTGGGGTCATCGCTCAGGTCGGCGGCCGCCGCGGTGTCGCCGTTGGCCAGCGCGGCGAAGAACTTCTGGGCCTCCGGAGCGGGACCCTGTTGCTTCGGCGTGCAAGCCGACATCGCGGTCGTCGTGAGGAGCGCCGCAGCTGTGGCAGCTGATACCACTGTGAATTTTGTTGCCATTGTGGCTGATGTTAAGAAACAAATGGCCGAGTCGTGCGGAGGCGCACCGAGATCGAATCGTTGCCGCGCCGAGACTTCCGTCGGTGCGACGCTGACCAGCGCGTCGTCGCAACCGGCTACGCGTCGACGAGGCGCAGGCGATCAGTCCAGCAGGACGGTGGCGAAGGTGCCGACTTCGACGAAGCCGATCCGGTCGTAGGTCGCCCGCGCGACGGTGTTGAAGTCATTCACGTACAGGCTGGCCGTGCGGCCGGTGCCGACGACGACAGCCGACAGCGTCGCGGTGCCCGCCGTGCCAAGACCCCGCCCGCGCCACTCGGGGTGCACCCAGACGCCCTGGATCTGGCTGACGGTCGGCGACTGCGAACCGACCTCGGCCTTGAACACCACCTCGCCGTTCTCGAATCGGGCCCACGCCCGGCCGGCCGCGATCAGGCTGGCGACCCGGCGTCGGTAACCCCGCCCGCCATCACCGAGGCGAGGGTCGACGCCGACCTCGCCGATGAACATGTCGATCGCCGCCACCAGGTAGGTGTCGAGTTCTTCCGGCTTGACTTGGCGCACACCGGGATCGATCGCGCAGGTCGGCATCGTCGTCAGCGACATCAGTGGCTGCCGGTCGCGCACATCGCGCGCCGGGCCCCAGGCCGGCTCGAGCCGCTGCCACATCGGCATGACCAACTCGGCGCGGCCGACCAGCGACGAACACCGTCGCGAACCGGTCACCGCCGCGTCGGCGAACGCATACAGGTCATCAAGCCGGCCTCGCAGCGGAATCAGGTTGGCGCCCGCGTAGCACAGCGACTCCTCGGGCCCGCGGCGCGTCCACAGTTCGCCGCCGATCGAGTTGGGGTCCAGGCCGTGGTCGGCGACCCGCGCGGCCACCATGCACGAGCCCACCGGATCGTCGTCGAACACGCGGCGCACCGCTGCGCCGTCACGCACAACTGACACCCGTCGCTCGCTGACCGCGCGGCGGATGGGCGGAGCCGACATACTGACTCTTTCTGCGACGACTGAGGAGCCCGATTAGGCCAGCATCAGCTTACGGTCACAACTGGCGAACCGCTCGCCGTTGATCCGTCCGCGCCCGTCTCGTTAGCCAATCGCATTGCCTCTTCGATCAATGTCTCGACGATCTGCGCTTCGGGCACGGTCTTGATCACTTCACCCTTGACGAAGATCTGTCCCTTGCCGTTGCCGGAGGCCACCCCGAGGTCGGCCTCGCGTGCCTCCCCCGGGCCGTTGACGACGCAGCCCATCACGGCGACCCGCAGTGGCACGTCGAGGCCGTCGAGGCCGGCGGACACTTCGTTGGCCAGGCTGTAGACGTCGACCTGCGCGCGGCCGCACGACGGGCAGGACACGATCTCCAGCCCGCGCGGACGCAGGTTCAGCGACTCGAGGATCTGGGTGCCGACCTTGATCTCCTCGACCGGCGGCGCCGACAGCGACACCCGGATGGTGTCGCCGATGCCTTGCGACAACAGCGCCCCGAACGCGACCGCCGACTTGATGGTGCCCTGAAACGCCGGACCGGCCTCGGTGACGCCTAGGTGCAGCGGGTAGTCGCACTGCGCAGCCAGTTGCTCGTAGGCCGCGACCATCACGACCGGGTCGTTGTGCTTGACGCTGATCTTGATATCGCCGAAGCCATGCTCTTCGAACAGCGACGCCTCCCACAGCGCCGACTCGACCAGCGCCTCGGGCGTTGCCTTGCCGTACTTCTCCATGAACCGCTTGTCCAGCGATCCGGCGTTGACGCCGATGCGGATCGGAATACCCGCTGCGCCAGCCGCTTTCGCGACCTCACCGACCCTGCCGTCGAACTCCTTGATGTTGCCGGGGTTGACCCGCACCGCCGCGCAACCTGCGTCGATCGCGGCGAAGATGTACTTCGGCTGGAAGTGGATGTCGGCGATCACCGGGATCTGACTCTTCTTGGCGATCGCGGCGAGCGCGTCGGCGTCCTCCTGGCGCGGGCACGCCACCCGGACGATGTCACAGCCGGAGGCGGTGAGTTCGGCGATCTGCTGCAACGTCGAGTTGACGTCGTGAGTCTTGGTGGTGCACATCGACTGCACCGGAATCGGGTGATCGCTTCCGACACCGACGTCCCGGACCATCAGCTGTCGCGTCTTGCGTCGCGGTGCCAGCGTGGGCGCCGGGGCTGCCGGCATACCCAGACCTGTGGTCACTGTTTGCCTTCTCTCGCTTTCACATTCGACCCAGCACTACTGAAACAGCCGGATCGGGTTGACCACGTCCGCGGTCACCGTCAGCAGCATGTAGCCGACGACCAAGACCAGCACGACGTAGGTGGCGGGCATCAATTTGAGGTAATTGACCGGCGCCGCAGCGACTTTGCCGCGGGCCTCTCGGATCACGTTGCGTAACTTCTCGAAAAGTGCGATCGCGATGTGGCCGCCGTCGAACGGCAGCAGCGGAACCAGGTTGATGACGCCCAGGATGAAGTTCAACTGCGCCAGGAACAACCAGAACGCCATCCAGACGCCGTGGTCGACGGTGTCACCGCCGATGATGCTCGCGCCGACGACGCTGATCGGGGTGTCCAGCGATCGCTCGCCACCGCCGATCGCGTGGACCAGCGCGCCAACCTTGGTCGGGATGGCGATCAGCGACTTGCCTAGCAGCACAGTCAGATTGCCGGTGAAGGTGAACGTGCCCGGGATGGCGCTGACCGGGTTGTAGTGGGTCGGTCCGGGCTGGGTGCCGACGACACCCATGACGCCGATATTCGCGGGCTTGGCGCCGTCTTTGCCGTTGCTCACCCAGCGCTGTCGCTGGGCGATGTCCACGTACTTGGTCATCGTCTGGCCGTTGCGCTCGATGACGACCGGGACGGTGCCGTGTAGCTTCTGCACGACTGCGGCCATGTCGGAGAAGTCGGTCACCGGCTTGTCGCCGACCTTGCGCACCACGTCGCCGGCGCGGATGCCGGCCGCGGCCGCCGGGCCGTCGCCAGTGCACTTTTCGAAATCGCCCTGCTTGAGTTCGCTTGCCGCGCAGGCTGTTTGCCCGATGACCGCGGTGGGATGCAGGTTGGGCAGCCCCCAAGTGACGGCGATGGCGTAGATCAGCACCAGCCCGATGACAAAGTTCATGCCGGGACCGGCGAACAGCACCGCCACTCGTTTCCAGGTCTTCTGCTTGTACATCGCGCGGTCGTGCTCGTCGGGGGCCAGCTCCTCCACCGACGTCATGCCGGCGATATCGCAGAACCCACCGGCCGGAATGGCCTTGAGTCCGTACTCGACCTCGCCACGACGGGTCGACCACAGCGTCGGGCCGAAGCCGACGAAGTAGCGGCGCACCTTCATGCCGGTGCCCAGCGCGACCCACATGTGGCCGCACTCGTGCAGCGCCACCGAGATCAGGATGGCGAGTGCAAACAGCACGATGCCAATGACGAACATCATCGTGTCGGTGAAACCTCCCGTGTGACTGCACTCTGCGCGCGCTCGCGGGCCCAGCGCTGTGCATCGAGTACGTCTTCCACGGTAGCGGGTTCTGCGGCCCACCGGTCGGCGGCGCTCAGGACGTCGGCAATTGTTTGCACGATCGCAGGAAAACCGATCCGACCGGCGAGGAACGCCTCGGCCGCCTCCTCGTTGGCGGCGTTGTAGACGGCGGTCATGCAGCCGCCCGTCTCCCCCGCCTGGCGGGCCAGCGAGACCGCGGGGAAAACCGCATCGTCCAGCGGCTCGAATTCCCACGTCGACGCGGTGCTGAAGTCACACGCGGCGGCCGCGGCCGGCACCCGGTCCGGCCAGCCCAGAGCCAGCGCGATCGGCAGTTTCATGTCCGGCGGGCTGGCCTGCGCGATCGTCGACCCGTCGGTGAACGTCACCATCGAGTGCACGATCGACTGTGGATGCACGACGACGTCGATGCGGCGGTATGGGATACCGAACAGCAGGTGTGCCTCGATGAGTTCGAGCCCCTTGTTGACCAGCGAAGCCGAGTTCAGCGTGTTCATCGGCCCCATGGACCAGGTCGGGTGCGCCCCGGCCTGCTCGGGCGTGACATCTTCCAACTGTGCGGCCGACCAGCCGCGGAACGGCCCGCCCGAGGCGGTGAGCACCAGCTTGGCGACTTCATCGGCGCTTCCGCCGCGTAGGCATTGCGCCAGCGCGGAGTGCTCGGAGTCGACCGGGATGATCTGGCCGGGCTGCGCGGCGGCCAGCACCAGCGGCCCGCCGGCGATCAGCGATTCCTTGTTGGCCAGGGCCAGGCGGGCCCCGGACGCCAGCGCGGTCAGCGTCGGCCGCAGTCCCAGCGCGCCGACCAGTGCGTTCAGCACGACGTCGGCCTCGGTGTTCTCGACGAGCCGGGTCGCGGCCTCAGGCCCGCTGTGGGTGACGCCACCGATGGTCTGCGCGGCATGCTCGTCGGCGACCGCGATGTTGGTCACTCCGGTCTGTGCGCGCTGGCGGGCCAGCAATTCCGGGTTGCCGCCACCGGCGGCGAGTCCGACCAGCTCGAAGCGGTCCGGGTTCGCGGCGATGACCTCGAGCGCCTGGGTGCCGATGGAACCGGTGCTACCCAACACCAGGGTCTTGAGTCGGCGGCCCGTGCCGAGTGTGCGGCTGGCTTCACGTTCGGCGAGGCCGTCACGGCGGTTGGACACTCCTCCATTGTGCCGCGCCACCGCCTCGCCCGACGAATCTCCGACCGGGAGCCGTATGCCAGAATGTGCAGGCAATCCCGATCCCAACCCGAGGAGTCTGCCGTGGCCGGTACCGAGGTGGAACGCACAGGCGGTCAGGTCAACGGAGTCGACGTCGCCGAGGTGCCGTCGGCTGCCTGGGGCTGGAGCAAGATCAGCCACCGCAACTGGCACGTCTACGGGCTGCTGATGATCATGCTGATGGCGGCGTTCCTGCGCGGCAACCACGTCGGCCATGTCGAGGATCTGTGGACCATCGGCTTTGTGCTGCTGGGCCTGTTCTTCCTGGTTCGCGACATTTGGGGTCGTCGGCGCGGCTGGCTCAAGTAGGCGGCTCGGCGGCCAACTGGCCGCACGCGGTACCCATTGCGCGTGCGCTCCAGCTACCCGCCCTCGGCGGCCAACTGGCCGCACGCGGTGCCCATTGCGCGTGCGCTCCAGCTACCCGCCCTCGGCGGCCAACTGGCCGCACGCGGCGGCAATCTCCCGGCCCCGAGTATCGCGCACCGTGCAGGCCACTCCCGCCGCCCGGACGCGCTTGACGAACTCCCGCTCCACCGGCTTCGGGCTGGCATCCCATTCGCTACCCGGCGTCGGATTCAAAGGAATCAGGTTCACGTGCACCAGGGGGCCCAACGCCTTGTGCAGCCGCTTGCCCAGTAGGTCGGCCCGCCACGGCTGGTCGTTGACGTCGCGGATCAGCGCATACTCCACAGACACCCGACGACCGGTCTGCTCGGCGTAATAGTGCGCGGCGTCGAGCGCCTCGCTGACCTTCCACCGGTTGTTCACCGGGACCAGGGTGTCGCGCAGCTCGTCGTCCGGGGCATGCAGCGACAGCGCCAACGTCACCCCGAGACGTTCGTCGGCCAGCTTGCGGATCGCCGGGGCCAAGCCGACGGTCGACACCGTCACCGAGCGGGCCGAGATGCCAAAGCCAATCGGCGGCGGCCCGATGATCCGCCGCACCGCGCTCAGCACGCGGGCGTAGTTGGCCAGCGGCTCCCCCATGCCCATGAACACGATGTTGGACAGCCGGTCGCCCCACTCGTCGCGCAGCGTCGCCGCCGCCGCGCGGACCTGCTCCAGTATCTCGGCGGCCGACAGGTTGCGGGTCAGCCCGCCCTGGCCCGTCGCGCAGAACGGGCATGCCATGCCACAACCCGCCTGCGAGGAGATGCATACCGTGTTGCGCTTCGGGTAGCGCATCAGCACCGATTCGAAGGTGGTGCCGTCGACCGCCCGCCACAGCGTCTTACGGGTCTCGCCCGCATCGCTGGTGACCTCGCGCGCCGATGTCAGCAGCGTCGGGAACAGCGCCTCGGCGACCTGCCCGCGGACCGCGGCCGGCAGGTCGGTCATCTGCTGAGGGTCGGCGATCAACCGGCCGTAGTACTGGTTAGCCAGCTGTTTGGCGCGAAACGCGGGAAGGCCAAGCGCCGCAACGGCTTCGGCGCTGCCGGCCTCATCGAGATCGGCCAGGTGCTTGGGCGGTAGCGCGCGCCGGGGCGCCTCGAATATCAGCTCTTGCTTCACGGAAAACCTCAGTGCAGCAACGTCAGGACGGTCCACGTGGCGACGGCCGACGGGAGCGCTCCATCCAACCGATCCATCAGGCCGCCGTGGCCCGGGAGGATTCGGCCCATGTCCTTGATGCCCAGATCGCGCTTGATCTGCGACTCCACCAGGTCACCCAGCGTCGCGGTGGCCACGATGGTCAAGCCGAGTAGTAGGCCGACCCATACCGGCCGGTGAGCCAATTGGGTCGCGGTCACCGTGACCGCGGAGATCCCGAAGAACAGCGAGCCGGCCAGGCCCTCCCATGATTTCTTCGGGCTGATCGTCGGGACCATCGGGTGCTTGCCGAACAGCACGCCGACCGCATAGCCGCCCACGTCGGAGGCGACGACGCCGATCATCAGGCAGAACACCCGACCCGAGCCGTCGGACTCAGCTGCCAGCAGCACGCTGAACGATCCGAAGAGCGGCACCCAGGCGGCAAGAAAGACGGTGGCCGCCACGTCGCGCAGATAGTTACCCGACGGCGAGTCCGCAGAGCCGTCGGACCCGGTCGTAGTGCCGAGCGCCAATCGCCAGAACATACAGATCACCGTGGTGGCGCCGAAGCCCGCCAGTAATCCGTGCGCATGCTGATACCAGGCCAGCCAGACCATGGCTTCGCCGCCGATCAAGAGCGGGATGGCCGGGATCAGGTAACCGGCCTCGCGCAGCCTGCGGATGACCTCGTGCGTCGCGATGGGCATCGCGACGGCAAGCAGGAAGACCCAGAAGTAACGGTCCCGAACGAGGATCGCGATGATGGTGAAGCCGATCGCGGCACCCACCGCGATCGCCGCCGGCAGGTTGCGGCCCGCCCGCGATTTCTTCTGCGGGGGTTGCGCCACCGAATCTTCGGCTGGGATACCTGCGCCGGTATCTGTCTCTGCCACGGCCGTCGTCTGCTGTGCGGTCGCTAGACCTCCAGCAGCTCGCTTTCCTTGTGCTTGACCAGTTCGTCGATCTGGGTCACGTACTGCTGAGTGGATTTGTCGAGGTCCTTCTCGGCGCGCGAGACCTCGTCCTCGCCGGCTTCGCCGTCCTTGCGGATGCGGCCCAGCTCCTCCATTGCCTTGCGGCGAATGTTGCGCACCGAGACCTTGGCGTCCTCGCCCTTGGACTTGGCCTGCTTGACCAGCTCGCGGCGACGCTCCTCGGTCAGCTGGGGCACCGCGACGCGGATCAGCGTTCCGTCGTTGGTCGGGTTGACGCCGAGGTCGGAGTTGCGGATCGCGGCCTCGATGTTGCCGAGCTGGCCGGCCTCGTACGGCTTGATGACCACCAGCCGTGCCTCCGGCACGTTGATGCTGGCCAGCTGGGTGATTGGGGTGGCGGAACCGTAGTAGTCGATGACGATCCGGTTGAACATGCTGGGGTTGGCCCGGCCGGTCCGGATGGTCGACAGGTCGTCGCGGCTCACCCCTACGGCCTTCTCCATCTTCTCTTCGGCGTCAAAGAGAGCCTCGTCAATCACTCCCGCTCCTCCTTCACGTTGTCACCAGCGTTCCGATTTTCTCACCCGCGACCGCTCGGGCGATATTGCCGTCGGTCAGCAGGTTGAAAACCAGGATCGGCATGCGATTGTCCATGCACAAGCTGAAGGCGGTGGCATCGGCCACCTGTAGGCCGCGATCGATGACCTCGCGGTGGGTGATCGCGGTGAACAGTTCGGCGCCCGGGTTGATCCTCGGGTCCTCCGCGAACACTCCGTCGACCGCCTTGGCCATCAGCACCACGTCGGCCCTGATCTCCAGCGCGCGCTGTGCCGCGGTGGTGTCGGTCGAGAAGTACGGCAGCCCCATGCCGGCGCCGAAGATGACGACCCGGCCCTTCTCCAGGTGGCGCACCGCGCGCAACGGTAGGTAGGGCTCGGCGACCTGACCCATGGTGATCGCCGTCTGGACCCGAGTGGCGATGCCCTCTTTTTCCAGAAAGTCCTGTAGCGCAAGGCTGTTCATGACGGTGCCGAGCATGCCCATGTAGTCCGAGCGGGTCCGCTCCATGCCGCGCTGCTGCAACTGCGCGCCGCGGAAGAAGTTACCCCCGCCGATCACCACGGCGACTTGCACGCCCGTGCGGACCACCTCGGCGATCTGACGAGCGACGAGCGCCACCACGTCGGGGTCCAGGCCCACCTGTCCGCCGCCGAACATCTCGCCACCGAGCTTGAGCAACACCCGGGTGTAGTTGGGCCGGTTCGACGACTCGGCGCCGTTGGTCCCCTGCTCCGTCATCTGACTCCTCGCGCGGGAAGACGCCGTCGGGCTGTCACGACGGCTGTTCCCAAAACAGCCGGGTCCATCCTGCCCTATCGCCTGGGCGTGCGTCCCGGGAGTCGACGGCTAGTTGCCGGCCGACCGCGTGAGGCCGCGCGTGGCAGGTCCCTCGAGTAGCGCACCGTCCGGTGCGAATCGGGATCCGTGCGCCACAGCTCTGTGGTGTCGGGCGTCACAACGACGGTTGACCTGGCATCGCGGGTCGTTCACGCTCTGCACAACCGGAGTCGAGGTTTGGCCGTCGAGTGCCCGGGGAATCTGCCACGCTGCGGCGCGAAGAGGCAGGTAACACACCTCTTTCACAGCCCAACCGGTCCAGCCACGCGGCCGGCGACCAGACGGTTGAGACATGAGCCAAGAGGAGGACTCCATGTCGGACGAGAACAACAGCGGACCCGAAGAAGCCATCAAGGGCGTGGTCGAGGGCGCAAAGGGATTGGCCAAGGAGGCCATCGGCAGCGTCGTCGGGAACGAGGACCTCGAGAAAGAGGGCGAAGCCCAGCAGGACAAGGCGCAGGCGCAGCGCGACGCCGCCCAGAAAGAAGGCGAGGCCGAGGCAGCTCGGGCCGGCGCCGAGGCGGCGGAGAAGAAGCAGCAGGCGCACCAGAACTGAGCACGACGTCAAACGGGGCCCGGTCCACTACGGACTGGGCCCTGTTTTCGTGCTCAGAAACGATTCTCGGGTCCGACGACAGCCCAGATCGTATTGCTGGACAGCGTCGTATAGGTGCCCCACGCACGCGAGTTGCCGGCAACCAGGTCAAGTCCGGATACCCTGTCGCCGTGAGCTTTTCGGCGCGCTGGATTCGCGATGCCGACATGTTGTATCGCAACCGAGACCGTGGAGCCGTCGGTTTCCAGGCGAAGGACGAAGTCGGTGTCTGTGGCGGCCAACGCAGCCTCGACCAATTCGGTGGCCACGAGCGACACCACGTGAATGAAGTCAGTTCTCGACCACGCCGTCAACCACTCCCCGGCGAGTTCGCGACACCGCCGAATACTCTTGCGCTGCGCCGGTATCGACGCGCGCGCACGTCGCCGATAGCGCCGCCTTGCGTCGACAGCCATCTCGGACAGCGCCGACTCGACTGTCGCGTAGACCGGTACGTGACGCGTTGTGCCGTTGCGCAGCAACGCATTGCGATCATGTTGATGGGCGCTGACCAAACCGACCGGGACGTCGGGCCATTCCGCTGTCTGCCAACGAACGCTGGTGAACACCGCCCAGGCCGGTTCTTCGCGCACCGACAACCCGGTCACGTCGACCACAACGAGCTGGGGTTCATCGAGGATGGCTTTGACGATGGCTTCGCGCGTCTCGAGATAAGTGGTGGCATCGAGCACGCCCTCGATCGAGAGAACGCGGGCGTCGCCCACGTCCTTGGCGTTGAATCGCAGCTCGCTGTTGCGGCCTGCCATGACCCACTCTTCATTCCGGAGATGACGCGCCGCCGGGCGGCTCGTCGGTAGTGGTTAGTGAACTCCGGAATCGTATGTGATCTTGACCGGAAAAGTGAATGCGTTTCCGACCATCGGACTGCGCTCAAACCCTCTGTGGCAGAGCCTTCGTTGGCGCTACTTGTCACGCGCCCTGCGGTTGTACTTCTTGATCGCGTCGACCAATTGCGCTTTGTCCATGGATGATCGGCCGGCGATGTCGAGCTTGCGGGCAATGTCGAGCAGGTGCTTCTTACTGGCATTCGCATCGACGCCTTCGGCCGACGGGATCGGGTTGTTCAGCCCGCCACGCTCGGCGCGGGCATCTGACGGACCGCTCTTCTTCTTGGGCAGCCAACGGTCGCCTACCTTTTCGAAGCTGCGCTTGAGTGCGGCGTACGCCACGCGATGGGCGCGTTCCTCGCTGCCATACTCCTCGGCGGCAGCATCGTGCGCCTTGGCAAAGGTGCGCTGCGCCTTGGCATTCGACTTCTCCAGGGTGCTGGGTAGCTCGTCGGACTTGGGCTTGCCGCCCTTGGTAGTTTTCGGCATCGCTCACCTTCCCGCGGCTTCAGCTCCCAGGTGGCTGTGGGATTGGCTGAGTTATCAGGTCGAGTGCGGGGTACCCATCGGCAGCCCCGAATCCACCGAAAGGCTCTGTTTGCGATGGCACCGACCACCATCTTGTTCGATGTCGACGGGACCCTCGTCGACTCCAACTTTCATCACGTCGTGGCCTGGCACCACGCATTTCTCGACGTCGACCAAGACGTCCCGTGCTGGCGCATCCTGGGCCTGATCGGACGTTCAGGCGACGACCTGATCGCCGCGTTGCTCGGTGAGGAGCTTGCCGAGAAGCACGCCGCACGGGTGAAAAGGCTGCACACCCAATACTTTCTCGACTCGGCTTCGCTGATCCGCCCGCTACCGGGCGCACGCCAACTCCTCGAGGCGATCGCCGAGCGCGATTGGCGATCGGTGCTGGCAACCTCGGCCGGCGAAGAGGAACTTGCCGTGCTGCGGGGTGCTCTCGACTCCGAGGATCTGATCAGCGCTGTGACGTCGTCCGCCGACGCCGAGCGCGCCAAGCCGCATCCCGACATCGTGGCCATCGCAATGGATCGCGTCGAGGCCAATCCGGCGGACGCACTCTTCGTGGGCGATGCGGTGTGGGATGTGAAGGCCGCCCTCACTGCGGAAGTGCCCGCCGTCGGAGTGCTCAGCGGTGGTACCTCGCGCGCCGAGTTGGAAGGCGCCGGCGCCGCCCAGGTGTACGACGGGCCGCTCGAGGTGCGGATCAACCTCGAGCGGCTCGGTCAACTCGTTGGGGTGTAACGACTTTCGCGTCAGCCCAGATGTGCTGACAGCAGCCAGGCCGGGACCGACTTGCGGCCGTCGCCCTCGTCGCGGACATCGGAGAAGGGGAACTCCGGAGTGTTGGCCTTGGCGAAGTTGCCGTGGATCCGCGCGGGCCGGATGTCGTCGATCACCCAGTACTTCGAGACCACGTCGCGTAACTCGTCTTCGGTCACAGGGTTCGCGGGACCGCCGTCGGCCGTTTTGGCAAAGACCAGCACGTAGTACGACGCGCCCGGCGCCGCGGCCCGGACGATCGACTGCTGGTAGCCCTCGCGCAATTCGACCGGCATCGAGTGAAAGAGGGTGCTGTCCACGATGGTGTCGAAGCGGTTGTCGTAGCCGGTAAAGGCGGAGATGTCGGCCACCTCGAACGTGGCGTTCGTCAGCCCCTGGCGGGCCGCGCCCGCCTTGGCCAACTCGATCGCCGTCGGCGAGGCATCCAAGCCAACTGCGGTGTGCCCCAAGGCCGCCATGTGTAGCGCGAACGCCGCCTCACCGCAGCCGGCGTCGAGCACGTTGCCCTTAATCTTGCCCTGGTCGATGAGCGCGGCGATCTCCGGTTGGGGCTCGCCGAGACTCCACGGCGGGCGGGCACCTGCCCCGAACTCGTTGGTCTCGCCGCGGTAGGCGGGGTCGAAGTCGAAATTGAATTCCTGTGTTTGGGTCATACCCCTGTATATCAATCTGATTGATATGTGTCAACATCGTTGATATGGGCTCCACCGAGAATGCGCCGCTTGGCTACTTGCTGTTTCAGGTGATGGCCGCGCTGCGGCCGGAGGTATCGGCAGCACTGAGTCCGCTGAGCCTGACGCTGCCCGAATTCGTCTGCATGCGAATGCTTTCCATGACGCCGGGATTGTCCAGCGCCGAACTCGCGCGACTGGGCAACGTCTCGCCCCAAGCGATGAACACCGTCCTACACCGGCTGGAGAATGCGCAGAAGGTGACCAGGCCGGCATCTGTGGCGTCCGGCCGGGCATTGCCGGCGTCGCTCACCGCCGACGGACGGGCGCTGCTCAAGCGCGCCGAGGCGGCGGTACGGGAGGCCGACGCGCGCGTGCTGTCCAAGCTGTCGACGGCTCAGCAGCGCGAATTCAAGCGAATGCTGGCGACGCTGGCACCCGACTAGGCATTTTCGGCCGAGTCGATGCGTGCCCACGGCCGGGCCGCCTCGAGTTCGTACGCCAGCTCCAGCAGCCGGGCCTCGTGTCCCATCGGCGCCGAGAACATCATCCCGACCGGCAGCCCGCCGGCCGAGGTTGCCAGCGGCAGCGAGATCGCGGGCTCCCCGGTCACGTTCTGTAGCGGCGTGAACGCCACCCAGTCCTGCAGCCGGTCGATGATCTGCTGGTAGTCGGCCATCGGGTCGAGGTAACCGACCTGCGGTGGCTCGTCGGCGAGCGTCGGCGTGAGCACCAGGTCGTAGGTGGCGGCCAGGCGTTCGGTGTGCCGTCGCGTGCGCGCCAACCGGACGAGTGCCAGCGGAACCTTGTGCAGGTTGCGGCGGGCGTGCCGGTCGAGGCCGCGGGACAGGTTGTCCAGCCGCGTCTCGTCGAATCCCCGGAACGCGCGCTTGTTCTGCTGGATCTGGCCGAGCGCGAGCAGGCCCCAGTACAGCACGAAATCCGACACGAAAGTATCTGGCACGGGCGGTTTTTCGAGGTGATCGACGCGGTGGCCGAGCTCTTCGAGCAGGCTCGCGGTCTTCAGCGTCAGCTCTCGGACCTCAGGGCTGGACTCCCGCAGCAGCGAATGGGTGATGACGGCGATCCGCAGCCGCTTGGCGCCGGCCTGCCGGACGTGGCCGATCGCCGGGAGTTTCCGCGCGGGCCAGATTCGCTCGGCCTCGGCGTAGAAGGCCGCGGTGTCCCGCACGGACCGGCTCACCACGCCGTTGGCGACGATGCGAATCGGCATCTGGCGCACCTCTTTGTCCAGCGGCAGCCGTCCGCGGGACGGCTTGAGGCCGACAAGTCCGTTGCAGGACGCCGGAATTCGGATCGACCCGCCGCCGTCGTTCGCATGCGCGATCGGCACCACGCCGGCAGCGACGAACGCGCCGGAACCCGACGACGACGCGCCCGCGGTGTGGTCGGTGTTCCACGGATTGCGGACCGCCCCGAGCCGGGGATGCTCGGCGGCGGCGCTGAATCCGTACTCCGACATCTGGGTCTTACCCAGCGGGGTCATCCCGGTCGCCAGGTACATCTCGGCGAATTCGCTGTCCGCGGCGGCCGGTACCGGAGGCCACGCATCGGTGCCCCGCATCGTCGGCCATCCCCCGACGTCGACGTTGTCCTTGACGAACGTCGGGACGCCGCTGAAGACGCCGCCTGTCGGTCGCGCCTCGGTCCGCGCTCGGGCACGGTCGAATGCGTTGTACGCCAAGCCGTTCAGCGAGGCGTTCACCGATTCGGTGCGGGCGATGGCCGCCTCGACGACCTCTGCCCGACTTACCCGACCGGAATTAATGGCCTCGGCCACCCCGACAGCGTCGAGGTGGCCCAAGGCGTCGTCACCGAATGCGTGCACGTGTCGCATTCGGCTGATGCTACTGCTGGCCGACCTCGAAGCGGACAAACCGGGTCACCGTGACGCCGGCCTCGTCGAGCAACGCCTTGACGGTCTTCTTGCTGTCGGACACCGACGGCTGCTCGAGCAGCACGACATCCTTGAAGAAGCCGTTGACGCGACCCTCGACGATCTTGGGCAATGCCTGCTCGGGCTTGCCCTCTTCCTTCGCGGTCTCCTCGGCGATGCGGCGCTCGCTGGCCACCACGTCCTCCGGCACGTCCTCGCGCGACAGGAACCGGGCCTTGAGCGCGGCGATCTGCAACGCCGCGGCGTGTGCCACCTCCGAGTTGTCGCCGGTGTATTCGACCAGCACACCGACGCCCGGCGGCAGATCCGCCGCACGCTTGTGCAGATACGTCTCGACGGTGCCGTCGAAGTACGCCGCCCGGCGCAGTTCCAGCTTCTCGCCGATTTTGGCGGACAGCTCGGCGATGACCTGCTCGACCGTCGTGTCGCCGATCTTGGCGGCCTTGAGCGCGTCGACGTCGTTGGCCTTGGCGGCGGCCGCGGCGCTGACGATGTCCTCGGCGACCTTCTGGAACTCCGCGTTCTTCGCCACGAAGTCGGTCTCGCTGTTCAGCTCGATCAGCGCGCCGCCCTTGGCGGCGACCAGACCCTCGGCGGTCGCACGCTCGGCACGCTTGCCGACGTCCTTGGCGCCCTTGATCCGCAACGCCTCGACAGCCTTGTCAAAGTCACCGTCGCTCTCGGAGAGTGCGTTCTTGCAGTCGAGCATTCCGGCACCGGTCAGCTCCCGAAGTCGCTTGACGTCGGCAGCGGTGAAGTTGGCCACTTCTCAGCCTTCCGTGGGTGTTGGTTCTGATGCGACCGCAGCGGCCTGCTCGGCCGGCGCGGCGGTTGCGGTGGCCGATGCGAGCAACTCCTGCTCCCACTCGGCCAGCGGCTCGGCGCCGTCGGCCTCGGGCTTGCCATCGGCGCGGCCTGCGCCGGCACGGGCCTGCAGGCCCTCGGCGACCGCGGAAGCGATCACCTTGGTCAGCAGAGCCGCCGAGCGGATCGCGTCGTCATTGCCCGGGATCGGGTAGTCGACCAGGTCAGGGTCGCAGTTGGTGTCCAGGATCGCGATGACCGGGATGCCCAGCTTGCGGGCCTCGCCGACGGCGATGTGCTCTTTGTTGGTGTCGACGACCCAGACCGCCGACGGAACCTTCGCCATGTCACGGATACCGCCGAGGCTCCGGTCGAGCTTGTTCTTCTCGCGGGTCAGCATCAAGATTTCCTTCTTGGTGCGGCCCTCGAAGCCACCGGTCTGCTCCATCGCCTCGAGTTCCTTGAGGCGCTGCAGGCGCTTGTGCACGGTCTGGAAGTTGGTCAGCATGCCACCCAACCAGCGCTGGTTGACGTAGGGCATTCCGACGCGGGTCGCCTCTTCGGCGATGGACTCCTGCGCCTGCTTCTTGGTGCCGACGAACAACACCGAACCACCGTGCGCGACAGTCTCTTTGACGAACTCGTACGCCTGGTCGATGAAGGTCAGCGTCTGCTGCAGGTCGATGATGTAGATGCCGTTGCGGTCGGTGAAGATGAACCGCTTCATCTTGGGGTTCCAGCGACGGGTCTGATGCCCGAAGTGGGTGCCGCTGTCAAGCAGCTGCTTCATGGTTACTACGGCCATGCTTGTGCCTTTGTGTGTCGGTTGATGCCCAGCAACGGGTGAAGCCGGGCCCTGGCGACTGCTGCGATGCCGGACCCGTCGGTGGGACGGGACCGCCCGGCATGCGATGCGAACTCCTAGTGGAACGGGAGACGCGATGCAGACGCGCGAAGTCAGCTCGTAATACGGGCTGCGCGGAGAAGTTTACACGGTTCTTGCAGGTGCTTTGTCCACAGCGCCGGCTGGCCGTTCGGCGGCCGGCGCGATGAACTGAGCAGGTGCGATGGGCGGTTGTCGGAGCGGTGTTGCTGATCTGCGCACCGGGGGCCCACGCCGACGACGTGCGGTTGCGGTGGCCACTACGACCTGCGCCGACGGTGACGCGGGCGTTCGACGCCCCGTCGCCGAACTGGACCCGCGGCCACCGGGGCGTGGATCTGGCGGCCGAGCCTCGTCAGCCCGTCTATGCCGCAGGTGAGGCGACCGTGGTGTACGCCGGGACGCTGGCCGGCCGGCCGCTGGTGTCGCTGGCGCATCCGGGCGGGTTGCACACCAGCTACGAGCCGGTCCGGGCGGCGGTGAAGGTCGGGCAGCACGTGGCGGCGGGGGCGGTGATCGGCGAGCTGCTGGCCGGGCACTCGGGCTGTCCCGCTTCGGCCTGTCTGCACTGGGGCGCGATGTGGGGCCCGGCGTCGCGAGCCGACTACGTCGATCCGCTGGGGTTGTTGGCCTCGACGCCGATCCGGCTCAAGCCGTTGCACCGTTAGTCACAGACGTACCAGCTGGGTCGGGGTGCACTTTGTGCCCACCTTCGAGCGACAACCGTTGTCGCTGTGAGGTGGGCACAACGGCTATTGGCCGAGCGAGGGGCGGCTGAGGATTGTGTTACTCGCCTCAGGCTCGCGGGTGAGCCTGGTCGTGCACGGCGCGCAAGCGCGCGACCGTGACGTGGGTGTAGAGCTGCGTAGTGGCGAGGCTGGAATGGCCAAGCAGTTCCTGCACGACGCGCAGGTCGGCGCCGCCCTCGAGCAGATGCGTGGCGGCGCTGTGCCGCAGCCCGTGTGGACCCATGTCGGGCGCCCCGTCGATGGCGCCGACGGTCTCGTGCACCACGGTGCGGGCCTGCCGCACGTCGAGCCGGCGACCCCGCGCACCCAGGAGCAGCGCCGGCCCAGAGTCCGCGGTGGCCAGCTCGGGTCTGCCGTCGGCCAGCCACGCCTGCAGCGCCGCGGCGGCCGGCTCACCGAACGGCACGCTGCGCTGTTTGTTGCCCTTGCCGAGCACCCGCAGCAGCCGGTGTCCGGTGTCGATGTCGTCGATGTCGAGGCCGCACAGCTCGCTGACGCGAATTCCGGTGGCGTACAACAACTCGACGATCAGGCGGTCCCGCAGGGCCATCGGGTCGCCCTGCTGGGAGCCGGAGGTGGCCGCTGCCATCGCGGCCAGCGCCTGGTCTTGACGTAGCACCGCGGGCAACGCCCGGCGGGCCTTGGGCACCTGCAGTCGGTTCGCGGGGTCAGCGGCCAACAGACCCCGTCGCATCGCCCACGCCGTGAAGGTCTTGACCGCCGACGTCCGGCGCGCCAGCGTGGTGCGCGCGGCGCCTGCTTGCGCCCCCGCGGCCAGCCAGGATCGCAGGATCGGCAGACTCAGCCCCGCCAGGCCCCGATCGGGGGCGCGCTCGTCGAGGAACGCGAACAGCGACCGCAGGTCACCGAGGTACGCGCGGCGGGTGTGCGCCGAGCGAAGGCACTGGATGTCCAGGTAGGTGTCGAACTCGTCGAGGATCGCCTCCACCACGTCACCGTCGCAGAGACGCGCCGCAGGGCTCAGATGACGCGCCGCAGAGTGTCCGGAGTGAGATCTTTCAGCGTCGGATAGCCGTCCACAGCCATCGTCAGGTCGGTCTCGGCCAGCAACGACCGCAGCACGTGCACGATCCCGTCGACCCCGTCGAGGGCCAAGCCGTAGGCGTACGGCCGCCCGACGCCGACCGCGGTCGCGCCGAGCGCCAGAGCTTTGACCACGTCAGCGCCGCTGCGGACGCCGGAGTCGAACAGCACCGGGACGCCGTTGGCCGCTTCGACGACACCGGGCAGGCAGTCCAGCGCCGGGATTCCGCCGTTGGCCTGGCGGCCGCCGTGGTTGGAGCAGTAGATGCCGTCGACGCCCCCGTCGATCGCGCGCCGAGCGTCGTCGGGGTGGCAGATCCCCTTGACGAGCAGCGGCAACTTCGTCAGCGAGCGCAGCCACGGCAGGTCGTTCCACGTCAGCGGATTGCCGAAGATGGAAATCCACTTCAACACCGCGCCCTGCGGATTCTCTTCGGGGCTCTGTGCGAGGCCGGCCCGGAACACGGGGTCGCTGGTGTAGTTGGCCAGGCATTTGCCGCGCAGTTGCGGGAAGTTCGATGTGCTGAGGTCACGGGGGCGCCAGCCGGTGACCCAGGTGTCCAGGGTGACGACGATGCCCTTGAAGCCGGCGGCCTCGGCGCGCTGCACCAGGCTGGCCGCTAGGTCCCGGTCGGTGGGTGTGTAGAGCTGGAAAAACCCAGGGGTGTCACCGAATTCGGCGGCGACGTCTTCGAGCGGGTCTTCGGTCAGCGTCGACATGACCATCGGCACGCCGGTGCGGGCGGAAGCGCGCGCGGTGGCCAGGTCGCCGTGGCCGTCCTGCGCGCACAGCGCGATCACCCCGATCGGCGCCATGAACAGCGGGCTCGGCAGCTTCAGCCCGAAGAGGTCGACGGTCAGGTCGCGCTCTTTGGCGCCGACGAACATCCGCGGCATCAGGCCCCATTGCTGGAAAACCTCCGCGTTCGCCCGCTGAGTGCGCTCATCCCCCGCGCCGCCGGCGACATACGACCAGATCGACGGCGGCAGCGCCCGTTCGGCCTTGGCCTCCAGCTCTTTGAAGACCATCGGCAGCTTGGGCACCACGCCGCTGAGGCCCTGAAAATAGATCTCGTTCTGGTAGTCGCCGAATGCCATGCGACGAGCATGCCAGCCGGCGATCGGGCTGACGGGGCCCTACTGCTCGCCGGCCTCGGCCGCGGCGAGTTCCTTCTTCCACTGCCGGAAGGTCTCCTCGGTGCGCCCGCGACGCCAGTAACCCGATATCGACGCCCATTTCGCGTCGACGCCGCGCTCCTTGCGGATATAGGGCCGCAGGTTGTGCATGACTGCCTGGGCCTCGCCGTGCACGAACGCGTGCACCTGCCCGGGCATCCAGAAGGCGGTCTTGACCGCCTCCACCAGCGGCGAGTGGTCGCCGGCCCGATCCTCGCCGACGAGGTCGGACCTGCCGCCGCGCAGGATCCAGTTGATCTGCACACCCTCGGGCGCGGTCAGCGGGATCTCGTCGTCAGGGTCGGCGACCTCGATGAAGACCTGGCCAACGGCGTCGTCGGGCAACGCTTCCAGCGCAACGCTGATCGCGGGTAGCGCCGTCTCGTCGCCCACCAGCAGGTGCCAGTCGGCGGCCGGATCGGGCGAGTAGGCACCGCTGGGGCCCATCACGTACATCGGCTGACCGGGTTGGGCGTTGGCCGCCCACGGACCGGCGGCGCCGTGCTCGCCGTGCACCGCGATGTCGACGGTGAGTTCGCGGGCTGCCGGGTCCGCGCCGCGCACGGTGATGGTGCGCACCACCGGCTTCTTCGCGGCCGGCAGGTCGTCGAAGGAGTCCAGCGTCAACGGCTGCGGCAGCGCGGCCACATCGACGTCATCGGGCACGAAGACCAGCTTGACGTAGGAATCGGTGAACTCGCTGGGCGTAAAGGTGTCGAAGCCGTTGCCGCCCAACACAACTCGAACCATGTGCGACGTGATGTGTTCGGTGCGCACCACTTCGAACGTGTGCACTGGTCGACCGGGCACCGGAATCCTCTCCCTCGGCGTTGACCCTCTCGACTATAGAGGCGTTACCGATCAGGCCGGTTGGCTACGACGTCGCACGATCCGCCAGCAGCCGTCGCGCCGCTCGACCAGGCCGGCGATCTCCAGCATCGCCAGCGGGGCCAGGACGCGAGCGGGATCGACGGCCGCGGCGATCGCGATCTCGTCGACCGTCGCGGTCCCGCGGCCGGGCAGCGCCTCGTACACCCGTCGCTCCTCCTCCCCCAGCCCGTCGAGCGGGCTCGCCGGACTGTTCGGCTCGTCGGCCAACTCGCCGATGTTGCCGACCAACTCGACGACGTCGTCGGCTCGAGTGATCAGCTCGGCACCCGTGCGCAGCAGCGCATGGCAACCACTGGAGACCGAGGACGTCACCGGCCCGGGCACCGCACCGACGACGCGTCCGAGCGCCCGGGCCCAGGCGGCGGTGTTGGCGGCGCCGCTGCGCAGCCCTGCCTCGACCACGACCGAGGCCCCGGCGAACGCGGCGACCAACCGGTTGCGCGTCAGAAACCGATGCCGCGCCGGACGGACGCCCGGCGGATATTCGGTGATCAGCAACCCGTCGGTCGCGATGCGATGCAACAGCGCGGAATGCCCTGCGGGATAGAGAATGTCGATGCCACCGGCCAGCACCGCCACGGTCAGTCCGTCGACCGACAGTGCGGCACGATGGGCCGCCCCGTCGATTCCGTACGCCCCGCCGGAGACCACCGCGACATCGCGCTCGGCCAGTCCTACCGCCAGGTCCGCGGCCACGTGTTCGCCGTAGCTGGTTGCCGCACGGGTTCCGACGATCGCGGCGGCCCGCCCCGCGGCGTCGTCGATGCGGGCCGGTCCCAGCGCCCATAGCACCAGGGGTGTTCGGCCCTGCGGTCTTGCCGCGACCGCGGGCCCGCCGAAGGCGGTCAACGCCAGTGTCGGCCACTCCTCGTCGCCGGGAGTGATCAGTCGTCCGCCGCGGCGCCTCAGCAGTTCGAGATCGATTGCGGCACGGTCGATGTCGCGCCTGGCTTCGGTGCGCCGGGCCACGGTGTCGTCGACGGTCCCCCGTCGCACCCGCTCGGCCGCGTCGACCGGCCCGACCCGCGCCACCAGCGCGGCAAGTTCGGCGCACGGTGGCTCGACGACCCGCGACAGGTAGGCCCAGGCGAGCTGGGTCTCGTCGGTCATCGTGCCGCACCCGCCTGACGGAAACTCAGCGCGGTGGCCACCTCGTCGCGCCCCGGCGTGGTGCGGCCGGCCAAGTCGCTCAACGTCCATGCGACTCGCAGCGTGCGATCGAGGCCGCGGATGCTCAGGATTCCGCGATCCAGCGCGGTCCGCAGCGGTTCCATCGCGGTGTTGCCAGGGCGGAATCGGCGACGCAGCAGTGTCCCACTGACCTCGGCGTTGGTCCGGAAGCCATGCTCGCGCCAGCGTTGGGCCGCGGTGTCGCGGGCTACCGTAACCCGTTGGCGGACTTGATCGGTCGATTCCGGTTCGGCGGAGGCGAACACGCTCATCCGCACCGGGTGCATCTCCACCCGCAGGTCGACGCGGTCCAGCAGCGGCCCCGACAACCGGCCGAGATAGCGCCGCTTGACGGCCGCCGCGCAGATGCAGTCCTGCGGGTCGGCCGGCGCGCATGGACAGGGGTTGGCCGCCAGTACGAGCTGGAAACGGGCCGGGTAGCACGCCACTCCGTCGCGGCGAGCCAGCCGAATCTCACCCTCTTCCAACGGTGTTCGTAATGCCTCCAGCGCGCTGACACCGATTTCGGCGCACTCGTCGAGGAACAGCACCCCGCGGTGGGCCCGGCTCACCGCACCCGGCCTCGCCATGCCCGACCCGCCGCCGACTAGTGCTGCGACACTCGAACTGTGATGTGGCGCGACGAACGGCGGCCGGGTGATCAGTGGCGTGGCGTCCGACAGCAAGCCGGCGACCGAATGGATCGCGGTGACCTCCAACGATTCGCCGCCCGACAGCGCCGGGAGTAGCCCCGGAAGACGTTGCGCCAGCATGGTTTTGCCTACACCGGGTGGGCCGGTGAGCATCAGGTGGTGCGAGCCGGCCGCCGCGACCTCGACCGCGAATCGCGCTTGCGCCTGACCGACCACCTCGGCCAGGTCGACCGGCGTTTCCTCCTCCGGAACCGTACCGGCAATCGGCTCGTCGAGACGCGCCACCCCGTCGAGCCAGCCCAGCAATTGGGCGAGGGTGCGCACCCCCCAGACCTCGATGCCGTCGACGAGGCTGGCCTCCGGCAGGTTGTCGGCGGGCACCACCACCACTCCCCAGCCGGCACCCTTGGCCGCCAGCACCGCGGGCAGTATGCCGCGCACCGGTCGCACCCGCCCGTCCAGCGCCAGCTCCCCCAGCACGACCGCCGATTCCAGCTGTCGCCACGGCTTTTTCCGCTGTGCCGACAGCACCGAGGCAGCGAGCGCCAAGTCGTACACCGACCCCATCTTCGGCAGCGTCGCGGGCGACAATGCGAGGGTCAGGCGCGACTGCGGCCACTGGTTGTTGCAGTTCGTGATCGCAGCCCGGACCCGGTCGCGCGACTCCTGCAGCGCGGCATCCGGTAGGCCGACCAGGTGCACGCCGGGCAGGCCGGAGGTGATGTCGGCTTCGATCTCTACGATCTGACCGTCGAGACCCAGCACGGCAACCGAGAACGCCCGTCCGAGTGCCATCAGCCCACCCCCCGCAGGTGCGTGAGCTCCGGGGTGCGTTGCCGACCGATTCGCACGCCGATCACGTCGATGCGCACGGCCGCCCACCGACGGTCCTGAGCGGCGAGCCAGATGCCGGCCAGGCGCCGCAGCCGGCGTGCCTTCTGCGCCGTCACCGCGTGGGCCAGGCCGCCGAAGCCGTCGCCGGTGCGGGTCTTGACCTCGACGAATATCACCGTGTCGGTATCCGGGTCGACGGCGATCGCGTCGAGTTCGCCGTACCGGCAGCGCCAATTGCGGGCGACGATTCGTAACCCGAGCGCGGTCAGGTGGTCGACCGCCAAGCGCTCACCGAGCGCACCGATCTCGGCGCGGGTCCACGTGGTCATGCCGCCACCCTGAAGCAGCGGCCCGACACGGGTCTCCGCCCATCGCCGCCGGATGCCGGGTTATCCCCAGTCGGCTAGTAATCCCCAATGGAAACCGCGCGCCTCGTTGATCAGCGGTTCAACCGTCGTTAGCATCCCCATCAGGCGATGAAGCGCGCCGTTAGAAGGCGGGGTGGTCACCCTGAGTCACGGTTTCGCTGTTGTGCGGCCTATTCCACGAATTCACTTGCTGGCGTGCGGTATTCGCACGCCAATAGCCCTATGTGCACCCCACCGAGAGGAACTCCGATGCTGTACGTTACGACCCAGCCCGAAGCGCTGAGCGCCGCGGCCGGCACCCTGGCGGGCGTCGGCGCCGGGATGAGCGCGCAGAACTGCGCCGCCGCAGCGCCGACCACCGGCGTGATTCCCGCCGCCGCCGACCAGGTTTCGGCCCTGACCGCCGCCCAGTTCGCCATTCACGCCGAGATGTACCAGGCCATCAGCGCGCACGCCGAGGCCATCCATCAACAGCTCGTCAGCACGCTCCAATCCAACGCGCTGTCGTACGCCGCCGCCGAAGCCGCCAACGCCGCATCGGCCAGTTAAGTCAGGACAGCACAATGGATTTCGCAGCGTTTCCACCGGAGGTCAACTCCGCGCGGATGTATGCCGGCCCCGGCGCGGGCCCGATGTTGGCGGCGGCCTCGGCGTGGGATGCGCTTGCCGCCGAACTCCAATCCACCTCCGCGGCGTACCGCGCCACCATCACCGAACTGACCGGCGGACCGTGGCTAGGCGCATCGTCGGCGGAGATGACGGCGGCGACCAACCCCTTCCTGGCCTGGATGACGACCACCGGGGCGCAGGCCGAACAGACCGCCGCCCAGGCCCGCGCGGCCGCGGCCGCCTACGAGACCGCGTTCGCGATGACCGTTCCGCCCGCCGTGATCGTGGCGAATCGCAGCCTGCTGATGACGCTGATCGCCACCAACATCTTCGGGCAGAACACCGCCGCGATCGCGGCCACCGAGGTCCAGTACGCCGAGATGTGGGCGCAGGACGCCACCGCGATGTACGGCTACGCGGGCGCGGCGGCGACGGCCGCCACCCTGACCGCGTTCAGCGAGCCGCCGCCGACGACGAACCCGACCGGCGGAGTCCAGCAGGCCGCCGCCGCGTCGCAGTCGATCGTGTCCAACGGTGCGCGGGCGCTCGCCGCGATCCCCCAGGCGATTGGGGCGGCCGCGGCGCCGGCGGCGGTCGATCCCATCCAGCTGATCCCCCTGCTTACCGTCCCGATCACGACGACCGCGGCGACAGTCGGCACGATCGGCATCGCGTCGTCGTTCACGTCGTTCGGCACTACGGTGCGCGGTCTGCTGATCAACGCCGACCGAGACTACGACAATGGCAAGGGCCCGTTCACCGGTAACGGTGTCGGCGGGACGATGTTGCCGCAGTGGATCATCAACGGCACCGGCGGTATCGGCGCGCCATCGGATGCGGTTCCGGACTCGGAAGGTCCGTCGCGACTCGGGCAGGCCAGCAAAGTCGGCCGGTTGTCGGTGCCATCGGGGTGGACCGTTGCCGCGCCCGAGATCCGGTCGGCCGCCTACTCGCTGCCCATCACCAGTGCCGCCGCCGCTCCGGAGGGCGGTCCCGGGGCCGGCAACCTCTTCGGCAACATGGGCCTGGCTGGGGCCGCGGGCGGGGCCGTCGGCAGCACCGCGTCCGCGGGGCGCGGCAACGAGCGGGTGCGCATCAATCCACGCCCCACAGCGACGCCGGCCAAGGCGCAGCCGACGGAAGCGGTCGCGGCCATCGCGACCGAACTGCAGGAGTTGGCCACCCGGGCTCAGTCACTGTTGAGCAAGCTGGCCGAGTCCGGGCTGCTGACCACCGAGGAGGTCACCGAGCAGAAGCGGCGCTTCCTGGGCTGACATCTCTAAAGTGGCTGTCGTGAATCCCGGCGGCTTCGGCGTGCTGTTGCTCTGCGGCCCACTGGCCGTCATCGCCGCGGTGTGGGTGGCCGACCGCGTGGGCGTGCCGTACCCGGTCTTGCTGGTCGCGGTCGGCGCGGTGCTCGCGTGGCTGCCGTGGGTCAAGGTGCCCCAACTGGCGCCCGAGATCGTGTTCTACGTCTTCCTTCCACCGCTGCTCTACTACGCGGCTTACTTCATCGCGCCCGACGATCTCCGGGCCAGCGCCGGCACGATCGGTCTGCTGTCGGTGGGCCTGGTGTTGATGTCGACAGCGGCGGTTGCCGGCGCGCTGACAGGTATCGCGGGTGTGCCCCTGGCGGTGGCACTGGTCGCGGGAGCGGTCGTCGCGCCGACCGATGCTGTGGCGGCGACGTCGGTGTTCGCGCGACTCGACGTGCCGGAGCGATTGGCGACGATCGTCGAAGGCGAAGGTCTGACCAACGACGGCACCGCCCTGGTGCTCTACACCGGCGCGGTCGGCACCGCGGTCGCCGGGGTCGTCCACCCCGGTCCGCTGCTAGTGACCCTGCTGGTGGCTCCGGCCGGCGGTGCCGCCCTCGGCCTCGCCGTCGGCTGGGTTGCGGTTCAGGTCCGACGGCGCATCGACCACTCGATGCTGGAGATCACCGTTTCGCTGGTCACGCCGTACCTCACCTACGTATTGGCCGAAGGGGCACACCTGTCGGGGGTGCTGGCCACCGTCACGGCAGGGGTTTACATCGGCTCCCACCTCAGCGCCATCTACACCCCCGGTGTGCGGCTTCAGGCCTTCGCATTCCTCGACGCTCTGGTGTTCCTGCTGAACGCTGTGCTGTTCACGCTGGTCGGCATGCAGTTGGTCCGGTCGCTGCACTGGATCCCCAACATCTCCGCTACCCGGGTCGTGGCGTCGATCGCCGCCGTGATCGCGGTCGTCGTCCTGTCGCGGCTGGTGTGGATGCTGTCCGGCACTGCTACCGCGCGACTGTTCCGACGAGCAACCGACGCACAGGCCTGGCGCGAACGGGTGGTCGTCGCGTGGGCCGGCATGCGGGGCGGCTTGTCACTGGCCGCCGCGTTGGCCATTCCGTTGAAATTGGACAACGGGCAGCCGTTTCCCAACCGCGATCTCGTGGTCGTCGTCGCCGCCTCGGTGATCGTGGCCAGCCTGCTCATCCAGGGCACCAGCCTGCCGTGGCTCCTGCGCCGCCTCGGACTGCGTGCAGAGGACTTCGGCTCCACCGAAAACAAGGCGCGGTTGAAGTCCGCGCACGCCGCCCTGCTCTGGCTGGACGAGAACGAGCACATCGACAGCGCCGACGAGGCAACCAAGTCCGCGCGCTCGCTCTACGAGTCCAGAGTTCGTCGCCTGCAGCACGGCCCACCGCGCGACGACCACGACGACGCCCGAGAGATGGACCGCTATCGCGAATTGCGGCTGCAACTGCTGGGCGTCGAACGTGCCGTTCTGTTGAAGCTGCGACGCGACGGGCGCATCAACGCGACCGTCCTGCGCACCATCGAGCGCGACTTCGACCTCGAAGAAGCCAGGCTCAGCGGATCCTGATCAGGTCGCGGCTCCACCGGTCACCGACGCGTTGGCCTTCGTCGATACCTTCTCCGCGCGCGCCACGGCCGTGGCCTGCGCGATGCGCGACCCCACGTCGTAGGCCACGATCTGCGCGGTCGCACCCTCGACCCGGCTGACGGCGCCGGCCATCTTGTCCGCGGTGCGGTCGTGCAGCAGGCGGCCGACCAGCGGCGCGTAGGTGCGCCGCGGCAACAGCACGGTCACCTTGGTGCTGGGGTCGTTCTCGATCTCCCCGCAGACCAGTTCCTGGGCCGCGCGGCTGAGGTGGCGGTCCGGGCACTCGTGCATCTGCAGCGGGATGTCGTCCTCGAAATGCTCCCAGCGGTCCTGCAGACGCTGGGCGTGCCGGGCATCGATGACGAAGTGCACAGCGCTCAGCTTGTCGGCGTTGAGCCCGCTGGCGTAGTGCAGCGCCTCGATCGTCGCGAAGTCGAAGTGGTCCACCAGAACGACGACGGTGTGGTGGGGATGCTTCTGCAGATCTTGCGGCTCCGTGAGCTGCATCTCCAAAACCGCGCTCTCGCTGCGGTATTCGCGGTTCAGCCGCATCAACGCGACCACCAGGATCGGGAACACCACACACACCAGCCACGCACCCTCGGTGAACTTCGCTATCGCGAAGATCAGCACGATGATCGTCGACAGGATCGCCGCCGACAGGTTGATCACTAGCTTGCTGCGCCATCCGGGCGCACGGTTGCGTAGATGGTATTTCGTCATGCCGTAGCCGCAGATCGAGAAGCCCATGAAGACACCCATGGCGTACAGCGGCACGACGGCATCTACCGAGCCGTCGGTGACCAGCACCAAGGCCGTCGAGGCCGCAGTGAGCACGAGGATCGCGTTGGAGAACACCAGCTTGTGCCCCCGCTTCATCATCGGCCGCGGCAGGAAGCTGTCCTCGGCAACGAAGCTGGTCAGCGCCGGGAAACCGTTGAAGCTGGTGTTCGCGCCGAAGAACAGGATGATCGCGCTGGCCGCCTGGAGCAGCACGAACAGAACGTTGCCGATCGTGCCGCTGCCAAAGACCGCCCTAGCGATCTCGGACAGCATCGACGGGTAGCCAGCGGCATATGGAGTCGCATGGGTGACGTGGGCCAGCCAGATGACGCCGAACAGCAGAAATCCCAGTAGGCAGGCCATCATGGTGAGCGCCTTGCGGGCGTTTGGACCCTGCGGTTGCTGGAAGACGTTGACCGCATCCGCGATCGCCTCAACCCCGGTCAAAGAGGTGCCACCGTTGGCGAATGAGCGCAGCAGGATCAAGATGGTCGCACCCATGACGATTCCGTTGCCGTGGTGGATCGATACGGCTCCAGGAATATGCTCCGGATCGTAAGTCGGCAGGTTTCCCATGATTTCGCGGACCACACCGGTCACGATCAGCGTCGTCATCATCGTGGCGAAGGCGTAAACCGGGACCGCGAAAAGCCGACCTGCTTCCTTCACGCCGCGCAGGTTGCCAAACGAAAGCAGCAGCAACGCTCCTAGCGTGATCTCGAGGTGGTAGGACCCCAAACTGGGCACCGCGGAAACCAACGCAACGGTGCCCGCTGAGCACTGAATGGCCACGGTGACCACGTAGTCGATCAGCAGAGCCGCCGACGAAAGCTGGGCGATCTTGGGCCCGAAGTTCGAGCGGGCCACTACGTAGGAGCCACCGCGCTGGGTGTAGACCATTACCACCTGGCGGTACGACGCGGTGACCAATGCCAGAATCAGCAGGATGATCCCACCGAGCGGAAGGATCAGTGTGAACGCGGCCAGACCCGCGGCCGGCAGCAACTCGATCAGGATCTGCTCGGGACCGTATGCCGTCGACGAGACAGGGTCGGGCGAGAGAACTCCTACTGCGACGGGATTAGACAGGCTCTCATGCTCAAGGTCCTCATTGATCAACGGCTTGCCGAGAAAAAACCGCTTCCAAGAATCGACGAAACTCGTCGGGACCTTGTGTTCGTCAGCCAGCTCTACCACGGTGATGCTCTTTCCCCGCCCTCTGCGTTCGCAAAACTTACGCAAAACTTACGCAGCAGAACGTTAGCGGCTCCCACCCGGTTTCACCGACCCGGAAGGGTGCCGACAGGGGTTATTCTCAGCCAATTACCAGCTCAGCGCAGCTCGGCCGGCGCCGGGGAGCGCTCAGGCCGCGACGCGCTGGCCTGCAGTTTCCCGGCAAATTCGGCCTGGGCAGCAGGGACTTCCCGTCCCGCACTCTGGAGCGTGCGAGCCACCTGTGATTTGACGTCGCAGACCAGAATCTGGGCGCTCACGCCCGGGATGCCGCTGAGCAGGCCGGCCAGGGCGTCCGCGGTCCGATCGTGCAACAGTCGACCCGCCAACGGCGAGTACATCCGGCGCGGCAGCAGGACGGTGACAGCGCTGTTCGGGTAGTCCTTCCTGACCTGCACCACGAACCGCTGGGCGGCTCGGCCGAGCCGGCGATCGTCGCAGTCGACCATCCGCAACTCGGTTCCCGCCCCGAACCGCTGCCAGCGCACCTGCAGCCGTACCGCGCGCGCCTCGTCCAGCACAAAGTGCACGGCCAGCAGCCGGTCAGCGGTCAATCCGCGGGCGTAGCGCAGGGTTTCGACCGCGACCAGGTCGATGGAGTCGACGAACACCAGCACGCGATGGGAAGTTCGACCGTTCATCGCTGGCGGGTCGAAAATGATTCCAGCACAACGCATTGCGACTCTTGGCTCCGGCGACGCCGATCGGCATTGCAGGGCGCGGTCTGCTGCTCGGCAGCCGAGACTGTCATCTGCTATTCCTAACCGATCCCGGTGCCGCCCGCGGCCATCCTTACGGCATCTTGACGAGCCGCGCACGGCGTATCGACGGAAACGTCGATACGGTCGCCAGCAGTCCGGCGGGCTTGGAATGATGTACCCGTGGCAGACGAGGCAAACATCGACCCCGGCGCGGAACCCACGGCAGCAGACCCTGCCACGGTGTTCTCCGCGCTGGCCGAGATCATTTACCAGGGCTCGGAATCGAGCCAGATCTACGCGGCGATCTGCGTCGCCGCAACGCTGGTCGTCACCGGGTGCGATCACGCGAGCCTGCTGGTGCGCCGCGACGGGCGCTACGTCACCGTCGGTGCCAGCGACGACATCGCGCAACGAATCGACGACATGGAACGCACCGCGGGCGACGGACCGTGTGTCGATGCGATCGAGGAAGAAACCCCGCAGATCGAAACCGATCTGACCACGCCGAATCAGTGGCCCAATCTGGCCGCCAAGATCGTCGCGGAGACGCCGGTGCGCGGCGCGATGGGCTTCCGGATTCTGGTGGACAAGCGCAAGACCGGCGCGCTGAACCTGTTCAGCGACAAGGCGGGCCTCTTCGACACCGAGTCCGCCGGGCAGGCGATCGTGCTGGCGTCGTTCGCCAGCGTGGCGATCAATGCCGTCGCGCAGGGCGAGGACGTCTCCACGTTGCGGCGCGGGCTGTTGTCCAACCGTGAGATCGGCAAAGCCGTCGGGATGCTGATGATGCTGCACGGCGTCGACGAATCAGAGGCGTTCAACATCCTGCGCCGGTACTCCCAGGACCTGAACATCAAGCTGGCCGACGTGGCGCGGTCCGTGATCGACAGCCGCGGCAAGCCGATTTTCGGTGAGGGCGACCGGGTTTGACGCGCCGCCGCCCTATTCGGGCAGGCGCAACTCGGGCTTTTCCACCTCTTCGATGTTGACGTCCTTGAAGGTGACGACGCGAACCTGCTTGACGAAGCGAGCCGGGCGGTACATGTCCCACACCCACGCGTCGGAGAGCCGGAGCTCGAAGTAGACCTCGCCGTCGGCGTTACGCGGCACCATCTCGACGCTGTTTGCCAGGTAGAACCGGCGTTCGGTTTCCACCACGTAGCTGAACTGCCCGACGATGTCTTTGTATTCGCGGTACAGCGAGAGTTCCATCTCGGTTTCGTACTTTTCGAGATCCTCGGCACTCATCGGCTCAGCCGTCCTTCACCGTCCCGTGGCTGGTTGACCTGTTCCATCTTTCCCCACTCGTTGTCGATCCGCTGACCCGGCTCGGTTGTTTCCGCCGGGGGACATTCCGCGATGGTCCGAATGCCCGCCCCAGCGGCCACCCGTCGCACGTTGATGAACGAATACCGGTGCTGCGGGCAGGGGCCCAAGTCGTTCAGCGCGGCAGAGTGAGCAGCGGTGCTGTAGCCCTTGTGCACCGCGAAGCCATAGCCCGGGTGATCGTTCTCCATGGCCACCATCAGCCGGTCGCGGCTGACCTTCGCCAGCACGCTGGCCGCCGCGATGCACGCCGCCGCGGCGTCGCCGCCGATCACCGGAAGCGACGGCACCGCCAGACCCGGCACCCGGAAGCCGTCGCTGAGCACGTAGCCCGGTCGCATCGGCAGGCCCGCGACCGCGCGGCGCATCCCCTCGATGTTGGCCACATGCACCCCGCGCCGGTCCACCTCGGTCGACGGGATGAACACCACGTGATACGCCAGCGCATAGCGACGGA
This sequence comes from Candidatus Mycobacterium wuenschmannii, assembly GCF_030252325.1. Classification (NCBI taxonomy): domain Bacteria; kingdom Bacillati; phylum Actinomycetota; class Actinomycetes; order Mycobacteriales; family Mycobacteriaceae; genus Mycobacterium; species Candidatus Mycobacterium wuenschmannii. The sequence continues at coordinate 353,708 of NZ_CP126981.1, read as the reverse complement.
TCAACGGGAACAGCTTCTCCCGCGAGGCCTCGTTGAGCTTCTTCGAATCATCAAGCGCGGCAAGACTTTCGAGCCGGTTCGGGCCGAGCACGCAGGCGGCGACCACCAGCGGCCCGGCGCACGCGCCACGCCCGACCTCGTCGACCCCGGCCACCGGCCCGAGTCCGCAGCGATACAGCGCGGACTCCAGGGTGCGCAGGCCCGACGATTTACGGATCACCGTCCGCGGCGGCCAGGTGGTGGCCACGCCTAGTGATTCTGTTGAGGATTCACCGCACGCACGACGCCCCACCGCGAGGGCGGCCACACAATGAATCGCGCCTTGCCGATGACATTGTCGACCGGCACCGTGCCGGCCATCGGGTCGCCGGTGCACAAGAGCCCGTTGATCGCGTCACCGGGGGTACTGGTGCAGTGCGCCCGGGAGTCGGCCGAGTGGGTGCGGTTGTCTCCCATCACCCACAGCCGCCCCTGCGGTACGTGCACCGGCCCGAACTCCGGACCCAGGCACGGATAGACGGCCGGGTCGGCGTTCAGCGTCGCGGGATCCAGGTACGGCTCGGTCAACTTCTTGCCGTCGACGGTGAGCCCGGTGTTGTTGCGGCACTGCACCGTTTGACCGCCGACCGCGATGACACGCTTGACCAAGTCGTTCTCGTCGGGCGGTACGAAGCCGATGAACGAGAACGCGTTCTGCACCCAACGGATCGCGGCGTTGTGCGAGCGGATCGACTTGTAGCCCACGTTCCACGGCGGCGGACCCTTGAAGACGATCACGTCACCGGACTGCGGTGCGCTGAAGTTGAAGGTGACCTTGTCCACCATGATCCGGTCGCCGACGCAACCCGCGCAGCCGTGCAGCGTCGGCTCCATCGACTCCGAGGGGATCAGATAGGGACGGGCGACAAACGTCAGCATGACGTAGTAGAGGACCAGGGCGATAACCGCCAGCACGACGGTTTCGCGCAGTGCCGCGCGCTTCTTGTCGACGGGCTCGTCCGCCTGCGCCGAGGCCGGCTCGGGCGTGGACGGCGGGTTTGTCGCGACTTCTGGATCGGCCGTACCGGATTCGGGTTGCCCCTCGGGCGAGTCCGTCTTTTCAGTCACGGCATCAGCGTAGTCAGCGCCGCCGCACTAGTCGGCAGGGCGGGCGCAGAATCGCCGAAGAACGCTGAAAATCAGCGCTTCTCCTTGATCTTGGCCTTCTTGCCGCGCAACTCGCGCAAGTAGTAGAGCTTCGCGCGACGGACGTCACCGCGGGTGACGACGTCGATGTGGTCGATGTTCGGCGAGTGCACCGGGAAGGTGCGCTCGACACCGACCCCGTAGCTCTCCTTGCGGACGGTGAAGGTCTCGCGGACCCCGCCGCCCTGGCGGCGCAGCACCACGCCCTTGAACACCTGGATCCGCTCCTTCGCGCCCTCGATGACCTTCACGTGCACGTTGATCGTGTCACCGGGGTGGAAGGCCGGGAGGTCGTCGCGCAGCGACGTCTTGTCGAGGAAGTCCAGCGTGTTCATGTCGGAAGACTCTTCCTTGCGGGTCGCGGCTGCGTGCCGCTGCTCGCCGCTGTGGGCGGGCGGGCAGGCAACGTAGCCGATGGATTCGGACATCTGGGAGTCTCGCGGCGAGCCGGTCGGCCGACAACCGCTAAAGACAACTGGTCAATTGTGCCAGATCGGGCCCACGCAGCGAAATCACGGCGAATCGCCGCCCCTTCTGCCCGGTCGTGACGTGGGCGAATGGTTCACTGGTGCGTGAAATGAGCATCCGATCACGCCTTCCGCTACTGCTTGTCGCCACGGTGGCGATGTTGACGGTGTCCAACGCCGGCTGCGCCAAGGTATACGGCGCCCCCGACGACCCGCCACCTGCGGTGCAGGGTCAGGATCCGCCATCGGCGGCCACCCTCGACGGACTGGCGGCCCGCATCGCCCGGGCCACCGACGAGGCGTCCAACAGCGGCGCCACCATCTCCGTGGCCCTGCTCGACCGGGTGACCGGCCAGACGTATTCGAACGGCAGCGACCAGCTGGTCGCGATTGCCTCGGTGGCCAAGCTGTTCATCGCCGACGACCTGCTCGCGCAGGAGTCCGGGTCGGCGCTGAGCTCGGCCGAACGGCAGGCGCTGGACAGCATGCTGCGATCCTCCGACGACGGCGCCGCCGAGACGTTCTGGGCGGCGCGCGGCGGCGACGCGATCGTCAACGGAGTCGCGGGCCGCTACGGGCTGACCGCCACCAGCCCACCCAGTGACGGGCAGTGGTGGAACACCATCAGCTCGGCGTCGGACCTGGTCCACTACTACGACGCCCTGCTCAACAGCTCCGGCGGGCTGTCGCACGAGCGCGCGCAGATCATCGTCGACGATCTGGCCGGGTCGACCGCCACCGGCTCCGACGGCTACCCGCAGCGATTCGGCATTCCCGACGGGCTCTACGCCGAGCCGGTCGCCGTCAAGCAGGGCTGGATGTGCTGCATGGACGGGTCGCGCTGGATGCACCTGTCCACCGGCGTCATCGGCGCCGACCGCCGCTACGTGCTGGTGATCGAATCGTTGCAGCCGTCGGACGACGCCACCGCGCGGACGACCATCACGCAGGCGGTCAAGACGATGTTCCCGGGCGGGCGGATCACGACCTAGTCGCGGTCCCAGAGGTCGGGGCGGCGGTCTCGGGTGCGCTGCTCGCCGGCCTGCCGCCGCCACGCCTCGATGCGGGCGTGATCACCGGACAGCAACACCTCGGGTACGTCGAGGCCACGCCAGCTCGGGGGCCGGGTGTACGACGGCCCCTCGAGCACCCCGTCGGAATGCGAATCGTCTTGGTGTGACAGCGGATTGCCCAACACGTTCGGCAGCAGCCGCAGCACCGCCTCGATCATGATCAGCGTCGCCGATTCGCCGCCGGGCAAGACGTAGTCGCCGATCGACACCTCCTCGACCCGCATCCGGGTGGCGGCGTCGTCGGCGACCCGCTGGTCGATGCCCTCGTAACGACCACACGCGAACACCAGGTGCGACTCGCCACCCCACCGCTGTGCGGTCGACTGGGTGAACAGCCGGCCCGCGGGTGTCGGCACGACGAGAAGTGTTTCCGGCGAACAGATCTCGTCGAGAGCGTCACCCCAGACCGGCGCCTTCATCACCATTCCCGGACCGCCGCCGTAAGGCGAGTCGTCGACCGAGCGGTGCACGTCATGCGTCCACTTACGCAGGTCGTGCACGTTAACCTGAACCAGTCCCGACTCAATCGCCTTGCCGGGCAACGACTGTCGCAGAGGATCGAGATAAGACGGGAAGATCGTCACGACGTCGATCCGCATCTCAGCCCTCCAGATCCAGCAGACCGTCGGGGGGATCGATGTCGACCACACCGTCGTCCAGTGACACCGACGTGACGATGGCGCTGACGAACGGCACCAGCAACTCCGGTGCGTCGGCACGCGTGACAGCCAGCAATTCGCCTGCGGCGGTGTGCAATACCTCGGCAACAGTGCCGAGTTCCAGCCCGGCCGTCGTCCGCACCCGCAGGCCTTCGAGCTGATGGTCGTAGTACGTGTCGTCCTCGTCGATGGGCGGCAGATCCGCCGAATCGACAACGAACACCGTGCCGCGCAGCGCGTCGGCCGCATCACGGTCAGCCACACCCTCCAGCCGCAGCAACAGCCGGCTGCCGTGCGGGCGCACCGTCTCGACGGTGTACGTGTGTTCCTTGCGGTTAGATCCCTTGCCGCGCAACGTCGAACCGGGCGCGAAACGAAGCTCCGGGTCGTCGGTGCGAATATCGACAACGAGTTCGCCGGTGACGCCGTGCGCCTTGACTACGCGCCCGACTGTCAACTCCACGGGCGTTCTCCGCTACTGGTCGGTGTCCACCACGTCGACACGGATGCCGCGGCCGCCGATGCCGGCGACCAGCGTGCGCAGCGCGGTCGCGGTACGTCCGCCGCGACCAATCACCTTGCCGAGATCCTCGGGGTGGACGTGCACTTCGACGGTCCGGCCGCGGCGGCTGGTCACCAGGTCGACACGGACATCGTCGGGATTGTCGACGATCCCGCGGACCAGGTGCTCAACGGCGTCAACGACGACGGTGCTCATGGTCAGCTCTCGGTTGCCGGTTCGGCGGCGGCCTCAGCCTCGGCGGCCGGCGCGGCCTCCTCGGCGGGCTTCTCGGCTGCCTCGGCCTTCTCGGCAGCCTTCTTGGCCGGCGCCTTCTTCTGCTTCGGCTTGGCGGCCTCGGTGTCCGGAGCGCCGTCGGCGGCGGCCAGCGCCGCGTTGAACAGCTCGAGCTTGCTCGGCTTCGGCGCGGCAACCTTCAGGCGGCCCTCGGCACCCGGCAGGCCCTTGAATTTCTGCCAGTCGCCGGTGATCTTCAGCAGCTTGAGGACCGGCTCGGTGGGCTGGGCACCGACCGAGAGCCAGTACTGGGCGCGCTCGGAGTCGATCTCGATGAGGCTCGGCTCCTGCTTGGGGTCGTAGCGGCCGATGACCTCGATGGCCCGGCCTTCGCGACGGGTGCGCGAGTCGGCGACCGCGATGCGGTACTGCGGGTTGCGGATCTTGCCGAGGCGGGCGAGCTTGATTTTCACAGCCATGGTGAAGCGACTTCTCCTACGTGGTGTCACGCTGCAATTCAGCGATGCGGGCGGGAATGCCCGGATCCGGTTTTGCCTCGCGTGTGTGACCGACGAACAAGCATCGCGCGGGCGATGGGTCGCGCGCCGGACAGCCGCCCATTGTGCCAGAGCCTGGGGCGAAGTCAGAAATCCGTCGTCGCCGCTAGAGCACTTTCTGGAAGCACTTGGTCTCCACGCGACGGGTCATCCGCCAGCCGTCGGCGGTCCGGGCGAACTCGTCGTCGTACCAGAGACCGCAGAACATGATCTGGTCCTTGTCCCCACCCAAGACCATCGGGTTGAAGCAAATCGTCCGCGACGAGGCGGTGTCGCCGTCGATGCTGACCGAGAAATTGCCCAGCATGTGCGCGTACATCGGAAAGTTCGGCAACACCTCCGCCAGCCACGCCTTGACCTCGGGATAGTTCCCTTCGATGCCGCCGAGCGCGGTGTAGTCGATGTACGCATCCGCGGTGAACACGGCGTCCAGGTCGTCGAAGCGGCGGGTGTCGATCGCGGTGGAGTAATCGGTGATCAGCTGCTGGATTTCCAACCGGTCGGAGATTTCGGCGTGGCTCAACATGGGTTGATTGAACACCACCCCGGCGACGATGCGCGGCCGTCGGTGCAGGCCCGGCGGCCCTCGGTGCGGGCCGGTAGGCTGCCTGCCCATGCGGATGCTTATCGCCGCGGTCGCGGCTGCGGTTGCCATTGCCGGCGCCGGTGCCACCGCCTGGGCGGACGCCGGCGTGCAGCCGGTCGGCTCGGTACCCATCCCCGACGGCCCGGCCCAGACGTGGCTCGTGGCGGACCTCGATTCGGGTCAGGTGCTGGCCGCGCGTGACGAGAACCTTCGCCATCCGCCGGCGAGCACCATCAAGGTGCTGCTGGCCCTGGTGGTGCTCGACGAGCTGAGCCTCGATTCGAGTGTGGTAGCCGACCCCGCCGACACCCGCGTGGAGTGCAACTGCGTGGGCGTCAAGGCCGGCCGCTCCTACACCGCCCGCCAACTGCTGGACGGGCTGCTGCTGGTGTCGGGCAACGACGCGGCAAACACCCTGGCGCACATGCTGGGCGGACCCGACGCGGCCGTGGCCAAGATGGATGCCAAGGCCGCATCGCTCGGCGCGGTGAACACGCACGCGTCCACCCCGTCCGGACTGGACGGGCCGGGCGGTTCGGGCTGGTCGACGGCCCACGACCTGGCGGTCATCTTCCGCGCCGCGATGGCCAACCCGGTGTTCGCGCAGATCACCGCCGAGCCGTCGGCCATCTTTCCCGGCGATAGCGGCGATCACCCGATCGTCAATCACGACGAGCTGCTGACGCGCTACCCCGGTGCGATCGGCGGCAAGACCGGCTTCACCGACGCCGCACGCAAGACGTTCGTCGGGGCGGCGGCCCGCGGCGGGCGGCGACTGGTGGTCGCCATGATGTACGGGCTGATCCACGAGGGCGGGCCGACCTACTGGGATCAGGCCGGCAATTTGCTGGATTGGGGTTTTGCGCTCACTCCGCACTCCGGAATCGGCACGTTATAGGCCTCCGCCGACAGTGTCCGTGGTTTCGGCTAGTCTTTCGGTGCCGTGGCATTCTATTGCGCAAGAGCCCAATATGACCGCCCGCGGCGTCCCGTCGACACCAGTCGACACCGTCCATGGGTTGAGTCGACAGCCATTGCCAACGAGGTCTGCGTAGTGAGCAATCAACGCAGGTGCACGTAAGGAATGAGAGATCGATGATGGCCGAAAACCAACACGCTGCGTCTGGTTCGCCGCCACAATCCGACAAAGACGAGTTCTTCGCCCACGAATCCGAGGTTGACGGGCTGGCGGTGCTGGCCATCGGCGGCAGCGTGGACATGCTCTCCGCCCCCGGATTGACCGAGGCCGTCGATGCGGCGCTCGCCAAGAAGCCCAAGGGCCTGATCGTTGACCTGTCGAAGGTCGAGTTTCTGGGGTCGGCCGGCATCAGCGTGCTGATGAAGACCCGTGACAGCCTCGGTGACGCGACGCCGTTCGCGGTGGTCGCCGACGGGCCCGCCACGTACCGCCCGCTCACCCTGCTGGGCATCAACGAATTGATGAGCCTGCACCGCCGGCTCGACGACGCGGTCAGCAAGCTCAACGACAGTTAATCGATCAACCCGGTAGGCCGATCGCGCTCAGCAGCGACGACAGCAGCGCGATGCGGCGGTCCTCGATCTCGGGCTGGGGAAGCACTGCCCGCAGCATCGCGGCACCGTCAAAAGTGTTGGTCAGCAATGCCACCAGCACCGGGAAGGTTTCCGGCGACAAGCCGTCGGCGCCGGGCAGCGCGCGTGCGGCGTCGCAGATCTTGCTGGTGTACTGCTCGAGGACGTGCTGCAGCGTCGCGTTGAGTTTCTCGTCGGTGCGGGCCGCGACCATCAGCTCGTACATCACCGCGTTGGTGGGGCTGCTGGTGATGTCGCGCAGGATAGTCAGGCCAGCCTCCAGCGCCGGCCGGTCGGACGGGATCGCGGCGACCTGCTTGGTGAACGAATCCAGTTGGCGCCGAAGCACTTCGTACGCCGTCGCGGCCATGAAGTCGCCCATGGTGTCGAAGTGCCGGAACAGGGCGCCGACGGACACCCCGGCCCGCTTGGTGATCACCGCGGCCGACGCTCGCGCGTAGCCCACCTCGATGATCGTCGCGATGCTGGCCTCGAGCAGACGCGCGACGGTCTCCTCGCGGCGCTGCTGCTGGGTGCGCGCCATCGGCCGGCCTAGGCGCTCGACCCGGCGAGTTGCCGGTGGCGAACGCCCGCCCGCAGGTAGCGGCCGGACTTCACGGTCTTGCCGTAGCCCTCGCGGAACTGCCCGTCGCGGAACACGATTGAGCCCGCCACGCCGGTCGCGATCACCGCGGCATCGTTGCGGTTGACCATGCGGCTCAGGTCGCCGTAAAACGGCACCTTCTCCTCGTGGTATGCCTCCACCGAGTCGTCCAGGCCGGCCGGATCGATGACGACGAAGTCGGCGCGGTCGCCCTCGCGCAGGGTGCCGGCGTCCAGGCCGAACCACTCGGCCACTTCGCCGGTGAGGCGATGCACGGCGCGCTCGACCGTCATGAAGGGCTGGCCCTCCTGGTAGGCGTCCAGCGTGCGCTTGAGGAATTTCACCGGGAAGTTGTAGAAGGCCATGTTGCGCAGATGCGCGCCGGCGTCGGAGAAGCCCAGGTGGATACTCGGCTCGTTGGCCAGCTTGTTGAGTTGCTTGGGCCGGTGGTTTGCGACGATCGTGGTCCAGCGGACGTTGCGCTCACCGTTTTCCACGAGCACGTCGAGGAACGCGTCCAGTGGGTGCAGCTTGCGCTCGTCGGCGATCTGACCGAAGCTCTTGCCGACCAGCGACGCGTCCGGGCATTCGACGATGACGGCTTCGTGAAAGTCCTTGTGCCACAGCGACGGTCCGAGCTTGACCCGGTCGAACTGCCGACGGAAGCGGCGGCGGTAGTCCTCGTCGGCCAGTAACTCGTTGCGCTCCAACTGGTCTCGCAGATGCAGGGCCGCGGTGCCGGCGCCGAACTCCTCGAAGACGGGCAGGTCGATGCCGTCGGAGTACAGCTCGAATGGCACCGGCAGGTGCTGGAAGCGGACCTTGGAGCGGGTCAGGAAGTTCATCAGCCGGGTGCCGCGGCCGAAGACGTGCACCGCAAAGGGCATCGACTTGGCGTCCGCGGACACCAGCAGACTCATCCGAACGGCCTTGCGCAGCCCGAACATTGGACTGCTGGACAGGAAGAACAGCAACGCCGACTCTGCCTTGGCCACGTTCGGCGCGCTCTGCAGGATGCGGCCACGCTTGCGCAGCACCTTGATCAGCTTGCGGCGCTCCCGCCAGGTGGCGAACGTCGACGGCAGCGCGCGCGACCGGAAGCGGTCACCGTCGAGCTTGTCGATCGCCGCGTCCATGCCGGACATGCCGAGCATTCCGGCTTCCAGGGCGTCGTCGAGCAGCGCGGCCATCTTGTCGAGTTCGGCGTCGGTGGGTTCGACGTCGCGGGTGGTGGCGCGGTCCAGGCCCAGCACCGCGGTCCGCAGATCCGAATGACCAAGCAGCGAACTGACATTCGGACCGAGCGGCAGGTTGTCGATGGTCTGTACATACTCGGCGGGGGTCGACCAGGTCTTGTCCCGCAGGGCACCCAGGACGAACTTGCGCGGCACCGCCTCGACGCGGCTGAACAGATCGGCGGCGTCGTCGGTCCCGGCGTAGACCGTTGACAGCGAGCACATGCCCAGCAACACGGTGGTCACGCCGTGGCGCACCGACTCGCGCAGTCCGGGATCGAGCAGCACCTCCGCGTCGTAGTGGGTGTGCACGTCGACGAACCCGGGGACGACCCACTTGCCCATCGCGTTGATGACCTCGGGGCAGCCGGTCTCGTCGAGACGACCGGACGACACCGTGACGACGACGCCGTCGCGAATGCCCAGCGTGCGGGTCTGCGGCGCGCTGCCCGTGCCGTCGAACCACAATCCGTCACGAATGATCACGTCGTAGGTCATATGCGCCACTCCTCGTCATCGCTGCGCTCTGCATCGTCGCCGGCGCGGCCCCCCGCCGTCCTCGGCATCGTCGGGTCCTGCGAAGCTAACATAGAGAGTAAGTACTCGCAATCTTTCTTTAGCTGACCTTACAGCCGCCCTCTGGTCCGCGGTCGTTGCGCGGTGGCGCTGAGCGCATCCAGCAGCGCCGCGAGGTTGCGGACGGCGATGTCGTCCAACCGACTCACCGCGTCGACGATCTCGCCGCGCAGCGCGGCATCCGCAAACGGTTCGGCGAGCCAATGAAATTTCTCCACCACCCGTTCCCACGACATCGGCCGGGTGGGCGACCCCTCGAAGTCGGATTGCTCGCGGCGGAAGTCGCGTCCGTCGTTGAGCGTGATGCGGACGCGCGCGCCGGTGCGCTCCGGGTAGGCCTCGGTGAGGTCGGCAGCGGGCCGGACGATGACCCGGGCCAACAACTCCTGCACGTCACTGCGCTGAACCCGTTCGCCCTCAAGCTGTTCCGGGCCGACCTGCCCATCCAGCAGCGCGACCGCCACCAGATACTTGAGGTTGTAGTCGGCCTGCTCCTTGGTGGACGGGTGATCCTTATCGCCGTATCGGCCGCCGCCGGCGATGTCGAAGGCGCCCTGGAACACCTCGAGATTCACCGCCGCGACGTCGGCGGCGTCAATGGCGTGGCTGTCGCGCAGCGCCAAGGTTGCATCAATCACCACCTGGCCGTGGATGAGCGCGCAGTACTGCTTGAGGTAGGTCTGCTCGACGGCGGTCAGCGAACGGTCGTCCGGCCGGAGGTCGATCGACTGATCGAAAAGCTGCTCCACACCGTTCGGCCCTTCGAAAATGCCACGGGGACCGCTGATTCCGCGACTCGCGAGCATGGTGGCGTATACCGCGCGCATCCCCGTGATGGCCGGCGAGATGCCCTTCCACGTCGAGACGGGCTCGGTGTGCACCGCCGCCAACGACACGTTGTCCGCTGCCGCCGCGGCGATTGCGTCCGCGGTCCGTGACACGTCGAGGCCGAGCAATTTGGCCGACCCGGCGGCTGCCGACATCGCCAACTGAAAGGCGTGATTGAGCCCTCGACCCATCACGGGAACCTGTGCGCTGAAACGGCATTGGACCTCGTAGGAAACCGCGAGCGCGAGCAGGAAGTCGGCGCCGCTCGCATCGACGTGTTCGGCGACGGCGAACACCGCGCCGAAGTTGTCGGCTGGATGGCACAGACCACCGGGTGTCAGATAGGTGTCGAGCAGGTCGGGGTAGCGCACCAACACCGCATTGAAGAACGCCGCCTGATCCACCGACGCACGGCCGCCACCGATGAACGTCGTGGTCGGCCGCCCGCTGAGCTCCTCGGCGTGGGCACGGATCGCGGGGATCAGCTCGCCGTCGAGCGCACCGGCCGCGCACGCGATGCTGTCCAGCACATTGCGTTTCAGGGTCGCGCGGGCCGACGCGCGCAGGTCGGACTGGCCGGCGGCGACCACGAATTCGGCCAATCGGTCGACGGCGTACGTCATGGCGCGGTGACCTCGAAATCGGTCGGCGCGCGCAGGTTGCCGTCCCGCGCGTGCTCGATCCGCCGGTGCATGTCCTCGGACATCTCCGGTAGCCGCGTCATGTCGAACCAGCGCGCGTCGAGGGTCTCGTCGTCGGCGGGGAACGGGTCACCGTCCGTCCATTCCATCCGGAAGACGTGGTCCAGGTACTGCGCATGGTCCCCGTTGACGTGGACGACCGGGCGACTCACGTGCACCCAGGCCAATCTTCGGGCGATCGCTTGAACACCGCTCTCTTCCAACACTTCTCGCGCTGCGCAGTCGGCGGGGTTCTCCCCCGGCTCCACGATGCCGGTGACCGGGGTCCACGCGTGGTTGTCGGACCGTTGGATCAGCAGCACCTGGTGATCGCGGATGACCACCGCGGTGACGCCGGGCAGCCACAGCGGCGCGTGTCCGATGCGCTCGCGGAGTTCGACGATGAATTCGGGGATCGGCACACCCCCTGTGTAACAGACGGGGCGCGCTCGCTTCGCTACCGGCTCAGAAGCGCTGGCCGCGCAGAATCACCAGGTCGGGCCGGCTCAGCACGGCCGGCCCGTGGCGCGGATCGTCGTTGAAGCACAACAGGTCCGCTGATGCGCCGTCGTCCAGCCCCGGCTGGCCGAGGAAGCGACGGGCGTCCCAGCAGGCCGCGCCCAGCGCCTCGGTCGGGCTCATCCCGATGCCCTTGAGCGCCTCGACCTCGTCGGCGATCCGGCCGTGCACGATCATGCCGCCGGCGTCGGTGCCGGCGTAGATCGGCACTCCGGCCTCGCGCGCCGCGGACAATCGCTCGTTGCTTTTGGCATGGAGGTCACGCATGTGCGCGGCGTAGATCGGATACTTGCCGGCCGAGTCGGCGATGACCGGGAAGTTCTCGATATTGATCAGAGTCGGCACCAGCGCGGTGCCGTGCTCGATCATCTGCTCGACGGTGTCGTCGGTCAGACCGGTCCCGTGCTCGATGCAGTCGATGCCCGCGCCGAGCAAGCCAGGCAGCGCATCCTCGCCGAACACGTGCGCGGTGACCCGGGCGCCGTGTGAGTGCGCGACGTCGATCGCTTCTTTGAGAACCTCGTCGGACCACAATGGCGCGAGATCACCGACGCCGCGATCGATCCAGTCGCCGATCAGCTTGACCCACCCGTCGCCGATCTGCGCCTGCTCGGCGACCGCGGCGGGCAGCTGAGATTCGTCCTCGAGGTCGATCGGAAGTCCGGGAATGTAGCGCTTCGGACGCGCCAAATGTCTTCCGGCACGCAGGATTCGGGGTAGGTCGGGGCGGTCGTCGAAGCTGCGCGTGTCGATCGGCACACCGCAGTCACGGACCAGGAGCACGCCGACGCTGCGCTCGGTCTCGGCCTGCGCCACCGCCTCGTCGATGTCGACCGCGCCCTGCACGCCGAGCCCGATGTGGCAGTGCAGGTCCGCCAACCCCGGCAGGATCCAGCCGCCGTCGAAGATCGTGTCGGCGCCGTCGATCGGCTCGCGGCCGATCCGGCCGTCGGCGATCCACAGTTCGATGGGTTCTTCGTCGGGTAGCCCGATCCCTCGAATGTGCTGCGCCACTACTTGTTACCCGGGAATTTCAGCTTCGACAGATCGAAATCGGCCAGCCCGGGCGGCAATTCGTTGAGGCCCTGCGGCATGTTGGACAGGTCGGGAAAGCCGGCCGGCATGCCCGCACCGAGCGGATTACGGTTCTTCGGCTGTGTCGGGCCGAACTTCTTGCCCTTCTTGCCCTTGCCGCCCTTGCCTTTTGCGTTCTTGCGGGTCGCCGACTTACGGCCGAGCCCGGGGATGCCCATGCTGCTGACCATCGACGACATCATCTTGCGGGCCTCGAAGAACCGGTCGACGAGTTGGTTCACTTCGGAGACGCTCACACCGGACCCGTTGGCGATGCGCAGCCGTCGCGAGGCGTTGATGATCTTCGGGTCGGCCCGCTCCTGCGGCGTCATGCCGCGGATGATGGCCTGCAACCGGTCGAGTTGGCTGTCGTCGACGGCCGCTAGTGCGTCCTTCATCTGGCCCGCGCCGGGCAGCATGCCCAGCAGGTTGCCAATCGGACCCATCTTGCGGATCGCCAGCATCTGCTCGAGGAAGTCCTCGAGGGTGAGTTCGCCGGACCCGATCTTGGCGGCGGCGGCCTCGGCCTGCTCGGCGTCGAAGACCTGCTCGGCCTGCTCGATCAGGCTCAGGACGTCGCCCATGCCGAGGATGCGGCTGGCCATCCGGTCCGGGTGGAAGACGTCGAAGTCTTCCAGCTTCTCCCCCGCTGATGCGAAAAGGATGGGCACACCGGCGATTTCACGCACAGACAGCGCGGCACCACCGCGGGCGTCGCCGTCCAGTTTGGTCAGCACGACACCGGTGAAGCCGACACCTTCGCCGAATGCCTGCGCGGTGGCCACCGCGTCCTGACCGACCATGGCGTCCAGAACGAAGATAGTCTCGTCGGGCGTGACGGCGTCGCGAATGGCGCCGGCCTGGGCCATCATCTCCTCGTCGATACCCAGCCGCCCGGCGGTGTCGAAGATCACGACGTCGTAGTGCTTGGCGCGCCCCTCGGCGAGGCCCGCGGCGGCGACAGCGACGGGGTCACCGGGCCCGGCGGCCTGATCGGTGTCCGCCGAGGTGCCCGGGTGTGGCGCGAAGACCGCGACTCCGGCCCGCTCTCCCACTATTTGCAGCTGGTTGACCGCGCCGGGGCGTTGCAGGTCACAGGCGACCAGCAGCGGGGTGTGGCCCTGGTTGCGGAGCCACAGCGCGAGCTTGCCCGCCAGTGTGGTTTTACCGGAACCCTGCAGACCGGCCAGCATCACCACGGTCGGCGGCGTCTTGGCGAAGGCCAACTGGCGGGTCTGGCCGCCGAGGATCGCGATCAGTTCCTCGTTGACGATCTTGACGACCTGCTGGGCGGGGTTCAGCGCGCCGGAAACCTCCGCGCCCTTGGCCCGGTCCTTGATGCGGCCGACGAACGCCCGCACGACTGGCAGCGATACGTCGGCCTCCAGCAGCGCCAGGCGGATCTCGCGGGTGGTGGCGTCGATGTCGGCGTCGGTCAGCCGGCCTTTGCCGCGAAGTCCTTGCAGGGCGCCGGTGAGCCGATCGGACAGCGATTCAAACACGCGGTCCAGCCTAGCGGGGCGAAGATAAACGCATGCTCGAGGTGATCGACAAGGGACACTGCGACAGCGCCCATCCCACACCTCTGCTGTTCGTGCATGGCGGGTGGCATTCGGCGTCGTGTTGGGACAACTTCATCGACTTCTTCGCCGACGCCGGCTATCGCGCGGTGGCGATGAGCCTGCGGGGCCACGGCGGCAGTCCGGCCGGCAAGCCGTTCCACCTCTGCTCGATGGCCGACTACGTCGACGACGTCCGCACGGTCGCCGAGAGCCTGGGCGGGCGCCCGGTGCTGGTCGCTCATTCGCTGGGTGGGTTCGTCGTCCAGCGCTACCTCGAGAGCCACGACGCACCGGCGGCCGTTCTGGTCGCCTCGGTGCCGCCGCAGGGCGTGCTCGGTCTGGCGGCGCGGATCTGGACGCGACATCCGTGGGTGTCGATGCGCTCGTTACCCGTCGGCAACCTGACCGGGTTCATCGGCACCACGCCGCTGGTCCGTGAGCATCTGTTCAGCGCTCACACTCCCGAGAGCATCGTCGAATCCTGCGCTGCGCGTGTGCAATCCGAGCCGGTGCGCGCGTCGTTGGTTGATCCGATGTTCCGGCGGGCGCGGACCGGGCGGGTCGGCACCCCGATCCTGGTGCTGGGCGCCGACGACGACGGCCTGGTCACCAAAGCCGAGGTGCACGCGACCGCGCGGGCCTACCGGACCGAGGCGGAGTTCTTTCCCGACATGGGGCACAACATGATGCAGGAGCCGGCCTGGGCGGACGTCGCCGCGCGCATCGACGGGTGGCTGCGGGCGACCCGCTAGACGGCGGCCGGCTGCTCCGGCGCCGTGCTTCCCTCGAGCACCCCCAGGAGGTGGTGTTCGATCGCCGACCGGGTGCTCGACCCCGGCTCGCCGGTCGCCTTGGAGGCGGCGCTGCGCTCCGGCAGCGCGATGCAGAACACGTCGTCGACCATCGATCCGCGGGTGGTCACCTTCGCCCAGTCGATGTCGACCCCGGCGCGTTCCAGCGCCCCGGTGAGCAGTGCGAGCAGGCCCGGGCGATCGTTGGCCCGGATCTCGATGATCAGGCGGCCCGGCGTGCCCTCGAACCACATGATGCGCGGCGGCGCGAACGGGTGGTGGACCGGCACCGCGGTCGGCGCATCGCCGATCGGCCTGGGTTTGGTGTCGGTGGACCGCTTCGCCAGCGCGTCCAGCACATCGGTCTGCCCACCCAGCGCACGGATGAGCTGTTGCCGCAGCAGACCCGACGCGGGCGGACTGCCGAACGTCGGCGACACCACGAATTCGCTGATCGCGACGCCGTCCTGGACGTTGATCGAGGCCGAGTGCACCCGCAGCGAGTTCAGCGTCAGGACGCCCGCGGCTTTGGACAGCAGGCCGCGCTGGTCCGGGGCGATCACGACCGCGTGGTGCAGCCGCCGGTCGGAACCGGGCCGCAACTCGACGTGCACCTTGCGATCGGCGGCCAGCGTCATGTAGTCCGGGTCCAGCGGATCGGCTTCCGGCAGCGCTTCGCCGTTCATCGCCATCTTGCAGCGCCGCACCAGATCGCCGACCAGCGAGGCCTTCCAATCGCTCCACACGCCCGGCCCGGTGGCCAGCGAGTCGGCCTCGGTGAGCGCGTGCAGTACGTCGAGAAGCACGGGGTCGCCGTCGAGCGCGTCGCAGACCGAGGAGATCGTCTGCGGATCGTTGAGGTCCTGCCGGATCGCGACCTTGGCCAGCAGCAGGTGGTGGAACACCAGCTTGGAGAGCATCTCGATGTCCGTCGGCCACATGCCGAGCCTGGTGCCGATCTGGGTGGCCAACTGCGCGCCCAGCACGCAGTGGTCGGTGTCGCGCCCCTTGCCGATGTCATGCAGCAGCGCGGACAGGATCAACAAATCGGATCGAGTCACCCGGGTAGTGAAAATTCTTGCGCGTGAGACGGTTTCGGCGAGGTGGCGGTCGACGGTCCAGATGTGGACCACGTCGCGCGGCGGGAGGTCGCGCACCGCTCCCCACTCCGGGAAGAGCCGGCCCCACAACCCGGTGCGGTCCAGGGTCTCGATGACGGCGATGGTGTCCGGGCCGGCGCTGAGCATGACGAGCAGGTTGTCCAGCGCGTCGCGCGGCCACGGGGCCGGCAGCTCCGGCGCGGTGTCGGCCAACCGCGTCAACGTCGAGACCGCGATCGGCAACCCGGTGACCGCCGAGGCCGCCGCCACGCGCATCAGCAGCGCGGGGTCGCTCTGCGGGCGGGCGTCGCGGGCCAGCACGATCTCGCCGGCGTACTCCACCACCCCTTCGTCGAGTGGTCGGCGAGGACGCCGCCGGATCGCCGACATGCCGCGCCGCGGAAGCGCATTGGAGGCCGTCCGCAGTCCGGCGTCGACGCGGTAGCTGATGGTGCGACCGACGTCGGAGAGCACCCGCGACAGGTCGAATCGATCGCCGATGTGCAGGGCGGCGCTGATCTCGTCGGCGAATTGCGCGAGCACCTGGTCATGCCCGCGACCCGACACCCGGTGCAGTTCGGTGCGGACGTTGAGCAGGGTCAGATGGGCGCTGGTCAGCGAGCCCAGCGGATCGTCGGCTTCGCCCACGGCCAGCCGGTCGGTCAGGTGGGCGATGGCCAGCGCGTCGAGCAGTTGGATGTCGCGCACCCCCCCGCGGCCCGACTTGAGGTCCGGCTCGGCCCGGTGCGCGATCTCGCCGAAGCGGCGCCACCGGGCATGGGTCTCGTCGACGACCTCGCCGAAGATGGACTGGATACCCGACCGCCACTGACGGCGAATGCCCTCGATGAGGCGGCCGGACAGTTCCTCGTCGCCGGCGATGTGCCGGGTGTCGAGCATCGCCAGGCACGCCGAGACGTCCGCGCTGGCCACCTTCAGCGTCTGCGCGACGGTCCGAACACTGTGGTCGAGTCGAATGTTGGCGTCCCACAGTGGGTACCAGAGCGAATCGGCGACATCGCCGACGGCGTCGGTGTTCATGCCGTCGTGCAACAGCAGCAGGTCCAGGTCCGAGTACGGCACCAACTCCCGGCGACCGAGCGAACCCGTGGCGACTATGGCGAAGCCGCTGCCGGGCATGATGCCGATCTCGGAAGCCTTTGTCGTCAACCAGAATTCGTGCAGCTCGCCCCACGCCTCGCGCAGGGCAGCTGAGTCGAGTTCAGTAGGCCCGCGGGCGAGCAGCTTTTCCCGGGCGGCGGCCAAATCGTTTGCCGCCCCAGATATCTTGCCCGCCCCGGCCTCGTGTTCTGGGGTCGTCATCGACGGATTCGGTTCTAAATCGCGTCCGCTCCGCGCTCCCCGGTGCGCACCCGCACCACGGTTTCCACGGGGCTGACCCACACCTTGCCGTCGCCGATCTTGCCGGTCCGGGCCGAACGCACGATGCTGTCCAGCACCTTGTCGGCGTCGTAGTCCTCGACCAGCACCTCGACGCGGACCTTGGGCACGAAGTCGACCGAGTACTCGGCGCCGCGGTAAACCTCGGTGTGCCCCTTCTGCCGGCCGTAGCCCTGCACCTCACTGACCGTCATCCCCAGGATCCCGACCTGCTCGAGGCTAGCTTTGATGTCCTCCAGCGTGAACGGCTTGACGATCGCGGTGATCAGCTTCATTCCTATTCCGCCTCTACTTTGTCGCCCACTCGATTATGGCCAAAAGTGCTCTCCGGCAAACTTGCGTGCGGTAGGACACCCGAGCCGGAGCCGCCCGTCGTCGCGAAGTCGTAGCCGCTCTCCGCATGCTGGGACTCATCGATACCCGCCGCTTCGCCTTCGGGGCTCAGGCGAAGCCCGATCGTGTATTTGAGTATCAACGCGAGGATGAGAGTGACGATAGCGGAGTAGCCCAGGACGCTGAACGCGCCGACCGCCTGTCGCCACAGCTGATCCCAGCCGCCACCGTAAAACAGCCCCTTGACCGCTGCGGGAGCCTCGGGCGTGGCGACCAGGCCGATCAGCAGAGTGCCCGCCAGACCACCGACCAGGTGGACGCCGACCACGTCGAGCGAGTCGTCGAAGCCCAGCTTGAATTTCAGTCCGACGGCCAGGGCACACAAGACGCCGCCGACCACGCCGATCACGAGGGCACCCAGCACGTTCACCGACGAACACGACGGCGTGATGGCGACCAGACCGGCCACGATCCCGGATGCCGCACCAAGGGTGGTGGCGTGGCCGTCGCGGATGCGTTCGGTCGCCAGCCAGGCCAACATGGCCGCGGCGGTGGCGACGGTCGTGGTGACGAAGGTGGACGCGGCGACACCGTTGGAGCTGGTGGCCGAGCCGGCGTTGAACCCGTACCAGCCGAACCACAGCAGGCCGGCGCCGAGCATCACGAACGGCACGTTGTGCGGACGAAATAGCGTTCCCGGCCAGCCCTTGCGCTTGCCTAGCACGATGGCCAGCACCAGACCGGCGGTGCCGGAGTTGATGTGGACCGCCGTGCCACCGGCGAAGTCGATCGCCTTCAGCTTGTTGGCGATCCAGCCACCGTGTTCGGCGGTGACGCCGTCGAATGAGAAAACCCAGTGCGCCACCGGGAAATAGACGAGTGTCGCCCAGAGTCCAGCGAACACCAGCCAAGCGCTGAACTTCAGCCGGTCGGAGACCGCGCCCGAGATCAGGGCGACCGTGATGATCGCGAACATCAGCTGGAAGGCCACGAACACATTCATCGGCAGGGTGCCGGCCAGCGGGATGTCGGTGGCGGCCTTGCCGGCGGCCGCGGCCGCGGAGTTGCCGCCGATGAGGCCCTTGAGGCCGAAGTACTGCAGCGGATCGCCGAGGAAGTTGTCCTTGTCGTCACCGAAGGCCACCGAGTAGCCGTAGAGCACCCACAACACCGTCACCACGCCCATGGCGCCGATGCTCATCATGATCATGTTCAGCACGCTGCGGGCACGCACCATGCCGCCGTAGAAGAACGCCAGTCCCGGTGTCATCAACAGGACCAGCGCGGCACTTGCCAGCATCCAGGCGGTATCGCCGGTGTCCGGCTGGCCCATTATCGGGAAACTCACTCGCTTTCACCTCCGGTCAAGGCACGAACGGCCGTCAGACAATTGCCTGTGGCCTGCACGAGAACCTTGCAAAGAGGTTGTTACAAAACGCGGCGCTGACCTGTTTCGTTGGTGTTACATCTGCCGCGGCGTCAGTCCAGGGATCGCCAGCGCGGCGAAGCCGGGCGCAGCGGGTCGCCGCGCAGTGCTCAGCCCAACAGCGCGTCGACGAAAGCGGCGGGCTCGAAGGGAGCCAGGTCGTCCGGCCCCTCGCCGAGTCCCACCAGCTTCACCGGCACACCGAGCTCCTGCTGGACGCGAAAAACGATGCCGCCCTTGGCCGTGCCGTCCAGCTTGGTCAGCACCGCTCCGGTGATCTCGACCACGTCGGCGAACACCCGCGCCTGCGCCAGGCCGTTCTGACCCACCGTCGCGTCGAGCACCAGCAGCACCTCGTCGACGGCCGCGCGCCGGCTCACGACGCGTTTGACCTTGCCCAGTTCGTCCATCAGCCCGGTCTTGGTGTGCAACCGGCCCGCGGTGTCGATCACGACAACGTCCGCGCCCGCCTCGATGCCCTTGTCGACGGCATCGAAGGCCACCGCGGCGGGGTCGGCCCCCTCGGCCCCACGAACCACCTCGGCCCCGACCCGAGACGCCCAGGCCTGCAACTGGTCCGCGGCCGCGGCCCGGAACGTGTCGGCGGCCCCCAGCACGACGCGACGGCCATCGGCGACCAGCACGCGCGCGAGTTTGCCGACGGTGGTGGTCTTTCCGGTGCCGTTGACGCCGACGACGAGCAGCACCGACGGGTGGTCGTCGTGCGGCAGCGCGCGCACCGATCGGTCCAGGTTCGGTTGCAGTTCAGCGATCAGCACGTCGCGCAGCACCGCGCGGGCGTCCGCTTCGGTGTGCACGTCGCGGCTGGCGAGTTCGCTGCGCAACTGAGCGACCACGGAGCTGGTCACGGTCGGGCCCAGGTCGGCGATCAGCAGCGTGTCCTCGACCTGCTCCCAGGAGTCTTCGTCGAGATCGCCGCCGCCGATGAGTCCTAACAGGCTGCGGCCCAACGCGTTCTGCGAGCGGGCCAGCCGGCCGCGGAGCCGCTCCAGCCGACCTTCGGTTGGGGCGATCTCATCGACGACCGGCGCTTCAGATTCGGGTTCGGGCTCGGGCGCCGGTGCGGGCTCGACGGGCGCTGCGGCCGTATCCGGTTGCGGCAGTTGAACGTCGGAGACGGTGCGCTTGGGCGCATCACGTGGCGCCGCCGCGTCGTCGCCGACGCTCGGTAGTCCCGTGGTGTCGATGCGCTCGGGAGTCTCGGTGCGGCTGAACGTGATTCCCGACGATGCGGTGTATCCGCCGGAGCGATCGAGCGTCGGTGTCTGCTCGCCCGCCGAGAGACTGATCTGCCGTCGCCGGTACCGCACCAGTCCCCATACCAGGACTGCGATAACGATCAGTGCGGCGACGGCCGCAATCGCGATCCAGATGGCTTGCGGCAACGTATTCCTCGCTTAAGTAGTCGTGACCAGCTCGTTGACCTGCTGACCGCGCATCCGCTGAGAGATCACCGTGGTGATGCCGTCGTCGCGCATCGTCACGCCGTACAGCGAGTCAGCGACCTCCATGGTCGGCTTCTGGTGGGTGATGACGATCAACTGTGATTTGGCCCGCAGCAGCTCGAACAGGCCGATCAGCCGGCGCAGGTTGGTGTCGTCGAGCGCCGCCTCGACCTCGTCCATGATGTAGAACGGCGACGGGCGGGCGCGGAAGATAGCCACCAGCATCGCCACCGCGGTCAGCGACTTCTCGCCACCGGACAACAGGGACAGCCGCTTGACCTTCTTGCCGGGCGGACGCGCCTCGACTTCGATGCCGGTGGTGAGCATGTCGTCGGGGTTGGTGAGCAGCAGCCGACCCTCGCCGCCGGGGAACAGCGACGCGAAAACTCCCTGGAATTCTCGTTCTACGTCGACGTAGGCCTCGGTGAACACCTGCAGGATGCGAGCGTCGACCTCGGCAACGACGTCCAGCAGGTCCTTGCGCGCGGCCTTCACGTCCTCGAGTTGGGTGGACAGGAAGTTGAAGCGCTCCTCGAGCGCGGCGAACTCCTCGAGTGCCAACGGGTTGACCCGACCCAACTCGGCCAGTTCGCGCTCGGCACGCTTGGCCCGACGCTCCTGGGTGGGCCGGTCGAAGGGCAACGGAGCCGGCGCCGTCACCTGCTCGCCGCGCTCGCGGGCCTGCTCGTACTCGGCCATCTCCAGCTCCGACGGCGGCAGGGTGACCTGCGGGCCGTACTCGGCGACCAGCACATCCGGCGTCATGCCGAACTGCTCGAGAACCATCTGCTCTAGCTGCTCGATGCGAAGCGCCGCTTGGGCTTTGGCGACCTCGTCGCGGTGCAGCGACTCGGTGAGGACCCCGATCCGGGTGCCCAGCGTGTTGACCTCGTCACGGACCGCCACCATCGCGACCGAGCGCTGCTGGCGCTCGGTCGCCAGCACGTCGCGGTTCTGCGATGCGGACGCAACGACCTGGCCCAGCCGACTCGCCAGCAGCCGGCCCGCATCGGCGACCGCAGCGGCAATCTCGGCGGCACGCTGACGTGCGGCCCGGGCCTGCTGTGCGCGCACCCGCGCCTCGCGCTCCGCGACGGCTGCGCGACGCAGCGAATCCGCTTTCCCACGAACGGCATTCGCGCGTTCCTCGGCGGTACGGACCGCCAGTCGGGCTTCCACCTCGACGCCGCGCGCGGTCTCGGCGGCGGCGGCGATCTGCTGGCGGACCTCGCCGTGATTGGGCTCGCTCACGAGGTTCTGCGGCTGTTCGACATTGCCCAGCCGGGTTTCGAGTTCGCCGAGCTCACCGAGGGTTGCGGCGCGACTGGCCTCCAACTCCTCACGCTGACGCGTCAGCCGGTGCCATTCCTCGTCAGCGGCGCGGGCGTCCTGACCCAGCCGGCCGAGTTGCTCGTAGATCGCCGAGATCGCGGCGTCGGATTCGTTGAGCGCCGCCAGCGCCTGCTCGGCGGAGTCCTGACGGGCGGTCTGCTCGCTCATCGCTCCGGACAGCGCGGCGCCCAGTTCGTTGGTCTGCGTCTCGGCCGCCGCGAGTTCGCTTCGCGCCTTGGCGATTTCGGAGGTGATCTCCAACGTCGACGGCTTGCGATCCGACCCGCCGTTGATCCAGCCCGCGCCGACCAGATCGCCGTCGCGGGTGACCGCACGCAGTTGTGGCTGTGCGGCAACGAGATTCATCGCCTCGTGCAGGCTGCCGACCACTGCGACGCGCGACAACATCGCGACCATCGCGCCCCGTAACCTGCCCGGCGCTTCGACCAGGTCCAGCGCCCAGCGGGCGCCATCGGGCAGCGCGACCGGCGTCGAGGACTCCTCGGCGGGCCAGTCGCTGAGCACAATCGCGGCCCGGCCGCCGTCGGCCTGTTTCAGCGCGGAGACCGCGTCCGCGGCCGCGCTGAAGTTCTCCGCTGCCAGGGCGTCGGCCGCGGAGCCGAGCACCGCCGCCAGCGCCGCCTCGTAGCCGGACTGGACCCGGACGAGCTTGGCGATCGAGCCGAGAAAGCCTGTGCTCCCGTGGTTTTGAGTCAACCAGGCGGCGCCGTCACGACGCTCGAGGCCGACGGCCAGCGCGTCGATCCGCGCCCGCAGCGACGCGACCTGGCGTTCGGCACCGCGCTCGGCGGACTGCAGTTCGGTGACCCGCTCGTCGGCGAGCCGCAACGCTGCGACCGTGCGGTCGTGATGCTCGTCGAGCCCGACCTCGCCCTGGTCCAGCTCGCCGACCTTGCCCTGCACGGTCTCGAACTCGGCCTTCGCATGCTGGGCGCGCGCGGCGGCCTCCTCGATGCGCTCGGAGAGTTTGACGACGCTGTCGTCGATCGACTCGACCCGTGCCCGCATGGTCTCGACCTGGCCGGCCAGCCGGGCCAAGCCTTCCCGGCGGTCGGCCTCGGCCTGAACCGCAGCCAGATGGGCCTGCTCGGCCTCGGTGGCGGCACGCTCACGGTCGGCGAGCTCGGCACGGGCGGCGTCCAGCCGGGTGCGGGTGCCGTCGAGCTCGGCGAGCAGCTGCTGTTCGGCGGCGGCCACCTGCTCGGCCTCGGCCTCTAGCGCGTCGGGGTCGGGCCCACCGGTCGCCGCGGTCTCTACGTCGTCGAAGTGCTGCGCCCGTTCGCTGGCGATGCGGACGGTCGCGCCGACCCGTTCGGCCAAGGCGGACAACCGAAACCACGTCTGCTGGGCCGACTCGGCCCGGTCGGACAGCGCCGTCAACGCCGTCTCGTGGGCGGCCAGTTCCTCCGACGCGACCGCCATCCGGGCCGACGCCTCGTCGTGCTCGCGGCGCAGCGTCGCCTCGGCATGGTTGGTGTTGTTCAGCTCGGACTGCCGGGTGACGACGTCGTCGGCGGCCAGCCGCAACCGGGCGTCGCGCAAGTCGGCCTGGATACTCTGGGCACGGCGGGCCACCTCGGCTTGTCGGCCAAGGGGTTTGAGCTGGCGCCGCAGTTCGGTGGTCAGGTCGGTCAGCCGGGCCAGGTTGGCCGACATCGACTCGAGCTTGCGGACCGCCTTCTCTTTGCGCTTGCGGTGCTTGAGCACACCAGCGGCTTCCTCGATGAACGCCCGGCGGTCCTCCGGCCGGGATTCCAGGATTTCGTTGAGCTTGCCCTGCCCGACGATGACGTGCATCTCGCGGCCGATTCCGGAGTCGCTCAGCAGCTCCTGCACGTCCATCAAACGGCAACTGCTGCCGTTGATTTCATACTCGCTGGCGCCGTCGCGGAACATCCGGCGGGTGATCGACACCTCGGAGTACTCGATCGGCAGCGCATTGTCGGAGTTGTCGATGGTGACGGTGACCTCGGCACGGCCCAGCGGCGCTCGCGACGAGGTGCCGGCGAAGATGACGTCTTCCATCTTGCCGCCGCGCAGCGTCTTGGCGCCCTGCTCCCCCATCACCCAGGCCAGGGCGTCGACGACGTTGGACTTGCCCGACCCGTTCGGGCCCACCACTGCGGTGATGCCGGGCTCGAACCGCAGAGTCGTCGGCGAAGCGAAGGACTTGAAGCCCTTCAGCGTCAGACTCTTGAGGTACACGGCGAGCCAGACTACCGCTCCTCAAAGCCACTGATGGCTTCGCCGCGCGGCGACCAATCGGCCACAACATTGTCGACACGGCCCGGCGTTTTTCCACCCTGTAACAGGAGCAACAGCTGTTCACAGGCGTCACGCGAACCCTGCGCGACGACCAGCACCCGCCCGTCGGGCCGGTTGGAGGCGTAGCCGGTCAGCCCCAACTCCAGCGCCCGGGATCGGGTCCACCAACGAAAGCCGACACCCTGCACGTGGCCGTGCACCCAGGCGGTGAGCCGGACGTCCTCACCGTCCGACATCGACGACCCGGAAGTCGACCGTCGTTCCGGCCTTCAGCGTTCGTCCCACCGTGCACACCTGGTCGACGGCGCGCCGGACCACCGTGAGTACGCGGGCCTTCTCGGCGTCGTCGAGGCCCGAGAGGTCGATCTCCAACTTCTCTTCGAGCAGCGGATAGACCTCCTGCTCGCGGTCGGCGTCGCCGGACACCCGGACGGTCGCCCGGTAGTCGTCGCCGAGCCGACGGGCCAGCGGCGCGTCGCTCGACATGCCGCTGCACGCCGCGAGCGCGATCTTCATCAGCTCGCCCGGGGTGAACACGCCCTCGACGTCGTCGGAGCCGACCAGCACCTCCGCGCCCCGCGAGCTATGGCCGGTGTAGCGCCGCGTCCCGGTGCGCTCGACCCACAGATCAGTCATGGTTCATTTCTACCGGTTCGTTGAGTCTGCGCTCAGGGCGCGTGACACTCGCACTTTCGCGCCGTGGACGCAGAGTCAACTCCCAGCGGCGTCAGCTTCGCGGCCGGGGCTGGCAGCGCGGGCAGTAGAACGACGAGCGGTTCATGAACTTGTCCCGCCGGATCACCGCGCCGCAACGCTTGCACGGTTTGCCTTCGCGGCCATACACATTCAGCGAGCGGTCGAAGTAACCGGACTGCCCGTTGACGTTGACGTACAACGAGTCGAACGACGTCCCGCCCTGCGCCAGGGCATCGCGCATCACCTCGGCGGCGGCTTCGAGTAGCGCCGTGAGCTGTGGGCGGGTCAGCTTCTCGGCCAGCCGGGCTCCGTTGATCTTGGCGCGCCACAACGATTCGTCGGCGTAGATATTGCCGACGCCCGACACCACGGTCTGGTCCAGCAGCTGGCGTTTGATCTCAGAGTGCTTGCGCCGCAACGTCTTTATCACCGCGTCGACGTCGAATCGTGGATCCAGCGGGTCGCGTGCGATGTGCGCGACGGGCACCGGGACCGCGCTGCCGTCGACGGTGACGAGGTCGGCGAGTAGCCAGCCGCCGAACGTCCGCTGGTCGACGAAGCTGAGCGTGGTTCCGTCGTCGAGCAGTGCGGCGATGCGCAGATGCCCCGCGTTGGGCACGTCCCCGAGCAGCATCTGTCCGCTCATCCCGAGGTGTACGACCAGCGCCTGCTCGTCGCCGCTGGGGGCGTCGAGGGTCAGCCACAGATACTTGCCGCGCCGATCGCTTCCGGTGATGCGGGCATCGAGCAGTCGCGCCGTCAGGTCGGCGGGGCCGGCTTCGTGCCGGCGGACGGCGCGCGGGTGATGGACGCGGACGGCGGTGATCGTCTTGCCGACCACGTGTGCCTGCAGGCCGCGCCGCACCACCTCGACCTCGGGTAGTTCGGGCATCTAGCCGGCGTTTTCTCCAGGCACGGCACCGTCGAGTTGATCCAGTGCCTCGCAAGCCTTTTCGGCCGCCTTCTGCTCGGCTTCTTTCTTGGTTCGGCCGATTCCGGATCCGTACTCGGTGGCGCGCACCACCACGACGGCGGTGAACTCGCGCTTGTGGTCGGGCCCGGTGGCGGTCACCCGGTACGACACCGCGCCCAGGCCGCGGGCCGCGGCCAACTCCTGCAGGCTGGTCTTCCAGTCCAGCAGCCCACCGGCTTCCAGTAACTCGCTGAACAGTCGCAGGATGACGCGGCGGGCGGCCTCGATGCCCTGATGCAAATAGATTGCGCCGAGCAATGATTCGAGACTGTCGGCGAGAATGCTGGATTTGTCGGTGCCCCCGGACTTCAGTTCGCCGCGACCCAGCAGGAGATGGGCGCCGAGTCCCTGATCGGTCAGCGACCGCGCGACTTCGGCCAGCGCCTGGGTGTTGACCACGCCGGCCCGCATCTTGGCCAGGTCACTTTCCGGACGCTCCGGGTGCCGGTGGAACAGCTCGTCGGTCACGGTCAGACCGAGCACGGCGTCGCCGAGGAATTCGAGTCGCTCGTTGGTAGGCAGGCCGCCGTGCTCGTAGGCGTAGCTGCGATGGGTCAGCGCCAAGGTCAGCAGCTCGTCGGGCAGATCGACCTCGAGCGCGTCGAGCAGCTCACTCATCTCGAGATCCGTCGCTATCCAGGATCGTCGTGAGTTTCGCCCAGCGCGGGTCGATCTCGTCGTGGTGGTGACCCGGCTCGGCGGTGGCCATAGCGACCCCGCAGGTGGCGCACAACCCCGGGCAGTCGTCCTGGCAGAGCGGCGAGAACGGCAGGTCGAGGCCGACGGCGTCGATGATCGGTTGCTCCAGGTCAACGGTGTCGCCCATGACCCGGCCGACCTCGTCTTCCTCGGTGGTGGCTTCGGTCAGGCTGTCCGGGTAGGCGAACAGCTCGGTGATGTCGACCTCGATGGGTTCGCTGAATGACGTGAGGCAGCGCGAACATTCGCCGGTGAGCGTCGCCGACACCGTGCCGCTGACCAGCACTCCTTCGGACACCGACTCGACCCGCAGGTCGAGGTCCAGCGGCTCGTCCGCCGCGATGCCGACCATGTCCAGGCCGATTCGGGCGGGGTTCGCCACGGTCTGCTGCAGCGGGAACATGGCTCCGGGTCGGCGGCCCAACCGTGACACGTTGACGACGAGCGGCGAGTCCGAACGCGGTTGCGCCGAGTGGGCGTGCTGCCGAGCCATGCCCGCAATTCTACGGGCGCAGACCGGCGACCCCTGGCCGCTGGTCAGAGAGTCAGCGCTGCGCGTAGTCGTGGACGCCGGCCGCGGTGCGCAGCTGATGGCGGCCACGGTTGACCGAGCGCAACGTCGTGTTCAGGTGTTCCTCGAACTCGGCGAGCTTGCTGTCGACGTAGATGTCGCACTCGCCGCGCAGCCGGTCGGCCTCCACATGGGCGGCATCGATCAGGCGGGCGGACTCGGCGTTGGCCGACTGCACGACCTCGGTCTGGGACACCAGGCGCTGCTGCTCCTTGATGCCTTCCTGGACGGCCTTCTCGTAGGAGATGTTGCCGTTCTCGACCAGGCGGTCGGCCTCTGACTTCGCACGGCCGGTCGCGGCCTCGTACTCGCGCTTGGCCGACGCCGCCAGGCGCGACGCCTCTTCGCGAGCCTCGCCGACCATCCGCTCGCTGTGCTGGCGAGCCTCGGCGACCATCCGGTCGGCCTGCGACTTCGCGTCGGCCAGGATGCGGTCGGCCTCGGAACGGGAGTGGTTGAGCAGCGACTCCGACTCAGTGGTCGCCGACGTCACCGTCTGGTCCGCGTGCGCCTTGGCCTCATGCAGCAGCGAGTCGCGGGCATCGAGGACGTCCTGGGCGTCGTCCAGCTCACCCGGGATCGCGTCCTTGATGTCGTCGATCAGCTCGAGCACGTCGCCGCGGGGAACCACGCAGCCCGCGGTCATGGGGACGCCACGAGCTTCCTCGACAATGGCGCCCAATTCGTCGAGCGCCTCAAAAACTCGGTACACGGCAACACCCTCCCGGCTTCGTTGTTGTTACCAGTGTGCCTGGTGTTGCATCTGTGACTGCGTTGCCAGGCTCGGTGTGTCGGGCTTTTAGGTCTCAGAACCATCCCGATCACCTGCACACTTGACGTGATTATGTCGACTCGCGCGCGCCGGCGGCAATCCCGAGCGGCGCGACTACCGGAATAGGAATACCCCCCTGGGGTATCAGGTTGAAGGTGCCATGCCACATGCCGTTGTGCACGCTCTGACGCTGACCGCGTCCATGACGTGGGAAATCCTGTGGGCCCTGATACTGGGCTTCACGCTGTCCGCCGTCGTCCAAGCGCTGGTACGCCGGTCGACCGTCGTCTCACTGCTCGGCGACGACCGGCCCCGCACGCTGGCGCTCGCCGCCGGTTTGGGCGCCGCGTCCTCGTCGTGCTCGTACGCAGCGGTCGCCCTGGCCCGCTCGCTGTTTCGCAAGGGCGCCGACTTCACCGCCGCGATGGCATTCGAGATCGGTTCGACGAACCTCGTGGTCGAACTCGGCATCATCCTCGCGCTGCTGATGGGCTGGCAGTTCACCGCTGCCGAGTTCATCGGCGGTCCGCTGATGATCGTGGCACTGGCGGTGTTGTTCCGGCTGTTCGTCCACTCGCGACTTGTCGACGCCGCGCGTGACCAGGCCGAGCGGGGGCTGGCCGGTTCGATGGAAGGCCACGCGGCAATGGACATGTCCGTCCAGCGCGACGGCACATTCCTGCGGCGGCTGCTGTCACGGGAAGGCTTCACCTCGGTGTCGCACGTGTTCGTGATGGAGTGGGCCGCGATCGTGCGCGATCTCGTGATCGGACTGTTGATCGCCGGCGCCATCGGGGCGTGGGTACCCGAAACCTTCTGGCAGCACTTCTTTTTCGCAGACCACCCCACCCTGTCGGCGCTATGGGGCCCGATCGTCGGACCGGTGGTGGCGATCGCCTCGTTCGTCTGCTCGATCGGCAATGTGCCGTTGGCCGCGGTGCTGTGGAATGGCGGTATCAGCTTCGGCGGCGTCGTCGCATTCATCTTCGCCGACCTGCTCATCCTGCCGATCCTGAACATCTACCGGAAGTACTACGGCATGCGGATGATGCTCGTGTTGCTGGGCAGTTTCTACGCCGCGATGGTCGCCGCCGGATATCTGGTCGAATTCCTCTTCGGCGCAGCGAGTCTCATCCCGTCGCAGCGCAATGCCATGGTGATGGAGGCCGGCATCTCCTGGAACTACACCGCCTGGCTCAACATCGTTTTCGTCGCGCTCGCGGCGCTTCTGGTCGTCCGCTTCGTCGTCACCGGCGGCATCCCGATGCTGCGAGCGATGGGTGGCTCGCCCGACGTCGACCACGACCACGACCACGGCCACCATCAGCACTGACGGCACCGCGGCAAAGGCTGCGGAGTTTGCGCGCCGACGCCGGACCGCACATGACGAGCAGCGGGATCTCATGCCGTCTGCATAGGATTCCCTTATCATGAAATCCGAGGTTCATGAGATCGCCGCCCGAGTTCAGGGGCCTGCGGGGCGGCGGCCGCGAACAGAGTCGACGGGTGTCGGCCGAGAGGTGACAGGCGGGCGTATGGCGGTGCGCACGGTGGGTCGCCAGGCCGACGAACAGGCCGTTACCGAGTTTTTCGACGGCATCGCGAGGGCGCCGACCGCACTGGTCATCGAGGGCGATCCCGGGATCGGCAAGACGACACTGTGGCTCGAGGCACTGGACCGGGCGCGCGAGCGCGGATTCACGGTGTTGTCCAGTCGTGCCGCCCGAGCCGAGTCCGTACTTGCCTACGCCGCCCTGGCCGATCTTCTCGACGACGTCGACGAGTCGGTCTGGGCCGATTTACCCGCTCCGCAGCAGCAAAGCCTGGACGCCGCACTGTTGCGCGAGCGCGAGCACGCCGGCCCGAGCGACGCCCGCGCGGTCGCCGCGGCGTTCGTGGGTGTCCTCGATCGGTTGGCCGCCCGCTCCGAGGGATATGTGTTGCTCGCCATCGACGACGTGCAATGGATCGACGTCTCCAGCGCCAACGTGGTGGCCTTCGCAGCCCGTCGGCTGCCGAAGGGAGTCGGGTTGCTCTACACCACCCGCAGCGCCGAGGTGGCCGCCCGGGTCGAGCTTGCCCATCCCGACGCCGTTCGTCGGATCCGGTTGCAGCCGTTGGCCGTTGGACCGCTGCACCGGGTGCTCATGCTGCGGCTGGGAGTCTCGGTGCCGCGGCCGACGCTGCTGCGCATCCACCAGATCGCGGGCGGAAACCCGTTTTACGGACTGGAATTGGCCCGCACCCTTGACGGCGACGGGGGTTCCGGCGAGTTGCGGCTGCCCGAAAGCCTCAACGAGCTGGTCATCTCGCGCATCAACCGGGTGAGCGCCGAGGCCCGCGAAGCCTTACTTGCCGCATCCAGCGTGCCCGACCCGACGCTGCGCCTGTTGGCTCAGGTCACCGGCACCGGCTCCGACGATGTGCTGGAAGTGTTGAACGAGGCTGAAACTCACGGTCTGGTGGCGATCGACGGTAACCGGGTGTCGTTCACCCATCCATTGCTTGCGCACGGGGTGTACAGCGAGGCGCCGCCGCGGCAACGCCGGGCGATGCACCGGCGGCTCGCGGACCTCGTGGCCGAACCAGAGCTGCGCGCCCGGCACCTGGCCCTGTCGGACACCACCGGCACACCCGACACAATCAAGGCCCTCGACAGCGCTGCCGGCATCGCGCAGGCCCGCGGGGCGCCCGCGGCGGCCGCCGAATTACTGGACCTGGCGGTCAATCTCGGTGCTACCGACCCGCAACGTCGCATCCTCTGCGCGAGCCACTGTTTCGCCGCCGGCGACTCCGGCCGCGCGCGCCGGCTTCTCGAGGACGTCGCCGCCGATCCGGGCGCCGGTGCCGTTCGCGCCGAAGCGCTGTATCAGCTCGCAACGGTCCGGATTCACGAGGACGGATTCGAGGACGGCGCAAGGCTTTTGGAGGACGGCTTGCCGGATCCCGGGGCCGACGACACCCTGCGGGTCCGGATGCTGGTGATGCTCGCTTACGCGTTGTTCAACGCCGCGCAGCCGCAGCGAGCGCTCGACCGGGTGCAGCAGGCCGTCGACGAGGCCGAGCAACTCGGCATCCCGAGCCTGCTCAGCCCGGCATTGGGCATGCGCGAAACGCTGGGCTTTCTCGCCGGACGCGGCTTCGACGCGGCCGCCATCCAGCGGGCGGTCGACCTCGCGGACGACCATCTGCCGATGCCGCTGGCTTTCCTCCCGAGCATTCAAGCGGCGCTACTGCGCGGCTGGGCCGGCGAGTTCGTCCATGCCAGAGAGGTACTGCTGGCCGCCGGTCGGCGTTGTGTCGCGCTGGGCCAGGAAGGCGAGATGGTGTTTGTCGCCTTCTCGCAGGCCTTGATGGACATCTGGCGTGGCGATCTGGCGAGCGTCGCGATCGCCGGCGACGAAAGTGTCGAGCGGGCAGCACAATTGGGCGGCGACTTCCCGATGTTCATCGGCCTCACCGTCCGCGGCGCCGCAGCCGCCTACACCGGCCGGATCGACGACGCGATCAGCGATCTGGACGAGGCGATCGCGGTGGCGCAGCGGTGCGGCTCGATGCGGATGGGCGAATGGCCGGTGAGCCTGCGTGGATTCGTCGAGAACTCCCGCGGCGATCACCACGCGGCTCTGCAGGTCCTCGAACCGCTGCTTGTCGTGGCGCGGGCGTTTCCAGACGCTAGTGAGATCATCGCCGCGTCGTACCTGCCCGAGGCCATCGAGGCGATGATCGGCGTCGGCCGCCTCGACGACGCCGAGCCGCTGATCGACAACTTCGAGAACAACGGTCGTCGCCTTGATCGGGCTTGGATGCTCGCGATGGCGTTGCGTTGTCGCGCAATGCTGTTCACGGCGCGTGGCGACCTTGCCCGCGCCACCGATACGGCCGAGCTCGCGATGGCTGAGTACCAGCGGCTTTCGATGCCGTTCGAGCGGGCGCGCACCCAACTGCTGCTCGGCCAACTGCAGCGTCGTCAACGGCGACGGGAGGGCGGCGCGGCCTCGCTGCAGGACGCGTTGCAGACCTTTGACCGCCTCGGCACCACGTTGTGGGCCGAGCGCGCGAGAGCCGAACTGGCGCGCGGCACGTCGGGTCGACGGCGCAGCGAGGGGTTGACTCCGTCCGAACGTCGGGTCGCGGAACTCGCGGTATCCGGCATGACCAATCGCGACATTGCCGCCGCGCTGTTCATCAGTCCGAAGACCGTTGAAGTCAACCTCAGCCGCATCTACCGCAAGCTCAAAGTCCGTTCCCGCATGGAGCTGTACCGGATCTGGGAGTCCGGCAACCCGTAATGGGTTGGGCGCGAGACTAATCCGTCTTGGCACAGGCCGACGCATCCGCCGGTTGCGGATTGCCCGCCTGATACAGCAGGCGTTTGAGTTGCCGCCGATCGGCGGCGCTGAGGTGCGCCAGCAGTTGCTCATCGGATGTCGCGACGGCGGCCTCGGCCCTTTTGAGTAGCGCTTTACCTTTCCGGGTGAGCTGCGCGGGCAGCGCGCGACCCGAGGCTGCGGTCGCCGGGCGGGCGACCAGTTCCGCCTCTTCAAGTCCTTGCAACACCTGGTTCATCGCTTGCGCGGTGACATGGGTATGACGGGCCAGCTCCGCACTGGTGCGCCCCGGGTCGTCGTCGAGAATGCGCATGCAGACGAACTCGGGCAAGCCGATGCCGAGCGGCCGCAGGGCCTGGACCGCAAGGGGGCGCAGTCGCGCCATCAGCCCACGCACCAGGAAGCCCAGTGGCCGGTCGTCGAATTCGCTCATCTCCCCCATGCTGGCATGGAATGCGGGACCTGGGCGCCGTATTGGCGGGCGCGTCGGGCGATTCGGTCGTGGTTTTCTCTCAGCGATATCAAGTTTCTTGACACGCTTCTACTGTCTCGGTATCAAGGAAATAGATATGCAGTCGAGCGACCGGCGACCCGGTCCGGTCGCCGTCACACGAAGGAGAGCACGGATGTCTGGTGGATTTTTTGGTGGACCCGGTTGGGGTGGGCCCGGTTTCAGTGGTCCCGGTTTCGGTGGTCCCGGCTCGGTCGGACCCGGCTGGGGTGGCCATGGCTGGGGCGGACATGGCGGCCCCGGCGGTCGCGGTTTCGGAGGTCGCCACAAGCGCGTGGTCGTGGGTACCGCGGCCCTGCTGCTCGACGGGCCGGCGAATGCCGAGCAGATCGTTCAGCGAGTCTCGCAGGCGACCGACGGTGCGTTCGCCCCGCCGCAGGAGATCGTCGAACTCGCGATCGGCAAGCTGGCCGGCCGCGGTTTCGTGACGGTCACCGACGGCGTAGCCACGCTGTCAGAGTTGGGCCGAAATGTATTGCAGTGGAAGGGCATCAGCAGCGAGGGTGTTCACGCTCGCCTGGCGCAGGCCGGAAAGTTCGGCGACGTCGCCAAGATTCGGTGGGGCCTGTTCGAGCTCGCCGGTTTGGCGCGAACCATTCACTGGTCGGGCACCGACGCGCAGAAGGAGAAGCTTGCAGAGGCGCAGGCCAAGGTCCTGACGGCGATCACCGAAGCGAAACAGTCGCTGCACGGCGCGCTCGCTGAGAGCTGACGCAACGACATCATCAGCGCGGCCGCGGCTTTCGTCCGGTCGCGCTGATGTGTGTCAGCGCCCCTTCGCAGCGAGCTTTTCAGCCAGCCGGCGGTTGACCGAGTCGGGCAGCAACTCGGTCACGTCGCCGCCGAGCATCGCGACTTCCTTGGCCAGCGACGACGACACGAACGAGTACTGCGGCGTGGTCGCGACGAAGAACGTGTCGACGCCGGCGACGTGTTTGTTCATCTGCGCCATCTGCAGCTCGTACTCGAAGTCGGTGCCGGTGCGCAGCCCCTTGACGATCGCCGTCATCCCGCGGGACCGAACGAAGTCGACGACCAGCCCCTGGCCCGACTCGACTCGCAGGTTCGGCAGGTGGCTGGTCGACTCCTCGATCATCGCGATGCGCTCGTCGATGTCGAACATGCCCTTCTTGGCCGGGTTGACGAGGATGGCCACGACCACCTCGTCGAATTGAGCCGCCGCCCGCTCGAAGACGTCGACGTGGCCCAGAGTCACCGGGTCGAAGGAGCCCGGACATACGGCGCCGCTCATCCGCGCCTCTCCTCCTCATCACTACGCTCTGCATCGTCGCTGGCGGTCATGACGAAAGACGGTACACGCTCGCTCAGAGCCGTTCGGCCAGCTCCAAACGGGTGTCGCCATAGACCCGCGGCTCCCAGGGGTCCCACCCGCCGGGCCACGTCAGCGCCGGTCCGGCGGCAGCGCGCTCCACCACGACGACGGTCCCGCCGCTTACCCAGCCGTTGGTCGCCAGCGCGGTGAGGATCGCCTCGACCTCGCTGGCATCGACCTCGTAGGGCGGGTCGGCCAGCACCAGGTCGAAGGGTTCGGCGGCGTGGGCTGCCAGCATGGCGGCCACCTGAGCGCGGCGCACTGTCGCGCCGGGCAGTCCAAGCGTCGCGATATTGCGATCGAGCACCGTCGCCGCGCGGCGATCCGACTCGACGAACGCCGCCGACGCCGCGCCGCGCGACAGCGCTTCGAGTCCAAGCGCGCCCGACCCCGCATACAGGTCGAGTACTGACAGACCGGTGAAGTCCAACCTGGCAGCGAGGATGTTGAACAGCGACTCGCGGACCCGGTCGGTCGTTGGCCGGGTTCCCTGCGGCGGGACGGTGATTCGCCGCCCGCCGGCCACTCCCCCGACGATGCGCGTCATCTAGGCGCCGCTCCTCCTGCTCTTCACAGATCGCACTGCCCTGATGATCGTCGCCGGCGGTCAGCCCAGCACCACCAGCAAGTCGCCGCCCTCGACCTGAGCGGTGTCGGACACCGCCACGCGCTCGACGGTGCCGTCGGCGGGTGCGGTGATCGGCGCTTCCATCTTCATCGCCTCGATCGTGGCGATGGTCTGGCCGGCAGTCACCTTGTCGCCGACGGCAACTCCGACAGTGACCACGCCGGCGAACGGCGCGGCGACGTGGTTCGGGTTACCCTTCTCCGCCTTCTCCGCGGCGGGGACATCGCTGGCAATCCCGCGATCGCGCACCTCGACCGGCCGCAACTGGCCGTTGATGATGAACATCACCGTGCGCATGCCGCGTTCGTCGGGCTCGGAGATCGCCTCCAGTCCGATCAGCAACTCGACACCCGGCTCCAACTGGACTCGGTGCTCCTCGCCCTGGCGGAGCCCGTAGAAGAACTGGTTCGCCGACAGCCGCGAGATGTCGCCGTAGGTTTCCCGGTGGGTCTCGAATTCCTTTGTCGGGCCAGGAAACAGCAACCGGTTCAAGGTGGCCTGGCGTTTCTGCCCCTGCAGGCCCAGCGCGGTCTCGTCCTCCGGGCTGAGTTCCTGGACCGGCTTGGGCTCACCGCGACCGGCCAATGCCTTGGACCGCAGCGGTTCCGGCCAGCCGCCCGCCGGGTCGCCGAGGTCGCCGCGCAGGAAGCCGAGCACCGATTCGGGGATGTCGAATTGCTCTGGACGCGAGGCGAACTCGTCGGCCGTGAGCCCAGCGCCAACGAGTGCCAGTGCGAGGTCGCCGACCACCTTTGATGACGGCGTGACCTTGATCAGCCGGCCGAGCACCCGGTCGGCCCCGGCGTAGGCCTCTTCGACCTCCTCGAAGCGGTCGCCCAACCCCAGTGCAATCGCCTGCTGACGGAGATTGGAGAGCTGACCGCCGGGGATCTCGTGGTGGTACACCCGCCCGGTCGGGCCGGGTAGCCCGGATTCGAACGGCGCGTACACCTTTCGCAGCGCTTCCCAGTACGGCTCCAGTGCGCACACCGCGGGCAACGACAGCCCGGTGTCGTATTCGGTGTGCGCTGCCGCCGCCACGATCGAACTCAACGCGGGCTGGCTGGTGGTACCCGCCATCGGCGCCGAGGCGCCGTCGACTGCGTCGGCGCCAGATTGCCAGGCCGCGATGTAGCTGGCCAACTGACCGCCCGGGGTGTCGTGGGTGTGCACGTGCACTGGCAGGTCAAAGCGGCTGCGCAGCGCACCGACGAGTTGACGTGCGGCCTGCGGCCGCAGCAGGCCGGCCATGTCCTTGATGGCCAGCACGTGGGCCCCGGCCTCGACGATCTGGTCGGCCAGCGTCAGGTAGTAGTCCAGCGTGTAGAGCTTCTCGCCCGGATCGGACAGGTCGCCGGTGTAGCACATCGCGACTTCGGCTATGGCAGAACCAGTTTCGCGCACGGCATCGATCGCCGGCCGCATCGAGTCGAGGTTGTTCAGCGCGTCGAAAATGCGGAAGATGTCGATGCCGGTGGCGGTCGCCTCCTCGATGAACGCCGAGGTGACCAGCTCGGGGTACGGCGTGTAGCCGACGGTGTTGCGACCGCGCAGCAGCATCTGCAGGCAGATGTTGGGCATCAGTTCGCGCAGCGTGGCCAACCGCTCCCAGGGGTCTTCCTTCAGGAAGCGCAGCGCCACATCGTAAGTCGCACCGCCCCAGCATTCGACGGACAGCAGTTGCGGCATGGTCCGCGCGATGTAGGGCGCGACCAGCCCCAGTCCGCTGGTGCGCACGCGCGTCGCCAGCAGCGACTGGTGGGCATCGCGAAATGTGGTGTCGGTGAGGCGAACTCCCGACGAGTCGCGCAGCCAGCGTGCGAAGCCCTCGGGCCCGAGTTCGACCAGGAGTTGCTTGGTACCGGCCGGCGGGGCCTTCGTCAGGTCGATGTCGGGCAGCTTGTCCTGCGGGTACAACTTCGACGGCCGCGATCCGTGCGGCTGGTTGACGGTGATATCGGCCAGGTAGTTGAGGATCTTGGTGCCGCGGTCGGCCGACGATCGCGCGGTGAGCAACGCGGGACGCTCCTCGATGAACGAGGTGGTGACGTGGCCGGCCTGAAAATCCGGATCGTCCAGAACCGCCTGCAGGAAGGGGATATTCGTCGACACGCCGCGAATGCGGAACTCGGCGATCGCCCGCCGCGCCCGTTTGACGGCGGTGCTGAAGTCGCGGCCCCGGCAGGTCAGCTTGACCAGCATGGAGTCGAAGTGGGCGCTGATCTCGGCGCCGAGGTTCGTTCCGCCGTCGAGGCGGATGCCCGCGCCGCCCGGGCTGCGGTAGGTGGTGATCCGTCCGGTGTCCGGGCGGAACCCGTTGGCCGGGTCTTCGGTGGTGATCCGGCACTGCAGTGCGGCGCCGTGCGGGCGAATGTCCTCCTGACGCAGACCCAGATCCTCGAGGCTCTCGCCACCCGCGATCCGAAGCTGGCTGGAGACCAAGTCGACGTCGGTGATCTCCTCGGTGACGGTGTGTTCCACCTGGATTCGCGGGTTCATCTCGATGAAGACGTGGTGGCCCCGCTCGTCGAGCAGAAACTCCACGGTGCCCGCATTGCTGTAGCCGATGTGGCGGGCGAAGGCCACCGCGTCCGCACAGATCTTGTCCCGCAACTCTTCCGGCAGATCCGGGGCGGGTGCCAGCTCGACGACCTTCTGGTGGCGACGCTGCACACTGCAGTCCCGCTCGTAGAGGTGAATCACGTTGCCGTGGGTGTCCGCGAGGATCTGAACCTCGATGTGGCGCGGGTCGAGCACGGCCTGCTCGAGGTAGACCGTCGGATCGCCGAAGGCCGATTCGGCTTCCCGGCTGGCCGCCTCGATCGCCTCGGGCAGCGCCTCGGCCTCGGTGACCCGCCGCATGCCGCGGCCGCCACCGCCGGCAACCGCCTTAACGAACAACGGGAATTCCATCTCGGCCGACGCCGCGAGCAGTTCGTCGACCGACGACGACGGTGCCGACGACGTCAGAACCGGCAGACCCGCCTCCCGGGCGGCCGCGACGGCGCGGGATTTGTTGCCGGTGAGCGAAAGCACTTCGGCCTTCGGGCCGACGAAGGTGATGCCCTTCTTCGCGCACTCGGCGGCCAATTGCGGGTTCTCCGAGAGGAATCCGTAGCCCGGATACACCGCATCGGCGCCGGCTCGGCGGGCGGTGTCGACGATCTCGCTCACCGACAGGTACGCCCGAACCGGGTGGCCGACCTCGCCGATCTGATACGACTCGTCGGCCTTCAAGCGGTGCAACGAGTTTCGGTCTTCATACGGGTACACCGCGACGGTGCCGACGCCGAGTTCGTAGGCGGCGCGGAACGCCCGAACGGCGATCTCGCCGCGATTGGCAACCAGCACTTTGGAGATCACGTACATCCCTCTTCGGTCGTTGAGGTGGGCAGGTTGTTCAGATCAGCGTGGACCAGAAGTCCCAGAATCGGACCACAATCAGCAGAAAGACAGCGGTGAACCAGAGCGTCGCGATCGACCAGCGCCACCGGTGCAATTCACGCACGACCGATCCCCCGCCGCCGGCACCACCCGGCCCGAAGGCGATCGAGGCGACCACCACGAGCAGCGAGATCGTGGCCACCCACACCACCATGCAGTACGGGCACAAGGCCCCGATGCGGTACAGGCTCTGGAAGATCAGCCAGTGCACGAATGCGGTAGCGGCCACCGTTCCCACCATTAGCCCCACCCAATACCATCGCGGCAGAGGCACTTTGGCCACCGCGAGCACACCGGTGACGGCAACCACGGCGAACGCCGCGACGCCGATCAGCGAGTTCGGGAAGCCGAATGCCGAGGCCTGCGGTGTCGTCATCACCGAACCACACGACACGATCGGGTTGAGATTGCACGACGGCACGTACGACGGGTTGAGCAGCAACTCGATCTT
This sequence comes from Candidatus Mycobacterium wuenschmannii, assembly GCF_030252325.1. Taxonomy (NCBI): domain Bacteria; kingdom Bacillati; phylum Actinomycetota; class Actinomycetes; order Mycobacteriales; family Mycobacteriaceae; genus Mycobacterium; species Candidatus Mycobacterium wuenschmannii. The sequence continues at coordinate 315,272 of NZ_CP126981.1, read as the reverse complement.
CTCGATGGTCAGGGTTGCGGAGGCGATCAGCCCAGCCACCCCGGCGATCAGTATCCACCACGCACTGGCAATCGAGGGCGTCGAATGCTCAACCGGCGCATCCGGTTTCGCCGACGCCGTGGTTGTCACGACGCTGCTGGGGTCGCAGCCGAGTCAATTCCAGGAACGTCCCCGACGATCTCCTTGATCTTGGCGACGAAGGCCTCCGGCGTCGTCCACTGGTATTCCGTGCCGTTGATCTTGACCGTCGGAGTGCCATGGATGCCCTCGGCGGCGGCCAGCCCGTCGACCATCGGCAGGTACTTGCCGTCCTTGATGCACTGCGGCACCTTGCCCACAACGCCGGCCTCGCGCGCCAATTCGGTCAGTTTCGCATCGGTGGGGAACGACGTCCCGGTCTCGGAAGGCTGAAAGTCCTTGGTGTACAACGCCGTATGGAAGCGCCGGAAGGCGTCGGTGGACTCGTCGGCAATGCAGTACGCGGCGTTGCCGGCGCGCGACGAGTAGTCCTGGTTCGATGCGCGGCTGAGCAGGCCGGTCATGTAGAAATCGGCACCGATCGCGCCATCGTCGAGCAGCTTGGAGACCGTCGGGCCGAACTGGCGCTCGAAGTTGCCGCAGGCCGGGCACAGAAAGTCTTCGTAGAACGACACCAGTGCCTTGGGGTCTTTGGTGCCGTCTTTGACGACGAGCTTGCTGGTCGTCACGCGGATCGCCCGCGCGCCGTTGGCGGCGACCTTCTTGTCGTGCGAGATCACGATGTAGCCGACGAGGGCAACGGCGAACAGCACGACGATCGAGGTGAGTCCGATCCGGACGAAGAGGTCGCGTCGCCGTCCGGCGGCGTTCAGGTCGTATTTGGGAGGGTTCGATTTGGCGGCCACGTTCTTGCTCACACTCCGGTCAGTCGGCGTCGCTGACCGACCGCGGTGCGGTCGGCGATAGCGCCTAAGCCTACCGGCGTTGCTATTGCCAGGTCAGCGCGGTGACGATGCGGGCCGGTACGGCCCGAGGAGGAGGCGCGTAATCGAGTCAGACGCGGCTGAGATGAGCTCGCAGCGCCGAAATCAACTCGGCGGTGGCCAGCGCACTACCGCCGCCGAGCGGGAACAGGCTGGCGAATCCGTGCGTCATCGATCCCATCGTGCGCAGGTCGACATGAACGCCGGCCGCGCTCAGTTCCGCCGCGTAACTATCGCCTTCGTCGCGCAGCGGGTCGAACCCCGCGGTCGCGATCAGCGCGGGCGGCAGGCCCGTGAGGGAATCGGCCAGCAGCGGCGAGACGCGCGGGTCGGCCGCTTCGAGGTCCGATCGACCCAGGTACTGCTCGGTGAACCAGTCGATGTCGGCCTTGGTGAGCAGAAAGCCGTCCGCGAACAGGCTGAGCGACCGGGTCTGCGCGGTGAAATCGGTGCGCGGGTAGATCAGCCACTGCAACACCGGTTGCGGTCCGCCGGCGTCGCGGGCCAGCTGCGACACGATGGCGGCCAGGTTGCCCCCGGCGCTGTCGCCGCCGACCGCCACCTTGCCCGGGATCGCGCCGAGCTCCTCGGCGTGCGCGTTCGCCCACGTGAACGCCGCGTAGGCGTCGTCGACCGCGGCTGGGGCCGCGTGCTCGGGGGCCAACCGGTAGTCGATCGACAGCACGTGCACCTCGGCGTCGCGACAGGTCAGCCGGCACAGCGGGTCGTGGGTGTCGAGGTCGCCGATCACCCACCCGCCGCCGTGATAGAAGACGAGCAGCGGCGCCGGACCGGGAGTGGCGGGGCGGTAGTGCCGGGCCCGGATCGGGCCGGCGGGGCCTGGGATCGACAGCTCGTCGACGCCGACGTGGATCTGCGGACCCGCGAAGCCCTGCGTCATCTCACGCATCTGGGTCCGCGAGACCTCGACGTCTTCGCCCAGGACGAGGCCATTCATGCCGAACGCGCGCAGCCCGGCCAGTGCCAACTGCAGTGTGGGGTCCAGGGTGTTCCCGTCGATGGCGATTTCGCGGCCACCGGAGAGCAGCCGCTTCGCGCGCGTCGGCACCCACGGAATGACCTTCATGCCCAGGGTCGTCGCGGCACCTTGCAGGCGCTCGGCCCAGCCCTTGGCCGCGAGCTGCCGATCCGGCGCGCCTGGCAGACTTCGTGTCATGGCTAGTTCCTCGAGTCCCTCAGTCCCACTCAACGACGGTCATTCGATCCCGGCGCTCGGCTTCGGCGTGTTCAAGGTCCCGCCTGAGGACACCGAGCAGTCGGTGAGCACGGCGCTCGAGGCCGGCTACCGCCACATCGACACCGCGGCGGCATACCGCAACGAGCGTGAAACCGGCCGCGCGGTTGCCGCGTCCGGCGTGCCCAGGGACGAACTGTACGTGGTCACCAAGTTATGGAACTCCGAGCAGGGTTACGACAGCACTCTGGCCGCCTTCGACGCCAGCATGGAGCGCCTGGGCCTCGACTACCTCGACCTCTACCTGGTCCATTGGCCGGTGCCCTCGCTGAACAAGTTCGTCGACACCTTCAAGGCCTTCGCGCACCTGCGCGATCAGGGCAGGGTCCGCTCGATCGGGGTCAGCAACTTCGAGCCGGAGCACATCAACGCGGTGGTCGAAGCCACCGGGATCGTGCCCGCCGTCAACCAGATCGAGTTGCACCCGCGGCTGCCGCAAAACGAGCTGCGAGAGTTGCACGCCCGTCTCGGAATCGCGACCGAGGCGTGGGGTCCGCTCGGGCAGGGATCGCTGCTGTCCGACCCCGCGGTAACCGCGGTGGCCGAGGGTGCCGGACGGACACCAGCTCAGGTGCTGATTCGGTGGCATCTTCAACTCGGTAATATCGTCATCCCCAAGTCGGTGAACCCTGAGCGGATTGCGAGCAACTTCGACGTGTTCGACTTCGAATTGAGCGAACGCGACATGTCGTCCATCTCGTCGCTCGACGACGGCAACCGGCTCGGTCCTGATCCACGAACCTTCGACTTCACAGGGTAGGTGAACGATGTCGGGCGGCTCTGAGTCTGCAGTCCCCTCCATTGCGCTCAACGACGAGAACACGATGCCGGTCCTCGGCCTCGGTGTCGCGGAGCTGTCCGATGCGGATACCGAGCGCGCGGTCTCGACGGCGCTCGAGATCGGCTACCGGTTGATCGACACCGCCGCGGTGTACGGCAACGAGGAGGCCGTCGGCCGCGCCATCGCCGCGTCCGGCATCCCCCGCGCGGAATTGTTCGTCACCACCAAGGTCGCCAACGCCGACCAGGGCTTCAACACCGCCCAGGACGCCGTCAAGGTCAGCCTGGACAAGTTGGGGCTGGAGTATGTCGACCTGTTCCTCGTGCACTGGCCGATGGCCTCACTGGGTAAGTACGTCGACACGTTCGGCGGATTGATCCAGGCTCGAGGCGACGGCCATACGAAGTCGATCGGCGTCTGCAACTTCACCGAGGAACACCTCGAGACGGTCATCGACCTGACCTACTTCACCCCCGCGGTCAACCAGATCGAGCTGCACCCGCTGCTGAACCAGGCCGAGCTGCGGGCGGAGAACGCGAAGCACAACGTCGTCACCGAGGCCTACAGCCCGCTGGCGATCGGCGGACTGCTGGACAACGCCACCGTGACCTCGATCGCGGGCGAATACGACCGCACCCCCGCGCAGGTGCTGATTCGGTGGAGCATTCAGCTGGGCAACGTCGTGATTCCGCGGTCCGGCAACCCCGAGCGCATCGCCGGCAACTTCAACGTCTTCGACTTCGAGCTGACCGCCGCCCACATGGACGCGCTCAACGGACTCGACGACGGAACCCGCGTGCGGCCGGATCCGCTGACCTACACCGGCGTCTAGCTGTACGGTCTGCCTCCCCAGAGTCTGCGATCCACGACGGCGTATCGGCGTGTCGCGTCGCGGGATTCACACTGGATGACGATTCAGGGCGCGACGGGGCAGGTCTGCGCCGCTCCGCGTAAGACCACGGCCGACGGGGCGTCGATCGGCAAACCGTAACCCCGGGACACCGCGATGAACTGCATCGCGTACTGGCAGTGGAACGCGGCGTTCGGTGGCATCCACAGCGCGGGCTGGGAGTCGCTCTTGTCCTGGTTCGCCTGGCCTTGCACCGCAAGCAGATTCGCCGGATCATTGGCGAACCGGATCCGCTGAGCAGCCGGCCAGTCGTAGGCACCCATGTCCCAGGCCAGCGCCAACGGGACGATGTGGTCGATCTGCACCGCCTCGCCTACCTTGGGGCCGCGGTGAAAGTTGATGGTGGCGTTGGTATATGGGTCGTGCAGGGTGCCGGTCTCGACGGCGTCGGGGCAGCGCTTGGTCCACACCGAAGTCTTGTCGACCAGGTCGCGGTTGAGGATGTCGTCGCGGGTGTCGCAGCCGTTGTGCCCGCCCGGTGCGTCGTTGTCGTCGGTCCAGGCGTCGCCGAAGGCCGCCCGGCGGTAGTCGTAGTGCCGAGTTCGCCACGGCACCACGGCGATTCCGCCCAGCACGTCAACCCCGGGTTGGACGGTCGGGACATCGGCGCGGGCCGCGAATTCCCGGGCCCGGTCCCCCGCCGTCGTGACCACCACCTGATAGGCGACCAGGACCGTCAGGATCGCGAGTGCCGACAACCACAGCCACGCTCTGCGGGTCATCTGCGGTGCGGTCACGACTTGTCCAGGAAGTCGATGCGCTCACTGCCGGTGAACGGCGCGGCCAGCAGCGCCAGCCCGGCATGGGCAGCCGGGTCGTCGTAGGCCCGTTCGCAGAACTCCCGGGCCGCCTCGATGATCTCGCGATGATCGATCAGCGAGAGCAGCCGAAGCGAGATCGCGCGGCCGGACTGGCTGCGGCCCAACACATCTCCCTCGCGGCGTTCCCTGAGGTCAAGGTCGGCGAGTTCGAACCCGTCGAGCGTCCCGGCAACCGCGCTCAGCCGTCGGCCAGCCCGCGACAGTGATGGCATCCAGCTGGCCAGCAGGCAGATGCTGGCGTGTTGGCCCCGGCCGATGCGACCGCGCAACTGATGCAGCTGACTGATTCCGAAGCGGTCGGCATCCATCACCAGCATCACCGTGGCGTTGGGAACGTCAACGCCGACCTCGATCACCGTGGTGCACACCAGCACGTCGATCTCACGTGCGCGGAACGCGGTCATCACGGCGTCCTTCTCATCGCCGCTCAACCGACCGTGCATGAGCCCGAGTCGCAGACCGGCCAACTGATCGTTGCCCAGCCGGGCGTAGAGCTCTTCGACTGTGGCCGAAGGCCGTTGGCTTGTCTCGGATTGGCCGGTGCTGTCCGAGTCGTCGATACGCGGCGCCACCACGTAGGCCTGCCGGCCCTCGCGCACTTCTTCGATGATGCGGCGCCAGGCACGGTCCAGCCACGCGGGTTTTTCCTCGACGAAGATCGCGGTGGTGGTGATCGGCTGCCTACCACGCGGAAGCTCGCGCAGCGTCGAGGTTTCCAGGTCACCGAACACGGTCAGGGCCACCGTTCGGGGGATCGGCGTCGCGGTCATCACCAGCAGATGTGGGGTGATGCCGGCAGTCGCCTTGGCCCGCAACTGATCTCGCTGCTCCACACCGAAGCGATGCTGCTCGTCGACCACCACCATGCCCAGGTTGTGAAACTCGACGGTGTCCTGCAGCAGCGCGTGCGTGCCGACGACGATCCCGACCTCGCCGCCCGCGATCTCGGCGCGTACCTGCTTCTTCTGGCCTGCCGACATCGACCCGGTCAACAGCGCCAGCCTGGTCGCGCCCTCCTCGCCGCCGAGCTGGCCACCCATCGCCAACGAGCCGAGCACGTCACTGATTGACCGGAGATGCTGCGCGGCAAGCACTTCAGTGGGCGCCAGTAGCGCGCACTGATAGCCGGCGTCGACCATTTGCAGCATCGCCAGCACCGAGACGATGGTCTTGCCGGAACCCACTTCACCCTGCAGCAACCGGTTCATCGGCCGGTTTGCCGCGAGTTCCGCGGACAGGACGTCGAGCACCTCACGTTGTCCCGCCGTCAGGTCGAACGGCAAGCGGTGCAGCAGTTGATGTGTGAGACCGTCCGGCTTCGGCGGCGCCACCGGACCGGATTGGGCCAGTTCGCCGTACCGCCGGCTCACCAGCGCCCACTGCAGACCCACCGCCTCGTCGAAGGCCAGGCGCTCCTTGGCCCGTCGCCGGTCGGCGTCGTTCTCGGCCAGGTGGATCGCCCGCAGCGCCTCGTCTTCGGAGACTAAATTATATGCGGCACATAGCTTTTCAGGTAGCGGATCGGTGATCGGCTCGAGCACCTCGAGCACCTGCCGGACGCAGTTGAAGATGTCCCAGCTCTGCAGCTTCGCGCTGGCGGGGTAGATCGGGTAGAAGGTCCGCTCGAACGCCTCCTGCAGGACCTCACCGCTGACCGCCTGCGAGGCTTCGGCGATCTTGGTCAATGAACGGCTACCACGGGCGCGCCCGTCCAGCACCATGAAGTCGGGATGAGTCAATTGCATAGCACCGCGGAAGTAGCCGACCTCCCCGGACAGCATCACGCGGGTGCCCTTGGACAGCTGGTCGGTGATCCACTTCTTCGGATGGAAGAACGTCGCAGTGACCTTGCCGCGGCCCGAGCCGACGGTCACGCGAAACAGCTTGTCCCTGGGCCGGTTTCGGATCGGTAGCAGCGCCGTGTCGGTGATCTCGTCGACCAGCGTGACGTGCTGACCCTCCGGCGGTTTTTCCTCGTCGGCGCCGCGCACAGTGCTGCCCTCGACATAGCTGCGCGGGTAGTGCCGCAGCAGGTCGTCGACGGTCTGGATGCCGAAGACTTCCTCCAGCGGGCCCGCGGCCTTGGCGCCGACGACGAAATCCAGGCGGTCGCTGAGCGACACCATGGCTACTCGACCCCGATCAGCAGCGCGTCGCCGCGATGACCGGTGCGATAGATCGCCAGCTCGGTGCCCAAGTGGCGGTCGTGCACGTGCGCCTGCAGCGCCGACTCGACGGAGTCCGCGTCGATGCCACCGCCGATGAGCACGGTGATCAACTCCCCGCCGGCGCCGAGCAGCAGATCGATCAGGCCGGTGGCGGCAGAAGGCACATCGGGCGCCACGATCAACACCTCGTCGCCGGCGATGCCCAGCCCGTTGCCCGGCTCGCACGTGCCCGCCCAGGTGAGCGCCGTCTCGGTGGCGAGGCGCACCGCCCCGTGCCGGGCGCTGCCCGCGGCCCGCGCCATCGTGTAGCCGTCGTCGACCGCCTGCCGGCCCGGTTCGTGCACCGCGAGCGCGGCCAGGCCCTGGACCATCGAGCCGGTGGGCAGCGGCACCACGTCGATGCCCCAGCCGATCGCCGCCGTGCAACCGGCCACCAGCTCCTCCGCCGGCACGTAGCCGTTGGGTAACACCATCACCTGCGCGGCGCCGGTGTCGACGACGGCGCGCAGCAACTGCTGCGCGGTGAGCACGGTCGTCGGGTCTTCCGCGAGCGCGTCGGGCCGCAGCACGCAGGCGCCCTCGTCGCCGAATAATTCGGCCGCGCCGTCACCGTCGATGACGGCGAGGACGGCCCGCTCCCGCGTCCAGCTGCCCGGCGGCAGCCCGCTGGTGCCACTGGTCAGGTACGAGATCTGGATGCGACGGGGATTGCCGAACACCAGGCCCGCCTCGATGGCGGCCCCCGCGTCGTCGGTGTGGACGTGCACGGAGTAGCCGCCGACGACGCCCGACGTCGCGATGGCCACCGATTCCCCGAGCTCGTCGAGCCGTTCGCGCAGCTGGTTGGCGCCGTCGTCGTCGCAGCCGCCCAACAGGTACATCACCTCGAACTGCGGCGACGGCGGTTTGGCTTCGAGCTCGGGCGCCGGCCGTCGCGGAGCCGGCTCGTAGACCTTCCGGCTGGGCGCCTGCCCGGTGACCGTCGAGCGCAGCGCGTCGAGCAGAACCAGCAGCCCGCGGCCGCCGGCGTCCACTACGCCGGCCTCGCCCAGGACGTCGAGCTGCTCGGGTGTCTTCTCCAGCGCGACCACCGCGGCCTCGCCGGCGGCGGTGACCGCCCGCGACAGCCCGTCACCCGCGGCCTTCTCGACCGCCTCACCGGCGGCTTTGAGCACCGAGACGATCGTGCCCTCGACCTCGCGACCTCCCATCGAGGCGACGACCAATTCGGCCCCGCGGTGCAGTGCCGTGGCGAGCAGATGGGCGTCGACGTCGTGCAGGTCGGAGTCGGCGGACGCGTGCGCGGTGACGTCAGCGATGCCGCGCAGGATCTGGGACAGGATCACCCCGGAGTTGCCGCGGGCGCCGTTCAACGCGCCGGATGAGAGCGCGGCCGCGGTCGTGACGACGTCGGCGGAGCCGGCCTCGGTGTTGGCCTCGGCCAGCGCCGAGCGCATCGTGAACAGCATGTTCACCCCGGTATCGGAGTCGGCGACCGGGAACACGTTGAGGCGGTTGATCTCGTCGATGTGGGTGATCAGGTCACCGACCGCCGTATGGGCCCAGTCACGCAGCGCGGCCGCATCCAGCGTGCGACCCGGCTCAGCCAGCTCCGAACCCACCTCGAAACCACCTCCTCGCGCCGCCACTCGGTGCGCGTCAGCCTATCCACTCGCGACGACAACACAGGTCACGTGCCCACACGCAGATTCTTGACCGTTTTGGCAGTTCCGCCCGGCGGCAGCTATCCTTTCAAGGTTGTCGGGCCACCCGTCGCCTGGTTGTTGGCCCCAGAGTCTGAGGAGTTTCACGTATGGCTGCCGTCTGCGATATCTGCGGGAAGGCCCCCGGCTTCGGTAAGTCGGTGTCGCACTCTCATCGCCGGACCAGCCGCCGGTGGGACCCGAACATCCAGAGCGTGCGCATCGCCGACCGTCCCGGAGGCAACAAGCATCGCGTCAACGTCTGCACTTCGTGCATCAAAGCCGGCAAGGTCGTCCGCGGCTGAATCGCCTCAGGGCAGCTGCCAGTCGATCGGTTCCGCGCCCAGCTGGGCGAGTAGTTCATTGGCGCGGCTGAACGGCCGCGATCCGAAGAATCCGCGCGACGCCGAGAGCGGCGACGGATGCGGCGATTCGATCGACAGGCAGTCACTACCCGCCAGCATCGACGTGAGAGTCGACGCGTCGCGGCCCCACAGGATCGCGACCATCGGCTGACGGCGTTCCACCAGCGCGCGAATCGCGCACTCGGTGACCGCTTCCCAGCCCTTGCCACGATGCGATGCCGAGTTGCCCGGCTGGACGGTGAGAACTCGGTTGAGCATCAGCACGCCGCGCTGGGCCCAGGTGGTGAGATCCCCGTTGGATGGGGCCGGAAAGCCCAAGTCGCTGGAGTACTCGCGAAAGATGTTCTCCAGACTGCGCGGTAGCGGGCGCACGTCGGGAGCAACGGAGAAGCTCAGTCCAACGGCGTGCCCGGGCGTGGGATAGGGATCTTGGCCGACAATCAGCACCCGCACCTTGTCGAATGGAAAGGTGAAGGCGCGCAACACATTCTCGCCGGCGGGCAGGTATCCCCGACCCGCAGCGATTTCCTCGCGGAGGAACTGTCCCATCGTCGCGACCTGCTCCTCGACCGGCTGCAGCGCGGTGGCCCAGCCGTCGTCGATCAGTTCGCGTAGCGGCTTGGCGGTCATGCCAGCCCCCTCACCAACAGCACCACCGAGTCCGCTCCCGCCTCGCGATCCTTCGAAATCTTTTGATAGTCAGCTGATTCCGACCATGACCGAAATTCCGCCTCGTCGGGAAACGACATCAGCACCACCTTCTCCCGGTCCCAGCGACCTTCGACTACCTGGGGCTGTTCATCGGCGGCCAGCAGTGTGCCGCTGTATCGACTGAACACTTTTAGGAATCGCCCCTGATACCGGTCGTAGGCCGCCCGGTCGGTGAAGCGCAACTGGGCGATCGCGTAGACGGTCACCCGGTCACCCTACTGATACCTAGAACGACTGCCATCCCGCGTACCCGCGCCACGGTGCACCGTCGACGAGTACCGCGGCGGGGCCGTCGAGCACCCGCCCGATCACGCGCCAGCCGCCGGGCACGGGCCCGGGGAACGCGGCTACCAGGGCATGGTCTTCGCCACCGCCGAACACCCAGTCCCACGGGTCGACTCCGAGGTCCGCCGCCGCCTGCGCCAACACTTCCCGGTCGGCGCTGAGCGCCTCGGTGCTCAGGTCGATGACGACCCCGGACGCGTCGGCGACGTGCTGCAGATCGCCGACCAGGCCGTCCGAGATGTCGATCATCGCGTGCGCTCCCGCCTCGGCGGCCGCGCGGCCCTGGCCGTACGGCGGCTGTGGCACCAGGTGGCGTCGACGTAACTCATCGAAGCGTTCGATCTTCCTGTCCCACAACATGAATCCGGCAGCCGACTGGCCGAGCCAGCCGGCGATCGCCAGCTGCGAGCCGGGCCTCGCACCGGACCGCAACACCGGGGCGCGGCCCTCGAGATCGCCGAGCACGGTCACCGACACCACCCACTGCGGGCTGGCCACCAAGTCGCCGCCGACGATGACCGCGCCGACCCGGCCGGCTTCCTCCCACATTCCGTCGGCCAGCGTATTGACTTGCGCTGCAGTAGTTTCCGCCGGCGCGCCGAATCCTACGACGAAGGCGGAAACGCGCGCCCCCATCGCCTCGATGTCGGCGGCATTCTGCGCCACCGCTTTACGGCCGACGTCGTACGGCGTCGACCAGTCCAGCCGAAAGTGCCGGCCCTCCACCAGCATGTCGGTGGACACCACTACGCGACCGTCACCGGCCAACACCACCGCGCCGTCGTCGCCGGGGCCAACGACCACATCGGCCGATCCCGGTCGACCCCGGGTCAGCCGCTCGATCACTCCGAATTCGCCCATCTGAGCGAGGGTGCGATCCGACTCGTCCCTGTGCACAGCATCAACGGTAGGTTTCTAGCCATGGCCGAGTCCGACGGCCCCCCGCGGGCCGCACTGATCGCCGCATTGGCGGTGGCGGTCGGCGCCATCGGTGTCATTCTGGCGATCGCCGCGACCCGCCACCACACCGCCGGCCCGGCCGTCGTCGCGGCCGTGCCCGCGCCGCAGGCACACGATCCTGCCTGCCGCCGGCTGACTGACGCGCTGCCCCAACGCCTTGGCGACTACACCCGGGCTCAGCTGGCGCAACCGGCCCCGGACGGGGCGGCGGCTTGGCAGCCGTCGAGTTCCGGGGATGCCGTGGTGCTGCGGTGCGGCCTCGAGCGCCCAGCCGATTTCGTCATCGGGTCCCCGCTCCAGGTCGTCGACAACGTGCAATGGTTCGAGGTGCGCCAGGACCAACGATCGACCTGGTACACCGTGGATCGGGCGGTCTACGTGGCGCTGACGCTGCCACCGAATTCCGGGCCGACGCCGATCCAGCAGCTGTCCGAGTTGATCGACCGCGTCGTGCCGGCCCGGCCCGTCGACCCGGCGCGGGGCTGATCGGCGGTCAGACCAGACCGGTCCCACGCGACAACGCGGTGTCGACCATGGTCGCCAACAGGGTCTGATAGTCGACGCCGCTGGCCGCCCACATCCGCGGATACATCGAGATCGTGGTGAACCCGGGCATGGTGTTGACCTCGTTGATGATCGGCCCGTCCTCGGTGAGGAAGAAGTCGACCCGCGCCAGACCGCGGCCGTCGATGGCCGTGAACGCGCGAATTGCCAACGCTCGCACCGCATCGCTGACGTCATCGTCGACCTTGGCGGGCACGTCGAGTTCGGCGGCATCGTCGAGGTATTTGGTGGCGAAGTCGTAGAACGAATCCTCGCGACCACGGACCCCGGCCACCCGGATCTCCCCCAAAGTACTGGCTTGCACAGTGCCGTCGGGAAATTCGAGCACACCGCATTCCAGTTCGCGGCCCACGATCGCGGACTCGACGATCACCTTCGAATCATGCTTGCGGGCGTAGGCGATCGCGTCGGGCAGTTCGTGCCGGCTGGTGATCCGACTGACCCCGATCGACGAGCCACCGCGAGCGGGCTTGACGAAGGCCGGAAGACCAAGCCGGTCAAGCTGTTCGGCGTCCAGCGTCGACTCCGAAGGCCGCAGCACCGCGTAGTCACCGATCGGCAGGCCCTCGGCCGTCAGCAGCTTCTTGGTGAACTCCTTGTCCATTCCGGCCGCGCTCGCCAGCACCCCGGCACCGACGTACGGCACCCCGGCGAGTTCGAGCAGACCCTGGATCGTGCCGTCTTCGCCGTACGGACCGTGCAGCACCGGGAACACCACATCGACCGACGTCAGCACCTCGCCCCCGCCGGGCGACAGCGACACCAGTTGACCGGCGCGGCGCGGGTCGGCAGTCAACGCCAACTCGGTGCCCGACGCCGAGGTCACCCCGGGTAACCGCCGGTCGGTGATGGCCAGCGCCGCGGGGTCGCCGTCAGTGAGCACCCAGGAGCCCTCCGGGGTGATGCCGACCGCGACGACCTCGAACCGCTCCGGGTCGAGGTTGCGCAGGATGCTGCCCGCCGAGACGCAGGAAATGGCGTGCTCGCTACTGCGCCCGCCGAACACGACGGCAACCCGGACACGGTCCCGATCGGGCGCGTGGGAGGACGGGCGGGCGTTCACAACCAGAGAGGCTACCGGCTGGCGCAGCGGCGCTGGTTACGAGCTCATTCCGGCTTGGTGCTGCGCCCCAGCAACGCGATCACGGCCTGATCGACCGAGAGTCCTTTGTGGCAAACCCGGTGGACGGCGTCGGTCAGGGGCATCTCGACGTCATAACTGGAGGCCAGCGCCAGCACCGACTGACATGAGGTGACGCCCTCGACGACGTGTCCGCCGCGTGCCTGCAGAGCGGCCTCCATGGTCTCGCCGCGGCCCAGGCTCTCGCCGAAACTGCGGTTGCGCGATCTGGGTGAGGTGCAGGTCGCGACCAGATCTCCGACGCCGGCCAGCCCGGCCAGCGTGGTGCCCTTGGCCCCCACGGCGATGCCGAAGCGCATGATCTCCGCCAGACCCCGGGTGATGATCGCCGCCGCGGTGTTCTCCCCCAACCCCACCCCGGACGCCATGCCGCAGGCCAGCGCGATCACGTTCTTGCAGGCGCCGCCGATCTCGGTGCCGATGACGTCGGCATTCGTGTACGGCCGGAAGTAGGCGGTGTTCAGCATGCGCTGCAGTGCGACGGCCCGACCGGAGTCGGGGCAGGCGATCACGGTGGCCGCGGGTTGTTCGTCGGCGATCTCGTTGGCCAGGTTCGGTCCGGAGATCACCGCGACCTGCGACGAGTCGACCCCGGTCGCAGCGACGATCACCTGGCTCATCCGCATCAGCGTGCCGAGTTCGATGCCCTTCGCGGCGCTGACCAGTGTCGCGCCGGGGGCCATCAGGCCGGCCCATTGCTCGAGGTTGGTTCGCATGGTCTGAGCAGGGACCGCCAGTAGAACCGTCGTGGCTCCGCTCAACGCCTCGGCTGGATCCGCGGTAGCCCGAATGCCGTCGGGCAAGGCCACATCGGCCGTGTAGTCGGGGTTGCGACGGGTGGAGTTGATCTGCTCGGCGACATCGGATCGCCGCGCCCACAACGAGACGTCACCGCCGGCGTCGGCGAGCAGTTTGGCCAGCGCCGTGCCCCACGCGCCGGACCCCATTACCGCTGTCGTCGTGGGCATGTGTCGGCTAGGTCCCGTCTGGTCAGTGTGCTCTAACTCCCGGCGCTTCACCGTAGCCCAGCGACGATGCAGGCCGTCCCGGCCTGAGGAGGAGCTGGGCCATCAAACCAGCCCAGCGACGATGCAGGCCGTCCCGAGCCGCGCTGGCAGGATGGTCGGGTGACCCGAAGCCGAGCCGACGCCGAGGGCGATGTCGGGGTGATCGTCGCTGTCAAGCGGCTCACCGCCGCCAAGACCCGCCTCGCGCCGCTGTTCTCGGCGCAGGAGCGGGAGAACATCGTGTTGGGAATGCTGATCGACACCCTCAGCGCTGCGGCCCGGGTGGGCGCCGTCGGTCTCATCACGGTGGTCACGCCCGACGACGTCGCGGCCGCCGCGGCGATCGAACTCGGGGCCGAGGTGCTCGCCGATCCGACGCCGGTCGGCCACCCGAATCCGCTGAACAACGCGATCGCCGCCGCCGAACGCGTGGTCTCCGCCTCGATGTCGAATATCGTTGTCCTGCAAGGAGACTTGCCCGCGCTGCAGACCCGGGAACTCAGCGAGGCTATCGCTGACGCCCGGCGGTATCGGCGCAGTTTCGTCGCCGACCGGCTCGGCACCGGCACCGCCGCGCTCTGCGCCTTCGGGGCCGCACTCGAGCCACGATTGGGCCTCAATTCCGCTGCCCTGCACCGCGATTCAGGGGCGGTCGAACTGACCGGCGGCTGGCCGGGACTGCGCTGCGACATCGACACCCCCGACGACCTGGCGATCGCCCGCGCGTTGGGAGTGGGTACGGCCACCGAGAAGGCGATCGAAGGGCTCGAATCCCAAGCGGGGTAACGACGGGTGAACGGGGCTACAACGGCAAATGTCCCACCGCCGGTCGGTAGCAGCACCCGCCACCGATGGGGAATGATCGCAAGGGTGACTGACATCAAAGCCCCGGACACCGCCGCCTCCGCCGAAGCTCCGGAGCGGCCGGCCGTCGACACCGCGCCGGGTGCGCCGCCTGCCACCACCGCCACCGCGGTCGAGAACCCTCTTCCGGAAGACCGCTACATCAACCGCGAGCTGAGCTGGCTGGACTTCAACGCCCGCGTCCTCGCGCTCGCCGAAGACACGTCGCTGCCGCTGCTTGAGCGCGCGAAGTTTCTCGCGATCTTCGCCTCCAACCTTGACGAGTTCTACATGGTCCGCGTCGCCGGCCTCAAACGGCGCGACGAGATGGGCCTGTCGGTGCGTTCCGCGGACGGGCTGACTCCGCGCGAGCAACTGCGTCGCATCGGTGAACAGACCCAGAAGATCGCGACCCGGCACGCCGAGGTGTTCCTCAACTCGGTCGAGCCCGGTCTCGCCGAAGAGGGCATCCGCATCGTCACGTGGGCCGATCTCGACAGGGCCGAGCGCGACCGGCTCTCGACGTACTTCACCGAGCAGGTCTTCCCGGTGCTGACCCCGTTGGCGGTCGACCCCGCCCACCCGTTCCCGTTCGTCAGCGGCCTGAGCCTGAATCTCGCCGTCACCGTCAAGCAACCCGACGACGGCGGCCAGCACTTCGCGCGGGTCAAGGTGCCCGACAACGTCGATCGCTTCGTCGAACTCGACGACCGGCCGGGTGTCAACGAGGTGGGCGGCAAGAAGGAAGTCCGCTTCCTGCCGATGGAGGAGCTGATCGCGGCGTTCCTGACCGCGCTGTTCCCGGGCATGGAAATCGTTGAGCACCACGCCTTCCGGATCACCCGCAACGCCGACTTCGAGGTCGACGAAGACCGCGACGAGGATCTGCTGCAGGCGTTGGAGCGCGAGCTCGCGCGCCGCCGATTCGGTTCGCCGGTGCGCCTCGAGGTGGCCGACGACATGACCGAACACATGCTGGAGCTGCTGCTTCGCGAGCTCGACGTGCATCCCGGCGACGTCATCCAAGTGCCTGGGCTGCTTGACCTCTCGTCGCTCTGGCAGATCTACGGCGTCGACCGTCCGACGCTGAAGGATCCGGCGTTCGTCCCGGCGACCAGCCCCGCCTTCGTAGATCGCGAGACGCCCAAGAGCATCTTCGCGACGCTGCGCGAGGGTGACGTGCTGGTGCACCACCCCTACGACTCGTTCTCGACGAGCACGCAGCGCTTCATCGAACTGGCCGCAGCCGACCCCAACGTGCTCGCGATCAAGCAGACGCTCTACCGCACCTCTGGAGACTCGCCGATCGTGCGAGCGCTGATCGAAGCAGCCGCTGCCGGAAAGCAAGTCGTGGCGCTGGTGGAAATCAAGGCCCGATTCGACGAGCAGGCCAACATCAAGTGGGCGCGCGCGCTGGAGCAGGCGGGCGTGCACGTCGCCTACGGCCTGGTGGGATTGAAGACGCACTGCAAGACCTGCCTGGTCGTGCGGCGCGAGGGCTCGACGATCCGGCGCTACTGCCACATCGGGACCGGCAACTACAACAGCAAGACGGCGCGGTTGTACGAGGACGTCGGCCTGCTGACCGCCGACCCCGACATCGGCGCCGACCTGACCGACCTGTTCAACACATTGACGGGCTACTCGCGCAAGGTGTCCTACCGGAACCTTCTGGTTGCGCCGCACGGGATTCGTCTCGGAATCATCGATCGCGTCAACCAGGAGATCGCCGCGCACAAGGAAACCGGCAAGGGGCACATCCGGCTGAAGATGAACTCTCTGGTCGACGAGCAGGTCATCGATGCGCTCTACCGTGCGTCGCAGGCCGGTGTGCGTGTCGAGGTGGTGGTGCGCGGGATCTGCGCGCTGCGCCCGGGCGTGGCGGGCTTCTCCGAGAACATCACCGTGCGTTCCATCCTCGGCCAGTACCTCGAACACTCGCGCATTTTCAATTTCCGCGCCATCAACGAGGTCTGGATCGGCAGCGCAGACAT
This sequence comes from Candidatus Mycobacterium wuenschmannii, assembly GCF_030252325.1. Classification (NCBI taxonomy): domain Bacteria; kingdom Bacillati; phylum Actinomycetota; class Actinomycetes; order Mycobacteriales; family Mycobacteriaceae; genus Mycobacterium; species Candidatus Mycobacterium wuenschmannii. The sequence goes on along the minus strand of NZ_CP126981.1, from coordinate 298,802 downwards.
GATGCACCGCAACCTCGATCGCCGCGTCGAGGTTCTGGTTCAGGTCAAGGATCCGCGCCTGACCACTCAACTCAACGACATTCTGGACTCGGCGCTCGACCCCGCGACGCGCTGCTGGGAATTGGGCTCCGAGGGCCAGTGGAAAGCGTCGCCGCAGGCCGGCCACTCGGTCCGCGACCACCAGGTGTCGCTGATGGACAAGCACCGCAGCTAGCCGACGGCAGACCTCGAGCTTCTGGCCATAGGCCCCGTTGGGCCCCAATTGACTTGCAGGAGTGTAGGTGTCGACACAAACCTCGTCAGGGCGCTCGACGAGCAAGATCGTCCTAGCCGCCGGCGGCGTGCTGTGGCGACCGGGGCACCGCGAATCCGCCGCCGAGGTCGCGGTGATCCACCGTCCGCGATACGACGACTGGTCGCTGCCCAAGGGCAAAGTCGACCCCGGCGAGACCGAACCGGTGACGGCCGTACGCGAGGTGCTCGAGGAGACGGGGTATCTCGTCCACCTCGGCCGGCGGATCGCCACCGTGAGCTATCCGATCGAGCAGCGCACCAAGCGGGTCCAATACTGGTCGGCCCGCAGCATCGGCGGCAGCTTCGCACCCAACAACGAGGTCGACGAGCTCATCTGGTTGCCGGTCGCTGCCGCGCTCAAGAAGGTGTCGTACCCCTACGACCGAAAGATATTGCGGCGGTGGGCAAAACAACCGGCTGACACTCAATCAGTGTTGATCGTCCGGCACGGCACCGCGGGCAGCAAGTCCCGCTTCACCGGCGACGACAAGATGCGTCCACTGGACAAAAAGGGCCGGGCACAGGCCGAGGCGCTTGTCGCGCAACTGTCGACCTTCGGCCCCACCGACGTCTTCGCCGCGGATCGGGTGCGCTGCCAACAGACAGTGGAACCGCTCGCCGAAGAGCTGGGCGTCACGATCACCAACGAGCCGGCCCTGACCGAAGAGGCGTACGCCGACAACGCGAAGCGCGCGCGGCGCCGCGTGCTGCAGATCGTCGAATCGCACCGCACGCCGGTGATTTGCACTCAGGGCAAGGTCATTCCGGACCTGATCGCCTGGTGGTGCGAACGCGACGGGGTCCGCCCGGACAAGTCGCGCAACCGCAAGGGCAGCACGTGGGTGCTGTCATTGGCGGACGGCCGGCTGATCGCCGCCGATCACATCGGCAGCGCACTGGCCGCCAACATCGAGGCCTGACACGCAAATTCGCCGCGGACGGCTCGGGTGAGCCGGTTCCGCGGCGAATCTGCGTTTGGTGCGGTTAGTCCTTAGCGACGACCGCGACGAGCCGGAGCCTTTTTGGCTGCGGTCTTCTTGGCCGGAGCCCGCTTGGTCGCTGCCTTTTTGGCCGGAGCCTTCTTGGCCGCGGTGGTCCGCTTGGTCGCTGCCTTTTTGGCCGGAGCCTTCTTGGCCGCGGTGGTCCGCTTGGTCGCTGCCTTCTTGGCCGGAGCCTTCTTCACGACCTTCTTCGCGGCCGCCTTTTTGGCCGGAGCCTTCTTCACGACCTTCTTCGCGGCCGCCTTCTTAGCGGGGGCCTTCTTCGCCGCCTTCTTCGCTCCAGTAGCCACGACACCTCTCTTCACTGCAGGTCCATCTGATGGGAGTTTTTGTGCGCCAGACACAACCGCCTTGAACTGCGCGCCGGGGCGGAATGCCGGCACCGAGGTCGGCTTGACCTTGACCGTCTCGCCGGTGCGGGGGTTACGGGCTACGCGGGCCGCACGACGGCGCTGCTCGAACACACCGAAACCGGTAATGGTGACGCTCTCACCCTTTTGAACCGCACGCACGACGGTGTCGACGAAATTCTCGACGGCCGCGGTTGCGTGACGACGGTCAGTGCCCAATTTCTCGGTGAGTGTGTCGATGAGCTCTGCCTTGTTGACCATCCATATCCTCCGAAGCTAGTGGCCCTCTCTGGACCGACTAGCAAACACGGTAAACCCTCAAGTGCCTGATTTCCAAGAGCCACGCGCAATTTCAATGGATCTCGGCGAACTTTTCAGGAATCCGCTTGCCGCCCTTGGGAGGTCGCGCAGCGGCGAAATACGCCCCTGGGGCGCCGCCATTTCGGGCTCGATCGAGCCGTCAGGCGGAGGGCAAAGTCTTTGGCTTCCAGTCCGGACGGTCCGCCTCGAAGACTTCGATCTGGTCGCGTTTGCGCAGCGTAAGGGCTATGTCGTCGAGCCCCTCCGTCAAACGCCATGCGGTGTAATCGTCAATCTTGAACGGCACCACCACCGTTCCCGCCGACACATTCCGATCTTGAAGATTCACAGTGATTTCCAGCCCGGGGCTGTTCTCGATGAGCTTCCAAAGAAGTTCCACATCATCTTGAGCAACCTCGGCCGCTAACAGACCCGACTTGCCCGCATTGCCGCGAAAAATGTCACCGAAGCGCGACGAGATCACCACCCGGAAGCCGTAGTCCATAAGCGCCCAGACCGCATGCTCGCGCGAGGAACCCGTCCCGAAATCCGGTCCGGCGACCAGTACTGAACCTCTGTCGAATGGACTGAGATTCAGAATGAATGACGGATCATTGCGCCACGCCGCGAACAATCCATCGTCGAAACCCGTTCGGGTGACTCGCTTCAAGTAGACCGCGGGAATGATCTGGTCAGTGTCGACATTGGAGCGCCGCAGCGGCACGCCGATCCCGGTGTGGGTGTGAAATGCATCCATTGGATTTCTCTCTCGATCAGTTCAAGTCATCCGGCGCGGAGAGTTTTCCGCGCACCGCAGTGGCCGCGGCAACGGCCGGCGACACCAAATGTGTACGGCTGCCTTTACCTTGGCGACCTTCGAAGTTCCGGTTCGACGTCGCCGCGCAGCGCTCCCCCGGTTCGAGCTGATCGGGGTTCATCCCCAGACACATCGAGCAGCCCGCCTGACGCCATTCGGCACCCGCGGCCGTGAAGATCTCGCCCAGCCCTTCGCTTTCGGCCTGCGCGCGGACCCGCATCGAGCCCGGCACGACCAGCATCCGAACCCCGTCGGCGACCTTCCGGCCCCGCAGGATGTCGGCGACCACACGCAGGTCCTCGATGCGGCCGTTGGTGCACGAGCCCACGAACACGGCGTCGACGGCGATCTCCCGCATCGGAAGCCCGGGCCGAAGATCCATGTACGCCAGCGCTTTCTCGGCCGCCTGTCGCTCGTTGTCGTCGCCCATCAACTCGGGATCAGGGACGTTGTCGCCCAGCGGAACGCCCTGTCCGGGGTTCGTCCCCCACGTGACGAATGGGGTCAGCGACGCGGCATCCAGGTAGACCTCGGTGTCGAATTCGGCTCCCTCGTCGGTGCGCAGCTGATCCCAATAGGCCTGCGCCGCATCCCACTGGGCACCCGTCGGAGCGTGCGGGCGGCCGCGCAGGAATTCGTAGGTGGTGGCATCCGGTGCCACCATGCCTGCGCGCGCGCCGGCTTCGATGCTCATGTTGCAGATCGTCATCCGCGCCTCCATCGACAGGGATTCGATGGCGCTGCCGCGGTATTCGATGATGTGGCCCTGCCCCCCGCCGGTACCGATCTTGGCGATGACGGCCAAGATCACGTCCTTTGCGGTGACGCCGGCCGGCAGCTCACCGTCGACGTTGACCGCCATCGTCTTGAACGGGCGCAACGGAAGCGTCTGGGTGGCCAGCACGTGCTCGACCTCGGATGTGCCGATTCCCATGGCGATTGCGCCGAAGGCGCCGTGCGTCGAGGTGTGGCTGTCACCGCACACGACTGTCATCCCCGGCTGCGTCAGGCCCAGCTGCGGACCGACGACATGGACGATGCCCTGCTCGATGTCGCCCATCGGGTACAGCCGAACGCCGAATTCCTCGCAGTTGCGGCGCAGCGTCTCCACCTGAGTGCGCGATACCGGATCGGCGATCGGCTTGTCGATGTCGATCGTCGGGACGTTGTGGTCCTCGGTGGCGATCGTCAGATCCGGGCGTCGCACCGGACGGTCCGCCAGGCGCAGGCCGTCGAACGCCTGCGGGCTGGTCACCTCATGCACCAGATGCAGGTCGATGTAGATCAGGTCCGGTTCGTTGTCGCCGCCGGACGACACCAGGTGGTCGTCCCAGACCTTCTCCGCCAGCGTGCGCGGGCGCGCGGCGTCGTGGGCTGCAGTTTTCGTCACGAGCTCATCCCAATTCGTTGATCTCACTATGCGAGACGTTAGTATCTCTCTGTGAGACAGGATAGCGGCATCGGCGTCCTCGACAAAGCCGTGGGGGTTCTGCAGACCATCGCGGAATCACCCTGCGGGCTAGCCGAATTGTGTGATCGCACCGGGCTCCCCAGGGCCACCGCGCACCGGTTGGCCGCGGGCCTGGAGGTTCACCGCTTGCTCGCGCGCGACGGCGAGGGACGGTGGCGGCTGGGGCCGGCGATCAGCGAACTGGCGGCACAGGTCCACGATCCCCTGTTGGCCGCCGGCGCAACGGTGCTGCCACGGCTGCGCGAGATCACCGGCGAGAGCGTGCAGTTGTATCGCCGCGAAGGCACGTCGCGGATTTGCGTCGCCGCCGTGGAACCCCCTGCGGGCCTTCGCGATACGGTCCTGGTCGGTGCGCGGTTGCCGATGACGGCGGGCTCGGGCGCCAAGGTGTTGCTTGCGTTCGGTGACGACGCCACCCGCGCCGCGGTGCTGCCGGGCGCCAAGTTCAGCGACCGCGTGCTGGCCGAGGTGCGGCGCCGCGGCTGGGCGCAGAGCGCCGCCGAGCGCGAGCCGGGGGTGGCCAGTGTCTCGGCGCCGGTGCGCGATGCCCACGGCACGGTGGTCGCCGCGATCTCGGTGTCGGGTCCGATCGATCGCATGGGTCGCCGGCCCGGTGCACGCTGGGCCGCCGACCTGTTGGCGGCCGCCGACGCACTGACGAGGCGGTTGTGAACCGTATTTTCGTGACCTGAGACACTGACGCCATGGGAACGAACCAGCGCGCGCAGATCGTCATGTCCTCCTCGGAGATCACCGAGTTCGTCAACAACAGCCGGACCGGAACCCTTGCGACGATCGGCCCCGACGGGCAGCCGCACCTCACCGCGATGTGGTACGGCGTCGTCGACGGCGAGATCTGGCTGGAGACCAAAGCGAAGTCGCAGAAGGCGGTCAACCTCGCGCGCGACCCGCGGGTGAGTTTCATGATCGAGGACGGCGACACCTACGACACCCTGCGCGGTGTGTCGTTCGAGGGAGTCGCGGAGATCGTCGACGACCCGGACGCGTGCTTCCGGGTGGGCGTCAGCGTGTGGGAGCGCTACACCGGGCCCTATACCGAGGAAATGAAGCCCGCGGTCGACATGATGATGAACAAGCGCGTCGGGGTTCGCATCGTCGGTCAGCGCACGCGATCGTGGGATCACCGCAAGCTCGGAATTCCGGCGATGCCGGTGGGCGGTTCAACCGCCCCAGCAGCCAGCTAGAGCAGCTGGCTTGTTGGATGAGTAGCCCCGATGGGATTCGAACCCACGCTACCGCCGTGAGAGGGCGGCGTCCTAGGCCGCTAGACGACGGGGCCGGACTGATACCGAGCAGCCAGCATAGCTGACCGCCCAACGCCCACCTAATCGCTTGCGGTGGACGAATTGTGCTGGGGTACCAGGACTCGAACCTAGAATGGCTGAACCAGAATCAGCTGTGTTGCCAATTACACCATACCCCATTGGCTGCCTATAACCGCTGGTCAGAGGCCTGCCGGTAGACCCTCAGCGGTCGTACGGGCACTGCTGCCAGCCGTAATGGGCCGACGAGCAGACTACCAAACAAACGGCCTACCTCTCACCAGCGCCCGACGCTCGCCGCCCGGGCGGTGGATCACCGCTCCCCCGGCCTACGAATCCTGCTTCTGGACAACGGGATTCGACAGCGTCCCAATGCCCGAAATACTGATGTTGACGGTGTCGCCGTCGACGATCGGGCCGACGCCCGCGGGCGTACCGGTCAGGATGAGGTCGCCCGGCAGCAGCGTCATCACCGCGGAGATCCACTCCACGATCGCGCCGACATCGTGAATCATCAGGGAGGTGCGGCTGTCCTGCTTGACCTCACCGTTGACCTCGGTGCGCAGTTCCAGGTCGGCCGGATTGATCTCGGTCTCGATCCACGGACCGACCGGGCAGAAGGTGTCGTGCCCCTTGGCCCGGGTCCACTGCCCGTCGGACTTCTGCTGGTCGCGGGCGGACACGTCGTTGGCGATCGTGTAGCCGAGGATGCTCTCGGCGGCGCGGTCGGCGGTGACGTCCTTGCATGGCCGACCGATGACGGCCGCCAGCTCACCCTCGAAGTGGACCGGTGATGCGTTGGCCGGCAACCGAATCGGCACATTCGGCCCCACGATCGCGGTATTGGGCTTGAGGAAGATCACCGGGTCGGCCGGGACAGGGCCCGTCGTGCCACCCATCTCGGCGATGTGGTCGGCGTAGTTCTTGCCGATGCAGACGACCTTGCTGGCCAGGATCGGGGCCAGCAGCCGCACGTCGGCCAGTGGCCAAGAACGGCCGGTGAAGGTGGGGGTGCCGAAGGGGTGCTCGGCGATCTCGCGGACGGTCATGTCGTCGGGCTCACCCTCGATGGAGACGAACGCGACGCCATCGGGACTGGCAATTCGGCCAAGGCGCATTTGATTCAGCCTAGTCGGCCGACGATGAGCGCCGGAACGGCGGGCTGAGGAGGCCGACCATTCACCTAGTCGGCCGACGATGCGCGCCGGAACGGCGGGCTGAGGAGGCCGACCAATCGCCGAGTCGGCCGACGATGCGCGCCGGAACGGCGGGGCGTAGCCGCTTTGACCACAGCAGTCGCAGCGCTGTGCAAGCATTGATCATGACTTCGGACGCGACCGACACGGTCGAGCTGAGCGCAGCTCGACGCTGGTTGATCGTCGTCGTCTCGCTCTTGGTGACCGCCAGCGCCTTCGTCTTCATCAACGGCGTCGCGTTCCTCATTCCCGCCCTCAAGGAAGATCTGGGCACACCGCTGGCCGAGGCCGGACTGCTGTCGTCGATGCCGAGCTTCGGCATGGTCGCGACGCTGATCCTGTGGGGTTACGTGCTGGACCGGGTGGGCGAACGGATCGTGCTGACCCTCGGCTCTGCGCTGACGGCGGGCGCCGCCTACGCGGCGGCCAACATGCATTCGATGGTCGCGTTCGCGACGTGGTTGTTCATTGGTGGCATGGCGGCCGCGAGTTGCAATTCCGCGGGCGGTCGGCTGGTCTCCGGCTGGTTTCCGCCCGAGCAGCGCGGCTTGGCGATGGGCGTCCGGCAGGCCGCGCAGCCACTCGGAATCGGGTTGGGCGCGTTGGTCATTCCCGAATTCGCGATCGACAGCAAGATCGCGACGTCGGCGCTGATTTTTCCGGCGATCTTGTGCGCTGCCGCGGCGGTGCTCAGCGTCGTCGCCATCACCGATCCGCCGCGCAAGGAATGGGACGAGGCGACACCGGAGGAATTGGCCAACCCATACCGGCGCTCGTGGGTGCTGCGGCGTATTCACGCGGTGTCGGCGCTGCTGATGGTGCCGCAGACGGTGACCGTGACGTTCATGTTGATCTGGCTGATCGCGAACTACAAATGCTCGGTTCCGTTGGCGAGCTTGCTCGTCACGGTGTCGCAGGTACTCGGAGCGGTCGGACGCGTGATCGTCGGTCGCTGGTCCGACCGGGTGGGATCGCGGCTGGTTCCGGTTCGGATCATGTCGGTGGCCGGGACCATCGTGCTGCTCGGCCTGGCATTCGCCGACAACGTGCGGGCGTGGATTGCCGTGCCGTTGATGGTGATTGCGTCGGTGGTCGCGGTACTCGACAACGGCCTGGAGTCGACGGCGATCACCGAGTACGCGGGCCCGTTCTGGAGCGGTCGCTCCTTGGGTCTGCAGAACACTTATCAGCGCGTGATGGCGGCTGGCGCGCCACCGGTGTTCGGTGGGCTGATCGCGTCCCACGGCTACCCGCCGGGATTCCTTGTCTGCGCGCTGTTTCCGCTTCTGGCGGTGCCCCTCGTGCCGGCCAGGACTTTGCCGCCTGGCCTGGAAGCTAGAGCGCGGACGCAATCCTTTCGCCGACTTCGGCGGTGGATAGCTTTTCGGTCGGGCGACTGGCCAGATGGGAAGCCACGGCCCGGTCCACTCGCGCGGCGGCAGCGTCTTCGCCGACGTGGGAAAGCAGTAGCGCCACCGACATGATCGCGGCGGTCGGGTCGGCGGTGCCCTGACCCGCGATGTCGGGTGCGCTGCCGTGCACCGGCTCGAACATCGACGGGTTGGTCCGCGTCGCGTCGATGTTTCCGCTGGCCGCCAACCCAATTCCGCCACACACGGCCGCGGCCAGGTCGGTGATGATGTCGCCGAACAGGTTGTCGGTGACGATCACGTCGAATCGGCCCGGGTCGGTGACCAGGTGGATGGTGGCGGCGTCGACATGCTGATAGGCCGTCTCGACGGTGGGGTACTTCTCGCCGACCTCGGCGACGGTGCGCGCCCACAGCGACCCGGCGAAGGTCAGCACGTTCGTCTTGTGTACCAGCGTCAGATGCTTGCGTCGCTGCCGCGCGCGCGCGAAGGCGTCCTCCACCACTCGACGGATCCCGAACGCGGTGTTGGTGCTGACCTCGGTCGCGACTTCGTGCGGGGTGCCGACGCGGATCGCACCGCCGGTACCGGTGTAGGGGCCTTCGGTGCCCTCACGCACGACCACGAAGTCGATGTCCGGCTTGCCGGCGAGCGGGCTGCTGACACCCGGGTACAGCCGGCCGGGCCGCAGGTTGACGTGATGGTCGAGCTCAAAGCGCAAGCGCAGCAACAGGCCTCGCTCCAGCACGCCGCTGGGCACCGACGGGTCGCCGATCGCACCCAGCAGGATCGCGTCGTGCCCACGCAGTTCGGCGATCGTCTCGTCCGGGAGCAGCTCGCCGGTCGCGTGAAATCGCTTGGCGCCCAAGTCGTAGTGCGTCTTCTGCACACCGGGTACAACGGTGTCGAGAACCTTGACCGCTTCGGCGATGACCTCTGGCCCGATCCCGTCGCCCGGGATGACGGCGAGCTTCATCGGCGCCGCTCCTCCTCATTACTGCGTGCTGCATCGTCGCCGGCGCGTTTCACGACAGGTCAACCACTTCCAGCTTGTTGGCCGACACGGCCGAGCGGATCTCGTCGCGGACCTCGGCGGGGATGTCGCGGTCGACGCGCAGCAGGATCGTCGCACCCGGACCCTCTGCGTCCTCGGACAACTGCGCGGCCTGGATGTTGACCCCGGCGGTGCCCAGCAGCGTGCCGATCTTGCCCAGCGCCCCGGGCTGATCGCCGTAATTGATGACGAGGTAGATGCCCTGCGCGCGCAGGTCGAAGTTGCGACCGTTGATCTGCACGATCTTCTCGACTTGCTGCGGGCCGGACAGCGCACCGGCCACGTTGACCACCGACCCGTCGGCGGCCACGGCCCGCACGTCGACGACGCTGCGGTGGTTGGGGCTCTCGGTGGCGGTGCTGATGTCGGCGGCCACCCCGCGCTCCTCGGCGATGGCGGGCGCGTTGACGAACGTCACCTGGTCCTCGATGACAGCGGAGAACAATCCGCGCAACGCCGAAAGTCGAAGAACCTCAACGTCTTCGGACGCCAGCTCGCCGCGGACCTGCACCGACAACGAGTTCGGCAGTTCCTCGGTGAGCGCACCGGCGAGTAGACCCAGCTTGCGCACCAGGTCCAGCCACGGCGACACCTCTTCGCTGACCGTTCCGCCGCCGACGTTGACCGCGTCGGGGACGAACTCCCCCGCCAGCGCCAGCTTCACGCTGGCCGCGACGTCGGTGCCGGCCCGGTCCTGAGCCTCTTCGGTGGAGGCCCCGAGGTGCGGGGTCACCACGACCTCTGACAGCTCGAACAGCGGGCTGTCGGTGCACGGCTCCTTGGAGTACACGTCGAGACCGGCAGCGCGAACGTGACCGCTGGTGATGGCGTCGGCTAGGGCGGCCTCGTCGATCAGGCCCCCTCGGGCGGCGTTGACGATGATCACGCCCGGCTTGGTTTTCGCCAGCGCCTCTTTGCCGATCAGGCCCGCCGTCTCAGGCGTTTTCGGCAGGTGCACGGAGATGAAGTCGGCGCGACCGAGCAGTTCGTCGAGTGAAAGCAACTCGATGCCGAGCTGGGCCGCGCGCGCCGCCGACACGTAGGGGTCATACGCGACGATGTGTGCTTCGAAGGCAGCCAGGCGCTGCGCGACCAGTTGCCCGATGCGACCGAGGCCGACCACACCGACCGTCTTGCCGAAGATCTCGGTGCCGGAGAACTTGGAGCGCTTCCACTCGTGCTCGCGCAGCGTGGCGTCGGCCGCGGGGATCTGGCGGGCCGCCGACAGCAGCAGGGCGAGCGCGTGCTCGGCGGCGCTGTGGATGTTGGAGGTCGGCGCGTTGACGACGAGCACACCGCGCTCGGTGGCGGTCTTGACGTCGACGTTGTCCAGGCCGACTCCGGCGCGGGCGACGATCTTCAGCTTCGGCGCGGCGTCGAGCACCTCGGCGTCGACGGTGGTCGCGGAGCGGACCAGCAGCGCGTCGGCTTCGGGCACCGCCGCGAGCAGCTTCGGCCGGTCTGGGCCGTCTACCCAGCGGACCTCGACCTGATCGCCCAGTGCGGCGACAGTTGATTCGGCAAGTTTGTCAGCGATAAGAACAACAGGCAGGCTCACGCGGGCCAGCCTAGTGGTCGCGGTTGCGGCCGATTGCGCCACGGTCGCCGATCGGGCCCGCTGCCAGCGCCGAACGTGCATTCAGTGCGAGAAAATCGCCAAAAATTCGCTCTGAGTGCACGTTCGGCGCGAATGACTAAGCCGTCTCGGTGATCGGCCGGTCGACCCAGCTCATCAGGTCGCGCAGCTTCTTGCCGGTGACCTCGATCGGGTGCTCGGCGTTCTCCTTGCGCAGGCCCTCGAGCTCCTTGTTGCCGCCCTCGACGTTGGCCACCAGTCGCTTGGTGAACGTGCCGTCTTGGATGTCGCGCAGGATGTCGCGCATCCGCTGCTTGGTGTCGGCGTCGATCACCCGCGGACCGGACAGGTAGCCACCGAACTCCGCGGTGTCGGACACCGAGTAGTTCATCCGGGCGATGCCCCCCTCGTACATCAGGTCGACGATCAGCTTGAGCTCGTGCAGCACCTCGAAGTAGGCCATCTCCGGCGGGTAGCCCGCCTCGACCATCACGTCGAAGCCGGTCTTGACCAATTCCTCTGTGCCACCGCACAACACGGCCTGCTCGCCGAACAGGTCGGTCTCGGTCTCGTCCTTGAAGGTGGTCTTGATGACGCCGGCGCGAGTGCCGCCGATGCCCTTGGCGTAGGACAGCGCAAGCGCCTCGCCCTCACCGGTCGGGTCCTGGTCGATCGCAATCAACGCGGGCACACCCTTGCCGTCGACGAACTGGCGGCGGACCAGGTGCCCCGGGCCCTTCGGCGCGACCATCGCGATGGTGACGTTGCCGGGCGGCTTGATCAGGTCGAAGTGGATGTTGAGGCCGTGCCCGAAGAACAGCGCGTCGCCGTCCTTGAGGTTGGGCTCGATGTCGTTCTTGAAGATGTCGGCCTGCGCGGTGTCGGGCGCGAGCAGCATGATCACGTCGGCCCAGTTGGCGACCTCGGCCGGGGTGTCGACGGTCAGGCCTTGCTCCTCGACCTTGGCCCGCGACTTCGAGCCTTCCTTCAAGCCGACGCGCACCTCGACGCCGGAGTCGCGCAGGCTCAGCGAGTGCGCGTGCCCCTGGCTGCCGTAGCCGATCACACCGACCTTGCGGCCCTGAATGATCGACAGGTCAGCGTCGTCGTCGTAGAACATCTCCAAAGCCACCTGAATGTCTCCTTCTTGTCTGGCTTTTCGTACTAATGGGTTACTTGGCGGTTCCGATGGCGCGTGGCCCTCGGGAGAGGGACACCACTCCGGACTGAACGATTTCGCGAATGCCGAACGGCTCCAAGACCTTCAGCAACGCCTCCAGCTTGCCGCGGTCACCGGTGGCCTCGATGGTCAGCGATTCCGGCGACACGTCGATCACCTTGCCGCGGAACAGGTTCACCGCTTCGATCACCTGGCTGCGGCTGCCGGCGTCGGCGCGGACCTTGATCAGCGCCAGCTCGCGGGACACCGAGTTGCTGTCGTCCTGCTCGATGATCTTGATGACGTTGATCAGCTTGTTGAGTTGCTTGGTGATCTGCTCGAGCGGAGTGCTCTCGGCGGAGACGACGATCGTCATCCGCGACATGTCCTTCTGCTCAGTGGCACCCACCGCCAGCGACTCGATGTTGAAGCCGCGCCGCGAGAACAGCGCCGCGACGCGCGCGAGCACACCGGGCTTGTCCTCGACCAGCACCGAGAGCGTGTGCGTGCGCATCAGGCGTGCCCCTCGACACCGTCGTCGAACAGCGGGCGGATGCCGCGGGCGGCCTGGATCTCGTCGTTCGAGGTCCCGGCGGCCACCATCGGCCACACCTGCGCGTCGGCGCCGACGATGAAGTCGATCACCACCGGGCGGTCGTTGATCGCCCTCGCCTGGTTGATCACGTCCTCCACGTCTTCGGCACGCTCGCAACGCAATCCGACGCAACCCAGCGCCTCGGCCAGCTTGACGAAGTCCGGGATCCGCCGCGAGTGGGTGGCCAGGTCGGTCTGCGAGTAGCGCTCCTCGTAGAACAGCGTCTGCCACTGGCGGACCATGCCGAGGTTGCCGTTGTTGATCAACGCGACCTTGATCGGCGCGCCTTCGATGGCGCAGGTGGCCAATTCCTGGTTGGTCATCTGGAAGCAGCCGTCGCCGTCGATCGCCCACACCTCGGCCTCGGGGCGGGCCATCTTGGCGCCCATCGCCGCCGGGACTGCGAAGCCCATGGTGCCCAAACCGCCTGAGTTGAGCCAGGTTCGGGGCTTCTCGTAGGAGACGAACTGCGCGGCCCACATCTGGTGCTGACCGACGCCCGCGACGTACACCGCGTCGGGGCCGGCGATCTCACCCAGCTTTTCGATGACGTACTCCGGGCTCAGGCTGCCGTCGCTCTGCGGCCCGTAGCTCAGCGGGTAGGTGGCCTTCACCTCGTCGAGGTAGGTCCACCAGTCGGCGATGCCGATCTTCGACGACGCGTCGTCGTGGCGCAGGGCCGCGATCAGCTCGGTGATGACGGCCTTGACGTCCCCGACGATCGGCACGTCGGCGTGCCGGTTCTTGCCGATCTCGGCCGGGTCGATGTCGGCGTGGATGACCTTGGCCTCCGGGGCGAACGAGTCGAGTTGCCCAGTGACCCGGTCGTCGAAGCGGGTGCCCAGCGCGATCAGCAGGTCGCTGCGCTGCAGACCCGCCACCGCCGAGACGGTGCCGTGCATGCCGGGCATGCCCAGGTGCTGGCGGTGGCTGTCCGGAAACGCGCCGCGGGCCATCAGCGTGGTGACCACCGGGATGCCGGTCAGCTCGGCGAGCTCCTTGAGCTGCTCGGTGGCATCACCCCGAATCACTCCGCCGCCGACATAGAGGACGGGCTTCTGCGCCGCGGCGATCAGCTTGGCGGCCTCGTGGATCTGCCGGTTGTGCGGCTTGGTGTTCGGCTTATAGCCGGGCAGGTCCATCCGCGGCGGCCAACTGAAGGTGCACGGCGCCTGCAGCACGTCCTTCGGGATGTCGACGAGCACCGCGCCCGGCCGGCCACTCGCGGCGATGTGGAACGCCTCGGCCAGCACCCGGGGAATTTCGTCGCCGTCGCGCACTAGGAAGTTGTGCTTGGTGATCGGCATGGTGATGCCGGAGATGTCGGCCTCCTGGAAGGCATCCGTCCCGATCAGCGACCGTCCGACCTGCCCGGTCACCGCGACGACGGGGATCGAGTCCATCTGCGCGTCGGCCAGCGGGGTGACCAGGTTGGTGGCGCCGGGACCGGAGGTGGCCATCATCACGCCGACCTTGCCGGTGGCGTGCGCGTAGCCACTGGCCGCGTGGCCAGCGCCCTGCTCGTGGCGGACCAGCACGTGGCGCAGCTTCTTGGAGTCGAACAGCGGGTCGTAGACCGGCAGAACCGCGCCGCCGGGGATCCCGAAGATGACCTCGACCTCTAGCTCTTCCAGCGACCGGATTACCGACTGAGCGCCGGTGAGTTGCTCAGGCGCAACATGTTTCGGCCGAGCGGTCGGCGGCTTGGGGGCAGCTTTCGCCGCGTCGGAGGCGAGACTTGCGATCTCGGGCGACGCCGGCTTGGCGGGTGCGCTCACGGTGTCCTCTTGTCGTCTTGCTCTGGAAATTTGCTCTGGAAAGGGTGGGCAACAAAAAACCCCCGTCAGCTCAGCAGCTGCACGAGGGTTGCGCGTCGGTAAGACTGATCAGTCAGACACCAACGCGCAGGTGGATTACTACGAGCTTCCCAGATGTGTTCATCGCCCCACGACGGTAGCTGCCGTACTGGTCAAACGTCAAATCCCGGCCAGGCCGGGGCGGGCAGGAGATCGAGGTCAGACGGCGATGCCATGATGCTTGCATGGCCACCGACTCACCCCAGGAAACGGCGCCCGCACCGCCCGTGGTGATCAGGATTTCACCGATGGCTCACTTCGCGGTCGGCTTCTTCGCCCTCGGTCTGCTCGTGCCGGTGATGACCTGGCCCGTCACGGCGCCGGTGCTGGTCATTCCGGTGCTGTTGTCGGCGTTGATCATTCGGCTGCGAACCAGTGCCGACGACGACGGCGTCACCGTACGAACGCTGCTCGGCAGCCACTCGGTGCGCTGGGAAGACATCGACGGACTCCGGTTCAGCCGCGGCTCCTGGGCTCGCGCTCAGCTGAAGGACGGCCGCCAGTTGCGACTACCCGCGGTCACCTTCGCGACGCTTCCGCAGCTGACCAAGGCCAGCGCCGGCCGGGTCCCCAACCCGTACGCGGACTAGCCGATCGGGTTGGCGCCGTTGAGCAGCATCCACAGCCCGACACCGGCGCCAATGCCCACCACCAGGGCGGCAAACGAGCCGATGAACGGCCGCCGCGCCCAGCCGCGGCCCGCGTCGAAGCCGTAGCGCCCCGGTCCGACCAGGATGACGGCGGCCGCCAGCACGACCAAAGTGATCTCGTACTCATGTCCGTTGGGCAGGAAATACGGGAACGACCGGGGGCCGTGCTGCGCCGACAGGCCGGCCAGCAGGCTGTTCGTCAGGTAGGCCAGCGCACCGGCCGCGGCGATTGGCGTGAACAGCCCGAGCACCAGCAGCACGCCCGCGGCGATCTCCCCACCGGCGGCGCAGTAGGTGAGAATGTCCGCGTGCTGGTAGCCGATGTCGGAGAGCTGGTTCTTGAAGCCGGTCAGCCCTTGCCCGCCCCACCAGCCGAATAGCTTCTGCAGGCCGTGCGCGAGGAAGACCGCGCCGAGGCCCACCCGGAGAATCAGCAGGCCGAGGTGCTGCGTGCCGCGGCGGTGTGCGGCGCGGACCCGTTCGTCGTCGTACTCCCGCTGCTGCGCCTCCATGCCCTCGGTCGCGAAGATCGAGTGCCGACCCGTGGTCTGCGGCTGGTAGGGCAGCGGCTCGTGCCGGCCGCCGATCACGCCGACGCCGCTGCTGGCCGAGCGGACGCTGCCCGAGTCGGCGGAGTCGTAATGCGGGATCAACGTGGTCTCGAAGTCACCCGCGTAGGTGTCCGACGGCAGATCGTCCTCGGGGTCGACCAGGCTCGCCGACGCCGGTCGCGCCGGGGTCGGCACCGCGGAGGAGTCCTGTCGTTGCCAATGCGCGTCATTCGGTTGACTGCTCACCCGTGTCAGGGTAAGGGCAAATTCCTGCGAATCGGGGATTTGAGCGGCGCTTTCGCGGCGGCGATTTGGGCTCGTCCGCGGGCGGGTCGGGGTTTGCGGGCCAATCCGGGCCCCGCCCGGCACCCGTCACGGGCGCATGCGCCGGCATATCCGTAATCTGGCAGCTATGCGGTTGTGGTGGTCGGGTCGGCGCGGTGTGCCTGTGCTCTGCTCGACGATGCTGGTTCTGGCTGGCTGCGCCCAGTTCAACGACACGGCGTCGCAGCCGTTCACCACCGAACCCGAGCGGCATGGTGCGCCGAGTTCGTCACCGCCTCCTCCCCCGCCGCTGCCCGACAAGCCGTTCCCCAAGGAATGCCCCGCGCCCGGCGTGATGCAGGGCTGCCTGGAAAGCACCAGCGGCCTGCTCATGCAGCCCGACAGCAAGTCGGCGTTGGTGGCCGAGCGCACGACCGGCGCGGTCAAGGAGGTGTCGGTCAGCGCCGAGCCCAAGGTGAAGCTGGTGATCCCCGTCGACGCGGCCGGCGACGGCGGCCTGATGGACATCGTGCTCTCGCCGACCTACACGCAGGACCGGTTGATGTACGCCTACATCAGCACGCCCACCGACAACCGAGTGATCCGGATCGCCGACGGCGACACCCCCAAGGACATCCTGACCGGAATTCCCAAGGGGCCCATGGGAAATACCGGCGCCATGTTGTTCACCAGCCCGACGACGCTGGTTGTGATGACCGGCGACGCCGGTAACCCTGGGGCGGCCAACGACCCGGCGTCGTTGGCGGGCAAGGTGATTCGCCTCGAGCAGCCCACCACGCTGAACCCGTCGCCGCCGACGACCGCGCTGAGCGGCATCGGGGTCGGTGGCGGCATGTGCACCGACCCGGTCGACGGATCGCTGTTTATCGCGGACCGCACGCCCACCGCCGACCGGTTGCAGCGAATCACCAAGGACTCCAAGGTATCCACGGTGTGGACCTGGCCGGACCGGCCCGGCGTCGCCGGCTGTTCGGCGCTGGACGGCACGGTGCTGCTGAACCTGGTGAACACCAAGCAGACGGTCGCGCTGCACCTGGCGCAGGGCACCGGCGCCGTGACCGGCCAGCCGGATGTGGTCCGTCAGGACACTCACGGCCACGCGTGGGCGCTGAAAATGTCGCCCGACGGCAACATCTGGGGTGACACGATCAACAAGACCAGCGGCGACGCCATGAAACTCGACGATGTGGTGTTCCCACTGTTCCCGCAGGGCGGCGGCTTCCCGCGGGCCAACGAAGACAAGACCTAACCAGTTAGGTTGCGGCGGAGCCGCTTTGGCTGTCCAAGAATTGCTCGACCAGCGTGCTCACCAGCGGTGGGTTCTCCAGGCCGGCCAGGTGTGCGACCCCGTCCAGGACCCGAACAGATGCACTGGGGATGCCCTTGGCCATGTCGATCGCGTCCTGGGGCGGAAAGGTAGCGTCCTCGGCGCCACCGACGACGAGCACCGGAGTGCGGATGCGGCCTAACGTCGGCCGCTGGTCCGGCCGGCGCGGCACGACACTCTTCACCGCCCAGGAAGCAGAGGCGATATTGACCGACTTCACCGTATTGGTCACGTGCGCCACCACCTCGGGGCGCTCCCGGAAGGTGGTTGGCCCCAAGAACGCTTTCAGCACAGAACGATTCAGCAACGCCCCGATGCCGCCCGTCCACTTCGCCACCTGAAGCAGGATCGCGAACTCAACCTTCTGCCGCAGGCCGGCACGGCCGGCAGTGCAGTTCATCAGCACCGATCCCCCGACCCGCCCGGGGTACGCCGCCGCGAAAGTCGCACCGATCATGCCGCCCCACGAGTTGCCGACGAAGTGGGCCTTGTCGAGACCGAGGCCGTCGAGAATGTCGGCCACGCAGCGGGCGCAGTCGTCGAAGCTGAAAAAATCGTCGAGCTCTTGGCTACCGCCCTGGCCCGGCGGATCGATGAGCACCACCTGGTGGCGGTCGATGAGATCGCCGGCCACGCCATGCCACATGTCGCCGGTCATGAGCAGGCTCGGCCAGAACAGAATCGGCGATCCAGATCCCCCGACCTGCAGCCGAATTCGGCCGAGCACGGTATCCACCGATTGTTCGCGAAGCCGATCGCCGATGCTCGTCATCGCTGACGTACGTTTCCACCTTCGACGTCACATGGCAAGGTTTGACCTGCGGCGACGCCGCGCTTCAGTCGGCGACAGATTCTGGCGCCGTCTCCAGTGCCGCGGCGACTCCGGCCTGCCGGGTCAGGTGGTCGACGAGATAGTAAATCGCATACAGCACGACGAACGGCAGGATCATGTACGGGACATTCTCGCCGATGAACTTGAACCACAGGCCGAATGCGCCCTGGCCGATGTCGCCGAACCCGGCCCGGAATTCGGCGACGTAATACGCAGTGGTGCCGGCGATCAGGACCGAGGTGCCGAAGAACGTCAGCCACAGGCAACGGATGCGCGACTCGTCCGGCTGGTCGCGGCGCAGCATCTTCATCCACACCACGTACAACACGATGCCGACCAGCACCGCCCCGAATTCGACACCGAAGACCCAGTTGTTGTCGCTGCGATAGCGGGTGTCGGCAAGTCCCCACTGCCACCACAGCCAACGCCACCCCGGGTCGGTGATGTTCTGCCACAGGTGAAATGGGTGACCGAGGAGGAACGGCAGCTCGTAGGTGAGTTGACTTCCTGCAGTCAGCGGGATGTAGACCATGACCAGCTCGGCCGCCAGTGACAGCCGGGATCGGTTCTCGCCCGGCGCTTTCCACAGCATGATGAATGGCAGGATGATGACGGGGATGCCGAAGATGAGGTTGGCGATGATGTCCACCGTCATCGTCGGCTTGATGAGCCCGACGCCGGAGCCGATCGTCATGAAGACGAACACCGCCCCCACGAAGGAGAACATCACCGCGTAGATCTTCAGCCGGTGGGGCGCGAACGGCCGGGCCAGGTCCGGATGGGTCAGGTCGGGGTGGGCAAGTTCCGGCAGGCTTGTCGACATGGGCGTCGTCCTTCTATTCGATCGGCTCGTCGCCGAGAACGGTGGTGCGCAGCATTTCGCGCTGCGAGTCGGGGTCGTACGGTGCCGCACGGTGCAGCACTCCGCGGTTGTCCCAGATGACGGTGTCTCCGATCGACCAGGTATGGCGGTAGACCTTGTCCGGCAACGTCGCTCGCGACAGCAGGTCGTCGAGCAGCGCGCGGCCGGCGTCGCGGTCCATGCCGACGATGTAGTCGGCGGATGCGCCCAACACCAACGACTTCCGACCGCTGCGATGCGTCCACACCAACGGGTGCTCGTGTACCCGACGAGATCGCCACCGTTCGACCTGCTCCGGTGTCGGATTCGGGTAGACCCGGCTCTGCGACGCCTCCAGCGAATGCACCACGCGCACTGAGGAGTAGCGCGTCTGCTCGTCCTCGGTCAGCGCGTCGTAGGCGGCGTAGGAGTTGGCGAATTCGGTCTCACCGCCCCGCTCGGCAACCTGCAGGGCGGAGAGCACCGTGGCCTTCTGCGGGCACGCGTCGTCCAGTGGCGTGCAGCCATCGATGTGCCAGTCGAAGGTCGCCTTCAGGTAGGCGGCAGATGCGTTCTTGGATTTGTCTAAGGTGATCGGGTAGATCCCCGGCACCGGATGGTGCCCGTCGGAGGAGTGGTCGATCTCGCCGAGGTGGCGGCAGAACGTGACCTGAGCCGCCGGGTCGAGTTGCAGACCGCGGAAGACCAGAACACCGTTGTCCTCCAGGGCATCCAGCACCGACTGGCCGACGGAGTCGTCGTGAGCCAGCGTGGCGGGTTCCAGGCCGATAACCTCGGCGCCGACCGAGTCGGTCAGTTTGGCGATCGTGAGCAGACTCATGGTCGCTCCTTTCGGCGGGGGTATATAGCTTGCGCGGGTGGGTATTTGGTCACGGAATCGGTTCACCGGTGCGGATCATCACCGCGTCGGCGGCGTCGACGGGGGCCGGCTGGTGCATGATCTCGACCGCCATCGCGACCATGATCAGCGAATAGATCATGTGCAGCAGGTGCAGGACGTCGTCGGGCAGGTCGTCGAGGGGGAATTTGTCGCAGTACTCGATGGCCTCTTCCAGCCGTGGGAAGAATGCGTCGTAGAACTCATGCAGTTCGGGCATCGATGCATTGACGCGGGCATCCCACCGCTCGGTCTCGGTCGCCAGGCACCACCGCTGCGCGTAGCTCTCGAGTTCAGCGAATGCGCTGGGCAGCAAAGCTTCTGGCATGCTCACACCTCCACGCCGGCGTACTCGTGGCGGTATGCCTCCACCCAGTCGACGACCACCTTGTGCAGATGGCGGACCAGGATCTCCTGATCGTTGAGCGGGAAGTCGTCAACGATTCCGTATTCCAGGGCGGCCTGCGTGCCGCCGAGCATGCCCGCGTCCTGCAAGGCGAATTCCTTCAACACCACCGACGCGACCTCGTGCTCGACGCGTTCGCGCACGGTGCGCGCCGGATGGAAGTAGGTGTAGGCCTCGAAGCGATGCGTGTTGTGCGACGTCGGCCAGTAGCGGTAGAGCAGGTACCAGCCGCCGTAGATCAGGATCTCGATGTTAGGGAAGATCTGAAAATTGCTGATCCCCCAGGGTTCGATTCCACCGGGGTTGAGGCCGGCCGGCAGTTCGCCGATATCCGGTGTGCGCCATGGCCCGACGAGGCCGCTGCGGGTGGCGCGCTCTATCGGATACATGTACTCCGGCGGCAGCAGCCAACGGCGCCGACCCGCCGTCGACACCAGTCGGTGCGGCCCGTCGAGTTGGAAATGGCCACAGGTGAATCCAGCGTTCGGGTCGCGCACCTCCGACGGCACCTGCTGCGAGTGCAGCGACGGAACGTGGTAGTACTCCTGGAAGGCGTCGGCGAAGATCTTCCAGTTGCTGTTGTTGTGTGCGACCCAGTCGTAGCGCTCGGTGAGCTTGTCGAATGGGTAGCAGTCGAGTGCGGTGATCATCGGCCCGAGAAACTCGCGCAGGTCCTGCCGCGGCTCGGGGTCGAAGTTGATGAAGACGAAGCCGTTCCACACGTCGCAAAGCACTGGGCGCAGGCCGTATTCGGCGGGGTCGAGGTCGAAGAACTCCGACTCCTGCTGGACGAACTTCAGCGCACCCTCGAGGTCGTAGCGCCAGCCGTGGTACTTGCAGGTGAATTGGCGGCACGTCCCACGTGTCTCGTCGCCGGGATAGTCGTTCCACACCAGCTTGTTTCCGCGGTGGCGGCACACGTTGTAGAACGCGCGGATCCGCTCGTCCTTGCCCTTCACCAGAATCACTGAGGCGCCGACGATTTCAATCTCTTTGGTCAGGTAGCTGCCGACGCGCGGCAGTTCTTCGATGCGGGCGACGTTGAGCCAGGCGCGTTTGAAGATCGCCTCGCGCTCCAGCTCGTAGAACTCTCGTGACGTCGAGTCCTTGAACGAGACGGGCCCGGTGCCCAGGTCGGGATAGTGCTCGGTCCAGGAGCCCTCCGCCGGCCGACCTGCCCTCGTCATCACAACCTCCTCGTCGTCGTCACATCACCGCTCCGCCGTTGACGCCGAGCACCTGGCCGGTGATGTAGCGAGCTTCCTCGGAGCACAGAAACCCCACCGCGGCAGCGATATCCGCTCCCGTCCCCAGATAGCCCAGCGGGATGTTGCTGGCCATCTGCTCGCTGGAGGGCAGGTATCCGGCCGCCTGTCCCTGGTGCTGCATGGGGGTCTCGATGCCCGACGGCGGGATGTTGTTGACCGTGATCCCCTGGGTGGCGTATTCCCGGGCCAGCGATTTCGTCAGGGTGATCACCGCGCCCTTGGACGCCGCGTAGTGGGCGGCGAACGGAGAGCCGCGCTGCGCGCTCGACGAGGAGATCATCACGATCCTGCCCCACTGGGCGTCCACCATGTCGGGCAGCGCAACCTGACAGCAATGAAATGTGCCGGTCAGGTTGACATCGATGATGCGCGACCATGATTCGGTGGTGATGTCGGCGAAGGCGGAGTATCCGAATTGGCCGGCGCTGGTCACCAGCACGGTCACCGGGCCGAGTTCGCCGCGGACCTTTTCGAATGCATGCTCGACCCCGGTGCGGTCGGTGACGTCGACGCCCACCCCGACCGCGGTGACACCATCGCTCCGCAGGTCGGCGGTGACCCGTTGCGCGGCAGCCTCATTGACGTCGAGGACGGCGACCTTCAGCCCGCGTCGCCCCAACTCGTGACAGGTCGCCTCGCCCATTCCCGAGGCGCCACCGGTGACAACCGCAACCCTGCTCATTCGTAGACGACCCGCACCGTGCGGCTGGTCGGGAGCGACTGGCAGGTGAGTACCCAGCCCTCCTCGAGTTCGTCGTCCTCGAGCGCGTCGTTGTTGAGCATCCGCACACTGCCGTGCGTCACCCGCGCCATACATGTTCCGCAGGAACCTATTTCGCACGACGACGGCGCATTGAGACCAGCCATCCGCGCGGTCTGCAGCACCGTGTCGCCGGCGGTGTAGGGCGCCGTCACGGTCTGCTTGCCAAGCTCGATGATCACCTGCTCGGTGGCCACCTCGTCGTCGGCGGAGCGCTCGACGGCGCAGTTCGTCGTGGAGATCGAGTCACTCATCCCCGTTAGAGTATCAACTACTTGTCATTAGTCTCAAGTACTGAATATCACGGCATCTTGATCGCCGAGACGTACATCTCGAGGATCGGCCGGAACAGGTCGACGTCGTCGAGGTGACTGGTGATGACGATCGAATCGCTGGTGGCGATCAGCACCTGCGCGAACGTCGCCGGAGGAATCAGGAGCGCGCCACCCATCCGCTCCACGCCCTCGACCGCGTAGTGCGCCAGGGCTTCGACCACCTCGGCCCGTTTCGCCGAGACCCGTTCTCGTACTTCGGGATTGCGCAGAAGATACAGCGCGAACTCGTGGCCGAGGGCCGCGTGGGCCGCGCCGCGTTCCAGGCTGATCTGTCGCCATCGCGCCGCGACGTCGTCGAGTTCGCGCGCCCCGACCTCGGTCGCCGCGGACAGGACCTCGGCAAAGTTGTCGAAGTAGCGCCGCCAGTGCCGGTCGCTGACAGCCAGGAAGAGGTCCTCTTTGGTGGCGAAGTGCTTGTAGATCGCCCCCTTGGTGTAGCCGGCAGCCTGGGCGATGTCGTCGAGCGACGCCGCCGCGAAACCCTTGTCGGCGAAGACCTCGTCGGCCGCATCGAGCAACAGCGACCGCGTGTGCTCCATCCGTCGCTCGCGGGTCCAGCGCTCCACCATGCCGAAATGTTGCCACAGATTCTGAGTAACTACTTGGATACTCAGATACTCGGTAGTATCTTGAACGCGACCACGGTCGACTTTGAGGAGAATCCGTCGTGAGCGAACTGATCGCCGAGCGCGAATCGACCGAGAAAACCGCACCTGGCGCCGCGTCCCGACCCGTCCTGATCTGGGCGACGATCGGCGGCGCCCTGCTCCTGCTGCAGATCTACGTGTGGGCGCGCTGGATCACCGGGCCGTTCTTCACCCGGGTACCGACCGGCGTCAGCGATCCGCCGATGTACATGAAGGTGCCGTTGATCGCGAACGCCGCGATCCTGTGGGCGGCATTGCCGGTCGCCCTCTGGTGGTTCTTCATCCGACCCTGGCGGCGCGAACGGCGGATCAGCCTCGACGGCCTGCTCGTGCTGTCGACGGGGTTGATGTTCTTCCAGGATCCGTTGCTGAACTACCTCAACACGTGGTGTACCTACAACACCTGGCTGTTCAACCGCGGTTCATGGTCGGCGATGATTCCCGGCGCCGTGTCACCCGAGGCGCCGGGCCGCCAAGTGGCCGAGCCGTTGCTGACCAACGTCCCCGGCTACGCCTACGGAGTCGTCCTCATCACCATTGTGGGCTGCGCGGTCATGCGAAAGATCCAGTCGCGCTGGCCGAATATCAGCGTCGTGCGCTTGATCTTGGTGGCGTACGCCTTCGACATCCTGCTCGACTTCCTGATGGAGGGGTGCCTGCTGCTTCCCATCGGTTTCTACTCCTACCCCGGCGCAATCCGAGCGGTGTCGATCAACGCCGGCCACTACTATCAGTGGCCCATCTACGAGGGCCTGATGTGGGGCGGGGTCCAGACCGCGTTGTGCTGCCTGCGGTACTTCACCGACGACGAGGGCCGGACGATCGTCGAACGCGGACTCGACCGCGTCGCGGGCGGCGTTGCACGACAACAATTCGTGCGCTTCCTCGCCCTCTTCGCCGGCGCCAGCGCATGTTTCTTCTTCCTCTACAACGTGCCGGCGCAATGGTTCGGCATGCACGCCGACCCCTGGCCCACCGACACCCAAAAACGCTCGTACCTCAATGGCGGCGTCTGCGGAGACGGCAGCGACCAACCATGCCCGAATCCCGTCCTCCCGGTGCCCACCAAACACTCGGGCTACATCGACAAGAACGGCCGCCTCGTGCTGCCGCCGGGCGCGACGCTACCGACGGTGGTGCCGTTCCAACCCGGTCGCTGACGAGACGTCAGCCGTCGACGTGATCGTTGAACAACTCGTGCCCGGTGCCCTTCTCCACGACACGACCGAGCAAGTCGCGCAACGTTTCCTGCTCCTTGGCGGTCAGCACACCGAACACCTCCTGGTGCGCGTCGATCGCGTCATTGACCACCGTCTCCGCGACGTCGCGCCCCTCACCGGTGAGGAAGGCCTGCAGGATGCGGGCGTGCTGCGGGTCCTTTTTGCGTTCAACCAGGCCGCGGCGTTCCAACGCCGTCAGTGCGAGCTGCACGCCCTGCGGACTGATCAACAGCCGCCGGGCCAACTCCGCACCGGATAGCCCCGGTTCGTTGGCCAACTGGCGCAGCACACCGATCTGCGCGGTGCTCACGCCGTGGACTTTCATCGCGTCGTTGATGGTGGTCAGCGAGTAGTAGAAGGCCTGCTTGAGTAACCAGAGGATGTTGTCGGTGAGTTCCATGCTTGCCTCCACGGCCACTACGCAGCGGGCGCCGTGTAGATCTGCCCATTCTTCATCACGAAGCGGACGTCGAGGGTGGCGGCGATGTCGGCGAACGGATCGCCGGGAACGGCGATGATGTCGGCGAGGTATCCGGGCGCCAGCCGGCCCAACTGATCGTCGGCCTCGATGAGTTCGGCCGCGACGATGGTGGCCGCCCGAATTGCCTGCGCCGGAGTCATTCCCCGCGCCACCAGGGCGCCGAGTTCCTTCGCATTCTGGCCGTGCGGGATGGCCGGTGCGTCGGTGCCGCACGCGATTCGCACGCCGGCCGCAATGGCCTTGGGCAACATGGCTTTTGCCCGCGGAAAGACTTCGAGCGCCTTCTTACGCAGTTCGGGCGCGATCCGGTCGACGGCCATCGCTTCGGTCAGATAGGTGGTCGACACCAGGAAGGTCCCGTGGTCGACCATCATCTGGATGGTCTCATCGCTGGCCAGGAAACCGTGTTCGATGCAATCGATTCCCGCGCGGATGCAGGCCTGGATCGCACTGTCGCCAACGGCGTGCGCCGCGACCCGGACCCCGGCCCGGTGCGCCTCGTCGGCAATCGCGGCAAACTCGGCGTCGGAGTATTGCTGCGCCCCGGGCGCGGTGCTGTGCGACATCACTCCCCCGGACGCCGACACCTTGATCAGCTTGGCGCCGTGCCGAATCTGATAGCGCACGCACGCAATGACATCGGGCACGCCGTTGGCGATACCCTCGGCGACCGAGAGTGGCATCACCCCGGGTGCAAGTCGCTGGAAGACCGTCGGGTCCAGATGCCCGCCGTACGGCGTGACCGCGTGACCGGCCGGATATATGCGCGGCCCGACGTGCCAGCCCTGCTCGATCGCGCGCTGCAGCGCGACGTCGAGCAGATAGCCGCCTGTCTTGACCATCAGCCCGAGATTGCGGACCGCTGTGAAACCGGCCTCCAGCGTGGTGCGCGCGTTGACCGCGCCGCGCAGCGTCCGGTAGGCGGGGTCGTCCTGCACGCCGTGCATCGGCGACGGCAGGCCCTCCGGCCCGCCGGGACCACCGATGAGCAGGTTGAGTTCCATGTCCATCAGACCCGGCAGCAACGTCACGTCGCCGAGGTCGACGATCGTCGCCGAATCCGGCAGCGCCGCTTCGGGATTGATCGCGGTGATGCGTTCGCCGTCGACAACGATGACCGCCGGCGAGCGAATCACCCCAGCTTCGACGTCGGCCCAACGCGCGGCCCGCAGCACGGTCTGGGTGGTCACGGAACGGGCTCGGAGACGCAGTCCAGGGTCGAGGCACCCGAGTCGGGAACGCGTGGCTGCTTCCAGCACTCGACCGGGAACGACACCATGATCATCGAATACAGCAGATGCATCAGGTTCTGCACGTCATCGGGCAGGTCGTCGAGCGCGAACTTGTCGCAGTACGCCAAGGCCTCTTCGGCGCGCGCGGTGACGGCGTCGTAGAACGCCTTCATCTCGACCATCGAACTGGCCAGGCGTTTGGCATAGCGCTCGGATTCACTCGGCAGACACCACTCGGAAAACGTTTCGAGGTCGGTGAATTCGGGGGGCAGCATCACGATGGCACCCCCGCCGTCGAGGTCCTGAGGTACTCGTCGATCCACGCCGCCGTCTCCTTGTGCAGGTGGCGCAGCAGGATCTCCTGGTCGTTGAGCACAAACGTGTCGATCACGCGCGACTGGATCATCGCCTGGGTGGCCTCGAGCGTGTTCGCGTCCTGCAATCCGTACTCCTTGAACGACACCGCGGCGAGTTCCTGGGCAACACGCTCGCGAGGGGTACGCGGCGCCGGGAAGTACAGAGTGCCCTCAAAAACGTGGCTGTTGAACGACGTTGGCCAATAGTGATAGGTCAGATACCAGCCCTGACCCCAAAACAGAATCACAAAGTTGGGGAACAGCTGGAACGAGTCCAGGCCCCACGGATCGCATTTCGCCGGGTTCAGACCCTCGGGCATCGGCCCCACGTCGGGCTTGTCCCAGGGCCCGAAAAGCCCACTCTGACAAATGTCTTCGATCGGCTTGCGCATCTCGGCAGCCATCTCCCATGCCCGCACGCCCGAGGTGCTGACCAGCCGGTGCGGTCCGTCGAGTCGATAGTGCGGTGCCTCGAATCCCGCCTCCGCGGCCGCTTTCGAATATGCGGTCGGCGACTGGTTCGCGTGCAGTACCGGCGCGTGATAGAACTCCTGGAACGCGTCCATGTAGAGCTTCCAGTTCGCCTTGACCTCGGAGCGATAGCTCCAGCGCGACGTCATCTTGTCGAATGGGTAACCCTCGAGCCCGGTGACCATGGGCCCCAGGAACTCTCGCAACGACTGCTCCGGAACCTTCGCGAAGTTGACGAAGATGAAGCCCTCCCAGACGTCGCAGTGCACCGGCACCAGGCCGTAGCGGCTCTTGTCGAGGTCGAAGAACTCCCCTTCCTGCTGGACGAAGATGAGGTTGCCGTCCAGGTCGTAGCGCCAGGCGTGATACTTACAGGTGAACTGGCGGCACACCCCGCGCGTCTCTTCCAGCGGCATGTCGTTCCACACCAGCTTGTTGCCGCGGTGCCGACAAACATTGTGAAACGCATTGATCTCACCAGAACCGTTGCGCACCAGAATTATCGAGGTGTTGACGACTTTCAGTTCCCGCGTGATGTAGCTGCCCTTGCGGGGAAGCTGTTCCACCCGGCCGACATTGAGCCACGCGCGTTTGAAGATCGCCTCGCGCTCCAGCTCGTGGATCTCCGGGCTGATGGAGTCCTCGTAGGAGACGGGCCCGGTGCCCAGCTCGGGGTAGTGCTCCGTCCAACTGCCTTCCGGAGGCTTGGGGAATCGAGCCACGGTCGCTCCTTGGTGTCCGATCGGGCACGGTACGTCGACCGTATAACCCCGCCCGGGCAATAGCAAGTAGTTGATACTCACGGGTCGCAACGCTGGCCCACACGGTGCGCTACCCACCGTCTTCGCGTATGCAAAGCGTTAAGGTTTTGTGCCGGCCCGCGCCGCTCCGCGCGGACTCATTACCCTGACGATGTGACGAGGGTGCAAGCAGACCTGATCACCAAGGCCAGCGTTGTGTGGCGTTCAGGGCAGGGTGGCGACAAGTTCCTTCGGGCTCAAACGCGCAGCGCCACAGGTGCTTTCGCGACAGAATGCGGCGGTTCCACCCAATGCTCAGCCTGATCGGCTGGACAGTGGCGATCATCGCCGCAGCGGCGGCGTTCAGCGCCCTGGTCATGACGTTGGTCGTGCGGTACCTGCCTGCGTGGATGGGCGTCGAGCTTCCGCGGCCGAAATCGGCTCTGCAACTGGAGGCCACGCGTAAGAAGAACCTCGACACGACGGGCCGGGATTCGGGCATTCAGCGCTCAGTTGGTAGCCACAGCTCACCGAAACCCAGCGATCTTCGGCGCTTTCGCCGCGCACCATGGACGGATCGATAATTCGCGCTCGGCCCCTATTCGACAGTCACCGCACTGGCCTTTACGGGCAGTGTGAGCTGAAACCGGGCGCCGCCCTGGTGCGGTATACAGCAAAGATCGCCGCCGTGGGCTCGGGCCAAGGCCCGCGCGATAGGCAATCCCAGGCCTGCGCCCCCGTGGTCGCGGGCACGGGCGTCGTCGAGGCGCACTAGCCGCTGAAAGATGCGATCGCGCTCGCCCTCCGGTACGCCGTGGCCGGAATCAGTGATCGTCACGACCGCGAAAGGGATTGTGCTGCTTGCCTCTAAGTCGATGGTGATGCGTCCACCGGGCGGCGTATGCCGCCGTGCATTGTCGAACAGGTTGGACAGGATTTGCGCCACGCGGGTCGGGTCGGCCTGCACGGTGATGGTTGATGCCCCGCTGCGGGAAATTGTCAGTTGGCTCGACAGCATGGCCGCGCGCTCGTATTCGGCATCGACGACGGCTGCCAGGTCGATGTCTTGTGTGTGTAAGGGCAGGCCGGCGTCAATGCGGCCGAGGTCGAGCATGTCGGCGACAAGTCGTCCTGCGCGTCGCGCATCAGACAGCAGCAGGGAAGCACGCCGATACTGGCCACGCGCGATCGGATCGGCATCATGTTGGCCTGCACTGTTGACGAGTTGCTCTGCGGCAACCTGGATTCCGGCTATGGGGGTGCGCAGCTCGTGGGCCGCGTCGACCAGAAAACGACGGGTCGCGGTCTCGGCCTGCTGAGCGATCTCGGCTGCGTTCTGCGCGCGGCGTTCGGAATTCTCGAGTTCGTCGAGCATGCCGTCGAACGCTGTCGCGGCTCGACCGAGTTCCGTATCGCGCCGATCAGGTCGGAGCCGCCGCCCGCGATCGCCGGTAGTGATGGCGGAGGCCAATGCGGTCAACCGCTCCAGCGGGCGCAGCGCCACCCTGCTGGCGGCCATCAGCAGGATCGTGGCGATCGCCAATGTGACTGCGCCGGCACCAATCATCACCTGCCGCAACTGATGAGTGACCTGGGTGGTTTGCGTGGTGTCGGCGACCAAGATGACGCGCCCCCCATCCGGCAGGGGATGGATCATGGCGACCGCAGTGGAATCCGGTGGCGGCGGTGGCGGGCCGTGGGGTGGTGGAGGCGGTGGTGGCGGGTCCCATCCGAATGGCCCGCGGTGCGGAGGTGGAGGCGGCGGGGGTGGCGCAAGCGGAGTCGCGGGTCCGGGGGCGGTGTCGGGGCTGATGGTTCGGTCGCCGAAAGCGGTGCCGTCGGCCGTGATCAGGCGCGCTCGAATGCCGCCGCCGTTGAGTTCTGCCGCAATCTGACTTGGCGGGGTGTGTGCGGCGACGAGCACATCGGCACGGGAGGTGACCGCCATCAGCCGGTCGTGCAGGCTGCGTCGAGCCTGCACGTTCAAGCTCACATCGATGACGACACCCAGAATCAGCAGCAGAACGGCCAGCAGCCCGACGGCAGTGATCGTTACCCGCCGCTGTAGCGACGGGGTTGCGGTGGTGATGTCGGCCGGGATGGATGTGGTCATGTCGGTGGTTGCAGCCGGTAACCGAGACCGCGGACGGTCAACAGGATGCGCGGTCCATGGGCTTCGAGTTTTCGTCTCAGGCTGCTGATGTGCACCTGGACGAGGTTGGTGTCGTAGGCGTCGTATCCCCATACGGCACTGAGGATCTGAGTCGCACTGACGATGCGGCCCCGCTGTTCGACGAGGAAGGTCAATAGCCGCAACTCCGTCGCGGTCACATCGAGCCGGTATCCGTCGCGCGCGACGACTCCTGCCGCGGCGTCGAGCGTCAGGTCGCCGAATTGCACGACCTGTGGCAGGCGCCCGCGGCGACGCAGTACCGCTCCGACCCGCGAGACCAATTCCGCCAATTCGAAGGGCTTCACGACGTAGTCGTCGGCACCCCCGTCGAGTCCGCGCAGCCGGTCAGGCAGCCCGTCGCGGGCGGTGATCATCACGATGCCCGCATCGCCCCAGGCGCGAATGACTTCGGTGAGTGCGAAACCGTCGCGACCGGGCAGCATCACATCGAGAACCACTAAGTCCGGTCGGACACCGTCGAGAACGCTCTCCAGCCGGTGCCCGTCGGAGCGCACATCGGTGTGATACCCGACCTCGGTCAACGCCTCGGCGACCATCTCGCGGATCGTCTCGGAATCTTCCACGACCAACACCCTCGGCGAACCGGCACTGAAAGGTGCAGCGGAACGTTGGCTGCGCGGTACAGCGGGGGCGTCATCGGGCATGGTCCATTCTTAGCGCGACCATGCTGAAACCAGCCTGAAGAAACAGTCGCGGGCGCAGTTTCTTCAGGTCCGCTTCAAGTTCGCTGCCTAGCTTTCCCGGTATCGACCACCGACCGCGAAAGAGACGGGGCAATGACTGAAGACGAACAACCCGATACCAGCGCCGCCAGCCAGGCCGAGAGGCCGGTGCAGGCAGACGATCAGGTCCCCGAGACGGTCTCGACGCTGCCGCGCCGCCGCTGGCAGTCACTTCGCCGCTCATCAGACCGGCATCCTCTGGCGCTGCCGATCGGCGCGGGGGTCGCGGGACTGCTGCTCGGCGCCGGACTGACAGCCTCGATGTTCAACGCCTTTGCACCTGCCGGCGAGCCCTGGAATGACCCAGTGCGCGCGATGCCGCCCGCCCACATCGATCAGGCGCCGCCGCCTCCGGGACCCTGGGGAGCACCGCCTCAGCCTCCGTCGAGATGGGGACCGGGCGCACCACCACCCCCAGGGTCCTGGGGAGCACCGCTTCCGCCGCCGCCGGGTTGGGGCCCGCCTCCCCCACCGCCGTTCGCGGGACCTCCACCGCCTCCACCCGGCTGGGGGCCGGGCGCACCACCACCCCCGGGACCTTGGGGCCCACCTCCGCCACCCGGGCCGCCGAGCTGACGCACCACTCGCCTCTCGAGGAGCTCAATCATGTTGATAGCACTCGTGATTGCCGCTGTGGGCGCCGGCTGCTACTGGGCCGGCAAGAACACCCGCTCCTACCCACCCGCCGAGACGCAGCGCCGCGAGGCGCTACGCGACCCGGTGCGGGTCTGGCCGTGGGTGGCCGCCGCGGCTGTGCTGGGCATCCTGCTGCTGGGCATGGCCGCGGGACCGATCGGCGGTTTAGGCGGGCCCGGTTTCTTCGCGGGACTGGTGGGGCCATAGACCGCAAGTATCTGCCCATCGTTGTATCTGGCGATCGTGCCTGATCGGCGCTCGGCTATCACCAGACCCGGAGAAGGTGAAGCCATGTGAATGCGTTTGTCGCAGAGTCGATTTCTGCTGCACTGCTTCTGGTGGTGTTGGTCTCGGCGATAGTTCGCCCGTTCGGATGGCCTGAAGCCGTGGTCGCGGTTCCGGCGGCAGTCATTGTGGTCGGAGTCGACGCGGTCTCGCCGACCGACGCACGCAACGAAATCGCCCAGCTGGCACCGGTCGTCGGGTTTCTGGCCGCCGTGCTGGTGTTGTCACAGCTCTGCGCCGTGGAGGGTTTGTTCGAATGGTGCGGCGTGTGGATGGCCCGTGCCTCGGGTGGTAACTCGCGGCGATTGCTTGTCGCAGTGTTTGCAGTCGCCTCGGTGGTCACGGTGGTCTTCAGCCTCGATGCGACCGTCATGCTGCTGACGCCAGTGGTATCGGCCACCGCTGCACGGCTGAAAGTCAATGCCCGCCCGCATCTTTACGCATGCGGTCACCTCTCCAACAGCGCCTCTCTGCTCTTGCCGGTCTCCAATCTCACCAACCTGCTCGCACTCCAGGCCAGTGGCCTGAGCTTCGTACACTTCGCGGGCCTGATGGGATTACCTTGGCTGGCAGCGATATTCGCGGAGTTCCTTGTCATACGGCGATTCTTTTCGGTAGATCTGACCACACCCGAAGTCGCTCCGTCATCCGACCGGGCCGCCCCGCCGGCTCTCCCCGTGGCGGCCCTGGTCGCGGTGGCGGCAACGTTGATCGGATTCGTCGTCACCGAAGCGGCAGGCCTCAGTCCCGCGTGGGCCGCCGCAGCGGGGGCACTGGCGTTGTCGGTGCGCTCACTGGTGTCCCGGAAAGCCCGCATCGCAACGATCGCGCGCGCCGTCGACATCCCGTTTCTGCTCTTCGTGCTCGCACTGGGTGTGGTGGTTCGCGCACTGATCGATAACGGGCTCGGTGAGCACTTGCGCGCCTGGCTTCCGCATCCCGGCGGGCTGGCAGAGCTACTCGCGATCGCCGTCGTTGCGGCGATCGCGGCCAACGTGGTCAACAATCTGCCCGCCGTGCTGATGCTGATTCCGTTGGTCGCTGCCGCCGGGCCCGCCGTCGTCCTGGCCGTCCTGATCGGGGTCAACATCGGGCCCAACCTCACCTACACCGGGTCGCTGGCGACCATGCTGTGGCGACGCGTCCTGCGCCAGCACGGCCACCACACCACGGTCGGCGAGTTCACCGCAATCGGCGCACTGGCAACCCCCACCGCTTTGGCCGCCGCCGTCCTCGCGCTCTGGGCCTCGGTCGAACTCATCGGGACCTGATCTGTAGTGCCCTCATTCGGAAAACGACTCAACCCAGAGGAGCTTCGATGACATCGACCAGCGCGTTATGGCTGTTTCCGCTGATCGTGGCGGGCGGTGCGCTACAGGCAATGGGTGGCGCCATGAACAACGCCCTCCGGGTATCACTGGTGAACCCATGGCTGGCCACCCTGGTGTCCTTCGGGCTGATCGTGCCGATATTCCTCGTCGTCGCGGCGGTGTTCGTCCGACCGCTGCCATCTGTCGCCGGCGTCGCCGGGATGCCCTGGTGGGCTCCGCTGGGCGGCATCGTCGGAGCCCTCGCCGTGGTCTGCGGCCTGCTCTTCATCGGCGCGATCGGTGTCGGCACCTACGCCGCGCTCACCGTCAGCGCCAACCTGATCGCCTCGTTGGTCATCGATCACTACGGATGGTTAGGAGTGCCGGCGCACCCCCTTACCCCCACCCGCGTGATCGGTGGCTTGGTTCTCATCACCGGCGTCATCCTGATCACCCGCAACTAGTTGAACGCAGCAATAACGTTGCAGGACCGCAGGATTCGCTAGCGAGCGCGCGAATCAGCGCTGATCGAGCCACGAAGCCAGCGACCGGCCGGCCTCGAGGACGTGCCGTTCGGCCACCGAGCGGGCCCGCTCCGCATCGTGCTCGGAAATCGCCTCGATCAGTTCGTCGTGCTCGTCGAGCGAATGCTTCTCGTGCTCGGGAAACAGGGTCAGGAAGTTGGTCGGGACCACGCGGGCGGCCTGGGTGAGTTGGGCGAGCAGTCGTCGCGAATGAGCCGCGCGGTGGATCTCCTGATGGAAGCGCCAGTTGGCTTCGCCGATGCTGTCGGCACCCGACCGCGCCGCGACCTCGCCGGCCAATTCGCGGAGCGCAGCGAGTTCCTCGTCGTTGATGCGCTCGGCCGCCCACGCGGCGGCCTGCCCGGTGAGGACGCCCAGAATCGTGAAGCTGTCGACCACGTCCCGTGAGCTGATGCCGATGACCGTGATGCCGCTGCGCGGCGCCACCTGGACGAGGCCTTCGAACGACAGTTCCAGTAGCGCCTCGCGCACCGGTGTGCGACTCGTGGCGAACTCGGTGGTTATGGCGTCCAGGTCAATGCGCGCGCCCGCGGGCAGGGCCCCGGTCAGGATGCGGTCGCGCAGTTCCCGCACGGCGCGCTCGCGCACGGTCCCGGAAATGTCGGAAACACCAGGCATGAAACCAACGGTAGCTGGCCTGCGGGTATCACATGTGAAATCTGATATGAATGTCTCTTCGGCAACGTCGGCGCGAAGGACACAAATGGTTGAGCTCGAACTCGACGACGGGCTGGCCGTCATCACCATCAACCGCCCGAACGCGCGCAATGCCATCGCACCGCAGACCATGGACCAACTCGAGCAGGCCATCACTGGCGCCGAGGGCGCGCAATGCCTGGTCATTCGGGGTGAGGGCGAGAAGGCGTTCGTCTCGGGCGGAGACCTCAAAGAGCTCAGCGCGTTGCGCACGGTCGAGCAGGCGGCCGCGATGGCGTCGCGGATGCGGTCAATCTGCGACCAGCTGGCCGAGTTCCCCGCCCCGGTGGTCGCCGCACTGAACGGCCACGCCCTCGGAGGTGGCGCGGAGGTCGCCGTCGCCGCCGACATCCGAGTTGCCGCCGACGACATCAAGATCGGGTTCAACCAGGTCTCGCTCGAGATCATGCCGGCCTGGGGCGGCGCCGAACGGCTCGCAACCCTCGTCGGCCGCGGCCGCGCGCTGATGCTCGCCGGCAGCGGCACCATTCTCACCGCGCCGGAGGCCGAACGGCTCGGGCTGATCGACCGGGTGCTGCCGAGGGCGACCTTCGACACTGAGTGGCGGTCACTGGCGCGGTCGCTGGCCAACAAGCCCGCCGGCGAGATCAAGCGAGTCGTCGGCGGCGTGCCGGCGCGCGATGCCATCGCCGCATTCGCCGCATTGTGGGTCTCCGACGAGCACTGGGCCGCAGCGGACCGGGTGATGAACCGCAGCCGGCCGAAGTGAGCTAGCCGGGTTTGTCGGTGGCCGACTCGATCAGTAGCCGGCCGGCGGCGGTGTAGGGATCGCAGCGACCGTCGGCGACGGCGGCGGCCAGTTCGACGAGTTCGGGATGGCGGTGCAGGCGGGTCTGCGCAAGCGACAGGATCTGCGCCCGGGCGCGCGACGCCCTGCGGGCCGGCGTGTCGGCGCGGTGATGGGCTTCGATCGCGTCGATCAACTCGGTGACGCCCTCGGAACGGGCGGCGACAAGTGTGAGGACCGGCGCCGACGTCTCGGCCCGCAGATCGCGGGCGGTCTGCTTCGCGCCGTCGCGGTCGGCCTTGTTGACGACCACGATGTCGGCGACTTCGAGCAGGCCCGCCTTCGCGGCTTGCACCGCGTCGCCCGCACCGGGATTGAGGATGACGACGGTGGGGTCGGCGACGGCCGCGATCTCGATCTCCGACTGACCGACACCGACCGTTTCGAGCACGACCAGGTCGTAGGACAGCGCTGCGAGCAGCCGGATCGCCGCCGGTACCGCCGCGGCCAGACCGCCCAGGTGACCCCGGGTGGCGATCGAGCGGATGAACACGTCGGCATCGTTGATGTGGGCGGCCATCCGGATACGGTCACCGAGGATGGCGCCACCGCTGTAGGGCGACGACGGGTCCACCGCGAGCACGGCGACACGCAGGCCGCGTTCGCGGTAGGCGGTGACCAGCACCGCGATCGTCGTCGACTTTCCCGCGCCCGGCGGTCCGGTGATTCCGACCACCCGAATGGGGGCGGTGTCAGCGCTCAGGGCCGCCAGCACCTCGTCGCGGCGGTCGCCTTCGATCAGGCTCAGCAGGCGCCCCGTCGCCCGGGCGGAGCCGTCCAACGACGCCTGAATGAGCTCAGAGACTGGCTTTGCCATGCTCACCGAGTAGGGGTGGTGCGCCGTATTCGGGTTCGTACCCGTCAACCTGAATGGGGCTGCGGATCAGCCGAAATGCGCCTGCGTCGACGACCACTTCCGGGTTGGCGGCGAGCGCCTCGGGCAACGTCCGGACGGCCGCGACGGGCACACCGAGGCGACGCAGCCGCGCTTCCCAGTTCACGGCGGTGTCGGTGGCCAGCGCGGCGTTCACCAGCGCGAGAACCTCGTCGCGTTGTGCGGACCGCTCCCGCATCGTCTCGGGCCCAACGATGCCGGCCTCCGCGGCGAACAGCTTCCAGAACTTGTCGTGAGTGATGAACAGCGCGAGATAGCCGTCCGCAGTGGAAAAGAGCTGAGCGGGAACATAATACGAGTGCGCACCCATCGGCAGCCGACGCGGCTCGGCGCCGTCGTTGAGATAGGCGGACGCGCGGTAGTTCAGCTGGGAGAGCATCACGTCGCGAAGCGAGACCTCGACCTGTCCTCCGCGGCCGGACACGATCTGGGCCAAGAGTCCCAGCGCGGCGGTGATTCCGGCGGAGTTGTCGGCGGCGGAGTATCCCGGCAGGGTCGGCGGGCCGAGCGGATCGCCCGTCAGCGCGGCGATACCCGTCGTCGCCTGGATCACGTAGTCGAACGCCGGGTCGTCGCCCGCGTCCAGACCGAAACCGGTCAGGGCCACGCAGACGATCCGGTCGTTCCATACCCGCAGCGCGTCGTAGTTGAGGCCGTAGCGTTGAATCGCCGACGGCTTCAAATTCGCCAGCAGCGCATGGGATTCGGAGACGAGTTCACCGAGTTCGCGCTGGCCGGCTTCGGACGTCAGATCCACGCAGATGCTGCGCTTGCCGCGATTGAGGCTGGCGAAATACGAATCCCCGACCTGCCGGGAGATGTCGCCACCCGGCGGCTCGATCTTGATGATCTCGGCCCCCAAGTCGGCCAGCATCATCGTGGCGTAGGGCCCGGCCAGCATGTGGCCGATCTCGAGCACCCGAATTCCGGCGAGCGGGCCGGGCATCAGTCCTCTGCCCCGGCTTCGGTCAGCGCCTTGACATCGCGAACCAGCGTCTCCAGCGACGTGCCCGTCGGAAAGACCGCTGCGGCACCGGCATCCAACAACTTCTGCACATCCGCCTGCGGGATGGTGCCGCCGACGACCACCGCGATATCGCTGGCGTCCGCGGCGCGCAGCGCGTCGACAGTTCGGGTTGTCAGGGCCAGGTGCGCACCCGACAGGATCGACAGCCCGACGAGTTTGACGTCCTCTTGCAGCGCGATCGACACGATGTCCTCGATGCGCTGCCGGATGCCGGTGTAGATGACCTCGAACCCGGCGTCACGCAGGGTGCGCGCCACGATCTTCGCGCCGCGGTCGTGCCCGTCCAGACCGGGCTTCGCCACCAGCACGCGGGCCGCCATCAGAACACCACCGGCTGCTGGAACTCGCCCCAGACCGCTTTGAGCGCTGTAACCAGTTCTCCGACAGAGCAATACGCGTTGGCGCAGTCGATGAGTCGTGGCATCAGGTTCTCGGTCCCCTCGGCCGCACGTGAGAGCGCGGCCAGTGTTTCCTTGACGGCGACCGCGTCGCGCTCGGCTTTGACTTTCGCCAGCCGCCGCAGCTGCAGATCGCGACCCTCGGCGTTCAGCTCGTAGGTGTCGATGTCGGGCGACGGTTCGTCGGTGACGAACTTGTTGACGCCGACGACGGGACGTTCGCCCGATTCGACCTCCTGGTGGATCTTGAAGGCTTCGTCGGCAATCAGCCCCTGCAGGTAACCGTCCTCGATGGAACGCACCATGCCGCCGTGCTTTTCGAGGTCATCCATGATCTCGATGATCTTGGCCTCGGTGGCGTCGGTCAGCGCCTCGACGAAGTAGGAGCCGCCCAGCGGGTCGGCCACCTTGGTCACCCCGGTCTCGTAGGCCAGGATCTGCTGGGTGCGCAGCGCCAGCGTGGCGGACTCCTCACTCGGCAGCGCGAACGGCTCGTCCCACGCGGCGGTGAACATCGACTGGACGCCGCCGAGCACCGCGGCCAGCGATTCGTAGGCGACACGGACCAGGTTGTTCTGCGCCTGCGGCGCATACAGCGACGCGCCGCCCGCGACGCAGCCGAAGCGGAACATCGATGCCTTATCCGTTGTGGCGCCGTAGCGTTCGCGCACGATGGTTGCCCAGCGGCGTCGGCCCGCCCGGTACTTCGCGATCTCCTCGAAGAAGTCGCCGTGGGTGTAGAAGAAGAACGAGATCTGCGGCGCGAACTTGTCGATGGTCATCCGGCCGCGTTCGACGACGGTGTCGCAGTAAGTGACACCGTCGGCCAGGGTGAAGGCCATCTCCTGTACGGCGTTGGCGCCCGCGTCCCGAAAGTGCGCGCCCGCAACGGAAATCGCGTTGAACTTGGGCACTTCGGCGGCGCAGAACTCTATGGTGTCCGCGATCAGCCGCAGCGAGGGCTCCGGCGGCCAGATCCACGTGCCGCGCGACGCGTATTCCTTGAGGATGTCGTTTTGGATTGTGCCCGTGAGCTTTTCCCGAGGCACGCCCTTCTTCTCCGCGGCGGCGACGTAGAACGCCAGCAGGATCGCGGCAGTGCCGTTGATGGTGAAGCTGGTGCTGATCTTGTCCAGCGGGATGCCGTCGAACAGCAACTCGGCGTCGGCGAGGGTGTCGACGGCGACGCCGACGCGGCCGACCTCTTCGCCGTATTCCGGGTCGTCGGAGTCGTAGCCGCACTGCGTCGGCAGGTCGAGCGCGACGGAGAGTCCCGTGCTGCCCTGACCCAGGAGATACTTATACCGCTCGTTGGACTCCTCGGCGGTGCCGAAGCCCGAGTACTGGCGGAACGTCCAGGTCTTGCCGCGATAGCCGGAGGCGAAGTTGCCGCGGGTGAACGGGTACTCGCCGGGTGCCGGTTCGGGACCTCGATCCCCCGGCCCGTAAACCGCGTCCAGCGGGATGCCCGACGGCGTCTGCACCACGTCACTCATCGCGGACCCTCGCGTCATCGTGCTCGATCAACATCGTCAATCGCATTCCAGGACCATCCCCAGGGTTGGACACTGCCGATACATCTTCTGGTCGATGTGTAAGTGTAGGTCACTGCTGTGCGGGTGCTCAGCAACCGCCTCGTGGTCGCGCTGAGTCATTCAACCAGCTTCGATTTGTCGATATCGCGAGCACGGACAGATTGCGAGCACAGGTCTGTCCTCGCTGCGGGTAACAAGGGGGCAAGTCGCGTGCGCTGGCCGAAGACGCTAATTTCTCAGGTGTGATGTTCTCTACCGTCGCCCGGTTAGTCGCTACCGTCCTCCCCCTCATCGCCGGCTTGTTCCTCGTCGCGAATCCCACCCAGGCCGGCCCCGCACCCGGGGTGCGCCTGGTGGACGATGCCAACCCGCTGGCGGGCATGCCTTTTTACGTCAACCCCAACTCGGCGGCCATGCGCGCTGCGCAGAAAGCCAATCCGCCTAGTCCGGAGTTGACCGCCGTCGCCAACACACCGCAGGCGTACTGGCTGGTCCCGGGCTCCTCGGCGTCGACCGTGGCGAAGTACACCGGTGACGCGGCTGCTGCCGGGGCGCTACCGGTGTTCACGATCTACGGCATCCCCCACCGCGACTGCGGCAGCTTCGCCGCCGGCGGCATGGGATCGGGTGACGCCTACCGCGGATGGATTGACGGCATTGCGGGCCAGATCGGCGCTTCGCGCGCTGCCGTGGTCGTCGAGCCCGACGCCCTCGCGATGGCCGACTGCCTGTCCGGGGATCAGCGCCAGGAGCGCTATGACCTGATCCGCTACGCCGTCGACTCACTCTCGCGCAATCCAGCGACGGGTGTGTACGTCGACGCCGGCCACATCTTCTGGCACAGCCCCGAGGACATGGCCGACCGACTCAACAAAGCCGGTGTCGGCCACGCGCGCGGATTCAGCCTCAACGTCGCCAACTTCTACACCACCGACAGCGAAATCGGTTACGGCGACGCGATTTCGGCGCATCTCAATGGTGCGCACTACGTCATCGACACCTCGCGCAACGGCGTGGGCCCGGCGCCGGCGTCCAAGCTCGACTGGTGCAACCCCAGCGGTCGGGCGCTGGGCGCGGTTCCGACGACAGCGACCGGCAACGGACATGTCGACGCGTTCCTGTGGATCAAGCGTCCCGGCGAGTCCGACGGATCGTGCGACAAAGGCGACCCGCCTGCCGGGACGTTCGTGAACCAATACGTCGTCGACCTGGCCCACAACGGTGGCCCTGTCGATCTGGCGCGCGCCGGTCACTAGGAGCGTTCGTCGTCGCACGCATCCGGCACACGGGTGCGCGGCGAACCACTCGAACGAAGTAATCGGAGGGGATGTATGTCCGGCTGGGGAAGCCTCTTCGCCGCTGTGAAGACTGCGGCGTTGGCGTCGATCCTGGCGTCGAGCGCGGCGCTGTTACCAGGAACCGGACTCGCGTGGGCGGACCCGCCGCCCGGCGATCCCGGGCCAGACCCGGCTCCGCCGCCCAACCCCACGCGGATCTTTCCTGGCAACGGCTCGACCGTGGGTGTGGGTCAACCGATCATCATCAACTTCCCGGACGGCTCCAGTTTCGCCGAAAACTCCGTCCACATCACCTCCGAACCGCCCGTGGACGGCAAGTTCTACTGGATGACTCCCACGCAGCTGCGGTGGCGTCCGCTGGCCTTCTGGCCAGCCCACACCGCGGTGACCGTCGACGCCGCTGGTGCTGTGTCCAGCTTCCAGACCGGCGACACGTTGATCGCCACGGCCGACGACCCCTCGCATCAGTTGGTCGTCACCCGCAATGGCGTTGTGGAGAAGACGATTCCGATGTCGATGGGGATGGCGGCCGGTGGGCACCAAACCCCCAACGGCACCTATTACGTCCAAGAAAAGAAGCCATCGGTGGTGATGGACTCCTCGACGTACGGGGTCCCGGTCTCTTCGACCTACGGCTACAAGACCACGGTCGAGCTGGCCGTTCGCTTCGACGACAGCGGCGACTACGTGCACAGCGCGCCGTGGTCGGTGGACGACCAGGGTAAGCGCGACGTCAGCCACGGCTGCATCAACATCAGTCCGGCGAACGCGCGATGGTTCTTCGACAACTTCAACGCCGGCGATCCCATCGTGGTCACCAACTCCGGCGGCGGTACCTACGCACGGCACGACGGCTCCAACGATTGGCAGATCTAGCTCGCATCAACGCATTTGGCGGGTGCGAGCGGATTCCAACGTCGCGTCATGTTGGTAGATCGCCAGCGAGGCCATGCGCGGATAGAGGATCGCTGGGCCCAGCCATGTGGCAACGAAGCGTCGTAGCGAAGCTCCCGTGCGTGGCGTTTCCCCAGGATCGGTCAGCAGGGACTGCACCGTGCGCAACGTCATCTCGGCAATTTCACGGAGGGCGGCGCTGTCGAAACCGTGCAACTTCCAATCGACATCGAGGCGGTCGAAAACTGACAAGCAGAAGCTGACCGCGGTGTCGGAGGTTAGGGAGACGGCGGGACCCTCGTCCGAGCGATTGAGCAAGCCTTCCAATTGTGGGTCGCCGGTAAGGTTTTCGATCCCGAACGACACACATTCGACAACGGCGGCAACCGGATCATTCAGGCCGCGAACGTGTTCCGCGGCCTGGTCGATGAAGCCGTTGACCGCGCGCATCGCGCTGGCGATGAGCAGCGCGTCGGCATTCGGGAAGTAGCGATAGACGGTTTGGCGTGTGACTCCGAGCCTGCGGGCGACGTCGGCAAGACGTAGCGCCGCCCCGTGCTCGGCAACCTCTTGGTCTACTGCGGTCAGGATGCGCGCAATGGCTTCCTCATCCGACGAGGGCGTCGAACCCGCCCAGCCTCGACTACGCATCCGCCGTCACGCGCCGATCGCTCGTAAACCCGATCGGAAGGGTCGTCGGACCGGTCATTCCCAGCAGGGATTTCCACGGTGCCGGACCGATGCGGTGGGGCGCGGGCAGGCGACGGGTGAGGACGATGAGTGCCTCTGCCAGTTCCCGCCGGGCGAGATTCGCCCCCAGGCAGTAGTGCGCGCCACCGCCGAACGTCAAGATCGCGGGAACGTCGTTGCGCGTGATGTCGAAGCGATCGGCCTCGTCGTAGATTGCCGGATCACGGTTGGCCGCAAGGGTGTTGGCAAGTACGAAGGTTCCCGCCGGGAACAGGTAGCCGGCGAATTCAACGTCTCCTACCGCGGCGCGCGGCACGATGCACGCCGCGGGCGAGTGGCGCATGGTCTCCTCGACTGCCTGCATGGCAAGTTCTGGATGGTCGCGCAACGTCTCCCATTGGTCTGGATGCTCACACATCACCTGGACCGACGCCGCCAACTGGTTGCGCGTCGTATCTGTTCCAGCCATCAGGAATCCGGACGCCAGCATGCGCAGTTCGTCGAGATCCAGCCGGTCGCCCTCGCTTTCCACGCGGATGAGCTCCGAGAGCAGATCATCGGTCAAATTGTGTCGGCGTGCGGCGACCATGCCGTCGACGTACGCGTCGAGTTCACCCCAGGCCCGCATGACCGCGGACTCGTCGAAGGTGGCATCTGGCTGAAAGTTGAGGGCCTTGAAGATGTCTTCGGTCCAGTCCGCGAACAGCTCCCAGTCCTCGCGGGGGGCGCCGAGCAGCGCGCAGATGATGGGGGTGGGGTATGGACGGGCAATATCAGTCACGACGTCGCACCGTCCGGCGTCCATCACCCGATCGATCAGCCCGTTCACCACCTCGTGGATGGTGTCCTGGAGCCGCGACGTCGCACGAGGCGTGAACGCCTTCGAAACTAGCTTGCGCAATCGGACGTGCGGTGGGCCGTTGAGGCCTAAGAGGCTGTTCGCCAACTTGTCGAACAACGGACCTGAGGTGATGCCTTGCGCCGCAAGCGTAATCCCCGGCGGTAGCCGAAACCTGTTGTCGCGCAGAAAGTCACGAGCCAAATCGTAAGCCAGGATTTCCGGTCCGAGCGGGCCGATAGCGATCGGCGAGCGCGCCTGCACCGATCGGACGTCGTCGAGGATGTCCTGGGGAGTGGCATCCAGCCCGTAGGTGAGGTTCGGAAGCCCGGCCTCGAAGACATTGGGAGCGGCACTACTTACGTTCATCGGTAAACCCGTCTCTCTGCCAGCACCCCGCGGTAAGGCTCAAGCCGACATATTGACTCGAAGCGTATGACCGCGATCGCTCGACCGTCAATAGCCGGTGTCATCGATGCAGATTAGGACCCGATACAGCTCATCGAGGTCATACGTTTTGGCGTCGTGCGTCCGCGATACCGTCGGCGGTTGGCGCGATCCGTGGGAGACGTCACCGTCGCGGCTCCGTGAAGATGTCCGCCACGGCGTTTAGGATTTCTGCGAAACCCGAGCGCTTGCGCAGTAAATCGACGGTAGAACGCCGTGAATTCACCGGCAACCGGCCTAGAGGAAGGCGACGAGCAGTGAGCTACACCGCCGCCGACATCACCGAACTCGACGATGTCCAGCACACCCGCCTGCGGCCGGCGGTGAACCTCGGGCTGGACGTGCTGAACACCGCGCTGCGCGAACTGGTGGACAACGCGATCGAGGAGGTCGCCGATCCGGACCACGGTGGATCCACCGTCACGATCACGCTGCACGCCGACGGCTCGGTCAGCGTCGCCGACGACGGCCGCGGCCTGCCCGTTGACACCGACTCGGTGAACGGGAAGAACGGCATCGTCAAGACCCTGGGCACCGCACGGGCGGGTGGCAAGTTCTCCGCACACGTCGACGCGACGAGCACCGGTGCCGGCTTGAACGGAATCGGTGCCGCCGCAGCCATTTTCATTTCCGCCCGCGCCGACGTGACGGTGCGGCGGGCCGGAAAAACCTACCTGCAGTGCTTCGGCCGCGGCTACCCAGGAGCGTTCGACGGCAAGGACTTCGACCCGGATGCCGAGTTCACCCGAGCCGACACCCAGAAGCTGCGCGGCGTAGGTAATCGCAAACCGGATGCCCACGGGACCACGGTCCGCATCTTGTTCGATGCGACCGTCGTGCCGGACTCGACCATCGACATCAACGAAGTCTTGCTGCGGGCGCACGCCGCGGCGCGGATGTCCCCCGGTGTGCATCTGATCGTCGACGACGAGGGCTGGCCCGGCGACGAGGTCCGGCCCGAGTTGCTGGAGTCGTTCAGCGGACCGTGGGGCACCGACACCCTGCTGGACCTGATGTGCGCCGCGGCCGGCACTCCCCCGCCGGGTGTGCGCGCCGTGGTGGAGGGCCGCGGTGAGTACACCACCGGCCGCGG
This sequence comes from Candidatus Mycobacterium wuenschmannii, assembly GCF_030252325.1. Taxonomy (NCBI): domain Bacteria; kingdom Bacillati; phylum Actinomycetota; class Actinomycetes; order Mycobacteriales; family Mycobacteriaceae; genus Mycobacterium; species Candidatus Mycobacterium wuenschmannii. Next base: position 254,869 of record NZ_CP126981.1, on the reverse strand, counting down.
ACCGACCCCGTTCCGCTGGTCGTTGACCGCCGGCCCGGCCGAACCGGCCACCGTCGCCGCGTTCTGCAACACCGTGCGCACCCCCGGCGGCGGATCCCACCTGAACGCGGCGGTGAAGGGATTGTCCGAAGCGCTGGCCGACCGCGCATCCCGCATCCGCGACCTAGGCCTGGCCAAAGGCGAAGACGGCCCGGAGGCACAGGATTTCGCCGCAGTGACCGCCCTCGCCGTGGACACTCGAGCACCCGATGTGGCCTGGGATTCCCAAGCCAAGACGGCGGTGTCATCGCGGTCGCTGAACGTGGCGATGGCTCCGGAGGTAGCGCGCAGCGTCACCATCTGGGCCGCCAACCCCGGCAACGCCGACATGGTGTCGCTGTGGACCAAGCTGGCGCTGGAGGCGGCCAGGGCGCGGCGCAGCGCCGAGGGCGCCAAGGCCCGGTCCCGGGCGGCGTCGAAAGCCAAGGGCTTGGGTACGAACCTCTCCCTGCCGCCGAAGCTGCTGCCCAGCCGGGAGACCGGGCGCGGCTCCGGTGCCGAGCTGTTCCTGTGCGAGGGCGACTCGGCACTGGGCACTATCAAGGCCGCCCGCGACGCCACCTTCCAGGCGGCCTTCCCGCTGAAAGGCAAGCCGCCCAACACGTATGGGTTCACGCTGAGCAAGGCGCGGGTCAAGGACGAGTTCGACTCGATCGAACGCATTCTGGGCTGCGGGGTCCGCGACAACTGCGACCCGGAGTCGTGCCGCTACGACCGGATCCTGTTCGCGTCCGACGCCGACCCCGACGGCGGCAACATCAACTCGAGCCTGATCTCGATGTTCCTGGACTTCTACCGCCCGCTCGTCAAGGCCGGAATGGTCTACGTGACGCTTCCCCCGCTGTTCGTGGTCAAGGACGGCCAGGACCGGATCTACTGTCAGGACGAGTCCGAGCGCGACGCCGCCGTGGCCAAGCTGCGCGCCACCTCGAAACGCAAAGTCGAGGTCCAGCGGAACAAAGGACTCGGTGAGATGGACGCCGACGATTTCTGGAACACCGTGCTGGATCCCCAGCGCCGCACGGTGATTCGTGTGCATCTGGACGACACCGACGCGAACCTGCACCACACCCTGTTCGGCGGGCCGCCGGAGGGCCGCCGCTCGTGGATGGCCGACGTCGCAGCGCGCGTCGACACCTCTGCTCTCGACCTCGACTAGGAGAACGCCGTGACCGCCCTGATCGAGCAGAATCCGGACCTGGTCCTGGACCAGAGCGCCGATGACTACTGGAACCACTACCAGCTGACCTTCGCGCTCTACAGCGTCAGCGACCGCGCGATCCCGTCGGCGTTCGACGGACTCAAGCCGGGCCAGCGTCGGCTGCTGTACCAGATGCACGACTCCCGGCTGCTGCCCGGGAACAAGCCGCAGAAGTCCTCGAAGGTCTGCTCGGCGGTCACCGGCAACCTGCACCCGCACGGCGGCGCGTCGATGTACGGGGCGGCGGCACTCATGGCCGCCGACTTCCAGCGCGTGAAAGTCATTGACGGACAAGGTGCTTTCCCTCGCATCCAGGGCGACATCCCCGCCGCTGACCGCTACACCGAGATGCGGCTGTCGGCACCGGGTGCGGCGTTGACAGCCGAACTCGACGATCACGCCGTTCCGATGGTGCAGACCTTCGACGGGGAATGGACCGAACCGACGGTGCTGCCGGCGCGCTGGCCGGTGCTGCTGTGCAACGGCGCGGTCGGCATCGCCGAGGGGTGGGCCACCAAGGTGCCGGCGCACAACCCGCGTGAGGTGATGGCGGCCTGTCGGGCGCTGTTGAAGACCCCGAACATGACCGACGACCGGTTGGCGAAGCTGATTCCCGGCCCCGACTGGGGCTGCGGCGCCGCGGTGGTCGGCACGGCCGGACTGCGGGACTACCTCACCACCGGCCGCGGTGCATTCACGGTGCGCGGCACAATATCGGTCGACGGCAAGAACGTAGTCATCACCGAGCTGCCGCCGGGTGTCGCGAGTAACACTGTGCAGGAACGGATCCGGGCACTGGTCGAGTCGGGCGAGCTGTCCGGCGTCGCCGACATGTCGGATCTCACCGACCGCCGCAACGGGCTGCGGATCGTGGTCACCGCCAAACGCGGTCACGACGCCGAGCAGATCCGCGAACAGTTGCTTGCCCTGACGCCGCTGGAGTCGACTTTCGCCGCCAGCCTGGTCGCCCTCGATGAGGACCGGGTGCCGCGCTGGTGGTCGGTGCGGGAACTGATCTCGGCGTTCCTGCACCTGCGCGACTCAGCGGTGTTGCGCCGCAGCGAGTATCGCCTGGAGAAGGTCACCGCGCGGCGCCACCTGGTGGCCGGCCTGATGACCATTCACCTGGACATCGACGCCGCGGTAGCGGTGATTCGCGCATCCGAGACCGTCGATGAGGCCCGCCAGGGACTGCAGGAGCGGTTCGCAATTGACGCCGTGCAGGCGGATTACGTTCTGGCGCTGCAGCTTCGGCGGTTGACCAAGCTCGACGTGATCGAGCTGCAGGCCGAGGCGGAGAAACTGGACGCCGAGTTCGCCGCGCTGACCGAGTTGGTGTCCAACCCCGATGCGCGTCGAAAGGTGATCGACGACGAGCTCGTGGAGACCGCAAAGCTGTTCAGGGGTCCCGAGTTCGATCGCCGCACCGTGTTGGATTTCGAGGCCACCCCCACCGCGTCCAGTGCCGATGAAGACGGGCCGCGCGAGCGAAAGTCCAACGCCGCGTGGCGACTCGACGACCGTGGCGTGTTCTCCGACAGCCATGGCGAGCTGCTGACTGCGGGGCTGGGTTGGGCGGTGTGGAGCGACGGGCGGATCAAATTCACCACCGGCAGTGGTCTGCCCTTCAAGATCCGGGACATTCCGGTTGCCCCGGACATCACGGGGCTGGTGCGGTCCGGAGTGCTTGCACCCGGATCGCATCTGGCCTTGGTGACACGACGGGGCAAGGTGTTGCGCATCGATCCCGGGGCGGTCAATCCGCAGGGCGCGGCGGGCAACGGCGTCGCCGGCGTCAAGTTGGCGGCCGACGGCGACGAGGTGATCGCGGCGCTGCCCCTGACGTGTGAGAACGGCGAAGCCATCCTGTCGATCTCCGAAAAGGGTTGGAAGGTAACCGAAGTCGCGGACATCCCGGTCAAGGGCCGCGGCGGCGCCGGCGTCGGTTTCCATCCCTTCGTCGGCGGTGAAACCGCGCTCCTCGCGGCGGCGGTCTCACCGACCGGTTATGTGCGGGGCCGCAAGGCAGTGCGGCCCGAGAAGCGCGCCAAGGCGTCGGTGAAGGGGTCTGGCAGCGATGTCACGCCCGCGACCTAGCTGCTAGTGCGGCCAACTTCTGCGTTTATCCAAACCTCAGCGGAATCTCAGCTAATATCTAGCTGCCTTCAGGGGGGCCGACGCAGGAGAGAAATGAACATCACCGCTCGCCCCTCGACCACCGCAGGATTCACTCTCACCCTGGTCGCCGCTGGCGCGATCGTTGCGCCGGCTGTCGCACCCGTCGCCGACGTACCCATCCCGCAGAGCCGTGACGTGCAACTCGTCGACGTCTCATGGGATCAGGTGCTGCAGACCGCGCTCGCCAACTCGACGGACATCTACGACCACTTCTCCCCTGCCGCTTTCGCGGACCTGCAGCAGTTCGCCGCGAACATCCCCGCCTACTTCGAGGGCAGCCGAAACTTCGGCGACGACCTGAACTCGGCCTACGCGGCGGCGACGACGGTGTTCGCGCCGACGGACCCGGAGCCGTACATCTATACCTCGGTCGACTCGACGCCGAGCACGATCGGCCTCCAAGTCCTCGGCCTCGACGTCGCCGACTTCGACTTGCCGGGAAAGGATGGCCTGATCAACATCCTCTCCAACGGAATTCCTTACACGATCGGCATCTGCCCGCTGTGCACGGAAGAACATTTCGACATATTGCCGCTGCTGGTTGGTAGCGACGAGGCCGCCCAAATCCAGCCGTACCTCGAGTTCTCGGGATCACCCCTGAGCGGAATCCTGTGGGGCAGTTTCGGCACCACCGTGGGACCGATCATCCAGTTGAACGACGACATCACGGCAATCACCGCGGCGCTCAGCGGCGCGACGCCCGACTACACCACCGCGTTCAACGAGCTGCTCGACATGCCGGCCAATGTCACCAACGCGTTCCTCAACGGCTACGGAGAAATCGACCTGAGCACACTGCTCACGACCTTCGGCATCAGCGCCCCGTCGGGCCTGGACGTCGACGCATTCCAGCTGGACCTGGGTGGATTGCTCAGCCCCGCCGGCTCGCTCATCGACGGCATCGGCATCGCCGACCATCTGGGCGACTGCAGCATCGTGTGCGCCACACTAGACGTACCGAATTCGCTGGTCGGCCCCATCGCATCGCTGTTCATGCAGGACCAGGCGATAGCCATGGCGGTCGGCTGGGACGGTGTGGGTCAGCCGCTGGCCGCGCTGTTCAACGACCTCGCAGGGATGTTCAACTAGCTGCAGGCGGCGAGCACCAACTCGCGCACCCGCGCGGCGTCGGCCTGGCCCTTGGTGGCCTTCATCACCGCGCCGACGATCGCGCCGGCGGCCTGCACCTTGCCACCGCGAATCTTTTCGGCCACATCGGGATTCGCAGCCAGCGCCTCGTCGACCGCCGCTTGGATCAGCGAATCGTCGCGCACCACGGCCAAGCCGCGAGCCGTCATCACCTCGGCGGGTTCGCCCTCGCCGGCCAACACGCCCTCGATGACCTGGCGGGCCAGCTTGTTACTCAGCTTGCCCTCGTCCACCAGCGCCACGACCGCGGCGACTTGTGCAGGGCTGATCGGCAGTTCGTCGAGTTCGACGCCGGCCTCATTGGCCTTCTGCACCAGGAAATTGCCCCACAACGCCCGCGCCGACTCGCTGGACGCGCCCTGGTCGACGGTGGCGATCACCAAGTCCAGGGCGCCGGCATTGACCAGGTCGCGCATCACCTCGTCAGAGATGCCCCAGTCCTGCTGAATTCGCTTGCGGCGCAACCACGGCAGCTCGGGGATAGTCCCCCGCAGCCGCTCGACGAGTTCGTCACTGGGCGCAACCGGTTCCAGGTCTGGCTCGGGAAAGTAGCGGTAGTCTTCGGCCGTTTCCTTGGTACGACCGGAGCTGGTGAAGCCATCTTCGTGAAAGTGCCTGGTCTCCTGGATGACTCGGTCTCCGGAGTCCAAAACGGCGGCCTGACGGCGCATCTCGTAGCGCACGGCGATCTCGACGCTCTTGAGCGAGTTGACGTTCTTGGTCTCGCTGCGGGTCCCGTACTCGGTCGTACCGATCGGGCGCAGCGACACGTTGGAGTCGCAGCGCATCGAGCCCTGATCCATGCGGACGTCGGAAACGTCTAAGCCGCGCAACAGGTCTCGCAATGCGGTGACGTAGGCGCGGGCGATCTCGGGCGCCCGTGCACCGGTGTCCTCGATCGGTTTGGTGACGATCTCGATCAGAGGCACACCCGCCCGGTTGAAATCGGCCAGCGACGTGGTGGCGCCTGCGATCCGTCCGGTATCACTACCCAGGTGGGTCAGCTTGCCGGTGTCCTCCTCCATGTGGGCGCGCTCGATCTCGATCCGCCAGGTGCTGCCGTCGTCGAGCAGCACGTCGAGGTAGCCGTTGACGGCAATCGGCTCGTCGTACTGCGAGATCTGGTAGTTCTTCGGCTGGTCGGGATAGAAGTAGTTCTTCCGGGCAAACCGGCCCCACGGCGCGATGTCGCAGTTGAGAGCCAACCCGATCCGGATGGCCGACTCGACGGCGGCCTCGTTGAGGACGGGCAGCGAACCGGGGAGCCCGAGGCATACCGGACAGACGTGGGTGTTGGGCTCGGCGCCGAACTCGTTGGCGCAGCCGCAGAACATCTTGGTGGCGGTGGACAGCTCAACGTGCACTTCCATGCCCATGACCGGGTCGTAGCGCGCGATCACGTCGTCGTAGTCGAGCAGCTCCGCACTCGCCATGGCTGCTGAAGTCATGGGGACGATTCTAATTGGCCGCCGAGGACGCCGTTCCCTCGCCGGTCAGCAGCGCGTGATCGAACGCCGCCCGCGTGCTGATGGCCTCGTCGCGGATCTCGCGGAAGTTGTCGACGATGATTTCCGCCAGCCGTCGCAGCTTGATGTTGCTCGATTGCGAGCGCCATCTGAGCAGGTCAAATGCCGCGTTCTCGTCGAGGCCATACACCAGCATCAGCATGCCCTTGGCCTGCTCGATGATGGCCCGGTGCTCGGTGATCTCGGCGACCCGCGCGGTGATCTGCTCCTCGCGAACTCGGTCCGATGTTGGCGTGATGTCGACGTAGTAGCCGTGAGTGCCGACGACCACACCCTTGTCGTCGGTGAGCTGATCACCGACGACGACGACCTGGTGAACATCGCCGACGGTGTCGACGATGCGGTGCCGCGTGCTGAACGCTTGGCGGTTGCGCATCATCTGGTCGATGGTCTTTTTGACCTGACGACGATCATCGGGATGTTTGTGTTTGAGGACCAGCTCGGTCGTCGGCGTGACACTGCCCGGCGTGTATCCGTGCATGCGCTGCACCTGCTCCGACCACTCCCAGCGCTCGTCCTCGAAATAGAAGCGGAATGTGCCGACCCGCTGCGGTGCACCGGCGAATGCCTCGCCGACCTCCACCGCGCGACCGTCCAACTCAGCCACTACGAATCCACCCCGACACCACGTGCGATGTCAGCCCAGCCCGACCACGGCGGTGAAGCAGTCGCGCTGACCACCGGTACTACGGGTCGCTGGCCCGCGAGCCACCGTGCCGCCATGGCCCGACGCTGCATATCGACCGCGTCGCGACAGAGCTCTTGTGCCCGACGCTGTTCATTGCGGGCCCGCTCGATGGTGACAGCCACGTTAGGTCTGGTCGTCCTGCGACGCCCGTGCGTACGCGAGGCGTGCTGCTCGGACATACCCGCGATCCGCCGAGCGGTCCTACTGCGATGGGCTTTCTGTCGGCACGCAGAGGAGCAGTAGACCGCGTCGGAGCGGCCCCGGAAGCTGACACCGCACCCGCCGCAGGTCAGGGGTTTGATCACGAATCAAGATGTTACCGCTAGCCGTAACGTTACGGCTAGCTGTCAGCCAAAAAAGGCGGCCGCGTCGTCGTAGCGACTCTGCGGCACCAGCTTGAGCTGACGTACTGCATCGGCGAGCGGGACCCGGCCGATGTCCTGGCCCCGCAGCGACACCATCTGTCCGTATTCGCCGGCATGCGCGGCGTCCGCGGCGTTGACGCCGAACCGGGTCGCCAGCACGCGGTCGTAGGCGGTGGGGATGCCGCCGCGCTGCACGTGGCCGAGCACGGTCACCCGGACGTCCTTGTTGATCCGCTTCTCCACCTCGACGGCTAACTGCGCGGCGACGCCGGTGAACCGCTCGTGACCGAACTCGTCGGTGCCGCCCTGAGCCAATTTCATCGAGCCCTCGGCGGGCTTGGCACCCTCGGCGACGACGCAGATGAAATGCGAATCGCCACGCTGAAAGCGTCGCTTGACCAGTCGGCACACCTCGTCGATATCGAACGGCTGCTCGGGAATCAGCGTCATGTGCGCACCGGAGGCCAGGCCGGCATTCAACGCGATCCAGCCGGCATGCCGGCCCATCACCTCGACCAGCATCACCCGCTGATGCGATTCGGCCGTGCTGTGCAACCGGTCGATCGCGTCGGTGGCCACACCCAGCGCGGTGTCGTGGCCGAAAGTCACGTCGGTGCAGTCGATGTCGTTGTCGATGGTCTTGGGCACACCGACGACGGGCACGTTCTCCTCCGAGAGCCAGTGCGCTGCGGTCAAGGTGCCCTCCCCGCCGATCGGGATGAGGACGTCGATGCCGTTGTCGTCGAGGGTCTGCTTGACCTGGTCCAGACCGGCCCGCAGCTTGTCCGGATTGACGCGTGCGGTCCCGAGCATCGTGCCGCCCTTGGCCAGCAGGCGGTCGTTACGGTCGTCGTTGGCCAACTGGATGCGGCGGTTCTCCAATAGCCCGCGCCACCCGTCCTGAAAGCCGACCACCGACGACCCGTACCGGGAATCGCAGGTGCGCACCACCGCCCGAATGACGGCATTCAGTCCAGGACAGTCACCGCCACCGGTGAGAATTCCAATCCGCATTCGTTCATCTTGCCCCGCGGACGCCGTCGGAGCAGGGCTATCAGATGGCCGAGGGCAGTTCGCCGCGCGCGGCCTCGTAGGCGGCGCCCACCCGGTAGATCCGGTCGTCGGCCAGCGCGGGTGCCATGATCTGCAGCCCGACCGGCAGATTGTCGTCGCCGGACAACCCCGACGGCACCGACATCCCGCAGTGCCCGGCCAGGTTCAGCGGCAGCGTGCAGAGGTCGAACAGGTACATCGCCAGCGGGTCGTCGACCTTCTCCCCCAACGGGAACGCCGTCGTCGGCGTCGTCGGCGAGACCAACACATCCACCGACTGGTACGCGGTGTCGAGGTCGCGCGCGATCAGCGTGCGCACCTTCTGCGCCTGGTTGTAGTACGCGTCGTAATAGCCTGCCGACAGCGCGTAAGTGCCGATCATGATGCGGCGCTTGACTTCTGGCCCGAATCCGGCGGCCCGGGTCAGCGCCATCACCTCTTCGGCGCTGTGGCTGCCGTCGTCGCCGACGCGCAGCCCGTACCGCATCGCGTCGAAGCGGGCCAGGTTGCTCGACACCTCCGACGGCAGGATCAGGTAATAGGCGGCCAGCGAGTGGTCGAAATGCGGGCAGTCGACCTCGGACACATCGGCGCCGAGCGCGGTCAGTTGCTCGACGGCCTTGGTGAACGACGCCAGCACGCCGGGCTGGTAGCCCTCGCCGCGCAACTGCTTGACGACGCCGACACGCACGCCGCTGAGATCGCCTGCGGCGCCGAGCTTTGCGGCACCGACGACATCGGGCACGTCGGCCTGGATCGAGGTCGAGTCGCGCGGGTCGTGTCCGGCGATCACCTGATGCAGCAGCGCGGTGTCGAGCACCGTGCGCGCGCAGGGGCCACCCTGGTCGAGCGACGACGCACACGCCACCAGGCCGTAGCGCGACACCGTGCCGTAGGTCGGCTTGACCCCGACGGTCGCCGTCAGCGCCGCGGGCTGGCGGATCGAGCCGCCGGTGTCGGTGCCGATGGCCAGCGGCGCCTGGAACGCGGCCAGCGCAGCTGCGCTGCCACCGCCCGAACCGCCGGGCACCCGGTCGGTGTTCCAGGGGTTGCGGGTGGGGCCGTAGGCGGAATTCTCCGTCGACGAGCCCATCGCGAACTCGTCCATGTTGGTCTTGCCGAGGATCGGAATGCCCGCGGCGCGCAGCCGCGCGGTGACGGTGGCGTCGTAGGGCGAGCGCCAGCCCTCGAGGATCTTCGAGCCGCAGGTGGTGGGCATGTCGACGCTGGTGAAGACGTCTTTAAGGGCGAGCGGCACCCCGGCCAGCGGCGACGCCGGCTGCTCACCGGCGGCCAGCGACTTGTCCGTGGCGGCAGCGGAAGCCAGCGCCGCGTCCGCCGCGACGTGCAGGAATGCGGAGTACCGCTGGTCGGTGGCCGCAATCTGGTCGAGGAAAGCCTGGGTGACCTCGGTCGACGACAACTCCTTGGCGGCGATCTTCGCGGCCAGCGTGGCTGCGTCCTGCCGGATGATGTCGGTCACTCCGGCTCTCCGAGGATCTGCGGGACGACGAAGCGACCGTCGAGCGACTCAGGCGCTTCGGCCAGCGCCTGCTGCTGAGTCAGGCAGGGCGCGGTCTGGTCCGGGCGGGTGACGTTGACCGCCTTGAGCGGGTTGTCGGTGGCCTCGACACCGGCGACGTCGACGGCCTGGATCTGTCCGACATGGGTGATGATGGCGTCGAGCTGGCCGGCATAGCTGTCCAGCTCATCGTCGGTCAACGCCAGCCTGGCCAGCCGGGCCAGATGAGCCACCTCATCACGCGAGATCTGGGACACGACTGGCAAGCCTAACGGGCGGTGGCGAGCGAGAAGCTGGCAGCACGCTTGGCGCCTCCCGCCGACGTGCCGACCGCGCGGCGCTGTGAAACAGTGTCCGTCGTGTCGTCGTATCTGCTGCGGGTTCAGCTGGCCGACCGACCAGGAAGTCTCGGCTCGCTGGCCGTGGCCCTGGGGTCGGTCGGTGCGGACATCCTGTCGCTGGACGTCGTCGAGCGTGGGCCCGACTACGCGATCGACGATCTCGTGGTCGAACTCCCGCCGGGTGGCATGCCGGACACGCTGATCACCGCGGCCGAGGCGTTGCAGGGCGTGCGGGTCGACAGCCTGCGACCGCACACCGGCCTGCTGGATGCGCACCGCGAACTCGCGTTGATCGACCACGTGGCCGCGGCGGGCAATACCGACGCCAAGCTCAAGGTGTTGGTCAGCGAGGCGCCGCAGGTATTGCGGGTCAGCTGGTGTTCGGTCTTCCGCAACGGGGACGACGGATCCACCCGCGTCGCCGCCAGCCCCGGCGCTCCGGAGACGATCCTGAGCGACGTGCCGTGGCTGCCGATCGAGCACGCCACCGCCTTGGATGCCACGGAGGACTGGGTCCCGCAGCTGTGGCGCGACCTGGACACCACCCTGATCGCGGCACCGCTGGGATCGGCGGACACCGCGGTGATGCTGGGCCGGCCCGGCGGCCCCGCCTTCCGCCCGTCCGAAGTTGCCCGACTGGGTTACCTGGCGGGCATCGTCGGGACGCTTCTGCACTGATCGAAGGGGCCGCCCGGCCGGGATTGCGCTGGCCGGGACGTGCGCTATGAGGTTGCTATGCAACCCGCTTGGCGTGCCGGATTCGGAGTTGTGCGTTGTTAAAGTTGCGGCACTGTGACTTTCAGCAAGAAGCCTAGGATGCCCCAGCCGGGCATCGTGGCGTGTCTGATTGTCGCGATCGCCCTGCTGATAAGCGTAATAGGTTGTGGTGTAGCACGATTCGATCTCGCCACCGCCAACGAGGCAGCCGAAACGGCGCTGTCCGTGAGCGCCGATGCCGAACAAGCCGATGCCGTCGCGGATGCACTTCCGTCAGCACACAAGACGTTCGACGCCCTGGCCCAACATCACCGGACACTGCCGCACCGGATGCGCTCGCTGACGCCGTCGCGGTGGTGGCACCACACCCAAGCCTGGCCGACCGCACGCCAGCACCTCGACACCGGCTACGCGGCCGCTGCCGACATATGTCCGTCGGGCCGAATGTTGTTGACACAGTTCTGCATATCGCAGCGCTGACCCGCTGACCCCGGCCTGCGCGCATCCGTACTGACGCGCAGCCATCCCCCACTCTCCAGGCGACACCGCCCGCGGCCGACGCTGCGCAGACGACGGTTCGTCCGCTGGCCAATACCCGAAATCTTTGCCCTGCAGACTTTTTCAGGAGACTTCATGCCTACGTTGACCATCACTCCCAAACCCACACCAGTCGGGTTCGCCGTCAGGACCGCGACCGCCGCCGCGAGCCATTCGGAGAGCTTTCTGATTGCCGACTTCGGCTCGATACCACCGGAGATCAACTCCACCCGGATGTACACCGGCCCCGGCTCCGAGCCACTGCTGCGGGCCGCCGCGATGTGGGACGCGTTGAGCTCCGACCTGTACGCCGCCGCCGGGTTGCATCAATCGGTCGCCTCGCAACTGACCAGCGAATCCTGGCTCGGACCCGCGTCGGCCACGATGATGGACGCCACGACCCCGCACCTGACGTGGCTGCACGACACGGCCGCGCTGGCCGCCAGGACGGCGCAGCACGCCAGGGCGGCAGCGACCGCTTACGACGCCGCGCGGGCAATGACGGTGCCACCGTCGGTGGTCGCGGCCAACAGGGCGCAGCTGGCAACGATCGCCGCCGCCAACACCGTTGGGCTGCACGCCCATGCGATCGCCGAGATCGATGCGCAGTACCGCGAGATGTGGGCCCAGGACAGTACCGCGATGTACATGTACGCGGACACGTCGGCCAATGCGGCCAACATGATCCCGTTCCTGCCACCGCCCGGCGTCGTCGGCGACGTCGCGCGCGCGCAGTCGTCGTCGGGCATCGTGCAGGCGCTGCGCAGCTTGGCGTCGCCGGTTCGGATGGGTGCGTCGACGCCGAGTTCGCTCACCGGGGCACTGGCGATGCTCAAGCCGCTCGGCAGGTCGGGGACCGGAGCCGTCGCGCGCGTTGCGACGACCGCCAGCGTCGGCAAGGGGGCCTCGGTAGGGGTGCTGTCGGTCCCGCGAGAGTGGTACTCCACGGCGTCGGTCCGCGGCTCCGCCGCCCCCGCGGCGGGCGTCTGGAGCGCGACGCCGATCAACGCGACGCCGGCAGTGCCGATGATGCCCGCGACGCGGACGCCCACGTCCTCCCTCGCCGGTTACCTGCCGGCATCGCGGTCGCGTCTGCGCACCGTCATCAGCATGCGGTCGGGCGCCTAGGCGCGGCTATTCGGCCGGTTCGGAAGGTCCCTCCGCCAACAGCTTTCGGAACCCGTCCTCGTCGAGGACGGGCACCCCGAGCTCGACCGCCTTGTCGTACTTCGACCCGGGTGAATCGCCGGCGACCACGTAGTCGGTCTTCTTGGACACCGAGCCGGCGGCCTTGCCGCCGCGCGTGAGGATCGCCTCCTTAGCGTCGTCCCGGGAGAAGTTCGGCAGTGACCCGGTAACGACGATCGTCACGCCCTCCAGGGTGCGGGGCACGCTGGCGTCGCGCTCGTCGGCCATCCGCACGCCGGCCGCCCGCCATTTGTCGACGATCTGGCAGTGCCAGTCGACGGTGAACCATTCGGTGACGGCGTCGGCGATGGTGGGGCCGACGCCCTCGACCGCCGCGAGTTGCTCGGTCGACGCCTCGGTGATCGCGTCGAGGCTACCGAACTCGGTGGCCAAAGCCCTTGCCGCAGTGGGCCCGACGTGCCGGATCGACAACGCCACCAGCACCCGCCATAACGGCTGCTTCTTCGCCTTATCCAGGTTGGCCAGCAGGCGCTTGCCGTTGGCGGACAACGCCCCCGCCTTGGTGGTGAACAGTTCGGTGTTCAGCAGTTGGTCCTCGGTGAGGCCGAACAGATCACCCTCGTCGTCGATCACCCGCGCCTTGAGCAACGCCGTCGCCGCCTCGTAGCCGAGCCCCTCGATGTCGAATGCTCCGCGGCCGGCGACGTGGAACACCCGCTCCCGCAACTGCGCGGGGCAGGACCGCGAATTGGGACAGCGGATGTCGGCGTCGCCCTCCTTGGCCGGCGCCAGCGTGGTACCGCACTCGGGACACGTTGTGGGCATGACGAATTCGTGTTCCGAGCCGTCGCGCAGGTCGACGACGGGCCCCAGCACCTCGGGAATCACGTCGCCGGCCTTGCGCAGCACCACCGTGTCGCCGATCAGCACGCCCTTGCGCTTGACCTCCGCAGCGTTGTGCAGCGTGGCCAGCCCAACCGTCGACCCCGAGACGGTGACCGGCTCCATGAATGCGAACGGCGTCACCCGCCCGGTGCGGCCGACGTTGACCCGGATGTCGAGCAGTTTCGTCTGCACTTCCTGCGGCGGGTACTTGTAGGCGATCGCCCACCGCGGCGCGCGCGAGGTTGAACCGAGCCTGCGCTGCAGCGTGACGTCGTCGACTTTGACTACCACGCCGTCGATTTCGTGAGCGACGTCGTGGCGGTGCTCACCCCAGTAGGCGATCCGCTCCAACGCACCGGCGGCGTTCTCGACGCGGGTGGTGTGATCGGACACCGGCAGGCCCCAGGCGGCCAGCGCGAGATAGGCGTCGTGCAGGCTCTCGGGCCGGTAGCCCTCGACGTGGCCGAGCCCGTGGCAGATCATCCGCAGTTTGCGACGCGCGGTCACGGCCGGATCCTTCTGCCGCAGCGACCCCGCCGCGCTGTTGCGTGGATTGGCGAACGGCGTCTTGCCGTCCTCGACGAGCGAGGCGTTGAGCGTCTCGAAATCGGCCAGGCGGAAAAACACCTCCCCACGCACCTCGAGCACGTCGGGCACCGGGTGCTCGTCGCTGGGGGTCAGCCGCTCGGGCACGTCGTCGATGGTGCGCGCGTTGAGCGTGACGTCTTCGCCGGTGCGCCCGTCACCGCGGGTGGCGGCGCGGACCAAACGGCCCTTGCGATACACCAAAGCCAAAGCGACACCGTCGATTTTGAGTTCACAGAGGAACGGCACGTCGGCGCCGACCTCGGCGTGGATCCGGCCGGCCCAGAGGTCGAACTCCTCGGCGCTGAATACGTTGTCCAGCGAGAGCATCCGCTCGAGGTGGTCGGCGGAGGTGAAGTCGGTGGCGAACCCGGCGCCGCCGACCAGTTGGGTCGGCGAGTCCGGCGTGCGTAGCTCGGGGTGCTTTTCCTCCAGCGCGGACAGCTTGCGCAGCAGCACGTCGAAGTCGGCGTCCGAGATGATCGGCGCATCCCGCACGTAGTAGCGGAACTGGTGTTCGCGCACCTCGTCGGCCAGTTCGCGCCATTCACGACGGACCTCGGCTGGGACCGGATCGTCCTCGGGTGAACTCACCTTGGCAGGCTATCGGAGGCACCCGACAGCTCCGTGGAGCTAGTCGCGGTAGAGGTCCGGGAAATCCGCCTTGAGCGCGCCGATCTTGGGCAGGTCGTTGGCGACGATGTACGAATTGTTCGGGTGCAGGTTGAGGTAGTTCTGGTGGTAGGCCTCGGCGGGAAAGAACTGCGCTCCGGGCGTCACCGTTGTGACGATGGGGCCGGAGAATGCGCCCGCTCCGTTCAGTTGGGCGATGTAGGCGTTGGCGATCTTCGCCTGGCCGTCGTTCTGAGCGAAGACCACCGAACGGTACGACGGGCCGACGTCGGGCCCCTGATAGTTCAACTCGGTCGGATCCTGGACGACGCCGAAAAAGACCTGCAGCAACTGGCCGAAGGTGATCTGGGTCGGGTCGTAGGTGATGCGCACCGACTCGGCGTGCCCGGTGGTCTCGGAGCTGACCGTGTCGTAGTTGGCTGTCGCCGCGTCCCCGCCGGCGTAACCGGACTCGGCCGACGTGACACCTTTGACGTGCTGGTAGACGCCCTGCACGCCCCAGAAACAACCGCCTGCCAGCACGGCGGTCTCGGTCCTGGCCTGCCCGCTCTTGGGCTCGTCGATGGCCGGCGCCGGCAGTGCGCTGGCCGTCGTCCCGCTCGCTGCCGGTATCGCGGGGCTGCGGACCAGGAATACCGCCCCCGCAACACCGATCACCGCGAGCCAACTCGCCAGCACCATTCGCTGACGCCCGGTTGTGGTTTTGCTGTTCACGAAGATCCCTCCCCTTGAGATGGAATCCAGCGTACGGGAGGGATCCGGACTAGAGCAGGGCGAAGAACTCGTGGGAGGGGTCGTCCGGGCCGGGGCTGCCGTGTGGGGTGTCCCGGGTGATCGGATGGCTCTCGTCGACAGCGGACGGGTCGTGCACGTGCGCCCAGTCGGTGACGATGCATCGGGCCGTAAATTTCCATGTGCCGTGGCGCTTTTCGTACCTGTCGAGATAGCGTCCGCCGACGACGACCTCGGTTTCGCCGCTCTTCGCGGCGAAGGTGTGTGTCGCGATGCTGTAGACCTCCCCTTCCGCGACGTCGCCGTCGATCGCGAAGTTCGTGGTGGTGATGTGGTGCTGCATCGACCTGATGTGCGGCCTGGTGGCGGCCAGCGTGCGCACGAACTCCTCGACCGATCCCGTCGAGAAGGAGCCGTGACTGTCGTCGGCGTCGGGGTGGTACAGCCCGCGCAGGGTCGCCAGGTCGCCACGATCGACCGCCCGGCAGTAGCCGTGTACGAGCTTGCGCAGCGCGTATTCGTCGAGCATCTCCTGCACGTCGGGTGAGTCCATCGTGCAACGCTAACCGCCCGTTCAGATCGCTTCCGGGTCGTCGGCGAAAGCCTCGCCGATCTGCCGCGCCAGGCCGATCGCTGCGCGGGCCCATTCCGGGGTCGCGCCGGCCAGCCCGCATGCGGGCGTGACGCCGATGCGGTCCCGCAACGCCGACCGGCCGAAGCCGAGCCGGTCGGTGATCGACACCAGGGTGGTGCCGACCTCCTCGACCGCTGGGCGGCGGGCCGGAGTC
The DNA here is from genome assembly GCF_030252325.1 of Candidatus Mycobacterium wuenschmannii. NCBI lineage: Bacteria > Bacillati > Actinomycetota > Actinomycetes > Mycobacteriales > Mycobacteriaceae > Mycobacterium > Candidatus Mycobacterium wuenschmannii. The sequence goes on along the minus strand of NZ_CP126981.1, from coordinate 238,781 downwards.
AGGGACGGCACCACGCCCAGCGCGACGACCCGCCCCGACTCGACGAATTCGGCGACGGCGTCCAGATCGGCGGCGCGCAGCGTTGCGGCGTCCACCGAGACGGCCGTAATGCTGCTGTCCTGCAACACTTTCCACGGCAGTGACGAGGCGCAGCTGTGTACCGAGACGTCGGCACCGGCGGCGGCCGCGCAAGTGTCGAGCATCGAGATGGCCAGGGTCTCCTCGATTGCGGCGACCGGGCTCAGCGAGGTCACCCCGCTCAGCCGACCGGCGATCGCGGCGGGCAGTGACGGCTCGTCGAATTGCACGACCACCGGCGTGTCGAGCCGGCGGGACACCGACGCCCGGTGCGCGGCGACCCCCTCGGCCAGCGACGCGGTGAGGTCGCGGAACGCGCCCGGGTCGGTGATCGCCCGGTGGCCGTTGGGCAGTTCCAGTTCGGCGGCGAGCGTGATCGGGCCAGGGGCCTGGACCTTCACCGGTCGCCCGCTACCCCGCAGGCCCGCGACCTCCCAGGCCTCCTCCAGCGCGTCGACGTCCTCGGCCAGCAGGCTGGTGGCCCGCCGGGTCACGGCGCCCGGCCGGGCGGTCAACCGGTAGCCACGCGGCACGGTGTCGACGGCGATGTCGATCAGCAGCGCGCCGGCCCGCCCGATGATGTCGGCTCCCACTCCCCGGGCCGGCAACTCCACCAGATGGGCCATGGCCGCCCCGAGTTCACCGACGACAACCTCTGCGGCCGGTCGCGGGGAGGTGCCGGGCCACGATCCGATGCCGGTGCCGGTTGCGAAAACGCTCACCGGAGAACCGTATTCGATCGGTGCGGATACGCTCTGCTCAGGATGACGACGCGCTGGCTGACCCTGTGCGCCGCGGCTCTGCTGGCCACGGCGTGCACTCGCGTGGTGGGCGGTACGCCCGCGGCCGAATCCAGCGCCGGCGCAGGCGGTTACGACGTGCAGCGGGTGCTACTCGATCAGCCCCGCATGCAGGCGATCACCGGCGGCGACGAGCATCTGACGATCATCCCGTCGATGGACACCACGTCGCCGGTCGACGTCGAGTCGCTGGCGCAGACCGCGCCGCCGGAGTGCCGCTTCGTCTACGCCGAGACCGCGACCTTCGGGCCGGACATCGAGACGTTCCACAAGACCACTTTTCAGGATCCGCCGCGTGGAGGACTGATCTCCGAGGGGGCCGCGGCGTATCCCGATGCGGCGACCGCGCGCCATGCGTTCGGGGTGTTGGTGACGACGGTCCGAGGTTGCGCCGCCACCTCCGCGGGCTTCGGTCTCGTCGGCACCTGGAGCTCCGACGAGCGGTCGCTGCAGACCCGGCCCGGCGACTGCGGGCGCGACTATCTGCTCAAATCCGTTCTGCTGGTGGAGGTCACGTACTGCGGGTTCCCGGACTCGGTGTCGACGATCGTGATGTCGAACATCGCCGCCAACGTGCCGGGCTAGGCTTCTGCGAGGCTAGGACGCCGACGCGATCGTGGCGCTGCCGAGCACCTCGTCGCCGTCGGTGTCGCGGCGGTACAGCACCAGCGTCTGGCCCGGCGCGACGCCGCGCAGCGGGTTGCGCAGCCGCACCGCGATCTCGTCGCCGACCAGCTCGGCGTCGGCGTCGACGGCCTCGCCGTGCGCCCGCACCTGGACCGCGCAGTCGACGACGCCAATCGGCTCGACGCCGGAGGTGAAGACCGGCCGGGTGCCCGTCAGCCGCCATACCTCCAAGTCAGCGGCCGAGCCGACGTGGACGGTGCCGCCTTCGGCGTCGATCGCGGTGACGTAGCGCGGCTGGCCGTCCGGGCCGGGTCCGGCGATGCCGAGGCCCTTGCGCTGGCCGATGGTGAATCCGTGCACGCCGTCATGGGTGGCCAGCACGGCGCCGCCCTGGTCGACGACGCTGCCGCGGCGCACCCCGATGCGTGCGCCCAGGAAGGCGCGGGTGTCACCGGACGGGATGAAGCAGATGTCGTGGCTGTCGGGCTTCTCGGCGACCGACAGCCCGCGCCGGGCGGCCTCGGCGCGGATCTCCGACTTCGGGGTGTCCCCGATCGGAAACGCCGCGTGACGAAGTTGCCCGGCGGTCAGCACCGCAAGGACGTAGGACTGGTCCTTGTCGGCGTCGACGGCGCGGCGCAGCCGCCCGTCGGCAAGGCGGGCGTAATGGCCGGAGGCCACCGCGTCGAAGCCCAGCGCCAAGGCGCGAGCTGCCAACGCGGAGAACTTGATTCGCTCGTTACACCGCACACACGGGTTGGGAGTTTCGCCGCGGGCGTAGGACTCGACGAAGTCGTCGATGACGTCCTCTTTGAACTTGTCCGCGAAATCCCAGACATAGAACGGGATTCCGAGCACATCGGCGACCCGGCGGGCGTCGCCGGCGTCTTCCTTCGAGCAGCAGCCCCGCGAGCCGGTCCGCAGCGTCCCGGGGGCGTGCGACAGCGCCAGGTGCACGCCGACCACATCGTGGCCCGCATCGACCATCCGGGCCGCGGCCACCGACGAGTCGACGCCGCCGCTCATCGCCGCGAGGACCCTCATCGGGACACCCCCGCGGTGGCCAGCGCAGCCTGGCGGGCACGCGCGACGGCGCCGGGGATCACCTGCAGCGCCGCGTCGACGTCGGACTCGACGCTGGTGTGTCCCAGTGACAGCCGCAGCGACCCCCGCGCGCTGGCCGGGTCGGCGCCCATCGCGACCAGCACGTGCGACGGCTGCGCGACGCCGGCCGTACACGCCGATCCGGTGGAGCACTCGATCCCGTTGGCGTCCAACAGCATCAGCAACGCGTCACCTTCGCAGCCATCGAAGGTGAAATGTGCGTTGCCGGGCAGCCGGCGGGCACCGGTGGCGCCGTTGAGCCGGGTGTCCTCGACCGCGGCGAGCACGCCGTCGATGAGCCGATCGCGCAACTGCCGAATCCGCGCGGTGTTGGCCTCCAGCCCGTCGACGGCGATTTCGATGGCGGCGGCCATGCCGACGGCGGCGGCGACATCGGGTGTGCCGGAACGAATGTCACGTTCCTGGCCGCCCCCGTGTGACAGCGGCGCGCAGCTGACGTCGCGGCGCAGCAGCAGCGCACCCGCACCGACCGGGCCGCCGAATTTGTGCGCGGCCACGCTCAGCGCGGACAGCTGGCTGGCGCCGAAATCGACCGGCAGCTGCCCCACCGCCTGTACCGCATCGCTGTGCATCGGGATATCGAATTCGGCTGCGACAGCAGCAAGTTCGGCGATCGGCATGATCGTGCCGACCTCGTTGTTGGCCCACATGACCGTAACGAGTGCGACGTCGTCGTGCCGTTGCAGGGCGTCGCGCAGCGATGCGGCGGATACCGAGCCGTCCAGGCCGGTCGGTAGCCAGGTGATCTCGGCGCCCTCGTGCTCGGCGAGCCAGTTCACCGCGTCGAGTACCGCGTGGTGTTCGACCTCGGTGGTGATGATGCGGCGATGCCGCGGCTCGGCGTCGCGACGAGCCCAGTAGATGCCCTTGACGGCGAGGTTGTCACTCTCGGTCCCGCCGGCAGTGAAGATCACCTCAGACGGGCGGGCGCCGAGCTTGGCCGCGATCAGCTCACGGGCCTCCTCCATGCGCCGACGGGCCAGCCGGCCGGTGGCGTGCAGCGACGAGGCGTTGCCGACGGTGCTCAGGATGGCCGTCATCGCCTCGACGGCAGCGGGGTGCATCGGGGACGTGGCGGCGTGATCCAGGTAGACCATGACCTGCCCAGGATACCGAGGGCGTGAATATGGTCAGGACGCCAGCACAGAGGGCCGCTGTCCGTGGTCCGGGCGCGGTGTCGACGTCATGCGGATCGCAGCCTCGCAGCGGCGGGCCAGCTCGCGGCGGTCCTCCCCCGGCAGCTGGAGCGATTCGACGTAGATCTTGGCCACCGTGCGGCGGGCGACCATGAGTCGGCGGATCGACGCCAGCAGGGTGTCGTCGCCGATGTAGGCCGGGACGGTCGAGACGCTGCCGTCCCGGTGCTGGTAGCGCAGCCGCAGCGGCTGGACCGGACGGCCGGTGTCGATGGCGGCCTGGAACATGGCCGGGTAATACGGGCCCGACCCCCGGTGAGAGTGCCCGGCAGTGCGGGATGGACCGGCTCCTCCCCGGGCCGGCGTGCGGCCCGCATCGTCGCCGGTCAGGCCGCACCACGTCGTCCCCTCGGGGAACGCCACCACCGTGTGGCCCGCATACAGGCGGGCGGCGACGGTGGCCACCACCTCGGGAAGCTGGCGCAACCTGGCCCGCTCGATCGGGATGACCCTGACGATGCGGGCCATCATCTTGACGGCTCCGGTGGCGGCGACATCGGCGCGCGCGACGAACGACAGCGGCGAGGCGCGCCACCGGCTGGACGGCAGCGCCGCCCCGATCGTCAAGATGTCCAACCAGGACATGTGGTCGCTGACCACCAGAACGCCCGGCAGGTTGCGGATCGGGCCCCCGGACACGTCGATCTTGACGCCCAGGCACCACAGCAGTAGCCGGCAGTAGATCTGCCGCGATTTCGACCAACCCGGAATCACGCCGGCCAGCAGCGGCAGCGCGGGCGACAGCAAAAGCAGCAGTCCGACCCGCCGGGCGACGCGCAGCGCCACGATCGCCCGCCGGGTCGCGTCGTAGCCTCCAGCGCTGATGCAGCCCGTGTCGCAGGTCGCCCGTGGCAGCCAGGCGTGGTCGCGCGGCGCTGGAGTGCTCATCAGGCCACCCGGCTCGCCGCTTCGGTGGCCGCCGACATGGAGCGGAGCCGGCGCAGGTAGCGGGTGTCGGCCTGGCGTTTGTCCAGCAGCGCCGGAAAGTCGCCGACGCCGAAGTCCGGGTCGTGTGCCGGCTCGCCGCAGATTCGGGCGCCCAACCGCAGGTAGCCCCGCATCAGCGGCGGAATGGCCGGCTTGGCGGGCGGGGAGATCTCGTCGAGCGTGCGCCCGTCGATGAGCACCGGCCGGTACGGCCGCACCCGGTATTCGTCCGGCGCGGCGTGCCGCTTGGCGACGAAGTCGCGCACCCCGCGGATCTGGGTGCCCGGCGGTTCGCCCTCGACGAGCACCGGCACCGACACGCATCCGGTGACGTAGTCGTAGTCGCAGTGGTCGAGGTAGGCCAGGATGCCGGCCCACATCAGCAGGACGACGGCGCCGTTGCGGTGGTCGTTGTGCACCACCGCGCGGCCCATCTCGACCAGCGACGGCCGCAGGGTGTCCAGCAATCGGATGTCGAATTCCGTTGCGGTGTAAAGCCCTCCGGCGGCGATGGCCCCGGTCGGCGTCAGCATCCGGTAGCAGCCGACGAACAGGCCGGAGTTCTCCTCGCGCACCAGCAGGTGGTCGCAGTGCTCGTCGAAGCGGTCCGCGTCGAGGCCGTCGCCGGCCCCGGTCAACGCGAAACCCGGTTCGCTGCTGAACACGTCGTAGCGAAGCCGTTGCGCCGCTTCGATGTGCGTGGAGTCGCTGGACAGTAGGAGCGAATACCTCGGCTCCGCCGTTGAACGCGTCCCCGGGGCCGGCTTCTCGGCGGCGATCAGGACCGATTCGGTGCGCATGTGCGCCACTGTGACGTTGCCGATCAGCTAAATGGCATCAAAGCCGTAACGTGTCCGTGCACGGAAGATGACGAAGGACTGCATTTCGGCGTTGCCTACGTCACAAAATTGGTCCACTATTCAGCCGTGACCCCTGGCAGCGGCGGTGAAACCTTCGATCCGGACAAGCTGCGACTCAAATACGCCGAGGAACGCCAGCGCCGCCTGCGCAGTGACGGAATCTCGCAATATGTCGAGATCACCGGCGCATTCAGCGCGTTCGGCGACGACCCGTGGGCCGATCCGGACTTCAGCCGCGACCCGATCAACGACACGGTGGACGTCGCCGTGGTGGGCGCGGGATTCGGCGGGCTGCTGATCGGGGCGCGCTGCAAGCAACTCGGCGTCGAGAACGTGCGGTTGATCGACAAGGCCGCTGACGTCGGCGGCACCTGGTACTGGAATCGCTACCCCGGAATCGCCTGTGACGTCGAGTCCTACGTCTACATGCCGCTTCTCGAGGAACTCGGCTACATGCCCACCGAGAAATACGCCAAGGGTCCCGAGATCTGGCAGCACTGCCGCCGCATCGCCGAACACTACGACCTCTACCGCAATGCATGCCTGCAAACCGAAGTGCAGGAAATCCGTTGGGAGGCAGCCAGTTCCCGATGGGTGATAGCGACCGATCGCGGGGACGAGATCCGGGCCCGCTTCGTGGCGATGGCCAACGGTTACCTGCAGAAGCCGAAACTGCCTGGCATCGAGGGCATTACCAGCTTCGGCGGACACACCTTCCACACGAGTCGCTGGGATTACGACTACACCGGCACCGACCTGGGCGCTCTGGCCGACAAGCGGGTCGGGATCGTCGGCACCGGGGCGACCGCCATCCAATGTGTGCCCCGGCTTGCCGAAGCCACCGGGCAGCTGTTCGTGTTCCAGCGGACGCCATCGACGGTCGACGTGCGGGCCAACCGCCCGACCGAAGCGGACTGGGCCGCCGCGCTGCAGCCAGGATGGCAGCAGCGGCGGATGGAGAACTTCCAAATCCTCACCGCCGGAGGGTCTTCGGACGAAGATCTGGTCGACGACGCGTGGACGAGCCTGACCAAGAAGATGCCGATCGTCAACGAAGGTGGCCCGAACGCCGCCGAAATGGCCGACTTCGCCAAGATGGAGGAGATCCGGGCGCGAGTCGAGGCCATCGTCACCGACTCCGCCACCGCTGAGGCGCTCAAACCCTGGTACGGCTACTACTGCAAGCGGCCCTGCTTCCACGACGAGTACCTGCAGGCGTTCAACCGCGACAACGTCACGCTGGTCGACACCCACGGCCTCGGCGTCGAGCAGATCACCGCCGACGGCGTCATGGTCGGCGGCATCGAATATCCTTTGGACTGCCTGGTTTTCGCTACCGGATTCGAGGTGGGCACCAGCTACGCGCAGCGCACGGGTTTCGACATCGTCGGCCGCGACGGGCTCACCCTCACCGACAAGTGGGCCGACGGGGTGCGCACGCTGCATGGCTTACACGTCAACGGTTTTCCGAACTGCTTCATCGAGAGCATCGCCCAATCCGGGTTCACAGTGAACTTCCCGTACCTGATCGACACCCAGTCACGACACATCGCCTGGGTGATCGCGTGGGCGCTGCAGCATGACATCGCCGAATTGGAGGCGACCGCCGACGCCGAGGCGGGCTGGGTCGACACGGTCGTGGAGCGTTCCAGCGTCATCGCGGGCCGCCGGGAAGCTTGCACCCCCGGTTACTACAACCGTGAGGGCCAAGCCACCGCCCGGCTGAACCGGGACAGCTTCTTCTTCGGCAGCCCAACCGAATACGCCGACATCCTGAACGCCTGGCGAGCAACCGGCAGGCTCGACGGATTCGACGTCACCCTCAGCTAGGCAGCGCCACCCGCAATACCACGCGCGGCTTCCGTCCGCGGGCCAGGATGCGCTCGATGAACGTCACGATCACGAACTCGAACCCGTATTTGCGACGGATCAGGCCGGCCAGGCTCTGCACCGTCGCCGGGTCGGTGATCACCTCGGCGGTGCCGTCGACAGGGTGGGCACCGTCGCGGACCTTGCCGCTGCGACTGCAAGGCACCAGCTGGACGCGCGGATTGTTCTTGGCCCGCTTGACTTTCCAGCTATCGGCGGGCGTCCAGAAGAACAGGCGGTCGCCATCGCGCCCGAGCCACATCGGCGTGGCGACGGCACTGCCGTCCTTTTTGAACGTCGTTAGTGAAACGAACTTCTCGGCACCCAGTGCCGCCAAAACGTCTGACATTCCGGTCCTCGTGAATAGGATTCTGCAGGCAAGGGTATGGCAGCCGGTATGAGTTCCGACACCCGGCGCTGGTGTTTCGCCGACCAGCTCGGGCCGCACTTTCTCGACGACGCCGACCAGCCGGTGCTGCTGATCGAGTCGCAGGCCGCGTTCACCCGGCGCCGCTTTCACCGCCGCAAGGCGCACCTGGTGCTGTCGGCGCTGCGCCACCGCGCGGCCGAACTCGGCGACCAGGCCACGTTCCTGCAGACCCGGACCTACGGCGAGGCGCTCGGTCAGCTCGACGAACCGCTCAGCGTGTGCCAGCCCACGTCGTGGGCCGCCGACGCTTTCGTCCGAAAGCTGCCGGAAGTGGATGTGCTGCCCGCGCGCGGGTTCTGCACCGACCGCGAAACGTTTGGCGAGTGGGCCGAGGGCCATCGAGTCCTGAAGATGGAGAACTTCTACCGCGACGCGCGCCGGCGATTCGATCTGCTGATGGACGGCAACCAGCCTGTGCAGGGCCGGTGGAATTTCGATGCGGACAACCGCGAGCCCGCGCCGAAGAGCGAAGACCTCGGGATCAAAGAGCCGTGGCGCCCCGAGGAAGACGAGATCGACGAAGAGGTACGAGCCGACCTGGACCGCTGGGAGCGCGACGGCGACGTGTCATTCGTCGGCCGCGACGGGCCCCGTGAATTCGCCGTCACCGCAGACGAAGCGCAGGCCGCCCTCAAAGTGTTCATTCGAGATCGGTTGCCGCACTTCGGCCCTCACGAAGATGCGATCCTCAGCGGTGACCGGTTCATGGCGCACAGCCTGCTGTCGGCACCGATGAATCTCGGGTTGCTCGATCCGCTCGACTGCGCGTACGCGGCCGAGGACGCCTACCGGTCGGGAAACGCGGCGCTCGGCAGCGTCGAGGGCTACATCCGGCAGCTGATCGGCTGGCGGGACTACATCTGGCACGTCTACTGGCATTTCGGGCGCGGCTACCGCCGACGCAACGCACTCGACGCGCACGCTCGGCTGCCGAAGTGGTTCGCCGAGTTGGACGCCGACGCCGTCGAGGCGCACTGCATGAAAGATGTTCTGGCGCAGGTCCGCGATCACGGTTGGGTGCACCACATTCCGCGGCTGATGGTGCTGTCGAACTACGCGTTGCAGCGGGGCTGGACGCCCGCCGCGATGACGGACTGGTTCCACCGCTGCTTCGTCGACGGCTACGAGTGGGTGATGGTCGCGAATGTGGTGGGCATGTCGCAACACGCCGACGGCGGGCTGATGGCGACCAAGCCGTACACCTCGGGTGGCGCCTACATCAACCGGATGAGCAACTACTGCGACGACTGCCGCTACCGCCCCGACAAGCGGGTGGGCGAGGAGGCCTGCCCGTTCACCGGCGGCTACTGGTGGTTCCTGAACCGTAATGCCGAGCGTCTGGCCAAGAATCAGCGGATGAACCAGCCGCTGGCCGGAATGCGGCGGCTCAAGGATCTCGACGCCGTCGTCGAACAGCAGCAGAGTCTGGGCGGACGCGCCCCCTGATGTTCGCCGTCGACCGGTACATTGCCGCACCGCCGTCGGTGGTGTGGAACGTCCTGGTCGACCTCGACGCCTGGCCGAAGTGGGGCCCGACCGTCAGCGCCGCCTCGCTTGATCCACCGCACACGCGACTTGAGTCGAACGTAACCGGCACTGTCCGAACGTCTTTGGGTATCGCCGCCCCGTTCACCATCACAGAGTTCGAACCTGGCCGGCACTGGGCATGGCGGGTGGCCGGCATCCCTGCGACCCATCACCGGGTCGAACCGGCCGGCAACTACTCGCGTGCGAGCATGGCGGTGCCGCTGTGGGCGGCCGCATACCTGTCCGTCTGCGCGATCGCGTTGCGCCGCATCGACTACATCGCCACCACCGGTCCCTAGCTGGCTCTCACCAGCCCATCGATCCCGGAATTCCCTTGAAGGGACCGACAATCCAACTGGTGATCCAGCCGCCGTAGAAGCCACCGGACTGCGGCGTCACGTCCTCACCGTTGACGGTGCACCGGTCCATCGCCGCCGCCATCACCGCGATCGCGCCCGTCAGCGCCGTAAAACCTTGCGTGGGTTGAAGATAGGTCCAGCCCGCTTTCGGTGCGACGCGCTCGTCAGTCACCAGATCGTAATAAGTCGCCTGCCCTTTCCATTCGCACCACGATGCGCCATCGGCGCGCCGCAGCGCACCGGCGGCGAACGAGGACTCGGGCAGGTAGTAGGTCGGCGGGTGACTGGTCTCGAGCACCCGCCATGCGCGGGTGGTGGACGCGATCGTCCGGCCACCCAAGTCGATGGTGATGGAGCCGGCGAATTCCTCCAACCTGGGCGGGCGCGGGTAATCCCACACCGACTCCTGTCCGGGTCCAGGGGTCTCGGGCGTCGGCCAACCATTCACCCCGCCCATTGTGCCCCCGCGCACACCATGTGTGACTTGCCGCCCGTTGGGTAGTCTGCAGCGTCGGGTCGCAGCCTCGCGGCCCTCTGGCGGAAGTGGGCCTGGTGGCGGAAGCGGTACGCATCGAACAGTGGCCCGGCAAGGCATACCCGCTGGGGGCCACCTATGACGGGTCGGGCACCAACTTCGCGGTGTTCAGCGAGGTCGCCGAAAAGGTGGAACTGTGCCTGTTCGACGCCGACGGCAATGAGTCGCGGGTGACGCTGAACGACGTGGACGGCTTCGTCTGGCACGGCTTCCTACCGGCCATCGAGCCCGGCCAGCGCTACGGGTACCGGATTTACGGCCCCTACGACCCGGCCAATGGGCTGCGCTGCAATCCGAACAAGCTGGTACTCGACCCGTACGCCAAGGCGATCGACGGCAACTTCGAATGGCATCAATCGCTGTTCAGCTATGACTTCGGCGAACCGGACAGCCGCAACGACGACGACTCGGCGCCGAACATGCCGAAGTCGGTGGTGATCAACCCCTACTTCGACTGGGGCAACGACAGACCGCCGGACCACGAATACGCCGACACCGTCATCTACGAGGCGCACGTCAAAGGCCTGACCGAGCTACACCCCGACATCCCCGAACGGATGCGCGGGACCTACTCCGGCATCGCCCACCCGGCGATCATCGAGCACCTGAAAGCACTGGGCGTCAACGCGATAGAGCTGATGCCGGTGCATCATTTCGCCAACGACTCGACCCTGGTCGACAAAGGCCTGTCAAATTACTGGGGCTACAACACAATTGGCTTCTTCGCGCCGGACTCCAAATATGCCGCGAGCCCGACACCCGGCGGCCAGGTGCAGGAGTTCAAGACGATGGTCCGTGCCCTGCATGACGAGGGCATCGAGGTCATCCTCGACGTGGTGTACAACCACACGGCCGAGGGCAACCATCTGGGCCCCACACTGTCGATGCGCGGGATCGACAACGCCGCCTACTACCGGCTGGTCGACGACGACAAGCAGTACTACATGGACTACACCGGAACCGGCAACAGCCTCAACGTCGGCAATCCCCATTCGCTGCAGCTGATCATGGATTCGTTGCGGTACTGGGTGACCGAGATGCACGTCGACGGATTCCGTTTCGACCTGGCCGCCACGTTGGCCCGTGAGTTCTACGACGTCGACCGGCTGAGCGCGTTTTTCGAATTGGTGCAACAGGATCCGACGGTCAGTCAGGTCAAGCTGATCGCCGAGCCGTGGGACGTCGGCCCGGGCGGTTACCAGGTCGGCAACTTCCCGCCCCAGTGGACCGAGTGGAACGGCAAGTACCGCGATACCGTGCGCGACTACTGGCGCGGCGAGCCGGCGAGCCTGGGCGAGTTCGCGTCCCGGCTCACCGGCTCGGCCGACCTCTACGAGCACACCGCGCGGCGGCCGGTGGCGTCCATCAACTTCGTCACCGCGCACGACGGGTTCACGCTGCGTGATCTGGTGTCCTACAACGAAAAGCACAACGAAGCCAACGGCGAGGACAACAACGACGGCGAAAGCCATAACCGGTCCTGGAACTGCGGCGTCGAGGGTCCGACCGACGACGTCGAGATCAACGCGCTGCGCGCCCACCAGCAACGCAATTTCCTTGCGACAACCCTACTGTCGCAAGGGGTTCCGATGCTCTGTCATGGAGATGAGCTCGGCCGCACCCAGAACGGCAACAACAACGGCTTCTGTCAGGACAATGAGATCACCTGGGTGCACTGGGACGAGACGGACACCGACCTGCTGGAGTTCACCCGATCGGTGTCCGCACTACGGGCGGCGCACCCGGTGTTTCGCCGCCGCCGCTTCTTTCGCGGGGTGCCGGTGCGCCGGCGCGGCACCGAGGGCCAGCCCGACATCTCGTGGTTCCGTCCGGACGGCTCCGAAATGAGCGACGAGGACTGGGATTCCGGCTTCGGCAAGTCGGTGGCGGTCTACCTGAACGGCCTGGGCATCCCCGACCTCGATGCCCGAGGCCAGCGCGTCACCGACGACTCGTTCTTTCTTTGCTTCAACGCCCACCACGAGCCGATCGAGTTCACGTTGCCACCGGCGGAGTTCGGCACGGCGTGGACGCCGGTCGTCGACACCGCCGTCGTAGACGGCAACCTCGACGGCCGGCAACCTACACCGGCCGGTCAGACCGTGCACGTCGCGGCGCGCGCGATGGTGGTGTTGCAGGCCGACGGCGAGTAGGCCGCCGGCCCAACACCTTCCGGTCAGCCGTGCGGAGCCTCGGAGATCTTGCTGTCCGGCTTTCCCAGCGTCTGGCAGTAGGTGGACACCGACAGCCGAGTGGCGGTGATCTGCAGATTCGCGGGGTCGGCGCCGCTCTTGTCCTTCAACATCTTGCTGATCTCGTCGTTCTGCTTCTTCTCGTCCTGCGTGGTGAAGTCTTTGCACTTGGTGTCACCACCGGTGTTGATGACTTCCGAAGCCGAACAACCACTGAACAGGACCGCCGCGATCGCGATCGCGGCTGGCGCCATTGCCTTCATCATCGGGACCTTTCTCGGAGCGAATTGGCAACTCTTTGTACACCGCGACGGCGGTTTTCAAACGCTAGGTGGGTCTGATCCGAATACGAATCGGTCCCCGCGCGGGTTGATGCGGATCGATGACGTCGCCGCGCTGGGTGACATCCACGTCACCCTCGGCCGCCAACTCGAAAGCGATCCGGCGACTTTCCTCAGAGAGCTCGCGCCAGTCGTCGCCACCGACGGCGCGGGCGGCGTCCGAGGGACAGATGCTCGACTCCGGGCCGCGGTGGGCGGCGAGCGCCAGGATCGCCGCGCGCAGCCGCGTCGCGTCCGCACCGCCACCGAGCGCGTTCTTGGCGGCGCGGGCACCGGGACCGTCGCCGTCGGCGATCCGGCCCAGTTCGCGGTGCGGGTCGCTGCTCACCCCACCAGGCTAGGCCGCAGGATCGCCGACTGGGCCGACAGCGCAGAAAGCCCCCGACACGCGCAGGCGTGCGGGGGCTTTCGCGAGAGATCAGCCCTTGCGGGTCTTGACCGCGTCGGTCAGCTGCGGCGCGACCTTGAACAGGTCACCCACGATGCCGTAGTCGGCGATCTCGAAGATCGGCGCCTCTTCGTCCTTGTTGACGGCGACGATCGTCTTCGAGGTCTGCATCCCGGCGCGGTGCTGGATCGCGCCGGAGATGCCGAGCGCGATGTACAGCTGCGGCGAGACCGTCTTGCCGGTCTGACCCACCTGGAATTGGCCCGGGTAGTAGCCAGAGTCGACCGCGGCGCGCGAGGCGCCGACGGCGGCACCGAGCGAGTCGGCCAGCTCCTCGACGACGCTGAACTTGTCGGCGCTGCCGACGCCACGCCCACCGGACACCACGATGGTGGCCTCGGTGAGCTCCGGGCGGTCACCGGCGACGGCCGGCTCACGCGAGGTGATCTTGGTGGCGTTCTCGGCGGGCTCGGGAACCTCGACGTCGACCTTCTCGCCCGCGCCGTCGGACGGCTCGGCGTCGATCGCGCCGGGGCGCACGGTGATCACCGGGGTGTCGCCGTTGGCCTGCCCCTCGACGGTGAACGCGCCACCGAAGATGGACCACGTCGCCTTGTTGTCGGCCTCGACACCGACCACGTCGACCAGCAGACCGGAGCCGATGCGCGCGGCCAGCCGGCCGGCGATCTCCTTGCCGTCGGCGTTGGCGGCCAGCAGAACCGCTGCCGGAGTAGCGGATTCGGCCAGCGCGGCAAGCACGTCGACGACCGGGGTGACCAGGTAGTTCTCCGCGTTGTCGGACTCGGCGACGTAGATCTTCGCCGCGCCCGCCGACTTCAGCTCGCCGAGCAACGGCTCGGCGGTGCCGGGCTTGCCGACCACAACGGCGGCCGGGTCGCCCAAAGTGCGTGCGGCGGTGATCAATTCGGCGGTGACCTTCTTGATCGCGCCTTCAGCGTGCTCGACGAGCACCAATACTTCAGCCATGGTTTGTCTTTTCCTTTAACGGATTTCGGTATCGGTTCTGGGGTCTTAGATGATCTTCTGGCCGACCAGGTACTTGGCGATGTCGTTGCCGCCCTCGCCCTCATCGGTGATCTTCTCGCCCGCGGTCTTCGGCGGCTTCGGCGTGGACTTCAGCACCTTGGAACCGGCGTTGTCCAGACCGACCTCGTCGGCCTCGACGCCGATCTCGGACAGGGTGAGCTTGGTGACTTCCTTCTTCTTCGCGGCCATGATGCCCTTGAAGGACGGGAAGCGCGGCTCGTTGATCTTCTCGTTGACGCTCACCACGGCGGGCAGCGACGCCTCGACGGTGAACACACCGTCGTCGGTCTCGCGCTCACCGGTGATCTTGCCGCCGTCGAGCGACAGCTTGCGCAGGTGCGTCAGCTGCGGCAGACCCAGGTATTCAGCGATGACGGCCGGAACCGCACCACCGGTGCCGTCGGTGGCCTCGTTGCCGGCGATGACCAGCTCGGTGCCCTCGATGGTGCCCAGCGCGCGTGCCAGCGCCCAGCCGGTCTGCACGACGTCGGAACCGTGCAGGCCGTCGTCGAGCAGGTGAACGGCCTTGTCGGCGCCCATCGAGAGCGCCTTCCGGATCGCCTCGGTGGCGCGCTCCGGGCCCGCGGTCAACACGGTGACCGATCCCTCGGTGCCGTCGGCGGCTTCCTTCTCGCGGATCAGCAGCGCTTCTTCGACAGCGCGCTCGTTGATCTCGTCCAGCACGGCGTCGGCGGCCTCGCGGTCCAGCGTCCAGTCGCCGTCCTTGAGTTTGCGCTCTGACCAGGTGTCCGGGACCTGCTTGATCAGGACCACGATGTTCGTCATGAGAGTGGCTCGTCCTCCTCGAGTGCGTCCCGCAGCCGTGAGCGGCAGGACTTAGGTCACGTCTTGTGCGCACCGCACCCGCATGTTACTGATCGGTAACTTAGTGTGGTTTGCCTTCACACCATAGCGGGTCGTACTGCAGGTTCTGCTCCCCCTGTGCCTTCGCAGGTGGGCAGTGGCCTGCCCCACTCGCTGGGTTACCCGAAGTCAGGCATTCGCGAACCGGTCGCCACGCGTTAGCCTGCCTATGCAATGAGCGCATTCACCCCCGATGTTCCGACCGCCCCGGCCGACGCCGCACTGCCGTTGACCGGCGAGCGCACCATCCCGGGCCTGGACGTGGAGAACTACTGGTTCCGCCGCCACGAGGTGGTCTACCAGCAGTTGGCCCAACGCTGCGTGGGTCGAGATGTGCTCGAAGCCGGCTGCGGCGAGGGCTACGGCGCCGACCTGATCGCCGGCGTCGCGCGCCGGGTGACCGCCGTCGACTACGACGAGGCGACCGTCGCGCATGTGCGGGCCCGCTACCCGCGGGTGCAGGTGACGCACGGCAATCTCGCCGCGTTGCCGCTGGACGACCGATCGGTCGACGTGGTGGTCAACTTCCAGGTGATCGAGCATTTGTGGGATCAGCCACAGTTCGTCCGCGAATGCGCTCGGGTGCTGCGCCCGGGCGGGGTGTTGATGATGTCCACGCCGAACCGGATCACCTTCTCCCCCGGCCGCGACACTCCAATCAACCCCTTCCACACCCGCGAACTCAACGCCGACGAGATGACCGAGTTGCTGACCGACTCGGGTTTCGGCTCGGTGTCGATGAGCGGGGTGTTTCACGGCGCGCGGCTGCGCGAGATGGATGCGCGGCACGGCGGCTCGATCATCGACGCGCAGATCGAACGCGCGGTCGCCGACGCGCCGTGGCCGGCCGGCCTGCTGGCCGATGTCGCCGCGGTCGACGCCGCCGACTTCGACATCGTCGAGGCCGGCACCGACGAGGCACACCACATCGACGACAGCCTGGACCTGGTGGCGATCGCGGTGCGCACGTGACGGCTCGCGAGCCGGTGCCGGGGCTCTTCACCCTGGTGCTGCACACCCACCTGCCGTGGCTGGCACATCACGGCCGCTGGCCGGTCGGCGAGGAATGGCTGTATCAGTCGTGGGCAGCGTCCTATCTGCCGTTGCTGCGTGTGCTGCGCCGACTGGCCGACGAGGACCGGCACCGGCTGATCACGCTGGGCGTCACCCCGGTCGTGATGGCTCAGCTCGACGACCCGTATTGCCTCGACGGAATGCATCATTGGCTGGCCAACTGGCACCTGCGCGCCGCCGAGGCCGCCAGCCTGCGGCCCGGGGACCTCACCGGCGGGTCCCCCGCCTCCGCCCCGGAGGCATTGCGCGCCTTCGGCATTCGCGAGATGGCCGAGACCGAACAGGCCCTCGACGACTTCACCACCGAGTGGCGTCACGGCGCCAGCCCGCTACTGCGACGACTGATCGACGCGGGCACCGTCGAACTGCTCGGCGGCCCACTGGCCCACCCGTTCCAGCCGTTGCTCAATCCGCGGCTGCGCGAATTCGCGCTGCGCGAAGGGCTGGCCGATGCCCGACAGCGGTTGTCGCACACGCCGACTGGCATCTGGGCGCCCGAATGCGCGTACGCCCCAGGCATGGAACACGACTATGCGACCGCCGGCGTCGGGCACTTCATGGTCGACGGCCCGTCTCTGCACGGCGACACCGCGCTGGGCCGCCCGGTCGGCGACTCGCAGGTCATCGCGTTCGGGCGCGACCTGCAGGTGAGCTACCGCGTCTGGTCGCCGAAGTCGGGCTACCCCGGCCACGCGGCCTACCGGGACTTCCACACCTACGACCACCGCACCGGCCTCAAACCGGCGCGCGTCACCGGCCGCAACGTGCCGTCGGACAAGAAGGCCCCGTACGAGCCGGAGCGCGCCGACCATGCCATCGACAACCATGTCGCGGACTTCGTCGACGTGGTCCGGCGCCGCTTGTTGTCGGAGTCCGAACGCATCGGGCGACCCGCGCACGTGGTCGCGGCGTTCGACACCGAACTGTTCGGCCATTGGTGGTACGAGGGTCCAGCCTGGCTCGAACGCGTGCTGCGGGCCCTGCCGAAGGCGGGCGTCCGGGTCGGCACGCTGAGCGACGCAGCGGCCGAGGGGTTCGTCGGTAGCGCCGTCGAATTGCCGCCCAGCTCTTGGGGTTCCGGCAAGGACTGGCAGGTTTGGTCCGGCGACAAGGTCGCCGATCTGGTGCATCTCAACGCGGAGGTGGTCGACACCGCCTTGTCCACCGTCGACAAGGCGTTGGCGCAGACGGCGTCACTGGACGGGCCGACGCCCCGCGACCACATCGCCGACCAGATCCTGCGTGAAACCCTGCTCACGGTGTCCAGCGACTGGCCGTTCATGGTGAGCAAAGACTCCGCCGCCGACTACGCCCGTTACCGGGCGCATCTGCACGCCCACGCCACCCGGGAGATCGCCGGCGCGCTGGCGTCGGGTCGCCGCGAGGCGGCCCAGCGACTGGCCGACGGCTGGAACCGGGCCGACGGTCTGTTCGGCGCTCTCGATGCCCGGAGGCTGCCGCGATGAAGATCCTGATGGTGTCGTGGGAGTACCCACCGGTGGTGATCGGCGGACTCGGCCGCCACGTCCATCACCTGTCGACCGCGCTCGCTGCGGCCGGTCATGAGGTCGTGGTGTTGTCCCGCCGACCGACCGGCACCGACCCCAGCACCCACCCGTCGTCGGACGAAATCAACGAGGACGTCCGGGTTGTCGCCGCCGCCCAGGACCCGCACGAGTTCGCCTTCGGCACCGACATGATGGCCTGGACGCTGGCAATGGGGCACGCGATGGTCCGGGCCGGACTCTCGATCAGAGGGCGGCGCGGCGACGACCTGTGGCGACCCGACGTCGTGCACGCACACGACTGGTTGGTCGCGCACCCCGCCATCGCGCTGGCCGAATTCCACGACGTGCCAATGGTTTCCACCATCCACGCGACCGAGGCCGGCCGGCACTCGGGATGGGTGTCCGGATCGATCAGCCGGCAGGTGCATGCCGTCGAGTCGTGGCTGGTGCGCGAATCCGACTCGCTCATCGCCTGCTCGCATTCGATGAGCGACGAGATCACCGAACTGTTCGGCCCCGGCCTCGCCGAGACGACCGTGATCCGCAACGGAATCGAAGCGCAGCGTTGGCCATTCGCCCGCCGCGCGCCACGCACCGGCCCACCGGAACTGCTGTACGTCGGCCGGCTGGAATACGAGAAGGGCGTGCACGAGGCGATCGCCGCACTGCCGCGGATCCGCCGCGCCCACCCCGGCACCACGCTGACCGTCGCGGGCGAAGGCACCCAGCACGCCTGGCTCGTCGAGCAAGCCCGAAAACACAAGGTGCTCAAGGCAACTCACTTCGTCGGCCGCTTGGACCACGACGACCTGCTGGCCGCGCTGCATCGCGCCGACGCCGCGGTGCTGCCCAGCCACTACGAGCCGTTCGGCCTCGCGGCACTGGAGGCCGCCGCCGCCGGCACCCCACTGGTGACGTCGAACATCGGCGGCCTCGGCGAGGCGGTGATCGACGGCGAGACCGGGATGTCCTACCCGCCGCGCGACGTGGCCCGGCTCGCCAAGGCCGTCATCACGGTGCTCGACGACCCGGCCGCGGCCCAGCGCCGGGCGCAGGCCGCCCGCGAGCGCCTCACATCGGACTTCGATTGGCACACGGTGGCCGACGAGACCGCGCAGGTCTATCTGGCCGCCAAGCGCGCCGAGCGCCAACCCCTTCCGCGGTTACCGATCGTCGAGCACGCGCTGCCGGATCGCTAGCAACCCACGCGGGTACCGTCGGCGTCATGGGAATTGAGTACTCGAGCGTTATCGATGCACCCATCTACGACGTCTTCGAATGGCATGCCCGGCCCGGCGCGTTCACCCGCCTGACCCCGCCGTGGTCGCCGATGAAGTTGATCGCCGAGGCGGACTCGCTGGAGAGCGGACGGGCCGAACTCGGCCTGCCGGGCGGTCTGCGCTGGGTCGCCGATCACCAGCCGGACGGCTACGACCCGCCGCGCCGGTTCGTAGACCAGATCGGGTCCGACGGGCTGGCGTCACTACCTGCCAAACTGGCGGTGCGCTGGCGGCACACCCATGACTTCGAGGAGGTCGACGGCAACCAGACGCGGGTGATTGACCGCGTCGACACCCCGGTTCCCGCCGCCGCGCTGCGGTCGATGTTCCGCTACCGGCACCAGCAACTCGCCGACGACTTCGCCGCACACCGGGAGGCGGCCACGCACGGTCTTGAGCCGATCACGGTCGCGGTCACCGGGGCCTCCGGACTGGTCGGTGCGCAACTGGCCGCATTCCTGTCCACCGGTGGGCACCGGGTGATCCGACTCGTGCGGCATTCGACCACGAAACCCGATGAGCGGCAATGGAATCCGGACGATCCCAGCCCGGAACTGCTGGACGGCGTCGACGCGGTGGTCCACCTCGCGGGCGCCTCGATCGCCGGCCGTTTCACCGACGACCACCGCGCCGCGATCCGGGACAGCCGGATCGGGCCGACCCGTCGCCTGGCCGAGCTGATCGCCCAGACCACCAACGGGCCCAAGGTGCTGGTCAACGCGTCGGCGATCGGCTTCTACGGCTATGACCGGGGCGAGGAGACGCTGACCGAGACCAGCGAACGCGGCGACGGTTTTCTGGCCGACGTGGTGGCCGACTGGGAGGATGCCACGGCGCCCGCCGAGCAGGCCGGCATCCGAGTGGTCAAGGTGCGCACCGGAATAGTGCAATCCCCCGCCGGCGGGACGCTGAAGCTGTTGCGGCCGCTGTTCGCCGCCGGATTGGGCGGCCGACTAGGCAGCGGTCGACAGTGGTTCTCCTGGATCGGCATCGACGACCTCGTGGACGTCTACCACCGCGCGCTGTGGGACGCCGAGCTGTCCGGACCGGTCAACGCGGTGGCGGCCGAACCCGTCCGCAACGTCGACTACACCCACGTCCTGGCTCATGTGCTGCACCGACCCGCTCTGCTGCCGGTGCCGCCATTGGGTCCCAAGGTGCTGCTCGGCGAGCAGGGTGCGCGTGAGCTCGCGTTGGCGAATCAGCGCGTGCTGCCCGCCCGTTTACTGGAGGCCGAGTTCCGCTTTCGCCGCCCCGATCTGGACCAGACGCTGCGGCATCTGCTGGGGCGCGGCTAGAGGCCGCGGGGCGCCGAGCGCACCGCCGCGACAGCGCCGGCGTCGCCGTCGAACTCGACCCGCACGGCGTCCCGGCCCGCCACAAACAGCAGCAGCTCCTGCGGTTCGCCCGTGATCGTCACCACGTCACCGCGCCCGACGCGGGCGATCCGCTCTCCAGCGGCCGTCTGCAGCACCACCTGGGCGGGCATTTTGCTCAACATCAGCCGGCTCATCAGGCCGAGCTGGCGGCGCAACCGGCTCGTGGTGGTCGCGTCGAGCTCCCGGGGCTGCCAGCCGTCGACCGCGCGGCGGACATCCTCGTGGTGAATGAACATCTCACCCAGGTTGGCAACCGGATCGAGCAACTTGAACGGCGAGTAGATCGGCGGACCGGTCGCCACGAGTTCCACCAGCGCCTCCCAACTGTTCGATTGCGCCGTCTTGTCCTGCACCTTCGCGGTGTAGTCGGCAAGGAACGGCACGGCGATCCCCGCCGTCGCGTCCAGTCGGCGCTCACGAACCACCAGGTGAGCGGCCAGATCGGTGGTGTTCCATCCCTCGCAGAGTGTGGGCGCAAGGGGGCCCACCTGGCGAAATGTAGAAACGAGCGCGCTTCGTTCACGTTGGGCTGCGGTCATGGCACCCACCCTAGGGCGGTGGCCTCCGCTGGCGACGTGACGATATGTTCAGTAAGTTAATGGTTAATCTTGTGAAGCGAACCTGCCATCGGCAGGACGAACGTGTTTGTCTTGACCGCGTGGGAGGTATAGCGCGTGAGTCCGAACCGTAGGGGTTTGCGGCGTCCCAACCGTTCGAGAGGGGCCTAAGTGGGCGAGGTGCGTGCACTCTCGTTGGCTCCCTCGGCGGTATCCGCTGGGCGCGATCAGCAGTCCTGGTCTGACCCTGCCACGTTCCACGAGTGGCGAATTGAGCTGCGCCGCAAGG
This sequence comes from Candidatus Mycobacterium wuenschmannii, assembly GCF_030252325.1. Taxonomy (NCBI): domain Bacteria; kingdom Bacillati; phylum Actinomycetota; class Actinomycetes; order Mycobacteriales; family Mycobacteriaceae; genus Mycobacterium; species Candidatus Mycobacterium wuenschmannii. The sequence continues at coordinate 217,529 of NZ_CP126981.1, read as the reverse complement.
TACTCGAGCATCTCAAGGAGTTCGTCGCCGGTCGGTGCACCGCCGAACTGGCCGAGTCCGGCGTGGAAGTGGCCGGCGACATCCTGGTGAACTTCGTGGCCGACGGCAAGTGCCTGCGGTCGACGTTCATGTACCTCGGTTGGCTCGCCGGCGCCGCAGACAGCGACGAGGCACTGTTCGCATCGGCCGGATTGGAACTGCTGCACGCGTTCGCGCTGCTCCAGGACGACGTGATGGACGCCGCGGCCTCACGACGCGGACGCCCGTCCGCCCACCTCCAGTTCAGTCAATGGCATCGCAACCGCAAGCTGTCCGGCCCGCCCGAACGGTTCGGCGAATCGGCCGCGATCCTGCTGGGCGACCTCTGCCTGATCTGGGCCGAGCAGATGCTGCGGGAGAGCGGCGTAGAGCACCGCAGTCTGCAACAGGCGTGGCCGCGCTACGACGCGATGCGCACCGAGCTCGCCGTGGGCCAATTCGCCGATCTGGCAAACGATGTCCGCGACCTGCCCTCGATGGACACCGTGCTGGAGGTGGCCCGACGAAAGTCCGGCAACTACACCGTGCGCCGGCCGCTGGAGATCGGCGCCGCGATGAGCGGCTGTAGCGACCGCACGGTGACGGGCCTCGGGCGCTACGGCGAGGCCGTCGGCGAGGCCTTCCAGTTGCGCGACGACCTGCTGGGCGTGTTCGGCGAGCAGGCGGTGACGGGCAAACCCGACGGGCAGGACCTGATCGAGCGCAAAGCCACCAGCGTGGTGGTCGCCGCGCACCAATTGGCCGACCCGCTGACGCGTCGCCAGCTGACCGAGCTGATGAACGCCGGCGACCTCGACGCCGGCGCGATCGAGCGCTGGCGGAATCTGATCGTCACCACCGGTGCTGTCCAGTGGATCGAGGACACCATCACCCACCGTGTCACCGCGGCGCTCGACGAACTCGATCAGCTGCGCATCGCCGACCCGGTGCGGGCGGCGTTGACGAACATGGCCGCCGTCTGCACGGAGCGCACCGACTGATGCGCAGCGTGCAGGGTCTCAACAACCGCGTCGTCGTCGTGGGCGCCGGCCTGGCCGGGCTGACCGCGGCGCTGCATCTCGCCGGTCGCGGTCGCGAGGTGATCGTCGTCGAGCGCGAGGACTGGCCGGGCGGCCGGGCCGGCCGCAAGGACATCCACGGCTACCAGCTCGACACCGGCCCAACCGTGCTCACCATGCCCGACATCATCGACGAGGCCTTGGCCGCGGTCGGCGAAAGCCGTTCGGGCCATTTGGATCTGATGCCGGTCGATCCCGCCTATCGCGCGCAGTTCGCCGACGGCAGCAGCCTTGACGTGCACAGTGACGCGGACCTGATGGCGGACGCCGTCGCACAATTCGCGGGCGACGCCGACGCGCAGGGCTACCGCAGGCTTCGCGATTGGCTGACCCGGCTGTATCAGACCGAGTTCAACGGATTCATCGCCGAGAACTTCGATTCCCCGCTGGGACTGGTCAATCCGCAATTGGCACGCCTGACGGCCCTGGGTGGATTCCGCAAGTGGGACACCATGGTGAACCGCTACATCTCCGACCCCCGGCTGCGCCGGGTCTTCACGTTCCAGTCGCTGTACGCCGGTGTCGCACCACGGAAAGCGTTGGCGGTCTACGCGGTCATCGCCTACATGGACACCATCTCGGGGGTCTACTTCCCGCGCGGCGGCATGCGGGCGCTGCCTGACGCGCTGGCCGCCGCGGCGACCGATGCCGGCGTGCGCTTCGTCTACGGCGCGTCAGTCACCGGCCTGGAGCGCGCAGGCGGCCGGGTCAACGCCGTGCTCACCGACACCGAAGACCGCATTGCCTGCGACGCGGTGGTGCTGACCACCGAGCTGCCCACGACCTATGCACTGCTGGACCGCAAGCCGCGACGCTTCGGCCGCCTGCGGCCTGCGCCGTCGGCCGTCGTCGTGCATGTCGGCCGCCGTCAGCCCCAGTCGACGAATCCTGTTCTGGCGCACCACAACATCATCTTCGGCGACGAGTGGGATCAGACGTTCACCGACATCATCCGCGACGGCCGGCTGATGCGCGACCCGTCTCTGCTCGTCACGCGCCCGACGGCGAGCGATCCCAGCCTGGCCCCGCGCGACCACGAGTTGTTCTATGTGCTGGCCCCCGCCCCGAACCTCGAGCGCGGCTCGGTCGACTGGTCGCACATCGGGGACAGCTACACCGAACAACTCATCGATACCGTTGGCGCCCGGCTCATTCCGGGCTTCCGCGACGGCGCCGAGGTGTTGCACGTCGTCAACCCAGAGGACTGGGCGGCGCAGGGCATGATCGCCGGGACGCCGTTCTCGTTGGCGCACACCTTCGCCCAGACCGGGCCGTTCCGCCCCGCCAACACGGTCCGTGGCATCGACAACGCGGTGCTGGCCGGATCGTCGACGGTGCCCGGGGTCGGGGTGCCCACCGCGATGATCTCCGGCCGGCTGGCCGCCGACCGCGTCACCGGCATCGACCAGGGGGCGAACCGAACCGTCATCACGAAATCGGGTCACTCATGATCCGCACCGAACTGACCGCGGCCGGCATCGACGACCCGGAACTGCGGGGCGCCTACCAACGGTGCCGCACCCTGAACGCCGCGCACGGTCGCACCTTCTTCCTGGCGACGCGTCTGCTCGCCCCGGACCAGCGCCCGCCGATTCACGCGCTGTACGGCTTCGCGCGCTACGCCGACGACATTCTCGACGACTTCGATCCGTCGCTGGACACCCCGACCCGGGCGGCCCGCCTGAAGCAGTTGTCCGACCAGTACTTCTCCCCCGTGGAACACCCGAGCAATCCGGTGCTGGCGGCCGTGCGGCATACGGCAAAGCGCTATCAGATCGCCGACGACCTGTTCGACGATTTCTTGACGTCGATGCGGATGGACCTCACGATCACCGACTATCCGGACCGCGACGCGATCAACCTTTACATGAAAGGCTCCGCGGAAGCGATTGGCCTGCAAGTACTTCCGATCCTGGGCACCGTCTCGGCGCAGCCGGAGGCCGCCCCGCACGCGGCGGCGCTGGGCCGCGCGTTCCAGCTGACGAATTTCCTGCGGGACATCGACGAGGACCTGGTCCGCGGACGCGTCTACCTGCCGGCCGACGAACTGGCCGTCCACGGTGTCGATCGCGACGTCCTGATGTGGTGCCATCACAACCGGCGCACCGACCTTCGGGTGCGCAACGCGCTGGCCGAGCAGCACGAGATCGCCCGGCAGGTCTACCGATTCGCTGCCGAGGGTGTCCCGATGCTGGAGGCGCGTTCTCGGCCGTGCGTCGCGGTCGCTCTGACGCTGTACTCGGAGATCCTGGATCGCATCGAGGCCAGCGACTTCGCCGTGTTCACCCAGCGCGCGACGGTCGGCAACGGGCGGCGGCTACGCGTCGCCGGCGCCGGGCTGATCCGGTCGTGGCGGGCGCGTCTGTCGCAATCGGCGTCAGCGGGTGATCGCAGATTCGGTGCCGCCTGATGGATCGGTGGCAGTATCTGATTGTGCTCGGTGCGTGTCTCGCGATCACCCTGCCGCTGGAGGTCTTTCGCCCCGGCGTATATCGCCAGGCGTGGCGGGCCGCGCGCGCGGTGCTGCCGGTCGCTGCCGTATTCGTGGTGTGGGACGAAGTGGCGATCGCGCGCCACATTTGGACCTACAATCCGAAATACGTTATCGGCGTGAACATTCCGTTTCACATGCCGATCGAGGAAGTCCTGTTCTTCCTTGTGATACCGCTGTGCGGGTTGTTGACGTTCAACGCGGTGAGCGCGATCCTGCGACTGGTCAGGCGCAAATGACCGGCCTGGGTTACACCGTTCCGGCGATCACGTCGGTCGTGCTGGTGTGCGCTCTCGAGCTGATGGTGTGGCGGACCGGGCTGTTTCGCCGGCTGGCCTACTGGCTGTCGATGGTGATTGTGATCGGGTTCCAGATCCTCACCGACGGCTGGCTGACGAAGCTGAGCGCCCCGATCGTGATCTACGACGACCGGCAGACCAGCGGCATTCGATTTCCGCTCGACATCCCGATCGAGGATTTCCTTTTCGGCTTCGCCTTGGTAACCGCCGTCCTGCTGCTATGGGAGCGACAACGTGAACGTCAGTAACACCGGCCTGCCCCGCGCCGAGGTGCCCGCAGCGTTCGACGTCGGCGCGCACGCCTACGACCGCCTCGTCGGCTCCAGCCCCGGATATCATGCGCACCTTCGCCTTTCGGCTCAGCGGCTGGGTCTGCCCGACGAGGGACGCGGGTTGCGGCTGCTCGATGCGGGCTGCGGCACCGGGGCGTCCACGGCGGCGCTGCTCAGTGTCGCGCCACACGCCGAGATCGTGGCCATCGACGCATCCCGAGGCATGCTCGACGAGGCGCGGGCCAAGTCGTGGCCGTCGTCGGTCCGGTTCGTTCACACCCCGGTCGAGGGGCTCGCCGACAACGGCGTCGTCGGCCCGTTCGACGGGATCCTGGCGGCCTACCTGATCCGCAATCTGTCCGACCCGGACACCCAATTGGGGGCGTTGCGAGACCTGTTGGCGCCGGGCGCGCCGATCGCGGTACACGACTACTCGGTGCGCGACTCCCGCATCGCCACTGCGATCTGGCACGCGGTGGCCTGGGGCATCATCATTCCGTCGGGGTGGTTGCGGACCCGCGACGCGACGCTCTACCGGCACCTGTGGCGCAGTGTGTTGACCTTCGACGGTGCAGCACGACTGCGGCAGCGGATGCGCGACGCGGGCTTCACCACGGTGCGCAGCGAGACGATGCCGGGCTGGGAAGCAAACATCGCGCACACCTTCCTCGGGAACGCACCGTCATGACCGACCGACATCGCCGCACCTTCCCGGCACCGCGCGGGCACGGCAGCGCCGCGGCGCTGGGTTCGCAACCGCGTGCCGTGGTGGTCGGCGCCGGTATCGCGGGCCTAGCCGCGGCAACGGGTTTGGCCGAACGCGGCGTCGCCGTCGACGTCATCGAGCGCGAAAAGTATCTGGGCGGTCGCGTCGGCGCCTGGACCGAGCACGCGGACGGCACCGACCTCGCGATGAATCGCGGCTTCCACGCATTCTTCCGGCAGTACTACAACCTGCGCGCGCTCCTGGGTCGCGTCGATCCGACGCTGTCGATGCTCACCGCCGTCGACGACTACCCACTCATCGACGGCGCCGGCCGACAGGACACCTTCCGCGGCCTGCCCCGCACCCCACCGTGGAACGCGCTCGTATTCGCCTTGCGCAGCCCCACGTTCCGGCTCACCGACCTGGCCAGGATCGACGTTCGGGCATCGGCACCCCTGGCCGCGGTGTCGCTGCCGGAGATCTTCGATCGCCTCGACCACATCGACGCCGAGACGTTCCTGAAGGCCATCAACTTCCCCGAGCCCGCCCGACACCTGGCCTTCGAGGTGTTCTCCCGGAGTTTCTTCGCCAGCCCCACCGAGTTGTCCGCGGCGGAACTGGCCACGATGTTCCACATCTACTTCCTCGGCTCCAGCGAGGGCTTGATCTTCGACGTCGCCAGCGCCAACTACGACACCGCGCTCTGGTTGCCGCTGCAGCGCTACCTGGAAGGTCTGGGAGTTCGCTTCCACCAAGGTGTTTCGGTGACCAGCATCGGTGACGGCCATCGCGAGGAGTTTCGCGTCGAGACCAATGCAGGCGACCGCCTGGACTCCGATGCCGTGGTGCTGGCCACCGACATCGGTGGGCTCCAGCGAATCGTCGAGGCCTCGCCGGGTCTCTGCGACGACATGTGGCGGGCCCGGATCAAGAGGCTGCGCAACGCCCCGCCGTTCCTGGTGCAGCGGCTGTGGCTGGACCGCCCGGTCGCCGACCGTCGGGCGGCATTCCTCGGTACCGCCGGACACGAACCCGTCGACAACATCAGCGTGCTGGATCGCTACGAACAGGAAGCCGCCGACTGGGCGCGACGCACCGGCGGCTCGGTCGTCGAATTACATTCCTACGCAGTCGAATCCGCGCAACCCCAGGACGCGATGCTGTCTCAGCTGCACAGGCTGTACCCAGAGACCAACGGCGCGCGCATCGTCCACGAGCGCACACTGCAGCACCACGACTGCCCACTGTTCGCGCCGGGCGCACACGCGCACCGGCCCGGTGTCGTGACATCTCGTCCGGGTCTGCTCCTGGCCGGCGATGGGATTCGCATCGACTTGCCGGTGGCGCTGATGGAGCGTGCCGCCACCACCGGTTGGACGGCGGCCAACGAACTGCTGCAGCGCTGGGGGCTCGCCGGTCACGAGCTGTCCACCGTCCCCACCCGGGGCCGCTCGCGGCTGCTGCGTTATCTCGCCGGCCGGGAAAGGCGTACCCGCCCATGAGCTTCAGCGATAACATCCGGCAGCGCTGGCCGAAAGACTGGCCGCTGCAACCGATCCCGCCGGGCAGCTGGACGGGTCAGCGCCCGACCTACGCCGACGCCTCCCCGCGGCTCATCGATGCCGCACTGGAGCGCTCACAGCACCGACCGACGGGCAACTGGTACGCCTTCGCCGCGAGCCGCGACGTGCGCCCCGGTCGACCCTTCGGCACGAGGGTCGCGGGCGTCGAGTTGGTCGCCTGGCGCGACGCGCAGTCCCGGTTGTGCGTCGGGCCGCGCAGCTGCCCTCATCTCGGCGCCGACCTCGCGACGGCGGCGGTGCACAACGGCGAGTTGATCTGCCGGTGGCACGGCCTGTGTCTGGGCCCCGACAACGAAAGATTTGGTTGGCGGACACTGCCCAGCTGCGACGACGGCGTGCTGGCCTGGGTCCGCCTCGACGCCGTCGGGGGCGAGGAACCGCTCGACCGGCCGGTGATTCCCGCCCGACCGGACGGCGACACGCTGGACGCGGTCGCCACGATGGTCGGCACGTGTGAGCCGTCCGACGTCATCGCCAACCGCCTCGACCCGTGGCACGGCGCCTGGTATCACCCGTACTCGTTCACCCAACTCGAGGTGCTGACCACGCCGACCGAGGAGCTGGACAGCTTCCTCGTGGCGGTGACGTTCCGGATCGGACGCGTCGGCGTCCCCACGGTCGCCGAGTTCACCAGCCCCGAGGCCCGGACCATCGTGATGCGCATCGTCGACGGCGAGGGGGTGGGCAGCGTGGTCGAAACACACGCGACACCACTCGGATTGGGGCCGGACAAGCGACCGCGCACCGCGGTGATCGAGGCGACCGTCGCGCACTCCAGCCGCACCGGTTTTCAGCGAGCGCGCCGGGTGGCCCCGCTGATCACTCCGCTGATGCGCGTCGCCGCGGCCCGGCTGTGGAAGGACGATCTCGCGTACGCCGAGCGCCGCTATCAGCTGCGCGCGGGCTCGTAGGCCGCGTTCGCTCGCGCGACGATGTCGCGCGCAATCCCGGCGAACACCGCGCCGCGAACCAGCGTCGACGCCGTCCAGAATGCCTCTCCCGCAAGGCCATAGGGCTGGAACAGGACCCGCTGCCGGAGACGGCAGCGACCGCCCGCGTCGTCGCAGACCGACAATTCCAGCCACAGCCGCCCCGGCAACGGGACGTCTGCCCGCAGGCGCAGCAACCGCGGCCGCTCGACCTCTTCGACCCGCCACCAGTCCAGAGCCTCGCCCGCGTGCAGCTGGCGGTGTGACTGTGATCCCTTGTGAGCGTGATTGTTTCGCCCGGTCCAGCCGCGAACGGCCCACGCTGGGGGCGCGGCCGACCAGCCGTGCTTGTCGCTGACCGACTCGAACACCCGCCACAAGGTCTCCGCGTCGGCGTCGACACGGTGCTCGGTAGCGCGTTCGTGAAGCGACCCACCCGCCCACTGCGGGTCCGTAGGCAGCGGGTTGGACGGCATGTCGTCGTCACCGGGGTGAGTCCAGCGGGTAGTCAAAGCACGGTCGCGAGTGCGTTCCAGAGCCAATTCGACTGCGTCGTCGTAGTGCATCAAGCCGTTGTCCGGATCGGGGATCTGCGCCGCGATGTCGTGCTCCGTGCACACCACGTCGTTCTCCAGCGATTCCATCAGCGACGAGGCCAGCGATCGGGGTAGAGGCGTGATCAGGTTCACCCAGTGCGACGACAACAGAGGCGTCAAGACCGGGACCGGAATTGCCACTCGCCTTTTAAGACCAGCGATGGCCGCGTACCTGCGGATCATCTCCGTGTAGGTGAAGGTGTCCGGGCCGCCGATGTCGAAGGGGCGACTGACTTCTGGCGGAAGCTCGGCAGCTTGGGTCAGGTAGTACAAGACGTCACGCACCGCGATCGGCTGCACCCGGGTGCGCAACCATTTCGGCGTCACCATCACCGGCAAACGCTCAGTGAGGTAGCGCAGCATCTCGAAGCTCGCCGACCCGGCTCCGATGATCGCCGCGGCGCGCAACTCGGCGGTCGGAACACCGGAATCATGAAGCAAGCGGCCCACTTCCGCGCGCGACGCCAAATGATCGGACAACTCCTGATCATGAGCGATGATCCCGCCAACGTAGACGATTCGCGTCAAGCCGGCCGACGCGGCCGCGTCCGCGACGATCGACGCACCCTTGGCGTCGACGTTGACGAAGTCCGCGGCCAACATCGAATGCACGAGGTAGTAGAGGACCTGCTGACCGTCGACCGCGCGGTGGACCTTGTCGGCGTCGGTGACATCACCTTCGACGACCTCCACGCTGTCGCGCCACGGCACGTCGTCGAGTTTCGCCGGGGTACGCGCCACCACGCGCACCTCGTGTCCCGCCGACAGCAATTCGGGCACCAGACGCATTCCCAGGTAGCCCGTGGCCCCGAAGACTACGCACCGCATCGCTTGCTCCTTGCCGACTCTCGAGGGTGTTGGCGGCCGTTGCGCCGCCGGGTGGGTATACCCCGTTTGCCGACGACTATTTGAGCGATCTAATTCACAAAATGAATAGTTAAGTTTATAGTTCCAACACAGGTACGGAAAGACAATCCCGTGCACCAGTTACCGGGTGTATTGGGGTCGGCCACCCACCACGACGGAGCCGTCCGACACAGGTCCCATACGGCCACAGGGAGGTCATCTGATGTCAGACGACACGTTCCGCAAGGGCGACAAAGTCACGTGGAAAAGCCACGGCAATGACGTGAAAGGCACTGTCGAAGAGAAGCTCACCAAGGATCAGGACGCGGCCGGCCGTAAGGTCCGCGCCTCCACGGACGAGCCCCAGTATCGAGTCACCAGCGACAAGACAGGTGCCGACGCGGTGCACAAGCCGGATGCGCTGCGACGCGACAAGTCGTAGCAGGAACCAACCATGCCGTCCGACGACCACACCACCTGGAACGAATTCCGCAACATCGTCGACACGACCGCCGGCGAACTCGAGAAGTGGCGCAAGACCGACAAATCCAAGGACGTGGGACTGGCGTCACTCCCTGATGGATTGAGGACATGATCCGAACAGGAAGTAGCGCGCCTGCGAGAAAGCCGAGACGTGGCTAGCCACAAACCCGAGTCGCTGGTGTCGAACTCGCCGACCGCACAGTACGTGCTGGCGTCCAGGCTGGTCGCCGACCTGCATCAGCGTTCCTCGTTCGACGTACCCGCGCTGTTGCGCGAGTTGATCGGCGGTGCAGCGGAATCGGTGCCGGGCGCGCAGTATGCGGGGGTGTCTGTCACCCAGCGGCGGCGGCCGAGCAACCGCGCGGCCGCGACCCACCACTACGCCCAACTGCTGGACGACATCCAGAACCGTTGTGGCCAAGGGCCTGGAATGACCGCGGGCGCGCTACAGGAGACCGTCCGCGTCGACGACCTCGGCAGCGACGATCGTTGGCCGCTGTACCGGGATGAGGTCATCAATCAGACCCCGATCCGTTCGATCCTGTCGTTGGACATGTTCAAGGAGGGCAGCACGTACGCCACCCTCAACTTTTACGCAGAGTCCACCCACGCGTTCGACGACGCAGCCGCGGAACTGGGCGCTCTGTTCGCGACGCACGCGGGGTTGGTGTGGAACATGATGCAACGCGACCAGCAATTCCGCGCCGCACTGATATCGCGCGACGTCATCGGCCAGGCCAAGGGCCGCATGATGGAGCGCTTCAACATCGACGCCACCGAAGCGTTCGACATGCTCAAACTGATGTCGCAGGACTCCAACACCCCGATCGCCCAGGTGGCGCAACGCGTTGTCGCGGGCGAAGTCTGGCCGTCGCCCGAGTGACACCGGGCCCGCGGGCGGCGGCGAGTCCTGACCACATTGTGTAGGGTGCACGCGTATCGTCCCTGATCCAGCCGGTTTCCGATACCCTGGGTCGGGAGTCGCTAAAAAGGATGCAGTCAGGTGACTAAGCGGGGCACAAGCACTTCACTTCCCAGCCGGGCGGAGCTCGAGAAGCTGATGTCGGCCGATATGCGGGCGGCGACGGCACAGTCTGACCGGGTCGGCCGTTACTTCGCGCGCCAAAACGCCGTCAGTGGAAACGATTTCCACGCACTGCTGCACGTCATGGTCGCGGAGACCGCGGGTAAGCCCTTGACCATGGCCGACCTCCGGCAGCGGATGGACGTCTCGCCGGCCGCCATCACCTATCTCGTCGACCGCATGATCGATGCCGGGCACATCCGCCGCGAAACCGATCCCGCAGATCGTCGCAAGGCTCTGCTGCGCTACGAAGCCAGCGGAATGGAATTGGCCCACGGATTCTTCACCCCGCTGGGCGTCCACCTCCGCGCGGCATTGGCCGACCTGCCCGACGAGGATCTGGCCGCCGCGCACCGCGTGATCACCGCCATGATCGCTGCGATGTCGTCGTTCGAAGGCGATCTCGTCGTGCAGCAGAAGCCTGCGACCGCGCGCAACAGCCGCGCCCGCGACCTCGTCTAGCGCGACAAGCACTGGCCAGCAACGCTACTGGATCGGCGTCACGCCGATGTGGCGGAGCGCCAACACATCTGCGGCGCCGGCACAATGCAGGCAGATGCTCAGTTCCTCGATGAACTGTTGCAGCCAATCCACCACGGCCGCAGTGGATTCGATTGCTGCCGAGAGCAGCGGACGCGCCACGGCTACCACGTCGGCACCCAGGGCCAGCGCTTTGGCCGCATCCATGCCGGTTCGAATCCCGCCGGAGGCCACCAGCGGCACCGTCGGCAACACCTCCCGCACCTCGGTGATTGCTCGCGCCGTCGGTATGCCCCAGTCGGCCAGATCGGGGAACCGAACCTCGCCATAACGGACGAGTTGCTCGACCCGCGACCACGAGGTGCCACCCGCCCCGGCGACATCGATGGCGGCTACCGGCAATTCACCTGTGCCACCGGTCAATTCAGCGACAGCCGAGCTTCCGATGCCGTGCCCGACCTCCTTGAGCAGGATCGGGTACTCGAGCGAGCCGGCGACATCACGCAGCCGATCGAGTGAACCGGAGAAATCGCCGTCGCCCTGCTGCTGGACCGCTTCCTGCAACGGATTAGTGTGCACCGCAAGGGCATCCGCGCCGACTCGCTTGAGCGCGTTCGAAATATCTTGGGCAGCAACCGCGGTCAATTGTGCGAGGCCAATGTTGCCGAACAGCAGAACATCCGGGGCGACGTCGCGAACAGTAAAGCTGGACGCCGCACGCTCCCCCAGCGCGCTGTCCAGCATGATCCGCTGCGAGCCGAGCATCATCCCGACGCCCAACTGCTGCGCGGCCTCGGCGAGATGACGGTTGATCGTGCCGGATAGTTCTGCGCCACCGGTCATCGCGCCGACCAGTATCGGGGCGCGCAGGGGTGCGCTCAGGAAGTTGGTGGACAGGTCGACGTGGTCGAGGCTGGTCTGCGTCAACGCGTTGTAGGGCAGGCGGTAGCGCTCCAGTCCCGTCGTCACACCCGAATAGTCGACACGGTCGTCAAGGCATACGTCGATGTGGCGACGCTTGCGGGTCGTCATATCGGCTGAATCACTGTGCACAGCGCCCCCTTTCGCGTCGCTCATGCGTCGGGTTGCACGCTGGGCTTGAAGGACGCGAGGTCGTCCTGATAGCGCCGCATCGCCTCGATCAGCGCGGCGAAAACTCGGCCGGCCGCCATCAGGTCGGCATCGGGCAGGTCGGTCATCGCGTCATGGGAGTGCGACCCCAATGGCGCAAAGAAGGCCCGCGCGGTCGAGAGGCCGGAGTCGGAGTAACGCAGGATCACCTTCCGACGGTCGGCCGGATCGGACTCGCGGGTGATGTGACCGGAGGCCATCATCCGGTCGACCAGGTAGGTGATGGCCGCGCCGGACAGCCCCATGCGCTGCCGAAGCTCACCCGAGGTGACCGGGTCGCCGGCCGTTTCGGCGACCATCACATGCAGCAACGCCCGAAAGTCGGTGGGGCGCACGTCATGTACCGCCGCGAAAGCGCGGCCGATCTGTTCCGACTCGGCCGTCATCACGCGCAGATACGCGGAGATCTGCTGCTCTAGTGCGGCGCGCTCGCCTGCGGTCTCTTCGGGGGCCATGACGCGGACTAGTTTATCCGCACGCGGCCATTATTTCAGTTGATTAATACTTAAATGACTGAAATACTTAGCCGAGTCGAAGGGAGCTCGAGTGAACAAGCAGACACTGGCCGCGACGTCTCTCGCGGTCGAGGCCACGGCAGGAATCGGAAGCGTTGCCAGCAAGCCGCGAATCACCCGGTGGTATTCCAGGCTTCGCAAGCCCCCGTATGTACCGCCCAACGAGGTGTTTCCCATCGCCTGGACCACGTTGTACGCCGACATCGCGGTGACATCTGCGACCGCGATCGACAAGCTCCGTGCGACCGGCCGCGACGCGGAGGCCCGCACCTACATTGCGGCACTGGCCGCCAATCTGATCATGAACGCCGGCTGGAGTTGGTTGTTCTTCAAGTATCAGAAACTCGGCGCCTCGGCGATCGGGGCGGCGGTGCTGGCTGCCAGCAGCGCCGATCTGGCCCGTCGCACCGCGGCGGCGGACCCGCGCGCCGGCGCCGCGATCGCGCCCTATCCGCTGTGGTGCGCCTTCGCCACATTGATGTCTGGCCATATTTGGGTACTCAACCGCCGATGATTCAGGTGACCCGCTGATGTCCGCGCTGTTGTGGTTCCGTCGCGACCTCCGCGTACACGATCTCCCGCCGCTGTTGGAGGCCGCCTCCGACAACGACGACGTGCTCGCGTGCTTCGTCCTCGACCCCCGGCTGGAGGCGTCCTCTGGCGAGCGCCGCATGCAGTTCCTCTGCGACTCCCTGAGGGAGCTGAGCGAGCAGCTGGGCGGTCGGCTGCTCGTCACGCGCGGCCGAGCGGAGGAGCGAATTCCGGCACTGGCCAAGGAGATCGACGCGTCGTCGGTTCATATTTCCGAGGACTTCTCGCCGTACGGGCGCCGACGCGACGACAAGGTGCGCGACGCGCTGGGCGATGTGCCGTTGGTGGCGACCGGATCGCCGTATCTGATCTCGCCCGGCCGGGTGACCAAGGACGACGGCGAACCGTACAAGGTGTTCACGCCTTTCTACGGCCGGTGGCGCGATACGGGCTGGCGCGCACCGGCGCGCACGACAGCCAAGTCCGCGACATGGGTCGATCCCAAGAAGCTGGGCAAGCGCGCGAAACCCGTCGAGATACCCGACCCCGGCGCTGACCTCGATCTGCAGGCAGGCGAGGCGGCCGCGCGGAAGCGGTGGAAAAAGTTCGTCGCCAAGGGAGTCGACGGCTACGACGACAACCGGAACACGCCCGGCTACGACGGCACCAGCCGCATGTCAGCACATCTGCACTTCGGCACGATCCACCCGCGGACCTTGGCCGCCGACCTGGACCAGCGGCATGCCGGTCCGCGAGCGTATCTGCGCGAGTTGGCATTTCGAGACTTCTACGCCGCGGTCCTGCACCACTGGCCCGACAGTGCATGGTGGAACTGGAATCGCGACTTCGATGCGATCAAGATCGATGACGACAAGGACGCCGAAAAACGTTTCAACGCCTGGAAAGCCGGCGAAACGGGTTTCCCGATCGTCGACGCCGGTATGCGGCAATTGCGGGACACCGGCTTCATGCACAACCGAGTGCGGATGATCGTCGCCTCGTTCCTGGTGAAGGACTTGCATCTGCCGTGGCAGTGGGGGGCGCGTCACTTTCTCGATCAGCTCGTCGACGGCGATGTGGCGAACAATCAGCACGGCTGGCAGTGGGCTGCGGGCTGCGGCACCGACGCCGCCCCCTATTTCCGGGTGTTCAATCCGACCCGGCAGGCCGAAAAGTTCGACCAGTCAGGCGATTACGTCCGTCGTTGGGTCTCGGAACTAGCCGATGCGAAAGACGTGACCCTCACCAAGGGCGAGCGGCCGGCCGGCTATCCCGAACCGATGGTCGACCACTCCGCGGAGCGCAGCGAGGCGCTGCGCCGCTACCAGGACATGAGTTAGCGAGCGGCCTTCTTGCGTTCGATGTCGGCGAGGTTGGCGGCCAGCTCGGCACGCTCGGCCGCTGACGTCTCCCAGGCCAGCTGCCGGTTCTTGACCACCTTCGCCGGCGCGCCGACCGCGATCGAGTAGTCCGGCACTTCGCCTCGGACGACCGCATGCGACCCCAGCACGCACCCGCGTCCGACCGAAGTGCCGCGTAGCACGCTGACCTTGACGCCGACCCAGGTATCTGGCCCGATCCGCACCGGCGATTTGACGATGCCCTGGTCCTTGATCGGCAGCGTGATGTCGTCCATGCGGTGGTCGAAATCGCAGATATAGCACCAGTCGGCCATCAAGACCGAATCGCCGAACTCGATGTCGAGGTAGCAGTTGACGACGTTGTCGCGACCCAAGACGACCTTGTCGCCGAACCGCAGCGAGCCTTCGTGCGCGCGGATGGTGTTCTTGTCGCCGATGTGCACCCAGCGCCCGATCTCCAGCTGCGCGAGTTCCGGCGTGGCGTGGATCTCGACACCCTTGCCGATGAACACCATGCCCCGGGTGATGATGTGCGGGTTGGCCAGCTTGAATTTGAGCAGACGGTAGTAGCGGACCAGGTACCACGGCGTGTAGGCACGGTTGCGCAGGACCCACTTCAGCGAGGCCAGCGTGAGGAACTTGGCCTGGCGTGGGTCGCGCAGATTCGATCCCCGCCAGCGGCGGTGAATCGGGGCTCCCCACATGCTCGTCATGGCCGCAAAGCCTAGTCCGGCGACGATGCGCGCCGGGACGGCGGGCTGAGGAGCCGGACAACCAGAACACCGTCGGCGACGATGCGCGCCGGGACGGCGGGCTGAGGAGCCGGACAACCAGAAGACCGTCGGCGACGACGCGCGCCGGGACGGCGGGCTGAGGAGCCGGACAACCATAAATTGCGGCATGATGGCGCGCCGGGCAATCGGCCCTCCTCGAGGTGGCACAGGTTACCCTCGGCATCGTGTCTTGGCCGATCTCCCGCCGTGCGTTGTGGCATTGGTCATCGGTGGCTTCGGTTCTGCTGCTGGCTGCCGTCAGCGCGGGGTGCGGCAACACCGACTCCTGGGTCGACACCGTGCCCGCCGAGGGCTGGCCCGCCCAGTACGGCGACGCGGCCAACAGCAGCTACACCGCGGTCGCCGGGGCCGAGTCGCTGAGCCTGCGTTGGACCCGCTCGGTCAAAGGCTCGCTGGAGTCGTCGGTCGCACTCAGTTCGCGCAACTGGCTTGCCGCCAACGCGCAGACCCCCGGTGGTTGCTCGCTGATGGAGTGGGAGAACGACGACAACGGCCGGCAGCGCTGGTGCACCCGGCTGTATCAGGGCGGTGGCATCGCCAGCCCGCTGTTCGACGGCTTCGACAACCTCTACATCGGCCAGCCGGGCGCCTTCTTGTCATTCCCCGTCACGCAGTGGATCCGGTGGCGCCGCCCGGTGATGGGAATGCCCTCCACGCCAAGGATTCTCGGCAATGGCCACGTGTTGGTGGTGACCCACCTGGGCCAGGTTCAGGTGTTCGAAGGT
The DNA here is from genome assembly GCF_030252325.1 of Candidatus Mycobacterium wuenschmannii. Classification (NCBI taxonomy): domain Bacteria; kingdom Bacillati; phylum Actinomycetota; class Actinomycetes; order Mycobacteriales; family Mycobacteriaceae; genus Mycobacterium; species Candidatus Mycobacterium wuenschmannii. The sequence continues at coordinate 201,606 of NZ_CP126981.1, read as the reverse complement.
CACCGCGGCACGGTCGTCGGGAATGCGGTTGACCTGGTCGACAATGTCGACCCCAGCGACTTCACCCGCGGCCTCGCCGATTGCGGTCCGGCCAAGGAAGGCTGCCCGGTCGCGGCCGCGCCGGCGTTTGCCAAGGACACCGGACTGATCGTGGTCGGGCTGTGGGAGCCCGGCGCCCCGGCCCCCATCCTGGTAGGGCTGAAGTACCACCCAGGCCAGAATCCGCTGCTGACTCGCGAATGGACCAGCAACGCCGTCGGCGCCGGCGTCGAGGCGAGTCCGGTGATGTCGAGCGACGGATCCACGATCTACGTCAACGGCCGCGACGAACGGTTGTGGGCGTTGCACGCCGCCGACGGCAAGCCGAAATGGTCGGTCCCGCTGAAGTTCCTGGCGCAGACGCCGCCGTCGGTGACGCCCGGTGGGCTGATCGTGTCCGGCGGCGGGCCCGATACCCGCCTTGTCGCATTCAAGGATGCCGGCGATCACGCGCAGGAGGTGTGGCGGCGCAACGATGTCAGCCCGCTGTCGACCTCGAGCCTGGCCGGCTCCGGCGCGGGCTACGCGGTGGTGACGGGTGGGCCGGGTGAAGGAGCGCGGGGCATGACGCTGCTGGTGTTCGACCCGGGCAGCGGCAAGACCCTGAACAGCTACCCACTACCGGAGGCGACCGGTTACCCCGTCGGCGTCTCGATAGGGCGCGATCGCCGTGTAGTCACCGCGACCAGCGACGGCCAGGTCTACAGCTTCGCCCCGAGCTGAGTCAGCCCTTGACTGCCAGCGGCGGAATGGCGTTACGCGGTACGTGCACCTGGCTGCCGCCGGCCAGCGACGGCAACAGCTCGCCCGGCGCGAAGTAGAAAATCAGCTCGTCGTCGGTGATCGCAAAGTTTTGGTAATGCGACGCGTCCAGACCCGAGCCGGGTGAAATTGCGGCGCCCAGCCCGGTCTGCTTTCCAACCTCCCGCTGAACAATGGGGAAAATTGAGTCGAGCGGCTTTGCATTCGGCGGGAAAAGTGTGTCAAAGGTGATCGCTTTTTGTCCGGCGACGTCGTAATTGAAACCCTTGTAGAAGGTCGAGGGCCGCGGACCGCCGAGGTCTTCGAAAACCTTGAGCACGACGCTGCGAGTGCCGCCGGGCGCTTGACCGGAGTGAAACTGCTCGGACGTGACTTCCATTTGGTAAGGCACGTCGCGCTGGCCGGACGTTTGTGACGACGTCTGCGCGACGTTGACGAATCCATCCCGGTTCTGACCGAGGTAGTCGGTCAACGCCTGATCCGGGTAGTCCACCGGAAAAGTCATGTTCAGCGTGTAGGTGGGCGTGACGGTGTGGACGTTGCACGTCTGGTCATCTTGAAGCGTGCCGCCCAGGTTGGTGCACGCCGAATCCGCGGCCGCCACAGCAACGCCAGACCAGCCCAGCAGGGCTCCGGCCGCTATCAGCGCGGCCGACATCATGTTGCGCATCGGTCGACTTGTCCTCGCAGACTCAGAACGGCTGAAATGCCGTCTCGCCAGCGTACCTGGCCCCCCTCGCGACGGACGGCAAACGTCCTGCTGATGGGCGCCTGCCCAGGTCAGCGGCCACCGTCCTCCCTAACGGCGGCCGCCGACCCGGCAGGCGGGTCTAGTTAGAACAGCCCCAGGACCTCCGTCCAGAAGTTGGTCAGATCCGCGGCCGTTCCGGCACCGTCGAACGCTCCGAGCAGGTCCGTCCACCAACCGACGCTGTCGGTCAATGCACCGGAGCCGCCCAACAGATCGGTCCACCAATTGGCGCCGTCGGTCAACGCACCCGAGCCACCTAACAGATCGGTCCACCAGTTAGCACCGTCCGTCAGAGCACCCGAGCCACCCAACAGATCGGTCCACCAGTTGGCACCCTCGGTCATCCCGCCGGAGTTGCCCAGCAGATCGGTCCACCAGTCGGTACCGCCGGTCAGGTTGCCCGAGTTGCCCAGTAGGTCGGTCCACCAGTTGCTACTCGCGGCCGCGGCACCCGATGTGTCCGAGCCACCCAGCAGGTCATTCCAGAAGTTGGTCCCCGAGTTGAGAGCGGCCTGCGTGTCGCCGGAGAAGAGCTGCGACCAAAATGCGTTGGCGTCTGACAACCAACCCGAGCTACCCCCGGACAGAAGCTCGGAAGACGGCGCGCTGTCCGCGGCCGCCGCGGCGCTGGGACTGGTCGGAACCCCCCAGTTGTCGTAGAACTTGTTGATGTCGATCATGTTGCTGGCGCCGGTCGCATTCGCGGCTCCGACATCGTTTCCTTCGACGTAGGCAATATTGAAACTGCCCGCGCCCAGGCTGCTGGAACCGGCCGTGGCGCTGCCGTGGTCGCCGACCACGCCGGCGATGTTCAGATTGCCTGGGTTGTCACCGAAGCCGCCGGCTATCGCGTGGCTGCCCAGGCCGTACACCGCTGCAGCGTTTCCACTCGAATCGGCGCCGCCGGCGAAGGCAGACGACTGGTCACCGAGCACCAGCGCGGTATTGCCGGTCGCGCCCTCGCCGCCCGCGGTGGCAAAGGAGTTGGACCCGTAGACGGCGGCGATGTTGCCTGCGCCGGTAGCGGTGGCTTGAGAATCGGCTCCGTAGGCGAATGCGAAGGACCCGAGACCGGAGGAGTTTGCGTCGGCGGAGCCGCTCTCGAACAAGTCCATGCCGTTGAAAGAGATGGCCATGTTCAGGTTGGGGAACAGCGAGTCGATATCCAGGTCCGGAAAAAGGGCGTCGATGCTGGCTGCGGGCGCGAGCCCGCTGAGAACGCTATCGGCCGCAGCGACCGAGTCGATTGTGTCGGCGAATGCGGTTCCTGGAACAGAGGCCACCGCCCCACCAATACCTAGACCCACGGCCAGCAATCCCAGCCGCGAGAAAGCACGCGTGCTTCCCATTCTTGCCCTTCCCCCGGCACGCCAAATAGACGTGCCATTCTTTATCGGCACCCACCGCGCCGAGTGAGGTAAGCCTATGCGCACCCGTCAGATTTGTTTGAACAAAGTCTAATAATGGTCGAAAAAGTCTTGAGCCCTTAATTCATGAGCCGGTCAGAGTTTTCAGTATTCTGGCGGGGCGTCACGAGGCCACCGCGCAGGCTTTGGATCAAGATCAGCGAGACCGGGTATGGTTTTTACGCCCGCGCTAATAAATTTGCATCAAGATCAGCCGATGAGATACCGGCCATGCGCGCGGGCGTGTCGTCCGCGCGTTCAGATGGCTCGGCTCGAATTTCGGAACCCAACGCGCGGGTCGTGCGCTGCTCGCAATGAGGGCGACACCTGAAGGCCCCCAAGAGAATTCTTCATAACAAGTTGAAGGACTACCGGTGCGTAGACCGGCGACCCGGTCGGCCGCATGCCGGACGGCGGGTGCGTTCGCACGGGTTGCCCTGCTGAGCAGCGAGTCCCGTGACTCTCGATACGGTCGCCGGTTCGCCGGAGCTGACGCCGGCCTGAGCCGTCGCAGTGAAATCCGACGGCAGGCTCGCGGCGGCGGCGACCGCTAGACCCGCCGCCAGCAGCGCCATTCGAACGACGCCATTCGATCGCATGACAAACCACCTTCCGACTGCTGAATTGTTAAACCCAGGTTACCTGATAAATGTTCAGGCATTAGCAACGTGTCTAAAAAGAATGCACGTTGACGTGCACTAGATCTGCGATCCGCGTTCGCCGCACGGATTGCTGTCGACGCAGCTGGCAAATTCTCTGTCGTCCGATCCCGTCGACCCCGAGCGTCGGGTTCGACGCGAACCCGCCCGTCCAGTGGCGGGGATGTCGCGCGGCCCGGGGGTAGTGGACGGCAGCTTCGCGCCATGTCCCGGTGATGCATTACCGCCGGCGTGCCGACCCCCGGCGCGCTGAGATCAGTCTGCGGCGCCGCTTCCCGCAGTTCATGGGGAGATCTCCCCATCTTTGGCGTGGCGGAACATGTGAATGAGTTAGGAAACTTTCTCAGGTTTGGCCTGCTTTTGGCGTGATTTCAAGACACCGACCTGGCTCCAACCCGGGGTCGACACCGGCAAAACACCAGGGAAATCCCTGTATCCATCGGCCCTCTGCCCTCATATCGTCGTGGCGGAAGACCTTAACGTTCGCTGAGAAATACCAAAGAATCACTGCGTTACCCCTCCCCCCGTCGTCCTTCGAAGGACGGCTTGAAAGGAACCACAATGAGAAATTCGAAGCGTCTACATCGCTTTGGCGTCTGCGCGATCGGCCTCGGCTTCGGGGCCGCGATGGCTTCGGTGCCCGTCGTCGCGTCGGCCGATTCGACCCCCGGTGGCGTTGTCGCCGAGGCTGCCGCTGCAATTCTTCCCGACCTGGGCAACGTTGCAGCCGCCGCGGCCGCTGTGACGCCAGCGACGCTGCCGGACAGCCTGCTCAACTATTCAGTCTCGATCAGCGGGTTCTCGCTGATCGACCTCGGCACAGCTAATGCAAGTTCCAGCTTCGGAAACGTTGCGATCGCCTATGGCGATTACGCGGATTCCAACGCAATGAGCGGATTCTTCAACTACGCCACGGCGACCGGCGATCACAGCCACGCCGTTGTTGGTGTTACCGGCTTGTACAACTACGCCTCCGCTACCGGGCTGTGGAGTTACGCGGGGGCCGGTTGGGGCAGTGGCAACACCGCCGTCGCTAACGGTGACTATGCGGTTGCTCAGGCGGGCGCAGGGGACGGAACCGCCATCTACGACAGCAATTTCAACACCGCCACCTCCGAGGGTTATCAAGCCATCGCTCGCGCAGGCTGGGACGGGAGCAGCAGCAATGTCGCCAATGCCGTGGGTAACAACATCGAGGTGAATGATCCTGGGCCATCGAGCGGCGCGGCGACCGACGGCTGGCTGTCGGACTTCCTCTCGTCCCTCAACGGTGGTTCCACAGTCGACAGTGACGATTGGTTCGCCGGCCTGCTGAGTGCCTTCGACGGCAGCTCGGCCGCAGGCGAGGGCGGTAACTGGTTCACCGAGTTGCTGTCTCTGTTCGATCCCGGATCTGCCGCGGCCGACGGCGCCGACTTCTGGACGGAACTCGCAACCCTGTTCTAAACCCCTTCATCAAGAGCCACATCTAGCCGTCCGGCATCGCGCCGGGCGGCTAGATGCGTTAGCGCAACCTCTCAGATTTGTGGGCCGATATCGGCCCTGTCGCCGACGACACCCACATAGTTCTCCGGTGCAATGCAAGGGAAATCCCTGTATCAGTCACCGAGCAAACCTCTTAGCGTCATGCCTGGCGACCTTAACGTTCGCTGAGGAAAACCAAAGAGAGTGCTCGCGAGTCGGTAGCTACGACGACCACGACTTGCAGTGCCGGACTACCGACCAACGTCCCATCGGCCCACGTCGGGGACATCTGAAAGGAAGCTCGATGAAGACTGCACACCACTTCAGCCGCTTCGGTATCGCCGCGGTGGGGCTCGGCATTGGAGCCGCGATGGCGTCCATGCCTGCCGCCACGGCCGATTCGGTCGGTACAGCCGATATTGGCGCCTATCTACCCGACTTCGGCGCGCTGGCGGCCGCATCGGCTGCGGCGGTATCGCCGCCTACGCTCCCAGCCGATTTCTCCAACTACGCGATCTCGATAAGCGGAATCCCGCTGTATCAGAGCGGCACAGCTTTTGCGGTGTCCAGCTTCGGGAATGTCGCAATTGCGCATGGTGCCGGCACCGACGCCACCGCCTATGGCGGACTGTTCAACACCGCAACCGTGGACGGTGATGGCAGCGTCGCACTCATCGGGGGCAATGGCATCGGCGTCGGAGCCTTCAACACGGCCACGGTGGTCGGGTCGCACAGTAGCGCGGAAGCGGCGTGGGGTTCCGGCGGCAGCTTCAACACGGCGACAGTTACCGGCAACATGTCCACGGCCTACGCCGGCGTCCCGAACGGCGGCTACCCCACCACCGGTAGCTTCAACATCGCTACCGCGGAGGGTTACCAAGCCCATGCCGCCGCCGGGCTGGACGGCAGCAGCGGCAACACCGCCGACGCCAGCGGCGACCTCGTCACCAGCGTCAGCCCGTCGGCGGGCGGCGCGGCAGCCGAGCCCAGTGGCGCTGCAACGGGCGTGGACCTGCTGAACGACGGCGCCGCGGCGGCGGCATCGGTTACTCCGGCGACGCTGCCGGACGATTACTCGAACTTCGCCGTATCTATCAGCGGCACGCCGCTCATCCAGCTAGGAACGGCGAGCGCCCAATCGAGCTTCGGAAACATCGCGATCGCTGTCGGCGCCTACTCCAACTCCAACGCGATGAGCGGCTTTTTCAACTATGCCTCGGCGATGGGTGAGCACAGCAACGCGGGCGTAGGAGACACCGGATTGTTCGACTACGCCTCCGCAACAGGCACCTGGAGCTCCGCGCAAGCGGCTTGGGGCAGCGGCAACACCGCCGTCGCGAATGGTGATTACGCCGTTGCTCAGGCGGGTGCCGGCGATGGAACTGCTATCTACGACAGCAACTTCAACACGGCGACCGCGGAAGGCTCGCACGCTATCGCGTTGGCGGGCTTTGACAGCTCCAGCGGCCACGTTGCGAATGCGGTCGGCGACGGTGTGCATGTCTACGACCCGACGGGTAACCCCGTGGGCTTCGCAGCAACCGAGAGCTGGCTGACTGAACTGCTGAACTCGTTCTCCGGCGGGTCGCATGCCGCGGCCGACGGCGGCAATTGGCTGGCCGACCTGTTCCCCGCGCTCGACGGCGGCTCGGCCGCCGCGGACACCGGCAACTGGCTCACCGACCTGCTGGCATCGTTCGACGGCGGGTCGGCGGCGGCGGACGGCGCCAACTTCTGGACCGAGCTGGCAACGCTGTTCTGAGCACGAGCCACCCTCCGGGTCGGCGACCGCCGCTAACCGCCCTTTAGGCGGTGGTCGCCGATCCGGCTGGGTCGTCAGCGCGACGGGCGGCAGATGAACGCGGTCCCCTGCGCAGCCGCGCCCGATCCGATCCGGGTGATGACGACCGTCAGCGACTCGTTGCCGCGCAACGTCATTCGCCGCCGCAGCGCATCGGGGTCGACGTCCACCCCACGAACCAGCACCTCCAGCGAGCCGCACTCCCGCGCTGTCAGCCCCTGACGCAGTCGTCGTTCGTCGAAGGCGATCTGATCCAGCACCTCGAAACCGCGGACGCCGTCGGGTAGCTGATCGCCGGAGAGATACGCGATGTGCGGGTCGAGTTGCCACAGCCGGTGTCGCGCCGCGAAATGCCGCACCAGACCGGCGCGCACCACCGCGCCGTCGGGGTCGACGATCCAGCGGCCCGCGGGCCGCACATCGCAGTCGTCGGGGTCGGCGTCGGTCAGCTGTTCGCCGCGATCCAGCAAGCTGGCGCGCCGGCGCACGCCCGTCTCGGCCAGCCCCGCCGACCACAGGCAGGCTTCCCGCACGGAGCCGCGATACGACGTCACCTCGACCTCGCCGTCGAACCCCAGCCGGGTGATCGCATCGAAATCGATTCCCGGCGCGCACTTCACGACCAGGTCCCGGTCCCGGTACGTCGCCAGAAGATCGTCCAGGGCCGGCTGATAGTCGCGTGGATCGAAGCGCCGCCGCCCGCCGCTGCGCCGCGCCGGATCGGCCAGCACCACAGCGTCGCGGGTCACCGGGTGCAGCGCGTCGGCGCGACACAGCATGACAGCGCCCTCGAGGTTGTGCCGGGCCATCGCCAGCCGCACCGGATCGACATCGCTGCCGACCAGCACCGCGGCCGAACCACGCAGCGCCGCCAACTCGGTGCCGATCGAACACGTCACATCGTGAATGACCCTGCCGCGCAAGCGCTTCGAGCGATGCAGCGCAACCGGTGCGGCGCTGGCTTGCTGCAGCGCCTCGTCGGTGAACAGCCAGGCATCGACGCCGGGCAGTCCAGCGAGTTTGGCTTCCGCGCGGCGGCGCAGCAGCACCGTCTCCACCAAGAGCGCAGTTCGATCGCCGAATTGCTTGCGCAGCCGCGCGATCTCGCCGACGCGGTCCTTCAACGGGTGACCGTCGACCACGGCCAGCGCGGCCGAACCCTCGTCCGACGTCAGATAGGCGACGTCGTCGAGACCGACGTTCAGGACGGCTTGGTCCCGGTGATCTCGACGTTGTAGTACCAGCCCTTCGGCACCACGTGTCGCCAGACGTTGCTGTCGGCCCAGCTCAACAGCTTCCAGCTGTTGAACGCGAAGTTGGCGTAGGCCCAGCCCAGCTTGTCGGGCTGCACCGCGTATTCGAAGGTTCGCAGCGGCCACCCGAGCATGGCGGCGGTGAATTCGACGGTGGCGGTCTCGACGTCGACAGCACCGGCGCGCGAAGCCATCTTCTCTAGTTCGGGCGGGTCGAAGGTGTGCAGGTCGACGATCGATTCCAACGCCGCCGCCCGTGAGGACTCGTCGAGCTCCGCCTGCGGGCGGCGCCAGCTGCCCAGTCCGGGCAACTTGGTGGCGTTGGTGGCGACCCGCCAGGTCAGCGTCGAGAGCGAGCGCGCGTAGCTGTTGCCGATTTTGGTCGGTTCTCCGGCGAACACGAACCGACCGCCGGGTCGCAGCACACGGAGCACCTCGCGCAAAGTCAGCTCGACATCCGGAATATGGTGCAGCACAGCATGTCCGACGACCAGGTCGAAGGAGTCGTCGTCGTAGGGGATGCGCTCGGCATCGGCAACCCGGCCGTCGATCTCCAGGCCCAGCGACTGACCGTTGCGGGTGGCAACCTTGACCATGCCCGGCGACAGGTCGGTCACCGATCCGCGTCGCGCCACCCCGGACTGGATCAGGTTCAGCAGGAAGAAGCCGCTACCGCAGCCCAGCTCGAGGGCGTTGTCGTAGGGCAGCCGGTGAATCTCGTCGTCGGGGACAACACTGTCGAAGCAATCCCGGGCGTAGTCGATGCAGCGCTGGTCATAGGAGATCGACCATTTCTCGTCGTAGTTCTCCGCTTCCCAGTCGTGATAGAGCACCTGGGCCAGCTTGCTGTCGTGGCGGGCGGCCTCGACCTGCTCAGCGGTGGCGTGCGGCTGCGGCGCCGGATCGGTACTGGTCATGGTCGCCCAGCCTAACGGCCGGACGCCCGCGCAGGCACCCTGCCTACGCTCGACCGCCCGGCGAGGTCGACTGCGCCGTCGGTTCCCGCAGTATCGCGTCGAATACCTCCAGGTAGCGGCGGCGTTCGGCGTCCCACCGCTCGGCCGGCGCCAGCGTGCTGAGGTCGTCGATGCCGGCCTTTGCGGCGGCCAGCGCGGCGTGCGGCGCGTCGACGAACCTGCTCGCCCATGCTGCGGCGGCGTCGTACACACCGTCGGGCGCCACCATCTCGTCGACGATGCCCAGTTCCTGGGCCTCCTCGGCGCCGAAGAACCGCCCGGAGTAGACCAGCTCCTTGGCTTTGCTGATCCCGACCGTGCGGGCCAGCCGAGCCATGCCGTCCCCGTCGGGAACCAGACCGGCCAGGATTTCCGTCGCACCGAAGCGGACGTTGTCACCGCTCACCCGCCAGTCCGCGGCCAGCGCCAGGCCGAGGCCGGCGCCCAGCGCGTATCCGGTGATCGCCGCGACGGTCGGCTTGGGAATGGCGGCGACGGCGTCGACGGCCGCGCGGTGCACACGCAGCCAGCTGTCGGCCTCCGACGCGGTCAGCGTGCGCAGTTGCGGCATGTCGTCGCCGGCGGAGAAGATCTCGTGTCCGCCGAAGAGGATGACCGAGGCGATGTCGTCGCGGTGGCTCACCGCTGCCGCGGCGTGCTCGATCTCGCGGTAGACCTGCCGGGTCAGTGCGTTGGTCGGCGGACGCGAGAGGACGATCGTCCCGACTCCGGGGCGGTCCGGATCGGCGTGAATGCTGACGAACTCGCTCACAGATGCCACTTCTGCCCGCCCGCCTTGCGGGCCCGGTGGTAGCGGTCGGAGTCGAAGAATTCGAAAATCCAGTTGTCGCCGTCGATTTCGACGTTGGGTTGGACGGCGACGATCTGACGCTCGACTGCCAGCACGTCGGCGACCGAGTGGCCGTTCAGCGAATCGAGCTGCGTCCAGGTCGGCGGCAACAGGAAGCTGCGCCCAGCCTCGAAGTCGGCGATCGCCGCCTGCGGCGTCGTCCACGCCGCGCGGTCGGACTCGGTGTTGTCGCCGTCGGCCCGCTGGCCCGCGGGTAGCGCGCCGACGAAGAAGTAGGTGTCGTAGCGGCGGGTTCGCTCGGCCTCGGGCGTCACCCAATTAGCCCATGGCCGAAGCAGATCCGCGCGCAGCACCAGGTTTTCCCGGCGCAGAAAATCGGCGAACGACAGGGTCCGGTCATCGAGGGCGCGACGGGCATCGGCGTACACCGAGGCGTCGTGGACGATGCCGTCGGGATCGTCGGCCGGACCGGCGAACAGCACTCCGGATTCTTCGAACGTCTCCCGGGCCGCCGCACACACGAGCGCGGTGGCCAACTCGACATCGGTGCCGAAACGTTCCGCCCACCACTCGGGCGACGGTCCGGCCCAGGCGATATCGGCGTTGCGGTCGCGATCGTCGACACCACCGCCGGGAAAGACCATGGTTCCCGGGGCGAACTCCATCTTCGAATGGCGCCGCATGAGGAACAGTTCGATACTTTCGGCGCCGTCGCGCATCAGCATCACCGTTGCGGCCGGGCGCACCGGCAGCGGAACAAACGTGTCGTCACTCATCAGCGCCTCCGATGTGCCGCGCGGGTCCGGGTGCGACGGGCGAAGTAGCGCCCGTCGATCACGTCCACGTCGATCGACTGGCCGAACGCCGCGGACAAGTTCCCCGCGGTCAGCACATCAGAGAGCAACCCGGCCGACACCACCCGCCCCTCCGACAGCAGCATGCAGTGGCTGAAGCCGGGCGGAATCTCCTCGACGTGGTGGGTGACCAGCACCAGCGCGGGTGCGTCCGGGTCGGCGGCCAAGTCGGCCAGCCGCGCCACCAACTCCTCGCGGCCACCCAGATCGAGACCGGCCGCCGGCTCGTCGAGCAGCAGCAACTCGGGGTCTGTCATCAGGGCGCGGGCGATCAGGATGCGCTTGCGCTCCCCCTCGGACAGGGTCTCGTAGCGGCGGTCGGCCAGGTGTTCGGCGCCCAGGCTCTCCAGCATGTCGACGGCGCGGTGGTAGTCGACGTCCTCGTACTTCTCGCGCCACCGCCCCAGCACCGCGTAGCCGGCCGAGACCACAAGGTCGCGGACGATCTCGTTGCCGGGAATGCGCTGCGCCAGCGCCGAGGAACTCAACCCGACCCGCGCCCGCAACTCGGCCATGTCGACTCGGCCGAGCCGCTCGCCGAGCACGTACGCCACACCGGAGCTGGGATGTTCGGCAGCCGCGGCGATGCGCAGCAACGACGTCTTGCCGGCGCCGTTGGCCCCGATGATCACCCAGCGCTCGTCGAGCTCGACCGACCAGGTCACCGGCCCCACCAGGGTGTGGCCGTCGCGAATCAGCGAGACATCCCTGAAGTCGATCAGCAGATCGGGGTCGACTGCCTCACTCCCCTTTTCGGCCACCCGACCATCGTGCCGTACCGCGGTCGCTAGAGATCGGGCGGGATGTCGACGCGGCTCACCACGCCATCGAGCGCATCGGCCGCCTCGATCTCGCCGCGTGTCACGCCGAGCAGGAACAGCACGGTGTCCAGGTAGGGGTGGCTCAGCGACGCATCGGCCACCTCACGCAGCGCAGGCTTGGCGTTGAACGCAATACCCAGGCCCGCCGCGGACAGCATGTCGATGTCGTTCGCGCCGTCGCCGACCGCTACCGTCTGCGCCATCGGGACCCCGGCCTGACTCGCAAAGTCGCGCAGCGCCTTGGCTTTTCCGGGCCGGTCGACGATCTCACCGACCACCTTCCCGGTGAGCTTTCCGTCGACGACCTCAAGCACGTTGGCCGCGACGAAGTCCAGCATCAACTCATCGGCCAGCGGTTGGATGACCTGGCGGAAGCCGCCGGAGACCACGCCGACGTGATAACCCAATCTGCGCAGCGTCCGGATTGTGGTCCGGGCGCCGGGGGTCAGCTCCACGTCCTCGGCGACCTCGTCGATCACCTCCACGGGCAGCCCGGCCAGCGTCTCGACCCGCTGGTGCAGCGACTCGGCGAAGTCCAACTCGCCGCGCATCGCGGCGTCGGTGATCGCCTTGACGGCCTCTTCGGCACCCGCGCGCGCCGCGAGCATCTCGATGACTTCCTGCTGGATCAGCGTCGAGTCGACGTCAAACACGATGAGCCGCTTGGCCCGTCGCGCGATGCTGTAATCCTCCACCGCGACGTCGACACCCACGTCGGCGGCGACGCGGGTCAGCACCTCCTGCAGCTGCCCTCCGGCGCCTGCCGGCACGGAGACACGCAACTCCAGGCCCGTCACCGGATAGTCGGAGACGCCACGAATCAGGTCGATGTTGACCCCCAACGACGCCACCTCGCGCGCGACGGCGCCGAACGCCTCGGCGGTGATGGGCCGCCCGAGCACCATGATCGTGTGCGTCGAAGGTTCGCGGATGATGCGCAGTTCGTCGCTGCGCTCGATGGTGACATCCAGGCCGACGGAGTCGATCGCCACCTCGACTTGGTTTCGAAAGACTTGTCCGTCAAGCACTTCCGAGGGAGCGGTGACCAGCACACCCAACGTCAGCCGCCCCCGGATCACCACCTGTTCGACGTTGAGCAGCTCGACCCGGTGCGCGGAGAGCACACCGAAGAGCGCCGACGTCACACCTGGCTTGTCGTGACCGGTGACGGTGATCAACGCCGACACCTTGCGGGGGCTGTTCACCCCAAATTGCCTGCGCGAGCGCGCATTACGACCGAACTTGGACGTCGTCCGCCCGGGTGACGTCTCCGTCGGAGGGTCCGTGGGAGCGACCCACGTGGGCCTCCGCGCGGATGCGCTCGATCATGTGCGGGTAGTGCAGCTCGAACGCCGGACGCTCCGAACGGATGCGGGGCAGCTCGGTGAAGTTGTGCCGCGGGGGCGGGCAGCTGGTCGCCCACTCGAGCGAGTTGCCGTAACCCCACGGGTCGTCGACGGTGACCACTTCGCCGTAACGCCAGCTCTTGAAGACGTTCCAGACGAACGGGAGCATCGAGATGCCGAGGATGAACGCGCCTACCGTCGAGACGATGTTGTAGGGCTCGAAGCCGTCGGTCGGCAGGTAGTCGGCGTAACGACGCGGCATACCGAGGTCGCCCAGCCAGTGCTGGATCAGGAATGTCGTGTGGAAGCCGATGAACGTCAGCCAGAAGTGCAGCTTGCCGAGGCGCTCGTCGAGCAGGCGGCCGGTCATCTTCGGGAACCAGAAGTAGGTGCCGGCGAAGGTCGCGAACACGATGGTGCCGAACAGCACGTAGTGGAAGTGCGCGATCACGAAGTAGCTGTCGGTGACGTGGAAGTCCAGCGGCGGGCTGGCCAGCAGCACACCGGTCAGACCACCGAGCAGGAAGGTGATCATGAAGCCGATGGAGAACAGCATCGGCGTCTCGAAGGTCAACTGCCCCTTCCACATCGTGCCGACCCAGTTGAAGAACTTGATCCCGGTCGGCACCGCGATCAGGTAGGTCATGAAGGAGAAGAACGGCAGCAGCACCGCACCGGTGGCGAACATGTGGTGCGCCCACACCGCGACCGACAGCGCCGCGATCGACAGCGTCGCGTACACCAGCGTGGTGTAACCGAAGATCGGCTTGCGGGAGAAGACCGGGAAGATCTCGGTCACGATGCCGAAGAACGGCAGCGCAACGATGTACACCTCGGGGTGCCCGAAGAACCAGAACAGGTGCTGCCACAACAGAACTCCGCCGTTGGCCGAGTCGTAGATGTGGGCGCCCAGGTGCCGGTCGGCGGCCAGGCCGAACAGCGCCGCGGTCAGCAGCGGGAAGGCCAGCAGCACCAGGATCGACGTCACCAGGATGTTCCAGGTGAAGATCGGCATCCGGAACATCGTCATGCCTGGCGCACGCATGCAGACAACCGTGGTGATCATGTTGACGCCACCGAGGATGGTGCCCAGACCGGCGACGATCAGACCCATGATCCACAGGTCACCGCCGGCGCCCGGTGAGTGGATGGCATCGGTCAGCGGCGTGTAGGCGGTCCAGCCGAAGTCGGCGGCACCGCCGGGGGTGATGAAGCCGGCCATGCCGATCATCGCGCCGAACAGGAAGAGCCAGAACGAGAAGGCGTTCAGCCGCGGGAAGGCCACGTCCGGGGCGCCGATCTGCAGCGGCAGCACCAGGTTGGCGAAACCGAACACGATCGGCGTCGCATAGAACAACAGCATGATCGTGCCGTGCATGGTGAAAAGCTGGTTGTACTGCTCGTTGGACAGGAACTGCAGTCCGGGGGCGGCCAACTCGGTGCGCATCAGCAGCGCGAGCAAGCCACCGATGAAGAAAAAGACGAAGCAGGTGACCACGTACATGATCCCGATCAGCTTGTGATCGGTGGTGGTGATCAGTTTGTAAATCAGGTTGCCTTTGGGGCCCGTTCGGGCCGGGTACGGGCGACTAGCCTCGAGTTCTCCCAAAGGGGGCGCTTCGGCAGTCAAGAGCTCCTCCAAACGTCGCGCAGGCAACCGTGATCAGTGGTGTCCGAGTCTATCCCTCCTGCGGCCGCGCTGACGGACAGGTCCTACAAACTGTCGTAATAACCCGGTGAACACTTCGCCGGGCGCCGCAGCCCGCCTGTCCGAGGCCGCCTCACCTGCCCGGATGTTAACGTCGGACCCGTGCTGCTCAGGGGTGTTCGACCCGCTCTCGCCGCCATCGCGGCGGCCACCGCCATCTGCAGCGGATGCTCCTCGCATTCGTCCGAGGGCGGCGGCGCGCCGTCGGCGTCGGTGATCACCAGCACCACCCAGATCGCGGGCGCCGGCGTGCTGGGCAACCAGCGACGCCCCGACGAGTCCTGCGCCCCCGAGCCCGCCGGTCCCGATGCCGGGCCGACGCCGCGGATCGCCCACAACGCGGCCGGCGTTCAGCCCGACACCGCCGAGGTGCCCGACGACCCTCAGCGCATCGTCGTGTTGTCCGGCGACCAACTCGACACGCTGTGTGCGCTGGGCCTGCAGTCGCGGATCGTCGGCGCCGCCCTGCCCGACGGCTCCGCGGACCAGCCCTCGTACCTGGGGACCGTCGTGCACAAGGTCCCAGGCGTGGGCACCCGCGGCAATCCCGACGTCGGCGCGATCAAAGCCGCCAAGCCCGACCTCATCCTCGGCTCGCAGGCCCTGACCCCCAAGCTCTACCGCGAGTTGGCCGCGATCGCGCCGACCGTGTTCACCGGCGCACCCGGCGCGGCGTGGCAGGACAACCTGCGCGGCGTGGGCGAGGCGACGTCGCGCGCCGGCGCAGCGGGCGACCTGGTGGAGCACTTCACCACCAGGGCCCACGACGACGGCGCGGCGCACGATGCCGCCCACTACCAGGCGGCGGTCGTCCAGTTCACCGCGAGCGCCGTGCGCGTCTACGGTGCCGACAACTTCCCGGGCAGCGTCCTGACCGCGGTCGGCGTGGATCGCCCTGCGGCGCAACGGTTTACCGACAAGCCCTACATCGAGATGGGCAGCACCGACAACGACCTGACGGGCAGCGCGAATTTCTCTGCGGCCGACGCCGACGTGATCTATGTGTCGTTCGATTCGCCGCAGGCCAAGGACCGCGCCCCGACCATCTTCGACAGCGACGCCTGGCACCGACTGTCGGCAGCCCGCGACAACCGTGTCTTCGTGGTCAACAACGAGGTCTGGCAGACCGGCCAGGGCGTGATCGCCGCCCGCGGCATCGTCGACGACCTGCGCTGGCTCAACGCTCCGATCAACTAGCCGGCGGTGTGAGGTCGGACGCACCCGGCCGAATACATAGTCTATCTATGCTAATCTGGTTGGCGTTCAATAGAAGTCGATACGAAACCAATGCGTTAAAGAGGACTAGCTGATGAGCACTGTTTCCGCCTATGCCGCTGCCGACAAGTCGGGGCACCTGAACAAGACGACTATCGAGCGCCGCGACCCCGGCCCGCACGACGTCGCCATCGACATCAAATTCGCCGGCATCTGCCACTCCGACATTCACACCGTCAAAGCCGAGTGGGGCGCACCCAAGTACCCGCTTGTTCCCGGCCACGAGATCGCCGGTGTCGTCGCCGCCGTCGGGTCCGAGGTCACCAAGCACAAGGTCGGCGACCACGTCGGCGTCGGCTGCATGGTGAACTCCTGCGGCCGCTGCAGCAGCTGTACCGCTGGGCTCGAGCAGTACTGCAAGAACGGCGCCACCATGACCTACGGCGGCAAGGACGAAGACGGCACGATCACTCAGGGTGGGTACAGCCAGGCCGTCGTAGTCAACGAGAACTTCGTCGTCCGAATCCCCGACTCGCTGCCGCTGGATGCCGCGGCGCCGCTGTTGTGCGCCGGCGTCACGCTGTTTTCGCCGTTGCGGCACTGGAAGGCCGGCAAGGACACCCGGCTGGCGATCATCGGCCTGGGCGGCCTCGGGCACATGGGCGTCAAACTCGGTGCCGCGATGGGCGCCGAGGTGACGGTGCTGTCGCAGTCGCTGAAGAAGATGGAAGACGGCCTGCGCCTGGGCGCCAAGCACTACTACGCCACCGCAGACCGCGAGACGTTCAAGACGCTGCGCAGCAGCTTCGACCTCATCCTGAACACAGTCTCGGCGAACCTCGACCTGAGCGCCTACCTGGGCCTGCTCGACGTCGACGGCACGCTCGTCGAATTGGGTATTCCGGAACACCCGATGGAGGTGCCGGCCTTCTCGCTGGCGTTGTCGCGTCGCAGCCTGTCCGGATCAAACATCGGTGGCATCGCCGAGACCCAGGAGATGCTCGACTTCTGCGCCGAGCACAACACCCTGCCCGAAATCGAGGTCATCTCAGCGGATTACGTCAACGAGGCCTACGAGCGCGTGCTGGCCAGCGACGTGCGCTACCGCTTCGTCATCGACACGTCGACTATCTGACCGGGGCGGCCAGTCTCGCGGCCGCCGGCGGTCGACGATTACGACTATTCACACATCGTTCACGCGGCCGCGCTAGCCACCGGTCGTGTACCGCATGAACTCCTGCAGGAACGCGAGTTCCTCCGGTCGGAGCTCCGTGTGCGGCACGTCCATGACGAACACCACCCGTCGGCGGTCGGACTGCTGAAAGACCTCGTGCTCGTAGGAGTCGTCGATCTTAAGGCACTTGTCTTGCTTCCAGGTGATCCGCTGATCGTGGATGCGGAATTCGATATCGCGTTCTGGCACTTCGATTCCCAGGTGATATCGCATCCGCAGGTTCAACTCCGAGGTGTGCGGTCGCACATGGGTGTCCGGGTTCATGATCGAGAAGAACGCCATACAGCCCATGCTGCCGACGCCCGGGTAGCCGGCGAGAAATTCCGCGATCCGCGGACACTTGCTCGCGTTCTCGGCCTGCAGGTTGCCGAAGCCGTCGTAGAACGGGAAGACGGTCCAGTTGTGGCCGTCCGTCAGACCGGCGATGTGATCCCGCGCGTCGACTTGGTAGTGCTCCGGGTCGATGCCGGCAAATTCCTCGCGGAACATGTCGACGTTGCGCTCGAGGAGTTCGCAGACCTCATCCGAGGGCCACACGGGGTGGCTGGTCAAGTGCGAGCAGTACAACGCGGGAATCTCGTTGTCCCAGCGGTCGCCGCTCGGAATCTGTTCGGCGCCAACGGCGTTGCCCCCCACGGCGCCCGGCGTCATGCGGGCGCGAATGCGCTGACGGTCGAGCCATAGGTTGTCGATCAGGTTCTGCACCCGGCCATCGTCCTGATGCCGCGACAGCAGGCCCAAGACGTTCGTGACGCGCATCAGTTGGGCGAACGGCGACTGCGCTATCTGCGGATCCGGCACCCAGCCATTGAACTGTCCGTCAACGCCGCTCCGGCAAAGTTCAGGTTGCCGGAACTTGAACTGTGACGACTAGAACTCCCAGTCCTCGTCCTCGGTGACGACGGCCTTGCCGATCACGTACGACGAACCCGAGCCCGAGAAGAAGTCGTGGTTCTCGTCGGCGTTCGGCGACAGCGCCGACAGGATCGCCGGGTTCACGTCGGTCTCCTCGCGCGGGAACAACGCCTCGTAGCCGAGATTCATCAACGCCTTGTTGGCGTTGTAGCGCAGGAATTTCTTGACATCCTCGGTCAGGCC
This sequence comes from Candidatus Mycobacterium wuenschmannii, assembly GCF_030252325.1. Taxonomy (NCBI): domain Bacteria; kingdom Bacillati; phylum Actinomycetota; class Actinomycetes; order Mycobacteriales; family Mycobacteriaceae; genus Mycobacterium; species Candidatus Mycobacterium wuenschmannii. The sequence goes on along the minus strand of NZ_CP126981.1, from coordinate 183,428 downwards.
GACCTCATCGTAGAGATCCTGCGTGTACTCCGTCTCGTTCTCGTAGAGCTCGTAGAGCAGGTCGTAGGTGTACTCCTTGAGCTCGGCCTGGGTGGCCGCGTCCTCGAGCGCCAGACCCTTCTGGAACTTGTAGCCGATGTAGTAGCCGTGCACGGCCTCGTCACGGATGATCAGCCGGATCAGGTCGGCGGTGTTGGTCAGCTTGGCCCGACTCGACCAGTACATCGGCAGGTAGAACCCGGAGTAGAACAGGAAGCTTTCCAGCAGCGTGGAGGCGACCTTGCGCTTGAGCGGCTCGTCGCCCTTGTAGTAGCGCATCACGATCTCGGCCTTGCGCTGCAGGTTGGGGTTCTCCTCCGACCAGCGGAACGCCTCGTCGATCTCGGTGGTCGAGCACAGCGTCGAGAAGATCGAGCTGTAGCTCTTGGCGTGCACCGACTCCATGAACGCGATGTTGGTGTACACCGCCTCCTCGTGCGGGGTCAGCGCGTCCGGGATCAGGCTGACCGCGCCTACCGTGCCCTGGATGGTGTCCAGCAGCGTCAGGCCGGTGAAGACTCGCATGGTCAGTTGCTTCTCGCTGGCCGTCAACGTGCCCCAGGACGGGATGTCATTGGACACCGGCACCTTCTCGGGCAGCCAGAAGTTGCCGACGAGGCGCTCCCAGACCTCGGCATCCTTCTCGTCTTGCAGACGGTTCCAGTTGATCGCGGAAACGCGGTCGATCAGCTTCATTCCTTCAGACACCAGAACCCCACTTCACCAGGACGAATAGGCGACGTTACTTAGGTCACAGACACTACCCCTGGGGTGCGACAAGGCGCGGCAACACAACAAGTTGTGTTTTCGCGTGTCGCGCCCGGGCGATGCCTTCGGAAGAGATACCCCGAAAACGCCGCGGCCTCACCCATCACTTTCATGTACCATTTGGTACATGATCACCGAGGACAGCATTGAGATCGGCGCCCCGGCGCCGTTGGTGTGGGAAATTTTCAGCAACGTCGAGCACTGGCCCGACTGGACCGAGTCGGTCACCTCGCTCGTCGGTCACGATGGCCCTGATCTGGCTGTCGGAAAACAGTTTTCGATCAAGCAGCCCGGTATGACGAAGCTGGTGTGGAAAGTCACCGAGATCGACTCCGGCTCGTCCTGGACCTGGGTGCAACGCTCCCCCGGTGTCAATGTGAGTGCCCGCCACTGGGTTATCCCCCAGCCCGACGGCAGCACGGTGGTGCGTCAGCGGCTCGAGCAGAGCGGCATCGTGGGCGCCCTGGTCGGTCGCATGATGGCCAAGAAGACCAAACGCTTTCTCGCACAAGAGGCCCGGGGTCTCAAAGCCCGGTCCGAGCAGGTGCATGGCTCGCGCGCCTGACACCGGCCGGCGCCGCGAGCTGCTGGACGCCCTCGTCGAGGTATTCGCCGCCGGCGGTGTCGGCGACCGTTCGCTGCGTGACGTGGCCGCTGCGGTTGGCACCAGCCACCGAATGTTGTTGCACCACTTCGGCTCTCGAGATGAAATATTGGTGGCGATCGTCGAGGAGGTGGAGCGCCGGCAGAAAGCCGTCCTGCCCGATCTGCCGACCGACCCGGCCGACCACTTCGCCGCCATGTGGGCCGACGTCAGCCGGCCGGAACTGCGTCGATTCGAGCGGCTCTTTTTCGAGTGCTACGCGCGAGCGGCTAACGGAGAGCAACCCTTTGACCGCATGGTGCCCGGCACGATCAACGACTGGCTGGCCCTCACCGACGGCCTGGCCGAGCCGGCCGCGGCACGCCTGGGACTGGCCGTGATTCGCGGTCTCCTGCTCGACCTGATCGCCACCAACGACGAGGCCGGCGTCAACGCGGCCGCGCAGGCATTCGCGCAACTGCTCAGGCGCTAGCCCGCGCTCCGCTGCGCACACCGAAGAACTTGTACTCCGCGAGTTTCAGCGACCGGGTGTCGCGCCAGTACTGCCACGTCATGCCGCTCCACAACGTCCGGTTGACGCCGTGCTCGTCCAAGTACCAACTGCTGCAGCCGCCGGTGTTCCACACCGAGCCGGCGAGCTTGTCCTGGAGTTCGCCATTGGAGCGGTCCTGCGCAGAACGGCTGGGCGCCAACGCTTGTGCACCCGCGTTGTCCACCTCGGCGATCGCCTGGGCGACGTAGTGGATCTGCGACTCGATCATGAACACCACGGACGTGTGGCCCAGCCCGGTGTTGGGCCCGAGCAGAAAGAACAGGTTCGGCATGTCGGCCACCGCGATGCCGCGGTGCGCGACCACGCCTTCCCGGTTCCAGCGGTCCACCAGGTCCTCGCCGCGCGGGCCTTTCACGTCAACGTAGGTGTAGGAGTCCGTCGTGTGGAAACCGGTCGCGTACACGATGACGTCAACGGGATGCTCGACGCCGTCGTCGGTGACGATGCCGTTCGCACTGATGTGGTCGATCCGGTCGGTGATCAGGGTCGACTTCGGGTTCGCGACGGCCTGGTAGTAGCTGCCGGAGTACAGGATTCGTTTACAGCCCGCGCGATAGGTCGGCGTGAGCCTGCGGCGCAGATCCTTGTCCTTGACGTAGCGGCGGATGTTCCATCGCCCGACCAACTCGACGGCACGCAGCAGTGCCGGCCGCTGGGTCATCGCGAATCCGAGACCCTCCAGACCCCAGTAGATTCCGGACCGCACGGCCAGTCGCAGACCCGGCACCACCGCAAACGCCTTGCGAATCGCATTGGGCAGCAGGCTGTTGGGCCGCGGCACCACCCACGGCGGGGTGCGCTGGTACAGCTGCACCTCGGCGACGCCAGCGCCCTTGCGCACCAGCTCAGGCAGGATCTGGATGGCGCTGGCCCCGGTGCCGATGATCGCGACTCGTTTACCGGTCAGGTCGACGCTGTGATCCCACTGCGCGGAATGGAATGCGGGCCCGTGGAACTCGTCGACGCCGGCGATGTCCGGCATGCTCGGGATGTGCAGGGCGCCGGCGCCTGAGATGAGAAACTGCGCGACGTACTCGTCACCCGATTCAGTGAAGACGTGCCAGCGGTATTCGCTGTCATCCCAGTGCGCGCGGGTGACCTTTTCGCCGAAGCGGATGTAGCGGCGCAGACCGTACTTGTCGGTGACGCCCCGGAGGTAGTCGAGGATCTCCGGTTGCGGCGAAAACAGCTTGCTCCAGGTCGCTTTCGGCTCGAAGGAGAACGAGTACAGGTGCGACGGCACGTCGCACGCGCAGCCGGGGTAACTGTTGTCACGCCACGTTCCGCCGATGTCGTCGGCCTTCTCGACGATGACGAAGTCCACGCCCTGGCGCTGCAGTGCGATGGCCATGCCGAGCCCGGCGAATCCCGTGCCGATGATGACCGCACGGGTGTGGATCGGTGACGCTGATGCGTCGGGCTCAGTAGACGACTCGGCGATGGTCATGGTTATGGAGGGTATCAACGCCGCGAACACGAAGTCAGGGTCGTGATTTCCCAGGAATCACGACCCTGGGTTCAGTTTCGCGTTAGCTGGCAGCGGAATCGCTGGGCATCACGTCGTGCAGCGGCCGGTCCGGGTCCAGGGTGATGCCGAGCATCTCGGCAGTGCCGCTGATCACGCCCAACGTGATCGAGGCCAGGTGCTCGACGAACTGCGGGTGCGGCATCCGACGCGGGCTGTCGACGTCGGCTCCCAGCCACCAGTCGGTGGCCGCCGCCGCGCAGCCGTATGCGGCGTACGCCGCGAGTTCGAAGGCGCCTGGATCGAGCTTCATTTCGCGCAACTCGTTGTTGAACATCTCCGCCATCGCCAGAGTGATCGCGCGGCCTTCACTGAGTGTCCGGGTCGCCGACTCGGCCTGCTCGGGAAAGCGGCCCTGAATGAAAAAGCGCATGACGTTGGGGTGCTCGTCAACCATGCTGACGTGCTCTTCGGCGGTCCGACGGATGATCTCGCGCACCGAGTCGTTGGCTAGGTCGATCGACGGAAAGACCTTCGCCCACAACATGTCCCGAAGCCGTTCCCCGATCGCCTGGAACAGGTCTGACTTGTCGGTGAAATGCCGGTAGATCTTGGGCTTCGCGGTGCCGGCCTCTTCGGCGATCTCGCGAACGCTCAGGTCCGGGCCGAGCCGGTCGATGGCCCGAAACGCCGCCTCGACGATCTCCGCACGCACCTTCTTGCGGTGCTCTTTCCAGCGCTCGCTGCGCGCGTCGACCTTCACCGCGGGCTTGGGCCCGGGGTGCGGCAGCGGAGGCCGGGGAATTCTGACCACGTCAAGCACCATACCCCGAGGCACTGTCTGACCTGGGCAGACTGATTGCGCGCCGTCAGAACAGGTTGGAGAGATCGAATAACGATGCGCCGCCGTCGATCGCCGCGCCGGTGGAAGCCGTGGCCGGGATGTCGAATATGGGGAACACGAAGCCTTGGACGATCAGTTCGTCCATCGTTCCCGCCGGCCCGATTGAGATGTAGTTTTCCACCCCGTTCCCGACGATGCCGAACCCGAACAAATCTTGCGTGGTGCCTGTCGGGTCGAGTTCGTAGTAGTTCTGCACGAGGGGCAGATACGTGACCTCCGGGGTGAACGGGCCGATGGTTGGAAGGAACAACGCCGAATGGTCAAACAGTGTCCCGTCCGCTGGGGCGGCGCCGGCACTATCGATTACCTGAGACCAATCATTCAGCACAAACAGAGCGACGGCGTCGTTCTCTTTGGCGTCGTATGAGCCAAGCAATTGTTGCGTGTACTCGTCGAGTATCGAATACGGCACCGTCTGCTGCGTGGTCGCGAGCAGGAGCGGAATACCCGAAACGTCGGAGTCTGTCGGGGTGCCGGCGCTTCCCGGGAGATCCACATACGGGATGACCCCGAATGGCCATATCGGACCTGTGTCGTCGGCGCGCGCCACAGGACCGCCGAGGAGCGCAGCACCGATTAGAGCACCCGCTGCGGCGCTGACGACCATTGCCAAACCCTTTGCGCTGCAATTATTCATCTTCACTTCAATGCTCCTTCGACGTTCCGTCAGGTGCTCAGATCGTGGTAGTGAGCTCAGACCAGAGCGTGGCGAAATCGGCGGCGGCGGCGGCCGCCGACGGGTCGGCCGGTAGGTCGATGAGGGGTATGACCGTCGTCCCGTCCGGAGACACGAGGTCGTCGAATATCCCTGCCGGCCCGTTGTAGAACTCGTTGCTGTACTCCAGGCTGGAAGGAATCTCAACGAAGGTCGGCGTGAAAACATCGACAGTGCCATCCGGCGTGGTCAAGCTGGTGTTCTCATACAACTCGAATGAGAAGCCCCAGGATGGCAAGAAGGCGTACGACGTTTCCCACTCGGTGCCCACCGGTGGAGCTATCCCGTCGCTGGCGGTGACTACTTGGGAATCCTGCTCGTAGAACTGCTCAGGATCAAAGTAGATGTCTGAGACAGAGTGAGTTTCGTAGCTTCCGCCGGCGAGGGTGTACGTGTCGTTGTACGTAATTTCATGGCCTGACGGGATGTTGACTTCTTCTTGAGGCGTTTGCGTTGCCCCCTCTGCTAGCGGTGGCGCGAGAGGAGTGCCCAGGTTGAAGGAAATGTCGTGCGGATTGATGGGCAGCAACGGCAGCGTCGCTAAGTCGTCGGCATAAGCCGCTGGGCTGCCGAGCAACGCCACACCCCACACCGCACCTGCCGCCAGAGAACCGATGACACCGATACGGCCCGCACCCAATACGCTCATATCGCGAAGCTTACAAGAAGATAAGAGCTCTATAGGAAGAAAATGTGTCCGGATTCCCGGACATCGATCACCGAGGCGAAAAGCCGGTCAGCGCAAGCGGATTGCTGACCGGCTCTCCAAAGCTTCACCTCACAGCATGCAGGAGACGCAGCCCTCGACCTCGGTACCTTCCAGCGCCATCTGCCGCAGCCGGATGTAATACAGCGTCTTGATGCCCTTACGCCACGCGTAGATCTGCGCCTTGTTCACGTCGCGGGTAGTCGCGGTGTCCTTGAAGAACAGTGTCAGCGACAGCCCCTGGTCCACATGCTGAGTGGCCGCGGCGTAGGTGTCGATGATCTTCTCGTAGCCGATTTCGTAGGCGTCCTGGTAGTACTCCAAGTTGTCGTTGGTCAGGTAGGGCGCCGGGTAGTACGCCCGCCCGATCTTGCCTTCCTTGCGGATCTCGATCTTGGACGCAACCGGGTGGATCGACGACGTCGAGTGGTTGATGTAGGAGATCGACCCAGTCGGCGGCACCGCCTGCAGGTTCTGGTTGTAGATACCGTGCTGCTGCACCGACTCCTTGAGTCGCTTCCAGTCGTCCTGGTTCGGGATCCGGATGCCGGCATCGGCGAACAGCTGAGTCACCTTGTCGGTCTTGGGTTCCCAGAGCTGCTCGGTGTACTTGTCGAAGAACTCCCCCGACGCGTACTTCGAGTTCTCGAAGCCCTTGAAGTGCGAACCGCGTTCGATCGCAATGCGATTCGAGGCACGCAGCGCGTGGTAGAGCACCGTGTAGAAGTAGATGTTGGTGAAGTCGATGCCCTCTTCTGACCCGTAGAAGACCCGCTCGCGGGCCAGGTAGCCGTGCAGGTTCATCTGGCCGAGGCCGATCGCGTGCGAGTCGTTGTTGCCCTGCTCGATCGAGGGCACCGACCAGATGTGGGTCTGGTCGCTCACCGCGGTCAGCGCGCGGATCGCCACCTCGATGCTCTGGGCGAAGTCCGGCGAGTCCATCGTCTTGGCGATGTTCAGCGAGCCCAGGTTGCACGAAATGTCTTTGCCCACACGCGAGTACGACAGGTCGTCGTTGAACAGCGACGGCGTGGAGACCTGCAGGATCTCCGAGCACAGGTTCGAGTGGGTGATCTTGCCCTCGATCGGGTTGGCCCGGTTCACCGTGTCCTCGAACATGATGTACGGGTAGCCCGACTCGAACTGCAACTCGGCCAGCGTCTGGAAGAACTCGCGCGCCTTGATCTTGGTCTTGCGAATCCGGGCGTCGTCGACCATCTCGTAGTACTTCTCGGTGATCGAGATGTCGGCGAACGGAACCCCGTAGACCTTCTCGACGTCGTACGGCGAGAACAGGTACATGTCCTCGTTGTTCTTGGCCAGCTCGAAGGTGATGTCCGGGATCACCACGCCCAGGCTCAGCGTCTTGATCCGGATCTTCTCGTCGGCGTTCTCCCGCTTGGTGTCCAGGAAGCGGTAGATGTCGGGGTGGTGCGCCTGCAGGTACACCGCGCCGGCGCCCTGGCGCGCGCCCAACTGGTTGGCGTAGGAGAACGAGTCCTCGAGCAGCTTCATGATCGGAATGACGCCCGAGGACTGGTTTTCGATGTTCTTGATCGGGGCGCCGTGCTCGCGAATGTTGCTCAGCAGCAACGCGACTCCCCCGCCGCGCTTGGACAGCTGCAGCGCGGAGTTGATGGAACGCCCGATCGACTCCATGTTGTCCTCGATGCGCAGCAGGAAGCAGCTCACCGGCTCACCGCGCTGGGCCTTCCCGGAGTTGAGGAATGTCGGTGTCGCCGGCTGGAAACGGCCGTCGATGATCTCGTCGACCAGCTTCTCGGCGAGCCCGGTGTCACCGGACGCCAGGGTCAGCGCCACCATCACGACGCGGTCTTCGAAGCGCTCGAGGTAGCGCTTACCGTCGAACGTCTTCAGGGTGTACGAGGTGTAGTACTTGAACGCGCCCAGAAACGTCGGGAACCGAAACTTCTTGTCGTAGGCGCGATCCAGCAGCGTCTTGACGAAGTTGCGGCTGTACTGGTCGAGCACCTCGCGCTCGTAGTAGTTCTCCTTGATCAGGTAGTCGAGCTTCTCGTCCTGATTATGGAAGAACACCGTGTTCTGGTTGACGTGCTGCAGGAAGTACTGGTGCGCAGCCTCGCGGTCCTTCTCGAACTGAATCTTGCCGTCTGCGTCGTACAGATTCAGCATCGCGTTCAGCGCGTGGTAGTCCGTTTCATCGGGCAACGCATGGGTGCCGGTGATTACAGGCTCTGCAGCGACGGTTGTTGGCACGTCTGTTCCTTCCAAAAGTCAGCGAGGCCGGCGCGGACCGCGTCCACGTCGTCCGGGGTACCCATGAGTTCAAAGCGATAGAGATAGGGGACGCCACACTTGCGGGCGATCACGTCCCCCGCGTAGGCGAATTCGGCACCGAAGTTGTTGTTGCCCGCGGCGATGACGCCGCGGATCAACGATCGGTTGGTTTCGTTGTTCAGAAAGGCGATGACCTGTTTGGGAACGTAGCCACCGTCGTTGATGTTGGGAGTCGCACGGCCGCCCCCGTAGGTCGGCAACACCAGCACGTACGGCTGGTCGACCTCGATGCGTTCGTGCAGCGGTATCCGCGTCGCCGGGATACCGAGCTTCTGCACGAATCGATGCGTGTTCTCCGAGACGCTGGAGAAGTACACGAGGCTGGCGGACGGCACGGCGATCCCCTCCCTGAAGTCTTGCTGCGCCGTCGGTCGGTCAGGCGCTCAGAACGGTTGCGCTCAGTGCTTTGATCCGGTCCGGGCGGAAGCCGGACCAGTGGTCGTTGCCGGCCACCACGACGGGGGCCTGCAGGTAGCCGAGGGCCATCACGTAGTCGCGGGCCTCCGAGTCCAGGGTGATGTCGACCTTCTCGTAGGCGATGCCCTGCTTGTCCAGCGCCTTGTAGGTGGCGTTGCACTGCACGCAGGCCGGCTTGGTGTAAACGGTGATGCTCATCGGCGGTACGACCCCTCTGTCAACGGTGAGATAAGGCAAGACTGGCAACTACTCGGGTACTGCTATTCAGCGAACCGCCGCGCCGGAGAATTCCCGTCTTGCCGGGCCGCTTCAGCCGGCTCGATCCGCCGGCTGATGCGCCCCGACCGACTAGGTAGATCTTGGGTCTGTCGGTGTCGGGAACACTACACCTAGTGGTCGACAATAAGTCGAGATACAACATGTTCTGAAAAACATTCATGAAATTCCCTGGTCGTAAGGCATCGCGGCAACATGCCTTCGGCGTGTCGCAGGTCACAAAACGGCGTCGCGCCGGTATACGAACAGAACTACCACTCGGCACCGACATCCACCCCCTGCCGGCCGCGCACAGCAAAGCGCCCCAGCGGTGTCGGAGACCGCTGGGGCGCGCGCAGAAAATTAGCTGACTTCGGCCGCGAGCTTGCCCACAGCGTCGCGCACGTTTGCGGACACCTCCGCGTGCTCGCGCGGGTGCTGACCGTTCAGCGTCTTGAACGGAACCGACACCGTGATGTCCTCGAGCACCCGGGCGCCAGCGATGCCGAACCCCTTGCGGGTGTCGTCGTGCGCCCACACCCCGCCGTACTGGCCAAACGATCCGCCGATCACGGCCAGCGGCTTGCCCTTGAGCGCGCCGTCACCGAACGGTCGCGACAACCAGTCGATCGCGTTCTTCAGGACGGCCGGATAGCTTCCGTTGTATTCAGGGGTCACGACGAGGGCGGCGTCGGCGTCGGCCGCCGCGGCGCGCAGCGCATTGACTGAAGCCAGCGCCGGAGCCTCGGGGTTCATCACGTCGTCGATCTCTTCGTTGTAGAACGGCACGTCATTGAGCCCCTCGAAGATCATGAAGGTGACGCCCTTGGGCGCGACTTCGGCGGCCAGCTCGGCGATCTGACGGTTGACCGACGCAGCACGCAGGCTTCCTACCAGCGCCAAAACCTTGATATCCGACATGATCTTCGGTTCCCTCCAGTGGTTGGTCTTCATCCTTGCACGGTGTAACCGGACTCTAGTCCGCTTTGTTCCAATGACGCTACAGTAATTTCGTGGACACCATCGGCCCGGTTCGCGACCTGCCGGTTTCAGCGCCGCAAGAACGTGGCGACGCCGCGCGCAACCGCGCCCTGCTTCTCGACGCGGCGCGTCGGCTGATCGCCGAGCGCGGCGCGGACGCGGTCACGATGGACGACATCGCGACGGCGGCCGGCGTCGGCAAAGGCACGGTGTTTCGGCGCTTCGGTAGCCGCGCCGGGTTGATGATGGTCCTGCTCGACGAGGACGAGCAAAGCATGCAGCAGGCGTTCATGTTCGGCCCACCGCCGTTGGGGCCCGACGCATCGCCGGTCGACCGGTTGGTGGCGTTCGGGCGCGAGCGGCTGTGCTTCGTCAACACCCACCGCGAACTGCTGTCGGCCGCGAGCCGCGATCCGCAGTCCCGCTACGGCGCCGCGGCGGCGGTGCAGCACACCCATGTGCGGATGCTGCTGGCCTCCGCGGGCACGACCGGCGACCTGGACATCCAGACCGATGCCCTGCTGGCGCTGCTGGAAGCCGACTATCTCAATTACCAGCTCATCGCGCGCGATCAGTCGCTGCAGGCGCTCGGCGATGCGTGGGAAAGCTTGGCGCGCAAGCTCTGTGGACGATGAAGCCGCGATGGATACTGCACGTCGATCTCGACCAGTTCCTCGCATCGGTCGAGTTGGGTCGTCACCCCGAGCTGGTCGGCCTGCCCGTCATCGTCGGCGGTAGCGGCGACCCGACCGAGGCGCGCAAGGTGGTCACCTGCGCTTCCTACGAGGCCCGCGAATTCGGTGTGCACGCGGGCATGCCACTGCGCGCCGCGGCGCGGCGCTGTCCGGACGCCACTTTTCTGCCGTCGGATCCTGACGCGTACGACGCCGCCTCCGAACAGGTGATGGCGCTGCTGCGCGATCTGGGCCATCCGGTCGAGGTATGGGGTTGGGACGAGGCGTATCTCGGTGCCGATGTCGACGCGCCGACCGAACTCGCCGAGCAGATCCGCGCGGTGATCTCCGAGGCGACCGGATTGTCGTGCTCGGTGGGCATCAGCGACAACAAGCAGCGGGCAAAGGTCGCGACAGGATTCGCGAAACCGGCCGGCATCTACACGCTCACCGAGTCGAACTGGATGACCGTGATGGGCGATCGGCCCGTCGACGCGTTATGGGGTATCGGCCCGAAGACGGCGAAAAAGCTTGTTGCTCTTGATATCACGACGGTATGGCAGTTGGCCCAAGCCGATGCCGAGTTGCTCACCTCAACCTTCGGGCCGCGGACCGGGCTGTGGTTGCTGTTGCTGGCCAACGGCGGCGGCGACGACACCGTCAGCTCGCAACCGTGGGTGGCGCGCTCGCGCAGCCACGTCGTCACCTTCCCGACAGACCTGACCGACCGGGCCGAGATGGACTCGGCAGTAACCGAATTGGCCGCCAGAACCCTGCGCGACGCCGTCTCCGAGAAACGCATTGCCATCCGCGTCGCGGTTACCGTGCGTAGCAACACGTTCTACACGCGCACCAAGATCCGCAAACTCGACGAGCCCACCACGGACCCAGACGTCATCGTCGCGGCCGCGCTGCGCGTCCTGGATCTCTTCGAACTCGACCGTCCCGTGCGACTGCTCGGGGTGCGACTCGAACTGCAGATGCCGACCTAGCGAGGCACCACCGGGGCCGGCTTGAGCGCCTTGGTGAACACGAGGTTCACCTGTCGCATCGCGACGCTATACGGCCACCACGCAACACGTTTGAACGCATAGAGCGCACGGATGTCGGCCGAGGTGTAGATCAGGAACCGATTCCTGGCGACGCCGGAGAGGATCTTGTCCGCGGCCTTCTCCGGCGACACCGCGTGCCCACTGAACCGGTCGACCCAGCGACTCACCTCCGGGTCATCCCGGTCGACGCCGGCGATCTCGACGGTGTTGACCAGCGGAGTGCGCACGGCGCCCGGCACCACGACCGACACCCCGATGCGGTAGCGGGCCAGGTCGAACCGCAGCACCTCGGAGAGCCCGCGCAGGCCGAACTTGCTGGCGCTGTAGGCGGCGTGCCACGGCAGGCCGATCAGACCCGCAGCCGAGGAGACGTTGACCAGATGGCCGCCGTTGCGCGCGGCAACCATTGGGGGAACGAAGTTTTCGATGACGTGGATCGGACCCATCAGGTTGATCGAGATCATCTTGTCCCACTGCTCATGCGATAGGCGGTCGACGGTCCCCCACGCCGAGACGCCGGCGATGTTCATCACGATGTCCATGCTCGGGTGGTTGGCGTGAATCGCCTCGGCAAAAGAGGCGACCTCGTCGTAATTGGAGATATCCAGCGCCCGATATTCAGGGACCTGAGCGCCCAGCGCGCGAACCTCGTTCACCGTCTCGGCGAGGCCGTCGGCGTTGCGATCGGTCAGATACAACTCGGCGCCCTGGCTCGCGAGCCGTAGGGCCGTGGCACGGCCGATGCCGCTGGCCGCGCCGGTGATCAGGCACCGCTTACCCGCGAACGTCTTCTTCGACATGGGCAGTGACGATACCGGGCTAGGCCTGTAGCGAGCCGCCCCACAACGCGTTGAGCCACAGCGCCTCGAGCACTCGCACCCCGCGTTGCACGTCGCCGTCGTCGCCCAGGTACGCGCTGTCACCGGACAGCATCTGCGCGGTGGTGACCGACAGAGTGCGAACCAGCGTCGCGATGTCGTCGCTGATCGGGTGGGCGGTCCCGGCCCGCAACTCGTCTTCGACGATGCCGATGATCTGCTGGACGACGCCCTCGACCTGTTGGTTGAGCAGATCGCGGATCTCGGCGTCGGTGTTGCGGGCCGCGTTGCACGCCGACATCACCGGATCGTTGTGGGCGTAGACCGCCGCCGCGCTGCCGACCATCCGCCTGGCGAAGGCCGCCGGGGTCTCGTCGGCTCCGCGCGGCGCGAAGTACTCGGTCAGCTCCTCGAGTTCGTGGGTGGCGTCGGCCAGGATCTGCGCCAGCACGGCGTATTTCGAGTCGAAGTAAAAGTAGAAGCCCGACCGGGCCACGCCCGCGCGATCGCTGATGGTGCTCACCGAGAGCTGGGCGAACGGCTTCTCCTCGAGCAACCCGCGGACCGCCTGAACGATGGCGTGGCGCTGTCGATCACCGCGCCGCCGTGGGACCGGCACGCCCTGGGCCTCGTCGCCCGCCCGGTCGACCCCCTGTTCGATGCGCACCCTACGACCTTGCACTACGCCACACCCAAAAGGAAACTTGACAGCCGTCAAGTTTCCTCAGAAGATGTCGGGTAGTGACATCTGCCACACACGCGATCGCTGTTGGCCGCACGCCCGGATGAAGGAAGTCAATGACGACGATCAGCAACACCGGATACCTGCTTGACCAGGCCAAGCGCCGCTTCACCCCGACGGTGAACACGATCCCCGGCATGGGGATGCTGGAAAAGCGGCTGCTGAACGTCGACTGGCCCACGCGCGAACTGGCCACGCCGCCGGCCGGCAGCGGCCTGAAGCCGGTGATGGGCGACAGCGGACTGCCCGTGCTGGGCCACATCATCGAGATGTTCCGCGGCGGCCCGAACTTCCCGCTGCACCTCTACAACACGCGCGGCCCGGTGTTCTACGCCGAATCCGCCGCGCTGCCGTCGGTCGTCGCGATCGGCCCGGACGCCACCCAGGCGATCTTCTCCAACCGCAACAAGGAGTTCTCGCAGAAGGGCTGGCACCCGGTGATCGGGCCGTTCTTCAACCGCGGCCTGATGATGCTCGACTTCGACGAGCACATGTACCACCGGCGGATCATGCAGGAGGCGTTCACCCGCAGCCGGCTGACCGGCTACGTCGACCACATCGACGCGGTGGCGTCGTCGGTGGTAGCCGGCTACCCGACCGACGACGCCCGCTTCCTTTTCCACCCGGCGATGAAGGAACTCACCCTCGACATCGCCTCGGTGGTCTTCATGGGCCACGAGCCCGGCACCGACCATGACCTGGTCACCAAGGTGAACCAGGCGTTCACCACCACCACCCGAGCCGGCGGAGCGATCATCCGGACCAGCGTTCCACCGTTCAAGTGGTGGCGTGGCAAGCAGGCCCGCAAGGTGCTCGAGGACTACTTCGTCGAGCGGGTCAAGGAGCAGCGCCACAACGTCGACGGCACCGACATGCTCTCGGTGCTGTGTCACACCGAGGACGAGGACGGCAACAGCTTCACCAACGACGACATCGTCAATCACATGATCTTCCTGATGATGGCGGCGCACGACACCTCGACGTCGACGACCACCACGATGGCCTACAACCTGGCCGCTAACCCGGAGTGGCAGGAGCGCTGCCGCGACGAGTCGGACCGGCTCGGCGACGGGCCGCTGGACATCGAGGCATTGGAGAAGCTGGAGACGCTCGACCTGGTGATGGACGAGTCGCTGCGCCTCGTCACCCCGCTGCCGTTCAACATGCGCCAGACCGTGCGCGACACCGACCTGCTCGGCCACTACCTGCCGGCCGGCACCAACGTCGTCACCTGGCCGGGTACCAACCACTGGCTGCCCGAGCTGTGGACCGACCCGCTGAAGTTCGACCCCGAGCGGTTCCTCGAGCCGCGTAACGAGCACAAGCAGCACCGGTATGCGTTCGCGCCGTTCGGCGGCGGTGCGCACAAGTGCATCGGCATGGTCTTCGGCCGCCTCGAGGTCAAGACGATCCTGCACCGCCTGCTGCGGCGCTACCGCCTCGAACTCGCCCGGCCCGGTTACCAGCCACGCTGGGACTACGGCGGCATGCCGATTCCGATGGACGGCATGCCGATCGTGCTTCGTCGCCTCTAGTTCTGCGCTCCGAACGTCGACTTGTTGTGGCAGAGAAGCGGTCTCGAGGCCGAAAAGTCGACGCTCGCGGTCAGCGGCTCGTCGAGTACAGCCGGTTCGCGCAGGCGATGACGGCCGACAGGGCGGACTGCGTCGGGTCGGCAGCGTGGCCCATCGCCCACTCGGCGCGGCAGCCGTCGGTGCCGCGGATGAACGTCGCGGTGGTGTCGTCGGACTGCAGCTGATGGAACTTCAGCATCTCGACCGCAACCCCGCGCTCGTGCAGCATCGCGGTGAGCGCGGCGACCGGGCCGTTCGCGGTGGCCGTCGCGGTTTCGATGCGGTCACCGAGCGCCAGGGTTGCCTGAAACGTGCGTGGTCCGAGCCGGGTGGCGGGCCGGCCGTCGTCGGCGCAAGCCCAGTGACGTAAGCGCAGCGGTCCACCGCTCGGTGCATAGGTGGCGGTGAAGGTGCTCCACGACATGGTGTCGGCGTCTTCGCGAAGCCCGCGCGGCAACGGAACACCGTCGAAGAGCAGCGTCGGAGATTCGGGTGAAGCGAAGGTGATGGTCATGTGCCGGTCGTCTTCTCTGGTCTGAAGGAGTGACCGACGGGTAGTAGCTTCCGACCCACAGCGGGGGGTCGGTCTGGATCAGACCCCGCTGCGGGTGCTGGCTACTACGAGACGATGTTGCACGTCGCCGAGGGTAGACGCTGCCGGGCGGGCGCTGCAACCTCTTTTACAGCCACCAGGAGGCGGCGGCGTCCAGATGACGGCGGATGCGGTGTCGCGCCAGGCTGTCGTCACCCCGGCCGATCGCCTCGACGATGCGCAGGTGGGCGCGCCGCACTTCGACCAAGTCGCCATGGCTGGGAACCGGCTGGTCGGTGCTCGCCCAATAGCGGCGGAAGACCTCGACAAGGATGCGCAGGAACAGCTCCAGCACGGCGTTGCCGGCCAGCGTGGCCAGCCCGGCGTGGAACAGGAATTCCTCGACACCGGCCTTGCCGGGGTCGTCGCCGGCGGCCTCGATCGTCCGCCGTTGCCTGTCCAGGAAGTCGCGAACCTCCGGCTCGTCGTGGCGGGCGACGACCTTGGCCACGTTGTCGATCTCGATGGCGTCGCGGATGAGGGTCAGGTCCTCGCGGCGGGGGCGGCGGTACTGGAGATACAGCGCGATGGTGTCGATGCTGGCCTGCGCCTGGGGTTCGGCAACCACCAGCCCGCCGCCGGGCCCGCGCCGGGTGGTGGCGACGGCGTGATACTCCAGGAGCCGCACCGCTTCCCGCAACACGGCGCGGCTGACCTGATAGCGCTCCAGCAGCGCCACCTCGCTGCCGAACACCTCTCCCACCGGCCAGCCGCTGCTGGCGATGTCGTCGCGAATGGCAGCGGCCAATACCTCGGCCAGCTTGCCTTGCGGCGCTTCATGATTCACACGACGTCGACGTGCGCGGGGCCGGTGGTGATCCTGCAGCCACTTGGTCACCGACGCCGCGTGCTGCTCGCTGAGCGTCATGGCGCGGGCCGCATCCCCGGCGGTGACGGCCGCGACGATGGCCGAGTGGTCGCGGTGCCGGTGCTCGATCGCCTCGAACGCGTCGTGGGCCGAGTCGAGTCGCGAGTCTTGCGCGTACCGGACGGTCAGCCGCATCAGGATGTCGATAAACAGTTGCAGCACCGGGTTTTTCGATTGCTCCGCTAGGGCCGCGTGGAATTCGTCGCTGGGCGGACCGGGCTGCCGGTGCTCGGTACGAACCACCTCCCGCAACCGCTCGATGCCCGATTCATCGATGAGCTGCGCGGCCCGCGACGCCGCCAGCGGCTCCAGCAGCAGCCGGGCGTCGAGCAGATCGCCGATGGTGATGCCCAGGTACTCCAGGTAGATGATGATCGCGTGGGTGGCCGGAGCGGCGTCCGGTTCGCAAATCAGCAGGCCGCCGTTGGGCCCGCGCCGCATCTGCGCGACCCGATGATGCTCGACGAGCCGAACGGCTTCCCGCAGCACCGAGCGGCTCACCTGGTAGCGCTCCTGCAGTGACTGCTCCGAGCCGAGCGACTCCCCGACCGGCCAGCCTCGGCGGATGACGTCGGCCTCCATCAGACGGGCGATCTGGGACGCCCGCTTGTCGGCTCCGGCGTGCGCAGGAGAGCTCGATGGAGCTCTCACACAACCGGATTCAGCATGTGAACAACATGCATCCGGCGATCGGTCCACCGCCGACCGCGGCGACAGCGACCTCGGGACGACGCGTCACCTGCCGCTCCCCCGCCTCGCCACGCAACTGCAGACAGGTCTCGTGCAGCAGCCAATAGCCGTGCATCCGTCCCGCCGAGAGTTGGCCGCCGTAGGTGTTCAGCGGTAGCGCACCGTTCAGTGCGATCCGCTCCGCACCCTCGACGAACGGTCCGGCTTCGCCGTCACCGCAGATGCCCAGCGCTTCCAGCCACGCGAAAGTGAGGAAGGTGAACCCGTCGTAAAGTTCCGCGAGTTGCAGGTCGGCCGGCGTCAGGTTGGTGCGTGACCACATCTGCGCGGCGGCATCGGCGGACGCCATCTTCGGGTAGTCGGCGCGGTGGAACCAGCCGCCCGCGCCGTTGCTGCCACCGACCGCCTCGACCTTGACGGCCCGGTGCGGACAGTCCTTGGCGTACTCGGCGGAGGAAACAACCAGCGCGACCGAGCCGTCGATCGGCACGTCGCAGTCGAGCAACCCCAACGGCAGCGACACCGGCCGCGCGGCCAGGTAGTCGTCCATCGTCATCGGATCGCGATACACCGCGCGGGGATTCAGCGCGGCGTTACGCCGGCTGTTGACCGCCAGCCAGCCCAGCTGTTCCTTGGTGGTGCCGTACAGCTCCATGTGCCGACGGCATACCAGCGCCAGCCAATTCGCCGCCGAATACGCTTGGGCGGCAACAAGATCCTGAACGTCGTCCATGGGCCCGACAATGGGCGGAATCTCACCCTCGACGGGATCGAACATCTTTGCCATCGGCGGTGGTTCGGCATTCTCGTCCGGCTTCACCGGGACCGTGCCGCCCAGCATCTGGATCGTCCGATAAACGAGGACGTGTCGCGCGTGGCCCTCGGAGACCGCGCGGCACGCGGAGATCACCGGATTCAGCAGACCGCCGTGATTGAAGCCCGTCCCGCAGTCGCCCGCTTGGATACCCAGTTCGGCGTTGACCTCGGCGGCGGGAGTGTCACCGAGGGTGGCGATCCCGTCGATATCACTCGGCGTCAGGCCGGCGTCCTCGATGGCCTCGTGCACCGACTCCATTGTCAGCTCGAGCCCGGGAATGCCGGTGCGACGGCCGATTCGGGAGATACCGATGCCGGAAATGATCGCGTCTTTTTCGAAGTAGCTCATCTGCGCCGTCCGTTAGACCAACCCGCTGCTCACCAGCCCAAGGCAATTGAGTGTACTGTATTGCCCGTGTCCACCGAGGCGACCTCTCAGCTGCAGATCGAGCACTGCGAGAACTGCGCACACTGGGTCCATCCCGCGGCCGACACCTGCCGGGACTGCGGCGGCGCGTTACAGGCCAAGCCGGTCTCCGGGCAGGGCAGCGTGTTCACCTACACGATCAACTACCACGCCTTCAACCCCGAGATCCCGACGCCATACGTCATCGCTCTGGTCGAACTCGCCGAGCAGGACGGGCTCAAGGTTGCGGCCAATATTGTTGACTGCGAACCCGATTCGGTGAGATGCGGGATGCGGGTCGAAGTATTGCCGGAGCCAGGCCCCGGCGGCGCGCCCCAATTCGCCCCGGCCTGATCCGTCGCCGAGCGTAGCGCTGCGGCGAGGCCTAGTTGATCAGCGGGTCGCGCGGCATCCCGAGAATCCGCTCGGCGATCTGGTTACGGGTCACTTCCGAAGTGCCGCCGGCGATGGCCATCGCCCGGGCGCTCATCACCAGCCGGCCCGCCAAAGCGCCGGCCCCGTCGTACAGCGCGGTCTCCGGTCCGGCCAGCGCCGCGGAGATCGCACCGCCCTCCACCATGTGGTCGGCCAGTTTGAGTTTGGTGACGTTGCCTTCCGGCCCCGGGCCCGCGCCCTCCACGCTGCGCGCGACCCGACGTAGGTTCAGCAGCCGCAGGGCGTTCTCCTCGGCCAGGTAGACCCCCACCCGAGTTCGCCCACCCGACAACCGATCTGGCTGCGCCTTGACCTGCTCGACCAGCTGGGTGGCCAGACCCGCGTAGAAGGACCCGCTGCCGCCGATGCTCACTCGCTCATTGCCCAGCGTCGCCCGCGCCACCGTCCATCCCGTGTTGGGCTCGCCGACCACGTCCTCATCGGGCACGAACAGGTCGTTGAAGAAGACCTCGTTGAAGTCCGATCCGCCGGTGATCTGACGCAGCGGCCGCACCTCGACCTCGGGGGCGTTCATGTCGACGATCACCGTGGTGATGCCGGCGTGCTTGGGCGCATCGGGGTCGGTGCGTACGGTGGCGAGACCGCGCGCGCAGTAGTGCGCCCCGCTGGTCCAGACCTTCTGGCCGTTGATCTTCCAGCCGCCATCCACCCGGGTGGCCTTGGTCTTGATCGACGCCGCGTCCGAACCGGCTTCGGGCTCGGAGAACAGCTGGCACCAGATTTCGTCCTTGCGCAGCGCCTTCTCGACGAATCGCTCGATCTGCCAGGGTGTTCCGTGCTGCACCAGGGTCAGGATCACCCAGGCGGTGATGCCGTAGTCGGTGCGCTTGATGTTCGCGGCGCGGAACTCCTCCTCGATCACCAGCTGCTCCACCGGATCTGCGGCCAGGCCCCACGGCTTGGGCCAGTGGGGCATCACGTAACCGGTCTCGATCAGCTTGTCGCGCTGCGCCTGCTTTTCCAGACCGGCGAACTCGGCGACCTCCGTGTGGATCCGCGCCCGCATCTCCTCGGCCTCGGGCGGTAGGTCCAGGCTGTTCTCCCGGGTGACACCGGCGGAGGTGCGGTCGAAGACGTCCTCGGCGGGCGCGTCGCCGCCGAACAGCGCCGTCGTGACCAGCGCGCGGCGCAGGTGGAAGTGCGCGTCGTGCTCCCAGGTGAAACCGATACCGCCGTGTACCTGAATGTTCAATTCCGCATTGCGCGCATACGCTGGAAATGCCAGTGCCGCAGCCGAAGCCGCGGCAAGCCGGAACTGTTCCTCGTCTTCGGACTCGGCCCGCGATGCGTCCCACACCGAGGCGATGCCCGATTCCGAGGCGACGAGCATGTTGGCGCAGTGGTGCTTGATCGCCTGGAAGGTGGCGATGGTGCGGCCGAACTGCTGACGCACCTTGGCGTAGTCGACCGCGGAGTCGACGCAGTCCGCCGCTCCCCCGACCGCCTCGGCGGCGAGCAGCGTCCGGGCGCGCGCCAGCGCCGAATCGTGGGCGCCGGACAGGATGTCGTCGTCGCCGACGCTGACCTTTACCAGCTTCACCCGCCCCGAGCGACGGGTCGGGTCCAAGTTTTCCGGCACCTCGATCGAGACGCCCGACCGGTCGCGCTCGATCAGCAGCACGTCATCGCCGGCCGCGATCAGCAGCAGGTCGCCGAGCCCCGCGCCCAGCACGATGCCGGCATCACCGTCGGCGACGCCGTTGCTGACGCCGACACTGCCGCCCAGTCCGATGCCGGCGGTGACAGTTCCGTCGATCAGTCCCGGCAGTAGCCGCGACTTCTGTTCCGCGGAACCGTCTTTGGCGATGATCGACGATGCGATGACGGTCGGCACGAATGGGCCGGGTGCCACCGCGCGGCCGAGTTCATCGATGACCACCACGAGTTCCGGCAGCCCGAACCCCGAGCCGCCGTGCTCCTCGTCGATGTGCAGGCCGAGCCAGCCGAGCTCGACGATGCCCTGCCAGAACGGCGGCCGACTCTCCTCGGGTGCGTCCAGCAGCGCCCGCGCCGCCGCGCGGACCTTCTGCGACGTGAGGAACCCGCGGGCTACGTCGGCGAGTTCGCGATGATCGTCGGTCAGTGCGATACCCATGACAGGGCCTTCCTCTAGGACGCCATTGGCCGGTTTGGAAAGAGTGTACTTAAATGCGGAACGCCTCCCAACCGGGTGGTCGGTCGGGAGGCGTCGTCGCTAGCGCATCACTTCGGGGCGAAGCGCTGGCCGGCGTCGAGCCGCAGGCACTGGCCGTTCAGCATCGGGTTGTCGACGATCGCGGCCACCAGCTTGGCGTACTCCTCCGGGCGGCCCAGCCGCTTCGGGAACGCCGCGTCTTTGGTCAGCGCCGTTGCGAATTCGTCCGGGATGCCCTTGGTGAGCCCGGTCGCGAACAGGCTCGGTGCGATCGCCAGCACGCGGACGCCCACCGACCCCAGGTCACGGGCCATGGTCAGGCACATTCCCGCGATCCCAGCCTTGGCAGCGGTGTAGGCGACCTGCCCGATCTGGCCTTCGAACGCGGCGATCGAGGCGGTGTTGATGATGACGCCGCGCTCCTCGTCCTCGGGCTCGTTCTGGCTCATCAGGTGCGCGGCGATCCGGCTGATGTTGAACGTGGCGATCAGGTTGAGATCGATGGTCTGCTGGAAGGACTCGAGGTCGTGCGGACCGGTCTTCGAGATGGTCCGCTTGCCGATGCCGCCGCCCGCGGTGGTGACCGTGACGTGCAGCCCGCCGAGCTTCTCGGCGGCCGTCTTGAGGGTCTCCTCGGTGGCGGCGAAGTCGGTGACGTCGACCGGGTAGAAGTCGCCGCCGATGCCGGCCGCCACCTCCTTGCCGTCCGAGCCCTCCCGGTCGAAAATCGCCACGCTGGCACCGCGGGCGTGCAGCAGCTCGGCGCTCGCGCGGCCCATGCCCGAGGCACCGCCGATCACGATGACCTTCTTGCCGTTGATCTCCATCCAAACCTCCTTGTTTGTCCGGGGCAGCGCCCGCAGGTTAGCTGCACGTTATCGCGGTGACGCATGACGTTGTCGGTCAGGCATGTAAAGGTGGGTTGTGCTGCTGATCGACGTCGCGACCGCTTCCACCGAGGTGGGCGGCTCGGCGTCGCGGAAGGCCAAGACCGCGCGGATTGCCGAGTTGCTCGCCCAGGCCACGTCCGAACCCGCCCTGGCGGCGATCGTCGTCGCCTGGTTGTCCGGCGAGCTGCCACAGCGCCAGATCGGTGTGGGTTGGGCAGCGCTGCGGTCCATCCCGCCGCCCACGGCCTCGGCCAGTCTGACCGTTGACGGCGTCGACGCCGCCCTCTCGGCCATCGGCGCGGTGTCGGGAAAGGGTTCGCAGGCCAGGCGCGCCGAGCTACTCGCCCAATTATTCTCGGCGGCAACCGAAGTCGAGCAGACGTTCCTGCGCCGCCTGCTGACCGGCGAGCTGCGACAGGGCGCGCTGATCGGCGTGATGGCCGACGCGGTGGCCGCGGCGGCGGGCGTGCCGGCCGCGGCCGTGCGCCGCGCGGCGATGCTGGGCGGCGCCCTGCCCGCGGTCGCGGCGGCGGGACTGAGCGGCGGGATCGCGGCGCTGGACGAGTTCACCCTGCGGGTCGGGCGCCCCGTCGGGCCGATGCTGGCGCAAACCGCGGCCGGCGTCAGCGAGGCCCTCGAAAAGCTAGGCGGCAAGGGCGTTTTCGAGGCGAAGCTGGATGGCGCCCGCGTGCAGATCCACCGCTGCGGCGGCGAGGTCACCGTGTACACCCGGAGCCTCGACGACGTCACCGCCCGACTGCCCGAGGTGGTCGAGGCGACGCTGGCGTTGCCGGTCCGCGACCTGATCGCCGACGGCGAGGCCATCGCGCTGCGTCCGGACGGACGGCCGTATCCGTTCCAGGTCACCGGGTCGCGGTTCGGCCGCTCGGTCGACGTCGCGGCCGCCCGCACCGCGCAACCGCTGTCGGTGTTCTTCTTCGACATCCTGCACCGCGACGGCGACGACCTGCTCGACGCGCCGACCAGCGAGCGGGCCGCGGCGCTCGACGCGATCGTGCCCCGGCAGAACCGAGTCGACCGCTTGGTCACATCGGATCCCGTTGCGGCAGAGGAGTTTCTGAGGGCGACACTGGCAGCCGGTCACGAAGGTGTGATGGCCAAGTCGCTGACCGCACCCTACGAGGCGGGCCGGCGCGGGGCGGGCTGGCTCAAGGTCAAACCCGTACACACCCTGGATCTCGTGGTGCTCGCCGTAGAGTGGGGTTCGGGACGGCGACAGGGCAAGCTGTCCAACATCCATCTCGGCGCGCGCGACCCGGCCAGCGGCGACCTCGTCATGGTGGGCAAGACGTTCAAGGGCATGACCGACGCGATGCTCGAGTGGCAGACGGCGCGGTTCTCGGAGCTGGCCGTCGACGGCACCGACGGCTACGTCGTGCCGGTGCGGCCGGAACAGGTGGTCGAAATCGCGCTCGACGGGGTGCAGAAGTCGACGCGCTACCCCGGCGGCCTGGCGCTGCGGTTCGCCCGGGTGCTGCGCTACCGCGACGACAAGGGGCCCGCGGAAGCCGACACAATCGACACCGTGCGAGACATGTACGCGGGCTAAGCTGCGAGCGCCCAATCCGGCGTGTCCCCACGACAGGAGACGCAGTGGTAGCAACACCGCAGCCCACGCCCGACGTCGACAACGATCACCTGAGCTACGTCCACACCGATGCCGACCTGCCGCCGGTGGCGATCATCGACCGCTCACCGATCGGCACCCGCCACAAGATCCTCTTCGGCCTGATCGCCGTCGTCGGCGCAGCGGCCTGGGCGATGATCGCGTTCGTGCGCGGCGAGTCCGTCAACGCGGTCTGGTTCGTCGTCGCGGCGATCTGCACGTACGTGATCGGATACCGGTTCTACGCGCGATTGATCGAGACCAAGGTGGTCCGACCGCGCGACGACCATGCCACGCCCGCAGAGGTTTTCGACGACGGCACTGACTACGTGCCGACCGACCGGCGGGTGCTCTTCGGCCACCATTTCGCCGCGATCGCCGGCGCCGGGCCGCTCGTCGGACCGGTCCTGGCCACCCAGATGGGTTATCTGCCGAGCATCATCTGGATCGTCGTCGGCGCGGTGTTCGCCGGAGCGGTGCAGGACTACCTGGTGCTGTGGATCTCGACTCGCCGCCGCGGGCGCTCACTCGGTCAGATGGCCCGCGACGAACTCGGTGCGACCGGTGGCGCGGCCGCCCTGGTCGGGGCGTTCGTGATCATGGTGATCATCATCGCGGTGCTCGCCCTGGTGGTGGTGCGCGGACTGGCCGAAAGCCCCTGGGGCGTGTTCTCCATCGCGATGACCATTCCGATCGCAGTGTTCATGGGGTGCTACCTGCGGTTCCTGCGTCCCGGACGGGTCACCGAAGTGTCCGTGATCGGCTTTGTGCTGCTGATGGCCGCAGTGGCATCCGGCCGCTACGTCAGCGAAACGGCTTGGGGCGCTTCGTGGTTGAACCTGTCGCCGGTGACGGTGTCCTGGCTGATCGTCGGCTACGGGTTTGTCGCATCCGTGCTGCCGGTGTGGTTACTCCTCGCTCCCCGCGATTACCTCTCGACGTTCATGAAGGTCGGCGCGATCGCCCTGCTGGCGGTCGGCATCTGCGTCGCCCACCCGGTCATGCACGCGCCCGCGGTGTCCCACTTCGCCGGTCACGGTGGCGGACCGGTGTTTTCCGGATCGCTGTTTCCGTTCCTGTTCATCACGATCGCGTGCGGCGCGCTGTCGGGATTCCATGCGCTGATCTCATCGGGCACCACTCCGAAGTTGCTCGAAAAGGAGAGCCAGATGCGGCTCATCGGCTATGGCGGCATGCTGACCGAGTCGTTTGTCGCGGTGATGGCACTCATCAGCGCATCGATCCTCGACCAGCACCTCTACTTCGCGCTCAATGCGCCGATCGCCCGCACCGGCGGCACCGCATCGACCGCCGCCGCGTACGTCAATCACCTTGGTCTGCAAGGACCTTCGACAACAGCGGCCGAACTCACCGAGGCCGCCGCCAGCGTCGGCGAGAAATCGATCGTGTCGCGCACCGGCGGCGCGCCGACCCTCGCGGTCGGGATGTCCGAAGTGCTGCAACGGTTTCTGGGCGGGTCGAACCTGAAGTCCTTCTGGTATCACTTCGCGATCATGTTCGAGGCCCTCTTCATCCTCACCGCCGTCGACGCGGGCACCAGGGTCGCGCGCTTCATGCTCTCCGATGCGCTCGGCAATATCGGCGGACCGCTGACCAAGCTGAGGAACCCGGGCTGGCGACCGGGCGTGTGGCTGTGCAGCCTCGCCGTCGCGGGCGCGTGGGGCGGCATCCTCTTGATGGGGGTGACCGATCCGCTGGGCGGAATCAACACGCTTTTCCCCCTGTTCGGTATCGCGAACCAGCTGCTGGCCGCGATCGCGCTGACCGTCGTCACGGTGATCGTGGTGAAAAAGGGTTACCTCACGTGGGCGTGGATCCCCGGCGCGCCGTTGGTGTGGGATCTGACGGTCACACTCACCGCGTCGTGGCAGAAGATCTTCTCCGCCGATCCCGCCGTCGGATACTGGGCGCAACACGCGCAGTACGTGGCGGCCGAAGCGGCGGGCAAGACGTCGTTCGGATCGGCCAGGACGCCCGAGCAGATCTCCGACGTCGTCAGAAACACCTTCATCCAGGGCACCCTGTCGATCCTGTTCGCGGCCGTGGTGCTGATCGTGCTGATCGCGGCAATCACGGTGATAGTCAAGGCAATTCACGGCAACGGGCCGCCGCTGTCCGAAGACGACCCGGTACCGTCGAAGATGTTCGCCCCGTCCGGCATGATCGCCACCGCGGGTGAACGCGGTATGCAGCGCCAGTGGTTGGCACTCCTACATCTCGACCACTGAATCCGATAACCGGCAGCGAATTCACAGGTGCCGCCTAGGCACCCGCTAGAACCTTCATAACCAGCGGGAAAACCACTCGCCGACAGCGTCTTTCGCCGATCTGTCCGCCGAAACAGCTATCGCGGCGACAATGAACGGATGGAATACGGCGGGCAACGAATAAGGTCGGGCTGGTGTCAGTAACCACCGCCCGACGGATTCGCCTGTCCCCGCGACAGGCCGCCGTAGCACCGCAGCCGCAGCACGCCGGCCGCGCGCGTCGTGAGCGCCTGCTCACGCTCGCGCGGCGGACCGCCATCGTCGGCTGGGCGACGGTGGTCGCCTACCGGACCGTCACCGAGGGGTTGGCATTCGACCGCCAACTGCTACTGCTCTACATCGCCACCGGACTGATCGCCGCGAGCATCGGCCGCGGGCACAAAGTGTTCGCGGTGGTCCGCGACTGGCTGCCGTTCGCGCTCGTTCTGGTGCTTTACGACCTCAGCCGGGGCGCGGCGGACATGCTCGGCGCCCCGACGCTGTGGCAGTTCCAGCCCGCGGCCGACCGGTGGCTGTTCTTCGGCACGGTTCCTACGGTGTGGCTGCAGGAGCACATCAAGCTGGCACAACCGCCGTGGTGGGAAGTGCTCATCAGCAGCATCTACATGTCGTTCTTTGTGCTGCCGTACGTGGTCGCAGGCGTGCTGTGGTTGCGCAACCGGACCGAATGGGCGGCGTTCGTCCGGCGATTCGTCGCGCTGTCCTTCGCCGCCCTCGTCGTCTATGTGGTGCTACCCGCCGCACCACCGTGGGCGGCCGCGAGTTGCACCGCCGCCGACGTCACCGGTGGTCCGTCAAACCCGCCATGCATGTTCCATGGTCCCGCCGGCGTCGCCGACGGCGGTCTGCTCGGCGCCATGCGGACGAGCCAGCCCGGCGCCCACCAGTTCGTGGAACGGATCTCCACCCGCGGTTGGGGCACGCTGCACCTCCAGTCGGCCGGGGCGTTGCTCGACTCCGGCCAGGCGAGCGTGAACCTGGTCGCGGCGATCCCCTCGCTGCACGCAGCGGTGACCGCGATGATCTCGATGTTCCTGTGGCGTCGGGTCAGGCGCGGTTGGCGTCCATTACTGATCGCCTATCCGCTGGCGATGGCGTTCGTGCTGGTGTACTCCGCCGAACACTTCGCCGTCGACATCCTGCTCGGCTGGGCGCTCGCCGCGCTGGTGTCGGCGGCGATGAGCCTGCTCGATTCGTGGTGGGATCGTCGTCGCGCGGCGAAGTCAGCCGTGCTGACTCAGCCACCGGGCGATCTTGGCGACGGAGTCCCCGTAGAAGACGCGGTAGACCTGTTCGGCCACGTAGCCGATGTGCGGAGTGGCGACGACGTTGTCCAACGTCCGCAACGGGTGCCCGGCCGGCAACGGCTCGGTGTCGAACACGTCGAGGCCGGCGCCGGCGATGCGCCGCGACCGCAACGCCTCGACGAGCGCTGCCTCGTCGACAATCGGTCCGCGAGAGGTGTTGACTAGCAACGCCGTCGACTTCATCAACGCGAGCTCGTCGGCGCCGACCAGCCGGTGCGAGCGTTCGCTGAGCTTGAGGTGGATCGTCAGCACGTCGGCGCGGCTGAACAGCTCCTCCTTCGAGACGTAGGTCGCGCCGGCCTCTTCGGCGGCCTCGGGGGTCAGGTTGGTGCTCCACGCGATGACGTCCATGCCGAACGCCTTGCCGACCTGCGCGACGCGGCTGCCGATGCGGCCGAGCCCCAGCACGCCCAACACGCTGCCGCCGAGTTGCAGGCCGACCGATGTCTGCCAGCCGCCGCCGCGCACCGAAGCGGCTTCGTCGCCGATCCGGCGCGCGGTCGTCAGTATCAACGCCCAGGTGAGTTCGATCGTCGACTCGACGTACCCGCCCGTGCCGCTGACGTAGATCCCACGTTCCTTGGCGGCGTCCGTGTCGATCGAGGCGTTGAACGGCCCGGTCGAGGCGATCATCTTCAGCCGGGGCAGCCGCTCGATGACGGCCCGCGGCAGCGGTGTGCGTTCGCGCATCACGCAGATCACGTCGAACGGAGCGAGGCGTTGCACCAGGGCGTCCGGGTCGGCGACATGGTCGTTGAACACGGTGATCGCCGCGCGTTCGGCCACCGGCGACCAATCGGCCATGGTCAGCGCCACATCCTGGTAATCGTCGAGGATTGCGACCCGCATCGTGCCAATCTCGCATACCGCGTTTGGCCGCCAACACCGCCGGGTACAGACCCCCAACGCAATCCGCGGTGTTCAGACAACGAGGGAGCTGAAGAGCATGGGTCTTCACGACAAGGTCAGCAACAAGATCGACGATGTTGCCGGCAAGGCCAAAGAGGGTCTCGGTAAGGCCACCGACGACAAGAGCACTGAGACCGAAGGCAAGCTCGACCAGGCCAAGTCCAGCATCAAGGACGCAGTCGAGGACGTGAAGGACGCCTTCAAGAAGTAACCCACAGACCAGCACAGAGGACGGCCACCGGTGTACCTGACCCCGGTGGTCTTCCGCTTTTTGGGCTCGGCATGCCGCGTCGAATTCGCGCGAGCGGGTAGACCACTTTCATGCCATCCGTGTCACGTCACTTTTCCGTCCGACCGTCGCAGGCTCAAGTCGTTGACTACCTCAAGGATTTCGCCCACACGACGGAGTGGGACCCGGGCACTCAAGCGTGCACACGGACAGACAGTGGCCCTGTCGCCGTAGGTGCTACCTGGCACAACGTTTCCAGGATATTCGGCATCACCGCGGAATTGACCTACACGTTGAAAGAGCTGACCGAATCAAGGCTGGTGTTCGTCGGTGAGAATCAATCGTCGATCTCGACCGACACCATCGCAGTGGAGGCGCACGGTACCGGCTCGACGCTGACTTACCGGGCCGACCTGACGATGAAGGGTCTGGCCAAACTGCTGAACCCGTTGATGAAGATCGTCTTCGAGAAGCTGGCCAGCGATACCGAAACGCAACTGACGACGGTGTTGAACCGCCTCGCGACGGCAAACTAGAAGCGGTACTCCGGCGCGGCTCACCCCGCCCGGTCGGCAGGGCTCGTCCAGTGCTCGCCCGATGAGACCCCTTCCGCGGGCTCGTTGACAGCGAAGACAAAGGGCGCGAACACCACCTCACGGCCATCCGGGTCGAGAAACGTGAATGCCCCCGTCGCAGCCCAATACGGATGCGAGTCAACGGGTTTCGCTCCTGACTCGACAAGTCTGGTCGTCGCCCGCTGTCGAGATTCGGCGTCGGGAAAATACAGGCAGAGCTGTTCGTGACGGTCGACCGCGACGGGTTCGGTCGCCGCCACGATCTCGAAGGTCAGCGCCGAGTCGGGTAGGCCGAAGATCGCTCCGGTGCTGCCGAAGCTCTCCTCGAAGGTCGCGCAGAGTGGTAGGCCGACCAGGTCGCGGTAGAAGCGGACGGTCTCGTCGAAATGCGCTGAGCGGCGGGCGAATCGGAGCGCTCCGAGCGATGCGAGGTGGGTGGGCCACGTTGGTGCAGGTTGAGCCATGTCGATCACGCTAGAACATCAACCAATATTGAGGTCAAGGGTCGGTTCAGTCGAATTCGCCGCACCGTGTTCAATGCCTTCATGAGTCATCACATCCGCGTCGAGGTGTCCGACGATCACGTCGCCACCGTCGAATTCGCGCGCGGCGACCGCAATCACTTCGATGCCGCGCTGATCGCCGACCTCGCCGACACGTTCGAGCGCCTCGACGCTGACGCCCACGCCCGGGCGATCGTGCTGTGTTCGTCGGGTCGACACTTCTGTGCAGGCGCGGATCTGCCGGGCGCACTCAGCGGGACCCAGCCGACGGTGGAGCGATCGAGCGGATCGCTGTACGACGAGGCGGCACGCCTGTTCGCCGCGCGCACCCCGGTCGTCGCCGCCGTGCAGGGTGCCGCGGTCGGCGGTGGCCTCGGGCTCGCCCTGGTGGCCGACTTTCGCGTCGCCGGCCCGTCGACTCGATTCGTCGCGAACTTCAGTCGCCTGGGTCTGCATCAGGGGTTCGGCATCACGGTCACGCTGCCGGCAGTCGTCGGAGCTCAGCGCGCCCAGGAGTTGCTGTACACGGGACGTGCGGTGCCCGGTGCCGAAGCGACCAGCATCGGGCTGTGCGATCGACTGGCCGCGGACGACACCGTGCGTTCGAGCGCCCACGCATTCGCCGCCGAGATCGCGGCGAGCGCCCCGCTCGCCGTGGCGTCGATCCGCCAGACGCTGCGTGGCGATCTTGCGGATCGGGTCCGCGCGGCGACGGCCGTCGAGCAGACCGAGCAGATCCGGCTCGCGGCGACCGCGGACTTCGTCGAAGGCGTGACCGCCACGGCCGAGCGGCGGGAACCCCGGTTTGTCGGGTCTTAGCCGGCGCCCTTGCCGTTGTCGACCCGATAGACGGCGCCGTGGACGGCGGCCGCTGCGTCACTGGCCAAGAACGCGATCACGTTCGCCACATCGAGCGGCTGCATGATGCCGCGCGGCGATGCCGTCCGCATGATCAGGTCGAAGTTCGGGTTCTCGGGTGCGACGAACTGCTCGATCTGCGGTGTCAGCATGCCGCCGGGGCAGACGGCGTTGACGCGCAACCGATCCGCGGTGTACTCGACCGCCAGCGCGCGGGTGAGGCCGATCAGGCCATGCTTGGCCGCGCAGTACCCGGCCGAATACGCCTGGCCCTCGACGCCGGCGATCGAACTGACGTTGACGATGTTGCCGCCACGCTCCAGCAGATGCGGCAAGGCCGCCCTACACAAGTGAAACGGCCCGTTCAGGTTGACCGCGAGATCCTGATCCCAGTCGTCGTCGGTCATCGACTCGGTGCGGCGCATCTGGTGTCGCCCAGCGATATTGACCAAGACGTCCAGGCCGCCCCACTCGGCTGCGCACTGCGCGATCGCGTCGCGGCATGCTTGCGCCGATGAGATGTCCACCGATGCGTGGGTGCCGCGGTCGATCTCGGCGAACACCTCGGCCAACCGTTCGGCGTCTCGACCGACGCCGAAAACCGTTGCGCCCTGGCGGGATAACAGTCGGGCCGTCGCCGCACCCAAGCCCGACGATGCACC
The DNA here is from genome assembly GCF_030252325.1 of Candidatus Mycobacterium wuenschmannii. Lineage (NCBI taxonomy): Bacteria > Bacillati > Actinomycetota > Actinomycetes > Mycobacteriales > Mycobacteriaceae > Mycobacterium > Candidatus Mycobacterium wuenschmannii. The sequence goes on along the minus strand of NZ_CP126981.1, from coordinate 153,032 downwards.
GGTGACGAAGACGATTTTGCCCTCAAGCGTTGACATGCCAGCGCCTCACCCACATCCGCGTGACGCTACTCCGACGCAGACCGAGCGATGCGAGCATTCTCAGGCGAATCCGACGCACGGCAACCAGGACCAGCAGATCGACGGCCCGCCTGCTCAACGCGACCCGGCTGGTGCGCCGCCTCCAGGTCGCCGGGGCCGACGCTGCGCGCCGTCCACAGACATAGCCGGCGGACGCCGCCAGCACCAAGGCGGCGAACACCGCGAGCACCGTCATGGTGATGAGCATTTCTGGTCACCGTCGCGCTGAGGTCACGCGCGTGACACACCTCGGCCACTACCGGGCCAGCGGCTAGCCGAGCTCGCTGTCGACGTGGACGGCAACGTAACCGATCGGGATCCCGGTCCACATCGCGATGCACTCTCGCGCCGCAAGCTCGACCGCTGCGCGACGGGTGGCGCGGGTCGCTCGGCCGATTTCGGGGATCTGGATCATCCAGCCGTCGGCGTCGCGAGTGACTTCGATGTCGAAGCACTGGCCGACCGTCGGGCTTGTGACGCGGGACGTAAATCGCTGGGCGCTGCGCACCTGTCGGGGGCGCACCAGCACGGACTGAATGGGCATGGCCGCTTTCTGAAGTCGAGAACTAACCGCGCGCAAGCGTATTGCGGATACGACCGAAAACCTAATCGACGGCGGACGCATCTACGCCGATCTTGAAAAGAGGGATCTGAACTGCGATTTATTGCCGTGTCGACGAACGAAAACCACCACGTGTCACCCGCAGTTTTCCGGACGGCAAACACAGCCGGAATGAACCCGGCCGGCCGTGGCGTTGATAGGAGCTGAGTTTGACCAGCGTGACTACGGGATATCAAGATGACCATTGGCATCGACGCCGAAGTCCACGCTGCGGTGGAGTCTTCCACCACATACGCTGCAAAAATCGCGACCTCGCTTTAACGAAAGGCCCCACCGTGCATTACTCGACCGGCTCTGGCATTTCGCCACTGGCATGGTGTGCGCAGTCGATGACCAAGCTGCTTCAGTGGGCGGCCGTTCTGACCCTGCTGTACGCCGCGGCCGTGACCACGCCTGCGATCAGCAAGGCTGCCGCCGACGGACAGTGCGCCGACGTCGAGGTCATCTTCGCCCGCGGCACCCTCGAGCCCCCCGGTCCCGGGACCGTCGGCCAGGAATTCGCCGATGCCCTCACCGGGCGTCTCGGCGGCCGCTCGGTCGACGTCTACGGCGTGAATTACCCTGCGTCGCTGAACTTCTCTCAGGCGGCCGACGGAGTCGCCGACGCCGCCAACCGGGTCATGGACACCGTAAACACCTGCCCCGCCAGCAAGATCGTGCTTGGCGGCTACTCACAGGGCGCCGCGATCGCCGGTTACATCACCTCGGACACCGTCCCACCCGGCTACACCCTGCCGGCGGGCATCTCCGGGCCGTTGCCACCCAACGTCGCCTCGCACGTCGCCGCGGTCACCCTGTTCGGCAAGCCCTCCGCCGGGTTCCTCAACCTGGTCGACCGCGACGCTCCGCCGATTGCCATCGGCCCGCTGTACGCGGGCAAGACGCTGGAACTCTGCACCCCGCAGGACCCGGTGTGTTCCTCGGGCGAGGGATTCAGCCGGGCCGCCCACAGCGCCTACAAGACCAACGGCATGACGGATCAGGCGGCCGACTACGCCGCTAACAAGCTCGGCCGCTGAGCCCGGCGATCAACACGTCGAGGCACTGCTCGAATCGGGAGTCCGGCGACCCGCTAGGGACATGCGGGCCGACTCGCGCCGCGATGGCGGGACGCCCGCATCGACGACGAGTCGTTGCGTCAGCGAATCAACTTGCTGCGCAGCGCTTTTAGCGGGCTGATTCCGACAGTTCCACTGAGGCGAGCGTGGCCTCGGCGATGAGGTTCAGCAGGTCAGTTTTTTTGCACCGTTAACTTCTCGCCGACGAGGCTGCGGCGCCGCCTCCGTCAGGCGTTGACGAAGCCCGGAATCCGGTCCCGGATCCGTTGGGCGACAGCCTCGTCGGAGATGCCCTGGAAGTCGTACCGCGGGGTGTACGGCCGTTCCAGCGAGTGGACTTCATCGGACGTCAGTGTGATGTCCAGTGACGCGACCGCGTCGTCGATCTGAGCGGTGGTGTTGGCGCCGACGAGCGGTGCCGCGACGACAGGCTGATGGCGTAGCCACGCCAGGGCGATCTGGGCCCGCGAGACGCCGCGACGCTCCGCGATAGCGCCGACGGCGTCGATGATGTCGCGGTTGGCCTGCTCCCCCGCCGGCGAGTAAAGCATGTCGGCGAAGGCCCCGTCGGTCTCGGCGCGCGCGGTCGACTTCGCATCGTCCCAGGCGCGGGCCAACCGGCCGCGAGCCAGCGGACTCCACACGATCGTGCTGACCCCTTCGTCGAGGCAGAGCGGAATCATCTCGCGCTCCTCTTCACGGGCCAGCAGGTTGTAGTGATTCTGCATCGACGCGAAACGTGCCCAGCCGTGGTTCTGTTGGAGGTGCAGCGCCTTGGCGAACTCCCACGCCGGCATCGACGAGGCACCGAGGTAGCGGACCTTGCCGGCCTTGACCAGATCGTGCAGCGCTTCGAGCGTCTCCTCCAGTGGCGTGCCGTGATCGTTGCGGTGGGCTTGGTAGAGGTCGATGTAGTCAGTGCCGAGCCGTCGCAGGCTGTGCTCGACCTCGGCCATGATCGCCTTGCGGGACAGGCCCGCGCTGTTCGGCCCCGAACGCATCGGGTGGCGCAGCTTGGTGGCAATTACAACGTCGTCGCGAACGGCGAAGTCGGCGAGCGCGCGACCCAGGATTTCTTCACTGGAGCCGTAGGAATACATGTTGGCGGTGTCGAAGAAATTGATGCCGGCCTCGAGGGCGTGGCGAATGAGTGGGCGGCTGGCCTCCTCGTCGAGCGACCAGACCGGGTGGCCACGGTTAGGGTCGCCGTACGTCATGGCGCCGATGGCGATCGGTGAGACGTCGAGGCCAGTGCTTCCAAGCTTGATGTATCGCACGGTGCTCCTTTAGGATTTGTGGAGAGGTCTCCATTTAACTTAACGGAGATCTCTCCGGATAACAAGGAGCGGCCGTGGTGCGATCGGATGCCCGAGAGAATCGGGCTCGGATACTGGCCGCCGCGCTCGAGGCGTTCACCGAAGACGGCAATGCCTCGATGAATCAGATTGCCCAGCGCGCCGGCGTCGGCCCCGGGACGCTGTATCGCAACTACCCGTCGCGTGAAGTGCTGGTGTTGGCCGTCTATCAGGACGAGGTCGACCGACTGGTCGAGTTGGCACCGGAATTACTCAGCGCCGCAACACCATTGGCGGCGCTGAGGGAGTGGACGACGGCTCTGGTGGAGGCGATGCGGAAAAAGCATGCCTTCGGCGACGCACTCAGCCCAAGCGCACACCAGACGATGGCCGAGAGCTCCTATGCGCCGGTAATCGCGGCGATTGCAAGCTTTCTCGATGCCGGCAAGGACGACGGGTCCATCCGAGCCGATGCGGAACCGGACGACTTCCTGCAACTGACGGGCGCCTTGTGGCGCGCCCCATCAGAACGGTCGCAGCCGATGCTGACGCTCATTCTCGACGGGCTGAGCACGCGGCGCTGACGGCGGGATCTGTCGGAGCCTCGCGCAATACTGCCGTGATGCCGCTCAACGCCTCAGCCCTGATGCAGGTTTCCTTGCTCGTCTCTGACCTAGACTCCGCCGCGGATTTTTACCGCGCCCTCGGGCTGAGTTTCGCGTTTGTCGAGGAATCTGGCCGAACGCGATACGCGGAGTGCGTGGCAGACAGCGTCGCGATCATCCTCTACCCCCGTGGCGCCGAGAACGCGACGCGCATTGCGCTCGGTTTTCGGGTTGACGACATTGACGACGTTTCCGCGGCCCTCACTCATCTGTCGGTGCGGTTCGAGCAGCCGCTACCGCATTTCCTCAGGACAACAGACCCCGACGGCAACCGCGTTCACGTCTCGCAGCCGCGTTGAAGGGCGCGGATTTCGTAGAGTGCAGCGCATGACAGCTGATCTGGTTGCGAAAGACATCGGTGAAGCGCTTCGCGACGAGCTCGGACTCGGCCATCGCGAGCCGTTCGAGCCACAGACGGCGGCCGATTTAGTGCGCGACTATATGGGCGGCAGGTTCACGGGTGCGGCATTCGATACCTATGGCAGCAACGACCCGGGTCGCATCTCCTCCGACGATTTGGTCGCGGTGACCATGCTGTCGATCTCGATCAGAGAAGGAAGCACGTCGGCACTGCGTCCGTCGACAATCCTCAAGCTGCAAGCTGATTCGGTCCGCGTTGAGTCGTGGCTGCAGGAACTGCCGACGAACCGGGGTCTGCATACGCTGAGCTCGACTGAGTTCGAGTCGTGGCTAGGGTCGGAGTCGCCCGGCGACCAGCTCTACCGCTTCCTACGCAGAGAGCTCGACGTTCCACGCGTGGCCACTCACAAGCTACTTGCGCGAAAGCGCCCGCTCCTCCTGCCGATCCGCGACTCCGTTGTCGAAAAGGCTCTCGGGTTGGGCAATCGCAACGACCTGTGGTGGCGTCCATGGTGGTCCGCATTGCACACCAACGACGCCGTCGTCGCGCGGCTTCGGGAGATACGCGATCTCGCCGAGGTGCCCGATCTAAGCCTGTTGCGAATCGCCGACATCATCATCTGGCTCAGAAACCGCAGAGGGCGTCAGTCTCCGGTATCTCCCGGATGATCGAGCATCTGCTCGAGCCGTCGCTGTTGCAGGTCACGGCGTCGGTCGCGGACCTCCGTGTGCAAAGTCCGCATGTCCTCAAGAAACTCTGTGGGCCATTCGGCGATCGGCGGCAGCATCACCATCAGTTCAAGGATTCGTGCCCGCCGTTCCGGATCGGGTGTCCTGTCCGCGATCTGGCCCAACAGCTCGTGAATATCAGCATCTCGCGAATCGACGAGATCGGATGGATCCATCCGCACAACATAGGAGCCGCCACCGACATCCGACTGACTCAGCGCGCGCCCTAGTCGTAGATGACCGCCAGTCCCCGACGGCGGAGATCGTCGAGGAGCTCTCGCATCGTGCCGAGTTCTTCGGCAGAGTGTCCGACCCAGCCGGTCAGCTCGCCGACGATCCGCACCGGCTCGCGGGTACGAAACGACTGCGTCGGATTCCCGGGGAGCTTCTTGTCGGTGACGTTGGGGTCGTCTTCGATCGTGCCTTGCGGCTCCACGAGGTAGATCCGGCACGGGCCGTCGCCGAGGGCCATCTCGGCGCCCCAGGCGGCCGCGTCCAGTGTTCGGGCCATGTACACGTGGTTGGAGATGCGCCCCGCTTCGTAATTCGACGGCATCCCGGGGACCAGCAGCTCCCCCTCCGCGAGGTCGGCTTTCGTGCCGTGCAGCAGAGCACCTGACTCGTGAACTTTGAAAGGGACTGGCCCGCTTGTCATCTCAATCCAACCTGTCGTCATGGTCGTCAGCGGTACGTGTCGAAGGGTCCGCGATCGCGGCGAATTCGGCCGCCAGACCGGGACGGTACGGCGAGTCGGATGGGCACGCTGCTTCGAGATAGGCACGCGCCCGGTCGCGTTCGCCGAGCACCAGAAAGGCGGCGACACCGTATGTTTCCCGCCCGCCGCGAAAACCGCCGCCTTCGGCGAAGCCACGGACGGTCCGACGCGCATCGAGATACGGCAGCACGCGCTCTCGCAGGTACCCCTCGAGCCACGGCACGTACCTGTCCAGATCGGCCGGTGCACGAAATGTCATGGGCGGCGGGTTGCGCACCAGCGTTGCCAGAAGCTGACGATCGACCAAATCCGGCAAGGGGCCGGACAATTCGGCCTCGGCTCTGATCGAGCGAGCCGTCTCAGCCACTTCGGGCATCTGCAGCGAGGTGTGGAGTGACAGCACGATCGAGTCCTTGGCCCAGTTGGGCCGCAGCATCAGGTAGAACTCGATACGCTGCTTGCCGCTGTCGACCGCACGGATGTAGGCGACGCCTTTCGCGGGGCGCTTGAATCCCTCTGCCGCCAAGGCCTCGTCGAGGTTCGCGCGCAGCATGTCCCGCACCCACGCCGTTGCGGTGCGGCGGTCGACCAACCCAGCACCCGCGCCTGTTGCACCATCCACAGTCCACCCGCTTCTTGCCATGATTTGCTCGTGGCCCGCGATTCTGCTCGATCACCCCGGTCTTGCCGCAAGCCCCCCAGTCGGCTATAAATTGAAAGGGGCGGAGGTACAGCCCATTTCATTCGCGCAATCGACCCTGTAATCGACGCGGCGTCTGACGTGTCTAAGTCGTGGTGCGCGGAAATCGAAATCAATTGCCGGACTGATTAATCCGCGATCCGATCGACAGGAATGTCAGTTAGCGGGAGGCGGCGGGTCAGCCGAGATCGCCCCGGCGCAGCCACCGGGCGGCGGCGGTCCGGGAAGAGGTTCGTCGCCGCCGACGCAGTCGTAGTGGAACTGCGGGCCGGCCGCCCAGGTTTTCATCCACTGGTGCCAGAACGAGCCATCGGGGTACTTGTCCCCGTCGCATACGCCGAGACTGTGGTAACCCCATCGCCCACCCGGACAGAAGCCCTTCGTCATGTCCGGCTGATGCGGATCCGGCGGATCCGCATAGGCGACCGCGGTTGAAAAAGAGAGCGCCGCAACGCAACCGAGTATCGCGACTGCGCGGCGAGTAAGTGTGAGTAACACTGCGACCCCTTCGCGCCCAGCGGATTTCCGCGACGTCCTACTCGAACACCGCGATGCTACGTGCGGTTGCTGTCAGGTAGCTGACGACTTGGAAAGAGGTGCTTGAGCACACTCGATATCCGCGGGCGGTGTTGCCCCTCGACGCTTCAGACGCCCTAGGAGACGACCTCGAGGTGTCGCGGTGTCACCGCCGGCTCGTCGGCCTCGACGGCCGCGGCCAGCTTGGAGAATTCGAAGCAGGCCCGCGAGACCAAGTAGTTCGTCGGTTCACCGGCACGGGCCGCGAAGGCGATATCGAGGAGCGCGAGAGTCAGGGGCCCGTCGTACATCCCGCTCCCCGGCGGGAGTATCGATCCCGACAAGACACGGCCGAGCGCAGTTTTGAACTCGCGCAGCAATTCGTCGTAGGTGGGCGGTTGCCGCAACGACTCCGCGAACGCAGATTCCACTTTCACTCACCTTCCAAGCCACGGAAAGACGGCTGGCGGTCTCAGCGTCCGGTTGGCGTCGTTAGTACCCGAATGTGGCAGTCACAAACCCGGAATCGCCGAGCCGCACTCGTCATCGTCGCCCTTGTGGGCGGGTGACCAGCGATTCTGTGGCATGGCCCGGACCTTGCCGGACGCGCCCAGGTGAGCTATACATTCAAAAGGGCGGGGATACAGCACTTTTCAATACGGGGAGATCACGATGGGGCTATCGCAGCCCCCACGATGCAGCCGACGCGCGGCCCTGGCCGCCGCGGGCGGTTGCGTGATGTCGCTGGCAGGCTGGGCGACGGCGCGATCCCGGGCCGACGACGGCGACAGGAAACCCGCGCGACTCGACTACGGGCAGCTCCCAAGCCAGTACGTCGACATCACGCTTCCGAGCGGCACGTCACCGGCGCCTGTCGCGCTGATCATTCACGGCGGCTTCTGGAGCAACGGGTTCGGCGCCGACCTCGGCCGGCCCCTAGCGGACGATCTGGCCCGTCGCGGATTCGCCGCGGTCAACGTCGAATACCGACGGGTCGGCGTCGGCCCCAACGGCGGGGGCGGCTGGCCACAGACCGGCGCGGACCTGGCGGCGGCCCTCGCCGCACTGGGCGGTGACGGCCAGCGGATGGCGAATGGTCGACTGGATCTGGGTCGGGTTGTGGGACTTGGACATTCGGCCGGCGGCCAGCTGGCGGCCTGGCTCGCCGCTCAGCGCGCGGGCGTGCGCTTGTCAGGTGTGGTCTCGCAAGCCGGTGTGCTGGACATGGTTCAGGCCGCCGAGACCGGGGTGGGCGGTGGCGCCGTCGAGGATTTCCTCGGCGGGTCGCCCGCCCAGGTGCCGGCCGCCTACGCCGACGCCTCGCCGATAGCCCGAGTGCCGTTGGGGGCGCCCTCGATCTGCGTCCACGGCCGCTCGGACAGCGTGGTGCCGATTGAGCAGTCCGAGCGGTTTGTGACGGCTGCGCGTGGTGCTGGCGACCGCCGTGAGTTGCGCGCCTTCGACGGCGGTCACTTCGACCCGATCGCGGTGGGGTCACCCGCGTGGTCGCTGTGCGTTCAAGCGTTGAGCGACCTGACGGGACGCTGACGAAGTTGCGGATGTCTAAGGGTGACTCGCGTCGCCAGAAGGGTCTGCGCCGTAGGGCGGGCGGGGCTCGAACACGCGACCAACGGGCTACGAGCCCTTAGCGGTCACCGCGAAGCGTCCGCAACTCACATCTTCTCTCGGAAGAACGGCTCGACAGTACCGCTGAGCTTTATGACCATGGGATTTCCGCGGCGATCCTTTGCGGTAGAGACCTCAACACGAATCCAACCCTCGGCCACGTTGTATTCGTGAACGTTGGTCTTCTCGGCTCCGTTGAAGCGAATTCCCACATCGCGGCGGAGCACTTCTTCGCTATAGAAGGCGCTGCGCGGATCGACGGAGAGGTGATTCGGTGGAAGGTCTGCGTTCCGATCTTCTGGCATGACAGCTCTCGTTGTTGCTGCGTTGGGTTTTCGGATAAGACCCAGGCCGCAGCGGGTTCTCTTTTGTGGAGCTAAGGGGATTCGAACCCCTTCCCTGAACAGGTAAAACCATAGCTTAACTGCAGTCTCAGTCCGTCTCGTTCCGGTCCGGTCCCATTCGTCACCTTCGGATTCGTCATTGGGTCTTGACGCCGTCAATGAGGCAGCGCCGCACGCCGGTCCGAGCTATGCCGGCCCGCGCCGTGCTCACATTCGGGCTCTGCCATCGCGTATCGCCGACGCCGCACGCGGCGTCATTCCCCGCGAGGATGTCGCCGCCGCGGCAGAACACACAGTCGCACTCGAACAGCCCGACATCGTCGCCGAGATCGCGTCGTTCACCTCCCGTGGCCACGCCGGTAGGCGGGCAACAGTTGGAGACGACCCCGTCGGCGGACAGCGGGCGCATATCCCAGATGGCAAGGATCACTGCAGCAAGCTGTCGGTGCGCCGAGCCTCCGCCCGACATACGACCGGGCCGGCCACTCACCGAGCAGGTTCTACTGACCGGGATTGCTGATGCGCACGGCGGTGATGAACCGGGCAATCTCGAGCATGAACCCTAGCAGCGTTAGCGCCGCGCCAACGGTGTCCCGGTACTCGGGCCACAAGACGAATGTCACCAGTGCCGCGCACGTCACAATCACACCCAGAACAGCGATTACGACCGCTACACGGCTGGGCGACCTCGGCGCAGGACTTTGCCCTGACCAGCGGTCGTCGTCTATGTTCATTTTGTCTCCTCCGTTGAGTTGGAACAGTGGGTGGAGTTCGAGGCGGCTCCCGTTCGTGCGGGGGCCGCTTTCTTTGAGTGATTGGGCCACTGTCGCCCCGAACCCTCCAGGTCAGTACGGGTTTAGCAGCCCACCCAATAGGCGATCAAACATTGTGCACTCGATCACTTTTCTTGACGTGTTGTGATGTGTTGCACAGCGTTCGGGTAGATGCCGAGATCACAGCATTATTCGAAGTGTTATTTGAACCGTGTCGAATAGTTGCCGATTGTCTACAGTTGGCTCTCGCATATTTCTTTTTGGAGCCAATATTGCTATCGCGCAACCGTTTTGAGACCCAGCCGATCCGCGCAACGGTCTTTAGTAAAGTGTTATTAGTCACCGCGACCACACGGCTCGATAGTCGGTCGGCCTGACGGTTACCGCAGCCGGAACTGCGACGGCAGTCAGCGACCGCGGCTAACGGTTGACCGCTGTCCGTCGCGATCGAATTTGCCGTCGGCGATCGCAACAATCCCGCTGATGAACCCGACACCGAAACCGCCAAGATCCGGTATCTGTTATGCCAGCTGCGAATTCGACCGACGCCACGAACACCGCACCGCACTAAGCGGTGGCCGCAGAGAACGACAACGGGACCGCACCCAAGGCCGCGGCGGCTGGCTTATTACGGCTTCGGTCTCGAGCTCATCGCGGAACGTCGCGGCGTCTCGGCGGTCACGATCTGGTCGGTCTTGACGGCGGCATGCGGCCGCGGGCGCGCTCCGCTGCTGCCGTCGAGTTCGAAGGTTCCGTGGGTGACGATTCTTTCGATGTTGGCCATTACAGGATCACCACCGAGCGCAGCACCTTGCCGCCGTGCATCTTGTGGAACGCGTCTTCGACGTCGTCGAGGGCGATGCGTTCGGAGACGAACTTCTCCAGGGGCAGACGACCTTGCAGATACAGATCGACCAGGGTGGGGAAGTCGCGTTCGGGCAGACAGTCGCCGTACCACGACGACTTCAGCGACCCGCCGTGGGAGAAGAAGTCGACCAGCGGCATCTCCAGTATCATGTCCGGTGTCGGAACACCCACCAGCACAACGGTTCCGGCGAGGTCGCGGGCGCAGAACGCCTGCTTCCAGGTCTCCGGCCGCCCCACCGCATCGATGACCACGTTGGCGCCGAAACCGTCGGTGAGGTCCTGAACGGTCTTAACGACATCGAGCTCGCGGGCGTTGACGGTGTGGGTGGCCCCGAACTTGCGGGCCCACTCCAGCTTGGTGTCGTCGGTGTCGATCGCAATGATCCGCCTGGCGCCGACCAGGGCCGCGCCGGCGATCGCCGCATCGCCGACGCCACCGCAGCCGATGACCGCGACGGTGTCGTCACGGGTGACCGCACCGGTGTTGATCGCCGCGCCGAGGCCGGCCATCACGCCGCAGCCCAGCAGGCCGGCGACCGCCGGGTCGGCCTCGGGGTTGACCTTGGTGCACTGCCCGGCCGCCACCAGCGTCTTGTCGGCGAACGCGCCGATGCCCAGCGCCGGGGTGAGCTCGGTGCCGTCGGTGAGCGTCATCTTCTGCTCGGCATTGAAGGTGTCGAAGCACAGGTGCGGGCGACCGCGCTTGCAGGCCCGGCACTGGCCACAGACGGCCCGCCAGTTCAGCACGACGAAATCGCCTGGCTCGACGGCGGTTACGCCGGGGCCGACCGATTCGACCGTGCCCGCGGCCTCGTGGCCCAGCAGGAAGGGGTACTCGTCGTTGATGCCGCCCTCGCGGTAGGTCAGGTCGGTGTGGCACACCCCGCACGCGGTGATGTCGACGACGACCTCACCCGGCCCCGGATCGGGGATCACGATGTCGACCACCTCGACGGGGTCGCCCTTCTTCCGCGAGATCACTCCGCGCACTGTCTGGCTCATGACTTTCCCACCTTCACTCATCGGACCGCGGGCCGCTGCCCTAATCGAGTAATTTTAGACATCTGTCTCAATTAGCGAGCATCAGAGATGGAGAAGCAGTGCTCGGAACCCCGGCCAGGCAGCGCTTGGGTTGCGAATATGCTCTTAAAATGTGTTCTTAGAACGGTTTTAACCTGCGGTGTTGGTGGTTCATCCGCGTTGATCTATTCTGGACGAGTGTCCAGTAATTGTGTGACTGTTGATGCGGTGCCCGCCGGTTCCGCGTCACGACGCCCCGATCGGCGTCCTGCACAGACGATCCGCAAGCTCCTTGATGCCGGCCTGGAGGAGCTTCGCACCTCGACCTATAGCGGGGTCACGATGCGCGCAGTGGCTGCACGGGCCGGGGTGTCCCCGGCGAGCGCCTACAGGTATTTCCCATCGAAAGATGCGCTGGTCGCCGGGCTGTATCTGGAGTTGCTACAAGACGCTCCCCGCCATGTCGACGTCAACGATTCCGCTTTCACCCGGGTGTCGTCAACGATGCGGGATATGGCTCTCGTGGGCGCTGACGAGCCTGAACTGACCGCGGCTTGCGCCGCTGCGTTGCTGGCCGACGACCCTGCGGTGAGCCCTGTGCGTCTCGAGATCGCCAACGAGGTGTCGGCGCGCATCCGATCGGCGTTGGGGCCAGGGTGGACCGAATCCGCGAAGTCCACATTGGAGATGGCGTTCGCGGGCGCCATGATGGCCGCCCGCGTGTTAACCGTCGATCAGATTTTTGACCGCCTTGATGACGCCGTCGCCTTGGTTCTGGGTTGCGGAGCTCCCTGAACCTGTTGTTGTCCAACATATCTGGCCGTGTGCTATCACAGCACGAGCTGAAGGAGCCCAATGCCGCCTGACGCAGATTTCAACCTTGCTGAGGTATTTCGCACTGTGGCCCGCGCGGTGCCGGATCGCCGAGCTGTGTTGTGGGGCGACCGTGACGTCACCTTCGCTGAGATGGATCGCCGCTGTGACGGTGTCGCTCACTACCTGGTGTCGCGCGGTCTCGGTTGCCGCGCCGAGCGTGACGATCTGCTGCCTCACGAATCCGGGCAGGATCACGTCGGGCTCTACCTACGTAACGGCAACGAGTATCTCGAGTCGATGATCGGCGGGTATCGGGCCCGGGTGGCACCGTTCAACGTCAACTACCGCTATGTCGATAACGAGCTGATCTACCTGCTGCAGGACTCTCGGGCTAAGGCGTTGGTTTACAACGCCGAGTTCGCGCCGCGCGTGGCCGCGATCCGCGATCGCGTCCCGGATTTGGAGATCCTCATTCAAGTAGCCGATGACAGCGGCCACGCGTTGTTGCCGGATGCGGTGGACTACGAGTCGGTCGTAGCGACTCCCCCACCACGGACCGGTATGCCCACGCCTCGTGGCGAGGATGTCTTCCTGCTCTACACCGGTGGGACGACGGGCATGCCGAAAGGAGTGTTGTGGCGTCAGCACGACATCTTCGTGTCGTCGATGGGTGGAAGGCCGTTCGGTTCGGATCTACCGTGCGGCTCGTATTCCGAGCTCGCCGACCGCGCAGGCGCTGCAGCAGGACCGGGCGGGGCGGCGTCGGTTCTGCTGATCACACCGCTGATCCACGGTGCCGCGCAGTGGGCAGCGTTCACCATCTTCAGCATGGGCGGATGGGTCGCCTTCCCCGACGATGTCGAATCGCTGCGGCCGCAGCAGATCCTGCGGCTGGCCGAACGGGAGCGCGTTATGAGCATCCCGGTCGTCGGGGACGCGGTTGCGCGCCCGCTCATCGACGAGCTTGAACGCGGCGGCTACGACCTTTCCGGGTTGGTGTCGATCAGCAACGGTGGTGCAGCATTGACCCAGACCGCGCGATCGCGGCTGTTGGCGATCCTGCCGAACCTGTTAGTCATTGACGCCGCCGGCGCCTCGGAATCGGGTCTGCAGATGAACTCGATATCGACACACGAATCATCGGCCGATGCTGCAATGTTTACTCCCAGCGCCGAAACCGGGGTCATTTCTGTAGATTTCGGCCGGGAGCTGTCCCCCGGTGAGGGTGACGGCTGGCTGGCCCGGCACAGCCTGATCCCGCTGGGCTACCTCGGAGACGCCGACAAGACCGCGCGTACCTTCCCCGTTATCAAAGGAGTGCGATGGTCGGTCCCCGGAGACCGCGCCCGCCTGCTGGCAGACGGCCGCATCGAGCTTCTGGGCCGCGACTCCATCACGATTAACTCCGGCGGCGAGAAAATCTTCGTCGAGGAGGTCGAACGCGCTCTCGCAACCCACCCCGACGTCTACGACGTCGTCGTAGTCGGACGGCCCTCCGCGCGGTGGGGCAGCGAAGTCGTGGCGATCATCGAGGCCGTCGAAGGTACTGACCCTTCCGATGCCGACCTGATCGACGCATGCGGGCGCCATGTGGCCCGTTACAAGCTGCCCAAGGCGATTCTGCGGACCACCGCGATCGCGCGTTCACCGTCCGGCAAAGCCGACTACCGCTGGGCGGCGCAGATCGCCGCTGAAAACGCTGCTCCGACAGCCTAATTCACAGAGCAATTTTCGCGGAGGTCATCCATGCCCTATGTCATTACACAAAACTGCTGCAAGGACGCCAGCTGCGTGCCGGCGTGCCCGGTCGACTGTATCCGCCCTGTCGGTGACAGCGCGGGATCTCCCGACACCGACATGCTTTACATCGATCCCGAAGCGTGTATCGACTGCGGCGCCTGCGTCGAGGAATGTCCCGTGGATGCGATCCACTACGACGAGGACTTGCCTGCCCAGCAGGCGCGCTTCAAAGAGATCAACGCCGCATATTTCGCGCACCATCCGCTCGAGCCAGCGGCACCGGTGAGCTCGCCCAGTCGTCGTGCGGTATCGGCCGGCCCGCTACGCGTAGCCGTCGTGGGTGCCGGTCCTGCAGCGTGCTACACCGCGACCGAACTGCTGGCCATCGACGGGGTACACGTCAACATGTTTGAGCGCCTGCCGGTGCCCTACGGGCTGATCCGCGCCGGTGTCGCACCGGACCATCAGAACACCAAGTCAGTGGTGCGTATTTTCGAAAACGCCTTGAAGAGCCCCCGGTTTGGCTGCTACCTCGACACGGAAGTCGGCGACATACTCACCCACGACGATGTGATGGCCCACCACCATGCGGTGGTCTACGCCGTCGGGGCGGCGGCCAGCCGCGACCTCGGCATCCCCGGTGAAGATCTGCCCGGTTCCCAAGCCGCGGCGCATTTTGTTGGCTGGTATAACGGCCATCCCGACCATTCCGCGCACCAGTTCGATCTGCGCGGTGAACGCGCGGTCATTGTCGGCAACGGCAACGTGGCCCTCGACATCGCGCGCGTTCTGCTGATGGAGCCGCAGGCATTGGCCCGCACCGATATTGCTGACCATGCATTGCAGACGCTGTCCGACAGCAGCATTCGCGAGGTGGTGATCCTCGGGCGCCGCCAGCTACGCGATGCGGCCTTCTCCGTGGGCGAGTTCCTTGCGCTGGGCTACATGCCGGGTGTGCAGGTAATGGTCGAGGGCGCAGACCTGGCCGCGCGTCCGGGCGACGGTGTCGACACCTCAATCAAAATGGCGATCGCGACCGACTACGCGGGCCGCCCCAGCGAACCGGCCGACAAACGAATCGTCTTCCGGTTCGGTGTAGCGCCCGCTGCCGTCCTGGGCACTGACCGGGTGCAGGGGGTGCAGCTTGTACCCACCGATTCCGCTGGCTCCGGCGCCTCCTGCGTCCTGGACACCTCCTTGCTGTTGCGCTCGATCGGCTACCGCGGTGTCACGCCGCCGGGGCTGCACGCTGATGCGACCAGCGGCGCTGTCGCCAATGACGACGGTCGAGCGATCGACGGCGACGGCAGGCCTCTCAACGGTGTCTATGTCAGCGGCTGGATCAAACGGGGACCTCGCGGCGTTATCGGGACCAACCGCGCATGTGCGCAAGCCACCGTCTCGCGCCTGTGGGATGACTATCAGGCCGGCCGACTTAACAGTGATATCGCCCCCGACGGTGAGTTGGATGAGCTTCTGGCACAACGCGGTATCTCCCCTATCGATTGGGCCGGGTGGAAGGCCATCGACAGCGTCGAGCGTGACCGCGGGGCAGCGGCATCACGGCCACGAATCAAATTCACAAGTCTCGAGCAGATGCGCGCCGTGGCGCAGCATTAGAGTCGCCACATACCGATCACGCGAGGGCAGCGGCGCGATCGACCGCCTTATCCCGGGCTCGCCGCGAAGCCGAAAGCCGCTGCGGACAGCGCGATCTGGTGGTCCAGCAACGGCGCCCGGTCGGCGGCCAGCACGCGGCCGTCGCCGACCGCGGCATCGAGGCTGGCGGTGAACTCAGCCAGGTAGCTGTCGCGATCGCGGTAGCGCCGGTGTAGCAGCGGCACCGCGAGCAGGGTTTGGTCGCCGCCCAATTTGCACAGGATGCCCGGAGTCGAGTGCACCGCATAGCACGCCAGCGGGACATCGAGATGCGGTGCACGCACACCCCCAATTGCGTTTCCGTACTCGTCGGTCGACGCTACCGAGATCTGACCTTGTTCTGCTAGAACGATTCTGGGCACCCGTGGCGGCGCCACACCGGCCTCGACCCAATCGAACAGCCTCACCAAGCAGGCCCGCAGCATTGCTGACAGCGGGTAATCCGAGCGCCCGTCGCACCCGGGCATGGCACCGATGTGCGCGGCGCCGGCAATCTCATAGAGCCGATACCGATCACCGTCGGTGTCGGCGTCGTTTCGCCGGACCCATGCGCCTCCGGGGTTGAGGTAATCCTGGTCTGCGGTCAGCCGGGCGATGAATCCCTCGACGTCGGTCTGCGGTATCACTTCGAGCACGGGTGCCGGGCAGGGCGCGATCGGGCCGATCTCCATCGGGAGGATCCAGCTGTTTCCCGAGGAGATCGGAGCCAGGCTCGCCGCGCGCGCGGCTGGAAAGTAGCCATCGAAGAGTGTTGTGTGAGCACCGAATGCCACTGCATAAGTGGCAGTTTCGGTCCCACTCTGCGAATAGCCTCCGAGATATAGACGGGTGATGTCGTGCTCGAGCAGCGGGCTGTGCTTCGACGCTGAGCGCAGCAGGTTCCCGACGTGGGTGATGATGTCCCAGCCGAAATCGTTGGTCGCGATGTCGATGTCGGCGTACCGGGCCGGGTCATGCTCGCGCAGTCGCAGGCCGGAGACGGCGTGGGTGGAGATCCCGACCCAGGTGTCCCCGCACCACTCGAGTAGTGCGCCGACGTGGCACCAGAGCGGATCGTGATCGGCGCCCGAACTGGTGTTGAGTGGCTCCATCAGCACGCGGCCGCTGCAGGCCTCGCCGTCGCGCGGCCGCCGGACGATGATGCGGGTGACATAGTCGCACGGCGGTGCCTCGACTACAGCTATCGGGCCGGCTGCGTTACCGGTGTAGCTGTGCGCTTGGCCATAGATGAGGTATTCGCGTTCGACGTAACCCGTTGCGAGTGCGTCGATTTCATAGCCATCGCAAATTCGCGCGACATGCGCGCTCGTCATGGGTGTTCCGGTGGTGAGCTCGCGCACCACCAGGCTGCTGGGTTGCGTCATCTGGGAAAGCCTGACGGCCGCTGCGGTTGCGGCCTGTATGTGTTGACCGGCATCGTGCCTACTTCGTCGAGATGGCAGATTTGACCATACATATAATCATCCGTGTGTATGGTCATAATTTTTGGTGCCGACCCGGAGGTTTCCCCCGTCATGTCCGTAACCGATGATCCACGCGTCGTGTCGGTGGGCACACGCCCCAACATCGATTTGACCGACGGCGCGTTTTACGCCGACCGTCCACGTGCCGCGTATGCGTGGATGAGGGATCACGAGCCGGTTTTTCGTGACCGCAATGGCCTGGCGGCGGTGTCGACGTACGCCGCGGTAGTGGAGGCCGAGCGCAATCCGGCGTTGTTTTCCAATGCTGGAGGTATCCGTCCCGATCAGCCTGGCTCGCCGATGATGATCGACATGGACGATCCTGCTCACCTCAAACGGCGCAAACTCGTCAACGCCGGCTTCACCCGGAAACGTGTGCAAGACCTTGCCGAATCTATTGATACGTTGTGCGACACCCTGATCGACGCGGTGTGCGAGAAAGGCGAGTGCGACTTCGTCCGCGACATCGCGGCCCCGCTACCGATGGCGGTGATCGGCGACATGCTCGGTGTGCGCCCCGAGCAGCGCGAGATGTTCTTGAAATGGTCCGACGATCTTGTCACTGGATTGAGTTCGCGAGTCAGCGAGCAGACGGCCGCGCACATGGTGCAGACCTTCGCCGACTACAGCGAATTCACCCGCGCCACACTGGCTCAGCGGCGTCTCGATCCTGGCGAGGATTTGATCAGTGTGCTAGTTAACGCCGAAGTCGACGGCGGTCGCCTTGACGACGACGAGATCGTCATGGAGACACTGCTCATCCTGATCGGTGGCGATGAGACCACGCGTCACACCCTGTCTGGTGGCACCGAGCAGTTGCTGCGCCATCCCGAGCACCAGCGCGCGCTTGGCGACGATCTGGACTTGGTGCCGCAAGCCGTTGAGGAGATGCTGCGCTGGACCTCGCCGGTCAAGAACATGTGCCGCCTGCTGACCGAGGACACGACATTTCACGATGCATCACTGCGCGCCGGGGAGAAGGTCATGCTGTTGTTCGAGTCCGCGAATTTCGACGAGTCGGTATTTGATGCGCCCGAGGAGTTCGATCCGTGGCGTTTCCCGAACAATCACATCGCGTTTGGTTTCGGCAGTCACTTCTGCCTAGGCAATCAGCTGGCTCGCCTCGAGCTCTCGACCATGTTGCGCAAACTGCTGGCTCGGCTGCCTGATCTGCGCCTGGCTGATGCCTCGGCACTGCCGCTGCGCCCGGCCAACTTCGTCAGCGGTCTCGAGCAGATGCCGGTGGTGTTCACCCCGTCGGCGCCGGTACTGAGCTGAGAGGCCTGAAAAGCCATGGCGCGTAGGCACGGGTGGGGTGGCGATCCGCCCGCCGACGACGGCGAGGCGACCGAACGCATCGTGGCCGCCGCGGTCGAGCAGATGAGCCGCAACGGCGGGGCTGATATCAGCCTGGCCGATGTCGCCAAGTCATTGGGCGTCATCCGGCAGACGGTGTACCGCTACTTCTCCACCGCAGAGGCATTGATGAAGGCGGCGGCGCTGGCCTCGGTGGAGCACTACATGGCGCGGCTGCAGCGTCATCTGCTCGGAATCCATGACCCTGCAGAGGCGTTGACCGAAGCGGTGGCCTTCACGCTGGAGAACCTCCACCGCACTCCCCAGATTGGGCATTTCCTCGAACACCCCTACGTGGAGGCCAGTAGCGTCGCCGTCACCTCGCAGCGCGCCGCCGTGTTCGGTCGCGAGATGGTGGAGCGGTTCGACGTCGACTGGGCTGCAGCGGGATTTGATGACGCCTTGCTCGAGGAGACGGTGGAATTCGCGCTGCGCACGATGCAGTCGTTTTTTCTGAGCCCGAGTCGTCCACGGCGCAGCCGAGAGCAGCTGCGCACCTACCTTCGCCGGTGGGTAGGGGGCGCACTGGACGCCCACGCCGCGGCGCTGCACCCGTAATGAGTTGTGAGCCGAAGGGATTGGCGATGCCTGTCAGCAAACCTACCGAGCTTCCCGCCGATGGCGGGGGTCGCTGGCCGCACACCGGATTTCGCTCGGTGCGCTGGGGCGACATGGAGGTCGGCTACACGGTGGCCCCCGCGGTCGACTGCGCGCCGGGCTATGTCGGGCTGCCGGGCGATCTGTGCCAGTGCCCGCACTACGGTTATGTTTTCCGCGGTCGGCTGCGGGCGATTTACCGTGGTACGGACTGGCCCGACGACGTCGCTACCGCAGGCGACGTGTACTTCTTCCCAGCTGGGCACACCCTGGTCTACGAGAAGGAGACCGAATGTCTGGAGATCAATCCCGCCGCGGCGCTGGAGGTGTTGATGAACCATTTCGAGCTGATGCTTAGTGGAGGGTGGCCCAGCCCCGGACACGAGTCGTCTGCCACGGAAGGCTGACCCGATGCCGCTTTCGGCGGATAAGGACTGGGCGTGCGACATCGGGCCCGGTCACACCGAACCCGACACCGATCCCGAACCGCATTCCGATGTTCGTCACTACCGTGCAGACATCCTCACCGCAGCGATTGAGAGTGCAGGCTGCGGCGGTTTCCACGATGTGCACATGCGCGATGTCGCCACGCGCGCAAACGTTTCCATCGCAACGCTGTATCACCACTTTCCCTCGAAAGTGCACCTGCTTGTCGGTGCGCTGTCTGCGGAGCTCACCGCCTACGCGGCTGCGCTGGGCGCCACCGGCGCCGGCGCCGTAGGTCGCGTCGAGAGTTTGCGGGGCGGGATCAACGCCTTGATCGACGTGATGCAGCGCCGGGCCGCGGCGACCGACGCGATGACCCATGCCTATGCCGCCGCGTACGCGATGGGCATCGCTGAGGCCGATGTGGTGCGCGCGCAGACGGTCGCGATCTTCACCGACCTGCTAGGTGAGGGGCCTACGCGGCCGTACGGTGAGGTCGCCGAGCTGTTGACCGACGTGTGGACATGGGAGATCTTCGGCCTGGTGCAACGTCGCCGCACCTTCGAGCAGTTCCGAGCCCGGCTGATGGCCACCACTGATGCGCTTGCCCGCCACACCTTATCGGGCTAGTACGACCTGAGCTGACACCGGCGGGGCTGGGTCACGTTGCGATGGCGATGATTTCGGCGGCCAGACCGGCCGGGTTGCTGGATTGAATGGTGTGGCCCGCATCAGGCACCACCGCCCAGCTGGCCCCTGGAATTAGCCCGGCCAGCTCCGCAGCGGCCTCATTGTCGATGACCTTGCTGCGCTGGCCTCTCAGAACCCGTGTCGGAGCATCAATGCGGGCGGCGACGGCGCGCAGCTCGTCACCGAGGGGCAGGTCGATCCCGGCGAATTGGGCGGTGTCGTATTTGAAAGCCAACCGCCCATTGGCATCCCAGCGCAGGTTGGCCGCCGCGCTGTCACCGGCCGCCACGCTGGGGGTTGTGCCGCGGGCAAAAAAGCGGTCGACGTCGTCGAGGTCGGTGAATGTCGGGTTGGCGGCAACGAATTCGTGAACACTGCCCGTGCCCTCTTGATTCATGCCCGGCGCGACATCGACGATCATCAACGCGGCCAGTCCCTCCGGTGAGCGGGCCGCCCAGACCATAGCCCCCATTCCGCCGACCGAATGACCGACCACGACCACCGGCGCCAGCTGCAGTGCACACACCACAGCGTCGATGTCGTCCGCGATGGCTGACGCGCCGTACTGTCCGGGACCGGCCCACCCGCTCTCGCCGTGTCCGCGCAGGTCGAGTGCGACGCAGCGCGCATGGCGCGACACTAGGTTGCCCACAAGATCGAACGTATGCGCGTGCAGCCCGCCGCCATGCAGCATCAGCACGGACGGGCCGCGCTGCGGCCCAGGCCATTCCAGATAATGCAGCTCCGGATCGCGCCCGCGCAGCAGACCTTCGGCGGGCAACACGAGCCGCTCAGCGGAGATTCCGTGCCGGTGCGCCGCCGCGTACAAGCGGTCCAGTCGCGTTGCCGCGGAGTCGAAACGCAATGAGCGCGGCGACAGCGGCAGGCTCATATCGCTGCGGCGGGCTCACCGAGACGCATCTCGCGCGCCTGCGTGGTCGCGCGGTCCGCGGCCGCAACCACGCGGCCGGCCAGCTCTTCGAGTTGGTCGCCGCGCATCGGGCGCCGCGTGCCCAGCACCATTAACGACGCGCTGACCGTGCCGTTGGCGTCGAACACCGGCGCTGAGATTTGCAGGAACTGCACGTCGGCGTCGGAGTCGACTTCGATGGCCAAGTATTCGCTGTGGCGCAAGCGTTCGATCAGCATGTCGCGCTCGCGTCGGCTGGGCTCTGAATCCGGTGCTAGCACTAGGTCTTCGAGGACCTGGCCGAACTGGGGACCGGGTGCGGCGTACACCGAGAAGCTATAGCCGTGGCGGCGGGCGAACTGTAGTGATTGTTGCCACCGCTGCAGGTCGTCGGGCTCGGGTTGCGGGCCCCCACGGGTCAGCCACTGCTCGCTGGCCGCTGGGTCCCAGGCCACGAATACCACGCCGAACGGCGGCGCCAGCGGGATCGCATGTCCGACACGGGCGCGATACATCGTGGAGGGTGCGCGGTCGAAGACGGCCACCGCGCGCGCCTCACCGGCGATGACGGTCGAGACCACCACGCAGGCACCCAGATCGCGCGCGAGCTGGTCGGCCTGCCGGTTGGCCACACTGAGCACGGTATTGGCAGCCTGAGCAGCGCTGGCCAGCGCCAGGCACGATGCGCCCAGCTCGTAGGTCATCTCCCGCTCCCGGCGGTTGACAAAGCCTTGGGCGGTCAGCGCTTGCAGGATCGAATCGCACGTCGCGCGCGGTATCTCCAACACCCGCGAGATCTGGGCGACGGTGTGGGACTCCGAGGGGTGCTCGGCCAGGTACCAGAGAACTTGACCAGCGCGCTGCACCGCGGGCGATGGGTTGATCGGCATAACCGCAATCTTGTCGAATTTTCTTGCCGGACGATAGTCCAGCAGTTAGTGTGCTTAAATAGCATCATTAATGCTGAAATACTAGCACCTAGGAGTGATCTGCGGATGGGGTCGTGGTACGCATCGGAGCACCTGGTCATCGGAGGACGCCAGGTGCCGGGCGAGGGTGCACCGCTGCCGGTGGAAAACCCGGCCACCGAGGAGGTGTTCACGACCGCGCCCACGGTCAGCGCGGCCCAGGTCGAAACGGCCATCGCCAGCGCCCGCCGATCCTTTGACACCGGGGTGTGGGCCTCTCAATCCCGCAGTGCGCGGCTGGCGACGCTGGCCTCGATGGCCCAGTGGCTGGCCGATCACCGCGACACGTTGGTCGAGACCGCGGTTCGCGAGGTTGGTGCGGTGCGCTCGCTGGCACGGCTGGCTCAGGTGGACATGGCGATCGACCAAGCCCGCCAGCTACCTGAGCTGTTCGCAACCCTGCCGGAGTGGGAGCACAACGAGATGCCGGTGGACGCGCTGGTCACCAGCAAAGACGTCCTGCTCAGCATCCGTAGCTACGAGCCGGTCGGCGTGGTCGCCGCGATCAGTCCCTATAACTTTCCGCTGCAGACCAACGTCTGGAAAGTGTTCTCCGCGTTGGCAACCGGATGTTCGGTCATCCTGCGACCCAGCCCCCTGACCCCGCTGACCGCGCTGGCCATGGGCGAGGCCGGGCTGGCTGCCGGACTGCCCGACGGGGTCCTCAACATCGTCGTCGAAGAAGGCACGGCAGCGGCCACCCAGCTGACCAGCGATCCGCGGGTGGACTGCGTGTCGTTCACCGGCTCGACGTCGGTGGGCCGCCAAATCGCCGCGCAGGCGGCGCCCACCGTGAAAAAGATGGTGCTTGAGTTGGGCGGCAAATCGGTGCAGCTGTATCTGCCCGACGGGCTCGACAAGCTGGGAACCGGGGCGCTAACCGTATTCGCCTCGCATTCTGGGCAGGCGTGCACCGCGCAGACCCGCGTGCTGGTACCCCACGACAGTCTCGATGCCGCGCTGGACACCATCACCTCGGTGCTTCCGTTCCTGCCGGTTGGTGATCCCGACGACGAGAAGACCATGATCGGTCCAGTCATCAGCGCCGCGCAGCGTGAGCGCATCGAAGACCTCATCGCCGCCGGCGTTAAGGCCGGCGGCGATGTCGTTACCGGCGGCAAACGGCCGCTGGGCCTGCAACGCGGCTACTACCTCGAGCCCACCGTGCTGCGCATCGCCGACAACGCCAATCCCGTTGCCCAGCAAGAGGTCTTCGGTCCAGTCCTGACCGTGCAGGGCTACCGCGACATCGACGACGCCGTCGCGATCGCCAACGACTCCGACTACGGCCTGGGCGGGGGCGTCTACACCGCCGACCTGCCCGCCGGCTTAGGAGTCGCGCGGCGCATCCGCTCGGGCACCGTACAGGTCAACCGCTCCGCGGCCTCGGCCTACACCCCCACCGGCGGTGTCAAGCAAAGCGGAGTCGGCCGCGAACGCGGCGTCGCCGGGCTACGCGAGTACCAGGACATCAAACACCTCGTGGTCGGACCGTGACCCGCGCTACGCGCGCCCACGCCCCGAAACCGTCTGTCGCTGAGAGGAATTCCGTCGTGACCCACGATGCCCCCCCGCCGAGTCTGGACCTGACACTGTTCGGCGACGAACACATCCGCCAATACCAGGACACTGACGGCGAGGTCGGCTACCTCTGGAACGGGGTGCCCACACTCATCCTGACCACCACCGGCCGCAAAACTGGCCAGCCGCGCGACAGCGCCCTGATCTGTGCCGCTGACGGCGATGACCACATCGTGATCGCCTCCCAAGGCGGGGCACCCAGCCACCCGCACTGGTATCACAACCTGCGCGCCGACCCGCACGTGCGCGTGCAGGTCAAAGCCGACCGATTCGATGCGCGCGCCCGCGTCGCCGAGGGCACCGAACGACAGCGACTGTGGGATCTGGCCGCCGCGACCTGGCCCAGCTACAACACCTACCAGAACCGCACCGAGCGTGTAATCCCCGTCGTCGTGCTCGAAAGGGCCTGAAATATGTTGGCCAACACGGCATTCACCCTCGATCCGGCCCGACTCAAAGAACTGTTCGACCTGCGCAGTGACGTCTATGAGATGCGCGGCGGATCGTTCGAAGGCGACCCCTATCCCGCATTCAACACTCTGCGCGAGTCCGGGCCGGTGCACCCGGGCACACCCGGCGAACTAGCCGGCTATCACGGTCCGGCGTTCTTCTCCGGGCTGCCCTTCGAAGACCGCCCCCACTTCACCGCCTTCGACTACGCCACCTGCAGTCAGGTGATCCAGGACCCCGACACCTTCCCAGCGTCCCAGCACGAACCGGGCACACCGGAATACGAAAGCCAGGCGATGCTGCTGTTCATGGACGGCAAACGGCACCGCCGCCTGCGGTCACTGGTCCGAAACGCGTTCACCCCCAAGCGATCCGGGTGGTGGCTCGACAACTGGGTACACGACATCATCGACGCCCTGTTCGCGCTGATCGCCGACAAAGGCCATGCCGACCTTAACGTCGAATTCTTCGCGCCTATCCCGCTGCTGACCATCTGCAGCAGCTTCGGGGTCAGCGTCGAAGAAGCCCTGCAGGTGCGCGCCGCGATCGTCTCCGACACCGCCGGCATCACCGCCATCTCCGAGATCGTCAAACCCATCGTCGCGGCGCGACGCCACAACGCGCGCGACGACCTGGTCAGCATGCTGGTCAACGAGGAATTCGAAGACGAAGACGGCACCCGCCACCGGCTCTCCGACGACGAAGTGCAACTGTTCTCTCTGCTGCTGCTCGCGGCCGGATCAGGCACCACCTGGAAACAACTGGGCATCACCATGCTCACGCTGCTGCAGCGGCCCCGCTGGCTGGCCCGCATCACCGCCGACCCCGACTGGATCCGCCCGTTTCTGGAGGAAACGCTGCGCTGGATGCCCACCGATCCCGCCTTCGCGCGATTCGCCAGCCAAGACACCACGCTGGGCGGCGTGGCGATCCCCAGGGGCGCGGTCGTGCACGCCTGCTTCGCCGCCGCCAACCGCGACCCCGCGCGCTGGGACAGTCCCGACGACTTCCTTCCCGGCCGGCCCATCCAAACCAACCTCGCGTTCGGCCGCGGCACCCACGTCTGCTTAGGCCAGCATGTCGCGCGCGCCGAAATCTGCACCGCCATCAAAGTTTTAACCCAACGCCTGCCCGGACTACGTCTCGATGACCGCGCGGAAACCCCCCGCATCATCGGCATGTATGAACGCGGCCCCACCAGCGTGCCCGTGCGCTGGGACCTTCCCCGCTAAGCACTGAGCCCACCCACCGCACCGAACAGGAGACCCACATGACCACCACTCACAGCGTCGAAGACACCTCGCGTTACGACACCGCCGCCGCCGTCCTTGATGACATGTTCGGCCCGTCGTGGCGCGACAAACAACGCGCCACCGGCATGAAAGCCGTCGATGACTTTCAACGCATCGCCGTCGAGCACTGCTACACCGACGTGTGGGCTCGAAACACGTTGGACCGCAAGACCCGCAGTGTGGCCTGCCTGTCGATCCTGGCAACCCTGGGCACCTGGGACGAATTCAAACTGCACGTCGAAGCCGCGCTGGCCAACGGCTGGACCCACGAAGAAGTCATGGAGATCGTGCTGCACCTCGTTCCCTACATCGGGGTGCCCAAATCGATCAAAGCGCTGCGCACCGCCGGTGAAACCTTCCAGGAACTGTTCACCCGCGACGCCGCCACAAGCTGAACTGCCCCGCCGCAATCCATCACCTCACCACCGACACAAGGGAGAACGACATGACTGACACGCTGGAACAATCCAAGCAGGAATACCTCGAGAGCAAGGCCGCAACCGAACCCGCCAAGCGCCGCGCACAGAACGTCGCCGAATGGGTGCAGCGCCTCGACTACAAAGACATCGACTCCGCGACAACAGAATTCACCAAGGCTCTGTTGCTCAAGACTGTCGCCGGCATGCTGGCCGGCTGCCGCGAACCCGCCGCACGGATCCTGACCACCTACTACGCCGAGCAGGGCGGCACCCCCGAGGCCGGTGTCGTGGGCGGCGGGTATCGCACCACCGTGGCCAACGCGGCGTTCACCAACGCCACCTTCGCGCACTCCTCAGAGCTCGAAGACAACGAGATGCCCAACTTCACCAGCGCCTACTGGGTGCTGCCGGGGCTGTTCCCGCTGGCCCAAAAGCAAACGGCCAGCGGCAAAGACCTCATCACCGCCGCCGTGACCGCCTGGGAGGTGGCCTCGCGCTACAACTCAGCCGGACCCGGCGAAGCGTTGATGTCGACCCACATCTGCCCTCCCACCTGGTTCGGTCCACTCGGTGTGGCGGCCGGAGCGGCCAAGCTGCTCAAACTCGACGCCGACCGCACCGAGCACGCCATCACCATGGCCGGATCGTGGGCCTGCGGCCTAGGACAGGCCGGCTGTGACACCCATTTCATCGAATCCGGGCACACCGCCCAGATGGGTGTGCAGTCCGCGCTCCTGGCCCGGCTCGGGGCCACCGCCGAACTCGGCGTGATCGACATCAAGAACGGTCTCTACGCACCCCTGGTCGCCAACAACGCGATCGACCTGTCGATCATCGACACCGACCTTGGGGTGGCGCCGTACCGGATCAACCGGGCCTGCATCAAGAAGTACTCGGCTTGCACCTACGCCCACACCTCAATCGATGCGCTCGGGCTGATCATGGCCGAGCACAACCTGAGCTATGACGACATCGAGTCGGTCACCAGCCGACAAGGCGTGATCGGCAACCTCGCGGTCGGCATCACCCCGAACCCGGTCGATCTGCAGGGCTCCCGATTCAGCGTGCACTACCTGCTGGCCGAGGTGATGCTCAAAGGCAAAATCACCGACCAGACCTTCGAAGACCTGTCCGCACTGGATGATCCGCGCTACCGCGAGGCGATGAACAAAGTCATCTCCACCGGCGACCACGAAGATTTCGGTGTCCATGCACCCGGCGCGGAGGTATTTGTCACAACCACCTCGGGCAAAACGTTTTCCCAGCGGCTCGACGGCTGGCTGGGCAGCCCCGAAGCGCCGCTGACCACCGAACAGATCCGCCAGGTCTGCCGGCCCTACCTGGAAACAACGCTGGGCCCCGATGCCGCGGACCGCGTCGAGCAACTCGTTCTGACTCTCGACACCCAACGCGACATCACCGAACTGATGGACATCCTCACCTTCCCGCACGGACACCGGCGCTAACACCATGCGCCTCAAAGAGAAAGTCGCCATCATCACCGGCGCGGGCTCCGGAGTCGGACGCGCCACGACCCTTCGCTTCCTGCAGGAGGGAGCGAAGGTCGTGTGCGCCGACATCGAGCCTGAATGGCTCGACCAGACAGTGGACTTGGCGGGCGGCGACGACGAGTCGGTCACCGGCGTGCAGTGCGATGTCTCGCAGGAGTCCGAGGTGAGCAAGCTCGTCGAACAATGCGTCTACCGGTTCGGCCAGCTCGACATCATGCACAACAACGCCGGAATCACCGGCCTCAAACCCGGCGCCACCACCGCAGAATTCACCGACGCCGAGTGGCAGAAGTTGATGCAGATCAACATCAGCAGCGTGTTCTACGGCGCCAAATACGCTGTCCGGCAGTTCAAACAGCAAGGCGGCGGCGGCGTCATTCTCAACACCGGATCGGTGGCCGGCATGGTCGGATTCGGCAGCGTGCTCTACGGCGCCACCAAAGGTGCGGTCAACCAGATGACCAAGGGTCTGGCCGTCGAATTCGCCGCCGACGGCATCCGGGTCAACGCCATCTGCCCCGCAGCAATGCCCTTGACCAACTTCTCGGCCACCCCCGACAAAAAGTTCGCGCCCGCCGATCAGAACCTGGTCGATTTAGTCGCCACCATCCATCCGCTGGGCCACATCATCACCGCCGAAGACTGCGCCGAGGCAGCGGTGTTCCTGTCCTGTGAGGAGGCCCGCAACATCACCGGTGTCCTGCTGCCCATCGACGGAGGATACGTCGCCAAGTAGAGCAACACCACCTCGCGCCAGTCGCAGTCGACGCGAACATGACACACGTTGTGCCCGAACTGAATCAACCATCACACCAGCGCAGGGGAGGTAGGAAGTGCGCAGCCGTCGTCCAACGATCGTCCGTCTCGCCGCGGCGGCGATGGCGGCAGCGATCGCCGCTGTGACCGCGATAACGTACCTGGCCTACACCTCCGCCTTCACCCCCACTGACACCGTCACGGTGGATGCCGCGCGCGCCGGGCTGGTCATGGAGCGCGACGCCAAAGTCAAATACCTCGGCGTCCACGTCGGGCGCGTCGCCGCGATCGCCTACGACCAGGGCCGCGCACGGCTGACGCTGGCCATCCGCCGCGACCAGATGGGCTACATCCCCGCCAACGCAGCGGTGCGCATCGCCGGCAACACCGTGTTCGGCGCCAAAAGCGTGGAATTCCTTGCCCCCGAGCATCCCTCCACCGACACCTTGGCGCCCGGCAGCCGGATCGCGGCGTCGTCGGTGGCGGTGGAGGTGAACACCCTGTTTCAGACGCTGGTCGACACCCTGCACAAGATCGACCCCACCGAACTCAACGCCACGCTGACCGCAGCCGGACAGGGGTTACGCGACAACGGAAACAATCTGGGTGCCGCCATGGCAGACCTGGACACCTACCTGTCGACGATCAACCCGAAACTACCAGCGCTGCAACGGGTCACGCAGAAAACCGCGGCCGTGGCCGACATTTACGCTAGCGCCGCACCCCACCTCGTCACCGTCGTGGACAACATCCCCGCCCTCAGCAACACCGTTGTCAGTCAACGCGACAATCTCAAAGCCACCCTGTTGTCGGCGATCGGGCTCGCCGACAACGGTTACCTGACCCTGCAACCGGCCGCCGATGACTACATCGCCACGATCAATCGGCTACGCGCCCCGCTCAAAGTGCTCGGTGACTACTCACCCGAATACGGCTGCCTGGTAACAGCATTGAGTTCGGCCAACCAGAAGTTCGGGCCCTACCTGGGTGGCTACGTGCCCGGTATCTCCCTGACCGCGAACTTCATGCTCGGCCAGCCCGCCTACACCTATCCCGAGAGCCTGCCCATCGTCAACGCCTCCGGCGGACCCAACTGCCGAGGTCTGCCCGACCTGCCCAGCAAGCAGTACGGCGGATCCTGGTTCCACTCCCCCTTCCTCGTCACCGACAACGCCTACGTCCCCTATCAACCCAACACTGAACTATCCATCGACGCGCCCTCGACACTGCAATTCCTCTTTCACGGCGCCTACGCAGAACGCGACGACTACTGATGCGCAGCAACACATCTGACTTGTCTGACCGCACAGCACTCAAGGTCGGCATCTTCACCATTGTCATGGTGTTGGTGCTCGCCGGGCTCGTCGTCATCTTCGGCCAGTTCCGGTTCGCCTCCACCACCACCTACCACGCCGACTTCACCAACATCTCCCGACTCAAAGCCGGCCAAGACGTCCGCATCGCCGGTGTTCCGGTCGGGTCGGTCTCCGACGTGGGGATCAACGGTGACCACGTCACCGTCGCCTTCACGGTAGACAAGCGCTACCAGCTCTACACCTCCACTCGCGCCGTCATCCGCTACCAGGACCTCGTCGGCAACCGCTACCTCGAGATCACCTCAGGGCCCGGCGAATTGCTGAAAATGCCGCCCGGAGCCACCATCGCGCGATCCCACACCCAGCCCGCCCTGGACCTCGACGCGCTGCTCGGCGGTCTGCGACCGGTCCTCAAAGGCCTCGATGGACACAAGATCAACGAGATCAGTAACGCGATCCTGGAACTGCTCGACGGCAAGGGCGGCGCACTGGCCGACATTTTGTCCAGCACCGGCGCGTTCACCCAGAACCTGGCGGCCCGCGACCACCTCATCGGTGAGGCCATCACCAACCTCGACACCGTGCTGCGCACCGTCGACGACAAAGGCACCCAACTCGACACCAGCATCGATCAGCTGCAGCACCTCGTGCACACCCTGGCCGCCGGGCGCGAACCGATCGCCGCAGCACTCGAGCCTCTGGCGTCGGCCGAAACCGACCTCACCGACATGCTGACTCACTCTCGACGCCCTTTGCGCGGCATCATCGAACACGCCCGCCCCCTGGCTGGCGCACTCGACGACCACAAAGATGACGTCAACCACATCATTGAGCCGCTCGCCGAAAACTACCTACGCCTCAGCGCCCTGGGCTCCTACGGCGCGTTCTTCAACATCTATAGCTGCTCGTTGAAAATCAAGATGAACGGCCCGGCGGGCAGCGACATTTACCTTCCGCTCGGTGGGCCCTCCGACATGGCAACCAGCAGGTGCGCCGATGCCCGCAAATAGTCCCCAACCCCGCGGACCGCTGCGCACCGGGCTGCTGGGCATCGTGCTCGTCACCTGCCTGGTGTTGGTCAGCGCGGGCTACACGACGCTGCCGTTCTATCCCCAGGGCCGCCCCTACACCGCCTATTTCGCCAATGCCGCCGGACTGTCCGTCGGCGACGACGTGCAGATCTACGGCTTCCCCGTGGGCAAAGTCACTGCGCTGCGGTTGTGCGCCACCGGCGCCCAAGTCGAATTCACCGTAACCCGCGGCATCGCAGTCGGCGACCAAACACTCGCCGCGATCAGAACCGACACAGTACTTGGCCAACGAGCGCTGTCGGTAGCCCCGGCCGGCTCTGGAACCGCGACATCAATCCCGTTGAGCCGCACCACAACCCCCTACACGCTATCTGGAGCACTGCAAGACATCGGCCGCTCGGCCACCGACATCGACCAGCCGCGGTTCGCCCGCGCCCTGCAGGTGCTCACCGACGCCCTGCACGACGCCACACCGCCGCTGCACAACGCGTTGACCGGGCTGGCGGCGCTATCGCACAGCATCAACGCCCGCGACCGGCAAGTCGATGACCTGCTGCACGCCGCACACACGGTGTCGGGGGTACTGGCCCACCGCGCCGGCCAACTCGACCAGATCATCAACGACGGCGACGACTTGTTCGCCGCACTGCACGCCCGCCAGCAAGCCCTCGCCACCCTGATCGGCGGGATCGACGACGTTGCCCGCCAGATCTCGGGATTCGTCGCCGACAACCGCGTCGAGTTCGGGCCCGCATTGACCAAACTCAACCTGGTCCTTGACAATCTCAACGCCCACCGCGAGCACCTCGATGCCGCCCTGACCCGGCTGCCCGCGTTCTCCACGACGCTGGCCGAAGTTGTCGGATCCGGGCCGGGATTCGACGCCAACATTTACGGTGTTCCCCCGCCCAACATCTCGGCACTGTTGTTAGACACCATCTTTCAGCCCGGCAAGCTTCCGGCCAGCCTGCATGACTACCTCGCCGGGCTGGTCTCAGAGCGCGCCCGGATCAGGCCGCAGACACCATGAGCGCGCCATGGCCGCCGATCCCGCGGCGCATCGCGCGCCTGGCGCTGGCGGCCGTGTTGGTCGCCGTTCTCGCCAGTGTGCTGATCGTGGCCCGTCCCGGCCGACGCCCGCCGCTGGTAGTGACTGCACAATTCGCCTCCTCGATCGGGCTCTACCCCGGTGATGAGGTGAAAATCGCCGGAATACCCGTGGGCTCGGTCGTCTCCATCACCCCCCGCGCCGAGGCCACCACCATCGTCTTGTCGATCGACCCCACCGTGCGGGTGCCCGCCGAGGCCCAGGCCATCCTCATCGACCCCAACCTGGTCTCGGCACGCTTCATCGAACTGGCACCCCTCTACACAAGCGGACCCACCCTGGCCTCAGGAGCGGTCATCCCGCAGTCCCGCACCGCGACCCCGGTCGAGTGGGACCAGGTCAAAGACGAACTGACCAAGCTCGCCACCCAACTCGGTCCACAAGCAGGATCGCTGCAAGGACCGCTGACCCGGGTGGTCAATCAGGCCGCAGACACCTTCGACGGCCAAGGCGAATCATTTCGCACCGCCGTGCACGAACTCGCGCGCACCGCCGGGCGCCTCGGTGATGACCGCACCGACCTGCTCGGCACCATCAAAAACCTGCACATCGTCGTTGATGCGCTGTCGGCCAGCAACACACAAATTGTGCAATTCTCCAACCACGTCGCCGCGGTGTCCCAGGTGCTCGCCGACAGCACCGCAGACCTCAACACCACCCTCGGGACCCTCAACCACGCACTTGGTGATGTCCGAAACTTCCTGCGTGACAACAACGACGCACTGATCGGGCAGGTCGACCGACTCAGCGAGTTCACCACCTTACTCAACGACCACAGCGACGACCTGCAGCAGGTTCTGCACATCGCCCCGCACGGGCTGGCCAACTTCTACAACATCTACAACCCCGCCCAAGCGTCCCTGTCAGGCATCTTGACGCTGCCCAACCTCGCCAACCCCGTGCAGTTCATCTGCGGAAGCTTCGACGGGGGCGGGGGAACTGACAACATCAAGCGCGCCGAAATCTGCCGCGAACGCATGGCGCCGGTCCTCAAACGGCTGACCATGAACTATCCGCCGATCCTGTTTCACCCCATCAACGCCATCAACGCCTACAAGGGCCAAACCATCTACGACACCCCCCAAACCCAGGAGAAAGCCCAAACCCCGATCTCGCAGCTGCAGTGGATACCAGCTCCCGGCGTCACACCACCCCACATCGCCCCCGACGCCCCCTGAGCGACCTCATGCTCCCACCGCCACCTCAGCCGAAACGGTAATCAATGCGCCTGCCTCACAGAGCTTTCCGCGCGGCGCGGTCGCTGTCGGCCATCGCCGCGGCGATGCTGACCATCACCGGCTGCCATTTCGACGGGGTCAACTCGCTGCCCTTGCCCGGCACCGCCGGACACGGACGCGGAGCCCTGCGCGTCACCGTTGACGTTCCCGACGTGTCCACGCTGCCGCAGAACTCACCGGTCATGCACGACGACGTCACCATCGGCAGCATCGCCACCATCGCGGCCCGCCAACGCCGCGACGGCACCTTCTACGCCGAAGTCACCCTCGCCCTCAACCCTGACGTCGCTCTGCCGGCCAACTGCGAAGCCAAAGTCGCCCAGACCTCACTGCTGGGCTCACAGCACATCGAACTGGCCCCGCCGGCCGCCACCACCCCGACCGGCGCGCTGCGCGCCGGCGCCCGCATTCCCATCAGCCGTTCCGGGCACTCCCCCAGCACCGAGGAAGTGCTCTCCGCCCTGGGCGTCGTGGTCAACAAAGGCAACCTCGGTGCCCTAGGCGAGATCACCGATGAGCTCTACCAAGCCGTCGCCGGGCGCGCCGGCCACTTCACCGACCTGCTACCCCGCCTGGCCGAGCTGACCGCCTCGATCGACGCGCAAAGCAACGACATCCTCGCCGCCGTCGACCACCTCAACCGCTTCGCTGCAACCGTGGCCCACAGCAGCAACGCCCTCAGCGACGCCCTGCAGTCACTGCCCGCGGCCCTGCAGATCCTCAACAGCGACGGCGACACCATTGTCGCCACCTTCGCCGCGCTGCGCCGCCTGGCCGACGTCGCCGCCCACACACTGGCACGCACTAAAACCGACTTCGCCGCCGACGTCAAGGAAGCCAACGCCGTCATCGCTCCCCTCGCCGACAACATCAACAAACTCATCGACGCACTGCCGATCATCCCGGCATTTCCCCTACCGCTGAACGGGGTGCCTCGGGCCGTGCGCGGCGACTTCCTCAACACGTTCCTCACCCTCGACCTCACCGTGCGCCGTCTCGGTGAAAACATCTTCACCACCTCAGGACTGGACGCCAACATGAAACACCTAGCCGAGGTGGTCAAGCCGCCAGAATTCCTCATCGGCGAACTCGCCGGCCTGTCCGGGCAAGCCGCCGACCCCTTTCAGATTCCGGCACCCCCATCACCGAACACGGGTCGCTGATGCTGACCCGCCTCATCCGCTGGCAACTCGCCATCTTCGCCACCGTGACCGTCGTCGCCGTCGGCGCCGTCGCTATCCTCTACCTACGTCTCCCGACACAGCTGGGCATCGGAACGTACTCGGTCACAGCGAACTTCGCCGCCAGCGGCGGTCTGTACGCCAACGCCAACGTCACCTACCGAGGGGCCACCATCGGCCGCGTCACGGCCATCACCCTGACGAAAAATCGCGGTGTCGATGCGCACCTCACCTTGAACTCCAAGACCCCGATTCCCGCCAACGTCACCGCCAGCGTGAAAAGCCGCTCCGCGATCGGAGAGCAATTCCTCGACCTCACCCCGCCACCAGGTGCCTCGAGTTCCTTGCTGCACAATGGTTCACACATCGACCGCGCCCACACCGTGCTGAGCCAAGACGTCACCGGACTGCTCGCCCAAACCGACCAACTCGTGAACTCGGTGCGCGACAGCCGAATCCGCGAACTGCTTCACCAAACATTCCAGGCGTTCGACGGCACCGGCCCCGAACTCGCGCGGCTGATCCAATCCACACAACTGCTTATCCACGACGCTAACGCCGACTCCGCTGAGGCCACCGCACTCATCGACCAAGCCGGACCATTCCTTGACGCACAACTTGCCAGCGGCCCCCAAATCAACCGTATCGCCGACGGCCTGGCGCGTCTGACCACCCATCTCAACAGTGCCGATCCCCAAAT
This sequence comes from Candidatus Mycobacterium wuenschmannii, assembly GCF_030252325.1. Classification (NCBI taxonomy): domain Bacteria; kingdom Bacillati; phylum Actinomycetota; class Actinomycetes; order Mycobacteriales; family Mycobacteriaceae; genus Mycobacterium; species Candidatus Mycobacterium wuenschmannii. Next base: position 118,456 of record NZ_CP126981.1, on the reverse strand, counting down.
CCGCGACCTACTGTCCACCACGCCGCAAGCCGCGACCTACATCAACACCGCATTCACCGGCATCCGACCGACATTCCCGATCCTGGCGGCAAACCTTGCCAACGCCGGCCGCATCGGCGTCATCTACCACAAGTCCATCGAACAAGCCCTCGTGCTGATACCGGCGCTGACCGCGATGCTCATCACCGTCGCCGGCCAAAGCACCTCCGACGAGGGCGTCAAAGCCGACTTCAAACTCAACCTTGGCGCACCACCGCCATGCTTGACCGGCTTCTTGTCACCCCACGAAATACGCACCCCCGGCGACCTCACCCTGCGTGACGTTCCCAAAGACCTCTACTGCAAAGTCCCGCAAAGCGATCCCACCGTCGTCCGTGGCGCGCGTAACTATCCGTGTCAGGAGTTTCCCGGCAAGCGCGCGCCCACCGTCCAGCTCTGCCGTGATCCCAAAGGCTACGAACCCATCGGATCCAATCCGTGGCGCGGCCCCCCTGTCCCCACCGGTATCCAGCCCACTAACCCACGAAATATCTTGCCTCCCAATAATTATCCCTACATACCACCCGGCGTCGACTACGACCCCGGCAACCCAGTCGTGCACCTGCCCCCCGGGGTTGCACCAGGCCCCGGACCCGCACTGGTGCCGCCCTACCCAACCCAAGCTCCGCCCGCCGACGGGCCCCGCCCTCCACCACTGCCCTATAAACCGCCGTCCGACCAGCGTGTGCCGCCCTACGGGCAGTCACCCGCGGCATCGAACAGCGCAGCCACAGCCACCCACGCGGATCCAGTGACAAGCGCCGAGCCGGCCGTCGTGACCTACGACCAGCACCGCGGCACCTACCTCGATCCAGCTAGCGGCCAAATTGGTGTCTTCGCCTCCGGAGCGAAAAAGATTGCAACGCCCGAAAACTGGGTCGACCTTATGACCTACCCGAGAACTGACTGAGGGCTACCCCCGCTGCTTTCGATCACTCTCGAAGTCGGCGGATTTCGTCGGTCCCGTTCAGTAATGTCCCGTGCGATTCGTTTAACTGCATTGGGGAGTCCATGTCAGCTGCAGCCGGTTGGTACTCAGATCCTTGGAGTCAGGCCACGCTCCGCTGGTGCGATGGTATTCGTTGGACGAAATGGACCTACGGCTCGGAACCGCCGATTGCTCCCGGCAATGCGACGCAGCCGGGCCGCGGATTACAGGACTCGACAGCTGGCAGCGAGAGCGGGCTCTCTGCGCTGCTGAGTGACGCCGATCGGATCGCCGTCATCGACGTAGAGACCACAGGACTGTTCAGCGCCGACCGCGTCGTTGAGGTCGCGGTCGTTTCGCTAGATCGCAACGGTTCGGTGGTAGACGAATTCGAGTGTTTGATCAACCCGCTGCGTGACCCTGGCCCTACATGGATTCACGGGCTAACACCGTCGATCCTGCAGGGCGCACCGGCGTTCGACGACATTGCACTCCATCTAGCCGCCCTAATCGACGGCGCGGTCGTCGCTGCTCACAATCTTTGCTTCGACCGCCGGCTCCTGGGCTACGAGTTCGACCGCCTCGGTATTGACGTCGACTGGGGAGACGGCCTCGACACCCTGCGTGCCGTGGGCGGCTGCAAATTGAGCGCCGCCTGCATGGACTACGGAGTCCAGCTGCACGGCGCCCATCGCGCATTAACCGATGCGCGCGCGACGACCGAGCTTCTGCTCAAAGTCGTCGACTTCTTCCGCAGTTGCCGGCCCGCGTCCGCGCGTCCCGTGTCCGCGTCGTTTCCGAGAGTGCTGACGCGCGACGGGTTGACCGCCGTTGACGTCGAACGCCCCTACGTGACGCGGCTGGCGGCGAATCTACATAGTTCAGCTGATTTTGCCCCGTACGTGACTCTGTTGGATTACGCCGTGGCAGACCTGAGATTCGACGCCGATGAGCGCCGCGAATTGTCACAACTGGCCGAGGACCTAGGCCTCAACGAACGCGGCCGTGCACAAGCGCACCGAGAGTTTCTTCAGGGTGTGATCGATGCTGCTCTGGATGACGGCGCAGTGACCGATGACGAATTCGATCAGCTCTGTCGGACGGCGGCTCTGCTCCAGCTCGATGACGCGGTGGTGTACGCGCGCACGAATCCCTACCGCATCACCACCGAGGCGCTCCACCTTCACCCCGGCATGCGGATTTGCTTTACCGGAGCCGCGCTGCGGCCGAATGGTGACCCATTAGAACGGGACGATCTCGAAACTCATGCGCGCCAACATGATCTCGAACCGGTAAGCGCGGTGACGAAAAAGAACTGCGATCTACTGGTAGCTGCCGATCCCGCATCGATGTCCAGAAAGGCAAAGGATGCAAAGAAATTCGGCATCCCCATCGCATCGGTGTCCGACTACTTGACGGCGCTGCGTACCCGATCACCACTCCTGGCAAATCGACTTCCGGCCAAGGGCGTGGGGCTCGTGTGCTCGATATGCGGCCACACGTGGATCGCCGCGCGACGTCGTGGTGAGCCTGTCTGCGATGGGTGCCGTCAACCGGCCAAGCCGTCTTCTGGGCCGAACGACGGCCAGAACGCCACCAATACGAATACTCGTGCTGATCGCCTCGATCGCTGTCGCGAGGCCGTCGATCTTCAACAGAAAGGATTGAGCCGCCGGGACATTGGCGCAACGATTGGCGTAAGCGACGACACAGTGAAGGGCCTCCTTCGCGATGGAAAGTTCTACGCCGACCCAACGACAGACCCCACGCGACTTGACCTGGCGAAGCTAGCTGCGGCAGCGAGATCCGAGGGCGTTCCGCGGGCAGTCTTCTGCGATCAGGCGCGGCTATCGAAAGGCAAAGCCGACGAGGTTTGGAAAGATGCCGATGTTCTGTTCAGCGAGTCCAACGCAACGCGCCACTTAGGAAGAGTTGTCGATGAAACAAGCTGACATGAGTGCAATCGCCGTAGTGAATAGCGATTCTGACAGAGTGGCAATCTGGCACGACGGTCTTGACGGCGTCGCAGTCTCGAGGTCTTTTGGCCTTTGAGCTGCGACTTCCTGGTGGAGCTAAGGGGATTCGAACCCCTGACCCCCACACTGCCAGTGTGGTGCGCTACCAACTGCGCCATAGCCCCGAAAGTTGTGCCTGTCGAAGTTACACCACGGCCTACCCGCCTTCAAAGTCGCTGCTCAGGCGAGCTCCGAACTGCCCCCGGCCTCCCACGTGTCCGAGCCTTCATGTCCCACCACCCGCGTTTCCGGGGCGAATATCCACACGACCCCCGCGGCGAACAGCACGACCGCGCTGATCACGAAGCCCCACTGGAAGCTCAGATGCTGGGCAATCTCGGTCACGGTCATCGAGCCGACGATCGCACCGAGATCGACCGTCATCTGGAACGTCGACACCGCGGTGCCGGTGCGCGCCGAGCTGCCCAGAATGTCGGCGATCGCCGCCTGCTGGGGCGAGGCAACAATTCCCGACGCCGCGCCGCCGAGAAAGGCGGCAACCAGGAACACGGGCAGCATCGTCGATGCACCCAGGAGCAGCGTCGCCACGCTGCAACCCATCAGCCCGCCGATGAGCAGGTGGCGGCGGCCGATCCGGTCGGAAAGATGACCACTGGGCATTGCGACCGCGAGGTTGCCCAGCGCGAAAACCCCGAGGGCCAGACCCGTCATCCGCGGACCGCGACCCAACACGTCGGAGATGAACAGCGGCACCACGGCCATTCGCAGCCCGAACACCGCCCAGCCCGTCGCGAAGTTGGACACCAATGCGGCGCGGTAGGCGGGGTGCCGCATCGCAACGCGAACCGTCACCGCCGGCTCGGCGTGCTCGGCGGGTGCGCCCAGCGTCGATCTCCGCAAGGTATGTGCCACAACGAATGTCGTGAGCAGAACCGCGACGCCGTACATCAGGAACGGCGCCCGGAGCCCGAGTCCCGCGGTGAGGCTGCCGACCAGCGGGCCGGCCGCCGCCCCGACCAGAAACGAGGTCGCGAACAGGCCGGCCACCCGGCCACGCGCGTCGGGCGGGCTGATCCGAATCATCAGGCCCAGCGCGGAGATGAAGAACATCGTCGAGCCGATGCCACCGATCGCACGGAGCAACAGGAGTTCCCAATAGCTGTGGATGAACGCGCACACCCCGGTGGCGACCGACACGATCAGTAGCCCGGTGAGGTAGATCCATTGCTCCCCCAACCGCTGCACCAGCAACCCGGTCGGCGGGGCAGCAAAGAGCCGCATCACCGAAAAAATGGTGATCGCGAACGTCACGGCGCCCATGCTGGCGCCGAACGATCGGGTGAAGGCCGGCAACACCGGTGACACCACGCCGTAGCCGAGCGCGGCCACCGCGTTCGCGGCGATCAGCACCCACGCTTCGCTCGGTAACCTCGCTTTACGGCGTCGCCACGCTGTGTAACGGGCGCGCGGAGAGACGAGGATCACCCAATGACTTTATCCACCACCATTTGGGCCTCTCGCTGCACCTCCGCTAGGTGCTCAGGTCCGCTAAATGATTCCGCGTAAATCTTGTAGACGTCCTCGGTGCCCGACGGCCGCGCGGCAAACCAGGCGTTCGCCGTAGTGACCTTCAATCCGCCGAGCGCCGCGCCGTTGCCAGGAGCCGTCGTCAGCTTCGCGATGATCTCCTCGCCGGCCAGTTCGGTCGCGCCGACCTGCTCCGGCGACAGCTTCGACAGCCGGGCCTTCTGGTCGCGGTTGGCTGGCGCGTCGAGCCGCGCGTAGGTCGGTGCCCCGTACTTCTCCGTCAGCTCCCAGTAGCGCTGCGACGGGCTCGAGCCGGTCACGGCGAGGATCTCGCTGGCGAGCAGCGCCAGGATGATGCCGTCCTTGTCGGTGGTCCACACCGAGCCGTCCCGGCGCAGGAACGATGCCCCGGCCGACTCCTCGCCGCCGAAGCCGATGGTGCCGCCAATCAGGCCGTCGACGAACCACTTGAAGCCGACAGGTACCTCGACAAGCTTGCGCCCAAGTCCGGCGACCGCGCGGTCGATGATCGACGAGCTGACCGCGGTCTTGCCGACGGCCACGCCGTCGGGCCAGTTCGGGCGGTGGGTGTAGAGGTAGTCGATGGCGACCGCGAGGTAGTGGTTCGGGTTCATCAGCCCGCCGTCGGGCGTGACGATGCCGTGCCGGTCGGAGTCGGCGTCGTTGCCCGTCGCGATCTGGTAGCGGTCCCGGTTGGCGATCAGGGAGGCCATCGCGTTCGGTGAGCTGCAGTCCATTCGGATCTTGCCGTCATGGTCGAGCGTCATGAACCGCCACGTCGCGTCGACCAGCGGGTTGACCACGCTGAGGTCCAGGCGGTGCCGCTCGGCGATCGCGGCCCAGTAGTCGACGCTGGCGCCGCCGAGGGGATCCGCGCCAATGCGGATGCCTTCTTTTCGGATGATGTCGATGTCGACGACGTTCGGCAGGTCGGCCACGTACGCGTCCATATAGTCGTGCCGCTGGACGGTCTGCAGCGCGCGGGCCAGCGGAATCCGTTTGACGGTGTCGCCACTGCGAAGAATCTCGTTGGCGCGCGCGGCAATTGCATTGGTCGCGTCGGTATCGGCCGGGCCACCGTTGGGCGGGTTGTACTTGAAGCCCCCGTCGTAGGGCGGGTTGTGCGAGGGCGTCACCACGATCCCGTCGGCCAGTGCGTCGCTTCGGCCGCGGTTGTAGGTGAGAATCGCGTGGCTGACCGCCGGGGTGGGCGTGTACCGGTCGGCTGAGTCGACGGCCGTGACGACGTCGTTGGCGGCGAGCACCTCGAGCGCCGAGACCCACGCCGGCTCGGAGAGCCCGTGAGTGTCGCGGCCGATGAACAACGGTCCGGTCGTGCCGTGCGCGCCGCGGTATTCGACGATCGCCTGGGTAATGGCCAGGATGTGCGCCTCGTTGAACGCGCCATTCAGCGCCGAGCCGCGATGTCCGGAAGTCCCGAACGCCACCTGCTGAGCGACGTCGTCGGGATCAGGTGTGACCGAGTAGTAGGAGGTGATCAGATGGGGCAGATCGACGAGGTCTTCGGGCTGAGCCGGCTGACCGGCGCGAGGGTTGGCGACCATGACATCGATTCTGCCGAATAAGCTGCCCGAGCACCGCCTGCAACGGAAGGGATTTCGACGAGTGGCAAACTCTGCGTCGCCGCGCGACTACCGGGAGTTGGCCGCGGTGTTCGCCGGAGGCGCGCTCGGCACCGTTGCGCGCACCGGGTTGAGCCTGCTGATGACCGCCGACCCGTCTCGCTGGCCGTGGCCGACGTTCGCCGTCAACATCGTCGGGGCGTTCATGCTGGGCTATTTCACGACACGACTGCTGGAACGGTTGCCGCTGTCGAGCTACCGCCGGCCACTACTCGGCACCGGGGTGTGCGGCGGCCTGACGACGTTCTCCACCATGCAGGTCGAAACGCTGAAGATGGTCGAACATCATCACTACGGACTGGCGCTCGGATACACCTGCGCCAGCATCGTTTTGGGATTGCTCGCCGTGCATCTGGCGTCAGCACTGGTTCGACGGGCCGCGCTGCGATGATCTGGCTCGGCGTGATCCTCGCGGGTGGCATCGGTGCGGTGCTGCGATTCCTGCTCGACGGCGCGGTCGCGCGCCGGGCCGGAAGGTCTTTCCCGTTCGGGACGCTGGCCGTGAACCTCAGCGGGGCCACTCTGCTCGGCTTCATCGGCGCACTGGCGTTGGATCGCTACGCCGCGTTGATCGCCGGCACCGCGTTCGTCGGCTCGTACACCACGTTCTCCACGTGGATGCTGGAGACGCAGCGGCTCGGCGAGGAGCGTCAGGTGCGCAACGCCGCAGCCAACATCGTGGTCAGCGTCGTGCTGGGACTGGGCGCGGCGCTGCTCGGGCAGTGGATCGGCGGCCTGGTGTGAATCAGCCATCGCTCAAGCTCACCGCATATTTCGGCGAGCGCCAGCGCGTCGTGCGCGACGGTCGGCGACCGGGCTTTCTCGCCGACGCGATGCTCGACCTCTTCGACAACCGGGAGGTCGCGACGAGCGTCATGCTGCGCGGCATCGCAAGTTTCGGGCCGCGGCATGTGCTGCGCACCGACGAGTCACTGAGCCTGTCGGAAGATCCGCCGGTGGCGATCGCGGCGGTCGACGTGGAACCCAAGATCAGCGGCCTGGTCGACGACGTGGTTGCGATGACGGGACGCGGCCTGATCACCCTGGAGCGGGCGCGCCTGGTCGGTGACCACGACACCGTCGACGTCGGCGCCGACGACGCCGTCAAGCTCACGGTCTACATCGGCCGGCAGGAGCGGATCGGCGGTCTACCCGCCCATCGCGGGGTGTGCGAACTGCTGCACCGACACGGATTCTCCGGTGGCGCCGTGTTTCTCGGTGTCGACGGCACCGCGCACGGCGAGCGTTATCGGGCCGCCTTTTTCAGCCGCAACGTCAACGTCCCGCTGATGATCATCGCCGTCGGAACGCCGACGCAGGCGACCGCCGTCGTCGCCGAACTCAGCGAACTTGCCCCGCATGCGCTGATCACGGTCGAGCGGGTGCGGGTGTGTAAGCGCGGTGGCGAACTGTTCGACCGCCCACATCGCCTACCCGAGGTCGACGAACACGGCCGCCCGCTGTGGCAGAAGCTGATGGTGCACACCAGCGAGGCCACCCTCCACGACGGCGCCCCGATCCACCGGGCGCTGGTGCGCCGGCTACTCGATTCGGGAATGGCGCGCGGCTCGACGGCGCTGCGCGGCATCTGGGGTTTTCACGGCGACCATAAACCGCACGGCGACAAGCTCTTTCAGCTGACGCGACGGATGCCGGTCGTGACGATCATTGTCGACACCCCCGAGTGGATCGCACGCAGTTTCGAGATCGTCCACGAGTTGACCGCCGAGCACGGACTGGTGACCAGCGAGATGGTCCCGGCGGTGATCACTGTCGACGAAACCGACCGCGACGGTGACGGCGGATTGGCCCGGCACGACTACTGAGCCAGCGCCGGCAGCACCTCGTCGACCAGTAACTGCACCGACCTCCACGCCTCGTCGACCGGCATTCCGCCGACGAGCGGGTGCAGCACCAGCGGGCCGTAGTCCGACGCGCCGCGAATCTCGGCGACGAGGTCGTCGGGAGTGAGGAAGCGATAGCGCCCCGACGCGCGCACCTCGTCGAGGGTCTGCACGCCGGGCAGGTGCATGAGCGAGCGTTGATCGACCGACCATCCCCCGTAAGTGACTGCCTCCCAGAGGATGTGGTCACCGAGTTCGGCCCACGCCCGGTCGGGATCCTGGTGTAGGTAGATCATCCCCCGGTTGACCGGGCCCGGCATGATGACCAGCGGCGCCAGGTCGGCCTCGGCGCACAGGTCACGGTAGTAGGCCGCGACATCGGGCAGGTGATCGGCCAGGCTGAGCGGAAGGCGGAAGCGGGCCGCCCGCCGCGCGGTGACCCTGGCACCGCCACCGATATACAGGGGTGGATGGGGACGACTGTGCGTTCCGATCTGCGACCACACCGCGAGCATCCGCTCGATCACGGTGTCCATCAGCGGGCCGCGTTGGCTGAAATCCATTCCCAGCGAGTCATATTCGACCGTGCGGTAGCCCAGGCCCACCGTGGTGTGCAGGCGACCGCGACTCATATTGTCGACCAGAGCGATGTCCTCGGCGAGCCGCACCGGATTCCACAACGGACCAAGTGCACAATCCACGCTGGCGATCATCGTCGAGGTGCGGGCCAGAAACATGCCCGCGGCCAGGATCGGGTTACAACTCCAACCCTGGCCGGTGGCGTGATGCTCGTCGACGCTTACGGTCAGAACACCCCGCGACTCGCCCCAGTGTGCCAATTCGAGTGCGGCGCGCAGCAACTCGCCCTGAATACGCGGATCACCACCTGGCGACGCGAAGTTGAACCGCAGCACCGGCAACACCATATCGAGACCTCAGGTCACTCGCCGGGCGGCGTCACCGCCGACTTGAGGAATGCGGGAAAATCGGGAAAGAGCTTGCGGTCGACGATCTCGATGCGGGTGCCGAACGCGTCGATGTAGTAGGCGAACAACGCCAGATCCGGCGGGGAGACATCGGCGGTCGCTTCGAACGCGAAGCCGTTGGCCTCCAAATCTTTCGCGGTCGCAGCCAGGTCGTCGACGAAGTAGCCCAGGTGGTGCACCGAGTTACCGGCGGCGGCCGTCCACGGGCTTTCCGGTACCTGCTGGATGAGTTCGACGTGCGGCGCCTCCAGCGAGTACACGAATGTCGATGTGAGCTCACGGGTTCCGTTGACCGTGCGGAACGGCAGGGTGTACGTCAGCGGAGCGATCCAGGTGTAGCCCGCCACCGCGCTGAGCCGCTGCATCGCCACGTCGAGATCCGGTACCACGATGCCGGTGTGGTAGTAGTCCTCGGGCTTCAGTGCGAATGTCATTGTCTCCCTATCATTGTCAGACGCAGTCCGATGCGCCGTCGACGACGAATACTGCTCCGCTGGTGTAGCTGCATTGTTCGGTACACAGGAAGGCGATGGTGGGCGCGATCTCCGCGACGGACCCGAACCGGTGTAACGGGATGTGCGCCAACTCGGTGTCTAAGATCTCGGTGACGCCCTGCATGGGTGCGGTCATCGGGGTGTCGATCGCGCCGGGCGCGACGGCGTTGACGCGGATTCCCTTGCTCGCCCACTTGACCGCGAGATTTCGGGTGATGTTGATGACGCCGGACTTGGCGGCGCTGTAACCGGGCACCATGGCCACCGAGCGAAGGGCCGACATCGAGGCCAGGTTGACCACGCTGGCTCCCCCGCTCGCGGTGGATGCTTTCAACGCGCGATACAGGCCCACGGTCAACCGGTACGGCCCGGTGAGATTGACCGCGACCGACGCCTCGAATCCGTCGGGCTTCGATTCGTCCAGTCCGCCGGGGAAATTTGCGCCGGCGTTGTTCACCAACACGTCGAGTTGGCTGAACTCGGCGGCCAGCGCGTCGACCGACTCGTGGTCGGTGATGGCCAGCTGGTGATAGGCCATTCCGGCCAGGTCGGCATCGTAGTCGGCGGCAGCCGGCTTCGTGCCCGTGATGGCGACGTGCGCGCCCGCGTCGCGAAACAACGTCGCTGTCGCGTAACCGATTCCGCTGGTGCCGCCGGTCACCAGGACCGTGGTGCCGGTGAAGTCGAAACTGACCGTAGCCGTCATGCGTTCTTCTCGATCTGTTCGGTGAGCCAGGCTCGTTCCCAGAAGTTCGTACTCTCCCCCAGCAGCATTTCGTGGGCGCGCTTCAGCACGTCACGCGCCCCGGGGTGATCGGCACCCACCAACTCGGCGAGATGGATCGCGTGCAAGGGTCGTCCGGCGTCCAGGTGCTCGCCGGAGCGCGAGACGAGGGCGTCGGCTCCGGCCAGGTCGACCACGTCGGCGGTCACCTCGTCGAACCCGATCGGGTACAACTCGGTCGTCGAGCGGTGATGGAACCAGCCGGAGTAGTTCTCCCAGATCGCTCGAACATCCCAGGCGACCTTGCCATAGCCTTCGCCCACTTCGTATTCCGCGGGCAGAGCCACGTCGCGCATCAGCGTGCGAACATCCCTGCCGGCGTTCATGCCCTCGACCGTCCGGTCGTGGATGTAGCGCAGGGCGTCGCGCAGCCGACTCAGCTCGGCGTCGATGCGGTCGGCGCCGGTGACCGGAGCGAAGTGGCCGGTCACCAACGTCTCGGGTCGCAGCGCTCGGACGCGCTCGATCGAGTCGATCGCGGTCAGTGCGTCGCGATACCGGTCGCCCCGCATCGTCACCAGATTAGGGATATGCCCGAATATCGGGCCGAAGGTGTTGCCGCACAGACAGATTGCCTCGTCAGGCAGCCATACGACCAGCGAGTCGTTGGTCTCCCCGCCCGGCACGGCGATGAGTTCCATCCGCCGACCGCCCACCTCGAGCGTCAGCGTGTCGTCGAAGTCGAGGTCGACGACCGGCACGCTCTGGCCGGGTAGGCGTTTGGTACCGAGTCGACGCTGAATGGCCTGAATGCCGTCGGCCAAAGTGTGCTTGAAGGCGAATGCGCTGCGGTTGGCCCGGTACGGGATGAGCCGCTCGTTGTCATCGCGCCACAGCGTCCAGTTCGACTGTGCGACAACGGTTGTCTCGGGGTCGCGGACGCTGTCGAGGCCGCCGACATGGTCCACGTGGCCCTGCGTGAAGACGATGTAGCGCACCGGCGAGGAGTCGACGGCGTCGAAGTTCGCGCGGTGCACCGGCCCTTCGAAACCCATTCCGGTGTTGACGATCACCCGGCCGTCGTCGGTCGTCAGCAGGTAGGCGTTCGACAGTCCGGGCGAGCACCACAGCCCCGGGGCGATCTGCTCGGCCGCGTCGGCGGACGCCGGACGCAGGGCGTCCGCGCCCGGACGGCTGCGGTAGATCGGCTCGTCCATCATTCGGGCCGCACGTCAAAACGATCGAAGTAGAAGTCGAACCTGCGCCGCAACTCGTCCGGCGCGACGCCGAAGTGCCGTTCGAGGTTGTAGTTGATGCTGCCGTGCTTGCCACGCGGATTGCTCTCGAGGTACTGCTGGAACCGCTGGCGCACCTTGGGCGTCAACTCGGCGCCGCCACAGCCGTAAAGCTTGTCGAGCAAGGGCATTTCGTTGCCATTGAGGTGATGGAAGCCGATGTCGATGCTGCGGTCGGCCGGCACCAGTTCGCGGTCACGCACGCAGGCGCTGAGCAGTCGGTGTACCCGGTCGGCCCAATAGTCGAGCAACCACTCGGGGTCGATGCTGGTGCGACGCAGCCGATCCGAATAGGCCATCATCGTGATCGCCGACTGGATCACCGCGACGGGATCGCGGTGGGTGAAGGCCACCGTCGCATCGGGGAAGGTCGCCATCAGCGGACCGAGTTGCTCGCAGTGCTGCGGACTCTTCAGGATCCACGTCCGCGGGCCGCGCAGGAACGTCAATGCCTGCAACACCTTCTTCAGGTAGCCGTAGTGCCGATGCTGATCGAGGCCGAGGTAGTAGTCGCGCCAATCCGGCACGCGCGCATGCCATTCCAGGACGTAGCCGGCCAGGTCGAGGTCGAGGAGTTCGACCTCCTCCTCGATGGCCTCCGGGAAGCGGTCGTGCATCGCGGCGACCAGTGGGGCGCTGGCCATCAGTGCCTCGTGTTCGGCCTTCGCCCGCGCGTAGCGGGGGTCGACGCCGAAGGCGTCCGGTCCTTCGCCGATCGCGGGGATCGGATCCTGGCTCTCCCAGTACGGCAACGCGCGCCGGCGCGGGTCGGCGGCGATCAGGTTGACCAGATGCGTGGTGCCCGACCGCGGCATGCCGACCACGATGAACGGCTGCTCGATCGGGATCGACTCGATCTCGGGGTACCGCTTGAGCAGATCGGTCAACGACAGCCGGTTGCGCAACAGTCGAACGACGCGCTGCCGCAGCGACGAACGTGTGAGCTGCGTGAGGCTGGTATCAGACTCGATCGCGGCGACGTGCGCGGCCAGCCGGTCGCGAAAGCCGTCGGTGTCGTCGAGGTCGTCCACGCCGGCGTGTTCGACGGCCTCGGCGAGCATCGCGTCGAGGTCGAACTCGACGGGCCTGGCCTCGGTGTACTCGAGGATCTGCCGTTGGATGTCGGTGAGTCGAGGGGATGTCAGATCGTCGAGATCAAGATCGCGATCCGAAGAGCTCACGCGGCGGCCCCTCCTCGTCGACGTAGCGCCGCATGCAGATTAGCGCCATCGGGTAGTGCGTTTAGCGGCATTCTTCCTGGGTACGCCCAACTCGACTGGTCAACGGTCTTTATCCGTCGAAGTGCGAAGCGCTGGGGGTTGATGTGCCCGAGATGATCATCGCGTCGCCTGATGACGTCGTCGCCTTCCTCAAGGCGCAGCACAACGTCATCGAGGACATGTTCGACCAGGTCCTGCACGCGACGGACCCGCACGCGCGGGAGAAGCCATTCGTGCAGCTGCGGCAATTGCTCGCGGTGCACGAAACCGCGGAGGAAATGGTGGTGCATCCCCGAGCGCGACGCGACGTGGAGTCGTTCGACTCAATCGTCGACGCTCGGCTCGAGGAGGAGCACGACGCCAAGAAACTGCTGTCGCGAATCGAGAAGCTCGACATCACGTCGACCGAGTTCATCGACGAGCTCACGACTCTGCGAGATGCGGTGCTCGATCATGCGCTGCACGAGGAGACCTACGAGTTTCCGAAGCTAGAGAAGCAGCTCGATGACGATGAGTCCAAGCGGTTGACGGCGGCGGTGCGCGCGGCGGAAGCTATCGCCCCCACCCGTCCGCACGCGGGTGTGGAGTCGCCGCTGTTGAACTTCGCCGTCGGGCCGTTCGCGTCGATGCTCGACCGCGCCCGCGACCTGATCGAACACGGGCTCGACTAGACGGTCAGGGCACCGATCCGCCGTAATACCTCGTCGCGACCGAGGGTCCGCGCGATCTGGAACAGGTCGGGGCTCCTCGTCGAGCCGGTCAAGCCGACCCGGATCAGCTGAGACGCCTCGCGGATCGAGCCGGGGTACGCGTCCGGATTCTTCTTGTATTCCTTGGCGTTGGCGGCGAAGCCGAACTTCTCGGCCAGATCGCGGATCTGCTGGAACCACTGCGCCGGGTCGTCGATGTCTTGGTAGGAGGCGACAAAGTCGCCCGCGAACGAGCGGACCAGATCGACCGGCAGTCCGCCCAGTCGGTCGTCGTCTTCGCCGACCGGAGTGAACAACTCGGCGAAGAAGAAGCCGTAGGCGGGACGAAAGTCCGACCACTTGCGAAGGTCCTTGCGCGGATTCTCGGCGCCGTCGCGCTCGACGGCCAGCGCGGCCAGCGTGTGGTCCGGATGCGCCTCGATCACCGCATGCACCTCGGGATCGAACTCGGCCGCCCACGTCGTCAGCGCCGCGTAGATCTCCGCGCCGCCCAACGTCGCGACGTAGTCGGCGCTGATGTCTTCCAGCTTCACCAGATCCACCAGCGGGCCGGCCCCGCCGCAGTCGGCCAGCGAGATCGGCGCTGCCAGCGCCTCGGGCAGCGGCATCTCGGCCAGCCGCCCATTGGCCAGGCCGCGCAGGTAGTAGAGCACCGCGTCGGCGGGATAGCCGGAGCGGATGTAGAAGTCCACGTCGGCTTCGGGGTCTTTGCGCTTGGACAGCTTCCGCTTGCCGCCGGGGATCTGCTTCATCAGCAGCGCGATGTGCGCGTACACGGGCGGCTCGAAACCGAGCGCCTCGAACAGTTGCAGGTGCAGGGCCGTCGACGACAGCCATTCTTCGCCGCGGATCACCAGGTTGCAACGCATCAGGTGGTCGTCGACGGCGTGGGCGAAGTGATATGTCGGAAGCTGAACGGCCGCAGACGATTTCAGGATCACCACGTCGTTGTAGTTGTCTTCCATGGACACCTGGCCGCGGATCGCGTCGGTGAAGGTCGCCCGGTTCTCGGTGCGGCCGGGCGAGCGGAACCGCACCACGAAAGGCGTGCCCTGCTCCAACTGCTCGCGGACGGCCGCGTCGTCGGCGTCGCGCCACAGCGCCCACTCGCCGTAGTAACCCGTCGGCCGCTTGAGTTGCTGCTGCTTCGTGCGAATCTCGGTGAGCTGGTCGGCGGTGGCAAAGCACAGGTAGGCCTTGCCGGAGCGCAGGGCCTCGCGCGCGTAGCTCAGATAGATCGTCGACCGCTCCGACTGCCGGTACGGTCCGTGGTCGCCGCCCTCTCCGACGCCCTCGTCAGGGATGACCCGGAAGTAGTCGAAGGCACGGCTGAACTGTTCGTAGGCGCCCTCGACCTCGCGCGACTGGTCGGTGTCCTCGATCCGGACGAAATAGCGGCCGGCGGTCTCGCGGGCGACCGACAGGTCGATCATCGCGGTGTAGATGCCGCCGAGGTGGATGAAGCCCGTCGGCGACGGAGCCAGCCGGGTCACCTGCGCGTCAGCGGGCAGGTCCCGCGGCGGGTAGCGCCGTTCCCACTCGCCCACTTCGGGCAGGTCGGCGGGGAAGAGGCGATCGACCTCGTGCGGCTCGAGCATTCCGGTGACGGCTCCTTGTGACGACGGTTTGCCTGGTCGATGTTAGTCAGAAGCCGAATGTGCCGACCCGCTGCGCCCGGCTCCCGCCGCGCTGGCGATCGGCACGCGCCGAATGTGCCGACCCGCTGCGCCCGGCTCCCGCCGCGCTGGCGATCGGCACGCGCCGAATGTGCCGACCCGCTGCGCCCGGCTCCCGCCGCGCTGGCGATCGGCACGCCGGTTACGGGCCGTACCGCCCGTACGCTGGGTGAGATGAGCGTCGTCCCGGATACCACCGTTGCTCTGCAGGACCGCTTCGCCACGGACCTGCCCGAGCTGGTCGTCAGCTGGCAGGCCGAGACCTTCCCCGACCCGCGGCTGCTGGCGTTCAACGAGCCGCTGGCCGAGGAGTTGGGCCTCGACCCCGAATGGCTGCAGGGAGCCGAGGGCCGGCGCTTCCTCGTCGGCAACCACGTGCCCGACGGCGCCGCGCCAGTCGCGCAGGCCTACGCGGGCCACCAGTTCGGCGGATATATCCCGCGGTTGGGCGATGGGCGCGCGTTGTTGCTGGGCGAACTCGCCGACCCCGACGGGCGGCTGCGCGATATCCACCTCAAAGGTTCGGGACCGACTCCGTTCGCCCGCGGCGGCGACGGCTTGGCGGCGGTCGGGCCGATGCTGCGGGAGTACATCGTCAGCGAGGCGATGCACGCCCTCGGGGTGCCCACCACCCGCTCGCTGGCCGTCCTGTCGACCGGCCGCCTGGTACAGCGCGAGACGGCGCTGCCGGGTGCGGTGCTCACCCGCGTCGCGGCGAGCCACCTGCGGGTGGGCAGCTTCGAATTCGCGTCCTCGACCCGCGACCTCGACCTGCTGCGACGCCTGGCCGATCACGCGATCGCCCGCCACTACCCCGGCGCCGCGATGCTCGACAATCCCTACCTCGCGCTGTTTGAAGCGGTCGCCGCGGTGCAGGCGTCGCTGGTTGCGCAGTGGATGCTGGTCGGTTTCGTGCACGGCGTGATGAACACCGACAACATGACGATCTCCGGTGAGACGATCGACTACGGCCCGTGCGCCTTCATGGAGGCCTACAACCCCGACACGGTGTTCAGCTCGATCGACCAGTGGGGCCGCTACGCCTACGACAACCAGCCCACGATCGCCGGCTGGAACCTGGCCCGCTTCGCCGAGTCGTTGCTGCCGCTACTGGCGGACACCGTCGACGAAGGTGTTGCCCTCGCGCAGAGGGCTTTTCAGGTTTTCCGCGACCAGTACGACAGCACCTGGACCGACGGGATGCGCGCCAAGCTCGGCCTGCCCGAGGACGTCGAAGCCCCAGCCGTCGCCGAACTCTCTGAAGATCTGCTCACGCTATTGAAGGACGGCCGCGTCGACTACACGTCGTTCTTTCGGCAGTTGAGCACCGGTGCCGACCGCCTTGAGATCGCCGGCATCGACGCGTGGGTCGCGCGTTGGCGATCGCTGAATCCGGATGCGGCGCTGATGAACCGCAGCAACCCGATCTACATCCCGCGCAACCATCTCGTCGAAGAGGCGCTGTCCGCTGCAACCGCCGGCGACCTGGATCCGTTGCGGCAGTTGCTCATTGCGATCAGCGCCCCGTTCGACGAGCGGCCGGGCCTGGAGCGCTATGCCGCCGCCGCGCCGGAGGAGTTCGGCGACTACCGGACGTTCTGCGGCACCTGAGCGGCCGCGGCACACTGATTCAACGCGGCTTGCAGGATCGAGCCGGCGGTCACGAATGAAGGCTTGTCACGGTCGGCCGGGATGATCGTGAGACCGGCCGCGCGTCGCAACAGCATGAGCGCCAGGCCGCTGTTGGTGTTGTACGCGACGACCAGTAAATTCACCCGCGCCCGTTCGCCATTGACGGTGATCACGTGTTGCGGCTTGAGTTGCCAGGTCGGCCAATTCAAGTCCGGCGGCCGCTGCAGATGAGACCAGTTGACGTTGATAGAGGTCACGCTCCCCAGCAGCGGGGTGAGGGCCGACACGAGACCGGGCAACTCCATCGTCATGCGGTCGACTCGCGGCCACCAACCTCCGTCGATGGGCCCACCCAGTCGATCGGCAATCGCGACCCGGACGGGATTCGCCGACCGCCAGTCGTTCATCCGACGGCGGATCGTTGTGGCGCACAGGCATAGCTCGTCATCGGAAATTCCTCCCGGGCAGGCGTCGCTTCCCGCAGGCACAGAAAACGGAGGAATCTCATTGCTCGGCAATATTTCTCGTGCGCATGGCGGCACGCCTTGCCCACAACGAAACGGCTCGATGCAACAGTACGCCACAACAGGCGGTTTGTAACTTCACCGAGGTCGCGGCAGCGGTCGAGGCGCCGTCGAGAGCGTAGAGTTGCGGAAAAGACCGGGGGACTCAATGGCCATTCAGAACTGGTGCGACGCACCTGAGATCCATCCGTCCGAGATTCGCGTCGGTGACGTCATCGGGACGCGTCGCGAAACGACAGTCCGTTACACGGTCAAAATGATCAGCGTCCCGCAGAGCAGTCCGCGGCGGTGGACCTTTTTCGGCCGCGACGCCTCCGGTCACGACTATGCGAAGGCGTTCGGCGAAGAGGATTTCGTCCGGCGGTACGCGCAGGCATCCTGAGCGCGCAGATTGTTCGCCTTGCGAATTCCCTTGTCCAGCACGGCCGTCGGCGCGAACCGCTTCAGAAGCGTCAACTGACGGGCCAGCGGCCCGGCCGGGTAACGCAGCTTCGGCGTACGAGCCAACGCCGCGTTTAGCACAACTTGCGCCACCACCGACGGGTCGTCGCCGGCACGGACCGCCTTGATCAGCCCCTCCTTGACATGTTCGCGCAGGGCCAGGTAACTCTCGATCGGCGAATCGGGCTCACCGGCGTTGGTGTCGAAAGACGTGTCCGTGTAACCGGGTTCGACCACCGACACCCGCACCCCGAATTCGCGGGTTTCGTGATCCAGCGACTCCGAATAGCCCTCAACGGCGTGCTTGGAGGCCGAGTACAGCGCGCCGTAGGGCGCCGGCAGAAATCCCAGCACGGATCCGATGTTGATGATCCGGCCGTTGCGCTGAGCCCGCATGTGCGGCAGCACTTCGTTGGTCACCCGGATCAAGCCGAAGAAGTTGGTGTCGAAGAGTTCCTGCGCCTGTGCGACCGAACTCTCTTCCGCGGCACCGAAAATGCCGATGCCGGCGTTGTTGACCAGGACATCGATCCGGCCCGCGCGCTCGATGACGGTCGATACCGCAGCGCCGACTGAGGTCGGGTCGCTGACGTCCAGCGGCAGGAGTTCGACGCCAGTGATGGAATCGCTGTTGTGCGGGTTGCGGCTGGTGCCGAACACCTCGTAGCCCTTGGCCGCGAATGCGCCGGCGATGGCCCGCCCTATTCCCGACGAAGTGCCGGTGATCAGAACCACGGGCGATCGCTGTGTCATGCTCACTCCTAGTAAACCGATTGGTGTACGTGCGTCGGCGTCAGGCTACACACGCCCGCCCGGTATGTAAACCGTTCGGTATACTCGCGACATGAAGACAGTTGCGCCGACCAAGGGCGGTCGGGGCGCGCGTCAGCGCATCCTCGAGGCCGCTGCCGAATTGTTCTACCGCGACGGCATCAACGCGACCGGTGTCGAAAAGCTGGCCGCCGCTTCATCGGTGTCGAAACGCACGCTCTATCAACACTTCCCGAGCAAGACAGCGGTCGTTGAGGAATACCTGCGCGGCATGGAACGACGCGTCGACGAGTCCGTGATCCATTCTCACGAGGGTCAGGCACCGCGCGAGCGGATGCTTGCCGCATTCGACGGCCACACCGCCGGCGGCGAGACGTTTCGGGGCTGCCCGTTTCACAACGCGGCCGTCGAGTCGGCCGGGGCCATGCCGGGCGTTCAGGACATCGTGCGGACCGCCAAGCTCGGCTTCGCCGACTGGCTCGCCCAGCTGGCCGCCGAGGCGGGCGCCGCGAATCCGCGACAGCTCGGCGGCCAACTTGCCGTGCTCTACGAAGGTGCCGGCGCCCTGGCGACCTCGCTGGATGACCCCGAACCGTGGGCCCGCGCCAAAAGGGCAGCTGAGGTGCTGATCGACCACGCGCTGCCCGGCTGATCACCTCCGCGCGGAGCCGACACGCCATTTGCCCGCCTTCGAGCGAATTTCATGAGTCGGCGGATGAATTCGCTCGAAGGTGGGCACAACGGACACCCAGACCCGTGCAAACGGGCGTGACTGCAGGGCTCAGCGGGCGCCGCGGACCAATCGGCCGGGCCGCGCACCGGTATCGGCGCCGTGGCGCCGGGTCACCACGCCGTTGACGATCGTCGCGTCGTAACCCGACGCCCCCTGGATCAGCCGCTTTCCCCCGGCCGGCAGGTCGTAGGCCATCACCGGCCGATGCAGGGTGATCGCGTCCATGTCGATGATGTTGACGTCGGCGCGCTTGCCGATCTCGACCACGCCGCGGTCCGACAGCCCGAACAGTTGCGCGGTGTCGTAGGACTGCTTGCGAATGACGTACTCCAGCGGCAACTTCTCCCCGCGACGCCGGTCCCGCGACCAGTGCGTGAGCAGGAAGGTCGGGAACGACGCGTCGCAGATCATGCCGCAGTGCGCACCGCCGTCGGATAGACCCAGCACGCCCGCAGGGTGCAGCAGCATCTCGCGGATCGCGTCGTGATTCCCGTGGGCGTAGTTGTAGAACGGCAGCATCAGCATCGACGTCGCGTCGTGCTCGAGCATCAAGTCGTACAGCGTGGACAGCGGATCTTCGCCGCGCTCGGCCGCGATCTTCTCCACCGTGCGCTCGTCGGTGGGCTCGTAGTCCGGCGGATCACCCATCGCGTAGGTGCGACCGAGGGCGTACTGCGCCAGTGCGAACATGTTGTCGAACAACAGATTTGGATCCGGCGGCAGGTCGTCCTCGGCGAGTATCGCGGCCTTGACGGCGGGGTCGGCGAGTCGCTGTGCGAGCTCCTCGCGGCTGCACTCGCCCTTGAGCCGGATGAAGGTCGGGCGATGGGTGAAGGCATGGTGGCCGTCGAAACCGAACAACATCCCGAACGGTCGCGCGGCGATCTGCGGGTACAGCCGGCTCCCCGCGGCGTGGGCGGCCGCCGAGACCTCCAGCTGTTCGCGCCAGAGGTCGGGCGCGGCGTCGACCTGGATCATGCCGAACGAGATCGGGCGGTCGATCTCGGCACCCAGCCGCTGCATCCACTCCAGCTCTTTCTTCGGCGCGATGATGTCCTCGCCCGCAACGCCCTGCGGAGCAAGCTCGAACACCGCCTGTCCACCGGCGGCCATCGCGCGACCGAGCCCGAACAGCTCGTCCTCGGCGGCGTAGGTGCCCGGCACCGGCTCGCCGTCGATCGCGCGGTGACCGATCGTGCGTGACGTCGAAAAGCCCAGCGCCCCAGCCTCGATCGCTTCCCGGACCAGTCGCGCCATGGCCTCGATGTCGTCCGGCGACGCCGGCTCGTTGCGAGCGCCGCGATCCCCCATCGCGTAGGCGCGGACCGCGCCGTGCGCCACCTGGCTGCCCACGTCGACGGCGAACTCCTGGCGCCCGATGACGTCGAGATACTCGGGGTAGCTCTCCCAACCCCACGAGATGCCCTCGGTGAGCGCGGCGCCGGGGATGTCCTCGACGCCCTCCATCAGACCGATCAGCCAGTCCTCCTGGCCGGGGCGGACCGGGGCGAATCCGACCCCGCAGTTGCCGGTCACGACGGTGGTCACGCCGTGACCGCTGGAAGGCTCCAGCAGCGCGTCCCAACTGACCTGGCCGTCGTAATGGGTGTGAATGTCGACGAAACCGGGCGCGACGATCTTGCCGGTCGCGTCGATCGTCTCGGCAGCCTCGCCGTCGAGCGGCGCACTACCGGGACCACGCCGTCGCACCTCGACGATCTTGCCGTCCTTGACCGCGATGTCGGCGGCGAATCGGTCCGCGCCGGTCCCATCGACGACGGTGCCACCGGTGATTTTGAGATCGAACACGATTACTCCCTTGGCTGCGCTGCCGACTGGCTACAGTGACCTCTACAACGGAATGTAACACCGTTACAGAGACTTCGGGAGCACTTCGATGACCACCCACCCGACCAGCGACGTACGCCGCGAGGACGCGATCGGCACCCCGCCGCCGCGACCGACGCTGGTGCCGGCTGACCGGTACTACTCCCCGGACTTCGCCCGGTACGAGGTCGAGCGGATGTGGCCCAAGGTGTGGCAGGTCGCCTGCACCCTCGACCACGTCGCCGAGCCCGGCGACTATTTCGAATACCGTTGCGGCCCATACTCGGTGCTCATCGTCCGCGATCACGACGGCACGCTGCGAGCGTTTCAGAACGTGTGCCGGCACCGCGGCAACTCGCTGTGTGCGGGCTCGGGTTCGGAGCTCCGCGAGTTGCGCTGCGGCTATCACGGCTGGACGTGGGACCTGGCCGGCGCGCTCAAGCGCGTGCCCAACCGCAAGGGCTTCGGCGCGTTGTCGATGGCCGACTACCCGTTGCTTGCGGTCCGCGTCGACACCTGGGAGCGCCTGGTCTTTGTCAACCTCGACCTCGGCGCGCCGCCGCTGGCCGACTATCTGGAGGCGATGCCGGCCGACATTGCCTGGCTGGGAGTCGGCGACTTTCGCTGTTACGCAACCATGACCGTCGACGTCGAGGCGAACTGGAAGACCATCGCCGACGGGTTCAGCGAGACCTATCACATCCAGACGCTGCACCCCGAGTTGCACCGCTGCATGGACGACGTCTTTGCGCCACAGGTGATTTGGGGCCACACCGGCAAATCCGAGCAGCTGTACGGACTGCCGAGCCCACACCTCAAGCAGCCGGTGACCGACGCCGAGGTATGGGACGCCTACGTGACCACCCAGGGCGCGCTGATGGGTATCGCCGAGGGCACGCCGTTCCCGGACGGCGGCCCCGTGATGGAGGTTATCGTCGAGCGAATCAGGGCTTTCGCTGCATCCCGCGGCGTGGACATGAGCTGGGCGAGCACCGATCAACTGATGAAACTGCATCAGTACAACGTGTTTCCGAATTTGACGGTGCTGGCCAACGCCGACCACCTCACGGTGATGTGCGCTCGCCCCGGTCCCGACCCCGATCACGGCGAACTGGTGATGATGCTGTGGATGCGCATGCCGCCCAATGCGCCGCGCGGCACTCCGGCCGACGTTCGACTCGCCGCGAACCAGGCCGAGCCGGGTCTGGTTCTCACGCAGGACATTTCGGTCCTGGCCGGCCTGCAACGCGGTCTGCACCAACCCGGGCTCACTCATCTGACGCTGTCCGCGGAGGAACGCCGGGTGATCAACCTGCACCGCAACCTCGACCGGTATCTCGATCTGCCCGAGTCAGAACGGACAAGCGGAGGTGAGACCGATGCCGGAATCCCTTAATGCGGAGACGATCCTGGACACCGCCGCAGGCCTGATCGAAGGTCAGGGCGTCGAGTCGTTCACCATGCGGCGGCTCGCAGAGGAACTCGGCGTCGCGGTCACGTCCATCTATTGGCATGTCGGCGGCCGCGACAAACTCTTCGACAGCCTGGTCGACCGGTTACTGCGCGAGATGGCGCATCTGCCCTCGGTGGGTGACAGCGCGATGGAACGCATTGCCTCACTAGCCCGTTCGCAGCGCCGCGTCCTGATCGACCGGCAGCACCTGTTGGCCATTGCACACGAGCGCGACAGCACTCCGACGCTGTTCCTGCCCATTCAGCAGAAGCTGGCCGCGCTGCTCGCCGACGTGGGCGTGACCGGCACCGACGCAGCACTCATCCTGCGTGCGATTCAGGTCCACGTCATCTCCTCGGCGGTGATGCAGTTCTCGGCGGTGCGCGGCGCCAAGCACGACGAAGAGGATCCCTCCCTGTGGGACGACGACTGGCCCGACCGGGCTCTGGTGCAGGCGCTGCAGTCCCCCACCGACTACGACGCGGTGTTCGAGTACGGTCTCGACGCGCTGTTGGCGACGCTCCCCGTGTGACCGATGGTTTGCCGGATCACCGGAAGTGGTAGCCGCAACCCTAACGCTGCGCGATGCTGGATGCGGCGGGTCGGCAGACGGATGGTGGAGGAATCGCAGTGAACGACGAGCAACTCAACGAAATGGGCTCTGGACGTGGCTTCATCGCCGCGCTGGACCAGAGCGGCGGTAGCACCCCCAAGGCGCTGGCGCTCTACGGGATTCCCGAGGCCGCATACGGCAACGACGCGCAGATGTTCGACCTGATTCACCAGGCACGCGCCCGGCTGATCGAGAGCCCGAACTTCACCAACGAGAGAATCCTGGCCACCATTCTGTTCGAGCAGACGATGGACCGGACCATCAACGGCGAGGACACCGTTGCCTATCTGTGGAAGCAGAAGCACATCGTGCCGTTCGTCAAGGTCGACCAGGGGCTT
Organism: Candidatus Mycobacterium wuenschmannii; assembly: GCF_030252325.1. Classification (NCBI taxonomy): domain Bacteria; kingdom Bacillati; phylum Actinomycetota; class Actinomycetes; order Mycobacteriales; family Mycobacteriaceae; genus Mycobacterium; species Candidatus Mycobacterium wuenschmannii. The sequence continues at coordinate 95,041 of NZ_CP126981.1, read as the reverse complement.
GCCGACGCGCGGTACGGCGTGCAACTCATGAAGCCGATGACGAAGATCGACGACGTGCTCGAACGTGCCGTCGAGAAGGGCATTTTCGGCACCAAGATGCGCTCGTTCATCAAGGAGCCCAACGACGGCGGGATCAGGGCCGTCGTGCAGCAGCAGTTCGACTGCGCCGCGAAAATCGCGCGCCACGGATTGATTCCCATCATCGAGCCCGAAGTCAGCATCAAATGCCCCGACAAGCCCACTGCCGACCGGCTTTTGGTGACCGCGATCATGGAGAAGCTGGACGATCTCCCCGACGATCGACAGGTCATGCTCAAGCTGACGCTGCCCGACGAGGCCGACCTCTACGAACCGCTGATCGACCATCCGCGGGTGCTGCGCGTCGTCGCCCTGTCCGGTGGCTACACGCTGACGCAGAGCGCCGAGATCCTGGCCCGCAACCACCACCTGATCGCGAGCTTCTCCCGGGCGCTGACCGAAGGACTCACCGTCGACCAGACCGACGACGAGTTCAACGACAAGCTCAAGGCCAATATCGACGAGATCTACGCCGCGTCGGTGACCTGACACGACTGTCGGTCTTTCAATAGACTGACCCTCGATGTTGAAAGTCCGCCAACGGCCAGACGCCCCCACCAGCACGCTGCGGCTGGCATCCGGCGACCGCATCCCCGCCCACCGGCACCACGACCACCAGATCGTCTACGCCGGCCGCGGGGTGCTGGCCGTCACTACGGACAAGGGGTCGTGGGTCGCCCCGGCAACGAGAGCGATCTGGATTCCCGCGGGCACCTTCCATGCACATCGGGCCTACGGCGAACTCAAGCTGCACACCGTCGGGCTGGGGGCCGCCGACAACCCGCTCGGGCTCGATACGCCGACGGTACTGACCGTGGCGCCGCTGCTGCGCGAGCTGATCATCGCCTACACCCGCAGCGACGCAGACACCCCCGCACGTGATCGGCTGCGCGCGGTGTTGCTCGACGAGTTGCGCACCTCCCCGCAGCAGCCGCTCCATGTGCCCACACCGAGCACGCCGCTGCTCGCTGCGGTGTGCGACATCCTGCACGCCGACCCCGGTGACGGTCGCACGCTCGCCGAACTCGGCCGCGCAGTCGGAGCCAGCGAACGCAGCCTGTCTCGGCTGTTCCGTGAGGATCTCGGAATGACGTTCCCGCAGTGGAGAACCCAGTTACGCCTCCACCGCGCGCTCGTACTGCTGGCCGAGCGAACACCGGTGACCACCGTCGCGCACCAGTGTGGCTGGTCGTCGGCAAGCGCGTTCATTGAGGTGTTCCGGCGCAGCTTCGGCCACACACCCGGCGCATCACTCCGTTTCGACGAACTCGAAACCGATTGAATCCCAGCCCCTTAGGGCTTGGCAGCGCGCCACCGCAGCCGAGTCCCGGCCGTGTCGATGCGAATATCGTCGAAGCCGATCCGCCCCAGCCGCTGTCGCAACCCGTCCGGTTCGACCGGGTTGTAGGTGTCGCGAAGGTGAATCAACCTGAACAGCAACGAGCCCAGTCGGTCGCTGCCGGCGAACACGCCGCCCGGCCGTAGGACCCGAAAGGCCTCAGCGAACAGCCGGTCCTGCAACTGATCGGTCGGCACGTGGTGCAGCATCGTGAAACACACCACCGAGTCGAAAGCTTTGTCCGGCAGGCCCGTATCGCTACCGTCGCCGTGCAGCACGCGGGCCCGGTCGCCGTACAGGTGATTCAGCCGCTCGGCCATGGGCTCGTCGACCTCGACCGCGGTGACCGCCCCCGCGCGGTCGACAAGCGCACGCAGCGTTGCACCATAGCCGGGCCCGATTTCGAGTGTCTGCTCGCCCAAATCGACACCGGCGAGCGCCCACGGCAGTAAGTCCTCGCGAACCATGTTGGCCCAGCTCGCCGAACTACACCGCCGCTGATGCAGCACATTCATCGCCATGGTCTGACGCCTCTCTGTCGAAAACTCGTGCAGACAGGACGCTAATGGACGGTCGCGGTTGCCGGCTTCCGAAAATATGCCGCTTTATGTCGGAAAACCGCCATCGCCGCAAGCATCCTTCGAATCGACCGGAATATAAGTTCGCGCAGGTCCGTTGCGCCCCTCGTAGAACGATCCGGCAGTGAGAGGCGCGGCCATGACGACGACGGAACACACCCGGGAAAACTTGCTCGTGCAGGGACTCGGGAGGCCGGTGGCCCTGAACGCCGTCGACTGGAAGATCAAGCACGACAACCCTTCGGCGTCCGTGTCCGACATACAAGACGAGACGCTCGGGGTGATCCGCGCCCTGGTCGACGACGGCCTGTTCACGCTGGGCTCGGTGCGCAGACACCGATTTGTGTCGTCGAGGCGTTCGCTGAATCGCTCCATGCACCGCATCTCGCACCAGTACGTCGACCATTACGACGACCCCAAGCGCTGGATGTTTTCGGCGTGGATGAAGCTGACCAACAAAGGTCAGCGGCTGGCTCAGTCGCTGGAACAGCGGGCGATCGATTCCTACCGCGACAGCTGGGCCGGCAGTGACCGCTGCGAAAACGTGTTGCCGCATGACTTTTCGACGCACGACATCGCCGAGCTACGATACCTGCGCGCCGAGATCGCCCAATGGCAGACCGCGGGAGCAGGTCTGATTCGCGACGTGGCCTGAGGCCGTCAGCGGGTGCGGGCCTGCAAAAAGCGACCAACGTGCAGGTCAGTGCCGAAACCAGGCGCGAATTCGCCGTTGCGGTAGACGATCTGGCCTCCGACGACCGTCGCGCTGACGAGCTTGTCGTTGCGGTTGACCATCCGCTGCACGTCGGGCGCTCCCGGATAGGGCGCCTCGGCGTAGGCGGCGCTCGAGCCGTCGAACCCGGCGGGATCGAGGACGGTGATGTCGGCTCGCTTACCCGTCCTCAGGTAGCCGGCGTCCAGCCCGTACCAGTCGGCAAGCTCGCCGGTGAGGCGGTGCACCGCGGCCTCCACGGGCATCGACCGACGGTGGTGAACGCGTTCCAACATGCGGAGCCCGGAGTTGTAGAACGCCATATTGCGCAGGTGCGCACCGGAATCCGAGAAGCCGATCTGCACGTTGGGTGAGCGTTGCATGCGATCCAGGACGTCCTCGCGGTCGTTGGCGACGACGACCCGCCAGCGCAGGCGGTCGCCGTGCTCGACCGCCAGATCGAGCAATGCATCGGGGGCTTCGATGCCACGGCTCGCCGCGACGTCGGCGAACGACTTACCGACGACGGAATTGTCTGGGCAGGCAATGATTTCGGCGTCGCCGAGGTCGCGGCTCCACACCCGCGGGCCGAACTGCTTGGCCATGTCCTTGCGGAACTGGCGGCGATAGGACTCGTCGGCGAGCAGCTTTCCGCGACTCATCTCGTCGCGGAAGTTGAGTGCCGCAGAGCCGGAGCCGAATTCCTCGAACACGATGAGGTTGAACCCATCGGCGTACATCTCGAACGGCACCGGCAGGTGCTGCCAGCGGAAGTCGCCACCCGCCCGGTTGGTGAGGCCGGCGGCCAGCAGCGTCAGCCGCGCTGCCCGCCGGTCGGCCTTGACATCCGCGGCCGCGATCAGCGTGGTCTTGAGGGGTCGCCGGAATCCGCGGCCGATACTCTGCGCGAGGTAGCGCGACACCTCCGCCTGACGGGCCAGGTTCGGGGTGCTCTGGTGCACGCGCCCTCGTTGTCGCAGAACACTATTCAGCGCGGCGAACTCCGACCAGGTGGCGTAGGTCGAGGGCAGTTGACGCGCCGGGAAGCGGGTGCCCTCGAGCTTGGAGAAGGAACTGCGCAGCGTCGACAGCCCGACGAAGCCGGCGTCGAGCGCATCGGACAGCATCTGCTTCATCTGTCCGATCTGCGCGCGGGTGGGTCGATAGTCGGCGTCGACCGACTGGCCCAGGCCCAGCACAGCGGCGCGGATGTCGGAGTGGCCGATGAACGCGGCCACATTAGCCCCGAGCGGCAACGAGTCGATCGTCTTCGCGTATTCGGCTGGGCCACTCCAGGTTCTGGCCTCTTTGACCGAGTCGTGCACGATCTGCCAGGGCAGCGCCTCGACGCGGGCGAACATGTCGGCACAGTCGTCGGCCTCGCTGTACACCGTCGACAGCGAGCAGTTGCCGAGGATCACCGATGTCGTACCGTGCCGCACGGACTCCCCGAGCCCGGGGCTGAGCAGCACTTCGGCGTCGTAGTGAGTGTGTACATCGACAAGGCCCGGCATGACCCACCGGCCACCGGCTTCGACGGTGCGGGCGCCCTCCGGTAGACCCGGCGCAACCGCGGCTACTTTCCCGTCCCGGATCCCGACGTCGGCGGTGACGGGCGCCGCGCCGGTCCCGTCGAACACCGTGCCGCCACGGATGACCAGTTCAAAGTCCGCCATCGTTCACCCATCTTTCGATACTCTTCGGTATCCAGTCGATACCGGGGAGTATGCTCACCGGCATGTCGCCTGTCAAGCCGCAGCGGACCCGCCCCACCCGGAGCGAGGTCCGGGACCGGATTCTGGATGCAGCCTCGAAGGTTTTCGCTGCTGAGGGGTTCGCCGGCGCCACCATCGATGCGATCGGTCAAACCGCGGGATTCACCAAGGGCGCGGTCTACTCCAACTTCGGATCCAAGGACGAACTGTTCCTGGCCCTGCTCGATCGCGAGTTCGAGCTTCGCGGCGAGCAGATCGCCACCGCGCTGGAGGGCGGCGGCAACATCGCCGCCGCCGCGGACACCTTGAGCCGCTCGGTACTCGACTCGGTGCACGACCACGCCGACTACTACGTGCTGTTCGTCGAATACTGGCTGCGCGCGGTGCGTGACCCGGAACTGCGTGACCGGCTGATCGCACGGCGTCGGGCCGCCGCAGCCGACCAGGCCGACAACTTCGCCGAATCCGCGGCCGCGGTCGCGTCCGGCCGGCCGCTGACCGACCTCGCCCAGCTGGTGGTCACCATGAATCTCGGCATCGCGATGGAAGAAGTCCTGCGCCCTGGAACCATCACCCCCGACCTTCTCGCGCGGTTGATCACCGCACTGCTCGAATCCGTTGCAGTGCAGGGCGATTAGGAGCAGCACATGGACACACAAGACAACGCGGAGGCTCCCGCGGTGATCACCGCGGTCGGGTTGGGCGTGGATGGCGAACACGAGCCACTGTTCTCCGGAATCGACCTGGCGCTTACCAAGGGATTTCATGCCATTCAAATGCCGGGCGGTCCGGGCCAGACCGCGCTGCTGTTGACGTTGTCCGGTCGTTTCAAGCCGTCCCACGGCACCGTGGCGGTGCTCGGCGACAGCGCGCCGCGCGCCATTCGCCGGCACTGCGCGATCGCGGCCTTCCCCGATATCGACGAGCTGGAAGATTCGGTGACGGTACAGACGGTGCTGGCAGAACAACGGCGGTGGCTGGCCCCGTGGTACGCGCAGATTCCCCGCGAGGCCGGCAAACACAAGCTGACCGAGGTGTTCGGCGAGACTCCCCCGCCGTCCACCGACACCTACATCGTCGAATTGTCCGACCTGGAACTGTTTTTGCTACGCATCGCGCTAGCGACGATGTCCAACCGCCCGATTCTGGTGGTCGGCGACCTCGAGCAGGTGCGCGACAACGCACGCCGCGAGATCGCGGTGCAACGCCTGGGCGCACTCGCGGAGAACATCACCGTGGTGGTCGGCGTGACCAACCCGCTCGGCGCACAGGCGCCCGAGCATGAACTACATGATCACCGCATCCTGACCGAAGGGGACTGACGATGCTGGCTGGACTCGCATTCGGCTCGGAAATCAAACGTTTCGGCCGTAGCCGGATGACCCGAGTGGCGATCGTCGTGCTGATGCTCCTGCCGCTGGTATACGGGGCGCTGTACCTGTGGGCGTTCTGGGATCCCTTCGGCCATGTCAACAAAATGCCGGTGGCGCTGGTCAATTCGGACCGCGGCGCGGTCGTGTCCGGGCAGCAGTTCAACGCGGGCGCCGAGATATCGAAGAGCCTGACCGCCGACCACAGCCTGGACTGGCACGTCGTCAACGCCCAGGAAGCGCACGACGGCGTCGAGCACGGCAAGTACTACTTCATGGTCGAATTGCCCCCGGACTTCAGCGAGGCCATCGCCTCGCCGGTGACCGGACAACCCAAGAAGGCCAACCTGATCGCCGTCTACAACGACGCCAACAACTACATCTCGACCAGCATCGGCCGTACCGCTATCGGCCAGGTGCTCAACGCGGTGTCGTCGCGCATCTCCGGGCAAGCGGTGAATCAGATGCTCTCCGTGGTGGTTTCGTCCGGGTCGGGCATCAAGCAGGCCGCCGACGGGGCCGCTCGACTAGCCGACGGCACCGGTCAACTCACCGCCGGCCTCGACACCGCCCGGTCAGGCTCGGCCACGCTGACCACCGGCGCGCGGCAACTCTCCGACGGCATCAACTCGGCCACCGAACCGCTACTGGCGGTCAGTAAGGCGGTGTCGGCCATCGGGGGCAACACCGACCAGCTCCAGGCCGGCGCCAACGCGCTGCAACAGGCCAACGACCAGATCGGCGGCATTGCCACCGCCCAAGACGCCGCGGCCAATTCGCTGTCGACGGTGATCGATCAACTCTCGGCCCGCCAGGATCCGTTGGCGAACAACCTGCGCGGCATTCAAGATCAGCTTCGTCAGCATCAATTCACCCCCGAGATCCGGCAGCGCCTCACCGACGCCCGCAACGCGGCGATCAACATGACATCGGGACTGCGCTCGCCGGGCAGCCCGCTGGGATCTGCGCTCGACCAGGTGGGCAGCAAGGGACAAGAGCTGACGAACAAGCTCACCCAACTGCGGGACGGTGCCAAGCAGGTTGCCGACGGCAACGCCCAGTTGGCAAGCGGCATAGCCAAGCTCGATGATGGCGCCCAGCAACTCAAGGCAGGGTCCGCCGAGCTCGCGACCAAGCTGAGCGACGGCGCCAAGCAGGTGCCGGACTGGACCACCCAGCAGAAGGACGCCGTCGCCGACACCATCGGTGGTCCTGTGCAGCTGGAGACCTCGCACGAAAACGCGGCCCCGAACTTCGGCACCGGCATGGCGCCGTTCTTTCTGACGCTGGCGCTGTTCTTCGGCGCGTTGGTGTTGTGGATGGTGTTGCGGCCCCTGCAAAGTCGCGCGATCGCTGCGGAGGTGCTGCCGATCAGGGTCGCGCTGTCCAGCTACCTGCCCGCCGCGGTGATCGCCCTCTTCCAGGCGATCATCCTGTACGCCGTGGTGCGCTTCGGACTCGGCATGCACGTCGTGCATCCCGCCGCCATGCTCGGCTTCATGGTCCTGATCTCGTTCGCGTTCGTCGCGGCAACGCAGGCGATCAACGCGCTCGTCGGGCCGGCGGTGGGCCGGGTTCTGATCATGGCGCTGCTCATGTTGCAACTGGTCAGCGCCGGCGGGATGTATCCGGTGGAAACCACCTCGAGACCGTTCCAGATCCTGCACGGCTTCGACCCGATGACCTACGGCGTCAACGGTCTGCGGCAGCTCATCCTGGGCGGCATCGACAACCGGCTCTGGCAGGCGATCGTGGTGCTGGTAGGCATCTGGGTGGTGTCCATCCTGGTGTCCTGCCTGTCGGCCCGCCGCGACCAACTGTGGAATCTCGAGCGGCTGATCCCGGCGATCAAGATGTAGCCACGCCGGCCGGACAGGCGCTCGTAGCGAGCCTGTGAGCTTTCGTTAACGAGCCGGTCGTCAATTACGCGCCTGCCGTGCAGACGTCGCTGCCACAATGACGACCTGCGCGCCCGCCGGCGCGCGGTGCCGACCGAACAGGACTCCGAATGACCGAAGTCGAGCAGTCAGCCAGCGGCGTACGGGCCGACCTCGCCGAGCACTCCCGCACCGGCATGGGCGCCCCCGCGCTGCAGCGGGCGATCACCGATCACCTGCGCTACTCGATCGGCCGGCCCGCGGCCGCGTTGCGACCAGAACACTACTACCGCGCCTTGGCACTGGCCGTGCGCGACCGGATGCAGGACCGCCGGGTGGCGTCGACGCAGACCTCGCTCGACCTCGGCCGCAAGGTGACCTGCTACCTGTCCGCAGAATTCCTGATGGGCCCGCAACTGGGTAACAACCTGCTGAACCTGCGGCTGGAGCAGGCGGCCAAGACCGCGCTGGCGGCGATGGGCCAAGACCTCGACGAGGTGCTCGCCTGCGAAGCAGAGCCAGGCCTGGGCAACGGCGGCCTCGGCCGGCTCGCCGCCTGCTACCTGGATTCGCTGGCCACGCTCGAGCGTCCGGCGATCGGCTACGGGATCCGCTACGAGTTCGGCATTTTCAACCAGGAGATCCGCGACGGCTGGCAGGTCGAGAAGACCGACAACTGGCTGGTCAACGGAAACCCTTGGGAGATCGCCAAACCCGACGTCAACTACCTGGTGAAGTGGGGCGGCTACGTCGAGCACTACACCGACGACGCCGGCCATGACCGGGTGCGGTGGATTTCCGGGCGGCTGCTCAAGGGCGTCGCCTACGACACCCCCATCCAGGGCTACGGTGTCAACACCTGCAACGTGCTGACCCTGTGGAGCGCGCGGGCCGTCGAATCCTTTGCGCTGGAAGCGTTCAACACCGGCGACTACTACAAGGCCGTCGAAGACGAGGTGACCTCGGAGACGGTCACCAAGGTGCTCTACCCCAACGATGAGCCCGATGCGGGTAAGCGGCTGCGCCTGCTGCAGCAGTACTTCTTCGTGTCCTGCTCGCTGCAGCACGTGCTGCACATCATGGATGACCTCGCCGATGCCGGCGTCCGCGAGCTTCCCCAGCGATTCGCGTTGCAGCTCAACGACACTCACCCGTCCATCGGTGTCGCCGAACTGATGCGTCTGCTGATCGATGAGCGCCGCCTGGACTGGGATGAAGCGTGGGAGATCACCGTTGCGACGTTCGCCTACACCAACCACACCCTGCTGCCCGAGGCGCTGGAGAAGTGGCCGCTGACGCTGTTCGCCGAATCGCTGCCGCGCCACCTGGAGATCATCTACGAGATCAACCGGCGCTTCCTCGACGAGGTCCGCGCGAAGTTCCCCGGCGACGAGGAGCGGATCCGTCGCATGTCACTGATCGGTGAGGACGGCGGCAAGAACGTCCGGATGGCGCACCTGGCCACCGTCGGCAGCCACGCCGTCAACGGTGTCGCGGCGCTGCATTCGGAGTTGCTGAAAGACAGTGTGCTGAAAGACTTCTACGAGCTGTGGCCAGAGCGGTTCAGCAACAAGACCAACGGCGTGACGCCGCGACGCTTCCTCGCCCTGGCCAACCCGGGCCTGCGCGAACTGCTCGACCGGACCGTCGGCGACGGTTGGCTGACCGACCTGGGTCGTCTGCGCGGGCTGGAGCCCTTCGTCGACGACGCCTCGTTCCGGGCCCAGTGGCGCGACATCAAGCGCAGCAACAAGTCCCGACTGGCCAAGTACCTGCGCACCGCGACCGGGATCGAGCTCAACCCGGACTGGATGTTCGACATCCAGGTCAAGCGGATCCACGAGTACAAGCGTCAGCATCTCAGCGTGCTGCACATCGTCGCGCTCTACCACCGGCTCAAGCAAAATCCAGGTCTGTCGATTCCGCCGCGCGCCTTCATCTTCGGCGGCAAGGCAGCGCCGGGCTATTTCATGGCCAAGCGCATCATCAAGCTCATCAACGCCGTCGGCGAGACGATCAATGCCGATCCCGAGATCAACAAGGTCCTCAAGGTCGCGTTCGTGCCGAACTTCAGCGTCAAGAACGCGCAGCTGATCTACCCGGCCGCCGACCTGTCCGAGCAGATCTCCACCGCCGGGAAGGAGGCGTCGGGCACCGGGAACATGAAGTTCATGATCAACGGCGCGCTGACCATCGGCACGCTCGACGGAGCCAACGTCGAGATGCGCGACGAGGTCGGCGCCGAGAACTTCTTCCTGTTCGGCCTCACCGAGTCCGAGGTCGAGAGCGTCAAGGCGAACGGCTATCGTCCGGCCGATTACATCGACGGCAACGAGGAGCTGCGGGCGGTACTGGATCTCATTGCAGGGGGCCAGTTCTCGCACGGCGATACCGAGGTGTTCAAACCGCTGGTCGACAACCTGCGCTACGACGACCCGTTCCTGGTGTGTGCCGACTTCGCGTCCTACGTGGCCGGACAGGAGGAGGTCAGCGTGGCGTGGCAGGACAAGGACGGCTGGACGAAGAAGTCGATCCTGAACACCGCGCGCAGCGGCAAGTTCTCGTCGGATCGCGCGATCGCCGAATACTGCGACGACATCTGGAAGGTGTGGCCGCTCACCGTTACGATGTGACGTCGCGGTTGGGCGGGATCGGCAGTCGGGCCGTGGTGTCGAGGTCGACGTCGAGCGCGTTGAGCATCAGCGCCAGGCCGGCGTAACGGTTGATCACCATCAACACCTCGACGGTGGCCTCGGTACCGAGTTCGAGGTGCACGCGGTCGAAGGTGTCGGCCGCGACGGTGTGGGTGGTCAGCAATTCGGTCGCCAACTGCAGCACCGCAAGCTCGGCCTGGTCGAATTCGCTTGTCTGCCAGCCGCTCTCGGACAGGATCGCTTCGATCTCATCGCCGCTCACGCCGACGGTACGCGCGACGTCACGATGCTGGCCGAGTTCGTACGCGCTGCCTATCAGGTAGGCGGTGCGCAGCACGACGAGTTCACGCAACCGGGTCGGCAGCACCGGGCTGGTGAGCGCGGCATTGCCCGCCTCCATCCAGCCGGTGAATACCTTCTCGGCGTTGGCCAGCACCCGGTAGACGTTGAGATTGCCTCGTGCAGCGGTCAATTCACGGGCGCGCGGCGACATGCCGTCCGGTTCGCGGTAGCTGATCCGGGTCATCGCGCGTCGACCGCGTCAGACACCAGCGTCAACCCGAAGTAGTAGCTGACCAGCATCAGCAATTCGGTCAGACGCTCGTCACCGAGCAATTCGTGCGCGGCGGTGAAGGACTCGTCGCGCAGCCGATGCGTGGTGCACAGCTCCGTGACCACATCGAGGAGCAGGCGTTCGTCGGTGGTGAGGTCGGCCGGGTCAGCCTCGTGGGCTACCCGCCCGGCGACCAGTTGTCGCATGCGGTCGCTGAAGGTCGGGCTGTCGACCAGCTCGTCCACCAACTGGGCCCACCCGGCGAATACGGCCGGTGCGTTGGCGAGCACCCGGTAGATGTCGGGCGTGCCGCGCCGCCGCATGAAGTCGCGAATGGGCTCGGGCTGCTCGTCGACCACGACCATCGGAATGCGTGACATCGGTTCTCCCCCTTTGGTTATGTGACGCCCGCCGCGAGCGTCAGCGTCCAGTCCAGCGTCACGAAGGGCTGATCGACGTTGCTGCCATCGGGTGCAATTCCCGGCGGGTGATGGTCGAAATCGGCCTTCAACGATTCCTGCACCGCAAAGACGGCGTCGCTGTCGATGTACGGGTCGTCGCGTAGGAACACCTGCGTAATCAGCGGTTCGTATCCGTCGGCGTGCACCCAGAAGTGAACGTGCTGCGGTCGCATCGGCGACCGGTTGGCCGCACGCAGGATTTCGCCACACGGGCCGTCGGTCGGCACCGGATAGTAACGCGGCGTGATGGACCGAAACCAGAATCGCCCGTCGTCGTCCGTGGTGAGCAGCGCGCGCATTGCGAGATGGTCGTGCAGCCTGGCGGCCTGCTGCACGTCGTAGAAGCCCTCGCCGTCGCTGTGCCAGGTGTCGACTTTTGCACCGGCGATCGGACGCCCTCGGTCGTCGACGATGCGTCCGGTAACGAACATCGTTGTGCCGGTGACATCTTCGGCGATATCGGAGCCATTGTCGGCGGTGGGACGCTCTTCGAAGTAGAACGGGCCGAGGAGCGCGGAGTCGGTGGTCGACGACTCGGTGTGCTGGTTGATCTTGTCCAGCAGCATGCTCAATCCGAGGATATCGGAGAGCAGCACGACTTCTTGCCGCGTCGGGGTCGAGATCTTGCCGACTCGCTCGAGGAAATCCATTGCGGCGAACCATTCTTCGCCGGTGAGACGCACGTCGCGGGCGAAGTCATGCAAGTGCTGCACCAGGCTGCGGAATACCTCCCGGAAGCGGGCGTCGGCCGCGTTGTCGAACGTCTGCTGCACGGCTTCGGTGAGGGTGTGTTCGGTCAGGTCGGACGCCATGGACGGGGTTCCCTTCGGATCGTCAGGGTCGGATGACGACGCGGCCGGCGGTGTTGGAGGCGACAGCCCGGTACGCCGCAATCCCGTCCTCGAGCGAGTAGGTGCCGGTGATCGGCAGCGGGCGAAAGGCGCCGGATTCGAAGTGAGGCGCCATCTTCCGCAGATATTCGGCCGAGTCGACGATCGTCAGCTTCCCACTGTCGACCCCGAGGATGCGAGTCTCGTTGCGGTACAAGGCACGGATGTTGACCTCGACGAGCGGCGAGCCGATCGCGCTGATCACCACCAGTCGGCCCCGGCGCGCGAGCGCGGCCAGCGCCGTGGGTGTCGTCGAGCCACCCACTGCGTCGTAGACCACGTTGGCGCTGATACCGGCGGCGGCGTCATAGGTGACGAACTCGTCGATCGCCGCCGCGGCAGGAGTCTCAGCCGCCGGTGGCCGTCGCCCTACACCAATCACGTTGGCGCCGAGGGTATGCGCTATCTGCGCGACCGCGCCGCCGACTCCCCCGGTGACACCGAACACCGCGACCGTCTCACCCGCGACCACCTCGGCGGTCTCGACCAATCCGTACCAAGCCGTGACGAAGTTGACGCCGACGGCGGAGGCTTCTTCGACGCTGAGCCGTTCGGGTTTGCGCGCCAGGGCCGCGACGGGAACTGTCATCAGCTGAGCGTGCGAGCCGTCGCGGCTGAAGCCGGTGTCACCGCCGGTTCCCCAGACCGCCGCGCCTTTCCACTCACCCGGGCCACTGACCACCACGCCCGCAAAGTCACGACCCGGCGTGCGAGGCAGGACCGTCCAATCCATCGCGCCGGCAACATTTTTCACGTCGGACGGATTGACCGACGCCGCATGGACGCGGACGATCGCCTCCTGCGCCGTCGCGACTGGATCCGCGACATCGACGACGCGCAGCACGTCCGGGTCACCGAATTCGGTGAAACGCAACGCCCGCATGATCAGTCGCCGGTCGGCGCCGACACCTCAGGCTTGTGGCGCGCCGCGCCCCACAGACCGGTGGCGATGCCGACCACCGCGCCGCCCAGTCCGACGAGCTGCTGCGAGGGTTTCATCTGGTGGTGCACACTCATGCCGCCCAGCAGGTCGGCGGCGTCGGCACCGGCTGACGCCACAAACCAGCCGCGGGTGTTCTTGCCGCGCAGTGCCGATGCGGCCAACAAGCCGCCGATCAGCGCATCGCGATAACCCATCGATCGCAACAGCAGTTGCGCTGTGGGGGTCGGTGTGTCGGGATCACCCCAGAGTTTGTTCGCCCGGAGAGGGTCGACGAGAAAGGACAGGCCCGAGGCGAGACGGATGCCGCCCACCGCCAGCGCCGCGCGATCGATTGTCATCTTGCGAGCCTAAACGCTTCACCAGCGTCAGCGTGATGCCAGAATTCATCGAGCCCACGAGGAAGTGAGACCATGACCGAAGTGTCCCCTCCGGCCGCAGCGCCGAGGTTCGAACCCGACGAGGGTTGGGTGCCCGCCGACGAACGACGCTTCGGCCTCGACCGGCGCACCCTGCGCCCAACGCTGGTGGTATTCGCGCTGGTGTTCCTGATGTCGGTGGTCCTTCCGGTCATCAACGCGACGGTGCCCTACCACGACATCGTGCGTCCCGGCGATGTGATGCAAGTCGAGGGCGACGTCACGTTCATTCCGGAGGCCGGTTGGGGCGTCACCTCCGGGGTGCGCGCCGGGCACGCCCCGATCTCCGGACAGTACCCCGCGGCCGCGACGGTCGAGGACGGGGCACTGAAGTTCACGGTGCGGACCGGCGAGTTTCACGGCGACGCCGATCAACTGCTCGACCAGATCGAGGCGACGTCCGAGGCGCTCAATCAGGGCCGCGGCGTACACATCACAGGCGCGCCCAAGACAATCGTCACCGCCGCCGGCAAAGAGGGTGCGACGGTTCGTGTCACCGGACCACACACCGCCGGTCTGATCGCCGCTTTCGTCTTCGACGACCGCGGCGTCGAGGCGATCGCAACCGGACCGACCGACGCCGGCACCGAGCCCAGTGCCGCCGTGCTGCGGATGATCGGCAGCATCAACGAGGCCAAGAAGGACAAGCGATGACCACGCTCACCGACCTCGATCAAGCGCGCGACGTCGCGCTCGACATCTCCGGCTGGGGCCGCAAGTTCGTTTTCTACCAACCGCGTAACTTCGCGTTCTGGGGATATGTCGCCCTCGTCGGCATCGGCGTGCTGACGTTCTTATCCGTGCTGGCCCGTGAATACAACGCCTACGGCGAAGCGATCGGCCTCGCGGTGACGTCGTTCGCCATCTACGCGGCGTTGTTCTGGTGGTTCAACGATCGGATCGACCACTACGCCAAGCTCCCGCACAAACTGATGGTGGTGGCGTTCCTGTGGGGTGGGTTCGCCGCGACCGGGGTGATGGCCGCCAACGCCAACGACGCGCTGCTGGCCTTGTACGGCAAGCACTTTGGTCAGGTCTGGGCGCTGAACTGGGGCGCCGGGCTCGCCGCACCGTTCACCGAGGAACTGGCCAAGGGCTCCGGGCTGTTGCTGTTGATCGCGCTCGCGCAACGCCACGTCCGAACCGCGTTCGACGGATTCATCCTCGGCGCGTTCATCGGCCTGGGATTCCAGATCGTCGAAGACATCACCTACGCCATGACATCGGCCGGAACGCAGTTCGGCGCCAACCAGATTGGCGCGTCGGTGGGCACGATCATCTTGCGCATGCTGACCGGGGTCGCGGCGCACATCCTGTACAGCGCCATCTTCTGCGCGGGCGTGGTCTACCTGATCGGCCGGCCGGCCGAGCCGCGCAAGATCTTTCGGGGTCTGGCGCTGGTCGCGATTCCGATGCTGTTGCACGGGACGTGGGATTCGGTCGCGGCCATCGCGGGCCAGAACGCCCTGCTGCTCATCGGGTTGCTGATCGGCACGATCGTCGTCGCGCTGATCATCGTCGCCCGGGTGTACAAGCTGACCGTGTCCAGGGAGCGCGATTTCGTCCGCGCCGTGATGGCCCCCGAGCAGGCCCGTGAAGTCATTACGGTGCCTGAACTCGACGCGATGGCCGGTAACCGCAAGGCTCGCAAGGCCCTTCGCAAAACCGGCCTCAATCGTCAGGAACGACGGCGCGTGCGCTACATCCTCAACGCCGCCTACTCGCTCGGCGACGAGTTGGCCGCCGCGCGGGGCGCCGACACCGATCGAGTGCGCTTCGCGCGTTCGGAGGTCGCGCGCATTCGCGCGGGCATCCCGTCACCGTGGTGAGCCGTTGCCGCCCGGACGCTATCTGACGACTGAATCGTCGGGGTTGCGCGGCGATTCCTCGGGTGTCCAGGCAAACGGCTGACCTGGCTGGCCGGGAAACAGGTAGTCGACGAAAGCCGCTGCCGTGGGCTGTGGTTCGTGATTTGCCAGGCCGGGCCGCTCGTTGGCTTCGATAAAGGCGTACTCCTGGCCGGTGACGTCGGGGACGAGCAGGTCGATGCCGGTGACCGGAATGCCGATCGCCTCGGCGGCCGCCACCGCGACCCGGCACAGCTCCTGGTTCACGTCGGGCGTGACGTCGTGGATCGTGCCGCCTTGATGCAGGTTGGCGGTATGGCGTACGCGGAGCCGCATCCCTTGCGGCAGAATGTCGTCGAACTTCCAGCCGTATTCGGCGACGGTCGCCTCGGTGACAACATCAAGCGGAATTTTGGACTCGCCGCCCGTGGCGGCAGAGCGGCGGCGGCTCTCGGCGATGATCAGGTCGCGCACGGTGTGCTCACCGGTGCCGATCACCTCCGGTGGCAGTCGCAGCGCCGCGGCGACCACGCGACCATCGATCACCACCAGTCGCAGGTCGTCGCCCTCCACCCGCTGCTCGATCAGCACCTCCGGGAATTCCTCCCGTGCGCGTGCCACCGCGGCGGCCAGTTCGCCGGGACCGTGCTCGACGCTGACGCCGACCGTGATGCCCTTACCCTGTTCTCCGCGAGTAGGTTTGACCACCACCTCGCCCACGTCCTTCAGGAATTCGAAGTCGCCCTCGTCGAAGGTCGCGAGCCGGGCGCGGGGCACGGTGATCCCGGCTTCGGAGACAAGGCGACGGGTCAGTCGCTTGTCGTCGCACCGGCACATCGCGATCGCTGAGGTGAACTCCGACAACGATTCTCGGGTCACCACGTTGCGTCCGCCGTGGCTGAGACGCATCTCGCCAGTCTCGGCGTCGAGTACCTCCACCCAGATGCCGCGGCGTATCGCCTCGTCGGCGATGATGCGCGCGTACGGGTTGAGGTCGTCGACCGTCTCCGGCGGAGGCGTGAACAACGGCACGTTGATCGCGTTCTTCCGTTTGATCACCAGCACTGGGACGCGGCGGAATCCCAGCTTCTCGTACAGCCGGATCGCGGCGGTGTTTTCGTGGGTCACCGACAGGTCCATGTAGGCGCGGCCCGCATCGCGGAAGCCCGCGGCCAACTTTCGGGTGAGCGCGATCCCGATGCCTGGCAGACCGGCGCCCGGGTCCACCGCCAGCGTCCACAGACTCGACCCGCGCTCCGGATCGGAGAACAGCAGTTCGTGGTCGACGCCCGTAACCGTCCCCACCATCGCGCCGTCGTCGTCGCGTTCCGCGATCAAATACGTCACGGCAGGTTGGTTCAGGTGGTTGTCCCAGATCGCCTCCACCGGCGCGGGGACCATGCCACACCGGACGAAAACGCGGTTCATCAAGTCCGCATCGGACTTGTCCTTCAGAGCGCGCACCGTCACGCCGATCGGACTGGGCGCCGGGTCGTCGCCCGTGAGCGCGTCGCTGAACCGGAGGCGATAGGTGTGGCTGGGATCGATGAAGAGTTCGGACGGCGCGCCCGCGACGACGACGTGTGACTCGCGCGCATAGATGCAGATGTCGCGCCGTCCCGGCGCCTCCCTACGCATCGCCTCGGCGAGCACCGCGGGGTCGGCGAACGTCTGGCCGAAAATAAGTTTGCCCCAACCCAGTTCGAGCTCGACGTCCTTGGCCATGGCGTCGATCAAGTGTGGCGGTGACGCGTCGTGCAAGCTGAGCGTGATCGCCTCGGGGTGGTCCTCGGAGGGACCAGTGGAGGTCATGCGGCCGGCCCGGTCACACCATGATGTTGTAACCACAGCTCGAGCAGGGCGATCTGCCAGAGCTCATTTCCGCGCAGCGGGGTCAACCGACCGTTGGGGTCAGCCAGTAGCGCATCCACCGCACCAGTATCGAACAGGCCTCGCTCCTTGGCGACCGGAGCGTAAAGGGCGTCGCGGACCATGTCGAGATACGGCCCTTGGAGATGAGTCAGCGCGGGAACCGGGAAGTAACCCTTGGGGCGGTCGATGACCTCCGACGGAATGACCCGCCGCGCAGCCTCTTTGAGCACACCCTTGCCGCCGTGGGCGGTCTTCAGCTCCGGCGGGCAGGTGGCTGCCAACTCGACCAGTTCGTGGTCGAGGAATGGGACGCGGCCCTCGAGACCCCAGGCCATGGTCATATTGTCGACCCGCTTGACCGGGTCGTCGACCAGCATCACCATCGTGTCGAGTCGCAACGCACGGTCGACGCCGGTTTCGGCGCCCGGATTGGCGAAGTGCTCGGTGACGAAGCGTTGACTCGGATCACCTTGTGCCACATAGCCTTCGGCAAGCAGTGCGGCTAGGCCCTCCTCGTCACGGTCGAAGAACGCCGCGCGATACTCCGCGACGGAGCCTTCGATGGACGCGGCCGCAGGTGCACCCATCGGCGGGTACCAGTGGTAGCCGGCGAACACCTCGTCGGCGCCCTGGCCGGACTGGACCACCTTGACGTGCTTGGCGACCTCCTGGCTGAGCAGGTAGAAGGCGACGCAGTCGTGGCTGACCATCGGTTCGCTCATCGCGCCGATCGCGCCGCCCAGCGCGGGCAACATCCGCTCGGTGCCGATGCGGATCTGGTGGTGGTCGGTTTCGAAGCGCTGGGCCACGATGTCGGAGTACTGGAACTCGTCGCCCTTGATGTCGCCGGCGGACTCGAAGCCGATCGAGAACGTCGACAGTCCGTGCTGACCGGCCTCGGCGAGCAGCCCGACGATCAGGCTGGAGTCGACACCACCGGAGAGCAGGCAGCCGACCGGAACGTCGGCGACCAGGCGGCGCTCGACCGCGGTGCGCAATGACTCCAACACCGCGTCTTCCCAATCGCGCTCGGACCAGTCGGCGCGGTCGTCGTGGCGGGTGAAATCCGGCGACCAGTAGGTGGTGGCGACCCGGCGGCCGTCGGGCTCGATGGCGAGCAGCGACCCGGGCGGGATCTTTCGCACGCCGCGCAGGATGGTGGCCGGTGCGGGCACGACGGAGTGGAACGTCATGTAGTGGTGCAGCGCGACCCGGTCGATGCGGGTGTCCACGCCGCCGCCGGCCAGCAGCGCAGGGAGCGTCGAGGCGAACCTGATCCGGTGGTCGTCCTCGGTGATGTAGAGCGGCTTGATGCCGAGACGGTCGCGGCCGAGCAGCACGCGGCCGCTGTCACGCTCGACGATCGCGAAGGCGAACATGCCTTTGAAGTGGCTGACGAAGTCGTCGCCCCAGCGGTGGTACGCCTTGAGCAGAACCTCGGTGTCGCTGGTCGAGAAAAAGCGATAGCCGTAGCCCTGAAGCTCGGTGCGCAACTCTTTGTAGTTGTAGATGCAGCCGTTCCAGGCGATCGTCAGGCCGAGGTCGGAATCGACCATCGGCTGCGCGCCGTGCTCGGTCAGATCGATGATTTTCAGGCGACGGTGACCGAGTGCGACTCGACCTTGTGACCACACGCCGACCCCGTCGGGACCCCGCGGCGTCATAACGGCAGTCATCGCTGCCACCGCCGCTACATCTGGCGCTCGATCGTCGAGGCGCACCTCACCGGTGGCTCCACACACGTCGATAACCCTACAGAGGTCGATTCGGCCGCGCGCAGCGCTGACCCGCGCCAGCGCGGTGTACGAGAGGCACGGCCCGCGTTCGTTCCACGTGAGGACTCACTTTCCGGTGGCGACGTTGTCTTGACCACACAACCGCGGAAGACGCTGCAGTTTCTCGGCGTCCTCGTTTTGAACCTGGAGGTAACGACGGCCATCGTCGGCGGTGAGGACCTGGATGGCCGGGCCGTCGCCACTGACGCTGTCGGGTTCCATGAAGAGCTGCAACTCCCCCGAACCGGCGTAGAGCATCGCATCGTCGTTGGACAGCTTCCACGGGTGGCCATCGGTGGGCCAACGGCCGCCGACGAGTCGCACCTCGGGCTCGTCGGCGTCCTCGTCGTCGAGGGCGACGCCGCCGATCCACAGCTTCGACGGCAGCGGACGGAAGTACACGGCGAGGCGCTGGCGATTGAGATCCACCGCGACCGGGATGCCGATCGGCGGCAGCGACGTGCCCTCGGGCCGGTCGTCGAGTGACTGCTTCACCTGCCGAGACCCCAGGCCGACGCCGAACCAGTCGATCGTCAGCACGGTCGTCAGGTATTGCACGATCGCCAGCGTCAGCAGGCCGCCCGCGCCGGCGGCACCCACCCCGGCGGCCCCGGCCACCCAGGTCACCGGCAGGGCGAGCAGTCCGACGGTAGCGGCTGCCCCGGCCGCGGCGGCCACCTTGCCGGGCACCGTCAGCTTGAAGTTCGGGTTGACGTCCGCCTCGGGTGGGTTCTGCGTCGGCCGGACACCGACGGTCTTGGGGAGGTCGTCGAGCCGCTCGTGCACCCTTTTGACCTCCGCCTCGTAGTCTTCGGTGGCCAACTGACCGGCGCGCTTCCTGTCGCGCGCCGCGCTGAGGGCCTGCTCGAGACTCTCGATGGTCTCCAAGTCGCCCCGCCGGGTCTCGTTGCCGTCGGGGTCGCGCGGAATGTCGTCGAGACCCATCTCGTAGACGACCTTGAAGGTGGCGTCGAAGTCGTAGAGCGTGGTCTCGGCGCTGACGGTGCCGTCGACGACGAGCCGGCCGTCCTCGGTTCGCGGAACGATGTCGGCGTCCAGCGCCTCCAGGCAGCGCTCCTGCCCGCCGATCGTGATGGTCTTCGGTCCCGCGAGAAGGCAGGGGACGTCGGCGTCGAAGTCGTCCTCGTGCAGGTCGAAGGTGTTCATCACGGTGTCGCGAACTTGGCGCAGAATGCTCCACCCCGCGACCGCCAAACCCGTTTTCTCGCAAGGGTTCTCGGCCAGTATGGACAACGGGAGTTCTTCGCCGCCCGGCAGCTCGCGCACGGTCTGCAGCTGAATCAACATGGACTCATGGGCGACTCCGTCGATGTCGAACCGCTGCACCACGGCGTCGAGCGCTTTCACCGTGACGTCGTCGCGCGACTCGGCGTCCACGTCCAGCGGGGCCGGCATCAGGTCCATGACGCCGCCTTCGCCCATCTCGGCGAGCTTGGGGCGGACGGCGTCGGAGATCTGGGCGGCCAACGAATCGAGTACCCGGACCCTGGCGTCCTCGTCGGAAATGGTTGGGTGTTGCAGCTTTTCGAGACTGACCATGAGTTCGCCGGCGATGCTGTGCGTGATCCAGTACGCCTCGGCGTAGTCGAGTTCCCAGGTGATGCGCGGGTCTTGGTCGGTGAAGGCGATGCCGCCGTCCGGGCGACGATCGATATGCGCACCGTAGAGACGCGGCGCAAAGTCGTCGTCAGAGGGGGGCGCCAGCAGCGTGGGCGAATCCTGCACGTTGAAATCGAGGGCGATGGTCTTTTTGCGGGGTTCGGTGTCGCGCGGCTCGAGCTGGTCATGCACGGTCAGACGCCCGAACAACGGGACTTCGTTGTAAGGGATCTCGTGTGACTCGTTGGCGCGGGGGCCGTCCGGGATGGTGATGGTCGCTGGAGGCAGCGATACCAGCGGGATGCACGTCACCGAGTCGATGGTGATCTTGGAGTCGAAGATCGCCAGGTCGATCGCGAAATGCCGGAGTGGATCGCGGGTTTCGCCGTCGACCTGCTCCTGCCACAACCGCTGCTGCGCGTCGAAGAGGAACCACACGCGGTCGAGCGTCAGATCGAGAGTGGCCGTTGCCGAATAACCGGGCCCGTCGACCGCCTCGGTGTAGCTATCGCCGGCAAACATCTCGACGGTTTGGTCCTGAACACGTTCGCGGTGAATCTCGATCATGGTGTCGGGCCGCTGCATGCCGATCTTGTACCCAGAACGTGCGAACTTAGAACAGCCGAAGCGGCCCACTCGCTAACTTGGTCAGGGTGGGATCTGACATCGCCGTGTTGACCGGGTTCATGGCCGCGACCTTTGGGTTCATGACCGCGCTGCTTATCGCCGTCGACTGGGCCGCAGTGAAGGGGCATCTGCGTCGCAACCAGTTCGTCGGGATCCGCACCCCGTCGACGATGCGTAGCGATCAGGCCTGGGTGGCGGGCCATCGCGCCGCGCTGCGCCTGACGCCGGTGCACCTTGTCACCGGTGTGACCGTGTCGATCGCCGTCTTCAATGCGCGCAGCATCGCCGGCCTGAACCTCGTCGGGGTCTGCGGCACAGTCGTTTTCGTGGCGGTTGCGGTGGCGACTGCGATCGTCGCGGGTCGGGCGGCGAAGGCCGTGGAGCACGATGCGGAGGGGTAAAACGCTTCAGGGACTCGCGGCCCACCACTCCGGACCACCCATTTCGAGAACTCCTGCGTGCGCGACGGGGTAATACTTCGCGATGCGATCCCTAACCGACTCCAAGAATTGATCCGTCGTCGGAAATTTCACCGACAGCTTGTCTTCGACGATCTCTTCGAGAGGGACACCTTGCCGTAACGCAAAGCGCGGTAGGTACTGCCACTTGCCCGAATGATCATAAAGGCCTACCACGTTCGCCGCGTCGAGCGGAGCGATCATGCAATTGATCTCGCCGCCTCGAGACGACTTGTAAATCTGAATCTTGCAGTCATCGGAGCGGTACACCAGCACGGCCGCCGTTGGGCCGCCCTCGTCGACATCCCCGGTGTACTGCTCGAACTGGAACCCCAGCTCGGTCAACAACGGCTCGACGATCGACTGAACCGCAGCGACGAATTCGTGTGTCATTTGGCCCCATCTGCGACTCGCACCCACGAGTTGCCAACCTGCTGATAACCGTACATTTCACCGTGTTCCTTCCCTTCAACATCTGCTCCCACGACTGCAGAACCCCCGGTGAGCCGGGACCGCCCTGGCCGAATAGTTCCTTGATGCCCCGCTCGGTTGAAAACCACCGATCTGCGAATACCTCGGCCAACCCCGGTGGCGGCGGCTTGGGTCCCTCTGGCGCAACATAATTCGACGCACCGGCATCCAACCACTGCTGAGTGTTGGCCACGATCGCTTGAAGCTTTCGACTGCCTCGGTGTGCCCTTCACCTTTTTGCAGGCAAAGGCACCAGGCCAGAGGCGGTTGAGGCCGCCGTCGAGACACCGCCGAACGGTAGCGTCGAAAAGCGCACTATTTGAGTTCGCTATGACCAATAATTCGTGCATCGCATCCCAACGAAGGGAGCGGCATGGCCCCCGCGATGCACGACGACCTGCGGTGCTCGACATTGCCGCGACGGCTGCGGTCCGTCGGAATCGCGATCGCGGGGGTTGTCGGCGCTGCCGCTATGGCGATCACCGCACCCGCCGCTGACGCGGATCCCGCCTACCAGCCCGCGCTCGACCAGCTTCTCGACGCGATGCAGCAGGCCGCCGCGTACGACGCGGCGCTGCCCTTCGCGACCGCGGACGCCGACGTCATGCTGATGACAGGGCTGCAGAACACCAACTACGAACTGCTGTCCGCCGGATTGTCGCGCGTCACCGAACTCTTCAACGGGGTGTTCTTCCAGTCGCCCGAAGCGGTGGCGACCGATGCGGCCGACTCCCGTCAGTACTTCCAGTTCTTCACCCCCGACATCTATTACCACGCGACGGCAGGACTGGCTCCCGGCGCGACCTACGAACTCACGGGGACCATCGGCAAAGGAACCGAGGCCTTCGCGATCGCGACCGAAGCCATTACCGGCTCGGCGGCGTCAGCAAAGAGAGCCTCGAACTCGACCACGGACTGGTCGTCAATCCCGACGGGTCGTTCACCGTCGAGATCGGCCCGACCGCGCCGACCGGCGCCGTCAACTTCATCAACGACACCAGCGCGACCACCAATGGCGATGCCTCACTGCTGATTCGCGACGTACTGGGCGACTGGGCGCAAGGGCCCGGCAACATCAGCATCCACTGCGTGTCCGACTGTCCGGCGTTTTTCGCGATACCGACCACCGGCATCTTTCCCAGCGGAGACGAGGCCGCAGCTGAAATCGGTTCCCTGGCAGGGACTTCCACAGGGCAGATCACTTCGGTCGATTCGCTGCTCACCACGCTATTCACTGCGTTCAGCAATATCGTCGGGCCGTTCAACGGAGAGAACATGGGCCTCGCCCAAGTGGCCGGCATCGACCTGCCGCATAACACCATGAGCGACTTGACCGCCGAGACAAGCGTCTTCGCAACGGGTCTGCCGAGCGCGGCCGTATCCGGCGGAAACTTCGATCTACTACCCGGGCAGGCAATGATCGTGCAAGTGCCGGACGTGCCATCCGGCTACAGCGGCATCGAGCTGATGAATGTCTTCGGTGCGGCACTACCGTTCACCCTGGCGCAGACCACGTTGAACAACACCACGGCGTTCGCGGACCCCGATGGCTACACCTACTACGTGGTCAGCGCGACCAACCCCGGTGTCGCGAATTGGCTTGACAGCAGCGGTGTCAGCAGCGGCGAGATCTTCGCACGTTTTGAAAACCTGCCGGACGGCACGGACCCGATCGGCCTGCCGGTGACGACCGAGGTTGTGCCGGTCGCCGACGTCGCCAACTACCTGCCCGCCGACACCCCCACCGTCAGCCCGGCCGAGTATGCCGCCGACATGTCGCAGCGGGTGTTCTCCTACGACTACGCGTTGGACCTTTCGCGCGAGCATGCTCAACCCGATTGGGTGCTGCAGGAATTGCTCCTGCACGGCCTGCAGGGCGTGATGGGTTCGGACAATTTCGCCGCAGTATTCGGCAGCGACCCGACCATTCCGCTGGAATTTCGGTTCACCCCAGCCTTCGACCGGATTGGGCCGCAGTCGATCACGACCTACTCACCAATCCGATCGGCAGCCTTGAGGCGATCTTCAACAATCTGTCCCTGGCGGCCAGCGACATCAACCTACCCACCGAGCTGGCGTTCGGCCAGACATTGCTGTCGCTGCTGCTCCCCCAGCAGTTCGCCACGCTGTTCAACGACACAGTTCTCGATCCGAACACCGGCATCATCGCCGGCTTCCTCAACGCCCGCGACGACCTGGCGACCGCAATCCTGGCCGCCAACAACGACTTCCCCACCGAACTGGGCGCCACGGCGACCGCGGAATGGGCGAACATGAGCGACCTGGTTCAGTCGACCTCGAGCACGCTGCTGGCCGAACTCGGCACGCTGCTCAACCCCTGAGGTCAGGGACGTCGAAGGGTGACGATCGTAACGTCGTCGTGCGCATCGCCCCACTCCATCACCTCACGAATCCGCGACGCCGGCGCATCACCGGGACGCATCAGCGTCTCGCGAAGCCGGTTGATGCCGTCGTCGATCGCCTCGCCGCGCCGCTCCACCAAGCCGTCGGAGTACATCACCATCCGGTGTCCGGGCTCGATCGTGAAAGCGCTCGGCGCGTAAGTCACGCGCTTGAGACCGATGGGCGGCGAAAGCTGAATCGGCGCTTGGAAAGCCGTCTCCGCATTCGTCAGGTATGGGATCAAATGCCCGGCGCATGCGGCTTCCACCTCGCCGGTCATGAGGTCGATCCGCGCGACGACCACCGTGGCGAACGCCCGCGGCATCATGTGCTCGCAGAATTCGTTCAGCTCGTTGAGCGCTTCCGCAGGGCTGGTGCCGACGAACAGTTGCGCGCGTAGCGCATTGCGCAGCTGCGCCATTGTCCCCGCGGCGGTAATGCCATGTCCCGCAACATCACCCAGCACCACCACCAGCCGGCCGTCGCGCAGCTCGAACGCGTCGTACCAGTCGCCGCCCACGCGGCCGCCCGCCGCCGGCTCGTAGTGCGCCGAGAGCTCCCAATTGTCCAGAGTCGGAATCGAATCCGGCAGCAGGCTGAGCTGCATGGTCTCGGCCATCCGCAGCGCGCTGCGGGTGCGGCGATACAACGACTCGACCAGGTGGCGACGAAGCGCCTCGGCCGACTCGATCTGGCTCGACGTCCAGGGGTCGCTGCGCTCCCGCACGATCTCGCGCCACCGATCGAACGACTTGCGTGGGCTCAGCCGGATTTCATCGCCCTCGCTGACCGCGATCGCCTTGTTGTGCGGGTCGCCGCCCCAATCAACCGACCGCTGCACCTCACGGCGAAACCAGATGGCGTACTGGCCGTCCGGCAGATTGAGGGCGAACGCCCCGGCGGCCACCTGCGGGTCGAGGTTCAGAGCGGGAATGTCACGGGACAGGTGCTCGGTGCTGGCGATCTCGTCGCCGGCGCCGCGCGCCCACGTAGCTACCTCGGATACGACGTCGGGCGGCGGGACCGATCCGCGCACCTCGGTTTCGCCGTCGATCTCGACGACGACACCGTCGGCGGGCACCAAGTCGAGCAGGTCGGGCGCGCCCAGCAGCGCCGACGCAATCGATTCGTCCTCGCCCAGGGTCGCGGCGGTGAGCTTGGCCAGCACGGCCTGCGACGCCAGACGCTTGTGTAGCTGGTCGTCCTCGAACTGGTCTACCAGTCGCAGGGACAGGGTCGAGCCGAGGAACTCCGCGGCCGCGCGGGTGCCGAACGGCGGCAGGTGCGGGCCGGCGTAGTGGTGACAGGCGATGAGTCCCCACAGGCGCCCGCGTCGCAGCAGCGAGATCGACATCGACGCGTGCACGCCCATGTTCTGCAGGTACTCGACGTGGATGGGTGAGACGCTGCGCAGTGTGGCGTAGGTCAGATCACGCGGCGTCCCGGTGTCCGGGTCGACGGTCGGCACCAGCGGTGTCGGCGTGTAGTTCACGTCCGAGATGAGCCGGATCCAGTTCTTCTCGTACAGCGCGCGCGCTTGAGCGGGGATGTCGGTCGACGGATAGTGCAGGCCGAGAAACGAATTCAGGTCGTCGCGCTTGGCTTCGGCAACGACCTCCCCGTTGTAGTGGTCGTCGTAGCGGTACACCATGACGCGGTCGAAGCCGGTCAGGTCACGCACGGCACGCGCGCTGATGTTGAACAGATCGGTGAGCGTCGAGGCCTGGTTCAGCTCCTCCACCGAACCGCGGACCGCCTGGTAGGTGTTGGGGAAGGAGAAAGGCCGCTCGCCGTAGGCGATTTCGAGTTCGACGAGCAGCACGCCGCCGGGCTCACGCCGCAGGATGGCGTCGAATGCGCGCAGCTCTCCGGCGACCTCGATCTGGCATTCGAGCGGGTTGCGTTCGCGCAGCTCCCCGAAGGCCGAGGCCGCCTGCTCGATGCGCGCCGCTTGGTCGACGCCGATCAGTGCGGAGAGGTGTCGTCCCAGCACGTCGTCGACGGATCGTCCGAGGAGTTCGGGGACATTGGCGCTGACCTGACGGATCTCGAAGGACGGCTCCCGGACCACCGCCAGCGCACCGCGCGGCTGGATACTGCCGGGGATGTGGATCGGTTCGCGAGCACAGTTTTCCAGGTCGATGGGCGTGCCGACGGGGACGAACTCGTCGGCCGGGCGACCGTCGGGCGTCGATGACTCACCGATCACGCGAACCACTCACGCCGAAGTCGGTGCCGAGTTCGTCGAGCAACGCCTGATTGAGCCGGAAAGCGCACTTGACCTCGCTCAGCAAGATCTCGACCTGCTCGGACTGAAGAGTGAGGGCGTCGAGGCGTGCACGATAGCCATCCTTGTAACGCTTGGGCTGAACAGGAAACGCGTAGAACGCGAGGCCGACTCCGCCGAGATTGAAAATTCGATCGAGGGTGCGGCCGATTGCCTGACCGCCGGATAGGTCGCCCAAATAGCGCGTGTAGTGGTGGGCCAACAGCGCGACACCACTGTCGAGGCTTTCCAGTCGCCGCCGATATGACTCGGCCGCGGACGAATCGGCCGCCACCCGTGAGCCGTTGGCCCAGCATTCGAGATCGGCGTCGATCGCGTCGAGACGCTCGAGCGCAGGGTCATATACCGCGGCAATGACAGGGTCGTTGCGCTGGCCGCGCACCGCCTCTTCGAGTGCGGCGTAAATCGTGCGCAGCCGAGTGAGGTAGGCCGTGTAGGCGTCCTGCCGGAGGCCACCTTGGAGCAGTTCGGTGATGAACGGCGTCTTCTCTGCGGCGTCGTGCTCTTGCTGGGAGGCGGTTCGCATCGCAACGGACAACTGCGACCCGGCTTCGGGAACAGCAGCAGCATTCACCAACGTGCTCCATGTGTCGAGGCTCACGGTGACGGACAGAGGGATATGGGGCCGATGCCGACAGTCTGTCAGACATCCACCCGCGGTTCACTGGTCAGGGCAGGTGTTTTACGCGCCAATGTGCCGACTGTCGCCGCGCGCAATGCCACCCGCAACGACCCTTTCAAGATCAGAATCGTGTCTTTTTCGTTAGGGATGTTTAGCCCTAACGTGATTGTGGGAATTACATGCGTGTGATTATCCGTTGCACACGTTGAGGCAGTCCAGCCCAGTACCGAAAAGGACAAGCGACATGAACACGATCCTCTACTTCAATCCGGATGGCGTCGTCTACGAAACTCGTGCCTACAGCAACGCCGATATCGTCGCGCTGGTCCACGATTATGGGCTGGAAAGTCTGACGAGTGCGGATCGGCAGTTCGATTTCTGGTTCACCCCTTCGACGCGTCGGTGCCGACGAAAGATCAATCGCAATGCCACCGAAATGCTCCTGGCAACCACGGACTTCACCGCGAAGACGGTGCCGCTGCTTTATGGCGCCGTCGTGGTCGCCACGCACGATTCCGTCGGCGACCTCGACGGCCTCAGCTGGAAGCAATTGGACCTGCTGAGTAAGCGCGGAGCCACCTTGACCCGCCGCGACGACCGAATCCTGAACCGGCGGATCAAGCGGGATGCTCAGCGGATGGAGAGCCAGGCCACGGCCAACGTCGTCACCGGCCGCTACGTCGAGCAGCGGATCGTCACCGGAAGCTGACCGGCTCACGCGTTAGCGTGAGCGCATGGATGTGCTCCGTGACGTGGTCAGCCGCCGTCAATTGCTCCGGCTGGCGGGCGGGACGGCTCTGGTGTCGACGATCGGCGGGTGCGCGGTTTCACCGGCACCGACGATCGCGACCCGCCTGACCAGCGCCGCAGCAGCCACCTTGCTGTGTCGCGAGGCTTGGGGGGCATTGCCCGCCCGTCCCGGCGGTAAGCGGCACACCATCACCCGGATGACCCTGCACCACGAGGCGGTGGTGCTCGGCGACAACCGACATGCGCCGGAACGTCTGCGCAAAGATCAGCGCTATCACCTGGACAAGGGCTGGATCGACATCGCGTACCACCTCGCCGTCGACCGTAGAGGAAATCTCTACGAGCTTCGCAGCACGGAGTTGGTGGGCGACACCGCGACCGACTACGACACCACCGGGCACTTCCTGGTTCTGTGCGAAGGAGACTTCGACCGGGAAAGCGTGCCGGAGGAACAACTGCACGGAGCCGCTCTGGCATTCGCTTGGGCGGCTCAGAATTTTCATGTCAAGACCGATACGCTGGCCGGCCATCGGGATTTCGCTCAGACCTCGTGCCCGGGCGCGAACCTGTATGCGCACTTGTCATCCGGGGACCTGAAACGACGAATCGACGCCCTGCTCGCCGGCGGCGGGGTCAATCTCGAGCGCATTTGCGGACCTGATGCGATCGCGCGGGTCGCCGCCATCGAAGCCGGTAATTAGACGCGGTTACCGCCTGGATCGATGCGCCTTCGAGGGTTCGCAGGCGAGACCATCGCCGTCCAGATCGAGGTCCGGGTTGTAGGCCGGGTCGGTGTACGGGATGCTCGACCGGCCGTCGGCGCGGGCCTGGCTGCAGTCTTCGTAGGGCGGGTCCGCTGAGGCAACGTAACCTTGCCCGAGCCAGACACCGACGACCAGCGGTAGCGCGGCGAATGCCGTCCGCAGGGTGCGAGTTGATGTCACGTCTGCCAGTTTAGGCAGTCACGCCGCCGCGAGTGTGGATAAGTGCCCACCGCATATTCCTATGTTGCACCTGACTATTTCACATTGATCTCATGTGCCGACGTGACGGTCTATTGAATTTATGTCTAATTGACTTTGGCATTTTGTCCCGACACGTGCTGACCTGCCGTTAGGCTCCTCGCACTCGCAGACCGAATGAGCGGAGGGCGGCCAATGGCGCAAGAGAGTTCGACCAATCAGGGCGTCAGTCGCCGCCTTTTCATAGCGACGTCCGCCGCCGTGGGCGCCAGCGCGGCTCTTGCGGGAACCGGAATATGGCCTGCTTTCGCCGACCCGGCGGGCGGCAACTGCGGAAGCGACAACGACGATGTGTCGTTGTGGAAGGACGTCAAAGACGCCACCCCGCAGGCACCCGGGTCCAACAAGAAGGTCGAATTCCCCACCAATCCCAAGAATCCGGAACGCAAGGACGGCTACGCGGTACACACCGGCGGTCCCGGATTCGGCGCCTGGGATTGGTTGATCCTGCCGCTCATTCGGGCGACCGGAATCGAATGCCACAAGTCGTGGGCGCCCGACCAGATGTTGAACCTCTGGCCGTGGGCCGGAAAGTGGGCCAACGACTCAGATAGCCACTTGGCCGGGCAGGACTGGGTGCTGGCCATTAATTCCGGCAATACCCACAAAATCCCGCAACTGCATATCCACGTCACGAAATTCGACAACAAGATCCGCAAAGAACTCACCGCCGCACTGAAGACGACAAAACCCGCGACTACCGCGTCCGACTGGTCGAAGCACACGGTGACACTCGACAACAGGCTCTATCGCTGGCTGCAATTGGGCTCGCTCGACCATCAGCTATTCACCGAAGTGCGTAACTACGTCGCCAAGAGCGATGGCGCGATGGCCGACCAGATCATCGCCGTCGTTCAGGTCGACCACACCAAACCGGGAAGCGGCTTCTACATCCTCAACAGCGATAAGGCGCTCAGCAGCCACGCCCCATTCGGTATCGACTACGTCGAGAACCTCATGTACCGCGGGTAAAGCAAGTAGGCGTCACTCGTCAGAGCAAGGGAAAACCCTGTATCGCCTGGCGGATTCCCCGCCATAGCGTCGGTGACCAGAGCCCGGAGGCAGTCTCAGGGGCGACGCGAGGAGATGGAAATGACCTGTATCAACCGTGTGATGGCGCTGGGCGCCATCCTCGTCGGTGCGGCGATCGGCCTGGCAACGCCAGCGTCCGCCGCGCCGCCGCCCGACGGGAACTACGTCGGAACCGTGACCGAAACCAGCGACCCCGGCCAAGCCCGAGTCGGCAACACCACCACCATGCACCTCTCGCCCTGCGGCGACGGCTGCGTACACATGCAAGGCAGCAACTGGGCCGCCGACCTTCACCCGGAGGGCGCCGTGTGGAGTGGGCCCACCTCGAGCGGCGACCACGTCTGGTTTGACGAGAACACCCTCGCCGGCGGTATGGACTGGAGCAACGGCGTCCACCTCAAGACCCAGATGAAGCGCGTATAGGGCTGGCATGTTGCGGGCCTAACCGGCCGCGAACCGGGAGCTGGGCCGCTAGGGTCTTGGTGTCCTCGTTGACCGGCTGATGGAGGCTCGATGAGCTATCGGACAATCGTCGTCGGAACGGACGGCTCGGAGTCGTCGTTCCGTGCGGTCGATCGCGCTGCGGCGATCGCGGCGCAAGAAGGCGCGAAGTTGGTCATCGCGAGCGCACACAACGACACCTCGGAGAAAGGCGGCTGGTCACGGGCGCCCTCCCCCGACCGCGTCAGCGATGGTAAAGCCGCCGACAGTCTCGGCGGCGACGCGTACAGGGTGCACGGCAGCGCCTCGGTGTACGCGATTCTTCAGGATGCCCGCGACCGTGCAAAGTCGGCGGGAGCAAAGGACATCAAAGAGGAAGCGGTCACCGGCGCACCGGTCAACGCGCTGCTGAAGTTGGCCGATGACGTGAAGGCAGATTTGCTCGTCGTCGGCAACCTGGGATTGGGTACCGTTGCCGGCCGGCTGCTGGGTTCCGTGCCCGATACCGTCGCGCGCAAGGCCAAGGTGGACATCCTCATCGTCCACACCATCGAGTAGCTGAGCTACCAGCTGCTCGGGGAGTAATCCTTGAGGAAGCAGCCGTAAAGGTCTTCCCCCGCCTCACCGCGGACGATCGGGTCGTAGACCCGGGCCGCGCCATCGACGAGATCGAGCGGGGCGTGAAAGCCCTCGTCGGCCAGTCGCAGTTTGGTCGGATGCGGACGCTCGTCGGTGATCCAGCCGGTGTCGACGGCGGTCATGAGAATGCCGTCCTGCTCGAGCATTTCGCCGGCGCTGGTGCGAGTCAGCATGTTCAGCGCGGCCTTCGCCATGTTGGTGTGCGGGTGGCCGGGGCCCTTGTACTTGCGACCGAACTGCCCCTCCATTGCCGACACATTCACGACGTACGTCCGGCGAGCGGGCGACGCGGCCATCGCCGGTCGCAGGCGGCTCACCAGAATGAACGGCGCGGTCTGGTTGCACAGTTGGACCTCGAGCAGTTCCATCGCGTCGACCTCGTGCACGCGTTGAGTCCAGCTGTTGACCGACGCGGTGTCGGGCAACAGGCCGCCCGCGTCGATCGCGACCCCCGCGGCTATTCGCTCCGGTGACGCGCTGCGGGCGGTGAGCGCGAGTTCTGTTATGGCGTGCGGGGTTTGGTGCTCAGCGAGACTTCCGGCCAAGGCCGCCGGGTGGGCGTCGCTGACCCGATCGAAGGTGAGGACGTCGACGAGTTCGGACGCCGGGGCGCGCTCGGCGTCGACGAGCGCCGCGTAGGAGCCCGGTGCGCGACGCACGGTCTGGGCGGCGTTGTTGATCAGGATGTCCAACGGCCCTTGCGCGGCAACCGTGTCCGCGAGCGCGACGACCTGAGCGGGGTCGCGCAGATCGATGCCGACCACCCGTAGCCGGTGCAGCCAGTCGCCGCTGTCGGGCATCGTCGCGAAGCGGCGCACCGCGTCATTCGGGAAGCGGGTGGTGATGGTCGTGTGAGCGCCGTCGCGAAGGAGTCGCAGCGCGATGTACATGCCGATCTTGGCGCGACCGCCGGTGAGTAGGGCTCGCCGACCGGTGAGGTCGGTGCAAGCGTCGCGCTTGGCGCGATTCAGCGCGGCGCACTCCGGACAGAGCTGGTGGTAGAACGCGTCGACCACAGTGTGGTGTTGCTTGCAGATGTAGCAGGCACGTGAGCGGAGCAGCGTTCCCGCGCTCGCGCCGACCGCGGTGGACACCAGCGGCAGACCCGCGGTCTCGTCGTCGATACGGCCGGGGGCGCCGGTGGCCGTGGCGGCGATGACGGCACGGTCCGCGGCGGCTACCGCGTCGCGCTTGGCGGTTCGGCGGGCCTTGCGAACCGATTTGAAGATGCGCGCCGTTGCGCGACGCACCGCGACCGCGTCGGGGTGCTCGGGCGGCAACGCCTCGATGTCGGCCAGGACCTGTAGGCAGGTAGCAAGCTTGCCCGGGTCGATCGCATTCACGAAGGAAGACTACGGCGTCGAACATGCCTATCCGCCAATTGACCGATACGACATCCGGCCCCAAGCCACGTACTATGAGTCACAGGTTGGGGGTTTTCGCATTCGAGGGGAACGCGTAGACCTATGAAGTCGGGGATGGCGATACCGCTGCAGTCGATCGAGACTGTGGACGAATTGGCGGCGCTGCCGCTCAAGTCGATGGTGCGTGAGATGTTCCGTCGACGGTCGGCCGCGGCCGACAACGGCAGCGTCTGGGAGCGCCGCCGTTCCGGCTGGCATCAGATCTCCGGCATCGAGAGCAGCCCACCGGTCGACCAGCCGGCACTTCCCGTACGGCTGCTCTGGCACCCGAAGTGGCGCGAGATTCTGCCCTGAATGCGCTAGAACAAGGTGGAGAATTCAGCCGCTAGGGCGCTCAGGTCGGTCATCCCGCCTGCACCGATCGCGTCGAGGCCGGTGGACATCGCAGTTACGGCCTGGGTATCGAAAATGGGCAGCCACGTGTTGAAGATGTCCACTTCGAACACTGTGCCCGTCGGACCGGTCGAAAAATAGTCACCGATCTGCCCGAATAGTTCGAATATGTTCGCTGACGACCCGTCCGGGCTGCTCATATACGAATCGATAAAGGCCAACTGCGCGGGCCCAGGCAGCGCCCCAGAGCCGAAAGCAACTCCGTTCCACTCTGTTCCGACAGTCGGCGCCAACCCCGTGCTGTCGGTGACCACAGCCGAGTTTTCAGTCAAGGCAAGGAACGGAAGCAAACCGACGACCCCGCCGACCTCGTGGGTGTCGTAGGTGCCAACCGTAGTTGCGTTTTCCGAGATTGAGTACGGGACGGTCTGATCTTCAAAGTTGTATATGAAGGGAATCGACGAGGCTTCGATCGTCGTCGGGTAGCCCTCAGAGCCAGGCGGGCCGAAATCCAGAAGCGAAGGCACTGGGGGCGGGTCTGTGGTGGCGTCAGCCAACGGGCTGTTGATGAGCGCGGCACCCAAGGCTGCGGCGCCGATGGCGCCGACAACTGCCGCTCGTGAACCAACACGTCGAGTCATGATCGCGATCCCCTCTTGGTGGCTGCTGCGAGCAGCTTAACTGAGAAATACACATGCAAATCACACAAATTTCCTATTTGGACCAGTCGTCAGAAGAACCGGATGCGCACCTCCGGCGAGGCGATGCCGGTTTCCAACAGCGTCCGGAGAACCTCCGCACACGACCGATGTCACGCCGGTCGTGAAGTCAGACGAGGGCACGCGATTCCGGTAGGCGCATCCGGATCAACGCCGAGAATCTTGCCGCGCCATATGCGTAATACGTTGAAATGCAGCGGAATTGCGCCGGCCTACGTGCTGTTGTTGTGAGCAATGGTTAGAGAACAGTCCACCGCCGTTCAGACCGCGACTCGCGAGTCCAGGGCCCCGACGATATGGACGCCGCACCGGGTGTTGGTGACACGTTCGGCGTTCGAGTTGCCGCATGGCGCGAACATCGCCGCACGCTGCGAAGCGGCTGGTGTCGCCGATATCGAGGTGCTCGCCGGCGATCGGCTACCTGCACTGCGGGCCGACAACGATCGGGCCGCTTACGCCTTGGCCAAGCGCACACTCGCCGTTGTAGTCGCCCCACCCAGCAAGCGCCGTCTCCAGCCCATCCCGCCCAGCGCCGATTGGCGTGTCGACCTTGCTCAGGGATGTCCAGCACACTGCCAGTACTGCTATCTGGCCGGGTCGCTGGCCGGTCCCCCTATCACCCGCGTCTACGCCAACCTCCCCGAAATCCTGGCCGAGATGGATCGTCACGTTGGACGCGGCTCCATCACCTCTGCGTCCGCCGAAAGGTCCCATGAGGGAACTACTTTTGAAGCATCGTGTTATACGGATCCGCTGGCGTTGGAGCACTTGACGGGTTCGCTGTCGGCGACCATCGCGCACGTCGGGACGCACGACTGGCCGGGTCCGGTCGGACTGCGGTTCACCACCAAGTTCGACGATGTCACACCGCTGCTCGGCTTACCCCATGCCGGCCGCACCCGCGTGCGACTTTCGGTCAACGCCGAGCAGGTCTCACGGCGCTTCGAGGGTGGCACGGCGAGCGTGACGCGGCGCATCGCGGCCCTGCATGAACTAGCGGATGCCAGCTATCCGATCGGGCTGACGATCGCGCCGATCATGCCTATTCCGGAGTGGCGCAACGGCTATGGCGAATTGTTGCGACATGTTGCTGACGCCGTTCGCGACATCTCGGACGTCGACCTGACCGTGGAGTGCATCACGCACCGCTTCACCCCAGCCAGCAAGGCGGTGTTGTTGGACTGGTATCCACGAACCAAGCTCGAGATGGACGAGTCCGTTCGGACGCGCAAGTTCGGCAAGTACGGTTCTGCGAAGTACGTATACCCGAAAGACGTGATGGCTCAGATGCGTTCGTGGTTCGAAGCTGAACTCGCCGCGACGCTTCCATCAGCGCGCATGTTGTACTGGACCTGATTGTCGGCGACTGGTTACACGTTGTCCGCGGCCTCGTGCACCGCGGCCGCCCGCTCGTCAGCTTCGCGGGCACGCTCCGCACCAGGGCTCGCTGGGTGAAGTTTCGCCTTCGCCGCCGGCGTCGTCGTTTGAGGGGCGGTCGCTGCTGGTCATGGTACTGAGCTAACCGCTCAAGCCCGCTTCGAACTGGCGCACCATCGTCGGCGTCGTTCCCACATGGGGCGCGGGGAGCAGCTTCGCGGCTGGTGTTGTGTGGTGTTTTGTCAATCACACACTTCGGTCGCCGAACGCAGTTTTGCCCCGCAACTGCCAGGGAACGTCATACCGGAAAGTCTTCTAATCGGGCAGCGTCATGGGATACGGGCCAACGGTTTAGGCAGGATCGGCAGGAGAAAGTCAACGTGGCCACTTATGCGTTGGCCGCCAGCAGCATTCCAGGCCACGTCGGCCCCCTCGCCGCTATCGGCGGTGATCTCGTCCAGCGAGGTCATGACGTTCATTTTCTGGCTGACGAGCGTTACCGCGACGCAATCCGCAGTGAACAGATGAGTCACCATGCGCTTACGCCGGCTGCGGCTCCCCCGGCACCGCTACCGGCCCCGGCGTGGCCGGGTTTGATACAGCGCTTGCTGACCGGTCGGCACGACCTGGCGTCTGTGTTCATCGGTCCGATGGTCGCGCAGTGGAATGCCCTGCAGCGACTGGTGACCGAGCAGCGTCCTGACGCGCTGCTGTGCGATGTGGCATTCACCGGCGCCGTCCCCTTGCTGCTGTCCTCCCAACCGAGGCCACCGGTCACCGTCTGCGGAGTCGGCCCGCTGATGCTGTCCAGCCCTGACACCCCTCCGTTCGGAATGGGCTGGCAACCGCGACCGGGTAAGGACTACCGCGCCATGAATCAAGTGGTGAGCGGCGTGTTGTTCCGTGATGTGCAGGCGCGGTTCAACGAGGCGCTGCGTTCTCTCGGCGCACCACGCTCACCGGCGTTCGTCACCGACTGGCCCTTGTTGGCCGACCGCGTCGCGCAGTTGTCCATCCCGGAACTGGAGTATCCGCGGACGAATCTGCCGCCGTCAGTGAGCTTCGCCGGGCCGGTTCTGCCGCCGCGGTCGACACTCACCAAGACCGAGCACCCGCACCGACGGGCGAAGACGGTTGTGCACGTCACTCAAGGCACCTGGGACAACGCTGACCTGACCGAGCTCGTCGTGCCCACCGCGCATGCCCTCGGGTCACGGAACGATGTCGCAGTCGTCGTGGCAACCGGGCGAACCGGCCAGACGACACTGCCGATGACCATGCCGCACAACGCTTTTGTCACCGATTACGCCCGGTACAGCGAACTGCTCCCAGCGGTGGACGTCATGGTCACCAACGGTGGGTTCGGCGGCGTGCACCACGCCTTGTCCTTAGGGATACCCCTGGTCGTCGCGGGCGCCGCCTCCGACAAACCCGAGGTTGCTGCCCGTGTCGCGTATTCCGGCGCCGGCATCGACCTCCGGACATCGCGGCCCACCGCCCGCGACGTCCGCGACGCGGTGGATCGGATCCTCACGCAACCGTCGTACCGCCGCTCGGCTCGCAGGCTGGCCCGAGAGATGCAGCGCTACAACGCATTCGACCATATTGCTAATACGCTGATAGCGGACCAGGACAACACGCGCGTGGGCTAGTCCGGTCGCGGATCGCGGGTGCCGAGCGACGCGGCCAGCCACGGCAGCGCCGTCTCGAATGCCGCGGCGGCAAACGGCCAGGTGTGGCGTCCGGGAAGTACTTGCACCGAGCAGCGAATCCCCTGCAAGGCCGCCGCGCTGCAAAGCCGTTGTGCCACCTGATGATCAAAGTTCGCCGACGCCGGCGCCATGAACAGTCCCGCGGTGTCGGCATACTGGCCGTGCTTGGCAATGACCGTGGCGGGATCGAATGCGGCCTGCGCCCGCTGATCGCCGGCGAAGAGGCGCTGGAGTGTGCGTGTAGGGTTGCCGGCGCTGGGCCGCTCGTCGCCCGCGATGTCGACAAATCTGCTGAACAACTCGGGATGCATTGCCGCCAGGTCGACGGCACAGGTACCTCCAGAGGAGAACCCTGCGACCGCCCATCGCGACGGATTCGCGCTCACACGAAACAGATTGGCGACGGTGGGCAGCACGTCGCCGGTCAGATGGTCGGCGGCTCGACCGCGAGTGCCATTGACGCATTCAGTGTCGTTTGCGAAGGCGCCGTTGGCGTCGGCAAACACCAGAATGGGCGCATAACCATCGTGAGCCTTGGCGTACTCGTTGGCACTGGTTATGGCCGCACCGGCGCGGGCCCAGTCGATCGTCGTGCTGAACTCACCGCCGATCATCAGCACGGCGGAGACTGCGCTATCCCGGCCCGAAAACCAGGCCGGCGGTAGGTACACCCATTCTGTGCGATGGCGAAAGCCCGACGCCCGGTCGCCGGTATCGATCGGGACGAGTTGCCCATCATGCGGCTGTGCGCCCCGAGAACGCATCGCCGTAGCGGCGGGCAGATCGAGAACCGGATGCAGCGGCGCCCCAGTCAATTGATCCCACGCAATGGTCACGGTCGGGAGATAGCCGATCCAGGCGTTCACGACCAGGCCGGTGCTCAACAGGCAGAACGACGACGCGAATACCGCGCCGTGCCGCCACCAGCCACTCGCCCGCCGCCATCCCATGACTGCGATAGCCGCCGCGAAGCCCGTCACAGATGTCCAACCCCACAGCGTCCAGGGTGGCAACTCGCCGGACAGGCCTGAATCGTGCAAAGCCGTGCGCGCGGTCAACATGATTATCAAGCCCACCGCCGCACCTGCGCCGCTGGTCAGCGGTCTGAGCGGCGGTCGACGACACGCGAGAACGAGCACTAGCGCCATCGCTGCCACGATCTCGACCGTCAGGGGCATCCATCCCTCCATCAGAGATGGACTGCCGTGTGCGCTCACGGTGGCGGCGCTGTCTGGTAGCACACCCAGGAACATGCCCGACTGCCGCGCCAAGCAAACGAAAGCATCGCCCGGCCCGCGCCCTCACGGAGACGTATCCGGGCGAGTTCTTTCATCAGTGAACTCACGAAGATCTCGTCTGACCGAAATTCGAGCAGGTCTTCTATCTGATACCCCAGCATCTCTGTAAATGCATTGTGGGCGAATGCAATTGACCTATCAACATGCACGCCAAGGATAGGAACGGGAAGTTGGTCAAGGATACCCAATGCAGGCAATCGCGCTACCGAGGCCGTCAGCGACTCGCCCCGTCGTCGCCAATCAGCGCCAGAGCTGCCGAGACTTCTTATCCACGGGTGCAACACCATTCGTGATCACGAAAGAGACGTGACGCTGCATCGAAGGCCAAGAGAGCCTGCATCGGACCGAGCGCACTGGCAGGAGATTTCGCGTAAGCCACTTAACGAAACTCTGCCGCCCTGCAGCACTTCGTATGGCGGATAACTGAATTGGCGGCGCATTCAGCAGATACGCTGTCGGCGATGCCGTGGCAGGCGTTTCACCCTTATGGAAACTCGGGTACTGCCCGATGTATGACTACAACCGAGAACCTGACCGCCCTCGCATTGGTGTGCAGTCTCAAGCCGTCGCCGGCTCCGTCCAGTAGTGAACTCATGGCACAGCATCTGCTGCACGAGTTAAGCTCGCATGGCGTTGCCGGGCAGACCGCCCGCTGCGCGGATTACGACATCAAGCCGGGTGTGGAAGCCGACATGGGCGATGGAGACGAGTGGCCCACCATCCGTCAAAAAGCCTTAGCGGCCGATATTTTGATTGTCGCGACCCCGACGTGGATGGGGCACTTGTCCAGTGTCGCGCAGCGCGTGCTGGAACGGCTCGACGCCGAGTTGTCCGAGACCGACAAAGACAATCGTCCGATTGTGACCGGCAAAGTGGCGATCGCCGCCGTGGTGGGCAACGAAGACGGCGCCCACCACATCGTCGCCGAAGTGTTCCAGGGCCTCAACGATGTGGGCTACACCATTCCCGCCCAGGGTTGTACGTATTGGAATGGCGAGGCGATGGGTAAAACGGACTACAACGACCTCGACGAGATACCGCAGGGCACTGCGTCAGCCACTGCGGCAGCTGCGCGCAACGCGGCCCACCTCGCAGCGGTACTCAAAGCCAGACAGTATCCGCCTTACCCGTCGTGATTTCAGCCGTTAGATTGAGATCGCAAGAACTGCACAAGGCGCCCTGCGACCCCCGCCACTCAAAACAGCGTGTTGCAGAACGGAACTCGCTGCACGCGGAATATGTCGTCCAAGATGTGCATGGCACCTTCGCGCAACTCGGTGATGCGTCCGGCACGGACAAGTTCTGATGGCCGATGGGCGCCCGTGTAGATGGTCCCGAGGTCTGCGAGACTGATCTCGATGTCAGCGGGCCCCTCGTGAGGAAGGCATTTGCCGGCGCCATCGCGTACCTGTAGCAGAAATCTTCCGCCCGATAGATCAAGAGGATCAACGACTTCCAATGCAACGTCGGCGTCGGCCATGTAGCCACGTGCGCCGAGGGCCTCCGGCACGTCGTTGATGCGGACCCACAGCCAGTCGCTGACGGCGTCGACCTCGGCTGCACGCAGGTCCGTCAGCTTCAGCGGAAGAGCGTCGTCGAGGGGCGCGTCGATGCTGATGTGGTCGAACATCTCGAGTGTGAGCAACGCCGCGAGCAGTTCGGTGTGGGCTTCGTCGGTGACCGCACAGAAATCCTCGACCACGGTCGACCCGAGCGGAGGTCGGAACGCGTGGGTAGATTGACCGACGACGCGATAGGTCAGGAAACCGTCTGGATGTGTCGTGCAGTTCAACACCGATCCGTTACCCCGCTGGGTGGGCCGGTCCTCCAAGCTGTCGTTCCACCACGCGTCAGTACGTTGGACGGCGCCATTTGTTGCCGTGCACCATCTTTCGTAGATTTCAGGCAGCACGTGCCGCGCTTGTGCCGCATTGAGCTCACGCGTGTGGTAAGCCTCCGGCGGGTTGCGTAACGTCGCCGACCGTCGGTCGATGACGAGTTTTTGACTGTAGCTGGCTACGCCGGCGCCTACGTTGTCGTACATTTCGGTCTGCGTCGGGACGCCGCACACAATGGGATAGCCACGCTCGATCAGTATCTCAAGTCCTTTGAGGCTCAACTGCGCCCAGACTCCTCGCCCCTGGTGTGTCGACGCAACCGCCGTCATCGTGAGCCACGCGGCCCGCAACCGGGCGCCGCCGGGCACGGTGAGAAGTGTGCGGTAGACGATTGTGGTCCCGACGATGAAGGGATCATCAGGATCGGCGATATCTTCAGCGATCAGGATGTCTTCCAACTTCACGCGTTGTTTCCACGCCTCGATACTGGCCGCGTCTATCGGATCGCCGAATGTGCGTGCTTGATTCGCATACACTGCGTCCCAATCGTTTTCGTTCGGGTGCCGGACGACAATGTCGTTGGATGTCGTGGTCATCGCACTTCCCATTCATGGTTGTGTTGCAAGACGGCATCGATGCACCGCAGCTGCCCCGACTGAACTGCTGAATCCTGACCGACGTCTGTCGTCGCGTACCCTTCCAATGGTCCGATCAACCACCACCTCCGGGCAGGTAACCGTATCCCTCGGCGTGAGCTGCCGGGTGCCGCTACGGTGCGCGCGACCAACGACGAAAGCACCGCGCCCGGCATCGCCGGCATCGGTCGAGTCGTTACGACCGCAGCTGTGCTGATGTCGATTTCATTCGCCGCCTTGATTCCCGCCCACGTGTCTTTCAAGCCGATGTCAGGTGTCGGCTTGACGCTGGCGGCGATAGTCGATGCCACGTTGGTGCGAATGGCTCTGGTGCCGGCCTTCATTCATCTTCTGGTCCCTTGGACCTGGTGGGCGCCCAGATGGCTTGTCCGGCTGCGTCAGCGGCTGGCCACCGGCGACGACATCGAGTCAGAGTGCGTGTCGGCGTGCTGACGGGTGAGTCGCGCATCGATGCGGGCTAGCTGAAAGATGGCTACCGCCATCACGATCAGCGCCACACCGATCGCGATCAGACCGATTCGATCGGTGTCGAGCGTTTCATCGAGCACGACCACACCTAGTACGGCCGCCATCACGGGTTGCGCCATCTGCAGAGCCGGCATCGACGCGGTCAAAGGCCCCGCCCGAAATGCCAGCTGACCACCGATGAAGCCGCCCACCGCCACGGCCAGCGAGGCGAAGAACTCGGGGGCGTGCAGCACTGCCCCGTAGCCGTTGGCAAGTCGCGCGACGACCTCCTTGGTCAGCACGGCGAACGCGCCCCACATCGATCCGGCAAACAACGCGTACATCACCGCGGCCATCTCACCGCTGCTTGTTCGTCGGGCAATGACGAGACACCCGAGCATGATTGGACCGATCACCGCTCCCACCTGAGACCACGTGTGCAGCGAAGCGCTGAGGCGGCCTGCCTGTGGATTGCCGACAGTGACCACGACGATCACTGCGATGGTCAGTAGCCCGGCCCAGAGCCACTCGCCACCGCGCACCGGGCGATCGGTCAGTTTGGCGTTGACGGACAGCGCGAACAAGAGCGACAGCATCAGCAGCGCCTGCACGAGTAGCACCGAGCCCCGGCCCAGTGCAGCGGCTTGCAGCACGATGCTGGTGCCGAGCAACAGCACGCCGACTTGCCATTTCCGGTTGCACGCCAAGCCGACGAGCGAACGAAACCTGCCGACACCGCGATGAGCGATCCGATTCGCGGCGCGCTGCTGCAACACGTCACCGGTGGCGACGCACAATGCTGAACCCAGTGCGAGAAGGGCGGCGATGTCAGCCCCGTGCATACATCACCAGCGCGTCGACGAAAGCAACTGAGACGGAACGTATTCGACAGACCACGCGTCAGAGCGACGCGCGGTCGCCGGGGCGATTGCTTCCCGCGTGCTCGGCTTCAACGAGTCCCGCAGCAATCTCCGCTAACGGCGTGTTGGACGACTGGGACAATCGTTTGAGCAAGTCGAACGCCTGCTGGCTGCCGATTGAGAAGCGCTCCATGATCATCCCCTTCGCCTGACCGATGACGTCGCGAGAGGCCAAGGCTTCATGAAATTGAACATCGCGCCTGGCTAACGCCCACGCCACCGCGGTGTAGGCGCTGTATGCGAACGCGGTCTCCACCATGCCGACGTCGAAGGCATGCGGCTTCTCTGCATACATGTTGAGGGCACTGCGGCCTGGACGGTCGGTCGCAAGTGACAGACTCAGGACGGACCGTACGGGAGTGTGCTCTGCCGCGTAGCGACTGTATGCCGGCCAGCGTGGATCGTATTCGACGTCGTCGAGGCGGACGATGTCCTCGTGCTTGGCCGCCCACAGACATGGTCCCATGTGATAACGGGCTTGAACTTGGTCAAGCTCTTCGGGGATCGGGCCGGTCGACACTTCGGTGGTAACCACCTCTTTGGTGGAGACCGTGATGCCTGCGTGTTGTACGCACGGCAGGAGACGGACTGCGCCCGAGACTAATTCGGCTAGAAGATCACGCTCATTGATCTCTTGCCGTCGGAGCAACCGCTGGACGGACTCGGCCATCTGCTGGGTGAGGCGGGTTCGGTGATCGCTGACCATGCTCACTCCTCTCGTCGCGGCACAGGTCTTGGGCAGTCCGCGGTATCGAGTACCCGCCCGTCCGTCCCGCACCGATGAGTCGGCGCGACGCTTCGCATAGCGGCCCTGCGCTTCGCACGCCGGCTATCGGCTGTTTACCGCGCCTACTCCCCCAGATCCAGTGCGGCGCCGATGAGTGCGAGGTGCGACAGCCCCTGCGGGAGGTTGCCGAGGAACGCGTTGTCGGAGGGATCGATCATTTCGGCGAGTATGCCGACGTCGTTGGTCAGCGCAACCAACGTGTCCATGAGTGTGCGGGCTTCATCGTTGCGGCCCACGTGATGCAGTGCCGAGACCGTCCAGAACGCGCATGCAACAAAGGTGCCCTCACCTTCCTCGCGGGCGCCGCTGTACCGGTACATGAGTGGTCCGACGCTCAACTCACGGCGGATGGCATCGATCGTGGCCGACATCCGCGCGCCGCGGTTGAAGCCGCTCCCGGCGTGCAGAAGGACTGATGCATCGAGCTGCCCGCTACCCGGGTACCACTCGTAGCTCTGCAGTTCATCAGACCAGCAGTTGCGGTCTACCCATTCCGCGATACGGTCGGCTTCTGCGGCCCACCGGCTCGCGTCTCCCGGAATCTGGCCGACGTCGACGAGGTGGACCGCGCACCGAAGGGCTTGCCAGCAGCCGATTTTGGAGCTGGTGAAGTGCTGTTGTTCGCTGAGTTCCCACATTCCGGCGTCGCGCCTGCGCCAGTCGTCGCAAGCCTGATCGGCCCAATCGGCCATCAGATGGCCGGTATCGGTATCGAGAACATGGCCGGCGTCGACGTAGAGGCGAACCATGTCGAACAGGTCGGCAAAAATGCTGAGTTGGCGCTGGCACCGCGCCCAATTTCCGGTGACGACAGGTTCGATGCCGCGCCATCCCGGAACCTCATGGGTGACGATGTCCTCGGGCACCGAGCCGTCGAGTGTGAAGAACACCCCGACCTGAGGGCCGTGTTGACGCACCGTGCGCAGCAACCAGCTGACGGCGGCGTGGGTCTCTTCACGAATTCCCAAGCGGCGCAACGCCGACAAGGTGTAGGCCGCGTCACGGATCCACGCGTAGCGATAGTCCCAGTTCTTTCCGCCGGCCAGGCACTCGGGGAGCGACGTGGTCGCTGCCGCCGCGATTGCCCCAGTCGGGGCATAGATCAGCAACTTGAGCGCCAACGCGCTGCGATGCAGCGCGGCATCCCAGGGTCCGTGTGAGCCGAGTTGGGAGAACCATTGCGACCAGGCGGTGA
Source organism: Candidatus Mycobacterium wuenschmannii (assembly GCF_030252325.1). NCBI lineage: Bacteria > Bacillati > Actinomycetota > Actinomycetes > Mycobacteriales > Mycobacteriaceae > Mycobacterium > Candidatus Mycobacterium wuenschmannii. The sequence continues at coordinate 50,883 of NZ_CP126981.1, read as the reverse complement.
CGGTGCGATCGATGCCGCGATCGATGTTTCGCGCGTCGGACAGCATGAGGGGTTCGGCTTCGGACGCGACGAGTCCGATGATGCGCCGATCGCCGTGCGCCATCTCGAACGTTCCTGACACGGACTGGTCGGTGCGATCGACGGTCATTCCGTCGGAGACGCACACCGATACCGTCAAATCCGCGATCCGACACACGGTGCCGTGCGGGGTGTCGCGCGCCCACGGTGATGCGGTGTTCAACCGCGTGCCCGGCGCCACGCACCAGCGCATCGGCACTGTCCCAGAGACACCCTCTATCCGGCGGCCGAGTTCCGACCAGGGCAGGCGACCCGCTACCCCGACGTTGAGTGCATCGGTCACCTGGACACATCCGGACTCGGTGACGAATGTTGTCTCCAGTACGTTGGTGTCGCCGACATAACGCCGGCGCGACGTGAACGGCACGGTGGGCGTCAATTCAATTCTGCCGCCGTTGAATTGGTCGAGAAGGGCGGCGAAGACAGGCATGGAGTCGAGGTCAGGCAGCGGCAGCCAGTCGATCGCCCCGTCGAGGGCGACGAGTGCGATGGTGCGGCCGTCACCGATCGCTGCGTAGGAGCGAAGGTCGGCGAATCCGGCTCGACGGTTGGGCGATTCGCTCGGCAGAGTCGTCTCTGGGTCGAGTTCGGGCCGACGGCTGCGGCGGTCGTCTTGTGCGATGAATGAGAAGTTCCCGTCCCGATTATGGCTAAACCTGGCGTAGGCGCCGTGTGGGTCGGGTACCCGCTGTGATGTCGAAAATCGGATACTTCTTGTCATGCGAACAGTTCGGACCGAAAGAGCTTGTGGATCAAGCGAAGCGGGCTGAGGCGGCAGGCTTTGACGCACTGTGGATCTCGGATCACTTCCATCCGTGGACCGACCGGCAGGGCAACAGTCCGTTCGTGTGGGGGGTTATCGGCGCGCTGTCGCAGGTCACGTCGCTGCCAGTCTCGACCGCGGTCACTTGTCCGACCGTCCGGATGCACCCGGCCATCGTCGCGCACGCAGCAGCAACGGCGGCGGTCCAATTGGGCGGCAAGTTCGTGCTCGGTGTGGGCAGTGGCGAAGCGCTTAACGAGCACGTTCTCGGCGACCCCTGGCCCTCGGTCGGAAAACGGCTGAGCATGCTCGAGGAAGCGGTCGACGTCATTCGGCAGTTGCACCGCGGCGATGAAATCAGCCATCACGGAAAGCATTACGAGGTCCAGGAGGCCCGGCTCTACACGCTGCCCGAGGATTCAATGCCGATATATGTGTCGGGATTCGGGCCGCAGGCCGCTGAGCTGGCCGGCCGGATCGGTGACGGATTTGCCACCGCGACGCCGGACGCCGACCTAATCAAAGCGTTCCGCGACGCCGGCGGCGGTGACAAGCCGGTGCAGGCCGGCACGAAGGTCAGTTGGGACCGCGACGCCGACAAGGGACTAGACATCGCCCACCACCTGTGGGCCAATGAGAGTCTGCCGGGCCAACTGTCGCAGATCCTGCCGAGGCCCAAGGATTTCGAAGCGGCCAGCCAATTGGTGCCCAAAGACGCCGTCGCCGAATCCGTGACGTCGGGCCCAGACCCCGAACAGCACGCAGCGCAACTTCGGCAGTACCTGGACGCGGGTGTCGATGAGGTCTACGTGCAGCAGATCGGACCGGATCTGGAAGGGTTCTTCGAATCGTGGCAGCGCGATGTCTTACCTCAATTGGCCTGAGCAACCCCGGGCCCGTCCGATGCCCAGGTCCAGCCGGAGATCCGCGGATCGTCTTCGCCGTGTTCACGGGTGTAGCGGCGGGCATCAAGACGAGCGTCGGCCATCTGCTGGCGTAGCACCGCGGCATTGACCGCCAACCCGTCCACCCGGTCGATGACGTCCATGACCAAATGGAAGCGATCGAGATCGTTCAGCATCACCATGTCGAACGGCGTCGTCGTGGTGCCTCGCTCTTTGAAACCCCGAACGTGCACGTGATCGTGGTTGGCTCGGCCGTAGGTCAACCGGTGGATCAGCCACGGGTAACCGTGGTAGGCGAAGATGACCGGCGTGTGAGTGCCGAACAGCGCGTCGAACTCGTTGTCCGGTAAGCCATGTGGGTGTTCTGAGTCCGGCTGCAGCCGCATCAGGTCCACGACGTTGACGACGCGAACAGCCAGATCGGGTAATTCGCGACGCAAGATGTCGGCCGCGGCCAGTGTCTCCAGTGTTGGAATGTCGCCGGCGCAGCCGAGAACGACGTCGGGTTCGGCGGTCGCGCTGCTGGCCCACTGCCAAATGCCCAGGCCTCGGGTGCAGTGTGCGACCGCCGCGTCCATGTCGAGGTAGGCCAGTGCGGGTTGTTTACCGGCCACGATGACGTTGACGTAGTCGCGGCTGCGCAGGCAGTGATCCGCGACGGACAACAGCGTGTTCCCGTCCGGCGGCAGGTAGACCCGCGTGATCTCGGCGCGCTTGTTCGCGACCAGGTCGATAAACCCGGGGTCCTGATGGGTGGCGCCGTTGTGGTCTTGGCGCCAAACATGGGAACTGAGTAGATAATTGAGCGATGCGATGGGTTGGCGCCAGGTCAGCTCCCGGCTGGTGGCCAGCCATTTAGCGTGCTGGTTGAGCATCGAGTCGACAATGTGCACAAAGGCCTCGTAGCAGTTGAATAAGCCGTGCCGCCCGGTGAGTAGGTAGCCTTCCAGCCAACCCTGGCAGAGGTGCTCGGAAAGTATTTCCATCACGCGGCCCGACCGCGACAGGTTCTCGTCGGTCGGCAGTCGCTGCGCCTGCCAGGCCTTGTCGGTCGAGTCATACACCGCATCAAGCCGATTCGACGCGGTCTCGTCGGGTCCCATAAGGCGGAATCGATCGCCGTTGCGGGCGATCACGTCACGCAAATACGTCCCGAGCACCCGGGTTGCTTCGTGGGTTTCGGTGCCGGGCGCGGCGACGGGCACCGCGTAGTCCCGGAAATCTGGCAGGTCCAGATCGTGCAGCAGCAGGCCACCATTGGCGTGCGGGTTGGCACTCATGCGGCGGGTTCCGGTCGGTGCCAACGCACGCAGCTCAGGCCGCAACGCACCGTCGGCGTCGAACAACTCCTCCGGCGCGTAGCGGCGTAGCCAGTCTTCAAGTTGCGCGCGATGGGTGGGGTTGTCCCGTGTTTCTGGCAGCGGCACCTGGTGGGCGCGCCACGTCCCCTCCACCTGTTTGCCGTCGACCTGTTCCGGACCGGTCCAGCCTTTCGGCGTGCGCAGCACGATCATCGGCCAAACCGGCCGCTCGGTCACGCCGGATTCGCGAGCATCGTGCTGTATCGCGGAGATCGTGTCGAAGGCGTCGTCGAGGGCGGCTGCGAGTTGCTGGTGGACGTCGGCGGGGTCGTCTCCGGCAACTGTGATCGGGTGGTACCCGTAGCCGCGGAGCAGCGACTCGAGTTCGCCGTGCGGAATACGGGCCAGCACGGTCGGGTTCGCGATTTTGTAACCATTCAGGTGCAGGATCGGCAGCACCGCCCCGTCGCTGATGGGGTCGAGGAACTTATTCGAGTGCCAGCCCGCTGCGAGCGGGCCGGTCTCCGCCTCACCGTCGCCGACAACGCAGGCGACAACTAGGTCGGGGTTGTCGAACGCCGCACCGTATGCGTGCACCAGCGAGTATCCGAGTTCGCCTCCCTCGTGGATGGAGCCCGGGGTCTGAGCCGCCACATGGCTGGGAATTCCGCCGGGAAAAGAGAACTGTCGGAACAGTTTTCGTAAGCCCTCGGCGGTCTCTTCGACGCCGGTGTAAATCTCGCTGTAGGTGCCTTCGAGGTACGCGTTGGCAACCAGACCGGGGCCGCCGTGGCCGGGACCGGTGATGAAAATGACGTTCGCGTCGCGGTTCCGGATGACGCGGTTCAGGTGTGCATACAGCAGATTCAGCCCCGGGGTGGTGCCCCAGTGCCCCAGCAGGCGGGGTTTGACATGCTCCGCGGTCAGCGGTTCCCGCAGCAAGGGGTTGTCGAGCAGGTAGATCTGTCCCACCGACACATAGTTGGCCGCGCGCCAATACGCGTCGATTCCGACACGTTCGTCATCGGACAGTATCTGCGCGGGTGTGGTCATTCTCCGATTGTGCGCAGTCCGCGCGCCGGGCGCACCCAGTGCAGTTGAGCACCCGTGCACCGCCGTTATACGGAGCTTCCACGTTTGCGTGCGCCCGTGTTGGGGGTAGTCAGCAGCTTCCAGTGAGGGCGCTAAGACGCGAGTCGTCCACTCGATACAGATCACGTGGTCTAGAGGAGACGCCCCATGGAAGGTCGCGACGCGCGACTGTCGTATGACGATCTGGTCCACGTATTCAAGGTCGCTCTCAATCGAGTGCTCGCCGGCGGGATCATGCCACCCATCACCGTTCTCGCGGATGCCCGTCTGACGTTGGCACTCCTTGGCGTGTGCCACGCGGTTCGCAACGGCCGCCCGACGCCATATCCGGTCTCGCGCGCATGCGCGGCGTTCGCAGAATTCGCCGCGCAGCACGACAAGCATCAACGCTCGGTCGATAGCCGTCGGTTGAGGGCGGTTCGATAGATGACGCATCAGGTTGCGCACCAACAGAACACACGCGGTGACGCGGCTGCCCGCGGGCACCGCCTCACCGGCCCGCGAGCGGTCGCGGCGCTGGCGGACCTCGGTTTGTCGTCGATCGCCGCCGGCGTGCTGGCCCGTCGCCGGCCCGCGGTGCGGGTGCTCGAAACGGCCCAAGCCGATCGTCGCGCGGTAGCCCGAATGAAAAAGTTACGAGGAGAATTCGGCCGCGGGCCGGTCGAACTGGTGCTGCCCGGCCGCCGAATCCTCGTGATTCTCGACCCCAACGACGTCGGCCGCGTGCTCGACGATTCGCCTGCCCCCTTCCACCCCGCCAACCTCGAGAAACGCAAAGCGCTGCAATGGTTTCAGCCGCACGGCGTCTTGATCACCCAGGGACCGATCCGTCGGCAGCGGCGAGAGCTCAACGAGTCCGCCCTGGATTTCGGCGACGAGATACATCATCTCGCCGGCGACTTCTCTCTTGTCATCGCCGAGGAAGTCGATGCCATCGCCACCGAGGCGCGGCGCACCGGGACGCTGACGTCATCACGGTTCATGACCGGGTGGTGGCGCCTGGTACGCCGGGTGATGCTGGGTCCTGATGCGCGCGACGACGAAACGATCACCGATGAGTTGATGCATCTACGCAAAGCCGGCAACTGGTCGTTTCTGGCGTTGCCGCAATATCGGCGCCGATCGCGATTCCTCGAACACCTCCAGGGCTACGCGGAAAACCCGCATCCCAATACCCTGGCCGGCGCTTTGGCCCAGGTGCCGGCTGGTGGGGCGATCGACCCGGTGGGCCAGATGCCGCAGTGGATGTTCGCCTTCGACGCGGCCGGAATGGCACTGATGCGGGCGCTCGCACTGTTGTCGACACATCCCGATGCCCTATGGCGCGCCATCGAGGACTCCGCTGCGCCGCATTCCCCGCAGACGAGAGAGTTCCTTCGCGCGGCCGTGTTGGAGTCGGTGCGTCTGTGGCCCACCACGCCAACGATCCTTCGCGACACCGTCGAGGACACCGAATGGGACAGTGACGGCGACCGATTCACCATCGCCGCCGGCACCGGAGTCATGATCGTGACACCGGCGTTTCACCGCGACGACCAGCTGCTGCCGTTCGCGCACCGGTTCGTTCCCGAGATCTGGCTCGACGGCACCGCGCACCTCTACCGGCAACTCGCGCCGTTCAGCGCCGGTCCTGCCGAATGCCCCGGTCGCAATCTGGTGCTGTTCGTGACGTCGACGGTGATCGCCCAGCTATTGACCCAGCTGCGCCTGACGCTTCAGTCGACCCCGCACCTGTCCCCGGATCGACCGCTCCCCATGACACTCAACCAGCTGACCCTGGAGTGGGCCGCCGAGCCTGCATCCGGGACGCGACTGACCGACAACGGTTGACACGGACATGCCCCAGCAAGACATGCAGTTGGCGGTGGTGACCGGCGCATCGAGCGGCATTGGCCTCGAGCTTGCCCGCCTGTTCGCGGCCGACAACTACGATCTCGTGATCGTCGCCGAGGATGACGCCATCCATTCTGCCGCAGCGGAACTCGCTGACGGCGGCATCACCATCGAAGCCGTGCAGCAGGACATGCGGGACGACGGCGCAGTCGAACGAGTCTACGACGTTGTCAGCCAAGGCGGCACCCGCGCGCCGGCGGCGATGGCGTTTAACGTCGGCATTGGTCGAACGGGCCGATTCATCGACGGCTCTGCACAGCGAGATCTCGACATCATTGATGTCAACGTACGCTCGACGGTGCACCTCGCCAAGCTCGTCTTGCGAGATATGGCGTGGCGGAACCAGGGCCAGGCACTGTTCACCTCGTCGGTCGTCGCGATGATGCCCGGATCCCACCAGACGATGTACAACGCCTCCAAGTCGTTCATCCAATCCTTCGCCGAAGGCCTGCACGACGAATTCCGCGGCACCGGGGTGTCGGTGACGTCGCTGATGCCGGGACCGACCGACACCGAGTTCTTCCGCCGTAATGACATGGCGGGCACCGTCTTGGCCCGCCTGCCCTTCAAAGACGATCCGGCCGACACCGCGAGGCAGGGATATCTCGCGATGAATCGCGGTCAGCAAAAGGTTGTGGCGTCTTCGTTCACCAGCAAACTGATGGGCGCCGCGTTGCGTGTCCTGCCGGATTCATTGAAAGCAATGGGCAACCGAATCTTTACCATCCCGCTCGGAAAGTAGCAGCAAGCCAAAGGATTCGACGGTGACTCAAGAACTCGAACGCGCAATGGCGGTCAAGCGGAACACCACGGCCAGTCGCGCCGACGTGTGGGCCGCGATCGCCGACGGGTGGACCTACTCGCAATGGGTGGTCGGCAACAGTCGCATGCGTGCCGTCGATCCGCACTGGCCGCAGACCGGTAGCACCATCCGCCATTCCGTCGGTGTCTGGCCACTGCTGCTGAACGACACAACGATCGTCGAGGACTGTGAGCCTCCACGGTTGCTGGTGCTGCAAGCCAAAGGAAGACCTTTCGGCAAAGCACGAATTACGATGCGGCTGTTCGACCTTGGCGACGGCGGCTGCCGCATCGAGATGGCCGAAGTCCCCGTCGGCGCCCCGCTGGGATGGGTGCCGAAGCGGCTGGCGCTGGCGGCCGCGTTTCCGCGCAACCGGGAATGCACCGCCCGTCTCGCAATGATCGCCGAACGTCGAACCCCCGATGACGCCGAGTAGCGCCGGGGTCAGTGACAGTGCGGACGCGGTCGTCATCGGCGCTGGGCACAACGGGTTGGTGGCCGCGGCAATGCTGGCCGACGCCGGGTGGGACGTCATCGTCCTCGAAGCACAAGCCGAGCCGGGCGGCGCGGTCAAAAGCGCCGAGCTGATCCCCGGCTACATAAGCGATCTCTACAGCGCCTTCTATCCGCTGTCGGTGGCGTCGCCCGCGTTACAAGCTCTGCAGCTCGAAGACCACGGTTTGCGGTGGACGCACGCGCCGGCCGTGGTGGGGCATGCGCGCAGCGGAGCCGACGAGGACGCTGCCGTCATCTACCGCGAAATCGACCGCACTGCAAGTGAATTAGATCGCCATACGCCGGGCGACGGGCGACGTTGGTGTGATCTCTTCCTGGAGTGGGAGCGGATCAAAGAACCACTGTTGCAGACCCTGTTCGCGCCGTTTCCGCCGGTGCGCGGGCCGATCGGGCTGCTCCGACGGCTCGGCACTGCCGACGCGCTGCGGCTCGCGCATCTGCTGCTGCTGCCCGCCGGGGTGATGGCCGAACGACTCTTTGCCGGCGACGCGGCCCGTCTGCTCCTGTTGGGCAACGCGATGCACGCCGACGTGCCCATCGATGCGCCGGCCAGCGGTGTGATGGGTTTCTTGCTGATCATGCTGGCGCAGAGCGGCGGCTTTCCCGTCCCGGTCGGCGGCGCGGGACAGCTGACGGCCGCACTGGTGCGCCGAGCCGAATACGCGGGTGCGCGCATCGAGTGCGCTCAGACCGTCGAATCGATCGGCGTCAGCGGCGACCGGGCGACCGACGTCCGCACCACCGGTGGCAGATCGGTCAGATGCCGACGCGCGGTCATCGCCGACACCTCCGCGCCGCAGCTGTATCAGCAACTACTACCCGCGGCGTCGCTGCCCGCCCGCCTGCGCGACGGCCTGGACCGCTTTGTGTGGGATACGCCGGTGCTGAAGATCAACTACGCCCTCGACTCGCCAATACCGTGGCGCGCAAAGAATCTGAGTGACGCCGGAACGGTGCACCTGGGCGGCGACCACAACGGACTGATCCGCTGGATGGCCGACCTGAACACCCGCACGCTGCCGGAGCACCCGTTCGTCTTGTTCGGGCAGATGACTACAGCGGATGCGACGCGGTCTGCTGCCGGCACCGAAAGTGCTTGGGCCTACACACATCTCCCCCGCGGCCTGGCCGATGACCATGCCGCCGAGCGGTTGGCAGAGAGGGTCGACCGCGTCCTCGAGGAGCACGCCCCGGGATTTCGGGGGCGCATAGTCGGCAAGGTCACGCAGCGGCCGTCGGACTTGGAGCACAGCGACGCGAATCTGCACACCGGCGCCGTGAACGGCGGCACATCGCAGTTGTTTCAGCAACTTGTCTTTCGTCCCGCTCCTGGATTCGGCGGCGCGACAACCCCGCTGCAGAACGTGTTCCTCGGCAGCGCGGGCGCATCACCGGGAGGCGGGGTGCATGGAATCTGTGGACGCAACGCGGCCCGCGCAGCGCTGGCCGCCGCGGGGGCGACCGGGTGGCCGCGGCGAGGAATCAACCGCGCCGTCACGAAGCTGTTGTCAGGCTGATCGCGTTTCATTTCTGGCGGTCAAGGAAATCGCGCAGTGCAATGTTGCATGTTCGCTATTCGACGACTGCGAGATTCGGCGCAGTAGTTCGAAGGCCTCATAGGCGTCGGTGCCGCGCCGCAGTTCACACGCTGCCGGCACGGCCCCTCTTTACCGCGTTGTAGATGTCGCGATGGGCAGCGGCTAGCGCTACCCGTTCGTGCCGACGCTGCGGCCACGTTGCCCGAGAAGGCGGTCGCCGGTCTTTGTGTTGGTTGTACAGTCGGTTCACCGCCGACCGCAGCGATTGCGGATCGAAAGTCGTCTCGCTGAGTTCGAATGTCTCGCATGGCTTTTGCTCGTGATAAAACCCGCAACGCGGCGCGACAACCGCGGTGCCGAGGTCGTAACAGGCTTCCAGCCAGCCTGAGTGCGTACCGAATCGGTACGGCAGCACCGAGACAGTCAACCCAGACAGGTATGACCATAATTGGGCTTCGGAGAAATAAGGATGGACCACGACCCGAACCGCGTTTCGTTTCCCGTAAGCCCTCAGTGCCGCACCGTCGACAGGCGCGTAGAAGTGACTGTCTGGCTCGAAGATTTCGTCGTGGACGTTGATCACCAGTTCCGCATCGGGCAACTTGGCCACCGTGTCAGCCAGGGTATCGAGGACGGGAAACGGGTCCATGTTGGCCCGCAAGCTCTTGACATGCACGCCGACGACGAATTGCTCGCGGCGGGTGCGGCGTCGTTCAATGAGGCAGCGCTGCACTACATGCGGATGCGGCAACACAGCGGGCTTCCTGTCCCACCGCGCGCAAATGCTGTCTGCCGCACCGGGAGTCAGCGTGATGACCGCGTTGGCCGCCGCCATCAACATGTCCAGATGTGCGTGCTGGGAGGTGGCGTCGCGCTGGCGCGGGTTGCGCAGGTCGTGCGCGGTGTACACCAGAGGTTTGCCGACTCGGCGCAACTCGCGCAGCGCCGCAGCCATGGCGTCGGATGTAAGAGTGTCGAATCCGAAATGCACATGAAACACGTCGAATTCGCGGTGATGTGCCGCAATCCAGGTCGGATCCAACATGAGCGGCGGCCACCACCCACCGGGCACGATGCGCCGGTCAGCCGGGATCGGATCGGCTAGCCGTACAACTCTGGTGCGTGCAGCGGGGTCGCTGAGATGTTGGACATAGACGTGGGAAGCCGGCACGGACGCGATACGAAGCACCACGACTCCCTCGTCACACTGGGACGCGACAGGGGCTGCATCGCGGGACTTACCGAGCCGTGGCCCGACCCGGATAACAGCTCAGCGAGTTCCCCGCCACGGCCGTCTTCAATCAGATGACGTCCGCGCGGTCAACGCTGCGCGTCGCTCATGCCGTTCGATCATCTGGGTGTACATCGCGTCATAGCGCAGGAGCATTGCTTGCTCCGAGCAACGCTGTTCGGCGCAGCGTCGCACGTCCATGCGCGATATGGCCTCGGCGTCGGCGACGGCTGCGGCCATCGCCGAGGTGTCCCCTGCGGCTATGAGACGCCCGCAGCGGTCGTCGACGAGTTCGGGAATCCCGCCACGTGCGAAGGCCACCACCGGGGTGCCACACGCCAGCGCCTCGGCGACCACTAATCCGTACGGCTCGTCCCATACGGGTGTCACCAGTGCCGCCGACGCCGCTCCCACGAGGCCTGCGAGTTCACGCTGGGATAGATGCCCGGCGTAGGTCACGGTCTCACTGAGGCGCGGCGCGATGGCGTCGTCAAAAAAATCGCGGTCGCTGCGTGGGCCGGCCAGGACCAACCGGCGGCCGGCCTTTCGCGCCGCTTCGATCGCCAAGTGCGGTCCTTTCTCGGCAGTAAGCCGACCAAACCACACCAGTCCGTCGCCGCCGGAGCCGAGCGGCCACTGGTCGGTGGCGATGCCGTTGGGGACGACGTCGACGTCGGCCAGCACCGATGACCACGTGCGCGCGGTGTGCCGACTCACTGCCGCAAAGCGCGCCGACGTGCCGCCGCCGGCGGCTATCGCCGACTCGAGCCACGGCGTGGGAGGTGTGTGCAGCGAGACCAGCATGGGCGCATCCACGGTCGGCGCCAGCGCCACCGGCAGATAGTGCAGGCTGTGATTGTGGATGACATCGAAGCGCTCGGGGCACCGCGCGAGGTCGAGCATGAGTGCCAGGTAGGCGTGGTGATCAGCCATGAAAGTGGCATGAGGCATCGACTCGTCATGGGCCGCGGTGCGGGTGAGCGTCAGCTCATGCACCGAGAGTCGGGTGCAGTCCAGTTCGGGGTCGCTGCCTGGTGCCGCGAACAAACTGACGTGGTGGCCGGCGGCGACGAGGCTGTGCGTCAGGTGCCAGACGTGAGCTTCCAAACCGCCGGCAAAAGGTTGCGCGATGGGATAGCGGTTAGACGCGACGATGGCGATCCGCAGGGCGCGCTTCATTGCCGGACCGCGTGGTAGAGATCGTGGTGGGCCGCAGCTAGCGCGACGCGCTCGGCACACCGTTGAGGCCACGTTGCACGCGGGGGGTGCTCGTTCTCGCGGTATCGCCGATGTAGGCGGCGCACAGCAGCCCTCAGCGATTCCGCATCGAAGCTGTGCTCGCTGAATTCGTATGTCTCGCAGGGGCGTTGCTCATCGAAGAAGCCGCAGCGCGGGGCGACGACCGCGGTGCCGAGGTCATAGCAGGCTTCGAGCCATCCCGAGTGTGTCCCGAACCGGTACGGGAGCACCGAGACGTTCAGGGCAGACAGGTAGGCCCACAGTTGAGCTTCGGAGAAATATGGGTGCACCATCACCCGCACGTGCGGACGGCGGGAATACGCCATCAGTGCGGCGCCGGCGTCGGGGGCGTACCAGTGGTTGTCCGGTTTGAACAGTTCGTCGTGCACATTGATCAGGAGTCGAGCTCCCGGGAGCCCGGTCACCAGGTCCGCCAGGGTGTCCAGCACCGGGAACGGGTCCATATTGGCGCGCAGACTCTTGACGTGTACGCCAATGGTGAAGTGTTCGCTGTTGCGGCGGCGTTTTCGTTCGATCAGGGAGCGTTGAGCGACGTGTGGATGTGGTAGCACGGTCACGGCACAGTCCCATTGCTGGCGAATCTGTTGAGCCGCACCGGGTGTCAGCGTAATGACTTCGTCTGCAGCCGGGACCAGCAGATCGAGGTGCGCGCGATGCGCCGTGGGATCCGGGTGATGCGGGTTTCGCAGGTCATGAGCGGTGTACACCAAGGGTTTGCCGCGACGCCGTAATTCGGTCAGTACCTTCGCCAGGGTGTCGGCGCTCAACGCGTCAAAGCCGAAATGTACGTGGAACACGTCGAATTGGTGATGATGCGTAGCGATCCAATCGGGTTCCAGCATCAGCGGTGGCCACCAGGCGCCCGGCACTGTGCTGCCGTGGGTCGGCACGGGATCAGGTAACCGCACAACAGTCGCCGCCGCCGCGGGATCGGCGAGATGGCGTACGTAGACATGCGATTCCGGCACTGACGCGACACGCAGCAAACGACACCCCAAACGTACGAAATGGGCGCGACGGATTCTGCATCGCGAACGACATTCAGACTGGTGAGGCCTCAGCCTCACGAGCCCTCAACGAGTTCCCCGCCATAACGCGAACTAACCCCAGCGTCGCGATCCCAGATGCAGAAGTAGGCGGTTGCGCATATCGAGGCGAACCGGGCCAGCCATGCTACGACTCATTGGGGTCATGGCCCCAATTCAACAGCGAATAGCGCCAAGGAGTGTCGGTGACATCGCCTTTCGGCCGTTGCGCCAAATGACGTTTGACGTAACCCACCACTTTGCGCATGTGTGCGTAGTCCTCGGTTGACGCATCGGATTTTTTCATTTTGAGGATAGCCACGATGCGCCGGCCACTATGGTGCCCAGTGGACTCGTTGCTGTCTTTCTTCTGTCCCACATCCTTGGATTTGTCTGTGCCCAGCCACTTTTCGAGCTGGTGCGCCGTCATGTTGACGAGATCGTGAAACTCTTTCCACGTGGCATCGTCATCGCTACTCATGGCGCACCAAAACTATTCGTCGGTCCATCGAGACGGAGTTCCCTGTCAGGGTCCGCGCAAACGGGACATGCAACGTCAGCGGTTTTGTCACCTGAAATATGTCCGGGCGCGCAACGCGTCGAACCGGCTGTCTCCTCGGACTCGCCGGTCGGTTCGTCATCGCCGACAATTGGAATGGATGCCAGCACTTCGCGACTGTTGGCGTAAATGCACGCCGGAAGCTGACTGAGTACGTCGACGATGCCCTGTCCGCAACCAGCGCGGGTGGCATTCGCGAGCACATCGCCTCGGCTTGCGTGATAGGACAATTCGCCGAGGCCGCTGGGAAGACTGTCGAGATACACCATGCGGCCGTCACCAAAGGCGCACGAGAGTCACAATTTCGTCACGAGCCGTTGAGGGCTCGTTAAGAAACCGAGCCGTCGACCTGGCACAACCGCCACCAAGTACCGGAAATCGGTCGTCCACAACGACTTCCGGAAGATTCACAGTTTCGGCGACCACGTACTTTGGCGTTCGGATCTCGGCAATCTCGAAAAGCTCAGTGCGATCTGAAGGACTCAACCTCATGACCACATTCACTGGTAACTCCGCGCGCCGACACATCATCGGCTACTCCGTACTTTCCGCTCTCGCTGCCGGCGTCATGGCCGCGCCCACAGCTTGGGCGGCGCCCGATTGCAGCACCGGCAGCGTCTCGAACACGGTGAGTTCGGTGACCGACTCGGCCACCCAGTATCTGGGTAGCCACCCGGGTGCCAACGCCGTGGTGACCGCGGCGCGGAACGAACCCCGCGGCCAGGCGGCGACCGACCTGCGCAACTACTTCTCTGCTCACCCGCAGGAATACGTCGAGCTGCGCGGAATCCTCGCACCGATCGGCGACACTCAGCGCCAATGCAACACCACCATCCTGTCGCCGGATCTGGAGTCGGCTTACAACGAATTCATGGCTGGCTAACGGCGCGAAGTAGCGGGACCTGGCGCCGTCGTCTCGGGCGCGACAGCATGAGCAGGCGGCGGCGCCAGGCACCCGGACCGGCAGGACTACGGGTGCGGTGAGCCAATCGGTCGCTTCCGCGGCTCGATCGTTGCCACAAGCCGCGACCCTGAGTAATACTCAGCGTGTTGAGCGGGCGTAGTAAGCGGCCCGGCAGCCTTTCCCGCCCTCGGGGCCGGGGTCGAGGTGACGGAGCCTTCGATGCAACAGCTCACTACCTTTCTTGACGTGCGACAGTATGCGGTCGTCATCAGCTTCAGTGGCGAGATCGACTTGGCCGTGTCCGAGAAATTCGACAGCGACCTGAACCAAGCACTCGCTGCCGCTGAAGGCATGGTGCCTGCGCCACCGGTGATCATTGACCTACAGGGCGTGACGTTCTTCGCCAGCTGCGGCTTTTCTGACCTTCTGAAGACGCGCACCGAGGCGAACTACCGGGGGCTTGCCGTCGTTCTGATCACGAGCCGCCGCGTGCAACGCCTGATGGAGAGAACCCATCTGGACGAAATTTTCGATCTGCATCTGACGCTGGAGGATGCGCTTCGCGCCGTCGGCGTTGCGTCGTGACGGCGGAGTTAGCCGTACACGAGTCCGCGGCCGCCAGACAGTGGTCGGCGGAATCGGCGCGACGGGCCGACGAGCGACGGCGGCACGCGAAGGCGAAAAGCGCCGACCTCAAGCGCCGACAGCTCGACCTTGAAGCAAGGCTTCACCGGCACCGTGCAAAGTCGTGTCGACTCTGTCGAGCGCCGTCAGCTGACCCAACCCTGACTGTCCGGCAGCTCGCAGTGGATGCACTTCACCGCCTTTAGGGCTCTGACGAATTGAGAAGGGCCAGACCTTTCGGCCTGGCCCCTTCCTGGTGGAGCTGCCGGGAATCGAACCCGGGTCCTACGGCATTCCCTCAAGACTTCTCCGTGCGCAGTTCGCTATGCCTCTACTTGGATCTCCCGGTCACGCGAACAAGCCGAGATGACGATCCCAGTCGCTGTTTGATGTCCCCCCGGGTCCCGCGACCGAACCCGAGGGTTTGTCCCTCTAGCTGATGCCAGGGTCCGGGCCGAGGGCGCTCCCGGTCTGACAGACACGCAGTCGCTTAGGCAGCGAGTGCGTAGTCGCGCTGATGTGAATCGGCGCTTATATGGTTGCAGCGACGCTTACGGTGGTCTCTTGCCTGCACCGGCACGCTTCCCTTGATTCGATGCGCGAAGTCGAAACCGTTCAGCCCCTCGCACCCCTGCCGAATTTCGGCAAGACAGTTGATTGTACGCGTTTTCGCCGACAGAGCCGAGACCGTTCAGCCCTGCTCAGATCACGAAATTGAGACGCTCCACGATGCGCGCCCCGACCTCGGTGTCGCCGCCGAGTGCGACACCCGACGTGTCATCGGTGCGCCCGCCGGCCAGTCGGGCCAGCAACAGGCCATCGAGGCGGATCGAAACGGTGGGTTCGAGGCC
The DNA here is from genome assembly GCF_030252325.1 of Candidatus Mycobacterium wuenschmannii. Lineage (NCBI taxonomy): Bacteria > Bacillati > Actinomycetota > Actinomycetes > Mycobacteriales > Mycobacteriaceae > Mycobacterium > Candidatus Mycobacterium wuenschmannii. Next base: position 35,541 of record NZ_CP126981.1, on the reverse strand, counting down.
GCCGAAGTCGTCGACGACTTGAGCCCGACCGTCGACGGCGACCCGGATGGTGCGGGCCAGCGGGCCGGTCAACTCGATTGCGACGCGGGACCCGTCGGGCGCCTTGCCGAGCTTGCCCACGACGTACCCCATCGTCGCCGCGATCTCGTCGAGCGACTGTCGTGCCGCCGGCCCGCCTAGCTCCGCGTCGGGCGACCTGGATCCGATGCCATCACGGATGTCCTGTTCGTGCATCCAGCAGTCGAACAGGCGCACCCGCATGAAGCGCCCGAAGCTCTCCAGACCGACCGGACTGGGCGTCGGCGCGTTCCACTCGTCGACGGACATGCCGGACAAGGTTTCGCACCGGTCCGCGGTGATCGCCCGAAACCGTTGCAGCAGGGCATCTCCGGGCTCAGAGCCGAGATGGCGGACCCACTGCTCGTTGGCTGCGCCCACATCGTTGCGCACATGGTCCAGCGTCGTCAGGTCGATCTCGGCGTCGGGCGCGGGGATGCCCTGCAGGGACGACTCGGTGCCGATCATGTGCGCGACGACGTCGTGCACACACCAGCCGGGCAGAGGTGTCGACGTCTGCCACTGCTCCTCGGTCAGGTCGTCCAGCAGTTGCTCGATGCTGTCCCAGACTCCGAACAGCCCGGACAACACGTCGGCCTTGTCGAGAATGGTGACACTGCCCATAACGCCTGATGCTAGACCCGCGGGCAGGTCAGGCAGCGGCGATCATGCTGACCGATACCCCGGCCAGGACCATGCCGAACGCCTGCCATCGGGTCAGCCGCTCGCGCAGCACGATGATGGCCAACACGACCGTCGTCGCCGGATACAGCGAGATCAGGATGCTGGCCAGCGACAACATCCACTTCTGGATCGCCATCAGCATGCTCACGTTGGCGCAGGTATCCAGCAGCGCCGCGAGTACTGCCAGCCGCAGCGGCGTGCTGGACGGCAGCTCGAGGTTCTTGCTCATCGCCGCGACAGCGATGACCAGGACGGTCGCCGCGGCGCGGGCGAAGAACAGCGGCCACATCCGGCACGCCACCGGGGCCTCGTGCAGCAGCACGAAATCCAGCCCGAATGCCACACCCGACCCGATCGTCAGCCACGCCACCTTGCTGGTGAACCTGTGCGTACGGACGTCCTCGTCGGCCGGGGATTCGCGGCTGACCAGGATCACCGCCAGCATCGCGACCACCACGCCCAGCGAGGCCCCCGCGCTCGGTCGCTCGCCGAGCGCCACCCCGACCGCGACGGGGACGGCCGCGTTGAGCACCGCGGCCAGCGGCGAGACCACCGAGATCGGCCCGGCACTCACGGCCGCGTAGAACCAGTAGACCCCGATCGCCTGGCTGATTCCGTAGAGCGATCCCCACAGCACCGCGCCCGGATGGATCGGGCCGCCGGCGGTAACTGCGAGCACGCCCAGCAAAAGTGTGGCAAGCGGATACGTCACCAACATGATGCGCAACGCGGCCGAGCGCCGGGACGCTACACCCCCGACGAAATCACTGACGCCGTAGCTGATTGCGGAGAGCTGGGCGTAGGCCGCCCCGATCAGCTCATGCCCTTGGATCGCCTGCCCAGCTCGCGAATCACTTCGCGCTGGGCGTCCCGCTTGGCCATGTCCTGCCGCTTGTCGTGCGCCTGCTTACCTCGCGCTAATGCAAGCTCCACCTTGACTTTTCCTTCGGTGAAATACATCGACAACGGAACGAGCGCGAGGTTACCATCCTTGATTTTGCCAATGAGTACATCGATCTGGCGCCTGTGGAGAAGTAGCTTCCGGTTGCGGCGCGGCGCATGGTTGGTCCAGCTGCCGTGGTGATACTCCGGAATGTGCAGGTTGCGGAGCCAAATCTCGCCGTCGTCGACGGTGGCGAACGCGTCGGCCAACGACGCCTTGCCTTCCCGCAAACTTTTAACTTCAGTGCCGACTAAAACTACGCCGGTCTCGTAGACGTCCAAGATCGAGTAGTTGTGCCGCGCCTTGCGGTTGGTCGCGACGATCTGGCGGGCCGGCACAGACTTGTCGTGCGACTTCTTGGCCACCGCTACCGCCGCACATAGAGGCGCAACGTCGCATACGACGTCACCCCGGCCATCGCCACACCGACGAGCAGCAACAGCGGCGAGATGTAGAGGATGTCGGCGTAGTCCACTTTGGCGATCAGGTGCGCTTGGTAGAACTGGCTCAACGCGCTGTCCAGGAACAGCGCCCGCACGATCAGCAGCCCGGTGATCGCGATGATGACACCCGCGATGGCCGCCACCATCGACTCGACCAGGAACGGCAACTGGGTGTACCAACGCGTTGCACCAACCAGTCGCATGATGCCGACCTCGGTGCGCCGCGTATAGGCGGCGACCTGAACCATGTTGGCTATCAACAGAATTGCGCCAACGGCCTGTACCAGCGCGACGGCGAACGCAGCATTGGACAAGCCGTCGAGCACCGCGAACAGCCGGTCGATCAGTTCCTTCTGGTTCAAGAAGCCCTGCACCCCGGGTTCGCTCTTGAGTGCGTCGTTGAATTCCTTGTGCTGTTCCGGGTTCTCCAACTTGACGACGAAGGACGCCGGGAACGCGTCTTTACTTGCCAGGTCCTTGAACTGCGGCATCTTGCGAATGGCGTCGTTGTAGGCGTCTTGCCGATTGAGGTACGTCACCGCCTTGACGTCGCTGCGGTGCGAAATCTTGTCGAGCAACGCCTTGCACGCGTCGGTCTGACAGGTGTTCGGGTTGCTGACCGAAATGTCGTCGTTGAGATATACCTGCGTCTCGACCCGGTCGAGGTAGATGCTGCGCGAGTGGTCGGCCAGCCGAACCACCAGCAGGCCGCCGCCGAACAAGCCGATCGAGATGGCGGTGGTGAGGATCATCGCCACCGTCATGGTGATGTTGCGGCGAAGACCGTTCAGGACCTCGTTGAAGAGAAAGCTGAAACGCACTTATCGGTCCATCCCGTAGACACCGCGCTGCTCGTCGCGCACCAATCGCCCCAACGACAGCTCGACCACACGCTGCCGCATCGAGTCGACGATGTGGTGGTCGTGGGTCGCCATCAGGACCGTGGTTCCGGTGCGGTTGATGCGCTCGAGCAGATCCATGATGTCGTTACTGGTCTCCGGGTCGAGGTTTCCGGTGGGCTCGTCGGCGATCAGCACCAACGGTTTGTTGACGAAGGCGCGCGCGATGGCCACCCGCTGCTGCTCGCCGCCGGACAGTTCGTTGGGCAGGCGGTTGGCTTTGCCCGACAGCCCCACCATTTCCAGCACGTCCGGCGTCACTCGATTGATCACGTCGGGGCGCTTGCCGATCACCTCGAGCGCAAACGCGACGTTCTCGAACACCGTCTTCTGCTGCAGCAGCCGGAAGTCCTGGAAGACGCAGCCGATCACCTGGCGCAGCTTTGGGATATGCCGACCGGGCAGCGTGTTGACGTGAAACTTCGAGACCCGGACATCGCCCTTGGTCGGCGTCTCGGCGCCCAGCAGCAACCGCATGAAGGTCGACTTGCCCGAACCCGACGGACCGATGAGGAAGACGAATTCACCCTTGTCGATCTTGAGGTTGACGTTGTCCAACGCCGGTCGCGCCGACGATTTGTACTGCTTGGTGACACGGTCGAGGGTGATCATCACGGGACGCCAGTCTAACGGTGATCTTCGGACGTTCGGCCGACCCGCCGCGCGGGCGAGCCAGGTCGCGTCATCGAGGGAAGCCCGGGAGCCCGGGCAAAGCGGGAGCGGGCCGCGGCGACGGAGACGGTCCGGGCGACGGGCTAGGCGTCGTTGTACCGGGGCCGAACGGCGGGGGCAGCACCGGCAGCTGGATCAGCGGCGGCGGTGTGGTTGTGGTCGGGGACGTCGACGTCGGCGGCGGAGGAACCACAGTCGTGCTCGGCGCGCGCGTGGGCGTCTCGTACCGGGGTTCGGGCTGCTGAACCCGGGTCCGCGGCACCCATGTGTAGTTGGGATCCGGCACGTAGCCGGGCGGCACGACCGCCGGCGCCGCCGGGGGCGGCGGGTGTGGCCGATAGGTGTTGTAGGTCCACCACGTGGCGAAGAACAGAACGATCAACACCAGCGTGGACGTCCGCACCCGCCCGCCGAACATGTAGTTCGGCCAGTGCTTGTCCGTATCGCGGTTGTTGCGTTCGAGGACGTTGAGTGTGAGCTTCATCAGCGTTGAACCGGCTCGTGGGTTTTTTCGAACTCTTCCTGGTCGGCCTTGGCGGCTTCGACGCCCGGACCGTCGACGACGCCGACCTTCGCGTCGGCCGCGGTGACGATGCCGGCGCGGGCCAGCGCCCGGATCACCAGCACGCGCAACTGCCGGCCCGCTTCGAACTGCTTACCGGGCAGGGTGCGGGCCACCATTCGGAGGGTGACCGTGTCGACCTGGATACTCTCCACACCCATCAGCGTCGGGGCGTCCAGCAACAGCTCGCCGAGTACCGGGTTGTCCAGTGCGGTCTCGCATTCGTGGCGCAGCACCTCGCCGACCCTGTTGAGGTCGACGTTCGTCGAAACCGGGATGTCCACCACCGCACGCGCCCAGTCCTTGGATTGGTTGACGGCCTTGACGATCTGACCGTTGGGCACGGTCAGGACCTCGCCGTTGGGCGAACGCAACCGCGTGACCCGCAGCGTGACGTTCTCCACCGTGCCGCTGCACTCCGTTGTCGACACCACCGTCAGCGTCACCAAATCGCCGAAACCGTACTGCTTTTCGACGATGATGAAGAAACCGGACAGGATGTCGCGGACGACTTGCTGAGCGCCGAAACCGAGAGCGGCACCGATGACGGTCGCCGGCGCCACTAGTCCCGACACGGAAAAACTGAGCACACTCGCGATCTGGACGATCCCCCAGATCGCGATCAACACGATTGACACCCATTGGATGACCGACGCGACGGCCTGCCGGTGCTTGGACGATTCCGAGCGCACCAGCGCGTCGCCCTCGACGAAGCGCTCGTCGAGTTGCCGGGTGATCTGATCGGTGACCCAGGTGACGAACCGGACCGCCAGCATCGCGACGATCACCACCATGATCAGCCGCAGACCGCGCGTGATGATCCACTGACCGAGCACACCGTGCCAGAAGTCGTGCCAGCGCTGAGCTGTACTCACCGCCAAGAGCGTTGTGTTAGTCGTCATCTTTTCTGTTACGCCACCTGATCCCTGCTTCCAGGAATCCGTCGATGTCTCCGTCGAGAACGGCCGCCGGGTTGCCCACCTCGAACTCGGTACGCAGGTCTTTGACCATCTGGTACGGGTGCAGCACATACGACCGCATCTGGTTTCCCCAGGAGCTGCCGCCGTCACCCTTCAATGCGTCGAGCTCGGCACGTTCTTCTAAACGCTTGCGTTCCAACAACTTTGCCTGAAGCACCCGCATCGCTGCAACCTTGTTCTGCAGCTGGGACTTCTCGTTCTGGCAAGTCACGACGATACCGGTCGGGATGTGGGTCAGTCGAACCGCGGAGTCGGTGGTGTTCACCGACTGCCCGCCCGGCCCGCTGGAGCGGTACACGTCTACCCGCAGATCACCCTCGGGAATCTCGATGTGGTCGGTGGTCTCCACCACCGGCAACACCTCGACCTCGGCGAAGGACGTCTGCCTACGGTTTTGGTTGTCAAAGGGGCTGATCCGCACCAGCCGATGGGTGCCCTGCTCGACCGACAGCGTGCCGTAGGCATACGGCGCGTGCACTGCGAATGTCGCGCTCTTGATGCCGGCCTCTTCGGCGTAGGACGTGTCGAACACCTCGACGGGGTACTTGTGCTGCTCGGCCCACCGGATGTACATCCGCATCAGCATCTCGGCCCAGTCGGCGGCGTCCACCCCGCCGGCACCGGAGCGGATGTTGAGCAGCGCTTCGCGCTCGTCGTACTCGCCGGAGAGCAGGGTGCGCACTTCCATCGCCTCGACGTCGGCGTGCAGAGCCTTGAGTTCGGCGTCGGCCTCGGCTTTGGCGTCTTCTGCGTTCTCCTCAGCCGCCAGCTCGTAGAGCACCGGGAGATCGTCGAGTCGCTGACGCAGTCCCTCGACGCGGCGCAGTTCGCCCTGGGCGTGCGAGAGCTCACTGGTGACCTGCTGGGCCCGGGCCTGGTCGTCCCACAGGTTGGGATCGGCGGCCTCGTGCTCGAGCTTGTCGATTCGGCTGCGCAGACCGTCGACGTCGAGCACTCGCTCCACTGTGGTCAGCGTGGAGTCGAGAGCTGCGATATCAGCCTGACGGTCGGGGTCCACGCCTGATCACGTTACCGGCCGGGTTATCGAGACGACCCGTGCGACTGGCCACGGGCGAATGGGGCGGACGTTTAGCATCGTGGCTTATGCGCCCCTACCACGTTGCGATCGTCGGGTCGGGTCCCTCGGGATTCTTCGCCGCGGCCTCGCTGCTCAAAGCCGCCGACTCCGACGAGAATCTCGAGTTCGCCGTCGACATGCTCGAGATGCTGCCGACGCCGTGGGGCCTGGTCCGCTCCGGGGTCGCGCCCGACCACCCGAAGATCAAGTCGATCAGCAAGCAGTTCGAGAAGACCGCGGAGGACGACCGGTTCCGCTTTTTCGGCAACATCGGCATCGGCGAGCATGTCAGCGCCACCGAACTGGCCGAGCAGTACGACGCGGTGGTCTACGCGATCGGCGCCCAGGCCGACCGGCCGCTGAACATCCCGGGTGAAGAGCTGCCAGGCAGCGTCGCCGCCGTCGACTTCGTCGGCTGGTACAACGCCCACCCGCACTTCGAGGCCTCCACGCCCGACCTCTCGGGCAGCCGCGCGGTCGTCATCGGGAACGGCAACGTCGCGCTCGACGTCGCGCGCATCCTGGTCACCGAGCCCGACGAGCTGGCTCAGACAGACATCGCCGATCACGCGCTGGAGTCGTTGCGCCCCCGCGGCGTCAAGGAAGTGATCGTCGTCGGTCGCCGCGGCCCGCTGCAGGCCGCTTTCACCACGCTGGAACTGCGCGAGCTGGCCGACCTGGAGAACGTCGACGTGATCGTCGACCCCGCCGACTTCGAGCACATCACCGAGGACGACGCGGCGGCCGTCGGCAAGGTCTGCAAGCAGAACATCAAGGTGCTCAAGGGCTACGTCGGCAAGGAGCCGCGACCCGACCACCGCCGGATCGTGTTCAAATTCCAGACCTCGCCGATCGAGATCGGCGGCGAGGACCGGGTCGAGAAGATCGTGCTAGGGCACAACGAACTCGTCACCGACGACAACGGACGCGTCACCGCAAAGGACACCGGCGAACGCGAAGAGGTGCCCGTGCAGTTGGTGGTCCGTTCGGTCGGCTATCGGGGCGTGCCCACGGAAGGGCTGCCGTTCGACGAGAAGACCGGGACCATCCCCCACAGCGACGGCCGGATCGACGGCAGCCGCAACGAATACGTCGTCGGCTGGATCAAGCGCGGCCCCTCCGGGGTGATCGGCACCAACAAGAAGGACTCACAGGACACCGTCGACGCGCTGATCGCCGACCTCACCGCCGCGGCGGATCTGGCCGAATTCAGCACTGATCACGGCGCGGAAATCGCCGAGTGGCTGATCGAACGTCAGCCGAAGGTCGTCACCGACGCGCACTGGAAGCTGATCGACGAGCACGAGAGATCAGCCGGTGAGCCGCACGGCCGCCCGCGTGTCAAGCTGCCGAACCTGGCCAAGCTGCTGCACATCGGCCACGGCTGACGCGCTACCCCGACGGGTGCGGCGCGTCGGGCGGGTCGGGCGCCTCGGGCGGCTCCGCCGGTGCGAAGGCCCACTTCTCCGGGTTCCGCTCGGAGTAGACCACCGGTCGTAACTCCCCCACCGACGGCCACTTGTCGACGTCGGCGGTCATCCGCTGATACACGGTGTAGTCGCTGACCGTAGGGCCGTCGATGACGCCCGTGATCGTGACGTACTGCTCGCCGGTGGCGTCCGGCTTCGGGCTGACGCCGGTGATCAGCAGCGTGCCGCTCAGCGAGCCCGCGCCCGGGCCACGGCGAAACAGTCGCGGGGCCACCAGGCTGACCATGATCGCGATGAGCAACAGCACCGCAAGGATTTCCCACACCTCGCCATCGTAGGTCCGCCGCGGCGGACCGGGCTCTGGTCAGGTCGGGCGGTAGATGGGATGCCAGTGCACCTCGCGGATCCGCGCGGCGATCTCATCGCCGCTGCGTTGCGGCGCAACCCCTTCGGCGACGGCCTGCTCCGCGACGGCCCGGGCGATGAGCACGGCGACGTCCGGCGCATCCGACCACGACGGCAGCAAAGACTGGTCCGGGTCCGCGAGGGCCGGTGACGCCTCGCCCAGGGTCGCGGCGGCGACGCGCATCATCTCGTCGGTGACGCGGGTCGCCTGCGCAGCGGTAACCGCAAGGCCCATCGCTGGAAAGATATAGACGTTGTTGCATTGCGCCACAACATGTTCGGCACCATTTCGGGTGATCGGCGCGAAGGGCGATCCGGTGGCGATCAGTGCGCGTCCGTCAGTCCAGCGGTCCAGTTCGACCGGGTGCGCCTCGGCACGACTAGTCGGGTTCGACAACGGGAAGATGATGGGCCGATCGGTCTTCGAGGCCATCTCACGCACGATCGCCTCGGTGAAAGCACCGGTGGCAGTGGACAGTCCGAGCAAGACGCCGGCGTCGACGTGGTGCACCACATCGGCCAGCTGCGCCGTGCCCGACAGCCCCCAGTCGGCCACCCGGGCGGCGGGCTGGGCGAACTCACGCTGAGCGTCGGACAGGTCGGTGCGGTCGTCGGTGAGCAGGCCGACCACGTCGACCACCCAGATCCGTTCCCGCGCGGCCGCTTCGGACAAGCCCTCGCTGACCATCTCGCGGAGGATCATGGTCAGTACGCCGATGCCCGCCGAACCCGCACCCAGCATCACAACCTGCTGCTGCGACAGCGGCCGGCCGGCAACCTCCGCGGCGCCGTGCAACGCCCCGACCGTGACGGCCGCGGTGCCCTGGATGTCGTCGTTGAACGTGAGCAGGGTGTCGCGGTAGCGCGCCAGGATCGGCTGCGCGTGCGCGGTGGCGAAGTCCTCCCACTGCAGCAACACGTTGGGAAGGTGCCGGCGGACCGCGGCGACGAACATATCGATGAACGCGTAGTACTTCTCGTCGTCGATGCGCCGGTGCCGCCAGCCCAGGTACTGCGGATCTTCGAGGAGTTCGACATTGTCGGTACCGACGTCGAGCACGATCGGCAGCGTGCGGGCGGGATCGATCCCACCGATCAGCGTGTACAGCGACAGCTTGCCGATCGGGATGCCCATCCCGCCGATGCCTTGATCACCCAGACCGAGGATGCGCTGGCCATCGGTCACGACGATGACGTCGACGTCGCGGTGTGGCCGGTTGTCCAGCACTTCGTCCAGCTGGTCGCGATCGGGGTAGGACACGAACAGCCCGCGTGGCCGGCGGTAGATCTCGCTGAAGCGCTGGCAGGCCTCGCCAACGGTTGGGGTATAGACGATCGGCAGCGACTCCGGAATGTGGTCCTGCAGAACGCGGTAGAACAGCGTCTCGTTGCGGTCCTGCAGCGCGCGCAGATAGATGTGCTTGTCCAGATCGTCGCGCCGCCGGGAGAATTCGTGCCAGCAGTGGAAAACCTGTTCGTCCATCGTTTTCACCGCGGTCGGGAGCAGGCCGAGCAGACCGTGCTTGCGGCGCTCCTCCTCCGAGAAGGCCGTGCCCTTCGTCATCAGGGCGTCGAAAAGTACTGCCTGTCCGCGCTTTTCGTGAGCCATGCGGCCGCCCTTCTACTGCGATGTCCTCCACCGAGTGTTCGATACCCATTCGATCATCCCCCACCCAGGTCGTCCGTGATATCAACGCAGAGGTGCATCTCAGGCGAAAGGCGGCCCGATGAGCGACGACGACCTTGCGGTGGCGCTGGCGTTGGCCGACCGGGCCGATGCGATCACGCTGACCCGATTCGGTGCCGTCGACCTGCGCGTCGACACCAAGCCCGACCTGACGCCGGTCAGCGACGCCGATCACGCCGTCGAGACCAGCCTCCGTCAAGCACTGGCCGGCGTCCGTCCGGACGACAGCGTCCTCGGCGAGGAGTTCGGCGGCCGGCACACCGTGGCCGGACGGCAATGGATCATCGACCCGATCGACGGCACCAAGAACTTTGTCCGCGGCGTGCCGGTCTGGGCCAGCCTGATCGCGCTGCTTGTCGACGGGGTTCCGCAGGTCGGGGTCGTCAGCGCCCCCGCGCTGCAACGGCGTTGGTGGGCCGCCGCCGGTGGCGGCGCATTCGTTGCCGTCGGCGATGCCGCGCCGCGCAGACTGTCGGTTTCCTCTGTGGCGCAACTGGATTCGGCCAGCCTGTCGTTCTCCAGCTTGTCCGGCTGGGCCGACCTGGGGGTGCGCGACCATTTCCTGGATCTGACCGACGAAGTGTGGCGGGTGCGCGCGTTCGGCGACTTCCTGTCCTACTGCTTCGTCGCCGAGGGCGCCGTCGACATCGCGGCCGAACCGGAAGTATCGGTGTGGGATCTCGCCCCGCTCGACGTCCTGGTTCGCGAAGCGGGAGGCGCGTTCACCAGCCTGGATGGCGCCGCGGGTCCGCACGGCGGCAACGCGGTGGCCACCAACGGCCTTCTGCATGACCTAGTCCTGCGAAAACTGTCCGCGGGCTAGCCGTTACGTGTGAACTAGGTAACAGGAAACTTCTATCTTACTTTGGAGTAAGATACAGTCATCGCACTGCCCCAACGACCGAGGCTGCATCTATGACAAACACTGTCACCTCCACGAACGGCTCGCGAAACGGCTCCAAGCAGCGCCCCAAGCGCTCCGGTAGCAAGTCCGCGATCGGCGAGCAGACCCACAAGCGCACTGGCATCGACCTGGCGATCGGATTGCTCACGCCACTCGTCGGCCAGGAGTTCCTGGACAAGTACGGCCTGCGCGACCCGCTGAACCGGTCGCTGCGTTACGGCACCAAGCAGATCTTCTCCGCCGCCGGGGCCGCCACCCGTCAGTTCAAGAAGGTCGAGAACCTGCGCGGCGGCCCGACCCGGCTGAAGACCAGCGGTAAGGACTACTACGACCTGACGCCCGACGACGACCAGAAGATGATCGTCGAGACGGTCGAGGAGTTCGCGGCGGAAATCCTTCGCCCGGCGGCACACGACGCCGACGCGGCCACCGCCTATCCCCCGGACCTCGTGAAGAAGGCCACCGAACTCGGCATCACCGCGATCAACATCCCCGAGGACTTCGACGGCATCGCCGCCGAACGCTCCAGCGTCACCAATGTTCTGGTGGCCGAGGCGCTTGGTTACGGCGACATGGGGTTGGCGCTGCCGATTTTGGCGCCGGCCGGTGTTGCGGCCGCACTCACCCACTGGGGCAGCGCCGGCCAGCAGGCCACCTATCTCAAGGAGTTCGCCGGCGAGAACGTCCCGCAGGCTTGCGTGGCCATCGCGGAACCGCAACCGCTGTTCGACCCGACCGCACTGAAGACCACGGCCGTGCGCACCCCGGGCGGCTACCGGATCACCGGCGTCAAGTCACTGGTTCCGGCCGCTGCTGACGCCGAATTGTTCATCGTCGCAGCGCAACTCAACGGTAAGCCGGCGCTGTTCATCGTCGAGTCGTCGAGCCAGGGGTTGTCCGTCAAGGCCGACCCCAGCATGGGGATTCGCGCGGCCGCGCTCGGCCGCGTCGAACTCGACAACGTCGCGGTGCCGCTCAGCGCGCGCCTCGGCGAGGACGACGCAACCGACACCGACTACTCCGAGGCGATCGCTCTGTCCCGATTGGGATGGGCCGCACTGGCGGTCGGCACGTCGCACGCGGTGCTCGACTACGTCGTCCCCTACGTCAAGGAGCGCGAAGCCTTCGGTGAGCCGATCGCCCGCCGCCAGTCGGTCGCCTTCATGTGCGCCAACATCGCCATCGAACTCGACGGCCTACGCCTCATCACGTGGCGCGGCGCCGCACGTGCCGAGCAGGGTCTGTCCTTCGTCCGAGAAGCCGCCCTGGCCAAGAAGATCGGCACCGACAAGGGCATGCAGATCGGGTTGGACGGCGTGCAGCTGCTCGGCGGCCACGGCTTCACCAAGGAGCACCCAGTCGAGCGTTGGTACCGCGACCTCCGAGCCATCGGCATCGCCGAGGGCGTAGTGGTTATCTGAGACTTTCACCGGCAACGAAAGACCAATCATGGCAATCAATTTGGAACTGCCCGGCAAGATGCGCGCAGTGATCGAGAAGGCCCACCAGGGCGCCGCGGAGATGATGCGGCCGATCGCGCGGAAGTACGACCTCAAGGAGCACGCCTACCCGGTGGAGCTCGACACCCTGGCGGAGCTGTTCGCTGGCGCGTCTGAGGCCGGCACGCTGGATATGGCCGGCGCCAACGGACTTCGCGCCAGCGAGAACAACGGCGAGAACCGCAACGCCGCCAACATGGCAGCGGCCCTGCAGGCGCTCGAAGCGAGCTGGGGCGACGCGGCCATGCTGCTGTCGATTCCGTTCCAAGGCCTCGGTAACGCCGCCGTCTCCGCCGTCGCGACCGACGAACAACTGGAGCGGCTGGGCCGGGTCTGGGCCGCGATGGCGATCACCGAGCCGTCATTCGGGTCCGACTCTGCCGCGGTGTCCACCACCGCCAAGCTGGACGGCGACGAGTACGTCATCAACGGCGAGAAGATCTACGTCACCGCGGGCTCGCGCGCCACCCACATCGTGGTGTGGGCGACGCTGGACAAGTCGCAGGGCCGCGCGGCAATCAAGTCCTTCATCGTGCCGCGCGAGCACCCCGGCGTGACCGTCGAGCGGCTCGAGAACAAGCTGGGCATCAAGGGCTCCGACACCGCTGCAATTCGGTTCGAAAACTGCCGGATTCCGAAGGACAACCTGCTCGGCAATCCCGAAATCGAGTCGGGTAAGGGCTTTTCCGGCGTCATGGAGACTTTCGACAACACCCGCCCGGTGGTCGCCGCGATGGCCGTCGGAATCGCCCGCGCGACGCTGGAAGAGCTGCGCAAGATCCTGACAAACGCGGGCGTCGAAATCTGCTACGACAAGCCGGCGCAGGTGCAGAGCGCCGCCGCCGCGGAGTTCCTGCGGATGGAAGCCGAGTGGGAGTCCAGCTACCAGTTGACCCTGCGTGCCGCGTGGCAGGCCGACAACAACATCCCGAACTCCAAAGAGGCCTCGATGTCCAAGGCGAAGGCCGGACGGGTCGGCAGCGACATCACCCTCAAGGCAGTCGAATTGGCCGGCACCCTCGGCTATTCGGAAGAGACGTTGCTGGAGAAGTGGGCACGCGACTCGAAGATCATGGACATCTTCGAGGGCACCCAGCAGATCCAGCAGTTGGTCGTCGCCCGACGGCTGCTGGGCCTGTCGTCCTCTGAGCTCAAGTAATCGCTCAAGCGGCAATCAGTTTCAGCGGCAGTCGCTCGTGTCGCCGAATGATGTTGTTGATCGCCCAGGTTGGCGAGGCGGTCACCTCGATCCGGCCGACGCGCGCGACCAGCGCGCACAACATCGCCTCGGTTTCCATGCGCGCCAACCCCTGACCCGCGCAGGCGTGGGTGCCATGCCCGAAGCCAAGTTGTCGGGTCGCGTCGCGACGCACGTCGAACACGTCGGGTCGGTCCCATTCACGTTCGTCACGATTGGCCGATGAATAGATCACCAGGACGCGGCCGCCGGCCGGGATCTCGGTGTCGCCGATAGTTGTCTCTCGAGCCGCTTTTCGGGCGAACGCACGCAACGGCGACTCGAAGCGGATGACCTCGTTGACGGCGTTGGGAATCAGGTCGTGATTCGCCCGGAGGATCTCCCACTGGTCAGGGAAGATCGCGAACAGTTGCAGCGCACTGGAAATCGCGCTGATGGTGGTATCGAGCGACGGCGCGACGTAATCGACCATCAGCGGCGGACATTCGCGGCGCGGCAACCTCCCCTCGTCGGCCGCGATCAGCACGTCATGTCCGAGACTGCCCTCGATCACGCTGCGCCGGCGCACGACGCGGCGGGCGAAGCGCAGCATCTGCACGCTCGCCGTCGACGCCCGCAGTGCATGCCTGTTGAGCGGGCCGAGGATGTCGAAAGTCGCGCCGGCCCAGTCGAGCAGGTGGTCGCGCTGATCGCGCGGCCACCCCACTAGATCGGGCACGACGGCCAAAGGCAGTGCGGTCGCGAGATCGGCGACGCCGTCGATCTCGCGCTTGGCGACGGCCGCGTCGACGACCCGGGCGGCCTGATCGGTCACGCTGTTGCTGATGACTCCCAACGCGCGCGGCAGCATGCGGTGTGCCACCAGTTTGCGACGCTGATTGTGCTCAGTGCCGTCGCTTCCCAGCGTCGTGCCGCGCGACAATCGATTGCTGATGGGGTTTAGCGCCACTCCCCCGTCCGAGAGGAAGGCCTTGTCATCCCGCAGCACGGCCTTGCATTCGCCGTACCGCGGCACCGCGTAGACCCGCTGTTTCGGCAGCCACACCACCGGCCCCAGCTCGCGCATCCGGGCGTAGTGCGGGTACGGGTCGACGATCGCGTCGGTGGCATAGATGTCCGGCCGATAGACCGGTACGTCGGCCGGTGCTCGGCGCATCAGGCGTACTTCACGATGTTGCGCTGCGAGCCCAGGTCGATGGCGCCGTCGTCGGTCGCGACCGAGGCCTCGACAATATCGCCGTCCCGCAAGTACTTCGGGTTCTTGGCCTGCCGGTTGAAGAACGCCTTCCACTTGACCGCGGGCGGCAACAGTGAGCCGATGATCTCGATCGGCTTGGGTGGCGCGCTGAGCGCCGTGCCGACCGGCGTTCCGGTCAGCACGAGATCGCCCGGCTCCAGCCGCTGGAATCGGGCCAGCGCCTGCAGTGCCTGCAATGGCGGATAGATCATGTCACCGGTGACGTAAGCGTCTTGCCGCAGTTCGCCATTGACCCGCAACTGCAGGCGTAGATCTCCGAAGCGGCGGAGTTCGCCGGCCTCCAACAGCACCAACACCGGCCCGGCCGGGGTGAAAGTCGGGTACGACTTGGCCTCGTAGAACTGGGTTTTCGGGAGCTGTACGTCACGGGCGGATACGTCGTTGGTCACCACCAAGCCGGCGATGTAGTCGGCCAGGTTTGTTTCGGTGATCTCGGTGCCGACCGGAATCGGGCGACCGATCACCAGACCGATCTCGACTTCGTAGTCGAGGAACCGCACGTGCTCGGGCTTGACGATGGCGTCGGCCGGGCCGGTGATAGAGCCGGATGCCTTGCGGAAGAACGTCAGTGGAATCGACGCCGGGTCCATCCCGGCGTCTTTGACGTGGGAGGCGAAGTTGGTCATCTGGGCGACGACCCGGCACGGCGCGGTGACCGGCGAGACCAGGTCCAGGCTCTCGACCGGCACGGCGTTCGAGCGGTTCGCTGCGGTGTCGACGGCAGCGCGGTCGGCCAGCAACCCCGCTGTCGTGGTTGCTGCAGAGTCGACGGTGACGGCGCCGGCGGCGGTGGCCACCCACCAGGCGTCGGCGGTGCGCAGGATCGAGATGGTCATGACGTGGCTACTTTCATCAGGCCGATGAGGCGGCGAAGATCGAATTCGTTGTCTGCCCGCAGCGCGCTGATCATTGAACGCGCCTCGTGTGGAATGGATCTCGGATTGGTCCCGAGGAAGTCCTTGCTGACCGGCGGACCCCATTGCGCCAAGCCCGACGCGGTGAACGGCGCCCAGCCCGGTTCCAGCGAGCAGTCGAACATGTCCCCGTCGCTGAAGTGTTCGACCAGGAACCCGTCGGGGTCGCGCCAGTAATCGAAGATCTGGCTGCCCTGAATGTGGCGGCCGATTCCCCAGGAACGTTGGTAGCCGGCATCTTTCAGGTACTCTCCGCCCGCGGCTAGGGCGTCGAGGTCGCACACCTGATAGGCCGAGTGGACGTAGCGGTTCGCCGGACCCAGCGCCAGCGCGACGGTGTGGTGGTCGGACGGTGTCTGGCCGCGGTCGCAGCGAATGAAACTCATGGTCGGCCCGCGGTCGCGCTGACCCGGGAAGAACAGGAAGTCGCTGACGATCATGCCGAGTTGGTCGAGGTACCAATCGAGCGTTTCAAGGTACCGGTTCGACTGCAGCACCACGTGGCCAAGCCGCCGGATGCCCGCCGGTGCGCGCGGTGGTCGCTGAGTGACGTTGACGCGCAACATCTCCGGCCCGAAGTTGAAGGTGTGCGCCGACTGTGCAGGCAGCGCGTCGTGCTGACGGGTGCCGGCGATCACCCGAACCGGCATTCCGCTGGGATTGGTGAGGTCCACCGCGCGCCCGCCGATCCCCTCAGGCAGCGCACGCGGCGTCGTCCCGTTGGCCGTGGCCAACCGGCGCAGGTCCGCCTCGTCGGCGGCCTGGAAGGCCATCCCGGCGAATTGCGATGTCGGTCCGCGACGAATGAGGACGCAGGGTGCGCCGGCGTCGCTGCCACGCAGGTACAGCTCTTCGGCGGTGCACGACACCGTCGTGAACCCGAACGCGCGCGCAAACGCCTCGGCGCGAAGCAGATCCGGCTTTTGAAACTCCAGCCATGCCAGGTCGTGGACCTTGATCACCGGATTCCGGGACCGGCCGGTGTGCTCGCCTCGTCGCGCGCCGAGCTCACTGTGCGGCGTCGCGGTCATCCGCGATCACCCTCGGAGATCAATCGCAGCGCGGTGTCGTAGAGGGCCTGGGCGTGCAATTCGAACAGCGCGATCAGGTCCACCGCGTCGCCGTGAATCTCCTTGGCGATGAAAAGTCCGTCAGCCCCGGCGATCGCGTAGGTGACGAGTTGATGGATCTGCGCCTCGGTGAGATCCGGTGCGAATTCGCGCATGTTCTCGGCCAAATGGTCGAACGTCTGCGCGCGGACTTGCAAGAACATGGCCCTCGCCCGCGGTTCGACGGGGCGGCGTTCCAGCGACAGCATCAGGCCGAGCCGGATGAAGTCGGGTGAATCGAGCAGCGCCTTCGCGATCTGCATTGCCACGCCCGCCAGGCGCCGACGGCCATCGCCCTCGTCGGGCACCTGCCAAGCCCTGAGCCAGCCGGCGAAGCTGCGTTCGATCACCGCGGCGATCAAGTCGTCTTTATTCGTGAAATGCCAGTAGATGGAACTGGCCGGCAGGCCGCACTTGGCACTGACCAACGCGATGCTGGCGCCCTCGTAACCGCGCTCGGCGGCGACCTCGGTGGCGGCATCGAGGATGCGCTCGCGGGACAACTCCCCGTCCGCACGTTTGCGTCGCGCCGGCTCCGAATTCTTCGCCACATCAGCCCCTTGACTCTGTAGTGATCGCTACATTACCGTAACGATCACTACAGAACAACCCCTCGACGACGAGAGACCATCATGACCACTTCAGACGCATACGACGTGGCGGTCATCGGCTACGGCCCGACCGGGGCGACCGCCGCGAACCTTCTTGGTCAATTGGGCCTGAATGTTGTTGTCATCGAACGTGATCCGGATGTGTACAACCGAGCTCGGGCGATCTCCACCGACGAGGAGGTCATGCGGATCTGGCAGTCGGTCGGACTGGCCGATCGACTACAGCAGGACATGTTGGCCGACCGCCCCTTGAACTTTGTCGACGCGAGTGGCGTTCCGTTCATCGATTTGAAGGTCACCCCCCGCGGCACGGGCCATCCCCCGCAGCAGTTCTTCTATCAACCTGCCGTCGAGCGCGTCCTGCGCGACGGCGTCGCTCGTTTCGGCAACGTCGACGTACTTCTCCAGCACGAATGCCTCCGCCTGCATCCCGGAAGTACCGACGTCGAGTTGATGCTCACCGACGTCCGCACGGATGCGGTCAAGCGGGTGCGCGCGTCCTACGTCATCGCCGCGGACGGCGGCTCGTCGCCGACGCGGGGGCAGCTCGGCGTCGGTTACACCGGGCGGACGTACAGCGAGCGCTGGGTGGTCATCGACACCAAGGTCCGCGAGGAGTGGCCGAGTCACGACCGGCTTCGTTTCCACTGCAACCCGGCCAGGCCCACGGTCGACTGTCCGACTCCGCTAGGCCACCACCGCTGGGAGTATCCCGCGCGTGACGGTGAGCTCGAATCCGAACTGCTGCAGCATGAGTCGATCTGGAGGGTGCTCAACGCCCAGGGCATCACCGACCGCAACGTCGAGATTCTGCGCGCGGTGATCTACAGCCACCACAATCGCGTGGCCGAACGGTGGCGAGTGGGCCGGGTTTTCCTGGCCGGCGATGCCGCGCATGCGATGCCGCCGTGGATCGGCCAGGGTATGTCCGCGGGCATCCGCGACGCCGCCAACCTGTGCTGGAAGATCGCCACGGTTCTAAGCGGCCAGGCACCGGAATCTCTGCTCGACTCCTATCAAGCCGAGCGCCAACCGCACGTCACCGAGGTCACCCGGCGGGCTTGCCGCGCGGGGCGCCTCATCACCGAGCGTAATCGCGCTGCGGCATTCTTTCGAAACCATCTGCTGCGCACGGTGTTACGCATCCCGGGACTCGGCACCGGACTGAGCAAGTACACCTGGATACCCGCCGCCCGATACCGGCACGGCTTCTTGGGCACCGTGACGCACCGCGCGGCGGGGTGGCAGATCCCGCAGCCGTGGGTCACGGCGGCCGACGGGACGCGTGTCCGCCTCGACGATGTTGTCGGCGGACGGTGGGCGATCATCCACACCGGTGAGCGGCCCAGCGGCGCGGATGCCTGGGACGTCCCGACGATACCCGTCACCGAGCCGAGCCTGGCCCGCTGGCTACACCGGAAGAACGCGGCCGCCGTGGTGGTGCGCCCCGACGGATTCATCTATGCCGCAGCCGGATCCGGGCAGCCCCTGCCACCGCCGCCGGCCGGCTTTGTGTTCTCCGCCGTTATCAGCAAGGCCCACACATGAGCACCGCGCTGACCGAGCACACCGTCACCGTCGCGGGGAAGCCGATCTTCGTCGCCGAAGCCGGGAGCGGAACGCCCCTAGTCATGCTGCACGGCGGCGGGCCCGGAGCGTCCGGGGTGTCGAACTACTCCCGCAACATCGACGCCCTTGCCGAACATTTCCGGGTGATCGTCCCGGACATGCCCGGCTACGGTCGCTCGAGGAAGTATGTCGATCAGTCCGACCCGTTCGGCTATCTGGCCGACATGATGCGCGGACTGCTCGACGAATTGAACTTCGCCACAGCATCTCTGGTGGGCAACTCGTACGGCGGCGCGGCCGCGCTGCGATTGGCCCTGGATGCCCCGCAGCGTGTCGACCAGCTGGTGCTGATGGGCCCCGGCGGCATCGGCACCACCCGCGGTCTCCCGACCGCGGGACTGAAAAGCCTGCTGTCGTACTACAGCGGCAGTGGGCCGAGTCGCGACAAGCTAGAGACGTTCATTCGCAATTACCTTGTCTACGACGGCGCTTCGGTGCCGGACAGCGTGATCGACCTGCGCTACGAGGCGTCGCTCGATCCCGAGGTGGTGGCCGATCCCCCGCTGCGCCGGCCCTCGGGCCCGACGGCACTGAGAACGCTGTGGCGGATGGACCTCACCCGCGACAGAAGGCTTGCGCGATTGACCACCCCGACGCTGGTGCTGTGGGGTCGCGATGACAAGGTCAACCGGCCGTCCGGCGGGCCGATGCTGGCGAACATGATGCCCAACGCGGACCTGATCATGACATCGCGCACCGGCCACTGGTTGCAGTGGGAACGCGCCGAATTATTCAACCGTGTCGTCGTCGACTTCCTCAGCAGCCCTTCGGTGTTCCAACCATGAACGTCTTCGGCAAGCTTCGACTCGGTTACCTCGTCGTCGACACCGAGAAGTTCGGCGAGTGGCGGCGCTTCGGCCGCGACGCCATCGGGATGCATCTCGACGAGACGTTGCCCGATGCACTGCGATTCCGGCTCGACGAACACCAGTGCCGCTTCCTGATCCAACGCGGTCCGGCCGAGGACGTCACCGCCCTGGGCTGGGAAGTCGACGATCACAGCACGTTCGACGAAATCCTCGACCGGATCACCGGGCGCGGCGTGCCCCGCGTGGAAGGTAGTGCCGAGGAAGCTGCAGCCCGCGGCGTCGACCGACTGATTCGATTCCCCGGCCCCAACGGATTGGCGCAGGAGATCTTCACACGTGCCTGCAGCGGCGTCGCGCCACTCGACATGGCGGTGCGGGGCGGATTCGTCACCGGCGAATCCGGCATGGGCCACGTCGCCGTCACCTCCACCAAACCGCAAGAGCTGCATGGCTATTACAACACCGTGTTCGACGCGCGTCTCACCGACTTCATCGACGAGACCATCAGCGGTCTCAAGTTCAAGATCCGCTTCCTGCGGGTGAACCAGCGCCATCACTCGGTCGCGATCGCCGCGGTGAACCGGCTGCCGATCAACCCGATCCGCACCCGCGTCCAGCACCTCAACATTCAGGTCGCCGATCTCGACGACATGGTCGCGTCGTATCAGCGCGTCCGGGAGCTCGGCTTCGGCATGGCGCTCGGGGTCGGGCAACACACCAACGACCGCGAACTCTCCTACTACGCCGTCACACCTTCCGGTTTCGAGTGGGAGGTGGGCTGGAACCCCATCGTCGTCGACGAGAACACCTGGGAGCCACAGACATATCAAGGCATCAGCATCTGGGGCCACACCCGCGAAGGCCAGAGCATCGTGGAGAAGCTGTCCCAGTTCAAGACCGCGGCCCAGTCGCTGCTGCACCGCGAAGACACCGTGCCGGCGTTGGCTTACCATCGAGCAGGAGATCGTGTTGCGCATTGACACCCACCACCACGTCATCCCGCCGGACTATCGAAAGACATTGCTGCGGGCAGGATTGGCCGAGGCCGGGGGCCGCGAGCTTCCGGAGTGGAGCGTGGACGTGTCGCTGCAGGCGATGGCCGAGCTGGACGTCGGCACCGCGATCCTGTCCGTATCCACCCCTGGCACAGCGTTTTTGCCCAACCCCGCGGACGCGGCCGCGCTCGCGCGCGACGTCAACGATTACTGTGCCGCGCTGTCGGCCGAGCATCCCGACCGCTACGGCTTCTTCGCGACCATCCCGCTGCCTGACATCGACGAAGCGGGCAGGGAAATCGTTCGCGCCCTGGATGACCTGCGCGCCGACGGAGTCGTACTGCTGGCCAACAACGCGAGCACGTACCTCGGCGAGCGGGGCCAGGACGCGCTGTTCGCGACCCTCGACGAACGCGCGGCGGTGGTGTTCATCCATCCCGGCGAACTGCCCGGCCCGACGGTGCCTGACCTTCCGCCGTTCGCGGCCGACTTCCTGCTCGATACCACCCGGGCCGCATACCTGTTGGTGCGTAACGGGATTCGAGCCCGATACCCCAACATCCGGTTCATCCTCAGTCACGGTGGCGGCTTCGTCCCGTACGCGAGCCATCGGATGGCGGTGGCCATCACCGCCGACACCGGCCGCAGTCCAGCCGACGTCCTCGACGACTTCGCCGGCTTCTACTTCGACACCGCACTGTCGTCGAGCGCCGCAGCATTGCCGACCCTGCTGGCCTTCGCCAGGCCGGGACACATCACCTTCGGGTCCGACTTCCCATTCGCGCCGACCGTCGCCGGACAGCTGTTCGCGGCCGGGCTGGAGACCTACCCGGGCCTCGACGCCGAAGCGCGTGCGGACATCGAACGCCGCAACGCGCTGACCCTGTTCCCCCAGCTCGGCGCTGCGCCCCAACCGATCCCCCAGTCGGTGACGCAACGGGTTCGGCACACGGTCAGCCGCTCGGTGCTGCGCGGCATCACCCGGCTGACCAGCAGGCGCTAGCGTTTGGCGGTGGCATCGAAGGACAACCGCGCGGGTGCATTCGCCGTTGCCGTCGTCGCCGTCGGCATGGTCATCGGCGGCCTGAACAGCTGGGCGCACATCGACTACTGCGGCGGCAGGGTGATGCACCCCGGCGAAACGTGCCCGAACTCCAGCAGCCGCCCGCACAAGTCGTGGCTCAACGACTACGACCACCAGCGGGCCCGCAATCACCGGCTCGCCGTCGCCATGACGGGCGGCGGCTGCGCGATGCTGGTCTTCGCCGGCTCGGTGTGGGTCTTTTCCCGCCGGTCAGTCCAGCGCCGCACCGATGGCGGCGACCAAACACCGCGGGGCTAACGTCATGGCCATGCGCGCAGCACAATTGACAAGACTCGACGGGCCCGAGGCAGTCGAGGTCGCCGAGATCGACGAGCCCACGGGCGACGGTGTGGTCGTCGAGGTCCACGCGGCCGGCGCGGCCTTCCCCGACGCGTTGCTGACGCGCGGCCTCTACCAATACCGCCCCGACCCGCCGTTTGTCCTTGGCGCCGAGATCGCCGGCGTCGTGCGCTCAGCGCCGGACGGCGCGCACGTCAAGGCCGGCGACCGGGTGGTCGGCCTGACCATGCTGACCGGCGGGATGGCCGAGGTCGCGGTGCTGCAGCCCGACCGGGTCTTCAAACTGCCGGACAACGTCAGCTTCACGGCGGGCGCGGGCCTGCTGTTCAACGACCTGACCATGTACTTCGCGCTAACGGTTCGGGGTCGGCTGCACGAGGGCGAATCGGTGCTGGTGCACGGGGCCGCCGGCGGGATCGGCACCTCGACGCTTCGGCTGGCGAAAGTCCTCGGAGCGTCCGAGGTCATCGCGGTCGTCAGCACCGAGGAAAAGGCCGACATCGCGCGGGCGGCGGGCGCGACGGACGTCGTGCTGGCCGACGGATTCAAGGACGCCGCCAAGGAACTGACCGGCGGCCGTGGAGTCGACATGGTGGTCGACCCGGTCGGTGGCGACCGATTCACCGACTCGCTGCGCTCGCTCGCACCGGGTGGCCGGCTGCTGGTCATCGGCTTCACCGGCGGTGAAATCCCCACCGTCAAGGTAAACCGCTTGCTGCTGAACAACATTGACGTCGTCGGCGTCGGTTGGGGCGCCTGGGCGGGCACCCACCCCAACGCGCTGGCCGAGCAGTGGGCCGATCTGGAGAAGCTGCTGTCGTCGGGCACGCTGCCGCCGCCCGAGCCGGTCGTCTACCCGCTGGAGGAAGCGGGGGCCGCGATCGCCTCGCTGGAAAATCGCACCGCCAAGGGCAAAGTCGTTCTCCGCGTTCGGGACTGACGCCCCCTATCCCGCCAAGCAGAAGCCAGGGTCGCTCATCGCTAAATTTGACAGCCCTGGCTTCTGTTTCGCGTCGGAAGCCTCAGGCCCGGGCGGCCAGGTCCGACAGGTGCCGTAGCGAGTTCTCCAGATGCGAGGGCTCGAACGGCGGGAAACCGATGTGCTCACGCAGTTCGGCCGGCACCGCCGACCAGTCGTAGGTCAGCGTGACACGGACCTCCGACGGCCCGGCGTCGGCGATGTCGTAGCGCCAGATCCAGCCACCGAATGACAGGTTGCCGTCCCCTGCCAGGTCCTGGCCGGGCTCCCAGGCGATGGCGTGCGGGCGGTCGAACACGGTCACCTTGTTCGCCATCTCGTAGTTCTTGTCCGGGTGGTTGTCGTGGTACATCGCGATCCGGAAGACCTGCCCGTTGCGCGTCAGCGATTCGCCGTCGAGGGATTCCCGTACCCAGCCGGTGCCGTCGATGGATTCGTGAGTCGCGGGGTTGGCCAGGATGCCGAACACGGCTTCGGCCGAAGCGGGGATCGTGATGGTGGCGAGGGTGGTGTCGTTGGTCATGCCGATACAGACTGCTCCCGGGCGCAGAATTCATCTCGGTTCCTCTTGTCACTGACGATAAGAAAAAGTAACGTCACTTTCAGTTTTGTGCCGCCTTGATACCGGAGCCATCATGGAATCGTTCGTTCACCTGCGTAAAGGCACCACGCCACGTCGCTTGCACGCCGATCTCGACGGGCTGAAAGACGACGAGCTCGGCCGGCGTGGCTTCGTCGGCCGCACCGCGAACCTGTACCGCCGCAACGACCCCACCGCCTATCGGTCCGAGGGACCGCTGCGCCCGGTCGACGTGCTGTCCAGCGAGCTCAAGCCCAGTGACGCCACCGACGCCGAGGGCGGCCCGCTGCTCATGTTCGGCAATGCCGACTGCCGTATCTCGCTGTCCCGTCGCGAGCAGCCGATGCCGTATTTCGCCCGGCACGTCGACGGCGATCTGCTGTGTTTCGTGCACCAAGGCGCCGGCCTGCTCGAGACCGAGTTCGGGCCGCTGCGCTACCGCGCGGGCGATTGGGTGTATCTGCCGAAGGCCTGCACCTGGCGCCAGGTTCCCGACCACCCCACCACGCTGCTGATGATCGAGGCCACCGACGAATTCCGGGTTCCGCCGCCGGGTCCGCTGGGCCGGCACTTCCCGTTCGACCCGTCGCAGGCGGTGATCCCCGAACCCGAGCCCATCGCCGACGACGGCCGCGACGAGTACCGGGTCCGGCTGATCCATGAGGGCGGCCCGACAACGCAGTTCTACCAACACAATCCGCTCGACGTCGAAGGATGGCGCGGCGACAACTTCGCGTTCACCTTCAATATCGACGACTACAACGTAGTGACCTCTGACAGCGTCCACCTCCCCCCGACCGTGCACCTGTTCATGCAAGCCACGGGGGTATACGTGATGAACTTTTTGCCCAAGCCCGCAGAAGGCGTACCGGGCACCGAGCGCACCCCCTGGTACCACCGCAACGTCGACTACGACGAGATCGCGTTCTTCCACGGCGGTTCGCTGTACGGCATCCCGATGCCGCCGGGGCTGATTTCCCATGCGCCGCAAGGCGTTCACCACGGCGCGCCCGAGAAGGCGCGCGAGCGGGCCCGCCGCAAATTCGACGAGCACTCGCGCGTCGACTGGCAGGTCATCGCCGTCGACACCCGTCGCCGGCTCACCCCGTCAGCCGAGGTGCTGGCCAACGACCTAGGACAGCACTGATGACCGTGAGCGCACCTGTGAAGCACGACTACGAACGGATCCCCTATCTGGTTGCGTTCCAAAACAATTCCGGCGTGCGCGACGTCTACGGTGGCCTCGCCGAAATCGTGGTGCTGGAGAGCTACCTGCTCAAGCCGAAGGACACCCCGTCGGACACCGTGCTGATGTTCATGCACCCGATCGGCGGTGGCGCGTACCTGCCGATGATCAACGCGTTGGCGCGTGCGGGCCACCATGTCATCTACTGCAACAGCCGATTCCGCGGCACCGACTCGGCGCTGCTGATGGAGAAGGTGATCGAAGACCTCGGCGCGGCCATCAAGGACGCCAAGGAGCGTCTGGGTTATCGCAAGGTCGTGCTCGCCGGTTGGAGCGGCGGCGGGTCGCTGTCGGTGTTCTACCAACAGCAGGCCCAACACGCGACGATCACCTCGAGCCCGTCCGGCGACGGCCCCGACCTGACCAAGCTCGACCTACCCGCCGCCGACGGGCTCATGTTGCTGGCCGCCCACATCAGCCGGCACGGCACGCTCACCGAATGGATGGACGGCTCGATTCTCGACGAGTCTGACCCTTCCAAGCGCGACCCGGAGCTGGATCTCTACAACCCGGACAACCCCAACCAGCCGCCGTACAGCCAGGAGTTCCTGGCCCGCTACCGGCAGGCGCAGATCGACCGCAACCGCCGAATCACCGCGTGGGTCAAGGACAAACTGGCCGAGCTGAAGGCCGCCGGTCGTCCCGACGACGAATTTGGTTTCATCGTGCACGGCACCATGGCCGACCCACGCTGGCTCGACCCGGCCGTCGATCCCAACGAACGGGTTCCGGGAACGTGTTATCTGGGCGATCCTCGAGTGGTGAACATGGGTCCGGTCGGCCTGGCGCGATTCTCGACGCTGCGCAGCTGGCTGTCGCAATGGAGCTACGACGACGCGCACGGCGACGGCATCGCTTGCGGCCGCGACATCGCGGTGCCGTCGCTGGTGATCGGCAACCTCGCCGACGACGCCTGCACACCCGAGCACACCCGCCGCCTGTTCGAGGCCATCGGCCACCCGGACAAGGAGATGCACGAAATCCACGGCGCCACGCACTACTACGCCGGACCCGACCAGCGCGACAAGCTGCGCGAGGCCGTCACCGTCGTCACCGATTGGCTTGTGCGCCATGACTTCACGGGGGTTTCGTGACGACAGGTGCGTTGGAGGACATCCGGGTGCTCGAGTTGGGCACCCTGATCTCCGGGCCGTTCGCCGGGCGGCTGCTCGGCGACATGGGCGCCGACGTCATCAAGGTCGAACTTCCCAGCACCCCGGACCCGCTGCGCACCTGGGGGCAGGCCGAGGTCGACGGGCACCACGTGTTCTGGACCGTGCACGCCCGCAACAAGCGGGCCATCACCCTCGACCTGCGCAAGGCACGCGGGCGCGAGCTGTTCCTCGACCTCGTCGAGATATCCGACATCATCGTGGAGAACTTCCGCCCCGGCACACTGGAAAAGTGGAACCTGGGTTACGACGTTCTGAACGAACGTAATTCGGGGATCATCCTCGTTCGAGTGTCCGGCTACGGGCAGACCGGGCCCGACGCCCACAAGGCCGGCTACGCCTCCGTGGCCGAGGCGTCCAGCGGGCTGCGGCACCTCAACGGGTTCCCGGGCGGGCCGCCCCCGCGGCTGGCCTTGTCGCTGGGCGACAGCCTGGCCGGGATGTTCGGGGCCCAGGGCGCTCTGGCCGCACTGTATCGCCGCAGCGTCACCGGGCACGGCCAGGTCGTCGACGTGGCGCTCAACGAATCATGCTTGGCCGTGCAGGAATCCACCATTCCCGACTACGACGTCGGCGGCGTGGTGCGCGGGCCGTCCGGCACCCGGCTGGAGGGCATCGCGCCGTCGAACATCTACCAGAGCGCCGACGGATCCTGGGTGGTGATCGCCGCGAACCAGGACACCGTCTTCGCCCGGCTCTGCACGGCGATGGGGCAGACCGAGCTGGCCACCGACGTCCGGTTTGCCAATCACGTTGCCCGCGGCCGCAATCAGGACGAGCTCGACGCGATAATCGGCGGCTGGGCCGCCGAGCGCCAGCCTGGCGACATCATCGAGACGCTCAGCGCCGCCGGGGTCATCTCGGGTCCGATCAACACCGTCGCCGAGGTGGTGACCGACCCGCAGCTACGCGCCCGCGGCATGCTCGTCGAGCACCACGACGAGCGCCTCGCCCGCCCGGTGCTCGGGCCGGGTGTCACGCCGGTGCTGTCGGAATCGCCCGGCGGCGTACGCACTGCCGGGTCGGCCCGGCCCGGTCAGCACAACGACGACGTCTACGGCGGTCTGCTGGGCCGCAGCGCCGACGAGATCGCGGAGTTGCGAGCGGAGGGGGTGATCTGATGGTCCACGTCGACATCCGCGAGGTGGCCCTGCGCGACGGCCTGCAGATCGAGCAGCCAATCCCGTTGTCCGCCAAGCTGGAACTGCTGGCCGCCATCGCCGCCACCGGGGTCCGCGAAGTCGAGGCCACCGCGTTCGTGTCGCCGTCGAAGGTGCCGTCGATGGCCGACGCCGCGGAGTTGGCCGCCGAACTGCGGCATTACCCGGACATCGACTTCTCCGCTTTGGTCGCCAGCCCCAACGGCGCCAAGCGCGCGGTCGCCGCGGGACTGCGCTCGATCGAGTACGTGGTCGCGGCCAGCGACGCGTTCAGCCAGGCCAACGTCGGGCGCAGCAGCACGCAGGCCACCGAGCAGATCGCCGAGATCGTGGCGATCGCGCACGACAACGATGTCAGTGTCGAGGTGATCGTCGCCGTCGCGTGGGACTGTCCGTTCGACGGACCCACCCCTGCCCGGCGGGTCCTCGACATCGCTACGGCCGCAGTCCAATACGGCGTCGACCGGTTCAGCATCGCCGACACGATCGGCACCACCTCGCCGGGGCGGGTACGTTCGCTCATGGCACAGGTCCGTCCCGTGATCGGCGAGGTGCCGCTGGGCGGGCACTTTCACAACACCCGCGGCGCCGGGCTGGCCAGCGCCTACGCCGCGGTCGAGTCGGGTGTTACCCGGCTGGACGCGTCGGTCGGCGGGCTCGGCGGTTGCCCGTTCGCGCCGGGCGCCACGGGCAACATCGCCACCGAGGACCTGGTGTACCTGCTGCGTGACAGCGACATCGACGTCGACATCGACCTGGATGCGGCGATCGCGGCGGCTGCCGTCGCGAGATCGGCTGTCGGCCACGACCTGCCGAGCGCGCTGCTGCGCGCCGGTGACCGGAAGCGGGCCCGTGCCGACTGAGGTCGTCACCGCAAAAGGCCGCCAGACCCGGGCGGCCATCGAGCAGGCCGCCCGTAAACTGTTCGCTGAGCGCGGGTTTCACGGCACCACGCTGGCCGACATCACCTCTGCGGCCGGCAAATCCGCGGCGGTGTTCTACCGGTACTTCGACGACAAAGAGGACCTGCTCTACGCGCTTGCCGAGTCGTTTCTGCACGACGTGCTCACGCCGTCCGGGCTCAGCCTGCATCTGCCCGACTCCCCCATCGACGACGCGTTCTTCACCTCGGTGGTCACCGGCTACTGGAACATGTTCAAGCAGAACATCGGCATCATGATCGCGGTCGCGCAGCTCGCGACCACCCAGCAGCGTTTTGCGGCCGTACAGAACGAGTTCCGCAGGTTCGGCATGGACATCGTCGCGGCCTCGGTGCGGCGCGCACAGCAGCAGGGCCACGCGGCCGACCTCCACCCCGAACACATCGCCGCGGCCATCGCGCTGCTGTTCGAAAACTTCACCACGGTGTTTGTCGGCAGTTCCGGTCTCGGCCTGACGATCGGTGACGACGACGCCATTGCCACGCTGGCTACGGTATGGAAGAAAACCCTGTACGGCCCCTAAGGAGAAATCACCGTGGATTTCACATTGCCCGAGCACCTTCCGGGCCTGCTCGCCGACATGGACGCGTTCATCGAACGCGAGATTGCGCCACTGCAGGCCGAGAACATGCAGTACTTCGACCAGCGCCGCGAACACGCCCGTACCGACTGGGACAACGACGGCATCCCCACCCGCGAGTGGGAGGACCTGCTCTCCGAGATGCGCCGCCGTGCCGACCAGGCCGGCTGGCTGCGCTACGGCCTACCCGAGGCGCTCGGCGGCCGCGACGGCAGCAACGTGGATATGGCCGTCATCCGAGAACACTTGGCGCACAAAGGCCTCGGCTTACACAACGACCTGCAGAACGAGTCCTCAATCGTCGGGAACTTCCCGCAGGTGATCATGATGGAGCGGTTCGGCACCGACGAGCAGCGCGCGGCCTGGTCGGAGGCGCTGATCACCGGTGAACGGTCGATGGCCTTCGGTCTCACCGAGCCGCTGCACGGCTCCGACGCAACGTGGCTGGAAACCCTCGCCGAGCGAGACGGCGACAGCTGGATCATCAACGGCTCCAAGCGATTCAACACCGGCGTGCACCGGGCAACCCACGACCTGATCTTCGCTCGCACCTCCGGCGAGCCCGGCCAGGCGCAGGGCATCACCGCCTTCCTGGTGCCCACCGACACACCCGGCTTCGAGGTGCCCTACTACTGGTGGACGTTCAACATGCCCACCGACCACGGCGAGGTCGAGCTGACCGACGTGCGGGTGCCCGGTGACGCGGTGCTCGGTGAGGTCGACCGCGGGCTCGAAGTAGCGCAGACCTTCCTGCACGAGAACCGGATTCGGCAGGCGGCCAGCAGCCTGGGCGCGGCGCAATATTGCATCGACCGGGCCGCCGAATATGCGGGCACCCGAAAGGTTTTCGGCAAGCCGTTGTCGACCAATCAGGCGGTGCAGTGGCCGCTCGCCGAGCTGCAGACCGAAGCCCAGATGGTCCGACTGCTGGTGCAGTACGCGGCCTGGCACCTCGACCGCGACCACCACATGGAGGTGTCGGACAAGGTGTCGATGGCCAACTACCGGGCCAACCGGCTGGTGTGCGACGCCGCCGACCGCGCCATGCAGATCTACGGCGGCCTGGGCTACAGCCGCCACGAGCAATTCGAGCACATCTACCGTCATCACCGCCGCTACCGCATCACCGAGGGCGCCGAGGAGATTCAGATCCGACGGGTTGCGCAGCGGCTGTTCAAGTTCGGCCGCAAGTGACGAACGCCGAGGAGCTGGCACCGAAACTCGTCGGCGTCCTGGAACCTGCCCTGGGCGCGGGCACCAAGGTCGAGAACCTCACTGCGCTGACCGGCGGCGCCAGCCGAACCACGTGGGCCTTCGATGCGCTCACCGGCGGGCAGCGACGGGCACTGATCCTGCGCACCGGCCCACCCGACGAGGTGCACGC
Organism: Candidatus Mycobacterium wuenschmannii; assembly: GCF_030252325.1. Taxonomy (NCBI): domain Bacteria; kingdom Bacillati; phylum Actinomycetota; class Actinomycetes; order Mycobacteriales; family Mycobacteriaceae; genus Mycobacterium; species Candidatus Mycobacterium wuenschmannii. The sequence continues at coordinate 5,349 of NZ_CP126981.1, read as the reverse complement.
CGGCATGGAGCTCGAAGCCCGCGCCCAACTCGCCGCGGCCACCGCCGGTGCGCCGGTCCCCCACATCGTGGTCGCCGACGATTCCGTTGCGGCACTAGGCAATCCGTACCTGATCTGCGACGCGATCGCCGGAGAGACCATCGTCCGGCGCATCCAGCGTCAGCTCGACGACTCAGGGCGGACCCGGCTGCTTCGCCAATGCGCCGAGGCGCTGGTCGCCATACACCGCGCGGACGCCGACCTTCCCGGCATCAGCGACGACGACCAGATGGCGCAGTGGCGCGAGGAATTGGACGTCATCGGCGACACCACTGCGACATTCGAGTGGGCCTTCCGCTGGCTGGCCGACAACCGTCCCGCGCCGTCGACGCCGCGTCTGGTCCATGGTGACTTCAGGATGGGCAACCTGATCGTCGACGCGTCGGGCCTGGCGGCGGTGCTGGATTGGGAACTCGTCCATGTCGGCGAGGTCTACGAAGACCTGGCCTGGTTCTGCATCCGGGCCTGGCGATTCGGCGCTCCGCTCGATCTCGCGGCCGGCGGCCTGGGCAGCATCGAGGATTTTGTTCGCGATTACGAAAATGCCGGCGGCCTATCCATCGACCGGGCCGCATTCCACTGGTGGCTGGTCCAGGCCACGCTGCGCTGGGGCGTCATCTGCCGCTACCAGGCCGAACGCCATCTCAGCGGGCAGAGTCCGTCGGTCGAATTGGCAACGATCGGTCGCCGCGTCTGCGAGACCGAATGGGACTTACTGAACTTGCTCGATAAGTCGGTCGCGCATGCCGGTTGAAAGCCTAGGGTTGTGCTGTGGTCACTCCTGATCAGGCAATCGACGTCATTCGCGCAACGGGTGGAGCGCAACCCGGCAACCGGGCGCTGCACGCCAAAGGCAAGCTCTACCACGGCACCTTCACCGCGGCCCCCGAGGCCGCCGCGCTCTCCCGCGCCGCGCACCTCAGCGGTGACGCGGTGCCCACTCTGATCCGATTCTCCAGCGGCTCAGGCAATCCGAGGCAACCCGACAACGCCCCCGGCGTGCGCGGGCTGGCGGTGAAATTCACGTTGCCGGACGGATCGACGACCGATGTGTCGACGCAGACCGCGAAGCTGTTCCCGGCCAGCACACCTGACGGCTTCATCTCACTGCTGCGCGCCTCCCGCCCCGGGCCGACCGCCCCACTGCGGCTGATCGGGTACATCGCCACCCACCCGCGGTTCGTCAAGGCACTGCCGGTGGTCAAGGAAGCGAACAAGGTGCCGGCCGGTTACGGCACCGTCGCCTATCACGGTCTGCACGCCTTCCGGTGGGTGGCCGCCGACGGCAGCGAGCGCTGGGTGCGCTACCACCTGCAGCCCGTGGCCGGCGAGGACTTCCTCCCGCCGGAGGTCGCGAAGGCCAAGGGCGCCGATTTCCTGACCCAGGAACTCGACGAACGCCTTGCGGCACAACCGGTTCGGTTCGACTATCGGGTGCAGATCGCGGCGCACGGCGACTCGACCGTCGACCCGTCCAAGCCGTGGAGCAGCGACCAGACCATCACGGTCGGCACCATCGAGATCACCGGGGTCGAGACGCAACGCGAGCACGGCGGCGACGTCGTCGTGTTCGACCCGATGCGCGTCACCGACGGCATCGAACCCTCCGACGACCCGGTCCTGCGTTTCCGCACGAAGGCGTATTCCGCCTCGGTCAAACTGCGCACCGGCGTGGACCGCGGACCGGAAGCCCCCGCCACCTGATGACGCCGGCACACGGTCGCCCAACTGCCGCGGAACTGATCGCGGCCGTGGCTGATTTCCTCGAGACCGATGTGCGCGAATCGACGTCCGGCCAGGTCAACTTTCACTCTCGGGTCGCGGCCAATGCCCTGCGCATGGTCGAACGGGAACTGAGCGCCGACCCCGACGACGGCGTGGCCGACGTGTTGGCCGGCACCGGTTACGACGACGAGGCCGCCCTTGCCGCGGCCATCCGGGCCGGCGACGCCAGCGGCGCCGACGCCCGAGTGCAGTCGGCCATGCGGGCGCTGGTGGGCCGGAGGCTGGCTGCCGCGCACCCCGGTTACCAGGACGAATAAGGAGCTCCCGATGACCGCCGCCCACCCCGTGGCCGATGACCTGTTCGCCGCCATCGAACGCGGCGACGAGTCCCGCCTCGAGCAACTCTTCGCCGACGACATCGAGGTCTGGCGGGCCGCCGCCGAGCGTGACGACGACAAGCCCCGCGCGATGAAGGTGCTGCGGTGGTTCATTCGCGTCACTGCCGAACGCCGCTACGAGATCCTCGACCGGCAGGCGTTTCCCGGCGGCTTCGTGCAGCAGCACGTACTGCATGCCACCGGCACGAATGGCGGTGTGATCGCGCTGCGGGTCTGCATCGTGATCAAGGTGAACGCGGACGACCTGATCACCCGCATCGACGAGTACTTCGACCCGGCTGACCTCACACCGATTCTCGGCTGAGGGGTGGCGAGACCGCGACGGACGCCGCGGTAACCGACGGCGGGCGTTACGATCTGCACCGTGTCTGCCAACAGCCCGTTGCGCGTCCTCGTGTACAGCGACAACCCCAACACCCGACAGGCCGTGATGGTGGCGCTGGGCAAGCGGATCCATCCCGACCTGCCCGAGCTCACCTACGTCGAGGTCGCGACCGGCCCGGTCGTCGTCCAGCAGGTCGACGCCGGCGGCATCGATCTGGCCATCCTGGACGGCGAGGCGACCCCCGAGGGCGGCATGGGCCTGGCCAAGCAGCTCAAGGACGAGATCGACCAGGGACCGCCGATTGTCGTGCTGACCGGCCGTCAGGACGACGCCTGGCTGGCCAGCTGGTCACGCGCCGAGGGCGCGGTGCCGCACCCGATCGATCCGATCCGGCTCAGCCGCACCGTTCTCGAGTTGCTGCGCACCCCCGTTCAGTAGCCGGCCGCCCCGGCCCCGAATCGCCGTTCGTCGGCACCTGAACACGCCCGCATAGAGGGCTCATAATTTCGCCCAACCCCACTGCCGCACTGCGCTATCCGCACGAGGTGCAGCGCTCCCCCGGCCCACGCGGTCGCACGCCGTTCATCACCCGTCAAGTTGTGGTTGAGGTCACATCTAACCTGCTGAGCGCGCGACCGCACACGGTCGCTAGGCTGTGGTTGCGCTCACAGTCCAGCCCATAGACCAGAGTGAGGAAGCGTCGTCGCGGGATGAATCTTTACCTACCCATTCTCGTTCTCGGAGGGATCGCCGCAGCCTTCGCGCTCGGCTCGGTCGCACTCGCCCAGATCACCGGCCCCAAGCGCTACAACCGAGCCAAACTCGAGGCCTACGAATGCGGGATCGAGCCCAGTGACCAGCCCGCCAACGCGCCGCACGCCGGCAGCGGGCAGCGGTTCCCGGTGAAGTACTACCTGACCGCGATGCTGTTCATCGTCTTCGACATCGAGATCGTGTTCCTGTATCCGTGGGCGGTCAGCTACGACCAACTCGGCCTGTTCGCGCTGATCGAGATGGTGATCTTCATGCTCACCGTCTTCGTGGCCTACGCGTACGTGTGGCGCCGCGGCGGATTGACTTGGGATTGAGGTAAATCGTGGGCATTGAAGAAAAACTTCCCAGCGGCTTCCTGCTGACCACCGTCGAGCAGTTGGCGGGCTACTTCCGCAAGAGCTCGCTGTGGCCGGCCACCTTCGGACTGGCCTGCTGCGCGATCGAGATGATGGCCACTGCCGGACCGCGTTTCGACATCGCACGCTTCGGCATGGAGCGATTTTCGGCCACGCCGCGCCAGGCCGACCTGATGATCGTCGCCGGCCGGGTCAGCCAGAAGATGGCGCCGGTGCTGCGTCAGATCTACGACCAGATGGCCGAGCCCAAATGGGTACTCGCCATGGGCGTCTGTGCGTCGTCGGGCGGAATGTTCAACAACTACGCGATCATTCAAGGCGTCGACCACGTGGTACCGGTCGACATCTACCTGCCCGGCTGCCCGCCGCGCCCGGAAATGCTGCTGTACGCAATCCTGAAGCTGCACGACAAGATTCAGGAGATGCCACTCGGCGTCAATCGCGAGCAGGCCATCGCCGCGGCCGAGCAGGCCGCGCTGGAAGCCCGGCCAACGATCGAGCATCTCGGGTTGTTGCGATGAGCTCACCGGAACACGACCCCAAGCGCGCGGCGAGTGAGGTCGGCGGCAGCCCCGTCGAGACCTCCGACGCCGAGCGGATCAGCGTGCGCCGCGGCATGTTTGGTGTCCGCGGCAGCGGTGACACCTCGGGTTACGGTCGACTGGTCCGCCAGGTCACCATCGACGAGGGCACTCCGCGGCCCTACGGCTTCTACTTCGACGAGGTGGTCGACCGACTGGCCGACGCGCTGAAGGCCGATGACGACCTCGAATTCGCCGACGCCATCGAGAAAGTCGTCGTCTACCGCAACGAGCTGACGCTGCACGTGCGCCGCGAGCACCTGCTGCAGGTCGCCCGTCGGCTGCGTGACGACGCACAGCTGCGCTTCGAGCTGTGCCTGGGTGTCAGCGGCGTGCACTACCCGGACGAGACCGGTCGCGAATTGCACGCGGTCTACCCGCTGAGCTCGATCACGCACAACCGCCGTGTGCGACTGGAAGTGGCTGCGCCCGATGGTGATCCGCACATCCCGTCGCTGTTCGGCATCTACCCGACGAACGACTGGCACGAGCGGGAGACCTACGATTTCTTCGGCATCCTCTTCGACGGTCACCCGTCGCTGACCCGGATCGAGATGCCCGACGACTGGCAGGGGCACCCGCAGCGCAAGGACTACCCGCTCGGCGGCGTGCCCGTCGAGTACAAAGGCGCCAAGATTCCCCCGCCCGACCAGCGGAGGTCGTACAACTGATGAGCGAAACCCTGGTAACCCTCGGCGGGCAGGATTGGGACAAGATCGTCGAGGCCGCCCGCAAGGGCGAACCCGGCGAGCGGATCGTCGTCAACATGGGACCCCAGCACCCGTCCACGCACGGGGTGCTGCGCCTGATCCTGGAGATCGAGGGCGAGACCGTCACCGACGCCCGCTGCGGAATCGGCTACCTGCACACCGGAATCGAGAAGAACCTCGAGTACCGGTACTGGACACAGGGCGTCACGTTCGTGACCCGAATGGATTACCTGTCACCGTTTTTCAACGAGACGGCGTTCTGCCTGGGCGTGGAGAAACTGCTCGGCATCACCGACGAGATCCCCGAGCGGGTCAACGTCATCCGGGTGATGATGATGGAACTCAACCGGATCTCCTCGCACCTCGTCGCCCTGGCGACCGGCGGGATGGAGTTGGGCGCGATGACGCCGATGTTCACCGGCTTCAAGGGTCGCGAGATCA